>NZ_JAIMCA010000001.1 GCF_025499465.1 Allobosea sp. BH3
GGCGGGTGAATCGCTGACCCGCATCCTGGAGGCCTCGCAGAAGGTCTCGACCACCATCGCCGACATCTCGACGGCGTCTGGCGAGCAGGCCAACGGCATCGACGAGATGAGCCAGGCTGTCGCCCATCTCGACGAGATGACCCAGCAGAACGCGGCGCTGGCCGAGCAGAGCGCCGCCTCCGCGGGCTCGCTGTCGGGCCGCATCGGCCAGCTCAACGACCTCGTCGCGACCTTCCGCACGAGGCGCGATGGCACGAGCGGACGCAGTGTCGCCGCGCCGATGGCGGCCTACGCCGCCCCGGCTCAGCGCTCGCCCGTCGCTCCCGCCCCGCGCGCATCGGCCGCTCCGGCATCCGCCCCGGCCCGGCCGCGGACCAGCACGCCGACCTGGCCGGCCGCCGGCAAGACCGCCGCTCCGGCTGCGGGCGCCTCCGAGCCCGAACGTCTGCGTCAGTTGGCCGAGGCCGCCTTCGTCCAGTCCAAGGCCGCCCCCGCTCCGCGCAAGGTCGCCAACGCCCGCGCCCATGACGCGGGCTGGGAAGAGTTCTGAGAACCAGGCCGGGAGCCACCCAGGCCCGGCGCTCTCCCTACCCCACGATACCGACGGCGCCCGAAAGGGCGCCGTTCTCGTCCCGAGATGGCCGAATAGACTGTGGGGCTCGCCTCCACTCGCGAGATAGTTTAGGCCTGATCCTTCACAAGCGAGGAAGCGCGATGTCCGCACCGAAGCCTGTGCCGCAAGCTCAGGCGGAGCCGGACCGGGTCTGGTTCCGCTTCATGCGGCTGCACCAGCGCATGCTGACGCAGATGTCGGCACGCATCCGCACGCTCGGCCTCTCCATCCCGCAATTCGACCTGCTCTCGACCCTGACGGAGCAGGAGGGCATCAGCCAGAGCGAGCTCGCTCAACGTCTCTACGTCACCAAGGGCAACGTCTCGGGCCTGGTCGACAGGCTGGTGCAGGCCGGGCTGGTCGAGCGCCGTGCTATCGCAGGAGACAGGCGCTCCTACGCCATGCACCTGACGCCCGAGGGCCGGCGGCTGGCCGAAGCCGGCATCGCCGCACAGCGCGACTTTGTCGCGAGCACGCTCGGCAAGCTGCAGCAGGAGGATCTCACCGAGCTCGACCGGCTCGTCGTGCTCTGGCGGGATTTGGCGCGGGCCGTCGATACCGAGTGAGGCCGACGCCGTCCAGCCCGCGATGGCGGCGGGTTCACCATGCTGGCCGGGGCGATCATCGGCCCTTCTGTCCCAAGGTAATCCCGGCCGGACATTGCCCGGCACGCCTATTGCCCGCAAGCGCCTCCAGAAACCGCCGTCAGCGGGCCGTCCTGCAGCAAACTATGCCGTACCCTGCGTGAAAATCGCTCAGAGCTTGCACGCAAGCCGGCTTATGCTGGCAGAACCGAATTCGAAAGCGCCGGGAGCCGCCACCATGTTGTCCAATCTTGCCGTCAGGGACGTCGAGACACTCGTCCATCCCTATACGAACCTCGCCACGCATCGGGAGACCGGTCCGCTGGTGCTGGAGAGCGGCAAAGGCGTCTTCGTCTACGACTCCACCGGCAAGGAATATATCGAGGGCATGGCGGGCCTCTGGTGTACCGCGCTCGGCTACTCCAACCAGGAGCTGATCGAGACCGCCTACGAGCAGATGAAGAAGCTGCCCTTCACCCACATCTTCGGCGGCCGCAGCCATGATCCGGCGATTGAACTTGCGGAGAAGCTCAAGGAAATCTCCCCGGTCCCGATCTCCAAGGTGTTCTATGGCGCCTCCGGCTCCGACGCCAACGACACCCAGGTCAAGATCGTCTGGTACATGAACAATGCGCTCGGCCGGCCGCAGAAGAAGAAGATCATCTCGCGGCTGAAGGGCTACCACGGCGTCACCGTAGCCTCCGCTTCGCTGACCGGCCTGCCGAACAATCATATCGACTTCGACCTGCCGCTGCCGGGCATCCTGCACACCTCCTGCCCGCATCACTACCGCTTCGCCGAGCCGGGCGAGACCGAGCAGGACTTCTCGACGCGCCTTGCCGCCGAACTGGAAGAGATGATCCTGCGCGAGGGGCCGGACACCGTCGCCGCCTTCATCGCCGAGCCGGTGATGGGCGCCGGCGGCGCGATCATCCCGCCGGAGGGCTATTTCGAGAAGGTCAACGCCGTCCTCGCCAAATACGACATCCTCTTCATCTCGGACGAGGTCATCACCGGCTTCGGCCGCACCGGCAAGATGTTCGGCACCGAGACCTACGGCCTGAACGCCGACTCGATCTCGCTCGCCAAGCAGATCACCTCGGCCTATTTCCCGCTCAGCGCCGTGTTGATGAACGACAAGATCTATGACGTGCTCGTCGACCAGAGCCGCAAGATCGGCGTCTTCGGCCACGGCAACACCTATGCCGGCCACCCCGTCGGCTGCGCCATCGCGGTGAAGACGCTGGAGATCTACCAGCGCGACAAGATCGTGGATCATGTCGCCAAGGTCGCGCCGACCTTCCTGCGTCGCCTCGACAAGCTCAACGAGCACCCGCTCGTCGGCGAAGCGCGCGGCATCGGCCTGATCGGCGGCGCCGAACTCGTCAAGGACAAGACGACCAAAGCCGCCTTCGAGGGCAAGAAGGGTGTCGGCGCCAAGGCCGTGGCCTTCTCCCTGCAGGAAGGCCTGATCACCCGCGCCATGGGCGACCGCCTCGCCTTCTGCCCGCCGCTCGTCATCACCGAGGCCGAGATCGAGGAGATGTTCAATCGCTTCGAGCGCGCCCTCGACAAGACTCTGAATTGGGCCAAGGGCGAAGGCCTCCTGGCTGCGTGATCTCGCAGTGGCGACTCCGGCTCCGATCTTCCGGGGCTGGAGTTGACCCGCGATCGCGCTGTAGCCGCCAGAGCCGTTCGGCCAGTCTCTTGAGGCGGCAGCAGCGCCCCCCTTTATCGAAGGCTGGAAAAGGTCATGAGAATTTCATGAACACGCCTCCGGCTCGGCCAGATCGGCTGCGATATTGCCTGGCGTCGAGGAACCTTCCGGCCGATGGCTGGTTGTCCTCGCGACGGTTTCGACGTTTGAAACCTCCCCTTCGAGACCCTTTTACTGACCGGCGCGGAGTTCCTCTCCCGCCGGTCTTTTTATTAGGGCTTGCGAAGCCGACGCTTGAACGCAAACGGGCGGCCCGAAGGCCGCCCGTTCATCCCTGCAAGACGCTAAGAGAAATCTCAGACGACGACGACCTTCGCGCCGGCCGGCACGCGATTGAAGAGGTCGATCACGTCGATGTTGCGCATCCGGATGCAGCCCGAGGAAGCGCCACGGCCGATCGTCTCCGGCTCGTTGGTGCCGTGGATGCGATAGAGCGTGTCCTGGCCGTTCTGGTAGAGATAGAGCGCACGCGCGCCGAGCGGATTTTCCGGGCCGCCATTCATGCCGCCGGCAACCGGCTTCAGATGCGGCCAGCGCTTGACCATCTCGGCCGGTGGCGTCCAGCGCGGCCACTCGGCCTTGCGCTGGACCACGGCCTCGCCTGTCCAGCCGAAGGCCTCGTCGCCGGTGGCGACGCCGTAGCGGATCGCCTTCTTGTTCGGCAGCACAAGGTAGAGAAACTTCTCCTTCGTATCGACATAGATCGTGCCGGGCGGTTGGCCCGTCGGATCGTTGATCTCATAGGGGAGATACGGAAGGTAGGTGTCGAACTTGGGGACGAGCGCGATATATTCGGCATCGCGGGCTGACAGCTCCGGTGCGTTCACGCTCTTGTATTGACAGGCTCCGAGAGACGCAGCGAGCGCCAGAGCAACGAAAACCTTCTTCTTCATAGCTTCCACCAGAGCGTCCCGCAGGCAGGCATTTATGATGAATCAAGAGTTAACGCTTCGTATCGCCTGGGCCTTGCCGATCTGGCGACGGACTGGCGAAGCACTAGGGTCCAAACCTGCAGTGCGCAATCAAGTTCCTGCCATCACGCGTGCAATGCAGCGAAGCGTGGCAAAGCAGCCACGCTTTGCCCTCCCGCGCCCTCCTTTCGCCAGGTAAGCGCCCCTTGACGACCCTGCTGATCACCCATCCGGCCGGCCTCGCCCATGCGATGCCACCAGGCCACCCCGAGCGGCCGGAGCGGCTGAAGGCCGTCGAACGGGTGCTCGAGGCCGAGCGATTCGCGGCACTGATTCGGGTCGAGGCGCCGCTCGGCACGCTCGAGCAGGTCGCGCTCTGTCACCCGCTTGCCCATGCGCAGGCGCTGATGGCCTCGGCGCCCGACGAAGGCTTCGTCCAGATCGATGGTGACACGCTGATGTCGCCGGGCACGATCGAGGCCGCGCTGCGCGCCGTCGGCGGCGCGACCTTCGCGGTCGACGAGGTGATGACGGCCACGGCCCGCAACGCTTTCGTTGCCATGCGCCCGCCCGGACACCATGCCGAACGCGAGCGTGCCATGGGCTTCTGCATCTTCAACCATGCCGCCATCGCGGCGCGCCATGCGCAGAAAGTTCACGGCATCGAGCGCGTCGCTATCGTCGACTGGGACGTGCATCACGGCAACGGCACGCAGGACATCTTCTGGGACGATGCCAGCGTGCTTTATGCATCAAGCCACGAGATGCCGCTCTATCCGGGCACCGGTTCAGCCTCCGAGCGCGGTATCCACGGCACCATCGTCAATGCCCCGCTACGCGCCGGAGACGGCTCCGACGAGTTCCGCGACGCCTTCGAGATCGCGATCCTGCCCCGGCTTGAGGATTTCCAGCCGGGCCTCGTCATCGTCTCGGCCGGCTTCGATGCGCATTGGCGAGACCCGCTCGCCGGCATCAATCTGCGTGAATCCGATTTCGCCTGGGTGACGCAGAAGGTCATGGAAGTGGCAGACCGGCATGCGGGAGGCCGCCTCGTCTCAATCCTGGAGGGCGGCTACGACCTCGAAGGACTAGCGAAATCGACGGCCGCCCATGTCGCGGCGCTGATGGAGGGCTGAAGCCCTCACTCCAGCGGCGCCGTCTCCACGATCTCGATGCCGAAGCCGCTGAGGCCCACGAAGGAGCGCGGCGAGGAGGCGAGGTTCACGATCGACGAGACGCCGAGATCGCGCAGGATTTGGGCGCCCAGCCCGACCTCGCGCCATTGCTGGCTGCGCAGGGCGTCGGCCCCCTCCTCCACGCTCTTGATCGGCACGCCGGCTGTGCCGTCGCGCAGATAGATCAGGACGCCGCGCCCCTCCTCCTGGAAGCGCCGCAGCGCGCACTGGATAGCGTTGGCGCCGCCAAGCACATCAGCGACGACATCGGCCCGATGCAGCCGCGCCGGCACCTTCTCGCCATCGCCGAGCTTGCCCATCACGAAGGCGAAGTGCTGTGTGTCCTCGAAGGGCGTAATGTAGACATGGCCGGTCATCTCGCCGAAGGCGGTCTTGACCGGGAAGCTGTGCACCCGCTCCACCAGCTTCTCGCGCAACTGGCGATAGGCGATCAGGTCTGCGACCGTGATCTGCTTCAGCCCGTGCTTCTCGGCGAAGGCCGTGATCTGCGCGCCCTTCATCACGGTGCCGTCGTCATTGGCGAGTTCGCAGATCACGCCCACCGGCGGCAGGCCCGCGAGCTTGCACAGGTCGACCGCCGCCTCCGTATGGCCGGAGCGCATCAGCACGCCGCCATCCTTGGCGATCAGCGGGAAGACATGGCCCGGCCGCACGAAATCCGCCGCGCCCATATTGCCGTTGGCGAGCGCTCGCACGGTATTGTTGCGTTGCTCGGCCGAGATGCCGGTGGTCAGCCCGTGTTTGACATCGACCGTGATGGTGAAGGCGGTGCCCAACGGTGCATCGTTGGACGACACCATCGGGTCGAGCCTGAGCCGTCGCGCCTCGCCCGACGTCAGCGGCGCGCAGACGATGCCGCAGGTATTGCGGATGATGAAGGCCATCTTCTCCGGCGTGCAGAGAGAGGCGGCAACGATCAGGTCGCCCTCGTTCTCGCGGTCGTCATCATCGGTGACGATGACGATCTCGCCGCGGGCGAACGCATCGATGGTCTCTGCGACTTTATTGGTCATGGTTGCCTCGCGCGGCCCTGACAGGCCGAGGAAATCATTGGGGGTGACCGAGCCATTGGTGGCGGCGGCGATGCGCTCGGCGCTCTCGCGGGAGATCCAGGCGGTCTGGTCGTTGCAGAGTGCCGTCACGCTCGCCGGCGACAGGCTGACCTGCCGTGCGAAGGCGCTGCGGGCGATCTTGTTCTGCTGGAGCCAGGCGTCGAGCTTCATGCCGGCAACTTAATACGCCGATCTTTCATTCGCAATGAAGCGGATCAAGAATTTCAGTGTCACTGAAATTCACTGATTGACGTTTGCCATGCTGCCTGTTGGCTCATTGACCCATGATCAGGTCGGAGAATTCCTTGTCCTCGGCAAAGACGCGCAGATCATCCTCACCGGCCTTCAGCTCTGCCGGCGAAGGATCGAACAAGGCCCTCAGGAGAACGCGCTCCGCAGCCAACGGCGATGGGAGCATCTGAACGAGCCTCCGAACGGACTCGAGCGCCTTCTCGCGGACCTCGTCAAGCTCCACTTGAGGGCTCTTCTGCCTCTTGAGCCAGCTGTAGTTCTGACCAAAAGCAGCCGCTCTCCACAGATAGACGGACGGCTCCGCGATTTTCACCTCGTTGAGGAGAGTATCGGACAGCTCGATGGCCTGCTGGAAACCGTCCGGTCGTGGCAGGTAAAGCGCCGTCAGGATCGCGCGGTGCAGAAGCTGCGCCTTGGCCTGAGCTGACCCGGCCTTGCCCACCCCCTCCTGGATGATCGCGACCGCACCAGCGTAATTGCGCTGCAGACGCCGGACATCCGCGATCCGCATGTAGATTTCGACATTGCCGGGATCTCCCTGCAGGGCGTCCCGGAGAGCGGCTTCCGCGACAGCGAAATTCCCAAGCCGGGCCTGAGCAGACGCCCAGCCTACGAGTTCCTTGGGGTCGGTAATCTCGGAGCGGCTGATCGCCGCGAGCTTTCGGTCGGCCTCCGTTGCCGGTGAAAGCTGCGGTTGGGCGCGCTGCTCTCTAGCATCGTCGCTCTCCGTGATCGACCGGCGCCCCGATTCCAGGAGCGCGCCCTGCTCTTCCGCACCGAACGTATTCTCGGCGCTGATGAAGATCAGCGTCAGCCGAACACGCGTTTCTAGATAGGAAAACAGGAACCCGCCAAGCACGCCGGTGACGATGAGCCCCATGAAGAAGGGCATGGGCGTCGTGCCGTCATAAATGTCAGGTGGAGATTTCGCCGCAACGAACGAGGCGGAATACACCGCAGAATCGCGAATATAATTCAAGACATTTTGAAATTGAACTAAGCTAATTCCAATGATGATCTTCGTAAGCCAATCCGAAATATCTTCCAGATTTGTATTTGTAATATAGCTCTGCGCAGACCTCTTGTGCGATGCGCCACCCTGCTGCGAGTCTGGCAATAGAGCGACACCGGCACCGCTCTGCATGCTCACCGTCGCAGCCCTCTGCACGGACCTCGGAATACCGAACAGAAACCCGAGAAAGAATCCAATCAGCATCGAGCAGATCAGGACAATCAGGCACACGCTCGACGTCAGGAGAAATGCGTGGAGATGAGATTCGGCAGAGCGATAAGAGATTGCCCAACTGAATCCGCCGACCACGAGGGTGAACACGACGCAAGCGGCCAGGAAACAATTTTCGATCGGCCGGATTCTCGAGATCAGTGTCTCCGCGTGAAACGGAGTTCTCCTAACCGAGCTATCCCCGCTAGCCATGATGCCCCCACATCACAGTGTGAAGGGCTCAGCCTAGAAACCCCAAGCGATAATTGCAACCACTGGTTGCAATTATCGGACTATCATTCCTGAAACGGCCAGCGCGCCTCGACCACTCCCACCTGCCCGCGATGGCGCAGGTATTGGTCAGCCAGCACACAGGCGACCATCGCCTCTCCCACCGGCACAGCCCGGATGCCGACGCAAGGATCGTGGCGGCCCTTGGTGAACATCTCGGCCTCGCCCCCGGTGCGAGTCACTGTCGCGCGCGTCGCCAGGATCGAGGAGGTCGGCTTCACCGCGAAACGCGCCACGATGGGCTGCCCCGTCGAGATGCCGCCGAGGATGCCGCCGGCGTGGTTCGACAGGAAAAGCGGGCGTCCGTCATTGCCGGCGCGCATCTCGTCGGCGTTTTCCTCGCCGGAAAGCTCGGCAGCGGCGAAGCCCTCGCCGATCTCGACGCCCTTCACCGCATTGATGCTCATCAGCGCCGCGGCGATCTCGGCGTCGAGCTTGCCGTAGATCGGCGCGCCCAACCCAGCCGGCACGCCCTCCGCGACGATCTCCAACACCGCGCCGATCGACGAACCGGATTTGCGCACCCCGTCGAGGTAGCCTTCGAAGAATTGTGCCGCCTTGGCGTCGGGGCAGAAGAACGGGTTGTTGCCAACCTCCTCCCAGTCCCAGTTGTTCCGATCGATCTTGTGCGGCCCCATCTGCACCAGTGCGCCGCGCACTGTCATGCCCGGCACGACCTTGCGGGCGATGGCGCCGGCGGCGACCCGCATTGCCGTCTCGCGCGCCGAGGAGCGCCCGCCCCCGCGATAGTCGCGGATGCCGTATTTCACGTCATAGGTGAAGTCGGCATGGCCCGGCCGGTACTTGTCCTTGATGTCCGAATAGTCCTTCGACCGCTGGTCGACATTGTCGATCAGGAGGCCGATCGAGGTGCCGGTCGTCACCTGCACGCCGTCGCTCTCTCGTGCGAAGACGCCGGAGACGATGCGGACCTCGTCCGGCTCCTGACGCTGAGTGGTGAAGCGCGACTGGCCCGGCCGGCGCCGGTCGAGATCGCCCTGGATATCGGCTTCCGTCAGCGGGATCAGCGGCGGGCAGCCATCCACGACGCAGCCAATGGCCGGCCCATGGCTCTCGCCGAAGGTGGTGACGCGGAAGAGATGGCCGAAGCTGTTATGCGACATGGGAGCCTGCGCGAAATCTGCGCAGGGTCTTAGTCCGTGGTGGGACCGGCGGTCAAACCGCCGCCAACCAGATCAATGGGTCGCAGCCTTCGCCGGCACCGCCGGAGCGCCCTCCCAGCGCGTATGCGCCGGCAGGTTCTCGCCCTTCATGATGACGGTCAGCAGGCCGATCTGGGCATAGTCGCCGACATGAGTGTCGTAGAGCACGGTCGCGCCCGCGCCTACGCAGACGCCCTTGCCGAGCCTGACACGGCCGACCTTCATCACCCGGTCCTCGTAAAGGTGGGTCTGCAGCGCCGAATGCGCGTTGACGGTGCAGAAATCGCCGACCCGGATGCAGTCGAACTCGGTGATGTCGGTCGAGTCGAGCCAGACGCCTTTGCCGTATTTCGCGCCGAACAGCATCAGGAACCAGGGCAGGAAAGGCGTGCCGCGCAGATAGTCGAACAGCACCTTGCCGCCGAGCCCCCAATACATCACGGCGACGGCCTCGGTGCGCATGGCCCACCAGGACCACATCGGCTTCATCACCGGCCTGTAGACGCCCATCATGATCCATTTGACGGCCGCGCAGATCAGCGCCTGCACCACGGCGATGGCGACGGCGACACCCATGAAGGCGAAGACGAGGCCGATCCAGTCGCCCTCGTTGATCTTCTGCTGCAGCACAAGATCGACGGCGAGCGTGCCGAAGGTGATGAACAACATCGCCGGGAAGGAAGTGTGCAGGGCCTCGAAGACACCCCGCCCGAACTGCTTGCCGAAGGAAGGCTTGTAGGTCCAGTCCGCGCCGAGATCGACCTTCTGCCGCGTCGGCAGCTGGATCGGCGGCGAGCCGAACCAGGTGTCGCCCGGCTGCATGCGGTCATTGGCCGGCGGCTTCGACTTGATGCCGATCAGCACCCGGTCGGGAATGGTCGCGCCCGGCGGCACCACAGCGTCGTTGCCGACGAAGACCTGCTCGCCCGTACGCGTCATGTCGAGACGCATATAGCCGCGGCGCATGTCCTCGTCGCCGAAGACCACCTCATCGGCGATGAAGTTGCCCGCGCCGATGCCGGTCAGGTCATAGCGGCCGGAGAGATTGGTCGAGATCTCGGCGCCCTTGCCGATGCTGGCGCCCATCAGCCGATACCAGAAGCGCATATAGATCGTCGCGAACAGCGAGGAGAGCGTCTCCAGCGTCACCTCGGTCGCCAGCGCTACGGTCCATTTGCGGGCATAGAACGCCGAGTGGATCGAGTAGGAGCCGGAGGTCACGCGCGGCAGGATCGCCCAGCGCAGGCCCGCCATCAGCAGCACGGTGAAGGCGATGAGGCCGATCGCGGTCGGCCAGGTCAGGATCGGCAGGAACCAGAGATAGCTGATCTCGGTCCATTCGGCGATGAAGTTGTCGATCTGGTCGAACAGCCAGAAGGCCGGGAAGATCGGCAGCAGGCTCACCGGCGGCAGCACGATCAGCATCAGGAGGTAGAAGAGCGTCATCGCCGCACGGCGCCCGGGGCTGGCTTGCGCCTGCTCCGGCAGGGAGGCGAGATCGACCATGCCGATCTTCCGGCCGGGCGTGCCGTCCCAGATCTCGCCCTCGCCAACCTGAAGGCCGGGTGGGATCGCGGTCAGGTCCCCGATCTCGGCATGATCGCCGATCACCGAGCCATGGCCGAGCACGACGGAGGCGCCGGCCGAGACGTCCTTGCCGATGGTGATGCGGCCGAGGATGAGCTTGTCACCGATCGCCTCGCCATTCGCGAAGGTGGTCTTGGAGCCGAAGCTCGTGCCCTCGCCGATCTCGATCAGGTCGATCGCGCCGGCCTCGTAGTCCGAGATGATGACGTCGCGCCCAACCTTCGCGCCGAGCAGGCGCCAGTAGAAGCGCATCACCGGCGTGCCCTGCAGCCATTTGATATGGACGAGCCCGGCGACGCGCGCCGCGAACCACCAGCGGAAATAATAGACGCCCCAGAGCGGGTAGACGCCGGGCCTGGTGCGCCCGAGCACCAGCCATTTCAGCGCGATTCCGATGAGCCCGGTGACGACGATGATCCCGACATAGACACCGAGCAGCGCAGCGATCTGGCCGAGAAGCGGCAGGTCCTCACCCGAGATAAGCATGTAGGTGACGAAGACGCCGAGCCACTGCGCCGTCGAGAGCCCGATGATGACCGGCAACGCAACGGCCTGCGCCAGTCCGCAGAGGAAGCGGCGCATGAAGGGCGGTGGCGTGAAGGAGAGGTCCTCGCTCACAGCTGCGCCGCGCGAGTCGAGCAGTTCCGCCATGGCGCGAAGCGTGCGGGCGCCATAGACGTCCTGCAGCGTGATACCGGCATGGGCCGGCGTCTCGCGCACAATCGAGATGAAGCGCGCCGCGAGCAGCGAATGCCCGCCGAGATCCATGAAGAAATCGGCTTCCAGCGGCAGGCTCGCCGCGCCGAGAACGCGCTTGGCCGCCTCCAGCAGCGCGGCCTCCGTGGCGTTGCGCGGCGGCTCCTGCTCGCCATCGGCGCTCGGCGCCGTCAGCGGCGCCGCCTTCAGCATCTTGCGGTCAACCTTGCCGGAGACCATGCGCGGCAGCGAGCCGACCGCCTCGAAATGTGCCGGGACCATGTAAGGCGGCAATTGATCGCGCAGCGAGGCCCGTAGCGCCGCCCCGTCCACTGCCACGCCGAGCTCAGCCACGACGAAGGCGACGAGCCGCTCGATGCCGTCGTCGCTGCGCAGCACGACCGCCGCCTGCGCCACACCCGGCTCATCCGTCAGCTTGGTTTCGATCTCACCGAGCTCGACGCGGAAGCCGCGGATCTTGATCTGGTCGTCGATGCGGCCGTGGAAGACGATGTTGCCATTAGCGTCGAGGCTGACCGCGTCGCCCGAGCGGTAGAGCACCGGGTCGTCACCGCCCGCGACCGCCGCGAAGGGGTTGGCGATGAACTTCTCGGCCGTGAGCTCCGGCCGGCCGTGATAGCCGCTGGCGACGCCCGGTCCGCCGATCAGCAATTCGCCCTGCTCGCCCGGCTGGACGAGATGAAGCTCCTCATTGACGACATAGGCCGTGTAGTTCGGGATCGGCCGGCCGATGGTGACCGTCTCGCCCGGAACCACCTCTGCGGCGGTGGCGACGACGGTGGCCTCAGTCGGCCCATAGGTGTTGAGGATGCGCCGGCCGGGCCGAGACCATTTCTGCACGATCGCAGGCGGCAAGGCCTCGCCGCCGAGCAGAATCAGCTTCAGCGAGGGCACGTCGGCCGGCAGGATGCCGAGCAGCGTCGGCACCGTGTCGATGACGGTGACGCCGGCTTCAGTCAGGATCTCCGGCAGCTTCTCGGCATCGCCCATCATCTCCGTCGAGGCGACGAACAGCGTCGCGCCGACGAGATAGGGCGTCCAAATCTCCTCCATCGACAGGTCAAAGGCGACGGAAGCGCCCTGGAACACGACATCGTCCGGCCCGATGCCGTAGAGCGCGTTACCCGAGCGCAGGAAATGGCAGATGTTACGATGGCTGATCACAATCGCCTTCGGCGTGCCCGTCGAGCCGGAGGTGTAGATCAGATAGGCCGGATGTCCCGTGGTCAGCCCGGCGGGACGAGCCGGCGGCTCGATCCCGTCCGCGCTCTCGGCGAGGGCCACCGGCGTCCAGACCGTCCGCTCGGTCGCCTCGGCCCGGCCGGTCCAGCAGGGGCAGGTGACGATGCCCTTGGCGGCGGCGTCGTCGAGGCAGGTCGCGATGCGCTCGACCGGCGCCTCGGCATCGAAGGGCACCCAGGCCGCGCCCGCGCGGGTGATCGCGATCTGCGCGATGAGGAGATCGACTCCCCGCGGCATCCACAGGCCGACCATGTCGCCAGGCCCGACACCTGCGAGCTGCAGTCCACGCGCCTGACGCCCGGCCGCGGCCCAGACCTCGGCATAGCTGAGCCGGCGCTCGCGATCGACGAGAGCAGCATGATCGGGGCGCGCGGAGACGCTCGCCGCGAAGAGTTCGGCCAGAACCTCGTCGCGGATCAGATCGGGCCGCTTCTCGCCCGCCAGCATGGCGAGCGGGTTGGCGGCCGATTCAGGCGCCGCCGACGGCTTCGTCATATCGTTCATCGCGCCCCGCTGCGCCCGGAAAGCCCGCCATCGCGGAGGTCATGGATGCCCCCGGCAACCGCGCGCTGTCTTACCGCGCACCTCATAAGAAAACTGGAATCGTCGCCTCTTCGTAGCGACTTTCACGTGAGCCCCCCGGCCGGGCAAGCCGCTGCTTCACGCCGTTTTGCTACCACATCCCTCCTGCAGAATCACGCGTGAACCCGCGATGAATGTCGGAAGCGTTCCAGCCTTCCATCCTCCATCCGCAGGAGACGCTCTTTGGCAGAAGACGCGCCGAAGGATTCCTCGGGCTCCGCCATAGCCCGGCAGACTCTCAGAGCCAGTCGGCCTTGCCGCCCGTGATGACGAGCAGCTTGCCCTGCCAGATGTCGACCATCGCGGCCTCGCGCGGAGAAACCGCCCCGATCAGTGCCAGCACGGCACGCGCCACACCGCCATGGCTAACGATCACGGTCTCGCCGTCCAGGTCTTCCAGGACCGGGCGCACCCGCTCGGCCAGCATGCGGTAGCTCTCGCCGCCCGGAGGCACGAAGCTCCATTTGTCGCGCTCACGCAGATTTGCCTGCTCACGCTCGGCCTTGCGGATGTCGCGCCAGGTGAAACCTTCCCATTCGCCAAAGGTCAGCTCCTTGAGCCGGTCCTCGACTCCGTAGCTGCCAGCCGGAAGGGCAAGTTCGGCACGCAGAATGTCCATCGTCTCGCGCGCCCGCTGCATCGGCGAGGCGATGTAGGCGAGCTCGGCATAGGTTGGCGCCAGCGCCTTGAGGCGCCCGGCCGCCTCTGCCGCCTGCCTGCGTCCGAGATCGTTGAGCGGGATGTCCTGCCCGCCCTGCAGCCTCCCTTCCCGATTCCAGTCGGTCTCGCCATGGCGAACGAGGATGAGCCGGTGCGGTAGCGAGAGCGGAAGCATGAAGGCGCTTCTGCACGCTGGCGCAGCCTCCGTCAAAAGCCCTGCGCAGCGAACCGCCATGCATCCCGACCATGGCGACAATCGGCCGCTTCCTGTGGCCCAAAATCCACGGCCTGTGTATAGCGGCCGCATGCCCTTCGCTCTCACCCTGCCGGACGGCCGCACGCTCACGCTCGACGCGCCGCTCGTCATGGGCATCGTCAACGTGACGCCGGACTCCTTCTCGGATGGCGGCCTGCTCGTCGACGCGGACTCCGCCCTGGCGCATGGCGAGCGCCTCGCGGCCGAGGGCGCGGCGATCCTCGACATCGGCGGGGAATCGACCCGCCCGGGCCACGCCACTGTCGATGCCGAAACAGAAAAGGCGCGCGTCGTCCCGGTCATCGCCGGGCTGAAGCGCCGGCTCGACACACCGATCTCGATCGACAGCTACAAGGCGGACGTCGCGGAGGCCGCGCTCGTGGCCGGCGCCTCCATCGTCAACGATGTCTGGGGCGCACAGCGCGAACCCCGCATCGCGGAAGTCGCAGCGCAGGCCGGCGCGCCGATCATCCTGATGCATAACCGCGACGGGGTGGATGCCTCGCTCGACATCTTCGACGAGGTCCTGCGCTTCCTGGAACGCTCCATCGCCACCGCAACGCGGGCCGGCGTGCCTCACAGCCAGATCGTCGTCGACCCCGGCATCGGCTTCGGCAAGACCCCGCGCCAGAACCTCGACCTCATCCGCCGTCTCGATCGGCTCGAAGCGCTCGGCTGCCCTGTGCTGCTCGGCGCCTCCCGCAAATCGACGCTGGGCCTCGTCACGGGCCGCAAGATTCCGGCGGAGAGGCTTGCCGCCAGCATCGCCGCCCATCTCTACGGTGCGAGCCGCGGCGCCGCCATCATCCGCGCCCATGACGTTGCACCCCATATCGATGCGCTCAAGACCTGGGCCGCCATCGAGGACAGCACGAAGGTGGATCCGTGAGCGAAACCGGCCGCATCCTGATCGAGAAGCTCGACATCTACGCCTATCACGGCGTCTTCACGGAGGAGGAACGGCTCGGCCAGCGCTTCATCCTCGACATGGTCCTGGACGTGGATTTGCGTCAGGCGGCGGAGAGCGACGCGCTCACCGACACGGTCGATTATGGCCGCGCCGTCGCCGTCGCGAGCGCGGCCTTCACAGCCCGCCGCTACCAGTTGCTCGAGGCCGCCGCACGTGCCGTGGCGCTTGCCCTGTTCGACGCCTTCCCGCCGATCGCCGGCATCGAGATCACCCTGCGCAAGCCGGGCCCGCCGATCCCGGCGGCGCTGGGTTCGGTCGGCATCCGGCTGGACTTCCAGCGTGAGGATTGAGGCTGCGCTCGCCTTAGGCGGGAATCTGGGAGACCCGGTCGCCGCCTTCGCCGCTGCGCTGCGCGGCCTTCGCGACCATCCCTCCATCATGCTGAGGGCGCTCTCCTCGGTCTACCGCACGCCACCTTGGGGCAAGACCGACCAGCCGGAATTCCTCAACATGGCGGCGCTGGTCGAGACGACGCTTGCGCCGGAGGACCTGCTCGCTCTCTGCCTGGAGCTGGAGCGCGCCGGTGGCCGGGAACGTGGCGAGCGCTGGGGCCCCCGCACGCTCGACATCGACATCCTGACCTATGGCGAGCAGGCCATAGACCGTCCCGGTCTCCAGCTCCCACACCCGCGCATCGCCGAGCGCGCCTTCGTGCTGGCCCCGCTGGCGGAGATCATGACCGAAAGGCTGATCGGCGGACGGGCAGTGAAGGATTTGCTCGAAGCGGTCCAGAACGAAACGATCCGCCGCGACAGCGCCGCGACGGATCGGTTGAAAGCCCTCGTCGCGAGCTAGCTCACTCGCCCTTGTCGAGCGAGATATCCGGCGCGGTCGGCACCTTCATGCCGACGACATGATAACCGGCGTCGACATGCATGATCTCGCCGGTGATGCCGCGCGACATGTCGGAAACGAGGAACACCGCCGTCTCACCGACTTCTTCGATGGTAACCGTGCGGCGCAGCGGCGAGTTGTATTCGTTCCAGCGCAGGATGTAGCGGAAATCGCCGATGCCCGAGGCCGCCAGCGTCTTGATCGGGCCGGCCGAGATCGCATTGACGCGGATCTTGGAGGGACCGAGATCGGCGGCGAGATACTGCACGCTCGACTCGAGCGCGGCCTTGGCGACACCCATGACGTTGTAGTGCGGCATCCATTTTTCGGCGCCGTAATAGGTCAGCGTCAGCATGGAGCCGCCATCGGTCATCAGCTTCTCTGCGCGCTGGGTGACGGCGGTGAAGGAGTAGCAGGAGATCAGCAGCGACTTGGTGAAGTTCGCCTCGCTGGTCTCGACATAGCGGCCGGTCAGCTCGTCCTTGTCGGAGAAGGCGATGCAGTGGACGACGAAGTCGAGCTTGCCCCAGAGCTTCTCGATCTCGGCGAAAACAGCGTCGATCGTGGCGCCGTCGGTGACGTCGCAATGTCCGACGACATGGCCGCCGAGTTCCTTCGCCAGCGGCTCCACCCGCTTCTTCAGCGCATCGCCCTGATAGGTGAAGGCCAGCTCAGCGCCGGCATCGGCAGCAGCCTTGGCGATGCCCCAGGCGATGGAGCGGTTGTTCGCGACGCCCATCACGAGCCCGCGCTTACCCTTGAGAAGGTTGGCGGTCGGCAAAACGGCGCTGGAATCAGGCATGGGGAACCCGCGGACTGAACGAGGAGGACGGTCTCTTAGGGCATCGGCCCGAAAAGGGGAACCCGGTTTTCGGGCAGCGTCCACCCCCGATCAACGCGCCATGGCGCGCAGGCGGCCTATTCCGTGCGGGCCTTCATCAGTGCCGTGAGCTCTGCGTCGCTTGCCGGCATCTCGATATCGATGGCGACGAAGAGATCGCCGACCACGCCCTTCTCGCCCTTCAGCCCCTTGCCGCGCAGGCGGAACTGCTTGGCCGTGCCGGTCATCGGCGGGATCGTCATCTCGACCGCGCCGGTCAGCGTCGGCACATGCAGCGGCCCGCCCAGCACCGCCTTCGACAGCGGCACGGAAACACGCGTGCGAAGATCGTTGCCATCCACGGTGAAACGCGGATCGGGCTTGATCTTGATGGTCATCAGCACGTCGCCGGTTTCGCCGGAGAACGGGTCCGTCTGGCCGAGCCCGCGCAGACGCATCACCTTGCCGTCGCCGACGCCCTCGGGAATCGTGATCTCGACCTCGCGCCCGTTCGGCAGCTTGACCCGCCGGGCGCCGCCGTTGACGACCTGCGCCAATGGCACCTCGATGATGAAGGCCTGCTCCGGCGGCTTCTGCGGCTCGGCCTTGCCGCGCGCGCGCCGGCTCGCCTCGCCGAAGAGCGAGGAAAAAATGTCGGAGGGATCAAAGCCCGCTTCGGCACTACCCCCGCCGCCCGCGCCCGCGCCGCCACGGCCGAAGGGCGAGCCGCCCTGGCCGAAATGGAACTCGAAGCCACCATTCCCGGCGCGCCCGCCACGGCCGCCGCCGCCCATGCCCTCGAAACCCTGGAAGCGCGGCTTGCCCTCGCCGTCGATCTCGCCACGGTCGAACTGCTTGCGCTTGGCCTCGTCGCCCAGAATCTCATAGGCGCCGTTCAACTCGGCGAAGCGGTCCTTTGCCTTGGGGTCGTCCTGGTTGCGGTCGGGATGCAGTTCCTTGGCGCGGCGGCGGAAAGCCTTCTTGATCTCCGCCTCGTTCGCCCCTCGGGCGACGCCCAGAATCTGATAGGGATCGCGCATCCAAAAACCTCGTTTCAACGCAAAGCCGGAAGGCCGCCCCCGCAGCGGGCGGCCGACCGCTTACGCCTTATCTGGTGACGCTGTGGCGCGAACGCAACACCGGCTGGACGTCCTTCTGCACCTGCCTTGGGACCATGGCAAGCTGGCCGTCAAAAGCCCTCAACCCGGCTCCTTCACCGGGCCCATATCTTTCCAGGGGCTCATGTCCTTGACCACCCATTCCCCTCCGGAGGGGCGACAGGCGGTGCCCTGCAACTTCACCGGCCGAACCTGGGTCTGGATGCTGGCAATGAACGCACGGCAGATCTCGTCCGAGCGCAGGAACGGCCCGCCGACCGGGATGAAGGCACCCTTGATGCCGCTCTGGGGGTTGTCCCAGGAGACGGCGGCGCCATTGCCCTGCGGATCGAGCGCGACGCCCATCGCCCCGTCGGCGCGGCGCAGATCCTCTGGGCCGAGTTCGCTCGCAAGGCCCGCGAGCGCAACCGTCCGGTCGCCGCCGCGAGCCGGCAGGATGGAGGATGTGGTCATCGATTTCGCGGCGATCTCGTCCTCACCCTTGCCGGACAGGCCGAGCATCGGAAACGAGACGGAGCAGCCGGCGCAGAGGAAGGCGAGAGCCGTCGCGGCAGCGAGCGCACGCATGGGCGCTACGCGAAGAGTAAGGCTTTGGAACGAACCCGCCCCTGCCCTATATAAACCAGCCGCCCCAGAACGGTTCACTATTGCGCTCGCCCAACGCCAGATAACGACCGAGGATTAGACTGTGGAACCGTTAACGAGCGGTGACTTCACCCAGGAAAATGAGCCCTTCATCCTGTTCCAGAATTGGCTGGACGAAGCCACGAAGTCCGAGCCGAACGACCCCAACGGCATGGCGCTCTCGACCGTCGATGCCGAAGGCCTGCCCAACAGCCGCATGGTTTTGCTGAAGGGCCATGGGCCGGACGGATTCGTCTTCTACACCAACACCGAGAGCCAGAAGGGCCAGGAACTGCTCGGCCAGCCCAAGGCGGCCGCCCTGTTCCACTGGAAGAGCCTGCGCCGGCAGGTCCGCATCCGTGGCACGGTCACGCTCGTGACCGATGCCGAATCGGATGACTATTACCAGTCCCGCCCGCGCGACAGCCGCATCGGAGCCTGGGCATCCCAACAGTCGCGCCCGCTGGAGAGCCGCTTCGCGCTCGAGAAGGCCGTGGCGAAATACGCCGCCAAATATGCGCTGGGCGAGATTCCGCGCCCGTCCTATTGGCGCGGCTTTCGCATTACGCCGGTTTCCATCGAGTTCTGGAAGGACGGCGCCTTCCGCCTGCATGACCGCATCGTCTTCCGCCGGCCCGCGCCCGGCGAGCCCTGGACGAAGACGCGCCTATACCCTTGAGGATACCAGCCCCCATGGCGATGCCTAAGTTCGACTTCCCCAAGACCGAGGCCGGCAAGCGCCCGGTCATGCTGCTGACGGGGGCGAGCCGCGGCATCGGCCACGCCACGGTGATGCAGTTCGCCATGTCCGGCTGGCGCATCCTGTCCTGCTCGCGCCAGGCCTTCTCGGACAAATGCCCCTGGCCCTCCGGCGCCGAGGATCATGTTCAGATCGATCTCGGCGACCCCGAGGACACGATGCGCGGCATCGCCGAGATCAAGAAGCGCCTCGCCGCCGAGGGCGGAAAGCTCAATGCGCTGGTCAACAATGCCGGCATCTCGCCGAAGGGGCCGAAAGGCGAGCGGCTGGGCGCCGCCACCACCTCCTTCAACGACTGGCACCAGGTCTTCCAGGTCAATTTCTTCGCGCCGATCATGCTGGCGCGCGGTCTGCTGGACGAACTGACAGCCGCGAAGGGCACCATCGTCAACGTCACCTCGATCGCCGGCTCCCGCGTGCACCCCTTCGCGGGCGCCGCCTACGCCACCTCGAAGGCCGCGCTCGCCAGCCTCACCCGCGAGATGGCGTCCGATTTCGGCCCTGCCGGCATCCGCGTCAATTCCATCTCGCCGGGCGAGATCGACACCTCGATCCTCTCGCCCGGCACGGAGAAGATCGTCGCTACCCTGCCGATGCAGCGCCTCGGCAAGCCCGACGAGGTCGCCAAGGCGATCTATTTCCTCTGCACGGAGGCATCGAGCTACGTCACCGGCTCGGAGCTGCACATCAATGGCGGGCAGCACGTTTGATGCGCGAGCATTTTCAAGCGAAGTGGATACCGGTTCGCGTGAAGAAAATGCGGCAAAACACGTTTGGGATAGCGCGCCATGACGGCCGATAGCGGCCAGGTCATCCGCTTCCCGGCCTCGGGCCGCGCGGCGGGCCGCCCGGTGCTGGCAGCGTCGGTTGCTGTCTTCCGCGACGGCAAGGTGCTGCTGGCGACGCGCACCAAGCCCCCCGCCGACCAGCTCTGGTCGCTGCCCGGCGGCAAGGTAGAGGCCGGCGAAACGCTGGAACAGGCGGCGCTGCGCGAGCTCGAGGAGGAGGTTGGGGTCACCGCTCGCATCCTCGGCTTCAACCGCCATGTCGAGATCTTCGGCCGCGACGCCAAAGGCGCCGTGACCCATCACTTCGTCGTCGCCTCTTTCGTCGGTGCGTGGCTTTCCGGCGAAGCGCGGACGGGTCCGGAGGCCGGCGCCGTGATGTGGGCCGATCCCCTGAAGCTCGGCGGCATCGCGACGACGCGCGAGCTAGGCGACGTGCTGCGCCGGGCACACAGCCTCATCACGGCAGGCGAGCCGGCATGACGCGCGCACGCGCCTTCCTCGCTGCGGCGACGGCCCTGCTCCTGCTCGCGCCGATGGCGACGCAGGCTCAGCAGCGCGCACAGCCTCCGGCGGCCAAGCCCGCGGAGAAGCCGCCCGAACCGCCGGCGCCGGAGCCGCCCGGCCCTCCCTACGAACCGCAGCTCCTGCAATTGGCGGAGATCATGGGCTCGCTCGCCTATCTGCGGACGCTCTGCGGCGGTAAGGAGGCGCAGGACTGGCGCAACCGCATGGCGGCACTGGTCGAGGCCGAGGGCCGCACCCCGCAGCGGCGCGATCGCCTGACCGCCGCCTTCAACCGGGGCTTCAAAGCCTATTCGCTGACGCACCGTGTCTGCACGGAGGTCAGCCAGGAAGCGTCCACCCGGCTCGCAACCGAAGGCGAGGCGCTGTCGCGGGCACTTGCCGGCCGCTATGGCGGATAGGCCACAGCTGTTGCCCGAATGCGATTTTGCGCCGAATTCTTCCTGTCGCGTTAACCTTTCCTAAACGCCGCGGTAGCGTCCCGCTCTGGCACGGCTTATGACAGGAGCATAAAGTAAACGTCGCGATCCGGAGCATAACCGGCGCGATTCGCATCAAGCAAAGGCCGCAGAGTCCCCTCGATGTCGATTCCGCACGACGATACGATGCTCGACCCGAACCTTGCCGAGGACCATGGCGACGCCCGACGCGTCGCCTACGGCTATGTCGAGGACGCCTTCGCCGAGGCGCAGCAGGACGGGCTCGACTCGGATGCGCTGGCCCATGCCGCGCTGTTCGCGGCGCTGCGCACGCTGGTCGAGACCTATGGCGAGGAGGCCACCGCCCTTTTCGCGGAAAACCTCCCCGAGAAGGTCCGCAACGGCGCCTTCACCTGCGGCACGCGGCACTAGTCTGCTGCCGCCCGGGCCGTCGCGGCCCTTTGCGCCATTAACGCCTGCTCCTTCAAATTGCCCGTCAACGCGACCGCCTGCTCGAAGGCTTCCGCCGCCTCGCGATGCCGGCCGAGCTTCGACAGCAGGTCGCCACGCACGCTCGGCAACAGATGGTAGCGCTTGAGCGCGGGCTCAGCCGCCAGCGCCTCGACCAGTTCCAGGCCCACTGCCGGACCTTCTGCCATCGACACGGCGACGGCCCGGTTCAGCTCGACGATCGGCGATGGTGTCACGCGGGCGAGGACGCCGTAGAGCGCTGCGATTCGCGCCCAGTCCGTCTCGTCGGCCGTGGGCGCGCGCGCATGGCACGCAGCGAGCGCCGCCTGCAGCAGATAGGGGCCGGGTGACGAACCGGCGAGCCTCTGCGCCCGCTCCAGCGCCTCGAGGCCGCGCCGGATCAGGAGCCTGTCCCAGCGCGCCCGGTTCTGGTCGAGCAGCAGGATCGGCTCGCCATCCGGCCCGATCCGGGCTCGCAGCCGGGAAGCCTGCAGCTCCATCAGCGCGATGAGGCCATGCACCTCCGGCTCCCCCGGCGCCCGCGCCGCCAGGATGCGCCCGAGCCGCAACGCTTCCTCGCACAGTTCGGGACGCACCCAATCCTCGCCGGATGTCGCCGCATAGCCCTCGTTGAAGATCAGGTAGACGACCTCGAGCACCGAGGCGAGGCGCGCGCCCAGCTCCGGGCCCGAGGGCACCTCATAAGGCACCTTGGCCTCGCTCAAGGTCTTCTTGGCGCGCACCAGGCGCTGCGCCATCGTCGGCTCCGGCACGAGGAAGGCACGCGCGATCTCCTCCGTCGTCAGCCCGCCGAGCAGCCTGAGCGTCAGAGCGAGGCGGGCCTCCTGCGACAGGACCGGATGGCAGGCGGTAAAGATCAGCCGGAGCAGGTCGTCACCGACCTCGTCGTCGAGTGCGGCATCGGGACCCGGCATCGAGCCTTCCCCGTCGATGTCGTGCCCGAGCTCCTCCTGCTTGCGTCGGACCATCGCCTCGTGGCGGACCGCATCGAGCGCACGATGCTTCGCCACCTGCATGAGCCAGGCGGCCGGATTGCGCGGCACGCCCTCTTCCGGCCACTGCTTCAGCGCCGCGACCAGCGCGTCCTGCGCCAGCTCCTCGGCCCGGCCGATATCGCGCGTCAGCCGCGCGAGCCCCGCGATCAGCTTCGGCGCCTCCATGCGCCAGACCGTCTCGACGGTGCGGTGTGCATCGCTTGCCGACATGGGAGGCGATACACACCATCAGCGGCCCTCGCTGGCAAGCGCAGCGGGTCGCAGTGCCGATCGCTCACCCCTGCCCGGACTCGGCCTTGAGACGATCCCACTGCGCCGCAGTCTCCGGCGTGACCACCTCGCCGAAATCGGCCAACTCGAACAGCGGACGAATCTCGATCTCGGACGGGCCGGGCATCGGGTTGGGGCAGCGCTTGACCCAGGCGATCGCCTCCTCCAGCGAAGCGCATTCCCAGAGCCAATAGCCCGCGACGAGTTCCTTCGTCTCGACGAAGGGTCCGTCGACCACGGAACGCTTCGTGCCGTCGAACTGCACGCGCACGCCCTTGGAGCTGGGATGCAGGCCGTCGCCGCCCTTCATGATGCCGGCTTTCACCAGCTCCTCGTTATAGGCCATCATCGCTTCCAATAGCTCCGCAGTCGGCGGCGCGCCGGCTTCGCTGTCCTTGGTCGCCTTGACCATCACCATGAAACGCATCGGTTCTCTCCTTGGAGCACGGGAGATTGAGGCGTTGCCTCGCATCTGCCCGCTTGATTGGGTTTCGGGGTTGTCTCTGGTTCAGCCGGCGCGGTTCGCTGTCTCGGCGCGCAGCCGCTCTTCCTGCTCGCGGAGCGCGGGCGTTATCGCCTCGCCGAAATCCTCCAGCTCGAAGATCGGGCGCAGCTCGATCTCGGTGCCGCCGTCGAAGGGCGCGCGCTTCAGCCACTCGACAGCCTCGTCGAAGGAGCGAACCTGCCAGATCCAGAAGCCGGCGAGCAGCTCCTTGGTCTCGGCGAAGGGACCGTCGGTGAGTGTCCGCTGCGAGCCCTGGAAGCGCATGCGCAGTCCTTTCGAGCTCGGATGGAGCCCATCCATCGCCAGCATCACGCCGGCCTTCACCAGCTCCTCGTTATAGGCTCCCATTTTGGTCAGCATGTCCGTGCTCGGCATGACGCCGGCTTCGCTGTCCTTGCTGGCCTTGACCAGAACCATCACGCGCATCCGCGTTCTCCTTGGGTTGGGAGAAACGGGCGTCCGGCAAAGCGCCGAGACCCGTTCTCTGCCTCGACGTCGAACGGGCGCGGCCGGAATCGACACGGCCGCGAATCTTTTTCGTTTTTTTGCGCGGAGCGTCGCGCGCCGTTCAGGAGGCGCGGGGCAGCGCCTCCAGGAACCGTGCCGGCTCGCCCCGCGACGGATTCGTCAGCTCGCCCTCCCACATCACCTTGGTGCCGCGCACATAGGTGCCGACCGGCCAGCCAGTGACGGTGACGCCGTCATAGGGCGTCCAGCCACATTTCGAGGCGATCCAGTCATTGGTGATCGTCTGCTTGCGCTTCATGTCGACGACAGTCAGGTCGGCGTCATAGCCGACAGCGATGCGGCCCTTGCCTTCCAGCCCGAAGATGCGCTGCGGGCCATGGCTGGTCAGGTCGACGAAGCGCTCCAGCGTCAGCCTGCCGGCATTCACATGGTCGAGCATGACCGGCACCAGCGTCTGCACGCCCGGCATGCCGGAATGGCTCGCCGGATAGGCATGGTGCTTCTCCTCATGGGTATGCGGCGCGTGATCGGAGCCGAGCACGTCGACGATGCCCTGCTCGACTCCCCACCAGATGCGTTGGCGGTGGCTGTCGTCGCGGATCGGCGGGTTCATCTGGGCATAGGTGCCGAGACGCTCGTAACAGTCGGGCGCGACCAGTGTCAGGTGGTTCGGCAGAACCTCGACGGTCGCGACGTCCTTGTGGTCCTTGAGGAAGACCATCTCCTCGCCCGTCGAGATGTGCAGGATATGGACGCGCGCCCCCGTCTCGCGCGCGATCCTGACCAGACGTTTTGTGCAGGTCAGCGCCACTTCCGGTGAGCGCCAGACCGGATGGCTCGACGGGTCGCCCTCGACGCGCAAGGGCATGCGCTCGCGCAGCATCATTTCGTCTTCGGAATGGAAGGCCGCGCGCCGGCGCGTGCGCTTCAGGATTTCGGCGACGCCCCTGTCGTCCTCCACGAGCAGGTCGCCGGTCGAGGAGCCCATGAACACCTTGATCCCGGCCGCGCCCGGCAGGCGCTCCAGCTCCGGCACCTCGGCGGCATTCTCGTGCGTGCCGCCGACCCAGAAGGCGAAGTCGCAATGCATGCGATGCCGACCGCGCTTCACCTTGTCGGCGAGCGCCTCGGGCGTGGTCGTCTGCGGAATGGTGTTCGGCATCTCGAAGACGCAGGTGACGCCACCCAGCGCCGCCGCGCGCGAGCCGGTCTCCAGATCCTCCTTATGGTCGAGCCCCGGCTCGCGGAAATGCACCTGGCTGTCGATGACGCCGGGCAGGACATGCAGGCCGGTGCAATCGACGACCTCGCCGGCCGAGGCTTGGCTGAGGTCGCCGATCGCCATGATCTTGCCGCCGGTGATGCCGAGATCGCGCCGGACCTGCCCGTCCTGGTTCACCACCGTGCCGCCCTTGAGGATGACGTCGTAGGTCTGGGGCATGGGGTTCTCCGGGCGGTTGAGTGAAAGACCGATGCAGCCTACCTATCGGCCAAAGCGCCGTCTCGGAAGCCCAAACAGTTTTCGGGTGTCGCCATCATCGCCATTCGGCTGACGAGCCTAGGCCCGACATCAGAACTGGAACGGCTGCCCATGTCCGCAACCCGATTGATCGACAGCGGCGTCATCCGCGTCAGCGGAGAGGACGCGCGGGATTTCCTGCAGAACCTCGTCACCAACGAGATGGACCTGGTAACGCCGGGCCATGCGGGCTACGGCGCGCTGCTGACACCGCAGGGCAAGATCATCTGCGACTTCTTCATCGTCGCCCTGCCTCCGGAGGACGGTGGCGGCTTCCTGCTCGACGTGCCGCTGCTGCAAACCGCCGATCTGATGAAACGACTGAAGCTCTATAAGCTGCGCGCCAAGGTGACGCTCGACGACCTGACCGAGGCCAGCGCCGTCATTGCATCCGCCGACGGCGCGCCGCTGCCGGCCGATGCCGGCATCGTCTATGACGATCCGCGCTTGGCCGAGCTGGGCCAGCGCGCCATCGCCGACGCCGCGGGCATCGATGCGCTCGTGACCGCCGAGCCGGAGAGCTATCACGCCCGCCGCGTCGCGCTCGGCATCCCCGCCGGAGGACGCGATTTCGCCTATGGCGACGCTTTCCCGCACGAGGCGCTGCTCGACCAGCTCGGCGGAGTCTCCTTCAAGAAGGGCTGCTATATCGGGCAGGAGGTCGTCTCCCGCATGCAGCATCGCGGCACCGCCCGCACCCGCATCGTCCCGGTGGTCTTCGACGGCGGCATAGCCGCCGAGACCGGTTCGGAAGCTGCCGCCGGCGGCAAGCCGCTCGGCACCATCGGCACCACCGCCAACGGCCGGGCACTCGCCGTGCTCAGGCTCGACCGGCTCGCCGATGCGCTCGCAGCCGGCGAGACGCCCATGGGCGGCGGGCTCGCCTTCCATCTTGCGGACAAGCCGGGCTTCATCCGCTTCCCCTTCCCCGGCGAACCGGGTTTCGGAGCCGCCGCATGAACGACGTCCCTGTCCTGACCGAAGAACGCGTTGCGATTCAGGGGCCGGACGGCAAGTTCCGCTGCCGCTGGCCGGGTACGGACCCGCTCTACCTCGCCTATCACGACACCGAATGGGGCGTGCCGGAATATGATTCCCGCGCGCTATGGGAAAAGCTGATCCTCGACGGCTTCCAGGCCGGCCTCTCCTGGATCACGATCCTGAGGAAGCGCGACGCCTTCCGCGCCGGCTTTGCCGGTTTCGAGCCGGAAGCGGTAGCGCGCTTCACCGAGGCCGATGTCGCGCGCCTGCTCGCCGACCCCGGCATCATCCGCCACCGCGGGAAGATCGAGGGCACGATCAAGAGCGCACAGGCCTATCTGAAGCTGAGCGAGCGCGAGCCCTTCGCCGATTTCCTCTGGAAGCATCTCGACGGACGCGTGCTGCAGAACAGCTTCCGCGCGCAGGGCGAGGTTCCGACCCAGACCAAGGTTTCCGAGGCGATCTCGAAGGAACTCAAGAAGGCCGGCTTCACCTTCTGCGGCCCGACCATCGTCTACGCCTTCATGGAGGCCTGCGGGCTGGTCAACGACCACCTGACCGGTTGCTTCCGCTACGCCGAGTGCGCGGCGCTGGCCCGCGACACGCGCCCCGCAGCCTGATGGCCCGCCAACCCGAACCGCCGCGCGCCTGGCAGCGCATGCTCTCCGGGCGACGGCTCGACCTGCTCGATCCTTCCCCGCTCGATGTCGAGATCGAGGACATCGCCCATGGGCTCGCCCGAGTCGCGCGCTGGAACGGCCAGACGCGCGGGGCTCACTCCTTTTCGGTGGCGCAGCACTGCCTGCTGGTCGAGGCCATCGCCGACCATCTCAATCCGGATTGGAGCGATGCCTGGCGGCTGATGGCGCTGCTGCACGATGCGCCCGAATACGTCATCGGTGACATGATCTCGCCCTTCAAGGTCGTAATGGGCGATGCCTACAAGAGCGTGGAGCTGCGCCTGCTGACCGCGATCCACCTGCGCTTCGGCCTGCCGGCCACCATGCCGGCCGTGCTCAAGCGCAAGACCAAGGAGGCCGACACCATCGCCGCCTTCTTCGAGGCGACGCAGCTTGCAGGATTCGGCCGCGAGGAGGCCCTGAAGTTCTTCGGACGGCCGCAGGCGCTGCCCGCCGCCGTCCTCGCCTGGCTCCAGCCGCTCGACACCGAAACGGCCCAGAGCCGCTTCCTTGCCCGCTTCGCGGAGCTTTCCTCGACGGCTTAGTGTGTCAGACGCACCGCGCTGATCTCGTTGGCGATCGCCTTGAAGACCGGGTCGAGCTGGGAAGCGTTCTGGACGTTGTAATACATCGCATCCGTGCTGGCGCATTTGCGCAGCAGGGTTTCGTTCCCGGCGATGACGCGGATGGTGTAGAGGCCGATGCCCGCATCCTTGATGTTCGTGCAAGCCAGCTCGGTGCGCTTGTCGATATTCGGATTCGACGTCGAGCCATCCCCTTCGAAGCGGTTCTGCGTATTGTCGCCGTCCGTCAGCAGGATCATGTACTTCTTCAGCCGCGGCTCGGTCGCGGGCTTCGCTTCGGTATAGGGGGCTCCTGGCGAAAGCGTCGCCGCCCCCCAAACCGCACCGATGGTAACGTTGGTTGCTCCCACGGGCGTCATGTCGTCGACACGACTTTCGAGGGCGGTCCAATTGGACGTGAGTGGCAGGATCTCCGCGAGCGTGGACTGGCCGCACCAGAAAGCCGGGTACTGCTGGGCGCTCGCCGCATAGGACCCGCCATCCATGGTGTCGTAGTTCTGGTCGCGATCCGCGATGCAGCCTTGCGCGCTGGTGGACCAGGTCGCCTTCGTCATCGTCTCGGTATCGCAGACTTGTTGCTTGCGCCCGTTGATCGTCACGTTTCGGCAATTGACCTGCCGGGTCATGCCGTAGCGCATCCACTCCGCGTCCTTGAAGCTGCGAGGGATACGGACCTGCGTATTGAACGGCACAATCGAAATACGGATCTGGTCCGGATCGATCGCAGCGTCCTTCATGATCTTGAGCAGGCTCTTCGACGCCGTCTTCAGCGCGGTCATCTTGCCGTTCTGAGCCATCGAGCCCGTGTTATCGAGAACGAGCGCCAATTCGATCGTGTTCGTTCCCCAGGTCGATTGGGCATTGGTGGCGACGGGGATATACTGGGTGCCGAGCACACGCGCGATCGTCGTCGGCATGTTCGCATTGGCCTCGATCTTGATCGTGCGCTGCGTGCGGTCGATCGTCACCACGGCGTTGGTGAAGGACTCCTTCGCATCGGGCGGGAGATTGTCGCGGATCCAGGAATCGATCCGGGTCCTGAGCTGCGCATCGGTCAGCTTCTGCGCATCGCGCGCCGCCATCAGCGATGCCGCGTCGATGGCCGAGCTCAGCGCCTGGCGCACATTGCTCGCCCGCGAGTAGTCCACCGAGACGCCGACGACGCCCGTCAACGGAACGATGGCGAGACCGGTCATCACCAGCACGTTGCCGCGCCGATCCCGGCCGAACCGCCGAACCATCTCCATGAGGGAAGCGATCTTGAACATGGCACCTGACCCCCTGATCGAATTGCCGCATTCGACCTGGGAACCCTGACGCCGGGGAACTTACGAATTACTGAAACCGATTTTAGGAACTCGGGCCTTTCCTCACATTTTAACGGCAGACGCCCTGCCGCAGCGTCATGACGCGCCTATGCGCCCAGGAATGCATCCACAAGTTGCAAGAAAGGTACTCTGCAGCTTTTGCCAATTATTTCCATATTTGCACAGGTGATCATCGTTTTTTCGGCATTTTGAAAAAGAGACTTTCGGAGGATCATTCGTCCGAACAGTCGGAGGAACACCATGTCGGACACCCCCACCATCACCTTGCCGGCCGGCGTCGTCATCAAGGGCGCCCTGCAGCCGCGCTTCGAGGAGGTCTTGACCACGGAGGCGCTCGCCTTCGTCGCCGACCTCCATCGACGCTTCAACGAGACCCGCAAGCGCCTGCTCTCCCTGCGCACCGAGCGGCAGAAGCGCTTCGATGCCGGCGAGACGCCCGACTTCCTGCCCGAGACCCGGCATATCCGCGAGGGCGACTGGACCGTCGCGCCGATCCCGGCCGACCTGCTCGACCGCCGCGTCGAGATCACCGGCCCCGTCGACCGGAAGATGATCGTCAACGCGCTGAACTCCGGCGCCAAGGTCTTCATGGCCGATTTCGAGGACGCGTCCTCACCGGTCTGGACCAACATGGTCGAGGGCCAGCTCAACCTGAAGGACCGCTGGGCGGGCAAGATCGACTTCACCGAGCCGACGACCGGCAAGGCCTACAAGCTGGGCGCCAAGCTCGCCGTGCTGATCATCCGCCCGCGCGGCTGGCACCTGCCCGAGCGCCACATCGAGATCGACGGCGAGATCGCCTCGGGCTCGCTGGTCGATTTCGGCCTCTATGTCTTCCACAACGCCAAGGCGGCGCTGGCGGCCGGCTCCGGCCCCTATTTCTACCTGCCGAAGCTGGAGAGCCATCTCGAGGCCCGGCTCTGGAACGACGTCTTCGTCGCGGCGCAGAGCGCGCTCGGATTGAAGAACGGTACGATCAAGGCCACCGTCCTGATCGAGACCCTGCCCGCCGCCTTCGAAATGGACGAGATCCTGTACGAGCTGCGCGAGCACATCGCCGGCCTCAATTGCGGCCGCTGGGACTACATCTTCTCCTTCATCAAGAAGCTCGCCCGCAACAAGGCCTTCGTCCTGCCGGACCGCTCGCAGGTGGTGATGTCGAAAGCGTTCCTGCGCGCCTATTCGCTGCTGCTGATCAAGACCTGCCACAAGCGCGGCGCCTTCGCGATGGGCGGCATGGCGGCGCAGATCCCGGTCAAGAACAATCCGGAAGCCAACGCCGCCGCCTTCGCTAAGGTCAAGGCCGACAAGGAGCGCGAGGCCGGCGACGGCCATGACGGCACCTGGGTCGCCCATCCCGATCTCGTCCCGGTCGCGATGGAGGTCTTCGACCGGCTGATGCCGCAGGCCAACCAGCTCGGCAAGAAGCGTGAGGATGTCAGCATCGCCGCGAAGGACCTGCTGGAAGTCCATCAGGGCACGCGCACCGAGGAAGGTTTCCGCGAGAACATCCGCGTCGGCGTGCAGTACATCGAGGCCTGGCTGCGCGGTCGCGGCGCCGTGCCGATCTACAACATGATGGAGGACGCCGCGACGGCCGAGATCAGCCGCGCCCAGATCTGGCAGTTCGTCCAGTACGGCGTGGCGCTCGAAGGCGGGATCAACGCCGACGCCGCCCTGTTCAAGCGCTGCCTGCCCGAGGAGATGGAGCGCGTGAAGAACGAGCTCGGCGCGGAGAACTATGCCAAGGGCCGCTTCCCCGAGGCGATCGCTCTGTTCGAGACGCTCTCGCTGGCGCCGAACTTCGAGGACTTCCTCACCGTCCCGGCCTACGGCAAGCTCGCCTGAGCAGGCTTCCGAGCCTTCAGGAATCGGACGCGAAGCGCCGCCGTAAGGCGGCGCTTCCGTTTCGGCGGGACTGCACATGGTTCCGCGCAAGATCGGCATGCGGTAGGAGGAGACCATGGATTTCCTGCCCCGCCTCGCCGCCACCGTCGACCACTATCGCAGGGAGGTCGCCGACCGGCGGGAGCACCTTTCCCTGTTGCGCTGGCAGATCGGACAGGGCCATCGGCTCGACAGCCGCGACACCTTTCCCGGCCACCTCACCACCAGCGCCTTCGTGCTGTCGCCGGACCATGCCCAGGTCCTGCTGATCGACCATATCGTCATCGGCCGCTGGCTCCAGCCGGGAGGGCACTGGGAAGAAGCCGAAGATTTCCACCAATCGGCCGCGCGCGAGGCCCTTGAGGAAACCGGGGTCCAAGGGATGAGCCTGCACCCCTGGCACAGCAGCGCCGACATTCCCTTCACCATCGACAGCCATGACGTTCCGGGCAAGCCCGCTCGCGGCGAGCCGGACCATGTCCATCACGATCTGCAATACCTCTTCCTGGCCGATGCCCGGCAGCCGCTCGTAGCCCAGGTCGAGGAGGTCCACGCTGCCGCCTGGAAGCCGCTAGGGCTGCTCGCCGAGATCGCGCCCCGTGCGCTGGCACGCATCGCAACATTAAAGCCGCCGGGATGATGTTGCGGCAACGCAACATGTAACATCATAACATCTCCGATCTCGGAATGACGCTCGCGTGCGGAATGCCCTTGCGGCAGAGTCGGCATTGGAAAGGCGATTCCACTATTGCAAATAATTTGCAATAGCATTATCGAGCTTTCACCTGACTGGAGCCCGTGATGTCGCCTCGCCTTGTCGTTCTCTCTCTGCTTGCCTTCACGACCGCGACCGCAGCTACCGCCGCTGACCTGCCGTCCCGAAAGAGCGCGCCGCCACCGGCGCCCGTGCTCTCCGCCTGCACCGAGAGCGAGGGCATCCCGACGGACGCCTTCGGCTTCACCACCGGCTCGGACGTCGCGGAGAAGGGCTCCTTCGGTCCGAGCCTGACCTATAACGGCGCCTTCGGCACCCGCACCGGCACATCGAACGGCCATGCCCTGACCCTGCAGGGCTCCTATGGCCTGTTCCCCTGCTTCGAGATTGGCCCCTATGCCCTCGGCTCCTTCACCAATGCCTCGGCCGGCGGCATCAGTGCTGACGAACGCAGCTACGGCGCCGGCGTCGAGATGAAGTACCGGCTGCTCGGGCGGGACCTGCATGGGTTCGGCCTGACCGTGGTGGTCGACCCCAGCGTCAATCGCATCGACCCGGAAGGCGCCGGCCGCTTCACCGTCTACAACACGGGCCTTCGGCTCTTCGCCGACAAGACACTGATCCCTGGCAAGCTCTACGCCGCCGTCAATCTCTCGCAGGACATGACCTGGACCGGCCCCTCGCCCTACGGCCGCTCATCGACCTTCACGGTCGGCGGCTCGCTCGCCTGGCAGGTGCAGGACGGGCTCTATCTCAGCGGCGAGGTCCGCCACCTGCGCGCCCATAACGATCTCGGCTTCAGCAACGAGGCCGGCTACGCCACCTTCGCCGGCCCCGGCGTCTTCTGGCAGGCAACGAAGCAGCTCGCCCTCTCCGCCGCCTACAACATTCAGGTCGCCGGCAAAGCCAAAGGCGAGCCCGGCAATCTCGACCTGACCAATTTCAGTCAGCACCTCGTCAAGGTAAAGCTCGGCTATAGCTTCTGAGATTTCGACCGTTCATTCTGGTCCGGAGGCGGCCGCGGCGACGCGGCCGCCGTTATGTTTTTGTATGGCCCGCCATCACGTTGACATACTCCGGGGCAGTATCATACGAGGAGTTCGATACAGATACTCCGCCCCAGTATGGTTACAGTATGCCTCACAGCCCCGAAGACAAGCGGCGGGCCGTCACCCGCCTGCGCCGGATCCGAGGCCAGACGGAGGCCTTGATCCTCGCGGTCGAGCGCGGCGAGGATTGTGGCGCGCTGCTGCAGCAACTCGCCGCCCTGCGTGGCGCCGCGACCGGGCTGATGGCGGAGGTGCTCGAAATGCATCTGCGCGAAACGGTTCACGCTCCAGCTCGGCCGGAGGAGGACAGCGCCGAAAGCCCTGACTCCATCACCGAGATCATGCGAGTCATCCGCCCCTATCTGAAATGAACGCCCGAACGGAAGGACACATCCGATGAAGACACGCGCCGCCGTAGCCTGGGAGGCCGGCAAGCCGCTCACCATCGAGACCATCGAGATCGGCGGGCCGAAGGCCGGCGAGGTCCTCGTCGAGGTGATGGCGACCGGCATCTGCCACACCGACGCCTACACGCTGTCGGGCCTGGATTCCGAAGGCAAGTTCCCGGCGATCCTCGGCCACGAAGGCGCGGGCATCGTCCGCGAGGTCGGCGCCGGCGTGACCACACTGAAGCCCGGCGACCACGTCATCCCGCTCTACACGCCGGAATGCCGCAGCTGTAAGTCCTGCCTGTCGCGCCGGACCAACCTCTGCACCTCGATCCGCGCCACCCAGGGGCAAGGGCTCATGCCCGATGGAACGTCTCGCTTCTCCTGCGACGGCGGTGAGGTCTTCCACTACATGGGCTGCTCGACCTTCGCGAACTTCACGGTGCTGCCCGAGATCGCACTCGCCAAGGTCCGCGAGGACGCGCCCTTCGACAAGATCTGCTACATCGGCTGCGGCGTGACGACCGGCATCGGCGCGGTGATCTACACCGCCAAGGTCTGGCCGGGCGCCAATGTCGTGGTCTTCGGCCTCGGCGGCATCGGCCTCAACGTCATCCAGGGCGCCCGCATGGTCGGCGCCGACAAGATCATCGGGGTCGACATCAACCCGAGCAAGCGCGCGATGGCCGAGAAGTTCGGCATGACCGACTTCGTCAACCCGGCAGAGATCGGCAACGACAAGGTGGTGCAGGCGATCGTCGACCTGACCGGCGGCGGCGCCGACTTCTCCTTCGACGCCACCGGCAACACCAATGTGATGCGCCAGGCTCTGGAGTGCTGCCATCGCGGCTGGGGCGAGTCGATCATCATCGGCGTGGCGGAGGCCGGCAAGGAGATCGCCACCCGGCCGTTCCAGCTCGTCACCGGCCGCGTCTGGAAGGGCACGGCCTTCGGCGGCGCCAGGGGCCGCACGGACGTGCCGAAGATCGTCGACTGGTACATGGAGGGCAAGATCAACATCGACGACCTGATCACCCACAAGCTCTCGCTGGACGAGATCAACCACGGCTTCGACCTGATGCATGAGGGCAAGTCGATCAGGAGCGTCGTGGTCTACTGAGGCGCCGCTTTCCGGCCTCATCCATGAGGCAGTGAAGCATTCTTCGTCATTCCGGGGCAGCGCGAAGCGCTGAACCCGGAACCCACGACTGGGTACCACCCTTGGATAAGCCGATCGGGCAAGGCTCGCCGGTCGTGGGTTCCTGTTCGATCCAGGCGGATCGCCACGGAATGACAAAGGCCGCGCCTCAACCAAGAAAGGACCCCGCATGGAACTCCTCTCCGCCTCCAAGGCCTTCGGCGGCTCGCAGCGCGTCTACCGTCACGACAGCGCTGCCTGCGCCTGCCCGATGACCTTCGCGATCTACCTGCCGCACCAGAGCGAGGACGGGCCGGTTCCGGTGCTGTGGTATCTCTCGGGCCTGACCTGCACCCATCAGAACGTCGTGGACAAGGGCGAATACCGCGCCGCCGCGGCGGCGAACGGCATCGCCATCATCTGCCCGGATACCAGCCCGCGCGGCGCGCATGTGCCCGACGAGCCTGAGAACTGGCAGTTCGGCTCCGGCGCCGGCTTCTATCTCGACGCAACGCAGGAGCCCTATGCGGAGAACTACCGCATGGAGAGCTACATCCGCGACGAGCTGCCGGAGCTGGTCGCACGGCATTTCTCGCTCGACATGGATCGCCAGGGCATCTTCGGCCATTCCATGGGCGGGCATGGCGCAATCACCCTCGCGCTCAAGAATCCAGGGCACTACCGCTCGGTTTCGGCCTTCGCGCCAATCACCCAGCCCTCGACCGCCGGCTGGTCCCGCCCCGCCCTGGAGAAATATCTCGGGCCCGACGAAAAGAATTGGCGAGCCTACGACTCCACCCTGCTGATCGCCGACGGCCACCGCATCCGCGACCTGCTGGTCGACCAGGGCATGGCGGACGGCTTCCTCGAGGAGGGGCTTCGTCCGCAACTCCTGGAGATCGCCTGCGCCACGGCCGGCATCCCGCTGCAATTGACGATGCGGGAGGGTTACGACCACTCCTACAACTTCGTCTCGACCTTTATGGCGCAGCACATCGCCTGGCACGCAGAACGCCTGATGGTTTAGCCCGGCCGGCGCGGAACGGCAGCCCCCGCCCCGCGTTGAAGCTTTCGGAGCCCAATCCGGGTTCCCACGAGCTGATGGCGAGGCCATGTCGCAGGGCAATCGTTCATTCTTCACGCGCCTGTCCCAGTTCGTCTCCCACTGGGCCGGCAAGCCGCAGATCTTCGTCGCCGCTGCGAGCCTGATCGTGCTCTGGGCGGCGTCCGGCCCCATCTTCGGCTTCAACGACACCTGGCAGCTCGTCATCAACACCTCGACGACCATCATCACCTTCCTGATGGTCTTCATCATCCAGAGCAGCCAGAACCGCGACACCGCGGCCATGCAGATCAAGCTCGACGAGTTGATCTCCAAGCTCGACGGCGCCCGAGAGGAACTGCTGGATCTGGAAGACCTCGACGAAGGCAGGATCGAGAAGATCCGCCAGGAATTCGAGAAGACCGCGGAGCGCGCCCGCGCCAAGGCACGTACAGAAGCGAATTAGCCGGGCGCCGAGGCTGTCAATCGCCACCTTTCACGGAAAATCAAGCTTAGCAGTTAACGTTAAGTCGGACTTAAGAAGTCCCTGTCATTGTCCTTTTCGTGAGTAACTAGCGCGGGCTGCGTTCTTTGCGCCGCGCAAACGCGAAGGACGCTGCCATGGGCAGTTTGAAAACACTTGCGCTGGCGGGCAGCCTTGCTCTCGGCGCTTCCGTCGCGGCGAACGCGGCCGATCTCGCTTACGCTCCGCAGCCTCAGCCCGAGCCGCTGGGCCTCAAAGGTACGATCTCCAGCGGTGTCTATCTCCGCGGAGATATCGGCGTCGGCGTCCAGTCCGTCAGCAAATACTATCAGCAGGATGTCGCGCAGTTCGGCGGCACCTTCTTCGGCAAGACCGACAACGCGGCCTTCTTCGCTGGCCTCGGCATCGGCTACCGCTTCAACAACTGGCTTCGCTTCGACGTCACCGGCGAATATCGCGGCGCTGGCCAGATCGGAGTCAGCGACTTCGTCTTCAACCCGTTCAACAACGGCTTCCAGAGCAACACCTACAAAGGCAACCTGTCCTCGCTGGTCACGCTCTTCAACGGCTACTTCGACCTCGGCACCTGGAACTGCCTGACGCCTTATATCGGCGGCGGTATCGGCTTCACCCAGAACCGCATCACCGGGCTGACCGACCAGGGCGCCCTGGTCGGCGACTTCACCGGTGCTACCCTGAACACCTCCGGCACCGGGACCAAGACCGGCCTGGCCTGGGCGCTCATGGCGGGCCTCGGCTACGAGGTGAACAAGAACCTCACCCTCGAGGTCGGCTATCGCTATCTGAACCTCGGCGACGCTCAGTCCGGCCGCCTGATCAACGCCTTCAACGGGCAGGTCCAGGCTCCGCTGCGCGCGAAGGATATCGACAGCCACGACTTCCGCATCGGTATGCGCTGGAACTTCAACGATCCGAGCTGCTGCGGCCCGGAGCCGGTGGCTTACGCTCCGCCGGTCGTGCGCAAGTACTGAGACGGCCTCCACAGCCCGAAACAGAAACGGCGCGGATCCTTCCGCGCCGTTTTTTTGCTTTTGCAGGCGTGCGCTTCAGCGCAGCAGCGAATGTCCGGTCATCTCGGCCGGCTGATCGAGTCCCATCAGGGCCAGCAGCGTCGGCGCGATATCGGCGAGGCGCCCCTCCGCCAGTGCACTGCCACCGCCACCGATCATCATCAGTGGCACCGGGTTGGTGGTGTGTGCCGTATGCGGCTTTCCCGTGACGGGATCGACCATCAGCTCGGCATTGCCGTGATCGGCCGTGACGAGAAGCGCTCCGCCCGCCCGCTCTACGGCGTCCGCGATGGCGCCCAGCCCCGCATCGACCGTCTCCACCGCCTTGATCGCCGCAGCGAGCACGCCGGTGTGGCCGACCATGTCGGGATTGGCGAAGTTCAGCACGACGAGGTCGTAGCGGCCTGAATCGATCGCCTCCACTGCCTTGGCGGTCAGTTCCGGCGCCGACATCTCCGGCTGGAGATCATAGGTCGCGACCTTGGGCGAAGGCACCATCACGCGGTTCTCGCCGGCGTAGGGCGTCTCCTCGCCGCCGTTGAAGAAATAGGTGACGTGCGGATATTTCTCCGTCTCGGCCATGCGGATCTGCGTCCGGCCGGCCTTGGCGACGGTCTCTCCGAGTCCGTTGGCGAGGGTCTGGGCTGCGAACAGCGCCGGCATGATCCTGTCGAGCTCGGCGCTGTAGGAGGTCATGCTGACCGCCTTGACGAGCCTCGGCACGCGCGTCCGGGCAAAGCCCGCGAAAGCCGGCTCCAGCACCGCGGCCAGGATTTCGCGGATGCGGTCGGAGCGGAAATTGAAGCTGAGCAGCCCGTCGCCGTCCTGCATCCCTTCATAACCGCCGATCGCGGCCGGCAGGATGAACTCGTCGGTGACGTTCCCGGCATAGGCGGCGGCGATCGCCGCGTCAGCCGTGGCGAAGGCCGCTCCCTCGCCCAGCACCATGGCACGCCAGGCCTTCTCCACCCGCTCCCAGCGATTGTCGCGATCCATCGCGTAGTAACGGCCCGAGAGGCTGGCGATGCTCGCGCCGGCCGGCAGCGCGGCAGCGAAGGCCTTCACATAATCGGCGGCCGATTGTGGCGGCGTATCGCGCCCGTCGGTGAAGACATGGACCTTCACCGCGATGCCCTGCCCGGTCAGGATACGCGCGAGCGCCACGGCATGGTCCTGATGGGCATGCACGCCGCCGGGCGAGACGAGCCCGAGGAGATGGCAGGCGCCGCCGCTCGCCTTCAGCGCCGCGACGAGACCGCTTGCTTCCAGCGCCTTTGCAATCGAGCCGTCGGCGATCGCCTGGTTGATACGCGGCAGGTCCTGCATCACCACCCGGCCGGCGCCGAGATTGAGATGGCCGACTTCGGAATTGCCCATCTGCCCCTCGGGGAGCCCGACATCGAGCCCGGAGGTCCGCAGGAAGCTGTGCGGACCGGCCTGCCAGAAGCGGTCGAAATTGGGCGTCTTCGCCAGCCGGACGGCGTTGTTCCCGCTCTCGTCGCGCCAGCCCCAGCCATCGAGGATCATCAGCATCACGGGGCGAGGCGGCATCGGCGGACCTTCGAAGAACGATGAAAGTGGTACCAGCGGATACCATGCGCCGCGCGGCGGAAGCGAGTGCTAAGAAGGTCGCGCTGCCCGCGACGGAGGAACGCGATGACGATCAAGGCGCTGGTGTTCGATGCTTACGGCACGCTGTTCGACGTGCAGTCCGTCGCCGGCGTCACCGACGCCGCCTTCCCCGGGCAGGGCACGACGATCACGCAGATCTGGCGCCTGAAGCAGCTCGAATACACCTGGCTGCGCGCGCTCATGGGGCGCTACGAGGATTTCTGGACCATCACGCAGGAGTCGCTCGACTTCACCCTGAGGACACTCGGCCTCTCCGCGACGCCGGAATTCATCGCGCAGATCGCCGAGGCCTACGACGCGCTCAGCCTCTATCCGGAGGCGCGCAGCGCGCTGGAAGGGCTCGCCTCCCACCGCCTCGCCATCTTCTCGAACGGCAGCCCCGCCATGCTGAAGCGGCTCGTCGCGCATGCCGGCATCGGCGCGCTCATTGAAACCGTGATCAGCGTCGACGAGATCGGCGTCTACAAGCCCGATCCGCGCGGCTATGCCCATGTCGAGAAGCGGCTGGGCCTCGCCCGTGAGGAGATCCTCTTCATCTCCTCGAACGGCTTCGATATCGCCGGTGCCAAGGCGCATGGCTTCCATGTGGCGCGTATCGATCGCGTGCCATCGCAGCAGTTGCGCTCTGAACTGGCGGCGGCAGCCCACATCGATCCCGCGCTGATGTTCAAGGCGTTGCGGATGCAGCCCGAACAGCTCGGCTTCCACGCCGATGCCAGCATTGCTGCCCTGACCGATCTCGTTTCCTATGTCGCCGGACTGGAACGGGCCTGAGCGCCACCGGAGGAAACCGCGATGATCAAGCTCTACTACCATCCCTCGCCGAACCCGGCGAAGGTCGCGCTGTTTCTGGAAGAGGCCGGCCTGCCCTATGAGATGGTGCCGGTCGACACCCGCAAGGGCCAGCAGTTCGCGCCCGAATTCCTCGCCATCAACCCCAATGCCAAGACCCCGGCCCTGACCGACGGCGATGTCACGGTCTTCGATTCGAACGCGATCCTGCTTTACCTCGCCGACAAGACCGGCAAGTACCTGCCGCAGGATACGCCGAAGGCGCGTGGCGAGATGCTGTCCTGGCTGATGTTCGTCGCCACCGGCATCGGCCCCTATTGCGGCCAGGCCGTGCATTTCAGCCGCTTCGCCCCGGAGAAGATCCCCTACGCCATCAACCGCTACGCCCGCGAGGCCGAGCGCCACTGGGGCATCATCGACGAGCGGCTGAAGAGCCGCCATTACATGCTGGGCGATGCCTACACGCTGGTCGACATGTCGGTCTGGGGCTGGGCGACGCGGCTTTCCTTCGCCGTTGGCGACAGCTGGGCGACACTGTTCCCGAACGTGAAGCGCCACACCGACGAAATCTCGGCCCGGCCTGCCGCCCAGCGCGCGATGGCGCTGAAGGACCAGTTCGCCTTCAAGACCGAGTTTGACGACGAGGCCCGCAAGTTCCTCTTCCCGCAGAACGCGCATCTGGCGGGCTGAGAGCTCCGCCCGTCATTCCGGAGCAGGCCGCAGGCCTGAGCCCGGAATGACGGCGAGGCCACTTGCATCTTCGCCACGCTGTGCATCGCGCGCAAAAACGCTGGCGGCGCCAAGGATTTCGCGCCAGTGTCGCCGCGGCACCGCCCAGGGAGGCGCGGGGCTCCAGCACAGTCTCCGAGAGGACGGATGCCTACCGATATCGAGATCGCGCGCGCCGCGACGCTTCAGCCCATTGCCGCCATCGCCGCAAAGGCGGGCATCCCCTCCGAAGCGCTTAACCCCTATGGCAAGTACATCGCCAAGGTCGACACCCACGCCGTCCCGGACTTCCAGGCCCGGCCGGACGGCAAGCTGATCCTAGTCACCGCGATCAGCCCGACACCCGCCGGCGAGGGCAAGACCACGACGACGGTCGGCCTCGGCGACGGCCTCTCCCGCATCGGCAAGCGCGCCATGATCGCGCTGCGCGAGCCCTCGCTCGGCCCGAGCTTCGGCATGAAGGGCGGCGCGGCCGGCGGCGGCTACGCCCAGGTGGTGCCGATGGAGCAGATCAACCTGCACTTCACCGGCGACTTCCACGCCATCACCAGCGCTCACAACCTGCTCGCGGCGATGGTCGACAACCATGTCTACTGGGGCAACGGGCTCGGGCTCGACACCCGCCATATCGCCTGGCGCCGCGTGATGGACATGAACGACCGGGCGCTGCGCTCCATCGTCTCCTCGCTCGGCGGGGCAGGCAACGGCTTCCCGCGTGAGGACGGCTTCGACATCACCGTGGCCTCCGAGGTCATGGCGATCTTCTGCCTCGCGCGCGATGCCGCCGATCTGGAGGCGCGGCTCGGCCGCATCGTCGTCGGCCGCACCCGGGAGAAGCGCCTGGTCACCGCTGCGGACGTCAAGGCGACCGGCTCGATGAGCGTGCTGCTCAAGGACGCGCTGATGCCGAACCTCGTGCAGACGCTGGAGGGTACGCCCGCCTTCGTCCATGGCGGCCCCTTCGCCAACATCGCCCATGGCTGCAACTCGGTCATCGCGACGAACGCGGCCCTGAAGCTCGCCGACTACGTCGTCACCGAGGCCGGCTTCGGCGCCGATCTCGGGGCCGAGAAGTTCTTCGACATCAAATGCCGCAAGGCCGGGCTGAAGCCTGCCGCGGCCGTCGTCGTTGCGACGGTGCGCGCACTGAAGATGCATGGCGGCCTCGCCAAGGATGCGCTGGCCCGCGAGGACATGAAGGCTCTGGAGGCGGGTCTTTCCAACCTCGCCCGCCATGTCGGCAATATCCGCAAGTTCGGCGTGCCGCCCATCGTCGCGATCAATCACTTCGCGACCGACACCGCCGCCGAGCACGAACTGATCCGCCACTACTGCCGCAACCATCTCGGCGTTGAGGCGGTGATTTGCCGGCACTGGGCCGAGGGCAGCGCCGGCACCGAGGAACTCGCCCGCAAGGTCGCGGCTATGGCGGATGAGGACGAGGCCGATTTCGCCCCGCTCTACCCGGACTCAATGCCGCTGCGGCACAAGCTGGAAATCATCGCGCGCGAGATTTACGGCGCCGAGGGCGTCAGCGTCGCGCCCAAGCTCGAGGCCCGTTTCGAGGAGCTGGAGGCCGCCGGCTTCGGCAGCCTGCCGGTCTGCGTCGCAAAGACCCAGTATTCCTTCTCGGCCGACCCGACGCTGCGCGGCGCGCCCTCCGGCCATATCGTGCCGTTGCGCGAACTGAGGCTCTCGGCCGGCGCGGGCTTCGTCGTCGCCATCTGCGGGGACATCATGACCATGCCTGGCCTGCCGCGCGAGCCCGCCGCCGAACGCATCCATATCGACGGTCAGGGGCGGATCGAAGGTCTGTTCTGACACCTCCGACGGCGGTGTCACGCCTCCGTCATACGAGTCGTCGATGCGCCCCGGTTCAGCATCGGCGAAGCGGGACGGGAACAGGACATGACGATGGAGATCACCGGCGCCCGCGTGCTTCTCGACGGGCTAGAGGCGACGAATGTCTCGCTCGAGGGTGACAGGATTGCGGCCGTCGGTGCGGCGGCGAAACCTGCTGGCCTGACGATCCACGCTGCCGGCTGCCTCGTCCTGCCTGGCATCGTCGACAGCCATGGCGACGCTTTCGAGCGCCACATCATGCCGCGCCCCGGCGTCTCCTTCGATCTCGACCTCGCGTTGCGCGATGCCGACCGCGCTCTATTGGCGAGCGGCATCACCACCGCCTTCCACGGCGTCACATGGTCCTGGGAGCCAGGCCTTCGTGGTGCCGAGAATGCGCGCCGCCTGGTCGAGCGCATTGCGGCCCTCCAGCCCGAACTCGGGGCCGACACCCGCTTCCACATGCGCCACGAGACCTTCAACCTCGACGCGGAAGAGGAGATCGCCCGTTGGCTGGAGCAGGGCCACATCGGCGTGCTCGCCTTCAACGACCATATGGAAGGCACGCTGAAATCGCAGAACCGGCCGGACAAGATCGGCAAGATGGTCGAGCGGACGGGTCTCAGCCATGCGGATTTTCTGGCGCTGGTCGAGCGCGTCTATGCCCGCAGCGGCGAGGTTCCCGGCTCCGTCGCGCGGCTGGCCGAGGCTGCACGCCGCGCCGGCGTGCCGATCATGTCACATGACGATGCGACCCCCGCGATGCGCCGGAGCTATCGCGAACTCGGCGTCACCCTGGCCGAATTCCCCATCAACGTTGAAACGGCGCAGGAAGCGGCCTCGGCAGGGGAAGCCATCGTCTTCGGCGCCCCCAACGTGGTCCGTGGCGGCTCGCACACCGGCTGGACCTCGGCCGAGGAGATGGTGCGGGCCGGTCTCTGCACCATCCTAGCCTCGGATTACTACTACCCGGCCCTGCCGCTCGCGCCCTTCCTGCTGGCGGATCGCGGCGCGGCAACCTTCCCAGCCGCCTGGAAGCTGGTTTCGGAGAATCCCGCAATGGCGCTCGGCCTCACCGACCGCGGCTGCATCGCGCCGGGCCTGCGCGCCGATCTCGTCATCGTCCGGCCGGAGCCGACACCCCGCGTGGTCGCGACCATCGCCGCAGGCCGGCTCGTCCATCTGGCCGATCCGAGCCTGCTGGGCGGCTGAAGCCCACCGTCATGCTCGGGCTTGACCCGAGCATCTCGTGAAGGAGAGGCGTCTCTTTCTGACAGAGATTCTCGGGTCTACGCGGAGTTTATCCTTGGGCCGACCAAGGTCAGACCCGAGGGCTCCGCCCGGAAGTGACGCCCTGGCCCGAGGGCTCACGCAAAATCGAGCTGCACCTTGATCGCCTTCGACTTGTCGGCGGCGAGGTCGAAGGCCTCGACCGCGCGGTCGACGGGAATCGTCGCCGTCAACAGCGGCGAGAGATCGATGCTCCCGGAGCCGATCATCGCCACGGCCCAGTCGAACTCCTCATGGAAGCGGAAGGAGCCGCGCAAGTCGAACTCCTTCGCCACCACGACATTCATCGGCAGCGTGAACTGGCCGCCGACGCCGATCTGCACGATGACGCCGCCGGAGCGCACCACGTCGAAGGCGCCCGTCAGAGCATGCTGGTTGCCGGAAGCCTCGAACATCACGTCGAAGGCGCCCTTCTCCGCCCCATACTCCTCCTTGAGCCGGTCAGGCTCAGACGCGACATTGACCGTAGCCGTCGCGCCCATCTTGCGCGCCACCGGCAGCGGCCCGTCGACCACGTCGGTCGCGACGATCTCGGCCGCGCCCGCCGCCTTCGCCGCGACGATGGTGAGCGCGCCGATCGGCCCCGCCCCTGTCACCAGCACGCGCTTGCCCAGCAGAGGCCCGGCCCGCTTCACCGCATGGAGGCAGACCGAGAGCGGCTCGGCGAAGGCAGCCTCGGCAGCGGTGACGCCGGTCGCCACCTTCACCGCCTGCCGCTCCTCGAGGACGAGCACGTCGCGGAACCCGCCCTGCACATGGGGAAAGCGCATCGCCGAGCCGTAGAACAGCATGTCGGTGCAGTGCTGCTGCTGCCCCATCTGGCAATAGCGGCAATGGCCGCAGGCGCGGCTGGGATTGACCGCGACTCGGTCGCCCGGCTTCACGCGGCTGACCTCCTCGCCGACGGCCTCGACCCGGCCGGCGATCTCATGGCCCAGGATCAGTGGCTCGCGCACCCGGATCGTGCCGAAGCCACCATGCAGGTAGTAATGCAGGTCCGAGCCGCAGATGCCGCCGGCCTCGATCCGCACCTTGACGTCGCGCGGCCCAAGCTGCGGGGCGCTGGTCTTCTCGACGCGCAGATCCTTCTCGGCATGGATGACGACAGCACGCATGGTCTTCTCCCTGACGGCGCCGGCAGATGGGCTGGACGCCATTGTCTAATCGTTTGAAAACTGCTTACCCAAGGAGGCGCCTCCGGCGCAAACCGAAAGAACCGTCACAGGTCGCTCACGAGGATACGCCATGTCTCTGTCCCTGTTCAGTCTGGAAGGCAAGGTCGCGCTGATCACCGGATCGGGCCAGGGCATCGGGCTTGCGCTGGCGGAAGGGCTCTCGGAAGCCGGCGCTCATGTCGTGCTCAACGGCCGCGACAAGGCCAAGCTGGAGCGGGCGCAGCAGACTCTGCTTTCGGCCGGCCGCAAGGCCTCGGTCGCCGCCTTCGACGTCACCGACCATAAGGCAGTCCAGGCGGGCGTTGCCGGGATCGAGGCCGAGATCGGCCCCATCGATATCCTCATCAACAATGCCGGCATGCAGAAGCGCGCACCGATCACCGAGTTCCCCGTCGAGGGCTGGCACGAGGTGATGAACACCAACCTGCATTCGGTGTTCTATGTCACGCAGGCGGTGACGCAGCGCATGCTGCCGCGCAAGCGTGGCAAGATCATCAGCATCGGCTCGGTGATGAGCGAGCTCGGCCGTGCAACCATCATCCCCTACACAGCCTCGAAGGGCGCGGTGAAGATGATGACGCGGGGGCTGGCCGCCGAGCTCGGCAAGCACAACATCCAGGCCAACGCGATCGGTCCCGGTTATTTCGCCACCGAGATCAACACCGCCCTGATCGCGGACGAGGCCTTCTCGAACTGGGTCTGCAGCCGCACGCCGGCCGGGCGCTGGGGCGAAACGAAGGAGCTCGTCGGCGCCGCCATCTTCCTGTCTTCGGCGGCGAGCGACTACGTCAACGGCCACCTGCTGATGGTCGACGGCGGGCTGACCGCGGTGGTGTGAAGACCCGCTCGCGGTCATTCTCGGGCGAAGCGAAGCGCAGACCCGAGAATCTCAGAACGAGAGGGCGCGCGAGCTTCTTCCGGCAAGAGATGCTCGGGTCGAGCCCGAGCATGACGCGTTCTGCAGATCAGGCCGCCGCCTTCGTCACCGCCTCGACGACATCGTCCACCGCGCGCTCGACGAGGTCTCGGTCGTCGCCCTCGGCCATCACGCGGATCACCGGCTCGGTGCCGGAGGGGCGGATGACGAGGCGGCCGCTCTCGCCGAGAAGCTGCTTGGCCGCCTCGATCGCCTTGACGACCGGCTGCTCCTCGAGCGGGCGCCCCTTCTTATAGCGCACGTTCTTGAGGATCTGCGGCAGCGGCTCGAAGCAGTGGCAGACCTCCGAGACCGGCTTGTCCATGCGCTTCACCACCGCGAGAAGCTGCAGCGCCGCGACAAGCCCGTCACCGGTCGTGCCGAAATCCGAGAGGATGATGTGGCCGGACTGCTCGCCGCCCAGATTGAAGCCGTGGCTGCGCATATGCTCCAGCACATAGCGGTCTCCGACCGCCGTGCGTGCGAGCGAGAGGCCAAGGCCCGCCAGATAGCGCTCCAGCCCCAGATTGGACATCACGGTCGCGACGATACCCGGCGCTGAGAGCCGGCCATCCTCCATCCAGGAGCGCGCGATAACGGCCATGAGCTGGTCGCCATCGACCATCTGCCCCTGCTCGTCGACGATCAGGACGCGGTCGGCATCGCCGTCGAGCGCGATGCCGACATCGGCCCGCAATTCCTTGACCTTCGCCACCAGCGTCGAAGGATGGGTCGAGCCGACATCGCGGTTGATGTTGAAGCCGTCCGGCTCGTCGCCGATGATGATGACCTCGGCGCCCAGTTCCCAGAGCGCCTCAGGCGCCACCTTGTAGCCCGCACCATTGGCGCAATCGAGCACGATGCGCAGGCCTTCGAGGCTCATGTTGCGCGGCATGGTGCGCTTGGCGAACTCGACATAGCGGGCGGCGGCGCTGTCGATGCGCTTGGCCCGGCCGAGCTTCTGCGAACTGGCAAGCCGTGGCCCGAGATCGGCATCGACCAGCGACTCGATCTCGCGCTCGACCTCGTCATTGAGCTTGTAGCCGTCCGGCCCGAACAGCTTGATGCCATTGTCCTCGTAAGGGTTGTGCGAAGCTGAGATCATCACGCCGAGATCGGCTCGCATCGAGCGGGTCAACATGGCGACGCCCGGCGTCGGAATCGGGCCGAGCAGCATCACGTCCATGCCGACCGAGGTGAAACCGGCGACCATGGCGTATTCGATCATGTAGCCCGAGAGCCGGGTGTCCTTGCCGATCACGACGCGGTGGCGATGCTCGCCGCGGCGGAAGGCGAGCCCGGTGGCCTGCCCGACCTTCAGGGCGAGGTCGGGCGTGATGACGCCGTTCGCCCGCCCGCGGATGCCGTCCGTTCCGAAGTATTTGCGTGTCATGAAATGTGTTTCCGAGAGGCGCGTCGCGCTCATTTTCACGGTTTCTATAACCAAAAAACCTTTCCGCCTTCTCACAAATTATGACGGAACGTGACATGGGACCGGCATCCCGTCTCGTGCGCGATGGAGGTATGTCACCCCGAGCGGCCCTAGAGAGACTCGGGACTGGCTCGCGGATAGGAAACGATCACGAACGGAAAAGGGCGGCCTCTCGGCCGCCCTTTCCTATTCCTTCGCCGAACCGCGAGATCAAACCTGCGGTTGCGGCTCCATGCCGGCATCCGGCTCGCCGCGCTTGCGGCCCTTGCCGGCGCTCGGCACGGCCGAGCCGCGCGGGGCATGCGGCGTGTCGTCGACATCGCGCGAGGGGCGCTTGCCGGCGATCAGGTCGCGGATTTCCTCGCCGGTCAGCGTCTCGAACTCGAGCAGCGCCTCTGCAACATTGACGAACTCGTCATGGTGCTCGGTGAGGATCGCCTTGGCGTCGGCATAGCCGGTGTCGACCAGCTTCTTCACCTCGGCGTCGATCTTCTGCGCGGTCGATTCCGAAATCGCCTGGCTGCGGCCCATCGACATGCCCAGGAAGACCTCGTCCTGATTGTCGCCGTAGGCGACCATGCCGAGTTCGTCCGAGTACCCCATCTGTGTGACCATGGCCTTGGCCATCTTGGTCGCCTGCTGGATGTCGCCGGTGGCGCCAGAGGTGATGTTTTCGCGGCCGAAGGTGATCTCCTCCGCCACGCGCCCGCCCATGGCGACAGCGAGCTGCGAGGTGAACTCCTTGTACTTCATCGAGTAGCGGTCGCCCTCCGGCAGGAACTTGACCATGCCAAGCGCGCGACCACGCGGGATAATCGTCGCCTTGTGCACCGGGATGCCGGCCGGGACATAGAGCCCGACGATGGCATGGCCGGCCTCGTGATAGGCGGTCAGCTTCTTCTCTTCCTCGGACATCGCCATCGATTTGCGCTCGGCGCCCATCATGACCTTGTCCTTGGCGTCCTCGAACTCGGCATGGGTGACCATGCGCTTGCCGCGACGGGCCGCGAGCAGGGCCGCCTCGTTGACGAGGTTCATCAGGTCTGCGCCGGAGAAGCCAGGCGTGCCACGGGCGAGGATCTTGAGGTCGACATCCGGCGCCATCGGCACCTTGCGGACATGGACGCGCAGGATCTTCTCACGGCCGGCAACATCCGGGTTCGGCACGACGATCTGGCGGTCGAAACGGCCCGGACGCAGCAGGGCGGGGTCCAGCACGTCGGGACGGTTGGTCGCGGCGATGATGATGACGCCCTCGTTCGGCTCGAAGCCGTCCATCTCCACGAGGAGCTGGTTCAACGTCTGCTCGCGTTCGTCATTGCCGCCGCCGAGGCCGGCGCCGCGATGGCGGCCGACCGCGTCGATCTCGTCGATGAAGATGATGCAGGGCGCGTTCTTCTTGGCCTGCTCGAACATGTCGCGGACGCGGCTGGCGCCGACGCCGACGAACATCTCGACGAAGTCAGAGCCGGAGATGGTGAAGAACGGCACATTAGCTTCGCCGGCGACGGCACGCGCCGTCAGCGTCTTGCCGGTGCCAGGAGGGCCGACCAGCAGCACGCCGCGCGGGATGCGTCCGCCCAGCCGCTGGAACTTCTGCGGATCGCGCAGGAACTCGACGATCTCCTGCAGGTCTTCCTTGGCCTCGTCGATGCCGGCGACATCCTCGAAGGTGACGCGGCCATGCGCTTCGGTCAGGAGCTTGGCCTTCGACTTGCCGAAGCCCATGGCCCGGCCGGCGCCGTTCTGCATCTGGCGGGACATGAAGATCCACAGGCCGATGAAGATGACGAAGGGCAGCGAGTTGACGAGCAGCGCCATGAACCAAGGCGTGCCCTCGGAGGGCGCGCGGGCGGAGACCTGGACGCCCTTCTGCGCCATGGTCTTCAGCAGGTTCGGGTCGCCATAGGGGGCATAGGTGACGAAGCTGCGGCCATCCGAGAAGGAGCCGGAAATCTCCTGCCCCGCCACGACAACGTTCGAGACGCGGCCGGCCTCGGCCTCGTTGATGAGCTGGCTGTAGGGGATCTCGTTGGTGCTCGACCGCTGGCTCGGGCTCTGGAACAGCGTCACCAGAGCCAGCACCAGCAGGAAGATCACGACCCAGAGGGCGAAATTGCGAAAATTCGGATTCATCACCAGTCCGATCGGGCCTGCCGGTTCAACCGGATAAGGCCAAGGGTTTCCTCGACTAATCTAGGAGCGACCTGCCTCCTTGCCAAGGGAAACAGATCACAGGCCCGCACTATGATGTCGCAGGGTGAACACCGCGTCGCCGCGGCCCTTCGGGCATCAACGTCAATATGCCGCCGCTCCGGAGCGCAACGATGCAGCCGGACAATGTCCGTCTCAAGGCGGCGCCGGTCCTCTGGGCCTCCAGCAGCGCCTGCGCGCAATCCTCCAGCCGCTCCAGCCGGCCATAGGCCTCGCCGCCGGGCGCGACCGCATCGAGCGCCGATGCCAGCACGCGCAGCACGATCTCCTCGGGCTCCCGCGCCAGCGCATCGAACCGCAAGCCCATGGCTTCTCCGGGCAGCCTCACCGCCGCAAGCACCTCCTCGGCACGCCGCGACGCCGCCTCGTCCAGCCGCGCCACGCGTTGCGCCAGCCGCCCGAAGCGCTCCGCCGTCAGCCCCTGCTCGGCCAGAAACGGCAGCGCCTCACGCCAGCGCACGCGTTCGAAGCGCTGGTCGGCATTGCTCGGGTCCCGGACGAAAGGCAGGTTGCGCGCCTCGGCCGTTGCGACGAGCCGCGCCTTCGGAATGGCGAGCAGCGGCCGCACGAGCGGCACGCCGTCCTTCTCGACGCGGGCGCGCATGCCAGTGAGGCCGGAGGGGCCGGAGCCATGGGCGAGCCGCATCAGCAGCGTCTCGGCCTGATCGTCGAGCGTATGGGCCGTCACCAGCACCGCGCCGCCGATCCGCCGCGCCTCCCGCACCAGCAGATCGTAACGCGCACTGCGCGCCGCGGCCTGCAGAGCGGTGGCGGGCTTCAGGCCCTCCCATCGCAGTGTTGCATGCGGCACTCCAAGCCTCTCGCAAAGCGTCGCGACGGCCGCGGCCTCCACGGCGGATTCCGGCCGCAGGCCGTGATCGACCGTTGCGGCATGGAGCCTCGGCCGGCCCGGCATGCGTGCCCACTCGACGAGAAGACCAAGCAAGGCGATGGAGTCGGGACCGCCCGAGACGGCGACCAGCAGCGCCGCCTCCTCCGCCAATTCCCGAAAAAGCACGCCGGCCTCGGAGACCGAGACCGGCGGAAACACCTGCTCGATTTGGGGCGCAGCGCTCAAGCGCAGCCGGAACGGCGCCGCTCGCGGGCGACGCCCTGCCGCACCGAGTCGGAAGCCGCGGGATAGTCGACGCCGACCTTGGCATAGGTCGCGCAGGCCTGCTCCTTGGCGCCGAGGCCGTTGAGGGACATGCCGAGCCTGAGCAGGCTGTCCGGCGCCTTGGCGGCACGCGGCGATTCCCGCGAGATCTTCAGGAACTGCTCGGCCGCCTCGCGATAGCGCTGGCGCTGCAGATAGCTCTCGCCCAGCCAGTAGGTCGCGTCCACCGCCATCCTGTCGCGCGGATAGCTCTGCAGGAACTGACGGAACCCCATCTCCGCCTGCTCGTATTCCTTGCGCTGGAGCGAAGCGAAGGCGAGGTCGTAAGCCTCCTTCGCCGTGGCCGGGCCGCTGGCAGCGGCAACGCTCTGGCCGCGCGGCATGGCCTGAGGCAGCGCGCCCTGCGGCACCGGCCGACCGACGCCCTGCAGATCGAGCGGCTGGCCTGTCGCCGGCCCACTCGGCTCTTCATCCTCGCCCTGGATGATGCTGGCGATGCTGCCAGTGCCACCGAGCTGCTGCGGCGCGCCGGCCGCGCCCTGCTGCATCGTGGGATCGAAGGCGTCGCTGCGCTTTTGCCGCTGCTGTGCAGGAGCGGCCCCGGCCGGCGGTTGAGCCGACGGAGCGGCCGAGCGCCCGCCACCCTTCTCGTTCAGGCGGAAATCGACATCTTCCTGGAACTTGCGGAGCTGGTCGCTGAGACGGCGGTTCTCGAACTGGAGCTGCTCGATCTGGCCGGACATCTGGCGAAGCTGGTTCTCCAGCCGCGTCGTGCGGACGAGCAGATCGGCCGCATCCTGCGCCGAAGCGGGGGCGGCGCCGAACAATGCCGCTGCAACGGCGAGAGCGGTCAGGCCCGGGCGGGCGAGATGGCGGGCAATGATGAAGCTAAGCATCGATGAAAGCCGATTCCGAATATGTCGCACAGTGTTATATCACCTGCTCACCGCGGCCAAAATATGAACATCTTCATAGCCCGATGCGCTCGCAGGGCTAAATCGCCTCTGGCGCTTTGCCGGCGCCTTGCCTACATTGCGGGAGCGGGGCTGCCTGGTGCGTGAGAGACAGCATTCCCCGGGCCCATACGACTCCCTAGGGAGCTGTCCCTGTCCGGATCCCTTGGAACCGGACACACGGCGCCCACCTACTTTAGTAGGTGTCCCGGGATTCAAAACTCCACGGCCAAGGTGGCTCCGCAGCCCTCATGACGACGCCTTCCCCCCTCAAAGCAGCCTTGCGCGAAGCCGCGCTCACGCGCCGCGACGCGCTCGAGATCGACGACCGGCTCGAATGGGACCCCGAGATTGCCGCAGGCGTACTCGCGCTGCCGATCTGGGATAACGCATCCGGACCGGTCTCGGCCTATTGGCCGATGCGCTCCGAGGCTGATCCCCGCCCCGTCCTCGAAGAGCTGCACCGGCGCGGCCTGCCGCTCTGCCTGCCGGCCATCGTCGAGAAGCACATGATCTTCCGGCGCTGGGCGCCCTATGAGCCGATCGTGCCGGGCGGCTTCGGCACGCTCGTCCCCTCCCCGGCCGAGCCCGTGGCGAAGCCCGCCATACTACTTGTCCCGCTCGCCGCCTTCGACCGGCGCGGCTATCGCATCGGCTACGGAAAGGGCTATTACGACCGCGCGCTGACGGAGCTCGGCCCGGTCATAAGCGTCGGCATCGGGTACGCGGTGCAGGAGATCGCTGCCGTACCCGACGAACCGCATGACCAGCGCCTGGACTGGATCGTGACCGAACGCGAAACCATCCGCTGCAGTTGATTCCGCCGCGCCTTCGCGCGAGGGAAGGAGCTTCGAGGCTCCCGGATCAGTTCCATGCGTTTTCTCTTCCTTGGTGACATCGTCGGCCGCCCCGGCCGGATCGCGGTGCAGGAGCGCCTGCCCGGCCTGCGCGAGGCCTGGAAGCTCGACTGTGTCGTCATCAATGGCGAGAACGCAGCCGGCGGCTTCGGCATCACCGAGGCGATCTGCGACGAAATCCTGGCGGCCGGCGCCGATGTCGTCACGCTCGGCAACCACTCCTGGGACCAGCGCGAGGCTCTCGTCTTCATCGAGAGGCAGGACCGGATGATCCGCCCCGCCAACTACCCGGCCGGAACGCCGGGCCGCGGTGCGGCCGTGATCGAGGCGCGCAACGGCGCTCGCGTCCTCATCGTCAGCGTCATGGGTCGGCTCTTCATGGACCCGCTCGACGATCCCTTCGCCGCGGTGGAGCGCGAGCTTTCCGCCTGCCCGCTCGGCGCCGTCGCCGATGCGGTGATCGTCGATGTCCATGCCGAGGCGACGAGCGAGAAGCAGGCCATGGCCTGCTTCCTCGACGGCCGCGCCAGCCTCGTCGTCGGCACGCACACCCATGTGCCGACCTCCGACACCCGCATCCTGCCCGGCGGCACCGCCTTCCAGTCCGATGCCGGCATGTGCGGCGACTACGATTCCGTGCTCGGCATGCAGAAGGACGAGCCGGTGCGCCGCTTCCTGCAGAAGACGCCGGGCGCGCGGCTGGAACCCGCGACCGGCGAAGGCACGCTGTCCGGCGTCGCCGTCGAGATCGACGACACGACGGGTCTGGCGAAGGCGGTCTGGGCCGTGCGCGTCGGTCCCAATCTGAGCGAGGCCCTACCTACAGCCTGGATCGACGGCTGAAGCTGCCGCGTCACAGCAGCTAGGCTGCCGCACTCCTCGCGAGCAGGCCCGCTCCCAGCATCGCGAGACGACACACGGTTCGAGCCCCGACACCACCGATGTCGTTCTCCGGCACGAACTCGACGACGTTGAAGCCGATGATCGGCGCGCGCTCGGCAATGCCATTGAGCAGTTCGACGACATCGGCATAGCTGAGGCCGCCCGGCGCGAAGCCCGTGACGCCCGGGACGGCGGACGGGTCCAGTCCGTCGACATCCAGGCAGATGACGACCGGCACCCCTTCCGGAACACAGCCGCTCGCATGAGCGAGGCCCTTCGCCCGCAGGGTCTGCATGTCGACGATCATGGCACCCCAGGCTCGGGCATCCTCCACGTCCGATGGGCGGGCGCTGCCGATGCCGCGGGCGCCGATCTGCACCATCGCCTTCACGCCCTCGAGCTCCGAGACGCGCCGCATCGTGCTGGACAGCCCGAAGCGCTCGCCCTGCACCTCGTCGCGCCAGTCGATATGCGCATCGATCTGTACCACCGTGATGTCGCGATGCGCCGCGAAGGCTCTCAGGGCGGGGATCTGGACGCTGTCGTCGCCTCCGAGCAGCAGGGGCGCGGCACCCCGCGTCAGTAGCGCTGAATAGGTCGCCTCGATCCGGGCCCGGTTGCCGGCGAAATCATCCGCGTCGAAGACGATGTCGCCAGAATCCACGAGTGTCTTTCCCGGAGGCAGCAAGGGGCCGCCTAGATCGAAATCGTAGTGCGCACGATTGGGCGCATGCCGCTTGCTGACTGCGCGGATCGCCGCCGGCGCTGCCCCGCAGAGCGGCGCGCCCGGCCCATAGGGCGTAGCGCCTGCTGCGCCGATCGCCACGACCGCTCCTTTCGGAACGGCATCGACCGCGACGTTGTCGCCACCCAGAAAGGTGTCTCCGCCAGCGGGAGGGCAAGGAATATCGAAACGCATGTGATACCCCGGACGCGGCAGATGGCGACTATGCGGCTCGGTCCAACGTTGGGGCAACGGGCCGGATCGGGAAAGTGGCGATTGCGCCGTGCCGGCTTGCCTGCCGGTGAAGGCGGCGCCTATAAGCCGACAATCCGCCGCATGCTCTTATCCGGGGCCGCGAGCGCCCGTTCGACCGTTGCAAGACCAGAGGCTGAATTCCCATGGCCGGCCATTCACAGTTCAAGAACATCATGCACCGCAAGGGCAAGCAGGACGCGGTGCGCGCCAAGCTGTTCTCGAAGCTGGGCCGCGAAATCACCGTAGCCGCCAAGATGGGCATGCCCGACCCGGCGATGAATCCGCGCCTGCGCATGGCCGTGCTCGCCGCACGCGCCGAGAACATGCCGAAGGACAACATCCAGCGCGCCATCAACAAGGCGGCAGGCGGCGAAGGCGACAACTACGATGAGGTTCGCTACGAAGGCTACGGCCCCGGCGGCGCTGCCGTCATCGTCGAGGCGCTGACCGACAACCGCAACCGCACGGCCTCGGCCGTCCGCTCCTACTTCACCAAGTCCGGCGGGGCGATGGGCGAGAGCAACTCCGTCTCCTTCATGTTCAACCGCGTCGGCGAGATCAGCTATCCGCCGGAGGCCGGCGACGCCGACAAGGTGATGGAGGCCGCGATCGAGGCCGGCGCCGACGACGTCATCTCCGACGAGAACGGCCACACCATCCTCTGCGCCTTCGACAGCCTGAACGAGGTCTCCAAGGCGCTCGAGGCCTCGCTCGGCGCGCCCGCCTCGGCCAAGCCCGTCTGGCGCCCGACCACGACGGCCCCGCTCGACGAGGAGAAGGCCGCCTCGATGATGCGGCTGATGGAAGCCCTCGACAACGACGACGACGTCCAGAACGTCTTCGCCAATTTCGAGATCGCCGACGACATCATGGCAAAGCTCAGCGCCTGATCGGATCACCCGTCATTCTCGGGCGCGCGAAGCGGCGACCCGAGAATCTCGGGCAGGAAAAACCTCCGCAGCCTCCTGGTCACGAGATGCTCGGGTAAAGCCCGAGCATCTCGGCTTTCAGTTCCGCCCGATCACGGCGTCCCACAGCGGCAGGCTGATCAGCGCGCTGAGGAAGATCACCAGGTAGGCGATGCGGCGGAAGGTGATCTCGTTCGCGAGCCGGAAGCCGTGCGTTCCCACCCACATGCCGGCGCCATAGACCGCCATCAGCGGCAGGGCCATCGTCAACGCCGCCATGGTCAGGATGCCGCTGCGCCAGAGGATGGCGCCGGAGATCAGCGTCGCGACGCCGAAGAAGGTCTGGAGATTGGCGCGGGTCTTGTGCCGGTCGTTGCGCTGCGCGCCGAGCCAGAACACCGCGAGCGGCATGCCGCCGATCGAGGCCATGCCGTTGAACAGGCCCGACAGCACGCCGACGCCCAGCGAGAGCGGAATGCCCGGCCGGCCGTGATAGCGCCAGCCCGAGGCCATCAGGGCGACCGCGGTCAGGATCAGCACGGCGAGAATCCAGCGCATCGTCTCGCGGTCGAGCCAGATCAGCAGCCAGATGCCGGCGGGCAAGGCCAGCGTCGCGGTCACGAGCAGCGGGGCTACCTCCCGCCATTCGGCCTGCCGGGCGTTGCGTGCAGCGATCGGCAGGGCGAAGGGCAGGTCGATGCACCAGATGAGCCCCAGCGCCGCCACCGGGCCCAGGATCATCGAAGCCAGCGGCATGAACACCATGGCGAAGCCGAAGCCGGTGAAACCGCGCACCAGCCCGCCGAGCAGCGTCGCCCCCAACAGCACGAACAGGCCGGATGCGGAAACGCCGGGAAAGAACGAGGCGAGGAATTCAGGCATGATCCGGCAGGTCGGGGAGCTTGTGGGGCGCGTGACGCTTCGCACCAACGACGAAGCGGCCGGGGCGGCAACCCCCGTCGATGTGATGTGACCGATGCGCGGCGTTCATCGATCGCCATCATCTGGAAGTGGATCGTTAGGAAGCGGCATGGAACAAAGCATGTCCAAGGTCTAGGCTGATCCACGCATGAACCCACCGATTCGCATTCTCGGCATCGACCCCGGCCTCCGGAAGACCGGCTGGGGCATCGTCGTCTCGGAAGGCAGCAAACTCTCCTTCGTCGCCTGCGGCTGCATCGAGAGCGACGGCAACCTTTCGCTGGGCGAGCGCCTGCGTCAGCTCCATGAGGGACTGCACAAGGTCATTTCCGCCCATCGCCCGCATGAGGTGGCGGTGGAGGAAACCTTCATCAACCGCGATCCACAGTCGGCGTTGAAGCTCGGCCAGGCCCGCGGCATCGCTCTGGTGGTGCCCTCTCTGGCCGGCCTCGGCGTCGCGGAATACGCCGCCAATCTCGTCAAGAAGACCGTGGTCGGTGTCGGCCATGCCGACAAGAAGCAGGTCCAGGCGATGATCCGCGTGCTGCTGCCCAAGGCCGAGACAAGCTCGGCCGACGCGGCGGATGCGCTTGCCGTCGCGATCTGCCACGCCCAGCATCGCGGCATGAAGGCGCTGGTCGCGCAGTTGAAGGCGTCATGACGGCCATGCTGCCGATCGACATTTTCCGCGCCGCCCCCTCCCCCGGGTCATCCCGGGTCTCCCTCCGGTCGCCCGGGATGACGCCTGGAGAAAATCCATGATCGGCAAGCTCAAGGGCCTGATCGATTCCTATGGCGAGGACCACGTCATCATCGACGTGCAGGGCGTCGGCTATGTCGTGCAGTGCTCGGCGCGCACGCTGCAGCGCCTGCCGAAGCCCGGCGAGGCAGCCTCCCTCTCGATCGAGACCCATGTCCGCGAGGATGCGATCCGCCTCTACGGCTTCATGTCCGATGTCGAGCGGGATTGGTTCCGGCTGATGCAGGTCGTGCAGGGCGTCGGCGCCAAGGTCGCGCTCGCGATCCTCTCGACGCTCGAGCCCGGAGCGCTCGCCGCCGCCATCGCCACCAATGACAAGGCGGCCATCGCCCGCGCACCGGGCGTCGGCCCCAAGCTGGCCCAGCGCCTCTGCGCCGAGCTCAAGGACAAGGCGCCCGCCTTCGGCCATATCGACCCCGGCGTCGTCCAGCTCTCCGGCGCGTTGGAAGACCGGAAGCTGCCGCAACCCATCGCCGACGCCGTCTCGGCGCTCGCCAATCTCGGTTATCCGCAGGCGCAGGCCGTCGCCGCCGTCGCCGCAGCCTCCAAGGCCGCGGGAGAAGGCGCCGGCACGGCCCAGCTCATCAAGCTGGGCCTGAAGGAACTGGCGAAGTGACCGCGCCCGAGCGGCTCGAGCTGCGGGTCGTCACCGACAAGAGCGAGCTGCTGCGGATTATGATGGCGGCCTGGGGCTCGCACAGCATGATGATCGGCCTGCATGTCTACGACGTCGCCGAGATCGATGCGCTCGGCCTGTTCACGCCCGATGGTGAGACGGCAGCGCTGGCGAGCTGGACCGCCCGTGGCGAGACCGCCTATCTCTGCGCGCTCCATTCGCTGAAGCCCGGCGAAGGCGTTGCCATCCGCATGCTAGACGCCGTCCTCTTCGCCGCCCGCAAGGCCGGCGCGAAGAAGGTCAAGGCGATGCTGACCAATGACAACATGCCGGGGCTGACCTTCTACCAGCGCCGCGGCTTTCGTCTTTCGGGGCTTTATCTCGAAGCCATCGACGCCTATCGCTCCGTGGTGCCGACCATCATCAAGACGGGGTACAAGGACATTCCGATCCACGACGCCATCGAACTGGAGATCGCGCTGTGAGCGAGCCGAAACGCTCGGGGCTGATGACGGCCGAGCGCCGTGACGACGACAGCGAAACCTCGCTGCGGCCGCTCTCGCTGTCCGATTTCACCGGCCAGGCTGCGGCGCGCGCCAATCTGCAGGTCTTCATCAACGCCGCCCGCACGCGGGGCGATGCGCTCGACCATGTCCTCTTCGTCGGCCCGCCGGGGTTGGGCAAGACGACGCTGGCGCAGATCGTCGCGCGCGAGCTTGGCGTCAACTTCCGCTCGACCTCCGGCCCCGTCATCGCCAAGGCCGGCGACCTGGCCGCTCAGCTCACCAATCTCGAAGAGCGCGACGTGCTCTTCATCGACGAGATCCACCGCCTCAACCCGGCGGTGGAGGAAATCCTTTACCCAGCGATGGAGGATTACCAGCTCGACCTGATCATCGGCGAGGGCCCGGCAGCCCGCTCGGTCAAGATCGACCTGCCCAAGTTCACCCTCGTCGGCGCCACCACGCGCGCAGGCCTGCTGACCACGCCGCTGCGAGACCGCTTCGGCATCCCGATCCGCCTGCAGTTCTACACGGTCGAGGAGTTGCAGGGCATCGTCGCGCGCGGCGCCCGCGTGCTCGGCGTGCCGATGTCGGATGACGGCGCAAACGAGATCGCCAAGCGGTCCCGAGGGACACCCCGCATCGCCGGCCGCCTGCTCCGGCGCGTGCGGGACTTCGCCATCGTCGACGGCGATCCGATCGTCACGCGCAAGGTCGCCGACAAGGCGCTCTCCTTGCTCGATGTCGACGCCATCGGCCTCGACCAGATGGACCGGCGCTACCTCACCACCGTGGCGATCAACTTCGGCGGCGGCCCGGTCGGCATCGAGACCATCGCCGCCTCACTCTCCGAGCCGCGCGATGCGATCGAAGAGATCATCGAGCCCTTCCTGCTGCAGCAGGGCTTCATCCAGCGCACGCCGCGCGGCCGGCTCCTGACGCCCCACGCCTTCCGCCATCTCGGCATGCCCGAGCCATCGCGCGAGACGGCGCAGTTCGGGCTGTTCGGAAGCGACGAGGACGAGGCGTGAGGCAGATCTTTCGGAATGTCGCTCTGGCGCTTGCCCTGACGGGCCTGTTCGCGGCCCTGGCGATCTCGGCGCACGCAGGCGACGACGTCCCGCGCGGGCCGGTCGAAGAAGGCTATGCCATCACGATCAAGGTGCTCGCCGCCAAGGGCAAGGCTCCGCCGCCGGCCTGGCGCCCGCCGCATCGCGACAGGCTGATGAGCAAGAGCCTCGCCGCGCTCTTCGCCCGCGACGATCTCTACCAGGACGAGAGCGGCGATATGGGCCAGATCGGCGCCGATCCTTTCCTCAACGGCCAGGATGGCGAGATCAAGAAGCTGAGCCTCGATACGCTGCCGGTTGCAGCCGGCAAGGCGACGGTGGTGGCGAACTTCCGCAGCTTCGGCAAACCCGTCATCGTCCAGTTCCAGATGCTGCGCGAGAACGGCGGCTGGCGCATCGACGACATCGTCAACCAGTTCGAGGGCAAGAGCTATTCGATCCGCGAGGCTCTCTCGCAGCCCTATGACTGCGGCTCCTTCATGGATAAGCCCTGCAAGCGCTGAGCGCCCATTCGAAAACCTGCAGCCCTCATCCTGAGGAGCGCTACAAGTTTCCAAACAGGCGGGTTTCGCTGCCCGCTACGACTGCCGGGCGATCTTCGAGCGCATCATGGCGGGACGAGCGCCGGCATCCTTGAGCGCGCCAGATTTCGCAGCCTTTGGATTCTCGACGGATCGCATGCCCTTGCCTGCGGTCCGGCTCGCGGGACGCGTCGGCGCCTGCTCGCGCTGCTTCAGGGCGAGCGCCTTGCGGGCGATGCTGCGCTGGCTCGGGGCCCGCAACTTCTCGGCGCGGCGCGTCTGCTCGGCGCCGACCCGCTTCAGCGCCACGGTCAGCGCATCGGCCTTCGCCTTGCTGCCGTGATTGTCGGTCGCCGGACGCGTGCCCTGCGGAGCAGCCTTGCCGCGGAACTCGCGGCGCTGCTGGCGCGCGACGGTGCGAGCCTTGTCGCGGCGTTCGCGCAGCGTCCGGGAGAGGTCGCGTAGATCCTGGTCCTTCTCATCCGCGAGCTTGCCCCTGCGGGTGCGCGCGACGAGGCCGAACTCCGACTTGTCGAGCAGGCGCTCCAGTGCCTTGGCCGAAAGCGACATATGCGTCTCCTTCCTGTTTTACCCAGCCCCTTCTGCTACCCGCGGCGGCGCCTCCTGGTTCCACTATTTGCCTGCAGCCGTCGCGACGACTATGCCGGCCACCATGACCAAGACCCATCAGATCACTGTCCGCGTCTATTATGAAGACACGGATTTCTCCGGCGTCGTCTACCACGCCTCCTATCTGCGCTTCATGGAACGCGGTCGCACGGAGCTGATTCGCGCGCTCGGCGTCGAGCAGCGCGAGCTCTTCGACGGCGAGACGGCGCTCGGCTTCGCGGTCCGCAAGATGACCATCGACTTCCTGCGCGCCGCCGTGATGGACGATCTGCTGACCATCGAGACGCGTTCCGTCGAGGCACGCGGCGCCACCATGGACCTCGAGCAGCGCGTGCTGCGCGGCGAGGAAGTCTTGATCACGGCGCAGGTCAAGGTCGCCTGCGTCGGCGGCGGCCGGGCCAGGCGCATCCCCGATGGGCTCCGCAAGCGGCTAATGCTCGACGACTGACACGATGAACAGCACCGTCGACGCCGGACCCGCCCCCATGTTAGCGCTCTTTACATGAGCTGGAAGCGCGACAGGCCCGAACATCCCCGCGGCTATCACCATGGCAACCTCAAGGAGGAGCTGGTGCGGGCCGCGCTCGGACTGATCGGCGAGAAGGGACCAAACGGCTTCACCTTCGCGGAAGCCGCACGTCTCGCCGGCGTCAGCCCCGCGGCGCCCTATCGCCATTTCCGCGACCGCGACGAGCTTCTCGCCGATGTCGCGACCCGCGGCTTCCTGGCCTTCGAGGCGGCGCTGACGCGAGCCTGGGACCAGGGCCGGCCCGACCCCGAGACCGCCTTCCAGCGGCTCGGTCGCGCTTACCTCGCCTTCGCCCATGACGAGCCGGCCTATTACTCGGCGATGTTCGAGGCCGGCGTGCCGCTCGATGCCAGCCCCGAGCTGCGCGCCGCCGCCGAACGAGCCTTCGCGGCGCTGCGGCAATCCGCGGAGGCGCTGATCGCGCTGCTGCCGCAGGGCAAGCGCCCCCCCGCCCTGATGATGGCGCTGCATATCTGGGCGATGTCCCACGGTATCGCCGCCCTCTTCGGCCGTGCCGATGGCGGGCGCCGCCCGCTGCCGATGTCGGCGGCCGAGCTGCTCGAGGCCGGAACGCTGATCTATCTGCAGGGCTTGGGCATCGGCGGCGACGGGCCCGCTTCGGACGACTGAGCGCGCCGCCGTTCCGGAGCAGGCCGGAAGCCTGAGCTAGGCACCCAAGCAGGGCAGCCATCCAGTCCCCGTCATGCTCGCCTCCGTGGCGAGCAGCCACATCTTGAACACCGCTTTCGATCAGCAAATAGCTGGATGGTGGGACAAGCCCGAACGTGATGGAGAAGCCGCGCACGACCAGGAAGCGTCGTATTCGCGCGTTCCGCTCTCAGGCATCGGGACCGCCCCGGGCAACAGCCCAGCTCGCCTGACCGACAGCCCTCCCCCATATCCATCTTGACAAGCCGGGCGACCGGGGCCATTTATGTAAATGTGATTTACATTCACGTCATGGGACGCGGAGGAGGACAATGCCGATCGTCGAGAAGCTGGATCAATATGGGAAGGGAGCCTGGATCGCCTTCGCGGTTCTCGGTTTCATCGTGTTCTGGCCCCTGGGTCTGGCGACCCTGGCCTTTCTTTTCTGGAGTGGACGCATGGGTTGTGGTTACGCGGGAGACCGTTACGAGCACCGGATGAACCGCCTGCAGGACAAGATGGACCGCATGCGGGAGCGCATGGCTGGCCGTGAAGGCCGCGGCTTCGGCGGTTTTGGCGGCTGGGGACGCGAGCCTTCGAGCGGCAACCGCGCCTTCGACGAGTACCGCGGCGAAACGCTGCGCCGCCTCGAGGAGGAGCAGCGCGAGTTCCAGGATTTCCTGGGCCGGCTGCGCATGGCCCGCGACAAGGCCGAGTTCGACCAGTTCATGACCGAGCGCCGTAGCCAGCGGCCCACGCCGCCGAGCCCGCCCTCCGCCCAGCCCGACGCGGCCTGAAGCCAGCTCTGCAATCCTGACGCGCAGCGTCTGCGCCGATCTCGCCCGCTCCGTGCAAACGGAGCGGGTTTTTCTTTTCCCGGCGCGTCGGAGAGGCATGCGCGAACCCGCCGTATACCCGGCATTAACCTTGCTGGATGCTTAACTCGATCTGGAGCATGCGTTTCGTGGGAAACCCCGTTTCGGCCCATCTTTCGCCGGATTCACGCGCGATTGACGGGATACGGCATTTTCCCCGATCGCGGAAACGGGCGGCGGCGTGGGTCTCCCGCGACGCGAGCGGCGGGGTTTGGGCCGGAGCCCGGACCGGGAGCAAGGATCTCCCGGCTCGGAAATCGGCCATACCGCCTGTGTAGAAGGATGACAGGATGAACCCCGCCGACGTCGCGCAGGCCGCGCCGCAGATCGACATGTCGTTCTGGACGCTTTTCTGGCACGCTCACATTGTCGTCAAGCTGGTCATGATGGGCCTGCTCGGTGCCTCGGTCTGGTGCTGGTCGATCATCATCGACAAGACGCTGCTCTACCGCCGTACCCGCAAGGACATGGACGCCTTCGAAGAGGGCTTCTGGTCGGGCCGCTCGTTGGAGGAGCTCTATCGCGATCTCGCGGGCCAGCCGGTCAACGACATGGCCGCGGTCTTTGTCGCAGCGATGCGGGAATGGAAGCGCTCCTTCGAGAATGGCGGCCGCTCCGTCGCCAGCCTCTCGCAGCGCATCGACAAGGTTCTCGACGTCACCATCCAGCGCGAGACCGAGCGGTTGGAATCGAAGCTGCTCGTGCTCTCCACCATCGCTTCGGCCGCGCCTTTCATCGGCCTGTTCGGCACGGTCTGGGGCATCATGAATTCCTTCACCGCGATCGCGGTCTCGAAGAACTCCTCGCTCGCCGTGGTCGCGCCCGGCATCGCGGAAGCCCTCTTTGCCACCGCCATCGGCCTCTTCGCCGCGATCCCCGCCCTGATGGCCTACAACAAGCTGCAGGCCGAGGTCGCCAAGGCACAGGGCCGGCTGGAAGCCTTCGCCGACGAATTCTCCGCGATCCTGTCGCGGCAGATCGACGAACGCATGGCGGCCTGACCGATGGGTATGTCTGCAGCCACAGCCGCTAAGGGCGGCTCCCGCCGGGGCCGTCGCGGGCGCCGTCACGGCGCCATCGCCGAGATCAACATGACGCCGTTCATCGACGTCATGCTTGTGTTGCTGATCATCTTCATGGTCGCCGCGCCGCTGATCGCGACCGGTGTGCCGCTCGATCTGCCGCAGACCGGCGCCAAGCCGATCAATGTCGATCAGAAGCCGATCACCATCGCCATCGACAGCAAGGGCCAGATCTTCCTGCAGGATCAGCCGACGCTGGAGCCCGATCTCGCAGCGAAGCTACAGGGCCTCGCCAAGCAGGGCTTCGACGAGCGCATCTATGTGCGCGGCGACAGGCAGGTGGATTACGGCAGGGTTGCCTCGGTGATGTCGACCATCACCTCGGCCGGCTACAAGCGCGTCGCGCTGGTCACCGAGCCGGCGAACCGCTGAAGGCGTAGAAGCGTAGGGATGTTAAGGGCGTGAAGCTTTCGACCTCCGAACCTGGCATGCTGATGTCGGCGCTCGGCCACGCGACGGTCCTCGTCGCGGGGCTATTGGCGTTCTCGTCGCCGACGCCGCTGCCGGAGAACGAAGAAGCCATCGCCGTCGAGCTCGTCGACCCCAGCGCGCTGAACCAGGTGACGCGCGGCGAGCGCAACGCCCAGAAGGTCGAGGCCGAGCCCAAGCCGCGCGCCGAGCGCCAGTCCGAGGTGACGGAGCGCAAGGAGGCCGGCGAGGCCAAGACCGACGCGCCCGCCCCGCCCTCCCGCCCGGCCGAGCTGAAGACCGCTGACGAGAACGCCTCCGCGCCGTTGCCGCCGACCCGCACAGCCGAGGCGCCGAAGCCCGAAGCCAAACCGCCGGAGGCCGCCAAGCAGCCGCCGCAGAAGAGCGAGGCCGCCGCCGCGCAGGAGGCCGAGCAGAAGCGCGAGGCGCAGGCGAAGCTCGCCGAGGAGGCGGAGCTCGCCGCCAAGGCCAAGCAGGCCGAGGAAGAGCAGAAGGCTGCGGCCAAGGCGAAGGCTGAAGCCGACGCCCAGGCCAAGCGCCTCGCCGAGGCCAAGGTAAAGGCCGAGGCGCTCGCCAAGGCCGAAGCCGACAAGGCTGCCAAGGAGAAGGCCGAGGCCGCCGCCAAGGCCAAGGCAGAGGCTGAGGAGAAGGCCAAGATCGCCGCCGAAGCGAAGGCCAAGCGGGAGGCCGAAGCCAAGGCCAAGCGCGAACTCGAGGTGGCCAAGAACTTCAACGCCAGCGACATCGAGCGGCTGCTGCAGTCGAAGGAAAAGGCCCAGTCTTCCGGCTCGTCGGCGCCGCAGGTCAACCGCACCGCCTCGCTCGGCACCGAACGCGGCTCCGCGCAGAAGCTCAGCCCCTCGCTGCGCGCGCAGCTCATCGGCATCATCCAGGACCAGTTGCTGAAGTGCTGGAACGTGCCGATCGCGCTCGCTAACGCCCAGGGCGGCGCCAGTATCGTGCCGTCCGTCAGGATGAAGCTCAACACGGATGGCTCGCTCGCCGGTCAGCCGGGCGTGATCAATTCGTCCTCGGACCCGCTTTTCCGTGTCGCCGCCGATTCGGCGCTGACCGCAACCCGACGCTGCGCACCGTTGCGCATTCCGGCTCAATTCGCCGCCTATTATGACGACTGGCGTGATGTCGTCGTCAATTTCGACGCAAGGGACGTACTGTGACCCTGATCGACCGCACTCCCCTTCCGCTGCTGGCGTCCGCCCCGACGCGCCGCAGCCTGCTGGCGACCGCCGGCGCAGCCCTTCTCGTGCCCGCGGCCGCCCGCGCCGAGCTCGTCATCGACCTGCGCGGCGGCAGCTTCCAGCCGATGCCGATCGCTATCGCCGATTTCGGCGGCGAGGGCGGCGTGCTGGTCTCCGGCGTCATCGCCAACAACCTGAAGCGCTGCGGCTATTTCCTGCCGGTCGACAAGGCTCGCTTTCCCGAACCCAACCCGCCCTTTGACAACGCGCCGCGCTTCGACGCCTGGAAGGCGGCCGGCGTGCAGGCGCTGGTCACCGGCCGCGTTGCGCGCGACGGCGGGCGCCTGCGCACCGAATTTCGCCTCTGGGACGTGGCGACCGGCACCCAGACCGACGGTCAGCAGTATTTCACCGATCCGAACAACGCCCGCCGTGTCGGCCACATCATCTCGGACGCGATCTTCAGCAAGGTCACCGGGCTTGGCGGCTTCTTTGACACGCGCGTCGTCTTCGTCGACGAATCCGGCCCGAAGGAGAGCCGCCGCAAGCGCCTCGCCATCATGGACCAGGACGGCGCCAATGTGCGCTACCTGACCGACGGCAACGTCTCGGTGGTGACGCCGCGCTATTCCCCGGTCTCGCAGGACGTCACCTTCATGTCGCAGCGCCAGGGCGAGCAGCCGCGCGTGCAGGTGCTCAACATCGAGACCGGCCAGCGCCAGATCGTCGGCAACTTCCCCGACATGAGCTCGAGCCCGCGCTTTGCGCCCAACGGCCAGCGCGTCGTTCTCTCGTTGCAGCAGGGCGGCAATTCCAATCTCTACGCCATCGACATCGGCTCACGCACCACGATGCGGCTGACCTCGACGGCGGCGATCGACACCTCGCCCTCCTATTCCCCGGACGGCGCGCGCATCGCCTTCGAGAGCGACCGCGGCGGCCAGCAGCAGCTTTATGTGATGCCGGCGGCCGGCGGCGAGGGCCAGCGCATCTCCTTCGGCCAGGGTCGCTATTCGCAGCCGGCCTGGTCTCCGCGCGGGGACCTGATCGCCTTCACCCGCCAGGGCGGCGGCGGCTTCGCCATCGGCGTGATGCGCCCCGACGGCTCGGGCGAGCGCATCCTCACAGAGGGCTTCCACAACGAGGCCCCGAACTGGGCGCCGAACGGGCAGTACATCATGTTCTTCCGCGATCCCGGCGGGCAATCCGGCGGCAAACTCTACATGGTCGATATCACCGGCCGCGTCGAAGTGCCGGTCCCGACCCCGGCCTTCGCTTCGGACCCGACCTGGTCACCGCTGCTCAGCGGCGGTCGTTGAGGCGAGAAGAGCCCCTCACTCTTGTATTTCGGAAAGCCGCCCGACGATCTCGGGCGGCTTTTGCTTTGGCGCCATGCCGGGCTCAATCGCGATAGATCGGCTCCTCGGCATCGAGCTGTCGGCGGATCGAAGCCAGGTGCAGGCGCGCCGATTCCGGATCGCCCTCGCGCATCTGGCGATAGGCCGCCTCGGCGATCTCCGGCTTGACCGGCAGGACCTGGCGCCCCGTCGCGAGCGCCAGCGCCTGAACCTCGCAGGCCCGCTCCAGATAATAGAGATCGTCCCAGGCCTCGGCGATGTTCGGGCCGAGCACCATCACGCCATGATGCTTCATGAAGACGATATCGGCGTCACCGACCGCGGCAGCGATGCGGTCGCCCTCGCGCTCGTCGAGCGCCAGCCCGTTATAATCGCGGTCGACGACGGTGCGGCCGTAGAACTTGAGAGCCGTCTGCCCCGCGAAGACCAGCGGGTCCCCCTCCGTCATCGAGAGCGCCGTCGCATAGGGCATGTGCGTGTGGAAGGCGACCTTGGCGCGCGGGATGTTCTTGTGGATCCGGGCATGGATGTAGAAGGCCGTGGCCTCCGGCTGCCCTTCACCGGAAACGACATTGCCGTGGAAGTCGCAGATCAGGAGCTTCGAGGCCGTCAGTTCCCGGAAGGCCCAGCCATAGGGATTGACGATGAACAGGTCGTCATAGCCCGGCACCAATGCGGAGAAGTGATTGCAGATCCCCTCCTCGAAGCCGTAGCGCGCGGCCATGCGGAACGTCGCCGCAAGGTCGCGGCGCGCCTCCCATACCGGTTCGGAGTCGAGATCGGGCTGGTTCGGACCTCGGGCAGGCGCGGCATATGCAGCACCGGACTTGAGGGAGTGGGCCATGGAGATCTCCGGTCGGCGGGAAAAGTGAAATCGAGCTAATATCCAGCCAAATCTGGCCGAACGATAGGTTCAGATGGCGAAACAAGCGCTGCAATTGCCATGCCGATTTGCAAGCTTCTTTCGCAAGCCACGAAATGTAGCGCTTGCAGCACAGCCGCTGCCGAAATTGCCTTTCGCCATAATTGGTTAACCATATGCCCTAATGCCGCCACTTCGCCTTGTTCTGGCAAGGTCTCGTTTAGGTTGACGCTTCATTGATGGAGCCACGCGAAGCCGTTCCTGAAGCGCGACGCCAAGAGATTTTTGAACAAGATTCGATCGCCCGGAGTTCAGCCATGATGACCACCCTTTTCGCCGGCGGCCGCACGGTCCGCTTCGCCGCCGCCCTCGCCGCCACGCTCGCGCTCGGCGCGTGCTCGAAGGACCAGAATGCCGATGGCTCGGGCTTCGGCGCCGGCGGCGCCGCGACCCCGGGCAGCGCGCAGGACTTCGTCGTCAATGTCGGCGACCGCGTGTTCTTCGAGACCGATCAGACCGACCTGACCTCGACCGCGACCGCGACGCTGGACAAGCAAGCCGCCTGGCTGCAGCGCTATCCGCGCTACACCTTCACCGTCGAAGGCCACGCCGACGAGCGCGGCACCCGCGAATACAACTACTCGCTCGGTGCCCGTCGCGCCCAGACGGTGCGTGACTACCTCGCCTCGCGCGGCATCCCCGCCAACCGCATTCGCACGATCTCCTACGGCAAGGAGCGCCCGGTCGCGGTCTGCAACGACATCTCCTGCTGGTCCCAGAACCGCCGTGCCGTCACGGTGCTGGACGGCGCCGGCGGCGTCTGATCGCCGCGGCAACGCGAAAAGGAAAGGCCCCGGACATCGTCCGGGGCCTTTTTTGTTTGCCGTCATTCTCGGGCTTGACCCGAGAATCTCATGACCGGAAGACGCTGGTTTCCGAGATGCTCGGGTCAAGCCCGAGCATGACGAACAGCGTTACCCCACCGCCGTCGGGATCAGGCTCTTCGCCACGCCCTCGATTCGCTCGGCCGCAGCGACCAGCGCTTCCGCCGCGCGATCCTCGATCTCGGTCAGGCGTCGGTCGATCGCCCCGGCATTGCCCTGCGTCGCTGCGAGGTCGGCCTCGAGCCGTCCCACGCGCTGTCTGAGTTCATGCACCTCGTCGGTCACCATCAGCGCCGCCATCACATGCAGGCGCATGTCGCCGATCTCGCCGAAGGCCTGCCGCATCTCTCCGATCTTCTCGTCATAGAGCCGCGCGAGACCTTCCAGATGGGCTTCCTCGCCCTCTCCGCAGGCCATGCGATAGGCCTTCCCGGCGATCATGACGTTGACTTGCGGCATGTGCTTTCCTGCCTTCTTCTCGTTTTCAGCCTCCGGCTCCCCCCAAACCGGATCCTGTTTACGCCCTTACTCTTCCATCTCCGGCTCGACCGGCTGCTGGGCCTGCACGCGCTCGATCACCACACCGATCACGTTCATCGCCCGCTGCAGCCGCTGGTCGACATCGGCCGCCGCCGTCTCGACATGGCCGAGTCGCGCCATCGCGCCGTCGAGATCGGCCGCGAGCCGCGCCCGATCGTCCTGCATCAGCGCCAGTTCCGTTTCGAGGTTGGAGCGGCTGCGCTCCGCGTCGATCCGCCGCCGTGCGGCTGCTTCCAGCTGTCCCAGCGCCCCATCCAGCCGCGCCAGCGCATTGTCCAGCATCAGGCTCGCCACCATCGCTCTCCTTTCAGATCGAAGCCGGCTCACGCGATTCGTGACTGAATTTACAGCAGAACGCGGGAAAACAGGAATCGCCCCTTTGCAGGGAAGCACAGCTTCGCAATGGCTTGGCAACCGAGGCTGAGACTCAGCCTCACGGAAAACCGACCCGAACCGGCTCCGCGGGCCCAAAATGCGGGCATCCCGAATTGACTTGGACGGAGCGCAAGGCCTAATCCACCCGTCCTTTCGAAGCCGAAGTCCCGGCCGAGCCGCCCGCCAGACGGAACCCCGAGAGTATCATGACCAGCATCGACCGCGCCCAGCACGACAAGCTCGCCAACGCCATCCGCGGCCTGGCGATGGACGGCGTCGAGAAGGCCAAGTCCGGCCACCCCGGCCTGCCGATGGGCGCGGCCGACATCGCGGCCGTGCTGTTTACCCGCGTGATGAGCTATGACGCTTCCGATCCGCGCTGGCCGGACCGCGACCGTTTCGTGCTTTCCGCCGGCCACGGCTCGATGCTGCTCTATGCCCTGCTCTATCTCACCGGCACGCCGGGCATGGAGCTCGACGACCTGAAGCTCTTCCGCCAGCTCGAATCCAAGACGCCGGGCCATCCCGAGAACTTCATGACGACCGGCGTCGAGACCACCACCGGCCCGCTCGGCCAGGGGTTGGCCACCGCCGTCGGCATGGCGATGGCGGAGCGCATGCTCGCCGCCGACTTCGGCAAGAAGGTCGTCGACCATCGCACCTATGTGCTGGCATCGGACGGCGACCTGATGGAAGGCATCAGCCAGGAGGCGATCGCGCTCGCCGGCCATCACAAGCTCAACAAGCTGATCGTGCTCTGGGACGATAACGGCATCTCGATCGACGGCCCGCTCTCGATCTCCGACTCGGTCGACCAGGTCGCGCGCTTCAAGGCCTGTGGCTGGCGCGCCGAGCGCGTCGACGGCCATGATCCGGACGCCATCGAGGCCGCTATCCGCCGCGCGCAGAAGTCCAGCAAGCCGACCATGATCGCCTGCAAGACGGTGATCGGCTTTGGCGCGCCGAAGAAGGCCGGCACCTCCAAGGCCCATGGCGAGCCGCTCGGCGCCGAAGAGCTCACCGCCGCCAAGCAGAAGCTCGGCATCACCGGCGGCGCCTTCGAAGTCGCCGCCGAGGTGCTTAAGGCCTGGCGCGCCCACGGCACGGCCGGCGTCGCCGCCCGCCGCGACTGGCAGGATCGTTTCGCGGCGCTGTCCGAGCGCAAGCGCGGCGAGTTCGCCCGCCGCCTCGGCCACACTCCGCCGGCCAAGCTCGACAAGGCGATCCTCGCCCACAAGAAGGTGCTGGTCGCCGCGCCGCAGGCCGTCGCCACCCGCAAGGCTTCGGAGCTGGCGCTGGAAGCCATCATCCCGATCATGCCGGAGCTGGTGATGGGCTCGGCCGATCTGACGCCCTCGAACAACACCCGCGTCAAGGCTGCCGAGGACTTCACGCCCAAGACGCCGAAGGGCCGCTACATCCGCTACGGCATCCGCGAGCACGGCATGGCTGCGGCGATGAACGGCATCAACCTGCATGGCGGCTTCCGCACCGCGGGCGGCACCTTCCTGGTCTTCGCCGACTATGCCCGCCCTTCGATGCGGCTAGCCGCGCTGATGGGCCTGCCGGTCGTCTATGTCATGACGCATGACTCGATCGGTCTTGGCGAGGACGGCCCGACCCACCAGCCGGTCGAGCATCTCGCCTCGCTGCGCTCGATGCCGAACATGCGCGTGTTCCGCCCGGCCGACACCATCGAGACCGCCGAGGCCTGGCAGTATGCGCTGGAGCACACCAAGGGGCCGACCGTGCTCGCCCTTTCGCGCCAGAACCTGCCGCAGCTTCGCACCGACGCAACGGTGAAGAACCGCAGCGCCACCGGCGCCTACGAGCTTCTGCCGGCCGAAGGCGGCAAGGCGCAGGTTTCGCTCTTCGCTTCCGGCTCCGAGGTGGAGCTCGCCGTCAACGCCCGCAAGCTGCTGGCCGAGAAGGGCGTGCGCGCCCGCGTGGTTTCGGTGCCCTCGCTCGAGCTCTTCCTGGAGCAGGACGAGGCGACGCAGAACGCCGTCATCGGCTCCGCGCCGGTCAAGGTCGCGGTCGAGGCCGGCGTGCGCTTCGGCTGGGATGCGATCATCGGCCGCGAGGGCAGCTTCGTCGGCATGCACTCCTTCGGCGCCAGCGGCCCCTACAAGGAGGTCTACAAGCACTTCGGCATCACGGCGGAAGCGGTGGCCGAGGCCGCGATCAAGCGTCACAACGGCTGACGTTTCCCGTCATTGGGAGCAGAGCGAAGCAATCCAGGGGCGGCAAGGCTCGACGTCCCCCTAGCTGGCTTCGTCGCTTCGCTGCTCGCAGTGACGGTTTTCCCTTGCGTTCGGCCACGCTTTGGCCGAATTGCCCGCGTGAATGGCGTGCGAGCGCCGTGGCAGAGTATCGCGCGGAAGAGTGGACACCGGTTTTTCGCGGAAGCGATGCTCCGAATGGGCGAAGGAGAGGATTGAGATGACGGTCAAGGTGGCGATCAACGGCTTCGGCCGCATCGGGCGCAATGTTCTGCGCGCGATCATCGAGTCGAAGCGCAAGGACATCGAGGTCGTGGCGATCAACGATCTCGGCCCGGTCGAGACCAATGCCCATCTCTTCCGCTTCGACTCCGTCCATGGCCGCTTCCCCGGCACGGTGACCGTCTCCGGCGACACGATCGACGTCGGCCGCGGCCCGATCAAGGTCACCGCGATCCGCGACCCGAAGGACCTGCCGCACAAGGCGCTCGGCGTCGACATCGCCTTCGAGTGCACCGGCATCTTCACCACCCGCGACAAGGCGGCCGCCCATCTCGCCGCCGGCGCCAAGCGCGTGCTGGTCTCGGCCCCTTGCGACGGCGCCGACCTCACTGTGGTCTTCGGCGTCAACCATCACGAGCTGACCAAGGACCACCTCGTCGTCTCGAACGCGTCCTGCACCACCAACTGCCTCGCGCCGGTCGTGCGCGTGCTCCATGACGCCGTCGGCATCGACAAGGGCTTCATGACCACGATCCACGCCTATACGGGCGACCAGCCGACGCTGGACACGATGCACAAGGATCTCTATCGCGGCCGCGCCGCCGCGCTCTCGATGATCCCGACCTCGACCGGCGCCGCCAAGGCGATCGGCCTCGTCATCCCAGATCTGAAGGGTCGTCTCGACGGAACCTCGATCCGCGTGCCGACGCCGAACGTCTCGGTCGTGGACTTCAAGTTCCTGGCCAAGCGCAAGACCACGGTCGAGAAGATCAACGACGCGATCATCAAGGCTTCGAAGCGCGGGGCGCTGAAGGGCATCCTCGGTGTGACCGACCAGCCGAACGTCTCGATCGACTTCAACCACGACCCGCATTCCTCGACCTTTGCCCTCGACCAGACCAAGGTCATGGACGACAAGTTCGTGCGCGTGCTGTCCTGGTATGACAACGAGTGGGGCTTCTCGAACCGCATGAGCGACACAGCCGTCGCCATGGGCCAGCTCCTCTGACCATCATGAGGGCCGCGCCACACAGCGCGGCCCTTTTCGTCTACCCTCATCGGACGGACAGCTGATGACCAAGATCGAGCCCACCATCGACCAGCCCGCAGCGGAAAGCAGCGAGCCGAGCACCTCGCCAGCCACATGGCGGCAGGTCCGGCAGCAGGACACCGTCTCGCCCGAAACGATCGAGCCAGCGCTCGCCGCAATCCCGGTCCCGGCTCCGCAGGTGATGCCGAGCGTCGCCGCTCCGCCGCCGGTGGCCCCGCCGCCCGCAGCGCAGACGATCGCCGTCGCTCCCGCGCCCGCCCGCGCCACCGATCCGCGCCAGCTCGACCAGCTCGCCCGCATCGAGGAGAAGGCCGCGCGTATCGAGGAGAAGTTCGCCCGCTACGAGGCCGTGCTGACACGCGCCGAGGCCTCGCTGGAGCGCGCCGCCCACAAGGTCGACGCCGCCGCCAGCACCATGGATTTCGCCTCGATCCGCGGCGAGGTCGCCGCCCTGCGCGAGCGCATCGACGCCACGCCGCGCGCCGGCATGCTCTTCGTCACCGCTGCCGTCACCGCGGTGCTGACCGTGATCCTCACCGTCCTCGTGCTGCGCTTCGGCGTGCCCGGCCTGTTCGGGAGCCTGCTGGTCCGATGAGCGCCTTCCGCACTCTCGACGACGCCGATCTCGCCGGCAAGCGCGTCCTCCTGCGCGTCGACCTCAACGTCCCGATGGAGGATGGCAAGGTCAGCGACACCACACGCATCGACCGCGTGCTGCCGACCATCCGCGAGATCGCCGACAAGGGCGGCAAGCTCATCCTGCTCGCCCATTTCGGCCGCCCCAAGGGCCGCGACGACAAGAACAGCCTGAAGCAGATCGTTCCGGCGCTCGCTCACGCGCTCGGCCGCCCCGTCACTTTCGTGGACGATTGCATTGGCGATCCGGCCGTGAAGGCCGTCGCTGCGGCGAAGAATGGCGATGTCCTCCTCTTCGAGAACACCCGCTTTCACGCCAGCGACGAGAAGAACGACCCCGAATTCGTCAAGGCGCTCGCCGCCAATGGCGATCTCTACGTCAATGACGCCTTCTCGGCCGCCCACAGGGCCCATGCCTCGACCGAGGGCCTCGCCCATGTCCTGCCGGCCTATGCCGGGCGCACCATGCAGGCGGAGCTCGAAGCGCTATCCGCCGGCCTCGACAATCCCGCCCGGCCGGTGATGGCGATCGTCGGCGGCGCCAAGGTCTCGACCAAGCTCGAGCTGCTCGGCAATCTCGTCAAGAAGGTCGACGTGCTCGCCATCGGCGGCGGCATGGCCAACACCTTCCTGGCGGCGCGCGGCGTCAATGTCGGCAAGTCGCTCTGCGAGCACGATCTCGTCGGCATCGCCCGCGAGATCGAAGAGAAGGCCAAGGCGGCCGGCTGCGAAATCCTCCTGCCCGTCGATGCGCTGGTGGCGCGCGAGTTCAAGGCCCATCCCGGACACCGCGTCGTGCAGATCGGCGACGTGGAAGCCGACGAGATGATCCTGGACGCCGGCCCGCTCTCGATCGCCGAGGTCGTGCTGCGGCTGGAGAAGGTCAAGACGCTGGTCTGGAACGGCCCCTTCGGCGCCTTCGAGCTGCCGCCCTTCGACACCGCGACCGTCGCGGTCGCCAAGGCGGTAGCCAAGCACGTCAAGGCCGGAGAGCTGGTCGCGGTCGCGGGCGGCGGCGACACCGTCGCGGCCATGAACCATGCCGGCGTGGCCGAAGACCTGACCTATGTTTCCACGGCCGGCGGCGCCTTCCTCGAATGGATGGAAGGCAAGGCCCTGCCCGGCGTCGAGGCGCTGCGGAAGGGCTGAGCAGAACCTGCAGACCAAATCAAAAGCCGCGCTGCCACCAGCGCGGCTTTTGATTTTAAGCGCATTTTCCGCTTTCGCTTTACCTTCGTCTTAGTTCGCCGCTAAACCCTCCCCTACATCCATTGCCTCAAAGGGGAGAGCCATCGTGGCCCGTATTACGCTTCGCCAGTTGCTCGATCATGCCGCCGAGAACGACTACGGCGTGCCAGCCTTCAACATCAACAACATGGAGCAGGCTCTGGCGATCATGTCGGCGGCGGATGCGACCGACGCTCCGGTCATCATCCAGGCGTCGCGCGGCGCCCGCAGCTACGCCAACGACATCATGCTCAAGCACATGATGGACGCCGTCACCGAGATCTATCCGCATATCCCGGTCTGCGTGCATCTCGACCACGGCAACGAGCCGGCGACCTGCATGACCGCGATCCAGGCCGGCTTCACCTCCGTGATGATGGACGGCTCGCTCAAGGCCGACGGCAAGACACCCGGCGACTGGGACTACAATGTCGGCGTGACCCGCACCGTAACCGAGATGTCCCATCTTGGCGGCATCTCCGTCGAGGGTGAGCTCGGCGTGCTCGGCTCGCTGGAATCCGGCGAGGGCGAGAAAGAGGACGGCCATGGCTTCGAAGGCAAGCTCAGCCACGACCAGCTCCTGACCAACCCTGACGAGGCGGTTAAGTTCGTGGCCGAAACCAAGGTCGATGCGCTCGCCATCGCCATGGGCACCTCGCACGGCGCCTACAAGTTCACTCGCAAGCCTGATGGCGCGATCCTGGCGATGCATGTCATCGAGGAGATCCACAAGCTGCTGCCGAACACGCATCTCGTGATGCACGGCTCGTCCAGCGTTCCGCAGGACCTCCAGGACGTCATCAACCAGTACGGCGGCAAGATGCCCCAGACCTGGGGCGTGCCGGTCGAGGAGATCCAGCGCGGCATCAAGCATGGCGTGCGCAAGATCAACATCGACACCGACAACCGCATGGCGATGACCGGCCAGATCCGGAAGATCCTGTCGGAAAACCCCGGCGAGTTCGATCCGCGCAAGTATCTCAAACCCGCCATGGAAGCGATGACCAAGCTCTGCAAGCAGCGCCTGGAAGAGTTCAACACCGCGGGCCAGGCTTCGAAGATCAAGCGCGTCATCACACTGGCCGACATGGCCAAGCGCTACGCCAAGGGCGAGCTCGACCCGACCTTCGGCGCGAAGAAGGCCGCCTGAACGGGCGCGGCAGCGATCTGAAAGAGAAGAGCCGCCGGAGCGATCCGGCGGCTCTTTTTCGTTGCAGGCTGGCTGCGCCTCAAACCCCGATCTTGCCGCCGCCGCGCTTGGTGATCGCCACCACGGAAGGCCGCACCGGCATGTCCGGCTTGAAGTCCGGCCAGCGGGTCGAGAGGTCCTCGTAATAGGAGCGGCGGCCGAAGGCCGGCCAATCCGGCCCATCATCGCCCGGATGCTGCACGGCGACGAAGGCCGTGGTGTCATCCGGCGTGAAGCAGGGCCCGCAGAGTTCCGCGCCGTGCGGCACGCGGTAGAACAACTTCGAGGTGCGGCGCGCGCCGCCCTCGGTGTCGACCGCCCAGAGACCGTCAGTGCGCCCAGTCACGTCGATGCCGTTGCCGTCGGTCGCGACCCAGAGCCGGCCGGCGGAATCGACAACAGCATTGTCGGGCATGCCGAACCAGCCGTTTTTCGTCGTCTCGGTCGAGAAGCTCGCGCCAACCTCCGCGACGGAAGGATCGCCGCATTTCAGCAGGATCTCCCAGCGCCCTTTGGTCGCCGTATGGTCGCCATCGGCCTCGGCGATCTCGATGATGTGGCCGAAGGCGTTCTTGGCGCGCGGATTGGCGGCGTCGACCTGCTCGTCCTTGCGGCTCGTGTTGTTGGTCAGCATCACATAGACCCTGCCCGTCACCGGGTTGGGCGTGATGTCCTCGGGCCGGTCCATCTTGGTCGCGCCGAGCAGGTCGCCGGCGCGGCGCGCCTCGATCAGCACGTCGGCCTGGCTCTGGAAGCCGTTGGCAGCCGTCAGAGGCCCCAGCCCGAAGACCAACGGCAGCCACTCATGGGTGCCGTCGGCCGCGAACTTCGCGACATAGAGCGTACCGGAATCGAGCAGGTCGAGATTGGCCGCGCGGTTCTTCGGATCGAACCGGCCGGTCGTCACGAATTTGTAGACATAGTCGAAGCGCTCATCGTCGCCGAGATAGGCGACCACGCGCCCGTCCCTCGCGACGATCATGTCAGCGCCCTCATGCTTGAAGCGGCCGAGCGCGGTGCGCTTCTTCGGGGCCGCGCTCGGATCGAACGGGTCGACCTCGATCACCCAGCCGAAGCGATTGGCCTCGTTCGGCTCCTTGGCGAGGTCGAAGCGCTCCTCGAAACGCCCCCAGGCATAGGGCGAAGATGGCACGGCGAGGCGCTTGTAGTTCGCCTCCTCGCGATGGCCCTCCGGCAGCTTGCCGGAGAAATAGCCGTGGAAGTTCTCCTCGCCCGAGACGAAGGTGCCCCAGGGCGTCAGCGCGCCCGAGCAGTTGTTGAGCGTGCCCAGCACCTTGCGGCCGGTCGCGTCGGCGGCGGTCTTCACGCGGTCCGTGCCGGCGACGGGGCCGGAAAGCTGCATCTCGGTGGTGACCGTGATGCGGCGGTTGTATTTGGAGTCCTTCACGAGCGCCCACTGGCTGCCGGTCTTGCGGATCTCCGCAACCGTCGCGCCATGCGCCATCGCCTCGACGGCGAAGCGCTCGGGCGTCGCATTCTTCATCACCGCCTTGCCGTCCTTCATTTCGACGACGCCGGGGAACATCAGATGCGGATTGGTGTACTCGTGATTCACGAACAGCAGACCATGGGCCGAAGGATCGGCCGCGCCCTGCATCGGCACATAGCCGACGAAGTCGTTGTTGTAGCCGAACTGCTTCGCCTGCGACCGGGCCGTCTGCTTCGTCGGGTCGAATTCAGGCGCGTCGGCGAACAGCGGGTCGCCCCAGCGCAGCAGCACCTGCGCGTCATAGCCTTCGGCGACATGGTGGTCGGCGTCGACGCCGATCTCGACCTCCTTGAAGTCGAAGGCGGATTTCGCGCTTTGGGCTTGCGCCTGCGCCGCCGTCTCGAGCGCGACCGTGCCGATGGTGGCGGAGATGGCCGAGACTGCAAGCGCGCCCTTCAGCAGCCCGCGCCGGGAGAAGCGCTGTGAGATCAGCTCGCCCATCGTCGGGTTATCGGAGAGGTTGCGCGGCTCCGCGTCCTCATGCTCGAGCATGCTGGCGCCGAAGGTGGATTCGTAATCGTCATCGCGCATGGCCGGCCCCGCTGGCTCGAACTGGAACAATGAGAATAGCTACGGTTCGGGATTGACGGCCACATGACAGCACAGGCCCGCCGGGCCGCGTGCCGCAGCATCGCCCCCGCCTTGCTCCCGCCACCCTTTCCGCTTTCGGCTATTTCTGGTTCAACACTCGCCCTTCCCGCTCTTAGCCTGCCATTCCCTCCCGCCATGTCCATCGTGTTCTCCGCTCTGGTCGCGGTCTTCGTCGGCTTCGCCGCCTCCGTCGCCGTCATCCTCGCCGCCGCCCAGGCGATGGGGGCGAGCGCGAGCCAGACCGTGTCTTGGGTCGCAGCGCTTGCGATCGGCACCGCCCTGTCGAGCACGATCTTGTCGTGGCGCTACCGTATGCCGATGATCTGCGCCTGGTCGACGCCGGGCGCGGCGCTGATCGCCGCCGCGAGCGGCTTCGACATGGCGTCGGCAGTCGGCGCCTTCCTCCTCGCCGCGGTGCTGATGATGCTGACGGCCGCTTTCCGCCCGCTGGGGCGATTGATCGAGCGCATCCCGATGCCGATCGCCTCCGCCATGCTCGCAGGCGTGATCTTCCGCTTCGTCGTCGCCGTCTTCGACGAGATGCGGCTTGCGCCCGGCCTCGTACTGGCGCTTCTGGTCGTCTTCCTGGTCACGCGGCTGATCAGCCCCTTCCTCGGCGTCATCGCCGCGCTCGTCGCCGGCATCGCCATCAGCTTCGCCGGCGGGCTCAGCCATTGGCCGGCGGATGGCGTGGCGCTGACCAGCCTCGAATTCGTCACGCCCCGCTTCGATATTGCGGCCATGCTCGGCATCGGCATCCCGCTTTATCTGGTCACCATGGCCGCCCAGAACCTTCCGGGCTTCGCCGTGCTGCGCGCCGCCGGCTATCACCCGCCGACGGCGCCTGCCCTCTTCGTCACCGGCCTGGCCTCGCTCGTCACGGCCCCCTTCGGCGCACATATGACGAACATGGCCGCGATCAGCGCCTCGATCTGCACCGGCGGCGACACCCACCCCGATCCGGCCCAGCGCTGGAAGGCGGGCGTGATCTACGGCCTCTCCTATTTTGCCGTCGCGGGCTGCACCGGCCTGCTTATCGCGCTGCTGCTGTCGCTGCCGAAGGCGCTCATCGTCGCGGTCGCCGGCCTCGGCCTCGCGGGCTCGCTGACCGGCGCCCTCGCGCAGGCGATATCCTCCGACCGGGAGCGCTTCGCGGCAGTCGTCGCCTTCGCCGTCGCGGCCTCCAGCCTGTCGATGTTCGGCGTCGGCTCGGCCTTCTGGAGCCTCGTTGCCGGGCTTGCGGTCTTGACATTGGACTTCGCTGCGGGCCGTTTGCGCAGCCGATCATGACCACACACGCTTCACATACCCGCCTGATGCTCGTCACCCCGCCCGTCGCGGATGCGGAGGCGTTCGCCTTTCGCCTGATGCAGGCCATGGCCGGCGGCGACGTCGCCGCCATCCTGCTGCGCCTGACGCCGGGCGACGAGCGCAGCCGCATTGAGCGCGTCAAGCGCCTCGCCGGGCCAGTCCAGGCCAACAACGTCGCGCTCGTCGTCGAGGACTCGGCGCTCGTCGCCGCGCGCGGCGGCGCCGACGGCGTGCACCTGACCGGCGGGCCGGAGGCGATCGCCGAGGCCCGGTCGAGCCTGAAGACCGAGCGCATCATTGGCACGGGCGGTCTTCGCGCCCGCCATGACGCCATGGACGTCGGCGAAGCCGGTGTCGACTATGTCATGTTCGGCGAACCGCGCCCGGATGGCAGCGTGCCGCCGCTGCCGGCCGTGATCGAGCGCGCAGGCTGGTGGGCCGAGATCTTCGAGACGCCCTGCGTCGCCTATGCGCCTGACGCGGAATCCGTCGCAGCGCTCGCCGAGACCGGTGCGGAATTCGTCGCGCTCGGCCCCTGGGCCTTCGATGAGGGGCAGGACGTCCGTGCGCTGGTCGAGGCGGCCAACGCCGCGATCACCGCATGCGCAGCACGGAAGACGGCGCGATGATGCGGGTCGCCCGCCTCGCACCTCTTTTGCTCCTTCCGCTCATGACGCCAGCCGCGGCGGCGCCTGTCGTCGACATTGCCTATGGCGCCTATCAGACCGGGCACTATCGTCGCGCCCAGGCCGAGGCGTTGAAGCGTATCGAAGCCAACAACAATGACGCCGCCGCCATGACGCTGCTCGGCGAACTCTATCGCCAGGGCTTCGGCATCCCGGCCGATCAGAAGGTCGCGACCGAATGGTATGAGCAGGCAGCGGCGCGTGGCGACATCAACGCCACCTTCGCGCTGGCCATGCAGCTTCTCGACGAGAAGAGCAGCAGGCGCGATCCGGCCCGCGCCGGGGTCCTGCTGGAGAAGGCCGCAGCCGCGGGCCATCCGCAGGCCAGCTACAATCTGGCGCTCGCGCTGCTGGCCACCGGCCGCCCGGAGGACGACAAACGCGCCGTCTCCTATCTGGATATCGCGGCCAAGGCCATGATCGGCGAGGCCATGTATGCGCTCGGCACACTGGCGCGTCAGGGCCGCGGCATGCAGGAAAGCGAAGAGGCGGCTGCGGGCTGGATGAAGCGCGCGGCCGAGGCCGGCAATGCCGCCGGCCAGGTCGAATACGCCATCATGCTCTTCAACGGCACCGGCGTGGCGAAGGACGAGGCGGCGGCCGGCAAGCTCTTCCTGCGCGCCGCCGGACAGGGCAACGCCATCGCGCAGAACCGCCTCGCCAAGCTCTATCAATTCGGCCTCGGCCTGCCGCCCGACAGGATCGAGGCTGCCGCCTGGCATCTCGTCGCCCGCGCCCAGGGCCTGGAGGACGCATCGCTCGATGGCCTCTTCGATCGTCTGAATCCCGAGCAGCAGGCTCGCGCCGGGCGCATCGCCGCCTCCCGCATCAGCACCGCCGTCTTGACGTCGCCCTAAGACCCGCGCAAGTGACGGCTCGCTAAATTTTTCGCCGGGCGCGAGGCTTGCGCCGCTGGCTCATCGCGGCGTTCTGGCGCGCAAGAGGTTTCCGATGATCCGTTCCCCCCTGATGACCGTGATGACCGACGCCGTGATCAAGGCGTCCCGCTCGCTGAAGCGCGATTTCGGCGAGGTGGAGAACCTGCAGGTGCTCGCCAAGGGCCCGGGCGACTTCGTCTCGAAGGCTGACCACAAGGCGGAACAGATCATCCGCGAGTCGCTGGAGAAGGCCCGCCCCGGCTACGGCTTCGTCATGGAGGAGAGCGGCGTCGTCCAGGGCACGGACGAGAGCAACCGCTGGCATATCGACCCGCTCGACGGCACCCACAACTTCCTGCGCGGCATCCCGCACTGGAATATCTCGGTCGCGCTGGAACGCGACAACCAGTTCATCGCCGGCGTGGTCTATGACGCCGCCAAGGACGAGATGTTCATCGCCGAGAAGGGCAAGGGCGCCTTCGTCAACAACCGCCGCCTGCGCGTTTCCGGCCGCACCGACCCCTCCGAGATGCTTATCGGCACCGGCATCCCGCATATCGGCAAGGGCGGCCACGGCCTCTTCCTGCGCGAACTGGCCGCGGTCATGCCGCGCTTCTCGAACGCCCGCCGCATGGGCTGCGCAGCCCTCGACCTCGCCTATGTCGCCGCCGGGCGCTTCGACGGCTATTGGGAGCGCGGCCTCAACACCTGGGATTTCGCGGCCGGCAGCGTGCTGGTGCGTGAGGCGGGTGGCACCTTCGGTACGCTGGACGGCAAGCCCGCGACCAGCGCCAGGGACATCATCTGCGGCAACGAGGCCGGCGAGCAGGCGCTGCGCGCCGCGCTGAAGACGGCGGCGGGCTGAGAGCTCGAACCACGAAGCCGAGAGCTCCCGTCATGGTCGGGCTTGTCCCGACCATCCACCTCTTCGCCAGTCGAAGGTCGTGCTGGAGACGGAGATGCTCGCCACAACGATGAGCATGAGGGGAACGGGATAGCGGTCCCGCTCGCAGGTTCTGCACGCTTCCGTGAAGGCCTGCCCCAGAACAGTGCCGCGTTTCCGCGCAACACCGGCCATATGGCGGGAACCCTGCGCCTCTTTCGTGCTTGATCCCGGCGGCGGGGGAGGCGACAGTTCCTCCCGCACTCCGAGGCGAACGGAAGACGATTCATGGCGACTGAGGATCTTGCGGCCGAGCCGATCGAGGCCGCACCAAAGCGGATCGAGACTCGCTTCTCGCGTCCGTTTCGCTACGTCGTCCGTGCGCTCCTGTTCCTCGCGCTGATCGGCTTCCTCGGCTACATCCTTCAGGCCGGGCTGGTTCAGGCGTTCATGACCAATCCGGGGCTGAACGGCCTCATCCTCGGCGCGCTTCTGGTCGGCGTGCTGATAGCGCTGCACGAACTCTGGCGTCTCCACGGCGAGGCTCGCGCCACCACCCGCCTCGCCTCCGCCCCCCTCGCCGCCGAGGTGACGCGCAGGCAGGTCATCGCCCCGCTCGGCCCGGTGCTCCCGGCCCTGGAGCACGGCACGCTGGCCCCGGCCCAGGCCGCCTCGGCGGTCGAATCGATCGCGGTCCGGCTCGATGACGGGCGCGAGGTGCTGCGCTATCTCGCGGGCCTGCTCGTCTTCCTCGGCCTGCTCGGCACATTCTGGGGCCTGCTCGACACGGTCTCCTCCGTCGGCAACGTCATCAAGACGCTGCGCACCGGCGCAGAGGCCGGCGTGCTCTTCGACGAGCTGAAGGCCGGCCTCGCCGCGCCGCTCGCCGGCATGGGCCTCTCCTTCTCGTCTTCGCTCTTCGGCATCGCGGGCTCGCTGATCCTCGGCTTCCTCGATCTCCAGGTGGCGCAGGCGCAGCGCCGCTTCCGCAACGAGATCGAGAGCTGGCTCGGCACGCGCACCGGCGTCATCGGCGGCGCGCTGGAGCTTGCGCCGCTGCCCGCGACCGGTGATTCGCTCTCCCATCGCTTCGACCGGCTGAGCGTCGCGATGTCCGACGGCGCCGCCAACAACCGCGCCGCGACCCAGGCGCTGGCCAATCTCGCCGAGGGCATCCAGGGCCTCGTCCAGCATATGCGTGCCGAGCAGCAGATGATCCGCGACTGGGTCGAGGCGCAGGCCTCCCGCGAGAAGGATCTCAAGCGCCTGATCGACCGCCTTACGGCCGACCAGGTCACAGAGCCATGATCGCTGGCCACACCTTGGGGATCTGAGCATGGCCCTCTCCCGCGCTCATCGCCGCGAGGAAACGAACTTCTGGCCGGGCTTCGTCGACGCGCTCTCGACGATGCTGATCGGCATCGTCTTCCTGCTGACCGTCTTCGTGCTCGGCCAGTTCTTCCTCTCGCAGGAGATCACCGGCAAGGACACGGCGCTCGAGCGCCTCAACAAGCAGATTTCCGAGCTCACCGACCTGCTGGCCTTGGAGCGGTCCTCGAACCGACAGGCGCAGGAGAGCCTGCAGCTCATGCAGTCGACCCTGACGCGCGAGCAGGCCGAGCGCGGCCGCATCCAGGACATGCTCAGCACCCAGTCCAGCAATGGCCCGGCCCAGCTCGCCGACGCGCAGAAGGCACTGGAAAGCGAGAAGCAGCTCACCGCCCGCGCCCAGGCCACGGTCGATCTGGTCAACCAGCAGATTCTCGCCATGCGCCGCCAGCTCGCCGCGCTGGAGGAGGCGCTCTCCGCGTCGGAGGCCAAGGACAAGGATTCGCAGGCCCGCATTTCCGAGCTCGGCTCGCGCCTCAACGTTGCGCTGGCCCAGCGCGTGCAGGAGCTGGCGCGCTATCGTTCGGACTTCTTCGGGCGCCTGCGGCAGGTGCTCGGCACGCGGCCGGACATCCGCGTCGTCGGCGACCGCTTCGTCTTCCAGTCCGAGGTCTTCTTCGATGCCGGCCAAGCCGTGCTGAAGCCCGAGGGCAAGGTGGAGCTCGACAAGCTCGCCACGATCCTGGTCGATCTCGGCCGCGAGATGCCGCCCGACCTGCCCTGGATCCTGCGCGTCGACGGCCATACCGACAACCGTCCGATCAAGACCGCGCAATTCCCCTCGAACTGGCACCTCTCCTCGGCTCGCGCCATCGCCGTCGTCGAGTACCTGATGTCGCGCGGCCTTCCGAGCGACCGTGTCGCGGCCACCGGCTTCGGCGAATACCAGCCGCTCGACGTCGCCAATACCGACGAGGCGCACCGCCGCAACCGCCGTATCGAATTCAAGATCACGGAGCGCTGAGATCACGGATCCACGGCCGGCCAACCCGGCGGCTACGCCCCCTGCCCCGCCCGGCCTTCCCCTGTAACGGCGATGACTCGCCGCAGGGTCGCGCGCAAATCCGCCGCCTCCTGCGTGCCAAAGGCCGCCTCGAACTCGGCCTGCGCCTCTTGCCAGCGCCCCGCAGCCGCAGCGAGCTTCGTTTCTCCGGTCGCCGTCAGGTGCAGGCTGCGCGTCCGGCCGTCCGGGCCCGGCCCGATCTCCAGCAACCCGTCGCGCTCGAGCGGCTTGAGCGCCCGTCCGAGCGTGGTGCGGTCCATCACCATCCGCTGCGCCAGCGCGCCGATCGGCTGGGGGCCGCACCGCCCCAGCGTCGAAAGGATCGAGTACTGCGAAGCGCGCAAGCCCTCCGCAGCGAGATGGCGTTCATAGATCTGGCTGACATGCCGCGCCGCCTGGCGTAGCGCCAGGCTGTTGCAGAGCGTTGCCGAGCGTTCCTCGAAGGTCGCTTTTCGCATGGCATCCATTCTCCATACGCGCCGCCTCCGGTGCGCCCGGCCCTTGGAAACAGGTGCATATGCGCGTATTGCCGGCAAGACAAGTGCATATGCACCTTTTCCGGAGATGGTTATGGACGCGCGCACCCGACGCCTGCTGGAAGCGCCAGTCGGTCCGACAATCATTCGCCTGGCCCTTCCCAATGTCGCGGTGATGGTGGTGCAGGCCTCGATCGGCCTGATCGAGACCTATTTCGTCGCCCGGCTGGGGCTGGACGCGCTCACAGGCATGGCGCTGGTCTTCCCGCTGCTGATGCTGCTGCAGATGGTCTCCGCCGGCGCGATGGGTGGCGGCATCCTGTCCGCCATCGCCCGCGCCCTCGGCTCCGGCCGGCGCGAGGAGGCGAACGGGCTGGTCTGGCATGCGGTGGCGATCACCGTGCTGCTCGGCACCCTGACCACGGTCGCGGCCTTCGCCTTCGCACCGAGGCTGTTCACAGCCATGGGCGGCCGCGAGGGTTCGCTCGCCGCCGCCCTGCTCTATGCCAACATCGTCTTCGCCGCCGCCGTGCCGCTCTGGCTGTTCAACTCGCTGGCTGCCGTCATCCGCGGCACCGGCAACATGGTCTTCCCTGCGGCGGTCATCGTCGTCGGCGCGATTATCCTGATCCCGCTCTCGCCCGTGCTGATCTTCGGCTACGGTCCGCTGCCACATCTCGGCGTGGCCGGCGGCGCGCTCGCAATCGTGCTCTACTACTGCGTCGGCACGGTCGTCTTCGCCGTCTACATCTGGTCGGGGCGCAGCGTGCTGAAGCCGTCGCTGCTGCCGCCGCGCCTGTCCTGGCCGCCCTTGCGCGACATCCTGCGGGTCGGCGCCCTCTCTTCTCTCGTCTCAATCTCGACCAACGTCACCGCCGCGGTCGCCACCGGCCTTGCCGGGCTCGTCGGTTCGGCCGCCGTCGCCGGCTATGGCACCGGGGTCAGGCTGGAATATCTGCTCGTCCCGCTGGTCTTCGGGCTTGGGGCGCCGACCGCGGCCATGGTCGGCACCTGCATCGGCGCAGGGAACCGGGAACGTGCGCTGAAGGTCGCCTGGACGGGGGCGATCATCGCCGGCCTGATCACCGAGGTGATCGGCATCGCGGCCGCGCTCTGGCCTGCGGCCTGGCTCTCGCTCTTCGGCGATGATCCGCAGATGATCGCTGTCGGCTCGGATTACCTGCGCATCGTCGGACCGACCTATGGCTTCTTCGGCTTCGGCCTGACGCTCTACTTCGCCTCGCAGGGCGCCGGACGCATGACCTGGCCGATGCTGGCCGCGCTGCTGCGCGTCGCCATTGCGGCAGGCGGCGGCTGGCTCGCCGTCATCGCCTTCGGCCAGAGCAACGGTCTCTTCGTCGCTCTGGCGGTCGCGCTCGTCGTCTATGGCGTCGCCAACGGACTCATCGTCGCCAGCGGCGCCTGGTTCCGCGAGCCGGCAAAGGCGCGGGCCGTGGCCGGGCAGCCCGCCTGAAGCTCAGGCCGCCTCCAACCCGAACTGCAGCGCCGCCAGCCGGGCATAGAGCCCGCCGCGCGCCTTGAGCTCGGCATGGCTGCCTTCCTCGACGACGCGCCCGTCCTCCATGACGAGAATCCGGTCGGCCGAGAGGATGGTGGCGAGGCGATGCGCCACCACCAGCGTCGTACGGCCCTGCATCAGCCGGTCGAGCGCATCCTGCACCGCCCGCTCGCTTTCGGAATCGAGCGCGCTCGTCGCCTCGTCCAGCAGCAGGATCGGCGCGTCCTTCAGGATGGCGCGGGCGATGGCGAGACGCTGCCGCTGCCCGCCCGAGAGCGTCACGCCCCGCTCGCCCACCACCGTCTCGTAGCCTTGCGGCAAAGCGCGGATGAAACCGTCAGCCGCAGCGAGCTTGGCCGCCGCCTCCACCTCCTCCAGGGAGGCGCCGGGCCGGCCATAGGCAATATTGTCACGGATCGAGACGCCAAACACGGTCGGCTCCTGTGGCACCAGCGCGAAGCGCTCGCGCCAGGCCTCCGGATCGGCCTCCGGCCCGGCGACGCCGTCGACGACGACACGCCCGCCCTGCGGATCGTAGAACCGCAGCGCCAGCTGCAGCACCGTGCTCTTGCCCGCTCCCGAGGGCCCGACCAGCGCGACGCGCTCGCCCGGCCGGACCGAGAAGTTGAGCTTCGCCAGCGCCGATCCGTCCCGCCCTGGATAATTGAAGGAGACATTCTCAAAGGAAAGCTCGCCGAGCGAAGGCTGCGGCATGGCCTTCGGGTGCGGCGGGGCGGCAATGGCGGGCTTCAGCGCCAGGATCTCGCCGAGACGGCTCGAAGCGCCGGCCGCCGCGCTGATGTCTCCATAGACCTCCGAGAGCTGGCCGAGCGAGCTCGCCGCCAGCACGGCATAGAGGATGAACTGCGAGAGCCGCCCGCCGGTCATCCGCCCGTCGAAGACTTCGGTCGCGCCCGTCCACAGCACCGCGACGACGCTGGCGCTGACCAGGAAGATCGCGACGCCCGAGAGCAGCGCCCGGGAGACGGTGGCCGAGCGGGCCGTATCATAGGCCTCGTCTGATGCCGCCTGGAAGCGCTGTGCCGTCTGCCCGGCAGCGCCGAAGGACTGCATCGTGCGGATTGCGCCCACGGCCTCGGCGGCGAAGGCGGAGGCGTCGGCGAGCCTGTCCTGCGCCATCCGCGCCCGGCGCCGGACCGAGCGGCCTGACAGCACCAGCGGCACCACGATCAGCGGAATCACGCCGATCACGATGGCGGAGAGCCGCGGGCTCGTCGCGATCATCAGCCCAAGCGCGCCCAGCGCCATGATGGCGTTGCGCAGCGCGATCGAGGCGGTCGAGGCGAAGGTCGACTTGATCTGGGTGGTGTCGGCGGTCAGCCTCGAGACGAGATCGCCCGCGCGGCTCGAATCGAAGAACGCCGGCTCGAGCCGCGTCAGATGGCGGAAGACGTCGGCGCGCAGCGAAGCGACGATGCGCTCGCCAACCGTCATGACGAGATAGAACCGCGCCGAACTCGCCAGCGCCAGCACGGCGACCACGCCGATCAACAGAATGAAATAACTGTCGGCGAGCTGCCTCTCGCCGCCCGCGAAGCCGACATCGATGACGCGCCGGACCGCCAGGGGCAGCGCCAGCGTCGCCAGCGAGGCGACGATGAGCGCGATGAGCGCCAACGCGATCCGCCCCTTCTGCGCCCGTGCATAGGGCCAGAAGGTCATGAGCGACCGGAAATCGGGCCGCACCTTGTCATTCGCCTTTCCGGCGGTGTTGTCAGCCTCGGCCACGCGCCGGAACTCCTGCACTGCGCGCCTGTCTCGGCCGCGCTTCCTCGGTCCATATAGATTGCGCGCGGGTGAAGCCCATCGCGGCCCGCTTGGCAAACGACGCAACGCCGCAGGCGGTATTGGCCTGCCGGTGAACTTGCCCGTGAACTTGCCGGCGAACTTGCACTGAAGCCCTGGCTGCGATATGTGCACGCGACTTCACGACAGGCTCATCCGAATTCTTTCGACGGGCCGGGCAGGCTCGCCTGCTTGTCGACACGCCCTTTTGTACGTTCGAGGATTTCGTCATGGCCAAGACCGGCATCCACCCCGACTACCACACCATCAAGGTCGTGATGACCGATGGTTCCGAATACTTCACCCGCTCGACGTACGGCAAGGAAGGGGACACCCTCAACCTTGACATCGACCCCAAGACCCACCCGGCCTGGACCGGTGGCTCGGCGCAGTTGATGGACCGCGGCGGCCGCGTCTCGCGCTTCAACTCGCGCTTCGCGGGCCTGGGTGCGATCGGCAAGAAGTGATGCTGCGGCGCCCCGGCGCCGTCGTTGACCTGAGACAAAAAACCCGGCCGAAAGGCCGGGTTTTTCGTTTTGGCCTAGCCGTCATTGCGAGGAGCGAAGCGACGAAACAATCCAGGGAGACGTAGAACTCTGCCGCCCCAGGAGTGCTTCGCTGCGCTCGCAATGACGGTGCGATGCCCGCACCCGAACTGCCTACCAGGAGATCCCGAGCCGGGCCTGCAGGCTCGCGAGCTGATCCTGAACCGGATTTGCCGTCTCGCCGGCAGGAGCCGTGCCGTTCATCTGGCTCTCGAGATGGCGCACGCGCGCCTGCAGCCGCCCGGCATGGGCCATCAGGTCGAGCAGGCGCTCCGGCAGCTGCGCGACGATGTGCTCGGCCGGCGTCCCCATCGGATCGCTGATCCTGACCCGGTTCTGCTCTGCTCTCGCCTGCTCGGGGCTCAGCTCGCCCTCGGCGACCGCGCGCTGCGTCAGCAGCCAGGAGGCGATCTGCATCAGCCGGGTCGTCAGGCGCATGCTTTCGGTGGCGTAGCTCAGCGAGATCTCGCGCGGCAGCGCCGCGGCGTCCTTGCGGCCATCGCCGTCGAGATAGGAGGCTGTCTGCTCGACCAGGCCCATGCCCTCGCGGAAGAGCAGCATGAAGGCTTCGGAGCGGACGAAACGGCGCGCGAAGGACAGCGCGCCCTCCTCGGTCGGCGGGTCCATGAGCTGGACGTCGTTCATGCGGTGTCTCCCATCGGCACAGGCCCGTGCACGTCTGAAACGCGTCACGGATGATGCCGCTCACATCGCAAGGATAACGCCGATCGATGCGATCGATGGCGGTAAGATGTTGTTAACCTTAACAGCGCTAGACATCCGTGGCGAAAGCGAGGCGACCGTCCACAGAAACGGGAACGCGGCCGGGTCGCAAGGGAGCGCCGGACAAAAAAGAGCCGCCTGAAGGCGGCTCGTGAAGGTCAACAGGGAGGCGTCAAACAGAGTGGGCAGGAGCCACTCGACATCCAGACAAACTGGATGGTCCGATTCATACTTTGGAATCATTAACGCCCCGTTAACGGTGGCCCTCCGTGACGCTTTTTCAGGCGGGTTTTCGAAAGAACGCATCCGCGGCAGAGCGTGAGGCATCCTTGCGGGCCCGCGCCTCGTCGAGCCGCTCGATCTCCGCTCTCAGCGCGGCAATCCTCTCGTCGATCTCGGCCAGCGACAGCATCGACAGATCCTGCCCGATCTCGTGTACGCTTTTCGGCTTGGGCCGGTCATCATCCGCGAATATCGACATGGCGACCTCGTATCTGCTCAAACTGCGCGGCAGGCTAGCCAACTCACGGCCGCAGTCACGCTGCGCCGCACAATGCCGGAAAGACGGGACTCGATGCACACCACGCCAGAGACGATGACCGCGATCGGAATCGCGACGCCGGGCGCTCCCGAAGTCCTGAAGCCCGAGACGCGACCGGTTCCGAAGCCGGGGCCGGGCGAGGTCCTGGTCGCGGTCGCGGCTGCCGGCGTCAACCGGCCGGACGTGCTGCAGCGCAAGGGCAACTATGCCCCCCCGCCGGGCACCTCCGACATCCCCGGCCTGGAGATCGCCGGCACGGTCGTGGCGCTCGGCGAAGGCGCGACGCGGTTTGCCATCGGCCAGCAGGTCTGCGGCCTCGTCGCCGGCGGCGGCTATGCCGAATATGCGGCGGTGCACGAGAGCAACGCCCTGCCGGCGCCGAAGGGGCTTTCCCTCGCCGAGGCCGGCGCGATCCCGGAGACCTATTTCACCGTCTGGACCAATGTCTTCCAGCGCGGGCGGCTTGCGGCCGGCGAGAGCTTCCTCGTCCATGGCGGCTCCTCCGGCATCGGCACCACCGCAATCCAGCTCGCCAAGGCCTTCGGCGCGACCGTGCTGGCGACGGCGGGCTCCGACGACAAATGCCGGGCCTGCCGCGATCTCGGCGCCGACCACGCCATCAACTACCGCACCGAGGATTTCGTCGCTGCGGCGAGGGCCGCAACCGAGGGGCGCGGCGTGAACCTGATCCTCGACATGGTCGGCGGCGACTATATCGACCGCAACTACGAAGCCGCGGCCGACCAGGGCCGCATCGTCCAGATCGCCTTCCTCAACGGCCCGAAGGCCAGCGTCAATTTCAGCCGGCTGATGCTGAAGCGCCTGACCCATACCGGTTCGACGCTGCGGCCGCGCACGGTCGCGGAGAAGGCCGCAATCGCCGCCGAACTGCACGAGAAGGTCTGGCCGCTGCTGGAAGCCGGGCGCTGCAAGCCGCTGGTCCACGCCACCTTCCCGCTGGCGCAGGCGTCCGAGGCGCACCGGCTGATGGAATCGAGCGCCCATATCGGCAAGATCGTGCTGACCGTGTGATCCCGGCCGCAACCGCGGCCTCGATATGCTGCGGTTGCGGCGGATCATATCTTGATCCGCCGGGAATTGGCGTCTAAACGCAGCGTCACAGGGTCCGCAGTTCACCCAGGCGTCGCCGATCCCGCAAGGGAAGCTAAACCTGCGATTTCGATATCTTGCCAGACAGCTTGTCCTTGGCCGGGTCGTAAGACGGTGACCACGACACTCCGATCCGGAGCGGCCTTTCATCGAGGATGAGAGATGTCGAGATCCCAAATACCCTTCGTCGCCGACGACATGTCGGCACTTGCACGCTCCCTGCGCACGCAGCTCGCCGGCCGCGACGGCCTGCCCGGCCATGTCGAGCTGCTGAACATGCTGTCGCGCGCCGCCGGCCGGCGCAATTTCCAGCATTTCCGCGCTCAGGCTTCGGCGCATGAGCGGCTTGCGGCCCCGCTGGCCGCGCCTGAGCCTGTCGATCACCTGCGCGTCGCGCGCACGGCCCGGCAGTTCGACGCCGATGGCTGCCTGACGCGCTGGCCGAGCCGCCCCTGGCAGCGCCAGCTCTGCCTCTGGGTGCTGTGGTCGGGCATCCCGGCCGGTGAGACCTTCTCGGAGAAGGCCATCAGCACGCTGCTCAACGGGCTCCAGCGCTTCGGCGACCACGCGCTGATGCGTCGCGAGCTCGTCGACAACGGCTTGCTCTTCCGCACCGACGACTGCCGGATCTACCGGCGGATCGAGCGAAAGCCGCCGGCCGACGCGGTCGCGCTGATCCGGCACCTGAAGACGCGCGCCTGACAGGCGCGCTCCTCATCCTCCCGCCCGGAGAACGTCATGAATCATTTCGAAGCGGCGGCCGGCGCGAGGCCCCGCCCAGCCTTGCTGCAGACACAACAGGGGCCGGTGCAGTACCATTCATCCGGTGACGGGCCGGCGTTACTGGCCCTTCACGGCGGCATGGGCGGCTACGATCAGTCGCTGCTCCTGGCCGGGGCACTGCTCGGGCGTTCGAGCGGGCTGCGAGTGATCGCACTCTCGCGCCCTGGTTATCTCGGCACTCCGCTCGGAAGTTGCCTGACGCCGGAAGCGCAGGCGGATCTCTATGTCGAGGTTCTCGACTCGCTCGGCATCGACAAGGCAAGGATCGCAGCGGTCTCGGCCGGTGGTCCTTCCGCCTTGCAGTTCGCGATACGACACCCCTCCCGATGCGCAGCTCTTATCCTGGTCTCTGCCTGCAGCGGTCGCCTCTCGACTCCGCCCTCTATCCTATCGCGCCTGCGCGTCATGCGCCTGCTCACCCTGATCCCGGGTCTGTCTGCGCTCCTGCGCCGCCGTGTCCGCAGATCGCCGGAACGGGCAATGACACGTTCGATCCCCGATGCTGCGACACGGGCCAGCGTGTTGGCTCACCCCGACGCAGGCAGGCTGATGCTCTCCCTGCAGGACAGCGTCTTCGACGCATTGCCCCGGCGCATAGCGGGCACGATCAACGACATCGAACGTTTCGCGGCGCTGGAGCCCATTCCCTTCGAACGGATCCTCGCACCGACCCTGGTCGTTCACGGAACAGCGGACAAGATCGTCGCCCCTGCCCATGGGGAGAGCGTTGCCAACGCAGTGCCGGGCGCAGAGCTGATGTCGATCCCTGGCGGGAGGCACGTCGCCCTGGTCACGCATCTCGATCTCGTGAGGGCCAGAGTCGCGGCATTTCTGGGCATTGCATAGTCGAACGCATCGCACCGGACGGCCGCTCTTTTCGTGGACAGCCGCCCCGCCCTCGCCTATAAGGCGCGCCATCCTGCTCATCGACGATGATTTGGATGGCCGGCCGGGGAGGCCGGTCGGCGCATGAGAGCTATTGTCCGCGACCCTGCCCTTGCGAGCCCTGCAGCGGCACCAAAGGCATTTCAGGAGACGCAACCCGTGTCACAAACCCCGCTGATGCCCAAGGCCACCGCGGTCTGGCTTGTCGAGAACACCTCGCTGACGTTCGAGCAGATCGCCGAGTTCTGCAAGCTGCACCCGCTCGAGGTGCGTGGCATCGCCGATGGCGAGGTGGCGGCCGGCATCAAGGGCCTCGACCCGATCACCTCGGGCCAGCTCACCCGCGAGGAGCTGGAGCGCGCCGCCAAGGACACGAACCACCATCTGCGCCTGGCCGAGCGCAAGGTGAAGGTGCCGGAGATCAAGCGCACCAAGGGCCCGCGCTACACCCCCGTCTCCAAGCGCCAGGACCGGCCGAACGCCATCCTCTGGCTGCTGCGCAATCATCCCGAGCTCAAGGACGCGCAGATCATCCGCCTGATCGGCACCACCAAGTCGACCATCGCGCAGATCCGCGAGCGCACCCACTGGAACGCCCAGCAGCTCCAGCCGATCGACCCGGTCAGCCTCGGCCTGTGCTCGCAGATCGATCTCGACTTCGAGGTCGGCCGCGCCGCCAAGGACCGCCCTGCCGCACTGGCGGAAGCCGGCTCGACGCTGCTCTCGGCCGAAGAGACCACCGCGCCCGTGCCCACGCACAGCGAGAGCCAGCCCTTCGCCGATATGAGCCGGCCGAAGCGCGAGGAGGAAGCGGCGATCGACGTCGACTCCGTCTTCGCCAAGCTGAAGCAGCTCAAGCGCCCGGCCGACGACGAGGACGACGAGGGCTGAGGCTCTCCGCAGGCGTCATGCTCGGGCTTGACCCGAGCATCTCGGAAACCAGCGCTTGCCGTCATGGTCGGGCTTGTCCCGACCATCCACGTCTTCGCTGGTCGCGTGTTGTGTTCCAGGCGTGGGTGCTCGCCACAAGGGCGAGCATGACGCTGACTGAAACGGCATCGTGTTCATGGATTCCGGGTTCAGGCCTGCGGCCTGCCCCGGAATGACAGCGGGGCCTACCCCAGCCCCCTGCCTTTAAGCGCCACGCCGATCTCGGCCAGCACGGTGATATCCTCGATCGTCGCCGGAACGGCATAGTCCTCGCCATCGGCGATCTTCTTCATCGTCGCCCGCAGGATCTTGCCCGAGCGAGTCTTCGGCAGGCGGTTCACCGTCAGCGCCAGCTTGAAGGCCGCGACCGGCCCGATCCGCTCCCGCACCAGCGCGACGAGTTCCCGCTCGATCTGGTCCGGCGGCAGGGCTACGCCCGCCTTCAGCACCACGAAGCCGCAGGGTTGCTCACCCTTGAGTTCATCGCGGATGCCGACCACGGCGCACTCCGCCACCGCAGGATGCGCGGCCAGCACCTCCTCCATCCCGCCCGTCGAGAGCCTGTGGCCGGCGACATTGATGATGTCGTCCGTGCGGCCCATGATGAAGATATAACCGTCCTCGTCGATGAAGCCGGCGTCCGAAGTGTCGTAATAGCCCGGGAAATGCGCGAGATAGCCGTCGCGGAAGCGGACCTCGTTGCCCCAGAGCGTCTGCAGCGCGCCGGGCGGCAGCGGCAGCTTCAGCACGATCGCGCCCATCGTCCCCGGCTTCACCGGATGGCCGCCTTCGTCGAGGCATTGCACATCCCAGCCCGGCAGCGGCACGGTCGGCGAGCCGTGCTTGACCGGCAGCGCCCCCAGGCCCAGCGGATTGCCGACGATGGGCGAGCCCGTCTCGGTCTGCCACCAATGGTCGATCACCGGCACCTTGAGCAGCGCCTCGGCCCATTTCAGCGTCTCCGGATCGGCCCGCTCGCCCGCCAGGAACAGCGCCCTGAAGCCCGAGAGATCATGGCCTGCGAGGTGGCGTCCCTCCGGGTCCTCCTTGCGGATGGCGCGGAAAGCGGTCGGCGCCGTGAACAGCACCTTGATGTCGTGCTCGGCGATGAGCCGCCAGAAGGCGCCGGGATCGGGGGTGCCGACCGGCTTGCCCTCGTAGAGCACGCTCGTCGCCCCCTGGATCAGCGGCGCATAGACGATGTAGCTGTGCCCGACGACCCAGCCGACATCCGAGGCGGTGAACATCACCTCGCCCGGCTTCACGTCGTAAAGCTGGTCCATCGTCTCCTTGAGCACGACCATGTGCCCGCCATTGTCGCGCACCACGCCCTTGGGCCGCCCGGTCGTGCCGGAGGTGTAGAGGATGTAGAGCGGGTCCGTCGCCGCGACCTCGACGCACGGGGCCTTGCGCCCCGCGGTCTTGGCGGCGGCGACCAACGTGCGCCAGTTCTTGTCGCGCGTCGCATGCATCGAGGCCTCGGCCTGCGGGCGCTGCAGCACCACGCAGGTTTGCGGCTTGTGCGCGGCCATCTCGATCGCGCCGTCGAGCAGCGGCTTGTATTCGACCACGCGCGACGGCTCGATGCCGCAGGTCGCCGTCAGGATCACGCGGGGCTCGGCGTCGTCGATGCGGCTCGCAAGCTCCTTGGCCGCGAAGCCGCCGAACACCACCGAATGCACCGCCCCGATGCGGGCGCAGGCCAGCATGGCGAAGACCGCCTCCGGCACCATCGGCATGTAGATCAGCACGCGGTCGCCCTTGCCCACGCCGAGATCCTGCAGCACGGCGCCGAGGGTCGCGACCTCCTCCAGCAGCGCGGTATAGCTGTAGAGCGCCTTGGTGCCGGTGACGGGGCTGTCGTAGATCAGCGCCGCCTGCCCGCCCCGCCCGTCGCGGACATGGCGGTCGAGCGCGTTGAAGCAGGTGTTGCAGGTCGCGTCGGGGAACCAGCGGCCATAGGCGCCGGCATCCGGGTCGAACGCCTTCTGCGGCGGCTTGATCCACTCGATGCCGCGCGCGATCTCCAGCCAATAGGCTTCCGGGTCGGCCTGCCAGCGCGCATAGGTTTCGCGATAGCCTTCGCCGGGACGGGCGGGTGCCGCATGGAAGCCATTCATCGGAAGCGTTCCTCTGAGCCGGGTTTCATCTTAAAGCCTCGCGGCGAGCCGGCATGCGCGGGCGGGTTTTGCCGGGAATCCTGAGCACTCCCCTCGGCCAGCGCAAGCTCGCCGCCTTAAGACTTTCGCCCATCCCGTCCCACATCTCTCGGCCCAGCGGCGCAGCCTCCCTCCATGCCCTTCGACCTGCTCTTCTTCGCCGCCATGGTGCCGGCCGTCGTCCTGACCGGCCTGGCGAAAGGCGGCTTTTCGGGCTTGGGCCTGCTCTCCCTGCCATTGATGGCGCTGGTCGTCTCGCCGGTCACGGCTGCCGCGATCATGCTGCCGCTGCTGATCGCGCAGGATGTCGTCTCGGTCTGGTCCTACCGTCGCGACTTCGATCGCCGCAATCTCGCGACGCTCGCACCCGGCGCCCTGCTCGGCATCCTCGTCGGCTATCTCCTGGCCGCGAAGGTATCGGATGCGGCCGTCGTGCTCGCGGTCGGGCTGATCTCTGTCGGCTTTGCGCTGCGCCGGATGCTGAGCGACGGCAAGAAGCCCACCCTAGCTACTCAGGCCAACTGGAGCGGCGGAAGTCTCTGGGGCTTCGTCTGCGGCTTCACCAGCATGGTCGCTCATGCCGGTGGCCCACCCTTCCAGATCTATGTCATGCCGCAGAAGCTGCCGCCCGCCGTCTTCGTCGGCACGGGCGCGGTCTTCTTCGCCGCGATGAACCTCGTGAAGCTCGTCCCCTATCTCGCGCTCGGCCAGCTCAACGGCCAGAACCTCCTGGCCTCGGCCGCGCTGCTGCCCTTCGCGGTCGCCGCGACCTTTGCGGGGGTCTGGCTGGTCCGCCGCGTCCCGCCCGAGCGCTTCTACGGGATCGTGTACTGGCTCCTGCTGCTCGTCGGCACGAAGCTGATCTGGGACGGCGTCCAGGGGCTGGTTCAGTGACGGCACCGTCTCGCGACCCGCTCATACGTATTGCCACACCGGAGGATGCGCGCGCGATCGCGCAGGTCCATGTCGCGTCCTGGCGGGAAAGCTATGACGGGCTCGTCCCCGAGCCGATGCTGGCCACCCTCTCCGTTGAAGCGCGGGAGCACAGCTGGCGGGCGATGCTGGCCGACCTCGCCGCCTCCGGCCACACGGCGATCCTGGTCGCGGAGGACGATGGCGCGATCGTCGGCTTCGCGGCCTGTGGGCGCCAGCGCGAGGCCGGCCTCGCCGCACAGGGCTATGCCGCCGAGATCGGCTCGATCTATGTGCTCCAGCGCTGCCAGCGCCGGCAGCTCGGCACGCGGCTGATGCACGCCGCCTTCGGCGCCCTTGCGGAGGCCGGCTTCGAAGGCGCCAGCCTCTGGGTCCTGCGCGACAACGCCCCGGCGCGCCACTTCTACGAGCGCCTCGGCGGAAACCTCATCGGCCAGAAGGCCGACCAGAGAGGCTCCGTCGTCCTGCCGGAAGTCGCCTATGGCTGGCGCGACCTCGGGGTGATCAACGGCTAGGTCTTCGGCTGGCGCTTCGCCGCCGGTGTCGGCAGAATGGATAATTACCAGCGGCGGCGCTGGCGGCTAAGTCTGTCCGCGCTTGCGTGGAAGGTTCTGCAATGACCCGCTCGGCCTATGACACCGATCTCGACCGCAACCCGGCGAATTTTCAGCCGCTGACGCCGCTGACATTCCTGGAGCGCGCCGCCGCCGTCTTTCCGAACCACACGGCCATCGTCCACGGCCCGCTGCGGCGCACCTATTCCGAGTTCTACGCCCGCTCCCGCCGCGTGGCTTCGGCGCTGGCGAAGCACGGCATCGGCAAGAACGACACCGTCGCCGCGATGCTGGCGAACACGCCGGCCATGCTCGAATGCCACTACGGCGTGCCTATGGCCGGCGCGGTGCTGAACACCCTGAACACGCGGCTCGACGCCGCGATCATCGCCTTCTCGCTCGACCATGGCGAGGCCAAGGTGCTGGTCACAGACCGCGAATTCTCGAAGACGATCAAGGAGGCGCTCGCGCTCTGCAAGGCGAAGCCCATCGTCATCGACTATGACGACCCGGTCTATGACGGGCCGGGCGAGCGGCTGGGCAGCGTCGAATACGAGGATTTCGTCGCCGGCGGCGATCCCGATTTCGACTGGCTGATGCCGAATGACGAATGGGACGCCATCGCGCTGAACTACACCTCCGGCACCACGGGCGACCCCAAGGGCGTTGTCTATCACCATCGCGGCGCGAGCCTGCTCGCTACCTCGAACGTCATTACAGGCAATCTCGGCCGCCATCCGGTCTATCTCTGGACGCTGCCGATGTTCCACTGCAACGGCTGGTGCTTCCCCTGGACGATCTCGATCGTCGCCGGCACGCATGTCTGCCTGCGTCAGGTCCGTGCCAAGGCGATGTTCGACGCGCTGGCCGACCATGGCGTGACCCATCTGTGCGGCGCGCCGATCGTGATGTCGACGCTGCTGAACGCGCCTGCTGCCGAGCGCCGCGACTTCTCCCAGACCGTCTCCTTCTTCACCGCCGCCGCCCCGCCGCCCGAAGCCGTGCTCGCCGGCATGAAACAGGCGGGCTTCGCAGTCACGCATCTCTACGGGCTGACCGAGGTCTATGGCCCGGCCGTCGTCAACGACTGGAACGGGGCATGGGACGCACTGCCAGCTTCCGAGCAGGCCGCGCTCAAGGCCCGCCAGGGCGTGCGCTATCCGGCGCTGGAAGGGCTCGACGTGCTCGACCCCGAGACGATGGAGCCTGTTCCACGCGACGGCCTGACGCTGGGCGAGGTGATGATGCGCGGCAACGTCGTGATGAAGGGTTATCTCAAGAACCCGAAATCGACGCAGGCGGCCTTCGATGGCGGCTGGTTCCACACCGGCGATCTCGGCGTGCGCTATCCTGACGGCTACATCCAGCTGAAGGATCGTTCCAAGGACATCATCATCTCCGGTGGCGAAAACATCTCCTCGATCGAGGTCGAGGATGCGCTCTACAAGCACCCCGCAGTGCAGACTGCGGCGGTGGTGGCCAAGCCCGACGAGAAATGGGGCGAGACGCCCTGCGCCTTCATCGAGCTAAAGCCGGGCAAGGAGGCGACCGAGGCCGAGATCATCGCCTGGTGCAAGGAGCACCTCGCCTCGTTCAAATGCCCGCGCACGGTGATCTTCGCCGAAGTGCCGAAGACCTCGACCGGCAAGATTCAGAAATTCCGCCTGCGCGAGATGGCGAGGTCCCTGTAGCCGGCCTCGGCTCGCAGAGACGTGGATGCTCGCCACGAGGGCGAGCATGACTTGCGGGAATGACGGCACGCTACGGCCAGCCTCAAGTCCTGTTCAAATTCCCGCCCGGCGTATAGCGATCCACCGCATCGGGAAGCACGCGAGAGAGCCGGTCGAGCAATTCGGCTCGCGACAGACCGGTGTGCTGGCTGATTCGGGAGAGAACCTCGGGCCCGAGCACCTGCTCAAGCTCGGTCGGAGCGACCTCTTCGTTCGGTCCCTGGCGCACCCAGGAATCCGCCTTCGGGCCCTGCCCGGACTGGTTGAAGCGCTCGATGAGCTCGCCGAGCCCGCCATTGACCAGCGCGCCTGCGCCCCCGGCGCCCAACAGCCCGCCGAGAAGGCCGCCGAGGCCGCCGCCACCCGCCAGAGTGCCAGCGTCGGACTGGTTCGGTTGTGGCGACGGGATCGGCCCCGGTGGCAGCATGTTGCCGGGCTTAGGATCAGGTTCGAGCTGGCCGTTGCCGCCCAGCCATTCGGTGATCTTGTCGCGGTTCTGGTAACCCGCGACGGCGAGCATTCCGAGCAGAGCGGTCAGGGATGGAAAGCCGCTGCTGCGATCTTCGTCACTCACGACGGTCACTCCTCTTGGCGATGGAACGGGACGTTCAGGCTGCCCGGTTACGGCTGAGCATGCCCCAGATGGCGAGCACGACGATCGCACCGACGACTGCGCCGATCAGCCCCGCGCCCTGCCCTGGCGCGTACCAGCCGAGCGACTGGCCGAGAAAGGTCGCGACGAAGGCACCGACGATCCCGAGGATGGTCGTCAGCACGAAGCCGGACGGCTCGTTGGAGCCCGGCATGATGAACTTGGCGATGATGCCGGCGACGAAGCCGATGATGATGGTCCAGACGAATCCCAAGACTGCCTCCCCATGTCAGCGCCGGCCCCGCCGGCCTTGAACGGAGGTTCACGCCCGATTGCGTCAGCATGGTGACCGAGCGGCAAGCTGTCGGCCGACAAAAAACCGGCCCCTTTCAGGGCCGGTTTCCACATGGCTAGAATCCCCCGGCGGGTCGCAGACCCGCTTCGACTCAATGCAACGTCGGTCCTGGCACGATCCGCGCCGTCAGCTTCCGCTCCGGCATGGTCTGCTTTACGCGTGCGATCTCGTCCTTCAGTTGCAACTTCTTCCGCTTGAGCTCGGCGACGCTGAGATCGCTCGACGACGGGCTCGCCACTGCTTGGGCGATAGCGTCTTCAAGCTGACGGTGCTTGCGCTCGAGTTCGGCAAGACGGGTATGCAACGACATCTGGTGGATCCTCCTGATACCGGTTGACGTCCCAATCTGACATAGAGCCGGCTTCACGTCTGCCCCGGGCGTCATGCGGCATACATAAGATTCTGTGATCCTCACCGGCTCCTTTCCGGAAAGCCGTTAATAGAAGGCTTCCGGCCGCCGCCAGCGCTCTTGCAGGGCGCATGGCGGCAAAGGCATAGTCGCGCCCGATAAAGGCGATGATGAGATGGCCATGGGATTCGAGCTCAGCCCGGAAGAGGTCGAGACCTTCACCTCGGAGTTGGCGAGGCTGCGCGAGGAACACCGCGATCTCGACAGCGCCATCGACGCTCTCGAACGGGTCGGCGCGATCAATCAGATCCAGGTGCAGCGCCTCAAGAAGCGCAAGCTCTACCTCAAGGACCGCATCTCCCAGATCGAGGACGCGCTGACGCCGGACATCATCGCCTGACATAAGGCGTCTCCGGCAGTGTTCGGCCCGATTCGCCCTTGCTTCCGGGGCCTCAGGCAGTCTAGATCGCCCGCTTCCGAAGGCTAAGCCCGAGCGCGTTTCATGGCCGAGACCAGCCCACCCGTCGCCATCATCATGGGCAGCCAGTCCGACTGGGCGACCATGCGCCATGCCGCCGAGACGCTCGACGTGCTCTCGGTCGCCTATGACGCCCGCATCGTCTCGGCTCACCGCACGCCGGAGCGGCTCTTCACCTTCGCCAAGGGCGCCAAGGCGGAGGGCTTCAAGGTGGTGATCGCCGGAGCGGGCGGAGCCGCCCATCTGCCCGGCATGGCCGCCTCGCTGACGTCGCTGCCGGTCTTTGGCGTTCCGGTCGAATCCAAGGCGCTGTCGGGGCAGGACAGCCTGCTCTCGATCGTGCAGATGCCGGCCGGCATCCCGGTCGGCACGCTCGCCATCGGCCGCGCCGGGGCCGTCAACGCCGCGCTTCTCGCGGCCGCCGTGCTCGCGCTCTCGGATGAAAAGCTCGCCGAGCGGCTCGATGCCTATCGCGCCCGCCAGAGCGCCGGCATCGCCGAGCGCCCCACCCGCGAGGACACATGAGCCCGCCGGTCCCGACCGGGCTTGCGCCCGGCGCCATGCTCGGCATCCTCGGCGGCGGCCAGCTCGCCCGCATGATCGCGCTGGCAGCCGCCGATCTCGGCATACGCTGCCACATCTTCGCGCCCGAGGCCGACAGCCCCGCCTTCGATGTCGCCGCGCGCCACACCGTCGCCCAATACGAGGATGAGGCGGCACTCGCTGGCTTTGCGGCCGCCGTCGACGTCGTCACCTATGAATTCGAGAACGTCCCGGCCGCTACCGCCGCGTTCCTGGCCGGGCGCGTGCCGCTCCACCCCGGCGCGCGCGCGCTGGCCGTGACGCAGGATCGGCTCACCGAGAAGAGCTTCGTCGCCAATCTCGGCCTGCCCGTCGCGCCCTTCCGCGCCGTCGATACGTTGGCCGATATCGAAGCGGCGGTGTCCGAGCTGGGCCGGCCTTCCGTGCTGAAGACGCGCCGCTTCGGCTATGACGGCAAGGGCCAGGTCAAGATCGCGCCGGGCAGCAATCTCGCTGAAGCCCATGAAGCGATCGGCCGCTTCCCGGCGATCCTCGAAGGCTTCGTGCCCTTCGTCCGCGAGGTCTCGGTCATCGCCGCGCGTGGGCTCGACGGCGCCTTCGCCGCCTTCGACGTCTGCGAGAACGAGCATCGCGACCATATCCTCGCCTTCACCCACGTGCCGGCTGCGCTCTCCGCTCCGGCCTCGGAGGCGGCGATCGACGCCGCCCGCCGCATCGGCGAGGCGCTGGGCTATGTCGGCGTCTTCGCCGTCGAGATGTTCGTGCTGGAAGCCGAGGGCGACCTGGCCGAGCGAATCGTCGTCAACGAGATCGCCCCGCGCGTCCACAACTCCGGCCACTGGACTAGCGAAGGCGCGCTGACCTCGCAGTTCCACCAGCATGTTCGCGCCGTCTGCGGCTTCCCGCTCGGCGCCACCACGCGGCGCGGCCGCGTCGAGATGGAGAATCTGATCGGCGACGCCGCATTGCGCTGGCGCGCGTTCCTGGCCGAGCCCGGCGCGCATCTGCACCTCTACGGCAAGCGCGACGCCCGCCCTGGGCGGAAGATGGGCCATGTCACGCGGGTGAAGCCGGAATAGCGCGCAGGCCGTCATTTTTCACGGTATCATGCCGTGGACAGGCCAAATGAATTCTGCTATCCGCACGAACCTTCGAGCGATGCACCCCGGTGCTGTCGCCGGCCCTCATTTTGGATCAACCGCTAAGGACGGACGTTTCACGTGCAGGTTCTCGTTCGCGACAACAATGTCGACCAGGCTCTCCGCGCCCTCAAGAAGAAGATGCAGCGCGAGGGCATCTTCCGTGAGATGAAGCTCCGCGGTCATTACGAGAAGCCTTCCGAGAAGAAGGCGCGCGAGAAGGCAGAGGCTGTCCGCCGCGCCCGCAAGCTCGTCCGCAAGAAGCTGCAGCGCGAAGGCCTCCTTCCCGCGCCGGTCAAGCCGAAGCGCCCCTGATTCAGTCACGGCGGCCTTCGGGCCGTTCCGGACAGGGCCGATAGCTACGGCGCCTGGAGCCTGCTCCGGGCGCTATTGCTTTTTCGGATGGTCTCCATGCAGCCAACAGTGGCGAATGGGACCTTCGCGCCGGCTCGATGTGAGCGTGCATGTCCCTGCTGCAAAAGAGCTTCCCGTTTTTGCCGGGCATGGCCACGTCGTTAACCAAGTTTTGGCGGGTTTCAGGCGTTCTCTTCGGCAGGCGCTGTCGGTTCGGGAGCGCGATCAGGTCGCGATTGGCCCTTGGGCAGGCTCCATGACGGAGCGAGCGGCAGGCAAGCACGAGACCAGAGAGGCTTAGCATGATCCGAGGCAGTTATTGGCTGGCAGCCGCCGGCATGTCGCTGGCACTCGCAGGCTGCGATACCTTCTCCAGCGCCTCGCAGCCCGCTGTCGCCGAGCTCGACACCCGCAACAGCGCCGATGCCAGCGTCAACATCGGCTCGCTCAGCGAGGTCGTGAACCGCAACCCGAACGACCCCGGCGCATACAACACCCGCGGCGCGGCCTATGCCCGCATCGGCCGTTTCTCGGACGCGATCTCCGATTTCACCAAGGCCGTCCAGCTCGATCCCAACCTTGCCTCGGCCTATACGAATCGCGGCCTGGCGCTGCGCCAGAGCGGCCGCGCCGATGCTGCGCTCGCCGATTTCAACCGCGCCACCACTGCCAACCCGAACTACGCCCCGGCCTATATCGCCCGGGCCAACCTGCTGCGGCAGCAGGGCAACAGCCAGCAGGCCATTGCCGACCTCAACACCGCGATCCGCCTCAACCCGGAAGCGGCCGAGGCCTTCCATGCGCGCGGGCTGGTCTATCAGAAGGAAGGCCAGCACCAGCACGCGGTCACCGATTTCGACTCGGTGATCGACCGCAATCCCTACACCGCCCCGCCCTATATCGCGCGCGGCCAGAGCCTGAACGCACTCGGCAAATATGATGCGGCGCTGGAAGATTTCACCGCCGCGCTCAACGTCGACAATCGCAATGCCGACGCCTGGGCCGGCCGCGGCTTCGCCTTCGAGAAGCTTGGCAAGAAGACGGAGGCCTCCGAGGCCTACCAGCGCTCCCTCAGCCTTGACGGCAACAACGCCCAGGCCCGAGCCGGCCAGGCCCGCATGGGTGGCGGCGGCTTCTTCCGCAGCTAGAGCATTTTTCAGCGAAGCGGACACCGCTCTGCGCGAAGAGAATGCGACAAGGCTGACGCTGCATAAAAAAGGGCCGCAAACGCGGCCCTTTTTGTTTTTGCGAGCTCGGAAGCGCCGCCGTCAGGCGGCAGAGCGCATCGGCCGTCCGAAGCTTTGCGCCGGCACGCCTTCGACACGGAAGCTCGCCAGCAGCTCCGCCAGCTCGGCGGTCGCGAGCTGAAGATTATGCGCCACCGATGCGCTCTCCTCGGCCATCGAGGCGTTGCGCTGCGTCATGTCGTCCATATGGGCCACGACCTTGGCGACCTCGTCGACAGCGCTCGCCTGCTCCTGCGAGGCGCTGGCGATGTCACCGAGCGCGGTCGCGACGCTGTTCGAGGATTCGACGATCTGGGACAGGGCCTTGCCCACATCCTTGACCAGGCCGACGCCGGTCTGCACCTCGCCGGTCGAGTTCGAGATCAGCGCCTTGATGTCGTTGGCGGCCGTGCTGGAGCGCTGTGCCAGGGCGCGCACCTCGCTCGCGACCACGGCGAAGCCCTTCCCGGCATCGCCGGCACGGGCTGCCTCGACCGCTGCGTTGAGCGCCAGCAGATTCGTCTGGAAGGCGATTCCGTCGATCACGGCCACGATCTCCGAGATGTCGCTGGAAGCCTTCTCGATCCGCTCCATCGCCGAGACGGCGCCCGTAGCCACCGCGCCGCCATGGTCGGCCGCAGCCTTCGCGACCTCGCCGAGGCCTGTCGCCTGCGAGGCGCGCTCCGCGCTGTGCTTGACCGAAGCGGCCAGCTCTTCCGTGGTCGCCGCCGTCTCCTGCAGGCTGCTCGCCTGCTCTTCCGTGCGCTGCGCCAGCGCCCGGCTGTCGCCGGTGATGCGCTGCGAGCCCGCGCTGATCGTCGCGCAGATCGTGGACGTGCCGCGCACGATGTCCGCCACCGTGTCGACCAGCTCGTTCACGCCTGCGCAGAGCGCCTTGATGTCGCCCTCCTTGCCGGTCAGCGCGATGCGCTGCGTCAGGTCCCGGGCTGTGGCGGCCTGCACAATCGTACGCGTCTCTGCGACGGCGCCCTGCAGCGCCTCCTGCGCTTCCTTGGCGGCGGTGATGTCGGAGGCGTATTTCACGACCTTGAACGGCTCGCCGAGTGCGTTCAGGATCGGGTTGTAGGTCGCCTGGATCCAGACCTTGCGGCCGCCCTTGCCGACGCGCAGATACTGCCCCTCGTCGAACTCACCCCGGCCGAGTTTGGCCCAGAACTGGCCGTAAGCCGCGCTCTCGCGCTCCGCCGGCTCGACGAACATGGAGTGATGCCGTCCCTTGATCTCGTCCAGCGTATAGCCGAGCGCATTCAGGAAATTCGCGTTGGCTTCCAGCACGTTTCCGGAAAGATCGAACTCGATCACGGCCTGCGACTTGCGGATCGCAGCCACCTGCCCCTCGAAATCCGAGATCATCTCCTTCATCCGGGTGATGTCGGTGGCGAACTTGACGACCTTGAACGGCTTGCCGGAGCGGTCGAGGATCGGCGTATAGGTCGCCTGCAGCCAGATGCGCCGCCCGCCCTTGCCGATCCGCAGGAACTGCGCCTCGAGGAATTCGCCGCGCGCCAGCTTGGTCCAGAATTCCTTGTAGGCCGCGCCGCCCGCCTCGGAGGGGTCGACGAACATCGCGTGATGCTGGCCCACGATCTCGCTCAGCCCGTAGCCGATGGTGTCGAGAAAGAGCTGGTTGGCGGTCAGGATCCGCCCCTGGACGTCGAACTCGATGACGGCTTGCGAGCGCCTGACGCTCGCCGCCTCCGCAGAGGCACTGCCTCCAAACACACCAGTGAGCATTGATCCCTCGAAAGATCATATTGATTAAAAGTTGCATCGCTATGAAAGTGCAACTAATCAACTATTGTTATAGATAATCGTAAATTCTTAGTTACCTTCCTTTATAGCGACGCATAAACCCGCCGTAACCCACAAAACGCTTCGTCATCTTGAAGGATAAATTCAATACAACTTTTATAAAGTCAAAATATAAATCAATTTATACGATAGAGACGTCCCAATTTTCGTTTGGTCACCAGAGTATCGCGGCAAATATCCGTCGACCCTAAAAAAGAAGGCCGGCGTTGCCGCCGGCCTGGATAACCTATTCGTGATCGCGCAGTGCCGCCGATCCAGCCGCGCCTCAGTGCGCCATGGCCTTGACGATCTCGTCCGTGACCTTCTTGGCGTCGCCGAACAGCATCATCGTATTGGGTCGGAAGAACAGCTCGTTCTCGACACCGGCATAGCCGGCGGCCATGCCGCGCTTGATGAACAGCACGGTCTTGGCCTTCTCGACGTCGAGGATCGGCATGCCGTAGATCGGCGAGGACTTGTCGGTCTTCGCCGCCGGGTTCGTCACGTCGTTGGCGCCGATGACGAAGGCGACGTCGGCCTGGCCGAATTCCGAGTTGATGTCCTCGAGCTCGAAGACCTCGTCATAGGGCACGTTGGCCTCGGCCAGCAGCACGTTCATATGGCCCGGCATGCGGCCCGCCACCGGATGGATGGCGTATTTGACTTCCACGCCCTCCTTCTTGAGCGTGTCCGCCATCTCGCGCAGTGCGTGCTGCGCCTGCGCCACCGCCATGCCGTAGCCCGGCACGATGAGGACCTTGCCCGCGTTCTTCATGATGTAGGCGGCGTCATCAGCCGAGCCCTGCTTGACCGGGCGCGCCTCGACCGCACCTGCGGCGCCGGCCGCGGCATCGTCGCCGCCGAAGCCACCGAGGATGACCGATATGAAGCTCCGGTTCATCGCCTTGCACATGATGTAGGACAGGATCGCGCCCGAGGAGCCGACCAGCGCGCCGGTGATGATCAGCGCCATGTTGCCAAGCGTGAAGCCGATGCCGGCGGCCGCCCAGCCGGAATAGGAATTCAGCATCGAGACGACGACCGGCATGTCGGCGCCGCCGATCGGGATGATCAGCAGGATGCCGAGCGCCAGCGAGACCGCGACGATCAGCCAGAAGACCGCGTGGCTCTCCGCCTTGATGAAGATCGCCAGCAGCACGACGAGCGCGATGCCGAGCCCGATATTGATACCATGGCGCTGCGGCAGCATGATCGGCTTGCCGCTCATGCGCCCGTCGAGCTTCAGGAAGGCGATGATCGAGCCGGTGAAGGTGATCGCGCCGATGGCGACGCCGAGCGCCATCTCGAACAGGCTCGCGCCCTTGATCGTGCCAACGCGGCCGATGCCGAAGGCCTCGGGCGCATACAGCGCGGCGGCTGCCACCAGCACCGCCGCCAGACCCACCAGCGAGTGGAAGAAGGCGACAAGCTGCGGCATCTGCGTCATCTGCACGCGCTTGGCCATATAGGCGCCGATGCCGCCACCGATACCGATGCCGGCCGCGACGAGCAGCCAGCCGGAGAAGCCGGATGGCGGGAAGAACACCACGGTCGTGACGATGGCGATCGCCATGCCGATCATGCCGTAACGGTTGCCCTGCCGCGACGTGGTCGGATGCGACAGGCCCCGCAGGGCCATGATGAACAGGACCCCGGAAACGACGTAGAGCAGGGCTGAGAGGTTCGCGGCCATGCGTCAGTCCTTCTTCTTGTACATCGCGAGCATCCGCTCGGTGACGAGGAAGCCACCGAAGATGTTCACCGAGGCGAGGATCAGCGCGAGGAAGCCGAACACCTTGGCCCAGATCGGCCCGTCGCCCAGCGCCGGCAGCGCCTCGACGCCGACAGCGAGCAGCGCGCCGACGACGATGACAGAGGAGATCGCGTTGGTGACGGACATCAGCGGCGTGTGCAGCGCCGGGGTCACCGACCAGACGACGTAATAGCCGACGAAGACCGCGAGCACGAAGATCGCGAGGCGGAAAACCGTCGGGTCGACACCGCCGGTTGCGATGCTGGCCGCCGCCGCCGCCTGGTCGGCGTAGCGCTCGGCGAGCTCGGCCGCCTGCCTGGCGAGCGCCGCCGCGTTGCGGGCCTGCTCGATAGCCTGTTCGGGAGAGGGATTTGCCATGGTCGGAATTCCTTCGCTCAGGCCTTCGGCGCGAAATTCGGATGGATGACGGCGCCGTCCTTTGTCAGGGCGGTCGCCTTGACCAGCTCGTCCTCCCAGTTCACCGCGAGCTTCTTCTCGGCCTTGTCGATCAGCGTCTCGACGAAGGCGAAGAGGTTCTTGGCGTAGAGCGAGGAGGAGGTCGCGGCCAGACGGCCCGGCACATTGAGGTGGCCGACGATCTTGACCCCGTTCGGCGTGATCGCGATCTCGCCCGGCTTGGCCAGCTCGCAATTGCCGCCGCGCTCGACCGCGAGGTCGACGATGACGGAGCCGGGCTTCATGCTCTCGACCATAGCCGCCGAGATCAGCTTCGGCGCCGGGCGGCCGGGGATCAGCGCAGTGGTGATGACGATGTCCTGCTTGGCGATGTGGCTGGCGGTCAGTTCCGCCTGCTTCGCCTGGTATTCCTTGGACATCTCCTTGGCGTAGCCGCCCGACGTCTGCGCCTGCTTGAACTCCTCGTCCTCGACGGCGAGGAACTTGGCGCCGAGCGACTCGACCTGCTCCTTGGTAGCGGGGCGCACGTCGGTGGCGGTGACGATGGCGCCGAGGCGCCGCGCGGTCGCGATCGCCTGCAGGCCGGCGACACCGACGCCCATCACGAAGATCTTGGCGGCGGGCACCGTGCCGGCCGCGGTCATCATCATCGGCAGCGCCCGCCCATATTCGGCGGCGCCGTCGATCACGGCGCGGTAGCCTGCGAGGTTCGCCTGCGAGGAGAGCACGTCCATCACCTGCGCACGCGTGATGCGCGGCATGAACTCCATGGCAAAGGCGGCGACATTGGCCTTGGCCAGCGCCTCGACCTCAGCCTCGCTGCCATAGGGGTCCATCACGGCGAAGACGAGCGCGCCCTTCGGCAGCGCCGTGATTTCCTTCTCCGCCGGACGGCGCACCTTCAGCACGATCTCGGCGCCCTTCAGCGCCTCCTTGGCCGTCTTGGCGATCGTCGCCCCGGCCGCCTCGTATTCCGCATCGAGAATGCCGGAGGCTTTGCCTGCCCCCGCCTCGATCACGACCTCGGCGCCGAGGCCTTTGAACTTGCGGACGGTCTCCGGCGTCGCGGCGACGCGGGTTTCCGCCCCTTGCGTTTCGGCTGGGACAGCAATGCGCATGGCGGGGGAAGGCCTTTCCGGCGTTATGGGAAGACGGTCAGAGAAGCAGCAGCGCGAGCAGCATCAGGACCAGCGCGACGACGGGCCCACGCCAGGAGATCTTGTCCGAGGCGATGCCGACGCCAGTGCCGATCACCGTGAGCAGCGTGCCGATCAGCGCCGTGCCCCAAGCGTGCTTGGTGCCGCCGACGGCGAGCGCCGCGACGATGGCGAGCGCGGCGACCGTGGCGACCTCGGAGAAATGCATGAAGCCGGCATAGGTCCGCTCATGCTCCTCGTAGTCCATCGCGGGGATGTCGGTGGCGTGATGGGCGTGGTCGGCCATGATCTCGATCCTGAAAAAGACACAGTCTCTTTAAGCCTGTAGCGCACCCGCGACGCACGGGCAACGCGGCAACGCGCTGCAACCGTGGAGCGTGGCGCAGCTCACCGTATCGCCAATCTCTAGCGAGGACCGCAGAGCAATTCAATCGATTTAGATAGAATGGAATTCTCTCGTTTCACTGCATTTTGGAACGATTCACGCCGATCTGCACTGAGAGGAGCCAAGCCCTGCGAGCTTCGCCTATACTCGGACCGTCGAAAGGGGCCCCTGTGGACGATCGAACCAAGCGAGCTGCGAAGGATCAGCTCCCGGACCTCGACCCTGCTCTGCGCGAGAAGGCGCAGCGCTGGTTCGCGGAGGCACGCGAGCAGAGCAGGCGCGACGATGAGGAAATCGCCGCATGGCGCCGCGCGTCGGGCGGCGGCGATGGAGGAAGCGGAGGCTTCGGCGACGACGGTGGAGGGGATTGCGGCAGCGGGGGCGATTGATCCCCGCGAAGCTGAAGCATCGCTCCGAAAAGTGGACCGCGGTTTTCGGATAAGGCCGATGCTAGGGCTTCAACCCCGCCGCGACCAGCGCCGCTCTTTGCCGCTCCGCGATACCCTCCACGGAAAACCCCTCGATCTCCGCCTCGAACAGCCGGTGGAAGTTCAGCTCGGCGTCGAGATGCAGGAATACGCCGCCCAGCCCAATGGCGGCGCGGTCCATGAAGACGAACTCGCGCGGCACCGTGACCGGCCCGCGCTTCTTCAGCGCCTGATGCACCTGGAAGGCCTGCTTGCGGCCGTATTCGGCCGGGCTGACATCCTCCGCGATGCGCCGGACACGATCCTCCATCAGCGGCCCATAGATGAAACGCGCCCAGATATTCAGCGTGTCGACGAGGTCCTTCGTCAGCCCCTTGAAGCCCCAGGTCTCGTAGGCATGGACGACCCGCGCCTCGTCGCCTTCCAGGATGCCGCGATAGAGATCGACCACCCCACCGACAAAGGAGGGAGGGAAGATGCGGATGCAGCCATAGTCCAGAAGGTTGATCCCCTGCGGCTCCCCGCCTTCCGAGAACACCGTGTAGTTCCCGAGATGCGGATCGCCATGGATGACGCCATGATGGCTGAAGGGCCGCCACCAGGCCTTGAACATCGCGGTCGAGATGCGGTCGCGCGTCTCCTGCCCATCCTGCTTGTGCGAAAGGATCGGGCTGCCGTCGAGCCAGTGCATGGTCAGCAGCCGCCGCGTCGACAGAGCCGGCTCGACCGCCGGCACGCGCACCTCGGGTGTGTCGGCAAGGATGGAACGGTAGAGCGCGATGTGGCTGGCCTCGCGCCGGTAATCGAGCTCCTCGCGCACGCGCGCACCGATCTCCTTGGCGATTTCGGAGGTGTCGATCACCGCGCCCATGCGCCGATGCAGCGCGAACAGCACCTCGAGCTGGGCGATATCGGCCTCCACCGCCGATTCCATGTCCGGATACTGCAGCTTGCAAGCGAGTGTCGCTCCATCGGGAGTCGTCGCCCGGTGCACCTGCCCCAGCGACGCGGCAGCCGCGGGCCTCAGGTCGAACTCGCCGAAGCGCTCCCGCCAGTTCGCGCCGAGCTCCGCCATCATCCGGCGCTTGACGAAGGCCGCGCCCATCGGCGGCGCCTGCGACTGCAGCTTCTGCAGTTCGGCGGCATATTCGGGCGGCACAACGTCAGGGATGGTGGCGACGAGCTGCGCCACCTTCATGATCGGCCCCTTCAGGCCGCCGAGCGCCTTGGCCAGCGCCTCGGCATTGGACGCGTCCCGCCCCTCCCCGCCGAAGATCCGGTTGCCCGCGATCCGCGCGGCAACCCCGCCGACATTGGCGCCGACGCGAGCGTAGCGCGCGGCGCGAGCGGAAAAGCGATTGGCTTCGGCATCATGGTCGGACATGGGATCGACGCTCCCGGTTCATGCTCTTGACGGTATTTAGGGCACGCCCTGCTCAACACCAACGCAGGGCGCCGCCGCCGCGACGATCGGCCCCGATGCATGTTCGGACATCGTCGCGGCAACGTCGCGATTCCAGGCGATAAATGCGCTGATCCGTAACCAGCGGACGGGGTCTCCCTCTCGGCGGCGATGGTCCGCTTCTTGCTGCTGCGCAGGGGCCTAACCGACAGCCTCTGCCTGCCGCCGTCCGCTCCTCCCTGACGTACCGAGAGCATGCGCCCCAGACGCGTCACCGACTATTATGGCATCGATGCCGTGCCAGGCTTCGTGGCGCGCATGAGCAGCCCTGCGCAGACACATGTCCCAGAGCTGGCCGGCCTGCGCGGCATCGCCATCCTGACCGTCGTCATGGGTCACTTGCTGCAGCGGGTGGAGCGCTTCTACGGGCGCGAAACGCTCAATCAGATCGAGACTTTCGTCCTCGCGATCCTGGCCACGCCGTTTTCAGGCTGCAGGTTGCTGTTCTGCATCACGGGATACACGGTCGCCATCTACATCAACAGAAACATCAACAAAGACAGACCCTTCATCGATGTCGATTTCCTGAAGAAGAGGCTGCTGAGACTATGGCCGCCCTATGCGATGATATTGCTGGCCACATTCATATTCATAAGGACGACAGGCTACGAACCCTCGAACACCTACCATTTCCGGGCCGCCCCGGAATCGATGACGCTGAGCCTGATCGCAAGCCTCCTCTACCTGCATGATCTCATCTTCAATACCTTTCCTCGCCTCTTCCCTCCCGGCTGGTATCTCGAGGCACATCTTCAATTCCTGCTGGTCGCGCCACTGCTCTTCAGGCCCTATGCGAAACTGAAGTCGCCGGAGCTGAAGCTCGGCGTCGCCGTCGCAGCGCTCCTCGTCTCGACCGTGCTCGCGATGATCGCGTCGGAACACGGCAGCCGCGGGATTCAGTATTCGATCATCGCATTCTTCCCATATTTCCTCGTCGGAGCCCTGGTCGCCGAGTTCCGCCACCGCGAGAGCGACCAACGCCTGGCGCAGAGCCTGCAACGGGTCCCGCTAGGCTTGCTCGGCCTGACGATGCTGATCCTTCTCGGCGCTCCCTGGGGTGCGATGTGGTGGCAGCTTCCGGCGCAGCTCCTTGCCATAGCCGCCATCATGACGGCCTGCCTCGTCGGGCAATCGCGCTTCCGGTCCGCGATGAGCGACCGGCATCTGACGCGGATCGGCATTGCCTCGTTCTCGATCTATCTGGTTCATCTCCAGATCCTGCAGATCGTCGTGCCGATCGTCGTCGAGCGCTGCCGGGATCATCCGTTCTTGGCCGTGGTCTTCATCTGCGGCACCATCGGAACAGGCCTCGTGCTGGCGCTGTCTTTCGTCTTCTATTGGGTCGTCGAGCGCCCATTCGTCGCGTTTTCGCTGCAGACGAAGCGGTCATTCCCCACTGCGCCGAGGCCTGCCTAAGGCGAACCCGGCGCACGCCACGCCCGCTATGCGCGGCCCCGGCACGCGCCCACCGGCTCCGTCAAAGCCGCCCCAGCCGCCCCAGCGCCGTCCTGAAAGGTTCGTCCGAAACCCGGATGAAGCCGAGATAGGGATGGTCCATGTCGATGATGAGGACCAGGGCGACGCTGACGGAAAGCGCACAGGCCAACAACGTGAGCACGACCGTCCCGTTACCCGGCGCAAGCAGGCCGAAGGACGCAAAGAGCAAGGTGAACCACAGGATCAGCACGGCGAGGAAAGGCATCGGAAATCCGCCCACCTCCGTCTCCGTGCGCAGCCATCTCGCTTCGGCGATGTCGCCGCTGACCTGGATCGCCCGCGCATGAAGCAGACGCTGCGCCTCGGTCTGCGGGGTCAGGGCTCGGAGCGCATCCTGGATCGCCTCGACATCGAACCCCTCGGCAAGCGGCATGTCGCGGGCCACGTCCTGCTGCTCGGCGCTGAGCCTGGCTTCGACGACCTTGCGAACCGCCAACCGCAGCGGCTGCGCCTCGGGGCCGTAATGCGCCAGGACGCGGTCGAGCAGGAGGATGCGCGCCGCCGATGTTCGCCTCTCCAGGCCTGCATCGTCGAAGGATCGCTTCGCCGAGGCAATGAGCAGGCCCAGCGCAAGGGCCGAAAGCGTGCCGATGATCGCCGTCGCCAGCTTGATGGCCTCCCGGGATTCGGTCGCCAGATGATGGTCGGGCAGGCGCACTCGCAGCGCCATGCCGGCCAGCGCAGCGCCGAATACGCAAAGGAAGGCGATGCAGCCGATAACGATGGGACTCATGGCATGCCCGATGGCTATGGTCCGATGGGGTAAGTCGGCAAGATAAGGCAGCATGACCATAGGTCAAATGCCAGAACACCCCAGGCGTCTCGGACCCGGCTTGCCGTGTTGTTGCAGTCGCGGTAGGCGAACAGAATGCCTCAGCAGATCGAAATCGCCGGCGCCCGCGTTCTCCTTTTCGACCGCTCAGGCCCGCTCCTCGCCAACCCGGGGAACTCCAACGACTTCATTGGCGAGGCCTGGTCCGCGAGCGCCGAGTTGCTCGCGATCCCCGTGGAACGACTGGGCCCTGACGTTTTGAACCTGCGCACCCGCGTCGGCGGCGAAATATTTCAGAAATTCGCCAATTATCGCCTCCGCTGCGCCATCGTCGGAGACATCGGCACAGCCGTCGAAGGCAGCAACGCCCTCCGCGACTTCGTCCGCGAGACCAATGCGGGCTCGGCGCTCTGGTTCGTTGCTGATATGGATGAACTGCGCACCCGGCTGGAAGCCGAGACCACGCCCTGACAAATCAACGACCCGGGCGCCGCGCCGCAAAGCCTGCCCTCACCTCGGCAGCGCTCGCAGGTCGTCCGCCTGCCGCCTCGACCAGCCCGACCGTCTCGGCGATCAGCGCCGCATTGGTCTTCGTGCAGCCGAAAGGCGCATCCTCCAGCCCGCCGCGGACATGGACACCGCGTTGGACCGCCGGAGCGATCAGCCCGGAAAGATCGACGCCGAGCCCGGCGATCATCACCGGCGCCTCGGGCGCGTCTTCCGCCAGCAGCTTCAGATGGGCGTCAAGCGCCCATTCGCGCGGCGGGAACCCCCAGGCGAAGGCGTCCGAGAACATCAGCCGGTAGATCGGCATCGGCATGCCGGGATAGGCCTTCGCCAGGGCGGCGCCCAGGCGCGTGAAGCCCGGCTCGTAGATCGCATAGCTCGGATGGACCTTGTGGCGCTCCGCCACCTCCATCCCCTCGCGGATATGCTCGCCGGGGTTCTGGTAGATGAAGCCGGCCTCGCCCTCGGGGATGCCGGCGAAGGTCGTCCAGTTGCAGGAGCCCGGATCGAGCACGCCCCATTCGGCGAGGCCCCTTTTCGCCAGCTCTTCCAGATGGGTGTAGCGGCCCGAACCGATCATGTCCCCGGCATAGCCGGAGCCGAGGATCGGGATTGTCGGATAGACGATGGCGTCGACCTTGGCGCGAATGCCCTCGATCGCCTGCGCATAGAGTTCCCAATCGTCGCGCTGGCGGCCCGTCGCCTGATCGTAGACATGCAGATGGACGATCGCCGCGCCCGCCTCGACCGCGGCGATGCCGTCCGCGACAATGTCGGGAATGCTGATCGGAATGCCGGGCTGGCGCTCCTTGCCCCAGGGTCCGTTGATGGCGGCTTCGATCCAGATCGGCGTGGTCACAGGCATTTCCTCGTTGGCACTTTGCGGCTTTGCGCAGACCGTAAGCCGCATCGCCCGGGCTTGTCAGCCCGCCCCGCCGCTGTTCAGGATCGGCCGAACGCACGGGAATGAGCGAGGCGGCCCCATGCTGGAGCGCGGCACCACCTATGAGGACACGCTGAGCCGCTTCGCCTGGCGTATACCGGAGCGCTTCAATATCGGCACCGTCTGCTCGGACGCCCATGCCGATGGCAGCCACCGTCCGGCATTGGTCTTCGCGGACGAGGGCGGCGAGGTCGCAACCCTGTCCTTCGACGATCTCGCGCGCGCCTCCAACCGCTTCGCAAACCTGCTCGCCGCCCATGGCATCGGGCCCGGCGAGCGCGTCGGCATCCTCCTCCCGCAATCGCCGCAGACGGCAATCGCCCATCTCGGTACCTACAAGCGCGGTGCTATCGCGCTGCCGCTCTTCATCCAGTTCGGCCCGGAAGCGCTCGAGCATCGGCTGGGCCATAGCGGCGCCAGCGTGCTCGTCACCGACAGCGAGAACATCGGCAAGGTCGAGGCCATCCGCGACGCCCTGCCGAACCTGCGCCGGATTTTTGTCGTCGGCGGCGCCGGCCACGCAGACTTCGAAGTGGAAATGGCGAAGGCCTCCGACCGGTTCACCGCGGCGGACACCCGCGCCGACGACCCGGCGCTGATCATCTACACCTCCGGCACGACGGGAAAACCGAAGGGCGCGCTGCACGCTCACCGCGTGCTGCTCGGCCATCTGCCGGGCGTGCAGATGCCGCAGGAGTTCTTCCCGCAGGCCGGCGACCTGTTCTGGACGCCGGCCGACTGGGCCTGGATCGGCGGCCTGCTCGATGTGCTGCTGCCGAGCCTCTATTGCGGCGTGCCCGTGCTGGCCTCCCGCGCCCGCAAATTCGATCCGGACGCCGCCTTCGCCCTGATGGCGCGGCACAAGGTGCGCAACGCCTTCCTGCCGCCGACCGCGCTCAAGCTGATGCGCCAGGTGCGCGATCCCCGGCGTTTCGGCTACGCGATGCGCTCGATCGGCACCGGCGGCGAGACGCTCGGCGCCGACATGCTGGACTGGAGCCGCGAGACCTTCGGTTTCCCGGTCAACGAGTTCTACGGCCAGACCGAGGCGAACCTCCTCGTCTCGAACTGCGCGAGCCTCTTCGCGGTAAAGCCCGGCTCGATGGGCCGCGCCGTGCCTGGCCACCGCGTCGCCGTGATCTCGCCAGAGGGCGAGGAACTTCCGGCTGGCGAGCAGGGGCTGATCGCCGTGGCAAAGCCCGACCCGGTCATGATGCTGGAATACTGGAACCAGCCGGAGGCGACGGCGGCGAAATTCGTCGGCGACTGGCTGGTCACCGGCGACACCGGCGCCCGCGACGAAGAAGGCTACTTCTGGTTCCAGGGCCGCGACGACGACATCATCTCCTCGGGCTCCTACCGCATCGGCCCCGGCGACATCGAGGACTGCATCATCCGCCACCCGGCCGTGCTGATGGTCGCGGTCATCGGCGTGCCGGACCCGGTCCGCACCGAGATCGTCAAGGCCTTCGTGCTGCCGAAGCCCGATGTCGAGCCGACGGCCGCGCTGGCGGCGGAGATTCAGGCCTTCGTCAGGGACCGGCTGGCAGCGTACCAGTACCCGCGTGCGGTCGAGTTCGTCACCGAGCTGCCGATGACCGCGACGGGCAAGATCAGGCGCAAGGATCTGCGGGATCGGGAGGTCGAGCGGCAGCAGAGGGGCTGACGCCCGCGACCTATCGCGCTTCCAGCACGAGCTCGAAGGTCATCAGCACCGGGTTGTCGCCGCGCGTCAGGCGCCCGCTCGCCAGCGCACCGGTATAGTCCACCAGCGCCACGTCGATCTCGGCCTCAAACCCGTTCGCACCTTTTGCGATCGTCCCATTGGTGATCGCGACCTCGGTGGCGAAGTTCTCTATCCTTCCGCCATCCGTGAAGCGGGCGCCGATGGTCGAGCCGACACCGCCATGGATCGCCGCGGAACGGATGCCCTGCTCGACGCAGAAGGCTTCCAGCGCCCCGCAGAAATCCACGTTCGGCTTGACCCGGAGCGCGAAGAACCGCCCCTCCCGCGTCGCCCCGAGCAGGGGAGCGGCCTGCGGCCCGAACAACTTGAAATTCGTTTCGCTATCCGGCTCGGCGACAAAGGCCGCGCTGTCGAGCCCGACGGCCGGCACGGTGATGGTCTCAGCCACCATCGTCTCATCCGGCAGGATATGCCCGCCGCTCTCCTTGCCGCCGCCTTCCGTCCAGATTGCATGGGCATGGAAGAAGGGCGCGCCGTCGCGCCGGCCGAAAGTCATGGCGCCGACCTTGAGCCGCGCCACGCCGGCCGGCCGGAATGTCCGGCTGTAGAAGGCTGCATGCTCCGGCGTCTCGGAGAGCGCCGGCATGACATAGGCGAAAGGCGAGAGCGCGAGCCCATCGAGCTTGACCACACCGGAGGTGAAGCCAGCCGCCGCGAAGCCTCGCCGCACCGCCTCCAGCAATGGCAGACCGGCCTGCAGCACCATCGGGAAGCGCAGCCCATGGCATTCCGCCCATTGAACACGCTCCGGCGTGCCTTGCCCCGGCTGTTCGATACGCCTCACGAAGCCTTGTCCTTCCTGAGCCAATCCAGTTCGCCGCGCTTCTCGAGTTCGTCCTTGACGAGGCGCTTCGGCACCTTGCCATAGCCCGATTTCGGCAGCGCCTCCCAGAAGAAGAAGCGCTTCGGCATTTTGTAGCGCGCAATCTTCTCGCTGAGGAAGTCCGCGATCTCGGCCTCGCTCGCGCTCTGCCCCGGCCGCGGCACGCAGACCGCGACGCCGATCTCGCCCCAGACCGGGTCCGGCAGGCCAAGCACCGCGACCTCGGCAATGGCGGGATGGGTCAGGATCTTCTCCTCGATCTCTCGCGGATAGATGTTCGAGCCGCCCGAGATGTACATGTCCGACGCGCGGCCGGTAATGTAGACGAACCCCTGCTCGTCCATATGGCCGAGGTCGCCGGTGCGGAACCAGCCATCGCGGAAGGATTTCGCATTGGCCTCCGGATTGTCGTAGTAGCCGGCGAAGACGGCGGGCCCGATCACGCAGATCTCGCCCTGTACGCCCGGCTCGACCTCCTTGCCCTCCTCGTCCTGGATCTGAACCTGCATGCCGGTGCGCTCGAAGCCGCAGGTGCCGATCCGGGCATGCGGCCCGTCCTCCGGTTCGTGCAGCGCCGGTGGCAGCACGGTGATGTTGCCGGTCACCTCGCCCAGCCCGAAATATTGCACGATCACCTTGCCGAGCTTCTTCAGCGCGGCCTTCTGGTCCTCGCGATACATCGGCGCGCCCGCATAGATGATGTAGCGCAGGCTCGAATGATCGTGCTGGTCCACGGCCGGATGCTCGACCAGCATCTTCAGGATCGTCGGAACGGTGAAGATGTTGCTGACGCGGTGCTTCGCGATCAGCCGGTAGGCCTCGTCGATGTCGAAGCGCTCTGTCGACAGTAGGATCGAGGTGGCTCCACGCGCCGACATCATCAGCTGGTGCACGCCGGCGCCATGCGAGAGCGGCGCCACGACCAGCGAGGCGTCCGCCTCTGTCGAGCCCGGGACGAGGTCGCAGAGATGGTTCGTCACGACGAAGCTCATCTGCCCATGGGTCAGCACCGCGGCCTTGGAGCGCCCGGTCGTGCCGGAGGTGAAGAAGAACCAGCACGGATCGTCCCGCTCCACGGCGGCGTTCTCGACCCGCTCGCCGCGATGGCGCGCAATCACTGCGCCTACCTCATCCGCGCCGAAAGCCCCCTCCCCGATCCGCCAGGTGAACGTGGGCGCCGGGCTCGCGGCGGCGACCGCCGCGGCGTGCTCGGGAAAGTCGCCATGGCAGAGGAAACCCTTCGCGCCCGAAGCCGTGGCGAGATAGGCGACCTCGTCCGGCAGCAGGCGGAAATTTGTCGGCACCCAGACCGCACCGAGCCGGAAGGTCGCGAACATCGAGACGAACATCGCGTCGCAGTTCTTGGAGTGGACGAGCAGGCGGTCACCCTTGCCGATGCCGCGCGCCTTAAGCCCTGCCGCAAGAGCCGAAACCTGCGTCTCGATCTCGCGCCAGTCCAAAATCTTCTCGCCCCAGATGAAGGCGGGGTGCGCGGGCAGGCGTCGCGCATTCTGCGTCACGATATGGGCGAGGTTCATCACGCGCCGCGACATCGGCACGACGCCCCCGGTGGGGGCCGTTGTTCCAGCGTTCATTTCGACGCCCTCCCTGTTCCGTTTTGTTGCCGCTGAGCCGGCCCCGCAGGCCCTGCGCCGCGCCGTGATACGAACATCTGCGCGAGCTGCGCCTCCATCCTCACCGCCTCGCGCGCCAGCATCGCCGAGAGTTCGGGCTGCCGGGCCGGGTCCATGCGGCTGTCGATGGCGGCCAGCGAAAAGGCGCCTGCAACGCGGCCGTCCGGATAGCGGAAGGCCCTGCCGATCCCCCATGAGCTCGCGACAAGCCGGCCCGGGTTGAGAGCGAAGCCGCGCAGCCGCGCCTCGGTGACGTCGCCCTTGAGGGCAACCGGCGCGAAGCCGGGATAGCGCTCCGTCAACACAGCCTCGTTGGCCGCGATGATGCGGTCCACATCGTCGTCCGGCAACGCCGCCAGCAGGGCGAGCGAGCCTGCGCCGACACCGAGCGGATGCTGGTCCCCAGCCTGCAGCGCATGGGTGCGGACGGGGTAGGTTCCCTCCTCCCGATGCAGGCAGATCGCGTAGTTCTCGCGCCGCACGGTGAGAAAGCTCGTATCCCGCGTCTCGCCCGAAAGACGGCGCAACCCGTCCATCGCCATTTCGAGCAGGCCGTGGCGTCGCGCCGCCAGCACGCCGAGCACAAAGGCCTCCTCGCCGAGGCAATAACGGCGCGTCTGCACCTCCTGCTCGACAAGGCCGGCCCGCATCAGCGCCAGCAGCAGTCGCCGCACCGTCGGCTTGTTGAGGCCGCTGCCGTAGACGATCTCGCCGAGCGGCAGGCCATCGGCCGGCTCCCGCCCGATCAGCGAGAGCAGCCCCAGCGCGCGATCGACGCTCTGCGAGCCGGACAAGCCGGCTCCGGCAGCGAGACTGAGTGGCGACAAGCGCTCCTCCCAATGGTCCACGATATGGACCTTATTTTTATGGATTGAGCCTAGTTGCCTGCCTTCCCGATTGCAATGCGGTCATGCTCGTGCAAACCTGCCGGCCGTTCCGCTGCCTGATCATTCACAGTGTGGACCGCAATCGACGCCGACAGAAGATCGGCGCGAAGGGAGGATGAACCGATGGCCCCCGAGGCAACCCGCATGGCGGGCGCGCAGATTTTGCGCCCAGCGACCTGCATCTGAGGTCGCGGCATGGTTGATGTCGTCGACACGCTGCATATTCCCGAGAACCTGAGCGAGAACGAGGGCGCGCGCCCCGGCTCGGCCATCATGCGCCCGGTCGAGATCGTCGCGGCCGCCCTGGTCGCTTTCATCATCGGCGTGCTGCTGCTCGGCGTGGTCTCGCGGTACGTCTTCTCGCTGCCCTTCGTCTGGGTCGACGAGGTCGCCTCGATCTCCTTCATCTGGCTCGCCATGCTCGGCGCGGCCATTGCCGTCGATCGCAATGAACATCTACGGCTGACGCTCTTCGTCGGCCTCATGCCGGAGCGCCTGCGCCAATTCGTCGAGACGCTGGCACTCATCGCCGTTGCCGCCTTCCTGGCGGCGATGGTCTACCCTGCGATCGATTACGCGGTGGAAGAGAGCTACGTCACCTCGGCCGCGCTCAACATCCCCGTCAGTTGGCGGGTCTCCGCCATCGCCGTGGGCATCGTGCTGATGCTGCTGCTGACGATCCGTTATGCCTTCAAGACCGCGCGCCCGGTCGACATCGCCGGATCAGTGCTGGTCATCGGCGGGTTCGGCCTCGCCTTCTGGCTCCTCGGGCCGACGCTCAAGGGCCTCGGCTACTACAATATCCTGATCTTCCTGGTCTGTGTCGTCGCCGCCTGCCTTGTCGCGGGCGTCCCGATCGCCTTCTGCTTCGGGCTGGGCACGCTCGCCTTCCTCGCCTTCTCGACCAATGTGCCGATGATTGTGATGGTCGGCCGCATGGACGAGGGCATGTCGAGCCTCATCCTGCTCTCCGTGCCGATCTTCGTGCTGCTCGGCTGCATCCTCGACGCGACCGGCATGGGCAAGGCGATCGTCGATTTCCTCGCCTCCCTGCTCGGCCATGTCCGCGCCGGCATGTCCTATGTCCTGCTCGGCTCGCTCTATCTCGTCTCGGGCATCTCGGGTTCGAAGGTCTCCGACATGGCGACGGTCGCTCCCGCGCTGTTCCCCGAGATGAAGCGGCGCGGCTACAAGCCGAAGGACCTGATCGCGCTGCTGTCCACGGGCGCGGCGATGGCGGACACGGTGCCGCCCTCGATCGTGCTGATCGTGCTCGGCTCCGTTGCCGGCGTCTCGATCGCCGGGCTGTTCAATGCCGGCTTCGTCATCGCGGGCGTCCTGCTCGTCGCGCTCGCCGGGCTCGCCCGCTGGAAGGCGGCGGCGGAAGACATGAAGGGCGTGCGCCGCGCCCCACTCGCGGTGATCGGCAAGGTCGCGCTCGTCGCGGCGCCGGCGCTGGTCCTGCCCTTCATCATCCGCGCCGCGGTCGGTGGCGGCGTCGCCACCGCGACCGAGGTCTCGACCATCGCCGTGCTCTACGCGCTGATCATCGGCATCGTGCTCTATGGCGGCATCAGCCTGCGCAAGTTCTACCAGATGCTGGTCGAGACGGCCGCGCTCTCAGGCGCGATCCTTGTCATTCTCGGCACGGCGCTGGCCATGGCCTGGGCGCTGACGCAGACCGGCTTCGCCCGCGACCTTGCCACCTTCATGGCGAACCTGCCCGGCGGCTGGCTCTCCTTCATGGCGGTCACCATCGTCGTCTTCATGATCCTCGGCTGCGTGCTGGAAGGCCTGCCGGCGATCGTGCTGATGGCGCCGCTGATGTTCCCGATCGCCAAGAACCTCGGCATCAACGACGTGCATTATTCGATGGTCGTCGTCACCGCGATGAACATCGGCCTGATGGCGCCGCCGATCGGCATCGGCTTCTATATCGCCTGCAAGATCGGCAACGTCTCGCCGGACGAGGCGATGGGCGCGATCTGGCCCTATCTCATCGCGCTGATCATCGGCCTCATCGTCATCGCCCTCGTTCCCGGCCTCTCTACCTGGGTGCTCTAAGCCCCACCTGCCTTCACAAACAGAACCGGACAATCCGGACGCTCATCCAAGGAGAAAACGCCCATGACCATTTCACGCCGCACCCTTATCAAGGCGACCGCCGCCGCTTCCGCCATCGGCACCTTCCATATCGGCCGCGCCAACGCCCAGGCGGCCGAGTTCACCTACAAATACGCCAATAACCTGCCCCTCGCGCACCCGATGAACATGCGTGCCAGCGAGGCGGTGGCGAAGATCAAGGAAGAGACCAAGGGCCGCGTCGACATCCAGATCTTCCCGAACAACCAGCTCGGCTCCGACACCGACATGCTGAGCCAGGTCCGCTCCGGCGGCGTCGAGTTCTTCACGCTCTCGCCGCTGATCCTCTCGACGCTGGTCGCCAACGCCTCGGTCTCCGGCATCGGCTTCGCCTTCCCGAACTACGACGCGGTCTGGAAGGCGATGGATGGCGAGCTCGGCGCCTATGTCCGTGGCCAGATCAACAAGGCCAACCTCGTCGTCATGGACAAGATCTGGGACAACGGCTTCCGCCAGATCACCTCGTCCAAGGGCCCGATCAACACCCCTGACGATCTGAAGGGCTTCAAGATCCGCGTGCCGGTCTCGCCGCTCTGGACCTCGATGTTCACCGCCTTCCAGTCGGCCCCGGCCTCGATCAACTTCGCCGAGGTCTACACCGCGCTGCAGACGAAGGTGGTCGACGGCCAGGAGAACCCGCTCGCCATCATCTCCACCGCGAAGCTCTTCGAGGTGCAGAAGTATCTCTCGATCACCAACCACATGTGGGACGGCTTCTGGTTCCTCGCGAACCGCCGCGCCTGGGAGCGCCTGCCGGAAGACCTGCGCACGATCGTCGCGAACAACATCAACGCCGCTGCGCTGCTCGAGCGCGGGGACGTCGCCAAGCTCAATGCCGGCCTGCAGGGCGAGCTCGCCTCGAAGGGCATGACCATCAACGAGACCAAGGCGGACGCCTTCCGCGAGACACTGCGCAAGGCCGGCTTCTACGCCGAGTGGAAGAAGAAGTACGGCGACGAGGCCTGGGCCATTCTGGAGAAGGCCGTCGGCAGCTCGCTGAGCTGATCGGCTGAACGACCGTCATTCTCCGGCGCCGGACAAGAAAAGGCGCGGGGAACCCTCTCCCGGAGGGAGAGGGCAGGGTGAGGGGTAGGCCGTTGGACGTTATGGCTGTGACCTAACCGCTGCCGCCGTTAGCTCAGCTCCTTGCTGGTCCAGGGGCCAACTCCTCACCCCTGCCCCTCTCCTTACAGGAGAGGGGTTCCCCGCGCGTCTGCCTGCACTCTCATCGCATCGAAAGACCAACCACCATGGCCGACCGGCTGAAGGGCAAGATAGCGATCGTCTTCGGCGCCGGCTCGTCGGGGCCTGGCTGGGGCAACGGCAAGGCGGCAGCCGTCGCCTATGCCCGCGAGGGCGCCTCCGTCGCCTGTATCGACCTCAACCAGGCGGCGGCCGACGAGACGGCCGGCATCATCGCAGGCGAGGGTGGCAAGGCGCTGGCGCTTGCCGCCGACGTCACCAAGCTCGATTCCACCGAGGCCTGCGTCGCGGCAGCCGCGCGGCATTTCGGCCGCATCGACATCCTGCATAACAATGTCGGCGTCACCCATATGGGCGGGCCGGTCGAGCTTTCGGAGGAGCAGTTCAACGCCTCGCTCCAGCTCAATCTCGGTTCGGTCTATCGCTGCGCCAAGGCGGTCATCCCGCGCATGCTGGAGGGCGGCGGCGGAGCGATCGTCAACATCTCCTCGCTCGCCGCGATCCGCTGGGTCGGTTATCCGTATTTCGCTTATTACGCCACGAAGGCGGCTGTGAATCAGGCGACGGTGGCGCTCGCCATGCAGTATGCCAAGCGCGGCATTCGTGCGAACTGCATCATGCCGGGCCTGATCGACACGCCTCTGATCTACAAGCAGATCTCGACCCAATACGCCTCGCCCGAGGAGATGGTCGCCGCCCGCGACGCGCTGGTGCCGATGGGCAAGATGGGCACGGCCTGGGACGTCGCCAACGCCGCGGTCTTCCTGGCCTCCGACGAGGCGAAATTCATCACCGGCGTCTGCCTCCCTGTCGATGGCGGCCAGAGCTGCGCCGCCGGTCCGCTGGGCTGAGGATCGACTGTCCGTTCCGCACTGGAACGCTTGCTCCATTTCCCCTTCGCTGCCAGAAAAAGAATCAGGCCTCGCGCTGAGATGCCGGACGAAAACGAGAAGCCGGAGCAGGAACGGACAGGGATGAGCGAGATCTTCACCGAGGAACTGCCGCGCGATTTCGACGGCCTGCGCGCGACCATCCTCGCCCAGCGCGAGCGCCTGCCCAAGCGCATCGCGCAGATTGCAGCCTATGCCCTCGACAACCCCGACGAGATCGCCTTCGGCACTGCCGCGAGCATCGCGGTCTCGGCCGGCGTTCAGCCTTCGACGCTGATCCGGTTCGCCCAGCATCTCGGCTTCGACGGCTTCACCAGCCTTCAGGGGGTCTTTCGCGAGCGGCTGCGCGAGCGCAATTCGAGCTACGAAGACCGGCTCAACACCCTGCGCGCCGGCGAGGGCGCAAGCGGCGGCAACCACCGCATCCTCGATGGCTTCCTGACCGCCTCGCGCAAGTCGCTCGACGTGATGAGCAGAACCCTCGATGAGGCGACGCTGGATCGCGCCATCGCCACGCTCGCCGAGGCCGAAACCATCTACATCCTTGCGCGCCGCCGCTCCTTCCCGATCGCGACCTACCTCGCCTACGCGCTCGGCAAACTCGGTGTCCGCAACCAGCTCGTTGAATCCGCGGCGGGCCTGAGCCCCGAGATCATTTCCTTCGCGACGCCGAAGGACGCGGTTCTCGTCGTCAGCTTCTCGCCCTACGCGCCGGCCACCATCGAGGATGCGCGCGGGCTGGCCGAGCGCGGCGTCCCGCTCGTCGCCATCACCGACAGCGCCTTCTCGCCGCTGGCCAGCGTCGCGCAGATCTGGTTCGAGGTCGCGGAGGCCGATTTCGGCGGCTTTCGCACCCTGTCCTCGACAATGGCACTCGCCATGGCGCTTGCCGTTGGCGTGGGCGACGCCAGGCAGGCGGGGCGACGCCGGCGCCGTCCGCGCGACTAAGCACTTCAAACGAAGTGAGGCTCCGGATCGCGTGAAGAAAAGGCGACAAGCAAAGCCTTGGAGCGCTTCAATGGGTTTCCACACACGGAAGCAACATAGGAACGAGCGTTCCGCATTGACGGCATAATAGAATTATTATTTCATGCCGTCGACGCGTGGCCGTTCGGCCGCGCGCCTAACAAGAGCGGCAGGCCGGGAGGAACATATGACGGAACCGCGCGGCGGCTCGGCGCAGGCGCTCGACGTCATCACCATCGGCCGCGCCTCGGTCGATCTCTACGGCCAGCAGATCGGCTCGCGGCTGGAGGATGTCACCAGTTTCGCCAAGTCGGTGGGCGGCTGCCCGGCCAATATCGCGATCGGCACGGCGCGGCTCGGCCTGCGCTCGGCCCTGCTCACGCGCGTCGGCAACGAGCAGTTCGGCCGCTTCCTGCGCGAGCAGCTCGCCCGCGAAGGAGTGAACCTCGACGGCCTCAAGACCGACCCCGAGCGGCTGACCGCGCTCGCCATCCTTTCCGTCGAGAGCGACAAATCCTTCCCGCTGCTGTTCTACCGCGAGAACTGCGCCGACATGGCGCTGGAGGAAGGTGACATAGACCCGGCCTTCATGGCGCGCGCGCGCGCCCTTGTCGTCACCGGCACCCATTTCGCCCGGCCCGGCCCCGAAGCCGCCCAGCGCAAGGCGATGAAGCTGATGCGCGGGAACGGCGGCCAGGTGGTGCTCGACATCGACTATCGCCCCAACCTTTGGGGACTGGCCGGCCACGATGCCGGCGACAACCGCTACATCGCCTCGCAAACCGTCTCCGAGCGCATGAAGTCTGTCCTCCCGGGCTGCGACCTCGTCGTCGGCACCGAGGAGGAGGTGTTGATCGCCTCCGGCGAGAGCGAGCTGCTGCCGGCGCTGAAGACGATCCGCGCGCTGACGCCAGCCACCATCGTGCTCAAGCGCGGCCCGATGGGCTGCATCGTCTATGAGGGCGCGATCCCAGACGATCTGGAGGACGGCATCGTCGGAAAGGGCTTCCCGATCGAGGTCTATAACGTGCTCGGCGCGGGCGACGCCTTCATGTCGGGCTTCCTGCGTGGCTGGCTCGGCGGCGAGAGCCTGCAGACCGCCGCGACCTGGGCCAATGCCTGCGGCGCCTTCGCCGTCTCGCGCCTGCTCTGTTCGCCTGAGAGCCCGACCTTCGAGGAGCTCCAATACTTCCTCAGGAACGGCAGCCCGCACCGGGCGCTCCGCAAGGATGAGGAGATCAACCACATCCACTGGGCGACGACCCGCCGCCGCGAAATCCCCTCGCTGATGGCGCTCGCCTGCGACCATCGCTCCCAACTCGAGGAGCTGGCGGCGAAGCTCGGCGCCGATCCGGCCCGCGTCCGCGACTTCAAGGTGCTCGCGGTCAAGGCCGCCGCCCGCGTCGCCGATGGCCGGCCGGGCTACGGCATGCTGCTCGACGAGAAGCATGGCCGCGAGGCGATGTTCGAATTCGCCCGCCACCCCTTTTCCTGGCTCGGCCGCCCGGTCGAGCTGCCGGGCTCGCGTCCGCTGCGCTTCGAGATGAGCCAGGACATCGGCTCGCTCCTGCCGGAATGGCCGGTCGACCACTGCATCAAATGCCTCTGCTTCTACCACCCGGACGATCCGGCCGATCTGAAGCAGGCGCAGCAGGAGAAGCTGCGCGCCCTGTTCGAGGCGGCGCGCAAGGTCGGACGCGAACTGCTGGTCGAGATCATCGCCAGCAGGAACGGGCCGCTCGGGCCTGACACGATCGCCCGCGCGCTCGAGGAGATCTACGCGCTCGGCATCAAGCCGGATTGGTGGAAGCTGGAGCCGCAATCCTCTGCCGCCGCCTGGGCCGCGGTCGAGGCCACCATCGCCAAGCACGATCCCTGGTGCCGCGGCGTGCTGCTGCTCGGGCTGGATGCGCCGGCCGAGGAATTGGAAGCTGGCTTCGCCGCCACGGCGGGCACGCCCATCGTCAAGGGCTTCGCAGTCGGCCGCACCATCTTCATGGCCGCCGCCGAGGGTTGGCTATCGGGCAGACTCTCCGATGAAGCCGCCATCGCCGATATCGCGAAGCGCTTCGAGGCCCTGACCGGCCTGTGGCTTGCCACGCGCGGCCGGAAAGCAGCATAGCTTTCGTCTCGGAGACAGGATCATGAGCACCGTCCGCCTCACCATGGCGCAGGCGCTGACGCGCTACCTCGCCGCGCAGATGACCGAGATCGACGGAGAGCGGCTGACGATCTTCGGTGGCGTCTGGGCGATCTTCGGTCACGGCAACGTCGCGGGGCTGGGCGAAGCGCTCTGGCACGAGCGCGAGCGCCTGCCGACGTTCCGCGCCCATAACGAGCAGGCCATGGCCCATGCCGCCATCGCCTACGCCAAGGCGAAGATGCGCCGCCGCTTCATGGCCGCGACCACCTCCATCGGCCCCGGCGCGACCAACCTCGTCACCGCCGCCGCGCTCGCCCATGTCAACCGGCTACCGGTGCTGCTGCTGCCGGGTGACGTCTTCGCCAATCGCATCCCCGACCCTGTCCTCCAGCAGGTCGAGGATTTCGGGGACGGCACGGTTTCGGCCAATGACTGCTTTCGTCCCGTCTCGCGCTATTTCGACCGCATTACCCGCCCCGAGCAGATCATCCCCGCGCTCGCCCGCGCCATGCAGGTGCTGACCGACCCGGCCGAATGCGGCCCGGTCACGCTCGCGCTCTGCCAGGACGTGCAGGCCGAGGCTTATGATTATCCCGAGAGCTTCTTCGCAGAGCGTCTCTGGACGCCGCGGCGCCCGCGCCCGGATCGCGGCGAACTGGCGGCCGCAGCCGCGGCGCTCAAGGCTGCGAGGAAACCGCTGATCGTCGCCGGCGGCGGCCTGCTCTATTCCGGCGCGAGCGACGAACTCGCCCGGTTCTCGGCCGCAACCGGCATTCCCGTCTGCGAGACGCAAGGCGGCAAGTCCGCCATGCCCGACGACGACGCGCTCAACATGGCCGCTGTCGGCGTCACCGGCACTTCGGCCGCCAATCGCCTCGCTGCCGAGGCCGACCTCATCCTCGCCATCGGCACGCGCCTCCAGGATTTCACCACCGGTTCCTGGGCGCTCTTTGCTGCGCAGCAAAAGACGGTCATTGGCCTCAACATCCAACCTTTCGACGCCGGCAAGCATCGGGCGCTGCCGCTCGTCGCCGATGCCCGCGAAGGCCTCGCCGAACTGACTGAGGCCATCGGCAGCTGGAAGGCTCCCGAAAGCTGGACGGCTCATGCTAAGGCCGGCAAGGCCAATTGGCGCAAGGAAGCCGACAAGGCCACCGCCGCAACCAATGCCGCCCTGCCCTCCGACGCGCAGGTCATCGGCGCGGTGCAGCGTGCATTGGGTTCGGACGTGATCCTGCTCCACGCCGCAGGCGGGCTACCGGGCGAATTGCACAAGCTCTGGCAGGCCGGGCCGCCCGGCTCCTATCATGCCGAATACGGCTATTCCTGCATGGGCTACGAGATCGCCGGTGGCCTCGGCGCCAAGATGGCGCGGCCCGACCAGGAGGTCGTCGTCATGGTCGGCGACGGCTCCTATCTCATGCTCAATTCCGAAATCGCCACCTCGGTGATGCTGGGGCTGAAGCTCACCATCGTGCTGCTCGACAATCGCGGCTTCGGCTGCATCAACCGCCTCCAGAACGCGACCGGAGGGCAGAGCTTCAACAACCTGCTCCGAGACGCCCGCCACGAGACGCTGCCGGAGATCGACTTCGTCGCTCACGCCGCGAGCATGGGCGCCATCGCGACCAAGGCCACGTCCATCGCCGAGCTGGAAAGCGCTCTCGCCGCGGCGAAAGGCAACACCCGCACGACCGTCGTGGTGATCGACACCGACCCGCTGATCTCCACCGGCGCCGGCGGCGCCTGGTGGGACGTCGCGGTTCCCGAGGTCAGCGAGCGCGAACAGGTCCGCGCCGCACGGGCGGATTACGACACGCGGCGCAAGCATCAGAACATCGGCAACTGAAGCCGTCCCATAGACGAGAAAGACTCCTGATATGATCCGCATCGGCGCGAACCCCATCGGCTGGTCGAATGACGACATGCTGGAGATCGGCGGCGACATCCCGCTCGAAACCTGCCTGACGGAGGCCCGCGAAGCCGGCTTCACCGGCATGGAGCTCGGCAACAAGTTTCCGCGCGATGCCGCCCGGCTGAAGCCGATCCTCGATGCGCACGGCCACGCCCTGGTTTCGGGCTGGTACTCGACCGAACTGCTCGTGCGCGACGTCGCAGCCGAGATGGAAGCCGTGAAGGCACACGCCACCCTGCTGCGCGACATGGGCTGCGCCGTCCTGATCGCCGCCGAAACCTCGAACGCGATCCATTCCGACATCACCGTACCGCTCTCGGCCCGCCCCGTTCTGCCCAAGGCGCGCTGGGATGAATTCGGCGCGCGCTACACCGACTTCGCTGAGGCACTGAAGGCTGAATACGGCCTCCAGCTCGTCTACCATCATCACATGGGCACGGTGGTGCAGACCGAGGCCGAGATCGACCGTTTCATGGGCGTCACCGGCCCGGCCGTCGGCCTGTTGCTTGACACCGGCCACGCCACATGGGGCGGTAGCGACGCGGCTCGCATCGCCCGCCACTGGAAAGCCCGCATCCACCACGTCCACTGCAAGGATATCCGCGAGGCGGTGATGTGGCGCTCCAATCGCGAGGACTGGTCCTTCCTCGAATCGGTTCTGGCCGGCGTCTACACGGTGCCGGGCGACGGGTTGATCGACTATGTCCGCGTGCTGAAGGAGCTTCAGGGCTATTCCGGCTGGATCGTGGTCGAAGCCGAGCAGGACCCGAAGAAGGCCGAGCCCGCCACTTACGCGAAGCTCGGCCACGCGAACCTGACTCGCTTCATTCGGGAAGCGGGCCTGGGCTGAACGCTCCGTCGTTCCGGGGTGCCGGCAGGGCGAGCCCGGAATGACGGCGAGGTTCCCTCACGCCGATCGCCAAGGAGACCGCCTCAATGTCCCGCCTGAAGATCCGCCCCTCCGGCTCCCACGGCCTCGTCACCCATGTCACGCCACAGAGCGCCGGCTGGCGCTATGTCGGCTTCGATCTCCATCGCCTGAAGGCCGGCGAAACCGTCTCCGCACTGACGGAGGATCGCGAGGCCTGCCTCGTCTTCGTCACCGGCAAGGGCGCGGTCGCGGCCGGCGGACAGGTGCTGGGCGAACTCGGCGGCCGCATGAGCCCCTTCGAGGGCAAGCCCTGGTCGGTTTACATCCCGCAGGATTCCGACTGGGCGGTCACCGCCACGACCGATCTGGAGCTTGCGGTCTGCACCGCGCCCGGCCTGAACGGCGGGCTGCCGCTACGCGTCATCGCCCCTGATGATCTGGGCCAGGAAATCCGCGGCAAGGGCTCCAACACCCGCCACGTCACCAACATCCTGCCCGAAGGCGAGCCGGCCGATTCGCTGCTGGTGGTCGAGGTCATCACGCCCGCCGGCAACACATCCAGCTACCCGCCGCACAAGCACGATCAGGACAACCTGCCGCAGGAATCCTATCTGGAGGAGACCTACTACCACCGGCTCAACCCGCCGCAGGGCTTCGGCTTCCAGCGCGTCTATACGGATGACCGCTCACTCGACGAGGCGATGGCGATCGAGGACGGCGATGTCGTGCTGGTGCCGAAGGGCTATCACCCCTGCGCGACCTGCCACGGCTACGATCTCTACTATCTCAACGTCATGGCCGGGCCGAAGCGGACCTGGAAGTTCCACAACGCGGCCGAGCACGAATGGCTGCTGAAAGAGACGTCATTCTCGGGCGCCGCGCAGCGGTGACCCGAGAATCTCCGGCAGGAGAAGGCGCTGGAGCCTCTTTCGGCATGAGATGCTCGGGTCAAGCCCGAGCATGACGCAGCCGGGCCGGCAGCCTCAACGATTGCCACATTTGTAGACGGTGCCGGAGCTGTCCCCGCCCCTCCACTTGATGTCGGCAACGGGGGCGACGACATGGGTGCCGCCCATCTCGGCTGCATCGATCTTCAGCCGCGTGATGACTGCATCACGATTCTTGTCGAGCGGCATGATCGCTTGCATGCCGGACTGCCCGTCGATCTTGGCCAGGTTGGTGCAGCCCTCGACGACGCTCGCGGCGTCGGTAACGACCACGACGCTGGTGCGCGAGGTGTGATAGGCGCAGCCCCCGAGAATTAGGGCGGGCAAAAGGAAGAGAAAACGCGGCATCGTCGCGGTCCGGCCTGTTTCTGGTGCGGGTCGGCGCATGTTCCGCGGCTGCCCCGCAAATGCAAGCCCGGCTCTGTCGCGAATCTCTGGGGCCGGGCAAGTTTGTCGTAGATCGCCCCCAACAAGTTTAACGTAACGACAGCGTTATTCTTGACCTGCCGTTGCGCCTGCTCTTAAGTCCCTCCACGCCAATGGGAGGCTGAGAGGAAATTAGAATATGCGTAGCATTCTGATCGTGGGCGCCATGGCTGCGCTCCTTGCCGGTTGCCAGACCGCGCAGGAATCGATGGCCGACGCCGAAGTCACTTGTGAGGCTCAGGGTTTCCGCCCCGGCACGCGCGCCTATCAGCAGTGCCGCTCGGCGAACTACGTCGAGAACCGCCGTGCATCCAACGAGGCCGGCAATGCCGTCGCCGCAGGCGTGGCCGCTGGCGTCGTCGGTGGCGCGATCGCAGCGGGCGCTTCGCGCTCCTATTATCGCCGCGGCTACTACGGCCCAGGCTACTGGTATTGAGATCGAGCGTCGCGCCCGTCAGCGGCGTGGCAGTCTCGTAACGACGAAACCCTGCGGCGCTCAGCGCCGCAGGGTTTTTTATTAGCTGGCTTAACGCAGGAAATTTCCCGCTAACCGCTCTGCTCAGCTCCGCTTCGTCCGCTTGCGCGCCGGAGCGCGCGAAGCGCTTCGCGCGGGAGCCGCTTCGCCGGCGGCTGCCGAAGACGAACTCAGCAGCGCGCCAACGACGTAGATGGCCAATCCGACGCCGAGCAGCGCCGCGATAGGCTCGCGTTCCGCCCGCTTGGCGAGCATCCGCCCGCCCACATCTGCATAATCCCGTGCCCGCGCCGCATAGTCGCCCGCGCGATCCGCATAATCGTCAGCGACGTCGCGATGGGCGCCAAGCCATTTGCTGCCCGCATTCAACGCGCGCTGCCCGGCCGCGGCGGCTTCCGAACCGTAGTCGTTCAGCCAGCCCCGCCACCGGCCGTAATCCGGCTGGTGACGCGCCAGGGAGGATTGCCAGGAGGGTTGCGGGCGCATCGTCGCCCAGGCGATCAGCCCAAGGCTGAGCGCGCCGAGGCCCAGCATGGCGAGCGGATGACGTTCCGCGCCACGCACCACCGCCTCCCCGCCTTCTCGGATCGTCTCCAGCGGCTCGGCCTCGTCCCACGCGTCGCGGGCCCGTTCATAGCCTTCCTTCACCGTATCGCTCGCGCGGCCGGCCATATCCGCCGCCTTGTTGCGCAAGGTCCTGACGGTCGCGCCGGCCTCCTCGCGCATCTCCTCGGCATTGCCCGGCACATCCGGTGGAAAGCTGTTGGTCATCGCCATGGCGGCTTCTCCATTTCTCGAAGCTGTGATGGCCAGTGAACGAAGCCCGCCGCCGCATGTTCCCCGGCGCCTTGCCCTGGGTCACGCTTCTTCGGCTATTCGGCCACGACCGTGTCATGATTGGATGCGATCCAGAAGCTCTTAGGGGCCTCAAACGAGAAGGAGACGCTCATGAATATTCAGCACCTCCAGATCGCACATTCCGCAGTGCTCTCGGATCCCGAATGGATCGCTCTGGAGAGCATCGAAGAAGAGACCCGGCACTTTATCTTCGACGATACGATGCTCCATGCCCTGCAGGATCGCGGGTTGGTCGAATCCGACGGCATCGCCTGGCGGGTCACCGAGACCGGACAGAAGCGCTTGAGCGAGCGCGTCTGAGCGCTCGACGCGGCGCGACCTATCGACGCAAGCGAGACTGCCGCAACTCAGAAGCTGAAACCCGCCCGCCCTCCGGCGGGCCTTGTCGGCGGCGCTGTAAAAACCCCGGCGCCGTCGCCATGTCGGGTGTCGGCGTCCCAATCCGTGAGCACCATGGCCAAGCCCGTCACCATCACCGTCTCGCATGATCTCGGCCGGCAGGGCGCCGTGAACCGCCTGCGCGGCGGCGTCGATACGATCCGCGACAGGCTCGGCATAGTGCGGATGCAGCTCGTCGAGGAGGCCTGGGAGGGCGATAGCCTGCGCTTTGGCGTGGCTGCGCTCGGCCACACGGTCCATGGCCGCATCGATGTCGAGGACAGCCTGGTGCGCGTCGAGGTTACCCTGCCCTGGATGCTGGCCATCTTCGCCGAGAAACTGAAGCTCGGTGTCGAGAAGCAAGGCCAGATCATGCTCGACAAGCCGAAAGCCTGAATCGTTCCCGGCGGACGCGGCCAAACGCGAACGCCGCCCATTCGCGATACGTCCACAGGCGCGCGCCCAGCCTCGCGAAAGTCCTACGCCTTAGGTTGAAATCGAAAGCCCCAGCCATCATTCTGCAAATGGCAGGCATTCGCCGCCAACCCCATTGATTCTCTGACCTTTCGGATTTGGGAGACCTATGCACCACGGCCCGCTGATCGCCATCGTCGTTGCGGGCCTCGGCCTTGCCTTCGTCTTCGGGGCGCTCGCCCAGAGGCTCAGAATCTCTCCCCTGGTCGGCTATCTCGTCGCCGGCGTCGCCGTCGGGCCCTTCACGCCGGGCTTTGTCGCCGACCAGAACCTCGCCAACGAACTAGCGGAAATCGGCGTCATCCTGCTGATGTTCGGCGTCGGCCTGCATTTCTCCCTGAAGGACCTGCTTTCGGTGAAGGCGATCGCCGTGCCGGGCGCGGTCGTGCAGATCGGCATCGCGACGCTGCTCGGCCTTGGCCTCGGCACGCTGCTCGGCTGGCCCCTGATCTCGGGCGCCGTCTTCGGCCTCGCCCTCTCCACCGCCTCGACCGTGGTGCTGCTGCGCGCCTTGCAGGAGCGCCGGCTGGTCCAGACCGAACGGGGGCGCATCGCCGTCGGCTGGCTGATTGTCGAGGACATGGCGATGGTGCTGGCGCTGGTCTTGCTGCCGGTGCTCGCCGACATCCTCAACGGCACGCCGAGTTCGAACCCGCCGCTGGCGACCCGGTTCGATCTCGGTGTCTGGGGCGTCCTCGGCCTGACCATCGCCAAGCTGATCGGCTTCCTGGCCTTCATGCTGGTCGTCGGCCGCCGCGTCATCCCCTGGGTGCTGCACTGGGTCGCCCATACCGGCTCGCGCGAGCTGTTCCGGCTTGCCGTGCTCGCCGTCGCGCTCGGCGTCGCCTATTCGGCCGCGACGCTGTTCGGCGTCTCCTTTGCGCTGGGCGCCTTCTTCGCCGGCATGATCCTGTCGGAATCGCCGCTTTCGCAGCGCGCCGCCGAGGAGACTCTGCCGCTGCGCGATGCGTTCGCGGTGCTGTTCTTCGTCTCGGTCGGCATGCTGTTCGACCCCGCCATCGTCGTCAGGGCGCCGGGGCCGCTGCTCGCCACGCTCGCCATCATCCTCTTCGGCAAGTCGATCGCGGCCTGGCTGATCGTACGCGCCTTCGGCCGCTCGAACGCCGTTGCGCTGACGATCTCGGCCTCGCTCGCACAGATCGGCGAATTCTCCTTCATCCTCGCAGGGCTGGGCAGCGCGCTCGGCCTGCTGCCGGCGCAGGGGCGTGACCTCATCCTCGCCGGCGCGATCCTCTCGATCCTGCTCAACCCGGTGATCTTCGCCCTTGCCGACCGCTTCGCGAGCGAGACCCCGGCAGCGAAGCCGAAATCCGTCGAGGCACCGGAGCCGGAAGCCGCGGCCGCCGCGCCGGAACCCGAAACGCCACCGGAGCGCGACATCACGCCGACGCAGCTCAAGGATCACATCGTCGTCGTCGGCTATGGCCGGGTCGGCAGCCTGCTCGGAGCCGGCCTGCTCTCGCAGGGCTCCAGGATTCTGGTGATCGAGGACAATCCCGATGCTGTCGCGACGGCAAAGCGCGACGGCGCCGAGCTACTGGTCGGCAACGCGGCCGATCCCGAGGTGCTCTCCGCTGCGGCGGTGGACCGCGCCATCCGCCTCTTCGTCGCCATTCCCGGCAGCTTCGAGGCCGGTCAGGTCTGCCAGCAGGCGCGGGCTGAGAGCCCGTCCCTGCCCATCGTCGCCCGCGCCCATTCCGACGCCGAGGTCGCGCATCTCACGAAATGCGGCGCGACGCTGACCATCATGGGTGAGGCCGAAATCGCCCGCGCCATGCTTTCGCTCTGCCAGAATCTCGGCGGCGCGGCCAAGCCGGCTGCTGCCCAGACCGACGATGCAAAGCCGGATGAAGCGGCCGAACCGAAGCCACCTGCCCCGGCAAAGGAAAAGCCGCCGGAGGAACCTCCGACGGCAGCTTAAGCGAGGCGTTATCGCGGGCGAAGCGAAACGCAGACCCAGGATGACCGCGCAAGATCGGGGCGCTCCCGCTTACTCCACGAGTTCGAAGCGGATGTCCTGCGCACCCTCGTAGAGCGTCTTGCGGCCGAGCGTGTAGAGGTTCTCCAGCCCCGAGGTGAGGGTGATGAAGTGGTTGCCGGCGAGCTGGCCGACCTTGCTGGCGAAATGCACCCCACCATAGGCAAGCAGGATCTCAGTCTCGCTGATGCCGCCCGGATAGAGGATGATCTGGCCCGGCGCCGGATAGCTGGTGTGGTTCTCGTAGCCGACGCCGAAATCGAGTTCGCCGAGCGGCATCCAGACGCCCTCCCCGCTCCAGCGCACATGAACGATCTGGCTGACGAAGGGCAGGCTCCGCAGAAAGGCGGCGCAGGTCTTCGGCGCAGCCTCCAGCTCGAGCTTCGCATCGAAGTGGTAGGGACCGGCGGTGACGATCAGCTTGCTCATGAAATTCCTGTCTTTCCGAAAAAGGGCCGGACGCGCTGAATGGCATTCCGCGCCGCCGCAGCGCAAGTGTCCCCGGACGGCAGCGCGGCATGGGGGACGAAGGATCGCCCGTCAGTCGAGCCGCGCCGAGGCCGATTCCGCCGGCACATGGCGCACCCGCTCGCGATAGAGCAGGTAGAGGCCCGACGCGATGACGATGCCCGCCCCGACGAAGGTCCAGCGGTCCGGCCACTGGCCGAAGACGAACCAGCCGAGCAGCAGCATCCAGATGATCTGCGAGTAGATGAAGGGCGCCAGCACCATCGCCGGCGCCAGCCTGTGCGCCAGAATCAGGAGCCAGTGCCCGACGCCACCGAACACGCCGATGGCGACGATGACCGCCCAGGCCATCGCCGTCTGCGGCGTCTCCCAGATCCAGGGCAGCAGCGGCAAGGTGGCGAGCGTCCCCGCGGCGCCGGAATAGACCATCGTCGTCTCCGGCGAGTCATGGCCGACGAGCATCCGGGTCGAGATCGCGTAGAAGGCGTAGCAGATGCAGCCAGCCATGCTCAGCAGCGCAGCCGGATGCATGCTTCCGAAACCCGGCCGCGTCACCACCAGCACGCCGATGAAGCCGACGCCGATCGCAGCGAGGCGGCGCGGCCCCGGCCATTCGCCCAGCATCGGACCGGAGGCCAGAGCCACCAGCAGCGGTCCCGCAAACATGATCGAGATCGTCTCAGCAAGCTGGAGATAGATCAGGGCCACGAAATTGAAGGCGGTCGAGCCAAGCAGCAGCAGCGAGCGCACCCATTGCAGGGCGGGCTTCTTGGTGCGCAGCACCCCCGGGCGCGTCCATGGATTGATGAGGATGAACACCAGCACCATGCTGCCCGCATAGCGCGCGAACACCACCTGCAGCGGGTTCATCGACTGGCCGAGCCATTTCGCGCTGGCATCGAGCATGGAGAACAGGAAGACGGCCGCGCAGATCAGGCCGATCGCGACCATCCGCGTTCGTCTCGCCTCGGAAGACGCCTCGGATGGGGACACGTCAGGCTTCGCCATGCTCTGGAGGAATGACGAAACCAGATTTAACCGATTTGGAGGGCTCCGCCACCACGCTGAAGCATGCGCTCCATGCAGAAATCAGGCGTCGCTATCGGCCTCGTCGATATCCGCGTCGAGGTCGTCGGTCTCAGCCCCTGCCTTGGAGAGCCCCTTGGCCGCCTTGCGCAGCAGCTTGCGCAATTGCTTGCGCTCCTTGCCGTCGAGCTTGTCGAGCAGCTCCTCCTCGACATCGTTCCAGAGCGCATCGAGCTCGGCCGCCGTCTTCTGGCCGGCTTCCGTCAGCGCCACCTGGACGAGCCGCCCGTCGCGGCTGCCGCCCTCGCGCGTCACCAGCCCCTGCAGCGAGAGCCGACCGATCGTCTTGGAAACCGTCGGCGGCTTGACGCGCAGCAGCGAAGCCAGTTCGCCCATCGTCATCGGTGCCGCCTGCAACGCCTTCAGGGCTTGCTCCTGTCCGGGAAACAGGCCGAGCCCGTTCAGCCGCTCACCCATCCGTGACCTGTGCAGCCGTGCCGTCACCAACAGGGCACGGCCGACGCTCTTCTCGATAGCCTTGGTCATGGTCAATCCTTCGGGCCGATCCTTGGACGGATAAGGAAGACGCTTCGCCGGCTCTCTGCTCGCGCGCCAACATGACAGAGAAATGACACTCCCGTGTCAGAGAAAAAAGACTTAGCCCTTCACGACGACTTTCTGCAGAAGCGGCGATACCGAGCTGCGTCCGGCCTTTGCTCGGCCGAAGATTGCCGGCAAGGCGAAGCGTCAGCCGGCGATAGCGATCCTGTTGCGGCTCAATATCGCCCCGGCGGCGGGTATACCGCCGAAGCTGCATGAGCCGCCCCCGCGCGCAGGGTTTTCGGGCTTGTCCCTGCCGGCCGGATCGCGCATGAGGGCGACGTCAGCACGAGCAAGAGGTCCGACCATGGCCGGTGAAGCCCGCATCATCGACGGCAAGGCTGCTGCGGCAACACTTCGGGCCGAGATCGGGCGCGAAGTCGCCGCCATCAAAGCTGCGCGCGGGCTCGTGCCCGGCCTGCATGTCGTGCTGGTCGGCGAGGACCCGGCGAGCAAGGTCTATGTCGCCTCGAAGGAGAAGCTCGCCGTCGAGGTCGGCATGAACTCCGTCGCCCATCGACTGCCGGCCGAGACGACGGAGGCCGAACTCCTCGCCAAGCTCGCCGAGCTCAATGCCGACGACAGCGTCGACGGTATCCTCGTGCAACTGCCGCTGCCGAAGCATATCGACACCGGGCGCATCATCGACGCCATCGACCCGGCCAAGGATGTCGATGGTCTGCACCCGATCAACGCCGGCCTGCTCGCCGGCGGCAAGAACGGTCTGGTGCCCTGCACCCCGCTCGGCTGCATGCTGCTGCTCAGGCAGGCCCTGCCCTCGCTCGCGGGTCTGGATGCCGTCGTGATCGGCCGCTCGGAACTCGTCGGCCGCCCGGTCGCGCAACTCCTGCTTCAGGCGGATTGCACCGTCACCATCGCCCATTCCCGCACGCGCGACTTAGCCAGCGTGGCGCGCCGCGCCGACATCGTCATCGCCGCCGTCGGCCGCCCGCACATGGTCAAGGCCGACTGGATCAAGCCCGGCGCGACCGTGATCGATGTCGGCATCAACCGCTTGGAGGACGGCAAGCTCGCCGGCGATGTCGATTTCACCGAAGCGGTGAAGGTCGCGGGCGCGATCACGCCCGTCCCCGGCGGCGTCGGCCCGATGACCATCGCCTGCCTGCTCAAGAACACGCTGACGGCGTTCCGCGCGCGGCGGGGGTAAGCGCCCCTCGCCGCTCCGGCATCGCGCAGCGACGCATCCGGCCTCGTGGCACCAGCCTGAAAAGAAAGGAGCCGCAACGAGTGCGGCTCCTCAGCATTCATGGCTTCCGGGCCCGTATCTTGCGCCCCGGAATGACGGGGCTGCGCGACCCGCTCACATATGGATCTGGCGCTTCTCCACCGCCATCGCGGCTTCCTTCACCGCCTCGGCCAGCGTCGGATGCGCGTGGCAGGTGCGGGCAAGGTCTTCGGACGAGCCGCCGAACTCCATCAGCACCGTCACCTCGGCGATCAGGTCGCCGGCATGCGGGCCGATGATGTGGCAGCCCAGCACGCGGTCGCTCGCCGCATCGGCCAGCACCTTCACGAAGCCGTCCGTATGCCGCATGGCGCGGGCGCGACCATTCGCCGTGAAGGGGAACTTGCCGACCTTGTAGGCGACGCCCGCGGCCTTGAGCTCTTCCTCGGTCTTGCCGATCGCCGCCACTTCCGGCGCGGTGTAGACGATGCCCGGAATGGCGTCGTAGTTCACATGGCCCGCCTTGCCGGCGATGAGCTCGGCGACAGCCATGCCCTCGTCCTCGGCCTTGTGCGCCAGCATCGGCCCGCGCACCACGTCACCGATCGCGTAGATGCCTGCGACATTGGTGCGGAAATGATCGTCGATCACGACGCGGCCGCGCTCGGTGGCGACGCCTGCCTTGTCGAGGCCGAGGCCGTCCGTGTTCGGGCGCCGGCCGATCGCGACCAGCACGATGTCGGCGTTGAGCGTCCTGGCCTCGCCGCCGGCGGCGGGCTCGACGGTGACCGTCGCGCCGCCCTTCTTGCCCGTCTCGACCTTGGTGACCTTGGAGCCCAGCTGGAAGGTGAAGCCCTGCTTCTCCAGGATGCGCTGGAACTGCTTGGCGACCTCGCCATCCATGCCCGGCAGGATGCGGTCGAGATACTCGACGACGGTGACCTTGGCGCCGAGACGACCCCAGACCGAGCCGATCTCGAGGCCGATTACGCCGGCGCCGACCACGACGAGTTCCTTCGGAACGCCCGTCAGCTCGAGCGCGCCGGTCGAGGTCACGACCGTCTTCTCGTCGATCTCGACGCCCGGCAGCGGTGCCGATTCCGAGCCGGTGGCGATGACGATGTTCTTCGCCTCCAGCTCCTGCGTCTTGCCGTCCGCGGCCGTCACGACGACCTTGCCGGGCGCGGGGATCGAGGCCGTGCCGTGGAAGGGGTCGATCTTGTTCTTCTTCAGCAGGAAGGCGACGCCGTTGACGTTGGCGTCGACGGTCTCCTGCTTGTGGGCCATCATCGCCTTGAGATCGAGCTTCGGCTTGCCGACGACGACGCCGAGCTTCTCGAAGGTGTGGCCGGCCTCGTCGAACATCTCGGAGGCGTGCAGCAGCGCCTTGGAGGGGATGCAGCCGACATTGAGGCAGGTGCCGCCATGGGTGGCGCGCTTCTCGACGACGGCGACCTTGAGGCCGAGCTGGGCAGCCCGAATGGCGCAGACATAGCCCCCGGGGCCGGTTCCGATGACGACGAGATCGTAGGCCGCAGCCATGGTGAGTTCCTTCCGTAAATGGTGCGTTTCGGCCCCGCCCTAGCGGGCGCCGGTCACGTTGAGCACAGCGCCGTTGGTGTAGGAGGCTTCGTCCGAAAGCAGCCAGGCGATCGCCTGCGCCACTTCGAGTGCCGAGCCCTCGCGCTTCATCGGCAGCTGGTCGCGCATCTCCGCGACACGGTCAGGCCAGCCGCCGCTGGCATGGATGTCGGTGTCGATGATGCCGGGTCGGACCGCGTTGACGCGGACGCCCTCGGCCGCGACCTCGCGGGCAAGGCCGAGCGTGAAGACATCGATGCCGGCCTTGGCCGCCGCATAGTCGACATACTGGCCCGCCGCGGTCAGCACCGCGGCGGCCGAGGACAGGTTGACGATACCGCCCCCCTGCCCGCCATGCCGCGTCGACATGCGCTTCACCGCCTCGCGGGCACAGAGGAAGCTGCCGATCATGTTGATCCGGAACATCCGCTCCAGACGCTCGACGCTCATCTCGTCGATGCGGGCCGGGGTGTCGATCACCCCGGCATTGTTGACCAGCGCCTTCAGCGGGCCGAGCCTGTCCGCCGCTGCGAAGATCGCAAGGACGTCGTCCTCGACGCCAACATCGCCTTTCACCGCCACGGCCTGGCGGCCCAAGGCGTTGATGGCGTCGACCACCTCAGCCGCAGCCTGCGCATTGGCCTGATAGTTGACGACGACGTCGTAGCCGCGCTCCGCGAGCAGGATCGCGGCCGCCCGGCCAATTCCCCGGCTGCCGCCGGTGACGATGGCAACGCCCGACATGAGCCCGCCCCCTTCTGCCGTGCGATCAGAGATCGAGGACGAGGCGCGCCGGATCCTCCAGCCCTTCCTTGAGGCGGACGAGGAAGGTCACGGCCTCCTTGCCGTCGATGATGCGGTGGTCGTAGCTGACCGCCAGATACATCATCGGGCGGATCTCGATCTTGCCGCCGACGACCATCGGGCGCTCCTGGATCTTGTGCATGCCCAGGATCGCCGACTGCGGCGCGTTCAGGATCGGGGTCGACATCAGCGAGCCGTAGACGCCGCCATTCGAGATCGTGAAGGTGCCGCCCTGCATCTCCTCGATCTTGAGCTGGCCGTCACGGGCCTTCTTGCCGAACACACCGATCTGCTTCTCGACGCCGGCGATGGAGAGTGCGTCCGCATCGCGCACGACCGGAACCACCAGGCCCTTGTCGGTGCCGACGGCGACGCCGATGTGGTAGTAGTTCTTGTAGATGATGTCGGTGCCGTCGATCTCGGCGTTGACGGCCGGGATTTCTTTCAGCGCCTGCACCGCGGCCTTCACGAAGAAGCCCATGAAGCCGAGCTTGACGCCGTGCTTCTTCTCGAAGGCGTCCTTGTACTGGTTGCGCAGCGCCATGACGTTGGTCATGTCGACCTCGTTGAAGGTCGTCAGCATCGCGGCGGTGGACTGAGCCTCCTTGAGGCGGCGCGCGATGGTCTGGCGCAGCTTCGTCATCTTGACGCGCTCTTCGCGCGAGGCGTCGTCCGCCACTGACGGAGCGCGAACCTGGACCGGGGCGGCAGCAGCCGGAGCCGCAGCGCCGCCGGTCGCGATCGCGGCCAGCATGTCACCCTTGGTGACGCGGCCGTCCTTGCCTGAAGCCGCGACATTCGCCGGGCTCACGCCGCTCTCGGCCGCCAGGCGAGAAACGGCCGGGCCGGAATCGGCGGCCTTGGTCGCGGGCTTGATCTCGGTGTCGCCGGCGACGGCGCCGGTCTTCTTCTCGGCTTCGGCGACGCTGCTGGCGCCGGCCTTGCCGGCGGCCTGGGCGACCGCGGTCTCTTCCTTCTTCGGGGCAGCAGCCGCGCCGCCTTCGGCGATCGTGCCGAGCAGCGCGCTGACGCCGACCGTGTCGCCTTCCTTGGCGACGATTTCGCCGAGCACGCCGGCGGCCGGCGCGTTGACTTCGAGCGTCACCTTGTCGGTCTCGAGCTCGACAAGAGGCTCGTCGGCCTTCACCGCCTCGCCGGGCTTCTTGAACCACTTGCCGATGGTGGCCTCGGAAACGGATTCGCCGAGGGTGGGTACGCGGATTTCGGTCGCCATGTCAGGCCTCTGTTGTCTCGTTCTGTGGCGGCCGATGCGGCACCGGCCCGGCTATCAAGGATGGACGGTCAGGCCGCGAAGGCCTCGTCGAGGAAGGCGTTGAGCTGGGCCATGTGCTTGGACATCAGGCCCGTCGCCGTCGCGGCCGAGGCCGGGCGGCCGACATAGCGCGGCCGCTTCGACTTCGAGCCGGCATGGCCCAGAACCCATTCGAGATAGGGCTCGACGAAGGTCCAGGAGCCCATGTTCTTCGGCTCCTCCTGGCACCAGACCACATCGGCGCCCTTGAAGCGCGAAAGCTCCTGCGCCAGCGTCTTCAGCGGGAAGGGATACAGCTGTTCGACGCGCATCAGGTAGACGTCGTCCACGCCGCGCTTCTCGCGCTCTTCCAGCAGGTCGTAATAGACCTTGCCCGAGCAGAGCACGACGCGGCGGATCTTGCCGTCCTTGACCAGCTTGGTGGCCGACTTCCCGCGCTCGGCATCGTCATGCAGCACGCGGTGGAAGGTCGAGCCCTCGGCGAGGTCCGCCAGGTCCGAAACGCAGCGCTTGTGGCGCAGCAGCGACTTCGGCGTCATCAGGATCAGCGGCTTGCGGAAATCGCGCTTCAGCTGCCGGCGCAGGATGTGGAAGTAGCTCGCCGGCGTCGAGCAGTTCGCGACCTGCATGTTGTCCTCGGCGCACATCTGCAGGAAGCGCTCGAGGCGGGCGGAGGAGTGCTCCGGACCCTGGCCCTCATAGCCATGCGGCAGCAGGCAGACGAGGCCGGACATGCGCAGCCACTTGCGCTCGCCCGACGAGATGAACTGGTCGAACACGACCTGTGCCCCGTTGGCGAAGTCGCCGAACTGCGCCTCCCACATCGTCAGCGCGTTGGGTTCCGACAGGGTATAGCCGTATTCGAAGCCGAGCACAGCCTCTTCCGAGAGCATCGAATTGATGACCTCGTAGCGGGCCTGATCGTCGCGGATGTCGTTCAGCGACGTATGGCGGGCTTCCGTCTCCTGGTCGATCAGCACCGAATGGCGCTGCGAGAAGGTGCCGCGCTCGCAATCCTGGCCCGAGAGGCGCACCGGGTTGCCGTCGAGCAGCAGTGAACCGAAGGCCAGCGCCTCGGCGGTCGCCCAGTCGATGCCCTCGCCAGCCTCGACCGCCTTCTTGCGGTTGTCGAGGAAGCGCTGGATCGTGCGGTGGACGTTGAAGCCTGCCGGCACCGAGGTGATCTTGTCGGTGATCTCCTTGAGGGTCGCCGCCGGCACGCCGGTGGCGCCGCGGCGCGGATCGTCCTCGTCGGCGCGGATCGCCTTCATGCCGGCCCAGCGGCCGTCGAGCCAGTCCGCCTTGTTCGGCTTGAAGGTCTGGCCGGCATCGAACTCGATCTCGAGCTTCGCCTTCCAGTCGGCACGGGCCTTGTCGAGCTCGCCCGGCGCCAGAACGCCTTCGGCTTCGAGCTTGGCGCCGTAGAGCTCCAGCGTCGACTTGTGGCCGCGGATCTTGCGGTACATCAGCGGCTGGGTGAAGCCCGGTTCATCGCCCTCGTTATGGCCGAAGCGGCGATAGCAGAACATGTCGATCACGACCGGCTTGTGGAACTTCTGCCGGAACTCGATCGCGACCTTGGCCGCAAAAACCACCGCCTCCGGATCGTCGCCGTTCACATGGAACACCGGCGCCTCGACCATCTTCGCCACGTCGGACGGATAGGGCGAGGAGCGCGAATAGCGCGGATAGGTGGTGAAGCCGATCTGGTTGTTGATGATGAAGTGCAGCGAGCCGCCGGTGCGATGGCCCTTCAGCCCCGAGAGACCGAGGCACTCCGCCACCACGCCCTGGCCGGCGAAGGCCGCGTCGCCATGGATCAGCAGCGGCAGCACCTTGGAGCGCTCGACGATGTCGCCGAACTGGTCCTGCTTGGCGCGCACCTTGCCGAGCACCACGGGGTCGACGATCTCGAGATGCGACGGGTTGGCGGTCAGCGAGATGTGGACGTTGTTGCCGTCGAACTCGCGGTCGGACGAAGCACCGAGATGGTACTTCACGTCGCCCGAGCCCTCGACGTCGTCGGGGGCGAAGGAGCCGCCCTTGAACTCGTGGAAGAGCGCGCGATGCGTCTTGCCGAGCACCTGGGTCAGCACGTTCAGGCGGCCGCGATGGGCCATGCCGAACACGATGTCGCGCACGCCGAGCGCGCCGCCGCGCTTGATGATCTGCTCCAGCGCCGGAACCAGCGCCTCTCCACCATCGAGGCCGAAGCGCTTGGTGCCGGTATACTTGAGATCGATGAACTTCTCGAAGCCCTCGGCCTCGACCAGCTTGTTCAGGATCGCGCGCTTGCCCTCGCGGGTGAAGGCGATCTCCTTGTCCGGTCCCTCGATGCGCTCCTGCAGCCAAGCCTTCTGCTCGGGGTCGGAGATATGCATGAACTCGACGCCGACCGTGCCGCAATAGGTCCGCTGCAGCACCGTGACCATCTCGCGGACGGTAGCGAACTCCATGCCGAGCACGTTGTCGATGAAGATCTTGCGGTCGAGGTCGGCCTCGCCGAAGCCGAAGGCGGCCGGCGACAGCTCCTCGGAATCCTTGACCTGCTCGATGCCGAGCGGGTCGAGGTTGGCATGGAGATGGCCGCGCATGCGATAGGCGCGGATCAGCATGATGGCGCGCACGGAATCGCGCGTCGCCTGCTGAACGTCCGCCGGGGAGAGCGTCGTGCCGGCGGCCTTCGCCTTGGCGCCCAGCTTGTCGGAGACGACCTTCTCGACCACCGCCCAGTTGCCGTCCAGCGCCGAGATCAGGTCGCCATTGGCGACGATCGGCCAGTTCGGCTTCTTCCAAGAAGCACCCTTGGCGTTGTCCAGAACCGACTGCTTGTCGTCCTGCAGCGCGCCGAAGAAGCTCTGCCACTGCTCGTCGACCGACTTCGGGTCGGCCTCGTAGCGGGCGTAGAGATCCTCGATATAGGCCGCGTTGCCGCCATAGAGGAACCCGGTCTGCGCGAGAGCCTCGTTGATGTCCTGGCGAGCCATGATGCTCCTGCCTTCCTTCGCCGCTTGCGATATGCCCGGCCCCTCACCGGACATTCTGCTTAACTCTTCATGCTCGGAGCTTGCCCCGGGCATCCTGTATTCCAACGACGCCCGGCCGGAGCCGGGCTGTTTCTTCGCATGTGGCGACACGCAATGGCCGGCTCGAGGCCGGCCATTGGGCCGCAAGGGCGCCTCAGCCCTTCAACACTTCGACCAAGGTCTTTCCAAGGCGCGCCGGCGAGGGCGAGACCCGGATGCCGGCCGCTTCCATGGCCGCGATCTTGTCCTCGGCACCGCCCTTGCCGCCCGAGATGATCGCGCCCGCATGGCCCATACGGCGGCCGGGAGGAGCCGTGCGGCCGGCGATGAAGCCGACCATCGGCTTCTTGCGCCCGCGCTTGGCCTCGTCCTTGATGAACTGCGCCGCGTCCTCCTCGGCCGAGCCGCCGATCTCGCCGATCATGACGATCGAGGTGGTCTTCGGGTCCGCCAGGAACATTTCGAGCATGTCGATGAACTCGGTGCCCTTGACCGGATCGCCACCGATGCCGACGGCGGTCGTCTGGCCGAGGCCTTCGTTCGAGGTCTGGAACACCGCCTCATAGGTCAGCGTGCCGGAGCGCGAGACGATGCCGACCGAGCCCGGCTTGAAGATGTTGGCCGGCATGATGCCGATCTTCGATTCGCCGGCGGTGACGACGCCGGGGCAGTTCGGCCCGATCAGGCGGGTCTTGGAGCCGACCAGCGAGCGCTTGACCTTGACCATGTCGAGCACCGGGATGCCCTCGGTGATGCAGATCACCAGCGGGATCTCGGCGTCGATCGCCTCGCAGATCGCGTCCGCGGCGCCCGGAGGCGGCACATAGACGACGGACGCGGTGGCGCCGGTCTGGGCCTTCGCCTCGTGCACGCTGTCGAAGACAGGCAGGCCGAGATGCAGCGAGCCGCCCTTGCCCGGCGAGGTGCCGCCGACCATCTGCGTGCCATAGGCGATCGCCTGCTCGGAGTGGAAGGTCCCGTTCTTGCCGGTGAAGCCCTGGCAGATGACCTTGGTGTTCTTGTCGATCAGGATGGACATGTCTGCTCCTCAGGCCTTCTTGACCGCAGCGACGATCTTCTGCGCCGCATCGTCGAGGTCGTCGGCGGGAATGACGTTCAGGCCGGATTCGCGGATGATCTTCTTGCCTTCCTCGACATTCGTACCTTCGAGGCGCACCACCAGCGGAACTTCGAGGCCGACGGCCTTCACAGCCGCGAGCACGCCGCGGGCGATGACGTCGCACTTCATGATGCCGCCGAAGATGTTGACGAGGATGCCCTTCACCTTCGGGTCGGCGGTGATGATCTTGAAGGCCGCGGTCACCTTCTCCTCGGTGGCGCCGCCGCCGACGTCGAGGAAGTTCGCCGGGCTTTCGCCGTAGAGCTGGATGATGTCGAGCGTCGCCATGGCGAGGCCCGCGCCATTGACCATGCAGCCGATCGTGCCGTCGAGCGCGATATAGGCGAGGTCATACTTCGACGCCTCGATCTCCTTCTCATCCTCCTCCGTGACGTCGCGCAGCGCGACGACTTCGGGGTGACGGTAGAGCGAGTTCGAGTCGAACGAGACCTTGGCGTCCAGGCACTTGATCTGGCCCTGCGTCGTCACGATCAGCGGGTTGATCTCGAGCATGTCCATGTCCTTGGCCACGAACGCCGCGTAGATCTGGCCCAGCACGGTGCCGGCCTGCTTGGCGAGGTCGCCCTTCAGACCGAGGATGCGCGCCATGGCGCGGCCGTGATGCGGCATGATGCCGGTGGCGGGATCGACCGAGAAGGTCTCGATCTTCTCGGGCGTGTCATGCGCGACGGCCTCGATGTCCATGCCGCCCTCGGTCGAGATGACGAAGGCGATGCGCGAGGTCTCGCGGTCGACCAGCGCCGAGAGGTAGAACTCCTTCTCGATGTCCGAGCCGTCCTCGATATAGAGGCGGTTGACCTGCTTGCCGGTCTCGCCGGTCTGGATGGTGACCAGCGTGTTGCCGAGCATCTCCTTGGCGTGGCTCTCGACTTCCTCGACCGACTTGGCCAGGCGCACGCCGCCCTTGGCGTCGGGGCCGAGTTCCTTGAACTTGCCCTTGCCGCGACCGCCGGCATGGATCTGCGACTTCACGACATAAAGCGGGCCGGGCAGCTTCTTGGCGGCCTCGACGGCCTCGGCGACGGTCAGCGCCGGGAAGCCGGCGGAGACGGGCGCGCCGAACTCCTTGAGGATGGCCTTGCCCTGGTATTCATGGATGTTCATGTGCTCGGTTTCCCTGACAGCGAATGCGAATGGCGAGGAGCGGGCGGAAGATGGCGGGCGCTCTCAGCGCCGGCGCCATCTCGCCACCCGCTTCATGTCACACCAGCGACGGATCGACGGTCTTGCAGGCGTCGATGAGCGACTGGACGGAGGCGACCGACTTCGCCAGCATCTCCTTCTCGGCGCCGTTGAGGCGGATCTTGACGACGCGCTCGATGCCCTTGGCACCGATCACCACCGGCACGCCGACGAACATGTCCTTGACGCCGTACTGGCCCTTGAGGGCGGCAGCCGCCGGCAGCACGCGCTTCTGGTCCTTGAGATAGCTCTCGGCCATCGCGATCGCCGAGGCCGCGGGAGCGTAGAAGGCGGAGCCGGTCTTCAGCAGGTTGACGATCTCGCCGCCGCCCTTGCGGGTGCGCTCGACGATGGCGTCCAGCTTCTCCTGCGTGGTCCACTTCATCTTGACGAGGTCCGGCAGCGGGATGCCGGCGACACCCGAATAGCGGACCAGCGGCACCATGTCGTCGCCATGGCCGCCGAGCACGAAGGCCGAGACGTCCTTGACCGAAACCTGGAACTCCTCGGCGAGGAAGTGGCGGAAGCGGGCCGAGTCGAGCACGCCGGCCATGCCGCAGATCATGTTCGGCTTGACGCCCGAGAACTTCTGCAGCGCCCAGACCATGGCGTCGAGCGGGTTGGTGATGCAGATCACGAAGGCCTTGGGGGCATACTGCTTGATGCCCTCGCCGACGGCCTTCATGACCTTCAGGTTGATGCCGATCAGGTCGTCGCGGCTCATGCCGGGCTTGCGCGGCACGCCGGCGGTGACGATGACGACGTCGGCGCCCTTGATGTCCTCGTAGGTGTTCGTGCCCTTGTAGCCGGCGTCGAAGCCGTCGACCGGCGCGGATTCGGCGATGTCCAGACCCTTGCCCTGCGGGATGCCCTCGGCGATGTCGAAGAGGACGACGTCCCCCAGTTCCTTCAGGCCGGCGAGGTGGGCGAGCGTGCCGCCGATCTGGCCGGAGCCGATGAGGGCGATCTTCTTACGGGCCATAGCCTAGTCCTTTGTTCTGGCGCTTCGACCGAAGCCGGCTCCAGCCGGTCCGGGCATCCAAATGCCTTGGCATTGCGAGAGGCCGGCGAGCCGGCCAAACCGTGCGTTCCTTTGGCCCAAACCGGGCTTTTGCCGCAACCCTCGCCGGAAAAGCGGCTTTTTCCGGGCTGTCGGGCGCAAGCGCTACGCGCGCGGGCAGACAGATTATTATTTTTCAAAGGCTTGCGCCGAATTCACTAAATTGCGCTCGGCTTCCGGGGCTGGAGCCAGGCTGGAAATCCGCCGATTACAATTTACGAATTTTGTAATTCGTCACCAGATTTTTCACACGATCCCGCTGCCGAGCACTCGCAGGATCACCCGGATCAGGGTGGAGAGCCTCGTATCGACCGAGGTCTGCGGCACGTCCGCCTCCAGCGCCAGCGAGGCCGGATGGATGAAGCGATGCGTGGCGTCGATGACGAAGGCGACGGCCCGGTCGCGGTCGCGCGGCTCGAAGACGCCGGTCGCGATGCCCTCGTCGACGACGCGTTCGAACAGCGCGCGCACGCGGGTGCGGTTGCGCCGGCTGATGGCATGGCGCTTCGCCACGGCCTGCGACAGGGCCGCGAAGAGATGCGGGTCCTCGCTCAGCAGGTCGCGATTGGCCTTGGCGAGCGCCATGATCAGGCGCTCCAGCTTGTCGTCGGCGGGATCGGGACCGTCGGCGATGTCGGCGAGCCGGCGCTCGGTCGCCTTCAGCCAGACATCGACCACCGCATCGACCAGCGCCACGCGCGAAGGGAAATAGCGGTAGACATTGGCGTGGGTCATCCCCGCCTCTTCCGCCACCGCGACGACGGTGAAGCGCTTCAGCCCGAACTTGCGCAGATGCTCGCTGGCGACCGTGAGGATGCGGGTCTCGCTCGGCTCGCGCTGCGGCATGGGTCAGGTCTCGACCAGTCCGGTGGCATCCCCGCTCGCGGTCGAATCCGGCCGGCCATGCGGCATGGCGAGATACTCCTCCGAGCGCATCTCGATCAGCCGTGAGACCGTCCGGTCGAACTCAAAGGCCTCGCGCCCCTGCCTGGCATGGTAGAGTTCGTGCGGCTCGGCCGCCGCGGAGGCGACGAGCTTGACGTGGTGCTCGTAGAGCGTGTCGATCAGGATGATGAAGCGCTTGGCCTCGTTGCGCCGGTCGAAATCGAGGATCGGGATATCGTCGAGCACCAGCGTGTGGAAGCGCTGCGCCAGCGCGATGTAGTCCGAAGCGCCATAGGCCTGGCTGCACAGATCGGCGAAATGCGCCCGCGCCACGCCGCCCGCCGCCTGCGGCACGACGAGGTCGTGCCCCTGCACGTTGAGCACAGCCCTCGGCCCTTCCGCGACGCCGGAAAGTGCCTTGAAGGCAGCGTCGAGCGCGGCCTTCGCCTTCGGATCGGCCGGAACGTGATAGACCGGCGCACCGCCGAGCTTTTCCAGCCGGAAATCGGTACGGGAATCGAGGCGCAGCACCTCGACCTTGACCTGAAGCAGATCGATGAAGGGCAGGAACAGCGCCCGGTTGAGCCCGCCCTCATAGAGCCGCGAGGGCTCGACATTCGAGGTCGCGACCACCACGACCCCGGCCGCGAACAATGCGGTGAAGAGCCGCCCCAGGATCATCGCATCGGCGATGTCGGTGACGGTGAACTCGTCGAAGCAGAGCAGATAGGCTTCTGCGGCGAGATCCGCCGCCACGGGCGCGATCGGGTCGTTCTCCTTGACCTCGCCGCTCTTGATCTTCTGGCGATAGGCATGGACGCGCCCGTGCACATCCGCCAGGAACTCGTGGAAATGCACCCGGCGCTTGCGCTTCACCGGCGCCGCCTCGAAGAACATGTCCATCAGCATGGTCTTGCCGCGGCCGACCGAGCCCCAGATGTAGAGCCCCGTCGGCACCTCGCCGGCGGCAGGCTTCTTGCCGAACAGCCAGCCGAGCGCGCTGCCCTTGCGGGCGAGCCGGCGCGCCGCGAGCGTGGCGCTCAGCGCTTCGAGCTTCTTCACGACAGCGACCTGCGCAGGATCGCGCTCGATGGCTCCCGCCTCGACCTGGGCGGCATAACGGTCGGTGATCGAGGCGGTCATGATGCGGAGAGCGGTGGCGTGGTCGGGAAGGAAGACCTCAACGGGTTACGGCAGCCCCGCCGGCACCGCAAGCCCATGGGGCGAATCCGTCATTGCGAGCAAAGCGAGACAATCCAGGGAGAGGCAGAGCGCTGCCGCCCCTGGATTGCTTCGTCGCATTGCTCCTCGCAATGACGGCTAGCGCGAGGACGCCCGCGCCTCACTCGCCCTGGTTGAGGACAATCGGCTTCAGCGGGTTGTCGACGAGGCCGTACTTGGCGATCAGCGCGTCATAGCCGCCATTGGCCTGGAGCCGGTCGATCGCGCCCTTGACCGCGTCGCGCAGCTGGGTGCCCTCGGCCGTCTTCGAGAACGGCATGCCGCTCAGCGAGCGGGTGAAGGGCTTGCCGAGCGGGATGTAGGTGTTGGGCTCCAGCTTCTGGAAATGGCCCATCGTCTCGCTGCCCTGGACGCCGCCCTGCAGGCGCTGCGTCTTGAGCTGCGTCCGGGCGTCGGCCGAACCTTCGGTGCCGACCACGGTGATCGCCGGCTTGCCCTTGGCGACGCAGTTCGCCTCGCTCCACTCGCCGATCTGGCGCGGCCAGTTGGTCGAGCGGCTGGCGCCGACGCTCTTGCCGCAGAGGTCCTCAACCGACTTCACTTGATCCTTGAAGGCCGACACCGTGTAGAACTGCGCGCCCGAGACCATGTAGTCGACGAAATCGACCTGCTCGCGCCGGGCCGGCAGGTCGCTCATGCCGGCCAGCACGGTGTCGACGCGGCCGGTCTGCAGCGAGGGCAGCATCTGGGCGAAGGCGATCTCCTGCCACTCCACCTTGACGCCGAGTTCCTTGCCGATGGCCTCGCCGAGCTCGATGTCGAAGCCAGAGAGCTGGTTGGTGGCCGGGTCCTTGAAGGAGATCGGCGGGTAGTTCGGCATCGTCGCGATGACGATCTTGCCGGCGGTCTTGACGCGCTCCGGCAGGGCCTGGGCCTGGGCGGCCAGAGCGGTCGCCGCAAGCAGGGCGGAGGCGAGGGTCAAACGAAGCATTGGGTCTCTCCCGGTTATGAAATGATACCGATCGTCACTTCAGGACGGCCGCGATGAAGTCGCGCGTGCGTTGCTGCTGCGGCGCGACGAGAACGGTCTGCGGCGGACCCTGCTCGACGATCTCGCCCTTGTCCATGAACACGACGTCGCCCGCGACCTCGCGCGCGAAGCCGAGTTCATGCGTCACCACGATCATGGTCATGCCCGTCGCGGCGAGATCGCGCATCACGTTCAGCACCTCGCCGACGAGCTCGGGGTCGAGCGCCGAGGTCGGCTCGTCGAAGAGCATCAGCTTCGGCTTCATCGCCAGCGCCCGCGCGATGGCGATGCGCTGTTGCTGCCCGCCGGAAAGCTCGCTCGGATAGGCGTCGCGCTTGTCCGAGAGGCCGACGCGCTCAAGCAGGGCCATGGCTTCCGCGACGATCTCCTTGCGCGGGCGCTTGAGAACGGTGAGCGGCCCCTCGATGATGTTCTGCAGCGCCGTCATGTGGTTGAACAGGTTGAAGCGCTGGAAGACCATGCCGGTCGCCAGACGCTGCTGCGAGACCTCGGGATCGGTCAGCTCATGCAGCGTCTCGCCGACACGGCGATAGCCGATCAGCTCGCCATCGACGGCAATCGCGCCCTCATCGATCTTCTCGAGCTGGTTGATGCAGCGAAGAAGCGTCGACTTGCCCGAGCCCGAGGGGCCGATGATGCACTGAACCGTGCCGGGCTCGATCGAGAGCGAGACATTGTTCAGCGCCTTGAGCGGGCCGAAGAACTTGCTGACATTGGCGACGGTGACGATCGCCGTATCGGACGGAACCATGGTCGCGGCCGCGCTCATGCGGGTTCCTCCTGCACGGTGGCGCGTTTTGCGCGCCGCTCTCCGCGCCCCTTCGAGAAATGGCGCTCGAGGAAATACTGGCCGATCTGCAGCACCGTCACCACGAGGAGGTACCAGCCGGCGGCGACGATCAGCAATTCGATGACGCGCGCATTGGCATAGTAGATCGTCTGCGCATTGCGCAGGATCTCCGCATACTGGATCACGCTCGCCACGGAGGTGAGCTTCACCATGCTGATGACCTCGTTGCCGACCGGCGGGATGATGACCCGCATCGCCTGCGGCAGCACGATCCGGCGCAACGTCGTCAGCCGCGTCATACCGATCGCCTTGGCGGCTTCGGTCTGGCCGGTATCGACGGAGAGGATGCCGCCGCGCACCACCTCGGCGGTATAGGCGCCCTGGTTCATGCCGAGCCCGAGCAGCGTCGCCATGAACGGCCCGATGACGTCGATGGTGCGCCAGGAGATGACGCCGGGAATGCCGATGGTCGGGAAGATCAGCGCCAGGTTGAACCAGAGCAGCAGTTGCAGCAGCAGCGGCGTGCCGCGGAAGAACCAGATGTAGAACAGCGCGACGCTGCGCAGCACCGGGTTCGGCGACATGTACATGATCGCAAAGACAATCCCGAGCACGATGCCGAGCGCCATGGCGCAGGCGGTCATGATCAGCGTGTTGACCAGACCGGCGAGGATCGCCGGCGCCGTGAAGAACTGCGCGACCACCGGCCAGGCGATATCGCCCTGAGCGAAGGCCAGCACCACCCAGGCCAGCGCGAAGGTGATGGCGATGGCGGCGACCCAGCGTCCGTAGAAGCGCCGCGGCACGATCCTGAGGCGGGCGACGGCCGCAAGCTCACGGCTAGTGATCGGCGAGGTGATGGCGCTCATCGCCGCTCCTTCGGGCTTTGGGTGGAAGGACGATCGCGAAACCGCCCGTCCTCGGCGAGATCGCCGTTATAGAAAAGTCTTACGTCCTTCAAGAAGCGGGCCAGCGCGAAACCTCCCCGGTCCCCGCGCGTTCTCACCCGGAGGAGGCTCCATGCTCACAATCCTGCCTGCGCCCGATCATGTCGGCGCCTACCGCTTGTCCGAAACTCTGACGGTCGAGGATCTGGACCGCATCATCGCCGATATCGAATCGCGGCTGGGACGGCACGAGCATGTCGGCATTCTCGCCGATCTCACCGGCTTCACCGACATGACACTCAAGGCCGCCTGGAAGGATGCGCGCTATAGCATCGGCAAGCTCTGGGAGCTGCGCCGCTTCCCGCGCGAGGCGGTGATCACCGACAATGGCTGGCTGTCCGGCTTCGTAAGCCTGGTGAACCCGGCGATCCCCTTCGTCACCGTGCGGGCCTTCAAGCCCGATCAGTTCGAGGAAGCCCTGGCCTGGGCCGGCGACATCGAAGGCGGGCCGAACGCCTGAGCCTGCCGCTATTTGCGCGCGTCAGCTGCGCGCAAACGTCTCGTCGAAGGCGTAACCGGCGCCGCGAACGGTGCGCAGCGGGTCCTTGGTGTTGACGGGCGTGATCGCCTTGCGCAGGCGCCCGACATGCACGTCCACGGTGCGCTCGTCGATATAGACGTCGCGACCCCAGACCGCGTCGAGAAGCTGGGCGCGCGAATAGACCCGCCCCGGCGCCTGCATCAGGAACTCCAGCAGGCGGAATTCCGTGGGGCCGAGATGCAGCTCGCTGCCGGCGCGGCGGACACGCCTTGTCGTGCGGTCGAGTTCGAGATCGCCCGCCTGCAGCAGCCCCGCAACGTGACCGGGCTTTGCCCTGCGAAGAAGCGCCTGGATGCGCGCAATCAGTTCCGGCAGCGAAAAAGGCTTCACCACATAGTCGTCGGCGCCGGTGGCGAGGCCGCGCACGCGCTCGGTCTCCTCGCCCCGGGCCGTCAGCATGATGATCGGCACCCGCTCGGTGTCGCGCCGCGAGCGCAGGCGACGGCACAGCTCGATGCCGGAGAGCCCCGGCAGCATCCAGTCGAGCAGCACGAGATCGGGAGTGTGGTCGCGCAGATGCAGTTCCGCATCATCCCCACGCGCCACACTGTCCACCTCGAAGCCCTCGGCCTCGAGATTGTAGCGCAGCAGCAGGGTGAGCGGCTCTTCGTCCTCCACGATCAGGATGCGTGCGGCCATCTTCGCCTTCCGTTTCTATTCAGCAGCCACACCGTCATGCTCGCCCTTGTGGCGAGCATCCACGTCTCGAACACGGCCTTCGGCTCGCAAAGACGCGGATGGTCGGGACAGCCGTCCGATCGCGCTTACTGCCCGGTGACCGCTTCGACCTCGATATTGGTCGTGTCGAGCTTCGGCCGGTTCACGTCGAGCGTATCGCCGGTGATGAGATAGTGGATCGTCTCGGCGATGTTGGTGGTGTGGTCGCCGATGCGCTCGATGTTCTTGGCGCAGAACAGCAGATGCGTGCAGAAGGTAATGTTGCGCGGATCCTCCATCATGTAGGTCAGGAGCTCGCGGAACAGCGAGGTGTAGAGCGCGTCGATCTCGTCATCGCGGCGCCAGACCTCCAGCGCCTTCTGCTCGTTGCTGGCGGCATAGGCGTCCAGCACGTCCTTGAGCTGGGCCTGGACGAGCCGGCTGATATGCTCGAGCCCGACCACCGCGCGGTGCGGCGGCTGGAACTGGCCGGAGATGGCGACCGCGCGCTTGGCGATGTTCTTGGCGAGGTCGCCGACGCGCTCGACATCGGCGGCGATGCGGATCGCCGAGATCAGCTCGCGCAGATCCTGCGCCAGCGGCTGGCGGCGGGCGATGGTGAGCACCGCCTTCTCCTCGACATCGCGCTGGAGATTGTCCAGGCGCAGGTCGGCAGAGATGATCTTTTGGGCGAGCGCCGTGTCACGGCGCACCAGCGCCACGGTGGAGTCGGCCAGCATGCGCTCGGCCATGCCGCCCATCTCGGCGAGGCTGCGGCGAAGGCCTTCGAGGTCGGTGTCGTAGGAGCGGACGATATGGTCGGTCATGGCGTGGTCCTCAAAGCACTTTCAAGCGAAGTGAGACCGTTTCGCGTGAAGAAAAAGCGATCATACAAAAGGCGCGGGCTCAGCCGAAGCGGCCGGTGACGTAGTCCTGCGTTTGCTTCTTGGCCGGGTTCATGAAGATCGTGTTGGTCGGCGCGAACTCGATGACCTCGCCCAGATACATGAAGGCGGTGTACTGCGAGATGCGCGCCGCCTGCTGCATGTTGTGCGTGACGATGACGATGGTGAAGTCGCTCTTGAGCTGCTCCAGCAGGTCCTCGATCTTGCCGGTCGAGATCGGGTCGAGCGCCGAGGTCGGCTCGTCGAACAGGATCACCTCCGGCTTCTGCGCGATGGTGCGCGCAATGCACAGGCGCTGCTGCTGGCCGCCCGAAAGGCCCATGCCGGAGCTCTTCAGCTTGTCCTTGACCTCGTCCCACAGGGCCGAGCGGCGCAGCGCGCCCTCGACGCGGTCGTCGAGTTCGGACTTCGGCGGCTTCTCGTAGAGGCGGATACCGAAGGCGACGTTGTCGTAGATCGACATCGGGAAGGGCGTCGGCTTCTGGAACACCATGCCGACGCGCGAGCGCAGCTCGTTCACGTCGACATCCTTGGAGATGACGTTGCGCCCGTCGAGCAGCACCTCGCCCTCGGCGCGCTGCTCCGGGTAGAGCGAGTAGATGCGGTTGAAGATGCGCAGCAGGGTCGACTTGCCGCAACCCGAGGGGCCGATCAGCGCCGTGACGTGGCGGTCACGGAAGTCGAGATTGATGTTCTTCAGCGCCTTGTGCTCGCCGTAGTAGAAATCGAGGTTCTTCACCGCGATGCGGATGGGCGCTTCGGCATCGAGCGTCTGCGGGGAGAGTTCAAGGGTCGAAAGCATCGACATGGTCCTTAAGGTCGGTTCGCAGTCGGGTTGGGTCAGCTCTCACTTGCCGCCGGCGACGATGCGCCGGGCGACGATGGAGAGCACGAGGATCGACATGGTGATGATGAGCGAGCCGGCCCAGGCGAGCTGTTGCCAGTTCTCGTAAGGGGCGGAGGCGAACTGGTAGATCGTCACCGGCAGGTTGGAGACGCCGCCGACGAGGCTCGGCGAGAACCAGAAGTTGTTGTTTAGCGCGGTGAAGATCAGCGGCGCGGTTTCGCCGGCGATGCGGGCCAGCGCCAGCAGGATGCCGGTGACCATGCCGGCCTTGGCCGCGCGCCAGGTCACGCTGGTGATGACGACCGCCGGCGGGGCGCCGAGCGCGGCGCCCGCCTCCCGAAGCGGGCTGGGAACGAGGTTCAGCATGTCCTCGGTGGTGCGCACGATGACCGGGATCGCGATGATGCCGAGCGCGACGCCGCCGGCCCAGCCGGAATAGCCGCGGAACGGCTCGACGAGGATCACATAGACGAACAGACCGATCAGGATCGACGGCGCCGAGAGCAGGATGTCGTTGATGAAGCGGATCAGGTTCGCGAGCTGGGATTTCCGGCCGTATTCCGCGAGCCAGGTGCCGGCTAGCACGCCGATCGGTGTCGCCACCGCAATGCCGAGGAAGGTCAGCACGAAGGAGCCGACGATGGCGTTGGCGAGGCCGCCGCCTTCCGAGCCGGGCCCGGGCGTCACCTGCGTGAAGGTCGCCAGCGAGAGCCCGCCGATGCCCTTCACCACCAGCATGCCGAGGATCCAGAACAGCACGAAGATGGCGCAGAAGGTGAAGCCGGTGGCGATCAGCTTCATGGCGCGGTCGGCGGAGCGCCGGCCCTGGCGCACGCGGCCCCAGGGCACATGCGGCAGTTCGCGGGGAGAGGCGGAGGTCGATGTGGTCATGGCGGTTTCTCCGGGCCTCAGTAGCGCTTGACGCGGGAGACGAGCAGCCGCGCGATGCAGAGGACGACGAAGGTGACGAAGAACAGGATGCAGCCCAGCGCGATCAGCGAATTGAGCTGCAGGCCCATGGCCTCGTTGAACTCGTTGGCGATGCGCGAGGCGATGGTCGAGCCGGGGTCGAGGATCGAGGCCGACAGGCGGTTGGCGTTGCCGACCACGAAGGTCACGGCCATGGTCTCGCCGAGCGCGCGGCCGAGGCCGAGCATGATGGCGCCGATGATCGAGACCCCGGCCTGCGGCACCAGCACATGGCGCACGACCTCCCAGGTCGTCGCCCCGATGCCATAGGCGCTTTCGCGCAGCACGGAGGGGATCTGCTCCAGCATGTCGCGGGTGATCGAGGCGATGAAGGGCACGATCATGAAGGCCAGGATGAAGCCGGCCGTGAAGATGCCGAGGCCCGACGGCGAGCGCGAATAGAGGACGGTGCCGAGGATCGGCATGCCCTCGACGACGTTCGACACCGGAATCTGCACATATTGCGCGAAGAGCGGCACGAAGACGAACAACCCCCACATGCCGTAAATGATCGACGGCACGGCCGCGAGCAGCTCGATCGCAGTGCTGACGGGCTTCTTGAACCAGGCTGGCGCGAGCTGGGTCAGGTAGACCGCGATGCCGAGCGAGAGCGGCACGCCGATGACGAGCGCGATCAGCGCGGTCGAGAGCGTGCCGACGATGGCCGGCCAGGCGCCGTATTGCTCGTTCTGGGTGTCCCAGACGGTCGAGGTGATGAAGCCGAAGCCGAACTCGCGGAAGGCCGGCCAGCCGCCGACGACCATCGAGACCATGATGCCGGCGAGCAGCACGAGCACGAGCAAGGCAGCAGTAAAGCTGGCGGTGCGGAAGAGGCGGTCGAAGCCTGCCTTCGGCGCCCTGCGGGTCACCATGCCCCCGGCGGGAAGGCTCGTCATGTCGGTTGCTGCGGTCATCCGCGGAGGCTCCGGTATCGTGGCTGGAACTGTCGGCGTCCGGTCGCCCGGCCCGATCAGCCTCAGCCCTCATCCTGAGGAGCCGCCGCCGGAACGCGCCTCGAGGGCAGCTTCGGCAGATGCTCCGGGATCATCCATCGGGATGCCGCTGTAGCGGCTCCTCAGGATGAGGGCCAGTGTGTCGGCGAGGCGGAAATTCCGCCTCGCCTTCAGTAGATCGGCAGCGATCAGAAGATCGGCTTGCCGGCGTTGTCGGTCACGCCCTTCCAGGCGTTGCGGACCTGGTCCTTCACATTCGCCGGCAGGGCGACGTAGTCGAGGTCGGCAGCCAGCTTGTCGCCGCTCTTGTAGGCCCAGTCGAAGAACTTCAGCGCGGCCTGCACCTCTTCCGGCTTCTCCGGCTTGGCATGGACCAGGATGAAGGTCGCCGAGGTGATCGGCCAGGCTTCCGCGCCCTTCTGGTTGTTGAGCGAGATGCCGAAGCCGGGGGCCTCGTTCCAGTTGGCGTTGGCGGCAGCGGCCTGGAAGGACTTGTCGTCCGGAGCCGGATAATTGCCGTCGGCGTTCTTCACCAGCGTGTGGGAGAGCTTGTTCTGCTTGGCGTAGGCATATTCGACATAGCCGATCGAGTTGGCGACCTGCTTGACCGAGGCCGAGACGCCCTCATTGCCCTTGCCGCCGATGCCGACCGGCCACTGAACGGCGGTGTTGGTGCCAATCTTCGACTTCCAGTCGGACGAAACCTTCGAGAGGTAGTCGGTGAACTGGAAGGTCGTGCCCGAGCCGTCCGAACGGTAGACCGGGTTGATGTTGGCGTCCGGCAGCGTGACGCCGGCGTTGAGCGAAGCGATCTTCGGGTCGTTCCACTTCTTGATGTCGCCCAGGAAGATCTGGGCGATGACGTCGCCCGAGAGCTTGAGCTTGCCCGGCTCGACGCCGGCGATGTTCACGACGGGAACGATGCCGCCCATCACGGAGGGGAACTGGATCAGGCCGTCCTTGGTCAGGTCCTCGCCCTTGAGCGGAGCGTCGGTGGCGCCGAAGGCGACGGTCTTCGCCTTGATCTGACGGATGCCGCCGCCCGAGCCGATCGACTGGTAGTTCAGGCCGGTACCCGTCTCCTTCTTGTAGGCCTCGGCCCACTTCGCATAGATCGGGAAGGGGAAGGTCGCGCCGGCGCCGGTGATATCGGCAGCCTGGGCGGAACCGGCGATCCCGGCGGCCACGGCCGCGAGAACGAGAATCTTGCGCATTGAGATGTCCTCTCTGGTCGCTGTTTACAGCGGCCTGTCAGAACACCCTCTATATGACAGCCACATGACGAGCCGTCACGAAAACTGTCACAATCCCAGGATCGCGCGCACCTGACGCCCCAAGCGAGGCGCTCGACGAGGCGTGATCTCGCATGCTCCTCATCTGTGGAACAGGGGCATGCGAAGCAGTTCTGCGCGCGGATCGGGCTCGGGGGCGAAGATCGCGACGGCCGCCGGATGAACCTTGAAATGGGCTGGCGTCGCCGTGACGATCTCGCCATCGGTGTTCACCGGCATGGGGCGCCTGGTCTCGATGTCGAACTCGACGCAGCGCGCGGTACGGACCTCGCGCCAGGCGCCGTGGGTGCCGGACCGGAACGAACGCAGCATGAGCGCGAGCTTCCAGAGATTCGTGAGTTCGAGGCTGTAGAGGTCGAGATGGCCGTCATCGATCTCGGCGTCGTCCCGGACGACGTTGCCGCCGCCATAATGCCGGCCGTTGCCGATCGCGATCTGGAAAGTGTCGACCTCGGCGGTGCGGCCCTTCTCCGTGATTTTCGCGTGGAAGCGCGAGGCCTTCGTCAGCACCTTCGTCGCCGCCAGCGCATAGCCGAGGCGCCCGAAGCGCTTCTTCAATGTCGGATCGAGCCCCTGCGCGAGCTCGCTGCTCAGGCCGATGCTGGCGACGTTGAAGAAGGCGTGGCCGTTCACCGTCCCCATGTCGACACGCCGCGAATGACCATCGGCGATCACCTTGGCCGCTTCCGTCAGATCCATCGGGATCGCGAGCGTCCGGGCCAGGTCGTTCGCCGTTCCCATGGGCATGATGCCGAGAGGCAGGCCGCTTTCCATCACCGCTAGCGCCCCGGATGAAATCGACCCGTCCCCGCCGCAGATCACGATCAGGTCGGCCATGCTGCGCAGCCGCACGATGTCGCGCGCGATCTCCGGCAGGGCCTCGAACGTCTCGATCGTGACATCGATCCCGCCCTGCGCCAGCTGCTGCAGGGGGCCATCGAGCGCCTCCTGCCCGCGCCGCGCCTTGGGGTTGCGCAACACCAGGGCGCGCTTGCGATCGGACTGCTTCATGGGGGGAACTGTTCTCGTAGAGGGATAGACGGGCTCACTTGGGAGCAGGAGCGCGCGCTTTCAACCGCGCCGGCCGCGGTCTGTTCCGGCTCCCGTCGCCTCAACGCGAAGCCTTGCCCATCGATCGCCGGCACGTCTCCTGAACGGAAGGCCCGCTCACCCTCCCTGCGAGCACGGGGGTGAACGGGCCATCGACGTCGGGGCCTGCTTATTGCCTGGCCTCGATGATCAGGTTGAACGGCGTCGTGCCGGCCCTTCGCACGCTGCCGAACCCCGCCGATGTGAGAAGCGTCTCGAGCTGCTGCGGGCCGGCCTGCGCGCCGAGCACGTGCGTCCCCTTCTCGGAGATCGCGTGAGCGCAGCACATCGTCGTCGACCCGGCATAATAGAGCCGGCCGATGGGGTTGATGTTCTCCTCGACGCGGTCGCCGGCGAAGGGCTCGATCAGCATCAGCGTGCCATCCTCCGCCATGGCCGAGGATGCATAGCGCGCCGCCTCGACCGGCCGGCCCATGTCGTGCAGGCAGTCGAAGAAGCAGACGAGATCGTAGCCGCGCCGCTCATAGCCGTCGGCCTTGGCGATCTCGAACTGCACCCGATCCTCGACCCCTGCCGCCTTCGCGACGCGGCGCGCGATGTCGATGGATTCCTCGTGCGTATCGAAGCCCCAGAAGCGGCTTTCCGGGAAAGCCTTGGCCATCAGCACGGTCGAGTGCCCGTGGCCGCAGCCGACGTCGGCGACGCTCGCCCCCTTCTCGAGCTTGTCCGTCACCCCGTCGAGCATCGGCAGCCACGCATCGATCAGGCTGGCGCTACAGGCATTCCGGTAGAACGCCGCGATCCCGCAGAACAGCCGCTCGTCATGCTCGCCCCAGCTCACGCCCTTGCCGGATCGGAAGGCGGCAAGCGTCTTGGGCTCGTCCGCCCACATCGAGGCGACGATCTGCCAGGCATAGGGCAGGAAGACCGGGCTCAGCTCGTTCGCCAGCACCGCCTCCTGCTCCGGCGACAATTCATAGGTCCGGGACAGCGGATGATAATCGAGATAGCCGCCGGCCACCTGCGAGTTCAGCCATTCGCGGACATAGCGCTCGGCGCAGCCGCTGCGCCGGGCCAGCTCCTGCGAGCTCAGCGGCCCCGCACCCGCCATGGCCTTGTAGAGTCCGAGCTTGTCGCCGAGCGCGACCATCACGCCGCCATATCCCGCCGAGATCTCCGTGATCAGACGCCCGACAAGCGCGTCGAGTTTCTCCTGATTGACCGCCATCTTTCGCTCTTTCCTTGCATTCCCGCGCCCCTTGCGCGGAGATGGCGGCAGGATGGCGAGCGGCCGCCCGGCCCGGCAGTGCGAGTTCGGCCAGGGACGGTCCGTTCGTGCCAGGAGGTCCAGAAATGTCGGCGACGACACGGCCGCTGCATGTCAGCCTCGTCGCGATCCCGGATGCGGTCATCTCGACGCTGAGCGGCATCTACGACGTACTCGGCTCCTTCCGCATGCTCGGCCAGATCGAGCCGGCATTGCCGACGCAGGCCCCCTTCACGGTCGAGATCGTCGCGGCCGAGCGCGGCGCCGTGCAGCTCGCCAGCGGCCTGCCTGTCGAGGCGCATCGCGCGGTCTCCGAGGTCGGCAGGACGGACATCGTGATCGTGCCCTCGATCCTGCTCGGGCCGGATGGCTGGAAGACCGGCCGCTATCCGCAGCTCATCGATTGGGCGCGGCGCATGCATGCCGATGGCGCGCTGCTCTGCTCGGCCTGCTCGGGCGTGTTCCTGCTGGCCGAGACCGGGCTGTTCGACGATCAGGACACGACCGTCCATTGGGCCTATGCCGAGGCCTTCGCCCGCGCCTTCCCGCGCGTGCCACTGAGTCCGGAGCGCGTGCTGATGGTCTCAGGACCGCGCGAGGAGCTCGTCACCTCCGGCGCCTCGATGACCTGGCATGACCTGGTGCTCTATCTCATCGTCCGCCATGTCGGCGCGACGGCGGCCCAGACCGTGGCGCGCTCATTCGCGCTGCAATGGCACCATGACGGGCTCGCGCCCTACATCGTCTTCCAGGGCCGGACCGACCATGGCGACGCCGTGGTCGCGGAAACGCAGAGCTGGCTGGCGAGCCACTTCGCCGTCGCCAGCCCCATCGAGGAGATGGTGCGCCGTTCCGGCCTCGCCGAGCGCACCTTCAAGCGCCGCTTCACCGAGGCGACCGGCTTCTCGCCCATCGACTACGTCCAGCGCCTCAGGATCGAGGACGCCAAGCGCCGCCTTGAACGGACGGACGCCTCCGCCGACGACGTCAGCTGGAAGGTCGGCTATGAGGACGCTGCCTTCTTCCGCCGCCTGTTCAAGCGCGTAACCGGCATGACGCCGGGCGCTTATCGCCGGCGCTTCCAGGTGCCCGCCTTCGCACGCTCGAAGACTTAGCGGCCGCCATGGCGCAGGCGACCTGTGCCGGGCGCCCTAGCCGGCGCGGCCGGCCGCCTCGAAGCGCGGCAGGATCGCCTTGAAGGTCGCGCCCTCCCCCGGCTTGCTCTCGATGGTGAGGCGCCCGCGATGGCGCAGCACGATGTGCTTGACGATGGCGAGGCCGAGCCCTGTTCCGCCGGCCTCGCGGCTCGCGGCGGTGTCGACGCGGTAGAAGCGTTCCGTCAGACGCGGCAGATGCTCGGGCGCGATGCCCGGCCCGTCGTCGCGGACCTGGAAGCTGGCCTCGGTCTCGCTCGCCTCGACGTTGATCCTCACCTCGCCGCTCTGCTTGCCGTATTTGATCGCGTTCTCGACGAGGTTCTCCATCAGCCGCAGCAATTCGTCGCGATCGCCCGGCACCTGCAGCGGCTCGCGTGGCGTGTTGAGCGTCAGCGTCACCTCTCGCTCCCGCGCCAGCAGGGCGAGCGAGTCGATGATCTCGCGCGCGATCCCGGCGAGATCGACCGGCGTGTCGGGCGCGACATGGGCGCGCTGCTCGATGCGCGAGAGCGAGAGCAGGTCGTCGACGAGGCGGGCCATGCGCAGCCCCTGCTCGCGCATGATCCCGAGGAAGCGCTCGCGTGCCTTCTCGTCGTTGCGCGCCGGCCCCTGCAGCGTCTCGACGAAGCCGAGCAGCGAGGCCAGCGGCGTGCGCAGCTCATGGCTGGCATTGGCGACGAAGTCGACGCGCATGCGCTCGATGACGCGCTGCTCGCTCAGATCCTGGAAGGTCAGGAGCGTCGCGCGCCGGCGCCCGCCCTCCAGTGCCGCGATATGGATGCGGTAGGCGCGCTCGAACGGCACGCGCTCGACGAGCTCGACCGTCCTGGCGACACCCTCCTGCGCCACCTGGTCGATGGCGTCGTTGAGGTCCGGGTCCCGCAGCACCATCGCCAGCAGCTTGCCGGTCTCCAGCCCCGGGATCAGCGCCCGCATCGCCGGGCTCAGCGCCAGCGCGACGCCTTGCTCGTCGAGCAGGACGACGGGCGCGCCCAGCGCCTCGATCAGGCTGCGGGTCGTTGTGCCTTCGGGAGAGATCGTGTCGACCATGGCAGGCCCTGGCGGTCTGCCGGCATCGGCCGGCTCGGCGCCCTTCTGGGCGGAACTCGCAGGGGCGTCAATTCCCTTCCGTGACATCGCCGGCTAGAGTCTGGCAAAAGGAGACACCGATGGCCAAGGCGGACGCGAAAGCCGGCAAGAGGTCCGCGAAGGCAGCGGAACGCGCGAAGGCGAAATCGAAGCCGGCCTCGGACGGCGACAGCAGCGCTTACGCAGGCTTCGACATCGAGGCCGAGGAACTGCCGGAGGCCATCGTCGACGCCGCTTATCACAGCGGCGGCTACCCCTATGGCAAGCGGATGAAGCGCAAGCGCTACGAGCGCGAGCTGCTGCCGCTCCAGATCGAGCTGCTCAAGCTGACGCACTGGGCTGTCGAGCATGGCGAGCGGATCGTCATCGTCTTCGAGGGCCGCGACGGTGCCGGCAAGGGCGGCACCATCGCGCGCTTCACCCAGCACCTGCCGCCACGCCAGGCTCATGTCGTCGCCCTGCCCAAGCCCTCCGACACCGAGAAGGGGCAGTGGTATTTCCAGCGCTATGCCGCACAGATGCCGACGGCCGGCCAGATCGTTTTCTTCGATCGCTCCTGGTATAACCGCGCCGGCGTCGAGCGTGTCCTGGGGTTCTGTAAGCCCGAGGAAACCGAGACCTTCCTGCGCGAGGCGCCTGTCTTCGAAGGCATGCTGGCGCGTGACGGTATCCGCCTCGTCAAGCTCTTCATGACGATCGGCCGCGAGATGCAGATGACGCGGCTGCATGCCCGCTGGCACGACCCGCTCAAGCGCTGGAAGCTCTCGCCGATCGACTTCGAGGCCATCCCCCGCTTCGACGATTATTCGCGCGCCTTCGACCAGATGTTCGCCCGCACCTCCTCCGAGGCCGCGCCCTGGTTCATCGTCCGCAGCAACGACAAGCTGCGCGCCCGGCTCAACGCCATCCGGCACGTGCTGCTGGCGATCCCCTACAAGGGCAAGGACGAGGCCGCGATCGGCGCGCTCGACCATGACGTCGTCATTCCGGTCGACCGCTATCTCGACGGTGGCGGCGAGCCGGAGGGCTGACAAGACCGGCCGGCGCGCCCGCTCACTTCCCCATCACCAGATTGGGCAGCCAGGTGGAGAGCGGTGGCCAGAGCGTGATCGCCACCAGCGTCGCGAGCAGTGGGATCAGCCAGGGCATGATCGCCTTCGACATCGCCTCGAAGCTGATATTGGCGATCTTGGCCGTGACGAAGATCACCACCCCCACCGGTGGGTGGATGGTGCCGAGGATGAGGTTGAAGATGAACATCATCCCGAAATGCACCGGGTCGATGCCGTAGCTGTTGGCCGCCGGCACCAGGATCGGGATCAGGATCAGCATGGCGGCAAGCGCTTCCATGAAGCAGCCCACCACGAGCAGCAGGATGTTGCAGACCAGCAGGAAGACCAGCGGGTTCGAGATATTCTCGACGATGGCCGGCGTCAGCGTCTGCGGCACGCGCGAGATCGACATGCACCAGCCGAGCGCGCCCGCCGCCATGACGAGGCACATCACGACGCCAGTCGTCTCCACGGTCTCGACCACGATCTTCGGCAGTTCCGACAGCTTGAAGTCGCGATAGACGAAGAGGCCGAGGATCAGCGCATAGACGGCCGCGACTGCCGCTGCCTCGGTCGGCGTGAAATAGCCGCTCATCATGCCGCCGAACAGGATGACCGGCGCCATCAGCGCCCAGAACGCATCGCGAAAGGCTTTCCAGACCCCCATCAGGCCGGGCCAGGGGTGGCGCGGCAGATTGCGCTTCGCCGCGATGTAGCGGACCATCACCATCATCGCGCCAGCCATGATGATGCCGGGAATGACCCCGGCGAGGAACAGTGCGCCGATCGAGACATCGGCCGAGACGCCGTAAACCACCATCGGCAGCGAGGGCGGGATGATCGGCCCGATCGTCGCGGACGCCGCCGTGATCGCAGCCGCAGTCGGCCGGTCATAGCCCTCGTCGACCATCGCCTTGATCTCGATGGTGCCGACGCCCGCCGCATCCGCCACGGCCGAGCCCGACATGCCGGAGAAGATCACGCTCGCAATGATGTTGGCGTGGCAGAGCCCGCCGCGCATCCAGCCGACCACAGCCGTGGCGAAGGCGAAGATCTTCTCGGTGATGCCGGCCGAATTCAGGATGTTGCCCATCAGGATGAACAGCGGCGCCGCCAGTAGCGGAAAGGAATTGGCCGTCTGGGCGATCTTCTGCGGGACGATGGAGAGCGAGAGATCGGCCAGTGCGACGAAGGCAAAGGCGGCGAGCCCCATCGAGGCGAAGAGTGGCATGCCGGCGAGCATGGCCAGGAACCAAACGCCGGTGATCTGGAACATCAGGGTGGTCATTCGATCACCTCGGTCACGATCTCGGGGACGCGCATGCGCCCGGCCAGCGCCTGGGCCGCCTCGGCCAGCGCCTGCAGCGCCACGAAGGCGCCGATGAGGATCAGCGGCAGATAGAGCCAGGCGACCGAGATCGACATCGAGGTCGCCTCGAGGTCGTGGTTGCGCTCCACCAGCTCGGCGCCTTGCCAGATCAGCATCAGGCCGAACAGCGCCACCGCGCCCTGAAGCAGCACTTCGAGGCCGTGGCGGGCGCTCTTCGGCAGCATGTCGGCGAAGAAGGTGATGCGGATATGGACGCGCCGCCGCGAGGCGATGACCCAGCCCAGCGCCGCCGTCCAGACGAGCAGGTAGCGCGAAAGCTCGTCGGTCCAGATCAGCGGGTCGTCATAGGCCCGGGTGATCACCCCGAGCATGACGGCGGTGAGCATCGCGAGCAGGACCACGACGGCGAGCGCATCGATGGCGCGGTCGCAGAATCGGACGAGGCGATCAAGCATAAGTATGTTCCGCAAACGGGAGAGGCGGTTGCCGCGGGCACGGCGTGAGGGCGAAGAGGCTCTTCATGCTCGGGCGCGACCCGAGCATCTCGTCGGCGAGATTCTCGGGTCTCCCTGCGGTCGCCCGAGAATGACAGCGCGCCAGCGTCAGTCTCAGAGCGACTGGATGCGCTCCCAGAGGCCCTTGCCCCATTTGCTCTCGAACTTGGCCGGCAGCGACGCCAGCACCGGCTTCCGGAAGCTTTCGAGATCAGGCGTGATCACCGTCATGCCGGCCTTGCCGAGCGTATCGGCGAGCCCGCTCTCCTGGGTGATGATCTCCTTGTCCTGCCAGGCGGCCGAGGCGTCGACTGCGGCCTTGACCGCGGCCTGGTCAGCGGCGGAGAGCTTCTTCCAGGCCGCCTCGTTCACGATGACGAGCCGCGGCGTGATAATGTGGGCGCTGAGGATCAGGTATTTCTGCACCTCGCCGAGCTTTGCCGAGGCGATGGTCGGCAGCGGATTCTCCTGCCCGTCCACCGCGCCTTGCGACAGGGCGAGATAAAGCTCGGAGAAATTCAGCGGCGTCGGCCGCGCGCCCCAGGCTTCCGCCATGGCCTTGAAGGTGTCGACCTCCGGCACGCGCAGCTTGAAGCCCTTCATGTCCTCGGCGGAGCGGATCTCCTTCTTGCCGCTGGTGATGTGGCGCACGCCGTAATAGTTGACGCCGATCACGCGCATGCCGCGCTTCTCGACGAGCGCCTTGTTGAGTTCGTCCATCAACGGCGAGGAGAGTGCCCGCGTCATATGCGCCGGGTCGCGCCAGATATAGGGCGCCTCGATGATCGAGAGCTGCGGCACGAACTGCCCGAGCTGCGCCGCCCCCTCCGTCACCATCGTCAGCGCGCCGGAGGCCACAGCCTCGACCATGTCGCGCGAGGAACCGAGCTGCCCGCCGGGAAAGCTCTGGACCTCGATGCGCCCGCCCGTCTTCTCCTTCAGCTCGGCCGCAGCCCGGACTGCCGCCTGCGGCGAGGGATGCGTCACCGGCTGTCCGTCCGCCCAGCGCAGCACCGTCGCTTGCGCCCGCGCGATGGCCGGCATGAACACGGCCGTGCCGAGGGCCGCTGAGCCTTGGATGAAATCTCGCTTCGTCAGTCTCGTCATGATCGTTTCCCTCCCGTTGCGGCCGGTTATTCCGGCTCGTCATGCTGCGGTATTGCTGCGCGAAATCGCGATTCTTATTGCTCTTGCCTCTCGATAATATCGCTTCTCAGTATTGCATCGCCCGTGTGCGGGCATTGCCGATATGGGCGGCCATCGCTTCGGCGGCGCGCGCGGCGTCGCGAGACTCTATGGCGTCGATGATGGCGAGATGGTCCCGCATCACCGGCACGATGATGCTGTTGTGAATGCGCGTCTCGTATTGCCGGATCAGCCTGATCTTGAGCCAGGTCACGCGAAAGGCCTGGCTGACGATGTCGTTGTCGAGGTGATCGATGATCGCCTCGTGCATCAGCCGGTCGACATCCTCCGCGTCCTCGATCAGGCGCTCGTCACCGCCCGCCTCGGCACGCGCGACGATCGCCTCGTGCCGCGCCCGCTGCTCGGCGATCTCCTCGTCGGTGGCATTCTGGGCATAGAGCGCGGTCGCCTCCTTCTCGAGGAAGAGGCGGAACTGGAAGGCGTTGCGGATCAGGTCGAGGTCGACATGGGCGACCTGCATGCCGCGCTGCGGCACGGTCTTGATCAGCCCCTCCGCTTCCAGTCGCGGAATCAGCTCGCGGATGGCGCCGAGCGGGAAGCCCGTCATCGCGACGAGCTCGCGCTGGGTGACGAACTGGCCGGGCTTGATCTCGCGCGCCAGCAGCCGCTCGGTGAAGGAGGCATAGGCACGCTCCCTCAGCTTCAGCGGCTCGCCTTCGCGCGGTTCCTGCTCCGGCTGGCTCACATCCCCTCCTTCAGGCCGTTGTCAGGCGGCCTTGGCTTGCGTGATCGAATCGAAGGCAGCAAAGAGCTGCTTCCGCGTCGCCTCGTCTAGCGCCTCCAGCGGCGCGCGCATCGCGCCATAGCCGGTGTCGCCATGGATATGGCCGGTCAGCGCCTTGACGGCCGCCATCACCGGGTAGGAGCAGATCTCGTCGACCAGCGCGTTCACGACCGCGCTGTCCTTGCCCTCATAGACCATCGGCCGCAGCAGTTCCGGCACCAGATTGGCGACGCCGCAGATCGAGCCCTGCGCGCCGTTGCGCACCGCCTTGGCGAGCTGGCGCTCGTCCCCGACGAGGATGGCGAGTTCGCCATGCGCCTTCAGCAGCGCCTCGGTGTTGGCGTAGCTGCCGGAGGAATCCTTCACGCCGATGACGAGGCCGGGGAAGGCCGTCTTCAGCCGCTGCACCAGCCCGACGCTGATGTCGACCGCCGTCACCGACGGGATGTGGTAGAGCACGACATTGCGTGCGGCAGCGCCCAGCTTCTCGAAGAACTGCGCAAACCAGGCATAGAGCCCTTCGTCGCTGACACCCTTGAAGTAGAAGGGCGGCGCGACCAGCAACCCCTTGGCGCCCGCATCGAGCGCAAGCCGCGCCTGCTCCACCGCCTCGTGCAGCGAGGCGGCTGCGATGCCGGCATAGATCTGCTTGGCCGGATCGACCCCCGCCCCGATCAGGGCGCCCATCATCGCCCCGCGCGCCGGCAAGCCCAACGCCGCGCCCTCGCCCGTCGTGCCGAACAGCGTGACCGAGTCGCAGCCCCGCGAGAGGACATGGCGCGCATGATGGACGAGGCGATGGAGATCGACGCTGCCGCCGGGCCGCATCGGGGTCGTGATCGCGCAGGAGAGGCCGAAGCGGTTCTGATCGAGAGCCATGGTGAGCACTTTCAGGGCTGAACGGTGACTGACATGTTAGAATGAGGATAGAGATACCCGCAAGCGGAACGCCCGCATTTCAGGAGAATTAGCCGTCCTTCAGGCCTCCGGCCGAGAGCCCGGCAACGATCTGGCGCTGTGCGATGACGGTGACCAGCAGCACCGGCAGCGTCACCAGCAGCGCCGCCGCGGCCAGCGGCCCCCAGGAGATCTGCTCGAAGGTCAGCGAATTGTAGACGGCCGAGGGCAGCGTTCGGCTCGCCTTGCCGCCGAGCACCACCGAGAAGATGAAGTTGTTCCAGGAGAAGATGAAGGCGAGGATGCCGCCGACCACGATCCCCGGCTTGGCCAGCGGCAGCGCGACATGGCGGAACGCCTGCCAGCTCGTGGCGCCGTCGATGCGCGAAGCGTCCTCGAGCTCCATGGGAATGTTCTCGAAATACCCGATCATGATCCAGACGATGATCGGGATCGTGATGACGAGATGGGTGATGACGAGCGCCGTAATGGAGCCCACCAGCCCTGTGATCTGAAACAGCAGGAAGAGCGGGATCAGGTAGGACAGCGCCGGCGTCATCCGCGCCACCAGGATCAGGATCGCGAATTTGTGCGCCTTGCCGCGTGCGATGCCATAGCCCGCCGGCACGCCGACCAGCAGGCCGAGCAGCACGGCGCCGCCGGTGACGAGGATCGAGTTCCAGAGATAGAGCCCGAAATTGTTCTGCGCGAACACGTCGACATAGTTCTTCAGCGTCGGCGGATCGGGGATGAAGACCGGCGGGAAGGCGGTGTTGTCGAGCTCGTTCTTCAGCGAGAGCGAGATCATCCAGAGGAAGACCAGCACCGCGGGCGAAACCAGCACGAAGACCGAGGCCCAGAAGCCGAGCTTTTTGAGCATGCGGGTCATCACGCGTTCCACTTCGACTTCTGCCGGGCATAGAGCAGCAGCAGCGAGAGCATGATGATGATGACGAAGAAGATCACCACGACGGCCGAGGCGTAACCAATCTTGTAGAACTGGAAGGCCTGCAGATAGAGGAAGATGTTGAGCGTCTCCGACGCCGTGCCCGGCCCGCCCTGCGTGATCACGAAGATCGTGTCGAAGGCCTTCAGCGCATCGATGGTGCGGATCACGATCGCCACCATGATGAAGGGCCAGACCAGCGGCAGCGTGATGTGCCGGAACATGTGCCAGTCATTGGCGCCGTCGATCAGCGCCGATTCATAGGGTTCGCGCGGCAGCCCGGCGAGGCCACCGAGCACGATCAGCATGACCAGCGGCGTCCAGTGCCAGACCTCGACCATGACGAGCGTCGGGATCACCGTGCCGGGATCGTAGACCCAGGCCGAAGGGCCGATGCCGACGAGCGAGAGCAGGTAGTTCAGCACGCCGAGCTGCGGATGGAACATCATCGTCCAGACCAGCGCGACCGCCACCGGCGTCGCCATCATCGGCATGACGAAGATCGTGCGCAGCAGCCCGCGGAACGGGAATTCGCGATGGAACACCAGCGCCGCCGCCGTGCCAAAGACAATGGGGAGCACCACTGCCAGGATGGTGAAATAGGCTGTGTGCCCCATCGACTCGATGAAGCGCCGGTCCTTCACGATCTCCGCGAAGTTGCCCAGGCCGACGAACTCGACGTCGCCGCCGATCTTCCAGTCGTGACCGGACATGTAGAGCGTGAACAGCCAGGGGAAGACGATCACCGCCGCGATCACCAGCACGGCCGGCAGCGAGAACAGCCAATAGCGCGGCGTGAAATCCTGCGAAACCGCAGGAGCCACGGGCGCCTTGGTGGATATGCTGGCAGGTAGGGTCGTGCTGGTCATTTGCTGCGCTTCACTGGAAACCCGCCGTCATGCTCGCCCTTGTGGCGAGCATCCACGTCTTGAACTCAGCCCTCCGGCCAGCAAAGACATGGATGGCCGGGACGAGCCCGACCATGACGCCCTTTGCCGAAGGCCGAGGTCCTTGCCCTCAGCCCTGCTCGCTCTTCGCCAGCACCGGCGCGAAGGTCTCGGTCGCCTTCTTCAGCTCGGTTGCCACATCGGCGCCACCGATCGCATTGGTCAGCCCCACGCCGAAGACGTCGCGGAACTCGGTGACCGGCACGATCTGCGGCAGGCCCGCCCGCGCGATCTTGGCCGAGCCCAGCAGGCACTCGAAATACTGCTTGCCGAACTTCGAACTCGCGATCGTCTCGGTGTCGAGATAGGCCGAGGAGCGGCCCGGCGCGCCCGCGCCGGCCTTGAGCATGGCGATCTGGTTCTTCTTGTTGGTCATGAACTGGATGTAGAGCCAGGCCGCCTCCTTCTTGGAGGAGCCGCGCGAGATGCCCATGCCGTCGGCGAACATGCCGGCATGATGCGCTTTCGGCCCCGGCGGCGTGATGCCGTAACCGACCTTGCCGACGATGCGGGACTTGCTCGGGTCCTCCAGCGGCGTGGCGAAGCCGATACCGTCAAGCCACATGGCAGCTCGGCCCTGCATAAATGTGGTCTGGCACTCGTTCCAGTTGAAGCCGACAGCGCCCTGCGGGCCGGTGTCCTTGTTGAGCTTCTTGTAGAGCTCGCCCGCCCAGATCGCCTCGGGCGTATCGGTAAGCAGCTTGCCCTCCGGCGAGGTCGTCTCCATGCCCTGGCCGAGCAGCAGCGAGGTCCACACCGGCACGTTGGCATTCTTCAGCCCGCGCGAGACGAAGCCGGCGATGCCCTTGGCCGGATCGTGCAGCTTCGCCGCGACGCTCGCCATCTCCTCCATCGTCTTCGGGAAGGCCACGCCCTTCGCCTCGAAGAGCTCCTTGTTGTAGTAGACCATCCAGTAATCGACGAAGAACGGGATCGTATCGAGCGAGCCGTCGGCCTGCCGCGCATAGGCGACCGGGCCAGCGCCGAAATCGGCGAAGTCGAACTCTGGCGCCGTCAGCGAGGCGTTCTTGATGTAGGGGTCGAGGTTCTCGAACCACTTGCCCTTCGCCGCCATGCGCTTCTGCACATGCAGCGAGATGCCGCTCACGTCGAAGCTTGGCTTGCCCGAGGCGAACTCGATCACCGCCTTCTGGCGCTGCTGCTGCTCCGGCACCTGCTCGGCCGAGACCTTGATGCCGGTCAGCTCGGTGAATTCCTTCTCGGCCTGCTGCATCAGGTCCGAACGCGGGTTCTTGACGAGCAGCACGTCGATCGACTGGCCGGCGAAGCGCTTCCAGTTGAAGGCGGCCTGCGCGCGCGCCTCGCCTAGCACGAACGGCGAGGCGATTGCGGCCGCAGCGCCACCGAGCAGCACGCGACGGGTCGGCTTGAGAATCTGATCGGTCATCGGCGTCCTCCCCAGGACATTGCATCGAAAGACGGGGCCAATCGGCCACGGATCTCTTGCCCTTTGCGGGCTTTGGTCGCACGGGTTTGCTCCCGCGATCGAGCCGGACGCTAATCCGCTTTCAAGCCGGTTGCAAGCTAACATGTTGGGGTGCACATAGTGTCTTCACGACCAGCCGGACCGCCCCCTCAGACCTCGCGCGAGAGCCCGCCGTGAAGAGCCCGCCCCGCATCGATTCCCACCAGCATCTCTGGCAGCTCGCCCGCGGCGACTATGGCTGGCTGACGCCCGTGCTCGCCCCCCTCTACCGCGACTTCGGCCCCGACGACCTGAGCCCCCTCCTCGCCCAGAACGACATCGCATCCACCATCCTCGTCCAGGCCGCGCCGACCGAGGCCGAGACGCGCTTCCTGCTCGAAACCGCCGCCGCCACGCCCTTCGTCGCCGGCGTCGTCGGCTGGGCCGATTTCGAGGCGCCGGACGCCGCGGATCGCATCGCCGCGCTGGCAGCCGACCCGCTGCTCGTCGGCTTGCGCCCCATGGTGCAGGACATTCCCGATCCGGACTGGCTCGCCCGGCCCGATCTCGCCCCCGCCTTTGCCGCGCTTGAACGCCACGGCCTCGTCTTCGACGCGCTGGTGAAGCCGCCGCAGATCCCGGCGCTGCTCAGGCTGCTCGACCGCGAAACCGAGCTTCCCGTCGTCATCGACCACGGCGCCAAGCCGGACCTCACCACGGCCGACCTCAATATTTGGCGCGACAGCATCGCGGCGCTGGCCGCCCGGCCGAACACGTCTTGCAAGCTCTCCGGCCTCGTCACCGAGGCCGCCGCCGGCTGGACCGACGCGACGCTCTCGCCGGTCGTCATCCACCTCCTCGCCTGCTTCGGGCCGCAGCGCCTGCTCTGGGGCAGCGACTGGCCCGTGGTGACGCTGCGCGCCTCCTACGAGCGCTGGTTCGAGACGGCCCGCAACCTCACCGCAACGCTCTCCGAGAGCGACCGCGCCGCGATCTTCGGCGGCAATGCCGCCCGCATCTACCTTTCCAAGAGGGGCAGAAGCCCCGCAGCAGGAAAACCGCCATGCTGAAGAACCTCGACACCGTGCTCTCGGCCGACCTGCTCTGGGTGCTCGCCGCGATGGGCCATGGCGACGACCTCGCCCTCGTCGACGCCAACCACCCGGCCGAAACGATCGCGCGCGCCACCACAAGCGGCCGGCTGATCCGCCTGCCGGGGCTGACGCTGGAGCGCGCCGCCCGCGCCATCCTCTCCGTGCTGCCGATCGACGATTTCGAGCCCGATCCGCTGCGGCGCATGGAGGTGGTAGGCGATCCCGCGGCAGTGCCGCCGGTGCAGCGCGCCGTGCAGGCCGAGATCGACGCCGCGCTCGGCCGCCCGACCAAGCTGGCGAGCATCGACCGCTTCGCCTTTTACGACGCCGCCAAGGCGTCTTTCGCGGTCGTGCAGGCCGGCGATCCGCGCCCCTATGGCTGCTTCCTGCTGCGCAAGGGCGTCATCGCCGGCGAGCCGGGCTGAGGCCTTAGCCTCACGCCCCCTTGGCCACGGCCTGCTTCAACCGCGCGACGGCCTCCGCCGCTCCGGACTTCACCGAGACGTCCAGCGTCTCGCCTTCGCGCTCGATCAGCGCGATCAGCGTCTCGGCGGTGATCTCCTCCCGCGCCACGGTGAGCTTCAGCACCGCATTGGCGAGGATGTTGGGCCAGAACGCCGCCCCGCCCTTGGCCAGCCCCTTGGCCTTGCGGCCCTCGAATTCACGGGTGAGCTGTTCGGGGGTCTTCTTGGCCATCAGGTCGGCTCCGTGGATCGCATCTGTCGACGCGGCTTAACCCATCTGCCACCGGTCTCAAACCGCCGGCGCGCAGACAGCGCCGCCTACTTCGCCGTCTGCTTGCGGAATTTCGCCGCGCACTCGATGTAATAATCCCGCCGCACGCGGGGCGGCTTTGAAGCGCGGTGCATATAGAAGTCCCCCGGATTGGCGTATCCCGCCTGCTTCTCCAGGTTCTGGAACAGCAGCAGCCGCTCCCGCTTGGTGAGCTTCTTTCCGTAGTCGATGCCCTTGAGCAGGCCGACGATATAGGCCGCTTGAAAATTCTTCCGCTGCTCCGGGTAGACCGAATTGTAGTCCTTGGAATTATCCGTGAACTGCTCCCGGATGAACGTGATCTTCTCGCCAGCCGCGCCGAGCACAATGCCCTGCGTGATGCCGCTCAGCGCCTTGTCCTTCTTGATCTCGTTGAGCGCGCCCAGATGCGGGCCGCCCAGCGCCAACCCCACCCCGACGATCGCCAGCGCGGGCCCCAGAAGATCCAGCGCCAGCCCGACGGCGCCGAGCTCCACCGCGCCGATCGCGAGCCCGGTCATCAGGAAGTCGGACACGTTCAGCGCGAAGCCGAGATAGTCATAGATCGCGCCGGACTGGTCGGCCGCCTGCAGCGCCTTGCCGAGATCGGTGCCGCTGCCGACATTCTCGTTGAACTCGTCGATGCCGTCCTTGAAGACGATGGGCTTGGGCGTCGGCCGATAGATCCGCCCCGGCTTGTCGCTGGAGCTGAATTCGTAGTTGCGCCGGTCCTTCGTCTCCTTCGTGCAGCCGACATTCCGCTGCAGATACCAGTTCACCTCATCGGGATTGTTCGTCTGGAAATTGAACCAGACCAGATACTCGACATTGATGAACCACCTGGCAGCCAGCGACTTCCAGCTTTCGCCATCCTTGACGTCGTGGGCGATGCCGCCCGGGGGGATATATCCCTTCGGCAGGGGGTGAGGACCGCCTCTGGGAGGCTTCGCGATGGCCATGGCACGGCATCCGTTATGGTTGCGATACGGCGTCTCAAGGCTAAGGCAGGCTTGGGCCCTCGGAAGTGATCCAGCGCACCGTCATCGCGGCGGCAGCGTGCAGCAGGGCAGGCAAGCACTCAGTTGGATTGTTCTACTCCGCTGCCCCCCTGTGACGCATCGTTCGAACCGAGGAGCGAAGGGCCTCGGCGCAGCGGCGCGGCGACGGATAACGCCAACCCCTGACTGCCCCCTCTCCGCCCGAACTGCCCTGCCCACACAGCGGGGCCGCGACAATCGCATTTGCATGGGGCCGCGACGCAGGGCAGGAGCGCCGCTCGAGGCAGGCCTGCGATGCGGCTGCCCATCAGGACCAGACGATGCCCCGCCCTTTCCGCGCCCTCCTCGCCCGCATGCTCCTCGCCGTCTGCGCTGTGCTCCTCCTCGCCGCCCCGGCCGCCGCCCGCATCACCGACCGGGAGCTGAGCTGCGCCGACTGGCTGAAATCCGGCGCGCACCGCAAGAGCGAATACGCCGCCCCTGTCGCGAACAAGATCAGGGCCTTCTGCGCCGCCAATCCGAAGATGAAGGCGATCGACGCCGAGATGACGATGACGGGGGATTGAGGGGCGGGAACCACAACGCCTCTTTCCTTCTCCCGGATGGGAGAAGGTGGCGCGGAGCGCCGGATGAGGGAGTGCCCTTGCTGCAGAAGGCGCAGCGGCGGCCGGCTTGCCCTGACAATCAGCGGCAGTCCCTCATCCCTGCCCTTCTCCCACACGGGAGAAGGGTTCCCCGCGTTTCCCGCGCACGCCCAAACCCCGCCCGCGCTTCCACGCGGCGGCTGTGATCGAGGGGCAGCGGAGCGCCGCGAGGCGCGGTGGATATAGAGCCGCTTCCATTGAGCCAGGAAACGGCGCGGATGGATTGAGCCACCATCCGCACGCCCCGTGGCGCTCCGCTTCCGGCGTTCTTAAGTCTCCGGGCCGCGCTTATACGGCTGGGCAGATCAGGAGATGCGGGCTTGGACGCCAGTTCGGCTCATCGCCTCGTCGCGTCCTCGCTTACGCAATCCGTCACCGGCCGAGCCTTCCAGCGAGCTCCTCGCACAGGGGCCGTAGTACCCCCAGGGCGGTGCCCCGAAGCCTCCCGAGTCTGGCTTGTGAGTCCAGCCGCAGGCGCCGCCCTCGCCCCCACCAACGGCACACCTCCGGATGGCTGCCCCTCGGGGATGAGGTGGGGTGAGGATAAGCGGGTGAGAACGGGCGGGGATAAATTTCGCGCCACCTTTGTCGGCAGGCGCGGGAAACCCCTCTCCCGAATGGGAGAGGGGTAGGGGTGAGGGCCTGCGGTTGCAGATGAGGGCGCGACCTATCCGCCGATCGCCTTGCGAATAGCGGCGATGACGGCATCCCTGTCATCCACGACATCCGCGTTACTGAAGCGCACGACCCTGAACCCGTGCCGCTCAATCTCCGCCGTCCGTGCCTCATCATAGCCCGCCTCCCAACCATGCTGGCGGCCATCGATCTCGACGATCAGCTTTCGATCGATACAGATGAAATCCACCGTGTATCCGAGCAAGGGGACCTGCCGACGGAACTTCAGCCCGTCGAGCCGGCGGTTTCGCAGCAGCGACCACAGCACGTCTTCCGGCTCGGTTGCGCGCTGCCGGAGTTGTCGGGCGAATTGGCACCGCTCGCTTGTCATCGGGAGGATGTCGAGCGCGCTTGCCTTTGTGATCAACGGCGGTCCCTCACCCCTGCCCCTCTCCCATCCGGGAGAGGGGTTCCCCGCGCACCGTCGGCTTCAGCCCGGCATTGGCGAGGATGTTGGCCAGTACGTCGCCCCGCCCTTGGCCTTAGGGCCATCGAGCTCACGGGCGAGGTGTTTGGGGTTTCGCCCGGCGTGGAGATTATCCGTGGATCGCCGATGAACTAATTGGATCAGGCGCCCAGCCTCATCCAAAGTTGGGCCACGGCCATAGTACCAACTAGAACCAAAGCGGCAGGAACATGCCCCGTTATAGACGGCTTGCAGAATCGGGGATATCGCGTAGGTTTAATCGAATTTTAAGTGACAATATTGGGGTTCAGATGGCGCAACTTCCGTACGTAACCTCTCCAGGTAATATCGATAAAGCCTTGAACGGCATTAAATCTGCGGCTGTTCCAGATCGCGTAAGCTTGGATTTCGTAAAAACGATACTGAAAATCCCCGGCGGCTCCGGCGATCAGATGACTAGTTATTTGAAGAAAATTGGATTTGTTAATCCAGACGGCACCCCAAGCGACGCGTATAAAAAATTTAGAAACCCCAGCTTATCGGGGGAAGCCGTAGCATCAGTCATAAAAATTGGATACGCGCCTCTGTATGTTAGAAACGAATACATGCATGAACTAAATGACTCCGCGTTAATCGGATTGATAACGGAAGAAACCGGCCAACCACACGATTCAAATACAGTAAAATTGACTTTTACATGCATTAAACATCTCAAATTTTTCGCAGACTTCAAGAAGAAAGATGTCGCACTGGACCTCCCACAACGCGAAACGGATGTGCAGCCGCTTACCCCGCCGCCTGCTTCAGCGGGTAGGCAACAAGGTACAATTGGGCTAAATTTGGGATACACAATAAATCTAAATCTACCCGCCACGTCCGATCCAGAAGTATTCGATGCTATATTTAAAAGTCTGAAAAGCCACCTTTTGAGCAGCGACGATGCCTAAACGACCTGACGGGTTGATCCGAGCCTTTGGCATGTCAGGCCTGCAGATAGCATCTGGCATGTCGCGCATTGAAAAACAATTCGGAATCGAACTTGGGCACCTCCCAAAAAAAGAAAGAAGTAGAAAAACGACTGAATATGAGCAGTTTGAGGCCTCATTGCGCACAGAATCATTACGCATGTCAGAGTTCTATGAAATATTCTATTGCCTGGAAAACTCAATACGACGCCTAGTCGCTGATATAATTCTGGAGTCCGAGGGCCCCTCTTGGTGGGAAAGTAGCAGAATTGACGAGAAACGCATCAAGGAACCTGTGGCTCAGAGACGAAAGAAAGAAATAGATTCCGGAATAACGCCAAGATCAGACAAATTAATTGACTACACTACATTCGGAGAATTATCACAAATTATAACTGATAACTGGGATTTATTCGAAACGGTCTTTAATTCAAAGGTGGCAGTAAGCAACATATCAAACCAACTTAATCTTTTGAGAGGACCTATTGCGCATTGCAATCCGACCGACGAATTGGAGCAAGAGCGATTAAATCTTGCAGTGAGATCGTGGTTCCGAATTATGTCTTGAGCACCGCGAGCTTGCCGAGCTAACGCCGCTTGACTCCCCACCCCTCCCCATCCTACCCCCATCGACGGGACACGCCCCCCCAACGGGGCGCGCCCATCTGTAAGGATGGAGACATCGATGGCGAATACCGCACCGAGCACGCGCCCGCGCGTGCCTAATTTCTCGTCCGGCCCCTGCGCCAAGCGCCCCGGCTGGAACCTCAAAGCCCTCTCAGACGCCCCGCTCGGCCGCTCGCATCGCGCCAAGATCGGCAAGGACAAGCTCAAGCTCGCGATCGACCTGACGCGCGAGGTTCTGCAGGCCCCGGCCGATTACCGCATCGGCATCGTGCCGGCCTCCGACACCGGCGCCGTCGAGATGGCGCTGTGGTCTCTGCTCGGCGCCCGCGGCGTCGACATGCTCAGCTGGGAGAGCTTCGGCGCCGGCTGGGTCACCGATGTCGTCAAGCAGCTCAAGCTGGCCGATGTCCGCACTTTTGAGGCGCCCTATGGCGAGCTGCCGAACCTGAAGAAGGTCGACACCAAGAACCGCGACGTCGTCTTCACCTGGAACGGCACCACCTCCGGCGTGCGCGTCGTCGACGCCAGCTGGATCGCGGATGACCGCGAGGGGCTGACCATCTGCGACGCCACCTCGGCTGCCTTCGCCCAGCGCCTCGATTGGCAGAAGCTCGATGTCGTCACCTTCTCCTGGCAGAAGGTGCTCGGCGGCGAGGCTGCGCATGGCATGATCGTGCTCTCGCCCCGCGCGGTTGAGCGGCTCCTCACCTACAAGCCGGCCTGGCCGCTGCCGAAGATCTTCCGCATGACCTCGGGCGGCAAGCTGATCGAGGGCATCTTCTCGGGCGAGACGATCAACACGCCCTCCATGCTCGCGGTCGAGGATTATATCGACGCGCTGAACTGGGCGAAGAAGGTCGGCGGGCTCGACGGGCTGGTGAAGCGCGCCGACGGCAATGCCCGCGCCATCGCCAAATTCGTGAAAGAGAACGACTGGATCGACTTCCTGGCCGTGAAGCCGAAGACGCGCTCCAACACGAGCGTGTGTCTGAAGTTCACCGACCCGGCCGTCACCGCCCTGCCAGCGGACGCGCAGGCGGCCTTCGCCAAGCAGGTCGCCTCGATCATCGAGAAGGCCGGCGCGGGCTACGACCTCGGCCATTACCGCGACGCCCCTCCCGGCCTGCGCATCTGGTGCGGCGCGACCGTCCAGTCGCGCGACGTCAAGGCGCTGCTGCCCTGGATCGAATACGCCTTCGCCGAAGCCAAGGCGGGGCTCGGCAAGAAGGCGGCCTGATCAGGCCGTCATGGTCGGGCTTGACCCGACCATCTCTTTCAAGAAGAGGCGCCACTTTGCGCCTTCGCGTCCCGAGATGGCCGGGTCAAGCCCGGCCATGACGCCCTTTCCCTCAGATATGCGCGCCAGACCGCTCCCCGTGCAGCGCGGCGCAGCCGGAGCCATCCCATGACCAAGCCCCGCGTCCTCATCTCCGACGCCCTCTCCCCCGCCGCCGTGCAGATCTTCAAGGATCGCGGCATCGACGTGACGTTCGATCCCAACCTCGGCAAGGACAAGGACAAGCTCGCCGCCATCATCGGCGAGTATGACGGCCTCGCCATCCGCTCCGCCACCAAGGCCACCGCCAAGCTGCTGGAGCAGGCGACGAAGCTGAAGGTCATCGGCCGCGCCGGCATCGGCGTCGACAATGTCGAGATCCCCGCCGCGACCTCGCGCGGCGTGATCGTGATGAACACGCCCTTCGGCAACTCGATCACCACCGCCGAGCATGCCATCGCCATGATGTTCGCGCTCGCCCGCCAGATCCCGGCCGCCGACCTCTCCACCCAGGCCGGCAAGTGGGAGAAGAACCGCTTCATGGGCGTCGAGATCACGGCCAAGACGCTCGGCCTGATCGGCGCCGGCAATATCGGCTCCATCGTCGCCGAGCGCGCCATCGGCCTGAAGATGCGCGTCATCGCCTTCGACCCCTATCTCTCGGCCGAGCGCGCCGTGCAGCTGGGCGTGGAGAAGGTCGAGCTCGACGATCTGCTGAAGCGCGCCGATTTCATCACGCTGCACGTCCCGATGACCGAGAAGACGAAGAACATCCTCTCGGCCGAGAACCTCGCCAAGACCAAGAAGGGCGTGCGCATCATCAACTGCGCCCGCGGCGGCCTCGTCGACGAGCAGGCGCTGGCGGACCTCATCAAGTCCGGCCATGTCGCGGGCGCCGCCTTCGACGTGTTCTCGGTGGAGCCGGCGGAAACAAACCCGCTCTTCGGGCTTGAGAACGTGGTCTGCACGCCGCATCTCGGCGCCTCCACCAACGAGGCGCAGGAGAATGTCGCGCTGCAGGTCGCCGAGCAGATGAGCGACTACCTGCTCAAGGGCGCGATCACCAACGCGGTCAACTTCCCCTCGATCTCGGCCGAGGAAGCGCCCCGCATCAAGCCCTTCGTCGATCTCGCGGAGAAGCTCGGCTCCTTCCTCGGCCAGCTCACCGAGGCGCCGGTCAAGGGCATCCGCATCGAATATGAGGGCGCGGTCGCGAGCCTGAACCTCAAGGCGATCTCGGCCGCCGCGATCACCGGCGTGCTGCGCCCCTTCCTGCCCGAGATCAACATGGTCAATTCGGCCATGGTGGCGAAGGAGAAGGGCATCGTCGTCGAGGAGCTGACCCGCGATGTCGCCGGCAACCTCGAAAGCGTCATCCGCATCGTCGTCGAGGCCGAGGACATGCCGCGCCACGCCTCCGGCACGGTATTCCAGGACGGCAAGCCGCGCATCGTCGAGATCCGCGACATCGCGGTCGATGCCGAGTTCGCGCCGCATATGCTCTATGTCCGCAACGCAGACAAGCCGGGCTTCATCGGCGCCTTCGGCTCGCTGCTGGGCGAGGCTGGCGTCAATGTCGCGACTTTTTCGCTCGGCCGCGACAAGCCGGGCGGCGACGCGATCTGCTACGTCTCCATTGACGAGCCGATCTCGGACGAGCTACTGGCCCGCATCCACGAGATCCCGATGGTCAAGCGGGCTCGGCGTTTGAGGTTCTGACTCCGAAAATGCGTTTCAACACCCTGCGCTCCATCGTCGCCTCCCGCCCGGAGGCGCCGCTGGAGCCGATCAAGTTCGAGGTCCGCCGCGATGAAGCAGCGGACCTCTGGTACGCGGTCGACACCGGCGACCTCGGCATCGTCACGGAAGCCAACACGCTCGAAGAGCTGCGCGAGCGGCTGCAGCAGGCCCTGCCCGAATGCTTCGGCATCGAGGGCTGCCCGGTCGAGCTCGAGCTGTGCGAAGCGGAGGACGAAGCGGGCCCGGAACAGATCGCAGCCGACTGACCCGGGAGCGCTCTCCGGAGCCGGGGCGGGCGCACATCGCCAAGCCGCCCCATCCCTGCCGCAATGCCCGCGTTCCTCTCGGCTCCCTGCCGGAGAGAGCCGTCCATGCCTGCCCGCCTTTGCCTCGCCACCGCCTTCGCCTGCCTCGCCGCCCTGCCCGCCTACGCCGACTGGGACCGTGCGAAACTCGATCAGGGCATCGCCGCCATCGAGCAGAAGTCAAAGGGCCGGCTCGGCGTCGCGCTCCTCGATCTGAAGGATCGCCAGCAATGGTCCCATCGCGGGGCTGAGACCTTCCCGATGCAGAGCGTCTTCAAGCTGCCGCTGGCGGTCGCGGTGCTGCAGGCGGTCGAAGCCGGCAAGTTCAAGCTGGACCAGAAGATCACCGTCACCCGCCGGGACCTCTCGCTCTTCCACAGCCCGCTCGCCAAGGCCTTCAAGGGCGAGCGCAACGAGTATCCGCTGCGCGAGCTGATCCGCCTCGTCGCCGGCGAAAGCGACAACACCGCCGCCGACCTGCTGATGCGCGAGATCGGCGGCCCGCAGGTGGTCACGAAGATGCTGCGCGACGGCGGCATCACCGGCATCTCGGTCGACCGCTATGAGCGCCAGTTCCAGCCCGAGATCTACGGCCTTAAGGGCTTTAGCTGGGACGAGATCGCTGACGAGCAGAAGTTGCGCGCCGATCTGAAGGCGCTTGACCCGCAAAAGCGCATCGCTGCGCTCTCCCAGGCGCTAAAGGACAAGCGCGACGCCGCGACGCCCGAAGCCAGCGCGCTCTTCCTCGAAGGCTGGGCGAAGGGCAACTGGCTGCGCGACCCGGCGCACACAGCCTTCCTCGACAGGATCATCACCGAGACAAAGATCGGCGCCGATCGCATCAAGGCCGGCCTGCCGGAAGGCTCCCGTCTCGCCCATCGCACAGGCGCCGGTCTGACGACGGACGGCATCAACCACGCCACCAATGATATCGGCATCGTCACGCTGCCGAACGGACGCCGCTTCGTCATCGCAATCTATCTGACCGGCTCGCGTGCCGGCGCCCCCGAGCGCGAGGCGGTTCACGCCGCGATGGCCAGGCTTGCGGTCTCGGCGCTGCGCTGATCGCCGTCCCGACAACAGGCGCCACGCGTCATGCTCGCCCTTGTGGCGAGCATCCACGTCTTGAACACGGCCTTCGACCGGCGAAGACGTGGATGGTCGGGACAAGCCCGACCATGACGGACAGGCTCGCCGAGTCCTACCGCCGCCCGAGCCGCTCGGCGATGAAGATGCCGCCGAGCACCAGCGCCAGCGCAACGGCGTGGTAGAGGCCGAAGGGCTCGCCGAGGATCAGCACGGCAAGGATCGGCGCGAAGACCGGCACGAGGTTGACGAACACGCCCGCCCGGCCCGGCCCGATCAGCTCGATCGCCCGCATGAAGGAGAGCTGTGACATAATCGAGGGGCCGATCACGGTGAAGGCGAGAATAGCCCAGCCGGCGAGCGTCGGCATATGGAAGCGGCCGAACGCGATCTCGGCCGCCAGCAGCGGCAGCGAGGACAGGCAGGCGAAGGCGGCGGCGATTGTGAAGAAGACGAGTTGCGGCATCGGCGGCCGGTTGCGGACCGCGACGGTGAAGCCCGCATAGAAGAAGCAGGCGAGGATCATCAGCAGGTCGCCGGGGACGAAGCGCAGCGTCGCGAGCACATCGATATCGCCGCGGCTCGCGGTCACGGCCACGCCGAGCAGGGTGACCAGTACGCCGAGCGCCTGCATCGCGCCGATCGGCGTGCGATAGGCGATGAAGGCGCCAAGCAGCACGAAGATCGGGATCGAGCCCTGCAGAATGCCGAGGTTGATCGCCGAGGTGGAATAGGCCGCGACATACATCAGCGTATTGAAGGCGGTGAAGCCGGTGATGCCGAGCAGGGCGATATAGACCCAATGTGCCTTGATCTGGGGAAGATTTTCCGCGATCTGCCGCCGCAGCAGGATGGGCATGATCAGGCACACGCCGATCCAGCGGAATGCGGTCAGCGCCATCGGCGTGATGTTGTCGACGGCGAGCCGGCTGGCAACGGCGTTGCCGCCCCAGATCAGCGTCGTCACGATCATCAGCAGGTAGGCGTTGTTCCAAGCCGCCCGCGGCCAGCTCAGCGTCGAAGTCCGGTCTGGGTCCACGTTTCCGCCCTGTCGCGAGGAAGGGGCCATGCAATAGCCTTGCGCGGCGCCTGTCTCATATGACATTGCGCGCACACCCGCCCGTCGCCCGACGCATCCCGAACGGAAACGCCCGATGATCGAGACCCCCTCCCGCCCGCTGCGCCTGCTCTTCGTCGACGGCAACATCCGCGAGCAACGCGACGGGCTGAAGGCGGCCTATGGCCAGGCTTTCGGGGAATCCTACGCGGCCGAGATCGCGGCCTTCGCGCCCGACATCGTCTCCGACATCTGCCTGCCGGCCGACGAGGGCGCCAATCTGCCCGACGGAGCGGGGCTCGAATCCTACGACGGCATCTTCCTCACCGGCTCGACGCTCCACATCTACGAGCCCGACCCGGCCGTGACCCGGCAGGTCGAGCTGATGCGAGCGATCTATGCCAGCGGCACGCCCTGCTTCGGCTCCTGCTGGGGCATCCAGATCGGTTCGGTCGCGGCGGGCGGCACCGTCACCACCAATCCGAAGGGCCGCGAGGTCGGCTTTGCCCGCCGGATCGCGCCGACCGAGGCCGGCCGCAACCACCCGCTGCTGAAGAGCCGCCCGGCCGCCTACGACGCGCCGGCGATCCATCTCGACGCCGTCGCCCTGCCCCCGCATGGCACGACCATCCTCGCCTCCAACGCCTATGCCCAGATCCAGGCCGCCGAGATCAAGCACGATGGCGGCTGCTTCTGGGGCGTGCAGTACCATCCCGAATTCCCGCTGAAGCAGGTCGCCTCCATCCTCGGCCGCATGGTGCCGACACTGATCGCGGAAGGCTTCCGCAAGGACGAGGTCTCGGCGGAGGCCTGGCTGGAGGATCTGCGAGTGCTCGACGCCGAGCCAGGGCGGCAGGACCTTGCCTGGGCGCATGGCCTCGACCGCGAGGTGCTGGAGACCGAGCGCCGCGTCACGGAACTCCGCAACTTCGTCGAGCACCGGGTGAAGCCCCACGCCAGCGAGCGCGGCCGGGCCTGAGGCGCGGCGTCAGAGCCGGCCCTGGTCAGGCGCTCCTGGGCAAGCCGGCTGCCGCGAGCAGCCGCTTCTGGCGCGGCGACACGTCGAGGGGGCTCCATTGGAAATGCAGGCGGTGGACATAGATCCACCCCAGCTTCATCGGGGTGTGCCGGCGCAGCCGCGATAGCCACGGCGTCGCGTCATGGTCAGTCACCACGCTGCCGCCGCCCATCATCGAATAATATCGCCCGAGCGTGCGGCCATACTGTGCATTGTCCCGCTGCGCGCTCGGCAGGGTCAGCGCGTAGGCGCGATCGACATGGTCGAAGACCTTCGTCCCCGGATTGCGCAGCCAATGGCCGACCTCATGCGCCGCAGCGATCTGGCCGGTCTGGCCGCTGACGCCGCGGGCGCGTCCGGCCGTAAAGCGGTTGAACGCGAAGAGCACGCTTTCATCCGTGATGCGCGTCATGCGGTCCCGGAACGTGTCGCCCGGATTGGCGAGGTGGGCGACCTCGATGATGGCATGAGCGTCCGCGCCGGGCGGTTGCAAGTCGACCTCGAGCACGCCTGCGACATGCGCCGGCATGCGCGGATTGCCGATCAAAAGCCTGAAGTCGGCATCGCTCAGGCTGTCGCCGCTTTCGACGGGGAGGAACACCATCTGGTTGTTCCATGAGTTCTGCACCGTGTGCTTGAAGCGCGAAGTGAAGGCCCGCCATTCGCTGGCGAGCCAACTGCGGCAGGGCACGGGGTTGCTGCTCGCATCAAGCACGCTGCCTCGTTTGATGGCGGCCTCGTTGGCCGCCAGATGCGAGGGCGGCATCGGCCCCGTCGGCGCGCCCGGCAGCTTGGAGGAATGCCCCGCTCGGGCCCAGGCCGTAGAGGGATCGAGGGGAATGAGCGTGACCTTCAGCCTGATGCGCAGCTGCGCAGCCTGTCCGGGCCCGCCAGGATCGAAGAATGAATCGTAATTCGGCTCGAGGATGGAAGCACGGATCGCCATTCGATCACCTGTCGTCCTGAACAAGCACACCAGAGCGGAAAGGCTCCCCGCCCAGGCAGGGCCGTATGCTCCCAGGGCAGCAGCCGGCCACGGGCACCGCCCGAGAAACTGGCCAGCCGCACCGGCATCGTCTGTGACGGCCCGCACAGAGGAACTCGGCTCGGGGATGCAGCTTGAGCATCGGCGATCCAGCGGTTTCCCGGCTCGGGCGCTGAAGCCTCCTTTGAATACAGGACGCAACGGTCGAACGCCGGAGGTATCGAGCGCAAATCGCGTAAACGCGCCTGCTGGCGCACTACAAATTCCAGAAAGTCTTTCTTCCGTTTCCCGCGATCATCCGCGAAGTTTGACAAAGTCCTGTACGACGCCCATATTGACCTGATCGATACAGGCCGAACGAATTGGCCCGCGCATCAACGCGCATTGCTGACGAAATTCCTGCTCACATCGAAACACGCGCGGCGTCCGCTGCGTGTGGAGGCTCGCTTTACAGGAGGTCAGCATGGCCAGCGGCACAGTCAAATGGTTCAACCCCGAGAAGGGCTTCGGCTTCATCCAGCCCGACGATGGCGGGCAGGACGCTTTCGTTCATATCAGCGCCGTCGAGCGCGCCGGCATGCGCACTCTCACGGAAGGCCAGAAGCTTTCCTATGAGCTGGTGCAGGACAAGCGCTCCGGAAAAACCTCCGCCGACAATCTTCAGGCGGAGTGAGCCGAGACACCGCCCGGCGAGGCGATCGAGATCAGGGCGACCGTGGATGTAGCGGCGCCCGGTTTCGCTTGAACGCCGGACGGTCACGGAGGGTCGGGCACAACCCGGCCCTTTTTCTTTCAGAGCGTCTCGAAGAAACAGGGATTCCGAATGCAGGTTCTCGTCCGCGATAACAATGTCGACCAGGCGCTTCGCGTTCTCAAGAAGAAGCTCCAGCGCGAAGGCGTGTTTCGCGAAATGAAGATGCGCCGCTCCTATGAGAAGCCGTCCGAGCGGCGTGCTCGCGAAAAGGCGGAGGCCATCCGACGCAGCCGCAAGATGGCGCGCAAGCAGGCCCAGCGCGAAGGCTTGCTCCCCGCGCCGAAGCGTGTCGAGCGGCCGGCCCGGCCGCCCCGTCCCGCAGCGCTGGCCTGATAAGCCGGAGGACCGCGCTTGAACGTCAGCCCGCAGAGCTTCCCGGATCGCCGAGCTGCCTCGGCCCATGACCGGAAGGCCCTGCTGGAGCGGTTCAAGGCGCGGCCCAGGCTCGACGATCCCGCCGTGATCGAATGCCGGGCGGAGCGGGAGGCTCTGGCCAGTGTCCGCTCCCGGCGGGAATTCGAGAAGGCAGGCATCCGCGCCGAGGCACAGCGCCCCGCGGCAGTGGAGCAGGCCCGGGTCTTGGCCGAAAGGCACCTTCAGAAGCTCGCCCGCGAGGCGGCCCTGAAGGCCGGGCAAGCCCGCACGGAGGCCGAGCGCATGCGCCAGGTGAGGCTGGAATCCGCTCGCTACATGCAGATGCGTTCCAGTCGCAAGAAAAGCTGAAGATCCGGCAGGTGGTCCGGGTCGAGGAGTTCCGTCCATGTCGACCAAGCCAACCTCGTCGCCCGAAGCCTTGCTGAGAGTACAGAGCAAGGCGGCCCTGGCGCAGCAGCGCCGCGTCGAGGCCGAAACCGCGCTCGAAGCGGCGCGTGCCGAGCAGGTTGCCGTCAGGGAGCGGACGGCCCGGCTACGGGCCCTGCGGCTGGCGAAGGAGGCGGCTGACGAAGCCGCGGCGCTGGCGGAGAAGAAGGCGCCGCGGACCGCCGCGAAGCGCGTCAGCAAAAAGGTCTCCAGCGCCCGCTAGAACCGGCAAGGAGGAGACATCATGGATACGACCGTGCGGCCGGCCCTGACCAACCGATGGGGCGTAACCGACCTCCTGGAACGTTCCGTCTGCGCGATCGTCTGCGATCCGGATCGCCAGTTCTGGATCGTCATGACCGCCGACGAGCTTCCGCGCATGCAGGATGTGCGGCGCGGCCCGTTCAAGGTGGTCGAGGCCGCGATGGAGGCCATCGAGAAGAACCTGCACGGCCCCTGCAGGCACGGCATCGCCGTGGCGCCCGCGGATTATTTTCCCTGAGGCGATGGCGACAGGCGGCAGGGCAACCTCAATCCGCCACAATCAGCCGTTAGTAACGACGCATCGACCGATATATTCGGCTGGCCAGATCGGCTCCATGAGCCCTTGTCGCGCACAAGCGACCGGCCCGAACTCCGTTTCAATCGACATTCGATGGCCGCTCTGCGGCCCCATCGTCGCGGCATCCCGCCCGACGATTCACATGAGCGCATGGCTGCAGCATCGCCCCGCATGTCGGGACGACGATGGCGCCAGCCTGCGATTTCGGAATCTGCATGAAGAACAAGACACAGCATCAACAGGCGAAGGCACAGTGGGACGACGCCGCCGCGCGCCGGGCACTACCGCCCAAATCGCCGCCGAACTGGGCACCGCAGCCCTGCGGACTGTCCCGCGAGGAACTCCGCGAGATCGTCGCCGAGATGATGGGATGAGGAGACCGCGATGGACCGGACCAGACCTCGCCTGACGGCCGGCCGCTCGGCCCGGCCCGGAGGGCACCCGCCCACCCGCCCCGCAACCTCCGATATGCGGGCGCGCTGCGAGCATTACATGCGCCTCGCACAGGCCCAGGAGGCCGCGGGCGACCGCATCGAGGCCGAGCGCTGCTACCAGCAGGCCGACCACTACCGTCGCCTGATCAACGAGGCCGCCTGACGCGCTGCGTCGCAGCTTCGTCATGATACCCCTCCCGCGAATGCAGGACGTAACGTCATCCGCATTCCGGCCCAATTCGGCCTTGGACCCGTCGAAATCGGCAGGACCTTATCACGGCCTCGCTCACGCGATTTGGAGGGGACGATTTCGATGAAGAGCCATCTTGCCGCCGCGGCGCTGATCCTGGCGCCCGGCCTCGCCGCGGCCGCCGAGACCGAGCTGTCGAGCCGCATCGACCGCGTCACGGTCTATCCCGATGGAGCCGTGGTGACGCGGCTCGGCAAGGCCGAGCTGATGCAGGGCGCCTCGCAGATCGTGCTGCGCGGCCTCCCGTCGGCGATCGACCCCGCCTCGATCCGTGTCGAGGCCAAGGGTGGCGGCAGCTTCGCCGTCGGCGCCGTCGATGTGCGCGCAACCCCTGGGGAGGCAAAGCCCGTGCTCGACGCAGCCATGGAAGAGAAGCTCAAGGTACTGCGCGAGGACAAGGACAAGCTCGAAGGCGGCATCGCCGCGATCGAGGCCAAGCGCGCCACCATCGAGCGCTTTGCGCAGACCGGCCCCGACAAGCTCGGTCCCGACGGCAAGGCACTGCCCGTCACCGACTGGCCGGCGGTGTTCGACGCGATCGGCACCGCGCTGGTCAAGGTGCAGGACGAGCTACGCGGCCAACGCAACCGCCTCGCCGATGTCGAGGCGGAGATCGCCGCGCTGGAGCGCGCCCGTCCGCAGCCCGGCCGCCCCGGCGCGCCCAAGCGCGACGTCGCCATCGCCGTTGAGGCGCCGCAGCCCGTCGCAGCCGAATTCACCGTGAGCTACCGCGTCTCCGGTGCGAACTGGACGCCGAACTACGAAGCGAAGCTCACGACTGTCACCGACAAGCCCGAGATCGCGCTGACGCGCCGCGCGGAGATTCGCCAGCGCACCGGCGAAAGCTGGGACGATGTCGCGCTGACCCTCTCGACGACGCGCTCAGCCGGCGGCACCCGCGCGCCCGAGCTCCAGCCGATGCAGGTCGCCTTCTTCGAGCCGCCCTCCGTCTATGAAAGCCGCCCGCGCACCACTGCGGCGCCCGCCCCGATGGTGGCGGCACGCGCCAAGGCGGAAGCGGAGGCCGACGCCGTGGCACAGATGAAGGCACAGGAATCGCAGCGCGCGGCCCGCCCGGCCGAGGTCCAGGTCGCCCAGATCGAGGCCGGCGCCTATCAGGCGAACTTCCAGGTGCCCGGCCGCGCCTCGATCCCGCAGGACGGCTCGGCCAAGACCGTGGTGCTGACGCAGCGCAAGGCGGAAGCCACGCTCGCCGCCCGCACCGTGCCGGAGCTGGAGCAGAAGGCCTTTCTGGAAGCGGGCTTCACCCATGAGGAGGAGGCCCCGCTCCTGCCCGGCCGCGTCGCCCTGCATCGCGACGGCACCTATATCGGCATGGGCCAGTTCGGGCTGGTCGCACCCGGCGACAAGGTCGAGCTCGGCTTCGGCGCCGACGACCGCATCAAGGTGACCTTCGCGCCCGTCCGCCGCCGCGAGAACGAGCCGGGCTGGCTCGGCCAGAGCCGCACCGACCTGCGCGAGTTCCGCACCGTGGTGAAGAGCCTGCATGCCCGGCCGGTCAAGGTCACGGTGCTGCAGCGCATGCCCTTCTCGGAGAACAGCGCGATCACGGTCGAGACCATTGCCGCCCAGACCACGCCGCCGACCGAGAAGCAGCTCGGCGACAAGCGCGGCGTCTCCGCCTGGACCTTCGACCTTGCTTCGGGCGCGGAGAAGGAGATCAAGCTGGCCTATCGTATCAAATGGCCGGGCGACCGGGAGCTCACCTTCGAGCAGCAGCCGCTGCCGGGCCCCTCGCCCGTGCCGCTGCCGATGCCGCGGTGAGCGAAGCTCCTGCCGTCATTCTCGGGCGAAGCGCAGCGCAGAAGCGAGAATCTCGGCCCGGAGGAGGTATAGGAGCCTCCGTCTGCAAGAGATGCCCGGGTCAAGCCCGGGCATGACGCTCAATGGCGTCAGAGCGCCATCTCGAGTTCGCGCTTGCGGCCGAGATCGTTCATCCAGACGCGGAATTTCGGCTGCGCCTCGATCTGGTGGGCGTAGTGGCGGCGCAGCGCTTCGGTCAGCCGGCCTTGCCAGCCGAGCTGCGCGTCTGCGAAGCCGATCATCACCGAATTGGGCCAGGCCTGCGGGCGGATCTCCCGCAGGCGGGCGAAGAGCGCGTCCTCGCCCTCGGCCGGATCGGCCTGCGCCATCAGGGCCATCATCGCCGCGGTCGAGCGCGAGATGCCCATATGGCAATGCACCAGCAGATGGCCGGCCTTGCGCCCGGTTGCCGTCTCCCGCAGCCCCTCGCCGAAGCGCAGGATCTCTTCGACATGCCCCGCCGCCGGCATGATCTGGCCGGGCCGCGGATCGATGATGTCGTGGAAGCGCAGCGTGACGCGATGATGCTCGCCATAGGCACCGAAAGCATCGAGCTCGGCCCTGTCGGGGTCGAGCACCGAGAGCACATGCGTGACTTCGCGTGCGCTGTTGCCCGGCAGCTCGTCGATGCCGCAGATGGTCAGGGTCGAGATGGCGAGGGTCTTCATGGGTTCTCGTTCCAGCTACCAGCCGTCATGCTCGGGCTTGCCCCGAGCATCTCAAGCAGAAGAAAGCTCCTGAGCCTCACCGGCGGGAGATTCTCGGGTCGCCGCTCCGCGGCGTCCGAGAATGACGCTTCCTCTTCCTCACTCCGCCGCGATGGCCTGCCAGCCCTGCCCGAGCTCCTGCTCGACGAGGCCGATCCAGTAGCGCGCGCCGGTCGGGATGATCGCGTCGTTGAAGTCGTAGAGCGGCGTGTGCAGGCCGACGAAGGAGCCGTCCGGATTGACGCCGTTGCCGATGCGCATGAAGGCGCCCGGACGCACCAGCATCATCTCGGCGAAGTCCTCGCCGCCCGTGCCGGGGCGCAGCTGGCCGTTGACATGCTCAGCGCCAACCGCAGACGAAGCCGCCGCGACCGCGACCCTGACCTGCTCGGCCTCGTTCACCAGCGGGCTGGTGCCGCGGTGATAATAGGCTTCCGCCTTGCAGCCCCAGGCCAACGCCGTGGCGGAAGCGAGCTCGGCGATGCGCCGCTCCACAATGTCGCGGACCTCCTGCGAATAGGTGCGCGCCGTGCCGCCGATGACGAGCTCGGAGGGAATGACGTTCGAGGCGTTGACGTCGCCGCCATGGATATAGCCGACGCTGATCACGGCCGTGTCGAGCGGCGCGACGTTGCGGCCGACGATGCCCTGCAGCCCCAGCACGAAATGCGCCTGCGCATAGGTGATGTCGGTGGAGCGGTGCGGCTGCGAGCCGCCATGGCCGCCGACGCCATGGAAGGTGACCTTCCAGGAATCCGCCGCCGCGAGGAACGGCCCGACAGTGGTGCCGAAGGAGCCCGTCGGCATGCCGGGCGTGTTGTGCAGCCCGTAGATGGCGTCGCAGGGGAAGCGGTCGAACAGGCCATCGGCGAGCATGGCGTTCGCGCCGCCGCGGCCTTCCTCGGCCGGCTGGAAGATCAGGTTGACGGTGCCGGCGAAGTCGCGGTTCTCGGCGAGATACTTCGCCGCGGTGAGCAGCATGGTGGTGTGGCCATCATGGCCGCAGGCATGCATCCGGCCGTGGTTCTTGGAGGAATAGGGAAGGTTGGTCGTCTCCTCCAGCGCCAGGCAGTCCATGTCGGCGCGAAAGCCGACGGCCCGGTCGCCGGGCTTGTTGCCGCGGATCACGCCGACGACGCCGGTCTGCCCGACATTCTCGGTGACCTCGACGCCCCATTCGCGCAGCTTGTCAGCGACGAGCTTGGCGGTGCGGTGCTCTTCCAAACCGAGTTCGGGATGGGCGTGGATGTCGCGGCGGATCGCCGTGAACTCCGCGTGGTGCCGGTCGAGCCAGTCGTCGAGCTTCGTCATGATCGGTGCGTTCCCCTTGTTCTGGCGCCGGCAAGCACGATCCCTGCCATGGCGCTCAATCTACCCCTTACGCCCGATTGTGGCAGCATCACTGCGCCGATCCTGCAGACCGGCCATGCTCCGCCCGTTTGCCGGCGCGCGCCCCGCTTTCCCTAGGGAAAACTTGACCTAGCGGCCGCATTGGCCCATGAGGGCTTGCAAGGACCTGCCCCGAACCCCGGCCTTTGCGTCGGGGTTCTGCATTTGCGCGGGCGCTTGCGCCAAAACGCGAAACAAGCAGGGACACCTCGCTCATGGCGAATGTTGTGGTGGTCGGCGCCCAGTGGGGCGACGAGGGCAAGGGCAAGATCGTCGACTGGCTGTCCAGCCAGGCCGATGTGGTGGTGCGCTTTCAGGGCGGGCACAATGCCGGCCATACCCTCGTCATCGACGGCGTCACCTACAAGCTCTCGCTGCTGCCGTCGGGCATCGTGCGCCCGGGCAAGCTCTCGGTCATCGGCAACGGCGTCGTCGTCGACCCCTGGCACCTTGTCGAGGAGATCGCCAAGCTGCGCGCCCAGGGCGTCGCGATCACGCCGGACAATTTGCGCATCGCCGACAATGCGACGCTGATCCTGCCGCTGCATCGCGAGCTCGACCATTTCCGCGAGACCTCGAATGCCGGCATGAAGATCGGCACGACCAAGCGCGGCATCGGCCCGGCCTATGAGGACAAGGTGGGCCGCCGCGCCATCCGCGTCATCGACCTGAAGGACGAGGCCCTGCTCGAGGCCAAGATCGAGCGCCTCCTCGCCCATCACAACGCTTTGCGCCGTGGCCTCGGCATCGGCGAGGTCGACGCCAGGGACCTGCTCGGGCAGCTCAAGGCGATCGCTTCCGAGGTGCTGCCCTATGCCACGTCGGTCTGGGCGCTGCTCGACGCCGAGCGCCGCGCCGGCCGCCGCATCCTGTTCGAGGGGGCGCAGGGCGCGCTGCTCGACGTCGACCACGGCACCTATCCCTTCGTGACGTCGTCAAACATCGTCGCCGGCCAGGCCGCGACCGGCTCCGGAATGGGCCCCTCGGCGGTCGGCTATGTGCTCGGCATCGCCAAGGCCTATACGACCCGCGTCGGCGAAGGCCCCTTCCCGACCGAGCTCTTCGACGAGATCGGCGAGCTGATCGGCACCAAGGGCAAGGAATTCGGCGTCGTCACCGGCCGCAAGCGCCGCTGCGGCTGGTTCGACGCCTGCCTCGTGCGCCAGACGGTGAAGACCTCCGGCATCGACGGCATCGCGCTGACCAAGCTCGACATCCTCGACGGCTTCGACGAGATCAAGGTCTGCACCGGCTACAAGCTCGACGGGCAGGTGCTGGAGCATCTGCCGGCCGGTCAGAGCGACCAGGCCCGCGTCGAGCCGATCTACGAGACGATTCCCGGCTGGGAAGGCTCGACCGCGAATGCCCGGTCATGGGCCGATCTGCCGGCGCAGGCGATCAAATATGTCCGCCGCATCGAGGAATTGATCGGCGCCACCGTCGCCGTACTCTCGACCAGCCCGGAGCGTGACGACACCATCCTCGTCCATAATCCGTTCGAAGGATGACGCCGACGATCGGGGGATGCCCCTGACCTTCGAGGGTTGACGCAAGCCGCCATCAGCGACAAGTGAGGCCAATGGCCGACTTCCATCCGATCCTGGCGCGTGCCGTTGCCGGGCTGTCAGACAACTCCCCCGAGGCACGCCGCGCGATCTATGAGCGAGCGAGGGCGGCGCTGCTCGCGCAGCTTCGCGGCCTCGACCCGCCGCTCAGCGAGGCCGAGATCATGCGCGAGCGCCTGGCGCTCGACGAGGCGGTCGCGCGGATCGAAGCGGATTACGAGGAAGAGCCCGATCTTCAGCCGGTCGCGGGTGGGCCGATGATCCGCCCGGCAGAGCCCGTCTCGGCTCCCGCCTGGCAACCCGAGCCGAGGAAGCAGCCGGAATTCGCCCCGCTGCCGCCCGCCGCCGGGGAAGAGGACCATGGCGAGCCCCTGCCGGAGCCGATCGAGCCTCAGGCGGCCCGGCCCCGCCTGCTGCCGCCGCGCGAATCGCGCGTCAATCCCAGCCACATCCGCTCGGCCGTGGTCGGCATCGTCGTGGCTGTCGCGGTCGCGGCGATCGCGGCCACCGCGATCTATGTCCACAAGCTGAGGCCGCAGGAGGCCGCGCGCCAGAACGGCGAGACGACGGCTCAGGGCCAGCAGCCCGCCCAGCCCGAGAGCGGTGGCAAGATCACCGACCGCATCGGCGAATCCGGAACGCCTCCGCAGAACCGCCCCGGCGGCAACACGGCTGGCCTCTCGCCCGGGATTCCGGTGCCGCAGCCCGGCGGCGAGATCGCCGTCGCCCAGCGCGCCATCCTCTATACCGAGTCGCCCGACAATCCGCAGCAGCCGCAGGCCGTCACCGGCCGTGTCTTCTGGCGCCTCGACAGCGAGAGCGCCGGCCAGGGCCGCCCGGTCGAAACCATCGTGCGCGCGACGATCGAGATCCCGGATGCCGGCATGAATCTCGACTTCACCATTCGCCGCAACACCGACAGCGCCTTCCCCGCCTCGCACATCATCGGCCTGCGCTTCACCATCTCCGGCGACCCGGCGACACAGGCGATCAAGGAAATCGGCGTGCCGCAGTTCAAGACCGAGGAAGGCGAGCGCGGCGCGCCGCTCTCGGCGATCAATTCGGCGCTCGGCGACAATCTCTTCGTCGCAGCCCTGTCCAATGTGCCCGTGGAGGTCGAGCGCAACATCGACCTGATCCTGAACCGGAACTGGATCGACGTGCCCGTCCGCTTCGCCTCGGGCCGGCGCGGCATCATCACCTTCGAGAAGGGCATCTCGGGCGGCCAGACCCTGGCCGATGCCTTCGGCCGCTGGCGGTAGCTAGCTCTTCCGCTGCGCCGCGAACCGCGCCGCAGCCCTGAGCACGTCGGCCTCCGAGCCGAAGCCGGAGAGCGCCGTCACGGCCTCCCCGCTCAGCCTGTCGCGCTCGCGTTTGGCGCCATCCAGGCCGAGTGCGCCGATCAGCGTCCCCTTGCCCTTGTCGGCATCCTTGGCCGTGGCCTTGCCCATCTGCGCCGCATCCGACTCGACGTCCAGAATGTCGTCAGCGATCTGGAAGGTCGCGCCCAGCGCCCGGCCGTAACGGCCGAGCCCAGCGAGCGCCGCCGCATCCGCACCGCCGAGCCGGGCGCCGATCTCGACGCTCGCCGCCAGCAGCGCGCCGGTCTTCATCGCCTGAAGCTGGCGGATCGCGGCCTCCGACAGCGCGTCGCGCGGCTCCTCGAAGCGCCCTTCCGCCGCCAGGTCCAGCATCTGCCCGCCGACCATGCCGCCAAGCCCCGAGGCACGCGCGAGGCACGCCACCACGGCTGCCCGGACCGCGCCGTCGGGATGCGTCGCCTCGTCGGCGAGCACCGCGAAAGCCAGCGTCAGCAGCGCGTCGCCCGCGAGGATCGCCGTCGCCTCGTCGAAGGCTTTGTGCACCGTCGGCCGGCCGCGGCGCAGGTCGTCGTCGTCCATGGCGGGCAGATCGTCATGGACCAGAGAGTAGCAATGCAGCAGCTCGACGGCTGCGCCCGCCCGCAGCGCCTGCTCCGGCGGCACGCCGAAGAGCAGCGCCGTCTCCACCGTCAGGAACGGCCGCAGGCGCTTGCCGCCGCCGAGAGCGCCGTGCCGCATTGCCGCGACCAGACGCGGCGGGCGAACGATCTCGCCGGGCTCTGTTGCGTTCGAGAGCAGCGTGTCGAGCAGCCGCTCGATCGCCTCGGCCGTCTGCACGAGGCGCTGGCCGAGATCGCTCTCGCCGGCGGATGACGATGGGGAACTCATGGAGGGATCTCGCGTTCGCTGCCGGACGGGGCCTTGCCGGAGCTTTGTCACACCGTCAAGGTGCGGGGACCATGGTGAGCGTTTCGACGGAACGACAGGTGCGAGGCAACCCGCTGGGCCGGTTTCTGGGATTTTGCGTCCGGCTTGCCTTCTGGCTTCTGCTCGCCCTCCTGGCGGCGATCCTCCTCTATCGCTTCGTGCCCGTGCCCTCGACACTCATGCTAGGCCGCTGGCTGACCTTGCAGCCTGTGGAGCGCGAATGGGTGCCGCTCGAACAGGTCTCTCCCCATCTGATCCGCGCCGTCATCGCCTCGGAGGACCAACGCTTCTGCAGCCACAACGGTGTCGACTGGATCGAGCTCAGCGCCGTGCTGGAGGATGAGGACGGGCCGAGCCGCGGCGCCTCGACGCTGACCATGCAGACCGCCAAGAACGTCTTCCTCTGGCCCGGCCGCTCCTATGTCCGCAAGGGGTTGGAGATCCCGTTGGCGCTGGCGATCGACCTCGCCTGGGGCAAGCAGCGCACCATGGAGGTCTATCTCAACGTCGCAGAATGGGGCGAAGGGCTGTTCGGGGCCGAGGCCGCCGCGCAGCGTTACTTCGGCAAGCCTGCGTCGAAGCTCACCCCGGCCGAGGCCGCGCGGCTTGCCGGCGCGCTGCCGAACCCGCTGCTGCGCAACCCGGCGCGGCCAAACCGGGCCCTGCAATCGGCCGCCGGCCGCTCGCTGCGCCGCCTCGGCCAGTTGGGGCCGCTGGGCGACTGCGCGGTGCCGGACTGATTGGCCGGACGGACTGGCCGGGATGTTTCACCGCTTTGGGGAAGAAATCCGGATTCGGTACTAGCCATCCCGCGCCCGAGCGTGTATGGGCAACGCCTCACGAGATTGATCCGTCGCCGTGACGGAGGCGTGGCTTTGAAGCCAGCGCATCCTGACGGCGGCACGATGGAGAGTACCATGGCCGTTCCGAAGAGAAAGACGTCGCCGTCGAAGCGTGGCATGCGCCGCTCGGCCGACGCGCTGAAGCAGCCCACCTATATCGAAGACAAGAACTCCGGCGAGCTGCGCCGTCCGCACCATGTCGACCTGAAGACCGGCATGTATCGCGGCCGCCAGGTCCTGAAGGTCAAGACCGACGCCTGAGCCCAATCGGCTCAAGCACGAAGACGACGGGAACCGGCCGCGAGGCCGGTTTTTCTTTGGGCGCGCCAACGCCCCTCATCCGTTCCGGGCTCCTTGCTGCATAAAGCCCCGGAATGACGGCGTGGCGCCGCTCAAGACCGCGCTGCCGCCTCCGCGATCAATCGCGCCGCTGTCAGATACCTCCCGGCGGCGGCCTGCGGCGTCGCCCGCCCCTGCCGTGCGAAGGGGCCGATCTCGGCCCGTGCCGCAGCGGCCTGCAACAGCAGGAGGGCCGACGCGCTCGCGCTGCGCGCGCTCCCCTCGCTTCCGACAGCTTCGGACATGTCCCGCTCCGACACGAATGGCCTGTGACGGAAGGGAAGGCTGCAAACCGGCGGCCAGCCTTAACGGCGCGTTAAGCAAGCCGACGTATCGTTTCGAGGCACTCCCATCACCCGACGGGGCGAAGAAGCTGCCAAGCCAAAGCGCAGCGTCCAACGAGGCCGCACGATGCCCAGCCCATCGATCTTCCGGTTCCAGAACGGCAGCCCGGTCGATCCCCGCAGCGTCCTCTCGTCGATCGGAGAGGTGGTCTATGGCTGGGACATCCAGGCCGACGCCCTGAGCTGGGGGCCGAACGTCGGCGAAGTGCTCGGTCCCATTCCGGAACAGACGCTGGCGCGCGGCCTCTCCTTCGCCGGGCTGGTCGAGCCCGGCAGCGGCCCGAGCCGTTACGACGCGATCTTCTGCTCCAGCGAAGCCGACCAGGGCGACGGCGTGGTCTACCGCACCCGCTACGCGCTCGAACTCGCCGGCCGCAAGATGTGGGCGGAAGACACCGGCCGCTGGTTCGCCGGCACCGATGGCCGCCCAGCCAGCGCGCGCGGCGTGCTGCGCATCGAGCGCGCGGCGAGGCCCGAGGAACTGTCACAGCCCGGCAGCGAGCTCTGCGACCGCTCCGCACTGGTCGAGCGCATCGAGCTGGCCCTCAAGGAGCATCTGCCGGCGGAGCGGCCGGTCGTGGTCCTCGTCGCCGCGATCGACGAACTCGCCCGCCTCAATGACGATTTCGGCCATGAGGCCACCGACGAGATCATCGACACCGTCCATGAGCGGCTGCGCTCGGTGACGCGCCGGCGCGACCATCTCGTCCGCTATGCCGGCAACAGCTTCGCCATCCTGCTGGTCGGCTGCCCGCAGGACCAGATCGAATCGGCGGCCCGCCGCTTCATCAAGGTCGTCGCCCATTCCGCCATCGAGACGGCGCGCGGCATCGCTCTGGTGCGGCTGCGCGTCGGCGCCGCCAGCTCGCCCGAGCTCGGCCACCGCGGCCCCGAGGTCCTGACGGCCGCCGAGGGCGCGCTCGCCAGCGCGCGCGCCGGCGCCGCCGACGGCGCGGTCGTCGCCAAGCCCCGGATTCGGCGCGCCGCCGGCGAGGACCCGGTCGGCTTCGACGTGCAGGCCATCGCCGCGCTGAACGAGCGCCGCGTGCGCCTCGCCCTCCAACCGATCGTGCGGACGACGAATCGCGAGATCGCCTTCCACGAGGCACTGCTGCGCGTCGGCCAGGGTGAGGCCGGCCTCTATTTCGCCTCGGCCGAACTCATCCCGATGCTGGAGCGGCGCGGGCTGGTGCGGCTCTTCGACCATCGCGTGCTCGAACTCGCCATGGAAATGCTGAAGGCCGATCCGAGGCTGGTGCTCTCGATCAACGTCTCTCCGCGCTCGCTCGGCGACCCCGAATGGTTCGATGCCTTCCACGCCTGCACCGAGATGGCCGGCGACAAGGCCAATCGCCTGATCGTCGAGATCACCGAGACGGCGACGATCGAGAACCCCGCCCGCGTGGCGAAGCTGCTTGGCCGGATCAAGGAACAGGGCGCGCGCATCGCCATCGACGATTTCGGCGCCGGGCATTCCTCTTTGCGGCACCTGCGCGCCTTCCCGGTCGACATCCTGAAGATCGACGGCGCCTTCACGCAGAACCTGCGGCGCTCCACCGATGACCGCTTCTATGTCCGCACGCTGGTCGATCTCGCCGGCCATCTCGGCGTCGAGACGGTGGCGGAATGGGTCGATGACGAGCTTCAGGCCGGCATGCTGCGCGACTGGGGCGTCACCTATCTGCAGGGCCACCTCGTCGGACGCGCAGAACTACACGAGCCCAACCGGCCGGCACGCATAAAGGCAGCCACCGGCTGACACAGCGCTGAGCTGGGCATATTGCGTCATGAGAACGATTAGTGCGGTGTCTGACACCGTGCTGCGGTCGCAGAGCACCGGCTGCGGGCTCTTGGGGTTCTGCCAAAATGCGCGGTAACCCCGCGTTCATTCGCGTTTGCTGATCTCTCGAAGAGATTCTCCCCAGGCGAATGGCAACGCGATCAGCATGACTCGACCTTCATTCGAATCTATCCGCGAGCAGGGCCGGCTCGAGGCGCTGCAACGCTACGACGTACTCGATACGCCGGAGGAAGAGGGCTTCGACCGCATCATCCGCCTCGTCCGGCATCTGATGAGAGTCCCGATGGCGACGGTGACCTTCGTCGACGGACATCGCCAGTGGTTCAAAGCACGCCAGGGCTTGGAGGCTTGCGAGGGCGAACGCCGCCACGCCTTTTGCGACATCACCATCCGGCAGGCCGCCACCCTGATCGTGCCGGACACGCATCTCGACAGCCGCCTCGCCGATAACCCTCTCGTCACCGGCGCCCCGCATCTGCGATTTTATGCCGGCGTGCCGCTGATCACCGGCGACGGCCACGCCATCGGCACGCTCTGCGCACTTGATACTGTGCCCCATCATCCGTTGCCAGATGAGATCGCGGCCATGACGGATCTCGCGCAGGTCACGATGGACCAGCTTGAGTTGCGCCAGGTTGCTCTCACCGATCTGATGACAGGCGCGCTCTCGCGGCGCGCCTTCCGGGACGAACTGGCCCGCATGCTCGGCCTTGCCAAACGTCATCAGCACGAGTTGAGCCTGATCGCCTTCGATCTCGATCACTTCAAGGCGGTCAACGACACGCATGGTCATCAGGCCGGGGATCGGGTCCTCGCCGAAAGCGTAGCGGCATGCCGCCGGCAGTTGCGCCAGAGCGATCTGATCGGCCGGCTGGGTGGAGAGGAATTCGCGGTTCTCTTGCCGCTGACTGGCCGACAGGCTGCGCTCGGCGTTGCGGAGAAGTTGCGTCAGGCGATCGCCGCCCTCAGCTTCGAGGGGGCCGGCGGCGGCCTGTTCTCCGTCACCGCCAGCCTTGGTCTCGCAGCGCTCGATGGCGACAGCACAGACCCCGAGAACCTGCTGCGCGCGGCCGACGAGGCTCTCTATGCCGCCAAGGCCACCGGCCGCGATCGCTGCGTCGCCAGCCAGCTAGGCACCGGCAGCGGAGGCATGGCAGGCAAGCGCGTGCTGAAGGCCGGCAGGATCGTCTTCAACGCTGGCCAGTCCGTGATCGATTGCACGGTACGGCGCCTGTCGGAGCGGGGTGCCAGCCTGGCCGTTACCAGCACGGCCGACGTGCCCAGCCGCTTCAAGCTCGCGATCGAGGCCGACTCGTTTTCGCGGCTCTGCGAGACCACACGCAAGGCGGGATCGGAGATCGAGGTCGCCTTCGCATAAGCACTGCAGCAGCCGAGACGCCGGCGTTTCGGCCCAGCCGATGCCCCCGACCGCACCAGCGCCCTGTTGCCCAACGAAAAGCCGCGCCCCCGTTTCGCGAGGGCGCGGCTCAAAATCGATAGAAAGGGCTCACCGCCCGCGCGACAGCTTGTCCAGCCGCTCGCGCATCTCGTTGAGTTCGCGCTTGAGGTCGCTGAGCTCGGCGCCGCTCGATTCCCCGGCCGGCTTGGCAGGGGCGGGCTCGGGCACGGTGCCACCGGCCTTCGCTGCAGCCGCGAACGGATTGAACAGGCGGAAGGCCTCGGTGAACATCTGCATGTTCGCGCGGGTCTGCGCCTGGATGGCATCGAGCGGGTTGCCGCCGAAGCTCTGCCCGCCGAACGCCTTGGCCATCTGCTCGCGGAACTTGCTCTGCTCCTGCGTGAAATTCTCCATCGAGAATTCGAGGTAGCGCGGCACCACCGCCTGCATGCTGTCGCCGTAGAACCGGATGAGCTGGCGCAGGAAGGCGATCGGCAGCATGTTCTGCCCGTCCTTGGCTTCCTCGTCGAAGATGATCTGGGCCAGGACGGAGCGGGTGATATCCTCGCCCGACTTCGCGTCATAGACCACGAAATCTTCGCCCGATCTCACGAGGCCGGCGAGATCTTCCAACGTGACGTAAGAGCTGGTGCCCGTATGGTAGAGACGCCGGTTGGCGTATTTCTTGATGACGGTCGGTTCTTTGTCGTTGGCCATCAGGTCCTGCTGCGTTTCATCCGCGGCCACCGGTAAACTCGGCATGCTCTACGGATCGACCTCCCCACGGGTCTTCACCCAGCGTCGACGATAGCCTGTCGGTGCTGCACTGCAAGCTCTTTGCGTGGGCGGTGCAAAAAATCGCCGCAGCATGGTTGATCTGGCTCATTGCGGCGGCCATGGCCGGGCGCTCTTGTCGGATTGACCTTCCGTCCGGCTTGACGCCGCAGCATGAGGCTTCGAAGGTGGCGGCGAAGGCGCACCCGGCGGGAGCGGCGTGCGTCATAACGACAAGCAAGGAACCCTCTCATGGCAGATACGGATATCGTGATCGTCGGCGCGGCCCGCACGGCGGTCGGCGCCTTCAACGGCGCTTTTGCCAACACTCCCGCCCACGAGCTGGGCGCCGCCGCGATCAAGGAGGCGCTGAAGCGCGCCAAGGTCGACCCCGCCGATGTCGACGAGGTCATCATGGGTCAGATCCTGACCGCCGGCCAGGGCCAGAACCCGGCCCGCCAGGCGGCGATGGCCGCCGGTATCCCGCAGGAGAAGACGGCCTGGGGCCTCAACCAGCTCTGCGGCTCGGGCCTGCGCACCGTCGCCATCGGCCTGCAGCAGATCGCCAATGGCGACGCCGACATCATCGTCGCCGGCGGCATGGAGTCGATGTCGATGTCGCAGCATGCGTCCCATCTGCGCAACGGCACCAAGATGGGCGACACCAAGTTCATCGACACCATGATCAAGGACGGCCTCTGGGACGCCTTCCACGGCTATCACATGGGCACCACGGCCGAGAACGTCGCGACCAAATGGCAAATCAGCCGTGAGGAGCAGGACGCCTTCGCCGCCAAGTCGCAGAACAAGGCCGAGGCCGCGCAGAAGGCCGGCAGGTTCAAGGACGAGATCGTTCCCTTCACCGTCTCGACCCGCAAGGGCGACATCGTCGTCGACACGGACGAATATCCCCGCCACGGCGCGACGGTGGAGGGCATGGCGAAGCTCAAGCCCGCCTTCTCCAAGGACGGCACGGTGACCGCCGGCAACGCCTCGGGCATCAATGACGGCGCCGCCGCGCTCGTCATCATGACCGCCAAGGAGGCGGCGAAGCGCGGTCTTAAGCCGCTGGCGACCATCAAGGCCTGGGCAACCGCGGGCGTCGACCCCGCGATCATGGGCTCGGGCCCGATCCCCGCGACCCGCAAGGCACTGGAGAAGGCCGGCTGGAAGGTCGGCGACCTCGACCTCGTCGAGGCCAACGAGGCCTTTGCGGCGCAGGCCATCGCGGTCAACAAGGACCTCGGCTGGAACACCGACATCGTCAACGTCAATGGCGGCGCCATCGCCATCGGCCATCCGATCGGTGCTTCCGGCGCGCGCGTCCTCGTGACGCTGCTGCACGAGATGGCCAAGCGCGACGCCAAGAAGGGCCTCGCCACGCTCTGCATCGGCGGCGGCATGGGCGTCGCCATGGCGATCGAGCGCTGAGTCACCCGCCGGCCGCTGCTCATTCTGACGCGGCACAAGGCCGGCCGGCCCCCGATCGGGCCAGTCTCAAGGGAGCGGACGCACCTTCTCGTCCGCTCCCGAATCGTCTCAACAATAAGGCGGCGAGCCGCCGGGGAACGAAACGACCAAGGGGAGAGCGACGATGACGAAGGTGGCGCTGGTTACGGGAGGTACGCGCGGCATCGGCGCGGCGATCTGCAAGGCCCTGCAGGAAGCGGGCTACAAGGTCGCCGCCAGCTATGCCGGCAATGACGAGGCTGCCGCGAAGTTCAAGGCCGAGACGGGCATCCCGGTCTACAAATGGGATGTCGGCGACTACGACGCCTGCGCTGCCGGCATCGCCCAGGTCGAGGCCGAGAACGGCCCCGTCGAAATTCTCGTCAACAATGCCGGCATCACGAAGGACGGGTTCTTCCACAAGATGAGCAAGGACCAGTGGTCCGCCGTCATCCGCACCAATCTCGATTCGCTGTTCAACATGACCCGCCCGGTGATCGAAGGCATGCGCGGGCGCGGCTTCGGCCGTATCATCGTGATCTCCTCGATCAACGGCCAGAAGGGCCAGATGGGCCAGGTGAACTATTCCGCCGCCAAGGCCGGCGACATCGGCTTCGTTAAGGCGCTGGCGCAGGAGAACGCCAACAAGGGCATCACGGTCAACGCGATCACGCCCGGCTATATCGGCACGGACATGGTCTCCGCCATGCCCGAGGAGGCGCTAAAGCGCGTCGTCGCCGGCATTCCGGCCGGCCGGCTCGGCAAGCCCGAGGAGATCGCCGCCATGGTGGTGTTCCTCGCATCCGAGCACGGCGCCTTCGCCACCGGCGCGACCTTCGCCGTCAATGGCGGGCAGTACATGGCCTGAGCGGTCACGCCGCCCGAACACGGGCGGCGGCCTTCCCCGCGGTCAGGCCATGACAGGGCGCGGTGTCCCGTTCGCGGCGGTTGCCTCCGGCTCCTGCGTGATCGGCGCATTGAGCGGCGCGATGATGTCGAAGGGCCGCTCGACCTTCTCCGGCGCCTCCCGCATCCGGATCCGCAGACCCGCGAACCCCGCCAGCGTGAGCGCGATGGCGGCCATGAAATAGAGCAGCCCGTCGATGTCGAAGCGCGCCATGATGCCGGCGCCGACCAGCGGCCCCAGCGCCGATCCGAAGCCGCTGACGAGGATCAGCCGCCCGCTCACCGCCACCACCCGGTCGGCCGGCATGCGGTCGAGCGCATGCGCGACGCAGACCGGATAGAGCGTCGACATGAAGCCGCCGAGCAGCGCCGCGACGGGGAGCACCGCCCAGAGCGAACGCGGCATCGCGACCAATACGACGACGGCGGCGGCGAAGCCGATCGCCAGCCCCGCCAGCACGAGCCGGCGGTCCTGGCGGTCCGACAGGCGTCCGACCGGAACCTGGAAGGCCAGCCCGCCCAGCACCGCGACGAGCATGAACAGCGCGATGGTTTGCTGCGAGACGCCGTTGCTCAGCATCCAGGCCGGCACCAGCGCGTAGAAGGCGCTGGTGATGACGCCGCTGATCACGCAGCCCGCCACCGAGATCGGCGCCTGGCGGCTAAGCTCGCCATAGGGCAGCGAAGCCTCCGGCGCGAGCCCCGGCGCCTCGGCCCGCGTCGTGCTGACCATCACCAGCGCAAGCGCAAAGAGCCCGATGACGACGTGGAACGGACCGCCCGACTGGATCGTCAGCCACGCAATCGCGAGCTGGCCTATCGCCAGCGCCAGGAAGGTGCCGACCATATAGGTCGAGAACACGCGCCCGCGCTGGTCCGGCAGTGCCTTGGAGTTCAGCCAGCTTTCGGTCGTGACGAAGAGCCCGACGCAGCCGATGCCGATGACCACCCGGCAGGCCGCCCAGGCGAGCGGCGTCGCCAGCAAAGCCATCGCCGCCGTCGCGACGACGACGAGACCCGCGAAGGCGGTATAGGCGCGGATATGGCCGATGCGCTGGATCACGCCGCCGCAAGCGACGGCGCCGATGGTAAAGCCGACGAAATAGGCGCTGAGCACGATGCCCGTCGCGGCCGGTCCGAAATCCTCGATCGTCAGCCGCAGCGAGAGGAAGGTGTTGAAGAAGCCATTGGCGAGCTGCACCAGGCTGGTCGCGGCAATAAGCGTCCCGATCTGTACGAGCATCGGCCAATCCCTGCGGCAACGGCCATGAACGCTCGCACCGGATTGGTGCGGTGCGGCAGGCCAACAAGGGGCCCAACGCGGCGACAGGCGCTTATGATCCCGGGCAAGGCTCGGCAGGCATGATGGCCAGAGCATGACGACGCGGCGTCGTCATGCCCGATACGCGCGAAAGCTAGCGCGTGGTCTTAGGCAGCAGGAAGGTCAGCAGGCCCAATGCCGGCAGCCATGAGCAGAGCTTGAACACGGCGACGATGCCGATCCAATCCGCCAGCGCGCCGATACCCGCCGCCGCCACCCCGCCGAGCCCGAAGGAGAGCCCGTAGAACAGCCCGCCGACAAGGCCGACCCGGTGCGGCACGAGGTCGATCGCGTAGATCAGGATGGCCGAGAAAGCGCTCGACATGATGAAGCTGACGACCACGCTGAGTACGCCTGTCCAGAATAGGTCGGCATGGGGCAGCAGCAGCGCGAAGGGCAGCGAGCCCAGGATCGACAGCCAGATCACGCGGTCGCGGCCGATCCGGTCACCGATCATGCCGCCGACGATCACGCCGATCGCGCCGACGACGAGATAGAGGAACAGCATGATCTGCGAGAGCTGGATCTCGATGCCGAAGCGCGTGATCAGGAAGAAGGTGTAGTAGGAGGTGAAGGCCGCCGTGTAGCCGTTCTTGGAGATCAGCAGCACGACCAGAACGGCCATCGCCAGCAGCACGCGCCCGCGCGGCAGGCCGTGGCTCGCGCTCTCCTCGACATGGTCCTTCGAGGCCTTCTGGTCGCGCCGCAGCGCCGAGTAGCGCGCGCCGAGCCAGCCCATCACCAGCATCGCCACCAGCACGACGACGGAAAACCAGGACAGGCTCTCCTGCCCGCGCGGCATGACGATCGCCGCCGCCAGCAGCGGCCCGATCGAATAACCGATATGGCCGCCGACCTGGAACACGCCCTGCGCCAGGCCCTGACGGCCGGCCGCGGCATGGCGCGCCATCCGCGTCGCCTCCGGGTGGAACACGGCCGAGCCGAGCCCGATCAGACCGGCCGCGAGCAGGACCATGGCATAGCTATGGGCGAAGGAGAGCATCAGCAGGCCCGCCAGCGTCGAGCACATGCCGGCGACCATCGCATAGGGCCAGGGCCTGCGATCGGTCACGAAACCGAGCAGCGGCTGCAGCAGCGATGACGTCACCTGGAAGGCGAGCGTGATCAGCCCGATCTGCACGAAATCGAGCTGATAGTTCTCCTTGAAGAGCGGATAGAGCGCCGGGATCATCGACTGGACGAGGTCGTTCAGCAGATGCGCGAGGCTGAGCGCCGCCAGAACCGGCATCAGCGGGCGGCGAGCAGCAGCGGATGGCAGCGGGATCGTGGTCATAAATCAGGCAATGGGCCGCTCTGCGCCGGCGGTCAACAGGGCCGCACGGCGCCCGGAGCATGGCGCCCATGGCCGCTGTGCCGAGCTGCGCTGCAGCATGCCATGGCGTCATGCTCGAGCTTGCCCCAGCATCTCGTAAACCAGCGACCTCCGGTCATGATTCTCGGGTCAAGCCTGAGAATGACGCCGGGAGACCCGCCCCGCGCTATCGGCAAGCCCCGCGAAACCTGCTATCGCCGCCGGTCTCGAAGCCCGGCTTCTCCCAATGACATCCCGCACAGCGACATTCATCGGCTTCGGCGCCATCCTGCTCTGGTCCACGCTCGCCCTGTTCACGGCGATGACCGGGCGCGTGCCGCCGCTGCAGCTCGTCGTCATGACCTTCGCGATCGGCGGGCTGCTGATCCTGACCATCGCCATCCTGCGCGGCCAGGTTTCCCGTATCAGGCCGACGCCAGCCTCCTTCGCGCTGGGGTTCTACGGCCTCTTCGGCGATACGGCGTTGTACTACGCTGCGGTCAAGACGGCCCCGGCCGCCGAGGCAAACCTGATCCACTATCTCTGGCCGCTCCTGATCGTGCTCTTCGCTGCGTTGTTGCCCGGCGGCAAGCTGAAGCCGCGCCATCTCATCGGCGCGCTGATCGGCCTCCTCGCCACGGCTCTGCTGGTCTCGGGCGGGCTCGGCGCGGGAGGCGGGCTCGCGCTCGGGCATGTACTGGCGATCCTCGGCGCCTTCGTCTGGGCGAGCTATTCGGTGATGTCTCGCCGCTTCGCCACGGTGCCGTCCGAGAGCCTCGGCATTACCGTGCTCGGCTGCGCCCTGCCGGCGCTCGCGCTGCATCTCGTCTTCGAGACCACGCTCTGGTCGTTGACGGCGACAGAATGGACGGGCGTGCTAGGCCTCGGCCTCGGCTCGATGGGTCTCGCCTTCGCGGTCTGGGATATCGGCATGAAGAAGGGCGACGTCGCCCTGCTCGGCGTCGCCTCCTATGCCGCGCCGGTGCTCTCGACGCTGACGCTGGTGATCTTCGGCTATGCCCAGGCGAGCTGGCTGCTCGCGGCATCCTGCACGCTGATCGTAATCGGGGCTCTGGTGGCGAGTTGGGGCGGACGGAAGGGCTGAGCGGGCGTCATGCTCGGGCTTGACCCGAGAATGACGCCAGCCCTCAGTTCCGCCGGAGCAGCCGCTCCAGATATTCCAGCTCCTCGGTCGGCCGCAGCGGATCGCTGAGGCGCTGGCGCAGCTCCTCGAGGATGCGCCGCGCCCGCTGCGTCGCGCTCTCATCGGCGCCGGGCACCCGCACGCGGCCATCGGCCCAGTCGCGCTGACGCTGGGGCCGGCCAAGCGGGTCTTCGCTGCCGCGCTGCTGTGCGGAAGGACGGCCGGCGGGGCGCCCATCGGGCTCGCCATAGGCTCCCTCGGTGCCGTCGCCCTCTCCGGGCTGGCCCTGCATCTGCTGAGCGAGGTTCTGGCCGCCGCGGCGCAGAGCCTCGAGCGCGCGGCCCTGCGCATCGAGCGCGCCTTCGCCCTGCCCCTGGCCGAGCTGCCCTTCGGCCTCGCGCATCGCGTCCTCGGCCTCGTCGAGCTCGCCGCTCTGCGGCGCGCCCATGCCGCGCATCCGCCGTTGCAGCTCCTGCAGCCGCTCGCGCAGGGCCTGCTGGCGGTCCGAAAGGCCGCCCTGGCCGTTCTGGCCCTGCATGCCCTCGCCGCCTTCGCCGTCCTCACCCTGCTCGCCGGGCTGCTGGCCCGGTTGCTGACCGCGCTGTCCCTGCTGTCCGCGTTGCCCCTGCTGGCCTTGCTGACCCTGCTGGCGCTGGCCCGGCCGCGCCTGTTGCTGCTGGCCCGGCCGCTGGCCACGCTGGGTCTGGCCCTGCCGGCGCTGCTCGTTCTGATAGGTCTCGTCGCGCAGGTTCTGCTGGTCGCGCGTCATCCGGTCGAGATCGCCCAGAGCCTGGTTCATCTGGTTCTGGCGCTGGTCGCCGCGCTGGCCGGGCTTCGCCATCTGCAGATTGTTGAGCATCCGGTTGAGCTCTTCCATCAGGCGCTGCGCCTCGGCCATGTCGCCGCGCTTGGACAGCTCCTCAATGCGATCGAGCATGTTCTGTAGGTCGCGCGGCGTCACCGTCCGGAAATTCTCCGGAAGCTGCGACATCTGGTTCTGGTCGCCGTTCTGCTGCTGCCGCTGCATCTGCTCGGCGAGCTGACGCATGAAATTGTCCATCGCCCGCCGCATCTCCTCGGTGAGCTTCTTGATCTCCTCCTCGGAGGCGCCGCGCTCCAGCGCCTGCTGGAGGTTCTCCTGCGCCTGCCGGAGCGCCCGCTCGGCATCGGACATGTCGCCGTCCTCAAGCTGCAGGGCCATCGCCCACATCAGCTCGGAAACCTCGCGCAACTCGTCGTCGCTGCCGGACCTGCGCAGCCGCTCGGACAGCATCCGCATGCCGAGATAGACACCCGTCTCCTTCATGAAGAACTCGGGTTCGATCATCAGCGCGTCCATCGCAAGCTGCACCCGCGAGCGGTCGTCGACATTCATCACGAGCTTGCGCCGCTGCTCGACGAGCGCCTTGGCCAGCGGCTTGATGAAGGTGCGCTGCGGCAGCACGACCTCGACCGGCTCGCTGCGGCCCTCCTGCCCGGCTTCGTCCTTGGCGATCAGCACCATACGGACCTTGGCGCCGGCCCAGGGATGGGCCGAGAAATCGACATTGCTCTTCATCTCCTCCTCGGCGCCGGAGGACGGCGGCACGGCGAGATTCTGCTTCGGCGGCTCGACCAGAGAGCGTCCATTGCCGCCATCCGGCCGCGAGACCGTCGCTTCGACGGAGGTGATCCCGTAATCGTCCTTGGCGCGGTAGGTCAGGCTGAGCGCCCCGGTCTGCGCGCCGGTAACGGGCTTCGGCGGATCGGCGAAGCGGATCTGCGGCGGCTGGTCCGCGATGGCAACGATGTTGAGCGTGGTGCCCGGCGCGCCGCTGCCGGTGAGCCTCAGCGTGCCATTGCCGGCGAGCGTATAGCGCTTCTCCAGCACGGCCTGCTGCGGATTGGCGGGCTGTGCCGGCCTCGCGGGAGCCGCGTTCTGCGCCGCACCGTTCTGGCCCTGCGCGTCCTTCGCATCGGGCTGCACCGGATCGAGACGGCCCGTCGTCGCGACGTCCATCCTGGTCTTGCCGGCGATGCGGACGACGATCACCGACTTCTCGGGGGCGCTGAGGTTCGGGCTCGTGAGCTTGGCGAAATCGATCAGGATCGGCGGCAGCCGCGTATAGGCGGGTGGGTCGATCCAGGCGTCGATTCGGGTCGAGGGCGCGATGCCGGGCGGCCCCTTCCAGTCGAAGGCGGCGGAGAGGCGCTGCGTTGCCTCGGGGCCGGCGACAAAGAGGGCCGTGATGGCGGCGAGCAGCGGAACGGCCCGGAGCGCGCGGCGATCGCGCACGGCCATCAGCGGCTGCGGCAGCGCGATGCTGAGGCCAGCGACCTGCCGGCTCTGCCGCTCGACATGCAGCTTCCACAGCGCCTGCGAGACCGGATCGGCCGAACCGACGGCGAGGCTGTCCCCCAAGGTCGAGGCCGGGCGATGCCCGCCCGGGAAGGACCGGTCGAGACGGGCCAGCGCGTCGCGATGCGTCGGCAGCACGAGGCGGGCGACATGCCAGAGGCTGCCGGCGAGCACCACAGCGAAGACGAGCACGCCGGCGATCCGCCCATACCAGGGCAGATGCGTCCAGAGCCCGAACCACGAAACGGCGAAGAAGCTGAGCACGACCGCGAGCGGCAGCCACAGCCGCGGCCACAGCCGCTCCCAGCCGAGCGAGAGGCGCGAGGCCACCGCAAGGCGGGACAGCCGCTTGCGGATGCCATCGATCGTATCGGGCGCCCTGCGGCGCTCTGCCTCGCTCATACCATCGCTCCGGGCAGCCCCCACCTTCCGAGATCATCCAGAAGGGTCAAGCTAACACGGGAATGTGGCATTGCCAGCGCGAAGACGCCGCGGTGCACAACGCTCCGGTTTTCGTGAACGGCAGATGCCGTCATGCTCGGGCTTGACCCGAGCATCTCGCAAACCAATGCCTTCTCGCCTCGAGATTCTCGGGTCTCCCTTCGGTCGCCCGAGAATGACGGCTCTGCTCAGCCGAACCAGCCCGGCAGCCTGTCCGCCCCGATCAGTTCCTCGTAGCTCTGGCGCGGGCGCGTCACGGCATAGGCATCGCCCTTGACCATGACCTCGGCGACCAGCAGGCGCTGGTTGTAGGTCGAGGACATCGAGGCACCGTAGGCGCCCGCCGTCATCAGCGCGATCAGATCGTCCTGCTTCAGCTTCGGCAGGATGCGGCCGGTGGTGAAGGTGTCGCCCGATTCGCAGATCGGCCCGACCACGTCATAGGCGACGGTCGCGGCGTCGGAGGCCGTCTCCGTCACGGGCCAGATCTCGTGATAGGCCTCATACATCGCCGGACGCATCAGGTCGTTCATCGCGGCGTCGACGACCAGGAACTGCTTGGTCGGGCGCGGATTGAGATGCAGCACCCGCGTCAGCAGGAGGCCGGCATTCCCGACGATCAGCCGCCCCGGTTCGAAGCCGAGTTCGACGTCGAGCCCCTTCGTCACCCGCCCGACCATCTCGGCATAGGCCTCGATCAGACCCGGCCCGTAGTCGAATTCCTTGGGGATATCGTAGGGGATGCCGAGCCCGCCGCCGAGATCGAGGCGCTCGACGCCGTGCCCTTCGCCCTTCAGCTCGCCGACGAGCCCGACCATCTTGGCATAGGCCGCCTCGAAGGCGTCTATCTCTTGGATCTGGCTGCCGATGTGCACGGCGAGCCCCATGATCCGCACGCCCGGCATGTTGGCGGCCCGCGCATAGAGCCGGTGGACCTCCTCGAAGGAGACACCGAACTTGTTCTCGGAGGAGCCGGTGGTGATCTTGGCATGGCCGCCGGCGCCGATGTCCGGATTGACGCGGAACACGGCCTCCTGCCGCTTGCCGAGCGAGGCGGAGACCTTCGAGAGCAGGTCGAGCTCGCTCTCGCTCTCGATATTGACCTGGTAGATCCCGGCCTCGACAGCGAAGCGCAGTTCCTGCTCACTCTTGCCGACGCCGGAAAAGACGATCTTCTCAGGCGGGATGCCGGCGGCGAGCGCCTTGCGCACCTCGCCCTCCGAAACCGTGTCGATGCCGGCCCCGAGCGCCCCCAGCGTCTTGAGCACGCCGAGATTGCCATTCGCCTTCATGGCATAGAAGACATGGGCCTTGCCTGCCGGCGCGGCCTTCTTCACCGCCGCCGCGAAGAGCTGGTAGTGCCGCTCGATCGTCGCCGTCGAATAGACATAGACCGGCGTGCCGACCTCGGCCGCGATGCGCTTGAGATCGACGCCCTCGGCATGAAGCGAGCCGTCGCGATAGGCGAAATGATGCATGGTTTCAGCTCGCAGTGATAATGGCCGCGCCCGCCGTCATTCTCGGGCGAAGCGCAGCGGAGACCCGAGAATCTCGTTCAGGCGGTGCTCGGGTCAAGCCCGAGCATGACGCGTGCGATCGACGGTGAGGATCACATCAACGGGTCGAGCAGGAAGGGCTTTTCCGGCACGGTGATCGCCCTGCTGGCCTTGGCGGGCTTTGCCAGCACCGAAGCCGAGTTCAGCGAGGCCGGATCGTTCTCCTTCGCGCCGATCTGGTCATCGGGCAGGTCGATCGCGCCGGTTGCGTTCGGCGGGGGCTCCAGCGGTCCTTTGCGCCCGCAGGCGCCGAGCGCAACGGCAAGCAGGCCGACGACCAGCAAGGTGCGGCCGAGTTTCAGGCGGGAATCAGGCACGAAAACGAACCCTCGAACGAAGCGTGGCGGGACCTTAGCGGAGGATGCGGCGGAGCGCGAGGCTCCCTGACGCGTCATTCTCGGGCAAGCGCAGCGCCGACCCGAGAATCTCTTGCAGGAGATGCCCGGGTCAGGCCCGAGCATGACGCCCTATTTCGCGAGCTGCTTGAGCCAGCGCCGCGCCTGCTTGCGGACATTGGCCGGGGCTGTGCCACCGTAGCTGACGCGGCTCTTCACCGACTGGTCGACGCCAAGCACGGCGAAGACGGCTTCGGTGATCTTCGGCTCCACCGCCTGCATCTCGGCAAGCGAGAGCTTCTCCAGCCCGACCTTCTTCTCCGATGCGATGCCGACCAGCCGGCCGGTGACGTGATGCGCGTCGCGGAACGGCATCTTGAGGACCCGCACCAGCCAGTCGGCGAGGTCGGTCGCGGTGGCATAGCCGAGGCCGGCTGCCTTCTTCATCACCTTGAGGTCGGGCTGCAGGTCACGAACCATGCCGGCGGTGGCGGCAAGGCAAAGCGAGAGGGTCTGAAGCGCGTCGAACGTGCCTTCCTTGTCCTCCTGCATGTCCTTGGAATAGGTCAGCGGCAGGCCCTTCATCATGGTCAGCATCGCCTGCAGCGCGCCGAAGACGCGCCCGGCCTTGCCGCGCACCAGCTCGGCCGCATCGGGATTGCGCTTCTGCGGCATGATCGAGGAGCCGGTCGAAAAGGCGTCCGAGAGCTTGACGAAGCCGAATTGCGGCGTCGCCCAGAGCACGATCTCCTCGGCCAGCCGCGAGAGGTGCATGGCGCAGATCGAGGCGGTCGAAAGCGTCTCCAGCACGAAATCTCGGTCCGAAACCGAATCGAGCGAGTTCGCCGTCGGCCGGTCGAAGCCGAGCGCCTTCGCCGTCATGTGCCGGTCGATCGGGAAGGAGGTGCCGGCGAGCGCGGCCGCGCCCAGCGGGCATTCGTTCAGGCGGGCGCGGGCGTCGCGGATGCGGCCCCGGTCGCGACCGAGCATCTCGACATAGGCAAGCAGGTGATGACCGAAGGTGACGGGCTGCGCCGATTGGAGATGGGTGAAGCCCGGCATCACGGCACCGGCATAGGTGTCGGCCTTCTCGGCCAGAGCGAGCTGGAGATCGGCCATCTGCGCGTCCAGCTCGTCGAGCGTATCGCGAACCCAAAGCCGCATATCGGTCGCGACCTGGTCGTTGCGCGAGCGGGCGGTGTGCAGCCGACCGGCGGCAAGGCCGATCTTGTCCTTGAGGTTCGACTCGACATTCATGTGCACGTCTTCGAGCGCGCGCGAGAACGTGAAGGACCCGCCCTCGATCTCGCCCTCGACCTGCCTGAGTCCGGCGATGATCGTCGCGACATCGTCCTTCGTCAGGATGCCCGTTTCGGCCAGCATCGCGGCATGGGCGAGCGAGCCGCGGATATCCTGTCGCCACAGCTTCTTGTCGAAATCGATGGAGGCGTTGATCTCCTCCATGATGACGTCGGGACCTGTGGCGAAACGCCCACCCCACATGCGATTGCTCACGACGGTCTTTCCTGCTTTTGAGGACGCACGATGACGTCTGGAAAAAAGATCGGACTGGCCCTCGGGGTCGTGGCGGCGCTCGGCCTCGCTGGCGTTGCGGCCTTCTACTCCGTGATGGGCGATGCCGGCAACGGATCATGCAGCGCGGCCGCCAAGACCGCCGCGCGCATGGCGCCGCTCGTGAAGGGCGAGGTGGCGGCTGTCGAGATTCGCAAGCGCCCGCAGGCGGCGCCGGAGCTCGCCTTCACCGGGCCGGACGGGCAGCCGATGACGCTCGCCTCCCTCAAGGGCAAGACCCTGCTCGTCAATCTCTGGGCGACCTGGTGCGCGCCCTGCCTGAAGGAGATGCCGTCGCTCGACGCGCTGCAGAAGGAGATGGGCGGGCCGGATTTCGCGGTGGTCGCGATCAACATCGACACACGCAATCTCGACAAGCCCAAGACCTGGCTCGCCGACAACAAGGTTACGGCCCTGCCCTATTATGCTGACCCGCAGGCCGGCGTGTTCCAGGCGCTGCGCGCGGCCCACAAGGTCGAGGGCATGCCGGTGAGCCTGATCGTCGACAAGTCCGGCTGCGAGCTCGGCATCATCCAGGGCCCGGCCGACTGGGCCAGCGCCGATTCGAAGGCGCTGATGGCGGCGGCGATCGGCCGCTGAGAATGCGGCACCGGGCGATCAGCGCCTATGATCCCGCACATCAGGAAAATACGTTAGGCGGGAAGCCGATCTGACAGCATCCTGCGCAGGGAGGATCGACCAGCCATGCTTCAACTGCGCCCGAACTGTGAATGCTGCGATCGCGATTTGCCGCCGGATGCGCGCGACGCCCTGATCTGCAGCTTCGAATGCACCTTCTGCGCCGATTGCGCGGACCAGCGCTTCAAAGGCGCCTGCCCCAATTGCGGCGGCGAACTCGTGCGGCGGCCGATCCGCCCTGCGGACAAGCTCGCAAAAAACCCGCCCCTTGCGGAGCGGGTTCGAAAGCCTCATCCGGAATGCGCAGCCGCCTGACGGAACGTCTTGCGGCCGGCAAGCCTGAGCCTCAGCTCGCCTGCTTCACCACGATGCCCTTCTCCTCGAAGAGCTGCTGCAGCTCGCCGGCCTGGAACATCTCGCGGGTGATGTCGCAGCCGCCGACGAACTCGCCCTTGACGTAGAGCTGCGGGATCGTCGGCCAGTTGGAATAGGCCTTGATGCCCTCGCGGATCTCCTGATCCTCCAGCACGTTCACGCCCTTGAAGGGCACGCCGACATAGTTGAGGATCTGCACGACCTGGCCGGAGAAGCCGCACATCGGAAACTGCGGCGTGCCCTTCATGAAGAGCACGACGTCCTCGGACTTCACCTCCGCATCGATGCGGGCATTCACGTCGCTCATGGTCAAATCTCCCAGGGCGGGTTCAAGGCCCGCAGGATGGATATCGTCTAATCTTGGGGAACGCTCGTCGTGAGCGCAAGGGCGTGCAGCACGCCGCCCATGTTCCCCTGGAGCGCGGCATAGACCATCTGGTGCTGCTGCACGCGGGTCTTGCCCTTGAAGGCGGCCGAAGTGACGGTCGCGGCATAGTGGTCGCCGTCGCCGGCCAGATCCTTGATCTCGACCGCCGCATCCGGCAGCGCCGCCTTGATCATCCGCTCGATCTCGTGAGCGTCCATCGCCATGGTCTTGTCTCCTCAGGCTGCCTTGCCGGCCATGTAGGACGGCAGCCAGTCTTCATGGATCTTGCGCAGCTCGGCGATGGCCAGCGCCGGCTCGCCCGGCAGGACGAGCGCCGCGCCGCCGGTGCGGCCGAGCTTCAGCGCCGGCACGCCGGCAGCCTTGGCCTCGGCCAGCACCGCATCGGCCTGAGCGGCCGGCACCGTGACGAGATAGCGCGCCTGATCCTCGCCGAAGAGCGCGGCATGGGCCGGGCCGGCGGGCAGCGTCTCGATGGTGGCGCCGATGCCCTTGGCCATCGCCATCTCGGCGAGAGCGACGGCGAGCCCGCCATCAGACAGGTCATGGCAGGTGGTGACGCGGCCAGCGGTGATCAGCCCGCGCACGAGATCGCCGTTGCGGCGCTCGATGGCGAGATCGACCGGCGGAGGAGCGCCCTCCTCACGGCCGCAGACCGTGGCGAGATAGGCGCTCTGGCCGAGCCATCCCTGCGTATCGCCGATCAGGATGATCGCTTCGCCCTCGGCCTTGAAGGCCACGGTCGCATGCTTCGTGACATCGGCCATGACGCCGACGCCGCCGATGGTCGGGGTCGGCAGGATCGAGACGCCGTTGGTCTCGTTATAAAGCGAGACGTTGCCGGAGACGACCGGGAAGTCGAGCGCCTTGCAGGCCTCGCCGATGCCGCGGACACAGCCGACAAGCTGGCCCATGACTTCCGGCTTCTCGGGATTGCCGAAGTTGAGGTTATCGGTGATCGCGAGCGGGGTCGCGCCCACGGCCGTGAGGTTGCGCCAGGCCTCGGCCACAGCCTGCTTGCCGCCCTCGAACGGGTCGGCCTCGCAATAGCGCGGCGTCACGTCGGCGGTCATGGCGAGGCCCTTCGGCCCGTCCTCGATGCGGATCACGCCGGCGTCGCCGCCGGGCGTCACCGCCGAATTGCCGAGGATTAGCGTGTCATACTGCTCCCAGATCCAGCGCTTCGAGGACAGGTCCGGCGAGCCGATCAGCGTCTTCAGCGCCTCGGCATTGCCGCAGGGCGGCGCCACGTTCTCGGCCGCGATGCGCTGCTGCAGCGGAGTCTCGATCCAGGGCCGATCATATTCCGGAGCCTCGTCGCCGAGCTCCTTGATCGGCAGGTCGGCCATCGTCTCGCCCTGGTGCTTCACGACGAAGCGCAGCGTGTCGGTGGTGTGGCCGATGACGGCGAAGTCGAGCCCCCATTTCTTGAAGATCGCCTCGGCGGCGTCCTCATGGCCGGGCTTGATCACCATGAGCATGCGCTCCTGGCTCTCCGACAGCATCATCTCATAGGCGCTCATGCCCTCTTCGCGGCACGGCACCTTGTCGAGGTCGAGCTCGACGCCGAGATCGCCCTTGGCGCCCATCTCGACGGCCGAGCAGGTGAGGCCCGCCGCGCCCATGTCCTGGATCGCATCGACATGGCCGGCGGCCATGATCTCGAGGCAGGCTTCGAGCAGCAGCTTCTCGGCGAAGGGGTCACCGACCTGCACGGTCGGGCGCTTCTCCTCCGACTTGTCGTCGAATTCGGCCGAGGCCATGGTCGCGCCATGGATGCCGTCGCGGCCGGTCTTTGAGCCGAGATAGACGATCGCCTTACCGACGCCGCTCGCCTTGGCGTAGAAGATCTCGTCGGCCTTCGCGATGCCGACAGCCATCGCGTTGACGAGGATGTTGCCGTCATACCGCGTGTGGAAGCCGGTGGCGCCGCCGACATTCGGCACGCCGAAGGAATTGCCGTAGCCACCGATGCCGGCGACAACACCCGAGACGAGATGGCGGGTCTTCGGGTGATCAGGATCACCAAAGCGCAGCGCGTCGAGCACCGCGATCGGCCGCGCGCCCATGGTGAAGACGTCGCGCAGGATGCCGCCCACGCCCGTCGTCGCGCCCTGATAGGGCTCGATGAAGGACGGATGGTTGTGGCTCTCCATCTTGAAGACGATGGCCGTGCCGTCGCCAATGTCGATGACGCCGGCATTCTCGCCCGGCCCCTGGATCACCCAGGGGGCCTTGGTCGGCAGGGTTTTCAAGTGGATTTTGGACGATTTGTAGGAGCAGTGCTCGTTCCACATCGCCGAGACGATGCCGAGCTCCGTGATCGTCGGCTCACGGCCGATCAGATGCAGGAAGCGCTGATATTCGTCGGGCTTCAGGCCGTGCTCGGCGACGAGCTGCGGGGTGATCTTGGTGTCGTTCGGAATCACGGGCTCGGGGTTCCTGGCGGTCCGGCGAGGGGGATGGAGGCGACATAGCTTGCCTGCGCCCGCGATACAACGCATTCCCGCCCTGCGCGCCGCCCTCAGCCCTGGATGGAAGCCAGCGCTGCCCTCAACGCCTCCGGAATCGGCACGGGCCTTTGCTCCGCGCGCTGCACATAGACATGGGTGAAGCGGCCCTGCGCTGCGGCCTGGTCGCCGCCCTGCCGGAAGATGCCGATGCGATAGGTGACGGAGCTGTTGCCGAGCCGCTCGACCGCGATGCCCGCCTCGACTGTCTCGGGGAATGCCACGCTTTCGAAATAGGTGCAGCCCGTCTCGACCACGAGCCCGACGATCTCGCTCGTCGCCGGATCGAGAAAGCCGTTCTCGATCAGCCAGGCATTCACCGCCGTGTCGAACCAGCCATAATAGACGACGTTGTTGACATGGCCGAAGATGTCGTTGTCGTGCCAGCGCGTCGGGATGTCGCGGAAGACGCGGAAATCGCCGCGCGTCAGGCGGGCAGTACGTTCAACCATCACGACCTTCACTGGCATCGGGCGGCAACGGCTTCGGGATTTGATCGGGTTTTGGAAAGCCGTCCAGAATCCCTCTGATCGTGCCGATCAACATACAGGCGGCAACCGACACCGTCACGAAGGCGACAAGCACCCCGATGGGATTACGGTCTTTGAAAACATAGAGCAGCGCGACAATCACCCCTACGGTGCCGAGCTCAACCGCCAGCTCTAAGCGTAACGAGAACGGCCGTCTTAGCTTCATCGCCCTGCCTTTTCCCCCGCCCCCTTCTCCGGCACGCCCAGCGCATCGGCCAGCCGGGCCTTGGCAGACCCCGGGCGCAGCGGCTTCTGCTGGCTTTCATGCGGCGACCAGCCCGAGACCCAGACGAACTCGAAGGTGGCAGGCAGCCGCCCATCGGGGTCGGCGAAGCGCTCGGCATAGAGCGCCGCGGCCCGCAGCAGCGTCTCGCGCCGCAACGGAGCCTTGCGCCGCGCCACCAGCGCATTGGCCCAGCCCATCGCCTTGAGGTCACGGAACAGGCCGAAGGCATCACGGTAACGCACCGTCACGACCTCGCTGTCCACGACGGGCAATGCGAAGCCGGCACGTTGCAGCAAACTGCCGAGATCGCGCAGATCGGCAAAAGGCGCGACACGCGGGCTGACGCCGCCGGTCGTCTCGCTTTCGGCTTCGAGCAGGGCCTGCCGCAGCTCCTGCAGCGTGCGTCCGCCGAGCAGACAGCCCATGAACAGCCCGTCCGGCCGAAGCGCCCGCCTGATCTGGACGAACGCGCCCGGCAGGTCGTTGACGCCATGCAAAGCAAGCAGCGAGACGGCGAGATCGAGCGAGTCGGCCGCTAGCGGCAAGGCTTCCAGATCGCCGACAAGATCGGCACCAGTACCCTCCGCTTCGGCCATGCGCAGGGCCGCCTTGGCCTTGGCTGCGATGACAGGGAGGGCGACCGGCAGCGGCGTGCCGAGATCGGCAGCCAGCACGAATTCGCGCAGCACGGCACTGAGGCGCTCTTCCAGATCGCCCGCCGCGCGTTGCAGCAGGAAATCGGGATAATCCCCGGCGACCGCGCGCTTGAGCCGCGAACGGCCGAGCGTGCGGTCGAAGACCAGGCTCTGATCGCTCAACCGCGTCTCCTTGACGCTATGTCCGACTCAGCGCTCCAGCAGGCGCTCGATCTCGGCGCGAAGGTCCGGGCCAAGATCGTCACGGTCGAGCGCATAAGCGATGTTCGCCGTGAGGAAGCCGATCTTCGAGCCGGTGTCGTAGATTTCGCCGTCGAAGCGCACGGCATGGAACGGCTCCTGCCGCGACAGCGCGATCATCGAATCGGTGAGCTGGATCTCGCCGCCGGCGCCCTTCTCCTGATGGGCGAGCAGGTTGAAGATCGTCGGCTGCAGGATGTAGCGGCCGGTGATGTGAAGATTGGACGGAGCCGTGCCCCGCGCCGGCTTCTCGACCATCTTGGTGATCTTCGAGACCTTGGCGTTGACGTCCTGGACGCCGACGATGCCGTATTGGTGCGTCTGGTCCTCAGGCACCGGGGCCACGGCGATATGGTTGCCGCCATGCTGCTTGAAGGCGTCGATCATCTCGGCGAGGCAGCCCTTGCTGCCCATGCTGTAGTGCAGCATGTCGGGCAGCAGCAGCGCGAAGGGCTCGTCGCCGACGATCTCGCGCGCGCACCAGACCGCATGGCCAAGACCGAGCGGCGCCTGCTGGCGGGTGAAGCTGGTCGCGCCGGCCACCGGAAGATCGGCCTTCAGCGCCTCGAGTTCCTTGACCTTGTTGCGCTTCGCCAGCGTGTCGTCGAGCTCGTAGGACATGTCGAAATGGTCTTCGATCACCGCCTTGTTGCGGCCGGTGACGAAAATGAAATGCTCGATGCCGGCGGCCCGCGCCTCGTCCACCACATGCTGCACGACCGGGCGGTCGACGATGGTGAGCATCTCCTTCGGGATCGCCTTGGTCGCGGGCAGGAAGCGTGTGCCGAGTCCGGCGACGGGGAGAACGGCCTTGCGGATGCGATTCGTCATGAAAAATCCATTGGGCACGGTAGCCTGTGTCGCAGGCAGGCAGTGGCGGGCGTCGCCGGTACGATTGTCATCGAAACCGGCGCAAGGAAGTTATTAGCTGACAAGCCTTGAAAACCCGTCAACGATTCTCGGGAATAAGCAGGCTTCCCGACAAAGATGAGGCAAGGATCACGATGGCGGTATTGGTTTCCGGCGGGGCCGGCTACATCGGCAGCCACATGGTGCTCGAGCTGCTCGATCGGGGCGAGAAGGTCGTGGTGCTCGACAACCTCTCCACCGGCTTCTGGTGGGCGGTGCCGCCCGAGGCGGTCTTCGTCCAGGGCGATGTCGGCGACCAGGAACTGGTCGAGAAGATCATCGCCGAGCACGGGGTGACGGAGCTGGCGCATTTCGCGGCCCGGATCGTGGTCCCTGAATCGGTCAGCGATCCTTTGGGCTATTATTTCAACAACACCGTGAAGACGCGCGCGCTGATCGAGAGCGCCGTGCGCGGCGGCGTGAAGCACGTCATCTTCTCCTCCACCGCGGCGGTCTATGGCGAGCCGGACGTCTCGCCGGTGCCGGAGGAGATCACCCTCAACCCGATCAATCCCTATGGCCGCTCCAAGCTGATGAGCGAGTGGATGCTGCAGGATGCGGCGAAGGCGCACGGCTTCACCTATGTCGCGCTGCGCTATTTCAACGTCGCCGGCGCCGATCCGAAGCTGCGCTCCGGCCAGTCCTCGCCGAACGCGACCCATCTCATCAAGGTGGCGAGCCAGGCGGCGCTGGGCCAGCGCGATGGCCTCACCGTCTTCGGCACCGACTATGCGACGCCGGACGGCACCTGCGTGCGGGACTATATCCACGTCACCGACCTCGCCCGCGCCCATCTCTCCGCGCTCGATCATCTCCGCAGCGGCGGAGCCAGCACGACGCTGAACTGCGGCTATGGCCGCGGCTATTCGGTGAAGCAGGTCGTCGAGGTGGTGAAGAAGGTGTCGGGTATCGATTTCCCGGTGACCCTCGCCGGCCGGCGCGCCGGCGATCCGGGCTCGCTGGTCGCCAAGGCGGACCGCATCCGCGAGCTGGGCTGGCAGCCGGAGCACGACGACCTCGAGGAGATCGTCGGGCAGGCACTCGCCTGGGAAGAAAAGCTCAGGATGCGGAACGCCTCGACCTGATGGAGTCGCGGCGGGGCCACTGACGCATTGCGAGCACCGCTCTGCATAGCGACTACGGCTTCAAGTCTTGAGCACAACGGGACCACGCTCGTCATTGCGAGCCCCCGGGTCTTGCCTTCGGCAAGCCCGAGGACAGGCTCCGCGAAGCAATCCAGGGGCGGCAGAGCTCCACGTCCCCCTGGATTGCCTCGTCGCTGACGCTCCTCGCAATGACGGCGCGAGGCGTCAGAGGCTCACCGCCTCCCCGGCCGGCTCGCCCACCGCGATCACGGTCAGGCGCCTGACCTCGCCGGAGCGCGTCGTCCAGTCGATCGAGCGCTCCGCGGCCATGCCGATCAGGGCGACGCCGATCGGCGTCATCACCGAGACGCGGTTCTTCTCGATATCGGCGTCCTGCGGCCAGACCAGCGTGACGGCGGTCTCCCGTCCCGTGCTTTCGTCGCGATAGACGATCTCGCTGCCGATGCGGGCGTGGTCCGCCGAAACGCGGGAGCCCGGCAGGATGCGGGCACGGTCGAGCTCATGGGTCAGCTCGGCTGCGAGGTCCGGCATGGTGTTCGCCGCCCCGGCGGCGATCCGGCTCAACATGGCGTGATCGGCGGCGGTGACGGTGATGGCGGGACGCGACGGCGTCCGAGTGGTGGCGATGGCCATTGCTTGATCTTTCGTCGAAAGGCCCGAACACGGCCGGCGGACGCGCCGCGGCAGCCGTCAGGCAGGGGCCTGAATGGTGTTCTGCGAAGGTGAAGGCGCTCCCCGAGCCGGAGGCGCCAAGCGCGACAGGCCCGGGGCTAGAAGCCCGCGATGACGTTGCCCGAGCGGTGCAGACCGCGGCAGAAGGACAAGGCGCTGTGCATCGGACAAGCCTCGGGCAATGGCTCGGGCTTGTCAATCACAGCCCATTCTAGCGGCTCCCGGCAGATTTAACCTTGGGTTAACCTTGTTCGGGCGCTTTGGAGATGCTTCCATCAAACCCTCTTCCGGGAGATTCCATGCGCCTGTCCGTCGTCACAGCCTCGATCCTGATCGGCCTCGCGCCCGCGCTGGCGCAGACAACCGGCTCGATCAATGTGACGGGCGCCCATGCCCGGACCGCACAGCCTGCCGGCACATCGGCGACGCCGGCGAGCGCCTCCTTCGACATCTTCGTGCAGCGGCTCTGGCCGCTCGCCCAGGCCCGCGGCATCTCGCGCGCGACTTTCGACCTCGCCTTCCGCGGCGTGACGCCCGATCCCTCCATCGTCGCGCTGACAAAGAAGCAGGCCGAGTTCAGCGCACCGATCTGGAGCTATCTGCAGAGCGCCGTCGGCGGCGGACGCATCGACCGCGGCCGCGAGGCGGCAGAGCAGCACGCCGCTGTTCTGGCCCAGGTCGAGTCACGCTATGGCGTGCCAAAGGAGATCGTCCTCGGCGTCTGGGGCATGGAAACCAATTACGGCTCCTTCAAGGGCGGCAAGGATGTCATCCGCTCGCTCGCGACGCTGGCCTCGATCGGTTATCGCGGCGACTTCTTCCGCGATGAGCTGCTGACCGCGCTGGAGCTGATCCAGAAGGGCCATGCCGAACGCGACGAGCTCAAGGGCTCCTGGGCGGGCGCCATGGGCCACACCCAGTTCATGCCGTCGAGCTACATGAAATATGCCGTCGACTGGACCGGTGACGGCCATGCCGACATCTGGACCTCGACCAGCGACGCCATCGCCTCCACCGCCAACTACCTCAAGGGCTATGGCTGGGTGCAGGGCCTGCCCTGGGGCATGGAAGTGACCCTGCCGGCAGGCTTCGACCATCGCCTGAACAAGGCGGGCTTTGCCGCCTTCAGCGCCGCTGGCGTGCGCCGCGCCGATGGCCGCGGCCTGCCCTCCTCCGGCGAGGGCCGGCTGTTCTATCCCGCAGGCCATACCGGCCCGGTGATGCTGCTGACGGCCAATTTCGACGTCATCAAGAAATACAACTCCTCCGATGCCTATGCGCTCGCCGTCGGCCATCTCGGAGACCGCATCATGGGCCGCTCCGCCATCCAGGGAGCCTGGCCGGTCAAGGCCGCCCGCCTCGACATGGCCGGAACCAAGGACCTCCAGCGCCGGCTGAAGGCGCTTGGCCTTTACGACCATGATGCCGACGGCCGCATCGGCACGGGCACACGCGAGGCCGTGCGCCGCTACCAAATCAGCGCCGGCGAGATCGCCGACGGCTACCCGACGCCAGCCCTGCTGACCCGGCTGCGCGCCAAGCGCTGACTTGTCGGGCCATCCGCCCTATACTGTCCGCGAGACTAGCCGCCGATCGGATGGGCCGATGCGTCTGCGTTCGCTCGCCATGGTTTTCTGTGCCGCCTGCCTGCTGCTGGTCACCAGCGGGCCGGCCTCGCTCGCCCAGTGGTACTGGCAGCAGCAGCCTCAGCAGCGGCAGCAGTGGTCGCAGCGACCGCCACCACCGCCGCAGCAGCGAGTTCAGCAGCAGCAGGGCGGCCTGTTCCAGTTCCTGTTCGGGCAGACGCCGCAGCAGCCGCGCGTCTATCAGCAGCCTCGCCAGCGCGTCGTCGCCCCGCCGCCGGTGCGCCGCCGGCAGGCGCCGGTCATCGTCCGCGACGATCCCGTCGTGCCGAAGGTCGATGTCGCGCACCATGTCCTGGTGATCGGGGACTCGCTCGGCAATCTCCTCGCCGACGGGCTGGACGATGCCCTCGAGGACCGGCCCGATGTCGAGGTCGTCCATAAGGCAAAAGCCGATTCCGGCCTCGTCCGCAGTGACTTCTACGACTGGCCGAAGGCCGTCTCCGAGATTCTGGCCGGTGACCAGAAGATCAGCGCCGGCGTCATGCTGATCGGCCTCAACGATCGACAGCCGCTGCGCGAGGGCGACACCGTCCATGAGCCGCTGAGCCCGCGCTGGCTCGAACTCTACCGGGAGCGCATCGACGCCATCGCGGGAGCCTTCGCCGCCCGCCGCATCCCGTTCATCTGGGTCGGCGCGCCACCGGTGCAGAACGCGCGGCTCTCGGCCGATTTCGTCACCTTCAACGATCTCTATCGCCAACGCGTCGAGAAGGCCGGTGGGCAATATGTCGACCTTTGGGATGGATTCGTCGATGCGGAGAACCGCTACACCGCGTCGGGGCCGGACGTCTCCGGCCAGCCGATGCGGCTGCGCCTCGGCGACGGCATTCATTTCACCGCGGCGGGCGCGCGCAAGGCCGCGCATTTCGTCGATCTCGTGATCCGCCGCATCATCGAGGCCGCGCCGCAGGGCAGCGTCATCGCGCTCCCTGCCCCCTCAGAGAGTGGCGCGCCCCCTGCCGCGCAACAGGGCAGCATCGAGCGCATGATCGACCTGATGGTCGCCGGCGTGCAGCCGGTGATCGGGCTCAGCCCCGCCCTGCAGGCCCGCCCGCTGGCCGGGCCGATCCAGCCGCTGACGGGAGGTCAGGCGCCCGCACTGGGGCAACCGCTGCTCGCCTCGATCGGCGAAGCGCGGGGACGCGGCGAGGCCGCCGCCCCGCTCGAACGCGCCTTCGGCCAGGGCATCGCGCCCGATCCGGTTCCCGGCCGGCTGGACGACTATCGCTGGCCGCGGTGAGACTCCGTCAGCTCCGCGCGATCTGGCCCAGCAGGTCACGCAGGCTGCACAGTTCGGGAGCGTGGCGCACGATCCCCTGGAAGGTCTTCGTCGGGACGCCCGTGAGCGCCGCGTGCATGACGTCCTTGGGCGTCAGGCCGAATTCCTTCTTGAAGGAGCGGCTGAAGCTCGATGGGTCCGGGAAGCCCAATCCCTCAGCGATGGCCGCGACCGAGCGGAAGCCGGCATTGTTCGACAGTTCGGTGAAGCAACGCTTCAGCCGCCGTCTCTGGATATAATTCTTCACGCCGCCTTCGCTTTCGAGCAGGCGATAAAGCTGCGAGCGCGACATCGCGGCTTCGCGGCACAGGAAATCGGGTCCCAGCGCGCTGCGATGCAGATTGCTGTCGACGATCCGCCGGACAGCCTCCTTGCGCGTCGCAGCCAGCGGGGCAGCTCCGAGAGCGTCGTGGTCCGGAGAAGGCGCGAGGCAGGCGAGCATCATGCCGCGGACCGCGTTCCGCAACCCTGGCAGGTCGGTCTCCGAGAAATCCGAGGCGCTGCGGGCCAGCAGGGCGAGGAACTCGGCCAGGAGCTTTCCCATCGCATCGCTCAGCGGGCGGCCCTCCGCCGCCTCGAACACGCCCGACAGTTCGGGAAAGCCATCTCGCGGCAGATAGAGCTGCAGCCGCTCATCCTCCTCCCGCAGGCTGACGATCGGCCGGCCGAACGATGCGACGAAAGGCGTGTTCGCCGGCACGTCGATCGAACCCTGCCCGCCGGTTTCACCGAAGGTCCGCTGGTGACCAATGGCAAGACCCCAGTGATCGACGGGGTTGCGCCGCACGAGGCTTGGCGTGCGCAGCGCGCGCAGCTTCGGCGCCCGGACCCGGCTCAGGCCGAAGCCGCCGAGATTCCAGGTCTGGCTGGTCGCAGCGAAACCTTGCCGCGGATCGTCGACCTCGACGTCGAAGACGCTGTCGAACCAGCCGCGCCAAGCATCGAGCTGCTCCGCTTTCGGAACACCCGCGGTCGTGAATATCGTCGGCGTCATATGACTGAACGGAAACTGAAGAGATGCGCCGCATGCATCCCACTCCGACACCGGCGTCAAGTATTTATTTGTATCCGCCGAAGGTTTGCAAAATTTTGATGCAATTCGCCTTGCCGATTCCGCTGTGATGACAACAGCGGCATTTCCCTTTTCCTCAGGGGCAGCACCAGCGAAATCCCGTAGGGTCATCGGACGGCTCCCCAGCCGGCGGTAGCCCGGCTGGGGAGCCGTCCGCGGCGATTCAGGCCGACATCAGCCTGTCGAAAACCGGCGCGGGGTCATCGATCTCGACCAGCCGCCTGTCGGCGATAACCCAGAACCGGGTTGCAGCCGCGAGGACGAAAGCGCGATCATGGCTGACCATCAGGCATGCCGCGCCCTGCTCGACGAGTTCCCGCTCCAGCATGTCCTGCCCCTCGATGTCGAGATGGTTGGTCGGTTCGTCGAGAAGGTAGAAGTTCGGCTGGGCCAGCCGCAGCAGCAACATGGCCAGCCGCGCCCTCTGTCCGCCAGAAAGCCGCGAGATCGGCGCGGCCTGGAGCTGGGCCTCGATACCGGCGCCCGCGAGCAGCGTGCGCGCCAGCTGGTCTCCGATATCGCTTGCACCCTTGACCGCATTCCATGGCGTCGGCCAGGCATCGAGCTGCGACAGCCCCTGGTCGGAGTGCCCGGCCTTCAGGCTCGCCGCCACCCGGATGTCCGGATCGGCTCCGTCGCATGCGGCCCTCAATCGCGCGACGAGGCGCGTCTTGCCGCTGCCGTTGGGCCCCAGCAGCGCGACACGATCGCCCTTCTCGATCCAGAGCGGGCCAGTGCGGAACAGCGGCCTTCCATCGAGGGCGGCGATCACCGTCTCCTTGATCGAGATCAGGGCCTTGGCGTGGGTCCCGCTGTCGGCGAGCCGGATCGCACCGGCCGAATGCTCCTTATGTGCCGGCCTGGCGCTCTCCTCCAGCTTGTCGGCGCGCTCCGACAATTGCCTGGTCTTGACCACGAGAAGGTCCGAGCCGGAATTGATGCCGATATTCTTGAGCTTGGCAGCCTGCTGTCGCAGCGCCCGGACCTTGCGCATGTCGTTCTCGAACTGACGACCGCGCGCCATATCGCGCTCCTCGAGCGCGTCGAGCGCGCGCGAATATGGCAATGCGAAATCAGCGCTATCCGCCGGCCGCAGGAACAGCGTGCGCGTGCTGAAATCGTCGAGAAAAGCACGATCGTGGCTCGCTGCGACCACCGCGCAGTCGCGCGGCAGGGCGGCGAGGAACCGCTCCAGCACGCCGATCCGTTCGAGATCGAGATGGTTGGTCGGTTCGTCGAGAAGCAGCAGATCCGGCTCGACGACCGCCGCGCGCGCCAGCAGCATCGTTCGCTGCCAGCCGCCCGATAGCGCTGCGACGGGACGATCACGCAGGCTCTCATCGACGGCCAGATCGTCCAGCAGGACGTCGACCCGCCAGCCCTCGCTCTCGGCCGTCTCCGCATCGAGCGCGCTGCACACGGCCTCGAACAGGCTCATCGGCAAAAGCGACGCGGGTGGATCCTGCGGCACGAATGCCGTGACGAGGCCACGCGCCCGCGTGATGGCGCCGGAGGTCGCATCGCCTTCGCCTGCGAGGATTCGCAACAACGACGACTTGCCGCGGCCATTGGCGGCAACGAGTCCGAGCCGGTCGCCCTTGGCGATGGAGAGGTGGAGCCCCGCGAAGAGCGGGGCGCTACGGACGAGCGAAAGGTCTTTGACGGCGATCAGGGACATCGAGATCTCATGAAGTCAGGCATGCGCGCAGGAACGCGCCGAAAAGGCTGACGATGAGACGGCGATGCGCTCCCGGTCAGCCCCGCGAAGTGAAGCGCGGGGCGCAGACAGGTCCGCGGGTGCGGCAATGGAAGCGGCGGCGCGGCGCCTGCTTCCCCTTCTGGTTAGAGTTCATGATCCGCAGCATAGCGATGTGGCGGCCGGTGAACAGACCGTCTCCGGCATGAGGGACGCGAGCGCGGCGCGGATCCCGTTACACCGGCAGGATGGTCGAGCCCATCAGCTCCTTGTCGATGGCATGCGCGGCCTGGCGGCCCTCGCGGATCGCCCAGACGACGAGCGACTGGCCGCGGCGCATATCGCCGGCGACATAGACCTTGTCGACGCTGGTCCTGTAGTCGCGGTCGTTGGCAACGACGTTGGCGCGCTTGTCCACGCCCACGCCTGACTGCGCGATCATGCCTTCGATCAACGAGCCGGCGAAGCCGATGGCGAGGAAGCAGAGGTCGGCCTGCAGAACGAACTCGGTGCCGGGAATCGGCTTGCGCTTCTCGTCGACGCGCACGCACTTCACGCCGGTCAGCCGCCCGTTGCGGCCTTCCAGCCCCAGCGTCGCCGCCTGGAACTCGCGCTCGGCGCCCTCGGCCTGCGAGGAGGAGGTCCGGAACTTCGTTGGCCAATAGGGCCAGACGGTCAGCTTGTCCTCGAGTTGCGGCGCCATCGGCCGGATGTCGAGCTGCGTTACCGAGAGCGCGCCCTGCCGGAAGGCCGTGCCGACGCAGTCCGACGCAGTGTCGCCGCCGCCGACGACCACGACATGCTTGCCCGATGCGAGAATCGGCGCCTCGCCGGAGACGTCCTCCCCGCCGACGCGCTTGTTCTGCTGGGTCAGGTAGGGCATCGCGTAATGCACGCCGGCGAGATTGGTGTCCGGCAGGCCGGGATCGCGCGGCGCCTCGGCCCCGCCCGTCATCAGGACCGCGTCATGCTCGGCCGTGAGCGTGGCGAAGGGCAGCGTGACGCCGACATTGACGTTGTAGTGAAAGATGACGCCTTCCGCCTCCATCTGCTTCACGCGGCGGTCGATGTGCTTCTTCTCCATCTTGAAGTCGGGGATGCCGTAGCGCAGCAGGCCGCCCGCACGCGCCTCGCGCTCATAGACATGCACGTCGTGCCCGACGCGCGCGAGCTGCTGGGCCGCCGCCATGCCCGCCGGGCCGGAGCCGACGATGGCGATGCGCTTGCCGGTGCGCTTGCCCGGGATCTCGGGCGCGATCCAGCCTTCCTGCCAGCCCTTGTCGGCGATGGCCTGCTCGATCGTCTTGATGGTGACCGGCATGTTCTCGAGATTCAGCGTGCAGGCCTCCTCGCAGGGCGCGGGGCAGATGCGGCCGGTGAATTCCGGGAAGTTATTGGTGGAGTGGAGGTTGCGCAGCGCATCCTCCCAGCCGCCGGAATAGACCAGCTCGTTCCAGTCCGGGATCTGGTTGTGTACCGGGCAGCCGGTCGGGCCGTGGCAGAACGGAATGCCGCAATCCATGCAGCGCGCCGCCTGCTTCTTGATATCCCGCTCCTCGAGGGGAAGCGTGAACTCGCGGAAATGCCGGATACGATCCCCGGCGAGCTGGTACTTTTGCTCCTGCCGGTCGTATTCGAGAAAGCCTGTAACCTTGCCCATGCCGTTTCTCTCGCCGTCCTGCCCGGGCCTTAGCCCGGCCGCCCCGCTGCCGGGGTGCCTGTCTTATTAGGTTCACCGGGGCCTTTCCGGCCCCGGCGGGTGGCGTATCCTTATTCAGCCGCCTGCAAGGTGCGGGCCTGCTCCATCTCGCGCAGCGCGCGGCGGTATTCGACCGGCATCACCTTGACGAACTTGGTGCGATAATCCGCCCAGTTGTCGAGGATCGTGCGAGCGCGCTGCGAGCCGGTATAGGTGAAGTGGTTCGTCAGCATCTGCATCAGGCGCTCGTCGTCATGGCCGGACATGTTGGTCATGTCGATGCGGCCCTTGGTTTCGAGGTCTCCGCCGTGATGGTGCAGGCGCTCCATCAGGTCTTCCTCCTCCTCGACGGGCTCCAGATCGACCATCGAGAGGTTGCAGCGCGATTTGAACGTGCCTTCCTCATCCAGCACATAGGCGATGCCGCCCGACATGCCGGCCGCGAAGTTGCGGCCCGTCGGGCCGATCACCGCGACCACGCCGCCGGTCATGTATTCGCAGCCATGGTCGCCCGTGCCTTCCACCACCGCGATGGCGCCGGAATTGCGCACCGCGAAGCGCTCGCCGGCAATGCCGCGGAAATAGGCCTCGCCGGCAATCGCGCCGTAGAGCACGGTGTTGCCGACGATGATCGAGCGCTCCGGCACAGCCTTCGCCGCCGGGTCCGGCTTCACGATCAGCTTGCCGCCGGAGAGGCCCTTGCCGACATAGTCATTGGCCTGGCCGGTCAGCTCCACCGTCACGCCCGCGGCCAGGAAGGCCGCGAAGCTCTGGCCGGACGTGCCCTTCAGCTTGACCGTGATGGTGTCCTCCGGCAGGCCGGCATGGCCGTACTTCTTGGCCACTGCGCCGGAGAGCATCGCACCCGTCGAACGATCGACATTGCAGATCGGCTCCTCGATCACGACCGGCGCGCCGGTCTCGATCGCGCCCTCGGCTGCGGCGATCAGCTTGCGGTCCAGCACGGTGTCGATCGGGTGCTTCTGCAATTCGACATGGCGAATGGCGATGCCGGGCAGCTCGACTTTGTGGAAGAGCTTGCTGAAATCGAGCCCCTTCGCCTTCCAGTGGGCGACGGCCTCGCGCTTGTCGAGCAGGTCCGAGCGGCCGACGAGTTCCTCGATCTTCGTGAAGCCCATCTCCGCCATGATCTGGCGGACATCCTCGGCCACGAAGAAGAAGTAGTTCACGATATGCTCGGGCAGGCCCTTGAAGCGCTTGCGCAGCACCGGATCCTGCGTCGCGACGCCGACCGGGCAGGTGTTGAGATGGCACTTGCGCATCATGATGCAGCCGGCCGCGATCAGCGGCGCGGTCGAGAAGCCGAACTCGTCGGCGCCCAGCAGCGCGCCGATGATGACGTCCCGCCCGGTGCGCAGGCCGCCATCGACCTGCAGCGCCACGCGCCCGCGCAGATGGTTCAGAACCAGCGTCTGCTGCGTCTCAGCCAGCCCGATCTCCCAGGGGGAGCCGGCATGCTTCAGTGAAGTGAGCGGGCTCGCGCCCGTGCCGCCCTCGAAGCCCGAGATGGTGATGTGGTCGGCGCGTGACTTGGCGACGCCAGCCGCCACCGTGCCGACGCCGATCTCGGAAACAAGCTTCACCGAGACATCCGCCGAAGGATTCACGTTCTTCAGGTCGAAGATCAGCTGCGCCAGATCTTCGATCGAATAGATGTCGTGATGCGGCGGCGGCGAGATCAGGCCGACGCCCGGCGTCGAATGCCGGGTCCGTGCGATCTTGGCATCGACCTTGTGGCCGGGCAGCTGGCCGCCCTCGCCGGGCTTGGCGCCCTGTGCGACCTTGATCTGCATCACGTCCGAGTTGACGAGATATTCAGCCGTCACGCCGAAGCGGCCCGATGCGATCTGCTTGATCGCCGAGCGCTTCGAGCGGCCGTCCGGCAGCGGCTTGAAGCGGATCGACTCCTCACCGCCCTCGCCCGTGTTCGACTTGCCGCCGATCTGGTTCATCGCAATGGCGAGCGTCTCATGCGCCTCGCGCGAGATCGAGCCGAAGGACATCGCGCCGGTGGCGAAGCGCTTCACGATCTCGGCTGCAGGCTCGACGCTTTCCAGCGGCACGGGCTGGCGCCCATCGTCAGTCGCCATCTTGACCTTGAACAGGCCGCGGATGGTGCTGAGCCGCTCGGCGTCGTCGTTCACCTGACTGGCGAACTCCTCGTAGCGCTCCTTCGCGTTGAGGCGCACCGCATGCTGCAGCGAGGCGACCACGTCCGGCTTCCAGACATGGTCCTCGCCACGGACGCGGTACATGTACTCGCCGCCGATATCGAGGCTGTTGCGATAGATCGGCGAGTCGCCGAAGGCGTCGCGGTGGCGCCGCAGGCTCTCCTCGGCGATCTCGTCGAGGCCCACGCCTTCGATCGCCGTGCCGGTGCCGAAGAAGTATTCGTCGACGAAGGCGCTCTTCAGCCCGACCGCGTCGAAGATCTGCGCGCCGCAATAGGACTGGTAGGTCGAGATGCCCATCTTGGACATGACCTTGAGCACGCCCTTGCCGACCGACTTGATGTAGCGCTTCACCACCTCGTCCGCGTCGACCTCCTCCGGGAAGGCGCCCTGTGCATGCTGGTCGAGGAGGGTGTCGAAGGCGAGATAGGGGTTGATCGCCTCCGCGCCGTAGCCGGCAAGGCAGCAGAAATGATGGATCTCGCGCGGCTCGCCGGATTCGACGACGAGGCCGACCGAGGTGCGCAGGCCCTTGCGGATCAGGTGATGATGCACCGCCGCCGTCGCTAGCAGCGCCGGGATCGGGATACGATCCGAGCCCACCTGCCGGTCCGACAGGATGATGATGTTGTAGCCGCCATGAACCGCGGCCTCGGCGCGCTCGCAAAGCCGCGCCACAGCGCCTTCCATACCGGCTGCGCCCTCGCGCGCCGGATAGGTGAAGTCGATGGTCTTGGTGTCGAACCGATCCTCGTAATGGCCGATGCAGCGGATCTTCTCGAGATCGTCATTGGTCAGGATCGGCGTGCGAACCTCCAGGCGCTTGCGGCGAGAGGTGCCTTCGAGGTCGAGGATGTTCGGCCGCGGCCCGATGAAGGAGAGCAGGCTCATCACCAGCTCCTCGCGGATCGGGTCGATCGGCGGGTTCGTCACCTGCGCGAAGTTCTGCTTGAAATAGGTGTAGAGCAGCTTCGACTTGTAGGAGAGCGCCGAGATCGGCGTGTCGGTGCCCATGGAGCCTACGGCCTCCTGGCCGGTGACCGCCATCGGCGCCATCAGCAGGCGGACATCCTCGGTGGTGTAGCCGAAGGCCTGCTGGCGATCGAGCAGGGGCACGTCGGTGCGCGAGGCCCGCGCCTCGACCGGCGGCAGGTCCTCAAGCACGATCTGCGTGCGCTTCAGCCAGTCCTTATAGGGGTTGGCGAGGCACAAGGACGTCTTGATCTCGTCGTCGCCGATGATGCGGCCCTCTTCGAGATCGATCAGCAGCATCTTGCCCGGCTGAAGGCGCCACTTCTCGACGATCTTCTCCTCCGGGATCGGCAGGACGCCGAACTCGGAAGCGAGCACGACGAGCCCGTCATCGGTGACGAGATAGCGCGCCGGACGCAGGCCGTTGCGGTCCAGCGTCGCGCCGATCTGACGCCCGTCGGTGAAGGCGATCGCCGCCGGCCCGTCCCAGGGCTCCATGAGCGCGGCATGATACTCGTAGAAGGCGCGCCGCTCCTCGTTCATCAGCGGGTTGCCGTTCCACGCCTCGGGCACGAGCATCATCATGGCATGGGTCAGCGAGTAGCCGCCCTGCACCAGGAATTCGAGCGCGTTGTCGAAGCAGGCGGTATCCGACTGCCCCTCATAGGAAATCGGCCAGAGCTTCGAGATGTCCGAGCCGAAGAGCTCGGAATCGACGCTCGCCTGCCGCGCCGCCATCCAGTTGACGTTGCCGCGCAGCGTGTTGATCTCGCCGTTATGCGCCACCATCCGATAGGGATGGGCGAGCCGCCAGGACGGGAAGGTGTTGGTGGCGAAGCGCTGGTGGACGAGGGCGAGCGCGCTCTCGAAGCGCTCGTCCTGCAGGTCCTTGAAGTACGAGCCGAGCTGGTTCACCAGCACCATGCCCTTGTAGACGATGGTGCGGCAGGACATCGAGACGGGGTAATACTCCGCCGTCTTGCGCTCCTGATGCTTGTAGACCTTGTTCGAGACGGACTTGCGCAGGACATAGACCTGCCGCTCGAACTCGTCCTCGTCCGCGATGTCGTCCGGGCGGCCGACGAAGAGCTGGCGATGCACCGGCTCGGTCTCCAGCACCGCCTTGCCAAGGTCGGAATTGTCGACGGGCACGTCGCGCCAGCCGAGGAAGACGAGCCCCTCCTCCTCGACGGTCTGCGCGATGATGTCCTCGCACATGGCGCGGGCCGCAGGGTCCCGCGGCATGAAGAACTGGCCGATGGCGTAGGCGCCGGGCTCCGGCAGCTCGATGCCGAGCTTGGCCGTCTCTTCCTTGAAGAAGCGATGCGGGATCTGGGTGAGGATGCCGCAGCCGTCGCCGAGCTTCGGATCAGCCCCGACCGCGCCGCGATGATCGATATTGTGCAGGATCTGCAGGCCCTGTTGCACGATGGCGTGGCTCTTGCGGTTCTTCATGTCGGCGATGAAGCCGACGCCGCAGGAATCCTTCTCGTTGGCGGGGTCATAGAGACCCTGACGGACCGGCAAGGCCGGATCGCGCACGGCCGGAAACCGCTCGAAGCTCGGAACGTGCTCGAAGCTCGGGACTTGCTCGAAGCCCGGGACTCGCTCGAAGCCCTTGGCCCCGCTCGCCTTGCTCGCTGCGCTCATCGTCAAACCCCGCTTGCCGGAACCCGCTGGCGTGACGCCGGCAGGCAGACCCACAGAAATCCATCTTTCAGCCTGATGGCGAAGCTCGCAACCCTCTCCGCGCCGGCCCGCGCGCCGGCCTTCACGGGCCGGCAGCAAGGATCGGGCCGAAACGGGTCGGCCGTTCTTCGTCGGAGGCTTGCCTGCGCTTTGGTTTCCACCGCGCCCGCGTCCTCCGCAGGCGCCTCGGGCTCGCTATCGCCCGGTCGCGCCTGTCTCAGGCCGTCGTTTTACGGACGGCGCACGTACGGTTGGCTTTGGCATCTGCAGCCCGGCCCCTCGTCATGTTCGCCTCCGTTGCGACGGCGCTCCCCAAAGCCTATGCGGGCTTCCGGGCGGCGCGATGAAAAATGGGACAGCAACACTGTCCTATCTCGATGAATTTGCCAGAATTCCAATCTGCGCACAAGCGGCGATTTGGAACGATGGCGAAATTTTATTGCAAAATGAAATCTCCGCTGGACATATCAGGAATGAAAGCAGGAGTCCGACAGCACGCTTCTTGTTTTCACGCCGGCGGTGCTTCCGACCCGGCGCGGCGCGCAGCCCCCGGTCGCATATCCGTCGCTTGGCAGCGAGGCGCCCCTCGCCTAACCGTGCGGCATGGACTTCTTCAGCGACAACACCGTCGGCGCCAGCCCCCGCGTCATGGCCGCCATCGCCGCCGCCAATGACGGCTCGCTTCTCTCCTATGGCAAGGACGATTGGACCCGCCGCGTCGAGGAGCGTTTCGCCGCCCTTTTCGAGCATGAGGTCGCGGTCTTCATGGTGCTGACGGGCACCGCGGCGAACTCGCTGGCGCTGGCCAGCATCGTCCGCCCCTGGGGCGCGATCCTTGCCCATCAGGAGGCCCATGTCTGCGAGGACGAATGCGGCGCGCCCGAATTCTTCAGCGATGGCGCCAAGCTGATCGAATTGCCGGGCGTCGGCGCCAAGGTGACGCCGGAAGCCGTCACCGCAACGCTCTCCCGCATGCATGCCGGCAGCGTCCACCAGGTCCAGCCCCAGGCGATGACCATCACCCAGGCAACCGAATGCGGCACGATCTATACCCCGGCCGAGATCGCCGCGCTGAAGCAGGCGGCCGCCTCGCGTGACCTCAGGCTGCATATGGACGGCGCCCGCTTCGCCAATGCGCTGGTGACGCTCGGCTGCACCCCGGCCGAGATGACCTGGAAGGCGGGCGTCGACGTCCTCTCCTTCGGCGGCACCAAGAACGGCGCGCTCGCGGCCGAGGCCGTGATCTTCTTCGATCCCACCCAGGCCGAGGAGATGCAGTGGCGCCGCAAGCGCGCCGGCCAGACCCTCTCGAAGGGTCGCCTGCTCGGCGCCCAGTTCGAGGGGCTGCTCGCCGACGACCACTGGCTCGACCTCGCCCGCCATGCGAATACGCAGGCGAAGCGGCTGGCCGATGCGGTGGCCAAGGGCTCGCAGGCCCGCCTCGCCTGGCCCTGCCAGGCGAACGAGGTCTTCCTTGTCCTGCCCCAGACCCTGCAGCAGCGCCTGAAGGCGGCGGGCATCGGCTATCATGAATGGTCGGTCCGCTCGCTCCCGCCGGAGGCTCCGCTCAAGGACGGCGAAATCGTGGGCCGCTTCGTGATGTCCTTCGCGACGAAGCCCGGGGATGTCGAGAAACTGATCGTTACGATCGCGGACTGAATCGGCGGCTTCCCTCCCGATTCCAGCCCCACACCTGCCGTATTCCCTAAGAAGACTGTCTAAGGCGACAGTTGAACTTCGAGGAAGGACGGCATGACGGACCATGCGACCGCGGGCCAGCGCACCGCGCTGATGGGCCTGCTGGTGGCCGGGGCGCTCGCCGCCACGGCCGGCAGCGCCAACGCCCAATATTACAGCTACTTCGACGAGGGCGATCCCTTTCCGCCCTATCGCGAGTTTCGCCAGCGCGACTACGGCTACCGCTACGCACCGCCACCGCCCTCCGTGAGGGTTGCGCCCAACGACGCGGGCCGCCACTTCGCCGCCCGCAATTACGGCCTCGCCCGGATCGACCGCTCGGTCGACCGGGGCAATATCCGCATCGTCGATGGCGTGGCATCGGACGGACGGCATCTGCGCGTGATCGTGGATGCCTATAGCGGCGACCTCTTGCGGCGCATCACCCTGCCCGGCGAACCCCGGCCCGCGCCACGCGTCGCCCGCGTCGATCCGCGCGAGGAGCATGCGCCGCCGCGCCCGAATCTCGTCCCGCAGCCGCCGGAAAGGCCGGCCGAGCTGAAGCCGCCGGCCGAGGCCAGCGCCCCCACCACGACCGCGCCGCCGCCAGCCGCGAAGCCGCCCGAGCCTTCACCCGGCCCAGCCGATCCCCGGACCGGCGCCGACAAACCGAAGCTGGTCAACCCGGACGATGTCCGCGGCATCGAGGAAGGCGAGCGCAAGCCACCTATCGCCGCCGCGCAGCCCGCTGTCCCCGCTCCGGCGCCGGCTCCGATCGAACAGCCCGCCCCGGCGGCGCCCACTCCCGTGACACCGGCGCCGGACGTGACGATCGCCCCGGTCGCGCCGCTGGAGTAGCTGTCAGAGAGCGTCATTCTCGGGCGGAGCGCAGCGCAGACCCGAGAATCTAAGGTCGGAAGAGCCCGAGAGCCTCCTTCGTCACGAGAGGCTCGGGTCGAGCCCGAGCATGACGCAGCCGAACGCACGCAACGAAAAAGGGCTCCCCTTTCGGGGAGCCCTCGTCGTCTCTGGCTTAAGCCTTCGCGGATTACGCGGCGACCTTGGCCTCCAGCACCTTGGCCGCGCCGGCGCCGATCGGAATCTGGCGCGGCTTCTTGGCCTCCGGGATCTCGCGGACGAGGTCGATATGGAGCAGGCCGTTCTCAAGGCTGGCGCCCGTCACCTGCACATAGTCCGCAAGCTGGAAGCGACGCTCGAAGGCGCGCGCTGCAATGCCCTGATGCAGGACCTCGCGCTTCTCGCCGTTCTCGGAGAGCTGCTTGTCGCCCTTGACGGAGAGCGTGTTCTCCTTCGCCTCGATGGCGAGGTCACCCTCACCGAAGCCCGCGACCGCGATGGTGATGCGGTAGGCGTTCTCGGAAGTCCGCTCGATATTGTAGGGCGGATAGGTCGGCGCGGAATCGTTGCTCGTCGCCTGGTCGAGGATCGAGAACAGGCGGTCGAAGCCAACGGTCGAGCGATAGAGGGGGGAAAGATCGAAATGACGCATGATGTGTCCTCCTGAGGAAGCGACAGTCTCATCAGCCCGCCTCGCCTGAGCGCGGGCCTGGTTTCGGTTTGCGCACCCGGTTCCGGCCTGCGCAGAAATGATCTGGGGAGGCGTTCCGGCTTTTCAAGAGCCCTTGGCAAAGGGCATAACAGGGGCCGAGTTCGTCCGGCGGCTGCAAGCCGCGACGCGGAGCCTGCCTTGTCGGAAGCTGCCCTCTTTCACGATCCCGACTATCCCGTGCCGGGCCATGGCAAGACCTGGTTCGCCACGACGCGGGACGGCGCCTCGCTGCGCTTCGCGAGCTGGCACCCGACCGTGCGACCCGTGCAGGGCACCATCGTGGTCGTGCAAGGCCGGGCCGAATTCATCGAGCGCTACAGCGAGACGATCGCCGAGCTGCGCCGCCGCGGCTTCCACGTGCTCACCTTCGACTGGCGTGGCCAGGGCGGCTCGCAACGTTTCGTCGGGCGCGGACGCAAGGGCCATGTCGGGCGGCTCAGGCATTATGAGGAGGATCTCGCCCTCGCCATGGCGGAGATGCAGGCCAAATTCCCGCCGCCCTATTTCGTCCTGGCCCATTCGATGGGCGCGGCGCTCTGCCTCGATGCGGCCCGCCGCGACGCGCTGCCGGTCTCTCGCCTCGTCGCCATGGCGCCGATGCTGGGGCTGACCCTCATCGAGCGACCGCAGGCAGCCAGCCGCCTGGCGAGCGTGCTGTACTGGCTCGGCTTCGGCCGCTCCTTCGTACCGGGCGGCGGCGACACCGCCATCGCGACCAAGCCCTTCGAGGGCAACCGACTGACCAGCGATCCCGCCCGCTACGCCCGCAACGCCGCGCTCTCGGCCGCCGCGCGCCATCTCAGCATCGGCGACCCGACCATCGGCTGGGTGCGGGCCGCCTTCCGGCTTATGGCGCGGCTCTCGACGCCCTCGGCCGCGCTGGAGGTCAAGGTGCCGACGCTCGTCATCGCGGCCGGGCAGGACCCGGTGGTTTCAACACCGGCGATCGAGCGCTTCGCCGCGCGGCTGAAGACAGGCGCGGCGCTCGTCCTGCCGATGGCGCGTCACGAGATCCTGATGGAGAACGACGCCATCCGCGCCCGCTTCTGGGCCGCCTTCGACGCCTTCATCCCCGGCGAGGACCAGGGCGCTTCCAGCTCACCCCGCGAGCAGGCTGAGGGCGGCCTCATGCAGCGCCTTGCTGCCGGCCGCGACGACCCGGCCACCGCCGGCGGCGCTGCCACCGTCCCATGAGGTAACGACCCCGCCCGCGCCCTCGATGATCGGGATCAGCGCGACGATGTCGTAGGGCTTGAGACCGCTCTCGATGACGAGGTCGACATGGCCGGCGGCCAGCATGCAATAGGCATAGCAGTCGCAGCCATAGCGCGAGAGCCTCACCTGGCTCTCGACACGGCCGAACGCGTCGGCCTCCTCGCCCGCGAACAGGGCCGGCGACGTCGTCATCAGCGTCGCCGACGCCAGCGACGTCACAGGGCGGGTGCGCAACCTGCGCGGTCCGCCCGGCCCCTCGTAGCGCGCCTGCCGCCCATCGCCGGAATAGCGCTCGCCCGAGAAGGGCTGGTGCATCATGCCGTAAACCGGCACTCCTTTGCGCGTCAGCCCGATCAGCGTGCCCCAGACCGGAATGCCGGAGATGAAGGCGCGCGTTCCGTCGATCGGATCCAGCACCCAGACATATTCGGCCTCGATGTTCTCGTTCCCGAATTCCTCGCCGAGCACGCCATGGGCCGGGAACTGCCGCTTGATGAGATGGCGCATCACCGTTTCGCCGGCACGATCCGCCTCGGTCACCGGGTCGAAGACCCCGCCCTGCGACTTGTCCTCGGTGGCGTGATGCGCGCGGAAGAAGGGCAGAATCGCCTGCCCCGACTGCGACGCCAGCTCCGCGACGAAAGCGCCGAAATCGACTGCGCCCATGAACATCTCTCCATTTTGCTGCTGCGCAGCATGAACGCCGTCACATCAAGGAGTTGAGAATCACCCGAACTCCACGGATCTACGAAATTTCCCGGAAAAGTTGAATAAGCGGGGCCTCGCCATGCGCAGAATGCATGCCCACCCCGACTTATGCCATTTCCGCTTGCGTTTTGCAGTGCACCCTCATATTGTGCATTGCGAAGGCGAGATGATCTCAAACCTTCGTTGCCCTCCTTGGGCGTTTCCTCCCTAGACTTGGGCCGCCACGCTTGTGTGCGGCCCTTTTTTCTTGTCCGCGCCACGCCTTGCGGCGCGGCCGCGATTCGCTCCGGGTTATGCCTGCAGCCTGGCCCGCGGCCAATGGCGGCGCGCTATTCGGCCGCCTCGCTCCATTCGTCGAGCCAGCCGCTCCAGCGCGCGAAGCACTCCGCCATGGCGCTGCTGATCGCCTGCTCGATCGCGCCGAAGCCGGCATGCGGCTCCAGCGTCGTCTCGCTCATGTAGAGGGCGCGGTTCACCTCGATCTGCAGCGCGTGCACGCCGGCGGCGGGGGCCCCGTAATGCTCCGTGATGAAGCCCCCCGCATAGGGCCGGTTGCGGGTGACGCTGAAGCCCAGCCGCGTGAAAGCCTGCTCGGCGATGTCGATGATGTAGCCCGACGCGCTGGTGCCGAAGCGGTCACCCAGGATGATGTCGGACTTCGCCAGCCCATCCCGATCGAGCCCGGCCGAAGGCATGGAATGGGCATCGACCAGGATGCAGGTGCCGAAGCTGGCATGGGTTCGCTGGACGAGGCCGCGCAACCCGGCATGGTAGGGTCTGTAGAGCTCGTCGATCCGGGCGAGCCCTTCATGGATCGGGATACGGCCGAAATAAATCTCCTGCGCGTCGCCGACGATGCGCGGGATGGTGCCGAGCCCGCCGGCGACCCGCATCGAGCGCGTATTGGCGAAGGGCGGCAGCCTCCCCTCGAACATGCGCGGATCGAGCTCGTAGGGCTCGCGGTTGACGTCGAGATAGGCGCGCGGAAACTCCGCCACCAGCAGCGGCGCGCCCAGCGCCACGCTCTGCGAGAAGAGCTTGTCGACGAAGGCATCCTCCGAGCGCCGGAGGCTGCGCAGAGGCAACCGCGCGCCCTCGACGAAGCCGCGCGGATAGCGCCTGCCCGCATGCGGCACGTCGACCACCACCGGCACGAGCTGGAGCGCCGGCTGATAGAGGCTGAACGGCCGCTCGATCTCGGCGACGACATCGTCGGGCGCAGGCGGAAACGGGGCGGAGGAGAAGGTCATCTGCGGCGAGAAAAGCACACAAATCCGGCTTGTTGAAGCGATGTCACGGGGAGTTGCGATTCGCGCATTGCGTTCACGCGTTGTTTACCACGATGGCGCCTTATAGAACGGCACGGTTCCCACTGCGCTGACGGGTCTTTACTCAGCCCCTCGAGGCGCAAAGAAACGCAGGCCTCACGGACGGACATAACAGGCCCATGACGAAGATACTGCTCGCGGAAGACGACAACGACATGCGTCGCTTCCTGGTCAAAGCCCTGCAGAACGCAGGCTACGACGTCGCCTCGTTCGACAATGGCCTGTCGGCCTATAATCGCCTGCGCGAGGAGCCTTTCGAGCTCCTGCTCACCGACATCGTCATGCCGGAGATGGACGGCATCGAGCTGGCGCGCCGCGCCACCGAGCTCGACCCGGACATCAAGGTGATGTTCATCACCGGCTTCGCCGCCGTGGCGCTCAACCCCGATTCGCAGGCTCCCAAGGATGCCAAGGTGCTCTCCAAGCCCTTCCATCTGCGCGAGCTCGTCAACGAGGTCGAGAAGCTTCTCGCCGCCTGACGATTTTATCCGGCAAACGCCTTGCAAGCCGCGAAGCGAGCCGTTATAGCCCCCTCACCTCGCAGCGTGACCGCGGCCCTTGCGGCCAGGACACGCTTCCGAAGCCGCCTCGATGCGGCAACGGGCGCGTAGCTCAGCGGGAGAGCACTACGTTGACATCGTAGGGGTCACAGGTTCGATCCCTGTCGCGCCCACCATACAAGCCCTTGAAATACAGGGACGAAAGGCCGCCCCATCCGGGCGGCCTTTTTGCTTTCGGAAGCGCGACGCCCCTGCGCGGGCCGAGTCGTTCGTCCTCATTCCCGACACGCCGATGCGGCCTGCCCCCCCGCTCTTCAGGCCGTCGCGCGCCGGACCGCGGACCTGTTCAGCTCTTCGACGATGGCGGCGTCCCGGGCGCTTGGCTTGGGCGCGCCATGGAGGAACCCCTGCACTTCCGTGCAGCCTTCCTTGCGCATCCGCCGCAGCTGCGCTTCGGTCTCGACGCCCTCGGCCACGGTGGTCACGCCCAGGCGCTTGCCGATCTGGGCCACGGCCCTGACGACGGCGGCGCAGTCCGGCCGGCGGAGCGCGTCGCGCACGAAGCTGCCGTCGATCTTGATCTTGTCGAAGGGAAAGGCCCTCAGATGGGCCAGTGACGAATAGCCGGTTCCGAAATCGTCGAGCGCGACACGCACGCCCAACCCCCGCAACTGCCGCAGATCCGCGATGGCGTCGCGCTCGTCCTCGAGCAGGGCGGTTTCGGTCACCTCGACCTCGAGCCGGCTCGGCGACAGACCGGAGCTGACGAGAGCGGCGAGCACCACGGAGGGGATCGTGCCCTTGCCGAGCTGAACCGCCGAAATGTTCACCGCCACGCGGACGTCGTCCTGCCATTCGAGGGCGTCGCGGCAGGCGCGGTTGAGCACGAACTCGCCAAGCAGGTCGATCAAGCCGCTCTGCTCCGCGACGGGGATGAACTCGCGTGGCGAAATCCAGCCATGCTCAGGGTGATGCCAGCGCACCAGCGCCTCGCGGGCCGTTATCCTGTTCGTCTGGACGTCCACGATCGGCTGGTAGAAGACGAACAGGCCTTCATTGGCCTGAAGTGCGGCGTGCAGCCTGGCCTCGAGGCGCACGCGCTCCTGGACCCGCGCCTCCATCTCTTCCGAGAACAGCCTGTAGGTGCCCTTGCCGGCGGCCTTGGCGGCATAGAGCGCCATATCCGCCCGGGCCAGCAGCGCTTCCCCGGAAACTCCGTGCATCGGCGTCAGCGCGATGCCGACCGAGGCGCCGATCTGGACCTGATGCACATGCTCCAGCGCGTAGGGCGCCGAAATCGCCTTGATGATTCGGGCGGCGAGTTGCTCGGCAGCGGCTGCGCCATCGCAGGGGGCCAGGACCGCGAACTCGTCGCCGCCGAGCCTGCCGATCATCATCTCATCATCGTCGCACACCTCGCACAGGCGCTGGGCGACCTTCCGCAACAGCTCGTCGCCGACGCGATGGCCCTTGCTGTCGTTGACGAGCTTGAAGCCGTCGAGATCGATGAACAGCACCTCGACCGGATTGCCCGGGATGGCGATCCGCTCCTCCAGCCTCTCGCGGAAGGTGATGCGGTTGGCGAGGCCGGTGAGCGCGTCGTAATGGGCAAGCTGGCGAATGCGCGCCTGGATCTCGACCTCCTTGGTCACGATCGCCCAGCTCAGCATCGGGCCAAGATAGCTGCCGTCGGCGCCCATCACCGCCGAGACCTTCAACTCGATCACTTCCGACCCAAGCGTGATGCGCGCATTGTGGGGCAAGTTGGCCGGATCGCTCAGAAGCCGGCGCTGGTGCTCCGGGTGCTTGTGGAACACGTCGATGCACGTGCCCACCAGCTCGTCGGCCTTGATCGGCAGCAGGTGCTCGATGCTCCTCATCAAGGTCTTGGACGTCTCGTTGGCGTAGTTGATGCGGAAGGTTTCCGGCTCCACCGTCATGACGGCGACGGGCATGTCGTCGATCATGTGCAGGAGGCGGGCCTGCGCTTCCTCCTTGCGGCGCGCCTCGGTCCGCGCATTCACCATCCGCGCGAAATCGCGGTAGTTGATCGACAGGATCGCCAGCATGGCGATGGAGACCAGCGCGATGTTGATCGCGATGGCAATGAATGTCGGCTCGCCGGTCGATGCGAAGAAGGCGATGAAGGCGCCGTTGACGATGACGGTCACCATCAGCGCGGCCGAGCGCAGATGCATCAGGCAGAAGATGCAGGCGATCACCGTGATCGCCATGTAGAAGGCCACATGCGATCGGCTGTAGGCATCGCCGTAAGGGAAGAGCAGCAGCGACCAGCCGGTGAAGGCAACGGCGATGACGATCGCCAGACGGTTGGTGCGGAGCAGCGCGCGATGCGCTTCCTGCGGCGAAGGGTCGACATCTCGCAGCTTCCACCAATAGACGACGCGCGTCACCGCGACGAGCGTAAAGAGAAGCGGAATCCCGACCGTCATCCAGAGCGGCGCGTCATGCAGATGGGTGGCGGCCAAAGCCCATGTGCTGGTCAACAGGATGGGATACATCATCGGCATTTGCCGAGAGAACGCGCGATACTGCTCTCTGAGAAGCTCAGGGTTGCTCTGCGAGACCGCAAAAAGACCAAAAATTCTGTCAGATATCATCGACATACTGATCTTCAAAGCTTCCGACATCGCGAGACGGCGCTGGTGTCCCCGAAGAAAGAGAGATTTTTACCTCTCGTAGCCAGGCTATTGATATAGCATCGTTTCCGAGCGCCTATCTTAATAGGCACCATGCCCTTGCGATAAGGGGCAATATTTTAAAATGAATTAAGGGTAGAAGCGGACTTCCAAGGTGTGAACGCTGTTCGGCACCGCCTGCAGCGACTGTTCATCCCGCTTCGCTCGGCGCAAGCTGGCGCACGAACCGGCGCAGCAGCGTCTCGAAGGCCGAAAGCGCCGGCGACACCGACCGCCCGCTGGGGCGGATCATGACGATGTCACGCGCGATCGAGGGCTCGGCCAGCGGCCGCGACAGCACCGAGGCCGGCGCCACCGCGCGTGCATAGGTCGGCAGCACCGCGATGCCGAGCCCGGCCTCGACCAGCGCGAGTGCCGTGGTGATCTGCGCCACCTCAAAGGCCGGCTTCAGTATGATCTGCGCGCTCTCGTAGCCGACCTCGACGAGCAGGCGGATGCCGCTGTCGCGCGTCAGCGTGACCAGTGGCTCCTCGGCGAGATCGCCCCAGCGCACCGTCTGCAGCGCGGCAAAGCGACTGCCGCTGGCGCAGAACAGCATCAGGCTGTCGCGGGCCAGCGGCAGCCGCTCGATATTGTCTTCCAGCGCCGAAAACGTGCCCACGCCGCAATCGGCCTTGCCGAAGCGCACGGCCTCGACGACGAGATCGTTGCGCGCATCGATGATCGAGACCTGCAGCCCGGGATGACGCTCCTGCAGCGCCACGATGGCCGGCGGCATGATCACGGCGGCCAGTAGCGGCGGCACCGCCACGACGATCCGCCCGCGTCGGCGCTCGGCCAGCCCATTGGCGTTCTGAACCGCCGTGTCGAGGTCCTGCACGATCTTCAGCGCCGCGCCATGGAATTCGCGCCCGCCCTCGGTCAGCTCGACCCGGCGCGTCGTGCGGTCCAGCACACGGATGCCGAGCTCCCTTTCCAGCTCCCTGACGAGCTGTGAGAGCGCCGGTTGCGCCATATGCAGCCGCTCGGCCGCCTTGGTGAAGGTGCCCTGCTCGGCAACGGCGAGGAAGGCTTGCATCTGGCGCAGCGTGACCGCCATGGACGTCCCGATTTATAAGGAGAGCTTCCGAATTCATACGAATGTTATGAGTTGCCGTATAGCCCGGCTCTCATCATCCTGATCGCAGCCAAATGCGAGGGTCAGGGCCATGAAATACGCCAGGAAGGACGCCAAGGCCTATGCCCGCGCCCATATGAAGGGCATCTGGGCGGCGGCGCTGACCCCCTTCGCGAGCGACCTCGCCATCGACGCGGACGGCTTCCGCGGCAATATCCGCCACTGGCTGGACGATCTGAAGATCGACGGGCTGTTCATCGCCGGCAAGCAGGGCGAGTTCTTCTCGATGTCGGTCGAGGAGCGCAAGCGCTCCTTCGAGCTGGCGGTCGAGGCCTCGGCCGGGCGCGGCCAGACCATCATGTCCTGCTCCGACCAGAACATGGACGTGGTGATCGATCTGGCCCGCCACGCCCAGAAGATCGGCGCCGATTACATCGTCGTCCACGCACCGATCCTGCATTTCTTCAAGGCGCAGGACGAGACGGTCTACGAATATTACCGGACCATCGCCGAGAAGGTCGATATCGGCATCGCGCTCTGGAGCCACCCGGATTCGGGCTACCTGCTCTCGCCGCAGCTCTGCAACCGGCTCGCCGACATCGAGAACGTCGTCGCGATCAAATACAGCGTGCCACGGCCGATGTATGCGGAGCTGACAAGGCTCGCCTCCGATCGCATCCTGGTCAGCACCGCCTCCGAGGAAGAATGGCTCGACAACATCCTCGAGCTCGGCTGGCAGCTCTATCTCTGTTCCTCGCCGCCCTATCTGCTCCAGACCGCGAATGACCTGCGCATGCGCGAATACACCGACCTCGCCTTCGCGGGCCAGGCCGAGAAGGCCCGCGCCGTCCGCGACAGCCTGAACCCGGTGCGCGAGGCGCTGCGCGGTACGCGTCCGGCCGAGAAGCCGCATGCCCACCAGAAATACTGGCAGGATCTGCTCGGCCAGACCGGCGGGCGCGTCCGGCCGCCGATGCTTGAGCTGACCGAGGCCGAGAAGGCCGCGACGCGGGCCGCTTTCGAGGCCTGCGGGCTGAAAGCCGGCGCAGCGCCGCTCGCCAAGGCCGGCTGATCGATCACTAAAGACAACGGGAGAGGTGGATCATGGCGACCGAAGGACGGCTGAAGGCCTTCAACTTCAAGAAGTGGATCGACGAGCACGAACACCTGCTCAAGCCGCCGGTCGGCAACAAGAAGGTGTTCGACGATGGCGAGATGACGGTGATGGTGGTCGGCGGGCCGAACCAGCGCGCCGATTTCCATGACGACCCGGTGGAAGAGTTCTTCTACCAGCTCAAGGGCGACATGATGCTGAAGGTCGTCGACAACGGGAAGCACTACGACGTGACGATCCGCGAGGGCGAGGTCTTCCTGCTGCCGCCGCATGTGCGCCACTCGCCGCAGCGCCCCCAGGAAGGCTCGATCGGGCTCGTGGTCGAGCCGGCGCGCCATGGCGATCAGGTCGATGGCTTCGAGTGGTATTGCTTCGAATGCAACGAGCTGGTGCACCGCATCGAGCTCAAGGTGAAGGACCTCGTCAAGGACCTGCCGCCGCTCTACGAGGCCTTCTTCTCGGACGAGAAGGCCCGCACCTGCAAGCATTGCGGCGCCCTCCACCCTGGCAAGAAGCCGCCTGCGGGCTGGGTTGCCCTCTGAAGGCGCCGCGCCGAAAGGCGGACTTCTCTTTTCTTGTGAGGCGGTGCTGAAATGATGAGCAGCACCGCCTTGCATCCGGAAGAAAGCGCAGCAATCCTGCGGCCTCTTCCGGGGCGGCGTCCGGATCCGAATAAGAACACGCATAAGCGCGGCGGCGCAGAAACGCCGCGTCGAACCATTTCAGAGGCAAGAACGGAACGACTGGAGTCCATCAATGAAACTGCGCGGATTGCTCCTCGGCATCGCGGCGACGCTGGCGGCCTCGACCGCCTTCGCCCAGGCGCCGGTCAAGATCGGCATGATCACCACGCTCTCAGGTCCCGGCGGCTATCTCGGCCAGGACATCCGCGACGCCTTCAAGCTCGCGATCGACATGGAAGGCGGCAAGCTCGGCGGCGTCCCCGTCGAGCTGATGGTCGAGGATGACGGCCTCAAGCCCGGCCAGGGCAAGCAGATCGCCGAGAAGATGCTGAAGACCGACGGCATCAAGATCATGACCGGCATCGTCTTCTCGAACGTCGCCGGCGCCACCGTGCCGGACATCGTCGATTCCGGCGCGCTCTATGTCAGCCCCAACGCCGCACCGTCGAACTTCGCCGGCAAGGAGTGCAACGAGAATTATTTCGTCGTGTCATGGCAGAACGACAGCCTGCATGAGAGCGCCGGGCAGCACGCGACCAATCTCGGCTACAAGAAGGCCTTCATCCTCGCCCCGAACTACCAGGCCGGCAAGGACGCGCTGACGGGCTTCAAGCGACTGTTCAAGGGCGAGGTCGTCGGCGAGGTCTATACCCGTCTCGACCAGACCGACTTCGCCCCCGAAATGGCGCAGATCCGCTCGGCCAATCCGGACGTCGTCTTCCAGTTCCATCCGGGCGGCCTCGGCATCGCCTTCATGCGCCAGTACCAGCAGGCCGGCCTGCTCGGTAAGGTGCCGATGGTCCTGGCCGCGCCCTCGGCCGACGCGACCACGCTGAAGGCGGTCGGCGACGCCGCGCTCGGCGTCGACGTCACCAGCCACTGGAACACGGACTTCGACAACCCGGCCAACAAGAAGTTCGTGGAGGCCTGGACCAAGGCCTACAACCGGACGCCGACCTACTACGCCAGCCAGGGCTACGACACGGCGCTCGCCATCGCCTCCGCCCTCAAGGCCACCGGCGGCAAGACCGACGTCGCTGCGCTCCGCACGGCCCTCGCCAAGGCTGATTTCCAGTCGGTGCGCGGCGCCTTCAAATTCGGCAAGAACCAGCACCCGGTGCAGGACTGGTACGCGCTCAAGACCGAGAAGGGTCCGGACGGCGCGCCGATCCTCAAGACCGTCGGCAAGGTCCTGAGCAACCACGGCGACGTCTACGCCAAGGACTGCAAGCTCTGAAGCGGCCGACGCCGGTTCACAGCCACACTTTACGACGCATCCGTCATGGTCGGGCTTGTCCCGACCATCCATGTCTTCGCTGGTCGAAGGCCGTGTTCAAGACGTGGATGCTCGCCACAAGGGCGAGAATGACGATGGTGCCTTCGTCCCAAACCAGCATGCGGCAATGACGCTCGTTCTCGAACAATTGCTCAACGGCCTGCAGTTCGGCGTGATGCTGTTCCTGCTCGCTGCCGGGCTCACCCTGATCTTCGGCATCATGGGCGTGATCAACCTCGCCCATGGCTCGCTCTACATGGTCGGCGCCTACGCCTCGGCCTTCGTCGCGGCGCAGACCGGCTCGGTGTGGCTCGCGCTGCTGGGGGGCCTCGCGGCTGCCGCCATCATCGGCATGGTGATGGAGCTCGTCGTGCTGCGCAGGCTCTATGCGCGCGACCATCTCGACCAGGTGCTGGCGACCTTCGCCCTGATCCTGATCTTCAACCAGAGCGTGACCCTTCTCTTCGGCCGCCAGCCGCTCTTCGTCTCGGTGCCGCCGGCCCTCAACGGCTCGGTCCAGCTCCTGCCCGGGCTGACTTACCCGGTCTATCGCCTCGCCATCATCGCGGTCGGCCTTCTGGTGGCGCTCGGCCTTTATTTGCTCATCAACCGCACCCGCATCGGCATGCTGGTGCGCGCCGGCGCGACCCATCGCGAGATGGTCCGCGCGCTCGGCGTCGATATCCGCCTGCTCTACACCGCCGTCTTCGGGCTCGGCGCCCTGCTCGCGGGCCTCGCCGGGCTCATGGCCGGGCCGATCCTCGCCGTGCAGGTCGGCATGGGCGAGCAGATCCTGATCATGACCTTCGTGGTGGTCGTCATCGGCGGCGTCGGCTCGATCCGCGGCGCCTTCTTCGGCGCGCTGATCGTCGGGCTCGTCGACACGAGCTTACGCGCCTTCATGCCCGGCCTGCTGCGGCAGGTTATGGCCGGCCCGGAGGCCGATGCGCTCGGCGCCGGCCTCGCCTCGATGGGAATCTATCTGCTGATGGCGATCGTGCTGCTCGTGCGGCCCAAGGGACTTTTCCCCGCCCATGTCTGACAACGCCATTCCCCGGACGCGCGCCGCGACGCCCGCGCTGGGCCGCGCCATCGGGTTGCTCCTGCTCGCCGCCGCGCTCATCGCCCTGCCCTTCATCGTCAAGGCTATCGGCCAGCCGGCCCTGGTGCCGCTGGCGACGCGCGTGCTGATCTACGCCATCGCCGCCGCCAGCCTGAACCTCGCGCTCGGCTTCGGTGGCATGGTCTCGTTCGGCCACGCCGCCTTCTTCGGCATTGGCGGCTATGCCGTCGGCATCCTCTACCGGACCTTCGCGGATGACGCGCTTTTCCTCGGCTTCATCCCCGGCACGGATCAGCTCCTGATCACGCTGCCTGCCGCGATCCTCGTCGCGGGGCTCTTCGCCTGCATCATCGGCGCGCTGAGCCTGCGCACGAGCGGCGTGCAGTTCATCATGATCACGCTCGCCTTCGCGCAAATGCTGTTCTTCTTCTTCGTCTCGCTGAAGGCCTATGGCGGCGATGACGGCATGACGATCCGCCGCCGCAACGCACTCTTTGATCTCAACACGCGCGACGACGTGACCTTCTATTTCATCTGCCTCGCCCTCACCGCGCTGGTCTTCCTCGTGCTCTGGCGCATTGTGGGCTCGCGCTTCGGCATGGTGCTGGCCGGCATCCGCCAGAACGAGCGGCGCATGGCCGCGATCGGCATCGCGCCCTATCGCTACAAGCTCGCCGCCTTCGTCATTTCGGGCATGGGCGCCGGCCTCGCGGGCGCGCTGATGGCGAACTACCTGCGCTTCGTCAGCCCGGACATGCTGCACTGGACCAAGTCGGGCGAACTGATGATCATGGTCATCCTCGGCGGCGTCGGCACGCTGCTCGGCCCGCTGCTCGGCGCCGGCGCCCTCGTCATCCTCGAGACGGTGCTGACGGGCTGGACCGAGCACTGGCAGATCGTGCTCGGGCCGATCCTGCTGCTGGTCGTGCTCTTCACGCAGGGCGGACTGAGCGGGTTGCTGGCCCGGCTCGGCCTCGGCGGCAGGAGCGCGCCATGACAGAGCGCACCATGACCGGGACGCTGCTGTCCGTGCGCGGCCTGCGCAAACGCTTCGGCGGGCTCATCGCCACCGACGGCGTCGATCTCGACGTGCTCGATGGCGAGATCCATGCCCTGATCGGCCCCAACGGCGCCGGCAAGACTACGCTGATCACCCAGCTCTTCGGCGAACTGACCCATGACGAGGGCGCGATCAGCCTGGAGGGCGAGGAGATCGGCGGGCTGACCACGGTGCAGCGCGTGCGCCGCGGCCTCGGACGCACCTTCCAGATCAACCAGCTCCTGCCCGACTTCACCATGCTCGACAATGTCGCGCTCGCCGTGCAGGCGCATGAGGGGCACAGCTTCCGCTTCTTCGCCAACGCCCGTCGCGACGAAGGCCTGCGCGCCCGCGCCCGCCAGCATCTCGCCACGGCGGGCCTGAGCCACCGCGCCGAGGTCAAGGTCGCCGACCTCTCCCATGGCGAGCAGAAGCAGCTCGAATTCGCCATCGCGCTCGCCAGCGAGCCACGCCTGCTACTGCTCGATGAGCCGATGGCCGGCCTAGGCCATGCCGAGAGCGAGCAGATGGTCGCGATGCTGTTGGCGCTGAAGGGCCGCGTCACCATGCTGCTGGTCGAGCACGATATGGACGCCGTCTTCGCGCTGGCGGACCGCATCTCCGTGCTGGTCTATGGCCGCGTCATCGCGACCGGCACCGCCGCCGAGATTCGCGACAACCCGGAGGTTCGCACCGCCTATCTCGGCGAGGGAGACGCCTGATGCTGAGCGTGCGCAGCCTGCAATCGGCCTATGGCAGGAGCCAGGTCCTGTTCGATGTCGCGCTCGACATCGCGGAGGGCGAGGTCGTGACGCTGCTCGGCCGCAACGGCATGGGCAAGACCACGACCGTCCGCTCGATCATGGGGCTGCTCGCACCGAAAGGCGGGGAGATCAGCTTCGAGGGCCGGGCCGTGGCCGGCATCGCGCCCGAGAAGATCGCCCGCTGCGGCATCGGCCTGGTGCCGGAAGGCCGGCAGGTCTTCCCGACGCTGAGCGTACGCGAGAACCTCGTCGCCACCGCCTCCAACCGGCTGAAGCGCTCCTCGCCCTGGACGCTAAGCCAAGTCTACGCACTCTTTCCCCGCCTCGAGGAGCGCGCCGGCCAGTCCGCCCGTACCCTCTCCGGTGGCGAGCAGCAGATGCTCGCGGTCGGCCGCGCCCTGATGACCAACCCCAAGCTCCTCATCCTCGACGAAGCGACCGAGGGGCTGGCGCCCGTCATCCGCGCAGAGATCTGGGGCTGCATCGAGGCACTGAAGGCGCAGGGCCAGTCGATCCTGCTGATCGACAAGAACATCAACGTGCTGAAGCGCATCGCCGACCGGCACTACATCATCGAGAAGGGCCGCACGGTCTGGTCGGGGTCGAGCGCCGATCTCGCGGAGAATGCGGAGCTGGTGCATCGCTATGTCGGAGTCTGAGATTGTCGCCCACAGCGCCGCGGGCGATCCCGTCGAGGCCCTGCGCGATGCGTTGAGCGACATACTCGCCGGGTTGATCGCCGCCGGTTGCGGCCCACATCATCTTCGGGAGATGCTCTGGGAGACCGACAGCCCTGAGGCTTTCAATCTCTCGCGCCACACGGTCGAGCTTGCCTATCGAGAGGTCTTCGCCGGCTTCCGCCCGCCGATCGCGCTCAAGCCGGCGGCAGAGCCCGGCCTCACGATCCGCGCCCGCCATGCCGCCGCGCAGCCGCTGCCGGACGTCACCGTCGACGGCTACCCCCTGCGCGAGCTCGGCCGGCAATACAGCCCCCGCCTGCAGGCCGACATGAAGGCACTGTTCCGGCAATGGAGCCGCGACGGCGCAGCGTTCCAGGCCGACCATGCCGGGCTCGATCTCGCCTATGGCCCAAGCCGTTTCGAGACGCTTGATCTCTACCGCCCCGCGGGCAAGGCACGCGCACCGATCCTCGTCTTCATCCATGGCGGTTACTGGCAGGCCTCCGACAAGCTGCAGCACGCCCAGTTCTCGCAGGGCCTGCTCGATGCCGGCTATGCCGTCGCCATGCCGAATTACGGGCTGGCTCCCGAGACCCCGTTGGAAGCGAGCCTCGCCCAGAGCGTCGCAGCGCTGAACTTTCTCGTCCGCGAGGCGGACGCGCTCGGCCTCGATGCCACGCGCCTGCATCTCTCCGGCCATTCGGCGGGCGGCCATCTCGCAGCCATGGTTCTCTGCGCGGACGAAGCACCGCCGATCGCCTCGGCCCTGCTCCTCTCCGGCCTCTATGACCTGAAGCCGCTCGGGCACCTTCCGCTCGGCCGCCTGCTCGGCCTCGACAACGAGGCCCGCGCCACCCGCCTCAGCCCCATCGCCCGGCCGCGCCCACCGGCCACACGCATCGCGCTCGCGGTCGGCGAGGCCGAGAGCGACGCCTTCAAGGCACAGTCGGCTGCATTGGCCGCGACCTGGCAGACACCAGCACCACTCATCTGCCCGGGCCACCATTTCAGCATGCTCGAAGGGCTGAACGGCGGGGCGCTGCTGAAGCTGGCGTTACGGACGGCCGAGGGCTGATCGAATTCAAGCTCGGACAGCGCGGCGAGCCCTTGCGACCCATAATAAAAACAATCTGAATTTATCTGATTTATCCAGCTAGATCGCAGAATGCGCCGCCTCCTATCGTCAGCCTGAAACACGGCGAAGCCGAGCCCCGAGGCCTTCATGACGACCTACCCCGATCTCAAGCTCTATATCGGCGGCGCCTGGCGGAAGACGGCCGAGGAGCAGCCCGTGCTGAACCCGGCGGACGAGAGCATCATCGGCGCGGTTCCACTCGCCTCCCATGCCGATCTTGACGACGCGCTCGCCGCCGCCGCCGAGGGCTTCAAGGTCTGGAGCCGCACCGCCCCCCGCACCCGCGCCGAGATCATGCTGAAGGCCGCCGCCCTGATGCGCGAGCGGGCCGAGGAGATCGCTCACTCCATCACGCTGGAGCACGGCAAGCCGCTGGCGCAGGCGCGCCTCGAGGTGGTTCGCGGCGCCGAGTTCTTCGAATGGGATGCGGGCGAGGGACAGCGCGCCTATGGCCGCATCGTCCCGAGCGAGCCCGGCATCCGCTATCTCGTGATGCATCAGCCGGTCGGGACGGTCGCCGCCTTCTCGCCCTGGAACTTCCCGATGAGTCAGCCTTGCCGCAAGATCGCGGGCGCGCTCGCCGCCGGCTGCTCGATCATCATCAAGGCCGCAGAGGAAACGCCTGCCGGCGCGCTCCACATCGCCCGCGCCCTGCACGATGCCGGCGTGCCGCCCGGCGTCTTCAACCTCGTCTTCGGCGTGCCGGCGAAAATCTCCGAGTACCTGATCCCCAAGGCGCAGACCCGCCTCGTCGCCTTCACCGGCTCGACCGCGGTGGGCAAGCATCTCTCGGAACTCGCGGCACGACACATGACGCCGGTGCTGATGGAGCTCGGGGGCCATGCCCCGGTCATCGTCTGCGACGATGTAGACCCCGTCGCAGCGGCCCACCTCTCGGCCACCCGAAAGGTCCGCAACGCAGGCCAGGTCTGCACTTCACCGACCCGCTTCTTCGTCCAGCAGGACATCTACGAGCAGTTCACGCGGGCCTTCGTCGAGAAGGCCCGGGCCGTGACGGTGGGAAACGGGCTCGACGCAAACACCGAGATGGGCCCCGTCGCCAATCACCGTCGCATCGAGGCGCTGGAAGCGCTGACTTCAGATGCACGGGCCCGAGGCGGGCGCGTGCTGACCGGCGGCGAGCGCATCGGCAATCGCGGCTATTTCTTCCCTCCGACCGTTCTGACCGACTTGCCGGACGATGCCCGCGCTCTGCGCGAGGAGCCTTTCGGCCCGATGGCGATCATCAACCCGGTCCGCTCCGTCGAGGAGGCGATCGAGAAGGCCAATTCGCTGCCCTTCGGGCTCGCGGCCTACGCATTCACCCATTCGGCCGCCCGTGCCGACCTGCTGGCGGAGAGCATCGAGGCCGGCAATGTCTCGATCAACACGCTGGAGGCCTCTGTCGCAGAGGTGCCCTTCGGCGGCGTCAAGGACAGCGGCTATGGCCGCGAGGGCGGCGCCGAGGGCCTGCACCACTACATGACTGTGAAGACCCTGTCTCACCGTATGGTCATTTGAGGCACGCCGGGCGAGCCTGCTCGGCGACACCGGTTGCGGTTCGGGTGAACGAGGATACGGCGATGCATGGCGTAACGATCAGGCAGGAGATCATCGACCGGGTGATGGCGCGGCGCGGCCGGCTGCATCCGTTCGACAGCCTCGATCCCGCCCGTAGCGCGCTCATCGTCATCGACATGCAGAATACGTTCTGCGAACCCGGTGCCCCGGCCGAGGTCGCCGCCTCACGCGGCATCGTGGCCCCCATCAACAAGCTCGCCGCTGCGCTGCGGCCGCTGGGCGTGCCGGTGATGTGGGTGCTTCATGCCAACAACCAGAGCGCCGGGCGATCCGACTGGGAGCTGTTCTTCAACGGCTTCGTCGCCAATGAAGTCCGCGCGCGGACGATCGAAAGCCTCGGAGCGGAACGCCAGAGCGTCTGGAAGGAGCTCGAAGTCGATCCTGCCGACAGGATCGTGTTGAAGAACCGCTATAGCGCCATGATCGCCGGCTCCTCGCAGCTGGAACGCATCCTGCGCAGCATGGGTATCGACACGCTGCTCATCGCAGGGACCAAGACGAATATCTGCTGCGAGTCGACATTGCGCGACGCCATGATGCTCGATTTCAGAGGGGTCATGGTCGAGGATTGCTGCGCGGCGCTGTCCGACGACGAGCATCGCTCGGCGCTCGAGAACGTCATCCAGCAATTCGGAGACGTGATGACCAGTGACGAGGTCGTCGCACGCATGCGCGCCGCGACATGACGGACCCTGTCTGACAGATCGGTAATCTGATAGCCATCTCCCGGCCATTCTGCCAAGGGCAGAGTTCGACGACTGGCTATAGGGACTGAATCTTGCGTATGGATGCGGCTGAGAGGTGCCGGGCACGGGTTTTCCCGGCATTCTGGCCGCGATGATTCGCTCCGCAACCATGGCCGCGTTGGCGCTGGGCCTCGGCGCCTGCGCCGTGGGGCCGGACTATGTGCCGCCCGCGCTCGAACTGCCGCAGCGCTGGAGCGCTGCATCAAGCGGACCCAAGGCAGCCAAACCGTCCGAATGGTGGCGCGGTTTCCGCGACCCCACCCTCAACGCGCTGATCGACGAGGCCATCGCCGGCAATCTCGATGTCGCGCAGGCCAAGGCGCGTATCCGCGAGGCCCGGGCCACCCGCGAGCAGGCCGTTGGCGCTCTTTTCCCGCAGGTCGACGGCGGCGCGACCGCCACCCGCTCCCGTTCCCAGATCGTGACGCGCAACAGCTTCCGCGCCGGCTTCGACGCCTCCTGGGAGATCGACCTCTTCGGCGCGCGTGATCGCGCCGTCGAGGCCGCGACCTACGGCACTGACGCAGCCTTCGACAATCTCGATACCGCGATGCTGACGCTGATCGGCGACGTCGCCTCCACCTATGTCGAGGCGCGTGGGCTGCAGGCCCGCATCGCGCTCGCCCGCTCAACGGCACGCACCCAGCGCGAGACCGAGGAGCTGACCCGCACGCGCTTCCGTGCCGGCGACATCTCCGCCATCGATACCTCCCGCGCGACCGCCCAGGCAGCCAGCACCGAGGCGCAGATTCCGGCGCTGGAAGCCTCGCTCGCCCAAGCCCAGCATCGGCTGGCCGTGCTGGCCGGCCGGCCGCCCGCCGCCATGGCGCGCTTCTTCGCCCGCGCCGCCGCCGTGCCGGCCACGCCCGCCCCGCCGCGCGCCGGCATCCCGGCCGATGTGCTGCGCCGCCGGCCGGATGTGCGCTCCGCCGAGCGCCAGCTCGCCCAGGCGACGGCCCAGATCGGGCAGGCGGAGGCCAACCGCTATCCTTCGATCTCGCTGACCGGCAGCATTTCGACCTCGGCTCTGAAGCTGGGCGACCTCGCCAAGAACAGCGCCATCGGCTGGTCCTTCGGCCCGACACTGAGCGTGCCGATCTTCAACGGCGGCGAACTGGCCGCCGCGGTCGATGCCGCGCGCGCCAGCCGCGACCAGCAGGATGCGGCGCTTCGCCTGGCAGTTCTGACCGCGCTTCAGGATGTCGAGGACGGACTGGTCGGCCTGCGCCAGGAGCGCCTCAGGATCGCGAGCCTCACTGAGGCCGCCACCGCTTCGAAAGAGGCAGAGCGGCTCTCACGCGCGCTCTACACCTCCGGCAATGCGAGCTTCCTCGACGTGCTGGAGGCGCAGCGCACGAGCTACTCCGCCGAGCAATCGCTGATCGACAGCCGCGTCACGCTCGCCACCCAGTTCATCGCGCTCAACAAGGCGCTCGGCGGCGGCTGGCTCAAGCCCGTCAATGTCGAGGTGCCGGCCGTCGTCGACGGGCAGACCGGCCCGCGCCTGCGCATCCTTCCCGTGGAGGCCCCGCAACCATGAGGCTGCGCCGCCTTGTCCTGCCCGTCATGATCCTCGCCGCAGCCGGCGGCGGCTACTACTGGTGGCAGTCGCGCCAGCAGGCGCAGACGGAGACCGTCGCCCTGCCGAGCGTCGAGGCCACGACCGGTAATGTCGAGGAGGCGGTGCTGGCCTCCGGCTCGCTCGAGCCGATCCGGCAGGTCAATGTCGGCGCTCAGGCCACGGGCCGAATTATCTCGCTCAAGGTCAAGCTCGGCGACAATGTGAAGGCGGGCGACCTCGTCGCCGAGATCGACGGCATCCCGCAGCAGAACGCGCTGCGCTCGGCCGAGGCCGACCTGACCGCGCTCAGGGCCCAGCGCGCCGAACGCACTGCCAGCCTGGCCTATGCGGAATCCGTGCTCGTCCGGCAGAGGCAGATGGTCGGCCAGAACGCCGTCTCGCGTGACGCCTACGAAAACGCCGAGATGACCGTGAACACCACCCGCGCCCAGATCGAGTCGCTCGACGCGCAGATCGTCTCGAGCCAGGTCAAGGTCGAGAACGCCCGCACCAATCTCGGCTACACCAAGATCACCGCCCCCAGCGCCGGCACCGTGCTCGCCCTCGTCGCGCAGGAGGGCCAGACGGTGAACGCGACGCAGACCGCCCCTACCATCGTGGTGCTCGGCGACGTCTCGACCATGACGGTCAAGGCCAAGATCTCGGAGGCAGACGTACTGCGCGTGAAGGCCGGGCAGGAGGTCTATTTCAGCGTGCTCGGCGCGCCGGACCAGCGCTTCCCAGGCAAGATCTCCTTCGTCGAGCCTGCCCCCGACACGCTGAAGACTCAGAACACCACCAGTTCCTCGACTGCGAGCAGTTCCTCCTCCTCGTCCAGCACCAGCGCCGTCTACTACAACGCCCTCTTCGAGGTGCCGAACCCGGAAGGGCGGCTCATGACCTCGATGACGGCCCAGGTCACGGTGATCGTCGGCCGGGCGCAGAACGTCGTCACCATCCCCTCGACCGCCATCCGCCGCCGCGGCCCCAATACCTTCGTCGACGTGCTGGACGCCGACGGCAAGCCGACGTCGCGCCGCGTCACGGTCGGCCTCGACAACAAGATCGTGGCGGAGATCAAGGACGGGCTGAAGGCCGGGGAGCGCGTCGTCACCACCCGCGCCTCCGGCGGCCCCGACGCCACGCGCGCCCCGCGTGCGCGCCGGTCTCCGTTCGGATTCTGACGGTGGGCGTTCCGCTCATCCGGCTCAGCGGCGTCAGGCGCGATTTCGGCGAGGGCGAGGCTGCGGTCGCAGCGCTGGACGGCGCCGATCTCGTCATCGAGGCCGGCGAGATGGTCGCCATCGTCGGGCAATCGGGCTCCGGCAAATCGACGCTGATGAACATCATCGGCTGCCTCGACCGGCCGACCGGCGGCAGCTACGAGATCGACGGCCGCCCGACGCGGGAGCTCGAGCCGGACGAGCTGGCGCGGCTCCGGCGCGAATATTTCGGCTTTGTCTTCCAGCGCTACCACCTGCTCTCGGAGCTGACGGCACTCGCCAATGTCGAGGTGCCGGCGATCTATGCCGGCATCCCGCCGGGCCCGCGCCAGAGCCGGGCCGCGCTGCTGCTGGAGCGGCTCGGCCTCGGCCCGCGCATGACGCACCGACCCTCCGAGCTTTCCGGCGGCCAGCAGCAGCGCGTCTCGGTTGCCCGCGCCCTGATGAACGGCGCGCGCGTGCTGCTCGCCGACGAGCCGACCGGCGCCCTCGACCGCAAGAGCGGCGAGGAGATGCTCGCCCTGATCGAGGAGCTCAACCGCGAGGGCCACACCGTCATCCTCGTCACCCACGACATGAACGTGGCGGCGAAGGCCCGCCGCATCATCGAACTCAGCGACGGCCGGATCATCGCCGATCGGGTGACAGCGCCGCCTTCGGAGAAGGTCCCGCCGCCCTCCCCGGTCCCGCCGCCGCCGTCCGGCCGGCTGCGCGCGGCCTTCGGGCGGCTCAAAGAGGCCTTCGGCATGGCGGTGCGCGCCATGACCGCACACAAGCTGCGTACCACGCTGACCATGCTCGGCATCGTCATCGGCATCGCCGCCGTGGTCAGCGTCGTCGCGCTTGGCGAGGGGGCGAGGCAGCGTGTGCTGCAGAACATCTCGGGCCTCGGCACCAACACGCTGGAGATCTTCCCCGGCGCCGGCTTCGGCGACACCCGCTCCACCAGGGTGCGCACGCTGACCGTGCTCGATGCACAGGTCCTCGCAGGTCAGCCCTATGCCGCGAGCGTAACGCCGACCGTGACGACGAGCAGCACAATCCGCCTCGGCAACGTCGAGGCGAACGCCCTCGTGAATGGCGTCGGCGAAAGCTATTTCGACGTGCGCGGCAGCGTGCTCCTGCGCGGCTCCTTCTTCGATGCCAATGACATTCGCGCGCTGGCGCAGGACGTGGTGATCGACGAGAACGCTCAGGGCGTTCTCTTCCCACAGGGCACGGTGAACCCGATCGGCACGGTGATCCTCGTCGGTTCGGTGCCCTGCCGCATCGTCGGCGTGATGCGCCAGCAGCAGGGCGGTTTCGGCGGCAGCCAGAATCCGCAGGTCTTCCTGCCCTACACCACCGTGCAGGGCCGCTTCCTGGGCGATCTCTCGCTGCGCAGCATCATGTTGCGCATCGACGATGAGACGCCGATGGCGGCAGCGCAGGAGGCGGTGACGGAGCTCCTCACCCACCGCCATCGCGCCAAGGACTTTTTCATTTTCAATCAGGATGAGATCCGCAACGCCATCACCAGCACGACGCAGACCATGACGCTGATGATCTCGTCGATCGCGGTCATCTCGCTTCTGGTCGGCGGCATCGGCGTGATGAACATCATGCTGGTCTCGGTGATCGAACGCACCGGCGAAATCGGCCTGCGCATGGCGGTCGGCGCACGACGCAGCGACATCATGCAGCAATTCCTGATCGAGGCCTCGCTGGTCTGCTTCATCGGCGGCGGGCTCGGCATCCTGCTGGCGCTGGCGGTCGGCTTCGCCTTCGAGGTCTCGGGCTCACAGATGAGCTTCATCTACTCGGGCGAGGCCTTCGCCGTCGCCATCGCCTGCTCGACGCTGATCGGCCTGACATTCGGCTTCCTGCCGGCCCGCAACGCCGCAAAGCTCGACCCTGTCACGGCATTGGCGCGGGATTAAGATTTAAGCGGAACACCTCGCCCCTTCGCCGGTTGATATCTTTGCACGGCAGAGCCGTGGCCTCTCCGAAACCGGGTGCCCGTAGCGCCAGCATGATCATGGCCGCGGGCACGATCATGGAGGCTGAACATGCAGCAGCGGGATATGCTGGACGAGAAGTCCCAGCGCGAGATCAGGAAGATCGCCCATGAGTTGTGGGAAAAGGACGGCCGGCCCGAGGGGCGCGACCGCGAGCACTGGGATGCCGCCAAGGAGCTCTGGGCCTATCGCAGCCACAACCACGTCCTGCCCGACGATACCGAGGGCAGGGACGGCAGACGCCAACAGGCTGCAGATACTGGCACCAAGATGAGAACGCCGCAGCACTGAATCCGCGCGTCACGCCCTGACGGCGTCAGGGGCAGACATAGCCGCCCGGATCGGGCAAGCAGCGCGCGCCCGTGGGCAACACGAGCGCGCCATTGGCGTCGCGCGCGACATAATCGCCATTCGGAAGGGTGAATCCGCCGCGGGCATCTGTGGGAACGCGCGTCCCATCGGGAAGAACGAGTTCGTTGCCGTCGCGCACGATCCGCTTGCCCGGTGCGATCTGCGTCGCCGGCATGGACTGCGGCGGCGGAGCCGGGGGCACCTCCATCGACAGCCTGCCGCAGCCGGCCAGCAGTGTGCCCGCCATCAGCAGCCCAGCCACACCCGCGGTTTTCGCGATTCGGTTCATGCGCGCATTTTTGCAGTGCCGGAGCCGAACACGCAACCCTGATGAAGAAGTTAGCCGGCTCACGCCCAAAAACCCCCTCGGAATCCACCTAGAACAGCGCGCGGAAGCTCTCGGGTAGGCGGAACACCTCGCGACCTGCGATATCGAGCGGGGCGACGTACATCGTCCCGACATCGCCGCCTCTCTCTGAGGGTCGGACGCGGTCGAGGAACGTCTGGCAATGCTGCTCGATCGCCCCGTCCTCCCAATCCGTTCGCTCCAGATCGCCGAAGGAGCGATAGAGGTTGACCAGCGCGAGATCGCTGCTGCGCTGGTGGTGGCCCTGATCCGCCTGGGCGAAATCGAGGCCGCGGGTCAGCGCCTGCCGGCGCATGCGCTCGCCAAGATCGGCATATTTGAGGTGGAAGAGGTAGCCGCCGTTGAAATGTGGCGGCTGGTTGGCGTGGTGGAAGCCGCCGCCCCAGCGGATCGGCTTGCGCACGACCAGCGTCTTGCACATCGGCGAAACAAAGCGGACATGGCCCCGCTGCTGCAGGACGTCCTGCCCGTCCAGCAGGACGGCATTCTCTTCCCCCAGCATCGTCATGACGTTGAATCCGACGCAGGTCGAGTACTCGAAGTCAGTACCGTCGAGCCAGTCGCCGAAGCTGGCGAAGCGGCGCGGATCGTGGCTGACGAACTCGTCGCAATCGGAATAGATCACCGTCTCATAGAGCTCGAGCAGTGCCGAGACGAATTTCGAGACGAAGCGCGCGCGCTCCTGGTCGTCCAGCGCCGAGCGCGGATAGCGCACCACGCTGACGCCCTCGAGCGCCTCCCGAACCTCCTCGTCGCTATCGTGGTCGACGACATAGAGGTTCTCCCGGCCGACGAGCCGGGCGTAATAATCGATCCAGCGCGAGACGTAGAACGCCTCGTTGTACTGCATCGTCACCACGGCAACCTTTTTCATGCGCAGGCCTTTCCCGGCAGCTACATCCGGTGCGGCACGCCGTTGCGGTCGAGGAAGCCTCTCATCCGGTCGTAGGAGGCGGCATAGGACGTCGCGAGCCCCTTGAGCGCGGTCTCCTTGTAGACCGCGCGCCAGCCGCCCTCGGCCAGCGCCGACTCCGGCACGACGGGTATCTTCAGCGTCTCGGCCAGTTCCTGGCTGCGCGTGTCATAGGCGACGAGCACGCCTGGCACGCCATGGGCAACCGCCGGCAGCACGCCATGGACGCGATAGCCGACCGCAAGATCGAGCCCCTGTGAGAAGTGGTCGTAATGCTCGACATCGAAGAAGGAGAAGAGCTGCTTCTCGTAGATGCGCCGCATCGCGGCATCGTCCGGCCCATTCCACCAGCCGGTATGGACGAACTCGGCGACCGCCTTCTCCTTGGCAGCCTCGTCGCGCAGGAAGAAGGCTTTCTCCTCCTGCTCGCCATGGGAGGACATCACCATCTCGCTTTGGCTGTCGACCTTCAGCAACGCCGCGCGCTGGTTGCGCAGATAAGCCTCAGGGTCGGCCGTATAGCTCCTGTCGGCCTCGCGACGCAGGCTGAACGCGACCTTGCGGATGTCACGCTGGTCCGGCACGCGGATATGGAGATCGCGGTTGCGGGTGCGGAAGATCGAGGGGCAGCCGACCACCTCGACATTGCCGATGCCGTTGCGCCGGAGCGTCTCGGCGCTGAAGGCGCCTCGCACGCCGATAGCGGCCGAGCGATCCGCCACGATCTGCCAGAAGCGCTTCGAACTCTCCGACAACTCGATGTCGCGATTCTGGCTCGCCTGCGCCCCGACGCCGATGGCGTAGACCGGCAGCTTCACCTTCTCCAGAACCTCGATAGCCCGGAACCACTCCATCTTCTCGTGGATGAAGTTCGAGCCGCGCACGAAGACGAAGTCGAACTCCTCGGCATAGCGCGCGATATCGGCGTCGGTGGGGTTCATGATCTTCATCGGCTCGAGATGCGCGTAGCGCAGCAGCTTGAGCGTCGAGTCGAAGACGATCATGTCGCCGATGTTGAAGTAGTCGGAGAGCAGCTTCTCCATCGGCGCGCGATACCAGCGCACCTTGTCGTGCTCATAGACCTCGCCGGCCGGATAGATCACCAGCGCGCGCAGGTTCCGCGCGGTCGCGACCGGGCGCAGCAGCGAGCCCGGCGCCAGCGCTCCCGTGCGCGCATCGGCGACCGCGATCGCACGCAGCCGCCCCTCCGGCAGCGCCGGCAGCGGGATCGCGATCTCGGCGACTGTCGCATCCCCCTCGATCAGGCTGCCGGGATGGATCGTGGCGTAATCCTGCCCGTCGATCAGCAGTTGCAGGGAGGGCCAGCCGGCGCCCGCCTCGCGGACGACCAGCACGACGACCTCCTGCGTGGTGGCGCGCAGGATCTTCATGGGCTGCACCGCCTGCCCGGCGGAGAATTGATGCAAGGGCGCGTTCATGGCGTCTCTTTCACGATACGGAGCTTGATCCGGACGAGGTCGCGCTGTGGGCCCATCTTGCAGTCGGCCACATGCATCTTCGTCATGAAGAGGTAAGGCTCGTCGCCGGTCGTCTCGAAGTTGCGGGAGGGCGAGCCCGGGTCGGCGACGGCGCCGTAGGAGTAGCGCACGCTGTCGCCGCAATCCTTGCTCCACATCGTCGGATGGGTGAGCAGGGTCTGCAGCGGCGACCAGTCGATCAGGTCCTTCGACCAGCTATAGGCGACGCGGCCGCCTTCGATGCCCTGCTTCGGATCCGGCCCGAGATGGAAGATCGCGAGCCAGAGCCCGCTCGCCTCATGCCGTGTGACCGAACCCACCACCGTCGGCATCACCTTGAGCGGCTGGCAGGGCTGCGCCTGGGCCGTGTCCTCGCGATAGGGGTCCACGGCGCGGATGGTGAAGTCCTTGCCATCGAAAGCGCGCCAGCCCTGCGGATCCTTGATGTCGGTCGTCCGATAGAGGCAGGTGCCGCCCTTCTGACCTTCACCGCCGGTCGTCGCGATCAGCGCATACCAGGCGCCGTCCTTCTCGACGATGTTGGAAGGGTTGAAGAAGCCGCGATGCCGCCCCTGCCCCACATCCTGCTTGAAGGTCGGCGCGGCGACCAGAACCGGCGGTTCGTCAGAGGTGAAGCTGCGGCCGCCGTCGCGCGAGCGGGCTTCCGTCACGACATTGTACCAGCAGCTCATGCCGTCCTTGAAGCGGCAGGCGCCGGGATGCCGGTCGGCATGATACTCATGATGCATCAGCGCGAAGACATCGCGGCCGTTCGGCGTCCAGGTCGCAGCGATCCAGCTCATGTCGCTGAACTCGCTCGGCTCCGGGCTATTCTTGGCCTCGAAGGAGATCGAGCAGGTCGTGGCGATCCGGTCGAGCGCCGCACCGATCAGCGGCCGGTTCCGGTGGTGGCTGGCAAAGGCCACGACCTCGCCCTTGTCGTCCCGGAAGGCACGCAGCGGCGCATCCGGGATGTGCCATTCCTCGCAGCGCTCCTTCGACCAGGCGTAGACGGTTTCCTCCTGCGCGGCGGGCGCCAGCTCCAGCCGATAGCCCGGCTTCTTCGCCGCGGCCGCGAAGGTGGCCGACAGCAGCAGCGTCGCGAGAAGCGACGCTGCGCCGACCCAGCTCCTGCGGGCCACCCTCATGCCACCTTCCGCGCCGGCTCCGCCGCCGCGCGGCCCGCCATCTTGTTGTCGACGCGGTTTTCGACGAGGAAGTCCCGCATCTGCCCGTAGACGCGGGCATAGGCTGCGTTGAAGCGGTCGAAGCGGGACTGCTCCCAGTAATCTTCCAGTCGGAAATCCTGGCCGCCGAAGACGTCGACGCTCGGGATCTGGAAGGTGTCCGCGAACTCCACCGTGCGGCTGTCATAGGTGAAGTAGATCGAGGGCGTGCCGTTGGCGAGCGCCATCAGGTTGCCGTGCAGCCGATAGCCGAGCACGAGGTCGAGCCCGCGCACCAGCCGCTCATATTCCGCGACCACGTCGGAATAGAACATGCGGCTCTGGTAAAGGCCCTCGACCTGCTCATCGAGATACCAGTCGCGCGCCCAGGCGTTGTCGCGCAAAGCCGCCATGGCCTGCGCCTTCTGCTCGGGTGTTCCGAGCGCGAGCTTCTTTTCCTCGACTTCGCCCTGCGACATCAGCGTGACCTCGAAGCGGTCCGCCATCGCCTTCACCAGCGAGCGGTGGAAGGTGAGATAGCGCTTGATGTCCTGCGCATAGGTCTTGGACACCTCGCGCCGCAGCGTCACGCCCGCCGTCTTCACCTGCTCAAGCGGCGGCAGGCGGATGGCGAGGTCGGGATTGTTGTTCCGGAACGCGGTCGGGCAGCCGATGATGCGGACATTGCGGATGCCGAGATCGTTCAGCACCTCGGCCGAGTAGGTGCCGCGCACGCCGAGCGAGGCGGTGGAATCCGAGATCAGCTTCAGGACCGTCTTGGTCTCCTCGCTGAGCTCCAGCTTGCCGCTGACCGGCGCCTGCGCACCGATGCCGAAGGCGATGACCGGCAGCTTCAACCGGCGCAGCACATCGGCCGCCTTCGACCAGTTCATCTGCGCGTGGATATAGTTCGAGCCGCGCAGGAAGACGTAGTCGTACTCGGCGTTGAGCCGGTCGATCATGGCCGGATCGATATGGGCGATCGGCAGCTCGTCGAGCTTCTCGAAATTGAGCAGCTTCAGCGAGGAATCGAAGACGAAGGCGTCGCCGATGTTGTGGTAGTGGTCGATATGGCTGGCGAGATCGGCGTAGCGATACCAGCGCACATTGTCGTGGTCATAGACCTCCCCGGAGGGGCTGATGACGAGGATGCGGGCCATAGTCTGGTCTCCCCTGTTGTTATGGTTCAGGCGCTCATCGCCGCGGCGTCGCGCCGTGCCGGCTGAGCTTGTCGGCGTTCGGCGATCAGCCGGCGGTAGAGTTCGAGATGGGTCTGTGCGCATTCGACATGGCTCATCGGGCGCTTGATGCCGTCACGCAGCCGGTCCCATAGCTTTGGCTCGGTCAGCGCCCTGACCATGCAGTCGACGAGATCCTCCGGGCTGCCGGAGCGGAAATGCAGCCCATCGACCTCGTCGGTGATCTTCTCGGCCATGCCGCCGAGATTGCTCGCCAGGATCGGCCTGCCGTGGAAGAAGGCCTCCTGGATCACGATCGGCGAGTTCTCCCACCAGACCGAGGGCATCACCACCCAGTCCACGGAGCGCATGAGGTTCGGCATCTCGTGGTTCTGGAAGGCGCCGCAGAAGCGCACCCGGCGCCCTGCCCGCTCGACCAGTTCCGCGAACTTGTCCTGATAGGCCTGAGGCTGGCGCTCGAGATTGCCGCCATAGACCAGCAGGATCGAATCCTCGCCCCAGACAGAATCGGGAATGCGCGTCACCGCGTCGATCAGCACGTCGGCGCCCTTGTAGGGCGTCAACTGGCCGAAATAGGCGAAGCGCGAGCGCCGTGCCTTGGCGTCCGGCAGCGGCCGCGGCGGAGCGGCCTCGGCCACGTCGATGCCGTTCTCGATCATCGAGAAGCGCTCGGCGCTCAAGCCCCAGTCGACATAGCGACTGGTGAGGAAATGGCTCGGCGAGACAAAATGATCTGCCAGCCCCAGCATGCCGCGCACGAAGGTCTCGCGCGCGAGGAAACGCGCCGGCGAAATGTCCGGGAAGCAGCCGTTGCAATCGGTCGGCGAGGCCCGGTAGCAGAGCTTGAAGGCGCCGGTCTTCACCATCTGGCCGTGGTGGTGACAGATCGAGAGATACTCATGGAAGGTCACGACGATCCGCGCCTCCGGCAGCGCGTCGCGCACCGTGAAGAGGCATTCCAGGCCGAGCCCGATGAAATGGTGGAAATGCACCACGTCGGGCTTCAGGTCCTGCAACACGCGCAGGAAGTCGCGGTCGATCTCCTCCGTCGCGCGGTTCGAGATCAGGAAGTGGTCGTATTCCTCGGCGTAGTAGAGCAGCTCGCCGCCGCGCTGGCGCAGGCTCATCAGCGCCGTCCCGGCATGGCGCTGCGTCGGCGCACCGACGCGGGCGAGGTAGTGGGTGTCGATGCCCTCGCAGGCCTGCAACCCCTTGTGCAGGTTGTATGAGGCGACTTCGGCCCCGCCCAGCGAGAGCGACGGATGGCCATGGGATATGACGAGAACGCGCATTCCTCAGCCCTTCATGTTGGAAATGGCGAGCGCCCAGCGCCGGTCGAAGCTGGTCCGGTCGGCGAATTGCGCAAGCGCAGCGACGGGAGCGGCAGCCGCCTCCCCGTCATCGACCGCGTAGACCTCGACCTCCGGCACCCAGATCGAGGGCGCGCCCTGCATCCTGAGCTTGAGGCAAAGGTCGAGCCCCTTTTCGGCGGTCGTGAAGTAGTTGCGTGCGAAGCCGCCGGCCTCGATGAAGGCCGCGCGCGAGAGCACGCAGCATTCGCTGGCGCCGGCCGCGACTTCCATCGGCCCGAGATTGCCGATCGCATCGAGTGGATAGCCGACGAAACGATTGGCGATGCGCCGGTTCTGCCCCTCGCCTTCCAGCCAGGCACCTGCCCAGCGGATGGAATTGTCCTCGAAGAGGAGCGTCGGGCTGGCTACGCATTGGCCACCACGAGCGCGATAGGCCCGCTCCAGGCGGCCGAGCCAACCCGGCATGCGGATCTGCGTCACACCGGACAGCAGCGCCACGGTCTGGAAGCGGCAGGCCCTGACGCCCGCCTCCATCGCATCGCAGGCATCCTCGACGCCTTCGACAGCGACGAGCCTGACCGACAGCCGATAGAAGCGAGCGAGCCGCCGCGCCTCTGCCCCGACCCGGTCGAAGCTCTCGGATGGCGCGGCCAGCACGATCGGCAATGGCCGGACCTCCGGGTCCATCGCCAGCAAGGCGAAGAGTGCCGAGAGCTCGCGGGGCCGATGGTCGAGGCCGATAACGAGGCCCAGCGGGGCCTCCGCCTCGAAGGCGCCGACATCGACGGTTTCGGCCGCTCGCGGTGGCGCGATCTCCGCCGCCTGCAACGCCGGCGCGATCTGACGCTCGACGACGGCGCTCGCGGTCGCCGAGCGCGGATCGAGCAGGCCGAGGATACGCTCGAGGCTGCGCCGCGCCTGGCCACGATTGGCTTCGAGCGGCAGGAACGCAGGCCCCGTGCCCTGAACATCGAAGGTGAGGTAAAGCGGCTGGCCGGCCTCCGGCACGAGCTTCGGTGCGAAAACAATGAAGCCATGGCTGTTCCGGCGCGACGCCAGAGCCGGGCCGAAACGCGGATCCTCCATGAAGGCCGCGGTCACGTCCGGCCGCTGCACCCGCGTCCAGAGGCGGTCAATGGCGCAGGATTGGCTGCCACTGCGCAGCGTCACCGCATCGACCTTGCGCTCGGGATCGAACAGCCAGCCAATGATCAGCACGCCGGTATCGTCGACGATGGTCGCGGCGTCAATGCCGGCGCGCACCGGCTCATTCAGCAGACAGACCGTGTCGCGCCCGTCGAAACGCTGCGAGGCGCGGCGCAGCTTGTCGCTGGTCGCCTGCGGGGCGCTGCCGCGCTTCAGCCCGTCGCGCAGATGCCCCGGAACCGTGATCGGCTCCAGCAGCACATAGCGCTCGTAGACCTCCAGCGCCCGCCAACCGTCGCTGCCGCGGAAATAGAGGCGCTCAAGCTCGCTCGGATGCTGGGCACGGCAATCCTCGAGCAGGCCGAAAAAGCCGCGCGCGCCCTCGCCGAGATCGTCCCGCTCGAAGGTCCCGGCTTCGAGATGGGCCGATGAGAGCCCGCCATGGGCGATCAGCAGGCTGACGCGCCCGGCGGCGAAATGGGAAGTCCAGCCCTGCAGGAAGATGCCGTCGCCATCGAGCGAGCCCATCACCTCGACGAAGCCGCCCGGTCGCGCCACCGTCTGCAGCAGCATCGACACGGCCCGCAGCCGCCGCGGATTCGGCGCGCCGCTGAGCAGCACTTCGAGCAGCCCGTCGACCACGCTCGGGAAGGCCTGCCCTGCCTCCTCGGCGAGTTCCGACAGGAAGGCCTGCAACGGCAGCGGCTTGGGCGCGAGAATGAGCCGGAGCGGCCGGCCGGGGCGCCCGATCAGCAGCGCACCACTGCCGGCTCTGTCAGCCGAGGGCGCGGGCGCGAGGCACAGGAATCCCGTTGCGACGGAAGCCTCGGCTCCCGCTCGGCGCCAGCTCAGCACCATCGTCTGGGCGCGGTTGCGCGGATTGCCGTCGACCGCGACCGGCACCTTGGCCGGGATGGCGTCGCAGGCGCTCATGATCAGGATCGCGTTCTCGCCGAGCGGCGTCCAGGCCACGGTCGGCGCAGGGCTGATCGCCGTCATCTCCGGAACGATGACCTGGCTCATGTCGCTAGCTCCACAGCGTCACGGCGAGCGTGACGAAGGACATCGCCGCCGCGAGCCCGGAGAGGAAACCGAGGATGAGCGTCACCTGCCTGAGCGGGGCGCGCGCCTCCTTGCGCATCAGGACGAGCCGCTCGTCGAAGGCGCGCAGCGTGCCGTCGAAACGAAGCTGGAAGACGTCGAGCTCTCCGAGACGCCGCGCGATCTCGCTCGTCTGCTCGGCATCCATCTTCGCCGCCTCGGCGAGGGCATGATTGTCCTCCAGCCGCGCGGCGATCCGGTCGAGCTTCTCGCTGAGTTCCTTCTGCGCCAGCTGGCCGCGTCGATTGAGCGCGATCAGCACCTCGACCTTGTCGAAGAAGCGCGCGAGCGGCACCGCGATCGCCGCCTCCGCCGCGAGCTCGTCCGCCGCCGGCAGGCGCAGCTCGAGTTCCGCGCCGGTCTCCGGCGAGACACCGATGACCGTGAGCCGGCCGCGGGCCGCCAGCAGCGCCTCGTCGAGCTCCATGGAAAAGGCGTGCCGGCCGTCGCCGATGCCATTGCGGCGCAGGTCGATGCGGCTCTGATCCGCTTTGGTCTCGCCGACGAGCTCGCCGTCGCGATAGAGCTTCACCGCCATAGCCTGGTCGGGACGCGTCTCGTCCCAGATCCAGCCATGCAGGCGGCTGCCGTCGATGGCATCGACGCGGCCGTTCAGCCGAGACGGATTGACGTTCGGCAGGCGGATTGCAGTTTCCTGCTGTTGGGCTGTCGTCATGCGGCCTCCCTGAGCCTGAGGCTATCGAAGAGGGTGAGATGCCGGCCGGCGCATTCCGCCAGCGACGGCTGTTCGGCGATGCCATGGACGAGGCGCTGCCAGAGCCCGGCCTCGTCCATGGCGCGACGCATCGCGCGGGCGAGCGCGGCGGGGTCGCCCGGCCGGACATGCAGCCCATCGACCTCGTCGCGGACCATCTCGGCCATGCCGCCGATATTGCTGACGATCAGCGGGCGGCGATGCTGGAAGGCTTCCTGGATGACCAGCGGCGCGTTTTCCCACCAGATCGAGGGCATCACCACCCAATCGACCTCCGCCATCAGCGCCGGCACATCCTCGCGGGAATAGGGGCCGCTATGGCTGACATGGCCGCTGGCTGTCGCGAGCGCAGCGTCGAGCGCCGTGGTGAAGCTCTCGGCCTGGAACGGCGCGCCGCCATGGATGCGCAGCGAGAAATCCTCCTCGCCGGAGGCCGCGAGCAGCTTAGCCGCCTGCAGCAGCGGCAGCACGCCCTTCCACGGGTTGAGATTGCCGAAATAGCCGAAGCGGCCGCGCCGACCGCTCGCCGGCCGGTGAGCCACCGCCTCCCGCGCCGGGCGGGCGTTTGAGATGACCTCGATCCTCTCCGCCGGGAGGCCCCAGTCGACATAGCGCTGGCGCAGGAACCGGCTCGGCGAGACGAAACGATCGACCACCGCCAGATGCGTCTTCAGGAAGCGCTCGCGCAGCAGGAAGCGGTCCGAGCCGATCTCGGGGAAGCAGCCATGGCAGGCGCCGGGCGAGGCACCCGTGCAGCGCTGTCGGTCGCCCGGCCGCACCATCAGCCCGTCATGATGGCAGATCGAATAGTAGTCGTGCAGCGTCATCACGATCGAGACGTCCGGCAGGAGCCGGCGCGCCAGCGTCAGGAACTCGGCGCCGATCAGCACGAGATGATGGATATGGATCACATCCGGCCGGAACTCGGACAGCAGCGTCCCGAGATCCTGCAGCGTGCCGTAATGATCGATCTGGCTGAGATGGAAGCGGTCGAAATGCCCGCTCCAGAGCAGCACGTCGTCGCCCGCCGCTTGCAGCGCCGTGCCCGGATGGGGCTGGCGATGGATCGCATTGGTCGCACCGAGAAAGAGCACCTCGCAGCCCTGCTCGCGATAGGCGCCCGCGAGATCATGCGCGAAGATCTCGGTGCCGCCGGGATGCAGCTCAGGATGATTATGGGCAACGACGAGGATGCGGCGCGTCATCGGGCGCCCCCCGGCTTCACGGCCAGCAGCACGTCCTGATAGTGCGCCGCGCTGATGCCGCGCCAATGGCCCGGACGCAGCGCCTCGACGGCAAGTCCGGCCTCGGTCGCCTGCTCCAGCAGGAAGGTGGAGTCGATGCCGGCCGCGGCGAGCGGCGCCTCGTCGATGGCATACCAACCCGGCCCGTCCTGCCAGCGCTTGAAGGAAAGACGCTCCTGCCCGGTCTTCTGATCGATGGCGAAGGCGGTGAGGAAGAGCCGTCCGCCCGGCGCGAGCAGGCGCGAAGCCTCCTGCAGATAGACGACGAGCTCATCCGGCGGCAGATGCGTCGCCACCGAGGTCATGGTGATGAAATCGAAGCTGCCATTGGCGAAACCGAAGCGGACTTCGATGCCGGGCAGCGAACCCTGCGGATTGTAGAGCGGGTGCGCGATGTCGAGCCGCTGGAAGCGGAAACGCGGATAGGCCGGCGTGATGGTCTGGGCGCACCAGAGGATGCCGTCCATCACGGGGTCGACGCCATCATAGCTGCCACGCGCGGGATCCAGATACTGCGTCAGCGGCACCGCCATGCGGCCGATGCCGCAGCCGATGTCGAAGACGCGCTCATGCCGCTGCAGCCGCCCGATGCGGACGAAATGGCCGAGGAACTCGGCGCCGATCGCGCGATAGTCGCCATCGCCGACGAAGATCGAATCCGGGGGCGGATGCGGCATGAATCGGTTGGTCTGGACCGCCGCAAGGAGCCAGTCGAAATCCGGCCCCGGCGGCGCGAGCGGCGGGGGCGCCGGCACGGGCTGCGGTGCGGCCTGTCTCGGGGCTGTCATGTCGATGGCCGTCATGGCGCTCATGCCGCGGTCGCCCTTCCGAAGTTGAAGCGGGGAATGGGGTTGGCCTCCTCGGACGCGGGCGCTTCCAGCGCCGGCTCCGTCGCAGCGGAGGTCTCGAAAGCCAGCATCAGCGCGTCGATCTGGGCATCCCAGCGCTTCGTCTGCAGCCAGGAATTATGCTGGGAGGCGGCACCGCGCATGTAATCCGCGCTGCGAGAGATCGATTGCCGTTCGAGATGATAGAGCGAAACCTCCGGCGCGTAGATGATGCCGAAGCCCGCACGCCGGACCTTGAGGCAGAGGTCACTGTCCTCGTAGTCGCCGATCACATAGGTCTCGTCGAAGCCGCCGAGATCGTGGAACAGCGCGCGCGGCATCACGATGCAGGCGCCCGTGACGCCCGGCACCGGCCGCTCGACATTGGCCGGCGCATAGCTGGAAGGCATGCCCTTGAAGTAATGATGGTTGAGCCAGGTGCCTTTACTGTCGCGCTTGAAGAACAGCCCGGCATGCTGCAGCGAGCCATCGTCATAAACGAGCTTGGGACCGACGGCGCCGACGCGACCGCGTCTGTCCAACCTCGCGATCAACGCACCGAGCCAGCCATTCTCGGACGGGATCACGTCCGAATTGACCATCGCCAGAACCAGTCCGCGTGCCTGCCGCGCGCCAGCATTGCAGGCAGCCGAGAAGCCGCCATTGCGGCGCATCACCGCCAGCCGCATCGGCAGTCCGTAGGCGAGATAGAGCCCGCCAAGCAGATGCGCGACCTCGGCCGCGTGCTCGGGGGAATCGAGCACATAGATCAGCTCGGCATTCTCGACGAACCACGGGTCGCCGGCGAAGGCCGCGACCTGCACCCGCAGAAAATCGTAGACGCGGTAGAGCGGGATCACGACCGAGACTTTCGGTCGCGCGGGCCTGCGCCCATAATCCTTTACCTCGGGCTCGGAGCGGTTCTCGCGCAGCTCTTCCTGGCAGGCGGCCAGCACCGGGGCGAGCGTCGTCTCCAGCATCTGGGCGGTGAGATACTGCGGCGGGATCGCCGAGAGCGCCCGCGCCCGGATGGTGGACGCGTCGGCCGGCTGAACGCCGGGGCGCAGCGTCAGCGTCGTGCCGGATTTGAGCCTGATCTCGCAGCGCGGCTGCAGCACCGGGGCGCCGGCCGCGTAGTCCGGCGCGAGCGCCGCGAAGCCCGTGGCGGCCCGCGTCTCGCCGTCCTCGCCCGTGGGCAGTCGTACAGGGAAGCGCTGCAGCCTGGCCAGCATCGGCACGGGCTCGCCCTGCCCCCGGTGCAGCAGCACTTCCTCCAGCAGATCATCGGGATCACGCAGCCACCCACCGATCAGCAGGCCGGCGCGATTGCACAGCGCCATGTCGAGTTCCGCGGCCGGGAGATCGTCCTTGCGGCGCACATGCTGGACCGCGAGCGGCACGCGCCGTTGCATCTCGATAGCCAACAGGCGGCCCTGGTCGGACAGGCTCGCGAGCTGTTCGACGAGCCAGTTGCGCAGACCGTCGCGACTCGCGGCCTTGCCCGCCCACCAGCGGCCAAGCGAAGGCGCGCCCTGCCGTCCCGGCAGCGTACGAAGGACGAGCCCGCGCTCGCCCTGCAGGATCAGGAGGCCGCCGCCGCGCGCCGGCGGCGCGTCCAATACGACATGAAGCTCGCGTTTGCCGCTGCGGTCCGCCTGGCCGAGCCTTGCCGGCGCATTCAGGCGAGACAGGCCCGCCGCATCGAGGCGCGTGGCTGCACGAAAGGAGCCGAAATCGGCAGGAGCGATGGTCTCGAACAGCCAGCGGCCTTCGACGAGGGCCGCCGCCGGCTGCATCGCGCCCGGCTTCGGGAAGAGCGCCAGCAGGAACTGGCGCAGAAACGAGAGATAGCTCGGAATGGCGCCGAGTCCGAACAGGGGCGGCCACGAGCCCAGCAGCGCATTCGCCAGCGTCAGCCGCGCCTCGGGCGCCAGCTCCCGCAGAATCTCGGTCGGATCCGCCGCGCCGTGAACGAGGGTCGGGTCAAAGCTCGCCGTGACGTTGCCCTGCGGAGCATGCTCCGCCAGTGCCGCCGTGATCATGTCCCCCGAGGAACGGAAGGCGACGGCGAGCCGCTCGCGCCCGTCGCGCAATCGCAGCGAAACCGAAGCCGCCGCGAGGCGACGCCCGCCGCCGGTCAGCGCGATCGAAGGCTTGCCGAAGGGCGAGGCCTCCAGCGTCCAGCACAGCAGGAAGACCGAGCCGCCGAGGCGGTGCAGCTCGAGCTGGGCCGGCGGCTGCTGGGCAGAGGCGGCGGCCGCCATGGTGGCGGGGGCGGGTGCGAACATCCGTATTCCTTCGGGCGTTGTCTGCGGACGATCCCGCTTCGCGGGCGTCCTTCCGGCATTTCGAAGGAGTGGCGCCGGCCGATAGCGGGCCGGCGCCCCCTGGCGCGCGCTCGACGGGTGGGCGGGGGATGAGCGCACCCCAAGGGTCTTGGCTTTCGGCCTGCTCCACCCTCCGGCCGCTTGCGGCGCGGCGGATGGAGCCGGCTTAGAGCGATCAGGCCACCGTGAAGTAGCTGTTCGGATCGGCCTGGATGTCTTCGGCCGTCACGCCGACGAGGGTCAGCGTGTCGCCATTGCCGAGATCCACGACCGCGTTGCCGCCGACGTTGGACGCACGCGCGGCGACGTCCTCGGCCGAGGCCACGCCCGTGCCGTTGATGTCGGACGAGATCTGCAGCAGGTCCGAGCCCGCCTCGAAATCGAGCACGACGTCGTTGCCGCCGCCACCGGTGAAGACGAAGGTGTCGGCGCCGCCGCCACCCTGCAGGATGTCGTCGCCAGCGCCACCGAAGAGCATGTCATCGCCCGCGCCGCCCTGGAGGACATCGGCTCCGGCGCCGCCCTGAAGGATGTCGGCACCGTCGCCGCCCTGCAGGATGTCGTCGCCAGCGCCGCCCTGGAGGATGTCATCACCCGGGCCACCCTGGAGGATGTCGTTACCCTCGCCGCCGATGAGGATGTCATCCCCGGCATTGCCGCGCAGGATGTCGTCACCGAGGCCGCCGGTCAGGACATCGTTGCCCTCGCCGCCGAACAGGGCGTCGTCACCCTCATCGCCGGAGAGCACATCGTCGCCCAGCCCGCCGAACAGGGCGTCGTCGCCTTCGCCACCGAAGAGGGCATCGTTGCCCCCATCGCCATAGAGGAGATCGTCACCCTCCTCGCCGAACAGCGAATCGACCTGATCGCCACCGCGGACGATGTCGTCCCCCGCGCCGGCGAGAATCACGTCACTGAAGCGACTTCCAATCAAAAAGTCGTCGAATGCACTTCCTTCGATTGTCGCCATGAACACCTCCTTGCGATCTGATGAACCCGGAGCCCTCCGACGGCGCAGCCGCGGAATCAAAAATCCAGGAACGGTTCCGACAGCATTACAGAGAATGATGCCGCTCGACATCGCTAGAATTACTCAGTTAGTGCGGCGCAGCAAGATATTTATTGTGATGATTTTGCGATGCAACACAATTTAGTCTTTATTTCAAAAGGCTATTCTATTGATATTCGGACGAATGTATTTTCAAAATCGAAGTATTGGATCAAACGGTGCGATCTCACCGCAAACGACGCGCTACCGACGGGCTTCCTCAATCCTCGCGGAAGGCGCGGTTGAAGCTGTCGGTGAACGGGGCGAGGAGATAGTCGACCGCCCGGCGCGCGCCATTGACGATCATGACCTCGGCCGTCATGCCGGCATGGAGCGTGACCTTGTAATCGCGCAGGCTCGCCGGATCGATCTCGGCGCGCACCACGAAATAGGGAATGCCCGTCTTCTCGTCGACGAGCTGGTCCGGCGCGACATAGGTCACCTTCGCCTCCAGCGGAGGCAGCAGCCTGGTGTTGAAGGCGGTGAGCCGCACACGCGTGCCGGCGCCGACCCGCACCACGTCGATGTCGCGCGGATCGACTTTCGCCTCGACCACCAGCGGCTCGTTCTCCGGCACGATGTCGAGGATCGCCTCGCCCGCCGCGATCACGCTTCCGGCGGTCCTCATCCGGATATTGGCGACGATGCCCTCCTGCGGCGAGACGACGACGAGTCGGCGCAGGACATCCTGCGCCTGCACGATGCGCTCGCGAACTTCGGAGAGCATGAGCTGCGATTCCTGGATGTCGCCCGCGATCTCGCTCTGCCGCTCCAGGCCGATCGACAGGATCTCCAGATTGGCGGCAGCGACGGACTGTTCGGCCTTGGCCTTGCGCGCGGCGAACTCCCCGGCCCGGCCGGACAATTCGCTCTGCTTGGTCTGCAGCTCGACGAGCTGGCTGCGCTTGGCGTAGCGCTTCTCGTAGAGGTCGGCGAGGATTTTGACCTCGTCGTCGATCAGCGAGCGCTGCCGCTGTGTGGCCTCGATCTGTGCCGCCAGCGCGTCGGACTCCGCCTTGTTCTGCTCGATGACGTGCTGCTGGATCTGGACCTTCCCGCCCTGAACCTCGGCGCGGGACTTGAACAGCGTGCGCTCCGCACGCAGTACGGCGCGCACGATCGCCGTCTCGCCCCGCTCGATATCGTCAGGAAAATCGACCTCCTTCGCGCTGGACTGCTCGGCCCAGAGGCGAGCCAGCTTCGCCTCGAGTCCGACGCGCTTGGCCTGAAGCTGCTGAAGCTCGGCGCGGGCGCGCGCATCTTCCAGCTGCAGGAGCGGCTCGTCCTTGGCGACGCGCTCGCCCTCGGCCTTCAACAGCGTCTTGAGGATACCGCCCTCGAGATGGCTGACGGTCTTGCGCTTGCTGTCGACCGCAATGGTGCCGCTGGCCACCGCCGCATTGTCGAGCCGGGCCGTGACCGCCCAGGCGCCGAAGCCGCCGAAGCCGACGCCGATCGCCGCGACACCCGCCAGCACCAGGCTGCGCAGGCTCGGAGTCCGCTCCTCCTGCTCCATCGGCTCGTGCAGGACGACGAGCGCCTGCTCCGGTCGCTTGATGAGGGAACGCCCGGTCATGCGGCACCTCCGCGAAGCTGCGCCGCAGCGGACATGGGCTTGCCTCCGGTCGACCCGGCCGCCTCGGCAGCCGCCGGCTCGATCTCGACCCGCCCGCTCGGCGTGATCATCCCTGCGATCGCCGCACGCGGCCCGAATTGCTGGACGCGGCCATCGCGCAGCACGAGAAGCTTGTCGACGACCTGCATCACCGAAGGCCGATGCGCGATCAGCACCACGATCGCCCCGGTCTCGCGGGCCGCCGCGACGGCGCGAATCAGGCTCTGCTCGCCCTCGGCATCGAGATTGGCGTTCGGCTCGTCGAGGACGATCAGGCGCGGCATGCCATAAAGCGCCCGCGCCAAGCCGATGCGCTGCCTCTGCCCGCCCGAGAGCTTGAAGTCGCCGTCATTGACATTGGTGTCGTAGCCGAGCGGCAGCCGGCCGATCAGCTCGTGCACGCCGGCGATGCGCGCCGCTTCCAGGATGGCGTGGGGATCGGGGTCCCGCATGCGGGCGATGTTCTCAGCGATGGTGCCGTTCAGCAGCGAGACCGATTGCGGCAGGTAACCGACCATCGCGCCGAAGGAGCCGCGCTCCCACAGGAAGGTGCTGTGGCCATCGAGATAGACGCCGCCGACATTGGGCTTGAGGACACCGACGAGCAGCCGCGCCAGTGTCGACTTGCCCGCGCCCGAGGGGCCGACGACGCCGAGCACATCGCCGGGCTCCAGAGAGAACGAGACGCTCTTGATGACGGTCTGCTCCTGGCCCGGCGGCGCGAAGACCACCCGGTCCACCACGAGGTCGCCCTGACAGGGTGGCGTCGGCACGGTCTGGCGCTGGGAGCTCCGGGCGAGCACGAGCTCGCGCACACGCTTCCAGGCGGTGGCGGCCAGGATCCACTGCCGCCAGTCGCCGATCATCGAATCGAACGGCGCGAGCAGGCGCCCGAGCAGGATGCTCGCCGCCATCAGCGAGCCGGCAGACACCTCGTTGCGGATGATCAGCACTGCGCCGGTCGAGTAGACGGCAAGCTGCATCGTCATGCGCGAGGAACGCGTCAGCGCCGCAATGAACTTGCCGCGGCGCGTGCCCATGTCGAGTTGCTCGATCATCGCGAGCTGCTGCCCGCGCCAGCGCCGCGCCAGCGCCGGCAGCATACCCATGGCCTCGATCGTCTCGGCATGGCGCAGGCTCGCGCCGACCTCGTTGATGCTGGCGACGCCGGCCTCGTTGGCCTCCTTCAAGACACGCCGGGTCAGCATGTCCGAGAGCGCACCGAGGAGCAGCAGGATGATCAACGAGACGACACCGACGAGCCCATAGACCGGGTGCAGCGCGAAGAGGACCGCCAGGAAGATCGGCGACCAGGCCGCCTCGAGCGGCGTCGCGATGGCGGAGCTCGCGATGAAATAGCGGATGTCGTTGAGGTCCCGGATCGCCTGCGTCGCCTGGCCGGAACCCTGTTCGAGCGAGGCACTGACCGCAGCCTGAAGGGCCGGCAGGTTGAGCCGGCGCGCGAAGATGCTCGCCATGGTCTGGAAGGTCAGGGAGCGGATGAACTCGATCGTGCCATAGAGCGCCAGCGCCCCCAGCCCGATGACGAGCAGCATCGTCAGCGTGTCCAGGCTGTGGCTGACGATGACCCTGTCCTGCACCTGCATCATGAACAGCGGAACCGTCAGCAGCAGCAGGTTCACGCACAGGCTGAGGAAAGCCGCGTAGCCGAGGCCGCCGACGAAAGATCGCTGCAGATCCCGGATCAATACGTCGGACGCAGGCTTAACTGCCTTCATTCAGGCCTCCGAGGGTGAGATCGCTTGCGTAGGAGGTGCCGTAACGGCACCAAAAACCTGTACGCACTGGCATGAAGAAGGTGACATATCTGGAGTGTCAAGATTATGACAGATTAGAATGATAGATCACTTCTTCGGATCGAAGCAAATGAGGCAGAAATATGAGCTATTTTGAATTTCGAAACAATTCTAGATAATTTGGGGATTGCTACAATCTTATACATGAGTCAATTTTGTTGGCATGTGCTTTGCCTATAGGCTCAATGTAGAGAAGGGTATCAGGGGTGATTTGGCTAATTTTCGACCAGGCGGGGTAGAGGATGCACTTCAAATTGCATGGCGGCGAGCAATTCACAGGCGAATCCCTGAATGGCCATCATCGAGCCAATGGAGCCGGCGAGATCGACGACACCCCGGATCGAAGGGTCTCGCCGTTCGATCTGGCGCGCGTGATCGAACGGGTGAGCCGGCGCTTTCTGGACTATCTGCGGCTCGAACTCGGGAAGCTCGGCATCGACGACATCTCACCGTCCCAGGTGATGGTCCTGCTCACGATCGGGCAGGGCGAGATCGCGGTCCGGGACCTCCTGGACCGCGGACATTATGGCGGCTCCAACGCGTCCTATAACCTCAAGCAGCTCGTCGAGAGCGGCTATCTGGAGCGCAGCGCGTCGCCGCGGGATCGCCGGCTGGCGCGCATCTCGCTCTCCCTCAAGGGCCAGATGCTCTGCGAGAAGCTGCGCCTGCTCGACGAGACGAGCCACTTCGGCCCCCGCGCCGAAAACGGCCATGAGGCCGATCTGCTGACGACGCACGACACGCTGCGTCGGCTCGAACTCTGGTGGAACGATTCGCTGCGCTACGGCGGGATCGTGGTTGCATCATGCATGTCCTATTCGTTCATCGCGCAGGATCTGGTCAATTCGCTGCTCTGATCGGGGGCCTCGTCGCCCAGGGTGACGAGGTCACGTTGATCACCGAGCGTCCGGCGCCGGAACAGCCGGGGGTGCGGCAGCTCGCCTATGCGGTGGCCGAACCTTCGACGCAGCATCCGGCGCTGGCCGCGACCGACTATCACCTGCGCACGGCCGAAGCCGTCGCGCGCCAGATGGCGCAGCTGCGCACCAGCGATCCGCCCGACGTCGTGCTCGGGCATATCGGCTGGGGCGGGCTCACCTTCGCGCGCGATGCGCTGCCCGACGCCGCACTGATCGGCTACTGCGAATATTACTATCGCAGCGTCGGCTCCGACCTGGATTTCGGCCTTTCCGCGCCGGTGCCCGATGCCGAGCGCCAGCGCATCCGCATGCGCAATGCCGCGCAGCTTCTCGCGCTCGACACGCTCGACGCGGCCTATGCCCCGACGCATTGGCAGCGCCAGCAATATCCTCCGCCTTACCGCCCGCGCATTGCGGTCTGCCATGACGGAATCGATACCGATTTCTGCCGCCCCGACCCGCAGGCGAGCTTCACCCTGCCCGACGGCCGCAGGCTCACCCCGCGCTCACCCGTCATCACCTTCGCGGCGCGCGATCTCGACCCCTATCGCGGCTATCCGCAGTTCATGCGGGCGGCAGCCATCCTTGCGGCGCGCCATCCGGAGCTGATCTTCGTTGCGGTCGGCGGGGACGGGCCAGGCTATGGTCGCCCGCGGGAGGACGGGCGCGGCTGGCGCGAAGCCATGTTGGCCGAGACCGGCTTCGGCGAGGCCGGGCTGGCGGATCGCCTCGTCCATATTCCCTGGCTCGCCCATGACGACCTGATTCGCCTGTTCCAGGTCTCGGCCGCCCATGTCTATCTCAGCGTGCCCTTCGTGCTGTCCTGGTCGATGCTGGAGGCGATGGCATGCGGCTGCCTCATCGTCGGCTCGGATACGGCACCGGTCAGGGAGGTGATTCGCGATGGGCTCAATGGGCTGCTCGCACCCTTCCATGACGAGGCCGCACTGGCGCGCCGGATCGAGGAAGCCTATCGCCATGGCCCGCGCCTTCGCTCCCTCCGTGAGGCCGCGCGGGAGACCGTGATGGCCAACTACGACAGCGCCCGCTGCGTCGACCGACAGATGAGCTGGATCGCCCGGCTGGGTTATCGGGAGAACGCGGCCTAGGCAGGGCGTCCGTTAGGACGCGCGGCGCTCTAGCAGCCGATCACCTTAAACTCCACGCGTCGGTCGAGCGCGTCGCTGGCGTCGTCCTTGCCGGTTCCGACGAGGTTCTCCTTGAAGCCCCGGCCGGTCGCGAGCATGCGGCCGCGGTTCTCCGGAGCGCCGATCAGCAGCAGGTCCATGATGAACTGCGCCCGCAGCACCGAGAGCCGCTCATTCACATGAGGCAGGCCGGTGCGCGAGGTGTGGCCGACGATCTCCATGCAGGAGCCTTTCTGCCGGGCGCGCGTGGCGATCTGGCTGAGCCACATCGGATAGGGCTCGGTGATCTGCGCATTGTCGATGAATTGCGTCGTGCCGGGCTTGAACAGCAGCTTCACCATCAGCTCGTTGTTCTGCAGCCCGTACTCGACGAGGTCGCCGAAGGCGTCGACCGTATCGTCGCGGCGGCTGAGCTTGCTGGCGGCGAGATAGGTGCCGATCCTGACGCGGTGCTGCTCGCCGCCGGGCAGCTTCCGGGCGGCTCGGTAAAACGCCAGCGCTTCGCGGAAATGGCTGCTCTCATAGGCAAGGATGCCGTCATTGATGAGCGCCGCCGCGGTCAGTCGCTCGACATAGACCGGGTCGAGCGCTTCCCCCAGCTTCGTGCCCTGGCAGGTCTTGATGTAAGCATCCGTGGAGGCATCCTTCGACCAGAGCGGCGAGTCCCGGTAGTAGAGCGTCGGCGTCGCGTCGACGCCCTCGATCTGCGCCCGTGCCACGCCCTTGGAGACGACGCTGTTCGACTTCAGATCAGCCAGTGTGAGGCAGATGCGGTAGGCGTCGCGGGCCCCATCCGCCACGCCCTGGTTGTTCACGGCCGTGAAGGTGCCGACCAGCACTACGGGCTTCCGCGACAGCGCCTCGCTGTCGAAGGGCAGAACGGTGAAGCGCGGATAGGATGAACGGACGATCTCCATCAGCCGCTGCTGCATCGAGCGCGTCGCGGTCGACTGCGCGCCGGAGGCCGCGTCGATCAACGGGTCGATCACGATCTCGACCTGCTCGCCCTGGACCGCCGCCTTGCTGAACAGGTCGTCCGCCGCCTTCTTGAGGGCTTCCGCGAAGGGGACGGGCGTCGGCGGCGCCGGCTGCTGCGCTTCCGCAACGCCGCCGCCGGCCAGCAGGCCGAGCGCAACCAGGGTGCCCATGAGCATGCCGCCGGGGCGGAAAAAGATCGCCATGCCTCACCTCTCCATTCCGGAAGCCGCCGTCCGTTCAGGCCGACGCCGCGCTTCCCTGATCCAACGACGGTGCCGCCTTCAGCGGCAAGACTGCAATTGCTCGCGAGCCGCGGCGGTCAGGTCCCCGAGCTGCGCGCGCACCAGAAGCTCGGCGCATTCGGCCGCAAGCCTTGCCTTCGCCTGCGCGCTGGCCGGAGCCGGGCGAGGCTCAGGGTGCGGGCGCGCTGTCTCAACAACGGGAGCGTTCGGCATCGCCGACCTGTCGATCTGCGGCAAAGCCACGAGGCCGAGCCTGGCCGCCATGGCCTGCTCGACCGTTTGCCGCTCCTCGGCGAGACGCCGTTTCTCGGTCTCGATCGCGGCAAGCTCGGTCTCGCGCCGGGCGAGTTCGTCGGCGAGCCGGGCACGTTCCGCCTTGTCCTCGGCGCGGGGCTGTCGGGCGGTCGGCGCGATCGCCAGCGACGGAGCACGCCCCGGGACCGGCGCAGGCGCAGGCGCCACGGCGGCGGCAGTGGGCGCTGCGCTGTTGTCCTTGCGTGCGAGATCGTCGGCCGCCTGGCGGCGGCCCTGCTCGGCCCGCTCGAGGCGCTCGATCAGCGCCCGCTCACGATCCGCGAATTCGCGGGCGAGCCGATCGCGCTCGCCGAGCTCCTGCGAGCGTCGCTCGATCAGGTCGAGCCGGGTGCGCGCATCGATGGTGAAGAAGCTGGCGGGATAACGCTGGATGAAGTCCTTGAGAGCCGCCGGTTCGTCGCTGGCCCTGATGCGGCCCCAGACATCGGCGTCAGTCTCCTCGCGGTTGAGATAGAAATCGCCGAGCAGGGAGAGCGAGAGCTCCGGCGTCTGTTTGCCGGAGGTCTCGTCATAGACGCTCTTCTGGACACGGCGGAACAGCGCCGCCACTTCGAGCCCGGGCTGGGCGATCTCACGCACCAGAGCGGCGGTGAAGGGGCTGTTGCGGCCGGCCCCATCGGCGGCGACGTCATTCGCCTGCGTCGCATAGGCGATAACCATGCCTTGCGCCCGCTGGACCGGCGCGAGGCCGGAGCCGACGGAGAAGCCGCGCGTCGCCTGCCGCTTGGCCAGCAGGCCGACGAAAGGGTTGTTGCGGCAGGCGTCGAGCACCATGATCTTGACGCCCTTGGCGTAGCTCAGTGCCGTGACGACATCGTTGAGACGCGTCGTCTCGTACTGGACGCCGACCTCGTCTTCGACCCGCGCCTCGACCGGAACGAGATAGTTCTCGCCGTTGAACTGGAAGCCGTGGCCCGCATAATAGAACATCGCCGCATCGGCATCCTGCGCCAGCCGGGCGAAACGCGTCAGCGCGCTGTCCATGCCGCGTTTGTCGAGGTCGACGCCGTCCACCACCTCGAAGCCGACCCTGCGCAGCGCCACGACCATGTCGCGCGCATCGTTGACGGTGTTCGGAAGCGCGGGGGCATGGCGATAGCTGGAATTGCCGATGACGAGCGCGACTCGACGCTCTGGCGCCGGAGCCGCTACGGCCGTGGCCAGGCTCGACAGCATCAGCATGATCAGCCCGCAAAGTCTGGCGACGACGATCATGAGCCCCTTCTTCCCAACGTCATGTTAGCGCATGACCATGCTTAGCTCCAGAACAAACGCGATTCCGTGCATTATAGCAGGCGGCGTTTTGCTTGAAGCCCGGCGATTGCACTGGTAGCGTCCAGCATATCGTCTCGTCAAAGGGGGCACGCAGATGGTCAAGGCGGCGCTTCGCTTCGTGCCGGCGATGCTGATGAGGGCGCGCCTGGCTGCGATCCTGACGGCGTGCCTGCCGGCAGCGTTGGCGCTCGTTGTGGCCGGTGTCGCCTCCGCGCAGCAACGCACCCCGGCGCCGCGCACTGCCAAGCTCTCCTTCGTCGGCCTTGCCGACAATGCGCGCGTACCAGGCAAATTCATGGTGCGCTTCGCGATCACGGAGATGGAGGTCGTTCCGGCGGGTCAGGTTGGGCGCAATGTCGGCCACCACCACCTCCTGATCGACACCGAGCTGCCGCCGCTCGATCAGCCGATTCCGGCCGATTTCAACCACATCCATTTCGGCAGCGGCCAGACAGAAGCCGAGATCGCGCTCACGCCGGGCAAGCACACGCTCCAGCTTCTCTTCGCCGATCACAATCATGTGCCTCACAACCCGCCCGTGATGTCCGAGCGCATCACCGTCGAGGTCGCGGCAGACCCGGCGGATAATCCGCGCTCCGCCGCCGCGCCGGGCGCGAAGGTCTTCTTCATCGATCTCGCAGACGGCGCCACCATCACCTCCCGGGCGAAGATCCGCTTTGGCATCGAAGGCATCGGCATCAGCCCGGCCGGGACGGTGAGTGCCAATGGCGGGCATCACCATCTGCTCGTCGACACCGAGCTGCCGCCGCTCGACCGCGAGATCCCCAGCGACTTCAACCACCTGCATTTCGGCCGCGGGCAGACGGAAACCGAGATCAGCCTGCCGCCGGGCGAGCACACGCTGCAGCTCCTGCTGGGTGACCACGACCATGTCCCGCACGATCCTCCGGTGATGTCCGAGCGCATCCGGGTGCGCGTCGTGGCGGCGCAGGGCGATGCGGCTGCGCCGGCGCCCGCCACCACGGCCCGCACGCGCCAAGCTTCTCCGAACGATGCCACCGTCTACTTCATCTATCCGAAGGATGGCGACACGATCTTCCCGAGCTCGACGATCCGCTTCGGCCTGCGCAACATGGGCGTGGCGCCGGCCGGCATCGCCAAGCCCAATACCGGCCACCACCATCTGCTCGTCGACGTGCCGACACCGGCGCTCGATGAGCCCATCCCCGCCGATCTCAACCACATCCATCTCGGCGGCGGCCAGACGGAGCAGCGCATCACCCTGCCGCCCGGGCAGCACACCTTCCAGCTGCTGCTGGCCGACGAAAACCACGTGCCGCACGATCCACCGGTCATGTCGGAGCGCATCACGGTCACCGTGATGCCGGGCGGACGCAAAGCGAGGAGGGGCCGGTGACATCCTTCCCCGAGACATTCTCCGGCATCGCATCCAGGCGGAGCCTGCCGCTCATGCTCGCAGCCCTCGTGACCTGCGTCGCGGCCTCATCCGAAGCCATAGCGCAGACCGCCGGGCGCCAGAGGGCTCCGGCCGGCGCGCTGGTCTATTTTCACTACCCGCTCGACGGGTTGCGCGTGCCGGAGCGCTTCACCGTCCGCATCGGACTGCGCAACATGGGCGTGGCGCCCGCAGGCGTCGATCAGGCGCAGACGGGCCATCACCACCTGTTGATCGACACCGACCCCGGCCCGCCGGACCAGCCGATTCCGGCCGATTACAACAATATCCACCTCGGCAATGGTCAGACGGAGGTCGTCGTCACCTTGCCCAGGGGAAAGCACACGCTTCAGTTACTAGTTGGCGATCACAATCACATTCCGCACAATCCGCCCGTGATGTCGCCGAAGATCACCGTCTACGTCCGCTGAGTTCGTAGCAACCGAGACAAGATGATGCGCGCGGGAGGGAAGCGCGTCTCAGGAGGAGACGATCCGTAGCATGGCCTGGTTGCTGTCCCTCGTGCTTGCTGTCGCGCTGCAGGCGCTTCTTCCCATGTCGGCTTCCGCACAGCAGGCGGCGGAACCGGGGCGCGTTGCGCTGGTCATCGCCAACGGCTCCTATCCCGAGGCCGGAATTCCCGGCGCGCTGACGGATGGCCGCGCCGTCGCATCTGCCCTGCGCGACGGCGGCTTCGACGTGGTTGCGGTGGAGGACGCTGACCGGGCCGCATTGCTGCGGGCCCTCGCCACCTTCACCGGCAAGCTCCGCCGCGGCGCCGAAGCCATCGTCTTCTATTCCGGCCACGCCGTGCAGCAGCGCGGCCGCAATTTCCTGGTGCCCCTGCCGCCGCAGAATGCGGAGCAGGATACCATCGATCTCGACGCGCTGATCGATGCGCTGATCCTCGCCCGGCCGGTCAGCTCCTTCGTCTTCATCGACGCCAGCCGCAACAATCCCTGGCAACCCGCCGGCAAAGGGCTCCTGGCCGTCGAACCGCTGGAGCGGATCGCGGTGATGTTCTCCGCCGCGCCGGGCAGGACGGTGACGGATAGCGGCGCGCGTGCAAGCCAGACCGTCGAGGAATGGCTGAAGGCGATCCGCACGCCGAACCTCGACATGGGGGCAGCCGCCAAGCGCACGCAGGACGCTGTCGCCCGTCTGACCCGCCGCGCCCAGCTGCCCTGGCTCTCTTCCGATCCGCCGGCGGGGCTCGTCGTCACGCGGCCCGTCGCCGTCGCGCAGAACAACCGCGCGGTGATCCCGCCACTCGAAGGCACGAGCGCGCCGCCCGACGCCTATGAGCTGGCCTTCTGGGAGACGATCCGCAACAGCGAGAGCGCAGCCGAGTACAAGGCTTATCTCGACGCCTATCCGAACGGCCGCTTCGCAGCGCTCGCCCGCGCCCGTGAGCAGCTTTACCGCGGCAAGCCGCCCGCCCCCGCTGCATCCGCTGCCGTCGCGCCGCCTGCTCCGCCCCCCGCGGCCGCGGCCCCGGCCGCACCCGTGGCGGCCGGCCCGCAGCGCGACTGCACCGGCTGCCCGGAGCTTGCGGCAATCCCGGCCGGCACCTTCCAGATGGGCTCCAACGATCTCTACGAATTCGAGAAGCCGGTGCATCCTGTCACGGTGAAGGCCTTCCTCCTCGGCACGCGCGAGGTGAGCTACGAGGAGTGGGACCTCTGCGTCGACCAGGGCGGGTGCAACCACCGGCCGGACGATCGCGGCCTCGGTCGCGGCAAGCGCCCGGTCACCGACATCCACTGGAACGACGCCAACGCCTATCTGAGCTGGCTTTCGGCGCGGACCGGCAAGCGCTATCGCCTGCCCACCGAGAGCGAGTGGGAATACGCCGCGCGCGCCGGAACGGCCACCACCTATGCCTGGGGCCAGACGATGGTGAAGGAGCGGGCGAACTGCAACGGCTGCAACGACCAGCCTCGCCGCAGCGCCATTGCCGTCGGCCAGTTCCCGCCCAACAGCTTCGGGCTCTACGACATGGCTGGCAACGCCGCGGAATGGGTCGCGGATTGCTGGAGCGAGAGCTATCGGAGCACCCCGCGGGACGGCAGCGCCTACACCGTTCCGGCCTGCCGCGAGCGCGTGCTGCGCGGCGGCTCCTTCAACAACGACCCGCGCTACCTGCGCTCGGCCGCCCGCTTCAAATACGACGCCGACGTCCGCTTCTATACCAACGGATTCCGCGTCGCGCGGGAGCCTTGAAGCCGCCAAATCGTCGGATGCCCGCCGTCATGCTCGGGCTCGCCCCGAGCATCTCTTGCCGAAGCTGGCTGGAGTGCCTTTCCGTCCAGACATTCTCGGATCTGCGCTTCGCTACGCCCGAGCGTTACGAGGCATCCGCCTCAGGCGGCGTCATGATCCCGTGTCGCCTGCTCTTCGGCGAATTGCAGGCGCGTCTCGGCCGTGTTGGGCAGGTTCCGCCGCGACAGCCAGTCTAGGAACCTGGCCGGCCGGATCGTGACAATCTGCAGGGCGCGGCCGCGTGCGAGCCAGGTGTTGACGACGGACATCGCATCACGATGCCAGATGTCATAATCGGACGGCATCGCATTGCGGTCGTCAGCGAGTTCCCAAAGCTTCGCGAAGTCCTCGCGCTCGTACCAGGGAATGGCGACGGTATAGGCTTCGACTGTGGGTTTCATCGCCAAGCCGATCTTCCGCGCCGCGCGGATTCGAGATTGTCGGCCGTCTCGTGAAAAGCCAGCCTGACGCCAGTAGCGCCCATCTCGCTCGCCATTGTCAACTCAGGCGAAATGCCGATGCCGACGACCGAATCTCCGGCAGAGCGCCGCTCGGATGCGGCGGCATCAGGAGGACGACGCCCGCAACGATGGCGACAGCGCCGATCACGGCAAGCCACAACCAGAAGTCGAGCGGCGGGCGTTTTCTACGACGGTCCATGATCTAGCAATGCGGCGTTCCCGGCGAAGTTCCGTCGCCGGCGGCCGCAGACACGTCACCGCGACGCCCCTTTCGTCAGAGCTCGGGCTGGCTCGAAGAAGCCGCGCCATTCCTCGGGCAACGCCAGCCTTTCGGCATCACCGACCTTTATGCCGTTCGGCGCGATGCGATCGAGGTCGGCCCAAGCGATCGGGCATGCGATCGACGCGCCCTCCCGTGCCCGCGTCGAGAATGGCGCAATGGCGGTCGCGCCACGCCCGTTGCGCAGATAGTCGATGAAGATGCGTCCGCGCCGCGCCTTCTTCGATAGCGTGGCGGTGTAGAGCTTGGGCTCGGCCTGGGCCATCGCCTTCGCGAAATCGCGAGCGAAATCCTTGACGCGCTCCCAGCCCGCCTTCGGCTTGAGCGGCAGGACGACATGATAGCCTTTCCCGCCGGAGACCTTGAGCAGGCTCTCGAAGCCGAGCTCCTTCAGATGCGCCCTCACGGTAAGCGCGGCCTCCCGGACGCGCTCCAGCGGCACCCCTTCATCGGGATCGAGGTCGAAGATGATCTGGTCCGGCGTCTCGACGGCGGCGACGGTCGCACCCCAGAGATGGATTTCGACGGTCCCCAGTTGCACCAGCGCCGCGAGCCCGTCGAAATCATGGATGTGGATCAGTTCCTCGCCGTCGGTGTCCTTCGTCCGCCGCACGGCCTCGGGCGTGCCCGGCCCGGCATGCTTCTGGAAAAATCGCTGCCCCTCGATGCCGTCCGGGGCGCGCACAAGGCTCAGCGGCCGGTCGATGACGAAGGGTTGCATCAGCGGCCAGACGCGCTCGTAATACGCCAGCAGCCCCTGCTTGCTCAGGCCGACATCCGGCCAGAGGACCTTGTCCGGGTTGCTCAGCTTCACGCTCGTCTTCACCGCGACCACCTTCCTTGCCTGGGAAGGGCCAGCCTTCGCCTTCCGCTCCGGCTCGGGCTTCGCGCCCGCCTCGGCGACAACCTCGCGCGCCGGCTTGTCCTCGCGCAGGCCCAGGAAGGAAGCATGGCGCAAGGTCTTCGATGCCGTCCAGGCGCGAAACTCGACTTCGGCAAGGAGTTCCGGCTTCACCCAGACCACGCCGCGCTCGCGGCCGGCCTTGCCCGCGAAGGGCGAGACATCGCTCTTCAGCGCGTCGAGCTTCTTCTTGAGCGCGGCTGCAGATCTGGCGTTGAAGCCGGTGCCGACACGTCCAGCCGGTTGGAGTTCGCCATCCTCGTAATAGCCGGCGACGATCGAGCGCAGCGTTCTCCCCGCGGCCGCCGAAGGGACATAGCCGGCGATCACGAACTCCTGCCGCTGCGTGCATTTCGACTTGATCCAGCTCCGCCCGCGTCCGCTGCGATAGGGCGCATCCGCCCGTTTCGAAATGACGCCCTCCAGCCCCATGCGGCAGGCATGGCTCAACATGGTCTGGCCAGGCTCGATGAAATGCTCGCTGTAGCGCAGGGGCCCCTCCGCCGGCACGGTCTGCAGCAGCGCCTCCAGCCGTTCCTTGCGGGCGATCAGCGGCTCGGACCTCAGATCCTCGCCGTCGAGATGCAGCAGGTCGAAGGCGAAATAGACCAGGCCGCTCGCCTTTCCCTCCGAGAGCGCCTCCTGCAGCGCGGAGAACGATGAAATACCCGCCTCGCCCAGCACCACGACCTCGCCATCGACCAGCGCGGTCTCGCAGGGCAGCGCGGCGAGCGCCGCGGCGAGCCCCTTGCCGAAGCGCGCCGTCCAGTCGAGGCCCGAGCGGGTGAGCAGCTTCACCGCGCCGTGGTCGATGCGGGCCTGCAGCCGGTAGCCGTCGAACTTGACCTCGTGCAGCCAGCCCTCCCCGACCGGCGGCTTCGCTTCGAGCGTGGCGAGGCAGGGCTCGACGAAGCCCGGCAGCGCCGGGGCCTCCGCCTGCCGCCTCGCCTTTCGCGGGAGCGCGACGGCAGACCCGGCCCGCTTGGGCGGCTTGGTCGTGGCCCAGACTTTGCCATTGGCCTCGTCAGTTCCGATCGCCTCGACGGAGAGGCCGGACTTCACCGAGTCCGGCTCCGCTTCGAGGATATCCTCATCCGTGCGGGCGAATTCATCCTCGGACTTGATCAACAGCCAATTGTCGCGCTTCTCCCCCCGGCGCGGCTTCAGCCGGATCAGGTGCCAGCTTCCATGAAGCTTGTGGCCCTCCAGCGTAAAGGCGATGTGGCCCTTCTTCATGCCTGCGACGGGGTCTCCCTCCGGCTGCCAGCGGCCCTCGTCCCAGATGATGACGGAGCCGGCCCCGTACTGCCCGGCCGGAATCGTTCCCTCGAAGCCGCCATACTCGATCGGGTGATCTTCGACATGGACCGCGAGCCGCTTCTCCGCCGGGTCGAGGCTCGGCCCCCGCGTCACCGCCCAGGACCAGAGGACGCCGCCATGCTCGAGCCTCAGATCGTAATGCAGGCGCCTGGCGGCATGCTTGTGAATGACGAAGGCGCCCGCACCTGCCTTCGCCGCTCGGCGTCCCTGCGCGCCCTTCGGCTCGCGCGTACGGGTGAAGTCGCGCTTGGCGCGGTAGAGATCGAGCGTCGACATCCGCGATCCTCTCGAATGCGATCAGCGCCGTTCAGGCGCGCTTGCGAGCCTTGCTGGGTGCACGCTTCGCCGCCGCTGATTTCGACTTCTTTCCTGATGGTTCGTCGGAACCGCCCTCCCCGGCGAGACTCTTCTTCAACGCGTCGAACAGATTCACCACATTGGCCGGCCGCTCGGCCGCCTGGACCACAGGCGGCTTGCGCCCCTTCCGCTTGGCCTGGATCAGTTCCAGTAGGGCGTCCTCATAGCGATCGTCGAAATTGGAGGGATCGAAGGCGGCCTGCTTCTTCTCGATGATGTGCGTGGCGAGCTCGATCAATTCCGGATCGCTCTTCCGCTTGCCGAGCCCATCGAAGACCTCCTCCGGCTTGCGGACGGTCTTGTCGTATCGCAGCGTCGTCAGCAGCAGCCCTTCCTCGAAGGGTTCGATCATGACCGGCCGCTCGCGCCGATAAAGCACGATGCGCGCGATGCCGGCCTTCTTCTGCCGCGCCATCGCCTCCCGGATCACGGCGAAGGCCTCCTCCGAGACCTCGTCGGCCGGCGTCACGTAATAGGGCGTATCGAAATAGATCTGCGGGATTTCCGCCCGGTCCACGAAGCTTTCGATCGAGAGCGTATGCGAGGACTCGATCTGGACCGACTCGATCTCGTCCTCTTCGATCAGCAGATATTCGTCGTCGCCGATCTCGTAGCCCTTGACCTCGTCCTCGTCCTGAACGGGCTTGCCGGTGGCACTGTCCACATATTGCCGGCGCACCGTGTTGCCGGTCTTGCGGTTGATGATGCGGAACGAGACCTTCTCACTTTGACTGGTGGCGCCCGTCAGTTCGACGGCGCAGGCGACAAGCGAGAGCTTGAGATAGCCCTTCCAGGCCGGACGCGGCGCCATCACGCCAGCCCTCCGGCATGACGGATGCAGAACCTGCAGCTGCTTCCGCGATCGATCATCGCCCTTCTCCTGTCGTTCAGACCGAAGAACGGCGATGCGGGCGGAGGGTTCCGGCCCTTACGCGATCGAAGCAGGCCCCTTCGGTTCTGCGGCCGTCGAGACACCTGCCGACTGCAGGGCATAGGCCGCCCGGAGGCACAGATCCTCGCGCCAGGGCGGGGCGATGAGCTGCACGCCGATCGGCAGGGCCCCGCCGGCGACGGGCGCCAGCGCGACGGGCAGGCCGATGCAGGAGATCGGCTGGGTGAACAGCCCGAGGCTCGGCCGCAGCGGCAGCGTCTCGCCCCTGATCTCCAGCGTCTTCTGCCCGATCAGCGGGGCGGGACAGGGCGTTGCGGGCGCGACGATCAGGTCGACATCCGCGAAGAGCTTCATCATCTCGTCGTGGAACCAGCGCCGCGCGCGCTGGGCCTGGACATACCAACCCGCCGGCAGCATGGCGCCCGCGAGGAAGCGGTCGCGCGTATCGGGGTCGAAATCGTCTGGCCGCTCGCGCAGCCGCTCGAGATGGAAGGCGGAGCTCTCGCTGTTGGTGATGAGGAAGGCAGCGGCGCGCGCGATCGCGGCGCCCGCGATGTCGCACTTGTCTTTCGCGCCGAGCGCCTGCGCGACGGCGGCGACCGCGGCCGTCGCCTCGGGCATGCCCTCCGTCTCGAAATAGCCGCCGGCAACGACGATGCGCAGATCGGCGATCCCGTCCTGCAGCCGCGCCAGCACAGGCTCGACCGGCCGCTGCGCGCAGGCATGGTCCTCTGCATCCGGCCCCTGCATCAGGTCATAGGCCAAAGCGAGATCGGTGACGTTGCGCGCGAAGGGGCCGAGATGATCGAGCGAATCGCAGAAAGGGAAGCTGCGCGTGCGCGGCAGCCGGCCATAGGTGGGCTTGAGCCCGAAGACACCGCAGAGCGAGCCCGGCACGCGGATCGAGCCATTGGTGTCGGAGCCGAGCGAGATCGGAGCCATCCCCGCCGCCGTCGCAGCGCCGGAGCCGGAAGACGAGCCGCCGGCCATGCGCGCGAGGTCGTGCGGATTGCGGCAGGGGCCGTCATGAGCGTTCTCGCCCGTGAAGTCGTAGGCGTATTCGCCCATGTTGAGCCCGCCCAGCAGCACCGCGCCGGCCGCGCCCAGCCGCTCGATCAGGATGGCGTCGCGGGCGGATGGCGGCCGCTCGCGGTTGATCTTAGAGCCGGCTCGCGTCGGCAGCCCGGCAATGTCGAACAGGTTCTTGGCCGCGAAGGGCACGCCGGCCAGCGGCCCAAGCGGCCGGCCGGCGGCGCGCTCCCGGTCGATGTGCTGCGCCTGCTCACGCGCCCAATCGGCGGTGACGTCGGTAAAGGCGTTGATGCTCGGGTTCAACGCAGCGATACGGGCAAGGAAGGCCTCGGTCACCGCCTCCGCGCTCACCTCCCCGCCGATCACCCGGCTCGCCAGCACATGGGCCGGCGCAAAGACGTCGATGCTCACGAGGCGTCGCCCCCGGCACCGCCCGGCCGGAACACCGGCGCGAGATCGAGGGCGGCATCGTCGAGCGGGCAGGTCGCGGCAATCTGCGCCATGCGCTGGGCGATGGCGAGGAACTGCATTACGCCCGGCCTCTGCTCGGCCGTGATCGTCAGGCCGAGCAGAGGCGCCATCGCGTCTAGATGGCGCTGGGGGTCGAAATCGGCGGCTCCACTCATTCGGCCGGCTCCAATTTGGCGTGCGGCTCCGTGGTCATGGTCTTCGTCGCCGGGTCCAGCGCGAGCGTGCGGGCGCAGTAGTAGAGGAAGCCCGCGACCATCGCGTAGGCCAGGCTGATCGAAGGCGTGACGCCGAGCCCCTTGCCGATCCCGATCGCCTCGCCATGCATCAGACCGAAATAGGTGAGGACAGCTCCTGCAGCCGCAAAGGCAGCCGCCTTCGCGAACTCCTTCTCGATGACGAAGACCGCAATCGCGCCGAGCACGAGGCCGGAGAGGATCGCCCCGCCGCCCATCAGCTCGAGCCCGTGATAAAGCACGCCCATATTGGCCATCTTGTCGATGCCGACCGCGGCGGCATTCGTGCCGGCGGCGCCCAGCGCGCCGTCGATCAACACCTTGGCCCAGGCTGCGAGATGCGGCGTGATGGCGAGCACGATCGCCGGGGCATGGCTCGTCGGCGTGGTCTGGAAAGCCTGCGCCCCGATCAGCATGCCGATATAAAGAAGGATCGGCGAGATCGCGACGATGGGCACCAGCGCCAGCAGCAGCGCCACGATGCCGAACCAGCACAACACAATCACCATCAGCCCCGTAGCAGCTGAATAGCCGATCCGCCCGCCCATCGCCTTCCAGCCGGGATGGCCGATATAGACCGCGTTGATGAAGGGGTTGCCCATCAGGCAGCCGATCAGGCTGACGACGCCGTCTGCGGTCAGCACCCGCGTCGTCGGGTAGTGGTCGCCGGCCGCTTCCGCGCTCTCGACATTGTCCATGGCTTCGACGAGATCGTAGATGCCGAACGGGATGGCGGTGACGAGAATGACCCCGAGATAGCTGAAGCCGGAGAAGACGTGGTCTACCGCCGGCAGCGGCAACGAAAAGCCGAAATTGCTGAAGGCCGCGCCGAGCTTGGCGACCGAGAGCCCGCCGACATCCAGCCCGAACAACGTCGAGCCCCAGGCGATGACCATGCCGAAGGCGATGGCGACGAGCCCTGCCGGAATGCCCTTGGGATAGCGCAGCCCGCCGAACCAGCTCACCAGGATGATCGCAAGGCAGGTCAGGCCGATGGCGGGCGTCAGGAAGATCTCCAGCGCCGGGCGCATCGAGATGAAGGCGATGGAGACGCCGGCCAGCGTGCCGAGGAGCGCTGCGCGCGGCGTGATGTGGCGGATATAGGGGGCGATGAAGCCGCCGATCATCAGGATGAAGCTCTGGAAGAACACCCAGACGAGGCCCGCCTCCCAGCCCTTGATCGGATCGCCCGTCGCGCTTGCGATCGGCAGCATGATGACGAAGGTGACGACGAACATGTGCGGCACGCTGATGCCGGAGGGCAGCGCGCAGACGTCGCTGCGTCCGGTCGCCTTCGCCAGCTTGTAGGCGAGCCAGGCATAATAGCCGGTGGAAAGCGCCATCATCAGCCCGAGTGCCGGCAGGATGCGTCCAAACACGATGTCCGATGGCATCTTGAGGACGAACTGGAGCAGGCCGGTCAGAACCAGCAGATTGACCAGGATATTCGTGCCGAAGCCGAACAGGGCGTTCCAGTCCCCCGGCGTCCAGAGCTTCGGTGAGGTCGTCGTCACAGCACCCGTCGCCATATCCCCCTCCTTCGTTGTCAGGCTGCGCGCTCGGCGGCGGAGAGCGCCGCGAGAACTTCGCCCGTCGTGGAAACCCAGCCGAAGATGCCGCCCTGAGCCGCGATCATGCGCAGGCCCACCGCGTGGAACTCCGGAAAGTAGGAAGCGCAGGCATCGCTGAGCACGAGGCAGCGATAGCCCCGGTCATTCGCCTCCCGCACCGTGGTGTGGACGCAGACCTCGGTGGTGACGCCCGCCACCAGCAACGTGTCGATGCCGCGGTTGCGCAGCATCAGGTCGAGATCGGTCTGGTAGAACGCGCCCTTGCCAGGCTTGTCGAGCACCGGCTCGCCATGGATGGGCGCTAGCTCGGCAATGATCTCGTGGCCGGGCTCGCCGCGCACGAGGATGCGCCCCATCGGCCCGCAGGCGCCGATGCGCTTGTCCGGCGGGCCGCGCAGCACCTTGGCCGGCGGCGCATCGGTGAGGTCCGGCCGATGCCCCTCGCGAGTATGGATCACGAGCAGCCCTGCCGCCCGCGCACCTTCCAGCATGGCGCGGCATGGACCCACGGCGCTGCGCAGCCGTGAGACGTCGTTGCCCAGCGCAGCGCCGAAGCCGCCGGGCTCCAGGAAGTCCCGCTGCATGTCGATAATGACGAGCGCCGTGCGCGCGAAATCGATCTCGAACGGAAAAGGCTCGGCTGGAATTGGCGACCGGCTCATGATCCGCACTCCCCTTCGCGGGCGAACGGAACGAGCTTTGCAAAGCATGTGCCTGACAGCCTGCCGGAACGGAAAGCGCTCGGCCCGAAATCGTTAAGATGCGAGTAAGAAACTGAAACAACTCATGAATCAGACAGAAGCGACATCGCGAATTTGGCTGATGGAACGCCTGGTCCGAATGCAAGGGGGCTGCTGGCGGAATTGCTTGCATAATCTTTGTATGCAATCCGCGATCAATTGCCGATCTGGTAGGCAAAATATCGAAGTGCCTTGCTGAGTCGCAGATTCGTCGCCAGCCTGTCCCAAAGCCCAGTTGGAGAACCCCGTGCCGACCCTCGCTAGCATCCTCGCCGACCATCTCTCCGGCCACACGGCGATCACTGAGACGGTGGCAGCCTGCTATGCCCGCCTGCGCGCCCATGGCGACGAGGCGATCTTCATTGCGCTTCGCCCCGAGGCCGAGGTCCTGTCGGAAGCCGAGCGCCTGCAGCGGGAAGGGCCGCAGGGGCGCCGTCTCTGGGGCGTCCCCGTAGCGGTAAAGGACAATATCGATGTCGCCGGCCTGCCGACCACCGCAGCCTGCCCGGCCTTTGCCTATGAACCGGCGGCCGACTCCAGCGTCGTCGCGCGGCTGAAACGCGAAGGCGCGCTCGTCATCGGCAAGACCAATCTCGACCAGTTCGCCACGGGGCTGAACGGCACGCGCTCGCCCTATGGCACGCCGCGCAACGCGATGCGCGCCGATCTCGTGCCGGGCGGTTCCAGCTCCGGCTCGGCGAGCGCGGTGGCGGCCGGCATCGTCCCGGTCGCGCTCGGCACGGACACGGCGGGCTCAGGCCGCGTACCGGCGGGCCTGCAGAACATCGTCGGCCTGAAGCCGAGCCTCGGGCTGATCCCGAATGCCGGCGTGGTGCCCGCCTGCCGCACGCTCGACAGCGTCTCCGTCTTCGCGCTGACGGTCGAGGATGCCTGGGCCGTGCTGGAGGCCGTCGCGGGCCTCGACGCGGCCGACGCGTTTTCGCGCCCCCTCCCCCTCGGCCGCCCGGGCGCCAGCCCGCCGCGCATCCGGCTCGGCGTCCCGCGGCCGGAAGATCGCGACTTCGCCGGCGACAAGGCCGCAGAGGCAAGTTACGAGGCCGCGCTCGAACGCGCGGTGCAGCTCGGCGCCCAGATCATCCCGCTCGACTTCTCGCCCTTCTACGAAATCGCGAAGCTGCTCTATGACGGCCCCTGGGTAGCGGAGCGCTGGCTGGCGATCCGCGATCTCCATGATCGCGATCCCGAGGCGATCCTGCCCGTAATCCGGCAGATCATCGCCGGCAAGCCGCTGCCGGATGCCGCCGCCGCCTTCGCCGCGCGCTATCGGCTGGCGGAGCTGGCGCTGGCGACCAAGGCCGCGATGAAGGCGGTCGACGCGTTGATGGTGCCGACCGCGCCACGCCCCGCGACGCTCTCCGAAATGGCCGCGGACCCCATCGGCGCGAATTCCATGCTCGGCCGCTACACCAATTTCGTGAACCTGCTCGATCTTTGCGCGCTGGCGCTGCCGGCGAGCCTCGCTGCGGACGGCACGGCAGCCGGCATCACCCTGATCGCGCCGGCCGGACAGGATGCGGCGCTTGCCGGTTTCGGCCGCGCGCTCCATGCAGCCGCTGGCCTGCCGCTCGGCGCAACCGGGCTCACCATGCCGGAGGCGCCGGACTGGCCGGCCGCCGCGAAGCCGGGCGAGATCGAGATCGCCGTGGTCGGGGCGCATCTCTCCGGGATGCCTCTCAACGGTGAACTGACGGCACTGGGCGGCAGCTTCGTCCGGGCGACGACGACGACGCCCGACTACAAGCTCTACGCGCTGCCGGGCGGGCCCCCGGCAAGGCCGGGGCTGGTGCGCGTTGCTGCGGATGGCGCAGCCATCGCGCTCGAAGTCTGGTCGCTTCCCGCCGAAGGCTTCGGCCGTTTCGTCTCCGGCATTCCGTCGCCGCTCGGCATCGGCACGCTCGCGCTCGCCGACGGAACGAAGGTCAAGGGCTTTCTCTGCGAGGCAATCGCGACCGAAGGTGCCCGCGATGTTACGGACTTCGGCGGCTGGCGGGCCTTCGTCGCGTCGCAGGCGCCTCAGCGCGCTTCGGCGTAGGAGTGGAAGGCGGCGCGGACGATGTCGATATGGGCGCGCATCGCGTCCGCCGCCGCATGCCGGTCGCCGCGCAGGATCGCCTGGACGATCAGGTCATGCTCCTGCCATGAGCCGCCGAGCCGGCCCGTCGTGCGGAACTGCGCGCGGCGGAAGGGCGCGACGCGACGCCGTGTCATCAGCGTGAGCTCCGCCAGATAACCGTTATGCGTGCCGTCGTAGATCGCGGTGTGGAAGGCCTCGTTGCACTCATGGTAGCGCAGCGGATCGCCCTCCCGGACGAGTCCGCGCAGCTCGTCGTGGATCGCTTCCAGCGCCCGCCGCTCCAGCGCCGTCATGTTGCGAGCGGAAAGCCCCGCGCAGAGCGCCTCCAGCTCCGCCATCGCCTCGAACATGTCGTCGAGCTGCACCGGCGTCGGCAGCGCCACGACCGCGCCGCGATGCGGCCTGACCTGCACGAGCCCGGATGCCGAGAGCTGGCGGATCGCCTCCCGAACCGGTGTGCGCGAGACACCGAAACGCTGAGCGAGCTCCTGCTCGTCCAGAGGCTGTCCGGGCGCGAGCGCACCGGAGACGATCTCATCGGCGAGCTGCAGACGCAGGCTCTCGGTGCGCGTGCGCGACTCCGTCTTGGCCGGCGCCGCGGCCCCGGGAAGCGCCGCCTTGACGACGGTCTGTATTGCACTGCGCGGCATGGCGGTCGGTCGCAAAATCGTGGGCTCGTCACCTGGTCCAGCCGGCGGACCCCGTTCGATCATGAGGCGCCGACAGGCTCGGGGATCAAGCTGACATGGGCAGCGACGACGCGCCAGCCCTCGGGAAATTTCACCCAGCTCTGGCTCTGCCGGCCGACCTTGCCGGGCTGGCTCTCGCGGCGGAACAGCGTGTTCGCTGTGGCGAAGCTGTCGCCATAGCTGGTGATCCAGGTGCGCTCAAGCGCCCGCGTCAGCCCCGCCGGCGAGCGCGCCGAGCGGAAGGCCGCGATCTCGACATAGCCATACAAGTTCTCGCCCGCGCCATAGCGCAGCGTTTCCGGCGCATTGCGGAACAGCCGGTCGAGCGTTTCGACATCGTTCGTGACCAGCGCCTCCTCATATTCGGCGAAGGCAGCCTCGACTTCCGCCAGCACGGCGGGATCGTTGATCTTCATTCTGTCTTCTCCGGCCCCCTCGTCATTCCGGGGCTCGCGCAGCGAGAACCCGGAACCCACGACGGGGTGAGCGATGGCGGCAGGACAGGGTTGGCGCCCCTGCCCGTGGATTCCGGGCTCTTCGCTTCGCGAAGCCCCCGAATGACGGAGGATCACTACAAGGGCGGATGCGGGATCGCATTGAGCAGTTCCTTCGTATACTCCGCTCGCGGCGCGCCGAGCACCTCCTCGGCCGTGCCTTGCTCGACGATTTGACCGGTCTTCATCACGATCACCCGGTCGCAGAGCAGGCGCACGACATTGAGATCATGCGAGACGAAGATGTAGCTCATGCCGAGCCGCTGCTTCAGCTCCTCGAGCAGGTTGAGCACCACCGCCTGCACCGAGACATCGAGCGCCGCGGTCGGCTCGTCCAGGATGACAAGATCGGGGTCGAGCGCGATGGCGCGCGCGATGCCGACACGCGCCTTCTGCCCGCCGGAAAGCTGGTGCGGGAAACGGTCGATCAGCTCGATGGGCAGGCCGACGAGCTGCGCCAGCTCCTCGCAACGCGCCCGAAGCGCATCGCGGCCGCGGATCTTGCCCATGCGCAGGATCGGATCGACGATCGCCCGCTCGGCAGTGAACCGCGGATTGAGGCTGTCGGTTGGGTCCTGGAACACCATCTGGATGCGGCGCCGGAAGGCCGAGGTGGCGAACTGCCTCGCCGGAATCGCGCCGATGTCCTGCCCGTCGAAGACGATGCGCCCGGAGGTCGGATCGAGCAGGCGGTTGACCATCATCGAGGTCGTCGACTTGCCGCAGCCGGATTCGCCGACGAGCCCCAATGTCTCGCCGCGCCGGACCGTGAAGCCTATGCCGTCGACGGCGCGGAAGGCAGGCTTCTCGGGCTCGCCCTTGCCGATCAGTTTAGCAAGGAAAGAGCCGGTGACCGGCCGGGGATATTCCTTGACGAGGTTCTCGACGATAAGCAGCGGGGGCTCGCTGGCGGTCGCGAGCGCCGCGGCGGTCTTGGCAGGCGCCGACCGCTTCGGCTGGTCGTCGGGCAGCAGATCGGTCAGGCTCGATCCCACCCGCGGCGTCGCCTTCATCAGCTTGCGCGTATAGGGGTGCTGCGGGTTGCGGAAGATTTCCTTGGCATCGGCCGTCTCCACGACGCGGCCCTTCTCCATCACCACGACCTTGTCGCAGTAGGCGGCGGCGAGACCGAGATCATGGGTGATCAGGATCGTCGACATGCCGCGTTCGCGCGTAAGCTCCACGATCAGGTCCATCACCGCCTTCTGGGTGGTGACGTCGAGGCCCGTCGTCGGCTCGTCCGCGATCAGCAACTGCGGCTGGCAGGCGAGCGCGAGCGCGATGACGACACGCTGGCACATGCCGCCCGAGAGTTCGAACGGATAGGCGTCATAGCGCTCCTGCGGCCGGGCGATCTTGACCTTCTCCAGCGCCTCGATCGCCTTCTCGCGCGCCGTCGCCCGCGTCGCCTGGACATGCTGGAGCAGCACGTCCTCGATCTGCTTGCCCACCTTGCGGATCGGGTTCAGCGCGGCGCGCGGGTTCTGGAAGATCATCGAGATCTCGCGTCCGCGCAGATCCCGCATCTGCGCTTCGGAGGCGGCGACGAGATCGACGCCGGAGAACGAGATCGAACCCTCCGCGACCTTGCCCGCGCGATCGAGGATGCGGACCACGGCATAGGAGGTCACGGACTTGCCGGAGCCGGATTCGCCGACGATAGCGACTGTCTGGCCCTTGCCGACGCTGACGTCGATCGCCTTGACCGCCTGCACCGTGCCGCGGCGCGTGGCGAATTCAACGGTGAGGTTGCGGATGTCGAGAAGCGGGGGGCTGCTCATCCTCAGTTCCTCCGCTGCGGGTCGACGAGGTCGCGCACGCCATCGCCGAGCAGGTTGAAGCAGAACACCGCCGTCATCAGCGCGAGCCCCGGAAAGAATGCGACCCACCATTCGCCGGAAACAATGAAGCTCGCCCCCTCCGCGACCATGATGCCCCACTCCGGCGTCGGCGGGCGGACACCTAGGCCGATGAAGGAGAGCCCCGCCGCGTTGAGGATGGCGTAGCCCATCGTCAGCGACATCTGCACGGCCATGATCGGCATGATGTTCGGGACGATCTGCGTCAGCAGCAGCCGCCACTCCGAATTGCCCGAGAGCCGCGCCGCCTGCACGAAGCCGGCATCGCGGCGCACATTCGCCTCGGCGCGGGCGACGCGGGCGTAGAGCGGGAAATTGATGATCGCTGTGGCGATGACGATGTTGGTCACCGTGTTGCCGAGCGCGGCCACGATGCCCATCGCCAGCACGAAGAGCGGGAAGGCCATGATCGTATCGGCGATGCGTCCGACCACCGTATCGACCCAGCCGCCGAAGAATCCGGCCATGACCCCGGCGAGCCCGCCGAGCAAGAAGACGAGGGCGACCGATGCGACCGCAATCGAGAAATCGAGCCGCGTCGCCACGATGACGCGGCTGAAGATGTCGCGGCCGAGCTGGTCGGTGCCGAACCAGTGCGCCGCACTCGGGCCATGCAGCGCCACGCTCGTATTCGAGGCCAGCGGATCATAGGGCACGATCCAGGGTCCGAAGACGGCCGCCAGCAGGATCAGCGCGAACAGCGCGAAGGCGAAGCCGGTGACCGGGTTCTCCGCGACGATGTGGCGGGCATGGGCGATGAGCGAGGTCGAGGGCGGCGCCTCAAAACGCAGGGGCTGCGCACCATCGGCAGCAACGGGTGGCTGGCTCATGTCGTTCATCGGCATCAGCCCTCCAGCCTGACGCGCGGATCGATCACGCCGTAGAGGATGTCGATCATCAGGTTCAGCGCGACGTAAAGGATCGCCATGGTCAGGACGAAGCCCTGGATCGGCGCATAGTCCGAGGCGAGCAGGGCTTCGACCGCATAGGAGCCGACGCCCGGCCAGGCGAAGACCTTCTCGACCAGCACATTGGCGCCGAGCAGGAACGAGAAGACCATGCCGAGCGTGGTCACCACCGGCAGCATCGCGTTCCGGAAGGCATAGGTTCCGATGACCTTGCCGCCGGAGAGGCCGCTGGCCCGCGCGGTACGGACGAAATCGGCGCCGAGTACCGCCAGCATCGAGGCGCGCGTCATGCGCGTGATCGGTGCGAGCGAGAAGATCGCCAGCGTCAGCGCCGGCAGCAGGATCTGGGTGAACGCCGCGCGGAAAGTGTCGAGGTCTCGTGCGATCAGCGAATCGATCAACACGAAGCCGGTGACGCGCGGCGGCTCCGAGAAGAACACATCGATCCGCCCGAGCGGCGCCGGCGCCCATCCGAGGATGAAATAGAAGACATAGACCAGCAGCAGCCCGGTGAAGAACACCGGCAGCGAGACGCCCGCCGTCGCCACGATGCGGCAGAGATGGTCGATCCAGGAGCCTTGCTTGACCGCCGCCAGCACCCCGAGCGGCAGCGCGATCGCCATCGAGAGCAACAGCCCGAAAAGAGTCAGTTCGCCCGAGGCCGGCAGGCGCTGCGCGAGATCAGCCGTGACGGGCTGGCCCGTGGTGAGCGACGTGCCGAGATCGCCCTTCACCAGCGCCATGACATAGGAGACGAACTGCACCGGCAGCGGCTGGTCGAGACCGAGCTCGCTGCGGATCTGCGCGATGGCCTCGTTCGAGGCCGCCGGCCCCGCGAAGTAAGCCGCCGTATCGCCCGGCAGCACGCGCGTCAGCAGGAAAGTGACGATGATGACCCCAATCACCGACGGGATCGTCGTCTTAAGCCGGGCGGCGATCATGCGAAGCATGGCGGGTTTCCCTTGGAGCTCGACGCCGTCATTCTCGGGCAAAGCGGAGCGCAGACCCTGGAATCTCTGTCAGGAGACGCTCGGGTCGAGCCCGAGCATGATGGGCGGGCGCCGGAGCGCCCGCCCGCAAAGGCGATTACGCCTTGGTCAGGTAGCGGAAGTCCGGCTCGCGGCAGGGCTGGAACTGGTAGCCGCCGATGCTCTTCTGCAGCGCGACGTCATGCGTCGGCTGGTTGATCGGCACCATCGGCACCTCGGCATTCACCAGCTTGATGAAGTCGACGACATTGGCGTCGTAGGAGGCCTTGTCCGGCGCGAAGCGGGCGGCGTCGACGAGCTTGTCCAGCGCCGGGTTCTGGTAGGCGGCGATGTTGAAGATCGAATTGTTGCCGTGCATCGTCCAGAACAGGTAGTAATCGGGATAGTCGAGCCAGCCCGCGAAGCGGTTGAGCACCATCGGGTTGGTCTTCTTGGCGATCTCGGTGCGGAAATTGGCGCCAGGAACCTTGTTGATCTCGACCGTGATCCCGATCGTCGCCAGCGCTTCCTTCATCAGCACGGCCATCGGCTCGGCGACGGTCGCGTTGCCTGCGTCGAAGTAGAGCGTCGTCGAGAACGGGCCACCGGCCGCATCGACCAGTGCCTTCGCCTTGGCGACATCGGAGCTGTAGGGGAAGGGCTGCGGCCAGGCGACCTTCGGCGTCGTGCCGCCGTCCATCGAGACGCCGCGGCCGAACAGCGCCGCCTGCTTGATCTTCTCATAGGGCATCACCCAGGCCACGGCCTGGCGCAGGCGCACATCCTTGAACGGGCCGACCTGCGTGTTGAGATAGCAGCCCCAGACGCCGTTCGGGATCGGCACGCCGACGACGTTGATCTTGCCGCCGTCGAGCAGGTCCTTGAAGTCCTTCGGCGGCAGCCCGTAGGACACGTCGGCATCCCCGCGCTCGATCAGGGCGCGGCGGGTCGAGGGCGAGGCGATGTCGCGCGCGATGATGCGGCGCAGCTGCGGCAGCTTTCCGCAGGCCCAGGCATCGTTGCGGACATAGATCGTCTCGACGCCGGGCTTCCAGCTCTCGACCTTGTAGGCGCCCGAGCCGGCGATGTTGTTCTTGAGATACTCCTTGGCGTGCGGATCACCACCGGAATTCGCGATCGCCAGCTCGGAATCGAACACGAAGGGGATGGTCACGGCCAGGTTCGGCAACGTCATCTTGTCCTTGCGGACGAAGTCGACGCGGAAGGTCTTGTCGTCGACGACGACGAACTGCTCGGGCTTCTCCAGCGAGCCGGCATTCATCTGCGTCGTGGCGAAGCCGCCGATCGTGCAGGCGCGGTCGAGAGACCACTTCACGTCCTTCGCCGTGACCGGGCGGCCCGAATGGAACTTGGCGTCGCGCAGCTTGAAGGTGCAGCTCATGCCGTCGGAGGCGACCTGCCAGCTTTCCGCCAGCTCGCCCTCGAGCTCGCCCATCGCGATCGTGTTGCCGCCGCCGCCCGGGATCGGCACCGGCTTGAAGCGCAGCAGCCGGTCATAGCAGTTCAGCGCGACACCGTTCACCGGCTGCGAGGAGCCGATGCCCTGCATGTCCAGGCTGTTGGGGCCGTATTCCTGCACCAGCAGCAGCGTCTCGTTGCGGGTGGGAGCCTGCGCGCCGGCGCGGCCGGTCATCAGGAACGGGGCGGCGAGCCCTCCGGCAATGGCGGTGCGACGCGTGATGGCCATGATGCTCTCCCGAGATTGCCGGCACCGATCGACGGGCCGGACGCTAACATTCGGAAGGCTCAATGCAGGGACCGTGCCGACCCGCAGCTCACCGGGCGGACGTCGGATGTCGGCGCTTTTAGATCATTTTTGGCCGGCGCTACGCCCGGGTTGGGCAAAAGGCGCACATCGACATTGCATACAACATCGCAAAATATGATTAAATTATAGGCAAGATTAATCTCATGGCAGTTTGAGAGGAGGCGTACTTTCCCGTCACTCCGACAGCCGGCTGCCCCTGATCGACAACGGCACCGAAAAAACCGAAACTCCTATCGACCGCCGCGTAAAGGCCTGACCGCCCGTGAGCTTCGGATGCTGAAACTCTGCCTCGCCTCGGCTCTCCTGCCCCTGCTGTCGAGCTTCGCCGCGGCAACCGAGCTGACCGGCCGCTACGGCTTCCTAGGCGAATGGGAAATCGAGGCTTCGCTGACCGAACGACCGGCCGAGGGCCGGGGCCGCGAATTCGCAGGCGACCTGACGATGCGGCACACGGCGGTCTGCGGGCCGGGCGAGAAGCCGGTCAAGGCCGGGAACATCACGCTCGCGGTCAGGCGGGATCGCTATTCCGCGAAGCTGCGGTTGGAAGATGCCGAATGCCGGTTCGACGGCACGCTCTCCGACGAGAAGGTCGTCTTCATCAAATGCGGAGGGGAGCAGTCGATCCCCATCCGCCTCTGGTGGAAGGACGGCGCGAAGTAAGCGCCGCCTTGAGGACGCTTACGAAGCCGGGCAGGCAGCGCCTGTATCGGCCCAGGCCTGCATCAGCGCGCCGAACTCGGCCGCCGTGCCCGGCGCAGGCTGGCGCCCCTTGCCCGGTTTCCAGCCCCAGAGCACCAGCGTGTCGGTCGTGACATGCTTCACCAGCGCGGCGAGGTCGCGGCTGCCGTTGCGGTTCTGGTCCTTGAGCTGCTCGCAGATCTGGGCGACCGTCTTGCCCTCCCAGGCCATCGAGGCCGGCGCGAGCGCCCAGTGCCCGTCACCCGGAATGCCGGCGGGATCGTAGTTCTGCTTGCCATGGCAGGTCGTGCAATGGAGGCCCGGCGCGCCGTGCCCGTCCTTGCCGCGCACCACCAGCGGCTCGTGCGGCTTGCGGATGTCGCCCTGGCGCGGCCGGTCCGACACCGGATGGCAGTTCATGCAGCGCGGATGCGTCAGCACCTTGCCCATCTCGTTGAACAGCGCGACCGAGCGGTCGCGCTGGTTGGCGATGTTGGAGAAGCTCGCGGCGGGACGCAGAGTCGCCCCGCCCGGCTGGGCCTGGTTTGCGCTCTGAGCCAGCGTCAGCGCCGTGCCGGCAAGGCAGAGCGCGAGGCCTGCAGCGGCGGAGAGAAGGAGGGGCCGCATCAGACGGTCCCTCCCTTGACCGGCAGCTGCCGCGGGCGGCCATGGCCGAGCGCGGCGAGCGCATTGGCGACTGCGGGCCCGATCGGCGGCACGCCCGGCTCACCCACGCCGGTCGGCGAGGCGGTGGAGGCAATGATCTTCACCTCCACCTCCGGCATCTCGTGGATGCGCAGCGAGCGGTATTCGTGGAAATTGGTCTGGACCGGCCGGCCCTGGTCGAGCGTGATCTCGCCATAGAGCGCATGCCCCAGCCCGAAGCCGATGCCGCCTTCCATCTGCGCCCTGATGATGTCCGGGTTGACCGCGACGCCGCAATCGACCGCGCACCAGACCTTGTGGACCTTGGGCTCGCCATCGGGGCCCATCGAGACCTCGGCGATCTGCGCCACGAAGGACGAGAAGCTCTCGACCACCGCCACGCCACGCGCCCGCCCGTCGACCGGGCCGGCGCCCTTCCAGTTCGCCATCTCGCCGACCGCACGCAACACGGCGGCGGCCCGCGCATGCTTGTCGCCCATCATGGCGAGCCGCCCCTGCAGCGGGTCCTGCCCCGCCGCCTGCAGCAATTCGTCGATGAAGCACTCGACGGCATAGCCGGTATGGGTGTGCCCGACCGAGCGCCACCACAAGGTCGGCACGCCGACCTTGGGATTGTGGACCTCGCAGCGGAAGTCCGGCACCTCGTAGAAGATCTCGTTCGCACCCTCGACCGAGGTGGCGTCGATGCCGTTCTTCACCACCATCGCCTCGAAGGGCGTGCCGAGGAAGAAGGACTGGCCGACGATGTGGTTGGCCCACGCGACGATCTTGCCGTCCTTCACCGCGCCGCGCAGGCGATGGACGAAGAGTGGCCGATAGTAACCGCCGGCCAGATCGTCCTCGCGGGTCCAGACTACCTTGACCGGCCGGTTCGGGCCGATGGCCTTGGCAACCATCGCAAGTTCCGCCGCCAGATGCTGGCTGACCTGCGCGCGCCGCCCGAAGCTGCCGCCGGCCATCATCGTCTCCAGCGAGACCTTCTCCGGCGGCAGGCCGAGGATGGTGGCGATGGTCTGGTGCTCCGTGGTCTGGAACTGGCTGCCGAAGCGGGCGAGCGCCTGCTGCCCGTCCCATTCCAGATAGCCGTCGAGCGGCTCCATCGGCGCATGCGCCAGATAGGGGAAGACGAACTCTGCCTCGATCACCTTGTCAGCCTTGGCGAGCACGGCTTCCGCATCGCCGTGGGTGCCGGCCACGGTGCCCGGCTGGCGGGCGAGCTTGCGATACTCGGCGATCAGCTCGGCGCTGCCGCGCTTTTCGGCCGCGCTCTCGTCCCAGGTCACCTTCAGCACCTCGCGCCCCTTGAGCGCCGGCCACATGCCATTGGCATAGACCGCGACGCCGGTGCCGATCTGCTTGACGTCGACCACGCCCTTGATCTTGAGGGTCTCGGCCGCGTCGAAGCTCGCGACCTTACCGCCGAACCGCGGCGGACGCGCCACGACGACCGTCAGCATGTTCGGCGCGTGTATATCGATCGTGAACTGCGCCTTGCCGCGTGACTTGTCAGCGCTGTCGAGGCGCGTCACCGCACCTTCCTTGCCGATCAGCTTGTAGGCCGAGGCCGGCTTCAGCGGCGGATTTTCCGGCACTGGCTGCTTCGCGGCCGCCTCTGCGAATTCGCCGAACGAGCCCTTCTTGCCGGAGCTGTGACCAATGACGCCGTCGGAGACGGTGATCTCGCTTGCCGGCACTTTCCAGGCGCTGGCCGCAGCCTGCACCAGCATGACGCGCGCCGCCGCACCGGCCTTGCGCATCTGCTCCCAGCTATTGGCGATGGCGGTCGAGCCGCCTGTGCCCTGCACGCCGAAGGCGAGGTTGGCGTAGAGCTTGACGTCGGCCGGTGAATGCTCCGCCCGCATCTGGCTCCAGGCGGCATCCATCTCTTCGGCCGCGAGCGTCGCCAGCCCGGTGAAGGGCCCCTGCCCGAACTCGATATGCTTGACCAGTACGGTCACGGTGGAGTCGGGCGCCACGCGGATGAAGGCGTTCGGCGCGAAGGTCGCGTTGCCGCCGGGCCGGTAGGCCGCGCCGGCGCCGGACTGCGCCTTGGCGGCACGCGGCAGGTGGAAGCCGATGACGAGGGCGCCTGCGCCGGCCAGCAGGGAGCGGCGCGAAAGCTTCGGATCATGCACGGTCATGGTCAGATCTCCAGCGCGCGGGCCGCGTCATGGATCGCGGCGCGGATGCGGACGTAAGTGGCGCAGCGGCAGATGTTGCCGTTCATCGCGAGATCGATGTCGCGGTCGGTCGGCTTCCGGTTTTCCTTCAGCAGAGCGATGGCGCTCATCACCTGACCGGACTGGCAATAGCCGCATTGCGGCACGTCGCGCGCGATCCAGGCTGCCTGCACGGCCTCCGCCTCCTTGCCCGCGAGGCCCTCGATCGTGGTGATGTCGCTGCCGTCCACCGCCGAGACGGGCGTGACACAGGAGCGCACGGGCTGCCCGTCTACATAGACGGTGCAGGCCCCGCACTGCGCGACGCCGCAACCGAACTTGGTGCCGGTGAGGCCGAGATTGTCGCGGATCGCCCAGAGCAGAGGCGTATCGTCGTCGACATCGACGTTTTGCGAGGTTCCGTTGACTTTGAGAGAGACCATGGCCGCCTCCGATGCTGGCATGACGCAGCGCGGCACAATGGTGCGGATCGAGGCTTAACCTCGCAGGCCCGATCTGACATACCAGATGGCGGGCGATGGATCCGTAGCCCTGGGTCGCGCGACTGGACTAGTTAGACGATTTGAGTCTAACTAGGATGGTCGCGCGCAGTTTGGATTTTGTCAAGACTGCTGAAGCCGCAATGCAGGACGAACGCGAAAGTTCCGGTCCCGATTCTGTCGACGAGGCCAATGCCCGCGTCGACCAGATCGCTGATTCAGCGCTGCGCCTCTTCGCCCGCTACGGCTACAAGCGCAGCTCGATGGACGACATCGCTAAGGAGGCTGGGCTCGCCAAGGCGACCCTCTATCTCCACTTCAAGGGCAAGGACGATGTCTTCCGTGCGATGCTGCGCCTGCTCGCCCGCCGCGTCGAAGCACGTTGCCGTGAGGTCGTCGCGGCGAAGGGGACTTTCGCGGATCGGCTCGGCGCGCTGCTCCTGGCCCATCATGGCCAGGCCTATGCCAGCTTCGGCACGGGCGAGCATCTCGTCGAACTGAAGGCGGTAATGAACACCGTCGCCGCGGATGAATTGCAGGTCTTCGAGAGGATTTTCTTCGACTTCGCGCATGAGCTGCTGAAACAGGCCGAGGCCAGTGGCGAGGCCGCTCCCTCACGCATGCCCATCGGCGCGAAGGACTGGATCGCCGGCATGATGTTCGCGTCGGCCGGCGCCAAGCTCGGCACCCCGCCGACGAGCGAGGAATATGCGCGCCGGCTCAAGGCCATCGCCTCGGTCTTTGCCGCCGCCGTAACGCCTTAGCGGCGCCCGGCGATTCAGCCGGCGGCTCTTGCCCTGCTGCGTGCCGATTACACGGAAGGCACCAGGACCCGCCGATCCGCCGGCCTGCCGATGGCGGCAAGGGCAGCAGTCACGACGAGGCCTGGCTCCATTCGGCTGGGCAGCCGCGTCCAATCGCTCGGGTCGCCCTGCCGCGCCAACTGGCTTCTGACGATATCCGGCGTGGCATCCGATGGGTCGCCCCGGCGCGCGGAGACACGCTCCACCAGCACCTGCTCCGGGGCCTCTAGCCAGAGCCCCCGGAACGGCACCCCGGCAGCCAGCGCCACGGCCTCGATCCGTTCGCGCTCGGAACGGCGGTCGAACACGGCGTCGGCAATGGCGGCATGCCCCTGCGCCAGCGCATTCCCGGCGATCACCGCCATCTCGGCATAGGTCCGGCCCGAGACCTCGTCGCTGTAGCCCTCTTGCGGCAACCGGGTCTCGGGAGAGACGCCGCAGAGCCGCTTGCGGATGCGGTCGCTCGCGGCGATACGCGCCCCCGGTGCGGGGCCGAGAGCCGGCGCTATGGCCGCCGCGACCGTCGACTTCCCGGAGCCGGAATAGCCGCCGACCGCGACGAGCATCGGCCGCCGGGCCGCCAGAAGATCATGCGCGAGCCTGAGATAGGCCTGCGCCTCCGCGACACGCTCGAGCTCCGGCCGCCCGCTATCCGCCGCCGTGACATGGGCGCGCACGACCGCACGGATCGCCATGAAGAACGGCAGCAGACGTAAGCCCGCCTCATCGCCGGTCGCGTCGAGGTAGCGGTTGAACAGAATGTTCGCGAGGGCGGCAAGCCCGCGACGCCAGAGGTCCATCAGCACGAAGGCGAGATCGTAGAGGATGTCCGTCGTCGCGAGATCTTCGTCGAACTCAAGGCAGTCGAAGAGCAGCGGCTTTCCGTCGATCCGGCAGATGTTGCGCAGGTGCAGGTCGCCATGGCCGCGCCGGACCTTCCCGTCGCGGGCGCGCCGGTCCAGCAGCTCGGCATGCCGGGCAAGTGTCGCCCGGCACACCGCATTGATATGCTCGACATCCTCCACAGGCAGGAGGTCCGCGGCGGCAAAGGCACGCTCGTTGACGTCGAGAACGCGCTCGACGCGCCCCGCACCATGCGCGTCCGTCGAGACGGCTGCGACGCCGTGCAGCTCGGCCAGCGCCGCGGCGAGCCCGGCCATGTCGGCCGGCGTCAGGCGCTGCAGCTGCGCCTGCTTGTCGAACAGTTGCTCGTCGTCGAAGCGTTGCATCTCCAGCGCCGCATCGACGAGTTCACCCTCGCCATTGAGGGCTAGGCTGCCGTTGTGTCCACGCGTGATGCGATGGACCGCTCGATAGATCTGCGGTGCCGTCCGGCGGTTGAGCTTCAGTTCGCGCTCGCACATCGCCAGCCGCAGCTCCGGCGTCGAGAGATCGATATAGGGCAGCCTGACCGCGCGCTTGAGCTTGAGCGCACGCGCGCCCAGCAGGAGAACGGTGGAGATATGCGTCGAGACGATCTTCGCCGTCTCTCGCTCGGCGCCAAAGGCCTGCGGCGAGCCAAGAAAGCAGATGGTCTCGTTCTGATCGCTGGCCTGCATGAAGGCTCGCTCCCATCTCTGCCTCTACTCATCGGCATAACGCGGATGATGTCCTTGATTTCCATCAAGGCGCCCTGATCCAGGCAGAATCTCGACTTTGCCGGCCGCCAATCGACCTGTGCAGCGCAGCATGCGGCGCGATGGACGCTCAAACCGCCGAAGCGTAGCAGCGCGCATGGTGCCGCGCTCGAGAGATGGCTTTGCCGATGCGGCAAGGACCATGTGCCGCGCGCGTGTCGGCCCGCCGCTGCATCTTTCGGTTCTCCGGAAGAACCTCGAAAAATTCGCTCACTGCGATGTCTTCGTCGAAGGATTGAAAAAGGCCGGCGTGCCCGAATAACGAGCGACGCCGGCCTCCCCCCAGCACGGCTTCTAGCGGTATCAGCGGGCTTTCGAGACGTTCCAGTAGACCGGGAGGCCGGGCGAAAGCAGCCCGTTGAGGCTCGTCTGCTGGCCACGCACGAGCCAGAACTGCCCGACGGGAACATAAGGCACCGTCTCGACCGCACGCTCCTGGATCTTCCGCGCGATCGCCTTGCGGCCCTCCAGATCGGGCGTCATCGTGAACTCGGCGCGCAGCTTCTCGATCGTCTCGTCGCAGGGCCAGCCGAACCACGCGTTTTCGCAGTTCGAGCGCAGCCCGAGATGGCCGACCGGCTCGGTCATGTCCGGCGCTGCCGGCCCCGACGCGAAGGTCGACCAGCCACCCTGCTCAACCGGGTTCTTGCTGGTGCGCCGGCTCGACAGCGTGCCCCAGTCCATCGCCTGGTAATCGACATTGAGGCCGGCGTCGCGCAGCAGCTGCGAAACGACGAGGGTCTGCGGGCTGAGCGCCGTCTCGGTGGCGTCGAGCACGACGATCTTCTCACCCTTGTAGCCGCTCTCCGCGATCAGCTTCTTGGCTGCCGCCACATCCGGCTTCGGCCAGGACGCGTCGGTGAAATAGGGCGAGTCGCACATGTAGAAGGACGGGCAGACGGTGTAGAGCGTCTTGTCGTCGACATAGGCGCGCACCGCCTGTTCCTGATCGACGAGCTTCAGGATCGCCTGGCGCAGCTTCACGTTGTTGAAGGGCGGCTGCGACTGGTTCATCCGGAAGACGCCCTGCAGCGCGGAGAGCTTCGAGACCTTGATCTTCGCATTGCCCTTCACCAGCGAGATCATGTCCGGCGGCATCTCCTCGAAGATGTCGATCTCGCCGGCCTGCAGCGCGTTCAGCGCCGTCTGCGCGTCGGGCATGATCAGCCATTCGACACGGTCGACATTCGCGACCTTGGCGCCCGCGAGACCGTCCGGCGCTTCCTTGCGCGGCTGATAGGTCGGCGCCTTGGCGTAGACGATCTTCGAGCCCGGCGACCATTGCTCCCTGACCAGCATGAAGGGGCCGGAGCCGGTCGCATCAGTGATGTTCTGGTTCGAGGGCGTGGCGGCGATGCGCGCCGGCATGATGACCGGCAGCATCGAGCTCGGTTTGCCGAGCGCATCGAGCACGAGGCCCCAGCGATCCTTGAGCACGAGCGTGATCGTCTTGGGGTCGGTCGCCGTCAGCGAGGCGGTATGGGCCGTGAGCTGCTGGCCGAGGCCGTCGCGCTCGCCCCAGCGCTTCAGCGACGCGACCACGTCCGCGCTCGTCACCGGCGTGTTGTCATGGAACTTCAGCCCATCACGGAGCACGAAGGTCCAGGTCAGCCCGTCCGGCGAGGTGGTGTAGCTCTCCACCATCTGCGGCTTGATCAGGCCCTTGGCGTCCTGCGCGAAGAGCGTGTCGTAGACCATGTAGGCGTGGTTGCGGACCATGTAGTCCGAAGTCGTCATCGGATCGAGCGTGCGCAAATCGCCGAAGGGGCGCACCTTCAGCACGGTCTGCGCGGCGGCAGGCAGTGCTGCCAGCGACAGCGCAAGACCGGCGGCCAGAGCCATTCGTCTCGTCAGTTTTCTCATTCTTCCCTCCCTGTGACTGTCTCGCGATTCTTGTTCTTGTTGCCGGTTTCAGACACGCAGCTTGCGGGCGAGCCGGGGATCGATGGCGTCGCGCAGTGCGTCGCCTAGAACATTGACGGTCAGCACCAGCATCGCCAGCGCCACGCCAGGAAAGGCGATCATCCAGGGCGCGCGCTGCATGAAGGGCCGCGCCTCGGCCAGCATGTTGCCCCAGCTCGGGATCGTCGGCGGCGTGCCTGCGCCGAGGAAGGACAGGATCGATTCCACGATCATCGCCGAGGCGAAGACATAGGTCGCCTGCACGATCACGGGCGCAGCCGCATTGGGCAGGATGTGGCGCAGCAGCATCCGCGCCAGCCCCGTGCCGTTGGTGATCGCCGCCTCGACATAGGTCTGCTCGCGCAGCACCAGCACGGAGGAGCGCACGACGCGGGCCATGCGTGGGATTTCGGCGATGCTGATCGCGATCACCACGTTCTGGACGCTCGACCCGAACAGCGACATCAGCGCGATGGCGAGCAGGATGCCGGGGATCGCCATCAGCCCATCCATGATCCGCATCACCGTGCCGTCGAGCCAGCGCACATAACCGGCGACGAGGCCGATCAGCAGGCCGAACGAAACGCTCAGCACCGTGACGAGCGCGCCGATCGTCAGCGAGATGCGGGTGCCGTTCAGCGTGCGCGACAGGGTGGAGCGGCCGAGCTGATCGGTGCCGAACCAGTGCTCGCTGCCTGGCGGCCGCAGGCGCTGGATCGGGTTCACCCGCACCGGGTCCGGCAGGATGAAAGGCGCGATCAATGCGACGAAAGTGAAGGCCGCCAGAACCGCAAGGCCGATGAGGATCGTCGGGTTGGCCCGCAGGAAACCGCGCAGGATCTCGAAGAGGCCAGGCGTCTTCCGCGCGACGGAGCCGGTCACGGTCATCGTCACGGCGCCCTCAATAGCGGATGCGCGGATCGAACAGCACGTAGCTGAGATCGACCAGCAGGTTGACGGTGACGTAGACGAGCGAGAAGACGAGGATGAGCCCCTGCACCACGGGATAGTCCCGCCGCAGGATGGCGTCCGTCGTCAGCCGGCCGAGGCCCGGGATGTTGAACACCGTCTCGGTCACCACCACGCCGCCGAGCAGCGCGGCGATGCCGACGCCGACGACGGTGACGACCGGAATCGCGCAGTTCTTCAGCGCATGGCGCAGCACGACGCGCCCGGGCTTCATGCCCTTGGCGTGGGCGGTGCGGACATAGTCCTCCGACAGCACCTCCAGCAGGCTCGCCCGCGTGACCCGCGCCAGCAGCGCCGCGTAGAGCATGGCGAGCGCGAGCCCCGGAAGAATAAGGCTGTTCAGGCAGGGCAGCAGCCCCTGCGAGAGCGGCACATAGCCCTGCGTCGGGAACCAGCCGAGCGACAGCGCGAAGACATAGACCAGCAGGAAAGCGACGACGAAGACCGGGGACGAGAAGCCGACCATGGCGAAGGCCATCACGGCCCGGTCCGTCCGGCTGCCGGCCTTGAGCGCGCTGAGCGTTCCGAGCGGCAGCGCGATGGCGAGCGCCATCAGGATCGCGACCAGCGCCAGCATCGCCGTCGGCTCGATGCGCATGCCGATCAGCCGCGTCACCTCCATGTCGGAGAAGACCGAACGGCCGAGATCGCCCTGCGCGAGCTGCCCCGCCCAGGCCAGCAGTTGCTGCGCCAGCGGCCTGTCGAAGCCGAGCTGGGTACGGATTGCCGCGATCTGCTGCGTCGTGGCCTGGTCGCCCGCGATCAGGATCGCCGGATCGCCAGGCGTCAGCCGCAGCAGGAAAAATACGAAGAGGCCGACGAAGGCCAGCACCGGAACGGTCGCGGCCAGCCGGCGCAGCACATAGGAGATCATGGCAGCGCGCGGGCGCCCGCGGCGAAAAGATGCACGCCCATCATCTGGTTTCCCCACTCGTTTTTGTAACGTTTCAATCAGGCTCTCACAGACCGATTGAAGTGGCAAGCGGCTTTATTCGCGACACTGAGGCTTGCGGAATGCGATCCGATCCGCAAAGCTTAGAAAAAATTTGAACCGTTTCACCGAGGGATGGATGGCGACGATTCGGGACGTGGCGCGCTTGGCCGATGTATCCGTGGCGACAGTTTCGAACGTGCTCAACAGTGCCGATCGTGTCAGCCCGGAGCTTGCGGCGCGGGTTCGCGCCGCGATGGAGAAGCTGAGCTTCACGCCCCATGCCGGGGCGCGCTCGCTGCGCAAGCGCTCGAGCGGATTGATCGGCCTCGTCGTCGGCGACATCACCAACCCCTTCTTCTCCGATCTGTTCGAGGCCGTGGAGGATGCCGCCGCGGCCTGCGGCTATCTGGTGCTGCTGTGCAATTCGAACGAGCGCAGCGAACGCGAGGAAGCGCATCTGCGCATGCTGCGCACGCAGCGCATCGACGGGCTGATCCTCGCCCCGACCGGCGCCGTCTCGATGAACCGCGCCTCGCTGCTGGCGCAGCTCGAAGTACCGGTCGTGCTGGTCGACCGCGCCATGGAAGGGCTCGGTTACGATGCGGTCGTCCTCGACAACCGGCGGGCAGGCTTCGAGGCGACGCAGCAGCTGATCGCCTGCGGCCACCGCCGGATCGGCCTCGTCAACGGACCGGACGTGCTGCGCACCGCGGCCGAGCGTCTCGCCGGCTACCGCGAGGCGCTGCTGGCCGCGGGGCTGTCCTTCGATCCGGCGCTCGTCCGCGATGCCGGCTTCCGCCAGCAGCCGGCCGAGCAGGCGATGGCAGAGCTTCTGGCACTGCCGGAGCCGCCGACTGCAATCTTCGCCACCAACAACCTGATGACGATCGGCGTCGCGAAGGCTGTGGCCGATCGAGGGCTCGCCTGTCCGCAGGACATCTCGCTGATCGGCATCGACGACCTCCCTTGGGCCGCGGCGGTCTCGCCCCAGCTCAGCGCCATCGCCCAGCCTGTCCGCGCCATGGGCGAGGCCGCGCTCGCACTCCTGATCCGCCGGCTTGCCGGCACCCTGAGCGGCCCCGGAACGACCATCGTCATGGAGCCACGCCTCGTCATTCGCCGCTCCTGCGGCGCACCTGCCCAAGAACTGTCTGCCGCCGGAAAGCCCGCCCATGTCGACTGAATTGACGAAGCTCGGCGCGCTCGCCGTGCGCGATCTCCTCATCTCCGGGGAGGTCAGCTCGGCCGAACTGGTCGAGGCCGCCGCAGCCCGCCTCGCCGTTGTCGAGCCTGAGCTCAATGCCGTGCCGACGCTCTGTCTCGACCGGGCGCGGGAACAGGCCCGCACGGCCGATGCGGCGCGCCGGGCGGGGCGCACGAGCCTGCTTGGCGGGCTCCCCATCGTCGTCAAGGACAACAACGACGTCGAAGGCGTGCGCAACACCGGCGGCACCGCGATCTTCCGCGACCGCATTTCGACCGAGTCGGACCGCACCGTGGCGCTGATGGAAGCCAACGGCGCGATCACGCTCGGCAAGTCGAACCTGTCCGAGCTCGGCGGCGCGCAGACCACCAACAGCGTCCATGGCGCGACGCGCAACCCTTACGACCGGCGTCTGACCTGCGGCGGCTCATCGGGCGGCGCTGCAGTCGCGCTCGCGACCGGCGAGGCCTGGCTCGCCCATGGCAACGATTATGGCGGCAGCCTGCGCATCCCGGCGGCGTTCTGCAATGTGACGGGCCTACGGCCGACGCCGGGCCGCGTGCCACGCAAGCGGCTCTCCGACCCCTTCGACACCATCGCCGTCGAGGGGCCGATGGCACGCGACGTCGCCGACCTGGCCCTCTTCTTCGACGCGATGACCGGCTACGACCCCGGCGACATCCTGACCGCGCCGACCGGCGAACCGCCCTTCCTCGAAGCCGCGCTGGCGCCCCTCAAGCCTGCGAAGGTCGCCATCTCGGCCGCTCTCGGCCTCCTGCCGGTCGAGGCGCCGATCCGGCTCGCTCTCGAGGACCTCTCCGCCATGCTGGGCAGGGCGGGCGTCGCGGTGGCGCACGGATCGCCGGACGTCACCGGCGCGATGGACGCCTTCCGCGTGCTGCGGGGCGAAGGATTCTACGCGAATTTCGAGCCGCTCTTCGACACGCATCGCGAGCTGTTCCCGGCTCCTGTCCTGGCCGACCTGCTGCGTGGCCGCGACCAGCCGGGCCACGCCATCGTCACGGCCAATCGCCAGCGCAGCGAACTCTACCGCCGGGCGGTCGATTTCCTCGATCAGCACGACTTCCTGATCTGCCCGGCGACGCAGGCGATGCCGTTTGCCGTGGAGACGCTGTTCCCGACATCCCTCGCGGGTCAGCCGATGCAGGATTATGTCGACTGGATCTCGATCACGGCGATCTGGTCACTGACGGGCCTGCCCGCCATCGCCATCCCCATTGGCTTCTCCCGCGACGGCCTGCCGATCGGCGTCCAGATCCTGTCCCATGCCCGGCGCGAGGCTGATCTCTTCCGGCTGGCCGCCTGGATCGAGCGGGAGCTGGCACTGCCGAAGACACCGATCGACCCACGATGATGTTATGCCTCGCCGGGATGTCGGGTTCGATCACCTCTGGACCGATGGGCTGGAGCGGTTAAGTTTCGCTGATCGGGACCAAAGGGGTGGGGGCAGACGATGCGCCAATGGGCGTGGGCGACGATCTGTATTGCGGCACTGCCGATAGGTGCCAGCGGCGCCGAGCCGCAGAAAGGTGAATTCCTCCAAGACTACATCACCTGCGAGCTCTGGTTGAAGCGCCAGGCGATCGACGCCGAGATGCACGCGACGATCGGGCGCTGGGTCGTCGACGCCTTGCGCCAGCACTCTCCGTCCCGGTTGGGGAGGTTCGGCGACGCAGACATCGTCGCAGCCGTCGAACGGCATTGCGAGGCACAACCCAAGCATACTCTTACGGTCGCCACCTTCCTGGCCGGGCTGCGGCTGCCGGAATAAGACCGCTCCATCGGAACGATCGGGGGCGGCTCGCGTATTTACGCCATGCCCCTGCATTGGTTCACGCCTCCCGTCTATGTCGAAACCGAACGACCCGGCGAGCGCTATGCCGTGACCAATATCGAGCGTGCGGCCGAGTTCCTGCTGTTGTGGCGCAAGCATTGCCCCGGCGATGAGTGGCATAGAGCGGTCCAGGCCTGCATGGCGGCCATCAAGGGCCAGGGCTCGGTCGATGAGGCGCGGGAGACCTTCGGCACCGCAGCACGCGCTTGCGGGCGATCCGTCACAGAACCCGTCTGAATCGCCCGTCGCTGGCGGGCCAGCCGGGCGTCGGCGCTAAGCTTGCGCGAACAACGCGCGAAAATCTGGAAATGGGGCGCGCAACCCGCATTCGCATGCAAGCGGCGTGAACTCCCCTCCGCTGAAAGAGGCGCGTTCCGGCACGTCGCAAGAGCAACTTGCAATCAATCAATATACATTATATTAAATCGTATATTGATTGACACCGAGAGGATGCTCGCGATGACCGCCGTGAAGATCGACCACCGGCTGACGGTCGCCAGCCAGCCCAGGCAGGAGGCGCTCGCCACGCTGGCGGCTGCCGGTTTCGCCACTATCATCAACAACCGGCCCGACGGCGAGGAGCCGGGGCAGCCCGGCAGCGCTGCCGAGAAGGCAGCGCTGGAGCGGGCCGGCCTTGACTATCGCTTCATCCCCGTGACGGCGGCGACGATCACCGAGGCCGATATCCGCGCCTTTCAGGAGGCGGTGTCCGGGGCCAAAGGACCCGTCTACGCCCATTGCCGCAGCGGCACGCGCTCAGTGACCCTGTACGTGCTGGGCGAAGTGCTGGCGGGGCGGATGAACCCCGGCGAGATCGACGCCTTCGGCCGCGCGCACGGCTTCGATCTGTCGGGCGCGGTGCAGTGGCTCGCCCGCAACGCCGCCCGGGCGCCGCAGGTGAAGGGCTTCTACGAGCCGCGCAGCGGCAGCATCCAGTATGTCGTCGCCGATCCGAAGACGAGGCGCTGCGCGATCATCGATCCAGTCCTTGATTTCGATGAGAAGTCCGGGGCGACCGCTACCCATCAGGCCGACGAGATCCTCGCCTATGTGGCGCGCGAGGGGCTGACGGTCGAATGGATACTCGACACCCATCCTCATGCCGATCATTTCTCGGCCGCTCACTATTTCAAGCAGAAGACAGGCGCTCCGACGGCCATCGGCGCGCGCGTCACGGATGTTCAGAAGCTCTGGCAGGGCTTCTACAACTGGCCGGAACTGGCGACCGACGGCTCGCAATGGGACCGGCTCTTCGCCGAGGGCGACAGCTTCAAGGTGGGCGAGCTCTCCGGGCGAGTGATGTTCTCGCCCGGCCACACCCTTGCCTCCGTGACCTATGTCATCGGCGATGCGGCATTCGTGCACGACACGATCTTCACGCCGGATTCCGGCACGGCGCGGGCCGATTTTCCGGGCGGCAGCGCCAAGGCCCTGTGGGCGTCGATCCAGGCAATCCTGGCTTTGCCGGACGATACGCGCCTCTTCACCGGGCACGATTACGAGCCCGGCGGGCGCGCCGCCAAATGGGAGAGCACGGTGGGCGAGCAGAAGCGCGCGAACCCGCACCTCGCCGGCATGACGGAAGAACGCTTCGTCGCGCTGCGGGAGGCGCGCGACCGCACCCTGCCGATGCCGAAGCTGATCCTGCACGCGCTGCAGGTCAACATCCGCGGCGGCCGGCTGCCGGAGCCCGAAGCCAACGGCAAGCGCTATCTCAAATTCCCGCTCGATGCGCTCGTGGGGGCCGCGTGGTGATGGACGCCAAGACGACTCACACCATGCCGCCGGCGGAGATGGAGGCGCGTGCCGGCGAGGTCGCGGCCCTGCTCAAGACCTTGTCGCATCCGGCGCGTCTCAGACTCGCCTGCACGCTCGCCGAGGGCGAATACGCCGTCGGTGAGCTCGAGGAGCGGCTCGGCATCCGCCAGCCGACACTGTCGCAGCAGCTCGGCGCGCTTCGGGAAGCCGGCGTCGTCACGACACGCCGAGAGGCCAAGCAGATCTTCTATCGCCTGAGCGAGGAGAAGGCCGCGCGCCTGATCGAAGCCCTCTACGCGATCTTCTGCGAACCGGAGCAACACCCATGAGTGCCTACTGGCCTTCCCTGATCGGCGGCATGCTGCTCGGCCTCTCGGCCGTTGCGCTGCTGCTGCTCAACGGACGGATCGCCGGCATCAGCGGCATCGTCGGCCGCTTGCTCGGCGGCGGGCAGATCCCCCTGAACGCAGCTTTCGTCATCGGGCTGATGAGCGGCCCGCCGCTCTACGCGCTGGCCTTCGGAAGTTTTCCGCCCGTCACGATCGCCGCCTCCTGGCCCCTCGTCCTCGTGGCCGGGCTCGCCGTCGGAATCGGCACGCGCATGGGCTCGGGCTGCACCTCCGGCCACGGCATCCTCGGCCTCGCCCGCTTTTCGAAACGCTCGTTCGCCGCGACTGCGACCTTCCTCCTCGCGGGGGTCGCCGCAGCGACCTTGATGGAGTTCCTGCGGTGAACCGTCTCGCACCCTTGCGTATCGGCGTTGCGCTCCTCGCCGGCGCGCTCTTCGGCTTCGGCCTGTCGCTCTCCGGAATGCTGGATCCGGCCCGCGTCCTCGGCTTCCTAAATCTCGCCAGCGGGCATTGGGACCCGAGCCTGGCCTTCGTGCTCGGTGGAGCGGTGCTCATCGCGCTACCGGGCGTCATGCTGCAGAAGCGGCTGCAGCGCCCCGTGCTCGACGACAGCTTCCACCTGCCGGAAAAGACCGACATCGATGGGCGGCTGGTGGCAGGATCGGCACTGTTCGGAATCGGATGGGGGCTCGCCGGCTTTTGCCCCGGTCCCGCCGTCTCGGCCCTGTCGATGGGACTAGCCCCGGTCCTACTGTTCGTCGCAGCGATGGCGGCCGGGATGATGCTGCACGACCGCGTGATCGCAGGGATGCTTCCGCGATGACCACAACCCTTTTGCCCGCGCTCACATCCGGCAGCCTCGTTGGCTTCAGCCTCGGCCTGGTCGGCGGTGGTGGCTCGATCCTGGCGACGCCGCTGCTCCTTTATGTCGTCGGCGTCGCCAGCCCGCATGTCGCGATCGGCACCAGCGCGCTGGCGGTCTCGATCAACGCCTATGCCAACCTGCTCGCCCACGCCCGGAAGGGCCATGTCCGCTGGCTCTGTGCGGCCGTCTTCGCAGCGGTGGGCACGCTCGGCGCGCTTCTGGGCTCCAGTCTCGGCCTCGTCGTTGACGGAACGCGCCTTCTCCTGCTCTTCGGCGCGCTGATGGTCGTCGTCGGTCTGCTGATGCTGCGGCCGCGCGGCGTCGGGCGCGGCGAGGATCGGCCGGTCGATCGGCGCATGTGCGCGCTCACTGCCGCCGCAGCGCTGGCGACAAGCGGGGCCTCCGGCTTTTTCGGCATCGGCGGCGGCTTCCTGATCGTGCCGGCGCTGATCTTCGCCACCGGCATGCCGATGATCAATGCCATCGGCTCCTCGCTGCTCGCGGTGGGAACCTTCGGGCTGGCGACGGCCCTGAACTATGCCCGCAGTGGCCAGGTCGACTGGGTCATCGCGGCGCAGTTCATCTCGGGCGGCATCCTGGGCGGCATTCTCGGGATGCTGCTGGCCACCCGCCTCTCAACAGGCAAGGCCACATTGAACCGCGTCTTCACAGCCCTCATCCTGACGGTCGCGGCCTATGTGATTTTCAAGAACGCGGTCCACTAGCGCCTCAGCAAGGCCAGCTATCTCGGCACTCTGGCGCAGAGAACAGGCGTCAAGTATCTTATGATGCCTCATCTGCGCCGCCCATTGCCGCTGGACTGCAGGGAGCCGTCGAGTTTCAGGGCGCCTCTCTGACGGACCAAGACAACGGGGGGTGGCGCAGGGCGGCGGGCATACCGGCAATGTCGTCGTGGGAACCGATCTCGCAAGCATGAGACTCCCCGCGAAATAGGAGCAAACACTCGGTTCGAGCGGCCAACGATACAAAAAATGGGGGATTCGATGCCGTCCTGGACGCATATTGCTACGCTTTGCGGAGCGATCGCCCTCGCCTTTCCGGTCGTTGCAGCCGATTTACCGACGGCCTCGCAGACACGACCTGCCCCTCCCGCTTTTCTGCCGGAATGGACCTTTCGGGTGACGCCCTATGGCTGGCTGACCTCGCTCAACGGGTCGCAAACGGTCCGTGGCCGCGGCGCGAATGTGAATGCGAGCTTCATCGACATCATGGACAGCACCATCGGCGAGGGCGGCTCGCTCGTGGCGCTGATGCTCGACATGGAGGCACGTAACGGCCGCCTCGCGCTGTTTGCCGATATCATCGGCGAGAAGATCACCATCGAGCGGTCCGCGCTCAGGGCCAGGGCCGTTGCGCCCGGAGTCGCTGGCGCGGTTGGTGCCGCTGCGGACCTTCAATTCCAGATGGCGATCGTCGAGGCCGGGGCGGCCTACGAAGTCGGGACGATCGGGACCGTTGCGTTCGATGTGCTGGCCGGGGCGCGATACTGGTATCAAAAGATGGATCTGGGCATCGATCTCGCCGGCACGGTCGATCTCGGAGACCTCGCCATCGGTCGCGGAAGGGCGATTGCCCGTTCGGGATCTGTCGACTGGATCGACGCCTTTGCGGGCGTGCGGGCGCGGGTGTCGCTGGCCCCCAATCATCATCTGGAACTGCGCGGCGATCTCGGCGCGGGCGGCAGCCGGTTCACCTGGCAGGCCTTGGCGGCCTATGCCTACGACTTCAAGACCACGAACGGCGTAACCTATTCTGCCGTCATCGGGTACAAGGCGCTCTACGTCGACTACGTCCAGGGCTCAGGCCGCTCGCGCTATGAGTTCGACATGCTGCAGCACGGACCCGTGATCGGGATGAGCGTGCGCTTCTGATCGCCGGGGTCCGCGCCACCCGATTGCGATAGGTCGTTTTTAGCGCGACTTGACGATCTCAAAGCCACTCTGCGCACGCCGCAGCAATTCCGTGCGCGAGCGCGGGCCTGCGAGAGCGTAGCACAAGGACGGTTCAGCCATCTTGCCGGTGATATCAAACTCCGGCCGCTCGAAAATCGCATTCACACGGCATCCGATGCCGACATCGTATCGGCAGTGGAAGCCGTCTGCGGTCTTCTCGCAAGCGTGGAGCACCACGTCGTTGAGAGACAGCCTGACCGTGGGAGGCGTGACCACCCGATCGGTCCCGCCCAGGACTCCCTTCATGTAGTCGTCGAGCCAATCCATGTGCTTCCGTTCCACGGAATTCATGCTGGCAGCGAAGGTGCAGCGAAAGAACACTTCCGGAATCTTCAGGTCGCGGTTGTCGGAGCAGCGGAAGCGTGAGGAGAGGTCCGCCTTCAATGCGGCGATGATGTCGCTCTCGCGCGGAGGCCGGATGGCCTCCGCCGCCGCGATGTCGGTGCGGGCAGCGGCGAGTTGTTCGGCGGAGGCGAGGTCGTGGCGCGCCACCACCTCGATGACGTCGGCGCAACCGAATTCGAAAAGGTCGTCGAGCCTGCGCTGCGAGCGATGAATCTTGATGGCTGCGTAGAGCGGCATCTGCTCTCCTGCACGGCACTGCGACAGCGCTGCGAGCCATGCCTCGCGGAAGGCGGGCGTGCCTTGGGCCTGCCCCGTGCAACTGGCCAGTTCCTTCACACGGTCTTGGCTGTTGCGCGCACAGGTCGCGTCCGAGCCCAGTCCGCGGGCAAGGAAAATCTTGTCGACATTGGCGCAATCGAGGGCCGGGTATCGGCGCCAACTCGGAGCCTGCAAGGGGAAGTTGCGGTTGACCAGCCCCCTGAATGCGCCGGCAAAGGCCTCGCAGCTTGCGTATTCCTGCGCGAAGCTCGTGACCGTAGCTTTCCATCGACCGAGGGCCGCCAGCCCGGAATAGCATTCGGGCGCCTTGACCGGATCGATGGCCTGGTAGGCGAATTCACAAGCCTTGATCAACGCAGGGTTCGCGAAGCGTCCCGGCTGCCTCGAAGAGCCCCCGATCTTCGGAGCGTAGCGCTCCTTATCGGCACAATCGCTACGAGCGCCGGGCGTCGGAAGGGCATCGCAGTCCGGCGGGCTGGTGCTGTCGTCATCACGCCCGCGTGCAGCGCCCTTCGGCTCGAGGCCGGGTTTCGACGAAGGCTGTAACTGAACTGTGTCGACTCGCCCCTTGTAAGCAAGGTCGATCGCGCCGCAGCGCACATTGTCGATCGACCCCGAAAGGCGTTGCCCGTCGGGCGAACGACGGACCTTGAAGGCGAGCGGGGGATATCCCCTCGCCTGCACCATCCACCGTCCCGGCGACACAAGAAACTCACCGGTCGGCGATGTCTGGGCCGTCACGACGAACCGTCCGATCGGCGGGCCGGCATTGCTGGGGCCGAGGAACGAGAACTCGCCCCGGACGCGCCCGTCAGCCTCATCCGCGAAAATGACTGTGGCGCTCCGCGGCAGCCCGTTGCAGACGAATTCTCCGCTCCATTCGCCGAGCAGTGCGCGGCCGTCGTCCGCTGCAACAGCGGAGGGGCCCGGTGCGAACGCCGCAACTGCCAAGGCGATGATCCATGTTGCACGCATCGATCACTCCGGGTCCGAGGTCGTTGCAGTCAGGGCCTTTCAGCGATGGCGGCTTGCGGCACGCCCTTCAGACAAATCCGGCCGGACGAGCGCCGGCGCGCTTCTCCGATCGCGACAGCAGGCAAACCTCGTCTACCTGCCGTCACAGGCGACAAACGCGGCGCATCAATTGCGCGGCCTCCTCAGCCCCTCTCAGGTTGAACTCGGCCAGTTTTCTTCCTGCGCGATCGGAGATCGTCAGCAGCCCGCCGGTCTCAAAGGCGTTCAGGAACTCCGGCGATAGAGGCTGCTCGCTCGGCCAGGAATCTCCCGGCGCCTCATATTTCATTCTCGTCTTGAAGGTCTGGGTGCCGAAGCCACCCGTGACCGCGAAGACCATCGTCATCCGGCGGCCATCGACGCGGGGCAAACCGGGGGGATTCAGCAGCGTCATCCAGAGGCCGGGGCTGAGAAGGGCGGTAGCACAAGCGCCGCTCAAACGGGCCGGACCCGCTATGGCACGCGCCTCGATGCTGACTCCATGCGGATTGGTATCGATCTTTGCCGTCCATACCGGGCTTGCGGCCTGGGCCAGCACGAAGCGTGTCTCGGCAGCGCTGACCCGGTCGGTCATCGCCATAGCGGAGCCAGCCAGGAACAGAAGCGCCATCGCAGAGCGCGAGCATTGACGAGCGAAGAGGGCATTGGCTCGGGCGAATGTCTGCGTTTCGGAGCATCGTGACAATGCTCTGGCGCCGCACCAAATCGACCTCGCCTCCACGGCGCTCATCGCAGCCTCCAGCGTCGTCGCATTCTCCAACGAACGAGGCGGGATGGCCTCCGACCTCAGTCAAGGTAGGCAAGCCCAGGTACATTACCTTGCGTTATGCGCGAACATCAAGGAGCGGCGAAGCCATCGATCCTGCGCAGCAGCCGGCATGCCCGGGACGCGTCGGCGAAGGATCGCGGATATCGGCGCGATCAGACATCACCGATCAGGGTCGCCCCATCAGCTCCGAGCGCAGTTCAAGCAACTGCTCGCAGACGGCTTCCAGCTCGCCCGCAGCGAAGCCCGCTCTCAGGCTCGGCCGATACTGCCCCATCTTCTCCAGCAGCACACCGGTGAAGGCGATGTGGCCATCCGGCGCGACAACCATTCCGTTCGCGGCTTCGAAGGAGGCGTTCCAGGAGACGGCCTCCTCCTGCGAGACGCCGTCCGGCAGGTCCAGCGCCAGCTCTCCGCCCGAAAGCCGCACCGGATAGCCGCCCGGCAGGCCGTTCGGTCCGGGCACGTGTCCGCGCCACTCGCGTCCGAGCGCCATGGCCAGCAGCATGGGAACGCCGCTCGCCCCGGAAATCTCGATCACCGGCTCCGGCGTCAGCTGGATATCGGCGAAGGTCCCGAAGACATCCGCGACCTCCTCGCCATCGATCCAGACGCGCGGCGCCCGCCCTTCACGCTCCTGTGGCCGTTTCCGCCAGGCTGCGAGGTTCTGATAATGCGCGAGAACCTTGACCTCGGCCCCCGCCGGCGTCGCGGCCGAGCCGCCAAAGACGTTCGACAGGATCGCGACGTTGCCCATGCCGCAGGCGACCTTGTGGCCGAGCGCCATGATGATGCCGTTGACGACATCCGGGAAACCGCAGTTGACCAGGGTTACGGGCCGGCCGCGCCGGGTGATGGCGGCGGCGACGCGCGAAGACAGCAGGGCCTGGAACACGGCGGTGGCGCTCAGGCCGCCTTCGGCGACAAGGCGCGTCCAGGCGTTGCCGCTCTGAGCGATGACCTGCGACGTCTGGATCGAGGCGGCCTGGGCCACGACCTTCGGATCGGTAGCCTCCAGCATGCCGTCCGAGGCACCCGGCAACAGCAGATCGACGCTGTGGGTCGTGAAGCGTGCCGGAGTACCGAAGAGCCGGGCACGAGCGTTGGCAGCCGTGCGCAGCCAGTCGAGCCGCTGCGCGTTCCGGCCGGCGATGACGACCGAGACAGGGGCCGGCGCGGTCGCCGCGATGTCGAAGGCGATGCGGGCGGCAAAGCCGCCGGTGCCCGAGATCAGGATGTCGCAGCCGCTCATCTCAGCGCCCTCCGCCCGCCATGCGATCCCAGCAGTCGTCCAGTCGCGGCGAGAGCTTATGCTTCATGATCCTCTGGCTCGCCGTTCGTTCGAACTCGTCGACGACGGCGATGTAGCGAGGGTTCTGATAGGGCGCGAGCCGGCTGCCCAGCCACGATGACAGCAGGACGGGATCGACCGAAGCGCCGTCCCGCGCCTTCACGAAGAGCTTGATGTCCTGCTCGCCGACATCGGCTGCGACGCCGATCATCGCGCAATCCTCGATCGCCTCATGCTCGGCCGCGACGTGCTCGACCTCCCAGGCCGAGACGTTCTCGCCCTTGCAGCGCACGCTGTCCGTCATGCGGCCGTGGAAATAGAGATTGCCCTCGGCGTCGTAGGAGCCGAGGTCCCCGGTATGCATCGCACCGACACGCAGCGCCCTCGCCGTCGCCTCGGGATTATCGAGATAGCCGGGGAAGATCGCGCCCGGCAGGCTGGTGTCGATCACGATCTCGCCGCGCTCGCCCACCGGCACGTCCGAGCCGTCAGGAGCGAGAAGCCTGACCTCGAACCAGGGCATCGGCCGGCCGACCGAGCCTACGGTGCCGCTGTCGTTGAAGGTCGTGATGCTGGAGGCCTCGGTCATGCCGTAGCATTCGCGGATCTCGACGCCGAAGCGATCGCGGAACTGCGGCCAGATGTCCGGCGGACAGCCGCCGCCCCAGGCGATGCGCACGCCATGCTCCCGGTCCAGCGGCGAAGGCGGCTGCTTCAGCAGGATCTGCAGGATGCCGCCGAGATAGTGGATATGGCTCGCGCCCTCGGTCTTGACCTGGCTCCAGAAGCGGCTCGCGCTGAACCGATCGACCATCGCGAGCGTGACGTCGCGGATCATCGGCAGCGGCAGGAGCTGGGCGCCGCCGATGTGATAGAGCGGCTCCCAGACGAAGAGTACCTCGCCGGCGCGGGCGGCCGAGACCAACGCCACGCCCTCGGCGGCAAGCCGCAGCATGCGGTGGGAGACCAGGACGCCCTTCGGCCGCCCGGTCGTCCCGGAGGTGTACATCACGGCGAAGATATCGTCCGGCGCCGGCACCCGCTCGGAGAAGCTCGCGGTTCCGGCCAGGATCGCATCAAGCGCGCCACCGGCCTCATGGATCAGCAGCGGCGCCCCGCCTTCCGGCATAGCCCCAGCAATCTCCGGCGCGAGGTCGACATCCACGACCACGAGCTTCGGATCGGGATGGGTCAGCAGATAGCGCAGCCCGTCGCCGCGCTGCTGCGCATTGACGGGGACCCAGGCGATGCCCGCGCGAGCCAGACCGAACACGACGGCGATGGCCGCCACCGAGTTGCGCATCATCACCGCGACGCGATCGCCGGGCTTCAACCCGCGCTCGCGCAGATGCGCTGCGAAGGCAGCCGCGCGCCGATCGAGCTCGCCATAGCTCAGAGGTTCGCCGCAGAAGCGCGCATAGATGCAATCGGGTTCGGTCCGGGCGCGCGCGGTCAGGAGCTCGACGAAACCGTCGGCGAAATCAGGGGTCATGACTGTCATGTGGAGTGCGAGGAGGAGCGGAACCGTTCGGCCAGAAGCAGCATCACCGTGACGACCACCAGCACGACCACCGAAACGGCGGCCAGCGTCGGGTTCAGTTGCAGAATCATGTCGTCCCACATCTGCTTCGGCAGTGTGGTCTTGATGCCGCCGCTGACGAAGATGGCGATCGTCAGTTCATCGAAGGAGGTGATGAAGGCAAACAGGAAGGCGGCCACGAGACCGCCCTGCACGAGCGGGATGGTGACGCCGGTCAGAGTGCGGATGCGGTTGGCGCCCAGCGTCGCCGCCGCCTGGTCGAGCCTCTGGTCATAGGTCTTCAGCACGGCCGCGATGGTGACCAGCGTGAAGGGGATGGCCAGCACCGTATGGCCGATGATGAGGCCGAGATCGGTGGCGATCAGCCCGATGCGGGCGAAGAGATAGAACAGGCCGACGGCGATCACGATGCGCGGCACGATCATCGGTGCGAGGAAGAAGGCGAAGATCACCCCGCTCCAGCGCGTCCGGCTGTTGGCGAGCGCCAGCGCCGCGAAGCCTCCGATCGCCGTCGCCAGTAGCGCCGTCGCGAAGGCCACGCCGAAGGAGCGAAATGTCGCCTGGATCCAGAGCGGCGAGTCGAAATAGGTCCGGAACCAAGAGAGGCTGTAGCCCGGCGGCGGGAATTCGAGGAACTGCGAGGAGGTGAAGGCCAGCGGGATGACGAGCAGCGTCGGCAGCACCAGGAAGCCGATCACGATCCAGCAGAACACCGGCAGCAGGCTCGCGCAGATCCGTTTGCCGAGGATCGCGTTGGCTGCGCCGGACAGCTTCGCGGCCGCCGCGGCGACAACGCCGAGCACGGCGAGGCCGAGATCGCGCAGACGGCCCTTGCTGCTCTGGGCGGAGCCGCCGGCGATCGTCGAGATGCCGAAGAGCCGGTCATAGGCCCAGCAGGAGATCAGCGCGGCTGCCAGCATCATCGCCGCGAGCGCGCCTGCGAAGGACCAGTTCAGCAGTTCCTGGACCTGCACGATGATGAGCTGCGCCAGCATCGTCTGCTGCCGGCCGCCCAGGAAGGCCGGGACGATGAAGAAGCCGAGCGACGAGATAAAGACCAGCAGCCCCGCCGCCGCCACGCCCGGCAAGGACAGCTTGAAATAGACCAGCCAGAAAGCCCGCGCCGGCGAGGCGCCGAGCGTCTGCGCGGCCTGCACCAACCGGCGGTCGATGCCGGTCATCACCGGGAGCATGGTCATCACGGCAAGCGGAACCATGGCGTGAACCATGCCGACCATGACGCCGAACTCGTTGTGCAGCAGGGGCAGCGGCTGGTCGACGAGGCCGGAGCCCGTCGCCAGCGAGTTGATGATGCCGCTGCGCCCGAGCACGATCATCCAGGCGAAGGTCTTGACGAGATAGCTCGTCCAGAACGGCACCATGACGAAGAGCAGCATCCGGCCGCGAAAGAAGTCCGGCATCCGGGCGACCCAATAGGCCAGCGGATAGCCGATCATAAGCGACCAGAACGCCGTCCATCCTGCGATGCGGAAGGTGATGCCGAGGACGCGGACATAGACGTCCGTCGCCGCGATGCGCTGATAGGTGCCAACCGAGAACGCGCCGGTCTCATTGTCGACGACGCTCAGGCCCAGGAGCTGCGCGACCGGCCAGGCGAAGAACACGGCAAGGAACAGCAGGCCGGGAACGGCAAGCCAGAGCGCTCCGAAGCGAAGCCTCGGGCGCGATGCGCCGGCCGCTGGCGTCGCCGTCACCGCGCTCATGCGACCAGCACCGCCTTGTCGCGGGCCCAGCCGGCGACGATGATCTCGTCGATCCGGGGAACCGCCTCGTCCGGCCCCAGCCGCAGCACGAGCGGGGTCCCGTCAGCGAGCGTCGCGATGACGCGCGTTTCCGATCCGGCATAGACGATCTCGCTGACCTTGCCGGAGATGGCATTGCCGTCGCGCGCGCCAATGTGGAGGTGCTCAGGCCGGACAACGAGCGCGTTCTCCGCCTGCTCGGGGGCCGCGCCGGCCGGCAGGTTGAAGCGGCCATGCGCAGTCTCGATCGCGCCGTTGCCGTCCCAGCGGCCGCGGAAGATGTTGGAGATGCCGATGAAATCCGCCGCGAAGGCGGTCCGCGGCTTCTCGTAGATCTCGCGCGGCGCGCCCAGTTGCTCGATTTTGGCGTGGTTCATCAGGCAGATGCGGTCGGACATCGCGAGCGCCTCCTCCTGGTCGTGGGTGACGTAGACGATGGTGGCGCCGCTCTCGCGATGCAGCCGCTTGATCTCGATCTGCATGTGCTCGCGCAGCTTCTTGTCGAGGGCGCCGAGCGGCTCGTCCATCAGGATGATCGAGGGCTGGTAGACGAAGCAGCGCGCCAGGGCGACGCGCTGCTGCTGGCCGCCCGAAAGCTCGCGCGGAAAGCGGTTCGCGAGATGGCCGAGATGCACCATCTCGAGCGTGGCAGTGACGCGGCTTTCGATCTCGGAGGCCGGGCGCCCCCGCATCTTGAGCGGAAACGAGATGTTCTCTGCGACAGTGAGATGCGGAAAGAGCGCGTAATGCTGGAAGACGAGGCCGATGTCGCGCTGATGCACGGGCATGTTCGACTGGTCACGCCCGTCGATCACCACCCTGCCCTCACTCGCCTCGACGAGCCCGCAGATGAGCTGCAGCAAGGTCGTCTTGCCGGAGCCCGAAGGCCCCAGCAAGGTCAGGAATTCGCCTTCGGCGACGCTGAGCGAGCTCGGCTCGAGGGCTGTGGTCGCGCCATAGCGCTTGCCAAGTCCTTCGATGACAAGCTTGCCCTCGACGACGAGCTTGGCCGGTTTGGGTGCGGTTGCTGTCATTCCGGCGCTCGTCGCCATCGGCATCAGGTCAGGAGCCAGGCGTTGAAACGCTCGGTCACCTTGGCGCGGTTGGCGCTCCACCAATCCTCGTTGGCGATCGCCATCAGCTTCAGGTTCTCCGGCGAGGTCGGCAGCACCTTGGCGCGCTCGGCGGGAATGGTCTGGTAGGCGTCGAGATTGGTCGGGCCATAGGCCAGCACCTCGGTGAAGATCGCCTGCTGCTTCGGGTCCGAGCAGAAGCGCACGAACTGGCGGGCGACATCGGCCTTCGGGCCGCCCTTCGGAAGGGCCCAGCCTTCGATCGAATAGAGCCCCTGGTTCCAGACGATCTTAGCCGGCGCACCGCCATCGATAGCCGCCTGCAGGCGCGCATTCCAACCCGGCAGCATGTCGACTTCGCCGCTCTGCAGCAGCTGGGTCGACTGCGCGCCGCCCGTCCACCAAACGGCGACATGCGGCTTGATCTTGTCAAGAACCTTGAAGGCGCGGTCGACGTCGAGCGGATAGAGCTTGTCGAGCGGCACGCCGTCGGCGAGCAGCGCCTGCTCGATCGTGTCGATGGGGTTCTTGCGCAGTGCGCGGCGGCCCGGGAACTTCTCGACGTTGAAGAAGTCCGTCCAGCTCGCCGGAGCGTTCTTCACCTTGTCGGTCCGATAGGCGAAGACGGTCGAATACACGTCCGTGCCCATGAACTCGGGCGAGATCGCCTGCGGCATCAGCTTCGGCACATCGGCATGCGAGAAGCCGATAGGATCGAGCAGCCCCTGCCCCTTCAGGATGTCGCGCGCAGACAACGTCAGCGTGCAGACGTCCCAGGTGTAGGACTTGGTCTCGACCATCGCCTTGAACTGGGCGGTCGGCTCGGCCTCGCGGGCGACGTTGACGACCTTGTTGCCGGTCGCCTTCTCGAAGGGATCGTAGAACGCCTTGCGGAAGGCGGGGCCGAACGGCCCGCCGGGGTCGGCCACGGTGATCTGGGTGGCCGCGCCGGCGCGGCCGATGAAGGCCGGCATCGCCAGCGCTGCGGACGCACCGCCCGCAAGCTGGAGCAGCCGCCTGCGGCTGGTCTCGAACGTCTTCGTCATCACACTCTCCCTTGCTGCGGTTTTCCGCGATTTCCCCGGGTGAACTCGAAATTCAGGCGCTTTTCCTGGCGGCCCGCTTGGCGAGGAACTCCTCCATCATGCGGGCGGGTTCGCCGGTGGCGTAGGCCTCGCGCTGGTTCCGGATGCCGGCGGCCAGGCACTCGCGGAAGCTCGCCTCGGTGACCTCGCGGAACCGCGCCTTGTTCAGGCGCATCGCGACAGGCGGCTTGCCGGCGAGTTCGGTGGCGAGATCGAGCGAAGCCTTCATCACCTCTTCCCGCGGCACGATCCGGTTGATCAGGCCGATGCGGAAGCACTCCTCGGCTTCCATCATCCGCCCCGTCAGGGTCAGGTCGATGGTGCGGGCGATGCCGATCATCTCGCGCATGATCCAGGGGCCGGTCACCGAGGCGATGCCGGAATTGATCTCCGGCTGGCCCATGGTGACGCCGTCATGGCCGATGCGCAGGTCGCAGAGCAGCGAGACCTGGAAAGCCGACCCCGCGGCGACGCCGTTCAGCGCGGCGATGATCGGCTTCGAGAGCGAGCGGATGCGGTCGTAGAGGCGCTCCCATTCACCCATCCAGACCTCGGCGCGATCGGCGTCGAAGGTCTTGGTCTCGTTGAGGTCCTGGCCGGCGCCGAAGGCGCGCTCGCCCGCCCCGGTGAGGATGATGGCGCGCACCGCCTCATTCGCCTCGAGTTCGTCCAGGGCTTCGACCAGACGCGCCCGCATGGGCGCGTTCCAGGCGTTCAGCTTGTCGGGGCGGTTCAGCGTCAGGATGCCGACCGGGCCGCGGATCTCACTGAGAACGGAATCCTTCACGCCTGTCTCCTGTTGATGTTTTATCGCTATGAGATAATTCTTATTGTATTCTCGACATGGGCCATTCGCCTTGTCAAGTTGCAGTGCGCCAGCCATTCAGACGGTGAGGAGACAGCCACCGATGTCGATGTCCGAGACACCCCCGCGCAGCCGCCGCCGCGCCGCGCCGGAGGAGGCGCAACAGACGCGCAAGGAAGACGCGCTGATGGTGAATTCGGTCGAGAAGGCTTTCCGCGTGCTTTCGGCCTTCGGCCGACAGCACCAGACGCTCAGCCTCTCGCAGGTCGCATCCGAGACCGGCATGGACATCAGCTCGGCCCAGCGCTTCACACACACGCTCAACAAGCTCGGCTACCTGCGCAAGGATGCGCAGACGAAGCGCTTCGAACTGACCGCGCGGACGCTCGACCTCGGCTATCACTTCGTGCGCAGCAGTCGCCTGGTCGACCGGGCGATGCCCTACCTGATGCATCTCAGCAAGGAGACCGAGGAGACCATCAACCTGACGGTGCGCGACGGCACGGAGATCATCTTCGTCTCGCGCTTCCTCAGCCGGAACGTCCTCAACACGGACGTCATCATCGGCACGCGCATGCCGGTCTATTGCACGGCCCCCGGCATCGCCATGCTGTCCCGCCTGCCGGAGGACGAGGCGATGGCGGTCATCGATGCCAGCGACCTCAAGCCCTACACCGCATCGACGGTCTGGCAGCGCGACGCCCTGCGGGAAAAGATCCGCCAAGCGGCCGCGCAGGGCTACGCGACAGCGTTCGAGGAGGTCTATCTCAGCGACGCCTCCATCGCAGCGCCGATCCTCGACCATCGCGGACAGCCCGAGGCGGCCGTCAACATCGCGGTGTCCTGCTCGCGCTACAGCCGCGAGGAGGTCGTTTCCCGCTTTTCCTCCCTGGTCGTCGCCACCGCACACGCCGTCTCTCGGATCTGAAACCACGCAGCCGGCTTGACAGGGCACGGGCGCCTTCTATCAATATTCGAACAATTCTATTGCATTGAAATAAAATGAGGCTCCAAGGATGGGCGGAGGCAGCGCTCAGTTGTTTCGCGTCGCGAAGCGCGACGGCGCACGCGTCACGCTCACCCTCGATGGCGAAACGATCGACGCGACCGCAGGGGACAGCGTGCTTGCCGCGCTGCTGAGCCATGGCTCGGTTCTGCGCCGGCTTGAATTCGGCGGCGAGCCGCGTGCGGGCTTCTGCCTGATGGGCGCCTGTCAGGATTGCTGGGTCTGGAGCGATGCCGGCGGCCGGATCCGCGCCTGCACGACGCCGGTGGCGAACGGAATGCGGCTCTTCACCGAAGCTCAGGTGCAGACACTTGGCTGAGATCGTCATCGTCGGCGCCGGGCCTGCAGGCATCGCGGCGGCAGAGGTTCTCGTCGCCCGCGGACAGCGCGTCATCCTGCTCGACGAGACGATGCAGGCCGGCGGACAGGGCTACCGGCGGCCGTCACCCGGTCTCGCCATCGACATGCCGCGCCTCATGGGAAGCGAGGCAGGCAAATATGCGCGGCTGCATGCCCGCTTTGAACGCCTGCGTCCGCAATTGGACTACCGGCCCGGCACCCTGGTCTGGGCGATGGACGGCGACCGGTTGCATGTCCTCGCCGACGGTCGCGCCGGGACCGTCCGGTTCGACATGCTGATGCTCGCCACAGGCGCGATGGACCGCATCGCGCCGCTGCCGGGCTGGACCCTGCCGGGGGTCTTCACGCTCGGCGGCGCACAGGTCGTGCTCAAGGACCAGGGCTGCCTGATCGGCCGGCGCGTCGCCTTTCTCGGCTCCTCGCCGCTGTTGACGCTCGCCGCCAAGCAGTATCGGGCGATGGGCGGCGAGGTCGTCGTCATCGCCGACACGACGCCCCTGGCCGCCAAGATCGCGGCCTCGCCAGCACTGCTCCGCGCACCGCGCACCTTGCTGCGCGGCCTCGCCTACACGGCGCAGGCCATGCTGGCCGGCACGCCGCTGCTGAACGGCGTCACGCCGGTCGCCGTCGCGGGAGACGAGCGCGTCGAGGCGCTGGTCCTGCGCGATGCCTCCGGCCGCGAGCGTCGCTTCGCCTGCGATGCCGTGGCGCTCGGCTACGGGCTGAAGCCGGAGACTCAGCTTGCCGACCTGGCTGGCGCCGAATTCGCTTATGACAGCGACTTCCGCCTGTTCCTGCCGAAGGCGGACGCGTTCGGCAGGGTTCGCCGCGGCCTTTATCTCGCCGGCGATGGAGCCCGCATCGGCGGAGCCGACGCGGCAGAGGCAAGCGGCGCGCTCGCCGCCCATGCCGTGCTGGCCGATCTCGGCCTACAGCAAGAGATCGCTGCGATCCGGCCTCTCGCACGCAGGGTCCAGCGGCTGCGAGGCTTCCAGCGCGGGCTGGCGCGCGCCTTCGCCTGGCCGTCGCGACAGATCGGGGAACTGCCGGACGAGACCGTGCTCTGCCGCTGCGAGCGGGTCACGGTCGGAGAGGTTCGCGGGGCCATGACGAAAGGCCTCGGCCCGGTCGAAGTCAATCGCGTCAAGGCGATGACCCGCTGCGGCATGGGCCGCTGCCAGGGGCGTGTCTGCGGGCCGGCCCTGCAGGAGGTGGTGGCCGCTGCCGCCGGTCATGACGTCGCGAAGGGCGGCCGTCTGCGTGGGCAGGCCCCGGTCAAGCCGATAGCCCTCGCCGCCGCCGAGGAAACGCCGTGAGCGCCGCGACGACCGATGTTGCGATCGTCGGCGGTGGGCTGATCGGCGCCTGGACGGCGTTCTTCCTGGCGCGGCGCGGCCAGCGCGTGACCCTGATCGAAAAGGGCGTGGTCGGGGCACAGTCGAGCGGCGTGAATTTCGGCAATCTGCGGCTGCAGGGCCGCTATCCGGCACAATATCCGCTGTCGCTGCGCGCTCAGGCGCTGTGGGAGGAACTCGAAGCGCTGATCGGCGAGGACTGCGAATTCGAACAGACCGGACATCTTTATCTCGCCTATCACGAGGAGGAGAGCGGCAAGCTCGAAGGCTATGCCAAGGTCTCCGAGTCCTATGGCCTGAACATCGAGCGCGTCGGCCCTGCCGAACTCCGGCGTCGCTGGCCATGGCTTGGCGAGCGCACCGTCGCGGCGACCTTCTCGGCGCGGGATGCAACCGCCAATCCGCGACTGGTGACGCCGGCCGTGGCTCGGGCCGCGCTGGCCCGCGGCGTCGAGGTTCGGGAAAACATGCGCGTCGACGAAGTCGCCCGCCAGGGCGAGGGCTTCCTGCTGACGATGGCGGACGGTTCGCGGCTGAGCTGCGGCTCGCTGGTCAACTGCGCGGGCGCCTGGGCGCTGGAGATCGCCGAACGCTTCGGAGAGACCGCGCCGGTCTTTCCGGCCGGGCCACCGCAATTCGTCACCGAGCCCGTGCCTTACCAGATCGAACCTTCCGTTCAGGCGATCGACGGTTCAGTGATCTTCCGCCAGATCCCGCGCGGCAACATCATCCTGGCCGGCTATCCCCGGACGGCAGCCGACCCGGTCATGAACCGCGCGCCGGTGCCGCCCGGCAAGACGCTGGCGGCGATGCGGGCGCTGGCGCGCGTCGCGCCCATGCTGGCGCATTGCCATGTCATCCGCGTCTGGTCCGGCATCGAAGCCTATCTGCCGGACATGATCCCCGTCATCGGCCCGAGCCTGACGCAACCCGGCCTCTTCCACGCCTTCGGCTTCTGCGGCCACGGTTTCCAGATCGGCCCCGGCGTCGGCCTCTGCCTCAGCGAGATGATTCTCGACGGCGCCACGCCGACGCCGCTCGACGCCTTCTCGATCGGCCGGTTCCAGGGCGAAGCAACGATCAGCGAGAAATTCCGCAAGGAGTTCGATTGAGCGGCAGGCGGCGTATCTCTCCGGAACCCGTCAATCGAACTTGATGGCCGGCCCGATGATGGCGTCAGTCGATGAGTGGATCGCCCATGCCAGCTTGTCGATGAACTCGAACTCGAACAGAGCTTCCGGATCTTCGCCGAAGTGATAGCGAGTGTTCCGCAGGAAGGCGAAGCCCTTGTCCCGCAGTTGGTCTTTCCACGACGGCTTCTGTGTTCCAGCATAAGCATACCCGATGTCGACGGCATAATTCTCGGTCGCTTCGGCGAGCTTGAATATATCGCCCAGCTTCAGCATCCCGGCCGCATCGCCCATGCCCTGGAGGCGGAAGCTCGACACGCGGTTCTTGGAGTTGGCGTCGAGTTCGGCTTCCGTCCAGCGCATGACACCGGCGGCGACGCCGCGGGCGAAGCCTTCCTTGATGAACTTCACCTGGATGTTCTGGAGCGCCGCCTTCGCCGCCGCGCGGTCAGCGAATTTGAGGATGACGTCCGGAATCATGGAGGCGATGCTGGCCGCCGAGAACGCTCCCTTCAGCCCTGCCTTGAACATCGCGCCTCGCGTCGGGGCGCCAGTCGCCGGCGAGATCGAGACCTTTGGCTTGGTCGCTTTCCCGCCGCCGTGCACCGCGACATGCATCCTGGGCTTAAGCGCGACCGGTTCGAAACGCATCGCATTGACCCCCTGCAACCGCATTCTGGCGATGTCCCTGGTGTTCTGGCTCAGAAGGACGGGATTTCTGATATTCCTGACCTGTGCGCTGGCGCGGACATGGGCCACCATCTTGGCATCCCCGGGCCCGAGCCCTGCGGCGGCGGCCTGGTCGGTCCACGCACGGACCTGGGCGAGAGGGACCTTCGCGGTCAAGGTGTCGACCTCCATGCCGAAGCGCTGGAGGAAGGCCTGACGGTTCGCCAGGTTCCGCGCACCCTGCGGCGAGTGGAGAAACTCGGTCTCGACATGCTTGGGAAGAAGCATCTTGAAGCCGTCCCTATGCATGCGGGCCAGCTCGTCGGCGCCGCCCCTGAGCGCGCCGGACTCGATGTCGATGAGAAGGCTGGTGTCGAACCAAACAACGGTACTCACGGCGAAAACCCTCCTGATTACAACCGGCTTTGAGGCATGTCGGCGTCAGGCCGCCCTGCAGTCGTCAATCTCGAGGGCTTCGCGGGGCACGCTCAGACGCGCAAGTCGCAGTCCTTTGTCGCGGCTGAGGGACGATGCGTTCAAAAGCTTCGTCGGAAATGCTCGGTCGGGGCCTCCGCATCGCAGACGCCATCAGGCGGATGAATCCCCACCGGGATGCGCTGCTATGCGACGGCGACAGGAGCGAATAACCGCAATGCCCGGGAACCGGCACCCGAAGCTGAGTCGGTCACGACATCTTTCCTGTCGTATCCCAAGCCCTGCTTCCGGCGCATTCATTGCGCACCACTCGGGCGTCGGCAAACTCTGGATTTGCCTAGCCTCTGTGGAAAATCAGTCCCTTGGCGGGATGATGGCGGAGAGGGAGCCCGTCGAACTGCATTTCGCCGCAGGTCGAAAAAGATCGGTTCAGGGCAAAAATGTAGCCGTTGGTTACACGTTCCGAGCGAAATGGAGTTGGCGATCCAAACCCGAGGCATTGTGGCGGTGAAAGAACGGACAATCGCAGAAAGGACCATTGTAACGATGATCGCTGCAAGCAGTCCGCATATGAACTGGCCGATAAGGTAGCCCATGATATCCGATCCCCAGCCCACGCAACCTTAGCGCGAATGTTGCCGGGGTGAAGGGAGCTGAAGGTCGCGAAGCGGGAAGGAGCGCTCATCGAGGCCGGTCCAGTAACGTCCGCTTCCCGACAGGGTGCCAATGTCCGCAGTTGGCGCGGTTCTAACGTTCGGACATGCGCGGGCCACCGCTCCTCAAGGATTTTGATCTACCGAGGCGGCGAGACTTAATTCTTCCCCGGTACCTTTCCGAGGCGAGGACATGAGTGCGCTCAGTCGATGGAGTCCGCGGTCATCGCTCGACGCCTCAGTCTTTGGCCCGGCTCCAGTATGAAACCAGCTTCTGCCTGTCGGCGAAACAGCCGAGGGACTCCGCCTGGCTGCGCAATGCGCGCACGACGCTCTTTTCGGCCGCCACCCAGAGATAGCCGCCATCCATCTCCGTCGAGAGCGTGGGAAGGACGTCAAGGAGCTTGCTTTGTGCGGGGCGGCCGGCTTCACCGCATAGCCAGACGACCGGTGCACAGGGGCCTGTGACCAACTCCTGTCGGTCTGCCTCGTCGTCGATCTCGATGAAAATACGGCTCTCGATATCCGCCGGGCAGGTTTCGAGAATGCGGGCGATGGCCGGCAGCCCTGTCGCATCCCCGATCAGCACCTGCCAGCGCAGATCCGGCGGAGGCTTATAGAGACCGCGCGGATTGTTGATGACGATCCGGTCGCCCGCCCGCGCGCCGCAGGCCCAGTCGCTGGCGCGGCCGCCGGCATGGACGACGAGGTCGATGTCGAGTTCACACCGGGCCTGGTCGAAGCGACGCACCGTATAGGTCGAGTAGTGGACGCGATGGCGCTCCGCCGGAAAGATCCAGCGGCCGTCGCCATCAATCTCCGGCAGGACGAGTTCACCAGTCTCGGGATCGGGAAAGAACAGCCGGACATACTCGTCCGCGATGCCGGTCGAGCGGAAGGCTGAAAGGCCCTCGCCGTTGAAGGTGAGCCGGACCATCCCCCGCGTCAGCTGCTGCCGTCGGAGAACCGTCGCCTCGTGGAAGGGCCGTGCCGTCATTTCCCTGCCGCCTGCCGAAATTCAGTGGTCGCGAGCGGGCTTGTTTCATGGCGGGCACTGCAGCACAAGCTTCTTAAGCTTTGATTTGTTTAGATTATTTCTAAAATTGCGGCGTTGTGAGTGCGCTCCCGGGCTGTTATGCGAGATCAGCGTGCCTATCCATCCGGAGCCCAAAGGGTCATGTCGACGCGTATCGAAGATGTCGGCGACCTCTATGCCACGGAGCAGCGCCGACTCGAGCGCCGGGCCGCACGGCGCGTCGGCGCCGCTCATGCCGCCGACGTGGTGCAGGATGTCTTCGTTGCGCTCTGGACGCGGGCGCGCGGCCATGTCGGGAACCCGTCCGCCTATCTGACCCGCGCCATCGACTACGCGGCGATCAGCCATGTCCGTGCCGAGCGCCGGCGCGCGAGCCTTCCCCAGCGGATCACCGAAGAACAGTACGCCGCGCCCGCGGTCTTGCCGGATCAGGTGGTCGCCGCCCGCCAGGACACGGCATTATTGGCTCGGACCATCGCGGCGTTGCCGGAGCGCACCCGCCACGTCTTCCTCCTTAACCGCATGCATGATTGCAGCTATGACGAGATCGCGGCCGGACTCGGGCTGTCCTACAGCACGGTCGAAAGAGAGATCGCCCGCGCGTTGCTGGCCTGTCGCAACGCACTGCGCTAGCAAGGCCGGGCGAAAGCCCGGATCGGGAGATGACGGTCGAAGACGAGGCGAAACCCGAGGAACAGCTGGAGAAGCAGGCAATCGCCTGGTTCACCCGCATGAACGGGCGCCCTTCCCCTGCAGAACGTGCCGACTTCGAAACCTGGCTTGGCGCTTCGGATGCTCATGCCCGGCAGTACCGCGCGGTCGAGGCAACCTGGACCGACCTTGGCGCGCTCGCGGGCGCACTGGACCGTGAACAGTCGGCATCCTTGACCGCCGCGCTCGACCGCGTGAGGCAGGCAAAGCGCGCTCGACGGCGAGGGAGCGTGGCGGCCGGGGTGGCTCTGAGCCTTGCCCTGCTGCTGGGCACCGGCTGGCTCTGGCTCGAGCGTCCACACCTGCTGCAGGATTGGCGGGCCGATCTCGCGACAGCCCGCGGCGAGCAGAGGACGATTGCTCTGGCTGACGGTTCGACGGTGCAACTCGATGCCGACACGGCGATCGCGATCGAATTCACACCCCGCTCGCGGCAGGTCAGGCTGCTGCGGGGCACGGCCTTCTTCGAGGTGGTGCGCAGCGAAAGGCCGTTCGTCGTGGCCGCGCAGGAGGGCGAGGCGATGGTTCTCGGCACCAGCTTCGAAGTCGCGACGCGCGAAGATGGTGCGGTAGCGGTCACCTTGGTCGGGGGCAGCCTCGAGGTTCGCCTTCCGGCGAGCCGTCAGGCCGAGATCCTCAAGCCCGGCGAGAGCGTCGCCTACGATGCTGCCGGCCTCGGCAGGGTCCAGGCGGTCGATGCCGCCGCAGCCGCCTCGTGGCGCGCGGGGCGGGTGGTTTTTGACGATATCCCGCTCGAGACCGTGCTGCAGAGGATCGGGCGATATCGCCATGGCCGCATCGTGCTGCTCAGCCCATCGCTTGGTCAGCGCCGGGTCACCGGCAATCTCAGCCTGCGCGATACCGATGCAGCGCTTGCCGCCCTGCAGTCCTCGGTCGGCTTCAGCCTCTCCTCCCTCGGCCGGGTCACTTTCGTCAGCCCCTGACGGCCCTCCCCGGCCCTCAACAAAAAATGCGCGAGGCTTGAGGGTGAAGCCGCGGCCCGGACGACAAGAGGGTAGAGGCCGGGCCGAAGACCGGCTCGCCTCGCTGTTCGGGAAGGGCTGAGTTATGAGCAAGGCAAGGCTGGGTGGGGCGACGATTCTGCTCGCGACGACGTTCCTGGCCACGGGGTTCGGCACAACCGGCTGGCAGCCCGCCATCGCGCAGTCGCAGACGCTCTATCGCTTCGATATCCAGGCCAAGCCTATCCGGGCGGCCATGAACGACATCGCCCGGGTTACGGGCATCGATGTCGCCTTCGCGGAAACGCCGGCCGCCTCACGCATCGGCCGGCCGGTCAGAGGCTCGATGAGCACCGCCCAGGCCGTCGCGGCCTTGCTCGACGGCTCAGGACTGTCCTATCGCTTCAGCAATGCCACCACGGTCCAGATCCTGGATCCGGCACGCGCTTCGGCCACGACGGGGGCGAGCGCAGGCGCGATCGAGCTCGAGACGATCGACGTCATCGGCTCGGGCGTGCCGGGTCTCGCGCCGGCCTATGCGGGCGGCCAGGTTGCGACCGGCGGCCAGCTCGGGGTGCTCGGGCAGCGCTCGGTAATGGATACGCCGTTTTCGGTGACGAACTACACTGCGAAACTGATCCAGGATCAGGCGGCGCAGTCGGTGGCCGACGTCGTGAAGAACGACTCCTCGATCCGCAACGTCGAGCCCACGAATGTCGGGAATGCGAACTATTTCGTCATTCGCGGCATCCAGATCGGCAATGCCGCGGTCGGTTTCGGCGGCCTCTTCGGCATCGCGCCCAACGCGCAGTCGACATTGGCCGGCATCGAGCGCGTCGAGATCCTGAAGGGCCCCGGCGCCTTCCTCGGCGGGCTTTCGCCGAGCGGCGTCGGCGGCGTGATCAATCTGGTGCCGAAGCGTGCCGGCGACGAGCCTTTGACCCGGTTCACGACCACCTGGATCAGCAATTCGCAGTTCGGCGGGCATCTCGACGTCGGCCGTCGCTTCGGCGACCGCAAGGAGTTCGGCGTTCGCGCAAACCTGCTTTACCGCGATGGCGGCACGCCGATCAGCCAGCAGTCGCAATTGCTCGCCAACGGCACGATCGGCCTCGACTACCGGAACGACGATCTGCGCATCTCGTTCGATGGCGGCTACCAGGTCCTCAATACGGACCGCATGAACAACACGGTGACGCCATTGGCGGGCGAGATGATCCCGCGGCCGATCAAGCCGAACAAGAGCTATGTCTCGCCCTGGAACTACAGCAAGTTCGCCGATAGCTACGGTATGCTGCAGGCTGAATACGACGTCACCAAGGACGTGACGGTCTATGCCAAGGGCGGCATCAGCCACATGGACTGGGACCAGGCCGTCGAAGCCGGCACGGGGCTGCGCCGCAACGGCAACTTCACCGCCAACGGCGCCCGCTATCTGATCGACATCAACCGCTATTCCGCCGAGACCGGCATCCGCGGCAGGTTCAACACAGGTCCGTTCGAGCATGAGGTCGTGATTTCGGCCAACACCTTCTACCAGGCCCGCGCGTCGGGCCTGCCGGCGACGATCTCAGTGACGCCATCGAATATCTACAACCCGACTTTCTCTGCGAATCCCGTCCTGCCGCCGGCACGACGCTACCGCCAGAACGACAACACCTTCTCCAGCTTCTCGATCTCTGACACGATCTCGACGCTCGACAAGCGGGTGCAACTGACGCTCGGCCTGCGCAAGCAGTTCGTCGACATCAACAACTACACCCTGGCGACCGGCGTGCTCGCCTCTCGCAACGAGAGCGACGCGCTGACCCCCATCGCCGCGATCGTGGTCAAGCCGTGGCAGAACGTCTCGGTCTATGCGAGCTACATCGAAGGGCTGACGGCCGGAACCGTGGTCGGCAACACCTTCGTCAATGCCGGGCAGGTGCTTCCGCCCTTCGTCACGAAACAATACGAGGCGGGCGTCAAGGTCGACTGGGGCAAGCTGATGACCTCGGTCGCCTTCTTCCACTCGACGCAGGCCTCGGGCATCGCCAACACGGCGACCAACACCTTCAACGACAATGGCGAGACGCGCTATCAGGGCGTCGAGTTCAGCGTTGCCGGCGAGGTGGTCCAGGGCCTGCGCGCACTCGGCGGCGTCACCCTGCTCGACGCCGAGATGACCAAAACCGCCAACAGCACCTTCGACGGCAAGACCGCGCCGGGCGCGCCGCGCACCCAGGCCAATCTCGGCCTCGAATGGGATCCGGATTTCGTGCCGAACCTGACCTTGTTCGGACGGGTCAACTATACCGGGTCCAACTACGTCGATGCAGCCAATCTGCAGAAGCTCAAGGCCTGGACGACAGTCGATCTCGGCGCCCGCTACCGGATCGAGCGCCCGGGTGCCAAGCCGATCACGCTGCAGGCCAATGTGACCAACCTGTTCAACAAGGGCTACTGGACCACCTATCCCGGGTTCAGTCTGCTGTACCCGAGCGAGCCACGCACGGTCTCGCTGTCCTCGACCTTCGAGTTTTGAGCTCAGGTCGGCGTGTCCGCATCACCTTCAAGACGCGGTTTCGCAGCGGGCGGAGCGGCCATCATGGCCGGCTCCGCCTTCGGCGTTTCGGCGGCGCGGGCGGCAGGTACGCCGATCGCCGGAAACACGATCCCGTCCGCCCCCCGGCGCGTCGTGGCAGTCGATTCCCGCATCAGCCTGGAGATGGCGCTGGCGCTGGAGCTGCCGCTCGTCGGCTACAGCCACAGCAGGGCCCGGCCCTGGGTTCCCGTTCCCGCCGAGGTGCCGTTCCTGGCGGCTCCGCCCGATCCGGAACAGATCCTGGCGCTGGCGCCTGACCTCATCCTCTGCCCCGACACGGCGCCGCAATCCGAATGGTGGCCGCTCGAGAAGATGCGGCGCATAGCGCCAGTGCTGACCAGCGATCACCGCAGCCACTGGCGCGACAACATCGAGCGCCTTGCGGCTGCGCTCGGTCGCTCTGGATTGCTGGCGCCGCTCCTGGCGGAGCACGCCGGGCGGATCGACACCATCCGTCGACGCCACGCCCAAGCGATCTCGGCCCACCTCGTCGTCGCGGCGAGTTACGATCCGCTCAAGCGGCGCCTCAATGTGCGCAGCGGCGGCACGGGCTACGGTTTCGTCATGCCCGCGCAGGTCCTGACGGATTTGCGCGGACATGCGGTCGGCGCCGATAAATTGGGATTCTATGGCGAGGTGGCGCTCGAATCCTTCGGCAGCGTGCTCGGAGATGTCGACGGTATCCTGCTGATCGACATGGGTGGCAGCGCGCTGGCGGCGCTGGCGCGCGAGCCGCTGTGGCAGCGCCTTCCGGCGGTCTCGGCCGGCCGGGTCGAGATCGTGGCCGGCAACTGCGTCTTCGGCTCATTCTATACGGCGCGCTATCTCGCCTATGCTTGGGAGGCGCTGTTCACGCGGCTGAACTCATGACGCGACGGTTGCTGGCCGTGGCGATCGGGCTGCTAGTGCTGGGTTGCGCCTGCCTCGCAGCGCTGCTGCTCGGCGCGAGGACACTGAGCCTCGATGACTTGCTGGCGACGATGCGAGGCGAGCAGAGCGAAGCCGCCATCATCATCCTGCAACTTCGCCTGCCGCGGCTGCTGGTAGGGTTGTCGGTCGGGGCGGCGCTCGGGCTTGCAGGGGCCATCATCCAATTGATCACGCGCAATCCGCTGGGCGATCCCGGCCTGCTCGGCATCAATGCGGGGGCGAGCCTTGCGGTCCTGCTCGCAGCGGCTTGTTTCGAGGCGGTTGAACCGCGCCTGATCATCGCGCTCGCGGCCGCGGGTGCGGCTCTGGCGGCGGTCGCGGTTCAGGCGCTGGCGGGCAGGCAAGGTGGCGAGGCTGGCCCGATCCGCCTGGTTCTGGCCGGCGTTGCGGTCACCGCGTTCTGCATCGGCATCGGCCAGGCTATCGCGCTCTCGGATCCGGACAGGCTTGATCTCGCACGGAACTGGCGGGTGGGCTCACTATCGGGCGATGGCGGGACGATCCTGCCCGGCATATTGGCCGCAATCGGGGTCGGCGGGGTGCTGGCCCTGCTGCTTGCGCCGGGGCTCGACCTGCTCGCGCTTGGCGAAGAACGGGCCACCACACTCGGCGCTGCCATCGCCCCGATCCGGATCGGGGCTTTGCTGGCTGTGGTTCTTCTGGCAGGCGGAGCGGTGGCTGCGGCCGGCCCGATCGCCTTCGTCGGGCTGGCGGCACCCCATATCGCGCGGCGCCTCGGCGAAACGGCGGCGCGGACGCTGCTGCCATTGGCAGCGCTGATCGGCGCCAGCCTCGTTCTCGTGGCGGATGTGATCGGCCGGATTGCCGCGCCACCGGCGGAAATCCCGGTCGGCATCGTCGCGGGTGTGCTCGGCGCACCGCTTCTGTTGCTGCTGGCGCGGCACAGGAGGAACCTCGCGTGACCCCGGATCGCGGATCGATGTCGGCGCGCAGCCTGGCCTGTCATCTCGGCCTCGCCATCGGCTGCCTCGGGCTCGCCATCGCCGCACTCGGTCTCGGCAGGACCGCTTTCGCTCCTGCGGCGATCTTGCAGGCGCTGGCCGGCGAGAGCCCGGCTGCAACTCGTCTCGTCGTCGTCGAATGGCGTCTGCCGCGTGTCGCGGCCGCTCTCTGCGCCGGAGCGGCGCTGGGCATGGCCGGCGCATTGTTCCAGACCCTGCTCCGTAATCCGCTCGGCAGCCCGGACGTCATCGGCTGCGATGCCGGCGCTTTCTTCGGCGCAATCCTGGCCCTGCTCGCGGGCGGCTCCGTTGCGGTCGTGGCCGCAGGAGCCTTCAGCGGTGGGCTCGCTGCCGGCCTCCTCGTCTATGTAGCCGCCGGCTCCGCCCGCACCGCACCGTCGCGGCTGATCTTGATCGGCATCGCCGTCGGCGCTGGCCTCAGCGCGCTCAATGACTGGCTGATCATGGTCGCGCCGCTCGACACCGCTCTCGTCGCGGCCAGCTGGAGACAGGGCGCGCTCGCCGGGGTCGATCCGGCGCGGCTCGTCCTGGGAATAGCTCTGCTGGCCCCACTCCTGTTGCTGGGACTTGCCGGCTCGCGCAGCCTGCGCACGCTGGAACTCGGCGACGACAAGGCTCTTTCCCTCGGCGAGCCTGCGGGACGGTCGCGGTTGCGGCTGGGGCTGCTCGGGCTTGGCCTCACCGCGACAGCGACCCTGATCGCAGGCCCTGTCGGCTTCGTCGCATTGATCGCGCCGCAGGCCGCGCGGCGCCTGCTCGGCTCCCCCGGCCTGCCGCTGACAGCCTCGGCCCTGTTCGGCGCGCTGTTCCTGCTGGCGAGCGACTGCGTGGCCCGCCTTGCATTCGCGCCGCGGGTCTTGCCTGTCGGCGCAGTGACAGCTTGCCTCGGCGGCATCTGTTTCGTGCTGCTTCTGCTTGGGATTCGACGCCGGGAGGCTACACCGTGACCTCTACAAAGCGTCTGGAGGTGCAGGGTGTTTGGGTACGGCGCGGCGCGCGAGACATCTTGCGCGGCCTCGACATCGCCTTTCCGGCCGGCAGCTTCACGATCATCGTCGGCCCCAACGCCTGCGGGAAATCCACCCTGCTACGCAGTCTTGCCCGTCTTCAGGACACCATCCGCGGCACCGTGCTGCTCGAGGGCCGGCCGATCGCATCGTTCGGGCATCGCGAGCGGGCGCGGCTGCTCGGTGTCCTGCCGCAATCGTCAGAAGCGCCCGAAGGCGTCACGGTGGCGGATCTCGTCGCTCGAGGACGCCATCCCCATACGAGCCTGCTCAGGCCACGTTCATCGACGGACTATGCGGCCGTTCGCTCAGCGATGGAGCTCGCAGGTGTGGCCGAGCTCGCCGACAGGCGCCTCGGCGAGCTTTCCGGCGGTCAACGACAGAAGGCCTGGATCGCCATGGCCCTGGCGCAGGAGACCGAACTCCTGTTGCTCGACGAGCCGACGACATACCTTGATATCGCGCATCAGATCGAGATCATGGAGCTCTGCCGGCGGTTGCATAGAGCCGGGCGCACGATCGTGGCCGTGCTGCACGATCTGAACCATGCCTGCCGGTACGCGGGCCGGATCGTGGCGATGCGCGATGGCGAGATCCTGGCACAGGGACCACCCCAGGACGTCGTGACTGCGGAACTGGTCGAGGCCGTCTTCGGGATTGCCTGCACGATAATCGCGGACCCGGTCACAGGGGCACCCATGGTCGTGCCGGGCAGACGGGAAAACGGCGCAGCCGCCGTTTGACCCGACCGCCTGCGCAGCGAATGCCCGCGCCCCGAGACCATTTTCTCGTCTAGCCTAACCGCGGCTGAGAATGTCCGATTTCAGGCAAGGAGCCAGTGTCCGCTTGTGGCGCTCCGCTGCCTCGGCCCAGTTCGATACGCCACAGCAAATACCGGAGGTCAACTTCAGATCGGTCCGCGGCAGAACGATCTGGATCAGCTTGACCTCCCGGGCGTGCTCACGGTGGCCGGCGTGTCCTGTTAGGTCGGATTAACCTAACCGACTGTCCAAAGAACTGGCAGCAGGTCGCAGCCCGCAGTTTGATCGCCGTCGCATGTGCGATTGTCAGGTCGCCCGCTATCGCCGCCCGGGAGCGAGCTACGTGTGAGCCCAGCCTACCTCAGTGCGCTTTCTCGTGAGTTCTTTCGCGATCGCTGGGGCCAGATCGGTCCGCCCCGCATAGGCTTAAGGCCCCTAGCAGACGCATTCTCGGAGATGAGTGCGGGCAGGCTGACCTGCATCGCGAGCTCAAACCGAGCCCGTCATCGATAAAAGCCAAAGCTGCTGGTTGAAATGGAGGGCTATGCGGTCACTCCAGTTTCCAGCCGAGCCGGGCATAGAGGTAACGCTGATAGGTCAGGATATCGACGCGACGCAGGTCTCGGACGCGGCCGGGGTCGCGCGTGCGGACCGCCAGCGCGAGTTCCTCCATGATATGCGTCGAGAACTCCATGAAGACGGGCTCATCCGGGACATCAGCGCTCAGGGCCAGCGCTATGATCGGTGCGTTGCGCACCCGCAGCCGCCGGATCAGTGCCGCCAGCATGGGCGAGCCGCAGCGCTCGGCAATGAAGAAGGACCAATCCTGGAAGGCGAGCATGTGCTCGCTGACATTGCCTCCACGATAGGCGCGGCGGACCGCTTCCGTGAGACCTTGCAGCGAATGGAAATCCGCCTCCGGCGCATGCTGAGCGAAAAGCGCCGCGGCCTCGCCCTCAGTCAGCGAGCGCAGCAGCCAGATGCCATCGCAGACTGTCCGGTCAAGCGGCGGCACCTGGATCACGCGCGCCGGCGTGATCTCGAGAGCTTCCTCCGCCACCAGAGAGGATACGGCGTCGCGAACGGGCTGCATGCTGGTGCCGAATCCCGTCGCTAGCGAGCGCAGCGAGAGCTTGGCCCCGGGATAGAGTTCGCCGGCGAGCATCCTCTGGCAAAGCGATTCATACACCTGAACCGACAGGGTGCTGGCGCTCTTTGCGCCATCTCTCTCGATCAAGCCCCGCCCTCCAGTTCCAACTCGGGATCAGCTTCTGCCGGAGGATGTCGCAGGCGAGGCCAAACTGTCACGAAAAGGGCTCTCCTTCTTAGGCTGACGTCATGTGATCACAGACGGCCTGCAGCGCAGCGAACATAAAACAGGCTCTGCATAAATCGCGCCCAATCATCGCATATTTTATCACCCTACGCGCGATTGACGGCTTTCGTCATTGCCATATAGTCGCCCCCTGTCAACTGTGATCACAGGTAGGTGCATGTCATGAACATCGCCGCACGCCTTTCCAACCGTCACTCCGACATGCTCCTGCTGCCCTTTTCGAACCTGAAGAAGCTGCGCGAGGATCGACCGCTGGTCTTCACGCGCGGCAAGGGCGTCTTCACATATGACGAGGACGGCAAGGACTATATCGAGGCCGTCTCGACCTTCTATTGCGTCGGCCTCGGCTTCAGCGACGATGAGCTGATCGAGGCCGCGATCACGCAGCTTCGCGCCCTGCCGATGTACCCTTCGGGCATTCACAGGACGGTGCCCGTCGTCATGGAGCTCGCCGAACGCCTGACCCGCGCCGTGCCGATCCCGAATGCTCATGTCATGTTCGCGACGACGGGCTCCGAAGCGAATGACCAGCTCGTCAAATTCACCTGGTACGCCAACCGCGTGGCCGGTGAACCGAAGCGGCGCAAGCTGATTTCGCGGCGCGCGAGCTATCATGGCGGGACCATCTTCACCACGGCGCTGGGCGGCGGCGGCCCCGTTCAGGAGGCGTTCGGCATCCCGACCGACGACGTCATCCACGTCACGCATCCGACCTGGCCAGTGGGCGCCCTGCCCGGCGAGACAGAGGATGAATACGCCGACCGCCTTGTCGCCGAGATCCACGACGCCATTGAAGAGGCCGGACCGGAGACCGTTGCGGCCTTCATCGCTGAACCGCTTTCCGTCTCCTCCGGCATGTTCCCGCCTCCGCGCGGCTATTTCCAGAAGATCAAGGCGCTGCTCGACGGCTACGGCATCCGGATGTACTCCGACGAGGTCGTGACCGGCTTCGGCCGTACCGGCGCGATGTGGGGCTGCCAGAGCTTCGATTTCCAGCCGGACTGTCTCAGCACAGCCAAGCAGCTGTCCGGCGCCTACCAGCCGATCTCGGCCGTGGTGATGTCGGACGAATTCTACAGTCGGCTGGAGGCCGGGTCGGAGGCGGCCGGCATCTTCAATCACGGTTCGACCTATGGCGCGCATCCCGTCGCCGCCGCGGTGGCGCTGAAGGTGCTCGACATTTTCGAGCGGCGCGACATTCTCGGCCATATCGGCTCCGTTTCGCCCGTCTTCGCGAGGGGGCTCAAGGCGCTCGAAGACCACCCGCTCGTCACGACCACCCGCGCCTTCGGCCTCGCCGGTGCGATCCAGGTCGCGCTGCCGGGCGCGGGCGACGGTGCCGATGCCGCGCCTTCGCTGGTGCCAGGTGGTATTGCGACGCAGGTCTACGACGCAGCGCTCGCCGCCGGAGTGGTCCTGCGACCGCTCAAGGGCTGTCTCGTGCTGTCGCCCCCGCTGATCATCACCGAAGCGGAGCTCGACGAGATGTTCCGCCGTATACGCGTCGGCCTCGACGCCGTACTCTCCGAGCTGCCGCCCGGCTGACCATCGCTGCCGTGTCCGGACGCGGATGCGGCGCGAATCTTGCCTGACATGACCACCGGCCCTCGGCGTGCGACCGAGGGATGCCGCTGGCTGACCGTGATCCTAAAACCGCGACGAAGGGGTCCAGGATGAACGTCACCGCATCGATTCCGTCATCGACAGACGCCGCCCGATGGGCGAGCGGCGCAGCCTTCATCGACGGCGCCTATATGCCGATCGCCGAGGCCCGCATCCCGATCACCGACTGGGGCTTCCGCCGCTCGGACGTGACCTATGACGTCGTCAGCGTCTGGGACGGGGCCTTCTTCAGGCTCGACGATCATCTCAAGCGCTTCCGCGCCTCGATGGAGTCGATGCGACTGATCCCCGCCGAAAGCGACGAGGATATCCGCGCCATCCTGCATCGGCTCGTCTCGCTTGCAGGGCTGCGAGAAGCCTATGTCGCCATGGACTGCCTGCGCGGCCGCCCCCTCCCCGGCACGCAATACCACCCCAAGAATGCCCGGCCCTATCTCAGCGCCTACGCGATTCCTTATGTCTGGCTGATGAAGCCGGAAGTGATCGAGCGCGGCGCTCATATGATCGTCGCCTCGACCCCGCGCATTCCCGAGGCTTCGGTCAACGCCCGCGCCAAGAACTTCCACTGGGCCGACATGACGGCGGCCCTGTTCGAAGCGGATGAGAAGGGTGCGGACAACCCGATCCTGCTCGATGCCGCCGGCAACGTCACGGAGGGTCCGGGCTACAACGTCTTCTGCATCACCGATGGCATTGTATCGACGCCGGACCGCAATGTGCTGGGCGGTATCACGCGCCTCTCCGTCATCGAGCTCTGCGCCGAGCTCGGCCTGCCCTGCGAGGTCCGGGACGTCCCGCTCGAAGAGCTACGCAACGCCGATGAGATCCTCGTCTCCTCGACCGCAGGCGGCCCGATCGGGGTCAGCCGCCTCGATGGGCGCATTCTCAATAACGATCGCCCCGGCCCCGTCACCCAGAAGCTGCGCGAGACCTACTGGGCCAAGCGCAAGTCCGGCTGGCACGCCGAGCCGGTTCGATACGAAGCAGCCTGACCGTTTCCTCCAGCCCCGAGCCGCCTGACCGCAGAAGAAGGATCGTCACCGTGACCAGATCAGACCGGACCCTCTTCAGAACCATTCTGTCCGCCCTTGGCGCCGCCCTGCTTGGCACTGCCGCCTCCGCCCAGACACTGCCGGCCCCGGGGCCGACGGTGGAAGCCATCAAGAAGCGCGGCGAGCTCGTCTGTGGCGTCGACAGCGGCATTCCGGGCTTCGCCTATCAGGACTCCAGCGGCGCCTGGAAGGGTTTCGACGTCGACTACTGCCAGGCACTGGCCGCGGCGGTGCTGGGTGACCCGAAGAAGGTCAAGTATGTCGGCACGACCGCCAAGGTGCGCTTCACGGTGCTGCAGTCGGGCGAGATCGACGTGCTGATCCGCGACTCGACGTTGACCTTCTCGCGCGACATCGGGCTCGGCCTGACCGAGGTCGGCGTCAATTTCTACGCCGGTCAGGGCTTCATGGTCCGCAAGAGCCTGAATGTGAAGACCGCGGCCGAGCTGAACGGCGCGACCATATGTATGCTGACCGGCGCGACGCTCGAACTCAACATCGCGGACTTCGCCCGCTCGAAGGGCACGAAGATCGACTCGCTGCTCTTCGAGAAATCCGAGGAAGCTTTCGCCGCTGCGGAAGCGGGCCGTTGTGACGGCTATTCGGACGATACGGGCTCGCTCGCCGCGGCCCGCTCCACCATGAAGGTGCCGAACGACTGGATCATCATGCCCGAGGTCATCTCGAAGGAGCCACTCGGCATCCACACGCGCGATGGCGACTATCGCTGGTCCGACATCGTCTTCTGGGTCGACACAGCACTCAAGACGGCCGAGGAGTTCGGCATCACCAAGGCCAATGTCGATGAGAAGAAGAAGTCCGAGGATCCGTTCGTGCGCCGCCTGCTCGGGCTGGAGGGCGATTTCGGCAAGCAGCTCGGCATCGACAATGAAGGCTTCTACAAGGCCATCAAGGCCGTCGGGAGCTACGGCGAGATCTACGACGCCCATTTCGGGCCCAAGGCGCTCGGCCTGCCGCGCGGCCTGAACAATCTCTGGTCGCAGGGCGGCCTGCACTATCCGCTGCCGTTCCGGTGAGATCAGCGGCATGGCTCGGATGAAGACCACGTCCGGCAACGCCGCGCTCTGGCCCATGAAACCCGCTCACGCCCTGCTCTGGCAGGGCGTGGTGGTGGCTTGCGCGCTCACCGTCCTGATCTGGTTCGGACACAATGCGGCGAGCCACCTCGCCCGTCGCAGCATGGAGCTGGACTTCAGCTTCCTGTGGCGCCCGGCCGGCTTCGCCATGCCATTCCAGATCACCACCTTCAAGCCGACCGACAGCTACGCCATGGCGCTAGTCGCGGCCTTCTCGAACACGCTGCTCGTCTCCGCGCTCGGCGTGGTTACGGCGACCATTCTTGGCCTCGCACTCGGGGTGATGCGGCTTTCGAACAGCTGGCTGATGCGCAACGCCTCGGGCGCCCTCGTCGAGCTGGTCCGCAATACGCCGCAGCTCCTGCAGATCGTGTTCTGGTATGTCGGCGTGCTGCAACTGCTGCCTCAGGCCCGCCAGAGCCTGTCACTGGGCGGACTGTTCCATCTCAACATCCGCGGCCTGTTCGTGCCATATCCGCTGGCGGGGGATTGGACGACGATACTCGCCCTGCTGCTGGCGCTAAGCCTCGTCTTGGTGCCGCTGCTGCGCCGCTTCCTGCCGATGCGGCGGCGGGGCACGCGCTGGCTCTGGCTGGTGCCGGCCGTGTTGCTCGTAGTCCTCGTCGAGAGCCTTTCGGGCTGGAGCGTACCGGCGCTCAAGGGCTTCAACTTCGCAGGCGGCATGGTGATGCCGCCGGAACTGGTAGCGCTCTGGGCGGGACTCTCGCTCTACAGCGCCGCCTTCATCGCCGAGATCGTCAGGGGCTCGGTCGAAGGTGTCGCCAAGGGCCAGCGTGAGGCCGCCTACAGCCTCGGTTTGAGGCCCTGGCCGACGCTCCGGCTCGTCGTGCTGCCCCAGGCGCTGCGGGTGATGATCCCGCAGATGACCAACCAATATCTCAACCTCATCAAGAGCTCCTCGCTCGGCGCGGCCATCGCCTATCCGGAGATCGTCCAGATCTTCGCAGGAACTGTGCTCAACCAGTCCGGCCGGGCGATCGAGGTGATGGTCATCCTCATGGGCGTCTTCCTATCGGTCAATCTCCTGGCCTCAGCGGGGCTCGCCCGGCTGAACGCCCGGTTCGCGCTTAAGGAACGCTAGGAGCAGCGATGTCCAGCACCGACGCCGCCCCTGTTGCCGCCGCTGTCCCCAGGGAACCCAGCCCTCAGCTCGTCTCGGCGACGGCCATCATTCGCCGCTGGGTCCAGACGAACCTCTTCGGCTCCATGCGCGCGGGGCTGGTGACGCTGCTCACGGTAGCGTTGCTCGTCGTGCTGGTGCCGCCGCTGTTTCGCTGGCTCGTCACCGATGCCGTCTTCCACGGCCAGAGCCGCGCGGTCTGCGGCGCGGGCGCCTGCTGGGCCTTCGTCACCGACCGCATCGACATGTTCCTCTATGGCCGCTACCCCGCGCCCGAGCGCTGGCGCGTCAAGCTCGCCGGTCTCGTGCTGGCGACCTTCGTCATCGCCGCCGCCTGGCCGCGAAACCCTCGTCAGCCGCTTTGCATCCTGCTGCTGGTGACGCTGTGCCCGCTTATCGCGAGTACGCTGCTGCTCGGCGGCGTCTTCGGCCTGCCCTTCGTCCCGACCGACCAGTGGGGCGGCCTCTCGCTGAACATTCTCCTGACCTACGCGACGATCGTCATCGCGCTGCCGCTGGGGATCATTCTCGCGCTGGGCCGGCGTTCGAGCCTGCCCGCCATCAGCTGGCTATGCACCGGATTCATCGAGCTGCTTCGCGGTGTGCCGCTGCTCGCGGTGCTGTTCATGGCGATGGTGATGCTGCCAATGTTCCTGCCAGAAGGCACAGGCTTCGACCGGTTGCTGCGCGCTATCGTTGGGCTATCGCTCTTCGTCGCGGCTTATCTCGCCGAGATCGTCAGGGCCGGCGTGCAGGGCATCGACAAGGGGCAGTACGAGGCTTCAGCCTCGCTCGGGCTGAGCTACTGGAACGCACACCGCCTCATCGTGCTGCCGCAGGCCTTCCGACTGACCGTTCCCGGCATCGTCAACACCGTGATCGACCTGTTCAAGGACACCACGCTCGTCTCGATCATCGGCTTGTTCGATTTGCTCGGCATCATCGGCCAAGCGCTCAAAGACCCGAACTGGCTGGGGCTTGGTCGCGAGGGCTACGTCTTCGCCGCGATCGTCTTCTTCATCTGCTGCTATGCCATGTCGCTCTACAGCCGCAGCATCGAGCGCCGCATCGCGCAAGCTCGGCACTAGGCGTCAATGAAGAGATGCAATCGTCAAGTGCGATAGCTGGTCTCTGCTATGGATGCGTCGCGAACCGGGATCTGGTGAAGCCCCGCAAGTGGTGGTCCTGCTCGGCAATCCCATAGGTCTGTTGCCTATCTCATGAAAAAAGTAGGGAGAACGATGGGCCTTTTGCGCGGCCGCCGTCAGGTTCTCACCTCCGCGCCTGTGCAGTAGCATGAGGTCCAGCTCTCGCAATTTGGCCAAAGCGCTGTTTTCGCGAGCGAATTGTTCTCCTTTGGCCGATCAGAAGAGAATTGTGAGACGACCGCGATGGCCTATCATTTGCTCAGCTTGATCGGATGGCTCGGCTGACGTTTGCGAGCGCGATGGTTCTAATGAGCGATTCGCGCCAAGACTTAAGTTGCTGTCCCCGCGGCAAACGGAAGGAAGAGTGATGCGCAAATCGTTCCCCTGGCTCATTGCCGCCGCTATCGCCGTAGCGACACCCGCCATCGCCGGCGCAGATCGCTTCGTCGTCGATCTCGCAGCCGAGCCCTCCACACTCGACCCTCAGCTCCAGTGGAATCCCGACAGCTACTACGTCTACCGCAACATCTTCGACAACCTTGTCACCCGCGACGACAAAGGCGAGATCGTCCCGCAGCTAGCCACGGCGTGGCGCAACGTGTCCGACACGGAGGTTGTCTTCGCGCTCCGGCCCGACGTGACCTTCCACGACGGTTCGAAGCTTACGGCGGATGATGTCGCGTTCAGCATCGAGCGCGTCACCGACAAGAGCTTCGCCAGCCCGCAGCGTGGCCAGTTCAACAAGATTGTGCAGGCCGTCCCGCTTTCCCCGACAGAGATTAAACTCATCACAGATGGGCCCTATCCGGCCCTGCTCGCACAGCTCGTCAAGCTCTCCATCGTCCCCAAGAAGGTCATCGAGGCGGTGGGCAAGGATGCCTTCAACCTAAAGCCAGTCGGGAGCGGGCCTTACAAGTTCGAGGCTTGGCAGCGCGGCGTCGCCGTGACGCTGAGCCGCAACGATACTTATTGGGGAACCAAAGGGCCGTTTCCGGTCGCGCTTTTCCGTGCGGTGCCGGACAGCGCAACGCGTCTCGCCAATCTGCAGGCCGGCGCCTCCGATCTCGTGGTCGGCCTCGACAGCGACCAACTCGCCCAGCTCAAGAGTTCACAACGCGCCAAGCCGCTTACGACGCTGACCGAGCGGCTCGCCTATCTACGTCTGAACCCAAACCGCGCTCCCTTCGACAATCCCAAGATTCGTGAGGCGATTGCCCGAGCCGTCGACAAGCAGGGGATCATTGACGGCATCCTCGGCGGACAGGAGAAGCCGATCGCGCAGATGTTGACGCCCGCACATTTCGGCTGGGCCGAGGGTATCGCAGGCCTGGCCTACGATCCGGCCCGTGCGAAGGTGCTCATTGCCGAGGCGGGCTCTGCCGGCAAAGCTGCTATCTCGCTCACGACCGCGCCCTTCTTCGATCAGCGTGTCGTCCAGGCGATCCAGCAGCAGCTGCGCGATGTTGGGCTCGACGTATCGATTGAGCTAATCGATACACCAAGCTTCTTGCAGCGCACCCAGCGCGGCCCCGTCGAAGCCCCGGTCCTGGCGATCAGCCGCTCGTCGTGCGCCTGTCAGGATGCGGACGGCGCGCTGTACGAGCTCTTCCATGCCGGCAGTGGTTGGACGATCGTCGAGAACAAGGAGGTTGACGGCCTGCTCGACCGCGCACGCTCCGCCCTCGACCCGGCGGCGCGGCTGGCCGACTACCGCAAGGTGCACGAGATCATCGCCACCTCGCTTCCGGTCGTTCCGCTTTACCAAACCGTCGCCGGATATGGCGCGGCCAAGTCTGTGCAGTTCACGCCAACGCCGAACGAGAGCCTGTTCCTGAACCGGATTCGTTGGATCGACTGAAGACGTTACGACATAAATGTGCGCCCCGACAGCCGGCTCTGTGCACCACGAATGTCCGCTTCTCGCCCTGACCCTATGTCCGGAACTGGCGCTTGGGAGATGTTGGGAAGGTCTGCTCATCGGCGCGCGAGCTAAAACAGAATGACCGCTTCTGAACAGCGCGGCGCGCAACGCGCGTCCGATAACAACACACTGCGCGAGGAGTCGAGGCGCCACATCCTCCTGACGTGCATTAGCATGCCCCGTATTCCTGTGGAATAAGCTCGCGGCCGCCCGCCGGCAGGCGCTACTCCGGGAGACGCTGGCTGGCTAAAAACGTGGCTACCGTCAGCGTTTGCTCCGGCTGCGCTTCACAATGGCGCTGAACAGCTACAACGATGTCATCGTCGGCATAGCTGGCGAGACGCGAGGGCGAATGCCCTCGCATCGCATCGACCACCCATCTCCCGATCGTATCGCGCAGCAACATATCGGTCGCATCGTGCTTCATCCAAAGTTGGTACGTCAGGTAGTCCTGAAGGAAGTCGCCCTTGCGCGGCTGGGCTCCCCCGATGCCGATCGGAAAAACGGCAAAGCAAAACGCCACAATCCCCCACCGGCGCATTGTCCCATCCTATTGCGTCAGCCAGGAGGGCTGTACCTTGAGTAAAGAATTCGCTTCGAGAGGCGCGCGCGTGGCAGTGACGCGACCTTCAATGGCTGTCTGCTGGCTTCTTTCCCGAAGGGGTGCCGTCCGGGTTCATGCCGTAGCGGCGATAGAGCGCCTGCTCGTCCCGCTTCAGCTGAGCGTCCATGCGCGCGTCGGCACTCCTCGCCAACGCGTTTCGAGCCGCAAGCGCGACAGGCGCTTTGGCAAAGCTGGATGTTCCCGTGGGATCGGCGGATGCAGCTATGGTGCTCGCGCCTTGAGCAGCTCCAAAGGCAGTCGATTCCATATTGAGCTGCCCTTCCAAAGCTCGGGTTTCGTCAGAAAAATTCACTCCTTGAAAATTCGAAGAAGGACTCTGGCATGCACTCATAAACGTCACCGCAAGTGATGCGAGAGTGATGCGGATGATCGACTTTTCATAAAACATGATCTTGTAAATTCCTTGGAGATATATTGCGCGGGCAGGTCAGGAGTCTCGTAGTAACAAGCGACGCTAAATTCACTTTGACCTTTCGCTGCCAGGCCGGCTGCCGGAGCCAGAGCGCGAGCGGCCAACGCACCGCCTGGGCCGGCAAAACCAACCGCGGTCATTGCGCCGCTTGTCGCCATGTTTGCCGCCTGAGTTGCTCGAATATGCGTCTGAAGCTGATCGATGCACGATTGTGCAGAGGCATAGCCCCTTGCGCGTTCCTTATCTTCCGGCGTGGCATCAGGACGGCTGGCTGCCATCTCGGCCGCGACCTGTCGGCTGGCCATATCCGCGCGCAACGCACTCATCCGGACGTCGCTGCTGCAGCCTGCAGCCAGTAGGCAGAACGCGATGCTGGAGAGCCATCTGACCTTCATGACTGCAGCAATCCGGTTCGGGTCCCGGCGGCGCAGATGACGGCGAACCGCGCAGGCAATTTGGCTGCAGTCAGGATCTGGCTGCTGCATAAGAACTCCAACTGCGTTCGGCACGGCAAAGCTCCGACAACGACAGACGCGGCTCGCGCCCACAGGACGAAGGCAGTTCTGCCGTCTGGCGCCTGGCCCGCCACTGGTTTCGAATTTCCACAAGCCAACCGAGCGCTAGCTTTCGGGCGGCGAGAGCACGCTTCGCGAACGAAAACGAACGTGACCGAGCAATAGCGATCCGCGCCGGAAGGCCGAAGAGGCAATTAGCTACAATTCTTCGGCTATTTTCTGCGCTCGCCTGCGCCACACGGAGTGATGATTTTCTCCTCGGCGGAAGGCTCCAATCCAGCTGCTGCGTTAGGTCTCGTTCGCTTCGTCGCAGCTCGAAAGAACTGCGTGCGTGGCCAGATGGCTCGACTTAAGCGGGGGCTAATCACCGTGCGCAGTTCGGCTACAGGATCCCGCCCGCGGCGCTCGCCGTGGCGAGTGAGGGGCCTTCTGCTACCGCCGGGCCTGCGCCTTGGAGCCATGGCGGACATGCCCCCAGACCGTACCCAACGCGAATTTTTGCTTTTCGTGCTCGGCTGCCGTTAGTGTTGCAAGGCTTGAAAAACGCGCAGCGGGTTTCCGGTCATTCAGCGGAAAACAAGAATAAATACTAGGATTACTGCAATTGGAATTTGTTTAGATGAACAATAACGGCCATCCGATATCATCAAATGGCACTCTCGATTCCGCGCTTCTGATCAATAACCACGACAAAGTCGATCTCGATCCTGAGCAACGCGCCTTGTTGGCGTCCGATGTGTCTTGGCTTGAGTACAGGGCCGAATTTCGTCGGCAGATGATAAAAGATGGTTTTCTAAAGCATCGTTGGCGCAGCATATTCGAAGCGGATATGATTTTTACTTTGATCGGGCACAAATGGCTTGAGGGCGAAATATTGACGGTGAAGCAGGTCGCGACTTATTTCGAATCCTTCACCAGCGATGTTACGATTACGCGCCATATCGACGATATGGTCGCTGCCGGAACCCTGGTCCGAACACCGGATTCAAAAGATCGCCGACGCTTGCTGCTGATACCCACGCAGCGGCTTTTTGAGATCGGGCGGATCTTCCTAAAGGCCCGCCAGGAAATCGCCCGCAAGCATGGTTTCGTCTACGATCCCTCACGATCGGGCGCAAGATGACAGGCCTCGGAGCGACCTATCGGTAACTTGGGAGAGGATGCTCCCACCGCAAGCGATGGTTCGCTATCTTCCGGCAGCCAATGCGTAACGAACGTTTGCTTTTGGCAAAGGGCAAACTTCGCCTTCTCGCGCTGCGTACCCCTGCGCCTCTTCATGGTCTCAATTGATTAGGGCTGAGCGTGAAGCGATTGACCTGCGAGGTCGAGCGGGATCACTTTCACGAACCGCCTGAGAATGATCGGGAGGCCGGGATGCAACCTGAGACGTGTTACGCACGGAGCGGCGAGGTCCGCATCGCGTATCAAATTCTGGGAAACGGACCGATCGATCTCGTTTTCGTGCCCGGATTTATCTCGAATCTCGACCACTACTGGGACGAACCGACACTGGCGCACTTCCTCATGCGTCTCGGGAGCTTCAGCCGTCTGATCCTCTTCGATAAGCGCGGCACGGGCCTGTCGGACAGGGTCGGGACCCTGCCCACTCTCGAGGAAAGGATGGACGACGTTCGTGCCGTCATGGATGCAGCTGGAAGCAAGCGGGCCGCACTTTTCGGGGTGTCTGAAGGAGGCGCGATGAGCTTGCTGTTTGCGGCGACTTATCCAGAACGGTGCGCCGCTTTGGCCCTCTATGGCACCTATGCCCACTTCTTCTCGTATGTTCTTCCGCCCGAGCGGTTTGAGGCATTCGTTGCCCGGATCGACGAGCGCTGGGGCTCGGGTGCAAGCCTCGAAGCCTTTGCGCCGAGCAAAGTAGGCGACCGGCGCTTCACTGCTTGGTGGGCTCGCTTTGAGCGACTAGGCGCTAGTCCAACGGCCGTGATCTCTTTGATGCGGATGAATACCGAGATCGATGTGCGTCATGTTCTTCCCGCTATCCGCACGCCGACCCTAATTCTGCATCGTGTCGGCGACACGCGTGTAAACGTCGAGGGTGGGAGGAACATTGCCCGCGGGGTCAGTGGATCCCAATACGTCGAATTGCCGGGAAATGACCATGTGCTCTGGGCCGGCGATGTCGATGCTGCGACGAACGCCATCGAAGAGTTTCTGACGGGTTCGCGATCTCACTTCGAAAGCGACCGCGTTCTAACGACAGTCCTCTTCACCGACATTGTCGATTCCACTCGGCGCATTACGGAGCTGGGCGATCATGCCTGGAAGGGCCTGCTGGAGCGGCACGATCATATCGTTCGCCAAGAGCTGGTTCGCTATCGGGGGCGCGAGGTGAAAACGCTCGGAGACGGCTTTGTCGCGACGTTCGATGGCCCGGCTCGTGCAGTGCGTTGCGCAAGCGCGATCACCGATGGCGTCCGATCGCTCGGGTTGGACGTGCGCAGTGGCATGCACACCGGGGAGATCGAGATCAAGGGCGATGACATTGCGGGAATCGCTGTGAATACAGCGGCGAGAGTATCATCGCTTGCAGGTCCGGGCGAAGTGCTCGTGTCGAGCACCGTTCGGGATCTGGTCGCGGGTTCCGGCATCGGGTTTGCAGAACTCGGCTTCCGCTCCCTGAAAGGGCTTCAAGAAAAAGTCCGCGTTTTTCGCGTAGCTTAAGCCGGTTCGCAGCCATTCGACGCGCCGGCAGATATGAAAATTTTGGGGAACGCCCGTCGAGCCTAGGCCCCGGGCACGAAGCGAACGCGTAGCCAAGTCGATGCAGGCGTGAGGAAATTTCGAGATTCACGCCGAGCCTGCGAGCCAATCCACCAAAAATATGGGGGAGTTGGAACGACGGTACATCGAACATGCGGCGGAGCCCTTTGCTTCGGCGAGTCGATATCCTTCGTAACTATCTGCGCGCGCCCGATCCCGGCATGACGATGTCGAGACCCGTCACCTTCCGCATGGCGACGACGAAACCGGCCGACAGCAGCAGCACGATCGTGGAAATTGCGAGCACGGTGGGGTCGTAGTCGAACTGAAGCGTCTGGAAGATCTCGATCGGCAATGGTGCCGTGCCGCCGCTGACCAGGAAGACGCTGACCGGCACGTCGCCGAAGGACACGATGAAGGCGAAGAAGAAGCCGGAGAACAATCCGGGCTTCAGCGCCGGGACGGTGATACGCCGGAACACCCGCCATTCCGTGGCGCCGGCTATGCGCGCGGCGTTCTCGTTGCGGTCGAGATCGGCGGTGATGACGGAGCCGACCGCACCCAGGGCGTAGGGAATGCAGAAGAAGAGATGGGCGATCACGAGGCCCCCGAAGCGGCCGACGAGATCCAGACCCGTCGCCTCCGCCACGACATTGTAGAATTGCAGGAAGACCACACCGGTGACCACGAAGGGGATCTGCAGCGGCAGGTTGAACCAGGTGGTCAGCCAGGCGTTGCCCCGGGCCGAACCGCGGGCGATGCCGAGAGCGGCCAGCGTGCCGAGCAGCGTCGAGAGCGAGGCCGCCGAGAACGCGAGCACGAAGCTCAGCGTCAGCGACAGCCAATATTTCTGCGGGATCGCCAGATACCAACGCAGTGACAGGCTCTCGGGCGGAAAGCGGATATAGGCCGAGGCGCTGCCATCGAGCGAGGCGGCAGCGATGACCAGGAGCGGCGCGACCATAAACAGGTAAGTCGCGCTGGCGATGGCGCCGAGAAGGAGGCGGCTGGCGCGTCCGCTCATGCCGTTGCTCTCCGCATGCGGGACGCGCCGGTCGGCGAGCGCCGCAGCGTCGCGACCCCGACATTGATGCCGAAGACACCCAGCGAGAGCAGGACGGCGAGCGCGGCCGCGACCGGATAGTCGACGTCCAGCACGATCTTGCGCTGGATCAGCACCGGCACGGTCAGCACATTGCCGCCCCCGAGCAGCACCGCGGAAGTGAAGGCGCCCATGTTCATGTTGAAGGCGATCAGCCCCGCCGTGATCATACCGTTGAAAGACAGCGGCAGCAGGACGCGGCGCATCAGCCGCCAGTCGCTCGCGCCGCCGACTGCGGCCGCCTCTTCCAGCGAGCGCGGGATGGTCTGGATCACGCCGAAGAGCAGCATTACGAGCAGCGGCAGGCTGTATTGGACGAGGCCGACGGCAACCGCGAACTCATTGTGCAGCATTGAGGCCGAGGAGCCCGTGAGCGAGCGAAGCAGGGTGGCGATCGGCCCCTGCGATCCCATCAGCACGGTCAACCCCAGCACCTTGACGATGATGCTGACGAAGGCGGTGATCAGCAGGAGCACGATCAACCCGCGCACGAAGCTCGAACGGCTGCGCGCCAACACATAGGCGGTCGGATAGGCGATGCACAGGCCGATGAGCGCAGCGACGGCCGAGAGCCGCGTCGTGCGCCAGAAGACGCCGAGATAGAACGGGTCGGTCAGGATGTCGGCATAGTTGCGCAGCGACGGCGTGTCGCCGACCAGACCCATGCCGAGATTTTCATAGAAGCTCTGCCGCAGAAAGAAGAACAGCGGCAGAACGAACAGGACGAGCGAGACCAGCAGAGCCGCCAGCAGCGCCAGATCGTAGGAGCGACGATTGCCCATCTCAGCCGGTGCGCGCGCTGGCAGGGAAGCAGGTAACGTCGCCCTGCGCGAAGCCGAGCGTCAGCCTGCCGTCCTCGGGCAGCGTGGCGAGGTCGGCCCGCCCGGCCTTGAGGATGATCTCGTCCCGGCCGTCCAGCTCGAGCATGACGTCGACGCTGTCACCGAGGAAGCTGCGGCGCAGGACGCGCGCCTCCACCGCGTTGTCGAGGTCGGCCCGGCCGGCACGCAGATTCTCGGGCCGCACGACGCAGATCACCTTGTCCTTGGCGGCGACCTCCGCAGGAACAGCGGTGCGGATCAGGGCCCCACCGTCGAGCCTGATCTGCGCCTCGCCGCCCTCCAGCCGTTCGACCACCCCCTGGAACTTGTTCGAGCGGCCGATGAAATCGGCGATGAACAGGCTGGCCGGGCGATTGTAGAGCGCCTCGGCCGTGCCCGCCTGCTCGATGACGCCGCCATTCATCACCACGATTCTGTCGGCCAGCATCATCGCCTCCTGCTGGTCATGGGTGACGAAGATGGTGGTGATGCCGACGCTGCGCTGGATACGAGCGAATTCGCGCTGCATCTCCTCACGCAGCTTCTGGTCGAGCGCGCCGAGCGGCTCGTCCATCAGCAGCACGGCCGGCTCATAGGCCAGCGCGCGGGCGAGCGCCACGCGCTGCTGCTGGCCGCCCGAGAGCTCAGAAGGATAGCGCCCGGCCAGATGTTCCATGTGGATCATCGCCAGCATCGCCTCCACCCGGGCGGTGCGCTGCGCCGCCGGCACGCGCCTCTCCTCCAGGCCGAAGGCGATATTGCCGGAGACCGTCATGTTGGGGAACAGCGCATAGTCCTGGAAGACCATGCCGAGATTGCGCAGGCGCGGCGGCTTGCGGTTCACAACCTCGGCGCCCATGCGGATCTCGCCGGCGCTCGGCTCGATGAAGCCCGCGATCATCCGGAGCGTCGTGGTCTTGCCGCAGCCGGAGGGGCCGAGAAGGACGACGAGCTCGCCCTCCTCGATCGCGAGGTCGACGCCGCGCACGACATCGACCTGCCCGTATCGCTTCACCACCTTGTCGAGCGTGACGCTGGTCATCTTGTCGATCAGCCGCGCGCGATGTCCCGCGCCCAGGCGTTGCGCCATTCCGCGAGCTTCACCTTGGCGAAATCGACGACGAAGAGGTTGTCGAGTTCGGCGTCGCCGAGCATCAGCACGCCCTTGTTCTCGGGATCGTCGACCATGCCCTTGATGGCAGCCCGGCTGATGGGGAGGACACCCGTCGCCTTCGCATGGGCGAGCTGGGTCTCCGGGTCGAGATAGGCGTTCACGAAAGTCTCGGCCAGCGCCTCGTTCTTGGTGCCGCGCACGATGTGGTGCAACACCGGCCAGAGCGAGCCCTTCTTGCTGCCGAAGCTCGGATAGCTGATCGAGAGCGGCACCTTGTTGCGGCGCAACCGCACGACGAAGCCGGCATGCCACGGCGCTGCCCAGACCTCACCCGCCGCCATCTTGGTCGAGAGCTCGGTCGAGGCCGAGTAGAAATAGGCCGGCTTGATCTTGTTGACGAGCGGGATCGCCTTCAGCAGGTCGGCCTCGGACGCGCCCGCCTCATAGGCGAGGCCGGCGACGGCGTTCCAGTGCTGGGTGTGGGTGATGTCCGGGAAGGCAACCTTGCCGGCGAGCCTCGGATTGCCGAGGTCGCTATAGGTCTTGGGCGGCTCGAGCCCCAGTTCCTTGAACTTCTCGTGGTTGTAGACGATGCCGTCCATGCTGCCGAGCGTCATCACGTAGTTCTTCGCCTTGGCAAAGTCGGGCAGCGCCTTGGCGTTCGGCAGCTTGTCGTAGTTAAGGTCCGCGACGAAGCGGTCGGCCGCCATCAGCTGCACCAGCTCGAGCCCGCTCTCCATCGTGTCGAAGGGCAGGTTGCCGCCGCGAGCGGCGACGAGCTTGGCGAGGTTGCCTTGCGGGGTGTCGACGACATAGTCGACGCTGCCGCCGGCCTTGCGGACGCTCTCTCCGACGAGCTTGTCCAGCGAGTCGCGCCAGGAGCCGCCCCAGGTTGCGACCTTGATCGCGCCCGCAGCTTGCGCCCGCGCGAGCTCGGCCGGGCCGACCGCGGCGAAAGCTCCGGCCGCGAGCAGCAGGCTGCGGCGGTCTATCCGATTCAACCTGTCCATGATTCCGTTCTCCCCTGTATTGTTGACGGACGGTTCGGGCGCCGCGACCTAGAGGGCCTTCTTGGCGCTGTGGACGATGCCCTCGGCGAAGCGCGAGAGCCGGAAGGGCGAGAGGTCGATCGAGGGACGGCCATCGGCGATCCATTCGCTGAGCTGCTTGCCGAGCGAAGGCCCCAGCGCAAAGCCATGGCCGCTGAAGCCCGCTGCGATGAACAGGCCTGACACCGACGCAGAACGATCGATGATCGGGATCGCATCAGGCGTAAGGTCGAGCCGCCCGGCCCAGCTCTTCTCGAGCCCGACGCCGCCGAGATGCGGGAAGAGTTCGTTGAGGCGCGTGAGATTGTGCGCGACCTTGCGACTGTTGACAGCGGGTTCAGGTAACGCCTGCACCGAAGCCTCGCGGCTGAGCTTCGCCCGGAGCTGATGGATGAAATCCGGGCCGATGGTCAGCCGCATCAACCGCCAGTTGAGGCGGTAGGCCGGCAGGAAATGGCGCATGCTGCGCAGTGAATCGATGGTGAGTTCGTAGTCGACGCCAACGCCGCGATAGCCGTTGCCGATGACGAAGCTGCCGTCGCCGCGCGGGCGGAAGGCAACGCGCGGCGTCCACATCGCGACCTGCGTGAAGGGCGCGCTGGACAGTGTCTGGCCGACGGAGGACTTCACGATCTGGATCGGCAGTTCGAGCCCAAGCTGGGACGCCAGAGCCGGAGCGCCGATGCCATTGGCAAGCAGAACGACCGGAGCCTTCCAGGTGCCTGCCCTGGTGACGACCCCGCTGACCGAGCCCGCGCTCGTTTCGACGGCCAGAACCGGCGTGTTCTCGTGAATGGCGGCGCCGGCCGCCTTTGCGGCAGCCGCGATGGTCCGGGTCGCGAGAGCCGGCTCACCATGGGCGTCGGCGGCCGTGTAGAGCGCACTGCGCCATTGGCCGGAGAATTCCGGCACGATTTCGCGGATTCCCGCAGCATTCAGAATGCGGCTGTTGAGCCCATATTTCGCGGCCGTCTCATGACCGGCAACGACGACGCGCTCCTCATCGGCTTCCGTCTCGGCCGGAACCAGAATGCCGCCGCGGGTAAAGCCGGTGGCAGGCTGGCCGTGCAGCGCAGTCAGTTCGGTCCATAGGCCGTTGGCCTCCGCCGCGAGCGGCACCTCGGCCTCGTGGCGGCCCTGCTGCCGGATGAAGCCCCAGGCGCGGCTCGACTGTTCCGAAGCGATCGCTCCGCGCTCGAACACCGCGACCTTGACGCCACGCTGGGCGAGCCGCAGCGCCGTCGCCGCCCCCATGATGCCGCCACCGACAATCGCTACGTCAACCGAATTCGCGCCACCAGACATCGGCATTCCAGACTGAACCATTTAGACCATTCTAATTCTGCACGGCTCGAACTGGCTTGCAAGAACCGTTTTTCAGTCTAGATTTGATGGTGACTTGGGCTGATTGGTGCAAAAAGGGGCAGCATGACGGCGACGGATGGATCTGCCATGCCGGGAATTTGGACGACGCTGAACACGGTCGGAGTCGACAAGCGTCAGATCACCGCCGCAATAGAGGCTGCGATTCGAGACGGAAGCCTTCCGGCTGGCGAGCGGCTGCCGACGGAGCGCGCCATTGCCGATGCGTCAGGGCTTGCCCGCAATACGGTGCGCGATGCGCTGGCGCGGCTGGTCGATCGCGGCCTAATCGCGCGCCAGGTCGGGCGTGGCACATTTGTCGTTGGACCGGCCACAGCCACAACGGCTGGGCAGGGTGGGGTGATCGGGGCCGAGTTCGGCAAGGTCGTCCCGTCTCCGCGGGAACTCGTCGAATTTCGCAGCGAATGCGAACCGGTGCTCGCCTCGCTGATTGTCATGAACGCCTCTGACAGCGAGTTGGCGGAAATCGAAGGGCTTGCGCTGGCAGGGCGCCGCGCGACACTCTGGCAGGATTGCGAGGCCGTCGATTCCGAGTTCCACGGGGCCCTTTACGCGGCCACTCGCAACCCGGTTTTCCAGGAGATCGGCCGCTACATGGTTGCGGCCCGGCGCAGTCAGGCGTGGCTCTCGCTGAAACAGCAGACCTTCAATCTCGATCGCTGGCAACGATACCAGACCGAGCACGAGCAGATCATTGCGCTGCTTCTGCGCCGCGACGCGCGTACGGCGCAGGATGCGCTAAGAGCACATCTCGGCCGGGTTCAGGGCTGGGTCGCCGACCGCTCAGATGTCGATCTGGGGCGCGGTGACGTCGGAACTACGGGATGACGGCGATAGAAAACGCTCGCCGGCAACAAGCCAGCGAACTTCGGGCTTCCCTTGTCCTGACTCTGCTGAGCTAAGCCAGCAGGGCACTGCATCTCCAGAGTCGGGTGCGTACGGTAGCAGGCTGCGGCTATAGGGCTCGGTTAGGAGCTCAACGACCGAAGATCTGCAACGGCAGCCAAGTCCGCTTCCGGACAGTGGCCCAATGTCTGGAATTGGCGCGAATCGGAGGCGCCTTGCTCGATGAACCATCGGAACCTCGCGCCAACAAGGGATTTGCGAGCGGGAAGAGATGTTGGGGTGATCGTTGGGGCTTCGAGCGCACGAAACGCCTGATTCTTCAACAAAATCAAACGCCTAGAGCAGGAAAAATGGCGGACAGGGAGGGATTTGAACCCCCGATACCCTTGCAGGTATGCCGCATTTCGAGTGCGGTGCATTCAACCACTCTGCCACCTGTCCGCGGTCGCTCTCGGTCGAAGCAGGCTGCCTACTACACAAGCCGCCGCCGGGAAACAAGCACCTGGCGTGCAGAAATCCACCCTCGCCCCTGCGCTTTCGCTTGACCTCCCAGGAGAGCGCGACTATCGAGCACCGTCCGGCGCGGGGAAACCCGCGCCCGATCTCTTTTGGCCTGTGCGATGCGTCGCAGTCCGACGAGAGCAAACCGAACACGCAACCGACTGCCAAAAAGCCGTCCCGCATGCGCGCCCCGAGAAGGGTAGCCATGACAGGGCGGGGCCGAACATGGAGGATAAAATGTTCGCAGTCATCAAGACCGGCGGGAAGCAGTTCCGCGTCGCCACCAACGACAAGATCACCGTTGCCAAGATCGAGGGCAACCCGGGCGACACCGTCGCTCTCGATACCGTGCTGCTCCTCACTGAAGGCGAGAAGACCACGCTGGACGCCAAGGCGCTCTCGCAGATCACGGTCGCCGCCGAGATCGTCGAGCAGGCCCGTGGCGAGAAGGTCATCGCCTTCAAGAAGCGCCGCCGCCAGAATTCCAAGCGCAAGCGCGGCTTCCGCGCCGAGCTGACCGTCATTCGCATCACCGACATCCTCACCGGCGGCAAGAAGCCGGAGATGAAGAAGGGCGCCGTCGCCGCCGATGCGGTCGCGGAAAAGGCCGCCAAGCCGGCGAAGGTCGCCAAGGCCGCGAAGGCTGAGGCCGCCGACGAGGCCGCTGCGCCGAAGAAGGCCGCGGCCAAGAAGGCTGCGAAGGACGAGGCCTCCGAGGCCTGAGACCGGGCAACCGGCGTCGATATTCGCGCCGCGGCACGACCCCGGAGGGCCTAGCCCTCCGCCTGTCGCTCCTGACAGGATCGTGCTGCGGCATTTCGTATCCGAAGCGGGTGGCTTTCGCCGTCGTTTCGGGTTAGAGAGACACAACAGTTTTTCGAGGTAGGGCGTTATGGCTCACAAAAAGGCAGGCGGCTCGTCCCGCAACGGTCGCGACTCTGAAAGCAAGCGTCTGGGCGTGAAGCGCTTCGGCGACCAGGTCGTTGTCCCCGGCAACATCATTATTCGTCAGCGCGGCACGAAGTGGCATGCCGGCGCGAACGTTGGCATGGGCAAAGACCATACCCTCTTTGCGACGACGAATGGCCGAGTCCGATTCACGACGAAACTCGGCCGAGCTTTCGTGAACGTAGTGCCGGCCCAAGAGGCCGCAGAGTAAAAGGCGGATAGGGAAATCTCTCGATCCGCCGGTTCCATCGAACCGAACGGATCAAGGGTAAAAGGCCCGAAACGGGTCTCCCGAAGGTCAGCGAAGGGGAGATGGGATCGAAGTCCCAGCTCCCTTTTTTCGTTTGCGCCGACGGAGAGACAGATGTTCCCCGAATTGACCCGCGACGATGTCTTCCGGCTCGAGACCCGGCGTCTCTGGCTGCGCTGGCCCCGCATGGCCGACACTGCTGCCATCCTCCGCCTCGCGGGCGAGAAGGCCGTGGCGGAGATGACGGCATCGATCCCGCACCCTTACCCGACCCAGGCGGCCGAGCCCTTCATCTTCGCGACCCGCAAGGGCAATGCGCTGGGCGAGCATCTCGTGCTGGCGATCACACCGCGTTCCAAGCCGAACGAGCTGATCGGCATGATCGGTGCTCACAAGCAGGCATCGGGCACGCCGTTCATCGGCTACTGGCTCGGTACGCCGCACTGGAACAAGGGCTACGCAACCGAGGCCGTCCAGGGGCTGATCGACACGATGTTCTCGCTCGTCGACGTGCCGGCGATCGAGGCCGACACCCGCGTCATCAACCCGGCCTCGCGGCGGGTGCTGGAGAAGTCCGGCTTCCGGCCGGAAGGCTCCTTCCTGAAGTCGCTGCCGGCGCGCGGCGGACTGTTCCCCTGCGAGCAGTTCCGGCTCGACCGCTCGACCTGGGCGGCGCTCAAGAGCTGGAGCAGCAGCGGCTGGAAGCCGATGTCGGACAGTGACGAGCCCGCGGAAACGCTGGCCGAAGCTGATGTGCGCGTTCAGCAGGCGCAGGGCGAGCCCTGCCCAGCCTGAATTCTGCCTTCAGCCACGAGGTTTGGGCGAGAAAGCGCCCCCTTGAGGTCCATGGCGAGGAATAGCGGCCTGTGCCGTCATTCCTCGCCCAGACGCCCGGCCAAGACTCGTTAAAATGCGAACGAAACCGCTTACCTTCACTAGAATGGCGGCTGCTAGCCATTTTACGATCTGAAGGAAGCGGAATGGAACTGTGAGAAACCTGCCTAAAACGATCCGAACGTATCTAAGCTCTTCTTTGCTAACTCAGGCTTTCGCCGGCTGCTTTGTCGCTACGCACGTCCCGATCATCGCGGTCATTGCCTATGTAGCCTCCGGAGCGGACATCAGCGCACAGGCGCTCCTCGTCATCACACTTCTGGCTACGATCGTCGGAACCGCATTCGCCTTCATCATCATGCGGCATCTGCTGCTGCCGGTCGGTGACCTGGCTCGTGGCCTCCACAGTTACAGAGTGGAGGGCAGGGTCCCTCACCTCCCCAAAACGCGAGATAACGATGTCGGCCGGTTGACCGACGAAGTCCGCGCGCTGATCGACACACTCGAAGACAAGCTGGCCCGCCTGAAACGGCAGGCCTTCTCCGATACCCTCACCGGGCTCGGTAACCGTCGCTGGCTTGCGGAAGTCGTCGGTTCGGAGGTCATGCGCGCACGGCGCGAGCAGCGGCCGCTCTCGGTCGTCGTCTTCGACCTCGACCACTTCAAGCGCATCAACGACGATTTTGGCCATGATGCCGGCGATGAGGTTCTGGTCGCCATAGCCGAGACCGCCCGACGCGTCCTGCGGCCTTACGACCTGATCGGGCGGTTAGGCGGCGAGGAATTCTGCGCCTTCCTGCCCACGACGACCCTCAAGGACGCCGTTGCCATCGCCGAGAGGCTGCGTGAAGCGATCTCTGCGCTGCGGATCGACGCGCTGCGCGGACGCAGCGTCACAGCCAGTTTCGGCGTCCATGAAGCCGATCTGGTGCGCGAGCAGTTCAGGGACATGCTGCGCATCGCCGACCAGCATCTCTACCAGGCGAAGCGGGCCGGGCGAAATCAGGTGCATACCCTGCAGGCCCGCCCCTCCGTGCTGCGGGCAGGATCGTCCGAGCACAGCCAGCCCTGACGCCCCGGCATCAGGGAGCATACAGGCATGTGAAAAGGGCGGCCTTCTCGGGCCGCCCTCAGACGTCTCACTTCACGAACGTGCCTTGCAGCTCGTCCTCGATATGCACGCGGACGATCTCCTCGAAGTTCGCCTCGGCCTTGAAGCCCAGAGCGAGCGCGCGCTGCGGATTGAAGTTGCGCGGCCAGCCGGCGACGATCCCATCGATCACCGGATCGATCTCCCGCTTGATCCGCTTCACCACGTTTTCGCCCGCGACCTTGCGCAGCGTCTCGATCTGCTCTGCGACGGTGCAGGAATAGCCCGGCATGGTCAGCGCCCGGCGCGGGCCGATCTTGGCCGTATCCATCGTCGCGGCATGGATCAGGAAGCCCACGGCCGAACGTGGGCTGGCATGCCAGTGGCGCACCTGGTCGGAGACTGGCAGCACCGCCTCCTCGCCGTTCAGCGGCTCGCGGATGATGTTGGAGAAGAAGCCGGAAGCCGCCTTATTCGGCTTGCCGGGGCGCACGCAGATCGTCGGCAGGCGGATGCCGACGCCGTCGAAGAAGCCGCGTCGCGAATAGTCGCAGAGCAGGAGCTCGCCGATCGCCTTCTGCGTGCCGTAGCTCGTCAGCGGCGTCGTGAAGAACTCGTCCTCGATCTTGTCGTGGAAGGGCGCCCCGAACACGGCCACCGACGAGGTAAAGACGACGCGTGGCTTGTAGCCGTCTCCGGCCTGGCGGATCGCCTCGAAAAGATACCGCGAGCCATCGAGGTTGATGCGGTAGCCCTTGTCGAAATCCGCCTCCGCCTCGCCGGAGACGACCGCTGCGAGATGGACGATCAGCTCCGGACGGGAGGCGATCAGCTTCTCCGCCTCTCCCGGAAGCGAGATGTCGGAGACGACCGTATCGAAGGCGAAGGGCGCCGCCGGCGGGGCGGAGGCCGCCACCACGTCCTGCGCCGTCACGCGGGTGACCGGCTTTCCGCCGAGCCCGCCGTCACGAGCCAGCCGCTCGATGAATTTGCGCCCGACCATGCCGGCGCCGCCGAGAACGAGAATGTGCATCTGTTCTGTCCTGAAACTCGCCGCTTCGCGCTCAGAGCGCGAAGCCGCCATCCGCGAGATGGATCTGGCCGGTGGTGTAGCTCGCCTCGTCGGAAGCGAGATAGACCGCGAGCCAAGCGATCTCTTCGGCCGTGCCGAGCCGGGCCATGGGCTGGCGGTCGATGAAGGCCTGGCGCGCCGCGGCCTCAGTCGTGCCGGTGGAAGCGGCGAGGTCCTTGATGCGCTGGTCGAGCGAAGGCGACTGGATCGTGCCTGGGCAGATCGCGTTGGAGCGGATGCCCTGCTTGATGAAGTCGGCCGCCACGGCCTTGGTCAGGCCGATCACCGCCGCCTTGGTCGTGCCATAGGCATAGCGGTTCGGGATACCGCGCACCGAGCCCGCGCCCGAGGCGATGTTGACGATTGAGCCCTTGCCCTGCTTCAGCATGCCGGGAACGAAGGCCTGGATCGTGCGGTGCATCGAGGTGACGTTGAGGTCGAAGGAGAAGTCCCAGGCCTTGTCGTCGGTGTTCAGCACCGTGCCGTGATGCACGAAGCCGGCGGCGTTGACGAGGATGTCGATGGTGCCGACCTTCTCGGCGAAGGCGTTGACGGCCTTGGTCGAGAGCACGTCGAGCTTGCGCTTCTTCGCCTTCGCGATGCCTTCCAGCAGCGCGACGTCCTTGTCGGTCGCCCAGACGGTGGCGCCTTCGGCCACGAAGGCTTCGGCGATGGCCCGCCCGATCCCCTGCCCTGCGGCGGTGACGACCGCGACCTTGCCCTTCAAACGTCCAGCCATGCTCGTTTCCTCTTTCAACCGGCTTTTGCGATAGGCTTGCGCATATGGGTCAGCCGCCGGTCGGCCATGTCCTCATGATGCGTGATGGCGAAGCCGAGGCGCTCGTACCAGCCGATGCGCTGGGTCAGCTTCGCGTGGGTGTAGAGATGGACGGAGTCGTAGCCGAGCGCCCGCGCACGCTCATCGGCGAAGGCCATCAGCGTCGAGCCCAGCCTGCGGCCGGCCGCCTCGGGCGAAACCGCGACGCTCCAGACGGTGAAGTCGTCAGGCTCGATTTCCAGCACGAGGGCGGCCGTAAGTCCCTTGCCGTCCTCAGCCAGCCAGACCTCGTGCTCGGCGACGACCTGCACATAGTCCGCGATGCGCGGCAGCGAGGGTACGCCGATAATGCTTTCGTTCGGCGTATAGGCGGCATTCTTAAGCGAGAGGATCGCAGGAATATCGGCGAGCCCGGCCCGGCGCAGCGGCAATTCGCCCGCCATGCCGGCGATCTGGTTGAAGGCGCCGAGCGAGAGCTTCTGACGGCCCGCCTCGTCGAAATTGCCGGGCGCGAGCCAGCGGCGGAAGGCCTGGGCCCTGACCGGCCACTCGCTGTCGAGGATCGAGAACCAGGCAGTGTCGCGGTTCTCATCCTTCACCACCATGTGCTGGCGGAACAACCCCTCATACTGGAAGCCGAAGCGCCGCGCCGCCGCCTTCGAAGGCTCGTTGCGGTTGTTGCACTTCCATTCGTAACGACGATAGCCGAGCGAGAAGCCGTATTCGCCGACGAGATAGATCGCCTCCGTCGCCGCCCGCGTGCGCTGCAGGGAGGGCGAATAGGTGATCCAGCCGACCTCGAAGACGCCATGCGCCGGCCTGATCTCCATGATCCAGAGATGCCCCTTGGCCTTGCCGTCGACATTGTCGATCACGGCGAGCGGCACGATGCCGGCCTGGGAGACCATGGACTGCAGAAGCTTGCCGTATTCCTCCTTGGTCTTCGGAGGCATGGCCGGAAGCCAGTCCCAGACCGTGTCCTGCCCGGCATTGGCTTCCCAGATGTCGTCGAGATGGCGCGCGACGTCGAGCGGCTCCAGCCGGCAATATTGCCCTTCCAGCACCTTTGCGGGCGGAAATGGCGGCGCCTTCCAGTTGAGCGTCATGACTTGTCCTTACCCCGCCAGCTCGTGAAATCCTGCCTGATGTCCCAGCCGGAGCCGAGCTCGGCCGCGATCGTCTGCACCAGCGCATGGCCTTCCGCTTCCCAGGCCAGCCGGTCCACTTCGTTGGCGAAGTCCGAGGATGCCGCATCGTCCTCGTCATAGATCGCGTCGAAGGCATCCATCCAGGCTTCGAGGCGGTCTCCGACCTCGTCCGACAGCCCGAGATCCTCCGCATCGACAGCCTTGCGTCGCCCCTTCGCATCGATTTGCCAGAGGCCGCTCAGGCCAAGCCATTCCGGTGCGATGAGGAGCGCGCCGCTCACGAGCGCGCCTCCAGGTCCTTGCGGAAGAACGGGTTGAGCGGCGCCGAAGGGCCGTTGCCGGCGAAGCCCTTGAAGCTCCCCTCCTCCGCGATCAGCCGCGTCGCCTCGATGAAGGCGGCCCAGGCCGCCCGCGCCAGCGCGCCGCCGATCGAGATGCGCCGCGCGCCCGCCGCTGCGATATCGTCGACAGTGAGCCCGAAATCGCCATAGACCAGCGCATTCACCGGCCGGCCGCCGGCCGCCGCGACGATGGTGCGGATATCCTCGGCCGTCTTCGGCCCCGGCGCATAGAGCACATCGGCACCGGCGTCGGCATAGGCCTCGATCCGGCGCACCGCCTCCTTCAGCGGCTCGGGATGACCGGTCAGGAAGCACTCGGCCCGCGCCGTCAGCAGCACGCCGGAGCCCGTCTCGTCGATCGCCTTGCGGGCGGCCTTCACCCGCTCCACCGACAGTTCGAACGCATAGAGCGGATCGGCCTCGCGCCCAGTCGCATCTTCGATCGAAAGGCCCGCAACGCCCGTCGCGACGCAGAGCTTGACGTTGGCGGCAACGCCATCCGGCGTGTCGGCATAGCCGTTCTCGAAATCGGCATTGACCGGCAGATCCGGCACCGCCTTCACCATCTCGGCGATATGGGCGAGCATCATGTCGCGCGGCACGTCTTGGTCGGCCCGGCCCTCCGTGAAGGCGAAACCCGCGCTCGTCGTCGCCAGCGCCTTGAAGCCCTGCCCGCGCAGCCAGCGCGCCGAGCCGAGATCCCAGGGGTTCGGCATGACGAAGCAGCCGGCCTCATGCAGCTTGCGGAAGCTCTCGATCTGAGGGGAATAGCTCATTTTAATCGTTTCAAGGCGAGCAGAGCGGCGGACCGGCATAGTGTCGGGCCCAGGAGTGTTTGTCAGCCCCGAAGTCGCGCGCCGACTGGAAGGGGGCGATGCGCGTTGGGAATGCCATGTCCAAGCATGGGAACCGCGACGCTTTCCCTTCTCTCGGATGGGAGAAGGTGGCGCGGAGCGCCGGATGAGGGCCTGCCCTTTCCGCAGAAGGCGCAACGGCTCCGTTGCGTCTCAACGATCAGCGGCGGTCCCTCGCCCCTGCCCCTCTCCCACCCGGGAGAGGGGTCCCCGCGCGTACCCCCACGCGAGAGCGCTGGTTGCGCCGCTCAGTGGTTGTCGCGCGGCACGCCGAACTTCTTGTGGATTTTCTGGTACTTGACCGCCGGCTTGAGGACCATGCCCTCGGAGAGCTCGCCCACGATCTTGCGCTGAATCTCCTGCCAGGGCGTCTGGCTCTTGGGGTACTTGTAGCCACCGCCCGCCTTGAACGCGGCCCTGCGTTCAGCCAGTTCCTTGTCCGAGATCAGGATGTCGGCGGTCCGCTTCTTCAGGTCGATGCGCACTTTGTCGCCGGTCTTGAGCAGCGCGAGTCCGCCGCCCGTCGCCGCTTCCGGCGAGGCGTTCAGGATCGAAGGCGAGCCCGAGGTTCCGGACTGGCGCCCATCGCCGACGCAGGCGAGCGCGGTGACACCCTTCTTGATGAGGTAATCCGGCGGCCGCATGTTCACCACCTCTGCCGCGCCCGGATAGCCGATCGGCCCGACGCCGCGGATGAACAGGACGCAGTGCTCGTCGATAGCCAGCGCCGGATCGTCGATGCGGTGGTGATAATCCTCCGGCCCGTCGAAGACGATGGCGCGGCCCTCGAACGCCATCGGGTCCTTCGGGTTCTCGAGGTAGCGCTTGCGGAATTCCGGCGTGATCACGCTGGTCTTCATGATGGCCGAGTCGAACAGGTTGCCGGAAAGGTTGAGGAACCCGGCCTCCTTCTTCATCGGCTCGTCATAGCTCTTGATGACGTTGCGGTTGATCGCGAAGAAGCCCTTGCAGTTCTCTTCATGGGTGCGGCCATTGGCGGTGATCGCCGGCTTGAGCTTGCCCTTCTCGAGCAGCTCCGCGATCACGGCGGGCAGACCGCCGGCGCGGTAATAGTCCTCGCCGAGATATTCGCCAGCCGGCTGCATGTTGACCAGCAGCGGCGTGTCGTAGCCGATCTTCGTCCAGTCCTCGTTGTCGAGCGGAACGCCGATATGCTTGGCGATGGCGTTGACGTGGATCGGCGCGTTGGTCGAGCCGCCGATCGCCGAATTGATGACGATGGTGTTCTCGAACGCCTCGCGCGTCAGGATCTTCGACGGGATCAGGTTCTCCCAGACCATCTCGACGATGCGCTTGCCGGTGAGATAGGCCATCTCGTAGCGGTCGCGATAGGGGGCCGGGATCGCCGCCGCGCCCGGCAGCGTCATGCCCATGGCCTCGGCCAGTGCATTCATCGTCGAGGCCGTACCCATGGTGTTGCAGTGGCCAGCCGACGGCGCCGAGGAGGCGACGAGGTCGACGAAGCCGCGATAGTCGATCTCGCCGGCTGCCATCATCTGGCGCGCCTTCCAGACGATCGTGCCCGAGCCCGTGCGCTCGCCGCGGAAATCGCCGTTCAGCATCGGCCCGCCCGGCAGAGCGATGGCCGGGATGTCGACGGTCGCGGCGGCCATGATCTGGGCCGGGGTGGTCTTGTCGCAGCCGGTGGTCAGCACCACGCCGTCGAGCGGGTAGCCGTAGAGGATCTCGACCAGCGAGAGGTACTGCAGGTTGCGGTCGAGCGAGGCGGTCGGCCGCTTGCAGGTCTCCTGGATCGGATGGATCGGGAACTCGAAGGGCACGCCGCCCATCTCGCGGATGCCGTCGCGAATGCGCGGCGCGAGCTCAAGGTGATGGCGGTTGCAGGGCGCGATGTCGGAGCCGGTCTGGGCGATGCCGATGATAGGCCGGCCGGACTGCAGCTCCTCGCGGGAGAGGCCGAAATTCATCGTGCGCTCGATATAGAGCGCGGTCATGTCGGCATTGGCCGGATTGTCGAACCAGGCCTTCGAACGAAGTTGCTCCGGCTTGATGCGCCGGCCGGACTTCTTACCGGGGGTCTTGGCCATCCTTGCTTCCTCTCCCTGCGCCGACTTCGGAACGAGCCGACGACGCCTTCTTCTTTAAAACGATTTGACAATTATCCGGTCCCTCTCGGCGTCCCGCAAGAGGCTCAGCGGTGATAAATCATACTATTTTCATGCGCTGTCTGCATGGCTCCGCGGGCAGCGTAAGGCAGCCTGCGACTTGCGCCCGGCGCCGCTTTGCGGCCAAGACTAGCGCCAAGGCCGCTCGCCAAGCTGGCCGCTGGAAACGATAACCCGAGGCCTGTCATGACCCTCCAAGTCGTCCCCTCCTTCGCCCGCATCGGCGAGGAAAACGCCTTCGCCGTGCTGGCGCGCGCGACCGAGCTGCAGCGGCAGGGCAAGGACATCATCAATCTCGGCATCGGCCAGCCCGATTTCGCCACGCCCGACCACATCGTCGAGGCCGCCGTGAAGGCGCTGCGCGACGGGCATCACGGCTACACCCCGGCCAACGGCATCCTGCCGCTGCGAGAGGCGGTGGCGGCCGACCTTCACAAGCGCTTCAAGGTCGAGGTCTCGCCGGAGAGCGTGATGATCGTGCCGGGCGGCAAGGTCACCATGTTCATGGCGATCCTGATGTTCGGCGAGCCCGGTGCCGAGATCATGTATCCCGACCCCGGCTTCCCCATCTATCGCTCGATGATCGAATATACGGGCGCGACCCCGATCCCGGTGCCGATCCGCGAGGAGAACGGCTTCGCCTTCTCGGCCGAGGAGACGCTGTCTCTGATCACGCCGAAGACGCGGCTCCTCATCGTCAATTCGCCCGCCAACCCGACAGGCGGCGTCACGCCAAAGAGCGAGGTCGACAAGCTTGTCGCGGGCCTCGCCAATTTCCCGGACGTGGCCATCATGTCGGACGAGATCTACGACCAGATGCTCTATGACGGCGAAGAGCATGTCTGCCTGCTGACCTATCCCGAGATCCGCGACCGGCTGATCCTGCTCAACGGCTGGTCGAAGACCTATGCGATGACGGGCTGGCGCATGGGCTATTCGGTCTGGCCGAAGCCCCTCTACGACAATGCCCGCAAGCTCGCGGTGAATTCGCATTCCTGTGTCAACGCCCCGGCGCAATGGGCCGGCCTCGCTGCCCTGACCGGACCACAAGACGCGGTCGCATCGATGCTGGCCGAATTCGACCGTCGCCTGAAGGCCGTTGTGAAGGGGCTGAACGGCTTGCCCAACATCTCCTGCATTGTGCCCAAGGGAGCATTCTACGCCTTTCCGAACGTCTCGAAGACCGGCTGGAAGGCGAAGAAGCTCGCCTCGGCGCTGCTGGAGGAAGCCGGCGTCGCGACCATCGGCGGCCCCGATTTCGGGGTCCACGGCGAGGGCTATATCCGCCTCTCCTACGCCAACTCGCTGGAGAACATCGAGAAGGCGCTGGAGCGGATAAGGACCTTCCTCGAACAGGCCAAGGCCGCCTGAGCATGATCACATGCTATCTGCGCTACATCATCGACCCCTATCAGCTTCCCGCCTTCGAAGCGTATGGCAAGCTCTGGATCAGGCTCGTCGAGAAGTTCGGCGGGGAGCATCACGGCTACTTCATGCCGTCGGAAGGAACCTCCAACGTCGCACTGGCGATGTTCAGCTTTCCGTCGCTGGCAGCCTATGAGGACTACCGCAAACGCGCGGCAACCGATCCGGAATGTCAGGCAGCCATCGCGATGAACGACAAGGATCGCTTCATCGTCAGCTATGAACGCTCGTTCTTCCGGCCTGTTTTCGAGGACGACCGGGGCGTGCGTCCCCTTCCAAGAACGCTGGACGACCGCTGAATCCGGCCGGATCCGTAGCGCCAAGGCAGGACCGTATGGGCTATCTTTACCTGGCCGTCGCCATCGTCAGCGAGGTCATCGGCACCTCGGCGTTGAAGGCCTCGAACGAGTTCACGCGGCCGGTGCCGTCGCTGATCACGGTCGTGGCCTTCGCCTGCGCCTTTTATTGCCTGTCCATAACGCTGCGGACGATCCCCGTCGGCATCGCCTATGCCATCTGGTCGGGCGTCGGCATCGTGCTGATCAGCCTGATCGCGCTCGTGCTCTTCGGGCAGAAGCTCGATCTGCCTGCGGTGATCGGCATGGGGCTGATCGTCGCCGGCGTGCTCGTCATCAACCTGTTCTCCAGGTCGGCGGCGCATTGAGAAACGCCGTCACTCACGCGAGCGAAGCGTAGACCCGAGAATCTCTGGACGAGATAGCACTGGTTAGCGGGATGCTCGGGTCAAGCCCGAGCATGACGGCTCGCGCAGTTCAGCGCCGGGCGGTCGCCGTCACACCGGGATCGACCTTGAAGCTCGAGGCCTCGATTACCGCCGTGCCGATCATGGTCTTCACCGAGATGCGGACCGGCACCATCATGTCGGTGCCTGCGACCGGCGCGAGCCAGGCGGTGATGTCGCGGTTTTCGGCCATGAACTTGGTGCTTGGCCTCAGCGCCCGGTGGCCGGCGATCGGCACATAGCGCGCCTGGCAGATCGAGACCGGGCCCTTATAGCCATCGAGTTCGACCTGGCGCGTGCCGGCGCTGCTAAGCTTGATGTCGTAACGGGCAGCCCCGTCGAAGATCGGCAGCGTGCGGTTGCAGGCGGCGTCCTTGCCCTTGCCACTGACAGGCATCAGGAAGGCGCTGAGCGGGTCGAGGACATTGCGCTGGTGGCTGCCGTTGAGCGGCACACGATCCGGCTTCGCATCGATCGGCGGCTCGATATCGACGGCCGCGACATCGCCGCCGGCCAGCGCCATCCGCACGGTCCGGCTCTCGCTGGTGCTGGCGGAACTGACGGCGAAGCTCTTCGGCGTGAGCCTGCCGCCGATGAGCGTGCCAGTCGCCACGCCTGAACCACGCCCGCCTGTCACGCCGCCGACAAGCCCCGTGAGCTTGGCCGCCATGTCGAGCTTGTAGCCGCTCCCGTCGATGCCGCCGGAGAGGCTCGCCTCGCCCAGCGAGATACCCAGCAGCGAAACATCATAACGCGCATCGAGCGACGCGGCGCCCGCCGTCCCGATCAGGGAGGCTGTAAGAAAGAGACCTGCCAGAGGCGATGCGACGGCGGGTTTCATCGATCTCCTCCGGAACGGCACGACCCCGCGCCCCATACGAATTGGGGCAACAGGAATCCTGTACGAGATGCACTCTGATTCGGTCCGAATCGTGACCTGCCGACCGGCAGCACGAAGCGGTAGCGGGTCAGAGCATCGGACCGCGATCTTTACACCCCGTTAACGCTGACGCCTATGTGAATAGGCAGCGGAGTTTTCCTTGACGCGGCCGGTGGCCTTGGCTATGGAACCCCGACTTCAATTTGACTTCCGGTGCTCGCCGGCACGTCGCGTGTCGGTTTTTTTGTTTGAGCCAGCCGGGGACGCAAGGAACGATTGCCATGGCCCGCCGTTGCGAACTGACCGGGAAAGCCACCCAGACCGGCCACCTCGTCAGCCACTCGAACCGCAAGACGAAGACCGTCTTCCGCCCGAACCTCGTGAACGTCACGCTGCAGTCGGACGCGCTGGGCCGTTCGGTGCGCCTGCGCGTTTCGGCCAACGCCCTGCGTTCGGTCGAGCATCGCGGCGGCCTCGACGCCTTCCTGCTCAAGGCTGCGGCCGGCGACCTCTCGGTCGGCGCGCTCACGCTGAAGCGCGACCTCGAGAAGAAGCTCGCCGCCAACTGAGCGGGCTGCCCTTCCGGGACTGAACGGAGCGGCCGCAAGGCCGCTTTTTTCGTTTGCGGATCAAGGCGTCATTCTCGGGCGAAGCGCAGCGTAGACCCGAGAATCTCGGGACGAGAATGCACTGGTTTCCGAGATGCTCGGGTCAAGCCCGAGCATGACGCCCCTCACAGCAACTCGAATTCCAGCAGCAGTGTCCGCTGCAGGAACGAGAAATTGTCATCGGAGATCAGGGTCAGGATCGTGCGTCCTTGCTCCAGGTGAACTGACAACCCCTCCATATTATCGATCTCGCTGCCGAGATCGGCCTCGATCAGAGAGGGGCCGTCGAGAACCGCGCCCGGCCTGAGATCGCGCCCGGCGATTCGGCGAATGCGCATGCCGACGCCGCGCAGGGGCTTGTACCAGCGTTCCAGCAGCAGCATGTCGCCCGAAGGCAGGAAGGCGAGATCGGTGATGTCGTAGCCGTCATGGCGAGCGACATTGAACAGCCCTAGCTGGGGGCCGGTCAGGATGAAGCCGAGCGTCGGCTCGTTTTCTTCGCCGGAACGTTCCGCGACCGCGACGAGTGCGCCCTTGAGCGGACCGACCGGTACGACGCTAAGCGCTTCCAGCCCGCGATTGCGCGGCAGGCGCTTCGCCTCGTGCGGCACCGGCACCGGTCGCGCCCGCGCATTCATCCCCTGGGCGGCCCAGTCGAAGCGCACGACCTCGTGCCTGCGCTCAATCCCGACATAGGCGATGCCATCGACGATGCAGAGGCTTTCGGTGTCGTAGAGCCCCGAGCGCGCCAGCGGGCGCCCCGAGGCCCCGAGGAGCGCCCCCATCTCGACCTCTTCGAGAGCGGCCGGCCGGCCGCCTTGCCGTGCGAGCCTGCCCGTCAGCCAGTCGCCACGGTCGCTGACCGCCACGATGTCGCCACCCGAGCGCGCGAGCCCGGAGAAGCCACCAAAGCGCGGATGGTTCGACGAGAGGACCAGCCCGCCCTGGAACTGAAGCGCGCCGAAGCGGCGCTTCTCCGGGCTGCGCGGCTCGAAGGCTGTGATGGGCCGCGCCGAAACCGATACAGGATAGCGGGTCTGCTCGACCGCAGCCGCGTCTCGCGGGAACGCGAGAGCGCCTAGACCGGCGAGGGCAGCGCGGCGCGTGAGGCGCATCAGTGCAGGCGGCGCGAGGCGGCCCCCCCGGCAGCAGCCCCGTCCTCCTCGAACAGTTCCGCCAGCTTCTCGGTCATCACGCCGCCGAGTTCTTCCGCATCCACGATGGTGACGGCGCGGCGATAATAGCGCGTCACGTCGTGACCGATGCCGATGGCGATGAGCTCGACCGGCGAGCGCGTCTCGATCTCGGCGATGATGTGCCGCAGATGCCGCTCGAGGTAATTGCCGGCATTGACCGAAAGCGTCGAATCGTCGACCGGCGCGCCGTCGGAGATCACCATCAGGATCTTGCGCTGCTCGGGCCGCCCCAGCAGGCGCTTATGCGCCCAGTCCAGCGCCTCGCCGTCGATGTTCTCCTTGAGCAGCCCTTCGCGCATCATCAGCCCGAGATTCTTTCGTGCCCGCCGCCAGGGCGCGTCGGCCGACTTGTAGATGATGTGGCGCAGGTCGTTGAGGCGGCCGGGATTGACCGGCTTGCCGGATTGCAGCCAGGACTCGCGCGCCAGCCCACCCTTCCAGGCACGGGTGGTGAAGCCCAGGAGCTCGACCTTGACGCCGCAGCGCTCCAGCGTCCGGGCCAGGATATCGGCGCAGGTAGCGGCGACTGTGATCGGCCTTCCGCGCATCGAGCCCGAATTGTCGATCAGCAGCGTCACCACCGTATCGCGGAAGTTCACATCCGATTCCTGCCGGAAGGACAGCGGCTGGTACGGGTCTATGATGACGCGGGTCAGGCGGGCGGGGTCGAGCGCCCCCTCCTCCAGGTCGAACTGCCAGGAGCGGTTCTGCTGAGCCATCAGCCGCCGTTGCAGCCGGTTGGCGAGACGCGCGACGACGCCCTGCAAATTCGCGAGCTGCTTGTCGAGATAGGCGCGCAGCCGGGTCAGCTCCTCGGCGTCGCAAAGCTCCTCGGCTGTGACGATCTCGTCGAACTTGGTCGTATAGGCCTTGTAGTCGGTCTGCGGACGCTCGTTGCCGCGGCCCTCGCGCGGGCGCGGCGCCTCGCCGGCCTCTTCCGATTCGGAGCTTTCGTCTTCCTCGTCCCAGTCGCCGGCCGGAGCGTCGCTGGCCTCGGAGGCGCCCTCCTGCAGCTCCTCGGTCGCATCCTCGCTGACTTCGACCTCGGAGCGGTCCGAACCGCTCTCCTGCTCGGCCTCGCCTTCCTGCTGCTGCTGATCCTCGGAGGACTGGTCCTGATTGTCCTCGTCCTCGTCGGATTCGTCGCCCTGCGCGGACTGGTCGGCCATGTCGAGCGCGGCCAGCAGGTCGCGCACGGTGCGAGCAAATCCACGCTGGTCCTCGATCGTCTTCGACAACCGGTCGAGATCGTCGCCGGCCTTGGCCTCGATCTGCTCGCGCCAGAGTTCGACGATCTTCTCGGCAGCCTTGGGCGGCCTCAGGCCTGTCAGGCGCTCGCGCACCATCAGCGCCAGCGCATCCTCCAGCGGCGCGTCGGCGCGGTCGGTGATCTCTTCATAGCGCCCGCCGCGATGGTAGCGGTCCTCCAGCATCGCGGTGATGTTGCCCGCCATGCCGGACATCCGCCGCGAGCCGATCGATTCGACGCGCGCCTGCTCGACGGCGTCAAAGACGGCCCGCGCCGCGTCGCCCTCGGGCGCCGCGCGGCGATGGATCGTCGCGTCGTGGCAGGCAAGGCGCAGAGCCATCGAATCGGCATGGCCACGCAGGATCGCGACATCGCCGGCCGCAAGCTTGCGCGGCGGCTCGGGCAGGCGCGCCCGCTCGCCGACCAGCGAGGGCTTGTCGGCGGCGAAGACGATTTCCATTTCGGGCTTGCGCGCGATCGCCTTCATGGCGCCCGAGATCGCCCGCTTCAGCGGCTCGGCCGGGGCTTCCTTCGGCGTTCCGGGCTTGCGGTTGGAGATGCTCATAGCGCCTTCGTGAAGTAGTGCATCGTTTCACCCGCCACCGGATAGTCCTCCATCCGGCCGCATTCGCGGTAGCCGAGGCGCGGGTAGAACTCCGGCGCCTGGATGCTCATCGTCCCGAGATAGACGCCCTTGGCGCCGTGCTCCCGGGCCTCCTGCTCGGCCCTCGCCACGAGCGCCTCGCCGAAGCCGGCGCCGCGATGGGCAGCGTCGATCCAGAGCAGGTCGACATAGAGCCACTCCCATTTCAGCTCGCCGACGAGACCGCCGACGATCCTGCCGTCGTCGTCACGCAGGCTGATCGCGAGCGGCTTGGTGTTGCGCGGACCGACCTTCGCCTCGTTATGCGCGCTCAGGCCACGCAGAACCGCAGCGCGCGTCTCGTCCTGCCCGGGCTCGACCGCGATCGCAACCATCACCGCTCCTAGCGCGACCGTCCGTCGAAGGTGCCGGGAGAAAGCTCCGTCGGCTCGACGCCCTCGAGGCAGCGCACATTGACCGCGACCATCGGCGTGCCGTCCGGGCCATTGGCCTTGGCGAAGGCCTCGATCCCGCAGGTCTCACAGAACAGATGCTGGATCTTCTGCGTGTGGAAGCGGTACTCGGTCAGCGCGTCCTCGCCCTTGGTCAGCGAGAAGACGGCGGCGGGCGAGAAGGTCAGGATGGAGCCGCGGCGCTGGCAATAGGAGCAGTTGCACGTCATCGTGCGCCCGAGATCGGCCTCGACCTCGAACGCGACCCGCCCGCAATGGCAACTGCCCTCGTAGCGCGCCATGGCCCGCCTTCCCGTCAGCTCAGAACGACATTCGCCGCGCTCTCCGGCAACTCCTTGCCGAAGGAGCGCTGGAAGAACTCGGCCACCAGCGTGCGCTCCATCTCGTCGCACTTGTTCAGGAAGGTGACGCGGAAGGCGAAGCCGATATCGCCGAAGATCGCCGCGTTCTCGGCCCAGGTGATGACCGTGCGCGGGCTCATCACGGTCGAGAGGTCGCCATTCATGAAGGCGTTGCGGGTGAGATCGGCGACGCGGACCATCTTGTTGACGATGTCCTTGCCGTCCGGCGCCTTCTGGTAGTGCTTCGACTTGGCGAGAACGATCTCGACCTCGTTGTCGTGCGGCAGGTAGTTCAGCGTGGTGACGATCGACCAGCGATCCATCTGACCCTGATTGATCTGCTGCGTGCCGTGATAGAGGCCAGAGGTGTCGCCGAGGCCGACCGTGTTGGCGGTGGCGAACATGCGGAAGGCGGGGTGCGGGCGGATGACGCGCTTCTGGTCGAGGAGCGTCAGCTTGCCGGACTGCTCGAGCACGCGCTGGATCACGAACATCACGTCCGGGCGGCCGGCATCATATTCGTCGAAGACGAGCGCGATGTTGTTCTGCAGCGCCCAGGGCAGGATGCCATCCTGGAACTCGGTGACCTGCTTGCCTTCCTTGAGCACGATCGCATCCTTGCCGACGAGATCGAGGCGCGAGACGTGGCTGTCGAGGTTGACGCGGACACAGGGCCAGTTCAGCCGGGCCGCTACCTGCTCGATATGGGTCGACTTGCCGGTGCCGTGATAGCCCGAGATCATGACGCGGCGGTTATGCGCGAAGCCGGCGAGGATCGCGAGCGTCGTGTCGCGGTCGAAGCGGTAGTCCGGATCGAGATCCGGCACATGCGGATCGGTCGCGGAATAGGCCGGCACCTCGAGGTCCGAATCGATCCCGAAGGTCTGCCGCACCGAAAGCTTCATGTCGGGCAGGCCGGGCACGTTCGTCGTCGTCATCATCGTGTCTCCAGGCACGGGGCCATAAACGGCATTCTGCCGTTGCCCAGAGCCGACCAGGGAGGGAGGCGGATCGTCCCTCATTAGATCGAAAGGGCGGATGCGGCAATTCGCAAAGCTGCACCCTGGCCCACGCAAAGGGCATGCCGGCTCAGTGTCCCCCGCGCCTCACGCCCGTCTGCCGAGAAGGTCCCGCACCATTGCGGCGGCATTGCGCGCGCCGTCCAGCGCGAGGCCCGGGGCTGAGGGAATCCGTCCGATCGAGGCCGCGACCGCCGCCGTGAGCGCGACCGGCGTCACGGCTTGCGAACCCGAGAGCCGCAGGCAGAGCGCGAGCCCGGACTGCTCCATCGCCTCCGCGCGGATGGCCTGCTCGGTTTCGTTCCCGTCATCGAACGGCACCACGATGGCCGGCCGGCCGGCAGCGACGAGATCGAGCACCGTATTATAGCCGGCCTGGCTGATCGAGAGCGCGCAGCCTGCCAGCAGTGCCGGGAAATCCGGCCTGGCTCGCTCGACCGCGACATGGGCAGGCGCATCGGCCACCAGCCTCTGGAAGGCATTTTCCGCCACGCCGCGCCCGACGAGGATGCGCCAGCGCCAATCGACCGAGCCGAGGCGGGCCGCCGCGATAGCGACCCTGAAAAGCGGCAACGCCGCCGCAGAGCCACCACCGGATACGAAGATCTCTCCATTCTCGACAGCAGCACCAGGAGCCGATGTTTCCGCCAGATAGCCTGTATAGCGAAGCTTGGCCGCGAGCCCCTCCTCCACTGGCCATGAACGGTCAAGCGGCAGGAAGCTCTCATCGCCATGCACCAGAACGGCGTCGAACAGGCGCGCGATCCGCTCGTTCGCTTCAACGATGCGGCGGGGGCGCGGCCTCACCAACACGTCCCGCACCGAGGACAGCACCAGCGCCTTCGGATTAGCCGCCTTTGCCGCGGCGATCAGCGCCAGGAACTCGCCCGCCATCTGCCGGCGCCCGAAGGGAAAATGCTCGGTGACGACGACATCGGGCTTCAACTCCGCCGCCAACGCCTCCAGCAGCGCAATGCGCTCGGCCATGCGCTCGGCCGTGGCGGGCTGCCCGTGCTCGTCGAGCAAGTTGCGGAAATCGACGCCCTCCGTCCTCACCGGCGGCAACTGGACGAAAGCGAAGGGCTCGCGGTCCATCGCCCTCAACGGCATGCCACCGCTCACCAACGTTACCGAAAAGCCGTCCGCCGCCAGCGCCCGCGCGAGATTGGCGGCCCGCACCAGATGGCCGGAGCCGAGCAAATGCGTCACCGCGATGAGCGCGCGCCTGCTCATGCCGCCCCACCGCCGGCCGAGGCTCGTAACAATGCGGCGATGCGGTCCAGCCCGGCGGCGGCCGAGAAGGAGGCGTTGAGCCGTTCGAAGGCAGCTTTGCCGAGCGCGGCCCGCCTCTCCGGCGAGCGCGCGAGCTCCGCCAGCGCGGCAGCAAGCGCATCGGGATCGCCCGGCGGCACCAACAGCCCCTCGACACCCGGGCGCACGAATTCGGGAATGCCGGCGAAATCGGTCGCGACGATGGGCAGGCCCTGGCTCGCCGCCTCCATCACCACATTGGGCAAACCGTCGCGGTCGCCATTGCCGGCCTGCTTCGAGGGCAGCACGAAGAGATCAGCGTCCCGGAGCGCGGCAACGACATCGTCCTGCGCCTTCGGCCCGGCCCAGACGACCCGGTCGGAGAGGCCGAGCGCCTGCGCGCTCTCCTGAAGCGCCTTCAGCATCTCGCCGCCGCCGATATGGGTCAGCCGCCAATGCGAGTTGCAGGGCAGCCGCGACAGGGCCTCCAGCAGGTCGTCGAAGCCTTTCTTCGCCACCGCCCTCCCGATGGTGACGAAGCGCACCGGGTCAGCCGGATCGGAACCGTCCCGCAACGAGCGCGGGCCAGGCGCCGGAAAGCGCGCGAGGTCGAGCCCGTGATAGACCAGCGCCACCTGGCCCGGCCGGTCCGACAGCCGCTCGAGCTCGCGATGCCCGTCCACGGTGCAGGTCACGCCCCAGGCAGCATCAGCGATCTTCTCGCGCCGCTCCCAATCCGGCGTCGTCCAGATGTCCTTGGCATGAGCTGAAAACGACCAGCTCAGGCCCCGCAACAGCGCGGCATAGCGGATGACCGAGGCCGGCGTGTGCAGGTAGTGGACATGCAGATGCCCAATGTCCCGCGGCAATTCGCGCGCCAACACGCAGGCCTGGCCCAGGCGCCGCAAGCGGTTGCGCGTGCGGTCGCGGACGAGATCTCGCAGGAAGACCGGCAGCAGCCTGGCGATGCCCGGCTTCGCCAGCGCCGCAAGCATACCGCGCCACACCCGCCCCGGCTCGTCCCGCAGATATTCCGGGAGGTAGCGCAACGGCGCGGTGATCTGCCCATGCATCAGATGCCTCGCGCCATCCGTCGGGTGTCGCAGCGACCAAATCTCGAAGGAAAGCCCGCGCTGCTGCAACCCGAGCAGCTCCTGCGCGATGAAGGTCTCCGACAGGCGCGGATAGCCCTTCATCGCCACGGCGATGCGCGGCTGGGGCTTGTCGCTCATCGACGGCCGATCAGCATGAAGCGCGTATAGTTCTTCGTCGGCCGCGCCCCGGTGAACCAGACCTCCGAAAGCCCGGCCTGCTCGCGAAAGGCATCGAGCGAGGGCACGCAGCTGCGGTGGTCAGGCTCACGGAAATAGTCGTTCGACTGTAACACCAGCGGCAGCCCCTTGGGCAGCGTCGCGACCCATCCCGGAACATCGTCGAGGTGCTCGCAGCTCGTATTGATGACGAGCCCCGGCGCGGGCGACTGCGCAGCGAAATCCAGCGCCATCATGTCGGCGGTCATCGCGCGGAAGCGCCCGGCTGCGACATGGCGATGATTCAGCGTCTCCGCGACCGACGCGCAGGTAGCGTCGATATCGAGGCTCACAACCTCGGAAATCGACAGGCGCGGATCGTCGAGCAGCAGCGCCCCGAGCACGCCATACCAGGCGCCGAGCACCCAGACCGGGCCCCCCGGCTTCGGAAAGCTCTCGGCCAGCGCCTCGACCAGCCATTGCTTCGAGGCGATCTGCTTGTGGTTGCAGGCGATCGAGAGGTCCGGCGGCGCGCCCTTGCCGTAAAGGCGCGCCACATCGGCGACGATGCGGTTGCCCGAGAGCGTCGCCATACCGCGCAGCAGGTCGTGGAAGGACTCGATCGGCGGCTCGGGCGTCATGGTTCCGTGGCGGTCGGCAAAAAACTCGCGGACCATAGGCAGCGTCGCGGCCAAAGGCCAGCCTCACGCACCACCCTCGGGCTTCGGCTGCTCGGCCTGCGCCTCGGGCGGCACCGGGGCCGGCATCGCCGCCATCGCCGCATCCTCGCGCTTGCGCCGCGCCAGTTCGGGCGCGCTGGCAAACCCGAAAGCGGCCAGCGGCTTCTCGCGCCCTTTGATCGCGATCTTGAGCGCCGTCGTCCCGGCATAGCTGCGGCCTGTGGTTCGGATCGTGTCCTCGGAGACCACGACATCGGCCAGCACCCGCCGAGTCGCCGATTCGAGCTGGCTCGCGATCATCACGGTCTCGCCCACCGTGATCTCGCGCCGTCCGAGATTGTCGTTCTCCACCGCCCCGGTAATCGCCTCGCCAGTATGGATGCCGATGCCGATCCTGAGCGGTAGCGGTAGCGCCGGGCCGAATTCGCGGTTGAGCGCCTCGACCGCCCGTACGATGTCGGCAGCCGCGCTGATCGCCGCCTGCGCTCCGCGCGCCTGCGGCCCCTCCAGGCCGAACACCGCCATGAAGCCGTCGCCGTAGAAGGCGTCGATGCGCCCGTCATGCGCCGCGATCGCCTGGCCCATCTCGTCGAAGAAGCGGTTGATCAGCCCGATCAGTTCGCGGGGCAACTGCCGCGATGAAAGCGCAGAGAAGGCCCGCAGGTCGGCGATCAACACCGTCAGGCCCCGCTTGCCAATAGCCTCGTCCGGCTCGAAGCTCTGCACGCCGCCGGCCCTCAGCCGCGAGGCCAGCAGGATCTGCACCTGCACGTCGTCGCGCGGCCGGATCTGGCAGGCCAGCCGGACACCTTCCGGTGCCGAAATCCGCTTCAGCAGCCTCGCCTCGTTCATGCCCGGCGGCGCCAGCTTGTCGTTGCCGTCCATCACCAGGACGCGGCAGGTGGCGCAACGCGCCCGGCCGCCGCAGAGTGCGGCGTGGGGAATGCCGAAGCGCCGGAACATTTCCAGCACTGTCGGGCCCGGCGCGAGCCGCCGCGTGCCATGGCCGACGAAGCGCACCGTGATCTGACGTGTCGTCCGCACGCGCACCTCACGGATGCCGATGAAGAGCAGAAAGGCTCCGACCAACCCGTAGAAAGCGCCTTTCGCCGCCATCACGTCCCGGTCGAACATCAGGTTCTGCGCCTCGCTGGCGACTTCCGGCGGCATCCCCATGCGCTGAGCCTCGCGGGAGGCGACCGCAAAGCCGATCAGCGCGAGCAGCGGGATCAGCACGGCGGCCAGCAGGAACGGATCGCGCCAGTGGCGATAGCTGTCCCGGGAGCGCAGCATGAAGTGGATGCCGAGGATGCCGTGGCTCCAGACAAGCAGCAGGAGCAGCGATTGCATCAGCGCCCGGTTGGGCCAGAGCCGGAGCAGCACGGCGCGATAGCTCTCGTCCAGGCCAAAATACATCCCCAGCACCCGCGTGGCGATGATGTGGTCGACGAGCAGAAGCGGGATGGCGAGGCCGATCGCAATCTGAAGCATCTCGCGCAGCGGCATCTTGAAGGTGCGACGCTGCGCCACGCGCAGCAGTGCGAAGATCGGGTGGATGATGAGAGCGCCGTACAGCACGATCGTGCCCGGCCGCGAATGCCAGACGTTGTAGCGCCAGTTCTGGACGCTCTCCATCGCCTCGACGCCGAAGATGCCGACGGCATGGTTCAGGAAATGGGTCGTGGCGAAGATCAGCAGGATCACGCCGGAGATGAGGCGGACGTCGCGACTCCACGACGAGACCTGCTCCATCCCTGAGGCCATCCCCGCGCGCCTGGCGCCGGTCGTCTGGAGGCTCATGCGCGTCCCGGCTTCATGAGAACGCTTCCTCTTCGTGCAGCACCGTGCTGACCAGGCGGTAGAGGCGGCCGGCCAGGTCGCGGCAGACGGCGAGGCCGAATTCCGGTACGGTATGAAGCAGCTCGAAGAACAGGTCCTTCGGAATCCGCAGCGCCGACACCGGGCTCTTGGCCTTGACGTCGCCGAGGAAGCGATGGCCGCTCAGCAGCGAGACGTCGCCGATGATGCTGCCGCTCTCCTTCTGGAAGCGCAGCAGCTCGCTGCCGCGCTGGCGGGAGAATTCCACATCGCCGCTCAGTATGACAAAGACGCCCTCTGACCCGTCCGACTCGCTGATTATGGTCTCGCCCGGCTCGAAATGCAGCCTCTCGCCCATCAGGGCCACGAGCTTCAGCCGTGGCGCCGGCATGCCCTGGAACAAGGGAAGGGACTTCAGACAGACCAGATCGGTCTCGAGAGTCATGTCATGCCTCCTTTCACCGGGCGTCGGCCAGAGTGGCCGGCGGATCCAGCTGAACGGAGATGTCGCCCGCGTCGTTTGCAGCCGCGGGCCCCGTCTCCGCCTGGACGGTGCCGGTCGGGCCATGGAAGGCGACCCGCAACGGCACGTCCTCTACTAAATTAGCATCTCCCAGCAGAAGAAACAGGGTTCCGTCGGCACAATATTCACGCAGCCGATGCATGATCCGTTCCGGCTCCTCAGAGATCGCCAGCAAGGACGTGAGGTCGAGCACCGCGATCTGCGGCGCCTTGACCAGCGCCTGCACCAACGGAACGGCCTGCCGCAGCCGGGCGGGCAGATAGCGCCCGCGTATGCCGCTCTCGGTGTCGAGGCCGAGCCGGTAGAGCGCTTCGCCCAGCCCCGAGCGCTCCAACGCTCGCAGCACGATTTCCTCGACCTTGCGGCTGGCGTCCGGGATGCCGTAGCCGATGCGCCCGAACATCAGGTTGTCGCGCACGCTGGCGCCGAGCATCACCTTGTCCGGGTCATAGAAATCGACATCGCCGGCGGCGTCGGCCGGCAGGTGGCGATGAAAGCTCGCGCGCGCCCGCAGGATGCGCCGCTCCAGCCGCTCGTCGATCAGGTTCAACCTGTGCTTGGGCTCGCAATAGCCCAGCGCCAGCGCGACCAGGTCCCGCTCCGTCTCCTGGTCGAGCGGGCCGCGCATATCCTGCTTGGCGAGGATCTCGGCAAGCGCGTTCAGCCGCTCGAAATCGAAATGCTCGCCGAAGGAATAGCGCTCGAACAGCGCATGGCCCTGCGGCAGGCCGGCAAAAATCTCGACCACCGTCGCGACGATGCGCCCGCCCATCTCCGCCAGCGGCTCGACCAGCGCCTCGGCCTTGAGGATCGAATGGGCATAGGGCTCGAAGAGCAGTGTCGCATTGGCGAAGCGCGCCGTGGTCCGCGTGCCGAAGATCAGGTTTTCGGCCACCGTCGCATTGCGATTATAGCGGTCGAGCATGAAGGGCTCGATCAACCCGCCCTGCTTGTCTCGCTTGAGCTCGGCGGCGACAACGCCTCTGGCGGTAATGAGGCGCTCCTTGGCCTCGTCACTGACAGGCGGCATCACCTTGCCGCCGAGGCCGAGCTCGTAGACGTCCCGCGTACAGCCGAGCACGTCGAGCAGTTCGTGGATCCTCTGGGCAAGTCCGGGGCCGTCGCCCACGCCGATGCCTTCATAGTCCGTCCAGTCCGCCTCGAAGGGGAACGGCGAGTTGCCCGAGCGCAGCGACTCGATCAGGCGCCGCTGATCGCCGGCGGAGGCCTTTCCCGCACGCTTCAGATCCGGCCGGCGCCGCCGCAGCGGCAACAGGATGTTGTCACGCATCGTGCCGGCGATGATCTCGGCCTCGTCGCCCGCATAGCCGATGATGTGGCTGGCCCGTTCCACCGACATGCCGGAAAGCGCCTCCCCGTCGATCAGCACGCGGCCGGCATAATTGGTCGCCTGCCGGCCCAGGATGCGCCCGAGCACCTCCTGTCCGCCGCCATGCGGCCCGATCAGTGCCGCGACGCCCGGGCGCGCCAGGCTGAGGGAAAGCGGCGTCAGCAGCGGCTGGCCCCGGTTGTCGAGCATCTGGACGGCCTCGAGCCGGATCTCTCCCGTCGGGGCCAAGGGTGTGCAGCCATTCTCCTCGTGGAGGATCAGTGTGTCTCCGCCGTCGAACTGCGAGATGACCTGATCGTACTTGATCGTCACATCGTTGCGCTGCTGGTCCCAGTCGATCAGCTCCTTGATCGGCGGGGGCAGGTCGCGATAGGCGGCGATGACCGCGACGAGCTGGCCGATGTCGAGCCGGCCCTGCAGGGCGAAGTAGCCGCCGATGGCGTAGAAGAAGAACGGCGTGATCTGGGCCAGCAGGTTGTTGAGGAACTTGACCGCGAACTTCCGCTTGTAGAGCGCGTAGCGGATGTCGAAGAGCCGCCCGAGCCTGCCCGAGATATCGGACTGGAGATAGGCCGTCGCGCCATGGCCCTGGATCATCGGCCCGGCATCGACGATTTCGCCGATGCGCCCGGCGAGCTGGCGAGAAGCGATCTGCCGCTCACGGCCGAGCCTGAGCTGCTCGCGGCGGAGGATCGGGATGATGACCGCCTGCGCCAGCACGATCAGCAGCGCGACCGAGCCGAGCCAGACGCTCTGCGCCATGATGAAGACGAGCGCCGTCAGCGCCTGGCTGAGCAGGAAGACCGGCTGGATGAAGGCATCTCCGACGAAGCCGCCGATCGGCTCGACCTCGTCCTTGATCATGCTGGCGACCTCGGCCGGCTTGACCGAGCGGATCTCCTCCGGCCTGAAGCGCATGAGCTGGCTGAACAGGTCGTAGCGCATGCGCCTGAGCATCCGCTCGCCGAGGATGCCCTTGCGCAGGTTGATGACGTATTTGAAGGCGCCGTTGATCAGGACGAGCAGCAGGAAATAGCTCGAGAGTCCCATCAGCAGGCCGAGTTGCCCCACCTGGATGCCCTCGGAAAGCTGATGGCTGCCGCCGCCCAGCCAGGAAGGCAGCGAGATCGTGAAGTCCAGCAGCGTCGCCGTTGTCCGGCCGTCCTTGAAGGCATTGCCCTGGATGGCGTCGTTCACGATCCGTTTGGGCACGTCGAAGGACGCCCAGTTGAACGGAATCGAGACAAGGATGATCAGCAGAACGACGATCTGCTCCGCCCGGCTCTTCTGCCAGATGTAACGGAAGAGATTGGGCTCCAAAGGCGACCCCGCAACGAAGCGCCGGCAGGCGCTGCCTCATCGGAGCCTGCCCGGCTCCGAAGCGACCATATGTGGTGAGGTTGTCTCAGGTTGCAATGCAGTCCGCTCCCCACCCTGCCTCGCGTCGCTCCCCTGTCATCCGCGCCGTGCAGCTTCCCGCCGCATGGGCCAGCCGGTCGAATTCCGTTGGCAAGACGGAACTTTCGACGTCTAGTGGCGTCGGGACAATGCGGACGGTTCAGAGGGGCGGCGTCAGACAGGGTCATGGATATCCTGCGCATCAGTGATCTGCGTATCGGTTTCACCGTTCACGGATTGGCCCGCGAGGTGGTGAAGGGCGTGAGCCTGCGCGTTCCGGCCGGCAAGACCGTGGCGCTCGTCGGCGAATCGGGCTCCGGCAAGTCGGTGATCTCCCAGGCGATCATGGGGCTGCTGCCGCGCGCCGGCGCTGTCACCGATGGCGAGATCCTGTTCCGCGATCCGCTCTCGCCACGCAGCGTCGTCGACATCGCCGCCCTGCCGCCGGAAGGGGAAGGCATCCGCGAATTGCGTGGTGGCCGCATCGGCATGATCTTTCAGGAGCCGATGTCCTCGCTCTCGCCGGTTCACACCATCGGCAACCAGATCGAGGAGGCGCTGCTCCTGCACCGGCCGATGCCGAAGGCGAGCGCGCGCGGGCTGATCGAGGCCATGCTGAAGCGCGTCGGCTTCAAGAATCCGCAGCGCGCCTTCGATATGTACGCCTTCGAGCTGTCTGGCGGCCTGCGCCAGCGCGCCATGCTCGCCATGGCGCTGATCTGCCAGCCGGCGCTCCTCATCGCCGACGAGCCGACCACGGCTCTCGATGTCACGATCCAGGCGCAGGTGCTCGACCTGATGCGGGAGCTCCAGGCCGAGATGGGCATGGCGATCCTGCTCATCACCCACGATCTCGGCGTCGTCGCCAACATGGCCGACGAGGTGGTGGTGATCTTCCACGGCGAGATCATGGAGCGCGGCCCGGTCGAGGACATCTTCCGCCACCCCCGCCATCCCTATCTCAAGGCGCTGCTCAACGCCTCGCCGCATTTCGACATGCAGGAGGGCGAACGCCTCGTTGCCCTGCGCGAGGCGCGACCGCGGCCCGTGGCCACGGCACCAGCCCCGAAGCCCACGGCCGACGCCGCTCCGCTGCTCGCCGTCCGCAACCTCCAGAAGACCTATGTCACCGGCTCGCGCGGCTTCTTTGGCAAGGGCTCGCTGACGACGATCAAGGCTGTCGACAATGTGAGTTTCGACATCCGGCGCGGCGAATGCCTCGGCCTGGTCGGCGAGAGCGGTTGCGGCAAGACGACGGTCAGCAAGATCATCATGCGCGCCATCACGGCCAATGCCGGCGAGGTGATCTTCGACGACGGACGAGAGCGCGTCGACGTGCTCGGGCTGGAAGGGGAGGCGCTGCGCGCCTTCCGGCCACGCATCCAGATGATCTTCCAGGACCCGGTCTCATCGCTTTCGCCGCGCATGACGGTCATGAACATCCTGCGCGAGCCGCTGACCATCCACGACCGCGGCGAGACGGCGGAGCAGACTGACCGCGTCAAGGCGCTGATGCAGGATGTCGGGCTCGATACCCGCTTCCTGAACCGCTATCCGCATTCCTTCTCGGGCGGGCAGCGCCAGCGCATCGGCATCGCGCGGGCGCTCGCGCTCGATCCCGACTTGATCATCTGCGACGAGCCGGTCTCGGCACTCGACGTCTCGGTGCAGGCGCAGATCCTCAATCTCCTCAAGGACCTGCAGGCCGAGCGGGGGCTGACCTTCCTGTTCATCTCCCACAATCTCGCCGTGGTGAACTACATGGCAGACCGCATCGCCGTGATGGCCAATGGCCGCATTGTCGAGCTGGCGCCACGCCACACGCTCTTCACCCGCCCGGTGCATCCCTACACCAAGGCGCTGCTGCGTTCGGTCCCCTTCGCCGATCTCGACCGCAAGCTCGACTTCAAGCTCGCTGCTCCGGGTGGCGCCTCGGACGACAGCCATTGGGGCGAAGCCTTCAGGACAGGCCAGGATGCCTCGGCGCTGACGCATCTGCCCCTCGGCGACGGTCACTATGTGCTGGCACGGCCCAATGCGGATGTCCGGGAGATGGTGCCATGACCCGAGCATCGCGCCCGACGCGCCGCACGGCGCTGCTGCTGGGCACCGCCGCTCTCGCCGGGGCCGCCCTGCCGCGCAGGGCTGCCGCGCAGGCGAAGGCCGCTGCCGCAATCGACAGCCCGTTCTTCAAGGACAGCATCGGCTCGGGAGCGCTGCCGCCCGTTGCCGAAAGGCTTCCCTCCGCCCCCCGCATCGTCGAACTCGCCAAGCTCGACCGCGTGCCCGGCCATCACGGCGGCAATATGCGCATGCTCATGGGCGACCAGCGCGACATCCGCATGATGACGCTCTACGGCTACACCCGGCTGGTGGTCTATGATGACCAGCTCGAGCTGGTGCCGGACGTGCTGGAGAGCTTCGAGGTCGAAGAGGGCCGGATCTTCACCTTGCGGCTTCGCCCGGGCCATCGCTGGTCGGACGGCTCTCCCCTCACCACCGAGGATTTCCGCTACTGGTGGGAGGACATCGCCAACAACAAGCGCCTCTCGCCCGGCGGGCCGCCGCAGGCCTTGTTCTCGGGCGGCAACGTCCCCTTCTTCGAGGTACTGAGCGAAACCGAGGTACGTTATACTTGGGAGACGCCCAATCCGGTCTTCCTGCCGGCCCTGGCGGGCGCCCAACCGACCTACATCTTCATGCCCTCGCGCTACCTCAAGCAGTTCCACGAGCGGCACGCTCCCAAGCATGAGCTGGCGAAGCGCGTGAAGGAGAACCGCGTGCGCGACTGGGGCGCGCTGCATGAGCGTCTCTCGCGCATGTACCGGCCGGAGAACCCGAGCCTGCCGACGCTTGACCCCTGGCGCAACACGACCCCGCTGCCTGCGGAGCAGTTCGTCTTCGAGCGCAACCCCTATTTCCACAGGGTCGACGAGAACGGCCGGCAGCTGCCCTATGTCGACCAGGTCACCATGACGATCGGCACGAGTTCGCTGATCCCCGCCAAGACGGCCGCGGGCGAATCCGACCTCCAGTCCCGCTACCTGCGCTTCGACAATTACACCTTCCTGAAGGAAGCCTCGAAGCGGATGAACTTCGACGTGAAGCTGTGGAAGCGTGCGGAGGGCGCCTATTTCGCGCTGATGCCGAACCTGAATGCGATCGACCCCGTCTGGCGCGACCTGAACCGGGATGTTCGCTACCGCCGCGCCATCTCGGTCGCGATCAACCGCGCGGATGTGAACAAGGTCATCTTCTTCGGGCTGGCGCGTGAGAGCGGCAACACGGCCCTCCCGGAAAGCCCCCTCTTCGACGAGCGCCTGGCCAAGCTCTGGGCCCAGCACGACCCGGCGCTGGCGAACCGGCTACTCGACGAAATCGGGCTGACGAAGCGCGACGATGATGGGGTGCGCCTGCTCTCCGATGGGCGCAGGCTGGAATTTACAATCGAGACGGCCGGCGAGAACACCGAGGAAACCGACATCCTCGACCTGCTCAAGCAGGACTTCTTCCATGTCGGCATCAAGATCTACCCGCGTTCGACCCAGCGCGACGTCTTCCGCCGCCGCATCCTCGCCGGGCAGACGGTGATGTCCGCCTGGGCCGGCATGGACAATGCGCTGGTGACGGCGGACATGGAGCCCGATGCGCTCGCCCCCACCTCCAGCGCCCAGTTCCAGTGGCCGCGCTGGGGCCAGTTCTTCGAGAGCAACGGGCGCGAGGGCGAACGGCCCGCTCTGCACGAAGCGAACAAGCTCATCCGCCTCTACGAGGAATGGCGCGTCAGCTCGACACGCGCGCAGCGCCGCAGGATCTGGCAGGAGATGCTCACGATCAACGCCGAGGAGGTCTTCACCATCGGCGTCATCAACAGCACGCTACAGCCGATCGTCGTCTCGCACGACCTGCGCAACATGCCTGACAAAGGCCTTTACAGCTTCGAGCCCGGCGCCTTCATCGGTCGCTACATGCCGGACACGTTCTGGTTCGACCGGGCCGAGACGAAGAAGAGCTGAATCGTGCTCATCCGCTACATCCTCAAGCGTATCCTGATCATGATCCCGACGCTGGTGGTGACCAGCGCGCTGATTTTCACGGTGATCAACCTACCGGAAGGCGACTATTTCGAGACGCTCGCGGCCGAAATGCAGGCGCAGGGCGAGAAGGCTGATATGAGCCGCATCGAGTTCCTGAAGCAGGAATACGGCTTCGACAGGCCCCCGGTCGAACGCTACTTCTGGTGGGTCGCCGGCCTCCTGCAGGGCGACATGGGCTATTCATTCGAGTATCAGCGGCCCGTCAGGGAGATCGTCGGAGATCGCCTGCTGCTGACCATGATCGTCTCCTTCGCCACCATCGTCTTCACCTGGATCGTCGCGTTCCCGATCGGCATCTATTCCGCCACGCACCAGTACAGCTGGGGTGACTACGGGCTCACCTTCCTCGGGCTGATCGGCCTCGCCGTGCCGCACTTCCTGCTGGCGCTGGTGTTCATGTACTTCGCCAATATCTGGTTCGGCATCTCGATCGGCGGCCTCGTCGATCCGCAATATCTCAACCAGCCGATGAGCTGGGCCAAGTTCAGATCGCTGCTGGAGCACCTCTGGATCCCGGTCATCATCATCGGCGCCGGCGGCACGGCCGGCATGATCCGCGCGCTGCGCGCCAATCTGCTCGACGAGTTGCAGAAGCAGTATTACGTCACCGCCCGCGCCAAGGGGCTCCCACCCGGCAAGGCGCTGCGGAAGTACCCCCTGCGCATGTCGCTCAACTTCTTCATCTCTGATATCGGCGACATCCTGCCCTCCATCGTCTCGGGTGCCGAGGTCGTCGCCATCGTGCTTTCACTGCAGACGACAGGGCCGCTGCTGATCCGGGCGTTGCAGAGCCAGGACATGTATCTTGCCGGCTCCTTCCTGATGTTCCTGTCCTTCCTGACCGTGATCGGCGTGCTGATCTCGGACATCGCGCTCGCGCTGCTCGACCCGCGCATCCGCCTGCAGGGAGCGGCGACCAAGTGACCGCCGACGCCCTCAAGCATCTGCCGCCCGACGGCGCCCCCCTGCCCCATGCGGCATCGAATGCGCCCTTCGAGCCCTATGCCACCGAGGCGATGACGGCCGAGCAGGAGCGCGTCTATCTCGCCTCGCAATGGCAGCTGATGTGGTGGAAGTTCCGCAAGCACAAGCTTGCCGTCATCTCCGCCTTCGTGATCGTCGCGATCTACGCCATGGCGGCCTTCGCCGAGTTCCTCGCGCCCTATCACTATACGACACGCAACACGGACTTCATCCGCGCCCCGGGCCAGAGCGTCCATCTCTTCCATGAGGGCAGCTTCATCGGGCCCTTCGTCTATCCGTATACGATGCGGCTCAACATGGAGAACCTGAAACGCGAATACGAAGTCGACCGCACCAACCCGCAGAGGCTGCGCTTCTTCTGCCGTGGCGACCGCTACGAGTTCTGGGGCTTCATTCCCGGCGACCGTCACCTCGTCTGCCCGCCGGAAGGCGGCACCTTCTTCTTCCTCGGCTCGGACCGGCTCGGCCGGGATGTGCTCTCGCGCATTCTCTATGGCGGGCGCATCTCGCTCTCGATCGGCCTGCTGGGTGTCTCCGTCTCCTTCGTGCTCGGCGTCATCATCGGCGGCATCGCCGGCTATTACGGCGGCAAGATCGATCTCTTGATCCAGCGCATCATCGAGATCGTGCAGTCGCTGCCGCACATCCCGCTCTGGCTGGCCCTGGCCTCGATCATGCCTGCTTCCTGGAGCCCGCTCCTGGTCTATTTCGGCATCACCATCATCCTCGGCCTGATGGACTGGACGGGCCTCGCCCGCTCCGTCCGCTCCAAGCTGCTCTCGCTGCGCGAGGAGGACTATGTCGTCGCCGCCCAGCTCATGGGGGCGAAGCCCGCCCGCATCATCGGCCTGCATCTGGTGCCGGGATTCATGAGCCATCTCATCGCCTCGGCCACGATCACCATTCCAAAGACCATCCTGGGCGAGACGGCACTCTCCTTCCTGGGTCTCGGTCTGCGCCCCCCGATCACGAGCTGGGGCGTGATGCTGAACGAGGCGCAGAACATCAATGTGGTGGCGCTCTATCCATGGCTGCTTTATCCGGTCGTGCCCGTGATCGTGATCATCCTCGCCTTCAACTTCCTCGGCGACGGCCTGCGCGACGCAGCCGATCCCTATCGCTGATTTCTCGACCCCATTCCCTTGCACATCGCTTTCCATACCCCGCTCAATCAATTCGACGACGGCGGCGTCTCGGGTGACCGGCGGATGGCCCGCCAACTCGTCACGGCGCTGGAATCGCTCGGGCACAGCGTCGAGCCTGTGCGGTCGGAACGCGGTTATCTGCGCAGCGCCGACGCCGAGACACTCTCCCGCCACCAGCAGGAAGCTGCCCGGCTGGGCGAGGAGCTCCTGGCCGGCTATCGCACCGGCAGCCGGCCCCGGCCGAATCTCTGGTTCACCTACCACAACTACTATCGCGCGCCGGACCTCGTCGGCCCCGGCATCGCGGAAGCCCTGGGCATCCCCTATGTCACCGCCGAGGCCAGCGATGCAGAGAAACGCGCCACCGGCGAATGGGCCATCCATACGGCAATCGTCCGGCGCGGACTTGCCGCGGGCGACGTCCATTTCTATTTCACCGACCGCGACCGCGAGGGCCTCGAGCCCTGGCGCAAAGAGGGCACGGCCCTGCTGGAGCTGCCGCCCTTCATCACGATCGAAGACGATCTGCCGCGCCGTCGCGGCCATGCCGGCTCGCCGCGCCTGATCACCATCGCGATGATGCGGGAGGGCGCCAAGCTGAAAAGCTACCTGCACCTCGCCCGCGTTCTCGACCGCATCCGCCAAGAGGACTGGCATCTGACCATCATCGGAGACGGCAGCCAGCGCGGGGCGGTGGAGGCGGCCTTCGCCACACTCCCGCCTGAACGCATCGCCTGGCTCGGCCAGATGGAACGCAAGCGGGCGCTGGAGCAGCTCGCCGACCATGATGTCTTCGTCTGGCCGGGCGTGCGCGAGGCCTATGGAATGGTCTATCTCGAAGCGCAGGCGGTCGGGCTGCCGGTCGTCGCCTTTGACAGCGGCGGCATCTCCGCGATCGTCAAGGCTGGCGAGACCGCCCTCCTCTGCCCCGAGAGCGATGAGGCGGCCTTCGCCGAGGCGGTGACTGCCCTCTTGCGCGACCAGCTCCGCCGCGAGCGCATGGGCGAGGCGGCGCGCCGGTTCGTGCTAGGCGAGCGCTCGACGTCCAGCGCCGCAGCGCATCTGGCGAGCGGGCTCGCCATCGCTTGCCGCCACCGCTCCAACAAGCTGAAGGCCGCGGCCGGGCGGGCTGCTTCGTGACCGACGATCCTTGGCAGGCATTGCACAACGAACTCGACCGCTGGAGCCAGAACGGCAGGCAGCTCAGGCTATGGCTGCGGGACGACGACACCGTCGCCCCGAGTCCTGCTCTCTCCCGCCTGTCCGACCTCGCCGAACGCTTCGACGCCCCCGTTCTGCTTGCGGTCATCCCGCTGCTGGCGGAACCGGCTCTCGCTCCGGCCTTGCGCGATATGCCGCTGCTGCGGCCCTGCCAGCACGGCACCTGGCACCGCAATCATACCGCGGCCGAAGGGAAGAAATCGGAATTCGGCTCCGACCGTGAACCATCCGTCGTCGATGCCGAGATCGCGCTCGGTCGCCAACGGCTTACGGAACTGCTCGGCCCCGCGATCCTGCCCATCTTCGTGCCGCCCTGGAACCGGATCGACCCCGGCCATGCCGCGCGCCTGCCGGCGGCCGGCTTCGATGGGCTCTCCTGCTTTCGCGGCTACCGCCTGGGGGCCGACGGCGGCCCTCGTCTCATCAACACCCATGTCGACGTGATGGATTGGCAGGGCGGGCGCATCGGCCGCCGTCCGGACGCGCTCCTGGCGGAGATCGTCGCCCGGCTGGCCGCAGAGCGCGACGCCAGCCGGACGCTCGACACCCATCTCGGCCTGCTGCTGCACCATCGCGACCATGACGAGACGGTCTGGGCCTTTCTGTCCGCCTTTCTCGGCACCGTCAGCGCCCATCCGGCCGCACGCCTCGTCGATCCGGGCGCTCTGCTGAACGACGCCCCTTTCCCAGCGTAAGAACCAGCCACATGAACAAGCCGACGGACTTGGATAGCGCCGGGCGCCGGGCTATAAATCAGCAGCGCTGGTTGTTGCGGCGTTCGTCCTCGCCACGAGGTCGTTTGGCGTTTGTGGAGGGCGGCGTCCAATGATTGCCAACGTCGTCGACCTGATCGGAGCCGAACGGGCGCCGCGCAGCCCCCATGCTCCGCGCGTCCTGATCTACAGCCACGATACCTTCGGCCTGGGCCATATCCGCCGCTGCCGCGCCATCGCCAACGCGCTGATCGCGAGCTTCCCGCATATCTCCATCATCATCGTTTCGGGCTCTTCGGTCATCTCGAGCTTTCAGTTCGGCGACGGCATCGACTATGTCCGCATTCCCGGCATCGAGAAGCAGGGTGACGGCCGCTACGAGCCGCACCACCTCAATCTCGATCTCGGCGACACGCTGCGTCTGCGCACCGACCTCATCAAGCAGACCGTGCTCTCCTTCGATCCCGACGTGGTGATCGTCGACAAGGAGCCCATCGGCCTGCGCGGCGAGCTGAAGCCCTCGCTCGACATCCTGCGCCGGCGCGGTGCCCGCATCGTGCTCGGCCTGCGCGACGTGCTCGACGAGCCGGCGGTGCTGCTGGATGAATGGCGCCACAGTGGCGCCCTCGACGCACTCGACACCTTCTACGACGACATTTTCGTCTATGGGCTGGAGGACATCTACCAGCCGCTCATCGGCCTGCCCGAGCAGCATCGCTTCGCCGAGAAGACCCGCTATCTCGGCTATCTGAAGCGCGCGGTGCCGAGCCCGATGCCGCCCAACCGCTATCCGCGAATCGCCAAGCAGCCCTTCATTCTGGTGACGCCCGGCGGCGGCGGCGACGGGGCCGGCGTGATCGACTGGGTGATCTCGGCCTACGAAGCCGACCCGACGATCGAGCTGCCCGCCCTCATCGTCTTCGGCCCCTTCATGTCGCGCGAGAAGCGCAAGGACTTCGCGGAACGCATCGCGCGCATCCCGAAGCTGGAAGGTCTCGGCTTTGAGCCGCGCCTCGAACTGCTGATGAACCGCGCCCACTGCGTCGTCGCCATGGGCGGCTACAACACCTTTTGCGAGATCCTCTCCTTCGACAAACCGGCGCTGGTCATCCCGCGCGTCCGGCCCCGCCTCGAACAGGCGATCCGCGCCCGGCGCGCCGAGGAGCTCGGGCTGATCGGCATGCTCTACGATCCCTCCGAAACCGGCGAAGGCGAGCGCGACCCGCTGGTCATGGCCGCAGCCCTTCGCGCCCTGCCGAAGCGCCCCCCACCGTCCCAGGCCTTCATGCCCGATCTGCTGGACGGCCTGCCCGCCATCAGCCGGGCGCTGGCGGACGACCTGTCGACGCCGGTTCGCGGCCGCGCGCTGGCGCAGACCGCCGCGACGAGCTGACGCGGGTCACCCGAGACACCTTTCGCATGGCAGTGCTGGTCAAGCCCCGGCCACCGCTTTAGAGGCTGCGCCCATGACCCTGTCCAACACGCTCGTCTCCGTCGCGGTCGGCGCCGTCGCTGTCGTCCTGCTGCTCGGCCTGGTCAACATGCTGCGCGGGGGCAGCGCCAACACCTCGCAGAAGCTGATGCGGCTGCGCGTCATCCTGCAGTTCCTCGCCATCATCTGCATCGTCATCGTGCTTTGGTGGCGCAACGGCTGAAACACCGCCCCGAAGGCGGCAATTCCGCCTCGACAAGGCTGATGATCGATCAGCTGTCCCCGCTATCCAGTGACCTCTCTCCAGGGGCGGGCTGCGACACCGAATGCCTCTTGCGAAATCCTCCGGATCGCGAGATTAAGGTATCGTTAATGAAATCAGGGCCGGCCCGCGCCGTCATATTCCAAACATGACTCCGTGCGCTTGACTGCCCCGTCCCCGCTCCCACACCGCCGAAGGCCTATGGTTCGCGTCGCGTTGCTGCTCCTTGCCGGTTGCCTGGTCGCTTCTTCCGCGTCTGCACAGACGCGGTCGCTCTCCAGCCAACCGCTCCCCAGCAACGTCTCGAGCTACGCCCCGGCGAGCGAGCTGCCAGCCCCGGCCTGGGAAGCCCGCATCGGCGCCGGCCTTGCCAATCCCGGCGGCCGCGAAGGAGGGCTTGCGAATATCGGGGCGGAGATCATCTCGCCGCGCCTCATCCAACCGACGGACCGGATCGCCGCGGCCTTCATCCCGCGCTTCAACCTGGGCAGCAGCCTGAACGTCAATGGCACGCGCTACGCCTATGCGGGCGCGACCTGGACCTTCGACGTCACCCGGGACATTTTCGTCGAAGCGAGCCTCGCCGCCGCGTTGAACGACGGCAAGACCGGCTTTGTCGTCCCGCAGGACCGCCTGAATCTCAGCTGCAACAGCGGCACACGCGAGGCCGCAGCCGTCGGCGTCCGCCTGTCCGACCGCTGGAGCCTCGTCACCACGCTCGAGCATTTCAGCTCCGCCGGCTGCGCCAACGGCAATGGCAACTCCAGTCGCGGCCCCGCCAACATCGGCGCAAGGCTCGGCTACACGTTCTAAGTCCCTTTCCGGGCGTCTTCGCACTTCCGTCCGCCCCGGCGCACGCTATAAGCGTGACATGGTCAAGCTCAATCGCATCTACACGCGCACTGGCGACGCCGGCACGACCGGGCTGACGACCGGCTCGCGCCGGGCGAAGCACGACCTCCGGGTCACCGCCTATGGCACGGTCGACGAGACCAATGCCTGCGTCGGACTGGCGCGCCTGCATGCGGCGGCCGAGGATGCCGACATCGAGGCCATGCTCGGGCGGATCAGCAACGACCTCTTCGATCTCGGCGCCGATCTCTCGACCCCCGAAACCAGCGAGCCTCTTGCCTTCGAGCCGCTGCGGATCGTCCAGGCCCAGGTCGACCGGCTCGAGGCCGAGATCGACCAGATGAACGAAAGCCTTAGCCCCCTGCGCTCCTTCGTGCTGCCCGGTGGCACGCCGGCCGCGACCCATCTGCATCTCGCCCGCACCGTCAGCCGCAGGGCAGAGCGCCTGATGACGGAGCTCGCCGCGACAGAGGGTGAAACGGTCGGTGCGGCCGCACTGAAATACATCAACCGCCTCTCGGACCTGCTGTTCGTCGCTTCCCGCTTCCTCAACGCGAAGGCGGGCGGCGACGTGCTCTGGGTGCCGGGCGGCAATCGCTGAGGCGCGCCGTGTTCGTCCCCCTGCATGACGGCGTGCCGCTGCGCTTCATGCGGACCCCCTATGTGACCTATGGGTTGATCGCCGCCAGCGTCGCCATCTATCTCGCGCTCTGGTTCCAGCCGCAGCAGGACGGCCGACTCGCCGTCATGGCCGGCTTCGGAATGATCCCCTCCGTGCTGTTCGGCACGGCGCAATTGCCCGAGGGCCTCCTTCACCTGCCCCCCTGGCTGACCCTGTTCAGCAACATCCTGCTGCATGCCAATGTCGCGCATCTGCTCGGCAACATGCTTTTCCTCTGGGTCTTCGGCGACAATGTCGAGGATGCAATGGGTCATGCACGCTTCTTCGTCTTCTTCTTCCTCTGCGGGCTCGGCGGATCGGTCATCCATGCCGGCATGTATCCGGGATCGGAGCAGCCGCTGATCGGCGCCTCAGGCGCGATCTCTGGCGTCATCGCCTCCTATCTGATGCTCTACCCGCAGGTGCGGATCTGGGGCGTTGCCTTCAATTGGATCCCCATCCACGTTCCCGCGCTCTATGCGCTCGGCGGCTGGATCCTGCTGCAGGCGGGGTCGGCCCTGTTCCAGACGGACGGCAATGTCGGCTGGTGGGCCCATCTGGGCGGGCTTGCCACGGGCGCGGCGCTGACACCGCTCTTCATCCACCGCGATGTGCCGCTCTTCGGCCGCAAGCCCGCTCGTGGCTGAGGTCGGACCGTGCGCTTTTGCCTCTCCGTCCTGCCTTCTGACGCGTTGACAAGCGCGAAGGGCCATCGTTACGGTCCCGACGCATTCCGATGGCCGCGATGCCGCCATTCCTGCCGTCTTCGACGGCGCGGCGCGAGGCGCATCTCTTCTGAACGGTGATCTGACGATGAAGATCTTGGTGCCCGTGAAGCGGGTGGTCGACTACAATGTGAAGATCCGCGTGAAGGCGGACGGTTCGGGCGTCGAGCTCGCCAATGTGAAGATGTCGATGAACCCCTTCGACGAGATCGCCGTCGAAGAGGCGCTGCGGCTCAAGGAAGCGGGCAAGGCGACCGAAGTCATCGTCGTCTCGATCGGCCCGGCGCAGGCGGCGGAGACGATCCGCACGGGTCTTGCGATGGGCGCCGACCGCGGCATCCTGGTCAAGGTCGATGGCACGGTTGAGCCGCTCGCGGTCGCCAAGCTCCTGAAGAAGGTCGTCGAGCAGGAAAGCCCCGGCCTCGTCATCCTCGGCAAGCAGGCGATCGACGACGATTGCAACCAGACCGGCCAGATGCTCGCAGCGCTGCTGGGCTGGCCGCAGGGCACGTTTGCATCGAAGGTCGCGCTCGCCGCGGATAGCGTCGATGTCACCCGCGAGGTCGATGGCGGCCTGCAGACGGTGGCGCTCAAGCTGCCCGCGATCGTCACCACCGACCTGCGCCTGAACGAGCCGCGCTACGCTTCGCTGCCCAACATCATGAAGGCGAAGAAAAAGCCGCTCGACGAGACCACCGCCGAGACGCTCGGCGTCGACGTTGCCCCGCGCCTGAAGGTACTGAAGACGACCGAGCCGGCCGGCCGCTCCGCCGGCATCAAGGTGGCGAGCGCCGCCGAACTCGTCTCCAAGCTCAAGACTGCCGGGGTGATCTGATGACCACGCTCCTGATCGCCGAACACGACAGCACCTCGCTGAAGGACGCCACCGCCAAGGCCCTGACCGCCGCTCAGGCGCTGGGCGCGCCCGTCCACATCCTCGTCGCCGGCCAGGGCGCCAAGGCTGCCGCCGATGCGGCCGCCAAGCTCGCCGGCGTCGAGAAAGTGCTGCTGGCGGACGACGCGGCCTATGGCCACGCGCTCGCCGAGCCGCTTTCGGGCCTGATCGTCAAGCTTGCCGCCGGCTACGATGCCGTCATCGCGCCCTCGACCACCACCGGCAAGAACGTTCTGCCGCGCGTCGCCGCCCTGCTCGACGTGATGCAGGTCTCGGACGTCACCAAGGTCGTCTCGCCAGACACCTTCGAGCGCCCGGTCTATGCCGGCAACGCCATCCAGACCGTGCAGTCCGGCGAGGCGAAGAAGCTCCTCACCATCCGCACGGCCTCCTTCCCGGCTGCCGCCGAGGGCGGTTCGGCCCCGGTCGAGAGCGTCAGTGCTGCCGAGAACCCCGGCTCCTCCAGCTTCAAGGGTGAGGAAGTCGCGAAGTCCGATCGTCCCGAACTCGCCTCGGCCAAGATCATCATCTCGGGTGGCCGCGCGCTGGCTTCGGCCGAGAACTTCACCAAGGTGATCGAGCCTGTCGCCGACAAGCTCGGTGCTGCCATGGGTGCCTCGCGCGCAGCGGTCGATGCCGGCTACGCCCCCAACGACTGGCAGGTCGGCCAGACCGGTAAGGTGGTCGCGCCCGAGCTCTACATTGCGGTCGGCATTTCCGGCGCGATCCAGCATCTGGCGGGCATGAAGGACTCCAAGGTCATCGTCGCGATCAACAAGGACGAGGAGGCGCCGATCTTCCAGGTCGCCGATTACGGCCTCGTCGGCGATCTCTTCACGATCCTGCCGGAGCTCGAGCAAGAGCTCGCTAAGGCCGGCAAGTAAGCGACGGACCGCATTCCGGGCCGCCTCCAGGGCGGCCCGTTCCGCTCCTGCGGGAGCACGACAGAGATTATCCGGGATCAGACCATGGCGGACCACGCGATCAAGACGATCGGCATCATCGGGGCAGGCCAGATGGGCAACGGCATCGCCCATGTCGCGGCGGTAGCGGGCTTCGACATCAGGCTGCACGACCTCGCCGAGGATCGGATCAAGGCGGCTCTGGCCACCATCGACGGCAACATGGCCCGCCAGGTCTCCAAGGGCGCGCTCGCCGATGAAGAGCGCCGCGCGGCCGTCGGTAGGATTCTGCCGGCTGTCGATCTCGCCGATCTTGGCGCCTGCGATCTCGTGATCGAGGCCGCGACCGAGAACGAGGAGATCAAGCGCAAGATCTTCACCGCCGTCTGCCCACATCTGAGGCCCGATGCCATCCTGGCCTCCAACACCTCCTCGATCTCGATCACCCGGCTCGCCGCCGCAACGGACCGGCCCGAGCATTTCATCGGTATCCATTTCATGAACCCGGTGCCGCTGATGCAGCTCGTCGAGCTGATTCGCGGCATCGCGACCGACGACGGCACCTTCGAGCGCGCCAAGGACCTCGTCGACAAGCTGCACAAGACCGTCTCGGTCTCCGAGGACTTCCCGGCCTTCATCGTCAACCGCATCCTGCTGCCGATGATCAACGAGGCCGTCTATACCCTCTATGAGGGCGTCGGCTCCGTCGATGCGATCGACACCGCGATGCGGCTGGGCGCCAACCACCCGATGGGCCCGCTCCAGCTCGCCGATTTCATCGGCCTCGACACCTGTCTCTCGGTGATGCAGGTGCTTCATGACGGACTGGCCGATTCGAAGTACCGCCCCTGCCCGCTGCTGGTGAAATATGTCGAGGCTGGCTGGCTCGGCCGCAAGACCAAGCGGGGCTTCTACGATTATCGCGGCGAGAAGCCCGTTCCCACGCGTTGACGTTTTCACGCCGTTTTCGGGCGAGCGAAACGTAAATCCGGGCATCCGGGGCCCCGACGACGGTGGTTTCCACGATGCTCGGGCCCAGCCCGGGCATCACGGCAGGCACTCGGACGCCCGCTTGCTTTTCCCCGCTCTTCACATTCCTGTCGTCTCGCGCTTACATTCATCATCCGGCGGGATTCGTCCCGCCCGATGAAGCGGAGGTGCGACGAGTTTGACGGCGCATGTGATGCATCCGATGGCGTCGCCGGATAGTTGTCCGGCCCTCGTCCTGAACGCCGATTTCCGGCCGCTCAGTTACTATCCCTTGTCTCTCTGGAGCTGGCAGGACGCGATCAAGGCGGTCTTCATGGATCGCGTCAACATCGTCTCCGAATACGACACCGTCGTCCGCAGCCCCAGCTTCGACATGCGGCTGCCCTCCGTCGTCTCGTTGAAGTGCTATATCAAGCCCTCGCGGACGCCGGCCTTCACCCGCTTCAACGTCTTCCTGCGTGACCGATTCGCCTGCCAGTATTGCGGCGAGCGCGACGAACTGACGTTCGATCACGTCGTCCCGCGTTCAAAGGGCGGCATGACCACCTGGGAGAACGTCGTCGCCGCCTGTTCGCCCTGCAACCTGCGCAAGGGCGACAAGATGCCGGCCTCGGTCGAGATGTTCCCGGCGCAGAAGCCCTACGCACCGACGGTCAACGACCTGCACCGCAACGGCAAGCTCTTCCCGCCGAACTATCTCCACGAGAGCTGGCTCGACTATCTCTACTGGGATTCGGAACTGGAGCCGTAAGGCTCAAGCCTTCCGGGTCAGCCCGTAAGCTGCGAGCAGGAACAGCCCGGCGGAAGCCACGGCGTTCCAGCCGGCCAGCGACAGGCCGAGGAAGCGCCAGGCCGCCTCCGAGCAGGCGACAATGCGTGTCGTCTGCAGCGCCTTCATGAAATCCTGCACCCCGGCCGCAGCAGCCCCTGCCCCACCGCCGCAATCGTTCGGCCCGATGAACCAGCCCCATTCGACCCCGGCGTGGTAGACTCCGAGCCCGGTGCTCCAGGCCATCAGAACGGCCAGGCCCAGCAGCACGATCCATTGCAGCAGCGACGAGCGCGCCAGCACCAGGCCGGCCAATGCCAGGCCGATGGCGGCATAATGCGGCACGCGCTGCTCGAGGCAGAGCTTGCAGGGCGTGAGATGGATGACGAGCTCGAAGAACCAGGCGCCGCCGATCAGCGCGAGGCTCGCAAGGCCGATCAGCGCGATCAGCCTCTGCCTGCTGAGCAACGACTTCGGGGCAGAGCTGGCGAAGGCGGAAGCGGACATGGCTCGAGGCTCAGCAGGAGAACAGCTGGCCAGACCCTGCGATGAGCTTGAGGCCGAAATAAAGCAGGATCAGCACTGCCGCCCCCAGCACCGCGATCACTTTCAGGCGACGCTCGATGAAATGGCGGATGGCAGGGCCGTAGTTCCGTAGAAGCAGGGCCAGCGCGAAGAAGCGCGCGCCGCGCGCCAGCACGCAGGAGATGACGAAAAAAGTCAGGCCGATATGGACGGCGCCCGCCAGGATCGTCACCACCTTGATCGGCGGCAGATGCGCCAGACCCGAGGTCGTGAGCAGGATCAGCGTCGTGTCCGGCCCCGCACAGGCCCGCATCTGCTCGAAGGCGCCCAGCTTGCCGTAGAAGGCCAGTACCGGCTTCGCCAGCGCCTCGAAGGCGTAGTAGCCGAGCGCATAGCCGGCAATGCCGCCAAGCACGGAAAACAGCGTCGCCACGAAGGCGAAGCGCCAGGCCCGATCGGGCCGCGCCAGCGCCATCGGCACGAACAGCACATCGGCGGGGATCAGGAAGACGGAGCTCTCGACGAAGGCGACGATCGCGAGCCACAACTCCGCGCGCGGCCGGGCAGCGAGCGACAGGGTCCATTCATAGAGGCGCTTCAGCATGGCGCGCTCTAGAGCATGGCCCAGGCGAGGACGCAACGTCAGGCAGGTGCGTCTGGTTGAAAACGGAGCCGGCCCGCCTGGAGGATTCCGATGCCGAATGACAACGGGTCTCCTCGCATTCAGGATGGCACAGGGCTGATCTGCCGATTGACCGCCCTTGGCCGATCGCTATAGTCCGGCCGCCCGCAAGGGGCCCCTGTGGCGGAATTGGTAGACGCGCTCGACTCAAAATCGAGTTCCGCAAGGAGTGCTGGTTCGATCCCGGCCAGGGGCACCAAAGGCTCGTTCGCCGGCCAAATCGCTGCGTTGTCAGTTGAGCCGGGCGACCTTTCTCAGTGCCGTTCGCAGCTCGTCTGAAAGATCGTAGCGCCCCCAGCTAAACGGCCGCCAATGGCCCTTTGCAGACGTCGGGAGCGTCCGCTTTCTGCAATCTTGCTCGCGCGGCGAGCCGTCATGCCGGATCGAGCGTCAGCATGTCGCGCAGGCTCGCCTGGCGATAGTCATCGACCAGCACGTCCAGCCGGACGATCCAGATGCCATCCATGGGCAGGAACATGTCGAGAGGGGCGAATGCTCCCGAACCGTTTCGCGCGACGATCTTGCGGAAGGGCCCCAGGCCGAACGAGGGTTTCTCGACCGTCACGATCAGCTCCTTGGGGTTGATCCGAGCCGATCCGCGGCGGATCTCCTCGACGAACAGCCGGACCTTGCCGACCCGCGGCGGCCCCACGCGAAGCCGGGCGCTGAATTCCCCTTCGGCCAGCGAAAGCACGACATCGGGCATGGGCGCCGGTAGCGCGCGCGGCGGCACTGTGAAGCGCCAGAGGCCGACTGCGCCCAGGATTGCGAAGGACAGGACGGTCTCTGCCGTCACTGAGGTGGCCAGCCGGCGGCGTGCCGCTGAGTGGCCGGCAAGGGCTGTCGGCGTCAGCATCCTGTTGAAGCATGCAAGGGCCAGCACGCCCGCGAGCAGGCCGAGCTTGATCAGGAAGACCTGCCCATAGGCACTCTGCCAGAGCGCCGGGAGCGAGCCCAATTGGACGAGCGCGAGAGCAAGGCCCGATCCGAGCAGGATGGCGAGACCATAGGGGATAAACTCGCTGAAACGCCGCAGCGGAATGTCGAGCGCGTCCGGGCTCCTGCGCGAGAGGGAGGCGAGCGGTGGCAGAGCGCCGAGCCAGAGCGTCATCGCGGTCGCGTGCAGGAAAACGGCCGGCTGCATCAGCCAGCGGGGGGAAGCGAGCGCCGCGTGACCGCTCGCGGCAAAGGCGGCGCCCGACAGGCCGAGGGCTGTGAGCACGAAGGCTCTTGAGCGGGTGGCAACGCCGAAGCCGGCCGTCGCAAAGCCCAGCGCGACCAGAACTGCGCTCGTCCCCTGCGGCGTGCGCGAGAGCCCGGTCCACCAGATCGCCGGATCACCGAGGCGGGCGAGGTCCGCCCCGGCCAGGTCGAGGCCCTGAAGCCCGATGCTCGCCACCGCGCCCAATATGCCGACTGCGAGGAAACCGGCGCCGATCGCGCGCAGCCTGCCCGGCCATCGCCCGCCCGCGAGCAGCAGCACGAAGGCGGCGCTGCCGATCCCGAAGGCGGTTCCGCCGGCTACGGCAAGTCTCGCCAGCCAGAGCGCCCAGGCGACGGGCCGCGCGGTTCCGGACTCCGTGCCCGGCTCCGCCGAGACATGGCCGACCGAGAAGACGACCGCTCCGCCGATCGGATGTCCATCCTCCGAGACCGCGCGCCAGGACAGCACATGCGTGCCCTGCAGCGTGCTCCGTGGCAGCGCGAGCCGATGCGAGACGAGCCGGTCGGGCTGGGCCGCAGCGTCCCTGTGGCTTCCATCCGGCGCGGTCAGGCGCAGCGCCGTCAGCTCGGTCGCCTCGTCGAAGGTCAGGACGATCTCGCCGGGTGCCGCGTCGAGCAGCAGGCCGTCGGCAGGTTCGGACGAGATGAGCGAGCCGTGAGCACCTGCTTCACCAACCGGCAGCCATGTGAGGAACAGCGCCAGCAGGGCGATGCTGGCGCTCCGGAAGCGCATGGTGCCCGCAATCAGGACGGCTGGCCGATCAGCCGAAACGAAGGCGCAGGCGATTTGAGCGAGGCCGGCGCATTGCCGTCGGACGGGATCTCGATCCAGCGCTGGACCTTGTCTCCGCATTCCTGAACGATCGGGACATAGACCGGGCCAAGCGGCGCGGTCTTGGCCGTCGAGACCCAGAGCACGAACTCGTCGTAGCTGGCATCCCCGAGCACGCCTGTCCAGGAAACCTCCTGCGGCGCCGTCGCATCATCGTGTCCGTGCCCGCCGCCGGCAGCCGCGCCCTTGGCCGTCACCACATCGAGCGTCCAGCCGGGCTTCGGCTGCGGCTTTGCCGAGCGGAAGGCCTCGGGGATGCGCGCGCGCAGCTTGGTCGTCGCGGCGCCGGAGCAGCCATGGGGCACCCGCAGCACGAGCTTGAAGGAGGCGCCGGCGACGGCCTCCCTGTTCTCGAGGGTGACATGGGCGCTGGCCGCCGAGAGCGGCAGCAGCAACGCGACAGGGAGCAGGGCAAGGCGCGTCAGCGCGGTCATCAGCATATCTCCTTGGATCGGATGGGGCCGCTCACCAGCTCTTGGCGAGGCCGAGATGGCCGAGCGCTTCGCGGCGAAGCTCTGCCAGGCGCGGATCGCCGCGATGGCGGGGATAGGGCAGGTCGACATCGATCGTCGCGACGATCCGGGCCGGACGTGGGCCGAACACGATCACGCGCTGGCTCAGGAACAGGGCTTCCTCGACATCGTGGGTGACGAGCAGCGCGGTCAGCCCCGTGCGACGCCAGATCGCGACCAGCTCTTCCTGCATCGCGAGGCGCGTCAGCGAGTCGAGCTTGCCCAGCGGCTCGTCCAGCAGCAGCAGCCGCGGATCGTTCACCAGCGCCCGCGCCAGCGAGACGCGCTGCGCCATGCCGCCGGAAAGCTGATGCGGATACGCTGACGAGAAGCCGTCCAGCCCGACGGTGCGGATGACCTCGTCGATCCGCGCGCCGTCCGCCTTGGCGGTGCCGCGGGCCTCGGGCCCGAGCGCGACGTTGTCGCGCACGCTTCGCCAGGGAAACAGCGTCGGATCCTGGAAGACGAGGATACGCGACGGGTCCGGACGCCCGACCGGAAGATCGTCGACGAGGAGCTGCCCCTCGGACGGATGGTCGAGCCCCGCCAGCAGCCGCAGCAGTGTCGACTTCCCGCAGCCAGAGGGGCCGATCAGCGCCGTGAACGAGCCGGGCTCCACCGAGAAGCTCACCTGGTCGAGGACGGGCAGCGGCTTTCCGTCAAGGACGAAGCGATGCGAGACATCCCGGATGTCGATGCCGAAGCCGGAAGCCGTCTCGGCCTCCGGGCGGCGCAGGGCGGCAGCGGCTACCATCTGACCATCCCCTTCTGCCAGGAGAGCAGCCGGTCGCGGACCCGGAACAGCACCGTGATCAACGTCGAGCAGGCGAGCGCCATCACCAGCAGCGCGGCGTAGAGATTGGCATAGGCGCCCCAGCCCTGAGCCCAGCTCAGATACCAGCCGAGCCCGGACTTCACGCCCAGCATCTCCGCGACGACCAGCACGGCGAAGGAGGAACCGAGCCCCATGAACAGGCCGACGAAGAGATGCGGGAGCGCCGCCGGCACCGCGACCTTGAGGATCAGAAAGCGCTCGCTGGCGCCGAGCGTACGGGCGATGTCGTAATAGTCGCGGTTGACGCTGGCGATGCCCGACCATGTCAGCACCGCGACCGGGAAAGCGCTGGCTAGCGCGATCACGAAGACGCTGGCGCTGGCGCTCGTCGGGAAGACGAAGAAGATGATAGGCAGCCAGGCGGTCGCCGGCACCGGGCCGATCAGCCTCAGGACCGGGTGGATCCAGTAGCCGGCACGGCGCCACCATCCCATGGCGAGGCCGATCGAGAAGCCGGCGAGCGCCCCGAAGAAGAAGCCGCGCACCAGCAGCCAGCCTGAAGCGCCCAGGCTGTCGAGCAGACGCGGCCAATCGTCGACATAGACCTCGACGAGCGCCTGCGGTGAGGGAAAGAAGGGCAGTGGCAGGCGGCCCGTCTTGGCGGTCACGACCTCCCAGAGGCCGAGGAAGAGCCCGAGCGCGATCGCCCAGGGACCGGCATTGCGCAACCGCTGCCCGATCCGGCCCGGCGCGCCGCTGACGGCCCCGACGAGCAGGACCGCGGCGACGGCCGCGCAGATCCAGGCGAAGGCGTCGCCATAGGGCAAGGGGATGACCTCCCGCCACAGCACCGTCAGCGCCGCCACGCCCAGCCAGACGGCTGCGCCGACGAGGCCCGTTCCCCACCAGGCAGCGAACGGCCAGCGGATTCCGCTGGTCGCCCCCTCCCGTTCGAATGCGATTCCGGCGCCGCTCATGCGCTTTCCCCTCAGGCCGAGAATACGTCGGCATAGACCTTCTCGGCGAAGGTCTTCGGATCGGTGGATGCCTTGAAGACGCGCACCGCGCGCAGCTCCTCGGCGTAGAGCGCGAGCTCGCGCTTCAGCTCGTTGCCGACGGGCCGGTGGTTATGCGTCTGGCCCTTGAGGATGCCGATGATGTCCTCGGGCGTGACGTGCTTCGGCGCGAAGCGGGCGAAGGAGTGGCCGGCATCTTCCGGCTTGGCCACGGTCCAGTCATGCGCTTCCAGAACGGCCCGGTTCAGCGCCGTGGCGATCTTCGGGTCGTCGCGCACCAGGCTGCCGCGCACGCCGATGATGCAGCAGACGCGATTTTCGAAGCCGTGGTCGAGATTGGACGCGATCTGCACCCAGCCGCCGCGCTTCAACCAGAGATAGGCGTTGGGATCGCCGTCGGCGACGGCATGGACCTCGCCCTTCTCGGCCGCGATCGGCAGGGCGGCGATCGGATATTGCCGCCATTCGACGTCGCGGACCGGATCGAGCCCTTCCTTGTGGAGCAGGATGGAGAAGAAGTGCTTGCCCGGGCTGTTGAGGTCGGTGATGCCGATGGTCTTGCCCTTGAGGTCCGCGAGCGTGCGCAGATTCGTGGATTCCAGCGCGACGAGCCGCGAGCAGCCGCCGTGGGAACCGGCCGTGATCTTGACATCGAAGCCGGCTTCCAGCGCCTTGAGCCAGCGCAGCGCCATGCCGACGCCGGCATCCGCCTTGCCGGTGGCGAGCGCTTCCAGCAGGTTCTCCGTTGGGCCGCCGAAGTCGATCAGCTCCACGTCCAGCCCGTATTTTTCGTAGAGCCCCTTGTCCTTGGCGAGATAGACCGGCGACAGGCAGGGCGCGACGGAGTTGGTCGCGAATTTGATCTTGGTCAGCTTGCCCGCCGCGGGCTGGGCCCGGCTTTGGCCCGCGGCCAGGGCGCCGAGCGGGAGGGCAAGGCCGCCGAGGGCTGCCCCGCGAAGAAGCGTGCGCCTGTCGAGTCCGTGGCGATCTGTTTCGGTGGCTGCTTCGGTCATGGCTGGTCGCTCCGGTCTATGATCGTTCGGGAAAGGCTTCAGGCGACGGCGCGCTGCGCTTCGCGGGCAGCGACGAGGGCGCGCACGCGCGGGATCAGCTCCTGGCCGTACTGGACCGCGTCGGTGACCGGATCGAAGCCGCGGATCAGGATGCTGGTGACGCCGAGGTCGTAGTAGTCGAGGATCGCGTCGGCGACCTGGTCTGGCGTGCCGACGAGCGAGGTGGAGTTGCCCCGCGCGCCGGTCAGCGCCGCAAGCCCGGTCCAGAGCCGCTTGTCCAGGCGTGTGCCCTTGGCGGCCGCCTCCAGCAGCCGGCGCGAACCCTCGTTCTCCGGCCCTGCCGGCTTGCGCACGAAGCCGGTCTTCTCGATCCGCGCCTTCGCGGCTTCGAGGATGGCGTCGGCCTTCGCCCAAGCCTGCTCTTCCGTGTCGGCCAGGATCGGCCGCAGCGACAGGCTGAAGCGTGGCTTGCGCCCATGGGCAGCGGCGGCGTTGCGCACCCGGGCGATGAGTTCGCGCACCTGATCATGGGTCTCGCCCCACAGCGCGTAAATGTCGGCATGCCGGCCGGCGACCTTGATCGCGGCCTCGGAGGCGCCGCCGAAATAGACCGGGATCGAGCCCGAGAACGGCTTCACCTCCGAGAAGGCGCGGCGCAGCTTGTAGTAGGTGCCGTCATGGTCGAAGGGCTCGGGGCTCGTCCATTCGCGCCGGACGATGTCGAGATACTCGCTGGCGCGGGCATAGCGCTCGTCCTTGGTGAGGTGGTCGCCATCCTGCGCCAGCTCAGCATCGTCGCCGCCCGTGATGATATGGACCGCGACGCGCCCCTCCGTGATGTGGTCGAGCGTGGCGAGCTGGCGGGCGGCGATCGTCGGCGTCGTGAAGCCGGGGCGATGCGCGATCATCAGCTTGAGGTCGCGGGTCACCGAGGCGACATGCTGGCCGACCAGGATGCTCTCGGGCGAGGTCGAGTGGAAGGCCAGCAGGACGCGGTCGAAGCCGCCATATTCCTGCGCCTTCGCGAGCGTCTCGATATAGTTGAGGTCGACGACGGGGCCTGAACGGACGACCGTTTCCGAGGCGCGGAAATTGCCGACGAAGCCGATGAATTCGATGCTCATTGTGCTGCACCTTTCGTGTCGGGTGTGAGAGCGATGCGGCCTGCCTGCTGACGGGCGCTGTCTTCCTGGGGGGAGTGGATGCGTCCGCAGAGGACGTTGCGGTAATGCCGCTCCAGCGGATTGGAGCGGCTGACGCCGTGATTGCCGCTGAGCTTCAGCGCGATCTCGGTGGCGGCGATGGCGTTCTCGGTGACGGTGAGCTTGATCAGCGCGGCTTCGCTGGCGGAGAGGTATTCGCCGGCATCCGCCTCGGCTGCCACGGAGCGCAGCAACCGGCGATTGACGGCGAGCTTCTCCTCGATCTCCCCGACCGCTTGCTGGATGCGCGGCAGGCTCGCGAGCGTATCGCCGAGATTGCTCGGCCGGCGCGCGTTCAGGAAACCGGTCAGCCAGTTGCGGGCAGCGCGCGCCACCCCGTCGTAGATGGCCGGCACCAGCAGCGCATGGAGCACCGCCTGCGCGCCCTCTGGTGGCCCCCATCCCTGTGGCAGGCGGATATCCGCTGCATGATCGGCCGGAACCTCGACCCCGTCGAAGACGACGTCGTCGCTCGCCGTGGCGCGCATGCCGAGCTGGTCCCAGCTCGGCTCGATGCGGATGCCCCGGGCGGCCATCGGCACGAGGAAGCCGCCGACACGCGGCTCATCCTCGTCGGTGCGCGCCCAGACCCAGGCCCAGCTCAATCCCGCCGCGCCGGTAGAATAGATCTTCCGGCCGGAGATGCGCCAGCCATCCGCGGTCCGTGCGGCGGTCGTGGCCGGCAGCCCGCCGCGCAGTGGTGTGCCGAGATCGGGCTCGACCCGCAGCGCATTGATCAGCGCGCCGTCCTCGACGGCGCTCGCGACGACCTTCTCGACCAGATGCGACGGGGCGCGGCTGCGCAACAACGTCCTGAGATGGATGTACTGCATCGACAGGATGAGAGCCGTGGACGGCTCCGCCTCGGCGATCGCCCCGATGACCTGATAGACATCGAGAAAGCCGGCATCCCTTCCCCCGAGTGTCCTCGGCGCGGTCAGTGCGCTGAGCCCGGCACGATGCACCCGCGCGATGTTCTCGGCAGGGAAGGCGCCCGAGCGGTCAAGTGCGGCTGCGTTCTCCGCGATCTCCGCAGCCACCAGCCTGGCGCGTTCGAGCAGGGTCGGAACGGGGTTCACCGCAGCCGCCTCATTCCGCCGCAAGGAGTCGTGCGGTGCTTCCCGCTTCCGGCAGCAGGCGCCCGGCCTCCACGATGCTCTGGTCGATGCGCTGCCGGACCTGCGCGGACACGATGCGCCCCTCCTCGAAGTCGCGATCGGTTGCGTAGATTCCGGTCGGGGCGGTATGCGCGGCGAAGAAGCCGAACAGTGGCCGCAACTGGTGCTCGATGATCAGCGCGTGGCGGTCGCTGCCGCCCGTCGCCGTCAGGATGATCGGCTTGCCCGCCAGAGTGGTCGGATCGAGCAGGTCGATCAGATGCTTGAACAGTCCAGTATAACTGCCCTTGTAGGTCGGCGAGCCGATGACGAGCAGATCCGCTGCCAGGATCGCGTCGACGACGGCCCGCGCACCGGCGCCCAGCTCGTCGAGCCGGCGCGCCGAGCCCAGCGAGGGGGCCAGATCCTCGAGATCGTGCACGGTCGGTTCAAGCAGGAGCCGGTCGGCCGCCGCCACGGTTACCGCCTCGACGAGGGACCGCGTCCGCGAAGGCCGCGCAAGGTTTCCCGAGAATCCCGCGATCGTTCGCAGAGCCATTCCGTCACCTCCAGCACGAGCGCACCGTCTGCGGCGCGCCGTCGAAACACAGCCCGATCGGTGCCGTTTTCGACCCCTTAATGCGACGCTGTATCGTTCGTTATGTCAAACAGAATGTTCTTTTAAAGATATGGCACGACGAAGGAAGCTGTGCTGTTCCGGGTGGCGCCGATGGCATGGGCATCTAGGGATGCCGGGTATTCGGAGATCACCGATCTGAGTGTTTTAGAATATCTTTGTTCTCAGAATGCGAGGTAGAGTAATTAAATTTGCAGAATATCTGATCTGTAGCCGATAAGGTTCGTTTTCGGCCAATCTACAGATCGTGCCACCCAGTTGGTAATAGTAAAGTCCGGACATTCTTCTCAAAGCGTCCTGACATGATATGCAAAGGGCAGCGGATAAGCATTCAATTCAGGAGAACGCCATGGGCGCCGAGGACCATCACCATCATCACCACCATGGCGAGGCGCGCACTCATGACCCGGCCCCCGCCGAGCCCCGCTGGAAATATGACGGCGTGCGCGTAATCGAGGGCGACCAGCTCGATCCCAACACGGCGCAGACGCCCGGCATGTTCCGTCAGGCCGCGATCAACCACGCCCGCGTCGGCGCCCAGAAGATCTGGGCCGGCACGGTGGCGATCGAGCCAGATGCGAAGACGGGCGTCCATCATCATGGCCCGCTCGAAAGCGTGATCTATGTCGTACGTGGCCGCGCAAGGCTGCGCTGGGGCGAAAGGCTCGAATTTGTCGCGGAGGCGGGTCCGGGCGATTTCATCTACGTCCCACCCTACGTCCCGCATCAGGAGATCAACGCCAAGCCGGATGAGACGCTCGAATGTGTCCTGGTCCGTTCGGACAACGAGGCCGTGGTCGTGAACATCACCGATGTCGATCCGATCGAGAAGCCGGAATCCGTTTATTGGATCGATCCGATCCATCGTCATCCGGGCTGAACTGATCCGCTGAATGTCCTGAATGCAGAGGCTGCCATGAAGAGACTGACCCTCGCCCTGTTCCTGAGCGTCGTGGCCGCGAGCCCCGCCTTCGCCCATCTCAACCCGGCCGAGCACGGTTCCTTCGTCGCCGGCTTCTCGCATCCGCTCTTCGGCGCTGACCACATTCTGGCGATGGTCGGCGTCGGCCTCTGGGCCTTCCTCGTCGGCGGCCGAGCCGTCTGGGCGATCCCCACCGCCTTCGTCGCCACGATGATGCTCGGCTGCGCCGCGGCGCTTGCCGGCATCGGCCTGCCCTTCGTCGAGCCGGTGATCGGGGCCTCTGTGGTGGTGCTCGGCTTGCTGGCACTGATCGCGCTGCAGGTGCCGACGCCGGTCGGCATGGCGGTCGTCGGCTTCTTCGCCCTGTTCCATGGCTATGCCCATGGCGGCGAGCTCGGCGAGGCGACGAGCGCCCCCTTCATGATCGGCTTCGCGCTGGCGACGGGCCTGCTGCATGCGGTCGGTGTCGGCATCGGCTTTGCCGGCAATGCGCTCTCGCATCGTGGGCGGATCGCGGCGCGCATCGCCGGCGGGCTGACAGCACTGGGCGGGCTCTGGCTGGTGGCGGGAGCCTGAGCCGCATAAGCGCGCATGGGCCTTGCGCGCTCCCGCTGCAATCTAGGCGACTGATCCATCTCGGCCTGGAAGTTGAAACGGCCGATTTCGGCCAGTGCTTGTCAGTTGACGCGGTGGGTAGATTCCAATTTATCCGACATCGGACGCTTGGGAAAGCTTATATGTAGTAGAATACCGCTGATCTAATATTCCGCGATTCCATGTAGATCAGGATTATAATTCTTTTCGAGAACCGAAATACATAATTAAATTCTATTGACGACCTCAGACTATATGTCGAACATGATCGAATTCTAATCTAGAGATCATGGCAATGTCGTCGCTCAACGAGAAATTCCGGCAACTCGAAGCCGAGCGTGAAACGAGCTGGTCGCCTGAAGCGCTGCGGATCAATCGCGAGCAGCGCCAGAGGCTGGTGGCCGAGCTCGGCGACAGGGGCCGGGTGCAGGTCGGCGACGCGATCGGCCAGGCGGCGCTGATCGATGTGACTGACGGAGCCGTTGCGCTGGATCGGCTTCATGCTGACGGGCCGCTGGTGCTGATCTTCTTTCGCTTCGCCGGCTGCCCCGCCTGCAATATCGCCCTGCCGCATTATGACAGGGAGCTGGCGCCGGGTGTGCGCGCCCGCGGAGCGCGGCTGGTCGCGGTCAGCCCACAGGTCCCGGAGCGGCTTGTCGAGATCCGGGAGCGGCACGGGCTCTCCTTCGCAGTCGCTTCCGACCCGGGCAACGCGCTCGCGGCGCGCCTCGGCGTCACCTACGAATATGACGGGGCCTCGCGTGCAGCCGCCACCGCGGCAGGCAGGCCGATCGGCGACGTGACCGGGACCGGCACATGGGAACTGCCCATGCCGTCTGTGCTGGTCATCGACCGCGAGGGCATCGTCCGCTTCGCCGAGATCAGCCCGGGCTGGATGGACCGTACGGAGGCAGGAGCGATCCTGTCGGCGCTCGATGCGCTTGCGTCCCGAGCCCGCCAGGTCGCCTGACCCAACATCCCCGCATTGCCGACGATTTTTCAGGAGCACCGGACATGACGCTCATCACCCGCCGATCCTTCACGCTCGCCCTCGGCGCCGCTGGCGTCCTCGCTCCGGCCGTCGTGCGCGGCGCCTCGCCGGATCTTTCCAAGGTCACGTTGCGTATCGGGGATCAGGTCGGCCAGCATCGCAGCAAGTTGCAAGCGGCAGGCCTGCTCGCCGACGTGCCCTACAAGATCGAGTGGTCGGCCTATCCCGCCGCCGTTCACCTTCACGAGGCGCTGAAGGCGGAGGCGATCGACATCGGCGCCGCCAATGATTCACCCACCGTCAGCGCCATCGCCGGCGGCTCAAAGATCGCGGTCGTCGCGGCCTGGGGCAATGGCGGCAAGGGCACGCGGCTCTATGTCCCGAAGGGCAGCACAGCCCGGTCTGTGGTGGATCTCAAGGGCAAGACCATCTCGCCGACCACGCGCGGCAGCGTCGCGCATTTCCTCGTCGTCGGGGAATTGCGCAAGGCCGGCTTGAGCGAAAGCGACGTGAAGCTCGCCTTCCTGAACCCTGTCGATGCCGGCGCCGCCTTCGCCGCCGGCAGCATCGACGCCTGGGCGACCTGGGGCATCTACGGCGCCCGCATCCGCAGCACGCTCGGCGCCCGCGTCCTGTCCGATGGCGAGGACGTCAATTCAGGCCTCTTCGTCTTCAGCGCAACCCGCAGTGCCCTGCAGGACCCCGCAAAGGTAGCGGCCATCGCCGATTATGCCGACCGGATCGAGCGCAGCTATCGCTGGAGCCGCGAGAAGAAGGCGGATCATATCGCCTGGTACAAGGCTTACGCCAAGCAGGACGAGGGGACGGCGCTCGCCGTCTATGAGGACGATGTGCCCTATCGCCGGCTGAAGATCGACGAAGATTTTGCCGGCCGTCTCAAGAAGACCTTCGACACCTGGACCTCGGTCGGCGTGCTGAATGGCGAGCTCGATTTCCGCGACTATCTCTATCGCGATCTCGCGGTCGGAGCCGGATCGTGACGAGCGGAGTTGCCACCCTTTCCCGCGAGGCGCCGTCGCCGACGCTCGGCCGCGCCGTACCGAGGCTGCGGGCGGAGGCCCACCCGCATGCCTCGGTGACGGACGCGCCGGAACTCGTCCTGGTTCAGCCGGAGGCGGAGAAGCGGCGCGGCCTGCCGCGGCCGCTGCGCCGGGCGATCGGGCCGGTGCTGCTGGTTGCGATCTGGCATGTGCTGTCAGTGACGGACGTTCTGTCGCCGACAGTGCTTGCCGGCCCGGCCACCGTGCTTTCGAGCGCAGCTTCGCTTTGGGCGACGGGCGAGTTGCAGGCGGCGATCCTGGCCTCGCTTGGCCGCGCCGCTTCGGGCCTTGCGATTGGCGGCACCATCGGCGTGACGCTCGCCGTGATCTCGGGTTTGTTCCGGCTCGGCGAGGACCTGATCGATTCCACCATGCAGATGCTGCGCACGGTGCCGAACATCGCCCTGATCCCGCTCTTCATCATCTGGCTCGGCATCGGCGAGGCGCCGAAGGTCGCGCTGATCGCGCTGGCGACGGCCTTCCCGCTCTATCTCAACGTCTATGCCGGCATCCGCAACGTCGACCAGACGCTGGTCGAGGCGGCGCGCACGCTAGGGCTCTCGCGGCCGGCGATGATCCGGCACGTCATCCTGCCCGGAGCCTTGCCCAATGCGCTGGTCGGCCTGCGCTACTCGCTCGGCGTCGCCTGGCTGGCGCTTGTCTTCGGCGAGCAGGTCAACGCCACGGCCGGCGTCGGCTACCTGATGAACAATGCCCGCGAGTTCTTCCAGACGGACGTGATCGTCGTCTGCCTCGTCGTCTACGCGTTACTCGGCCTGATCGTCGACTTCATCGTCCGGCTGCTTGAGCGGGTGCTGCTTGCCTGGCGCCCCGCCTTTTCCGGAGCCTAATCATGAACGGCCGCGACAGTCACGATCTTGCCGTCCGCGTCCGCGGGCTGACCCGCCGCTTCGGCGAGCGGGCGGTCATCGACACGCTCGATCTCGATATCCGAAAAGGCGAGTTCGTGGCGTTGATCGGCGCGAGCGGCTGCGGCAAGAGCACGCTGCTGAGGATCCTCGCCGATCTCGACCATGGCATCACGGGCGAGGTCCGCGTGCCGCAGCGGCGCGCCGTGGCCTTTCAGGCCCCGCGGCTGATGCCGTGGAAGCCCGTCTGGCGCAATGTCACGCTCGGGCTGCCGGGCGGCGACCAGCGCCGACGCGCCGAAGCGGCGCTGGCCGAGGTCGGTCTCTCGCATCGTTCCGATGTTTGGCCGAAGGTCCTCTCCGGCGGCGAGGCGCAGCGCACCTCGCTTGCCCGCGCGCTCGTCCGCGACCCCGATCTGCTCCTGCTGGACGAGCCCTTCGGTGCGCTCGACGCGCTGACGCGGATCAAGGCGCAGCATCTGGTCGCGGAGCTTTGGCAGCGCCGGCGTTGCGCTGTGCTGCTCGTCACCCATGATGTCGAGGAGGCGCTGCTGCTCGCCGACCGCGTGCTGGTTATGCGCGAGGGCGTCATCGCCCGCAGCATCCCCGTCACGCTGGAGCGGCCGCGTCGACTGGACAACCCCGTCTTCGCCGCGCTGCGGGGCGAACTGCTCGACCTGCTCGGCGTCAGCGATGACGTCGCGGGCCGGAGGGCGGCATGAGTCGCGCCGACTGGGGCGAGGAAGAAGGGCTCGTCGCCGATGTGCTGGTGATCGGCGGCGGCATGGCAGGCGCCTGGGCGGCAACAGCGGCGGCGCGCGAAGGTGCCCATGTCGTCCTGGTCGAGAAGGGCTATTGCGGCACGAGCGGCGCTACGGCCGCGGCTGGCCCCGGCCATTGGTGGGCCCCGCCCGATCCACCCGAGGCGCGTGCCAACGCGATCGCCCAGCGCCAGCGTATCGCCTTCGGGCTCGGCGAGCCCGACTGGATGCGGCGTGTGCTCGACGAGACCTGGCGCCTCCTGCCGACGCTGGCGCAATACTACGAGTTTCCAAAAGACGATCAGGGCAAGGTGCGAAACTACCGCGCCCTGCGCGGCCCCGAATATATGCGCGCGCTGCGCCAGCAGATCGTCGATCTCGGCGTCGTGGTCCTCGACCATTCTCCAGCGCTCGAGCTGCTCGCCCATGCCGATGGCGCGATCGGCGGCGCCGCCGGTATTCGCACCCAGCGGGGCGGCTCTCGCTGGCGTATCGCCGCCGGGGCCGTCATCCTGGCCGCGGGCGGCACGAGCTTCCGTTCCCATCTGCTCGGCTCGCGCAACAACACCGGCGACGGCTACCTGATGGCGGCCGAGGCCGGTGCCGAGCTCTCGGGCATGGAGTTCACGGCTGCCTACACGGTCGCGCCGCAACACTCGACCATGACGCGGACGATGTCCTACGCCTTCGCTGATTACTTCGACGCCGATGGCCGCCAGATCGATGCGCCGTTCGGGCCCGATCAGACCGAGCGGCTGGCGCAGGCGTTGCTCGCAGGCCCGGTCTACTGCTCGCTGGCGCGTCTTCCCGAGGATGTGCAGCGCCATTTGCCGACGATCTCACCGAACGTGATGCTGCCCTTCGCGCGCTGGGGCATCGACCCGTTTCGGGAGCGCTTCGAGGTGACCCTCCACACCGATGGCACGATCCGCGGCATCGGCGGCGTCAGGGTCCGGAGCGAGGATTGCGGCGCCGGGATACCGGGCCTCTACGTTGCCGGGGATACGGCGAGCCGCGAGCTCGTGGCCGGTGCGAGCTCGGGCGGCGGTAACGTCAACTCCGCCTGGGCGCTCTCGTCCGGCACCTGGGCCGGGCGGGCCGCCGCCCGCAGGGCGCGCCGGGTTCCGGCCAGTTTCGGCGGGCTGAAGGCGCTTGGTGGCGCGGGGCTACGTCCCTCCGGGAGAGCGAGACCCGCCAGCGCTGCCGAGGCCGTCGCCGCCGTGCAGGCCGAGATGCACCCTTACGACAAGAACCTGTTCCGTACCGGCAAGGGCCTGGCGGCCTCGCGCCGCGCGCTGGATGCCGTCTGGTCCGATCTCGCAGCACATGCCGGAGGCGAAGGCGGAACCGCCGCGCTTGCTCTGCGCGAGGCCGCCGCTCTCGTCGCCTCCGCCCGCTGGTCGGTCGCCACGGCAGAAGCCCGCACCGAGACGCGCGGGATGCATCGACGGCTGGACCATCCCGCGCTCGACGCCGATCTCACGGTGAGGCTGATCGCCAGCGGGTTCGATACGGTCACGGTTCGACCGGAAGCCATCGCCGTCCCGAGCCCCTTCGAAAGCGTCGCATGATCGAACTCATTGTCGCCGAGCGTTGCACGGCCTGTGACCGTTGCGTCGAGGTCTGCCCGTCGAACGTCTTCGAGCCAACGGCGGCCGGCCCGCCGGTGATCGCAAGGCCTGACGATTGCCAGACCTGCTTCATGTGCGAACTCTATTGCACCGCCGATGCACTTTATGTCGGCCCCAACGCCGACCATGCCGAGTCAGCGGACCAGCTGGTCGTTCTGGCATCGGGCCTACTCGGCCAATACCGACGCGACTCGGGCTGGGACGAGTGGCGGGACCGCTATCCGAACGAGCAATGGCTCATGGAAACAGTCTTCCGGAGGGCGGCGGAGGATGCTCGATAATTTGTCGGGAGGTGCAGTGGGGGCAGCTTCGACCGATATTCATCGAGAGCACGCTGCAACCGGTCAACGCCCGGTTTGCGCCAGTAGGCAAACGTCCCCAGCTGGCGCGACGCTGACGGGTAGGCGGCATGTACGCGCGGTGGTTGAGTTGGGGTAGATGGCGGCTGACAGGCACTTCACTCCGGCAGCCCGGCTTTTTTCAAGCCCTCTGCAAAAGTGGCGAAATCTTCCGGCCGGTGGATCGGCAGCCAGTCCTTCATGTTCGAGATGCGCAGTGCCGGATCGAGCTGGCGCAGATGTTCCACGGCCCGCTGCGCTGGCTCCATCCGGCCGGCCAGCGCATGGCTCGCCGCGATGATGCAGCCCACCATCAGAAAGCTCGGCAGGTTGGTGAACGCCTTCTCGGCCCATGACGAGGCGACATCGAAGCGCCCGGCAAACAGATGCGCCACCGCCATTCCCGCCTGCATGCGATACATCTCTGGATCCAGCGGGCTGAGGCGCATGGCCTGGGCGAAATGCGCGATCGCCGCCTCCGTCTCGCCGTGCCAGACCCGCAGATAGCCGCCGAGGAACCAGGCGGCGGCCAAGTTTGGATTGAGCACGACGGCCCGGTCGAGCAAGGCGATGCCGGCGTCGAGGTCACCAGTGAGATGGGCGAGCGCATGGCCGCCCCTGGTCAGCGCCACGGCATCATCTCGGCCCAGCTCGATGGCCCTGCGGGCCAGCCGGGCGCCTTCGGCGGTCTCCTGTGCGCGATCGGTCATCCAGCCATTGACCCCGCGCCAGAAATGGCACCAGGCCGCCATGCCATAGGCCGAGGCGTAGTCCGGATCGAGCACAATGGCTTGATCGAGCAGCCGCAGCGCCTCGCCGATGGCTGCCCTGTTGCCCTGCTGCAGGTTCGCGATCCCGCGCAGGTAACAGTCATAGGCGTTGAGGCTCGTGGTGGGCGCCCGCTGCGCGCGTTCGATCTCGGCGCGCTCCAGCTGCGGTGCCACCGCGCCGACGACGCTCGCGGCGACTTGGTCCTGCAGTTCGAAGATGTCGTCGAGAGTGCCCTCGAAACGCTCGGCCCAGAGATGCGCGCCGGTCGTCGCATCGATCAATTGCCCGGTGATACGGACGAGGTTTGCGGCCTTGCGCACGCTGCCTTCGAGTATGTAGCCGACGCCGAGTTCGCGGCCGACCTGCTTCACGTCCACTGCCTGGCTCCTGTAGGTGAAGCTCGAATTGCGCGCGATGACGAAGAGCCAGCGAAGGCGTGATAGGGCAGTGATGATGTCCTCGACGACGCCATCAGCGAAGTAATCCGGCTCCGGATCGCCGCTCAGGTTCTGGAACGGCAGCACGGCGATGGAGGGCTTGTCGGGAAGAGCCAGCTGCGGTGCTGACGCGGCAGGCTCGGGCTTCGGCATGTAGCTGCCGGCCGGCGGCGTTTCCTCGACTTCGGCGACGAACCGGAAGCCCTTGCGGGCGATCGTCCGGATCAGCCGCTGCTCGTCGCCGCTATCGCCGACGGCCTTGCGCACAGCGTTGATATGACTGGTGAGCGTCGACTCGGAGACGATCCGGCCACCCCAGACCGCATCAAGCAAGTCATCCTTGCTCACGACGCGCTCGCGGTTGCGCAGGAGATGGGCGAGGAGGTCGAACACTTGCGGCCCGATCGCGATCGCCTCGCCGCCCCGCGTCAGCTCCCGCCGGTCGGGATCGAACACATGACCTTCGAACAGAAATGGCACGCCAGCGCTCCACGACCCGATGGCGGTTTGAGGCCTCCGATGCGGCTGCACGGGCCTGCCAACGAGGTAGGCCGTTGATAGCATGGCGGCCAGATCGGGGCACCACTGCCGGGGCGGCCTCTGATCAAGGAGAACCCAGCGGGACTGCGGAGCTTTTGGAGGCTCCGCCAAGGGAAATTCAACCGGGGTTCAAGGTTGCCGCAAGGTCTTTCGGCGGACGGGCAGGCATTCTCCTTTCATCGGAGCGCGATGATGCGGCCCGGTGGTCAGACAAAAGGAGAGAGCCATGAAGATCGTGGTCATCGGAGGCAGCGGCCTCATCGGAACTTATCTCGTCGGCAGGCTTCGCCAGGCCGGACATGAAGTCCTGGCGGCGTCGCCCAACTCGGGCGTCAACACCATCACCCGCGAGGGGCTGGCCGAAGCGCTCTCAGGCGCTCAGGTCGTCGTGGACGTCGCGAACTCACCGTCCTTCGAGGACAAGGCCGTGCTTGAATTCTTCGAAACATCGGGCCGCAACCTGCTTGCCGCAGAAGCAGCCGCTGGCGTGCGGCATCACATCGCGCTGTCGGTAGTCGGCACCGAGCGCAATCCCGATAGCGGCTACCTCCGTGCCAAGCTGGCCCAGGAGACCCTGATCAAGGCGTCGGGCATTCCGTACACGATCCTGCGGGCGACGCAGTTCTTCGAATTCGTCGATGCCATCGTCCAGTCGAGCGCCGATGGCGACGTGTTCCGCCTGTCGCCGGCGCTGTTCCAGCCGATCGCCGCGGCCGATGTCGCGGCCGTGCTGGCGGATATCTCGGTCGGCGCGCCGCTCAACGGCACCGTCGAGGTGGCCGGGCCCGAGCCGATCCCGATGGATGCGATCGCCCGGCAGTTCCTGACCGTCAAGGGAGACCGGCGCCAGGTGATCGCCGATGTGCGTGCCCGCTATTTCGGCGCCGAACTGAACGACAGGTCACTGACGCCCGGCGACAACCCCCGCCTTGGGCCAACCCGCTTCGGGGAGTGGCTCAGCGCGTCGCAGGCGCGGGCCTGAGCACGAGGATCGACGGCCACTCGCCCCAACGCGGAAGGATCCGAACCATGACCATCATCCATGACAACCGGACCATTGCGGCGGCAGTCGTCGCAATGGTGGCCTTTAACGCCATCTTCCTTTCGGCGAACGGCCTCTTCATGCTGGTCAATCCGCTGGCATGGTATGATCTGGTGCCGGGCGTGACCGATACCGGCTTCTTCAACCAGCATTTCATCCGCGACATCGGGATGATCCAGCTCTTCCTCGGCGCAGCCTTCGGTCTCGGCATGGCTATGCCCGAGCGTCGCGTCGGGCTCTGGGCCGCCGCGACCTTGTGGCTGAGCGCGCACGCGCTATTCCATTTCTGGGAGGTCGCGGTCGGCATTTGCTCGCCCGCGGTCATACCCAGGGATTTCCCGGCGGTGACCCTGCCGGCGATCCTTGGGATCGTGCTGACGTTCTGGGCGATCCGCCGTTCTTCCGCGGAAAAGACCGCCTCAGCCTGAGATCAGATTTATACACACCATCGTCGAAGTTTAACTAAGCGGGGACGATCTGAATGACCGGTATCGGGCGATAGCCCAACGTCCGCTTGTGGCGCTTTCGGTCCGGTGACTGTCGGTCAGGATTTTTGAGCAGATCGAAAGACAACTGGCCCGCCGGGCCTCGCCAATGGACGCCAATCCCGGCAGCTACCAGACCGAGGATTTTCAAGGTTTGTAAAAGCGACGGCCATAGCCTGATCGACGCTGGTGGCGCGAGGGACCGACGTTTGATCACTGACTGCATGAATCGATCGTTCCCAGTAGACAGCGTTCTCTTGAACGCTGTCTTGGAACATGTGGATCAGGGAATCCTGATGGTCGATGCCAACGGCTATGTCGCGGTCTGCAACCAGCGCGCGATCGATCTGCTCGGCTTGCCCTCCGATCTGATGCGGTCGAACCCCTCGTTCGAGGCGGTCAAACGTTGGCAGATGGAGCAAGGTGAATTTGGCGCCGTCACTGAACAGCTGCTCCGCGCGATCAAGTACGAAGGCATAAATGTCGAAATCCTGGACTACGAGCGCCTGCGACCGGACGGAACGGTGCTCGAAGTTCGAACAAACCGCCTCCCTAACGGCGGAATGGTGCGCACCTTCACCGATATCACTGTGCGCAAGGCGGCCGAGAACGCGATCCGGGTAAGCGAAGAACGCCTGCGCCTCGCCTTGCAGGCCAGCAGAATGGCTGCCTGGGAGCTCGACCTTGAGACAGAGTGGGTCAATCGCTCCGAGAATTCGATGGCGTTAATGGGAATTTCTTCGGGGCCGTCATCCGATTTCGTCGACCGGGTGCATGCGGAAGACCGGGAGCGCGTCACCAACTTCCGGCGCACCGTGATGTTGGAAGGGAGCGGAACGGCCGAGGTGCGCTATCTGCTGCCGACCGGCGCGCAAACATGGCTTGCCTTGCGGGCTGAGCGAAAGGACGAAAAGCGTCTCATTGGGCTCAGCTTCGACATCGCAGACCGCAAGGCGGCAGAGAGCGCCATTTGGCAAACAGCCAACCATGATCCTCTGACCGGCCTGGCTAACCGGGCACTCTTCCAGGTCCGCCTTACTGAGGCACTGGAGAATGCGGAGACCTCAGGGTCGGGTGTGGGCCTGCTGCTGCTCGACCTCGACGACTTCAAAGATGTCAACGATACGCTCGGTCATGCGGTTGGCGATCTCCTCCTCCAAGAGGCTGCCCTGCGCCTCAGGAGCTTTGCCATGGAAGCCGATACGGTGGCGCGGCTCGGCGGCGACGAGTTTGCCATCATCGTCGCGAACATTTCCGCGACGGGTGAAGCGATTGCTCGCGCGAGCGAGATTGTGGAAGCTCTCCACGCTCCGTTTCAGCACGAGGGCCGGGCCCTCTCCACCACGGTCAGCATCGGGTTAGCGATATTCCCGGAGCACCATCGGGATTCAGCCGAGTTGATGAAGGACGCCGACATAGCGCTCTACCGCGCCAAAGAGCAGGGGCGGAGCCAAGCGGTTGTGTATACGAGTGCCGCCCGCGAGACGATGGAACATCGTGTTACGATCGCACGCGATGTGCGTGCGGGGATCGCGGCTCGGCAGTTCGTGCCGTTCTACCAGCCGAAGGTATCGCTCGTGACGGGCAGCATTGTCGGCTTCGAGGCCCTGGCGCGCTGGAAGCATCCGTCAATGGGCCTCCTCACGCCCGCCTATTTCGGCTCGATGTTTGCCGAGCAGGCTATTTCGCTTGCGCTAGGGGAGCAGATGATCCGCCAGGTTGCTGGCGACATTCGATCATGGATCGATCAGGGGCTCGAATGCGGTCGCGTAGCCGTCAATTTGTCATCCGCAGAGATCTCGGATCCGCACGTCGCAAGCAGAATCCTCGGCATCCTGGAGGAGGCTGATGTGCCCACGGCCCATTTCGAGGTTGAAGTAACAGAAACGGCCTTCCTGGGGCGCCGAACCGCGACGGCTTCCTCAATCCTGAACGAGCTCCACGAGGCAGGTGTCTCCATCGCTCTCGACGATTTCGGCACAGGGTTCGCCTCGCTGCTCCACCTCAAGCAGTTCCCGGTGGATCACATTAAGATCGACCAGAGTTTCGTTCGGAACCTAATCAGTGATGACAGCGACGCGGCGATTGTTGCCGCGATTGTGAGTCTCGGTCACGCAATGAGAATGCGGATAACGGCAGAAGGGGTCGAAACCACAGAACAGGCAGCCCGCCTTCGCGAGGCAGGATGCGACTCGGCACAGGGCTATCTCTATGCAATGCCTTTGGAGGAGGCGAGGGTGCCCTCGACAATTCGGGATTGGCCACTGCCGATCTAAGCGGAGCGTTGCCGCGGCTCAGTTGGTAAGCACGGCTACCATGATCAATGGAATTGCGGCGCGCCGGCATGTCCGGAACTGGCGCAATTCAACTGGGGGACCGATGGTCTCGGATCGCGCTCGACCGTCATCCGGCACAACGTTCAGTGTGAGCAGCGATGCCGAAGGTGCCGAGTGTTGGCTGAACGCAACGCTTCTCTCGCGAACTCGGCGAGAACGGCCATGGCGGCTGATCCCAAGCCTTCTCTTCATCAAACCAGGCGTTTGCGATTGCTGCTGACGTAATCGATGAGGGCTCGCAGCTTCGGGGCCATATTCGAGCGATTTGGATAGTAGAGGAAGAAGCCTGGAAAAAAGGGGCAATATGGTTCCAGAACGCGAACGAGCTGGCCCTGCTCGATGAAAGGCCTGAAGGATTCCTCCATCCCAATGGTGATGCCTCTGCCGGCAACGGCCATCCTGATCATCAACGCCATGTCGTTGGTGGTAAATCCGGGCTTCACATCGACGGCAAAGTCCCGGCCGGCTTCGGAAAATTCCCACCGATAGGGAGCAGCCTGCGGCGCAGGGCGCCACCCGATGCAGCAGTGCAAGGGCAACTCGTTTGGATGGCTCGGCGCGTCCCGACCGGCGAGATAGGACGACGCGCAGACGGTAATCTGCCTCTGATCGTCCGAGACGGGTATCGCGATCATGTCCTGCTGGATCACCTCTCCCAATCTCACGCCTGCATCGTAACCGTGCGCGACGATGTCGATCTCGTCGTCCGTCACCAGCACATCGAGCTGCACGTCGGGACAGGCCTCCGCAAACCCCGCCAGCAACGGACCCGACAGGAACCCTTCGGCGATCGACGAGACCGCGAGCCGCAACTGCCCGCGCGGCCCCGAGCCGAGATGATGGGTGGCCGCCGTCGCCGCGCGGATGTCCGCCAGGGACTGCGCGACATCTGCGTAAAGTCGCTCACCGGCTTCCGTCAGTCCGACGCTTCGGGTGGTGCGGTGGACCAGTGCGATCCCGATCTCGTTTTCCAGCCGCCTGATGGTTTGGCTGACGGCTGAGCGCGAAACGCCGAGGCGGTCAGCCGCCGCCCGGAAATTCCGGCCCTCTGCGACGAGGGCGAATGTTGCCAGTGCATTGAGATCGAGCGCCATTGGTAAGTATGTCTAACCATAGCGTCGCCCTGTGGCCAGCTACCTGCGACGCTCGCCGGCACTCATTATCTCGTCCACGGGATCCGCATCTCGAAGCGGATCGAACCAAAGGCTCTGGAGCGGGACCATGGACAAGACTGTATTGATCACAGGTGCCTCGAGCGGCATCGGCGTTGGCATCGCCCGCGAGCTAGCAACCGCCGGCGCCCGTCTCATGCTCGGCGCCCGCCGCACGGACCGGCTCGACGCCCTGGCGACCGAACTCAGGCAGCTCGGTGCGGAGGTCGAGTATCGTGGCCTCGACGTTACCCGTCGAGACGATGTCGCAGCCTTCGCCGAAGCGGCGCGTGCGCGGTTCGGCCAGATCGACGTCATCGTCAATAATGCTGGCGTCATGCCGCTCTCGCTCATGGCCTCGCTCAAGGTCGACGAGTGGGACCGCATGGTGGACGTCAACATCAAGGGCGTTCTGTACGGGATCGCGGCGGTTCTCCCCGAGATGACGTCTCGCGGCGCGGGCCACGTCGTCAACATCGCATCGATCGGCGCGCTGAGCGTCTCGCCGACGGCGGCCGTCTACTGCGCCACCAAATACGCTGTTCGCGCGATCTCGGACGGGCTGCGCCAGGAACGGGCCGATATCAGGGTGACCTGCATCCATCCCGGCGTGGTCGAGAGCGAGCTCGCCGGCACGATTACCGATCCCGTGGCGGTCGACGCCATGAAGGCCTACCGGGCGATCGCGCTCCAGCCCGACGCCATCGGAAGGGCGGTGCGCTACGCGCTGGAGCAGCCCGAAGACGTCGACGTCAACGAGATCGTCGTTCGCCCGACGAAGGCACCTCACTGATGCGGGCCGCGGGTCTCACGCTGACAGCCGGCTTCATGGCGGCTTACGCAACTCTCCCCTCGGCAGAAACGACAATGCAGCAGGCAAATCATCCTTTTGTCGGCATGTGGGTCACCGCCGACAACACGGTCCGCCACGAACTCTTGCCCAACGGCCGCTACGTCGAAGCCCGTGGCAACCGCGAGGGTGCCTATCGCGGACGCTATGTCGTGACCGGCACCCACATTGAGTACTGGGACGACACGGGCTTCACCGCCGATGGCGACTTCGTCGAGCCCAACACCCTGCATCACGGCGGCATGGTTCTGCACCGGCGCCAGCGGCCGTCGACGCCGACCTCTCCCTGATCTTGCCGACCGTCTCGGCGGTTCCTGTCTTGGTGGCGGGCCGCTTCTTTTTCCCTTTTCGCAGAAGGAGAATCTCGATGACACTCAATACATTGCACCGGCGTGTGGCGAATGCCGCGCTCTATGGTGGGCTGATTGGGTTTGCCGCCCTGACGGTCGTTCCGATGGTCGCGACGCCGGCGCACGCCGACGCATCCGCCACGGCACGCAACGAGACGATCGTCCGCGATGCGTTTCAGCGTTGGGCTGCCGGGGAGAATGTGTTCCAGCATCTCCTGGCGCCAGACATCGTCTGGACGATTCCGGGCTCAAGCTCCGTCGCTCGTACCTATCGCGGCATGAACGATTTCGTCGAGAATGCGTCCGTGCCGCTGGTCAGCCGCCTTGCAACGCCGCTTGTCCCTCAGGTCCAGCGTATCTGGGCGGTCGAGGACCGCGTCATGATCCGTTTCAACGCGGCCGCGACGACGACCGGCGGGCACCCCTATCGCAACCAGTTCGTCTGGTTCTTCCGGATGAAGGACGGAAAGGTCGCGGAAGCCGAGGCGTTCCTCGACCTCGCTGCCTATGAACAGGTCGTCGCCAACAATACGCCGCGGGCGAAATAAGGACCCTCGCGCCGCGGAGCCCGCGGAAAGCCGCCGCTTGTATTGGGCGCGGTCACGCGCTCATCCGAGCCTCTCGAATTGGTCGTGTGCCCGCTTTCCGGTAACGTCCCAATGTCCCCTCCTGGCGCTTGCGGAACCTACCGGCCGCTTTTGGAGGTGATACTTGCTGACAAAAGACACCACCCACGCCAACCTGATCGACCGGCGCCGATAAGGACCGCACTAGCGCGCTCCGATCCAATTCTACCAATCACGTGAGTAATTTCGCGATCGCAACGCTACTTACTCGCAGCGCCGCAGATTCGGCTGACGTCGATCGCCCGAGCGGGCTCAGCGCATCTAAGTGCTGGCGCCCGCTTTCGATAAACATCGTTGCCTCAGCCAAGCCGGAGAGGAACCGGCTCTATTCGTGAGCGCTCGACCAAGCTTCGGCGACTTCGGTACCGGTCGCGAACCAGACGCCCGGGAAGGTCCGGATAAATGCGATCAGTTCGCGGATCAGCGCGATGCGGCTCGGGCGCCCGCCGAACTGCGGGTGGAAGATGATGTCGTAGAGCCCGCCCCAGCGGTAGATTTCCTGGAACTCCGCCTTGTAGATCGCGAGCAGGTGCTCATTGGTGCAGATCGTGCGCGGCGTCTTGGCCGAGAACATCGCATAGGGTGCGTCATCCAGGCTCCAGTGCCAGGGCAGTTCGATCGGCCCCTTGGAACCGTCCTCCAGCACATGGCGATAGGGGTTGATGTCATCCATCAACGAGGAATCGTAGAGGAAGCCGTGCTTCTGCAGCAGCTTGAACAGGCCGGACGAGACCTCGCCGGCCGGCGAGCGATAGCCCTTCGGCACGACGCCGACGGTACGCTTGAGGGCTTCGAGCCCCTTCTCCATCTCCTCGATCTCGCCCTCGGGGTCACCGCTGACCCATTTGTGCGAATAGGAGTGGTGGCCGACCTCGTGGCCGTCCTTGAGGATCATCTCGACGCGGTCGGTGTGGTTCTCCGCCGTCCAGCCCGGCACGAAGAAGGTCGCCTTGATCTCCTCATCGCGCAGCGTGTCGAGGATCTTGGGCACGCCGACCTTGGCGCCGTAGCGGCCCTGGCTCAGCACACCGGGGCGCACCGCGTTCTCGGGGTCACGCGAGGTCCAGAGGGTCTCGGCATCGAAGTCGAAGGTCAGCATCACGGCGCAGCGCGCACCGTTGGGCCATTTAACGCTCATGTCGTGCATCGTGGCATCCTCACGTGTTCAGATCTTGCCGTGGCGGGCAGCGAGATAGCCGCCGTCGACCGGCAGCACCACGCCGGTGACAAAGGAAGCGTCCTCCGACGCCAGGAAGGCGACCGGTCCAGCGATATCGGCGGGCTCGCCCATACGTTCGAGCGGGATCGGGTCGACCACGACCCGCATGTAGAACGGGTTCTCGCGATGGGCGACGGTCATCGGCGTCTGGATTACACCCGGCGCCACCGCATTGACCCGGATGCCGGAAGGGCCGAGCTCGCCGGACAGCTGCCGGGTGAACTGCGCCACGCCGGCCTTGGCCACCGCATAGGCGGTCGTGCCCGGATAGCCCGTCAGCCCGAAGGTCGAGGATATGTTGACGATCCGGCCGCCCGGCTGCGGCAGATGCGGGACGATGGCGCGCGTCACCCGCAGCACCGCCGAGAGGTCGGTGTCGATGATGCGGTCGATCAGCGCGTCGTCTGAATCGAGCAGTTTCTTCGAGCCGCCGATGCCGGCGTTGTTGACGAGGATGTCGATGCGGCCGAAGGCAGCAATGGCCGCCTGAGCGATCGCCTCGCCTGCTCCACGCGCGGTGACATCGCAGGTGAAGGCTGCCTGGCCGAGGCGCTTCGCGGTCTGCTCCACCTCGGGGATGAGGTCGACGAGCAGCACGCTTGCCCCATCGGCGGCGAAGCGCGCCGCGATGCCTTCGCCGATGCCGCGCGCGGCGCCGGTAACGATGACGACTTCCCCGGCGAAACGGGTCGGATCAGGCAAGGCGACCTCCATCGACAGGCAGCGCGACGCCGGTGGTGAAGCCAGCGTCGTCGCTGAGGAGATACATCACGGCGCCGGCGACCTCGTCCGGCGTACCGAAGCGGTTCATCGGGTGGCGCGATTTCTGGAAGGCGGCGCGCGCGGCCTGCGCTGCCGCGTCGCCAGCCTGCGCGATGGAGCGGTCGCTCATCGGGCTGTCGATCGTGCCGGGGCAGACGCAGTTGAAACGGATATTCTCGGTGGCGTGGTTGAGCGCGAGGCTCTTCGTCAGCAGCGTGACCGCGCCCTTGCTGGCGGAATAGACCGAAAGCACGGGCGACCCCTGCAGACCGGCCGTCGAGGAGAACAAAACGACGGAGCCGCGCCCGAACTCGCGCATCTGCGGGACGAAGGCCTTAGCCGTCAGCCAGCAGCCCTTGACGTTGACGTCGAAGACGAGGTCCCACTCGTCCTCTGTCACCTCGATCGCGATCTTGGAGGGCCCGACGAGTCCTGCGGCCGCAACCAGAAGCTCGACCGGACCGAGCTCGGCAAGCGCCATGGCCGCAGCCCTTTCGAGGTCGGCGGCCGAGGTCACGTTGCCGGTGACGCTGATCGAGCCGGGGCAAAGAGCAGCCGTCTCGGCGAGGCCCCCGGGATCGCGGTCGAAGAGCAGGAGCTTCGCGCCTTCCCGCGCCAGCGCCTTGGCGCTGGCGCGCCCGAGCGCGCCGGCCGCGCCCGTTATCGCCGCGACGCGGCCTTCGAACCGTCCGGTTCCCTGGGTGCCCATGATCGTGACCTCGCAGATGGCGGCGGGAGCGGTGTTGCCTCGCGGCTAGTGCTCGCTTCCGCCGAGGTAGAATTCCTGGAGTTCTTCCATGGCGACGCCGTCGCCGACTTCGCGCTCATAGGCGATGCGCCCGCCCCGGATGACGTAGATGTGGTCGGCGATATCGAGCGCCATGCCGACATTCTGCTCGACGAGAAGGAGTGTCAGGCCGAGATCGCGCAAGCCGAGGATCGCCTCGGCAATCTCCTCGACGATGCGCGGGGCGAGCGCAGCTGAAGGCTCGTCGAGCAGCAGCACGCTGGGGCGTGCCATCAGCGAACGGCCGATCGAAAGCATCTGGCGCTCGCCGCCGGAAAGCATGCCGGCATTGACCTTTCGGCGCTCGCGCAGGCGCTTGAAGCGAATGTATACGGCCTCGAGGTCATGGGCGATGCCGGCGCGGTCCGAGCGGCGGTGATAGGCGCCCATCAGCAGGTTCTCCTCGACGCTCATCGCGGCGAAGACCTCCTTGCCCTGCGGCACCATGGAAAGCCCGAGCGCCGAGCGCCTTTCGGCCGGCACGTCGTTGATGACCTCGCCGTTGAGCTCGACCGTGCCTTCCTGCACGTCGACGAGGCCGACGGTCGCCTTCAGGGTCGTCGACTTGCCAGTGCCGTTGCCGCCCAGCAAGGCGACGAGGCCGCCGGTCGGGACCGTGAGGCTGACCCCGTGCAGGATGCGGGTGCGGCCGTAGCCGGCGACAATGTTCTCAAGCCTGAGCACGGCGCTTCCACCCCGATCCGATATAGGCCTCCACCACGACCGGGTCCTTCACCACCACATCCGGCGCGCCCTCGGCGATCTTCTTGCCGGAATCGAGCACGACGACGCGGTCACACAGGTCCCGCACCACGCGCATCACGTGCTCGACGAGCAGGATGGAGATGCCGAACTCGTCGCGCAGGCGGCGGATCAGGGCGATCAGCTTGTCGACATTGGGCGGCGAGAGGCCGGCAGCCGGCTCGTCGAGCACGAGCAGCGTCGGCTCGCTCATCAGCCCGCGCGCGATCTCTACCATGCGCTGCTGGCCGATCGACATAGCGGTGACGGGACGGTCTGCGAACTCCTGCAGGTCGAACCAGGCGAGCAGCTCGCGCGCCTTAACGCGAGCCCGGGCGTCTTCTGCCCGGGAATCGGCGCGGCCGAAAAAGGAATCGACCACGCTCGTCTTCATGCGCATGTGGTTGGCGAGGACGAGGTTCTCCTCGACGCTGAGCGACTGGAACAGCCGCAGCATCTGGAAGGACCGGGCCATGCCGGCACGAGCCCGCCTGTGCAGCGCCATGCGCGCGATGTCGGCGCCGTTGAACGAGAGCGAGCCCTCGTCGGCCATCATCTCGCCGGTGACGAGGTTGACCATGGTCGATTTGCCGGAGCCGTTCGGGCCGATCAGCCCGAGGATCTGCCCTTTCTCGACCGCAAGGTCGACCGCATCGACCGCCACCACCCCGCCGAAGCGCTTGGTGATGCCCCTGGCCTCGATGATAGCGCTCATCGGGCAGCCCTCTTGCGCAGCCGGCCGATGACACCTTCCGGCATCAGCGTGATGGCGAGGACGAGCAGGACGCCGTAGATCAGCATCTTGTATTCGGCGAACTTGCCGAGAAGCTCCGGCACCAGCACGAGGAAGACCGCGCCGAGGATCGGGCCAATGAATGTGCCGCGCCCGCCGAGCACCATCATCGCCACCACGGTAGCGGAGATCCAGATCGTGTAGTCGTCCGGGGTGACGCCGCGCAAGGCATGCGCCGTCAGGACGCCAGCCACGCCGGCGAGCGCGGCCGAAGCGACGAAGGCGGACAGCTTGCCGCGGGTCGTGTCGATGCCGACGGCGGCGGCCAGCGTCTCGTCGTCGCGTATAGCGATCCATTCGGAGCCAATCCGGGAATGGGCGAGGCGCCAGGCGACGAGCAGGCAGATCACCGAGACCGCCAAAGTCAGCCAGTAATAGGAACGCAGCGAGCCCATCTCGATGGTGACGAAGCCGAGGTTCAGCGGCGCGGGATTGGCGAGGCTCAGGCCCACCTGCCCGCCGGTGAAGCTCGTCCATTGCGAAATCGTCAGGTAGACGATCGTCTGGAAGGCGATGGTGACGATGGCAAGGAAATGCCCTTTGAGCCGCAGCGCCGGAATGCCCAGCAGCAGCCCGAACAGCCCTGCGACGAGCGCGCCCGCCGGCAGGTTGAGCCAGATCGGGCTGCCCATGTCGCGGTTCAGAATCGCCGCCGTATAGGCGCCGAGACCGTAGAAGGCGCCGGTTGCGAAGGAGAACTGGCCGCAATAGCCGGCGACGAGATCGAGCCCGACAGCGAGGATGATGAAGAACAGCATCATCATCAGCACATTGGTCTCGTAGCCGCCCAGGAAGAACGGCGCGAAGGCGAGCGCGAGCGCGATACCGAGGCCGGTGAGATAGGGCTTCATGAGCGCTCGGCCACCTTGCCGAAGAGGCCCTGCGGCCTGAACAGCAGCATCAGGATGACGATGACGAAGCCGACGATGTCGCGCATGCCGTTGGCGAGATAGGCCGAGGTCAGCGACTCGGTGATGCCGAGCAGTAGGCCGGCGACTGCCGCACCCGCGACATTGCCCATGCCGCCGAGGATGACGACCGTGAAGGCCTTCAGCGCGATCATGTTGCCGACGACCGGATAGACGAAGAAGATCGAGGACATCAGCATGCCGGCGATGCCGGCGAGTCCCGCCCCGACCATGAAGGTCACCACCGCGACCGACTGGATGCGGACGCCACAGAGCCGCGCCACGGTGGGGTGCTGGGCCATGGCGCGTAGGCTGCGGCCTGTCCAGGTATATTTCAGGATGACATAGAGCACACCGATCAGGATCACCATGGTGAGCGGGATCAGCGTGCGCTGCTGCGGCAGGAAGACGGGCCCGAAATCGGTCGGGATCGAAGCCAGGATCGGGATCTTCGAGACGTCGAGGTTGAGCCGCTGCGGTTGCGGCCCCATCACCACCAATGCGGCGTTCTGCAGCGCGACCGCGAGCCCGAAGGAGGAGATGATCGAGTTCGTCGCGTCATGGCTCTTGAGGGGCTTGTGCAGGATCGCCTCGGCCAGCAGGCCGATGACCGCGGCGGCAAGCAGCACCACCGCGATCGCGGCGAACACCGGCAGCTTGAGCACCGTGATCGCGAGAATGCCGACATAGCCGCCGATCATGTAGAACTCGCCATGAGCGAAGTTCACCACGCCGAGGATGCCGAAGATCAGCGTCAGGCCAACGGCGACGAGCACATAGGTCGAGCCCGTCACGACGCCGTTGGCGACGTATTGAAGAAACAGATCCATGATCTTGTCCGGATGGAGGGCGGGCTCAGATGTCGAGCCGGCGCTTACCGTCCTTGATGACCGCGATGAAGTTCGGGAACTTGACGCTGCCCTTTTCGTCGAAGGCAGCGGTCGCACCCGCCGGCCCCTGCACGATCGGGAAGTCCTTCATCCCGCTCTTCAGCATCTTCTGGATCTCGAGGCCGTCCGACTTGCCAACGCGGCGCAGCGCCTCGATTGCGATGTTCGTCGAGTCGTAACCGAGCGAGGAGAAGGTATTGGCGTCGAAGTCGTGCTTCTTGCGCCAGCGCTCGGCGAAGGCCTTGCCGACCGGGTTGGGCGTTGAGGCCTCGAACAGGCTGGCGACCGCGAAGCCTTCGGAAGCAGGACCCGCAAGCTTGATGAAGTCATCCGAGAGCATGGAGCCTGAGCCGACGAACTGGGCCCTCAGACCGATCTCGGCCGCCTGGCGCAGGATGTTGGCGCCGTCGCCGGCCCAACCACCGATATAGACCGCCTCCGGACGCAGGCTGCGCAGACGCGTAAGCATCGACGAAAAGTCCTGCTCGCCCGCGTTGAACCCGTCTTTCGAGACGATCTGCCCGCCGACGCCGTTGACGACGCGCGTCACCTGCTCGGCCAGCGTGACGCCGTAATTGGTGTTGTCATGGATGATCGAGACCTTGGTCTTCTTGAACTTCTCGACGATCGCCTTCGCGGTATCCTCGCCTTGGGCGTTGCTGTCGGGCCAGGAGCGGAAGAACCACGGATCGCCGGCCGTGTTCTGGTCAGTGGCGCCGGCGCCGGTCGAGCCGCCGGAAAGCATCGGGATCTTGTATTCGGCCGCAACCTTCGAGGCCGCGATGGCGACCGCCGAGGCGTAGGTGCCGATGATGAAGGGCACCTTCTCGCGCTCGATCAGGCGGCGCACTGCGGTGACGCCCTTGGTCGAGTTGCTCTCGTCATCCTCGAGCACGAGTTCGATCTTGCGGCCGAGGACGCCGCCCTTCTCGTTCCACTCGGCGACCGCGAACTGGAGACCCTGAACGATCTGGCGGCCTTCGATGCTCGCCGGGCCGGAGAAGGGCAGCATGCCGCCGATCTTCAGCGGCTCGCCGCTCTGCGCCCGAACGATGGCGGGCGCTGCAACCGTGGCACCCATGGCAGCGAGGATTTGACGGCGGGACAACAGCGTCATGGGGAACCTCTCGAGCGCAGATCGTATCGGGCATCGATACTTCTATATCGATAGTGATCCGGCTGCGACGAGGCTGTCAAATGGCGAATGAGTTCGGCACGTAGAAAATTTTTCAACTTTGCTCAAATTGCAGGCAACGAAAGCCGGGCTTGCAAAGGCTCCTTTCGACCCTCCATAAAGGAGTAAATCGAGACGATCGTATCGTTTAACGATACGCCCACAGCCGCGTCGGATCGGACGGCAAGGAACAGCGCATGACCCAGCACAGCGAGCCCGTCCGCCATGAAGAGATTCCGGTCGAGGGACTGACGGAAGCTGCCGAAATCCTCGTCGACCGCTGGGGAATCCCGCATCTGCGCGCCGGCAACAAGACCGACCTCTTCTTCCTTCAGGGCTTCAACGCGGCGCGCGACCGGCTCTGGCAGATCGACATCTGGCGCAAGCGCGGCCTCGGCCTTCTGGCCCGCGACTTCGGGGCCGGCTATCTCGCCCAAGACCGCGCCTGCCGCGCCTTCCTTTATCGGGGGGACATGGATTGCGAATGGGCGAGCTATGGCGAGGATACGCAGGAGATCGCGACGGCCTTCGTAGCCGGCATTAATGCCTATATCGCACTGACCGAACGCGAGCCCGAGCGCCTTCCGCCCGAATTCGGCATCCTCGGCACCCGGCCCGAGCGCTGGGCGCCGGAAGACGTCGTGCGGATCCGCAGCCATGCACTGACCCGCAACGCACTCTCCGAGGTGCTGAGGGCGCAGGTCGCGCCGCGTGCGGGCGACCACAACGACTTGCTGCGCAAGTTCCTGGAGCCGGCGCACCGGCCGCAGGCGGCCGACGGCATCGACCCGGCGACGATCCCGCTCGCGGTGCTCGACCTGTTCAAGCTCGCCACCGCGCCCGTCACCTTCGAGGGCGAGCGGCTTGCGGCGCCGCTCGATCAGGCGGGTGCCTGGACCAAGATCAACGACCTGCAGTCCGTGGTGATGGATTCCGAGTGGACCGGCTCGAACAACTGGGCCGTCGCGCCTCATCGCACCGGGACCGGGCGCGCCATGATGGCCTCCGATCCGCATCGCAACCATTCCGTGCCGGCGCTGCGCTACATCGTCCACCTGACCGCCCCGGGCATCGACGCGATCGGCGCCGGCGAGCCTTGCGTGCCCGGCATCTCGGTCGGCCATAACGACAGGATCGCCTTCTCGCAGACGATTTTCGGGTCCGATCAGGAAGACATCTACGTCTATGAGCTCGACCCGGCCGATCACGGCCGCTACCGCTTCGGTGATGGCTGGAGGACCTTCGAGGCCCGCGAAGAGCGCTTCGAAGTGAAGGGAGCGCCCGAGCAAACCGCGATGCAGCTCTATTCCCATCACGGGCCCCTGCTGCACGTCGATGCCGCGCGCAACAGGGCCTACGGCATCAGGTCGATCTGGTTCGAGCCGGGGTCCTCGGCCTATCTCGCGGGGCTGCGCTCAATGCGGGCCGGTGACCTCGACCAATTCCGCGATGCGATCGCCCGCTTTGCGACCCCCTCGCTCAACCATCTCTACGCCGATGTCGACGGCACGATCGCCTGGCTTCCTTTCGGCATGACGCCGAAGCGCCGCAACTGGGACGGACTGCTGCCGGCCCCGGGCGACGGGCGCTTCGAGTGGGACGGCTTCCTCGCGCTCGACGAGATGCCTTCGAAGGTCAATCCGCCCGAAGGCTTCGTCTTCTCGGCCAACGAAGCCAACTTGCCCGCCGACTGGGACGGCAAGGACGTCGAGATCGGCTATGAATGGCTGGAGAAGAGCCGGGCGCTGCGTATCCACCAGGTTCTGAGCGGCGATGGGAAGCACGGCATCGCTGCGGGCGCCGCACTGCAGACCGACGTCTTTTCCTGGCCAGCCCTGCGCCTGCGCCCGCTGGTCGAGGCCCTGGCGCCGGCGACGGAGAGCGCGGCGAAGGCGCGAGACCTGCTGATCGCCTGGGACTGCGAACTGCATGTCGATTCAGCGGCCGGCGCGCTGAGCGAGCTCTGGTTCACCCACCATCTGAAGCCCACCCTGTTCGCGCTGCTCGTGCCGGACGCGAAGCTGCGGGCACTGCTGGCGCCGGGCGATGTCGAGGGCATCCTGACGATACTGGAGCAACCAGACCGGCGCTTCGGCGAGGCGCCCACGGCGGCGCGCGACGCCCTCCTGCTGGCGACGCTCGCCAGTGCCTGGGATGATGCTGCCAAGCGTCTGGGCGCCGATCCTGCCGCCTGGAACTGGGGCAAGCTGCACCACGGCTTTTTCGAGCACGCGGTTTCGCCGGTGGCAGGTTCCGCTCGCTCCGCTCTCGATGTCGGGCCGCTGCCCAAGGGTGGCAGCGCCTCGACCGTCATGCATGCCGCTTATCGGGCGCAGGATTTCAGGGTGACGATGGGTGCATCGGTGCGTCTGCTGATGGATGTCGGCAACTGGGACGAAAGCCTGTGTATCAACGCGCCCGGTCAGTCCGGCGACAGCCGGTCACCGCACTACCGGGATCTTTCGACACTCTGGGCCAGGGGCGAGTATGTGCCCCTGCTCTACTCGCGCACGGCCGTGGACGCCGCCGCGGGACAGCGGATCGTGCTGCGCCCCGCCGGCAAGAGCGAGTTGCTCGACGCCGCGGAATGATGTTCGCCGATGTGGCTTAGGCGCCGCTGAGCGCGCGCGCCGCCTCGACCGCGAGCGGCGCGAGCCGCTGGCGGAAATCGTCGATCGACCATTCGCTGAGCGAACCGGCGATATGCACCGCGCCGATCGGCTTGCCGTCCATGTCGAGCACCGGGGCAGCGAGCACGACCTCGCCGATCAGCGCCTCCTCGGCGTGGTGCGAATAGGAGTTGGCGCGCGCCTCGCGGATCTTCTCCCAGATCTGCGGAATCTCCGTCAGCGTCTTCGGCGTCAGCGGGATGCGCTCCGACCGGGCCAGGATGTCGTCCACCTGCGCATCGGGCAAATGCGCCAGGCAGGCCCGGCCACCCGAGGACGCGAAAGTAGGGATGCGACGGCCCGGCAGCGTCGCATAGAAGGTCTCCCGCTTGCTCTGCAGGCGGATCGCATAGATCGTGCTGGTGTCGTCGAACAGGCTCAGATCGACCCGCTCGCCGGTGCGCTTGCGCAACTCGTTCAGCATCGGCGTGGCCCGCTCGATGAGCGGGTTCGAGCGCAGATAGTCGAAGGAACGATCGAGCAGCCGCTTGCCGAGCGTCAGGCCGCCGCCTTCGCCCTTTTCGAGATAACCCCGCGCCAGCAGCGTCTGGCCGATGCGCTGGGCCGCGCTCTTGTTGAGACCCGATGCCGCCGCGATCTCGCCGAGCGACTTCGACCGGGGATTCTGTGCGAAGGCCTCAAGTACATCGAGAGCGCGCGCCACCGATTGCAGGAACAGGCGCTCGTCGATACCGGCGATCGGGACGGTCTTTTTCATGGGCTCGGAGCAGGCTCTGGCAGGGGGCGTCGCCGAAGGCGATGCGGTCACGCCGCCCTCACCTCGCCCAGTGGCACATGCCCCGTCACTAGTACAATACGCACATATTGCAAAGCGATACTCTAGTCTCAGGCCGGAACGGCTGCAGCGAGAGCCTTCAGGTCGAAGCCGGCAGCCTCGGCCTCGCCGAAGCCTAATGGCCTGGGCTTTGCCAGAATTCGCCGCACCAGCATGTTGTCGGCCGGCCGGTTGACCGATTCCGCGCCGACGAACAGCCCGTCCCGGAACGCCAGCAGCGACAGCCGGCGCTCCTCGCGCGAGCCAATCTCGACCAACCGGTCGGTCTGCGCGACGAGCCCGGCCATCTGCAGCTTGTGGCTGCCCTGATCCGACCAGAACCACGGCACCGCGCGATAGGGCTGAGACCGGCCGGCGAGCCGCGCCGCAACCGAGCGGCCCTGGTCGATGGCGTTCTGCACCGACTCGACGCGAATGCGTGCGCCGGAGAACGAGCTCGGATGGCTCGCACAGTCACCGATCGCGGAGATCGCCAGGTCCTGCGTCTGCAGCAATTCGTCGACCACGATGCCGTTATCGACCGCGAGCCCCGCCTGCGCCGCGAGATCGTCGTTGGCGACGCCGCCGATGCCCATCAGGACGAGATCGGCCGGCAGCAGCCGGCCGTCATCGAGACGCCCCCCCGTGACCTTGCCAGCATCGTCCTCGATGGCAGCAAGCCGCGCGCCGAAATGCATGGCGATGCCGGCTTCCGCGTGCCACTGCCGGAACAGCTCCGACATCGTCGGCGTCACGGAGCGCGCCATCGGCCGATCGGCGGCCTCGATGACACTGACGGCGAGCCCGGCCTTGGCGGCGACGGAGGCGAATTCCAGACCAATGAACCCAGCGCCGACGACCACCGCGCTGCGCGCCTGCCCGATCCGCCGAGCGAGCGCGGCCGCATCGGCCATGCTGCGCAGATACATGACGCCGTCGAGCGCGGCGCCAGGGCCGCTCCAGAGCCGCGCGCGCGAGCCTGTCGCCAGCACGAGATGGCCGTATCCCACGCGCCGGCCGTCGGAGAGGGCGAGTTCCTGCCGCACCCGATCGATCGTGGTCGCTCGCGCGTCGCACAGAACCTCGACTCGCAACTCGTCGAGCAGGCTGCGCGGCCGCAGGACAAGGCTTTCGGCAGATATCGTCCCCTGGAGATAGCCCTTAGAGAGCGGCGGGCGCTGATAGGGCAGCGTCGGCTCATCTCCGACTATCAGAATGGAGCCGCCGAACGCCTCCTCACGGAGAGAGAGCGCCGCCTGCAGCCCGGCCTGTCCGGCGCCGAGGATCAGGACGTCGGCGCGGCTACCAGCCGCGATCTTGGCCAATTCCGACATAGGTCTTCTAACTTCGCCCCACTTCAGCGCATCTTCTTTACGCGAACCGGTATCAACTTCGCTCGAAAATGCTCCCGCCGTTCAAATCTGCGCCTCGGGCAGTTCGAGCACCAGCCCGTCGAGCGCCTCGCTGACCGGTATCTGGCAAGACAGACGGGAATTGTCGCGCCGTTCCGTGGCGGTGGCGTCGAGGAGTTCGTCCTCGGCCGCGCTGATCGGTGGCAGGCGGTCGAGCCATTCCGGTTCGACGAAGACATGGCAGGTCGCGCAGGTCATCGAGCCGCCGCACTCCCCCAGGATCCCGGCAACCTGGCGCCCCACGGCCGCATGCATGACGGTCTCGGCGCCGCCTGCATCGAAGGCGATGCGCTCGCCATCGGGGCGAACGAAGGTGATCATCGGCATGGCCTGTTCCTGAAACTTGTCGGGCGCCGCAGCCGTCAGGCCGCCTTGACCGCGAGTGGCAGCGTCGCAAGGCTGCGGAGGTTGTTGTTGAGCGCGCGGGTCGGCTCGCCGGTCAGTTCCAGAGCTGAGACGCGCGAGACCAGCGCCTTGAGCAGGACCTCGCCTTCGAGCCGGGCGATCATCTGGCCGATGCACATATGCACGCCGTTTCCGAGCGCGAGATGGCCCATGGTCTGCCGCGTGACGTCGAAGCGATCAGGGTTCTCCCAACGCTCCGGGTCGCGATTGGCCGAGGCCAGGATGATCAGGATCTTGGAATCAAATGGCACGGTGACGCCGTCGATCTCGACCTCGCGCATCGTCTGCCGGCAGACGTTCTGGATCGGCGTCTCAAGGCGCATCGCCTCCTCGAGCGCGCCGCGCACGCGGCTCGGGTCGTCGCGCAGCAGCTGCCACTGCGCGGGATCCTTGGCGAGATACCAGAGCGCCGCCGAGATCATGCTGGACGTCGTGTCGAGGCCGCCGCGCAGGAAGGAGCGCACCAGTAGCGGCGCGACGTCTTGCTCGATCTCGCCGGCGTCGGCCGCCTGGAAGATCTTCTCGCCGAAGCCCCCCGGCACCATCGCCTCGCGCTTCATGCTGTCGAGATACCAGTCCCAGATCAGATCGGCCTTGCGCTGTGTCGCCTCATAGCGCTCGTTCTTCGGCCCCTGGCCATCGAAATTGAGGGCGCCCAGCAGGAACAGGTTCTCGCGGCGCTCAGGGGAATCCGCCAGACCCAGCGCGGCCGGAAAGGTGGTCGCGACGAAGGTTTCTGAGAAGTCCCGCACGCCGCAGAAGGAGCGCTGGGTGACGATCTCGTCAGCAAGGCGCTCGGCCTCGGCCTCGAAATCCTGGCGCCATTGCCGGATTACGGCGGGCGAGAGGATGCGCTGCAGCGCGGTGCGGACCTTAGTATGCTGCGGCGGGTCGACCTCGACGATCGGGCTGCCGGGCCGCCAGGCGCCCGGCTTGCGGATGTCGCCAAGCCCCGAGCCGCCGGTAGAGGAGAAAGTCTCCCAATCCTTGAGGGCAGGCATGATGTCCTTATGCCTGCCCATGGCATAGACGCCGTATTGCTGCAGCCAGCCAACGGGCCCTGCCGCCCGCAGTGCAGCGTGCATTTCGAACGGGCTTTCAAGCACCGCATCCGCATAGGGATCGATATCGAGGGCCGGCGCGGTCCGCCCGGCGATATCAGCAGAAGCGAGATCGGACATGAAATGCTCCTTCTCGACGCCTCCGCGGCTCTTTATCCGCAGACGTATCGTCAGACAATACGATAATATCGAGAATGATGTGGCCGCCAATCCGCACTGTCAATCGCGCATCGCGTCGAGAGCGCCCAAATTCGGAGCGTGGCTTGCACAGCGGGCAGCAGCCGCCGAGAGCGAGCCGTCGTGAAGTGACGGCTCGCTCCGAGGCGATCTGGAGGCGACCCCTGTGCGGGCCCAGATCACCTCAACCGGCAACGGCCGCCCGCTTGGCCGCCTCGGCGACGTAGCTCGTGTCGGCATAGCTCGCGACCTCGATACGCTTGGCGAGGAAGCCGAGATCATTGGTGATATCGATGGTCTTCTGGATGCCCTCGATGTCCGGCACCATGTTCGGGTCGCGGTAGTAGTCGTCCTTGGTCAGCAGGTAGCCGATCGATTCCGGGGTGCGCTTCGATTCAGCTGCGATGATGCGCAGCGCCTCGGTCTTGTTCGCCGGGTCCGACAGCCAGCGCAGGGCGCGGATGTAGTCTTCCAGCATGTCGACCACCGCCGCGCGATTGGCGGTCAGAAAGGCGGTGCGGGCGGCAAGGAAGTTGTAGACCGTCGGCCCCATCGCGTCGAAGGAGGTGAACAGCCCGCGATACTTGCCTTCCTTGACGAGCTGTTCCGCCATCGGCATCTGGATCGTCGTGGCGTCGATCTTGTCGTCCTCGATCATCGGCAGCATGTTCGAGAAGGTGACCTCGACGAAGGACACGTCGCGCTTCTCGTCCATCTTGTGCTTGCGCAGCATGGCGACGATGCTGGTGTAGCTCGCCGAGCCGATGCCGTTGACGCCGATCTTCTTGCCCTTGAGATCGGTGACGTCCTTGATCCCCGAATTGGCCTTCACATAGAGCGTCTGCGAGCGATAGCCGCCACGCCCGTCCTGCAGGCTGTCGGCGATGACCTTGATGTCGACGCGGGCGTTGGTGATCGCCAGCGCCAGCGCGGTCGGCGCAAAAACGCCGACGTCGATCTGGCTCGCGGCGAAGGCCGTGATCATCGGCGTGCTGGCCGAGAAATTCTGCGGCTCGGCGATGTAGGACTTGCCGTGGTGCTTCAGCACCGGCGTCTTGAAGATCGCCGGGACGAGATGGGTCGGCATCGTCGACCAGGCGAACCTGATCTTCACGGGCTCGGCTGCGCGCGCACCGTGGATGGCAGGCATCGCAAGGGCGCCCCCGACGAAAAGTCTCCGCGTGAGTTCGGTCATATCGCTGTTTCCCTCGTTCCAAATGGTCGCGTCTTGTTGGCAACACATGATCCGCCGCTTGAACGGCTTGTCGTTTTCGTCGGCCGGAGCCGGATCCGATCAGGTTGAATCAACCTGATCGGTGAATCCGTCTCTCACTATTTGATAGAGAACGCGTGATCCGATCGGACTGCTACGCAGTCTGATCGGCGCGTGCTCTAGAGCGCTGGGGCTCCGCTCCGACGTCAGGCAGTCGCTCCGGCCCTCCCTTCCGAGTGCCAGCACAGAAGCCGACGCCGGCCGAAGGCGACGCCGCGGATGAGGACGGTGCCGACGAATGCAATCTCGACGACGCCGGCGAAGAGGCCGGGGGAGTCAGCGTAGCGCTGCGCGTCGAGCAGCTGGCCGCCGAGCCCGCCGACGCCGGTCAGCATCTCGCTCACCAGCGTTGCGATCATGGCCGTCGGCAGCGCGATCTGAAGGCCTGTCAGGATCTGCGGCGTCGCCGCCGGCAGGATGATCTCGCGCATCAACTCGCCCGGCTTCGATCCGAGCGAGCGCGCGGCCCAGAGCAGCTGCTTGTCGACGCCGCTCGCGCCGGCATGGCTGTTGATGGCGATGATAAAGAAGGGTGAGAGCGCCGTGATCGCCACCACGGATGCGTCGTTGAGGCCGAGCCAGAGCACGATGATCGGCAGGAAGGCGATCTTCGGCGTCGGGAAGCCGACCGAGACGATGGGATCGAAGAACCAGCGCATGGCACCGGACACCGCCATCACTATGCCGAGCGAGACGCCGAGCACCGCGGCGATGCTGAAGCCGCTGAGCGCGCGCGCCGTCGTCAGCGCCATGGCCGAGGCGAGGCTGCCGCTCAGCAGATCCTCCCAGATGCGGCCAATCACTACCGAAAAGGCCGGCAGCAGGAACGGCGTCAGCAGCCCGGAGCGCGCCACACCCTCCCACATTGCGATGAGCACGAGGACGGGAGCGAGCGATACGGCGAAAGAGCGAAGCCCCGTCATGTCCGCCACCTCAGCAGATGGCCGGAGAGCCGGCGGAAGCAACGATCGGCGAGGAAGCCGAGCAGCATCACCGTGAAGGTGCAGGCGAACATCTTGGGGTACTGGCTGCCATCGCCATAGATGCGGATCAGAAAGCCGATGCCCTCGTTGGATATCAGCAACTCCGAGGAGACGAGCAGCACGAAGGTCAGCGCCAGCGCGGTGCGCACGCCTGCGAGGATGTCCGGGATCGCCGCCATCACGGCGACATCACGCAGCCGCGCCCAGCCATTCGCGCCCAGGCTCGCCGCCGACCAGATAAGCGTACGCTCGACGCCACGAACGCCGTTGAAGGTCGCGGTGCTGATCGGCAGGAAGCAACCGAGAAAGATCAGGAAGACCTTCGACGAGTCGCCGATGCCGAACCAGATGATCGTCAGTGGGATCAGGGCCGATTTCGGCAGCGGATAGAACAGCTGGACAATCGGGCCGATCGTCAGATTGACGCTACGCCAGGTCGCCATCGAGGTGCCCAGCGCGATGCCAAGCACGAGAGCCGCCGAAAGCCCGGCAAGCCCGCGCAGCACCGAGGCGACGATGTTGCGGTAATAATCCGGATCGGCCAGCAGATCGCCCCAAGCGGCGAGAATCGTCGAGAGTGGCGGCAGTGCATATTGCGAGACCACGCCGCTGCGCGAGACCAGCTCCCAGAGCAAGGCGAGGATCGCGAGCGGCGCGTAGGTCGCGGCGAACCTAGCCATGCGAGGCTCCGATCTCCGCCTTCACCTGGTTCCAGATGTATTCGACCGTATCGTCGAAGCGCTTGCCGCCGGCGAACTCACCACCCTTCTCGAAATCAGTGTCGACGATCTCCTTGATCCGGCCCGGGCGCTTCGTCATCAGCACGACCCGCTGCGACAGATAGACGGCCTCGCGAACGTCGTGGGTGACGAAGAGCACCGTCTTGCCCGTGCTGCGCCAGATCTCCAGCAGCTGCTCCTGCATGATGCTGCGCGTCTGCGCGTCGAGCGCGCCGAAGGGCTCGTCCATCAGCAGGATCGAGGGGTCGACGGCCAGCGTCCGCGCAATCGCCGCGCGCTGGCGCATGCCGCCCGAGAGCTGCGAGGGGAAGCTGTCCTCGAAGCCGGCGAGCCCCACCTCCCGGATAAGCCGCGCAGCGCGCTCGAGCCGCTCAGCCTTCGGAACACGCTGTTTCTCCATGCCGTAGAGCACGTTCTGCTGCACGGTCTTCCAGGGGAACAGGGCGAATTGCTGGAAGACCACGCCGCGATCAGGCCCCGGCCCCGCAAGCGGACGCCCCTCGACTATGATCGAGCCCTGGTTGAAGGGCACGAAGCCGCCGACGATGTAGAGCAGCGTGGACTTGCCGCAGCCGGAAGGACCCAGGATCGAGACGAACTCGCCCTTCGCAATCGACAGCTCGATGCCATCGAGCGCGCGGACCTTCTGCTGGCCGGCCGTCTCGTATTCGAAATTGAGCCCGGAGATCTCGATGGCCGCCTCGGCGGCAGCCGTAGCGGGCAAGCCGTTCACGACGACAGCTCCGGCAGGTCGACCCAGCGCCGCTCGGCATGGCTGCGGTAGCAGGCATCGACCAGCTGAAGCGCCCTCGCCCCGGAAATGAGTGGCGAAGGGAAAGGCGAGCCGTCCTGCACATGGCGCAGGAACAGCTCCCAGCCCATGCGATAGCTGTTGAGGTAGGGGTCCATCGAGGGGACCTCCTGCCATTTGGCGAGGTGGTCGTTGTCCTGGAATACATCGACATCCCAGCGCGGGCGCGGCGTCGCGGCGAGCGGCTGGAGAAAGCAGCGATGCAGCGTCGCATAGGCCGAGCCGTCGGTGCCGTCCACCTGGATCGTCAGCATGTCCTCGCGCCGCACGCGGGTAACCCAGGAGCTGGCGATCTGCACTGTCACGCCGCCATCGAGCTCGACCGTAGCGAAGGCCTCATCCTCGACATCGACGTCGTAAGGCTCGCCGCGCTCGTCGATGCGCCGCGGAATCCGCGTCGCCATGCGACAGGACACCGAGGTCATCGTCCCGAACAGCGTCTCGACGATGTAGCGCCAGTGCGGAAACATATCGAGGACGAGCCCGCCGCCCTCTGCCCGCTTGTAGTTCCAGCTCGAGCGCTGCGAGGGATGCAGCGCGCCGTCGAAGATCCACCAGCCGAAATCGAGCCGCACCGTCAGCATGCGGCCGAGCGCCCCGCTCTCGATCACCTTGCGTAGCTTCTGCAGCCCCGGCAGGTAGATCTTGTCCTGGACCACGCCGTTCCGGACGCCGGCGGCCTGCGCCCCCCGCGCGATCGCCAGCGCCTCATCACGATCGCCCGCGATCGGCTTCTCCAGATAGACGTGCTTGCCGGCCGCTATCGCCGCCAGCGCCCGCTCCCTGCGCCCCACGGTGGCGCTGACGTCGAAATAGATCTCGTTGCGCGCATCGGCGAGGCAGGCCTCGCTGTCCGTGCTCCATTCCAGCCCGCCATGTGCCACGGAAAGCTGCTTCAGCTTGTCCGGGTTGCGCCCGAGCAGCACCGGCTCCGGCATCAGCACCACGCCACCCTGGCAGCGAACGCCTCCCTCGCGCCGTATGGCAAGTAGCGAGCGGACGAGATGCTGGTTCGTTCCCAGCCGCCCGGTCACGCCATTCATGATGATGCGCAAATTCCGCGTGCTCACTGCCCTGCCCGTCCGCTCAATCTCGTCGACCGCACGAGGCCGGCCCAAGGCAGCCTCGCTCGACCTCAGCCACGTTCGCCCGCCGCGGCGGAGTTCCGAAGAACCTGTCCACCGCGGCATGGGCCGCTCTTCCCAAGCAAACTACCAACTGCTAACAGTTGCGTGTCGAACGAATTAGGACCCTTTACGCGATGGCGCGTCAAGCCTCGAGATTGCACAGCGTGCTCGAAGTTCCGTCAGTCGCCTTCTCGCCGGTCGCTGGCGAGACGCTGCCGGAGCTCGCTGCAGCGCAGATTTACCGGGCCATCATCGAAGGCCGGCAGCCGCCCGGCAGCCGGCTCTCGGAGGCTTCGATCGCCCGCGCCATGCAATTGTCGCGCGGCCCGATCCGCGAGGGTCTGCGCCTGCTGGAGCGGAAGGGCCTGTGCGAGTTCCGCGTCCGGCGCGGCTTCTTCGTCAAGATGCTGACGCCTCCCGGCATCGACGACCTCTTCGGGGTCCGGTTCGCGATGGAGCGCATGGGCATCGAGCAGGGCTTGCGGCGCGGCAGCGACGAGGCGCTGCGTTCGCTGGTCGCCTGGCGCGAGCGGCTGATGCGGGCTGACAAGCTCGGCCCGCCGCAGAGCCCTGCGACGCTGGTCGAGGAGGATCTCGCGCTTCACGGGCTGATCGTCGCGCTTTCCGGCAATTCGTCGCTCGTCGCCGCCTTCGAGGTCGTGCTGGCCGAGACGCGCCTCGCTCTCTCGCTCGTCAACCTGAAGCTCGGCCGCCTGGCACGCGTCGTTTCACACCATGGCGACCTGATCGATGCCCTGCTGGCGCGTGACGAAGCCCGGGCGCTGGCCGAGCTCGAAGGCCATCTCAATCGCAGCCGCGACCGCATCCTCAGCAAGATCGACGCGATAGATCCTGCCGAGGCGTCGTGATCGCCTCCCCTTTCCGCCAAGACCGCTGCCCGGAGCAACCGCATGACCGCCGACCCGTTCGCCAGCTCGGGCCAGATCTGGAACTTCAAATTTCTCTCGCACAATCAGCTCAATGGCTTCGGCGGCATGGGCGAAGGCATGTCGATCCAGATCGCCAAGGACGGGCGGCGGATCATGTGGCTCGCGCATGAGAGCGCGCCGAAGAATTTCACCGGCGTCGACGTCACCGATCCGCGCAATCCGAAGATTGTTGCACAGACCGATCTGCCGCACGGGCAGATGCGCTCCAACTCGCTGGAGGTCGTCGGCGACATCATGGCCGTCGCCTACCAGACGCTGAAGCCCGGCATGCAGCCGGCAGGCTTCGAGCTGTTCGACATCTCCGTACCCGAGAGCCCGCGCTCGATCAGCTTCTTCGATGCGTCGGGTCCGCGCTCGCGCGGCGTCCACCAGCTCTGGTTCGTCGATGGCCGCTACATCCACATGGCGGCCGGCGCGGCCGATTTCCTGCCGCGCAACCAGAAGGACGACCAGTGCTACCGCATCATCGACATCGGCAACCTCACGGCGCCGCGCGAGGTCGGCCGCTGGTGGATTCCCGGCATCGCCGAGGGTGACGCCGAGCCGCCGATTCCGCGGCACATTCCGCCGGCGGCGGAGGATGTCGGATTTCGCGCCCACAATACCAACGTCTATCCGCAGCGGCCGGACCGGGCCTATCTCGGCTATATCGACGGCGGCATGATCATCCTCGACATCGCCGACATGTCGCGGCCCAAGATGGTCTCGCGCTGGGACAACTCTCCCCCTTTCAAGGGCTTCACCCATACGGTGCTGCCGCTGTTCGACCGGGACCTCTTCATCGTCACCGACGAGGCCGTGCGCGAGGACGGCTCGGACCTGCCGAAGCTGACATGGATCGTAGACGGTCGCGACGAGACCAACCCCGTCCCGATCTCCACCCTCCCCGCCCCCGCGGCCGATCTCTTCGGCCGCTCCGACCGGCGCATCGGCGTGCACAACCTGCATGAGAACGTGCCGCTGCCGACCTCGTGGCAGTCGGACCAGGTAGTGATCGGCACCTTCTTCGGCGCCGGCCTGCGCGCCTTCGACATCGCCAATCCCTACCAGCCGCGCGAGATCGCGAGCTTCGTGCCGCCGGCGCCAGCGCTCTCGGACAAGGATTCGATCTCGCTCAACGACGTTTTCGTCGACGAGCGCGGCATCGTCTACACGGTCGATCGCTTCAGCGGCGGCCTCTATACGCTCGAAATGGAGTTCTGAGGCGCGATGCCGGCCGGCTCGGCCCAAGCGCCTTTCGGGCGGCCGGCGCGGGACGAGGGTGCGGGGCGCGTCCCCGTCTTCGTCGTCACGGGCTTTCTCGGTGCCGGCAAAACGACGCTGATCCGCTCCCTCCTCGACACGGCGGACGGCGAGGGCACGGCCGTCGTCGTAAACGAGTTCGGTGAGATCGGCATCGACCAGGACCTGCTGCGCAGCAGCACCGAGGCGACGGTCCTGCTCGGTAATGGCTGTGTCTGCTGCAGCATGCGCAGCGACCTTCAGGAGACACTCCGGCAGCTCTGGATCGAGCGCTCGCGCGGCGCGATCCCGGCCTTTCGCCGGGTCGTGGTCGAGACGACCGGCCTCGCCGACCCCGGGCCGATCCTGCAGACCTTCCTGACCGACCGGGCGCTCGGCGCGGAATTCTACCTGCGCAAGCTGATCTGCGTTGCGGCGCTGCCCGCGCTCGAAGAGACGCTTGCGGGCATGCCCGAGGCTGGGCGGCAACTCGCCTTGGCCGACTGCGTCGTCACCACCAAGGCCGACCTCGCCGCCCCTGACGAGGCCGAGAGCGCGATCGAGGCCACCCGCTCGGTCAATCCGCATGCACAGCTGCTGTCCGCGGCGCATGGCGAGCTCGCGCCGGAACTCTTTCTCGCATCGGCCTTGCCCGCCCGCCGCAGCGGGTTCCGAGCGGAGAGTACGGACGGTCACCTAGGCCAGATCACGAGCTTCGCCATAACGCTCAAGGAGCCGATGGAGTGGCAGGCCTTCGCGGCGGCGCTCGATCTGATCAGGAAGCTGCGCGGAGCCGACCTGCTGCGTCTGAAGGGGCTTGTCGACGTGCAGGGCAGGCCGGGGCCCGTCGTGATCCAGATCGTCGGGCACTTCGCGCACCCGCCGGTCGAACTCACCGCATGGCCGGAGGGCGAGCGTTCCTCGCGGCTCGTGGCCATCACGCGCGGCATCGCACAAAGCGATCTGCTCTCGCTGCTCGATGCTGTACATCGCCTGGGGGTTCGCTAGGCGCTGGAAGTCTTTTTCCTCACCTCGGTTCATACGCTTCGACGAGATCTGCTGACGAGCGTCTGCATACTGAGCCAAGATTAAGGCAGGTCGGCAGCTCGCTCCAGGCATTCCTGGAAATCCCGCCGCAAACGTTGTCAATTCCGAACGCATCTCAAAATGGCGGGCACCGGACATCAAAGCCTGGCAGCTATTTGGGCGGGGTCCTGTGCTGCATGGCCAGAAGCGTGCTCAACTGCGCGATCACCATCTCCATCCTCGAAAAATTCGAGTTGAGCTTCAGCTTGTCGACCATGGCCGGATTGTCGAGGATCATTCCAGCAGGATAAATTTGGAAGTTGTTCCAGATAGCCCGAAGCCCATGCCGGTCAGACAGGGCTCTCTCGACGAAATTCTTCCATGCATCTTTCGGGTCGCCCGGAGCGGCGCGATTTGTCCCGCGATTCACGTTGGCACCGCTCCAGTTCCAGTTCGTCAGAAAATGCGCGCGCGTAGGCGTCGTCGGGATGCCGCTCCATTGAAATTCAAGCGTCCCCTCGCCAAACGGAATCCGTGGCGTGACCGGAAGTCGGAAGCTCTTGAACAGTTCCTGCGCCTCCAGATCAGTATCCCCCTGATAGGCGGCTGGATCGAATACGCCGGCTCCATACACTGACTTCCCCTCGAAGATCAGCTTTCCGCCGAAGCGCCTGATTCCTTCGCGAATGATCTTGGACATTTCCTTTGTCGCAGAATGTCCGTACGCGGCATCGGTGTCGGGGTGCTTTTCATGGCCAAGTTTAATATGCGGGTATGCTTCCCAGAAGGCTTGCCTGCCGGATTTATCGGGATCAAATTTTGGTTTCTTGCCTTTCTTGTCGAATTCCATGGCGAGATGAATAAATTCCGCAATATTGAGCTTCCTATTCCGGAACAGGTCGTTATCCATGCCATAATACATGTCCATCATCTGATACCCTCCCTGGATCAGTGATGCCGTGCGCGGGCCGGGATCGTAGAACTTGAATGAGCGTCCCGCTATCCGCGAATAATGCCTGGCATGCAGCTGAGTCTGGTGCGTCCAATGCGCAGCCGCACGCGCGACGGGATTGCCCCGCCCGCCGTAATGCATCGCCTCCGGGCCAACCGTGCCGTAAATGAAGACGCTTTCGCGAAATTGCGATCTGACCGCTGCCTTTGCATAGACCTTGCTGTCTCCATGCGGCGAGTATTTCACATTGTTGAGAGCGTAGGCGAAGCGTTCCTCAAAGTTGGCCATATTCCATCTCCACGCTCTCTATACATTCGATTATCCACGGACTCCGTAGCGATATCGTCATCTGAATAGATGTCAGCGCTGCGAAACGCCACGAGAACGGCGGCCAGATCGTTCGTCTCGGCAGTGCAATCTTAAGATCTGGCCTCCACGATCAATCGCCTTTTCCGAACATCTGCGAAATCGCCAGCAGCAACGATGTCATCACGATCATGATGGTCGAGATCGCGGCGATGGTCGGGTCGATCTGGTCGCGAAGCGCCAGGAACATCATGCGCGTCAGCGTCGCGTTGTCGCCGCCGGAGACGAAGAGCGCCACCACCACCTCGTCGAAGGAGGTCAGGAAGGAGAGCACGGCGGAGGTGACGATGGCGAAGCCGATCTGCGGCGCCGTCACCATGAGGAAGGCCTGCGTCCGCGTCGCGCCGAGGCTGCGCGCGACCCGCTCCTGATCCATGTCGAAGCTCTTCAGCGCCGAGCCGACGATCATCATCACGATCGGGACGGCCAAGGTCGCATGTGCCAGCACGATGCCGAGGAAGGAATTGACCATCCTGAGCTGCACATAGGCATAGAACAGCGCGACGCCGACGAGGATGACCGGGACGATGGTGGGGGTCAGCAGAACCAGGATCGCGAGCCCGGCGAAGCGCAGCCGCGAGGCATGTAGGCCATAGGCCGCCAGCGTTCCCAGCGGGGTGGCGAGCAGCGCCGTGCAGAAGCCGGCCTTGAAGGAGGTGGCGGTCGCCGCCATCCAGGTCGATGACGAGAAATAGGCCTCGTACCAGCGCAACGACCATTCCCGCGGCGGAAACTCCAGATATTGCGACTGGGAGAACGACATCGGGATCACGATCAGCGTGGGCACGGCAAGAAAGGCGAGAATCAGCGCGCCGAGCCCATAGAGCCACAGCCGGGAGCGGTGGCTGATCTGCGTGTCGCTGGCGGGGCGGTCGAGCCAGCCCATCTCAGTGCCCGGCCCCGAACAGCCCGGTGCCGCGCGACAGCCGCGCGGCGAGAACGAGCACGACGAGCGTGATCGCCAGCAGCACGACGCCGAGCGCGCTGGCAGCACCCCAGTTGAAGAAGAGTTCGATGTCGTTGGCGATCCGGTTCGAGACCATCGTCACCTTGCCGCCGCCCAGCATGGCCGGCGTCACGTAGAAGCCGAGGCAGAGCACGAAGACGAGCGCGGAGCCCGCCGCCAGCCCCGGCAGGGAGAGCGGGAAGAACACGGTCCAGAAGCCATGAACCGGCGTCGAGCCGAGGCTCGCCGCCGCGCGCAGGAGATTGCCGTCGATCCCGCGCATCGTGCCGTAGAGCGGCAGCACCATGAAAGGCAGCATGATGTGGACCATGCCGATCAGCGTGCCGCCCACATTGTGCACGAGCTGCAGCGGCTCGCTCCACAGGCCGAGCTTGATGCCCCAGCTGTTGATCAGCCCGCTGCGCTGGAGCAGCACGAGCCAAGCGTAGGTCCGCACGAGCAGCGACGTCCAGAACGGCAGGAGCACCGCGATCATGCAAAGATTGGCGGCCCGCCGCGGCAGCTGCGAGAGGAAATAGGCCAGCGGATAACCCAGCAGGATGCAGATGAGCGTGGTGACGAAGCTGATCTCGAAGGTTGTCCGGAAGGTCCGGCCATAGGACGGTTCGGCCAGCATGCGCCTGTAATGTTCCAGGCTGGGGGCGCCGGCGTCGTCCAGGAAGGACAGGCCGAAGAGCCAGCCGACCGGGACGATCATCGTCACAGCGACCAGCAGCAGCGCCGGCGCCGCGAGGCCGGCAAGGCCAGCGCGCTCCAGCCATTGGTCGCGCCGCAACGCGGCTGCATGAAGGTCGTCGGCGAGGTCGGCGGCTGCCGTCATGGCGCGCCCTCCGCATCGCCAGCGAGCAGGACCGTGTCCGCGATCGCGATTCCGATCCGCACAGGCGCGCCGATGGCGGGCATCGCGACCTCGCCGCTGCGCGTCGTCTGCCGCAGCGTGATGGGGCTGCCGTCGCCCAGTACCGCCTGCAGCAGCAGCGTGTCGCCCTGATAGATCGCGCCGGTGACGCGAGCCTCGAAGACGTTCATCTCCTCGCCCTCGCCCGGCCCCAGCAGCCGCAGCCGCTCGGGTCGCAACGCCAGCGTGCAGGGCCCTGCGCTGGCCGGCATATGGCGCGCCCGGACGATGGAGCCCGCGGCCCGGCACTCCCCGTCCAGAATCTCGGCATCGAGGAAGGAGGATTCGCCGATGAACTCGGCGACGAACCGGCTGCCGGGCTCGTCATAGATTGCGCGGGGCGTGTCGATGCGCGCGATCCGGCCCTTGTCCAGGATGGCGATGCGATCCGACATCGTCAGAGCCTCGCGCTGGTCGTGCGTAACGTAGACGGTCGTGGTGCCGAGGCGCTCGTGGAGCTGACGCAGCTCGATCTGCATGCGCTCCCGCAACTGCTTGTCGAGCGCCGAGAGCGGCTCGTCCATCAGGATGATCCGGGGCTCGAAGACGATGGCACGCGCCAGCGCGACGCGCTGGCGCTGGCCGCCGGACAGCTGGTCGATCCCGCGTCCACCGAAGCCGCCGAGCTGGAACATCTCCAGCGCAGCCTCGACGCGGCGGGCGATCTCGTTGGCCGGAACGCGCCGCAACCGCAGCGGGAAGCCGACATTGCGAGCCACATCCATATGCGGGAACAGCGCATAGTTCTGGAAGACCATGCCGATCTCGCGCCTGTGTGGCGCGAGCCGGACGACCTCCCGCTCGCCGAAGCGGATGCTGCCGCTGTCCGGCCGCAGGAAGCCGGCGATCGCCATCAGCAGCGTCGTCTTGCCCGAGCCGGACGGGCCGAGCAGGGTCAGGAATTCGCCGGGTCTGACGTCGAGATCGATCTCGTTCAGCACCGGAACGGCGCCGTAGGCCTTGCTCAGCCGCCTGATCGTGATCGGCAGCGCCGTCTCTGACGCCGCTGCCGCGACGGCCGCATCCCGCGGCCGTGACTGGTCGTCGGCTCCCCTCATTCAGTGAGCATGTTCTGGTAGGCGGCCGACGCCGGCGCTTCGAACTTGATGTACCAGTCCAGATCGATCGGAAGCTGCTTGCTCGCATTGTCGGGATGGGACGGAAGCGTCTTGGCGTAGGCCGCATCGATCGCGCCGCCGTCATAGGCCTTCTTGTTGGTCGGGCCGTAGGTGATGTATTTCGTGAATTCGGCCTGATATTGCGGCTTGCTGATCTCTGCGATGAACTTCATCGCCAGATCCTTGTTGGGCGCGCCCTTGGCCACGGCGAAGCAATCGTAGTCGAGCAGCCCCTGATTGAAAGTGTAGGCGACCTTGGCGCCGTCCTTGGCCGCGACGTCGAAGCGGCCGTTCCAGCCGGTGACCATGTCGACCTCGCCGTCCTTCATCAGCTGGGCATGCTGCGCTCCGGAGCTCCACCAGACGGCGATATGCGGCTTCAGCTCGCGGATCTTCTTGATCGCGCGGTCGATCCCGCCGGGCTGCGACAGCACCTCGTAGACCTTTTCGGGCGGCACGCCGTCGGCCATCAGCGCCGGCTCCAGCGCGCCGGCCACGCCCTTGCGATAGGAGCGCTTGCCCGGGAACTTCTTCACGTCCCAGAAATCGGCCCAGCTCTGCGGCCCGTTCTGGCCATAGGTCTTGGTGTTCCAGGCCATGACTGTCGAGAAGACGTCGCCGCCGACGCAGTAATCCTGCGCCGTTCCGGGCAGGAAGCTCGACGTGTCGATGACCTTGTAGTCGAGCTTCTCGAGGATGCCTTCCGCACCGGCGCGCGCCGCGCTGCCGGAGCCGCTGGCGACCACGTCCCAGGTCACGGCGCCGGCCTTCACCTTGAGGCGCAGATCCGCGATGCTGCTGTAGGTCTCCTCCTTGATCTTGATGCCCAGCGCCTTGGCGGCGGGCTGGAAGAGCGCCTTGCTCTGCCCGTCCTGATAGGAGCCGCCGAAGGAGACGACAGTCAGCTCCTGCGCAAGGGCGGGGGCTGCACTCGACAGGCCCATGACCAGGGCAAGCGTAATTGATGGCAAGGTTGGCTGGCGCGGCATGTCAGTTCTCCCGATGCGGACGGTGCGTTCCCCTGGCGATATCAGTGCGCGACCTTGAGACCGGTCCGCGCGCTCCTCGCCTCATGCAGAGTTTGATGGAATTGGTCTGGCCATAAGGTCCACTCTGAGATTTCCGGGCGACCAATCCGGCGGAACCGGATCATCGGCCTTGTCCGAAAACCGCGCTCCACTTTTCGGGCCGATGATCTAGCGCGCCAGTCGGTCGCGCCAGCGGTAGTAGAAGATCGAGGGCGCGAGGAACCATGGATTGCCATTGTAGAGCGGGCGCGTCTGGAACGGCACGCTGTCGAAGGCGGTCTTCCCCTCGGCGAGGCCCAGCGCCTGCTGGCCGAGGCGCATGCCCAGATAGCTCGCCATGCCGACGCCGGAGCCGCAATAGCCCATGGCGTAATGCATGCCGTCATGGCTTCCGATATGCGCGAGCTCGTCGAAGGTGTAGGCGACGAGGCCGCACCAGGAATGGCTGATTCTGGCTTTCGCCAGCTCGGGGAAGATGCCGCTCATGGCGGCGTGGAGCAGCGGTCCGCTGCGGCGGGGATCGGTTTCGCTCAGGGAAACCCGGCCGCCGAACAGGATGCGCCGGCGATCCGGCGAGGCGCGGTAATAATAGACCACCTTGCGCGTGTCGCTGACGATGCGGTTGCGCGGAATCAGCCGGTCGACCAGCGCCGGTTCGAGTTCCTCCGTCGCGATGACATAGCTGCCGATCGGGATGACGCGGCGGCGCAGCCAACTGGTCGCCGGGCCGGTATAGCCATTGGTGGCGATGACGACATCCCGCGCACGAATCGTTCCGCGCGGTGTCTCGACCAGGAATTCTCCGCCAGTGCGGGTGATCTGCTGCGCCGGGCAGAACGGAACGATCTCGGCGCCGGCGGCCACCGCGCGCGCCATCAGGCCCTGATGGTAACGTGCCGGATCGACCGAGGCATGGCTCTCATAGACCACCCCGCCATGATAGAGATCGGAGCCGATCTCCGCGCGCTGCTCGCTGCGCGGCACGACATGGCAGGCGACTTCGAGCCCCTTCGGTTGATCGGCGACGCTGCGGGCGAGTTCCTCGTATCTGCCGGGCGAATGCGCGGCGTGGAAGCGGCCGACGACGGCGAAATCGCAGTCGATACCTTCATCGCGCACGAAATCGCCGAAGAAGCGCAGCGAATTCCGCCCCTCCTGCAGGATCGCGAAGGCTCGCTCTCGGCCGTGGCGGCGCGCGAGATCCGCGAAGCCGGGCTTCACGCTGGTCGATATCTGGCCGCCATTGCGGGTGCTGCAGCCGAAGCCAGCTGCCTCGGCATCGAGGATGACGGTATGGCGGCCGGCGCGCGCCGTCTGGAGCGCAGCATGCAAGCCGGTATAGCCGGAGCCGACCACCACGACGTCAGCCTGCTTCGGCGGCTCGGACAGCGGCAAGTTGGGCCGGGGCACCGCGTCCCACCAATAGGGAGCGGCCTTGAAGTCATTGGCGAACAGCTCGCTCGGCATATCTGGCGTCATCCCCCCGGATCAGATCCTGGCTACCACACTTTTGAGCTTGCTGTAGCTGCGCAAGCCCGCCATGCCCTTGGCGCGGCCGAAGCCGGATTTTCGGTTGCCGCCGAAGGGCATCGCGACGCCGCCGGCGAAGAACTCGTTGATGTAGACTTGGCCGGCATCGACCGCGCGTGCGAAGCGCCAGGCCCGGGCGTGGTCGCGCGTATAGATGCCAGCCACGAGCGCATAGGAGGTGGCGTTTGCCGCCGTGACCGCGGCCTCGAAATCGGGAACGACCTGGACCGTCAGCACCGGGCCGAAGATCTCCTCCTGCACCAGCGGATCATCCGCACCGCGCGCGAGCGCGATGGTCGGCCGGTAGAACCAGCCGCCGCCGCACGCCTCCGGCGGCACGATGCCGCCCCCGGTCAGGATGCGGTTGCCGGCGGCGCGCGCCCGCTCGACATGGTCTGCCACCCGCGCCAGTTGGGCCGGTGAGTTGATGGGGCCGATGCCCGCGTCGCTCAGGCCATGGCCCGGCCGCAGGGCCTCAGCGCCCGCGACGAGGCGGTCGAGCAGGGGCTGCGCAATCGCCTCCTCGACGATCAGCCGCGAGCCGGCCGAGCAGATCTGGCCGGCATTCTCGAAGATCGCTTCCATCACGCCCGCGAAGGCGGCGTCGAGATCGCAATCGGCCATCACCACCACCGGGGACTTGCCGCCGAGCTCGAGCGCGAGCCTCGTGACATGCTCAGCCGCCGCCCGCATCACCCTCTGCCCCGTGGCGACCGACCCGGTGAAGGTGATGTGGTCGATGCCGGGATGGGCGACCAGCGCGGCGCCCGCCTCGGCGCCCGTGCCAGCAACGACGTTGAGGACGCCTTCGGGCAGGCCGGCCTCGTGCAGCAGCTCCGCCAGCATCAGCGTGGTGAAGGGCGTCTGCTCGGCCGGCTTGACCACGAGCGTGCAGCCCACCGCGAGCGCAGGCGCGATGCCGCGCGCCGCCGTCGAGAGCGGATAGTTCCAGGGCACGATCTGGGCGGCGACGCCGACCGGCTCCTCGATCGTCAGGCCGACATGGTCGGGGCCGAGCGGCATGCTGTCGCCATGCAGCTTGTCGGCGGCCCCGGCATAATAGGCGAAGGCCCGCACGACGCCGGAGACATCGCCCTCGGCCTCGGCAAGCCGTTTGCCCGAATCCAGAGTTTCGACCACGGCGAAACGGGCGGCGCGTTCGGCGATCAGCTGGCTCGCCCGCATCAGGATCTCGCCGCGGGCTGCCGGGCTCAGGCCAGCCCACGGACCTGACAGGGCGGCACGAGCGGCCTCCACAGCGCGGTCGACATCCTCGGCATCGCCGGCCGCCACGCTGGCGAAGGCGACGCCCCGGCCCGGATCGAAGCTCTCCATCCGCCGTCCGGAGGCCGAAGCGACGAAGCGTCCGGCGATGAAATGCCCGTCCGGCAGGCCGGAAAGCGTGCCCGTCCTCAGCGCTTCCTCGACGAGCCGCGCGCGCTCGGCGCTCACGCGCTCACCTCGGTGACGTGGTATTCTGCCCGCTCAAGCCAGGAGGGCTCGATCTCCACGCCCCAGCCCGGTCCGTCGGGAATGGCGACCATGCCGTCGCGCGCTTGCGGCGGGTTGCGCAGCAATCCCTGCTCCCAGGGATAGTAGTCCGGCCCCTCGATCGAGAATTCGACATAGGGGCCGGCATTGGCGAGCGCACCCATGACATGCAGGGTGAACACCGTCACGAGAGACTGGTTGGCCGAATGCGGCGTCACCGGCAGGCCGGCTTCGGCCGCCCAGCGCGCCACCGTCAGCATGCGCCCGACGCCGCCGATATAGCAGATGTCGGGCTGCACGACGTCCACCACGCGCCCGTCGATCATGGCGCGCCAGACCGCGAGGTCGCAGTCCTGCTCGCCGCCGGTCACGTCGAGAGCCAGCGCCTCGCGCACCTCGCGCGTCCAGGCATGCTCCCAATACGGACAGGGCTCCTCGAAATGGACGATCCCGTGGTCCTGCAGCTGTTGTCCGACGGCAATGGCCTTGGCCGGCGAGTAGCAGCTATTGGCATCGACCAGCAGGGTCGCCTCGTCCCCGAGCGCGGCCCTGATCCCGGGCACGATCGCCTCGGTGCGTCCGGGCCATTCGTCCTGGTCCCGCCCGCATTCGCGCCCGACACGGAACTTGAAGGCGCGATAGCCATGGGCGTCGCGCAGGCGCAGGAAGCGCTCGGCCTCGGCCTCAGGCGTGATCTCGCCACGCTTCATGCTGGAGGCATAGACCGGGAAGGGGCGCGGCACGCCGCCCAGCATCTCGCAGACGCTCTTGCGCTCGATCCGCCCGCGCAGGTCCCACAGCGCGGTATCGAGCCCCGTCACGGCGCGGCAGAGATAGGAGCCGGGGAATTTGTGCTCACGCTCGCAGATCGTAGCCACGAGCTCGTCGATGGCGAAGGCATCGGCGCCGACCGCCCAACGCGCGACCTGCCGATGGAAGACGGTCGCCGTGATGTCCGCATTATAGGGCGAGAACTGCCCCCAACCCTGGCTCCCATCCTCACATGTCGCCCGAACGAACCCGACATCCTGGGTCGAGAAACTTTCGAGCCGGGTGATCTTCATCGCTGTCGCCGCCAAATCCGTGATCGCCGCCGGCCGGGAACGCCCTTGGCTCAGGCTCGAAACAGGGACTTGAATTGGTCTGACCCCAAGGTCCATTCTGGCCAAAGCGGCAGTCCAATCCCAAAGCGAGCTGAACAGGCCCCATGGTCAAACGCGAAGAGGGAGCGCTGCTCCAGTCGATCGTCCTCGACCGCGAGGGAGCGCATGGGCTCAGCGTGCAGATCTGCGCCGGGCTGAGGGAGCTTATTCTCGGCGGGGCGCTCAAGGTGGGCGAGCGGCTGCCGGCCACACGCACGCTGGCCCAGGAGTTCGGCGTCGCCCGCACGACCATCGTCGAGAGCTTCGAGCGGCTGGCGGCCGAGGGACTGATCGAGACCCGCGTGGGGTCGGGCACCTATGTCAGCGCCGCGCTTGCGAACGAGCGCCCGGCTCCGGCCGCCGCTGCCATCGCCGTGCCCACCGCGCGCGTCAAGCTGGCGCAGGCGATGGACGCTGCCGCGAAGCTGTTCGGCACGCGGCTGCCGCATCAGCCGCGTGTCTTCACCACGGCGATGCCCGCCTTCGATGCCTTTCCGATGGCGCAGTGGGCCCGGCTTTCCGGCAAGCACTGGCGCAAGGCGCGCCATCAGGTGCTCGGCTATCCCGATCCGCATGGCGAGCCGGTGCTGCGCCAGGCCATCGCCTCCCATCTGCGGCTCAACCGCGGCATCGCCTGCGAATGGCAGCAGGTCTTCGTCGTGGCGGGGGCTCAGCAGGCTTTCCAGCTCATCGCCGCGACGCTCCTCGATCCGGGCGACAAGGTCTGGTTCGAGGATCCCGGTGCGATCGGCGCGCGCAACAGTCTGATCCAGTCCGGGGCCGAGTTGGTGCCGGTCCCGGTCGACGAAGCCGGCCTCGTAGTCGAGGAAGGGCTGCGCCGCGCGCCCGAATTCAGGCTCGCCTTCGTGACGCCCGCACATCAGCAGCCGCTCGGCGCCAAGATGAGCCTGGAGCGCCGGCTGGCATTGCTGGAAGCGGCCGAGACCAGCGGAGCCTGGATCATCGAGGACGACTGGGACGGCGAATTCTCTTTCCAGGGCGCGCCCATGGCCACCTTGACGAGCATCGATCGCGGTGGCCGCGTCATCTATGTCGGGACCTTCTCGAAGACCCTTTTCCCTTCGCTGCGCCTCGGCTTCCTCGTTGCTCCACCGCATCTCGCGGAGCAGATCAGCATCTGCCTCGACGCGTTTTCGCCCGGCGTGCCGACGGCGCTGCAGGGCATCGTCGCCGACTTCATCGTCGAAGGGCATTTCGCCACCCATGTCCGCCGCATGCGCAAGCTCTACCAGGAGCGCTATCAGGCGCTCGAGGCGGCGGCGCAGGAGCATCTCGTCCCGGATCTGCAGATCGTGCCGACGCAGACCGGCATGCACACCATCGCCTTTCCGAGGGCGGGCCTGGACGCCGTCGCCATCACGCGGGCAGCGGCCCGGCGCGGGGTGACGGTCGCGCCGATCAGCCGCTTCAGCCTCGAGCCGGTGGCGCGGGACGGGCTCGTCCTCGGCTTCAGCGGCTTCACGCCTGCGGAAATCCGCGCCGGCGTGCTCGACCTCCGCCGCAGCATCGACGACCTCGCAGAAGGCGGCGACTGGACTGGCGCTTCGGCGGGAATGGCCCTTAGCGGGCAGTCCGTTTCTTCTTAGGCGTAGGATGGCAAGCCCGCGGAGGGCTTTGCACCAGAAGCGGGCGGATGTCTTGACGGAATGGGATGTCATCATCGTCGGCGCGGGATCGGCCGGCTGCGTACTGGCCGGGCAACTCGCCGAGGCGGGAAGCGGCTCGATCCTGGTGATCGAGGCCGGGCCGCGCGATCGCAGCCCGTGGATCCATCTGCCGATCGGCTACGGAAAGACCTTCTATCATCCTCGCCTGAACTGGATGTATCGGACGACGGCTCAGAGCGAGCTCGACGGCCGGGAAATCTACCAGCCGCGCGGCAAGGTGGTCGGCGGTTCGAGCTCGATCAATGCGATGGTGTATGCGCGCGGCCAGCAGGAGGACTTCGACGAATGGGAGCGGCTCGGCAATCCGGGCTGGGGCTGGGCGGAGGTGCTCGCAGCCTACCGCCGCATGGAGGATCATGCGCTCGGAACCTCTCCCTGGCACGGCGCAGGCGGCCCGCTCCACGTCACCGACATTGAGGCCCAGGCCCATCCGCTGACGGCCCTTTTCGTGAAAGCCGCGGGAGAGGCGGGGCTCGCCTTCAACCCCGATCTGAACGGGGCGACCAGCGCCGGCGCGGGCTACTACCAGATCACCACGCGCGGCGGCCGGCGCGAATCCTCGGCACGGGCCTTCCTGCATCCGGCCCGCCGGCGCGGGCGCGTCAAGCTGGAAACCGAAGCACTCGTCACGCGTATCCTGTTCGAAGGACGCCGCGCTGTCGGCCTCGAGGTCCGGCGCGGCGGCGAAACCCTGCTTTACCGGGCACGCCGGGAGATCGTCCTGGCCGGTGGCGCCTTCAACACGCCACAGCTTCTTCAGCTCTCGGGCATCGGCCCGGCCAATTTGCTGACGCGCCATGGCATCACGCCGCTGCAAGACCTGCCGGCCGTCGGCCGCAACCTGCAGGACCATCTCTGCTATGATCATGTCTACCGCTCGAAGCTGCCGAGCCTGAACGGCGCGCTGCTCTCCTGGCCGGGCCGCATCGGGATGGCGCTGAACTACCTGCTGGGCCGGCGCGGGCCGCTGTCGCTCAGCGTCAACCAGGGCGGTGGCTTCTTCCGCACCCGGCCGGAGCTCCCACGCCCGGACATGCAGCTCTATTTCTCGCCGTTGAGCTATGAACGCGCCCTCCCGGGCGTGCGCGCGCTGATGAAGCCCGACCCCTTTGCCGGCTTCAGCCTCAGCGTCTCACCATGCCGGCCGCTGAGCCGCGGCCATGTCGCGATCCGCTCGCCCGATCCCCACGCGCCGCCGGAGATCTCGCCGAACTACCTGGCCGAGCCGGAGGATGTCCGCGTGCTCATGGCTGGCGCGCGCTTCCTGCACCGCCTGGCCGCGACACCGACATTCGCATCCCTGATCGAAGCCGAAATCCGACCCGGCCCGGACGCTGTCGACGAGGAGCGGCACCTCACCGCCATCCGCCAGAACGCCTATTCGGTCTTCCACCCTTGCGGAACCTGCCGGATGGGGCCCGATCCGCGTAGTGCGGTGGTCGACGCCCGTCTTCGCGTCCACGGTATCGAGAACCTGCGCATAGCGGACGCCTCGATCTTCCCGACGATCCCGTCGGGGAACATCAATGCTCCGGCCATGATGGTGGGGCAGCGCGCAGCCGAACTGATGCGGGACTCAACCCGGGAAGCATCCGCTTCCTGACGTCCAGTGAGGATCCGCAGCGGCGCGGCATGAGCAGCATGCCCCGAACTCACGGCCCACCGACTGGCTCTACCTCGGAATAGCCGCGAAGCCATCGCCCGCCCTCGCACCAGCGACAACCTTGCCGCCTACCCCTGCCGCAATGGCCATCGACGCATCTCAACCGAAATCGCAGGCGGCAAAGCCGGGCCGCCCAGCGCTTAAACTGGCCACTTGAACAGTAGAAGCGCCCAAGGATATGTTTCAGGCAGTTCCCTTTCCCGGCTCTGGAGAATGGTGCCGGGAATGTAACGAAGTTGGATCGTTAGCCTGATCGGAAGTGTGTGTGGTTCTGACGGCGCAGGGTGGTCGAGATGCAATATGGTCCGGCGTTTGTGTTGACGATATTGTTGGCGGCCCCGCTGGCTGCAACTCCCGCGAGCGCCAGAGAGATCGTTTCTTATACGGGCAAGGAAGAACCAGGATCGATCGTGATCCGGACGAAGGACCGGCGGCTATACTTGGTTCTGGAGGATCGGACCGCCATTCGCTATCGGGTCGCGGTCGGCCGGTCATCGAAGCAGTGGCTCGGAACCGTTCAGATCGAAGGCAAGCACGTTGAGCCGGCCTGGTCCCCGCCCGAGGAAATCAAGCTGGACAACCCGAAGCTTCCGGACGTGATACCCGGCGGCTCCCCGCGAAACCCCATGGGCGCGCGCGCGATGACGCTTTCCGGCGGCGGGCAATACGCGATCCATGGCACGAACAGACCGGAATCGATCGGAACCTTCGCGTCCTACGGCTGCTTTCGCATGCTGAACGAGGACATCATCGATCTGTTCGGGCGCGTCTCGGTCGGAACACCGGTCATCGTGCTTCGATAAGCGGTCGCGATGCGCCCTTTGAGGGCGTCGCTACGGTGCGAGCGGCTCAGTCGTCCGTATGCGACGAGAAATCCACATCATAGGCCCTGCCGGCATTGATGGCGCGAAGGCTTGATATGTAATCAGCCGGATATTGCACCGTATCGGTCGGCGCCCTCATGCCCATATATCTGGCTACTTCGCCAACCCAGCGATTGCAGTTGTTCAGAACCGCATGCCACATCGTGGGCGTGCGTTGTTTACGCTTGATGAAAGCGGAAACACGCCGGTACTGGGCCTCGTCCAGCAACACACGGAAGCGATTGGAAATATACTGGTCTTCCATGTCGCCATCGCTGGGCCCGGTCTCTGCCGGAACTGGCACGACGTGCCCGACCGACCAGAGCTGAGGCCCATCGCCGGCAGGATGCAGTCCGGCGACCTGGTCAGCCGTGACCTGCCCGACCTCGCCCCTTGCGTTGAGGCGGCCATGCACCAGGAACGTGTGACCGTAGCTCAGAGCGTAGCGCGAGCGGAACTCGACAAAATATTGCGGCCGTTCGCGGGAGTAATGAAGCGGCCTTGCTGTGGCGGACGCTCGCGTCGATGAATGGGGCTGATAACCGGTATCGGGACCGACGGGATCGCGCGCGAGGACCGAACTATGCCCGAATGTCAGGAGCATGCCGGTCAGGCCGAAACCCAGGATCCAAGAGCGCATCGGAGGGTTTATCACAAACCGCATCTTAGGCCTCCCGATCAAACCTCGACGGTCAGATTGCAGAGGTCCACAATCCGAGCGTCGTATCTGCAAGTCTCGGTGAGAAAGCGGTCGAGTAATCGACCGCTTTCTTTATTGGCGATACTAACCCTTGGTTACGATGGGCGCAGCAACGGGAGGCGGAGCTTTGCCCTTCCCCTTGCCGATGGACGCGCACCCGCCGACGCCAATGAGTGCAACAGATACGGCCAACACTACGATCTTTTTCATCGGTTCGCCCTCGGTTGAACAAGCCCATTTTAAGGTCAGCGCAATCTTGATCCTAGTGCAATTGCGCCACACCGTGCCGATCAATTTTCTATGAAGACCGTCGACTGGCACAATGTCGATCATCTCAGATGCGATGTGTCATTTCAATCGACAAAAGGCCCTTTGGTTCCATCCTTGCGAGTTATGGTTGCCGAACAAAATGAACACGACCTGGGCAGCGAGCCCGGCGGCTTTTACCTTTCTGCTTCGTCAGCGCGGGGAAAGAACTTTACCCACGCGCGGGATAACGCGGCCAGTTCGGTCGATGTAGTCTCGGTATTGGTCTCCGAACGCCTCGCTCATAAGCTTTTCTTCTTCCCCGACACGAAAGAAATAAAGCGTCCCGAATCCGATGAGACCTGCAGGCCCCGCAATCCAGTTTGGAAGAAGCAGGGCTTGCGCTATGGCCCAAAGCCAGAAGGCCGAATACATCGGATGGCGCACATAGGTGTATATACCGCTCGTCACCAGCTTGTGGCTCTCGCGCAGATCCAATGAAACAGACCAATTCCGACCCAGAGCCCGATGGGTCAGGTAAAACAGGAGCAATGCCGCTGCTGCGACGACGGCCCCGGCCCAGGCCAGCGACGGCTGAAACGTGTACTTTGCGAATCGCGGAAAGCCGAATGCCACATAGGCGAACGGCAGTATTCCCAGGCCCGTCAGGGAAATACTCAGCAGGACACGTTCCCTGATACCGCGCGCCGACCGGGAAACAGGCGTTCGACGCGCTCTCCGCTCATGCGGAATGCGGATCACGTACCAGCCGATCGCTAGAATCACATAGATCGCCTTCGCGATAGCAGGAGTCATGGCTTCGCCGCTCCGACGGCCCTGTAGCCTTCCGGGGTACCCGCCTGATCGAGCAACTGCCCCTCTGCTCCGAACAAATCCATAGCCCCTCTCTCGGACCGCGCGCTGTGTTCCGCGGAAATCGGCCCGCAGGTCGCCATGAAGTAGTCATACGGAGCGCGGCGATCGTTCCCCCGTACGAACTGACAGTGCATCTTGTACCAGTTCCTGCGGATTCGCGGATAGCGCTCCGGGGCGATCATCCGCCGAATGCTGACATTGCGAACGAGCGGTGATTCGGCAGGTGGCAGGCCCAGATGCGGCAACAGCTCGGCACCGTAGAAATTCATCACGTCGGAACGGGCCCTGTAGTCCACCCAGAGCACCTTTGGATTCGCGCTGACACGCTCGATTGCGGCACGAAACCCGCGAGCGGCGCGATGCAGACCGATCTTGAGAATGGAAGAGCCCACCGAAAGGAATACGAGCTTGCGCCCTGCCCCGCGTGGCTGCGCAGCGAGCTCCATGGCGCGATCGATCAGGTCGATGGCAAGCACCGCCCCCAGACTGTGGCCGACGACCAGGATCTCGTCCGCGCTTCCCATCCGGCCATCGTCTGCGACAGCGGCGGCAACACGCTGCAGGCGATCGCTCAAGGCATCATTGCCGCGCCGGATATATTCGCGCGCGAAAATCCAGTCCTCCAGCAAGAAGCCGAGATACACCCAGCGATCAGCGGCATACAACAACGGCAACGCCGTGATGAAGAATGCCACGACGGCCGCAATGGCGCTTCCAGCCAATTTCAGAATCAAAATGGCGGATCCGACCGATACGGCAACGATCGAGAACAGCATCAGGAAGGGGTAGATAAAGAACATGGCATAGCGCCAGCTGGTGCGCAGATAAGCCGCGAAAGCTCCTGAAATCAGAAAATCGAAAAATGCGACCAGGCCAAGTCCCAGGCGGCTCCATGCGGAGCGCACGCCCGAGTCGAGGATCACGTCGTCCCACCGAACGAGATGCATCTCGGTTTCGGTCCGCCAATTGGGGCCCGAGGCCGACACATGCCATGTCGCGAGATCACGATCGACGGTGAGTTCGGAAACTGACGTGCGCACACCCCAGGCGCGTTCAAAACGTCGCAACTCTCTGGCAAAACGTTCGAACACCGCCGATGGCGGCGCCGGATCGTAACCGGCGATATGAAACACGCGACGTCTGAGCACTCGAGTTTCGGTCATTCCTGTCATCTCGCCAGCCCCATGGATGTCTGGCTCAGTCCTTGTCTGAGGCGGGGATCATCCCTTGGAATGCAAAGCTATAGCTCATCGCGCAACCGATGGGCCCGAGGGCTCAGGCTCGCTCGACGAAGAAAGTCATCACATCAGATCTTTGACCAAGGCGCCGGCTCATATCTTCTTGTGTAGGCAACGTCACGCTTGGCATTGAGGCCAACCCGATAGTGATCCGGTTCGCGGGGTCCGGGCCAGCGCAATTTGAGCCCTTCCCCAATTTTGTAGCTGCCCTGTCGACCGGATCCCACCTGCTGTCGACGCGATCTGGAGCCAGCCACGACAATTCGGTGGGGCCAGAGAAACGCAGGCGCTTCATCGGCTTGTCATCGGGGCCGGTCTTCCTGCAATGCTCAGGTCGCGAGCCTCGCTTCGGGGCCATTGCGAGGTCCACGACTATGACGAAGACGGTCCTGATCTCCGGCGCCACCGCCGGCTTCGGAGCTGCCATGGCACGACGCTTCGCGTCGGCGGGCTGGCGCGTCGTCGGCACCGGCCGCCGCGCCGAGCGGCTGGCCGAGCTGAAGACCGAGCTGGGTGACCTCTTCGAGCCCGCCGCTTTCGACATCACGGACGAGGCGGCGATGACGGCAGCGCTGGACGCACTGCCGGCACAGTTCAGGGCCGTCGACGTGCTCGTCAACAATGCCGGCCTCGCGCTGGGCACCAAGCCCGCGCCGCAGACCAACCTCTCCGACTGGCAAACGATGATCGACACCAACGTGTCCGGGCTGGTGACGCTGACTCATCACCTCCTGCCGGGGCTGATCGAGCGCAAGGGCGCCATCGTCAATATCGCCTCGGTCGCATCGAACTGGCCCTATGCCGGCGGCAACGTCTACGGCGCCACCAAGGCCTTCGTGCAGCAATTCTCGCTCGGCCTGCGCTCGGACCTGCACGGCAAGGGCGTGCGCGTCACCTCGATCGAGCCCGGCCTCTGCGAGAGCGAATTCACGCTGGTGCGCACGGGCGGCGACCAGGCCGCCTATGACAACCTCTACAAGGGCGCCAATGCGCTGCAGCCGCAGGATATCGCCGACACGATCTTCTGGGTCGCGACGCTGCCGCCGCACATCAACATCAACAGCCTCGAACTGATGCCGGTGAGCCAGTCCTTTGCCGGCTTCCAAGTCCACCGCGAGGCGTGATGGCAGCCTACGATCTCGCCATCGTCGGCGCCGGTATCCTCGGCCTGGGTCACGCGCTTGCAGCAGCGCGGCGCGGCAAGCGCATCGTCGTGATCGACCGCGACGCCCAGGCCAATGGCGCGTCCGTCCGCAATTTCGGATTCGTGACCGTGACGGGCCAGGGCGCAGGCGATTGCTGGGAGCTGGCACGGCGCGCCCGCGATGTCTGGAAGGAGATCGCAGGGCCGGCGGGAATCGACATCCTCCAACGAGGGCTCGTGCTCGCCGCCCGTCTGCCGGAGTCGGAGGCGGTGATCGACGCCTTCCTGAAGACAGGGATGGGCGAAGGCTGCGAGAAGCTGACCGCCGCACAGGCGCAACGCTTCGTGCCCTGCCTCAAGGCCGAGGCGGCGCCCGTCGCGCTCTACTCGCCGCATGAGGTCAGGGTCGAGTCACGCAGCGCCGTGCCGCTGGTCGCGCGCTATCTCGCCGAGCAGCACGACGTCGTCTTCCGCCGCTCGACCAGCGTCGTCGCCGTCGAGGCGCCACGGCTGATCACGGCGGATGGCGAGGTCATCGAAGCTGAAGCCGTCATCATCTGCCCGGGCGATGATTACACCAGCCTCTTCCCCGAGCGCATCGCCGCCTATGGCGTGACCCGCTGCAAGCTGCAGATGCTGCGCGTCACCCCGGCCCAGCCGATACCATTCCAGACTGCCGTGATGTCCGATCTCGGCCTCGGGCGTTATCTCGGTTACTCCGAATTGCCGGAGGCCACGCCGCTGAAGCGCCGGCTCGATGTCGAGATGGCGGCGGAGCGCGAGAACGGCATCCACCTCATCGTCACCCAGTCTGCGGACGGCTCGCTCGTCGTCGGCGACAGCCACCATTATGCGACGACACCCGATCCCTTCGGCGCGCAAGAGGTCGACGAACTCATCCTCCGCGAGCTCGACGCGGTGCTGGATCTGCCGGGCCGGACGGTCAGCGAGCGTTGGATTGGCACCTATGCCTCTGCCTATGGGCGCTGGCGGTTCACGGACAAGCCGTCGGATTCGGTGCGGATCGTCATCGTCACCGCCGGCTGCGGCGCCTCGACCGCCTTCGGCATCGGCGAGGAAACCATCGACGAACTCTACGGATGAGCGACAGGGAAAACGGGCGATGAGCAGGTTCAAGGCCGTCGTGTTCGACTGGGCCGGCACGGTGATCGATTTCGGCTCCTTCGCGCCGATGGGCGCCTTCGTCGAAACCTTCGCCAAGTTCGGCGTGGCCACGACGATCGCCGATGCGCGCAAGCCGATGGGCCTGCCCAAACGCTCCCACATCGCCGCGATGCTGGCCGAGCCCCATATCGCCGAAAGTTGGCGGCAGGCTCAAGGCGCGCTGCCCGGCGAAGCCGCGATCGACGAGGTCTACGCGCTCTTCGTGCCGCTCAACGAGGAGGTCGTCGCCGACTATTGCACCCTCATCCCCGGCACGCTCGAAGCCGTCCGCTATTGCCGCGAGCGCAGCATGAAGATCGGCTCGACCACCGGCTATACCCGCTCGATCATGCAGCGTGTGCTGCCGCTTGCCGCCGCGCAGGGCTATGAGCCTGATAACCTGATCTGCGCCGACGACCTGCCCTTCGGCCGGCCCACGCCGATCGGCATGTATAAATGCTTCCTCGACCTGATGGTCTGGCCTGCCTCGGCGGTGATCAAGGTCGACGACACAGAGCCCGGCATCGCCGAGGGCGTCGCAGCCGGCTGCGTCACGGTGGGGCTCACCCTCTCGGGTAACGAGGCCGGGCTGACGCCCGACCAGCTCGCCGCCCTCCCCAATGCCGAGCGGCAGGCACTGCATGCGCGCGTCGCCGAAAAGCTGCTCGCCGCCGGCGCCGACCATGTGATCGGCACAGTGGCGGAGCTGCCGGCGCTGATCGAACGCCTGGAGGGCGTGGCCTGAAAGGCTGAGCGGGCATTATCCGCGCCCGAAGCGCCGGCGCAGCCGCACCCAGCCTTCTGCCGACCAGACCGTGAAGCGCGCCACCGGCCGGCGCAGCGCCGGAATGTCGCTGGCGAGCAGCAGCAGACCGATCGGCAGCATCCAGAGACCCAGAACGGGCAGGATCGAGAAGACGCCGCCCAGCACCAGCAGCAAGCCCACGGGCAGTCTGAGCCAGCGCGCGCGGGGATGGCGCAACCGACGCAGCCCCTTGCCGAACCAGAGCGGCACCTCCTGCTCGAAGCGCCGGAAGGCCTGCCTCAATTCCTGCCTGCCGCTCATCGCCCTGCTCTGCCCGATCCGCTTGCTGCTCACGCCCCCGCGACGCTCTTGCACTGGAAAGCGCGCCCATTCATGGCATGGTGATGGTCGCGTCGCGATCTTGGCGCCGCCCACTCGTCAGATTTTCGGCCGACCGGCCACGGAGCCCTCTTGCGTATTCTCGTCATCAATCCGAACACAATGCCCGAGATGACGGCGCTGGTCGCGCGCGTGATCCAGCCTCATCTGCCGCCCGAGACGACGCTCGTGCCCGTGACCGGGCGCTTCGGCGCGCAATATGTCGCCAGCCGCAGCGCCAGCGCCATCGCCGCCCATGCGGCGCTCGATGCCTTCGCCGAGCATGGCGAGGGCTGTGACGGGGTTTATCTTGCCTGCTTCGGCGATCCGGGCCTGCTCGCGCTGAAGGAGATCGCCCGCGTCCCGGTGGTCGGCATGGCCGAGGCGAGCAGCCGGCTCGCCGCGGCCAAGGCCGGGCGCTTCTCCATGGTCACCGGCGGTGAGCGCTGGGGGCCGATGCTGCGGGAATTCGTCAGCGCGATCGGTTTCGGGGAGAACCTCGCCGCCGTCGAGACGGTCGCACCCACCGGCGCCGACATCGCCCGCGACCCGGAAGGCTCCATCGCCATGCTGGCGGAAGCCTGCCGCCGCACCGCCGCGCGCGACGGCGCGGGCGCCGTCATCCTTGGCGGCGCCGGCCTCGCCGGGCTCGCGGCCAAGGTGCAGCCGCATGTCGAGGTGCCGGTGATCTGCTCGGCCGAGGCTGGCATCCGCATCCTGCTCGACGCGCTCGGAAAGCCCTCAGAGAAACCGGAGAGCGGCGATCTCTCCCTGCCCGCGCCGGTCCCTAGCACAGGGCTGTCGGACAAGCTTTCCCGCCTGCTGGCGCAGCCCTGAGCGGCACGGCGTCATGCTCGGGTCGAGCCCGAGCATGACGGAGAGCCGGGTTACTTCTTGCCGGCCAGCGACGTGCCGTTGAGCCCGGCGATCCAGTCGGAGAGCATCGGCACGTAATCCTCGCCCTTGCCGCTCGCCACCGCCGCCGCGAAGCTGTTCTTCACCGCATTGCCGATTGGGTTGGCGACGCCGACATCGTTGGCGACGCTCTCCAGATAGCGCACATCCTTGAGCGCGTTGCTCAGGGTGAACTTGTGGGCATCACGGTCGCGCTCGAGCACGTACTTCATGAAGGTCTGGTAGAAGCCGCAATCCATCCGGCTGCCGCGCAGCACGCTGTCGAAGGTCTGTGGCGTAATCCCGATCTTCTGGCCGAGCGTCAGCGCTTCCGCGTAGATCGCCGCATACCCCATCGAGAGGAAGTTGTTGAGCAGCTTCATCTTGTGGCCGTCGCCGACCGGGCCGAGATGAACGATCTTCTGTGCCCAGGTCTCGCAAACCGGCTTGATGCGGGCGAAAACCTCCGGCGAAGCGCCGACCATCGCCGAGAGCTGGCCGAGAGCGGCCTGAGCCGGCGTGCCACCGAGCGGCGCGTCCGCAAGATGCAGCCCCTTGGCCTCGAGCTCCGCCGCGATCCGAACCGTGACGGTCGGGTCCGAGGTCGAGCAGTCGACCACGATGGTGCCGGGCTTGGCGCCGGCGATGATGCCGTTCTCGCCATTCACCACGGCCTCGACCTGGGGCGAGCCCGTCACGCACAGGAAGATGATGCTGGAGCGGGCAGCCAGTTCCTTCGGCGTCTTTGCTTCGCTCGCGCCGGCCGCGACGAGTTCCTCCACCGGCTTGCGATTGCGGTGGCCCATCACGGTGAGCGGGTAGCCCTTGCCGACGATGTTGCTCGCCATGCCCTGCCCCATCAGGCCGACCCCGATGAAACCCACGGACTCTTTGGTTGCAGTCATCTTCAAATTCTCCCGCTGATATGGTTGATGTGAAGCTGGAATGAGATGAAACGGCCGGGCTCACCGTTATTTGCCGGCCCCCCGCTCACTGTGGACGAGATATGACTGCCGAGGGGCCGCCCGAGACCAGACGGACCAGAAGCCCGAGCCCCGTGGGTCCCTCCGGCCGCAGCCGCGTCACCCTGCAGATTATCGCCGACCATCTCTCGGTCTCGACCGCAACGGTTTCGCTGGCGCTGCGCGGCTCGCCGCTGGTGGCGGAGGCGACGCGGACGCGCGTCCGCGATATCGCGCGGGAGATGGGCTACAGCTACAACCGCAGCGCCGCCTCCCTGCGCACCGATCGGACCAACATCATCGGCGTCGGCTTTCACGACATCACCAATCCCTATTTCGCCGAACTGCTAGCGTCGATCGAGGAAACGGCCGGCCACCATGGTCGCTCGATCCTGCTCGGCACCTATGTCGAGGATCTCGAGAGGCAGCAGCGTGTGCTCTCCACCCTCGCCGAATACCGGCCGGACGGCATGATCCTCTGTTCGGCGGGCGGCAGCACCGTGCAGAGCATCGCGCCGCTGGTCGATGCAGGCGTGCCGATCGTCCAGCTGTCCCGCGAAATCCCGGACGTCGACCTCGATTTCGTCGGCGCGGATGACCACCACGGCACAACCCAGGCCATGGAGCATCTGATCGGCCTGGGTCATCGGCGCATCGCGTTTCTCTGCGCGAGCACGATCATCTCGACCGGGCGCAACCGCTATGCCGGCTATCGAGACACCTTGGCCCGTCACGGCCTGCCCTTCGATCCCGCGCTCGTGCATTCCGATTATGGCACCCGCGAAGCCGGGCTGACGGGCGTGCAGAAGGTGCTCGACGCCGCCGATCCGCCGACCGCTGCCGTGTGCATGAACGATCTCGCCGCCTTCGGCGCCATGCTCGGTCTGCGCCATCGCGGGTTGGAGGCAGGCCGAGACTTCTCCATTGTCGGCTGCGACGACGTGAAGGAGGCGGCGCAATGGTTCCCGGCGCTGACCACCATCCATAATTTCCAGAACCAGCTCGGCGCGAAATCGGCCGAGTTCCTGCTCAGGCGCATCGCAGACCCGGGCGCGCCGCAGCAGCGCCTGCTGCTGACGCCCGCTCTCGTCGTCAGGGGTACGACGGCACCGCCGAGGCGCTGACGCAGCCTCAGGCATCGTTCGCAGGCTTGGCATTAAGGGCGCGATAGGCCCGCACCACCTGGGAATCGTCGCGCCCGCCATGGCCCAAACCGGAGGCTGCCAGGAACATCTGGTGCGCCGCCGCCGCCAGCGGGAGCGCCGCCTTCGCCGCGCGTCCCGCGTCGAGCACGATGCCGAGATCCTTGACGAAGATGTCGACCGCACTCGAGACATGCGGATCCGCTTCCTGCATGCGCGGCCCGCGATCCTTCAGCATCCAGGAGGACGCGGCCGAACCGCCCATGATCTCGAAGAGCAGGGCGCCATCGATGCCCGCCTTCTCCGCCAGAGAAAGCGCCTCGGCCGCCACTGCGATATGGACGCCGCAAAGCAGCTGGTTGACGGTCTTCACCGTCGCGCCCTGCCCCGCCTTCTCACCGACATGGAAGACCTTGTCGCCGAGCGCATCGAGCACCGGCTTCACCCGCGCGAGGCTCTCGCTCGGCGCGCCGACCATGATCGTCAGCGACGCATTGCGGGCCCCAGCGACGCCGCCGGATACCGGTGCGTCGATGAAATGCCGGCCGGTCTTCGTCACCTGCGCCGCGATGGCCTCGGCCTCGCCCGGCGGGCAGGTCGCCATCAGGATCACCGTCGCGGCCGGGGCCAGCGCATCGAGCGCCCCGGCCTCGAACAGCACTGCGCGCGCCTGAGCCGCATTGACCACCATCAGCACCAGCGCATCCGCCCCCTTGGCGGCCTCTTGCGCACTCGCGGCTTCATGGCCGCCGGCTGCTACGAGCGCCTCACGCGCCGCAGACCGCATGTCGAAGCCGGTGACGCGGAACTGCTTCCGGACCAGGTTCTCGGCCATCGGCGCGCCCATGGCGCCGAGCCCGACGAAGGCAACGGTGGAGATCGGCTTTTCAGACATGGGACGAGGCTCTCCCGAAACGAGAACGGGCACGGCTTTCGCCATGCCCTCCTGCGAGGTCAGCGCCGCAGTTCGATCACTCCTTCACCGCGCCTGTCAGCGAAGCGACGTAATAATCGACGAAGAAGGAGTACAGGAGCGCGACGGGGATCGAGCCGAGCAGAGCGCCGGCCATCAGCGAGCCCCAATGATAGACGTCGCCCTCGACGAGCTGGGTCAGCACCGCGACCGGCACCGTCTTCTTCTCCGCCGACTGGATGAAGGCGAGCGCATAGATGAACTCGTTCCAGGACAGCGTGAAGGCGAAGATGCCGGCCGAGATCAGGCCCGGCATGGCGAGCGGCAGCGTGATCTGCCAGAGCGTCTGCAGCCGCGTCGCCCCGTCGATCATCGCACACTCTTCGAGCTCGTAGGGGATAGACTTGAAGTAGCCGATGAGCAGCCAGGTGCAGAACGGGATCAGGAAGGTTGGATAGGTCAGGATCAGCGCCATCGGCGAGTCGAACAGGCCGAGTTGGAAGATCAGCGTCGCCATGGGGATGAACAGGATGGACGGCGGCACCAGATAGGCGAGATAGATGCCCAAGCCCACATATTGCGAGCCCCTGAACTTCAGCCTCTGGATCGCATAGGCGGCGAGCACGCTGGAGAACAGCGAGAGTGCCGTCGCGACCGTCGCGACCATCATCGTGGTCCAGAGCCACTGCGGGTAGTCGGTCTGGAAGAGGAGCTTGTTGATGTTCTCCAGGGTCGGCGAGGACACCCAGAACGGGTTGTGGTTCTTGTAGTCGAGCAGCTCGGCGTTCGGTTTGATCGCCGTGATCGCCATCCAGTAGAACGGGAACAGCAGCACGAGCACGAAGATCGACAGCGGCAGATAGAGCGTGAGGAACCGCCGGGGCCCCGACGACCAGTCGATGACGCCGGTGCTTTCCTTGTCCGTCAGATGCGGGCGGGAGCTGAGAGTCTGGTCAGTCATTGTCTTCTCCCTGCTGCCACTTGCGCCGCGACAGGCCGTAATAGCTGAAGAGGGTCGCCATCACGAGGAACGGGATCATCGCCACCGCGATCGCCGCGCCTTCGCCGAGCTGGCCACCCGGAATGCCGCGCTGGAAGGCCAGCGTCGCCATCAGATGGGTCGAGTTCACCGGGCCGCCGCGGGTGATGGCGTAGACGAGCTGGAAATCGGTGAAGGTGAACAGCACCGAGAAGGTCAGCACCACCGCCAGGATCGGCATCAGCATCGGGAACGTCACATGCCGGAAGCGCTGCCAGGCATTGGCACCGTCGAGCATCGCCGCCTCGTAGAGCGAGGGCGAGATCGTCTGCAGGCCCGCCAGCAGACTGATCGCGACGAAGGGAATGCCGCGCCAGATGTTCGCCGCGATCAGCGACCAGCGCGCGTTCCAGGGCTCCCCGAGGAAGTCGATATAGGTGTCGCGCCAGCCCAGCACGTCGACCAGCACATAGGAGATGATCGAGAACTGCGGATCGTAGATCCACCAGAAGGCGATCGCCGAGAGCACCGTCGGCACGATCCAGGGGATCAGGATGATCGCGCGCAGCATCGATTTGAACGGCAGATGGTTGTTCAGCAGCAGCGCAAGCCAGAGGCCCAGCGCGAACTTACCGAGCGTCGCCACGCCCGTGTAGAGCAGCGTATTCCAGACCGAGGTGATGAACACCCTGTCGTGCCAGAGCGACTCGAAGTTCTCCAGGCCGATGAAAGAGCCGGCCCGACCGATGCGCGTATCGGTGAAGGCGAGCCAGATGCCCAGGCCCAGCGGATAGCTGAGGAAGACCGTCAGCAGGCCGAGCGCCGGCAGCAGGCAGATGAAGATCAGGAAGGGCTTGTAGTCGAACAGCCTGACCAGCCAGCTCTGATCCAGCTTGTAGGCGGTTCGCGTTTCAACAGCGGCAACAGCCATGGCGCACTCTCTTCTTGCACCGGCATCTCCCCGGCCGCCGACCATGGACGGCGGCCGGGGAGCGCTGGTCAGGTCCGGTAATAGCGCTTGGCGCGGCGTTCAGCCTCGCGGGCGGCCTCTTCGGGCGTCGCCTGGCCGGCGCAGACGGAAGCAACCATCTGGACGGTGACGTACTCGGCCGCGACCGTGCCGGCAGCCTCGTTGATCGCGCCCTTGTAGCCGCTCCACAGCGCACGCTCCCAGGTGTCACGATAGACCAAGATCTTCGGATCGACCGACCAGACCTTGCTCTCGGCGAAGCCCTTCAGCGGCTGCGCCCAGTAGCCGTAGCAGCCGGTCAGCCACTTGTCGTACTGCTCCTTCTCCATCATGAAGCGGAGATATTCCTTGGCCGCGTTCGGGAACTTGGTGTGCTTGAACACCATGGCATTGATCACCAGCGCCGGCTCCGACGGACGGCCGAGCGGGCCCACCGGCATGGTGGCGTGGTTCAGGTCCTTGCCGATCGCCGCGGTCTTCTCGTCCTTCGAGTTCTTGATCGAGAAGTAGAGCGAAACGCCGTTCTGGGTCAGGCCGATTTCACCGGCCGACAGCGCCTTGTTGTTGCTGATGTCGAGCCACGACAAGGTCCCGGGGATGAAGGTCTCGTACAGCGCCTTGGCGTATTTCAGCGCCTCGACGGTCTCCTTCGAGTTGATCGCGACCTTGTTGTTCTCGTCGACCATGTAGCCGCCATGGGTCCAGACGAGCCAGTTGCAGAAGGCATTACCGTCGCCGACAGCGTTGCCGAGCGCAAAGCCGGCCGGGTGCCCGGTTTCCTTGAGCTTGCGGCAGAGCCGCAGGAAGCCGTCGAGATCTTTCGGGAAGGTGTCGAAGCCGGCTTCCTTGACCCATGATTCACGATAGACCGCCGGCGCGCCGGAGGCGCCCATCGGGATCGAGATCCACTGGTTGGTCTTGTCCTTCTTGCCGTATTTCTCGGCGATCGGATACCAGCCGCCATACTTCTTGCCGAGATCCTCGGCGATCGGCGTCAGGTCGACCAGCTTGTCGGAGAAGATGTGCGGATCATCGGCCCAGCCGACGACGACGTCCGGGCCGGCGCCGGTGTTGGCGGTCACGGCCGTCTGCGGACGCAAATCTTCCCAGCCGGCATAATCGACGCGCACCTGCACGCCGGTCGCCTTGGTGAAGGCCTCGGTGTTCTCGTTGAAAATCGTCTGGTCGGGATCGACGAACTTGGTCGGGCGCAGCACGCGCAGCGTCGCGCCCTTTTCGATGTTGGCCTGCGCGATGCTCGGCATCGGCAGCGTCGCGCCCGCGGCGAGGCCGGCCGAACCGAGCAGGACGTCACGTCTCGAAATCGTCATGGATGTCTCCTCCGTTGAATGTGCGGCGACCTGCATAGGATCGTCGTCACGGCGTTTCCCTGTTTACGAAAACGCCGCCAGCCCTCTGGGCCCGGCGGCGTCGGCGTCAGATGCGCTTGCCTGTCGCAGCGTCGAAGAGATGGGTCACGGCGGTGTCCGGCGTGATCCGGATCGTTTCGCCGGGCTTGGCGGTGATGCGCTCGCGGAACACGCAGGTGAGGTTCTGCCCTCCGCAGCGGACCACGACCTGCGTCTCCGAGCCCATCGGCTCGACCACCACAACCTCGGCCTGGAGCCCGTTCGGGTCGAGCTTGATATGCTCGGGGCGGATGCCGAACACGGCGGCCTTGCCGTTGGAATCCGCGGGGTGACTGCCGATCGGCCAGATCGTGCCGCCTTCGGTTTCGAAGCCGGCGGCGGTGATCGTGCCCTTGAGCAGGTTCATCGAGGGCGAGCCGATGAAGGCCGCCACGAACAGGTTGGCCGGCCGGTCATAGAGATCGAGCGGGGCGCCCATCTGCTCCACGATGCCGTCATGCATCACCACGATCTTGTCGGCCATGGTCATGGCCTCGATCTGGTCGTGCGTCACATAGACCGTCGTGGTCTTGAGGCGCTGGTGCAGTTCCTTGATCTCGGAGCGCATCTGCACGCGCAGCTTGGCGTCGAGATTCGAGAGCGGCTCGTCGAACAGGAACACCTGCGGATCGCGCACGATGGCGCGGCCCATGGCGACGCGCTGGCGCTGGCCGCCCGAGAGCTGCCGGGGAAAGCGCTCCAGCAGGTTGGTGAGTCCGAGAATCTGCGCGGCCTTCGAGACGCGCTCGTCGATCTCGCTCTTGGGCGCCTTCCTCAGCTTCATCGAGAAGGCCATGTTGTCGGCGACCGTCATATGCGGATAGAGCGCATAATTCTGGAACACCATGGCGATGTCGCGCTCCTTCGGAGGCACGTCGTTCACCACGCGCGGGCCGATGCGGATTTCGCCGCCCGAGATGTTCTCGAGGCCCGCGATCATGCGCAGCAACGTCGACTTCCCGCAGCCCGATGGGCCGACCAGGATGACGAATTCGCCGTCGTCGATGTCGATGTCGACGCCGTGGATGACCTGCGTCGACCCATAGGCCTTGCGGACATCGGCGATCTGGACTGAAGCCATGCCGTCCTTCCCTGTTTCCATTCCCGTGCCGCCACCGTTTGCCGGCAGTCAGCTATTCTTATTCGATTTCTATGACCGAATGACGGGCTGGTCCATCATCACAACGGTTGTGTCCAGCCTCATGTTGGATAAAGTCATACGAATAGAAGCAAGCGTGTCAAGCGCTGCGATCGTCTCCGCCATGCCGCGGAAGCAGGCGGTTACAAAGCCCGAGGGAGGGGCATGATCGATGCGCGTACGCGATTTCTCGCGTCCGACGACGCTCAATCCCGACCGGCTGTTTGGCCAGGTGGCGCAAAAGCTTGCCGTCGCCATCATTACGGGGCGCGTCAGGGCCGGCGAACTGCTGCCGAACGAGGACGATCTGCGCTCCGACATCTCGGTTTCGCGCACCGCATATCGCGAAGCCGTGAAGATCCTCACCGCCAAGGGGCTGGTCGAAGCACGGCCCAAGAGCGGCACCCGCGCGGCGCCGCGCGATCGCTGGAACCTCCTCGATCCCGATGTGCTGTCCTGGCAGTTCGAGGCTGATCCAAATGAGAAATTCATTCGCGATCTCTTCGAGTTACGCCGTTTCGTCGAGCCCAGCGCCGCCCGCCTGGCAGCGCAGCGGCGCACCTCCGCCGACATCGCCCGCATCGAGGCGGCCTATCGCGGCATGGTCGACAACACGCCCTATGCCGAAGCCACGATCCGCGCCGACCTTGCCTTCCACGAGGCGATCTTCACCGCCGCCCAGAACGCCGCGCTCCAATGCCTGGCCAGCGCCGTCATCGCCACGCTGCAATGGTCGCTGCTGCTCAAGACCGGCGACAATGCATCCTATGTCGAATCCCTGCCCGACCACGAGCATGTCCTGCTCGCCATCATCGACCGTGACGGGGACCTCGCCTCGGCCCGGATGGCCGGCCTGGTGATCGACAGCCTGAACACGACCCTGGCTTCGCTGGGGACGCATTACGCCACCGAAACCGGAAAGATCACCCGAATAAAGCATACTAAATAGGCGGATCCGCATTTCCTTCCAAAGCGGAAGCGGATACCGCTCATGCAGCGGCGGGCCTACAAGGCCCTCTCTGGCCGCGTAATGTTCATTTTAATCGATTCACATGCTGCGAAGCAACGCCAATCCCAACTGACGGACAGCCCGAGATGCCAGCTCCCAACGCCCCCGAGATCATCATGACCGGCCCGATGATGGCCTATGTTACGGATCAGCTGAAGGCGCGCTTCGTCGTCCATGAGCTGTGGAACGCGCCGGACAAGGCCGCCCTGCTCGCCGAGGTGGCCGGCCGTGTGCGCGGCGTCGCTGCCGGCGGCGGCCATAATCGGGTCGACGGCGCGCTCTTCGATGCGCTACCCAAACTGGAGATGGTCGCGAGCTTCGGCGTCGGCTACGACCACATCGACGCCGCCGAGGCCGGCCGGCGCGGCGTCACCGTCTCGAATACGCCCGACGTGCTGACCGACGAGGTCGCGGATCTCGCGCTTGGCCTGCTGATCGCGACCGTCCGTCAGCTTCCGCAGGTCGACCGCTATCTGCGCGAAGGCAAGTGGCTCAAGGCCGCCTATCCGCTCACCACCTCGTTGCGCGGCCGCACGGTCGGCATCGTTGGCCTCGGCCGTATCGGCAAGGCGGTGGCAAAGCGGGTCGAGGCCTTCGGCCTGCCGGTCGTCTATCACGGCCGCACGCGCCAGGACGACGTGCCCTACCGCTTCTACCCCTCGCTGGTCGAGATGGCGTCTGACGTCGACACGCTGATCTCGGTTGCGCCGGGTGGCGCCTCGACCCATCACATCATCAATGCCGAGGTGCTGAAGGCGCTGGGCCCTAACGGCATCCTGGTCAATGTCGGCCGCGGCACCGTCGTCGACGAGCAGGCGCTGATCAAGGCCCTGCAGGACAAGACGATTCTCTCCGCCGGTCTCGACGTCTTCGAAGACGAGCCCCGCGTGCCGGCCGAGCTGATCGCCATCGAACATGCGGTGCTGCTGCCCCATGTCGGCTCGGCGTCCGTCTACACCCGCCAGCAGATGGGCCAGCTCGTCGTGGACAACCTGGCTTCGTGGTTCGAAGGCAAGGGCCCTCTGTCGCCCGTGCCGGAGACCCCTTGGAAGAAGGCGTGATCCGCGGGCTCCTGCCCTTACTCCTCCTCGGCGCCGGCCTGTTGCCGGCCGCCGCACAGACGGCTCCGCCACCGCGCGGAGCCGACAAGGTGCCCGAGACGCTGCGGCCATGGCTCGGCGCCTGGGACCTTGAGCTTTCCGATGCACCGCGCGGCTGCACTGTCACGCTGGGCGCCGAGCCGGCGGGCGAGGCGCGCGAGCTGCGTTTCCCAGCCACCTGCCGCCGCGCCCTGCCGATCCTCGACAAGGCCGTCGCGTGGGGGCTGTCGCCAGGCGGCCGGCCACGCCTGCTCGATGCGGGCGGCAAGGAGCTCGTCGGCTTCCCCAGCGGATCGCGCGAGGCCGGCCTGGATGGCAGAGGCGTCGACGGCAAGACCTATCGCCTGCTCTCGAAGGCCCATCCGCGCATCGCTTCTGCCCGACAGCAGGACCCGGTGGCAGCCGCCCGCCGCCCCACCGCCATCGACCCGGCGACCGCGCTGGCGCCCGCCAGCCTCCCCGGTCGCTATGTGCTGATGCGCCAAGTGAATCGGGAAGCCTGCCGCCTCGTCCTCTCTGCCGCGCCCACTTCGACTGACGGCCGCGCTCCGGCCGCTTTCGATGGCGCCTGCGAGGATGTGGGGCTGACGATCTTCGATCCGGCCGGCTGGCGCTATGAAGGTGGGCGGCTCACCCTCTTCGCGCGCCGCGGCCACCTGGTTGAGCTCGTCTTCGAGAACGGCCAGTGGCGCAAGGATCCCGCCGTCGGCGCTCCCCTGCTGATGCGCAAGCTCGCACCCTGACAGCCCCTTGAGCCTGCCAGCCCCTTGAGTAGGGCGCAGGCCATGCCGATATCGGTGCGGTACAACCGCGCGACGACGTCGCGTCGCACTCCCTTCAAGATTTCGATCTTGGTTATGCTTCTTTCATGCCGCTGGTCGCGATGGCGAGCAGCGCCTTGCCGCGATGGAGACCCAATATGTTCAACGCCAAGTCCCTGCTCGATGCCCTGATCAGCGCCGGAAGCCAGGCAGGCTCCCAGGTGGGACAGAAGGGCGGGCTCGGCGGCATGCTGGGCGGACTGGCGGAACAGGCCCAGCGTTCCGGCGGCATCGGCGGCCTCGCAGGGCAGATCCTGACCCAGGCCACGCAGGGTGTGGGCGACGCCGCGCGCCAGACCGGCGTGCAGCAGGGCGCAAGCGACGCGCTCGGCCGCATGACGGGTGGCAAGTCGCCCGATCAGTTGCTCGGGCAGGCCAAAGGCATGTTCAACAGCAATCCGGCCTTGGCGACAGCGGTGCTCGGCGGCCTCGGCGCCCTGGTCTTCGGCACCAGCTCCGGGCGCGCCATCGCCGGCTCCGCGGCCAAGCTCGGCGGCCTCGCACTGATCGGCGGCCTCGCCTACAAGGCCTACCAGAACCATCTGGCCGGCAAGCCCCTGCTCGAAATGAAGCAGCAGGACGTTCTGCCCGCTCCGGCCGGCACCGGCTTCGAGCCGCAGGCGGCGAGCGACGCCGCGGCGCTGACCTTCATCCGCGCGATGATCGCGGCCGCGGCCGCAGACGGCCATATCGATGATCAGGAGCGCGCCGCCATCCTCGGCGGGTTGAGGGAAGCCGGCCTCGACGGGGAAGCCCAGGAATGGCTTGCGAAGGAGCTGGCCCAGCCGGCCTCGATCGACGCTCTGGTCGAAGCGGCGGAAAGCCCCCAGCTCGCTACCCAGATCTATGCGGCGGCGCGCATCGCCATCAATCCCGACAACCAGGCCGAGAAGGACTTCCTGGCGGGGCTCGCCGGCTCGCTCGGCCTCGATGCCGAGCTCGTCGCCAATATCGACGCAGCCGCTGGCGCGGCCAAGGTCTGAACCCGCGTACCGGAGCCCCCGAACGAGGGGAATGGAGCATGATGGCATCCGCGGTTTCGCGGAGCCTGGAAGCCGCTCGTTAAGCTTGCGGCGAATTCCTTGCCCGTTTCGACGCCATATGCACCGGCGCTTAGGGTTTCACGCCCGATAAACCCCGCGCCGGTGAGACCGGCTGTCCGCGTTCGGCGCCTTCAGGCGCCGTCGCAAGCTGCTGGGGGCATGGAGCGGGATATGTCGGCGACCGCGATGATCAGGGCGATGCGGCCGCATCACTGGCTCAAGAACGGCCTGGTCTTTATTCCGATCCTGCTGAACCACGACGTCTTCGATCCGGCAGCACTCTGGCACGGCCTCATTGCCTTCATCGCCTTCAGCCTGATCGCCTCCGCGGTCTACCTTCTCAACGACATCAAGGATGTCGAGGCGGATCGGCGCCACCCGACGAAGTGCAAGCGCCCGCTCGCGGCAGGAGAGATCACGACGAGGCAGGCCTATGCGGCCGTGCCGATCCTGCTCGCGGCAGCCTTCGCCACGGTCCCGCTCGTGCCGGAGCCGCGGATCTTCCTGCTCTCGCTGCTCGCCTATCTCGTCCTCGCGCTCGCCTATCTGCTGGTGCTGAAGCGCAAGCTCCTTGTCGACGTGCTCGGCCTCGCGACCATGCACACGCTGCGCATCCTGGCCGGCAACGCCGCAGCGGCAATCCCCGTTTCTTCCTGGCTGCTCGCCTTCTCCATGTTCCTGTTCCTCAGCCTCGCGCTCGTGAAGCGCTATGCGGAGCTCAGGATCACGCAGGACCATTCCGGGCTAAAGAGCGCCGGTCGCGGCTACCATGCCGAGGACATCGAGGCACTCTCCCAGCTCGGCATGGCCTCCGGCTGCACCTGCGCACTCATCATGGCGCTCTATATCGACAGCGCCGCGGTCAAGCAGCTCTACCGCCACCCCGAATTGATCTGGCTGGTCTGCCCGATCATCCTCTACCAGATGGCGCGTATCTGGTTCCTGGCGCGCCGCGGGGATATGCCCGACGATCCGCTCGTCTTCATGATCCGCGACTGGCGCAGCCAGCTCATGGGCCTCGTGGTGGTGGTCATCATGGTCGCGGCCTCAGTCCTGCCGTGACCGCCGGGCCGGAACATCTGCGCCAAGGCTATCGCTCCTGGGGCGGGCTCGTCGCCCGCGACAGCGAGATTGTGCCCGCCCGCGACTGGATCGACCGCCCTGCCGGCCACCGCCGCCCCGCGCTCGCCTATGGCAACGGCCGCTCCTATGGCGATTCCTGCCTCAATGACGGCGGGACGCTGATCGACACGAGCGACCTCGCGGAGGTTCACGCCTTCGACCGAGACACCGGCCTCCTGACCTGTGACGCCGGCGTGATGCTCGACCGGCTGCTCGAGCTTGTCGTGCCGGCAGGCTGGTTTCCGCCGGTGACGCCGGGTACCGCCTTCGTCACCATCGGCGGAGCCATCGCCAACGATGTGCATGGCAAGAACCATCATGGCGCCGGCACCTTCGGCTGCCATATCCGCGCTCTCGAGCTGATCCGCTCCGATGGGGAACGCCTGATCTGCGCGCCCGACCTGAACGCCGATCTCTTCGCCGCGACGATCGGCGGCTTCGGCCTGACGGGGCTTGTGACGCAGGTGACGCTGCAGCTCATGCCCATACAGTCGGCGCAGATGCTGCAGGAGGTCGTACATTTCGACCACCTCGACCGCTTCTTCGAGATCGCCGCCGAATCCGACGCCACCCATGACTACACGGTCGCCTGGATCGACTCGCTGGCAAGCGGCGCCCGTCTCGGCCGCGGCGTGTTCTTCCGCGCCAACCATGCGCCGGCATCGTTCGATCCGCCGCCGCGCGCCGGGCGCAGCCTGCCTTTCCCCCTGAGGCCGCCTTTCCCATTGATCAACCGCGCGACGCTCAGTGCCTTCAACTGGCTCTACCGCAACGCCCAGCCCGGCAGCCCGGCCCCCCGTCGCATCCCCTACCGCCCCTTTTTCTATCCGCTCGACCGCATCCGCGACTGGAACCGTGCCTATGGGCCGAAGGGCCTGCGCCAGTTCCAGTGCGTCGTCCCGATGGCGAACGCCCGCGACGCGGTCGCCGAGATGCTGCGCCGGACGCTGGCTGCGGGCGAGGCCTCCTTCCTGACGGTGCTCAAGATCTTCGGGACGCGCCCCTCGCCGGGGATGATGTCCTTCCCGATCCCCGGTGCGACGCTGACCCTCGACTTCCCCAATCGCGGCGAGCGCACCGCCCGGCTGTTGGCCGAGCTCGACAGCATCGCCATCGCCGCGGGCGGGCGCATCAATCCCTACAAGGACGCCCGCATGCCGGCCGCGACCTTCGAGGCCTCCTTCCCGCACTGGCGCGACTTCGCGCGCCATGTCGACCCCGGCTTCTCCTCGGATTTCTGGCGCCGCGTCAGCGCCGGCTAGAGCATGCTGAAAATTCCCGATCTGCTTTGAACCTCCCTCCCGCTCCTCGCGACCAATGAGCATGGAGGGCGAGCCGTTCGCTCTCGAACAGTCGGGAGAGACGAACATGACGACGCTGCGCAAGACCGTTACCGCCGCTCTGGCTGTCGCGACCCTCGCCACCACCCTGATCGCTTCCGGCGCCGAGGCGCGTCCTCGCTGGGGTTACGGCTACGGCTACGGCGGCTGGGGCGTCGGAGCCGGCGTGGTCGGCGCGCTCGCCGCCGGCGCGATCATCGCCTCGGCCACCCGCCCTGCCTATGGCTACGGCTACTATGCCCGCCCCGTCCGCTCCTGCGACCTGGTCGAGCGGATGGACCGCTGGGGCAACATCGTCGGCTACCGCCGCGTCTGCGGCTACTACTGAGCTTCCCTGGACGACCCTTCGAGACCCAAGACTCAAAAAAGGCCGGCGCAAGCCGGCCTCTTTTTTTGGTCCACGACGCTTCACGTCATTGCGAGAAGCGAAGCGACGAAGCAATGACGGCTCGGTTCAGCCCTTCGCGGCGGCGACCTTGCGCAGATAGCTGGTGACGATGCCGGTGACACCGCGCGAGAGCACGTCATCCAGCGCCGCGATGAACTCATCGCACTGTTCGCGCGTGACGATCAGCGGCGGCTCGAGCCGGATGACGTTGCGGTTGTATTCGGTGAAGGCGACGAGCACGTCGTGCTCCTTCAGCAGCAGCGCCCCGACGAAGCCGCAGAGCGAGCCCTTCAGCTTGTCGTCGAGCAGCGCGACCATATGCTTCACGCCGAAGGGCATGGTCTCGCTGATGTCCTGGAATTCGACGCCGAGCATCAACCCGCGCCCGCGGATCTCCTTGAGCAGGGTCGGGTATTTGACCCGCAGTTCATTGAGCCGTTCGATCAGATAGTCGCCCTGGCGCTTCGCATTGCCGATCAGATCCTCGTCATAGAGGACGTTGAGGGCCTCGATCGCCGAGACGCAGGCCTCGCCCATGCCACCGAACGTCGCCTGCGCATGGATCAGCGCGTTCTTCGGCTTGCCATAGGCCTTCATGTAGATTTCGCGCCGCGCGATCATGGCGCCGACAGCGGCCTTCGACCCTCCGAGCGCCTTGGCCAGCGCCGTCACGTCCGGCACCACGCCGTCGCGTTCGAAGGCGAAGAACTGGCCGGTGCGGCCGAGCCCGCATTGCACCTCGTCGGCGACCCAGAGCACGCCATGCTTGTCGCAGAGCGCACGCAACTCGCGCCAGAAACCCTCCGGCGCCTCGACGATGCCGCCGCCGCCCTGGATCGTCTCCATCACGACGATGCCGATCGACGGATCGCTCTCCAGTGCCTGCCGCACGGCCTCGATGTCGCCGAAGGGCACCTTGACCCGGTTCTCGACCAGCTTGAACTGCGACTGGTAGAGCGTCGAATCCGTGACCGAGAGCACGCCCTTGGTCTTGCCGTGGAAGGAATTCGCTGCGTGCAGGATCTTCGACTTGGCCGGTCCTTGCGCCTGCTCGGCGACCTTCAGCGCCGCCTCCATCGCTTCCGAGCCGGACGAGCCGAGGAAGACCATGTCGAGATCGCCCGGCGCGATTGTGGCGAGGTTCTTTGCCAGCGCGGCCGCGTATTGCGACATGAACGCCATGCAGATCTCGTGGCGGTTCTCGTCCTGGAACTTCTGCCGCGCGGCGATGATGCGCGGATGATTATGCCCGAAGGCGACCGAGCAGAAGCCGCCGAAGAAATCGAGGATCTTGCGGCCATCCTTGGTGATGTAATGCATGCCCTCGGCGTGATCGACGAGGATCTTGTCGAAGCCGAGCAGCTTCAGGAAATGCAGCTGGCCGGGGTTGATATGCGCAGCGAAGAGCTCCTTCACCTGCGCGGCGTCGAGCTGCTTGGCGGCTTCCACACTGATGAGCTGCGGCCGGGCGGGGGTCATGGGCGCATCCTCGGGCTTGAAGGCGGGCATGCTCATGCAGCGAGGCTCCTCTCGGCTGGCTTCTGGCCATCCTTGGCCTTGCGGTACTCGGTATAGGCGGCGAGCAGCATGTCCTCGTCGCGATGTTGCGGCTTCCAGCCGAGCTGGCGCTTCGCCTTCGACGTATCGAGGATGCAAATCTCGTCGGCGATCTTGTACTGCTCCGGATCCATGATCGGCATGTTGATCGCGTCGAGCGCATCGAGGGTGAGCTTCACCAGCGGCGCGGGCGTCGGCAGCAGGATCGATTTCGAGCCGGCATGCTTGATCAGGTCGCCGAGCAACTTCTTCACCGGCGGCGGATCGTCGGAACCCAGATTATAGGCCTCGTTCGGGAAACCCGCCTTCCAGGCGGCGACGCAGGCGCTGGCGCAGTCGAAGACCGAGATGAACTGGTAGGGGTTGTTGCCCCCACCGATCATCGGCACCGGCAGGTTCATGTCGATGAGCTTGAACAGCTTGACCAGGATGCCCAGCCGCCCCGGCCCGATGATCAGCCGCGGGCGGAAGATCGGGATACTGAAGCCCTTCGCCCGGTACTCGTCGGCGAGGCGCTCGGTCGCGAGCTTGCTCTCGCCATATTCGCCCAGCGGCTTCGCCGGATGCGTCTCGTCCTGCGGCACGGTGACCGAATGGCCGTAGATCATGTCGGTGGTGAAATGGACGAGCCGGTTCGCGCCCCTCTTCTCCATCCAATGCAGGATGTTCTGGGTGCCGTGATAATTCACCGGCCAGAAGAATTCGTGCCGCTCCGCCCGCGTCACGATCGGCGAGAGCATCTTGGCCGAGAGATTGTAGACCACGTCCTGAGGCGAGAGCGGGAGGGCCTCGACGCTTTCGGGCCGCGTCACATCGGCGTTGACGAAGGGCACCGTGGCGTAATGCGGATGGTCGCTCTTCTGGATGTCTGCGACCAGGACGTCCTCGCCCATGGCCACAAGATCAGCCGCCAGGCGCGAGCCGACAAAGCCGTCGCCGCCGATGATGATATGCTTCACCGTCTCAGCCCCTCGGATCGACCGGCAGGCGCGGGCGCTGGTTGCGCACCGGCACAGGGATGGGCCGCGGCGCAGCCGGCGGCTCCAGCAGGGCTCCGAGGCGCAGGAACAAGCGTACGATCAGGTCCATGGTTCCCTCTCAGCTTTGTGCGATGAAGACGGTGCCGAGGACGATCAGGCCGATGCCGGCGACGCGCGTCAGGCTCAGGTCCTCGTTGAAGACGAAATAGGCATAGGCCGCGACTACGACATAGGCGAGGCTCAGGAACGGGTAGGCGTAGCTGATCTGCACCTTGGAGAGCACGATCAGATGCGAGGCCATGCTGATGACGAAGGTGCACAGTCCCGCGAAGACGAACGGATTGAAGACGACGCGGAAGACCGTGCCGATCAGCCCGTCGTTCGCGACGTCGAAGGAGCCGATGCCTGTCATGCCGCGTTTGAGCATGAGCTGGGCGGCGGCGTTGGTCAGCACCGTGAACAGGATCAGGGGTATATAGCTCGTCATCGTGGCGCAGGCCGCTCCGCATCGCTTGGCGCTGTCGAGATGCAGCGGAAAATACTTCAAATGCCTTAGGGAACGGGAGCCGATTGATCCTAGCGTTAAGGGGAAGCTGCTTCGATTGCCGAAAGCCGGACCCAGCCGACGCTGCCACAGTTCGACGTGAGACGCGCTAGGATCGTCCGAGCAGCTCAGCCCTCATCCTGAGGAGGCCCGCTAGGGACTTCGGACCATGCCCCTCCCCAATCGCGTCAGGCCGGACGGCACCCTCTTCACGGACGAGGCGCGCGGCACGATGTACGGCAATCGCGGCGGCCGCTTCCATGATCCCGCGAGCCATGCCGTGCCCTTGCGCATCCAGGCGACGCGCCAGTGGCTCTGCTGCCTGCTGTCCTTCAAGGGGCGCCGGCGCAAGGTCTGGGGACGCGGCTACACCGAGCTGTTCTTCTGCGACGAGGTGACGGCGCTCGCCGCCGGTCACCGTCCCTGCATGGAATGCCGCCGCCGCGATGCGCTGGCCTATCGCGATGCGCTGGTGAAGGGGTTAGGGCTTGCCGAAGCGCCCCTGTTCCCGGAGATCGACCGCATCCTCGATGGCGAGCGTCGCGACGGGCGGGCAAAGCGCACGCACCTATTACCGGCCGAACAGCTTCCGGACGGCGCGATGGTGCTGTCCGGCGCAGGCTTCCTCGCGCTGCGCGGGGACGGCGCCCTGCTCTGGTCCCCGGCCGGCTACATCGCCCGCCGCGAGCGGCCTGCCGGCATGGCGACCGTACTCACGCCGCCCGCCACGCTGGCAGCACTGGCGCAGGGCTACCTGCCGCTCTGGCATGCGAGCGCAGCCGACCTTTAGGAACCTTCCTTCATCCGAAAGCGTTGCCGCAGCATCATCATTGCAACGAGGGGCTGCTCATGCGCTCGATCCTTCTCTGGCTTGTCGGTGTTCCGATCCCGATCATCATCCTGTTGTGGTTCTTCATGAAATAAGGTGACGAAGAAGGCCGGGCCAGCGCCCGGCCTTCGCATATAAGAGAGCTTCCCGCCGCAGGCTGACAGGCAGCCATGCTTTTCCGGCACGTCCCCGCCATCGCAACTCGTGCCGAGCTGGCCTATATGCCGTCCATGTCCTCCTCTCCGACCTCTCCCCCGACAACCGAACCGATCATCGCGGTCTCCGGCCTGTCGAAGACCTATGCGAGTGGCTTCAGTGCGCTGAAGTCGATCGATCTCGCCATCAACCGGGGCGAGATCTTCGCCCTGCTCGGCCCCAACGGGGCCGGCAAGACCACGCTGATCAGCATCATCTGCGGACTGGTGCGGCCCAGCACGGGCACGGTGCTCGCAGACGGCCACGATATTCTCGGCGACTACCGGGCGGCGCGTGCGGCCATCGGCCTCGTGCCGCAGGAGCTGACCACCGACGCCTTCGAGACCGTCCGCGCCACGGTGAGCTTCAGCCGCGGCCTCTTCGGCAAGCCGAAGGATCCCGCCCTGATCGAGCGCATCCTCAAGGAGCTCTCGCTCTGGGACAAGAAGGACACGCAGATTCGCCGCCTTTCCGGCGGCATGAAGCGGCGCGTGATGATCGCCAAGGCGCTGGCACACGAGCCGCGCATCCTCTTCCTCGACGAGCCGACCGCGGGCGTCGATGTCGAGCTCAGGCAGGATATGTGGCAGATGGTGCGCCGGCTCAGGGACGAGGGCGTCACCATCATCCTGACCACGCACTACATCGAGGAAGCCGAGGAGATGGCCGACCGCGTCGGCGTCATCTCGCGCGGCGAGATCATCCTCGTCGAGGAGAAGGCCGAGCTGATGCGCAAGCTCGGCAAGAAGGAGTTGACCCTTCAGCTCCAGCAGCCGCTGGCGGCGCTGCCCGAGACCCTTACCGATTTCGGCCTCAAGCTTTCCGCCGATGGCGACGAGATCACCTACTCTTACGACACCCAGGCTGAGCGCACCGGCATCACGGCGCTGCTGCAGGCCCTCTCCGAAGCCGGCATCCGCTTCCGCGATCTCAGCACCAGCCAGAGCTCGCTGGAGGATATCTTCGTCAGCCTGGTGAGAGAGCGCACGAGGGAGCAGCCATGACTGCCATGAGCTTCAACCCGCACGCCATCGCCGCGATCTATCGCTTCGAGATGGCGCGCACCTGGCGCACGCCGCTGCAGAGCATCGTCTCGCCCGTGCTCTCCACTTCGCTTTACTTCATCGTCTTCGGCGGCGCGATCGGCTCGCGCATGCAGTCGGTCGAGGGCGTGCCCTACGGCGCCTTCATCGTGCCGGGGCTGATCATGCTCTCGCTCCTGACGCAGAGCATCGCCAACGCCTCCTTCGCGATCTATTTCCCGAAGTTCACCGGCACGATCTACGAGCTGCTCTCGGCGCCGGTGGCGTGGTGGGAGGTGGTGATCGCCTATGTCGGGGCGGCTGCCACGAAATCGATCCTGCTCGGCCTCATCATCCTGGCGACGGCGACCTTCTTCGTGCCGCTCAGGATCGAGCACCCCTGGATGATGCTGCTCTTCCTCGTGCTGACGGCGACGACCTTCAGCCTGTTCGGCTTCATCATCGGCATCTGGGCGGACGGATTCGAGAAGCTGCAGGTCATCCCGCTGCTGATCGTGACGCCGCTCGCCTTCCTCGGCGGCTCCTTCTACTCGATCTCGATGCTGCCGCCCTTCTGGCAGACGGTGACGCTGTTCAATCCGGTCGTCTACCTGATCAGCGGCTTCCGCTGGAGCTTCTTTGGCATCGCCGATGTCAGCCTCGGCCTCAGCCTGGGCATGACCCTGTTCTTCCTGGCGGCCTGCATCGCCGCAGTCGGCTGGATCTTCCACACGGGCTACCGGCTCAAGAACTGAGCCGGTAGCCCGCTTTCGGCACTAGCTGCTGGAGCGCGTCGCCTGCCAGTCCTGGCTCGCGCCGGAACCTTCGCTGCGCCCCGTCATGCGGTCGTTCTCGACGCGGGCGGTATAGCGCTGCCCGCCGGCCATGAAGCTGATCTCGGTGCCCTTCATCTTCGCTTCCGTGATCGAGTGCTCCTTGCCGCCGCGCGTCAGCGAGCCGGCAAGCATCTGGAAGTTCTGGCTCAGCTTCAGCTCGCCATCGCCGAGCCGCCAGGTGCCGGCGACCTTGGCGGGCACGACCCAGTGATAAGCCCGGCAATAGGTCGAGCAGTTGTCAGCGACGTTGATCGTCTCGTCCGGCTGCCAGTCTTCCATCATGAAGGTGTTGGAGACGACGCGCGTGCCCGGCTTCATGTTCAGGATCGTCGGGCGCAGCCGCATGTTGAGCTCCGGCAGCAGGAACAGCGTCAGCACCGTCGCCTCGCTGAAATCCGTCTCGAAGATGTCGCCCTGAACGAAGCGCGCCTTGTCACTGACGCCTTCGGCCTCGGCAGCACGGCGCGAAAGCGTGACCATGTCGGGATTGTATTCGACGCCGAGCGCCCTGACGCCACGCTTGGCCGCCGTAATGACCGTCCGGCCGTCGCCCGAGCCGAGATCTATGACGTAGTCCTGCGGTGTGACGCGAACGGTATCGAGCATGCGGTCGACCAGCGTCTGCTGCGTCGGCACCCAGACGACGTCCTTGCCCGCCTGGCCGGAGCGCGGGACATAGTCCGGAACCGTGCTGGGATCTTTCGTCGCCTGGACCGGCTGGGCGTAACCAGGCGCGGCTCCAACCCATGCGATGGCGCAGGCGGTCGCGAGAATGCGAAGGGTCTTCATTCTGTCTCTCCCTGTCTGACGGTCGATCATTCGGCGGCGGCCGGGGCCGCGGCAGGCGCTGGTTGAGGAACGGCTTCCGGCCGGCGCCGGAACAGCAGGAGCGGAAGCCCGGCCAGCACCACGGCAAGGCCAACCAGGGCGCCACGGCCGGTATAGGCGAGGCTGGCGTGCAGCATGTAGAGGCAGCCGAGGCAGAACAGGATCGGCGTCACCGGATAGAGCGGCACGCGAAAGGGCAGTTCCCGCCCGGGCTCGCGCCAGCGCAGGATCGGCAGCGCCGCGCCAACCAGCAGCAGGAACGCCCAGAACACCGGCGCGCTGTAGTCGACCATCGACTGGAAGCCGTCCCGGCTCGCCGCTCCGAACACGACGAGCAGCAGCGCCACGAGGCCTTGCAGGATCAGCCCGTTGGCCGGTGCCCGGCCCCTCTGGTCCCAGTCACCGACGCGCGGCAGCAGCGTCATGTCGCGGGCCATGGCATAATAGACCCGTGCGCCGGTGAAGATCGTTGCGTTCAGCGTGGAAAGCGCCGCCGCCACGATGGCGAGGCTGACGATCTTCGCGCCGGTCTCGCCCGCGACCAGCCGCATCATGTCGGCGGCCACGGCCTGGGAGCTGCGCAGGTTGTCCAGCCCGAGGATGGCCAGGAAGGCGAGGTTGGCGAGCACGTAGAGTGCCACCAGAACGGCGGTGCCAATGGCGAGGACGCGCGCCATGTTGCGCGCCGGGTCCTTCAGTTCCCCGGAAAGATAGGCCGCCTCGTTCCAGCCGCCATACGTCAACAAGACGAAGACCGTGGCGAGCCCGAGCGCAGCCTCCGGGGCCGCCGTCGTCGCAGCCGCAGCGGCGGGCTGCGGCGCGCCGCCCCAGACCAGGCCGATCACGATGATCGCACCGAGCGCGCCGATCTCGACGAAGGTCATCGCGATCTGCATCGTCTTGCTCTGGACGGTGCCGATCACGTTGAGCGCCGTCAGCGCCACGATCGAGACCGCTGCATAGATCGCCGTGCTGTAAGGTCCGATCGGCAGCACCTGTGCCGCGTAATCGCCCAGCACGAAGGCGACGGCGGCGATCGCACCCGTCTGGATCACCGCGCCCCGCGCCCAGCCGAACAGCATCGCCACCGGCCTGCCATAGGCTCGCGACAGGAAGTGATACTCGCCGCCGGCATGGGGATGGGCGGCAGCAAGCTCGGCATAGCAGAGGGCGCCGATCAGCGTGGCGATGCCGCCCGCAACCCAGACACCGATGAAGGCGATTTCGCTGCCGACATTGGCGGCGATCAGCGAGGGCGTCTTGAAGATGCCGATGCCGACGACGATGCCGACCATGATCGTGACGGCGTCGAACACCGATAAAGTCGGTTGCGGTTCGCCCGAAGCGGCGGATGCCATGCCAGTCCCCTTATTATTGGTCGCCATCGCGATGCGCAGGATGCTGCAGAGAATGTGACCGGATGCCGGGTTGTTCCGGTCACGAAAGCTCTGGAAATTCTCACGGAACCGTGAGCGCCAGCACGCCCGCCCGCCTTTCAGAACCCCGGCGAGGCGCTCTCGCCGATTGACTTCGCCCGGCTCATCCTGTCTTCACACCGGCCATGACCGATCTTTCGACCAGTACGGCACCGGCCGCAGATGCTGCGCCGCATGCGCGCCGGCGCACCTTCGCCATCATCTCGCACCCGGACGCGGGCAAGACGACGCTGACCGAGAAGCTGCTCTATTTCGGCGGCGCGATCCAGCTCGCCGGCGAGGTGCGCGCCAAGCAGGGCCGCCGCCAGACCTCTTCGGACTGGATGAAGATCGAACGCCAGCGCGGCATCTCGGTCGTCACCTCGGTGATGACCTTCGAATATGGCGGCCACGTCTTCAACCTGCTCGACACGCCAGGCCACGAAGACTTCTCGGAGGATACGTACCGGACTCTGACCGCGGTCGACAGCGCAGTCATGGTGATCGACGCCGCCAAGGGCATCGAGGAGCGCACCAAGAAGCTCTTCGAGGTCTGCCGCCTGCGCGACATCCCGATCGTCACCTTCATCAACAAGGTCGACCGCGAGACGCGCGATCCGTTCGACCTGATCAACGAGATCGAGACGACGCTGGCGCTGGACGTGGCGCCGATGACCTGGCCGGTCGGACGCGGCCGCGAATTCGTCGGCACCTACGATCTCAAGGCGAACACCTTCCGCCGCAACCAGAAGGGCGACGAGAACGCCGAGGACAAGCGCGTCAACGGCTGGGACGACCCCTTCTTCGACGAGGCGCTCCCGAATGGCGATGTCGAAACCTGGCGCGAGGAGGTCTTCCTCGCCAGCGAGGGCCTGAAGCCGTTCGACCTGCAGGCCTTCCGCGAGGGACACCTGACGCCGCTGTATTGGGGCGCGGCGCTGCGCGACTACGGCGTGCGCGACCTGATCGATGCGCTCGGGACCTATGCCCCCAGCCCGCGTGCCCAGCTCGCCGACAAGCGCCCGATCGAGGCGGGCGAGCCGAAGATGACCGGCTTCGTCTTCAAGATTCAGGCGAACATGGACCCGAACCATCGCGACCGCATCGCCTTCATGCGCGTCTGCTCGGGCAAGCTGACGCGCGGCATGAAAGCGAAGCTGGTCCGCACCGGCAAGCCGATGCCGCTCAATGCGCCGCAGTTTTTCTTCGCACGCGATCGCTCGATCGCGGAGGAAGCCTTCGCGGGTGACATCGTCGGCCTGCCCAACCACGGCACGCTGCGCATCGGCGACACGCTGACCGAGGGTGAGGACATCGTCTTCAAGGGCGTGCCGAGCTTCGCCCCGGAAATCCTCCGCCGCGTCAAGCTCAAGGACGCGATGAAGGCCAAGAAGCTGCGCGAGGCGCTGCAGCAGATGGCCGAAGAGGGCGTCGTCCAGATCTTCCTGCCGCATGACGGCGCGCCCGCCATCGTCGGCGTCGTCGGCGCGCTCCAGCTCGACGTGCTCAAGGAGCGCATGGACGCGGAGTATTCGCTGCCGGTCGACTTCGAGCCCTGCCAGTTCGCCCTCGCCCGCTGGGTCTCGTCCGAAGACAAGGTCGCGCTCGAGAAATTCGTCGGAGCCAAGCCCTCCGCCATGGCCGACGATCTCGACGGCGACCCGGTCTTCATGGCCTCCTCGCAGTTCACGCTGAAATACGACGCCGAGCGCGCGCCCGACGTCACGTTCTCGGACGTGAAGGACTACCAGAAGGTCGCAAAGGGCTGAGGCGGTAACTGTGGCCTGAAAGTGACAGGCCGCCGCCGGCTCGTCCCCGATTGATCCGCATCAATTCGCGGCCCGCGAAACGGGCGCTCATGGAGGCATGAATCGCAGACGCCAACCGGGCGCCCGCGCTTCGCTACTCCGGGGGCTGCCGCCTATGATGTCTCGTTCGATCCGCCTTTCCCTTGCCACCGCGCTGCTCGGCGCCACGGCCCTCACCGGCGCACAGGCCGGCGACCTGCCCTCGAAGAAGGCCGCGCCCTTCGTTCCTGCGCTCGAGAGCTGGAGCCCGTGGATGGTCCGCGGCCGCGCCCTCTTCGTCATGCCGCAGGAAGAGGCCAACCTGAAGCTCGGCGGCGTGCCGGTCGTCGGCGGCAAAGTCGACATCTCGAACTCGGTCGTGCCCGAGCTCGACATCACCTACTTCTTCACGAAGAACATCGCCGCCGAACTCATCCTCGGCGTCACGCCGCACAACGTGAAGGGCGCGGGCTCGCTGGCGGGCGCGCGCATCGGTTCAGCCTGGCTGCTGCCGCCGACCCTGATGCTGCAGTATCACTTCACCGATTTCGGCGCCTTCAAGCCCTATGTCGGCGCCGGCGTGAACTACACCGTCTTCTTCAACGAGAAGGCCAAGGGCGGCTTCACCGATTTCGACCTGAAGGATTCCTTCGGCTTCGCCCTCCAGGCCGGCTTCGACTACATGATCGACAAGCACTGGGGCTTCAACTTCGACGTGAAGAAGATCTTCCTGGAGCCGAAGGTGAAGGTGAACAACGGGCTGGTCGCCGGCAAGGTCAAGATCGACCCGTGGCTGATCGGCGCCGGCGTGACCTATCGCTTCTGAGCCGGAATTCGACTGGGGCGGCGGAGAGGGGAGCGGCTTGCCGCTCCCCTCTTTCGTTCAGGAGGCCCTGCCGCCGCTCATGAGCCGGCGAAGCCGAGCGGGATCGCCGTCGTCGACTTCAACTCCTCCATCGCGAACATCGAGGTGACGTCGCTCAAGTCGATGCGCGAGATCAGCTTCTTGTACAGCGCGTCGTAGGCGGCGATGTCGGAGACACAGGCCTTGAGCAGATAATCGATCTCGCCGCTCATCCGGTAGAAATCGACGATCTCCGGCAGATCGTTCACCGCAGCGTGGAAGCGCTCCAGCCATTCCATCGAATGCCGCGCCGTCTTGACCGCGATGAAGACGGTGACACCCGCCTTGAGCTTCTCGCGGTCGAGCAGCGCCACGCGCTTGCGGATATGCCCGCTCACTTCCAGCTTCTGAACGCGCCGCCAGCACGGCGTCGGCGAGAGGCCTACCGCCTCCGCGAGTTCGGCCAGCGGCAGGCTCGCATCCTCCTGCAGTTGCGCCAGGATGCGCAGATCGAAAGCGTCGAGCTTGCTCATCATACCCCCAGACCGATTTAGAATCTGAATATCGCTGCGGCACCACTCACGGCAATAATTTTCTCCATTTTCCGAAAAAACGAGTTTGATTTTCCAACAACCGCGCAGGTAGCCGAATAACTCGCAAACCGATTCCAGCCGCTGACGCTATCCTTTTCCGATCGGAATCGGGACTGGGACGAGCTATGCAGGGACTTCTGGGCGAGAAGCGGCGTGAAGCCGTGCTGCGCAACCTGCGCACCGATGAAGGCACGCTCTCGCAGGATTACCTGGCGGCTGCACGCAGCGTCCTGCGCGAGCTCGTGGCGGTTCCGGACCTGGTCCAGTCGCTGCCGCTATCGCGCAGGCCCGGCTGCTATGCGCGCAACCTGCTCGCCGGCGATGACGAGGTCAGCGTCTGGGCGATGGTTTGGGGCGAAGACTCGGCCACCTCGATCCACGACCACCATTGCTCCTGTTGCTTCGGCGTCCTCTCCGGCACCGTCACCGAGACCTGGTATCGCGCCATCGACGCGACCCGCGCCGTGCCGACCGGCGAGCAACGGCGGGAGGCGGGCTATGTCGCCTGCATGCTACCCTCGGGCCCGAACATCCACCGCATGCGGAATTTCGGACCGGGCGACGCGATCTCGATCCACATCTACGGCTTCGACCACCGGCTGCATGCCTCATCGATTGAGACCGAATACACAGCCGTCAGCGAATGGAGCCTCCCGCCCCAGCCGGTTCGCGAATCGGCGCTCCACGTCGGGGGATAATCTCCCGCACTTTTCCCCGCCAAGCGCACGCCGTCGATGATGCTGCCCTTTCGGGGGACATCATCATGTCGATGCGCGGCGTTGCAGATTTCATCGGGCTCGGCGCCTCGTCGTCGCCTGACCTATCCGTCACCTCCGAATTGCTGTTGCGCTTGGCGCCCTCGGCCAACCCGGCGATCCTTGCTGGCATCGCCCGGGGCTTCGACCGGCTGGCGCAGGAGCACGAGATCGAGACGCGGCTTCGCCTCTGCCATTTCCTGGCGCAGGCGGCCCATGAGACAGACGGCTTCCGGACGCTGGAGGAATATGGCGGCGCGGCGTATTTCCTCCGCTACGAGGGCCGGCGCGATCTCGGCAACACCCAGGCCGGCGACGGCCTGCGCTATCATGGCCGCGGCATCTTCCAGCTCACCGGCCGCGCCAATTACCGCCGCCTCAGTGAGATCCTCGGCATCGATCTCGAAGCCGATCCCGAGCGCGCGAAGGAACCGGAGATCTCGCTCGCTGTCGCCTTCGCCTACTGGACCGAGCGCGAGATCAACCCCGCCGCCGACGCCGACGACCTCGCGCAGGTGACGAAGCTGATCAACGGCGGCCGCAACGGGCTGGCCGAGCGGACGCGCTATCTCGAGCGGGCGAAGGGGCTTTGGGTCTAAGCAGCCGACAAGGGTGAGGGAACCCTCTCCCTCCGGGAGAGGGTTCCCCGCGCTTTTGTCTTGGGGCGCCTAGGCTGGAATTAGCGGTGCCCCGCCTTCAACGCCTGATCCAGATCCCCATAGAGATCCTCGACATCCTCGATGCCCGTCGAGAGGCGCAGCAGATCCGTCGGGCAGGGCGAGCCTGCGCCTTCGATCGAGGCGCGGTGCTCGATCAGGCTCTCGACGCCGCCGAGCGAGGTCGCGCGCTTGTAGAGCCCGACATGGGCCGCGGCCTTGATCGCCGCGGCCTCACCGCCGGTGACCTGCACCGAGAGCATGTAGCCGAAGCCGTTCTCCATCTGGCGGGCTGCGATGTCGTGGCCCGGATGCTGCGGCAGGCCGGGATAGAGTACACGCGCCACCAGCGGATGCGCCGAGAGGCGCTGCGCCAGCTCCATCGCCGAAGCCGACTGGCGCTCCTGCCGGACATGCAGCGTCCGCAGGCCCCGCATCAGCAGATAGGTTTCGAACGGGCCAAGGATGCCGCCCTGCCCTTTCCGTACTGTCTTGACGCGGTTCCAGAATTCATCGTCCTCGCGTGCGCAGAGCACGCCTGCCACGACATCGGAATGGCCGTTCAGCACCTTCGTCGCCGCATGCATCACGATGTCGGCGCCGAGCGTCAGCGGGCGGGTATGGACCGGCGAGGCGCAGGTCGAGTCGACCGCCAGCTTGGCGCCGGCCTTGTGCGCGATCTCCGCCGCCGCGGCTATATCGGTAATGGTCCAGAGCGGGTTGGACGGCGTCTCGGCCCAGACGAGCTTGGTCACGCCCGGCTTGACCGCCGCCTTGAGTGCAGCGAGGTCGTCGGTCTCGACGAAATCGATTTTCAACCCCCAGCGCGTCGCCTCGGTCAGCAGCCAGGCGCGCAGGGCCCAGTACATCACCTTGGAAGCGACGACATGGTCGCCTGGCGAAAGCGCCTGGAACACTGCCGTCGCTGCCGCCATGCCCGAGCCGAACAACAGCGCACCGGCCTTGGCCTCTTCCAGCATGGCGAGCACGCTCTCGCATTCGCGCACGGTCTCGTTATCAGGCCGGCCATAGATGAAGCCGGAGGAATAGCCGTTGTCCTCGTCGCGGATATAGGTCGTCGAGATGTGGATCGGCGGCACGACGCCACGCGTCTGCGGGTCGATCTTGCCCATGGCCTGCGCGGCAAGGCTGCGGGGCTTCCAGCTCTTCGTGCTCATCGTCTTTCGGTCCCGTCGTCCTGCGGCTGCGAATTGAAGGCCGTACCCGGCCAATGGAAGACATCCTAGCGACCGGCAGAAATTTTAGTTGGCGTTTTTCATCGATGAGCGACTATTTCGGTCATCCAGGAACGCAGTATGACGAAAACCACCGACCTCGATCGTTTCGACCACGCGCTGCTGGCAGAGATGCAGCGCGACAACCAGACTCCGGCCCGCATTCTGGCGGAGCGAGTCGGGCTGTCGCAGAGCGCCGTCCTGCGCCGCCTGCGGCGGCTGCGGGCGGAAAAGGTCATCACGGCCGATATCTCGATCGTGTCTCCCGCCGTGCTCGGCGTGCCCGTCACCATTCATGTGCTGGTCTCGCTCGTTCGGGGTTCGCAGCTCGCCGACGAGTTCGCGCGCAGGCTGGGCTCCCGGCCGGAAATCCGCCAGGCATCCTATGTGACCGGGGGCGCGGATTTCGTCCTCCACCTCCAGGTCGAGAGCATGGAAGCCTATGCCGCCTTCGCCCGCGAAGTCTTCCACGACGATCCCAACGTCGCGTCGTTCTATACCTATGTGGCGATGCGCGAAGTCGTTGGGCCGACACAGAGGGACTGAGCGCAGTTGCCTGCATCTCGCCCTCGGCGGATCGGAAAAAGTTCCATGACCACGAAGCATGTCGGCGACCACCTGATGGCCTTGTCTCCCGCGCGAGCCCGACTCATTTTCAAGGCATGAGTACGCTTCCGGGACTGTCCACCGAACGCCGCACGCCGCTTTGGGCCGCTCTGCTCATCGCGGCTCTTCCCGTCATCGCGGCCTCCCTGCTGGGCAGCGCGGCAACCGTCCCCCAGATCCCCGGCTGGTATGCAGGGCTGGCGAAGCCGCCGTTCAATCCGCCGAACTGGATCTTCGCGCCCGTCTGGACGGCGCTCTATGCGATGATGGCGCTGGCGGTGTTCCGCATCCTGCGCCTGCCGATCGGCATACCCGGGCGCCGCCGTGCCCTGCTGGCCTATCACCTGCAGCTTCTGCTGAACCTCGCCTGGTCGTTCGCCTTCTTCGGCGCCAACAGCCCGCTGGCCGGCCTCGCGGTCATCCTGCCTTTGCTGGCGGCGATCCTCGCCACGATCGCGACCTTCAGGCCGCTTGACCGGCTCGCGGCAAACCTGTTCTGGCCCTATCTCGCCTGGGTCGGCTTCGCCACCCTGCTCAACGCCTCGATCTGGTGGCTGAACCGCTAAGATATCAGACCGAAAAGTGGATTCCACTTTTCGGATGAATCTGATGCCAAACAAAAATCCAGATCGCCACTTCGCATCCGACAGGACGCGCGGCGATCTGCGGGCTCAGCCGATCGAGCGCTCGATCACCTTCATCACCGTCGCGCGCAGATCGGCGATGGTGAAGGGCTTGGTCATGACCTCCGCAACGATCGCCTCCAGGCTCTTGGCCCGCTCGCGCTGCTCGGCATAGCCCGTCATCAGCATGATCGTTAGCTCCGGAAACTGCGCCTTGGCGGCGAGCGCCAGCGCGATGCCGTCCATCAGCGGCATGCGGATGTCGGTCAGCAGCAGGTCGAAGCGGCCCTGCTCGGCAATCAGGATGTCGAGTGCCTCGGCGCCGTCGGCGGCGGTGAGGCAGCTATGGCCGTCCATGCCGAGGCCGCGCGCCACCAGCACGCGCAGCGGCTCCTCGTCATCGACGACCAGGATACGGGACATCGCAGCTCCTCAGATCACGTCGCATTTTGACGACATCGTCAAAATGCGGAGCATTGCTCTATGCGAAAAACCGGTTCCCACTTTTTCGCGCAATGCTCTAGATGCCGGGCAGGCCGGCCTGGTCATCGGTCTCGACCACGCCGACGAAGGGCAGCTGCCGATAGGAGTGGGCCACATCCATTCCGTAACCGACCACGAAATAATCCGGGCATTCGAAACCGACATAATCCGGGTGGATGTTGACGGCGCGCTTGCCCGGCTTCTCCAGCAGCACCGCGCTCCAGACCCGCGCGGCGCCGCGCGCCGCCAGCAGATCCTTGGCGAAGGCCAGCGTGCGGCCGGATTCGAGGATGTCGTCGACCAGCAGCACGTCGCGGTCGCGCACCTCGCTCTGCACGTCGCGCAGGATCTCGACCTGGCCCGAGGACACGGTGGCCGCGCGATAGCTGGACAGGTGCACGAACTCGACCTGCGGCGCGAGGCCAGCGCGATGCATGGCCCGGATCAGGTCGGCAGCGAACATGAAGCTGCCCTTCAGCACGGCGACGACGAGCAGATCCTTCGGGTTGCTGGCCGCGATGGCCTGCGCCATCTCCTCGTTGCGCCGCGCGATCGCGGCCTCGTCGTAAAGAACCCTGATACGCCGTTCCGGCATGGCATCTCCGTCTCGCACTGGCGGCCCCGCTTCGTCGGAGCCGAGCCTCCCGGCCGCGTCAATTCACGCGGGCGATATTGGCGGCTGTCGCGACGGAAGTGAAGCGGACGCGCACGGACTGGCCTTTCTCCGGTGGAGAAGCCAGCCTCGCGCGGAAACGAACCAGCTCGGCCGGCTCCAGGCTGGGCCGCGGCGGCTGCGTCGTCCAGCTGTAGAGCGTCGCCCCGGTGGCGTCGGTCACCGCCACCTCGATCAGCGGCACCTCGGTCTTGCGCTTGGTGATGTTGGTGACGTCGCCTTCGACGACGAGGAAGCGCCCCTGGCCGTCCTCGACGAGCCCACTCTCAACCGAGCTCAGGCTCAAGCCCCTGACGTTGACGGGCAGGCCCGCCAGCGCGAACACATCGGCCAACTGCGGCGCCATCCGCACCGCCGCGTTGCGCTGCCAGACCAGGATGCCGAGCAGGGCAAGCCCGGCGAGCGCCGCGGCGGCCGGCTGCGCAGCGCCCCAACGGCCGAAGGTCATTTTTTTGGCAATGGGTGGCTTGCGCGGGGACGGCTTGCGACGCCCGGCCGGCGCGGTGACGAAGGGGACGGGCTCCGCCTCGACGGCATCTTCGCTCCCGCCACCGCTCTCGCTTTCGATCGTTGTATCGACGTCCACTTCCGCCTCCGCGGCGGCGATCCGCGCATCGGCCTCGGCAGCGAGGGCCGTGATCTCCGCATCGATCGCGGCGGCGCGTTCCAGCTCCTCCTCGAGCAGGGCCTGCGTCTCCGCGGCGCTGGGCGCCGCGGGAAACGCCTCCGCTTCCGGCATGACGTGCCAGGCGGTCTTGCAGCTCGCGCAACGCACCTTGCGCCCGTCCGGCCCGATCTTGGCCGCATCGAGTTCGTATTGGCTGGCGCAGGAGGGGCAGACGATCAGCATGGTGCCGGAGCTGGGGTAGGGAGACGGCCTCAGCCATTGAGCCGCGTTATGGTTAACGCCTCGTGAAGAAACTTGGGGCAAGCTCTCGCGGCCCCGATCTTTCTGCCGCGTTGCCGTGTAGGATCGGGCGCGGATTCGCGGATCGGAAGGACGAGGAAGACCGCTTGGTTCGGTTCGAAAATGTCGGCCTGCGTTACGGCATGGGCCCGGAGGTGCTGAAGGACATCAACTTCAGCATCGCGCCGCGCTCGTTCCAGTATCTCACCGGCCCCTCGGGCGCCGGCAAGACGACGCTGATGCGCCTGATTCTGATGGCTCTGAAGCCCACGCGCGGCCTCGTCAGCCTGTTCGGGCAGGATGTTTCGCGCCTCGACAGCCCGACGCTGACCGCCTTCCGGCGCCGCATGGGCGTCGTCTTCCAGGATTTCCGCCTGCTCGATCACCTGACCGTCTACGAGAATGTCGCTCTGCCGTTGCGCGTGCTCGGTAAGGAGGAGGCCAGCTATCGCGCCGAGGTCGTCGAGCTGTTGCGCTGGGTCGGGCTCGGCGAGCGCATGCATGCGGTGCCACCCGTGCTCTCCGGCGGCGAGAAGCAGCGTGCCGCCATCGCGCGTGCCCTGATCGGCCGCCCGGAGCTGCTGCTCGCCGACGAGCCGACCGGCAATGTCGACCCCGGCCTCGGCCGCCGCCTGCTCCGGCTGTTCATGGAGCTGCAGCAGCTCGGCACCGCAGTGGTCATCGCCACGCACGATCTCAACCTGATGGACATCTACGACGCGCCACGCCTCGTACTGGCCGACGGGCATCTCCATGTCGACGACTGAGATCGGCTATCACGAGCAGGAGCGCGTAGAGCGCAGACTGCCCGCCAACCTGCGGCGCGACCAGCCGCTCGTCCCGGTGGATAGCGTCGCCGGCAAGGCGCTGATGGCCGTGATCGCGATCCTGACCTTCCTCGCCGCCCTGAGCGCCGGCGCCGCGGTCCTCGCCGCCCGCGCCTCGGACCAGTGGCGCGGCGCCGTCTCCAACGAAATGACCATCCAGATCCGCCCCGATTCGCGCCGCGACGTCGAGAAGGACGTGGCGCGCGCCGTCGCGATGGCGCAGACGCTGGAAGGCGTCGAGGGCGTGCGAGCGGTCCCGAAGGCGGAATCGGACAAGCTGCTCGAGCCCTGGCTCGGCACCGGGCTCGACCTCGTCGAGCTGCCGGTTCCGCGCCTGATCGTCCTCCGGCTGAAGGCGGGCGAAAGTCCCGATCTCGCGGCCTTCGGCCCGCTGCTGCGCCGCGAGGTGCCGACCGCGATCCTAGACGACCACCGACTCTGGGTGCGGCGTCTCTCAGCCATGGCCGGCACCATCGTCATCTCCGGCTTTTCCATCGTCATGCTGATCCTGACGACGACCGCGCTCGCGGTCGCCTTCGCCACGCGCGGTGCCATGGCCGGCAGCCGGGACAGCGTCGAGGTGCTGCATCTCGTCGGCGCCGATGACGACTTCATCGCCCGCGAATTCCAGAGCCGCTTCATCCGGCTGGGACTGAAGGGCGGAGCGGCCGGCGGGCTCGCTGCCATCATAGCCATCGCAGTGCTGGGGTTCATCGCCTCGCGCTGGAGCACGGCCCCGGAGGCGGAGCAACTCCAGGCGCTGTTCGGTGCCTTCGAGATCGGCTGGGCGGGTTATGCGGCGGTCGTAATGGTCGCCGTAGTCGTGGCGGCGATCGCGGGCCTCGTCTCGCGCGTCACCGTCCGTCGCTATCTCGGGGCGCTGGCGTGAGCGCCGCGCCCTCGCCGGCGAGCGGCGTTTACGCTTGTGGCGCGAGAGGGCATCGCCCTGCCGTGGTTATGCCCGATTGGCGGGTTATCCCGGGGCTGTCATGGCCATGACCGGTAGCAGAAACGCCCATCTCGCGATGGCGCCGAGCGAAACCACGGCCCGACGCACGGAGCCTGCCGTACGCACCTCCCCGCTGCGGCTCCTGGCCCTGGCGGCCGTGGCTCTCGCCTGCGTGGGAACCCTTCTGCTCGCCCTCGGCTATATCCGCTTCGCCGCGGCGATCGACGCGCGGGAACCTGCGAGCACGCCGCGCACGGACGCTATCGTCGTCGTCACCGGCGGCGCCCAGCGTATCGGCGATGCGATCGGCCTGCTCGGCGCCGACCGCGGCGCGCGGCTTCTGATCAGCGGCGTCAACGAGCGAACCGGTCGCGAGGAACTCGCCAAGCTCAACCCGGCCGCGCGCGACCTTCTGGCCTGTTGCGTCGATCTCGACTACCGGGCCCGCAACACCATCGGCAATGCCATCGAAGCGCGGCGCTGGGTACGCCAGCACGGCTTCCGCTCGCTTCTGGTCGTCACATCGAATTACCACATGCCCCGCACGCTGGCGGAATTCGCCCATGCCATGCCGAAGATCTCCCTCGTCGTGCATCCGGTGGTGACCGACCATGTCGACACCGCCGGCTGGTGGAGCCACTGGGGAACGGTCAAGGTGCTCGTGCCGGAGTATGTGAAATACCTGGCCGCAAGGCTGCGCAGCCTCATCGAGAGCGATCCCGAAACCTCCCGTCTCTCCGTCATCGTCGGCGGCCGCAAGCCGGTTTCGGCGAAGCCCGCCGAACTGCTCGGCCCGGCGGCCGAGAAGCGTTCCCGCCTCATCGATCGACCGCATCACGAAGGCTGACGCGGCCTCCCGGCCGAAGCGCCGGTTGAACCGCATGGGCCCGCTTTGAGAACGGCTCCCACTTTTCGGGCCGCCGCGCTTGACCCCGGCCTCGTCTCGGGCTCATTGCGCAGAATGCTCGTCCTGCGCTCCCTCGCCTTCAACATCCTGTTCTATGGCGTTCTCATCCTCTGGCTGATCTTCGGCGTCCTGCCCTCGCTGGTGCTGCCGAGGCGCGTGTTGCTGGCGGTCGCATTGGCCTGGGCCAGCACCTCGCTCTGGCTGCTGCGCGTTGTCGCCGGCACGCGCTGCGAGATCAGCGGCCTCGAGAACATTCCCGAGGGCGGGCTGATGGTCGCGGCCAAGCACCAGTCCTTCCTCGAGACCTTCGCGCTCGTCACCATCTTCCGGAACCCGGTCTTCATCCTGAAGCGCGAGCTGACCTGGATTCCGCTCTTCGGCTGGGCGTTGAGCAAGATGCGCATGATCCCGGTCAACCGCGGCGCACGGGCAAGAGCGCTCTCCCACGTCACCCGCCGCGCGAAGGTCGAGCTCGGCCAGAATGGCCGTCAGCTCCTGATCTTCCCGGAAGGCACCCGGCGCCCGCCGGGCGCTCCACCGGCCTACAAGTTCGGCGTCGCCCATATCTATGCTGAGCTCGGCGTGCCCTGCGTACCTGTTGCGCTCAATACCGGGCTCTATTGGCCGCGCCGCAAATTCCTGCGCCGGCCGGGCACGGTCCATATCGAGATCCTGCCGCCGATCCCGCCCGGGCTGGACAAGGTGTCCTTCCAGCACAGGCTGCAGGAGACGATAGAGACCGCCAGCGACCGCCTTCTCGCCGAAGGCCGCGCCGAACTTGCCGCGCGCGGCATCGACCCGCTCGCCAACTCCTGACAGGCCCTGACAGCAGTCAGCATCTCAAGCCCCGACACCGTCTCGGCCGACGCTTGACTTATCCCCATGTCGTTCCCATTTTGTTCCTATCTCAGGAGGAACGGACATGGCCGCTCTCGCCTACAATCACATTGCCGATCTCTTCGACGAGCCGCCGGTCGCGCGCGAACTGCCGATGCGCAGCACCGCCAGCCTCAGCGAGCGCCGCTTCACCGCCTGGCGCGGTCGCTCCGGGCGGCGCTACGTCGCCTCGGTCTTCGCGGCGGACGACACCCATGCGCTCGGCTTCACCGATGCCGTACTGCTCGCGGTCTCGCCCGAGCGGCGCATCATCGCGGCCCGGGACTCCGGCCCCTTCGGCGTCGAGGCGGCGCTCTCCCGCTGGCAGCGCGCCATCGCGGCGGCCGGCGCCTGCGAGATCCATGTGCATCTGCTGGCCGAGGACGGGATGAGCCGCCGCGCCGCCCTGCTCGACCTGATGCCGCAGATGGACTCGTGAACCGGACTAGCCGCTCAGTGGCGGATGCGGCGCGCCGAGCCCCGGCGCGAGTTCCTGCGCCAGACAGGCCAGGACGGGATCGTAGATGCCCATCTTGCGCAGGTGCTCATGTGTCTGCAGCACGTAATCCGGGTTCTCGCCAGAGCTGCCGCGCCCGCTTCGGACCAGTCTGAGCAGGTCCGTCGGCGGCAGCTTGCCGGCGTATTGCAGATGCCGGCGGTCGGCGACATAGACCAGCCCGCGCACCTGCCGCCCATCCTCCAGCTTCAGCGGAACCTGGCGCTCGATATAGACCGAGGTCGCCTGCTCGCGCGCCCTCAGATAGGCGACGGTCTCGATCGCCTCGGCGGCCGCGACACGGAAGGCGAGCCCCCGGCAGACTCCGCCCCGGTCGAGTCCGAGCACGAGGCCGGGCCGCTCCGGCGTGCCGCGATGGACATGCGAGAAGATGCACAGCGAGCGGTGGTAGCCGTGCAGGCGCCCCTGCACGCTCTCCTCGAACGGAAAGCCCGGCCGCCAGATCAGCGAGCCATAGCCGAAGACCCATAGATCCGTCGCGCCGAATTCCTTGGTCATCGCCTTCCCATGATCTGGCCATACTGGCGCCCGCCGGATTGGCGAGCTATAGCATCGGACCGAAAACTGGAATCGGATTTTCGGACAAATCCGATGCTGAAACAAACGGTTAGACCGCTGCCCGCCTCCGTGCAAGGAATGCCTGCCGCATGACCGCTCCTCTCCCGACGCGCCGCCACAGCCGCTTCTGGCTCTACGGCCCCTTCCTGATGCTCGTCGTGCTGGCCGCGGGCTGGTCCGCCTTCTGGTTTTACGCCCGCGGACGCGCCGCGGAAGCGATTGACGCCGCGCTGGCGCGCGAGGTCACGCGCGGCCGGACCTGGACCTGCGCGGACCGCACCATCACCGGCTTTCCCTTCCGCATCGAGCTGCGCTGCAGCGCGCTAGGGCTGACCTCGACGCGTTGGGGCGATGCCGTGCGCGTCGAGACCGGCCCCGCGCTCGCCGTCGGCCAGATCTATTCGCCAGGCCTCGTCATCTTCGAAGTGTCGAGCCCAGCCCGCGCAACGCTGCCGGAAGGCCGCAATCTCGAGATCACCTGGAAGAGCCTGGAGGCCAGCCTCGGATGGCGTCATCCTGAGCGCTTCGCGCTCGTCGCCAGCGAGGCAAACGGAACGCTGACGACGCCCGGAGCCAATCCCGAGACCTGGCGCGCCGCCACGCTGGAAGCGCATCTGCGCCATAATCCGACGCGGCCCCCGGCCGACCAGGCCGTTGACATCGCGCTGACGGCCAAGGGCACGGTGCTGCCGGTGATCGACGCTCTGCTCGGAACCACCGATACCGGCGATATCGACCTCCAGGCGACGGTGACACAGGCCGAGAATTTCCGCCGGGGCTTCAATCCGGACACGCTCGAAGGCTGGCGCAATGCCAATGGCACGCTCGAGCTGACCCGCATCGTCTCGACCAAGGGCAAGGCGCGCGTCGAGGGCAGCGGCGAGCTGGTGCTCGATCCGATGCATCGCGTCGCCGGCGATCTCAGGCTCGCGGCGGCCGGCATCGAGCAGATCGGCGGGCTGCGCATCGGCAACCTGCTCGGCGGCCTGGGCGGGCTCCTCGGCGGAGGACGCGGCAACGCTGCCGCAGCCCCCGGCCTGACAACCCTGCCGACGGTCGTGCTGCGCGACGGCCGCGTCTTCATCGGCCCGTTCCGCCTGCCGGTCCAGCCGCTGCAGCCGCTTTACTGAGCAGCGCTCAGGAGCCGTCATGCTCGGGCTCGACCCGAGAATGACGCGGAAATGAAAAAAGGGGCGCCGAAGCGCCCCTTTGAATACTCCGAACCCGTGACTGGCTTACGCCGCGGGCAGCGCCGCACGCGGCGCCTCGATGCGGGTGATCGCCTTCTTCACGGCGTCCTGTACCTTCTCGAAGGCGCGGACCTCGATCTGGCGGACGCGCTCGCGCGACACGCCGAACTCTTCGGAAAGCTGTTCGAGCGTGATCGGGTCATCAGCGAGGCGACGCGCTTCAAAGATGCGCCGCTCGCGCGGGTTCAGCACGCTCAGCGCCTCGCGCAGCGCGGTGTGTCGGTTGTCGGCTTCCTCCGAATCGGCGAGGCGGCGCTCCTGGCTTTCGCTGTCGTCGACGAGCCAGTCCTGCCATTCGCCGTCGCCATCCTCGCGCAGCGGCGTGTTGAGCGAGGCGTCGCCACCGAGGCGGCGGTTCATGTCGACCACGTCCTGCTCGTTGACGCCGAGCTTGGTCGCGATCTGCTTGACCTGGTCGGGGCGCAGATCGCCCTCGCCCAGCGCCGAGATCTTGCTCTTGGCCTTGCGCAGGTTGAAGAACAGCTTCTTCTGGTTGGCCGTGGTTCCCATCTTGACCAGCGACCAGGAGCGCAGGATGTATTCCTGGATCGAGGCCTTGATCCACCACATCGCATAGGTAGCCAGCCTGAAGCCCTTCTCGGGCTCGAACCGCTTGACCGCCTGCATCAGGCCGACATTGCCTTCCGACACGACTTCGCCGATCGGCAAGCCGTAGCCGCGATAACCCATGGCGATCTTGGCGACGAGCCGCAGATGCGAGGTGACGAGCTTGTGCGCCGCGTCGCGGTCGCCATGCTCGCGCCAGCGCTTGGCCAGCATGTATTCCTCGCTCGGTTCCAGCATCGGGAACTTGCGGATTTCGTCGAGATAACGTGAAAGCCCGCCTTCGGCGGACAGGACGGGCAGCGAAGCACTCGCCATGCTCGTTCTCCTCATAGAGGCCCCCGCTTTGCGGCAGGCCCTCCGCGCGATCAACCTTCGCGCAGGCTCCGGACCCTGCAAAGCGATCCAACGCATGAAACCGGCTCGCGGTTCGGCTGGATGCCTCGCATGCGGCGCCCCCTTGGCCATCCGCATCCGAATAGCCCCAGTATATGCGAACTCAACCCGGCGGAAAGGTGGCAAAGACGCCGGATTCGCTCACAGCCTCGCGAGCGTTGCTTGCAGATCTGCAAAATCCTGCGGCGGCTCGGACTCGAACAGCATCTCCTCGCCGGTGCGCGGATGCTCGAAACCGAGCACCGCCGCATGCAGCGCCTGCCGGCCTAGGCCAGTGAGCGCCGCCTGCGCGTCCGGCGGCAGTCTTGCGGCTTTCGTGGCGAAACCGGAGCCGTAGAGTGCATCGCCGAGCAGCGGATGGCCGATATGGCTCATATGCACGCGGATCTGATGCGTGCGGCCGGTCTCCAGCCGGCACTCGATCAGGCTCGCCAGCGCCTCCGCCTCGCCCACGCCCTTGAACAGGGGCGGATAGCGTTCGAGCAGGGTGATATGGGTGATCGCCTCGCGACCGCGCCCTTCCTTCACCACCATCATCTTCTCGCGGTTGCGGCTCGACCGTTCGATCGGCGCATCGATCGTGCCCTCGCGCAGGCGCGGCGCACCCCAGACGATGGCGAGATAGGCGCGCTGCAGCGGGCCGGTGCGGCCATGATCCGCGAACTGCTTGGCGAGTTTCTGATGCGCCCGATCGTTCTTCGCGACGACCAGCAGCCCGCTCGTATCCTTGTCGAGCCGATGCACGATGCCCGGCCGCCGGACACCGCCAATGCCGGAAAGGCTCTCGCCGCAATGGGCGATCAGCGCATTGACCAGCGTGCCGTCCTCATGGCCGCCGGCCGGATGGACGACGAGCCCCGCAGGCTTGTCGATGACGATCAGGTCGTCGTCCTCATGGACCACGGTGAGCGGGATATCCTGCCCCACAGGGTCGGCGGGCTTGGCAGCCGGCATCACCAGAGCGAGCGTGTCGCCCTCGACCACCTTGCGGCTTCCGTCGCTGACGACAGCGCCGTTGAGGTGCACGCCGCCTTCCTTGATGACCTGCTGCAGCCGCGCCCGCGAAATCTCGCCCGCCAGCAGCGCCAGCGCCTTGTCGAGGCGCAGGCCCGCCTGCTCGGGCCCGACAGCGAGCGTTGTTCCATTCTGATCGATATTGGAGTCCATCGCGCCGCTATAAGGCGCATGGCCGCCGGCCGCACGCCTTTTCCGCTGGCTCAGCTAAACAGCCGGAAGGTCTTCTTCGGTTCCGGCGGCGGCTCGTCTTCCGGGCCCGGATCGTCGGGCGCATGGGAAACCGGGAAGATCACCGGCTTGGGCGATGCCTTCGGCGTCTCTTTGGGTGAAGCCGCGTCGCCCGAAGGTTTCGATTCCACGGGCTTCGCCTCGACAGGTTTGGCCTCGACCGCCATAGCCTCGACCACCGGGGCGGGCTTGAGCTCCGTCTTCGGATCCTCGTGTGGCGGCGGCTCGGGCACCGCGGCGGCGGCCGGTTCTGCTGTCGGCTGCGGCGCAGGCGGCGCGACGGCTTCCGGCTCGATCGTCGTCACGGCCTCGGCCCTGGCCTCGATCAGCTTGGGCGCGTCGTCGAGATCGGCCAGTACATCGTCGAGCATCGGGGCCTGGCTGCTCAGTGTTGCTGGCGGAACCGTCCAGACGAAGGCGTCGAGCCTGCCTGTGATCGGCGAGACGGGCATCCAGTGGTCGGAGACCAGCCCGTCCGCGACCCAGGCCGCGTCGCGCGGCGCCCGCGTCGCCCGCGCCAGCCATTCGCGCACGCGGCCGGCGGAACCGTGTTCGGCCTCCTCCAGCTCCGCCATCAGCAGGCAGGCACGCACTGAGGCTCCGCCCGCCAGCAGGGGCTTCAGCCCGTCGCGCGCCTTCTGGAATTCGCGGGCCTGGATCGCCGCCCCGGCCAGCGCCAGCACGCTCTCCGGATCGGAGGGCCGCAGCTTCGTCAGGGTCTGCGCGCGAGCCAGACGGTCGAGCGCGGAGTCGCCGGTGCGCGCATCGAGATAGGCGGCCGCGATATCGGGATGAGGCGCTTCCTTCCAGGCCGCTTCGAGCAGCTTGGACGCCTTGCGGACGTCGCCGCGTTCCGAGAGCATCCGCCCGGCCAGCGCCACGGCAGGCGTCAGCGAGGGCGAGAGCTTCACGGCTTCCAGCGCCGCCGCCAGCGCCTTCTCCGGCTCGCTGTCGCGCGCCTGCAACGCCTCGGCGGCGAGCAGCACCGCGCGCTGGCGCCGCGCCTCGGGCTTATCGGCTAGCCTGAGCGCCGCGCGCCGTTCGACGGCGGTGCGGGCGGCATGCCAGTCCCCGGCATTGACGTGGAAATCGAGCAGCGCGTCATTCGCCCAGGCGAGCGAGGGTGAGCGGCGCACGGCGTCGTCCGCAAAGGCGCGCGCGCCTTGCATGTCGCCGCGGCGCTTCGCCTCGACGAAGAGGCCGCGCAGGCCGAGCACCCGCGTCTCGGATTTGTCGAGCATCGCCTTGAAGGCGGCCTCGGCCTGGCCCCGGTCGCCTGAGAGCTGCGCGGTCTGCGCCTCCAGCAGCAGCGTCAGCGGCTCGCCCGGCGCGAAGCGGCGCGCCTCCCCGGTGTAGCGCCCCGCCGCGACAGGATCGCCTGCGCCGATCGCGACCATGCCGCGCGAGACGGCCTCGAAGCCCCGCGCCCGGCGCCGCGCCCGCGAGGACAGGCTGAAGGCGGAAGGCAGGCCGAAGACGAAGCGCACGATCGCCCAGACCAGCAGGAACAGGAAGGCGAGCACGACGACGCCGATCGCGGCGATCGCGACGCTGGTGTCGATGCGGTAGCCCTGCCAGAGCACCGAGACTTCGCCGGGCCGGTCGGCGAGCCAGACGGCGCCGAAGGCAAGGCAGGCAAAGACGGCGAGATAGACGAGAACGCGAACCATGAACCCCTCTCCGTCAGCCCGCCGCGCCGAGCGCCGCGACCGCATCCTGCGCGATCTTGGCGATCGCCGCATCCGCCGCCGCACGCCTTTGCAGATCGGTGCCGAAATCCGCACTGGCACGCCGCGCCGGCTCCGGCAATTGTCCCCATAGCGCGGCCGCCCGCACCATGTCGCCGGCGGCGATGGCGGCTTCGAGCCGGACAGGCAGCGTCGCGGGGTCGTTCGAGCCATTGTCGCCGACCGGGCGGACGGTGACGATCCGGCTCGTGAGGCCGATCAGCTTCTCCGTCCAGCTCTCGGAAGCCGGCATCACCTCGCGCTGGAACGTCGCGCCGTATTTGCGGAAACCCGCGAGCAGCGTCTCGCGCGTCGGCGCCCCGGAAGACGCTACGGCCGTCAGCGCCGAGACCTCGGCCGGTGCGACGCCGAGCTTGGTCAGCGCCGGAACCTCACCGGCGAAGGGGCGCCCGGCCGCGAGCGCCTGCCGTACCCGCTCGGCCAGCACGATGCGGGCCGCCGCCGTCGCTTCCGGGCTCAGCGAGGCCGAGCTCTTCGCCTGCGTCTCGACCGCACCGACCCTGCCGCTCACCTGATCGAGCCGCTGACCGAGCGCCGCGACCGCGGCCTCGGCGCGCTGGGCCTGCGCCGCGAGAGCGCTCGTGTCGGTCGCCGGGGCATTGGCCAGCCCCGCGATCCTGCTGGTAACCCCCTGGACGTCGGAGCCGGCCTTGGCCGCGGCCTCTGCAGCACCAGTCGCCTTGCGGTCGGTCGCTGCGGCGCTCGTCTGCACGGCATCGATTCGGTTGCGCAGCTCGACGATCTGCTCGACGCTCACCGTCGGAGCGTCCTGGTTCAGGCCCAGGAAGACGAGCCCCGCCCCGACCACACCGCCGGCCAGCCCCGCCACGGCCACGGCGAGCCAGGGCATACGCGCCGGTGCAATGCGCTCGGCCGGCGCGGAAGCCGGCGCGACGGGCGGAGGCGTAAACTCCTCGGGCAGTGCCTCGGTCGGCGCGACAGCCTCCGGCGGATGCGCCTCGACGGCGGCATCCGCCTGCACTGCGACAGGCTCCGACTCCTCCGGAATGGCTTCGGCGGTCAGCTCGATGGTGGGCGGCGTGCGCTTCAAGCTGCCGCGCGGCTTCGTAGCCGGCTTGGCAGACGCGGCATCACGCGCCAAAACCTGCTCCAGCGCCGAAAGCATCGCCGCCTCCTCGGGATATTCGGCGACGAGCACCGTGCTGGCCCCCGACGCGATCAGCGGCGAGGCAACGTCGGCCGAGAGCGTGACATGTGTCAGCTCCATCGCCGCATCCACCACACCGGCGGCCTGCGCCAATGCGATGAAGGTGCGCGCCCCTCGCGCCGAATAATGCAGCGCCGCATCCACCTTGCCGAGCCGCAGCGCGGCAATCGCATCCTCGGGCAGGGCGGAAACCGGCTCGGCCGCATAGGCCGTCCACAGCGCGACGTCATAGCCTGCGGCCTTGAGCCGCTCGGAGACATCCTCCTTGCGATCGCGCGCCGCGATCATCAGCAGCTTCGCCGGGGCCGGCAGCGTCCGGCCAATCAGGTCGATCAGGTCGTTGCGGTCCCCATCGGCGCTGCGGGCATCGTCCAGCCCCGCCTCGCGGACCTTGGCGGCCGTGCGCGCACCGACGGTGAAGACCGGCAGGTCGCGCCAGTCGGCCGGCCCTTCCGCCAGCATCGGCACGGCATTGCCGCTGGTCAGCACGATCGCGTCGAAGCTTCCTTCAGGCGCGATGTCCGACAGCCGCACGACCTTGAAGAGCGGCGCGACCATGGGCTCGAAGCCGTGATCGGCCACAATGCGGGCCGTCCGTTCGGCATCGGGCTCGGGACGAAAGACGAAGACGCGCATTCAATGCTCCTGACGGCACCGGCAACGATCACAGAACGATCCGCGAAGCATGCGGTATCCCGCGATCATGCCGCATTGAGGCGGAACAATGATTCTGCGCACGCCCTCTCCCCTTTTTTGTCGTTGCGGCCCTCGGACCGGGCGTTCAGCCAGCACCCCGAGATAGGCCCATTGGCCTTGCGAGCTTCTGCGCACTATACGAAGGAATTGCCGGCGGGACAGTGCCGGAACCCGGCAATCGTCCCACCGCCCCTTCCGCGAGGTTAATCGAGCGATCATGCGTGTCCTGGGGATCGAGACGACCTGCGACGAAACCGCGGCCGCGATCGTCTCGATCGAGCGCTCGGGCGAGCACAAGATCCTGTCGAACGAGGTCCTGAGCCAGATCGCCGCACATGCCGCCTATGGCGGAGTCGTGCCGGAGATCGCGGCGCGCGCCCATGTCGAGGCGATCGACCGCATCATCGCCCGTGCCTTTTCGGATGCCGGCCTGAAGCCCGGAGACATCGACGCGGTGGCAGCGGCCGCAGGGCCAGGCCTCGTCGGCGGCGTCATGGTCGGCCTCACCGCGGGCAAGGCGATCGCGCTCGCGACCGGCAGGCCCTTCATCGCGGTCAACCATCTCGAGGCCCATGCGCTGACCGCGCGGCTGACCGACGATCTCGCCTTCCCCTATCTCCTGCTGCTGGTCTCGGGCGGACACACCCAGCTCCTCGCCGTGCGCGGCGTCGGCGACTATCTCAAGCTCGGCGGCACCATCGACGATGCCGTCGGCGAGGCCTTCGACAAGATCGCCAAGATGCTCACCTTGCCCTATCCCGGCGGCCCCTCGGTCGAGCGCGAGGCGGCGAAGGGCGATCCCGAACGCTTCGATTTTCCCCGGCCGATGCAGGGCCGGCCGAACCCGGACTTCTCGCTCTCCGGCCTCAAGACCGCCGTGCGGCTCGTGGCCGAGCGGATCGCGCCGCTCTCCGAAAACGACGTCGCCGATCTCTGCGCCTCCTTCCAGGCGGCGGTCGTCGACGTCATGGTCGACCGGACCCGCGCCGGCCTGCGCGCCTGCCGCGAGGCCGGGATCGCGCCGTCGACTCTCGTCGTCGCCGGCGGTGTCGCGGCCAATCAGGCGATCTGCCGTGGCCTCGGCCGCTTGGCTACCGAGGCCGGCCTGCCGATGGTGGCTCCGCCATTGGTGCTCTGCGGCGACAATGGCGCGATGATCGCCTGGGCCGGGATCGAGCGGCTGCGGCTGGGCATGGTCGACGACATGGGCGCGGTCGCCCGCCCGCGCTGGCCACTGGACGAACTCTCGGCCCAGTCGCGTTCAGATAATCCCAAGACCGTCGCATGAGCAGCATGCCGGACGATGCACGCATCGGCGTCGTCGGCGCCGGCGCCTATGGCACGGCGCTGGCCCTCGCCGCCAGCAGGGCCGGGCGCAACGTTCGGCTCTGGGCTCGCGATGGCGAGGCTGTCGCCGCCATCAAGCGCACGCGGCAAACGCCGCGCCTGCCCGGCATCGCGCTGCCCGAGACCATCAGCGCCACCGCACATCTCGCCGATCTCGCCGATTGCGACGCTCTCATCATCGCCGTCCCGACCCAGAGCCTGCGCACCGCCTGCGAAGCCCTGCGCAAGACGCTGCCGCCGGACGCGCCGGTGGTCTCGGCCGCCAAGGGCATCGAACAGGCGAGCGGTCTGTTTCCGACCGAGATCATAGCCGAAACCCTGCCGGGAGCTCCGGCCGCCATCCTCTCGGGCCCCAGCTTCGCAGCCGATATCGGGCGAGGACTGCCAACCGCCGTGACACTCGCGGCTCGCGACCCGGCTCTGGCACAAGGGCTTGCCGAAGCGCTGAGTTCGCCGGCCTTTCGCATCTATCACTCCGATGACCCGCGCGGCGTCGAGATCGGCGGCGCGGCCAAGAACGTGCTCGCCATCGCCGCCGGCATCGCCATCGGGCTGGGCTTCGGCGAGAGCGCCCGCGCCGCGCTGGTCGCGCGCGGCTTCGCGGAGCTGCGCCGCTTCGGAGAGGCATTCGGCGCGGAACCCGAGACGCTGATGGGGCTTTCGGGGCTGGGCGACGTCGTATTGAGCTGCGCTTCGGCGCAGTCGCGCAACTTCTCCTACGGGCTGGCGCTCGGCCAGGGCAAGACGCCGATGGAAGCAGCCGGCAACGCTTTGGCGGAAGGCGCCTTCACTGCGCCGGTACTGGCCGCCATGGCGAAAGACAAGGGCATCGAGACGCCGATCGCCGAGGCGGTGGCCGGGATCATTGCCGGACAAACCGGCGTCCGGGAGGCGGTCGCGGCGCTGCTGGCCCGGCCGATCCGGGCCGAACGATAGGAGCGGGAGATGGCGGAAGACTGGACCAAGCGCGTCGCGCGCGGCATCGCGGAAGTCCGCAAGACGACCGGCTCGGAGCTCGTCGCCGAGAGCGAGCCCGTGCCGCTGGCGGGGCGAATCGCGAGCCCCGTCATCCAGCATCGCAAGCGCCGGGCCGAGGGCACGCATCGCTTCGTGCTAATCCTGCCCTTCGGCGAGGGCGAGGTCCGCGTCGAGCTCGACGCCAAGGATTACGCGGCGCTGACGCGCGAGATGGTGCGGTTCTGGAACGAACAGGGCGCGGCGGCCTCGCAGCCGCCGGCGCCGCTCAAGGAGGACGAGGCCTGATGGCTCACTGGCTGATCAAATCCGAACCCTCGGTCTGGTCCTGGGATGACCAGGTCAAGGCCGGGGCGAAGGGCACCCATTGGGATGGCGTGAAGAATCATACCGCCAAGCTCAACCTGATCGCGATGAAGCAGGGTGACCAGGTCTTCTTCTACCATTCCAACGAAGGGCTCGAGGTCGTCGGCATCGTCGAGGTCATCAAGGAGTCCTACAACTGGATCCCCGGCGAGCCCTGGGTGCTGGTCGATTTCAAGGCCGTGAAGCCGCTCCCGAAGCCCGTGTCGCTGGCCGCCGTCAAGGCCGAGCCGAAGCTCGCCGGGATGTCCCTCGTCACCTCGTTCAGGCTCTCCGTGCAGCCCGTGACGGACGCGGAGTGGGACATGGTCTGCAGGATGGGCGGACTTTAGTATTGCCACGAAAGTGCGAGCGCGAAGCGCTTGCCGCGCGGCGCTCGCTCCCTATGATGCGCCGAATTCCAAGGAAGCGACGCCCGGCCTCCCGGGCAAGCGCAATACAGACGGCCCAAGTCTGGGGAGACGCCCGAATGACCGAGATCATCTACGACGTGCCCGCCGCCTGGGCGAAGAAGGCATGGGCAAACGAGGCCAAGTACAAGAAGCTCTATACGGCCTCCGTCAAGGATCCCGACAAGTTCTGGGCCGAGCAGGGCCAGCGCATCGACTGGTTCAAGCCCTACACCAAGGTCAGGAACGTCAGCTACAAGCCGGGCAAGGTCTCGATCAAATGGTATGAGGACGGCACCACCAACGTCGCCCATAACTGCATCGACCGCCATCTTGCGACGCGCGCCAAGCAGACAGCCATCATCTGGGAGGGCGACAACCCCTCCGAGTCGCGGAAGATCACCTACGGCGAGCTCTATACGGAAGTCTGCAAGTTCGCGAACGTCCTGAAGGCAAACGGCGTCAAGAAGGGTGACCGCGTCACCATCTACCTGCCGATGATCCCGGAAGCGGCCTATGCCATGCTCGCCTGCGCGCGCATCGGCGCGGTCCACTCCGTCGTCTTCGGCGGCTTCTCCCCGGATTCGCTGGCGAGCCGCATCGAGGATTCCGATTCGAAGATCGTCGTCACCGCCGATGAGGGCCTGCGCGGCGGCCGCGCCGTCCCGCTCAAGAAGAATGTCGACGCGGCGGACGGCAAGGTGAAGGGCGGCATCGGCACCGTCATCGTCGTCAAGCGCACCGGCGGCAATGTCACGATGAAGGAAGGTCGCGACGTCTGGTATCACGACGAGGCGGCCAAGGCCTCGGGCCATTGCCCGCCCGCCGAGATGAAGGCGGAGGACCCGCTCTTCCTGCTCTACACCTCGGGTTCGACCGGCAAGCCGAAGGGCGTGCTGCACACCACCGCCGGCTATCTCGTCTACACCTCGATCACCCATCAATACGTCTTCGACTACCATGACGGGGACATTTACTGGTGCACCGCCGACGTGGGTTGGGTGACGGGCCACAGCTACATCCTCTACGGGCCGCTCGCGAATGGCGCGACCACGCTGATGTTCGAGGGCATCCCGACCTATCCGACGATCTCCCGCTTCTGGGAGGTGATCGACAAGCACAAGGTCAACATCTTCTACACGGCGCCGACCGCGATCCGCTCGCTGATGGGCGCGGGCGAGGAGCCGGTGAAGAAGACCAAGCGCAAGTCGCTGCGGCTGCTCGGCTCGGTCGGCGAGCCGATCAATCCGGAAGCCTGGGAGTGGTATCACCGCGTCGTCGGCGACCGCCGCTGCCCGATCGTCGACACCTGGTGGCAGACCGAGACCGGCGGCATCCTGATCTCGCCGCTGCCGGGCGCCACTCCGCTCAAGCCCGGCTCCGCCACGCGGCCCTTCTTCGGCGTCAAGCCCGAGATCGTCGACGCCGAGGGCAAGGTCCTGACCGGCGCCTGCGAGGGCAACCTCGTCCTCGCCGATAGCTGGCCCGGCCAGATGCGCACGGTCTATGGCGACCACGAGCGCTTCATGGAGACCTATTTCTCCACCTACCCGAACAAGTACTTCACCGGGGACGGCTGCCGCCGCGATGCCGACGGCTATTACTGGATCACCGGCCGCGTCGACGACGTCATCAATGTCTCCGGCCACCGCATGGGCACCGCCGAGGTCGAATCCGCGCTGGTCGCGCATCCGTCGGTCTCGGAAGCGGCCGTCGTCGGCTATCCGCACGACATCAAGGGCCAGGGCATCTACGCCTATGTCACCCTGATGACCGGCGAGAAGCCGAGCGAGGATCTGCGCAAGGAGCTCGTTTCCTATGTCCGCAACGAGATCGGCCCGATCGCCTCTCCGGATCTGATCCAGTTCGCGCCGGGCCTGCCCAAGACCCGCTCCGGCAAGATCATGCGCCGCATCCTGCGCAAGATCGCCGAAGATGAATTCGGCGCGCTCGGCGACACCTCGACGCTCGCCGACCCTGCCGTCGTCGACGACCTGATCGAGAACCGCCAGAACAAGCGCAAGGCGGGCTGAGGAAATCCCGCCAAGGCGAGTCCAGTGAAGCAGTCCGGGCCAGCGCCGCGCGCGCCCATGCCCGAACTGCTTCGTCGCTTTGCGCTTTGTGATGTCGTCAGCGGTACAACGCAGCCACGCACGCCGGAAAACGCTCCGGCAGGGGCTTGAATCATACTCATGCCGCGTTCAGGAAGTTCCTGTGATAAGGACGCACCCATTCGGCTGACCTGATCGGAACCCCCGCCGCATGACGACGATGAAGACCGCGACGCCCACACGCTTGGGCAAGGCGCTCGCCCTGCTGCCTCTGCTGGCGTTGACCGCCTGCGCCGGCTCCCAGCGTTTCACCGGCTCGCTGATGAATCCGCCCTATTACGGCCAGCCGGCGCCGCCCTCGGCGCCGCCGATCGTCTCCGCGCCGGTCCAGTCCGAACCGCTGCCGCCGCCCGGCGGCTATCCGGCCGGCGCCGCCCCCCAAGCCGGTTACCCCTCGGCGTCTGCGGGCGCAGCCCCGGGCCTGCCGCCACCTCAGGACCCGTTCTTCGATCCGAATGCCGGCGCGCCGCCCCAGGGCCAGGCCATGCCTCCGGCCGGCCAGCCTGGGCAAGCGCCGGGTTTGCGCGGCAGCGACAACAATCAGGTCGCCGGCCTCGGCGCCGCACCTGCGGCGCCCCGCCCCACCTCGAGCCGCGACAGCGTGGTCGGCAGCTGGAACGCGCGTGAGGCGACCGGTGGCTCCTGCCGCGTTCAGCTCTCGAGCGCCCCGACGCTCGACCTCTACCGCGCCAGCTCCTCGGGCTGCGCCAACAAGGACCTGCAGCGGATTACGGCCTGGGATTATCGCGACGGCGAGGTCTATCTCTACCAGCAGGGCGGCACGGTCGCCGCGCGTCTGCGTGCCACGAGCGGCAGTGCGCTGGACGGCGCCGTCACCAAGTCCGGCGCCGCGCTCTCGCTCAATCGCTGAAACGAGCCGTCATTCCGGGGCAGGCCAAAGGCCTGAACCCGGAACCCACGACCGGGTGAGCGGACGGGGTTCGCTTCGGGCGTGCGTGGGAAGAAGCAGACGACGCGCGGCAGCCAGCCGTCGGTTCCGGGTTCGACGGCTCCCGCCGCCCCGGAATGACAAAGGGCTTCAAGCCCCCCAGGCCCTCGCCAGCAAGGTCGTCGGCCAGAAGCTCTTCTGGATCGAAAGCGCCATCGTCGCGAAGCCGGTGGCGTTGTCGAGCGCCTCGTCCAGGATGGTGAAGGGCGTCGGACCGCCGGTCGCGATCACGCCCTCGATATCGGCATAGCCCCCGACGAGATCGGCCTCGAACTTCGCCGCGAGCCGGCGCATCGGCGCGTTCCCCGGCAGGCAGGCCATGTAGAGCGTGCGGACGCCGCGGTTGCGCGCCGCCGTGATCAGTCGCCCGAACAGGTCCGAACCGATGCCGCGACGGCGCCAGTCGGTCTCGACGCTGAAGGCGGCCTCGCCGGTCTGCGCGACGATGTCATCGAGCCCGCGCAGCTCCGCCGCGCCGCGAACGACATCGTCCTCGACATAGGCGTAGACCAAGCCGCCGACGCCGAAGGTCGTCGTCGCGTAATTTTCCAGAAACGCGTCATTCACCGCCGTGCCGAAGCGCTGGTGGCGGGTCGTCGCATCCAAGCGGAGCAGGTGCTCCTTGAAGAGTTCGCGCTCCGTCGGCCACAACCGCCGGACGACGCCGTTGCCGGTCTTCTTGCCGGCAGATTTTGATCGAGCCAATTGTCATCTCCCGAACAGCGCATCTGTCGCGCTGCCGACCAGGAGGCGAATCTTCCCTAGCTCGCCCCTGACATCGTGCAGGATGATCGCGATTGCAAGATGCCCAGCTGCGGCATTTTCGCCGGGTCAGCACGGGAATCAGGTCGGAATGATGAATACCCATGCAACACAAGCATGTCATATCGATTAAACAGGCTGGGGATGGCGTAGAAAAAGGCGCTGTAACACCCTAAAATCTTATGAGATAATTTCGCTCAGACCCCGATGACGGCGCGCCCGGCATGAGCTAGGTTGTGTGCTCCCGGTCACTCAGTATTGAAGCTCCATGTTCGATCGTCGCAAGCCTCCCTCCGCCCAGCCTTTCGTCACGCACGAAAATATCGAAGCCAAGGTTAAGTGGTTCGACCCCGAGAAGGGGTTTGGTTTCGCATCGCCGTCCGATGGTTCGGGCGACGTTTTCCTGCATGTTTCGGCAATCGGTCCGCTTGACCAGCAGGACCTGCAACCCGGAGCCACGATCATCGCCGATCTCGGCGAGGGACGTCGCGGCCTTCAGGTCGTCGCCGTCCATGAGATCGACGCCTCGACCGCATCGCAGACGGCGCCGGCCCCGCGCGGCGGCGGCTTCTCGTCCCGCCCGCCTCGCGATGATTTTGGCGGCGGCTATGGCGACCGGGATCGCGGCGGCTTCGGTGACCGCGGCGGCTTCGGTGGCGGTGATCGCGGCGGCTTCGGCGGCGGCGACCGTGGCCCTCGCGGTGGCGGCGGCTTCCAGGACCGTGACAGCGGCCCGGTCGAAGGCCCCTTCGACGGCGCCGTGAAGTTCTTCAATTCGGATCGCGGCTTCGGCTTCATTGCGCCGGACAAGGGCGGGCCGGATGTCTTCCTGCATGTCTCGTCACTGAGCCGCAGCGGCCTCCAGCCGCCGATGGACGGGCAGCGCGTGCGCTTCTCGATCCGCGCCGGCCGCAAGGGCCCGGAAGCAGCGGATGTCAGCTTCATCTGACGCTGCTTCCCTCTCGGAAACGCAAAGGCCCGCCAATGGCGGGCCTTTTTGTTTGTCCGGTGCCTTGCCTCGTCATTCCGGGGCAGGCCGGGCCTGACGCGACATCCCTGGAGACGCCATGGCTCCGATGATGATGGCTCCGATGCCCGTCATGCTCGTCCTTGTGGCGAGCATCCACGCCTTGAACGCTGCCCTTGAACCGCGCGAAGACGTGGATGGTCGGGACAAGCCCGACCATGACTGCAAGCGTCGCGCCCTGGGGCTCCGGTTTCTTGGCTGACGCAAGGCGCAGATAACGACGCGCCTGCCGCTCAATGGCCGTGGTCGTCGCCTTCCAGGCCGCCGATATGCTTCTGGGTGTAGAGTTCCAGGCCGACGCGGCCGATCAGGTCCAGCTGCGTCTCGAGGAAGTCGATATGGCCTTCCTCATCCTTCATCAGCGCCTTGAACAGGTCCTCGGAGGGGTAGTCGCCAACCTCGCGGCAATACCGGGCGGCCTCCTGATAAAGCGCGCGGGCTTCGATCTCGGCCTTGAGGTCGCATTCGATGACCTCCTTGACGTTCTCGCCGATGCGCAGCTGGTCGAGCGTCTGCAGGTTCGGGAAGCCCTCGAGGAAGAGGATGCGGTCGACGAAGCGGTCGGCATGGACCATCTCCTCGATCGACTCCTTCTTCCAGGTCTTGGCCATATCCTTGAGGCCCCAGTTATCGAGCATCCGGTAGTGGAGCCAATACTGGTTGATGGCGGTGAGCTCGGAACGCAGCCCCTTGTTGAGATACTCGATGACCTTCTTGTCGCCCTTCATGGCGTGGACTCCGCGCTCTACATTAGAATGATCCTAATGTAGTTCGGCGGGAGAGAGAAGGAAAGAGGGAAAACTTCGTCTTCGCGCCCTAATCGGCGCAGGCGATCAGGCTGCGACGTCGACCGGGGTGACGATGCCGTCGAGCATGCGCTCAACCGTGGCCTGGACGGAGACATGCACCGCGCATTCGATGTCGCGGCTGGCGCAGCTGCCGCACTGAGTCGCGCAGGCGGCACGCGCTTCTGCAAGGATCGCACGGACTTCCCGCGCGCAACGTCCGCAATCCGGGCTGCAGCCGAGGCAATCGTAAGCCTCGCCCGCAGTACGCGGACCGCTGCCGTCAGGGGCGACAGTGCCCTTGATCTGACCGCAGGAAAGGACGTTGCAGGAGCAGACGATCACGCGTGGTGGCCCACCACCCGCTTGGTCTCGATAACCTCGCCATCGGCGCGGCGCACCCGCACGATGACCTCGACCGACGAGATCTCCATGCCTTCCGGGGCCTCGGGCAGGCCGGAGACGAGAATGGTCGAGCCGGGGATGTCGGTGACCGTCTCGTCGTCCTCATTGTAGAAATGGTGATGCTCCGACACGTTGGTGTCGAAGAACGTCTTGGGGCCCGAAACCGAAACCTGACGGAGCAGCCCGGCTTCGGAAAACTGGCGCAGCGTGTTGTAGACGGTCGCGAGCGAGAGCGGCTCGCGGGCGCGCAGAGCCTCTTCATAAAGCATCTCGGCGCTGACATGCCGGTCGCCCTTGGCGAAGAGCAGCCAACCCAGCGCCATGCGCTGCCGCGTCGGACGCAGGCCCGCCGTCCGCAGCCGCGCCTTCACAGCGCTGATCGGGCAGGAGCCCGGGCTCTTCTGCGGCCACGGAATATGATCGCTCGCCACCGGCTGGTGATCCCGATCCTTGCTCGTCAGAACGCTCATTCGCTACGCCTTCCAGATGCCGGCACGCGGCAACATGTAGTTTAGAAAGGATCTAAACTACTGATATTGTTATCATATTTGCCGATACCGCTACCGAATGTCAATCATTCCCCCCTCGCCGCGCCCCGCGACCCACAGCCGCATCATCCGCGAAGGGCAGAACGTTGGCCGCCGGGGCGTGGGCTCAGTGCCCGCCGCCGGCACCGGCGGGCGGCTTGCCAGGCTTGCTCATGAACAGCGCGAGGAGGACGAGCGAGGCGAAGATCACGGTCAGCCCGAGGAAGATGTCGCCGAAGGCCATGACGAGGGCCTGCTTGTGGATGCGTTGGTTGATCAGCGCCAGCGCCATGTTCTGGGCCGCATCGCCGAAATCGGTGAATCGCTGCGCGGTATTGGCGATCGCCTCCTCCGCCACCTGCCGCCCGGCCGCGACCCTCTCGTGCAGCCGCGTGATATGCAGGTCCGTGCGGGAGTTCAGCATGGTGTTGATGACGGCGAGCCCGACCGCGCCGCCGAGATTGCGGGTGAGGTTGTAGAGGCCCGAGGCGTTCTTGAGCTGATGCGGCGGTAGCGAGCCCAGCGCGATGTTGTTGACGGGCACCATGCACAGCATCAGCGAGCAGCCACGCAGGATCTGCGGGATGAGCAGCTCGTAGAAATCCCATTCGGAGGTGATGAAGGAGGCCCACCAGGTGCCGAGCGCGAAGCCCGCCGATCCGATCATCATCATCACGCGCGGGTCGAGCTTGGCGGAGAGGCGGCCGGCGATCGGCGCGGTGAGGAACATGCACAGGCCGGTGACGAACATCGTCTCGCCGATCATCAGCGCGTCATAGCCACGAATGCGCCCCAGATAGACCGGGTAGAGATAGGTCAGCCCGTAGAGGCCGATGCCCATGCAGAACGAGAACAGCGAGCCGAAGGCGAAGTTGCGGTTCCGGAAGGCGTAGAGATCGACCAGCGGCTCGTCGCGGGTCAGCGCGCGCCAGAAGAAGAGCACCGCGCCGGCGAGCATCACGCCTGTGAAGAACACAATCTCATGGCTCTCGAACCAGTCGAGCCGCGTCCCCTCCTCCAGCACATATTCCAGGCTGCCGAGGAAGGCCGCCATGCTGGCGAGCCCCAGCCAGTCGAAGCGCTTCAGCAGGTCGCGCTGCGGCTTGTCGAAATCGATAAGCGTCCAGGCGGCGATGGTGACGCCGATGCCCGGCACGACATTGACGAGGAAGAGCCAGTGCCAGGAGAAGGCATGGCTGAGATAGCCGCCAACCGTCGGGCCGATCGTAGGCGCCAGCGTTGCGACGAGGCCGATCAGCGGAGAGACGATCGGCCGCTTCGAGGGCGGAAAGATCGAGAAGGCCGCGGCGAAGACGCCGGGGATCATGCCGCCGCCGATGAAACCCTGCACGGCGCGCCACAGGATCATCTCGTTGATCGAGGTCGAGAATGCGCAGAGCACGGAGGCGACGGTGAAGCCCGCAGCCGCGATCGAGAAAAAGACGCGCGTCGACAGCGCCCGGCTGAGATAGCCGGAGAGCGGGATCATGATCACTTCCGCGATCAGATACGCCGTCTGCACCCACGCGATCTCGTCGGACGACGCCGAAAGACCCGCCTGGATCTCCGCCAGCGAGGCCGAGACGATCTGGATGTCCAGGATCGCCATGAACATGCCGAAGACCATCGCCAGGAAGGCGAAGATCCGCCGCATCGGAATGGCGTCCGCCGCCGGCGCCGCAGCGGCCGGCGCGTTCAGGGTCGCGGTGGCCATGGCGGCCTCCTCGGAAGGGGTTTAGCGCTGGTTTGCCGGGCGCGGATCGATCGCGACGACGACCGACATGCCCGGCCGCAGCACATGCTTGCCGGTCGATTCGCGGTCGAGCGCGATCCGGACCGGCACGCGCTGCACGATCTTGGTGAAATTGCCGGTTGCGTTGTCGGGCGGCAGCAGCGTGAAAACGGAGCCCGTGCCGCCGGCGATGCCGCTGACCGTGCCGTGGAAGACCTGGCCCGGCAGCGCATCGACGGTGATCTTCGCCTTGTCGCCGATCTTCAGCGGCCCGATCTGCGTCTCCTTGAAATTGGCGTCGACATAGACCTGATCGAGCGGGACGACCGACATCAGCCGCTTGCCGGCACTGACGAGGTCGCCGATCTGGAGATTGGTGTTGGCGACGATGCCGTCGATCGGCGCGGCGATCTTGGTGAAGGAGAGGTCGCGCTCCGCCTTCTGCTCGGCGACCTTGAGCTCGTCGATCTGGCGGGCCGCCTCGACGCGCTGGGCTTCCAGCACCTTGATATTGGCCTGCGCCTGCACGACGCCGGCCTTGGCGCTCGCGACCGAGGCGGCGGCCTGGTCGCGCGCAGCGATCGCGGCATCGAGCGTGGCCTGCGAACCGTAGGACTTGGCGGCGAGGCTGTTGGCGCGCTCGTAATCGGCGCTGGTGCGCGTCACGGCCGCCTCGGCGGAATTCTGCTGCGCCTGTGCCTGGGCCTGCGCAGCGCGGGCAGCCTCGACCTGGCTGTCGATGCGCGCCAGCGTCGCCTGCGCCGTCGCGGTCTTGGCGCGGGCGCTGTCGAGCGCGATCCGCCAATCGCCATCGTCGAGCGAAGCGAGCGGCTGACCAGCCTTGATCTCCTGGTTCTGCACCACCGAGACGGTGGCGATATTGGCGGCGAGCTTGGCTGAGATCGTCGCCATCTCGGCGCCGACATAAGCGTCGTCGGTCGAGATGATGAAGCGGCCATTGCGCCACCAATCCAGCCCGTACCAGAGGCTGGCTCCCACCACGGCCGCGCCCACGACCATCAGCGCACCGCGCTTCAGCGGGCCGCGGTTGGGCTTGGCCTTGTCGGCCGCAGCCTCGGGACGAGCTTCCGCGCCCAGCGGGGCGCGCGCTTCGGGAGCCGTGACCGGTTCGGCGGGAGCGGGAGGGACGGTTTCGCCCCTGGTGGGCTCGGCGACATCGACGAGCTTGAGGCGGTCGCGGCGCGGCTCGGAAATGGTTTCAGCAGACATCTTGCGTCCTGCACATCAATTCGAACCGACTGGTTCGATTGCGCTTGAAATAGCGCGGTCGATAATGCATATCAAGTCAAATCGAACTGATTGGTTCGATTCTTTTTTGATCGCTGCAGCGGTGGGGCCGCCCCTCGCGGAAGATGAGATGACAGAAAGCCCTGAAGCCATCGTGAAGAAGGACGCGCGCAACCGCCGCGTCGCCGGTGCCGATCCCGACAAGCGCAGGCAGATCCTCGACGGGGCACTCCACGTCTTCACCGCGCGCGGCTTCGATGCCGCGAGCATGAACGACATCGCCGCCGCGGCGAACGTCTCGAAGGGCACGCTCTACGTCTATTTCGAGGACAAGGAGCATCTCTTCGTCGCGCTGATCGAGCGCGAGCGCGAGGCGCAGAAGCGCGGCGCCTTCGAAGCCCTGAACCACGATTCCGACCCGGTCCGGGCGCTGAGCAATTTCGGGCAGTGCCTCGTGGGCATGCTCAACAACGAGTTCGCTGTCAGCGCGCATCGCGTCGTCATCGGCGTCGCCGAACGCATGCCCGATCTCGGCCGCAGCTTCTACGAGAATGGCCCGGCCCAGGGCTCGAAGCTCATCGCCCGCTATCTCGACCGCATGGTCGCCGAGGGCAAGCTCGCAATCGACGATACCCGTCTCGCGGCCGTGCAGTTCATCGATCTCTGCCAGGCGACGCTGATGCGTCCGCGCCTGTTCAATGCGATCCGCTCTGCGCCGAGCGAGGAGGAGATCCAGCGCATCGTCGCCTCCGCCATCGAGATGTTCATGGCGCGCTACGGCGTGAAGCCGACGCGATAGGAGGTCGTCGCCCTCCCTCAGCCCTCATCCTGAGGAGCGCCGCAAGCTGGAGATGGAACAGTGTTAGCCGGCGGTTACGCGCTGCGCCCTGAGCCGCTCGCGATGGGCGGTATAGAGGCCCGATGCCGCGATGATCACCGCCCCGACATAGGTCCAGAGATCCGGCAGCGCCGCCCAGAGGAGGTAGCCGCTCACAGTCGCCCAAAGCAGCTGGATATAGGAGAAGGGCGCCAGCAGCGACGCGCCGGCGAAGCGGAAGGCCACGATCACCAGCCAGTGGCCCGCGGTCGAGACAGCCCCGATAAAGAGCCCGATCAACGCGATCTCCAGTGTCGGCTCGACCCAGTGCAGCGGCAGCAGCAACGTTGTCAGCAGGGCGCCGAAGAGGGTGGAATAGGTTACCGTGGCGATGGGGTTCTCCGTGCCGCTCATCAACCGGGTTATGATGAGCGAGAAGGCCCAGCTCAGCGCCGAGGCTATCGGCAGCAGCGAGGCCAGCTGAAACCCCGCCCCGCCGGGCCGCACCACGATCACCACGCCGACCAGCCCGACGATCGTCGCCAGCCAGCGGCGCCAGCCCACGCTTTCGCCGAGCAGCGGGATCGACAGCGCCGTGACGAAGAGCGGTGCGACGAAGCTCGTCGCGGTCGCATCGGCGATCGGAAGGTATTTCAGCGAGGAGACGAACAGGATCGACGAGCCGATCAGGCCGATGCCCCGCAGCAGATGCAGGCCCGCGCGCCGGGTCCGCAGCGTCGTGGAGCGCCCCTGCCAGGCAATGATCGCCAGCAGGAACACCGCCGAGGTCGCATAGCGCAGCCAGACGATGTGCAGCGCCGGCACGTCCGCCGCGAGATATTTCGACGCCGCGTCCCCCGCCGAGAGGAAGATCGTGGCCAGCAGCATGATGCCGATGCCGAGCAGCCCGTTGTCGCGCCTAAGCGAGGTGACGGGAGCAGCGGGCTCGGGGCCGGGCGTGAGGGATTGCGGCAAGGGCTTTGAGAAAGGCTGCGGAAAGGCGCGGCGGGAAGATCGTCAGCAGCACTCTAATCGGTTCAACTGGTGCTTCGCTGTGCAAAGAAGACAGGCGCTCCATGCGCCGGCCGACCTGTCTCGTTCGGCACCCGCCGACTTTTCAGAAGGCCGCGTCATCCCGGACGCAGCGAAGCGGAGATCCGGGATCCATCGTAGGGCGATGGCACTCTACGATGGATCCCGGGTCGAGCCCGGGATGACGGCGTGGTTCCTTCGCTCAAGAGAAAAGGCGGGCCTCTCGGCCCGCCCCTCGACAGTCATTCAATCGCGTTGATCGCCGCTCAGGCGGCCTGCTTGCGCGGCTGGATCAGCTTGCGGTTGACCAGCACCTCCGCGATCTGGATCGCGTTCAGCGCGGCGCCCTTGCGCAGATTGTCGGAGACGCACCAGAAGGCCAGGCCGTTCTCCACGGTCGCGTCCTCGCGGATGCGCGAGATATAGGTCGCATCCTCGCCGGCGGCCTCGTGCGGGGTGATGTAGCCACCGGGCTCGTGCTTGTCGATCACGAGGATGCCAGGCGCGCTCCGCAGCACTTCGCGCGCCTCGTCGGCGGTGATCGGCTTCTCGCACTCGATGTTGACCGACTCGGAATGGCCGATGAAGACCGGCACGCGCACGCAGGTCGCGGTCAGCTTGATCTTCGGATCGAGGATCTTCTTGGTCTCGACCATCATCTTCCACTCTTCCTTGGTAAAGCCGTCCTCCATGAAGACGTCGATATGCGGGATGAGGTTGAAGGAGATCCGCTTCGGGAACTTCTTGGTCTCGACTTCGCCGGCCGAGAACACGGCGCGCGTCTGGTTGAAGAGCTCGTCCATGCCCTCCTTGCCGGCGCCGGAAACGGACTGGTAGGTCGAGACGACGACGCGCTTGATGCCGAACTTGTCATGCAGCGGCTTCAGCGCCACGACGAGCTGCGCAGTCGAGCAGTTCGGGTTGGCGATGATGTTCATCTTGGTGAAGCCGGCAGCGGCGGCGGCATTCACCTCCGGCACGATCAGCGGAACGTCGGGATGCATGCGGAAGGCCGAGGAGTTGTCGATCACGACGCAGCCCTGCGCACCGATCTTCGGCGACCAGGTCTTCGAGATCTCGCCGCCCGCCGACATCAGGCAGATATCGGTATCGGAGAAGTCGTAATGCTCGAGCGCCTTCACCTTCAGCGTCCTGTCGCCGAAGGAAACCTCGGTGCCGATGGAGCGGGTGGAGGCCAGCGCCACCACTTCTCCGATGGGGAAGGCACGCTCGGCGAGAATGTCCAGCATCTCGCGGCCCACATTGCCGGTTGCGCCGACGACTGCGACCTTGAAGCTCATTGGTTTGATCCTTTGCGGATGAATTCGGTTCGGGTCTCCCTTTGGGAGCCGCCCCGCCCGTCTCGGGCAGGTCCGGCGATCTACCCCCGCCGGGGGGAGATGGACCCGGAACCGAGGCGAAGCGTCAGCGCGACGTACCGGCTTTGCCGGTCGTCGTTTTGGTCGTCGTGCTTTTCGTCGTCTGACGGAGCGTCACGGAACCGATCCTGAAACTTCGCATGTGGCGCCCATCGGGCACCGTGCAATCTCAGAACACCCACGGCGGAAAAAAGTCAATCTCCCTGCGGTTTTCGCTCCAGCCTCGCTCCATTAACCCTGCTTCTTGACCGGTTGTTCACGCTGCCGGCCGATTGCCCGGCTCCGGTAACCGGCCGGCGATACTCCATGCCCAACCTGCGCCCCGGATGGGAAGCTGTGCCGCCGTCGCGCGGCGCGGGGAGTAACGGGTTGCGTTTGCGTTCGGACCAGGCGGTATCACGGCTTCAGGACGGGTTGCACTGGTTGCGGCCTCGGCTCGCCATGGCCGCAACGCGCAGTGGCGTCGCCTGCCGGCGCCTCGGCATGCGGGCCGCCCGCACGGACATCGTGCCGTTCCTGATCACGACGGCCGATCTCGTCGAGTCGAGCCTCATCCGTTTCTCGAAGCTGCTGCGCCGTCTCGTTCCGCGCCGAGGCCTCGGCCTCACCGGCGCGCTGGCCTGGCGAGGCGCCGCCGCGCTCTGCGGCATCGGCCTCACGGCCATCCTGATCACCGGCCTGTCCGCGAAGGACGAGGAGCCGGCCCAGCTCGCGGCCCTGCGATTCACGCCGCCCTCCGGCTCGGACGCGCCGCAGCACCGCCCGCAGTTCTCTGCCGCAGCGGATGGCTGGATGCCGGTGGCCCGCCCCATCGCGATCTTCAGCCTCGAATCGCCCGAACTCGGCCGCGAGCCACCGAGCTTCGAGGCCCGTCGGAAACAGGAGGGCAGCGAGCGCGAGGACCTGATGAGCTTCGGCGGCTTCCCCGAAGCCGGGCCGCATCTCTCCCTCCACCTGCGTACCGGTGCGCCCACGGCCGCAGGCTCCGCCTCCTTCACCATCGGCCTCGTGCACGAGGCGGCCCGGCGCGGCCTCGCTGTCGAGCGCAGCAGCATGCCGGCCGCGATCGAGACGCGCTTCGGGCCGCTCGATACCGCCGATGTCGTGCTCGGGGACGGTTCCACGAGCCGCTCCTGCGTTGCCTTCCGCACCGCGCCTGGCGCAACAGCCTTCGCGATGAGCGGCTGGTGGTGCGCCGGAACCAAGCCCAGCGACCGCCGGCAGCTCACCTGCCTCGTCGACAGGCTCGATCTCGCCCATGCTGCGGCCGATGCCGAGCTGCGTTCGGCTTTCGCCCGCAGCGAGCTGAAGCGCCAGACGGATTGCGCGCCTCAGCGGCTTTCAGCGTCGGGCCGCAAGGCCTCCTGGCTCGATGTGGATGGCAATGTGCCCGCACTACGGATGAAGACCGCCAACTCGGAGCCGATCAAGATCCCCCCGGAGCGGCCCAAGCGCCGCACCAAGCCCCCTCGCGAGCTTTGACCCAAAGGAAGGCTCGTCGCCTTCTAACAAAGTTGTTAACGTTGATGCGCTAGCCTAGTCGCTGGTCTTAGGATGCTTACATGGAGTGGGTGCGTCCACTCCCGGAGATTGCCGCCATGATGCAGTTCAAGCGTGTTGCCGCCGTCCTCGCCCTCGCCGTGGCGGCCTCGACCGTCCTGGCGACGATCGCCGAAGCCCAGAGCCGCCGCGGACCGCTGCGCGTCACGGTCCAGAAGCGCAGCTACTTCGACGCTGGCAACGTCGTGCCGGTCGGCTCATTGAACCGCTATGCCAACCAGCACAGCTTCGCCTCGCCGGTCTATGTCAACACGGGCGATCTCTATGGCGAAGGCACCCTGCCCGGCCGCATCGGCGCCGGCACGAACCCCTTCGCCAATACGTTCGCATCGCCGCGTTTCTGAAGGGCGCTTGCCATCCCGTGCGCGCCGCAGCGTGAAACGCTGCTGCGCAGACACGGGACCGTGCTCCAGAAAGGCGCCTTCTCGTCATGCGATCCCGCAGCGGCACAACGGCCGCAGCGCCTGCGGGATGACACCTCCGACTACGGCAAAGCCTTCAGATAACGCACCGGCCGCCCGGGTGACGCAGCATTCGCGGCGTGAACGATCGCATTCGCGTCGATCCCGAAATGGCGGTAGAGATCGGCCACCGTGCCGGTCTGGCCGAAATGCTCGACGCCGAGCGCCTTCTGCCGGTGGCCATGCACGCTGCCGAGCCAGGCCAGCGTCGCCGGATGCCCGTCCAGCACCGACACGATGCCGCAATCGCGCGAGAGATCGCCGAGCAGCCGTTCGATATGGCTCGTAGCCTGATGGTTGCCGCGCTGGCGCGCCCGCTCCGCCGCCTGCCAGCCGGCATTGAGCCGGTCGGCCGAGGTGATGGCGAGCAGCCCGACATCGCGCCGGTCCTCCCCCAATAGCCCCACAGCCTCGATCGCCTCGGCTGCGACTGCGCCCGTATAGGCGATGACCACAGAGGCGTTCGGGCCGGGCTTCCTGAGCCAATAGGCGCCGTCGATGATGTCGCGCTCCAGCTCCGGCGTCATGGCGCGGTTCGGCTGCTCGACCTGCCGGGTCGAGAGGCGCAGATAGACCGAGCCGCCCGTCTCGTCGCGCAGCCACGTCCGCTCGTCCGGGTCGCCTTCGCCGTCGCGCTGCATGTAGTCGAAGGACCAGCGCATCATCACCGCGAGTTCGTCGACGAAGGCCGGCTCGAAGGCGCAGAGCCCGTCCTGGCTCATGCCGATCAGCGGCGTCGCGATCGACTGATGCGCGCCGCCCTCGGGAGCCAGCGTCACGCCGGACGGCGTCGCCACCACCATGAAGCGCGCATCCTGGTAGCAGGCATAGTTCAGCGCATCGAGCCCGCGCGAGATGAAGGGGTCGTAGAGCGTGCCGATCGGGATCAGCCGTTCGCCGAAGATCGAATGCGAGAGGCCGAGCGCCGAAAGATTGATGAACAGGTTCATCTCGGCGATGCCGAGTTCGATATGCTGCCCCTGCGGGGAGAACTCCCATTTCTGCATAGAAGGGATGCGCTCGTCCTTGAACGTGTCGGCCATCGAGGCACGCGCGAAAAGACCGCGCCGGTTCACCCATGGCCCGAGATTGGTCGAGACGGTGACGTCCGGCGCCGTCGTCACGATGCGGTCGGCGAGGGGCCCGCCGGCCTTGGCGAGTTCGTCCAGAACCTTGCCGAAGCCCATCTGCGTCGACATCGTCGCCTGGATGCCGGCTTCGAGCTTGGCCGGGACAGGTAGCTTCGCGGCGCTGAGGCGGCGGCGCCCCTGCGCGAAGAACGGCACGGTATCGAGGAAGGCGCGCAGTTCGCCCTCGCCCATGCCCAACCCCTCGAACAGATCCCACTCATGCCCGGCGCGGATGCCGTTCGCCTTGCGGAAGCCGTCGAGCTGCTCCTTGGTCATCAGCCCGGCATGGTTGTCCTTGTGGCCGGCGAGCGGCAGGCCGAAGCCCTTCACCGTATAGGCGAGGAAGCAGACCGGCCGGTCGTGGTCGATCGACTCGAAGGCCTCCAGCAGCGACGGCAGGTCGTGGCCGCCGAGATTGCACATCAGCTTCGAAAGCTCGGCGTCGGAACGGCTCTCGATCAGCTTCGTCACCGGCCCCTGGTCGCCGAGATCGTCCATGAGGCGCTTGCGCCACGCCGCACCGCCCTGGAAGGTCAGCGCCGAATAGAGTTGGTTCGGGCAGGAATCGATCCAGGCTTTCAGCCGCTCGCCGCCCTTCTCCTTGAACGCGGCCTGCTGCAGCGAGCCGTATTTCAGCGTCACGACATCCCAGCCGAAATTGCGGAACATCGTCTCGAAGCGGTCGTAGAGCCCTTCGCGGATCACTGCGTCGAGCGATTGGCGGTTGTAGTCGATCACCCACCAGGTGTTGCGAACGCCGTGCTTCCAGCCCTCCATCAGGGCCTCGAAGATATTGCCCTCGTCGAGCTCGGCATCGCCGATCAACGAGACCATGCGCCCTTCCGGGCGGTCCTTCGCCCAGCCATGCGCCTTCACATAATCCTGCGTCAGCGAGGAGAAGAGCGTCTGCGCGACGCCCAGCCCCACCGAGCCGGTCGAGAAATCGACGTCGTCGATGTCCTTGGTGCGGGAGGGGTAGCTCTGCGCGCCCTTGTAGCCGCGGAAATTCTCCAGCTTCTCGCGCGTCTGCAACCCCATCAGGTAGTTGATGGCGTGGAAGATCGGCGAGGCATGCGGCTTCACCGCCACCCGGTCCTGCGGCTTCAGCGCGGCCATGTAGAGAGCGGTCATGATCGTGGCGAGGGACGCGGACGAGGCCTGATGCCCGCCGACCTTCATGCCGTCATCGCTCGGGCGGATATGGTTGGCGTTGTGGATCGTCCATGAAGCGAGCCAGAGGATTTTTCTTTCCAGCTCGGCGAGAAACGGCAGGCGCGGATCTGTCGTTGTCATGATGTTTTGTCCGTACTCCCCAGTACGGCAGATCATGCACTGGACGCCTTGGCAGGACGAACCAAATTTTCGCGACCACGCGCCCTGCTTTGGCGGTTTCCGCTATGGAACTTCGTCAAGGTGCGCGAAACCACCAAATAGTCCAGGAGTTCTCTCGTTGGAATTGATAACGCTGAGAAGCGGCGCGTGAATGCAGGGTGTCATCCCGTGCGCGCTGCGGCATGGAATGCCGCTGCGCTGACACGGGACCGTCTGCAGAAAAAGGCGCCTTCTCGTCGTACGATCCGTGTCTGCGCAGCAGCGTTACCCGCTGCAACGCGCACGGGATGACAAGCGGCTCCCCCGCGCACCCCGCTTGTGAGCGACCACCGCCCCATGCCAGAAACCCAGCACGGAATCGGGCCGAACGAGCCGAGCAGGAGGAGCCTTCCCATGAGCAACAGCAAGGAGGTCTGGCGCCTCATCGACGAGAAGAGCCCGGCCTATTTCGCGCTGTCGGACCGCATCTGGCACACGCCCGAGCTGAACTATCAGGAGGTTCGCTCCGCCGCCGAGCACCGCGCCATGCTGGAAAGCGAGGGCTTCCGCGTCGAGACCGGCATCGCCGGCCTGCCCACCGCCGTGATCGGCGAGGCCGGCGAAGGCGGCCCGGTCATCGCGATCATGGGCGAATACGACGCGCTGCCGGGATTGAGCCAGGAGGCAGGCGTCGCGTCCGAGAGCCCGGTCGCGAAAGGCGGCAACGGCCATGGCTGCGGCCACAACATGCTGGGCTCCGCCTCGCTTCTGGCCGCTACGGCCGTGAAGGATTATCTCGCCGCCAACGGAATCAAGGGCCGCGTGCGCTATTACGGCTGCCCCGCCGAGGAAGGCGGCTCGGCCAAGGGCTTCATGGTCCGGGCCGGCGCCTTCGACGATGTCGACATCGCGCTGTGCTGGCACCCGGCCTCGTTCAGCGGCGTCAACCGGGCCTTCTCGCTGGCCTGCGTCGAGATCGAATACACCTTCAACGGCCGCGCCTCGCATGCCGCCGCCGCGCCTCATCTCGGCCGTTCGGCGCTCGACGCCGTCGAGCTGATGCATATCGGCGTCAATTACATGCGCGAGCACATGCCTTCGACGGCGCGCGTGCATTACGCGATCATCAATGCCGGCGGCATCGCTCCCAATGTCGTGCAGGCCACGGCCACCACGCGCCAGCTGATCCGCGCCGCCACGCTCAGCGAGATGTGGGACCTCGTCGCCCGCGTGAAGAAGATCGCCGAGGGCGCGGCGCTGATGAGCGAGACGACGGTTTCTGTCAGGCAGCTCTCGGGCGACGCCAACCTCGTCGCCAATCGCCCGCTCGAAGAAGCCATGCACGCCAATCTGCAGGCGCTCGGCGGCCCGGGCTTCGACGCCGCGGACCACGAATTCGCCGCGAAATTCCAGAAGACGCTGAGCCCGCAGGATATCGCCGCCGCCTATGGCCGCTTCGACCTGACGCCAAAGCCGGGCGAGGCGCTGAGCGACGAGATCTATCCGCTCGGCGCCGGCAACGACACCTCCGTCGGCTCGACCGATGTCGGCACGGTGAGCTGGGTCGTGCCCACGGTCCAGTGCCGCACCGCGTGCTATGCGGTCGGCACCCCCGGCCATTCCTGGCAGCTTGTCGCGCAGGGGCTGGCTCCGGCGGCGCATAAGGGTCTGGCGCTCGCGGCCAAGGCCATGGCGGGTGTCGCCTCGGATGTGCTCGGCGACCCCGCTCTGCTCAAGGCGGCCAAGGACGAATTCGCGGCGTTCCGCGCCCGCAACCCCTTCGCCAATCCGATCACCGACGATGTCGAGCCCCCGCTCGACATGGCAGCGCACTGATCACGACACGTCCTTCGACCGCCGCCAAGAGGATCCGCCGATGCCCCTGCCCGCCTCCGCCCGCATCGACATCGAGCGCTTCTGGACGACGATCGAGCGCTCCGCCGAGATCGGGGCCGGGCGCCCCGGCGGTCTCTCGCGGCTCGCGCTCGGCGATGCCGACAAGGCGATGCGGGATATCTTCGTCGGCTGGTGCAAGGAGGCCGGCCTCGCCTTGCGCGTCGACGCCATCGGCAACATCTTCGCCCGGCGCCCCGGCATGGACGACAGCCTGCCGCCGGTGGTGATGGGCAGCCATCTCGACACGCAGATCAATGGCGGGCGCTTCGATGGCATCGCCGGCGTGCTCGGCGGGCTCGAGGTGATCCGCACGCTCGATGCGCTCGGCCACCGCACGCGCCGCCCGCTCGAGCTGGTCAACTGGACCAATGAGGAGGGCGCCCGCTTCTCGCCCCCGATGGTCGGCGCCGGCTGCTTCACCGGCGTCTACACGCTCGACTGGGCGCGCGAGCGCCGCGACGACGACGGCATCTCGATGGGCGAGGAGCTGGAGCGCATTGGCTACGCCGGGGAGGCGCAGGCCGCCCCGCCCCAGCTCGACGCCTATTTCGAGTTCCATATCGAGCAGGGGCCGATGCTCGACCGCGAGGGCTTCGAGGTCGGCGTCGTCACGGGCGGCTATGCCAGCACGGGCATGATCGTCGAGTTCCGCGGCGAGACGGCCCATACCGGCCCCTGGCCGATGGAGAAGCGCCGCAACGCGCTCGCCGCCGGCGCGCGGCTGCTGACCGCGGTCGACGATCTCGGCTGGCAATTCGCCGGCACGGGCGGCAAGGCGACGGCGGCAAGGCTCGTCGCCTGGCCGAACAAGCCCGGCATCATCGCCGACTGGGCGCAGGCCACCTGCGATGTCCGCCATGCGGACCCGGAAGCCGCCGCCGTGATGGCCGAGCGGATGCTGCGCGCGGCGCATGAGGCAGCGGCGCGGGCCAATTGCAGCGTCGAGATTCTCGACACCTGGCGCTGGGGCGGCAAGGTCTTCGACGAGGCGATGATCGGGCTCGTCCGCGACACGTCCCTCGGCCTCGGCTATCGCACGCGCGATATCCTGAGCCAGGCTGGCCACGATGCCTATTTCCTCGCCCGCCACACGCCAAGCGCAATGATCTTCGCGCCCTGCAAGGACGGCATCACCCACAACAACAACGAACTCTGCACGCGCGAGGATCTGGAGCCCGGCCTCAACGTGCTGCTGCGGGCCGTGGTCGCGCGGGCGGATCGGTAAGCCGGCGCGCTCAGCTCCGGCCGGCGCTACGCGGCGGCTGGGCCGGCACGAAATCGACCCGCTCATCGATCAGCGCGCCGTCATCCGACACCACCGCAAGCCAGAGCCGATTGCCGCAGATCACCGAGAGCCGCCAGCGTCCTTGATCCTCGCCCTCGCCGCGCTCGACGCGGCTGGTGACAAGGCCGCGCCGTTGCATGTCGCGCCATTCCCCGGCCGACCAGCCGAAGCGCGCAGCGATCCTGTCGGCGTCGATGATGAAGCTCCCGCCAACATCGCGCTGGACCGGGAACCCGGCCGGATCGGCTTGCTCTTGTACCATTCCCGATGTCCCGCCTACGCGGCGATCTAAGGGCGGACCCGCAGCGTCTCCGCCAGACACAGGAAGAGATGATAGAGGACGCGGGAGGGCAGCGCTATCGGCAGCGGCTGACCGTCCGGCCCAAGCTGGTTGTGCCAGTGCCCGGACGGCACATCGACGAAGTGCCCGAAGAGTAGCTCGACATGGCGCTGCAGCAGCGCGCCGGCCTCGGCGTCGCCGAGGAATTCGAGCCGCGCACCAAGCGCCTTGATGAACTCGGTCTGCGGCCAGAGGAGCTTGGTCGGCTGCACCACCGTGCCATCGACCTCGATCCCGTCGAGCACGAGCGGCGGATGCCCGGGCCGCGCATCGAGGCCCTTCGACAGGCCGAAGCGATAGAGCCCTTCCGCCAGATCGACAGCCTTCGCCCATCCGGTCAGGCGGTGATGATGATGCAGCAGCCAGACCCATTCGAACTGGTGGCCGGGTTCGCGCAGCCGGCCGGGAGCCCCGGCGACCGGTTGCCACGCCCCGTCGAAGAACTCGCCGAGCGTCCCGTTGCCATCGATGAATCGCTCGGCAGAAAGCCGCACGATCCGATCCGCCGCATCGATCCAGCGCTCCCCGCCGGTCACGTCCGCGAGCGCGTGGAAAGCCTCGAGCAGATGCATATGCGGGTTCTGCCGGCGCGGCAGCGCGCCGAGATCATCCTCGGCATAGCCGCCGGCCGGATGGGCGAGATCGCGCTCGATCAGGTCCATCGTCGCATCGGCGAGCTGGAGCGCGGCCTTCTCGCCGGTCGCGGCGTGGTAATGCGCGCTGGCAAAGAGCACGAAGGCGAGGTCGTAGAGATCCCGCCGCGGCACGCTCGCCGAGCCGTCAGGACGGAAGCGCTTCGGCACGAAGCCGTTGATCTCGTGGGTCTTGAGCAGCAGCGAGAAGCCGTGCCGCGCGGCATACAGCGCCGCTTCGCTTCCGCTCAGGCGCCCCGCATGAGCAAAGGTATAGGCGAGCCGTGCCGTGGCGAGCGCGCTGCGATCGGGCGCCGGGACGGCGCTGCCGTCCGTCCGGAATTCCTCGACATAGCCACCCGCCTTGCGCTCGACGGCCCGCTCGATCCAGGCCGGGATCAGCGTCTCATCGGTCCAGCGTCTCAAACCCGCAGGCGTAAGATCGAGCATCAGGCAAAACCATATCGGGCAAATGCAAATACGCCCGGCTGGAAAGCCGGGCGCATCGGTTTCGTCAGGCTCAGAACTGCGGCATGGGCGGCAGCTTGGTCAGCGGGATGCCGAACCAGGCCTGGTTGATCTTCGACAGATCGCCGCTCTTCTCGATATCGGCGATGAACTTGTTGACGTACTCCGCCAGCGCCGTGTCGGACTTGCGGAAGGCGATGCCGTTCGCCTGCTCGCGCAGCGTCAGCTTCGGCTCCAGGTTGAGCTGCGGGTAGTCCTTGGTCAGCTGGGCGAGAACGACGTTGCTCGCGCCGATGGCCTGGACCTGGCCGGAAATCAGCGCCTGCAGGGCGGTGGCGTCGTCATCATAGCGCTTCAGCGGCGTGCCGGCCGGCGCGACGGCTGTCAGCGCAGTGTCCTGCGTCGAGGCGCGGGCGACGCTGATCCCCGACAGCGACTTCATATCCTCCGGTGCCTTGACCGCCGCACTCTTGGGCGCCAGCAGGTAGATCGTGATCGCGCTGTAGGGGTTTGAGAACAGCACCTGCTTGGAGCGCTCGGCCGTGATGCCGAAGGTCGCGATCAGCGCGTCGATCTTGTTGGTGAGCAGATACGGGATGCGGTTCGGGCCGGTCACCGGCACGAGCTCGAGCTGCACGCCGAGCGCCTTGGCAAGCAGCTTCGCCACGTCGGCGTCGTAGCCGGCCGGCTGCTGCTGCGCATCGGTGCCGCCGAAGGGCGGGAAATCGGTCATGACGCCGACCGTGATCTTGCCTTTGGCCTTGATCTCTTCGGGCGTGGCGGCCTGGGCAGGGGCGAGCGATGCGGCGGCAAGGCCGCCGAAAACAAGCGCGCCAAGGCCGCGCCGGCAGATCGACTTGAACAGGGACATGAGACGTTCTCCTCTGAAGACAGGCCGGTGTTGCGTCGTTCCGCGCTATCGGGCGGCGACGAGGAGCTTCTGCTCCATCCTTTTGCTGTAGGCCGAGAGCGGCCGACAGATGACATAGTAGACCAGCGCGACCAGCGCGAAGATCGTGAAGGGCCGGAAGGTGGCGTTGTTGATCACCTGCGCGGCACGCGTCAGCTCCACGAAGCCGATGATCGAGGCGAGCGAGGTGCCCTTGATGAGCTGCACCAGGAAGCCGATCGTCGGCGGGATCGCGAGCTTGATCGCCTGCGGCGCGATGACGAGCGCCATCTTCGGCCAGAAGCGCAGTCCGAGCGCTGTCGCAGCCTCCCATTGCCCGCGCGGCACCACCTCGATGGAACCCCGCCAGATCTCGCCGAGGAAGGCGCTGGCATGGAGCGACAGGCCGAGCGCCGCCGCGGTCCAGGGATCGACCGACCAGCCGAACAACCCCGGCACGAAGAAGGCGAGGAAGAGCTGCATCAGCAGCGGCGTGCCCTGGAAGAGCTTGATGTAGCCGGTGGCCGCCAGCCGCAGCCACTTGAACTCGCTGGTGCGGGCAAGCGCCACCAGAACGCCGCCGATCGACCCGCCGATGAAGGCGACGAGCGAGAGCAGCAGCGTCCAGCGCGCCGCCATGATGATGAAGAGGAGATCGCTCGATCCGAGTGCGCGCATCTGTTCCTCCTACCGGCTCGGTGCCTTGCGCAGGAAGGTGCGCTCGATGGCTGCGAAGACCGTCCAGAAGAAGACGGAGAGGGCGAGATACATGCAGGTGACGACGAAATAGACCTCGAAGCTGCGGAAGGTGCGCGACTGGATGTCGCCCGCCACCGCGGTCAGCTCGCTCGCAGCGATCGCCGAGCAGACGCTGGTGTTCAGCATCAGCAGGATGAACTGGCTGGTCAGCGACGGATAGATCGCCTGGATCGCGGGCTTCAGGATGATCAGGCGGAAGATCTGCAGGGGCCTCAGGCCGAGCGCCTTGCCCGCCTCGATCTGCCCCTTCTGGATGCTCTCGATGCCGGCGCGGATGATCTCGATGCCATAGGCGACGACGTTCACGACCAGCGCCAGCAAAGCAGCGGCGTCGGAGGACATCCGCAACCCCGTCGCCGGCAGGCCGAAATAGATGACGAAGATCTGGATGAGAAAGGGCGTGTTGCGGATCAGCTCGATATACTCGTCGATGATCCAGCGCAGCCATTTCGGCCCGGAGGTCTTGCCGAGGGCGCCCGCGATCGAAAGCACCATGCCGATCGCCATCGCCAGCGCCGAGAGCACCAGCGTATTGACGAGGCCCTGCAGCAGCTCCGGCCAGGCGGCGAAGACATCCGCGAAATCGAACTCGTAATTCATCCGGCCTGCCTGTCGCGGGCGGCCGAGGCGGAACCGCCCGTCATGCGCCTTCTCCGATACGTGCCACCCGTCCGGCATGCCCCGGCTTCTCGTTCCCGCCGCTAGAACACGACAATTGGCCTGACAGCAACCCCTTGGGCGCATTTGACGCGCGCGCAGCATGAACGAATCATTCTGAAGGCGGCGCAAATGGCTCTGCGATGCCGGGTTCGATGCGAAAATGCATTTTTCAGAGGCATTTCGCTGCGATGGGAGACAGTTGCTCGCAACACCGCCGCGCACCGGATGCAACTGCTCCTAAAGCCCCGGCAGAACAGCCTCTGCCCCTGCGCGCTCCGAGCGCAGCGTGGGCAGCACGGCGCGGATGTGGCTCCCCAGCGCCTTCGCCGCCGACGAGGGCTTGAGTTCCGCAAATTCGAGCGCGATGCCGATCGTCGGCAGGGTCGGCAGCCCGGCCGCGACGATGTGAAGATCGGGCGGAACCGCCATTCGGGTCAGCACGCTGATGGCGTGGCCGGAGCGGGCGATGGCGATCAGCCCGGCGAGGCTGTTGCTGGCGAAGGCGACCCGGTAGCGCCGGTTGACCGCCTCCATCGCGTCGCAGGCCGCGCGATAGTCGAGCGTCACCGGCGCCGAAAGGGCCAGAGGCAGGCTGTCCTGCGCGAGAATCGCTGGCTCCGGCTCGCTCGCGACCCAGACGAAGCTCTCCCGCCGGATCACTTCGTTGCCCTCCGGGTCAGGCACCGAGACCAGCGCCATGTCGATCTGCCGCCGGTGCAGCAGCGGCCGCAGCTCGGACGAGGGCGCGCAGACCATGCGCAGTTCGACGTCCGGATGTGCCGCCAGGAAGCCCCGCAGCAGATCGGGCAGGAAGGCGATGGAATAATCCTCGGGGCAACCGAGGCTGACCGAGCCCTTGAGACCCGCCCCGCCCATATCGGCCAGGATCTCGTCATGCCGCGCCAAGAGCGACTCGGCATGGGCGAGCAGCTTTTCGCCCGCCACGGTCAGCCGCACCCCCGAGCCGCTGCGATGCAGCAGCGCCTGGCCCAGCGCCTCCTCGAGCCGCTGCATCTGCATGCTCAGCGCCGACTGCGTCCGCCCGACCTGCAGCGAGGCGAGGCTGATCGAGCCCGAACGCGCGACCACCGCGAAATTCCTGAGCAAAGCGAGATCGAGAAGTTGTCGCACGCCATCAATCCAATCAATATCCGATTGAAGGAATATCAATTTGCCTTGATGGGCAAGCGTCGCTAGCCGTTGCAGCCTCGGCCCGAAAACTGCAAGGCGCTCATCGGGCCGTTCTGGAGGATCCCGATGTCGCTCAACGCCGATCCCACCTTCTGGGCTTCCGCCAACAAGCACCTGACGCGCTATGGGCCCGCCTTCGAGACGATCATCGTCGAGCGGGCCGAGGGCAGCTTCGTCTACGACGCCGATGGCCGCGGCATCCTCGATTTCACCTCGGGCCAGATGAGCTGCGTGCTCGGCCACACCCATCCCGACATCGTTTCGACCGTGGACCGGCAGATGGGCTCCGTCGCCCATCTCTTCAGCGGCATGCTCTCGCGCCCGGTCGTCGAACTGGCCGAGCGCCTCGCCGCGCTGGCGCCGGGCCTCGACCGCGTGCAGCTGCTCTCCACCGGCGGCGAATCCAACGAGGCCGCCATCCGCATGGCGAAGCTCGTCACCGGCGGGCATGAGATCGTCGCCTTCGCGCAGAGCTGGCACGGCATGACCGGCGGCGCAGCCTCCGCGACCTACAGCGCCGGCCGGCGCGGCTACGGCCCTGCCGCCGCGGGCTCCTTCGTCATCCCCGCACCGAACTCCTACCGCCCGCGCTTCACCAAGCCCGACGGCTCCAACGACTGGCAGGCCGAGCTCGACGACGCCTTCGAGCTGGTCGACCGGCAGTCGACCGGCAATCTCGCCGCCTTCATCGCCGAGCCGATCCTATCGAGCGGCGGCATCCTGGAGCTGCCGCTGGGCTATCTCGCGGCGCTGAAGCGCAAATGCGAGGAGCGCGGCATGCTGCTGATCCTCGACGAGGCGCAGACGGGCATTGCCCGCACCGGGGACATGTTCGCCTTCCAGCGCGACGGCGTCACGCCCGACATCATGACGCTGTCGAAGACGCTCGGTGCCGGCCTGCCGCTCGCCGCCGTGATGGCCTCGGCCGAGATCGAGGAGAAGGCCCATGAGAAGGGCTACCTGTTCTACACCACCCATGTCTCCGATCCGCTGCCGGCCGCCGTCGGCGTGACGGTGCTCGACGTGGTCGCGCGCGACAATCTGGTCGAGCAGGCGGTCAAGAGCGGCGAGCGGCTGAAGCAGGGCCTCATCTCGCTGCAGCAGAAATACGAATGCGTCGGCGACGTGCGCGGCCGCGGCCTGCTGCTCGGCCTCGAGATCGTCACCGACCGCCAGACCAAGGCACCGGGCTTCGAGCTGGGCGCGCAGGTTATGGAAGAGGCCATGCGCCGGGGCTTGAGCATGAACATCGTCAAGCTACCGGGCATGGGCGGCGTCTTCCGCATCGCCCCGCCGCTGACCGTCTCGGACGCCGAGATCGACACCGGCCTGAAGATCATGTCGGAAGCGATCGACTACGCCTCCAGCCGGCACTGAGCGAGCAGACAAAAAAAGGCCGGCCGCCACCTTCTTAGGTAGCGGCCGGCTTTCTCATTTGAGGATCAGCCCTGCAGGTCGAAGCGGTCGAGGTTCATCACCTTCGTCCAGGCCGCGACGAAGTCCTTCACGAACTTCTCCTTGGCGTCGGCGCTGGCATAGACCTCGGCGAGCGCGCGCAGGATCGAGTTCGAGCCGAAGACGAGGTCGGCGCGGGTGCCGGTCCACTTCGCGACCCCGGTCTTGCGATCGGTGCCCTCATAGACATCCTTGGCCTCGGAGATCGCCTTCCACTGCGTGCCCATGTCGAGCAGGTTGACGAAGAAGTCGTTCGTCAGCGCGCCCGGCCGCTGGGTGAGGATGCCGTGCTTCGAGCCGTCGACATTGATGTCGATGGCGCGCAGGCCCCCGATCAGCACCGTCAGTTCCGGCGCCGTAAGGCTGAGCAGCTGCGCCTTGTCGATCAGCGCCACCTCGGCATGCACCTTCGAGCCCGCCTGCTGGTAGTTGCGGAAGCCGTCGACAACGGGCTCCAGCCACTTGAAGGAGGCGACGTCGGTCTGCTCCTGCTTGGCGTCGGTACGGCCTGCCGAGAACGGCACCGTCACATCATGGCCGGCAGCCTTCGCCGCCTGCTCGACGCCGGCATTGCCGGCGAGCACGATCAGGTCCGCGAGCGAGACCTTCTTGTCGCCGTCCGCTTCCTTGTTGAACTGGCGGCGGATGCCCTCCAGCACCTCGATCACCCTGGCGAGCTGCGCCGGCTGGTTGGCCTGCCAGTCCTTCTGGGGTGCAAGGCGAATGCGCGCACCATTGGCGCCGCCGCGCTTGTCGCCACCGCGGAAGGTCGAGGCAGAGGCCCAGGCCGTCCCGACGAGTTCGGAGACGGAGAGCCCCGAAGCGACGATCTTCGCCTTGAGGGCAGCCGCATCCGCCGCGTCGATCAGGTCATGGTCGACCGCCGGCACCACGTCCTGCCAGATCAGCTCTTCCTTCGGCACTTCCGGGCCGAGATAGCGCGAGCGCGGGCCGAGATCGCGATGCGTCAGCTTGAACCAGGCGCGAGCGAAGGCTTCGGCGAAGGCCTGCGGATTTTCGAGGAAGCGGCGTGAGATCTTCTCATAGGCCGGGTCGAGACGCAGCGACAGATCCGTCGTCAGCATCGTCGGCTTGTGCTTCTTGGCGGGGTTATGCGCATCCGGGATCACGTCCTCGGCGTCCTTGGCCTCCCACTGGATGGCGCCGCCGGGGCTGCGGGTCTGCACCCATTCATACTTGAACAGGTTCTCGAAGAAGAAGTTGCTCCACTGCGCCGGGGTCTGCGTCCAGGTCACCTCCAGGCCGCTGCCGACAGCGTCCCCGCCATGGCCTGTGCCGAAATTGGAGGCCCAGCCGAGGCCCTGCGCCTCCAGCTCCGCCGCTTCCGGGTCCGCGCCCTTGTGGGATTCGGGCGCCGCGCCATGGGTCTTGCCGAAGGTGTGGCCGCCTGCGATCAGCGCCACCGTCTCTTCGTCGTCCATCGCCATGCGGCCGAAGGTCTCGCGGATGAAATGCGCCGCGGAGATCGGATCGCCGTTGCTGCCCGGACCTTCCGGGTTGACGTAGATCAGGCCCATCTCGGTGGCGCTGAGCGGCGCGTCGAACTTGTCGAGCGGGCGATGCGTCAGCCAGCCGGTCTCCGAACCCCAGCTCACATCATTGTCGGGCTCCCAGCTGTCCGCGCGGCCGGCCGCGAAGCCGAAGGTGCGGAAGCCCATGGTCTCCAGCGCGACGTTGCCGGTGAGGATGAACAGGTCGGCCCAGGAGATCTGCTGACCGTATTTCTGCTTGATCGGCCAGAGCAGGCGGCGCGACTTGTCGATGTTGACGTTGTCCGGCCAGCTGTTGAGCGGGGCGAAGCGCTGCTGCCCGCGGCCGCCGCCGCCTCGGCCGTCGGCCAAGCGATAGGTGCCGGCCGAGTGCCAGGCCATGCGGATCATCTGCGGGCCGTAATGGCCGAAATCGGCCGGCCACCAGTCCTGCGAGTCGGTCATCAGCTTGCGCAGGTCGTTCTTCAGCGCCTGGTAGTCGAGCTTCCCGAACTCCTTGCGGTAGTCGAAAGCCTGGCCCAGCGGATCGGACTTCGAGGAATGCTGATTCAGGAGCTCGACAGGCAGCTGGCTCGGCCACCAGTCGCGGTTCTGCCGGGGGCCGCCGCCATGGGCGACGGGGCACTTGCCCGCGCTCTCCTCGGTCTTCGCGTTCATGACTGTCTCCGATCCTGATCAGGCTGTTTCCGACGTCAGGGGATCGGCCACGCAATGGCGGTCGTCGGCTCGTCCCCCTCCTGGCGCGACTCTTACCAAAGAGATTTCATTATATTAATTCCGATTTTCTGATTGGCTCGATAAGCTGGAATTATGACAAACCTGACACTGAAGCAGCTCCGCTACTTCGAGGCGCTGGCCCGGCACGGTCATTTCGGGCGCGCGGCGGAGGCCTGCGCGATCTCCCAGCCGGCCTTGTCGATGCAGATCAAGGCCTTCGAGGAAGAGCTCGGCGGCGATCTCTTCGAGCGCGGCGGGCGCCAGGTCCGGCTGACGGGCTTCGGCGAGGAGGTCGCGCAGCGGATCGGCGGCATCGTGCGCTCCATCGAGGAGCTGGAGGATTACGCACGCGCCTCACGCGACGGACGGGTCGGGCGGCTGCGCATCGGTGTCATTCCCACCGTCGCGCCCTATCTGCTGCCGGAGCTGATCGGCACCTTGAGCCGCCTCTATGACGGGGTCGACATCCATGTCCGTGAGACGCAGACGCCGAAACTGCTCCAGGAATTGCACGAGGGCCGGCTCGACCTCGCGATCATCGCCCTGCCCGTTTCCGAACCCGCCCTGACCGAGGTCCCGCTGTTCACGGAAAACTTCGTCCTCGTCCGGCCGCAGGAGGACGCGGGCAAGCCGGTGCCGAGCCGAGAGGCGCTCCGCGAGATGAAGCTGCTGCTGCTGGAGGAAGGACACTGCTTCCGCGAGCAGGCGCTGTCGTTCTGCAACGGCAGCACGCGCACCGTCCAGCCGCGCGACATGCTGGACGCAAGCTCGCTCTCCACCCTCGTCCAGATGGTCAATGCCGGCATGGGCGTCACGCTGCTGCCGGAAATGGCGCTCCCGATCGAGACCCGCTCCGCTGCGGTCTGCATCGCCCGCTTCGAGGAGCCCGAGCCATCCAGGACCATCGGCATGGTCTGGCGCAAGACGAGCCCCCTCGCCAAGCAGCTTCTCCAGGTCGCGGACGTGGTGGGTGCATCAGCCCGAGGCCGGTGGCAGAGCCGCGAGACTGGATCGCCGGACCAGGGCTGAACGCGTTCGGCCCGCTGGCCGTCATGAAGGCCGAGCCACCGACCCGCGGGAACGGCCCAGCGCCGATCGATCAGCAGCATTGACCGGTTGTCCACATGCCAGGACCCGGGCAAGCCGTTGCCGTTCGGTAAAGTTTTAGTTAATTCAGGCCCAGAAACTTAACCCTGTGCCGGTTGCGTCATGTTCGAGGCAGTGTTCATCGCGGTGCTGATGGTCTCCACGGCGGGGCTCGCCTGGGCCATAGCCGATTATTCGCACCAGCCGCTGGTGTTCTGACGAGAAGACCGGCCTCGTAGATATCGAAGCGATGACGCCGCTGCGGGTCGCTTGGATCGGGCCGTCATCGGCATCCTCGTCGATGCGGCGCCAACTGTGCTGCCGGACCGCGATCCCGCCCGTTCCTGCCAACCTAACGCTCTCGTAACCTCGGCGCCACCGCCCGATGAGCCGGAACGGCCTAAGCGGGGTTCCTCACTCCGGAATGGGCCCGCGCAACGTGGCACTCGGAGCGGGGCGAGCGCTGGTCGCACGCGGAGAGGGAGCGCTCCGTTGGGAGGCGGGTCGTTCCCTCTCCACCCCGCTGTAGCCGTGGTCAGCGGAGTTGGCTGTCCTTGCTGCCCCGTCGATTATAGCTACTCGCAGCGGCAGGGCGATCATGGCCGGCCTGGCAATGCACGCAGAGGCGCGCGCCCGGCATGGCTCGCCGGCGGGCTTCCGGAATCTCTTCACCGCAGTCATTGCAATGGACCCCGCCCGGACCGGTCGGCAGCCGTGCGCGGGCGAGCCTGACGGCATCCGTTATCGAGTCGTCGATCTGATCTTGGACAGCTCCGTCCGGAGCCCAGCCACTGGCCATGAGGCACCTCTTCACGACTCGGAAGATGGGGTCTCGCCGCCAGCTCCGCCAGCTGCTGCATACTGTCCTCAAGAACAGTAGCGCAGCGCCCCTCTTCAGGCGTCATCTGCCGAAGCGATCCGTGAGCGCGAGGCAGGCTTGGCCAGCGGCCTTGCACTTCACCGAGAAGTTGCGGGCGAAGACGTGTTCGACGGAGGAGAAAATGAAGCTCCTGTTGGCGTCCCTTGCTACTGCGATGAGCATGGCAGGCACGGGCGATGTTCAAGCCGTCGTCTACTGCCAATATGTCGGCTATCCGGTCGGCTGTATCGCGCGACCGGGTGTGGTGCTGCACCCTCGGCCTGTCGCGCGTGCGGTCGCGACCCCGGGTGTCGGGGCGCCGGGCGTCGGAGTGCGCCCCGGAACGCCCATGAACCGAGGTGGCCCGGTCAACCGCGCCGGCCGCCGCTGACGCGATGGCGTTCCGCACTGGCCGGTCCTGACGAAACGTCGAAAGCTGCGCGGCCGCATGGCGGCCAGGAGCGATTTTCGCGAACTGGGGTGCCCCCTCGCTTCTAGGCGCCGAATGCTGGCTGGGTTGGCGTTGAAGCGCGGATCGGTCTCTCCGCCTCCCGTTCCGGCACTTATAGGAGGTTGTCCCATGTGGGTGCTGATGTACGTCTTCTCATACTCCGTCAGTCCGATCGCCACGAGCGACCGGGCCGAATGGCGGCTGCTGCCGACCGTGATCTTTCAGGAATTTACCAGCGAGGACAGATGCCAGTCGGCGAAGGCGAAGCTGGAGGGCAGCCTGAAGGACGCCGGAACGCGGCTCAAAAGCGCTCTCGACGAACTCAAGCTCATCGGCACTGCCGGCCCCAAGGATATCATCGTCGCATACAACGTCGAATGCCTCCCGAAATAGGTCGGCGTCGCTCGCACTGACCGCCACAGCAGAGGGAGCAACAATGCTGCAGATCAATCTTCTTGAAGACGAGGGAATCGTAACGCTGGCGCCTCACGGCCCCCTTGAGAAGGCGGACTTCGAACGGCTCTCCGGCATCGTCGATCCCCACATCTCGGCGAAAGGCTCGCTCAAAGGCGTGATGCTCGATGCGGCTGCCTTTCCGGGCTGGGAGGATGTCGGTGCCCTGATCTCCCATCTCAAATTCGTGATGGGCCACCATGACAAGGTGGCGCGGGTCGCCGTCGTTTCGGACAGCGAAATCCTGAAGCTCGCGCCTCATGTCGCGAAGCACTTTGTCGCGGCCGATATCCGACGATTTCCGTCAGGCGAGAAGGACCACGCGCTGGCCTGGCTGAAGGGAGAGCCGGCCTAGGGATTTTCGCGGGTGCGATGACTTCGAGAGCGATGCGGCTTGAAGGCATTTTTGCCGCCGCAACCTGTCCCTAAGGACAATACGCCGAAACCGCTCGTTGTGGTGGTGTGGTCCGCGTATGCGGTGGAGATGCCCGACAGAGGCAGCACCACGCGACGGGGAAACGCGCGCTGGGCGGCGAATGAACAGCGACGCGGCTTTGGGCTGCGCTCAAGCATCGTGTCTGATGGATCGCAGGATCCCCCGCAGCGACGTCGAACATCAAATCCAACCTGAAGCGGTTCGGAGTGCGGCCATGGCCAAAGATCCCACCGATGCCTTCGCCGACGCACTCGCCTATGCAACCGATGCCGGGCAGCGTCTCGTCCTGATGTTGGACGCTTTGAGGCAGCGCGCCATCCAGTACGAGGAGCACGTCTCTCAGCCAGCCCCGCATGTGCTCGACTATGAGGCCGAGCTGATCTGCGACGGGCGCGGCCTACCCAAGCCGGTCAATTATGTCCTGGTGCGGATCGTGCCGCCTCAAGGCATGCTCATCGATCCAACCAGGCGCCCCTTCGTCGTCGTCGATCCGCGCGCCGGCCACGGGCCAGGCATCGGCGGCTTCAAGGCCGACAGCGAGATCGGTGTGGCCATGAAGGCCGGACATCCCTGCTATTTCGTCGGTTTCCTGCCTGACGCGGTTGCCGGGCAGACCATCGAACATGTGGCTCTTGCCGAGGCGACCTTCCTGGAAATGGTCATTGCGCGGCATCCGGAGGCGGACGGCAAGCCCTGCGTCATCGGAAACTGCCAGGCGGGCTGGGCCGTCATGATCCTGGCCGCGCTCAGGCCGGAACTCTTCGGGCCGATCATCCTCGCCGGCTCGCCCTTGTCCTACTGGGCCGGCGTCAAAGGCCAGAACCCGATGCGGTACACCGGCGGCCTGCTGGGCGGGAGCTGGCTGACCGCCCTGACGAGCGATCTCGGCGCGGGAACCTTCGACGGCGCGTGGCTCGTCCAGAACTTCGAGAACCAGAACCCGGCCAATACGCTCTGGAGCAAGCAATACAACCTGTATTCGAAGATCGACACGGAGTTGGAGCGCTATCTCGGCTTCGAGAAATGGTGGGGCGGGCATGTCACGCTGAACGCGGAGGAAATCCAGTTCATCGTCGACGAGCTCTTCATCGGCAACCGCCTGGCCTGCGGCGAGATCAGGGCCTCCGACGGCACGGCCATCGACCTCCGCAATATCCGCTCGCCGATCGTGGTGTTCTGCTCGAAGGGCGACAACATCACCCCGCCGCAACAGGCGCTGGACTGGATCCTCGACCTCTATGGCAGCGTCGACGAGATTCGCTCCTACGGGCAGACGATCGTCTACGCCATTCACGACAAGATCGGGCATCTCGGCATCTTCGTCTCGGCCGGGGTCGCGCGGAAGGAACATGACGAGTTCGCCTCCAACATCGACTTCATCGACGTCCTGCCGCCGGGGCTCTACGAGGCGGTCTTCGAGCCCAAAGCCGGAGCCGACGCCAATCCTGATCTGGTCACCGGCGAATGGGTGATGCGCTGCGAGGCGCGGACGCTCGACGACATCCGCGCGCTTGGCGGCAACGACCTCGACGACGAACGCCGCTTCGCGACCGCCGCCCGTGTCTCCGAGATCAACCTGTCGCTCTACCGCGCGCTCGTCCAGCCATGGATCAAGGCGACCGCTAACCCGGTCGTCGCAAAGGCGATGCAGGCCATGCATCCGCTGCGCCTGCAATACGAGATGTTCGGGCCGAAGAACCCGTTCCTGTCCTGGCTGGACGCCGCCGTGTCCGGGGTTCGCCAGAAACGTCAGCCCGTGGCCGGCGACAACGTCTTTCTGAACGCCCAGGAAGCTGCCTCCGCGCAGATCGTCAATGCCCTCGACAACTGGCGCCAGCTGGTCGAGCAGATGTCCGAGCAGGCGTTCCGCAGCATCTACGGCGCGCCCTTGCTGCAATCGGCCGTCGGCATCGACACGAGTTCGGAGCGTCGCCCTCGCAGCGCCCCGAAGAGCCGGCTGCACGCCGAACTGCTGGCGAAGCGGATCGACGAATTGCGCGCCGGCATGGCGGCAGGGGGCGTGCTCCACGCCAGCGTCAGGGCACTTCTTTATGTCGGCATGGCGCGGGAAAGCGCGGATGAACGCAGTTTCGAGGCGATCCGGCGGCTTCGCGAGCAGGGCGATTCCGCTCGCCGCCTGACGCTGAGCGAGTTCAAGTCGCTGGCGCGCGAACAGTTCTTCATGCTGCTGATCGACCAGGAAGAGGCGCTGAGGACGCTTCCCGGCCTGCTACCCCCGGATCAGGAGGAACGCACCGCCGCATTCGAGCTCGTTCAACAGGTCGCGACGGCACGCGGTCCGCTGTCGGGGGACCCGGCGGGTCGTCTCGACGAAATCCGACGCCTGTTCGAGCTTGCTGCGCCGGTGGGCTCGAATCCGCCCGGAAAGTTGCGCATCGTCACACGGCAGAGGGCCTAGCATGCACGCGGCCGACGACAGGTCATCCACTGCAGGCCCCGGGCAGCCGGGCTCCAAATACGAAAGGCTGATCGCGGCGGCCCGGAGCGACGCGCCGGCCGTGACGATCGTCGCGCACCCCTGTGATGCGACCTCCCTGCGCGGCGCGCTCGAGGCGCGCGATGAGGGCCTGATCACGCCGATTCTGGTGGGGCCGCGGTCCAGGATCCTGGAAGTCGCCAAGGCCGAGGGGCTGGATCTGGACGGCATCGAGATCGTCGATGCGCCCCACAGCCATGCCGCGGCAGCCCAGGCCGTGAAACTCATTCGGGAAGGGCGCGGCGAACTGCTGATGAAGGGCAGCCTGCATACCGACGAGCTGATGCGGGAGGTCGCCGCCTCCGCGACCGGGCTGCGCACGGAGAGGCGCATCAGCCATGTCTTCATCATGGATGTGCCCGGCCATGCCGAGACGCTGTTCATCACGGATGCCGCGATCAACATCTTCCCCGACGTCGACGCCAAGCGGGACATTGTCCAGAACGCCATCGATCTCTGGACAGGCATCGGCCTCGGCGTGCCGCGCGTCGCGATCCTGTCTGCCGTCGAGACCGTGACAACCAAGATCCCTTCCACGATGGAGGCCGCGGCGCTCTGCAAGATGGCCGATCGCGGCCAGATCACCGGTGCCCTGGTCGATGGCCCGCTGGCCTTCGACAACGCCATATCGCCGGAAGCAGCGGCCATTAAGGGCATCGAGTCGCCGGTGGCGGGGCATGCGCAGATCCTGGTCGTCCCCGATCTCGAGGCCGGCAACATGCTCGCCAAGAATCTGACCTTCCTCTCGCATGCCGACGCCGCCGGCATAGTGCTGGGAGCGCGCGTGCCGATCGTGCTGACATCGCGGGCCGACTCGGTGCGCACGCGACTGGCGTCATGCGCCGTGGCCGCGCTCTACGCCGCCGCCCGGCGAGGGACATCCTCGGTGGCGGCGGTCTAGGGCCTGTATTCATGATGGATGCGATCCTCGTGGTGAACGCTGGCTCGTCGAGCCTGAAGTTCCAGATCTTCAGCGTCTTCCAGGGAACGTTGACGCGCCAGGTGCGCGGGCAGCTCGACGGCATCGGGCAGCGGCCGCGCCTGCGCGCTTCCGACGCCAAGGGCTCGCCCCTGATCGAGATGACCTTCCAGCGCGAGGAGGTGCCGGACCTCCCGGCCGCGATCGACAGGACGCGAAACTGGCTGCGCAGCCTGGAGGGGTTCAGCCTCCTGGCGATCGGCCACCGCGTCGTGCATGGCGGGCCAGACTATGCCGCGCCGACCGTCATAGACCACGCGCTACTCGACAAGCTGGCGACCTATGCCGAGCTGGCGCCATTGCACCAACCCAACAATCTCCTGCCGATCCGGCTCGCGATGGACATCAACCCGGATGTGCCCCAGATCGCCTGCTTCGACACGGCCTTCCACCGCAACCATCCGCAACTGGCGGATTGCTATGCGCTTCCGCTGGCCTTTCACGCCGAGGGCATACGGCGTTACGGCTTCCACGGGCTGTCATACGAATTTGTCGCCGGGCGTCTACGCGAGCTGATGCCCGAACGAGCCGCCGGCCGCGTGATCATCGCCCATCTCGGAAGCGGCGCCTCGATGTGCGCCTTGCTGAACGGACGGAGCATGGAGAGCACGATGGGCTTCACCGCGCTCGATGGCCTGCCGATGGGAACGCGCCCCGGGCAGCTCGACCCCGGTGTCGTGCTGCACCTGATCATGCAGAAGGGAATGTCGGCGGAGGCCGTCTCGAAGCTGCTCTATCACGAGGCGGGCTTGAAGGGACTGTCCGGAATCTCAAACGACATGCGCGATCTGCTCGCGAGCAAGGATCCTCGCGCCGCCTTCGCGATCGACCATTTCGTCTATCGCTGCGCCCTCAATATCGGCTTGCTGGCGGCGGCGGTCGGCGGGCTCGACGCCTTGGTCTTTACCGCGGGCATTGGAGAGAACGCCCCCGAACTGCGGGAGCGGATCGTTCGCCGCATGGCGTGGCTGGGAGCGGAGCTCGATCCGGAAGCCAACCAGGCCGGCTCGCTCCTGATCTCGACGCCTGCCAGCCAGGTCGGCCTCTACGTCGTTCCGACGGACGAGGAATTGATGATCGCGGGCCATACCCTGAGACTGATCACCGCCACTCCCTGAGCCGAGGCCGCCAATGACCATTCCAACCGTCAAAGCGAAATTGCTGGAAGGCAAGAAGGGCCTGATCGTCGGGATCGCCAACGAGCATTCGATCGCCTGGGGCTGCGCGCGCGCCTTCCGCGCCTTCGGCGCCGAACTGGCCGTGACCTATCTCAACGAGAAGGCGCGCCCCTATGTCGAACCGCTCGCCCGCGAGCTCGAAGCACCGATCGTGCTACCTATGGACGTCGTTCAACCGGGGCAGATGGAAGCCGTGTTCGAGCGGATCGCGCAGAGCTGGGGCGAGCTCGATTTCGTTATCCATTCCATTGCCTTCGCGCCGCGCGACACCCTGGCCGGCCGCGTCGTCGACGCCCCGCTGGAAGGCTTCCTGAAGACGATGGAGGTCTCGTGCTGGTCCTTCATCCGGATGGCTCAGCTGGCCGAGCCCCTGATGAAGAACGGCGGGACGCTTTTCACCATGACTTATTACGGCTCGCAGATGGTGGTGGAGAACTACAACATCATGGGCGTGGCGAAGGCCGCGCTCGAATCCGCCGTCCGCTACATGGCCGCCGAGCTGGGGCCGAAGGGCATTCGTGTACACGCGATCTCACCCGGCCCCCTGGCGACGCGCGCCGCCTCGGGAATCCCCGAGTTCGATGCCCTGCTGGACAAGGCCAAGCGAAAGGCGCCGGCGCGGGAGCTGGTCTCGATCGAGGATGTCGGCACCGCGACGGCGTTTCTCGCGCATGATGCGGCCCGGCTCATGACCGGCCAGGTCCTTTATATCGATGGGGGCTATCACATCATCGATTGAGCCCGGGGCGAGCGGCGTCCATTAGGCTGCAATGTCAGCAGTGAGCGCATCTCGTGCCCGCACAGCCCGAATTGCCGTGCGGGCTTAGAAGCGAATTATGCATCCGCCTGGAAATCAAAACAGCGGAACGGAGCGATCGCTTCGACATCGATCTGCGCGCCGATCCCGGGCTCGGTCGGGACGGCGAGGCGGCCGTTCACGACCGCCTTTTCCGGCGGGTTGGCGAGCACCTGCACATAGTCGTTGGCATCGGGGAAGTACGGGTAGGTCTCCAGCGGCATACCGATCGCGGAGGCGGCCCAGACCTGCACCGTTGCGGCCGTGCAAAGCGAGCTGGCGCAGTTGTGGGGCGAGACGCGAGCATTGTAGCTCTCAGCCATCGCCGCGATCTGGATGGCCTCGAAGATGCCGCCGCAATTGCCGACATCGGGCATGACGATGTCGACGCCGCCGGTCTCCAGCAGGTTGCGGAAGCCCTGCCGCGTATAGACCCGCTCTCCGGCGGCGATCGGGATCGGCCAGCGGCCCGCCAGATTGCGCAGTCCCTGCAGGTTGAAGGGGTCGAGCGGCTCCTCGACCCAGGTGACGTCGAGTTCGGTGCAGACATCCATGAAGCGGATCAACTGATCGTTGTTCAGGCCGCCGCTGAGATCGAACATCAGTCCGATGTCGGGGCCGACGACCTTGCGCAGATTGCGCACGCGCTCGATCGCACGCTTGAACGCTTCGGTGCTCAGCGCGCGGCGCTGGACGTGCCGCAGCGTTCCGCCCTCCTGCCGCGTCGCGAGCGGATAGCACTTCAGGATGGTATAGCCGTCCTTCAGCGGGCGCTCCGCCGCCTTGGCCCATTCCAGCGCGTCGTCATGCGAGCTGTTCCAGCCATTCGCATAGACTTCGAGCGAGGGCTCGAACTTGGCGCCGAAAAGCTCGTAGACCGGCACGCCGAGGGACTGCGCCTTGATGTCCCAAAGCGCCTGGTCGATGGCGCTGAGGGCTGCGAAGACGATGGCGCCGCCGCCCTTGGTCCAGAACGAGTTGTCGTAGATCTCATGCCAGATGTTGCGCGGAAAGGTGGCGTCGGCACCGACGACCTTGTGCGCCAGGTCGCTCAGCATGCCGGCCGCGGCGTTCGCCCCGAGGCCATAGGCCACGGCGGCCTCGCCATAGCCCTTGAGCCCGTCCTTGGTCGAAAGCTCGACCAGCACGGGGTGCAGCCCGCCGCCGCGGATGTTGAATACGCGCATATTGTCGATCGTGAGCAAGGGGGTGTCCTTTCCGCTCGAGGCAAAAGCCCTCCCTCAGCGCCGTTGCACAGGGCGCCGCGGGCATTCCGCCGGATGTGAAAATGTCATTGGGTGAGGATGCGTTTCAGGAACAGCGCGAGCCGCTCGGACGAAGGCGAATGGAACAGCTGCTGGGGCGGCCCGACCTCCGCGATGGCGCCCTGATCCATGAACACCATCCGGTCAGCGACCTTCTGCGCGAAGCCCATCTCATGCGTCACGCAGACCATGGTCATGCCGGATGCCGCCAGTTCGATCATCGTATCGAGCACTTCCGAGATCATTTCCGGATCAAGGGCCGAAGTCGGCTCGTCGAAGAGCATGATCCGCGGTTGCATGCACAGCGCCCGGGCGATTGCCGCGCGCTGCTGCTGCCCGCCCGAGAGCTGCGCCGGATACTTGTGCGCGTGCTCGGCGATATGGACGCGCCGCAGATAGTCCATGCTGCGCTCCTCGGCATCCTTCTTCGACAGGCCGCGCGCCTCCATCGGCGCCAGCATGCAGTTTTCCTTGATGGTCAGATGAGGGAACAGGTTGAACGACTGGAACACCATGCCGACCTCCCGCCGCACCTGGGACAGCGTCTTCGGGCCGAGCTGAACGCCCTCGACGTTGATCTGCCCGCCCTGATGCGGCTCCAGCCCGTTGATGCAGCGGATCAGGGTCGATTTGCCCGAGCCGGACGGTCCGCAGATCACGACCTTCTCGCCCTTGCCGACCGACAGGGACACATCCTTGAGGACGTGCATGGCGCCGAACCATTTGTTTAACCCGGCGAGCGCGATCACCGCCTCTGCACCCGGAATCGCCGTGGCAGTCTCAGCCTGCATCGGTGGCCACCATCGCGAGCACGCGCTCGCCCTCGCTCAAGACGTGGTGTTCGCTGTGCCCTGCCGCGGCTTCACCCTCGCCGGCCAGGATCGCGTCGACGATCGGCGAGTGATGGCTGATGGCGACGGACAGGTTCGGCGCGGACGCGTAGGTCGAGTTGATGAACAGCCGGACCTGCTGCTCGACCGTCATATACTGGTCGAGCAGCCGGCGATTGCCCGAGAGCTCGACGATGGTCCGGTGCAGCGCGAAGTCCTGATCCACCGCGGCAGCGACGTCTGCGCGCTCGCAGGCGGCAAAGAACACATCCCGCGCACTCGTCAGGCGCGCTCTGCCTTCATCGCTGATCCGCTCGGTCGCCAGTTTCGCCGCCAGCCGTTCCAGGCTGCTTCGCAGAGTGTAGATCTCCCAGAGATCCTGCCGGTCGATGGTCGCGACGGCCCAGCCCGTATAGGGGGTCAGAACCACGAGGCGATCGCGGCTGAGCTGGTGCAGCGCGGTCCGGACCGTCCCCCGCGAAACGGCGAACTGGTCGGCCAGCGCCGCCTCAGTCAGCCTCTCGCCGGGCTTCAGCTCTCCGGCGAGAATGGACTCCTTCAGCGCCTCTGTTGCCAGTTGCTCCGCGGGCTGTCGCTTGAGTGCGGTCAGGCTCATCATATCGTGCTTTCTTCGGTTCCAAGCGATCAGCTTACGCCGCTGCCAGATCATAGAGATCACGCCGACCCTTGGCGAAACGGCGTTCGAGCGCACGCTGGATAAAGCCGTAGCCGACGGCGAGGATCAGGTACCAGATAGCCACCACGGCAATGACCTCGAAATACTTGAAGTTGGCGCTGAACAGATTTGTGCCGGTGGCGAAGATTTCCGGGATCGCGATGGTGAAGAGCAGCGAGGTGTTCTTGAGGAGGTTCACCGCCTGATTGCCCGTCGGCGGGATCGCGATGCGGATCGCCTGGGGCAGGATGACCTTCATCATCATGGATCGGTAGCTCAGGCTGAGCGCCTGAGACGCCTCACGCTGGCCCCGGTCGACGGACTGAATGCCCGACCGAACGATCTCGGTCATGTAGGCACCTTCGTTGACGCCGAGCGCGATGATGCCGGCCGCATAGGCAGACAGGTTTATCGCACCTCCGGTGAGGGCCGGCAGGCCGTTGTACCAGAACACGATCTGAACCAGCACCGGCACGCCGCGTATGGTGGTCACATAGAGCCGCACCAGCCTCTGCAGCAGCGGCACCGGTGAGTTCAGGACGATCCCGCCGATCGTCCCGATCAGGACGCCGATCACCATGGCCGTCGCGGCCACGGCGATGACGATGGCGACAGGCTCGAAGAAGCGCGTCGAGAACAACAGGCTGAGGAAGTAGTCGAGATCGAAGCGCATCCGGGCTTTCCGCGTTTGTGGAGGTCGTGCCTCAGTTCGCCTAGCGGATATCGCCGTCGGCGAGATTCCAGCGCTTCAGGATCTCGTCATAGGCGCCTGCGCTCATGGCTGCCTTCACGCCCGCCGCGACAGCGTCCTGCGTGGCGGTCTCGTTCTTGCGGATGACGATGCCGTTGCGGTTGCGCTCGGTGTTCGGCCCCTTGCCGCTCAGCACAGGGCTCGCCTCGACGAAATCCTTCGGGCGCTGCTGGATCAGGAAGGCCGCGACGGGCCAGTCGACATAGGCGACGTTGACCGTGCCCTTGCCGACTTCGTTCAGCGCTTCGCTCTGGTTGCTGAAGACCTTGAGTGTCATCGGCTTGCCAGCCGGGCAATCGCCCTTGACCCGCTCCAGCGCGGCCATCTGGGTGGAGCCGGCGACGATGCTCGCGGCCTGGCCGCAGACGTCGCTCTCGGTCTTGAACGTCAGGCCGCTGTCCTTCTGCGTGACGAGGCGCAGCCCGCCGACGAAGACCGGCACGAAATCGAACATCTCCTTGCGCGGCTCGGTAATGCCGATCTGCGAGGCGATGACGTCGAACTTCTTCGCGATCAGCCCTGGAAACAGGCCCTGGAAAGTGAGGTTCACGATCTTGGTCTTCAGGCACATCTTCTCGGCCACTGCCGTGATGAATTCCGGATCGAAGCCGGACGGCGTGTCGTCCTTCATGAAGCCCATCGGCGGCGCCGTCAGCGAAGTGCCGACCGTGAGATAGCCGGCCTCGACGAGGTTGGGGGGCGCGGGCAGGCATTGCGCTTGGGCCGGGACGGCCGCCAGGCCGGCAGCCGCACCACAGACGACGAGCATCGTGTTCAGGAATTTGAAGCGCATCACAAAACATCCCCTTCGTTTTCTGTCATGGTCGATTGTCGACAATCGACCATGACAGATTTGTCGCTTCGTGTGGTGATGTCAATCCCCACCAGCTAGGCGCCGTGGAGCCCGGTCATCGCTGGCCGCCTTCGACGTCCTCTGCGCGAGCGCATCAATGCGGCGGGCAACGTATGGACGGCCTCCTTCGCATCGCCATGAACGGCCGGAGACTGCTCGGCCATAGCGTTATCCAATTCGGCAGCGGCACGGTTGATGCTTGCCGAACTGCGAATAGCGACGCCGGCTCATCGCAGGTCTCGCTGGTCCCCGGTCGCTGCGTTGTTCCTAGGTCTTCGGGGCGAATGATTGTGTTTCGGCGACGGAGTGGCGCTTGAACGATCTGAAATGCCTGGAGACATTCGTGTGGGTGGCGCGGCTCGGCGGGTTCCGCGCTGCCGCCGCGCAGCTCCACACGACGCAGCCGTCGATCTCAGCCCGGATCGACCAGCTAGAGCAGCATTTCGGCGTCGTGTTATTCGGCCCGCCGCAGAAGCGCAGCACGCTGACCCGCGAAGGCACTGTCCTGCTCGAATACGCCGAGCGCATCCTCGCGACAATGACGGAGGCCCGGACCGTCGTCTCGCGGGCTGATGCCGTGCGCGGTGTGCTCAGACTCGGCGTGGCGGAGACGCTGGTGCACAGCCTGATGCCGCGGCTGATCGAGGTCATCAACACGAGCTATCCCGAGCTCGTGGTGGATATGATCGTCGACACCACCAATGTCCTGACCGAGCATCTGCTGCGCGGGCAGATCGATGTCGGCATGCAGGTCGGCCCGATCGCCGATCCGCGCGCGGTCAACGAACGCCTTTGCCATCTGCCGCTCGGCTGGGTGGCGAGCCCGGAGCTGCCGCTCGGCGAGGAGCCGCTGACGCTGATGCGTCTCTCGGAATGGCCGATCATCAGTTTCTCCCATGGCAGCCCGCTTGCCGAAGAGATTAAGCGTGCACTCGGGGGCGAGGGGCGCGAACAGGTGCGCCTCTGGGGCAGCGCTTCGCTGACGATCATGATCCGCATGGCGCTCGACGGGATGGGAAGCTGCATCCTGCCGCTGGCTCTGGTGCGCGAGGATATCGCGCGCGGCCGGCTGCGCAGGCTCTCGGTCGAGGGGGTGACCCTGCCGCCCAACGGCTTCCAGATCTCGTATCTGCGCAGGCCCAACAACTTCCTCGCGGCGCTGGTCGCGAGGCATGCCTGCCAGATCGGCAGAACGCTGGAAGATGAGGCGCGGTCTGATCAGAAATCCCGATCGGCGCGATCCAAAAACACAATTCGACAGGCGGCCGTCGATCGCCTTCAATTTCAGGCCTGAGAGCCGGCAGACAAAGGTCTGCTGCACGAAAAATGGACCGGGAGTTTCTAAAGAGAACGATAGAAGCCGCCGATCACGGCGGACGTTGGGGGAAACAGCCGCAACGCGAGGGCCACCAAGGGGAACACGAACAACCGAGGCTCAAAGCGATGATCAAGAGCATTATGGCCGGCACAACGCTGCTCGCAGCGATGGCCGCATCCGGCATCGCGTCCGCGCAGGCGCCGATTCCGAAGCAGACGATTTCTGCGGTCACCCAGCCGGTGCCGACCAACCCCCAGTTTACGCTCGTCGACGTCCCCCTGCTGCGCGAGGGCCTTCCCAAAGGTTCGAACGGGCAGATCACCGTCCAGCTCAGCTCGCATAGCGAGCGCAATCTCGGCGGCGCCGAGATCGTTCGCCTCGTCCGCTCCGGCCAGGTCGACATCGGCGCCGGCACGCTCTCCACGCTCTCTGGCGACGTGCCGCTGCTCGACGGCGTCGACCTCTCGGGCCTGAGCCCCGACATCGGCATGGCGAAGAAGATCGCCGAGGCGATGCTGCCGATCGTCAACAAGGATCTCGAGCGCTTCAACACCCGTCTCGTGGTGCTCTATCCCTTCCCGGCGCAGGTGCTTTTCTGCCGCCAGCCCTTCACTACGCTTTCCGACCTCAAGGGCCGCAAGATCCGCACCTTCGGCAATTCGCTGGTCGATCTCGTGCAGACGATCGGCGCCCAGCCGGTCTCGATCGGCTTCCCCGAGGTTTACAGCGCGCTCGAGCGCGGCGTCGTCGACTGCGCCGTCACCGGTACGGGCTCGGGTGCGGCGGCCCGCTGGCCGGAAGTGTCGAGCCATATCTCCGACCTGCCTCTCTCCTGGGCGGTAGCCGGCTACATGGTCAACCTGGCTTGGTGGAACAAGCTCGACGCCGGCACCAAGGCGCTGCTGGAGAAGACCTTCGCGCAGATGACCGACGAGCTCTGGAAGCTCGGCGACGCCGCGACTCGCGATGGCATCGACTGCAACATCGGCAACAAGGATGCCTGCAAGATCCATTCGCTGTCGGCCAAGCCGATGACTGAGGTCAAGGCGACGGACGCGGACAAGGCTCTCGTGCGCCAGATCATGCAGAGCACCGTCCTGCCCGGCTTCGTGAAGCGTTGCGGCGCGCGTTGCGGCGAGGTCTACAACCAGGTCATCGCGCCGATCGCCAAGGTGGAGTTCAAGCCTTGAGCGCAGCAGCCGGAGCCTCGGCTCCGGCTGCACTGCGGTTCGCCCGGGCCTTGCGCAGGGCGATAGACCGTGCGGCAGCCGGAATGGCCTATGTCGCGGGCTGGAACTATGTGGCCTGCGCCCTCTTCATCACCGCCGATATCGTCGGCCGCTCGGTCTTCGGCGTCTCCAGCGCCGCGACCGTCGAGATCAGCGGCTACATGCTGGCCTGCGGCATCTCCTGGTCGCTGGCGCATACGCTGGCCGAGCGGGCGCATATCCGGGTCGACGTCCTGATCAACCGGATGCCGCTCAGGCCCCGCGCCCTGCTTCACCTCTTCGCCCTGCTGCTGCTCGGCCTCTTCGCCGCCTTCCTCGCCTGGGCGGGATGGCAACTGCTGGATGAGTCTCTGATGTTCGACGCGCACGATAACAGCGCCCTGCACATTCCGATGGCCCTGCCGCAGGGCATCTGGGCCTTCGGGCTCGGCGCCTTCCTGGTCATGATCGCAGCGCTGGTGCTGGAGGCCGCGCTCGGTCTGTTCTGCGGCCGCTACGACGAGATCGCCGCGCTGCTCGGTTCGCGCAGCATCGACGACGAGGCCGAGGAAGCGCTCGAAGCCGTCGCCATGGCCCGGCAGGAGACGCGCGCATGATTGCCGTCGTCTTCCTGCTCGCCCTGCTCGGCGTCGTCGTCTTCGCCGCCGGCGCACAGGCCCTACCGGTGGCCGAGATCCTGGCGCTGGTCGCGATCTTCACCGTGTTCTTCGGCGCCGGCGTCCATGTCGCCGCCGTGCTCGGCATCCTCGCGGCGCTGACCGGGCTGATGTTCTCCGACAGGCCGTTCTGGGCCTTCGCCGGCCAGACCTTCTGGGGCCCGTCCAGCAATTTCGTGCTGATCGCGGTGCCGCTCTTCCTGCTGATGGGCGAAATCCTGCTGAGGGCCGGCCTCTCCGAACGGCTCTACAAGGCGCTGAACGTCTGGCTGAACCGCCTGCCGGGCGGCCTGCTGCACACCAACATCGCCGCCTGCGCCCTGTTCTCGGCGATCTCCGGCTCATCGGTCGCCACCGCGGCGACCATGGGTTCGGTGGCGCTGCCTTATTTCGAGGGGACGAAGTACAACCAGCGCATGGTGCTGGGCTCGCTCGCCGCCGGCGGCGCGATGGGCAACCTGATCCCGCCCGGCATCACCTTCATCGTCTACGGCCTCATCACCGAGACCTCGGTCGGTGCGCTTTACATCGCGGCGATCATCCCCAGCGTGATCGTCACGGCCTTCTTCATCGCGATCATCGTGATGCATGGCCTGCGCAACCCGATGGAGAAGCCTGCACCGCTGCCCCTCATGGTCAAGATCAAGGCGCTGCGGGATTTGGTGCCGACGCTGATCCTGATCGTGCTCGTCCTTGGCTCGATCTATGCCGGCTATGCGACGCCGACCGAAGCTGCGGCGCTGGGCGTGGTCGGGGCTGCCTTCTTCGCGCTGATCGAGCGCCGGCTCTCCTTCGCCATGCTGCACGCCTCGGCGCTGACGACGGCGCGCAACACGGCACTGCTCGGCCTGATCATCATGGGCGCCTATCTGCTCAACTACGTGCTGACGCTGATCAACGTGCCGCAGGCCGTCGCCGAGATGATCTCGCATCTGCCGGTGCCGCCCTGGGCGATCATGCTCGCGATCATCGGCATGTATTTCGCCCTCGGCACCTTCATGGAGGGCTTCTCCATGATCATCACCACGGTGCCGGTGGTGTTCCCGATCGTCACCGGCCTCGGCTACGACGCGATCTGGTTCGGCGTGATCGTGACCATGCTGGTCGAGATCGCGCAGATCAGCCCGCCCGACGGCACGGTGATGTACGTCCTGCAGGGCATGCGCCCGAAGGGCGGGCCGATCACCGACGTCTTCGCCGGCGTGATGCCCTTCCTCCTCGCCTATCTCCTGGCCGTCGGCGTGCTGCTGCTCTGGCCCCAGCTCGTGCTCTGGCTGCCCGCGCTGATGCGCTGAGCAGCCGGTCCTTCCCAACCTCATCCCTGATCATGACCGGAGTTCCCGTGACTTCCGCCCCCTTCATCCGTATCGGCATCGATATCGGCGGCACCTTCACCGACCTGCAGATCCTCAACGAGGTCACCGGCGCGCTATCGAGCCTCAAGACGCCGACGACGCCGGAAGACCCCTCTATCGGCCTCCTTACCGGGCTCAAGGAAGCCGGCGAGCGCTATGGCTTCTCGCTGGCCGACATTCGCCTGCTGCTGCACGGCACCACCATCGCGACCAACGCCGTGCTGGAGCGCAAGCTCGCCCGCGGTGTGCTGCTGACGACTGCCGGCTTCGAGGACGTGCTGGAGATCGGCCGGCATAACCGGCGCGACATCTACAGCGCCCGCCAGAAGCGCCAGGAGCCGCTGATCGGGCGCGACCGACGCTTCGGCGTCCCCGAGCGCATTAAGGGCGACGGCAGCATCGAGACGCCGCTCGACACCGCCCTGCTCGAACCATTGGCGGAAAAGATCGCGGCGGCCGAGCCGGGCGCCATCGCGGTCGTGCTGCTGAACGCCTATCGCAACGATGTCCATGAGAAGGCGCTCGCCGACTGGCTGGCACAGCGCTTCCCTGCGATCCCGGTCTCGCTCTCCTCGGATATCAGCCCCGAGATCCGCGAATTCGAGCGCAGCTCGACGACGGTGCTCAACGCGGTGCTTCTGCCGGTGGTCGGCACCTATCTCGACAGGCTGAAGACGAGGCTGGCCGAGGCCGGCGTCGCGGCCCGCCTGCTGCTCGTGCAGTCCAATGGCGGCGTCTGCAGCGCCGATGTCGCGAAGCGCCAGCCGGCGCGCCTCCTGCTCTCCGGCCCGTCCGGCGGCGCGCTCGCGACGCTGCGCATGGCAGAGGCGCTGGAGCGCCCGAACCTGCTCGGCGTCGACATGGGCGGTACCAGCTTCGACGTCTGCGTGGTGCGCGAGGGCGCGGTCACACAGATGACCCAGGGCGAGATCGACGAATTGCCCGTCCGCCTGCCGATGATCGAGATCAGGACCATCGGCTCGGGCGGCGGTTCGATCGCCTCGATCGACGAGGCCGGACGGCTACGCGTCGGCCCGCGCAGTGCCGGCGCGCGGCCGGGTCCGGTCAGCTACGGACGCGGCGGCACGGAGCCGACCGTCACCGACGCCAACCTCGTCATGGGCCGGCTCGACCCCCGCTACTTCCTCGGCGGCGCGATGAAGCTCGACCTGGACGGATCGCGCGCCGCCATCACGGCTAAGGTCGGCAAGCCGCTCGGCCTCTCGATGGAGGAGGCAGTCGACGGCATGATGACCGTCACCAACACCAGCCTTGCCGCCGCCGCGCGCCTCAGCCTGTTCGAGAAGGGGCTCGATCCACGTGACTTCAGCCTCGTCTCCTTCGGTGGCGCCGGCGGCCTGCACGCGATCCCCGTCGCGGAGGAGCTCGGCGTTTCGGAGGTGATCTTCCCCGCCGATGCCTCGACCTTCTCCGCCTATGGCATCCTGCATTCCGATATCGTCCACGATCTCGCCCGCAGCCGGGTGATGCCGGCGACAGACGCCAGCCTGCCGCATGTGGCGACCATGCTCTCGGAGCTCAGGGCCCAGGGCAAAGCCCTGCTCGACGAGGACGGCGTGCCGGCAGAGAAGCGGCGCTATCTGATATCGGCCGACCTGCGCTATCGCGGCCAGGCTTCCGAACTCGTCGTGCCCTGGACCGAAGCGGAAGCTACCTCGGAAGCGCTCGCCCGCGTCATTGCCGATTTCCACAAGGGCCACGCCCAGCGCTTCTCCTATTCGGACACGAAGGCGGCAGTGGAGCTCGTGGCGCTGCGGCTCGCTGCGGTCGGCGTGCTATCGACCGGCACGGCAATCGCCACCGCGGTGGTCGCCAGCGGCAAGCCGGAGCCGATGGAGGCCCGGCCGGTATTGCTCGACGGCGCCTTCAGCGACGTGCCCGTCTACCGGCGTCCGGCGCTGGCCGGCGAGATCGCCGGGCCGGCACTGGTCGAGGAGGAATACACCACGATCCTGCTGACGGCCGGCTGGGTCTGTGCGCCCGGCTCGATGGGCGCGCTGATCGCCCGCAAGATCTGAGCGAGACGAACCATGACCGCCATGACCAGAACCGCCGCTGCGAAGCCCGAGCTTGGCCCCGTCACCCTCGAAGTGCTGCGCAACGCCTTCACCGCCACCGCCAACGAGATGGACGTCACCGTCTGGCGCACCAGCCGCTCGACCATCGTGCGCGAGATGCTCGACTATTCGACCGCGGTGTTCGATCGCGACGGCTACAATGTCGCGCAATCGGCCCGCATCCCCGGCCATCTCAACTCGATGAGCGCGGGCCTGCGTACCATCGTCGCGGAGTTCCTGCCGCTCGATCAGTGGCAGGAGGGCGACGTCGTCATCACCAACGACCCCTATTGCGGCGGCCAGCATATCCCCGACATTCTGGCCTACCGGCCGGTCTTCGCCGAGGGCAAGCGCATCGCCATCGTCGGAACGCTCTGCCACCATCTCGACATGGGCGGCATGGCGGCCGGTTCCTACGCCGCCAGCGCCACCGAGATCTTCCAGGAAGGCCTGCGTATCCCGCCGCTGAAGCTCCTGCGCGGCGGCGTCATGAACGACGACGTGCTCGCCATGATGCTGCAGAACGTGCGCCGGCCCGACATGCTGATGGGCGATCTGCAAGCGCAGCTCGCCTCGCTCGCCGTCGGCCACGGCACGATGCTGCGCCTCGCGACACGCTTCGGTGCCGACACGATCATCGAGGCCTGCACGCGGCTGCTCGACGGCTCGGAGCGCGCCATGCGGGCGATGATTGGGCGCATCCCCGACGGGCGCTACAGCTTCGAAGACTTCCTCGACGACGATGGCATCCTGCCCGATCCTATCCGCATCCATGCCGAGATCGAGGTGAAGGGCGAGGAAATGGTCGTGGACCTCTCCGGCTGCGGCAAGCAGGCGACAGGGCCGATCAACGCGACCGTCGCCTCCTCCGGCTCGGCCGTCTACTACGCTGTGATGGCAATCGCCGACAAGGAGATCCCCGCCAATGCCGGCTGCTACCGGCCGGTTTCGCTGATCGTGCCGGAAGGGCTGATCGTCAATCCGCGGCATCCCGCCCCGGTCGCCAACCGCGTCGCAGTCGGCCACCGGCTGGCGACGACGATGTTCGGCGCGCTGCATCAGGCCGTACCCGGCCGCGTTCCGGCGGCCTATTACGGCGTCTCCTATGTCTGCTCCTTCCAGACCATCGGCGAGCAGGGTGAGCGCGGCGTGCTGGTCGAGATCGAGATCGGTGGCACCGGCGCCTATGACGATCAGGACGGGCTCAACGCCTTCTCCTACGGCATGCACAACAATGCCTCGATCCCGATCGAGATGATCGAGGCCGACGTGCCGCTGACCGTCACCGCTTACGGGCTGATCGACGGCTCGGGCGGCGCCGGCCGTCACCGCGGCGGACTCGGCCTCTTCCGCGAATGGCGCGTCGACAGCGCGGCCGCAGTGTTCACTGCCAATCTCGAGCGCTTCAAGTTCAAGCCGTATGGGCTGGAAGGCGGAGAACCGGGCCGCGAGGGCCATCTCTACCTCATCCGCAACGGCGAGCGGCAGGCGCTCGGCTCCAAGATCAACAACCTGCCGCTGTTGAAGGGCGACATCATCCGGCTCGAAACCTCGGGCGGTGGCGGCTACGGCCCGGCGGCGGAGCGGCTGCCGGCGGCCATTGGGAAAGACCGCCTCTGCCGCTATGCCTGATTGGCCTCGGAAGGCGTTCCCGACAAACGCGGCGGAAGCTGAGGCTCCGGCGTTCCGATGCTCGGTGCTCGCGCCTCAGCCTGCTTCGAGGTCTGTCCAGTAGCCGGCGCGATACCGGATCGGCAGGAAGTGTTCATGCAGATCGCGCAAAGTCGCGTCCGGATCCAAGGTGGCGAAGAGTTCCGGATGCAGCCAGCGGGCGATCCGCTGGAGCGCGACGAACTGGTATGGGCTGTTGTAGAACTGGTGCCAGATCGCGTGCACGCGCCGCTCGGCCACGGCCTTGCCATGGACGAAGGCCGGGCGTTGGGTGAGCGCGGCCAGCTTGCGCCGGGCCTCCGGCAAGTCGGCTCCCGGGCCGAGGCCGACCCATCCCCCGCCCGGCGCGAGAGCGTTCCAGTTGCCGCCGGTGACGATGACCACGTCTGGGTCGCGGGCGATGATCGTTTCGGAGTTGATCGTGCCGAACGTGCCGGGCAACAGGTCGGAGCCAAGATTGCGGCCGCCCGCCATCTCGACCATCAGGCCGAAATTCTCCCTTCCGAAGCTCATGCAGCAGCCATCAGAGTATCCCGGAATGCGATCCAGCATCACGAGGGGACGCTTCAGGTCTGGCATCGCCGCAATTGGCGTCGTCACGCGCGCGATCTGATCATTGCGGAAGGCGATGAACCGTTCAGCAACATCCTCACGCCCAAACAATTGCCCCAACATGCGAAGTGAAGGCTCGGTGTTGGCTCCTAAGCCTCCGACGCTAGCGGAGTTTCGCGATCCCGATACCGTCGAGTTTGGCGCGGTCCTTGATTGATTCTTCGCTACGAGTCATCGCTTTCGCAATCGCCTTCAAGGCCATGCCCTTTCCAGCAAGCAATTTCAGCTTCTGGAGCTCCTCAGAGGTCCAGGGTTGGCGGTGCCGTTCAAATCGCTCGGTCACAATCCGCTCCTGCTTTGCGCTCAGACTTGAGGAGCGATCTATAGCAGCAATAGCGATGAAATTGACCGACATGTGCCGAGGTCAACCACCGGGTCGCGCCAAAGCCGACCTCAGCTAGCGAGCTTGAAGCGGACATTCACACACTGCGGTCCTTTCGACCCATTGCGGCTTTGCCCACGCGAAGGCTAACTGGTCGTGCGCAATATTGCGGTGCGATGGAAAGAGCCATGACGCCGTCGAGCGATCTGTCGGCAGGCGAACCTTTATTGCTGCTGTCAAACACTGCACGTCGGCAGGTTCAGTTCTGGCTGGCTGGTTCGATGCTGGCCATTTCGGTCCTGGTGCTGGTGCTGATTGCCCCTTACGCAGGCCACTCACTGACCAATTTGGTCGTCGTTTTACCCGCTTACGCAGCAGCTGTGCTGGTGATCGAACTGGTCACTTCGACCTTGCTTCTCGCGCTCTTCTACGTCCAGCGCTCTCGCGCGATTCTTGTTCTAGCGGCCGGTTATCTGTTTTCAGGAACACTGGTCGCGCCATGGGTTCTGACCTTTCCGGGCGTTTTCTCATCACTGGGGATCGATGAGGGCATCCAGAGCGCGGCGGCCTTCGCTGCTTTGAAGCGCCTGGGCTTTCCGTTGTTCATCTTGGCCTATGCCGTATTGCCCGACCGCCAACTCGCGCGTCGCTGGGTCACCTTCTGGATAACGGCAGCGGTGGCGTCGGTGCTTGCCTTCATCGCCATGGCCTCCTGGCTGATCCTGGCCGATGACAGCGGGCTGCGCCTGTCAAGCGCGTTCATGACGGATGCGTTCACACCCGGACTGCTCTGGCGCGCCATTCCTGCGCTCGCGATCGCGCTCTACCTTGCCGGAATCGTCGCTCTGGCGGCCAGGCGCCGCACGATTCTCGACCTTTGGCTGGTCGTCGTCCTCGGTACGCTCCTGATCGAAATCATTCAGATTTCGTATTTGGGGGCGGGCGTGCGCATGAGCCTCGGCTGGTGGGCGGGGCGCCTCTACGGCCTGATCTCGGCAAGCATCATCCTCGTCGTGATGCTGTCGGAGACGATCGCGGTCTATGCTCGCCTCTCGCGCGCCACGGCCGCCGAACGGCGTGCGCGCCAGAACCGGCTGACCGCAATGGAAGCCTTGTCGGCGACGATCGCCCATGAGGTCAACCAGCCGCTGGGCAGTATGGTCACCAATGCCAATGCGGGCCTGCGTTGGCTCGACAAGCCCCAGCCTGCCCTCGATGAAGCCAGAGCGGCGATGCGGCGGATCGTCGAGGAGGGCCACCGGGCCAATAAGGTGGTGTCGAGCATCCGAACGATGTTTATGAAAGGCACGCGCGAGCGTACGCCGCTCGACTTGAACCTCTTGATCGAACAGGTGGTGAAGCAGGCCGGCCCCGAAGCCCGGCTGGGACACGGCGCTGTCACGTTGGATCTGGATTGCCAAGCGCCTTTCGTGATCGGCAACGCTATCCAGCTGCAACAGGTGGTCGCCAACTTGATCGACAACGCCCTCGAGGCGATGCGACCCGTCCCGGCTCGGCAACGCCGCCTTCGCATCGCCACGAGAGCAAGCGAGCATAACGAGGTCGTCGTCAGCATCGAGGATACGGGGCCTGGACTGGACCCCGCGACCCTGGACCGGATATTCGAGCCGTTCTTCACGACCAAGGCTGACGGCATGGGAATGGGGCTGATGTTCTGCCGATCCACGATCGAGGCGCATGGGGGGCGGCTGTGGACTTCGCCCCATACGCCGCAGGGTGCGGTGTTCGCCTTCTCGCTGCCGACCACACTTCAATCCTTGATGGCGCAGGAGGACAGCGCGTGAGTTCGGAGGTCGCGCTCGTCTTCGTCTTGGACGACAACCCGGCCATGCGTGCCTCGGTCGAAAGCCTGCTGCGTTCGGTCGGCCACGCTGTCGCGTCGTTCCATTCGGCGCAGGATTTCCTGGCGGCCGACCCTCATGATGGGCCGGCGTGCCTCATCCTCGACGTCAGGCTCCCCGGAGCGAGCGGGCTGGAGTTCCAGCGCGAGCTGACGCGCCAGGGGCGCAGCGTTCCCGTGATTTTCATCACCGGTCATGGGGACGTCCAGATGTCGGTCGCAGCCATGAAGGCCGGCGCGATCGAATTCCTGACCAAGCCGTTCCGCGACCAGGATTTGCTCGATGCGGTCCATAAGGGCCTCGCATTGGATGTCGATCGGCGCCGCCGGCTGAAGGAGATCGACGCGCTCCGGGCGCGTTACGAGAGCCTGACGCCGCGGGAGCGGGAGATCCTGCCGCTGGTGGCGAGTGGCCTGATGAACAAGCAGATCGCCGCGTCTCTGCAACTGAGCGAGATCACGATCAAGGTTCACCGCGCCCAGGTCATGCAGAAGCTGCAGGCAGCTTCCCTGGCCGATCTCGTGCGCCTGTCGGACAGGATCGCGGAGGCCGTTACCGGCACTGCCGGATAGGCAGGCGATGCTTGAGTATAATTGCTGCCAACCTGTGCCCTCCCCGATGATCGGGGGTCAGCAATAGCGCGGCAGCAGGAAGCATGACGAAGCCAGAGGGCGCGCTGATCGCCATCATCGATGACGATGCGGCGGCGCGGGATGCCGTCAGCAGTCTCGTCTCGGCCATGGGCTACCGGACTTTCGCCTGCGACAGCGCCGCGACGTTTCTGTCGTCCGTGCTGCGGCCTGTGACGCGATGCGCGATAGCGGATGTTCGCATGCCGGGCATGGGCGGCCTCGATCTGTACCGCTCCCTGACGCTATCGGCTCAGCGTCTTCCGATGATCCTGATGACGGCGTTTCCCGACGAGACGACGCGGGCGGCTGCCCTGGGGGCCGGGGTGAGTGGATATTTCACAAAACCGTTCGATCCAGAGGCCCTGCTGGCCTGCCTTCGCGAAGCCGTGCGAGCCGGGGCAGCTATACGAAAGCTGAGCGCGACCGACCCTACCGGATAATTGCGCCGACCGGCGGCCGCCACCTACCCCTAGAGCTCAATCAGGAGAACTCAGATGGTTCAGGCGACGGCGACCCCAGGCAAGGGGCTTCTGGCTCCTCGCGATCACACGCTGATCATGATCGACTTCCAATCGCAGATGGCTTTCGCGACGAAATCGATCGATGCCGTCACGCTGCGCAACAACGCCGCGCTGGTCTCGCAGGCCGCCGCCGGCTTCGGCGTTGCGACCATCCTGACCACCGTCGCCGTGAGCAGCTTCTCCGGGCCGATGTTCGAGGAGATCACCTCGGCCTTTCCAGGCCAGGCGCTGCTCGACCGGACTTCGATGAACACTTGGGAAGATGCGGCAGTCATCGCCCGCGTCAACGAGATCGGCAAGCCACGCATCGTGCTGGCGGGACTCTGGACCGGAGTCTGCATCGTGGGGCCGGCGCTGTCGGCGATCGATCAAGGCTTCGAGGTCTATGTCATCGCCGATGCCTGCGGCGACGTCTCCGACGAGGCGCATGAACGGGCGATGCAGCGCATGATCCAGGCCGGCGCGCGGCCGATGACATCGCTGCAATACCTGCTCGAACTGCAGCGCGACTGGGCGCGGACCGAGACCTACGAGATGACGACCGGCATCGCAAAGAAGGTCGGCGGCGCCTACGGCCTCGGCATCACCTACGCCAAGACGATGTTCGGCGCCTCCGAAGGGCACTGACCAGCAGCCACCGATCCCCGCCGGCCCGACCGGCTCCAGACGCCCCGAATGCAGCGGATAGCCATCATGCCCACGGTCACCACCAAAGACGGCGTCTCCATCTTCTTCAAGGACTGGGGTCCGAAGGACGCTCAGCCCATCGTCTTCCACCATGGCTGGCCCCTGTCCTCGGACGACTGGGACACGCAGATGCTGTTCTTTCTCCAGAACGGTTATCGCGTCGTGGCGCATGACCGACGCGGCCACGGTCGCTCGGCGCAGGTCAGCGATGGCCATGATATGGATCACTATGCAGCTGACGCCTTCGCCGTGGTCGAGCATCTCGACCTCAGGAACGCCGTCCACATCGGCCACTCGACCGGTGGCGGCGAGGTCGCTCGCTATGTCGCCAAACACGGGCAGCCGGCGGGCCGCGTGGCCAAGGCGGTGCTGGTCAGCGCCGTACCGCCGCTGATGCTCAAGACCGCCTCGAACGTGGACGGCGTGCCGCTCGAAGTCTTTGACGGCTTCCGGAAGGGCACGGCCGAAATGCGGGCGCAGCTGTTTCTGGATGTCGCTGCGGGCCCGTTCTACGGCTTCAACCGCGGCGGTGCGAACATCTCTCAGGGCGTGATTCAAAACTGGTGGCGCCAGGGTATGATGGGCAGCGCCAAGGCCCATTACGACGGCATCAAGGCCTTCTCCGAGACCGACCAGAGCGAGGACCTGAAGGCGATCACGGTGCCGACGCTGGTCCTGCATGGCGACGACGATCAGGTTGTCCCGATCGCCAATGCCGCGCTGAAGTCCATCAAGCTGCTCAAGAACGGCACGCTGAAGGTCTACCCGGGCTATCCGCACGGCATGCTGACCACCCATGCCGAGGTGATCAATCCCGACCTGCTCGCCTTCATCAAGGGCTGAGATGCGGCACGCACCAGACGATCATCGGAAGGAGCAATCATGACAGCTGTGACGATTGTCCTCGTTCATGGCGCGTGGGCGGACGCATCGAGCTGGCGGCATGGCTCGATCGACAAAACTGGTGCGTCCTCTCGGCGGAGGAGCGGGCCGTCAGCGTCGAACAGCAGCAGTAACGGGCCTTGCGGCTGAAAGCGCGGACGACCGCGTTGAAGGCGAGCCACATGTCCCTCCTGTCCATGCCGGAGGCCGTCGCCGGCGTCATCGCCGAAGCGGCCTCGGCAGCGTCCGGCAGCCAGGCGGCTCGTGCCTGATGCCTCTGCATAAAGGCTTGTGACCATGAAACCCTATCTGCTCGCGTTGGGCGCCGGTCTGATCGTCGGCGTCGTCTACAGCCTGCTCAATGTGCGCTCGCCGGCCCCGCCGGTGATCGCGCTGATCGGCCTGCTGGGAATCCTGGCGGGCGAGCAGATCGTCCCGATCGCCAAGCGCATGGTCGGGGGCGAGGGTCTCAGTCTAGGCTGGCTCAAAAGCGAATGCGGAGACCACCTGTTCGGCGCCCTGCCGGCACGGGATCGCAAGGAGACCGAGGCGGGGCCCGGCCGGACCGCCTCATGACGAACCCGACACGTCGCGACACGGCGCTCGGCGGCGCGGCCGGCGCGCTCGCCACGTTGATCGGTGGTACGTCATCAGCCCAGAATTCAGGCTCGGGAGCCCGCGCGATGATCGCAGACCTCATTCTCGTCAACGGCCGCTTCACCACGCTCGACCGCGGCAATCCCAACCCGGAAGCCCTGGCGATCGCAGACGGCCGCTTTCTCGGCATCGGCACGCGCGCCGAGATGCAGGCGCTCGCCGGCCCCGAAACCAAGGTCATGGATCTCGGCGGCCGCCGTGTCGTGCCTGGGCTGATCGACAGCCACATGCACATCATCCGCGGCGGGCTGAACTACAACATGGAGCTGCGCTGGGACGGCGTGCGCTCGCTCGGCCGGGCCATGGAGATGCTGCGCGCGCAGGTCGCGGTGACGCCGCCACCGCAATGGGTCCGCGTCGTCGGCGGCTTCACCGAGCACCAGTTCGCCGAAAAGCGACTGCCGACGCTGGACGAGATCAACGCGATCGCCCCCGAGACGCCGGTCTTCATCCTGCACCTCTACGATCGTGCGCTGCTGAACGGCGCAGCCCTGCGTGCAGCCGGCTATACCAGGGACACGCCCAATCCGCCCGGTGGCGAGATCATCAGGGACAAGGACGGCGATCCCACCGGCCTTCTGCTCGCCAAGCCCAACGCCACCATCCTCTATGCGACGCTGGCCAAGGGGCCGAAACTGCCGCCGGAATATCAGCTCAACTCGACGCGCCACTTCATGCGGGAGATGAACCGGCTCGGCGTCACCTCGATCATCGACGCCGGCGGCGGCTACCAGAACTATCCCGACGACTACGCCATCATCGAGAAGCTACATGCAGACGGCGAGCTGACGCTCCGGCTCGCCTACAACCTGTTCACGCAGAAGCCGAAGGAGGAGCTTTCCGACTTCTCCGGCTGGGCCAAGCAGGTCAAGCCCGGCCAGGGCGACGATCTCTACCGTCATAACGGCGCCGGCGAGATGCTGGTCTATTCCGCCGCCGACTTCGAGGATTTCAAGGTCGAGCGGCCCGAGATGCCGCCATCGATGGAGGCCGAGCTCGAGCCGGTCGTGCGGCTGCTGGCGGAGCAGCGCTGGCCCTGGCGCCTTCACGCCACCTATGACGAGACGATCAGCCGCGCGCTCGACGTCTTCGAAAAGGTCAACCGCGACGTGCCGCTCGAAGGCCTGCACTGGTTCTTCGACCATTGCGAAACCATCAGCGACCGCAACATCGACCGGATCGCTGCGTTGGGCGGCGGCATCGCCGTGCAGCACCGCATGGCCTTTCAGGGGGAGGATTTCGTCGAACGCTACGGCGCCAAGGCGGCCGAGCGCAGCCCCCCGGTCGCCCGGATGTTGGAAGCCGGCGTCAAGGTCGGTGCGGGTACCGACGCGACGCGGGTCGCGAGCTACAACCCCTGGGTTTCGCTGGCCTGGCTCGTCACAGGCCGGACGCTGGGCGGGCTGAAGCTCTATCCGCAGCGCAATTTGCTCGACCGCGAGAGCGCGCTGCGCCTCTGGACGGAAGCGAACACCTGGTTCTCGACCGAGGAGGGCAAGAAGGGCCAGCTCAAAACCGGCCAGCTCGCCGACCTCGTCGTGCTCGACCGCGACTACATGAGCGTGCCCGAGGACGAGATCCAGGACATCGAGAGCGTCCTGACCCTGCTTGGCGGTAAAATCGTCTTCGGCGCGGGCGATTTCGCGCCGCTGAGCCCCCCGCTGCCGCCCGCCATGCCCGACTGGTCGCCGGTCCGCACCTTCGGCGGCTACCAGCAGCGCGCGGCGGTCAAGGACGACCGCAAATATGCGCTGATGGCGGCTTGCGGTTGTGACAGCGCCTGCGGTGTCCACGGGCATGGTCATAACGCGGCGCTCGGCACACAAGCGCCCGCCCGCGACGAAGCCGCTTTCTGGGGCGCGCTCGGCTGCTCCTGCTGGGCGTTCTGACGGTGGCGAACTCCGCTCACGCCGTCACGCATTTCGCCGCCCGCTTCGCGACACCGGCCGTCCGATGGCTCGCCTTGCTCGGCCTCTGCGCCGCGTATCTGCAGGGTGGCCTCAACAAGGCGACCGACTTCCCGAGCGCCATCGCCGAGATGCAGCATTTCGGCCTTTCGCCGGAGCGGCCTTTGGCGGTTGCGGTGATCGCGCTGGAACTCGTCGCCTCGGCGATGATCCTCTCCGGCATCGGCCGCTGGCTCGGTGCGCTGGCGCTAGCCGCCTTCACCGTCATGGCGACGTTCGTGGCGCTGCGTTTCTGGGAGATGGCGCCGCCCGCACGCTTCATGGCGGCCAACAGCTTTTTCGAGCATCTGGGCCTCGTCGGCGGCTTCCTGCTCGTCGCCTGGCATGATCTGCGCGAGCGCGCGGTGCGATCGGAGCAGCCGTAATGAGCGATGCCACTCCCAAGGCCGCCGTTCCGGAAGCCGGCGCCTTCTCGCCACTGAAGCAGCCGGTCTTCGCCGTGCTCTGGGCCGCCACCGTGCTCGGCAACACCGGCAGCTTCATGCGCGACGTCGCCAGCGCCTGGCTGGTGACGGATCTCTCCGCTTCGCCGGCGGCGATCTCCCTGGTCCAGGCTGCCGGCACGCTACCTGTCTTCCTGCTCGCCATCCCCGCCGGCGTGCTCTCCGACATCCTCGACCGCCGCAAATTCCTAATCGCGATCCAGCTCCTGCTGGCCGCCGTCAGCATCTGCCTGATGGCACTGTCACATCTCGGGCTTCTGACCGTCAGCGCGATCGTCGCCCTGACCTTCGTCGGCGGCATCGGGGCAGCCCTGATGGGGCCGACCTGGCAGGCGATCGTGCCCGAGCTCGTGCCCCGGCCGGATGTGAAGAACGCTGTGGCGCTTAACTCGCTCGGCATCAACATCGCCCGCTCGATCGGCCCCGCTGCGGGCGGCCTGCTGCTGGCTGCGTTCGGTGCGGCCGTCACCTACGGCGCCGATGTTCTAAGCTATGTGTTCGTGATCGCGGCGCTGATCTGGTGGCCCCGCGCGCCGGGCGCCGACGACGCCTTGTCGGAGCGTTTCGCCGGCGCCTTCCGCGCTGGGTTGCGATACACGCGGGCGAGTCGCGAATTGCATGTCGTGCTGCTGCGCACGGCCGTCTTTTTCGCCTGCGCCAGCGCAGTCTGGGCACTTCTGCCGCTGGTCGGTCGCAACCTGCTCGGCGGCGATGCACGCTTCTACGGCATCATGCTCGGCTGCGTTGGAGCTGGCGCGATCGGCGGCGCTCTGGTGCTGCCGGCCCTGCGCAAACGGATGGACGCCGACCAGCTGCTGCTGGGCGTCGCGATCGGCACCTCGCTCGTCATGGCGGCGCTCGCGCTCTCTCCGCCCAAGCCCGTGGCGCTGGCTACCCTGCTGCTGCTCGGCGCCGCCTGGATCGTCGCCTTGACGACGCTGAACGGCGCTGCGCAGGCGATTCTGCCAAACTGGGTCCGCGGACGGGCGCTTGCCGTCTATCTAACCGTCTTCAACGGCGCGATGACGGCAGGCAGCCTGTGCTGGGGCCTCGTCGCGCAGGAATTCGGCGTGCCGGCCACTCTGCTCTTGGGTGCCGGCTGCCTTCTGGTCGCTGGCGTGCTGTTCCACCGCGTCAAGCTTCCCCAGGGCGTGGCAGACCTCGTTGCCTCCAACCACTGGCCGGAGCCGCTGACGGCCGAACCTGTGGACCATGATCGCGGCCCCGTCCTGATCCTGATCGAATACCGCGTCGCCAAACCGGACCGGCCGGCGTTTCTCGCCGCACTGAACCGGCTCTCGGCGGAGCGCCGCCGCGACGGCGCCTATAGCTGGGGCGTCACCGAGGACGCAGCCGACCCCGAGGGCATTGTAGAGTGGTTCATGGTCGAGTCCTGGGCCGAGCACCTGCGCCAGCACAAGCGCGTGTCGAAGGCCGATGCCGACCTGCAGCACGATACGATCCGGTTCCACATCGGCCCCGAGAGGCCGGTCGTGCGTCACTTCCTGACCATCGATCCGAGAAAGCCGACGCCGGGCCAGACGGCGTGAGGCTGCTCCTAGGCGCCATTGCCGGCGGGTTGGGCTGGCTGGGCACCACCGGCGCGGCACTCTCCCAGGCGAACACGAACTGCGATCCGGACGGTAGAACCGGCGCCACCGTTTGCACGGAAACGAAGGTCGACCCTTTCGCGGCGCTGAAGGACATTCCGTTGTCGCCTGACGGATGGGTTACCCTGAGCCTCGGCGGGCAATTGCGAATCCGTCCGGAATTCTCCCGGCAGCCGGTCTTCGGGCTGGCGGCACCCGCCCACAACAACGGTCTGTTGGTCCGGTCCTTCCTCTCTGCCGACCTGAAATTGGGTCCTCATCTTCGCGGCTTCGTCGAATTCGTTAGCGGCCAGGCTCCGATCTGGGCGGTCACACCGCCGGGCACCCAGCTCGATCGGCTGGATTTCCTGCAGGGCTATGGCGAGCTGAGCCTGCCCATCGCGAGCAGCGCCGTCATGATCCGAGGCGGGCGCCAGGAGATGAGCTTCGGGTCGTCACGGCTCGTCTCGGTTCGTGAAAGCCCGAATGTGCGTCGCGCCTTCGACGGCATCCGCGCGGCCTGGATCGCCGATTCCGACCGGCGCATCGATGCGTTCCTCGTCCGGCCGGTGGTGCCTATGGCCGGCCTGTTCGACGACCGGTCCGACCCCACGCAGGCTTTTTGGGGCCTGTATGCGACCACGCCCGTCCCCGGCGTCGCCGGGCTGAAGGCCGATCTCTATTATCTCGGCCTCACGCGCGAGAATGCGCGCTTTGCCCAAGGCTCGGCCGATGAACGCCGCCACACGCTTGGCAGCCGGCTTTTCGGCAAGACGTCTGGTTTCGACTGGAATGTCGAGGGCGCGGTCCAGTTTGGCAGTTTCGGCCAGGCGGATATCCGCGCCTGGACCGCGTCTGCGGAGCTCGGCTACAGCTTTTCGCAATTGCCCTTCTCGCCCCGGATCGGACTCAACGCGGACGCGATCAGCGGGGATGGCAATCTGCGCGATGGTAGGCTCGGCACATTCAATCCGCTTTTCCCTAAGCTGCCGTATTTCTCCGAGGCGAACCTCGTCGGGCCGGCGAACCTGCTCGACATTCAGCCGAACATCACGCTGACCCTGTTGCCGAAGATCAAATTGACCGTCGGCTGGAACCCTCTCTGGAAGCAGAACAAGGCCGACGCCTTCTACGGGCCGGCCGCAACACCGGTTGCCCGGACGGCCGGCGGAGCAGGACGTTACATCGGTCAGCAAACATCGGCGACGCTAGAATGGGTCTTGGCCGAGCATGTCACGCTGGGCGGAACATTCGTCAGCTATAGACCCGGCGAGCGCATTAGGCAGGCGGGCGGAGTTGCCGGTTCCTTTGCCGCAGGTTGGGCGACTATAACCTTCTAAGCTCGCTTGACGCGCGAATTGCCGTGACCACGCGGTGGCCGGCGGGATGCGCCATCTGCGGATATTGGAGCCTTGCCCGGACGCGGACTTTCCCACGCCGGCTTGGGAGTCGCTGCCGGCACGTAGCGCCAGAACTGCGCTTGGGCATCCTTGTTTCACTTCTGCCGGGGATGAAGCTTCATGCAGAGGCGCTATGGAGCCCTGCCAGTCGGGAGCGAATTCTCGGCACGGCCCAGTCGAGGAAGCACCTTACCTTCAGCGGCAGCGGTCCTGCGCCAGGATAGACGAAATTGACCGGCAGAGGCTCCGGCGCGAATTCGGCCAGGAGAACCTGCAGCCGGCCGGACCGCAACTCATCGTCGACCTGATAGGACAGAACGCGGATGATCCCGAGACCGGCGATAGCCGCCTGAATGGCTGCTTCCGTCGTATTGACGGCGAGCCTTTGGCGCGGCTCGACGGCAAAGGCCACGTTATCCCCGCGGTACCGCCACTCCGGCGCCGTGGCGAAGCCCTGGAAGCTGATTCCGTCATGCTGCGCGAGATCGTCCGGAGATCCCGGCACGCCGCGCCTGGCGAGATAGCCCGGGCTGGCGCAAATGACGCGTCTTACAGCTCCGACGCGGGTCGCTATCAGTGCGCTGTCGGCCAGGTGACCGATCCGCAGCGCAACATCAATATGCTCTTCCACGAGGCTGATCTGACGGTCGGCCAGCATGAGGCGCAGGCTGATCTCGGGCTGGCCCTCCAGGAAGCTCAGCGCGACCGGCATCAGGTACATCTGCCCGAAGGCGACCGGCGCAGTGACATGCAGTGCGCCGCGCGGTGCAAGATACTCACCCGTGGCCTCCCGCTCAGCCTCCTCCACCTGCCCCAGTATCCGTCGGGCGGCGGCGACGTATGCGCGGCCTGCGTCGGTGAGCAAAAGTCCTCGGCTGGTGCGAACCAGAAGCCGGGTGCCCAGATGGCGTTCCAGCTCCGCCACTTTGCGGCTGACCGTAGGCAGCGGGATGTGCAGGCGTCGCGCACCAGCGGAGATGCTGCCCGCATCGACCACGGCCAACAGAACCGACATGGCGTCAAAGCGATCCATCTTACCTTCCAGAATCCGAGAGGTTGGCTCCCATTAGCACGGAGTACTCCAGCGCAGACGGCTAGCCTAACGTCAGGGCGAGGCTGTGGGGGCTCTTGCCGAACTTCCCGAAGGCCCCCATCGCACGGAGACACCATGGCCCCCATCTCCCGCCGCTCCTTCGCGACCGGCTTTCCGCTTGGCATTCTGGGGGGCGGTGCTCTCCCCTTCACCGCTTCGACGCCGAGCGTCGCACAGGCTCCTTCCGCGGTCGGCGTTACGCCGCTCGCACAGATCAGGGTCGGCCGCTTCACCGTGACTGCGCTGACCGATGGCTATGCGGACATGCCCTACACGTTCTTCCCCGGCCGTACCCCCACCGAGGTGGAGCAGGCGGCGACTGCGCAATTCGTGGCGCGTTCCAGCGGTGTCCGGTTCGTCTTCAACCAATATCTGATCGACGATGGCGAGCGCAAAATCCTGCTCGATACCGGCCCGGCCGGATCGATCGGCCAGACGGGGGCACTGCCGCAGGCGTTTGCCGCGCTCGGGCTGCGTCGCGATCAGATCGACGCCGTGATCGTGACCCATATGCACCAGGACCATATGGGCGGCCTGATCGCTGGCGGGCAGAACAACTTCCCGAATGCCGATGTCTATATCGACCGCCGCGACGTCAGCCACTGGACGGACCCGGCGAAGCAGAATGGTGCGCCCGACTACCTCCAGACCAGTTTCAAGATGGCGACGGATGTCGTGCGCCTCTGCCCCCGCCTGCAGGCGATCGATGGCCCACGCGAGATTGCTCGTGGCATCTCCATCGTCGACCTGACCGGACATACTCCAGGCCATATCGGCGTGCGGATCGAGGATGCCGGGCGGAGCCTGATCATGGTCTCAGACATGATCTTCCCCGTCGTGCACCCGAGCGCGACGGACGTGAACTTCCTGTTCGAGCAGGACCGCGCTGCGGCCAAAGCAATGCGGGATCGATTTTTTCCGCTCGCCGCGGCCGAAGGCGCGCTGATCGCCGCGACGCACATGCCCTTCCCGGGGCTTGGACGCATCGTCACCGACCGCGGGAAAATGCGCTGGGACGTCGCGGACTGGGCCTTGCAGAGCTGAACGGTGCCGGCGAGACTGGCGCCTGCAGCCGCGGCGCTGGGGAGACTGCATGCATCACCGACATCTGGTGATTGCATCGACGGTCACCCTCGGCGATGCGCGCCGCGCGGACTTCTCATAATCCCATAAAATATTGTTTTAATTGTCAAACCAGGATGCTCGGGGTCGCGGATGGACGCAGCTCCGGCTCAAGGATGGATCGGAACGCAACCATGGAACGGGCATTCACGAAATCAAGCGTTCTGCCGACGGGCGGGGGCGCGGCTCTCATCGACCCGGCGGACACGCTGGTGCTGCTGCTCGATCATCAGTCTGGACTGTTCCAGACCGTCAAGGATATCCCCGTCGCGGATCTACGCCGCAATGTCGAGATGATCGCGAGGTTGTGCACGCTCCTGAATATCCCGGTGATCACGACCGCCTCGGAGCCGGCGGGCACGAATGGTCCGCTCATGCCCGAAATCCATCAGCTTGCCCCGCACGCCGTCTATGTTCCGCGCAAGGGCGAGGTGAACGCCTGGGACAATGCGGACTTCGTGGCCCAAGTCGAGTCGACGGGCCGAAAGACGCTCGTCATGGCCGGTGTCTGGACCAGCGTTTGCGTCATGTTTCCCGCCCTCGATGCACGCGTTGCGGGCTACGATGTCTATGCGGTGCTTGATGCCTCCGGCGATCCTAGCGAGATGGCATCTCGCATATCGCTCGCCCGCTTCGTGCAAGGTGGTGTTAAACCGACATCGACAAATGCGCTCTTGTCCGAACTGCCCCGGACCTGGGCCCGGCCGGAGGCGGCCCAACTGGCTCAGCTCTATGCCCTCGCAGCACCCAATTATGCCGCGGTGATCGAGAGTTATCAGAGGGCCCAGGAAGCCGCCCTAAAGCCTGATTAGCAAATCGTCGGGAGGGTTCGGCATAGGCCGACGTCGGTTATTTCAGAGGGGCAATGCCTCCAGCCGACGCTATTTGAAGAGCGTGGCTCTTTCCCAGAGAGTGGACATCCGTAGGGTGTCCGAATGCCCCCGCAATATGCGTATCGGCGCAGCCCCGCATTGGCTGCCGCGCCTGCGGCAAAGCAAATGACCTGCGAGATCGGGCAGAGCTCGTGGCCGACTGGCACCCAGCCTGACCCGTCGGTCGGATCGGTCTGAGCAATTGGCCTGGCGCCGATTGGGCATGCCGGGGCGGATCAAGCTATTCGGGATATTGCTCCGCTTTGTCCGGCGCCGCCTGCTGAAAGAGGATGAACAACAACGGATTGCCAGGTTCGGACATCGCGTCGCTCCGTTGACCCGCGACCTCTCCAGCCACACCGCTCACATATTCCGCCACCACTTCGCCGAAGCTGTTGCGCTGGACCGCCACCTTCTGCCCGGCTGAGACCTTGTCGTTGAGCTTCACAAGATGCTCGACCATTCCGCCTTCGGTCGCGAGTATCGGAAAAGAACTGTTGCCCACGAAAACGGTCACGTCCTTTCCCGTCCGGCCGATCGGCCCGGGCACGATGCCGTGGTGCTTCAACACATTCATCGTCCCTTCAACGAACAGTGACACCATCTCGTGGCTCAGCACGCGGGCAGCACCGATCTCCGGCGTAAACGCGGGGATGCCTACGTCCATGAATGCGTTGTGCAGGACGCCCGGATACACGTGATTGTCGAAGATCTGGCCGACGGGATAGAGTTCCACCATCGCCTTTACCTCCGGCACGTCCATGCCGGCGATGTTGAACGCCGTGACCTCGAAGCCGGTCGTGCCCGTATGGAAGTCGATGGCTGCGTCGGCATTGGGCCGCAGCAGCCGGTTGAACAGAAGTCCGGCATGCCGGCTGGGAGCCGTGAGGCCGTTCTCGTTGCCGGGCCATTCCCGGTTCATGTCGATCAGGTCGATTCCGCGGCCCGAATTCGGCCATCGGCGCTGCATGCCCTCAATTGCGGGTCCCGAAATATCGGTGACAGCCGTCACGGTGCCAGACATTTCAGTGGGTTCGAGCTGGTTCATGACCGTTTGCACTGTATGAACGGAGCTCATCTCATCGCCATGAACGCCGCTGGTCAGGACGATACGCTTGCCCGGCTTCGCGCCCTTGGCGACCGTCACCGAGACATACCAGTGCTGCCCGCTGGGCATTTGCACGCCCTGAAAGTACAGCAGGTGTTTCCTGCCGGGCTCAAGGTCATTGACGTCAAGCGCGCTGACGACGCGCTTTCCCCGGATCGTGTCGCCGGTATAGACCGTACCTGAGGCTGGCGCTGCGGAGGGCGATACCACAGGCTGCGCATTCGCGGGCCGGTCGGCGATGGCGAGTGCGGCGGACACTCCGGCCGTTGCAATCGAAGCTGTCAAAAAGTTGCGACGGTCGAGATGAGCTGTCGGTTCTGTCGACATGAGGCAGGCCCCTTTCGGCTGATGGCCAACCATGCGGTTGCGCGAGGTGGTTCCGCAAGCCCGCCGCGGCGGTTATCGCGGGCCTCCCCCGCGGCAGATCGAGCGCCCTCGTTCGCGCTCGACCATCTGTTCACTTGGCCGGAATGGCCGCGACGATTGTCCTTCCGATGGAGTGCTAGAATCCGAGAGCCGCGGCTCAGGACTCTTTCGCCGGCACGGCTACGATCATGTCGAGCTCGACGCGGGCGCCGGGTGAGCTCAACGAGTTGATGCAGACCATCGTGCTGGCCGGGCGCCAGTCGCCGAAATAGGGGCGCATCGCGGCATGCATCCCATCGGCATCGCGCATGTCGGTGAGATACTTCGTGACCTTAACCACGTCCTTCCAGCTGGCGCCGACGGTCTCGAGGATCGACTTGATCGTCTCCATCGCGTTGCGGGTCTGCACGGCGATGTCGTTGGAGTGGTCGTGCTCAGAATCGATATGCGGGTGATTGTGGTAGAGCGGCGAGGCTGTCGCACCTGAGATGTACATCAGGTTGCAGGCGCCGACGATGTGGATGGCCGGCGCGTAGGGCATCATGTGAGCCTTGTCGGGCTCGGGCTGAACGACCTTGAGGTGAGCTGCGGACATGGCGATCTCCTGAGACGAGGTGAGAAGCGGGCAGAGCGGTGTCAGCTGGTGCGCCAGAGGCCGAGGCGCGCGTCGATCAGATCCTGGCCCTTGGTGATCAGGATGCCGAGCACGGCCAGCACCAGCAGCACGGCGAAGACGAGTTCGGTGTCGAGCAACTGCCCGGCGACGAAAAGGCGCGCGCCGAGCCCATCCTTGGCGACGACCATCTCGGCCGCGACGACGAGGATGATGGAAATGCCGAGGCCGATGCGGATGCCGGCGAAGATCGAGGGCACCGCGCTCGGGATCAGCACGCGCAGCACGATCTGGCGCAGATTGGCGCCGAGATCGCGCGCGGCCAGCACCAGCCCCTGCTCGCATTGCTGGACGCCGACGACCGTGTTGATGACGATCGGGAAGAAGGCGCCCATGAAGCTGATCGTCAGCATGAAGGGGCCACCGGTGCCGAGCCAGATGACCAGCAGCGGGATCAGCGTGACTTTCGGCAACGGGTAGAGCGCGGCGATCAGGATGTCGGCCATCGCCTTGACCGGCTTCGACACCGCCATCCAGACGCCGAGCAGGACCCCGGTGACGAGCGCGATGAAGAAGCCAGCGAAGATGCGGTAGAGCGTGAAGCCAAGGTCTGTCGAAAGGCCGCCTTCTCGGATATTCTGCCAGAGCACCGCGACGACGCCGGTGGGCCGCGGCAAATAGAGCGGCGATATCCGCGCCTGGATGACGACGAATTCCCAGACCGCCAGCAAGGCCAGCAGGAAGCCCCACCCGATAAGACGCTGATCGTCGAGTGCGGCACGCAGCGTCCAGCGACGCGAGTTCGCGGCAGCGGTGGTTGCCGCAGATGGTGCGGAACCTGCCAGATCCGTTTCGCCCGCCATCACTGCGTCCCGCCTTCGTTCGTCATGGCGCGAATGACTTCATCCCTGAGCAGATCGTAGATCTCCTCGAACAGCGCCGCCGCCTCGGGTCGCTTCAGGTCGGCCAAGGTGCGCGGCTTGGGCATGGTGACCTCGATCTCGCGCGCGATCCGGCCGGGCCGAGCCGTCATGACGAAGATCGTGTCGGCAAGGAGGATGGCTTCCTCGATCGAATGCGTGATCAGGAGCACCGTGGCACCGGTCTCCTCGACGATTCCTGCGACCTGCTCCTGCAGCACGAGGCGAGTCTGGGCATCGAGTGCACCGAAAGGCTCATCGAGCAGCAGCACCTCGGGCTTCATCACCAGGGCTCGGGCGATGCCGACGCGCTGGCGCATGCCGCCGGAAAGCTGGCGCGGATATTTGCTCTCGAACCCCTTGAGATCGACCTTGGCCAGGGCCTCGCGGGCACGCTCATGGCGCTCGGCCTTGGCCATGCCACCCATCTCGAGGCCGAAGGCGACATTGTCGAGCACGGTCAGCCAGGGAAACAGGTTGAAGCCCTGCCAGACCGTCGCCATCGGTGGTCGCGGTGCCGACTGGCCGGAGCGCCGGTCGACGAAGCGGATCTCGCCCGCGCTCGGGTCGAGAAAGCCGCGGGCGAGCTGCAGCATGGTGCTCTTGCCGCAGCCGCTCGGGCCGATGATGGCGGTGACCTTGCCCGCAGTGATGGCGCAGCGCATCCGGTCGAGCGCGACGGTCGGCTGCCCGGCCTTGGACGGCCAGGCGAGGCGCACATCCTCGAAACGGATGTCGACGACGGGAGAGGTCACCGCGGCGCTCCCTTAGATGAAGGGGTTCGCGGATTTCAGGGCGGCAGCAGCCTCCTGCGCGATGCTGAGGTCGAGCAGGGTTTCCTGCTTGGGCACCGGCCCGCCGATCAGCTTCATCGTGTCGACCCAGAAGGTCGCCTGCCGCATCACGCTCGCGGTATCCGGCATCCCGTCGTTGTCGTAGCCGGTCCAGCGCGGTGCCGCCTTCTCGATCAGCGGGGCGGGAACCTTCGTCGCATCCGAGATGATCTTGATGATCTCGGGGTCCTTCTTCTGCGCGCCCTCGGTGAAGAGGCGGGCGGCGTGGATGTGAGCCATGGCGAAGGCGACGGCGGCCTTGCGATTGCTCTCCATGAACTTGGTCGGCATGGCCCAGCAGGCGAGCTGGCAGCCGGGCTCGATTTCGTAGCCGGCGCCGATCAGCTTGCCGACATTGTTGGCCTCGGCGAGGAACGCCAGCGGGACGGGGCACTGAGCGGCGTCGGTGACGCCGGTGCCGAGGCTTTTGATGATGTCGGGATAGGTCAGGCCGGCGGAATAGGTCGCGCCGGTGCGCGGATCGAGCCCGGCCTTTTCCAGACCGCGGGCGAGCAGATACTGGTCGATGCCGCCCGGCGCCTGCAGGGAGAACTTGGCTCCCTTCAGCAGCGCGAATTTGTCGATGCCGGTGACGCCGGCCTCGTACATCTTGTTCGAGACGAGAATGCTCATCGAGCCGGCGCCGACCTTCTCGCTGCCGCGGTCGAGGAAGAGCTTGTAATTCGCGCCCTTCGAGACCGCGTTGACGAGGCCGGCATTGATCGTCGCCACCGTGGCGTCGAGCTCGCCGGCAACGAGGGCCGGGATGGCGAGCGCGCCATCGGCGAAGGTTCGCATCTCGATATCGAGCCCGACCTTCTGGAACAGGCCCTTGGCCTGCGCGATGAAGAACGGGCCGGACGAGATCAGCGGCACGACGCCGATCCGCATCTTGGTGCCGGCCTGGGCCCGCAGGACGCCGGGCATGGCAATGGCGGCGGCCGCAGCCGAGCCGGTGACGATAACCTGTCTGCGCGTGATCATGCCGGACCCCTATCTTGTTTCTGCAATCGATTGCTCAACAATCAAGAAGCATGCCAGACGCCCAGATGGATCACAGGTCCAATTTGGGGGTGCGATGCCGGGCTGCTGCTCAAATGGCTGGCGCGCTTTGCCCTTGGATTGCGCAGCAGCCCGTCAAGCGGCAGGCAGCGCGACGTCGGGAGGCGCCGACAGCAAGTCCAGTAATTCTGCCTCGCGCACGGCATCGCCGGAGAGTTGGCGGGCAGCGCTGCGCTTCAGCGCAGCGGCATCGTCATATGCGATGCGTTCGACGAGAGCGTCGCCCGTGTGCGCACTGCTCCAGTGCCGCGCGCCGCTGCGCAGCCGCGTCGCACGCAGCCGATCGAGGGCTTTCATCGCGGCATCCACCGCTCCCGGCTTTGGCGTGTAGCGGATTTCGACGAGGACCGGGCCAGTCGGCGCGATCGCTGCCGTGGCCTGCAGGATTATGGAAGCCGCCAGCTTCTCCGGCGCCCCGGCGGCGATCTTCAGGTGTCGCCAGGCGAAGGGCGTCGCGATGGCGAGCCCGCTCGCCGCGATCCAGAATGCCGCGGCCATGCCGAAATGATCGGCGAGAAGGCCGGTCAGGAAGCTGCCGAGCGCAAGCGAGCCGAAGACGGCGATGAGATAGATCGCCGTGCCGCGCGCCCGAATCCACGGTGTCAGCCGCAACTGCGCGGCGAGGTGGACGGAGGAGAAGCAGAGCAGCCAGCAGAAACCGAGCACGATATGCAGGAACGCGAAAGCCAAGGCCGTCGGCGCCAGTGGCGCCAGGGCGAGGGCAACCGAAGCAGCGAGCCCGGCGCCGAACATGATCGCGTCGAGGTCGAAGCGGCTGCGCAGCGCCTTCAACGACTGGGCCGCAAGGACGGCGCCGAGACCGACGCAGCCCACCATGATGCCGAGCATCATGCTCGAGCCGCCGAACCAATCGCGGACGACCACCGGCGCGAGCGCCCAGAACGAAGCCGCGAACAGGAAGAAGCAGACGGCGCGCAATGAAACGACCTGCAGTCCCGGTTCGTGCCGCACATAGGCGAGGCCGCCCCGGATGGCCGAAGCGAGGCTCTCCGTCATGGCGGCAACCGGGCGACGAGGGGCCAACATGACAAAGGCAAAGCCGACGGCGAGATAGAGCAGCGCGTTGAACAGGAAGGCGGCCGGCGGCCCGGAGAGAAAGAGCAGCAGGCCGGAGAGCAGCGGGCCTGTCGAGCGGGCGATATTGATCCCGAGGCTGTTCAGCGCGAGCGCGCCCGGCAAGCGCTCGCCACTGACGAGTTCCGGCGTCATCGCCTGCCAGGCCGGTGTGAAGGCGGCGTTGCAGCAGCCATTGACGAAGGACGCGAAGAGCAGCAGGGGCACGCTCAGCATGCCGGATGCGCTGGCAGCCGCCGCCGCCAGCGACAGGGCCGACAACACGAAGGCGGCGGCCTGGGCGAGGCGCCTGCGCTCGACCATGTCCGCAAGTGCGCCCGCAGGCAGGGCCAGCAGGAAGAAGGGCAGGGCAGAGGCCGTCTGGGCCAGCGCGACGATGCTGCGGCTGTCGGTCTGCTGCGAGATGATCCAGGCCGCGCCGACGTCATGGATCAGCAGGCCGCTTTGCAGAGCTACCATCGCGGCCCAGAGCGGAAGGAAGACGCGCCGATAATCCGTGCTCGCGTTGCGTTCGCCGCCCGACGTCGCCGGACGGCCCAGTTCCACGCTCATTCCATGCCCCTCTGCTGATTTTGGCGTCGATGCAAGGTTTGTGCAATCGAATGCCAAGTGCTATCGCTAGGCCAGCGCAACGACATTGGCAACGAGAGGATCCGCGTGAGCCGCAGGCCGAAACTGAGCGATGTCGCGGCTGCCGCCGATGTCCACCAGTCGACGGCGTCGCGGGCGCTCGATCCAGCTTTGGCGGGGCGCCTCTCGCCGGAAGTGGTGGAGCGTGTGCGCCGCGCTGCCGACCAGCTCGGCTACAGCCGCAACGCCATTGCCGCGAGCCTGCGCATGCAGCGCAGCCGCATGATCGGCGTCATCGTTCCGGACCTGACCAATACGATGTTTCCGCCGATGTTCAGGGGTATCGAGGATCGCCTGAGCTCTGACGGCTACAGCGCGATCCTGGCGAATTCCGATTTTCGGCCTGCCAAGGAAAAGGCCATCATCGCGACCTATCTCGACCGCCGGCTCGATGGCCTGATCCTGGCGTCGGCTCATATCGAGGATGCGGAGCAACTCGACGAACTTGCGCGTCGCGTACCCATCGTCCTGCTGAACCGCGAAATCGAGTGCGCCTCCGTCAGTGCCGTCGTTGGCGACGATCGCGAAGGCGTGACGATGATGTTCGCGCATCTGTCTGGCCTCGGCCATCACCGCATAGCCCATATCGCTGGCCCGCAGGATACCTCGACGGGCGTCGCGCGGCGGGAGGCCTTCATGGCCGCTGCCCGAGAGCATGCCGGCGAGGTCGACAGCCGGCTGATCGTTGCGGCGGAGACCTTTTCCGAGCAGGAGGGCTATCGCTGTGGCCGCCACCTGCTTGAGGCCGGAGGGCAGCCGACGGCCATTCTCGCAGCCAATGACTGGCTCGCTATCGGCTGTCTGACGGCCATCGAAGAGGCAGGCTTCAGCTGCCCGACCGACATCTCCGTGAGCGGATTCAACGACATGCCATTCGCGGATCGGATGCGGCCACCGCTGACGACGATCCGCATTCCGCACTACCGCATGGGCTTCGAGGCGGCTGAGCGTTTGCTGGATCTCGTCGCAACGCCGACGTTGCAGGCATCCAGAACCGTCATGCCTCCGAGCCTGATTATTCGCGGCTCAACGGCGGCCGTCCGTTTCCCTTGAGAGCTCCGATGGCTTGCGCATCGCCGGCGAAAATGGCGGTGCACCCACCGCCGCAACGCGCCATGAGCCGACATTGGGCACCGTTCGGAAAGCAGACATTTCGCGCTGACGTGATCGTGACGTGCCCTTGATCGAAATGTGTCGAATGACGGTCTAGCTCCCGAGGGGCGCTTCTGAAACTCTGCCACGAATGCCGAAGCAGAACGTCTCCGACCGCGACAGCGCACATCTTGCTGACAGGCATGGCCAGCCTCGCGCGCGGCGTTTTCTGTGCGCCCTGTGTACAGGATGCGTGACGCTGATGTTCTGGTGGGGGCGGGCAGAAGCGGCCGGGAATGAAGTGCTCGGGCGCCATCTCTCGGCTGAATGCACGGCTTGCCATCAGCTTTCGGGGAAGAGCGTCACCGGAATCCCTCCGATCGTCGGCTGGCCGGAAGACCAGTTCACCGCCGTGCTGGCCTCATATGGGCGCAAGGAGCGCGGTGGCCAGGTCATGCAAGCCATCGCCGCGAAACTCAGCCATGGCGATATGACGGCGCTCGCGGCCTATTTCGGCGCGCTCTCGCCGAAGCCCTGAGATTACGGAGGCTGCCGATGACACAGACGCGTCGTCATCTCGTTGCCGGCTCCGGGGCCATTCTCGCCGCCGCCTCACTGTGCATGCCTGCGGTTCTCGGACAGGCAAAGGCCCGAGTCGTCGTGGTCGGCGGCGGGCCGGGCGGCGCGACTGCGGCCAAATACATCGCCCGCGACGGTGGCGGCGCGATTGCGGTGACGCTGGTCGAGGAAAACGAGACCTATCAGAGCTGTTTCCACTCCAATCTCTATGTCGGCGGCTTCAAGAGCTATGAGCAGCTTCTGCATCGCTATGATGCGCTGACGGCGACCTATGGCATCACGCTCGCGCGCCAGCGCGCCGTCCGGATCGATCGCGACACGAAGGCGGTCCTGCTCGCCGATGGCACGCGCCTGCCTTACGACCGCCTCGTGCTCTCGCCGGGCATCGACCTGAAATACGATTCCGTGCCCGGCTGGTCGCAAGACGCCGAGGAGGCGATGCCGCATGGCTGGAAGCCGGGCCGGCAGACGCAGCTGATCAGGCAGAAGCTCGAGGCGGTGCCCGATGGCGGCACCATCGTCATGATCGCACCGCCCAATCCCTACCGCTGCCCGCCCGGCCCCTATGAACGCGCCTCGATGTTTGCCCATGTCCTCAGGACGACAGGCCGGACCAAGGCACGGGTGGTGATCCTCGACCCCAAGGACAGCTTCTCCAAGCAGGGCGTCTTCATGCCGGACTGGGAAAAGCGCTACGGGTCGATGATCGAATGGCTGGCGCCGCGCGTGCATGACGGCATCAAGTCGGTCGATCCGGCCAAAGGCACGGTCGTCACCGGCTTCGAGACCTATGAGAATTGCGCCTTCGTCAACGTCATCCCGGCCCAGATGGCAGGCGCTATTGCGCGCGAGGCGGGGCTGGCGCCGGCCGGCGGCTATTGCGCCATCGACCCGGCGACGATGAAATCGACCGCCGACCCGGCGGTCTTCGTGCTCGGCGATGCCTGCATCGCCGGCGACATGCCCAAATCGGCCTTCTCGGCCAACAATCAGGCCAAGGTCGCGGCGATGGTCGTCTGCTCCGAACTGGCGGGTGGCCCGGCCTTTCCGACGCGCTACTTCAACACCTGCTGGAGCCTCGTCGCCCCCGACGACGCGATCAAGGTCGGTGGGCGCTACGAGCCGCGCGACGGGCGCATCGCCGCGACCGAAACCTTCATCTCGCAACCAGGCGAAAGCGACGAGGTCCGTCGTCAGACACAGGCCGAGAACATGGCCTGGTACGACGCGATCAGCGCCGACATCTTCACCTGAACGCCCCGCGCTCACCGGATGACGCGCCAGCGCGGCCGGTTCGGTTTTTCGAATTACTCGCATTGGAGACCAGACAGATGATGAAGACGATCGCCGCAACCGCTGCCCTGCTGGCTTCGGCCTGTCTCGGCGCGGCCTCGGCCAGCGCCCAGGACGTTGCCGCCGGCGAGAAATCCTTCGCCAAATGCCGCGCCTGCCATCAGGTCGGCGAAACCGCGAAGAACGTGATTGGCCCGGCGCTCAACGGCCTCTTCGGCCGCCAGTCCGGCACGGTCGAGGGCTACAGCTATTCCCCGGCCAACAAGAGTGCCGGCATAACCTGGGACGATGCCAGCTTCGCCGACTACATCAGGGATCCACGGGCAAAGATGCCTGGCACCAAGATGGTCTTCGCCGGCATCAAGAACGACAAGGAGATTGTCGACCTGGCCGCCTATCTCAAGCAGTTCGCCGCCGACGGCAAGAGAATGTGAGGGCGCGTCACCGGCGCATCGCCGGCGTCTCGCCGGGCAGCCCCTTCGCCCGCCCGGCGAGATAGAGTTCCAGAGCCAGGTATTCGGGCGAGCCATAGTCGAACTGCGACGCCCTGACGCCGAGCGAGCAGGCCCGCAGCCGCCGGTGCAGCGAGCCGACGCTGTTCCATTCGAGGCGATAGGCCGGATAGCCGGTGCCGGCGCCATAGCTGATCGTGTCGCCGCGCAGCTTCTGCCCGACCAGCCCGTCATGGCACTGCTTGCAGGAGAGGTTGAGCTGCCCCTGCCGACGCTCGTAGAAGGCCTTGCCCGCCTCGTAATAGGCCTGCGCCGGCCCATCCGTGCGCACGCTCATCGGCTGGCCGCGCGAGAGCGAGGCGAGATAGGTGGTGAGCGACAGGAGCTCCGCGCTCTCGTAGCCGAAGGCCGGCTGCTGCTGGCGCTCGACGCGACATTGCTCGATCCTGCCCTCGAGATTGAGCAGCTTGCCGCTGGCCCCATCGACCTGCGGATAGCGCACGGCCGCGCCGCGCAGGCTCGTCGCCGGGTCGGCATGGCAGCCGAGGCAGGCCTGCCCGGTCGCAGGCTTCTGCGCGAAAAGCTCCTTGCCCTGGTCGACCCAGAACCAGGCGGGGTTGCGGTTCGGATCGTCCTGCTGGCGCCGCATCTCCGGCGACAGGAAACTGCTGCCCGACGCGATCTCCTCGGCGCCCGCCGGGGCGAGAGCGACGAAAAGGCCGATGAGGAGCAGGGGCAGCCGCAAGGCGTTCCTCAGATCACGGTCAGGCGCGCCGTGCGCGTATAGGTCGCGCCGCCATCCTCGCGCCATTCGAAGACGATGTCGCCGGTCTCGACCGCCCGCGTGCTGAAAGAGACGAAAGGGTTGGCGGCGACGCCCGTATGCATGTCGATGCGGAAGATCTCCGCCCCCGCATAGGTCGCGGTCATCCGGTTCAGGATCTTGCGGGGCACGGTGCCGCCCTTGCCGTCGGACTGGCCGCCGCGATCCATCGGATGGCGCATGAGCACCTTGACCTCGACCGTCTCGCCGACCTTCGCTTGGGGCGGCAGGGTGATGCGGGCATTGAACATCGCTCAGCCTCCGTCGATGCAGGCGCTCAGGGTGACGACGACCGGAGCGGTCGCGACCGCATAGCGGCCATCGCTATGGGCGACCACGGCTGCCACCGTCTGCGACTGGGCGAGGCGCAAGGTGGTGGCGACCAGCGCCCGGCCGGAGCGCGGCGAGAGATGGATGCGGGCCATGTCGGGAAACGGGTTCTTCTCGGCGATCAGATGGATCCAGCGCACATGTGCGGCCTCGGTCATCGGGCTGTCGACGGCGATGCGGACATCGACGGAGTTGCCGTTCTCGACCAGAGCAGGGATCTCCAGCGTCAGCCCGCCCGCGGCTGGCGCGACGCCGTCGGTGACGCGGCGCACGAGATCGTCAAGTGTCTCGGCCCGGGCCGGGCCGGCCAAGGTGGGCAGGACCAGCCCGGCCGCCGCAAGCGCCACGACGTCCCGGCGGCTGGGGGCCTCACTGCGCTTTGAGCGAGGCGAGATAGGAAACGACATCCTCGATCTCCTGTGCCGAGAGGGCGGGCTGGCCGCGATAGGCCGGCGCCACGTCTCGCATGTTCTCGATGCGGAAATAGGGTGGCATCACCGTTTCCGGGTTCAGCCGCGACATGTCGACCAGCCGCAACCGGATCTGTCCGGTGTCGAGCCGCGCGCCCACGCCCCGCAACGGCGGCCCGATCGAGCCCTGAAAGGGTTCGGCCGGATCGTCGCCGTGATGGCAGATCAGGCAGTTGCCGCGCTCGCGATCCCTGACGAGCGCCGCGCCGCGCGCGACATTGCCGATCTTTCCGCCAAGCGGGGCGGTAATGGTGTCCGCGACGACGCGATAGGATTCGAGAGCGCCGGCCTGCGTTGCCAGCAGGGCGAGGACGATCGTCCCCGCCCTGCTGGCAAAGCGCTCACGCCTTCTTGAGGTCGGCATTCTTCAATGGCAGCGAGCGGATGCGCTTGCCCGTGGCAGCGAAGATGGCGTTGAGCACGGCCGGCGCCGCCACCGCGATCGTCGGCTCGCCGACGCCGCCCCAGAAGCCGCCGGACGGCACCAGCACCGTCTCGACCTTCGGCATCGCCTCGAGGCGCATCACCTCATAGGTGTCGAAGTTCTCCTGCTCGACGCGCCCGCCCTTGATGGTGATCTCGCCATAGAGCGCCGCCGACAGGCCATAGACGAAGGAGCCCTCGACCTGCCGTTCGATCTGCGCCGGGTTGACCGCATGGCCGGGGTCGGTCGCCGCGACGATGCGGTGGATCGTCAGCTTGCCGTCATCCGCCACGGATACCTCGGCGACCGCAGCGACATAGGAGCCGAAGCCCATGGTCTGGCAGATGCCGCGGAACACACCGGCCGGCAGCGGCTTGCCCCAGCCGGCGCGCTCGGCCGCTGCGTTGAGCACGGCGAGATGCTTGGGATGGTTCTTCATCAGCGAACGGCGCAGTTCCAGCGGATCCTTGCCCGTCTCATGCGCGATCTCGTCGATGAAGCTCTCGAGATAGACGGCATTCTGGTTGAGGTTGACGCCACGCCAGAAGCCCGGCGGCACATGCGGGTTGCGCATGGCATGGTCGATCAGCAGGTTCGGGAAGGAGTAGCCGATCGAGGCTTCGGGGCCGGGCGCATTGAGGCCCTGGAAAACGGCCGGGTCGCGCCCGTTCTGGATGTTCTGCGGGAAGATGCCGGCGACGATCGACTGGCCCGAGATGCGCATGTGCAGCCCGGTGATGGTGCCGTCCTTGTCGAGCGCGGCCTTGAGCTTGCACTGCGTCACCGGATGGAAGCGCCCGTGCAGCATGTCCTCCTCGCGCGACCAGATCAGCTTCACCGGCGTGCCGGGGATCTGCTTGGCAATCTCGACGACCTGCCGCACCCAGTCATGAACCGCGCCGCGCCGGCCGAAGCCGCCGCCGAGGTCGATCTTGTAGGCCTCGCACTTCGCCAGCGGCAGACCCGACGCCTCGGCCGTGGCTGCCAGCGCCGCCTCGCCATTCTGCGTCGGCGTCCAGACCTCGCATTTCTCCGGCGTGTAGAGCGCCGTCGCGTTCATCGTCTCCATGCAGGCATGGTTCTGGAACGGGTAGCTGTAGCTCGCCTCGATGACGCGTGCGGCACCCGCCAGCGCCGTCTTGGCGTCGCCGTTCTGGTTGCCGACCACGGCCTCCGGCGCATCGAGCCCTTCCTTAAGCCAGGCGGCGATGCTCTCGCTCGACACCTGCGCATGGGGGCCTTCATCCCATTCGATCGGCAGGGCATCGAGCGCGGTCTTGGCCTGCCACCAGGTCTCCGCCACCACCGAGACGGCGCTGTCGCCGACCGGCAGGACGTGCCTGACGCCCGGCATGTCCTTGACCTTGGCGGCGTCGAAGCTCTTCACCTTGCCGCCGAAGACAGGGCAGTCCTTGATCGCGGCGTTGAGCATCCCCGGCAGCTTGAAGTCCATGCCGTAGATCTTCTTGCCGTTGGTCTTGTCCGCGGTGTCGAGCCGCGGCAGCGCCTTGCCGGCAATCGTCCAGTCCTTCGGGTCCTTGAGCGGAACGTCCTTGGGCGCCTCGAGCTTGGCAGCGGCAAGCGCGACCTCGCCATAGCGCAGCGAGCGACCCGATGCCTTGTGGGTGATGAGGCTCTTGTCGGCACTGCATTCCGCTGCCGGCACCTTCCACTGGTTCGCCGCCGCTTGGATCAGCATCATGCGCGCGGCGGCGCCGCCCTTGCGGACATAGTCGTGCGATTCACGGATGCCGCGGCTGCCGCCTGTCGAGAAATTGCCCCAGATCCGGTTGCGGGCAACGTTCTGGCCCGGCGTCGGATATTCGGTCGTCACCTTAGCCCAGTCGCAGTTGAGCTCCTCGGCCACCAGCTGGGCGAGGCCGGTGAGCACGCCCTGGCCCATTTCCGAGCGGGCGATGCGGATCACCACCTTGTCGTCAGGGTGGACGACGACCCACGCATTGATCTCGGGCACACCTGCCTGCTGGGCGAGCGCGGGGATCGAGAAGCCGAAGGAGAAGGCCCCCGCAGTTGCGGCAGAGCCTGCGAGAATGTGGCGACGGGACGGGCGGAATTCGCGAGACTGTGTCGAGACGGTCATGATCGCTCCCCCTCAACCGCGGCCAAGCTGGCCGCCGGCAGCGACATCGAGGATCGCGGCCTTGACCCGAACATAGGTGCCGCAGCGGCAGATATTGGTCATCTCGCTGGCGATATCGGCGTCGGTCGGCTTCGGATTGGCCTGCAGCAGTGCCGCCGCCGTCATGATCATGCCGCTCTGGCAGAAGCCGCATTGCGGCACGTCGTGCTTGATCCAGGCCTGTTGGACCGGATGCGTCCCATCGGGCGAGAGCCCCTCGATGGTGACGATCTTCTGCTCCTCGGTCACCGCGCTGACCGGCAGCGCGCAGGAGCGGGTAGCGACCCCGTCGATATGCACGGTGCAGGCCCCGCACTGCGCGACGCCACAGCCATATTTCGTACCCGTCAGGCCGATCTGCTCACGAATGACCCAGAGCAAAGGCGTGTCGCCGTCGACCGTGACGTCGAGCGTCCGGCCGTTCACATTCAGCTTCGTCACCGCAAACCCTCCCGGTTCGGTTCAGTCAGGACAGCGAGAGAGCCCACGCGCCTCGCCGGAAGCTCCGGCACGCCCGCAAGGCGCGCCGGACCATTTTGAACTGGAACGGATTGAAACTCAGACGCGGCGCGCCGCCAATGGGCTCGATCGGCCGATCACGTTTCGTTATCACCCGAAAAAACCGTCCATATCCCACCGGAAGCCGTCGATTTAGGTGAACTTCACGACTTTTGACACGCAACGCGGCACCGGAAAGCGCCTGATCGCCAATGAGCGATTCACGGACATGTGACCGCTTGTTCTACGGCGAAGCCAGCGGAGTCGAGCGAGCGCCGGACGCTGGTTCGGGTGCAGTGCGCCAAAAGCTGACCTTGAGACGCCGCCCGAGAGCGGACGTCCGGGACGAGCCATCCTTCACCCGGCTCGAGACGGCCAGCTCGGGTGGAGGTCGTCGATGACGATCGTGTGCGAATGCCGTCCCGTGTGCTCGGCCATATGGGGATGGTTGGGCGAAAGTTCGGGGTGGTCGTGCGGGAGAGCGTCGGCACTGCCGGCCGGCCAGAGCCTCGTGGCGCCGACGACGGCGAGCAACGTCGCCGCCCCGAACAGAGCAGCGAGCGTTGCCAGCGGCAGGGTGGCACCGAGCCAGCCCGCGAGCGGATAGGTCACGAGCCAGCAGGCATGCGACAGCGCGAACTGCGCGGCGAACACGGTGGGGCGATCCTCCGCATGAGCGGAGCGGCGCAAGAGTCGCCCCGAAGGCGTCTGCGTGGCCGAATAGCCGATCCCGAGCAGCGCCCAGGTTACGAGCAGCGCGGCCCAGCCAGCAGTGGACGCAGCCGGGGCGAAAGCCCATCCCTTGACTGAGAGCAGGAGCGCGAAGCCGCCGAGTACGGTGGCCAGGAAAGACGCCGCTGTCAGCATCACGGTCCGGTCGGCGTAGCGTTCCAGGATGCGAGGCAGGGTCAGGGCCGAAAGCATCGAGCCGCCGCCGAAGCAGGCGAGCGCCAGCGCGACCGCGTTGTCGTCGAAACCGAGACGGCCCTTCACGATCACGACCGTGTTGACGATGACCAGTGCGCCGCCCATCGCCACGGCCATGTTGAGCGCCAGCAGGCCGCGCAGCCGAGGCGTCGCCAGGTAGATGCGCGTTCCCCGGGTCGTCTTATCGTAGATGCCGCCATCGCGCGGCTTCGCCGGCGAGACCGGCAGCGTCACCGACAGAACCAGCGCGGCCGAAACGAGGAACCCGACGACGGTTCCGGCGAACAGCCAGTGGAAGTTGATGACGGTCAGCAGCGCGGCCGCGAGCATGGGACTGACGATGCTTTCGAGATCATAGGCCAGGCGGGAAAGCGACAGGGCCCGCGTGTAGTCCTCCTCTTCCGGGAGCACATCGGGGATGGTCGCCTGGAAGGTCGGGGTAAACGCGGCCGATGCCGACTGAAGCACGAACACCGCGAGATAGACCTGCCAGGTCTCGGTGATGAACGGCAGCAAGAGCGCGATGGCCGCGCGGACAAGGTCCATCGCTATCAGGAAGGCACGGCGCGGGAGCTGGGCGGCGAAAGCCCCGACGATCGGAGCGACCGTGACATAGGCTACCATCTTGATCGCGAGCGCAGTGCCGAGCACGGCGCCCGCATTCGGTCCGGCGATGTCGAAGGCGAGCAGGCCGAGCGCGACGGTCAGGAGGCCAGTGCCGATGAGCGCGATGATCTGCGCGCCGAACAGACGACCGTAGATCTTGTGGGACAGAACCTGGAGCATCGCGGCCTCAGAGGAACTTGGTGATCTGCTTGAACTCGTCGATCGGCTGGCGCCGCTCGGCCGGGAGGTCGCCGACGACCTCGTCGAGGCAATGATCGAGATGGTCCTGCACCAATGTCCGCTTGGCCGAGGCGATGGCGCTTTCGACCGCCTGGAGTTGCGTGGCGATGTCGAGACATGGGCGTCCCGCCTCGATCATGTCGACGACCTTGGCGAGATGGCCGCCGGCGCGTTTCAGGCGCTTGATGATGGCGGGATGACTATTGTGGACATGCGGTTCGCTCATCCCTGGCCTATATCCCCCTAGGGGGGATAAGGGAAGCCGCAGACGCTTCGATCCGCCTCGTCAAACTTTCGTTAAGAACAGCGCCACAGTCTCAAGCCGCATGAACCGCCGCAGCGCAGCCCATCTCTTGAAGCTCGTCGTCGCCCTTGCGGTGACGGTCGGGATGCTGCTGTCCGCGGTCCACGTCACGACGAGCCACAATCCTGCCGTGCTGGCCCAGGCTGAGGCCGAACGGCACGCCGAACTCGCGATGGAGATCGCCGAGCATGGGCACGCGCATTTCGATGGCGACGAGTCCGAACAGCTTCCGGGGCATCTGCACGGGCACAACTCGGCAGATCATATTCATGACGCGGCCAACGTGGTCCCGGGGCATGCGATGCGCCTGCCGTCACCCATCCGCGTAACTCTCCCAAGAACTCACGACAGCGCTGGGCCTGGCCTGCGCCACTGCCTCGAGCGGCCACCGAGACCCGTCATCGCCTGATCGCGCGCCGCATTCACGCGGCGTTCCCCTCACGACGACATTCTCGGAATTTCCATGACACGTTCCTCACGCGAGGGGCGCCGCAAGCTGCGCGCGCTGTTCCTCGTCCTGTTGGCCGCGATGTTCGGGCTCATCGGCCTGAATGCGGCGCTCGCCCATGCCGTTGCCGAAGGCGACAAGGGCTATATCCAGGAGATCACCGGCATCCATCTGCTGCCCTTCGTCTATCTCGGGGCGAAGCACATGGTCACCGGCTATGACCACATCCTGTTCCTGTTCGGGGTGATCTTCTTCCTCTACCGGCTGAACCACATCGCGCTCTATGTCAGCCTGTTCGCGATCGGCCATTCGACGACCATGCTGCTCGGCGTCTATTTCAACGTCGGGATCAACAGCTTCATCATCGACGCGATCATCGGCCTGTCGGTGGTCTACAAGGCGCTCGACAACATGGGCGCCTATCAGCGCTGGTTCGGCTTCCAGCCGAACACCAAGGTAGCGACGCTGATCTTCGGCCTGTTCCACGGCTTTGGCCTGTCGACGAAGATCCTCGAATACAACATCTCGCCGGACGGGCTCGTGCCGAACCTCATCGCCTTCAATATCGGCGTGGAACTCGGGCAACTCACCGCGCTCGCCATGATCCTCATCGCCATGGGTTTCTGGCGCCGCACCGCCGGATTCTGGCGCCACGCCTACACCGCCAATGTCTGGATGCTCACCGCGGGCTTCGTGCTCGTTGGCTATCAGCTGACCGGCTTCTTCGTCTCCTGATCCAAGGACCTCATCCCATGTACAACACCGACATCCCGACCCGCGCCGAGTTGCCGACCACCAGGCAGCTCCTGCGCTCGACCGCCATCGCCTTCGTCGCCGCCGTCGGCATCCTCATCACCATCGTGCTCCCGGCCGAATACGCCATCGACCCCACGGGTATCGGCCGGGCGCTCCAGCTCACCGAGATGGGCGAGATCAAGACCCAGCTCGCCCAGGAGGCCGAGGCCGACCGGATCCGCGACGAGCAGGCGCCCGCCGCCCCCGCGACGCCGGCTCCCGCCATGCCTGCGCCGGATCAGCGCTCCAGCCTGCTCGGATCCGTAGTCGCCGAACTCTTCATCGGTCAGGCCAGGGCGCAGGCCGCTTCCCGCTCGGACGAGACCGTGATCACGCTCAAGCCCGGCGAGGGCATCGAGTACAAGCTGACCATGAAGGCCGGCGGCAAGGTGAACTTCTCCTGGGCGGCCGAGGGCGGCGTCGTGAATTACGACATGCACGGCGTCCCGACCTCGGGCAGCAAGGAGAAGAGCTACAAGCAGGGCCGCGGCGTCGCCAGCGACGAAGGCGTCCTCACCGCGGAGGGCGACGGCGGCCAGGGCTGGTTCTTCCGGAACCGCGGCAAGGCGGACGTGACGGTCCGGTTGAAGACCACCGGCGCCTATACCGAGATCAAGCGCATGGTCTGAGCCGATGGAGGGCGGCGCAACCGCGCCGCTCTCCTACGCACCACTTCCGGACATCGGAGTGATGCCCGAAAGCGGACATGCGCGCTTACGACCTAGGCTTTGACAGACGATCGGCATTTGGAAACGATCGCCTGCATGAGGCGGCGTGAAATGGGCTCGACCGCAAGCGGCAACCTCAAAGGATCGCTGATCTCCGAGGTTGAGGGGCTTGGCGCGTGATCGGTCGCCTCGAAGATGACGCGTAGCGCACACCTCCATGGCAGGGCATGCCTTGGCGAGCCGGCTGCGAAGCGCAGCTAGCCTATCAGGTAGAGCTAAACCTCCGACATGACGGTCACGTCGCCGTCACGCCAGATGTTGTCGACCGTGTTGCGCGTGATGATCCAGTGATCGCCCTGTCTCGCCAGTTCCACGTCGTATCGATTCTTCATCAGGTAGTGATGCGTGGGGTCTTTCACCGGAACGTGCTGCGCCTCGACGAGAGCATCGAGGCGGGCGAGGTCGCCGTCGATGGTCACCAACGGATTGCTCACAGAATGGCTCGTGTCGAGTTGGGCGAGCGAGCCTGACAAGGCCGCGATGATGTTCGTCCGGCCTTCGATCACAGGGTAGTCGAACCCTGCCTTGGCAGCGGCGGGCCGGAAATCGGACACCGCGTCCTCGGCGAGCGAGGACGCGAGCAGGTCCCAGTCGCGCCGATCGATGCCGGCCGCGAAGCGGTACAGGGCCTCGACCACAGCGAGCTTGTCGGCGGCACTCGTTTGGGAAGCGGATGTGGTAGTCGACATGGTGTCTCCTGGACTGGTTCATTTGTGACCTGAGTGAGGGCGCTCGGACGATGGGCGTCGGGTTGTGTCCAACGCTGAATCGGCCTGAAGGGGTTCGCTCCGACGGCTTGCCCGAGCTTCTCCTGTTCAAGTCGGGAGGTCGGTGATGGTCGTGTCGGCGATCGTCTCGGCGAAGCCTGCACCGAACAGTCCGGCGGGTGTTTGGAAGCCCGAGCGGGCCTCGCCGTCGATGACACGCCGCGCGGCCTCGGCGGCGGCCAGGGCGGTGAAGCTGTAGCCGTTGACGGTGTCGAGGATGGAGCGAACCACGTTCCCGTCGGTACCCGTCACCTCGACCGCAGCCTGGTAGCGGTTGGCCTTCCGATGCTCCGCATCCGGGCCTGCAGCTAATGCCTTCAGGTCTCCCTGCGCGAAAGCGCCACCGGACACGTGAACGAAGGTCTCGACATCTTGCGCTCCGGTGGTGCGCCCGATCGTGATCAGGTCCGGCAGCGTCAGGGGAAAGCAATCCACTTCGCCCAGGCCGAAGTCGAAGGGTCGGGTCGCGGAAGAGCCACGGCTCTGAAGCTGGCCGCCGCGTCGGGCAAGCGTCTCGATCATGACGTTCTCGGTAGCGCTGATCGCAGACCCGCGTGACATCGAACCTGTGACGTGGAGGGCGATCCTGATCGTCCGCGCCATGTCTATACGGGCGACGGCGTGGCTCGCCAGCGAGCCCAGCATCGCGACGCTGCCACCGCTGCCGGGCAGCAGCATGACACCCGCCGCTATTGCATCCGCATCCAGCTTCTCCGCCAGCAGATAGCTGTCGAGTTCGGCGGCGATGTCGAGATAATGGACACCTGCGGCGATGGCGGCGCGCATCAAAGGCTCGGCCGTTCGCATGAACGGTCCGGCGCAGTTCAGCAGGACATCGATGCCCTGCAGGGCCGCTGCGACGGCGATCGGATCATCGGCCGGGAACACGCGACTCGGCAGGCCGAGGCTTGCCGCAAGCTCTGATAGAGGAGCTTCCGAGCGCCCGGCGAGAATGATTTTCAGCCCGGCCGCCTTAGCGTGCTCAGCCACCATGCTGCCGGTGTAGCCGGCCGCACCATGGATCATCAGGACCTTCATGGCCGGTGCTGCCAATCCTTGTAGACGAACTCCAGGCTGTATCCGTCCGGGTCCAGAATGTTCGCAGCGTAGTAGCGGGGATCGTAGTAAAGGCGGGCTGCCGGCGCGCCGTTGTCGGTCGCGCCTGCGGCCATGGCGGCGGCGTAGGCCGCATCGACCTCCGCCTGACCGTTCGCGACGAAGCCGATATGGGCAGCGCGGCCTTCGACCACGCCTTCCCGCAGCCAGAAGAAGATCCTCCCGTCGCAGCCGAAGCCCTTTAGGTCGGGATGTCCTGGCGGACCGTCGGCGCCGTCGTAATCGACCCGGTCGACGATGCCGAGCGGTGCCAGCGCGGCCGTGTAGAAAGCGATGGATCGCGTCAGGTCGCTGACGGAGATGAAGATGTGGTCGAGCATGCTGCTTCCAATCAGATGATGTAGCCGCCGCCGACTTCGACGTTCTGGGCGTTGATCCAGGCGCTCTCTTCCGACAGCAGGCTGGCGACGACGCGGCCGACATCGTCGGGCTCGCCGACACGGCCGAGCGCGGTCTGGGCCGACAGCATCGCCTCGAATTCGTCGTTGAGCCCGCCGCCGAGCTCCGTCCGGATGGCGCCCGGCGCGATCGAGTTGGCGCGGATGCCGCGTTCGCCGAACTCCTTGGCCATATAGCGCGTCAGGACTTCGAGCCCACCCTTGAACGAGGCGTAGGGGGCGACGCCAGCGGTGGCGACGCGGGTCGTGGCACTGGTCAGGTTCAGGATGGCCCCGCCATCGGCCATCAGCGGCAACAGGGTCTGGGTCAGGAAGAACGGCCCCTTGAGGTGGACATTGAACAGCCCGTCGAACTGCGCTTCACTGACCGTCGTGATTGGCTCGAACAGGCCATAGCCGGCGTTGTTCACGAGATAGTCGAAGTTCTTCCGGCCCCAGACCCGTCCGAGGGTCTCGGTAACCTGATCGCGGAAGACCGAGAAGGACGCGCTCTTCCCGACATCCAGTGCGAGCGCAGCGGCCTTGCCGCCAGCCTTCTCGATCTCGGCAACTGCGGCCTCGGCGCCGGCGGGATGACTGTTATAGGTCAGCACGACGCCCATGCCTCGGCTGGCGCATTGCAGCGCGGCGCTGCGACCCAGGCCGCGGCTACCGCCGGTGATGATGACGATCTTCATGGTGTGGCTCCCGTCTCTTCGGTGACTAAAGAGATAGGCCTCCGCCGCGCCGCAGGCGTTACGTGATCCTGCCCCAGTCTTGCCTGATCCTGCTTTCCGCTTGTGGTGCGCAGCGCGAACGCGCAGGGATGGGAGATGGAAACAGCCCTCGAAGAACTGCGTCGCCTGGCCGCCCACGCCGAAAATAGGCGGACGGAAACGGGCATTCCGCGCCTCGCCATGGTGCAGGGGAAAATCCCCGAGCACGACCTGGCGGCCGTGTACGAACCGATGATCAACCTGATTCTGCGCGGGTCGAAATCGATGACCGTCGGCGACCGGACCCTTCACTATGATCCGGCCACCTATTTCGTCATGTCGGTCGAACTGCCCGCCGTCGGCAGCGTCCATCCGGCGGTGACCGGCGAGCCCTATCTGGCGGTCAGCCTGACGCTCGATCCAAAAATCATCGCCGAGCTGCTGGCGTCCGCTCCGGCTGCTGCCGGGCGCGAAAGCAGCCAGGGTTTCTCAGTCGCCCCGGTCACGCCCGAGCTGCTCGGTGGCTGGGTCCGACTGCTGCGCCTGATGGAGCATCCCGACGACATCCCTGTCCTAGCTCCGGCCTATGAACGCGAGATCCTGTATCGCGTGCTGCAAGGGCCGCAGGGCTGGATGCTGCGCGACATCGCCACGCCCGAAACCGCCCTGTCGCGCATCCACGCCGCCATTCTCTGGATCCGCGAGAACTTCACCCAGCCTTTGCGGATCGAGTCGCTCGCGGACAGGGTCGCCATGAGCGTTTCGGCCTTTCACCGCCAGTTCAAGGCGGTGACCAATATGAGCCCGCTCCAGTTCCAAAAGACTATCCGGCTCATGCATGCGCGCCGGCTCATGGTCACCGAGGCGCTCAGTGCGGCCTCGGTCTCGATCCGCGTCGGCTATGAAAGCCCGTCCCAGTTCAGCCGCGAATACAGCCGCCTGTTCGGCCAGTCGCCGGTGCGAGACACGGCGGATCTCGCTGGTGCCTGGAGAAGCGCGCGTTAGTTCGGTCAGCGCCAAATAACTGACGTCGCCACCTATCCCGAGAGCGGAAGCCCGCGGTTCTGACGCGAGATATCGACTCCAGACCTCCTAGGTTAGCGGAGTTTGGCGATACCGATGCCGTCGAGCTTTGCGCGATCCTTGATGGACTCTGCGCTACGGATCATTGCTTTCGCAATCGCCTTCAGGGCCATGCCCTGCCCAGCAAGCAATTTCAGTAGCAGCAACGCGATGAAATTGACCGACTGGTATCTAGGTCAACCACCGGGTCGCGCCAGTTGCGGACATTGACGCCATGCCCAAAAGCGGACCGCAGGAGTGCGCCACTCTCCATCGTATTAATTAGACATACTTATCAGACCTATTGGATTTAGATATCTAATCGAAGAGTGGCGAGGTGACTAAGTTCCTCACGAGCTGATCCAGCGAACGAGGGGTGAATGCCTGCCATCGACACCAGAATTCTCATCGCGCCCTTCCTTCTTGCGGGGGGCTTGATGGGTTCAACACCGGCGTTCGCTCAAGAGGCGGCCAAGCCCGGCCTTTTGACGATCCAGACACAAGGCAGCTTCGCTGTCGGCGGGACGGTGGCGAAAACCCCCGGGACTTTCGACAACAACAAGCCAACTGTCGAAGGGCAGAGCCTGCATGGCGATCACCTCTACGCCTTCTACCAGGTCCCCCAGAATCCCAAGGCGCTGCCCGTCGTCATGCTGCACGGCGCCTTCCAGTCGGCGCGCAGCTGGGAGACGACCTCGGATGGGCGCGAGGGCTTCCAGACCCTCTTCCTGCGTCGCGGTTTCCCGGTCTATCTCGTCGATCAGCCGCGCCGCGGGCGCGCCGGCAACAGCACGGTCGGGGCGACGATCGATCCCACCCCCTATGACCAGCTCTTCTTCGATCAGTTCCGGCTCGGCAAATGGCCGAACTACTTCGATAACGTGCAGTTCGATCGCAAGCCCGAGACGTTGGAACAGTTCTTCCGCTCGGTCACGCCGAATACCGGGCCATACGATGCCGCCGTCATTTCCGATGCGATGGCGGCGCTGCTCGCCAAGACCGGTCCTGCGATCCTGTTCACGCATTCCCAAGGTGGCGGCCCGGGCTGGCTGACAGCGATCAAGAACGCCAACGTCAAGGCAATCGTCGCGTTCGAACCGGGCAGCGGCTTCATCTTCCCGGAAGGCGAGCTGCCCCCGGCCATGCCGAGCGCTGCCGGGACTCTGTCGCCCGAGGCAGTGCCGCTGGCGGATTTCCAGAAACTCACCCGCATCCCGATCGTCATCTATTACGGCGACAATTTCCCGGTCGAGCCGACAACGGAGCGCGGGCAGGACAACTGGCGCGTCCGGCTGGCGATGGCCAAGCTCTGGGTCGCAGCCGTGAACCGGCACGGCGGGGATGCGCGCCTCGTGCACCTTCCCGAGATCGGCATACGCGGCAACACGCACTTCCCCTTCTCCGACCTGAACAACATCGAGATCGCAGACCTGGTCTCGAAGTTCCTCGCCGAGAAGAAGGTCGACTGAGGCCGGAGGCGCATCGCGCCCGGTCCGAAGCACTCAATTCGAAAGGATGACCATGATGAACCGTAGAACCGTCCTGACGACGGCCGTCGCTGCCGCTGCAGGCTTTGCAGCCGGCGAGGCCGGCGCCGCCGATGACAGGAAAAACCCCTTCGGCCTCGTCTACCGGGGCGCGATCACCGCGAACGACCCCGGCAAGGTCAATATCCATCCGGTCACTTACAAGCTCGGTGGGCTGGACATCGTCGCCAATGTCTACACCCCGGCTGGCTACAGCGCCGACAAGACCTATCCTGCCATCGTCGTCGCCCATCCGAACGGTGGCGTGAAGGAGCAGGTCGCAGGGCTCTACGCCCAGCGGCTGGCGGGCGAGGGCTACATCGCGATCACGGCGGACGCGGCCTATCAGGGCGGCAGTAATGGTCAGCCTCGCAGCGTGGACAAGCCCCAGAACCGCGTCGAGGACATCCACGGCATGGCGGATTTCATCACCCGCTATCCGGGTGTCGATGCCGCGCGCGTCGGGCTGCTCGGCATCTGCGGCGGAGGCGGTTATTCGCTTTCGGCGGCAAAGGTCGACAAGCGGTTCAAGTCGATCGCCACGTTGAGCATGTTCAACTCCGGGCGCGTCCGCCGCAACGGCTTCGCGGATTCTCAAGTCAACACCATCCAGGACCGCCTGCGGCAGGTCTCCCAGGCCCGTGCGCAGGAGGCTGCAGGTGGTGAGATCCTCTATTCGGGTGACGCCAACCTGAGCGACGAGCAGATCGCCAAGCTCCCCTTCGAGATGTACCGGCAGGGTTACGAGTACTACTGGAAGACCCACGCTCACCCGAACTCGACGTTCAAGTACACGACCAGCAGCCTGTTAGACCTGATGCGCTGGGATGCGACCGACCAGATCGAGCTGATCGACCAGCCATTGCTGATGATCGCCGGCAGCAAGGCCGACAGCCTCTACATGACCAAGGAGGCCTTCCCGAAGGCGACCGGCGCCAAGGACAAGGAGAAGTTCGAGATCGAGGGCGCGACGCATATCGAGACCTACTGGGTGCCGAAATACGTCGATGCCGCCATGGCCAAGCTGACCCCGTTCTTCGCCCGGACGCTTCCGTCCGGCCGAACCTGAGCCATCTCCCAACCCGAACGAGGTCTGCCATGCGAACGATCCGCAACGCGTCGGTTGCTGCCCTGCTGCTCAGCGCAGCGCCATTCGAGGGCTCCACCCAAGCGCAAACCGCAAACCAGCCGGCGACGGCAAAGCCGCCGTCCCGCGCCCAGCAGCTCATGGGGGACATCGCCCCGAAAATGGCCGAGCTGACCGACAATGTGCTGTTCGGCGACATCTGGGAACGGCCGGGACTGGCCAAGCGCGACCGCAGTCTGATCACGGTCGCGGCCCTGATCGCGCTGAACCGGCCCGAGCAGCTCCGCTCGCACATGGCGCTGGCCCGCACGAACGGCGTCAAGGAAGAGGAGATCGTCGAGGCGATCACGCAGCTCGCCTTCTACGCCGGCTGGCCGAACGCGATCGCGGCCATCAACGTCGCCCGCGAAGTCTTCAAGCAGAAGTGAGCCATCGCATGCTCGCTCCCGCTCTGATCTTCGCGGCGATGGCGCTGCCCTTCGGCGCGGCGCTCGCCCAAACCGACCGGGCCGTCGTCGTTCAACGCTCCGGCGCGCAGAAGCCTGCCGCCGGCCCGGCCCAGAACTTCACGGGAAAGGTCGAGGTATCTGGCCGGTTCCAAGGTACGGCACCCGCCCGCATCGGCGGGGGCACGGTCACATTCGAGGCGGGCGCCCGCACCGCCTGGCACACGCACCCGCTCGGCCAGACGCTGATCGTCACCGAGGGTGTCGGCCGAGTGCAGCACTGGGGCGGTGAGATCCAGGAGATCCGGCCCGGCGACATCGTCTGGATTCCGCCGGGCGTGAAGCACTGGCATGGCGCCTCCCCGGCTTCCGTGATGACCCATATCGCCATCTCGGAATCCCTCGATGGCAAGACCGTCGACTGGATGGAGCATGTCTCCGACCAGCAATATGGCCGCTGAGGATCCCAGATGAAGCTTGCTACTCAAGCGGCCCTCACGGCCGTAGCGATGACCGTTGTTCTCAGCGTCGGCTGGCAGGTCCATGCCGAAGCCACGCGCGCGACGCTGCCCGACCTCGACAAGCTGGTCCACTACACGACCGTGCGCCGCGGCAACGTCACCGAACACATCATGACGACGCCGCAGGCGCTGGACGCCGTCAGGAACAAGCAACCGATCCCCAGCGGCACGCACTTCGTGCTGGTCGACTACCGGGACGGCAAGCTGTTCCGCTACTTCGTGATGGAGAAGGGCAAGGGTTGGGGCGCCGACTATGACGAGCGCCGCCGGACCGGTGACTGGCAGTATCAGTGGTTCTGGCCGGATGGAAAGATCAACACGGCCGAGAACACGGCACGCTGCGCGAGCTGCCACGGCAGCCAGGCGAGCAGCGACTATCTCTACACCGCCTACCGGATTCCCCGCTTCAACGGCACGGCGGTCGAGTAGGCCAGACGATGAGCCGGGTCTTCGCCCTTCGCCTCTGGCTGGACGGTTTCGCCGCCGTCCTGCTCGTATTCGGCCTCTCCTACTGGTGGCTGGGCAATGTCGCGCATGAGATCGCCGGGACGCTGATGTTCGTCCTGCTGATCGCGCATAACCTGTTCAATCGCCGCTGGTATGGAAACCTCCCGAGAACCCGGCGCGAACCCCGCAGCCTCTTCAACGTCCTCGTCACGGCCGGTCTCTTGTCAGCCATGCTGGTGCTGCTCGTGACCAGCGTCCTGATCTCGAACGCACTCGCATCCGTCCTGCCGCCTTGGGGTGGGTTCACCGTGCGGCAGATCCATACCGTCGCCGCCTACTGGGTCCTCGTGATCGTAGCGGTGCATCTCGGCCTGCGCTGGCCGATGCTGATGGGTCTCGCCAGGATTGGCTTCGGCATCCGCGGGGCGAGCGTCGTCAGGACCTGGATTCTGCGTGCGACCACTGGCGTGGTGGCCGCCTTCGGCGTGTGGAGCTGCCTGGTTCTGGGGCTCGGCATGAAGCTGACAATGCAGATGAGCCTGGACTGGTGGAACTTCGAAGAGTCAGTCGCAGGCTTCTTCATCCACATCGGCGCCGTAACCGGGCTCGCCATCTCGGGAACATACTACGCGATGAAACTGATTGAGGTTGCCCGCCGCGATCGTCGCCAAGGCCGCGTCGCTGCTCGGCCGATCCCGGAGAGCGTCTCGCCATGAGCGCGCGTCTGTCACGGCGTGAATGGCTCGCCGCGGCGGTGTTATGCTCCGCCCCGGGTCGTGGAACGGCAGGAACGCCGTCGAAGGGAACAACCTCCGTCACCTACGCTGCGCTGACGCCTGAAAGCACATTGGGCGAACTACTGAGCCATCCGGCCTTCAAAGGGTTCGGGCGACGCCTGTTGCCCTGGGATGATCGCGACGTCGACGAGCAAGCCCGGCTGTCCGATATCGGCGCCTTGCTGCCCTACCACACCAACATCGACCTCCCCTCGACCGTCGCTGCCCTGAACCGACTCGTTGCGGACGCGGCTGCGGGCCATCAGGTTTTCTACGAACTCTACGATGATGCAGAGCGGAAGGCGGAACCCGACAAGGCGCATGCCGGTCTTTTCTTCTTCCGCGGAACCCCCGGTGCACCATTCGCGATCGTCGCCCCGGGCGGCGGCTTCGCCTATGTCGGATCGGTCCATGAGGGCTTCCCCTACGCAGCCGAGATCAGTCGCGCCGGATTGAATGCCTTCGTCCTGAAATACCGGGCCGGGCGGGGTGGGCAGATCGCTACCCAGGACCTGGCCGCTGCGATCGGCTTTGTGTTCCGTAACGCCGGCAACCTGGCGGTCGACACGAAAGGCTATTCGCTGTGGGGCAGCTCTGCGGGCGCGCGGATGGCGGCCTTCATCGGCAGCCATGGTGCGGCCCGCTTCGGCGGGCCCGACTTGCCCCGGCCGGCGGTCGTCGTGACGGCGTATACGGCGCATTCCGACGTCGGCGAAAGCGAACCCCCGACATTCGCAGTCGTGGGCTCCCGGGATGGCATCGCGCCACCGGCATCGATGGAGCGAAGGGTCGATGCCTTGCGGCGCCTAGGCACGGAGGTGGACTATCGTGTGTATCCCGGCGTCGGCCACGGTTTCGGTCTGGGCATCGGAACCAGTGCAGAGGGCTGGATCAGGGAGGCTATCCAGTTCTGGCGGCGTCAACCACGGTAGCGCAGGACATCGATCAGCAGGGAGAGAGCCGACGAGGAATGCCGCCGGCTCGGATAGTAGAGGTGGTAGCCGGGAAACGGCGGGCACCAATCGTCGAGGACGCGTATGAGTTTTCCCGTGCGGATATGCGGGATCGCCTGGTCCTCGGGCAGATACGCAAGGCCCAGCCCGTCGAGGGCCGAACTCAGGCGAAGCGCGAGGCTATTGAATACGAGCTGGCCCTCGCCACGCACCTTGACCTCGCGCCCGTCCTTTTCGAGTCCCCAAGGAAACAGCCCACCATAGGTGGGAAGACGAGACGCGATGCAGTTGTGAGAGGTCAGATCTTGTGGTGTTCCCGGAACACCGTAGCGCTTGAAATAGGCTGGTGATCCGACCACCGCCATGCGCATCTCAGGCCCGATCCGGACGGCGATCATGTCCTTTGCTACCTGTTCGCCGAGCCGCACGCCCGCGTCATAGCCCGCCGCCACGATATCGACGAGGGCATAGTCGACGATGATCTCGACCTTGATATCGGGATGATCCGGCAGCAAGCGGCGTAGCGCTGGTTGCAAAGCCGCGATCGCGGCATGTTCGCCAGCGGTGATGCGGATCGTCCCTGCTGGCTTGCCCCGCAATTCGCCAAGCGCTGCGATCTCCGCCTCGATCTCGTCGAAACGCGGCGCGACGGCTTCGAGCAGCCTTAGACCAGCTTCGGTGGGAGCGACGCTTCTGGTCGTACGCGTCAGAAGTCTTAGCTTGAGGCGTTCCTCGAGGGCCTTGATGGTCTGGCTGAGTGCGGACTGCGATACTCCCAGCTTGGCACCAGCCTTGGTGAAACTGCGTTCCTTTGCGACCATGGCAAAAGCGGCGAGGTCGTTGAAGTCTGGCTGCGCCATTAATTAGACTGCCTTATGAGACCCGCCGAATTATAAATCCTTATCCTCGTAACCCACTCGCTGGCTACACCTCCCTGATAGCGAGATCGCGGCTTACCTGATCGGCTTCTTCGGCACCGGGATAGTCGGCGCCTATATCGCGGCACTGGGGTCTCGATGGGGGCTTGAGGAAACTCCCCTGCAAGCTCCTCAACGCCGTCGCCATACGCGGTGAAGTGGTCCTCGGCCATGCCTTTGCGTCCGAACGCGACCGGCACGAGGTCAGGCCATTGCGCCCGCTCCTCTGGCGTCTGCAACTGCCGCCAACCATCCCATCCACGCGCTCCAAGGCGTCCCGCACCAAGAGGTCCGCCAGCGTATCCGCCTCAAGCTCAGCAAGGACGCTGGCGTCAAGGATCAGGGCCATGGCGCTTAGAATCGGCTCCCCGCGCTTCGCTCGCTCCGCAACCTAAAAGTCAGCCGTGCATGGCGCCAACGCCTTCGGCGCCTGAACCTTGGCGTCTGCTGGCAGCTTGGTCTTCAGCGAGCGCTTCCAGTTCGTCTTGCCCTGCCAGGGCGGCGGCATAAACGGCCGCAATTCGGCGGCACGACACGCCGGAAGTAATAGGTGCCATGCCGATCTTTGAGGAGATACGTCATCAACGCCATGGAGAGTTTGCACCACTCGCTCGTACGAGGGCGGCTTCCAAGGCGCTGATTTTCCGGATTATTCTGACGGCATCCACGCTTAGAGTAGCGTGGCGCTCCCTAGGGGACTCGAACCCCTGTTTTCGCCGTGAGAGGGCGACGTCCTAGACCGCTAGACGAAGGGAGCAGCGCTGGCCGAGGGCTGCTCTTTAGTCGGGCTTCCGCCGGACCGCAACCCCCTTTTCTCAGCCGGACCACGAATTTGCCCCCCGCCGCACCCGAGGCGGAGGCGGGAGCCCATCCGCTGCCGCGGCGTGCGAGCGATCGGCTCGAACAGCTCCAAGCCTGAGCCGGAAGGCCGGCAGGGTCGACCAGCTCGGAAAAAGTTGAATCCGTCCCGCCGATATCCGGTTCAGCCGCGCGGCTGGTGGCCGCCTCAGGCCGCTTTCCCGGCCAGGAAGGGGTAGTCGGTATAGCCCTTCGCATCGCCGCCATAGAAGGTCGCGACATCCGGCTCGTTGAGCGGCGCATCGGCCTCCAGACGTTCGACAAGGTCGGGGTTGGCGATGAACAGCCGGCCGAAGGCCACCGCATCGGCGTCCCCGCTCTCGACGGCCTCGATCGCCAGGTCGCGATTGAAGCTGTTGTTGGCGATATAGGCACCCTTGAAGGCCTGCCGCAGCGCCTTGTAGTCGAACGGCAGATAGTCACGCGCATCGCGCGTCGCGCCCTCGACGACATGGATGAAGGCGATGCCGGTGTCGTTGAGCCGCGTCACCAGATGAGTGAACAGCGCCTGCGGATCGGAATCGCGCGCGTCGTTGGCCGGGCTCACCGGCGAGATGCGGATGCCGACGCGGCCCTTGCCGAAGACCTTGGCGACGGCCTCGACCACCTCGAGCGCGAAGCGCACGCGGTTCTCGATCGAGCCGCCATAGGAATCCGTGCGCTTGTTGGAATCGTCGCGCAGGAACTGGTCGATCAGGTAGCCATGGGCGCCGTGGATTTCGACGCCGTCGAAGCCCGCCGCCTTGGCGTTCTCGGCCGCCTTGACGAAATCGCCGATGATGGCGGGGATCTCGGACAGGGCGAGCTCGCGCGGCTGCGAGACTTCCGCAAAGCCGCTCTCGATATAGGTCTTGGTCTTGGCGAGCAGCGGCGAGGGCGCGACCGGCGCCTGCTGGCCGGGCTGCAGCGAGACATGGCTGACGCGGCCGACATGCCAGAGCTGGGCGATGATCTTGCCGCCCTTGGCGTGGACGGCGTCGGTGATCTGGCGCCAGCCCGCGATCTGCGCGTCGCTGTACATGCCCGGCGTCCAGACATAGCCCTGGCCCTGCTGCGAGACCTGCGTGCCCTCGGTCACGATCAGTCCGGCGCCGGCGCGCTGGCGGTAATATTCGACATTGAGATCGTTGGGCGCATCGGTGCCGCGCGAGGCACGGTTGCGCGTCAGCGGCGCCATGACGACGCGGTTCTTCAGCTCGATGTCCCCGATGCGGATCGGGGTGAACAGCTTGGGCGTGGCTTGGCTCATCGGAAGGTCCTTGGCTCGCGGCGGCTGCCGCGCAAATGCTCGCGTCGCGGTGGGCGGCAGGCTGCCGCCGGCCAATCGACAGGCTGAACTTAAGCGTGACAGAGTGTTCTGGAAGGGGTGCGAAAAATCGCCTCGCCCCGCCGGGATAAATCTTCTGCCGGGAGGCGCATCTGGAGATCGATGATCCAGCGATTTCGGGGCCTGACGCGCGGAAAACCCTGCCGCACCGCGCCCTGGCCGCAGGCCGGCATGCGCTGCGCGCAGGGCTTTCGGGCGCGCTCGCGATCGTCTATCCGCCGAGTTGCATCGCCTGCCAGGGCGCGGTCGGGCAGGCGCAGGCCCTCTGCCCGTCCTGCTGGAGTTCGATCGGCTTCATCGAGCGGCCCTATTGCGAGCGGCTCGGCACGCCGTTTGCGGTCGATCTCGGCCCCGGCCTGCTCTCCCCTGCGGCGATCACCGATCCGCCGGTCTATGCCCGGGCGCGCGCCGTCTGCCGCTTCGACGGGGTGGCCCGCGAGCTGGTCCACCGCCTGAAATACGGAGACAGAACCGAACTCGCACTGACGCTCGGCCGCATGATGGCGCAGGCCGGCCGCGAGCTGCTCGTCGATGCCGATCTTGTCGTGCCCGTGCCGCTGCACCGGACGCGTCTCTGGAGCCGGCGCTTCAACCAGGCGGCGGCGCTAGCCGGTGTCGTCGCCCGCCACGCCGGGTTGCCGGTGGCTCGGGCGGCGCTGGCCCGCGTCAAGCGGACGCGCCAGCAGGTCGGCCTCACACGTCCGCAGCGCGCCGAGAACCTGCAAGGGGCCTTTCGCGTGCCGGATACGATGCGCCCGCAGGTCGAGGGGCGGCGCATCCTGCTGGTCGACGACGTGCTGACGACCGGCTCGACCGCCAATGCCGCCGCCCGCGCCCTGCTGCGGGCGGGCGCCCGCGACGTTGATGTCCTGACCTTCGCACGGGTCGTGACGGATGGCCGGGAAGACACTACATGACGAAACAGAGACCTGATTGAACGAACCCGAGAGGCCTTCGCCCATGCCGCCGGTCACGATTTACACCACCTCCTGGTGCCCCTATTGCCGGGCCGCCAAGAGCTTGCTGACGCAGAAGAGCGTCGCCTTCACGGAGATCGACGTGGACGGCAGGCCGGAGCTCCGCCAGGAAATGACGGCGCGAGCCAATGGGCGCACCTCGGTGCCACAGATCTTCATCGGTGAGACGCATGTCGGCGGCTCCGACGACATCCACGCCCTCGATGCAGCCGGCAAGCTCGACAAGCTGCTGGCGGCCTGAGCGCCGGCCTGGCCTTGCCAAAGACGCACGCAGGCTTAAGTCCCTAGGCGACATGATCCGCTACAGCCTCATCTGCGACAACGCCCACGAATTCGAAAGCTGGTTCTCGACCTCCGCCAGCTTCGAGGAGCAGGCTGGGCGCGGCCTGGTGACCTGCCCGCTCTGCGGCAGCCCGAAGGTGGAGCGCGCGATCATGTCGCCCAATGTGGCGCGCACCGATCTCGGCGCCCGTCAATCGGAACCTGCGACGATGGAGCCGGCGCCGAGCACTCCTGCGCCGGTCCCGGCTTCTCCCGCTCCGATGGCTCTGATGGGCGAGAAGGAAGCCGCCTTCCGCGAGATGCTGGCCTCGCTGCACGCCCATGTCCGCGAGAACGCCGAGGATGTCGGAAAGGGCTTCGCCGACGAGGCCCTGAAGATCCACCATGGCGAGACGGAAGCGCGCCCCATCTACGGCGAGGCGACGACCGAGGACGCTCGCATGCTGCATGAGGAAGGCGTCGACTTCCTGCCGCTTCCGCGCCTGCCGAGCTCCGGAAACTGACGCCTTCCTGTCGGAACCGTAATATCTCCTCCGCAGTTCTTGATATCGGGCCGCGAAAAAACGCGATCACGGGCGCGGAATTTTTCTATATATTTCAATAATTTATCGACATGTCACCGAGCGGCAGCATCGGCTGGAGGCTCCTCAGCGGCCTTCCCCCCTTCCTTTGCGGATTAAACTTCTGTTAAGGATTCGGGAGTTCCTTCCGGTGATCCGGTTGCGCCTTTCGGCAACCAGAGCTTTCGAATCCAAGAGGTTGTCGCATGAAGCGGACCACGATCGCTGCGCTTGGTCTCCGTTCCGACGGAGCTTTCCGGTCCAGCGGACGCAGGTCCATTCCGCTTCTGATTGCGCTGGCCGCGCCCGTCCTGGGCGCCTGCAGCCTGTCTCCCGTCGAGACAGCCGCGGTCACCGCGCCGGCGACGAAGCATCCGGCAGCCGCCCGCAAGCATGCCGTCGCCCTGGCCAAGGCCGATCCGCGCGAGAAGGATTGCCTCGTCCGCGCGATGTATTTCGAATCGAATCGGTCCAGCGAATCCGGCCTGCTCGGTGTCGGCACAGTCGTGATGAACCGGGTCGAGTCGGCGCGCTATCCCGAGACGATCTGCGGCGTGGTCGGCGCGCCGCGCCAGTTCGCCGCCGGTGTCCTGAGCCGCCCGATGACAGATGGCGTCCTGCCGAAGGTCGAGGCCATCGCCGAGGATATCCTCAACGGCCGCCGCAGCGATGCGGTCGGCGCGGCCAAGCACTTCCACATGGCCGGCCTGCGCTTCGGCTATAAGAACATGCATTATGTGACCGTGGCCGGCGGCAACGCCTTCTACGTGAAGGGCGAGCGTCCGGAGCGCCGGCGCATCGAGGAGCCGACGATGCAGCTCGCATCTGCTTCCTCCACGCCGCTCGTCACGGCCTCCTCCTCGGCGACCGCCGCCGCTTCTTTCGCCTCGGCGCCGCTCGCCTTCGCTCCGGAGACCACCGCTCCGAAGCTCCCCACGATCGAGACGCCGGCCGCCATGCTCGTCAGGAACGCGCCGCTGCCCCCGGGCCGCCCGCTCGATCTGGATCCGCCGAAGGCACCGCTGCGCGCCTTCGTTGCGCCGCAAAAGGCCGACAACCGCGTGGCGACGCTGCTGCCTTCCGACATCCGGGGCAGCCTTCCCTCGCGATAGGCGCGCGGGACAGGCATAGCCCGGCGCGAACCGGCACCGACGCGGCAATCGCGTCCGCCTAACGTCGAAGGGGACATCGCCGAAGCTCTGGCGTTATCTTCGCCGCAGTGCAACATTCAGATTGCTCTGCAAGACGGGGAGACGCCATGACCGCGACGACACCCGGCGGCGATAAGGCGGCGCAGCGCGACAAGCCCTGGATCTTCCGCACCTATGCGGGCCATTCAGACGCGGCTGAATCCAACCGGCTCTACCGCACCAACCTCGCCAAGGGACAGACGGGCCTCTCCGTCGCCTTCGATCTGCCGACACAGACGGGCTACGACCCGGACCATGTGCTGGCGCGTGGCGAGGTCGGCAAGGTCGGCGTGCCGATCTCCCATCTCGGCGACATGCGCGCGCTGTTCGCCGAGATCCCGCTCGCGCAGATGAACACCTCGATGACGATTAACGCGACGGCGGCCTGGCTGCTTTCGCTCTACATCGCCGTTGCCGACGAGCAGGGCGCGGACCGCAGGCTCCTGCAGGGCACGACGCAGAACGACCTGGTCAAGGAGTATCTCTCGCGCGGCACCTATGTCTTCCCGCCGCGCCCCTCCATGCAGCTCACCACCGACATCGTCGTCTTCACGGCGAGCGAGCTGCCGAAATGGAACCCGACCAACGTCTGCTCCTACCACCTGCAGGAGGCCGGCGCCTCGCCGGTGCAGGAGCTCTCCTTCGCGCTGGCGACCGCCATCGCCCTGCTCGATTCGATCCGCTCCCGGCCAGAAGTCTCCGCGGAGGATTTCCCCGGCACAGTCGGGCGTATCTCCTTCTTCGTGAATGCCGGGATGCGCTTCGTCACCGAGCTCTGCAAGATGCGGGCGTTTGTCGAGCTCTGGGACGAGATCACATTGGGCAGGTATGGCGTCACCGAGGAGCAGCACCGCCGCTTCCGCTATGGCGTGCAGGTCAATTCGCTCGGGCTGACCGAGCCGCAGCCCGAGAACAACGTCTACCGCATCCTGATCGAGATGCTGGCAGTGACGCTCTCGAAGAAGGCCCGTGCACGGGCCGTGCAGCTCCCCGCCTGGAATGAGGCGCTCGGCCTGCCGCGGCCCTTCGACCAGCAATGGTCGCTGCGCATGCAGCAGGTTCTGGCCTATGAGACCGACCTGCTCGAATTCGGCGACATCTTCGACGGCTCGGCCGCCATCGACGCCAAGGTCCGCGAGCTCAAGGAAGCGGCGCTGGAGGAACTCGCCCGCATCGACGACATGGGCGGCGCGCTCGCCGCCGTCGAGAGCGGCTACATGAAGCAGGCGCTGGTCGAGAACGGCGCGCGCCGCATCGAGGCGATCGAGCGCGGCGAGCAGGTCGTCGTCGGCGTCAACAAATTCACCAACAGCGAGCCCTCCCCGCTCTCGGCCGGGGACGGCAACGTGGTCACCGTGCCGGATTCGGTCGAGACCGAGGCCATCGCCCGGCTCAAGGCCTGGCGCGAGGCGCGCGGCGGGAAGGCCGCCGAGGCAGCGCTCTCGGAGCTGGCGGCCAGCGCGCGAGAGGGCCGCAACGTCATGCCCGCCTCGATCGCCTGCGCCAAGGCCGGTGTCACCACGGGCGAGTGGGCGCAGACCCTGCGCGAGATCTTCGGCGAATACCGCGCCCCCACCGGCGTCGACACGACGAAGCTGGGCGACGCGGCCGGCCTCGCCACGGCGAAGGCCGCCGTCGAAAAGGCGACGGAGCGGCTCGGCCGCCCGCCCCGCTTCCTCGTCGGCAAGCCGGGGCTCGACGGCCACTCGAACGGCGCCGAGCAGATCGCGGTCAGGGCGCGGGACGCCGGCATGGCTGTCAGCTATGGCGGCATCCGCCAGACGCCGGAGGAGATCGTCAGCGACGCGAAGGAGCAGGCGGCCGACATCATCGGGCTCTCCATCCTGTCCGGCTCGCATCTGCCGCTGGTGCGGGACGTCACAGCCCGCCTGCGCGTCGCCGGCATGAACGTGCCCGTCGTGGTCGGCGGCATCATCCCGCCCGACGACGAGAACGCGCTCCGCAACATGGGCGTGGCGGCGGTCTACACGCCGAAGGATTTCGCGCTGGATGGCATCATCGCCGATGTCGCGGGGCTGGCTGCGAAGAAGGGATGACCACTGTCATCCCGTGCGCGCTGCCGCGTGTAGCGCCGCTGCGCAGACACGGGACCGTCTGCAGGAAAAGGCGCCTGCTCGTCATGCGATCCCGCATCTGCGCAGCAGCACTGCGTGCCGCAGCGCGTGCGGGATGACATGCCGGATCACACCATCCCCACGCTCTTCAGCTGCTGATACGCCTTCAGGATCTCCTGCAGCGTGCCTTCGCGCGAGCGGTCGCCGCCATTGGCGTCCGGGTGAAAGCGCTTCACGAGTTCCTTGTAGCGCGCCTTGATCGCGGCGGCGTCGGCCGTGTCGTCGAGGCCGAGCGTGTCCAGCGCCTTGCGCGCCACGACGCCGACGCGCGACTCCGGCTGCGCCGCCTGCTGCTTGTTGCGTGCGCCGAACAGGTTGAAGGCGTCGTGCAGATCCTCTCCGCTCTCGCCCTTCGCCGCGCGGCGCCCGCGCTGCGACGTCCGCCCGGCCTGGGAATTGACGCCGAGCTTCCAGGTCGGCCGATGGCCGATCTCCTCCTGCTTCGCGTAGGCGGCGAGCGCCTCGTCATCCATGCCGGCGAAATAGTTGTAGGTCGCGTTATAGGCCTTCACATGCTCCATGCAGAACAGGAAGAACTGCCCCTCGCGCCCGCGCCCCATGGGCGCGCGGAATTCGCCGGTGCGGGTGCAGCCGGCATGGTTGCAACGCGGCGCGTCGCCGTCCACGACCGCTTCCGCCTCGGAAGGGCCGATCCTGATGCGATCGAAAAGGCGCGAGTTGATGTTCATCGTCGAAGGGTTATGAGACGCAAAGGGTTCGGCCGGCAAGTGCGTGCACTGCAGCAGGCACTTGCCGAACCGGCAGGACAATCATCGCAATGGTGACGCGATCATGACCTCAATCGCTGAAAGAATCACGCGAAAGCTGACGGATGCCTTCGCGCCGCAGCAACTCGAGGTGATCGACGAATCGCACCAGCATCACGGGCATGGCGGCTGGCGCGAGGGCGGAGAGACTCATTTCAGGGTCCATATCGTGTCGGATGCCTTTGCCGGCAAGACCCGGCTGGAGCGCCACCGGCTGGTCAACGCCGCCCTGACGCAGGAACTGGCCGACCGCGTCCATGCGCTTGCTATAGCGGCGAAGGCGCCCGGCGAGGCCTGAACCCTTAGGGCTTCTTCGGCCGCGCCGGCGCCAGCGCATAGACGGCGGCCGAAATCAGCAGCGCCGCCGCAAAGGCCCAATGCAGCCGGGCGAAGGTCTCGGCCGGCTCGAGCCCGGCGGCACGCTGCGTCGCGATGAACCAGCCGGAGAGGGACTGCGCCGCCGCGGCCCCTGCGATGAAGAGGAAATTCGCGCAGGTCATGCCGCGCCCGATCAGGTGTTCGGGGAAGAACCGGCGCGCATGCGCCATCAGGATCGCATAGGTGAAGCCGGCCGCGCCGATCAGCGAGAACAGCGCGACCGCCAGGAACGGCGCGCCCTGCCCGGTGAGCGCCAGCAGCGCGAAGCTCGCGACTGTCGCCAGCGTGCCCCAGAACACGATCGACTTGGCGCGGCCTGTACGATTCTCGATCCAGCCATATACGAAGGCTCCGACGATCATCGCGACCGCCATGATCGTAGCGGCATGGCCGGCCCCGATCGCGTCATAGCCGTGGACCTGCATCATGAACGGCGCGATCCACAGGCCCCGCGCGGTCGCGATGATCCCATATCCACAGAGGATCAGCGGCGCGAGCAGCCAGAAGGGCCTCAGGGTCAGGATGCTGGCGAGGCCCTGCAGCAGCCCCTCCTCCGGCCCCGGATGGGCGGCGCGCGGTGGATCGCGCACCAACGCCACCGCCAGCACCGTCGCGGCGAGGAAGCAGACGGCCATCGCCATCATCGCGCCACGCCAGCCGTAATGCTGGGCGGCGATGGCGAGCGGGGCCGCGCCCGCGACGTTGCCGAGCGAGCCCAGCCCGATGAAGAGCGAGGTCAGGAAGCCGAAGCGCCCCGGCGCGGCGCACCGGGCAAAAAGGAACAGCGCGGACATGAAGACCGGCGAGCAGCCGAAGCCGATCAGCGCCATGCCGATGCCGGCCGAGATCGGCCCGCCGGCCTGCGCGAACAGGAAGGCTCCGACGGAGCCCACCACCATCGCGACCGCCACCGTGCGGCGCGGCCCGATCCGGTCGAGCGCCCAGCCGATCGGGAACTGCGCCAGCGCGAAGGCGATGAACCAGGCCGCGCCGAGCAGGCCGAAGGTGGCCGGACCGATGCCGAGATCGGCCATCACCGGCCCGGCGATCACGCTCAGGAAGGAGCGGTAGAAGATCGACAGGACATAGGCCGGCAGAAGCGCGATGAAGACGATCACGTCGGGAATTCCGCTGAATGACGAAGCGCCGAGAACGAAAGACGCGTCATTCTCGGGCTCAGCCCGAGAACCGCAGGACCAGGGGGCTATGATTCAGAGATGCCCGGGTCAAGCCCGGGCATGAAGGGTACGCGCCGCTGCTAAGGGATCACTTGATCCGTTCGAGCACCGAGACGTAGTTGGCGACCGCCGCCCCGCCCATGTTGAAGATGCCCCCGAGCCGCGGCTCCTTGAGCTGCATGCCTTCGGGCGCTTCGCCAGTGAGCTGCATGGCGCTGAGCACATGCATCGACACGCCGGTCGCGCCGATCGGATGGCCCTTGGACTTCAGGCCGCCGGAGACGTTGACCGGCAGCTTGCCGTCCTTCTGCGTCCAGCCTTCCTTGATGGCCCGGGCGCCATCGCCTTCCTTGGTCAGGCCCATCGCCTCGTATTCGATCAGCTCGGCGATGGTGAAGCAGTCATGCGTCTCGACGAAGGAGAGGTCGTCCAGCGACACGCCGGCATCCGCGAGCGCCTTCTGCCAAGCGAGCGCGCCCCCCTCGAACTTCAGGATGTCGCGCTTCGACATCGGCAGGAAGTCCTGGACATGGGACATGCCGCGGAAGCCGACGGCACGGCGCATGGTCAGCGCCGTCGCCTCGTCGGCCAGCACGAGCGCCGCCGCGCCGTCCGAGACCAGCGAGCAGTCGGTCCGCTTCAGCGGGCCGGCGACATAGGGGTTCTTCTCGCTCTCCTCGCGACAGAAGGCATAGCCGAGATCCTTGCGCATCTGCGCATAGGGGTTCTCGACGCCGTTCTTGTGGTTCTTGGCCGCGATCATCGCCAGCGCGTCGGACTGGTCGCCATGGCGCTGGAAATAGCCGGCAGCGATCTTGCCGAACACACCGGCGAAGCCGCCTTGGACATCGCTGTCCTCCGGCAGGTAGGAGGCCTTGAGCAGGTTCTTGCCGATCTCGGGGCCCGGCGTCTTGGTCATCTGCTCGACGCCGACGACGAGCACCACCTTGGCATCGCCGGCCCTGATCGCCCGGACACCCTGCTGCACGGCGGCCGAGCCGGTCGCGCAGGCGTTCTCGACCCGCGTCGCCGGCTTGAAGCGCAGCGCCGGATCGGCCTGGAGAACGAGGGAGGCGGTGAAGTCCTGCGCCGAGAAGCCGGCATTGAAATGCCCGAGCACGATCTCGTCGACCTGGTCGGCGGTGATGCCGGCATCGACCAGCGCGTCGATCGCCACCCGCACGATCAGGCTCTCGACGGTCTCGGCATCCTGCTTGCCAAACGGCGTATGGGCCCAGCCCACGATCGCAGCGCTCATGACGGATTCTCCCTATGATGTGCAGTTACACGTTATCTTGGCACCCTGAGCCGGCCGGGCAAGCCCGTATCCATGCATGATGGCCGTGCGTGGATCGGCGGGTGGGGCTTTTCGTATGGACTAGAGCATTTCTGACCGGCTTCAAACGTCCTTGCGGCCCTCGCTCCTATTGCAATGCCAGAGACAGCAGCAGCCCGACCCCGCCAACGATCATCGCCATGCCGAGCATCTCGCGGCGGCTCGTTCCTTCGGCGAAGAGCTTGCGGGAAGCGATCTGCGCCAGCGGCACCTCGATCAGCGCCAATGTGCGGACATTGGCCGCCGTCGTCAGCGAGAAGCCGATGAACCAGCATTGCGAAGCGGCGGCGCCCAGGAAGCCGGCCGACAGCGAGCGGCGCCAGCTCTTCAGGCTCAGCAGCAGCGCCGGCCTGTTCGCGATGAGCATATAGGCCACGAGGATCGCCGTCTGCATCGCGAGCCCCAGAACCAGGGTAGTGGAGGCGCGGATCAGGAAGGAGCCCTCCGGCAGCGCCTGGATGCCGCCGCGGAAACCGATGGCCGAGAGCGCGAAGAAGGCGCCGGAGACGATACCGAGCACTGCCGGGCGCAGGCCCGCGCGCGTGATCTTCTCCCCCGGCTTCCACGACACCACGATCACGCCGGCCGTGGCGATGGCGATCGCCAGGAATTTGAGCGGGGTCAGCGCATCGCCGAGCAGCACCGCGCCGAACAGCGCCACCTGCACCGGCTCCGTCTTCGTATAGGCGGTCGTCACGGCGAAGGAGCGCTCGCGCATCGCGGCCAGCATCAGCGCCGTCGCGACGATCTGGGCCAGCGCGCCGCAGAGCGTATAGACGAGCGAAGCTGCGCCGATGGCGGGCGGCAAGGTCTGGAGACCGAGACAGGCGAGAGCGAGGAACAGCACCGCGAAGGGCAGGCCGAAAAGGAAGCGCACCTGGGTGGCACCGACCACGCCGATGATGTCGGTGAGCGAGCGCTGCGCCAGATTGCGCGCAGTCTGCAGGAGCGACGCGCAGATCGTCGCCGGGATCCAGAGCAGGCCGAAAGCCACGGGGATAAAGCCTCGGAAGGAAGACACGGAAAGCAGGAACACCGTGCTTTTGGACCGGCGCAGGCTACTAGGCAAATCGCTCGGCTGGGGGTAGGTATGCATTCATGGGCGGTCCTATTGGGCCTGCCGTCTCGAAAATGCCGCACGAATGCCGCACGCGTCGCCTTGAAATCCCGCGCCGTCGTCACCCGTCAAGACAGGTTCCAGACCGCTCCATGATCGTTTCCCGCCTCGCCACAGCCCTCGCTTTCGGCGTTGTTCTCTCCGGCTCCGCTCTCGCCGGCACGAGCCTCGTCGTCGATGCCTCCAGCGGCGAGGTCATCTCCAGCGAAAACCCGACGCAGGCCTGGCGCCCGGCCTCGACGACGAAGATGATGACGATCTACGTCGCGCTGAAGGCCGTGCAGCAGGGCCGCCTCGGGCTCGAGACCGCGATCCCCGTCTCGAAGCTGGCTGCCAGCCAGCCGCGTGTGAAGGTCTATGCCCGCCCCGGGCAGGAGATCACGCTCGACAACGCTCTGCGCATCATGATGGTGAAATCGGCCAACGACATTTCCTATGTCGTGGCCGAGGGAGTCGGCGGCAATGTCGAGGCCTTCGTCGGCATGATGAATGCCGAGGCACAACGCCTCGGCATGCAGGACACCCGCTTCGTCAACCCGAATGGCTGGGACCATCCCGACCAGCAGACCAGCGCGCGGGACCTCGCCGTCCTCGCCATGGCCCTGATGCACGAATTTGGCCGCTATTCGGATTATTGGAACACCTCCGCCGTCCAGCTCGGCAAGCAGACCATTCACAACACCAATGGACTTGTGGGCCGCTATCCCGGCATCGGCGGGATGAAGACCGGCTTCACCTGCGCCTCCGGCTTCAACGTCGTCGCGACGGCGAATCGCGGCGGTCGCACTCTGATTGCCGTGGTTCTCGGCTCCGTCTCCGGGACCGAGCGCACCGTCAAGGCCGCGCAGCTCCTCGATGACGGCTTTGGCCGCTGGGGCGGCTTCGGCGGCGGCAACGTCGCCTCGATGGGCCCGAGCGGCACCCGCGCCCCCAATGTCTGCGACGATGTCCGTAATCGCGGCGGCGGAGCGCCCCTGGCCGACGACGCCGATGTTTCGGGGCCGATCGCATCGGCCGCTGCCGACGCAGGCAATGCCCCCGACGGCGGCCGTTTCCCCACCTTCACGACCCAGTCGGCCTCGCCGGTCGCCAGCCGCTCTGCGCGCGGGCGCGTCGTGCTCGGCCCCCGCGCCGAGACCATGCCTGTGCCCGTCGCCTTCGGGCGCACGGCCGGCTCGGCCTCCGCACCGATCGCCGCCAATGCGACGACGCGGCCGGACAGCCAGGTCGCGCGCGGCGGCGCTCCTCTGATCGACCCGGGCAAGCCCGTGACGGCCGGCCTGTTCGGCGCCGGAACGCAAGGCCTGTTCGGCGACCGGGCGGCCAACACAGGTGGCATCCCGCAGGGCACCACCGCCTTCGCTCCGTCGAATGGTTCGGGCCAGCAGCCCGCGCAGAACCTCGGTGGCGGCCCGCTGCCCCTGCAAGGCGCCGTCAAGCCGGGCGCGGCGAATGCGGCAAGCCTGCGGTCCACGACCAAGCCCCAGGCCGCAAAAGCCGTCCCCGCCAAGGCCAGACCGGCCAAAGCGAAACCTGCGGCCAAGCCCAAAGCGCCGGCACAGGCACGCAGCACCCCGCTGCCCACCCCCCGGCCGGCCGCCACCGCCAAGGCGAAGTCCGGCAACGACGCCTGAGAGCGGGATCGGGCGGTAAGCGCGTGAACGAACGCCACGGGTTGCTGCTGGCCCTCGCTTCGGCCGCCGCTTTCGGCACCAACATCGTCAGCGCCCAGATCGCCGCGCAGGTCGGGCTCAACGGCCCGCTGCTCGTCTTCTACCGTGTGCTGCTGATGCTCGCGCTGGTCGGCGGCGCTGCGCTCGTCTGGCGTAGCGCACTATGGCTCAGGCCGGGCGAATGGCCGCCGGTGCTGCGGTTCGGCATCGCGACGGCGCTGGTCGGCATCGCCTATCTCTCCTCGGTCGCCTTCATCCCGATCTCGGTCGCAGCCGTGGTGTTCTACACCTTTCCGGTCCTGATCGTGCTGTCCGAGCCGCTCGTCACCGGCACGCCGCTGCGGCCCGACAGGCTCGGCGTGGCGGTTCTCGCCTTCGCCGGCGTTGCGATGGTGGTGGGGCCCGATCTGCACGGGCTCGATCCGCGTGGTCTCGTCCTGGCGATCGTCGCGAGCCTCTGCGCCGTCGTGCAGTTCTTCGCGGCCGCGCATTGCGCCCGCATCCCGACCCTGCCGAAGCTGTTCTGGTCGCATGTCGTCATCCTGCCGGTGGCGCTCGCGATCATGCTGGCAACCGGCGGCTTCCAGTCCCCGCAAACCTTCCTGCTGGCGCCCATCGCGGTCGCCATCACCTATGGCGGCTATATCGTCGGCTTCCTGTTCCAGCTCCTGGCGCTGGCACGCATCGCGCCCGGCCCGGCCGGCCTCGCCTTCTGCGCCGAGCCCGTCTTCGCCGTGGCGCTGGCCGCCATCGTGCTCGGCGAGCGGCTGGGCACGCTGCAATATGCCGGCGGCGCACTTGTCATTGCCGCCCTCATCGCCAATGTAATACTAGAACAATCGAGGCGGCGCGCCGTGCCGGCCTAAGGCTCGCAGTATCATGACCGGCTCCTCCCCTGCCCGCCCCGCACCCGTCCCCCTGACACTGCTCACCGGCTTCCTCGGCGCCGGCAAGACTACCCTGCTCAACCGGCTGCTGAAGGACCCGGCGCTCGCCGAAACGGTGGTGCTCGTCAACGAGTTCGGCGATGTCGGGCTCGACCACCTGATGGTCGAGGGCGTCGAGGAGAACATGATCCTCCTCGAATCCGGCTGTCTCTGCTGCACCATCCGCGACGACCTCATCGTCACGCTCGAGGACCTGCTGCGCCGCCGCGACAATGGCCGCCTCAAAGCCTTCTCCCGCCTCGTCATCGAGACCACCGGCCTCGCCGACCCGGCCCCGATCCTCAACGTTCTGATCAACCACCCCTATCTCGCAATGCGCTTCCGGCTCGACGGTGTGGTCACGCTGGTCGATGCGGTCAACGGCATGGCGACGCTCGACGCCCATGAGGAAGCCCGCCGTCAGGTCGTCGCCGCCGACCGCCTCGTCCTGACCAAGACCGACCTCGCCACGCCCGAAGCTGCCAAGGCGCTGCGCGAGCGCATCGCCGCGCTGAACCCCGGCACCAAGATCCTCGCGCCCGACGCGACCGCCGACGAACTTGTCGGGGCCGGGCTCTACGATCTGGCGAAGCGGCCGGAAGCCCTGCGGCACTGGCTCGGCGAGACGAGCCCGCACAGCCATCACCATGACCACGGCCATGACCATGGCCACGATCACCATCATCACGACGGGCACGGCCATCATCACCATGGCCACGCTCACGGGCAGGATGCGCACGACGTCAATCGCCACGACGAGTCGATCCGGGCCTTCGCCCTGACGGCCGACCGCCCGGTGGCGCAGGCGACCTTTGACCTGTTCTGGACGATGCTACGCTCGATCCACGGCCCGCGGCTGCTGCGTCTCAAGGGCCTCGTCGATCTTGCCGAGGAGCCGGGCCGGCCGCTGCTCGTCCACGCCGTCCAGCAGATCCTGCACCCGCCCATCCTGCTCGATGGCTGGCCGGATGCGGACCGCCGCTCCCGCCTCGTCCTGATCGTCAAGGATGTCGAGGAGGCGACGGTGCAGCGGCTCTGGTCGGCCTTCCTCGGGCAGCAGCCTGCTCAGGCCGCAACCCAAGGGCGTCATGCTCGGGCCTGACCCGAGCATCTCAGGCTGAAAGAGGCGCCGTAGACTCCCGATCACGAGATTCTCGGGTCAAGCCCGAGAATGACGACAGGCTCATCCCTCCGCCCGCAGCAGGCGGCGGATGATCTTGCCGGTCGTGGTCATCGGGAGCTCATCGAGGAAAGCGATCTCGCGCGGATATTCATGGGCCGAGAGCCGCGCCTGCACGAAGCCTTGCAGCTCGGAGACAAGCGCGGGCGATCCCTGACAGCCCGGCTTCAGCACGACGAAGGCCTTGACGATCTCGGTGCGCAGCGCATCGGGCTTGCCGACCACGGCCGCCAGCGCCACGGCCGGATGCTTCAGCAGGCAATCCTCGATCTCGCCCGGCCCGATGCGATAGCCCGAGGAGGTGATGACGTCGTCGTCGCGGCCGATGAAGCGGACATAGCCGTCATCGTCCTGCACGCCCTCGTCCCCGGTCGTCATCCAGTCGCCGATGAACTTCGCCGCGGTCGCCGCCGGGTTGCGCCAATATTCCAGGAACATCACCGGGTCCGGCCGGCGTACCGCGATCTGCCCCTCCTCGCGCGGCTCGCAGACCGTGCCGTCGGGGCGGATGATCGCGACCTCATGGCCCGGCACCGCCTTGCCGATGGCACCCGGCCGGCTGACGCCGAGCGCGGCGCTCGAGGCGAGCACGAGGTTGCATTCGGTCTGGCCATAGGCCTCGTTGATCGTCAGCCCCAGCGCCTCCCGCCCCCAGGCCAGCGTCTCAGCGCCAAGCGCCTCGCCAGCCGCCGCGACGGTCCTGAGATCGAGGTCGTAGCGCCCGCGCGGACTACCGGCGCCGCGCAGCATCCTGAGCGCCGTCGGCGGCACGAAGGCGTTGCGGATACGCAGATCCTGCATCAGCCGATAGGCTTCGTCCGGCTCGAAGCGCGTCACCGGCCGCGCCACCACCGCCACGCCGAAATGCAGCGCCGGCAGCAGCATGTTGAGCAGCCCCCCGGCCCAGGCCCAGTCGGCCGGCGTCCAGGCGAGATCGCCCGGCTGCCGCATGAACTCATGCGGCATCTGCACGCCCGGCAGATGGCCGGGCAGGACGCGGTGGCCGTGCAGCGCGCCCTTCGGATTGCCCGTCGTGCCGGAGGTGTAGATCATCAGCGCCGGATCGTCCGGCCCGGTATCGACCAGCGTGAAATCCGGGCTGCCTGCCGCCAGCACGTCGTCCCAGCCCTCGGCGCTGCCGTCAGGGCCGTCGGTCGAGATCGCGAGAGCCAGTTCCGGCAGCGGCTCGGCGATCTGCCGCAGCTTGGCGAGCCCCGCCGCATTGGTGACGACGACCTTCGCGCCGGAATCGCCGAGCCGATAGGCCAGCGCATCGACGCCGAACAGCGCCGCCAGCGGCACCGCGATGGCACCGAGCTTATACGCAGCAAGATGCGCCGCCAGCACCGCCCGCCCTTGCGGCAGCAGGATCGCGACCCGGTCGCCGCGCTTCACGCCGCGGCGCCTGAGCGCATCGGCGAGGCGGTTCGAATGTTCCCGGAACCAGCCGAAGCTCACCGGCGTCACGCGCCAGTCGCTGGAGACCTCGATGATGGCGGGCCGGTCAGGCTCGACCGCCGCCCAGCGGTCGCAGACATCCACGGCGATGTTGTAACGGTCGGGAATGCGCCAGCGAAAGGCCTCGCGCAGGCCGTCGTAATCGGTAAGGGCTGGCAGTTCCAAGATCGGGGTCCGGTGGAGGGCGCCGCAACATAGGCAGGCCTCCACCGGCTGTCATCCGCACTGGGCGCCGGTTCTCCCAGCGTCAGGATGCGCTCAGAACATGCGTTCGTCGGCCGGCGGCAGGAAGGCGTCGGTGAAGGCGTCGCCGGCGCGGGCCTTGTCGCGCAGCGGGCCGGCGAGCCCGATCTGGTCGAGCGCCAGCGCCCAGCGTGCCGGATCGATGCCGCCGAAGCCATGCGCCTTCACGAACGGCGTCAGCATGTTCTGCTCGATGGTCATGCTCAGCCGCTCGCGCACGGTCTCCGGCTGCGCCGCATCGTTGCGCTTGGCGACAAGTTGCGCCGCGAAGGTCGGGTTCGTCACCGCATCCCGGACGCCGCGCAGCACTGCCCGCAGGAAGCCGCGCACGGCGTCGGGCCGCTCGGCGATCAGCTTCGGCGGCATGATCACCGCATTGCCGTAGAGCGCCAGCCCATGATCGGCCATCCACATCAGCACGATGTCCTCGACGGGAACACCACGCGCTTTGAGACTGACATAGGAGGAGGCGCCGGGGCCGAAGGCAGCGTCGATCTCGCCGGAAGCCAGCATCGGCTCGCGGACGGCCAGGCCGATCGTCTCGAAGCGGATCTTGCTCTCGTCGATCTTGTTGACGCTCCGGAAGATCGGCCATTGAGCGAAGCTGGCGTCGCCCGTCGGCGCGCCGAGCTTCTTGCCTTCCAGGCTCGCCGGCTCGTCCGTAATGCCGCGGCTCTTGCGGCCGACGAGGGCGAAGCTCGGCCGGTCATGCACGATCATCACCGCCTTGAGATCGGCGCCGGGGTTCTCGTCGCGGAAACGGATCAGCGTGTTGACGTCGCCGAAGCCGGCATCCTGCTGGCCTGCGGCGAGGCGCTGGATGATGCTGCGCGGGCCGGTCCCGGCCTCGATCGTGACGTCGAGCCCCTCGGCGCCGAAATAGCCCTTCTCCTGCGCGATCAGGAAGGGCGCGGAAGGCCCCTCGAAGCGCCCGTCCAGCGAGAAGCGGATCGCCGTGTTGCCCTGCGCCCGCGCGACGCCTGCCATCGCGCAGAACGCGGCTGCCCTTGCCGCAAGCCGCCCGAGCGCGCGCCTCGACGGGATCGTCGCGAAAAGGGGCGAAGCGAGGGGCATGGCTGTCCTCCGGAGCCGTTCTGGCCGCGATGCGCTTGGGTCGGAGCCCTAACGCATCGTCCGTGCCTCACAACATGATAATATGTCGAACGCTGCGCCAGCATGACGCTACGGCGTCGTCATCAAGGCGTTAAAGCGGCAGCGCTCCGTCCGTCTTTACTTCCTCCATCACCGCATAGGTGCGCGTCTCCCGCACCGCCGGCAACGCCAGCAGCACCTCGCCAAGGAAATGGCGATAGGCATGCATGTCCGCAACGCGCGTCTTGACCAGATAGTCGAAGCCTCCGGCAACCATATGGCATTCTAGCACCTCCGGCGCCCGCTTCACTGCCGCGGCGAAGCGCTCGAAGGCGTCGGGCGTGGTCTTGTCGAGATAGACCTCGACGAAGACCAGCAGGCTCAGGCCCAGCTTCACCGGATCGAGCGTCGCACGATAGCCGGTGATGTATCCATCCCGCGTGAGCCGCTTCAGCCGCTCGCCCGTCGCGGTCGGCGAAAGCCCGACCTTCTCGGCGAGTTCAACGCCCGCGATACGGCCATCGCCCTGCAGCAGGGAGAGGATGCGGCGGTCGGTCCGATCCAGCATGATAAATCTCTGCCTAAAGTCATTTCTACAGAGATTATTACTGCTTTGTGATGACAAATGCCAATTGATATGCGGCGTAGGAGGCGGCATCCTTCAGATCATCCCGCCAGTCGACCGGAGCCCTTCATGGCCGCCCCCGCCCTGCCGCCTTTCCGCGCCCCCTTCGCCGAGGACGACGGCGCCATTGCCGGCCGCCTGCTCGCGGCTGGCCGGCGCGACCCGGCTGCCAAGGCGCGGATCGATGCGCGCGCCACCGGGCTGATCGAGGCGATCCGCACCCGCAAGGTCGGCCTGGGCGGCATCGAGGAGCTGCTGCGCGAATATGCGCTCTCGACCAAGGAAGGCCTCGCTCTGATGGTGCTGGCCGAAGCGCTGCTGCGCGTCCCCGATGCGGCCACCTCCGACCGGCTGATCGAGGACAAGCTCGGCCAGGGCGACTTCGCCCATCATGAATCGAAGTCGGATGCCTTCCTCGTCTCGGCCTCGGCCTGGGCGCTCGGCATCACGGCGCGCGTCATCCAGCCGGGCGAGACGCCGACCGGCATCGTCAGCAGCCTCGCCAAGCGCCTCGGCGTGCCGACCGTCCGCACCGCGACGCGACAGGCGATGCGCGTCATGGGCAACCATTTCGTGCTCGGCCAGACGATTCAGGAAGCGCTGAAGCGTGCCGCCAGCGGCACCGGCAAGCTCTATCGCTACTCCTTCGACATGCTGGGCGAGGGCGCGCGCACGCAGGCGGATGCCGACCGCTATTTCAAATCCTACGCCGATGCGATCGACGCCATCGGCCGCTCCGCCGGCAACGACAAACTGCCGAACCGCCCCGGCATCTCGGTAAAGCTTTCGGCGCTGCATCCGCGCTATGAGGCGACCAGCCATGAGCGCGTCATCTCCGAGCTCGTGCCCAAGGTCATCACCCTCGCCCGTCAGGCCAAGGGCTACGATCTCAACTTCACCATCGACGCCGAGGAGGCCGACCGGCTCGAGCTCTCGCTCGACGTCATCGACGCCGTCTTCGCCGATGCTTCCCTCGACGGCTGGGACGGTTTCGGCCTCGCGATCCAGGCCTATCAGAAGCGCGCCTCGGCGGTGATCGACCATATCGGCCGGCTGGCCGAAATCCAGGGCCGGCGCATGATGGTGCGCCTCGTCAAGGGCGCCTATTGGGACACCGAATTGAAGCGCACCCAGGAGCGCGGCCTGCCCGACTATCCGGTCTTCACCCGCAAGGCGATGACGGACCTGAACTACGAGGCCTGCGCGGCGCAACTCCTGAAGCTGCGCCCGCGCATCATCCCGCAATTCGCCACGCACAACGCGCTCACCGTCGCGACCGTCGCCGAGATGGCCGGAAATGCCGAAGGTTTCGAGTTCCAGCGCCTGCACGGCATGGGCGAGGCGCTCTACGAGAAGCTGCTGCGCGAGAACGAAGGCTATGCCTGCCGCACCTATGCGCCAGTCGGCGGCCATCAGGACCTGCTCGCCTATCTCGTGCGCCGCCTGCTGGAGAACGGCGCCAACTCCTCCTTCGTCAGCGTCTCCGGTGACCCCGACATTCCCGTCGCGGAGCTGCTGGTGCCGCCGGCCGACATCATCGGCAATCCGGGCGCGGCGCGGCATCGTCGCATCCCGCTGCCGGCCGAGCTCTACGGCCCCTCGCGCCGCAACTCCGCCGGCACCGAGCTCGGCCATGAGGCGAGCCTGCAAGCCCTGCAGAAGCAGGTCGCGGCCGCAGGCTCCTTCCCGGAGGCCGCCCCGATCATCGACGGCAAGCCTCAGCCCGGCGCCGCGCGCGACGTCCGCTCCCCGATCGACAACAAGCCGATCGGCAAGGTCATCGAGGCCGACGCCGCCACGGCCGAGCGCGCGCTCCTTGCGGCCAAGGCTGGCTTCCCGGCCTGGAGCGCGACGCCGGCCCGCATCCGGGCCGCCGCTCTGCGCAAGGCCGCCGACCTGCTGGAGGCACGCTCCGGCCTGCTGATCGCGCTGCTGCAGGCCGAGGCCGGCAAGACCATCGACGACGCCATCTCCGAGGTGCGCGAGACCGTCGATTTCTGCCGCTACTACGCGGCTCAGGCCGAGGAGCATTTCGCCACGCCGATCGCCCTGCCCGGCCCGACCGGCGAGGACAACCGCCTGGTCCTGCGCGGCCGCGGCGCCTTTATCTGCATCGCGCCCTGGAACTTCCCGCTCGCGATCTTCACCGGCCAGGTCGCTGCCGCCCTCGTCGCCGGCAACAGCGTCGTCGCCAAGCCGGCGCCGCAGACCCCGCTGATCGCAGCCGTGGCCATCCGCATCCTGCACGAGGCCGGCGTTCCCGTGACCGCGCTGCATCTGGTCCCCGGCGGCACGGAGCCAGGCTCCGCCCTCGTCGCCCACGAGGATGTCGCCGGCGTCGCCTTCACCGGCTCGACCGCAACCGCGCGTGGCATCAACCGGGCGCTCGCCGCCAAGGACGGACCGATCGTGCCGCTGATCGCCGAGACGGGCGGGCTCAACGCCATGATCGTCGACGCGACGGCGCTGCCCGAGCAGGTCGCGGACGATGTCGTGATGTCGGCCTTCCGCTCGGCCGGCCAGCGCTGTTCGGCGCTGCGCCTGCTGGTGGTGCAGGACGACGTCGCGGACAAGATGATCGAGATGATCGAGGGCGCTACCAAGGAGCTGAAGCTTGGCGATCCGCGCCAGATCGACACACATATCGGCCCGGTGATCGACGCCGCCGCCAAGCAGCGCCTCGACACCCATGTCGCCGCCATGCGCCAGCAGGGCCGCGTCGCCTGGGCCGGCGCGGCGCCGGATCTCGGCGGCACCTTCTTCGCGCCGCATATCGTCCGGCTCGACCGGGTGAGCGACCTTACCGCCGAGCATTTCGGCCCGATCCTGCATGTCGTGCGCTGGAAGGCGGGTGAGCTCGACAAGGTCATCGCCGAGATTGACGCCACCGGCTACGGGCTGACGCTCGGCGTCCATTCGCGCATCGAGACGACGGTGGAGCGCGTCACCTCGCTGCTTTCGACCGGCAATATCTACGTCAACCGCAACATCATCGGCGCGGTGGTCGGCGTGCAGCCCTTCGGCGGCCACGGCCTCTCCGGCACCGGCCCCAAGGCCGGCGGCCCGCACTACCTGATGCGCTTCGCCACCGAACAGACCGTGACGGTCAACACTGCCGCAGCTGGCGGCAACGCCAGCCTGATCGCGATGGGGGAGTGAGCGGCGCGCCCACCGCCGTCACGCCCGGGCTTGACCCGGGCATCTCCTGACCGGAAGACACTGGTTTCCGAGATGGCCGGGTCGAGCCCGGCCATGACGATCCGGGCCGAGCGACGCGATGACCCTCCCCTACCGCCCCAATGTCGGCATCGCCCTGTTCAATGGCGCGGGCCTCGTCTTCTCCGGCCGTTCGCATAGCGCCGGACCCGAGATCGTCCTGCCCGGTTTCGACTGGCAGATGCCGCAGGGCGGCATCGATGCGGACGAGGACATCGTCGCCGCCGCGCGCCGGGAGTTGGAAGAAGAGACCGGCGTCACCGGCGCCGAGCTGCTCGCCGCCACGGAGCAATGGTGGAGCTACGACTTCCCGCCCTATGCCGGCCCGCCGCACCGGCTCACCGCCTTCCGCGGCCAGCGCCAGCGCTGGGTCGCCTTCCGCCTCACCGGCACGGAGAGCGAAATCGACATCGGCAAGCCGAATGGCGACGAGCCGCCCGAGTTCAGCGAATGGCGCTGGCGGCCTTTGGCCGAGATGCCGGGGGTTGTCGTGCCGTTCAAGCGGCCAGTCTACGAGAAGGTCGTCGAAGCCTTCGCTCGCTTCGCTCTTTGAGGGCTGCCGTCATTTTCGGGCGAAGCGCAGACCCGAATATCTCGCTCAGGAAAGGGCGCCTTCTCGTCCGCAGATGCTCGGGTCAAGCCCGGGCATGACGGCGACGACAACCCGACACAAAAAAGGGCCGCTTGCGCGGCCCCTTCGGATTCTTGGCTACGAAGCGCCTCAGGCGGCCTTACGCTGCTCGAACACGTGCTTGAATTCCTCGAGCTGCACCAGCATCTCGCGCAGGCGACGCTCCTCGACCTCGCTCGGCGCTGCAGCGAGACGGGTCTCGACCGAGAGAATCGCCGCGTCGAGGACATCGCTATTCACGTCCTCGATGAAATTGGCGCGCTCGGCCAGGATCGTGACGGAGGTCTGATTGACCTCGACGAGGCCGCCACCGACGAAGAATTCCTTGCCATTCTCGGCGCTGGTCTGGACCAGCACGACGCCCGGCTTCAGCGCCGCAACGATCGGAACATGGCCCGGGAGAACGGTCATCTCGCCCTCGACGGAGGGAACGATGACGCTGATGATCTCGCCCGAGAACAGGATACGCTCCGGCGAGACGAGTTCGAACTTGAAGGTGGCCATCGTATCATTCTCCCCGGCTCGTCATGACCGGGCTTGACCCGGCCATCTCGGAAACCAGTGCTTTCTGGTCACGAGATTCTCGGGCAAGCCCGAGAATGACGTGTTCGGTCAACCTTACGCGGCCTCGGCGGCCAGGCGCTGCGCCTTCTCGACGGCTTCCTCGATGGAGCCGACCATGTAGAAGGCCGCTTCCGGCAGGTGGTCGTACTTGCCCTCGACCAGGCCCTTGAAGCCCTTGATCGTGTCCTCGAGCGAGACGAGCTTGCCCGGCGAGCCGGTGAACACCTCGGCGACGTGGAACGGCTGCGACAGGAAGCGCTCGATCTTGCGGGCGCGTGCCACCGTCATCTTGTCGTCTTCCGAGAGCTCGTCCATGCCCAGGATCGCGATGATGTCCTGCAGCGCCTTGTAGCGCTGGAGCACCTGCTGCACCTGGCGGGCCACGGCGTAGTGCTCTTCGCCGACGATGTCGGCCGAGAGCATGCGCGAGGTCGAGTCGAGCGGGTCGACCGCCGGGTAGATGCCCTTTTCCGCGATCGAGCGCGAAAGCACGGTCGTGGCGTCGAGGTGGGCGAAGGAGGTCGCGGGCGCCGGGTCGGTCAGGTCGTCGGCCGGCACGTAGATCGCCTGCACCGAGGTGATCGAGCCCTTGTTGGTGGTGGTGATGCGCTCCTGCAGGTTGCCCATGTCGGTGGCGAGCGTCGGCTGATAGCCCACCGCCGAAGGAATGCGGCCGAGCAGAGCCGACACTTCCGAGCCCGCCTGCGTGAAGCGGAAGATGTTGTCGACGAAGAAGAGCACGTCCTGGCCCTTGTCGCGGAAATCTTCCGCGACGGTCAGGCCGGCCAGCGCGACGCGCATGCGGGCGCCCGGCGGCTCGTTCATCTGGCCGTAGACCAGCGCGCACTTGGAACCGGCGGTCGAACCGTTGTTCTCCTTCGGGTCCTTGTTCACGTTGGACTCGATCATCTCGTGATAGAGATCGTTGCCCTCGCGGGTGCGCTCGCCGACGCCGGCGAACACCGAGTAGCCGCCATGAGCCTTCGCGACGTTGTTGATCAGCTCCATGATCAGCACGGTCTTGCCGACGCCGGCGCCGCCGAACAGACCGATCTTGCCGCCCTTCGCGTAGGGAGCCAGCAGGTCGACGACCTTGATGCCGGTCACGAGGATCTGGGCCTCGGTCGCCTGCTCGGCATAGGACGGAGCCGGCTGGTGGATGCCGCGCCGGCTGGTGGTCAGGATCGGGCCGGCCTCGTCGACCGGCTCGCCGATGACGTTCATGATGCGGCCGAGGCACTCGTCGCCGACCGGAACCGCGATCGGGGCGCCGGTATCGGTCACGGACTGGCCGCGAACCAGACCCTCGGTCGAGTCCATCGCGATGGTACGGACCGTGTTCTCGCCGAGATGCTGGGCGACCTCGAGAACGAGGCGGTTGCCGAGATTGTCGGTCTCGAGCGCGTTCAGGATCTCCGGCAGGGCGCCATCGAACTGCACGTCGACGACGGCGCCGATGACCTGGGCAACGCGGCCGGTGCCGGTGTTGGCGGGCTTCTCGGCAGTCTTCGTCTTGGTGGTCTTGGTAGCGGCTTTGGCCATGGTGGAACCTCGGGACTAGCGCATTCGGATGTTTCGGCAGCCGGCGGCTCGCGCCACCGGCAGAATTAGGCGGTTAGAGCGCTTCCGCGCCGGAGATGATCTCGATCAGTTCCTTCGTGATCATCGCCTGGCGCGAGCGGTTGTAGAGCTGCGTCTGCTTCTTGATCATCTCGCCGGCGTTGCGCGTGGCGGAATCCATCGCGGACATGCGCGCGCCCTGTTCGGAGGCGGCGTTCTCGAGCAGCCCCCGCAGCACCTGGACAGTCAGGTTGCGCGGCAGCAGCGCCTCGAGGATCTCGCCCTCTTCCGGCTCGTAGTCGTAGACCGCGTCGGTCTGCTGCGTGCCTTCGGGAATCTCGGCCGGGATGATGCGCTGCGCCGTCGGGATCTGGGCGATCACCGAGCGGAACCTGGAGAAGAACAGCGTCGCGACGTCGAACTCGCCATTGTTGAAGCGCGCCAGCACGTTCTGCGCGATCGCCTCGGCATTGACGAAGCCGACCTGCTTGAACTCGCGCAGGTCGATGAACTCGATGATGTCGTTGGCAAACTGACGACGCAGGATGTCGTAGCCCTTCTTGCCGACGCAGATGATCTTGACCGTCTTGCCCTCGGCCTTGAGCGCCAGCGCCTTGTCGCGGGCGAGGCGCGAGATCGACGAGTTGAAGGCGCCGCACAGGCCGCGCTCGGCGGTCAGCACCAGCAGCAGATGCACCTTGTCGGAGCCCGTGCCTGCGATCAGCCGGGGCGCGCTCGAACCGGAGATGCCGGAAGCGAGGCTGGCCAGCACCGTCTCCATGCGCTCGGCGTAGGGGCGCGCGGCCTCGGCGGCCGTCTGCGCGCGGCGCAGCTTCGCAGCCGCGACCATCTGCATGGCCTTGGTGATCTTCTGCGTCGCCTTCACGGAGGCGATGCGGTTACGTAGGTCCTTCAATGAAGGCATATGGCGCTCTCACCCCGTCATGGTCGACCTTGTGTCGACCATCCACGTCTTGAACCTCTGTCTTAACCTGCCACGTCTACCGTGTTTCCGCGGAAGCGTGGATGGTCGGGGCAAGCCCGACCATGATGATCGACCGGATCAGGCGAAGGACTTCGCGAAGCCCTCGACGATCTCCTTGAGCTTGGCGGCGTTGGCATCCGAGAGGTCCTTCGAAGAGCCGACCTCTTCGAGGAATTTCGCATGCTTGCCGCGCACCAGAGCCAGCAGCCCGTCCTCGAAGGCGCGAACCTTGGAGACCGGCAGCGCATCGAGATAGCCGTTCACGCCGGCATAGATCACGACGACCTGCTCTTCCATCTTGAGCGGCGAGAACTGCGGCTGCTTCAGCAGCTCGGTCAGGCGGGCGCCGCGGTTGAGCAGGCGCTGCGTGACCGCGTCGAGGTCCGAGCCGAACTGGGCGAAGGCGGCCATCTCGCGATACTGGGCGAGCTCGCCCTTGATCTTGCCGGCGACCTTCTTCGTCGCCTTGGTCTGCGCCGAGGAGCCGACGCGCGACACCGAGAGGCCGACGTTCACCGCCGGGCGGATGCCCTGATAGAACAGGTCCGTCTCCAGGAAGATCTGGCCGTCGGTGATCGAGATCACGTTGGTCGGGATGTAGGCCGAGACGTCGTTCGCCTGCGTCTCGATGACCGGCAGCGCCGTCAGCGAGCCGAGGCCGGCGGCCTCGCCCATCTTCGCCGCGCGCTCGAGCAGGCGGGAGTGGAGATAGAACACGTCGCCCGGATAGGCCTCGCGGCCCGGCGGGCGGCGCAGCAGCAGCGACATCTGGCGGTAGGCGACGGCCTGCTTGGAGAGGTCGTCATAGATGATGACGGCGTGCATGCCGTTATCGCGGAAGAACTCGCCCATGGCGCAGCCGGCGAAGGGCGCCAGGAACTGCATCGGGGCGGCGTCCGAGGCGGTGGCCGCCACGACGATCGAGTACTCCATCGCGCCGCGCTCTTCGAGCACCTTCACGAACTGGGCGACGGTCGAGCGCTTCTGGCCGACGGCGACGTAGACGCAGTAGAGCTTCTGGCTCTCGGGAGCGCCTTCGCCGTTCAGCGACTTCTGGTTCAGGATGGTGTCGAGCGCCACGGCGGTCTTGCCGGTCTGGCGGTCGCCGATGATCAGCTCGCGCTGGCCGCGGCCGATCGGGATCAGCGCGTCGATGGCCTTGAGGCCGGTCGCCATCGGCTCGTGCACCGACTTGCGCGGGATGATGCCGGGCGCCTTGACGTCGACGCGGGCGCGGGTCTTGGACTTGATCGGGCCCTTGCCGTCGATCGGGTTGCCGAGCGCGTCGACGACGCGGCCGAGCAGCTCCTTACCGACCGGAACGTCGACGATAGCGCCGGTGCGCTTGACCGTCTGGCCTTCCTTGATCTCGCGGTCGGAACCGAAGATCACGACGCCGACATTGTCGCTCTCGAGGTTGAGCGCCATGCCGCGGACGCCGGATTCGAACTCGACCATCTCACCGGCCTGGACCTTGTCGAGGCCGTAGACGCGGGCGATGCCGTCGCCGACGGAGAGAACCTGACCGACTTCGGTGACGGAGGCTTCGGAGCCGAAATTCGAAATCTGAGCCTTCAGGATGGCGGAGATTTCAGCGGGGCGGATGTCCATCAGCCGACCTCTTTCATGGCAAGACGAATTGAATTGAGCTTGGTTTTCAGCGAGGCGTCGACCATGCGGGAGCCCATCTTGACGACGAGCCCGCCGATCAGCGCCGGATCGACCTTGATCGAAACGTCGACATCCTTGCCGGCGACGCTCTTCAGCGCCGCGCGGATTTCGTCGACGCGCTTTGCGGTGGGCTGCTCGGCCAGCGTCACCTCGGCGGAGACGATGCCCTTGGCCTCGGCGACGAGCTTCTTGTAGCCGACGATCATGCCGGGCAGAGCGAAGAGGCGGCGCTTGCTGGCGACGAGCCCGATGAAATTGGCGGCGATGCCGGAGATACCGGCCTTCGCGAGCACGGCCTTGATCGCGCCGACCTGCTCCTCGGCCGTGAAGGCCGGGCTGCCGACCAGGCGGGCGAGGTCCGGGCTTTCCTTGATGAGACCGTCGAAGGAGTCGAGCGCGGCGGCGACGGCATCGACGGCGCCGCTCTCCTCAGCCAGCTCGAACAGAGCGGTGGCATAGCGCTGAGCTACGCCCGACACCAATGTCCCCTGCGATCCGCCTTCAGCCACGCGTCACGTCTCTCGTTTCAAGGGTCCGCACCGGCGACCTTCTTCAGCAGAAGGTGGAGTGCAGGGTCCCGGCGTTGCGAGTGTCAAAGTCCGAAGTCGGAAAGACGACTTCACGACCGAAATGTGGCGGTGCACTAGCATGTGGTTCCGGGCCACGCAATCGCTAGTTCACCATCGCAAGGAGCGATTTCACCGCTCCTTTCAGCGCTTCAAAGGAAGCTTTGCGGATCGACATCGACCGCGACCCTCACCGATCCCTTGGGCCGGGGCGCCCGTTTCAGCCAGCCGCGCAGGTAATCCTGCAGGTTGATCTCGCGCCCCGTCCGGACAATCAGTCGCATGCGATGGCGCCCGCGCAGCACCGCAAGCGGCGCTTCTGCCGGCCCCAGCACCATGATTGCGTCTCCGGCCTCGGAGCAGCGCGCCAGAGCGCGGGCATGGCTTTCGGCCTCGGCCTGGCTGTTCGCCGAGACGATCAGCGCCGCGAGCCGGCCGAATGGCGGCAGCCCCGCCGCCTCCCGCGAGGCCTCCTCTGCGGCATAAAACCGCTCCGGGTCTCCGGAGATCAGCGCCTTGAGCACCGGATGCTCCGGGTCATGCGTCTGAAGCAGGGCGCGGCCGGGCTTTTCCCCTCGCCCTGCGCGGCCCGTGACCTGCCGCAGCACCTGGAAGGTGCGTTCGGCGGCGCGCGGATCGCCCGAGGTCAGGCCGAGATCGGCATCGATCACCCCGACCAGCGTCATGCCGGGAAAGTTGTGCCCCTTGGCGACGAGCTGCGTGCCGATGACGATGTCGAACTCGCCCTCGGCCACCGCCATGAGTTCCTGCTTCAGCCGCTCGGTCCCGCCGGGAAAATCGCTGGAGAGCACGATGCCGCGTGCCTGTGGAAAAAGCGTCGCGACCTCCTCGGCAAGCCGCTCGACGCCCGGTCCGCAGGCCATCAGGCTCTCTTGCTGGTGGCATTGCGGGCATTCATGCGGCCGGCGCTCGACATGGCCGCAATGATGGCAGACCAGCGCCCGGCGGAAGCGATGGTCCACCAGCCAGGCCGAGCAGTTCGGGCACTGGAAGCGGTGGCCGCAATCCCGGCACAGCGTCAGCGGCGCATAGCCGCGCCGGTTCAGGAAGAGCAGCGACTGCTCCTTCGCCTCCAGATTGGCCTCGACGGCCTTGATCAGCGCGCCGGAGAGCCAGCGCCCGCGCTCCGGCTTGTCGCGGCGCAAATCGACGAGGCCGAGCTTAGGCAACTCCCGCCCGCCGAAGCGCTCCGGCAGCTTGAGATGGGCGTAGCGGCCACGCTCGGCATTGACGCGCGTCTCCAGCGAAGGCGTCGCGGATGCCAGCACCACCGGCGCGTCCTCGATGCGCCCGCGCACCACCGCCATGTCGCGGGCATGGTAGGTGACGCCGTCATCCTGCTTGTAGGCAGCCTCGTGCTCCTCATCGACGACGATCAGGCCGAGGTCCTTATAGGGCAGGAACAGCGCCGAGCGCGCCCCGGCCACCACCCTCGCCTCGCCTGAGGCGATGGCGGCCTGCAGCCGCTCGCGCCGTCGCCCGCTCACCGCCGAATGCCACAGGCCGGGCCTCACCCCGAAGCGCGCCTCGAAGCGGTCGATGAACTGCGCCGTCAGCGCGATCTCCGGCATCAGGATCAGGCTCTGGCGGCCCCGCCGGATCGCCTCCGCCACCGCCTCGAAATAGACCTCCGTCTTGCCCGAGCCGGTGACGCCTTCGAGCAGCGAGACGCTGAACTTGCGCGCCGCCACGCTTTCGACAAGCGCTCGCGCGACCTCGGCCTGCCCTTCGGACAGCTCCGGCACGGCATGCGCGGGATCGGGCAACGCGGCGATGGCCTCGCGCGGCATGGCTTCCACGGTGAAGGTGCCGGCGTCGACGAGGGAATCGATCACTGCCGCGCTCACCGACGCCGTTTCCGCCAGCGCCGATTTCGCGATCAGCAGCCCGCCCTCTGCCGCCGCGATGGCCCGTGCGCGCGCCGGTGTCATCCGCGCCGGCGGTGCTCCCGCCAGCCTGACGCCGAGCTTGGGCCGCTCCGGCGTATCGTCCGGCGGGCGTTTCAGCGCGAGCGCCAGCACCGAGCCCTTCGGCGCCAGCGTATACCAGGCCACCCAATCGACGAGCTTCATCAGCGCCGGGTCGAGCGGCGGCATGTCGACCTTGGCCGTAACCGCCTTGAGGTTGCCGCCGCGCCCGCTGCCCGTCTCCCAGACGACGCCGACCGTCTCGCGCGGCCCGAGCGGCACCTGCACGACATCGCCGGGCGAAAGCGTCAGCCCCGCCGGCACGGCGTAGCTATAGGCCTGGTCGAGCCCGAGCGGGATCAGCACCTCGACCGTGCCGCCCGCAAGCATGTCCGCCGTCTCGTCCATCGTGCCTGTCTCTAGCACCGATTCGCGACCTGTTAAGGCGGGAGCGTCATGGTCGGGGCGACAACCCGCCGTCATGCTCGCCCTCGTGGCGAGCATCCACGTCTTGAACACCGCGATCGGCGGCGGAAGACGTAGATGGTCGGGACAAGCCCGACCATGACGGAGAGCGCCGCCATGACTGATGCCGCCATCACTGATCTCGACGCCTTCCGGCGCGACTGGCTTTCGCACCTTGCCAGCGAGCGGCGTCTCTCCGCGAAGACGCTGGAAGCCTATGGCCGCGACCTCGGCCAGTTCACCGCCTTCCTCACCGACCATCTCGGCGGCGCCCCCTCGCTGGCCGACATCGCGGGGCTGAAGCCCGTCGACCTGCGCGCCTTCCTGGGTCAGCGCAGGCGTGATGGCGTCGGCAATCGCACGCTGATGCGCCAGCTGGCGGCGCTTCGCTCCTTCGCCCGCTTCGGCGAGCGCGGCGGCAAGCTCACCGCCGCCGCCTTCGCCGCGACGCGTGGCCCCCGTCTCGGCAAGTCGCTGCCCCGCCCGCTCGAACCGCGTGCCGCCCGCGCCGTCGCCGATGCCGACACCCGCGCCGGCGAGGAGCGCGAGCAGTGGATTCTCGCCCGCGACGCCGCGGTTCTCTCCCTGCTCTACGGCAGCGGCCTGCGCATATCGGAGGCGCTCTCGCTGACCCGCGCCGAAGCGCCGACAAGCGCGGGCGACAGCCTCACCGTGACCGGAAAGGGCAACAAGGCCCGCATGGTGCCGGTGCTGCCGGCCGTGGTTCAGGCCATCGACGAATACCTCAAGCTCTGCCCCTGGCGGTTGCCGCCGGAAGGGCCGCTCTTCGTGGGAGCCAAGGGCGGCCCGCTTTCGCCCCGGATCATCCAGCTCGCGGTCGAGGGGCTGCGCGGCGCGCTCGGCCTGCCCTCCTCGGCCACGCCGCACTCGCTCCGCCATTCCTTCGCGACGCATCTGCTCGGCCGCGGCGGCGATCTTCGCGCCATCCAGGAACTGCTCGGCCACGCCTCGCTCTCGACGACGCAGATCTACACCCGCATCGATTCCACCCGCCTGATGGCCGCCTACGACGCCGCCCACCCCCGCGCGGGGCGCTAGCATCGGACCGAAAAGTGGAACCCACTTTTCGAGAACGATCCGATGCTCAAACGAAAGAAGATCGGTATTTTGCGCCCCTAAGGGCGTACGGCGATCTGCCCCCTTGCTGCCCCTACGGAAAGCCTTAAACAGCCGCGCGAACTGTCCCGCGAGGTGATTCGTGTCCGGCCACCAAGAGACGCCCGAGGGCGGCAACAAGCGCATCGCGCTCCTGATCGCGCTGCTCGCCCTAATGCTCGCCTTCTCCGAGATCGGAGGCGGCAATGCCGAGCAGGAGGCCGTCGCCAAGAACATCGAGGCCTCGAACCTCTGGGCCTTCTTCCAGGCCAAGACGATCCGCGGCACGACCGTTCGCACCGCCGTCGAGGCGATGGAGGTCGAGCTCGCGGGCGTGACCGACGAGGCCGCCCGCGACCGGATGAGCAAGCGCATCGAGAGCTGGAAGCAGACCGCTGCGCGCTATGATTCCGAGCCAGAGACCAATGAGGGCCGCAGGGAGCTCGCCGCCCGCGCCAAGGAGGCCGAGGCCCGGCGCGACATCGCCGCCGCCCGCGACGACAAGTTCGACATCGCCTCCGGCCTGCTGCAGATCGCGATCGTCATTTCCTCAGCCGCCATCATCACCGGAGTCGGGCTGCTGGCCTGGACCGGCGCCGGCCTCGGTCTGTTCGGCATCGCCCTGATGGTCCTCGCCCAGTTCGCGCCGACAGCGCTGTTCTAGGATCGGCGTCGCCAGCCGTCATTGCGAGCGGAGCGCTGACGCTCCTCGCAATGACGGCCACGTTTCTCAATAATGGATCGCGCCCTTGGCTCCGCCGCCGCAGGCGATGGCATCGCCGTTGATCGCGACGCTGCGCGGCGAGGCGAGGAAGGTGACGATGTCGGCGACCTCGGCAGCGTCGACGAGCCGACCGATGACGATGTTGGCGGCCATGCCGCGCTCGACCTCCTCCGGGCTCTTGCCGGTCGACGCTGCGCGCGCGGCCACCACCGCAGGCGTCTTCTCGGTTCGGATTAAGCCGGGGTGGACGACGGTGACGTTGATGCCCTTCGGCCCGAGTTCGTCGGCGAGGTTCTTGGTCAGCGCCGCGACGGCGACATTACGGATCGAGCCGATGGTCGAGCCCGTCGAGCGCGCGGCGAGCCCGCTGATATTGACGATCCGGCCCCAGCCGTTCGCCGCCATGTGGGGCGCAGCTTCCCGCGCCATGCGTAGATAGCCCATCACCTTCACGTTCACATCGTCGAAGAACAGCGCGTCGGTGATCTCGGCGAGCTTCGGCGGCGCCGACTGCCCGCCGGGCTTGGCCGCCGCATTGACCAGGATGTCGATCCCGCCGAGCGCCGCGACCGCGCCGGCCACGGCGGCCTTCACCGAGGCATCGTCGCCCGTGTCCACGGTGATTCCCACCACCTTGCGCCCGCTCTCCCTGGCCAGCGCCGCGGCCGCCTCCGCCAGCTCGGCCTCATTGCGCGCGGCGATGACGACATCGACGCCCTCGAGCGCGAGCTGCCGGGCGACCGCCCGCCCGATGCCCTTGCTGCCGCCGGTCACCAGCGCGCGCTTCCCCGTCAGCTTCAGATCCATGGCGTTTCCTCTGATTTTTATCGTGATTGCGGCAGCGACGGCCAGGTGACCGGCCCGCGCATCGCTTCCCAGGCGCGCGCCATCCGCAACACGCCGAGATCGTCGAAGCGCTTGCCGGTGATCTGCAGCCCGATCGGCAGCCCGCCCGTCGTCAGCCCGGCATGGACGGAAATCGACGGCTGGTCGGACATGTTCGCCGCGACCGTGAAGGAGATGTGCTCCAGCGGCTTGGCCGGATCGTTGGTCGGCGAGGCCCATTCGGCAGCGAAGCTCGCCACTGGCGAGACCGGGGAGAGGATGAAATCGTAAGGTTGGATCGCCTTCAGCGAGGCATCGCGCATCGCCAGCATCTGGCTCATCCCCCGATAGACCTGGCCGCCCGACAACCCCTCGCCGCCCCGCGCCCAGGCGAAGATATAAGGCAGCACCTTGGCCTGCCGTTCCGCCGGCAGGGCAGCGATGTCGCTCCAGGAACGGTGGCGCCAGAATGCGTCGAGCCCGTCCAGCATCGCCCGCGTGATATGGGGCGCGACCGGCTCGACGATGGCGCCCGCGTCGGCGAAGGCTTTCGCAGCCGCCTCGATCGCAGCCTTCGTCTCCGGTTCGACAGCGAGCCCGAAACCTGCATCGAGCTGGAGACCGAGACGCAGGCCCTTCACATCGCCATCGAGCGAGAGCCAGTCGATCTCCTGCGGCGGCAGGCTCATGCCGTCGCGCGCATCGGGCTTGGAAAGCTCGCGCATCATCAGCGCCGTATCCATGACGGTGCGCGTCATCGGCCCGGCGACGCGGCCGTAATAGCTCGGATCGATCGGCACGCGCCCGAAGCTGGGCTTCAAACCCACCAGCCCGCACCAGCCGGCCGGCAGGCGGATCGAGCCGCCGATATCGGTGCCGACATGCAGCGGCCCGTAGCCCGCCGCGGCAGCTGAGCCCGCGCCGGCAGAGGAGCCGCCCGGATTCTTGCTGAGATCCCAGGGGTTGCGCGCAAGCCTGTGGAAGCTGGAGAGGCCCGAGGACAGCATGCCGTAATCCGGCATGGTGGTCTTGCCGAGGATGACCGTGCCGGCCTCGCGCAGCCGCGCCGCCGGCGGGGCGTCGTTGGCAGCAGGCGACAGCTCGTTCGCGGCCGTGCCCATCGGCACCGGCACGCCCTTCGTCCGGATGTTCTCCTTGATCGTGCCCGGCACCCCGTCGAGCGGCAGCGCCTCGCCCTTCAGCCAGCGTGCCTCGGAGGCCTTGGCCTGCGCCAGCGCGCCGTCGGGGTCATAGGCATAGAGCGCATCGAGCTTCGGCTCCCAGGCGGCGATGCGCGCGATCACCGCCTCCGTCACCTCCACCGGGGATAATGAGCGCGCCTTGTAGGCGGCAAGCAGTTCGGCAGCACTCAGATCGGCAAGATCAGTCATCGCAATAGCCCCGGCGAAACACGAGCGAGAGAGTGGCGCGGGAGCCCGAGCGGGCGCAAGTCCGGAAGCCGCATTGCCGACAGCGTAGCCCTGCATCTGGCGCACTAGTATACCACCCGATTGACCCTCGCCGCGCGCGGTTCTAGAGCATGATGCAATCAGGTCGGCCCATCCGACCGGAGGCGTCATTGCGAGGAGCAACGCGACGAAGCAATCCAGGGAGACCGGGCTGAACCGTTCGACCAAGTCTCCCTGGATTGCTTCGCTCCGCTCGCAATGACGTTTGGCCTGATCGGAAAACGGTCCGGAACGTGACCGATGGAGATGCTCAATGCTGCTGCACGACGATCGCCTCTTCCCCGCCGATCCGGTGACGCGCGGCATTGCGCGACGGCTCTTCGCCACAGTGCGCGACCTGCCGATCATCTCGCCGCACGGCCACACCGACCCGCGCTGGTATGCCGAGGACAACGCCTTCCCCGATCCGGCGACGCTCTTCGTCAAGCCGGATCACTACATCTTCCGCATGCTCTATTCGCAGGGCGTGCAGCTGGAGCAGCTCGGCATCGCCCGCAAGGATGGCGGGCCGGTCGAGACCGACCCACGCAAGATCTGGCGCCTCTTCGCCGACAACTGGCATCTCTTCCGCGGCACCCCCACGCGGCTCTGGTTCGAGCACGCCGTCTCGACCGTGTTCGGCGTCACCGAGCGCCTGACGCCGGAGAATGCCGACAAGATCTATGACCGCATCGCCGCGAAGTTGGAGGAGCCTGAGCTGCGCCCCCGCGCACTGTTCGAGCGCTTCAAGATCGAGGCGATCTCGACGACGGAAGGCGCGCTCGACGACCTCAAATGGCACGACATGATCGCCAGCTCGGGCTGGGGCGGCAAGGTCGTCACCGCCTATCGACCCGACAGCGTCGTCGATCCGGAATTCGAGGGCTTCGCCGATAACCTGCAGCAGTTCGGCGAGCTGACCGGCGAGGATATCGGCAGCTGGACCGGCTATCTCGCCGCCCACCGCGCGCGGCGCACCTATTTCAAGAACCGCGGGGCGACCTCCTCCGACCACGGCCATGCGACGGCCCGCACCGCGAACCTCTCGGCCGCCGATTGCGAGAAGCTCTACGCCAAGATCCTCAAGGGCAAGGTCTCTGCCGCCGACGCCGATCTCTTCCGCGGCCAGATGCTGACCGAGATGGCGAAGATGAGCCTCGACGACGGGCTGGTGCTGCAGATCCATCCGGGCTCCTGGCGCAACCACAACCCGGCTCTGTTCCAGCACTTCGGCCGTGACATGGGCTGCGACATCCCGACCTCGACCGACTATGTCGGCGCGCTGAAGCCGCTGCTCGACGCCGTCGGCAACGAGCCGAACCTCACTGTCATCGCCTTCACCCTGGACGAGACGGTCTATTCGCGCGAGCTCGCCCCGCTGGCCGGTCATTACCCGGCGCTCCGGCTCGGGCCGGGCTGGTGGTTCCTCGACGCGCCGGAGGCGATGCTGCGCTTCCGCGAGCTGACGACCGAGACGGCCGGCTTCTACAACACGGTCGGTTTCAACGACGACACCCGCGCCTATCTCTCGATCCCGGCGCGCCACGACGTCGCCCGGCGCATCGACTGCACCTATCTCGCCAGGCTGGTCGCCGAGCATCGGCTGGAGGAGGACGAGGCGGCCGAGGTCGCCTACGATCTCGCCTACCGCCTCGCCAAGGAGGCGTACAAGCTGTGACCCGCCTCTCCCCCGCCAGCCTCGCCGGCCTGCCCGCGAGCATCCGCCGCCCGGCCTATGATCGCGCGGCCTTGAGCCCCGGCATCGTCCATCTCGGCTTGGGCGCCTTCGCCCGCGGCCATCTCGCCGAATATACCGAGGACGCGCTCGAGAAGCGCTTCGGTGCCTGGGGCATCGTCGGCGCGAGCCTGCAGCGCCCGGACCAGCGCGACCGGCTGCAGCCGCAGGGCGGGCTCTACACCCTGCTGAAGCTCGCTCCCACCGGCCCGGAGCTGCGCATCATCGGCTCGGTTCTGGACGTGCTCGTCGCGCCCGAAAGCCCGGCCGCGCTGGTCGCGCGGCTGGCCGCGCCCGAGACCCGCATCGTCTCGCTCACCGTCACCGAGAAGGGCTATTGCCACGATCCGGCGACCGGCCGCCTCAAGGCGGACCATCCCGACATCGTCCATGATCTCGCCAACCCGGCCGCGCCGCGCTCGGCTGTCGGCATGCTGGTCGCCGGCTTGAAGGCACGCCGCGATGCGGGCCTCGGCCCCTTCACGGCGCTCTGCTGCGACAACCTGCCCTCGAACGGCCGTGTCCTGCGCGGCCTCGTGCGCGATTTCGCTGCGCTCGTCGACGACAAGCTGGCGGCCTGGATCGAGGCCAACGGCGCCTTCCCGGCGACCATGGTCGACCGTATCGTGCCGGCGACGACCGATGCCGACATCGCCGAAGTGGCGCGGCTGATCGGCGTGGAGGACGCCGCCCCGGTCATCGGCGAGCCTTTCCGGCAATGGGCGATCGAGGATGTTTTTGCCGATGGCAGGCCGGATTGGCACGAAGTTGGGGCGCAGATGGTCTCCGAGGTCGGCCCCTTCGAATTCATGAAGCTCCGGATGCTGAACGGCGCCCATTCCTCGCTCGCCTATCTCGGCTATCTCGCCGGCCATGAGACGGTGGCCGAGGCGAGCGGAGACCCGGTCCTCGCCCGCTTCCTCGCAGGGCTCTGGGCCGAGATCATGCCCACCGTGCCGGCGCCGCAGGGCGTCGTGCTCGACGATTACGCCAAGGCGCTGCTCGTCCGCTTCCAGAACCCGGCGATCCGCCACCGCACCTGGCAGATCGCCATGGACGGCTCGCAGAAGCTGCCGCAGCGCCTGCTCGGCACGATCCGCGAGCGGCTGAAGGCCGGCGCCCCGATCGACCATCTCGCGCTCGGCGTCGCGGCCTGGATGCGATACGTCACCGGCACCGACGAGAAGGGCGGAGCCATCGACGTGCGCGATCCGCTCGCAGCCGAGCTGAAGCGCCGCACCGAATCCGCCGGGCGTAATGCTCCGGCTCTGGTCGCGAGCCTGACCGGCATCGAGGCGATCTTCGGCACCGATCTGCCGGGCGAGACCCGCTTCACTAAGGCTGTGCAGGCTCATCTCGCCGCGCTGTTCGACAAGGGCGCGAAGGCGACGGCGGCGAGCCTGGGCTGAAATCGGACACGTCATTCTCGGGCGAAGCACAGCTTCGACCCGAGAATCTCAGGACGAGAAGGCGCTGGTTTCCGAGATGCTCGGATCAAGCCCCAGCATGACGCCTGAATCGGCGCTTGATCCTTCGCCCGTTCCCGCGCCAAATCCCGCCATGCTCCGCGCGCTGATAGCCCCCCTCCTAGCAGTCCTGCTCGCCGCCACCGCCACGGCACAGGAGCAGACGCGCATCCAGGTGCCCGATCTCTGGGACCCGCGCATCCGTCTCGACCGGCCGGAGCCCGGGCCGCCGCGCGTCGTGCGCTTCCTGACCGACGATGATTATCCGCCCTTCCATTTCGCAGCACCGGACGGAACGCTGACCGGCTTCTCGGTCGAGCTCGCCCGCGCCGCCTGCGAAAAGCTGGGCTGGACCTGCACCATCCAGCCGCGCCGCTTCGACACGCTGCTGGACTCCCTCGCCGAAGGGCGCGGCGACGTGCTGGCCGCTGCGATGAACCTGACGCCGGCCCTGCGCGAGCGCTTTGCCCGCAGCCATCTCTATTTCCGCGCGCCCGCCCGCTTCGCCACCACCCGCGGCAATGCCCGGCCCGCACTCGACGGCGCAGCCCTCCAGGGCCGCCGCGTCGCAGTCGTCTCCGGCACGGCCCATCAGGCCTTCCTCGAAACCCTGATGCCCTTCGTCCAGCGCCGCGAGAGCGCCGACCTCAATGCGGCCGTGGCAGCGCTGCGCAGCGGCGAAGCCGAGTACATCTTCGCGGACGGGGTCGCGCTATCGTTAGCGCTGGCTGTCAGCGGCGGCGAATTCGCCTTCTCCGGCGGGCCTTATCTCGAAAGCCGCTATTTCGGCGAGGGCGTCGCATTCCTGCTGCGCAAGGACGACCCGGCCCTGAAGCGCGCCATCGACTACGCGCTGCAGAGCCTGTGGGACGACGGCACCTATGCCCGCCTCTATCTGCGGTTCTTCCCGATCAATCCGTATTGAAAGGACGCGCCCGTCATTGCGAGGAGCGGAGCGACGAAGCAATCCAGGGGCGGCAGACCCGAACCGCCCCGCCCGGTCAGCTGGATTGCTTCGCTGCGCTCGCAATGACGGCGTGGCGCCTTCAGGGCGCGTTGCTGGTCAGCGCCTGTTTCGCCACGGCCGCGAGCCAACCGGAGGTCGCGGGCAGGATCGCGTCGTTGAAATCGTAGCGGTCATTGTGCAGTTCGCCGCCATTCACCGCCGGCCCGTTGCCGACCCAGACATAGGCGCCCGGCCGATGCTGGAGGAAATTGCAGAAATCCTCCGAGGTGGTGTTCGCCGGCAGGTCGCGGCGCAGCGTCAGCCCGGCCGCCTTGGCCGCGCTCGCCGCCATCTCCTCCTCCAGCGGGGTGTTGATGGTCGCCAGGCCTCCCATCGTGAAATCGACATCGGCCTGCATCTCGAAAGTCGCGGCGATGTTCTGCGCGATGGCGCGGATGCGCTCCACCACACGCTCCTTCACCGGGACGGTGAAGACCCGGTAGGTGCCCTCGATCCAGACGCTGGTGGGGATCTGGTTGGAGGCGAGCCCGCCATGGATCTGGCCGATCGAGACGACCGCGCTGTCCATCGGGCCGATGTTGCGCGAGACGATGGTCTGCAGCGCGACGAGCAGATGCCCCATCGCCGTGATCGGATCATGCGTGAGTTCCGGCTTGGCGGCATGGCCGGCCGTGCCGTTGAGCGTGATCTTGAACTTGCCAGGCTCGGCCATCACCGGGCCGTGATGCACGGCGACGGTGCCCGCCTCCAGCCCCGGCCAGTTGTGCAGGCCGAAGACACGCTCCATCGGGAAGCGCTCGAACACGCCGTCCTCGATCATCGCCTTCGCCCCGCCATAGCCCTCCTCCGCCGGCTGGAACAGGAACTGCACCGTGCCGCTCCAGCTCTCGTCGCGGGCGAGCAGCGCCGCGGCGCCGAGCAGCGAGACGGTGTGCCCGTCATGGCCGCAGGCATGCATGACGTTGGTCGTGCCGGATTTGTAGGGCAGGTCATTCGCCTCCGCGATCGGTAGAGCGTCCATGTCGGCGCGAAGCCCCACCGAGCGGCCGGATGCGCCGCGCTGCAACGTCGCCACCACACCATGCCCGCCGACATTCGCCTCGAAGGGGATGCCGAGTTCCTTCAGCTTCTCCCGCACGAAGGCGCTGGTCTTGGCCTCCTGCAGCGACAGTTCCGGGTTGGCGTGGAGATGGCGGCGCCAGGCGGTGAGCTTGTCGTGAAGGTCGCGGTCCAAGGTGGTATCGCTTGCAATTGGCTATCCAAAAAGTAAGTCCGCTCCTATCATGCCCATGGCCTATAGAGAAACCATAAAGGTCTATTTTTTTGCGGCTGGGATTGGAGCGGCGCCGCCCAAGCTCTGAGACTGCGGCGGTGCCACGGGCGCGAAAGGGGCCTTCTCTTCCAAAAAAAGAGCCCTCGCCTGCTGGACACTAGCCTCAAACTGAGCGGTAGCCGGCCCGGGCGACAGACTATCAACGAGTTTTTTCGCGGCGTCCAAATGCTGAATCGCCGCTACCTTGTCGCCTATATTTGCCTCAGCGTAAGACCAGTTAATTTCAGTCCAAATATCAAAGCTCTTCCTGATAAAATCGTTATACATAGCATCGTTTTTTGGAAACAAATTCAGCGCCGTTTGATAATCAACCCTCCCAGATTGCGCGTCTCCAGTATTAAAGTAATTATTTGCGCGACCCCTTAAGGCAGTTATTTTGTCAGTTATATCAGATTTTGAGTTAATAGCTTTAGTATAAAAATCCCTGGATCCTTTTAGATTGAAAGCATTCTCGAGAGCGATAGCTATTGCATAATACTCTGTAGCCGAGACATGACTATCGGAAAGTTTACTAGCAATTTCTGAGGCCTGCCTTGACAACAGAGTGTTTTCTTGAGCAATAAATCCAGATATAACAGATATATTTTGTACATTATTAGAATGCTTAAGTTTTATTTCTATATCTTCTTTTGGAAGAGCCGCGAGTCTCTGCAGAAGAGACCGAAGCTCCAGTCGGTCCGCGTGAACTGATTGCTGTTTCGTTCTGAAATAGGATTCGGCAGTAGTTCCAAACGAAAAAAGAAGCGCTGTTATTGATATAATTGTTGGAATACTCTTATACCAAGGTTGTCTTGAGGCCATTACGGCGATCTGTAGGGCATCAACCTCTTGTTTCAATAAATCATATTCTCGTTTAATTGCGGAAACATCTTCGTTCGACATCGAACCCTCCTATCCCTGAAAAGGCGATCGACGGTATTCTGTATCAACGACCGATCGCGAGAACGGCCGCCTCTAAGAAGTCACTCGAATTAGAGTAGGCTTGAAGATCGCTCTAGAGGCAAGTCGACAAACCGTAGGGATTTGGTTCTGCCCCCCCGAGCCAGTCATCGACATGCATGACGGCTGGTCTCAGAAGCATTGACGCGGCCCTTTCTGATCTGCCAAAGCCGATGATCCGGCTTCTCGCCGAAAAGAGAGGATTCCCGACCACATGCCCGCCTTCGACGCCGCCCTCGTTGACGCCGCCCAGCGTTCGGCCGCCTGGCCGTTCGAGGAAGCGCGCAAACTCGTGGCTCGCATCGAGAAGTCGGGCAAGAAATCGGTGATCTTCGAAACCGGCTACGGCCCCTCGGGCCTGCCGCATATCGGCACCTTCGGCGAGGTCGCACGCACCTCCATGGTGCGCCACGCCTTCCGCGTGCTCACCGGCGACACCATCCCGACCCGGCTGATCGCCTTCTCGGACGACATGGACGGCCTGCGCAAGGTGCCGGACAACGTGCCGAACAAGGATCTGCTCGCCGCCAATCTCGGCAAGCCGCTGACCGAGGTGCCGGATCCGTTCGGCACGCACGACAGCTTCGGCCGCCACAACAACGCCCGCCTGCGCGCCTTCCTCGACGGCTTCGGCTTCGACTACGAGTTCAAGTCCTCGACGGACAGCTACCGTGCCGGCGAGTTCGACGCGACGCTGCTCAAGATGCTCGCCCGCTACGATGCGGTGATGAAGATCATGCTGCCCACGCTGCGCGAGGAGCGGGCGGCGACCTACTCGCCCTTCCTCCCGATCCACCCGAAGACGCGCGTCGTCATGCAGGTGCCGATCGACGAGGTCGATGTCGAGGCCGGCACCATCGCCTGGGCCGATCCGGAAACCAAAGAGCGCTTCGTCACCCCCGTCACCGGCGGCCATGTGAAGCTGCAATGGAAGCCGGACTGGGCGATGCGCTGGGTTGCGCTCGGCGTCGACTACGAGATGGCGGGCAAGGACCTGATCGACTCGGTCAAGGTCTCCTCGCAGATCGCCCGCGCCCTCGACGCCCCGCCGCCGGAGGGCTTCAACTACGAGCTCTTCCTCGACGAGCAGGGCCAGAAGATCTCGAAGTCCAAGGGCAACGGCCTGACCATCGAGGAATGGCTGACCTACGGCCCGCCGGAAAGCCTGGCGCTCTACATGTTCCAGCGCCCGCGCGAGGCCAAGAAGCTCCACTTCGACGTCATCCCGCGCGCCATCGACGAATATCTCCAGTTCCTCAACGGCTATGAGAAGCAGGATTGGAAGAACCGCCTCGGCAACCCGGTCTGGCATCTCCATGACGGCGAGCCGCCGGCCCCGGAGGTCGTCTCCACCGGCGAGGGCGAGAACGCGGTCAGGACGCAGGTCACCTTCGGCCTGCTGATGAACCTCGTCGCCGTGGCGAACTCCGAGGACAAGGCCGTGCTCTGGGGCTTCCTCCAGCGCTACGCCCCGGGCATCTCGTCGCAGACGCATCCGCGCCTCGACGCGCTGGTCGGCTACGCCATCGCCTATTTCCGCGACTTCGTGAAACCGGCAAAGAACTACCGCCCGGCCGACGAGGTCGAGCGCGAAGCTTTCACGAAGCTCGACGCCGCCATCGCCGCGCTGCCGGCAGATGCGACGCCCGAGATGGTGCAGGACACCGCGCTCGACGTCGCGCGCGCCATCCCGCGCTACCAGAACCTCGCCGCCAAGAACGCCACGCCGGAGCGGCCGGGCGTCTCCGGCGATTGGTGGAAAGCGATCTATCAGGTGATGTTCGGCGAGGATCAGGGGCCGCGCTTCGGCTCCTTCGCGGCCATCTACGGCCTGCCCAACACGCGCACCCTGATCGCCAAGGCGCTGGCCGGCGATCTCGTGAAAGAGCATGCCGCCTTCCTCGACGCGCGCAAAGCTGGCTGAAGCATTTTCAAGCGAAGTGGACCCCGGTTCGCGTGAAGAAAATGCGGTAAGAAAACCGACCAGCCGCACATCGCCTCCCGCTACCCCTAGGAGCCTGACATGACCATTCCCGACGATGCGCTGACAGCGCTGGCGGAGGCGGTCGGGCCGGGCAGCCTGCGAACGGGCGAGGCGATCCCCGCCCGCAACCGCAAGGACGCCTCCAAGGCGGCGGAAGGCCTGCCGGCCGCCCTCGTCACGCCGCGCTCGACAGATGAGGTCGCGGCGGTGCTGGCGATCTGCTCGCGCTTCTCGCTGCCCGTCGTCGTCCAGGGCGGCATGACCGGCCTCGCCGGCGGCGCCTCACCCCAGGCGGGCGAGGTCGCGCTGTCGCTGGAGCGGATGAGCGGCGTCGAGGAGATCGACCCGGTCTCCCGGACCATGACGGTGCTCGCCGGCACGCCCCTCTCCGTCGTGCAGGAGAAGGCGGCGGAGGCGGGCTTCCTCTACGGCGTCGATCTCGGCGCGCGCGGCAGCTGCACCATCGGCGGCAATGTCGCGACCAATGCCGGCGGCGTGCAGGTGCTGCGCTACGGCATGACCCGGCGCAACGTACTCGGCCTCGAGGTCGTCACCGCCGATGGGCGCATCGTCAGCCACCTGAAGAAGGTGGTGAAGAACAATGCCGGCTATGACTGGACGCAGCTCTTCATCGGCAGCGAGGGCACGCTCGGCGTCGTAACCCGCGTGCTGCTCGCCCTGCAGCCGGCAGTGACCGGCGTGCAGACCGCGCTCTGCGCGGCACAGGATGTCGGCAAGGCGCTCGCGGCGCTGAACCGCCTCGAAGCCCGCCTCGGCGGCAGCCTGCTCGCCTTCGAGGCGATGTGGCCGGAATACATGAAGGCCGCCGTCGATCATGGCGGCCTGCCCTGGCCTTTCCCCGCCGCGCGCCCCGAGCTTACGCTCGTCATCGAGGCCGCGATGGGCTCCGCAGCCGGTGAAGAGGCCTTTGCTGAAGCTCTCGCCGAACTGGCGGAAGAGGGCCTGCTGGACGATGCCCTGATCGCGCAGTCCGGCCGCGACCGCACCCGCTTCTGGGCCTATCGCGAGGCAAACTACGAGTTCTACCGCGACCTGCCGCCCGGCGTGCATTTCGACGTCAGCATTCCGCTGGGCTCGATGGAAAAGGCGGTCGCGCTGCTGCGCGAGCGCGTCGTGGCGCGAAGCCCCGAGGCGTTCGCCATCGTCTTCGGCCATCTCGCCGACAGCAACCTGCACATCTCGATCCATTCGGCGGTCATGGAACTCTCGGGCTTCGCCGACATCCTCTATGAGTTGGTCCGCGAGATGGAAGGCAGCGTCTCCGCCGAGCATGGCGTCGGCATCCTCAAGCGCCCCTATCTCGGCATGAGCCGCTCGCCCGAGGAAATCGCCCTGATGGGCTCGTTGAAGCGGACGCTCGACCCCGGCAACATCCTCAATCGCGGGCGAATCCTGCCCGCTTGAATAGCACCGCCGCCGGCGAACGCAGAAGGATCGACGCGATGATGCCTGCCGAAGCCGTCGAACACGCCATCCGCTCGCGCCGTGCCGTGCGCGGCTTCCTGCCCGATCCGGTCGATCCCGCGCTGATGCGCCACCTGATCGATCTCGCCGCGCAGTCCCCCTCCGGCACCAACATGCAGCCCTGGAAGCTCCGGGTGATCGGGCCGCAAACGCGGGCGCGGCTGGAGGCGGCGCTGCTGGCGGCCCTGGAAGCCGGCGAGCGGCCGGGCGTCGAGGAATACCGCTACTATCCCGAGCACTTCCGCGAACCCTACCTCGCCCGCCGCCGCAAGGTCGGCTGGGACCTCTATGGCCTGCTCGGCGTGGTGAAGGGCGACACCGAGGGCATGAAGCGCCAGACGGCCGCCAATCTGCGCTTCTTCGATGCGCCCGTCGCGCTGATGCTGACCATTGATCGCGATCTCGAGATCGGGTCCTGGCTCGATCTCGGCATGTTCATCCAGACTCTGCTGGTCGCGACGCAGGGCCACGGCCTCGATTCCTGCCCACAGGCGATTTTCGCACAGTTCCATACAATCGTTCGGCGCGAGCTCGTCATCCCCGAGAACGAGATCGTCGTCTGCGGCATCGCCATCGGCAAGGCTGATCCCGAAGCCCCGGCCAACCGCCTCGTGCCCGAACGCGAGCCGGTCGAGAGCTTCACCACCTGGCTGGATTGAGCGAAGCCCCAGAACGGCGGCGTGGTTCCTTCAGTGTCCCGGCCCGCCTTCCGATAATGGCTTGGCCGTATCTTTCCTGAAGAGCTTGAGCACAGGCCCTACCAGCCAGTGCATCGCTAGGACGACGATGCTGCCGACGATCAGCCCGAAGATCGCCGCCAGCGCAGCGCCCACCAGCCATTCGCCGACACCACCGACCGCTGCCGGAAGAGCCCGGCCGGCCGCGGCCGCGAGATCATGGACGCCATGTCCGAGACCGGCGAGGCCATAGCCTTCCAGCCCATGGATGATGATGCCGCCCCCGACCCAGAGCATCGCCGCGGTTCCGACCGTGCCCAGCAGGCTCAGGAAATGCGGCATGCCCACAACCAGCGCCCGGCCGAGCGGTTGCGTCAGCCGGGCGAGCGCCCGGTCGAACCCGTTCGCCCCTTCCGGATTCCGCCGCAGCAATCCCAGCAGGCTCGACGCCGGGCGCGGGTTGGCGGCGAGCGCCACGCCGAAATCGTCCGCCTTCACGATCAGTGCCACCACGCCATAGACCGCGGCGGTGATGCCGATGCCGACGACGGCAAGGACCGCCGCCTTCATCCAGAAGGACTGGTCGGAGACGCCAGCCAGCGTGATCGCCATGATCTCCGCCGAGAGAATGAAATCGGTCTTGATCGCGCCGGCGATCTTCTGCTGCTCGAGCGCGGCGGAATCGCCGACCGGCTCCCCTGCCTTGCCATCGCCATGCGAACCGTGCGGCAGCACCAGCTCCAGCACCTTCTCCGCCCCCTCGAAGCAGAGATAGGCGCCGCCGGCCATCAGCAATGGCGTGATCGCCCAGGGCGCGACGAGCGCGAGGATCAGCGCGCCCGGCAGCAGGAAGAGAAGCTTGTTGCGCAGCGAGCCCATCGCGATGCGCCAGATGATCGGCAGTTCGCGGGTGGCCGCGAAACCCACCGCATAGCGCGGCGTCACCGCCGCATCATCGATGACGACGCCGGCCGCCTTGGCGCCGGCCTTGCCGGCCTGCGCCGCCACATCGTCGAGCGAGGAGGTCGCGACCTTCGCCATGCCGGCGAGATCGTCGACCGACGAAGCCGCGACCTTGGCGATGCCCGCGACATCGTCGAGCAATGCGAACAGACCCGAAGCCAAACGCCCCTCCCGGATGAACTCACGCGGGAGAGACTAGCTTGGGCGGCATGACGATGGAAACACGGGTCGGATGCGCCGATCCGACGAGCTGCGTCATTCTCGGGCTTGACCCGAGAATCTCCTGCCGGAAGAGACTCAGACGCCTCCGTGTCCTGAGATGCTCGGGTCAAGCCCGAGCATGACGCGCAAGTGTCAGCAAGAAGGGCCCGCTCAGCCCTTCAAACTGCCAAAGCCCTTGCGCTCGGCCGCCAGCCGCTGCAGCAACGGCGCGGGCTCCAGCGCCTTGTCGCCGGTCTCGGCCGCCAGTGCCTCCAGGCGCTTTGCGATGACATCGAGCCCGACGCTGTCGGCCCAGAACATCGGCCCGCCGCGCCAGGCCGGCCAGTTGTAGCCGTTGATCCAGACGATATCGATGTCGCCCGGCCGCGCCGCGATGCCGGCTTCCAGGATGCGCGCGCCCTCGTTCACCATCGGGTCGAGCAGTCGCGCCAGGATCTCTTCGGACGTGAACGAGCGGCGCGTCACGCCCTTCTCGGCCGAGATGCGCGCGATCAGCGCCTCGACCTCGGGGTCGCGCTGTCCGGCGCGGGCACCCTGCGGATAGAGGTAATAGCCGCGCCCGGTCTTCTGGCCGAACCAGCCGGCCTCGCAGATCGCATCCGCCACGGAAGCCTTCAGGCCCCGCGCCTTGCGCGAGCGCCAGCCGATGTCGTTGCCGGCGAGATCGGCCATGGCGCAGGGGCCCATCTTGAAGCCGAAGCCGGTCAGCGCCGCGTCGATCTCGTGCGGCAGCGCGCCCGCCACCAGCAGGCGCTCGGTCGCGCGGGTGCGCTGCTCCAGCATGCGGTTGCCGACGAAGCCGAAGCCATTGCCGACCACGACCGGCACCTTGCCGAGCCGGCGCCCGAGCGCGACGGCGGTCACGACGACATCGTCCGCAACCTCCTTCGTCCGCACCACCTCCAGCAGCTTCATGACGTTGGCCGGGCTGAAGAAATGCATGCCGAGCACATCCTGCGGACGCCCCGTTGCCGCGGCGATGGTCGGGATGTCGAGATAGGAGGTGTTGCTCGCCAGGATCGCGCCGGGCTTGGCCACCTTGTCGAGCCCGGTGAAGATGCTCTGCTTCACGCCCATCTCCTCGAAGGCGGCCTCGATGACGATGTCGGCCTTGGCCGCCGCGGTGAGGCCGACCGCAGGCGTGATCCGCTTGAGGCGCTGCGCCCGCGCCTCCGGCGTCAGCGAGCCGCGCTGCACCGAGATGTCGTAGATCGCGGCGATGCGGTTCATGCCGTTGTCGAGCGGCGCCTGCGCGGTCTCGATCAGCGTCACCGGGATGCCGGCATTGGCGAAGCACATCGCGATGCCCCCGCCCATGGTGCCAGCGCCGATCACGGCGGCGCTCAGGATCTCGCGCGGCTTCACCTCGGGCCCGATGCCGGGGAGTTTCGCCACCTCGCGCTCGGCAAAGAAGACATGGCGCAGCGCCTTCGAGCGTTCATCCGCGACGAGTTCGAGGAAGAGCCGGCGCTCGACCGCGAGCCCTTCCGCGAAGGGCAGGCTGAAGACGCTGCGCACCGCCTCGACCAGCGCCGGGACATTGGGCGCGCCCTCGGCCTTCTTCAGCGCCTCGGCGGCAAGCGCCTCGAAGGCCTCGCGGTCCGCCTCCGTCAGCCGGTCGGCGGCAGTTCGCCCGGCCCCTGTGGCGGCAAGCGTTTCGGCAAGCTGCGAGGCGACCGCGACGACGTTCTCCGAGACGACCTCGTCCAGAAGCCCGTATTCGAGCGCCTGCCCAGCCGAGACGGGCTCGCCCGAGAGCATCATCGGGAACGCTTTCGCCGCGCCGATCAGCCGCGGCAGGCGCTGCGTGCCGCCGGCGCCGGGAATAAGGCCGAGCTTGATCTCGGGCAGGCCGAGCTTCGCCCCGGTCAGGGCCACGCGGCCGTGGCAGGCGAGCGCTACCTCCAGCCCACCGCCGAGCGCCACGCCCTGGATGGCCGCGACGACCGGCTTTGACGAGCCGGCAATGGCGTCGAGCAGGTCGGGCAGACTCGGCGCGACCGGCGGCTTGCCGAACTCGCTGATGTCGGCCCCGGCGATGAAGGCCTTGCCCTCGGCTGCGACCACCAGAGCCGTGACGCCGGCGTCCTTATTCGCCCGCTCGACTGCGTCCGCGAGCCCGGCGCGCACCTCCGCCCCGAGCGCATTCACCGGCGGGCCGTCGATGGTGGCGAGCGCGACACGCCCACGAACCTCGTATCGGACCTTCGTCATCGACGGCATCTCCAGCCTCTGAGTCGCGCCGTTGTTTAAAGCCTGCCGTCTCATGGTGGCAACGGCACGGCCACAGGCCGGGGGGCGCTGCCTCGCTTGACCCTGCGCGAGAGCCCATGCCATCCCGGCAGCAGCGGAGGAGCGAAACAATGAGCGAAAGCGTGCTGAGCCAGGTCGCCGCGGACGGCGTCGTGCAGATCACCATGAACCGGCCAGACCGCAAGAACGCGCTCGACCGCGCCAGCTACGCCGGCCTCATCGACGCCATCGCCGCGGCCGAGGCCGATGCCTCGATCCGCGCCATGCTGCTGACCGGTGCGGGCGGCTGCTTCACCAGCGGCAACGACATCAAGGATTTCGCCATGGCCGCCGCGGCCGGCGAGGGCCCGCGCGTCGCCATCGACTTCCTGAATGCGATCTCGACAGCGAAGAAGCCGATCGTCGCCGCCGTCGAGGGCTTCGCCGTCGGCATCGGCACGACGATGCTGCTGCATTGCGACCTCGCCTTCGCCGGCCGCTCGGCGACCTTCCGCCTGCCCTTCACCGCGCTCGGCCTCTCGCCGGAAGGCGGATCGAGCTATCTGCTGCCGGTCGTCGCCGGATCCAAGAAGGCGGCCGAACTGCTGATGCTGGGCGCGCCCTTCGATGCCGCCACGGCCGCCGAGGCCGGGCTCGTCAACGCCGTGGTCGAGGAAGGCACGGCGCTGGAGGCAGGGTTCGCCCGCGCCAAGGCGCTCGCCGCGCTGCCGCCTGAATCCCTGGCCCTGACCAAGATGCTGCTGAAGCGCGGCTCGGCCGCGGCAGTGGCCGAGACCATCGCGACCGAGGCCCGCCATTTCGGCGAAAGGCTGCGCTCGCCCGAGGCGATCGCAGCCTTTGCAGCCTTCCTGAAGAAGTGAATGAGTGGCGGCCCTCAGGCCGCCACCGCCCTGCGGTTCCGGACCCAGTCGCGCGTCCAGGAGAAGACGGGCCAGAGCAGCGCCGCGAAGGTCAGCGACGCCAGCACCGACGACACCGGCCGGTCGAAGAAGGGCAGCACCGAGCCGTCCGACTTGATCAGCGAGGTGACGAAGCTCTGCTCCACCATCGTGCCCATGACGATGCCGAGCACCATCGCCGCGACCGGATAGCCGTTCTTCTCCATCACGAAGCCGAACAGGCCGAAGAAGGCGACGCACCAGACCGCGAAGAGGTTGTTGCCCGCCGTGGCAAAGGCACCGACCGCACAGAAGATCATGATCACCGGCATCACTGCCGAGCGCGGCGCCCCGACGACGCGGCTCGCCAGCCGGATCATGACGATGCCCAAGGGGATCATGATGATATTGCCGAGGATGAAGATGATGTAGAGCGCATACATGCTCTCGGCCTGGGTGGTGAACAGCGTCGGCCCGGGGTTCAGCCCCTTCATGTAGAGCACGCCGATGGCGATCGCGGTGATCGTGTCACCGGGAATGCCGAAGAGTAGCGCCGGCACCCAGCCCGAAGCGAGCGAGGCGTTGTTGGAGGCGCCGGCCTCGATCAACCCTTCCGGATGGCCCGTGCCGAATTTCTCCGGCGTCTTCGAGAAGCGCTTGGCCATCGCATAGCTGACCCAGGCTGCCATGTCGGCGCCGGCACCCGGCAACACGCCGATGATGATGCCGACGATGTTTCCGCGCGTCTGCTGCTTGGGATATTCCTTGGTGAGCTTCCACTGGCCCTTGAGGATGCTCCCCAGCCGTCGGTTCTCGATCTTCGGCGGCGCGCGCTCGGTGAGCGCCCGCATCACCTCGGCCAGCGCGAAGACGCCGACCAGCGCCGGGATCGGCTCGATGCCGCCCAGCAGATCCGTCGAACCGAAGGTGAAGCGCGCCACGCCGCCCGGATTGTCGATGCCGACGCAGGTGATCAGCAAGCCGAGCAGCATCGCGGCAATCGCCTTGATCGGCGAGGAACGGGCCACCAGCGTCGAGCACATCAGACCCAGCATGGCGAGCCAGAAGTTCTCATAGGTCGAGAACGAGAGCGCCATCTCCGCGAGCAGCGGCGCGATCAGCATCAGCGAGAGCGTGCCGGCGATGCCGCCAAGCGCCGAGAACCACAGGCAGATGCCGAGCGCGGTCTCCGCCTGGCCCTTGCGGGTCATCGCATAGGCCTCGTCGGTATAGGCGGCCGAGGCCGGCGTGCCGGGGATGCGCAGCAGGCAGCCCGGAATGTCGCCGGAGAAGATCGCCATCGCCGAGGCGGTGATGATCGTCGCGATCGCCGCGATCGGCGACAGGTAGAAGGTGACCGGCACGAGCAGCGCCGTCGCCATGGTGGCCGAAAGACCGGGCAGCGCTCCGACCGTCAGCCCGTAAATGGCCGAGGCGAAGATCGCGATCATGACATCGAATTGGAAGACGAGGCCGAAGGCCTTGATGACGGTATCCATCGTCAGGTCCTTCTCACCAGGGGAACGGCAGGATGCCGCTGGGCAGCGGCACGCGCAGGAGCTTCAGGAAGATCATGTTGATCACGAACGGCGCGACGATCGCCAGCGGCACGGCAAGCTTCGGCTTCGCCCCGAAAGCGAAGCTCGCCACCAGAACCATGATCGCCGCGGTCGGCAGGAAGCCGAGCGTCTCGGAGGCGAGCGCATAGAAGACCAGCAGCGCCGGCGGCAGCAGCGCCAGCCAATTGTGCCAGGCCGGCAGCGGCTTCAGCTCTTCCGCCGTCGCATGGGCGACGACATCGGCCTCGGCAACCTCCTCGAAGTGGCGGCCGATCCCGAAGACGATCAGCCCGCCGCAGAGCACGAGCCCCGCGCCGACGACCATCGGAAAGGCTGAGGGACCGACTTGTTGTCCCGGAACGGGCGGCAGCTTCGAGCCGTAGAAGAATGCGGCGGCGCCCAACGCGGCAAGCGTGGAGCCTGTGATGCGATCTGATAGTAACAAGACGTCAAGCTCCTCGCGAAGAGCGCCACCCCAAAATCAAACGAAGACGCCGGGAGCGTCGGTCCGCTCCCGGCGCCGTTTTTTTTCTTGTCTCAGCCCTTGGCGAGGCCGGCCGCCTTCATGGCGGTTTCCATGGACTTGTCGCTCGCAGCCATGAAGGCGGCGAAGCCCGGTCCATCCGCGAACTTCATGCCGAAGCCGCGGGAGTTCATGAAGTCCTGATAATCCTTCGAATCGAAGGCCTTCTTGAGCGCCGCCGTCAGCTTGGCGGCGATCTCCGGCGGCAGGCCCTTCGGCGCGCCGATGCCGCGCCAGGCGCCGATCGAGTAGTTGATCCCGAGCGTCTCGTTCAGCGTCGGCACATCCTTGAACTGCGGGTTGCGCGCGTTGGCCATGATCGCCAGCGACTTGGCCTTGCCGGCGTCGATCATCGCCCGGCCCTCGGGCACCGAGCAGGTCACCATGTCGAGGCCGCCGGCCGCCAGATCCTGCATGGCCGGGGCCGCGCCGTTCGACGGCACCCAGGCGACATGATCGGGCTTGAGGCCCATGGCGACGAGCCAGCCGATGAGCGCGAGATGCCAAATGCCGCCCTGGCCGGTGCCCGACGCCTTGAGCTTGCCGGCAGGAGACGCCTTGATGGCGTCAGCCAGCGCCTTGATGTCCTTGTAGGGGCCTGTGGCCGAGACCTGCACGCCCGGCGGGTCCTCGTTCATCAGCGCGAGCGAGGTGTAGCTCGTCGATTTCAGGTCGGTCAGGCCCTGATGATGCATCATGGCGATCTCGACCGTCAGCATGCCGATGTTGTAGCCGTCCGCCGCCGCCGTCGCGATGGCCGAATGGCCGACCACGCCGGAGCCGCCGGTGCGGTTGACCACGTTGACCGGCTGGCCGAGGTCCTTTTCCAGAAGCTGCGCCACGATGCGCGCCGTGGCGTCCGTGCCGCCACCCGCCCCCCAGGGGCAGACCATGGTGATCGGGCGGCTCGGCCACGCCGCTTGAGCGATGGCCGGCGCCGCAATGAGCGTTGCTGCACCCGCGGCTGCGCCTTTGAGCACACCACGCCTGTCGATTGTGTTCATTCCCCAGTCTCCTCCGCTAAATCGATTTAGCTGCGGGCGCTTCTCGATCCGAAGACGGACGCCCTTGATGCGCGCTCATCTGAGCCGATTGCGCGCCGGGTGACAACTCTCATTTTGGAGGGGGTAAAAGCTATGCACGGTTGGCCGGCAGGGCACAGGACCCCGCCGGCTTCCGGTATTTGCGCGGTCAGCCCTTGGCGAGACCGCCGGCCTTCATGAAGGCGCCCATGGCCTTGTCGCTCTCGCCCATGAACTTGGAGGCGGCTTCGGCATCGGCATAGCGCATCGTCAAGCCGCGTGCGGCCATGAAGTCCTTGTACTCCTTGGAGTCGTAGATCTTCTTGAGCTCGGCCGAGAGCAGCTTGGCGACCTCCGGCGGCAGGTTCTTAGGACCGCCGATGCCGCGCCAGGAACCGATGCTGAAGTCGATGCCCAGTGCCTCCTTCAGGGTGGGAACGTCCTTGAAGAGCGGGTTGCGCTCGGGCGCCATGATGACGAGCGACTTCGCCTTGCCGGCATCGATCATCGCCTTGCCTTCCGGCACCGAGCAGGTCACCAGATCGAGGCCGCCGGCCGCGAGGTCCTGCATCGCCGGAGCTGCGCCGTTCGACGGCACCCAGGCGACGTGATCCGGCTTGAGGCCCATGCCCTGCAGCCAGCCGATCAGCGCCAGGTGCCAGATGCCGCCCTGGCCCGTGCCGGAGGCCTTGAACTTGCCGGCAGGCGCCGCCTTGATGGCGTCGGCCAGCGCCTTGATGTCCTTGTAGGGGGAGTTGACGTTGACCTGCACGCCCGGCGGGTCGTCGTTCATCAGCGCCAGCGTCGTGTAGTCCGCATAGGTGAGCTGGGTCAGCCCCTGATGATGCATCATCGCGATCTCGGAGGTGATGATGCCGAGATTGTATCCGTCCGGCGCAGCCATCGCGATCGCCGAATGGCCGACGACGCCCGAGCCGCCGGTGCGGTTCACCACGTTGACCGGCTGGCCGAGGCTTTTCTCGAGCTGAGCGGCGATGATGCGCACGACGGCGTCCGTACCGCCGCCCGCGCCCCAGGGGCAGATCATGGTGATCGGCCGGGTGGGATATTTAGCCTGCGCGATCGCCGGAGCGGCGATTAGCCCGGCGCCAGCCGCCGCGGCTCCGAGGCCAGCGCCGACGGCGCCCTTGAGCACACTGCGCCTGTCGATAGTCGTGGTCATAATCCAAGTCTCCTCGCTAAATCGATTAAATTATGGGCGCTTCTCAACCCGCAGGCGGGCACCCTTCGATGAAGGCGCGCATCTGAGCCGATCGCGCGCCGCCAGACAACCGCTCATTTTTGCGGGGGCTATAGACCGCAGACGAGGGGCAGGACCGCGCCCGAAACACGCTCCACCACCGCCCCGGTGGAGAGCTCCGCAGCGGCGGAGGTCGCGGGCATCGTCAGGCCCGCCCGGCCGAGCACGGCCTGGATCACGACCGCATCGGCCAGCATGTGGCTGCGCTGCGGCGCGACGCCGGCGACCAGCAGCTTGTCGGACGGGTTCGCGGTCACGATCCCGGCGAGACGCCCCTGCCGGTCGAAGGCCGGCGCGCCGGCCTGCCCGGGCTGGAGCGGCGCCCTCACCGCGGGCTTGCCCCCGGCCTGGACGCTCTGGCCGGGCAGCGCGACCGCCACTCGTTTGCCGGCTTCATCGCCGAAGGCGACCAGCACCAGCGCCTCCGCAGCCCCCGGCGCCTCGGCGCGCAGGCCTGGCGTGCTGACGGCGGCTTTCCCTTCCAGATCGAGCAGCACGAGGCCGCTCGCCTCATCCTTCGCCCTCAGCTTCGCCGGCCGCGTGCCGACGCGCAGGCTCCGGCAGCCATCGAGAGCGGCCGCGGCTCCGAGCGCCACGGTCTCCGATACGGCGAGCGCGACGCCGTAGCGCTCGTTGGCCCGCACGGCCGGCTGGATCAGCGCCGGCTGCCCGTCGAGCGGCACGCGCACGGTTGCGACCATTCTGGCCGGCGGCTGCATCGGCTCTGTCGGGAAGGGGTCGAAACTCCCCGCGATGGCAATGACGAGCTTGTCGACGGTCGGGGCCAGCGCCTTGTCATAGCCGATCGAGAAGCCGCGCAGCCCCTGCGGCCCGGCCGCAAGGCGCCGGTAGAAGCGGCCTGTCGGCGTCTCCCCCGTCACCACGAAGAAGTCCGGCCGCAGCAGCTTGTAGGTGATCTTGCGGGGGCTGTTCGGATTGACCGCGACGGCTTTCTCGAAGATCGCCTCCAGAGTCTCGCCCGGCGGCGTCGCCGAGGTATCGAGCGTGACCTTGTCGTCCGCGCTCTGCCAGCGGCTGCCCGACGAAGCCGCGCCCGCCTTCGGCAGGAACTTGGTCGGGACGCCGATACGCACCCCGGTCTTCTCGTCGGCGATCAGCCGGAAGCCCGCGGCATCGCGCGCCGCCTGGGCTGCCTTGGCGAGAGCCGCGCGCTCCGCCGGCGGGAGCACGCCATCGGCCGGGCCACGCCCGCCCTTGAACGCGTTGATCGCCCGGAAGGTCAGGGGGCCGAAGGAGCCGCTGACCGCGCCGCTGAAGCCGCCGGCCCAGATCAGGTCGCTCTGGATCGCCTTGCGCTCCTCGTCCGTCATCGCCTCGAAGCTCGCCTGCGCCGCCGCCATCTGCGGGTTGGGAGCCTGAGCCTGCGCAAGCGGCGCGCCGAGAACGGCCACGGCCAGGGCAACGAGGCCCGCCCGCAGCACACGCGCTTGAAGGTGACGGACGCGCAGCATCATCTCGTCCTCGAATAGGGCGGCCAACGGTCGCTAGACGGCCGGCATTGAGCGACAGATCGCGCCGCTCCGCAACCATGGGAGGCCAAGTTCTGACGCATGGTCAGACTCCGCCGCTACCTGCATTCGCATGACTTGAACCGTCACGACAGGGTGATAGCTTTCCGTCCCGCCGTCCGGGCATGAACCTGTGGCCGGCGCCTGAGAGGTAACGACGATGAACGTGCTGTCCCGCCTCGTGCTCGTCCTGGGTCTCAGCCTCTCCGCCCTGCCCGCCTTCGCTCAGAAGGCCTATGTCCGCAACGACCTGCTCGCCGATGGACAACGGCTCGAGGAGCGGCTGAAGCGCGAGGTATCGGCCGGCAGCCGCTCATCCGCAGATGCCGTCCGGGCCGGCGAGGCCGCGCTTGCCCGCGGCGACGCCCGCGCTGCCCTGCCACAGGCCAATGCGGCGATCGTCGCCGATTCCGCCAACGCCGCCGGCTGGCGCCTGATGGCGCGGGCCGCCAACGCCATCGAGCCGCGCGACTATCGCGAGCGCTGGGAACTGCGCGAGCGCGCCATCGCCGCCGCCTATCTCGCCTATAGCCGCGCCACCAACCGCAATGACGAAGCCGCCTCGCTCGGCGTGCTGGCCGGCACCTTCCAGCGCAACGAACTCTGGCGCCCGGCGCTGACCACCTATCGCCTGAGCCTCGACCTCGCCGCCAACGCCGCGCTGCAGAGCGCCTATGAGAGCCTGCGCGCCGAGCGCGGCTTCCGCCTGCTCTCCAACAAGGTCGATTCCGACGCCGCCACCCCGCGCGCCTGCTTCGAGTTCTCGGAGCCGCTGGCACGAGGCCGCGTCGACTTCGCGCCCTATGTCGCCATTTCAGGTGGCAGGGGTGATTTCGCGGTCAGCGCCGAGGATCGCCAGATCTGCGTCGACGGGCTCAAGGCCGGCGAGCGCTACGCCATCGTGATCCGCCAGGGCGTTCCCTCCGCCATCCCCGGCGAAGCGCTGCTGAAATCCGCCGATTACGAGATTTATGTCCGCGACCGCACGCCGTCGGTGCGCTTCACCGGCAAGAACTACGTGCTGCCGCGCACCGGCCAGCAGGGCATTCCGGTCGTATCGGTCAATTCGGGCAGGCTCGATCTGGAAGTGATGCGGATCGGCGACCGCAACCTGATCAACTCCGTCCACTCCGAGGATTTCCTCAGCCAGATCGGCTCCTGGTCCGCCCGCAAGATCGCCGATGACAAGGGCCAGTCGGTCTGGACCGGCACGATGGAGGTGAAGTCCGAGCTCAATCAGGACGTCGTCACCGCTTTCCCGGTGGCCGAAGCCGTCGGCGCCCTGAAGCCCGGCGTCTATGTGATGTTCGCCAAGCCTTCCGGCGCGCCGGCCACTGCCCTCTCGGACAGCGATGGCGATTATGACGACGGCTCGACCCGCGCGACGCAGTGGTTCGTCGTCTCCGATCTCGGCCTCACCTCCTTCACCGGCCCCGACGGCGTGCATGTGCTCGCCCGCTCGCTCGCCGATGCGCGGCCCGTCGCCAATGCGGAGCTTCGCCTGATCGCCCGCAACAACGAGGTGCTCGGCACCGCTCGGACCGATGCCAACGGCTATGCCCGCTTCGATGCCGGTCTGGCGAAGGGCCAGGGCGGCAATTCACCGGGCCTCGTCACCGCCTCGTTCGCCGAGGATTACGGCTTCCTCGACCTGAAGCAGACCGCCTTCGACCTCTCCGATCGCGGCGTGAAGGGCCGTGTCGCCCCCGCCGGGCTCGACGCCTATCTCTATGCCGAGCGCGGCGTCTATCGCTCGGGCGAGACGGTCTATCTCACGACCCTGCTGCGCGACGCCAAGGGCGCGGCCGTCTCCGGCCTGCCGCTGACCCTCGTCGTCAAGCGGCCGGACGGCGTCGAATATCGCCGCCGGCAGGTCGAGGACCAGGGCGCCGGTGGGCGCGCCCATTCGATCCCGCTGCTGTCGGGCGCCGCGACAGGCACCTGGCGCGTCCTCGCCTATGCCGACCCGAAGGGCTCCGCGATCGGCGAGACGTCCTTCCTCGTTGAGGACTATGTGCCCGAGCGGCTGGAGCTGACGCTCTCGCCCAAGGCCCCGATGCTGCAGGCCGGCGAGCCGGCCGAGCTCGACGTCTCGGCCCGCTATCTCTACGGCGCTCCGGGCTCCGCGCTCGAGGTCACCGGCTCGATGACGATCCGCGCTGCCGATGCCAGCGCCATCCCCGGCTTCAAGGATTATCAGGTCGGCCTCACCGACGAGGCGTTCGAGCCCGTCCAGCAGCAGTTCGAGGAGAGCGCCACCACCGACGCCGCCGGCAAGGCCAGCATCACCAACCCCATCCAGCAGCCCGACACCAACCGCCCGCTCGAAGTCGAGATGACCGTGCGCGTCGGCGAGCCCGGCGGGCGCGCCATCGCCCGCTCGCTGACACTGCCGATCGTGCCCAAGGGCGCCGCCATCGGCGTCAAGAAGCTGTTCAGGGAGGGCGACCTCGGCAACGGCCAGACCGCCACCTTCGAAGTCATCATGGCCAATGGCGACGGCAAGCGTCTCAGCCGGCCGGGCGTGAAATGGGTTCTCTCCAAGGTCCGCCGCAATTACCAGTGGTTCTTCCAGGACGGCCGCTGGAACTATGAAGGCGTCAAGACCACCCGCCGCGTCGCCGATGGCGAGATCGCGGTGGCCGAAGCCGCTGGCGCACGCATCGCCGCCCCGGTCGAATGGGGCAATTACCGGCTCGACGTCACCGCTGATGGCGGCGACGCGACCGAGACCTCCGTCTCCTTCAGCGTCGGCTATGAGAGCGACAAGACGGCCGACACGCCCGACGTGCTCGACGTCGCGCTCGACAAGCAATCCTACGCCGACGGCGAGACGGCGCAGATCCGCCTCTCGCCCCGCTTCGCCGGCAAGGGGACGCTCGCCGTCATCACCGACAAGGTGGCCGAGCTGCGCACCATCGACATCACGGATGGCGGCACCAGCGCCTCCATCCCGGTCAAGGCGGAATGGGGCGCCAGCGCCTATCTCGTCGTGCTGGCCCACAGGCCCATGGACACGGCGGCCAAGCGTCTGCCCGGCCGCGCCATCGGTCTGTCATGGTTCCAGATCGGCAAGGAGCAGCGCTCGCTCGCGCTCGATCTCGGCGCGCCGCAGCTCGTGCGTCCGCTGACGACGCTCTCGCTGCCGGTCAAGGTCACCGGGATGCGGCCGGGCGAGGATGCCTTCGTGACGCTCGCCGCTGTCGATATCGGCATCTTGAACCTGACCCGCTACGAGAGCCCGGACCCGAGCAGGTTCTTCTTCGGCCAGCGCCAGCTCGGCCATGACCTGCGCGATCTCTACGGCTACCTGATCGACGGCATGCAGGGCACGCGCGGCGCCATCCGCAGCGGCGGTGACGGTGCTCCCCAAATGGAGGGCGAGAAGCCGACGCAGGAACCGCTCGCCCGCTATTCCGGCGTCGTGAAGGTCGGGCCGGACGGCACCGCGAAGATCGATTTCGAGCTGCCGGCCTTCAACGGCTCGGTGCGCGTCATGGGCGTCGCCTGGTCCGCCGGGCGCACCGGCCAGGCCAGCGCGGACGTGATCGTGCGGGACCCCGTCGTCGCGCAGGCGACGCTGCCGCGCTTCCTCGCCATTGGCGACCAGTCGCGCTTCCATCTGCAGGTCGATAATGTCGAGGGGCCGGCCGGCGCCTATACCGTCGATCTCGACGTGAAGGGTCCGGTTCTGGTCGGAGCCGATGCGACACGCCGCACCGTCCAGCTCGCGGCGAACGCCAAGGCGCAGATGACGATCCCCGTCACCGCCGCCGGCCTCGGCCGCGCCGAATTCGACGTGCGCGTGACCGGGCCGACCGGCGTCGGCACGGTGCAGAACCTCGCCGTGCGCGTGCAGCCCTCGGCTGCGACCATCGCGCGCCGCATCGTGCGGGCGCTGCCCGGCAATGGCGGCGCGATCACCGTCTCCTCCGATCTGCTGGCCGATCTCGTTCCGGGCTCGGGGCAGGTCTCGGTCACCGTCTCGCCCTTCGCCTCGCTCGACGTGCCGGCGCTGCTCAAGGCGCTCGACCGCTACCCCTATGGCTGCACGGAGCAGACGGTCAGCCGCGCGTTGCCGCTGCTCGCGGTCAACCAGCTCGCCTCGCTGGAGCAGCTCGCGCTCGACGACAAGGCCGACGAGCGCGTGCAGAACGCGATCGAGCGCGTGCTCGCCCGCCAGGGCGGCAACGGCTCCTTCGGGCTCTGGGGCGTCGGCGGCGACGATCTCTGGCTCGACGCCTTCGTTGCCGACTTCCTGACCCGCGCCCGCGAGCGGCAGTTCGCGGTGCCGGGCGTCGCCTTCAACCTCGCGCTCGACCGCCTGCGCAACCAGGTCGTCAACACCAGCGAGATCAATAAGGAAGAAGCTGCCGGCATCGCCTACGCGCTCTATGTGCTCGCCCGCAACGGCCGGCCGGTGATGGGCGATCTGCGCTATCTCGCCGACAACAAGCTCGGTGATTTCGCGACCCCGCTCGCCCGCGCCCAGATCGGCGCGGCGCTCTCGGCGCTGGGCGACCGCGGCCGCGGCCGCGCCGCCTTCGGCAGCGCGCTGGGCCTGCTGCAGCAGAGCAGCGACGACGGCTTCTCGCGGCCCGATTACGGCTCGCGCCTGCGTGACAGCGCCGGCGTGCTCGCGCTCATCGCCGAGTCGAGCGGCGAGCGCGCCGACATCACCCGCGCCGCCTCGATCGTCGACGCCACCCGCAACACCGCCCGCTACGGCTACACCTCGACGCAGGAGCAGATGTGGATGGTGCTGGCGGCGCAGGCCATGGCCAAGGACGCCGAAGGCATGACGCTGACCGTCGATGGCGCCGCCCGCAAGGGCGCGCTCTACCGCACGCTCTCCGCCGAGGCGCTGGAGGCCAAGCCGCTGACCATCGCCAATCCGGGCTCCGCCAGCGCACAGGCCGTCATAACCGTAGCCGGCATCCCGACCGCGCCCGAACCTGCGCTGAACCAGGGCTTCGGGCTGGAGCGGGTCATCTACACGATGAAGGGCGAGCGCACCGACCCGGCGCGCCTGCGCCAGAACGAGCGCTATGTCGTGGCGCTGACCGTGACCGAGAACACGCCGCGCTATGGCCGGCTGCTGCTGGTCGACCCGGTCCCGGCCGGGCTTGAGATCGAGAACGCCAACCTGACCGAAGGCGCCTCCGTCGCCGGGCTCGACTGGCTGAAGCAGGAGGTTTCGCCGGTTCACACCGAGTCGCGCGACGATCGATATGTCGCGGCCTTCGAGCGCTTTGGCTCCAAGAACGACAAGCTCTCCTACACCGTCGCCTATATCGCGCGCGCCGTCTCGCCGGGCCGCTACGTCTCCCCCGCCGCCGTGATCGAAGACATGTACCGGCCGGACCGCTTCGGCCGGACGGGCTTCGGCGCGGTGGAGATCACCTCGGCGCGGTGATGAGCGAGAGCGAGCAAACAGGACCGTCATTCTCGGGCGAAGCCCAGCGCAGACCCGAGAATCTCGATCAGGAGATGCTCGGGTCGAGCCCGAGCATGACGCCGCGCCCCGGCCGCTTTCGCAAACTGAAGATCGCGGCCGGCGTTCTGGGCATCTCTGCGATTGCCGGGGTCACAGCCCTCACCCTCTACGCCCGCTCGCTCCCCCCGCTCGACCTCTCCGCCGCCACCGACCGTTCGACCGTGGTGCTCGACCGCGAGGGCAAGCTGCTGCGCCCCTTCCTCACCGCCGACGGGCGCTGGAAGCTTCCCGTCACCAGCGACGATGTCGACCCACGCTACCTCGCCATGCTCAAGGCCTATGAGGACAAGCGCTTCGACCGGCATGCCGGCATCGACCCGCTCGGCCTCGCCCGCGCCGCCAGCCAGATGCTCGCGAACGGCCGCGTCGTCTCCGGCGGCTCGACGCTGACCATGCAGGTCGCCCGCCTGCTCGAGCCCCGCGAGGAACGATCGCTTGCCGCCAAGCTCCGGCAGGCCGTCCGCGCCGTCGAGCTGGAATGGCGCTTCGACAAGAAACGCATCCTCGACCTTTACCTGACGCTCGCCCCCTTCGGCGGGAATCTCGAAGGCGTCCGCGCCGCGAGCTTCGCCTATTTCGGCAAGGAGCCGAAGCGGCTCTCGACCGCCGAGGCCGCGCTCCTCGTGGCGCTGCCCCAATCGCCGGAGACGCGCCGGCCGGACCGTTTCGCGGAGGCCGCCCGCAAGGCACGCGAGCGCGTGCTGGAGCGCGCAGGCCGGGCTGGGCTCGCCACGCCCGACGAGATCGCCTCGGCCCGGGCCGAGCCTGTCCCCGTCGCCCGCCGGCCATTCCCGAATCTGGGCCCCCATGTCGCCGAGCAAGCCGTGGCGGAGGCGCCGGCCCGGCGTAGCCACAGGCTGACGCTCGACGCGAGGCTTCAGGCCTCGCTCGAAGACCTCGCCCGCGAACGCAGCCTCGGCCTGCCGCCTCAGGTCTCGATCGCGATCATGGCCGTCGACAACGAGACGGGCGAAATCCGCGCCTCCGTCGGCGGCGTCGACTACTTCGCCGCCGAGCGGGCGGGCTCCCTGGATCTGACGCGGGCGCTGCGCTCGCCGGGCTCGGCACTGAAGCCCTTCATCTATGCGCTCGCCTTCGACAACGGCATCGCCCACCCCGAAACGATGCTGGAGGACCGCCCGGCCCGCTACGGCCTCTATGTGCCCGAGAATTTCGATATGACCTTCCAGGGCATGGTCAGCGCCCGCAAGGCCCTGCAGCTCTCCCTCAACGTCCCGGCGGTCGAGCTTTTGTCGGCGCTGGGGCCGCAGCGCTTCGTCTCGCGGCTGCGCGACGCCGGCATCGCTCTCGCCATGCCGAAGGAGGGCGGCGCGCCCGGTCTCGCCGTCGGCCTCGGCGGGCTCGGCATCACCTTGCAGGACCTGACGCGTGCCTATGTCGGGCTCGCGCGGGGGGGCGAGTTGGCCCCGCTCCATTTCCGACAGCAGGCGCCCGCGGAGCAGGCTGGGCAGGGCCAGCCTGCTCCGCGCCTCATCGATCCCGTCGCGGCCTGGTATGTCGCCGATACGCTGCTCGGCGCGCCGCCGCCGCTGAACGCCGTACCGGGGCGCATCGCCTACAAGACCGGCACGTCCTATGGCTATCGCGACGCCTGGGCCGTCGGCTTCGACCGCAAGCACACCATCGGCGTCTGGGTCGGCCGCGCCGACAACGGCGCCGTGCCAGGCCTCGTCGGCCGCACGACCGCGGCACCGATCCTGTTCGATGCCTTCGCCCGGCTCGGCATCGATCCGCGTGCCTTCCCGCAGCCGCCGGACGCCATCGCCGCCAGCACCAGCCACCTGCCGCCGCCGCTCCGGCACCTGCGACAGGATGTGCCCAAGACGATGGCGGCCATCGCGACGCCTGCTCTCCGGCTCGCCTTCCCACCCGATGGCGCCCGCATCGATCTCGCGGCGTCGAGCCTCGACGGGAAGGGACAGCTCAACCTCAAGGCCGCCGGCGGTTCACCACCCTATGTCTGGATGGTGGACGGAGCCCCCGTCACCGGGCCGGAGCGCCGGCGCGAGACTGCGTGGCAGCCGCCGGGCAAGGGCTTCATGCGGATTTCTGTGATCGACGGCACCGGCGCCAGCGAGAGCGTCTCGGTGCGGGTTCAATAGCGGCCGCACCAAAAACCCCGTCAGGCTTGCCTGCGGGGTTTTCGGGCCTGGGCGTATCCGAGGGGATGCGCGGAGTCTCGCGGCCTGGGCAGCCGCCGATATTGGGTTGGTGTGGAAGGTATCGAAAGGCGGCGCGCTCGCGCCGCTCGGCTCCGCGCACGGGTCTCTGTGATTCCGCTTCGTTCTCGCCCGGAGCAGGACCGCTTCGCCTGCTCCTGCCTCGATGAAGACGGCACCTCCGCACCCGGCGGACACCGCATGGTCCTCCAGACGCGAAACCCGCAATCCCATCCGGCCGCACGAAACCTCGCGACAGCCCCCTCGGTCGGATGGGACGGCACAGGATAGGCACGTGCTGAGAGGACGGGGATAAGTTTGGTGGGGGAACCGCGGAGGCCTTCCTTCTCCCGGATGGGAGAAGGTGGCGCGGAGCGCCGGATGAGGGCCTGCCTTATCCGCAACAGGCGCAACGGCTCCGTGGCACCTCAATGACGACCGGCAGTCCCTCACCCCTGCCCCTCTCCCACTCGGGAGAGGGGTTCCCGCGCCTTAATCTCTTCGCTACGAGCCCTTTTACTCCGCCGGAGCCGGATGAGCCCCGTGCGCCTCGCCATGGTGATCGCTTGTTCCGCGCGAGCCGTGGACTTTGCGGGCGAGATAGCTGTAGGCGACCGGCACCACATAGAGCGTCAGCAGCGTGCCGAAGGTCATGCCGCCGACGATGACCCAGCCGATCTGCGAGCGGCTCTCCGCGCCAGCGCCAGCCGCCAGGGCGAGAGGCACCGCGCCGAGCACCATCGCGCCCGTGGTCATCAGGATCGGGCGCAGGCGCAGCTCCGCCGCCTCGACGAGGGCGTCGATCATCTCCTTGCCCTCCTCGCGGAGCTGGTTGGTGAACTCCAGGATCAGGATGCCGTGCTTGGTGATCAGGCCGACCAGCGTGATCAGGCCGATCTGGCTGTACACGTTCATCGTCCCGCCCGTGTAGTAGAGCGCCGCGAGCGCGCCGGTGAGCGAGAGCGGCACCGAGACCATGATGACGACCGGATCGACGAAGCTTTCGAACTGTGCCGCCAGAACCAGATAGATGAAGCCCAGAGCCAGCAGGAAGACGATGAAGATGCTGGCGCCCGACTGCTTGAACTCGCGGCTCTGGCCGGAATAGTCGATCTGTACCGAGGAGGGCAGAACGCGCGCCGCGCTCTCCTCCAGCACCTTGAGCGCGTCGCCGAGCGAGTAACCCGGCGCAGGGATCGCGGTGATCGTGGCAGCGCGCAGCTGGTTGAAGCGCGTCAGTTCCTTGGGCGCCACGGTCTCGTCGATCTTGACCAGGCTGGAGAGCTGCACCACGGCACCGCCACGCCCCATCAGGTAGATCGACTGCAGCGCCTGCGGCGTGTTGCGCTCCGACCCCTCGACCTGCAGCATGACGTCGTACTGCTTGCTGTTCATGTTGAAGCGCGTCACCTGCCGGCCACCGAGCAGGGTCTCCATCGTGCGCCCGACGATATCGACGCCGACGCCGAGATCGGCTGCGCGCTGTCGGTCGATCGAGACCTTGATCTGCGGCTTGTCGAGGATCAGGTTGGTTTCGACATTGGTCAGGACCGGCGAATTGGCGACGTCGGCCATCAGCTGGTCGACATAGCCCTTGATCTCCGTATAGGGCTCCGACGAGCGCAGCACGAACTCGACCGGCTTGCTGTTCGCCTGGCCCTGCCCCAGCGAGGCGGGATTGGTGGCAAACAGGCGGATGCCCGGGATCTGCGACAGGCCCTTGTTGATCTCGGTGACGAGGTCCTGCTGCTTGCGTTGACGCTCTTCCCAGGGCTTCAGGCGGGCGAAACCGATCGCGCGCGTCACGTCAGGAAAGCCGACGATGACGAGGTAGGTTTCGACCTCCTGGATGTTCTTGAAATAGTTCTCGACCTGGCGGGCATACTCGGCCGTGAACGAGAGCGTGGCGCCTTCGGGAGCGACGCCGATGGCGTTGATGGTGCCGCGATCCTCGACGGGCGCCAGCTCCGAGCGCAGATGCGTGAAGAAGAAATAACCGCTGCCGGCGACGCCGACCGCGAGCAGCACGACGAGCGGACGCACCGACAGGGCCCCGCGCAGCGAGGCCTTGTAGCCGCGGGACAGCGCGTTGAAGCCGCCCTCCAGCAGGTTGTAGAGCCAGCTGTGCTTCTCGTGATGGCGCAGCAGCTTGGCGCACATCATCGGCGTCAGCGTCAGCGCGACGAAGCCCGAGACCAGCACCGCGCCGGCCAGCGTCAGGGCGAACTCGATGAAGAGCTTGCCCGTTCGGCCGGTCGAGAACGCCATCGGCGCATAGACCGCGACCAGGGTCAGCGTCATCGCCACGACCGCGAAGGCGATCTCGTTGATGCCACGGATTGCAGCCGGTGTCGGCTGCATGCCGTCCTCGATATGGCGGTGGACGTTCTCCAGCACCACGATGGCGTCGTCGACGACGAGGCCGATGGCGAGCACCATCGAAAGCAGCGTCAGCGTGTTCACGGTGAAGCCGAACGCATACATCAGCGCGAACGAGCCGATCAGCGAGACGGGAATCGTGACCAGCGGGATCAGCGTCGCCCGGACCGAGCGCAGGAAGATGAAGATGATCAGCACGACCAGCACGATCGCTTCGATGATCGTGTGGTAGACCGCCTTGATCGAGCGGTCGATGAAGACCGAGGTGTCGTAGGACTTGGCGATCGACATGCCCTGCGGCAGGTCCTCGATGATGCCGGGCAGCGCCTCCTCGATGCCTGCCGAGACGTCGAGCGGGTTTGCCGTCGCCTGCTTGACGATGCCGATCGTGACCGAGGGCGTGCCCTTGAACCAGGCGGCGTTGCGCTCCTCGCGGGCGCCGAGCTCGACCTTGGCGATGTCCTTGATCTTGACGGGGAAGCCGTTGGCGTCCTTGACGACGATCTCGCGGAACTCCGCCGGCGTGGTCATGCTGGTCTGCGAGAGCACCGTGAATTCGCGGTCGCTGCTCTCGATCCGGCCCGACGGAATCTCGATGTTTTGCGCCCGGACGGCCGCCTCGATCTGCTGGACGGTGATGTCATAGGCCGAGAGGCGGGCGCGATCGAGCCAGATGCGCATCGCATATTGCCGCTGGCCCAGGATGCGGACCTCTGCCACGCCGGTCACGTTCTGGACGCGGTCGGCGATGAAGCGGTCGGCGAAATCGGTGAGCTCGAGCGGCCCGTGCTGCGAGCTTGTCAGCGAGAGATAAAGGATCGGCTGCGAGTCGGCCTCGACCTTGGCGATGACCGGCTCGTCGATCTCGTCCGGCAGGCGGCTGCGCACGCGGCTGACGCGGTCGCGCACGTCGGAGGCGGCGACGTCCGGATTGATGCTGGGACGGAAGCGCACCTGGATGAAACTGCGCTCCTGGCGGCTGGCCGAAGACAGGATCTCGATGCCCTCGATCCCGGCGATCGAGTTCTCCAGGATCTGCGTGACCTGCGTCTCGATGATCTCGGCGGAGGCACCGCGATAGTCGGTGCGGACCGAGACGATCGGCTCGTCGATGTTGGGATATTCCCGGACCGTGAGGCGGCCATAGGACACGATGCCGATCAGCATCACGAGCAGGCTGAGAACCGTCGAGAGGACGGGCCGGCGGACGAAGAGTTCGAAGAGGCTCATGAGGACAGATCCTTAGAGCTTGCTCGTCTGAACAGGCCTGTCCTTGATCGCGATCGGGCTGCCGTCGCGCAGGCGCATCTGGCCGGCCGTGATGATCTGCATCTTGGGCGTCAGCCCGCTGACGACCTCGACCTTGCCGGGCAGGCGCTTGCCGAGCTCGACGGGGACGCGCTTGGCCTTCCCGCCATCCACGACATAGACCATCTTGCCGATGCCGTCCGGGACCACCGCCATCTCGGGGATGACGATGGCGTTCTCGCGCTGGTCGATCGTGATGAAAAGGCGTGCGAACAGGCCCGGCTTCAGGACCAGATCGGGATTGGGGATGCTGGCACGCAGGCGGATCGCCCGACCATTGACGTCGAGAACCGGGTCGATCGCGTAGGTCTTGCCGGTGAAGGACCGATCCGGAACCGCATCGACGCGCATGGAGACCGCCTGCCCCACCCTGAGGCGGCTCAGGAAGGTTTCGGGCACGCGGAAATCGATCTTGATCGGGTCGATATTGGTCAGGGTGATGAGCGGCTTGCCGACCGAAACATAGTCGCCAACGCCCACCGAGCGCAGACCGACGACGCCGTTGAACGGCGCCAGGATGTTCGACTGGGCAAGCTTGGCTTTGCCGAGCTCGACCCGCGCCTCGGCCGAGGCGAGCTTCGCACCGGATTCGTCCACGGCTACCTGCGTGCCGGTGCCGCGGGCGATCAGAGCGCGCATCCGCTCATGCGTGTCACGGGCAAGGCCGAGATCGGCCTGCGCTTGCTTGAGTTCAGCATCCAGGATGGCGGTGTCGAGCTTGACCAGGGCCTGGCCGGCCTTGACCGGCTCGCCCTCCTTGAAGCCGAGCGAGACGACGCGGCCGGCGATCTCCGGCGCAATCACCACGGCTTCGTCCGCCGCCAGCGTACCGAGCGCCTCGACCTCTTCCTTGACGGTCATCTGCTCGACATTCGCGACTTCGACCGGCACGGCAGCGCGCGGAGCAACCGCGCTGGCGCGAGCTTCCTGGCCGCCGGAATTCTTCAGGCGGTATGCGTAATATCCGCCGCCGCCAATGGCCGCGAGCAGGACGAGAATGACAAACCGCTTCATACGACTAGACGCTCCGATGCCGCAGGCTTAATCTTAGACTAGACGGTCCAGTTTGATAAGAGGCCGGAAAGGCGGAAACATCGTCGATACCCTCGTGGCACCCGGCGCTTCCGTTCACCGACCCGGTCAACCCGAAGGCAAGACGCGTGCCGAGATCGCCTGGCTCCACCGCTCCACGTTCCGCTGAGCATGCGCGCCCCGACAAGCATCACGCGATCACGCGCGCCGCCGCCGAAACCTTCCTCGCAGAGGGCTTCGAGCGCGCGAGCCTGGACCAGATCGCGCAACGAGCCGGCGTCTCCAAGCAGACGATCTACAGCCATTTCAACGATAAGGAAGACCTGTTCAAGGCCATTTGCGCAGACCTCACGGAAACGTTGGTGTTTCCCTTGCGGCAAAACGCGACATCGATGGATCTGCGCCACACCCTGATCCAACTCGGGGAGGACACGCTGGCCCTGATGCTGCGCCCCGAGGCGCTCGATCTCCACCGCCTCGTCGTCAGCGCAGCCCCTCGCTTCCCTGAGCTCGGCCGCGTCACCTGGGAGGGCGGCGCCAGGCGCATGCTCGACGACGTCGCGACCCTGCTGTTAGAACGCTCCCGCATCGGCGACGGGCTTCCTCGCCCGATCGACGTCGCCCAGGCGGAGCTTCTCGCCGAGCAATTCGTGGGCATGCTGCGCGGATTTCATCAGGCCCGCGGCCTGCTCGGCGTCGCCGCCGTCCCGGCCGCCAGACGCAAGGACTATGTCGCTGCCTGCGTCGAAATGGTACTGCGCGCCGCCTGAAGCCGTGGACAGCCCAGGGCCCGCGCGACGCCCTGTCATCTGCTGTCACGCCGCTGTCATCCGCGCCCGATAGCTCTCGCCCTCATGAACAAGCCTGACCTCTCCCGGCTCCTGGGCCGGGCGGTTCCATGCTTGTGCCCGCACCGTGCCAGAGAAAGCTCATGCTGCGCATCGAAGGCCTGACCAAGCGCTTCGGCGACAAGAACGCTGTCGACAGCGTGACGCTGACGGTCCCGAAAGGCGAGATGGTCGGCGTCATCGGCCGCTCCGGCGCCGGCAAGTCGACGCTGCTGCGCATGTTGAACCGTCTCGCGGAGCCCAGCTCCGGTCGCATTCTCAGCGAGGAGCAGGACGTCACGGCGTTCAAGGGAGCCGCGCTGCGCCGCTGGCGCCGCGATACGGCGATGATCTTCCAGCAGTTCAACCTCGTCGGCCGGCTCGACGTCCTCACCAACGTGCTGCTTGGCCGGCTCAATCACCGCTCGGCGGCCCTGACCCTGGTCAAGAGCTTCTCCGAGGACGACAAGATCCAGGCGATTGCGGCGCTGGAGCGCCTCGACATGGGCCACCTGCTTGCCCAGCGCGCCGAGACGCTGTCCGGCGGCCAGCAGCAGCGCGTCGCCATCGCCCGCGCGCTGGTGCAGGAACCCAGGATCATCCTCGCCGACGAGCCGATCGCCTCGCTCGATCCGCGCAACACGCAGGTCGTGATGGATGCACTGTTCCGCATCAACCGCGAGAGCGGCATCACCGTGATCTGCAACCTGCATGATCTCGACATCGCGGCGAAGTATTGCGACCGGCTGATCGGCATGTCGGGCGGCAAGGTCGTGTTCGACGACGTGCCCCAGGCGCTGACCCGCGAGGTCGCGGCCGAACTCTACGGCATCGAGGCCAAGGACGCCGGCGCCGAGGCGCTGGACGCGCTCGACGCCATCGCCGCCTCCGAAGCCAAGCGCGCCAGGCAGAAGACCACCTGACCAATCCGAGATCGCTGGCGCGGCCCCGTGATGGCCGTCGCTTCGAAAAGAGCATCCCGACAGCCAAAGGAGCAGACCAGATGCTGACCCGTCGCCATACCCTCAAGCTCGCCGCCGCCGGCCTCGCCGCCTCGGCGCTCCCGGCCTTCGCCCAGGACTGGAAGGCCAAGTATCCGGAGCTCGTCTTCGCGATCATCCCGGCCGAGAACGCCTCCGGCGTCACCGAGCGCTACACCCCCTTCGTGAACTACCTCTCGAAGGAGCTCGGCACCAAGGTGACCCTGCGCATCGCCAATGACTACGCGGCGATCATCGAGGGCCAGCGCGCCGGCAATATCCACATCGCCTCCTACGGCCCGTCCTCCTTCGCCCGCGCCCGCATGACCGGCGCCAAGGTCGACGCCTTCGCGATCGAGACCAACCTCGACGGCACCAAGGGCTATCACTCCGTCTTCTACGTGAAGAAGGATTCGCCCTTCCAGAAGGTCGAGGACCTGAAGGGCAAGAACCTCGGCCTCGTCGACCCGAACTCGACCTCCGGCAACAACGTGCCGCGCTTCGCGCTGAACGGCATGAAGATCGAGCCCGAGACCTTCTTCTCGAAGGTCGTCTACACCGGCAGCCACGAGAACGCGATCATCGCCCTGCAGCAGGGCACGGTCGACGTCGCCGCCAACTGGTGGAACGACGAGCAGGAGTCCAACCTGCAGCGCATGGTCCGCAAGAACATGGCCAAGGCCGAGGACTTCCGCATCATCTACAAGTCCGAGCAGATCGTGAACTCGCCGCTGGCTTATCTCACCGACCTGCCGGAAGAGCTGAAGGCGAAGATCCGCGACGCCGTCCTCAACATCACCACCAAGGACAAGGCCGCCTTCGACAAGATCTATGAAGGCAAGCAGGGCCCGCTCGTCGCCGTCGACAACAAGGCTTACGACCCGATCATCGAGCTGAACAAGTTCGTCGACGATCTGCGTAAGAAGAAGTCCTCGTAAAACCTCGCGACGTCATGCTCGGGCCTGACCCGAGCATCTCCCGAAAGAGCTTCCCGGGTCAGCGCTGCGGCGCGGCCCGGGAATGACGCCTTCCAACCGACGGACCGCGTCCATGACCCTCGCGATCGACCGCGCCAATCCCGCGATCCTGAAGCATGCCGACGACTACCGCGGCGCCATGGCCAGCAAGCGCCGGCAGACGCTGCTGGGAGCGTTCGTGCTCGCCGTCTGCGTCTGGCTCGCCGCGGTCGGCTCCGAGGTCGATCTCGCCAAATTCGCCGCCAATGCCTGGCGCTTCCCGAAATACATTCTCGAGACGATGCCAACGCTGCGTCTGGCGACGTTCGGATCCGATTTCGCCGAATGGTTCTGGGGCTGGAAGGGCTGGCTCAAGCTGCTCTGGCAGACCGTCCTGATCGCCTATGCCGGAACGATACTGGGCGTCATCGGCGGCTTCCTGCTCTGCTTCGTCGCTGCAGCCAACCTCGGCAAAGCCAGCTGGGCGCGCTTCGCCGCCCGCCGCTTCCTCGAATTCTGCCGCACGGTCCCCGAGATCGTCTTCGCGCTGATCTTCGTCATCGCCTTCGGGCTCGGCCCGCTGCCCGGCGTGCTCGCCATCGCCATCCACACCATGGGCGCGATGGGCAAGCTGTTCTCCGAGGTGGTCGAGAACATCGACATGAAACCGATCGACGGCCTCACCGCCACGGGCGCCAGCTGGTGGCAGGTCGTGCGCTTCGGCGTCGTGCCGCAGGTGCTTTCCAATTTCGCCAGCTACTCGCTCCTGCGCTTCGAGATCAATGTCCGCGGCGCATCGATCATGGGCTTCGTCGGCGCCGGCGGCATCGGCCAGGATCTGATCGAGGCGATCCGTAAATTCTACTTCACCGACGTCAGCGCCATCCTGCTGCTGATCATCGTCGCCGTCATGCTGATCGACTACGGCACCGAGCGCCTGCGCCATGCCCTGCTCAGCCTGGAGACCAAGTCGTGAGCCTCGCCCTCTCCGCCGGCGAACGCGCCGACATCGTCTCCCGCCACAAGACGGCGATCGAGGGCTCGCGCAAGGCGCGCCTGATCACCATCCTCGTGGTCGCCTTCATGGTCGGGCTGTTCCTCTACGCGGTGAGCACCTTCGAGGTCACGATCTGGCGCATCCTCTCCGGGTTCGGGAATCTCGGCACCTTCGTCGTGCTGATGCTGCCACCCGACCCCGGCTCACTGGCGCGTGCCATGATCTTCGTGAAGGCGTTGTTCGAGACCATCGCCATCGCCTTTCTGGGCACGATCCTGGCGGCGATCCTCGCTTTCCCGCTCGGCTTCATCGCCGCACGCAACGTCGTCGCCAACAAGATCGTGCATTTCCTCGCCCGGCGCTCGCTCGACACGGTTCGCGGCGTCGACGCGCTGATCTGGGCGCTGATCTGGGTGAATGTCGTGGGCCTCGGACCCTTCGCCGGCATGCTCGCGATCATGACCGCCGATCTCGGCGCCTTCGGCAAGCTCTTCTCCGAGGCGATCGAGGCTTCCGACAACAAGGCCAGCGAAGGCGTCGTCTCGACCGGCGGCGGCAAGCTGCACGCGATCCGCTTCGGCCTGATCCCGCAGGTGCTGCCCGTCATCGCCAGCCAGGTGCTCTACTTCATCGAGTCGAACACCCGTTCCTCGACCATCATCGGCATCGTCGGCGCCGGCGGCATCGGCCTCTATCTGGCGGAGACGATCCGCACGCTGGAGTGGCAGCAGACCTCCTTCCTGATCCTGCTGATCCTGGCCGCAGTTTCCGCCATCGACTTCCTGTCGGGCAAGCTGCGCTTCGCGATCATCGGCAAGCGGGCGGTCTGATCCGGAGTGGAATGACACAGCCCTCATCCTGAGGAGCCGCGCCAGCGGCGTCTCGAAGGATGGTCCCGGAGGCTCCGAGGCATCTGGAGCATCCTTCGAGACGCAAGCTGCGCTTGCTCCTCAGGATGAGGGCTGAGGAATGCTCTCGGCTGCCGGGTAGGCTCTCAATCCTTGAACGGCTCGACCACCATCTCCATCCGCTCGCCGGCGAAGACGCTGCTGACCAGATGGATCGGCGTCAGGTCCGGCAGCGCATCGACGGCGGTCGAGACCATCACCGCGGCCTCGGGCGCGATCTTCAGCAGCTCCGCCTCGCGCTCGTCCGCCAGCCGCGCGGCCAGCCGCGTCGAAAGCCGGATGTAATCCGTGATCCCATAGGCCTTGAAGGCGGCGGTGATCGAGGCGCCGGCCTCGCGGAAGACCCTGTCGAAATCCGGGAAGCGCTCGACCGATAGCCAATGCGTTCCGGTGCCCATCGGCACGCCGTCAGCCAGGCTCAGGCCCTCGACGCGCCAGAGCCGCGTGCCGGCTGGCACACCAAGCGCGTTGCAGGTATCCGCATCGCCCTCAATGGCCATCTCCGACAGCGCGCGGCTCGATGCCGTGATGCCGAGCTTGCCGAAATTCGCCCGCATGCTGACGCGCCGGCCGATCGGATAGGGCACGCGCGGCGCCGTGACTTGCGTCCCGCGTCCGCGCGAAACGGTCACGAGCCCCTGCTCCGCGAGATGCCGGAAGGCCTGCCGCACCGTATGGCGATGCACGCCATGGCGCTCGGCCAGCGCGACCGAGGCCGGTAGCGTGTCGCCGGGGCGGTATTCGCCGCGCGCGATCGCATCGGCCAGCGCATCGGCGATGCGCCGCCAGGCTGTGCCGCCATCGCGATCACCTGCCGCTTCCGCAGACAGCTCCGTCACATCCGTCATCAAAGTTTCATCCGAAATGTATAGACCTTTTCTAGCCATTGACCTATCATAGTCTAGACATTCCGGACTGACCAGCGAGCGCCGAGCCGATGAGCCAGAAAACCCCGAGACAGCGCTGGATGGCGACGTTGGCCCGCGCCTCCCGTGCCGAGATCGAAGCCCTGCTCGGCGCACCGCCCGAACATGAACTGCTCAAGGCACCCGAGACCGGAACCGTGATGCTGGAGGGCCGCGCCGGCGGCGCCGGGCAGCGCTTCAACCTCGGCGAAGCCACCGTGACGCGCTGCGTCGTGCGGCTTTCGGGCGGTCGAATGGGCTTCTCCTATGCGCTCGGCCGCGACGGCAGGAAGGCGCGCCTCGCCGCCCTGCTCGACGCAAGACTCCAGGACGAAGCCGAAGGCAGCGCGCTGCATCGCGGCGTCGCCGCACTTGCGCAGAGCCAGGCAGCGGCCCGCGAACTCGCCTCACGCAAGGCAGCCGCCACCAAGGTCGATTTCTTCACGATGGTCAGGGGCGCGTGATGTCGGTGCAGGACATGATTGCCCCCGGCTTCTCCGATCCGGTCTTCCAGTCGCAGGCCGCCTTCCGCGCCCTGCTCGCAGCGCTCTCCGAGCCCGGCACGCTGCAGCGCGTGACAGTCGCGATCGCCCCGCCCGAGGGCCTCGCGACCGCAACGGCAACCGCCCTGCTGACGCTCGCCGATTACGAGACGCCGGTCTGGCTGCCGGAGGCCCTGCGCAACGGCCCTGCCGGCGCCTGGTTGCGGTTCCATTGCGGCGCCGCGCTCGTCGACGAGCCGGCGAGCGCCGCCTTCGCCGTGATCGACGGCGCCGCCGGCACGCCCGCGCTCTCGGCCTTCAACCCGGGCAACGACCAGTTCCCGGACCGGTCCACGACCGTGTTCGTGCAATGCGCGGCACTGGAGGGCGGCGCCGAGACGACACTGTCCGGCCCCGGCATTCCCGGCACACGCAAGGTCGCACCGCAGGGTCTGCGCGCCGGCTTCTGGGCGGAGGTCCGGGAGAACGGCGCGCTCTACCCGCTCGGCGTCGATCTCGTGCTTTGCCATGGCGACGGCATGCTCGGCCTGCCCCGCACCACCCGGATCGAGGAGGCCCGCTGAATGTACGTCGCAGTCAAAGGCGGCGAGGCCGCCATCAACGCCACGCATGACCTCGTCGCCGAGGCGCGCCGGGGCGACACCGCGGTGCCGGAGATCAGCGTCGCCCAGATCCGCGAGCAGCAGGCGTTGGCCTGCGCCCGCGTGATGAACGAGGGCTCGCTCTACGACCGGGACCTCGCGGCGCTGGCGCTGAAGCAGTCGCAGGGGGACGTGATCGAGGCCGCTTTTCTGATGCGCGCCTATCGCACGACGCTGCCGCGCTTCGGCTCCTCCGAGCCGGTCGACACCGCCGCGATGGCTATCCGCCGCCGCGTCTCGGCCACCTACAAGGATTTGCCGGGCGGGCAGGTGCTCGGCCCGACCTATGACTACACGCATCGGCTGTTCGATTTCGCGCTGATGGATACGGATGCAGCCGTCAAGCCCGCGCATGACGGCCTGAAAGCCCCGCTCGACGCCACCATGCCCCGCGTGCCCGACATCCTCGGCGCCGAGGGACTGATGGAGGCGGAGCTTCCGCCCGAGGGCGATCCGCGCCCCTTCGACCTGACGCGCGACCCCGTCTCCTTCCCCGCCGGCCGCGACGTGCGGCTGCAGTCGATGGCGCGCGGCGACGAGGGCTTCCTGCTCGGCCTCGGCTATTCGGTCCAGCGCGGCTTCGGCGGATCGCACCCCTTCGTCGGCGAGGTCCGCGTCGGCGAGGTTTCGGTCGAGTTCGTGCCGGAAGAACTCGGTTTCGCCGTCGATCTCGGCGACGTCACCCTGACCGAATGCCAGATGGTCAACCAGTTCCAGGGCTCGAAGGAAGTCCCCCCGCAGTTCACCCGTGGCTACGGCCTCGTCTTCGGCCACGCCGAGCGTAAGGCGATGTCGATGTCGCTGGTCGACCGGGCGCTGAAGGCGCGCGAATTCGGCGAGGCCGCCAACTACCCGGCGCAGCAGGACGAGTTCGTGCTCTACCACGCCGACAACGTCGAGGCGGCCGGCTTCGTCGAGCATCTGAAGCTGCCGCACTATGTCGATTTCCAGGGTGAGCTCGAACTGATCCGGCGCATCCGAAAGGAGCGCGAGGAACGCCTCGCCCGTCAGAACGAAGAGCTACCGGAGGCTGCGGAATGACCATCCATAAGGCTCCGGCAGAGGATACAAAGCCGGCTTACAACTACGCCTATCTCGACGAGCAGACCAAGCGGATGATCCGCCGCGCGCTGCTCAAGGCCGTCGCGGTGCCGGGCTATCAGGTGCCCTTCGGCTCGCGCGAGATGCCGCTGGCGCGTGGCTGGGGCACGGGCGGAATCCAGGTCACCGCCGCGATCATCGGCCCGGCCGACACGCTGAAGGTGATCGACCAGGGCGCCGACGACACCACCAACGCCGTCTCGATCCGCAAATTCTTCGAGCGCACCGCTGACGCTCGCACCAGCGAGGTGACGGACGAAGCCACGATCATCCAGACCCGCCACCGCATCCCGGAGGCGCCGCTGAAGAGCGGGCAGATCATGGTCTATCAGGTGCCGACGCCCGAGCCCTTGCGCCGCCTGGAGCCCAGAGAGGCCGAGACGCGCAAGATGCACGCCTGGGCCGAATACGGGCTGATGCAGGTGAAGCTCTACGAGGACATCGCCCGCTATGGCGAGATCACCAAGACCTATGACTACCCGGTCATGGTCAACGGTCGCTACGTGATGGCGCCCTCGCCCATCCCGAAATTCGACAATCCGAAGATGCACATGTCTCCCGCGCTCCAGTTGTTCGGGGCCGGCCGCGAGAAGCGCATCTATGCGCTGCCGCCTTACACGAGCGTGCGCAGCCTCGATTTCGAGGATCATCCCTTCCGCATCCAGAGCTGGACCGAACCCTGCGGGCTGTGCGGCGCGGCCGACAGCTATCTCGACGAGGTCGTCATCGATGATCGCGGCGGGCGCATGTTCGTCTGCTCGGACAGCCATTACTGCGAAACCCGCCGGGCCGAGGGGCACCGCGGCACGATGCTGGGCGACGCAGCGCTGAGCGGCCTGGTCGAGGAGACGACGCCATGACCCTCCACGCCGCCTTCCCCGAGGCCGCGCTCGAGCCCGAGCCGCTTCTCACCGTCTCCGGCGTCAGCCGCTTCTATGGAGAGCGCATCGGCTGTGCCGATGTCTCCTTCGATCTCTGGCCTGGCGAGGTGCTCGGCATCGTCGGCGAATCCGGCTCCGGCAAGTCGACCCTGCTGCGCTGCCTCGCCGGCATCGACAAGCCGGACGAGGGCGAAGTGCTGTTCCGCGCCGGCCCCGAGCCGCTCGACATCTACTCGGTCTCCGAGCAGGAGCGCCGCCGCCTGATGCGCACCGCCTGGGGCATCGTCCACCAGAACCCGCGCGACGGCCTGCGCATGGATGTCACCGCCGGCGGCAATGTCGGCGAGCGGCTGATGGATCGCGGCGACCGGCATTACGGCAAGATCCGCGAGCGCGCGCTCGACTGGCTGCAGCGCGTCGAGATCGCCGGTGCCCGCATCGACGACCGGCCGCGCCAGTTCTCCGGCGGGATGCAGCAGCGCCTGCAGATCGCCCGCGTGCTGGTCTCCGAGCCGCGCCTCGTCTTCATGGACGAGCCCACCGGCGGCCTCGACGTCTCGGTGCAGGCCCGCCTGCTCGATCTGCTGCGCGTGCTGGTGCGCGATCTTGGCCTCGCCGCGATCATCGTCACCCACGACCTCGCCGTGGCGCGCCTCCTGACCGACCGGCTGATGGTGATGAAGGATGGCCACGTCGTCGAGCAGGGCCTGACCGACCAGGTTCTGGACGATCCGCACCACGCCTACACGCAGCTTCTCACCTCGGCGGTGCTGAGTGTGTGAGCAAAATCCAGTTCACGCGTCACACCCTCGTCACCGCGAATCGGCAAGGCACTGACCCCATGACCACGATGATTCAGGTCGAGAACGTCGCCAAGGCCTTCACCCTGCACAATCAGGGCGGGGCGCGTCTGCCCGTCTTCGACGACGTCAACTTCAGCGTCGAGGCCGGCGAAGCGCTGGTGCTGGCGGGCGCGTCCGGAGCAGGCAAGTCGAGCCTGCTGCGCATCCTCTACGGCAACTACAGGCCCACCAGCGGCGCGATCCGCATCACCCATGCCGGCCGCCCGGTCGACATCGTCCAGGCCGTCCCGCGCACCGTGCTCGATGTCCGCCGCCGCACGCTCGGCTTCGTCTCGCAGTTCCTGCGCGTGATCCCGCGCGTCTCGGCGCTCGACATCGTGCGCGATCCGCTGCTCGCCCGCGGCGCCTCCCCCGACGAGGCGAGCGCACGGGCCAGGGCGATGCTCGCCCGGCTCAACCTGCCCGAGCGGCTCTGGACCCTCGCCCCGGCGACCTTCTCCGGAGGCGAGCAGCAGCGCGTCAACATCGCCCGCTCCTTCGTCGACCCCTCCCCGATCATGCTGATCGACGAGCCCACCGCCTCGCTCGACGCCGCCAACCGCGACGTCGTCGTCGAGTTGATCGCAGAGGCGCGCGCCGCCGGCTCCGCCATCGTCGGCATTTTCCATGACGAGGCAGTTCGCGAACGCGTCGCGACGCGCTATCTCGACATCACCTCTTTCCGGAAAGCCGCCTGATGCAGACCGTTCTCACCAACGCCAAGCTGATCCTCGAGGACGAGGTCGTCACCGGCACCATCGCCTTCGACGAGACCGGCATCACGGCCGTCGACCAGGGCAGGTCGTCCCTGCCGGGCGCAATCGACGCGGGCGGCGACTATGTCGCGCCGGGCCTCGTCGAGATGCACACCGACAACATGGAAAAGCACTTCATGCCGCGCCCGAAGGTCTTCTGGCCGAACGGGCTCGCGGCTGCGCTGGTCCATGACGCGCAGATGGCCGCGGCCGGCGTCACCACCGTTTACGACGCCATCTGCGCCGGCACGCCCTTTTCCGCCAAGGACTACCGCAAGGACATCTTCGCCGACGTGATGAAGGCGCTCGCCGAGGGCCGGCGCGAGGGCGTCTTCCGCATCGATCACCGCATCCATATGCGCTGCGAGCTGACGAGCCCGGACCTGCTCGCGGACATCGAGCCCTATCAGGACGACGAGCTCGTACAGCTCGTCTCGCTGATGGACCACACGCCGGGCCAGCGCCAGTGGCGCAACATCGAGCACCTCAAGACCTACTCGCTCGGCAACGGCAAGACGATCGAGGAGTTCGAGGAGGATGTGGTGACGCGCCAGCAGGAAGGCGCCGCCAATGTCGCGAAGAACTGGGCGGCGGTCGTCGACGTCTTCCGCTCGCGCGGCATCCCGCTCGCCACACATGACGACACCACGCCGGAACATGTCGAGGAGGGTATCGCGTCGGGCGCCGTGATCTCCGAATTTCCGACCACGGTCGAGGCGGCAGCGGCGGCCAAGAGGGCCGGTCTCGCCACCGTCGCCGGCGCGCCGAACGTCGTGCGCGGCGGCTCGCATTCCGGCGGCGTCTCGGTCGCGGAGCTGGCCGAGAAGGGCCTGCTCGACGGGCTCTCCTCCGACTATGTGCCCGCAAGCCTGCTGCAGGCCGTGCTCAAGCTCCATGCCGGCCATGGCATCGCACTGCCCGAGGCGATGGGCATGGTGACCTGGAAGGTCGCCGACATCCTCGGCCTGAAGGATCGCGGCCATCTCAAGGCCGGCCTGCGCGCCGACCTCGTCCGCTTCAAGGCTCTGGGTGCGACGCCGGTCCTCGCCACCGTCTGGTCCGGGGGCGAGCGCGCATTTTGAACAAGCCGCGTTACGCCCTCTACTACGCACCGGCTGCGGACAGCGCGCTCTGGCGCTTCGGCAGCGCGACGCTGGGCTATGACGCCTTGACGGCGCAGGACATCCCCTTCGCCGTGCCGGCCGGCTGCGACGCGGCCGAATGGCCGGAGCTGACCGCCGAGCCACGCCGCTACGGCTTCCACGCCACGCTGAAGGCGCCCTTCGAGCTGGCGGACGGCCGCAATGAGGAAGGCTTGCGCGCCTTCGCCCGCAACTATGCGGCCGGGCTGGAGAGCGTGACCTTGGCGGGGCTCAGCGTCGCGGCGCTCGGCTCCTTCGTCGCGTTGATCCCCTCGCAGCCGAGCGAGGAGCTGCAGCGCTTCGCTTTCGCCCTCGTGCAGGCCTTCGAGCCCTTCCGCGCGCCGCTTTCCGAGGCGGACCTCGCGCGGCGCCTCAAGAGCCCTCTGACGCCGGCGCAGCACGCCTATCTCCTGGCCTTTGGCTACCCTTATGTCGGTGACGCCTTCCGCTTCCACATGACCCTGACCGGCTCTCTGCCGCAGGAGAAGGTCACGCCCGTCCGACAGGCTCTGGAAGCGGCCCAGGCCGCGATGATCCCGCCCGGTCCGGTCAAGCTCGATCGCTTCGCGCTGTTCCGGCAGGACAACCGCGACGCCCGCTTCCGCCTGGTCGATTTCTATCGGCTGGGCTAGGCGCGATGCCCGCCCAGCCCGCGCAGCACCGACAGCAGGTCGCCGGCCGCCTCTGCAACGCTCCGATCGTTCATGATCGTCACGATCTGCGCGCGATCCGCCGTCAGCGGCGCCTCGCGGGAGAGGCGGGCCGCGATGTCTGCCTCGCTCTCGCGCCCGCGTGCCGCGAGCCGACGCGCCAGCACGGCGGCGGGAGCGGTGATGTTGATCACGATGACGCGGTCCGCCAGCGGCTCGGCCGCGGCGATGGCGCCACGCGAGATGTTTACGATCGCGACCCCGCCCTCGGTAATGCAGGCGAGTTCCGCTGCCGGGATGCCGTAGCTCAGCCCGTGTGCGCGCCAGCTCAAGGCCAGCTCGCCCTTCGCCTCGGCCGCCTGGAAGGCCGCCTCGTCGCAGCTGTCATGATCTTCCGCCCCCGCCATCGCCGGCCGTGTGACCAGGCGGCGCGCGAAACGGAAAAGCGGATCGCTCGCGAGCGCCGCGCGCGCGGCGTCCATCAGCGTGTCCTTTCCGGCGCCGGAAGGGCCGACCACCAGGACGAGCGCCCCCGCATCGGGGCCGGGCACAGCAGGATCAGGAGAGGATAAGGACATGGCCGCGAAGAAACTTGGACTGGAGCCTGTGATCGACCCGACCGCCCAGGTCAGGCAGGCGACGCTCGGCCGCTACACCGAGATCGGAGCGCGCACCGTCTTCATCGAGTCGACGATGGGTGACTACTCCTATGTCGTGAACGACGCGAATGTCATTTACACGACGATCGGAAAATTCTGCTCGATCGCCGCGATGACGCGCATCAACCCGGGCAACCACCCGATGCATCGCGCGAGCCAGTCGCACTTCACCTATCGGGCCTCCGCCTATTTCGACGACGCCGAGGACGACGCGGCCTTCTTCGACTGGCGCCGGGCCCATGCGGTGACGATCGGCCACGACGTCTGGATCGGCCATGGCGCCATCGTGCTCGCGGGGCGCAACATCGGCACCGGGGCCGTGGTTGCGGGCGGCGCTGTCGTCACCAAGGATGTCGCGCCTTATACCATCGTCGCAGGCAACCCGGCCCGTCCCGTCCGGCAGCGCTTTCCGGACGACATCGCCGAACGCCTGCAAGCATTGGCGTGGTGGGATTGGGAACACGCCCGCCTGCGCGCGGCGCTCGACGATTTCCGCCATCTTCCGGTTGCGGACTTCCTCGCCCGATACGAGCAAGCGACCTGACGCGGCAAAAACACGCAACCGAAGATTGCATGCTCGCCATGCGCGAAATTCGGAACGATCGGCTTTCGCGGGCAAGAGAGCGTTAACCTTTATCAAAGCAAACTGCTTCGCATCGGAGAGCAGTTTCGCGGCGCGACAAAAAGACGAATTAAAAATCAACCGCCCGTTTCTGACGCTCTATACTTATCGGTCCATCCTGAGTTCAGGTATTCCGACAAGTATGAACATGCCTTCTGACCGATCTACATTTCCCGCAACAGCATAACGAATTTCAACGGATGGGCGAAGCGCTGATCGTCGGAATCTCCGGCGGCGGAATCGGCGTGCTGTCCCCAGCCGGGCCGGATTCTCGCAAAGGGGCTGCGAAACCTTCATGTCCGAGATGGATCATCTCAACCGGCGGCTTGCCTTCATGCAGCTCGGCCCGGACGCGCAGGCTCGTTTGCGCTCCTCCCGGGAAACCGTCAATGCGGCCCTGCCGGGTGCGATGGATGCCTTCTACGCGCAGCTTCGCAGCTTCCCCGAGACCAATCGCTTCTTCAGCGGCGAGCAGCACGTCGCGGCCGCCAAGCAGCGCCAGCTCCAGCACTGGGACGGCATCGCTTCTGCCAAGTTCGACGCCAACTACATCAACGCCGTCTCGCAGGTCGGCAAGGTCCATGCCCGGATCGGGCTGGAACCGCGCTGGTATATCGGCGGCTACGCCCTGATCCTTGAGAAGCTGATCGCAGGCGTGGTGCAGTCGCACTGGCCCAAGAGCGCGCTCGGAGCCCGCAAGCCCGGCGCCGAGGATTGCGCCGCCACCCTTGCCGCCGTGGGCAAGGCGACGATGCTCGACATGGACTACGCGATCACCGTCTACCTCGAAGCCTCCGAGGAGGCGCGGCTGAAGGCCGAGGCCGAGGCCAAGGCGGTCGAGCAGGCCAAGGCGGCCGAGCGCGACCTCGCCATCTCCTGCGTCAGCGAGAGCATGGCCGCACTCGCCGATGGCGACCTGACCTATCGCATGAGCGCCGACATCCCGGACGAATACGCGCAGATCCGCGATCACTTCAACGCCGCGATGGCGCGCCTCCAGGAGATGGTCGGCACCATCAAGGTGACCTCCACGATGATCTCCTCCTCCTCGCAGGAGATCAGCAGCGGCTCGCAGGACCTCTCGACGCGCACCGAGCAGCAGGCCTCGGCACTGGAGGAGAGCGCGGCGACGACCGAGCAGCTCGCGGCCTCCGTCAAGACCTCGTCCCAGGCCTCGCGCCGATCCGTGCAGCTCGCCGACGAGGCGACCAACGTCGCCCGCACCGGCGGCAACATCGTCCGCGACGCCGTCGACGCCATGGCGCGGATCGAGGGGGCCTCGAAGCGCATCTCGGAGATCACCGACGTAATTGACGGCATCGCCTTCCAGACCAACCTGCTCGCCCTGAACGCCGCCGTCGAGGCGGCGCGAGCCGGCGATGCCGGGCGCGGCTTCGCCGTTGTCGCGGCAGAGGTCCGGGCGCTCGCCCAGCGCTCGGCCGACGCCGCCAAGGACATCACCGGCCTGATCTCCTCCTCGGACGCCGAGGTGGCGGAGGGCGTCAAGCTCGTCCGCCAGGCCGGCCAGACGCTTGACCAGATCGTCGCGGCCTCAGCCGCGGTCTCGAGCACGGTCGAGGAGATCGCTTCCGCCACCACCGAGCAGGCCAGCGGCATCGACGAGATGAGCCAGACCGTCAGCCACATGGATGAGATCACCCAGCAGAACGCCGCGCTGGCCGAAGAGAGTGCCGCTTCGGCCAGAGTCCTTCTGGATCAGATCGGCCAGCTCACCAGCCTCGTCGCCGCTTTCCGCACGGAGAACGAAGGTCAGAGACGCCGCCGCGCTGCCTGAAGCGCGAGGCCAGCCGCACCGTCTGCAACCGCAGGCGGAGCAGGGCGATCCAGGGGCTCAACTCCCCCCAGCGCTCCTGGATCGCTTCCCTGCCTGTCAAGCCGCGGGCGCGATGAGTCGCCAGACGCTGCTGCGCTTGATCTCGGCATCCTCGAGCGCGCGCGTCACCGGCACTTCATAGGTCGCGATGGCTTCGAGCCCCGCCTTCGGCAGATAGCTGCGGCCGGGGTCTCCGATCAGCACCGTGGCGCCCCGCGCCGACAGGGCCGTCAGCCAGGCGATGACCCGCTCGGCCATGTCCCGCTCATAGCAGACATCGCCGGCGCAGATGACGTCCCAGCCTTCGTCGTGGCCGATCAGGTCGTCGCAGCGTGCCGCCACCGTGACGCCGTTGGCCGCCGCATTGATCCCGATCGCCGCCACGGCGAAGGCATCGATGTCGCAGGCCTGGACCTGCGCCGCGCCGGCCTTTGCGGCGGTGATGGCGACGAGGCCGGAGCCCGAGGCGAAATCCAGCACGCGACGGCCCGCGACGGTTCCGGGGCTGTCGAGGAGATGGCGCGCCAGCGCCTGCCCGCCGGCCCAGGCGAAGGCCCAGAACGGCGGCGGCAAACCGATGACGGCCAGCTCCTCCTCGGTCTTCTGCCAGAGCTCTGTCGCCTCCTCGGCGACATGCAACGAAATCTCGGGCGCGTGCGGCACAGGCAAGAGCCGCGTATGCGCCCGGATGAAAGCGTCCCGATCCAGCGCGGGCGCGGCGTCGCTCATGCGGCGATGTCCGTGGTCGGCGCCGCCAGCAGGCTGAGGTAGAGCGCCTTGACCGCGTTCATCACGTCCCGCTCGGTGTGGCCGTCGAGCAGGCGGTTGCGCGCGTTGGTCCCCATCCGCTCGGCCAGCGCGGGCGCCCGCGCGAAGACCAGCATGGCCCTGGCGAGAGCCACCGCATCGTCGACCGGGACGACCATGCCGTCCTTTCCTTCGCGCACGAAGCTGCGGCAACCCGGCACGTCGGTGGTCAGGATCGGCCGCCCGCAGGCAGCCGCTTCCAGGATGGTCCGCGGCAGCCCCTCGCCGCCGCGCGACGGCAGGATGCAAAGATGGTGCGCCTTCCAGACGCCGTCGATGTCCCGCGTCGGCCCCGCCCAGTTGATGCCCGGCCGGGCCGCCCATTGCTTCAGGGTCGCCTCGGGAATCGCCTTGGGATTGGACGGGTCCGGCGCACCATGGATGGTGAGCTCGACCCTGGCGCCATCGGCGCGCGCGAGGCGGACGGCCTCGACCGCAAGATCGACGCCCTTCGACCAGAGCATGCGGGCCACCAGCGCGACCTTGAGCGGCGGCGCCGGAGGCATCTGCGAGGGCAGCAGCATCAACGGGTCGACACCGGCCCCGCCGACCAGCGCGACCTTGCCTGCATCCTGCGGATCGAGCCCGAGCGTCACCGGATCGTCTGGATTCTCAAAGAGGAAACGGACCTTCGGTCCGTCGATCGCCTTGAGCCACGTCACGGCGGCGAAGCGCGCGGCCGCCGCGAGCCGGTCCTGCCTGGCGCCAAGGAAGCCCAGCCCCGTCAGCGCGTACACACGCCGCTCGACGCCCGCGAGCCTGCCCGCAAAGCCAGCGAGTGCGATGGGCTTCAATGCGATGCAATGCAGGATGTCCGGCTTCTCTCTCGCGATCAGGCGCTTCAGCGCCATGATCTGCCGGAAGAGCGCGCGCGGATCGAGGCTGCGCCGCTCGGCCTCCAGCGCGATCAGCCTCGCGCCGGTCGCCTCGATCGCGCGGCGGTGATGGCGCTCGCGCGCGATGACCGCAACGTCGAGGCCCAGCTCGCGCGCCGCCCGCGCCATCGGCAGGAAGTGCGAGGCGAAGAACCAGTCCTCGGTGGCAACGAAGAGCAATTTCGGGCGAGGCATGGCGCCATCAGGACGATCGGCCGGCGAAAATCAAGCCCGGCCTGGGACCGGCCCGTCATTCTCGGGCGAAGCGAAGCGCAGACCCGAGAATCTCTGGCAAGAAAGGGGACTGGTTTCCGAGACGCTTGGGTCGAGCCCGCGCATGACGGAGCAGCCTCAGGGGCGCGCCGTCGCGACCGGCAGGACACGCGCCAGAGCCGTCGTCGGCTCGATCCGCCCGGCGCCATAGGTCGGGTCCCGCCCCTTCGAGCCGAGATCGATCGCGCTTTCGACAAGAATGCGGCGGGCACTGTCCAGATCGAGCTCCGGCTGCTTTTCGACCAGAAGGGCGACCAGCCCCGAGACATGCGCCGCGGCGATCGAAGTCCCGGAGGTGAAGGCGTAGCGCCCGGCAGGCTCGGCCGACAAAACGTCGACGCCCGGAGCCGCGACGACGATATAGCTGCCGCGATTGGCATCGACGAAGACCCGGTCTTCCGCGTCGGTCGCCGTCACCGCGATGACGCTGGGGTCGGCACCGGGATAGAGCGGCGCCGAGCGGGGACCCGCATTGCCGGCGGCAGCGACCGCGATGACACCGCGCTCCTTCGCGCCGGCAAGCGCTCGCGACAGCAGGCGGTCCTGCGGCCCGGCGAAGCTCAGATTGACGATCTTGGCCCGCTGCTGGACCAGCCACTCCAGCGAGGTCAGGATCTGGAACGACTTGCCGTTGGCCGAATTCGCCTGCGGGCCGCCGAAGGCGCGCGCGACCAGAAGGCGAGCGGCAGGCGCGATGCCCTGCAGCTCGCCATGAGCGATGATGGCGGTCGCCATCGAGGTGCCGTGGGCATGCGGCGTCGCCTGTCCGTCGACGGCATCGAGATAGGCCTGCACCGAGCCGCTGATCTCGGGATGCTCCATGTCGACACCGGAATCGATCATCCCGACCCGGACGCCGCGCCCGAGCGCGAGCTTGCGCGCCTCGGCGAGCTTGAGCTTGTCGACCACATATTGCGGCGGCAGCACCCGGCGCACCATGCCGGTGCTGCGCGCGGCGGTGGTGGAATCGCCGAGCTTGAGGCTCGGCATCGGCGGCTGGTCGGTCGCGTCGGAGGAGGCGGTCGTCGGCCCGGTCGTGCTGTCGGGAGCGACGGAAGAGCCCTGCTGCAGGTTGAACAGGAAATTCGGCTGCGCCCCGGCGATGCTGGTGTCGTCCGCCATCTGGGTGAGCACGGCCCTGAGGTCTCGCCCGGCCTCGAGCTTGGCGCGGATGATCGTCACTCCGGCGAGCTCGAAGCGCTGGCGCGCGATCAGCGTCGCGCCGTAGCGGCGCAGAACCGCCTCCGCCTCGGCATTGGGCGCAAGCTCGAACAGCACCTCGTCCGGCACGAAGCGGTTCTCGTCCATGGCCGGGATGATGCTGCGCTGCTGGCGCGGCTGCTGCCAGATCGCCGGCGGAACGCTCATCGAGCGATTGGCGGACGGGCCGGCGGCGGGTTGCGCCTGCTCCACGGCCGGCGCCTGCGCCAGCAACTGTCCTTGCGCCTGCGCGAAACCCGGTATCGAGAAGAGCCCGAACGCCAGAAGGCCGGCGCCGGCCAGGCGCCGCGCCAGCGATGTCCCCAGCCCCAACCGGGACGACAGCATGACCTTCCCCTCCTGCGATGCCGACATCATGCCATGACGCCCCGATACCGCGCCAGTGATGAAGATCACGGAGCCGGCGCGACGAAGGAGATAATGGTGCTCTCGCTCTTCATCCGGGCCGCGATCGCATCGACCTGGGCGGCGGAGAGCGAAGCGTCGCCGACGCGCACCTTGAAGAAGCCGTTGGCGCGCGGCCCGTCGACGACAGAAGCGCCGAAGCGCTTGAAGAAGGAGGCGATGTCTCCGGCCCTCGCCTCGGGCGAGAAGCTCAGCAGAACATAACGCTCCGAGGCATGAGTGCCCGGCGCCGAGGCGGTCTGGAAGCTGGACCCGTCGCGCAGCGCCAGCCCCGTGATCGCAACGCCCTGCAGCGCGATCAGCGCAACCGCGGCGGCGCTGGCATAGGCGAGGCGGCGCGGCGGCTGCGAAGCCAGCAGCCCGCCCAACCAGGAGAGGAAGCCGCCGGCCACGCTGCCCTTGGCGCGGCTCAGCAGCGGCACCGGCTTGGGCGCGGCCTCGATGCCGGCCATCAGCTGTTCGAGCGCCCGGTGCGAGGGGGCTCCGAGGCTCTCGTTGAGCAGCACGGTCTCAGCCATGTCGTCGCGGATGATCTCGAGCCGGGCGGCGAGATCGGCGTCGCCGGCGAGAGCCGTCTCGACGCGCTGCTTGTCCGACGCCGAGATGCGGCCATTGGCGTAGAAGGGCAGCAGCTCTTCGAGCTCGCGGCGCTTCGGATCGCTTGCGATGCTGTCGGTCATCACGCCACTCCTCCGGCGGCCCTGCCGCGCTTCACCAAAGTCTTCGCCTCAAGGCCAGCCACGGTCGATGCCGGCAGCCTTGAGCATTTCGCCCAGCTTCTTGCGGGCGTGGAAAAGCCGTGTCTTGACGGTATTTTCCGGAATTCCGACGATCCGCGCGACCTCCTCGACGGATGTCTCGTGGTAGTAGACGAGGTCGATGACCTCGCGATGCTCCGCCGAAAGCCGTGCGAGGCAGGCGCGTATGGCGAGACCCTTGTCCTGCTTCTGCAGAACGACCTCGGGGCCATCGGACTCGTCCTCGATGCTGTCGGCGTAGTCCTCGTCCAGCTCGGCGTCGCGGCGCTTCCGCAGGAGCGACCACGCCTTGTTCCTGGCGATGGCGAGCAGCCAGGTCGCGACCGAGGCTCTTGCCTCGAAGCGATCGGCCTGTCGCCACAGATCCATGAACACGTCACTGATCACATCCTCGGCAAGCGTCTCGTCGCGGACGAGCCGCAGCACGAAACGGTAGACCCGCACCTGGTGCCGCGAAAACAGCACCTTCATCGCGAGCCGGTCGCCCGAGGCGATCCGTTTGACGAGTTCCTCGTCCGATTCCGTATGCATCGCCCCTCGAAGGCAAAGAGCATCCCGGCTCGCACAAGGTTGGTCGCTGCGAGACGGGAAAAGGTTCAATCGGGGCGCGACATTAGTCCGGCCAGCTCGATTTGCCGATAGGTAAGAGCAAATTCCCGCCATGCCAGGCGAGCAGCAAGGCGTCGCCGATCCGCGCGCAGCCGTAAGCTACTGCATCATATGGCGGATTTCGAAGCGCCTTCGGAATGAAACACGGTGCAGGACACGGCACCCGACGGCCCGCGCATACGAAAAGGGGCGCCCGAGGCGCCCCAATTCGAATCCAGCGATCTTTCACGCCCATTCCCTCGGCCGATTCCGGCCTGCGGGAAATGGCGTCAGCGGCGCTTGCCGGCAGTGCGCAGCTGCATGTACTGCACGGCTTCCAGCAGCACCTTGCGCGGGCGCTCGGCATCGCGCTTGGCCTGCTCCGCCTTGCGGGCGACCTCGCGGGCGATTTCTTCCTGGCGCTTCAGCTCGGCGATGCGCTCACGCTCGAGCGCTTCCAGGCGCTCGTTCTCGGCTCGGATCTTTGCCTTCTCGTTCTCTCGCTCGGCGCGGGCCTGAGCAATGGCTTCCCGCTCCGCGCGTCGCGCCGCCATGGCCGGATCGTCTGCCTTCGGTCTGGCCTGGAAGCGCTCGAGAAGCGCCTGCTTGGCTTTAGCGGAATTGGCCTGGCGGTCGGTGAAGCTACGGTCGTTCGGGTTCTTCAAGTGGTGATCTCTCGGGTTGTCACGGGCGATCTGTCGGCCCGCGTGGGCGCAATAAGCCAGATCGAGGAGGATTGGTATCGAAATCGACGCGCGGCAGCCCCGCTTCCAGCGCAAAACGCCGAGTTTCGAGGCGGTGGGCGACGAATTCATGACATGGTGATCCGGCACGGCTTTTTCAACGGTTCCCGCCGGATGCGCGGGCCACGCGCCGGCCCGGACGCAGGGCCGCTTTACAAGCGCCCGGTTTTCGCCAACAGGCAAAGGCCCTGCAACAGAACGCTCCAAGCCGTGCACACGCCCTCGCTTTCCGAATTCCGCCGCATCGTCGTCAAGGTCGGCTCCAGCCTGCTGGTCGACCGGGCTCGCGGCCGGCTGCGCCATGCCTGGCTCGCGGCGCTGGCAGAGGACCTCGCCGAGCTTCACCAACGCGGCGCCGATGTGCTCGTCGTCTCGTCCGGCGCGATCGCGCTCGGGCGCACCGTGCTCAACCTGCCATCGGGCCCGCTCAGGCTGGAGGAGAGCCAGGCGGCCGCCGCCGTCGGCCAGATCGCGCTCGCCCGCACCTGGGCGGAGGCGCTCGGAGCCCATGGCCTCACCGCCGGCCAGATCCTGCTGACGCTCGCCGACACCGAAGAGCGCCGGCGCTATCTTAACGCGCGCGCCACGCTCGGCCGCCTGCTCGACCTGCGCGCGATCCCCGTCATCAACGAGAACGACACCGTCGCCACCACCGAAATCCGCTACGGCGACAACGACCGGCTCGCCGCCCGCGTCGCCACCATGGCGGGCGCCGATCTGCTCGTGCTGTTCTCCGACATCGACGGACTCTATACCGCCCCGCCCGCGAAGGACCCGGCGGCCCGGCACATCCCGGTCGTGGAACGCATCACGCCGGAGATCGACGCCATGGCCGGCGGCGCCGCATCCGAGCTGTCGCGCGGCGGCATGCGCACCAAGATCGAGGCCGGCAAGATCGCGATCGCCGGCGGCACGCACATGCTGATCGCCGACGGGCGCGGCAAGAACCCGCTCGCCGCTGTCGCTTCCGGCGGGCGCTGCACTTGGTTCCTCACCGCCTCGACTCCGGCCACGGCCCGCAAGACCTGGATCGCCGGCACGCTGGAGCCGCGCGGCACGCTCCATGTCGATGCCGGCGCGGCCAGGGCGCTGCGCGGCGGCGCGAGCCTCTTGCCGGTGGGCGTCAGCCGCATCGAGGGCGAGTTCGCGCGCGGCGACGCCGTGCTGATCCGCGATCCGAAGGGCCAGCTGCTCGGCCGCGGCCTCGTCGCCTATGATGCGGGCGAAGCCGCGCTGGTGCTCGGCAAGGCCTCGCGCGACATCGAGGCGGTGCTCGGTTATCCCGGCCGCGCCGAGATGATCCACCGGGACGACATGGCGCTCGGGCTGGGCTAAGCTCGATCGTCTAGGGTTGGATTTGAACAAGAGATGACAGGCGACAGCGCATTGCGCATCATCGCGACGAGCGCATCCGAGCAGGATGTCGGGCTCGTCATGCAGGAGATCGGCCAGCGCGCGCGCTCCGCCGCGCGCAAGGTCGCGCTGAGCCCTGCCGACCAGCGCAACACCGCCCTGGTCGCGATGGCCAAAGCCTTGCGCAGCCACAGTGCCCGCATCCTCGCCGCCAATACTCAGGACCTCGCGGACGGCCTGAAGGCGGGCTTGAGCGCCGCCTTCATGGACCGCCTCGCCCTCGACGAGAAACGCCTCGCAGCCATGGCCGATGCCGTCGCGGACGTCGCGGCCCTGCCCGACCCGCTGGGGCGGGTGCTGGCGGAATGGACGCAGCCGAACGGCCTGCGCTTCGAGCGCGTCGCCACGCCGCTGGGCGTCATCGCGGTGATCTTCGAGAGCCGGCCCAACGTGACGGCTGATGCCGGGTCGCTCTGCCTGAAGAGCGGCAATGCCGCGATCCTGCGCGCGGGCTCGGATTCCTTCCGCACCTCCACCGAGATCGCCGCCGCCATGCGCGAGGGGTTGGAGGCGGCCGGCCTGCCGGGCGACGCCATCCAGCTCGTCCCGACGCGGGACCGCGCGGCGGTGGGCGAAATCCTCACCGGGCTCGGCGGCAATGTCGACGTGGTGGTGCCGCGCGGGGGCAAAAGCCTCGTCGCCCGCGTCCAGAGCGAGGCGCGCGTGCCGGTCTTCGCCCATCTCGACGGCAACTGCCATGTCTACGTCCATGGCAAGGCCAACCTTGCGATGGCCCGCGACATCCTTCTCAACGCCAAGCTGCGCCGCACCGGCGTCTGCGGCGCAGCAGAGACGCTGCTCGTCGACAAGGCCTGCGCCGTGACCCATCTCGCCCCGCTCGTCACGGCGCTTCTGGAGGCCGGCTGCGCCGTGCGCGGCGACCGCGCCACGCAAGCCGTCGATGCGCGCGTCACGCCCGCGAGCGAGGAAGACTGGTCGACCGAGTATCTCGACCGGATCATCGCCGTAAAGGTGGTGGCCGGCCTCGACGCGGCCATCGACCATATCGAGCGCTACGGCTCGCACCACACCGACGCCATCGTCACGGCGAGCAACGCCGCCGCCGCGCGCTTCCTGGCGGAAATCGACTCGGCCATCGTCGTCCACAACGCCTCGACCCAGTTCGCGGATGGCGGCGAGTTCGGCTTCGGCGCCGAGATCGGCATCGCGACGGGGCGGATGCATGCGCGCGGACCGGTCGGCGTCGAGCAGCTCTGCTCGTTCAAGTACCGCGTCCACGGCGCCGGCCAGACCCGGCCCTGACGGCGAAGCCCGGCGATGACGATGGACCATCTGCGGCTGCCGCCCCATGCGCCCGGTCTGCGCATCGGCCTGTTTGGCGGCAGCTTCAACCCCGCCCATGACGGCCACAGGCTCGCCAGTCTCACCGCGTTGCGCCGGCTGCAGCTCGACCGGGTCTGGTGGCTGGTGACGCCCGGCAACCCGCTGAAGGACAATGCGAGCCTGCCGCCGCTTCCCGCCCGCATCAGGCAGGCGCGAGAGGCCGCCGGCCATGCCCGCATCCATGTCACCGGCATCGAGGCGACGCTGCGCACCCGCTACACCGCCGACACGCTGCGCGCGCTGAAGCGCCGCTGTCCGGGCGTGAACTTCGTCTGGCTGATGGGCTCGGACAATCTCGCCAGCTTTCATCGCTGGAACGAGTGGCGGACCATCGCCCGGATGATGCCGGTCGCGATCATAGACCGGCCGGGTTCGACCCACAGCGCCATGGCGTCGCCCGCCGCCAACTGGCTCTCGCGCTGGCGCGTTCCCGAGAGCGCGGCCGCGAGCCTGCCGCTCAGCTCGCCGCCCGCCTGGGTCTTCCTGCACGGCAAGCGCTCGGCCCTGTCCTCGACATTGCTGCGCCGGCAAGCCGAAAATGGCGGATCTTGATTGAATTTTAGTCGCTCTCGGCTTATTTTGTCCGTGTCGCGCCTGGAGCGCATCGAGATCGAGAGGATACGTCACTGAACCGTCAAACCCTTGGCGAAGCCGAGCCGAAGCCGCTTCCCCAGGCCGCTATCGCGGATAATCCCTCCGCCGATAGCATCGCCATCGCCCAGCGTGTCCTGGAAGACATGAAGGCCGAGGACATCATGGTGATCGACCTCGTCGGCAAGACGTCGCTGGCTGACGCGATGATCATCGCCTCGGGCAACGTCAACCGCCACGTCGCCGCCATCAGCGATGCACTGGTCGAAGCCCTCAAGAGCGCCGGGAAGCCCACGCCGCAGGTGGAGGGAATGCCGGCTTGCGACTGGGTGCTGATCGACACCGGCGACATCATCGTCCACGTTTTCCGGCCCGAAGTGCGCCAGTTCTACAATCTCGAGAAGATGTGGGGCACGGACCGGCCGAACGAACGCCTCGTCAGCTGACGTCCCCGTTCGGTGCGTCTCGCGGTCATCGCCGTCGGCCGGCTCAAGGACGGGCCGGAGCGGGAGCTCTGCGAACGCTATCGTGAGCGCGGCTCGCAGCTTGGCCGCGGCATGGGCCTGAGCGGCCCGGAGATCGTCGAGATTCCCGAGAGCCGCGGCCGCCGCCCCGAGGAGCGCAAGCGCGAGGAGGCGCAAGCCATCCTCGCAAAGGCACAGCCCGGCCTGCTGATCGCACTCGACGAGCGCGGACGCCAGCTCGGCAGCGACGCTTTCGCCAGCCGCATTGCCGCCGCCCGCGACGCCGGCACGGGCCATGCGAGCCTCGTGATCGGCGGCGCCGACGGCCTCAGCGATGAGATCCGCGAGCGCGCCGAGCTGACGCTGGCCTTCGGAGCGCTGACGATCCCGCACCAGATCGTCCGCGCACTTGTGCTGGAACAGCTCTATCGGGCGATGACGATCATCGCAGGACACCCCTATCATCGCGCATGAGTTCCGCCGCGCCGCTGATTCGCTCCCGGCTGCGCCGCCTGAGCCTCGTTGCTCTGCTGGCGGCAGCTTTCTGCACGCCTGCCTCCGCCCAGACCGCGGCGCCCGACCCTGACGCCCTCGCCCGTGAGACGATGCAGAAGCTCGTCGAGAAGCAGGCGCGCGAGGCCGAGCTCAAGGCGATCGAGGAGCGCCTCGCGGGCAATGTGGATGCGCGCGCCGCGCTGGAAAAGGAGATCGCCGGCATCCGCGCCGACCGCGCCGGGCTCAACCGGGCGCTGCTCGATGCCACCACGAAGACGCAAGGGGCCGAGCAGAAGCTGGGCGAGCTGGAGAAGCGGCTTGCCCTGATGCAGTCCAGCGAGACGGCCATCCGCCGCTCGCTCGAAAGCCGTCGCGGCCTGATCGCCGAGGTGCTCGCGGCCTTGCAGCGCATAGGGCGGCGCCCGCCGCCGGCGGTGCTGGTGCGGCCGGAGGACATCCTGGAAGCCGTACGCGCCTCGATGCTGCTCGGCGCCGTCGTTCCCGACCTGCGCATGGAGATCGAGATTCTTGGCACCGACCTCGCCGAGCTGGTCCGGCTGCGCGACAATATCGCCGCCGATAAGGGCCGGATCGGCGAGGAGATGGAGCGGCTCGCCGGTGAGCGGCAGCGCCTCGCCTCACTGATCGAGGCACGGCGCGAGCGCGAGGCTACTGCGGCGAAGGATGTCGAGGCCCAGCGCGCGCTCGGCAACGAGCTCGCCGGCCAGGCCCGCTCGATGCGGGACTTCGTCGAGAAGATCGAGAAGGAGATCTCCGTCGCGAACCGGGCCGCGGACGCCGCGCGCCAGGCGATCGAACAGGAGACGCGCGACCAGCGCGAGCGCATGACGGCGCTCGCCTTCCGCGATCCGGCCCGCCTTGCCCCCAAGATCGCCTTCGCCGACGCCAAGGGCCTGCTCTCCCTGCCTGTGGCGGGATCACGATTGCGTGGCTTTGGCGATGCCGACGGCGCCGGCGGCTCGACGCGCGGAATTTCTCTGGAGACGCGGCCGGGCGCCCTAGTTTCGGCGCCTTCTGACGGTTGGGTGGTTTATGCGGGTCCCTTCCGTTCCTTCGGACAACTCTTGATCCTGAACGCGGGCAGTGGATACTACATCTTGCTGGCCGGCATGCAGCGGATCGACGTCGCGCTCAATCAGTTCGTCCTGGCCGGGGAACCGGTTGCGACGATGGGCGAAACATCGGAAGCTGCAGCGACGACGGTAGGAGTGGGAACCGGCCAGCCGGTCCTCTATATTGAGTTCAGGAAAGACGGCGTCTCGGTCGACCCGGCGCCGTGGTGGATGAAATCGCAAGGCGAAAAGGTTCGCGGATGATGCGCAAGGTTTCCCTCGTTCTCGCCGGCGCCATCATGGGCGCGGGCCTGACCGGACTGGCTACTCAGACCCGGCTGCTGAGCTCCACCAGCGCCGTGGCCGCCTCGGCGGAAGTCTACCGCAGCCTCAATCTTTTCGGGGATATCTTCGAGAAGATCCGCACCGACTATGTCGACAAGCCGGATGAGCAGAAGCTGATCGAGGCCGCGATCAACGGCATGGTCTCGTCGCTGGACCCGCATTCCAGCTATCTCGACTCGAAGTCCTTCCGCGACATGGACACCGACATGCGTGGCCAGTTCGGTGGCCTCGGCATCGAGGTGACGATGGAGGACGGCATCCTCAAGGTCGCCAAGCCGATCCGCGATACGCCCGCCTCAAAGGCCGGTATCCTGGCCAACGACATCATCCGCCAGATCGACGGCACCGAGGTGAAGGGTCTTTCGTTGACCCAGGCCGTCGAGAAGATGCGCGGGCTGATCAACACCCAGGTCACGCTCAAGATCGACCGTCCGGGCAAGACCGAGCCGCTCGAGTTCACCCTCACCCGCTCGACCATCGTCGTGCCGGCGGTCGAGGAGCGGGTCGAGAACGATATCGGCTACATCCGCATCGGCACCTTCTCCGAGCAGACCTATGACGGGCTGCGCAAGGCGATCGACAAGCTGACCAGCGACATCGGCGCCGACAAGCTCAAGGGCTTCGTCATCGACCTTCGCAACAACCGTGGCGGGCGCCTCGACCAGTCCGTGCTCGTCTCCGACGCCTTCCTCGATCGCGGCAAGATCGTCTCCACCCGCGGCCGCAACGCCGAGGAGACCCAGGTCTTCAACGCCAAGTCGGGCGACCTGACCAAGGGCAAGCCGGTCGTCGTGCTGATCAACGGCTCCTCCGCCTCGGCGGCCGAGATCGTCGCCGGCGCGCTGCAGGACCACAAGCGCGCGGTCGTGATGGGCACCCGCTCCTTCGGCAAGGGCTCCGTCCAGACCGTGATCCCGCTCGGCTCCAATGGCGGCCTGCGCCTGACCACGGCGCGCTACTACACGCCGTCGGGCAATTCGATCCAGGCCAAGGGCATCACGCCGGACATCGAGATCCAGCAGGACATCCCGCAGGAGATCAAGGACAAGCTCGGCGAGAACAAGGGCGAGGCCGCTCTCAAGGGCCATCTCAAGGCCGCGGGCGAGGGCGAGGAGCAGTCCGGCTCCGCTTCCTATGTCCCCAACGATCCGACCAAGGACACCCAGCTCATCGCGGCGATGAACCAGCTCCGCGGCGTCAAGAAGGACGCCGCCGCGCCGGCCGAAAAGCCGGCGACGCCGGAAGCCCCCAAGCCGTAACGCCGGCAACAGCCTCGTCATGCTCGGGCTTGGCCCGAGCATCTCATGACGGGGAGGTGACCGGTTTTATCGGAGATTCTCGGGCCGAGCCCGAGAATGACGCTCTTCCGTCTCGACGCGGCGCGCCATCGGCGACAAGACTAGCGGGTGCGGCCTCGACTGATTCGGGGTCCGCTTCGCAACCTTGAGGGCGGCCAACCGGCCGCAACGCCGCTGACGGAGCTTAACCGGGCACTCGGCCAGGACCGGGCCGCGCCTACCGGAAAGCCGTGGGGCCGTTGGCTCGGCACGGGCGCTTTCGCTTGCGTCGGCGCCGTCCTCCTCGGCCTGCTGCTCGTCGTCGCGCTCCGCCGCGACCCTGATGGCGGCCAGCCCATCGCCATCGCATCCATCGAGAAGCGCGCGCCGGCTTCCGCCACGGAGCCGACCGGCGCTTCGCCCACCCCCGCTCCGGCATCGGGGCCGGCAAGTGCCTCCCAGCTCGAGAACAATGCAGGCGTGACCGTCGTCCGCGCGGGCGAGGAAGCCCCCGGCGCCATCATCATCACCGTTCCGGAGGAAGGCGGCCCGATCAAGCTCGCGACCGCCCCCGACAGCCGGCTCACCGAGCGCACACGCTACGGCCTCCTGCCGAAGACGGGCCCCGAAGGCGCGACCCCGGCCAAGATCTACGCCCGCCCCCTCGGCCCGGAGCCTTCCGCGAAGCCCGTCGGCCGGGTCGCGATCCTCGTCGGCGGCCTCGGCATCAGCCAGAACGGCACGGCTGAGGCCATCGCCCGGCTGCCCGGCCAAATCTCCCTTGCCTTCGCCCCCTATGGCACGGAGCTCGAACGCGTCGTGCAACGGGCCCGCGGCGATGGCCACGAGGTCTTCCTGCAGCTGCCCATGGAGCCCTTCGACTATCCCGACAACGACCCGGGTCCGCACACCCTGCTCACCGGCCCCAAGGCACAGGATAATATCGACAAGCTGCACTGGTCTCTCGGCCGCTTCACCGGCTATGTCGGCATCGTCAATTTCCTGGGCGGGCGCCTCACCGCCGATCAGGATGCCCTCTCCCCGATCCTGCGCGAATTCGCCGGCCGCGGCCTGATGGTCGTTGATGACGGCTCCTCGCCGCGCAGCCTGCTGGCGAGCGCCGCCAGTCGCGCCCAGATCCCGGCCTTGAAGATCGACCGCGTGATCGATGGCGTCACCCGCGCCGATGCGATCGACAAGGAGCTGGCCGCCCTTGAGCTGATGGCGCGCGAACAGGGCATCGCTGTCGCCTCCGCCAGCGCCCTGCCGATCTCGATCGACCGGATCGCCCGCTGGGCGCAGACGCTGGAGGCCAGGAAGATCGCGCTCGTGCCGGTCAGCGCGGCCCGCGGCTTCCGCAACCCCGGCTCGACCGGCTCCCTCAGGACGACCGGAGCGCTACGATGACCGACGCCGCTCCCGAAGGTTATCGCCCCTGCGTCGGGCTCGCCCTGTTCAACCCACAAGGCCTCGTCTTCGTCGGCCAGCGTGCCGACAAGACGAAGCGCGAGCATGTCGCGCCGGGCCATGCCTGGCAGATGCCGCAGGGCGGCATCGACGAGGGCGAGACACCGCTGCAGGCCGCCCGCCGCGAACTCCAGGAAGAGACCAACGTCACCTCCGTCGAGCTGCTCGGCGAGGCGCCGGGCTGGCTGAGCTACGACCTGCCGGTCGACATCGGCAAGGAAGCCTGGAAGGGTCGCTGGCGCGGGCAGGCGCAGAAATGGTTCGCCTTCCGCTTCACCGGCGCCGAGGAGGAGATCAACATCCTGACCCCGGCCGGCGGCCACAAGGCCGAGTTCGACGCCTGGCGCTGGGCGCGGCTCGCCGAGACGCCGGACCTGATCATTCCCTTCAAGCAGGGCGTCTACAGGCAGGTCGTGCAGCACTTCGCACCGTTTGCCGCAGGCTGAGCCGGGCGGCACGGCAGCCCGGCGGCCGATCGCGCTCAGACAATGTAGACGACGACGCCGATCCAGTAGACCTGATAGGCGATGTTCGTGGCGACCAGCGCGAGCTGCACCGAACGCTGCGCGAACAGGCTGCCGATCAGGCACAGCGCGAGCCCGATCGGCACCTGCACAAGATAATCGCCGCTGAGCTGGGTCCAGTGCTCCTTGCCCTTGATCAGCGTATCGACGATGTCGAGCAGGAAAGTCGCCGCCAGCAGGCCGAAGAACCAGCGCCGGCGCTTGATGAAGAAATCCTCGTAGCCGGCATATTCGGAGATGCTGTCGGGAAACAGCAGCGCCGCCAGCAGGTAGAGCACCACGGCATAGCCGATCACGAAGACGAAGAAGCCGAAGCTCCAGAGCGTCAAACGCGACAGCCCGAATTCCCACCACCAGAACAGGACGAGCTCGAGCAGGATCGAGCCGACCCAGAGCATGTGCAGCAGCGACACGCGCTGGCGGCCGGGATGCTGGATGAAGCCGGCCACGCCAGCGAGGATGCGCGTGATGGCGAGGCCGACCACCATGCCCATGACGATGCGGACATGCGTGAAGATTTCATGCGGCGGAAGGTTATCCATGTCTCGTGACTAGTGCATCGCAGACATGGAGCGCCAGTTTCGGCAGAAGACACCAAAGGACATCGCGCTGCTCAGGCCTCGAGATGGGATAATGGCGTCCCGGAAGGGACTGTGAACAGCGTTTAAAATCAAAGGTTTAGAGAAAGGTTCGCCATTCGATGTTCGCCGCCCGTTCCCGTGGTTTGCCGTTGGTGATGGAAATTCGCACTCCCTGCGTTCAGCGAGGTGGCGGCAACAGGGACACGTCCCATGGTCGGGCCGTCCGTCACGACGTTTGAGAGCCGGCATCCGAAGAGGGGACGATGTTGCCGTCGTCATCCACTTCGAGGGGTTCAAAGTGAAAGCAGGCGTCGACAAACCGCAGCTTCTGCCAGACCTCATTGCAGCGCTGGGTCAGGCCGTCGAGGCGTTTGGCGCTATAGTCCGAATAGCGACCCTTGCCTTTCAGCTGATAATCCCCGTCAAAGGGGTTCTGATCGAAGTGCCCATGGGCCACGACGTTCCGCTCGCCGGCGAGCTTGCGCATCTCCTCGATGGGCGCCTCGCCCAACTGGCCGGAATGCTTCGCGAGCGTCAGCAGATCCAGAACCTGGAGCTTGCGCGCGAAATCCGTTCGGATGGTCATGGGCTCGATGAGGTCCACACGTTCGGACAGGTGCAGCACCGTTGAGATGAGCTGTGAGACCTCGTTGTCGATCCGATTGAACGCGACCAGGAACCGACCCAGCGCGGCCTCATAGTCGCTCTGGATCTGAGGATCTGCCCATGGGACGTCGTCGTCCCAGCCATCATCCTCGGGCTCATCGGGAACGTCGTGTTTCTGCTGCCCCATGATCAGATTCTCGCCGCGATGATCGCAAGCAGCGCGACGATCGCCGGCAGCCCCCAGGTCAGCAGCTGACGGACCTTGCCGTCTCCCGGCGGTGTGAGGGGAGCGGTTGCTTCGTCCGGAACGGCCACCATCTCGGTTCCCCAGGTGATGGAGGTCGTCTTCGCGATCGCATGACCTGCACCACCTCCTTTTGGGGGCAGCATCAAATGTGGCCTCGGGTCATGGAAGAACGGCGTCGGCTTGCTCCACATCCCACCGTCCACGTCCATGTTCAGCCGCTGCACGCGTCCAGCGTCGAACTCGGCGATCAGCATTGCCCAGACCTCCGGCGGCAGGCGTGCCTGCACTGCCCAAGGCGTATCATCAGGGAATTCGTCGTCCGCCGAGTAGCCGACGTAGGTGTGCCAATCCAGCCGCTCCTCGCCGGTAGGAGCCGACTGCACGACGACCGCAACGGCCTTCACCTTGTGGGACGATCCGACGATGCCGAGAGTGCCGTCCAGGATGCCCATCCCATGAATTCGCGTGTCGTCGAGCCGGCGGCCATCGAGCATTTGGACCGTGCGGGCCTTACGCAGGCCCGTTACAGTCATCCGCAGGCCTTGATGGTGGGCGACCTCTAGGCCCTGGTCCGCGCCGTTGATCAGAATCCTGCCATCCTTTACCTCGACGGCGGCGTCTTCGGTGCTCATGCGTCTCTCCCCAGCAGTACCAGGCTAGCGGCGCGGCCCTGGTGTTGCCAACTCGCATCTTGACTCGATGAGAGGCTATGTTCCTATTTTGTTCTTTCAATAGGAGCCCTTTCCGATGCACATGTCGCCCGCCGTCCTTGGACCGCCGATCTTCCTGCCGGTCTACCTGAAGGCGGTGCGAGCGGGCTTCCCAAGCCCTGCGGACGACTACCTGGACGCGCCCATCGACCTATCACGTACTCTGATCCAAAACGCCCCGGCGACCTTCGTCATGAAGGTTGCCGGCGACAGCGCAATCGACGTCGGGATCTTCGACGGTAGCTTGATTACGGTCGACCGCAGCCTGTTGCCGCGGGACGGCGACGCCGTCGTGGTCGACGTCAACGGCGAGCGCTCGATCAAGATTTTCAGGCTCGCCGGCGGTCGATCAAGTCTCGCGTTCGGCAACCGGCGATATCCGGACTATGACCCCGGGAGGGATGCCCAGATCGAGATCTTCGGCGTCGTCACCAACACGGTGCGGCGCTTCCGGCGATGACGCGCTCTTTTGCCCTGATCGACGGCAACAGCTTCTACTGCTCCTGCGAGCGGGTCTTCGATCCGAAGCTGAAGGGCAGGCCAGTCATCGTTCTGTCCAACAACGACGGCTGCGCGGTCGCCAGGACGGCCGAGGCGAAGGCCCTCGGGATCAAAATGGGAGCGCCGATGTTCTCGATCCGCGACCTCTGCAAGCGCGAGGGCGTGGTCGTCTTCTCGTCCAACTACACGCTGTACGGCGACATGAGCCACAGGATGAACACCGTCTACCAGCGCTTCGCCCCGGACATCGAGATCTACTCCATCGACGAGAGCTTCCTCGACTTCACCCCGGTCGCCCCCGAGCAGCGCGAGGAGCTCGGCCGGGACCTGCGGTCGACGGTATCAACCTGGACGGGCGTTCCCACCTGCGTCGGCATCGGCCCCACCAAGACGCTGGCGAAGCTCGCCAACAAGATCGCCAAGAGCACGCCTCAACTCCTTGGCGTCTGCGACCTGACCAGCGAGGAAGCCCGGCGCGAGTGGCTGCCGCTGGTCGATCTGGCGGACGTTTGGGGCATCGGCAGAGCCAGCCAGGCCAAGCTGCGCGCCTTCGGCTGCAAGACGGCAGCCGACGTCACCGCGCTGGATCCCAAGCTCGCTAGGACGACCCTGACAGTCGTCGGCGAGCGCATCATCCATGAGCTTCGAGGTCAGCCCTGCATCGACTTGGAGACCGTCGCGCCGACCCGGAAGGGCTGCGCTGTGACCAGGTCGTTCGCTGGCCGCGTCGACGACCCGGACATGATGCAGGAAGCCATCGCGGCGCATGCGACGCGGCTGGGCGAGAAGCTTCGCCACCACGGCCTGGCGACGGACCATGTCACGGTGTTCTTCCATACCTCGCCTTACGATCGCGGCCCTGCCCGCAGCGTCTCGACCACGGTGGATTTCCCCGAGGCGAGCAACGACACGCTCGTCCTCGTGCGCGCGGCCAAGTGGGGCGCCCGCCGGATCTGGAAGTCCGGCTACCGCTACGCGAAGGCCGGGCTGATGACGGTCGACATCGTGCCGCTGGAAGCCTCGCAGCGCGCCCTCATCGGCTCGCTCGACCGCGAGAGGAGCGGCCGCCTCATGGAGGCGCTGGACGCCTGCAACCGGAAACTGGGACGCGGCGTTGTCTTCCCCGCGGCGGCGGGCATCGCTCGGCAGAACAAGGCATGGATTACGAAGTTCGACATGCGGTCGCCACGTTACACCACGCGGATCGATGAGGTCCCCGTCGTAGGAAGGGCGTGATGCCAGGGTTCATCCACCATGTAGAAATGAAGGTCGACGCCGCGGCGGCGCCGGAGCGCTTGCGCCGGATCGACAGCTGGTGCGGCGACTGGCAAATCGGCTTTCGCGTGCTCGATCCGGCTCCCGGTTCGGAGAACATTCGCATTGCGTTTGAGGACCCCCGACTGGCTAGGGCCTTTGTCGGCCATTTCGGGGGCGTATTGGTTGACGGTCGTTCCGTCTCCAACGAGGCCGTAGTCGAGGACGTCTATGACCGCCTCGCTCGCTGGTAATGTGTTTGTAGAAGCCCACCGAGTGTCGGCGCTCCGCGATGCCCTTGAGGCATCCTCGTCTCGTATCTGGTCCAACGCATGTGCTAGCAGGGTGATTAGAGCGCCTCTCCGAAGTGTGGTCCGCGATCGGCGCCACGGACGGCGCTCGAGTGCTTTGGCCAGGGCGCGCTTCAGGGAGCGGCGCTGTTTCCCCGTTGGCGCGGGTGACGGACAGATCTTTTCATGTTGCCAGCGTATCAGTGATCGCACCGCACATGACGAGAGCGAGGTCATGCCGGATTGGCGGTGAACAGGTGAATTCGACACGGGAATAAGCGCCGCTGTGGCGGTTTCCAGCCACGCCGGGACGCTTCCAAGCAGGACGACGGCCCCGAGGGAGGCCGCACGCAGTGATGGCGATACCATGACCACCTCTGCAGGCCGATCATGCGTGGTTTTGTCCCCCTGGATCACTGGTGGCACTGGGTAGACCGACGATGTCGTGGCCGTTGAGCGCCGCTTCACGAACTTGCAGGACCCAGCAGACGCCGGGGGTGCAGCACCGAGGGTCTGTGTTGGTGTGGTCGCGACCACCTGGGCCTTATTTGTCGCCGCCGCCGGTGGAGCCGGCGTGGTCATCCTGGACAGGCGATCGCGACGCCTCCGGGGCCCATACGCCGGTCCCAGAACCAGCTGGGGCCTTCCTCGCTTGCCACCCGACTTCCGTGGCCTCCGGGACGTCTTAGGCGGTGTCCGGCTTGACTTAGCATGATACGTAGTCGTCCCTTGGATTCCGCTTGCCGATTTACCTGCGCTGTTCGCTTGCTGAGTCAGTGACTTAGCGGCAATTTTGTAGCAGGGGTTGCTACCGCTCCGGCGCATCTGCTTGATCCCGCAACCACGGGACATCCCGAGCGCGCGGAGCGCAGCGCGCGTCCATTCCGGGTTCTCCCTGAACCGGTCGAACTCGACCGTGTAGTTGACACTGCGACGAAGGTCTTTGAGCGAATTGCCCTGAGGGCTGGCGTCGCAGGACGATCGGCCACTCCGTCCCGAGCCCTTCCACCCGGAGGCGTGTATGTGCTTCCAGGCACGCTCGAAGTCGCCAACCTGGTCATCTTTGACCACGACAGTCAGGTCCCAATGGAGGTAGCTGGCTTGATCGACATGGAGGCATGCCGTCCAAGAGACGCAGACGCCCTTGATCTCGTTCTCGAGGGCGCGGATCAGCCTCTGTAGCTTCCGAGCGTGGCCAACATGGCAGGGGAACACGGTGTGGCTGACCGTGAGGACCAGGCGAAAAACGCTGCAGGCCTTGAGGCGTGGGCCGGATACGTCGACGTGCTTTAGAAGCCTGTCGTAGGCCACGTCGGCAACGCGGCACAGACAATAGCGGTAAAACTCCAGATCGTCTGAAAACGTTTGCGTAGGCGTCGCGCGCGAGGGTCTTGCGTTGAAACCTCTCCGGTCGATCCCGACGTTGGACCACGCCGTCGCCACAGCGGCCGCGCGATGGACCGCCCGGCAGTGGCTTGGCAGTGGCGTATAAGGAATCTTCCTAGAGATCATCGCACGGGTATGAGGAGCCAGCGGGGCATCCCGCGCTGGAACGCAAGACGCTCAATAAGGCTCTCAACCTCGGCTGGTCGGATAAGGCAGCCCCTGCTGCTACGCGCGGCTCTGACGCGCTCCGACGTACGCCATATAACCCAGGCGTCGTGATTCGCGGAGTCCTACTGCGGCGATTGAACGCCAAGGAAGAGGGGCGTGATGTGAGGCCTGCTTGGGGGCATTCGCCTCCCTCGCGCCCCTCTGTGCATGGCCGTCGCACTTTGTTGTAGAGCGGCGCAAAGCCGACAAGAGCTCCGTGTGCTGTTGCCTTGGCGAATGACCGGTTGAGGCGCCATCGCCGATGCCGTCAGTGGTATCCTACTTGCACACCTGACCCGCGATGAGCTCCATCCTAGCAGGGAGGCGCGAGGGAGGAGACGGGTGGAAGTCGCCTGGGATACCGAATTGACGGTCGTTCCCCGACAGCACAGACTGCAAAGAAAACAATACGATCGGGGAGGCCATAGTGTCCGTCGGTCAGCACCGACCACGAAGTCGAGTACTGTGGCCGCCCACGCGTAGGGCGGTGCTCGGGGCGTTGACAGGTGCCCTGGCGGTCTCCAGCCCGCCTATGGTGCGCGCTGCGCAGCCGTTCCGCTTCGGACTGACGCCCGTCTTCCTGAGCTCCGATCTGGAGCTGCTCGAGGCGCTCCAGAGGTACCTGAGCGCTGCGATGGGGGCTGACGTGCAACTCGTCCTCAAGCGGACCTACCAAGAGATCACCTCTCAGCTCGTCTCGGGGCTTCTCGATGCGGCCTGGATCTGCGGCTTTCCCTTCATCGCCTACCGCCGCGAGCTCGAACTCGTCGCCGTGCCGATCTGGCGGGGACGGATGACCTACCAGAGCTACCTCATCGTCTCAGCGGGGCGGGAAGCGTCGGCCATCGACGATCTGCGTGGCGACATCCACGCTTTCTCCGATCCGGATTCGAACTCGGGATACCTCGTCACCCGGGCGCTGTTGGCGGAGAGGGGAATCAAGGCGCCGGACTTCTTCAAACGCACATTCTTCACCTATGGCCATCGCAACGTCGTGCGAGCCGTCGCAGCGGGCCTCGCCCAGTCCGGTAGCGTCGACGGTTACGTCTGGGAGGTCATGACCGAGACGGAGGCCGAGCTCACGCGCCAGACCGTCCCGGCGTGGCGGTCGGACTGGATGGGGTTCCCGCCGATCGCGACCGCGGCCAACAACGCCGCGACCGAAGGGATCGCGAAGCTTCGCAAGGCCCTGTTCGCGATGCCGGGCGATCCTGTCGGTCGCGACGTCCTTGGCCTGCTCCGCCTGGATGGCTTCGCGAAGGGCGAGCCCTCGCTTTTCGACAGTATCGCCCGGCGGGTCGATCTCGTGAGGGCCTTGGGATGACGCTGTCGTCATTCGATCCGCGGCAATGGCCGCTTGCTTTCAAGGCTCCCCTCCTCGTGGCGGCCTTCATGCTCGTCGTCAGCGGCGTCATGACGAACGCGGTTCTTTCCCGCCTGCGCGAAACGCAGGAACGCCACGTGGCCGCGATGTCGACGATCTATCTGAACGGCCTCGCCGCCGCGCTAGTCCCTCATGTCTTGAGGGACGACATCTGGGAGGTCTTCGACACCATCGACCGTGGCGCCAGCCTCGAAGGCGGCTTCGGCCGCGCGACGATCGTCGTCGTAGACACGAATGGGCAGACCATCGCCGCCAGCGATCCGAAGCAGACTCCTGTACTCAGCCGGCAGGCCGACAGGGAGAAGGCCTTCCAGGGCGAGAGCGCGTTGATCGTGGATGCCGCGAGCGCGAGGGCCTACTCTCGTCGAGACCTTGTCTACCAGGATCGGCGCATCGGCGCGATCTATGTCGACTACGACGTCCGCCACCTACTGCGGGAGCGCGAGGACGTCCTGCGAACGCTGGTCTGGACGAATGCGGCGATTGCCGTCCTTCTGGCTGCCGTCGGCTACTGGATCATCCGGCGGATGCTCGGGCCCTTGCGTACGCTCTCTCGCCATCTCGACCTTGGTGTCGCAGGCGCAGTCCAGCCTATTCGCGCAGTCGAGGTTCAGGGGGCGACTTACGAATTCCGTCGTCTCTTTCGGCGGTTCAACATCATGGCAGACGCCGTCAACGACCGAGAGGCGATCGCGAAGGAGCTGGCGAACGAGGAGCGCCTGGCGAGCCTCGGACGTCTGGCGTCCGGCATGGCCCACGAGATCAATAACCCCCTCGGGGGGCTCTTCAACGCCATCGACACGATCAAGCGGCACGGCGAAAAGCCTGCCGTGCGCAACGCCTCGCTCGACCTGATCGAGAGGGGCCTGAGGGGCATCCGCGATGTCGTCCGCGCCACGCTCGCCACCTACCGCGCCGACCGCGACCCGCGAAACCTCGGCGCTGCCGACCTGGACGACCTGAAGCTGCTGCTCGGGCCGGAGATGGCGCGTCGCGCGTTGATCCTCGACTGGAGCAACGCGATCGAGCGGGAGCTGCCCGTGCCCGCCTCGGGTGTGCGCCAGATCGCCCTGAACCTTCTCCTGAATGCCTTACAAGCCTCGCCAACGGGCGCGCGGGTCCATTTCGGGGCCTCGGTATCCGGCGACCAGCTTGACTTGTCCGTACACGATCAAGGGCCTGGCCTTAGCCAGGACGCCCGGGCGGTGCTCGACGGTGTCGGCAAGCCCGTTTCCTCGGGTGACGGCAGTGGCCTGGGGCTCTGGATGACACGGCGCCTCGTGCACGATCTCGGCGGCCGCATCGCCGTCGAGACGTCTCCCATCGGTGGCGCCCTCGTGCGCGTTATCATTCCGCTAGTGGCTGTGGAGGAGATGCGCGATGTCGCTTGAACGCCGGGCCATTGGGGTCATCGAAGACGATCCCATCATGGGAGAGTCGCTGGTCCAGCGCCTGACGCTCGAAGGCGCCCAGGTCAGCTGGTGGCGCACGAAGTCCGACGCCGTGACGGGACTTGCTCGCAGCCGGCACCATGCCGTGGTCTGCGACCTGAAGCTGCCGGACGGGTCCGGCGAGGACATTTTCGCCGAAGCCGTCAAGTCCGAAGGCGCGCCGCCTTTCCTGTTCATGACCGCCTATGGCGAGATCGACCAGGCCGTACGCCTGATGCGCTGCGGAGCGGGCGACTACGTCACGAAGCCATTCGACATGGCAGCCTTCCTCGAGCGCCTGGAGGCGCTCGCCGACCCGCTCGAGGGCGATGATCACGGCATTCTAGGCGTCTCGGCTGCCATACGCGCGGTAGAACGAACCCTGGTCCGTCTGGCCAAGGTCAGCGCACCGGTCCTGCTGACCGGCGAGACGGGAAGCGGCAAGGAAGTCTGCGCCCGCCTCCTCCACGCCTCGCGTGGACGCGATGCCGGTCCCTTCATGGCAGTCAACTGTGCGGCCATCCCTGCCGAGCTCATGGAAAGCGAACTCTTCGGCCACGAGAAGGGCGCCTTCACCGGAGCGCAAGGACGCCACTTGGGGTACGCCGAGCGCGCCGGCACGGGCACACTCTTCCTCGACGAGATTGGCGATCTCGCCCCTCGGCTGCAGGCCAAGCTCCTCCGTCTCCTGGAGGACCGGACGTTCACCCGCGTCGGCGGCGAGCAACCCCAGGCCTTCAAGGCCCGCATCGTCTGCGCGACAAATGCTGACCTCCCCGCGAAGGTGAGGGCGGGCACCTTCCGAGAGGATCTCCTCTACCGCATCAACGTCGTGAATGTGCCATTGCCGCCGCTTCGCGACCGTGGCGAGGACATCGTCTGGCTCATTGACCGGTTCGTCTTGGAGCGTGAGGAACAAGCTGGGGACCGCATCCACGGCCTCAGCGCTTTAGCGCTTGAGGCCGCGCTCGCGCATAGCTGGCCGGGGAATGTGCGTGAACTGAGAAACCGCGTGGAGCGGGGGATCGCTCTCGGCGACGGGCCTCTGTTGATGCCCGGCGATCTCTTCCCCGACATGGCGCCGACATTGCCGTCAGGAATGCGCGAGGGACTGGATGGCGTACGCGACGAGGCAGAGCGCCGGCACATCATCCGGGTGCTGGCGGAGAACGGCGGAGCCATGCAGGCGACGGCCAAGGCCCTGGGAATCTCCCGTACGACATTGTGGGAGAAGATGAAGCGCCACGGGATTCCGACACCCTCGGCATGACCGGAAAGCCGGACGTTCGCGCTCGCAGCATGTTCGGAATCCCGAACATCCGAGAGACGCGCGAAAAGCCCATGTAATTGAAATTAAAACATTTCTAAAGCAGAGCTCGATCGGCACGCGATCTGCAGTCCTCCAGCGCCGGCTCAGAAGAAGCAGGTCTGGAGGGTTCCCAATGAAGAAGTGCGATCTGATGGTCGACATCGGCCGACGCCGGTTCCTGTCGGGAGCCGGCATCGCCGCAGCAGGTGCCGCGGCGACCACGATGGTCCCGGGAACGGCTCAGGCCAAGCCTGCATCCGCCCGCGTCGATTATCCGGTCAACCGCCTTGGGACCGTTTCGGAGCTGAAGGTCAACGAACCCAAGGACGTCTCCTATCCCGACGCAGACGCGCCTGGTGTCCTCATCAAGCTCGGCAAGCGCGTCCCCGGGGGCGTCGGCCCCGATGGCGACATCGTGGGCTTCGCGACGCTCTGCCCCCACAAGGGCTACCCGCTCGCCTTCAACGCGACCGACAAGACCCTGAACTGCCCTGGCCACTACTCACGCTTCGACTGTGAAGCCGGTGGGCAGCAGATCTGGGGCCAGGCGACGCAGAACCTCCCGCAATACGCGCTTCGCGTCGAAGCCAACGGCGACATCGTGGCGGAGGGGCTCGACGAGCTCCTCTACGGCCGCCTGTCCAACGTGCTCTGAGGGGAGGATCGACCATGACCTACAAGCGCCAGATCGACCGCCTCCCAATCGTCCCAGCGGACGCCAAGGAGCACAACGTCACCTGCCACTTCTGCATCGTCGGCTGCGGCTACAAGGCCTACACCTGGGACATCAACAAGCAGGGCGGTACTGACCCGAGCCAGAACAAGTTCAAGGCCGACCTGTCAAAGCAGGAGGGCGCCAACAGCGACGCCTGGTACTCGCCCTCGATGTACAACATCGTTAAACAGGGCGGTAAGGACGTCCACCTCGTGATCATGCCGGACAAGGGCTGCTCCGTGAATTCCGGCCTGGGCTCGGTTCGCGGCGCCCGGATGGCCGAGACCTCCTTCTCCGAGGCACGCTCGACTCAGGCACAGCGCCTGACCGACCCCATGGTCTGGCGCTATGGCGCGATGTCGCCGACCTCATGGGATGACGCTCTCGACCTCGTCGCCCGCGTCACCTGCCAGGTCGTCAGGGACCAGGGCGAGGACGGTCTCTTCGTGTCAGCCTTCGACCATGGCGGAGCCGGCGGTGGCTACGAGAACACCTGGGGCACCGGGAAGCTCTACTTCGGCGCCATGAAGGTGAAAAACATCCGGATCCACAACCGGCCAGCCTACAACTCCGAGGTCCACGCCACCCGAGACATGGGCGTCGGCGAGCTCAACAACTGCTACGAGGACGCCCAGCTCGCGGACACGATCGTGATGGTCGGCGCCAACTCGCTGGAGACCCAGACAAACTACTTCCTCAATCACTGGGTGCCCAATCTGCGCGGCACCTCCATCGACAAGAAGAAGGCCGAACTTCCGAACGAGCCCCACGCTGCCGGCCGGATCATCATCGTCGACCCGCGCCGCACCGTCACGGTCAATGCCTGCGAGACCGAGGCGGGCAAGGACAACGTGATGCACCTCGCCATCAACTCGGGCACGGACCTCGCCCTCTTCAACGCCTGGATGACCTATATCGCGGAGAAGGGGTGGACGGACAAAGCGCTGATCGCGGCTTCCACGAACGGCTTCGACAAGATGGTCGCCGCCAACAAGACCACGCTCCAACAGGCGGCAACCCTGACCGGGCTGACGGTCGACCAGATCCGACAGTCCGCCGAATGGATCGCGATGCCGAAGGAGGGGAATGCCCGCCGCCGTACCATGTTCGCCTATGAGAAGGGCCTGATCTGGGGCAACGACAACTACCGCACCAACGGCGCTCTCGTGAACGTCGCGCTCGCCACCGGCAACATCGGCCGGCCGGGCGGGGGCTGCGTGCGCCTCGGTGGCCATCAGGAAGGCTACTCGCGGCCCTCCGACGCGCATGTAGGTCGTCCGGCCGCCTATGTCGACAAGCTCCTGCTCGAGGGCAAGGGCGGCGTCCACCACGTCTGGGCCTGCGACCACTACAAGACCACCCTCAACGCCCATCAGTTCAAGCGCAACTACAAGAAGCGCACCGACATGGTGAAGGAAGCCATGGACTCGGTGCCCTTCGGCGACCGCGCCGCGCTCGTCACGGCGATCGTCGACGCCATCAAGAAGGGCGGGTTGTTCTCGGTCGACGTCGACATCGTGCCGACCCAGATCGGGCAGGCCGCCCATGTCTGGTTGCCCGCCGCCACTTCGGGTGAAATGAACCTGACCTCGATGAACGGGGAGCGGCGCATGCGCCTCGTCGAGCGTTACATGGACCCGCCCGGCCGCGCGATGCCGGACTGCCTGATCGCGGCTCGCATCGCCAACAACATGGAACGCGTCTACCGCGAGATGGGGATGGCGCAGGTCGCCGACAACTTTGAAGGCTTCGACTGGAAGACCGAGGAAGACGCCTTCATGGACGGGTACGCCAAGCACGAGAAGGGTGGGGAGCACGTCACCTATGCGAGGCTGAAGGCGATGGGCACCAACGGCTTCCAGGAGCCTGCCACAGGCTTCGCCGACGGCAAGATCGTCGGCACCAAGCGCCTCTTTGCCGATGGCAAGTTCGGCGGCAAGGACGGCAAGGCGACCTTCATGGAGACGCAGTGGCGTGGGCTCCAGGCCGCCGGGAAGCAGGCCGAGAAGGACAAGTTCGCGTTCCTGATCAATAATGGGCGCGCCAACCTCGTCTGGCAGAGTGCCTATCTCGACCAGCAGGACGACTTTGTCATGGCCCGCCAACCCTACCCCTTCATCGAACTGAACCCCGCCGACATGACGGAGCTCGGCTTGAAGGACGGCGATCTGGTCGAGGTCTTCAACGACAATGGCTCGACGCAGGCGATGGCCTATCCCACCCCCTCGGCGAAGCGGAAGCAGGCCTTCATGCTCTTCGCGTTTCCGACCGGCGTCCAAGGGAACGTCGTCTCGGCCGGCGTCAACGAGTTCGTCATCCCGAACTACAAGCAGACCTGGGGCAACATCCGGAAGATCGCCAACGCCCCGGAGGGAACCAGGCACTTGTCCTTCAAGAGCCAAGAGTACGCGGTCTGATCGACGCGCCTATATGGCCGCTCCTTCGCGAGCGGCCATATCCCTTATGCTCCAGTGCTCCAGCCCTCGCCTGTCGGGTCCCATTCATGACGATCGCGATCACCCCACAGGCCCTCGGCGCTCTGCGGGAGCCTCGGAAAGACCTCCTGTCGGTTCCGGAAGCCTGCGCTTGCGCGGCGCGATACGCCGCGCGCTTGCGAGAAACAGAGACGGTGCCGATCTTCGGTTCCATGGGACGCACCCTCGCGGCGGCCGTCGCGGCCAGGGTGGCCATGCCACCCTTCACTCAGTCCGCCATGGACGGGTACGCCCTCGCCGCCGGCGATGGCCTACCCCCCGGTTCGCGCATCGATGTCATCGACCGGATCGCCGCAGGCTCGGTCGGGAAGAGGGTCTTAGAGGGCAAGGCATCTCGCCTCTTCACGGGCGCTCCGCTGCCCGACGGGGCCGACGCCGTCGTCATGCAAGAACACGTGGAGCGCGAGGGAAACGTCATCATACTTGGCCGGCCGATCAGAGCGGGCGACAACGTGCGATATCGCGGCGAGGACATCGAGCCGCTCGAGCCGCTCCTCGGCGCGGGTGAACGGCTCGACGCCCGTCACGTAGCGCTGCTGGCGGCGCAGGGGATCGACCGCATCGACGTGCGCATCCGTGCGCGCATCGCGGTGATCTCCACAGGCGATGAACTGCGACAACCCGGCACCGGCCTGGAGGCCGCCGCGATCTACGATTCCAACAGGCCGATGTTGCTCGCCCTCATTGCGCAGGCTGGCCTGATCGCGATCGACGGCGGCTGGGTGCCGGACGATGCGGGCCGCCTTTCCGCCCGCATGCGCGAACTCGCCGAGTGTGCGGACCTCGTCATTACCAGCGGCGGCGCATCGGTGGGCGAAGAGGATCATGCCCTGACCGCCCTCCAGAGGGCAGGAGGGCAAGGAGAAGCGCTGAGAATCGCGCTGAAGCCAGGGAAACCGGCCGTCGTCGGCTCGATCGGTGCAGCGGCCTATCTGGGTCTTCCAGGAAACCCGGTGTCGAGCTTGGTCTCCTGGCTCATCCTTGGCCACGCCATGGTGAGCACGCTCGAGGGCCGGCCTCCGCGGCGTCGCCTCGGCTGCCCGATAACCAGTCGCTCTCGCTTCGACAGGCGTCCCGGGCGCGCCGAGTTCGTGCCGGCCCGCCTGTTGGAAGATGGGGGCGTCGAGATTCTCGGGCGAGGAGGGTCGGCTCGCTTGAGACCGCTCGTCCAAGCCGATGGCCTGGCCGAGATCGCTGCCGAGAACGCTGGCGTCCTGCCAGGAGACACGGTGCTTTTTCACCCCTTCCGCGACGGCTTCGTCGTCTGATCCAGAACCCCATCAGGAGCATCGAGGACATGAAATCCGTCTGGCCTATGCTTGCCTTCGTCGCCCTATCGGCAACCGGCGCCATTGCGCAGGACATCGCGGCCGGCGAGAAATCCTGGAACAAGTGCCGAGCGTGCCATCAGGTCGGCGAGACCGCCAGGAACGGCGTCGGGCCGCAGCTCAACGGTTTGTTCGGACGGCACTCCGGCGCGGTGGAGGGGTACAGCTACTCGGTGGCCAACAAGAACTCCGGCATCACCTGGGATGAGGCCGTCTTCGGGGAATACATCAAGGATCCCAAGGCCAAGATCCCGGGTACCAAAATGGTCTTCGCGGGGATCAAGAACGAGCAGGAGATCAAAGACCTGATCGCGTTCTTAAAGCGGTTTTCGAAGGATGGAAAACCAACCGAATAAGCGGCGCCTGGCACCAATCGGTTCAAAGGGGCGAATTAGCAATCCTTCCTTCAATCGCATTCTGCCGTTCGCAACGGCGTATCCAGCAACGATCGAACCTGCGCCGTCCAAGCTCAGGCAGAGAAGGCAGAGCCGAGATTGCGATAGTCAACTACTCGATCCACTAGGTGCGTCATTCTCGCGGTAAATTGCATCGGCACTAGAGAGTCCGTAACGAGCGCCGAATGGATCTTCATCGTGTGCACAGGCATGCCTGTGACCCGGCTGAGACCAGCGGGGGCGGCGCGCACGTAGTCTATGCGGTCCAGGTGCTTCTGGATCGGAGTGCGCTTGCCACCACGTTCGCCGCGGCTTGTATAGTCCGCCAGCCGCTCGCCAATCTCAGCCACCGTCCGATCAAGCTGGAGGCGCTTACACTCGACAAGCCAAACCTCTCCCGTTTCGCGCCGCCAGGCCAGCACATCAACGTCCCCAAGTTCCTTGCCGCCGCCCAGCTCGCTTAGTTGAACGTCGGGCCGTGTCTCGAAGCCGTTGTCGCGAAGTGCCGCGGCCACGTCATGATTGAACGCATGTCCGCGTTCGTCGACGACGGTACCAATCCACTTATGCATCGCGCGGCTGTCGAACATTTCCGATGGAAGCCGACCGTCTCCCGCATCGAAGATGCGGCGCACACCTCGCGCCAGCAGGCCGGGCGTCACGAGGACCGCCGGATTGGCCGCGTTGTCGAGCTGAAGCAGCGGTCGCCGGATCAGCGAGAGCTTGCGGTCCATGCGCCAGGGCTGCCAGTCACGCGCCCGGGCGCCTTCGGGCCGTGGCTCATCCCACTTCGCCCGCGGCTTCAAAGTCAAGGCGTCGAACGCCTTCTCGGCGTCGACCGGGCCGTCGCGGTCGCTGCCGGAAAGCCGCTCGAGCACCTCGCTTCGCGACATCCACAACACGGGCGATCCCGCTTCCATCGCCGCCTGCGCCATCTCGAAGCTGAGCCCGACGAGATCCTCGAGGCCCATGCCGTACTCTGCCAGCACGGCCGCGTGAAAGGTTTTAGAAATCAGCGGTTCGGGAGCGTTTTCACCATGGCCCAGGCGCTTAAAGGCGTCACCGTAATTGCCAGCCTCGTCGCGAAACGCGCGCTCCTGATGTGCATTGATGTACGGAAGATGAAGTCCGTGCAGGAAGCCTTGATCGAAGAGAAACGACAGGTTTTGGGTGATCCGCAATGGCGCGGCGGCGAGGCCATAGTGATAGGCGTCACACTGCCCGGCGCAATCCAGCATTACGACGAGATCAGCTAAGAGGGCGTCGAGGTCGGCTGCGGAGCAAGGCAGCCCTCCCTCGACAGGCGACGTGCAGAGGGCCATTTCGGCAACAGCTCGGCTCGCGCTACCGGCGCCCGCCCTCTTGCTCTCGCGCTCGTTGTTGGCGCGGACCACGTCGGCTTGGTCCCCATGTAACGCCAGCAGCGCGGCAGCGGTCTGCCGCCATTCCGCACGTTCCTTGTCGATCGCCTCGTGATTCAGGATCGCGTGCTCCATGACGCTACGCCGGTCAAGCGCCTGCAACCGTGCGCGAACCCGTTCCCATAGCCTCAGAACCGATGTTTGGAGGAGTGCACCTACTTCTCCGTCTGGGATGACGCCGGGCAGGGATCGGCCGACGTCGCCGGCCAGGCCGAGACGCGCCCAAGCGAGGTCCTCTTCGGTCACGAGTCTCGGCGCCGGCAAGCGCAATGTAGCCTGCAGCATCTCCAAGGGGCCCGTCGCCGGTATTGCGTGGACGAAGCGCGCTGCGTCGGAGCCGGTGATCTCTTCGGCGAGCGCATCCGCCCACGCCTGGTCCTTGGGAGTTCCATCCCGTTGAGCGGCCCCGAGCGCCATCGCCGCGATAAGGTAGCGTTCCGCGACGTTGGTCGCATCGCTGTAGGCGCGCATAGCCGCGGCGTCGGTGCGGATGACAATAACGTCGTCGTTCAGATGGACCGAGGGGCGTCCCTGGGGAGTGTCCGCCAATGCCTGCTGGTCGTTCCAGTTGGCTATGTCGGGAAACTCCAAGCGGATTGACATCGGCCCATCGGAAAGGCTCGGCAAGACGCGTTCGAGGCGCGGCGCGAGCCGGAGCAGCCAGCCCAGCGCCGCGTCCCATATCCGAAAGATAAAGGAATGCGCCCTGCCGACGCCACGCGGCCCGCCAACCTCTATCCACCACGGGCGCGCCTCGGTTTCAGTGCAACCCAGCAGGACACCATTCACGATGTCCAGATGCGATACATAAAGCGGTGCGGCCCGTAGTTCTTCGAAGAAGACGTCAGTCGCGCGGCGCTGGACCTCGACCCAGCGGGTGCGATCGGGACTCTGGACAAGATGTTCGTCGAGGGCGCGGCGGACGCGAGTGCGCAACGGCGCTACGTAGTCGGTAGCGAGAGCGACCATGCCAGGCCGGCCCATCTCGGCCGGAACAAGGTTGAAGTCGGTCTGCTCAAGGTAGCCGTAGAGGTTGAGAAAACCATTGAAGTTGGCTAGCTGGTAGTCTCGCTCATTCAGTCGATCCTCCTGATCAAGGATCTTCCAGATGCGCAAGGCCGTGAAATCGTGATCCCGCGAGAGCCGCAGCATGTCGCCGATTGGCATGTGCGCGCGCCGCCAGCCAGACGGCGGCTCTCCAAAGTCGGCGACGAAGCCGCGGCCCAACCCGCCGTGCCCCAGGACGGTCAGTCCTCTCCGGAAATCTTTGCGTGCGGCGAGGTCGCGCTCAAGTGCGTCGACAGGCCCCTGCAGTCGCTCGGTCAAGGTGGCGATGCTTTGAAGTCCGTCACTGAGCACTGAGGACATGTCATCGGCCATAAAGAGGCCGATGACATATGCGCCGTCATCGAAGACACCCACGACCGCAGTAACGCCTGGAGCGAGCGGGCGCGGCTCCTTTTCGAGATCCACGCCGGAATTGCGCAACGCCAGCATAAAATCCTGAAGCTGAACGGCCTCCAGAGCCTTTCCGAGTTCAGCCAGATCTCCCGCCGCCTCGGCGGCTTCTAAGATGTGCCGACGCGCGGCGGCGCTAATTGCTGTAGGCAGCGCCACGATGAGCCGGTGGCCTTGGCGCACGAGCGGGCGACGCTCGAGGGCAGTGTGACCGAGTGTCTCCTCGATCAGCCCCTCTGCGATTTCGGGCTGGAACTCAAAGGGGCGCAGGTCACGTGCTATGAGCCTCTGCGTGAGGAGTTCCGATATTGTGAACTCCACAGCGGCTCGCCCGGCCTCAACCGTCCGGCCAGCGACCGCGACGGGGCGATGAGGTAGAACCTCGCCCGTGGCGTACCGCTCCACCCGGGCCTTCTCGGCGACTGCTTCCGACAACCCTTGCAGCGCGATGACCTCTTCGAGTGTTCGCTCTACCCAATCGCGTTCGCGCAACCGCAGCAGGGCGGCAACGGCGTCGGTGAGGTAGTGGGCCGAATCCTGCCAAGCACCTTCGAAGACGCGGATGTTCCCGCGGAAGGAGGGGGCATGGGTGAGGAAGACGTCCTCGACCGGGTCCTCATTTTGGCCGATCGCGTCCTTCGCGAGGATCTCATTCAGCCATTCTCGTACCTGAGCAAGTGAGGGTTTTTGGCGACCATGGGAATGGATCGCGGCCAAGTGGATCAGGGCCTCGATACGGAGCGTAGCTGAATGGTTCTCGGGGCGAGTAAGGAGGCCGGAAGCGATCTCCAGCACGCCAATGAAGTCGAATTTCTGAAGCCGAGCGCAGAGGCGATTTTGACGCCGGCAGAGCGAACGTAGGTTCATATTCTCGTTGGCTTGGAGCCCCGCCATCAGGGCGCCGAGAGGTCCCATCATCAACCTGGGATCGGAAGGGAAGTCGAACGGCACCGTGGCTTTTCGGATGTGGGTTGCAGATTGACCGTGTGCGACGCCCACGCCCTTGAAAGACCATGGCGCCATAGTCCCCCTTAGGCAACCTGTGCGGGCATGCGAGGCGCGGACTGTCTCCAGGCTTCGGGACGGCTGCTTCCGGAACCGCCATCTGCAAACACGCATTTAAGCCCGAATTGGATCGCCAGCCCCGAGCCGGCAAGAATCAGGTGCGACCCCTCTGCGCTACGTACGAACCGATGTTGCGCTTCGTTGTCCTGGCAGGGCCGTTGTCGCCATGAAGCACGCAATTAGCATCAGACCGGACCCTATAAGGCACCCATGTAACCCAGCCGCCTGATAGAGCAGCCCCGAGAGCAGCGTGCCAGTGAAGCGGCCGAGCGCATTGGCGGCGTAGTAGAAGCCGACGTCCTCGGCCGACTTTTCCGAGCCGGCATAGGCGAGGATCAGGTAGGAGTGGACGGAGGAGTTCACCGCGAAGGCGAACCCGAACAGGCTCAGGCCCGCGACAAGGATGAGGTCGGGCCGCAGACCGGCCCCACTCGCGAGCAGCGCGGCGATGGCAAAGGGGATGAACGCCAGCCCAAGCGACCAGATTCGCGCCGCCGGGACCTCACTTGATAGCCCGTCGTTGCTGCGGCGGATGAAGGCTGGCGCCGCTGCCTGAACCAGCCCATAGCCGATGGTCCAGAGCGCCAGGAACGTGCCGACCATCGTGAAGGTCCAGCCCGAGGCGTAGAGGAAGACGGGGACGCCGACGACGAACCAGACGTCCCGCGCCCCGAACAGGGCGACGCGCGCGATGGCCAGCAGGTTGACAGCGCGGTTCTTGGCGAAGAGTTCGCGGGCGCTCGTGCTGGCCCTGGCCTTGCCCATCATCGCTGGCAGCGCGGTGACGACCCCGAGCAGGACGAGCGCAAGCATCGCGGCCATCCCCCACAATGCACCCCTGAATCCGAGAGCCTCCAGCAGCACCCCGCCGAGGAAGAAGCCGATGCCCTTCATCGCGTTCTTCGAGCCGGTGAACCAGGCGACCCAGCGGAACAGCCGGCCTTCAGCGTCTTCGGCCTTCGCGGCCGCCTCCGCGACCTTGATCGCCGATTTCGAGGCTGTCTTCGTCAGGTCCTTGGCGACGCCGCAGATGCCTTGCGCCATGACGACCCAGGCGACCGAAGCTGCCGCCGTCCAGTCGGGAGACAGGCCCGAGAGCAGGAGGAAGCCGAGGATCTGCGTGGAGAGCCCCACCACCAGCATCCGCGTGATGCCATATCGCGCCGCGAGCCAGCCGCCGATCAGGTTGGCGGCGATGCCGGCAGCCTCGTAGAGCAGGAACAGGAAGGCGAGCGTGAAGGGCGAATAGCCGAGACGGAAGAAGTGCAGCAGCACGAGCATGCGCAACGCGCCGTCGGTCAGGGTGAAGCCCCAATAGGCCGCGGTGACGATGGCGTAGTTGCGCGAGCCTTCGGTCACAGGATCAAATCCCGGCCAGCTCAAGATGGCAGGCGAGGTCGACCATGCGGCAGGCATAGCCCATCTCGTTGTCGTACCAGGCGTAGACCTTCAGCATCGTCCCGTCGGTCACCAGCGTCGATAGACCGTCGACGATCGCGGAACGCGTGTCGCGCTGGTAGTCGATCGAGACCAGCGGCCGGGCCTCGAAGCCCAGAATGCCGGCGAGCGGCCCCTTGGCCGCGACCTCGAACAGCGCGTTGACCTCTGCAGCGGTCGTCGGTCGCTCCAGCTCGAAGACGCAGTCGGTCAGCGAGGCGTTGAGCACCGGCGCGCGCACGGCGTGGCCGTCGAGCTTGCCCTTCAACTCCGGGTAGATCAGCGCGATCGCGGTGGCGCTGCCTGTGGTCGTCGGCTGCAGCGACAGCATCGCCGAACGCGCTCGCCGCAGATCCTTGTGAGGAGCGTCAACGACCACATTGGTGTTGGTCGGATCATGGATCGTGGTGATCTGGCCGTGCCGAATCCGCAGGTTCTCGTGCACGACCTTCACCACCGGGGCCAGGCAGTTGGTCGTGCAGGAGGCGGCAGTCACGATTGGATGCGAGGCCGGGTCGTAAAGGTGCTCGTTGATGCCCACGACCACGTTGAGCACCGACGCGTCCTTCACCGGCGCGGCCACGATGACGCGCTTGGCGCCGCGCTTCAGATGGCCCTCGATCATCGCTGGCGTGAGGAACTTGCCGGTGCATTCCAGGACGATATCGACGCCGAGATCCCCCCATGGAATGTCGCCTGGCGCCGCCTCCGCGGAGAAGCCCATCCGTCGATCGCCGATCCGGATCGCGTCGTCGCCTTCAGGTCCGATATCGGCACGCCAGCGCCCCTGCATGCTGTCGAATTCGAGCAGGTGGGCGGTAGCCGTCGCCCCGCCCTTGATCTCGTTGAGATGCACGACATCGAGCCGGTTGCCGGAGCGCGGATCATCGCCCTGCCGATCGGCCGCGCCGAGCGCCGCCCTCAGCGCCAGGCGGCCGATCCGCCCCATGCCGTTGATTCCGACCCGCATGATCCCTGCTCCGTCCGATGATCCCGAACGCTCCTTCACCCGGATGACGGCAATATGTCAATATGTCGGTTGACTCCGACATATTGCTCATGCAGCAATTATGTCGACATCAACCGACATAACGAGATACGATCATGGAAACGGCTCCCCTCAAGGTGCTCTTCGTCTGCAAGGGCAACCACGCGCGCTCGATCATGGCGGAATCCATCATGCGCCGGCTCGCTGGCGACAAGTTCACGGTCTTCAGTGCCGGCTCGCAGCCACGGCCTGAAATCAGCCCCTTCGTCGTTCGACTGCTTCAGTCGTTGAACCACGACATGACGGGGCTGCAGCCGAAGAGCTGGAACGAATTCGCAGGGCCGGATTCGCCGGAGCTGGACTTCGTTTTCACGCTGTCGGAGACCGCCGCCAACGCGGTGCCGCCAGCCTGGCCCGGCAACCCGATGACGGCGCTATGGACACTACCCGATCCCGCCGCCTTTGAGGGCGAGGACGTCCAGAAGGCGCTCGCCTTCGCGGATGCCTACCGCATGCTGAACAATCGCATCTCGATCTTCTCGAGCTTGCCGTTGGCGACGCTGCAAGGCATGGCCCTACAGCACCGGCTCGACGCGATCGGGAAGGACATGGGGCGCAGTGATCTCGGGCCAAAGGAAGACGCGGCGTGACGCAAAAGCCGGAAGCATCGAAGCTGGAATCCTCCGACGCGGTCGCCTTGCTTGGTGCCCTCGCGCAGCCGACGAGGCTGGAGATCTTTCGACTTCTGATGCGCTATCGGCCCCACGGCCTCGCAGCCGGCGATATCGGCCGGCTGCTTGCCGTCGCGCACAACACGCTGTCATCGCATCTCAGCGCGCTGGAGCAGGTCGGGCTTCTGGCGTCGCGGCGCGAGGGGCGCCACATCATCTTCGCCGCCCAGTCCCCTCGTGCTGACGCCCTGCTGGCCTTCCTGTCCGACGCCTGCTGCACCGAGGGCGTTGCACCCTGCACGAGCGAAACGACCGCGATTCCGGCGCGCCGCGAATACGTCGACAGCGATCGTCCTCTGCGGGTGCTCGTCGTCTGCACCGGCAATTCGGCACGCTCGATCATGGCCGAGGCCGTCCTCAACAAGGAAGGCCTCGGGAGGATCCAAGCCTTCTCGGCTGGGAGCCGCCCGCAGGAGGCGCCGCATCCGCTCGCGCTCGGTCTTCTCGACGATCTCGGCTATGACGTCTCTGGCATGCGCTCGAAGTCGTGGGACGAGTTTCTGGGCCCAGATGCGCCAGAGCTCGATCTCGTCATCACGGTTTGCGACGACGCGGCCGAAGCCTCGTGTCCAGCCTTTCCCGGTGTGCCCATGCGAGTCCACTGGGGGCTTGACGATCCGGCAGGGGCGACTGGACCGGCAGCGGCCAAGCGTGCCGCATTCCTTCAGAGCTACCGCGACCTGACGGCGCGGGTTACTGCCTTCGTCAACCTCCCCTTCGAGCAAATGTCGCTAGCCGAGCTGCAGCCCGTGCTGGCGGCGATCGGCCGAATGGACGGCGCGACGGAGAAGTCGCTCGCTCAGGCAGCCTGACCCTTCCCGAACGCCAGGGCACCCTTCTGCTTGACGACAGTGGCGCTGACGCTTCTCTAAAAAACGCAGCCCAACACTTGCATCCTACAAGGATAGTTGCAATATTGATTTCATGAACGATGAACAGGCTGTCGCCTCCCTCTCCGCTCTTGCGCATGTCGACCGGCTGGCCGCCTTCCGAATGCTGGTGAAAGCAGGGCCTGACGGGATGCCGTCAGGCGAGCTAGCGGAGCGTCTTGAGATCCCGCCGACGCGGATGAGCTTCCACCTGTCGACGCTGGAGCGATCGGGCCTCGTCGCATCGCGGCGTGATGGACGGCGCATCATCTACGCCGCGAGCTACGATGACATGCGGGGGCTCCTTGGTTTCATCACCGAGGACTGCTGCGGCGGCAATGTTGCCATCTGTGGTGACCTCATGACGCTGGCCGACACATCATGCGTTTCGAAGACGTGCTGATGCGCCTCCTGCGCGCGCCCTGACGCCTACGGGACAAATACCGACCGCGGTCTAACCATCTCCGATGTGCCTTGAGCGCGTCCCGATCCATTGGCGTGGGTGCGACCAACCTGTCGCGCGCATCCGCCGTCAACACTGGGAAGGTCCACGATGACCGTCACGATCTACCACAACCCCGCCTGTGGCACGTCACGCAACGCGTTGGCGATGATCCGCCAATCTGGCGAAGAGCCGGTTGTCGTCGAGTATCTCAAGACGCCGCCGAAGCGGGAGACGCTCGTTGACCTCATCGCCGCGATGAAGCTCACACCCCGCGATGTCCTGCGCCAGAAGGGGACGCCCTATGCCGACCTTGGCCTCGACGACACGAACCTCTCGGACGAGGCGCTTCTGGATGCGATGATGGCGCATCCCATCCTGATCAACCGCCCGATTGTCATCACGGACAAGGGCGTCAGGCTATGCCGCCCATCCGAAGCGGTGCTCGATTTGCTCGACCGTCCGGTGGCGAGCTTCACCAAGGAAGACGGCGAGGTCGTGGGCGACCTAGGAGCAAGGTCATGAAGGCGACGGCTACAAGCTTGATCGATCTTCCGAACGTCGCAATCGACCAGTTGGAGGCGATCGACGTACCGGCCCTTGCCGAGGGTGCCGCGCCGCGGCATCCACCGCGCATCCTCGTGCTGTATGGGTCGATCCGGGAGCGATCTTACTCGCGACTCGCGGCGGAGGAGGCTGGTCGCCTGCTGCGCTGGTTCGGCTGCGAGGTGAGGACCTTCGATCCACACGGCCTGCCGCTGCCTGACGGCGCCGAGCCCGATCATCTTAAGGTGAAGGAGTTGCGTGACCTCGCCGACTGGGCCGAGGGCATGGTCTGGGTCAGCCCCGAGCGCCATGGCGCCATGACCGCAATCATGAAGGCGCAGATCGACTGGATACCGCTCAGCCTCGGCGCCAAGCGCCCGACGCAGGGCAAGACGCTGGCACTGATCCAGGTCAGCGGCGGGTCGCAGAGCTTCAACGCGGTGAACCAGATGCGCATCCTCGGCCGCTGGATGCGAATGATCACGATCCCGAACCAATCCTCGGTTCCGAAGGCGTTCCTCGAGTTCGACGAGGCCGGCCGCATGAAGCCTTCGCCCCTATATGACCGCATCGTCGATGTCTGCGAGGAGCTGGTGAAGTTCACCCATCTGACGCGGGGGCGCTCATCCTACCTCACCGACCGCTACTCCGAGCGGGTCGAAAGCGCGGAGGAACTCATGAAGCGGGTCAACCAGAGCGCGATCTGACGCACACGATCGGCACCTGCCCGGTGAACCTCCTCACCGCGTCGGCTTCGCACGCATTTTCAATCGGACATCTTCATGCTCGCTCTCGCCATCTTCATGGCCACGCTCGTCCTCGTCATCTGGCAGCCGAAGGGGCTCGGCATCGGCTGGTCGGCCCTAGGCGGGGCTGCGGTCGCGATGCTCGCCGGCGTCGTTGGCTGGGCCGACCTCGGAACGGTCTGGGGAATCGTGTGGGACGCCACCTTCACGTTCGTCGGCCTGATCATCATCTCGCTCATTCTCGACGAGGCCGGATTCTTCGCGTGGGCGGCGCTACATGTCGCGCGCTGGGGCGGCGGTGACGGGCGCCGGCTCTTCCCGCTCGTCATACTGCTCGGCGCCGTCATCGCAGCCTTCTTCGCCAATGACGGAGCGGCACTGCTGCTGACGCCGATCGTGCTGGCGATCTTGATTCGGCTGAACTTCCCGCCGGCAGGCGCGATGGCCTTCATTGTCGCGTGCGGCTTCGTCGCCGACACGACCTCGCTGCCGCTGGTGATCTCCAACCTCGTCAACATCGTCACGGCGAACTATTTCCAGATCTCGTTCGACCGCTATGCGGCTGTGATGGTGCCGGTCAATCTGGTCTCGCTGGCGGCCACGCTCCTCGTGCTGTGGCTCTACTTCAGTCGAGACGTCCCGGCGTCGTATGCGGTCGGCGATCTGGAAAAGCCCAGCTTCGCGATCAAGGACAAGGCCGTCTTCCGTGCTGCCTTCCCGCTCCTTGGCGTGCTGCTGGTGGCGTATTTCGCGACCGCGCCGCTCGGCATCCCAATCGCCTTCGTGACAGGAGCCGCTGCCCTCGTTCTCATCGCCATCGCTGGCCGCTGGACCGCCGGCGGACAGGGCGCCATCGTCTCGGTGCCGAAGGTCCTGCGTGAGGCTCCGTGGCAGATCGTTCTGTTCTCGATCGGCATGTACCTCGTCGTCTATGGCCTCGGGAACGCAGGCCTGACCGACGTAGCGGCTGGTGTGCTGGTCTGGCTTGCCGACAAGGGGACCTTCGTCGCGACGGTCGGGACCGGGTTCGTCGTCGCCCTTCTGGCTTCAGTGATGAACAACATGCCTGCCACCCTCGTCGGCGCGCTTGCCATCGACAGAGCTGACGTCGCTCCGCTCACTCGAGAACTGATGGTCTACGCCAACGTGATCGGGAACGACCTCGGACCGAAATTTACGCCGATCGGTTCGCTCGCGACGTTGCTCTGGCTGCACGTTCTCGCCGGCAAGGGCCAGACCATAACCTGGGGCCAGTACATGAAGGTCGGGCTCGTCATCACGCCGCCCGTGCTGCTCGTGACGCTCGTCGCGCTCTGGCTCTGGCTGCCAGTGATCTCATAGCGCCCCGGCAGCGTCGCGTCCGCTCAGTGGTTCAGGGACTGGGCTCGGTTCTGCCCGAGTTGACAAGCAGTAGCGCGATCAGGGCCGCGATCCCAAGCCCGCTAGTCAGCCAGATCGCGTTAACCCCGTAACGGTCCAGCGCGAAGCCGAAAATCAACGGAGCGGCCGCTTGAAGTGCCCGTCCCGGGCCACCGATGAGGCCCTGGGTCAGGCCGTAGCCCACCGGTCCGAACAAGGCGAGCGGCAGCGTACCTTTGGCGATGGTCAGCACGCCGTTTCCGGCCCCGTGCAGGAAGGCGAAGGCGTAGGCTCCCGGTGCGCCCAGCCAGAGCAGGACGCCCGCACCGATCGGGTGGGTCAGGGTCGCGAGCCGTGTTGAGACCAACGGGTGGAAACGCCGGAGCAGAGTGAACTCCAGAATGCGGGCGGCGACCTGGGCGGGGCCGATGAGCGCGCCGGCGCCTACCGCGACGGCCGTCGTCGCTCCCGCCGCTTCGAGCAGCCTGGGAAGATGCGCCGCCATCGCCGTGCTGGTGAACCAGGTCACTGCGAAGACGAAGGCGAGAAGCACCATCGTGAGCCGTGCGCGGGAGGGCACGGCTCCGCCTCCATCCGCCTTCGTTGCCGAGGCCGACGGCACGGCCAGGTTCCCCGCCGGCAGCCAGGCGTTGAGGGGCAAGGCCAGAAGGAGATGCAGGCCCGCCCATCCGAAACAGGCGATGCGCCAGCCGTAGCGGGCCTCCATCAAGGCCGAGAGCGGCCAGCCGACGGTGCTGGCGAAGCCGGCGATCAGCGTGATTCCGGTGATCGGGGAGCGCGCCTCCCGTCCATAGATGCAGGCCAAGGTCGCGAAGGCGGCCTCGTAGAGGCCGATGCCCATGCCGAGCCCGACGATGAGCCAACCAAGCCAGATCAGGAGCGGCCCCTGCGCCAAGCCCATGCAGGCCAATCCGGTGGCGAAGATCAGGTTGGAGGCGATCAGGATGCCTCGGCCGCCGTGACGGTCGATCATCATGCCGGCCCAGGGGCCGACAATCGCCGAGACGACCATCGCCGCCGAGAACGCGGCGAAGATCATGACAGGGCTGATGCCGAGGTCGGCCGCCATCGGCGTCGCCAGCACGGCGGGCAGGTAGTAGGTCGAAGCCCAGGACACGGTCTGCGCCGTGCCGAGGGCCATCACGATCGCGGTCGTCGGCCGGCCAGGCAAGCTCATGCGCAGCAGCGCGCCTGTGCAGGTTCCCGTGCTTCGGCTTTGGTGTCGCAGCCGCAGCCCGACGCCCCGGCGTCCTTGGCCTTGGCGTCGTCGGCGCAGCAGGCATCCGTAGCGGCGGGAGCCGGGCCGCCGCAGCAGCTCGATGCCGCCGCCTTCGCACCGCCTGGCGTCGCGCTGCAGACGCCAGTCTCGGGCAGGACAAGCTCGACGCGCCTTGCCGCTTCATGATCTCCGGCGATTTCCGCGACAATTGAGCGAACCTGTTCGTGGCCGGTCGCGAGCAGGAAGGTCGGGGCTCGCCCATAGGACTTCATCCCGGCGATATAGAAGCCGGGCTCGGGATGGGCGAGTTCGGCCGCGCCATGCGGGCGCACGGTGCCGCAGGAATGCTCGTTAGGGTCGATCAGCGGGGCCAGCGCCGGGGTGCATTCGAGTGCCGGATCGAGCTGGATGCGCAGCTCGCGCAGCAGGTCGAGCTCAGGCCGGAAGCCAGTGGCGACGACGAGCTCATCCACCGCGATGGAGCGGCCGTCATCCGCGATGAAGCGCAGGCCTGTCTCGCGCGTCTCGATCCGATCGAGCCTGAACTGGGTCTCGACGGTGATCCGCCCATCTTGGACGAGGCGCGCGATCCTCATCCCAAGTTCGCCCCGCGCCGACAACTGGTCGGCAGCTCCCCCGCCGAACGCCTTGGCGACAGCCGCTCCGCGATACAGCCATGTGATCGTCGTGCTGGGTGCTTCGTCCTGCAGTTCGGTCAGAGCGGTGAGCGTGCCGATCGCGGAGTGCCCGCCACCCAGGACGGCGACGTGGCGGCCGGCATAGCGCATGCGGGCCTGGCCAAGGACATCCGGCATGCCGTAGCTGAGCCACTCGGCCGCTTCCGGCTCGCCGATGGCCGGCAGCCCGCCCGCGCCAGCCGGGTTGGGAGAGAACCAGGTCCCTGAGGTGTCGATGACGGCATCGGTCAAGACCGTCCGGTCACCAGCGCCGTTGCGGTACCGCACCGCAAACGGCGCCTGTTCGCGGCCGGCCGACTTCACCTTGTCGAAGCCCAGGCGCGAAACAGCTACTACACTCGCGTTCAGGTTGAGGGCGTCACGCAGGGGCGTCCGCTCGGAGAGCGGAACGAGATACTGCTCGATGAGGTCGCCGCCTGTCGGATAGGCGTCCGGCGATGGACGATTCCAGCCCGTGGCCATGAGCAGACGCTCTGCCGCAGAATCGATGTTGAAGGCCCAAGGCGAGAACATCGGCACATGCGACCATTGCTTCACGGCATGAGCGACCGTGGGGCCTCGTTCTAGAATGACGGGGATCATTCTCCGTTCGACTGCATGGGCCGCGGCCGCGAGGCCAACAGGGCCGGCTCCAATGATCGCGATCGTCCTTGTCATGCTTCCCTCCCGTAAATCCGGAATTATCGAAATATAGGACAAAATTAGGCCGCATCCGAGGTCTGGGTCTGGCATCCCTCGTCGGCGCAGCACTCGTCGACGAGGAAGCCGACGAGCGCATGCATGACGTCGTAATTCGCCCGGCAGATCAGCGTGCGGCTCTGCCGCTCCTGCGTGACCAAGCCCGCATGGATCAGCGCCTTCAGGTGAAATGAAAGGGTCGAGGCGGCAATCTGGAGGCGCTGCTGGCACTCGCCGACCGAAAGGCCGCCATGCCCGGCCTTGACTAGGGCGCGATAGAGCGAGAGCCGGGTGGAATTGCCCAGAGCCTCGAGTCTGGTGGCGGCATCGTTTGTATCCATGAAATCATATCGGGCCACGTGAGTGCAACTTGCAATCGATATTTCCGGGATTATCGAATTGACTCACTCTCCCCACATACTGCGGCTTTAGTGCGGCGAAGCGTATGCTCAGGCTGTGGTCATCCGGGTCTGCAGGTTGTCTTAGCGCCCCGCCGAGTTCTGGTCGGTTGCGGCTTGGTGTTTGGACAACCAGGTGTCGAAGGTGGGGTCGCCACTAAATACCTTGCGCATCAGGGCCAACGACGCGAGAGCGGCCTTGGTGGGCGAAAGTCCCCTGATCGACATGAGCTGGCTTGCATGGCCAAATAGCATCTCGTCGTAGTCGCGAGCAGATTCATCCAGATCCAGGTCCATTATCGGCCTCCATTATCAAGGTACTGCAGAATCCGGTTGATTTCGCCGGAAGACATTTCCGTTGCCCTCAGAGCGAGGCGGCGGACGTTCGGATCTGGGTTCCGCATCACCCGCCAGAGAACATGGAGATCCCCACGAGGGGCGGTTACGAGCGCGGACAACAGAGCTCTCACATCCTCGTCGCCGCCCTTCCCGACCACGGCCAAGACGGTCGCCTTCGCGTTCGTGGCCGCGGTCTCTGCACGAACAGCGCGGGCGTTTGCCTCTGTGATCGACGAAGCGGCGAGTTCGGCGGCCCGCTTCTCCGCTCTGGCCAGAAAGCTCCGCGAGCGTTCATCATCCAGGGCGTCCGCCTTGGCGATCGCCCTCGTGTCTGCAGCGCGGATGATCGAGCCCACGACGGCAATTCCAACACCGGTCGCTCCAATCGCAGAAAGGATGCTCAGAACGAGAAATCCACGAAGGAGACTGCGCCGCAGATGCGGAACGACAACTTCCTGGGCCGCCACGCTCGTCATCCCGCGGAGGTCGGAAAGCACGGAGCTGAGACGATGGTGCATCCGGTCCACGGCGTCGAAGAGCGGTGCGGCGGGGTCGCCATCTTCGATTTTGGCCTGCTTGCGCTCCCGATCGGTTGGGCGCGCCATCACCAAATCCTAAAGTCCGGAAAGGGCTGATAGAATTCTTCGACCTGGCGAAGAATGTTCGTTCCACCCTGCTTGTCGAACATTCCGCGGGTCAGCATCTCATCAGGACGAAGGTTTAAGTCGTCCATACGGATCAGCGAGTGGCCCAGGAGGGGAAGAAGCGCCTCCTGCGCCCCTTCCTCTAAGAGCTGCTGATAGAGGTCTGTCGCCCTTGCATTTTCAGCGTAGCGCTCGCCACCGAGGTTGAGGACAAGCAGCTTCTTGATGCCTTCCGTGTTGGCATAAATTCGGTTCACAGCGGACACGCCATCCTTCTTTTTGACTGGACAGATAATCCGAATGTCGTTCGCCACGGGACCTCCGCGGTCGGCGAGCCAGTAAAGCAGGCCATCCTCCAGGTTCGCTCCGAAGTCGATGATGGCGTTGCCATCATGACTGAAGACCCGTTCCTCGAGGAACTCCGGGACGATCAGCGGGTCGCGGGATTCGCGATCGACCATGTTTTCAACCGGCATCAGCTGCTTATCGAAGTAGCGTTCCATGCTCTGATTCGCGCGGTCCATGTCGTAGACCTGTACGTCGATTCCGCGAGCGATCGCTGCACTCGCGGTCAACATGGCTAGGGTGGTCTTCCCCCCCCCGCCGCCGCCCATGAAGATGAGCTTTTTGGCTCGACCGTAAGGGGGGACAGGACTCTGATTGCGCTTGGTCATCTCAGCCTCACTTAGCGAACTGTAGAACTGGGCTTGAGGCGGCCCGCCGCAACTCGGACGCGAGATGCTGATCCGGTGCTCGAGTTCCCTGCTACGCCGTGCCTGTGCGCGGCGTCATCGACGTGAGGCTGCGTGTTCTCCGCATTGCGACGGATCGTCCACTTCAAAGTGCCATTCCGCTTGCGATATTGGCTCGCGTAGTTCGAGGCGACCTCCGGTTCGATGCGCAGCCCCGCGCTTTCGAGTTCAGCGAGGATCGACGCCCAGGGCACCTTGCGGTCCAGAGCGAGTTCGATGTCTGGCATGGCCTCGAAGAAGCGCTGCTTGATGGAAGGCGAACTCGCCTTCGCTGGCAGTGCAGCAAGCTTGTCGCGAATGGTGTTGGTCATGGGCTCAATCCTCTCCGCTAAATGAAAGCAAATTTTATCGGTGAGGTCACGATAGTTAAGTCGCCTAAGTCGCCTAACTCGTCGTTATCGTCAAAGTCGTTATATTAGCTGAGTATTGAAGATATATAATCGCAGACTTAATGTGATTTAATCTCATATAGTATATGAATATTCGCGGTTAAGTTCGCAGCTAAACTTAAGTTCATTCCAAAGTTATGAGATATAGCTACAGTATGCCAGTGACGACATGTTTACGGCGCGAGCGCCTGACATGTCTGCTGGCCAAGGGGCGCCGCCCCCGTGGACCCCGCCCGCTAACGCGGGTTGTCCTCGCTACGCAAGGAAGGCCTGTCGATGACAGACCGAGAGAAGCAGAAAAAAGACGTGAGAAGCCGCCCGTTCGTCTTTCGCATCGCGAACGAGGAAGCGGACAAGCTGGTGGCTGTCGCCGCCGCGCTGGGGCTGACCCCCGGCCAGATGGCTCGTGGCATCATTGAGCGCGAAATCGGGCTCGTCGCTCGGATCGCTCGTGTCAAGCGCCGGGTCGCCAATGCCGAGCTGCTGCGCCAAGCGCTGGGCGAAATGGGCCGGATCGGCAACAACATCAACCAGGTTGCCGCACACCTGAACGCCAAAAATCCAGCGCCTTGGCGGCGAGACGAGCTGGAGAGAATGCAACTCGAACTGCAGGCTGCCTTAGCAGAAGTGATGGCCGCCCTCGGACGAGGTCGGCCATGATTGCTCGCTCCCGCTACGTAAAGGACGATCCGGGTCGAGTAGGGCATCTACTCAGCACCTCGAACAACAGGCGCGTCGTCGAGCACCGCGATCTCGATCGTGGCTGCCCCGGTGACCTCGGCCAATTCCTTGCACTCTCCTCGGCGCTTACGGCGGCCCATCCACGGGCGAAGATCACTCTCGCACACTTTAAGATCTCGCCTTCGCTCCTGCTGACCCGGAGGCAGCTTCTGCGCGTCATTGCACGGATCAAGCGGGAAAATGGCATCTCGCGCGGCCATCCAATGAGGCTCATCGAACATGATAAAGGCGACAGACCGCCGCATTTCCATCTGCTCTTCAGCGCGGTCGATCCGGAGACGGGGCGTGTCCTGAGCTCGAAGGACAACTACGCGCGCGACGAACTCGTCAGTCGTCGCCTTGAGATCGACTTCGGCGAAAAAATCATTCCTGGGCCGCGTGTAAAGCGCAACGCCGCGGACCTCAGAGCGCGCGGCCAGATCAGGGAGGCCGCGATCCTCGACCGCTACGATCCTGTTCGAAGAGTGGGAAAGTCCAACGAGGCCGACCGGCAGCAGGCTGCGCGAACAAAGCTCCCTGTCGCGGATTTCCGGCAAAGACTCGTCGCGGCGGTCGAAAAGGGCGTCCGTTCAGAATCGCTTTCTCGCGCCCTTGTCGGTCAAGGCTTCTCCGTCGCGATTGGAAACCGGAACGAGACGCTGATGGCGGTCCACGACGAGACAGGCATGGCTCTGCCGTTCCTCGGGTCGATTGCCATCGCGTCGGACGGACGACTGAAACTTGACCCAGTGGCGATCGACGAACTACGTCGTGATGCGCCTCCCCTCGCCCAGGCCCGCCGCGAAGGCGCCGCCAGGACGCTGAAGCGGGCCAATCGCGATCTCGGCCGCGAGATTGATCGCGGCCGTTTTGAGGCTGCAGTCGACGGAGACATCGACAACGTCTTTTCCCGGATGCAGCGGGTGCAGAAGAAGGCCGACGCCGACAACCAAAGTACCGAAAGGCTTCGATCCCAGGCCGCGCTGCGGCGGGCGACGTTGGCTGCGCGCCGCGAGGCCACCCGCGTGCGGCAGATCAGGATCAACCGCGCCTTTCGGACTGCACGCATCGTGCAGTCCCGCCGAGCGCGCAGAACCGCCTTCGTTTTAGCCGCCGGCGGGATGCTGCTCACCGGGGCAGGGCTATCGATTGCGCTCGGCGTCGGAGTAGTCGCCACGGCGGCCCTGGCGGGCTATGGCGGAGCCCTACGTATCGAGGCGAAGGCACTCATCGCCGCAGGGCGCCTGCCCGTTGCCGTGACCCGTGATCAGGTCCGTCAATCGATCGACGCAGCAACGGTCTTGGGAGCGGGCAAGGCGCTGACGGAAAATCCGCCGTCCGCGCCTCATGATCAGCCCAAGTCCGGGGACTTCGACTTCGCCTCAATCCGAAAATCGCAACGGGTCCTCGCCGCCTTGGCGATGGATGCCCTCTTGGGCAAATCCGTCGCAATTGCGTCGGATGCCCTTGAACGAGCGCTCGGAGCCGACGCCATGACCGGACTGGCTGCACTGGTGAAGGATGGCAGTGCCCGGCAGCGCCGAATCGTTCAGTCGTGGAACGGCAGCCGCTCGTCGGATGCCTTCGCAGCGGAAACGGCTTTGCGTCGCGCCGGCGAGAGAGAGGCAGCCAAGATCATGGCCGGGATCGGCCGCCACCGTGTGGTTGCGGAGCGCAGCCAGTCGACCGGACGGGGATGACCGTCGGATCGGCCTCGCGAGGCCGGGCCATCACTCCCTGAGCCAAGCGATGACCTCGTCGCGATCGTAGCGGGGGCGACATCCCTGCAGCATGATGGCCGGGACCCCGGTTCGGCGGCGGCGCTGGGAACTCAGCGCGGCTTCTGAAATACAGAGGATCTCGGCGAGTTCTTTCGCCTGCATTCTCTGTCGCGGAAATCGACGAAGGGACTCGATTTGATTTTCGATTAAGGACATGGCTATGCGACCGCTTGGAGCGAGGACGCTTCATGGCTTCGTGAAGCTTCGGAGCCCTCAAACGCGGGATTGGCTATGTGCCCCGCGAGTCGCCCGTGCGCATGGCTTGAGACACTTCAGCCGCTACGCCGGAGCCGCCCCGCTACGATCTCGCCAGTCGGCAGCCGAGGTTGCAGGCTGTCACTCTGCAAATCCGCAGCTAATCGCACGGTTCCATGATCGACAAGCTAAGTCGTGGAATTCAAATGTCAATTGGCGCTTCACCACAGTCCTCATTCACAGTACTTAACCTTTCTCGCCAATTGGAGAGCCGATGTTGCTCGTGGTTCCTCGTCTCGATTGCGTCCTGAGATCGCGATGCCGAGTGCGCGTTGAACCGGTCGCGTCAGTGTGAGGCCGACTCTTCCCCTCCGCGCAGCTTCATGCAGTATGGTCGTCAGGCGTAGGGGCTCTCATGAACGACTTGAGCACGCCGCCGCCGGGGGGCGCGGTGATCCATCGGTTGCTGGTGCGCCGGTTCCGAGGGCTTAAGAGCCTTGTGTGGCTCCCGAAGCCCGGCTTGAACGTTATCCTGGGCGCCGGCGACAGCGGCAAGACCACGATCCTCGACGCGATTGCCCTTCTCCTCAATCCGACCAACACAACCCTGTTGTCGGACGCCGATTATTGGGGAGGGCGGGAGCTCTCGTCGGAGTTCCTGATCGGCGCTGTCGTCAGCCTGCCCCCCAACTGCGGCGTAGACAGCCAGCGCGCAATGGTCTGGCCTTGGGCGTGGGATGGGGAAGATGCGCGCGCGCCGAAGGTCAGCGAGGACGGTGCCGACCCGGGGCTTCAAGGCCCGGCCGTCTATAAGATCTGCGTATCGGGCAATGTCGATCTCGACCTGACTTACGAGTTGCGCTGCCCCAACGGCGACATCGAACGATTTTCTCCGAACCTGCGCCGGGAGATCGGACTGGTGCGGCTGAGCGGCGACGACCGTAGCGATCGCGACCTTCGGCTGGTTCAGGGTTCGGCGCTTGATCGGCTACTATCAGATCCTGGGCTGCGGGCGCGGCTCGGGGGCCATTTTTCGGGTGCCGATCTCAGCGAGAGGCTATCCGACGACGGGCGCCAGGCGCTCGACGACCTCGATACGCGATTCAAGGGGCGGGCTCTGCCCAATGATCTCAGCTTGGGGCTCAACGGTGCGCAGGGGCAGTCGATCAGCGCTTTCGTTGGTCTAACGGCAGCGGCAGGAGCAGGGCGGCTTCCCTTATCGAGCTGGGGCGCTGGCACGCGCCGACTAGCCTCCCTAGCCATCGCCCAGGCTTACCGCACCGGTTGCCCGATCACCCTAGTCGACGAGGCCGAGCGCGGTTTGGAGCCCTACCGCCAGCGCAAGCTTGTCGCCGACCTGGCGACGAGCTCCTCGCAGGTTTTCATGACCACCCACAGCGCCGCAGCCCTGTCGGCCGCGGAGGGAGCATCACTCTGGCACTTGGTAGCCGGCCGGATCACGGCCCTCGAGACCCCTAAGGTAACGCGCCACCAACGGGATGATCCTGAGACCTTCCTATCCCGGCTTGCTATCGTCGGTGAAGGCGCCACCGAGGTAGGCTTCCTCAGGGCGATCCTCTCTCGCGAGCTTGCAGTGGACCTGCTCGACCACGGCGTTCGACTATGCGACGGACGCGGCAATAGCTTCGCCTTGGACTTACTAACGGAAATGTCGAGCGCGGGTTTCAATGTCGCCGGTCTGGTCGACGACGAGGGGGAAAAGACCGGCCTCTGGTTGGCCCTTAAGAGCGTTATGGGCGATCGGCTGCTGCAGTGGGTCGGCGGGTGCACGGAGTCGGCGGTAATAGGCGCGCTAAGCGACGACCAGCTGGAGGCTCTCATCACCGATCCCGAAGGTGTCCACACTCAGGCGCGGCTGAACACCTTGATCGAGCGCATCACTCATGAGAACGCCTCGACGGCGTTTGAACGGCGCGACTTTACGACAGTTCGAGAAGCGGCAGGTGATCAACTTCGCAGGCTTGTTATCGAGGCCGCCTCGGCTAGTCCGAAAGACACGTCCGGGGAGAAAGCCAAGACATGGAAGCGACATGGCAAGGTCTGGTTCAAAACACTGGCCGGCGGCGAAGAGCTGGGCCAGAAAGCTCTCCGGCTCGGGGCGATGCCGCGCCTTGAAGCTCGCCTGCGACCGTTGATCAAAGCGATCGAGGCGGCCTGCGGGCCAGCGGCGCCAACCGACCAGGCCCCGTTCGAAGAACGAGCATGACCGATGCTTCTGTCGCCGCCGCTCTGAGGTCGCCCCACCCACTGGTGGTGGTTGAGGCACCCGGCGGTTGTGGCAAGACTTTCCAGGGCGCTGCCTACGCGCGCGAAGTGTGTGCCGCGATCTCGCCCGGACGCCTACTCATCCTGGCCCATACCCACGCTGCTTGCGATGTCTTCACCGAACGGACCGCCGGTTTCGCCGCTCGGGCAGACGTTCGCACAATCGACAGCCTCGCCAACGACATCGCGACTGCGTATCCGCCGCCTGCCGGCGCGGCCAATCTCGACTTCGCCGCCACGGCCCGGCAAGCCGCGCTGGTTCTACGCCAGGCCCCCTTCGTCGCCGCCGCACTGGCCCGCCGATATCCGGTGGTGATCTGTGATGAGCACCAGGACGCCAGTGCAGACCAACACGCCTTGGTGATGGCCCTGCACGATGCTGGATCGAAGCTGCGGATCTTCGGGGATCCCATGCAACTCATCTATGCGTCCGGACAGAACGGGGACCTGGCAAGGGCATTGGAGCGCTGGTCCGGTTTGGTCAACGCCGCCGATCGCGTCGAGGCGCTCGACACACCACACCGCTGGCGCGATGGCCACGAGGCCCTCGGCCAGTGGGTGCTTGCAGCGCGTCAGGACCTTCAAGCTGGGCGGCCTGTGGACCTGACACGGGATCGGCCACCCGCAGTACGGGTCGTTACGGCCGACAACGTCTCCCCGATCAATCTTGGCTTTCAACTAGACGCACCTTCACGCCGGCTCGTCGCCCCGATAATGCGCAGATCCGGGGCGCTTCTCGTGCTTTCGCCACACCGCCGAACCGGTCAAGCGGTGCGCGCAGCATTCGGTCGGACCATTCCGATATGGGAAGGCCATACCCGCTCGGCGCTGGAGGAATTGGTTGCCGCAATCGAGGTCGCCGACGGACCAACCTCGCTTGGCGAGGCGATGATCGGGTTTTGCCAGGCCATTTGCACGGGGTTCAGCGACAGCGCCTTTGCGGACATATTGCGCGCCGAAATCCGCGGCGGTGCCGCCGTCAAGGCTCGTGGCAAGCCGGGCTTGATCCAGGACCTTGCGCGCCAAATTGTCGACCAGCCCGATCATCGGGGCGTGGGCCGGGCCATTTGCGCCCTCGTCACCTTGATCAAGGCCGAGCCCGCTTTCCAGCGTGTGCATATCGACTACCCGCATGAGTTCTGGGAGGCCTCCCGGCTCTCCGAGTACGCGGATCTCGTGGCCGGCCGCGCGCATCTGGCTCTGCGACGTCGTCATATCCGGCGAGGGCCGCCTCCAAGGGCCATCAGCACTGTGCACAAGGCCAAGGGCCTGGAATTCGAGAACGTCCTGATCCTGCCTTGCGATGCCAAGACCTTTCGGGAGAAGGACCGGCGGCTGCTCTATGTCGCTCTGAGCAGGGCCACGCGCGCTCTGACCCTAGTGGTCTCGCACACGTCGCCGAGCCCTTTGATCATGGCCTGACACAATTCAGGATCGGGCGGTGCCCCCTCTTCTGATTCAGCTCTGGGCAATGCGTACCTCGGCTTCAGCTATTCGGTGAAGCAACCCGGCGCGGAGCAACCCACAGAGAGCTAGCTGTTCGAGTGCCGCCGAGCCGGTCCGATGCGCTCCACACAACTTGGCGGCGTGAACCCGGCTTGGATAAGGTGGACCGTACAAATCCACGCGATCGTCACCCCGAGCCTTCATGCACCCCAAAAGACGAGCAGCCATCATCGACACCTTGGCCAAAGGTGTTGAGCACGTTGGCTCAGACTTCGAGCGGTTCTGCGGAATCGTGATGGGCGCCCTCTCCGGCGTGCAAATGACCCATGCGGGGGTGAACTTGCGCGGTTACGCCGTAGCTGGGGTAGTCGACAGCGTGAGCAACGACGGCAAGCAGGCCGTCGAGTATTCGGACCGGACCGGCTATTTCAAGGGGGCTATGACGAAGGCCGAGGCCGACCTGAGGAAAGTTGTCGCCGACCAGCCGTGCGCGACGGAGATCTATCTCGTTACGGGTGATCGCTCGCGTCCCCAGAAGGCCGCCAGCTTCCGGACGCGCGTGCTCGCGTGGCCGGAGATGACCGACAAGGTGTTGCATATTTGGGGCAGCGAGGAGATCGCCACCCAGATCGTCGAGCACTTGTTGCTCGACGATCGCATCATCGGGCGCCTGTCGCCCTACTTGGCGGATCTACAGCGCATCGCCGACGAGGAGGCTGCGACGGCGCTCGTGCCCGCGCTCCCGTCGGACAGGCTACCGCGAACTGATGTCGATGCCGCGATCGCCCGGCGGCTCACGACGGCGACTGTCCTGGTAGTCGCGGGAATGGCTGGTGTGGGAAAATCGCTTGCGGCGGCCGCGTACGCGACCGATCACCGCGACGCCTACGACTTGGTGATCTGGCTCGATGGCGATGAGGTCAAGCGCGTCGAGAGCCTCCGCGCCCTTCCCCTGGTGCGCGCTGGAGAGCCGCGCAACATCGCGGGCCTTCTTGAGACCCGCGCCTGCCTAATGGTCATCGACGACGCCGGGTTGGATTTGTCTACAGAGGCGCTGAGCAAGCTCTGTGGTCCGGGGTCGCACGTCATTTTGACCCGCCGCATGGTGACGCCCGACGCCTATCAGCCGCCTCTTCTCAGCCAGACAGAGGCGAGATCAATCCTGGCTTCGGCCGGTACACCGTGTCCGGACGAAGTCTTTCAGACCATTTGGGCGAGCGTCAACGGTCATCCGCTCTGCCTGAGCCTCCTGAGGTCGGCCGCTGCCCAGCCGAACACGACCTGGGCCGATCTGGCCGAGGACTGTCGGGTGATCGGCAAAGTCCTTGATGACAGAGGCGAGCGTCTGGCCGATCGCCTGCTCGAACGCTTGAAGGGCCAGCTGCAAGCGGAGCTCTCGGTGTTCGCATGGGCAGGGCTGGCCGCTGTCGATAAGGCCTTCCTTACCCATGAGGTCAAGCCGGTCGGCGTCCGTAACCTCCATGCGGCGGGCTTGACGAGCGTCGACCGCGCGGGCCTGGTGCGTCTCCACGATGTCGTATTTGCCGCACTTAAGAGCCTCGAATGGTGCGATGGGGAGCGAAGAGCACATCTCGATAGGGTGCTTGAGGAGTATTTGACGACTGTCGCCGACGAACCCGGCCTCCGCTTGTGGGCTGTCGCCCGCAGCCTCCTTCCTAAGCTAGAAGCCATGGTCGAATTGGGCTCCGACCGGGGCGCATGCGTGTACGCGCTGTTGACGGTCTGGGAGCCCGGCGAAGTCCGCCGCGATTTGGTCGGAGATCCGATGGCCTTGGCCAAGCGTCTCGGCGAAGGGCGGCGTGGTCCCTTGTCGATCATCACCGTCATCGAGGCTGTGGAGCAGCTGTTCCTGCTCGATAAGCACGATGGCGAGGCCGTTGCCAGACAACGGCTGGAAGCGCGAATGCCGGTGTTCCACACCTTGGCTGACCTGCCAGAGCTCAGCGCGCGCGAGCGTGCCCAGATCCAACACCATGAGGGCAAAGCTCTCAATCGGCTGAACCGGCCGACAGAGGCGGCCGAACGGTTCGAGGCAGTCCTTGCCGGTCCCTTTCCAATGGACGCGGCGCGGCTTCAACTCGTCACCATCTATCGATCAAAACCCGAGAAGTCCGACGAGACGATCGCACTGGTCGACACCGTATTCGCACGCTGGGAAGCGGGAGAGGACGTGGCCTATTCCGTCATACTCGGTCTGATCGAGCGCCTGCCGGCTGGTGAGGGACGCTGGCGAAATGACGTCATCGCCCGCCACGCCGATGCGATCAAGAAGACGATTGTCGAGGCATCTAACGTCGGCGTGGGACATGGGCCGCGTGCCTTCGCCCCGCTGGGCCGCTTCATATCCACAGAGATGCCCGTGCTCTTCGAGGAGATCTTCCGGCACATTCCTACACCGGTCCTCCACAGTGTCGGCGCAGACGGCGATCGGTTCGCATGGGCAGAGATCTATGCCGAGGCCGCGAGGGTTCCGGGTCTCGATGCAAAGCGCCTTCGGGCTACGGCCTTGGACTTCTATGAGGCCATCGCCAAGCCGGCGGGCTTCCACATCCAACGTAAGGCTGAGTTGCTGATCGACATGGGTTTGGCGAGTGCGGGCGAGGTCCTGCTTGGCCCCCTCATCGTAAAGGGACCGTCGGAGTGGGTCGATCGGCTGCTCGCCCGATCGCGTCTCGCCCAAGGCGATGCTGCCGGTGCCCTCGACAGGATCGACAGCGCTATTGATCGCCTTAAGGCAAAGCACTTCCACAGCGAGTTCTTGGAATTGCGCCACGACATTCGTGCGGCACTCGGCGATCCCGCTGCGGGCGACGATCTTTTGATGGCGTTTTCCATGAGCCAGAAAGCGGCCGAGACAAAGAGGCTAGCGGAGCGGCTGCGCGAGGCTGGGGTGGAAGTCTGAGCAATCGCGGACTGAAGGAAGGGGAAAAGGCAGAGTAGAGCCGAATGGTGTCGGGCGGATGCCGATGACCGGCACGGGAACTTGTAATTGGACATCCGTGGAGACAGCGGCGAGCCAGAGGCAGGTCTTGGCACTCGAGACGGAACCTACATAGGGTTACCCCCGAGAAGAGATCCCTGGAGCGGGCCCTCGGGCTCCAGCTCCTTGGTACAAAAAAATGACGAATGAGACTTCTTCCGGCGAGCCCGAACAGACTCTCGGCGACGGCGAGCTTCGCTTCTATGCTCGCTCTTACATGGCCCAGAAGACGGCTGACGAGAATTTCCTCAGGTGGGAGAGCTGCCACACTGCCGCGATCCTGCTCGATCGCGAGCCGGATCGCCCCTATCCCGACTACGGCCTCAACGGCCGGCAGCTGGCCGAGGGCGCGCGCATCGCCGCCCGCCGGATGGCGCTGTTGCTGGCGGAGGCGCCGACTGGACTGCGCGAGGTCCTCGCGCGAAAGATTCACACCTTCGAGGCGATGGCGCCGCTTCAGGATGAAGGCACCCGTTCCAACGCGATCTTCATGATCGAGGGCGCGATGAAGAGAGACGCCGAGCAACTCGGCATCGTGCTGCTGCCGCTGTCGAATCGCCCCGGCAGGGCCCAGTGAGGCCGTGATGAGCAACTACCTCTTTTACGACCTTGAGACGAGCGGCTTGCAAACCTGCTTCGACGTGCCATTGCAAGCGGCCTTCTTGCAAGCTGGCCCCGATCTCTCAATCGAGCGCGAGCTGACGCTGCGCTGCCGCCTGCCGGCCCACATCGTGCCGTCGCCGGACGCGCTCAGGATCACCGGCGTCACGCCGGCGATGCTGGAGGAGCAGCCGCTGTCCCATCTCGAGATGATGGCGCAGATCGCCCGGATCGTCGCCGATTCCAAGCCCAGCCTGATCCTCGGCTTCAACAACCTCCGCTTCGACGATGAGTGCCTGCGGCAGTCATGGTACCAGTCTCTGCTGCCGCCGTACGCCGCCTCGATGACCGGCGACGGCAGGGGCGATGTGCTTTCCATGCTTCGGGCCGTCGCCCTGGTCGAGCCTCAGGCCATCACCATCCCGCGGGACGACGCCGGCAAGCCGGTGATGAGGCTCGGCGACGTCTGCCGCGCCAATCGGATCGGGTTGAGCGAAGCCGACGCGCATGATGCGCTCGCCGACGTTCGCGCAACCCGCGAGCTGTTCATGCTCCTGCGCGAGCGCGCTCCGTCAACGATGGCGACGATGCTCCTGCACGCAAAAAAGTCCGGGCCAATCGGACTGATGGAAGCGGGCGAGCCAGTGATCCTGGGCGGGACCTCCCGCCTTACTCTGGTGCTGCCAATGATCGCGTCGCCAACCAACCCGGCGGCGCGGGTCTGCCTCGATCTCAGCCAGGATCCGGCCGGGTTTATCGACCTTCCTGCGATTGATCTGCTGGCTCGGATCCGGTCGAGCCAGTCGCCGGTGCGGCAAGTCAGGACGAACGCCATGCCGATCCTGTTCTCCTGGGAACAGGCCGCGCATGCGCTGATCGAGCCGGAGCCGGACGCGGTGTACCGCGATCGGGCGCGGGCGCTGTGGGCGCACCCGACCTTCACCCGGCAGCTCGTCCTCGCGCTCGAGGGACAGTATATGGATCGGGAGTCGTCGCCGTATCCGGATCAGCAGCTGTACGCTGGCGGCTTCGTCTCCGACGCCGATGCCGTGGCCTGCCGGCGCTGGCACGAGATCGAGTGGAAGTACCGGGAGAATCATGCTGCTTGGCACATCCGCGACCCGAGGCTGCGCAGCCTGGCCGTCCGCCAGATCTTCCTAAATGCGCCCGAGGCGCTCTCGCCGGAAGCCCAGCGCCGCGGCCGGAACTGGCTGCGCCATCGCTTGATGACCGAGGACGACGTGCCGTGGCTGACGCTGCCACGCGCCCTGGCGCGATGTGATGAGCTCGCGGCCACGACGGACGAGCCCGACGCGAGAGCGGCTCTCGATCAGATCCGGGCCTGGCTGATTCAGCGCCGCGATTCGCTGGGGCCAGGGGTGGAAACGGATGGCCGAGCGCCCGCCGCGGCTTAGGCGAAGTCGCTTTCGAAGACCCTGACGACGACACAAGGGCGCGACCGCGAGGCGGCGCCCTTTTTCACATCACCGGCCGGGAATGGAACTGCAGGAGCAGGACCCCAACGAACCCGAGCCGGACTCTACATGACCTCGAACACCCGTTCCCCGCGCCGCAGGCGCTCATCGCCGCCGGCGCCTCGCCCCGAGCCCGCCGGCCTCCATCTGTTCGACTACTTCGATGTCGACCGCCGCCTCCACGGCGATCAGGTCTCTTCCTCGAACGATGAGGACGGCAACGCCCATGGCCGGCAGCGCGCGCTCTGGCAGCGGCTCTATGACGACGAGCGCGGCTCGTGGCGCAGCCTGCTCGTGCCGGATGCCGAGATGATCGCCCGCATCGCCGCGCTCGACTTGATCTGCCCACAGTTCGCGGCGGTCACCGCCTGGATCCTGCGGGCCGCGACGCTGGCGATCGCAAGCGGCCAGCCATTGCGCCTCGACCCCTGCGTCCTGCTCGGCGCGCCCGGCGTTGGCAAGAGCTTCTACGCCCACCGCCTGGCGCAGGCGTTTGGCGTCGCGACGCTGACGATCCCGATGAACACCGTCACCGATCGGGGCACCTGGTTTTCGGGATTGGCGCCGGTCTGGCGCGCCAGTGCCCCCGGAAAGATCGCCCAGCTTCTGCTCGACTGCAGTTGCGCCAGCCCGGTCATCTTCATCGACGAGCTTGAGAAGTCGAGTCCGATCAACCCGTCGGAAACGCCCGTCAATGTGCTGCATAGCCTCTTGGAGAAGGAGAATGCCGCGCGCTTCACCGACGAGTTCCTCGAGGTTCCGATCCGCGCCGACCACATCATCTGGATCGCCACCGCCAATGATCTGGCGCCGCTGCCGGCTTCGATTGTCGATCGGTTGATCGCCTTCGAGATCGCGCTGAAGCCGGGGCAAATGTTGGCGATTCAGCGCTCTTTGTTCGATGAGGCGAATGACGCCACCGGCGGCCTGTTTGCAACGCCGACCGATGCCCTGCTCGAACAGCTGATGGCGCAGACGCCGCGAGCAATGTCACGGCTGTGGCCGATCGCCTTCGGCTTCGCCTGCGTTGATGGTCGCCGGCACGTGACGCGGACCGATTTGGCCCAAGCCGAGGACATCCTGCGGCTCGGTCGCGAGGCGAAGGGCCAGATCGGCTTTCTGTCAGGCATCGTGCCGCCAGCGCCGCCGCCTGCGGGTGCGGAACCGCGAAAGACGAGATCCAGGGACTGAAAGGGGAAGCGAGGACGGGGACTCTAGAACCCCAGAGAACCTCCGACGCCTGTGCAAGAGAAAGGAATCAACATGACGAACTCCAACCCGCGCGAGCCCGCGCCCCCCGCGAGCCTGCGCGGCCTGCTGCTCGACCCGACAGTGCGTGCCGTCATCGACGAGCTCGCGGCCCTCCGCCTGCACCAGCCCGGCATCGCCGACTATGCGCACTTCGCCCGCAACCCGCCCTCGGTCGTCGCTATGGTCGACCGGGCCCGCCACCATGCCGCGGAGGTCGCGCGCCTGATCGCGCTCGTCCAGAACACCGACCGCGCTGCCGTCCACCTACAGCTTTCCGGTCTCTATGCGCTGGCTCTCCTCAACGCGACTGCGACGGCTGCCGTCGCGCTGATGCCCGCGCGCACCGGCGCCGATCGCCATGCCCGACGCCAGCATGGCGCCGCCTTCCTGGCGGCGCTGGACAATCCCGAGGAGAACGAGCTGCGCCACGCCGGTGCAATTGCCTTTGGCCGCAACGGGGTCGATGCGGCCGTCATCGCCCAGGACGCCATCGCCTTCGCAGGTCGGGGACGTGGCGCGCCGCCCCAGCCCAGCCGGGCGACGCTGCATGTCATCGAGGAGCAAGCGACGCTGCACCACTGGCTCAAGCAGACGGTCGACCTGACCACACTTCTCGACGAAGCCAGGCGCCATGCCAAGATGGCGAGCCGCTTGGCGATGTCCCTCGACCAGGACGAGCTCAGCTCGCGCGACCGCGATGCGATCGCGGCGGCATTTGAGGGTGCCCTCCTGCAGCATGCCATCGTGCTGGCACAGATCGCCCTGTCCCAGGCGGAGGTCGACACCGACCTCGTGCTCGACGCCGCCCACACCACGGTGACGAACCGCCCGCAGTTGCAGGCGGGGCTGCTGATCGCGATCGCAATGGGCCAGAACCTGCGCACGATGATCGCCGCCAACCCGGTCTGAAAGTGCCCGGCCATGTCCTTCCAGACAGGGCGGCGCTCCCACGCCTCTCCCTGCGAAGAATGAGCTCAGGTACCCGGGGGAGGACCGTGGTGGAGGCGTGGCATCCGGACGGGGAGCGCGTCCCCCGGCGCTCTGACGGAAAAATGCCACAAAAGCCCGTGGGAGAGCGGTGGCGTCGGATCGGCGCCCAGCGACGACGAAGAAAGACAGGCGCCCGGCGGGGCGCCTGTCTCGATTCCGGGAACGGAGTGGGGATGAAGCCACATGGCTTTAACCCCCACTGAGAGACAATTACGATGACTGACAAGAACCTGGACCACGCCGGTCCCAACCAGGGCGGCGCTGTCGACCGCCCGGAGATCCGCACCGACCTCGATCCGATCGCGATCGTCACCGAGCTCGTCAGCGACGATCCCTCCGTTGCCGAGCTCGTCGCCTTCCGCTCTGCGATCCCCGACTTGAAGTTCGCGGCCAGGCAAGCCAAGCGCCTGGCCGACGAGGCCATGCGGGTCCGGTTCGCTGCCGGCTTCAACGACGTTCCCGGCATCGCGGTCGGCCTGACTTTGATCGGCCTCAGCTTCACTGCGCTCGTCGCGATCTGGCCCTCGGACAATCTCGATTGCGTCGAGGCCAAGCTCGCGCTGGCTGAGTCCATCGGACCCTACGGCGACGATCAGGACGGCAGCCACGTTCCCGCCCTCGAGCCGGCGACAGCGACCCGCATCCGCGTCAAGCGCGCGGCCTTCAATGTCGGTGAGCTGATGGTCCCCGCCCGGCCGGCCGTCCCCTCCGCGCAGGACCGTGGTCTCGCCGACTGGCCGCTGCGGCACTACGATCTCAGCACCGTCCTCCCGCCTCAAGGCGGCCCGCCCGTGTTCGTGGATCCCAACGCTCAGCGCTGGGCCGAGATTCTGTCGCAGGCGCCTGATCTCGAACGGCTAGCCTCGCGCGTCGAGCGCTTGATCAAGACGGCCGATCGGCTGTTCGCGCTGTCGCGAACGCCGGGCGAGACTGCCACGGAGCTGCGTCGAGCGGCGGAAGGCGCCCAGCTCATGGCCTATCTGGCGGCGGCCCAGATCGCAATCTGGCCCGTCGTCAAGGGATCCGAGGGGGTGAAGGCCAAGAAGCGGGTCGTCAAAGCGATCGATGACCGGGCCTGCCGCGGCGATCCGCTCCACATGCAGGCGGCCGTCAGGATGATCTTCGAGGACGGTAGCTGGCTCGGCAAGCTCGTCAACTCGGACCGCATGGCCATCGGCATCCCGACCTGGATCGAGATCGTCTGAACATCGTTCGGTGTCGCAAAAGCGCTTTCGAACGGCGTTCGGCTATCGCTGAACGTCGTTCGGGACAGCGTACAGCGCTTTGCGAGCGACAAACTCAAAGTGAACATCGTTCGCCGTCCATCCAAGGAGAGCGAACGACGTTCGACGTGAGGTGAACATCGTTCGGCGCAGATGACGTGGCGGGTTGAACGACGTTCGAAAAAACGTGCAGGCGGTGCCTCCAAGGCGCCGCCTGCACGCATGTCAGGAAGGAGGGATGTGGGAGCCTTGGGCAAGAACCCCCAGGGACCAGAAACCGAAAGACCCTCTCATGACGACCGACATCATCACCGACGGCACCACGCCGATCGCCTTCCCCGTTCTCCCGAAGCTCAAGCCCGGCACCCAGCTGTTGCCGGATGGAAGCGCCGGGGCCGTCACCCACTGGTGGTCCGTGCGCTGGCCCCGGATCGGTGGCGAAGCGCTCCTCCCGCTCCCGCTCGACGCCTTCACCTCCGACGCTTTCAAGCGGACTTACGCTCCCGGCACGCTGGCCTACATCTACTGCGCGGGCTGCGGAGAAGATCATCGCCAACCGACCGTGAAGACGGGCCTGCTAGGCGTCGCCCGGAGGCTCTTCGCCGCGATCCACAAAGTCTCCGTCACGACCCAGGTCAAGCTGACCGACCGGCTCCGGGAACTGAACAAGGATCACTATGGCTGTGTCACCGTCAGCGCCGACGGCTATCCCTGTTCCGATCGAGGCTTCGACAACTGGATGTTCCAGCACATCCTGCCCGTGGGAGCGCCCCTCGAAGGTTCGCCGGTCAAGGTCGCCAACAAGTGCCTTCCGGTTCGACTGCCCCGCGGGCTCTCGAAGGACGAATTCGAGGAGCGCCTTCACATGTACATGGAGGACGCCTCGCTGAACGCCTGGCTCAAGACCCCCGAAGCGCAGGCGCACTGCAAGCAGATTGACCGAACGCCCGAGGAGTTCACGCGCGGCACGGCCTATGGCTTCGGCGACAGTGCCCGCTGGAGCGAGGCCAAGGAGTTCTACTTCATGCGGCCGAAATCCGATGATGCCGATCGGCTAATCCGGATCGCCGAGGTAATCATCCACGACTGGGTCATGAACCCGGCGTCCCGGGACAAGCTCATCAGCTACAAGTCGCTAGGCCAGGGCTATGTGCGAGAGCTTCCATGATCCTGTCGCCGGCCGCCAACGTCAGAACCGACCTAAAAGCTGGATCTCATTAACCAAAGCTACCGAGCGAGCCGATGAAGACCTTGGCTGTCTTTGAGGAAAACGGCGGTTCTGGTAGGCTCTGCCTGTCCCGCAAGCCGATTCGGCCAGATGGGGCGGCAGGTTCTGGCACCTTCAACACAACGGGCCAGAAGCGTCGTCCTTCCGAAAGAGGCCAGCAAAACGAGTGGCAGCCGCGGGATGTGGCCACTTTGCTCTCAGAACAGCGAGAGCAAATAAAAAGGTTCTGGTTCGGGTCGCTTGTTCGATCCGGGCGCGTGGGATTGTGCACGGACTGGGGTCGACATTATCGTATCCTGACAGGGGCGCGGGAACTTCGCTACCTGTCAAATCGCCGGGCGCATCCTCTGTGCCGTGTCCGGGATCGTCCGAGTGGATGGCACGGGTGGTCACTCGCGGAAACGCGAGCCGATATCCGTGAGTCTGTTCGATGAAAAAGTACTCCGCTTCCCCTAGAGAGCACGATTCAAGCGCTCCTCTTCCTCCGCGCCGCGTCGATTCAATCGCCTGGATTCCGCGAGGGCTGCGCCGTGAAGAGGCCGCCTACTACATCGGCGTAGGCACCACGAAGTTCGACCAGTTGGTAGCGGACCGTAGGATGCCCAAGGGGAGGCGCTTGGATGGTCGCGTGGTTTGGGATCGAATTGAACTCGACATGGCGTTCTCTGATTTAGCAAGCGCCGATGAGAATGCGATCGACGGCGCCTTTCGAAAGAGCGCGAGCTTCCGCTAGCGTCTGGACATGACCCAAACCTATCCCAATGCAGGTCGATACAAAGATCGCCACGGCCGTGAACGCTGGCGCTTTCGACGTTCAGGTAAGACAATCCCGCTACCGGGTCTGCCAGGCGATCCAGAATTCGAGGAAGCCTATCAGGCCGCCGTTGAAGGCCGCACGCCGCGCAAGGCTGAGGTGGTCAGGCATCCCCTCGCAGCGCTGCCGCGATCGATGCGGGCTGCATGGCGCGTCGTTACCACCAAGACGACCGAGTGGAAGCAACTCGACGCAGTCACCCAGCAGAAGCAGTCGGCGATCGCCGAAGCCTTCCTCGAGTCCCCGATCGCCGAGGGCGTCAAGACGCTTTGGGGCGAGGCGCCGATGGCCGATCTGCGGCGCCGACACCTTAAGGGCCTGCTGGCCGATCGCAGCGACAGGCCACACGCCGCGCGGCATCTGCTCGTCACCATCCGCAAGATGATCCTGGTCGCGCTCGACGAGGAATGGATCGAGACCGATCCGAGCTATCGGCTCAACTATAGGCCGAAGCTCAAAGGCTGGCGCGCCTGGACCGACGACGAGCGCAAGCAGTTCGAGACCAAGTGGCCGATCGGCACGACGCCGCGCCTCGTCTATACGCTTGCGCTCTGGCTCGGGAACCGCCGAAGCGACGTCGCGGCCCTACCCGTCACGGCGATCCGAGGCGACACGATCGCCCTGACTCAAATTAAGACTAGGCGGGAGATGCGGCTGCCGATCTCGCCGATGCTGCGTGAGGCCCTCGACGCGACCGACCTGAAAGGTCCGACGATCCTGCTCACTGCCTATGGCGAGCCGTTCTCTGCGAAGTCGCTCACAGGCCGCATGGCGGACTGGACCAAGTCGGCAGGCCTGCCCAAGGGCTGCACCCTGCATGGCCTGCGCAAGACGCTCGGCGGCATGCTCGCCGATGGCGGCGCCACGACCCGCGAGATCATGGACACGCTCGGTCACACTGACATTAAGCACGCCGAGCTTTACACGAAGTCGGCGAACCAGGAGCGCCTTGCCCGTGCAGGGCTGCAGAAGGTCACGGACCTTCACGAAGAGCATAAAAAGCGGGGCGGCTAACCGATTGGCGAACCACCTTGGCGAACCGCCTGGTAACCCATTGATATAGGCTATTTTTGGCGTCCCGGAAGGGATTCGAACCCCTGACCTACGGTTTAGGAAACCGTTGCTCTATCCTGCTGAGCTACCGGGACGCACGAGACTCCGTGTAGCATAATCACGATGCGGGTGAAGTCCCTTCTTGTCGCTGTCACGATCGAGGCGCTGGCGGTCGTTCCGGCAGTCTTCGCGGCCGGGTGCCCTGCGCCGGAGGGCGAGGTCGCAACCGTCCGGCTGGCCGGCACCGATACCGCAGGCGACCCGCTTCTGAGCGACGGCCGCAGCCTGCGCCTCATCGGCCTCGCGCCGCGACAGGACGCTGCCGAGGCCGCGCGCTTCAGCGCCGGCCTGACCCTGTATCGCGACCGCACGCTCGAACTCGCCATCGCCGGCGAGCGCGACCGCTGGGGGCGGTGGCCGGCCCGGCTCTATATCCCGGCCGAGGCGCCCGGCGGCCCGCGCCAGGATCTCGCGCTCCTGCTGCAGCATGGCGGCGCGGCCCTGCCTCTGGCGGAGCCGGCGCCCGCCGCCTGCGCGGGCAAGGCCGCTCCCATCCGGCAGGCTGCGACATCGAAGCCGCTTCAACCCGCCTCGACCGCCATCGACGGCCATGATCTCGCCGCTGTAAAGGCGCAGGAAGGGCGATACGTCAGGCTGGAAGGCCGAATCGCCTCGGTGGGCGAACGTTCCCAGCGGACCTATCTGAACTTCTCGCGCCGCCCCGGGGAGGCTGCTTCGATCGTGGTGACGCGCAGCCTCTGGCGAGAATTGAAGGAAAGCGGCTGGACCGTAGCCGGCCTGGGCGGTAAACGCCTGCGCGCCTATGGTGTTCTCTCCGGACGCGACGGCCTCCTGCTGGAGGCGACGTCCCGGGCAGCGCTGGAACTGATCGACTGAGGATATGCTGGAATTCTGCCGAGCATCGCGTTCATGGCGACTGGCGGCGGTCGCGCTGCCGGCCCTGCTGCTCGCAGGCTGCTTCGGCGATCAGAACGCGCTGCTGCCGTCGACCACGGGCAGCACCAGCGACGAGATCGCCCCGCGCCTCAGCCCGGCCCAGCGCGCCTCCGACCAGGAGCACCAGCGGCTGCTGGCGGCGTTTGGTGGCGAATACCGCGCGCCGCGCGCCCGCGCCGCGATCGAGGAGGTCGTCCAGAAGCTTGCCAGGGCCGGCGAGGGCCAGATCGGCCAATACGAGATCACCATCCTGAATTCCCCGGTCGTCAACGCCTTCGCGCTGCCAAACGGCCGGCTGTACGTCACGCGCGGGCTGCTCGTCCTGGCCAACGATACGGCCGAGATCGCTTCGGTGCTCGCGCATGAGATCGCCCATGTCACCGCGCGCCATGCCGTCGAGCGCGCCGAGAAGGAAGCGGAATCGGCGCTGGTCAGCGAGGTCGTCTCGCAGGTGCTGAAGGATCCCTCGCGCGGCGCGGCCGTGCAGGCGGGCTCGAAGCTCTCGCTCGCCAAATTCTCGCGCCAGCAGGAGCTCACCGCCGACCAGATCAGCGTGCGCAACATCTCGCGGGCCGGCTACGACCCGTATGGCGCCAGCCGTTTCCTCGCCACGCTCGGCCGCAACACCGCCTATCGCGCGGGCGGCCAGAGCCAGAGCGCCGACGACAAGCGGCTCGACATCCTCTCCAGCCACCCGCAGACGCCCGAGCGCATCGCCGCCGTCACCGCCGCCGCCCGCCAGATCGGCGCGCCCGGCATCGGAGAGCGCGATTCCGGGCGCTGGCTCGCCGCCATCGAGGGGCTCGCCTATGGCGACGATCCGCGCGACGGCGTCGTGCGCGGCCGGCGCTACCTCAACAGCACGCTGCGCATCGCCTTCGCGGCGCCGGAGGGCTTCAGCCTCGAAGCCGCACAGGACATGGTCATCGGCGTCAGCGCCAGCGGCGCCCAGGCGCTGCGCTTCGACTCGGTGACGCTGAAGAGCGGCCAGACGCTGGAATCCTATGTCGCCGCCGGCTGGATCGAGGGCGTCGAGACCAACGGCATCGAACAGATCCAGATCGGCGGCCAGCCCGCCGTCATCGCCCATGGCAAGGGCACGGACTGGATGTTCCGCCTCGCGGCCGTACAGGTGGGGGAGCGCGTCTACCGCTTCATCCTGGCCGCACGCGGCGCGAGCGACCCCGAGCGGGCGATGCGCAGCCTGATCGACAGCTTCCGCACGCTCAGCCCGGCGGAGGCTCAGGCTGTGAAGCCCATGCAGATCCGGATCGTGCCGGCCGAGGCGGGCGACACCGTCGCCAGCATGGCCGAGCGCATGCCGGGACAGGATCGGCCGGCCGAGCTCTTCCGCCTGCTCAATGGCCTTGACCGGGACGCGCCCCTCGACCCGAGCCGGCGCTACAAGATCGTCGCGGAATAAAGCATAGACGGGCCGGTCTTTCGGTATTTCGTTTCGATTGAATTTACGGGTTTATGTTTCAATTGCCCCGGTTGCTGCCGACTTCATGATTCGGCATGGCGAACGCTATCTGCCGTGGGGGCTGAGAACATGAAGACGTTTGTTTCATTTGCGGCAGCAGCCGGCTTCCTCTACGGATCGGCTGCCTTGGCTGCTGATCTGCCCTCGCGTCAATACGTTGCGCCGGTTGCGGTTCCACCCGCCTTCACCTGGACCGGCTTCTATGTCGGCGCGAATGCGGGCTATGTCTGGAGCGAGAACCGTTCCCGCTACAGCTATGCTTTGACCAATCCTGCCGATTTTGCCGATTTCAACGCCCTCGCCCTCGTCCCGCAGAGCCTCGGCCGCAACGGCAATGGCTTCGTCGGCGGCGGCCAGATCGGCTACAATTATCAGATCGACCGCTTCGTGCTCGGCGCCGAGGCCGACATTCAGTATCTCGACGGGCGCCAGCAATCCTCCTGGTCGAGGACGCTGAGCGACGCCGTCGGCACCGCCACCGTCACCACCACCGCCCGCTCCAGCATCGACTGGCTCGGCACGGTCCGCGCCCGGGCCGGCTACGCCTTCGATCGCACCCTGGTCTATGCGACGGGCGGCCTCGCCTATGGCCGGACAAAGGACGCCTCCAGCATCATTCCCACCGGCTCGGACGATGACGGCCCGTTCCAGGGTCTCTGGACGGGCAGGAAGGCCGGCACCCGCGCCGGCTGGACGCTTGGCGGCGGCGTCGAATACGCCATCACCGACAACCTGACGCTCAAGGGCGAGTATCTCTATTACGATCTCGGCAGGACGAAATATGTCCTCTCCGGCTTCTCGACCGACCCCGATGACGAGTTCCTCGGAGCAACGGTGCGCCGGAAAACAAGTGGCAGCATCGTCCGCGCCGGCCTGAACTGGAAGTTCTCGACCTTCTGAAGCCCTCGCTGGTCTAACGCCACGCGGCCCCAACAGGATTGTGGTCGCACCGGCACGGCGTGCTTTCACAAGACTGCGAGACGCAGCCCTCCCTCTCCCACTTCGTCTTTTCCCGTCGTTATGATCGGGAAAGGCAACGTCAGGGAGATGAGAATGGCGCTCGACCGCAGGATCGTCGAACTCTACGACGAATACACGCACAAGCCGCTCGACCGGCGCGTCTTCATGAACCGGCTGCTGGCCGTCGCCGGCTCCGCCGCAGCGGCCGAAGCGGCGCTCGCCCTGCTGGAGCCGAACTACGCGCACGCCCAGCAGATCGCGCCCGACGACGCCCGCATCGCCGCCACGCGCCTCGACGCCACGGTCGATGGCGTCGCGCTGAAGGGCTATCTCGTCACGCCCAAGGCAGAAGCCCGGCGCGGCGGCGTCCTCGTCATCCATGAGAACCGCGGGCTCAACCCGCATATCGAGGACATCACCCGGCGCGTCGTGCTCGAGGGCTTCACCGCGCTCGGCCTCGATTTCCTGACGCCGCTCGGCGGCACGCCGACCGATGCGGACGCCGCCCGCGCGCTCTTCCCGCAGCTTTCGCCGGAGAACGTCGTGGCGCAGGGCCGCGCCGCGTTCAAATACCTGGCAGCACGCCCTGATGCGAACGGCAAGCTCGGCGCGGTCGGCTTCTGCTGGGGCGGCGGCGCGGTCAACGATCTCGCCGTCTCTGCGCCGGAGCTCAATGCCGGCGTCATCTTCTATGGCCGCCCGCCCGATCTCGCCAAGGTGCCGCAGATCAAGGCGCGGCTCCTGATCCAGCAGGCCTCTCGCGACACGCGCCTCGTCGGCATGCTGCCGGACCACGAGAAGGCACTGAAGGCTGCCGGCATCCGCTACGAGGCGATCGTCTATCCGGATGTCGACCACGCCTTCATGAACGACACCAGCGCCGAGCGCTACAACGCCGCCGCGGCTAAGCAGGCCTGGGCCCGCAGCATCGCCTTCCTCAAGGCGGAGACGGGCACCGCCTGAGCGGGTGTAGCCGTCGTTCCCGGCGCTTTCCGTGCCAATTGCGGCAGCCAGAGCGTTCGACAACCGCCCAACAAAAAACCCGGCGGTTGCCCGCCGGGTTCTTCAAATCCTTTCGGAGGAAACCGCTCAGGCGGCCTCTTCCTGGATGTCGTCGTTGTCGCCTTCCAGCTCGGCATCGGCAGCCTCGGCTTCGGCCTTGCTGGCGCGACGCGGCGACTTGGCAAGCTGCGCCTCGATCTTCTTGAGCGCCTCGGTCTCGGTGACGTCGTCGACAACCGCGATCTCGCGCGTCATGCGGTCGAGGGCAGCCTCATAGAGCTGGCGCTCGGAGTAGGACTGCTCGGGCTGAGCCTCGGAGCGATAGAGATCGCGCACGACCTCAGCGATGGCGACCAGATCGCCCGAATTGATCTTCGCCTCGTATTCCTGCGCGCGGCGCGACCACATGGTGCGCTTGACGCGCGCGCGGCCGGTGAGCGTGGTCAGCGCCTTGGCGACGGCCTCGGCATCGGCGAGCTTGCGCAGGCCGACGCTGGCGGCCTTGGCGGTGGGGACGCGCAGCGTCATCTTGTCCTTCTGGAAGCTGACCACGAAGAGCTCGAGCTTGAAGCCGGCAACTTCCTGTTCCTCGATCGCCGTGATCTGACCGACGCCATGGGACGGGTAGACGACGTATTCGCCCGTCTTGAAACCCAAGCGCACAACAGCTTTCTTCACAGTGGACATGCCGTTACGACTCCTGACCGGCCCGCTCGACGCGAGCACGCGATGATCTGTCCCCGTCCGGTTGGCCGGGGACCTTCCGCCTGACGCGACGCAAAATGGGCACCGCTTCACGCTCCCTCAGTCGACTGTTTCTTTCGCCCCATGGATGAACGCTATGAAGGCCGGCGGGAACCGGTCTTTCTCACGTTCTGGCGTTGGGGGTGCCCCGTATTGCAGGACCTCGCAGGGGCGTGCGGAACGAATTCGACTAGGGCTGGCTTGTAACACAAAAAACACGCCGAATCAAAGGTAAACGCGCAGCGGCGTCCCCCCGCACGGGCATGGCCAAGTCGTGGTTAATGCATCAGGCCGAAAAAATAAGCCGACTTTCGGGGCCGCCGATGCAATGTCGAAGATGCGCTGCGAGAGATGACCAAAGGTCATTTTTCCGTGGGCAGGATCAGTCTCCCTCGCCGGGATTCGGAGACAGCATCTCGAGCTTGCCCGGCACGCCGTCGAACGCCTTGGCGTCCGCGGGAGGCTCCTTCTTCTGCGTAATGTTGGGCCAGCTCGCCGCGAATTTCCCGTTGAGCTGCAGCCAGCTTTCGAGGCCGGGCTCGGTGTCGGGCTTGATCGCCTCGGCCGGGCATTCCGGCTCGCACACGCCGCAATCGATGCACTCGTCCGGATGGATGACGAGGAAGTTCTCGCCTTCATAGAAGCAGTCGACCGGGCAGACCTCGACGCAGTCCATATACTTGCACTTGATGCAGTTCTCGGTGACCACATAGGTCATGGGCCGGCCCTTCCAACACTTCTAAACAACCCCATAAACCCCTGCCGGGCGGCGGTTTCAAGGTTGTTCTCTCATTGTCCGGCAGAACGATCCTTCGTCCGGTCACATACCGGAGAACGATCTGCGCCGCGGGCAGCGCATGGCCCGCCGACGATCGCGGGCGGATTTAATCGCCGTCCCCGCTCTCCGCAAGCGGCGCATCGTCGCTGCCGCCGGCCAGGCGCTCATAGAGCAGCCGCGCCGTCTCGAACGGCCCCCGCCGCTCGGCGAAGGCGCGCACCCGCACCACCATCGTCGCGTGCGGCAGCGCCAGCGTCAGCACGTCGCCGAGCTTCACGCCCTGCGCGGCGTTGACGACCCGCCGCCCCTCGATGCGGACATGGCCGTCCTCCACCAGGCGCACAGCGGCCGGGCGGGTCCGCGCGAAGCGCGCGAACCAGAGCCATTTGTCGAGGCGTTGACGATGCTCCTGCAAGCGGTCCGCGCCTCCCAGGCCGGGTCAGTTCTTGCTGCCCTCGAGCTGCGCCTTGAGCGCCGCGAGCTTGGCGAAGGGCGAATCCGGGTCCGGCTCGCGATTGGCCGGGCGCGGACGCGGCGCCTGCTGGAAGCGCTCCCGCTCGCCACCACCCCGATCCTCCCGCCGAGGACCGCCCGGGCGACCCTCACGCTTGAAATCGGGGTTGAACTCCCGCCGGGGACCGCGCCCACCCTCGGGACGTCCCTGCCGGGGCTGCTCGTCGCGCCGCGGGCGCTCCTGCTGTGGGCGCTCCTGGCGCGGGGCGGCTTCGCCCTCGGCCCGCGCCGCAGCCGGCTGCTGCTGGCCGGGACGGCCGCTGTCGCGGCGCTGCCCACCCGGCCTGCCGTCCCGCTGCGGACGCTCGCCGCGGCCCTGCTCGCCATCGCGCCGGCCCCGCTGGCCATGCTCCGGCCGGCGTCCACCCTGATGGCGATGCGGGCGCCAGATCTCGATCTGCTCCGGCTCGGCCGGCGCATCCGTAGCCTCCGCCGCTTCCGCAGCGACCGGCTCCCCAGCCTCGACCGCGGCCTCAGCCGTGACCGGCAGGGCCGACATCGCATCGGCCGGAACCGGCTCCGGTTGGGTTTCGGCTTCCGTCAGGACCGGCACATCGGCAGTCTCCTCCGCCGGCGCCTCCTCAGTCGCGACCGCGGTCTCGGTCAGCACCTCGACGGGATCGGCATCCGCTGCCGCCTCGGCCGGAGCCGCATCCTCGGCGCTCGCCTGCTCGGGAGCCATGTCGGGCTGCGCCTCGACGACGACAGCCGGCTCGGTCGAGGCCGGCGGAGCCGCCAGGGCCACCGTGATGGCCGGGCCAGAGCGCTTGGTCGAGACATAGCCGAGCGAGCGCAGGATCGAGGCGAAATCCTCGCCGGCGCAGCCGACGAGCGAAGTCATCGCGCCGGTGACGACGAAGCCGTCCTGATCGGCTGTGCCAGCCGGCGGCTGACCTGGCGTGACGCCGGGGCGATAAGCGATCGCCGGGCGGATGAGATCGGCGAGGCGCTCCAGGATGTCGACGCGCACCGCGCGCTCACCGCAGACGCGATAGCCGGCCGCGCGATAGAGCCCCTTCGGCACGGCCTTGTCGACCGGGAAGGAGGTGCGGCCGGACGCTGCCAGATGCGCGATATCGTCGAGCCCGGCCGTCTCCGGCCCGCCATGCTTCAGCGCCCAGAGCTGTGCGGCGAGCGCCCGCGGCGCCGGCTTGAGCAGCGCCGGCAGGTAGAGGTGGAACGCGCCGAAGCGGATGCCGAGCTGGCGCAGCGCAGCGCGCCCGTCCTGCTCCAGCGCCTTCATCTCCTCGCCGACCTTGGAACGCTCCAGCACACCAAGCGCCTCGGCCGCCTGATAGGCGATGCCGCGCGCGATGCCCGTGACGTTCTCGGCCGCCTCCAGGATCTGGAGAGCGCCGAGCAGGCGGGTGATGTGATTCTTCAGCCAGAGCGCGAGCCGGGCCTCGACCTGCTCGCGCGCAGCGCCGGTGAGGTGCTCTTCCACGAGAAGCCGCAGCCGCGGCTCCAGCACCTTCTCGCCGGCGACGAGCCGGGCGACCGGCTCGCCGGTCCAGCGCAGCAGCCCGTCATGAGCGAGGATGAAAGCATCGTCCCCCGCCAGCACGACGCGCGCCGCCCGCGATTCGATCTCGGCGCCGAGCGCCTTCATCGCCGCCAGGTTCAAGGCCTTGACCTCGGCCCCGCCTGCCTTCGGGTCCGCCGTGAAGCGGAAGCCCTGCAGCATCCCCACATGCTGGCCCTCGACGAGCACGTCGCCCGTCGCGGTGACCTCAGCCTCCAACATCGCATTCTCCCGCAAGCGGCGCATCAGTACGCTGGTGCGCCGATCGACAAATCGGCTGGCGAGACGCTCGTGCAGAGCATCCGACAGCTTGTCCTCTACAAGACGCGCCATGCCCTGCCAATGCTCAGGATCGGGCAACCAGTCGGGTCTGTTCGCGACGAAGGTCCATGTCCGGACCTGCGCGATGCGCGCCGAGAGCGTGTCGATCTCGCCATCGGTGCGGTCTAGCGAGGCGAGTTGGGCCGAATACCAGTCGATATCGAGCCGGCCATGGCGCATCAGACGCAGGTAAAGCGTGGTCGCCAGGTCCGAATGCTGCATCGGCGAGATCTTGCGATAATCCGGCAGCGCGCAGACCTCCCAGAGCCGCTCGACCCCCGCGCGCCCCTGCGCCAGCCTCGCGACATCCGGATCTCGCGAGAGGATTTCGAGCGTCGACATGTCCTCGGCGATCAGCGCCCGCGTCAGCCCCTGCTCGGAGGGCTGGATATTGAGCGTATCGAGGAGCCCCGCAACCGAGCGCAGGTCGAGATCGGAATTGCGCCACTGCATCTGCCGAATCGGCTCGAAGCGATGATTCTCGATCGCCTCAACCAGCTCGACGCCGAACGGCGCGCTGCGGCCGGTCGTGCCGAAGGTGCCGTCACGCAGGTGCCGCCCGGCGCGGCCGGCGATCTGGCCGAACTCGGCCGGGTGCAGCTGCCGGTAATGATGCCCGTCGAATTTTCGCTCGGCGGCGAAGGCGATGTGGTTGACGTCGAGATTGAGCCCCATGCCGATGGCATCGGTCGCGACCAGATAGTCGACATCGCCGGATTGGTAGATCTCGACCTGGGCGTTGCGCGTGCGTGGCGAAAGCGCGCCGAGCACCACCGCCGCCCCGCCCTTCTGCCGGCGGATCAGCTCGGCGATGGCGTAAACCTCCTCGACCGAGAATGCGACGATGGCAGAGCGCGGCGGCAGCCGCGTGATCTTGCGGTCACCGGCGAACACCAGTTCGGAAAGGCGCGGGCGCGAGACGACGTTCACGCCCGGTATCAGCTGCTCGATCAGCGGGCGCATCGTGGCGGCCCCGATCAGCATGGTCTCGGCCCGGCCGCGCCGGTTCAGCAGCCGATCGGTGAAGACATGGCCGCGGTCGAGATCGGCAGCGAGCTGGATTTCGTCGATGGCGACGAAATCGACCGCGAGGTCGCGCGGCATCGCCTCGACGGTGCAGACCCAGAAGCGCGGCCGGTCGGGCTTGATCTTCTCCTCGCCGGTCACGAGGGCGACGGCCTCGGGGCCGACCTTTTCGACCACCCGCTGGTAGACTTCGCGCGCCAGCAGCCTGAGCGGCAGGCCGATCATCCCCGTGGGATGGGCGACCATGCGCTCGATGGCGAGATGGGTCTTGCCGGTGTTGGTCGGGCCCAGCACCGCCGTGACGCCATGGGCGCGGGCGGCGGGCGGCAGCGAACGAAAAGGAAGCAAGGCGACGGAGCCGATCGTTTCGTCCGGCCCTCGCGGGCCGGATCATGAACTGGAATCAGGAACGAGTCTGGAACGAAGCGAGGCCGAATCGCTGACTCGGGCAGAATCGGGGTTTGTTCCCCTTTTGGGGACTCACCCCCGTCAAGCGCAGTAGCGGCATCGCGCGACCCTCTCGCGACATCCTCTCAGGGGCAGCGCGAAGGCTGCCTAGCACGGCCCCTATTTAAGCCTTTCGGCGCGGGAAACGAGAGGCAATCCGCCTCCTGCTCCAAAACCCCGCATCAATGATGGGCATGGTTGCACTGGCCATGGTCGGCCAACGCCTCGATGATCGCGCAATCGCAGGCCGCGACGCCGCCGTGGCAGGTCGTGGCGATGCGCTCCAGCTCCTTTTCCAGCGAGCGCAGCCGCGCGATCTTGTCCCGCACCTCCTCCAGATGCGCCACCGAGATCGCATGGGCCTCGTCGCAGGCGATGCCGGACGTGTCCGAGAGCCTGAGCAGCGTGCGGATATTGTCGACAGCGAAGCCGAGATCGCGCGCATGCTTGATGAAGGCGAGGCGCTCGGCGTGGCGGCGACTGTAGCGGCGTTGGTTACCCTCGGAGCGCTCCGGCGGCGGCAGCAGCCCGACCTGCTCGTAGTAGCGGATCGTCTCGACCTTGACGCCGGTGCGCTCAGCGAGCGCCCCGATCGGCATCACGCGTTCGAGCCCGTTCATGGCAGCCTCCGAAAGCTGTAGTGTCTAGAGCTTTAGATAAGCAGGCACATTGGAGCCGCAAGAGTCCCGGCGCTCGTCAGTCTCGGACGAAGCGAAGCGCAGACCCGAGAATCTTCGGCAGAAAAAAGCTCGGGAGCGTCCGTGTCACGAGATGCTCGGGTCAAGCCCGAGCATGACGCTGAAACTACGCCACGCCCATCGCCAGCAGGTCATGCACATGGACGATGCCGACCGGCTTCTCCTGCGCGTCGACCACGATCAGCGCGGTGATCCGCAGCCGGTTGACCAGCTCGAGCGCCTCGACAGCGAGCGTGTCGAGCCCGATGCGGCGGGGATTGGCGGTCATGATGTCGCGCGCCCTCAGCGAATCGCCGCCGCCCATCGTCGCCTTGCGGCGCAGATCGCCATCGGTGACGACGCCGGCGAGCTTGCCCTCGCCATCCATGACGATGGCGCAGCCGAAGCCTTTGGCCGAGATCATCGCGATGATGTCGGGCAGAGCCGTGTCGAGCCCGATCAGCGGCAACTCCCCACCACGATGCATGATGCTGTCGACGGTCTTGAGCTGGGCGCCGAGCTTGCCGCCCGGGTGATAGACGAAAAAGTCCTGACGAGAGAAGCCCCGCGCCTCCAGCAGCGCCACCGCCAGCGCATCGCCGAGCGCGATCTGCATCGTCGTCGAGGTGGTGGGCGCGAGCCCGTTCGGGCAGGCCTCGGTCGCCTTGGGCAGGATCAGCGCGACATCGGCCTCCTTGCCGAGCGTGCTCTCGGGGTTGGAGGTGAAGGCGATGAGCCCGACGCGGAAGCGCCGCGTATAGCCGACGATCGCCGCGAGTTCCGCCGTCTCGCCCGACCAGGATAGCGCGATCACCACATCTTCGGGCTGCACCATGCCGAGATCGCCATGGCTGGCCTCGGCGGGATGGACGAAGTGGGCGGGCGTCCCGGTCGAGGCCAGCGTCGCCGCGAGCTTGCGCCCGACATGGCCGGACTTGCCCATCCCTGAGACGACGACCCGCCCCGTCGCGGCGCGGATCATTGCCACCGCCTCGGCGAAGGGCCCGCCCAGCCCGTTGGCGAGCGCCGCATGGAGCGTGTCGAGCCCATCGCGCTCGGTGGCGACGGTGCGGAGGGCGGAGGCGCGGATATCGGCTGTCATGGCGTCGCGCTCTAGCACGGCCACCGCCGGCATTTCTACCGCGGCGGATGCCGCGGCCTCGCGTTGACGGCTCCTTAACCCCGTTCGTTCTAACTCCGTTAACCATGCGCGCCTTGCGGCGCGTGCTGTTGCTTTCGCCTTGGAGCCCCGCGAACCCCGTGTCCGGTCGCGCGAAAATCCTGCTTCTGTCCGGCGCTGCGCTGTCCGGACTAGCGTTCGCCTGCACGGCAGCGAGCGCCCAGCAGACGCGCGGGCTCAGGACGGGCACCCCGAGCTACATCGCCCAGCAGCCGGCCCCACCCGAGCGCTCCACCGTATCCGCCGAGCCGATGCCGCAAGCCATCCGCGATCCGGCCGCCCTGGTCCAGGGCCAGGGCTCGGCGGTCTCGAACCGCCAGCCGCCACGCGCCAGTGCGCCGGTGCAAGGCTCGGCCGTGCGCGGCGTCACGCAGCGCCAGTTCCGCGCCCCGCAACCGGCGGTCGCGACATTGCCGCCTCCAGCCCCTCCCCCGCCGCCGCCACCGCGCAGGCGGCAGCCGGAGGAGGATCCCTATGCCGCGCTCGGCGTGAGGGTCGGTTCGGTCATCCTCAGGCCATCCGTCACCAATTCGATCGGCTACGACACCAACCCGCAGCGCAGCACGGGTGCGGAAGCCAAAGGCTCCGCCTTCGGCCGCTACGAGGGCGAGCTGGGGGTCCAGTCCGACTGGCGCATCCATGAGCTCAAGGGCCAGCTTCGCGGCGCCTATCTGGACTACTTCCGCAACCCCGAGGCTTCGAGACCCGAGGGCGAGGGCAATCTCGACCTGCGCCTGGATATGACGCGCGACACGCGCGTCCTGCTGGAATCGCGCATCCGGCTCGACACGCAGCGCCCCGGCTCGCCGGACCTGTCCGCCAACGTCGTCGGCCGCCCGCTGACCTGGCAATATGGCGGCTCGGCCGGGGTGAGCCATGATTTCAACCGGCTCCAGCTGACCCTGCGCGGCTCCGTCGACCGCTACGACTACGAGGACGCCAAGCTGTCGAGCGGCGCCATCCTCTCGCAGAAGGACCGCAACATGACGCAGTACGGTCTGCGGCTGCGTGCGGGCTACGAGGTCTCGCCGGGCTTCAGACCCTTCATCCAGGGCGAGATCGACCAACGCGCATTCGACGAGAAGGTGGATTCGAGCGGCTACGAGCGCTCGTCTAGCGGCGTTTCGGCCAGGATCGGCTCAAGCTTCGAGATCAGCCGCCAGCTCACCGGCGAGGTCTCGGGCGGCTATCAGGACCGCAAATACGAAGATCCGCGCCTCAAGAACCTGCGCGGCTTCGTCGGCGACGCGGCCGTCATCTGGGCGCCCACTCCGCTGACCACGGTGACGCTGCGCGGCACGGCAGAATTGGGCGACACCACCATCGCCGGCTCCTCCGGCACGACCAACCGCCGCCTGAGCCTCGAGATCGCCCATGCGCTGCGCCGCAACCTCACCGTCACCGGCTTCACCGGCTTCGGCCGCACCGATTACGAGGGGCAGAACATCCGCGAGGACTACATGAATGTCGGCGCGCGGGTCGAATACAAGCTGACCCGCACCTTCGCCATCCGCGCGAGCTTCACTCATGAGCGGCTGAACTCGACGTCGCAGGGTGCGGACTACACGGCGAATGTCTCGCTGGTGGGCCTGAGGGTGCAGTTCTAGGGACTAACCTCGACGCAGAACCCCTCTCCTGTAAGGAGAGGGGCAGGGGTGAGGTGCAGGCCCCTGGACCAGCAAGGCGTGGCATCGCCACAAAGCAGCGACCATCTCACGGAAAAGCGGTGAGCGGCCTACCCCTCACCCTGCCCTCTCCCTCCGGGAGAAGGTTCCCCGCGCTACTCCATCCCTTCGAGCTCGATGATCATCCCCTCGATCATCTTCAGCCCGATCTGCCAGAAGCCCGGGTCCTTCGCATCGAGGCCAAAGGGCGCCAGCAATTCGCCATAGGGCTTGCTGCCGCCTGCGGCGAGGAGCGCGAAGTAGCGATCCTGGAAACCATCCGCAGCGCTCTGGTAGACGCCGTAGAGCGAGTTCACCAGGCAGTCCCCGAAGGCATAGGCGTAGACGTAGAAGGGCGAATGGATGAAGTGCGGGATATAGCACCAATAGGGCTCGTAGCCGGCCGAGAGCCGGATCGCCGGCCCGAGGCTTTCCGCCTGCACCCCCATCCAGAGCTCGCAAAGCGCCTCCGGCGTCAGCTCGCCCTGCCGGCGCGCCTCATGGACCCTGCGCTCGAAGGTGTAGAAGGCGATCTGGCGCACGACCGTGTTGATCATGTCCTCGACCTTGGCGGCCAGCATCGACTTGCGCTGCTTCGGATCGGACGTGCCGTCGAGCAGGCGGCGGAAGGTCAGCATCTCGCCGAAGACGCTCGCCGTCTCGGCCAGCGTCAGCGGCGTGGGCGCCATCAGCGCCCCGTTCGGCGCCGCCAGCACCTGATGCACGCCATGGCCGAGCTCATGCGCCAACGTCATCACGTCGCGCGGCTTGCCCTGGTAGTTCAGCAGCACATAGGGGTGCGCGGACGGCACGGTCGGGTGCGCAAAGGCGCCGGGAGCCTTGCCGGGACGCGGCGGGGCGTCGATCCAGCGCTCGTCGAAGAAGCGCTGCGCGATCGCCGCCATCTTCGGCGAGAAGGCGCCATAGGCGGAGAGCACCGTCTCGCGTGCCTCGGTCCAGGGGATGGTGCGCTGCTCGACCTGCGGCAGCGGCGCGTTGCGATCCCAGAAATCCAGCGCCTCGCGGCCGAACCACTTCGCCTTCAGGCGATAATAGCGGTGCGACAGGCGCGGATAGGCCTCGCGCACCGCGGAAACGAGCGCATCCACCACTTCACGTTCGACTCGATTCGCCAGATGCCGCGAATCCGCGACATCCTCGAAGCTGCGCCAGCGGTCGGAGATTTCCTTGTCCTTGGCCAGCGTGTTGGTGATCAGCGCGAAGGTGCGCAGCTCCTTGCGGAACACCGTGCTGAGCGCCTCCGCCGCCGCACGGCGCACCTCGCCATCGCTGTCCTGCAGCTTGTTGAGCGTCAGCTCCAGCGTCAGCTCCTCGCCGTTGAACGGGAAGCGCAGCGAGGCGATGGTCTCGTCGAAGAGCCTGTTCCAGGCGGCCGCGCCCGTCATCGACTTCTCGTGGAAGAGCGCCTCGATCCGGTCCTCGAGCTGGTGCGGCTTGTCCTTGGCGAGATCGTCGAGCCAGGGCTTCCAGTGCGAGAGCGGCCCCTCGCCCGCGACCTTCGCCATCACATCTGGTTCGATGCGGTTGAGCTCCAGCTCGAAGAACAGCAGCTCCGTGATCGCGGCGTTGAGCTTGTCCTGCGTGTCGCCGTAGAACTTGGCGCGCTGCGGATCGGTGGTGTCGCCGGAATAGACCAACCCTGCATAGGCGCCGATCCGCCCAAGCAGATCGCTCAGCGCCTCGTAGCTCTTCACCGCCTCGGCCAGCAGAACACTGCCCTCGGGGCTGCCGGCGATTTCCGCGAGCTTGCCGCGGTAGCGACCGGCCAGCGCCTGCGCCTCCGTCAGCCCCCGTGCCAGATCGCCCTTGAACTCCGCTGAATCGGTGCCCGGGTAGAGATGGCTCAGATCCCATTCCGGCAGCTTGCCGAGCGTCTGCTCGGCCTTTCCGGCTGCGTTCGCGGCGGCGCCGGAACGCCGGATCGTCTCGTGGAAATTCATTCGCTCGACACCTCGCCAGGACCGGGTTGATCCAACCCGCTCGCATCCGACACCCACAGGCTCTCCATAGGCCGGCACATGACCGGGGAGCAACGTCGCCCGCGCCGCCGCTCCTTAAACCAAGCTTAACCCTTCTGGCCGACCATGCCCCAGAACGGAACAGATGATTCCGCCGGCAGCGCGCCTTTCTCGATATTGCGCTATCTTCGAGGTGTCATGACAGCCACCGTCCTCGTCGTCGACGACGATCCCGTCCAGCGTCGCCTGCTCGATGCGATGCTGAAGCGCTTCGGCTACGACGTGACCGTCACCGAGGACGGCAGGGCTGCGCTCGACCTGCTGGGCTCCCCCGAGGGTGAGCAGATCGACGCCATCGTCCTCGATCTCAACATGCCGGGCCTCGACGGCATGGGCGTGCTGGCCGCGCTGCGCGAGCGCGGCAGCGAGACCCCGGTCATCGTCCAGACGGCCAACGGCTCGATCGAGACCGTCGTCTCGGCCATGCGTGCCGGCGCGTCCGATTTCGTGGTCAAGCCCGTCGGGGCCGAGCGCCTGCAGGTCTCGCTCAAGAACGCGCTCAAGCTCGGTGCGCTCGAGCACGAGCTGCGCCACATCAAGCATCGCGCCTCGAACACGCTGGGCTTCCGCGACCTGGCGACCAAGAGCCCGGACATGGCCCGCGTCGTGCGCCTCGCCGAGCGCGCCGCGAAATCGAACATCCCGATCCTGATCGAAGGCGAATCCGGCGTCGGCAAGGAAGTGCTGGCCCGCGCCATCCAGGGCTCCAGCGACCGCAAGGGCAAGCCCTTCATCACCGTCAATTGCGGCGCGATCCCGCACAACCTCGTCGAATCCATCCTCTTCGGCCATGAGAAGGGCGCCTTCACCGGCGCGACCGAGCGCCATCTCGGCAAGTTCGTCGAGGCCAATGGCGGTACGCTCTTCCTCGACGAGGTCGGCGAATTGCCGCTCGACGCGCAGGTCAAGCTGCTGCGCGCCATCCAGGAGAGCGAAGTCGATCCCGTCGGCGGCAAGAAGTCGGTCCGTGTCGACATCCGCGTCATCTCGGCCACCAACAAGAGCCTGCTCGATCAGGTGAAGCGCGGCGAGTTCCGCGAGGACCTCTACTATCGCCTCAACGTGTTCCCGATCACGCTGCCGCCCCTGCGCCAGCGCCGGGAGGACATCGGCGACCTCGCCCGCGGCTTCCTCGCCCGCTTCGCCGCCGAGGAGGGGCGCAAGCTCGGCGGCATCTCGGCCGAGGCGATCTCCCTGATCTCGGGCTATGACTGGCCGGGCAATGTCCGCCAGCTCGAGAACGCGGTCTTCCGTGCCGTCGTGCTGGCCGACGGGCCGGAGCTCGGCGTCACCGAATTCCCGCAGATCGCCGCGCAGATGGAAGGCTACGAGGTCCGTATCCCGCCGGCGCCCGCTCCGTTCGCCCGTCCGGATGGAGAAGCGGAACCGGCGCCGCGCATCATCCACATGCCGGTGCGGGACCCCAACGCGCTCGATCTCCTCGCCGGCTCAGACATGCGCAAGCTCGACGAGCTGGAGCGCGAGATCATCACCTTCGCACTGCAGCACTATCGCGGTCACATGTCCGAGGTCTCGCGCAAGCTCGGCATCGGCCGCTCCACGCTCTACCGGAAGCTCAAGGATTACGGGCTGATCGAGAGCGAACCGCACTCCGACGAAACCGACGCGGCGTGAACCGCGACCAATGAACCGAATGCAGCGGCCTGTTGCGCCGCCGCATCTTGTCTCAACCACCCGATTCACGCAGGAATTACGTGATTCGGCAGCTATCGGGATTGCGACTATGCGTCGTCGCCACTGGGCGAACCTGACCACGGCATCTGCCCTGGCCATCATTCTGGGAAGCGCCACGCTCCACGCCGAAACGCCCGTCCGGATCGATCCGACGCTTGGCATCCCGCTGCCGGAGCTGCCCGAGCTCAACCTCGCCGGCGAGGAGCCTGAGATCGTCACCGGCACGCTCGGCATCGGCGCAAAGCCGCAGGACCCCGTCAAGCAGGACGCCACCGCCCCGCTGGAGACACCTGACGAGCCGGTCACACTTGCCATTCCGGCCATCGAGATGCCGCCTGCCGATCCGGCGCTCGTCCCGGCTGCGAAGAGCGCCGAGACCGCACCGCCAGCCGCCGATTCCGGCCCGCTCAAGGCCGTCGAGCCGCTGGTGCCGGCGCCCGAGATGCCGAAGCTGGTCATCACCGTGCCGCCCGGCTTCGAGTTCGCTGCGGCCGTCGCGGCGCAGATGCAGGACGGGCTCGCGCTGCGCCGCCTCAGCGAGCGCGAGCGCAACGAGATCGCCGCCGCCTATCAGGCCCATGAGAACCGGCCCTTGTGGATCGACGGCAAGGGCTGGACCGAGGCCGGCAAGCGCATCGTCGCGCAGCTCGGCCGCGCCGGCGAAGATGGCTTGAGCCCGAACGACTATCCCCTGCCCGCCTTCGAGGCGAGCGACAAGGACAAGCTCGCCGAGGCCGATATCCGCCTCTCGGCGCTCGCCGTGCTCTATGCCCGCGACGCGCGCGGCGGCCGTCTGGAGCCGCGCCGCCTGTCGAAGCTGATCACACCGACGCTCTACCTGCCCTCCGCGACTGAGGTGCTCTCGGAACTCGCGGGCTCCGCCGATGCCGGCGCTGTTCTCGCAGCCTACAACCCGCCCCATGAGGGCTATCGGCGCCTCAAGGCGAAGCTCGCGGAGCTGCGTGAGCATCTCGACGACACCCCGCTGGTCCGCATTCCCGCCGGCCCGCCGCTCAAGCTCGGCATGCGCGACGAGCGCGTCGCGCTGGTGCGCGCCCGCCTTGGTCTCGGCGTCAGCGAGGAGCCTGTCTTCGACCGCTCGACCGCGCTCGCGCTCGCCGATTTCCAGAAGAAGGCCGGGCTGCCCGCCAACGGCATTCTGAGCGCGAGGACGCTTGCCGCGCTCGGCAAGCCGGCGAGCGCCCAGGGCGAGGACGACATCGTCGCCCAGATGGAGCGCTGGCGCTGGCTGCCGCCCGATCTCGGCGTCGACCACATCATGGTCAATGTGCCGGAGATGCGCGTGCGCGTCCTGCGCCACGACAAGGTCGTGCACGAGACCCGCGCCATCATCGGCAAGCCGGAGACGGCGACCCCCATCTTCTCGCACAAGATGGACCACGTCATCGTCAACCCGTCCTGGTACGTGCCGCCCTCGATCCTGAGGAAGGAATTCATCCCGGGCCTCGCCGCCGATCCGGACTATGCCGTCAAGCGCGGTTACGTCGTGACACGCACCAAGGGCGGCGGCATCTCGGTGCGCCAGCCCCCGGGCGAGCGCAACGCACTCGGCTGGATCAAGTTCATGTTCCCGAACGAGCATGCGGTCTATCTGCACGACACCCCGAACCGGCGCCTTTTCGCGGCCGAGAAGCGCGCCTTCAGCCATGGCTGCGTGCGCGTCGACGACCCCTTCGCGCTGGCCGACCAGGTGCTCGGCCCGGAATGGACGCGCGAGCGGCTGAAGAATCTGATCGGAAAGGGCGAGCGCCGGATCAATCTGCCCCAGCCGCTGCCGATCCACCTCGTCTACAACACCATCGTCGTCGGCGCCGACGGGAGGGTCACCCGCTTCGACGACATCTACGGCTTCCACCGCCTGGTGCGGCAGGCGCTGGCAGAACGCAGCTGAGGAGCGGGGCGGCGTAGCGGGCACCTTTTCGCCACGATCCGCCTTTAGCCACTTTGCTGACAAGTTTAACGATGCGTCGGAAATATCTGGTGCGGCGATTGCCGGCTCGCTTACGGGCCGTTAACTCTTCTCGGCAACTGTTCGTTCACGTTCCCGCGCCATTGCGGCGGGTCTCCGAAACGGGTCAGGCATATTGGGCAGGACAAAAGCCACGCAAGCGGGACAGGTGCAGTCTGGCTCGAAGCCGTCTGTACGACGCGTCCTGACCGTTGGACTTGCCCTGGCGGCCACCTTCTTCGGCATCCGCGGCACGCAGGACGCCGCCGCCAATGGCGACACCCGCACCATCACCATCCGGCACATGCACACCAAGGAAGAGACGACCGTCACCTTCAAGCGTGACGGCCGTTACGATTCCGCTGCGCTGGACAAGCTGAACTGGGCACTGCGCGACTGGCGCAACGATGATCCGATCCGCATGGACCCGCGCCTCTTCGACGTGGTCTGGGAGGTCCAGCGCTATCTCGGCTCGGACCAGCCCTTCCATGTCGTGTCCGCCTATCGCTCGCCCGGGACGAACGCGATGCTGCGTCGCCGGTCGCGCGCGGTCGCCAAGCACAGCCAGCACATGCTCGGCAAGGCGATGGACTTCTACCTGCCCGACGTGCCGACCAGCCGCATCCGCGAGATCGGCATGCGCCTCCAGCGCGGCGGCGTCGGCTTCTACCCCAACGCTCACAATCCATTCGTGCATCTCGACGTCGGCTCCGTGCGCTCCTGGCCGCGCATGACGCGCGACCAGCTCGTGCGGCTTTTCCCCGACGAGAAGACCGTGCATCTGCCGGCCGATGGCCAGCCGCTTGCCGGCTACGAGCTCGCCAAGGCGGAGATTCTGTCCGGCGGCGGCGCCGTCGCCGGCTATGCCACGGCCGATCTCGACGAGGGCGCGGTGATCGCCACCGGCCGCAAGAGCCTCTGGGCCTCGCTCTTCGGCGGTGACGACGAGGAAGCCGACGCCAGGCCGAGCGCCCGGCGCGGCGCGCCCAGGCAACAACCGACCGTCATGGCCTATGCCGGCGGTGGCTTTGGCAACGATGGCAACTCTCCTGACGGGGGCCGCTTCGCCGTGGCGATGGCTCCATCCCCGGCCACCAACGCCCTCGCCCGCGAGCGCTCCGAGCGGCTCGCGCCACGGCAGGCGCCCGAGCCCACGGCCCCGCAACCCGCAGCCGTGGCTGCCGCCCCCGCGCCGCAGCAGTCCGCTCCGGAAACCCGGCCGCAGATCATGGACGCGCCGATTCCGCTGGCGCGCCCACGCGGCCTCGCCCTGCCCGCGGAGGACGGCACGACGGTGCAGCTCGCCGCGTTGCCGGGCACAGCCGGCGCGCTCGCCTTCGCCCAGGCCCCGGCCGGCGCCGGGCAGCAGCTCGTGCTCGCCTCCCTGCCACCGCGCCGCCCCGGCGAAATGGCGACCGCCTCCATTGCCGTGGCCGGCAGCCCGGTCAATGCGCCGCTGCCGCCGATCCGGCCTACCGCCATGGCGGACGCTGCCATCGCCTCGCTGCGCGGCACGGATACCCTCGCAGGCTCGGCGCCCACCCTGGAAGGGCGGCTCGTCACGGCCGCGCTGCCGCCGGTGCGCCCGCGCGAGGAAGGTGTCAGCTTTGCCGTTGCCAGCCACCGCTCGGTGCCCGTGACGCCCGAGCCGGAGGAGGAAGCGGTGCCGATGGATCGGTCGGGCCTGAACTCGCTCTTCGCCGCTGTGACACGCCCGAGCGTCGCCTCCGGCCGCCCGGTCCATGTCGCGACGGCGAGGACGCGCAGCACCGCCCATGCGGCCATTTCGATCACCGCGCCCGGCCCTGCAGCAGCGCTCGGCTTCAGCCATGCCGACCCCGTCGACGCCAAGCCCGGCGCCTTCACCGGCCCGGCCGTGCGCCCGCTGCCGACGAACTTCGTCCAGAACTGAGCTATTCCCGGTCGATCGGCCAGGCCTTGAAGACGTCGAGCGCCTCACAGGCCTCGGCTTGCGTCTTCAAAGCCGGCCAGCGTTCCGCCGGCACGTATTCAGGGATCACGAAACGGCAGAAGCCCCAGGCGATGGCGGCCGCGATATCGCTCGGCAACAACTCCGGGCCGGCCGAGATCTCGCCCGCCTTCGCCGCCTTATCGAGCAGGTCAAGCGCCGTGTGGAGCTGGGCGGAAATCCGCTCCATCCAGGGTGCGTAACGCTGCGCCTGCGGCCGCTTGCGCTCATACTCGATGGAAACCGCCTTGTCGGCGGCGACGATGCCGATGCCAGTCAGCGAAAGGTCGCGCTGGCGCGCCGCGCCGTCCAGCGGGCGCAGCGAGCGGCCGGCGACATCCTCGAAATGCTGGATGATCAGCAGCGACTCGCTGATCGCGACACCTTCGTCCGTGACGAGCGTTGGCGCCTTGATCAGCGGGTTGATCGCCCGGAATTCGTCCATGTGCCGGAAGACCGAGACCGAACGATGCTCGAAGGGCACTTCCAGCAGGGTTCCGGTGATCGCCGCGCGGCGCACATAGGGACTGTCGAGCATTCCGACGAGCAGCATCGTTCTCTCCTGTCTGGACCGAAAGGACACTGCCGAAAGCCCGGCCCGAAACCACGCGAATTCGCGTGATGCGCCGGATCACGCAGGTTGATGGGCGAACTCCTCGCCGGCTTCGGCGTCCTCGCCCGGTAGATCCTTCGGGGAAGCCCTTCCATGGCCGGCCATCTGGCAAGGGTCCCAGTAAGGAATGCCGCCGAAGCGGGCGACGAGCAGGTCGATCAGCACCCGGACCTTGCCGGGTACATAGGCCCCCGGCGGCCGCACCACATGGAGCGCATGCGTCGGGAGCGGATAATCCAGCAGGATCGGCTCGACCGCGCCGGAGCCGATCGCATCCGAGGCGATGAAGGTCGGCAGCAGCGCGAGCCCGAGGCCCGACGCAGCCCATGTCAGCAGCGTGTCGCCGCTGTCGGAGCGCAGCCGCCCCTGCGGACGCACGGAGACCGAGCGCTTCCCGGCGCGGAAGACCCAGTCCTGCTCCTGCGTGCCGGTGTAGAGCAGGCAGTCATGGCCCGCGATCTCGGCTGGCGTCTGCGGCCGCCCGCGGCGGGCGAGATAGTCCGGGGACCCGACCACGACGGCATGAACCGCCGCGATCCGCCGCGCGATCAGGCTCGAATCCTTCAGCGAGCCGATGCGGATGGCGGCATCGAAATGCTCACCGATCAGGTCGACATAGCGGTCGCTGGCCTGCGCATCGATCTCCAGCCGTGGATAAAGCTGTGCCAGCTCGCCGAGCACCGGCGCGACATGGCGATAGCCGAAGGTCAGTGGCATCGCAAGCCGCAGCCTGCCGGCCACCCCGCCCGCCTGCTGCGCCACGGCCTCGCGCGCCTCCTCCAGCTCCGCCAGGATGCGCTCGCTGCGCGCCTTGAATTCAAGCCCGGCCTCGGTCGCGCTCACACCACGCGTCGTGCGGCTCAGCAGGCGCGTGCCGAGCTCCGCCTCCAGGCGACTGATACGACGGCTGACGATCGACTTGGCGAGGCCGAGGCTCTGCGCCGCCCGGCCGAAGCCTCCGGCCTCGACCACGGCGATGAAGCTGCGGATGTCATCGAGCTCGGACATGGGCGTTCCTCAGGCAGCAACAGTCTGATGCTCATTATGGGTGTTCTGGTGCGGCAAGTGAACCGCTACCTCTCGTCCATCAAATATGAAGTCCCGCTTTCGCAGGAAGAGCTGAGGCCGGTCCAAAACGACCCCGCCCCTTCAACCCGACAGCGCGACAGGGTTTCGAACACGAGGAAGCCATGCTCGACAAACTTAAGAAGCGCCGCACGCAATACGCCCTCGGCAAGAATCTGCCGATCTCCGAAAAGCAGGTGGATGGCCTGATCCGCGAGGCGGTCCGCCTGTCGCCCTCCAGCTTCAACTCGCAGAGCTCTCGCGCCGTCATCCTTTTCGGCAAGGAGAGCGACAAGTTCTGGAATATCACCCGGGAAGCGCTTCGTGCGGTCGTCCCGGCCGCCGATTTCGAACCGACGAGCAAGAAGATCGACAGCTTCGCAAGCGGCGCCGGCACCGTGCTGTTTTACGAGGATCAGGAGCCGGTTCAGGCGCTTCAGACCAATTTCCCGCTCTATGCGCACAACTTCCCGATCTGGTCCGAACATTCGACCGGCATGGCGCAGTTGGCGGTGTGGGCAGCGCTGGCCGATGTCGGCATCGGCGCAAGTCTTCAGCACTACCATCCGCTCGTCGATGGGGAAGCCGCCAAGGCCTGGAACATTCCCGCGTCCTGGAAGCTCACGGCTCAGATGCCCTTCGGCTCCAATGAAGCCGGCTTTGCAGAGAAGAGCTTCATCGACGACGCGTCCCGGTTCCGCACCCACCATTGACCAGGGCTCGGGACCAGGCGCCGCCGGGCGGGCCGAGTTCAAGCTCGCCGCCTGGGCATCCGCCCGATCCGAAAAGAAAAGCCCCGCATCGGCGAACCGATGCGGGGCATTTCGTATCTGGACCACTCGCCGCTGAGACTGCTTGGCACCTCGCTGCGGCGAGGCGAATGGCGGTGTTTTCGAGAACCGGAGCGGAACGTACATCAGTACGTGAGCACCGGAAGCGCAGAAAACGCCGTCAGTCGACCGCCGCAGTAGAGGTGCGAAGCGGTCTCAGGCCGTCTCGCCGACCGCCTGCAGATAGAGGTCGAGGATGGCCTCTTCCTCCTTGCGCTCGTCGAGGTCGCGCTTGCGCAGCGCCACGACCTTGCGCAGCACCTTGACGTCGTAGCCGGTGCCCTTGGCCTCGGCATAGACCTCTTTGATATCGTCGGCGATCGTCTTCTTCTCTTCCTCGAGCCGCTCGATGCGCTCGACGATGCTCTTGAGCTGGTCGCCCTGAACCGGATCGTCCATCTGTCGTCCTTCTCGGATACTGAAAATTCGGCCGGCAGTTCGCGCAGATCGAGGCCGGGCGTCAAGCCGCAACCGCACGCCCGACCCGCGCCCTCAACAGCCCCGTTGCCGCAGCGCATGGTTCCGTCTTGAGTCGGCAGGCTCTACAAGAATGCGGCGATTTGCGGCGGAGACGAGACGGCGTGCAGCATTCCACCACAGAAGCGACCATGCTCGCCACCGCGCGAGCGATCTTCGACGCCGCCGTAGCCCGCGCCCATCCCGCCGGCTGCCTGCCTGAGCATCTGCCGCCCGCGCCCGAGACCGGCCGCCTGATCCTGCTCGCCGCAGGCAAGGCCGCAGGCAGCATGACCGCGTTGGCCGAAGCGCATTACCTCGATGCCGGGTTCCCGCCGGAGCGCCTTCTCGGCCATGCCGTCGCCCGCCACGGCTACACGGCGCCCACCCGTCACATCCCCATGGTCGCGGCGGGGCATCCGGTGCCCGACCAAGGCAGCATCGACAGCGCCGAACGGGCACTCGCACTGGCAGCCTCCGCGACCGCCCAGGATCTCGTGCTCGTCCTTCTATCGGGCGGCGGCTCGGCCAACTGGGTGGCGCCGGCCGGCGGTCTTGCGCTGGCCGAGAAGCAGGCCGTCAACAAGGCGCTGCTGCGCTCCGGTGCGCCGATCGGCGAGATGAACATCGTCCGCAAGCGGCTTTCGCGCATCAAGGGTGGCAGGCTCGCCCTCGCCGCCGCCCCAGCGAGGCTGCTGACGCTGGCGATCTCGGATGTCCCCGGCGACGAGCCGACCGCCATCGCCTCGGGCCCGACCGTCGCCGACCCGTCCACCACGGAGCAGGCCCGGGCCATCGTCGCCCGCTATGGCCTCGACCTGCCGCCCGCCGCCCGCGCCCTGCTCGACGATCCCGGAAACGAGACGCCGAAACCCGGCCACCCTGCCTTTGCCAGGAGCGAATTCCGCATCATCGCCCGCCCGGCCGATGCGATGGCCGCCGCGCGCGCCGCCGCAGAGGCCGCTGGCTACGCCGTCCACGACCTCGGCCCCGATCTTGAAGGCGAGGCGCGCGAGGTCGCGGCCGCCCATGCCGATCTCGCGCGGCGGCTGAAGCGCGAGGGCAGGCGCGCCGCCGTCCTCTCCGGAGGAGAGCTGACCGTCACCCTGCGCGGCTCGGGCCGCGGCGGCCCCAATCAGGAATACGCCCTGGCGCTGGCGATCGCGCTTGCCGGCGAGCCGGGCATCGTCGCGCTCGCCGGCGATACCGACGGCACCGATGGCGGCGGCGGCGAGGCGACCGACCCGGCCGGCGCCTTGGTCGATCCCCAGACTTTGGCGCGGGCCGCTGCGATCGGCCTTGATCCCGCCCGATCCCTCGCCGACAACGATTCCACCGGCTTCTTCGAAGCGCTCGGCGATTTGCTGCAGCCGGGGCCGACCCTGACCAATGTCAACGATTGCCGCGTCATCCTGATTGAGCCGTGAGAATGCCGGGACATCCCCGAACGGGCCTTCTGGCCATATGCGCCGCCACCGCCCTCCTCTGGAGCGCGTTGCCGGCCAAGGCCGATCTGCGCATGTGCAACACCACCTCGAGCCGGATCGGCGTCGCCATCGGCTACCGCAACGCCCAGGGCTGGACGACCGAGGGCTGGTGGAACATCAGCCCGCGCGGCTGCGAGACCCTGCTGCGCGGGACGCTTGCCGCGCGCTTCTACTACGTCCACGCCATCGACTACGACAAGGGTGGCGAATGGACCGGAAAATCCGTCATGTGTGTCCGCAACAAGGAATTCACCATTCGCGGGATAGAAGACTGTTTGGCGCGCGGTTACGACCGGGCCGGCTTCTTCGAGGTCGACACCGGCGAGCAGAAGAGCTGGACCATCCAGCTCACCGACTCGGGCAACACCGCGCCGCCGCGGCCCTGACCGGATGAACCGGGCGGAGCAGCCGGCCTGGAACGGGATGTGAGAACATGAAGCGCGAACGCCGGATCAAGATCATCGCCACGCTCGGCCCCGCCTCCGCGACCGAGGAGATGTGCGGCAAGCTCTTCGAGGCCGGCGTCGACGTCTTCCGCATCAATATGAGCCACACCCAGCGCGAGACGCTGTCGGAAAAGGTGGCGATGCTGCGAGGCCTGGAGACGAAGTTCCGCCGCCCCGTCGGCATCCTCGCCGACCTGCAGGGCCCGAAGCTGCGCGTCGGCCAGTTCGGCGGCGACGGCGCGGTGGTGCTGGAGAACGGCGCCCGCTTCACACTTGACGCCGACCCGGCGCCCGGCACCGCCAAGCGCGTCCACCTGCCCCATCCCGAGATCCTGAGCGCGCTGGAGCCCGGCCACCACCTGATCCTCGACGACGGCAAGCTGCGCCTCGTCGTCGAGAAGGCCACGCCCAAGCAGGCGATCACCAAGGTCCTCGTCGGCGGCAAGCTCTCCTCGCGCAAGGGCGTGAGCCTGCCCGACACCACCATCGCCGTCTCGGCCATGACCGATAAGGACCGCGCCGACGCAGAGGTCGCGGCCGAGGTCGGGGTCGACTGGATCGCGCTTTCCTTCGTGCAGCGCCCCGAGGACATGGCGGACCTGCGCAAGATCGTGCGCGGCCGGGCCCTGGCGATGGCCAAGATCGAGAAGCCGCAGGCCGTGGCGCGCCTGGAGGAGATCATCGACGCCTCTGACGCCATCATGGTCGCCCGCGGCGATCTCGGCGTCGAGATGCCGATCGAGAAGGTGCCCGGCACCCAGAAGCGCATGACCCGGATGGCAAGGCGCAAAGGCAAACCCGTCGTCGTCGCCACCCAGATGCTGGAGAGCATGATCACGAGCCCGGTGCCGACCCGCGCCGAGGTCTCGGACGTCGCCACCGCCGTCTTTGAAGGCGCCGACGCGGTGATGCTCTCGGCCGAGAGCGCCGCCGGCCAGTTCCCGATCGAAGCGGTCTCGATGATGAACCGCATCGCCGAGGAGGTGGAGAGCGAGTCTGTCTACCGCTCGATCCTGGAGGCGCAGCGCGCCGAGCCAGAGCCCACCGGCGCCGATGCCATCGCCAAGGCCGCCCACGAGATCGCCGAAGCGCTGCATCTCAAGGCGATCTGCGCCTGGACTTCATCGGGCTCCACGGCCTTCCGCATCGCCCGCGAGCGTCCAAACGGCACCGTGATCGCGCTGACCCCGAACCGCTCGACAGCGCGCCGGCTGACCCTGGTCTGGGGCGTTCACGCCATCGTCACCAAGGACGCCAGCGACGCCGACGACATGGCCTTCCGTGCCTGCAAGTTCGCGGTGCGCGAGAATTACGCCAAGCTCGGCGACCGTGTCATCGTCGTGGCGGGCGTGCCCTTCGGGACGCCGGGCGCGACCAACATGGTCCGCATCGCCTTCGTCGCGCAGGAGCATGTCGAGAAGGCGTAGGCAGCCGAACCGTCAGCCCGGGCTTGACCCGGGCATCTCGGAAACCAGCGCCTTCTTGTCCTGCGATTCTCGGGTCTGCGCTCCGCTGCGCCCGAGAATGACGCTTGTCACGCGTCGCGGCCGTCGACCTCGGTCGCCAGCGAATCGACAGCCTTCTTCACCGCGTCGAACTGCGGATAGACTTCGAGCGCCTTGCGGAAGGCGATCATGGCGGACTTGTCGTTGCCCTGCTGACGCAGGATCATCCCGAGCCCCATCATCGCGCCGTAATGCCGCGGCTCGCGCTTCAGTGCCTCACCGATATCGAGCATCGAGCGAATGGGATCGCCGGCGATATAGAGCGCGTTGGCGCGCTGGTTCCAGGCTTCGGCCCAGTCCGGCTGCAGGCTGATGATGCGGTCGAGCAGCTCGACCGCGAGCTCGGTCTGCTTGCCTTTCAGCGCCTCCTGGGCTCGGGTCATCAGCAAATCCGCCGTGTCGGAGCCCGAGCGCGCCCAGCGCCGCTGGATCAGCCGCGCAACGCCCTCCGCTTCCTCCTGCGACTTGGCATCATGCAGGCGCTGGAACAGCCGCTCGAGCGTCGCCGCCGGCCCGCGCTGCACACCGGTCGGGGCTGACGGATTGTCCATCGTATCCGAGGGAGGAACCGCACCGGGCCGGGGCGGCTCCGGGGTCTGAGCGAACGCCACCCCGGCGCTGCCGACAGCAGCCAGCATCAGGGCGAGAGCGGCAGGCGCGATGCGATGACGGATCATGCCCGCAACTTTAGCCCGCCGGGCCTCAAGGTCAAATCACGCAGAGGCGAGCGCACAACGCAAAAAAGCGGGCACGCCATTCGGCGCCCCGCTTCCTCATCAGTCCCGGCAGAAACGCCGCGCGGCTTCGCAGCCGCGCGAGCAGATCAGCCCTGACGCGCCTTGAAGCGCTTCTGGACCTTGTTGATGATGTAGATGCGGCCCTTGCGGCGCACCAGCTGGTTGTCGCGATGGCGCGCACGCAGCGACTTCAGCGAATTGCGGATCTTCATCGTCTCAACTCCATCGGCCCATCTTGCGGATGCGCCGGTCAAAAACCTTCAGCCTGCGACGCGAGCCCGAAAGCCCTCACCGCCCATGACAATGGTGCGACTGATGCGATGGCGGCTGTATACGGATTTTTGCGCGGATCGCAAGTGCGATCGCCGCTGCTACCACATAAAAGCCGCGCTGCGCTGCTCGGGAACCTCGCGCCCCCGGCACGCGTTCTGGCCTGGCTCACAAGGAACAGCATCATGAAGTTCACGACAATGGCTCTCGTCGCTGCCGCGGCGCTCACTCTGGCCGCCTGCGGCAACACCGTCGAGCAACGCATCGGCGGCGCGGCGGTGGGAGCCGGCACGGGCGCAGTCGTAGCCGGCCCGGTCGGCGCGGTCGTCGGCGGCGCGGCCGGCGCGGTCACGGGCCCCTCGGTGACGCGTGCGGTCCGCCGCGCCAGCCGCTGACCCGTCGCGGCACTGTCATCAAACTCTCATCCGGCGGGCCAATCCTCGCCGGATGTCCGATTCGCTCAACAGGCTCCAGGCTGCCGTGCTGGCGGCGCGCATGCGGGACCCTTCCGCCTCGCGCACCGCCAGGCTCCTTGCCGAAGGCCTGCCCAAGATGGCGAAGAAGGTGGCCGAGGAAGCGGTCGAGCTCGGCATCGAGGCCCTGCAGGGCCACCGCGACGCCACGGTCCTCGAAAGCGCCGATCTGATCTACAATCTCGTGGTGCTCTGGACGGAGATGGGCATCGAGCCGGACGAGGTCTGGCGCGAACTCGATCGCCGCGAACAGCTTTACGGAATCGCGGAGAAGTTGCGGAAGAGCCGCACGCCTCCGCGCGCCGGACAGGCGCGCCGCCGGCAGCCGGCGGTGACCGCGCTGCCCCGCTGACCGCCTGCGCAGCCTCGGCGCCAACTTGACCCGACACTCCACCGATTTCTGGCGCCCGACGGATTTTTGCCGGCTGACGTGATTTTGAGGGGTTGCCAAGTGAAAGCGGAGCGGCTATTCCCCGCCTCCATCAGGCCGGGCGCGCAGCGTCATGACGCCTTGATATGCGCCCGTAGCTCAGCTGGATAGAGCATCAGACTACGAATCTGAGGGTCAGAGGTTCGAATCCTTTCGGGCGCGCCATTTCCTCGCAGACGAGATCGAGAACCGCGGACGGAACGACCTGAAGGTCGTCCGCGGCGATTCTCGCCTTGACGTTCCAGGCCGCTCGCCGGGGCGTTCACGGGCCAGCCAGGTATCCGTCTTACTGCCGGCGCAGCCCTCGTCTGCGCATATTGGACTAGCCAAGATCGCTCGAATCGCCGCGTGCTGCACGAGCCATCGCGTGGGACCCCAGGGTTTTTCGGAATGCATTTCGCTCATCGGGCAGCCGGGCAGGACTGTCCGGTCTTTCCGTCAGCAGCCTCGGAGCCGGATTTCGTCAGCCGGGATGCCAGCGCGACCGCATCCCGCCTGACCGAGCTCCTCGGGCGCCCCCTGCATGTCTCGCCGCTCGACACCGGAGGCTTCGAAGCCCGGTTGACCGGCCGCAGCCTCGTCGACGCCCAGATCGTCTGGGTCGATTTCCCGAATGGGCTGAAGATCTCGCGCGCACAGCCCAAGGACAATTTGACGGTGCTGTTCCTCGAGCAGGGAAGCTGTTCCTTCTCGTTCGATTCTCGGACTCTCGTCTGCCCGCAGGGCGGAGCCGTGGCGCTCAATACGGCGGTCTACGAGCGTGTCGTTTACACGGCGGGCGCGCGCGGGCTTCTCCTGACCCTGCCCATGGCGACGGTCGCCGGGCTGATCGGATCGCTCTTCGATCGTCCTGCAACGCGGAAGCTGGAGATCGCGGCCGCCTTCGATGCGTCCTCACCGATCGGCGCGACGCTCATGGGTCTGATAACCATCGCCGCGGCCGGATTGCGCGAGGGCGCGCCATTCCGGTCATCGGTGCATGCTGCGCGCCTCCTGCGCGACTCCGTCGTCATGACCCTGCTGGAAAATCTTCCGCACAACTATTCCGGCTGGTTCGGACGCCAGGCGGAGTCCCTGCCCTGGCAGATCAGGCAGGCCGTGGACTACATCGCCGCCAATATCGACGGCGAACTCACCGTCCAGCAGGTCGCGGAAGCGGTGGGCAGCAGCGTGCGCTCGCTCCAGCAAGGCTTCCAGCGCCATCGCAAGACCTCGCCGCATGCCCATCTCAAGGCCGTTCGTCTCGCCCGCGTCAGGGCCGAATTGCTGGACAATACATCGCGCCGCTCCGTCGAGGACATCGCGCGGCATTGGGGCTTCATCAACCGTGGGCATTTCGCGGTCGAATATCGCCGCAGCTTTGGCGAGTTGCCGTCCGAAACCCGCCGGTCTCGCTGACGAACGGCGCTCTGCCGCACTGCACGGCGGCCCTCCCCTTATGGTTAATCGACTGTAAACGGCATCGGAGAATCCGGGCGCTCGGGCGCAGCCGCGACTCCAACAGCGCGAGTCAGTAAAGAAACATAAAAATCGAATTTATTGCAGCTTAATCAACTATAAAGGCTATCATCGTTAAATTAAAACCAAAGCAGATCACCTGACTGAGGTTATTACATGGCGAACGACGTTACCCACTCTGTCGCCACCTCGGCATCGATCGCGCTTCCTACCGATTGTACGATCCGCGGGATCGCGGAGATCGTCACCAGCAGCCGCAATACCCTCGCGAGCGGCCAAGGCCTCACCTTCGACTGCAGCGCAGTCGAGACCGCGGACATCACCTTCGTCCAGTTCGCCGTCAGCGCCAGCCGCAGCGCGGCGGCATCGGGCCTGCCCATCGCCTTCGAATCCGTTCCAGAACCCGTGCTTGCGGCCTTCGCGCGGGCTGGCGTCACCGTGCCGGACGCATTGCCCGGCACGACTTTCAGGAGCTGACCAGCCATGGCGACGATTCTCACCGTCGACGATTCCCCGAGCATCCGCCAGATGATCAAGCTGGTGCTCGGCCCTGCGGGACATGCCGTGGTCGAGGCCGGCGACGGCTCCGAGGGGCTCTCCAAGGCCAAGGCCCAGAATTTCGACCTCGTCATCACCGACCTCAACATGCCGGTGATGAACGGCATGCAGATGATCAAGGCGCTGCGCGCGCTGCCGAGCTTCGTCGGCATCCCGATCGTCTTCCTGACCACCGAATCCGACGACGCCGTCAAGCAGGAGGCCAAGGCCGCCGGCGCAACGGGCTGGATCACCAAGCCCTTCAAGCCTGAGCAGCTTCTTGCCGTCGTAGCCAAGCTGGTGCGCGCGTGATGGAACTCGATCCGACCGAAATCTTCCGGCAGGAAGCCGCCGAGCTTCTCGACAGCCTCGAGACGGTGCTGCTCGACCTCGGCCAGACCCCGCAGGACCGGGACCTCATCGATGCTGCCTTCCGCGCCCTGCACACGATCAAGGGCTCCGGAGCGATGTTCGGCTTCGACCGGGTCGCCGCCTTCACCCATGACTTCGAGACCGCCTTCGACCTGATCCGCAAGGGACGGATCGATGCCAACCGCGACATCGTCACGGTCTCACTCTCGGCCAAGGACTATATCCGCACGCTGATCGAAGACCCCGATTCGACGGATCCGATCATCGGCGAGGCGATCGTCGAGGAGCTGCACCGCCTGATCGGCGTCAGCGACGGCGCTGTCGGCAAGGCGACGGCCATCGAAGCCGCGCCGGAAACCGCCGCGGCCGCTTCCGGCTGGCGCATCGAGATCGCCTTCGAGCCGGGCATCCTGCGCAACGGCACCAACCCGCTGGCCCTGCTCGACGATCTGCGCGCGCTCGGCACCTGCCGGGTCGAGGCGGTGCTCGACGACGTGCCCGAGCTCGACGCGCTCGATCCTGCATCCTGCCTGATCACCTGGACGGTCGCGCTGGAAGCGCCCTGCACCGTCGACGAGATCGAGGACGTCTTCATGTTCGTCCGCGACGAGATGAAGCTCGTCATCGCCCCGCTGGGCGCGGACGAGCCGGTCGCGGAGCTGATCCCGGAGCCGGTCGCCGAACAATCCGCCCCGCCCGCCCGGGTCGTCACGGCCCCGACGGAAGCGGCGGCCCCGGCCGAGAAGCCGGTTGCGGAGAAGGTCGAAATCGCCCGCCGCTCTGACGACAAGACCTCGTCCGTGCGCGTCCAGGCCGAGCGCCTTGATGAGCTGATGGACCGCGTCGGCGAGCTCGTCATCGCCCAGGCGCGGCTTTCGCAGATCGCCAATTCCAGCCACGACCTCGCCATCAAGGCCATCGCCGAGGAGATCGAGCGCCTCGCTTCGGGCCTGCGGGACACCACCATGGGCGTGCGCATGGTGCCGATGGGCTCGCTCTTCAGCCGCTTCCGCCGCCTCGTACACGACCTTTCGCGCGATCTCGGCAAGCCGGTCGACTTCGTCACCGTCGGCGAGGACACCGAGATGGACAAGACCATGATCGAGCGCCTCGCCGATCCGTTGGTCCACCTGATCCGCAACGCCATCGACCACGGCATCGAGAGCGCCGACCGGCGCGGCCAGACCGCCAAGTCGGCGACGGGCCGCATCGAGCTGGCCGCCCGCTATGTCGGCGCGCAGGTGCTGGTCACGGTCCAGGACGACGGCGCCGGCCTCGACACCGCCCGCATCCGCGCCAAGGCCGAGGAGAACGGCCTGATCCAGCCCGGCGCGAATCTGAGCGAGCACGAGATCCACCAATTCCTGTTCCACCCCGGCTTCTCGACGGCGAAGACGATTTCGGCGCTGTCGGGACGCGGCGTCGGCATGGACGTGGTCAAGCGCACCATCGAGGCGATGCGCGGCACGATCGATCTCACCACGATTCCGGGACATGGCTCCTCGGTGACGCTGCGCCTGCCGCTGACGCTCGCCATCATCGACGGTTTGCTGATCCGCGTCGGCGAGGGCCGCTACATCATCCCGCTCTCCGCCGTCGAGGAGTGCATCGAGCTGACCGCCGCCGACGAGGCCCGCGCCAAGGGCCGCAGCTTCCTGAACGTCCGCGGTGAGCTGGTGCCCTTCCTGCGCCTGCGCGAGTTGTTCGACGCAGATGGCGAGGCCGACCCGCACCAGAAGGTCATCGTGACGTCGATCGGCGACACCCGCGTCGGCCTCGTCGTCGACCAGATCATCGGCAGCCACCAGACGGTGATCAAGTCGCTGTCCAAGCTCCATTCCGACGTCACCATGTTCTCCGGCGCGACCATCCTCGGCGATGGCTCCGCGGCGCTCATCATGGACGTCGCCCAGCTCGTGACGCTCGGCCAGACCCGCGCCGAAAGCGACAGAGCGCCGGAGGCCGCGTGATGAACCAGACTCAGATGCAAGCGACCCCCGCCGCCGCGGGGCTGCCCGCGACCGAAACGCGGCTGCAGGTGCTGATGGTCGGGCTCGGCAACGAGATCTTCGCGATCGAGACCGACATGGTCCGCGAGATCATCGACCCCGTACCGGTGACGCGTGTCGCCGGAGCCCGGGCTTTCCTGCCCGCGCTGATCAATGTCCGCGGCAACGTCGTCCCGCTCGCAGACCTGCGTATCCGCTTCGGCATGCAGAAGACGCGGCAGACCGAGGACACCCGCATCGTCGTGGTCGAGGTCGAGATCGACGGCGATCCCGTCACGCTCGGGCTGCTGGCCGACAAGGTCTACGAGGTGACCGAGGTTTCGTCCCGGCACATCCAGCAGACGCCCCGGCTCGGCAGCCATTGGCGGCCGGAATTCATCCGCTTCATCACCAAATGGAACGAGGAATTCGTCATCGTTCCCGACATGGCTCGCATTCTCGACTGATACGTATATCGCTGGGGGGGTTCTGACATGAGGTTCACGATCAAGGCCAAGTTGGCCTCGACTTTCGGTGTGGTCATCGCCCTCTCGATGATGGCAGGCGGCATCGCCTACTACGAGCTCGAACAGATGGCCGAGGCCGAGCAGTCGATCATCGACCAGGGCAAGCGCATCAGCAAGGTCGCGGCGCTGCAGCACGAGCTGCAGGGCCAGATCCGCGCCGAAAAGACGCTGCTCCTCTCCAGCACCGACAAGGAGATCGAGACCGCCGCCGCCGAGGTGGCGACGATGCGCCAGCACGTCACCAAGCTGGCAAGCGAGATCCAGGGCGCCGCGAGCGCGCAGGGCCGGGTCCTGATCGACGAGGCCATCGCCCGCGCCAGGACGCTCAACGAGCTTCAGGACGAGACCATCCGCAACGCCAAGCTCAACTCCGGCGATCACGCGATGGCCGTCTGGCGCGGGGAAGGCAGCGCAATCATCGCAGCCCAGTCAGCAGCATTCGATGCGGTGCTGAGCGAACTCGACAAGACCCCTTCGCTCGAGCGCATGGCGGCCGCTCGCCTCGTGCTGACCGCGCGCTTCGAAGCCGCCCGCACGCTGCGCATGATCGTGGAGACCTTCAGCGCCGATTCGATGACCGAGCTCGACGAGCGCCGCCGTACCGCGACCGCTGAAATCGCGGCCGGAAAGCATGCGCTGGATGCGGCCGTGTCGTCGCTCAAATCCCTCGGCGTGCCCGCGCAGGGCCTGGAAGCCGCGACCGAGAAGCTGTTCACGCTGAGCAGCCGCGTCCTCGACATCGCCAAGGAGGGCGGCAGCGTCAGGGCAATCGAGATCAGCAGGGGCGAGGGCCAGAAGGCGCTGGCCGCCACGATCGCCGCTTTCGACGCCTACGCCGCACTGGCCGAGAAGCAGATGAGCGAGATCGGCGCCAAAGCCATGGAGGCCGCTGCCTTCGCCAAGATCCTCCTGCTCTCGATCGTCGTCGCCTCGCTGCTGATCGCGGTGGTCGCGGCGGTCTGGATCGCGCTGAGCATCAGCCGCGGCTTGGCTTCCGCCGTCGATCTCGCCGATGCGCTCGCTGGCGGCGACCTGACCCGCACGGTCACCGCCCGCACCAATGACGAGGTGGGCGACCTGCTCAACGCGCTGAACGGCACCGTCGAGAAGCTACGCCAGGTCGTCACCGACGCGCTTCAGGCAGCTGAGAACGTGTCGTCTGGTTCGCAGGAGCTTTCGGCGAGCGCCGAGCAGCTCTCGCAGGGCTCGACCGAGCAGGCCGCGTCCACCGAGGAGGCCTCCTCCTCGATGGAAGAGATGGCGGCGAACGTGAAGCAGAACGCCGAGAACGCGGCAACGACCGAAAGAATGGCAGGTCAGTCGGCCAAGGACGCCGAGGCCTCGGGCGCGGCCGTCGGCAAGGCGGTCGATGCGATGCAGACCATCGCCGCCAAGATCACCATCGTCCAGGAGATCGCTCGCCAGACCGACCTGCTCGCGCTGAACGCCGCGGTCGAGGCCGCGCGTGCCGGTGAGCACGGCAAGGGCTTCGCCGTCGTCGCCTCGGAGGTGCGCAAGCTCGCCGAGCGCAGCCAGGCGGCCGCCGCCGAGATCGGCACGCTGTCGACCGACACCGTCAAGGTCGCCCAGGAGGCCGGCAACATGCTCGCCAAGCTGGTTCCCGACATCAAGAAGACCGCCGAGCTGGTCGAGGAGATCACCGCCGCCTGCCGCGAGCAGGATGTCGGCTCCAGCCAGATCAACCAGGCGATCCAGCAGCTCGACAAGGTCACGCAGCAGAACGCGGCCGCTTCCGAAGAGGTCTCCGCCACCTCCGAGGAACTCGCCGCCCAGGCCGAGCAGCTCCAGACCACCATCTCCTTCTTCAGGATCGACGATGCCCCTGCCGGCGTCGACCAGGCTGTCGCCCAGCTGAAGACCAAGGCTGCACAGATGAAGAAGGCCGCGACGCCCAGGAAAGCGAGCCCTGCGCCGAAGTCCACACGCGCCGCGACCTCGAAGGGCGGCTTCACCTTCGATCTCGCCGAAGCCGGCGACGAGAAGGATGCGGAATTCCGCCGCGCCTCCTGATGAAGACGGTCGGTGCTTCGCGGCAACCGCGAGGCACCGGGACGATCTCAGCTACGCCTATGCCTACGCCTAAGCCTGCCGACGCCTCCGTCCCCGGCCCCTCAGTTCCAAGAGACGTATCATGCGTTTGACCATCAAGACCAAGCTAGCAGGCGCCTTCGGCGTCGTGATCGTCCTGTCGACGATCGCAGGCGCTCTGTCCTACCAGCAGCTCTCGAACATGACCGAGACGCAGAACGACCTGGTCCGCTGGACGAACCGTCTCGACCTGATCGGCGACATCCGCACCTTCTACAACCGCTCCATCCGCTCCGAGAAGAACGCGGTGATGGCGTCGAGCGACAAGGACATCGCCAACTATGCCGATGTCGCGGTCAATTCGCGCGCGGAGGCCCTGAAGATTCGCGACCGCCTGCAGGCCAACGCCGATGAGGGTGGCAAGCGCCGCTGGGAAGCGATGGCCCCGAAGCTGAACCAGTTCGCCACGACGCAGGAGCAGACCCTGCGCTTCGCGAAGCTGAACTCGAGCAACCGCGCCTTCGAGCTATGGACGACCGAGACCAATAAGCTCATCTCGGTCATCACCCCGACCACGAACGAGATGCTCGCCGATTTCGTCAAGCCCGACGCCTCCCCGGCGGTGCTGAAGGCCGCCTACGACTTCCAGAACACCCGCCTCGAATGGGTGCGTCTGACCCGTACCGCGACGCAGCTCATGGGCGCCACGACCATTTCCGATATCGAGCAGCTCACCAAGGCCACGCTCGACCAGGCGCAGACCGTGCGCGCCGCGCTCTCCCGCGCGCTGGTTCCGATCGCCCAGGCCGGCACGGCCACCGAAAAGACGGCGGCAGCCTTCACGGCCGGCATCGATTCCGTGGTGAAGGTGGCGCAGGTCGCCGCCGAGGCCGGCAACGTCCGCGCCGCCACGCTCTCCATGGGCGAAGGCGCCACCGCCACGACCGAGATGATGGCGCTGCTCGACGAGTACACCGACTACATCAAGGGGGCTGCCGCAGAAGCCGCCAAGCTCGCGGCCGAAAACGCCGCCTTCGCCCGCAACATGCTGATCGCCATCGTGCTCAGCACGCTCGTCATCGCCATCGCCGCCGCCTTCTGGATCGCGCTCAACATCAGCCGCGGTGTCGCCAGCGCCGTCGGGCTCGCCAATGCGGTCGCCCTCGGTGACCTGAGCCAGACCGTCAAGGCCAAGAACGACGACGAAGTCGGCGATCTCATCGCCTCCCTGAACACCATGACCATGAACCTCAACGCCACGGCCGCCATCGCCGTCGCCGTCTCCAACGGCGACCTCACGGTCGAGCCGAAGCGCCTGTCCGACAAGGACACGCTCGGCATCGCGCTCGAGACCATGGTCGAGAAGCTGCGCACCGTCGTCGCCCAGGCGCTGCAGGCTGCGGACAACGTGTCGTCGGGCTCGCAGGAGCTTTCGGCGAGCGCCGAGCAGCTCTCGCAGGGCTCGACCGAGCAGGCCGCGTCCACCGAGGAGGCCTCCTCCTCGATGGAGGAGATGGCGGCGAACGTGAAGCAGAACGCCGAGAACGCCAGCCAGACCGAGAAGATCGCGGGCCAGTCGGCCAAGGACGCCGAGGCCTCGGGCGCGGCCGTCGGCAAGGCCGTCGACGCGATGCAGACCATCGCCGAGAAGATCACCATCGTCCAGGAGATCGCCCGCCAGACCGACCTGCTCGCGCTGAACGCCGCGGTCGAGGCCGCGCGTGCCGGCGAGCACGGCAAGGGCTTCGCCGTCGTCGCCTCGGAGGTGCGCAAGCTCGCCGAGCGCAGCCAGGCGGCCGCCGCCGAGATCGGCACGCTGTCGACCGACACCGTCAAGGTCGCCCAGGAGGCCGGCAACATGCTCGCCAAGCTGGTTCCGGACATCAAGAAGACCGCCGAGCTGGTCGAGGAGATCACCGCCGCCTGCCGCGAGCAGGATGTCGGCTCAAGCCAGATCAACCAGGCGATCCAGCAGCTCGACAAGGTCACGCAGCAGAACGCGGCCGCTTCCGAGGAGGTCTCCGCCACCTCCGAGGAACTCGCCGCCCAGGCCGAGCAGCTCCAGGCGACCATCTCCTTCTTCAGGCTCGACACCCACGCGTCTGCCGCTCCCGTCGCCTCCACGCAGGTCGACAAGGCCGTGCGTCAGCTCAAGGCCAAGGCCAAGGCCATGGGCTCCGCGGACCGGCCGAAGGCCGCTGCCCAGCCCGCCAGGAAGGTCGGCAATGGCGGCTTCGCCTTCGATCTCGATGGCGGCGAGGACCAGCGCGACGCTGAGTTCCTCCGCGGCTGAACGGATCGACAGCGCGAGCCGGACTCCGGCTCGCGCGCCCCGCATTTTCCGCACTCTCCATGAGGCCATCATGGCTGACACCGCCCAGTATCTGACGCTCGGCATCGACGAGGAGATCTTCGGCATCGACATCCGCAATGTCCGGGAGATCCTCGACATGCGGCCGATCTCGAAGCTGCCGCATGCCCCCGACTTCCTGCTCGGCATGATCGATGTCCGCGGCGCCGGCTTCCCCATCGTCGACCTGCGCACCAAGCTCGGCCTGCCGCGCATCGAGCAGACCGACGCCACCCGCATCATCATTCTCGACGTGCCGGTGAAGGGGCGGACCCTCGGCGTCGGTTTCGTCGCCGATCGCGTCTTCGAGGTCACCGGCCTCGACCACGACGAGACGTCGGACGCGCCCGATGTCGGCGGCCGCTGGAAGTCGAACTACATCGCCGGCATCGGCCGCAAGGGCGAGGCCTTCATCGTGGTCTTCGATCTCGAGCGGCTGATGGCGAACGATGATCTCCTGGCGCTGCCGGGAGCCTCCGGTGCACAGGCCGCCTGAACCGATGTCGTCACAGTCGGAAACGCACGACCACCTGAGCGACAAGCATTTCGCCGCCATTGCCGGGGTCATCGAGGGTTGCGTCGGCATCAAACTGCCGCTGACCAAGCGCACTATGGTCGAAGGCCGGCTGCGCAAGCGCGTTCGCGCGCTGCGTCTGCGCGACCTGACGGCCTATTGCAACATGCTCTTCAAGGAGGACGGCCTCGAAGCCGAGCTCGTCCACCTGATCGACTGCGTCACCACCAACAAGACCGACTTCTTCCGCGAGCCGAGCCATTTCGAGTTCCTGCGCGACGTCGCCGTGCCGGAGCTCGCCCAGATCCAGGGCGCGAAGCAGCTTTCGCTCAAGGTCTGGAGTTCCGCCTGCTCGACAGGGGCGGAAGCCTATACCATCGCCATGGTGCTGCAGGATCTCGTCAACAGCGGGCAGAAGCTGCGCTTCTCGATCCTCGGCACCGACATCTCGACCGAGGTGCTGCGCGATGCCCGCGCCGCGATTTATCCGCGCGACTTCGTCGCTCCCGTGCCGGCCTCGATGCAGCAGCGCTACCTGATGCGCTCCCGCAACCCGCGCGAGGATGTCGTCCGCGTCGCGCCGGAGCTGCGCCGCATGGTGCATTTCGAGCGTCTCAACCTGATGGACGAAAGCTACCCGTTCGATCGCGACGTCGACGTCATCTTCTGCCGCAACGTGCTGATCTATTTCGACCGGCCGACACAGCAGGCCGTCATCGACCGTCTGCTCTCGCATCTGCGGCCGGGCGGCTATCTGATGCTGGGGCATTCGGAATCGATGGCCGGCAGCGGCGTGACCGGCCTGACCTCGATCGCCCCCACCATCTACCAGGCCACACCGGTTCCGAGACGGAGGGCTGCCGCATGACCCGCAAGCCGATCCGCGTCCTGATCGTCGACGATTCCGCCTCGGTCCGCCAGGTGCTGAGCTCGATCCTCGGCGACGATCCGGGCATTGAGGTCATGGGCACGGCAGCCGATGCCTTCGCCGCCGCCCGCCGCCTGCAGAACGAACTGCCCGACGTCATGATCCTCGACATCGAGATGCCGGGCATGGACGGGCTGACGTTCCTGCGCAAGATCATGGCGCAGCGGCCGATTCCCGTGATCATCTGCTCCACGCTGACGGAAGCGGGCTCGCGCGCCCTGTTCGACGCGCTGGAGGCCGGCGCTGTCGATGTCCTGCCGAAGCCGCGCATCGACACGCGCAATGCCCTGATCGAGACCGCCGACCGGCTGCGCCACGCCGTCCGTGCGGCCGCCCAGGCCAAGCTGCGGCCGCGCGAGCCGCGGATGCAGGTCGAGAAGAAGCTGACGGCGGACGTCATCATGCCGCCGCCGGTTCTGCGCCGCGTGCGCACCGACACGGAACGCATCGTCTGCATCGGCATCTCGACGGGCGGCACCGAGACCCTGCGCGACATTCTGGAGCGGCTCCCGGCCAACTGCCCCGGCATGGCCGTCGTCCAGCACATGCCGGAGAAGTTCACCCTGGCCTTCGCCAAGCGGCTGAACAGCATCTGCGCCATGGAGATCAAGGAAGCCGAGGATGGCGACGAGGTCACCACCGGCCGCGTCCTGATCGCCCCCGGCAACCGCCACATGCTGCTCCAGCGCGCTGGCACGCAGTATCGCGTGGCGATCAAGGACGGCCCGCCGGTCTCGCGCCATCGCCCCTCCGTCGACGTGCTGTTCCGCTCCGCCGCGCAATATGCCGGCGCCAATGCGCTGGGCATCATCATGACAGGCATGGGCGACGACGGTGCCCGCGGCCTGCTGGAGATGCGCAAGGCCGGCGCCAGCACCATCGCGCAGGATGAGGATAGCTGCGTCGTCTTCGGCATGCCCAAGGAAGCGATCGACTGCGGCGCCGCCCAGAAGATCGTCAGCCTGGCGCGGATGCCGCAGGAAATCCTCGCCTGGCCCCATTCCCCCGAGACAGCCCGCAGCGCGTGAAAGGCTGGATGATGAGCACGTCCGACGAGATGTTGGAGCGGCTGGATGGATCGCTGACCGAGAGCGCCCGGCAGATCGACCGAACCTTTGCGGAGGTCGGCGACCGACTGGGCCGCGGACTCGCGATCTTCGATTCGCTCAACCAGAGCCTGACCGCGCTCTCCGGCGAGCTCGCCGGCGGCGACATGGAGGAGACTCGCGGCGCCCTGCTCGGCCTGGCCGGCGATCTGCGCGCGCTGAGCGAGGGATTGCCGCGCGAGACGCGCACGCTGCAGGACATCGCCTCACACAGCGAGATCGCCTCGCATGCGCTCGAACGCCTGCTCGAGCATATGCGGCTGATCGCCGTCCTCGCCCGCAGCGCCCGCATCGAGGCCGTGGCGGTCCAGTCCAGCCAGCGCGACTTCGGCGATTTCACCAACGAGATCGTCGCCTTGACCGACAAGGCCAAGCGCATGGTCGAGGACTGCGCTCGCGACCACCAGCATCTGAGCGACCTGCTGCGGTCGGCACTCGGCCGCCAGAGCAGCTTCGAAGCCCAGTATACCGGCGTGCTGCAGGCGCTCGCCGACAAGCTCGAAGGCTCGCTGGACCATCTGGCGCAGCGCAGCCACCGCAGCGCCGCCCTGACCAAGGACGCCGCCGCCCATTCCGGCAAGATCTCCATGGCCGTCGGCAGCGCGATCATCGCCCTGCAATCGGGGGACGGCATCAGGCAGCGGCTCGAGCATTCGCTCGCGGCGCTGCGCCTGGCAGGCGACCCGCGCGACGCAGACAATGGGCTGTCCGAGGAGGATAAGGCCGCGCTCACCGCCGTGCTGAAGCATCTCCAGGCGGCGCAGCTTCGCGAGACGGCCTCCGTCCTGAAGACCGACATCAGGCCGATCGACGCCACCCTTCGCGTACTGGCCGACGACACCGCCAAGATGCTCGATCTCGGCCGGGCGCTCTATGGCGGCGAGGACAGGTCCTCCTCCTCCTTCCTCGGCGACCTGGAGACCGAGCTCACCGAGGCGACCGAACTGATCCACAAATGTGACGCGGCCCGTGGCGTGGTGGAGCAGGTCACGACGGCGCTCGCCGGGCTGCTCGACCAGTTCGAGCGGGCGGTCGACGCCCTCGCCGACATCGTCCGCGACATCGTGCTGATCGGCATGAACGCCGGCCTGCGCGCCGCCCGCGTCGGCTCGGCCGGACGCGGCCTCGTCGTCATCGCACAGGAGCTTAAGGCGGCCGCCGACGCGATCGCCCGCGACGCCGACAAGCTGACTCCCGCCTTCACGGCGATGCAGCAATCCTCGGCCACGCTGAAGCAGCGCGACGGGCGCGGCTCGGCCGAGCTGACGGCGTTCTCGCAGACCATGCGCCAATCGCTGGAGCAGATGGGCGAGAGCGGCATGCGGCTCGGCAGGACGCTGGACCAGCTCGCCAGCGACGGCGCCGAGTTCGGCTCGATCATCGACGCGGCGCAGCTGATGTTCTCCAACGCCGCCACGACCGGCGAGGTCATCGCGGGTGCTGCCGAGATGCTGGACCGGGCGGAGCCGGCGCGCCCGCTATTGGCCAGGGCCGATGGCGGAAAGGTCGCGGCGCTGCTGCAGGGCCGGATCTGGCCGAGCTACACCATGGCAGCCGAGCGCACGATCCACACCGCCGTGCTGAGCGATTGCGGGATCGCGGCTGAGGCCCCCGCGCCGGCCGCCGTTGCCGTCGTCGAGGCGGACGCACTGGACGACATCCTGTTCTGAGCAGGCAGGCGGCGGGTCGAACCTCCGCCTGTTCCAGGCAAAGGCGGCTCATCCCGGCCGCAGCGAAGCGAAGAGCCGGGATCCATGCCTGAACGGGGGCCGCAGGAACTCCGGTCTTCTTCGCCCGTATCCGGCCCCCGCTGCCGCGCTCCTGGCGCGCCTGCGGCTGCCAAAGGCCCGCGTGAGCTGATATGATCGGTCTGTGACACCGCGCACAGCGTTCGGGATCGATCATGGCTTCCACACGGCCGGACATGATCGGGATTTTCGCATACATCTGGAAACGGAGCAGGCGCGAGCAGATCGCCATCCTCGCGATCGTCTGCCTGTCTTTCCCCTTCTATTACGCGTCCCTCGAGCTTCCCAAATACATCATCTCCGATGCGCTGCAGGGCCGCGCCTTCCCGGACGGGCAGGAGACCGCCCGGCTTTTCCGCGTCGCGCTGAACCTTCCGGAAGCGCTCGGCGGGCCGCGGATTCTCTTCGATGGCGTGTGGCTCGGTCGGCTCCCCTACCTCTTCGCCCTGTCGGGGCTCTTCCTGCTGCTCGTTCTCGTCAACGGCCTGTTCAAATACCTGGTCAACATGCGCAAGGGCGCGCTCGGCGAGCGGCTGCTGCAGCGCCTGCGCTTCGACCTGTTCTCGGCGCTTCTCGCCTCCGGCCCCGAGACGCTCCAGAGGATCAAGCCCTCCGAAGCCGCCACCGTCATCAAGGACGAGGTCGAGCCCATCGGCGGCTTCGTCGGGGATGCCTTCGTCCAGCCCGTCTTCCTGGGTGGGCAGGCGCTGACCGCGCTCACATTCATCCTGGTGCAGAATGTCGCGCTCGGCATGATCGCGCTCGGCATGATCCTGCTCCAGGCCGTGGTGATCCCGCGGCTGCGGCGCGAGCAAATTCGCCTCGGGCGGCAGCGCCAGATCGCTTCCCGCGCCTTGGCCGGCAAGATCGGCGAGATCGTCGAGAGCGTCGGCGAGATCGCCAATCACGGCACCTCCGCCGTCGAGAAGAGCCAGGTGGCGGAGCGGCTGGAGCAGCTCTTCGGCATCCGCTACCGCCTCTACCGACGCAAATTCGCGATCAAGGCGCTCAACAACCTGCTGGCGCAGTTCACGCCCTTCCTGTTCTACGCGGCCGGAGGCTATCTCGCCCTCACCGGCCGGCTCGACATCGGCCAGCTCGTCGCAGTCATCGCCGCCTATCGCGACCTGCCCCCGCCGATCAAGGAGCTGATCGACTGGGACCAGCAGCGCCTCGATGTCGAGGTCAAGTTCCAGCAGGTGGTCGAGCATTTCGGGCTGGAGGGTGCCCCCGCCGACGGCGCTGCTTCCGGCGATGACGACAAGCCCATCTGCGATGCGGCGGGCATCGTCGGCCAGACGCTCACGGTGGTGAACGCGGCCGGCGACCGCGTGCTCGACCGGGTCAGCCTCTCCCTGCCTCTGCAGCGGCACACGGCGCTTTCCGGCGGGCCGAGCGAAGGCGCAAGCGTCCTCGCCAGGCTGCTGGGCGGCAGGCTCAGCCCCAGCGAAGGGACGCTGACAGTCGGCGGGCTGCCGCTCGCCGCGCTCGCGCCCGGGATGCGCGGGCGCCTGATCGCCTATGCCGGGCCGGAGCCGGTCATCCTCGACGGCAGCCTACGCGACAACATCCTCTACAGCCTGCGCCGGCCGGATGCGGCGAGCCCATCCGGCTGGAGGATCGACTACGCCCGGGCGCAGGTCACGGACGAGGCCGGGCTCGACCGCAGGCTCATCGAGATGCTGAAGATCGTGGGGCTTGCCGATGCCGTCTTCCGCTTCGGCCTGACCGGAAGGCCACCCGGTGACACCGGAGCGCCCCTCGCGCTGATGACGCAGATTTCCGAACTGCGCGTCCGCATCCGCAAGAGGTTGGCCGCCCGCGGCGGCGAAGCCGCGCTCGAGCCTTACGATCCGGACCGCTACGCCAGCAACGCCACGATCGGCGAGAACATCCTCTTCGGCGTGCCGAGCGATCCTGCCCTGGTCGGCGCGCGGCTCGCCGGCCATTGGCCCACACGGCGCATCCTGTCCGAATTCGACCTCAACGAAGCGCTGACCGGTCTCGGGCGGCGCATGGCCGCGACCATGCTCGAGATCTTCCGCGACCTCGCGCCGGGCCACGCGCTGTTCGAGCGCTTCTCCTTCGTCGCCGCCGAGGAGTTCGGGGATTATCGCGAAGCGCTCGGCCGGCTCGATGCCGGCACGGGCAACGAGGACGATCGCACACGGCTGATCGGGCTCGCGCTGCTCTATGTCGAGCCGCGCCATCGCCTCGGCCTGCTGGATGCGGCGCTGGAGGCGCGCCTTCTGGAGGCGCGAGGCGCCTTTCGCCAATGGGCGGCGTCGAGCGTCGCGCAACCCGTCGCTTTCTACGACCCGCAGCTTTATTGCCCGGCGGCTCCGCTGCGGGACAACCTCCTCTTCGGGCTGGTCGCGCACGACGCCACGGACGAGGCCATCCGCGACACGCTCGCCGAAGCCGATCTCGACCGCGATATCTACCACTGGGGCCTCGAACAGCCGGCCGGCCATGCGGGGCGCCGGCTCTTTCCGGCCGTGAAGGCTCAGCTCGCCCTCGCCCGCTGCCTTATCAAGCAGCCCCGCATGCTGATCCTCGACAATGCGCTCGGCGCCTTCGGCCGCGCCGAGGCGCGCCAGATCCTCGACCGCATTCGTGCGTTCATGGCAGGCAGGACGTTGATCGTCGCGGGAAGCGACGTCGGCCCCGACGGCTACGACCTCCATATCGCCTTCGACGGAGCGAAGCTGGCTGCGGTACAGGATGCGTCGAGCATGGCGCTGGTCCGGGACGACACCGCCCGCGAGGAGGCGGCGCCGGATCGTGAGGAGCTGCGCGCCTTGCGGGCGGTCCCCATCTTCGGCGACCTCGACACAGCTCATCTCAAGCTCATCGCCTTCACCAGCGAGCGCGTCGCCTTCGCCGCGGGCGATGCGCTGTTCCGACAGGGCGACGAGCCGGATGCCGCTTATGTGCTGCTGTCGGGAACCGCCGACGTCACCGTCGAGACCGACGGGGAGCCGGCGCTGCGCATGTCAGGCGTCGGCCGCAACGCCATCGTCGGCGAGATGGGGATCGTCACGGGCGATCCCCGCTCGGCGACCATCGTCGCAACCTCGCCCATCGTGGCGCTGAAGCTGCGCAAGGAGATTTTCCTGGCGCTGCTCGCCGAAGTCCCGCCCCTGGCGCTCTCGGTCATGCGGCTGATGGCCAGGCGCCTGCAGGGCAATCTGGCGATGATCAGCCAGCGCGACCGCGACGAAACCGGCGGGCTGCAATAGAGCATTTTCGAGCGAAGTAGGCCCCGGTTTGCGTGAAGAAAATGCGGTAAACGAGCTGACTTCTTCTCAAACCTCGATGGTGTCGCCGGGCCGAAGATCGGTGACGAGGTTCGGGATGTCGTTTGCCAGGCTCCGCAAGGTCACCGCATCGCAGGAATGGGCGAGCACGCGGCCGGCCCCGCTGGCGGCGGCGATGGCGGCGTTCTCCGGCAGTGTCGGGTGGGTGGGGAAGCGCAGCCAATCGGCCTTGCCCGCTGCGTGCAGGGCGTGGGCCGGGCTGCCCTTGGGAACATGGCCGGTGAGCAGGACCGGATGACCCTCGCGCCCGGCCTGGGCGAGCGTGGCTTTCGAGGGGCCGGCAAGGCCCATGCCGTCGTCGCAGATCAGAGCGGCCGGCGGCAGCTTCTGCCTCTCCTCCCAGAGCGTCGCGTCGGCGAGGCGCGCCGACAGCATCCCGGCCATGCCGGGCTTCAGCCAGTCGCGAGCTGCGATCTGCCTGGCGAGAGCCTCCCGCATCGAGGGATGGATCGCGACGGGTCCGTCGATCAAGCCAAGCAGCTCGATCGAGCGGCCTGAGAGCGGAGCGGGCAGCACCGCGCCCTGTGGATGCCGGCCGAGCCAGTCCATGATGGCGGCGCTGCGCGCGGCGGCCGGAACCTCGTCCGCACCATAGGAAGCGTCGACCAGCAGCAGGTCGCAAGGCGGCATCGGGTCCATTGCGAAGGCGGTGCTTTCCGGCACGACGTCCCCGCAATAGCCGAGGCTGCGGCCGCCCGCCGTGAGATGACACCAGACCCCGCCCACGACATGGCCGCTGCGCCCGGTGCGGATGGCGAGCGGGCCGACGGCGAAATCCCGGCCGGGCACGATAATCTCGACGGGGGCCGCCTGCGCCAGCGCGCGCTCCGGTGGCGTCGCATAGGCCGCGAGCGTCGCATCGGCGTCGGCCGCGGTCTCCGCCGTCATCAGGATGCGGCCGGCAAAGCCGTTGGCGAAGCACCAGCCGAGCGCCGCGACATGGTCCTCATGGGCGTGGGTCACGATGATCGCATCGACCAGCGCAAGTTCCGCCGGCGTGATCGCGGGATAGTAGCAGGGCCCTAGCGGCGCGCTGGTATCGACGCCGACATCGAGCAGAAGCCGCGTCCCTTCTTCCGAGACCGCGAGGCAGGTGCGGCCCTTCTCGCCGACGCCGCCATGGATGGTCAGTTTCATGCGACCCGTCTCATGCCGGCGGCAGTCATCGTCCGAGCTCTTCCGTTACCTGACTGGCGAAGAGAACATGGCTCGCCTTCTGTCAAGCGCACGGGCAGGCAGGTCGGTTGCTCCGGGAGTAAGGAGCCGGCGATCTCAGGGGGCCTCGATCCGCGCCAGCCGCCGGATATCGTCGAGATCGTGGATGCGCAGGCGGCCGCGGCCGAGCGTCAGGATGCCGTCGCGCTTCCACAATTGGAGCTGGCGGTTCACCGTCTCGCGCGTGACCCCGGTGAGCGAAGCGAGCTCCTCCTGGGAGGCATGTACCTCCGTGCCGTAATCGGTCGCGAGCGTCAGGATGCGCCGCGCAAGCCGCGTCTCGGCCGGTAGGAACGTCGTCTCCTCCATGCGCTCGATGACGTCCCGCAGCCGCGCGCAGAGCAGCTCGATCACCTGAAGCGCGATCGAAGGTTCGCGGGCGAGCAGGCCGAGGAAAGCGCGCCGCGGGAGGAACAGCAGGTCGACGCCCTCCATCGCCACGGCGTCGGCGGTCCGCGAGCGGCCGTCGAGCAGCGCGATCTCGCCGAAGACGTCCCCGGCGCCCAGCACGTTCATCGTCATCGCCTGCCCGAGATCGTCGGTCGTCCCGATGCGGATCAGCCCCCGCCGGATGGCGTAGAGCCCGTCGCTCGGATCCCCCTTGAAGAACAGGGGCTCGCGCGGCGACAGGTGCCGCTCCCGGCAGATGCCGGCGATCATCGTCAGCGTCTCCGGGGCGAGACCCGCGAAAAACGGGTTCGCGGACAAAAGGCGGGCAGTGTGGCGCAGGCCTTCATTCATTCGCGACCTCGGCTTCAGGGTCTTGGGCAGCCTTCGTCTTCGCAAGTCTTCGCGGCAAGTCTTCGCGGCGCGGCCGCGAGCGAGTGACCCAACGCACAGAACACAACTGCGGAAGGGCAGAGAAAGCGATCCTCCGAACCGCAGGGCTTCCTCTCCGTCAGAAGGGAAGCCGATCAGAACAGGGAAGCCTTACCGTGGGCAACACTCTGGATCATCGTCGCATCGCTTCGAACCTAGCAGTTACGGCATCGCTGCGCGAGACGGGCGCGCGCCCCTTCGTCGGCCGCGCGTCGCATGCAATGGGGGGCCTGCGCGGCTGGTTGACCCAGCGCTTCCGGAGCCGGCGGGCGGGCTTCCGCTCCGCCTGCCCCGACGACCACACGCTCAACGACATCGGGCTGACGCGCATCGACATGCGCGACTGGGGTCCCTGAGCGCGAGAGCGGCGCCAGCAGCGCGCCCCTCGGATTTCAACCGGCTTCGGGCCGTCAGGATTCGAGGGGCGAGATGCAAAATCCTGAAAACTGGAGCAAACTATGAAGACCTTCGTGATCGAACGCGACATCCCCGGCGCCAGCCAGCTCACCGCCGCGGATCTGAAAGGCATCGCGACGAAATCCTGCGATGTCGTCGCGGGGCTGCGCGTGCCCTACAACTGGGTCGCCAGCTATGTCGCCGGCGACAAGATCTACTGCATCCACGAGGCGAACAGCGCCGAGGACATCTACCGCCATGCCCGCGAGGGCGGCTTCCCTGCCAATCGGGTGACGGAAGTCTCCGCCATCATCGGCCCGCAGACCGCCGCGACCTGACGGAACGCGCAAACGCCGCCGCCGGGATGCCATCCGTCCCGGCGGCGAAGGCGAAATGCGCGTCTCCGAACGACGCCCACCATGGACATTCGCTGGCGATCGTATTTTGATCGCGCCAAGACGTTGCCGGAGCGCCGCGACCATGGCACCGGGAAGCGAATGTTGCGGCGCCGGAACGGCGCCCATGGAGGAGCGATGACGCGCAAGATCTATGACGGCCCCGCAGCGGCGCTGGAGGGCCTGCTTTTCGACGGCATGACGATCATGTCCGGCGGCTTCGGCCTCTCGGGCAATCCCGAAAGCCTGATCCCCCAGATCCGCGACTCGGGCGTGAAGGACCTGACGGTCATCTCCAACAATGCCGGGGCCGACGGCTTTGGCCTGTGGATGCTGCTGCAGACGCGGCAGGTGAAGAAGATGATCGCGTCCTATGTCGGCGAGAACAAGCTGTTCGAGCAGCAGTATCTCGCCGGCGAGCTGGAGCTCGAACTCAACCCGCAGGGCACGCTGGCCGAGCGCATCCGCGCCGGCGGCGCCGGCATCCCGGCCTTCTACACCAAGACCGGCGTCGGCACCGTGGTCGCCGAGGGCAAGCCGGTCGAGGAGTTCGAGGGGCAGCTCTATGTCCGTGAGACCTGGCTCCGGGCCGATCTCGCCATCGTCAAGGCCTGGAAGGCCGACACCGCAGGCAACCTCGTCTATCGGCGCACGGCGCGCAACTTCAACCCGAACATGGCGACGGCCGGCAAGGTGACCGTCGCCGAGGTCGAGGAGATCGTGCCGGTCGGATCCTTCGATCCGGACATGATCCACACGCCCGGCATCTATGTCGATCGGATCATCAAGAGCACGATCAACGAGAAGCGCATCGAGAAGCTGACCGAGCGCAAGAGGGAGGCAGCCTGATGGCCTGGACTCGCGAAGAGGTCGCCGCGCGCGCGGCCAAGGAGCTGCAGGACGGCTTCTACGTCAATCTCGGCATCGGCATCCCGACGCTGGTGGCGAACTACATTCCCGACGGCGTCGACGTGACGCTGCAATCCGAGAACGGCCTGCTCGGCATCGGCCCCTTCCCCTATGAGGGCGAGGCCGATCCCGACCTGATCAATGCCGGCAAGCAGACCATCACGATCCTGCCGAGCTCGAGCGTCTTCTCATCGGCCGACTCCTTCGCGATGATCCGCGGCGGCCATATCGACCTGACCATCCTCGGCGCGATGGAGGTTTCGGCCAATGGCGACATCGCCAACTGGACGATCCCCGGCAAGATGGTGAAGGGCATGGGCGGCGCCATGGACCTCGTCGCCGGCGTCAAGAAGGTCATCGTCGTGATGGATCACGCCAACAAGGCGGGCGAATCCAAGGTGCTGGAGCGCTGCGCCCTGCCGCTCACCGGCGCGGGCGTCGTCGACCTGATCATCACCGATCTCTGCGTCTTCGACTGCGACAAGGTGAAGCGCGGGCTCACCCTGATCGAGCTCGCCCCCGGCGTCGATCTCGCGGAGGTCAAGGCCAAGACGGCCGCCGCCTTCGCCGTCGCGCCGAGCCTCGCCAAGGCCGCGTGAGCCAGCTCCTTCGTAGCCGGCCAGCAACGACCGATGCGATGCTGGCCGTCTTCGCGGACGAGGCCACGCTGCGGCACGCGCTCGCCTTCGAAGCCGGGCTCGCTCGCGCTCAAGCCGCGGAGGGCCTGATCGGAGCGCCGGAAGCAGAGATGATCGCGGCGCTTTGCGCCACGATCGGCATCGACCCGGCCGAGCTCGCAGATGAAGCCGCGCTCGCCGGCACGCTGGCGATCCCGCTGGTGGCGCGGCTGCGCGCCGCCCTGCCGGACGCGCCCGCGAAAGCTCTCCACAAGGGCGCGACCAGCCAGGACGTCGCCGACACGGTGCTCGCCTGCCAGATTCGAGCCGCCTTGCGCCTGCTCGACGCAGATCTCGAGCGCATCGCGACGGCGCTCGCCACACTCGCGCGACGCTATGCCACCACCCCTGCGACCGGGCGCACCCTGCTGCAGGACGCGCTGCCGATCGGCTTCGGCCTGCGTATCGCGCAATGGCATGCCGGCATCGCCGAGTCCGCGGCGCGGCTCGGCCGCGAAGTCGAAACCAGCGCGACGCTGCAATTCGGCGGCGCAGCCGGAACCCGCAGCGGACTGAACGGCAAGGCAACCGCCATCGCCTCCCGCCTCGCGGCCCTGCTCGGCCTCCCCGATGCCGCGCCCTGGCAGGGGCGTCGCGGCGGCATCGCCGGCATCGCGACGGCGCTCGCCATCCTGATCGGCTCGCTCGGCAAGATGGCGCGGGATGTCTCCCTGCTCGCCCAGAACGGCGTCGGTGAGGCCCGCGAACCCGCCATTCCCGGCCGAGGCGGCTCCTCCGCCATGGCTCATAAGCGCAACCCCACCGGCTGCCAGATCACCCTTTCGGCGGCTTTGCGCGCGCCCGGCCTCGTCGCCGGCATCCTCGCGGGGCTGCCTGCCGAGCAGGAGCGCGGCCTGGGTGGCTGGCAGGCCGAAGGCCCGGCGCTCGCCGATCTCTTCCTGCTCGCCGCCGGTGCGGCCGAGGCAATGGCGACGGTGGCGGAAGGGCTGGACATCGACGAGGCCGCGATAGCGCGCAACCTCGCGGCAGCCGACATCGGCACGGATATCGGCGAGAGCGCGGCCCTGGTCGCCGATCTTCTCGTCTTGAACGATTGAGGACAAGCCATGCCTTTTGCAGCAAGCAGTGGCGCCCGCATCTACTGGAAGCTGGACGGCGCCGAGGACAAGCCCGCCCTCGTCCTGCTGAATTCGATCGGCACGGACATGTCGCTCTGGGATGCGGCGATGCCCGGCCTCCTCGCCTCCTTCCGCACGCTACGCATCGACACGCGCGGCCACGGCGCCTCCGACGCGCCCGAGAGCGAATACACCCTGCCGATGCTCGCCGATGACGTCACCGCCGTCATGGACGCGGCCGGGATCGAGCGCGCGGCGATAGCCGGCGTCTCGCTCGGCGGCATGATCGCCATGGAGCTGGCGCTCGCGCGGCCGGAGCGTGTTTCGGCGATAGCCCTGATCTGCACCTCCGCGACCATGGACAAGACCGTCTGGCGCGACCGCATCGTGCAGGTCCTCTCCGGCGGCACCGCTTCCATTGCCGATGCCGCCCTGCAGCGTTTCCTGTCCCCGGCCTTCGCCGCCGGCCAGCCGGCCGTCGCAGCGAGCCTCAAGCGCAACCTGGTCGCACAATCGGCGCAGGGCTATGCGGGAGCCGGCGCCGCCATCCGCGACATGGACGTGATCGGCCGGCTTCCCGGCATCGCCTGCCCGGTGCTGGTCGTCACCGGCGAGCGCGACGTCTCGACGCCCCTTGCCGGCCATGGCGAGAAGCTGCTGGCCGCCATTCCCGGCGCGAGCCATGCCCATCTCGACAGCTCCCATCTTCCTCCCATCGAGGCTCCCGCCGCACTGGTCGGCGCGCTGCGCGGCTTCCTGTCGCCCGACCCGGACGCCAGCGATGCCGCGGAAGCCCTGTTCGAGGCCGGTCTGAAGAACCGCCGCCGCGTCCTGGGGGACGCCTGGGTCGATCGCTCTCTCGCCAACCGGACTCCGTTCAACGCCGAGTTCCAGGCGATGATCACGCGCATCGCCTGGCAGGAGATCTGGAGCCGGCCGGGCCTTGACGACCGGACGCGCCGCCTGCTGGTGCTCGCCATCACCGCGAGCCTCGGCCGCTGGGAGGAATTCCGCCTGCATGTCCGCGCCGGCTTGAGCCGCGGGGGCTTCACGCAGGACGACCTCAAGGAAGTGCTGATGCAGACGGCGATCTATGCCGGCGTACCGGCCGGCAATACCGCCTTCGCCGAGGCCGCGGCCGTTATGAAGGAGATCGAGGCCGCAGGCTGAGCGATCTCACGCCTTCGCCCGGTAGTCCGAGGGCGAGACGCCGGCCCGCTTCGCGAAGAAGCGCGAGAAATAGGCCGGATCCGTGAAGCCCAGCCGGAACGAGATCTGCGAGATCGACATCGCCGTATAGACCAGGTCTCGCCGCGCCTCGATCATCAGTCGATCCTGGATGACATGCGCGGCCGAGCGGCCGAGCAGCTCCCGGCAACTGCGCGACAGATGCGGCACGGAGACCCCGAGCGCCCGCGCATGCTCCGAGAGCGCCTCATGGCTCTGGAAGCGCGCCTCGACCCGCTCGATGAAACGTCGCACCAGCCCGGCGCGCGCATCCCGCAGCGGTTCGCTGCCCGCCCGAACCCCGCGCATCGCCCGCGCAAACCATGACGTGATGAGGTCGGCATAGGCACCGAGCGGAAATTCCCGCCCCGGCAGGTTCGCCGAGAATTCGCGCATCGCCAGATGCATCGTCGCCTCCAGCGCGGCGAGATCGTCACTGCCCGGCATCATGTGCAGCACGGCCGGCACGCCCAGCAGCGAGCGCGTCTCGGGCTCGCTGTCGAAAAGACGCTTCAGGGAAGTGGCTGCCGCGCTCGCGACGAAGCCGTCCGTGCCTTCGAGGAACGCGAATTCGTGGATTGTCGCGGGCGGCAGCAGCAGCAGGGAACCCGGCCTGAGAACATGGTCGCGTCCGTCCACGCGCGTCCGCCCGCCACCCCTCGTCACCAGAAAGAACTGGAACAGATCGTGATGCAGATGCGGCTGGATCGTCCAGCCATGCAGGGAGCTGCGGGCCACGATCGGCTCGATATGCAGCGCATCGGGAAAGCGCTCGCTCAGGCGCTCGCCATACAGCCAATAGGCAGGAACGCTCCGGGGCATGCTTCCCTCATGATCGATATGTCCAAGAGTCGGAGCGAAGATTCCATTCCGTCAATCCCACTGAAAGGCTTAGAGTCACGCTGCGGATCGAACGATGCAAGTCGAGGATTCGCGGGAGGCAGAAAAACAAGTGCGAACTCAGGTCGCCATCATCGGCGCCGGTCCGGCCGGCCTGCTGCTCGGGCAGCTTCTGTCGCGCGCCGGCATCGACAACGTCATCCTGGAGCGGCGAGACCGCGACTACGTGCTCTCGCGCATCCGCGCCGGCGTGCTCGAGCAGGGCATGGTCGATCTCCTGCAAGAGGCCGGCGTTTCGGAGCGGCTCGGTCGCGAAGGCCTCGTCCATGACGGCTTCTCGCTGGCTTTCCACGGTGTCCTCCACCGCATCGACCTCGAGGAACTGACCGGAGGCAGGACCGTCACCGTCTACGGCCAGACTGAGGTGACGCGCGATCTGGTCGAGGCCCGCCAGGCGCTCGGCCGCCCGACGATCTACGAAGCCCAGGATGTCGCGCTGCACGACATCGACAGCGCCTCGCCGCGCGTGACCTTCCGCAAGGACGGGCAGCTCTACGAACTGGCCTGCGATTTCATCGCCGGCTGCGACGGCTATCACGGCGTCTCGCGCGCTTCCGTTCCGGCAGCCGCCCTGCACAGCTTCGAGCGCGTCTATCCCTTCGGCTGGCTGGGCGTTCTGGTCGATCGCCCGCCCGCTTCGCACGAACTGGTCTATGCCGGCCATGAGCGCGGCTTCGCTCTCTGCTCGATGCGTTCGGCGGAGCGCAGCCGCTACTATATCCAGGTGCCCCAGGACGAACGCGTCGAGGATTGGTCGGACGAGGCCTTCTTCGACGAACTTCGCGCGCGCCTGCCGTCAGAAACGGCCGCTGCAGTGACCCCCGGCCCCTCGATTGAGAAGAGCATCGCGCCCTTGCGCAGCTTCGTCGCCGAGCCGATGCGCTTTGGCCGGCTCTTCCTCGCCGGCGATGCCGCCCATATCGTGCCGCCGACCGGCGCGAAGGGGCTCAACCTCGCAGCCAGCGACATCCGCTACCTCTTCGACGCCCTGCACCAGCACTATAACGAAGGCTCCGATGCAGGGCTCGATGGCTATTCGGCCCGGGCGCTGGCGCGGGTCTGGAAGGCGGAGCGCTTCTCCTGGTGGATGACGAACCTGCTCCACCATTTTCCCGAGCGGGACGGTTTCGACGGCCGGATCCAGCAGGCGGAGTTCGACTATCTGAAGCAATCGCGCGCGGCCTGCACCGCGCTCGCCGAGAACTATGTCGGGCTGCCTTACTGACAGCAGCCTGAAGCGGGGGCGGATTCCGGAAAACTCATACGGAACCAAAACCGATTGCCTGCCGACACGAAAACGCGTTGGTGAACAGCAAGAGTCCGGCGCTTGCCGAAGCGAACGGGCCCGATGAAACGGCAAGAAGCGGCCTCGCGCCGCGACGGACCAGGAATAGGGAGGTCAAGACAATGAACGGAACATCCTTCGGCCGGCTGCTCAGGAGCGGTGCTCTCGCTCTCGCCGGCACGCTCGCAACCTTGAGCGGGGCGGCTTTCGCCGACACCATCAAGGTCGGCATCATCGGGCCGTTCTCGGGCCCCTTCGCCCTGCAGGGCAAGAACTTCCAGGCCGGCGCCGAGGCCTGGCTGGCGCAGAACGGCAAGACGGTCGCCGGCCACGACATCGAGTTGGTCTATCGCGACCTGCCGACCGCCAATCCGCAGCAGGCCCGTGCGTTGGCGCAGGAACTGATCGTGAAGGACAAGGTCCAGTATCTCGGCGGCGTCTATTTCACGCCCGATGCGATGGCGATCACCCCTCTGCTCAAGCAGGGCAACGTGCCGCTGGTGATCTTCAACGCCGCAACCTCGGCGATCATGAACTCCTCGCCGCTGGTGGTGCGCACCTCCTTCACCTTGCCGCAGACCACGACACCGCTCGGAAAGGCCGCGGTCGAACGCGGCGCCAAGAAGTTCGTCTCGATCGTGAGCGATTACGGCCCGGGCGTCGATGCCGAGGGCGCCTTCAAGAAGGCGATCACGGCGGCGGGCGGCGAGGTCGTGGAATCGATCCGCATTCCGCTCAACACCACCGAGTTTAGCCCGATCATGCAACGCATCCGCGATTCCGGAGCCGAGGGCGCCTTCGCCTTCCTGCCCTCGGGCCCGCCGACGCTCGGCTTCGTCAAGGCCTTCAGCGATACCGGCCTGAAGAAAGCAGGCGTCAAGCTCTTCGCGCCGGGCGACCTGACCCAGGAATCGGACCTGCCGGCACTGGGCGAGGCGGCCGATGGCCTGATCACCTCGTTCCACTATGCGGTCTCGCATGATTCCGAGGTCAACAAGCGCTTCGTCGCCGCCGCCGAAAAGGCGATCGGCGCGCCGGACCTGCTCTCCTTTCCTGCCGTCGGCGCCTATGACGGCATGTTCGTGATCTCCAAGATGATCGCGGCCACCGCCGGCAAGCAGGACGCCGAGAAGGCCGTCGAGGCCGTCAAGGGCCTCGGCTGGGAAAGCCCGCGCGGCCCGGTCAAGATCGATCCCGAGACCCGCCACATCACGCAGACCATCTATCTGCGCGAGGTCGCCAAGGACGCGCAGGGCCGCTGGATCAACAAGGAGATCGCGAGCTTCCCCGAGCAGGGCGATCCGGGCCTCGCAAAGTAAGCCGGCCGATCCGAATCCCGGCGAGGGTGCAGAGTGCACCCTCGCTCTTATATCCACGTTCGACGAGGCCCGCCTCAAATGCAGACCGCGCTGAGCATCGCCATGGATGCCTTCGCCTATGGCATGGCGCTGTTCATCATCTGCATCGGCCTGTCGCTGACCATGGGGCTGATGCGGGTGGTGAATCTCGCCCATGGCGCCTTCGCCATGATCGGCGGCTACATCGCCTCCTGGGCAGGGCGCGATCTCGGCCTCGGCTACGGCTTCGGCATCGCGCTCGCCGTGATCGGCACGGTGCTGATCGCCATTCCGCTGGAGCGCCTGCTCTATCGCAGAATCTATGACCGCAGCGAGCTCTCGCAGGTGCTGATGACGATCGGCATCACCTTCTGCATCATCGGCATCACCAACTACATCTTCGGGCCGACGCTGAAGACGATTCCCTTGCCGGCGGAACTGGCGCAGCCCGTCGATCTCGGCTTCCGCAGCATCGCCGGCCACCGCCTCTTCGTCATCGCGAGCGGCCTCGTCGTGGCGGGCGGCCTCTGGTTCCTGATCGAGCGCACCGGCTTCGGCATCCATCTGCGCGCAGCGGTCGAAAACGCCGGCATGGCCCGCACGCTCGGCATCCGCACGGAAATCATCTACGCCCTGAGCTTCGCGCTCGCGATTGCGCTCTCGGCCTTCGGCGGCGTCGTGGGAGCGGAGTTCCTGCCGATCGAGCCCTATTACGCGCTGCGTTACATGGTGACCTTCCTCGTGGTCGTCTCGGTCGGCGGGGCAGGCTCGATTCCCGGCGCGCTCGCGGCCTGCCTGCTGCTCGGTGCCATCGACGTGACCGGCCGCTATCTCGTGCCGGACTTCGGTAATTTCTTCTTCTATCTCGCGGTGATCCTCGTGGTCTGCGCCTTCCCCCGCGGCCTCATGGGGCGAGCGCACTGACATGGCGAACGCAACGCTCCAGAGTGCGGCTGCGCCCCGGCTGCGCCCTCTCGGCCGAGACCTGATCGGGCTGGCCCTGATCGCGCTCGCGGGTTTGAGCGGCTATTGGCTCTTCCCGGACAACCTCGCCTTCCTGACCCGTGTGATCTCGGTCGCGCTGCTCGTGCTCTCGCTCGATCTCGTCGTCGGCTATTGCGGCATCGCCTCGCTCGGCCAGGCCGCACTCTATGGCGCCGGTGCGTATGCTGCCGGCATCGCCTGCATCAACGGCATCACCGACCCCATCCTGCTGATCCTGATCGGCGCCGTGGCGGGCGCCGTGACCGGGCTCTTCACCGGCGCGGTGATGCTGCGCGCCCATGGCCTGCCGCAGCTCGTGCTCTCCATTGCCCTCGTCCAGCTGCTGCACGAGGCCGCCAACAAGGCCTCCTGGCTCACCGGCGGCAGCGACGGATTGTCCGGCATGGCCCCTGCGCCGCTCTTCGGCGTCTTCGAGTTCGATCTCTGGGGCCGCAGCGCCTATCTCTTCGGGCTTTGCCTGCTGCTCGTCGTCTTCGCGGTGCTGAGCCTCATCGTGCGCTCGCCCTTCGGCATGGTCTGCCGCGGCCTCAAGGAGGATCCGCTGCGCATCAGCGCTCTCGGAATCTACGCCTTCCCGGTCCTGCTCAAGATGTTCGTCATCTCGGGCGCCGTCGCCGGCACGGGCGGGGCACTCGCCGCCATCGCGACTCAGGTCGTCGGGCTCGACAGCGTGAGCTTTGAGCTTTCTGCGAACGCCCTCGTCATGCTGGTGCTGGGCGGCATCGGCCATCTCTACGGCGCCCTGATCGGCACCGTGATCTTCATGGCGCTCGAGCATACCGTCGCCGCGATCAACCCCTTCCACTGGATGACGCTGGTCGGCGCGGTGCTGATCGCCATCGTGCTCTTCGCCCCGCGCGGGCTCTCCGGCACGCTCGACCAGATTGCCGCGCTGCTGACGCGTCGGGGCGGGAGGGCCGGCCGATGACAACCCTCTTCGAAGTCTCCCGCCTCTCGAAGGAATTCGGCGGCCTCAAGGTCAGCCGCGACATCTCGCTTTCCATGGCCGAGGGCGAGCGGCTGGCACTGATCGGCCCAAACGGCGCCGGCAAGACCACCTTCGTCAACCTCGTCACCGGCCGCCTCCGGCCGGATGCCGGCCAGGTTCGCCTCGCCGGCGAGGACGTCACCGCGCTCGGCGCCGTGCAGCGGGTCCGGCGCGGGCTCGTCCGCACCTTTCAGGTCACGCGCCTCTTCCCGGATATGACGCCGGAGGAGCATGTGATCATGACCGTGCTGCAGCGGCACGGAAAGGCGACGCGCATCCTCGCCCGCTTCCATGGCGATTCCGCCGCGTCCGACGAAGCCGCCGAAATCCTCGCCACACTCGGCCTCACCGAGGTCGCCCGCCGGAAGGTCGCGACGATCGCCTATGGCCAGCAGCGCCTGCTGGAGATCGCCATCGCGCTTGCCCAGCGGCCGAAGGTGCTGCTGCTCGACGAGCCCGCGGCCGGCGTGCCCTCCGCCGACACGCCGCGCATCGAGGAGGCGCTGGCCCGCCTGCCGGCCTCGCTCGCCGTGCTGATGATCGAGCACGACATGGACCTCGTCTTCCGCTTCGCGAAGCGGGTGGTCGTACTGGCGGCCGGCGAACTCATATTCGAGGGCCCGCCCGCCGATGTCGCCCGTGATCCTCTCGTCCGCGAAGCCTATCTCGGGAGCTATGCGCATGCCGGCAGCCAGGCTTGAGGTCGCCGGCCTGAGCGCCGGCTATGGCCAGACCCATGTGCTGGAGGATGTCTCCTTCGCTGTTCCGGCCGGCGGGCGGCTCTCCATCCTCGGCCGCAACGGCATGGGCAAGACCACGCTGATGGCGAGCCTGATGGGGCTGACCCGCCGCTATGCCGGGTCCGTGAGCCTGGACGGCAGCGACGTCACGGCGCTCGGCACCGCGGCTCGCGCCCGCGCAGGGCTCGGCCTCGTCCCGCAGACCCGCGAGATCTTCAAGGGGCTGACCGTCGAGGAGAACCTCTTCGCGGGCTTGAAGGGCCGTCCACGGCAGGCGATCGCCGAGGCTTATGAGCTGTTCCCGCGCCTTGCCGAGCGGCGGCGCAATCTCGGCTCGCAGCTCTCCGGCGGCGAGCAGCAGATGCTAGCCACCGCGCGCACCATCCTCGGCCAGCCCTCGGTGCTGCTGCTCGACGAGCCGCTGGAGGGCCTCGCGCCTGTCATCTGCGACATGCTGATGGAGGCCTTCACCCGGCTCGCCGGCAGCGGCGCGATGACGATCCTCTTCGTCGAGCAGCGCCTGGAAAGCGCACTCGGTTTCGCCGAGGACGTGATCATCCTCGAGCGCGGCCGCATCGTCTGGTCAGGCAAGCCGGAAGCGCTCCGGGCAGAGGCCGCCGTGCTCGAACGCTATGTCGGCGTCGGTGGGCTTCACTGAGCCGACACCAGTTCGAGCTCTTTAGATGGTGAACCGCGCCCCGGCGCGGGCGAGCCCGCCCGAGATCGCGACGGGCGTGCCATCCGCGCGCCAGCAGGCGGCGCCAGTCAGCGTGCCGTCCTCATTGAAGGCGATGGCGTTCATGCCGCCGGCGATGCGCGGCGAGCGCACCACCCTGTGTCCCCGCGCGACCAGCGCCTCGGCCACCGGCTCGGGGATCGCCTCCTCCAGCTCCAGCACGCCGCCCTCCGTCCAGACGCGCGGAGCCTCGACCGCCTCCTGCAGGCTCATGCCGTGGTCGATCAGGTTGACGATCGCCTGCAGCGCCGAGGGGAAGATGCGCAGCGCTCCGGGCAGGCCGAGCGCGAAGGCGAGTTTGCCTTCCTTCAGCGCCATCATCGGCGCCATCGAGGTGAAGACCCGCTTGCCCGGTGCAATCGATAGCGCCCGGCCGGCATGCGGATCGAAATTGAACATGTAGTTGTTGGCGATCATCCCCGTGCCGGGGATCTGGACGCAGGCGCCGAAGAGCCCGTTGATCGTCTGCGTCGCGCTGACGACATTGCCGTCGGCATCGGCCACGGTGACATGGGTGGTATCGGCGGATTCCCCGCCCGAAAGCCCGGCCGTCCAGCTCTGGGTCCGCTCCATCTCGATCAGCGCACGCCGCTCGGCCGCATAGTCCTTCGAGATCAGCCGCGCGACCGGAACCTTGACGAAGGCGGGGTCGGCCGTCGCCACGGCCCGGTCAGCGAAGGCGATCTTCAGCGCCTCGGCCAGCAGATGCACCGCATCGGGCGAGCCGAAGCCGAGCGCGCCGATATCGTAACCCTCGAGGATATTGAGCATCTGCGTGATGTGCACGCCGGACGAGGAAGGCGGCGGTGGGCCGACGATCTCATAGCCGCGATAGCTGCCGCGGATCGGCTCGCGCGTCTCGGTTCGATAGGCGGCGAGATCGGCCTCTCCGATCAGCCCGCCATTCGCCGCCATATAATCGGCCAGCGCCTTGCCGAGCCGCCCGCCATAGAGCGCCTGCGGCCCCTCGGCGGCGATCAGCTTCAGGCTCTCCGCATAGTCCGGCTGGACGAGCCGCGCGCCGGGCTGCAGCGGCTTGCCACCGGGCAGCAGCATGGCCGCGAGGCCTGGATCGCGCGCAAGGTCGCCAGCATTGTCGGTGATGCAGTTGCAGAGATAGGGCGTCACGATGAAGCCACGCGCCGCAAGCCCGATCGCCGGCTGCAGCACATCCGCCAGCGGCAGCGTGCCGAAGCGTTCCAGCGCCTCGCACCAGCCCTTCAGCGCGCCCGGCACCGCCACGGCCTTGGCGCCAACGACATTCTCGCGGTCACGCACGTCGCGCTGCTTGCCGATCTCGTCGGAAAGACAATCGTACATCTCCGCCGTCGCCTTGCCCGGCGCGGTCGAGAGATTGTCGATCACGACATGGTGCCCATCCGCGAGGCGGATATGGCTCAAGCCGCCGCCGAGGACACCGACCATCATCGGCTCGACCACGGTCAGCGCGAAGAGCGAGGCCACCGCCGCATCGATGGCGTTGCCGCCAGCCAGCAGCATCTGCGCACCGGCCGCCGAGGCGAGCGGATGGTTGGTGACGACCATGCCGCGAGAGCCGGTCGCGGGCTTCTTGTCGCAGAGGAAGGAGGCGATGCGTGGGGCAGGGACAGAGACGTTCATGCCGGCACATCAGCGCTTTTGCGAGCCCGCGTCGAGCCCCGTCTTCGTCATGCCTGCAATGCCGGATCTGCTCCCGCCGCGTTGCTTGGCCCGCTTGACTTTCATGGGCGCCGGGCCTCACCTAGCCCCGTTCCCAGGGGGGCCTCGCTAAGAGGCTGAGATTCCGCCGGCCGAGCGCTTGCCCGGCAACGCGGTGACCCTACGAACCTGATCCGGATCATGCCGGCGTAGGGATGCGGGACAGGCGGCCTCCTCAGGCCCCGATTCCATCTGCGCACATGGTCCTTTCGTGGGGTCCGTCCGGCTTGGCCGGCGGCAAGATGGGCCGGGTGACGCAGTGACCGTGGTGACGCAAGCCGAGATCGTCGAGGCGCTGCTGGCTTTCATCGCGCTTCCCGATGCGATGGAAGCCGAGTTCGAGGCGATGGCGCTCAAGGTCTTCGCCTGGCAGTTCCGGCACAACGAGCCCTATAAGCGGTTCGCCCTGCAGCGCGGCCGCACGCCGCTGACGGTGAAGCGCTGGCGCGACATCCCGGCCGTGCCGATCACCGCCTTCAAGGATCTGACGCTGAGCTGCACGCCGCCGGAGCAGGCCACGCACGTCTTCATGACGAGCGGCACCACGCAAGGCGTCCGGGGCCGCAGCTACCACCCGACGCTCGACGTCTGGAAGCGCTCGATGCTGGTCAATTTCCGCAAGCGCTTCATGCGCGGGCGCGAGCGCATCCACATGGGCATCCTCTTCCCGGACGAGACGGCGCTGCCCAACTCGTCCCTCGCCCATTACCTCGGTCTGGCGCGTCGCGAATGCGGCACGCCGGACTCCGAGGTCTTCATCGGCGCCAACGGCCTCGAACTGGACAAGCTCTTCGCCGTACTGGCCGAAGCGGAGGCGAGCGGCGAGCCCTACGCCCTGCTCGGCGCGAGCTATTCCTTCGTGCCGGTTCTGGATGCGCTCGCGGCGAGCGGCCGGCGCTTCGCCCTGCCCGAGGGCAGCCTTATCCTCGACACCGGCGGCTTCAAGGGCCAGTCGCGCGAGCTGACGCCGGACGAATTCTATGACGGGCTCGAAGCCGCCTTCGGCGTGCCCCGCGCCTCCTGCATCAACATGTACGGCATGACCGAGCTCAGCTCCCAGCTCTACGACGACGGCAACGCAGTCTCGCATCCGGTGAAATCCGGCCCGCACTGGATCCGCAGCCGCGTCGTCGATCCGCTGACCGGCATCGATTTGCCTGAAGGCCAGCGCGGCGTGATCGTCCACCACGACCTCGCCCATTTCAACAGCGTCTCGGCGATCCTGACCGAGGACGCCGGCGAGATCGTCCCGGGCGGCTTCAAGCTCTTCGGCCGTGTCGATGGCGAGGCGTCGAAGGGCTGCTCCGTCGCGGTGGCCGAATTCCTCGCGGCGGCGCGAGGCTGAGGCGGTGCAGGGCTTTATGAGATGATCGAGCATGCCGGCCATCTGCCGGGTCTGGACGCGCAGGCGCTGCGCTGGCGCCACACCAGCCATGCGGCCTGGGGCGAAAGCGTCACGCTCGCGCTGCCGGAGCTGGACGAGGCGCAGGCGACGGCGCTTTGCGAGAGCGTGCGCAACAATGCCCGCGCCCGCCTGAAGCGGATGGAGACGGCGCGCATCGTCGACGCCATCGATGCCGCCAACGCGCGCCTGCTCGACCGCAAGCACCCTTTGCGTCGCAAGGCCGAGCATCTCCTGCCGATCGTCACCGGCTATGATCGCGAGACGGTGCGCCTCGGCCTGACGAGCTATCTGAAGACCTTCCGTCGCCCGCAGCTCCTGCGCTTCCTCGCCGAGGACTTTGCCAACCCGGCCGTGCTCGACGGCTTCCAGCCCACGGCCAAGGGCGGGTTTCTACGTGCCCACGGGCCGGAGCTTTTGCTGCATGTCTGGGCCGGCAACGTGCCGGCGCTCTCGCTCTGGAGCCTGGTCTGCGGATTGCTGGTCAAGGCCGGCAGCATCGGCAAGCTCGCCTCGGCCGAACCGCTGACCGCCGGCTGGTTCGCGAACCTCATCGCCGAGATCGACCCCGAGATCGGCCAATGCCTCGCCATCGTCTGGTGGAAGGGCGGAGAGGAGGCGGGCGAGGCCCCGTTCCTGAAGGCTGCCGACACGGTCATGGCCTATGGCAGCAACACGACGCTGACCGCGCTGCGCGCCAAGCTGCCGATCACGACGCGCTTCCTGCCCCACGGCCACAAGATCGGCTTCGGCATGGTCGGACACGAGGCTCTCGACAGCCGTAAGGCGACCGCGCTCGCCCGCCTCGCGGCCCATGACGTCGCCCGCTACGAGCAGCAGGGCTGCTATTCGCCGCAGATGCTCTTCGTCGAACGCGGCGGCCGGGTTTCACCCGCCGAATTCGCACGATACGTCGCGCAGGAATTGACGGCCATCGCTCACCGCCACCCGCGCCGCGAACTCGCAGCCGCCGAATCCGCCGCCATCGCCGGCTGGCGCAGCACACAGGCGACGCGGGCCATGGGCGGCGCGGCCGAATTGATCGGCGAGCCATCCGATCCCTGGAGCGTCGTCCATGTCGAGACGCCAGAGGATCTGAGCCCGACGGGCCTCAACCGCACGCTCAAGCTCGTCGCGGTCGAAAGCCTCGACGAAGTGCCCGCCCTCGTCGCGCCCTATCGCAATTTCCTGCAGACCGCCGGCATCGCAGCGTCGCCCAAGCGCCTGTTTCAGCTCGGCGAAGAGCTGGCCGAAATCGGCGTCACCCGCATCGCCCCGCTCGGCCGCATGACCGCTCCGGAAGCCGGCTGGCACCATGACGGCCGTTTCAGCCTGCTCGACCTCGTGACCGTTACCGAAATCGAGCAAAGCACCGAGGCCGCGTCGGAAGGGTTCGCGCCCTATGTCGACTGAACCCGAATCCGGTTTCGTCACCATAGCGCAGGCGCGCTATCGCTATGGCGCGGCCGGCCCCACCATCGTCGATGGCGTGAACTGGCAGATCCCGCGCGGCGAGATCCATTGCCTGATCGGCCGCAGCGGCTGCGGCAAGACCACCCTGCTCAAGCTCGCAGCCGGCCTCCTCCTGCCAACCGAAGGTACGATCCGCATCGGCGGCGAAACGCTGTCGGGCCCGAGCCCGCGCGCCGGCTTCGTCTTCCAGGCACCGACCCTGCTCGACTGGCTGAGCGCCCTCGACAACGTCCTGCTGCCGGTCTCGCTGAAGCGCCGCCCGACAGCCGCCGACCGCGAGGCCGCGCTCGATTTGCTCGCCCGCGTCGGCCTCACTGATTTCGCGGCGCGCCGACCGGGCGAACTCTCCGGCGGCCAGCAGAGCCGCGTCGCCGTGGCACGCGCCCTGATCGGCGAGCCCGACCTGCTGCTGCTCGACGAACCCTTTGCGGCCCTCGACGCCTTGACGCGCGAGGAGCTGCAGGACGACCTGCTGCGCCTCTGCGCGCTCAACGGCACCACCGCCCTCTTCGTCACCCATGACATCGCGGAGGCCGTCTACCTCGCCGACAAGGTCGCGGTGATGTCGGCCGGACGCCTCGCCCATGCGCGCCGGATCGAGCTGCTACGCCCGCGCCACCGCGACATGCGCTACGCGCCGTCCTTCGCCGCCGCCTGCCGCGAGCTACGCGATGCCATGGACGGCGAGCCCGCCGCAGCCAGCGAGAGGCCTGCGGCATGAGCAAGCGCCTGCCTTCGCTGCTGCTGCTCCTTACCTTGTTAGCCGGCTGGGAAGCCTGGTGCCGGGTCGGCGGTCTCTCGCCACTCGTTCTGCCCCCGCCCTCCGCCGTACTTGCGACGCTCTGGAGCGAGATCGCGACAGGCCGGCTCTGGCCGCATCTGGCGACGACCGCAGCCGAAATGGCGCTCGGCCTTGGCATCGGCACTGCCGTCGGGCTCGGTGTCGGCATCCTGCTGGCGGAGGTGCCGGCGCTCGGCCGGCTGCTGCATCCCTATGTACTGGCGAGCCAGCTCGTGCCGAAGCTCGCCCTCGGTCCGCTCTTCATCATCTGGTTCGGCTTCGGCATGACGCCGACGATCGTCATCACCGCGCTGATCTGCTTCTTCCCGCTGATGGAGAACACGCTGACGGGCCTGACCGAGATCGACCCCGCCCGCCGCGAACTGTTCCGCATGCTGGGTGCCAGCCGCCTCCAGACCCTGCTGCGGTTGAAGCTCCCGGCGGCGCTGCCCGTCATCATGGCCGGCCTGCGCGTCGCCGTCGTGCTCGCGCTCGTCGGCGCCGTGGTCGGCGAATTCATCGGCGGGCGCATTGGGCTCGGCGCCTCGATCATCGCCGCCCAAAGCGTGATGGATTCGAGCCTGATCTTCGCGCTCTTCGTGGTGATCACCGCGCTCGGAATGCTGCTCTACGAGGCCGTGCGCGCGCTGGAGCGCCGCGTCCTTCACCGTTTCTCGAAAGGCTAGACCCCATGTCGCTCCAATCCGGCCTGCGCCTTGCGCTCCTGCTCGCCCTGCCCTGGCTCGCAACCCTTCCTGCGAGGGCGCAGCCGCTCGACAAATTCACCGTCGCCGGCTGGAGCCAGCCGATCAGCGAGATCACCAACCTCCTGGCCGAGCCTGACAAGGGCTTCTTCAAGGCCAGGGGCATCGCGCTCGACTATGTCCCCGGCAATGGCGGCGGGGCGGCGATCCAGAACATGCTCGCAGGCCAGGCCGACATTGCCTTCACCGACCCGGCCTCGCTCTATCTCGCGCTCGACAAGGGCGAGAAGCTGGTCGCGATCTACAACATCTATCCGCAGAACGTCTTCAACGTCGTCGCGCCCAAGGCGAGCGGCATCCGCTCCGCCGCCGACCTCAAGCGCAAGCGCATCGGCGTCTATAGCCTCGCCAGCGGCACCTACCAGAACCTGCTCGTGCTGCTGCATCAGGTCGGTCTCGGCGAGAAGGACGTCTCGATCGAGGTCGCGGGCCTGCTCAACTTCGCCCCGCTGATGCAGGGCCAGCTCGACGCCACGGCGGCGACAGACACCGGCCTGCTTGTCGCCCGCGCCAAGGGACTGGGCGACGTCAACGTCATCGAGGTGCGCGACCAGCTCAACCTGCCGAGCGACCTCTTCGTCGTGACGCAGGCGACCTACGAGGCGAAGAAGCCGCTGCTGAAACGTTTCCTCGCCGCCTATCGCGATTCCGCGGCCTGGATGATCGCCAAGCCCGAGGAGGCGGCGCGCATCGCCGTCACCCGCGCCATCAACGGCCGCGACGAGGCGGTCAATCTCGACATCATCAAGCTTCGCAACGCGTCGAGCGTCTCAGCCACGACCGATCGCGAAGGCCTCGGCCGCTTCGACCTCGACGCGCTGCAGACGGGCGCCGACACCTTCCGCAGCCTCGGCCTGATCGCGAAGCCAATCGACATGAAGCAGATCGTGAAGAGCGACCTCATCCCGCCGAAGGATGGCGCGCCGTGAAGTTCCGTGACCGCGCCATCCTCGTCACCGGCGCCAGCCGCGGCATCGGCGCCGCCATCGCCAAGGCCTTCGCGGCCGAGGGCGGGCTCGTCGTCGTCAACTACCGCACCAATGCCGAAGCTGCCGAGGCGGTTGCCACCGAGTGCCGCGCGCTCGGCGGCGAAGCGCTGCCCATCGCGGCCGACGTCACATCGGCGGAAGCCGTCGCAGCGATGGCCGAGCAGATCGGGCAGGAGATCGGCCGGCTCGACGTCGTCGTCAACAACGCCTTCGCGCCCTACCGCTTCGACCCGGACAACCGCGCCCGTTTCTGGGAGATACCCTGGGAATCATACAGCCAGCAGTTCGAAGGCGCGGTGAAAGCCGCCTACACCGTCAGCCGGGCGATGCTGCCGCTGCTCCAGCGCCGCAGCGGCGCGAGCATCGTCAATGTCGCGAGCGATCTCGTGACGCGCCCGAGCATTCCCTATCACGACTACACCACGGCGAAGGCCGCACTGGTCGGCTTCAGCCGCAATCTCGCAGCCGAACTCGGCCCGCTCGGCATCCGCGTGAACTGCGTCGCGCCGGGGCTGGTCTACCCGACCGACGCCAGCGCGGCGACGAAGGAAGAGGTGCGCGAGATGCTGATCGCGCAGACGCCGCTGCGCCGCCTCGCGACGCCGGCGGATGTGGCGGGGCCCGTGCTCTTCCTCGCCAGCGACTGGGCCGGCTTCGTCACCGGCCAGACTCTGCATGTCGATGGCGGGCTGGTGATGGCCTGACCGCCGGAGCAACCAATCGTTTCACGACGCACGCCTGATGTTTCCACGCGCAGCGAACGCCTTAGCGTTCCATGCGTTCAGCTCTCTGGCTGAATTCGGGAGGGCATCGTGGACATCGTGATCTGGAAGGAACTGGACCTGCTGCTGCGTCTCTTCGCGGGCATGGCGGCAGGAATCGTCGTCGGCTGGGAGCGGACGAACAAGCAGCGGGCCGCCGGCATCAGGACCTTCGGGCTCGTCGGTCTCGGCACCGCCGCGGCGGCGACCATCTTCAGCGCGCCGGACGAGACCGATGCCGCCAGCCGCGTCGTGCAGGGGCTTCTGACCGGCATCGGCTTTCTCGGAGCGGGCATGATCGTCCTGCGACGGGGCGACACGACCCCGCAGGGCCTGACGACGGCAGCCGCCATCTGGGTGACGGCCGCACTCGGCTGCGCAGCCGGCCTGGGCGATCACGCCATCGTCCTTACGGCGACGCTTCTCGCCTTGGTGCTGCTGCTCATCAATCACTCGGCGGAACGCCTGGCCGGGCGCGACGCCGAGCGATAGCTTACTCCCCGAAAGAGTTGGGATCTCTGCGCTGACCGAGGAGACGATCCCTCGGCGAGGGAGCGTGACCCACATCACAGTCCGGCGCTGCCCCGCGAAGCAATCTGCGGGCAGAACGCATTTCGTCCTCCGGGCAGCAACGATCGCAGGTTTACGCATGAACAGGCGAGCTTTCCAGGCCGCGCGCGCAAGCGCCGTATCGGTCTGCATACTGATAACGTCCTGCGCCACCGCGATGGCCGCAGACGCCACGCGATCCCAGACGTTCCAATCAAAGGCCTGTCCCCCCTGGGACAAGGCGCTTCACCGCATGCTGGATCAGAGTGAAGAGCTCCATATCCACACGCCGGAATTGCGCGCGGTGGTGCGAGCGGAAGCTCTCAGCCTGAAGGAAAGATGCCTGCGCGATATCAGCTCCGCATCGCTCAATCGCTACGTGCTGCTGATGAAGATGCTCCACGACGATGAAGCCGACGAGGTCGAAAGCTTCGAGTAGGCCGCCAGGATGAGGGCAGGCCAACCGAGAAGGACGAAGGGAGCGAAGCCGGGAACGGCATTCTGCCCGGGAATCGTCGGTCGCCTCGTTCCACGAAGCTGAGTCCCACCGTCCCGGCCGGCTTGCGCGCGCCGTTGCGGCAACGCGCCGCCCGGCCCGCTATCCGCAACAATATCAACAATCTATCGGAAAACCCTGGTGGAGCTGAGGGGATTCGAACCCCTGACCTCTGCAGTGCGATTGCAGCGCTCTCCCATCTGAGCTACAGCCCCAGGGCGCTGGCCTTCTAGGCTGTGCGTCGCGTGGATGTCAATCACTTCCGCCATCTGTTTTTGGCGAGTGCTGGGATATTCCGCGTCCTCCTTCCGGACAGGGGCAAAAGGAAGTTCTATGCGTGCCGTTCTCGACGTGATTCTGCTCGCCCTGCAGATGTATGTATGGATCCTGATCGCCTCCGCCGTGTTCAGCTGGCTGATCGCCTTCAACGTCATCAACACGCGCAACCAGTTCGTCGCGACCGTCTGGGACCTGCTCTACCGCGTCACCGAGCCGGTGCTACGTCCCATCCGCGAACGCCTGCCCAGTCTCGGCGGCATCGACATCTCGCCGATCATCCTGCTGCTGATCATCTACTTCATCCAGAGCGTGATCGTCCGCTACATCTACCCCAACGTCTTCTGACGACGCTCGCGCCTTGCATCGGGCGCGCTTCGCGCGCTCGCACGACGCATTCGACGCCGGCGCGGGCGATATGCAACATGACGGCCTCGATCCAACCGCCTGAGGTCGCCGCATGGCCGAAACCGTCCGCCCCTATCGCAGCCAGAACTGGGTGCTGAGCAAGCCCGCCGCGCGGGGCAAGCGCGGCATCGTCGTGTCGCAGAGCCGCGAAGCCGCCGAAGCGGGCGCCGCGATCCTCGAACAAGGCGGCAACGCTGCGGACGCTGCCGTCGCCGCCTGCTTCGCGCTCGCCACGGTCGAGCCCTGGAACAGCGGGCTCGGCGGCATCGGCTTCGCAGTGGTGCTGAAGGCGGGCGAGAGCCAGGCGAAAGTCGTCGATTTCGGCCCCGTCGCGCCGCACCGCGCCGACCCGGCCGATTATCCCCTCACCGGAGAGATGAAGAAGGATCTCTTCACCTGGCCGGAGGTGGTCGGCGACGTCAACATCCACGGCCCGCTCTCCTTCGTCACGCCCTCCTCCGTCGCCGGCTACGCCAAGATCAAGGAAGCCTTCGGCACGGCGCTTCCGCTCTCCGACATTCTCGCCCCCGCCATCGCACTGGCGAAGCGCGGCCTGCCGGCCGACTGGTACACCACGCTGAAGATCGCCTCTTCAGCCTCGGTGCTGCGGCTCTACGAGGAGAGCGCGCGCATCTATCTGCCGAACGGCCTGCCTCCCGTGCCGCCCTATCAGGGCTCGCCGGGCTTCATGCGCCTCGGCCAATTGTCCGAGACGCTGGAGCGGCTGGCGAAAGCCGGGCTCGACGATTTCTATCGCGGCGACATCGCCCACGGGTTGGTCAAGGACATCGCCGCAGCCGGCGGCGTGGTGGATGCGGAGGACCTGGCCGGCTGCAAGGCCGTGCTGCGCGCTTCGCCCACCATCGACTGGCGCGGCACCCATCTGATCCACACGGCAGGCGGGCTGACCGCCGCGCCGACGCTGGAGCGTGTCGTCGCCGGCATGGACGACGCGCCGATCGAGGGCGACGGCCCCTCCGCCGCCTGGTTCGCGCAGCTCTCGCGCGTGATGCGCGACGCCTACCGCGAGCGCCTTGACGGCCTCGGCGCGGCCACGGCCCGCGAGGGCGCCAAGGAGCCGGCCGAGACCTGCACGACCCATCTCACCGTCGTCGACGGCGAGGGCACGCTGATCTCCGTCACCACCACCCTGCTTTCCTCGATGGGCAGCCGCGTCGTTCTGCCCTCGACCGGCGTACTGATGAACAACGGCATGATGTGGTTCGATCCGCGCCCGGGCAGCGCCAACGCCATCGCTCCCGGCGCCCGGCCGCTCTGCAACATGTGCCCTGTCGTGGTGACGCCGAAGGATGGCGGCTGGCCGCGCCTCGCGGCCGGATCCTCCGGCGGGCGGCGCATTCTCGCGAGCGTCTACCAGACGCTGGCCTGGCAGCTCGATTTCGGCATGAGCACGGAGGAAACGGCGCATCAGCCGCGCATCGACGTCTCCGGCCCGGATTCCACCAGCGCCGACGCCAATCTCCCGGCCGAGACGCTCGCGGCGCTGGAGAAGGCCGGCCCGACCACGCCGGTCGAGCATGCCGTGCTGCCGATCAACTTCGCCTGCCCGAACTTCATCCGCGTCGACCGCGACGGCGCCGAAGCTTCGAGCGACGCCGCCTCCCCCTGGTCGGCGGCCGTGGCGGCCAAGCACTAACGCAACAAGCACTGAAAACAATCCGGGGCGGGCAAGGCCCGCCCCGGATCTCGTCGCGTCAGACCCGCTTCAGGCCCCACGGATAGGGCGCGGAACCCGACAGCATGCCGGTGAGGTTCTTGCGGTAGGCCGTGCGGATGACGAACTGGCCGAGCGGGATCGTCGCCACCTCTTCCAGCGCCAGCCGGCCGAGCGTCACCGCGGCCTTGCGCTGAGCGGCGGGATCTTCCGCGAACAGCCATTCCTGCGCCAGCTCCTCGGCCTTCGGGCTGTTCCACCAGCCGAACCAGCCCTTCTCGCCCTGGCCACGCACCAGGCTCGACAACGCAGGGCTGCCCCAGCCGGGCGTCGGGCCGGTCGTATGGAAGATGCTCCACCCGCCCTTCTCCACCGGCTCGCGGCTGTTGCGGCGCTGGATCACCGTGCCCCAGTCGCTCGCCGCGAATTCGACGTTCATGCCCATCTGCTTGAGGAGCTCGTAGGTCACGTCGCCCAGCGGGCCGATGTCGGGGAAGTCGGTCGGGTTGATGATGACCACCTTCTCGCCATTGTAGCCGGACTCCTTCAGCGCGGCCTTGGCCTTGTCGAGGCTCGCCGGCATCAGGTCGGTCTGCTCGCCGTCGTAATAGGGCGTGCCGTGCCACCACAGGCTGCGGCAGACCTTCCAGGTCGACGTATCGTCGCCCTGGGTCGCCCGCATGTAGTCTTCCTGGTTGACCGCCATGCGGACGGCGGCCCTGACCTTCGGATTGTTGAAGGGCGGCTGCAGATGGTTGAGGCGCATGATCGAGCCACGCCCGGCCTTGTCGATGACCTCGCGCGTGATGTCCGCGTTCGCCGCGAGCATCGGCTGCAGGTCCGACAGCGGGCGCTCCCACCAGTCGACCTCGCCCTTGATCAGCGCGCTGGCCGCGGTCGACGGGTCGGGCATGACCTGCCATTCGATCGTCTTGAAATGCGCGACCTTGCCGCCCGCATTGCGGCTCGGCGGCTCGCTGCGGGGCTTGTAGCCGTCGAATTTCTCGTAGGTGACCTTGCTGCCCGAGACATAGCCCGAGGCGATGAACTTGTAGGGGCCGGACCCGATCATCTCGGTGACCTGCTTGGTCGCGTCGGTCAGCGCCAGCCGCTCGGGCATGATGAAGGGCGGCTGGTCGGCCTTGGAGAGGCAGTCGAGCATCAGCGGGAAGGGCCGCTTCAGCTTGATCTCGATGGTGCGGTCGTCCGGCGCGCCATAGCTCTCGACCACCCCGCCGAGCAGCTGGCCGTAGGGGTCCCGCTGCGTCCAGCGCTTGATGCTCTGCACGCAGTCCTTGGCCAGAACGGGCGAGCCGTCATGGAACTGCAGCCCGTCGCGCAGCTTGATGCGCCAGGTCTTGTTGTCGGCCGAGACCTCATGGCCTTCCGCCATCTGCGGCTGCGGCTTGGAATCGAGATCCTGCCCGTACAGCGTGTCGAAGACGAAGTAGCCGTGATTGTTGGTCACGGTCGCCGTCGTCCAGATCGGATCGAGCGAGGTCAGGTTGGCCTGAGGCACGAATTTCAGCAGATCCGGGCTGGCGCTCTGCGCGAGTGCGCTGCCGGTTGCGAAGCGGCCGAGTGCGGCGGCTGCGACCGTGCCTTTCAGGAATGTACGGCGTTTCATCAAGTCTTTCCCCTCAGTCTAGTCATTGCTGGATGTGAATCCGGCAGCGTCGAGCGCATCCGGCAGGATGCCTCGACGCCAATCATAGGGCATTGAGCTTACGCAAAGCCTATGAAGTTCGGGCTTTCGCTGATCGGGCGCGCCTTGGCGAGCTTGGCGAGGTCCGGCACTGGCCGTGCCGTCAGCGGGTCGCCCGCGAGCGCCGCTTCCAGAGCGGCCGCCACCGCCAGCACCTTGGCGTCGCCGCCGCGGGGACCGACGATCTGCAGGCCGAAGGGCATGCCGTTCCGGTCAAGCCCAACCGGCAGCGAGATCGCCGGATGCCCGACGGTCGTGACGGCATAGGCCAGCGCCAGCCAGTGGAAATAGGTCCGCGTCGGCTTGCCGTCGATCTCGGCCGGGAAGAGCTCGGTCCAGGGCCGCGGGCTCAGCGTCACGGCTGGCGAGAGGATGACGTCGTAGTGCTCGAAGAAGCTCTGCCAGCGCAGATAGGCCTGCGTCTGGAGCTGCAGCGCCCGCGTGACGTCGAGGGCGGAATAGCGCAGCCCCTCCTCGACATTGGCCCGAACGTTCGGCCCGACCATGTCCGGCGTATCACGCACCTTGTCGCGGTGGCTGGCGAGGAAGGCCACCGCGCGCAGCACTTCGAAAGCCTCGTCCGTGCCCGAGCAATCCGGCGTCGCCGCCTCGGCGGAGCCGAAGAGATGGCTGAAGGCGCCGGTCTTCTCGGCGAAGACCTCGCGGATGTGCTTCTCCGTCGGCGCGAAGCCGAAATCCGGGGTCAGCGCCACCTTGAGCGAAGCGAGGTCGATCGAGGCCGGCCGGGCGAAATCCTCCGGCCGGCGCACCGTCTGGCCGTGGATCGTCGTGGCGAGCGGGTCGCGGGCGTCATCGGAGACCATGGTCGAGAGCAGCAGGCAGAGATCCGGCACATTGCGCGCCATCGGCCCCAGCACCGGCAGCGGGCTCCAGCCGACCGCACGCTTCTCGCTCGGCACGAGGCCGGGCGTCGGGCGGAAGCCGACGATGCCGTTGAAGGCGGCCGGGTTGCGCAGCGAGCCGCCGGTGTCCGAGCCGGTGGCGATCGGCACCATATTCGTCGCCAGCACGACGCCCGATCCGCCGGAGGAGCCGGCCGCGCTCTTCGTGGGGTCGAAGGGATTGCCGGTCACGCCGTAGACGGCGTTGCGGGTGTTCGCGCCCGCGCCCCATTCCGGCGTGTTGGTCTTGCCGGCGATGATCGCCCCGGCCTTGCGCACCGAGGAGACGATCAGCTGGTCTTCCTTCGGCACGAAATCGCGATAGAGCGGGCTGCCATAGGTCGTGCGCAGGCCAGCGACGTTCTCCAGATCCTTGATGCCCACGGGCAGGCCGTGCAGCGCGCCGAGCGCATCGCCGCGCATCGTGGCCTCATCGGCGGCCGACGCTGCCTTGCGGGCCTGTTCGTCATCGCGCGCCACCATCGCGTTCACGGCCGGATCGACGGCATCCATGCGGCGGATGCAGCTTTCGAGCAGTTCTCGCGCCGAGAGCTTCTTGGCTCCGATCAGCGCGCGCGCCTCGACGGCGTTGAGATCACAGGGTTCGGTCAAGTCAGGCTCTCCATTGCGCGCGCCCCCTCGCAAACGTTATGCCGCGGAAGCCGCGGGCGCAGACTAGGGAGCGGGAGCGCCGGATGTCCATGTCCTGGTGGCGCATGGCCGCCCCCACCTGAAGAGAGGGCTCATGTACGATCCGACCGGCCGGCCCTGGCGGGAAACGAAGGAGGGCCTCGCCCTCAGCGTCAGGCTCACCCCGCGCGGCGGGCGCGATGCGCTCGAGGGCATCGAGACGCTGGCCGACGGCAGGAGCGTGCTGAAGGCGCGCGTGCGCGCTGCTCCCACCGAAGGCGAGGCGAATGCGGCCCTCATCCAGCTCCTGGCAAAGGAGCTGGGGCTTTCCCGCTCGCAGATATCGATCGCGGCCGGCGCCAGCGCGCGGCTGAAGACCGTTGCACTCAGGGGGCATGCCCAGCCCCTGATCGCTACGCTGGAAGCCCGCCTCCCCAGCTCGTGACGCCGCCCCGGCTTGACGGAAGCCGCCGTTTCCTGTTCGAGAAGGCGCATGGAAAAGCCTGCAGAGCCGTTCCCGCAGCGCCTGACGGAAGGCTATCGCACCTTCCTCGACGATCGTTTCATCCGCGAGCAGAGCCGATATGAAGAGCTCGGCGAGCACGGGCAGACGCCGAAGATCATGCTGATCGGCTGCTGCGATTCGCGTGTCTCGCCGGAGGTGATCTTCGATGCCCGGCCGGGTGAGATGTTCGTCGCGCGCAACATCGCCAATCTCGTGCCGCCCTTCCAGCCGGACGACCAGCTCCACGGCACCTCGGCGGCACTCGAATACGCAATCCAGGCTCTCAAGGTCCAGCACATCGTCGTGCTCGGCCATGGCCGCTGCGGCGGCATCCGCGCCTTCGCCGACGACAGCCAGCAGGCGCTCTCGCCGGGTGACTTCATCGGCAAGTGGATCACGCTGATCGGCCCGGCCGCGGAGCGCACCGGCGGGCGCGGCCGCAACGAGAACTTCGACGATTATCTGCAGCGTCTGGAGCTCGCCTCGATCCAGCAATCGATCGCCAATCTGCGCACCTTCCCCTGTGTCCAGATTCTCGAGAGCAAGGGCAGGCTGCATCTGCACGGCGCCTATTTCGCCGTCGCCACCGGTGTGCTGATGATCCTCGATCCGGCCACCGGCCAGTTCATCCCCGCCGTCGGCGAGATGCCCAAGCGCGTCCAGCAGATCCGCTGCTCCGAAGCGTGAGTTCCGCGCGTCATCCCGTGTCTGCGCAGCAGCATTGCGTGCGCAGCGCGTGCGGGATGACATGCCACATTCAGTCCCCGTCCGAGAGCGGATGGAGATCGCGCACCATGCTCTTCAGCCGCTCGTCGAGGACATGGGTGTAGATTTGCGTCGTCGCGATATCGGCATGGCCGAGCAGTTCCTGCACCACGCGCAAATCGGCGCCGTTCTGCAGCAGATGGCTGGCGAAGGCATGGCGCAGCACATGCGGGCTCAGCGCCGGGCCCCGTAATCCGGCCGCCCCCGCCAGGGCCTTGAGATCGCGCGCGACGGCCTGCCGCGTCAGATGCCCGCTCTCGCCATCCGAGGGAAAGAGCCAGCGGCCCAGCACGTCGCCGACCTCCTTCAGCGCCGCGAGCCAGTCCCGCGCCGCCTGCCGCGCCGCCTCGTTCAGCGGCACGAGCCGTTCCTTGTCGCCCTTGCCGCGCACGATCAGGAAGCGCTCGCGTGTCGTCGCAGCCGAGAGCGGCAGCGCGATCAGCTCCGAGACGCGCAGGCCCGTGGCATAGAGCATCTCGACGAGGCAGCGCATCCTGAGCGCCTTGAGTTGGCCGGCCTTGCTCAGCCCTTCGCGCGTGCAGGCGGCCCGCGCCTCCTCCAGCAGCCGGTCGACATCGCCGACCGAAACCACCTTGGGCAGCGGCCGGCCCTGGCGCGGGCCGGAGATCGCGGCGGAGGGATCGCTGCCGGCCAGCCCCTCCGTATAGAGGAAGCGGTGAAACTGCCGCACGGCCGAAAGCCGGCGCGCCGCCGAAGAGGCCTTCAGGCCCCGCGCCGAAAGATCGGAGAGCCAGCCGCGGATATCTTCCGCCGCCGCCGCATCCGGCGCCTTGCCGCCCAGGAATTCGAGATAGTCTGAGACATCCCGTTCATAGGCTTCGAGCGTGTTGCGCGCGGCGCCGCGCTCGGCGGCCAGCATGTCGAGGAAGGAATTCAGCCGCTGGCGCGACAGCCGGCTCATTTCGGGTGGAGCTTCTCGGGCGGCACGATCTCGATCATCTCTCGCGGCACCGGCTTGACGAAGGTGACGAGCGCGACCATCCCTCCGAAGACCAGCCCCGCGACAACGGCGACGAAAACGAGGAAACGGAACAGCGTCGGCACGTCGAATCGGTTCTCGTCAATCGCTGGGCAGGGGCGCGGCGCACCCGGTTATCCCCGATGCATGTGGGGCAGCGCAAGAGCCGGAGGCGCGGGCGCGCCAAAAGTCATGACGAAGGCATGACGCCGCCTGCGGCCGCATGCTACAGGCGTGCCGAGGAAACAACGTCATGACCGCCGCCGCCACCATCGCTTCCCCGGATATGGCCGATCTGCGCGCCGCCCTCGGCGGGCGCGCCATCGTGCTCGTCGGCATGATGGGCTCGGGCAAGAGTTCGGTCGGCCGCAGGCTCGCGAGCCGCCTCGGCCTGCCCTTCGTCGATGCCGACGCCGAGATCGAGACCGCGGCGGGCATGACCATCCCCGAGATTTTCGCGCAACGCGGCGAGGCCGAGTTCCGTGACGGCGAGCGCCGCGTCATCAGCCGCATTCTGGCCACGCGTGCGCCTCTCGTGCTGGCGACGGGCGGCGGTGCCTTCATGAACGCCGAAACGCGTCAGCGCGTGCAGGAACTCGGCATCTCGGTCTGGCTCAAGGCCGAGCCCGAGGTGCTGATGCGCCGCGTCCGCAAGCGCTCCAACCGCCCGCTGCTCCAGACGGCAGACCCGGAGGCGACGCTGCGGCGCATGCTGGGGGACAGGGAGCCCGTCTACGCGCTCGCGGACCTGACCATCCAGTCGAGCGACGAGCCTCACGAACTCGTGGTCGGTGACACCATCGCCGCATTGGCGGCTTATCTGGGCTCCCCGGTCGGAGCGAACGTGCCATGACTGTGATCCTGGACAAGAAGGCCGGCGCGCGCATCGTCGTCCCCGTCGCGCTCGAGGGCCGCGCCTACGACATCCATATCGGTCGCCACCAGCTCTGCGAGGCTGCGGCGCTGATCGCCGGCTTTGCGCCGGGCGCCAAGGCCGCCCTCGTCACCGACGAGAGCGTGGCCGCGCTCCACGGCGCCGCCTTCGAGGCCTGCCTGCAGCAGGAAGGCATCGCGGCAACGCGCATCGTCATCCCGCCGGGTGAGAGCTCCAAATCCTACGCCCGGTTCGTCGCGCTGTGCGACGCTCTCCTGGAGGCGAAGATCGAGCGCAACGACCTCGTCATCGCCTTCGGCGGCGGCGTCGTCGGAGACCTGACCGGCTTCGCGGCGGCTGTGCTGCGGCGCGGCGTGCGCTTCGTACAGGTGCCGACGACGTTGCTTGCGCAGGTCGATTCCTCAGTCGGCGGCAAGACCGGCATCAACTCTCCGCACGGCAAGAACCTGATCGGCGCCTTCCACCAGCCGGCGCTCGTCATCGCCGACACCGCGCTTCTCGACACGCTGAGCGAGCGCGAGTTCAAGGCCGGCTATGCCGAGGTGGTGAAATACGGGCTGATCGACGATCCCGGTTTCTTCGACTGGTGCGAGGCGAACTGGGGCCGCGTCATCGCCGGCGGGCCGGAGCGGGACCATGCCGTCGCCGTCTCCTGCCGGGCCAAGGCCGCCATCGTCGCCCGCGACGAGCGCGAGGAGGGCGACCGCGCGCTCCTCAACCTCGGCCACACATTCGCTCACGCGCTGGAGCGGCTGACGAATTACGATTCCACCCGCCTCGTCCATGGCGAGGCCGTCGCCATCGGGCTCGCCCTCGCCTTCCGCTTCTCGCAGCGGCTCGGCCTCTGCCCGGGGCAGGACGCCCTTCGCGTCTCGCGCCATCTCGACCATGTCGGCCTGCCGAGCCGTCTCCAGCAGGTGCCGGGCGGTCCCGGCAGCGCCGACCAGATCGTCGAGGCGATGACGCAGGACAAGAAGGTCAAGCGCGGTGTGCTGACCTTCATCCTGGCGCGCGGCATCGGCCGAAGCTTCATCGCGCCGGGCGTCGCCGCCGACGAGGTGCGCGGCTTCATCGAGACGGAACTGGCCGCCAGCGCCGCCTGAGCAGCCGTCAGGCCAGACCTGCCTTGGCGAGGAAATCCGTCGCGCGGTAGCTCGGGTCGACGCCCTCTACGATCATCGTCACGCTGCGCGCGTTCTCCGTCCGCAACGGCAGGATCTCGCGATAGCCCGGCGAGTCGTACCAGGCCCGCGCCCGCCCGCGATCCGGAAAGGCGATCACCACGAGATCGCCGGGCCACGGCCCCTCGACGATCTCCGGTGTCGCGCCATGGATCAGGAACCGGCCGTCATAAGGTTCGAGCGTCGCGTCGATGCGCCGGATGTATTCGATGATCTCCAGGCCGAGCCGGACATCCTGCAGATGGGCGATGGCGTAGGCGGTCATCCATGTCTCCTTCACGATGGCCCTGATGGGGCGTCGCGAAGGACCCTGCAGCCGCGAGCGCCGCAGGTCGATTACCTGCGGGGTTATCGTCCGCCGATAACGCTGAAATGCTCTAGGGGCTAAACACCAGCACGAGGAAGACGAAGAAGACGGCGAGATGCACCGCTCCTTCCAGCATGGTGGTGCGCGTGCCGGTGAAGGTCAGCGTCGAGAGCAGCAGCGTCATCGCCGCGATGACCATGTTCGTCGCCGACAGGCCGAGCACGACCGGCTGGCCGGTGAACACGCCGATCAGCAGCACGGCCGGCACGGTCATGCCCAGCGTCGAGGCCGCCGCGCCGAGGCACAGATTGACGGCGCGCTGCAGCTGGTTGCCGGTGATGGCACGGAGCGCCGCAATGCATTCCGGCGTGAACACCACCATCGCGATCAGGATGCCGCCGAGCGCCGCCGGCGCCCCGAGTTGGCCGATGCCGAAATCAAGGACCTTGGCCAGGCTTTTCGACAGGATGACGATCGGCAGGATGTTGGCGAGCAGCAGCCCGATGCGAGGCAGCAATTCACCCGCTGCGGGACGGGCCCGCGCGTCCTTCGCAACCGCGGCCGCCGCCGGTTTGCCGTCTTCCTCCGGCTCGCGGAAGAACATGCTGTGGCGGCCGGTCTGGAGCGCGAGGAAGGCGCCATAGAGTGCGACCGTGAAGATCGAGAAGGCGACCGCCTGGAAAGGCGTCAGTGTGCCGTCCTGCGTCGAGGTCGTGAAGTTGGGAAGGAAGAGGGGGATGACCGTGAGCGGAATGATCACCGCCAGGTACGAGGAAGCGCCCTTCAGGTTGTAGCGCTGCTGGAAGTGCCGCAGGCCGCCGATGAGGAGGCCGACGCCGACCACGCCGTTGAGCACGATCATCAGCACCGCGAACATCGTATCGCGGCCGAGCGTCGGCGCGCCGGTGGCGCCGAGCATCACGGCGCCGACCAGCGCGACCTCGATGATGACGATCGAAAGTGTCAGGATCAGCGTGCCATAGGGCTCGCCTAGTCTTTCGGCCAGTTCCTCCGCCTCATGCACCACGCCGAAGGAAGACCAGACGATGACGCCAAGCAGCCACAGGAAGAGCAGCAGCGACGGCACCGGGGCGCCCAGTTGGCCGAGCAGAGTATCGCCAAACAATAGAAATACGGCGACAGAGGCCCAAGCGCAGGCAAGGCGGAAGATCATCATGCTGAAATGGCTCTGAGAGTCGGCGGGAATGCGGCGATAGTCGCATAATCCCCCGGCCCTGTCTCGGTAAACGCCCTCCTGACCGCGGCTGGGAGGCTATTTCTTCTCAAATTGATCGAGGACGGCGGCTCCATCAGCTCCGGCGCCGCGACGCCATTCCTCGACGACACCCTTGCCGGCCTTCGCCAGCGCCTGGGCGAGATCGGGCGACACATCGGTGCGGATCACGACCTTGTTGGCTCGCATCCGGGCATAGTTTTCATCGAGCCGGGTGAGGATCGCAGACCACTGCCGCTGCTCGGTCTCCTTCGCCGCAGCGTCCACGACCTGCCTGAGGTCCGCCGGCAGCGCTTCATAGGCAGCGAGATTCACCGTCGCGATGGAGATCGGCATCGCATAGTTCACTTCGGTGAAATGCGGCAGGAAATCCCAGAGATTGCGCCCCGCACCGCCATCGCCGGAAGACAGCACGGCAACGACGGATCCGTCCTTCACCTTCGGCATGGCGTCCGCGAAGGACAGGTTGGCGGCGCTCGCCCCGGCGGCGTTCATCACCGCGGTCGAGGTGGCGTCGTAGGTCCGAATCGCAAGACCCCGCAGGCTCGCGGCCGAATCCAGGGGCGCCTTCGACCAGATGCCCGAGGCCGGCCAGGGCGTCGTGTAGAGGATCTTCTGGCCGAACGTTGCCAGCCGCTTCTCATAGACCGGCCGCGCCAGATCGGTGAGGCGGCGCGCGTCAGTGACCGACGTCGCCAGGAAGGGCAGCGAGGACAGGCCGAACAACGGGTCGACCGCGCCGAGCGCTCCCGCGAACGCATCGCCCGCGGCAACCTCGCCCTTCTGGACGGCCGCGATCATCTGGGCCGATTTGATGCCGCGCTTGGCATCGAAGCTGGGGCGGATCGTCAGGCGCCCGCCGGCCCGTTCATTGACCAGCTTGGCGAAGGTCGCGACGCCCTCACCGGGAATGGCCGTTTCCGGATATTCCGTAGGCATCTCCCAGCTCGTCTGCGCAACGACAGCACCCGCGCCGAAGACGAAGCTGGAGACGAGAAAACCGGCGGCAAGCCATCGCATGACAATTTCCCTCGATCGATTTGCCGGATGATTCCAGCAAGAGGGAATGCCCCTCGTCAATCCGCCCGCAATTTCTGAGCCAGCGGGCTCACCGCTTCCTCGGCGGTCGCAACCGGCTTGTCGCTGACCAGATACTGCGCCCGCGCCAGCGCCGCGAAGCGTCCGCCCTTGGCGACGAGCTCGTCAAAGGTGCCCATCTCCTCGACCTCGCCCTGCTCGAAGACGAGGATGCGGTCGGCATTGCGGATCGTCGCGAGGCGGTGCGCGATGACGAAGGTGGTGCGGCCCTTCATCACCTCCTCCAGTGCCTTCTGCAGCTTGACCTCGGTGGCCGCGTCGAGCGCCGAGGTCGCCTCATCGAGGATCAGGATCGGCGGATTCTTGAGCAGGGCGCGCGCAATCGAGAGCCGCTGGCGCTCGCCGCCCGAGAGCGTGCGGCCGCGCTCGCCGACCAGCGTGTCGAGCCCGTCGGGCTGGCGGGCCATCACCTCGGCCGCCTGCGCGCGCTCAAGCGCCTGCATCATTTCCGTATCGGTGGCGTCCGGCTTGCCGACCTGCAGGTTCTCGCGGATCGAGCGGGCGAAGAGCATCGGCTCCTGGAAGACGACGCCGATATTGCGCCGGAGCGACAGCAGCGAGATCTCGCGGATGTCCAGTCCGTCGACGACGATCCGCCCCGATTGCGGATCGAAGGCGCGATGCAGCAGGCCGAGCGTCGTCGACTTGCCCGAGCCGGTGGAGCCGACGACGGCGATGGTCTCGCCGGGCCTGACCGAGAAGGAGACGTCGCGCACCGCAGCGCGCTTGCCGTCATAGGAGAAGGAGACGTCCTCGAAGGCGACCGCGCCTTCGAGCCGGCCCGGGTCCTTGGCGTTGGCCGGGTCGCGCACGCTCGGCAGCGTATCCAGCACCTCGAAGAACTCGCGCATCTTCGGCGCCTGCATGAAGATGAAGTTGACGAAGCCGACGATCTGCTCGAGCCGCCCGACCAGCATGGTGGCGAAGCCCATGAAGGTGACGATCTCGCCGACCGTCGTCTGGCCATGCATCAGCAGCCAGGTGCCGACGATGAAGATCAGCAGCACGGTCAGCGTCGCCGAGGCCCGCGTCGCGACATTGGCGACGGCCCACCAGGACAGGACCGGCAGCTGCGCATTCAGCAGGTTCGTGATCGTGGAGCGCAGACCCCTGACCTCGGCTTCGATGCGGGTGAAGCTCTGGATCACCGGCACGTTGCCGAGCGCGTCAGAGGCCCGCTCGGCCAGGTTGGAGTGGTAGGTCTCGACATTGCTCTGCAGCCGGTCGGTCTTGCGCAGCACGAAGGCGGTAAGCCCGCCGAACAGCAGGACGAGGAAGATCAGCAGCAGCCCGAGCTGCCAGTTCTTCCAGACGGTGAAGGGCAGCAGCACGAACAGCGCCACGGCCGAGGCGCAATGTTCGCGGAAGAAGGAGAGCCAGAGCGCCCACATCGCGTTGGTGCCGTCGAGCATCACCTTCAGCACGCGCCCGGAATGGGTCTGCGTGTGGTAGGCGAGCGGCAGGGTGAGCGCGTGCTCGAAATAGCGCGCCATCACGGCCAGCCGCGCGCGATGCGCCAGCCTGTCGGCATGCAGCGCGACGATGACGCCCATAACGATGTTGACGAGCCCGAAGCCGACCCAGGCGAAGATCAGCAGGTTGATGCTGTCCCAGGTGAGCTTCCCACCGGAGGACTGGATCGTGGTCAGCCGGTCGATCAGCGCGCCAAACAGCATCGGCTCCGCGAAGGAGACGGCGGCCAGCAGGACGTTGGCCAGGGCCAGAAGGACGCCGAGGCGCCTTTCCGATCCGAGCTCACCGAGGACACGGGCATAGAGCGAGAGCAGAGACATTCCCGAATCCTTATCCGATCCTTCTCGCGACGCGAAGCTGTAGACTTGAAGCGACTGGCGTAAGGCTCGCTCAAGCCGCCGCACCCTATGATGACCGCGACTGCATATACGAGGCGCCCCAGTTGCGGCGGCAGCCGCACTCCAAGGTGTGTCATGGATATCGCCACCGCGATCGGCGTCATCGGCGGCATTGCCACGATCTGCACGCTGATCATCATCGATGGTGGTAATTTCGCCGCCTATTGGGACAAGCACGCGGCGATCATCATCTTCGGCGGCTCCACGGCCGCGACGATGCTGCGCTTCCCGTTCTCCGTGATCATGCACGGCCTGCCCATGGGCATCCGCTTCGCCTTCACCCTGCGCTCCATCCATCCGCGCGAGTTGATCGACGAGATCACCCGCGTCGCCGAGATCGCCCGCAAGAGCGGCCCGGTCGCGCTCGAAGGCGCCGAAGTCTCCGATCCCTTCCTGCAGCAGGGGCTGCGTTACATCGCGGACGGCTACGACAAGGACTTCATCCGCGACACGATGGAGCGGGATCGCGACAATTTCCTGCAGCGCCTCGATGAGGGCTCCAAGCTCTATCGCGCCATCGGAGACTGCGCGCCGGCCTGGGGCATGATCGGCACGATCATCGGCATGGTCGGCATGTTCGCCAACATGTCGGACCCCGCCAAGCTCGGCCCCTCCATGGCCGTCGCGCTGCTGGCCACGCTCTACGGCGCGCTCGTCGCTAACATGCTGACGCTGCCGATCGCCGACAAGCTGCACATCAAGCTCGAGGAGGAGGAAATCTCGCGCACGCTGATCATCGACGGCGTGCTGCAGATGCGCGACAACAAGAGCCCGACCCTGGTGCGCGAAATGCTGCTGGCCTATCTGCCCGATCATCATCGGGCCGAAATGGCCGAGGCGGCCTGACGGGTCCCCGGCGATGGCACGCAAAAAAGGGGGAGGCCATGGCGGTCACGGCTGGTTCGTGACCTTCGCCGATCTCATGGCGCTGCTGATGAGCTTCTTCGTCATGGTGGCGGCCTATTCGACCATGGACAAGCAGAAGCTCCAGATCGTCGCCGGCTCGATGCGCGAGGCCTTCGGCAATCAGCCCGACAACCGCCTCTCCGGCATTGTCGAGATCGACGGCATCCCGACCAAGACCCACATCAAGAACACCTATATCAAGCCGCTCGAGGACGCCTCCGACAAGACCGCGCCGAACCAGAACACCCAGAAGGAAGAGGGCCTGATCTCGGCGACGCAGGATCGCGGCTTCGCGCTTGCGGCCGCCTCGCTGCGGCAGGCCCTGCGCGAGATGCCGGAGATTGCCGATCTCTCCCGCAACATCCTGATCGAGGTCTCGGACGAGGGCCTCGACGTCCAGCTCGTCGACCAGGAGGGGCGCGCCATGTTCGCGGAGGGCTCGGCCCAGCCGAACGAGCGCATGCGCAAGGTCCTCGCCGCGGTCGCGCCGACGCTGCGGCGCATGCCCAACAAGGTGGCGATCTCCGGCCATACCGCCACGCCGCGACCGGGATCTCCGCCGGAGGGGGACCTCTGGGGCCTCTCGATCGCACGCGCCAGCTCTGTTCGCGAGATTCTCGCCAATGCCGGCGTTCCGAACGATCGGTTCGTCTCAGTCACCGGCAAGGGCAATACCGAGCCGCTGATCAAGGACAATCCCTACCTGCCCTATAACCGCCGCATCGGGATCTCTCTGAGGGCGGAGGCCTCTGCCCTGCCGACCGGGCTGAAGCCCTGAGAATCCGATAGGCGCCATTCTCGGGCGCGACCCCAGGATTTCGGAAGCCAGCGCGCTCCTCAAGAGCTTCCCGGGTCAAGCCCGAGAAGGACGGAGTGCATCCACAAGCGCCTCCGGCGTCACCTCGTCCATCGCCATCTGGAGCTTGAAGGCGCGGGTCTTCTCGCCGGGCTTCATCACGAGGATGACGGTCTCGCTGCCGGGACAGGCGGGATCGGCGCAGATGATCTCGTTGACCGCGACCGCGGCCGTCTCGCCGAGGCCGAGCAGGTCCCGCACCTGCTCCTTCAGCCGCTCGGCAGTCGCCTTCGCCGCGGCTTTCGCCTCGTTCCCCTTGCGGGCCGCAGGCCCGCCGAAGAGCCCGAAGCGCATCGCGGCTCTAGCTCGGCAGGGCGAGCACGCCGGCCGCGCCGTCCTCGGCGCCGAAGGCGAGCTGCTTGCCGGCCTTGTCCCAGGCGAAGGCGCTGATGCCGCTGCCGCGCGCGGGCGGCCGCACCAGAAGCTCCGAGCCATCGGTCAGCCGCACCATCAGGATGCAGCCATCGTCATAGCCGATGGCCAGCACCAGCGCCCCCGGGTGGAAGGCGACGCGGGTGACGCGCGCATGGCGCACGCCGCATTCGCGCGGCGCCTTGCCCTGCGGCCCGTCGCCCTGGAACGGCCAGACGATGGCGCCGTCCGCCCCGCTGGAGGCGAGCCACAGGCCGTCATGGGACCATGAGAGCGAGCGGGGCTTCGCCGGGTAGCCGGTCATCCGCATATGGCTCGGCTTGTCGCCCAGCTTCCAGCCATGCAGCGCGTTCTCCTGCATGGAGGTGACGATGAAGCGCCCGTCCGGAGACCAGGCCACATCGATATGCGAGCCCTTCCATTCAAGGAATTCCGGTTTCGCCTCGGTGTTCGGATACCAGAGCGAGACGCCGTTCATCTGGCCGATGGCGAGGCGATAGCCCTTGGGCGCGAAGACGAGGCCCTGCGGCGTGCTGGCAGCTTCGAGCGTGCGGATGCGGCCCTTCTCGTCGCGGGCCTGCACAGTCTTGCCGCTGTTCCAGGCCAGGTTGCCCGAGGCCGAGAGCGTGATCGCGTCGACCCAGCGCCGCTTCGAATCCTTGGCGATCTCGATCGGTTGGCCTTCGAAACCCGTCGCGACGACGCGCCCGTCATCACCACCGGAGATCAGTCGCTCGCTGTCGCCGACGGCGCAGAGGATGCCGCCGGCATGGGCTTCGACGAATTCCGTCGCGCCCTCGCGCCAGCGCAGCACGCGCCCGTCGGCGAGCGCGAAGACGAGCCCCTGCTTCAGCCAGTGGGCGACTACGACATGGGTCTCCGCCGCGATCGGCGTGACGTGCTCGCGCAGCGAGACGGGTTTGTCAGTGGTGTTCATGACGCGGCTTTTACGTCACGCCGCGCAGGCTTCAAACCCCTTGCGCAGCTCATTTTCGTTGAGGCTGCGCCCGATGAAGACGAGGCGGCTCTCGCGCTTCTCGTCAGGCTTCCAGTCGCGCTGGAGATCGCCGTCCAGGATCATGTGCACGCCTTGGAAGACGAAGCGGCGGGGCTCGTCCTTGAAGGCGAGGATACCCTTCGAGCGCAGGATGTTCGGCCCCTGGATCTGGGCGATGTCATTGATCCACGGCATGAACTTCTCGGGATCGACATCGCCCGGGATGGTCAGCGAGATCGAGCGCACATCCTCGGCGTGGTGATGGTGGTGCCCGGCCTCGAGAAAATCCGGCTCGATGTCGAGGATGCGGTCGAGGTCGAAGGCGTTGCGGTCCAGCAGGCTCGCGATGTCCACATTGGCGCGCTCGGCCTTGTGCAGCTTGGCATAGGGGTTGATCGCGCGGATCGCTGCCTCGACCTCGGCCAGTTCTTCAGCCGTCACCAGGTCCGTCTTGTTCAGGATGATGATGTCGGCGAAGGCGATCTGGTTCTTCGCCTCGGGCGCGTCCTTCAGCCGGTCCTTCAGCCACTTCGCGTCGGTGACGGTGACGACTGCGTCGAGACGGGTGGCGTCGCCGACATCCTGGTCGACGAAGAAGGTCTGGGCGACGGGGGCCGGATCGGCCAGGCCCGTCGTCTCGACGATGATCGCGTCGAACTTGCCCTTGCGCTTCATCAGCCCGTCGAGAATGCGGATCAGGTCTCCGCGAACGGTGCAGCAGATGCAGCCGTTGTTCATCTCGAAGATTTCCTCGTCGGCGCCGACGATGAGGTCGCCATCGATGCCCGCCTCGCCGAACTCGTTGACGATCACAGCGAATTTCTTGCCGTGGTCTTCGGTCAGGATGCGGTTGAGGAGCGTGGTCTTGCCGGCGCCCAGATAGCCGGTGAGCACCGTGACGGGGATTTTCTCGGACATGGAATCGACCTGATGGCTGTGACGCGGGAGCGGTGCCGGCCCTGTCAGGCCGGACCGGCGGCGAGCGCCTTCTCGATCTCGCTTATATTGTGCTTCATCATGCGGATGTAAGTCCCCGCCGGTCCCGAACCGGCGGAGAGCGCGTCCGAGTAGAGCCTGCCGCCGACCTTGGCGCCGCTCTCGCGCGCAATCTGCTCGACGAGGCGCGGATTGGTGACGTTCTCCAGGAAGACGGCCGGGATCTTCTGCGCTTTCACCTGCCGGATGATGCGCCCGACATCGCGGGCGGAGGCCTCGGCTTCAGTCGAGACGCCCTGCGGCGCGACGAAATCGACGCCATAGGCCTTCACGAAATAGCCGAAGGCGTCATGCGTGGTGATCGCCTTGCGCCGGTCGGCCGGGATGCGCGAGACCGCAGCCTTCACCTCGCCCTCCAGCGCATCGAGCTCGGCGAGATAGGCCGTGGCATTGGCCTCGTAGCTCGCCTTGCCAGCGGGATCGGCAGCGCTCAGCGCATCGCGGATATTGGCGACATAGACCTTGGCATTGGCGACGCTCTGCCAGGCATGGGGATCGTCATGGCCATGGTTATGGGCATGGCCCGCCTTGCCTTTGGCGTGGTCGTCGTGATCGTCATCGGCCTCGATCGCAGTGATGCCCTTCGTCGCCTCGGCGAGCGCAGCCTTGGTGCCGGAGGATTTCAACAGCCGCGGCAGCCAGCCCTCGAAATGCAAGCCATTGACGACGACGAGCTTCGCCGCAGCCATGGCTTTCGCATCGGCCGGCGTCGGAGAATAGACATGGGCGTCGCCATCGGGGCCGACCAGCGTGGTGACGCTGACGCGGTCGCCGCCCACCTGCTGCACGAAATCGCCGAGGATCGAGAAGCTCGCCACCACCGGCAGCTTCTCCTGCGCGATGGCGCCGAACGGCGAGACGGCAAGCGCCAGCCCGTAGGCAAGGCTGGCGGCAAGAAGGACGCGGCGGTTCGGCATGGCTGACCTCCAGAAATGTAACGCTATAACGTTTCTATCTCTGGAGATGGGCCCGAGGCAAGAGGCGAAGCGCAAGCCCGCCCTGCGATCCGAACAGCAGCGAGCCGAGATAGATCGCCCCGGCGGCGAGGATGATGGACGGGCCGGCAGGCAGGCTCGCGCCCGCCGCATAGGAGATGACGAGCCCCCCATAGCCCGAAACCATGCCGAAGCCGGAAGCCAGCAGCAGAAGCCGGGTGATGTCGGCTGTCCAGAAGCGGGCGGCGGCGGCCGGCAGCATCATCATGCCGACGGCGAGCAGCGTGCCGAGCGCATGGAAGCCGGCGACGAGATTGAGCACGACGAGCGCGAGGAAGCTCAGATGCACGACGCCACCTGAGCGGCTGACCGAGCGCAGGAAGCCGGGGTCGACGCATTCCATCACGAGCGGCCGGTAGAGCGCTGCTAACGTTAGCAGGGAGACCGTGGCGACGCCTGCGAGCAGCAGCAGCACCTGGTCGTCCAGCGCCAGCACATTCCCGAACAGCACATGCAGCAGGTCGATCGCTGAGCCGCGCAGCGACACGATGGTGACGCCGAGCGCCAGCGAGATCAGGTAGAAGGCTGCAAGCGAGGCATCCTCCTTCAGCACGGTGGCCCGCGCCACGGCGCCCGCCGCGAGCGCCACCGCGAACCCTGCCGCGAGCCCGCCGATGGTCATCGCAGGCAGCGAGAAACCGGCGACGAGATAACCCAGCGCCGCGCCCGGCAGAATGGCATGCGCCATCGCATCGCCCGTCAGGCTCATGCGCCTGAGCATCAGGAAGACGCCGATCGGCGCGCCCGAGACGGCGAGCGCCGCGACGCCGACCAGCGCGCGCCGCATGAAGTCGAATTCGGCGAAGGGGCCGATGAGGAGATCGTAGAGCATGGGTCAGCTATCCGGCGGTCGGTCGCACGACGTCATTGCGAGGAGCGAAGCGACGAAGCAATCCAGGGGGATTGGTGAAACGCTTCGAACAAGCCCCCTGGATTGCTTCGCTGCGCTCGCAATGACGGAAAGCCGGATCGTCGGCGCGTCTTACGCCGCGTCGCGCTCGCAGGGAGCGGCGTGACTATCGAAGGCCTCGACCATGCGCCGCGCCTTCAGCAAATTCTCCGGCGTCAGCACTGTGGCGGTCTCACCCCAGGCCACGGCCTCGCGCGCCAGCAGCAGCGTCCGCGGGAAGGCCTGGCGCACCGTCTCGATGTCGTGCAGCACCGCGACGACCGTGCGGCTCTCGCCATGCCAGCGCCTGACCAATTCCAGCAGATCGGCCGTGGTGCGGGCATCGATGGCGGTGAAGGGCTCGTCGAGCAGAATCACATCGGCATCCTGCAGCAGCAGCCGCGCGAACAGCACCCGCTGCATCTGCCCGCCGGAAAGCGTCCCGATCGGCCGGCTCTCGAAGCCGGTCAGGCCGACAGCCGCGATGGCGTGCTCGATCTTGTGGGCAGCGCCCCCGCCGATGCGCCCGAAGATGCCGGCGCGGTTCCACAGGCCCATGGCGACGAGATCGTAGACATGGATCGGGAAGGAGCGGTCGAGATCGGCCGATTGCGGCAGATAGGCGATGCGCTTGCCCTTCGCGAGCGCGACACCGCCGGACAGCGGCGCAAGCGCGCCCGCAATGCCCTTCAGCAGGGTCGACTTGCCGGCCCCGTTCGGCCCGACGATGGCGGTGAGGCTGCCGGCCTCGATCTCGCCGGAGAGATGATGCACCGCCGGATGGCGGTCATAGCCCAGCGTCAGATCGGTGAGGCGGATGGCGGACATGGAACGCAACTCGCTCAAAAAATCACGGCCAGCGTCGCCAGCCAGAGCGCGGCGACGACCACGGCGGCCAGACCAACGCGGGCACCTGCCGAAAGACGCAGCAGCGACCAGCCCGGCTCGCTCGGAGCGGCATGGGGCGCGTGCCGGACATGGGCGTGCGTATGGGCCATGTGAGATGATATAATGTTACGCTTCCGCCGGAGCAAGTGCGATTCCGCACCTCGTCCAAGGCCTTTCCGGATGCTGGAGACGGCTTTTATCTGATTGAACCGTCATTGCGAGCGCAGCGAAGCAATCCGGGAGCGGCAGAGCTCTACGTCCCCTGGATTGCTTTGACGCTTCGCTCCTCGCAATGACGGGGAGCGCCTCAATACGATCGAATGCAATCTCAACCGTTCAGAACGGCAGGTACTGATACATCCAGGTCTCGGTCAGCACCGTCTCGCCCGCCTTGAGATAGCAGCGCAGCTCGACCGGATCGCTGCCATCGACGGTCAGGTCGAACTGGGCGCGCCAGTGGCCGGGCATGTCGTTGGGCACAGCTTCCGCGAAGACATAGGAAAAAAGGCCGCGCGAGGTCGAGACAACGACTTCCGGCTTCACACCGAAGGGGATGCTCTCGAGCATCGGCCCGAGGAACTCGACCATGAACTTGCGCACGCCCTGCGGGCGGACCATGCCGGGCTTGCCGCCATTACCGAGACGCGTGGCGACGACCCGCCCCAACGTGCTGGGAAAGGGTTCGTCGGCCAGCCAGTGCAGCTTGTAGCGGAAGTCGTAGGCGTTGCCGGCCTTGGCCTGCGCCTCCGGCACCCACATGGCGACGATGTTGTCGTGGATCTCGTCGTCGGTCGGGATCTCGATGAGCTGGACCGAGCCCCGGCCCCAATCGCCCTGCGTCTCGACCCAGAGGCTCGGCCGGCGCTCATAGGAGACGCCGTCGAGGTAATGGCCGACCTCGCGGTCGCGCTGCATCAGGCCGAAGCCGCGCGGGTTGCGGTCGACAAAGGCCGAGGCGGTGGTGTGGCGCGGATTGTTGAGCGGCCGCCAGGCGCGCTCGCCGGCCCCGGTCCAGAGCGCGAGCCCATCGGAATCATGCACCTCCGGCCGCCAGTCGATGGCGGCAGGCTTCGCCGTCTCGGAGTACCAGAACATCGAGGTCAGCGGCGCGATGCCCAGTCGCGCGATATCCTTGCGCAGATGCAGCGCCGTCTCGATTTCCATGACGACGCCCTTGCCGCGATGCATGCGGAAGCGATAGGCGCCGGCCACGCTCGGCCCGGACAGCAGCGCGTAGAGCGTCACATATTCGGCGCCGGGCTGCGGGGTTTCCAGCCAGATATGGGTGAAGTCCGGGAATTCCTCCTCCTTGCCGGAAACGGCGGGATCGATGGCCAGCCCGCGCGCCGAGAGCCCATATTGGTAGAGTTCGCCGATGGCGCGGAAATACGAGGCGCCGAGGAAGGCGACCCAATCGTTCCGCTTCCAGTCCAGCGCCTCGCCGTTGCGGCCGGGATGGCCGCTGCGGCTCTCCTGGAAACGCAGCCCCGCGAAGCCCGCCTCGGCTGGCAACGCATGGGCCGGCGAGTCGGCCGGCATCGAGAAATAGCTCTCATCGTAGAGGATCTCGCGCGCCTTGCCGCTCTCGGCCACATGCACGCGCACCGGCTTCTGGAAATACCGGCCGAGGTGGAAGAAGGTCACCGGCCAGGGCGAGGGACCGTTCGCCCACAGCGCCGCCTCCGGCTTAAACCGGATCTTGCCATGGGCGTCGTAGTCGATCCGCTGCAGGACATCCGGGCTTGGATTGGCGGGCGCCTGATAAGGCTCGCCGGCCATGCGCTTCGCCCGCGCCTTGAGCAGGTCGAAGGTGAAGTCCTGTGCCTGGCCGAGCTTGAGCCCCTGTTCGGCAAGCGCCTCCGGCGCGAAACCGACGGCCGCCAGTGCCGCCGTCGCGCCCGCTCCGGCGAGAACTGTCCGTCGATCGAGGCGCGTCCTCCGGCTCATCTGCATCAAGCTCAAGTCCTGCCCGCCACGGTCCCGCATAACGCCCCTGATCCAGTCTGGTTCCGCCGCCCGGCAGACCTTGCATTCGGAACGTCCGGGCAACGACCTGAGATAGGTGGCCGATTGTGGCGAAACCAGCACGTTCATTGGGCTAAAGGCGAAAGCCCCGGCATAGCCGGCCGCTTTCACTTTCACGGCCCGCATGCTCTAAAAAACCTCAACCCGCCGTTCGAGCCGGGGCACGAAGCCAAGACCAGGGAGAAAACATGAAAACGTCGTTCCGCGGCCGTCTGGCCGCCATGGCTGCGGCTTGCGCGCTCGCTGCCGCGCCTGTGACCGCGAACGCCCAGGATTTCGTCAACATCCTCACTGGCGGGACCTCCGGCGTCTATTACCCGATGGGCGTCGCGCTCTCTAAGATCTACGGCGAGAAGATCGCCAACACCCGCCCCAGCGTCCAGGCCACCAAGGCCTCGGTCGAGAATCTGGTGCTGCTGCAGCAGGGCCGCGGCGAGATTGCCTTCACGCTCGGGGATTCGCTCGACGCCGCCTGGAAGGGCGACGAGGAAGCCGGCTTCAAGGCACCGTTGAAGAAGCTGCGCGGGATCGCGGCCGTCTATCCGAATTATGTCCAGATTGTCGCTTCCAAGGAGAGCGGCATCAAGACGCTGGCCGATCTCAAGGGCAAGCGCCTCTCGGTCGGCGCGCCGAAATCCGGCACTGAGCTCAACGCTCGCGCCATCCTTGCCGCCGCCGGCATCGCCTACAAGGACCTCGGCAAGATCGAGTACCTGCCCTTCGCCGAGTCGGTCGAGCTGATGAAAAACCGCCAGCTCGACGCCACGCTGCAATCGGCCGGCCTCGGCGTCGCCTCGTTGCGCGATCTCGCGACCTCGGTCGAGATCAACGTCGTCGAGGTACCGAAGGCCGTCATCGACAAGGCCGGCCCGCCCTTCATCAGCGCTCCGATCCCGGCCAACACCTATACCGGCCAGACCAGCGACGTGAACACGGCCGCCGTGGTCAACTACCTCGTCACGCATGAGGGTGTGAAGGAGGAGCTGGTCTACCAGATGACGAAGAACGTCTTCGAGAACCTCGGCGACCTCGCCGCCTCTCACTCGGCTGGCAAGGAGATCAAGCTGGAGAAGGCGCTCGATGGCATGCCGGTCCCGTTGCATCCGGGCGCCGCGCGCTACCTGAAGGAAAAAGGCCTGAAGGCCGGTTCGTAAGGTCCGAAGCGCGTCATCCCGTGCAACGCTGCGGCGCAGACGCGGGACCGCGCGACGAGCAAGCACCTCTTCCTGAAGACGATCCCGCATCTGCGCTGCGGCACCGGCATGCCGCGGCGCGTGCGGGATGACACATGAACACCGGCAGGACTTCGACCATGGCCGCCACCGAAACCGACCAGTTGGAAACCCTCTCCGGCGCGAAGCCGGGCGAGGTCGAGCACGCCGATCTCGACAATTTCGAGCATGGCTTTCCGCACGGCTTCGGCCCCGGCGGCTGGGGGCTCTTCGCCTATGGCCTGGCGATCACCTTCGCCGCCTTCCAGATCGCCATATCCGCCTGGAACTTCCTGCCGAGCCAGGCCGCACGCGGCGTTCATGTCGGCTTCCTGCTGCTGTTGTCCTTCGGCCTCGTCGCCAATTTCCGGGCCAAGGACACGCCGGGCCGCCTGCTCGGCTGGGCCATCGGCCTCCTCGGCTTCGGCATCGGCCTCTATCAGTGGATCTTCTACGCCGACCTGATCCTGCGCGACGGCGATCCCTCGACGCTCGACCTCGTCGTCGGCACCCTGCTGATCCTGCTGATCTTCGAGGCAGCGCGCCGGTTGATGGGCAACGCCCTGCCGATCATGTGCGGCGTCTGCCTGCTCTACTGGTTCTTCGGCCAGCACCTCCCCGCGCCTCTCAATCACCGCGGCTACGGCTTCGACCAGATCATCGGCCACCTCTCCTTCGGCACCGAGGGCTTCTACGGCACGCCGATCTACGTCTCCGCGACCTATATCTTCCTTTTCATCGTCTTCGGCTCCTTCCTCGAAAAGGCCGGGATGATCCACCTCTTCAACGATGTCTCGCTCGGCATCTTCGGCGGCGCGCGCGGTGGCCCGGCCAAGGTCGCCGTGGTTTCGTCCGGCATGATGGGCATGATCTCCGGCTCCGGCGTCGCCAATGTCGTCACCGTCGGCCAGTTCACGATCCCCCTGATGATCAAGTTCGGCTATCGGCGCGCCTTTGCCGCCGGCGTCGAGGCCACTGCCTCGATGGGCGGGCAGATCATGCCGCCGGTGATGGGCGCCGTCGCCTTCATCATGGCCGAGACGCTGGGCGTGCCCTATGCCGAGATCGTCAAGGCGGCGGCGATACCCGCCGTGCTCTACTTCGCCTCGGCCTTCTGGATGGTGCATCTGGAGGCCGGCAAATACGGCCTCAAGGGCATCGAGCGCTCGATGCTGCCGAGCCCGCTCAAGGCCCTGCGCGAGCGCTGGTACCTCGCCCTGCCGCTCGCCGTGCTGATCTTCATGCTGTTCCATGGCTTCACGCCGCTCTTCGCCGGCACGATGGGCCTGGCGCTGACGGTCGGCCTTCTGCTCGGCGCCGGCATCACGGCCGGGTTCGGCACGCAGACGCTGCGCATCATCTTCTGGGTCGGCCTCGGGCTGATCGCCGCCGCGCTCTTCCGCGACGGCATGGACATCCGCATCGTCGCCGGTCTGATCGCGGTGCTGATCCTCGCCAACGCCTTCACGCTGGGCGGACGCACGACTCTGGCGATCAGCCGCGATGCCCTCGCCGACAGCGCCAAGACGGCCCTGCCCGTCGGCATCGCCTGCGCCATCGTCGGCACCATCATCGGTCTGATGACGCAGACCGGTATCGGCACCACCTTCGGCGCCTGGATCATCGGGCTCGGCCAGCACAGCCTGTTTCTGGCACTGATCTTGACGATGATCCTGTCGATCCTGCTCGGCACCGGCATCCCGACGATCCCGACCTACATCATCGTCGCGGCCCTCGCGGCACCGGCGCTGGAGAAGCTCGGCGTGCCGCTGATCGTCAGCCACATGTTCGCCTTCTACTACGGCATCATGGCCGATCTCTCGCCGCCGGTGGCGCTGGCCGCACTGGCGGCCGCGCCGATCGCCAAGGAGAACCCGGACAAGATCGGCTGGGAGGCGATGCGCGTCGCGCTCGCCGGTTACGTCATCCCCTTCATCGCCGTCTATTCGCCGGCGCTGATGCTGCAGTCGGGCGATCCGATGGCGAACGTGATCGGCTTCTGGCCGGCGGTCGTCTACGCCACCTTCAAGGCAAGCGTCGCCATTGCCCTCTTCGGCATGGTCGCGATCGGCTGGCTCTTCGGCAGGCTCTCGGTTCTCGAACGTGTGCTCTGCTTCGGCGCAGCGGTGCTGCTCTTCGGCGAATTCGCCTATAGCGACCCGCTCGGCTATGCGCTCGCCGCGGCCGTCGTGCTGCGCCATTGGCTGGCCTCGCGCAGCACGGCCGCGGCCGCGGCATGAGCCTGTGCCTCGCAGCCGGCGCGCTCGTCGTGGCGCTCGGCCGCGGGGAGATCACGCTGGGCTGGCGCCATTCCGTTCAGAAGACGCTCTGGGACGAGGTTTGGCGCGAGACGCCGGCCGGACTGGAGATCGTCGAGGCCCGCATCGAGGGCTCGGGCGCCGGCATGGACCCTCCGGACGGCGCGCGGCTCATCAATGGCTTCTGGCGTTGGCATCCGGCATTGCCGCCGCTCAGGGAAGTGGCGATGCGCCGCTCCGGCGCGACCGCCGACTGGCGCATCTGCATCGATGGCCAGTGCCGGCCGATGAGCGACTATCTGCCGGCCGATGCCGACCCGGTGACGCTCAAGATATGTGACTAGGCGCTATATGGGGCGCGAGCGTCAGTCGACCTCGGTCAGATGCTCGATCTTGAGCATCCGGCGCATCAGGTTGACCATCCCGTAGGCGGCGAAGACCGAGAAGATCGCCATCATGATGTACTCGAAGATCGGGCCGAGCTCGAACAGGCCCGCCAGCGCCCAGCCCGCCGCTAGCGCCACGCCGAACAGTTCGACGGCGATCAGGATCCCGAACGAGATCACCATGATCAGGTTGCGCCAGTTGGTGTGCCGTCCGGCCATGTCGTCCTTCCTTCGCGCGCAGGCGTCAGGGCCATGCGCCCGATGCACCTAGCGGAGCTTCCCGCCCCATGCAACAAATTCGCGAAAATCGCGCTGCCCGGTCAGATGGGCACGCCCCCGGAGATTGAAAACCCCTGATGCTCGATACGCCTGTCTTCGCTTCGGCCGCTGTCGCCGCTCCGCATACCCTGGCCTCCGAGGCCGGGCGGGCCGTCCTGGCCGAGGGGGGCAACGCCATCGAGGCCATGGTCGCGATGGCGGCGACGATCGCCGTGGTCTATCCGCACATGAACGCCATCGGCGGCGACGGCTTCTGGCTGGTACATGAGCCCGGCGGCCGCATGCACGGCATCGAGGCCTGCGGGCCGGCGGGCTCGCTGGCCACCATCGAGCGCTATCGCAGCCGGGGCTACGACGTCATTCCCTCGCGCGGGCCGGAATCGGCGCTCACCGTCGCCGGCGCTGTCGGCGGCTGGCGGCTCGCGCTCGATCTCTCCCGCTCGCTCGGCGGCCGCCTCCCGCTCCGCGACCTGCTGGCGGACGCCATAAGCCATTGCCGCGAAGGCTACGCCGTCTCCGCTTCGGAGCTGCGCACCCAGTCCAACGAGTTGGAGGCGCTGAAGGCGGCGCCCGGCTTCCTCTCCAGCTTCTGGACCGATGGCGAGCCGCCTAAAGCCGGCGCCCGCCGCAGGCCAACCGCGCTCGGCGCGACGCTGCAGCAACTCGCCGACGCCGGCCTAGACGATTTCTATCGCGGCGACATCGGCCGCGAGATCGCGGCCGATCTGGAGCGCATCGGCGCACCGGTGACCCGCACCGATCTCGAAGCCTACCGGGCGCAGGCCGTGACGCCGCTCTCGCTGAAGCTGCCGGGGCTGACCGTCCACAACCTGCCGCCACCGACGCAGGGGCTGGCCTCGCTCCTGATCCTCGGCATCTTCGAGAAACTCGGCCGCTGGAAGCTCGACAGCTTCGAGCACCATCACGGGTTGATCGAGGCGACGAAGCGCGCCTTCGCCATCCGCGACCGCCACGTCACCGATCCATCGCGCCTGAAGCACCCCTCCGCCGATTTCCTGACCGAGGCCGTTCTGGCGCGCGAAGCCGCCGCCATCGACATGAAGCGGGCCGCCACCCTGCCGCTCAAGAACGGCGACGGCGACACGATCTGGATGGGTGCCATCGATAGCACCGGGCTTTCCGTCTCCTATATCCAGTCGATCTACTGGGAATACGGCTCGGGCTGCGTACTGCCGGCGACCGGCATCAACTGGCAGAACCGTGGCCAGTCCTTCTCTCTCGACGAGCGCGCCGCCAACCCGCTGGCGCCGGGCCGCAAGCCCTTCCACACGCTGAACCCGGCCTTCGCCCGCTTCGACGACGGGCGCATCCTCTCCTATGGCGCCATGGGCGGGGATGGGCAGCCGCAGTTCCAGGCGCAGATCCTGACGCGCTACCGCGCCGGCCAGAACCTCGCGACCGCCATCGACGCGCCGCGCTGGCTCTTCGGCAAGACCTGGGGCGCGGGCTCGACGGCGCTCAGGCTGGAGAACCGCTTCGACCCGTCCCTGCTGGAGCGCCTCGATGCCGCCGGCCACCCTGTCACCGAGACGGGCCTGCCCTATTCCGACGGCTTCGGGCATGCCGGCATGCTGGTGAAGCACCAGAAGGGTCATGTCGAGGCCGTGCATGATCCGCGTTCCGACGGCGATGCGAGGGGGGTGTGACCGCCATGACGTTCGATGATCCGTTCCGCTGCTTCGTTCCCTATCCCGATGCGGCGGTGAAGCACGCCGCGGCCGGCCCACTCGCCGGGCTGACGCTGGCGGTGAAGGACCTCTTCGACGTGAAGGGCTATCCGACCGGCGCAGGCTCGCCGATCGTGCTGGCGCAGTCCGGCATCAAGACCAAGACCGCGCCGATCGTGAAGGATCTGCTCAAGGCCGGCGCCCGCTTCGTCGGCAAGACGCATACCGACGAGCTCGCCTTCTCGCTCAACGGCCAGAACGCGCATTTCGGCTCGCCCATCAACCCGGCCGCGCCCGAGCGGATCACCGGCGGCTCCTCCTGCGGCTCGATGGCTGCGGTGGCCGGGCGCCTCGCCGATTTCGCGCTCGGCTCGGACACCGGCGGCTCGGTCAGGGCTCCCGCGAGCTATGGCGGCCTTTTCGGCATCCGCCCGAGCCATGGCCGGCTCTCGCTGAAGCGCACCTGGCCGCTGGCGGAAAGCCTCGACACGCCGGGCTGGTTCGCCCGCGACGGCGAGACTTTTGGCCGCGTCGCGAACGTTCTCTTCAGCCTCGACAAGGCCGAGCTTCCGGAAGTGCCACGCATGATCGTCGCCGACGACATGTTCGGCCAGGCGGTACCCGAGGCGGAAACGATCCTGCGCAATGTCGTGCAGCGCACCGTCCACGAACTCGGCGAGTCCGAGAGCGTGAAGCTCGTCCGCGATCTCGATGCGCTCTATTGGGCCTTCCGCTGGATTCAGGGCCGCGAGGCCTGGCTCTCCGACGGCCCGATGATCGAGCGCTTCGCCCCGCCGCTCGGGCCGGGGGTGAAGGACCGCTTCGCCTTCTCGAAAGCCGTGACCGACGCCGAATACGCCAAGGCCGAGGCAACCCGGAAAACCTTCCGCGCCCGGCTGGCGCGCCTGCTCGGCAAGGACGGCGTGCTGATCCTGCCGACCATGCCGGACATCGCGCCGCTGATCAGCACACCGGAATCGGCGCTCGACGATTTCCGCAACCGGGCGCTGCGGCTGCTCTGCCTCGCGGGGCTTTCGGGCTTCCCGCAGGTCACGATTCCCGTTGCGCAGCGGGAAGGCGCGCCGCTCGGCCTGTCCCTGATCGGCCCGAAGGGCTCGGACCGCTCGCTCGTCGCCTTCGCCCTGCGCTATGAACGCGCCGCACGCATCAGGATCGCCTGAAAGGAGGTCGTCATGAGCGGACATCACCACGATCACGACCACGACCATCATCACGACAACCACTACACCGCCATTGAGGCGCGGGTTAAGGCGCTCGAGACGCTGATGGTCGAGAAGGGCTATGTCGAGCCGGCCGCGCTCGACGCCATCGTCGAGACCTACGAGACGCGGGTCGGCCCGCGCAACGGCGCCCGCGTCGTCGCCAAGGCCTGGACCGACCCGGCCTTTGCCGAGCGGTTGAAGGCGGACGGCACGGCGGCGGTGGCGGAACTCGGCTATGGCGGACGCGGCGGCGAGCACATCGTCGCCTGCTTCAACACGCCCGAGCAGCACAACCTCATCGTCTGCACCCTGTGCTCCTGCTATCCTTGGCCGGTGCTGGGGCTGCCTCCGGTCTGGTACAAATCCCCGCCCTACCGCGCCAAGGCCGTGATCGACCCGCGCGGCACGCTCGCCGATTTCGGCGTCACGCTGCCCGAGGGCCAGCGCATCCGCGTCTGGGACTCGACCGCCGAAACCCGCTTCATCGTCATTCCGATGCGCCCGGCCGGTACCGAGGGCTGGAGCGAGGAGAAGCTCGCCTCCATCGTCAACCGCGACTCGATGATCGGCACGGGGCTGCCCCGCGTGGAGGATGCGCGATGAACAGCGCCCACGACCTCGGCGGCCAGATGGCCTTCGGCCCGGTCAGGCCGGAGCCGAACGAACCGATCTTCCACGGCGACTGGGAAAAGCGCGTTCTCGCGATCAACGTCGCGGCCGGCGCCATGGGCGCCTGGACCATTGACGAGATCCGTCATCACCGCGAGAGCCTGCCTCCGGCGCAATACCTCTCCTCGACCTATTACGAGATCTGGCTCGCCGCTCTCGACAAGGTGCTCGTCAAGCATGGCTTCCTGACCTCGGAGGAACTGCTTTCCGGCAAGCCGGCGCCCTCGCGCCGCGAGCCGAAGCGCGTGCTCAAGGGCGAGGAGGTGCCGGCGGTGCTGCGTCGCGGCTTCCCCTATGAGCGCGAGGCCAGCGCCCCGGCGCGCTTCGCCATCGGCGACAGGGTCCGCACCATCGTGATGCACCCGCAGCATCACACCCGCCTGCCCCGCTATGCCCGCGGCAAGGAAGGCGTGATCGAGCGGATCGTGGGTTGCCACGTCTTCCCCGACACAGGCTCGCAAGGCCTGCCTGAGACCGCGCAATGGCTCTACACGGTGGTCTTCACCGGCCCCGAGCTCTGGGGCCGCGACGCCGATCCGACCTCCACCGTGAGCGTCGAGGCCTGGGAGAGCTATCTTGAGCCGGCATGAAAGCGATCTCGCGGCCGCACTGGCCGCCGACACCCCGATCCCGCGCGATGCGGAGGGTCCGATCTTCGCCGAGCCCTGGCAGGCCCTGGTCTTCGCGCTGGTGGTAGCGCTGCAGAGCAAGGGCGTCTTCACGGCGGACGAATGGGCGCAGGCGCTCGGCGCCGAGATCCGCGAAGCTCTGGCCGCCGGCGGCTGCCGGGATGGCTCGGACTATTACGAGCGCTGGTGCGAGGCGCTGGAACACCTGCTGATCGAGAAGGGGCTGGCCTCCCACGGCGGCGTCGACGCGCTCGCTGCCTCCTGGGCCCGCGCCGCCGAGGCGACCCCGCACGGCAAGCCGATCCTGCTGGAGAACGACCCGCTGCGCTGAATGGCCGTCATGCTCGGGCTTGACCCGAGCATCTCGGAAACCAGCGCCATCTCGTCATGAGATTCTCGGGTCGTCGCTCCGCGCCGCCCGAGACTGACGGGAGGCTCTAGCTGCCCGCCATCCACATCCCGGCGAACAGCGCCCCGCCCAGCACCGCGACGAAGGCGGCGGCCAGCAGTTCGAGGCCGCCGATGATCCGCGCGCCGCGAAGGCTGCCGCCGCCCGCGAGCTTCAGCGCCGCGAACTTGAAGAAGACCGCGACAGCCGCGAGCGCGCCCGTCGTCAGTGCCGTGCCGAGAGCCATGGCGAGAGCCGCCGCGACACCGGCCCAGAACAGCCCCTGCAAGGCGGCGAAGACGAGCACGATCAGCGCTCCCGCACAGGGCCGCAGGCCGGCCGCCAGCACGACGCCTGCCATCTCGCGCCAGCCGGCAAGCCGCGAAACCGCTTCGGCATCGGGCAGATGGACATGGTCGCAGGCCGCCGGATCATGGGCGCCGCCCGCATCGAGCGCGACGAAGGCGCCAGCTTTGCGCCAGAGGATCAGCAGCCCGACCAGCGCGACGAACAGGAAACTGCCCTGCTCGATCACCTGCGCCGCAGCGTTCATCCGTACAGCCGTCGTGCGCAACAGCAGCGTCGCCACCGCCACGATGCCGATCGCCACCAGCGCCTGCAGCAGGGCCGCCGCGAAGCTCAAGACCAGGCCCCGCTTCAGGCTGCGGTTGTCGGCGACGATATAACCGGAGATCACAGCCTTGCCGTGCCCCGGCCCGGCCGCGTGGAAGACGCCATAGCCGAAGGATAGCCCGAGCAACCCCCAAAGCGCGGCCGGCTGCTCGGCGATGCTTTTCAGAGCCGCCGTGAGGTCCCGATAGAAGCTCGACTGCCAGGCGATGATCAGCGCGCCGAACCCCGTAGTCGAGGGCAGCGCCTCGCGCGGCAGCGCCGCCCCGAAGGGATTGCGCGGCGGGGGAGGCGGGGGCGGGCTGACCGCCGCGATCACCATGGCCAGAAGCGTCATCATGCCCGCGACTACAAGCAGTGCCGCTACGAAGACGACGAGCCGCCGCGAAAGAGCGGCTCCCGCCGGGCGCATCGCCTCTGCCGGCGTCAGGGACATGCCACCAGCGCCCGCGTGGTCACCTGCAGGCCGCTCACATCCGGGGTCTCGGTAACGTCCGCCTCGGCGAGGCGCTTCTGCGTCGCATCATCGAGCTTGGCCGGCCGTGCGACGCGCACGATGCACCCCTGCGGCGCGTCCTTGGCGACGACCGCATCCGGCGCATCGACGATCTCGAAGGCGACGAAATAGGTGGGGTCGCCAATCTCGATGCCGAAGGAGCGCGCCTTCAGAGGGCTCTTCAGCGGCAGCGTGAAAGTCAGCGTCAGGACCTTGTCCTCATAGCTCATGCCCTCCTCGCCGGGCATGGCGAACTCCTGCTGGCGGCCATTGATCTTGGCGGTGGTGAAGAAGTCGACATCGGGCAGCGATTCGGTGTTGGTCTTGGCGAGCTCCGCCAGCTCGTCCGGAGTCACCTTGCCATCGCCGTTCTTGTCCAGCCCTTGGGTGATATAGGCCGAATAGGCCTCGTCGAAGCTCCAGCGATGGCGGATCGCCCGCACGGAGCCGTCCGGTGCGAAGACGATCTCGGCCTTCGCCTTGACGAAGACATGCGGATGCGCCGCCGCGCTGCCGGCGAAGCCGCAGGCGAGAGCAAATCCGGCCAGGGCCGAAAGCAGCCTCGATCGCATCAAGGACGGAACCCTCCTCGGTTTCGGGCACGCTCGCCGGATCATGGTTAACCGATCGTCAACGCGCGGCTCAACCCGGCGCGCTGTCACAGCCATCCCTGCCAAACGGGGCCAAATCGCGGCACATCTCATCAAGCCGAGCGCGTCGTTTCATAGTCACGCTGGACCGGCCGTCAAAAATTGGAATGATACCAGATTGATTGACCGCCCCCGGCCATCATGTCAGCCTCGCTGACATATCTGCCGCTGTGACGGCATGGCATGAGGCCGGAGCAACCGGCCCGCCTGGGGAAACGACGATCCGGGAGGTCGGCCATGGCCGAGAGACCGAACCAATCGGGCACTGCGGCGGGCGCGCTGCGAGAGGTCGCGCTCGACGACAAATACGACCTCGACAAGCGCGAGGTCTTCCTCACCGGCACGCAGGCCGTGGCCCGGATGCTGCTGATGCAGCGCGAGCGGGACCGGCAGGCCGGCTTGAACACCGCTGGTTTCGTCTCGGGCTATCGTGGCTCGCCGCTGGGCGGGCTCGACCAGCAGCTGCTGCGCGCGGGCAAGACGCTGAAGGCCGCGAACATCGTCTTCCAGCCGGGGTTGAACGAGGATCTCGCGGCCACCGCCATCTGGGGCACGCAGCAGGCGGGGCTCAGCGGCGAGGGCAAATACGACGGCGTCTTCGCGCTCTGGTATGGCAAGGGGCCGGGCGTCGACCGCTCGGGAGACGTCTTCCGCCACGGCAACATGGCCGGCACCGATCCCAGGGGCGGCGTCATCTGCCTGATGGGCGACGACCACACCGCCGAATCCTCGACCAACGCCCACCAGACCGAGTTCGTCCTCGTCGACCGGATGATGCCGATCCTGAACCCGGCCGGCGTGCAGGAGATTATCGAGTACGGCCTGCACGGCATCGCGCTCTCGCGCTTCGCCTCGGTCTGGGTCGGCATCAAATGCGTCAAGGACAACATCGAATCGACCGCCTCCATCGACGGCTCGCTCGGCCGCGTCTCGATCGTCACGCCCACCGATTTCGCCATGCCGCCGGGCGGCCTCGCCATCCGCCGCGAGCTCGATTTCCTCGAGCAAGAACGCCGGCTCCATCTCTACAAGCGCGACGCGATGCTGGCCTATCTCAGGGCCAACAGGCTCAACCGCATCGTCACCCATGGTGGAGCCAAGCCGCGCATCGGCATCGCCACCGTCGGCAAGTCCTATCTCGATGTGCGCCAGGCAATGGAGGATCTCGGCATCGACGAGGTCCGCGCCAACGATCTCGGCATCCGCCTGTTCAAGCTCGCCTGCCCATGGCCGATCGACCCGGCCGAGCTGAAGAGCTTCGCCGAAGGCCTCGACCTCATCATGGTGGTCGAGGAGAAGCGCTCGCTGATCGAGGTCCAGGTCCGTGAGGAGCTTTATGGCGCGGCGCAGCAGCCGATGGTGATCGGCAAGAAGGACGAGAAGGGCGAATGGCTCTTCCCCGTCCATGCGGCGCTCGACCCCAACGACATCGCCATCGCGCTCGGCTCGCGGCTGCTCCAGTACCAGGACGATCCCGCGTTACGGGCGCGTCTGGAGGAGATCGCCGCGGCGCAGGGCCGGCTCGCCGAGGCGCAGGAGATCGCGAAGCGCACGCCCTATTTCTGCTCGGGCTGCCCGCACAACTCCTCCACCGTGGTGCCCGAGGGCTCGCGCGCCTATGCCGGCATCGGCTGCCACTACATGGTGCAGTGGATGGACCGGGACACGGCGGGCTTCACCCAGATGGGCGGCGAGGGCGCCAACTGGGTCGGCGAAGCACCCTTCTCGACGCGCGGCCATGTCTTCCAGAATCTCGGCGACGGCACCTACACCCATTCCGGCTCGCTCGCGATCCGCTGGGCCGTCGCGAGCGGCGTCAACGTCACCTACAAGCTGCTCTACAACGACGCCGTCGCCATGACCGGCGGCCAGCAGGCGGAAGGCCATCTGACGCCAGACCAGATGGCCCGACAGGTCGCAGCCGAGGGAGTCCGGCGCATCGCCTTGGTCAGTGACGAGCCCGATAAGTACCCGGCCACCACGCAATGGCCCGCGGGCACGACGCTGCATCACCGCGACGAGATCGACGCCGTGCAACGCGAATTGGCGACGGTCTCCGGCGTCTCGCTCCTGCTCTACGACCAGACCTGCGCGACCGAGAAGCGCCGGCGCCGCAAGCGGGGCGCCTATCCCGATCCGGACAAGCGCGTGATCGTCAACGAGCTGGTCTGCGAGGGCTGTGGCGATTGCGGCGTGCAGTCGAACTGCGTCTCGGTGCAGCCGCTGGAGACCGAGTTCGGCCGCAAGCGCCAGATCGACCAGTCGAACTGCAACAAGGATTTCTCCTGCCTTAAGGGCTTCTGCCCCTCCTTCGTCACCGTCCATGGCGCGCGGCCGAAAAAGGCAGACCCGCTGCGGCTCGATGCCGATGCGCTCGGCGCGGGCGATCTGCCCGAGCCCGTCATCCCGGCGCTGGATCGCAGCTTCGCCGTGATCGTCACCGGGGTCGGCGGCACCGGCGTCGTCACCATCGGCGCGATCCTCGGCATGGCCGCGCATCTCGAGGGCAAGGGTTGCGGCATGATCGACATGGCCGGCCTCGCCCAGAAGGGCGGCGCCGTCTTCAGCCACGTCAAGCTCGCGCCCCGGCCCGACGACATCCACGCCATCCGCGTCGCGGCCGGGCAGGCCGATCTGGTGCTCGGCTGCGACCTCACCGTCACCGGCTCGAAGAAGGTCCTCGGCGCGATCCGCCCGGAAGCCGGCACCGTCATCGTCAACACCGCCGAGAGCCTGCCGGGGGACTTTACCCGCAACGCCGATTTCTCGCTGCCGACAGAGCGGCTGAAGCGCGCGATCCTCGCTGCGGCCGGCAAGGAACGCACCCGCTTCGTCGATGCCACGGCGGCCGCGACCGCCTTCCTCGGCAATGCCATTGCCGCCAACATGTTCATGCTCGGCCAGGCGTGGCAGCTAGGGGCCGTGCCGCTCTCCCGCACGGCGCTCGTCAAGGCGATCGAGCTCAATGGCGAGGCGGTTGCGATGAACCTGCAGGCCTTCGAGCTCGGCCGCCGCGCCGCTCATGATCCCGAGGCGCTGGCGCAAATGCTCGGGCAGACCAAGGCCGCAACCCCGTCCCGCCGCTTCTCCCAGACGCTGGAGGAGGTCATCGCCCGCCGCGTCGCCTTTCTCGCGGCCTACCAGAACACCGCCTATGGCGCGCGCTATCGCCATCTCGTCTCCCGCGTGCAGACGCGCGAAGCCGCCGTGATGCCTGGCCAGACCGGACTCAGCGAAGCCGTCGCCCGCAACCTCTTCAAGCTGATGGCCTACAAGGACGAATACGAGGTCGCGCGGCTCTACAGCGACGGCGCCTTCCGCCGGCAGGTCGCGGCGACCTTCGAGGCCGACAGCGCGGGGGGCAAACCGCTGCGCTTCGAGTTCCACCTCGCCCCACCGCTGTTGGCGCGGCGCGATCCGAACACCGGCCTGCCGCGCAAGATCGGCTTCGGACCCTGGATGATGGGCGCCTTCGCCGTGCTGGCGAAGCTCAAGGGGCTGCGCGGCACCGCCCTCGACATCTTCGGCTACACGCAGGAGCGCCGCACCGAGCGCCGGCTGATCGCGGATTACGAAGCGCTGCTGAACGAGCTGCTGACGCGGCTTTCGCCAGAGAACAACGCACTCTGCACGGCGCTGGCGGCGATCCCGGAGAAGATCCGCGGCTTCGGCCACGTCAAGGAGCGGCATCTCAAGGCGGCGAAGGCGGAGGAGGCGGCCCTGCTGGCGCAGCTGAGGGATGAGGGATCGACCCCGTCGACCCTGCCCCAGGCTGCGGAATGAGACCCGGGGAACCCTCTCCTGCAAGGAGAGGGTTCCAGCGCCTCTTCGGTTCAGCTTGAGCCAATCACCATCGGCCCCCATACTGAGCCGGCCCCGCCTTCTAAGGACTGCCTGTGATCGCCCCCGAGGAACTGCGCGCCATCGCTTCCTGGTCCCGCGACCTTTCAGAGGCCGAGTTCGAGGAGGCACGGCGCGGCATCTCCTTCAAGAGCTATGGCAAGGGCGCCTCGATCTGCCATGTCGGCGACCGGCTCGAGGCCTGGACCGGCGTGGCCGAAGGGCTGGTCAAGATGGCGACCACCTCGAAGACCGGCAAATCCGCGACGCTGGCCGGGCTTCGTGGCGGCGCCTGGTTCGGCGAGGGCACGGTCATCAAGGCCGAGCCGCGCCGCTACGAACTGGTGGCATTGCGCGAGACGCGGCTCGCCCTGATGCGCCGCGCCACCTTCCTGTGGTTGTTCGAGCATTCGGCGGCGTTCAACCGCTTCCTCGTCCACCAGTTCAACGAGCGCCTCGCCCAGTTCATCTCGCTGGCCGAGACGGAACGCACGCTCGATTCCACCGGGCGTCTGGCGCGCAATCTCGCCTGGCTCTTCAACCCGATCCTGTACCCCGACCTCGACCGGACGCTGGCGATCTCGCAGGAGGAGCTCGGCATGCTCGCCGGCATCTCGCGCCAGATGGCCAATCAAGGTCTGGCGAAGCTGGCGGATGTCGGGCTGATCGAGCTCGGCCACGGCAGCATCACCATCCGGGACCTCGACAAGCTGGCCCGCTACGAAGGTTGAGGTTTTCCAGCATGGCACCAAACCGCATCTCGCGCGTTGCCTTTCCCGAACAGCCTCGTGCTGAGAAAGGAACTTCGAGATGTTTGGGCTCTTCGACCTGTTCATGAAACGGGTCAATGACCAGGCCGCCGAATACGCTGCGACGCAGTCACGGATCGCCCGGCGCAGCTGGAACGAATGGGCCGACCCCTTCAACACGCTTCAGCCTGTGAAAATCGCCGTCCACCGCTCCGCGCGCGGCGCGATGCGGCATCGCGACCCGGCGGGACACCGCAGCTCCACCTGAACGCCAGCCAACTTTCTCATTCAGGCTTCATTGGAACGCGCTGCGCTTCAATGCGGCCATGGACAGTCATCGACTGAAGGAGACGACCATGCGTAGATTTCTGATGGCCGCCGGCTTGACCCTTGCCGCGATCGCCGCCTCTCCGGCCGGCGCCGCGCCGCAAAGCGCTCCGCAGGCCCGGGCGCTGGACACGCTTCCGGCCGAATATACCCGCCACACCCGTGAGCATCGTCACTGGGAGGTTCAGCGGAACATGGAGCGCCAGCACCGGCGTGACTCCTACCGCCATGGCCGTGGCTATGATCGCGGCTATGGCTACGGATATCGTCATCGCGGCCCGCCGCCGCACGCGCCGGCCTATGGCTATCGCCGCAACAACTACTATCGCTACTGATCGCTCTCGCGACGGCCGAACCGGCCCGCAGCTCCACCGAGCTGCGGGCCGTTTTCGTTGCATAGGTCTTTGGTCGCAGCGACATCGCAGCGGCGCCGATGCAGGCACAGCGGACAGCAGATCGACCGAATTGCTTGGGAAAGGCTGGGTGTAGACTGCCGCAAAGGGACGAATTCAGACCTCGCCGTGACCATAGTCACCAAAAGGGGAATTGTCTGTCAAGCACCTCCTTGCGAAGATGGCCCCCGCCTGCAAGGCTTGCATGAGAACGAGGTCGGAACCGGCCCGCAGAAGAAGCCGCCACACGCATGGCGGCTCGTCAGGGAGAACGCAATCGTGGCAAGCGGCACCGCCGGCGAGGCGGATACCTTTCCGAAGTTGCTGTTGCGCAATGCCCGCGAGCGCGCCTCGCGCGTCGCCTTCCGCCACAAGGACCTCGGCATCTGGCAGTCATGGAACTGGGCCGAGGTCGCGACCCATGTCCGCGATTTCGCCAAGGGCCTGCAGGATCTCGGGCTGAAGCGCGGCGAGAAGGTCGCGATCGTCGGCTACAACCGGCCGCGGCTCTACTGGTCGATGTGCGCGGCGCAGTGGCTCGGCGCGGTCCCCGTTCCCGTCTATGCCGACAGCGTCGCCGAGGAGATGGCCTATGTCCTCGATCATGCCGAGGCGGTCTTCGCCGTGGTGCAGGACCAGGAGCAGGTCGACAAGATCCTCTCCATCGCCGAGCGGCTGCCGCATCTGCGGCACATGCTCTATGATGAGCCGCGCGGCCTGCGCGACTACGACCACGCCAAGCTCCACGCCATCGAGGCGGTGATGCAGGCAGGCCATCGGGCGCTGAAGGACCCGCAGGCCGAGGCCGCCTTCGCCCGCGAGATGGAGCAGGGCAAGGGCTCCGATCTCGGCATCATCCTCTACACCTCCGGCACCACCGGCCGGCCCAAGGGCGTGATGCTCTCGCATTACAACGTCATCGTCGCCGCCGAGATCGGCTGCGGCTTCGACGGGCTGACCGAGAGCGACGAGGTCATCGCCTATCTGCCGATCGCCTGGGTCGGCGACCATGTCTTCTCCTATGCGCAGGCGATGCTGGCCGGCTTCTGCGTCAACTGCCCCGAGAGCCCGGACACGGTGATCGATGACCGCCGCGAGGTCGGCACCACCTATGCCTTCGCTCCGCCGCGCGTCTTCGAGAACATGCTGACGATCACCATGGTGCGCATGGAGGATGCGGGCGCCCTGAAGCGGAAGATGTTCCACTACTTCCTCGGCGTCGCGAAGCAGTATGGCGAGAAGATCCTGAATGGCGAAAGCGTGCCGCTGAAGGGCCGGCTGCTCTACAAGCTCGGCGACATGCTGGTCTACGGGCCGCTGCGCAACCGCTTCGGCCTCACCAACATCAAGGTCGGCTACACGGCGGGCGAGGCCATCGGCCCCGAGCTCTTCCGGTTCTACCGCTCGATCGGCGTCAACCTGAAGCAGCTCTACGGCCAGACCGAAGCCGGCGTCTACATCACCATGCAGCCCAACGGCGAGATCAAGGCCGACACGGTCGGCAAGCCCGCGCCGCTGGTCGAGATCCGCATCGATGAGAGCGGCGAGGTTCTCTATCGCTCACCCTCGATCTTCGGCGGCTACTACAAGGACCCGGAGAAGACGGCCGAGACGATGACCGCCGACGGCTATGTGCGCTCGGGCGATGCCGGCTTCTTCGACGAGGGTGGCCACCTCAAGATCATCGACCGCGCCAAGGATGTCGGCAAGCTCGCCAGCGGCGAGCTCTTCCCGCCGAAATACCTCGAGAACAAGCTGAAATTCTATCCGAACATCAAGGAGGCGGTGGCCTTCGGCCAGGGCCGCGACTACGCCACCGTCGCGATCAACATCGACCTGACAGCAGTCGGCAACTGGGCCGAGCGCAACAACGTCGTCTACGCTTCCTATCAGGAGCTCGCGGGCCACGATCTGGTCTACGACATGATCGCGAAGCATGTCGACGAGGTGAACCGCTCGCTCGCCGCCGAGCCGATGATGGGCGGCGCCCAGATCAAGCGCTTCCTCATCCTGCACAAGGAACTCGACGCCGACGACGGCGAACTGACGCGCACGCAGAAGGTTCGCCGCGGCTTCATCGCCGAGCGCTACGCCCCTCTGGTCGCCGCGCTCTATGACGGCTCCGAGATCGCCGACATCTCGACCGAAGTCACCTTCGAGGACGGCCGCAAGGGCGTGATCTCGGCCCGCGTCAAGGTCCGCGACGCCAAGACCTATCCCGTCACAGTCGAGGGGGCGCCGGCAGCGGCGAAGGCGGCATGAACGCGGAGCCGATCAACGTGACGGGCACCCCTCTCCGCGACAAGGGCGAGGTCCTGCTCTCGGTCGAGAACATCTCGCTGCGCTTCGGCGGCGTGAAGGCGATCACCGACGTCTCCTTCGACATCCGCAAGGGCGAGATCCGCGCCATCATCGGCCCCAACGGTGCCGGCAAGACCTCGATGCTGAACTGCATCAACGGCTTCTACCAGCCGCAGGAAGGCCAGATCGTCTTCAAGGGCGAGCGCCGCGCCAAGATGCGCCCGCACCGCGCCGCCGCCGGCGGCATCGCCCGCACCTTCCAGAACGTCGCGTTGTTCAAGGGCATGTCGACGCTCGACAACATCATGACCGGCCGCACCCTCAAGATGAAGAAGGGCTTCTTCTGGCAGGCGCTGCGCCATGGCCCGGCGATGCAGGAGGAGATCGAGCACCGCCGCGTCGTCGAGGACATCATCGACTTCCTGCAGATCGAGCACATCCGCAAATTGCCGGTCGGCAAGCTGCCCTACGGCTTGCAGAAGCGCGTCGAGCTCGGCCGGGCGCTGGCGATGGAACCGGAGCTGCTGCTGCTCGACGAGCCGATGGCCGGCATGAACCTCGAGGAGAAGGAGGACATGTGCCGCTTCATCCTCGACGTGAACAACCAGTTCGGCACCACCATTGCGCTGATCGAGCACGACATGGGCGTGGTCATGGACCTGTCCGACCGGGTCGTCGTGCTCGAATACGGCCGCAAGATCGCCGATGGCACGCCGGAAGAGGTCAAGGCCGACCAGCGCGTCATCGATGCCTATCTCGGCGTGGCGCATTGAGGAGCGTGGACCCATGAGCGACATCGCCACCCGCCCCGCCCCGAACGTCTTCGCCAATCCCATGGTGAAGGCCGGCCTGATCGCCGCGGCCATCGTCGCCGCGATCGCCATCGGCGTCCGGCTCGATCCGTCCAACACGCTCTACGCCATCTTCGTCGACCCGTTCCAGCAGATGGTCCAGGCGCCCGATCTCCTGGTGCAGACCATCTGGGAAGGGCTCGTCTCCGGCGTGCTCTATGCGCTGATCGCGCTCGGCTTCGTGCTGATCTTCAAGGCCTCGGGCGTGTTCAACTTCGCCCAGGGCATCATGGTCGTCTTCGCGGCGCTGACGCTGGTCGGGCTCTACGAGAAGGGCGTGCCGGCCTTCCTCGCCGTCATCCTGACGCTCGGCGTGATGTTCGCGCTCGCCGTTACCATCGAACGCGTGGTGCTGCGCCCGCTGGTCAATCAGCCCGACATCATCCTGTTCATGGCGACCTTCGGCATCACCTATTTCCTGATCGGCTTCGGCGAATCCCTCTTCGGCGGCAATCCGAAGCAGATGATCACCGAGCAGCTCTACCTGCCGAAGGGCGCGATCGACCTGCAGATCCTCGGCGGCCTGGTCTCGCTGCAGAAGATCGACATCGCCGCCGCGATCATCGCCTCGCTGATGATCGGGCTGCTGGCCCTGTTCTTCCAGTACACCCGCATCGGAAGAGCGCTGCGCGCGGTGGCCGACAGCCACAAGGCGGCGCTTTCGGTCGGCATCTCGCTGAACCAGATCTGGGTCATCGTCTGGTTCACCGCCGGCATCGTCGCGCTCATCACCGGCATCATGTGGGGCGCGCGCTCGGACGTCTCCTTCGCGCTGGAGATCGTCGCGCTGAAGGCCCTGCCCGTGCTGATCCTCGGCGGCTTCACCTCGATCCCGGGCGCCATCGTCGGCGGCCTCATCATCGGCGTCGGCGAGAAGCTCGGCGAGTTCTACTGGGGCCCGCTGATCGGCGGCGGCATCGAGAGCTGGCTCGCCTATTTCATTGCGCTGGGCTTCCTGCTGTTCCGGCCGCAGGGCCTGTTCGGCGACAAGATCATCGAACGCATCTGAGGAGCCGGACGACATGCTCTACCGCGAGGCCGGCCAGTACAAATCGACCTACGCCGCCGACATGGCTGTCTTCCCGCTCAGGGAGGACCGGATCGGCATCGCCGTGATCCTGGGCATCGCCCTGGTGGCGGTCCCCTTCCTTGGCAGCGACTTCTTCATCGCCTCGGTGATGATCCCCTTCCTCATCTTCTCGCTGGCGGCGATCGGGCTCAACATCCTGACCGGCTATACCGGGCTGATCTCGCTCGGCACCGCGGCCTTCATGGGTGTCGGCGCCTATGCCTGCTACAAGCTGACGACCTTCTTCCCGAACGTGAACATCATCGTCCTGATCCTCGTCTCGGGGCTGTTCTCGGCCGGCATCGGCGTACTCTTCGGCCTGCCCTCGCTGCGCATCAAAGGCTTCTATCTCGCCGTCGCGACGCTCGCCGCGCAGTTCTTTCTGCAATGGGCTTTCGTCCGCGTGCCCTGGCTGTTCAACTACAATGCCTCCGGCGCCATCGAGGTGCCGCAGCGCACGCTCTTTGACATCCCCGTCACCGGCGCTTCCGCCACGCCCGAGACGCGCTATTTCGTCTGCCTCGGCCTCGTCGTGGTGCTGACCTGGTTCGCCTCTAACCTTGTTCATGGAAAGCTGGGGCGGTCATGGATGGCCGTGCGCGACATGGACATCGCCGCCGAGCTGATGGGCATCAAGCTGCTCAACGCCAAGCTCGGCGCCTTCGCCGTCTCCTCCTATTTCGCCGGCGTCGCCGGGGCGATGATGATCTTCCTCTGGTACGGCGGCGGCGAGGCGGCGGACGTCTTCTCGATCCGGCTCTCCTTCAACATCCTGTTCATGGTCATCATCGGGGGGCTCGGCTCGCTGATCGGCTCCTTCTTCGGCGCGGCCTTCCTCTCGGTGCTGCCGACGGCGCTGAAGTTCGGCCTGCCGGCCCTGGGCGTGCCGCTCACCGGCGCCACCGCCGAGCACGTCACCTTCATGCTGGTCGGCGCGCTGATCATCTTCTTCCTGATCGTCGAGCCGCATGGGCTGGCTCGCCTCTGGCAGATCGGGAAGCAGAAGCTGCGGACGTGGCCCTTCCCCTACTGACCCGGGGGCGGTCCGATTAACGACCGGCGACAACGAAGCGCCGGCGCTTGAAGACCGGGGAGGCGACAGCCAGCCCGGACAGAGGAAACGAACGGAGGAAGTTCATGAAGACCAGCATTCTGATGAAGGGCGCGGCACTCGGGGCCCTCTTGGCGTCGACCGCCGCCATCATGCCCGCCTCGGCGCAGGACACGATCTACTTCTCCAACAACGCCTATCGCACCGGCCCGTTCTCCGGCTCCGGCATCCCGATCGGCGACGGCATGCGCGACTACATCTCGATGATCAACGAGCGCGACGGCGGCGTGAACGGCGTCAAGATCATCTACGAGGAGTGCGAGACCGGCTACGACACCAAGAAGTCGATCGAGTGCTACGAGCAGGTCAAGTCGAAGACCATCGTCTACTCGCCCTGGTCGACCGGCGCGACGCTGGCCGCGATCCCGCGCGCCCATGTCGACAAGCTGCCGATCCTCTCCATGGCCTATGGCCTCTCGGCCTCGGCCGACGGCACGAACTTCCCCTGGGTCTTCATCCCGCCGCTGACCTATTGGGACGGCGCCTCGGTGATGGTGAAGCACATGGCGGCCGAGCTCGGCGGCATGGACAAGCTCAAGGGCAAGAAGCTCGGCCTGATCCATCTCGACGCGCCTTTCGGCAAGGAGCCGATCCCGGTGCTCGAGAACCTCGCCAAGAAATACGGCTTCGAGCTCAAGCTCTATCCCGTCGCGGCGGCCGACATGCAGAATCAGGGCTCGCTCTGGCTCTCGATCCGCCGCGACCGGCCGGACTTCCTCTACAACCAGGGCTGGGGCGCGATGAACCCGACCGCGGTCAAGGAGGCGATCAAGAACAACTTCCCGATCAACAAGCTGGTCGGCGTCTGGTGGGCCGGCGGTGACGACGACGCCCGCGCGGGCGGCGCCGAGGCCAAGGGCTACAGGTCTCTGAACTTCAACGCTGCGGGCCAGAACTTCCCGGTCATCCAGGACATCCTCAAGCATGTCGTGGAGAAGGGTAAGAGCACGACGCCGAAGGAGAAGGTCGGCGAGAACCTCTACAACCGCGGCGTCTACAACTCGATGCTCGTCGTCGAGGCGATCCGCACCGCCCAGAAGCTGACCGGCAAGAAGGTGATCACCCCGGAGGACATGCGCCGCGGGCTCGAGAGCCTCAATGTCGACGAGGCGCGCCTCAAGGAGATCGGCATGGCCGGCTTCGCCTCCCCGGTGAAGATCACCTGCGCCGACCACTCCGGCCACCACAAGGCCTATGTCGCCGAGTGGGACGGCACCAAATGGACGCAGAAGGGCGACTGGATCGAGCCGATGAAGGACGAGGTCCGCCCGCTCATCGAGGCCAACGCCAAGGACTATGTCGAGAAGGCCGGCAACTGGCCCAAGCGCACCGAGCCCTGCGAGAAGTCGTCCTGATCTGACGGCAGCCGGCGGCGGCTCCCCGCCGCCGGCACCCCTTCGTTACCGATTGTCCGGGAGAGGCCGATGTCGACCGCCACCCTCGAAAAGCCAGCCTCCGCGACGGCCAGCGACACCATCCTGTCGCTGAACAACATCGAGGTCATCTACGACCATGTCGTGCTGGTGCTGAAAGGCGTCTCGCTCACCGTACCACGCAAGGGCATCGTCGCGATCCTGGGCGCCAACGGCGCCGGCAAGACCACGACGCTGAAGGCGATCTCCAACCTGCTCAAGGCCGAGCGCGGCGAGGTCACCAAGGGCTCGATCGTCTTCGACGGCGAGCGCGTCGACAAGATGTCGCCGAACGAGCTGGTGCGGCGCGGCTGCATCCAGGTGATGGAAGGCCGCCACTGCTTCGGCCATCTCTCGATCGAGGAAAACCTGCTCACCGGCGCCTTCACCCGCCGCGACGGCAATGCCGCGATCAAGCGCGACCTCGAGAAGATCTACGAGCTCTTTCCGCGCCTGAAGCAGCGCCGCAATTCGCAGGCCGGCTACACCTCCGGCGGAGAGCAGCAGATGTGCGCCGTCGGCCGCGCGATGATGTCGAAGCCGAAGATGATCCTGCTCGACGAGCCCTCGATGGGCCTCGCCCCGCAGATCGTCGAGGAGATCTTCGAGATCGTCCGCAGGCTCAATGCCGAGGAGGACGTCTCCTTCCTCGTCGCCGAGCAGAACACCAACATGGCCCTGCGCTACGCGACCTATGGCTACATCATGGAGACCGGCCGCGTCGTCATGGACGGCGAGGCGAAGATGCTGCGCGAGAACGAGGACGTGAAGGAGTTCTATCTCGGCGTCGCCGAGGGCAACAAGAAGTCCTTCCGGGAAGTGAAAAGCTACAAGCGCCGCAAGCGCTGGCTGTCGTGAAGGCGCCTTTTCCCGCGAGCCCATGAACGAGACCACACCATGACCGAGCATTACGACCCGCTCGAAACCCGCCCGCAGGCCCTGCGCGAGGCCGATCTCTTCGCGCGCCTGCCGAAGCTGCTCGCCGCCGCACGCGCGGCGCCGGCCTATGCCGAGCGCCTGCGCGGCGTCGACCCCGCCGAAATCACCGACCGCAATGCCCTTTCGACCCTGCCGGTCCTGCGCAAGGCAGAGCTGCCGGCTCTCCAGAACGCGGCCCTGCCCTTCGGCGGCTTCGTGCCGTCGCAGCCCTCCTCCTTCGGCCGGCTCTTCACCTCGCCCGGGCCGATCTTCGAACCGGAAGGCATCGCCACAGATGCCTGGAACGCCGCGCGCGGGCTCTATGCCGCAGGTTTCCGCAAGGGCGACATCGTCCTCAACACGTTGAGCTACCACCTGACGCCCGGCGGCTTCATCATGGATTCAGCCGCGCGCGCCGTCGGCTGCGCGGTCATTCCCGCCGGCCCCGGCAACACCGAGCAGCAGATGGAGGTGATTCAGGCCTATCGGCCCACCGCCTATGCCGGCACGCCGGACTTCCTCAAGATTCTGATCGAGGCCGCCGATGCGCGCGGCGTCGACATCTCGTCGATCCGACGCGCCGTGGTCTCGGGCGCCGCCTTCCCGCCCTCGCTCCAGGCCTGGGTCAAGGAGCGCGGCATCGACGCCTACCAGCTCTATGCCACGGCCGATGTCGGCGTCATCGCCTATGAGACGCCCGCCCGCGAGGGCATGGTGCTGAACGAAAACCTGATCGTCGAGATCGTGCGGCCCGGCACCGGCGACCCCGTGCCTGAGGGCGAGGTCGGCGAGGTCGTCGTCACCAATCTCGACCCGCACCACCCGCAGATTCGGCTCGCTGTCGGCGATCTCACGGCCATCCTCTCCGGCCTGAGTTCGTGCGGTCGGACCGGCACCCGCATCAAGGGCTGGATGGGCCGTGCCGACCAGACCGCCAAGATCAAGGGCATGTTCGTGCGCCCCGAGCAGGTGGCCGAAATCGCCAAGCGCCATGTCGAGATCGCGAAGCTGCGCCTCGTCGTCGGCCGCGCCGGCGAGGTCGACACCATGACGCTGAAAGCGGAGATCTACGCCGAGCCCGCCGGCCTGATAGACGCCATGTCCTCGACGCTCCAGCAGGTCACCAAGCTCAAGGGCGCCGTCGAGATCCTGCCCCTCGGAGCTCTGCCCAACGACGGCAAGGTGATTGCGGACGAGCGGTCGGTGGGGTGAGTTCGGCGGAGGTTGTCACCAACCAATCGCCGTTTCCCCCTGCGCTTCCAGCCACGCATTCGCCCGGCTGAACGGCTTCGAGCCGAAGAACCCCCGCCGCGCCGACAGAGGCGACGGATGCGCGCTGGCGATGACGAGATGGCGGCTCTCGTCGATCAGGGGCCGCTTCGTCTGGGCCGGGTTGCCCCAGAGCAGGAAGACGACATGCGGCCGCCCTTTAGAGACGGCCGCGATGACCGCATCCGTCACCGCTCCCCAGCCGAGCGACAGATGTGAGCCCGCCTTGCTCGCGCCTTCGCGGACCGTCAGCGCCGTGTTGAGCAGCAGCACGCCCTGCCGCGCCCAGCGCGTCAGGTCGCCATCGGCCGGCGCCGGCATGCGCATGTCCTCCGCCCGCTCCTTGTAGATGTTCACGAGCGAGCGCGGCAGCGGCGGCGGCCCGACATAGGAGAAGGCGAGCCCATTGGCGTGGCCCGGTGTTGGATAGGGATCCTGTCCGAGGATGACGGCGCGCACCCGGTCGAGCGGCGTCAGCGCCAGCGCCGCGAAGACGCGTTCCGGCGCGGGCGCGACGACATGCCCGGCCGCGCGCTCGGCATCGACGGCGGCGCAGGCGCCGGCAGCCGCGCCGCCAGTCGCGAAGACGGGCAGGTCCCGCCAGCCTTCCGATTCGGGCGAAGCGAGAAAGGCCGCGAGGGCATTCTGGCAAGACATCTTGGAGAGGCTTCCGACAGAGGGCGAAGAGGCTTCGCCGTCATTGCGAGAAGCGAAGCGACGAAGCAATCCAGAAGGACTGGGTCGAACCTCTCACCCGGCCCTCCCGGGTTGCTTCGCAATGCTCGCAGTGACGTTGGTCAGATCTCCGCCTATTTGAGCACGGCCCGGCCCTCGACCTTGGCATCGACCGTGCCGAGCCGGCGCACATAGACCATCACCTCATTGGCCATCAGCTTGCCGTCCGTGAGGCCGATCAGCGTCCTGCCACGCCCCAGCGCGGAGTAGCCGTCGCCGCCCTCCAGCATGAAGTTGTTGGAGGCGACAGTGTACTTGCCGGCCGGATCGATCGGCTTGCCGTCGACCGTGACCGCGGTGACGCGCGAGCCCTGCGGTTGCTTGAGATCGGCTTCGAATTTGAGCCCCGACACCACAGGGAAGCGCCCCGCCCCCTGCGGCGCATCGCGCAGCCCGTTCTCGATCGCGTCCCGCACGTCCTTGCCGGTGATCTCGACCATCACCGTGGCGTTGCCGAAAGGCAGCTCGCTCAGGACGTCGCGGCGCGTCAGCTTCTGCCCGGCAGCATATTGCTTGTTGGCGCGGATGCCGCCGGCATTGGTGATGGCGAGCTGCGCGCCGGTCGCGGAGCGGATCGCGTCCGCGATGAGGTTGCCGATGGCAGTTTCCTGCGTGCGGATCACGCCCGTGCGGGAATCGAGCGGCACAGCCAGCGTGGCGATGTCGATGTCGAGCTCCTTCGAGAGCTCCGACTCGTAGCCCTTCACGATGGCGGCGACGTCCGGATCCGGCGTCGCCGAGCGGGAATCGTTGACGCGGAAGGTCGGCGTCCAGGAGACCTGTCGCGCCGCGCCTTCGCCACGCACGCTGACCGCGATGTCGATGGCGGTGACGTAATTGCCCTCCTCGTTCGACTCCACCATCACGACCTTGCCGTCATAGGCGATGGCGAGATCGTGGTCGTGGCCGGTGAGCACGATGTCGACCACGCGCGAGCGCACGATCTCGTTGTCCATGGCGCGGTCGGCATGGACCACGGCGACGAGGATGTCGGCGCCCTGGCTCTTGAGCACCTTGGCCTCGCGGCGCAGCGCCTCCATCGTCGAGGAGAACTTCAGGTCACCCGGGAAGGAAACCTGCGGCGTCGAATCGAAGGCCGTGCCGATGACGCCCACCTTGATGCCGCCGAGCTCGAAGATCTGGCTGTCCTTGTGGCCGGGCAGCGTGTTGCCCGCGGCGTCTCGCAGATTGGCGGCAAAGGTCGGATAGGTCTGCGCCGCGACGAGCTTGAGATAATTCTCCTTGCCGAAGTCGAACTCGTGATTGCCGGGCACGAAGACGTCGATGCCCATCTTGTTCTGCATCGCGACGATATGGGCGCCCTGGTCGAAGCCCGACATCAGCGAGGGCGAGTAGCAGTCGCCCGCATGGCAGAAGAGGAGCGGCACGCCCTTGGCCCGCTCCGCCTTGGCGATGCCGGCCGCGCGCGCAAAGCCGCCGCGGCCCTTGTCGTCGCTCATCTTGTAGATGTCGTTCAGCAGCAACAGCGTAAAGCTCGGTGCCGGCTGCTGCGCGAGCGCGGCCGGGGTGGTCGCGGCGAGGGCGGCCGGGGCGGCGATGACGCCAAGCGCGTTGCGGCGTGTCAGCTTGGTCATGAGTGCGTTCCCCCAGCAAGGCGCGATGATAGACCTCGCCGACAATATCGCAGTGTCGAGCCGTTCCAATCAAGCGGCTCGCACGGCCCTAGCGATTGGTCATCTGGCTGCGGATGGTGTTGATCTCGTCGCTGAGATGGGCGTAGTTCGCGGCCGAATCGCGGATCCCAGCACGGCGATTGCGCTCGGTCAGCCACGGTCCGTCCCTGAACCAGGTCGTCAGATTGTCCTTGCGGATGTAGTGGTCGAAGGTCGAGTCGGGCAGCTCCTGCGCCTCCACCAGGTATTTGCGGCTCCAGTCATCCTCGCGCACCTGCGCGGGCAGCCAGTCGCGGATGATCTCGATGTCGTCGAGCACGTGCAGGAGCTCGTGCTCCCAGATGACGGCGAAGAGCTTCTGGCTGAGGCGGTCCTTGTCGACGGGGCGATCATCTTCGAGGACATGGACAGAGATCGTCGCCCCGAGAACGACCTCCCCGCCCATGAAGCGCCATGAGACGCGGTTCTGGGGGCCGACATTGCGCTGCCATTGCGTGTCGACGGCGGGGAAGAGGACGGCGAATTCGGCGGTGACCAGACCGTGGACCGAGGCCAGCTGGCTCGGATTGTTCTTCTGGCCGCCGCTCAGCAGTTTCATCATGTCCTCGCGCCGCACGAATTTCGGCAGGCGCAGGTCGCTGGCGGTCAACCCGTCGGGCGGCTTGATAGGATAGCGCCCCTTCGGCACGACCACGGTGTTGGCGTGGACGATCCGGCTCTTGATCTCGAAAGCCGGACCCTTGGCTGTCGGGGGCGGCATGGCATCCCTCCCTGTGCGCCAGCAACGGGACTGTCAAGGCTGATGCTCTGCCGGTTCCTCGGTCTCTGCAAGGCCGGATCGCCATTGTCGCACCCGCGGTCACGGCATTGGACGAAGCTCGGAACTCGTCTAAATCACGGCTCATGAAAGCCAGCGACATGATGATTGAGCCTGTGCCGACCGCCGCGCAAGACACGGTGCCGAAGCCGCCCGACCATCCCAAGGTACGATCCGGGCGCATCGGCGTGCTGCTGATGAATCTCGGCACGCCGGAAGGCACCGGCTACTGGCCGATGCGGGCCTATCTCAAGGAATTCCTCTCCGACCGGCGTGTGATCGAGGAGCCGCGCTGGAAATGGTGGCCGATCCTCAACCTGATCATCCTCTCGACGCGCCCCGGCCGAAAGGGAAAGGACTACGCCTCGATCTGGAACAAGGAACGCGACGAGGGTCCGCTCAAGACCATCACCCGCTCGCAGACCGAGCAGCTCGCCGAGCGCCTGAAACCGCTCGCCGGGGACCGCATCGTCTTCGACTGGGCGATGCGCTACGGCTTTCCGGACGTGAAGAGCCGGCTCAAGGCCCTGCTCGACCAGGGCTGCGACCGCATCCTGCTGGTCCCGCTCTATCCGCAATATGCCGCGCCGACCTCGGCCACCGCCTGCGACCAGGCCTTCCGCGCGCTGATGGAGATGCGCTGGCAGCCGACAGTGCGCGTCGCGCACCCTTATTACGAGGACCCCGCCTATATCGGCGCGCTCGCCGCCTCGATGCGCACCTCGCTGGCCAAGCTCGACTTCGACCCCGAAGTCATCCTCTGCTCCTTCCACGGCATGCCGAAGGACTACCTGCTCAAGGGCGACCCCTATTACTGCCAGTGCGCCAAGACCTGGCGGCTGCTGCGTACCGAGCTGGGCTTCTCCGAAGAGCGCTTTCCGCTGACCTTCCAGTCGCGCTTCGGGCCGGATGAATGGCTGCAGCCCTATACCGACGAGACGGTGAAGGCGCTGGCCCAGGCCGGGAAGAAGTCGATGGCGATCGTCGCGCCCGGCTTCTCGGCCGATTGCCTGGAGACGCTGGAAGAACTCGATGGCGAGAATCGCGAGATCTTCCTGCACAATGGCGGCGAGAAATTCGCCTACCTGCCCTGCCTGAACGACACACAGGAAGGCATCGACGTCATCGCCGCGGTCGTCCAGCGCGAGCTGATGGGCTGGGTCTGAGCGAGAGCCAGGACTTCAGCCACCGGCGACGAAGCGCGCCACCCGCTCGGCCACCGGCCGCGCCTGCAGGATACGGCGATGGCCGAGGCCCTCCGTTGCCTCCAGCGTGACGAACGGCCCCGCTTCCGCCAGCGCCTGCGCATGCTGAAAGCCGAGCTCGCGGTCCTGCCGGTCATGGATCAGCAGCGTCGGCAGGCCGATCGCAGCGAGTTGCTCCCGCCCCTCGAAAACCTCGACCGGATTGCCGGCGACGACATGGATGCGCCGCTCCAGCGCCGCCTGCCCGCGCCGGCCCAGCCCGATGGCGGAGCCGAACTGCCGGGTGATCTGGGTCATCGAGGACGGCGCGGCGATCATCGCCAGGCGGCCGGCTTGGACCGCAGGCTGCCCACGGACAGAACCCGCCAGCGCCGCCAGCGCGATCGCCCCGCCGAAGGAATGGCTCACGATCGCCTTGAACGGCCCGAATACGCGCGCAACCGCCGCCAGGCTCGCCACGCCGAGCGGGATGTTGAGTTCCCGACCCGTCGAGGCGCCATGGCCGGGCAGGTCGAAGGTCACGACCCGAAGGCCCGATGCCAATAACGGCTCGACGAAGCCGGTCATCGACGCTGCCTCTCCCGTCCAGCCATGGAGCAGCAGCACCGTTCCGGTGGGCGCGCCCTCGGGCTCGAAGGCATAGGCCTGCACGCTCCCGCACGAAAACGGGACCGCCCGCGCATTCGCCTGCTGCAGCCGCATCGTCGCCGCAGACGCAAGCTGCTTGCCGTTTCCGCTTCGCTTCCGCGGCCGCGGCGGGGTACAGAACAGGCGGAAGGCCAGCCGGCCGGTGGCGGTCGGGGCAATGAGGCTCGCGGCCCGCACGAAGGGGCGCATGTAACGGAGCGCGGAAGCGGTCATGGCGACAGCCCTATTTTGTTCAACGCTGAACGAATATGTTCAACAATGAACAAAAAGCAAGCCCTTTCCGAGCCGGCCCCTTCGCAAGTTTTGCCGTGGGATCTGCCGCGCTTCCGCAACTGGGTTGCCGTCGCGCGCGTCCACTCTCTCTGGGAAAAGCTGTTCGGTGAGGCGCTGGCGCCGCTCGGCATCCAGCTGCCGCACTATGACGTGCTCGCCAACATCTTCCATGCGCCGGGGCTGACCCAGCAGGCGTTGGCGGCCAAGCTCCTCGTCGGCCGCAGCGCCATGAGCATGCTGCTGCCGGTGCTCGAGCGTCGCGGGCTGATCGAGCGGCGCAGCGACGAGGCCGACCGGCGCCTGCGCCGCCTCTGGCTCACACCCGAAGGCGAGGCACTGACGCGCAAGGCGATGGCGATCCATGTCGCCGAGATCGAGGCGATGATGACGGTGCTCAGCGACGCCGAATGCGACGCCGTCGGCGAGATGATGCGTCAGGTCGGCAAGGCGCTGGAGGCCCGTGCCGGCGGCCGCTAGAGCACACGCACGCCTTCTCTATCGATGTCCTGGAGTCAGATTCACCGATCAGGTTGATTTCAACCTGATCGGTTCCGGCTCTAGCGCCGCTCAGTCCTTCTTCTGCTGGTCGTAGGACGAGATACCGCCATGCTTGCCCGACCAGCTGGCGGGGTCGTTGAGGAAGCTCTCGACCTCGGCCAGCACCTTGGCGTCGAAATGGCCGCTCTCCTTGGCGACCGCGAGCACGTCCCACCAGGTGGTGAGATAGTGCAGCTGGATGCCGATCTCGGCCATCAGCTCACGGCTGTTCGGGAAGATGTCGTAGAAGAACAGCACGAAGCAGTGCTGCACATCGGCGCCGGCATTGCGCAGCGCCTCGCAGAAATTGACCTTGCTGCGCCCGTCGGTAGCCAGGTCCTCGACCAGCAGGGTGCGCGCGCCCTCGGCGAGAGAGCCCTCGATCTGGGCGTTGCGGCCGAAGCCCTTCGGCTTCTTGCGCACATACTGCATCGGCAGCGCCAGCCGGTCGGAGATCCAGGCGGCGAAGGGAATGCCCGCGGTCTCGCCGCCGGCGATGGTGTCGAGGGATTCGTAGCCGATGTCGCGCACGATGGTGGTGGCGGCGAAATCGATCAGCGTCGAGCGCAGGCGCGGATAGGAGATGATCTTGCGGCAGTCGATATAGACCGGGCTCGCCCAGCCCGAGGTGAAGACGAAGGGCTTGTCGCTGTAGAAGTGGACCGCCTTGATCTCGAGCAGCATCTTGGCCGCCTCGCGCGCGATCACAGTCCTGTCGGTGGGAGTGAACAGGTTGGACATGGCGCCGGTCTCCACATGAAAAAAGCGCCGGACGTTTCCGGCGCTTGGGGGCTTTTCAGCATATTTGATTGTCTGGAGCGGGAGAAGGGATTCGAACCCTCGACCCCAACCTTGGCAAGGTTGTGCTCTACCCCTGAGCTACTCCCGCATCCAAGACATCCGCGCCGCAGCGCGTGGCCGGGTTTCTGCCCCAAAGCTTTGCGGAGCGCAAGCACCTTCTCGAAAGTTTTTTGCCGCCTTCCACGGCCCTCGTCAGGCGGCCGCGCCTTGCTGACGGCTGATCTCGCCGCTAGGCATCGTGCCAACACACCGTCACCACCTTCGATAGCGCCTATGACCAAGCCCCTCACGCCCGACGAGCTCTGCGCCCATCTGACCGAGCGCGGCATCGCCTTTCACCGCACCGATCACCCGGCCGTCTTCACCGTCGCGGAGACGGCGCCGCATCGCGACGAGATGGTCGGGCACCATACGAAGAACCTCTTCCTGAAGGACAAGAAGGGCCGGCTTTTCCTGGTCTCGGCCGAGGCACACGCGCGAATCGACCTGAAGCGCCTGCATGAGAGGCTCGGTGCCAGCGGCCGGCTCTCCTTCGGCTCTGCCGAGCTCCTGATGGAAAAGCTCGGCGTCACGCCGGGCTCGGTCACCGCATTCGCCGTCGTCAATGACCGCGCGGGCGATGTCACCATGGTCCTGGACGCCACGCTGATGACCGGTGCGGACGTCAATTTCCACCCGCTGATCAACACCGCGACGCTCCGGGTCGGCCGTGACGACCTCCTGGCCTTCATGCGCAGCACCGGCCATGAGCCGCTGATCGTCGATTTGCCCGTTCCGCCCGATGGACAGAACGGCTGAGACAACCCATTTATGTGGCCGACTGCGCCGGGCGGCCCATGGCATGCCGGCGCGCTCTTAAAGAACATCACGAAGGGCGACCCATGCTGGTCAATGGCGAAGCGGCCGAGCAACCCGGCCTGATCAAGGACACGACCACCCAGGCCTTCCGGCAGGACGTCATCGCGGAATCGATGACGCAGCCCGTGCTGGTCGATTTCTGGGCGCCCTGGTGCGGCCCCTGCAAGCAGCTCACCCCCGTCATCGAGAAGGCGGTCAAGGCAGCGGGCGGCAAGGTCAAGCTCGTCAAGATGAACATCGACGAGCATCCTCAGATTTCCGGCCAGCTCGGCATCCAGTCGATTCCTGCCGTCATCGCCTTCAAGCAGGGCCAGCCGATCGACGGCTTCATGGGCGCCCAGCCCGAGAGCCAGGTGAAGGCCTTCATCGAGCGCCTCGTCGGCCCGGTCGGCCCGGGCGAGGCCGAGGAATTGATCGCGGCGGCCGAGGCCGCCACGCAGGCCGGCGACGCTGCCGGCGCCAGCGAGCTCTATGCCGGCGTGCTCCAGATGGAGCCCGAGAATCTCAAGGCCATCGCGGGGCTGGCGCGGCTGCATCTCGACACCGGCGACATCGAGGGGGCCAAGGGCATCCTCGCCATGGCGCCCGCGGACAAGGCCGGCGACCCGGCGATCACGGCCGTGCGCGCCGCCATCGAGCTCGCCGAGCAGGCCGCCTCGCTGGGCGACACCGCCGAGCTGGAAGCCAAGGTCGCGGCCAACCCGAAGGATCATCAGGCCCGCTTCGACCTGGCTCTGGCGCTCAACGCCCGCGACCGGCGCGAGGATGCGGTCGATCAGCTCGTCGCCATCATCAAGGCCGACCGCACCTGGAGCGACGACGGCGCGCGCAAGCAGCTCCTGCAGTTCTTCGAGGCCTGGGGCCCGATGGATGATGCGAGCGTCTCCGGGCGCCGCAAGCTCTCGACCCTGCTCTTTTCCTGACTCTTTGACGTGCCGCATTTTCTTCACGCGAACCGGCATCCACTTCGCTTGAAAATGCTTTGGAAAGGATCGGCCGCGCATGGGCATGAACGCCGTCTATGAGGGGGCTGGGGACTGTCCGGAGGTTGTCCCGCTCTTCCCTTTGAGCGGCGCGCTGCTGCTGCCGCGCGGCCAGATGCCGCTCAACGTCTTCGAGCCGCGCTACCTCGCCATGGTCGACGATGCGCTCAAGGCCGGGCGCGTCATCGGCATGATCCAGCCCGAGCCGGAGACGGGCCGCCAATCCGAGATCCCGCCCCTGCTCAAGGTCGGCTGCCTCGGCCGTATCACCCAGTTCGCCGAGACCGGTGACGGCCGCTATATCGTCACCCTGACCGGGATCAGCCGTTTCCGCCTGCTCGACGAGCTTTCCGTGACGACCGCCTATCGGCAGGCGAAGGTCGATTACAGCGAGTTCGCCGGCGATTTCGTCGCCCGGATCGGCGAGGAGGAGGTCGACCGCAAGGGCCTGCTCAAGGCGCTGCGGAGCTTCGCCAAGGCCAACGAGCTCAAGATCGACTGGAAGGGCGTCAACGAGGCGCCGAACGAGGCGCTGGTCAACGCGCTCTCGATGATGTGCCCCTTCGGTCCGCGGGAGAAGCAGGCGCTGCTCGAGGCGCGCTCCCTGAAGGACCGGGCCGAGGTGCTGGTCGCGATCACCGAGATCGAGCTCGCTCGCGGCGGCGGCAACCCGGACACGACGCTGCAGTGACCGCGTCGCCGCCTGTCGAAGCCGTGCCCTTGCGCTATCCGCCGCGCCGCGCCGTCACGGCCTGGCTCTTCTTCGACTGGGCGGCGCAGCCCTTCTTCACGCTCATCACCACCTTCGTCTTCGCGCCCTTCTTCGCCTCGGCATTGGCGCGGGATGCGGCGGAAGGCCAGGCGCTCTGGGGCTATGCCACCGGCTTCGCAGGGCTTTGCATCGCGCTGCTCTCGCCGCTGCTGGGCGGCATCGCCGACCGCACCGGCCCGCGCAAGCCCTGGATCGCCGCCTTCGGCGCGCTGCTCGTCATCGGCTCGGGTCTTCTCTGGTTCGCCGTGCCTGGTTCGCGCCTGGCGGTGCCGATTGCGCTGGCTGGCTTCATCATCGCGACAATCGGCGCAGAATTCGCCACCACCTTCAACAATGCGATGATGACGCGGCTCGTGCCGCCGGAGCGGCTCGGCTGGCTCTCGGGCACCGGCTGGGCGATCGGCTATCTCGGCGGCCTGCTGTCGCTTGCGATCACGCTCGGCCTGCTCGCCGCCGACCCTCATACAGGCAAGACGCTCGCCGGCCTCTCTCCCATCTTCGGGCTCGACGCTGCCGCCCGCGAGGGAGACCGCTTCTCCGGCCCGCTGACAGCCCTCTGGTTCATCGTCTTCGTCGCGCCGATGTTCCTGCTGACGCCCGATTCGGTGCCGACCGGGATGCGCCTTTCGCAGGCCGCGCAGGGCGGGTTCGGGCGATTGAAGGCGACGCTCGCCGAGCTGCCGAAGCTGCCTTCGCTCGGCCGCTTCCTGCTCGCCAACATGATCTATCAGGATGCGCTGGTCGCGCTCTTCGCCTTCGGCGGCATCTATGCGGCAGGCGTCTTCGGCTGGCAGACCATCGAGCTCGGCATCTTCGGCATCCTGCTCACCGTCACGGGCACGCTCGGCGCTTGGCTCGGCGGTCAGCTCGACGACGCCATCGGCGGCAAGCCCGTGGTGCTGGGCTCGATCGCCTGCCTGCTCTTCGCCTGCCTCGGCATCCTCTCGCTCGGGGCCGACCATGTGCTGTTCGTCATCCCGGCCACGCCCGCCGCGCCGGGCGACGGGCTCTTCGCTTCGCTGCCAGAACAGGTCTATCTCGCGCTCGGCCTGCTGATCGGCCTCGTCGCCGGGCCGATGCAGGCGGCCTCACGCAGCCTGATGGCGCGGCTCGCCCCGGCGGGGCGCATCGGCGAGTTCTTCGGGCTCTTCGCGCTTTCGGGGAAGGTCACGTCCTTCCTTGGCCCGACGCTGGTCGCGCTGGCGACGACGATCTTCGCCAGCCAGCGCGCGGGGCTTGCCGTCCTGGTCGTCTTCTTCCTGGCAGGCGCAGCATTGCTGGCGGGCGTCAAAGTCCGCCGGCCGTAGGTGTCATCCCGCACGCGCTGCGGCACGATAGTGCTGCTGCGCAGATGCGGGATCGGTCTCAGGAAAAGGCGTCTTCTCATCGTACGGTCCCGTGTCTGCGCCGCGGCATTGCATGCCGCAGCGCGCACGGGATGACGCGCTTGGTCAGCGGACCAGAATATTCCTGAACTGCCAGGGATCGCTGGTGTCGATGTCCTCGGGGAACAGCCCCGGCCGGCCATCGAGCGGCGTCCAATCCGTGTAATAGCCCTTCACCGGGCCGAGATAGGGCAGCTGGATCCCGAGGCAGCGGTCGAGGTCCATCTCCTCGACCTCGACGATGCCGGCCTTAGGGTTCTCCAGCGCCCAGACCATGCCGGCGAGGACAGCGGAGGTGACCTGCAGCCCGGTCGCGGTCTGGTAGGGCGCGAGCTTGCGCGTCTCCTCGGTCGAGAGCTGCGAGCCGAACCAGTAGGCGCCCTTGTCGTGGCCGTAGAGCAGCACGCCGAGCTCATCGATGCCGTCGATGACCTCGTCCTCCTCGAGGATGTGATGCTCCTCCTGCGGGCGACCGGCATTGCCGAACATCTCGTGCAGGGAGAGCACGGCGTCGTTCGCGGGGTGATAGGCGTAGTGGCAGGTGGGCCGATAGATCGCCTTTCCGCTCTCGTCGCGCACGGTGAAGTAGTCGGCGATCGAGATCGATTCGTTATGCGTCACCAGGAAGCCGTATTGCGGCCCCGGCGTCGGGCACCAGCTCCTGACCTTGGTCTCGGCGCCGGCCTGCATCAGGTAGATCGCCGCCTGCGAGCCGGCTTCGTGGGTGCGGGCATTGTCCGGCATCCACTTCTCATGGGTACCCCAGCCCAGCTCCGCCGGCTGCACGCCTTCGGAGATGAAGCCCTCGACCGACCAGGTGTTGACGAAGACGCCCGGCGGCTTCGCGTTGCGCGAACGCTGTGTGTCGCGCTCGGCGATATGGATGCCCTTGACGCCGACCTGCTTCATCAGCCCGGCCCATTCCTCCCGGGTCTTCGGCTGCGGCACGTTGAGGCGCATATCGGCCGCGACGTTCAGCAAAGCCTTCTTGGCGAGCCAGGAGGCCATGCCGGGATTGGCGCCGCAGCAGGACACGGCCGTCGTCGAGCCGGGCGGACGGGCGCGCTTGGCGGCCAGCGTCATCTCGCGCAGCGCATAGTTCGAGCGCTCGCCCGGGCCTTTGGTCTCGTCGAAATAGAAGCCGAGCCAGGGCTCATTGACCGTGTCGATATAGAGCGCGCCCAGGCTAGAGCAGAACTCCATGATGTCGCGCGAGCCGGTGTCGCAGGAGAGGTTGACGCAGAAGCCCTGCCCGCCGCCGGCGGTCAGCAGCGGCTCGAGCATCGTCTTGTAATTGTCGATGGTGACCGCCTCCTGGATGAAGCGGATGCCGCGTTCATCAAGCAGGTGGCGGTTCTGATCGTCGGGAGCGATGACGACGAAACGGCTCTTGTCGAACTTGAGATGCCGTTCGATCAGCGGCAGCGTACCGCGGCCGATCGAGCCGAAGCCGATCATCACGATCGGGCCGGTGATCTCGCCGTAGACGGGCCAATTCGTCATTCTTCCAAACTCCTGGGTTCGTAGGTCAAAAAGCGGTTGAAGCTGGTTATGGGCGCAAAATCGCGCCGTCAATCGCGGCAAGCACCCTCCACGCGGCGCGCCGCATGGAAAGCGCCGGGCGATGACGGCGCGATGACGATTGAAAGCTGGCGTCAGGCGGCCTTGGCCACCTTCGGCGCAGCGACGGCAGCGCCATGCTCACCCGCCGCGACGAGGACGCCCTGCGCGCCGTCGAGCGCGCCGTCGCGCAATTCGATGGCGAGGAAGCGCTCGCGCTCGACCGGGCCGGGCATGGCGAGATCCCGCGTCAGCGCGGCGTCGAAGCCGAAGCGCGCATAATAGGGCGCGTCGCCGACGAGGATGACGGCGCCGTGCCCGCGGCAGGCCGCGCGCCAGAGCGCCTCGCGCATCAGCGTCTTGCCGAGGCCCTCGCCCTGCAGTTCGGGCTTGACCGCGAGCGGGCCGAGCATGAGCGCCGGCACGCCAGCGGCCTCGACATGCCAGAGGCGGACGGTGCCGATGACCTCGCCATCGCGCTCGGCGGTCAGCGCCAGACCATCGGCCGGCCGCCGGCCTTCGCGCAGGCGCTCGCTCGACTTGGCGGTGCGGCGCTCGCCCAGGCAGCGGTCGAGCAGCGCCTCGCGGGCGGGAATGTCGGCAACGACTTCGTCGCGGATCGTGATCATGACGCACCTCCGGCCGGAGCGCCCATCCTCATGGACCTACCCGGCGCCGCGCGAGCGCGGCCACAATGGAACGATGTGGGGAAGAGGGGTCCGGCGGGAGCCACGGCTGCGATCCCGATCCTTGGGATGCACAGTCGCTCCGCCCAGATTCTTTGGACGGCCTGATTTCGCAGGGCGCTTCGCCGGACCCGATTGATCAGGAGGGAGCGGTCCGCTCCCTCCTAACGTCAGATGACGTACTGCCTCAGCGGCGGGAAGCCGTTGAAGGCGACGGCCGAATAGGTCGTCGTATAGGCGCCCGTGCCCTCGATCAGCACCTTGTCGCCGATCTCCAGCGAGAAGGGCAGCATGTACGGGGTCTTCTCGTACATGACGTCGACCGAGTCGCAGGTCGGGCCGGCGAGCACGCACGGGACGGTCGCATCGCCATCGCGCACGGTGCGGATGGGGTAGCGGATCGCCTCGTCCATGGTCTCGGCGAGACCGTTGAACTTGCCGATGTCGAGATAGACCCAGCGCACATCGTCGCTCTCGGCCTTCTTCGAGATCAGCACGACCTCGGCCTCGATCAGGCCGGCCTCGCCGACCATGCCGCGGCCCGGCTCGATGATCGTCTCGGGCAGCTGGTTGCCGAAATGCTTCGACAGCGCCCGGAAGATCGCGTCGCCATAGGAGGGCACGCCCGGAATCGGCTTCAGGTAGCGCGCCGGGAAGCCGCCGCCGAGGTTGACCATCGACAGCGACAGACCGCGGGTGGCGCACTCCTTGAAGACCTCGGAGGCAGAAGCGAGCGCCGAATCCCAGGCGTTCACATTCGCCTGCTGCGAGCCGACATGGAACGAGATGCCATAGGCCTGCAGGCCCAGGCGATGGCCATGCTCAAGCACGTCCGCGGCCATCTCGGGCACGCAGCCGAACTTGCGCGAGAGCGGCCAGTCGGCGCCGGCGCCGTCGCAGAGGATGCGGCAGAAGATGCGCGCATCGGCGACGCCGGTCTTGTCCGCCGAGCGGGCGACCTTCTCGACCTCGGCCGTGCAGTCGACGGCGAAGAGGCGCACGCCGAGCTCCATGGCGCGCACGACGTCGCGCTCCTTCTTGATCGTGTTGCCGAAGGAGATGCGATCAGCCGTGGCGCCGGCCGCGAGCGCGAGCTCGATCTCGACGACCGAGGCGCAATCGAAGCAGGAGCCGAGCTTGGCCAGGAGCGCGAGCACCTCCGGCGCCGGGTTCGCCTTCACCGCGTAGAAGACGCGGGTGTCCGGCAGGGCGCGGGAGAAGGCATGATAGTTCTCGCGCACGACATCGAGGTCGATGACGACGCAAGGCCCGTCCTCACGGCGGGTGCGCAGAAAATCTCGGATGCGGTCGGTCATGAGACGCGACTCCCCTGCGGCGCAAGCGGCGCCGATGCGATGCATAGCGCCGGATGAAACGTTCGCGGACCGAGGCGCGATGGAGACGCCAAGGACAGCGGACGAAACGTCCGGACCCGAAACACCGTTCGATAGGGGAAGACCCCGCACGGCCGGCAATGAAGGACAAGCCTCTTCGGTGTTGGCCTTTGGAGGACCAACGAGACCAAAAAAGCCCGCTCCGTCGTTGCTTTAAGCTGCGTCCCCCGTGGAGATTCGGGGTTCGCCGGTTTTGCCTCCGGCTGCCGGTCTGTGTCGGGGAGCAGTTCTCTTGCGAGAACCGGGAAGCGTGATTTGAGGGATGTCCATCCCCTCCATCCGTCTTCCAATCCCCTGGCGGCTGTCCGGCCTCTTGTCCGGATGCCCACCGACCAGCACGCGGCCACAGGCACGTGCGAATTGGGTGAACGCGATATACGGATAGCGACCCCGGACCACAAGTGTTTTGTGAGCCCGAAGCCGCATTTTTTTGCATAGCCGATCCGCAGCGGAAAAAAGCGGAAAAAGCTGCGCCGGCTCTGAGCTTAGCTACGCTTCTCGCAGAACCGGATTCTGTTGCCGAACGGGTCCGGCACTTCGAGTGTCCGCCCGCCCGGCCCATCCTCGTGGATGCCCGGCCGCGAATAGGAATAATGCTTGCCGATCAGCTCGGCCCGATAGGCGTCGATGCCCTCCATCCAGACGAAGACGGTCGAGCCCGGGCTGGCGTCGCCATGATGCTCAGAGAGGTGAAGCTTCAGCCCGGAGCGCGAGACCTGCATGTACAACGGCAGGCTGGGCGCGAAGCGATGGTCCCAGTCCATCTCGAAGCCCAGGAACCCGAGATAGAACTCCTTCGCCTTCGCCTCGTCGAAGATGCGCATGATGGGTATGCCCATCTGGAGGCGCACGGCATCCTGCGCCGTGTCGGCACCCGCATCGGGCGCCGCCTCGTCGATCTTCGCCGCCAGCACGTTCCAGTCGTCATAGCCAAACTGGCGCGCCACGATCTCGAGGGTCTCGGAATGGCTGAGCGGCACCCGCCGGTCGGCCATGGCCGCCCGCAGGCTCTTCGCCATGAGCTTGGCATCGCGGAAATTCCGCATGGTCGTGATCCTTCTCGCTCGGACGGCCGATCATCGGGGCTCGCCTTGCCGACATCCGTCCAGGAGTCGATCGGGATCAGGACATCAACTGTCTGAGGATGCGTTCACCATGCCCTTTCGGGCGCGAGCGGCTGGCCGCATCCGGCCGATCGCGAAGCTCGCTGCGACATCGTGGATTGTCAATCTCGGAAGGCCGCGCCGCCCGCGTCGCAGACAGGCCCTAGACCAGCCCCATTTCATGGCCTTAAGTCACGCGCTGCGGCGATCAACTGACGTGTACGACCAGAAGACGGACCATCCATGACCACCACCGACCGCCGCCGCGTCCTGGGCGGATTGGCAGCCGCGCTCGGCCTGTCGGCCGCGCCCTCCGTGCTGCTCGCCCAACAGCCACAGCCGCAGACGCCTCCGCAGGCTCCGCCGCCGCAGAACGCCGCGCCGCAGCCGCGCTTCGGCTATGAGGATGTGCAGCGCCGGGCCCGCGAGATCGCCGCCGTTCCCTATGAGCCTGTTCCAGCCCTTCCCGAGCCTCTGGCGCGGCTCGACTTCGATTCCTGGCGGGACATCCGCTTCCGGCCGGAGCGGGCGCTGCTCGCGCAGAACGGCTCGCCCTTCCGCATGCAGCTGTTCCATCCCGGCTTCATGTTCAACCGGCCTGTGACGGTGAACGTGGTGCGCGACGGCGTACCGACGCCGGTGCCCTACGGGGCCAACCTCTTCGACTACGGCAAGCTGAAGTTCGAGAAGCCGCTGCCGGTCAATCTGGGCTTCGCCGGCTTCCGCCTACACCATGCGCTCAATGACCCACGCGTCCTCGACGAGCTGATCTCCTTCATCGGCGCGAGCAATTTTCGCGTGCTGGGGCGCGGCCAGCGCTACGGGCTCTCGGCGCGCGGGCTTGCGATCGGGACCGGGACCGGCAACGAGGAATTCCCGGTCTTCCGCGAGTTCTGGGTCGAGGCCCCGACGGCGGACGCGGATCGCGTCATCGTCCACGCCCTGCTCGATTCACCTTCCGTCACCGGCGCCTACAGCTTCGCCATCTATCCCGATCTCGACACCGTGGTGGACATCTTCGCGACGCTGTTCCCCCGCAAGCCGATCGAGAAGATCGGCCTCGCCCCGCTGACCTCCATGTTCCTCGCCGGGGAGAACGACCGGCGCTCCTTCGACGACTACCGCATGGAGTTGCACGATTCGGACGGGCTGATGATCCATTCCGGCAGTGGCGAATGGATCTGGCGACCGCTGCGCAACCCACGGCAACCGGCCACCTCCTCCTTCGTCGAACGCAATCCGCGCGGCTTCGGCCTGATGCAGCGGGACCGCACCTTCGAGCACTATCAGGACCTCGACCTCGCCTATGAGCTCAGGCCGTCCTACTGGATCCAGCCGCAGGGCGACTGGGGCGAGGGTGTCATCGAGCTGGTCGAAATGCCGACCACCGACGAGACCAGCGACAACATCGCCGCCTTCTGGGCACCGAAGACCACGCTGGAGCCCGGCCGCGAATTTTCCTTCGCCTACAAGCTCACTGCGATGCTGGACAGCAGCGACCTGCATCCGGGCGGGCGGGTGATCAACACCTATCAGGCCCGGCCCAAGGCGCTCGTCTCGGGCGAGCCTGTGACCGACGGCGCCCGCCGTTTCATCGTCGACTTCGCCGGCGGCGACCTCGACTATCACCTGCGCCAGCCGGAGAAGGTCGAGATCGTGCCCTCGATCGCCTATGGCCGGATCGACCGCGCCTATATCTTGCCCAACCGCAAGACCGACGGCTTCCGGGCCTTCATCGACATCGTGGTCGAGCCCGGCCAGACCGCCGAGATGCGCGCCTTCCTGAAGAGCGGCAACAAGACGCTGACCGAAACCTGGAGCTATCCCTGGCGCGTGCAGCTGAGGGAACCGCCGGCCCAGCCACAGCCGGCCCCGCAACCGGCGGCCGAACCGCAGCCGGCGCAGCCACCCGCCAAGGAGTGACGCGATGGACGTCGTCGAGAAGCCCGAGGAGAACCGTTTCGAGCTGTCGCTCGACGGCGGCACAGCGCTCGTCGCCTATCAGCGCGACGGCAACCGCCTCGTGCTGCTTCACACCGAGGTTCCCTCTGAATTCTCCGGCCAGGGCATCGGCTCGCGGCTGGCCAAGGGCGTGCTCGACCAGATCAGGGCGAGCGGGCGCAAGGCGGTGATCCGTTGCCCGTTCCTGAAGGAATGGATCGCCCGCCACCCCGAATACGACGATATCGTCGACGGCTGAGCGGAGACTTAAGCGATGGGATTGCTCGTCGACGGGCGCTGGCAGGACCAGTGGTACGACACGGCCAAGAGCGGCGGGCGCTTCGTCCGCTCGGAAAGCGCCTTCCGCAACTGGGTCACGGCAGACGGCTCAGCCGGGCCGAGCGGCAAGGGCGGCTTCAGGGCGCAGCCCGGCCGCTACCATCTCTATGTCTCGCTCGCCTGCCCCTGGGCCCATCGCACCCTGATCTTCCGCAAGCTGAAAGGGCTCGAGGACGCGATCTCCGTCTCGGTCGTGCACTGGCTGATGGCCGAGAACGGTTGGACCTTCGCGCCCGGTGAAGGCGTGGTGCCGGACCCGTTCGGCGGTGCGCACTTCCTGCACGAAATCTATACCCGCGCCGACCCGCAATATTCCGGCCGCGTCACCGTGCCGGTGCTCTGGGACAGGCAGGAGGGCACGATCGTCAGCAACGAATCCTCCGAGATCATCCGCATGCTGAACGCGGCCTTCGACGGCGTCGGGGCCAAGCCCGGTGACTACTATCCCGAGGCGCTGCGCCCCGAGATCGACGCGCTGAACGAGCGCATCTACGGCACGGTCAACAATGGCGTCTACAAGGCCGGCTTCGCCACCACGCAGGACGCCTATGAGGAAGCGCTCAAGCCGCTCTTCGAGACGCTGGACTGGCTGGAGGAGCGGCTGGGCTCGCGTCGCTACCTCACCGGCGGCAGCCTGACCGAGGCCGACTGGCGTCTCTTCACCACGCTGATTCGCTTCGACCCGGTCTATGTCGGGCATTTCAAGTGCAACATCCGGCGCATCGCCGACTATCCGCGGCTCTCGGCCTATCTGCGCGCGCTCTACCATGTCGAGGGCGTCGCGGAGACCGTGAACTTCGCCCATATCAAGGGGCATTATTACGAGAGCCACCGCACGATCAATCCGACGGGAATCGTGCCGGTCGGGCCGGACATGAGCGCGCTGCTCGGGATCTGATTACTTCCGGCCGCCCTTGCGCGCCGGCTGCTTCTTGCGGCCGTAGAGCTCCAGCCGGTGGCGGACCAGATCGTAGCCGAGCTCGGCCGCGATGCGCCGCTGCAGCTCCTCGATCGCATCCGAGGAGAACTCGATCACCTCGCCCGAATCGATGTCGATCAGGTGGTCGTGATGCTCCTGGTCGGCGTGCTCGTAGCGCGAGATTCCGTCCTCGAAGGCATGGCGCTCGATCGCCCCTTGCGATTCCAGCACCTTCATCGTGCGGTAAACGGTCGAGAGCGACAGCGTCGGATCGAGCGCGAAGGCGCGAGTAAAGATGCCCTTCGCGTCGGGATGGTCGTCCGCCTCGGCCAGAACGCGCAGGATCAGCCGCCGCTGCTGCGTCATGCGCAGCCCGGCTCCCTTGAGCTGGCTCTCGAAATCAGCAACGCGCCGGTCGACTTCGGTCATGACCTGCCCATAGCAATGCACGCGCGTAATTGCAAAAGCAGCTAGATGAACATCATTTTCATTTGCAGCATCGACGCTGGCGACGCGTAATTGCGTGGGCTTCTGCCTATCGGCCCAGCTCCGCCGCGATGCCGGCGACCAGCTCGAAGGAGCGCTTGCGCTTGTCGTGATCGTAGATCGGCGCCGTGACCATGATCTCGTCGGCCTGCGTGTCGCGGACGAATTCACCGAGCGTGCGCTTCAAGGTCTCGGGCGAGCCGATGAAGGCATAGCGCAGCATCTGCCGGACATGCCCCTTCTCGGCGGGGGTCCAGTAGCTCTCCATATCTGCGATCGGCGGCTGCAGCTTGCCGCGCGCGCCGCGCACCATGCCGACGAAACGCTGCTGCAGCGAGCTCGCGAGATACTGCGCCTCCTCGTCGGTATCGGCCGCGACGATGTTGATTCCCGGCATGGCATGGGGCGTCGCAAGCTGCTCGGACGGCTTGAAGCGCTCGCGATAGACGGCGAGCGCCTGCATCAGCGCGTCCGGAGCGAAGTGCGAGGCGAAGCTGTAGGGCAAGCCGAGCTCGGCCGCGAGCTGGGCGCCGAACAGGCTCGACCCCAGGATCCAGAGCGGCACGTTCGAGCCCTCGCCGGGCACGGCGCGGATCGCCTGATTCGGCCCGGCCGGCGCGAACAGCGCCTGCAGCTCCAGCACGTCCTGCGGAAAGCTGTCGGACGACATCGGGCTGCGACGCAGCGCCCGCAGGGTCAGCTGGTCGGTGCCGGGCGCCCGGCCGAGGCCGAGATCGATGCGGCCCGGAAAGAGCGCCTCCAGCGTGCCGAACTGCTCGGCGATCACGAGCGGCGCATGGTTGGGCAGCATGATGCCCCCCGCCCCGATCCGCATCGTGCTGGTCGCGGCGGCGAGCTGCCCGATCACGACGGAGGTCGCGGCGCTGGCGATGCCGACCATGTTGTGATGCTCGGCCACCCAGTAGCGCGTGAAGCCCAGCCGCTCGGCGTGGCGCGCGAGGTCGATCGACTTCAGCAGTGCTTCCCGAGGCCCCTCCCCTTCGATGACGGGGACGAGGTCGAGGACGGAGATCGCGACCATGTCGGATCCTCAGGGCTGGCGCCGGAGCCGGCGCGAGAGGCAGGACTTCACCAGATGGGAAGGTTCCCCACCACGTTCCAGAGGCGGCGCCGCATCGTCATGGCGCGCCTGCGCTGACGTTCTGGCGGAACGAGGAAGCGGCCGCTGCGTTGCTTGCTGGAGAGCTTCAATTTTTGAGCTGGAGGGAAGGACCATGCATACGAGCCACCACAACCCGGCGAAGGAAAGTCTGCGCAAGGAGCAGAAGGAGCAGCGCAAGGCCGAGCGTGAGCACGGCAAGGACGCGCTGCTCGACCAGGCGCTGGAAGACACTTTCCCGGCCAGCGACCCTGTCGCGGCTCAGGCCACCGTCACGCCCGGCGCCGCTGAGGGACGCAAGGGCGACGACAAGCCCAAGACCTGATTCGGCTGCGGGAACTCAGTCCCGCTGATAGAGCAGGCGGGCGCGGATCGTGCCGTCGAGCGCGCGGATTTCGCGCAGGATGTCGCGTGCCTCGACGGAGGAGACGCCGTCCGCCTCCATCACGACATAGCCGACCTCGCCGTCGGTCTGGTAGTTCTGCGCGGCGATATTGACCTGCCGGCTGGCGAAGACGTCGTTGAGGCGGCGCAGCATGCCCGGCACATTGCGCTGGACATGGATGAAGCGCGTGCCGATGGCGCGCGCCGGCAGCTGCACCTGCGGGAAATTGACCGCGCCCACGGTCGAGCCCACATCGGAATAATCGACGAGCTTGCGCGCCACCTCGGCGCCGATGCGCTCCTGCGCCTCCTCGGTCGAGCCACCGACATGCGGCGTCAGGATGACGTTGGCGCAGCCCTGCAGCGGCGAGACGAAGCGCTCGCTGTTCGATTTGGGCTCGACCGGGAAGACGTCGACGGCAGCACCCGCTAGATGGCCGCTCTTCAGCGCCGAGGCGAGAGCCTCGAGATCGACCACCGTGCCGCGCGAATTGTTGATGAGGTAGCTGCCGCGGTTCATCTGGGCGAGCTGCTCGGCCCCGATCATGCCGTGGGTCTGCGGCGTCTCGGGAACGTGCAGCGAGACGATATCCGCCGTTCCGAGCAACTCGTTGAGGCTGCCGACCGCCTCCGTGTTGCCGTGGCGCAGCCGGTCGGTGTGATCGAAATAGATCACGCGCATGCCCATCGCCTCGGCCAGCGTCGAGAGCTGGCTGCCGATATTGCCGTAGCCGACGATGCCGAGCGTCTTGCCCCGCACCTCGAAGGAGCCGTCCGCCGACTTGTCCCAGCCGCCGTCATGCGCCGCGCGCGAGCGGTCCGGGATGCGGCGCAGCAGCATCACGATCTCGCCGATGGTCAATTCGGCGACGCTGCGCGTGTTGGAGAACGGTGCGTTGAAGACCGGCACGCCGCGCTGGCGCGCCGCTTCGAGATCGACCTGATTGGTGCCGACAGAGAAGCAGCCGACGGCGAAGAGCCTGTCCGCCGCGGCGAAGATCTCCGGAGTGAGCTGGGTGCGCGAGCGGATGCCGAGCACATGCACACCCTGGATCGCCTCTACCAGCGCGTCGCGGTCGAGCGCCTTTGGCAGCCGCTCCATATTGACGTAGCCGGCCTGCTGCAGCAGCTCGACGGCGGAATCGTTGATGCCTTCCAGCAGCAGGACCTTGATCCGGTCCTTCGGGAGGGAAAGGCGTTCGCTCAGCTTGGTCATGGCCGTCACGCTGGTGGAAGAATCCACTTGGAAGGATCCATTGGGGGAGCGGTTGCTATAGTCCTCGCCGCGCGGGAGGCAACCGCTTTCAGCGCAGGGCAGCCGCGCCTGGAGCCAGATCCGATCAGGTTGCCTCAACTTGATCGGCCCGTGCTCTACGCCTTCTCGACCACCAGCGTCGCGCCCTCGACACGCACGACCCTGACCTCACTCCCTGCAAGAAGCTCCGGACCGGTGATGCGCCAGGAAGAATCCCCCACCCGGATGCGGCCTTCGCCGCCGGTCATAGTCGCCTCCAGCCGGAAGACCTTACCGACGAGCTGCCGGCCACGATCGTTGAGGCCGGTGGCGGCGTCGGGCTCCTCGCCCCTGTGGCGCGTCAGCAGCCGCCCGGCGATCACGCAGGCCACCGCCAGGGCGGCGAAGACCAGCATCGCCGCCTGCCAGCCGATACCTGACAGGCCCACGACCAGCCCGGTCAGCAGCGCTGCAAGCCCGAGCCAGATCAGGAAGATACCCGGCGCCAGCATCTCCGCGCCGATCAGGAGGAGGCCGAGAATAGCCCAGCTCCAGCCACCGAGATTGACAAATCCTTCCAGCATGACGACCTCGTCTCAGGCGCCGGTTCGCCCGGAGACCGGGACCGAGCCGCCATTGCGGCGCGTCGCGACGGCTTCATCGCCGAACACCGCCTTGGTGAGCTGCGCGATGCCGCCGACCGTGCCAGCGAGCGCAGCGGCCTCGATCGGCACGATCACGACCTTGCTGTTGTTGCCGCTCGCAATCGCCTTCAGCGCCTCGGTGTAGCGCTCGGCAATCAGGAAGTTGGCCGCCTGGATGTCACCCTTGCTGATCGCCTCGGAGACCATGGCGGTCGCGGCGGCCTCCGCCTGCGCCAACCGCTCGCGCGCCTCGGCATCGCGCAAGGCCGCTTCCTTGCGGCCCTCGGCGGCAAGGATCTGTGACTGCTTCTGGCCCTCGGCCTTGAGGATCTCCGCCTGACGCAGGCCTTCGGCCTCGAGCACGGCGGCGCGCTTCTCGCGCTCGGCCTTCATCTGCCGGTTCATCGCCCCGGCGATGTCGGCTGGCGGCAGGATGTCGCGGATCTCGATGCGCGTCACCTTGACGCCCCAGGGCGAGGCGGCCGCATCCATGACGCGGAGCAGCCGCTCGTTGATCTCGTCGCGGTGCGAAAGCAGCTGGTCGAGGTCCATCGAGCCGACGACCGTGCGGATATTGGTCATGGTCAGGACCATCAGCGCGTCGCTGAGCGAGGACACCTCGTAGCAGGCCTTGGCCGCGTCGAGCACCTGGAAGAAGGCAGCGGCATCGATCCTGACGCCCGCATTGTCCTTGGTGATCGCCTCCTGGGAGGGAATGTCGAGCACCTGCTCCATCACGTTCACCTTGTGCCCGATACGGTCGATCCAGGGCACGATCAGGCCAAGCCCCGCGCTCAGCGTGCGCGAATAGCGGCCGAAGCGCTCGACGGTATAGTTGTAGCCCTGCGGCACGGTCCGCACGCCGCGTGCAATCGTCAGCACGACCAGTGCGACGATCACGATGACGGCGATATTGAAGCCCGACAGATCCATGCTGTTTCCCCCGCGGCGCCGGAGACGCCAGCCCTGCCTGTTGCGGCGCAAGACTGGCGGCTGGGACGTGAGGATGCAAGGGCGCCGCGTGCTCGATGCCTTCCTCACTGGTCCGAGGGCGGTCCCTCATCCCTGCCCTTCTCCGACTCGGGAGAAGGGTTCCCCGCGCCCGGTAGATCCAAGCTTCGACCTACTTTACCGCTGCCTCAATGCGCGGCGGGAGCGGGAGCGCCCTCCGGCTTGTCATGCGCCGCAAAGCGCTCGACCATCGTCGCGCTGGCTTCGTTGAGACCGACGATCTCCACGGCCCGCCCATTCCGGCGTGCCTTGAGAACGACGCGATCGAGCGCGCCCACGGCGGAAATATCCCAGAAATGGGCCGCGTGGACGTCGATCACGATCCGCTCGACGGGCTCGAGTACATCGATCGACTCCGTGAAGGCGCCGGCCGAAGCGAAGAAGACCTGCCCCGTCACCCGGTAGGTGCGGACGCGCCCATCCTCGGACAGTTCCGAGACGACATGGCTGAGCCGCGAAACCTTGCCGGCGAAAAAGACGCCGGACAGGAGCACCCCAACCAGCACGCCGATGGCGAGATCCTTCGTCGCGACCACCACCGCCACCGTCGCGAGCATCACAACCGAGGAAGCCAGCGGGTTGGTGCGCAGCTGCAGCAGCGAGCGCCACTGGAACGTGTTGACCGACACCATGATCATCACCGCGGTCAGCGCGGCGACCGGCACGATGGCGAGCAGATCCTGCAGCAGGACCAGCAGGACGAGCAGGAAGGCGCCGGCGACCAGCGTCGAGAGCCGCCCTCGCGCACCCGAGGAGACATTGATCACCGACTGGCCGATCATCGCACAGCCGCCCATGCCGCCGAACACCGCCGACGTCATGTTGGCCAGCCCTTGCCCGACGCATTCGCGGCTCTTGTTGCTGGTGCTGTCAGTCATGTCGTCGACGATCTGCGCCGTCAGCAGGCTTTCCAGCAGCCCGACCGCGGCCAGCGTCGCCGCAAAGGGGAAGATGATCCGCAACGTCTCGAAGGTGAACGGAACCTCGGGCCAGCCAAAGGATGGGAGGGCGGAGGGCAGCTCCCCGAGCTGGGCCACGGCACGGACATCCAGCTTGAAGACGACGGAGACGATCGTGACCACGACGATGGCGACCAGCGGCGCGGGAACGGCCCGCGTGATGCGCGGGAAGCCGTAGATGATGACGAGGCCCAGCGCGATCAGCCCGTAGGTGGCTGCGGACACGCCCGTCAGCTCCGGCAGCTGCGCCATGAAGATCAGGATGGCGAGCGCATTGACGAAGCCGGTCATGACAGAGCGCGAGACGAAGCGCATCAGCCTTCCGAGCTTGAGCAGACCGGCGCCGATCTGCAGCACGCCCATCAGGATCGTCGCGGCGAAGAGATACTGCACGCCATGGTCGCGCACGAGATCGACCATCACCACCGCCGTGGCGGCGGTGGCAGCCGAGATCATGGCGGGCCTGCCGCCGGTGAAGGCGATGACGATGGCGATCACCACCGAGGCATAGAGGCCGACCTTGGGGTCGACGCCAGCGATGACCGAGAAGCCGATCGCCTCGGGGATCAGGGCGAGCGCGACGACGATGCCCGACAGCGCATCGGCGCGCGGGTTCGCGAACCACTCGCGCGCGAGTCCGGAATATCTGTTCATAAGCTTGAATCCGCAGGGAGATCGGCGCCCGTGCGCGGCACGGAGCAAACGTCTCGAATGCGTGGTCCGGCGGATCGGCGGCCGGAAGAGCCACCCGGGCTTGCACCGGGTCCGAGCGAATGAGGAAGCTCTAGTCGAGCGGTTGCTGCATTGCAACGGCGGAGGCGGCCTCGCGAATGAGTTCGCGCCTGAACCGCGATGCGTTCCCTTCTCCCGGATGGAAGAAGGTTGGCCGGAGCGCGGGATGAGGGCCTGCCCAGTCAGCAGGAGAAGCCCCGGAGCTGTCACGCGTCATTGACGGTCGGCGGTCCCTCGCCCCTGCCCCTCTCCCACCCGTGAGAGGGGTTCCCGGCGCCTCTGTTGTCGCCGTGGCGTCTCTCAGGCGTACTGGCCGTGGCAGTGCTTGAACTTCTTGCCCGAGCCGCAGGGGCAGGCCTCGTTGCGGCCGACCTTGCCCCAGCTCGAAGGGTCGTTGGGATCGCGATCCGCCACGGCGACGTCGGCTTCCGCGTCGACTGCCGCGAACTGCGTGCCGCCACCACCGAAGCCGCCGCCGAAACCGGCCGCGCCGCCATCCTGGCCCGGCAGCGAACCCTGATCCTCCGGCTCGTCGAAGCGCACCTCGACACGGGAGAGATGGCCGGTGACCTGCTGGCGCAACTGGCCGATCAGCCCGTCGAACAGCTCGAAGGCTTCCTGCTTGTATTCCTGCAGCGGGTCGCGCTGGGCGAGGCCGCGCCAGCCGATGACCTGGCGCAGATGGTCGAGCGTGACCAGATGCTCGCGCCAGAGCGAGTCGAGCGACTGCAGCAGCACCTGCTTCTCGACATAGGTCATCACCTCTTCGGTGTTGCGCTCGATGCGGGCGGCATAGTCCTCGTCGGCGAGCTTGCGGATACGGTCGCGGATCTCGCTATCGGCGATGCCCTCTTCCTTGGCCCAATCCTCGACCGGCAGATCGAGGTTGAGATACTGGAGCACCTCCTGCTTGAGGCCGGGCGTATCCCACTGCTCGGGATAGGCTTCCTCCGGGATGTGCCGGGCGACGACGTCCTCGACCACGCCATGGCGCATATCGTCGATCGTCTCGCGCACGCTCGCCTGGCGCATGAAATCGCGGCGCTGCTCGAAGACGACCTTGCGCTGGTCGTTCATGACGTCGTCGTATTTCAGGATGTTCTTGCGGATGTCGAAGTTGCGCGCCTCGACCTTGCCCTGCGCCTTCTCGACCGCCTTGTTGATCCAGGGATGGACGATCGCCTCGTCCTCCTTGAGGCCGAGCTTGGTCAGCATGCCGTCCATCCGGTCGGAGCCGAAGATGCGCATCAGGTCGTCCTGCAGCGACAGGAAGAACTTCGAGCGGCCGGGGTCGCCCTGGCGGCCGGCGCGGCCGCGCAACTGGTTGTCGATGCGGCGGCTCTCGTGGCGCTCGGTACCGACGATGTAGAGGCCGCCGGACTTGAGCACGCGCTGCTTGAACTCCGCCACCTCGGCGCGGATGGCGGCAGCCTTGGCGTCGCGCTCCGGGCCTTCTTCGACGCCCGCCAGATCATGGGCGATGCGCATCTCGGCATTGCCGCCGAGCTGGATATCGGTGCCGCGGCCGGCCATGTTGGTGGCGATGGTGATCGCGCCCGGCACGCCGGCCTGGGCGACGATATAGGCCTCCTGCTCGTGGAAGCGGGCGTTCAGCACGGCGAAGGCCTTGACCGACTTGCCTTCGCGAGCAGCCGCATAGATCGGCTCCAGCGCTGTCGGGTCGGTGAAGTCGAGCAGCTTGTAGCCCTCCTTCTCCAGCATGTCGGCGATCAGCTCCGAACGCTCGATCGAGGTCGTGCCGACCAGCAGCGGCTGGCCATTGGCCTGGGCCGTCTGGATCTCGCGGATGACGCCGCGGACCTTCTCCTCGAAGGTGCGGTAGACCTCGTCGTCCTCGTCCTTGCGGGAGATCGGGACGTTGGTCGGGATCTCGACGACTTCGAGCTTGTAGATCTGGAAGAACTCGTCGGCCTCGGTCGCCGCCGTGCCGGTCATGCCGGCGAGCTTGCCGTAGAGCCGGAAATAATTCTGGAAGGTGATCGAGGCGAGCGTGGCGTTCTCGGGCTGGACGGTGACGTGCTCCTTGGCCTCGAGCGCCTGGTGCAAGCCTTCCGAATAGCGCCGGCCCGGCATCATGCGGCCGGTGAACTCGTCGATGATCACGACCTCGTCGTTGCGGACGATATAGTCCTTGTCCCGCGTGAACAGCGAATGCGCACGCAGCGCCTGATTGACGTGGTGGACCAGCGTGACGTTGTGCGCGTCGTAGAGATCGCCCTCGGTCAGGAGACCGGCTTCACGCAGCAATTCCTCGATATGATCGTTGCCGACCTCGGTCAGCGCCACGGTGCGCTGCTTCTCGTCGACCTCGTAGTCGCCGGCGACGAGGCCCGGCAGCACCTTGTCGATCGCGACATAGAGATCCGACTTGTCGTCGAGCGGGCCGGAGATGATCAGCGGCGTACGCGCCTCGTCGACCAGGATCGAATCGACCTCGTCGACGATCGCGAAGTGATGGCCGCGCTGGCTCATCTGCGCGACCTCGTACTTCATGTTGTCGCGCAGATAATCGAAGCCGAACTCGTTGTTCGTGCCGTAGGTGATGTCGCAGGCATAGGCGCGCTGGCGCTCCTCGTCGTCGAGCCCGTGCACGATGATGCCGACGGAGAGACCGAGGAAGTTGTAGAGCTTCGACATCCACTCCGCGTCGCGGCGGGCGAGGTAGTCGTTGACCGTGACGACGTGGACGCCCTTGCCCTCGAGCGCGTTGAGATAGGTCGGCAGCGTCGCGACAAGCGTCTTGCCTTCGCCCGTCTTCATCTCGGCGATGGCGCCCTCGTGCAGCACCATGCCGCCGATCAGCTGGACGTCGTAGGGCCGCTGGCCGAGCACGCGTTTGGCTGCCTCGCGCACCGTGGCGAAGGCCGGCACCAGCAGGTCGTCGAGCTTGGCGCCGCCCGCGATCTGCTGCTTGAACTCCTCGGTACGGGCCTTCAGCGCCTCGTCGCTCAGGGCGGCGAGATCCTTCTCCAGCGCATTGATCGCCGCGACGCGGGGCTGATAGCCCTTGACGCGGCGGTCGTTCGACGAGCCGAAGAGTTTCTTTGCGAGCGCGCCAAGCATGTTGGGCCTTTCAGGTGATGCTTTGAAGCTTCCGGCCGGCGCGATGCTGTTCGCGCTGCGGACGCAAGCCAGGTATTCTTGAATTGCGACCGCGTTTTAGACGCGTGCGCGGGCAGGGTCTAGGGCTTGGCCCCAGTGAATTGGGCTCTCGATGTGGGGTTTTGCCGCCCCCGTTCCAAGGGCAGCGTCCGCAGCGCCGCCGCATGGCGCCGCAGCCGATCGGCCATTGCGGTGCAAAGCTGCGTGATCCGATGCCGCAACGGCCTGAATCGCCTTGCCTTTGCCGCGTTCAACTGGCAGTGCAGCCGCCATAATCTGGGGTTTCGACGAAAGGTCGTTCTCATGAGCTCCGCCCGCTTCATCGCCGTGCTCGGCTTCTCGCTGCTGGCCGTCCCGGCCTTTGCCCAGGCCGACAAGGTCGTCGCCAAGGTTGACGGCATCGCGATCACCGAGAAGGACATCGCGCTCGCCTCCGAGGATATCGGCGAGCGCCTCGCCCAGCTGCCCGAGGAGCGCAAGCGCGACGAGGTGATCAACTATCTCGTCGACCTCAAGCTCGGCGCCAAGGCGGCGGCCGCGGCCAAGATCGGCGACACGCCCGATTTCGCCGCCCGCCTCGCCTATTTCCGCGACAAGGTGCTGCTCGACGAATTCCTGACCCGCGAGGGCAAGAAGGCCGTCACGGCCGATGCCGCGAAGAAGCTCTACGACGAAACCACCAAGGCGATGGCTCCCGAGGAGGAGGCCCATGCCCGCCACATCCTCGTCGAGGAGGAGGCGCAGGCTAAGACGGTGGTCGAGCGGCTGAAGAAGGGCGAGGATTTCGCCAAGGTCGCGGCCGAGCTATCGAAGGATCCGGGCTCCGGCAAGGAGGGCGGCGATCTCGGCTGGTTCACCAAGGACCGCATGGTGCCGGAATTCGCCGAGGCCGCCTTCAAGCTGAACAAGGGCCAGGTGTCCGAGCCGGTGAAGAGCCAGTTCGGCTGGCACGTCATCAAGCTCGAGGACAAGCGCAGCAAGCCGCTGCCGGACTTCGCCGCCGTGAAGCCGCAGATCGACCAGTATCTCGAGCGCAAGGCCCAGCAGGACATGGTGCTGGCGCTGCGCGAGAAGGCCAAGATCGAACGCCTCGACCAGCCGGCCGCCGCTCCGGCTCCTGCCGAGCCGAAGAAGAACTGAGTCAGGGCCGTCATTCTCGGGCGAAGCGAAGCGCAGCCCCGAGAATATCCGGCAAGATATGCTCGGGTCGAGCCCGAGCATGACGTGGACTTCCTTTTTTGAAGGGCGGCCCTTGCGGCCGCCCTTCTTGTTTTCGTCATCGGTCTGCGGCAGAGGCTGCTGGACGAGAGCGCTGCCGGCGAGAACGGATTCGCCTCCCTCGGTGCAGGGCTCCGCAGGAGGAGGCCCCATGGCCGGCAAGGATGTCCCCGTTTCCCCGCTCGCGCCGAAGCGCCAGCCCAAGGTGCCGCCGATCCCGGGCGTGCGTTTCGCCACCGCCGAGGCCGGCATCCGCTACAAGGGCCGCCAGGACGTCTGGTTCGCGCTGCTCGACGCGGGCACGCAGGTCGCGGGCGTCTTCACCCGCTCGAAATGCCCCTCCGCCCCGGTCGACTGGTGCCGTGAGAACCTCGCCCAGGGTTCCGCCCGCGCCGTCGTCGTCAATTCCGGAAACGCCAACGCCTTCACCGGCCTGAAGGGCCGCGACTCCGTCAAGCTGACGGCCGAGATCGCCGCCAAGGCGGCCGGCTGCAAGCCGCAGGAAGTCTTCATCGCCTCGACCGGCGTGATCGGCGAGCCGCTCGACGCCACCAAGTTCAAGGGCGTGCTCGACGATTGCGCCAAGCGCGCCGCCGACGGCCCCTGGATCGACGCCGCCCGCGCGATCATGACCACCGACACCTTCCCCAAGGCGCTGGCCCGCAAGGCCAAGATCGACGGCAAGGAGGTCGCGATCGCCGGCATCGCCAAGGGCGCGGGCATGATCGCACCCGACATGGCGACGATGCTCTCCTTCGTCTTCACCGACGCACCCATCGCCGCCCCCGTCCTGCAGGCGCTGCTCTCGAAGGGCGTGAAGGGCTCCTTCAACGCCGTGACCGTCGACAGCGACACCTCGACCTCCGACACGCTGATGCTGTTCGCGACAGGTAAGGCCGCCGCGCGCGGCGTGCCGACGATCACCGACGTGAAGGACCCGCGCCTCTCCGGCTTCAAGCGGGCGCTGAACGCGATCCTGCTCGAGCTCGCCCATCTCGTCTGCAAGGACGGCGAGGGCGCGCGCAAATTCGTCGAGGTGCGCGTCACCGGGGCGACCTCGGCCCGCTCGGCCAAGCGCGTCGCGCTCTCCATCGCCAACTCGCCGCTCGTCAAGACCGCCATCGCGGGCGAGGACGCCAATTGGGGCCGCGTCGTCATGGCTGTCGGCAAGGCCGGCGAGCCGGCCGACCGCGACCGGCTCGACATCGGCTTCGGCGAGATCCTGGTGGCGAAGCAGGGCGCCCGCGCCGGTTCCTACGACGAGGAGGCGGTGTCGAACTACATGAAGGGCGACAATATCGTCATCACCGCCGATCTCGGCCTCGGCCGCGGCAAGGCCACGGTCTGGACCTGCGACCTGACCAAGGCCTATGTCGAGATCAACGGCGACTATCGTTCGTAACGCCCTCTGGCGTCATTCTCGGGCGTCGCAGAGAGACGACCCGAGAATGACGCGCCGAAAGAGGCGCCCTTTCCTGCCGGACATGTTCGGGTCAAGCCCGAGCATGACGGTCCGGGACCACCCAACAAGACATTGCACCCGGCCTGCCGCCTCGGCATGATCCCTGCCGGGAACGAAGGCTGTGGGGGCTCAAGGTCTTGCTGGGACGTTCGCTGGCGCTCGTCGGGGCGCTCTTCCTGTCGGCCTGCGTCGAGCGCAAGCCGGCCACGGTGGCTTTCTCGGTCGAGGAGGCCGCCTTCATCAAGAAGGACGGGACCGGCGTCATCACCGGCCATGCCTTCCGCACCAAGCCGAGCGGCGTGGTCGTCAATGCCGCCGGTCAGGTCGTTCGGCTCATCCCCGCCACAGGCTTTGCGCGCGAGCGCTTCAGCAATTTCTACGGCAAGGGCAAGTTCGTCCCGCATCGCGACTACCCGCGCGAGGACGAGGTCGACCCGGCCTATTCCGACTACAGCCGCACGACCAAGGCGGAATCCAACGGCCGCTTCATCTTCGAGAATGTGGCGCCGGGAAGCTACTTCATCACCACCCAGGTGATCTGGGGCGACGAAGCGGCCTTCTCCCGGGAGGGCGGCTCGGTCTATGACAGCGTCACCCTGACGGGCAAGGAAACCAGGCCCGTCGACGTCATCCTCTCCGGCCATTGAGTTTTCCGTGAAGCTGCTCCTCGTCGTCGCCTGCGCCCTGATCGATGCCGACAACCGCGTCCTCGTCGCCCAGCGGCCCGAGGGGAAGGCGCTGGCGGGCCTCTGGGAATTCCCCGGCGGCAAGCTGGAAGCCGGCGAGCGGCCGGAACCGGCGCTGATCCGCGAGCTGTCCGAGGAACTCGGCATCACGGTGAAGGAGGACTGCCTCGCGCCGCTGACCTTCGCCAGCTACGCCTACCCCGAGTTCCACCTGCTGATGCCGCTCTATATCTGCCGGCGCTGGCAGGGCACGGTCGCCTCCCACGAAGGCCAGGCGCTGAAATGGGTCCGCCCCGGCAAGCTGCGGGAGCTCGCCATGCCGCCCGCGGACGAGCCGCTCATCCCGCCGCTGATCGATCTTCTGGGCGCCTGATTCAGTGCACCGCCGGCAGCCCCAGCGCTTCCCAGCGCGAGGGCGCGATCGGCTCGCCGACCTGGAAGGCGAAGGCGCTGACCCGCTTGAGATCGGCCGAGAGGCTGCAGGTGAAGCTGAGCGCATACCAGCGCTGCCTGCTGCGGAAGGCTGCGCCCTGCGCCTGCAACTCGCGCCCTGAAAAGCGGGTCTTTGCCAGTGCATAGGCCGTGACCCGGTCGGGCTCGTAGCGGCTCTGCCAGGCGTGGATCTGGCTCATCGCCTCGACGCCGCAGAGCTGCTCCGCCCGCTCGTCTGGCGCCAGACGCGGCAGCATGGCGAGCGCATCGCGGCTGAGCGCATTGGCCAGCACCTGTTGCGAGAGCAGACGCCGGGGTCGGATCATCCCGTCGCTTTGCGGCAGGGCAGGTTCCGGCGCGGCAGGAGTCGCAGGCGGCGCGGGAGCTGGCAAGGCTGATTCGGGAAAGCTGGCTGCCGGCGGCGGCGGCGGCCGCAGAGGGGGCGGCCGCATCAGCGCCTCGAACTGCTCCAGCGTCTGCAGCTCGACATCCACGCTCTGCTCGAGGACGCCGGGAGTCTCGGTCAGTTGCTGGACAGCGACGGAAGCGAGCCAGGCCAGCAGCGCCGCATGGACGAGCGCCGCGGCCGGCAGCCCGGGGTCTGGCAACAGCCGACGCGCTGGCGTCACCACCATCATGGCTCAGGCTGAAGCGTCCGGGCGCCCCGAGGCCCCGCGCCGGAATCCCGCTGCCATCCGCCTCTGTCGCCCCTGCCCCGATCGGCCCGCAACAGCGCCGATCAAGCCGGCATTTTTGTGATCGCCTCGTCCTCGACCGGTCCGCTCTCGTCGCGGCCGAGCTGGAAACGCTCGAAGCGCTGCAGCTCCTCCTCGATGGCCCGCTTCAACTCCGGGCTCTCATGGCCGTCGAGCCAGCTCCATTGCTGCATCAGCAGCTTTCCCGCCGCGCGGTCCGTCTTGAGATCGAGCACGGCGACCATGCGCTCCCCTGCCAGCACGGGCAGGCTGAAATAGCCGTAGACCCGCTTCTCCTTCGGCAGATAGGCCTCGAAGACATGGCCGTAGTCGAAGATCAGCTTCGTCCGCTTGCGCTGGATCACCAGCGGATCGAACGGCGAGAGGACGTGAATCAGCGTCCCTTCGGGCTCCGGCAGCGTCTCCAGCGAAGCCGGCGCCGCCCAGTGCTGTGTCTTGCCGGCGCCCGCGACGGAAACCGGCACCAGTTCCTTGCGCCGGACTCGTGCATCGATCAGCTCGGCCACCGCCTTCTTGGCCGGTGCATCGAGATGGCAAATGGAATCGAGGCTGACGAGGCCCTGCGCGGTCAGCGCCCGGTCGAGCTTGTAGGCGATGATCTGCCGCTCGCTCGCCGGTGTCGGCTTCTTCTCCCAGGCGAAATGCCGGTCGAAGAGCTCATAGGTCTTGACCATGCCGGCCCGCGCCGCGATCGCCAGCTCACCATCGTAGAAGGCCCGCTCCAACAGCCCCTTGGAGGGCTTCTTGCTGGCCCAGAGATGGGCTTTCTCAACCGGTTCCTCGTCGATGTCGCGGATCGTCAACGCGCCGTTCTTCCGGATGCGGCTGAGCAGCTTGCGCGTCTCATCCCGCGCGCCCACAGCCGACCAGCGCTTCGGCTCGGCGCGATGCGCCTTCATCGCTGGCAGGAAATAACGAATGTCGCGCGTCGGCACATAGGAGAGCGCGTGCGTCCAGTATTCAAAGACGCTCTTCTCGGCCGCTTGAAGATGGGCAAGGTCGCTGCGGCGATAGGCCGGGATCCGGGCATAAAGGATATGGTGGTGGCAGCGCTCGATCACGTTGATCGTGTCGATCTGCACATAGCCGAGTTGCTCGACCGCCTGGCGCGCCGCCTCCGGCCCGGCGCCGAAGGGCTCGCGCTCATCGAGCCGCTGCGCCCTCAGCCAGATGCGGCGGGCCTGCGCGGCGGAAAGGGAAAGAGGCTTGCGCGGTCGCGGAGGCATGATCCGCAGGCTAGCCTCCGCCCGCCCGCGCCGTAAGGGGGCAACCCGCACCACCGCTGACAGCCTATGGCGGGAGCGGCCACGTCATCCTCAGGGCGCGACGATCAGCGCCCAGTAGACCTGATATTTCGAGCTTGGCGCGTAAGCCGTCGCGATGCCCATGCGCTTGGCCTTGGCATCCTTCATGACGCGGTCGTGCTGCGGCGAGTCGCGCCAGCCCGAAAAGGCCTCGGCGAGGCGGCGATAGCCGGCGGAGAGATTGGCCTCCGCCCCCGGCTGCCCCTCCTTTGCCAACCGCGCCTTGACGGCATCGGCCTGGACCGGCTTGTCGGAAGCCGCCATCGCCGCAGCCTCGCGTTGCGCGGCCTCGGTCAGAGCCGGGTCGAGCGCGAGCGCACCGAGCCCGGCATTGAGCCGATAGGCCGAGATCATCGCGCGCGCCTGCTCGGCATCGACCTGCGCCGAGGCCGAGCCGAGATCGCGGTAGAAGGCGGGCTGCCCCTGGCGCGGCGCCTCGGTGCAGCCGGCGACCCCGAGAAAGGCGAGCGCGCCCGCCACGGCCGCGGGGCAGCTCATCGCGCGCAGGGCCGCGGCGCGGCAGGAAAGGCTGGGCATCGGGTCATCCTTGGCTGTCTTCCTTGGCCGGCTCGGGCTGCGGAGCGGGCTTGGCGGTTTCGGTCGGCTCTTCCTCTGGCTCCGGCTCGGCTTCGACCGGCTTGCGCGCCCGGCGCGCCTTCGCGGAAGCCTTTGCGGCCGTCTTGCTGTCTGGCAACGGGGCGGGCTCTGCGACCGGCCGCGTCGCGGCAGCCGTGAAACCGGCGAGCGCCTGTTCAACGCCTTCTAGCCCGCGCACCCGCAATTCGGGCGTCTCGGCCACGGGCTCCATCTCGGCGAGGCGCTTCTGGATGGCGAAGTTCAGGTCGCTGGTGACGCGCCCGACGATCTCGACATCGTCCACGACGCAGATCAGCTCGAAATCCATGGTCGTGGTGCCGAGCTTCTTGAACATCACCGCCGGCGGCGGCTTCTGCAGCACGTCGCCATGGTTACCGGCGACCTCCGCCAGCATGGCCCGCACCGCGCCGGCATCGATCGCGCGCGGCACGCTGAGCGCGATCAGGACGCGGCCCGAACGATCGGTGCGGACGCGGTTGCGGACGACGCCGGAGATCAGGTTCGAATTGGGCACGATCACGGTGGAGCGGTCGAAGGTCGCGATCTCGGTGGAGCGGACATTGATGCGCTTCACGATGCCTTCGACATCGCCGACCACGACCTGGTCGCCGACGCGGATCGGCCGTTCCCAGAGCAGGATCAGCCCCGAGACGAAGTTCGACACCACCGATTGCAGGCCGAAACCGATGCCGACCGAAAGCGCCGAGGCGACCAGGGTGAGCCGCTCGAGGCTCAAGCCCACCGCCGAGACCGCGATCGCCACCGCCGCGATATAGCCGACATAGCCGGCCGCGGTGGTGATCGAATTGCGCAGGCCCGGGTCGAGGGACGTCGTCGGCAGGAACTGGTTTTCGAGCCAGCGCTGCATCGCCCGCGTCGCGGCGATGCCGAAACCGAAGACCAGGGCGAAGACGACGATGGTCGAGAGCGAGATCGTCACGCCACCGACCTGGAAGCCGAAGAAGGCGGCCCGGAGCGAGACGAGGAAATCGCTCGATTCCAGCCCCCAGGGCGCCAGCACCAGCAGCACCGTGACCACGATCAGCAGCAGCTTCAGGATGCCGACGCCGATCACAGCGATCTTCTGCAGCGTCGCGGCACGCAGCCCCAGCCCTGCCTTGAGGGTCGTGGCGAAGCGGCTTTTCCCGGTCAGCGCACGCGGGATGCCGAGATCGATGAACTGGAAGGCGAGCAGGAACAGGCAGGCGACGATGCCGATCCAGAGCGTCTGCTCGGCCAGGAAGCCGGCGAAGACGACATAGCCGGAAAGCGCCGACGCGATGATGCCGAAGCCGATGATCCAGCCGAGGATGCGGACCGGGCCGAGGCTCGCCCCGTCCACCGGCACATAGGGGCCGAGGCAGGCCTCCTGCTCGATCTCCTCGTCGTCGCGGATCTGGTAGAGCCCCGCGATCAGCGCCAGCGCGAAGAGCACGGCGAAGAAGGCCTTGACGATGATCGAGATCGCGAGCCCCGCCGCGATGGCCTGCAGCCACGCCTCGAAGACCTTGCCGACCGACATCACCAGCGCCAGCGCGCTTGCGATCCAGACCACGCTGCGCGCCGTCCGGTCCATGACGCTGACGAGGCGTCGCTGCGGATTGGACGGAGCGAAGAGCGCGTCGGCGAGCGCCTGGACGAAGGCGACGATGGCGAGCCCGATCACCAGCGCCCAGATCACCGGCTGGATGCGCGGCGGCAGCAGCCCCGTCGTGCTCAGCGCCTTGTAGATCAGCCAGCTCGCCAGCGCCGGCGGCGCCGCACCAGCCACGATATGGGCGAGCGCGACATAGAGGCAGTGCAGGTTGCCGGTGTCCTGCATATTGGCATAGCGCGCCTTGAAGCGCGGCAGGTAGCGCGCGCGCGCCCAGTAAAGGCCGATCGCGCCGATCAGCGCGATCGCCACCACCAGCCCGCGCATGCCGGTCGCGTCGCCCACGCCTTCCAGCCAGCCGCCGAAGATGTAGCCGGAAGCCCGAATATCCTCGGGCGCCGTCGCGATGGCATTCGTCCAGACATCCGGGTTCAGCGCCGAGGGGCCGGCGGCGAAGAGCGCCTTGGCGAAGATCTCGCGGCGCTTGTCGCCGATGCTGGTCTGCAGCATCTCCGCCTGAAGCAGCGCCGCGTTGGACAGCCTCAGCAGTTCGTCGGCATCGGCATAGGCCTTGGTGCGCGTCTCTCGATCCTTGGCGATCTCGGCGCTTTCGGGCGGCGCACCGGCATCCGGCTTCGGCCCGAGCTGGTCGAGCCGGAGCTTCGCCTGCTCGACGCGCGGCTTCTGCTCGTCGAGGATGACGCGGAGCTGGTCGAGCGAAGGCTGCAGGCGGATGCGTTGCCGCTGCAGCTCGCTGTCGCTCAGCTCCGGGGACGCAAGCGTCGTCTCGATCTGGGCGAGTTCGGTGCGCACCGTTTCGAGCCTGGCCCGGGCGCCCGCGGCAGGGTCGGTCGGTGCCGGCTGGCTGAAGGAGGGAGCGCTCGCCGAGAACGCCAGCGTGACGAGCAGCAGCCCGGCCGCCAGCCACCGGCGCAGCTTCCGGAACGATGCGCGCGTCACATGCGCTGCCATGGCGATGCGGCCCTGCCTGTCGAGATGATTCGGCTCAGGCTCGACCCTCGGCACAGCCATGCCCTCAAGGCAAGACAAAGAGCTATTTTCTGCGGCCGGCAACGATCTGGGCTCCGGAGATCAGGATCGGATGGCCCGCCTCATCGCCTCCAAACGCGACCTGAAGATGGCGCGCGGTCCTCGCAGCCCGTCTCAGCCCCGGACGTCTCGACAGAGGGCTTTCAGCTCTTGCCCTTCTTCTTCGGCTGATTGCGGAAGCTGGCATTGCCGAGACCGGTGCCGATCGTCAGCACGGCCCAGTGCTCGACATCCTGCATCGACGGCAGCTCGCTCAGCCCCTGGATGACGGCATCGTTGTGCATCACGACCTCGGTCTGGTGCTCGCCGATCTCGGGCACCAGCTTGCGGATGCTGTCGACGAGGTTGAAGCGGCTGCTTTCCCAGTTGCCAGGCAGGTTCTGCGCGCCGCGGTCGATGGCGCCGTCGGCCTGGATCAGACCGGGGCAGCCGACGCCGATGAAGGGCGCGACGCGCAGGCCCTCCTTGCTGGCATTCCGGATCTGCTCGTTCAGCATCTCGCCCAGGCGCGCGATCGCCTGGTCGCGGCTCGGCTCGTCGTCGGCATGGCGCCACAGCTCGGACTTCCAGACCCGCGCCTTCGAGAGGTCCGGCGCCTTCTGCTGCCGCAGCTCGACGATGCCGGCGCGGATGTTCGAGCCGCCGATATCGACGGCGACGAGACTGTCATAGGCCTCGAAGATCCATTTCGGCGCGAGATGCGCGCTGCCGACCAGCCCGGCCTCGTCCGGATGATGGCTGATCGGCACGAGATCGATATCGCGCCCGTCCGTGCGCAGGATGATGGCGGCGCGCGCAATGGCGAGCTCGCCGACGCGACTCTCGCGGAAGCCGCCGCCGACGACGATGCGCTCGACCGCAGCCCAGCTCTTCAGCCGGGCGAAGCGGCGGATCACGAAGGCGAAGGACTGGGCGAAATCCTCGACGGCGCTCAGCACCAGCGCCGCCTCTCCGGCATCGCCCTCCAGCAGCGCGTCGAGCTGCTTCTTGCCGATCTCCTTGGTCGGGCCTTTCAGCGGATCGTCGCCGGCCCGCTTCAGATGGCGGCGCAACGCCTCGAGATGGGCCATGAAGGCGCCGCGGCTGGCCTTGTCGCCGACGAAGCCCTCATCGTCGCGAACCTCCAGATTATAGCTGGTGATCAGCGCGGAAGGCAGTTCGACCGCGCCATGCGGCCCCGTCGTGCTGCTGCCCGTCTTCTCTGCGACCGCCGATGCCATGTCCGGTATCCCCTCTGCCTGCTGATTCCGAACGGCAACCTGCATGCGCGGCGCAAGGTTCCGCAGGCCGGGCAATGCGCCGCATGCAGCCCCTCCCTGCACGGCTCAGGTCCCGCGGCGGTTGACCGCCGTCACGATCGCCGCTCCAACGGAAGAAAGCCGACGGCAAGGGCGGCAGCAGGAAATCGGCAAGGGGAACGGGGCATGTCCGAATTCATCTATCGCATGGTCGTCATCGGGGTCGGAGCGACCATCCTTTTCGACCTCTGGCAGCAGTTCCTGCGCCTGCTCGGCATCCCGAAGCCGAACTGGGCGATGCCGGGCCGCTGGTTCGGCCATCTGCTGCGCGGGCGCGTCATGCATGCGGACATCGGCAAGTCCGAGCCCGTCGCCAACGAGACGGCGCTGGGCTGGCTCTTCCACTATCTCGTCGGCATCCTCTTCGCCGGCATCCTACTGGCGATCTGGGGTGTGGAATGGGCGCGCAATCCCACCGTCCTGCCGGCGCTGATCGTCGGCTGGGTCACCATCGGCTGCGGCTGGTTCATCCTGCAGCCCGGCATGGGGCTGGGCATCGCCGCCGCGAAGCGGCCGAACGCCAACCAGCTCCGCCTGCTCAACATCCTCGGCCACACCGTCTTCGCCATCGGGCTCTACGGCACGGCGCTGCTGACGCGTTAGGCACGCTCGTCATTCTCGGGCTCGACCCGAGCATCTCCAGCCAGGAGAGGCACTGGAGCCTCCCGTCACGAGATTCTCGGGTCAAGCCCGAGAATGACGCCCTCCAGCAATGACGCGCCTAATCGAGAATCCGCGTCTCGTAGGCGTAGAGCTGGCGGAAGCCGAGGCTGCCATAGAGATTGAGCGCGACGGCATTGCCCTGCTCGACCTGCAGATAGGCATCGCGGCAGCCCTGCGCCGCAGCCCAGCCCATCAACCCGCGCACGATCGAACGGCCGTAACCATGGCCGCGATGGCCAGGGCTGACGCAGATCAGGCCGATCTCGGCCATGCCGCGCTCGGCGACGCTCATGCCGAAGGCGACCGGCTCGCCCTCGATCGTCCAGGTCGCGAAGGCGGCGGGCAGCCTGATCCGGTCCAGGATCGCGCCGAGGTTGCCGGCATGCGTCTTGACGCCGGTCTGCAGCGCGGCGCAGCCCGCGATCCATTCCGCCCCCGCCCGGGCCTCCATCTCGAATTCCGCCTCCTCGGACGGCGCGATATCGCCGAGCGGCGCGATCATGCCGAAGGACTTGTCCTTGACGCGATAGCCGCGCTCCAGCACCGCCGCGCGGGTCGCCTCCGCGACGAGTGGCGTGAGTCGGATGCTCGGAAGGAGCCCATCGGCGCGATAGAGCTCCTCGATCAGGTCGAGCATCTCGGCGTCGAGCTCGGCACCGTAGGAGAGCGGCGTCGCCGCATTGGCGCGGCCGGAATAGCCATTGGCGAAGCGCAGCACCCAGTCGCCGACCATCAGCGTCGCGACCGCCGGCCATGCGTTGACGATCCGCCGCTCGCAGCCGATCACCAGCCCGCTCTCGTCCGCCTTGGTCAGCATCAACGTCCTCCCGAAGGCTTGCGCGGCGTCGGCCGCCAGCCCGGCGGGGCCATCTCGAAGCCTGAAAAATCGAAGCCCGGCGCGACGGTGCAGCCCACCAGCGTCCAGGCGCCGAGTGAGGTCGCGCTCTGCCACCACCCGGCCGGCACAACGAATTGCGGGCGCTGGCCGGTGGCGAGATCGGTGCCGAGGTGATGGGCCGCGGCGTCGTGGCCGTTGGGCGAGACGGTTATGACCAGCGGCGCGCCGGCATAATGGTGCCAGATCTCGGCGGCATCGACGCGGTGCCATTCCGAAGTCTCGCCGGTATCGAGCAGGTAGTAGATCGCGGTCGAGAAGCCTCGGCCCTCCGGCCCGGCCGGGTCGCGGAAGGTCTCGCGATAATGGCCGCCCTCGGGATGCGGCTTCAGCTCGAGCAGCCGGATGATCTCCGCCGCAGTGAGCCCTTCGAGGCGGACCGGCATGGTCAGAACCTGTTCTTGGCTTCGCGCAGCGCCGCGAAGACCGCGCCGGCCGACGCGCCGGAAAGACCCATCGCCGCGGCGAGCGCAGGCTCCCCCGCCCGGAAGAACGGATTGGTCGCCTGCTCCTCGGCGACGGTTGTCAGCGCCCAGAAGCGCCCCTCGGCCTTGGCCTTCTCGACCTCGGCGAAGCGCGCCGCCAGCGCCGCATTGTCGGGATCGACCGAACGGGCGAAGCGGGCATTCGAAAGCGTGTAGTCATGGCCACCGAGCAGGCGCGTATCGCCCGGCAGCGCCATCAGCCGCGAGAGCGAGGTCCACATCCGCTCCATCTGGCCGGGCTGCACGCGCCCACAGCCCATGACGAAGACCACGTCGCCGACGAAGGCGAGCTTCGCACCTCGGCCGACATAGCTCAGATGGCCGTCGGAATGGCCGGGCGTATGCCAGATCTCGAAGCGCTCGCCGCCGAAGGTAACGCTGTCGCCCTCGCCCACCACCGTGTCGACCGGCGCGCTGCCCTGCGCGTCGGCGGGCCCGAAGACCTTCGCACCCGTCGCCTGCTTGACCTCGGCCACGCCCTGCGTGTGGTCGTGATGCGCATGGGTGATGAAGATCTCGCTGATCGTCCAGCCCTTCGCCTTTGCCGCGGCCAGCGTCTCGCCGGCATCCGGCACGTCGATGGCGGCGCAGGCGCCGGTGGCCGGATCGTGGAGCAGCGCGCCGGCATTGTCGCTGAGCGTGCGGAAGACGTGAAGGTCGAGCGGCATGGCTTCCTCCGGCATGGCAGTCGGGTGGCTGTTGTCGCCCTCTGCATGGGCCAAGCGCCGCCCGCGATCAAGCCGCCGCCGGCGCAGCGCCGCCCTGCCGCCCTTGCGTTCGGCCCCCCGGCGTTCCATGTCAGGCGCCATGCCTCTCGACGTCGTCGATCTGCGCGCCTTCTATGCCAGCCCGCTCGGTCATGTGGCCCGGCGCTTCATCGGCCGGGCGATGCTGCGCTTCTGGCCGGACTGCGCGCGCCAGCGCCTGCTCGGCCTCGGCTTCGCGACGCCCTATCTGTCCGTCCTTGGCATGCAGGCTGAGCGGACCATCGCCTTCATGCCGGCGGCGCAGGGCGTGGTGAACTGGCCATCCTCCGGCCTCTCGGCCTCGGCCCTGGTCGAGCCGACCTTGCTGCCGCTGCCGACCGCCTCGATCGACCGCGTCGTCCTCGTTCATGCGCTGGAGGAGACCGAGAGCCCCGACGACCTGCTCGAAGAGGTCTCGCGCGTGCTCAACCCCGGCGGCAGGATGATCCTTGTCGTGCCCAACCGCCGTGGCCCCTGGGCACGGATGGATGCCACGCCCTTCGGCCAGGGCCGCCCCTTCAGCCGCCGCCAGCTCTCGGCGCTGATGCGCGCCGCCGAATTCTCACCCGAGAACTGGACTGAGGCGCTCTATGTCCCGCCGCTGCAGCGCCGGCTCCTGATGCGCTCGGCCCCGATCTGGGAGCAGGTCGGGGCAGGGCTCTCGCTGCCCTTCGCCGGCGTCCATGTCATCGACGCCACCAAGCAGTTCTACCGTCGCGCGCCCTTGCGCGCGACGCGGCGCAGCTTCGCTCTGAGGCCGATTCTCCTGCCACAGGCCTCGCCGACCCCGCGCCTGAAGAAGCCTCGGACGGCCGGAGACGTCTGACGGCAAGGACTCGGATGGGTTGACTTTTTCGCCGGCGCGCGGACAAGGTCCGCCGCCTTTTCAAGCCCGGTTTCGCTGTAAACCGCCGCTCCGCCCCCTCTATGGCGCGGAACCTGAACCTGGATCACGATGCGTAGCTATCTGGATTTCGAGAAACCGGTCGCCGAGCTGGAGGCGAAGGCCGACGAGTTGCGGGCGCTGGAAGCGCGCGGCGACGGCATCTCCCTGTCCGAGGAGATCGGCAAGCTCGACGCCCGGGCGAACCAGGCGCTCAAGGACATCTATGCGGCGCTGACGCCCTGGCAGAAGACTCTTGTTGCCCGCCATCCGCAGCGGCCGCATTTCAAGGATTACTGCGCCGGACTGATCGATGAATTCACCCCGCTCGCGGGCGACCGCGCCTTCGCCGAGGACGAGGCCATCGTCGGCGGCTTCGGCCGTTTCCGCGGCGAGCCCGTCTGCGTCATCGGCCAGGAGAAGGGCGATTCGACCGAGACCCGCATCCGGCACAATTTCGGCATGCCGAAGCCCGAGGGCTACCGCAAGGCCGTGCGCCTCGCCGAGATGGCCGGGCGCTTCGGCCTGCCGGTGCTGAGCTTCGTCGACACCGCCGGCGCCTATCCCGGCATCGACGCTGAGGAGCGCGGCCAGGCCGAGGCCATCGCCCGCTCGACCGAGGCTTGGCTCGGCCTGCGCACGCCGAGCGTGGCCCTCGTCATCGGTGAGGGCGGCTCGGGCGGGGCCATCGCGATCGCCGCCGCCAGCCGCGTGCTGATGCTGGAGCATGCGATCTATTCGGTGATTTCGCCGGAAGGCGCCGCCTCGATCCTGTGGCGCGACACGGCACGCGCGCAGGACGCCGCCACCGGCATGAAGATCACGGCGCAGGACCTGCTCAGGTTCGGCGTCATCAACCGGATCGTCCAGGAGCCGACCGGCGGCGCCCATCGCGACGGCGAGGCCGCCATCGCGCGGGCGGGCGACGCCATCTCCGCCTGCCTGCAGGACATGGCCGGCCTGAGCCCTGAAGAGATCGTGGAACAGCGCGAGGAAAAGTTCCTCGCCATCGGCCGAAACCTTTAACCACATCCTTTGCGGGCGGCCGAATGCCCGTCTTTACCCGCCGTTGACCATATGGTCATGCTCGGCGAGTGTGTGGTAAGGAACGGTCAAGCATAACAGCTCAAGAACGAGTCGACGGCACAATTCGGCCGTCTTGCGAAGTCACAGGTCGCACCCCGGCCTGCCGTTCAATGGGAATGACGACGTGGCAATCAAGCAACTCGCACTCGTGGCTTTTGTTGCATTGTCCCTGGGTGCCTGTGAGGAAGAGCGTTATCGCGGCTCCGCCCGGCATTGGATCCCGATCCCGAGCGCGACCTACACGCTGATGTCCTCGCAGGGCATGACCAAGGATCAGCCGATCCTGATCCGCTCCTACAAGAAGGAGTCGGAGCTCGAGGTCTGGAAGCGCAAGGCCGACGGCCAGTATGCGCTGCTGAAGACCTTCCCGATGTGCCGCTGGTCCGGCCAGCTCGGCCCGAAGGTCCGCGAGGGCGACCGCATGGCGCCGGAGGGCTTCTACGCCATCGCCCCCCAGCAGATGAATCCCAACTCCTCCTATTACGTCTCGTTCAACATGGGCTATCCGAATGCCTATGACCGGGCCCATGGCCGCACCGGCGCGCATCTGATGGTCCACGGCGCCTGCTCTTCGGCCGGCTGCTATTCGATGACGGACGACCAGATCGGCGAGATCTATGCGCTGGTGCGCGAGGCGCAGAACGCCGGCCAGAAGGCGGTGCAGATGCAGGCCTTCCCCTTCCGGATGACGCCGCAGAATCTCGCCAAGCATCGGCTCGACCCGAACATCGCCTTCTGGAAGAACCTGAAGGAAGGCTCCGACTATTTCGAGGTGACGGGTTCCGAGCCGTCCGTCTCGGTCGCCGGCGGCCGCTATGTCTTCAACGACGGCGCGGCGCCAGCCGCCGTCGCCGAGAAGCGCCGGCAGGACGAGGTCGCGGTCGCCTCGCTCGTCGCGAAGGGCACGCCCGCTATCCGGCTTCTCTATGACGACGGCGACCAGCACGCCTCCTTCAAGCAGGCTCTTGTGAGCAACGGCAGCGCAGCGCTCAACCGCTCGGCCTCCTGGGCCTCGCGCGATGTCGGCGTCAGCCGCGAGGACGCCCTCACGGCCGGGCCCCGCGTCGTGGTCTTCGACGACAAGGGCAAGGCGAAGGCGACGGTGCGCGCCGTCTCAGCCGACAACGATGCGGTGCTCGCCGCCGTCGCCGGCGCACCGGCCGAAGAGCCCGCCAAGCCCGAAGCCGCCAAGCCGGCCGTGCAGCGCCCGGCCGCAGCCCCGGCTGCGACGCAGGTCGCCAAGGTGCTGCCCGGCAACGCCCAGCAGGCTCCGGTTCTGGCCAGCGCCTCCTCGACGCCGGTTACACCCACCGAGGAAAAGCCCTTCCTGCAGCGCGCGCTCAGCTTCGTGCCGGTCTTCGGCATCGGCGGCTCCAATGCGACCGCCGATCAGGGCGTGACGACCGCTTCGACCGCGCCGACGACCATGGTCGCCCCGCTGCCGCCGCGGCGCGCCAGCGGGCTGAAGACCTCGAATCTGGACCAGGCCACGGCCGGCTATGCGAGCCAGCCAGCCACCCGCTGAGACTGTTGCAAGCAAGCGCCGGCCGTGACGGAAATGCAACATTCACCGTCGTAATCGGCGCCGCCATTCTCATAGGCGCAAAAGCCCCCGGTTTCGGGGGCTTTTGCCTTTCTGGTGGGCAACCCGCTCAAAAGCTCATCTTGCCGAAAAACGGCCCTCCCCACTTCATGATTGGCATAACGCAAATCATGCGGGGCTAGGGATTTCTGCAGATGACCGACCTCTTCCGTTCTTCGATTATCGGCCTGGCCTTCTCGACCGCTCTCGCCACCGGCACGCTGGCGTCGGATCTGCCGAGCAAGAAGGGCGCCCCGCCTGCCCCGGTCCCGCCGGCCATCACCTGGATCGACGCTGCGGTCAGCATCAAGGCGATGACGGACTACAACTTCCGCGGCATCTCGCAGACGGACCGCAAGCCCGCCGTCCAGGGCGGCGTCGAGCTGCAGTTCTACAACAACCTCTTCTACGCCGGCGTGTATGCCTCGAATGTCGACCTGGTCACGCGCCCTGACGCCGAGATCGACTTCTACGCCGGTATCCGTCCGAAGTTCGGCGACCTCGCCTTCGATTTCGGTGTCTGGCAGTACTACTACCCGGGTGAGAAGCAGTACATCGACACCTGGAGCGCCGGCGCCCCGATCTTCTGGACCCCGAAGAACACCGACTTCACCGAAGTCTACGGCAAGGTCTCCTACACCTATGCCGAGGCTCTCACGGTCGGCGCCAACGTCTTCTATGCCTGGGATTGGCTCGGCACCGGCGCGAGCGGCACCTACGCCTCGATCACCGCCAAGTACATGCTGCCCTTCCTCGAGGGCCTCTCGGTCTCCGGCGAGTTCGGCCATTACTGGCTCGGCACTACCAACCAGGCGATCTGGTCGACGACCCCGCCGACCAACCTGCCCGACTACAACTACTGGAACGCCGGCGTCTCCTACACCTGGAAGAACCTGACCGCCGATCTGCGTTACCACGACACCGACCTCAGCAAGCGCGAGTGCTTCCTGAACACCTCCGATCCGCGCGGCATCATCAGCGGCAGCAACCAGTCGAAGTGGTGCGGCCCGGCCGTCGTCGCCACGCTCTCCTTCGACATCACGGCGAGCAGCGTCGGCATCTTCGCCCCGAAGTAAGCCACCGCACCCTAGCCATCAGAGAAGGCCGCCCTTTCGGGGCGGCCTTTTTCATTTGCGCTTCACCCGCGGCGCCCCGAACCCCGGTGCTCTACCGCCCCCGAGCAGATCCAGCGTGCGCGGATCGGGAACGCCGTCGAAGAAGTTGCGCAGGACGGCGTAGTAGAGATTGTCCCCGGGCTCGCTCGCCGCATCGAAGAGCGTCATGGACGAGCGAAGCTTCATGTCGTCCGGCGAGCCGAAGATCGAATGGGCGCTCAGCTTCTCATGCGCCAGCACCGCCTCGGCGCAGGCCGTGAGCCGCGCCCCAAGCTCAGGATGCGCCAGATAGGCGCGCGCTTCGTCGAGCGAGGCGATCCCGTAGAACTCGGAGGTCGCCGAGAGGCCGAGGCCCCGCATCTGCGGGAAGACGAACCAGATCCAGTGGCTGCGCTTGCGCCCATCCGTGATTTCGGAGAGCGCCGTCTGCCAGACGCTCTCCTGCGCATCGAGGAAACGTTGCAGCCGGAACGGGTCGGGCATGGTCGCGGCTCCTACTGTCCCAGCCTCGTATCGTCAGGCCAGCGGCTTGGCGAAATTCGCGAAGGCCTCCGCTGTGGGCGTGGTGCCGGCGCCTGGCTGCTGCGGGCGCAGGAAATAGCCGTCGGCGACATCGGCCGGCTCGCGGAAAGCGTCCTTGATCCAGGGAATGTACTCCAGGACGGGGGTGGCAGCATGCCAGTAAGCGAGATGGACATGGACCTGGCTCATCTCGCCGGCATGAGGCGCCACCGGCAGGCGGCTCGCCAGAGCGAGGTCCGCGACCTGGATATACTCGCTGATGCCGCCGAGCCGGGTCACGTCGGGCTGGACGTAATGGATCGCATCGGCCGCAACGAAGCTGCGGAAGGCATCGAGCGTATAGAGCTGCTCGCCGAGCGCGACCGGGATGGAGGTCGAGCGGGCGAGCGCCGCATGGGAACCGACATCGTCATACCAGAGCGGCTCCTCGAACCAGAAGATGTCGAGCCCTTCGGCCCGCGCGCAGAAGCGCTTGCAGGTCGGCAAATCCCATTTGCCGTTGCCGTCGATGGCGAGCGTGACATGGTCGCCGATCGCGTGGCGCACAGCCTCCAGCCGAGCGATGTCGGTCATCGGATCGGCATGGCCGACCTTGACCTTGAGCCGGCGGAAGCCGTCGCGCTCCACCGCCATGCGGCAGCCCTCGATGAGCTGGTCCTTGGGGATGGAGAGCCAGCCGATATCGGTGTTGTAGGCTTCGAGCTTCGGCTTGGTCGCGCCGCCGAGCAGATGCCAGAGCGGCACGTCCGCGGCTTTCGCCTTCAGATCCCAGAGCGCGACATCGACGGCCGCGAGCGCGAGCTGCGTGATGCCGGCGCGCCCGACCCATTGCAGCGCCGGATGGCGCGCGAGCTTCAGCCAGAGCCGCGAGATCTCGGAAGCGTCCTCGCCCATCAGCAGCGGTGCGTAGCAATCCCGGATGCAGGCAGTGATCAGCCGGTCCGAGGGAAGATCGGCATGAGTGCCGGTGAAGCCATAACCCTCGCGCCCGTCCGTGGTGCCGATCTTCACCCCGACCACGCCCCAATGGCTGATTCGATGCGTCGAATCGGCGATGGAGCCGCCCGTCACCGGGATGTGCAGGATGAAGGGCTCGATTGTCTTGATCTGCATAGGCGTTCCCAACCCTGTGATTATTGCTGTTGGAGGGAGCCTAGCGGCATTGCGGGCGTCGCGCTCGCCGGTTCTATCATGACAGCCCCGCAGCGGGGTTGTGCCGGACGGTGCCCGTGCTAGTTCCTGCCCGGCACCGACGAGACCCGAGAACCATGACCCAGCGCCTGCGCGATTTCGGCCTGACCTGCGGCATCATGCAGCCCGGCCCGCTCAATGCGATCACCGATGTGGCGGGCGTCAGGGTCGGGCATCACACGCTGAGCCAGGGCGACCTCCGCACCGGCTTCACGGCGCTGCTGCCGCATGACGGCAACCTGTTCCGCCGCAAGCTCCGCGCCGCGGTCGACATCATCAACGGCTTCGGCAAGAGCGCCGGGCTGATGCAGCTCGCCGAGCTCGGCCAGATCGAGACGCCGCTCCTGCTCTGCAACACGCTTGGCGTCGGCACCGGCTTCGACGCGCTGGTCACGCGGGCGCTCGCCGCCAATCCCGACATCGGCCGCGAAACCGGGACGGTCAATCCGGTCGTGCTCGAATGCAATGACGGCTATCTGTCGGACATCCGCGCCCGCGCTTTGACGCAGGACCACGCCTTCGCCGCGCTCGATGCCGCATCCGCCGGCCCGGTCGCCGAGGGTGCCGTCGGCGCCGGCACCGGCATGAGCGCCTTCGGGTTCAAGGGCGGCATCGGCACCGCCTCGCGCCGCTTCGATCTCGACGGGCGCGCCTTCACGCTCGGCGTGCTGGCCCTCGCCAATTTCGGTAACGCAGGCGATCTCGTCCTGCCTGATGGGCGCCGCCCGGTTCCGCCCGAAACGAAACCGCAAGCCGAGCGCGGCTCGGTCATCCTCGTGATCGCGACCGACGTGCCGCTGGAATCGCGGCAGCTTCAGCGCATCGCGCGGCGCGGCGGCGCTGGGCTCGCGCGGCTGGGAGCTTTCTGGGGCAATGGCAGCGGCGACATCGCCGTCGCCTTCACCACCGCCTCTCCCGTCGACCATGACGAGCGCAAGGACATCGTCGCGCTCGGCGCGCTCAACGAGAGCCGCATCGACACGCCCTTCCGCGCTGCTGCCGAGGCGACGCAGGAAGCCGTGCTCAATGCGATGGTGGCAGCCCCCGCCACGACCGGCCGCGACGGACATCATCGTCCGTCGCTTGGGGACTGGTTGCGGGCGAACGCAGGCTGAAGGAGACAGAATCCGCGTCATTCTCGGGCGAGGCGAAGCGCAGACCCGAGAATCTCATGCCGAAAGAGGCGCCCTCTCGTCCTGAGATGCCGGGTCAAGCCCGGGCATGACGCATTTCGTTGCTCAGGCCCATTCGCCCTTGCGGAACACCGGCACGCGGCTGCCATCCGGCTTGACGCCGTCGATATCGACCTGGCCCGAGCCTATCATCCAGTCGATATGGATCAGGCTCTTGTTGCCGCCCTGCGCCGCGATCTGCTCCGGCGTGAGGTTCGCGCCGTCGACGAAGCACTTCGAATAGCACTGGCCGAGCGCGATGTGGCAGGAGGCGTTCTCGTCGAAGAGCGTGTTGTAGAACAGGATGCCACTCTTCGAGATCGGCGAGGAATGCGGCACCAGCGCCACCTCGCCGAGCCGGCGCGAACCCTCGTCGGTGTCGAGCACCTTGTTGAGCACCGCCTCGCCGCGCGCGGCTTTTGCCTCGACGATTCGCCCGCTCTCGAAACGCACCTGGATCTGGTCGATCAGCGAGCCCTGATAGGAGAGCGGCTTGGTGCTCGACACATGTCCGTCGACACGGCGCGCATGCGGCGTGGTGAAGACCTCTTCGGTCGGAATGTTCGGGTTGCAGACGATGCCGTTCTTGGCCGGCGAGGCACCGCCTTGCCAGTCATGCCCGTCGGCAAGGCCAACGGTGAGATCGGTGCCCGGCCCGGTGAAATGCAGCGCGGCGAAGCGCTGATCGTTGAGCCAGTTGCGCCGCGCCTTCAGGGCCGCGTTATGCGCCGTCCAGGCGGCGACCGGATCGGCCTCGTTGATACGCGAAGCGGCAAAGATCGCTTCCGCCAGCTTGCCGACCGCGACCTCCTCCGTGTCATCAGGAAAAACCTGACGCGCCCAGGCTGCGCTCGGATAGGCGAGGATGTTCCAGTTGATGTCGAAGCCCGCGATCTTCTCGAGCGCCGGCTGATAGGCGATCGAGTTCGCCTTGCTGGCGCGGCCGACCTTGGCCGGGTCCTCATTCGCCAGCAGCATCGGATTGTCGCCGACCACGGCAAGCCGTGCCGTATTGGCGGCAAAGGCCTTGGCGACGCCCTCGTAGAGCCAGCCCGGCGCCCTGTCGAAGCTCTCATCCCGCGCGTTGCGATAGCGCGCCAGCGTGATCTCCTCGTCGGAGAGCATCGGCGTCACGATCCCGGCGCCGGCCTTGTAGGCATGCTCGGCGATGCGGCGGACCAGCGGCAGCGCCGCGACCGGCGCGGTCAGGAACAGGTCCTGTCCCGGCTGCAAATTGAGGCCGACACGGATGGCGACCTCGGCCAGCTTGTCGAGCTTGGCGGGGTCGATGGCTTGGGGACGCTGGTGAACTGTCATGAAGGCGACCTGTCGGATGAACGGATGGCCGCCATTGCTCGCCGAAATCGCCGCCGGGTCAACCGCCCCGATGGCAGGGCGGGTATCCGCTTGCCCGCCATTCTCTGGCGAGTGAAGCGCAGACCCGAGAATCTCAGGCAGAATAAGGCAAGGGAGCCTCATCTTTCAGGAGATGCTCGGGTCAAGCCCGAGCATGACGGCCTGACTTAGCCTTCCACCAGCGGCCTGAGCTTGCTCGCCCGCAACAAATGGCTGCGCATCAGGGCGGAGGCGACCTCCTGCTCGCCGGCCTCGATATGATCGAGCATCGCCATATGCTCGGTGCAGTTCACCTGCACCCGCTCGAAGCCGAACACCCAATCGTAGTTGGAGAGCCGCCGGAGCTGGTTCTGCCGCCTGATGGCGGAATGGATGAAACGGTTGCCGGAGGCCGCGGCCAGCCCCTCGTGGAAATCGGCATTCATCTCGTAGAGCGCGATGCTGGATGATTCCCGCCAGGGCTGCGTCAGCATCCCATCATGGCGCTGGCGCATCTCGGCGATCCAGCTTTTCTCCAGACGAAAATCAGGTTCGAGCAGAGCCAGTGGCTCGACCATCAGCCGGAAGCGATAGCGCTCCTGATGCACGCGCGGGTCCCGCGCCTCATGCAGGAAGCGCCAGCCATAGCCCGGCTTGCGCTCGACCATGTCGAGATCGGCGAGCCGTGCCAGCAGCTTCTGCGCCTCCGGCCGGCCGAGCTCGTAGCGCCGCATCACCTCGAGCTCCGAGACCTCGTCCGGCAAAATCCCATTCTCCCGCTCATGCGCCAGCCGCACCATGGCGAGGTCGATCGCCTCGGGCGGAAGCGTGCTGTCGCCGGCAGCCGGCAGCGTCAGGATCTCGACGCCCTTGTTGAGATGGCGCCGCACCACCCCCTGCAGCGCCAGATGTTCGAGTGCCGCACGCACAGGTGTACGGGACACCCCGAGGCGTCGCGCCGTGGCGTTCTCGTTGAGCCAGTCGCCGGCCGAAAGCGCATCGTCGCGCACCAGTTGCAGGATGCGTTCGGCGATCTCCTGCTGCAGCCGGGTCGGCATCGCCATGGCAAGGCCCTTGCTTGTCTTAGTTCGAGATGAAATACATTAGAGCATGATGCCGAAAAGTGGGAGCCGGTTTTCGGACGACATCATGCTCCCAAGCTTCGGTTGAACGAGGTTCCGCCAGCATTACGGAAAGATGCGCGTCATGGTCCAGCCCTGCCCCTTCGTCGATGTCTCGGGTACGCCCTATGAACGCGGCCGCCAGCATGGCGCGGCCGTTCCGCAGAAGGTGAAGCGCTCGATCGAGCTCTATGGCGGCCAGCTCGGCGAGCTTGGCTACGACGCAGCGGCGAAATCGGCGCTGATCGCCGAGTTCGCCCGCGAGATAGAGGCCTTCGGCGCCCACTATGTCGAGGAGATGCGCGGCATCGCCGACGGCGCCGGCGTCCCGCTCGAAGACATCGTCATGATCAACGCCCGCACCGAAGTCATAGCCAAGGCGCGCATGATCAAGAACAAGCCGGTCGAGGCGCAGGAGGAGCTGGACGACGGCTGCACCGGCGCGATCATCCTCCCCGAGCGCAGCGCGACCGGCGAGCTGATCCACGGCCAGAACTGGGACTGGAAGGCCGAATGCGCCGAGACGGCGATCGTCCTGCGCGTGCGCCGCGACGACGGTCCCGACTTCCTGACCTTCGTCGAGGCCGGCGGCCTCGCCCGCTGCGGCATGAACGCGGCCGGCGTCTCGATCACCGCCAACTACCTCGAATGCGACCGCGACTTCACGCAGGCCGGCGTGCCGCTCGCCCTGATCCGCCGCAAGGTGCTGGAGCAGGAGCACCTCGCCTTCGCCATCAAGGCCGTGGCATCGACGCCCAAGGCCTGCTCGAACAACATGATGCTCTCGACCGTGAAGGGCTTCGGTATCGACTTCGAATGTGCGCCGGACGAGGCCTTCCCGCTTTACCCGGACGATGGCCTGATCGTTCATGCCAATCACTGGGTCAGCCCGATCGCGCTGGGCAAGGTCAAGAACACCAGCGTCCCGCGCGTGCCCGAAAGCTTCTACCGCGACTGGCGGGTCAAGAAGCTGCTCGACGAGGCCGGCCGCAAGCTGACCGTCGACGACCTGAAGCAGGCCTTCTTCGACGATTTTCTCTCGCCCTATTCGGTCTGCCGCCCGCCGCGCCTCAACGACACCGGCAACCTCTCCGCCACGGTCGCGATGGTGATCATGCAGCCTGCCAAGGGAATCATGGAGGTGGCGCCACTGCCGTCTGAGAACCGCGTCTTCACCCGCTACAGCCTGACCGAAGACCCAGTCCTGCTCGCCGAGGCGGCTGAATAGCCGCCCCAGCCAAAACCCATCGCGTCACAACCGAACAATAACAGGGGAACATGATGCGCCGACCGACCTTGACCTCCATCGCTTTTGCCGCCGCGGTCGCCTGCGGCGCGCTTCCGGCCGCTGCCGCCACGCTGCGCGTGCAACTGCCGGCCGACATCCGTTCCATCGACCCCGGCGTCAACCGCGACCACAACACCGATGCCGTGGTGCTGCACATGGTCGAAGGGCTCGTCGCCTATGCCGACGACGCGACACCGAAGCCGCTCCTGGCGGAAAGCGTCGAGATCGCGCCCGACGGAAAGAGCTACACCTTCCGCCTGCGCCCCGGCGTCAAGTTCCACAACGGCGCCGAGATGACCTCGGCCGACGTCGTCTGGAGCTGGAACCGCTACATGGACCCCAAGACGGATTGGCGTTGCCTGTCCGAGTTCGACGGGCGCGGCACGGTCAAGGTCGAGAGCGTGACCGCATCGGACCCGCGCACCGTGGTGTTCCGCCTCGACAAGCCAAGTGCGCTCTTCCTGGCCTCGCTGGCGCGCACCGACTGCGCCATGGCAGCCGTACTGCATAAGGATTCGGTGAAGGCGGACGGCAGCTTCGACAAGCCGATCGGCACCGGCCCCTTCAAGCTGGGCGAGTGGAAGCGCAGCGAATATGTCCGGCTGGAGCGCTTCGCTGACTACGCCGCCCTGCCCGGCAAGCCGGACGGGCTGACCGGCTCGAAGCGTCCGCTGGTCGACGAACTGCGCTTCGTCGTGATCCCCGACAGCGCGACGGCCAAGGCCGCGCTTCTCAAGGGCGACATCGACATCGTGCCCGATCTCGCCAATGCCGATGTCGTCGAGCTGAAGAAGGGCAGCCCGGTCAAGCTCTCCGTCGTCTCCCACATGGGCCTGGTCGGCCTGATCATCCAGACACGCGATCCCGTACTGGGCAACGTCAAGCTGCGGCGCGCCATCGCCGCCGCGCTCGACAAGCCGGAGCTGGTCGCGGCCGTCACCGACGGACTCGGCAAGGCCAATGGCTCGATCGTGCCGAGCCTGTCCGGCTATCACGGCAAGGTGCAGGACGAGGACATCGCCTACGATCCCGCCGCGGCCAAGAAGTTGATCGCGGAGGCGGGCTACAAGGGCGAGAAGATCGTGATGCTCGCCAACAAGCGCTATCCGCAGAGCTTCAACACCGCCGTGGTGGCCCAGCAGATGCTGCAGGCCGTCGGTCTCAACGTCGAGATCGAAGTCCTCGAATGGGCCACGCAGCTCGACCGCTACAGCAAGGGCAACTACCAGATCCAGGCCTTCCCCTATTCAGGGCGGATGGACCCCTCGCTCTCCTTCGAGTCGATGACGGGGCCGAAGGACAAGCAGCCGCGCAAGCTCTGGGACGATCCGCAGGTGCAGGCGCTTCTCGACAAATCGACGGTGGTCGCGGACCGGGCCGAGCGCCAGGCCATCTTCGACGAGCTTCACCGGCGCTTCCTCGCCGACGTGCCGATGGTGATGCTCTACAACGGCATCGCCGGCGGCGCGACGACGCCCAAGGTCAAGGGTTATGTCTCCTCGCTGACCTCACTGCCGCGCGCCTGGGAAGTCAGCAACGGAGAGTAAGGTATCGGGGCGGGGCCAAATCCCGCCCTTTCAACCCCGCTCTTCCTGGCCGACGCGGGTGAGATGGCGAGCGATCACGGCAGCGAGATGCCCGGCATCGCGCACGCGCAAGGCCTCCATCATCTCGTAGTGCTCCCGGTCGCTGCGCAGCAGGGATTCATGCGAGGCCCAGACGGTCACCCGCGAGCCGCGCGAGCGGTCGCGAAGGGCCCAGATCGTCTCTTCCAGAACGGCGTTGCCGCAGAAGGAGTACATGATCTGATGGAAGGCGCGGTTGACCTCGCTCTGATCGACCCGGGTCCCTTCCCGGACCGCATGCGAGAAGGCGCGCGCCAGCTCTTCCAGGCGCGCGATCGCCTCGTCGTCGATATTCGTCACGATGGCGGCGGCGGAAGCGGTCTCGAGGATCATCCGCGTGGCGCGGATCTCCTCATAGGTCTTGAGGTCGATCTCGGCGACGCGATAGCCCCGGTTCGGGACGTGCTCGATGGTCTTGCGCACAGCGAGCTCCTCGAGCGCGCTGCGGACATCGAAGCGCTTCGCCTGGAAGCGCTCCTCGAGGTCGATCTGGCGCAGCCATTCGCCGGGTCGGTACACCCGCAGCCGGATCGCCTGCGCGATCTCGTTGGCGAGCACGCGGCGAACCGTCGCGACCTTCTCTTTTCGATCACTCATGAGCGCTCTCTAGCAGAAGTCGCGCGCGGCCGCGCAAGCCTGTTGCAGCGCCTCGCATAACATGCAACTTAATTGGCGCCAATATAATCGCCATGAAGGAGACCGGGCGTGAGCGCTGTTGCGGAAACCACCGGCAAGCCGGAAGACGACGCCGCCGCGCGCGGCCGCGCGCTCTACGAGCGCGGCCCGACGCCGGTCTACGCCTGCAAGCACGATCCCCGCTTCAGCTACTGCCTCTATGTCCCGCCGCATCTCGGGCAGGGGTCCGAGGCGCCCGAACTCGTCGTCGCCATGCACGGCACCGGCCGCGGCTTCACCGGCTATCGCGACGGATTCTCCGCCTTCGCACGCTGGAACAACTGCATCGTGCTCGCCCCGCTCTTCCCGATCGGCGTGATGGGCGACAACAATGGCGACGGCTTCAAGTACATGCGCGAGGCCGGGCTGCGCTACGACCATATCCTTCTCGCCATCGTCGATGAGGTCGGCCAGCGCTTCGGCCTGAACTTCGAGCGCTTCGCCCTCTTCGGCTATTCCGGCGGCGGCCATTTCGCCCATCGCTTCATGCTGCTGCAGCCGAAGAAGCTCTGGGCGGTCTCGATCGGCGCACCCGGCTCGGTGACGCTGCTCGATCCCAGCCGCGACTGGTGGGTCGGCACCCGCAACATCGTCGAGCTTTTCGGCAGCCCGCTCGATATCCCGGCGATGCGCAAGGTGCCGGTGCAGATGGTGGTCGGCGCCGCCGACCTCGAGACCTGGGAGATCACCCACAAGCCCGGCGGCCGCAACTGGATGCCGGACGCCAACCACGCCGGCAGGACACGGCCGGAACGCCTGGCGCGCCTGCGCGATTCCTTCAAGGAGAACGGCATCGACGTGCGCTTCGATCTCGTGCCGAACACGCCGCATGACGGGCCCAAGGTCGTGCCCATCGTGGAGGATTTCTTCGCAGCCGAGCTCGCCCGGCTGCGTGCGGCCCGAAAGGCCGCCTGACGCGCCGGAAAAACCGGCACGACGACGAACCAGAACGACAGGGGAATGACCATGAACCGCTTGCTCGCCTCAGGCCTGGCCCTCGCCCTTTCGGCCGGAGCCTCCCAGGCCCAGAGCCTGACCGCCGTGCTCAACGCCGATATCCGCTCGACCAACCCCGGCGTGAACCGGGACGGCAACACCGACGCCGTCCAGATGCACATGATCGAGGGCCTCGTCGGCTATGCCGAGGACGGTTCGGTCGGCCCGCTGCTGGCCGAGAAGGTCGAGATCTCGCCTGACGGCAAGACCTACACCTTCCGCCTGCGCAAGGGCGTGAAGTTCCACAACGGCGCCACGATGACCTCGGCCGACGCGCTGTGGAGCTGGACCCGTTACATGGACCCGAAAACCGACTGGCGCTGCCTGTCCGATTTCGACGGGCGCAACGGCCTCAAGGTCGTCTCGGCCACGGCCCCCGATGCCGACACCTTCGTCATGGAGATCAACGAGCCGAACGGCCTCTTCCTCGACACGCTCGCCCGCGCGGATTGCGGCGGCACGGCCGTGATCCACAAGGATTCGGTGAAGGCCGACGGCAGCTGGGACAAGCCGGTCGGCACCGGCCCCTTCATGCTCGGCGAATGGAAGCGCGGCCAGTCGGTCCAGCTGCTCGCCTTCGACCAGTACGCCTCACCGAAGGGCGACAAGCGCGACGGCTATATCGGCAGCAAGCGGCCGCTGGTGAAGGAAGCCCGTTTCCTCGTCATTCCGGATGCGGCGACCGTCAAAGCCGGCCTGCTCTCGGGCTCGCTCGACCTCGCGCTGATGCCGGAATCGGACGTGCCCGATCTCAAGAATGCAGCCAACGTCACGCTCGCGATCGCCCCCAACCCGGTCCGGCACGGCCTGATCATCCAGACGCGCGATCCGGTGATGAAGAACCAGGCCCTGCGACAGGCGATCGCCGCCGCGGTCGACTTCCCCGAACTGGTCGCCAATGTCAGCAACGGCCTCGCCAAAGCCAACAATTCGCCGGTCTACATGACCTCGAAATATTACAGCGATGCCGAGAAGCAGGGCTTCAAATACGATCCCGCCGCCGCCAAGGCGCTGCTGCAGAAGGCCGGCTACAAGGGCGAGAAGATCACGATCCTCGCCAACAAGCGTTCCAGCGTGCCGAGCTTCAACACCGCCGTCATCGCCCAGGCGATGATGCAGGCGGCCGGCATCAATGCCGAGATTGAGGTGCTGGAGTGGGCGACGCAGCTCGACCGCTACAACAAGGGCAACTACCAGATGCAGGCCTTCTCCTATTCGAGCCGCTTCGACCCCGCGCTCGGCTTCGAGCAGGTCTCCGGCCCGAAGGACAAGCAGCCGCGCAAGGTCTGGGAGGACCCGGAGGCGCTCGACCTGATCCAGAAGTCGATGGTCGTAACCGATACGGCCGAGCGCCAGAAGATCTTCGACGCCCTGCACAAGCGCTTCATCGAGCAGGTGCCGACGATCTTCACCCATAACGACCTCGACATCATTGCCCATTCCAAGCGCCTGACGGGCGTGACGCCCTGGGCATCGCAGCTGCGGCTCTGGGAGGTCGGCGTCGCCAAGTAAGGCGGCGCCACCGGCCCCGGTCATGGCCGGGGCCAGCGGCAAGGCTTGGGAGGGCCTTCGATGTTTCGGTTTGCGCTGACGCGGATCGCCATGGCGTTGCCCACGCTGCTGATCGTGGCGGTGTCGGTCTTCGTCCTGATCCGCCTGATTCCAGGCGACCCGGCGCAGCTCATGCTGGGCGATCTGGCGACGCCCGCGAGCCTCGCCGATCTGAGGGCGCGACTCGGCCTCGATCAGAGCCTTCCCGTTCAGTTCGGCATCTGGATCGGCAATGTGCTCACCGGCGATTTCGGCCGCTCGATCTCCTCGCAGGAGGCCGTGCTACCGCTGATCCTGCAGCGCTTCTGGGTCAGCGCGCAGATCGTGCTCGTCGCCGTGCTGCTGGCGAGCCTCGTCGCGGTCCCGGCCGGCGTGATCGCCGCCTGGAAGCAGGATTCAGCCCTCGACCTCGGCCTCGTCGCCAGCGCGACGCTGCTGCTCTCGATCCCGACCTTCTGGCTCGGCCTGCTGCTACTGCTCTTCTTCGGGCTCAAGCTCGAATGGCTGCCGGTCGTCGGCTATGTCTCGATCGCCGAGAACCCCTGGGCCGGAATCCTCTACCTCGTCATGCCGATCATGACGCTCTTCCTGCATGAGATCGGCGTCATCCTGCGCATGGCACGAGCCTCGACGCTCGAGGTGCTGCGGCTCGACTACATCACCCATGCCCGCGCCAAGGGCCTGGGCGAGGCCGCGGTGCTCTGGCGCCACGCCTTCAAGAACGCCTTCGGGCCGACCTGGACGCTGATCGGCCTCGTGCTCGGCAACCTGCTCGGTGGCATCGCGGTCGTCGAGACCGTCTTCACCATCCCTGGCCTCGGCCGGCTCCTCGTCGACGCGATCTTCGCCCGCGACTACCCCGTCATCCAGGGCTGCATGCTCTTCGTCGCGTTCACCTATGTGCTGGTGAACCTCGTCATCGACCTCTGCTACCCGGTCTTCGATCCAAGGGTCACGGCGCAATGAGCAGCGACAGCACCATGAGCACTGGCGGCTCCGGGAAGAAGGCCCGCCGCTTGAAGCTCCCGGCTCCCAACGCGATCATCGGCGGCGGCCTGATCGGCACCCTTCTCGCGGTGGCCGCCACCGGCGCGCTCTGGACGCCCTACGAGCCGCTCAAGCTCTCCTTCCGCGAGAAGCTCGTCGCACCGAATGCCGCCCATTGGCTCGGCACCGACGAGTTCGGCCGCGACGTGCTCTCGCGCCTGATGGCCGGCGCGGCGACCAGCGTCTGGATCAGCCTGCTCACCGTGACGCTCGCCGTGCTGCTCGGCACCCTGATCGGCCTGATCTCCGGCTACACCCGCGGCTGGACGGACCGGATCATCATGGCCTTCAACGACGCGCTGCTGGCCTTCCCCGGCATCCTGCTGGCCCTTGGCTTGCTTGCCGTGGTCGGCGCCAACAAATATGGCATCATCCTCGCGCTCGGCATCGCCTATACGCCCTCGGTCGCGCGCGTCGTGCGCGGCACCGTGCTGTCCCTGCGCGAGCGCGAATTCATCGCCGCCTCGCGCGTGATGGGCAATTCCGAGGCCTTCACCATGGCCCGCCACGTCCTGCCGAACTGCATCGCACCGCTGACGGTGCTGGCGACCTCGATGTTCGGCTATGTGCTGCTGGCCGAGAGCGCGCTCTCATTCCTGGGCCTCGGGGTGCCGCCGCCGGCGCCGACCTGGGGCAACATGCTGGCGGGCTCGCGCCCCTATATCGGCCAGGCCGTCTGGCTCGGCATCTTCCCGGGCCTGTGCATCTCGCTCACCCTGCTCGGCATCAACCTGTTGGGCGACGCGCTGCGCGACAAGCTCGACCCGCGGATGAGGGGCGCACGATGATCCAAGCGTTTTCAAGCGAAGTGGGCACCGGTTCGCGTGAAGAAAACGCGTCGAGCAAGAACCCCCAGCCTCTTCTCGATGTCGCGGGCCTGACGCTGAGGATCGGCGAAGCCGGCCGCACCGTCGTCGACGATGTCGACTTCCAGGTCTTCCCCGGCGAGATCGTCGGCATCGTCGGCGAATCCGGCTCGGGCAAGACGCTCGCGGCCCGCGCGGTGATGGGCTTCATCCCGCCCGCGGTCCGGCTCGTCGGCGGCACGATCCGCTTCGACGGGCAGGACGTCATGGCCATGAGCGGCAAGGATCTGCGCGCCATGCGCGGCTCCAAGGTCGGCATGGTCTTCCAGGAGCCGATGACCTCGCTCAACCCCTCGATGCTGATCGGCCGTCAGCTCGACGAAGGCCTCGCCCTCCACCGCAAGCTCGATGCGGCGGCAAGGCGCGCGCTGATCCTCGACATGCTACGGCGCGTCGGCCTCAAGGACCCCGAGGGCGCGCTCGAATCCTACCCGCATCAGTTCTCCGGCGGGATGCGCCAGCGCATCATGCTGGCCTCGGTAATGCTGCTCAGACCCGCCTTGCTGCTCGCCGACGAGCCGACGACGGCGCTCGACGCGGTCGTCCAGCGCGACGTGATGGAGCTGATGGTCGGCCTCACGCAGGAGAACGGCACTGCCGTGCTGCTGATCTCGCACGATCTCGGCATGGTCGCCCGCTATTGCAGCCGCATCGTCGTGATGTGCCAGGGCGAGGTGGTCGAGCAGGGCAAGAGCGAGGACATCCTCGCCCGGCCGCAGCACGCCTACACCCGCAAGCTCCTCTCGGCGATGCCGCACCGGCTGCCGGCGCGCGAGCTGCCGCAGGCGAAGACACCGATCGTCTCGGTGCGGGACCTCGTCGTCGACTATCCCGGCCGGCAGGGCTTCTTCCGCAAGAGCACGCCCAAGCGCGCGCTCCACGGCATCAGCCTCGACGTCCAGCCCGGCGAGGTCGTCGCGGTGGTTGGTGGCTCGGGCTCCGGCAAGACCACGCTCGGCCAGTCCATCGCGGGGCTGGTCAAATCGTCCTCGGGCGCGATCCTCTTCGACGGCAAGCCCATCACGAAGGGCGAGGCGGGCTATTGGGACTACCGGCTCAACTGCCAGATGGTCTTCCAGGACCCTTATTCCTCGCTCGACCCGCGCATGACGATTGGCGAACTGGTGGCCGAGCCACTGAGGCTCGTTCCCGGCATGGAATCGGCTGCGAAGGCTGCGCGCGTCGCCGAAGTTCTTTCGGAAGTCGGTCTCGGCGACGGCTTTGCCGGCCGCTTCCCGCACGAGCTTTCGGGCGGCCAGCGCCAGCGCGTCGCCATCGCGCGCGCAGTCGTCAGGCGGCCGAGCTTCGTGATCGCCGACGAGCCCGTTTCGGCGCTCGATGTGACGGTGCGCGCGCAGGTGCTCGAACTCTTCGACGAATTGCAGAAGAAGCACGGCTTCTCCTGCCTGTTCATCAGCCACGATCTCGGCGTGGTCGAGCAGGTGGCCGATCGCGTCGTGGTCATGCAGGACGGACGCATCGTCGAGGAAGGCCCGCGCGATGCGATCTTCGACGCCCCGCAGCACGCCTATACCCAGAAGCTTCTCTCCGCCGTGCCCGGTCTCGAAAGCACTGGCGAGGGCGGCGTCAGGCTGTTCTGGCGACGCGCCGAGAACGACGCTTCGATCGTGAGCTGAAACAAATCGGCCCGGAACTCATCGGCGGGGGCAACTCCACCAGATGGGTTCCGGGCCTTTTCTTCGCTCCGCGCCAGGGCGGAACGATGGCGTTATCGTTCGGCTTACTTGCGCTGCTTGGCGCCGACCAGCTCGTCCCACTTGCGGAAGGCGACGACCATCTTGTCGGGCTTCAGCGGCAGCTCGATCGGGTTGTTCGCGATCAGGTCGGCATATTCCGGCCGGCCGAACTCCGCGATCACCTCCTGGCTGCGCTTGGGCGCGAGCGAGAGCGGCACGTTCTTCACGGCCGGGCCGGGATAGAGATAACCCTCGTCATAGGAATAGGCCTGCATCTTCGGCGTCAGCACATGCGCCATGATGTCGAGCACCACCGCGAGACGATCGTTCGGGACACCCTTCGGCACGCACATGAAGAAGGCGTCCGAGACCCAGCGGAAGTTCTTCAGCGTCTGGATCTTGGCTTCCTTGGGCACGATGCCGAGCGCGCGCGGGTTGATGTCCCAGCCCGTGGTCGAGATGATGATGTCGCGCGAGCCGTCGCCGAACTCCTTCATCGTCGCGCCGGTGCCGGCCGGGTAATACTCGATATTCTGGCCGAGCTCCTGGAGATAGGCCCAGGTCTTGTCCCAGCCATTGACCGGGTCCTGCGGGTCCTTGTCGCCGAGGATGTGGGGCAGGCCCATCATGAAGGTGCGGCCCGGGCCGGAATTGGCCGGGCGCGCATACATGAACTTGTTCGGATTGGCCTTGGACCAGGCGAGCAGTTCCTCGGCCGTGGTCGGCACCTGCTTGACGCGATCCGGCATGTATTCGAGCAGCGGGCCGGACGGGTAGTAGTTGACCACGACGCCGAAGCCCGCGCCCTGTACCTTGTGCAGGTTGAGCGCCGCCGGCTCGTAGTTCTCCTCGATCTTCGGGAACTTGTCGTTGAAGTCCGGCAGGATCTTGAGCCAGAGGTCCTGCTCCAGCCCGGCGGCGAGGCCGTCGCTGCCGGTCAGCACGAGGTCGAGATCGGCGCGGCCGGCGTTCTGCTGCGCCTTGATCTTGCTGGCGAGTTCCGGCGCCGGCGCCTTCACATAGGTGATGCGCGAGACGAGCTTGGGGTTGGCGGTGCGATAGTCGTCGAAGGCCTGCTGCATCAGGGCCAGCGCGCCGCCGACATCGATGATGTTGATGCCGACCGGCGCCGAAGGCAGCGGCGGCGAGGCGGCGAAGACCCCCTTTCCGCTCACGGCCAGGGCTCCGAGCCCGCCCAGGACGACGCGGCGGTCAACGCCATTCGTGAAGTCAGTCATGGTCTCCCCTTTTTGCTTGGTGGTGATGTCTTCAGGCTGCCGCCTCGGCAGCGAAGTCGCGTGTCATGTCGCCGATGCGGATGTGGCGGATCCGCAGTTCCGGCGACCAAATGATCTCGTTCTCGGGCAGCTTGATCCCGGCCGCCTCCAGCGCCGGCTGGAGCGCCCTGAGCGCGTGGCTCGACGCCATGGCGACCGCCTCCGCCGGCGTCGCGATGCCCCAGGCCACGACATTGCGGACCGCATCGTCGAGCTTGAGGGCCGAGCCAGCCAGCGAGACGCCGCCGGGTTGCCGCACCGAGCCGTCGGCGGCCAGATCGACCGGCATGCCCGCGAAATGATAGCGCCCCGGCTCGGCTCCGGCCGCGACCACGGCGTCGGTCACGAGGATCGAACGCTCGAAGCCTTTGGCCCGGATCAGGCTCTTCAGCGCCTTGGGATGGATATGGATGCCGTCCGCGATGAAGCCGGCCATCAGCCGGTCCTCGCCGAGCTGCGCGAAGAGCGTGTTGTTCAGCTTGTGGAGCTGCTGCGGCAGGCCGTTGCCGAGATGGGTCGAGAGCGAGGCTCCCGCATCGGCTGCCGCCTGGACGGCCTCGAAATCGGCGGCCGAATGGCCGATCGCCACGATCTTGCCGGCTTGCGCCAGCTTGGCGGCGAGCGCGAGGCCGCCCTCGATCTCCGGCGCCAGCGTCACCATCAGGATCGGCCGCTGCAGCACGGCATCGAGCTGCTCCACGAGGTCGGCCTTCGCCGCCGTCATCGCATCGGCCGGATGGCAGCCGTGATAGCCGGCTCCCGAATTCAGGAACGGGCCTTCGAGATGATAGCCGGGGCACATCAGCGGGCCGAGCCGGCTCGCGCCCACAGCGGCGTCGAGCGCCTGGAAGCGTTCCACGAGCTCATGCGGATGGGCCGTGATGATCGTCGGCAGGCAGGTCGTCACGCCGGTCGCCAGCATCGCCTCCAGCGCCCGGTCGAGCGCCTCGGCCGTCACCGCGCCGGAGTTGAAGTCCAGCCCGGCGAAGCCGTTGACCTGCAGATCGACGAGCCCCGGCGTCCGCATGGCGCCTACTTCCGGCTCAGCAGCGAGGCGGCGGGCGGATCGATGAACAGCACCGTTCGCTTGTGCGTCTGCAGGATAGAGGCCGGGGCGAGATTGCTCACCGGCCCCTCCAGCGCGTCCTTCGTCGCCTGGGCCTTCCGCGTATCGGACACCGAGAGCACGATCAGCTCGCTCTTGAGGATCTGTCGGATGCTCATCGAGATCGCCTGCTGCGGCACCGCCTCGAAGCTCGGGAACCAGCCCTCGCCGAACTGCTGGCGGCGGCAGGCCTCATCCAGCGTCACCACCAGATAGGGCTCTTCCGTGTCGAAATCGGCCGGCGGGTCGTTGAAGGCGAGATGGCAGTTCTCGCCGAAGCCGGCGAAGCACACCGCGATGCGCCGGCCGGCGATCAGCGTGTTGAGCTGCTTCACCGCCTCCTGGGGGTCGCCCTCGCCGTCGACGGCAATGAAGCGCGGCGCATTGTTCAGCGGCGCCATGAAGCGCTCCCGCAGATAGCGCCGGAAGCTCGCCGGATGCGCCTCGCTCAGCCCGACATACTCATCGAGATGGAAGGCCGTCACCTTCGACCAGTCGATGCCCTCCGCCGCGACGAGGTGCTGGAGCATCTCGAACTGGCTCGCCCCGGTCGCCACGATGATCGACGCCTCGCCGGAGCGGGCGATCTCGTCCCGGATCGCCTGCGCGCCGAGCGCCGCTGCCTGCTGGCCCAGCGTCTCCTTGTCGGAGGCGAGATGCATCTCGATCATCGAATTTTGAACCTTTTGCGCAACGAAATTTCCGATATTCTGGAACTGAGCTTATGGAGCCCCCGCCAGAACGCAATGGTTAATTTTGAACGCAACTGTTCCGAATAATGCGCCGCAATCCCTGCTCTCGATCGACGAGAGCCGTTTCGCGCTCGCCCATGAGCGGGACTGCGCCCGCATCTACCGGCTGATCCTCGGCGGCCAGGCCCATTCGCGCCCCGAGATCGGCCGCATTCTCGGGCTGCGCTCCACCAGCGTCTCCCGCGTCGTCGGCGATCTCCTGGCGCGCCGGCTCGTCCTGGAGACGGTCGGCGAGGCGAGCGGCCGGGGCCGGCCGCCGGCTATCCTGCTGGCCCATGGCCGGCGCATCGGCGCTTCGGTCATCTACGTCTCCAGCCAGTCGCTCTCCGGCGCGCTGGTCGATCTCAACGGCCATATCGTTGCCGAACGCCGCACGGCCATCGAGAGCGAAGCCGACAACGACACCATCGCCGCCGCCATGGCAGACCTCGCCCGCGACCTGCTCGACGCGATGCCGCCCGGCATGGGCCATGCCGGCACCGCCGTCTCGCTGTCCGGCCTGATCGACCTGAAGCGCGGCCAATGGCTGATGGCCTCGCGCTGGCCGCGCATGCGCGGGCTCGACATCGGCGCGGTGCTGGCGCCCGTCGCAGGCCCGGTCGAGATCTGCCGCAACCTCGATGCGGAGCTGCGCGCCCGCGCCGCACGTGAGCCGGACCAGTTCTCGGGAGGGACGCTGCTGCTGCATTGGGGCTGGGGCGTCGGCCTGGCCTATGCGGTCGATGGCGAGCCTTTCGCGCCGGCCGGTTCCTTCGGCGAGATCGGCCACTGGCGCCTCGCAGCGCTCAGCAACCGCTCCTGCGGCTGCGGCAATACCGGCTGCCTGGAGACCGGCGCCGCGCTCTGGTCGCTGCTCCCGGCGCTGCGGCGGCATTGGCCCGATCTCGACCAGGACGAGACCCGCCTCGCCCGGCAGCTCGCCGGGCTCGACCTTCTCGCCCTGCCCCAGGTCGAGATGGCGACGGAGCTCGTCGCCCGCGCGCTCGCCAATGCCTGCCGCCTGCTCTTTCCGGCCCGGATCGCGGTGAGCGGCCCCTTCTCCGCCAATCCCCAGCTCTGGGCCCGGTTCAACAGCCTGTTCCGCGCCGAAGGCACAATGGACGGCTTCGCGATGCCCGATCTCGCCGGCCTGCGCGCCAGCCAGCTCTACGAAATCCACGGCGCGGCGGCGCCGCTGCTCAGCCGAGCGGCGGAAGCTCTGCTGGCCGAGCAGAGCTGAACCCGGCCGACCATCTGCCCTATCGGAAAGCCGATGTCGCCCATGCCGCCGGCGCACGCGAAACGCGCTGGCGCGCCCTCCATTGGTGCACTAGTATCCCAGTCAGGGCTCCGCGTGCCTCCCTAGGCAATGACAGAGAGCTCAACCCAGGGAGTGAACATGAATCATCCGACTCGTCGCACCGTCATGGCCGGAGCGGCCGGCCTCGCCGCCCTCAAAGCCGGCGGCGCACAGGCGCAGAGCGCCCCGGTCGCACTGAACATCATCGATGTCGCCGGCAATCTGCAGCTCACGCAGGCGGCCATCGAGAAGTTCGCCAAGGACAATCCGAAGCTGATTTCGCGGCTGAACTTTTCACGCGCGCCCTCGCCGGAGCTACCCGCCAAGATCAAGGCCCAGCAGCAGGCCAACCGCGTCGACATCGACCTCGTACTGACCGGCCCCGGCGCCATGTCGGACGGCATCCAGCAGGGCCTCTGGCTCGATGTCTGGAAGTCCCATGCCAAGGACCTGCCGAAGCCCGAGGAGGTCTATCACGAGCAGGCGCTGATGATGCAGCGCAACTTCGGCCAGAACGAAGGCGTCGCGGTCGTCTATTCGCCCTCCGGCCCGCTGTTCGAATACGCGCCTGAGCGGCTCAAGGCCGTGCCGAAGACCGCCGAGGACCTGCTCGCCTACGTCAAGCAGAACCCGAAGCGCTTCACCTATGCGCGGCCGGTCAATTCCGGCCCCGGCTGGACCTGGCTGCAGGGGCTGCCCTACATCCTCGGCGATTCCGACCCGAGCGACCCGATGAATGGCTGGGCCAAGAGCTGGGCCTATCTCAAGGAGCTCGGCACCGGCGTCGACTACTATCCGGCCGGCACGGCCGCGACGATGAAGGAGCTCGGCGAAGGCACGCGGGACGTCATCGTCTCGACGCTGGGCTGGGACATCAACCCGCGCGTGCTCGGCATCGTCCCGAAGGAGGCCAAGGTCTTCGTCCTCGACAAGACGCACTGGATTCCGGACACGCAGTTCATGTGCATCCCGAAGGGCGTCCCCGCCGACAAGGTGACGGCTCTGGTCGCGCTGATGGCCCATATGCTCAAGCCCGAGGCCCAGGCCGTGACCTACGACAAGGGCTATTTCTATCCCGGCCCGGCCGTGAAGGGCGTGACGCTCGCCATGGCTCCGCAGGAAAGCCGCGACATCCTCGCCGAATATGGCCGGCCGGAATATGACGGGCTGATCACCAGCCTGCCGACCAAGCCGCCGCTGACACCCGAACGCCTCGTCGCCGCCTTCCGCCGCTGGGATCAGGAGATCGGCGTCGGCCACGGAGCGCCGCAGTAGCGATGAAGTTCGCCGTCATCGGCCTCGACCACCGCCATATCTACCATATGGTCGGTGGTCTCCTCGAAGCCGGCGCGCACTGCGCCGGCTTCGATCCCGCGACGAGCGACGAGCGTGTGCTGACCGGCTTCCGCGAGCGCTTTCCCGATCTGACCGAGAGCACGGCCGACCTGTTGCTCGGCGAACCCTCGATCGACCTGATCCTCTGCGCCGCGATCCCCGCCGAGCGCGCCGGCATCGCCATCCGCGCCATCCGCGCGGGCAAGGACGTCATGGTCGACAAGCCGGGCGTCACCGACTTCGACCAGCTCGCCGCCGTGGAGAAGGCCGCAGCCGAGACGGGCCGCATCTTCTCGATCTGCTTCTCGGAACGCTTCATCGTCCCGGCGACGCTCATTGCCGGCAAACTGATCGCCGACGGCGCGATCGGCCGCGTGATACAGACGGTCGGCCTCGGCCCCCATCGCTTCAACCGCGCGATCCGCCCCGGCTGGTTCTTCGACAAGCGCCACTATGGCGGCATCCTCACCGACATCGCCTCGCACCAGATCGACCAGTTCCTGCATTTCACCGGCTCGCAGAATGCTGAGATCGTCGCCTCCGGCACCGGCCATTTCGGCGATCCGGACTTTCCCGATTTCGAGGATTTCGGCGAGATCCTGCTGCGCAGCGACCGGGCGGGTGGCTATATCCGTGTCGACTGGTTCACCGCCGACGGGCTGCCGACCTGGGGCGACGGACGCCTCACCATCCTCGGCACCGAAGGCACCATCGAGCTGCGCAAATATGTCGATGTCGCCGGCCGCCCCGGCACGGACCATGTCTTCCTCGTCGACAGGGCCGGCACCCGCCATATCGACGCCTCGCGCGAGCCACTGACCTATTTCCGAGACCTGATCGCCGACATCGGCTCCCGCGGCGAAACCGCGATGAGCCAGGCCCACGCCTTCACCGTCTGCCGCCTCGCCCTGGAAGCGCAGGCGAAAGCCGCGTGGCTGCCGGCCAAACCCGCCATCTGAGGAGCCGACCATGACACGCAAGCTCGGCATCGCCGTGATCGGACTCGGCCCCGCCTCGCTGCCGCACTCAAAAAGCCTGGTCGACCTCGCCGACCGGGCGCAGACGCTCTGGGCCGTCAGCCGCACGCCGGACCGCGCCAAGGCTTACTCCCAGCAGTTCCCCTTCCCGACCACGACCGATCTCGACGCGGTCCTCACCGATCCGGCGGTCGATGCGGCCATCGTGCTCACCCCGCCCTCCAGCCATCTCGACGTCTCGGCGCGCTGCCTCGAAGCCAGCAAGCATGTGCTCGTCGAGAAGCCGCTGGAGCTGACGAGCGAGCGCGGCCAGCGCCTCGTCGACGCGGCCCGCCGCTCGGGCAAGGTCTTCGGCGTCACCCTCCAGCATCGCTTCCGCCCCGCGAGCCTGCGCCTCAGAGCCGCGCTGCAGTCCGGCGAACTCGGCACGATTCAAGCCGCCTCGCTCTCCGTGCCGTGGTGGCGCCCGCAGAGCTATTACGACGAGCCCGGACGCGGCACGCTGGCCCGTGACGGCGGCGGCGTGCTGCTGACGCAGGCGATCCACTCGCTCGACCTCTTCCGCTCGCTCGTCGGCGTCTCGAAGGTCGTCGCCGCGCAGAGCCGGACCACCGCGCTCCACCGCATGGAAACCGAGGATTACGTCTCGGCCCTGCTGGAGACCGAAAACGGCGCACCCGCGACCCTGATGGCGACGACGGCGGCCTATCCCGGCTATCCCGAGCGCATCGAGATCACCGGCACGAAGGGCCATGCCAGCCTGATCGGCGGGCGGCTCAGCCTCGCCTTCCTCGACGGACGCGAGGAGGTCGTCGAGGCCGAGGGCTCGACCGGCAGCGGCGCCAACATCATGGATTTCCCGCATGACGCCCACCGCGCCGTCATCGCCGATTTCCTCGATGCCATCGAGCAGGGCCGGGACGCGGTCGTCACCGGCGAGGAGGCTCTGGCCTCCCAGCGCCTCGTCGACGATATCCTGAAGGCGGCGCGTTCTTGACTCCGGCATCGATTATGCTGCCGATGCCCCAACTGCCGTCATTCCGGGCTTGACCCGGAATCCATCATAACGCGTCGCGCCCAACGATGGATTCCGGATCGGCACTGCTTCGCGGCTTGTCCGGAATGACGAGTGTGTTTCTCTCCCCATGAACGAAAAGAGCGTCGTCCTGGCCTGCGATCTCGGCGGCAGCAGCTTCCGCGCCGCCCTGATCGACCAAAGCGGCGCGGCGCTAGCTGAAAGCGCCGCCGTCGGCCCCGCTCTCGACGACCATCTCGGGCACTCACAGGTCGCCGCGGAAGGCTGGTGGCAGCTGCTTCTCCGGACGGCCGGCGAGCTGGCGCAGCAGAAGCCCGACCTCTTCGCGAAGATTGAAGCCGTGACGATCTGCGGCGTCACGCGCACGCAGGTCTTCCTTGGCGCGGACGGGCGCGAGCTACGGCCCGCTTTGACCTGGAAAGACAGCCGCTCGGAAGCCGCGGCGGCGGAACTGCTGGAGCGGCTCGGACCGCATCCGGAAGCCGGCCGCATCAACGCCTTCCACCCGCTCGCGCGGCTCGCCTGGCTTGCGGAGGAGGAAGCCGACAACGCCCGCGGCCTCGCCTGCGTGCTGGAACCCAAGGATTATCTGAATTTTCGGCTCACCGGCCGCCACGCCAGCGATCCGGTCTCGATGGCCCGCCTCGTCGCCGGCCGCTCGGCCCTCGCCACCATCGGCCTGCCGGCCTCGATCATTCCCGCGATCATCGAACCGAGTGAGATCGTCGGCCCGATCAATGGCGCTCTGCCCGCCCCCTTCGACAGGCTGGCGGGCGTGCCGGTGTTCTGCGGCTGCAACGACACCTGGGCCGCAGTCGCAGGGCTCGGCGCGATGCGGCCGGGCTATGCCTACAACATCTCCGGCACGACCGAGGTGCTCGGCGTGCTGGGCACGGACGAAGCCGAAGCCGAGGGGCTGATGACCGTCGACTGGCGCGGGCTCTGGCATCTCGGCGGGCCGAGCCAGAACGGCGCCGACACCGCCGCATGGCTCGCCGGCCTGCTCGGCGGCCCCGAGGATGTCGGCGCGCAGATCGACAGCTTACTCGCAGGACAGCGTCATCCGCAGCCACTGATCTTCCTGCCCTATCTGCAGGGCGAGCGCGTGCCCTACTGGAACCCGAACCTGCGCGGCGCCTTCATCGGGCTCAACCGCCAGCACGGCCCGACCGACCTCGCCTATGCGGTGCTGGAAGGGGTCGCCTGCCTCAACCGCCTCGTTCTGGAGCGGGCGGAAGGCGCGCTTGGCGCCCGCGTCGACGAGATCCGCTTCGGCGGCGGCGCAGCGGCGAATCCGATCTGGGCGCAGGTGAAGGCCGATCTCTGCGGCCGCCGGATCGCAATCGGCACGGCCAAGGAGCCCGGCCTGCTCGGCGCGGCAATCATCGCCTGGACGGGGCTCGGACGCTTCGCCTCGCTGGAAGCCGCGCAGGACGCCCTTGTTAAGATCGCCCGGCGCTACGAGCCCGACCCGGCGCGACGCCCGGCCTACAACGCGCTCTATGCGCTCTATCGGCAGAGCGAAGCGGCTCTCGCCCCGATCTCGGCCGAGCTCGTCACGCTGGCGCAAAGCACCGCCGCGTTGCCCGGCCTCGCCAACCCGGCAAACGCCACGTAAAGGACGTTTCATGCCGACGATCCGAAACCGGGCGCTGGCGCGCATGATCGCGAAGAAGGGACTGTGAGTTGGGCCGTATAGACCCGCGCGAATTGATCGGGCGCTATGGCACGGCTCTGGCCGGGCTGGCGCTGATCCTGTTCTTCCTCGTCTTCGCGCCGAACTTCGCCTCCAGCATGAACATCATCAATGTGCTGAAGGATACGAGCTTCCTCGCCATCCTGGCGCTCGGCTTCGCGCTGGCCTTCACCGTCGCCGAGCTCGATCTTTCGGTCGCCGAAGTGGCGAGCCTCGCGGCCGTCGTTTGCGGCTGGCTGGTGCATGCACAATACCCGCCGGCCGTCGCCGTATCGGCGGCGCTGGGCGTCGGCATCGTGCTCGGCTCCTTCAACGGCTTCGGCGTTACCGTGCTGCGCATTCCCTCGCTGATCATGACGCTGGGCACAGCTGCCATCGCCAAGGGCCTCGCCTTCATGATCACGCAGGGCGTCGCCTTCGTCGGGCGCTGGCCTGTCGGCTTCACGGGGCTCGCGCGCGGCTACAGCTTCGGCATCCCCAATCTCGTGCTCTGGATGGCCGGCGCCACGCTCTTCGCCTGGGGCCTCGTCCGCTGGACGAAGACCGGCGCGCATATGGTCGCGACCGGCGAGGCGGACGAGGCTGCGCGGCTTGCCGGCATTGCGACGCCGCGGATGAAGCGCATCGGCCTTCTGCTCGCCGGCCTCTTCGCCGGCATCATGGCGATGCTGCTCGCCGCCAATCTGTCCTCCGCCGCGCCCAACATGGCCGGCGACTACCTGCTTTACGCCATCGCCGCCGTGCTGCTCGGCATGACCATGTTCGACCCCGGCAAGCCGAACATCGCCGGCACGGTCTTCGCGGCCCTGGTGCTCAAGGTGCTCGGCAACGGCTTGGTCCTGCTCGGCGCGCCCTATTACATTCAGGACATCGTGCTCGGCGCGATCATCATCGGCTCGGTCGCCTTCTCGGCCAGCGCGATGAAGAAAGCGGCGTTCAAGGTCTAAGGTTCAAACGGTCCAACAAGGGGAGTGGGCTTCATGTTCGGTTTGAGGAAGATGCTGGTCGCGGCCGCGGCGCTCGTTGCACTGGGCCAGTCTGCGCAAGCGTTCGAGGTCGGCATCATCGGCTTCCAGTTCTCGTCGGAGACACATGCGCGCGTCGCCAACGCCGCTGCGGCGGCGGCCAAGGCCAGGGGCTGGGGTGTGACGCTGCTGAACTCGGAAGGCGCGCTGCCCAAGCATGCCGAGCAGTTCGACGCGCTGATCGCCAAGAAGGTCGACGCGATCATCATCGCCATGGGCAAGCCGGTCGAGGCCGACGCCCAGTTCAAGGCCGCCAAGGACGCCAAGATCCCCGTGATCACCGTGCAGTCGGGTTCGAGCCCGCATGCGCTCTTCGACATCCAGACCAACGAATACAAGGTCGGCGCCGATGCCGCGCTCTATCTGCTCGGCCAGCTCGGCTATCAAGGCAACATCGTCTCCGCCCGCTTCGACCTCAACGTCGCCTCGCGCATCCGCGGTCGCATCCTCGACGCGGTCCTGGCCGAGAACCAGGCGGTGAAGGAGCTCGGCAAGTTCTCGATGGCCCGCACCCAGAGCTGGCGCGATGACGTGCGCGCCGGCATGCAGGCGCTGCTCCTGCAGAACCAGGGCAAGATCAACGGCATCTGGGCCTCCTTCGACGGCCAGGCCTACATCATCGACGACCTGCTGCAGGCTCAGGGGATCAAGAAGGGCCAGATCCCGCTGATCTCGGTCGATGGCGGCAAGGAGAGCTACGAGCGCATCGCCGACCCCAACTCGACCTTCATGGCCACCGTCGCGGTGCCCTTCGACGAGATGGGCAAGCAGGCGGTCGATGCCATCCAGGCGATCGTCGTCGAGAAGAAGCCGAAGGAGACCATCGCGTCCGGCCCCTATCTCTTCACCGAAGCCGTGCTGGTCGACAAGAACAACGTCCAGCAGTTCCTGAAGAAGTGAGGGCGACAGCCGTCATGCTCGGGCTTGACCCGAGCATCTCGGAAACCAGCACCCTCCGGTCCTGAGATTCTCGGGTCGAAGCCCTGCTTCGCCCGAGAATGACGGCAAGCCCTCCGCGATCCCATGGACAGGCCATGACCACCTCCACCCCGCTCCTCTCGCTTCGCGGCATCGGCAAGAGCTACGGCCCGGTCGTCGCCGTGCGCGATGTCGATCTCGACATCTTTCCCGGCGAGGTCGTGGCGCTGTGCGGCGACAATGGCGCCGGCAAGTCGAGCCTGATCAAGGTGGTTTCCGGCGCCGAGGAGGCGACAGCCGGCACGATCAGCCTGCGCGGCAAGCAGGTCGCCTTCACCTCGCCGCATGATGCGCTCGAAAACGGCGTCGCGACGATCTACCAGGATCTCGCGCTCGCTCCGCGCCTCTCCATCGCCCAGAACGTCTTCATGGGCTCGGAGCTGACGAAGCCCTTCCTGCTGCCCTTCCTGCGCATCCTCGACAAGAAGCGGATGATCGCGGACTCGCAGCGTTACCTGTCCCAGCTCTCCGCCGCCGTCACCGACATGACCCGGCCGGTCGAGCGGCTCTCCGGCGGCCAGCGTCAGGCGGTCGCGATCTCGCGCGCGCTGCGCTGGAACGCCGAGATCATCATCATGGACGAGCCGACAGCCGCGCTCGGCGTCAAGGAGAGCGCGCTCGTCCTCGACCTCATCCGCAAGCTCAAGGCCGACGGCCGCACCGTCATCCTGATCAGCCACAACATGCGCGACGTGGTGGCGCTGGCGGACCGCGTCGTCATCATGGGCGCAGGCCGCAAATACGTCGACCGGCCGCTCGGGGACCTGTCGGCCGACGACATCGCCCATATGATCATGGCCGGCAACGCGAAGGCGGCGTGAAGCGATGCGCGAGACGATCGTCATCGATACCGATCCGGGACAGGACGATGCCGTGGCCCTGCTGCTGGCCTTCGCAAGCCGCGACGCGCTGGATCTGAAGGCGATCACCACCATCGCCGGTAATGTCCCCGTGGCGCAGACCACGGCGAATACCCTGCGCATCCGCGACCTCGCAAAGGCCGGAGACATTCCGGTCTACTGCGGCGCAGAGACCCCGCTCGTCATCGCGCTCGAAACCGCCGAGTTCGTCTGCGGACCGGATGGGCTGGCCGGTGCCGGTCTCCCCGCTCCGGCGAGCGCCGCCGCGCCCGGCCACGCCGTGGACGCGATCATCGCGATCTGCCGTGCCGCGCCCGACGAGGGCGTCACGCTCTGCCCGCTCGGGCCGCTGACAAATCTCGCGCTCGCCTTCCGCCTCGCGCCCGACATCCTGCCCAAGGTGAGGCGCATCGTACTGATGGGCGGGGCCATCGGGCTCGGCAACATCACGCCAGCGGCCGAATTCAACGCCTATACCGATCCGCATGCCGCCGCCGTGGTCTTCGGCTGCGGTCGGCCCATTGTCATGTTCGGGCTGGGCGTCACGCTGCAGGCCATCGCCAGCCACGCCCAGATCTCCCGCATCGGCACGCTCGGCAACGCCACCGGCAAGGCCGTGCACGGCATGCTGACACGCCCGCGCCCCGGCGGGCTCGGCAGCGACGGCCATCCGATGCACGACCCCTGCATCGTCGCGTTCCTGCTCTGGCCGGAACTCTTCGAGGGACGCGACTGCTTTGTCACGGTCGAGACCGGCGACGGTCCCTTACGCGGCCGCACGACCATCGACTGGAACGGCAGGCTGAAGCGCGAGCCCAACGCCCATGTCGTCGCTGCCGTGAAGGCCCATGAGCTGTTCGAGCGCGTGATCGAGCGCCTCGCCACATTGCCTTGAGCCGTCGCTTGAAAATCCTTGCCTGAAAGAGCCTGAGCCATGCCGCATTTCGTCGAAGCGCTGCAGCAGGAGGCGGCCGAGGCCATGGCGCAGATGCAGGAGGCCGCGCTGAGGGCGCGCCACGCCCATGCCCGCGCCGAGCTGATGCGCCACATGCTGACCACCGCCCGCAAGGTCAAGGACAAGCCCAAGGCGGAAGCCGTCGAGACGGTGGTGCGCGAATGGATGGACGCCTGGAACCTCGGCCGCGCGGACTGGCCCCATATCGCCCGCGATATGGAGGCCTTCACCGAGGCCTTCCACGACTACGCCAACGAGCCGAACGATGCCCATGACGAGAAGCTGCGCGAGAGCTGCGCCGCGCTCGACATCGTGCTGGAGAAGGAAGGCACCTCGATCTCAGACCAGATGGCCTTCCGCTCGCAATGCGCCCATGGCTGGTGGGAGCTCGTGAAGCCCGTCCCCGCCGAGCTGCCCGGCCGCAAGCCGCGCCCCTCGATCCCGGCCCTCGACCCAGACAAGCCCTTCTGGGACGCCGGCTGCGCCGATTTCTGCCGCTGAGCGGCTCGCCTTAGCCGTCATTGCGAGGCTCGCAATGACGGTTATAGCGCCTCAGGGCAGCTGCTGGTTCTCGAAGAAGCCGTCCAGCGGGATCTGGGTGATCTTCTCGAAATCGTCCATCGCGTCGAGAAGGCGCTGGCGGTAGTTCAGCAAGGCGAGCAGGAGCTGCGCCGCGTCGCGCGACAGCCCGTAGCGCGCCCAGCTCTCCGAAGTCACCCTTTCAAGCCCGATCTGGTCGCCGAAGGCCTCGACGCTTTGGAAGCCGAGGCCGCGGACCACCTCCAGCAGTTCCTCGGCCGACATGCGCGGCTTGACGACGTGCGAATGCACCCGCTCCAGTACCAGCCGGATGTCGGACGGGCGGAACTGCAGCGAATTCCGCGCGAACTGCTCGAGATTATTGGCCATTTTCGATGTCCCCGCTCACCGCATTCGAGGCAGCGTCGGCGCATCGTAGCACGCGACGCAACAGGTTCGTTGGAAGAATCCGACGGCCCGCGCTCAGGCCTCGACGAACTGCAGCCGGTGCAGCCGCGCATAGGCGCCGTTGCGGGCCAGCAGTTCGTCATGGCTGCCGGTCTCGACCACCTTGCCCTCGTCCATCACCACGATCTGGTCGGCCTCGCGGATGGTCGAGAGCCGGTGCGCGATCACGATGGTGGTGCGCCCCTTCATCAGTTTCGCCAGCGCCTGCTGGACCAGCCGCTCCGATTCGGTGTCGAGCGCGCTGGTCGCCTCGTCGAGCAGCAGGATCGGCGCGTCCTTCAGCATCGCGCGGGCAATGGCGATGCGCTGGCGCTCGCCGCCGGAGAGCTTGTGGCCGCGCTCGCCGACCGAGGCGTCGTAGCCACCGGGCATCGCCATGATGAAGTCATGTGCGGCCGCGCCCTTCGCTGCCGCCATGATCTCCTCGTCGCTGGCGCCGGGCCGGCCGAAGGCGATATTGGCGCGCACCGTGTCGTCGAAGAGCACGACGTCCTGGCTGACGACGCCGATCTGATGGCGCAGGCTCGCGAGGGTGACGCCGCGCAGATCCTGCCCGTCGATCTCGACCCGGCCCTCGACGGGATCGTAGAGCCGGGGCACCAGCGCGAGCAGCGTCGATTTGCCGGAGCCGGAGCGGCCGACCAGCGCCGTGGTCCGGCCGCCATGCGCGACGAGATCGATGCCTTCGAGGGCGCGCTGGTCGTCGCGATAGCGGAAGCGCAGATGGCGGAAGGAGACCTCGCCGGCCTTGACCGCAAGCGGCTTCGCATCCGGCCGCTCGAGGATCAGCGGCTTCTCGTCGAGCAGCGCATAATAGCGCTTCAGCGAGGCGCCGGCCTCCTGCACGATGGCGTTGAGGTTGCCGAGCGAGCGCATCGGTTGTGCCGCCAGCAGCAGGGCCGAGACATAGCCGGTGAAGTCGCCCACCGTGGAGGAGCCGGAGGTGATGCGCACGCCGATGGCGGCGAGCACGCCCGCGACCGCGAGGCCGCCGCCGACCTCGAGCAAGGGATCGAGCCGGCCCCGCGCATTGGCGGCCTTCATCTTCAGCGCCCGGATCGTCTCGAAGGCATGCGCGGCACGCTGCTTCAGATAGGGCTCGAGCGAATCGGTCTTGGCGGCGCGCGCGCCCTGCAGGCTCTCGGTGACGAGGCTCGCCATGATGCCCGTCTGCTCCTGCTGGGAGTTGGCCATACGCCTCAGCTTCTTGCCGATGCGGCCGATCGGATGGGCGATGACGGGCGCGATCAGCAGCACCACCAGCGTCATCTGCCAGTCGATCCAGAACAGCGCGCCGACCAGCGCGATCGCCGTCACCACGTCGCGGATGGCGATGTTGACGATGCGCGTCAGCGCCTCCTTCACGAAGGTGAAGTCGGTGGTGAAGCGCTGTGTGAGGGAGGCCGGGTTTTCCTTCTGCAGCTGCGCGAGATCGGCATCGATCAGATGGCCGTAGAGGGCCGTCTGCATGTCGGCCTCGATGCGGCTGACGACGCTGTTGGTCATCACCGTCTGGGTGAGCAGCGAGAAGCCCTTGATCGCGGTGACGATGACGACCACGGTCGCGATCGCATTGATCACCCCGATGTCGTAGTGGATCGACTTCGAGACCAGCCGCTCCATGCGCCGGACGAAACCCGTCGATTCGGCTGTCAGCGGATCGGCGAAGGCGTCGAACGCCGCCTTGATCAGCAGCGGATAGAAGCTCGTCGTCGCCGCGATGACCAGGACCAGCGCCAGGATCATCGCCATCTGCGGCAGGTAGCTCCTGATCTGCTCGCGCCAGACGCGGGCGAAGAGAGCGAGGGTATCGTCGGTGACGCGGCCGATTTGCATGGGCCGCGACCTAACATGACGAGCCACGAGTGGCGAGTGGGCCGCCCGTCCATTCGCCAGCCGCGTCTCGCCAATCCCCCGGCGGGCCTTGCTACCGACACGAAGCTGGCCTCCCATGGCCACAACCGACTCAGGAGACTTCATGCCGCTATCGCCGCCGGCCCAGCCGGGCCAGAGCTTCGCCGAGATCGAGACTCCGGCCCTTGTGCTCGATCTCGATGCCTTTGAGCGCAATCTCGTCGCCATGGCGGCCTTCACCCAGGCCCATGGCATCAGGCTCCGGCCTCACGCCAAGACGCATAAGAGCCCTGAAATCGCGCTGCGCCAGATCGCCCATGGCGCAGTCGGGCAATGCTGCCAGAAGGTCGCGGAAGCCGAGATCCTGGTCGCGGGCGGCGTCGGCGACGTGCTGGTGACGAACGAGGTGGTGGGCGCGGCCAAGCTCGACAGGCTGGCGAAGCTCGCCCGCAGCGCCCGCATCGGGCTCTGCGTCGATCATCCCGACGGCGTGCGCGAGGCGGCGGAGGCGGCGGCACGCCACGACGTGGTGCTCGATGTGATGGTCGAGATCGATGTCGGCGCCCGGCGTTGCGGCGTCGCCCCCGGCGAGGGCGCGGTGAGATTGGCGGAAGCGATCGCACGCACGAACACGCTGCGCTTCGCCGGCATCCAGGCCTATCAGGGCTCCGCGCAGCATATGCGATCCATCGACGAGCGGCGCGAGGCAATCGAGCGGGCGGGGCTTTCCGCGCGCAACACCGTCGAACGGCTCGCCCAGGCCGGGCTCAACTGCGAAATCGTCAGCGGCGCCGGCACCGGCACCTACGAACTGGAAACGCAATCCGGCATCTGGAACGAGCTGCAGGCCGGCTCCTACATCTTCATGGACGCCGACTACGCCCGCAACCGCAACGCCGACGGCACCCCCTTCCGCAACTTCGAGCATTCGCTCTTCATCCTCACCAGCGTGATGAGCAAGCCGGTGCCGGACCGCGCCGTGGTCGATGCCGGCCACAAGACGGCCGCGGTCGATTCAGGCATGCCCGTGCCGTTCCGGCGCGAGGGCATCGTCTACACCAAGCCCTCCGACGAGCACGGCGTCCTGACGGGCGACCCCGTTGCGCTGCCGCATCGCGGCGACAGGTTGCTTCTGGTGCCGGGCCATTGCGACCCGACGGTCAATCTGCACGACTGGTATGTCTGCGTGCGCGGCCTCGACGGGCCGGATGCTCATGTCGAGGCCGTCTGGCCCGTGGCGGCGCGCGGCGCGCTGACCTGACGCATCGGGCCGAAGCATGGGAGCCGGCTTTCGGGAACAGCAGATGCGAAGCGCCTAGCCATGCTGGCCGAACTGGCCCTGTGGCTGGCGACGCCCGCCGGCCGGATGACGCGCAAGCTCGGCCTCGTGACCGAGAGCGTCTCGCTCTGGGCGCGCGGCAACCGCCAGCGCAAGGCCTGGGCCGAACATCACGCGTGCTGCCGCGCGATCGTCGCTGGGGTCGTGGACGAGCTGCCGCAGCGCCGGACAGCGGTTGTTCTCGGCTCCGGGATGCTGCGTGACGTTTCAGTCGGCCAGCTCGCGGCGCGTTTCGAGCGTGTCCTGCTGGTCGATGCGGTTCACCTGCCGACGGTGCGGCTGCGCATGCGCTTCCACCGCAACGTGACGCTGCTGACCCGGGACCTCTCGGGCATCATGGACTGGCTCGGGGGCGAGAGCGACCGCCGCACCGATCCGCTGGCCGATCTTGCCGCCGCCCCGGCTATCGACCTCGTCGTCTCGGCCAACCTTCTCTCGCAGCTCGCCTGGCCGGTCGAGGACTGGCTGGAGGATCATGCCACAGAGGCGAAGCGCCTGCCCGCGGACCTGCCGGCGCGCTGCATCGCCTGGCATCTCGACGACCTGCGCCGCTTCCCCGGACACGTCGTGCTTCTGAGCGATGTGGAGATGATCGAGCATGACCGCGCCGGCAACGTCACCGACCGGCTCGACCTGATGCGCGGCGTTCCGCTGCCGCCCGCCGACGAACGCTGGGACTGGCCGGTCGCGCCCTTCGGCGAAGCGGCCCGCGACCGCGAGAACATCCACCGCGTCCAGGCCTGGCGCGATTTCCGCTAGAGGACCGGGTTACGGCCGCCAGCCGGTTTCCTCGACCGGAGCGTTCTCGCGCTCTTCCTCGCGGCGTGCTTCCTCGACGACGGTGAAGAGCGCCCGCAGCGCCTCGTCCACGCCCTCGCCCGAGGCAGAAGAGAGCACGATCGGCGCACGCTTCGCCGCCCGCTTGAGGCGCGCGACCTGCTCCTTAAGCATTTCGGGCGTCAGCGCGTCGGCCTTGGAGAGCGCGACGATCTCCGGCTTCTCGGCGAGCCCCTCGCCATAGGCCTCGAGTTCCTCGCGCACAGTCTTGTAGGCCTTGCCGGCGTGCTCGCTCGTGCCCTCGACCAGATGCAGCAGCACGCGGCAGCGCTCGATATGGCCGAGGAAGCGGTCGCCGAGGCCATGGCCCTCATGCGCGCCCTCGATCAGCCCGGGGATGTCGGCGAGCACCATCTCGCGCCCGTCGACTCGCACCACGCCGAGCCCCGGATGCAGCGTCGTGAAAGGATAATCGGCGATCTTGGGCTTGGCGGCGGTCACCGTGGCGAGGAAGGTCGACTTGCCGGCATTGGGCAGGCCGACGAGCCCGGCATCCGCAATCAGCTTGAGCCGGAGCCAGACCCAGCGCTCCTCGCCCGGCAGGCCGGGATTGGCATGGCGCGGCGCCTGGTTGGTCGCGGTCTTGAAGTAGGCGTTGCCGAAGCCGCCATTGCCGCCCTTGCACAGCACGAAGCGCTGGCCCGGCTCGGTCAGGTCCGCGATCTTGGTCTCGCCGTCCTCTTCGAGAATCTCGGTGCCCGGCGGCACCTTCAGCACCACGACCGGCGAATTGGCGCCGTGCCGGTCCTTGCCCATGCCGTGCTCGCCGGTCTTGGCCTTGAAATGCTGCTGGTAGCGATAATCGATCAGCGTGTTCAGCCCCTGCACGCATTCGACCACGACGTCGCCGCCGCGCCCGCCATCGCCGCCATTGGGCCCGCCGAACTCGATGAACTTCTCACGGCGGAAGGAGACGCAGCCCGCGCCGCCATCACCCGCCTTCACATAGATCTTGGCCTGGTCGAGGAATTTCATGGCTTCTCAGTAGTGATGGCGGAGCCGAAGGGCAATGCACCGCTCATGCGGCCACCCGCAGCATGCTCATTTCCTCTCGCAGGGCATCGGCGAAGCGCCGCGCCGCAAGATCCGGATTCGGCCCCATGATCAGCGCGACCGACATCTCGAACAGCGGCGGCAGACCCTCGGCCGGGCCGAGCCGGCGCAGCGAAGGCGGAACCACACTCTCGGTCAGCGCCGCGACACAGAACCCTGCCTCCACCGCCGAGAGCACGCCCGAGCTATGAGAGCACGAGAAGACCAGCCGATGCGCCTTGCCGGCCGTGTTCAGCGCGGCAAGGAGGCGCGGCCTGATCCGGCACCCCTCGGAGAACAGGGCGAGCGGCAGGACCTCCTGCAGCTCCGGCCGGTGCCCGCGCGCCGCGACCCAGGTCACCGGCTCGCGCCGCAGCACCTCGCCCAGCGGCCGGTGCGGGTCCTGCGTCACCACGGCGAGGTCGAACTCGCCCGCCAGCAGGGCCGGCTCGATCCGCTTCGACAGGTCGCAGCGCACTTCGAGCTCGACCTTGGGATGCTCGGCGGCGAAGCGCGCGATCAGCGGCCGCAGATAGCCGTCCATATAGTCGTCGGGGATACCGATGCGCAGCCGGCCGGACGGCGTGTCGCCGCCGAGATCGGCCAGCGCCTCGCGCTCGACCGCAAGCAGGCGCCGCGCATGGGCGATCAGCCGCTCGCCGGCGTCGGTCGGCGTGACGCCGCGCCGCGAGCGCTCCAGCAGCTTGTGGCCGAGCTGATGCTCGAGATCCTGGATGCGCACCGAGATCGCCGACTGCGTGCGGCCGAGCCGCGTGCTCGCGGCCGTGAAGCCGCCTGTCTCGGCCACGGCCACCAACATGCCGAGCGCGGCGAGGTCGAAATGTCCGTTCATGGCGTCCCCGATTGAAACACCTAGCTTCGATCGATTTTAAGAATGGTTAAATGAGAATAATCCGTTTTTCCGATGGAAGGAAGCGCCCTATATCGGGCCAAACGCCGGACGGCAGCGCGCGCAGCGCGGCAGGAAGCCCGGCCCGACAGAAAAATAGAAGACGATCATGTCCGCTCCCGCGATTTCCGTCCGTCCCGCCTCGCCCGCGCTCGCGATGTTCCTCGCACTGCTCCTCGGCGCCACCTGCATCGGCTTTTCGGGCATCTTCGTGCGCCTCGCCGATGTCGGCCCGGCGGCGGCGGGCTTCTGGCGCATGATCTTCGCCCTGCCGATCCTCGCGGCCTGGACCGCACTGGAGCGGCGCGGCCCCGCTCGAAATATGCCCCGCAGCGGCGCCTTCGGTGCCATCGCGCTGGCCGGGATCGCCTTCGGCTTCGACGTCGTGCTCTACAATGCCGCCCTTGGCCACACGACCATTGCCAACGCCTCGCTGCTCGGCAATCTCGCGCCGGTCGGCGTCGTGCTCGGCGGCTGGCTGCTGCTCGGCGAGCGCCCCTCGCGACGCATCCTCGGCGCCCTGATGCTGGCGGTCGCCGGCGCGCTCCTGCTCGTACTGCCCCGCTTCTCCGGCACGGCGCCCGCCTCTGGCACTCTCTTCGGCGACAGCCTCGCCTTCGCCGCCGCCCTCTCCTATGCGGGCTACATCCTGGCCGTACGCCGGGCGCGCGACCATGCCGATGCCGGGCGCGTCAGCCTTATCTCGAGCGCGATCTGCGCCGTCTTCTGCCTTGCGGCGGCGCTCGCGCTCGGCGAGCAGATCGTTCCCGCGAGCCTGCAGGGCTGGCTCGCGGTCGCCGCGCTCGGTCTCGTCTCCCATGCGCTCGGCCAGGGGCTGATCACGCTCTCGCTCGGCAGCTATGGCGCGAGCGCCGCCTCGCTCGTCATGGTCTGGCCGGCGCTGGTCAGCGTGCTCGCCGCCTGGGCGCTCTTCGGCGAGCAGCCGACACCCGTGCAGGCCTTCGGCGGCGTCGCGATCCTGGCCGCCGTGCTGCTGGTGCGGCGCGGCTGAGCCGGGAGGCTCCCCCGCCGGAGAGGGCTTCCGGCTTTTTCCGCCGCGGCACGATCCAAACCGCTCCTGAGGCGTTGAGCCGGCAGGAGTGGAGATCATGACACGACATCTCATCGCGAAAGCGCTGCTGGCAGCGGCCTTGTCGCTGCTGGCGCAGCCGAGCCTGGCCGAGAGGGAGACCGATCGCGACGCGGCGGGCTTCCTCAGTTCGCTGGAGGGTCGTTTCAGCGGCAGCGGCACGCTCCAGAGGGCCGGCGGGAGCAGCCGCTCGCTGACATGTGCGTTCAATGGCGACCAGCAAGGCACCCGCCTGAGCCTCGAAGGAAGCTGCAGCACCGCGATCGTCCTCGGTACCAAGATCCAGATCGAGCTGCGCCTCGATCCGCAGACCGGGCGCTATGTCGGGACGTTCAGGGAAAGCACCGGCACGGTGGCGAACCTCTCCGGCCGACGGCAGGGGCAGAGGCTGACTCTGGCCTTCAACGAAACGGCCGAGAGCCGCCGCCCGAACCCGCCCGCAACCTTGACGATTTCCCGCCGTGGCAGCGGGCAAGGCAGCGGCGTCGAGTTCACCCTGCGCGGCAGCGAGCCCGGCAAGGGCCAGAACATCGACCTGTCGTTGAAAGAGGATTGATGGGCGGGGGTTGCTCGCCTGTCGAGCGGCCGAGGTAACGCCATCTGGTTAGTTGCCGGAGTCCCAGGATCGTTCTCACTAGTGAGACGCGAACGCTTGCCGCGGTGCGCTGGCGTAGCGGCCAACTTATCCCCGGTCGCTAAAGCTATCGGACACTAGGGCTCCTTCCGGGAGCCCATCATCGTCTCTCTGCTCGCGGAAGCGAGCTTCGCGTCCTCCGTTTGCGCCTGCTTCGCCTGCGCCGTGAACTCGACCTGATCCGTCGCGAGCAGCGCTGCCTCAAATACAATCCCGATCAGCCCCGCGTCCCCGCCGGGAATTCAGGCGGCGGACAATGGACCAGCGGCACGGGAGGCGGAGGCGGCGGTCTTGCCGCCGGAATCCCCGGCCTGCCCGGCTTCGGCACTGCTGAAGGCGCAGCCGAGAGGGCGAGGCCGGCTGGTCCTCGCTGAGCGAAGGCTGGAATGAGGACGGCACCGTCTTCGAGCAGGCCGTCACCGACGGCGAAGGCACGACGATTCAGTCGGAATATGCCGCTTCCCGCGCCGCCGGCTTCGACGAGCGCCAGACCGTCACCACGACCAGCGGCACGATCAGCTTCGAGACCACCGACAAAGTTCAATCAATCCGCATCGATGGTCCAGACGGCGAGGTCGTAAGCAGGGCGGTCTGGACGCCGGATGGACCAGAACCAATTGCTGACATCGTCGAAGCGCGATGGGGACGGAACAGAGGGTCGGGCAGCTCATTGCCGCAGGCAGCCGACAAGCTGTTCGGCTGGTTCAACACGCTGGGAAATGCGACCGGCCTTCAGTCTATCCTTGGCTTTCGCGCCAACGATTATGCACCTGGGCAAGCTGGCTCCTTCGACGTTACGTGGGTGGGCAGAGTCGATCGTTCCGAGGTCGAAAAGGCCTGCCCGTATCTCCCCAAGATTCAAGAAATGCTGGATGATGCAGCACGCGAGGCAGGGCCATCCAGCAATTTTGCTACGATGCAGAAATATGGCACGGACGTTCACCTTCGGTTGAAGCAGAAAGTCGATGCTTGGAAAAACCCTGACGTCTTTGCGGAACGGTCCTATTTCAAGGAACGGCAAGAAATGGGTGAACAGCCATGGAACGGCGGGAACCGCCAGATTCGATGTGCACGAAAAGGGCGCTAATGGCACCCGCTGCCTTTACGACATCAAGGTCGGGCGCGAACTCTCCCGAACGCGGTCAGACACCCTCGCCGATGCGGCAATGCGCATCTCCGGATTTGTGACGCGGCTCCTCGTAATCGAGCTGAGGCCACAACAGTGACGACGCGGCGACAGATTCACAAGCTTCTCCGCCCCTACCAAGAGCGCGGAGACCTGCTGGTCAGTAGGCATGAGGTTTATCTCCTGCCCATCTATCACGTCGTGCGGGGGTTCAGCATCTATCGGACAGGCGAAGCCGATCGCTTCGATATCGCGCTGTTTGTCGGGCCGAGCTTCGTTCCTACCAACGAATCGCCACGCGCTGTTTCGCAGATCAAGAGATACGAAAACTGGCTGCCCAGCTGGACGCAACCGGATCTTCAGCAGAGATTCGAGGACGTCATCCGCGAATATGCACTGCCCTCGCTGAAGCAAATCGATCTGCAGACCTTTCTACCGAGATCCGACGCGCGCTGGCATGGCCCGGAAAGCCTTTTCGAAGATGCATTCGAAATGGCGCACATGAGGGCGTTTATCCATACGGCTCACGGCGATTTCGAACCGGCGGCCGCGAGCCTGGAAGTCCTCGCTCAGATACCGCGCGGTCACCGCGTGATGGAGCCTGTCTTGCGCGTCCTCCTAGATGATCTTCAGCCGCTGCTTCTGGCCAACGATCGCGCCGCCGCCGCCGCCCTGCTGCATACATGGGAGGGGGAAGCGATCAATCGCTGGAAACTGTCGGAATACTGGCGGCCGAGCCCCTTCCCGCTCGAACTCCAGCCGCAGCCCTGAGCCCTCACTCCGCCGCCAACCTTGGCGGAGCCGGCTTCGACATCGCCTCGGCGGTCGCTGTGGCCGGCGCCGCGTGCTCGTCCATCTTCTCCCACAGGCTCTCATCCTCGGCCTTGCCGAAGAAGCGGCCGAAGAGCCAGCCGGTCGCCCGCGAGAGATCGTCCATCACCATGTAGAAGGACGGCACGAAGACGAGCGAGAGCACGGTCGAGACGAGCAGGCCGCCGATCACCGCGATCGCCATCGGCGCGCGGAACTCGCCGCCGTCGCCGACGCCATAGGCCGAGGGCAGCATGCCGGCCGCCATGGCGATGGTGGTCATCAGGATTGGCCGCGCGCGCTTGCGGCCGGCCTCGATCAGCGCCGTGAAACGGTCCTTGCCGCGGCCGACCTCCTCCACCGCGAAATCGACCAGCATGATCGCATTCTTGGTGACGATGCCCATCAGCATCAGCAGGCCGATATAGACCGGCATCGAGACGGCGTTGTGGGTCGCCAGCAGTGCGATGACCACACCGCCGAACGACAGCGGCAGCGAGAGCAGGATCGTGATCGGCTGGAAGACCGAGCCGAAGAGCAGGATCAGCACCGCCAGCACCAGCATCAGGCCGGTCGTCATCGCGGTGATGAAGCCCTGGACGACCTCGCCCTGGATCTCGGCGTCGCCGGTGGCGGCGATCCAGACGCCCGGCGGCAGGCCGACCTCCTTGACGATCTCCTGGAACTTGTCCTGCGCCGTGCCGAGCTCGAAGCCGCGCTTGAGATCGGCGCCGATCTGGGCGCGGCGGACGCGGTCATAGCGGTCGATCGAGCTCGGGCCCTCGCCGAAGCCGATCTCGGCCACGGCCGTGAGCGGAATCGAGACGCCCGTGGCGTTGGTCACGCGCAGCGCCGCGATGTTGCGGATGTCGGTGCGCGCCGACTCGTCGAGCTGCACACGGATCGGCACCAGCCGGTCGCCCGCGTTGAACTTGGCGAGGTTGGCGCCGACATCGCCGATGGTCGCGACGCGCACGGCCTCCGAGATCGCCTCCGGCGTGACGCCGAGATTGGCGGCCTCCTCCAGCTTCGGCGTGACGCGCAGCTCCGGCCGGCTCAGCGAGCCCGCGGTCGCGACGTTGAGATAGCCGTCGACCTGGCGCATCTTCGCCTCGATCTTCGCCACCGCCGCATCGAGCGCCTCGCCGTCCTTCGACATGATCGAGAAGGCCATCTCGCGCTCGCCGCGCTCGTTGACATACCAGGCGCGCACATCCGGCACGCCGGCGAGCTTCTCGGCGATGGTGACCTTGAGCTCCTTCTGCGCAATGTCGCGCTCAGCCTTGGGCTTCAGCAGCACGAAGACGGATGCCCGGCGCACCTCGCGCTGGCCGGTCGGCGAAGCGCCGCCGAGCACGAAGACGTCGCGGACCTCGGGGATGGTCCGGAGCGTATCGACGATCCGGTCCGTCGTGAGGCGCGTATCCTCCAGCGTCGAGCCCGGCGGCAGCTCGACGCTTGCGACGACGCGTGAAGTGTCCTCGTCCGGGATGAATCCGGTCGGCAGCATCTGCGTGGCCTGGATCGAGCCGATCAGGAACATGAAGCCAATGATGAGCGTCGCATAGGCCGTGTTGAACGGCATCGTCCGCCACTGGCGCGAGCCGTCGAGGCGCGGGAAGAACGGGATGCGCCGACGCTTGAGCGAGCCCTTGAGCAGCCCGACATAGGCGCCCATGATGAGCCCGTCTTTCGGCTCGGCATGTTCCACCGGCTTCATCAGATAGGCCGCCATCATCGGCGTGATGAGCCGCGCGACCAAGAGCGAGAACAGCACAGCCACCGCCACCGTCAGGCCGAACTGCCGGAAATACTGGCCCGCGACGCCGCCCATGAAGGAGACCGGCGCGAAGATCGCGACGATGGTCAGCGTGATCGCGATGACCGCGAGCCCGATCTCGTCGGCCGCCTCCATCGCCGCGCGATAGGGCGACTTGCCCATCTTCATGTGCCGGACGATGTTCTCGATCTCGACGATGGCGTCGTCGACGAGGATGCCGGTCACCAGCGTGATGCCGAGCAGGCTGACGAGGTTCAGCGAGAAGCCCATCAGCTCCATCGCCCAGAAGGTCGGGATGGCGGATAGCGGCAGCGCGACCGCCGTGATCAGCGTGGCGCGCCAGTTGCGCAGGAACAGGAAGACGACGATGACGGCGAGCACGGCGCCCTCGATCAGCGTCTCCATCGCCGCCTTGTAGTTGCCGTGGGTATAGGCAACCGCGTCGTCGATCGGCGAGAGCTTGATGTCGGGGAAGCGCTGGTTCAACTCGGCAACGCGCTGGGCCACGACGTCCTTCACCGAAAGCTCGCTCGAACCCTTCGAACGGAACACCGCGAAGGTGACGACCGGCTGCTTGTTCAGCCGGCCGAAGGCCCGCGGCTCGGAATTGGAATCATCGACGCGGCCTAGTTCCTTCAGACGCACCTCGCGCCCGCCCGAGAGCATGATCTTGGTCTCGGCGAGCTCCGCCACGGTCCGTGCACCGGCGAGCATGCGCACGGTCTGCTCCTGCCCGCCGATCTCGCCGCGCCCGCCGGCGAGGTCGACATTGGTGGCGCGGATCTGGCGGTTGACCTCCCCGGCCGTGATGCCGAGCGCGAGCAGCCGGTCAGGATCGAGCGAGACGCGGATTTCGCGGTCGACGCCGCCATAGCGCTCGACGCGGCCGACGCCCTTCAGCCCCTGTAGTTCACGCGCGACGATATCGTCGACATGCCAGGAGAGCTGCTCCAGCGTCATGCCGGCCGAGGCCGCGCCATAGGTCAGGATCGACTGGCCCTCCACGTCGATCCGCTGGATCACCGGCTCGTCGATCGTGCGCGGGAGGTCCGCCCTGATCTTGGCGACGGCGTCCTTGACGTCGTTGACGGCCCGGTCGGTATCGGTCTCGAGCCGGAACTCGATCAGGGTCTGCGACTGTCCGTCGGTCAGCGTCGAGACGACATGCTTCACGCCGGTGATGTTGGCGACCGAATCCTCGACGCGCTTGCTGATCTGACTTTCGAGCTCGGCCGGCGCGGCGCCGGCCTGCGTGATCGTCACCGAGACCAGCGGCACGTCGATGTTCGGAAAGCGCGTGACCGGCAGCTTCGAGAAGGCGAGCAGCCCGAGCACGCAGAGCACGACGAAGAGCAGGATAGCCGGAACGGGCTTGCGGATCGACCAGGCCGAGATGTTGATGTCCATGGCCGGCCCCGTCAGTTCGTCGCAACCGGCGTGACGAGGTCGCCATCGCGCACGAAGGTGCCGGCGCGCGCAACCACGGTCTCGCCCTCGGCGAGGCCGGTCACGATCTCGGCGCGGCCGCCGCCGGCAAGGCCGAGCGTGACGGGCTTGGTCGAGACCTTGCCGTCCTTCACGGCCTGCACCGAGGCGCCGCCCCGGCTATAGGTGATGGCCGAGAGCGGCAGGGTCACGGCCTTCTTGCGGCCGGTCTCGATGACACCGCGCGCGAAGGTGCCGATCGCGACCGGCGGATTGCCGTCGAGCGCGACACGCACCCGGCCGAGGCGCGACGCCTTGTCGACCTCCGGCGCGATGAGCCGGATCGTTCCCGCCAGCGCATCTTTCGCGCCGGCCGGCGTCACCGCAACCTTCTGGCCGATCTTGAGCCCCGGCAGCTCGACCTCGGCGACCTGCGCCTCCAGTTCGACGGCACCGTCCGCAACGATCCGAAACAACGGCTCGCTCTGCGGCATCATGCTGGTCGTCTGGCCAAGCTTCGCCGTGCGGCGGCTGACGATGCCGGCGCCGGGCGCCTTGATCTCGGTGCGCCCCAGCCGGACGGCGATGTCCCTGCCCTGCGCCTTGGCGAGCGCGAGATCGGCCGTTGCGATCGCCAGCGCCTGCCGCGCCGAATTGGCGCGTGCCTGGCCGGAGCGCGCGGCAGCGGCGCGCTGGTCGAACGTCTCGATGCTGGCATTGCCGGTGTCGCGCAGCGCCTTTGTGCGGTCGAAGGCATTGTTGGCCTGGACGAGGTTGGCGTCCGCCTCGGCGATCTGGGCATTCGCCTGCGCGACCAGGGCTTCGGCGCGGGCGATCTGGGCGTCGTTCTGCGCCTTCTGGACATCGAGCGTCGTTCGGTCCAGCCGCGCCAGCACCTGGCCTTGCGCGACCTTGTCGCCCTCTTCGGCCAGAAGCTCGATGACGGCGAGGCTATCGACCTCCGGCTGCACCAGGATCTCGTCGCGGGCGATCATCGAACCGGAGACGACCACGCTCTGGACGATCTCGGTCAGCGCGGCTTGCGTCACGGTGACTGAGGGGCCGGCGGCCACAGTGGGCTTCGCGGGCGTCTGCGCTGCGAGCGGCAGCGGCGCCGCCAGCAGGGCGAGAGCGAGCGCCAGCGGCGCGGTCGAGCGCAAGGCGGTCGAGCGAAGAAGCATCGGAAGCGATCCTGTTGCGGCCGCGGGGCCGGAGGAAAACGGAGAGTGCCGGGCGGGGGCGGACGTCATGGCGTCGTCTCCTCTGCCTCTGGCAGCAGCATGGTCTGGGCGAGCTGGCGCATGCCTGCGAACAGCGTTTCGGCCGCGAAGGCCTCGTCGAAGGCGGGGTCCATGCCGCGCCGGCAGAAATAGCCGTCCGCCATCATCGAGACGGCGAGCAGGAAGCGGTTGTCGTCGAGCCGCGCCGGCAGCTCGCCATTGGCCTTGGCCACGGCGATGGCGGCGGCGAGGCCCTGCATCACCGTGCCATCGATATCGGCGCACATGCTCGCCATCTCGGGATTGCGCGCTGCCTCCGCCCAGATCTGCAGGGCGATCACCGCCTTCTCGCGCGGCGGATCGATGAGGTGCTTGCGCGCCAGCGCCTCGAGCTGGTCGAGCAGCGCGCCGTTGCCCGGATGCAGGCTGCCGAAATCAGCCGCGATCAGCGAGCGGTCGCGCTCGGCCATGCCGGCGATGATCGCGTCCTTGGAGCTGAAGTAGCGGTAGAGATTGCCGGGGCTCATCCCCGCCTCGGCCGCGACATCCTGCATCGTCGCCGCGTGGAAGCCGGCGTGCGCGAAGACGCGCTCGGCCGCATCGAGGATGCGGATATGGCGCTCGGAAAGGTTCGAATCGGTCAGCGCAGCCGGGACAACGGGTGGCATTGGCACTCTGAGATGAGAATGAACGTTCATTCTCATCTCAGAAAGGGCGCTCGCCGTCAAGCGAGGCCCGTTGCAGCGCAGCAGAATCGGGAAGGATTTGCTCTTTTCGATGCGGATACCGAAAGATTTTGCTCAGGCTCGGCGCATAAATTGCTTGCCACGCCCCGCGTGGAACCGCATCCTGACGGGCGATCTCGAATGGCTTCGCGCGCATCCCTCCCCTCCGCCGGCGCGCAGGCGAGCATGAAGACCGTGATGAACGACCACGCCTTCCCACTGTTCCCGGCCCGCAGGACCCGTTCCCCCATCTCAGCCCGGCCGCGCGACCCCGCGCCGAAGCCCGTGCTGATCGTGCTCCATCAGGAGCATTCGACTCCCGGCCGCGTCGGCCGGCTCCTGCAGGCGCGCGGCCATGCGCTCGACATCCGCAAACCGCGCTTCGGCGATCCGCTGCCGCAGACGATGCGCGACCATGCCGGAGCCGTGATCTTCGGCGGTCCGCAGGGCGCCAACGATCCGGACGACTTCATCAAGACCGAGATCGACTGGATCGGCACCTGCCTGAAGGAAGACGCGCCCTTTCTCGGCATCTGCCTCGGCGCGCAGATGCTGGCCAAGCATATGGGTGCGCGCGTCTATACCCATGGCGAGGGCCGCGCCGAAGTCGGCTACTATCCGCTTTCGATCACCGATGCCGGCAAGACCCACGCCGAAACGGCCAGCTTCGTCTGGCCGGGCACCGTCTATCAGTGGCATCGCGACGGCTTCGATTGCCCGAGCGGCGCCGAATGCCTTGCGCTGGGCGGCGATTTTCCGACCCAGGCGATCCGCGCCGCCTCGCGCGTCTACGGCATCCAGTTCCACCCGGAAGTCACCCCGGCGATGATGTATCGCTGGTCGGTGCGCGGGCATGAGCGCACGCTGATGCCCGGCGCCCAGCTCGGCCACACCCATGTGCCGGGCTGGTTCCAGCACGACCCGGCGATCCGGCTCTGGCTCGACGCCTTCCTCGACCACTGGCTGAAACAGCCCGCCTGCGCCGGCACGGAGCCGCTTTGACCCGCACTGCTATTGTTCTCGGCGCCGGCATGGTCGGCGTCTCCTGCGCGCTCGCGCTCCAGAAGCGCGGCATCGCTGTCACGCTGATCGACCGCCGCGAGCCCGGCCGCGAAACCTCCTACGGCAATGCCGGCGTGCTCGCGGCCTCCTCGATCGTGCCGCTCAACAACCCCTCCCTCTACGCCAAGATCACGGGCTATCTCGGCAACCGCCACCCGGCGCTGAACCTGAGCTGGCGCCGCGCCTTCAGCCGGCCGGGCTGGCTGCTGCGCTTCCTTTGGGAGGCCCGCCCCTCGCAAGGGGCCGCCCGCATCGCCGCCTTGCAGGCGCTGACGGCGAGCACGGTCGAGCTCCATCGCGCCCTGATGGCCGAGGCCGGCGTATCGCACCGCCTGCGCGAAACCGGTTCTCTCAAGCTCTGGCGCACGGAGGCGGGCCATGAGGCGGCGCGGGCCGAGCATGATTTCCTGAAAAGCCGCGGCATCGAGTCCCAGATTCTCGACCGGCAAGGCATTTCCGGCATCGAGCCTAGCCTGAAGCCGATCTTCCCGGCCGGGCTCCTGATCCCCTGTGTCGGATCGGTCGATTCGCCTGGCGCCGTCACCGAGGCTTATGCGGCGCTCTTCGCCCAACGCGGCGGCAAGATCGAGCAGGCCGCGATCACCGGCCTCGCCCGCAACGGCAATGGCTGGCGGGCGAGCACCACCGCCGGGAGCTTCGATGCCGATATCGTCGTCGTCGCGCTCGGTCCCTGGAGCGGCGATCTGCTGAAGCCTCTCGGCCTCGATCCGAAGCTCGATGTCGAGCGTGGCTATCACCGCCATCTGAAGCCGGAAGCCGGCGCGGCCCTGTCACGGCCGGTCTACGATGTCGACGCCGCCTATTTCATGGCGCCGATGGAGCAGGGCTACCGCGTCACCAGCGGCGTCGACCTCTCCTTCCGCGATGCGCCCGATGAACACCGCCAGATCGACGGCGTCACCGCCGCCGCCCGCGAGGCGCTCCCTCTCGGTGAGGTCGTGGGCGAAACCTGGCGCGGCGCGCGTCCTACCCTGCCGGATTCCTTGCCGATGATCGGCGAGGCTCCGCGCAATCCCGGCCTCTGGCTCGCTTTCGGCAACCAGCATATCGGCTTCTCGACCGGTCCGATCACCGGCGAGATGATCGCCGCCATGGTCTGCGGCGAGAGCCCGCCGATCGACCCGACACCGTTCCGGCCGGGGCGGTATATCGGCTGATGAAGGTGTCATCCCGCACGCGCTGCGGCACGAAGTGCTGCTGCGCAGATGCGGGACCGCGCGACGAGAAGGCCCTTTAAGATTGAGAGGGCGCGTTCCCGGATGAGAACGCGCCCTTTTTGGAAAACGATCCCGTGTCTGCGCAGCGGCATTACATACCGCAGCGCGCACGGGATGACACGTCGTCAGACCTGACGCGTCACCATCATCTTCTTCACTTCCGCAATCGCCTTGGCCGGGTTCAACCCCTTCGGGCAGGCGTTCGCGCAGTTCATGATGGTGTGGCAGCGATAGAGCCGGAAGGGATCTTCCAGATTGTCGAGGCGCTCGCCGGTCGCCTCGTCGCGCGAGTCGATCAGCCAGCGATAGGCCTGCAGCAACGCGGCCGGGCCGAGATAGCGGTCGCCGTTCCACCAGTAGCTCGGGCAGGAGGTCGAGCAGCAGGCGCAGAGGATGCACTCATAGAGGCCGTCGAGCTTCTCGCGGTCGTCCTTGGCCTGGCGCCATTCCTTCTCGGGAGCCGGCGTCGTCGTCTTCAGCCAGGGCTCGATCGAGGCGTGCTGCGCATAGAAGCGCGTCAGGTCTGGCACGAGATCCTTGACCACCGGCATATGCGGCAGCGGATAGATCGCGATGCGGCCCCCGGAAGACTTGGACTGGCCGCACTCGTCGATGCCGGTGGTGCAGGCGAGCCCGTTCTTGCCGTCCATGTTCATGGCGCAGGAGCCGCAGATGCCCTCGCGGCAGGAGCGGCGGAAGGTCAGCGTCGGGTCGACCTTGTTCTTGATCCAGATCAGCGCGTCGAGGACCATCGGCCCGCAATCGTCGCGGTCGACATAATAGGTGTCGGTGCGCGGATTGGCGGTGTCGTCCGGGTTCCAGCGATAGATCTTGAACTCGGTGACGTTCTTGGCGCTGGCCGGCTTCGGCCAGGCCTTGCCCTCGGTCAGGCGGGAGTTCTGCGGGAGATTGAATTCAGCCATTTTCTCTTCCGTTGAGACCGAAGGACGTCAGCTTCTTCCAGAGTGGCTTGGCTGTTATGCAGCCGAGCCCGAACGAAACTGCGAATCCCGATACCACGCAAAGCACCAAAACAATTCCGGGCCAGCCATCGTCAATGTCGACGCCACCGAAATCAAAAGCATACTCGCCAACGTAAACCAGCGCGTATATCGACAGAAAGACTCCTGCTATCGATAACAACGCGACGTACGCCACTGCGACGACGGTCTCAAAAACGAAGATCGCCAGCTGATAACTCATCATGTTGAGCCGATCAGCCAACCCGCTTCTCCTCAGTACACCCGCGCCTTGGGCTTGATGTACTCGATGTCGTTGGACATCGTGTACGTATGCACCGGCCGGTCATCGAGCGTGACCGTGCGCTTCTCGTCGTCGGTCCAGGCGAGCGTGTGCTTCATCCAGTCCTTGTCGTCGCGGTTCGGATAGTCCTCGCGGGCATGCGCGCCGCGGCTTTCCGGGCGGTTCAGCGCCGAGTCCATGGTGACGACCGCCTGGGTGATGAGGTTATCGAACTCCAAGGTCTCGATCAGGTCCGAGTTCCAGATCAGCGAGCGATCCTTCGTGCCGACATCGGGGAGCCCGCCCCAGACCTCGTGGATGAGCTTGTGGCCCTCTTCCAGCGTGTCGCCCTCGCGATAGACGGCGCAGTTGTTCTGCATCGTCCGCTGCATCCGGTCGCGCAGCACCGCGGTCGGCGTGCCGCCGGAGGCGTTGCGATACTTGTCGAGGCGGCTGAGCGCGAGATCCGACGAGCCCTTCGGCAGTTCCGGCTGCTTCTCGCCCGCCGTCACCGTGTCGGCGCAGCGCAGGCCGGCCGCGCGGCCGAACACCACGAGGTCGATCAGCGAGTTGGAGCCGAGGCGGTTGGCGCCATGCACCGAGACGCAGGCCGCCTCGCCGATTGCCATCAGGCCGGGAACGACCGTATCCGGGTTGCCGTCGACCTTGGTCAACACCTCGCCGTGGAAGTTCGTCGGGATGCCGCCCATGTTGTAGTGCACCGTCGGAAGAACCGGGATCGGCTCGCGCGTGACATCGACGCCGGCGAAGATCTTGGCGCTCTCCGAGATGCCGGGCAGGCGCTCGTGCAGGATCTTCGGGTCGAGATGGTCGAGGTGCAGGTAGATGTGGTCCTTGTCCTTGCCGACGCCACGGCCCGCCCGGATCTCCATCGTCATCGAGCGCGAGACGACGTCGCGCGAGGCGAGGTCCTTGGCGGAGGGGGCATAGCGCTCCATGAAGCGCTCGCCCTCGGAATTGGTGAGGTAACCGCCCTCGCCGCGCGCGCCTTCCGTGATCAGGCAGCCCGATCCGTAGATGCCGGTCGGGTGGAACTGCACGAACTCCATGTCCTGCATCGGCAGGCCGGCGCGCAGCACCATGCCGCCGCCGTCGCCGGTGCAGGTATGGGCCGAGGTCGCGGAGAAATAGGCGCGGCCGTAGCCGCCCGTCGCCAGGATCGTCTGCTGGGAGCGGAAGCGATGCAGCGTGCCGTCATCGAGCTTGAGCGCGATCACGCCCCGGCAATGCCCGTCCTCGTCCATGATCAGGTCGATGGCGAAGTATTCGATGAAGAACTCGGTATTGTAGCGCAACGCCTGCCCATAGAGCGTGTGCAGCATGGCGTGGCCGGTGCGGTCTGCCGCGGCGCAGGTGCGCTGGGCCGGCGGGCCCTCGCCGAACTCGGTGGTCATGCCGCCGAAGGGGCGCTGGTAGATCTTGCCGTCCTCGGTGCGCGAGAAGGGCACGCCCCAATGCTCGAGCTCGTAGACGGCGGCCGGCGCGTTGCGCACCAGATATTCGATGGCGTCCTGGTCGCCCAGCCAGTCAGACCCCTTCACGGTGTCGAACATGTGCCACTGCCAGGTGTCCTTGCCCATGTTACCGAGCGAGGCGGCGACGCCGCCCTGGGCTGCGACGGTGTGCGAGCGCGTCGGGAACACCTTGCTGATGCAGGCGGTACGCAGGCCGGCCTGCGAGCAGCCGACCGTGGCGCGAAGCCCCGCGCCGCCGGCGCCGACGACGACGACGTCGAAGGTGTGGTCGGTGATCGGATAGGCAGTGCCGGTATAGGCCGGGACCGGGCGGGACTTGGTGATCGCCATCGGATCAGCCTCCAAAAGACAGCTTCAGCACCGCGTAGACGCTGGCGGCGCCCACGGCGATGGCGAAGAAGGTGTTGCCCATCACGGCGAGGATCTTCGGAAACTCGGCATGGATGTAATCCTCGATGATGACCTGCATCCCGAGCCGCATATGGATGCAGGCCGACAGGATGAAGAGCAGCATCAGGATGGCGACGCAGGGGTTCGACAGCAGCGCGACAGCCGACGCATAGGGCCTGCCGACGAGCGCGATCACCACGCCGACGAAGATCAGCGTGAGGATGACGTTGGCGACGGCGGTGACGCGCTGCAGCCAGAAATGACCGGTGCCGGACTTGGCGGAACCCAGGCCGCGGACGCGGGCGAGCGGGGTGCGCATCGAGGAATTGGACAGCATGGCGGGGCTCCTCAGCGCAGGACCAGCGCGACGATCCAGATCAGGACCGTCAGAGGCGCGGAGACGGCGATCGAGAACTTCGCCATGTTCATCCGCGTCTGCGGATCATAGCCGTGCCCGAGGTCCCAGACGAAATGGCGCAGGCCGCCGACCATGTGGTGGATCAGCGAGAAGCTGTAGAGGAAGAGCACGAGGCGACCGAGGAAGGAGCCGGCGATCGCCTGGGCGGTTTCGAAGGCCGCCGGCCCGGAGGCAGCGGCGACGAGCCAGGCTGCGATCAGGATCGTGCCGAGATAAAGCCCCGTGCCGGTGACGCGGTGGGCGATGGACATCGCCATCGTCCAGGACCAGCGATAGATCTGCAGATGCGGCGAAAGCGGGCGAGCCGCTGGCTTGACCTCGGCCAAAATCATTCTCCGGTCAGGCGGTCCGCCGACGCGGCAGACCCGTTTTGCATCATTCTAGAGTGACTGGCTCTGTAACGAAACCAGCCCGATGCCGCAATGCGGCACGCGCAAAGGAAAGTTACAGATTCTGAAATTCGTCATTTTGTTGCCGAAAGCTTAACGCGGCAGCAGCGCCCAGTAATCGAAATCGAGGATCACGCTGGGATCGTAGTCCTCGCCCACGCGCAGCGGATAGGCGCCGCAGGGCTGGTTCTTCGTGGCGACGAGCCTCAGCCGCAGCGCTCCGACATCCTCGCGGCCGGGTAGCGCCGCGCTCTCCAGCACCTCGCTCCAGGCATAGACGGTATCGCCCGCGAAGAGCGGCGCGACATGGCGCCCGCCATTGATCGCGGCGATGTGGAAGGCATTGCCCAGCCCGTTGAAGGACAGCGCCCGCGCCAGGCTGATGACATGGCCGCCATAGATCAGGCGCTTGCCGAAACGACTCCCCTTCGCCGCATGGGCGTCGAAATGCACCTTGGCGGTGTTCTGGTAGAGGCGCGTGGCGATCTGGTGCTCGGCCTCCTCGACGGTCATCCCGTCGACATGGTCGATGCACTCGCCCTTGGAATAGTCGCCCCAGCGATAGGGCGAGCCGGCCAGCGCCTCCTCATAACCCGCAAGCCCGATGGGCGGGCAGCCGCCGCCTAGCTCGGCGGCCGGCACGGCCTTCGGCACCTCCGGCGCATGCTCGGCATGGGCCGGCGTGCCCGGCACGCGCTTGCGCACCAGCACCCAGCGGACATAGCTCAGCACCGCATCGCCATGCTGGTTGCGGCCGATCGAACGGACATAGACGATGCCGGCATCGCCGGATGAGGTCTGCTTCAGCCCGATGACCTTCGAGGTGGTCGAGAGCGTGTCGCCCGGGAAGACGGGGCGCAGGAAGCGGCCATCCGCATAACCAAGATTGGCGACGGCATTGAGCGAGACATCCGGCACGGTCTTGCCGAAGACGATGTGGAAGACCAGCAAGTCGTCGACAGGCGCGGCCGGATAGCCGAGCCCCTTCGCAAAATCATCGGAGGACTGGACGGCAAAGCGCGGCCCGTAAAGCGCGGTATAAAGCGAGACATCCCCGGCCGTGACCGTACGCGGCGTCGCATGGACGATCTGCTCGCCGACCGCGAAATCCTCGAAGAAGCGGCCGGGATTGGTCTTGGGCGCGGACGCAGTCTTGGGCGCGGTCTCGGACATGGGATGCGGGCTCGGGTTGGCTCTGGCTGAGTGTGCGCCGCGCCGACGGGCAGCGTCCAGCCCCAACGAAAGATCGAGCATCCCTTGTCATTCCGGGTCTGCCGCTTCGCGGCATCCCGGAATGACAACGGCTCACCCCACGATCGTCGCGAGTTTCGCCAGATCGACATTCGCCCCGCAGACCAGCACGCCGAGCCGCTCCCCCGCTGCCGGCTTGTAGGCGCCGGAGAGCAGCGCCCCGAGCGCAGCCGCACCGCCCGGCTCGACCGCGAGGCGGAAATCGCGCCAGAGCGTCCCCTGAGCTTCAGTAATCGCGGCATCGGGCACCAGCACGATCTGATCGACCGCGTCCTTCGTCGCGTCATAGACGAGCTGGCCGACATTGCGCGCGCCGAGCGAATCCGCGGCGACCGAAGCAACCTTGACCTCGACAGGCCCCTTCGCCTCGAAGGCCGCCTGCAGGGCGCGCGAGCCCTCCGGCTCGACGCCGACGACCTTGACCTTCGAGCCGGCGAACCAGCTCGCGATCCCCGAGATCAGGCCGCCGCCGCCGACCGCGACGAGAACGGTGTCGAGATCGGACTCCTGGCTGTCCCATTCGCGGCCGAGCGTACCCTGGCCGGCAATGGTCTCCACCGCCGCGAAGGGGTGGATTTTGAGCGCGCCGGTCTCGGCCACGAAGCGATCGCAGGCGGCCTGCGCATCGTCATATTGCGCCCCACCGACCACTACATCGGCACCGAAGCGACGGATCGCCTCGATCTTCGCGGCCGGCGAGATCTCCGGCACGAAGATCGAGGCCTTCACGCCGCGCTTCATCGCCGCATAAGCCACGGCCGCGCCGTGATTGCCGCCGGAAGCAGCCGAGACGCCGGCAGCCGGCACCGGCAGAGAAAGCAGGTTGTTGAAGGCGCCGCGCGTCTTGAAGGAGCCGGCATGCTGCAGGCATTCGAGCTTTAGCGAGATATCCGCGCCCGAGCCGAAGGCGCCTGTGCCCAGCCGCATCACCGGCGTGACGCGAGCATGGCCGGCGATGCGCGCGGCGGCGGCCTCGATCATCGGGCGGGTGACGGGGCGCTCGGTCATGGCGGAATCCTGTGCGGGCGGGCGCTCGGACCGGAAGGTCCAGATCGCGATGGGAAGCCCGTGGCTATCGCGTCCCGGCGGATCGGGGAAGGGCGTTCCGCGCCCGGCGGCGATGTGCCGGGCGACGACCAGAGCCGCCAGCGCGTCGAGCGCATCGTCGGCCGCAGCGCCGCGCGGCGGCCGCGCATGGGCGACGTCCATGGAGATGCCGGCCGCGACAAGGAGCGCGCGACGCTCCGCCATGCCGGCAGGATTGACCACGCCCCTGATCTTCTTCGGCGTCGTAAGCGATGCCCCCTTCATCGTCCGGAAGGCGAGTTCGGGATGCACCTCGAAGACCCGCTCGCGCAATGGCGGGGTCTGCCGCAGCAGCAGGTCGATCTCGCGGATCTTGGGAAAGAGATGGAAGCCCTGCTTCGAGACCTTCCGCGGCGGCTCGGAAAAGGAGAGCGCCAGCCGGCACGCGTCCCAATAATCCTCCGCCTCCACGGCAGCGCGGGCGGGAATCGAGAAGACGGAGGATTGACGCTCCCCAAGCAGCGGCCGCACCAGTTGCTCCGGCCCGCGCCCCGAACCGTTGACCCGGTCGGGCAGGCCGATCGGCATGTCCACTGCAACGAGCGACGCCGCGTCAGGGCCTTCCAGCAGATCGGCGAGCCGCGGCACGACGCGCAGCAGCGGCGGTTCCTTGGCCTCGGTGTCCACCAGCGCGGCGATCCAGCCCGCCTTGCAGCCATCGACACCCGCGATCCACGCCATGGCCGCTCCTCCTTTCGCACAACTGCCGTTGCAGTCCTGTCACGTCTAGTGTGCAGTGCAGCGCAATCCGCCAGGAGGCATCATGACCAAGATCCATCCCCGCCGCAGCGCCCTCTACATGCCCGGCTCGAATGCCCGCGCGCTCGAAAAGGCCCGCGAGCTCCCCGCCGACGTCCTGATCCTCGATCTGGAGGACGCGGTCGCGCCCGACGCCAAGGCGGCGGCACGCGAACAGGTCTGCGCCGCGGTCAAGGCCGGCGGCTATGGCCGGCGCGAGCTGGTGATCCGCGTGAACGGGCTCGACACCCCCTGGTTCAAGGACGACCTCGCCGCCGCCGCAGAGGCCGGGCCCGACGCCATCCTGATCCCGAAAGTTTCGTCGCCGGAGACGCTGCAGCAGGTCGGCACGCTTCTGGAGGGCCTGTGGGCCGCGCCCGGTATCCGGGTCTGGGCGATGGTCGAGACGCCGCTCGCCATCCTCGACATCGAGCGCATCGCGCGGGCCGCACGGGACCGGCGCACGCGCCTGTCCTGCTTCGTCATGGGCACCAACGACCTCGCCAAGGAGACGCGCGCCCGCTTCCTGCCCGGCCGCGGCCCGATGCTGCCCTGGCTGACGAGCGCGCTGCTCGCCGCCCGCGCGCACGGCATCGACATCCTCGACGGCGTCTACAATGACATCAAGGACGAGGCCGGCTTCCAGGCCGAGTGCGAGCAGGCGCGCGATCTCGGTTTCGACGGCAAGACGCTGATCCACCCGGCCCAGCTCGGCCCCGCCAATGCCGTCTTCGCGCCGGACGCGGCGGAGCTGGCGCGGGCCCGAGCGGTCATCGCCGCCTTCGACCAGCCGGAGAACGCCGGCAAGGGCGCGATCCAGCTCGACGGGCGCATGGTCGAACTGCTCCACGCCGAGATCGCCCGCCGGACGGTGGCACTGGCGGACGCGATCACCAGCGCTTGAGCCTTCTCCCCTCGGGGGAGAAGGTGGCACGGCGAAGCCGTGACGGATGAGGGCAGAGCCTCGGCCGGAAACAAGAAAGGGCCGCTAGCGCGACCCTTCCCTCATCCGTCTGCTGCGCAGACACCTTCTCCCCCGAGGGGAGAAGGGCTTCACGCCTTCGCGGCCTTGGCGCGGTCCATCGCCTCGACGATGAGCTTCTTGGCCATGGCGGCGTCGCCCCAGCCCTTGAGCTTCACCCACTTGCCAGGCTCCAGATCCTTGTAGTGCTCGAAGAAGTGCTGGATCTGGTCGAGCGTGATCTGCGGCAGATCGGTGTAGTTGTGGACGTTCTCGTAGCGCTTGGTCAGCTTCGGCACCGGCACGGCGATGATCTTCTCGTCGCCGCCGCCCTCGTCCTCCATCAGCATCACGCCGATCGGGCGCACGGCGATGTAGGAGCCCGGAACCAGCGGGCGCGTATTGGCGACCAGCACGTCGCACGGGTCGCCATCTTCGGAGAGCGTGTGCGGGATGAAGCCGTAATTCCCCGGATAGCGCATCGGCGTATAGAGGAAGCGGTCGACGAAGAGCGTGCCGGCTTCCTTGTCCATCTCATACTTGATCGGTTCGCCGCCGATCGCCACTTCGATCACGACATTGACTTCGTCGGGCGGGTTCTTGCCGATGGAGATGGCGTCGATGCGCATTGGTTAACCTGTCACTGAGATATTTCGCCGGGCCTTATGCAATTTCGGTTGGAAAAGTCCAACCCATTCCTTGATCTACGTAAACGGCGACAGGCTCCGCAATTTGCGCAACCGGTTTCGCACTGCTATCGGGCGCCGCATGAATTCGACTGAAGTATCATCATGCTGACCCGGCCGCGCTCCGACGAGGAACGCTACGCCCGCCGCATGGCGCGCATCGCCCGCTGGGACCGGCCCATCGAAAGTGGCGGTCAGCGCCTGCGCGCCTGGGCCAACATGCTGCTCGTCGACCACGGCATCTTCCGCTTGGCCTATCTCAACGCGCATCGCGTCACACCGCGCCTCTGGCGCTCGGCCCAGCCGGCGCCGCACCAGATAGCACGTTTCGCCCGCGAGGGCGTCAAGACCATCGTCAATCTGCGTGGCGGCCGCGAGCATGGCTCATGGCCCCTGCAGAAGGAAGCCTGCGAGCGCCACGGCATCCGGCTGGTCGATTTCGTGCTGCGCTCGCGCGGCGCGCCGGACCGCGAGACCATCCTCGGCGCCGAGGCTTTCTTCGAGGAACTGGCGGAGCCGGCGCTGGTCCATTGCAAGTCCGGCGCGGACAGGGCCGGTTTCTTCTCGGCGCTCTATCTGCTGGTGCATGAGAAGCTGCCGCTGGCCGAGGCGATGCGTCAGCTCTCGTTGCGCTATGGCCATTTCCGCTTCGCCAAGACCGGCATCCTCGATGCCTTCTTCGAGGCCTATCGCCGCGAGGGCGATGCCAAGGGTATTCCCTTCCTCGAATGGGTCAGGACCGTCTACGACCCGGACCGGCTGGAACGCGAGTTCAAGCCGGGGCTGATCTCCTCGCTGATCGCCGACAGGCTGATACGCCGGGAGTAGCGCTTCAGAGCGCTGCGCGGGAAACGGCGAAACCATCCCCCGCCTGGTCCGGCGCCTCGCCGAGATGCAGCCAGATGAACAGCGTATGCAGCAGCGTACGCAGGATCGAGATGAGGCCAATCGTCTCCAGCAGGGCTGGCGACAGCGAATTGGCGCAGAGCATCACCGCGACGATCGCCGCCAGCGCCATGCCGTTGACGGCAACCTGCCAGAGCGGCCGACGCGACAGCGTCGCCATCTCCTGCAACGGTCCCAGCACGGCGATACCGGCATAGAACGGCGCCATCAGCGCGATCACCATGCCGAGCCCCGCCCATTGCGTTCCGGCCAGTAGCGGATCCCCGAGCGCCAGCACGAAGGCGATCGCGCCGAAGACCAGCGCGGCGGCCGCGATCAGGGCCAGCGCCATCAGCCGCCCCCAGAGGCGCCGGCGCGGACCGGCATAGGAACGCAGGCGGTTGAGCACGACCGGAACCGACACTGTGCCGAACATCTGCGTCGGCATGTCGAGAAGCCGCATCGACAGGGCGACATGGGCAGCAAGCAGCGTGTTCGCGGCATAAGGCAGCATCAGCACCGGCGCGATCGCGAAGCCATAGGCGAGCAGCGCCGCCGGCAGCAGCGCCCGCGGCGCATCGCGCCAGCGCCATGCAGCCTCGGCGAGGCCGCGCCACGACCAGAGCGCCGGCGCCACCAGGGCGCGGACCGAGGAGGCGCGGCGGCGCAGCAGATAGCCCGCAGCGAGCACATTCCCCAGCGCATCCGCGAGGAAGAGCGCCAGCGCCTTCGGCCCGAAGATCCAGATCAGGATCAGCATGATCGCCGGCTGGACCAGCGCCTGGACGAGATTGCTGTTGCCGATCGCACGGAAATCGCCCTCCGCAGTCGCCTCGGCCCAGAGCAGCCGCAGGACGGCGCGGGCGGCGAGAGAGATCAGGAAGATGAAGGCGACCGCAGGCGCAACCCAGCCGATAAAGGCGAGCACCGCCAGAATCAAGGCGCTCGCGCCGAGAAAGCCGACGCCGACCACGCTCGCCAGGCGGAAGGCCAACCCCAGCCTGACCCGGTCGCGGGACTGGAAGAACACTGCCTCCAGCCGCAGCAGCGTGGCGATCGAGACGAAGTTCACCGCGGCGGAAAAAACGGCGAAGGCGGCGAAGACGAAGGGCGGGCAGAGCGCCGCAGCGATGATCAGGCCCCAGACCGAGATCAGCCGGGCCTGTATGAAGCGCAGGCCGAGCAGGATCGCCGAGCCCAGGCTCGAGCGCAGCAGCGGGGCGCGGGCCGCGACGAAGCGGCGCCCCGCCGCGAGCGCCATCGCTGGCCGGCTCGGCGGAAGCAGTGCCCGTTCCATAGCGACGTGCGCGGCCATATCGACATCCACGACCGGATCGTCGGACAGCGTCTCGCCGTCCGGATCCGTGCCCGCCGCAGAGGACGAGCGATCAGCGGCCCCGATCACGAGTGACGGGCCTTCTGTCGGGCAGGCTGGGGCAGCGTGGTTAACGCGCGGTAAAATTCGGCCATGATCGTCTTATGGCGATGGGCCCGCTCGTCGGGCCCATCGGGAGCGGCGCGCATCAACCGCAGGAAACCGCCTTTTTTGCGGCTCAGACGAACATCGTCTTGAGCGCTTCGAAGCGCGTCAGCTGGTCCGGCAGCAATTCGCGCGCGGCATCGCGACGCACGAAGACCTTGAACATCACCTCGCCGGCCCCGTTGAAGAACTGCACCGAGCAGGCGCGCCGCCCCTGTGCGGTCGAACGGTCGACAAGGTAGATGCCCCGGCAGTTCTCGGCCTTGATATGACCGCCGATCGGGCTGTCGCCATGGATGTTGTAGTAGCCATGGCCGAAGCTGCCGACGGGGAGATGGCCCTCGACTTCCAGCACGATGTCGGGCGTGTGCATCAGGAAGAGCACGGTGCCCCAGCTGGCGAGTTCCTTCCAGACGTCCTCGAAGCGCTCGGGCGCGATGAGCAGGCGCTGCTCGGCCGGCAGGAGTTCGAGGACGTCGCGCGTCGAGACCTTCGCCTCGCGCGCCACGGCCTCGATCAGGCCGTCGGGCTTGGCGGCGAGCAGGGCGCGAGCGACATCGATCGGGGCCTGGGTCGTCATATCGGCAGTGGTCATCGGGCGTGCCTCACTCGGCCGCCTGGAGCGGCCGATGCGGATTGGTCTCGCTCAGCACGGTCTCGAAACCCTCGAACTCCGGATGGCCGAGGAAAATCGGCTTCGGCCGGGGCTGGCCGGCATTGCGATGCGAGTCGCGGAACTGCTCGGACTTCGTCCACGCGGTGAAATCCTCCTTGGAGGCCCATGTCGTGTGCGAGGAATATAGCGTGTGATCCTCCTTCTCCGGCCCCTTGAGCAGGTGGAAAGACAGGAAACCCGGCATCTCGTCGAGCCGGCTCTTGCGCGAGGACCAGATCGTCTCGAAGGCGCTCTCCTCGCCCTTGACGACCTTGAAGCGATTCATGGCGATGAACATCGGGAAACCCTGCATTGGCGCGCCGCAGACCGGCGCAGACGAAGGATGCCGCAAAACGGCAGGGCGGCCACCGCGGCCGTGCGGCGCGCGAAAACGCGGCCGAAGTCCGCCATGTCGGCGTCGCCCTTGACCCCTTGTAGTAAAGGCGAATATCACCGTCAACAATACGCGCAAGAGAGCTTTGTTTTGAGTAATTAAAAACAAGACTCTACTTGAGTGGAATCATTTTAAACTGTCGACCATCTTCTTGATCGGGCACGATCCGTAGCGGCAGCAGCCGCCGACCGGGCCCGGATGGAGTTGCAATATGCCCGGCTCTTCCACTCCCCCGGCGTCCTTTCGTACCCGTCGCGAATTCGCCGCGGCGGCGCTGATCCTGCTCGGCGGGAGCGGCCTCGGCTTGCCGATGTCCGTGCTGGCGCAGGCGCCCGAGCGCATCGCCGTCGCCGGCGGCGTGATCACCGAGGTGATCTATGCTCTCGGCCTGCAGGACAGGATCGTCGGCGTCGACACGACCAGCCAGTTCCCCCCCGAGGCGCTGAAGGAAAAGCCGAATGTCGGCTATGTCCGGGCGCTCTCGGCCGAGGGCGTGCTCTCTCTAAAGCCCACGCTCATCCTGGTGATCGACGGAGCAGGCCCGCCTGACGCGGTCTCGCTGCTCAATGAATCCGGCGTGAAGATCGTCCGCATCGCCGACGGCCTGACGCCGGACGGGGTTGTCACCAAGATCGCCGCCATCGGCGCCGCGATCGGTGCCGGCGCGCCGGCCGAACGCCTTGCCGCCCAGACGAAGGCGCGCTTCGACGAACTGGCCGCGTTGCGCGCCGGCATCGCGAAGAAGAAGCGCGTGCTCTTCCTGCTGTCGCTCCAGAACGGCCGCGCCATGGTCGGCGGCCGCAACAGTTCGGCAGATGGGATCATCGCCCTTGCCGGCGGTATCAATGCCGCCGAGGCGATCGAGGGCTACAAGCCGATGACCGACGAAGCGATCGCGGCAGCCGCGCCCGACATCGTTTTGATGATGCGCAACAGCAGCGCTCACAACCTCACGCCGGACGAGCTCTTCGCGATGCCCTCCTTCGCCCAGACGCCGGCCGCGGCGAGCAAGCAGCTTGTGCGGATGGACGGGCTCTATCTGCTCGGCTTCGGCCCGCGCACCCCGATGGCGGCGCGCGACCTCATGGCCGCAATCTATCCGGAAGCCGCCATCCCGCCGCTGAAGACGGCCGCTGCTCCGTGACGCTAGCGGCTCCCGCCCCTTCCGTGTCCGCCACGGCCCTGACAGCCCTGATCTCCGGCCGCCGTCGCATCGGCCTGCTGGCGGTGGCGGGACTCAGCCTGGCCTGCCTGCTGCTGACCATCGTCGCGATCGGCCAGGGCGCCATATCGATCGCGCCGGGCCGCGTCGCCGAGATCCTGATGGCGAAACTCACCGGCGACGACGCGCTGCTGCAGGGCCGCGACGTTCTCGTGGTGTTGAACATCCGCGTGCCGCGCGTCCTGCTCGGCCTGCTGGTCGGGGCCGGGCTCGCGGTCTCCGGGGCACTGATGCAGGGGCTCTTCCGCAATCCGCTGGCCGATCCGGGCCTCGTCGGCGTCTCGGCCGGTGCGGCGCTGGCGGCCGCCGCCACCATCGTGCTCGGCGACCGCTTCCTCACCGGCACTCTGATGAAGCTGCCCTTCGCAGTCCTGCCCCTCGGCGCCTTCTGCGGCGGCCTCGTCTCGACACTGGCGCTCTACCTCATCGCCACGCGCGGAGGGCGCACCTCGGTCGCCACCATGCTGCTGGCGGGCGTGGCGCTGGGCGCGCTGGCGGGCGCGCTGACCGGCCTCCTCGCCTTCATATCCGACGACCGGCAGCTGCGAGACCTGACCTTCTGGTCGCTTGGCAGCCTCGGCGGCGCGAGCTGGACCAAGCTCTCGGCGGTCGCGCCGATCATCCTGCCGCTCCTGCTACTGATGCCGCTGCTCGCGCGCGGGCTAAACGGCCTGATGCTGGGCGAGGCCGAGGCCTATCACCTCGGCATCCCGGTCCAGCGCATCAAGGCGCTGACGATCCTGCTCGTCGCGCTCGCCGTCGGCGCCAGCGTCGCCTCGGCCGGGCTGATCGGCTTCGTCGGCATCGTCGTGCCGCACCTGATCCGGCTCTCGGTCGGCCCCGACCACAGGCTGCTGCTGCCGCTTTCGGCCCTGGGCGGAGCCATGCTGCTGGTCGGCGCCGATATCGTCTCCCGGCTGATGGTCGCCCCCGCCGAGCTGCCCATCGGCATCGTCACCGCCACGATCGGCGCGCCCTTCTTCCTCTGGCTGCTGCTGCGCCGGACAAGTGTGCTCGATGTCTGAACCCGTCGTCCCGATCCTCTCCGGCCGCGAGCTGAGCTTCGTTGCAGGCGGGCGCCAGCTCGTCACAGACGCCACGCTCGATCTCGTATGCGGCACCACGACCATCCTGATCGGCCCGAACGGCGCCGGCAAATCGACCCTGCTCAAGCTCCTGACCGGCGAGATCAAGCCCGCCGGCGGCCGGATCGACATCGCCGGGGAAGCGCTCACCGGCGTGCCGGCCTGGCGGCTCGCCTGCCTGCGCGCAGTCATGGCCCAGCATGCGCGGCTGGTCTTTCCGTTCAGCGTCTATGAAGTCGCGAGCCTCGGCGTCGACGGCATCGGCCGGGCGCTGACGCGCCAGCGCCGCGAAGCGATCGTGGCCGAAAGCCTCGCCGCCGCCGGCGTGATCGATCTCGCCGGCAGGCGCTACCAGACGCTCTCCGGCGGCGAGCAGCAGCGCGTCCAGTTCGCCCGCGTGCTCTGCCAGCTCGAGGCCGGCCGCAGCGTCGCCGAGCGGCAGGTGCTCTTCCTCGACGAGCCCATCGCCAGCCTCGACCTCTGCCACCAGCTCTCCCTGCTCGACATGGCGCGCAGCATCGCCGCCCGCGGCGTCGCCGTGCTGGTCGTGCTGCACGACCTCAACCTCGCCGTGACCTATGCCGACCATCTCGTGGTGATGGACCAGGGCCGCATCATCGCGCAGGGCCCTCCGGCCCGCACGCTCGACGACGCGCTGCTGCGCCAGGTCTTCAAGGTCGACCTCTCACTCAGCCGGGCGCCTGCGCCGGGCCTGCCCTTCCTGTTGCCGCAGCAGCACCGCTCCCGCCCGGCGGCGTAAGAATTCCAAAGACTTCGGCAGCGACAGGATTCAGCGGCGATTCATCCTGAATCGCCCTTCACCATATCGCTCAACCGCCGCTTCACCGCTCCGAGCGAGGTTTCCCGCATCACCCAAGCGGGAGACATGGACCATGTGGAAACCCACTCTTGCCGCCGGCTCCGTCGCCATCGCCCTGTCGCTGGCTTCGGCCGAGGCGCGGGAGATCGTCGGGATGCGCGATGCGCGCTTCGACCCCGGCACCATCGTCATCCGCACCGGCGAACGGAAGCTCTACTTCGTCGTCGCTCCCGGTGAGGCGATCCGCTACACCATCGCCGTCGGCAAGGCCGGCAAGCAGTGGCGCGGCGTGAAATATGTCGAGGAGCTGCAGGTCGATCCGGCCTGGGCGCCTCCGGCCGAGGTCAAGCGCGACAACCCCCGCCTGCCCGACGTCATCCCCGGCGGCTCGCCGCGCAACCCCATGGGCGCGCGCGTCATCGGCCTCGGGCCGGGCGGGCAATACGCCATCCACGGCACCAACATGCCGCAGACCATCGGCACGGCCGCCTCCTATGGCTGCTTCCGCATGCACAATCAGGACGTGATCGACCTCTACGCCCGCGTCCGCATGGGCACGCCGGTCGTGGTGATGCCCTAGAGCACAACCGGCGAGAGCAGCGGCCGCCCTGCGAAGAAGGCTTCCAGATTGGCCAGCAGCAGCTTCTGCTGGGCCTTCTGTGCCGATTCGGAGAAGGCCGCGATATGCGGCGTCAGCACCACGTTCTGCAGCGCCTTGAGCCGGTCCGGCACCAGCGGCTCATGCTCGTAGACATCGAGCGCGGCGCCAGCGATGACGCCGGTCTCCAGCGCCTCACACAGCGCCGTCTCGTCGATGGCGATGCCGCGCGAGATGTTGACGAGATAGCCGCCCGGACCCAGCGCCTTCATGACCTCGGCATTGACGGCATGGCGGTTCTCTGAACTCGCACGCACCGCGACGACCAGTACATCGGCCCATTCGGCAAGGCCGGCCAGGCTGTCGTGATAGGCATAGGGCAGCTCCGGCCGCCGCGAGCGGTTGTGGTAGCCGATCTCGACCCCAAACGGAGCCGCAAGCTGGGCGATCCGACCGCCGATGGCGCCGAGCCCGTAGATGCCGACCCGGCTGCCCGCCAGCCCGCGCACGATAGGCATGCGCTCGATCGTATTGCCCTTCCAGCGCCCGGCGCGGACGAAGGCATCTCCCTGCGGGATCTGGCGCGCGATGGCGAGGATCAGCCCCATCGCGAACTCCGCCACGCTGGCCGCGTTCGTATCGGCGGCATTGCTGAGCTGGACGCCGCGCGCCTTGGCATGGGCGCCGTCGACGCCCTCGATGCCTGTGCCGTAGCAGGCGATCAGTCTCAGCTTCGGCAGGGCGTCGATCAGCGCGGCATCGGTCTTCTGGGTGCCGATCGTCAGCACCGCCTCCGCGCGCTCCTTGCCTTCCGGCAGGAACTCGGGCGCCGAGCGCTCCATCGGCCCGATCAGATCATAGCGCGACGAGAGCTCGCGGATCAGCGCCTCCGGCATGCGGGGCACCATCAGGATCGTCGGCTTCATCGTGCACGGCCTCAAAAGCATCGTCCCGAAAACCGGGCGGCTTTCGAGGAACGCGATGCAACATCATCTTGACGCAATGCAGCATCGCACGGGCCTGCGCTCAACCCTCTTCGCCTGCGTGCCCCCCATCCCCGCAGCGCATCCGTCTGTCTTCGACCAAAGGCGGTGATTGCATCGTTCCAAAAGCCGAAATCGCCGGCCCGGCCCTCTCGCCCCTCGGGAAAAAGCACGTTAACCTGACGTTGCGACACGAAACCGCCCGTGCTCGACACGGGCCAGGAAGGGGCTACCAGATGGACCACCTCGCCGACGTGAAGAAGTTCGCCAAGAAGCCGCTGAACGAAGCCGCTTTTGCCGGGATGTCGAAGTCCTATGCGCTCGTGATGAGCAAGCCGGACACCCGCTACGTCGCCTGTTCCGACCCCACGGAGATCGAGCGCGTCCGCGAGAATTTCCTGAAGAAGAAGCTCGGCCTGAAATCTGGCGACCTCGACGGCTCGGTCAAGGCGATCTGCGAGCACATGAAGGCCGACAAGACGAAGTCCCGCCTGACCTTCTACTACCTGCTGGCCGAGCATCACGGAAAGCTCGACCTCTTCGTCAAGAAGTAGGCGCCTGCGCCCGCCCGGCGCTTCCCTCCGACAAACGGCCTGGCCGGCGCTAGATCATCGCGCGTCCTGTCGGACGCGGTCACGATGATCTATCACGTCGTTATCGCATCGGATTTTTCCGAAAAGTGGTTTCCACTTTTCGGTCCGATGCTAGAGCGCCGGCCGCGTGCCTTCAATCGCGATAGAGGTCTGTCCGCGTCAGCGGCAGGCCCGAGGGGCCCTTGCGCCGCTTCGACACCAATGTCTGGTTGATCAGCGCCCCGCCCCGCTCGAAGGCGAGCGAGCAGCCGGCGAGATAGAGCAGCCACATCCGCGTCCGCTCCGGGCCGATCTCGGCCTCGGCCTTCGCCTTGTTGGCCTCGAGCCGCTCCCACCACAGCCGCGTCGTGCGCTGGTAATGCTCGCGCCAGCCCTCGACGTCGTGAACCTCGAAGCCATGGCGCTCGAGATTGGCGATCGACATGCCGAGATGGTCGAGCTCACCGCCCGGGAAGATGTAGCGCACCAGCGCGCGATACTCCGCCGGCATCTTCCTGAAGGCCTTCTCGGTCTTCTTCGCCCGGCGCGAGATGGTGTGGTGCAGATAGAGCCCCCGCGGACGCAGCAGCCGGTTCACCGCTTTGAAATAAGAGGGGTGGTTGGCGATGCCGACATGCTCGAACATGCCGATCGAGGAGATCTTGTCGAACTCCCCCTCCATCTGGGTGAAGTCCTTGAGATGGAGCGTCACCTTGTCGGTCAGGCCGAGCCTCTCGACCTTCTCGCGGGCGAGCGCCAGCTGCTCCTCGGCCAGCGTCACGCCATGGGCCTCGACGCCGTAATGCTGCGCCGCATGGCAGACCAGCGCACCCCAGCCGCAACCGATGTCGAGGAAGCGGTCGCCGGGCTTGAGGCGCAGCTTCCGGCAGATCATGTCGAGCTTGTCGCGCTGGGCGCGGGCGATATCGCCATGATCCTCAGTGAAGTAGGCGCAGGTGTAGACCATTTCCTCGTCGAGGAAGAGCCGGTAGAAATCGTTCGAGACGTCGTAGTGATAGGCGATATTGGCCTTGTTGGTCGCCGGCGCGCCGTCCCGCGCGATCTCGTCGCCCTTGCGATGGTCGACGGCAGCCTGCGCCTTACCGGGCGCGAAGATGAAGCGGCGGACCACCTCCAGCACCGCGCCCTTCGGGATGTTGCGCGCCAGCCGGCCGATCTTGCCCTCCGGCCGCGCCTTTGCGAGGTCGAAGATCGAGCCGTTCACGATCGAGATGCGGTCGGAGATATGCAGATTGAGCAGCGTGTCGAGCTTCGGTTTGCGCATCAGCGCAGCGACGACGCCGGCATCGGCTATCGCGATGGCAAGCCCGTCGGCGGCCCATCCAGCCGGGACGAAGCTGCCGTCCCAGAGCCGGAAGCCGAGCTTCAGGCCGAGCTTGTCATGCGCCTCGGCGAGAAGGCGGCGCAGGGCCGCGAGGCGCTTGTCGGTCACATTCATATCGAGAATCCGCTGCCAGTCGCTGCTGTTTGGCCGAAAAGCGCGCGGATTGGCAAGGGTCGTGCCGCTGCGGCACCGCCTTAGAAGTCGCTGGCGATGCCCTTCACTTCCCAATCGTCGTAGCGCACCGGCTCGAGACCGCCGCGGCCGTTGACCTCGCGCTGCTTCGCGACATCGGCGGCATGGGCGTCGATCGCGGCGCGGCGGGCGGCCGCCTCGGCGAGTGCACGCTGCGCCGCCGGCGAGAGCCTCTTGGTCTCGGTCGCTGCAACCGGCACGCTCTCATCGGTCTTGTCAGGCATTTCCGCTCGTTTCCTTGCGCGTTATCTTGCAGGATCGGGTTGGTCCCCACCACATAGGACACGATCCCGGCCTCCGCGAGGGCTTTCCGCCCCGCAGCAACGCCGATGAAGGGGAAACGATGAACTACGTTCGCACCGGCATGCTCATGGCGGGCCTGACGGCGCTGTTCGGCGCGGTCGGCTATGCGCTCGGCGGCGGCAGCGGCATGCTGATGGCGCTCGGCTTCGCCGCCGTGACCAATCTCTTCAGCTACTGGAATTCCGACCGGCTGGCGCTCGCCGCCCATAACGCCCAGGAGGTCGACGAGCGCACGGCGCCCGAGCTCTACGGCATGGTGCGGGACCTCGCGGCACGCGCGGACATGCCGATGCCGCGCGTATACCTGATCGATGAGGACCAGCCCAACGCCTTCGCCACCGGCCGCAACCCGCAGAACGCGGCGGTCGCGGCCACGACCGGCATCCTGCGCACGCTCTCTTCTGAGGAGCTGGCGGGCGTGATGGCGCATGAGCTGGCGCACATCAAGAACCACGACACGCTGACCATGACGATCACGGCGACCTTCGCCGGCGCGATCTCCTCGCTCGTCACCTTCGGCATGTTCTTCGGCTCGCGCGACAACCGGCCGAACTTCATCGTCCAGATCCTGCTCTCGATCCTGGCGCCGATGGCGGCCGCCCTGATCCAGATGGCGATTTCACGCTCGCGCGAATACGAGGCCGACCGTCTCGGCGGTCAGATCTGCGGCAATCCCGTCTGGCTCGCCGACGCGCTGGCCAAGATCGCCGCCGGCGTCGCGCATATTCCCAGCGAGACGGCGGAGGCGAAGCCTGCTACGGCGCACATGTTCATCATCAATCCCTTGACCGGCGGCGGCATGGATAACCTCTTCTCGACCCATCCCGACACCGGCAACCGCATCGCCGCGCTGATGGATCAGGCCCAGTCCATGGGCATCGGCCGCAGAGCCGCAGCCCCGAGCTTCACCGGCCAGGCGGGCGCAAGCCCCTGGGGCAGCGAGCCCCGCCAGCCGGGGCCGTGGGGCTGACCATGGCCCGCCACGCCCCCCAGCGCCCCCGCTCGCCGGAACCGCCGCCGATCACGCGCAGCAACGCACCCGGCCTGCCGGCTCGCCGGCTCGCCGCCGACGCGATCGACGAGGTGCTGCGCGCCCGCGTCGCGCTCGATGAGACATTCGAGCGCCTGCTCCCGGAAGCCGGCCTCGACGCCGCCGATGCCGGGCTCGCCCGCGCCATCGCCGTCACCGCCTTCCGCCGGCTCGGCACGATCCAGGAGGCGATCAACGCCCGCCTCGAACGCGGCAGCCCGCGCAATTCCGGCCCCTTCGAGCCGATCCTGGTCGCGGCGGCGGCCCAGATTTTGTTCCTCGACGTGCCGGACCACGCCGCTGTCGACCTTGCCATCCGGCATCTCCATGAGGACCCGCGCTCGGCCCGCTACGTCGCGCTAGGCAACGCCCTGCTGCGCCGGCTGGTGCGCGAGCGCGACGCGATCCTGGCCGAGACGGCCGCCGACGCCTTCCGGGACACGCCGGACTGGCTGGCCGAGAGCTGGCGCGAAAGCTATGGCGAGGAGACTGCCGCCGCCATCGCTGCGATCCATCGCGAGGAGCCGCCGCTCGACCTCACGGTCAAGGCTGATCCCGCCCACTGGGCGGAAGCCCTCGACGGCATCGTGCTGCCGACCGGTTCGGTTCGCCTGCGCGAGCGCCAGACCGTCACCGGCCTGCCCGGCTTCGAGGAAGGCGCCTGGTGGGTTCAGGATGCCGCCGCCGCCCTGCCTGTGAAGCTGCTCGCACCCAAGCCCGGCGAGCGCATCGTCGATCTCTGCGCGGCCCCCGGCGGCAAGACCGCCCAGATCGCCGTTGCGGGCGCCAGCGTCACCGCGCTCGACCGCTCGGCCCCGCGATTGCGCCGCCTCAAGGCGAATCTCGCCCGCCTCGGACTCACCGCCGAGGTGGTCACAGGCGATGCCACGAACTGGAAGGCCGAGCCCTTCGACGCCGTACTGCTCGATGCGCCTTGCAGTGCGACCGGCACGATCCGCCGCCATCCCGATGTCGCCTGGAGCAAGACGGACGAGGATCGCGACCGGCTCGCCGCCTTGCAGGAGCGGCTGCTCGATGCCGCCGCCGCCCTGACGAAGCCCGGCGGCAGGCTCGTCTACTGCACCTGCTCGCTAGAGCCGCAGGAGGGCGAGGCGCAGATTGCCGCCTTCCTGGAGCGCAATCCCCAGTTTCGTCGCGAACCCGCCCAGGCGGCTGAAATCGGCGGTTTGGCCGAGGCAATCGACGCAAATGGCGACATCCGCGCGTTGCCGCACCAGCTCCACAACCTTTCCGCGCGGTTATCCGGATGGACGGGATTTTACGCAAGCCGTCTGATCAGGCTATGACGGCTCCCTGATCTGCCGCGTGGGGGCGCTGCGGATTCTCAGAGAGAATCGGCGTGTGCCGGCATCGCGCGCATCGGGGATGGAGCGTCAGGGGCATTTGAGCGGCTGGTCTGAGCGACGGGGGTTGGCCCAGGCCGCCATCGGACGGGCGGCACGGCGCACGCGCGGCCAGGTCGTCGGCGCGACGCGTCGGCTCTGGCCGTTTGGCCGCAGGCCTGCGACGCGGCTGCTCTTCGCACCTCACGACCTGCGCACGGCCGACCCGACCACGGCAGGTGATTTCTATGCGGGCTACTACGCCTTCTCCGGGCGCACGCTGCGGACCCATGGCGAATCCCCATTCGACGCTGTGCCGCCGAGCGAGGCCTGGGCCGAGGTGCTCTACGGCTTCGGCTGGCTGCGCCACATGCGCGCCGCCGACACCGCCATTGCCCGCGCCAATGCCCGCAGCCTCGTGGAGGAGTTCATCGTCAAGCGCCGCGACCGCAACGAGATCGCCCGGCGCCCGGCCGTCGCGGCGCGCCGGCTGGTCGCCTTCCTCTCCCATTCGCCGCTGCTGCTGGAAGGCGCCGATCACGTCTTCTATGAGCGCTTCCTGCGCCATGTCGCCAAACTCGCCGAATGGCTCGACCTCGCGCTGGCCGGCGCCGTGGAAGGCGCCGACCGGCTGAACAGCCTGATCGCCATCACGCTGGCCGCGATCTGCCTCGACGGCCACGACGCCAGGCGGCGGCGCGTCGAGACACAGCTCTCGGACGAGCTCGACGAGCAGATCCTGCCCGATGGCGGCCATCTCTCGCGCAATCCGCGCCTGCTGATCGAATTCCTGCTCGACCTCTTGCCGCTGCGCGAGACCTTCGCGGCGCGCGGGCTGGAGCCGCCGCGCGGCGTCCTGACGGCGATCGAGCGGATGATGCCGCATCTGCGCCTGTTCCGGCATGGCGACGGCGCGCTCGCTTTGTTCAACGGCATGGGCACGACCCCGCCCGATCTGATGGCGACGCTCGCTGCCTATGACGACGCCCGCGGCCGCCCCACCGAGCACGCCGCCTATTCCGGCTACAGCCGGCTCGCCGCCGAACGCAGCATCGTGGTCACCGATGCCGGCGCGCCGCCACGCGGCGCCAATTCCACGGAGGCGCATGCGGGCTGCCTCGCCTTCGAATTCTCCAGCGGCCCCCAGCGCATTGTCGTCAATTGCGGCGCCAGCCGCTTCGGCCCGCCTGAGCTCAGGCTCGCCGCACGCAGCACCGCCGCGCATTCCACGCTCGTCCTCGACGACCGTTCCAGCGCGAATTTCGGCATGGTGCTGGGCGAGATGCGCGTCGTATCCGGCCCGAAGGATGTCCGCATCGCGCGCCAGGACAATCCGGAAGGCCCGGAATGGGTGGCGAGCCATGACGGTTACCGCCGCAGCCTGGGAGCCGTTCATACCCGCCGCCTGCTGCTCGCCCGCGACGGCGCCTCGCTCTCCGGCGAGGACGAGGTCGCGCTGACCGGCTCGCGCGCGAGCCTGCCGGCCGCCCTGCGCTTCCATCTGCACCCCAATGTCCGGGCGAGCCTCGTCCGCGACGGCAGTGGCGCGCTGCTGGCGCTTGCCTCCGGCGAGGTCTGGGGCTTCGAGGCCGAAGGCCGGATCATCGCGCTCGAGGAGAGCATCTTCCTCGCCGCGTCGGACGGACGTCGCCGCACGGAACAGCTCGTCATCGCCTTCGACGCGGTCGAGACGCCGCGCATCACCTGGCGCTTCAGCCGCATCCGCACCGCCAATCCGCGCGCCGGCAAGACGGTGGCCGCGGCCATCGCCGAGCGCGAGGCCGGCGAGCCTGATCCCGACCTCGACGCGTGACGGATCTGCGACGGCGCGCTTTGCCTTTCGCAGGGCAGCATGATAGCTCGCGCCCAAACAGCCTGTCCCTGCAATAAAAGCCGGACCTGATCCCGATGCCGAATGAACTTCGCCGCGTCGAGCGCGCGCTCCTTTCCGTTTCCGACAAGACCGGGCTGATCGACTTCGCGCGCGCCCTCCACAAGCTCGGCATCGCGCTGGTCTCGACCGGCGGCACGGCGAAGGCGATCGCCGAGGCCGGCCTGCCGGTCAGCGACGTCTCCGATCTGACCGGCTTCCCGGAAATGATGGACGGCCGCGTCAAGACGCTCCATCCCAAGGTCCATGGCGGGCTGCTCGCCATCCGCTCTCATCCCGAGCACCAGGCTTCGATGCTCGGCCACGGCATCCAGCCGATCGACCTGCTCGTTGTGAACCTCTACCCCTTCGAGGCGACGGTCGCGGCCGGCAAGCCCTATGACGATTGCATCGAGAACATCGACATCGGCGGCCCCGCGATGATCCGCGCCGCGGCCAAGAACCACCACGACGTCGCCGTCGTGGTCGAGCCTTCGGACTACGCCTCCGTGCTGGCCGATCTGGAGGCGCAGAAGGGCGCCACCACGCTCACCCTGCGCCGCAAGCTCGCGCAGAAGGCCTATGCCCGCACCGCGGCCTATGATGCGGCGATCTCGAACTGGTTCGCCAACGAGCTGAAAGACACCGCGCCGGCCTTCCGCGCGCTCGGCGGCACGCTTGCCGAGACGATGCGCTATGGCGAGAACCCGCATCAATGGGCCGCCTTCTACCGCACCCCGGAGAACCGCCCCGGCGTCTCGACCGCCCGTCAGGTCCAGGGCAAGCAGCTCTCCTACAACAACATCAACGACACCGACGCCGCCTTCGAATGCGTCGCGGAGTTTGATCCCGCCGCCACCGCCGCCTGCGTCATCGTCAAGCACGCCAATCCCTGCGGCGTCGCCGCCGGCGGCTCGCTGCTGGAAGCGTATGAGCTGGCGCTGCGCTGCGACCCTGTCTCCGCCTTCGGCGGCATCGTCGCGCTGAACCGCAAGCTCGACGCGGCCGCGGCGAAGAAGATCGTCGAGGTCTTCACTGAGGTCATCATCGCCCCTGATGCCGACGAGGAGGCGATCGCGATGATCGCCGCCAAGAAGAACCTGCGCCTGCTGCTGACCGGTGGCCTGCCCGACGTCCGCGCGCCGGGCCTCGCGCTGCGCACCGTCTCAGGCGGCTTCCTCGCCCAGTCGCGCGACAATGCCGTCGTCGACGACATGGAGCTCAAGGTCGTGACGAAGCGCCAGCCCAGCGAGCGCGAGCTTGCCGATCTGCGCTTCGCCTTCCGCGTCGCCAAGCACGTCAAGTCGAACGCCATCGTCTATGCCAAGAATCTCGCTACGGTCGGCATCGGCGCCGGCCAGATGAGCCGCGTCGATTCCTCGCGCATCGCCGCCTGGAAGGCCGCGGAAGCGGCAAAGGCGGCTGGCCTGCCCGAGACGCTCGCCAAGGGCTCGGTCGTCGCCTCCGACGCCTTCTTCCCCTTCGCCGACGGCCTGCTCGCCGCAGCCGAGGCCGGCGCCACGGCGGTGATCCAGCCGGGCGGCTCGATGCGCGACGACCTGGTCATCCAGGCCGCCGACGAGGCCGGCCTTGCCATGGTCTTCACCGGCCACCGTCACTTCCGGCACTGAGGGGAGCGGCGGCATGCACAGCCTCAAAGTCATCGCCGCCGGTTTCGCCCTTTTGGGCGCGCTGCACTTTCTCTCGCGCCGGCTGAAGCTCGGCAAAGGAGATCCCACCGGCTTCGCCGTCAGGCTGTTCCTGCCCCTCTGGCTGGCCGTCGCCCTGATCAATCTGTGGGTCGGCGTCAGCCGGGCCGGCTACACCATGATGCAGGAGCTGCCCTTCTTCGCGCTGGTGTTCGGTCTGCCTGCGGCTTTCGCAGCCCTGCTTTTCCTGCGGTTCCGGTAGCGCCATGAGCCTCGAATCTGTCCGCGCCTTCTTCGCCGCGCACGCTCCCGACATCGCCGTCATCGTCACGGAGCAGAGCAGCGCGACCGTTCCGCTCGCAGCCGCCGCGCATGGCGTCGAGCCCGGTCAGATCGCCAAGACGCTCTCGTTGCGCATCGGCGAGGAAGTGGTACTCGTCGTCGCCCGTGGCGATGCCCGGCTCGACAACCGCAAGACCCGCGAAGCTCTCGGCGGCAAGCCGCGCATGCTCGGCCCCGAGGAGGTCGAGGCACTGACCGGCCATCCGGTCGGCGGCGTCTGCCCCTTCGGCCTCGCCACCCCGCTCAAGGTCTATTGCGATGTCTCGCTCAAGGCCTTCGACGAGGTCGTCCCGGCCGCAGGCTCGACCCATAGCGCCCTGCGCATCTCGCCCACGCGCATGGCCGAGCTGACACGCGCCGAATGGGTCGACGTCTGCCAGGAAATTCAAGCAACGGCAGACGCTTAAGACTAATTCTTCACCCGCTCAATCAGCTCCATCGCTGCCGCCGGATTGCGGATTTTCCCGCCGCTGATAACATAGAGGAAGACATCGCGCTTCTGCTTGGGCGCGGCCTGGCCGACGGTCTCCATTCCGGCCGGCACGCCGCCCTCGGCCCAAGCTTTGGCGGCCTTGGCCCAGCGGTCGAGATCAGTGTCGGAATAGCCCTTCGGCTCGGATTCCTGCGTGCCCATGATCCGCGCATAGACGAAGGGGGCCGTGACGTCCGCGATCACCGGATGCTCGGAATCCGCGCCTGTGATGACGGCGACCCCGTATTCACGCAGCAGCGCAACAAATTCCGGCGAGCGGAAGCTGTCGTGCCGCACCTCGACCGCATGGCGCAGGGCAACGCCGTCGACCTCCTTCGGCAGCAACTTGAGGAACGCCTCGAAATCCTCGGGGTCGAATTTTTTCGTCGGCATGAACTGCCAGTTGATCGGCCCGAGCTTGTGCCTCAGCTCCGTCAATCCGCTGGTCAGGAACTTCTCGACCGAAGCCCCTGCCTCCGCCAGCACGCGCCGGTTGGTGCAGAAGCGCGAGCCCTTGAGCGCGAAGACGAAGCCCTCGGGCGTCTCCTCGCGCCATCGGGCGAAGCTCTCGGGCTTCTGCGAGCCGTAATAGGTGCCGTTGATCTCGATGGAGGTGAGCTTGCCCGCGGCATATTCGAGCTCGCGCTTCTGCGGCAGCCCGTCCGGATAGAACGCGCCACGCCAAGGCTCGAACACCCAGCCGCCGATGCCGATGTGGATCTCACCTGCGTCACGCGCCATGACCGCCCTCCAAAAGCCTGGACCATAGGTTCTCTGGCCCTGAGATCTGTCAGGAGCAAGGATATGACATGGCGGGCGACACTCGCCAGAGCCGGGCCGCTTCGGTTATCTCGCTGGGCGATATTTTCGGAGGAGACTGCCCGATGACCCTCAGCGCCCAGCTGACCGAACGCTTCCTGCGCTATGTCGCGGTCGAGAGTCAGAGCGATGCGGCCTCCACCACCTTGCCCTCGACGCCGGGCCAGCAGCGCCTCGCCGAGCTTCTGGCCGAGGAACTGCGGGCGCTCGGGTTGGAGAACATCGTCGTCGACGACCACGCCACGGTGACGGCGTTGAAGCGCGGCACCAGTCCCGGCGCGCCGCGCATCGGCTTCATCGCCCATCTCGACACCGTCGATGTCGGGCTCTCGCCGGTGGTCAAGCCGCAGATCCTGCGCTTTGAAGGCAGCGACCTCTGCCTCAACCGCGAGCAGGACATCTGGCTGCGCGTCGCCGAGAACCCGCTGATCAAGCCCTGGAACGGCGCCGACATCCTCGTCAGCGACGGCACCAGCGTGCTCGGCGCCGATGACAAGGCCGCCATCGCCATCATCATGACGCTGCTCGCCGAGCTCGGACCGGACGACGCCCATGGCGACATCCTGATCGCCTTCGTGCCCGACGAGGAGATCGGCCTGCGCGGCGCCAAGGCGCTCGACCTAACCCGCTTCCCCTGCGACTTCGCCTATACGATCGACAGCTGCGAGGTCGGCGAGGTCGTCTACGAGAACTTCAACGCCGCCATGGGCGAGATCGTCTTCACCGGCGTGACCGCCCATCCGATGTCGGCCAAGGGCGTGCTGGTGAACCCGCTCACGATGGCGACCGACTTCATGGCCGCCTTCGACCGCGCTGAGACACCGGAGAACACGGCGGGTCGCGAAGGCTATTTTTGGTTCATCGAGCTTGCCGCCGGCCCGAGCGAGGCGAAGCTCAAGGTCATGATCCGCGAATTCGACCGCGCCCGCTTTATGGAGCGAAAGCAGCGCATAGGAGAGGTCGCGGCCCAGATCGCAGCGCGCTACCCGACTGGCCGGGTCGAGGCCCACGTCACCGACACCTACGGCAATATCGGCGACAGCCTGGGCGATGACCGCCGCCCGGTCGATCTCATCTTCGCGGCAATGGAATCACTGCAGATCAAGCCGAAGGTGATTCCGATGCGGGGGGGCACCGATGGTGCGGCCCTCTCGGCGCGCGGCCTGCCGACGCCGAACTTCTTCACCGGCGGCTGCAATTTCCACTCGCGCTTCGAGTTCCTGCCGATCCCGGCCTTCGTCAAATCCTACGAAACCGCCCGAGCGATCCTGCGGCTGGCCGCGGAAAAGGCCTAACCGCGCGTCGCCTTAGCCGCAAAGGCGAGCCCTTCCGCCAGCAGCGCCTCGGCCTTGGTGCGATCCGGCGCCTCGACATAGACGCGCAGCTCCGGCGCATTGCCCGAGGCGCGGAAATGGATCGTCGCGCCATCGCCGAGCGTGAGCCGCAGGCCGTCGCGCCGGTCGCGCACGGCGACGCCGCCATGCGCCACGAACGCCGCCTCGCGATAGGCGCCGTCCTCGGCATCGAGCTTCGCGATCATGGCCGCCGTCCTCTCCTGCGGCACCTCCTGCAGGCGGTCCGACAGGGCGATCTGGAAATTCAGCTCGGCCGCGATCGCGCTGAGCGGCTTGTCACGCCGGGCCCGGAGCGAAAGCACCGCGAGGATCGGCAGCATCGCGTCGCGCGTCGGCAGTGCCGGCAGCCTGCGTCCCTCGCGCACGACATCGGAGCCGAGCAGCACGCCGCCATTTGCCTCGAATCCGACGACGATGCGCGCGCCCGCCGCCTTGGCCTCGGCCATGCCGGCGATGACATAGGGCGAGCCGACGCGCGTGCGGACCACGCGCTCGAACAGGCCGAGCTTCTCAAGCGCCGAATTGGACGTCACCGGCGTCACGATCGCATCGGCGCCGAGCGAGGCCGCCGTCAGCGCCCCGACGAGATCGCCGCGCAGGAAGCGGCCGGTCTCGTCCGCCACCAGCGGCCTGTCGGCATCGCCATCCGTCGATACGATGGCGTCCAGTCGCTGCTCGCCGGCCCAGCCGTGGGCGAGTTCCTCATCCTCGGGCCTCAGCGCCTCGGTATCGACCGGGATGAAGCGGTCGGCGCGCCCGAGCGGTACGGGCTCAGCGCCCAGTGCGGCAAGCGCATCGCAGATCGCATCCCGCCCCACCGAGGAGTGCTGGTAGACGCCGACAACGAGCCCCTTCAGCGCCGCGGAACCGAAGAAGCCGGCATAGCGCGCCTGATAGGCGGCGAGCGCCTCATGCGGCTGCGCTGTCGCCGGCGCTTCCGGGAAGGCAGAGAGGGCGAGCTTGCCATGCCAGCCGAGGATGCGCGCTTCGTCAGCTTTGTCGATCTCGCCTTCGGAGCGGTAGAATTTCAGCCCGTTGCGATCATCGGGGATGTGGCTACCCGTCACCATCACCGCAGGAGCACCGAGGCTCATGGCGGCGAGCGCCAGCGCCGGCGTCGGCACCTCGCCGCAATCGACGGGCTTGAGCCCGGCGTCGGAAATCGCGCGGGCACATTGCGCCGCGATCAGCGGGCTCGAAGAGCGCAGATCCCGGCCGATCAGCACCTCGCCGCCCGGCCCGGCCGCCCCGTCCTCGGCGATCATGGCGCAGAAGGCGCGGACATGGCTGTAGGCCGGCAGGCCGACGAGCTCGGTCACAAGCCCCCGCAGGCCGGAGGTCCCGAATTTCAGGCTCGTCATGTCGCCTCGCCGGTTGCCGGTTGCTCGTGAACAACCGGCTACCGTGGCGGCAGCCGCCGATCAAGCCGTCTCAACCGCCCATCATCTGGCGTGGCAGCCAGAGGATGATCTCCGGCCAGGCGACCAGCACGGCGATGATGATGATATGGGCGATGAAATGCGGCAGCGAGCCGCGGAAGATCTCCTGCACCGGCCGGCCGGAATAGCGCGCGACGACGAAGCAGTTGAGCCCGATCGGTGGCGTGATCATGCCGACCTCCGCCGTCACGATCTTGATGATGCCGAACCAGAGCGGATCGAAGCCGAGCACCTTGATAAGCGGCAGCACGATCGGCACCGTCAGCACCAGGATCGCGATCTGGTCCATGAACATGCCGAGGATGATGTAGCCGCACAGGATCAGCGCGATGATCACCCAGCGCGACACTTCGAGCGCGCCCACCCAGGCGACGAGGTTCTGCGTGACCTGCGTCAGCGTGAAGAAATAGCCGAAGATGTGCGCGCCGAGCAGGATCATCACGATCATGCAGGTGCCGTTCGCCGAGCGGCGCAGCACCTTGACCAGCGCCGGCGTGGTCACCTTGCCGTACCAGGCGGCAATGGCGAGCGCCCCGGTCGCGCCGAGCGCCGAGGCCTCGGTCGGCGTCGCGATCCCGGTATAGATCACGCCGGTGACGGCGCCGAACAGCACGACCATCGGCCCGACGACCCTGAGCCAGGCGATCTTCTCCCGCCACGACACCGGCGCGGCCGCCGGAGCACGCGAGGGATCGAGCAGGACGAGGACATAGACCGTCGCCATGATCGTGAGCATCACGAGTATGCCCGGGATGATGCCGCCGATCAGCAGGCCGCCGATATTCACCTCCGCCAGCAGCCCGTAGATGACCAACGCGACGCTCGGCGGGATCAGCATGGCGAGCGTGCCCGAGATCGCGACGACGCCGCCGGCCATCGACGGCTCGTAGCCCTGCTTCAGCATCGCCGGCAGGCTGGTCGCCGAGAGCGTTGCCGCCGAAGCCGTGCTGGTGCCGCAGATCGCGCCGAAGCCGGCGCCAGCCAGCGCCGTCGCCATGGCGAGCCCGCCCCGGACGCGCCCCATCCAGGCGGCCGTCGCCCGGAACAGATCGTCGGCGACGCCGCTGAGCAGCACGAGCTCCGCCATCAGCAGGAACATCGGGATGGTGATCAGCTCATAGGCGCTGACCGTCGAAAGCGGCGCGGTCTGCAGGATGCCGGAGAGGATCGGCATGCCGCCGACGAGATAGAGGCCGAGAATTCCGGAAGCCGCCATCGCAAAACCGACGGGCGTGCCGATGGCCAGCAGGACGAACAGCGCCCCCAATCCGATGGCGACGATCATTCGAAGCGCTCCTTGTCGCCATGGTGGCCGATGCTCAGCGGGATCAGCGAGCTGCCGGTGGCGAGATCGATGACGTGGCCGATGAAGTGGAGGGTCAGCCGCAGCGCCAGCAGGCCGCAGCCAAGCGGCACCAGCGCATTCGCCGGCCATGTCGGCCAGGCAATCGCCCCCGAAAGCACGTCCTTCTCGACGAAGGCGTCGATGGTCTTCAGCGCGCCGAAATAGGCGATCAGGCCGAAGATCATCGTGCCGACCGCGGCGGTGACGATCTCGCTCAGCCGGATCCCGGTCTTCGGGAAGGTCTGCTGCAGGATGTCGACATTGACGTGGGCGCCCTCGCTATAGGCGGCCGAGAGCGAGAAGTAGAAGACGGCGGCGACCAGATAGAGCGAGATCAGGTCGTAGGCCCAGGAGAGCGGGCTGTGGAAGATGTAGCGCATCAGCACGTCGCAGAAGACGACGAGCATCATCGCGATCATCGCCAGCGCGGCGAGCCAGCCCAAGGCGTTCTCGACGCGGGCGAGCAGGCGCAGAATCGGTTTCATCGGCAGGTCCTTGCGGGGATGAGCCGGCGCGGAGCCGCGCCGGCCGCAGCGATCGTCTCGTTCAGCCGCCGGCAGCCTTGAGGATGCCCTGGAACTCCTTCAGGACCTCGCTGCCCTTCTTGCCGCGCCCGTCCAGCCCCTTCGCCCATTCGGCACCGACCTCCCCGAGCTTGGTCGCGACCGAGGCCTTCATCGCCGCAGGCAGCGGCGCGAAGGTGACGCCGGCATCCTTCAGCTTCTGCTTGGTCTCGGCTTCCTGCTGGTCGACCGCAGCGCAGGCCGAGCGGTTGACCTCCTCGGCGGCCTCGGCCATCGCCTTCTGCGTCTCGGGCGGAAGCTTCGCCCAGGCCTGGTCGCTGATCGAATAGGCGACGATGAAGCTGCCGAAGTTCTCGCCCTCGGTCGAATACTTCACCAGCTTGTCGACATTGTAGGAAATGACGCTGTCGAGCGGGAAGAGCACGCCGTCGAGCGTGCCGCGCGAGAGCGATTCATAGGTTTCGGGCGCCGCCATCCGGACCGGCGTCGCGCCGATGCTGCGCAGCGTCAGGTCCTGCGCGCCACCGGTGGTCCGCAGCTTCTGACCCTTGAGGTCCTGCTCCGAGGCGATCGCGGTCTTGGCCGTCAGGATCTGGTAGGGCGGCAGCGCGACCGCGAGCAGCAGCTTGATCTTGTTGGGCGCATAGTCCTGCTGCGCGACGAGGCCGTTGCGGGCCGTCTGCAGATAGGCGCGCGTGCCCTCGCAGGACGTCTTGAAGCCGCCGGGCAGCATCGCGACTTCGGAAGCGACCATCTTGTCCGAGACATAAGCCGGCGCGACATAGCCGATCTCGGCGACCCCGGTCTGGGTCAGCTTGAGCATGTCGGCCGCCTTGCCGAGCTGCTGGCTCGGGAAATACTCGAAGGTCACCGCGCCATTGGTGCGTTTCGTCACCTCGGCCATCCAGGGCTGGATGATCAGCTTCACCAGATAGTGGCCGCCGGGAAAAGAGTCGGCCACGCGCAGCTTGGTCTGCGCGAGCGAAGGCGTGGTCAGCGCGCAAAGCGCGGTCGCGGCCAGGCAGGCCGCCTTGAGGGTCCTCGTCATGTCGTTCCTCCGTGGGTGATGCGGCGCGTTGTGGTCGCGCTCTTGCGGGATGGGTTTTCAGGCTGTCTGGCGGCGCAGCTCCGTCTTCAGGATCTTGCCGTAGGAGTTCTTGGGCAGCGCCTCCATGAAGAGGTACTGCTTGGGTTTCTTGAAGCGGGCGATATGAGCCTCGCAGAGCGCGTCGAGTTCGCGCTCGCCGACCGAGGCGCCCTCATGCAGGCTGATCGCGGCGACGACGATCTCGCCCCAATCGGCATGCTTGCGCCCGAAGACCGCGACCTCGCAGACGGCCTCGTGCTGCAGCAGCACCTCCTCGACCTCACGCGGGTAAATGTTGACCCCGCCGGAGATGATCACGTCCTTGGACCGGTCCTTCAGTGTGAGCAGCCCGTTTTCGTCGAGCGAGCCGAGATCGCCGGTATGCAGCCAGCCGCCGCGCAGCGCGTTGGCGGTCGCCTCCGGGTTGTTCCAATAGCCGCTCATGACCGTGTCGCCGCGCACCAGCACCTCGCCGATCTCGCCCGCCGGCAGAGGCTCATCGTCGCTGCCCGCGATGCGCAGCGAAACGACCGCCTGCGCATAGCCGACCGAACCCAGGCGCCCGTCCAGCGCGCCATCGCCGCTGTCGGCATGGAGGTGGCGCGGCAGCACCGTGATGGTCATCGGGCTCTCGCCCTGGCCGTAGATCTGCACGAGGCGCTGGCCGAAGACTTCGAGCGCGCGATGGCTGTCCTCGACATACATCGGCCCGCCGCCATAGATGATCGTCTTGAGGCCCGCCCGCTCCGCATCGCCGATGACGCCGGCATTCACCAGCCTCGTCACGATGGTCGGCGCCGCGAAGAAGGCGCCCCCCTTATGGCTGCGGAGCAGGAAGGCCAGCTCCATGGGGTCGAACCGCCCACTCTCCGGCACGACCTGCGCCGCCATGCCGGCGACATGCGGCAGGGCGTAGAGGCCCGAGCCATGCGAGAGCGGTGCCGGATGCAGGATGCAGTCGCCAGGAGAAACCGTGTCGACCTCGGCGAGATAGCCCAGCGTCATCGCCAGCAGGTTGCGGTGGGAAAGCACGGCGCCCTTGGAGCGCCCCGTCGTGCCGCTCGTATAGAAGAGCCATGCCGGATCGCCTGCGGCGCCGTCGTGCTCGCCCGCTTCATCGCAGGCCGCGAGCGCGCGATAATCGGCGTCCCCGACGAGCAGCGCCGTGGGCGTTTTCGCCTGCATGAAGCGGGTAGCTTCTTGCACCGTGGCGGCAAGATCGGCAGTGACGAAGACAAGCGCCGCGCCGGAATCGTCGAGGATATGCGCGATCTCGCGGGCATGGAGCTTGGCGTTCACCGGCACGCAGATCAGCCCGGCGCGCCAGCAGGCAAAGAGCAGCGCGAGATAGGCGGGGCAATTGCGCATCACCAGCGCCACCCGGTCGCCGGGCTTCAGCCCATGACGCGCGACCAGCCCCGCCGCGATCCGTGCCGAGAGCGATGCAAGCTCCCGGAAGCTCCAGACCGCGCGGTCGCCCTCAAACACCGCCGTCCGGTGCGGCAGGACGCGGGCGGCGCGGCTGAGGAGGGAGGCGATGTTCATGCCGCTCACTGTCCGAGATAGGCCGCGCGCACTTGCGGATCGTCGAGCAGCTGCGCGGCCTCGCCATGCAGCACGATCGTTCCCTGGCGCAGCACATAGGCCTCGTCGACCGAGCGCAGGCTGAGCTGCACGTTCTGTTCGACCAGCAGGAGGCTCAGACCCGTGCTGGTCAGCGAGCTCAGCACCTCGAAGATCTCCGCCACGATCCGCGGCGCAAGGCCGATCGAAGGCTCGTCCAGGACGAGCAGCCGCGGCCGCGTCATCAGAGCCCGGCCGATCGCGACCATCTGCTGCTCGCCGCCGGACAAGGTGCCGGCGCGCTGGGCGGCACGCTCCCGCAGCCGGGGAAAAAGCCCGAAGACACTCTCCAGGCTCTGTTCGCGCTTCGCCTTCGCCTCGCCGAACGTGGTCGCGGCGATGAGGTTCTCGGACACGGTGCAGTCGGGAAAGAGAAGGCGCCCCTCCGGCACGGTGCCGATGCCGGCGCGCGTGCGGTGGGACGCCCGGACCGGGCCCATGGCGGCACCGTCCCAGCTGATGCTGCCGCCTCGCAGCGGCAGCAGGCCGTTGATAGTGCGCACGATGGTACTTTTGCCCGCGCCATTCGAGCCGACCAGCGCCACGCGCCGCCCGGCCGGAATGGCGAGGCTGACACCGCGGATGACATCGACCTTGCCGTAGCCGGCCGAAACATTGTCGAGGACGAGCGTGCTCATGCGTCGACCTTTGCGTCGGCCCGGCCGAGATAGGCTTCCTGAACGCGCGGATCGTCGATCACCTCTTCCGTCGTCCCCTCCGCCAGCACCTCGCCGAAAGTGATCGCCACGGCGCGCTCGCACAGGCTTCGGACGACCGGGATCGAGTGCTCGACGACGATGACGGCGATGCCCTGCCGCGGCAGCGCGCGGATCAGGTCGCACATCGCCGCGGACTCGGCCGGGGTGAGGCCGGCGAGCATCTCGTCGAGCAGCAGTAGCTTGGGCTCGGTCGCGAGCGCACGCGCGATCTCGAGCCGGCGCATCTGGGCGACATTGAGTTCGTCGGCGTCGGTCTCGGCGAAGGCCTCCATGCCGAGATGCGCCAGCACCCGGTGGGCCGCCGCCTCGGCGTCGCGCGGACGCGGATGGCGGGCGAAGGCCGCGACCTTGACGTTCTCCAGCACGGTCATGCCGCGAAACGGCTTCACGATCTGGAAGGTGCGCACGAGACCCTGCGCGCAGATCTCATGCGGCGGCCGGCCGTCGATGCGCCGGCCCTGGAAAAGGATCTCGCCCTGCGTCGGCGCCAGCGCGCCGGCGATGCAGTTGAACAGCGTGGTCTTGCCGGCGCCGTTCGGGCCGATGATCGCGAAGATCTCGTCGGGCGCGACGCTGAAGCTGACATCGCTCAGCGCCTTGAGACCGCCGAAGGCCTTGCCGACATTCTTGAGTTCGAGCAGCGCCGTCATGCCGATTTCTCCGCCGCCGCGACGCTGGCGAAGCCCTCAGGGCGCGGCGCGGCCTTGCGGCGGCGCCAACGGGCCGTCAGCCAGCCGGCGATGCCTTGCGGCAGGATCAGCGCGAGGACGACGAGCAGCACCGCGTAGGCGATGATCTCGCTGCCCTGCATGGCGGAGATGTTGCGCAGGAGCACGCTGAAGGGCACGAGCAGCACCGCCCCGAGCAGCGGCCCCCAGAGCAGCGCCATGCCGCCGATGATCGAATAGACCAGCATCTGGATCGAGAGGTCGATGCCGAGCACCGAGCGCGGATCCACGAAGGCGACGTAATTGGCGTAAAACGCGCCGCAAACTGCGGAAATGCCGGCGCTGAGCATGAAGCAGCGCAGCTTGTAGGCGCGCGCGTTGACGCCGAGCGCTTCCGCCGCCTCCTCATTGTCGCGCAGCGCCCGCCAGTAATAGCCGGTGCGGGACGTCAGCAGGTATTGCCCTATCGCCAGCGTCGCGATCAGCACCGTGCCGATGATCAGCCCATAGGGCCATTTGTCGAAGAACTGCAGCATCATGACCGAATCCTCCGAGGAGGTCGGCAGGATCAGCCCGTCCGAGCGGCCGAGCGCGACGCTGGCCGAGACCGAGAAGAACGCCACCTCGTTGAAGGCGAGCGTCGCGATCGCGAAGAAGTAGCCCCGCAAGCCATAGCGGAAGCAGAGCATTCCCATGACGGCAGCGGCCGCCACCGCGATGACGACACCCATCGGCCAGGTCACCAGGGGCGGCCAGCCCTGCACAGAAGCGCCCCAGGCGACGCTATAGGCGCCGATGCCGACGAAGAGCGCGTGCCCCAGGGACATCAGCCCCGTCAGACCTGCCATCATGTTCCAGGACACGGCGAGCGCGCCGTAGAAGCAGGTCAGGATGAAGACATCCATGTAGTAGCGGTCCGAGAGCGCCAGCAGGAAGGCCGCGACCACGAGCGCGGCGACGATGGCGACGGTTCTGAAGCCGCTCATCGTGCAAGGCTCCGGTTCATCAGCCCCTCCGGGCGCAGCAGCAGGACGAGGATCAGGATAGCGAACGGCACGGCGGCCGCGATCGAAGCCGAGAACCACGCCCCCGCGATGCTCTCGGCCAGGCCGACGATCAGCGCACCGACCAGCACCCCGCCAAAGGAGCCGAGGCCGCCGACGATGACGATGACGAAGGCCTTCAGCGTGAACAGCGCGCCGACATGCGGATTGACGTAGAGGATCGAGACCAGCAGCGGCCCGGTCACGCCGAGCGTGCCGACGCCCACCGCCATCGCCCATTTATAGACGGAAGCGATATCGATTCCCGACAGCGCCGCCCCGTCGCGCGACTGCGCGACCGCACGCATGACGAGGCCGAAATCGGTGCGCCGCAGGATCAGGTAGATCAGGCCGAGCAGCAGCAGCGAGGCGCCGCAGGCGATCAGATGCGTCACCTGGATCACCACCGGCCCGAGCACGATGCCGGCCGTCGAGCGCGGCTGCGTCACCAGCATGTTGTCGCCGGAGAAGAGGACGAGCGCGAGATGCTGCAGTAGAAGCGACAGCCCGAGCGTCACCGCCATCTGGTTGATCTCCGGCACCTTGAGCGCCAAGCGCACGATGCCGCCATAGAGAGCCATGCCCAGCAGCGCGAGCAGCGGCGTCACGATCAGGATGGCCATGACGGGGTCGACCCCGAACAGGGACCAGGCGAAGAAGCCGCCATACATCGCGATCATCAGGAACTCGCCATGGGCGAAGTTGATGATCCGCATCACACCGAAGACGAGCGTGAGCCCGACCGCGATCAGCGCGTAGATGGAGGCGTTCGCCAGGCCGCTGACGACGGCCTGAAGGAAGATGCCAAAGGTCATGTCGGTCCGGTCGGCTTCGGGAAAGCGGGGCCCCGCCGGCGCGGCGGGGCCGAGGGGCTCACTTCAGGAACTTGACGGGCTTGCTCGCCACGGCCTCGGGCCAGACGGTGACGAAGTTGCCGTCGATCACCTGCGACATCACATTGCCCACGATGTTCTGGCCGTTCTCGTCGAAGGCGAGCGCATCGTTGGGCAGGAGCGAGGCCGGGCCGCTCGACAGCTTGAGCTTGCGCAGCGCATCCCGGATCGCCAGCGGCTCGCGGCTGCGCGCCGCATCCGCCGCCAGGGCGGCGGCCCAGGTCGACGCATAGGCCTGCGCGGCGTTGCTCAGCGGCGCCTCGCCATAGGCCTCCTTGTAGGTCTTCACGAAGGTCTCGGAAGCGGGCTTCTTGACGTCCTCCATCCACTCGACGATGCCGAAGGCACCCTCGACCAGCGGGCCGAGTTTGAGCAGCGTCGGATGCACATGGCCGCCGCCATAGCCGAGCACCATGGGCTTGTATTGCTGGGCGGCGAGCGCCCGCAGCAGCACGGATTCGTCGTCGACATAGCAGACGATCAGCACGAGATCGGCGCCGCTCGCCTTGAGCTTGGCCGCCTGCGTCGAGAGATCGGGCGAGCCGGTGCGGAAGGTCTCCTCCGCGACGATGGCGATGCCCTTCTCGGGCAGGCCGGCCTTGTAGCCCTTCGACACGGTCTGGCCGAAGGGGCCGTCCTCATAGGCAAGCGCCACCTTGTCGATCTTCTGGCCCTTCTGGCGCAGGAAGCCGATGAACTCGATCACGTCCTTTGCCGCCCAACTGCCCTTCGGCGAAACGCGGAAGACGAATTGCAGCTTCTGCTCGGTGATCGAATCGGTGACGGCGCTGGTGACGATGAAGGGCGTCCGGTAGCGCTCCGCGACCTGCATCGAAGGGATCGTGACGGCCGAGGCCCAGGCCCCGAGCAGCACGCTGGCGCCGGCCCGCGAGATCAGGCGCTCGGCCTCGCTGCGGCCGACCTCCGGCTTCGACTGCGTGTCGGCGACCATGAGCTCGATCTTCGCGCCACCCAAGCCCGCGATGCCACCGGCCTCGTTGATCTGCTTGGCCGCGAGCTCATGCGCCTTCAGCAGTCGCGCCCCGTCGCCGGCCGTGGCCCCCGTCATCGGCACGAGCACGCCGACCTTCAGCGGATCGGCCGCATGTGCGAAGCCCGCAGGCAGCACCGTGGCGGCGGCCGCGATCTGCATGAGCCGGCGCCGGTTCAGTTCCTGTGTCATGATCCCTCCCTCTTCGTTCCGATGTTCTTTTGTTGCGTCGGATTGTTTTGGCGGCCCGCCCCTCAGCGGGCTGTGAAGCCTCCGTCGACCGGCAGCGCCACGCCCGTCACGAAGGACGCGTCGTCCGAGGCCAGCCACAGCGCCGCATGGGCGATCTCCTCCGGCCGGCACAGGCGCCCGAGCGGCACCGACATCAGCAGCTTCTTCTCGTTGGCGGCGGCCTCGACGGGGTCGCCCGCACGGCTGGTAAAGCCCATGGCCATCGGCGTGTCGGTCAGGCCCGGGCAGATCACGTTCACGCGCACCTTGTCGGGCGCGAAGGTCTGGGCGAGCGACTTGGTCAGCCCCACCACCGCGAACTTGCCGGCGGAATAGACGGGCGAGAACATCGAGCCGACGAGGCCCGAGATCGAGGCCGTGAAGATCAGGGAGCCGGCGCCGCGCTTGCGCATGTGCTTGATCACCTCACCCGCCGCCAATGCGGCGGAATCGATGTTGAGCGACATCGCCTGCTGATAGGCGCCGAGGTCGAGATCCTCGATGCCGCCAGGGCCGGGAATGCCGGCATGGGCCCACATCACGTCGATGCCGCCGAGCTTGGCAGCCGCTTCATGCACGGTCCCGCGCTGCCGTTCGGCCGAGGAGAGATCGGCCTGTATCGTCTCGACCGCGTAGCCCTTCGCCTTCATCTCGGCCGCGAGCTTCTCCAGCGCGTCGCCGTTCAGGTCGATGGCACAGACCTTCGCCCCTTCACGGAGGAAGAGCTCGACCCCGGCCTTTCCCATCCCCGATGCAGCCGCGGTGATGACGGCAAGCTTGCCTGCAAGACGCATGGTCGTTTCCTCCGGTCGTTCTTATGGGGCGTAGGCATTCGGAAGTCGGCCGGTCGGGCTGACGATCCCTGGCCGCCTCTCCGGGACATCGTCGAGATCGCCCGATCCGACGAAACGACAGCCGTAGCCGCGCAGCGGCGCGGCCGAGGTGCTGGCGGAATTCAACGCGGCGGTCACGGGCGCCTCCCGTTCATGATCTGGACAATTGTGTACACGGTCATGAATTTTTGAGTCAACCGGCGGAAATCCGCTCAGTTCGTCGATAGGATTCTTTTAAGTCCTTGTGATTGCGCGTTAAATAGCAAACTCGGCAGAAGCCTTCCTGTCCCGCATCGCACCAATTCGACGCCGCGCCGCAGCATTGAATCGCTCTTTTCTGAATTGAAAATCTCTGTATATGAATTTTATGCCATCCAGAGATGGCCTGAAGGAAGCACGCATGGGCCCGCTCGCAGGCATCAAGATCATCGACATGACCTCTGTCCTGATGGGTCCCTACGCGACCCAGATTCTGGGCGACATGGGCGCGGACGTGATCAAGGTCGAGGCGCCGGACGGCGACGTCACGCGGCAGATCGCGCCGTCGCGCAATCCCGGCATGGGCGCGATCTATCTCAACGCCAACCGCAACAAGCGCAGCATCTGCCTCGACCTGAAGCAGCCGGCCGGGCGCGAGACCCTGCTGAAGCTCGCGGCCGATGCCGATGTGCTGGTCTACAATATCCGCCCGCAGGCGATGCGCCGGCTCGGGCTCGGCTATGAGACGCTGGCGGAGATCAATCCCCGGCTGGTCTATGCGGGGCTTTTCGGCTTCGGCCAGGGCGGCCCCTATGCCGCCAAACCCGCCTATGACGACCTGATCCAGGGCGCCTCGGTGATGTCGGCCCTGATCGCGAAGGCGGGAGACGGCACGCCGCGCTACGTGCCCACCGCCGTCGCGGACCGTGTCGTCGGCCTCGCCGCGGTCGGCGCGATCTGCGCGACATTGGTCAACCGGGACCGAACGGGCCTGGGCCAGCAGGTCGACATCCCGATGTTCGAAACCATGGTCGGCTTCGTACTCGGCGACCATCTCGGCGGCCTGACCTTCGAGCCGCCGATCGGCGGCGGCGGGTATCCACGACAGCTCTCGCCGGACCGCCGCCCCTATCGCACCAGCGACGGCTATGTCTGCGCACTGATCTACACCGACAAGCAGTGGACGAGCTTCCTGGAGGCGATCGGACAGGCCGACCTGCCCGAGCGCGATCCGCGTTTCGCGAATTTCGCCAACCGCATCGCCAATATCGACCATGTCTACGGCGAGCTCGGCCGCATCTTCCTGGAGCGCAGCACGGAAGACTGGCTCGCGCTGCTGGAGCAGGCCGACATCCCCTCCATGCCGATGCATGATTTCGACTCCGTGCTGGCGGACCCGCACCTCAGCCAGACCGGCTTTTTCCAGACGGTCGAGCATCCCACGGAAGGCAAGCTGCGGACGATGCGGCTGGCAACCGAGTGGTCGCGCACCCCCGCCGAGATCACGCGGCTGCAGCCGCATAAAGGCGAGGACGGCATCGCGATCCTGCGCGAGGCGGGCTTCAGCGAGGACGAGATCAAGGAGCTGGCGGCGCAGCGCGCGCTGCTGACACCCGAGCGGAAAGACGCCGCCGCGGCAGGCTGAGGAGCAGGCAGATGGATTTCAGACTCAGCGACGAACAGGAAGCGATCCGCGAGGCGATCGCCGGCATCTGCAGCCGCTTCGGCGACGATTACTGGCTGAAGCGCGACAAGGAGGGCGGCTTCCCCCAGGACTTCTATGCCGCCTTTGCCGCCGATGGCTGGCTCGGCGTCTGCATTCCCGAGGAATATGGCGGCTCGGGCCTCGGCATCACCGAAGCCGCGATCATGATGCGCGCCATCGCCGAATCCGGCGCCGGCATGTCGGGCGCCTCCTGCCTGCACATCAACATCTTCGGGCTGAACCCCGTGCTCGTCCATGGCACCGACGAGCAGAAGCGGCGCATGCTGCCGCCGATGGTGCAGGGCAAGGAGAAGGCCTGCTTCGCCGTCACCGAGCCCAATACCGGTCTCAACACCACGCAGCTCAAGACCCGCGCCGTCCGCAAGGGCGACCGCTATGTCGTCGACGGCCAGAAGGTCTGGATCTCGACCGCGCAGGTCGCCGACAAGATCCTGCTGCTCGCCCGCACCACCCCTCTGGAGCAGGTGCAGAAGCCGACCCACGGCCTGAGCCTGTTCTACACCGATTTCGACCGCAGCCGGATCAAGGTCCACGAGATCGAGAAGATGGGCCGCAAGGTCGTCGACTCGAACGAGCTCTTCATCGAAGGCTTCGAGATCCCGGTCGAGGATCGCATCGGCGAGGAGGGCCGCGGCTTCGAATACATCCTGCATGGCATGAACCCCGAGCGCGTGCTGATCGCCTCCGAGGCGATCGGCTTGGGTAAGCTCGCCCTGTCGCGGGCGACCGCCTATGCCAAGGAGCGCATCGTCTTCAACCGCCCGATCGGCCAGAACCAGGCGATCCAGCATCCGCTCGCCAAGAACTGGATGGAACTGGAAGCCGCCTGGCTGATGGTGCTGCGCGCCGCCTGGGAATACGACAGCGGCCTCCCCTGCGGCGCCAGCGCCAACGCCGCGAAATACCTCGCGGGCGAGGCCGGCTTCGATGCCTGCCAGCAGGCGGTGATGACCCATGGCGGCTTCGGCTACGCCAAGGAATTCCATGTCGAGCGCTATCTGCGCGAGGTCATGATCCCACGCATCGCGCCGATCAGCCCCCAGCTCGTCCTCTGCTTCATCGCCGAGAAGGTGCTCGGCCTGCCGAAATCCTACTGAGCGGCGCGATGAAGCGGCTCGACGCAGCGGCGCTCGATCTGGCCGGTTTCATCCAGCCGGGCAACCGCGTCGTCGTCGGCCAGGTCAGCGCCGAGCCGCAGACTCTCGCGGCGGCGCTGCCGGTGGCCTTTACGGAAATCGGACCCTTCGAGACCTTCCTCGGTACGGTCGTTTCCGGCAGCTTCGAGGCTGTCCCATCCGAGATGCCCTTTGCCGGCTACGGCGCCATGGGCAAGGCGAGCCGCATCGCCCGTCGGGGCCGGCTCGATGTCTGGCCAATGCACTACAATGCGCTGGAGGCGGGCTTCGCCGCGGGCGTGATCCGCGCCGATATCGTGCTGATCCAGCTCGCGCAAGGGCCGGACGGCTTCTGCGCCACGCTCGCCAACGACTATGTGCTCGCCGCCGCGCGCCATGCCCGCTGCGTGATCGCCGAGGTCAACGCACGCGCGCCGTGGTGCGCGGGGACCGAGATCGGTTCGGATATCCGCATCGACGCCATCGTTGAGACGGATCGCGAACCTGTCTGCGCGCCGGCCGTCGTACCCGGCGAGACCGAGCAGGCCATCGCGCGCCATGTCGCCGCGCTCGTGCCGGACGGCGCGACGATCCAGATCGGTATCGGCGCCATCCCCGATGCAGTCCTCGACGGTCTCGCCCATCATCGCGACCTCGGCATCCATTCCGGCGTCTTCGGCGACCGGATGGCCGGGCTGCTCGCGCACGGCGTGTTCACCAACGCCCGCAAATCCATCGACCCCGGTCAGGCGGTCGCCAATGTCGTGGTCGGCTCGCGCCCGTCTTTCGACGCGATCGACCGCAACGACGCAATCCGCCTCGCCCCCGCTGCCCATACCCATGCGCATTCGATTGTCGCCCGTCAGGAGCGGATGATCGCCATCAATGCCGCGATCGAGGTCGATCTCTCCGGGCAGGCGAATGCGGAGCTGGCCGACGGCGCGCCGGTCGGCGGGGCAGGCGGGCTCTGCGATTTCACGCGCGGAGCCACGGCCGCGAAGGGCGGCCGCGCCATCATCGCGCTGCGCGCGACCGACCGCACCGGCAGGGTCTCGCGGATCGTCCCGCAGGTGCAAGCCGTCACGCTCGCCCGCACCGACATCGACACCATCGTGACCGAATACGGCGTGGCCGAGCTGAGACATCGCAGCGCCACTGAGCGCGCCCGCGCCCTGATCGCCATCGCCGCCCCCCAGCATCGCGAGATGCTGGAGCGCAGCCTGTTCGAAAGGTCGGCGTGATGGCCAAGCCCCGCAGCGGCCCGCTCGCCGGCCTCAGGATCGTCGAGTTCGCCGGCATCGGCCCGGCGCCGATGACCGGCATGCTGCTCTCCGATCTCGGCGCGGAGATCGTCATCGTCGACCGGCTGGAGCCCAGCGGGCTCGGCATCGAAAAGCCGACCCGCTTCGACATCACCCGCCGCGGAAGGCGCTCGGTCGCGCTCGATCTGAAGCGGCCGGAAGGGATCGCCTGCGCGCTCGATCTGGTGGCGCAGGCGGACGCGCTGGTCGAAGGCTTCCGCCCCGGCACGATGGAACGGCTCGGGCTCGGGCCCGAAATCTGCCTCGAGTGCAATCCGCGCCTCGTCTATGGCCGCATCACCGGCTGGGGGCAGGACGGGCCGCTCGCCAGGGCCGCAGGCCACGACCTCAACTACATCGCACTCTCGGGCGCGCTCTCGGCCATCGGCCGGGCGGGCGAACCACCGGCGATCCCCCTCAATCTAATCGGCGACTATGGTGGCGGCGCCATGCTGCTCGCCTTCGGCGTCGTCTCGGCGCTACTGGAAGCATCCCGCTCCGGCAAGGGACAGGTGGTCGACGCCGCCATGGCCGAAGGCAGCGCCACCCTGATGGCAAGCCTGTTCGGCCTCGCCGCCGCCGGCATCCATAAGCCGGAGCGCGGCACGAACCTGCTCGATTCAGGCGCGCCGCATTACGAGACCTATCGCTGCGCCGATGGCGAATGGATCACCATCGCCCCCATCGAGAGCAAGTTCCGGGAAATCCTGCTCGGCCTGATCGGCTTCGACCCGGTGAGCTTTCCGGATGTGAACGACCCGGCCCGCTGGCCAGACGCCCGCAGCCTGCTCGCTGATCGCTTCGCCGAGCGCAGCCGCGCCGAATGGTGCGCTGTGCTGGAAGGCACGGATGCCTGCTTCGCCCCGGTGCTGAGCCTCGCGGAAGCGCCGGGCCATCCCCATGCGCGAGCACGCGCCACCTTCATGGCCATCGACGGTGTCACCCAGCCCGCCCCGCAGCCGCGCTTCAGCCGCACCCCGCCAGCCGCGCCTGTCGCCGGCGAGCCGGCCGGCGCCAGCAGCCGGAACGTGCTGGCGGATTGGGGCTTCGCGCCCGGGACAATCGACCACCTCGAACAGGCAGGCGTCATCCGCGCCGCCAAACCAACCGCTTGAACCGGAGGACAGCCGCCATGGCCGGACGCTATTACGAGGAATTCGAGGTTGGGCAGCTCTTCGAGCATGCCTTCTCGCGCACCGTCACCGAGCAGGACAACATCAGCTTCAGCCTGATGACACTGAACCCGCAGCCGCTCCATGTCGACGCGGATTTTTCCAGCCGCACCGAATGGGGCCAGCCGCTGTTCAACAGCCTCTACACGCTGGGCATCATGATCGGCATGAGCGTCTACGACACCACGCTCGGCACCACGGTCGGCAATCTCGGCATGAGCGATGTCCGTTTCCCCAAGCCGGTCTTCAACGGCGATACGCTGCGTTCGCGCACCAAGGTCGTCTCCAAGCGGGATTCGAAGTCGCGCCCCTCGGTCGGGCTCGTCGAGTTCGAGCATGAATGCCTGAACCAGCGCGGCGAGGTCGTCGCGATCTGCCGGCGGATGGCGATGATGCACCGGCGCAAGGAAGCGGCATGATGCGCAGCCTGCTCTTCGTCCCCGGCGACAGCGCCCGCAAATTCACCCGCGCCCGCGAATGCGGCGCCGATGCGCTGATCATCGATCTCGAGGATTCGGTCGCGCCCGACGCCAAGGAGACGGCACGGCAGGAGACGGCCGCGATGCTGCAGGCGCCGCGCGGCCGCCAGAAGCTCTTCGTGCGCGTCAACGCCTTCGACACCGATCTGACCGCCACTGACCTCGCGGCAGTGATGGCCCATCGGCCGGACGGCATCGCCCTGCCGAAATGCGACGGGCCGGAGCAGGTCAAGCGATTGGCCCATATGCTCGATGCGCTCGAAGCGGCCCACGGCATCGCGCCCGGCAGCACGCTGATCCTCGCCATCGTCACCGAGACGGCCGCCTCGCTCTTCGGGCTGGGCAGCTATCGCGGCTGCAGCGAGCGGCTCTGGGGCATGATGTGGGGCGCGGAGGATCTCGCCGCCTCCTTCGGCGCCACCGCCAATCGCGATGCGCAGGGCAACATGTTCGCGCCTTACCGGCTCGCGCGCAATCTCTGCCTCGCCGGCGCGGCCGCCGCCGGCGTCGTCGCCGTGGATACGGTCGCCGTCACCATCGACGATCTCGCCGCCGTCGAGCAGGAGGCGCGGGAGGCGCGCCGCGACGGCTTCATGGCCAAGGGCGTGATCCATCCCAAGCATATCGAGCCGGTCAATGCCGCCTTCCGCCCCAGCGATGACGAGATCGCCTGGGCGCGGCGCATCACGGACGCATTTGGCAATCAGGCCGATCTCGGCGTAGTGAAAATCGACGGCCAGATGATCGACAAGCCGCATCTGCGGGCAGCCGAGCGCATTCTGGCGTCGCTAGCCCCGTCATAGTGACGATCGAGGAGCAACGGGAAGACGCATGCAGGTCAAGCAGGCCGCCAATGTTCTGGAGTTACTGGAATTTTTCGCCCGCCGGCAGCGCCCGGCGACGCTGGCGGAACTCTCCGACGAACTCGGCTGGCCACGCTCGAGCACCTTCAACCTGATCGGCACCCTGGCCGAGAAGGGCTATCTCTACGAGCCGCGGGCGCGCGGCGGCTATTATCCGAGCCCGCGCTGGCTCACCATGGCGCAGGCGGTCTCCCAGGCCGAGCCGCTGCCGGAAGCGGCGCTGATGCTGGTGTCGGAAGTCGCCGAGGAGACCGGCGAGACGACCGCCATCGGCGCGCCCGCCGGCATCCACACGATGTGGATCCACGTCATCGAATCGACCGCGCCCATCCGCTATTTCGGGCGCGTCGGCCATCGCCTGCCGATCCATGCGAGTTCGACCGGACGCGCTATTCTGGCGCAGTACAGCCTTGCCGAGCGGCAGGCCATCTACCGCAAGCTCAGCTTCGAGCGCTACTCGCCGACATCGCCGATGAGCATCGACGCCGTCGAGGCCGAACTCCGCCGCTCCGCCGCGCGGGGCTACCATTTCAGCAATGGCGATTTCAGCCAGGATCTCGTCGGCGTCGCCCTGCCGCTTCCGATCGGCCAGCGTCGACTGTCGATCGTCGTCGCCGGGCCGCAGTTCCGCTGCCTCGACAAGGTGCCGGCCATCGCCGAGACGATCCGCTCCGGAATAGCCCGCTTCGCGGCGGACATGGCCGTCGATCCAGATCCGACGGCGGCCTGAGGGCCCGCCGGAGCCGAACCCGCCGACTCGATCCACGTCTCAGGAACGGCCGCTCGTCCGGTAATGCGGCTCGTCGCCGATCCCGTCGAGATAGCCCTCGTAGAAGCGCCGGACATGCGGCATCACCGCTTCCGATAGCGCGATACGCGCCTGCTCGGCCTGCGTCTTCGGCCGGGCCAGCATCGCGGCGATCTCGCCCAGCACGGCGTCGCGGTCGACCTTCGTGAAGCGCCGCTCGCGATAGACCCACTCACCGCCGATCAAGACGCTGTGCACCGCCTTCGCCTTGGCCCGCTGGACCAGCACGTCGACGAAGCCGAGGCCGATATCCTGATAGGGGAAGGTGACCTGCTTCCAGTCGAACAGCACGCAATCGGCCGCCATGCCGGGCGAAAGCCGACCGATCGTCTCGGCAAAGGGCGTGGTGCGCGCGCCATGCTCCGTCGCCATGCGCAGCACCTGCGCGGATGATGGGTGTGGCGCCTCGATGCCGGGCTCCCGATGGGCGCGCAGCACCAGCCGCATCTCCTGCAGCATGTCGCGGTCGTCGTTGATGCCGGCCTCGTCGATCCCGATGGCGACAGGGATCGCCCGCGCCAGGAAGCGGTTGACCGGCGCCGTGCCGCTCTTCAGCCGGAAATTCGAGGAGCAGTTGTGGCAGATGCAGGCGCCCCGCTCCGCCACCAGCGCGATATCGGCCTCGCTCATCCAGACGCCGTGACCGATGGTGAAATGCGGCCCGAGCAGCCCGAACCTGTCGAGATAGGCCAGAGCCGAGCCGCCGGCCCGCTTCTGCGCATAGGCCTTCTGATAGGGCGTCTCCAGCACATGCATATGCACCGGCAGGTTGGTGCGGCCGGCAAGCTCGGCCGTGGTTTCGAGCGCCGCATCGGACAGCCAGTGCAAATTCGCCGGCGCGATCTGGACGCGGATACGTTCGCCCTCGCCATGGCGGTGCAGCAGCTCGTCGAAGATCGCGACCTGCTCGGAGAGCGGCAGGGTGAAGCGAGCAAAATAGGCTTCCAGCGCCGGGCGGAGCTCGGCCGGCACCCGCGCGACGAAATCCCGGTCGGCCTCGTAGACGAGCCGGTTCTGGTCGCGCAGCGCCATGGAATAGGAGACGCGCATGCCGATGGTGCGATAGGCGCCGATCACCGTCTCGGCCGCGGCGAGGACGTCATCGGCAGAGCCCGGCGCGCGGCTGTGCAGGTGCTGCACCGTGGTCACGCCGCTCTCGATCATCTCGAAGGCGGAATAGAGCGTGTCGCGATGGAGATCGACATCGCGCAGCGCCAGCCGGCTGGCGAACCAGAGCTCGAGCGGATGATCCGCCGAGCCGAGCTGCAGCGGCGTCAAGCCGACATGGTGATGCGCATTGACGAAGCCCGGCGTGATCGCGAAATCCGCCCCGCCTTCGATCACGGCCTCCGGCGAGCGCGCCCGAAGCTGATCGACCGGGCCGAGCGCCGCGACCGCACCGTCGCGCACGAGGATGCCGGCATTCCGGTGCAGGATCGGCTCGCCGGCTGCATCGAAGCCTTCCAGCAGCGTCCCGCCCCAGATAATGCGGTCGGTCATCCCAGCCGCACCAACCGCGTGAGCCGGCTCGGATTGCTCTCCGCCAGAAGGATGTTCCCTTCCGGCGTGCCGAAGAGACCATGCGCCCCGTTCAGCATCGGCCGGCAACGGCCGAGCTTCTCGCCGGCGGGGCCGATCTTCTGCAGGCTCGGGATCATATCCGTGACGTAGCTGTTGCCCTCCTCGTCGCCCCAGATGGCGACGGGCTGGTAGAAATGCGTCCAGCTCTGGAGATGGTTGCCGTTCAGGTCGAAGACCTGCACGCGGTTGTTAGTGCGGTCGACCACGACCACGCGCCCGTCGGCATGGGTCCAGATCGCATGCGGCCAGCCGAACTGGCCGTCGCCATCACCCTGGCTGCCCCAGCTCTGGACATGCACGCCATAGGCCGAGAAGCGGTGGACCCGGCTCGCCGCATAGCCATCGGCGACATAGATGTCGCCCCAGGCGGAGACATGCACGTCGGTCGGATGGTTGAAGGGTGCCAGCGGCTCGGCCCGCGCGCCCAATGCGCCAAGCCGTTCCCCGGTGGCCGAGCAGATGATGATCTCGTGCATGTCGCGGTCGACACAGAGGATGCGGCCCTGCGCATCGGCGGTCAGCATATGGGAATCGGCGATCAGATCGCCCCCCCAGCCGGCGAGGTAGTTCCCCTCCGGGTCGAGCTCGACCACGCGCGGATCGTCGGGTTGGGTCAGTGGATCATGGCGGAGCATGACGAAGATATGCCCACGCCCATCGACCGTGACATCGGTGACAAAGCCGGCATTCTGCGGCCAGGAGCCGAAGGGCCGCTCGACGCGGTAGCGGATGTCGCCGAGCGAGACGATAAGGTCATGGGTGGGCATGGCGTGCTCTTGGCTCTGTCGTTCGAGACGGGCGCGAGGAACCCCGTTCCCGAAAGGAGCGGGGTGCGGGCCGCGGTTCACGCACCCTGATAAGGATGCGTCTTAGCCCAGTGCTGCGCGATGTCGAGCCGGCGCGTCACCCAGACCCCTTCATGCTTCTGGACATAATCGAGGAAGCGGGCGAGGCCCGCGGCACGGGCCGGATGGCCGATCAGCCGCATATGCAGCCCGACCGACATCATCTTCGGCTGCGTCGCACCCTCGGCATAGAGCATGTCGAAGGCGTCCTTGTGCCAGTCGAAATAGTCGTTCGAGGTGGCGAAGAAGCCGGAGCCGAACTTGCCGTCATTGTTGACCAGCGAGTAAGGCACGACGAGATGCGGCTTGCCATCGACCGTCTTCCAGTATGGCAACTCATCGTCGTAAGCATCTGAATCGTAGAGGAAACCTCCTTCTTCGACCACGAGCTTGCGCGTGTTGACGCTGGGCCCGTAGCGGCAGTACCAGCCGAGCGGCCGCTCGCCCACCATCTGCTTCAGGGAGGCCACCGCCTTGGCGATGTGCTCGCGCTCCTCGGCCTCGGTCAGGTCGTAATGCTTGATCCAGCGCCAGCCATGGCAGCAGACGTCGAAACCCGAGGCCTTGATCGCCGCCGCTGCCTCAGGGTTGCGCTCGATCGCCAGCGCACAGCCGAACACCGTCATCGGCAGGCCGCGCTCCTGGAAGAGCCGCATCAGCCGCCAGAAGCCGACGCGGCTGCCATAGGCGAACATGCCCTCGCCGGCGAGATCACGGCCGCTGACGCCGGTCGGCAGTCCGTTGGCCTCGGTCAGCCCGAGCTCGGTATAGCCCTCGCCATCCTGCACCGAAGGCTCCGAGCCCTCCTCGTAATTCATCACGAAGTTGATCGCGATCCGGGCGCCGCCGGGCCATTTCGGATCGGGCGGGTTGGCCCCGTAGCCGATCAGATCGCGGTCATAGCTGCTGGTCATTGGGAGGCTCCGTCCTTCTGTCATTCCGGGGCGGGCCAGCAGGCCCGAACCCGGAACCCAAGACCGGGTGAGACCGGCCGGCTGTTCGAATGGCGCACCCGGTCTTTGGTTCCGGTTGCAGCGCCATGCGCTGCAACCGGAATGACGAAGGCGGTGCTCATCATCCGCTCATCCGCTTCGTCAGGCCGGTCAGCCGGTCCATGACGAGCATCAGGACGAGGGTGGCGAGGATCAGCACGCCGGCAATCGCCGCGATGCGCACGTCCAGCGTCGATTCCATCATCCCCCACATCCGGATCGGCAACATCCCGGTGCGGGCGGTGGAGAGGAAGAGCGAGACCGGGACATTGTCCATCGAGGAGATGAAGGCGAGGAAGCAGCCTGCCGCGATGCCCGGCGCGATCAAGGGCAAGGTGATGCGGCGGAAGGCATAGAGGCGGCTGGCGCCGAGGCTTTGCGATGCCTCCAGAAGCCCCGGATCGAGCTGGGTCAGGCTCGCCAGCGTCGTGCGGAAGATGAAGGGCGCGATCACGACCAGATGGCCGGCGATCAGCAGGTTGAGCGAAGGCCGGATGCCCATGACCGAGAAGAACATCAGCGCCGCGAGCCCGTAGGAGAGCGTCGGCAGCACCAGCGGCGACAGGAAGCCGGCCTCCAGCAGCCTGGCTGAGGGACGACTGACCCGCGCGACGGCGAGCGCCGCCAGCACCGAGAGCACCATGCCGACCGCGGTCGCGCAGAAGGCGACCCAGACGCTGTTCCACGCGGCGATATGGATCTGCGCCGAGCGGACAGGGTCGAACAGTTCGCGATACCAGCGCAGCGACAGTTCCGGCGGCGGGAAGCGCAGCGTCTGCGAGGTGGTGAAGGAGGTCGCGATCACGATCGCCACCGGCCCGACCAGGATCAGGATTCCGAGCCCGGCCAGCAGGCCGACCGCCCATTTATAGGTGATGTCGCTGAAGGTGGAGCGTTGCATCGGCTTGCTCCTTACGTCTTCGCGAAGCGGCCGAGCCAGCCCAGCGCCATGATGCCGGCGAGCACGGTGAAGAGCAGCGTCAGCGAGGCCACCGCCGCGAAGGGCCAGTTATAGACGACCGTCGCCTGCTGGTAGATCAGCGCCGGCAGGTAGACCAGCCGCGCGCCGCCGATCACCGTCTGCGAGATGAACGCCGTGGTCGAGGAAGCGAAGACCAGCGTCGCGCCGGCGATCCAGCCCGGCAGCGTCAGCGGCAGCACGACGCGGAAGAAGGTCCGCCATTGCGAGGCGCCGAGCGCGCGCGAGGCGTCGACCAGGTTCTGGTCCATCTGGTTCATGATCGTCAGCAGCGGCAGCAGCATCAGCGGCATCTCGATCTGCGTCAGCGCGATCACCAGCCCGAGCTCCGTCTGCAGCAGATTGAGCGGCGCGGCCGTGAGGCCCAGCGTCATCAGCGTCTGGTTGACCACGCCTTCCCGCGCCAGGATCACGATCCAGGCGAAGGTACGGATCACGACCGAGGTCAGCAGCGGCATCAGGATGACGAAGATCAGCACGCGCTGAACCCGCGGCCCCGAGGCTCGGAAGACCAGCGCCAGCGGGTAGGCGACCAGCGTCGTCGCCGCCACGGCGAAGAAGCCAAGTTTCAGCGTGTCGAAGATGACCTTCAGGTAGAAGGCGTCGGAGTAGAACTTGACCCAGCTTCCGAGCCCGAGCCGCGTCTGCTCCGCATCGGCATAGAAGCTGATGCCGAGCAGGATCGCGAAGGGCGCGGCGAAGAAGAAAAGATAGGTCAGGCCGAGCGGCGCCGCGAGGCGCCAGTCGACCCGCTCGCCGGAGGCTGTCGCGCCTCCGGCCACGGCGATCGCTCCGGCCACGGACCCGCCTCCCTACTTGGTGATCTCCTTGTTGAAGCGCTCGATCCAGGCGGCGCGGACCGGATTGATCTTGGTCCAGTCATGCGTGACCATCTTCGACAGCTCGTCCAGCGACTTGATGTCGAGCGCGGGGTCGAGCTTCGTGTCGGTGTTGATCGGCACCATGTTGTAGGGCGCCTTCTGCAGGGCATCCTGGATCGGCGCCGAGATCGCGGTGTCGATATACTTGTAGGCCGCGTCGACGTTCTCCGCGCCCTTCACGATATGCAGCGTCGTCTGGAAGGTGATCGAGCCGGATTCCGGCGCGATATAGGCGATGTCGACGCCGCGGCCCTTCAGGATCGCCACCGTATTGGTGTTGCCGTACATCACGTCGATCTGGCCCTGCTGGAACAGGCCCGGCAGCGCCGCCGGGGCGGCGATGGCGGCGACCTTGGAAGCAGCCTCCTTCAACGCCTTGAAGGCCGGCTCGATATTGTCGATGCCGCCGCCGAAGGCCTTGGCGATCTCGATCAGCGAGACGGTGCCGAAGGTGGTCTGGAAGCCGGTGAGGCCGAGCCGTTCGACATAAGGGCTCTTGAACAGATCGGCCCAGCTCTTGGGCGGCGTTGCGAACTTCTTCGGGTTGTAGGCGATGCCGACGACCTGCGCATTGCAGGTCACGGCATGCGACGTCACCAGACCCTTCGGCACCTTGCCGGCATTGGACAGCTTCGAGGCGTCGATCGGCTCGAACAGGCCGGCCTGCATCGCCGCCGCGGCCGGGCCGGGGTCGAGCACGAAGCAGTCGAACGGCGGCACGCCGCGCGCGGCGCGCACCTTCGCCACCTGATCGACCGCGAAGAGCGAGTCGAAGGCGATATCGACGCTGTAGTCCTTCTTCAGCGCGGGCGCGACGACATTGCGATAGGCTTCTTCCCAGGTGCCCGGATAGATCGCGGCAGTGAGGCTGCCGGCAGCTCGCGCGGGCAGGCCGAAGGCCGCCGCGGCGCTGAGCGCGCCGGCTCCGGCAAGAAACTCGCGGCGTCTGATGATCGTCATCTCGGTCTCTCCTACGGTTGAATGGAGTCAGGATCTGGCAAAGAGCGAAGGGCGGGCATGGTCGGCAAGACCGCAGAAGGCCTGTTCCGCCGACCGGCTCGACACACCGGGCCGCCGCGGCGCAGCGATCTTCAGGGAGGTGCCAGCCGGGCCTGCGACGTCATGGATGAGCTCGCCGCCGATCGGCAGGCTGAGCGCAACCGAAACCGGAAAGCGCCCCTCGCCGGCCTCGTCCGCGAGCACCATCTGCTCGGGCCGGACCGAAACCGTGACCGGCTCTCCGGGCGCGAATTTGCGGCTGGAGGCGACGGTCCAGCGGGTGCCGGCATTGAGCGCGACGCCATAGCCCTCCGGCCCCGCCGTCTCGACCGTGCCGTCGAGGAGATTGCTGGTGCCGAGGAAGCCGTTGACGAAGAGGCTCGCCGGCTCGTCATAGACCTGCGTCGGCGTGCCGACCTGCTCGATCCGGCCCTGGCTCATCACGGCGATGCGGTCGGCGATCGCCATCGCCTCGTCCTGGTCATGCGTGACCATGATCGCGGTCAGGGCGAATTGCCGCTGCAGCCGCTTGATCTCGATCTGCATGTCGAGGCGCAGATTCTTGTCGAGCGCCGCAAAGGGCTCGTCGAGCAGCAGGATGCGCGGCCGGATGGCGAGAGCCCGCGCCAGCGCCACGCGCTGCTGCTGGCCCCCGGAGAGCTGTCGCGGCTTGCGATCCGCCATGGCTTCGAGCTGCACGATCGCCAGCATCTCGGCGACGCGCTCCGCCTGCACCTTGCGGCTCTCGCCGCGGGCGGCGAGCCCATAGGCGATGTTCTGCGCCACCGTCATATGCGGGAACAGCGCGTAGTTCTGGAAGACGATGCCGATCTCGCGGCGGCTCGGAGGCAGCGTGTCGATCGGCCGCTCGCCGATGATGACCTTGCCGTTGCTCTGTTCGATGAAGCCGGCGACTATCCTGAGCAGCGTGGTCTTGCCGCAGCCGGAAGGCCCGAGCAGCGCGACGAGCTCCCCGCCCTTCACCTCAAGCGTGACGTTGTCGACGGCGAGTCCGCCGCCATAGCTATGGGTGACCCCGTCGAGCGTCAGGGGCTGGGCCACGGCAGGGGGCATGTCGGGGCGCTGGAGCATCACAGGGCGCGAACCCGACCCCATGCACCGGCCGGACGACAGGCCGAAGCCTCGTCGCTGATCGTGCTGACGGTCCGGCTCCCCATGCACATCCCTCCGGGATCACGGCGGGGACGTCGGTTTCCGCCCCTCCTCGCCGGCCGAACTGGTATGCAAGGGCTGTGCCGAGGGCACGACCGGTTCGAGCGCGTCGCGCAATTGCTGCAACGGATCGGCGTCCGCGGGAATGCGCAGCTTCGCCTCCCAGGTGCCGAGATGAACGGCCATGCACCGCTCCGCCTGCGCGATATCGCCGGCTTCGAGCGCCGCCACGATGGCCTCGTGCTCGGCGAAGGAGTGCGCCGCTTCGTCGCGGGATTGATGATGCGTCGCGGCCAGGGTGGTTCGCACCGTCAGGTCGCGGACAGTCACCGCGAGCAGGTGATTGCCCAGCACTTCGGCAAGGCAGGCATGAAAATCGCCCAGCAGGAAGCTGCGAAGGCCGGCATCGTCGCCGAGGAGGGCCTTGCGCTGCCGCTCGATATGGCCGCGCAGCCTCATGATCTGGCGCATGTTGGGCCGGGCCGCATGGCGCAGCAGACCGGTCTCGACAACCAGCCGCGCCTCGAACGCCTCGCGTGCCTGGTCGCGCGACGGCTTCGCCAGATACCAGCCGCGACGGGCGCTGACCGTGACAACCCCCCGCTCAGCCAGGCGGATCAGCGCCTCGCGCACCAGCGTGCGGCTGCAGGCGAACAGGGCGGCGAGCTGACTCTCGCCCAAGCGGCTGCCCGGAGCCAGCTTGCGCGCCAGCGCCGCCTCCAGGATGCGGTCGCTGATCTTGGATGGAAGCCTCATGCTGTTTCCCTCGCCCGACAGAAGCGCAAGCAAATGTCGTGCAACAGGTATACAAGATTGGCTTACATTCGTCGCTGGTCCGCGAATGAAGCCCCGAGGCCCCCGAGAGCACGGCAGACCATGCGTCGAGCGTGGCTTGGGCGCAGCCGCCCTCGTCCATCGCCTAGGTGCTGTGCGAATTCGCGGCGGCGAGGCCGTTCGGGCCACTCCCATCACAGATATCGGGCATCGGCGCGTTGGCGCGCTCGACGATCAGGCGCAGTAGATCCGGGCGGGAATAGTGCCCGCCGGCGTCCACCGCGGATTTCGCCGCCAGAACCGCCTCCATGGAGCCTTCGGCGAGCAGGATCGTCTCGCCCTCCGCCGGGCCCGCGATGATCTCGCCGCGCGGGTCGATGATGCAGCTCTGCCCGGTGTGCTCATAGGTCGCGAGCTCCCGGTAGCGCTCCGGAACATCCTCGGTCAGCCTTATGCCGGCGGCGCAGATGACGTAGCACGCCGCCTGCGAGGCAAAGGCGCGTGACAGCAGCAGCTGGCGCGGCCAGATGATGTCGGGATAGGCCGGTGCGGCGGCCGGCTCACGCCCCGGCCATGCGGCGACATGGATCTGGGTGCCCTGCGCCGCCAGTGCATAGCCCGGCAGGATGATGTTGTGCTCCCAGCAGTTCAGCCCGCTGATGCGGCCATAGGGTCGCGGGTGGACCGTGAGCCCCTCGGCATCGCCATCGCCCCAGACCGCCCGCTCGACATGGGTGCCCTTCAGCTTCCGATGGCGGCCGAGGATGCGGCCTTCGCGCCCGATGAACAGCAGCGTGCAGTAGACGGTGCCGAATGTCCGCGTGTCGCGCTCGACGACGCCGATCACGACGTCGATACCGCCCTCCCGTGCGGCAGCGCAGAGCCGTTGCGTCTGCGGGCCGGGAATATCGACGGCCTGGGCATGATATTCCGCCATCGCCTGCCAGCTCAGCGGGCGAAATTCCGCATCGGCGAAGAACGGATAGCCATGAAGCCAGGCCTCGCCGAAGGCCGCGATCGTCGCACCTGCTGCCGCAGCCTCGCCGATCAGCCGACAGGCCTTCTCCGTCGCGGCATGGCGGTCGAACAGGATCTGGCGCGCCTGGATCGCCGCGAGCGTGAAACGTCCCTCGACAGGCATGATCCCCTCCCGGGTGGCGCATTCCTCCCTGCGATCCTAGTTCCCGGCTGACATAACGAAATCAAAACTGCATTATCTCCGGCATTAACAATCCTTATCGAGGCGCCATGCCGCGCAACCTCGACATCGCCCTGTTGCGCGCCTTCGACGCCGTGGTGGCGGCCGGCGGCATCACGGCGGCGGCCCGCCTTCTCAACCTCACCCAGGCTGCCGTCAGCCTTCAGCTCAAGCGGCTTGAGGAGAATTTCGGCTGCCGCCTCGTCGAGCGTCATCGGGCCGGCATCCGCCTGACCCCGCAGGGCGAGCGCCTGATCGGCCAGGCCCGCCATCTGCTCCATCAGAACGACGAGGTCTGGGCCTCGATGAAGGCGCCGGCCTTCGCAGGCGAGGTGCGGCTCGGCATGCCATCCGATCTTGTCCGCCCCTTCGGGACGCCCGTGCTGCGGCGCTTCGACCGGGCCTGGCCACAGGTCCGGGTCACCATCGTCTGCGACACGAGCGGGCGGCTGCTCGAACAGCTCGACCGCAGGGAGATCGACCTCGCCATCGTCGTGCAGCCTGACTGCGCCGCCCATGGCGAAACGCTGCGGATCGAGCCGCTGGCCTGGGTCGGCGCCCGCAACGGGACGGCGCATCTGCGCGAGCCGCTGCCGCTCTCGACCGGTGACGAGACCTGCCCCCATCGCCCGATTGCACTGAAGGCGCTCGCGGCGGCGGCCCGGGACTGGCGCTTCGTCTGCGAGGTAGCGAGCTTCGAGGCGATCTGCGCGCCGGTCGAAGCGGACATCGCGGTCTCGCCCATGCTGCCCTCGACGATCCCCGATGCGCTGGAAGCGTTGAAGGAGTCGGCCGGTCTGCCGCCCCTGGCCGATTTCTACGTCAACCTCTATCTCCCGCGCGCTGGCGCGACCGATATTGCTTCGGAACTGGCCCGCCAGATCCGGGAACTCCATGCCGAATGACAAGCGTCAAACCGCGTCACCGGCCACAAGCTGCGCCCGCAATGCGGCATTCTCCGCTTCCAGCGCGGCAAGGCGCTCGCGCAGCGGCGTCACTGCGGTGGCGATCTCCGCCTCGGTGAATCGCGGCACGATGTGCTGCGGGCAGTTCCAGTCGAAAGCGGCGAGCCTGAGCTTCAGGATGCGCTCGGGCTTGGCCCTGTAGCCCGGATCGAGCACGCGCTCGGCCAGCGCAGGGTCCGAATCGAGCGGCACGGCCTCGACATGCGCGTAGATCTTCAGGCGCGCCCGGCCGGCATAGTCCATCAGGATCAGCGCGACCCGATCGTCGGCTCGGAGATTCCCGACGCTGATGTATTGCCGGTTGCCGCGATAATCGGCGAAGGCCAGCGTCTTCTCGTCGAGAACCTTGAGAAAGCCCGCCGGGCCGCCGCGATGCTGGACATAAGGCCAGCCCGTCTCGGAGGCGCTCGCCATGAAGAAGCTGTCGCGCTCGGCGATGAAACCCATCTCGGCGGGCGTGAAGCTGTCGAACTCGCGCTGCCCGCTGAATTCACGCCAGATTCCGTCCGCCCCCATCTCGGCCTGCACGGCACGCACGCTGTCGGTCGTGGCGATATCGAGGAAACCATAGGACATGGACGGAACTCCTTCGCGTGGCGGAGCCTGCAGCTGGGAGAGGCCTTTCACCGCAGCTCCGCTCGGCCAAGGAGATAAGGCATTCCGCTCAATCAGATAATCTGCTCAGATAGGGAATATCTCTCCCATTATATGGAATAATCATGGACAGGCTCGAAGCCATGGCGGTCCTGCTCCGCGTCGCCGAGCGTGGCAGCTTCTCGGCCGCCGGGCGGGAGCTGCACATGCCGCTCGCCACCGTCAGCCGGAAGGTCGGCGAGCTGGAGGCGCATCTGGGAACGCGGCTTCTCCTTCGCACGACGCGCAAGGTGGCGCTGACGGATGCGGGAGCGGCTTATCTCGCCTCGGCACGGCGCATTCTCGGCGAGATCGAGGAGGCTGAGCGGGTCGCGGCCGGCGAGTTCCAGGCGCCTCGGGGAGAGCTTGTCCTGACCGCACCGCTGCTCTTCGGCCGTCTCGTCATCCTCCCGGTCGTCACCGAGTTCCTGGCGGCCTATCCGGAGATCGACGTCCGGCTGCTGCTTTCCGACCGGAACCTCCATTTGGTCGACGACCACGTCGACATGGCGGTTCGCATCGGTGCGCTGCCGGACAGCAGCATGATCGCGACCCGCATCGGCGCGATGCGAACCGTCGTCTGCGCCAGCCCGGAGCTGATCGATCGCCATGGCGAGCCGGAACGCCCCGAGGATCTCCCCCTGCTGCCTTGCGTCAATTTCGAGTTTCTCTCCTCCGCTCCGATCTGGTCCTTCCGATCGAGCACTGCGGAGGCAGCCGTCGAAGTGGCGATACGGCCTCGTCTTTCGGTTTCGACGGCCGAGGCGGCGGTCTGGGCTGCGGAGCGAGCTGTCGGTGTCACCCGCGTCCTGCACTACCAATGTGCCGACGCGGTGCGCGCGGGAGCGCTGCGGATCATCCTCGCCGCATTCGAGCCGGAACCACGGCCGGTCCACCTGCTCCATGCGGCACGCGGGACGCTGCCCTCGAAAATGCGCGTCTTCCTCGATTTCACGACGGAGAGGCTGCGCAAGACGCTGGCAGCGCTCTGACCGTCGCCAGAAGGTTCACGCGGCGAGTTCGAGCAGCCGCCGGTGGATCGCGGCCGGCACGCCGATGCGATCGGCCGCGAGCCTCGCCGCGCGTTCGCGACGCGAGCGGTCGAAAGGCATCTGTACCGGCCGGCCCGGGTCGAGAGGACGCGTGGCGCGCACCATATGCGCGTAATCCGCGACCGCCTGGCGCCATTGCCCGGCGTCGGTGAAGAGAGCGGGATCCAGCGTGACGATCAGGAATCCGAAGCCGGAGAGTTCGCCTGGCAGGACCGGTCCGCCGGCGAGCGAGCCAAGCAATTGCACGGCCAGCGCCAGGCCGGAGCCGCGATGCCCGCCCCAGGCGGCGAAGGCGCCGGCGAGTGCGGCCGCGGCGTCCTTCGTCGGCGCGCCATCCGGCCCGAAGGCGACGCCATCGGGCAATTCCCTGCCCATCCGCCCGGCGAGGACGACCTGGGCATGGACGATCTCGGAGGTTCCGATGTCCCAGATCACCGGCTCGCCCTCACTCGGAAAGCCGATGCAGATCGGGTTGGTGCCCATGCGGCCTTCGCTGCCGCCATGCGGCGCCACCCAGGGCGAAGCGTTCGAAAAGATCAGGCAGACGAGGCCAGCCGCGCAGAGCCTCTCCGCATAATAGGACAGCATCCCCGTGTACCAGGTATCGCGCCCGGCGATCGCGGCGAGGCCGCTGGCCTGCGCCTTGGCGAGAGCGAGCTCGGTCGCCCTCTGCATCACGAGGTAGCCGATCTGGTCGTTGCCTTCGACCAGCGCCGAGACCGGCGTCTCGCGCGCGATGGCGATGCTGCGCGGGCTGCGTCCGGTCCGGCCGAGCCGTTCCGCGACGCTGAGAATGCGGGCAAGGCCGCCATAATCGAGGCCGCGCAGCTCGCAATCGATCAGATGATCGGCGATGACCTTCGCCTCGGGCGCATCGTGCCCGAGGCGCATCATGACGCGCGCCGCGAGGTCGAGCGCTTCCGCAACCGTCAGCGGAACCTCGTCCCCATCGGCGTCCGTGCTCACTTGCTGCTGGCCTCGACCTCGGCGAAGGCCTCGCGGGCGATGCGGAAGGCGTCGACGCCGGCGGGGATGCCGCAATAGATCGCAACCTGCAGGAAGACCTCGCGGATCTCTTCCTTGCTGACACCGTTCTTGAGCGCGCCCTTGACGTGCATCTTCAGTTCGTGCGGGCGATTGAGCGCACTGATCATGGCGAGGTTCAGCATCGAGCGCGTCTTGCGCGGCAGCTCCTCGCGGCCCCAGCACCAGCCCCAGCAATATTCGGTGGTCAGTTCCTGCATCGGCATGTTGAAATCGTCGGCCGAGGCGAACGACTTCTCCACGAATTCCTTGCCAAGCACGTCCTTGCGGATGGCGAGGCCACGGTCGAACACTTCCTTGCTCATGCTGCTCTCCTTGGGCCGAGCGGGGTGAAGGGGCTGCCCGGACCGCGTCCGAGGCGGTGGCCCCGGCGCGAAGGCCGGGGCCGGGATCGTCAGGTCACTTCTTCGACCAGACGGCCTCGCTCATCGCGAGATCCGGCGGATAGACGGTGTTCGGAATGCCATTCTGCCACTGCAGGATGGTCAGCCCCGCATCGACGCGCCGGCCCTTGTCGTCGAACTTGATCAGGCCGCCCGGGTAGTACTTGGAGGGGCCGAGATCGAGCGTGCGCAGCGCCTCCGCCACGGCCGCCTTGTCGGCCTTGCCGGACTTCTCGAGCGCCGCGGCGATGACCCACATATCGGCATAGGTCGAGATCGCGTTCTGGGTCATCCAGGGCTCGTTGTACTTGCTCTTCAGCTCGGCGATCAGCTTCTCGTGGCCCTTCGAGCCCCAGCTTCCGACGCAGCTCATCACGCCCTGCAGCAACTCCGGGCTCATCGTGCGCAGCATCTCCGGCTCGGCGATGGCGATGCCGAAGGAGACGGTCGGGATGCGGGCCTGGCCGAGGCCGAACTCGTTCATCTTCTCCAGCACCAGCTTGGCGTCGGAGATCACCGTCGGCAGGAAGAAGAGCAGGTCCGGACGGGTGGCGCGCACCTTCTGGACCAGCGGCGTGGCGTCGGAGAGCGGCGGGGTGAAGGTTTCGTCGACGACGAGGTTGAGACCGTGCTCCTTCAGCAGCCCTTCGCGCATCGGCTTGACCGACGCGACGGAGGCACCGGTGTTGTCGGTGATGATCGCGACGGTCTTCGGCTTCTGGCCGGTCGCCTTCTCGGCGACCTGCATCATCACCGGCAGGCACTGACGCGCCTGCGAGGCGGCCGTCGCCGAGGTCTGGAAGACGTATTTGAAGCCGCGGTCGGTGATGAGGTCGGAATAGGAGAGCGTCAGCACCGGCAGCTCGGCGCGCTCGGTCACCTCCGTCACGGCCAGCGTGAAGGAGGAGAGATAGGCGCCGCTGGCGGCGACGAGGTCGGTCTCCTGCGCGACCATGCGCTGCGCCGCGTTCTTCGCCTTCTCGACCGTGTCGCCGGAATCGAGCAGCACGAGCTTGAGCTTGGCGCCGCCCAGCGCCTTGATGCCGCCCAGGGCGTTGATGTGCTCGATGGCCATCTCCGCGCCCATCTTCATCACCTGGCCGGGGCGCGCGTAGAGGCCGGAAAGCGGCACCAGCAGCCCGACCTTCACCTCGGCCGGGTTCTGCGCCTGGGCCGGGCCGGCCAGTCCGAGCGCGGCGAGCGCTCCGATGCCGAACACGCCTGCGGAAACTATCCTTCTCGTTGTCATTCTGGTCTCCTCCGATGTTGCGCCGCTGTGGCCGCGGCTTTTTTGAATGCGGTGATGGCTCACATGCCGAGATAGGCCTTGCGGACGCGGTCGTCGGCGCGCAGCGTCCGGTTGTCGCCCTCAAGCGCGACACGGCCGGCCTCGAGCACATAGCCGTGGTCGGCGGATTCGAGCGCCTCGGCGACGCGCTGCTCGACGAGCAGGATGGTCAGCCCCGTATCGCGCCGGATCTCGATCAGCTTGTCGAAGATGAAGTCCGCGATCGCCGGCGCGAGGCCCATCGAAGGCTCGTCCAGCATCAGGAGCTTCGGCGAGGACGCCAGCCCCCGGCCGATCGCGACCATCTGCTGCTCGCCACCGGAGAGCGTACCGGCGAGCTGGGCGCGCCGGTCCGCCAGCACCGGCAGCCAGGCGAAGATCTGCTCGATATTGCGCTTCCAGCCGCGCCGCCCGGCTTCCGTGTAGGCGCCCATCTCAAGGTTCTCGAGCACGCTGAGCGAGGGGAAGACCTGCCGGTGCTCGGGCACATGGGCGATGCCGAGATGCGCGCGGCCGGCGGGCGGCACGGTCGAGAGATCGATGCCCTCGAAGGTGATGCGCCCGGCACGCGGCTGGACGATGCCCGAGATCGTCTTGAACAGCGTCGTCTTGCCGGCGCCGTTGGGGCCGACGACCGCGACGAACTGCCCGGCATCGACCGAGAGCGAGACGCCCTGCAGGACGGGGATGGCCGAATAGCCGGCCAGGACGTTCTCAAGCCTGAGCATCGGCCACCCATTTCTTGCCGAGATAGGCCTCGATGACGCGCGGATCGCGCGTGACCGCCTCCGGTTCGCCGTCGACGAGGACGGCGCCGTGGTCGAGGACGAGGAAATGATCTACGAGCTTCACCATCGCCTGCATCGTGTGCTCGATGATCACGATGGTGATCGCCTCGCCGGCGAGCCGGCGGATCACGGCGACGACCTCGTCCGCCTCGCCATGGCCGAGGCCGGCCAGCGTCTCGTCGAGCAGGAGCAGCTTCGGCCGGCCGGCGAGCGCCCGCGCCAGCTCCATCAGCCGCAGCTCCTTGGTGGTCAGCTCGCTCGCGAGCCTGTCCGCCACGGCGCTCAGGCCGACCCGCGCCACCGCTTCAGCCGCGAAGCGCTTCGCCTCCGCGTCGTCCTTCGTCGCGACATAGGCGCCGACCACGACGTTCTCCGCGACCGACATCCGCATGAACGGGCGCATGACCTGGAAGGTGCGGCCGACGCCGAGCGCGCAGAGCCGGTGCGGCTTCATGCCCGTCGTGACCTCGCCATAGACCTTCACCTCGCCCTCATCGGGCTTGATGAAGCCGTTGAGCAGGTTGAACAGGGTCGTCTTGCCGGCGCCGTTCGGGCCGATGATGCCGAGGATCGCGCCCTCCGGGACATCGAAGGAGATGTCTTGGTTCGCCTTCAGCCCGCCGAAGGATTTCGAGATGCCGCGCACGCTCATCGCGACGGGCGCCTCCGGTCCCGGACGGCTGCGCGGCCCGGCCGTCGAGGCGGGTGTGGCTACGGCTGCATCGAGCGTCCTGGCGGGAACCGCGCGGCGCTTCGTCAGCCGGTCGCGCACCTTCCAGTAGACGCCCTCCGGCGCGATCAGGATGACGCCGATGATGGCGAGGCCGTAGATCACGCCCTGGATGCCCGGGAAGCGCGCACCGAGCTCCGCATGCAGGATCTCGCCGACCGGGATCAGGAAGGCGGCGCCGATGACAGGCCCCCAGACGCTGCCGATGCCGCCGAACATGGTGACGGTGAGCGCCTGCGCCGAGACGAGCATGCCGAAGACGGAAGGCGGCGTGACCACCAGCAGGACGACCGCGTAGAAACCGCCGACCATGCCGGCGATGGCGCCGGAGACGACGATGGCCTTCAGCTTCCACGACAGGGTGTCGATGCCCGCCGCTTCCGCCGCCGCCTCGTTCTGCTTGATCGCCAGCAGGGCCCGGCCGAAGCGCGAGCGCTCTACGAACAGCGAGAAGGCCATCACCGCGAAGAGCAGCACCAGCGCCAGCAGGGTGTAGACCCTGTGGTCGGAGAACTGCATGTAGGCGGCCGGGTTCTCGCGCTTGATCGGCAGCGTGAGCTCCTGATAGCCGAGCCATTCGAAGACGTAGAGCAGCGCCAGCGGGTAGGCGAGCATGGCGAGCGCGAAATAGTGTCCGCGCAGCCGGAAGGTCGGGAAACCGATGGCGAGGCCGGCAAGCCCCCCGACCAGCGCCGAGACCGGGATCATCAGCCAGGGCGTCACATCGAAATGGATCTGGCCGAGCGCCGTGGTGTAGGCGCCAAGCCCGAAGAAGGCGGCATGGCCGAAGGAGACCAGCCCGGTATAGCCGGAGAGCAGGTTCCAGGAGAGGCCGAAGCAGGCCCAGACCAGGACCAGCGTCAGCATGAGCTGGTAGTAGGAATTCGTGACCAGCAGCGACAGCACGGCATACGCGAGGACGAAGCCGAAGACCGGAAGGAGGGCGCGCAGGCTCATCGTCACGTCCTCTCGACCACGCGCCCGAAGAAGCCCTGCGGCCTCAGGAACACGATCAGCAGGAAGACGACGAAGATCGCGGCGTTCTGGAGCTGCGTCGGCAGGATGAGCGTCGAGAGCTGCTGCACGAGGCCGATCGTCATGCCGCCCCAGAAGGCGCCGATGATCGAGCCCATGCCACCGAGCACCACGCCGGCGTACATGACGATGACGTATTCGAGCCCGATATAGGGCTGGAAGGGGTAGTTGGTGGCGAGCAGCCCGCCCGCAATGCCGGTGATGCCGACGCCGAGCGCGAAGGCGACGCGATGGGCGCGGTCGACGTCGATGCCCATATAGGTCGCCGCTTCCGGATTATCGGCAGCGGCGCGCAGCGACTTGCCGAGCCGCGAGCGCGTGATCACCAGCGCCAGTACGATGATGGTCGCGAGCGAGAACAGGGCCGCGATGCCGCGCGACTTGTTGACGAAGACGCTGACGAAGTCGCCCCAGAGCGGCCCGACCTCCCAGGCGCTGCTGGACAGGGGCGTGCGGATCGAATGCAGCTCGGAGCCGAACAGCATCTGGCCGCCGTTCTGGATCACCAGCGCGATGCCGAGCGTCAGGATGAGCTGCGCATAATGCCCTTCGCCTTCCAACTGCGCCGTGCGCGTGCCGGTGACGCGGGCGATCAGCGTCTTGTGGACGGCATAGCCGAACAGGAAGAGCAGCGGCCCGGCCAGCACGATCGCGAGATAGGGGCCGCCATAGCTGCCGGCGACCGCCTGGATGCCGAGCGCGCCGAACAGGAAGTAGGCGGCATACATGCCGAGCATCATGAAGTCGCCATGGGCGAAGTTGATCACCCGCATGACGCCGAAGATCAGGCCGAGGCCGACGCACATCAGGCCGTAGATCGCGCCGGCGAGCAGGCCAGCCGCCAGCGCCTGCAGGATATTCTCGACGAGCTGCGTCATGCTGCGGCTCCCCGGCCGCCGGCTCGCGCCGTCGCCTCACTCCCGGTCGTCATGTCTCGCTCCCCGTGTCGTTCCCGCCGGATCTTGCGTCCGGCCTTTGGTGCCGCGCCGTCTCCGGCGCGTCGTCTCAAACCCTCGCGGCGCGGCGTCCGCGCGCGAGCGTGCCGGGTTCCCCCGGCGTGCACAGCCGGGCGATCCGGCCGGAATCCTCGAGCTTCTCCAGCCCGTCGATCAGCGCCTCAATCTCGTCGGCGCGACGCAGGCCCAGCCGCTCGCCCGCCGCGGCGCGAAAGCGCGCCCGGATCTCGGATTCGGTCGCCGGCACGACATCGTCGAGCCGGTGGTTGATGCGCGTGCCGTTGCGTAGCGTGACCGAAACCTCAGCGCCCTGGCGGGCCGGGAAGGCGGCATCGAAGCGCTCGTCGCGCCTCAGCTTCGCGAGGCGGGCGAGCCGGAGCACGGCGGGCTCGTCGAGCCGGGCATAGTTCGCCTCCTCGACCGTGCCGCGCACCAGCGCGGCGGCCACCCCGTACTGGATGCTCATCTTGGCCTGGAGGGCCCGTGCGAAGGGGCCGGAGAAGTCGCAGCCGGGATAGCGGATCGCGGCATTCGGCAGGTCGATCGCCAGCGTCTCGATCTCCGCCGGATTCTCGATCTCGCTCGCGACGCGGATGGCGGCCTGGCAGGCAGTCTGCGCGAAATTGCAGGCCGGAACCGGCTTGTTGTAGACGGCGGCGATCTCCGCCGTGCCATCCGAGAAGAGCGCGACCGGCATGCGCGGCGGCCCGCGCCGGAAAGCGGCGAAGAGCCCGGCCTCCCCTTCGAGAATATCCTCGCTGGCATAGGCGCCGGCGAGTGCGAGATCGACGGCGGTGATCGCGCTGCGGGCCGCGAAGCCGGGGTGGAAATACATATCCGAGGCGCCGGCCTGCGGCCACTGGTTGAGCCCACTGGAGGTGTTCGCGGCGAAGCCCAGCGCGGCGACGGCCTGATCCTCGGAGAGGCCGAGCAGCACGGCGCCACCGAGCGCTCCCCCCAGCGGACCGACCGTTCCCGTCGGCCGGAACAACCGCGCGAGATCGGCATCGAACAGCGCGCGCCCCAGCCGCGCTCCGCATTCATAGCCGACGAGCGCGCCCTTCAGCAGCGCAGCGCCGGAGGCGCCGCGTTCCTGCGCCAGAGCGAGCAGCGTCGGCCAGATCACCACGCCATGATGCGTGATGCTGCCGGCGTGCATGTCCTCGCGGACCAGCCCATGGCCGGTCGCGCCGTTGGCGAAGGCGGCCTCGCCGGCGGCGAAGGCGCCTTCCGCCCCGACGATCGAGGCGCCGTCCTGCCGCGGCCGTGCGATGGCGCGCGCCTGCCGGCTCGGCGGCAGTTCGAAGGCCTCGAAGCAGCAGGAGAGGAAGTCGATCAGGCAGATCTTGAGCTTGGCCGCGACCTCGGGGCCGAAGGAGGAGACATCGGCGGCCAGCCCCTCACGGGCGAGCAGCCGCGTCAGCGTGGCCGGACCGGTTTCGGCGGTAGCTACTGACATGCGGCGCTCCCTTCCCGATTCCAGTTCCGGCCTTGAGCCGCCTCAGCCTCGGATCTCGACGCCCGCCCACTCCTCCAGCACCTTGGCGATGCTGGTGAAATCGGATTGCGGCCCGAACTTCGCCTGAGTGACCGCGAGCATCTGGCGGACGGCGGCGCCGACCACCATCGGCACGCCCATGGCCTCCGCCTCGTCGACGCAGAGCCTGACGTCCTTGTAGGAAAGCCCGGTCGCAAAGCCGAAATCGAAGGTTCCGGGCAGCACCGCGCGCGGGAACTTGTCTTCCGTGGCGCTGGAGCGGCCGCTGGAGACGTTGACGATGTCGATCAGCACCTTCGCGTCGAGCCCGGCCTTGACGCCCATCGCCATCGCCTCGGAGGTGATTACCAGCGAGCATGCGGCCATCAGGTTGTTGGCGAGCTTCGCCGTCTGGGCGAGGCCCGGCTTCTCGCCGGTGAAGAAGACCTTGCCGAACACCTTCAGGAAGGGCTCGATCTCGGCGAAGGTCGGCTTCGGGCAGGAGACCATCACGGCAAGCGTGCCGCCTACCGCGCCCTTGATGCCGCCCGAGACGGGGCAGTCGACCGCGATCTTGCCGCGCTCGGCGAGGCCGTTGGCGACGGCCACCGCAACGCCCGGCCCGGTCGTCGAGAGGTCGATCATCACGCGGCACTTCGAGCCTTCGCCAATGCCATTGGCGCCCAGCGCCACAGTGCGCACCACATCCGGCGTCGGCAGGCTCGCAAAGACGATCTCGGCGATGTCCGCGACGGCCTTGGGCGAGTCGACGATCTGCGCGCCCTTGGCGGCGAGCGCGTCGGTCGCCGCCTTCTGCGTGTCGAAGGCCACGATCTTGTGTCCGGCATCGATGAGCCGGGACGCCATCGGGCCGCCCATGCGGCCGACGCCGACGAAGCCGAGAAGAGCCATCCTTGTATTCCTCTGATGCGACGGGCGCTGCCGGCCCGGCGTCTTGCTTGATTGAGGCGAGGTTAGCGAAGCCGTGCAGCCAGCGGCATCGCCAAGGGTGGAATATCAGTCATGACGATCCCGGCAGCGGGTCAGCGTCCACGCGGCAGCCAGAGCCCCTGCTCGGTCAGGGACTTGACCTCCTGGCGGACCATCGCGACCAGCGAGCGCATCGCCGGGGTGGTCGGCCGCTGGCTCGACGTGGCGAGGATGAGCTGGCGCGTGATGCCGGGCTCGACGATGCGCCAGGCGCGCATCCGGCCTTCCTGCACGCGGGCATGGGCGGTCGAATAGGACAGGATCGTGTAGCCGACGCCCTTCTCGACGAGCCCGAGCGTCGAGGGCATGGCCTCCACCTCGATGTCGATGCGCGGAACGATCCCCGCCTCGCCGAGCATCGAGTCGATCAGCATGCGCAGGCCGTGCGGCCGGGCGGGCAGGATCAGCGGGATATCCGAGAGCAGGCGCGCGGGAATCGACTCGCCGTCCGGAACCGGCCCGCCGGTTGGCGGGCCGAGCAGGAAGAGCTCGTCGGTCAACAGCGGCTCGGCCCTGAGGCTGCCGGTGCGCGGCGCGTTGTAGAGCACCGCGACGTCGATCTTGCCGGTCAGCAGCCATTCCAGCACATGGCCGCTGAAGCCTTCCATCACGCGCAGCGAGATCAGCGGAAAGGCCTCGCGGAAATGCTGGACCAGCGGCACGGTCAGCACGATGCCGACCGAGGGCGGCAGGCCGATCACGATGGTGCCGCGCGGACTGGAACGAAGCGCCGTGACTTCGCTCGCAGCGCGGCCGACGGTGTCGACCACCTCCTTGGCGTATTGGTTCAGCACCTTGCCGGCCTCGGTCAGCACGGTGCCACGGCCGTTGCGGTAGAACAGCTCGACGCCGAGCTCCTGCTCCAGCGCCTTGATCTGCCGGCTGAGCACGGGCTGCGCCACGCCCAGCACCCCCGCCGAGCGCGAGAAGCTGCCGAACTCGGCCAACGTCGAGAAAGCCTTGAGCTGCTTGAGATCGATCATCCCGCGCTCCCGCCCCGGACCGATCCGGCATAACAGCTAGCACGCCCGCGACGGCGGACAAGCCGGGCGCGGCTGTGCCACCCTCCCGACCAAACAAGATTTTGGAGCGCCCCGCCATGCGAGCGGCCGCGCCGAGGGAGATAACGATGACGATCGAGCACACCCGCACCGTCCTGCTGACCGGCGCCGCCGGCGGCCTGGGAGCCGCCTTCGCGCGCGCGCTGGTCGCCAGCGGCCGCCGCGTCGTGCTGGTCGATCGCAACCGGGAGAAGCTCGAGGCGCTGGCAGCCGAGCTCGGTCCTTCGACCCACCCGGTGCTCCTCGACATCAGCGACGCTGCCGCGGTCGACGCCCTGCCCTCTCGCATTCCGGCCGAATTCCAGCCGATCGACGTCCTCTTCAACAATGCCGGCCACGACATCGGCGGGCGCACACCCTTCGCCGAGGGCTCGCCCGACGACTGGACCGCGATCATCGAGACCAACCTGATCGGGCTGATGCGCATGACCCGCGCCTTCCTGCCCGCGATGGTGGCGCGCAACCACGGCCACATCCTCAATATCGCTTCGATCAACGCGGTGCGGATCGTACCGGACATGGCGGCCTACAGCACCAGCAAGGCCGGCGTGCACATGTTCACGCAGACGCTGCGCGGCGAGCTGGCGGAAACGGCCATCCGGGTCACGGAATTCCAGCCGGGCCTCGTTCGGACCGGCATCATCCTGACCCGCTACCGCGGCGACGAGGCCAAGGCGAAGGCCTATTTCGACCAGTTCGAGATGGCGATGGACCCAGAGGACGTGGCGCGCTGCGCGATCTTCGCCCTCGACCAGCCGCCGCACATGCAGATCGCCGAGATGATGATGCTGCCGGTGAACCGGTACTGACGGCGGGTGCCGGCCCGCATCCGCGCGCGCCGGCACCCGCCCGTCCCGAAAGCCGAGCATTCCCGTCACTCCGGCTTGACGCCGGCGCGGGTCATGGCGAGCGACCACTTCTTGAGCTCCGCCGCGAGGAACGTCTCGAGCGCCTTCGGCGTCGCCTGCTCCTGGCTCACCGGCTCCATGGAAAGGTCGGCGAAGCGCGCCACCACGGTCGGATCGGCCAGAGCGGCCTGCAGCGCACGGCTCAAATGGTCGATCACCGGCCGGGGCGTGCCGGCCGGGGCATAGAGCCCGTACCAGGTCGAGACCTCGAAGCCCGGCAGCCCGGCCTCGTCGGCAGTCGGCAGGTCGGGCAGCGTCTTCAGCCGCTTCTTCGTCGTGACCGAATAGGCCTTGATCTTGCGGTCCTGGATCAGCGGCGTGGTGCCGGTGGCAGGGTCACAATAGACGTCGATCGTTCCGGCCATCAGGTCGGTGACGACCTGCGAACCGCCACGATAGGCGACCCAGGTCATCGGTTTGCCGATCGCATCCATGAACAGGACACCGCAGAGATGCGCTGCGGAACCTCGGCCATTGTGGCCGAACGTCACTTTCTCGCCCTTGGCACGCAGATCGGCGACCAATTCACTCAGGTCTTTGGCAGGGTAGTCCGGCCGCGCGACCAGCGTCATCGACACATCGGTCACCATGCCGATCGGGGCGAGGTCCTTGACCGGATCGAAGGACAGCTTCTCATAGAGCGAGGGCGCGGTCGCGATGCCGGTATGCATCAGCAGGAGCGTGTAGCCGTCAGGTGTCGCTCTGGCCGCGCGGGCCGTGCCGATCGTGCCGCCGGCGCCCAGCGCATTCTCGATGATGACGTTCTGCTTCAGAGCGTCCGTCATTGCTTTGCCGACGAGGCGCGCGATGGTGTCCCCCGGCCCGCCGGCCGCGAAGGGCACGATGATGGTGACCGGTTTCGCCTTCGGGAAATCCTGCGCCGACACGGCGCCGGCCGCGAGCAGCGCCGCGGCTGCAAAAAGCATTCTCAACATCTTACCCTCCCATGTTGCGCGAGCCGGCTCGCCCTATTCGGCGGCGGCCTTCTTGGTCCTTGAAAACGGATCGACCTCCTGCTGGTTGGTCGATGTGTACGGAATTTCGGCCGGCAGCCCGGCAAGCTCCCGGATCACGGGATAGATCGCGGTGTAGTCCTGCCCGCCGCGCCCGAGCGAACGGGCGACGGAGTAGCTCTGCAGCGCAGCCGCCCCCATGAAGACCGGGACATGGCTGCGCGCGGCGAGCTCGATCGCTAGGCCCAGATCCTTGTGCGCCAGATCGACCTGGAAACCGGCCGAGAGGTCCCCGCGCAGCACCTTGTTCGGATAGGTGATGTTCATGTGGCCGAGGCCGGCGATGGTCCCGCGCATCACGTCGAGCGCGAGGTTGATCGTGATGCCGGCCGCCTCGGCCAGTGTCAGCGCTTCGGCCGTCAGGGCATTCAGCGAGATGCCCATGAAGTTGTTGACGATCTTGGCGCGGGACCCGCCACCGAGCGGGCCGCAATCGACCGTCTGGCTGCCCATCACGTCGAAGGCGAACTGCGCCTTCCTGATATTCTCCGGCTCGCCGCTGGCAAGGATCAGCAACGCGCCGCGGCGGGCCTCGATGGCGGAGCGGCCGACCGGGGCGTCGAGCATGCGCAGGCCGCGCGCCTTCATCTCGGTGCCGAACGCGTCCGTCTCCTGCGGCAGGATGGTCGACATGTTGATGAAGACCGCGTCCTTGCCGAGCCTGTCCGCGATGCCGAGCGCCCCGAACAGGGCGGTGCGCACATGCGTGGCGTTGGGCAGCATGGCGATGACGATGTCGGCTCCGTCCGCCGCCTCGGCGGCTGACCCGGCGACGGAGCCGCCCGACGCCGAAAGCTGCTGCGTGGCCTTCGCCGAGATGTCGAAGCCGACGACCTTGAACCCTGCCGAGGCGAGGTTCTCCGCCATCGGCAGCCCCATCGTTCCCAGGCCCACGAAACCGATGCGCTTCTGCTGTGTCACTGCCTGTCCTCCCGAAGCTGTTCCGGCCGGGCCGCTTCAGCGGCCTTCTTCGATGTCCTTGAGCGTCTCGACCACGACCTTCATGCAGTCGAGCGCCGCCGGGACGCCGCAATAGATCGCGGCCTGCAGGATCACCTCCTGGATCTCCTCCGGCTTGAGCCCGTTGTTGATCGCGCCGCGCACATGCAGCTTGATCTCGTTGGGGCGGTTGAGCGCGGTGAGGAAGGCGAGATTCAGGAAGCTGCGGGTGCGGCGGTCGAGGCCCGGGCGGCCCCAGACCTCGCCCCAACACCATTCCGTCACGAGCTTCTGGAGCGGCGCCGTCATGTCGGTCGCGCCCTGCACGGATTTGTCGACATAGGCGGGGCCGAGAACCTCGCGGCGGATCGCGAGCCCCTTCTTGAACTGCTCTCCCTCGAATTCCGGGCGAATCGTCATGCATGCTGTCCTATGCTCCCGGGCCGATCTCGGACCCGCCGTCTCGCCATGCATAGGACGGCGATCACCAAGGCGTCAATGATTGTATTACGGTATTATTGTGTGTTGATATGAACTGACAACGGCCACGCTCGTCGATGGCCCGGCTGGAGAGGGAAGGCCCGACCATGAAGACCGCATCCGCGCGCACTGGCGCACATCCCGAACCCTTCGAGCTTTTCGCCCTGCGCTACGCGAACCATACGGGGCGCAAGGCCTGGGACAACGCGATCGGCGGCGATCCGCACGAGGCTGGTTCCGATCTCGACTACTTCATCTGGGTCGCGCGTCGTTCCGACCGCACCTTCGTCATCGATACGGGCTTCGACACGGAGCAGGCGGTGGCGCGCAAGCGCGACCTCATCCGCAAGCCCCACGAAGCGCTGGCCCTGATCGGCATCGACGCGGCCAAGGTCGACGAGGTGATCCTCAGCCATCTGCATTACGACCACGCCGGCACGCTGGGCGACTTCCCGCGCGCCTGCTTCCATGTCCAGGATGCCGAGGTGGCCTATGCGACGGGCCGCTGCATGTGCCACGGCTTCCTGCGCCATCCCTTCCATGTCGAGGACGTCGTCTCCTTCGTGCGCCACGTCTATGCCGGCCGCGTCGCCTTCCATGACGGCACCGTGGAGCTCGCCGACGGGCTGACGCTGCACCGCACGGGCGGGCATTCGGGCGGGCTGCAGGTGGTCAGGGTCTGGACGAAGCGCGGCTGGGTCGTCGTCGCCTCGGACGCCTCGCATCTCTACATGAACATGAATCGCCGCCTGCCCTTCCCCGCCCTCCACGACGCCGGAGCGATGATGGAGGGCTTCCGCATCATCCACGAGCTGGCCGATTCGCCAGCCCATGTCGTGCCCGGCCACGACCCGCTGGTCATGGCGATCTATCCCCCGGTCTCGCCAGAGCTCGCCGGCATCGCCGTGCGGCTGGACGAGACGCCGAAGGAGCTGCCATGAGCGGCGCGATGCTGTCCGGACGGCATGCCTTGGTCACCGGCTCCGTCGCGGGGCTGGGCTATGCCATGGCGCGCGGCCTCGCCCTTCAGGGCGCGAGCATCACCCTCAACGGGCTGGCGGAGCCGGGGGTCGGCGAGGCCGCCGCGGCGGCGCTGGCCGACGAGACGGGCGCCGAGGTCGGTTTCGACGGGGCGGATCTCGCACAACCGGACGAGATCGAGCGCCTGATGGAACAGGCCGCGGCGCAGCGCGGCCCGATCGGCATCGTCGTGAACAACGCGGTGATCCGCCATTTCCAGCCGATCGAGGCCTTCTCGCCAGCGCAATGGGACCGGGCGCTCGCCGTCAATCTGTCGGCGGCCTTCCATGCCGCGCGCCTCGCTTTGCCCGGCATGAAGGCGGCGGGATGGGGCCGCATCGTCAACCTGTCCTCGATCTACGGCGCACGCGGCGCCGAGGACCGGGTCGACTACGTCACGACCAAGACCGCGTTGATCGGCCTGACACGCGCCATCGCGATCGAGACGGCCCGGACAGGCATCACCTGCAACGCGCTTTGCCCCGGCACTCTCCCGTCCCCGGCGATCCTCGACCGCATCGCCGGCATCGCCGCCCAGCAGGGCGTCAGTGAGGAGGCGGCGGCGCGCGACTACATCGCGCCGCGCCACCCGACGCAGCGCTTCGTGGCGCTCGACAGCGTCGCCGCCGCGCTCGTCTTCCTGTGCAGCCCCGCAGGGCAGGACATCACCGGCACCACCCTGCCGATCGACGGAGGCTGGCAGGCGCGTTGAGGCGTGAAGCATTTTCAAGCGAAGTGGACACCGGTTCGCGTGAAGAAAATGCGATAAAACAAAAAGCTAGAGAAATTCCGCAGTTCGAAGAAATGCTGGATTTCTCTCACCCAACGGCCGCGAGCCGGATCACGGCTCCGGCGTCCGCCGCCTCGTCCAGGCGCCAGAGCCCAGCGAGCAGGGGCTCCGGATCGAAGCCCGGGCAGCCGTGGGCGGCGAGGCTGCGGAACTTCTCCGAAATCTCGCCGTCCGAGAGGGGCCGGCCGGTGCTGCCGCGGGCATCGATGACGACATGGTCAAGCACCGCGCCGTCCGCGAGGCGGATCTCGACGCGGCAGCCATCGACGCTGTGGCCGCCTTCTCGCTCGACCGCTACGCGCGCGCGCAGCGCCAGCACATCCGCCGCCGCGACGCGGGCATCGGAGAATTGGGCGATACCGGCCGCACCATCGAGCCAGGCGACGGCCACGGCATGCTGGGCGCTGACCTGCGCCTCGCGCCCGGTCGTGACATGGGGCCTGTCGGCGCGCTCGTCGAGCAGCGGATGGCCATAGACCCGGATCGCCGCGATCCGCTCGGCCGGCACCGCCGCCTGCGCGCGCAGCGCCAGCACGGCATCGACCACCGGGTTCAGCACGACGCCGCAGGGATAGGGCTTGTAGGTGTTGCGCAGCAGCTCCCAGCTCTCGCCGAGGCGCTCGGTCAGCCCGTCCGGCGAGGCGCCGTCGCCGAGCACCATCAGGAAGCCGCGCGGCCCCTCGATCGGCCGCTCCGGCCCGGCCATGCCGTTCTCGGCCAGGAAGGCGGCTAGCAGCCCGCCGCGCGCCGACTGGCCGACGCCGGTGCTCTTGGCCATGGTGCCGAGCGTCTCGACGAGCCCGCTCGCCTGGGCGGATGCGTTGCCCAGCGCCCAGAGCAGGCGCGTCTCGTCGAGGCCGATGGCATGGCCCGCAGCCATTGCCGCGCCGAAGACGCCGCAGCTCGCCGTGATGTGCCAGCCCTTCTTGTAATGCTGCGGCGAGACGGCATTGCCGAGGCGGCATTCGACCTCGACGCCGTGCACGAAGGCCTCGAGCAGCGCCCGCCCGCTCATCGGCCGGCGCTCGGCCAGCGCGAAGAGCGGCGGCCCGACGGGCGCGGAAGGATGGATGATCGTGCCCGGATGCGTGTCGTCGAAATCGAAGACGTTGCCCGCGAGCGCGTTCAGGAAGGCCGCGTCGAGACAGCTCATCCTCTCGCGCCGGCCGATCAGCGTCGCCTCGGGCGGGGCGGAGAACGGCGCCAGCGTGCGCCGCGCGATGCCGCTCGCCTCGTCGGCGGAGCCGCCGAGCGCGGTGCCGACGACGTTGACCAGCGAGCGCTTCGCCTCGTGCAGCAGTTCGGGAGCCATTCCCGCGCCGCGCGAGGCGGCGAGGAAGTGGGCAAACTCGCGTGAAACCGTCATGTCCTGTCCCCTGAACCGTCAGCCGATCTTGCTCGGCAGCCAGGTGACGATGCCGGGGAAGAAATAGAGCAGCCAGATGAAGCCCAGCATCAGGAAGATGAAGGGGATCACGCCATAGGCAATGTCCTTCAGCGAGACATTGTCGCTCATGCCCTTGAGCACGAACAGCACGAGGCCGACAGGGGGCGTGACGAGACCGATCTCGACGAGCAGCACCAGGATCACGCCAAACCAGATCGGGTCCAGCCCGATCGAGACGATGACCGGGAATGTGACCGAAAGCGTCATCAGCATCATCGCGATCGATTCGATGAAGCAGCCGAGGATCAGGTAGATCAGCACGATGATCGCGAAGACGAGCCAGGGCTCCAATCCGGCATCGGTTACGAGCTGGACCATGGCGCGCGGCAGCTTCAGATAGTCGAAGACCCAGCTCATCACCGCAGCGCCCACCACGATCAGCATGATGAAGGCCGTGACCTTCACCGTGTCGAGCAGGCAGGCATAGAGCGACGAGGCGTCGAGCCGGCCGCGCTTCACCGCCATCAGGAAGGCGGCGACGGCGCCGATCGCGCCCGCCTCGGTCGGCGTCGCGATGCCGAGATAGAGCGAGCCGAGCACGGCGACGATCAGTAACACGAAAGGCAGGACACCGACGGTCGCGGCGATCTTGCGGCTCATCGGATAGGCCTCGCCCTCGGGGATCGAGCGCGGCGAGACGAGCCCCCAGATGAAGACCGTGACCATGAACAGGAAGGAGAGCAGGAGGCCCGGAATGATGCCGGCGAGGAAGAGCTGCGTCACCGCGACTCCGACGACATTCCCGTAGATGATCATCGCGATCGAGGGCGGGATCAGGATGCCGAGTGTTGCGCCGGCCGCGACCACACCGTAGGTCAGCCGAGGGCTGTAGCCGCGCTTGACCATCTCCGGCGCCGCGACCGAGCCCAGCGTCGCCGCCGTGGCGAGGCTGGAGCCGCAGACGGCAGCGAAGGTGGCCGCTGCCGCCACGCTCGCATGAGCGAGACCGCCCTTCGTGCGGCCGAACCAGGCGACGAGCGCGTCGAAGAGCTCGGTGGTGATGCCACTGCGCACAAGCAGGGCGCCCATCAGGACGAAGCTTGGCACGGCGGTCAGCGTGAAGCTGTTGATGCTCGTCCAGGCCCGGTCGGGCAGAACGGGCAATTGCGTCATCGGCAGCAGGAAGTAGAGGCCGAGCAGGCCGACGAGGCCCATCGCGAAGGCGACGCGCACGCCGACGAAGAGCAGGACGATCAGCGTCAGCCCGAGGAGCGAACCGAGCCACAGCTGCGAGGTGCCGCGCGACAGGTAGAAGACCAGCGCCAGCGCGCCGAAGGCGAGCGTCGTCGCGAGCGCAATGCGCCAGCCGCTCCAGGCGACCATCCCGATCACCACCGAGATGCAGACCAGGATGGAGCCCCAGTCGAAGCGCGTGCCGGGGAGGCGCCAGTCGGCGCGGCCCATGCCGATCAGGGCGAGCGTCAGCACCAGCGCGATGACGGGCACGGTCCATTGCGCGAGCGGCGTGCGCGGCGGCCGCAGCTCGTGGATGTCACGCAGCATGGCAACGATGAACAGCCCGAGCCCGAGCGTCATCGGGAGCTGCGGCAGCCATTGCGGCGTGCTGAGCAGGCCCCAGTCGCGCGCGCCATGGACATATTCGAGGAAGGTGAAGCGCGCGCCGTGCCATGTGCAGAACGCGGTGAAGAGCAGTGCGAGCCACAGGGTCGCGAGCTCCAGCCGCGTCCGCCATTCCGTCGGAAGCGAATCGACCAGGATCTCGACGCGGATATGGGCATTGCCCCGCTGCGCGACCGCCATGCCGAGAAAAGTGATGGCGACGAAGAGATAGGTGCCGATCTCGGTCACCCAGATCGTCGGCTCGTTGAAGACATAGCGTGAGATCACCTCGTAGACGACGATCGCTGTCATCGCGGCGAGCGCGAGCGCGGCGACGAAGCCGGCGCCATCGACGATCCGGTCGATACCTCGGATGACCGCGGCCCGGCTCGGCGGGGCGGCCACGACCGCATCGTTCGGCAACACTGCATCGGCCATCTGCGTCTCTCCCGGTCTCGTTCTTTGGACACGGGTTAGCACGGCGTCCGTTTGACATGCAATACGACTGTCATATTGTATGATTGCACGACGACCACTCATCGGTTCCGCCGAAGAAGCGGTCGCGACAGTCCTCGGGAGGAATGATCATGGATTTTGATAGCAAGGCGCGCCGGCTGCTCGCCGGAGCGGCACTGGTTTTCGGCGCGCTCGGCGCAGCGGCCCCGGCAATGGCCCAGAAGAAGATCGAGCTGACGATGGGCATCATCGTCTCGCCGGGCGATGCGTATTCCGCGATGACGGCCAGCGTGCCTGAACGCGTCAGGAAGGCCACCAACGGCCGCGTCGAGGTGACGGTGAGCGATTCGCTCGTCGCGCCGGCGCAGATCGCCTCGGCTGTCCGGGACGGCCGCCTGCCGATGTCGGCCTCGCTCCACACCTATCTGGCGGCCGACGAGCCGCGCATGGGCATCTTCAACCTGCCCGGCCTGATCAACAACATCGAGGAATACCAGAAGGTCCGCGATGCGTTCTGGGCCAAGGACGTGGCCAAGATCTGGGAGGACAAGTGGGGCGCGGTCGTCCTGGCGGAGGGTGCCTGGTGCCCGACGCGCCTGTTCTCGAAGACGCCGATCCGCACCGTCGAGGATTTCAAGAACAAGCGCGTGCGCGTGCACAATCCGCAGACGGCGGCCCAGATGAACGCGCTCGGCGCCAAGCCGACGCCGATGGCGACCACCGAAATCATGCCCGCGCTCGAGCGCGGCGTCATCGATGGCGTCTTCATCTCGACCTGCGTCGGCGGGGCTATGGAGTTCTGGCGCATCGCCAAATACGTGCAGGATTGGGGTGTCGGCGCGATCACCGGCTGGGCCATCCTGATCAATAAGGCCGAATGGGAAGGCATGCCGGCCGATGTCCGCGAGCAGGTCCGCGGCGCCATGGCCGAACTTCAGAAGGACGCATTCGGCACCTACAATGCCTTCGTCGAGAAGGCCCTCGACAACATGCGCAAGAACGGCGTCGAGCCCTGGACGGCCTCGCCCGAGTTGCGGGCTGCGATCAACGACCCCAAATACGCACAGCCGGCATTCGACAGCTGGCTCTCGCGCGCCAAGGAAGTCGGGGTCGACGGTCCGGCCTATGTCAATCAGGTCCGCGCCGCTCTCGGCCGCGCGACGCAGTGAATACCATCTCGCGTCGGCGCTCCTTGCGAGCGGCCGACGCGAGACAGGCCCAAGGCATTTGATGTATTCGGTTAGAGGCGAGGTTCGCTACGGAGAGATGAGCGCATGAACGGGATTGTGTTTCCCGAGCGGGACTATCGCGTGGAACGCGTGGCGGCGCCGTTGCGCCAAAGCGTCACCGAGAGCATCCGCTATGCCATCGCGACCGGGCGCTTCCAGGCCGGCGAACGACTCCCCGAACGGGAATTGTGTGAAATGGTCGGCGTCAGCCGGACGCTGATCCGCGAGGCGCTGCGCCAACTCGAATCGGAAGGGTTGATCGAGGTCGTCCCGCATCGCGGCCCGATCGTCGCCCGCCTGACAGCCACGCAGGCTCGCGGGATCTATCAGGTCCGTACACTGCTGGAGGGCCTCGCCTGCGAGCTCTTCGCCGCCAAAGCTTCGGACGCACAATTGGTGGCCATTCAGGCAGCCTTCGAGCGGCTGCGGGCTTCCTATGACAGCGCCGACCCGATGGCGCGCCTCACCGCCAAGAACCAATTCTACGACGTGCTCATCGACGGCTCCGGAAACGAAGCGCTCGGCCAGAGCCTGCGCATGCTCAATGCGCGGATCATGCTCCTGCGCGCGACCTCGCTGAGAGCGCCAGGGCGAGGTGCCGAGAGCCTGCGCGAGCTTGGCGATCTGCTGACGGCGCTGGCCCGCCGGGACCCGGAGGCCGCGCGGCTCGCAGCCGTTCACCACGTCGAATGCGCCGCCAAATCGGCCTTGGAGATGCTGAGCGACCCGGGCTGACGCCACAGGACGCACCATCCACCGCCCGGCGTCGGGCTGAAGGCACCGTTCAGGAACCCCGCCGGCCGGATCGAAGCGGCAGGACAGGCGAAAATTCGCGCTGGCACAGCCGAAGCGCGCGTGGCCGTCAGAATCACCATTTTTGAATCGGCCTATCCGCATTATCGTCTTCGCCGCGGCCAAAAAGACGGAACGGGATCATGCAGGCCATTCTGATCGCGCTCGTGAGCATGGCGATATCGACGGCCAGCTTGGCGGCGGACACCCTCGCGCGAGCGCGCGAGACCGGCACCTTGCGGCTCGGCTTTCGCCCCGACGCGCCGCCCTACTCCTATCGGACGAGCAACGGCGAGCCGTCCGGTTACATCGTCGATCTTTGTCGCGAAGTGGCTGCCGGCGTGAAGAAGGCGCAGGATCTTCCTGGGCTCAAGATCGAGTATGTCGAGGTCTCGTCGACCACACGTTTCACCGAACTGCGTGACGGCCGGATCGACGTCCTCTGCGATCCATCCTCGGTGACCATGTCCCGGCGCGCCATCGTCGATTTCTCGCTGCCGACCTTCATCGATGGCGCCGGCGTTCTTCATCGGGTCAACGAGATGAACCGCATCGAGGATATGCGCGGCAGGAAGATCGGCGTGCTCCGCGGCACCACGACCGAGGAAGTCCTGAAGGCGACGCTGAAGCAGCTCGGCATCGAGGCCGAGATCACTCCGGTGCAGGCCCATCCCGAAGGGGTCCGGAATCTGGTCGAGGGCAAGATCGACGCTTATTTTGCCGATCGCGGCATCCTCAACTTTCACATGCTGAACAGCCGGAACCGCGCCGGCATCAAGCTCTCCGAACAGTATTTCACCTTCGAGACCTACGCGCTGGCCCTGCCGCTGGGCGACGACAAGTTCCGCCTGCTGGTCGACGCCACGCTGGCGGAACTCTATCGAACGGAGCGCGTCAAACGCATCTATGCCCGCAGCTTCGGAACCTTCCCTCCGGATCAGTTCATCCAGGCGCTCTTCGTCATAAACGGTGTGCCGAAGTAGCCCTGTTGACCGGACGCCCAGGCCAGCTCGCTGAGGGTCAGTCGCGCGGTATCCGCGGCGGGGGTAAAGGCCTGCAGGGCCCATTGCAAACCGGTCCATGATGCCTTCGTAAATTGAAGCCCCTGCTGCGGACCAGGGTCGGACGCGCCGCTCCCGCCCTCTGGGAAACAGTCGGAGCAATCGCGATCGATTTCTCGCCGCCAGAATGTGCCGACGATCTCAGAGCTATCCGGAATGCGCCGCATGAGGACGCAACCGCTCGAGGGTATCGGACGGAAAGTGGAATCGACCCTTCGGAAAAATCCGACGCGATAACGGTGAGGTAGCTCACCATGACCGTGCCCGACCGGATGCACGGTGATCTCGCGAACGGCTGCACATCCGTGCGGGCTCGGCTTTGCAGCAAGGATAAGGGAGCGGATTTTTAGCCCAAACGAGAACTCGCTCGCTCGAGTTCCGTTCTGCTTTTCGGGATTTCGCTTGCGTATATTGCAGTAAAAAACCCCCGCTTCATATGTGAAGCGGGGGTTTTTATTGGTTGCGGGGGCCAGATTTGAACTGACGACCTTCAGGTTATGAGCCTGACGAGCTACCGGGCTGCTCCACCCCGCGTCAACTTTTTGGCCTTTGGCGTCCAGGACTGGCGGCGCGGCCTTAT
>NZ_JAIMCA010000010.1 GCF_025499465.1 Allobosea sp. BH3
CGCGAGGCGACGGGCGGGCGCAGCGTGGCCAGAGCCGCCTGAGCCTCGGCGAAGCTGGATTCTCGATATCAGGCGGCGCCCGAAAGGGCGCCGCCGTCTTTTTGATGCGATGCAGCAGAATTTTCTCCGGCCGCATCTTGCGCAACGCTGACGGCGATCCATCTACACGTCAGGCGCCCGGGCTCTTTGCTCTTGGCAGCGCCGCCATCGCCACATTCGTGACGGCCATCAACCCGCTTCCCGGGAAGCGCTGGTGCTTCACCGCTTGCTGACAGGCTCCGACACAGGCGCCTGCGACAAGCGGTTTCAGCCGTCACACAGACAGGGAGACGAACCATGCCATTCAGCCAGGTTCTTCAGGCTCTCGGCCAGTTCGCCGCCGGCTTCACGCCGGGGAACCGCCCCGCCCGAGCGCTCGAGATCGATCTTGCCGAGGTCGGCGCCCCGACCCCCTTCGAGCAGGCCGCCATCGGCACCTGGACGACGGAGGATGGATCGATCCTCATCGATCTCAGGCCCGACGGCCAGTTCCACAAGGCCAAGCCCGCCGCGGGCGCCCGGCACAGCGGCCGCTATGCCGTCGACCGCTCGAAGCTCTATTTCGAGGGCGAGACCGGCTGGGTCGCACTCGGCAAGCTCAAGCGAGGCCGGCTCAGCATCGGCGAGAAGCAGTTCCACAAGGCCTGACATTCGGGGCCGCCGGGAAACCGGCGGCCCTTTTTGCATATGCGGTAACGCTGGCGTTTCCCCCGATTTCGTGTATATGCCCCCGCAACCGGCCGAAACGGCTGGCGGCGCGACCCCTCCGCGATGAGGTGGCTCGCGGGCTTCGGACCTTGCTGGACGACATCCCGGCCTGGCCCGCCAGATCAACCCGAACACGAGGATAACCCGATGTCGATCACTGCCGAGCGCAAGACCGCGCTGCTCAAGGAATATGCCACCAAGCCGAACGACACCGGCTCGCCGGAAGTCCAGGTCGCGATCCTGACGGAGCGCATCAACAACCTGACCGGCCACTTCAAGTCGCATGCGAAGGACAACCACTCCCGCCGCGGCCTGCTCAAGCTGGTTTCGCAGCGCCGTTCCCTGCTCGACTATCTGAAGGGCAAGGAAGAGGCTCGCTACAAGACGCTGATCGAGAGGCTCGGCATCCGCCGCTGATCGAAAGCCAATCGCTTCCGCCCGGCGCGACATGCTCCGGGCGGCTCCTTTTCGGGCGATGCCGCATGGGGCGGCTCTCCTGATATTCGCGGCGGCCGCATGGGGCGGCCCTCCCGCGTGACCCGCCGGGCGTCCAAGACGTCCATGGCAGGATCGCCGAGCGCTCGGGCGCCAGCTTCGCAACAACCCGAGCGTTCCGCCGTCTTGCCCATGGGCCTGAAGGCGCCGGACGGGTCGAACCCGACCGAAAGATGAATCTCATGTTCGACATCCAAACCGAAGAACTGATGTGGGGCGGCCGCAAGCTCGTCCTCGAAACCGGCAAGGTCGCCCGCCAGGCGGACGGCGCCGTGCTCGCCACCTATGGCGAGACCGTCGTGCTCGCGACCGTCGTTTCCGCGAAGGAGCCGAAGCCGGGCTTCGACTTCTTCCCGCTGACCGTGAACTACCAGGAGAAGACCTTCGCCGCCGGCCGCATTCCGGGCGGCTACTTCAAGCGCGAAGGGCGCCCGAGCGAGAAGGAGACGCTGGTCTCCCGCCTGATCGACCGTCCGATCCGCCCGCTCTTCGTCGAAGGCTACAAGAACGACACGCAGGTCGTCGTCACCGTCCTCCAGCATGATCTCGAGAACGACCCCGACATCCTCGCGATGGTCGCCACCTCGGCTGCCCTGACGCTCTCCGGCGTGCCCTTCATGGGTCCGATCGGCGGCGCTCGCGTCGGCTATATCGACGGCGCCTACAAGCTCAACCCGACGGTCGAGGAAGCCAAGGAATCGGTGCTCGACCTCGTCGTGGCCGGCACGCAGGACGCGGTGCTGATGGTCGAGTCCGAGGCCAAGGAGCTGACCGAGGAGGTCATGCTCGGCGCCGTGATGTTCGGCCACAAGCATTTCCAGCCGGTGATCGAGGCCATCATCCGCCTCGCCGAGAAGGCCGCCAAGGAGCCGCGCGACTACGTGCCGGCCGACAACTCGGTCGTGCTCGACGCCGTGCTGAAGCTGGTCGATGCCGACCTGCGCGCCGCCTACAAGATCACCACCAAGGCCGAGCGCTACAAGGCGCTGGACGCTGCCAAGGCCAAGGTCGCCTCGCTGATCTCGGCCGAGCCGGACGGCAAGACCACCTTCACCAAGGAGCAGGTCGGCGGCCAGTTCAAGGAGGCCCAGGCCAAGGTCGTGCGCTGGACCATCCTGGACGACGGCACCCGCATCGACGGCCGCGACCTCAAGACGGTCCGCAAGATCGTCGCCGAGGCCGGCATGCTGCCGCGCACCCACGGCTCGGCCCTGTTCACCCGCGGCGAGACGCAGGCGCTGGTCGTGACCACGCTCGGCACCGGCGACGACGAGCAGTTCATCGATTCGTTGGAAGGTACCTACAAGGAGACCTTCCTGCTGCACTATAACTTCCCGCCCTACTCGGTCGGCGAGACCGGCCGCATGGGTTCGCCCGGCCGCCGCGAGATCGGCCACGGCAAGCTCGCCTGGCGCGCCATCCGGCCGATGCTGCCGGCGAAGGCGGAGTTCCCCTACACGATCCGCGTCGTCTCGGAGATCACCGAGTCGAACGGCTCCTCGTCGATGGCCACCGTCTGCGGCACCTCGCTGGCGCTGATGGATGCCGGCGTGCCGCTCAAGGCGCCCGTCGCGGGCATCGCCATGGGCCTGATCCTGGAAGGCAAGCGCTTCGCCGTGCTCTCCGACATCCTCGGTGACGAGGATCATCTCGGCGACATGGACTTCAAGGTGGCCGGCACGGCCGAGGGCATCACCTCGCTGCAGATGGACATCAAGATCGCCGGCATCACCGAGGAGATCATGAAGGTCGCCCTCGAGCAGGCCAAGGGCGGCCGCGAGCACATCCTCGGCGAGATGGCCAAGGCGCTCTCCGCCTCGCGCAGCCAGCTCGGCGAGTTCGCGCCGCGCATCGAGACGATGAAGATCCCGGTCGACAAGATCCGTGAAGTCATCGGCTCGGGCGGCAAGGTCATCCGCGAGATCGTCGAGAAGACCGGCGCCAAGGTGAACATCGAGGACGACGGCACCATCAAGATCGCCTCGGCCGACGGCAAGTCGATCGAAGCCGCGATCAAGTGGATCAAGTCGATCGTCTCGGAAGCCGAAGTCGGCGTGATCTATGACGGCACCGTCGTCAAGATCATGGAGTTCGGCGCCTTCGTGAACTTCTTCGGCGCCAAGGACGGTCTGGTCCACATCTCGGAGCTGGCCGCGCGCCGCGTCCAGAAGGTCCAGGACGTCGTCAAGGAAGGCGACAAGGTCAAGGTCAAGTTCCTCGGCATGGACGAGCGCGGCAAGATCCGCCTCTCGATGAAGGTCGTCGACCAGGAGACCGGCGAGGACATCACCGAGAAGCTCAAGGCCGAGCGCGACGCCGAAAAGACCCGCGAGAAGCAGGCCGCCGGCGAGTAATCGCCAGCCAGCTATCTGCAGAAAACGAAGCGCCCCGCATCAGCCGATGCGGGGCGTTTTAAGTTATAGAGTTTAGCCCGGACACCACCACCGCTAGTTGCGCTTTAGGCAGCGACTTTGTCGAAGCACCAAAAGCAGCCGCGCGTTGAGCAATCTCTTTGCTCAAGGTGCCCATTTTTGTTGATTTATATATCGCAAGTTGTTTTTCGTTAAAGCGCGGCACCATTGAGAAACTGATTGCAGTGACACCCGTTTCAGATGGCGGCAAACAAGGAATCTCTGTACAGTTGACAACAAACGTATCTAAGAAATTTGGGTCTGAATTCAGGAAGAGAAACTGATGAGCTGCCCCATCTATGCCAATTGCAACGCAAAGGTGATATTTTTCATAGCCGACTGATGGCGCATAGATGCGATAAATTGCACCTACCTCGACCATATATCAAAGATGATTTGATAAAAAAGACAGCTCTTTTGCGCGCTCCATATTTGGAGTTTCAAAGAGCATACCGTAGCTCATTTTATAGCTGCTATTCTCGGGCCCATCGTCTTCCCAAGCGTCAATATAGGCCGGATCCTCGTGAGTGAGCCGACGAATCTGCGAAAATCCAAGGGCTTTAACTACACCAAGGGCTTCTGCCAATGATTCTTTATCACTCTCCGAGAGTATATCATCACTAGCTTCTCGCTCTGGTAAGCTAAAACTATAAATGCTTTGCCCGGCCTGCGTCCTCTTCCAAGGAAAATCCTTTCCGTAGGCTTTTTGAACCTTAGGATTGATTTTCAGTACATCATACGACGTGCTCGGCACCGGGCCGTGTTTCATGGCGTAATACATATCAAATGTAACAGGACGCCCGAACTTATTTAAGTGGGCTTTATCAGCAAGAAACAGCGTTTTTACAATATCGTATTGTGAAATTTGTTTGTGTAGCCGTTTGCCTTCATTAACGACATGCAGAATCGCCTCGACAATTCGATCGAGGTTCACGTTCATCTCTACAGTTTCGGCTTTTTTCCTTGACATAGCAGCACCGAGCTTTCTCCCCATATAAGCACACAAGGATCGGAAAATCACCCCTACGCCTTGACTTTTTTATCAATCGGAGTCCTGCCGCGACTCATGTTTGAAGGAAACGCCGTGAATCGTCACCGCATCGCCTCGCTCGACGATCTCGCGCGTGCCTATCCCAATCCGGCGCCGCCGGCGGCGATGCACAAGGAGATCGATCATGTCGACGAGAGCTACGCGGCGCTGATCGCTGCCTCGCCGTTTTTCGTGCTCGCGACGGTCGGTCCGGGGGGCCTGGATTGTTCGCCGCGTGGGGATATGCCGGGCTTCGTCACGGTCCGGGACGCGAAAACGCTCCTCATTCCGGATCGAAAAGGCAATAACAGACTGGATTCGTTGAGGAATATCCTGTTCGACGACCGAATCGGAATGCTCTTCCTGATCCCTGGCTGCGGCGAGACATTGCGCGTGAACGGACGAGCCGAGCTATCCTGCGACCCTGAGTTGTGCGCGTCGTTCGAGATGGCCAGCAAGCCGCCGGCGAGCGTCATGATCGTCCATGTCGAGGCGGTCTACTTCCAATGCTCGCGCGCGGTGGTGCGGGCGGAGCTCTGGAACCCGGAGCGGCACGTCGAGCGGACGAGCCTGCCCTCGGCCGGAACGATCCTGCGCGAGATCACGGCGCGCAATGCGGCTGTCGAGACGTTCGACGGGGAGGCTTACGACAGGGCGCTGCCGGAGCGGGTCAAGGCGACGCTGTACTGAGGGAAGGCTGAGCGTAGAACCCCTCTCCTGTAAGGAGAGGGGCAGGGGTGAGGTGTCGGCCCTTGGACCAACGGAACTCTGCCCTCACGGCGGCGCAGCGACCACCTCACAGCAAACGCGGTGAACGGCTCTCACCCTTACCCTGCCCTCTCCCTCCGGGAGAGGGTTCCCCCCGCCTTATTTTGATGCGGCGCAGTCAGCCTCAGAGCAGCCCTTCGTTGCCCGCCAGCGTCTTCAGGCTGACATCCGGCCGCGCGCCGATATGGGAGATGATCTCGGCCGCCGCCAGCGCGCCGAGCCTGAGCGAATCGCGAACCTCGCGGCCCGAGGTCAGGCCGAAGAGGAAGCCGGCGGCGAAGAGGTCGCCGGCGCCGGTCGCATCGACGACGCGCTCGATCGGGAAGACCGGCTCCTCGACGATGCCGTCCGGCGTCACCGCCAGCGCGCCCTTCTCGGAACGGGTGACGACCGCCAGCACGTTCTCGGAGCGCAGCCAGCCGAGCGCGGTGTCGAAGTCGGAGGTCTCGTAGAGGCTCTTCAGCTCGTGCTCGTTCGCGAAGACGAGATCGACCATGCGGTTGCGGATCAGCCCGACGAACTCGTCGCGATAGCGGTCGACGCAGAAGGAATCCGAGAGTGTAATGGCGACGCGTCCGCCGGCCCGGTGCGCGACCTCGGAGGCCTTGCGGAAGGCTTCCTTCGCGGCCGGCGGGTCCCAGAGATAGCCTTCGAGATAGACGATATCGGCGCTCTCGACCGCCTTCTCGTCGACATCGGCGGCGGAGAGGCCCTGGCAGGCGCCGAGATAGGTGTTCATCGTGCGCTCGCCGTCCGGCGTGACGATGATGAAGGAGCGCGCCGTGGCGGCGCCATCCGCCGCGGCGGCCGTGTCGAAGTCGACGCCGAGCGAGGTCAGGTCATGACGGTAGAGCTTGCCGAGCTCGTCGGCCTTCACCTTGCCGATGAAGGCACCCTTGCCACCGAAGGAAGCGAGGCCAGCGATGGTGTTGGCGGCCGAACCGCCCGAGATGATGCGGGCCGGGCCCATCGCCGCGTAAAGCGATTCCGCGCGAGGCTCGTCGATCAGCATCATCGCGCCCTTGGTGAGCTTCTGCGCGATGAGGAAATCCTCCTCCGCCGAAGCCAGGACATCGACGATGGCGTTGCCGAGAGCGAGAACGTCGGTGCGGGTCTGGGTCATGGCCGGGTCCGGGATGGCCGGCGGCTACGCCGGATAAGGAAGGTGCGGCCCTGTCGCATCCGTGCGACGCCGGGTCAAGTCGGGCTCGGGATTCCTCAGCCCTGGTCGCGGCGCGCGGCGGCTTCGTCGAGAACGGCGGCGAGGCGGCGCAGGTCCTCGCCTTCGAGATCGGCGATTTCGCGGGCGAGCCGGTTGGCGAGCAGCGTCGCCTCCGGATCGAGGCCGGCCGTGTCGACCGTGACGCGGGGATGGGAGAGGTCGGCGAGACGGATCAGCTCGTCCGCCTCGTCCCAGATCACGCCGAGCAGATGGATCGTGCCCTGGATCAGGGCGAAGGTCGGCCGGCCGCGCTTGCCATGCTCGAGCGCCGAGAGATAGGCCGGCGTCACGCCCAGCCCCGCCGCCATCTCGGCGAGGGTGAGGCCCCGCCGCTCCCGGAGCTCGCGCACGCGCCGGCCGAAGGGTGTCATGGCCCGTGCTCCCGCAAGCGCCTCAGACGGACATAGAGCGCGCCCGAGCCACCATGGCGCTGCTCCGCTTCCTCGAAGCCGAGGACAAGCCCGCGCATCTCCGGAAGCCTCAACCAATGCGGCACCATCCGGCGCAGCACGCCGCGCTCCTCGCCGAAAAGCGCCGGGGCGGGGCCGCCCTTGCCCGTGACGACGAGGGCAAGCCGCGTGCCTCGCGCCTGCTCGCGGCGCAGGAAGCTACGCAGCGCCAGATGCGCCTCGTCCTGGCGCATGCCGTGCAGGTCGATGGCGGCCTCGACGCCCTGCTGGCCGCGCCTCAGCTGCGTGCGCAGGCGCCGCTCGATCGGGGCCAGAGGCGGGGCCGCCGGTACGGGTGATTTTTCCACCTTGGCCGTGACGGCGATGAGCGCCGTCTCCATTGCGGGCGGTGGCGCCGCCTCAGGTGGCGGCTCGGCCTCGACAGGAGCACGCCCGGGCAGCGGCTTGACCGAGCGCGCCACCTGCCGCCAGAGCGCGATGTCGGCCTCGCTCAGCGTCTTCCCCCGGCGTGACCTCATCTCAGCGCGGCCAGAGCACGGTGAAGGCGGTCGCGTGGCGGATCAGCCCGGCGCGATGCCCGGCCGCCGCGCCTGAGCCGACGAAAATGTCCATCCGGGCAGGTCCCAATATGGCCGAGCCGGTATCCTGCGCGACCATGAGCCGGGCGAGGCGCTCCTTGCCACCACCGTCACCGGGGATCGTCGCGTCGATCCAGACCGGCAGCCCGTACGGCCAGACAGAGCGGTCGATCGCGATGCTGCGCAGGGGCGTCAGGGGCAACCCAGCGCCGCCGACAGGCCCTGCCTCGACCGGCAGATCGTCCCGGCGGGTGAAGAAGACGAAGGATCGGTTGAGCCGGATGAGATCGCGGGCGAAGGCGGCATCGGCCTTCAGCCGGGCGATGAGCCGGTCCATCGTCATCTCTTCGGGCGGGATGCCCTCGCGCTGGCTCAGCACGCGGCCCAGCGAGGTGTAGGGGTGGCCGTTGCGACCGGAATAGGTCAGCCGCGTCACCGAGCCGTCCGGCAGCCGCACCCGGCCGGAGCCCTGCACCTGCAGCACGAAGCGGTCCACGGGATCGCGCAGCCAGAGAATCTCCAGCCCCTGCCCGTCCAGCGCGCCGGTCTCGATGGCGGTGCGATCCGGGAAGGGCTCGAGGCCCTTCGCTGTCCGGCGGGCAGCGGACAGGCCCTTGTCGACGCCCGGCCACGTGTCCTCGGGAAAGCGCGTCACCAGATCCTTGGGCCGGTCATAGAGCGGCGTCGGGAAAGCTTCCGAGCGGCTCAGCGAGCCCTCGAACTCGGGCTCGAAATAACCGGTGGTGAAGCCGGTATCGGCGCCCGGCGGGCGGATACGCCAGAAGCGGAAGTTCTGCTCGAAGAAATCGCGGGCCTGGCGGCGGCCGACGGAGCCGGCGAGAGCGAGCGCCTTCGCCCTTTCACAGACGGCGAGCAGCGCAGCCGGCGTCGGCACGGCCTGGCGCAGCGGCGGGTCGGCCATGCAGCCTTTGGCGAAGACAGCGAAGGCGCTGGCGTGATCGTCCTGCGCCCAGCCATCGAGGGCTGCCGGCGCGAGCGGCTCGGCGCGGGCGCCCTCCGGGAGGGGAAAGGGAGCGGCCATGGCGCTCATGCAGCCAAGGCCGATGGTCGCGGAAAGCGCCAGAGCGATCCCGGCGCCACGGCTCACGCGGCGGATTCGGTGGCGACCAGCAGCCAGTTGGGGTCGCGGCTGCCGAGCTGGCGCGAGAAGGTCCAGATGTCGTTGACCTCGGAAACCTGATCGGCGCTGCCGTCGACGACCGCGCCCTGAGCGTCGCGGGTGACGCTGATGAGCTGCGAGACGAAGGCGATCGTGACCTGGGCCGTCTTGCCCTTGACCTCGACGGCGCTGAGATCGGCCTTGTCGATGGAGACGAAATTCGACTCCGCCGTCTCGCCGCGCTTCTCGCGCTCGGTGATGGCCTGCTCGAAGCCGTCATAGACGTCCTTGGCGAGCAGACCCTTCAGGGTCTTGCGGTCGCCACGGGCGAAGGCGGTGACGATCGCCTCATAGGCGGACTTGGCGCCGCCGACGAAGTCATGCGGGTCGAAGCCGGGCTCCTGCCGGATGATCGCCTCGATGCCGGCGCTGATCGGAGAATCCGGCGGCGCCAGATCCTTCCAGCGTTCGGCCGCCTCGGGAGCAGGCGCGACGGGGTCGTTGGCCGCGCCCGGCAGGCGGATGATATTGTCCCGCTTGTCGGCGCCCTGCGCCTGGTCAGGCCGCATCGGCGGCGTCTCGCGACGCGCGAAAGGATCCTTCGGCTGCTCGTGCCCGGTCTTCTGCCCGAGCACGGAGCGCAGCTTCCAGGCGACGAAAACGGCGAGCGCCAGGAAAATCAGCGTCGTCATGTCGAAGGAGTTCTGCATTGAAAGCTGGCCCGTGGCTCCCCGTAACCATCTGCACCCCGCCGGCTGGCTGCGGGGGCTCGTCCGGTTCATATGGTAAGACAGGCTCGTAACATCCACCCCCCCGCTTGTGAAGGCGACTTCTTGTGCCGGCACGGCGTCCATGATAGCCGACGCGCGTGTCGCTCCTTATGCGGAGCGCAGTCCCGGACGCCGGCCTGGCGCGGGATTTCCCGATACAGCCTGCCAGAACACGATGGGACCGATGGCCAACGAACTCCCCAACGGCAATGGCGCGGATGCCGCTAACGCGGCTCCCAGCCTCAACGCCCTGATCCAGTACACGAAGGATTTCTCCTTCGAGAACCCGAAGGCGCCCCGCGCGCTGGCGCAGCAGGAGGCCCAACAGGGCCCGCAGATGTCGCTCCAGGTCAATGTCGGCAGCTCCTCGCTGGGCGACAGCGACTACGAGACCGTGCTGCGGCTCGAGGGCAAGGCCGAGATGAAGGGCGAGACGCTCTTCGCCTTCGACCTCAGCTATGGCGGCGTCTTCCGCCTGCAGAACATCCCGCAGGAGCACATCCACCCCGTGCTGGTGATCGACTGCGCCCGCCTGCTCTTCCCCTTCGCGCGCCAGATCATCGCCGAGGCGGTCCAGAACGGTGGCTTCCCGCCCTTCTACATCCCGCCGATCGACTTCGCCACGCTCTACCAGCAGCGCATGCAGGAGCTTGCCGGCCAGCCCGGCGCCGCCAACTCCTGAGCGAAGCGCTCCGCAAGACTTAAAAGGGCCCCTTCCGGGGCCCTTTTCCGTTTGTTGCAGATAATTGTTGTCCTTGCGCCGCATGCCACCCCTCTCCATCTGCGGGCGACGGCGGACGCTCCGAAAGGAGCGCCCGCCTTTTCCTCATTGATCTGGAGACACGATGGACGCCTTGATGACGCTTGCCGCCGACCCCGCCGTATGGGCCGCGCTCGGGGCACTGATCGCCATGGAGGTCGTGCTCGGCATCGACAACCTGATCTTCATCTCAATCCTGACCAACAAGCTGCCCGAGCATCAGCGCTCCAAGGGCCGCCGCATCGGCATCGCGCTCGCGCTCATCCTGCGCCTCGGCCTGCTCAGCACCGTCGCCTTCATCGTCACGCTGACCGCGCCTGTTTTCTCGATCTTCGGGCAAGCCTTCTCCTGGCGGGACATCATCCTCATCGCCGGCGGCCTCTTCCTGGTCTGGAAGGCGACGAAGGAAATCCATCACAAGGTTGATCCCAATCCGGATTCCGTCCTTGCCGAAGGCGGCACCCGCGCGGTGACGCTCAGCTTCGGCAGCGCGATCTTCCAGATCCTGCTGCTCGACCTTGTCTTCTCGATCGACTCCATCATCACGGCCGTCGGCATGACCGAGCATGTGCCGGTGATGGTCATCGCGGTGGTCTTCGCGGTGCTGGTGATGCTGCTCGCGGCCGACCCGCTGGCGCGCTTCATCGACCGGAACCCGACGATCGTGATGCTGGCGCTGGGCTTCCTGCTGATGATCGGCGCGACGCTGATCGCCGAAGGCTTCGGCGTGCATGTGCCCAAGGGCTACATCTACGCGGCGATGGCGTTCTCGGCGCTGATCGAAGCGCTCAACATGCTGTCGCGCAAAGCTGCGCGCTGAGCTTGGAGCCCCATCCTGCTCCGTCATGCTCGGACTCGACCCGAGCATGACGGGATGACCGGGCGCCCTTTTTGAGCATGAGAGATTCCCGGGCGTGCGCTTCGCTCCGCCCGGGAATGACGCCAGAGACTACTGCGCGGCCTCGTCGGCGATGCCGAGATAGCCTTTCCAGAGCGGCGCCTTGAGCGAGCCGAGGATAAAGGCCTGATGCGCCTGCAGCGCAGCCTCATCGAGACGCGTCGCAAGCGGACGCTCACGCTGCGGCTTCTCGACCGCCGCCATGGCCAGGCCGCCGCGACCGGCGGCCGCGTCCACGCCGAGGCCGAGCGAGGCCTGCTTGCCCCCGATCAGCTCGATATAGACTTCGGCCAGGATCTCGGAATCGAGCAGAGCGCCGTGCTTCGTGCGGCGGCTGTTGTCGATGCCATAGCGCGAGCAGAGAGCGTCGAGACTGTTCGAGGCGCCGGGATGCTTGCGGCGCGCCATGGACAGGGTGTCGACGACGAGGGCCTGCTCGACCAGCGGCAGGCCGAGGCGCTTGAACTCCATGTTGATGAAGCCGACGTCGAAGGCGGCATTGTGGATGACCAGCTTCGCTCCGGCGATAAACGCCGCGAAATCCTGCGCCACGGCGGCGAAGACCGGCTTGTCGGAGAGAAACGTTTCCGAGAGGCCGTGGACGTTGAAGGCCTCGACCGGCATCGAGCGCTCGGGATTGATGTAGACGTGGAAGGTGCGGCCGCTCGGGCAGTGATTGAGCAGCTCGACACAGCCGATCTCGACGATGCGGTCGCCATTATTTGCTTCGACGCCGGTGGTTTCGGTATCGAGAACGATCTCGCGCATCGGTTCAGGGCCTTGTCATCGCGCCGCGGCCGGGCCGTCCGGCAAGCGCCTTCAGGATAGAGCCGACCTGCCGCGAGGCCGCTACGAGGCCGCGCGAGGTGTCCACAAGGAAGTGGGCATGGCGGCGCTTCTCCGCATCCGGCATCTGCCGCGCGAGGATGGCAGAGAGCTTCTCGGCACTCATGCCCGGCCGCGCAAGGACGCGCTCCCGCTGCACCTCGGCCGGCGCCGTCACCACCAGCACCGCGTCGCAGCGGCGCTCCCCGCCGGTCTCGAGCAGGAGCGGCACGTCGATGACGGCGAGCCCTGCCCCCTCGCGGCGGCAGCGGGCGAGGAAGGCCTCCTCCTCCTCGCGCACCAGCGGGTGGATGATCGCTTCCAGGCGCTTCAGCGCCTCGGGCTTGCCGAGAACAGCGGCGCCGAGCTTCGCGCGATCCACCACGCCATCGATCACCGTGCCGGGAAAGGCCTGCTCGATCGGCGCGGCGGCGCGTCCGCGATGAAGGCGATGCACGGCGGCATCGGCATCATGCAGCGGCACGCCGCGCGCGACGAACAATTGCGCCGTCGTCGATTTCCCCATTCCGATCGAGCCCGTCAGGCCCAGCACGAAGGTCATGATCTCTCCGGCGAATCAGGCCTTCAGGATATCCGCTTCGATCAACGCGCGAAGCGCCGGCGTGACCTCTGGCGTGATGCCGAACCAGCGGCCGAAACCCGGCACCGCCTGATGCAGCAACATGCCGAGCCCATCGACCGGAACGCCGCCCCTTCGTCCGGCCTCGGCCAGCAGCGTCGTCTTGAGCGGCACATAGACGATATCGTCGACGACGGTGCCGGGCCGCAGCCGCGACAGGTCGATCTCCAGCGGTGGCTTGCCCTGCATGCCGAGCGCGGTGGTATTGACGATGAGATCGGCCTCGCCGACCAATGCGTCGCGCCGGGCCCAGTCGGCGGCTTCCAGCGGGCGACCCAGAGAGGCGGCCATTTCCGCGGCGCGTTCGAGGCTGCGGTTCGCAACGATGATGCGTTCGACACCGCGCGATTTCAGCCCGTAGCAGATGCCCCGGGCCGCTCCGCCAGCACCAAGGACGAGCACCGTCCGGATACGGCCCTGCCAGCCCGGGACGGTCGCGTCTAGATGGGCCAGGAAGCCAGGTACATCGGTGTTGTCCGCGACGATGCGGCCATCCTCGCGCCAGAGCGTATTGACCGCGCCGATCGCGCGGCCGGCCTCGCTGACCTCGTCGACCAGCGCCATCACCGCTTCCTTGTGCGGCACCGTGACGTTGCCGCCGGTGAATTCGCCTTCACGGAGCTTCGCGATGAAGGCGGGGAGATCGGCCGGCGCGACGTCGACCCGCTCATAGGAACCGGCAAGCCCATACTGCCGGAGCCACTCGCCATGGATCAGCGGCGAACGCGAATGGGCGATGGGATGACCGATAACGAAGCAACGAGGCGACATGAGGCAGTCCAACTAGCGCGCGAGGCAGTCGAGATCGCGCAGGGCGGCAAGCACCGCAAGCAGCGGCAGGCCGAGGATGGTGAAATGATTGCCGTCGACAGCCTCGAAGAGTTGAGCGCCCAGCCCTTCGAGCTGATAGCCGCCGACACTGCCGAGGATCGCGGGGCCGGCGCTCTCGACATAGCGGGTGATGAAGCCGGCCTCGAGTTCGCGCATCGTCAGGCGAGCCGTCTCGAGGCCCTCGGCCACCGGCGCGCCATCCAGCGCCAGCACGAAGGCCGAATGCAGTTCGTGCGGCCGGCCGGCCAGCGCCGCGATCTGTGCCCTGGCTGCCTGGTGATCGGCCGGCTTGTGGAAGGCGATGCCGTCGCAGGTCAGAGTCTGGTCGGCGGCGAGGACGAGGCGACCCGGCCGATCGCGCGAGACGGCGAGCGCCTTGGCGCAGGCGAGCGCAGCAGCGATCTGGTCAGCCGGCACCTCCTGCTCCGCCAGCGGCTGCTCGACGGCGCGCTCGTCGATTTCCGGCTTCACGACCTCGACCGGAACACCGGCAGCGCTCAGCATGGCACGACGCGTCGTGCTGCCGGAAGCGAGGATCAGCGGCTCGGCCGCGAGCCACAGGCTGGTCGAGGTCGTCATGTCGCGATGAACTTCATGCGGTGATCGCGCAGCAGATCGAGGATCGAGGCCGCGGTCTCTTCGATCGAACGGCGCGTCACGTCGATGATCGGCCAGCCCTTGCGGGCGCAGAGCCGCCGCGACTGGGCGACCTCGTCGGCGACGGCGGCCGGGTCGACATAGGAGGTCTCGTCGTCGGCGCGCAGCGACAGCAGCCTGTTCTGGCGGATCTGGACGATGCGGTCGGGGCTGGCGATCAGCCCGACGATCAGCGGCTTCCTGGCACTGTCGAGCTCGGGCGGCAGAGGGATATTCGGCACCAATGGAATGTTGGCAGTCTTGATGCCGCGATTGGCCAGATAGATGCTGGTCGGTGTCTTCGAGGTGCGGCTGATGCCGACGAGGATCACATCGGCGCTGTCGAGATCGCCGCCCATCTGCCCGTCGTCGTGGAGCAGCGTGTAGTTCATCGCATCGATACGGCGGAAATATTCGGTGTTGAGGACGTGCTGCGCACCGGGCCGTGGCGCCGAGGCCTGGCCGAGATAGGACTGGAACAGCGAGAGCACCGGCTGCAGCACGGAGAGACAGGGGCAGCCGAGATCCTTGCAGAAGTTCTCAAGCTTCTCCTGCCATTCCGGCTCGACGAGGGTGTAGAGCACCACGCCCGGGGAGGATTCGATCTCGGTCAGGACGCGGGCGAGCTGCGCTTCCGAGCGCACCAGCGGATAGACATGCTCGATGGCGGAGACGGTCTCGTACTGCGCCGCGGCAGCACGGCTGACCGCGATCAAGGTCTCTCCTGTCGCGTCCGATACCAGATGCAGATGGAAATAGTTGCGGACCACGGCGTTCCTCGGCCTGAAGCTCTCGCCTCATCTAGAGCATGCCGGGGTGATGAGTCGCAAACTTATCCCCGGCGGCCCGGCCACTGCCTATCCTCCCCCGTCCCACCCGACCAAGGGGGCTTCGCGAAGCGTCGTGCGGCCGGGTGGGATGGCGGTGTTCCGCGTTCTCGTCGCTGGTGGCGGGTCCGGAGGGTCTCATCGCCGCCGGGCCGAACAGGCAGGCCCGGTAAAGCCTTGGCGAGGCGAACCACAAGAGAGCCGCGCGCGGGGTTCGGGCGGAGCCGGCAGGCGCCGCATCGACTTCGACACTCGACATCGACATTCGGCACGCGGCTCAAGTCGCGCGCCGCCCGGACCCCGCGCATCCCCTTGGATGTGAAGAGCCCGAAAACCCCGCGGCGAAAGCCGGACGGGGCTTTCGGTGCGCGGGTTGGGCCTGCAGCGGGTCAGACGGGCAGGACGCGAAACCGAATCGCTCCGCTCGCGCTGGCTCGCATCGGGATGGAGGATGTTCGGGTCAAGCCACCAGATGAGGCTGTCCCATGAATCGAGGCGCCCATGGGGAGCAATGTGGACAAGCCGCGTTGTGAGGGGACCGGACGGCGGCCCTTGTATAACCCGCGTCTTCCATCAACAGCCGCCCGGCTGTGCATGGTTAAGGAAGTGTTTCACGTGAATCATTTTGGCCGGTCCGGCCGCGACGCCGATTCCAATTCGTTAATAAAGTCTTAAGGCGCGTTCCCCGGCCCTTGCGACCCGCGACCCACTGTCCCATCGCCTGTGGAACGGTTGTGGACGGCTTTGCTCCGGGCTATCTCCCCCGTCCAAGAGTAAAAGAAAAAGATTCTTATCTAAGATTCTCTCTTTTTTAGAGGAAGCGGGATGGACAGCCCGGCCGGCAAGACGACCAGCGAGACGCCTGCCTTTCTCCGGGCTCTGGCCGGCGAGACGCTCAAGGTGCCACCCGTGTGGCTGATGCGCCAGGCAGGCCGCTATCTGCCGGAGTATCGAGAGGTCAGAGCGAAGGCCGGCAGTTTCCTCGCGCTTTGCTATAACCCCGAGCTGGCAGCCGAGGTCACCCTCCAGCCGATCCGGCGTTTCGGCTTCGATGCTGCAATCCTGTTCTCGGACATTCTCGTGGTGCCTCAGGCGCTCGGGCAAAAGCTCTGGTTTGCCGAAGGCGAAGGCCCCCGTCTGGAGCCGGTTGCCGATGCCGCGCGGCTCAGCGAGATCGACAGTGAGGCGAATGCCGGGAAGCTCGATTCGATCATCGAGACGATCCTGCGCGTGCGGGCTTCGCTGGATCGGGGAACAGCCTTCATCGGTTTCTGCGGCGCGCCCTGGACGGTCGCGACCTATATGGTCGCCGGCCGCGGGACGCCCGATCAGGGGCCGGCGAAGACGCTGTTCCATGCGGACCCCGCTCTCTTCGAGGCGATCATCGATCGCATCGTTGCAGCCTCGATTACCTATCTGAATGCGCAGATCGCAGCCGGCGTGGATGCGGTGCAGATCTTTGATAGCTGGGCCGGGGCGCTGGGGCCGGAGGATTTCAGGCGCTGGTGCATCGCACCGACCCGGCGGATCGTCGAAGGGGTCCGCGCGGTGCATCCTCAGGCGCGAATCATCGGCTTCCCGCGCGGGGCCGGCAGGCTGATCCCGGATTATGTGAAGGGAACGGGTGTCGATGCCGTCGGGCTCGAATCGGATATCGACCGTGAGTTCGCGCGCGAGGTCATCCAGCCGCTCGTGCCTGTCCAGGGCAATCTCGATCCGCTGACGCTGCGGGCCGGCGGACCCGAGCTCGAGGAGCAGGTCGAAGCGGTGATGGGCGCTTTCGGATCGGGCCCTTTCGTGTTCAACCTCGGGCACGGCATCCTGCCGGATACGCCGATCGCGCATGTCGAGCGTTTGTTGAAGGCCGTGCGCGGGTAAGGACCAGACGATGTATGAGTGGATCAAGGCATTCCATGTCGTCGCGGTCATCTCCTGGATGGCCGGAATGCTCTATCTGCCGCGGCTGATGGTCTATCACGCCGAGGCGCAGACCGGCTCGATCCAGTCCGAGACCTTCAAGGTGATGGAGCGTCGGCTGCTCAAGGGCATCATCAACCCGGCGATGATCGTCACCTGGGTACTGGGCCTCTACATGGCCTGGTACGCCTTCGGCTTCAAAGGCGGCTGGCTGCATGGCAAGCTGCTGCTGGTCTTCATCCTCTCCGGGATCCACGGCATGCTGTCGAAGCATGTGCGGAACTTTGCGGCGGACAGGAACGTGAAGAGCCCGCGCTACTTCCGCATCCTGAACGAGGTCCCGGCCGTGCTGATGCTCGGCATCGTCATTCTCGTCATCGTGAAGCCGTTCTGATCGCTGCCTGTCTTTCCGGCTTGAGCCCGGCCGCGATTCCCGCTATCAGGACGATACGCTTCTCCAGCGTCCTCCCTGTTGTCGACTGTTCGTGAGCGATCTGCCTTTGCAGCAGCTCATGACGCGCAACCCCCGCGCAAGTCCGTTCCGGACTCAAAGTCGATCACTCCAGTACCTCCCAACCCCTGTCGTTCGCAGGGCGTTCAATCCGGGTGCCCCATGCGGGAAATCAAGCTTCAAGAGCTCAAGAGCAAGTCGCCGACCGAACTTCTGGCGTTCGCCGAAGGGGTGGAGGTCGAGAACGCCAGCACCATGCGCAAGCAGGAGCTGATGTTCGCCATCCTGAAGCAGCTCGCCGCGCGCGAGACCGAGATCCTGGGCGAGGGCGTGGTCGAAGTGCTGCAGGACGGATTTGGCTTCCTGCGCTCGCCCGATTCGAATTACCTGCCGGGTCCGGACGACATCTATGTTTCGCCCTCCCAGATCCGGAAGTTCGGTCTGCGGACCGGCGACACCGTCGAGGGGCCGATCCGCGGCCCCAAGGATGGCGAGCGTTATTTCGCGCTGCTCAAGGTCAACACGGTCAATTTCGAGGACCCGGAGAAGATCAAGCACAAGATCCATTTCGACAACCTCACGCCGCTCTATCCGGACGCGCGCCTGAAGCTCGAAGTGCAGGATCCGACGAAGAAGGATTTCTCGCCACGGGTCATCGACATCGTCGCGCCGATCGGCAAGGGCCAGCGCGCACTGATCGTGGCGCCGCCGCGCACCGGCAAGACCGTGCTGCTGCAGAACATCGCGCAGTCGATCACGACCAACCATCCCGAGTGCTATCTGATCGTGCTGCTGATCGACGAGCGGCCCGAGGAAGTCACCGACATGCAGCGCTCGGTGAAGGGCGAGGTCGTGTCCTCGACCTTCGACGAGCCGGCTTCCCGTCACGTCCAGGTCGCCGAGATGGTGATCGAGAAGGCCAAGCGCCTCGTGGAGCATGGCCGCGACGTGGTCATCCTGCTGGACTCGATCACGCGTCTCGGCCGCGCCTACAACACCGTCGTGCCGTCCTCCGGCAAGGTGCTGACCGGCGGTGTCGACGCCAACGCCCTGCAGCGGCCGAAGCGCTTCTTCGGCGCGGCGCGCAATATCGAGGAAGGCGGCTCGCTGACCATCGTCGCGACCGCGCTGATCGATACCGGCTCGCGCATGGACGAGGTGATCTTCGAGGAGTTCAAGGGCACCGGTAACTCGGAAATCGTGCTCGACCGCAAGGTGGCGGACAAGCGCATCTTTCCGGCGATCGACATCCTCAAGTCCGGCACCCGCAAGGAAGAGCTCATCACGCCGCGCTCGGACCTGCAGAAGACCTATGTGCTGCGCCGCATCCTCAACCCGATGGGCCCGCAGGACGCGATCGAGTTCCTGATCGACAAGCTGCGCCAGACCAAGCAGAACTCCGAGTTCTTCGACTCGATGAACACCTGAGCCAGAGGCTCGGGCATTCACGATTCTTCATGGCGCCGCCGGTTCGGATCATCCGGGCCGGCGGCGTTCTCGTTTCAGCCAGAGGTCATTCCCGGGCGGAGCGAAGCCAGACCCGAGAACCTTCGGCAGGAAGAGGCTCAGGCGCCTCGTATCATGAGATGGTCCGGGCCAGGCCCGAGCATGACGCCTATGTGCCGTCGCCGCCTAACGCTCCGCGTCAATCGCGTCGGCCAATCGATTCGGGTCCGTGACGGGCGGGAGGCAGCGGCCTTCGAAGCAGATGAAGGCAGCGCCCTCGCCGGCCTGGCGGATCATGGCGGCAGCAGGATGGCCGGGCGGCAGCCCGTCCGCATCGGGGCAATCGACCAGTGTCGCGATGGTATAGGGCAGTCGGCGCGCGGCAGCGTTGAAAGCTTCGCGGTTTCGTCCTGCGAGCACGACCTCAACGCCGTTGCGCGTTAGGTCGAACGCATTCAGCACCGAACCATGCGCCATCGGAGCGCGGGGCACTGTCCGCAGCGCGACCGCCATCAGGATGTCGGCGCGCTCGCGATCCTTCGTCTCGCCTGTCTTGCGGCCAAGGCGGATTAGATTGGCTGCGTGCACGCCGAGCGCGTTCGGCACGGCATCATCGTGAGTCGGACGCGGTATGACCGGTAGTCCTTCCGATTCCAGCCGAGTCATGCCGATCAGATTCGTGGCCGGATCGCGGTAGTGCTGCCAGAGATGGTCCGACCAGCGTATCGCATCGTCGAGGTAGTGCCGTTCGAAACCGGCATCGTGAAGCGCCAGCGCGGCGTCGATCATGGCTGCGTGATCCAGCGCGAAGCCGGGCTTGATCAGCCGGCCTTGCCGGTAGGAATGCGCGAGCCCGTCGCCATCCGCCATCGATTCGGCGACGAAACGGTAGGCGTTCCGGGCCAGCGCGAGCCAGCGGGGCTGATCGAGCAGACCGGAAGCGCGGGTGAGCGCGGCGATCATCAGCCCGTTCCAGTCGGCCAGGATCTTGTCATCGCGCGCCGGCGGAATCCGCTTCGAACGGACGGCAAGGAGGCGCTCTTTCAGCTCCCCGAGGCGCTCTGCAGTGGCGGCATCGGGGTCCGGCGTATTGAGCCGGTTGAGGATGCTGACCTCCTCCCAGTTGCCGTGGGGCCGCACGTCGTAATGACGGGCGAAGAGTTCGGCGTCGGCCGGGCCCAGCAGCGCGTCGATCTCTGCCCGGGCCCAGACATAGTACTTGCCCTCCTCGCCCTCTGAATCGGCGTCGAGGCTGGCTGCGAAGGCCCCCTCCGGCAGCAGCATCTCGCGCTCCAGCCAGACAACGATGCCCTCTGCCGCCTCGCGTGCCAGGACATCGCCACTGCGGTTCGCCTCGAGCGCGTAGAGCGAGAGAAGCTGGGCGTTGTCGTAGAGCATCTTCTCGAAATGCGGGACGAGCCAGCGTTCGTCGACGGCATAGCGAGCGAAGCCGCCGCCGAGATGATCATGGATGCCGCCGCGCGCCATCCGCTCCAGCGTGCGCGTCGCGGCGAGGAGGGGCTGGCCCGTTGCCCCCTTCTGTGAGCCGCGGCGCCAGAGCAACTCGATCAATCCGGTGTTTGGGAATTTCGGGGCGCCCCGGAGACCGCCATGGAGCGGATCGAAGGTGCCCGCGATCTGGTTGGAGAGATCGGTGAGATCGGGCTCGCCGGCGACCGCCAGCGCGATGGTTTCCATCTGCTTCAGCGCGCCATGGAGCGCCGCGGCGTTCTGCGCGATGCGTTGCGGCTCACGCCGATAGATGGCCGCGAGCTGGCGCAGCACATCCGTGAAGGCCGGGCGGCCATGGCGCGGCTCAGGCGGGAAATAGGTGCCGCCCCAGAAGGGTGCCCCCCTGGGCGTCAGGAACATGGTCAGCGGCCAGCCGCCCTGCTCGCCCAGGCTGTGCAGGGCGCTCATATAGACGTGGTCGATATCCGGCCGCTCCTCGCGATCGACCTTGATGTTCACGAAGAGCTCGTTCATGACGGCCGCCGTGGCCGGGTCCTCGAAGCTCTCATGCGCCATGACATGGCACCAATGACAGGCGGCGTAGCCGATCGAGAGCAGTATGGGGCGGTTGCTGGCCCTGGCCTCGGCGAAAGCCTCCTCGCCCCATTCCCACCAGTCGACCGGGTTGTCGCGATGCTGAAGCAGATAGGGGCTGGCGGCTCCGGCGAGACGGTTCATCGGGCAACCTTTCCGGCGGGGTTTCGACAGCTATGAACGAGGCAGGAGCCTATCCGACCATCGTCGCCTTGTCCTCGGCGTCCGGCCGGGCGGGCGTGGCGGTGGTTCGCATTTCGGGGCCGCGCGTTCGATTCGCCCTCGAAACGGTCGCGGGAAAGCTGCCCGAGCCACGGCAAGCGGTGCTTCGACGCCTGCGGGATGGTGATGATGCGATCATCGATACGGCCCTGGTCCTGTTCTTTCCGACTCCTGCCTCCTTTACCGGGGAGGATGTCGCCGAGTTCCATATCCATGGTTCGCGGGCCGTTCTGGCGCGCCTGCTGGCGGCGCTGACCGCGCTGCCGGGCGTGAGGCTCGCGGAGGCCGGCGAATTCACGCGCCGCGCGTTCGAGGCCGGCAAGCTCGACCTTGCAGCGGTCGAAGGCCTCGCCGATCTGATCGATTCGGAAACGGAATGGCAGCGGAAGCAGGCGCTGCGCCAGATGGACGGTGCGCTCGGCCGCTTTACAGCCGGCTGGCGCGCGAAGCTGGTCGAAGCGATGAGCCTCCTCGCGGCCGAACTCGATTTCTCGGATGAGGGCGACGTCGGCGGCCCGCTGCAGGAGCAGGCCCTGATGCTGGCCGGCGACGTGCTGACCTCGTTGCGCCAGGCGCTCGGCAGCTTCGGCATGGGCGAGCGGGTTCGCGAGGGCTTCGTGGTCGTGCTCGCGGGGCCGCCCAATGCCGGTAAGTCGAGCCTGCTCAACGCGCTGGCGCAGCGCGACGTGGCGATCGTCTCGCCGATTGCCGGCACGACGCGCGATGCGCTGGAGGTCCGCCTCGATCTCGCGGGTCTGCCGGTCATTCTGATCGATACGGCAGGCTTGCGCGACAGCGTCGATCCGATCGAGGCCGAAGGTGTTCGCCGCGCCCGCGCCTTGGTGGAGCGCGCAGATCTCGTGCTTGGCCTGCGCGACATCGATTCGGCGCCGTATCAAATCGCCGACGACGTTCCGGTGCTGCGGATCGCGGCGAAATCCGATCTGCCGGGCAAGGTCTTGTCCGGTGAGCTGGCCATATCCGTGAAGAGCGGTGAGGGGCTTACCGAGCTGCTTGCAGCCATTGTCGAACGGCTTGGTAAGCTGGATCAGGGCGAGCCCGCTCTGCTGACCCGTGAGCGGCATCGGGCGGCTGTCGCGGATGCCATCGTGGCGCTGGAGCGTGCGGTCAGGGCGGACCACGACCAAGGCGAGCTCCTGGCGGAGGATATGCGGCTGGCGGTCGTGGCGCTGGAACGCCTTGTCGGGCGTATCGACGTCGAGGATGTGCTGGACCAGCTCTTCTCTGGCTTCTGCATCGGAAAGTGAGGCCGGCAGGCATGGCCCGCCTGGCCTTTGCCGTTGACCCGCCTGCCCGGCTTCGCTAGCGAAACGCCTATGTCCCTCGATCAGCAGCATTACGACGTCATCGTCGTTGGCGGCGGCCATGCCGGCACCGAGGCGGCCGCGGCCGCAGCGCGCTACGGAGCGCGCACGGCGCTGCTCACCCATAATCCCGATACCATCGGCGTCATGTCATGCAACCCGGCGATCGGCGGGCTCGGCAAGGGGCATCTCGTCCGCGAGATCGATGCCCTCGATGGCGTGATGGCCCGGGCGGCGGATCGCGGCGGCATCCAGTTCCGCATGCTCAACCGGCGCAAGGGCCCTGCCGTGCGCGGGCCGCGGGCGCAGGCCGACCGCAAGCTCTATCGTCTCGCCGTGCAGGACCTGCTGGCGAACCAGCCGAATCTCGACATTATCGCCGGCGAGGTGTTCGATCTCGTTGTCGAGAATGAGCGTGTCTCTGGTGCAATCCTGGCGGATGGCCGTCGATTCGCTGCCGGAACGGTCGTGCTGACGACCGGCACCTTCCTGCGCGGGCTGATCCACATCGGCGAGAAGACGATTCCCGCAGGCCGCGTGGGTGAGGCACCCTCCATCGGCCTCTCCGCGACGCTGGAGCGGCATGGCTTTCCTCTGGGCCGGCTCAAGACGGGGACGCCGCCGCGGCTGGACGGTCGAACCATCGACTGGGCCTCTCTGGAGATGCAGGCCGGCGACGATCCGCCCGAGCCCTTCTCTGCCCTGACGACGTCGATCACGAACCCCCAGATCTCCTGTGGCATCACCCGCACGACACTCGCCGGCCATGAGCTGATCCGCGCCAACCTTCATCGCGCGCCGATGTTCTCCGGGCAGATCGAGGGTCGCGGCCCGCGCTACTGCCCCTCGATCGAGGACAAGGTCGGACGCTTCGGCGACCGCGATGGCCATCAGATCTTCCTGGAGCCGGAAGGGCTCGACGACGATACCGTCTATCCGAACGGCATCTCGACCTCACTGCCGGAAGATGTACAGCTCGACCTGCTCAAGACCATTCCGGGTCTGGAACGAGCGCAGATGGTCCGCCCTGGCTACGCGATCGAGTATGACTTCATCGATCCGCGGGCACTGAGGAATACGCTGGAAACCCGCGCCATCACCGGGCTTTTCCTGGCCGGGCAGATCAACGGTACGACCGGCTATGAGGAGGCGGGCGCGCAGGGGCTTCTGGCCGGGCTCAACGCGGCGCGGATGGCTGGAGGAGCGGCGCTGGCCGTCTTCGATCGCACAAGCTCCTATATCGGCGTGCTGGTCGACGATCTCGTCACGCATGGCGTTACGGAGCCGTATCGAATGTTCACCTCGCGGGCAGAGTTTCGCCTCTCGCTGCGGGTCGACAACGCGGATGAGCGGCTGACGGCGCTCGGCAGCGAGCTCGGAGTGGTAGGCTCGGAGCGTCAGGCGGCGTTCGAAGCCCGCAACACGGACATCGCCAATCTGCGCGAACGGCTGCAGGCATTGTGGTTAACGCCTCGTGAAGCGGAAATGGCGGGTTTGCAGCTGAATCGCGACGGCGTCCGTCGCAGTGGCTATCAGATCCTGTCATATCCCGATGTGAGCTTCGAGCAGCTGACGGCTATCTGGCCGGAACTCCGGGCGCATTCTCCGGCGGTGATCGCGCGCGTGACGGCGGACGCGGTATATTCGGTCTATCTCGATCGCCAGGCCGCCGAGATCCAGGCCTATCGCCGCGACCAGGGTCTGAAGGTCCCGGCCGATCTCGATCTCGACGCGATTTCAGGTCTCTCCAATGAGCTGAAGGCGAAATTGGCGGCCAAGCGCCCGGCCGATCTGGCGCAGGCCGGCAAGATCGAGGGCATGACGCCCGCCGCCCTCACCCTCCTCGCGGCCCATGCCCGCAAGGGCCGGGTGGCCTTATCCACAGGATCGACGTGACTGTTGATAAAAATGATCGGCAACGCGCTTTAAGCTTGACGCCTGTTTCACGTGAAACAGAGGAGCGCCTCGCTCTTCTCGTAGCCGAGCTGGAGCGCTGGCAAGCTGCCAAAAACCTCGTCTCCTCGACCACTCTGGCGGAGGTCTGGACGCGGCATATCGCGGATTCGCTACAGCTCTACAGCCTTGCCCCGGATCGCGAGCGCTGGCTCGATCTCGGCTCAGGTGGCGGCTTTCCCGGGCTTGTCATCGGGATTTGCCTTGCCGAACGCGGTATGGGGCAGATCGACCTCGTCGAGAGCAATACGCGAAAATGCGCGTTTCTCCGCCATGCGGCGCGTGTGACCGGCGCTCGCGTCAAGGTGCATGCCGCGCGGATCGAGGATGTGATCGGTGACTTTACCGGCAAGGTCGATGTCGTGACCGCCCGGGCGCTCGCGCCACTGACCCAACTGCTCGGCTGGTGCGAAGATCTGTTGAGAACCGGCACTCTTGGTCTCTTTCCCAAGGGACAACATCTAGATGCGGAATTGACCGACTCGGCCAGATATTGGAAGATTCAGGCAACAACGGTTTCCTCCGTGACTGACGATGCCGCCCGGATCCTGGTGATCCGCTCGGCCGAGAGACGAGCCGATCCATGATTGAAGCCACATCAGCGACAGTGCCGCGCCGCCGCCCGCGCGTGATCGCGCTTGCCAATCAGAAGGGTGGCGTCGGCAAGACGACCACCGCCATCAACCTCGGGACGGCCCTGGCGGCGATCGGCGAGAAGGTGCTGATCGTCGATCTCGATCCGCAGGGCAATGCGTCCACGGGCCTCGGCGTCGATCGTCGCAGCCGCAAATCCTCGACCTATGACGTGCTTTGCGGCGATGTCGGCCTGGGGCAGGCGCTTCAGCAGACCTCGGTTCCCGGCCTCTCGCTAGCGCCCTCGACGCTCGATCTGCTCGGTGTCGAGCTGGAGATCGCCTCGGCCAAGGATCGCGCGCATCGGCTCAAGACGGCCATCGACGAGCTGGCCGATGACCAGCGCTGCCAGGATCTGACCTATGTGCTGATCGACTGCCCGCCGTCGCTGAGCCTGATCACCATCAATGCCATGACGGCTGCAGATGCCGTTCTGGTGCCGTTGCAGTGTGAGTTCTTCGCGCTCGAAGGCCTGAGCCAGCTTCTCAAAACCGTGGAGCAGGTGCGGGCCGGGCTCAACCCGCGCCTGACGATCCAGGGTGTGGTGCTGACGATGTTCGATCCTCGTAACAACTTGTCCGGCCAAGTCATGGCAGACGTTCGAGATTTTCTCGGCGACAAGGTCTATGAGACGGTGATCCCGCGCAATGTGCGGATCTCCGAGGCACCTTCCTACGGCAAGCCAGCGCTGCTTTATGACCTGCGCTGCTCGGGCTCCCAGGCCTATCTGAAGCTGGCGTCGGAAGTGATCAAGCGTGAGCGTAACCTGCTGGCCGCGGCGGCCTGAAGCAGGACAGGAAAAGGTTCAAGAGGATGGCAATGGCCGAAGAACAGGGGCGTTCCCGCCTTGGCCGTGGACTTGCCGCGCTGATCGGCGATGTCGGCGAGGAAATCGGCGCGATCGAGCGGGCTCGCGGCCAGCGCCGCGTGCCGGTCGAGTTCCTGCGGCCTAGCGCGCGTAATCCGCGCCGTAGCTTCGGCGAGGAGGATCTGGAGGATCTGACGGCGTCGATCCGCGAGCGGGGCATCCTGCAGCCGATCATCGTCCGCACGATCCCCGGCATGATGGACGCCTATGAGATCATCGCGGGAGAGCGCCGCTGGCGCGCGGCGCAGCGCGCCGAACTGCATGAGGTCCCTGTCCTGCTCGTTGAAGCGGATGATCGCGAGGCGCTCGAGATCGCCATCATCGAGAACGTGCAGCGGACGGACCTCAATGCGATCGAAGAAGCGGCGGGCTATGAGCGTCTGATCGCAGAGTTCAACTATACGCAGAACGACCTCGCGCGCGTCATCGGCAAGAGCCGCAGCCATGTCGCCAACACGCTGCGCCTGTCGAAACTGCCTGAATCCGTGCGAAATATGGTCAGCGAAGGCGCTGTTTCGGCAGGTCACGCCCGCGCGCTGCTCTCTGTTTCGGATCCGGAACTGATGGCCCGCAAGATCGTCGACGAGGGCATGAGCGTCCGCGACATCGAGCGTGTCGTGCAGGAGGAGGCTCGTGGTGAGACCAAGAGCGCTGTCCCCGCCAAGCCGAAGCCGGAGAAGGACCCGGATACGCGCGCGCTCGAAAAGACGCTGGAAGAGGTGCTCGGCCTGTCGGTTTCGATCGGCCATCGTGCCAACGGATCGGGCGAGGTCCGGATCAGCTACAAGACGCTGGAGCAGCTGGATGCGCTCTGTGGGCGGCTGAAGATCTGAGCGACCGTTTTGGCGTCATGCTCGGGCTTGACCCGAGCATCTCTCGACGAGAGGGCGCTTCTTTCTGGCTGAGGTTCTCAGGGCGGCGTCTTGCGGCGCCCGAGAATGACGGCCTCGCCTCACGTCCCTCGAACTAGTCCCGCTGGTTTGCCCCTGCGCGGCCAAGCCGGGCCAGGGTCCAGAGGGCGCGGGTCGCGACAGCGCGGCCCGTATCGGCATTCTGCCGCGTCGCCAGGACCGCATTGCCGATCAGGCCGACGGCCTCGTTCAATTTGGCGCTGGTCCAGACATTGAGGGCCGCTTCCGTCGTGGCTATGCGCGGATAGGGCAGCCGCATGGTCGCGACGACGTCCCTGACACCGCGGCCCGCGTCGACGCTCTGGCGGGCCTTGAGCAACGCCAGGGCCTGGCGCAGCACGGCGCCGAGCATCACGCCCGGATCGAGGCCTTCGCTCATGAGCTTGGCCTGGGCGAGATCGAGCACCGGCAGCTTCCCTGCGAAAACGGCATCGACGAGCATCGCTTGCTCGCGCTGGGCGGTGTCGCCGACGATCGCTTCGATATGCTGCGAGGTCACGGCCGGGTCCGCCCCGACATAGAGCAGCAGCTTCTCGATTTCGCGGCGCGAGGTCTGCCTGTCGCCGCCCAGCAGGCTGGCGAGGTGCTCGCGGGCGCTGCGGTGGATCGACTTGCCGGCGGCCCGGACCATCTCGTCGATGATGGTGCCGAGATCGCGAGCGGCGTCGCCATAGCAGGGCACGGCGAGCGCCGTGCGGGCCTTCTCGCAGGCGGTGCGGAGCGGGTTGGAGCGCTGCAGATCGCCGCCTTCGATGATGACGATGGCATCCTGCGAGGGGGCCGAGAGAAGCGGCTCCACGCCCGCCAGCAGCGGCTTGGAGGTCGGTGAGACGCGAATCGCACGGCGTCCGCCGAAAAGCCCGATGGTATTCGCCTCGTCGACGAGCTTCATCGGATCGGCGGCGACGACATCGCCATCCATGCGGATGAGCTGGAAGGCGTCGTCGGGATCGTCGACGCTGGCGCGGGCGAGCGCGTTCGCTCTTTCGGAAACTAGCCCCGTGTCGGGGCCGTAGATCAGGATGAGCCGCCAGGCGGGATCGAGGCGCGCCAGCGTCCGCTCGGCCTCATGCGCCTTGATCGCGACCATGGCTCAGGAGGTGAGATCGGCGGCGATCTGTCCCCGGATGATGGTCGCGAGGTTCTTCGCGGCGCGGATCTGCGCATCGCGCGCGGCGCGCACGGTGGCGAAGCGCTGTGACGAGCGCTCATAGGGCGCGCGGACGGAATTGACGCCGGAGGAGACGATCTTGCCGGTCTTCGTATCGGTCAGTGACCAGGTTGCGGTTCCGATCAACACGGCCGAATCGGCACGTCCGTTGGTGTAGTCGACGGTGACGACCTCGACCGATTCCGTCAGCCTCGCGTCGAACTTCAGCGTCTTGCGGGCATCGGGGTCACCGCTGCCGTCGAGCTCGAAGACGAGTTCGTTGCGCAGATAATGGCCCATCAGCCCCTTGATCTCGGGGATCTCGATGGCGCGCATCGCCGTCTTGACGCTGCCGCCGACGGTGCTCGAGGTGTAGTCGGAATAGAGCGGCTGAAAGCAGCCCCCGGCGAGGGCCGCTACGGCGAGCACGGCCGCCAGCAGCGTGCGGCGGGGGAAGGCGGCTTCAGACGACGACATTCACGATTCTCCCCGGAACCACGATGATCTTGCGGATCGCGCGCCCCTCCAGGGCCCGCTGCACCGCATCGCTGGCGCGGACGACGGTTTCCACCGCCATGGTATCGGCATCGGCGGGAACAGTCACCTCCGCCCGCTTCTTGCCGTTGAGCTGGACCGGCAGCGTGAGCTGATTGTCCTTCAGCAAGGCGGCATCGGCCTCCGGCCAGGACGCCTCGCCGACCAGGCCCGGCTGGCCCAGCGCCTGCCAGCACTCCTCGGCCAGATGCGGCATCATCGGAGCGACAAGCTGGGTCACGATCGCGGCGGCTTCGAGGAGCGCGAAGGCTATGTCCGCGTCGAGATCGGGCTTCTCGGCCGCGCTGTCCAGCGCCTTACCGATGGCATTGGTCAGCGTGTAGATATGGGCGACGCAGCGATTGAAGCCCAGGCGCTCGATATCGGCGCCGACGGCGTCCAGGGCGCGATGGGCCGCCTTGCGCAGGGTCAGAGCCGCCTCGCCGATTTCGCCAGGGCTGGCTGCCTTGCCGCCGGTGCGCTCGCCGATCTCGGCGACCAGGCGCCAGAGGCGCTGGACGAAGCGGGCGGCGCCCTGCACGCCCTCGTCAGTCCAGATCACGTCGCGGTCGGGCGGCGAATCGGAGAGCATGAACCAGCGGGCCGTGTCAGCACCGTAGGAAGCAATAATGTCGTCCGGGTCCACGACGTTCTTCTTGGACTTCGACATCTTCTCGATCGAGCCGATCTCGATCGGGGCGCCGGTCTCGACATGGAAGCCCTTGCGGTCGCTGCCGGAGACCTCGATGCGGACGTCGCCGGGCTCGACCCAGCCGCCGTCAGCGCCGCGATAGGTCTCGTGCACGACCATGCCCTGGGTGAACAGACCTGCGAAGGGCTCGTCGAGACCCGCATGGCCGGTCTTCTTCATCGCGCGGGTGAAGAAGCGCGAATAGAGCAGGTGCAGGATCGCGTGCTCGACGCCGCCGATATACTGGTCGACCGGCAGAAAACGGTCGACGGCCTTGCGGTCGGTCGGGCTTTCCGTGCGCCACGGATCGGTGAAGCGGGCGAAGTACCAGGACGAATCGACGAAGGTGTCCATCGTGTCCGTCTCGCGCCGCGCCGGCTTGCCGCAATGCGGGCAGGCGACGTTCTTCCAGCTCGGATGATGGTCGAGCGGATTGCCCGGCTTGTCGAAGGAGACGTCGTCCGGCAGCTTCACCGGCAGATCGGCGTCCGGAACCGGAATCGTTCCGCAGTCGGAACAATGGATGACCGGGATCGGGCAGCCCCAGTAGCGCTGGCGCGAGATGCCCCAGTCTCGCAGGCGGAAATTGACCTTGCGCTGGCCGACGGGACGGTTGCCGCGGATCTCACTTTCGAGCCGGCGCGCGACCTCCTCCTTGGCTTCCGCGATGGTCTTGCCGTCGAGGAAGCGCGAATTGATCATGCGGCCGTCGCCGTCATAGGCGGTGTCAGTGATGACGAAGCCCGCCGGGTCGGTGCCTTCCGGCGCCACGACCGGGGTATTACCCAGGCCATACTTGTTGACGAAGTCGAGGTCGCGCTGGTCATGCGCCGGACAGCCGAAGATGGCGCCGGTGCCATATTCCATCAGGATGAAGTTCGCGACATAGACCGGCAGCGTCCAGCCCGGATCGAAGGGATGGACGGCGCGCAGGCCGGTGTCGAAGCCGAGCTTCTCGGCCTTGTCGATCGCTTCCTGCGCCGTGCCGGTGCGCTTGCACTCCTCGATGAAGGCCTGCAGCTCGGGATTATTGGCGGCGATGGCCTTGGCGATCGGGTGATCGGGCGCGACGGCGACGAATTTGGCGCCGAACAGCGTATCGGGCCGGGTCGTGTAGACCTCGACCTCATCCTGGCCCAAAGAACCTTGGCCGGCGGCATTCGATTCGATGGCGAAACGAACCAGCAGCCCCTCGGAGCGGCCGATCCAGTTCTTCTGCATCAGCCGAACCTTGTCGGGCCAGCGCGTCAGGCCGTCGAGCGCGTCGTTCAGCTCCTGCCCGAATTCGGTGATCTTGAAGAACCACTGGGTCAGCTCGCGGATCTCGACCGGCGCACCGGAGCGCCAGCCGCGACCGTCGATGACCTGCTCATTGGCGAGCACGGTCTCGTCGACCGGGTCCCAGTTGACCTTGGCGGTCTTGCGGTCGACCAGCCCGGCCTTGAGGAAGTCCAGGAACATCTTCTGCTGATGGCGATAGTAGCTCGGGTCGCAGGTCGCGAGCTCGCGGCTCCAGTCGAGCGACAGGCCCATCGACTTGAGCTGCTTGCGCATCGTCGCGATGTTTTCGTAGGTCCATTCGCGCGGATGCACGTTCTTCTGCTTTGCCGCATTTTCCGCGGGCAGGCCGAAGGCATCCCAACCCATCGGATGCAGCACGGAGAAGCCCTTGGCGCGCTTGTAGCGCGCGACCACGTCGCCCATGGCGTAATTGCGGACATGGCCCATATGGATGCGCCCCGACGGATACGGGAACATCTCGAGGACGTAGTAGCTCGGCCGGGTATCGTCGTTCCTGGTCTCGAAAAGCTTGCGCTCTTCCCAGACGGTGCGCCATTTCGGCTCGGACTCTTTCGGGTTGTAGCGTTCGACGGCCATGTCAGCGAGCAATCACGTCAGCAAGCATTCTTGCGGGGTGGGCCGGTGCGGGAAGCGGCCGGCGCGAGGGTCCATGACGAAAAACCGGGTGAGGTTTTCCACATCCTGTTCTAGGACACCATTGCGCGCACGGGGTCAACGGCGGGCGATGGCATCGGGCCGAAAAGTGGAATCCACTTTTCGGAAATCGTCCGGTGCGACAACGCTTTGAGGCAAGAAGGGCTGCGACATGAGCGATACGGTTACGCGTCTGGATGCGATCCGCGCCTCGGTTGCGCGTGCGGCGCGCGATTTCGGGCGCAAGGCGGACAGCGTGACGCTGATCGCCGTGTCGAAGACCAAGCCGGCCGAGCAGATCATCGAGGTGCTGGAAGCCGGACAGCGCGTCTTCGGCGAGAACTACGTCCAGGAGGCCAAGGCGAAGTGGCCGGCGTTGAAGGAACGCTTCCCCAATGCCGAGCTGCACATGATCGGGCCGCTGCAGTCCAACAAGGCGCGCGAGGCCGTCGAGCTCTTCGATGCGATCCAGTCGCTCGACCGGGAGAGCCTGGCGAAGGAGCTGGCGCGCGAGATCGCCCGCGTGGGACGGGCGCCGCGCCTCTTCGTGCAGGTCAATACCGGCGAGGAGGCGCAGAAGGGCGGCATCATGCCGGCCGAGGCCGACGCCTTCCTGGCGCGCTGCCGAGAGGTCCATGGGCTCGCCATCGAGGGGCTGATGTGCATTCCGCCAGCTGACGAGCCGCCTTCGCCGCATTTCGGGCTGCTCGCCAAGATCGCGGCCCGCAACGGGCTCAAGGGCCTTTCCATGGGCATGAGCGCCGATTACGAGGCGGCGATCCAGCTCGGTGCGACGCATGTGCGCGTCGGCAGCGCGATCTTCGGGGCGCGGGGCTGACCTCACCAGGGCGTTATCCCGGACGAGCGGCGAAGCCGCGCTGATCCGGGATCGCCATCCGGCGAGGGCGCCCTCTTCTGATAGCGGTCCCGTGTCTGCGCAGCGGCACTGCGCGCCGCAGCGCGCACGGGATGACAGCGCGTTTCAAGCCCGCTGCAACGGCTCTCCGACGTCGATGCGGTTGCCGTCTGGGTCCTCGAATACGAAGGCCCTCAGCCCGTAGTCCTTATCGCGCAGGCCTTTGACGATGCGCAGGCCCCGCGCGCGAACGATGGCGTGCACGGCGTCGATATCCTCGACCATCATATGCGCAACGTTGAATGACGCTGCTCTGTGGTCGGGCTGGAGCGTCAGATGCAGCTCGGCGGCATCGCGCTTCAGGATCATGAAGCCGACGGGCGTACCGTTCTCGAAGGTCTTCTGGAAGCCGAGGGCACTGACATAGAATTCGCAGGCGCGCGCCATGTCGGCGACAGGCAACATGGCGGCAATCCGCCCAAAGCGGACGCCGGAAGAGACCGAATCAGTCATCGCTAATTCTCAAGCTGGGAACAGCGCGGTGGCGGAGGACGGTGCCCCACGCGCATCGGCCGGTTCCGGAGAGGATGGTCGAGACGGTGCTCGTCGCTGCCTATAGCCGCATTCGGCCTATCTGACCAGAATCCGCGCGTGCCTGGCGAGCCTCGGCAGCACCTTGGCGAAGACATGGCCCTGTACGGCGACGCAGCCGGCGGTCGGGGTGAAGCCCGGCCGGGCGAGATGCCAGAAGATCGCGCTGCCGCGGCCGCGAACCACCGGCCGGTCGTTCCAGCCGAGCTCGACGATGACGTCGTAGAGATGATCCTCGCGCGTGAGCCGCTCCTCGGCCTCACCCGGCGGGCGGTCGATCAGGCGGTTGTAACGGCGGTCGTTCGCATCGTCGCACCAGGCGTCGCGCGGGCCGATCTGCCGGAGAGGCATCAGCGTGCGCGGGCGGACGAGCCGGTCGGCGCGGTAGAGCACGCTGCGCAGGGGCAGAGCGGTGCGCGGCGTGCGGCCATCGCCTTCGCGCTTGATCGTGCCGATGCCGGAACGGCCGAGCGCGCAGGGAAAGGCAGCCTGCCCGGCGATCAGGAAGCCCTTCCGGCGATCATGCACCGAGGCGAAGACCCGCAGCGTCGAGAGGTTTCTTGGCCCGCGCGGAGGCCCGGCGGGGCGGAATGGTCGGTTTGTCACGGGAATTCCAGGCTGCCTGACTTGCGATGACGACTCAGCGGGCTCATGTTGCTGCAACGATTGCGTTTGAGCGAACGGTTCATGTCCGTCATTCATCATATTCTTCTCGTCGACGACGACCAGACCCTGCGCGATGCGCTGGCCGAGCAGCTCGCGCTCAGCGAGGAATTCAAGCTGTCGACAGCCGGAACGGCCGGGGCCGCGGTCAAGGCCGTGCAGGCCGAGCGTGTCGACCTCGTCGTCATGGATGTCGGGCTGCCCGACATGGACGGGCGTGAGGCGGTCAAGGTGATGCGCCGCAACGGCTTCAAGAGCCCGGTGATCATGCTGACGGGCCAGGGTTCGGACGCCGACACCGTGCTCGGGCTCGAAGCCGGCGCCAACGACTATGTCGTGAAGCCGTTCCGCTTCGCCGTGCTGCTGGCGCGCATCCGCGCCCATTTGAGGCAGTACGAGGCGAGCGAGGACGCCATCTTTCAAGTGGGGCCGTATACGTTCCACCCCGGCTCGAAGCTGCTTGTCAGCGAGCGGGGCTCGAAGACCAAGCTGACCGAGAAGGAGACCGCGATCCTGCGCTTCCTGTACCGGGCCGGCCGCAAGCCGATCGCGCGCGAAGTGCTGCTGCAGGAGGTCTGGGGCTATAACAGCCAGGTCACGACCCACACGCTCGAAACCCATATCTACCGGCTGCGCCAGAAGATCGAGCCTGATCCGGGCAATGCCCGGCTGCTCGTCACCGATGCCGGCGGGTACCGGCTGAATCCCTGACGGATGGCCCTCGACGACGACATGACCCTGCTGGCCCGGCAGCCGCTGCTGAGCCTGCTGGAGCGCGATGCGCTGCGGCTGCTGGCGTTCGCGGCCGAGAGCCGGACCCTGCGTGCCGGCGATGTCCTGTTCCGGGCCGGCGAGCCCTCGGACGGGGCGGCCATTGTGATCTCGGGCGCCGTGGCGCTCCTGGAGAGCGACGATGGCAGACCCGCGAGCGAGATCGTCGGCCCCGGCGCCATGATCGGCGAGCTTGCGCTGTTCACCTCCCTGTCGCGACAGGTCACGGCGATCGCGCGCGAGCCGACGGAGATCCTGCGGCTGCCGCGCAGCGTGATGCGGCGCGTTCTGGCGGAGTCGCCGGATTCGGCCGAGGCGATCACAGCCGCGGTCAGTGAAAGGCTGCGCGGCTTCGTCGGTGAGCTCGCGGCCGTTCAGAAGGCGCTAAACGCGATCGACCGGGGATAGGTCGGCAGCCTGTCCGCTCAGGCCGAAGGCGGATGCCGGGCTGCGCGGATTGCCGCGAAACGCGGCCACAGGATGTTGATGCACAGGCCGGAGAGCACGAGGCCGGCCGCGGCCAGCTTCCAGCCCGGCAGCGGCTCTCCGAGCCAGATGGCAGCAGCTCCCATGCCGAAGACCGGGACCAGCAGGGCGGTCGGAGCGATCGTGGCGGCGGCATAGCGCGACAGCAGCCAGCCCCACATCGCATAGCCGAACATGACATTGCCGACGGCCTGCCAGATCGCCGCCGCCCAGGCTTCGACGGGCGCAGTCGCCACCCCGTCGCGGATCGCCGGCCAACCTTCGAGCAGCCAGGACAGCAGGAACAGCGGCGGCACTGAAAAGAGGCTTGCCCAGACGACATAGGCGAGCATGTCGACGCCCGGAGAGCTGCGGGACACGATGTTGCCGCCTGCCCAGCAGAGCGCCGCCGAGAGGATGAGGACGATCCCGAGGGGCGTCGTCATGCCGTCCGTGAACCAGAGAATGACGCCGATTCCGATGAGGGCGAGGACAAGGCCGATGAACTGGAAGGGCTGGACGCGCTCGCCGGTGAGAACAGCTGCGAGGATGATCGTGAAGAAGGTCTGAGACTGGACCACGAGCGAGGCGAGGCCCGGCGTGATGAAGCCCTTGATGGCGATGAAGAGCAGCCCGAACTGACCGGCGCCGATCAGGACGCCATAGGCCGCGAGCTTGTTCCAGGAGACGGCGGGGCGCTTGAGGAAGAGCACCGCCGGCACCAGCGCAAAAGCAAAGCGCAGGCAGGCGAAGAACAGCGGCGGGAAATGCTCCACGCCGATGCGGATGATCACGAAATTGGTGCCCCAGACCACCATGACCGCGAGGGTGAGCGCTGCGTCGCGAAGCGAGAGCGAGGTCGGAGAGGCGGATTGCATGGGTCTGGCCATCGCAATGAAACGAGGCGGCGCCATAGCACGCGGCGGCGGGCGGCCGGTAAGACCGCCTCGCATGGCCGCAACGCTGTCCGCTCGGGGATCGACAGCGGCTTCAGAGGTCCAGCGTCACCGTGACCGGCACATGATCCGAGGGGCGCTCCCAGCCCCGCGCCTCGCTCAGGAAGCTCAAATCCCTCAGCGTCGGTTTCAGCCCATCGGACAGCCAGATATGATCGAGCCTGCGCCCGCGGTTGGAGGCCTGCCAGTCCTGCGCGCGATAGCTCCACCAGGAATAGAGCTTCTCGGGCTCCGGCCGCAGCGTGCGCGCCGCATCGGTCCAGCCCAACTCGGTGCGCAGCTTCTCCAGCGTGGTGGTCTCGATCGGCGTATGGCTGACGACGTCGAGAAGCTGCTTGTGGCTCCAGACATCGTGCTCCAACGGGGCGATGTTGAGGTCCCCGAGCAGGATCGCGGGCCGGTCGGTCGGCTTCTTGGCGATGCCCCAGGCGCCGATCTCGTCGAGGAAGGCGAGCTTGTGGGCGAATTTGTCGTTCTTCTCGGGGTCCGGTATGTCGCCGCCGGCCGGAATATAGAAATTATGGATGGCGATGCCGGCAGCGGGGCCCGCCGCCTTGTCGAGCGTCGCCGTCATGTGCCGGGCGTCGTTGCGCCCGCACATCGACATGGCTTCCTGCTCGCTGAAGGGCAGCTTCGAGACGATGGCGACGCCGTTATAGCCCTTCTGGCCAATGAAGGCCTGGTGGACATAGCCCAGCTGCTGGAAAGCCTTCGCCGGAAACTGTTCGTCCGGCGTCTTGGTTTCCTGCAGGCAGAGGATGTCCGGGGCATAGCGGGTGAGGAATTCGCCCACCATTCCGATGCGCAGGCGAACGGAGTTGATGTTCCAGCTTGTGACGGTGAGTTGCACGCGAGGATTCCGGCGGGAAGGAGGCCGGAAACTGGGTCGCCAAAGCGCAAAAGGCAAGCCGTTTTCGGCTTGCCTGCCTTGTTTAGAGGGTGCGCTGGTAGTCGATCACGAAGTTCTTCGGATCCGGCCGGCGGCGCGTGTCGAGGTTGTAGAGCGAGATGGAGGTCTCGTAGCCCTGCGGATCGATCACCACCCATTGCCGCAGCTCATTGGCCGCGAGATCGAATTTCAGCGTGATCTTCGAGGTGCCGCCCAAGGTCGAGCGGTCTTCCAGGCGTACCGACAGGATGTCGCCGTCGATGCTGGCGCCGGCAATCGTGCCTTCGCGGGCGAGGTCCATGCGCTCGCGGACCAGGAATTTCAGCGGCGTCTGGCCGATGGAGTAGATGTCCTGGGTCGCGAGGCGCTTGTCGCGCACCGCGACCGAAGTGCCGTCGGCGATGACCTCGACGGTCGCGGGCGGCTCGTATTCGAAGCGCATCTTGCCGGGACGCTGGATGTAGATCCGCCCTTCCAGCCGCCGGCCGTTGGCCGCGAACTGGATGAAGTTGCCCTGCAGTGTTGTGAAGCTGTTGAGCCAGGTGTTGAGCCTGTCAATCGCCTCCTCCTGCGTTGCCGGAGGGCCGAGCTTGGCCTTGGGCGCGGGAGAGGCTGCCGGCTGGACCGCTTCCCGAGCGGGAGCGGCCGTCGCCACCGCCACGGGCGCAGGCGATGCCGGTTGGGCTGCCGTGGCCTCAGCCACGGCCATGCGTGACAGACCGAGGCCCTCGGGACGCGGAGGCGGAAGCCGGATGGGGCGCGGTGCCGCCGGCTTCGTAAGCGCGGGCTTCGGCGGCTGAATCTCGATCGGCTGGGCGGCGAGCGGAACGCTCACGGTTGCGCAACCGAGAACTGTCGTCGCTAGAGCCGCTAACCGGGCCGTGGTGGTCAATCGTCCGAGCAAGCTGCTCCACTCCTTACGCCGTGGCCCGGATGCCCGGTGGACGGCCTGCCGAATAACTCAACGCGCGATCTGCCGTCGAAGTTGCAGCAACGTCATGGCAATTTGAGGACCGCGGTGCCCTCCTGCAAGGGTCAGGCTGTATTTGGCGCTTGGTCGCATTGTCCTGACGCGAACCGGTGCCACTTCGCTCGACAATGCTCCAGGCGCCTCAATCGTCGTGCCCGCCGCCCGTCTCGACCAGGATTTCGCGCTTTCCTGCGTGGTTTGCGGGTCCGACGATGCCCTCGTGCTCCATGCGCTCCATGATCGAGGCGGCGCGGTTGTAGCCGATCTGCAGGCGGCGCTGGATGTAGGAG
>NZ_JAIMCA010000011.1 GCF_025499465.1 Allobosea sp. BH3
CCGCACGACGGACGTGACCGGCGTGGTGACGCTGCCTGAGGGCACGGAGATGGTGATGCCGGGCGACAACATCTCGATGGAGGTGACGCTGATCGCCCCGATCGCGATGGAAGAGAAGCTGCGTTTCGCCATCCGCGAAGGCGGTCGCACCGTCGGCGCAGGCGTCGTCGCTTCGATCATCGCGTGATCGAAGCGTCCGCGACGTTCGCGGAAACCGCGACCCTCTGCGGCGCAGGCGTCGTCGCTTCGATCATTGCCTGATCGGCGCGCATAGCGATTTGGGAAAGGGCGGTGGCGACACCGCCCTTTTTCTTTGCGGGCAGGGCGGCTTCCGTACTCATGCCCCAAGTGCAGGGCGTGCCTCGCCCTTCGCGGGCTGCACGGGGCCTTTATCCGTGCTCTAAATCCTTTCGAGAGAGCGGCCTAACCGCTCCCATTCCGGAGGACGACGCTCATGCCTTTCAAGCCGCCCTTTCCCGGGATCCATTCGATCGTCTTCGCGCTGTTCGACGAGCAGGAGCGGCTGGATCGCGCGGCGATGCGCAGGCAGGCGCAGATCAGCCTCGATCTCGACGTGCAGGGCATGGCGGCGCTGGGGCTCGCGACCGAGGTTTCGAAGCTAAGCTTCACCGAGCGCTGCACGGTGATGGAGTGGATGGCGGAGGATGTGGCGGGGAAGAAGCCGCTTGCCTTCACCATCTTCGGCTCTTCGGTTGCCGAGCAGGTCGAGCTCGTCCGCGTCGCAGAGAAGAACGGCGCCGACTGGGTGATCCTGCAGCCGCCGATGGTCGGCAGCTTCGGTGCTGCGGAATATATCCGCTTCTTCGGCCGTATCGCCGATCAGACGTCGCTTCCGGTCGCGATCCAGAACGCGCCAGCCTATATGGGCCGCGGCCTCTCGGCGGAGGACATCCGCGAGCTGACGCAGCGCCATCCCAATATCAGCTTGATCAAGGGGGAGGGGTCGGTCGTCGAGATCGAGCGGCTGATCGCCGTGATGGAGGGCAGATTGCCGATCCTGAACGGGCGCGGTGGGCTCGAACTCATCGACAATTTCCGCGCCGGTTGCATCGGCATGATCCTGGCGCCGGACACGATCGACTATGCGCTGCGGGCCTATGCCCGCTACGGGGAGGGCGACCAGGCCGGGGCGGAGGCCGCCTATCGCGAGGTGCTGCCGGCGATCACCTTCATCATGCAGTCGATCGAGACGCTGCTCTGCTATGGCAAGCGCATCTTCGGGGCGCGGGCGGGTATCCCGATCCATGATCGCGGCCCGGCGCTGCGGCCGACCGAGTTCGGCCTGAAGCTGGTCGAGCGCTATGCGCGGGAACTGGGGCCCTATCGCAAATGACATCGCCGGCGTAATTTCGACTTGAAATGCGCCGCGCCTTGGGGCACATGACGGCCACCTGCAGGGGTGTAGCTCAGTTGGTAGAGTACCGGTCTCCAAAACCGGTTGTCGTAGGTTCGAGCCCTACCGCCCCTGCCAGTCGCTTCCTTGGCGGCTGATGCGCCCGAAGCCATGCAGCTTGGCGAGGCGCAGATGACCCAGATCATCTACGACGACAAGACCTTCTTCGCGGGCTATAGCAGCCTGCCAGGCTCGGTCCATGGGCTGGACGGCGCGCCGGAATGGCCGGTGCTGCGCGCGATGCTGCCCAGCGATACGCTGCCATGGAGTGTGCGCGGCCGTAACTCCTGTTGCTCTCTGCCAGGCGCGCCTGACGCCGTGGCCCGAAAGGCTCTTGGCTAAAGCCCGCGAGCCATGTAAGAGGACCTTCGATGACGGCGCGCGACCCCACCGGGTTCCGCGCCGCGAATGTTTCAGGACGGCCGAATCGGCGTCACGGCGCTAGCCGAACGCCAGGTCCGGCACCCGAGGTGGTTCATGGCGAGATCCAATCCCTTCCAGTTTCTGCAGGATGTGCGCTCCGAGGCGTCCAAGGTCACCTGGCCTTCGCGCCGCGAGACGCTGATCACCACGGGCCTCGTGCTCGCCATGGTGGTCGTCTCCAGCCTGTTCTTCCTCTTCACCGACACCGTCATCCGCTGGGTGCTCGGCATCGTCCTCGGCGCCCGTTGAACGGAATTAAGAACGTGAGCACCCGCTGGTACATCGTCCACGCCTATTCGAACTTCGAGAACAAGGTCGCTCAATCGATCCGTGACGGCGCCGCGCAGCGCAATCTCGCCGACAAGTTCGACGAGGTGCTGGTGCCGACCGAGAAGGTCGTCGAGGTTCGCCGCGGCCGCAAGGTCGACACCGAACGCAAGTTCTTCCCCGGCTATGTGCTGGTGAAGTGCGAGATGACCGACGAGGTCTACCACCTCATCAAGAACACGCCGAAGGTCACCGGCTTCCTGGGCGCCGACAAGTCCAAGCCCATGCCGATTCCCGAGCATGAGGCGATGCGGATCAAGGGCCAGGTCGCCGAGGGCATCGAGCGGCCGAAGCCAACCATCGTTTTCGAGGTCGGCGAGCAGGTCAAGGTGGCCGACGGCCCCTTCGCCTCGTTCAACGGTGTCGTCGAGGATGTCGACCATGCCCGCGCCCGCCTCAAGGTGGCGGTCTCGATCTTCGGCCGCGCGACGCCGGTCGAGCTCGAATACGGCCAGGTGGAAAAGCTCTAAGGCTCCGGGAGGCTTTCGGGCTTCCCTTCGGCGCCGCCCTGTGTCATAGGCGGCGCCTCAACCGCGTGGGAGGCGTGCCGGTCGCCAGCCGGATCAAAGGCGCCGCACCACGCACTGCAACCACCCCGGCCCCGGCGGAAAGCGTCGGCAGGCAGGGGCGTCGTCGTTCCGGATAGGCACCGGGGCGGACGGCAGGAGCAGCCATCATGGCGAAGAAGATCACGGGCTACGTGAAGCTTCAGGTTCCGGCGGGCGCGGCCAATCCGTCGCCGCCGATCGGTCCCGCGCTCGGTCAGCGCGGCCTCAACATCATGGAATTCTGCAAGGCCTTCAACGCGAAGACCCAGCAGATGGAAAAGGGCATGCCGATCCCGGTGATCATCACCGCGTATCAGGATCGCTCCTTCACCTTCGAGATGAAGCAGCCGCCGGTGTCCTACTGGCTGAAGAAGGCCGCTGGCCTGACCTCCGGCTCGAAGACCCCGGGCCGCGGCGGCAACGTCGGCAAGGTGACCGTCGCCCAGATCAACGAGATCGCCGAGAAGAAGATGGCCGATCTCAACTGCGACACCGTCGAATCCGCTTCGGCCATGATCAAGGGCTCTGCCCGGTCCATGGGCCTGGAAGTCGTGGGCTGAGGGGAGCGATCATGGCACATACCGGAAAGCGCGTCGTCAAGGGCCGTGAAGGCATTGACCGCACCAAGCTGTACTCGCTTGATCAGGCCGTGACGTTCATCAAGGAACGCGCCAACGCCAAGTTCGACGAGACCGTCGAGATCGCGATGAATCTCGGCGTCGATCCGCGTCACGCCGACCAGATGGTCCGTGGCGTGTGCAACCTGCCGAACGGCTCGGGCCGCACGCTGCGCGTCGCCGTCTTCGCCCGTGGCGCCAAGGCCGACGAGGCCAAGGCCGCGGGTGCCGACATCGTCGGCGCCGAGGAGCTGGTGGAGACCGTCCAGAAGGGCGAGATCAACTTCGACCGCTGCATCGCGACCCCGGACATGATGGGTCTGGTTGGCCGCCTCGGTAAGGTGCTCGGCCCGCGTGGCCTGATGCCGAACCCGCGCGTCGGCACCGTCACCATGGACGTGACCGCCGCCGTCGCCGCCTCGAAGGGTGGCTCGGTGGAGTTCCGCGTCGAGAAGGCCGGCATCATCCACGCGGCGGTCGGCAAGGCCTCGTTCTCGGCCGAGAAGCTCTCGGAGAACATCAAGGCCTTCGTCGACTCCGTCGCCAAGGCCAAGCCGGCTGGCGCCAAGGGCACCTATATCCAGCGCGTCGCGATCTCCTCGACGATGGGTCCGGGCGTCAAGGTCGAGCCGAACACGGTCACCGGCGCCTGATAGGCTTCGGGGCAGGGCGGTCGCTTTTCTGGCCGCCCGACCGCTCTTGATTTTGTGAAGTCAAGAGCCCACTTGGCAGAAGCAGGCGAAGGCGCTATGACGCTCGCCTGTTTCCATGAGTGACGAGGCTCCGGCGTGCTTGGCACGAGGGGGTCCGTTTCGCGTTTTTCGACGGTTTTCGTCGAAGAATGGGTGTTTCAGGTTCGGAGAAGCGATTTTCCGGGCCGGAATCATCCAGTCCTGTCTGAGACTGCAGGTGCCTTCCCGGTTCGTCCGGGAGCATAATTTCGCCAAGAGGCCTGCATAGACGGTGCAAGAGCTTAGTCCCGGATCGCAAGATCCGGAAAAGACGGTTCGAACCATCTCGCCCGGTCGCGGCCCTTTCGGGCTCGGGAGCGGGGACAGGGCACCAAGCGTCGCCTCGCGGGACGCCGGTGTCAACCGGGGTTCTGGGAAGCGGCATTTGCAACCGGCGGCGAGCCTTGAAAAGCCCGTCGCCTACCGGAGAGAGCCCAGTGGATAGAGCGGCAAAAAAAGATGCCGTCGCGTCGCTGAACGATGTGTTTGCGAACACGTCGGTCGTCGTCGTGGCCCACTATGCGGGTTTGACCGTGGCCCAGTTCCAGAAGCTTCGTCGCGAGATGAAGGCGAATGGCGCCACTGTTAAGGTCGCTAAGAACCGCTTGGCCAAGATCGCTCTTGAAGGCACCGACGTCGCGTCCATCAGCAATCTGCTGACGGGTCCCACCCTGATCGCTTATTCAAACGATCCGGTCGCGGCGCCGAAGGTCGCCACCGCTTTCGCCAAGGAGAACGACAAGCTCGTCATCCTGGGCGGCGCGATGGGCACGACCGCCCTGAACCCCGATGGTGTCAAGGCCCTGGCCACGATGCCCTCGCTCGACGATATGCGCGCCAAGCTCATCGGCCTTATCCAGGCCCCGGCTACGAAGCTCGCGCAGCTCACGAACGCGCCCGCCGGCAAGCTGGCACGCGTGGTTCAGGCTTATGCCGACAAGAATGCGGCTTGATAGCCAGCAAACCCTTATCGTTCGAACCTCTTAAGACAGGAAGTTAAACCATGGCCGATCTCGCCAAGCTCGTCGACGATCTCTCGTCGCTCACCGTTCTCGAGGCCGCTGACCTCGCCAAGATGCTCGAAGAGAAGTGGGGCGTTTCCGCTGCCGCCGCCGTCGCCGTTGCGGCTGGCCCGGCTGCTGGCGGTGGCGCTGCCGCCGCTGCTGAAGAGCAGACCGAGTTCACCGTTGTCCTGGCTTCGGCCGGCGACAAGAAGATCGAGGTGATCAAGGAAGTCCGCGCCATCACCGGCCTGGGCCTCAAGGAAGCCAAGGACCTGGTCGAAGGCGCTCCGAAGCCCGTCAAGGAGTCGGTTGCCAAGGACGAGGCCGAGAAGCTCAAGAAGCAGCTCGAGGCCGTCGGCGCCAAGGTCGAGCTCAAGTGAGCTTGGGCCGGCTGATGCCGGTCCGACCGTAGAAGACGGACAGTCCCGGGGCGCTTTCGCGCCTCGGGGCTGTTGCGTCGTTTCCGCGCTTGTGTGCGGAAGTTGTTGCGAGGGCTGAGCTGCAACCACGCGGCGAAGTCTGAACTGAAATGAAGGTCGGCGCGATGCAGCGCCGAACGGCTCACCCGGCGGCCTGACGCCGTCGCGCCCGGACCACCGGGTGAGCCGTCCGAAGAGATTGCGAGGAACAAACATGGTCAATTCGCTCCAGGGCCGCAGGCGCGTCCGCAAGTTCTTCGGCAAACTCAAGGAAGTGGCGCAGATGCCGAACCTCATCGAGGTTCAGAAGGCGTCCTACGACCAGTTCCTGATGGTCGACGAACCCAAGGGCGGCCGGCCCGACGAGGGGTTGCAGTCCGTCTTCCGCTCGGTGTTCCCGATCGGCGACTTCTCCGGCGCCTCGCTGCTGGAGTTCGTGAAGTACACCTTCGAGCCGCCGAAATACGACGTCGACGAGTGCCGCCAGCGCGGCATGACCTTCTCTGCGCCGCTCAAGGTGACGCTGCGCCTGATCGTGTTCGATATCGACCCCGACACCCAGGCGAAGTCGGTCAAGGACATCAAGGAGCAGGATGTCTACATGGGCGACATGCCGCTCATGACGGACAACGGCACCTTCATCGTCAACGGCACCGAGCGCGTCATCGTCTCGCAGATGCATCGTTCGCCGGGCGTGTTCTTCGACCACGACAAGGGCAAGACCCATTCCTCGGGCAAGCTGCTCTTCGCGGCGCGCATCATCCCCTATCGCGGTTCCTGGCTCGACATCGAGTTCGACGCCAAGGACATCGTCTATGCCCGTATCGACCGGAAGCGTAAGATCCCGGTCACGTCGCTGCTGTTCGCGCTCGGCATGGACGGCGAGGAAATCCTCAACCGCTTCTACGACACGATCACCTACGCCAAGGATAAGCAGGGCTGGCGCGTTCCCTACGATGCGGAGCGCATGAAGGGCTTCAAGGCCAGCGTGGACATGATCGACGCCGACACCGGCGAGGTCGTGGTCGAGGCCGGCAAGAAGCTCGTCGCCCGCACCGCCCGCCAGCTGGCCGAGAAGGGCCTGAAGTTCCTGCGTGCGCAGGACGAGGACCTCTATACGCAGTACATCGCGGAGGACCTGGTCAACCCGGCGACGGGCGAGGTCTATGCCGAGGCCGGCGAAGAGATCAACGAGAAGCTGCTGAAGCAGCTGACCGATGAAGGCTTCGACGAGATCCCGGTGCTGGACATCGACCACATCACGGTCGGCCCCTACATCCGCAACACGCTCAACGTCGACAAGAACTCGCGCCGCGAGGAAGCCCTGTTCGACATCTATCGCGTGATGCGCCCGGGCGAGCCGCCGACCCTCGAGACCGCCGAGAACATGTTCCAGTCGCTGTTCTTCGACGCGGAGCGCTACGACCTGTCGGCCGTCGGCCGCGTCAAGATGAACATGCGCCTCGATCTCGACGCCGAGGACACCGTGCGCATCCTGCGCAAGGAGGACATCTTCGCCGTCGTCAAGGCGCTGGTCGACCTGCGCGACGGCAAGGGCGAGATCGACGACATCGACCATCTCGGCAACCGTCGCGTCCGCTCGGTCGGCGAGCTGATGGAGAACCAGTATCGCCTGGGCCTCCTGCGCATGGAGCGCGCCATCAAGGAGCGCATGTCGTCTGTCGACATCGACACCGTGATGCCGCAGGACCTGATCAATGCGAAGCCCGCGGCCGCGGCCGTGCGCGAGTTCTTCGGCTCGTCGCAGCTCTCGCAGTTCATGGACCAGACGAACCCGCTCTCGGAAGTCACGCACAAGCGTCGCCTTTCGGCGCTTGGCCCGGGCGGCCTGACGCGCGAGCGCGCCGGCTTCGAGGTGCGCGACGTGCACCCGACCCATTATGGCCGCATCTGCCCGATCGAGACGCCGGAAGGCCCGAATATCGGACTGATCAACTCGCTCGCCACCTTCGCGCGGGTCAACAAGTACGGCTTCATCGAGAGCCCCTATCGCCGCATCCGCGACGGCAAGGTCACCGATGAGGTGATCTACCTGTCGGCCATGGAAGAGGCGAAGTACAACGTCGCCCAGGCGAACGCCGCCGTCGACAAGGAAGGCCGCCTGACGGACGACCTCGTCGTCTGCCGCCGCGCGGGTGAAGTCGTCGTGACTCCGGTCGACAAGGTCGACTTCCAGGACGTCTCGCCGAAGCAGCTCGTCTCCGTCGCCGCGGCGCTGATCCCGTTCCTCGAGAACGACGACGCCAACCGCGCGCTGATGGGCTCGAACATGCAGCGCCAGGCGGTGCCGCTGGTTCGCGCCGACGCGCCGTTCGTCGGCACCGGCATGGAAGCGGTCGTTGCCCGTGACTCGGGCGCCGCCATCGCGGCCCGCCGCGGCGGCGTGGTCGACCAGGTTGACGCGACCCGTATCGTCATCCGCGCTTCGGACGAGATGGACCCGACGAAGCCGGGCGTCGACATCTACCGGCTGCAGAAGTTCCAGCGCTCCAACCAGTCGACCTGCATCACGCAGCGTCCGCTGGTGCGCGTCGGCGACATCATCAAGAAGGGCGACATCGTCGCCGACGGCCCGTCGACCGAGTTCGGCGAGCTCGCGCTCGGCCGCAACGTGCTCGTCGCGTTCATGCCGTGGAACGGCTACAACTTCGAGGACTCGATCCTTCTCTCCGAGAACATCGTGGCCCAGGACGTCTTCACCTCGATCCATATCGAGGAGTTCGAGGTCATGGCCCGCGACACCAAGCTCGGCCCTGAGGAGATCACGCGCGACATTCCGAACGTCTCGGAAGAGGCACTGAAGAACCTCGACGAAGCCGGCATCGTCTATATCGGCGCCGAGGTTGCGGCGGGCGACATCCTCGTCGGCAAGATCACGCCGAAGGGCGAGAGCCCGATGACCCCGGAAGAGAAGCTGCTGCGCGCCATCTTCGGCGAGAAGGCTTCGGACGTGCGCGACACCTCGCTGCGCGTTCCCCCGGGCGTGCAGGGCACGATCGTCGAGGTCCGCGTGTTCAACCGCCATGGCGTCGACAAGGACGAGCGCGCCCAGGCGATCGAACGCGAGGAGATCGAGCGTCTCGCCAAGGACCGCGACGACGAGCAGGCGATCCTCGACCGTAACACCTTCGCGCGTCTGGCCGAGATCCTGACCGGCAAGACCGGCCTCGCCGGCCCGAAGGGATTCAAGAAGGATACGGTCATCACCCGCGAGGTGATGAGCGAGTTCCCGCGCTCGCAGTGGTGGCTGTTCGCGACCGCCGAAGACTCGCTGATGACCGAGATCGAGGCGATGCGGAAGCAGTACGACGAGTCGAAGAAGCGCCTCGAGCAGCGCTTCCTCGACAAGGTCGAGAAGCTTCAGCGCGGCGACGAGCTGCCTCCGGGCGTGATGAAGATGGTCAAGGTCTTCGTCGCGGTGAAGCGCAAGATCCAGCCCGGCGACAAGATGGCGGGCCGCCACGGCAACAAGGGCGTGGTCTCGCGCATCGTGCCGGTGGAGGACATGCCCTTCCTTGAGGACGGCACCCATGCCGACGTCGTGCTGAACCCGCTCGGCGTGCCTTCGCGCATGAATGTCGGCCAGATCCTGGAGACGCATCTGGGCTGGGCGGCTGCGGGCCTCGGCAAGCAGATCGGCGCGGCGCTCGACGCCTACCGGAAGTCGAGCGACTACAAGGCGCTGAAGGCTTCGTTCGATGCCGTCTACGACGACAACGAGATCGTCGCCTCGATGGATGAGGCCGAGCTCGTGGAGATGGGCCAGAACCTGCGGCGCGGCGTTCCGATCGCGACGCCGGTGTTCAACGGTGCCAAGGAGGCCGATATCGAGCATCTGCTCGAGCAGGCCGGGCTGCACAAGTCGGGCCAGTCGACGCTCTATGACGGGCGCACAGGCGAGCCCTTCGACCGCAAGGTGACCGTCGGCTACATCTACATGCTGAAGCTGCACCACCTGGTGGACGACAAGATCCACGCGCGTTCGATCGGCCCGTACTCGCTCGTCACGCAGCAGCCGCTGGGCGGCAAGGCGCAGTTCGGCGGCCAGCGCTTCGGCGAAATGGAGGTCTGGGCGCTCGAGGCTTACGGCGCGGCTTACACGCTGCAGGAGATGCTGACGGTGAAGTCGGACGACGTCGCCGGCCGCACCAAGGTCTACGAGTCGATCGTGCGCGGCGAGGACAACTTCGAGGCCGGCATCCCCGAGAGCTTCAACGTTCTCGTCAAGGAGATGCGTTCGCTGGGCCTCAATGTCGAGCTGATCAACAACAAGGTGAAGCCGGGCGAACTGCCGCCCGCCGAAGCGGCCGAGTAAGCCGCGGGACACCTTGGAACATGCCGGCGGCACTGACGCCGCCGGCCGACGGAATTCAGAAGCCGGGCAGGGCGGCCTTGCCCCCGCCGGCTAGAGGAGACAGGCGATGAAGCAAGAGGTCATGAACCTTTTCGGCCAGCAGCCGGTGCAGCAGGCCTTCGACGCTATCAAGATCTCGATCGCGAGCCCGGAGAAGATCCTTTCCTGGTCGTACGGCGAGATCAAGAAGCCCGAGACGATCAACTACCGCACGTTCAAGCCGGAGCGTGACGGCCTGTTCTGCGCGCGCATCTTCGGGCCGATCAAGGACTACGAGTGCCTGTGCGGCAAGTACAAGCGCATGAAGTTCAAGGGCGTCATCTGCGAGAAGTGCGGCGTGGAAGTCACGCTCGCCCGCGTCCGGCGCGAGCGCATGGGCCATATCGAGCTGGCCGCCCCGGTCGCGCATATCTGGTTCCTGAAGTCGCTGCCCTCGCGCATCGGCCTGCTGATGGACATGCCGCTCAAGGACCTGGAGCGCATCCTCTACTTCGAGAGCTATGTCGTCATCGAGCCGGGCCTGACCCCGCTCAAGGATCGCCAGCTCCTCTCGGAGGAGGAGTACGTCCGTGCTCAGGAGGAGTATGGCGCGGACACCTTCACCGCCATGATCGGCGCGGAAGCGATCCGCGAGATGCTGCGCGCGCTCGACCTCGACCAGATCAACGCCGACCTCAAGCATGAGATCGCGACGACGACGTCCGAGCTGAAGCCCAAGAAGCTGATGAAGCGCCTCAAGATCATCGAGGCCTTCCAGGAGTCGGGCAACAAGCCGGAATGGATGGTGATGACCCAGATCCCGGTCATCCCGCCGGATCTGCGTCCGCTCGTGCCGCTCGATGGCGGCCGCTTCGCGACCTCGGACCTGAACGACCTCTATCGCCGCGTCATCAACCGCAACAACCGCCTGAAGCGGCTGATCGAGCTGCGCGCGCCGGACATCATCATCCGTAACGAGAAGCGGATGCTGCAGGAGTCGGTCGACGCGCTGTTCGACAACGGCCGCCGCGGCCGCGTCATCACCGGCGCCAACAAGCGCCCGCTGAAGTCGCTCGCCGACATGCTGAAGGGCAAGCAGGGCCGCTTCCGCCAGAACCTGCTCGGCAAGCGCGTCGACTATTCGGGCCGCTCGGTCATCGTGGTCGGCCCGGAGCTGAAGCTGCACCAGTGCGGTCTGCCCAAGAAGATGGCGCTCGAGCTGTTCAAGCCGTTCATCTATGCGCGCCTCGACGCCAAGGGCTACTCGACCACGGTCAAGCAGGCCAAGAAGCTCGTCGAAAAGGAGAAGCCCGAGGTCTGGGACATCCTGGACGAGGTCATCCGCGAGCATCCGGTGATGTTGAACCGCGCGCCGACGCTGCATCGCCTGGGCATCCAGGCGTTCGAGCCGACGCTGATCGAGGGCAAGGCGATCCAGCTGCACCCGCTGGTCTGCGCCGCCTTCAACGCGGACTTCGACGGCGACCAGATGGCCGTGCACGTCCCGCTGTCGCTCGAGGCGCAGCTGGAAGCGCGCGTGCTGATGATGTCGACCAACAACATCCTGCACCCGGCGAACGGCCAGCCGATCATCGTGCCGTCGCAGGACATCGTTCTCGGCCTGTACTACCTCTCGATCGTCGCTGACGGCGCGCCCGGCCAGGGCAAGATCTTCGGCGATTTCGGCGAGCTCGAGCACGCGCTGCACGAGAAGGTCATCACGCTGCACTCGAAGATCAAATACCGCTGGACGGGCGTCGGCCATGACGGCAAGCCCTACACGAAGATCTACGAGACCACGCCGGGCCGCGTGATCCTCTCGACCGCGCTGCCGGAGCACCCGGCCATGTCCTTCGACGTCGTCAACAAGCTGATGACCAAGAAGGAAATCTCCGGAATGATCGACGCCGTCTATCGCGGCTGCGGTCAGAAGGAATCGGTGATCTTCTGCGACCGCGTCATGGGGCTCGGCTTCCGCCACGCCTTCAAGGCCGGCATTTCCTTCGGCAAGGACGACATGGTCGTGCCGGAGAACAAGTGGGACATCGTCGACACCACCCGCGCGCTGGCCAAGGACTACGAGCAGCAGTATCAGGACGGCCTGATCACGCAGGGCGAGAAGTACAACAAGGTCGTCGACGCCTGGGCGAAGTGCTCCGACAAGCTCGCCCAGGAGATGATGGCCCGCATCTCGACCGTGCAGAAGGACGATGACGGCCGCGACAAGCAGATCAACTCGATCTACATGATGTCGCACTCGGGCGCCCGTGGTTCGCCGGCGCAGATGCGCCAGCTCGCCGCCATGCGCGGCCTGATGGCCAAGCCGTCGGGTGAGATCATCGAGTCTCCCATCATCTCGAACTTCAAGGAAGGCCTCGACGTTCTCGAGTACTTCAACTCGACCCATGGCGCCCGCAAGGGCCTCGCCGACACGGCGCTCAAGACGGCCAACTCCGGCTATCTCACGCGTCGTCTCGTCGACGTGGCGCAGGACGCGATCATCTCCGAGGTCGATTGCGGCTCGGAGAACGGCATCAAGATGCGCGCCATCGTCGATGCCGGCCAGATCGTGGCCTCGCTCGGGATGCGCATCCTGGGTCGCGCCACTGCCGAGGACATCGTCGATGTCGACGGCAAGGTCGTCGTCGCCAAGGGCATCGTGATCGAAGAGAGCGACATCGCCAAGATCAACGCCGCCGGCGTCCAGGAGGTGAAGATCCGTTCGGTTCTCACCTGCGAGACCAAGAACGGCGTCTGCGCCACCTGCTACGGACGCGATCTGGCCCGCGGCACGCCCGTCAACATGGGCGAGGCTGTCGGCGTCATCGCGGCGCAGTCGATCGGCGAGCCGGGCACCCAGCTCACCATGCGCACCTTCCACATCGGCGGCGCGGCCACCATCGCCGACCAGTCCTTCGTCGAGTCGAACTTCGAAGGCACGGTCAAGATGCGCAACCGCAACGTCGCGCGGAACTCGGACGGCGACCTCATCGCCATGGCGCGCAACATCGCCATCGTGATTGTCGGTCCGGACGGCGCCGAGCGCGCGGTCCATCGCGTCCAGTTCGGCTCGAAGCTGCGTGTCGACGAGGGTGACAAGGTCAAGCGCGGCCAGCGCCTGATCGAGTGGGACCCCTATTCCCGCCCGATCCTTGCGGAAGTGGACGGCAAGGTCGGCTACGAGGACCTCGTGGACGGCATGTCGATCACCGAGACGACCGACGAGGCGACCGGCATCTCCAAGCGCGTCGTCATCGACTGGCGCGGCTCGGCCCGTACGGCCGATCTGAAGCCGGCGATGGTGATCTTCGGCGCGGACGGGAAGGTTGCGAAGCTCGCCCGCGGTGGCGAGGCCCGCTACATCCTGCCGGTCGACGGCATCATCTCGGTGGAGCCGGGCCATTCGATCAAGGCCGGCGACGTGCTCGCCCGTGTCTCGACCGACTCGGCCAAGACCCGCGACATCACCGGCGGTCTGCCGCGCGTCGCGGAGCTGTTCGAGGCGCGTCGTCCGAAGGATGCGGCGATCATCGCCGAGAAGTCGGGCGTCATCGGCTTCGGCAAGGACTACAAGAACAAGCGCCGCGTGACGCTGACGCCGCATGACGGTTCCGACGGGGTCGAGTACCTGATCCCGAAGGGCAAGCACATCCATCTCCAGGAAGGCGACGTCGTGGAGGTCGGTGACTACATCCTCGACGGCAACCCGGCCCCGCACGACATCCTTGCGATCAAGGGCGTCGAGGAGCTGGCGGCTTATCTGGTGAACGAGATCCAGGAGGTCTATCGCCTCCAGGGCGTGACCATCAACGACAAGCACATCGAGGTGATCGTCCGGCAGATGCTGCAGAAGGTCGAGATCACCGAGTCGGGAGACAGCGATATCCTGACCGGCGACCAGATCGACAGGATCGAGCTGGAAGAGGTCAACGCGAAGCTGCGTGAGGAGGGCAAGAAGCCGGCGTCCGGCGTTCCGGTCCTGCTCGGCATCACCAAGGCCTCGCTGCAGACCCGCTCCTTCATCTCGGCAGCGTCCTTCCAGGAGACCACCCGCGTCCTCACCGAGGCGGCGGTCAACGGCAAGTCGGACATGCTCGAAGGCCTCAAGGAGAACGTCATCGTCGGCTCGCTCATCCCGGCCGGCACCGGTGCCCAGGTTGCCCGCATCAAGCAGGTGGCCACGCGCCGCGACGATCTCATCGTCGGCCAGAAGGCAGATGCGGCGGCCAAGGCCGCCAAGGAAGCCGCCGCCGCCGTGCTTCCTGCCGCCGAGTAAGACCCGGCAGGGGCCGAGGCCTCGCAATCATCGGAAAGGCCGCCCCTCCCGGGCGGCCTTTTTGTTTCAAGGGGGGGCGGGCAGGGGGCTGGATCGCCCTGCGCCGCATCCGACTCGAAGCGACGATCCACGATTTCTGAAGCATCGGATCTTCCCGATGAGCAGGCTCCGGTTGGGCGGCCGACGCTCCAACCGGCTCGAACCCGGCAAATCCATTCGGTTTCGAGCGGTTTCGGGGTTGACGCGAATCTTCGCTTGAGTCATAAGCGCGCCACTGTCGACGGTTGTCGGACACGTCTGTCGCCTGCGCATTGTTCGCAAGCGAGTTTCGCGACCGAAACTCCGTCGGAATTCCAGCGTCGAATGACGACATGGCTAGATGCATGAACGCGGGATCCGTTCCGTGTTCCTCTGCTGGCGAACGCGCCTGAGGCCCCTGAAAGGGCGCCGATGGCGCGGCTTCGTTTATGTCATGGCTTTGCTCGACCTGGGAGATTTGACCAGAGATTTCCAAACGCTCAGTGGGGCGAGAGGCCAGAATGCCGACAATCAGCCAGCTCATCCGCAAGCCGCGTTCGCCCGTGAAGGCGCGTAACACCGCCCCGGCGCTTGAGAATTGCCCGCAGAAGCGTGGTGTCTGCACGCGCGTCTATACGACGACCCCGAAGAAGCCGAACTCGGCGCTCCGCAAGGTTGCCAAGGTTCGCCTGACGAACGGCTTCGAGGTGATCGGCTACATTCCGGGTGAGGGTCACAACCTCCAGGAGCACTCTGTCGTCATGATCCGTGGCGGCCGCGTGAAGGACCTTCCCGGCGTGCGCTACCACATCCTGCGCGGCGTGCTCGATACGCAGGGCGTCAAGAACCGCAAGCAGCGCCGTTCGAAGTACGGCGCCAAGCGTCCCAAGTAATTTCGGCCTGGTCGGCCGGGCTATCAGTCCAGGCCGATCCGCCGCGTTGAAGATTTACGGAGACTAGACGATGTCCCGCCGCCACAGTGCCGAAAAGCGCGAAATCATCCCGGACCCGAAGTTCGGCGATGTCGTCGTGACCAAGTTCATGAACTCGGTCATGTATGAAGGCAAGAAGTCGACCGCCGAGCGGATCGTCTACGGAGCCTTCGACATCATCGAGGCGAAGACCAAGAGCGAGCCGCTCGGCGTCTTCAAGTCGGCGCTTGAGAACGTTGCCCCGGCGATCGAGGTCCGTTCCCGCCGCGTCGGCGGCGCGACCTATCAGGTCCCGGTCGAGGTTCGCACCGAGCGCCGCCAGGCGCTGGCGATCCGCTGGCTGATCTCGGCTGCTCGCGGCCGCAACGACAAGACGATGGTCGAGCGCCTCTCGGCTGAGCTGATGGACGCCGCCAACAACCGCGGTAACGCCGTCAAGAAGCGCGAAGACACGCATCGGATGGCGGAAGCCAACCGCGCCTTCTCGCACTACCGCTGGTAAGCGGAAGCCCGGACTTCAGGACACAGGTTCACGACCATGGCCCGCTCCCATCCTATCGATCGCTATCGCAACTTCGGCATCATGGCCCACATCGATGCGGGCAAGACGACGACGACCGAGCGCATCCTCTATTACACCGGCAAGTCGCATAAGATCGGCGAAGTGCATGATGGCGCCGCCACCATGGACTGGATGACGCAGGAGCAGGAGCGTGGCATCACGATCACCTCTGCTGCGACGACCTGCTTCTGGCAGGACAACCGCCTGAACATCATCGACACCCCCGGCCACGTCGACTTCACCATCGAGGTCGAGCGTTCGCTGCGCGTGCTCGACGGCGCCGTCTGCGTGCTCGACGGCAACCAGGGCGTCGAGCCGCAAACCGAGACCGTCTGGCGCCAGGCCGACAAGTACGACGTTCCGCGCATCGTGTTCGTCAACAAGATGGACAAGATCGGCGCCGATTTCTATCGCTGCGTCCAGGACATCATCGATCGCGTCGCCGGCAAGCCCGTCTGCCTGCAGATTCCGATCGGTTCGGAGTCCGATTTTGCCGGCGTGATCGACCTGATCAAGATGAAGGCGATCGTCTGGAACGGCGAGGCGCTCGGCGCGTCCTTCGAGGAGAAGGACATCCCGGCCGATCTCGCCGACAAGGCCGCCGAGTATCGCAACAAGCTCGTCGAGGCCGCCGTCGAAATGGACGACGCCGCGATGGAGGCCTATCTCGAAGGCACCGAGCCTGACGCCGCGACCCTGCGCAAGCTCGTCCGTACGGCCGTGCAGCGCCGCGCGTTCCACCCGGTGCTCTGCGGCTCGGCCTTCAAGAACAAGGGCGTGCAGCCCCTGCTCGACGCCGTCGTCGACTTCCTGCCGTCGCCGGTCGATCGTGGCGCCGTCGAAGGCATCGATTTCAAGACCGAAGAGCCCACCGTCCGCAATCCGACGGACGAGGATCCCTTCGCGATGCTCGCCTTCAAGATCATGGACGACCCCTTCGTCGGCACGATCACCTTCTGCCGCATCTATTCGGGCAAGGTCGAAGCCGGCCAGGGCGTCGTCAACTCGACCCGCGACAAGAAAGAGCGCGTCGGCCGCATGCTGCTGATGCATGCGAACAACCGCGAGGACATCAAGGAGGCTTTCGCCGGCGACATCGTCGCCCTGGCCGGCCTCAAGGACGTCCGCACCGGTGACACGCTCTGCGACCCCACCCAGGCGGTCATCCTGGAGCGCATGGAGTTCCCCGAGCCGGTCATCACGATCGCGATCGAGCCGAAGTCCAAGGCCGACCAGGAGAAGCTGGGCCTCGCCCTGTCGAAGCTCGCGAACGAGGATCCGTCCTTCCGCGTGTCGACCGACCAGGAGAGCGGCCAGACCATCCTGAAGGGCATGGGCGAGCTCCACCTCGACATCAAGGTCGACATCCTGAAGCGCACCTACAAGGTCGACGCCAATATCGGCGCGCCGCAGGTTGCGTATCGCGAGACGCTGACCAAGAAGGCCGAGATCGACTACACCCACAAGAAGCAGACCGGCGGCACGGGCCAGTTCGCCCGCGTCAAGCTCGTCATCGAGCCGAACGAGACCGGCAAGGGCTTCGAGTTCGAGTCGAAGGTCGTCGGCGGTTCGGTGCCGAAGGAGTATATCCCCGGCGTCGAAAAGGGCCTGAATTCGGTCATCGGCTCTGGCGTGCTCGCCGGCTTCCCGGTCGTGGACGTCAAGGTCACGCTGATCGACGGCGCCTTCCACGAAGTCGACTCGTCGGCTCTCGCCTTCGAAATCGCTTCGCGCGCCGCTCTGCGTGAAGGCCTCCAGAAGGGCGGTTCGGTTCTGCTCGAGCCGATCATGAAGGTCGAGGTCGTGACCCCCGAAGACTATACCGGCTCGGTCATCGGCGACCTGAACTCGCGGCGTGGCCAGATCCAGGGCCAGGACATGCGCGGCAACGCGGTGGTCATCAATGCGATGGTCCCGCTGGCGAACATGTTCGGCTACGTGAACCAGCTTCGCTCGTTCTCCCAGGGGCGCGCGAACTACACGATGCAGTTCGACCATTACGAGCAGGTGCCGTCGGCGGTCGCCGCCGAGGTCCAGGCCAAGTACGCCTGAACCCGCACCTGAACGACTGAAACTGAACAAGATCTGACGGAGGCTACGATGGCCAAAGAGAAGTTTTCGCGGAACAAGCCGCACTGCAACATTGGAACGATTGGTCACGTTGACCATGGCAAGACGTCTTTGACGGCTGCGATCACGAAGGTTCTGGCCGAGACGGGCGGC
>NZ_JAIMCA010000012.1:2500-5647 GCF_025499465.1 Allobosea sp. BH3
ACCTGCTCATGGCTAGATCACCCGGTTTCGGGTCTAATCCGACGAACTGAACGCCCTGTTCAGACTCGCTTTCGCTGCGCCTACACCTACCGGCTTAAGCTTGCTCGTCAGATTAAGTCGCTGACCCATTATACAAAAGGTACGCGGTCACCCAGGACGAACCTTGAGCTCCCACTGTTTGTAAGCATTCGGTTTCAGGTGCTATTTCACTCCCCTCGTCGGGGTGCTTTTCACCTTTCCCTCACGGTACTTGTTCACTATCGGTCGCTGAGGAGTACTTAGGCTTGGAGGGTGGTCCCCCCATGTTCAGACAGGATTTCACGTGTCCCGCCTTACTCATGTCCCAACTGTTCGCAGATCCGTACGGGGCTATCACCCATTAATGCGTGGTTTCCCAACCACTTCCGGTAACTTACAGTCAGGCACTGGCCTGGTCCGCGTTCGCTCGCCACTACTAACGGAGTCTCGTTGATGTCCTTTCCTCCAGGTACTTAGATGTTTCAGTTCCCTGGGTTAGCTTTGAACCCCTATGTATTCAGAGTTCAATACCTTCTCATGATCTCTGTTAGTCCGAAGACAGGCCCAAGCACAGGCCGTAACCTGTCCTTGGAATAACAGAGATCGAAGGTGGGTTTCCCCATTCGGAAATCCGCGGATCAAAGCTCATTCGCAGCTCCCCACGGCTTATCGCAGCGTATCACGTCCTTCATCGCCTCTCAGCGCCAAGGCATCCACCGAATGCTCTTAAGGCACTTGATCGTTCTCATGATCGATGTCCGCGAACATTCCCGAAGGAACGAAACGCAGAGCATTTGATCAGAAAGACCATTATGCTTGCCGAATGTACCCGATTTAACGAAAGCCGATGGTGTCGGACATTTCGCATGCTGCAGGATGAGCAGCTCTCGAATACATTCCCTCTTCACAATGACAAACAGCAGCGCCAGCCGTCTTGCGACAGCGGCGAAACTAAAGACTTTCCGGATTTGGTGGAGCCAGACGGGATCGAACCGACGACCTGAAGCTTGCAAAGCTACCGCTCTCCCAACTGAGCTATGGCCCCATTTGAGTAAAGCAACGCGCCACTTGGCGCGGCGGCCGTTCGGCCTTGCGAGCCCAAAAGCTCGAAAGAACCGCTGCTCGTCGGACAGATCGGCGCTCGATGACTGGTGGGCCTGGGAGGATTTGAACCTCCGACCTCACGCTTATCAAGCGCGCGCTCTAACCAACTGAGCTACAGGCCCAAGGCAAATCGATCCCAAGATCGACCGGCCAAAGCCTGGCTTGGCCCAGAATACGCGACCGATCTTATCAACCATCAAAGGTTGGACCGATCCAGCGCATTCGCCCGGAAAGAGAAAGAGAAACGAAGACGGCGAAGTTCCGCATGTCGGGACCTGATCTGGTCCCTTTGTTCTGAAGAGAGGTCGATACGAGGCAAGCCTCGTGAAGTCCTCTACCTTAGAAAGGAGGTGATCCAGCCGCAGGTTCCCCTACGGCTACCTTGTTACGACTTCACCCCAGTCGCTGAGCCTACCGTGGTCGCCTGCCTCCTTGCGGTTAGCGCGACGCCTTCGGGTAAACCCAACTCCCATGGTGTGACGGGCGGTGTGTACAAGGCCCGGGAACGTATTCACCGTGGCATGCTGATCCACGATTACTAGCGATTCCACCTTCATGCACTCGAGTTGCAGAGTGCAATCTGAACTGAGACGGCTTTTTGGGATTAGCTCGAGGTCGCCCTTTCGCTGCCCATTGTCACCGCCATTGTAGCACGTGTGTAGCCCAGCCTGTAAGGGCCATGAGGACTTGACGTCATCCCCACCTTCCTCGCGGCTTATCACCGGCAGTCCCCCTAGAGTTCCCAACTTAATGATGGCAACTAGGGGCGAGGGTTGCGCTCGTTGCGGGACTTAACCCAACATCTCACGACACGAGCTGACGACAGCCATGCAGCACCTGTGTTCCGGCCAGCCGAACTGAAGAAAGGCATCTCTGCCGATCAAACCGGACATGTCAAAAGCTGGTAAGGTTCTGCGCGTTGCTTCGAATTAAACCACATGCTCCACCGCTTGTGCGGGCCCCCGTCAATTCCTTTGAGTTTTAATCTTGCGACCGTACTCCCCAGGCGGAATGCTTAAAGCGTTAGCTGCGCCACTGAAGAGCATGCTCCCCAACGGCTGGCATTCATCGTTTACGGCGTGGACTACCAGGGTATCTAATCCTGTTTGCTCCCCACGCTTTCGCGCCTCAGCGTCAGTATCGGACCAGTTGGCCGCCTTCGCCACTGGTGTTCTTGCGAATATCTACGAATTTCACCTCTACACTCGCAGTTCCACCAACCTCTTCCGAACTCAAGACTTCCAGTATCGAAGGCAATTCCAGGGTTGAGCCCTGGGCTTTCACCTCCGACTTAAAAGTCCGCCTACGCGCCCTTTACGCCCAGTGATTCCGAGCAACGCTAGCCCCCTTCGTATTACCGCGGCTGCTGGCACGAAGTTAGCCGGGGCTTATTCTTCCGGTACAGTCATTATCTTCCCGGACAAAAGAGCTTTACAACCCTAAGGCCTTCATCACTCACGCGGCATGGCTGGATCAGGCTTGCGCCCATTGTCCAATATTCCCCACTGCTGCCTCCCGTAGGAGTTTGGGCCGTGTCTCAGTCCCAATGTGGCTGATCATCCTCTCAGACCAGCTACTGATCGTCGCCTTGGTGAGCCATTACCTCACCAACTAGCTAATCAGACGCGGGCCGATCTATCGGCGATAAATCTTTCCCCCGAAGGGCGTATCCGGTATTAGTCCAAGTTTCCCTGAATTATTCCGAACCGAAAGGTACGTTCCCACGTGTTACTCACCCGTCTGCCACTAGCACCGAAGTGCCCGTTCGACTTGCATGTGTTAAGCCTGCCGCCAGCGTTCGCTCTGAGCCAGGATCAAACTCTCAGATTGGATGAGATTTTGTTCCGGCATCGCACTGCGTATTGACGGAGTCATTGCTTGATTACCTAAGCTTTCACCTAAGCAACCAGCGATGGCTCTTGTAAAACGCAGCACACCGAAGTCTCGTTTGACTTGCCCGAAGGCAAGTCCGCAAGAACCCCGCCGTCCACGTTTCTCTTTCTGTCTTCAATTTTCAAACAGCGT
>NZ_JAIMCA010000013.1 GCF_025499465.1 Allobosea sp. BH3
ATCGGCGAACTTGCCGCGATAGGCGGTCTCGACCCGGTTGGTCAGGTCACCGCCGGCGATCGCCGACAGCGTCCCGGCGAACTCCGTCGTGGCGGAATCCACCACCGCGTTGATCTCGTTGATGCCGGCGACGAGGCGCTGCATCTGCTCGTCGGCGTCCTTGATCTCGAGCCGGGCCGAGAAATCGCCGGCCGCAGCCGCCGCGACCACCTCGCCGACATCGGAGACCACCGCTTCCATAGACTGAGCGCGGGCGAGGCGGGCTGCTGCTGCCGCGCGCTCCTGTTCCTCAAGGGTGCGCGCGTGCACCAGGCCTTCGCGCAGAACCTGCAGGGAGGTGGCCATCTGGCCGATCTCGTCGCGGCGATCGGTTCCATCGACACGGCTGTCGAGGTCGCCATCGGCGATGCCCCGCATCGCATGGTTGAGCTTGCGCAGAGGCGACATGACGCCATAACGCGCAACGACGAAGCTGAGTGCGAGACCGGCCACGATTCCGAGCAGCGCGACGAGTATCTGGGCGGTCAGGAAGGTATCGGTCGCGGCAAACGCAGTCTTTCGCGTACCCTCGATCAGCTTGCCGGAATAGGTCGTGTAGGCCTTGACCGTGTCCGTCACGATCTTCTGCGCATCGAGGGCGCCCGCGAGACCCGCCTCCATCGCCGACGGGTTGCCCGCGGACGAGCGAGCGACGGCCAGCATGTTGCGAATCTGACCGAAGTAGGTTTCGAGCCCGGTGCGGACATCGGCGAGAAGGCGCCTCTCCTCCAGGTCGGCCCCGGCCTCAAGGATCGGCAGCCGGGCGAGCATCTCCTTGGCGCGGCGCTCGGCCTCGACGGAGAAGTCGGCATGCTTGGCGGGCTCGCGCGCAAGCTGGTAGGTCATGCGGCTAATGGCAATGATGTCGATGCGCAGGTCCATCGCCTCATAGGAGACCCGCCCGGTCTGCTCGACCGACAGCATCGATTGCTTGAGATGTGAGAGGCCGATCCAGCCGGCAAGGGCGATGGCTATGGCCGCCACGCCCATTGCGGCAACGACGCTCGTGAATTTCAACATGATCGACGCGTGCTTGAGCATCGTGCAGATAACCTCTGAAAAGCCGGATTGAAGGCAGCACGCGAAGTCGGGCTACCGGGCTCAGACGGTTCCTCTGCCGAAGCGCGAGGCCATATTGCCTCGGGCGGCGGTTCAGGCTCGCATTGAGCCCCTGCCCGCTCTCTTCGTTTCGACACGGAACACGCTAAACGCGCATCTTTAAGAAAGGCTTGATTGGAGCCTTTCCAGGTTGAGGCCCATCAGGGCGAGCGCGCCTGGCCGTTTCGGCCAGGCACAGTACACCGGCCGGGCCGCGCCTTGGGTCAGAACTCTTCCCAGCCGGCGTCGTGGGCACGCCCATTGGCGACCTTGCGCGGCGCGGGGGCGGCCTTGGACTGGACGAAGGCAGCCTTCGCCAGCTGGCGAAGGCGCTCCGGCTCGGAAGCGCGCGGAGCCGGGGCGGCCGGAGCGGCATTCACCGCCATCGGGATCGCGACGCTGTGCCCGCCCGTCGCCTCGCGCCTCGTGCGGAAGGTCGCGACGAGGTCGTTGAGCTGTCCGATGCGTCCGGAGAGGGAGGATGCCGAGGCTGCGCTCTGCTCGGCGAGCGCGGCGTTCTGCTGGGTCATCTCGTCGAGATGCGCCACGGCCTGGCTCATCTCGTCGATGCCGTTGGCCTGCTCGCCGGAGGCCGCCGAGATATCGGCGATGGTGGCGGAGACCTTCTGCGAGGCGGCCAGGATCTGGTCGAGCTGGTCGCCGGCCTGGCGC
>NZ_JAIMCA010000014.1 GCF_025499465.1 Allobosea sp. BH3
GCGAGCCAGGATTTCGAATCGACCAAGCACAAGCTGGCGCTCTGCCTCGGCAAGACCATCGGCGGCGAGCCGGTCATCGCCGATCTCGCCCGCATGCCGCATCTGCTGGTCGCGGGCACCACCGGCTCGGGCAAGTCGGTCGCCATCAACACCATGATCCTGTCGATCCTCTACCGGCTGAAGCCCGAGGAATGCCGGCTGATCATGGTCGACCCGAAGATGCTCGAGCTTTCCGTCTATGACGGCATCCCGCATCTGCTCACCCCCGTCGTGACCGATCCGAAGAAGGCGGTCGTCGCGCTGAAATGGGCGGTGCGCGAGATGGAGGAGCGCTACAAGAAGATGTCGAAGCTCGCGGTGCGCAACATCGACGGCTTCAACGCCCGCGTGCAGGAGGCCAAGGCCGCCGGCGAGATCATCACCCGCACGGTCCAGACCGGCTTCGACCGCCATACCGGCGAGGCGATCTACGAGGAGGAGGTCATGGACCTCGAACCTCTGCCCTACATCGTCGTCATCGTCGACGAGATGGCCGACCTGATGATGGTCGCCGGCAAGGAGATCGAGGGCACGATCCAGCGCCTCGCCCAGATGGCGCGCGCCGCCGGCATCCATGTCGTGCTCGCCACGCAGCGCCCCTCGGTCGACGTCATCACCGGCACGATCAAGGCGAACTTCCCGACGCGCATCTCCTTCCAGGTCACCTCGAAGATCGACAGCCGCACCATTCTGGGCGAGATGGGCGCCGAGCAGCTGCTCGGCCAGGGCGACATGCTCTACATGGCCGGCGGCGGGCGCATCACCCGCGTGCACGGCCCCTTCGTCTCGGATTCCGAGGTCGAGAAGGTGGTCGCCCATCTCAAGACGCAAGGCCGGCCGCAATATCTCGACGCCGTCACCTCCGAGGAGGCCGAGGGCGGCGAGGACGAGGACGGCGCGGTCTTCGACAAGGGTGCCATGGCCGTCGCCGAGAGCGACGACCCCTACGAGCAGGCCGTGGCGGTCGTGCTGCGCGACAAGAAGGCCTCGACCTCCTACATCCAGCGCCGCCTGCAGATCGGCTACAACCGCGCCGCCTCGATCATGGAGCGCATGGAGCACGAGGGCATCGTCGGACCCGCAAACCACGCAGGAAAGCGCGAAATCCTGGTCGA
>NZ_JAIMCA010000002.1:0-680877 GCF_025499465.1 Allobosea sp. BH3
GGCGAGTTCCTCGGTCGTGGCCGCGGTCTCTTCCAGCGAGGAGGCCTGCTCCTCGGTGCGCTTCGAGAGGTCGTCGGCGCCCATGTTGATCTCGCGGGCCGCGAGGCCGACATCGGCCGAGGTCGTTTGGATCGTCGAGACCGTCTCGGAGAGGCGGTCGACCGTCGCGTTGAAATCGGCGCAGAGTTTGGCGTAAGCCTCCGGCACCTGGGTCTCGATGCGATAGCGCAGATCGCCGTTCGAGAGCGCCGAAAGACCTTCGGCCAGCACCTGGACGACACGCTCGAGCTCCTGCGCCTGCTCGATCTGCCGCTTTGCCGCGGCCCGGCGCTGCTCCTCGGTCTGGCGACGGGTCTCGTTCATCAGACCGGCCTGCGCGGTGGCATCGGCCTCCAGCCTGACCTTCTCGATCGAGGCCTGGCGCAGGACATCGACGGCCTCAGCCATGGCGCCGAACTCGCTGCCGGCGCGGAAGGCCGGGACGGGCGTATCGAGATCGCCCTCGGTGAGGCGGCCGAGCGCCGCTCGCAGGGAGCCGAGAGGCTTCATCATCCGGCGCACGAGCATGAACAGCAACAGTCCGGCGATCGCCCCGATCGACAGGCCGGCGATGACGTTGCCGCTGATCATGTCGTCGATGACCGTGAGGAACTCCTCCTGCCGGATGCCGACATAGAGGATGCCGATGACGCTGTTGTCGGATTTCTGGATGATCGGCTCATAGATCGTGAAGTAGGGCACGCCGAGGATGTCGGCGGCGCCGGAATAGGTCTTCCGCTCCTTGAAGACGGCGTCATAGGCCGGCCCCTGCGCCAGCTTGGTGCCGACGGCGCGCCCTCCATCCGGCTTCTGGACATTGGTGGTGACGCGGGTGTCGCCCATGAAGACCGTCGCGGTGCCGCCGGACAGCATCTTGACCTTGTCGACGGCGGCAAAGTTGCCGTTGACGACCTCCTGGCCGAACAGGAGCTTGTCTCCGTCCAACCGTGGTTCGCCCTTCGCCTGCAGGAGGTCCCGCAGCAGGTTGATGTTGATGATCAGGCTCGTCTGGGCGCGCTCGCGCATCGCCTTGTCCGCCGCGCGAATCGATACGACGACCGAGGCCGCGACAGCGAAGCCGACGATCAGCACCGCTACGACAGCCAGACGGGTCGCGATCGGCAAACGCAAGGAAAAGTGATTTTGCATCAAAAAGCCCGTGCTGCGAGCCGGCTATCCCCCGGCGCGTAGTTGAACGATATGCGTGCCTGAACGGCACGTAGGCATAGGCAGTAGAGATCGCCTGGCAATCGAGGCCTTCGGAATCACGACCGGTAGATCATGGTCGGATCACGCTTGTTGAAGGCCGCCTTCCTGGCGAATTACCTAAACCTCTCGTAGCGCCATGAAGAAAAGCTTAACCCTGATAATATTCTGACTGGTTTGTACCATCCTGCAGGCTCAGGAAGGCACCAAGGGGCAACACCGCGGCAAGTCCTGCACAAGGGCGACACCCCATGTTGCCGATCGGCAACAACCGCGCACCGACACAGTTTCGCCACACCACGTTCACCCCGTGGCCATGGCTGGAACCTTGAACGGAGGTGCGCTGTTGCATACAGCGACAACACTCCTTCGCCGCCCGCCACCGCCCGCACTACAGAGTACCTGATGTCCCCCCGCCCCGATGTCTCCCCCCTCGCCCGACCGACGCGCCGGACGTTCGCAGCCTTGTCACCGCTCTTCCTGGCGGCCTGCGTCAGTCAGGTGCAGCAGCCCTTCGAGGTCGCCTATCAGGGCCCGCATGTCAGCGCTGAATATCTGGCGATGTATGGCGAGCGGCCGGACGAGCAGCATCCGCTGCCGGCGACGGACCTCACGGAGGTCGATCCGCAGTTCCTGCGCCGCATCGTGACCTATCCGACGCCGGAGCGGCCCGGCACGATCGTGGTCGATACCGATAACCGCTTCCTCTATCTCGTCATCGAAGGCGGGCGCGCCATCCGCTACGGCATCGGCGTCGGCAAGCAGGGCATGTCCTGGCGCGGCCGCGCGACCGTGAAGCGCAAGGCGCAATGGCCGAGCTGGACGCCGACTGCGGCGATGATCGCCCGCGAGCCGGCGCGCAACCGCCCCTGGGCCGGCGGCATGCCCGGTGGGCTGGAAAATCCGCTCGGCGCCCGCGCGCTCTATCTCTATCAGGGCGACCGCGACACCCTGTACCGCATCCACGGCACCTCTGAGCCATGGTCGATCGGCAAGTCGGTGTCGAGCGGCTGCATCCGCATGTTCAATCAGGACATCATCGACCTCTACAGCCGTGTTCCGAGTGGAACCACGGTGGTCGTGCTCAACCGCGGCACGCTCCAGGCGCCGGAGGAGGGCTTCGACGACATGCCCCCGCCGCCGGACGACATCTGACGACCGGTTTCGGTATCGGACGCCTTGATACCGTCATAAGCCGGACCCACCTCTGGAGGGCGACGCAACCGCGCCGCCTAACCAAAGGAGATGACGATGACGCCGCAGGAACGCGACGTGATCGCCGGGATTTTCGACCGCCTGAAGCAGGCGGCCAACCAGCCCCGCGACCCCGAGGCTGAGACTTTCATTGCAGAACGGCTTCGCGAGCAGCCCTACGCGCCCTATGCCATGGCGCAGACGGTCTATGTGCAGGAGCAGGCGCTCGCCAATCTTAACCAGCAGGTCGAGAGCCTGCAGGCGCAGCTGCGGGACGCCGAGGCCCGCGCCAACGCAGCGCCGCAATCGCAGGGGCAGCCGCAGAGCGGCGGGTTCCTCTCCGGTATCTTCGGTGGCGGCAGTCAGCCGCGGGCCGGCTCGGTGCCGTCCTTCCCACAACGCCCGGACGCTGCCGGAGCGTCTTCTGCCTGGAACACGCAGCCGCAGGGCCGCCCCATGCAGGCGCAGGCCCAGCCGATGCAGGAATCGGCACCGCCCGGCCCGTGGAGCAACCAGCTGCAGCAGCGCGCCGGCGGCGGTTTCATGGCCAGCGCACTGACCACGGCCGCAGGCGTGGCGGGCGGCATGGTGGTCGGCAACATGCTGATGAACGCGTTCAAGGGCGAGTCCGGCACGGCACAGGCTGCTCAGGCCGCGTCAAGCCCGAGCCTCGCAGACAGCGTCACGGCCGAGAACGCCAAGGCGCAGCCTGCCAGCGACACGTCCGCCAGCGACGCATCCAACGACAGCTCGCCCAACCAGGCCGATTACCAGCAGGCGAGCCATGACGACGCCAGCTACGAGGACGATCCGGGTTTCGACGACGACGCCGGCGGCGACGACGACAGCTGGGTCTGAGCCCTCGCGGACCATGATGAGCCCGCCTCGAAAGAGGCGGGCTTTTTTTGCGCGGCGGCCTTTCCTTTGAAGGAGCGGATCCATAGATTGGAATTATTCTAATCTATGGATCGCCCATGAAACGTTTCGACGAGCTCGGCGAAGCCGAAATCCTCGCGCTGGCCGTAGCCAGCGAGGAAGAGGATGCGCGCATCTACCTCTCCTTCGCCCAGCGGCTGCGGGCGAATTATCCGCATTCGGCCCAGATGTTCGAGCAGATGGCCGGCGAGGAGCAGGGCCATCGCCATAGCCTGCTGAACCTCTACGAAAGACGCTTCGGCAAGGAGCTGCCACTCATCACGCGGCAGGACGTGAAGGGCTTCCTCAAGCGCAACCCGGTCTGGCTTCACGAGGATCTGCAGCTGGACACGGCGCGCAAGCACGCAACGCTGATGGAGCTCGAGGCCAGCCGCTTCTATGCGAGTGCCGCCGAGCGGGCGACCGACACGAGCACGCGCAAGCTGCTTGCCGATCTCGCCGAGGCGGAGCGCGGCCATGAGAGCATGGCAGAGAGGCTCGGCGAAGAGCTGAGGACCTCAGGCGCCGCCGATGAGGAAGAGGAGACGCGCAAGCGGCTCTTCGTGCTGCAGATCGTCCAGCCCACGCTGGCAGGACTGATCGACGGCTCGGTCTCGACGCTCGCGCCGATCTTCGCCGCGGCCTTCGCGACGCATGATTCCTGGAACGCCTTCGTCGTCGGCCTCGCGGCCTCGATCGGAGCGGGCATCAGCATGGGGCTGACCGAGGCGCTGTCGGACGATGGCGTGGTGACGGGGCGCGGCCATCCATGGGTGCGCGGGGCCGCCTGCGGCATCGCCACGACCATCGGCGGGCTCGGTCACACCCTGCCCTATCTGATCCCGGATTTCTGGCTGGCCACCGCCATCGCCGGCTTCATCGTCGCCTGCGAGCTCGTCGTCATCGCCTGGGTGCGCTGGCGCTATATGGAGACGCCCTTCGGCTCGGCGATCGTGCAGATCGTCATCGGCGGCCTGCTCGTGCTGGCCGTCGGCGTGCTGATCGGCAGTTCCTGACGGCGCGTCAGATCACCAGAACCTTCGCGCCGACGCGGACGCGCCCGTAGAGGTCGGTGACATCGTCATTGGTCATGCGGATGCAGCCGGAAGAGACGGCCTGGCCGATGGTGTTCGGCTCGTTGGTGCCGTGGATGCGGTAGAGCGTCGAGCCGAGATACATGGCGCGAGCGCCCATCGGATTGTCGGGCCCGCCCTCCATGAAGCGCGGCAGGTCCGGCCGGCGCTTGAGCATCTCGGCTGGCGGAGTCCAGCTCGGCCATTCGGCCTTACGGCTCACCGTCTTCATGCCGGCCCAGGAGAAACCCGGCCGACCAACGCCGATGCCGTATCGCAGCGCCTTGCCGCCCGGCTGCACCAGGAAGAGGAAACGCTGCGGCGTATCGATGATGATCGTGCCCGGCTTGTGCGGGCCGTCATAGGCGACTTCCTGCTTGAGGAAACGCGGATCGACGATGTGCTGGATGCCCTGGCGCGGTGCCGCCGGCTCGCCGAGCGCGGCCATGCGCCGGCCGGCGTTCTGCTGGCGCGCAGCCTCGAACGGGTCGGCATCGGCCCCGGCAGCAGCGCCCACCCGCTGGCCATAAGCGTATCCGCCCGGCCGATTATAGACCGCCCCGCCCCGCGGCGACGGATCCCGGCCGGTCATCAGCATCTCGATGAAGCCGCCGCCATAGTTCGGGCGGCCGCGGGACGCGGCCATTGGATCGTTCGGCGCAGCATAGCCATAGCCCTGCGCAAGGGCAGGGCCGGCAAGGGTCAGGCTGCCCGCAACGGCCAGCACGGGAAGGAAGATCGCTCGACGCATGACGCAACTCTTTCGACATCGACTGCCGAAAACCCTGGCCGGCGCCCTGCAACGAATGGTGAATCGTCGAGGTTTCGGAACGGAATCCGCGGCTTTCGAGGCGAATTCGCGGGATTAACCTTAGCGGCCCGTCAAGCGACAGGATGAAGGAAGCGTTGCCGGGCACCCCGTCAGACTCATGGCGCCAATGCGATGCCGCCCCTTCTGCGGAGCGTCGGCATGTCGGAAAGCTGCTCGAAGTGGATACATGCAAACGAGCCGATGCCGGACGATCTCTCCTTCTATCTCGTCGGCTGGGCGACGACGCTGCTGATCGCCATCGGCAAGAGCGCCTTCGGCGGCGGGCTCGCGATCCTCGGCATTCCCCTGCTGGCGACGGTGACCACGCCGCAGAACGGGGCGATCATGGTGGCGCTACTGGTTTCGCTGATGGACCTGATGGCGCTGCAGCGCTTCGGCCGCGAGAGCTGGTCGAAGCCGGACCTCACCTGGATCCTGCCCGGCCTCGTTGCCGGCATCGGCGTCGGCTACCTCGTCTTCGTGCGGATCGATCCGCGCCTCGTCACGCTGATCATCGGCGTCGTCACGCTGCTTTTCACCGCTCACTGGTTCCTGAGGGGGCGCCTCGCTCCGCCAGGGACGCGGCCTGTCTCACCGGGGCTGGCGCTAGCGGCGGGCGCGGCCTCCGGCTTCACCACCTTCGTCGCCCATGCCGGCGGGCCGCCGGTCGCGATGTATTTGCTGGCGCGCGGCCTGCCGAAGACCATGCTCGTCGGCACCACCATCGCGATCTTCACGCTCGGCAACTGGTTGAAGCTGCCGCCCTACATCGCGCTCGGCCTGCAGCACCGGGAGGCGCTCTGGGGGGCGCTCGTGCTCGCGCCTGCCGTGCCACTCGGCATCTGGCTCGGCCGGATCGTGCATGACCGCCTCGACCAGAAGACGCTGTTCTTCTGGTGTTATGTGCTGCTCGCCCTCGCCGCGGCGAAGCTCACTATCGATGCCGGGCTTTCGCTCCTGTCGTGACCGTATGGGCTGCGCCCTGCCACCGCGGCATTGGTGCGATGCCTCAAGTCCGTCTGTACGGCCGCCGCTTTTCACCCTAGAGCCTGCCGCCATGACCGCCCTTCCGCCGATCCGCCCAGCCTCCGACGCCGATTCCGAGCCGCTCGCCGCTCTCATCGCTGCGAGCTTCGCCGAATATGAGAACTGCCATTTCGTCTGGGAGGAATTCCCGGAGCTGAGGCAGCCGGCGACCGCCTTCGCGGCCAAGGGCGGCAAGCTCTGGATCGCGGACAGGCCGGAGGGCGGTATCGCGGGCTCGCTGGCTGCGACGCCGCTGCCCGAGCAGAACGCGGTCGAGCTCACCAAGGTCTATGTCGACCCGGCCTTCCGTGGCGCAGGGCTGGCGCAGGCGCTCTTCGCCGAGGCGCTGGCTTTCGCGGAAGCCGGCGGCTTCGCCGAAATGATGCTCTGGTCGGATACGCGCTTCGCGCGCGGCCACCGCTTCTACGAGAAGCTCGGCTTCCGCCGCTGGCCGGGCGAGCGCTATCTCGCCGATGTCTCCGAGACCTGGGAATACCATTTCCGCAAGCCCCTGCTCCGCAGCACCCCGCCCGCCACGCCATGACCTGGTCCGTCGCGCTGCGCGCCGCGCTGGGCATCGCCCTGCTCACCGGGATGGATGCGGTGATCAAGGGGCAGATGCACCAGCATCCGTTCCTGCTGGCGCTGTTCATGCGCTTCCTGATGGGCGGGATCTGCGCGCTGATCGTGCTGGCGATCGTGCGGCCGGCGCGGCCGACGCGGGAGAGCCTCGTCGGCAATCTGGCGCGCATTCCGCTGGTCGTGATGACGGCCGGGAGCTTCTTCTATTCGATCTCGGTTCTTCCTCTCGCGGAAGCGCTGACGCTGTCCTTCCTCGCCCCGGTCTTCGTCGCCCTGCTGGGCGGCGTGCTGCTGAAGGAGCGGATCGACGGGCGCATCCTGCAGGCGCTGGCCTTCGGGCTCGCCGGCATGCTCGTCATGGTCTGGCCGCGGTTGCAGGGCCATGTCAGCGGTGCGGGGCTCGGCGTCGCGGCCGCGCTGTTCGCCGCCGTGAGCTACGCCTTCAACCTGATCCTGCTGCGGCGCATCGCGACCCGCGAGCACCCGTCGGTGATCGTCGCCTTCCAGAACATCGGACCGGCGCTGTGCCTCGCCATCCCGGCCGCCTACTATTTCGTGCCGATGGGGCTTTCCGACCTCGCCATCTACCTCGCGGCCGGCGTCCTCGGCGTCGCGGGCCATCTCACCCTGACCTCGGCCTATGCGAAGGCTGCTGCCGCGCGGCTGGCGGCCATCGAATACACGGCGCTGATCTGGGCGAGCCTGCTCGGCTTCTTCTTCTTCGGGGAGGTGCCGCTCTACACAACCTATGCCGGCGCGGTCCTGATCGTGGCGGGGGCCGTGGCGGTCAGCCGGCGGTAGGGCTCAGCGCCGCCGTCATTCTCGGGCGAAGAGAAGCGTAGACGCGGGAATCCCAGGCCGAAAAGGCGCGGGAGCCTCTCTCGTCACGAGATGCTCGGGTCAAGCCCGAGCATGACGGAGACCTCACGTCCCCATCTTCTTCGCGGGGAAGACCAGGCAGGTCTCGGTGCCGTGGGCGAGGAGCTTTCCCTGCCCGTCGACAAGCCGGCCCTCCGAGGTGATGACGGAGCCGCCGCGATGGATCAGCCGGCCCTCGCAGCGCACCGTCCCAGTGTCCGGCATGACGGGCCGGACGTAGTTCAGCTTCATCTCCAGCGTGGTGTAGCCCTCGCCCGGCTTCAGCGTGGAATGCGCCGCGCAGGCCATGGCGGAATCGAGGATCGTCGCGGTCCAACCGCCATGGATCGTGCCGAGCGGGTTGAAGAAGCGCGCGGATGGCCGGCCGGTGAAGACGACGCGGCCCTCCTCGGCCTCGACCAGATCGAAATCCATCGCCTCGGCAAAGGGCGGCGCTGGCTGCGTGCCGTCGATGATGCCGCGCAGGAAGCTCAAGCCATCGCCTGCGACGAGAGCCTCGCGTGACACCACTCCGAACATGCGATCCATTTCCTGCCCTCAATCGTGTATCTGCACGATATGAGTTGGCCGGCACTTTCGTCAATGGTGGCCGGAGCCGGCTTGAGGGAGGTGTGTGCCGAACCGGCTCAGCGCGGCTCGCGCGCCGCCCGGCGCAGCGCCTTCAGCCCGTCGCGGGTTTCGCGCCAGCGCTCTGAGCCGAAGCCACCCTCGATCTTGTCCTGCGCCGCACGCCAATACGGGATCGCGGCCTCGATCGCCGCCCTGCCCTTTTCCGTCACGGCGTAGACCGAGGCCCGGCCCCGGCATTCGACGGGTTCGACCATGCCATCGGCCGCGAGCAGCTGGAGGTTGCGCGTCAGGGAGGTGCGCTCCAATGCGAAGCGCTCCGCCAGCTCCGTGACCGACTTCCAATGGCCGGTGCTCAGCGCCGACAGCAGGACGAACTGGGTGATCTTCAGCCCGCTCGGGCGCATCGCCTCGTCATAGGCGCGGGTCACGGCGCGGGCCGTCATCCGCACATGCAGCGCGACGCAGGAACGGGCGATGTCGTCGAGGCGAGGATCCGGCACAGGTGTCGTCATTCGGCCATCTTAGCGTGCTCTAGCCGCGCTGGCAGCAAGCCCGTGGGCTGCTGCGACATCGCTGCCGCCGGCGTTCACTTTAACGCTTGAGACTTTCTTGACTCTCCGCAGCCTCGCGCCTATCTCCCCGCCATCTGTTAGCACTCCCATCGCGTGACTGCTAACAGCCTCCCCCCGGGGCCCATCAGCGGCGCCCGAACCGAATGTGACCGAGAGGAAGACAGAACCATGAAGTTCCGTCCTTTGCATGACCGCGTCGTGGTCCGCCGCCTGGATGGCGAAGAAAAGACCAAGGGTGGCATCATCATCCCCGAGACCGCCAAGGAAAAGCCCCAGGAGGGCGAAATCGTCGCCGTCGGCCCCGGCGCGCGTGACGAGGCCGGCAAGCTCGTTGCCCTCGACGTCAAGAAGGGCGACCGCGTCCTGTTCGGCAAGTGGTCGGGCACCGAAGTCAAGATCGACGGCCAGGATCTCCTGATCATGAAGGAATCCGACATCATGGGCGTCGTCGGCTGATAACCGCCTGACCGCTCTCTTCCGTTTCCCTTTCAAGGAGTTGCTCTCATGGCAGCCAAAGACGTCAAGTTCTCCTCCGACGCCCGCGACAAGATGCTGCGCGGCGTGGACATCCTCGCCAACGCCGTGAAGGTCACGCTGGGTCCGAAGGGCCGCAACGTCGTGATCGAGAAGTCCTTCGGCGCCCCGCGCATCACCAAGGACGGCGTCACCGTCGCCAAGGAGATCGAGCTCGCCGACAAGTTCGAGAACATGGGCGCCCAGATGGTCCGCGAAGTCGCGTCCCGTCAGAACGACCATGCCGGCGACGGCACCACCACCGCCACGGTTCTCGCCCAGGCGATCGTCCGTGAAGGCGCCAAGTCGGTTGCGGCCGGCATGAACCCGATGGACCTGAAGCGCGGCATCGATCTGGCCGTCGAGGCCATCGTCGCCGACCTCAAGAAGAACTCCAAGAAGGTCACGTCCAACGCGGAAGTCGCGCAGGTCGGCACCATCTCGGCGAACGGCGACGAGTCGGTCGGCAAGATGATCTCGACCGCCATGCAGAAGGTCGGCAACGAGGGTGTCATCACCGTCGAGGAAGCCAAGACCGCCGAGACCGAGCTCGACGTCGTCGAGGGCATGCAGTTCGACCGCGGCTACCTGTCGCCGTACTTCATCACCAACTCCGAGAAGATGATCGCGGAGCTCGACGACCCCTACGTCCTGATCTTCGAGAAGAAGCTGTCCTCGCTCCAGGCGATGCTGCCGATCCTCGAGGCCGTCGTCCAGACCGGCAAGCCGCTGCTCATCATCGCCGAGGACGTCGAGGGCGAGGCTCTCGCCACGCTCGTCGTCAACAAGCTCCGTGGCGGCCTGAAGGTCGCGGCCGTCAAGGCTCCGGGCTTCGGTGATCGCCGCAAGGCCATGCTCGAGGACATCTCGATCCTGACCGCCGGCCAGATGATCTCGGAAGACCTCGGCATCAAGCTCGAGACCGTGACGCTCAACATGCTCGGCCGCGCCAAGAAGGTGCGCATCGAGAAGGAGAACACCACGATCATCGACGGCGCCGGCAAGAAGAAGGACATCGAGGCCCGCGTCGGTCAGATCAAGGCGCAGATCGAGGAGACCACCTCGGACTACGACCGTGAGAAGCTCCAGGAGCGCCTGGCCAAGCTCGCCGGCGGCGTCGCGGTCATCCGCGTCGGCGGCGCGACCGAGGTCGAGGTCAAGGAGAAGAAGGACCGCGTTGACGATGCCCTGAACGCCACCCGCGCTGCGGTGGAAGAAGGCATCCTGCCGGGCGGTGGCGTTGCTCTCCTGCGCGCTCTGGCTTCGGTCAAGTCGATCAAGACCCAGAACGACGACCAGAAGACCGGCGTCGAGATCGTCCGCAAGGCGATCGCCGCTCCGGCCAAGCAGATCGTCGAGAACGCCGGCGATGACGGCGCGGTCGTGGTCGGCAAGCTGCTCGAGTCGAAGGACTACTCCTGGGGCTACAACGCCCAGACCGGCGAGTACGGCGATCTGGTCAAGGCCGGCATCATCGACCCGACCAAGGTCGTGCGCACGGCGATCCAGGACGCGGCTTCGATCGCGGGCCTGCTGATCACCACCGAGGCGATGATCGCCGAGGCGCCGAAGAAGGACGCCCCGATGCCCCCGATGGGCGGCGGCGGCATGGGCGGCATGGACTTCTGATCCACGCTTCCAAGCACTCCCAGGGAAGGCCCGGCGCAAGCCGGGCCTTTTCTTTTCGGCAGCCCCCGCTCCCTCTGCCTCCCTGTCGCAGCCCTCCGCCGCCTCTCCGGCAGATGACAATTCGCTCATCTTGCCGCGTTGCCATTGAATGGTCGCATCCTCTGCGACATGGTCCGAATCTGCAGGGCCGTCCGGCCCGGATCAGCCTCGTCCAGGAACTCCCCGATGCGCCCACTGAGTTTCGCCGTCGCCGCGCTCGCCCTATTGGCGCTCGTCATCGGCCAGCAGATCGGGAATGCAGGCGCGGTCGGGATGGGCGTCATCGGCCTGATCCTCGCCTTCGTGACCTTGCGGGCGCCGACGCTGGCCTTCTTCCTGCGCATCTTCTGCGCCGTCTTCGCCGTTGAATACGTCATCTTCGGCGGTTGCGCGCTGCTGGGCCTGACCGGCTATTGGCCGACGGGGACCGGCATCCCGCCCTTCCCGACAAGTCTGCCGACGACGGTCGGCGTGTTCAGCATCCTCGTCTACGCGATCTCGTTTGTGCCGGCGATTGCGCGCATCGCCCGGCTGGCCTCGCCCTATTTCGAGTCGGATCAGATCGCTACCGCAAACCTCTGGCCGATCGGCCCCTTCAACATCCGGCTCGGCACGTTGGCCGTCTCGCTCTTCGTCTTCCTGATCATCCTGAACCAGACCCAGGTCGGCATCACGCTGCGGCTCTCCTTCTTCAACCGCGACATGTACGACGCGCTGCAGAACAAGGATGCGGCGGCCTTCTGGTATCAGCTATTCTGGGTGTTCTGCCTGTGGGCAGGCATCTGGGTGGTTTCGAACCTGATCGAGATGTTCGCCAACTACACGCTGCTGATCCGTTGGCGCCGCTTCATGGCGGAGGAATACAACGCCCGCTGGCTCGGCCGCGGCGTGCATTACCGCATTGCGCTCGCTGGCACGGTCGACAACCCCGACCAGCGCATCGCGGAAGACACGCGTTCCTTCGTCAACTCGACCTATGGCTTCGCGCTGCCGCTGCTGACGCAGGTTTCGACCCTCGTCTCGTTCTCGATCATCCTCTGGAACATCAACGTCGCCTTCACCCTGCCGGGCACGGCCATCGCCATCCCCGGCTACATCTTCTGGGTCGCGTTCATCTACGCAGTGGTGGCGACCTGGCTGACCCATCTCATCGGCCGGCCGCTGATCCCGCTCGAGTTCGAGCAGGAAAGGCGCGAGGCGAATTTCCGCTTCTCGCTGGCCCGCCTGCGTGAGTATTCCGAGCAGATCGCGCTGATGTCGGGCGAGCGGACCGAGCGCGCCCATCTCTCGGGGCGCTTCGGCGAGATCGTCGAGAACTTCTACCGGCTGGTCTGGCGCCGGCTGAAGCTCACCACCTTCACCCTGTCCTACAACCAGGTCAGCGTGGTGCTGCCCTATATCATTCTTGCTCCGTACTATTTTGCGGGCACGATCACGCTCGGCGTGATGATGCAGGTGGCCGGCGCCTTCGACCGTGTTCAGACGGCGCTCTCCTTCATCATCAACAGCTACTCCTCGATCGCCTCCTATCTTGCCTCGATCGCCCGCCTGACGAGCTTCGAGCACGAGATCGAGCAGGCGCGCGATGATGCCGCCGATGCGACGCTGCTGCGCCTGAAGGGCGCGGCCGACGACGTGACACTGTCCGACACGACGCTGAAGCTGCCGAACGGCCAGCCGATCGTCCGCGTCGGCGGGCTCGACTTCGGCAAGGCGCGCTCGACGCTGCTGGTCGGCCCCTCCGGCTCGGGCAAGTCGACGCTGTTCCGGGCCATCGCCGGGATCTGGCCCTTCGGCGACGGCAAGGTCGGCATTCCCGCGGATGCCCAGATCATGCTGCTGCCGCAGCGCCCCTACCTGCCGCAGGGCTCGCTGCGCGCGGCACTGGCCTATCCCTCGGAAGGCGAGGACTATTCGGAGGAGGCGATCCGCGAGGCGATGGGCAAGGTCCGGCTCGGCCATCTCGCAGACCGGCTCGACGAGGTCGATCTCTGGGGGCAGCGCCTCTCGGGCGGCGAGCAACAGCGGCTGGCGGTCGCGCGCGCGCTGCTGGCGAAGCCGGACTGGCTCTTCCTCGACGAGGCCACCGCCTCGCTGGACGAGAAGCTCGAGATCGAGATCTACGACGCGATCGCGCGGGAACTGCCGCAGACCCGCATCGTCTCGATCGGCCATCGCTCGGCCCTGCGCGGCATGCACGAGGCCATCGTCACGATGGAATCCAACGCGGACGGCACCTTCACGCCGACCCAGACAGAAAAAGCGCCGGCTGCCTGAGGCAGCCGGCGCAACAATCGGGGCCGTCATTCTCGGGCGAAGCGTGGCTTCGACCCGAGAAACTCATGACGAGAAGGCGCTGGTTGAAAAGAGGCTCGGGTCAAGCCCGAGCATGAGGCCGGTTGGCCGCGCTCAGAGCGAGCGGCTCAGCGTCACCTCGCCCGAGGCTCCCTTGAGCAGGAGCCGGCCGTTGACGAGGTCCCATTTGTTGGTCGCGCGCAGCGCCATCAGGAAGGCGCGCTCGAACTCCTGAGCGCCCTTGTCGCAGGCGCGCTTGGTCACCGCGATGGGGCCGACCGCCAGCCCCTGCTGACGCAGCGGATAGGCCGAGGCCGAGAAGGTGTTGCAGCCGCCGAAGCCGGTGCCGCGCAAATTCTGGTCGATCAGCAACGTGGCGCGCCGGTCGTAAACCGGCTTGCCGTTGAACTGAACCACGCTCCAGCTCGCGCCGAGAGGGAATGTCTTTTCCTGCTGCGCCGCCGGAATCTCGACCTTCTGCTCGCCGAGCTCGCTGCGGGTCGGCATCTTCTGGCGCTGCGCCGCTGCTTCATTCGGAATCAGCATCGGCACAGCCAGGGCAACAAGGACGGCCGCGAGGCCAAGGCATCGTGTCATGGTGCGTCTTACCTGCGTTCAGTCGCCTGCATTCATTCGCGCGGCTGCGGAGCCGCCAATTGCCGGACGGTAAACGCCTATAGCATCGGACCGAAAAGTGGAATCCACTTTTCCGAAGAATCCAATGCGACAACCATCAGGTCGATCACCGTTATCGCGTCCTGTCGGACGCGCGGCGGTCTAATGGTCAATTGGTCCGGGATCAAGGCTGAATCGCGGCCGGCGCCGTCATTCCGCTGCGGACAACGCCTGCTCAGATGCGGGCGTTGAGCCGCTCCAGCAGCCGGTTCGAGCGGCGGAAGACATAGGCCGGGGCGCTGACGGTGACATCGTTCGCGCCGAGCGTGTCCAGCTGCTCGACCAGGGCAAAGACCGCCTTGTCCGGGCAATGCAGCGTCAGCGGTGCGCCGGGCGCGGGCGCCCCGAAGGGCAGGCGCGTGCCGAACGCCCGCTCCAGCGCCACGAGCGTCTCGGGCGAAAGCTCCAGCAGGGCGCGCACCTCGCGCAACGTCCGGCCCTCCTCCTCCGCGGCGATGCGGGAGAGGATGGTCTTCGCAGCCGCGCGGGCGCGTTCGCCCCAGTTGGCGCGCATCGAGGCGACGAGATTGGCCTCCGAGGCCAGCATCACGCCATCGTCCAGCACCTTCAGCGCATTGGCGGCCAGCGTCGCGCCGGTCGTGGTGATGTCGACCACGATCTCGGCCGTGCCGGCGGCGGGCGCGCCTTCCGTGGCGCCCAGGCTTTCGACGATGCGATAGTCGGCGAGGCCGTGCTCGGCGAAGAAGCGGCGGGTCAGGTTGACGTATTTCGTCGCGACGCGGAGCTTGCGGCCATGGCGGGCGCGCATCGTCGAGGCGACATCGTCGAGATCGGCCATGTTGCGCACGTCGATCCAGGCCTGCGGCACCGCGACGACGACATTGGCGTGGCCGAAACCGAGCGGGGTGAGCATCTCCACCGCCGCATCGGCATCGGAGAGCTGCTCGCGCACCAGATCCTCGCCGGTGATGCCGATATGGGCGGCGCCCGAGGCGATCTGAGCGACGATCTCGGAGGCCGAGAGGAATGCGACCTCCGCCCCCTCGACGCCGGCGATGGCGCCGCGATAGTCGCGCTCCCCGCGCGACTTCACGAATTTCAGGCCGGCGCGGCCGAAGAAGGCAGTGGCATTCTCCTGCAACCTTCCCTTGGAAGGAACTGCGAGAACGAGGGGCGCGTCGTTGCCGGATGGCTGGCTCATGCCGCGTCTCCCGTCAGGCGGTCGAGCCAGAGCGAGGCGCCGACGGCCGGGATCTGCCGGGCCGCGCCGAGGCGCCCGAGCACGTTATCGTAGCGCCCGCCGCCGGCGACCGGCTTGCCGTCGCTGCGCGCGCCATCGTGAAGCTCGAAGATGAAGCCGGTGTAGTAGTCGAGATTGCGGGCGAAGCCGGCCGAGAAGCGGATCGCGCCGACATCGACGCCGCGCGCGGCGAGGAAGCCGGTGCGCTCGTCGAAGGCGTCGAGCTCGCGGCCGAGGTCCAGCGAAGCCTGTCCGGCCAGCGCCCTGAGCGCAGCGGAAGCCGCATCGGGATCGCCCGAGACGGCGAGCACCCGCCCGAGCAGCGCCTTGACCTCGCCATTGACCGGGTTCTCGCGCTCGGCGGCCCGCGCCAGGAAGCGCTCGGCGATGTCGCCGGCGGAGCGCCCGCCCACGGTCGAGATGCCGGCGATGGAAAGGATGTCCTCGACGAAGGCGCGCGCGGCCTTGGGGTCCTGCCCCTCCAGCGCCTTGAGCAGCCCGGCATGGGCCGCCTCGCCCTCTGCCGATGGCGGATCGAGCGCGTCGACAGCGTCCACTCCCTTGCCCTGCACGATGGCGCGCACAAGGCGCCGGCGCGCGCCCTGCGGCACGCTCAGCCCGTCGAGCAGCGCGCCGAGCAGCGCGACATCGCCCATCAGGATGCGCGGCTCCTTCAGGCCGAGCGCGGCCGTGGCCTCGATGGTGAGCGCGATGATCTCGGCGTCGGCAGCGGTTGAGTCCTCGCGGCCGAAGGATTCGAGGCCCGCTTGCAGAAACTCGCCCGGCTCGCCGGCGCGCATGCGGAAGACGGGGCCTGCATAGGCGTAGGCCGCCGGCTCGGTCGAGCCCGAGGCAATGTGATCGAGCGCGACGGGGATGGTGTATTCGGGGCGCAGGCACCAGTCGCGCCCATCGGCATCCTGCGTCATGAAGATGCGGCGGCGGATGTCCTCGCCCGAGAGATCGAGGAAGACATCGGCGGGCTGCAGGATGGCAGGCTCCGCATGCGCATAGCCCTCGCCCGCGAGGAGCGCGATCACGGTCTCGATGCTGGCACGGCTGGCGGGCACGGCTCGTCCTGTCCTGTTGCGAGCGCCGTCCTAGCAGCCGCGCCGGGGATTTTCGAGGGATTTGAATGAAATGGGTGAATGGGATTTTGAGGGCGGCAGAGCGTCATGCTCGGGCCTGACCCGAGCATCTCGTGACGATGGAGGCTCCCTCGCCTCCTCCGGTCCGAGATTCGCGGCTCTCCGCTACGCTTCGGCCGAGAACGACGGCGGGTGGATATCCTCGAAGAGGTCCCGCCAGTTTGGATTGTCCTTCTCGACCATTTCGATCTTCCAGTCGCGAGACCAACGCTTGATGCTCGTTTCGCGTTGGATGGCGAGTTCGATGTGATCGAACGTCTCGAACCAGACCAGCTTGTCGAGATTATACCGGGCGGTGAAGGAACGGCCGACGCCGAGCTTGTGCTCGCTGACACGTCGAACCAGATCAGCTGTGACACCCAAATACAACGTACCGCGCGGCTTATTCGTCATCAGATAGACGAAGGAAGGCTCGAGGTTCACGTCATTCTCAGGCGGAGCGAAGCGTAGACCCGAGAATCTCCTGCAAGAGATGCTCGGGTCAAGCCCGAGCATGACGCGCGTCCGTCACGAATGCCGTCCCAACACCTTCTTCACCCCATCGACCAGCTCCGCCACCGGCACGGCGAACTGCGCTTCGGCCTGCTTGGCCTTGTGCTCGGCGGAGTCCTTCACGTCGCGGCTGGCGGCGGCCAGCTCGGCACCGAGGATCAGGTCCTTGATGACGACCGTGCCGGCCTCGCGCTCCGAGGAGCCCTGGATCACCGCGCAGACCGCGCCGCGCCGGTCGGCATATTTCATCTGGGCGTTGAAGCCGGAGGCGCCGAGATAGAGGTCGGCGCGCAGCAGCGGCTTGCCGTCTTCGTCCTTCGCCTGGCGCAGCGCGGACACCATCGCCTGATAGCCCGGCATGAACTCCGGCGACTTGTTGTCCATGGCGGTCACGACGACGAGCGGCAGCTCGTTGCGGCTATCGACGATTGGCGACTTCACTGCCTTCAGCGCCGAATAGAGCCGAGAGACACCGATGGAGAAGCCCGCCGCCGGCACGGGCTCGGGCCGGAAGCGGCCGACGAGGCCATCGTAACGCCCACCGCCCGCGACCGAGCCGAAGCGCACGATTTGACCTTGATCATTCGGGACCTCGAAGGTCAGCTCCACCTCGTAGACAGGGCCGGTGTAGTATTCGAGGCCGCGCACGACAGAGGAATCGAGCGCGATCCGGTTCGTACCGTACCCTGCCGTCCGGCATAGTTCAGCAAGTAGACGGAGCTCTCCGACTCCTTCTTGTCCGACCGGACTGCTGCCTACAGCCCGTTCCCAATCGCTCAGAACACCTTCAAGGTCGCCGAAATCCTCGTCGAGCTGGACATTAATGTAATTGAGAATGACATCAGCTTGCTTCGCAGACAGACCGGCGCCCTTTGTAAAGTCGCCACTCTCATCCTTTCGGCCCTCTGCTAGCAGCTTGCGAATCTCTTCAACCGAGAACTTGTCGGCCTTGTCGATCGCCCGCAGCACCGTCAGCCGGCGCCCGGCATTCTCCTCACCGCCCAGCCCAATGGCCTCCATCACGCCGTCGAGCACCTTGCGGTTGTTGACCTTCACGACATAGTCGCCGCGCTTGATGCCCAGCTTCTCCATCGTGTCGGCGGCGAGCATGCAGATCTCGGCATCGGCTGCGACGCTGCCCGCGCCGACGATATCGGCGTCGAACTGCATGAACTGGCGGAAGCGGCCCGGGCCGGGCTTCTCGTTGCGGAAGACGTAACCCGCGCGATAGCTGCGATAAGGCTTCGGCAGCGCGTCGAAATTCTCCGCGACGTAGCGGGCGAGCGGCGCCGTCAGGTCGTAGCGCAGCGAAAGCCACTGCTCGTCATCGTCCTGGAAGGAGAAAACCCCCTCGTTCGGCCGGTCCTGATCGGGCAGGAACTTGCCGAGTGCGTCGGTGTATTCGACGAAGGGCGTCTCGACCGGCTCGAAGCCGTAGACCGAGAAGCTCTCGCGGATGACGGCGAGCATGCGCTCGGTGGCGGCGACATCGGCCGGGCCGCGATCGACGAAACCGCGCGGCTGGCGGGCTTTCAGCTTGGAGGCGGGCTTTTCGGCGGACATGGCGTGCGGAACTCGGAAAGCGGGCAAGCGTACCCGGAAATGGCTGAGTGGCGGGTTAGACCGTACGGGCGCGAGGGGCAAGCCGCCGCGCGTCATTCTCGGGCGGAGCGCAGCGCAGACCCGAGAATCTCGTGACGAGATGGCACCGGAGCCTCCTCCGGCAGGAAATGCTCGGGTCAAGCCCGAGCATGACGCGCGCTCTTGGCTACTCGGCGGCCGCGAGCACCGTGGCCCTCAACGGCCGATCCTCGATCCCCGCCCGCGCCAGCTTCTCCGGCAGCGGACCACCGGTCGCCCAGTCGAGAAGTTCTGCCGTATGGACCACCGGCGTCGTTGCGCCCTTGTCCGAAAAGCCCTTCGCGAGCTGGGTCATGCAGCCGATATTGCCGGTCGCGACCAGCATCGGCTTCGTGCGCTCGATATTGCCGATCTTGCGCTCGCGCAGCTTCCCCGCGATCTCGGGCTGGAGGATATTGTAGACGCCGGCCGAGCCGCAGCAGATGTGCCCCTCCGGCACTTCCTTCACCTTGAAACCGGCGCCGGACAGAAGCCGCTTCGGCCCGTCCTTGAGCTGCTGGCCGTGCTGCATCGAGCAGGCGGAGTGATAGGCGATGGGCATGGCGACGTCGCGAACGACGCCGAGCTCCAGCGTCTCGAGGAACTCGGTGACATCCTTCGCGAGCGCGGAGACCTTCGCCGCCTTCTCGGCATAGGCGGGCTCGTTGCGGAACATGAAGCCGTAATCCTTGATCGTCGTGCCGCAGCCCGAGGCCGTGATCAGGATGGCGTCCAGCCCCTCGCCGTCGACCTCCGCCATCCAGGCGTCGATGTTGCGGCGCGCGAAGGCGTGAGCGTCGTGCTCCTGCCCCATATGGTGGACCAGCGCGCCGCAGCAGCCCTCGCCCTTCGGCAGCACGACCTCGACGCCATGGCGGTTCAGCAGGCGGATAGTGGCTTCGTTGATCGCCGGGTCGAGCACCGGCTGGGCGCAGCCCGAGAGCAGTGCGACGCGCTTCACCCGTGCGGCCGGCGGCGGGAAGCTCTGCGGGCCCTCCATCGTCGAGCGCGTGGGCAGCCGCGCGGGCGCCAGCGCCAGCATCGCCTTCAGCCGCTGGCCAATGACCGGGACGAGGCCGGCGAGCGGCGCGAAGGGCTTGCCCAGAAGGGCTACGAGCATCGCGGCGCGGAAGCGGCCGGGATAGGGCAGGATCGCCGCCAGCACCTTGCGCAGCAGCCTGTCATGCCAGGAGCGCTCATAGGTTTCCTCGATATGGGCGCGGGCGTGGTCGACAAGGTGCATGTAGTGCACGCCCGAGGGGCAGGTCGACATGCAGGAGAGGCAGGAGAGGCAGCGATCGACATGCTTCACCACCTCGGCGGTGGCGGGCTTGCCGTTTTCCAGCATGTCCTTGATCAGGTAGATGCGCCCACGCGGAGAATCGAGCTCGTCGCCGAGCAGCAGATAGGTCGGGCAGGTCGCGGTGCAAAAGCCGCAATGGACGCAGCTGCGCAGGATCTTCTCCGAGGCCGGCATGCGCGGATCGGAGGCGAGGCGTTCGGGCGTGAAGTTCGTCTGCATCGTTCAATCACACGCCTGCGTACATCCGGCCGGGCTCGAAGATGCCGTCGGGATCGAAGCTTTTCTTGATGCCGACTGTGACCCGCATCAACGGCTCGGCCAGCGGCTGGAACACATCGACGGCTGCGCGCACGGCATCGGGCGCTCGCACCAGCGTAGCATGGCCGCCAAACCGGTGGAGCGCCCCGCGGATCGCGGCGGCACCGGCATCATCCTCGGGTGGAACCGCGAGCCAGACCAGCCCGCCGCCCCAATCATAGAACCAGCGCGCGCCCGGCAGGCCGCGGGCGATTGTCGCGATAGCCTTGGGGCCGTTCGTCGGCGCGAGCGAGAGGCGCCAGACGGCCTCGTCCGTGCCCGCGAAGAAGGCGGCGTCGCGGACAAGGCTCCAGAGTTCCGAGGGCATCTCGCCTTCGAGCCGGTCCGGCACGCCGAACTCGCCCAGCAGCAGGGAGAGTTCGGCGGCGCGATACTCGATCGAGTCGGAGAAATTCTCCAGCCGCAACAAGGTGCGCGCCTGATCGCCGGCGAGACCCGCGGGCAGATGCGCGGCGGCCATCGGCTCGAAGGGCGAGCCCAGCGCCTTCGACAGCAGCGCGACGCCCTGTTCGTCGGAAAGGCCGCTCCATTGCAGGGTGACGAGGCGTTCCGGCCGCGGCAGCACCCGGAAGGTGACCTCGGTCAGGAATCCGAGCGTGCCGTGGCTGCCGGAGACGAGCTTCACCAGGTCGAGCCCCGTGACGTTCTTCATCACGCGCCCGCCGGATTTGATCATCTCGCCGCGGCCGTTGACGAGGCGGATGCCGATCAGGGAGTCGCGAGCGGCCCCGGCATTGATGCGGCGCGGGCCGGAGATGTTGCAGGCGGCGACGGCGCCGATGGTCGGCTCACCCTCGCTGCCGAAGAGGGCGCGATGGTCCATCGGCTCGAAAGGCAGCATCTGGCCGCGCTCGGCGAGCGTCTCCTGCACCAGGGCCAGCGGCGTGCCGGCGCGGGCGGCGATGACCATCTCGGCCGGTTCGTAGAGGGTGATGCCGGTCAGCCCCGCGCTCGATATCGTGCTCGCGGCCTGCGCGGGGCGGCCGAGCCCCGTCCGGGTACCGCCGCCGCGGATGGAGAGGGGCGTCGAGCTGTCGACGACGGATTTCACGACGGCACAGGCCTGCGCCTCGGTGGTGGGGGTGTGGATGGTCACGCCGCCACCCGCCCTTCAAGCGGGAAGACCTTGGCCGGATTGAGCAGCCAGCGCTCGTCGAACACAGCCCTCACGCGCATCTGCTGGGCGAGGTCCTCGGGGTTGAACTGGTAGGTCATCAGGTCGCGCTTCTCGATGCCGACGCCGTGCTCGCCGGTCAGGCAGCCGCCGACCTCGACGCAGAGTTTGAGAATGTCCATGCCCGCGTCCTCCGCCTTCTGCGCCTCCACGGGATCGTTGCAGTTGTAGAGGATCAGCGGATGCAGATTGCCGTCGCCGGCGTGGAAGACGTTGGCGACGCGAAGCCCGTAGCCCTTCACGATTTCATCCATGCGCTTGAGCACATAAGGCAGCTGGCCGGTCGGGATCGTGCCGTCCATGCAGATATAGTCCGCGATGCGGCCGGTGGCTCCGAAGGCGGATTTGCGGCCCTTCCAGATCGCAGCCGCCTCCATCGCGGATTTCGATTCCTTGACGGTAGTGACGCCGTGCTCGCGAGCGATGGCGACGATGCGGGCGAGCTGGGCGTCCATCTCCTCGTCCGAGCCCTCGACCTCGATGATCAGCAGCGCCTCGACATCCATCGGATAGCCGGCCTTGGCGAAGGCCTCGCAGATCTCGATGGCGGGCTTGTCCATGAATTCCATCGCGACCGGGATAATTCCCGCACCGATGATGGCGGCAACCGCCGAGCCCGCCTGCTCGCTGGTCGGAAAGCCGAAGAGCACGGGACGCGCGCCCTCGGCCATGCGCAGAATGCGAACCGTCGCCTCGGTGATGATGCCGAGCTGTCCTTCCGAGCCGTTGATCAGGCCGAGCAGGTCGTAACCGGGGGAATCGAGATGGCTGCCGCCGATCTCGACGACACTGCCGTCGAGCATCACCATCTTCACGCCCAGCACATTGTTGGTGGTGACGCCGTATTTCAGGCAATGCGCCCCGCCGGAGTTCATGCCGATATTGCCGCCGATCGAGCAAGCGAGCTGCGAGGACGGGTCCGGCGCGTAAAAGAAGCCCTCGGCCGAGACCGCACCCGTAACGGCGAGATTGGTGACGCCGGCCTGCACCTTCGCGATGCGGTTAGCGTAGTCGATCTCGATGATGCGGTTCATCTTCGAGACGCCGATGACGATGGCATCCTCCTGCGGGATGGCTCCGCCCGCGAGCGAGGTGCCGGAGCCGCGCGGGACGACCGGCACGCCCTGCGCGCGGCAATAGCGCAGCACGGCAGCGACCTCCTCGGTGGTCGAGGGCAGCACGACCGCCAGCGGCATGCGGCGATAGGCCGTCAGCGCGTCGGTCTCGTAGGGCCGGCGTTCGTCATCGCTGGTGATCAGCGCGTTCGGCGCGACGAGGCCGGACAAGCCCGCGATGATCTCGTCGCGGCGGGCAAGGATGCCGGCATCCGGCGCCGGAAAAGCGATGGCGGACATGGCTGTTCCCTCCCGTCGATCACATCGTCATTGCCGGAAAGCTAGACCAATTCCAACCCGCTTGCAGCGCCGGGCGCAACCATGATTATTTCCGAAACGGAAAAGATGAGTGGGAAAGCGCAACGCGCATGGACAGGTTCGGCGATCTGGACGTCTTCGCCCATGTCGTGACGGCGCGCAGCATGTCGGCGGCCGGGCGGCAGCTCAACCTGTCGCCGGCGGTGATCTCGAAGCGCATCCGCCGGCTGGAGGAGCGGCTCGGCGTGCGCCTGCTCCAGCGCACCACCCGCCAGCTCGCCTTGACCGAGGCCGGACAGGGCTTCTACGAGCGCGTCGTCTCGATCCTCTCCTCGATCGAGGAGGCGGAGGCCTGGGTGGCGAGCGGAGCCGGGCAGGTGCGCGGCACCTTGCGCGTCTCGGCGCCAACATCCTTCGGCCGGCTGCACATCGCGCCGCATCTCAAGCGCTTCCTCGACGCCAACCCGCTGGTGACGGTGGATCTCGTGCTGAGCGACGCCTTCGTCGATGTCGTCGGCGAGGGCTTCGACCTCGCGATCCGCATCGCGGATCTGCAGGATTCGAGCCTCGTGGCCAAGCGGCTCGCCCCCAATCACCGTGTGCTCTGCGCGACGCCGGGCTATCTCGCGGAACACGGCACGCCGGCCGACATAGCCGGGCTCGCGCGCCATACGCTGATCGCACACAATGCCGATCACTGGCGGCTCGACGGGCCGGAGGGGCCGGTCTCGGTACGGGTCAACGGCCCGCTCAGGACCAATTCCAGCGAGGTGGTCCGCGAGGCGCTGCTGGCGGGGGTCGGCGTCGCGCTGCGCTCGACCTGGGATGTCGGGCCGGAGCTGAAATCGGGCGCGCTGCAGCGCGTACTGCCGGCCTATGCGGTCGGCTCCCGCGTCGCGGTGTATGCGGTCTATCCGAGCCGCCGGCATCTGGAACAGAAGGTGCGCGCCTTCGTCGATTACCTCGGCGAGCTCTATGGCGCCACGCCCTACTGGGATGCTGGTCTGGCCTTGTGAGGCGCACCGGACGGAGCGCGAGCCGCGCTACAGCGGCTCGACTGCAATCATGCCCAGCGTTCAGAAACAGCCGGGCATGATCGCGAGGGCGGCGTCCTAAGACATCAATTCCAGCCTGATTCGCGCTCGCAGGCGCGCCGGGCGTTGGGATTGGCCTTTTCCCATTCGGTGATGGAGCGGGTTTCGTTGTCGCTCATCTTGTTGTTCATGCAGCCGCAATAGGCGGCGACAACAGCAGCCGACGCCTTGGCGCCCTGGTTGTCGACCAGGCACTGGCTGATCCACTTCTTGTCGTCGGCGCTCTGGGCGAAGGCCGCGCCGCCGATGCAGGCGCTTCCCAAGAGAAATGCCGCCAGAAATTTGAATTTCATGATGCACCTTTTAGTCAAACCGCTTGTCGCGGCGCGAAGGTGCATAAATTCAAACCAATGACAGTCAATATTCGATATGGCCAAGATCAATTCGTTTCAAAAATAGTCACATTCCGATCTTCATCCATGTCAAAAATAGTCATTTACTTCGGCATCAATCTGTCACTCGACGCCTGATTTCCACGAAACCCCGAACTACCCAGCGGCAGCCGGGCGCTGCCAGCGTCGACCTCGGCTTTGCAGTCTCCCGGGACATCGCCTAAGCAATGCCTGCCATTCTCGGTTTCATCAGGAGAGGCGATGTTCGGCGTGCTCGAAGGCACGGGGGTCGAGGTGATCGATCCACGTTTCCACCGCATCATCCCCGGCTCGGCCCGGGTCGAGCGGCTCTGGACGGGTGCGCGCTGGTCGGAAGGGCCGGCCTGGTTCCCGGCGCACAACACGCTTGTCTGGTCCGACATCCCGAACGACCGGATGCTGCGTTACGACGCCGTGTCAGGCCATGTCGGCATCTTCCGCCAGCCGGCGCGCAATTCCAACGGCAATACGGTCGACCGCGAAGGAAGGCTCGTCACCTGCGAACATGGCGGGCGACAGGTGACGCGCACCGAGCATGACGGGCGCATCACCGTTCTCGCCAGCCACTATGCCGGCAAGCGCCTGAACTCGCCGAACGACGTGGTCGTGAAATCGGACGGCTCGATCTGGTTCACCGATCCCGATTACGGCATCGCCAGCGACTATGAGGGCGATGCGGCGGAGAGCGAGATCGGCGCCTGCAACGTCTATCGGATCGACGGGCAGAGCGGCGAGATCTCCCTGGTGGCCGATGATTTCGAGAAGCCGAACGGCCTCGCCTTCTCGCCGGACGAAAGCATCCTCTACATCGCCGACAGCTTTTCGGGCTTCTCGCCGGATGACGGGAGGCGCCATATCCGCGCCTGCGCCGTCGGCGCGGATGGTGCGAGCCTCGGGCGCTCCGATATCTTCGCGACATGCGCCGCCGGGGTCTTCGACGGCTTCCGGCTGGACCGCACGGGCCGGCTATGGTCGAGCGCGGCCGACGGCGTTCATATCTTCGCGCCGGACGGAGACATGATCGGCAAGGTCGCGATCCCCGAGATCGTCGCCAATGTCTGCTGGGGCGGGCCGAAGCTCAACCGGCTCTTCATCTGCGGCACGACCTCGCTCTACGCCGTGATGACCCATACGAACGGCCTCGGCCCGCGAGGACTCTGAAGCTTTCACGAAGCCGTGTTTTGCCGCTGCGCCGGCATGGCACATCGCTTGCTGCCCTGCATGCCTTTCCCGGTGAAAGGTGCATGGATGTTCAAACGACTGGTTATTTCGGCCGCACTCGCCCTTTCCGTGATCGGCACGGCGCAGGCGGAGACGGTCGTCCGTTACGGCATCTCGATGGCGGACATCCCGCTGACCACGGGCCAGCCGGATCGCGGCGCGGGCGCCTACAAATTCACGGGCTATACGCTCTATGACCCGCTGGTCGCCTGGGAAATGGACATCGCCGAGAAGCCTGGCAAGCTCGTGCCCGGCCTCGCGACCGAATGGAAGGTCGATCCCGCCGACCAGAAGAAGTGGCTGTTCACGCTGCGCGAAGGCGTGAAGTTCCATGACGGCTCGGCCTTCGATGCCGATGCGGTGATCTGGAATCTGGAGAAGGTGCTCAACGAGCAGGCGCCGCATTACGACAAGCGCCAGTCGGCGCAGGTGAAGCCGCGGCTGCCCTCCGTCGCCAGCTATCGCAAGGTTGATGCGAAGACGGTCGAGATCACCACCAAGGTGATCGATTCCTTCTTCCCCTACCAGATGCTCTGGTTCCTGGTCTCGAGCCCGGCGCAATACGAGAAGGTCGGCAAGGACTGGGACAAGTTCGCGTTCCAGCCCTCGGGCACGGGGCCGTTCAAGCTTGGCCGGCTCGTGCCGCGCGAGCTCGCGGAGCTGGTCAAGAACCCCGACTACTGGGACAAGAAGCGGCTCGCGAAGGTCGACAAGCTCGTGCTCGTGCCGCTGCCGGAGGTGCTCTCGCGCACCAACGCGCTGATCTCCGGCCAGGTCGACCTGATCGAGACCCCTGCCCCCGACACCGTGCCGCAGCTCAAATCCGCCGGCATGAAGATCGTCGAGAACGTCACGCCGCATGTCTGGAACTATCACCTGAGCGTGGCGACCGGCTCGCCCTGGGCCGATATCCGCCTGCGCAAGGCGCTCAACCTCGCCATCGACCGCGAGAGCGTGGTGGCGCTGATGAACGGGCTGGCGAAGCCCGCCATCGGCCAGATCGACCCGGCGAGCCCGTGGTTCGGCAAGCCGAGCTTCCAGATCAAATACGATCCCGAGGCCGCGAAGAAGCTCGTCGCCGAAGCGGGCTACTCGCCGCAGAAGCCGCTCAAGACCACCTTCGTCATCGCGCAGGGCGGCTCCGGCCAGATGCTCTCGCTGCCGATGAACGAGCTGATCCAGCAGAACCTCAAGGATGTCGGCATCGAGGTCGAGTTCAAGGTGGTCGAGCTCGAGGTGCTCTACACGCGCTGGCGCAAGGGCGCGAAGGACGAGATGAACGCCGACGTCACCTCGAACAACATCGCCTATGTGACCTCGGACCCGCTCTATGCGATCATCCGCTTCTTCCATTCCGGCCAGGTCGCGCCGGTCGGCGTGAACTGGGGCACGTGGTCGAGCCCGGAGACCGATGCCCTGCTCAACGAGGCGATGAAGACCTTCGACGTCGCCAAGCAGGACGAGTTGCTCGCCAAGGTCCACACGCTCGTCGTCGACAACGCCGTGCTCGGCTGGGTCGTGCACGACACCAACCCGCATGCGCTGTCGCCGAAGGTGAAGAAGTTCGTGCTGGCGCAGCACTGGTTCCAGGACCTGACGACGCTCAGCCTGGATTGATCCGGGATCGCGGCGGTCGGCCCTCTTTTGGGCCGGCCGCCGTCTTGTAGGCTCTATCGCGGCGGCGCGTCCTTCACGCGGCTCAATACGATCGGCATGGCGAGCCCGACGATGACGAAGCGGACGAGGTGGTGGGCGCCGACATAGAGCGTGTCGAGCCCCATGGCGAAGGCCAGCATCGCCATCGCTTCCAGGCCGCCGGGCGCGAAGGCGATCATGCCGCTGGCGAAGGAAACGCCGGCGAGCCACGCAGCCGGCCAGGCGAAAAGGAAGGCGACGCCGAGCGAAACCGCGAAGCCGCCGATGGCGAGCGGGAAGAGGCTCTTCAGCTCGGCCCGCGGGATGCTGGCGATGCGCCCGCCGATGGTCGAGCCGAGCAGGACTTGCACCGCGATCTGGATCGGCATGGGCAGCGAGCCCTCGACCATACCCGTGCCGTGCAGGATCGAGCTGGCGAAGGTCGCGCCGAACATCAGCGGCGCCGTCATGCCGAAACGATCGAAGGCGAGGCCGAGTGCGAGCCCCGCCATGGTGACGCCGAACATGGTTCCGGGCGAGACGGGCAGGATGGCCTGCACCGAGGACGCCCCGACCGAGATACCCGTGAATTGCATCGCTCCCGGCAGGAAGGCGACCAGCACGAGCAGCCGGAAGAGCTGGACCACCGAGATGCGGCCGATATTGGCGCCCTTGGCCTGCGCCACGGCCAGCACCGTGCCGAGCGCGCCGGGCGCTGCTGCGAGCAGCGCGTCGATCCAGGGCCAGCGGGCTACGTGATGCAGATAGGCTCCGGTCGCGAACATGATCGCCGCGATCCCTACGACCATGATGGCGAGAGAGGCGGGATAATGCGCCGCAGCCGTAAGCGCCTCGGGCGTCGCGGCCGAGCCGAGGATCGTGCCGGAGAGGACCATGGTCGAATCGAACCAGGGACGGCGCAGGGTCGGCAGCGGCCGGAGGAACCCGACCAATGCGCTCAGCATCATCGAGCCCGAAAGCCATGCCGCAGGCATGCCGATCCACGCGAAGGCGGCCCCGCCGGCCGTCGCGAGCGCGATGACCAGGATTTCACGCCAGAGGATCGCCAGCCGGGAGGTGGGATAGCCGAAGGGTTTCATCGTGCTCCGGGCGCGCCAGCAGAAAGGGCGGCGCCGGGCGTTCTTTGGCGGCGAGGCGCCAGCGGGTCAACGGCCTTGCGTCCTGCCGGGCGCAAGGCGGCGTTGCGCCGCCGTCGCGGCCGAAGGCTCAGATCGTCGCCAGCGCCTTCTGCAGCCGCGCGACAGCTTCCGTAAGATCGGAGGAGCGGCGAGCGAAGCACAGGCGCAGGCCCGTCTCGCCGCCGGGGCCGAAGGCCGTGCCGGGCGCGAGGCCGACATTGGCTGTGTCGACCAGCTCGAGCGCGAGCTTGCCGGAATCGGGCCGGCCGTCGACCGAGAAGAACTGGTAGAAGGCGCCGACCGGGGCCGAGAGCGTCACGCGATTGCTGGCCTTCAAGCCCTCGAAGACGATGCGCCGACCCTCGGCCGCGCGAGCGATCTGCTCGGCGATGAAGCCCTCGCCCTCATCGAGCGCCGCGATCGCGCCGCGCTGCACGAAGACCGGCGAGCCGGAGGTGGAATACTGGATCAGGTTCTCGATGATCTGGCCGAAGGCTTCCGGCGCCTCGATCCAGCCGAGCCGCCAGCCAGTCATCGCCCAGTTCTTCGAGAAGGTCTGGACGAAGACGACGCGGTCCTCGGCATCCATGATGTCGTGGAAGGAGGGCGCCCGCAGCGAGCCGTCATAGACGAAGCGACCATAGATCTCGTCGGCGATGAGCCAGATGCCGTGCTTGCGCGAGAGCGCCAGCAGCGCCTCCTGCTCGGCCCGTGTCGCGGTCCAGCCGGTGGGGTTCGAGGGTGAGTTGATCAGGATGCCGCGCGTCCGCGGCGTGATCGCCGCAGCGAGGCGTTCAAGATCGAGCGTGAAGCTGCCTTCGGCGTAGTCCATCGGCACGCAGACGGTCGTCGCGCCTGCGACGCCGACCGCGGCGGCGAAGTTCGGCCAGGCCGGCGTCGGGATGATGAGCTCGTCGCCCGGCCCCGCGATCATCCGGACCGCGATCTGGACGGACTGCATGCCCGAGCCGGTGACGAAGAAGCGCTCGGGCGAGAAGCTCTGGCCGTAGAGGCGCTCATGGTAGCGCGCCAGCGCCTCGCGCAGCTCGGGAATGCCGCGCTGCCAGGTGTAGAAGGTCTCGCCTGCCGCGAGCGAGCGCGCCGCCGCATCCGCGATGAAGGACGGGGTGGGCAGGTCGCCCTCCCCGACCCAGAGCGGGATCAGACCCTGCCGCAGCCGGCCATAGTTCATCACCTCGACGATCCCGCTCTCCGGCGCGTTGCGGGCTTCGGGCCGAATTTCAGCGACGAGAGTGCTACCGGGCAGGAGGGCTTTGTTCATCGAGATCGACCTCACGATAAAAGGATGCCCTGCTTTAGCCGATAACGGCGCAGTTGGGCATCAAATCGCGAGATCGGGTCGATCGGCGGCGGTGATGAGTCGCCGCCTGCCGAATGTGCTCAGGCCTTCGCCTTGAGGAGGTCGCGGATTTCGGTGAGCAGCACGACGTCTTCAGCCTTGGGCGGCGGTGGCGGCTCCTTGGCGGCCTCCTTCCTCTGCAGCTTGTTCAGGCCCTTGACCACGAGGAAAAGGACGAAGGCGATGATGAGGAAGTTGATCGCCGCGGTGGCGAAGGAGCCATAGGCCAGGACCGCGCCCTGCTTCTTCGCATCGTCCAGAACGGGCGAGGTCACGCTGCTGTTGAGGCCGAAGAAATAGTTGGAGAAATCGAGCCCACCGAGGGCACCGAAGAACGGCATGATGACGTCGGAGACGAGCGACTCGACGATCTTGCCGAAGGCGGCACCGATGATCACGCCGATGGCGAGGTCGACGACATTGCCCTTGAGGGCGAATTTCTTGAATTCCTCTAGCATGCTGCACCCCTGCTGATCACACGGCTCCCCCATCGGAAAGGCTAGACCAACCGGCGGAACGAGGGAAAGCCCGGATGCTCGCAAAGACGTGGACGAGCAGGAGGTGATGCTGATCGGGCGCGCCGCAAATTTCGCCCGCACGCATTCCCGGCCGCCTCCCTATGGCGGGCCTGGAATGCGTCCGATAAACTGCCGCAAACTCCTGAAGCGGAAGCCAGAGTGCACGAACGCAAGCGCATGAGGACGGAAAGGACCGCGGCATGATCCCCGCATGGTCCGTCGTGCTGGTCGCGTTGGCCTATCTGTGCGGGCTCTTCGCCGTCGCCCATGTCGCCGACACATCCGGCCGCAAGCTGATGACCGGCCGGGCGCGCACCACGATCTATGCGCTTGCGCTCGGCGTCTACTGCACCTCCTGGACGTTCTACGGCTCCGTCGGCTTCGCCAATCGCGCGGGCTTCGATTTCCTCGGCATCTATGTCGGGCCAATCCTCGTCATCGGGCTCGGCCACCGATTCGTCGCCCGCATCGTCGAGATCGCGAAGTCACAGAACATCACCTCGATCGCCGATTTCGTCGGCGCGCGCTACGGCAAGAGCGAGCGGGTGGCAGCGCTGGTCTGCATCGTCGCGGTCATCGGCGCGCTGCCCTATATCGCCCTGCAGCTCAAGGCCGTCGCCAATTCGCTCTCCGTCTTTCTCCTCGCGCTCGGCGGCTTCGCGCCGACCCTGGACCTGCCGTTCCTGAGCGACCTGCCGCTTCTGGTCGCGCTCGTGCTCGCGGGTTTCGCCTGTGCCTTCGGCACGCGCCATATCGACGCTACCGAGCACCAGGACGGGCTGGTGCTCGCCATCGCGGTCGAGTCGCTGATCAAGCTCGTCGCCTTCCTCGTGCTCGGCTTCTTCGTCGTCTACGGCCTATTCGGCAGCCCCGGCGAACTGCTCGCGCAGGCGGCGAATCCACCGGCGGGACAGCTTCCAATCTGGGAGCGGACATCGAGCTGGCCGAACTTCCTGACGCTCACGCTGCTGTCGAGCTGCGCGGCGCTGCTGCTCGCGCGGCAGTTCCACATGACGATCGTCGAGAATCGCGATGTCCGCGACGTGCGCCGCGCCGCCTGGATGTTCCCGCTCTATCTGGTTCTCATCAACCTGTTCGTGCTGCCGCTGGCGGCGGCGGGCGAGATCCTGATCCCGGGAAGCGGCGTCGACCGGGACATGACCGTGCTGCTGTTGCCGCTCCAGCGCGAGGCCGGGGTCATCGCGCTCCTCGTCTTCGTGGGCGGGCTTTCCGCCGCGACGGCCATGGTGATCGTCGCGTCCGTCGCGCTGGCGATCATGATCTCGAACCATCTGGTGATGCCGCTGCTGCTGCGCGGCCAGCGGGGCCTGAGCGAGCCGGGGCTGCTCCGGCAGCGCAGCACCGAAAATAGCAATCTCGGCGGCGACCTCGGCTCGCGGATCGTCATCATCCGCCGGCTGAGCATCTTCGTGGTGATCCTGCTCGGCTATGTCTATTACCGGGCCTCGGGAGAGGCCGCTCTGGTGTCGATCGGCCTGCTCTCCTTTGCGGCGACTGCGCAGATTGCGCCGTCCTTCTTCGGCGGGCTGCTCTGGCGGCGCGGCACGGCGCTGGGCGCGGTCGCGGGGCTGGCGGTCGGGACGCTGGTCTGGGCCTACACGCTGCTGATGCCGAGCCTTGCCATTCCGGGCGGCTGGTGGAGCGAAATCGTGACGCAAGGCCCGTTCGGGATCGGTGCCCTCAGGCCGGAAAGCCTGTTCGGGCTGCAGTGGCCGGCGCTCACCCATGGCGTGTTCTGGAGCCTCGGACTCAACATCCTGGCGTATCTCGGCTTCTCGCTGCTCAGGCCCGCAAACCCCATGGAGAGACTGCAGGCCAATGCCTTCGTCACCTCCGAGCCGGCGACGATGGCGCAGAGCTTCTCGCTCTGGCGCACCAGCGTGACCGAGGGCGAGCTGCAATCGACCATCGCGCGCTATCTCGGCCATGAACGCACCGAACGCGCCTTCGAGGGCTTCAACAGCAGCCGCGGCGCGACACCCGATCCCGGCCGGGACGCCGACATTCATTTGCTGCGTTTTGGAGAACACCTGCTTTCCTCGGCCATCGGCGCCGCCTCCTCCCGCCTCGTGCTGTCGCTCCTGCTGAAGCGGCGCAATCTGTCGACCGAAGCCGCCTTCAAGCTGCTCGACGACGCCTCGGCCGCGCTGCAGTACAACCGCGACATCCTGCAGCACGGGCTCGACCATGCCGGCCAGGGCATCACCGTGCTGGACCGGGACCTCAGGCTGCTCGCCTGGAACCAGGCCTTCATCCAGCTCTACGATCTGCCGCCCTCGCTGGTGCGCTTCGGCACAGGCCTCGACGAGGTCGTGCGCTTCAACGCGGCGCGCGGCGCCTATGGCGACGGCGCGCAGGACGATCTGATGGCGGCGCGGCTCGAAAGCTTCGTCAACGACCGCGAACCTGTCCGCCTCAAGCTCTACCCCTCGAAGAAGGTCATCGAGGTCCGCACCAACCCGCTGCCGGACGGCGGCTTCGTCACCACCTATACCGACATCACCGAGACCGTCGCCGGCGAGGAAGAGCTGGAGCGGGCCAATGAGAGCCTGGAGCGGCGCGTCGCTGAGCGTACCGAGGAGCTGCTGCACGTCAATACCGAGCTGCAGCGCGCCAAGGCAGAGGCCGAAGCCGCCAACGCCTCCAAGACGCGCTTCCTCGCCGCCGCCAGCCACGACATCCTGCAGCCGCTCAACGCGGCGCGGCTCTACGCCACCTCGCTGGTCGAGCGCGACCGCACCGCCGGCCATCCGGATCTGGCCGAGAACATCGACGCCTCGCTCGACGCCGTCGAGGAAATCCTGACCGCGCTGCTCGAAATCTCGCGTCTCGACGGCGGCGCGCTCAAGCCGGAGCTCTCCAGCTTCCGCCTCGACGAGCTGATGCGCCAGCTCCAGCGCGAATTCGAGCCGAGCGCGCAGGAGAAGGGGCTGAAGCTCGTCTTCATGCCGACGAGCCTGACCCTGCGCTCCGACCGGCGGCTGCTGCGACGCCTGCTGCAGAACCTGATCTCGAACGCGATTAAGTACACGCCGGGCGGCAAGGTGCTGATCGGCTGCCGCCGGCGCGGCGCGCAGGTCGCGGTCGAGGTCATCGATACCGGGCTCGGCATTCCGCAGAGCAAGCAGAAGACCGTGTTCCGCGAGTTCCAGCGGCTCGACCAGGGCGCACGTGTGGCGCGCGGGCTCGGCCTGGGCCTCTCCATCGTCCAGCGCATCGCGCGCGCCCTCGACCATGGATTGACGCTCGATTCCGTGCCCGGCCGCGGCACGCGCTTCTCGGTGCTGGTGCCGCGCGCCGCCCCACTGCCTGCGATGGCGACGGGTTCGGCACCGCGTACGAGCCCGGCCGGCCAACTCGCCGGCATGCGGCTGCTCGTCATCGACAACGAGCCGACGATCCTCGACGGGATGAAGCGCCTGCTTGAAGGATGGGGCTGCCGCGTCACCACCGCCTCCGGTCTGGAGGAGGCTGTCGCCCATGTCGGCGGCAAGGAAGAGCCCGACGTCGTCATCGCGGATTATCATCTCGACCATGGCAACGGGCTGACCGCCATCACCGCACTGAGAACCCGGGCCAGGGCGCCGATGCCAGCCATCCTGCTGACGGCCGACCGGACGCCGCATGTGCGCGAGGCCGCCGGCGCGCTCGACGTCCATCTGCTCAACAAGCCGCTCAAGCCCGCCGCGCTGCGCGCGCTTCTGGCGCAGTGGCGGGCGACGCGGCTGGCGGCGGAATAGCCCCACCGGAACCGCACCATGCCAAGCCTGCACGTCTCTTCCCTCTCACGCCTGCACGAGACCGTCGCCGCGGTCCGCGCCAGCCATGTCGTGACGCTGATCAATGCCGGCACGGCGGTGGAGCGGCCGGCAGGCATCCTCGCCGAGCGCCATCTCTTCCTCGGCATGTCCGACATCGCTGCGCCGATGGACGGGCATATCCTGCCCGCCGAGGAGCATCTCCACCGCTTCCTCACCTTCGTCGCCGAATGGGACAGGCAGGCGCCAATGGTGGTCCATTGCTGGGCCGGCATCAGCCGCTCGACTGCGGCCGCCTATATCGCGGCGTGCGCGCTCAAGCCCGATCGCGACGAGGAGGAGGCTGCGGATGCGCTGCGCGGCGCGGCGCCGTCTGCCACGCCGAACATCAGGCTCGTGACGCTGGCCGATGCCGCGCTCGGCCGGCGCGGGCGGATGATCCGCGCCATCGAGCGGATCGGGCGCGGGGCGGACGCCTTCGAGGGCACGCCCTTCGCCATGCCGCTCGGCTGAGGCTGCCACGCATATTCATGCACGCATTTCCTCGTAACGGAGGATAATTTCCGACTGATCCGAGGATCGCTGCAGAAAATTGCTTGCCTTGGGGGATTTTTGCGACGATGTAGCCCGGAAGAGGTTTTGTATCCGTGGCCATGATCGAACTCGACTCGCGCGACCGCGCCATCCTGCGTTTTCTCCAGCAGGACGGGCGGATCACCAATTCCGACCTTGCGGAAAAGGTGCATCTGTCACCCTCGGCCTGCCTGCGGCGGGTGCGCCAGCTCGAGGAAAGCGGCCTGATCCGCGGCTATGCGATGATGCTCGACGACAGGATCGCGGGCTTCCCCGGCACGGCCTTCGTCTTCGTCACGCTCGACCAGCAGGGGCGGGCCTCGCTGGAGAGCTTCGAGCAGGCGGTGCAGAGCCTGCCCGAGATTCTGGAATGCCACCTGCTCGCCGGCGCGCATGACTACATGATGCGGGTGATCTATCGCGACAGCGCCGATTTCGAGCGCATTCATACCGATATCATCACGCAACTGCCGGGGGTCACCCGCGTCCAGTCGACCCTGACGCTGCGCACCATCAAGAAGACCTCGGCGCTGCCGGTCTGAGGTCGAAAGCGGGTTGCGGCCCGCGGCGCGCCAGTCGATAAGCTTGCGGCAAAGAGGAATCGGTCCGTGAGCCAAGACAAGTCGCAAGACAATCCCAACGCCGACGTCGCCGCCCTGCCCTTCGAGGCGGCGCTGAAGGAGCTCGAAGGCATCGTCGCGCGGCTGGAGCGCGGCGACGTGCCGCTCGAGGAATCGATCGCGATCTATACGCGCGGCGAGGCGCTGAAGGCACGCTGCGACGCGCTTTTGAAGCAGGCCGAGGCCCGCATCGAGCGCATCACGCTCGGCGCGGACGGCAAGCCGACGGGCGCCACACCGCTCGACGTGGACAGCTGATCGCCATAGGCGAAGACGGCGGCTCCGGGATTGCGTGGCCGCCAGCGACCGGTTGCAGGCGGCCGGCTTGCCCGGCGCGGCAAACGGGGTACCCTTCCTTGCAACCAAGGAGGCCGCCATGTCGCAACTGCCCGCAGACGATCCGATCATGGGCGATGCCCGCTCCTGCGAGGCGATCGAGAAGGTGATCGTGCCTCGGACGCACGATCTCGGCGGCTTCCAGGTCCGCCGTGCGTTGCCGGCCATCGGCAAACGGATGGTCGGCCCCTTCATCTTCTTCGACCAGATGGGGCCGGCCGAGTTCCATCTCGGCGAGGGGCTCGACGTGCGCCCGCACCCGCATATCGGGCTCTCGACCGTGACCTATCTCTTCGACGGCGAGATCATGCATCGCGACTCGCTCGGCACGGCGCTGGCGATCAAGCCGGGCGCCGTGAACCTGATGACCGCCGGGCGGGGCATCGTCCATTCCGAGCGCACCGGGATGGAGGCGCGAGCCACCGGGCCCAGGCTCTACGGCATCCAGGCCTGGCTCGCCCTGCCGAAGACCCATGAGGAGGTCGCTCCCGAATTCATGCATCACGGAGCGCCGGAGCTGCCAAGGATCGTCGAAGGCGGAAAGCGCATCAGCCTGATCATGGGCTCGGCCTATGGCCAAACCTCGCCCGTCAAATTTCCATGGGACGCGCTCTATGCCGAAGCGGTGCTCTCGCCCGGTTCGATCCTGCCGCTCGATCCCGATTACGACGAGCGGGCGGTCTATATCGTCTCGGGCAAGATCGACATCGCCGGCGAGGAATTCGGCGCTGGCCAGTTGCTCGTCTTCAAGCCGGGCGACCGCATCTCGATCCTGGCCGTCGACCAGAGCCGGGTGATGCTCGTCGGCGGCGAGCCGATGGATGGCCCCCGCAACATCTGGTGGAACTTCGTCTCCTCCTCGAAGGAGCGCATCGAGCAGGCCAAGCAGGAGTGGAAGACCGGTCGCTTCGACACCGTGCCCGGGGACGACCAGGAGTTCATCCCGCTGCCCGAGGGTTGAGCCCAGCCAGGTCTCGCATAGCCTTGCCTTCATGGTCGGGCGTGTCCCGACCATCCACGTCTTCGTCGATACCGCGAGGTGTTCAAGACGTGGATGCTCGCCACGGGGGCCAGCATGACGCGGGTTGGGTTCCGGGCTCAGGTCTTCGGCCTGCCCCGGAATGACGGGCGTGGTTTCCGCTGCCCTATCCGGGACAGTTTGCCAGCCCGACGCACAGGCTCTATTCAGGACGGCCCCATTCCAACGAGACGAACAGCTTCGTGCCACGCCCCGCCACGCCGCTTCTCGACACGATCCGCAACCCGGCCGATCTTCGGGCGCTCGACGATGCGAAGCTGCGCCAGCTCGCCGACGAGCTGCGGCTGGAGACGATCGACGCCGTCTCCGTCACGGGCGGGCATCTCGGCGCCGGGCTCGGCGTGGTCGAGCTGACGGTCGCGCTGCATCATGTCTTCGACACGCCGCGCGACCGGCTGATCTGGGATGTCGGCCACCAGGCCTATCCGCACAAGATCCTGACCGGCCGGCGCGACCGCATCCGCACTCTACGGCAGCCGGGCGGGCTCTCGGGCTTCACCAAGCGGGCCGAGAGCGAATACGACCCCTTCGGCGCCGCCCATTCCTCGACCTCGATCTCGGCCGGGCTCGGCATGGCCGTGGCGCGGGACCTCGAGGGCGGGAACAACAACGTCATCGCCGTGATCGGCGACGGCGCGATGTCGGCCGGCATGGCCTATGAGGCGATGAACAATGCGGGCGCGCTCGGCTCGCGCCTGATCGTCATCCTCAACGACAACGACATGTCGATCGCGCCGCCGGTCGGGGCGATGTCGGCCTATCTGGCAAGGCTCGTCTCGGGGCGGACCTATCGTTCGCTGCGCGAGCTCGGCAAATATCTCGCCGAGCGGCTGCCGCGCTTCTTCCACGACAAGGCAAAGCGCACCGAGGAATATGCCCGCGGCTTCTGGACCGGCGGGACGATGTTCGAGGAGCTCGGCTTCTATTATGTCGGGCCGATCGACGGGCATAACCTCGACCATCTGCTGCCGGTGCTGCGCAATGTCCGCGACGCCGGCAACGGGCCGATCCTCGTCCATGTCGTGACGCAGAAGGGCAAGGGCTACGGCCCCGCCGAAGCCAGCGCCGACAAATATCACGGCGTCGTCAAGTTCGACCCCGTCACGGGGCAGCAGGCCAAGGCGCCGGCAAATGCGCCGAGCTATACCGGCGTCTTCGCCAACGCGCTGATCAAGGAGGCGCGGGAAGACGAGAAAATCGTTGCCGTGACCGCCGCCATGCCGTCCGGCACCGGTCTCGACAGCTTCGGACAAATATTCCCGGAGCGGACCTTCGATGTCGGCATCGCCGAGCAGCATGCGGTAACCTTCGCCGCCGGCCTCGCCACCGAAGGCTACAAGCCCTTCGTCGCGATCTATTCGACCTTCATGCAGCGGGCCTACGACCAGATCGTCCATGATGTCGCGATCCAGAAGCTGCCCGTGCGCTTCGCGCTAGACCGGGCGGGGCTCGTCGGCGCGGACGGCGCAACCCATGCCGGCTCCTTCGACGTCGCCTATCTCGCCTGCCTGCCGGACATGGTGGTGATGGCGGCGGCCGACGAGGCGGAGCTGACCCATATGGTCGCCACCGCCGCGGCTTACGACGCAGGCCCCATCGCCTTCCGCTATCCGCGCGGCGAAGGCGTCGGCGTCGACATTCCGGATGTCGGCGTGCCGCTGGAGATCGGCAAGGGCCGCATCGTCCGGGAGGGCACGCAGGTCGCGCTGCTCTCGCTCGGCACGCGGCTCGCCGAATCCCTGAAGGCGGCGGATCTGCTGGCGCAGCGCGGGCTCTCGACCACGGTGGCCGATGCACGCTTCGCCAAGCCGCTGGACGAGGCGCTGATCCTGAAGCTCGCGCGCGAGCACGACATCCTCATCACCGTCGAGGAGGGCTCGGTCGGCGGCTTCGGCAGCCATGTGCTGCATCTGCTCGCCCGGAACGGCGCGCTTGATGCCGGCCTGAAGGTCCGCGCTCTGACGCTGCCCGACGTCTACCAGGACCATGACAAGCCGGACGCCATGTATGCAGCCGCCGGGCTCGACGCCGCCGGCATCGTGGCCGCAGTCGAGGGCGCGCTGGGAGCGCCGAGCGCGGTCAAGCTCGCCTAGCGCCATGAAGGCCAGGGCCGACCAGCTCCTCGTCGAGCGCGGCTTCTTCGAGAGCCGGGCGCGGGCCCAAGCCGCGATTGCGGCCGGGCTCGTCAGCGCGAATGGCGCTGCCGTGCGCAAGGCGTCAGAGATGGTGGCGCGGGATGCGGAGATCACCGCACAGGCGCCGCATCCTTACGTCTCGCGCGGCGGGCTCAAGCTGGCAGGCGCGCTCGATGCCTTCGGCCTCGATCCGGACGGGCTGACCTGCCTCGATGTCGGCGCCTCGACCGGCGGCTTCACCGATCTGCTGCTCACGCGTGGCGCCAGGCATGTCGTTGCCGTCGATGTCGGCCGCGACCAGCTCCACGCCTCGCTGCGGGACGATCCGCGCGTCACCAGCCTGGAGGGGCAGGATATCCGCACGCTCTTGCCCGAAGCGCTGCCGGAGCAGCCGCAGCTTGCAGCGATCGATGTCAGCTTCATCTCGCTGAAGCTCGTGCTGCCGGCTGTGGCCGCGCTGCTCGCGCCCGAGGCCGCCATCGCCGCACTGATAAAGCCGCAATTCGAGGCCGGGCGGGCCGCGCTCAAGAAGGGCATCGTCCGCGACGAGACGGTTCAAGCCCAAGTCTGCACCGAGATCGTGGCGGTGCTGGAAGAGCTCGGCTTCAAGGTTCAGGGACCCGTCCCCTCCCCGATCGAAGGAGGCGACGGCAATCGCGAATTCCTGGTGGCGGCGCGCAGGACGGGCTGATCAATTGTCCAGGAGCGCGTCGATCTCCGCCTGGACGGTGATGTCGTCGAAGAGGGCGATGTCGATCTCGCCATTGGCGTTGATGAACTGGATCAGGCCGGCGATCAGCTTGCGTACGGCCGCGCTCGCCCCCGTGATGACGATCGGCAGCTCCGGCGGGCGCGGCTGTTCGGCGAGCAGCGCCGTGACGGCCTGAATCACCCGATCCATCGACCGGCAGGCATCCTCGAAAGCCCTGGTCCGCGCAGGCTCGATCCGGTCATAGGCGGCCAGCGCGGATGCGGCGACGCGCAGCGGGGAGGAGGCGAAATGCTCGCGATAGCTGAGGCTGCGCCAGGCCTTGAGATCGGCGACGACGCTGTCGTCCACGGCCGACATCTCTATCAGCATCAGCGCTTCGTTGTAGCGGTTCAGAAAATCGGTCGAGAGGCGGGGTTCCCGGCCGCTCCCGACACGATCTAACGCCACCAGCGACGGCGCTTTGGTTGCTTTGGCGGTCATACGTAGCCCCGGAACGGGCGGACTATGCTGCCGCAACCGGAAATAAAGTGTTGATTAAAACGCGCTTTGTCGCGGTAAACAGCGCCATGTGCGGACGCTACGCCATCACCCTGCCCCCCGAAGCGATGCGCGAGGCCTTCGGCTATCGCGAGCAACCCAATTTCCCGCCGCGCTACAACATCGCGCCGACGCAGCCCGTGCCGGTCGTGCTTCCGCATGACGGAGCGCGGCGTTTCCTGCTGATGCGCTGGGGTTTCATTCCGGGCTGGGTCAAGGACCCGAAGGATTTCCCGCTCGTCATCAACATCCGCAGCGAGAGCGCGGCGGAGAAGCCGTCCTTCCGCAACGCTCTTGTCCGGCGGCGCTGCCTGATGCCGGCCGACGCCTTCTACGAATGGCGGCGCAGCGGTACGGGTCGGGAGGCGCGCAACGAGGCTTTCCTGTTCCGCCGGGCGGATCGCGGCTTCTTCGCCTTCGCCGCTCTCTGGGAGACCTGGATTTCGCCGGACGGATCGGAGATCGACACGGTCGCGATGATGACCGGCCCGGCCAACGGCACCATGGCCGGCATCCACCATCGCTGCCCGATCATCCTCGACCCGGCCGATCACGACGCCTGGCTCGATCCGCAGGCGACGGCGCAGCAAACGGCCCGCCTGCTCCGGCCGCCGCCTGACGATCTGCTGGAGCCGGTCGCCGTCGGGCCTGGGGTCAACAAGGTCGCCAATGACGGGCCGGAGGTTCAGGTGCCGCTGACGGAGGCGCCACCGGTTGCTCCGAGCCATGCGCGCAAGGCGGCCCGGCCGCGCGCCGATGATGGGCAGGGCAGCCTGTTCTGAGGCCCGATTCATGCTCTGATCGTCGCCGGCAAGATCAGGAGACGCGAGCATGACCGGCCGCCGGCCCACCATCACCTCCCGCCACGGCATGGTCGCCGCTGCGCATCCCCTGGCGGCGCAGGCCGGGGCACGGCTCCTGGCGCAGGGCGGCAACGCCTTCGATGCCGCGGCCGCGACGACAGCCGCGCTCAACGTGGTCGAGCCCTTCATGTCCGGGCTGGCGGGACTAGGTCTCGCGACGATGTGGGTCGCCGCGGAGAGCCGCGTCCGTGTGCTGGATTTTGTGCCGCCGATCCCGGCGAGCTTCCCGGCCCAGCGCTTCAGCCAGAGGGCCGAGCTCGAGCGCGGCCCCTTCGCCATCGGCGCGCCGGGAAATCTCGCGGGCTGGTGCGAGCTGGTGAAGACCTATGGCCGCAAATCCCTGCCCGAGATCTTCGCGCCGGCCATTGCGCTGGCTCGGGACGGTTTCGCGCTCGCCGAGTTCGGCGCAGTGGAGTTCACCGAGCAGGCGCCGATCATGCAGGCGCAGGCCGCGCTCTATCCAAGCTGGGCGAAGACCTATCAGCCGGACGGCAAGCCGATGGGCCTCGGCTCCCTGCTGGTCCAGCCCGACCTCGCCCGCACGCTGACGGAGATCGCTGAGAAGGGGCCGGAGCATTTCTATCGCGGGGCGCTGGGCGAGCGCGTCATCGCTCATATCCAGTCCCTCGGCGGGGCGATGACGATGGCCGACCTCGCCGCGGTGAAGCCCGTCTGGTGCGAGCCACTGTCCGTCTCCTATCGCGGGCTCGACGTGAACGTACCGCCCCCGCCCTGCGAGGGCTTCCAGTTCCTGCTGACGCTGCGCATCCTCGACGGGCTCGACCTCACCTCGCTGCCCAAGGACGGGCCGGAGCATCTCGACCTCGTGTATCGTGCGATCCGGCTCGCGGCCGGCGAACGCATCGCCCACAACAATCCGAGCCCTGCGAAGCTCTCCGAACTCCTTTCCGACGCCAGCGTCGAGCGGCTGCGCAAGCGCGCCAAGGACGGCCAGCCGATCACCGGGCCGACCGAGCAATGGGTGCCGCAGGAGAGCCCGGACCCAGCCCATACGACCTCGCTTTCCATTGCCGACAGCGAGGGCAACCTGATCTGCATCACGCAGAGCCTCGGCAGCCCCTTCGGCAGCGGGGTGGTGGTGCCCGGAACGGGGCTCACCCTCAACAACTTCCTCTACTGGGCCGATGTGCAGCCCGGCAGCCCGAACCGCTCGAACCCGGGCGATGCGCTGCCGATCTGCATGGCGCCCTCGCTCTCGACCCGGAACGGCAAGCCTGTGCTCGCGCTCGGCACGCCGGGCAGCTACGGCATCCTGCAGACGCAAGTGCAGGCCATGGTGCAGCATCTCGACTTCGGCCTGCCGCTGCAACAGGCGATCGAGGCGCCGCGCGCCCGGCTCTGGGACGGCCGCGCCGTCCAGATCGAGAACCGCGTTACGCCCGAGACCATCGCTGAGCTCGTCGGGCGCGGGCATGAGGCGCAGGCCTTCGATACCGGCTGGACGATGTTCTGCGGCGGCATGCAGGCGGTTTCGATCGACCCGGCGACGGGGCTCTTCACCGGGGCCGCCGATCCGCGCCGCGACGGCTACGTCGCGACGCCTTAGGAACCGACGCCGTCATTCCGGGGCTTCGCTTCAGCGAAAGAGCCTGCAATGACGGCGCGTTTCAGGATGCCCCGACTTTAAGAGACGATCTCGCCACGGAAGGCCCAGCGCGTCATCCGCCGCTCGACCAGGGCGCAGAGCGCATAGAGCGCAATGCCCATGATGGCGATGGAGAAGAGGCCGGCGAAGGTCGTCGGCGCGTCGTTGCGCGCGCCGGCCGAGAGCATCAGGAAGCCGATGCCGCGATTGCCGCCGACCGTCTCGGATAGGACCGAGCCGATAAAGGCGAGCGTCACCGCAACCTTAAGGCTCGCGAAGAGATAGGGCATCGCGCGCGGCACGCCGACCTTGGTCAGGATCTCCCATTGGCTCGCGCCGAGCGAGCGCATCACGTCCCGCATCTCCGGCTCGATGGTCGCGAGCCCCGTCGCGACGTTCACGACGATCGGGAAGAAGGAGATGACGAAGGCTGTGATGACCGCAGGCAGCGCCCCGACCCCGACCCAGATCATCAGGATCGGCACGATCGCGACCTTCGGGATCGCGTTGAAGGCGATCAGCAGCGGATACAAGCCCGAATAGATGAAGGGCGAGGCGCCGATGGCCAAGCCCAGCAGGAGGCCGAAGCCGATCGCCAGCGCAAAGCCGATGATCGTCGTCCACAGCGTCTCCAGGCAGAAGCGCAGCAGGATGTCCCAGCGCAGGATCATCGTCTCGATGATGCGCGTCGGGCGCGGGGCCAGAATCTCCGGCACGTCGAAGACGATGCAGGCGGCTTCCCAAAGCAGCAGTAGGCCCGCCATGGCGAGCCAGGGCATGGCGATGAGCAGCAGGCGCTTCTGCGTCTCCGTCATGATCTTTGTCCTGCCGGGGGCCGCATCACGCGTGCTCCATATGGATGCGCTCGCGCAGCTCATGGACGATGTCGACGAACTCGACCTGGAAGGTCGTCTCCAGCGTGCGCGGGCGCGGCAACTCGATCTTGCGGATCTTGACGATCTTTCCGGGGCGCCGGCTCATCACATAGACGGTGTCGGCGAGATAGACCGCCTCGCGCAGATCGTGCGTGACCAGCACGGCGGTGAAGCGTCGCTCCATCCAGAGCTTCTGCATCACGCTCCAGAGCTCCTCGCGCGTGAAGGCGTCGAGCGCGCCGAAGGGCTCGTCGAGCATCAGGATATCGGGCTCGTGGACGAGCGCACGGCACAGGCTGGAACGCTGCTGCATGCCGCCCGAGAGCTGCCAGGGATATTTGTCGCCGAAGCCGCCGAGGCCCACCGAGGCGAGCAGCGCCTCGACGCGCGCGACATACTCGGCCTTGTTGGCGCGGAAGCGGCGCTTATGCGGCTCGACTACCTCCAGTGGAAGCAGGATGTTGTCGAGCGTCGTGCGCCAGGGCATCAGCGTCGGCGCCTGGAAGGCCATGCCGACGCCGCGGATCGGCCCCTTCACCACCTGCCCATGCACCCGGATTTCGCCGCTCGTGGGCGGCAGGAGGCCGGTGACGAGCTTCATCAGGGTCGACTTGCCGCAGCCGGAGGGCCCGACCACGGCGATGAACTCGCCCTTGGCGATGGAGAGCGTCGCGTCCTCCAGCGCCAGCATGCGCGAGGCCCCGGTGCCATAGGCGAGGCTGACCTGGCGCAGTTCGACGAGGGGATCGCTGGCGGTCTCGGGCATGAAGGGCGTCATTCTCGGGCTTGCCCCGAGAATCTCGGGAAGAAGGGCTTTCGTGAAGAGATGGCCGGGTCAAGCCCGGCCATGACGGCCTAGGCTCAGGGCGCGATCATCCGCTCTGCCTTGGGCGGCAGGAACTTGCTCGTGAACACCTTGTCGGGTTCCGGGGCCGCGGGCAGGCTGAACGCCTCGGCGACATCCTTGACCGAGCGGGCGAAGCGAGCAGGGTCGACATCGCCCATGCCGTTCGCCTTCACGAAGGGGGTGAGCACATTCATCTTCAGCGACATGTCGAGGCGCTCGGCCTCCAGCTTCTCGTCGATCAGCGGGTCGCGCTTCTTGGCGGCGGCGATGCCGACGGCGGGATTGGCGGCGACTTCCTTCCAGGCCTTGGCAGCGGCGCGCAGGAAGGCGGTGACAGCCTCCGGCTTCGCGGCCAGCGCCGGCGAGACGATGATGCCGTTGCCATAAACGTCCATCTTAAAGTCGCTGTAGTTGAAGGAGACGATGTCCTCCACCTTCACGCCCCGCGCCCTCAGGTCGAGGACAGACGAGAAGTAGTGGCCGGAGATGAAGTCTACCGTGCCCTGCACCAGCGACTGCTCGCGCAGCTGCGGCGTCAGGTTGACGTGCTCGACCTTGGCAGCATCGAGCCCGACCTTCTTGGCGAAGGCGGGGAAGAGGCGGAAGGAGGCGTCGAAGACGGGGGCGCCGAGCTTCTTGCCGGCGAGGTCGGCGGGCTTGGTGATGCCGCTCTTCTTCAGCGTATGCACGCCGAAGGGCGGGAAATCATAGGCCATGAAGACGCAGAGGATCTCCTTGCCCGCGTTCTTGGCGTTGTACTCGATCAGCGAGTTCACATCGGCGAAGCCGATGTCGTAGGCGCCGGTGGCGACGCGCTGCACTGCGCCGGCCGAGCCCTGGCCGGGGTCCATCGTGACGTCGAGCCCCTCGGCCTTGTAGTAGCCCTTGTCGAGCGCGACCAGGAAGGGCGAGGTCGGCCCCTGGAAGACCCAGTCCAGCGTGAACTTGAGCGGCGTCTGCGCCGCGGCGGGCAGTGCGGAAGCGAGCGCGAGAGCGCAGCCGGCAGCGGCCGCAGCCAGCGCCCGACGCGTCATTCTGCCGCTCTTGGACGCCACATTCTTCGAAACACCACGCACCACGCCGATCATGAGCCGATCCCCGATTTTTGATTGTCGTTCAGAGGCTAGAGAGGGGCCAAAGAGCGGTCAATCAGGCGCGGATGCCGTCCTGCCAGTTTTTTGGGCAGCAACACGCGTCATTCTCGGGCGGGAATTGTAGGAGGCGCGCGAGAACCCCTCTCCTGCAAGGAGAGGGGCAGGGGTGAGGTGCAGGCGGTTGGACCAGTGAGGTATGCCCCAGGGCAGCGACCGCCTCACGGCAAAATCGGATTAGCGGCCTTCCCCTCACCCTGTCCTCTCCCTCTGGGAGAGGGTTCCCCGCGCTGTCCGAACCTACTTGCTTGGCAGCATAGCGCCCGGATTGAGGACGCCCTTGGGATCGAGCGTCTGCTTGATCGCGCGCATCAGGTCGAGTTCGACCGGGTCCTTCACGCCCGGCAGCAGATCGCGCTTGAGGCGGCCGATGCCGTGCTCCGCCGAGATCGAGCCGTGCAGCTCCGTGACGATGGCGTGGACCGCCTCGTTCATCTCGCTCCAGCCGGCGAGATAGGCGGCCTTGTCGGCGCCGACCGGCTGGCTGACGTTGAAATGGATGTTGCCGTCGCCGAGATGGCCGAAGGGCACCGGCCGGCAGCCCGGCACCATCGCCTCCACCACCGCAATGGCGCGCTTCAGGAACTCCGGCTGGGCATGCACCGGTACGGAGACGTCATGCTTGATCGAGCCGCCCTCATAGGTCTGCACCTCGGACATCATCTCGCGCAGCTTCCAGAAATCGGCACGCTGGGTCAGCGAGCCGGCGAGCGCCGCGTCGGTGACGATGCCCTTCTCCAGCGCCTCGCCGAGGAAGGCCTCGACCGCCTCGTCGAGCCCGGCCGCGGACTGTGCCGAGACCTCCATCAGCACATACCAGGGCGAGGGCTCGGAGAGCGGGGCGCGCGCGCCAGCGGCGTGGCGCAGGACAAATTCGAGCCCGATGCGCGGCATCAGCTCGAAGGTGGTCAGCGTGCCGCCGGCGCCGGCCTTGGCGTCGTTCAGCAGTGCGAGCGCGGCGGCCGGCTCCGGCACCGCGAGGAAGGCGGTGGCGCGCGCGGCCGGCAGCGGGAAGAGCTTGAGCACGGCGGCGGTGATGATGCCGAGCGTGCCTTCCGAGCCGATGAAGAGGTCCTTCAAATCGTAACCGGTGTTGTCCTTGCGGAGCTGCCGCAGCCCGTTCCAGATGCGCCCGTCCGGCAGCACCACTTCGAGACCGAGGCAGAGTTCACGGGCGTTGCCATAGGCGAGCACGGCCGTGCCGCCGGCATTGGTCGAGAGGTTTCCGCCGATGGTGCAGGAGCCCTCCGATGCGAGCGAAAGCGGGAAGAGCCGCCCGGCGGCTTCGGCCGTGTCCTGCGCACGCTTCAGCGTGACGCCGGCCTCGACGATCATGGTGTCGCCATCGGTATCGACGGCGCGGACCTTGTCGAGGCGCTGCAGCGAGAGGATGACCTCGCGGCCCTCCGCGATCGGGATCTGGCCGCCGACGAGGCCGGTATTGCCGCCCTGCGGCACCAGCGTCGTGCCCGTCTGGGCGGCGAGCTTCACCAGCTCCGCGACCTCGGCGGTCGAGCCGGGGCGGACGATGGCTTGCGCCTTGCCGCGGAAGAGATCGCGCCATTCCTTGAGGTAAGGCACCATGGCGTCGACATCGGTGACGACGTTCTTCGCGCCGACGATGCCGGCCATGCGTTCGAGAATTGCGCTCATCGGAACCCCGCCCTCAAAGGCTGTCTGGAAATCTCAGCCCTTCTTGCCTCGCCGGAACACGCCGACGAGCTCGACATGGGCGGAATAGCGGAACTGATCGACCGGCGTCACGGCCTCCAGCGCATATCCGCCCGCAACCAGAGTCGCAGCGTCGCGCGCGAAGCTGCCAGCGTCGCAGGAGACATAGATCACGTTCCGGACCTTCGAGGCCGCCAGCCGCTTGGCTTGAGCCTCCGCGCCAGCGCGCGGCGGGTCGAGCACCACCACGTCGAAGCCGTTCAGCTCATGCTCCAGCAGCGGGCGGCGGAAGAGATCGCGCGTCTCGGCGGCGATGGGCTTCAGCCCCTGCGTCGCGCCCATGCCCTTCGTCAAAGCCAGCATCGCCGCCGCGTCGCTCTCGACGGCGAGCACCTGCATGCGCTCGGCGAGCCGGAAGCTGAAGGGGCCGCAGCCGGAGAAGAGATCGGCGGCGCGCTTGCCCTTGGGCAGTGCGTCCATGATGAGCGCGGCAAGCGCCTCCTCGCCGGCCGCCGTGGCCTGCAGGAAGCCGCCGGGCGCCGGCGCGACCACCGCCTTGCCCATGCGCTGCAGCGGCGGGCGGCGCTCGACCACGATCTCCCCATGATTGGAGAGCCGGGCGAGATCGAGCCGCTCGGCCAGTTGCGTCAGGGCGAGCCTGAGCTTGTCGCCGAGCGGGCCATGGCCGCGGATGTCGACGTCCAGTCCCGCCTCAGAGGCGGTGACCTGGATATCGAGCGGCTTGTTCGCGCTGCCCATGCGGTTCGCCAGCATCTGCGCCGCAGCCGGGGCGCGTGCGAGGCCCGGCGCCAGCACGGGGCAGGCTTCGACCGCAACCAGATCATGGCTGCGCGCCGCCATGAAGCCGACGACCATGGTCTCGCCCTGCTGTCGGGCGTGGAATGTGACGCGGCGGCGGCCGGCGCCATGGGCATCGACGAGATCGCCGACCGGCGCCTCGACGCCGGCACGGCTCAGCGCGGTCACGACCTGCTGGCGCTTCCATTCGCGATAGAGGCCGGGCTCCATGTGCTGGGCGGCGCAGCCGCCGCAGCGGGTGAAGAGCGGGCAGATCGCGGCGATGCGCGATTCGGCCGGTGCGATGATCTCGACGAGTTGCCCGCGCTCGCCATCGACGACAGCTCGCACCGTCTCGCCCGGCAGCGCATAGGGCACGAAGACCTGCCCCGACGCGGTTTCCGCGATGCCGTCACCCTTCTGGCCGAGGCGCACCACGGTGAGCGTCTCGTTCATGGCGAGACGGGGAGACGGTTCTTTTCCTGATTGCGGCCTGACGGCGGACATTCTTCCAACTTCGGGCGCCGAGCGCCCTTACTGATGACCTCTGCAAGACTTTCGCCTATCAGGTCGGTGACGAATTGGGAAATTCCGGCATGACTATCCGCGACGGCGTCATCGAAGCCATCGGCAACACTCCGCTCATCAAGCTGCAGCGCGCTTCGCAAGCGACCGGCTGCACCATCCTCGGCAAGGCCGAGTTCATGAATCCCGGCCAGTCGGTGAAGGACCGCGCCGCGCTCGCCATCATCCGCGATGCCGAGGCGAAGGGGCAGCTCAAGCCCGGCGGCGTCATCGTCGAGGGCACGGCGGGCAATACCGGCATCGGCATTGCGCTGGTCGGCAATGCGCTGGGCTACCGCTCGGTGATCGTCATCCCCGAGACGCAGAGCCAGGAAAAGAAGGATATGCTGCGGCTGGCCGGCGCGACGCTGGTCGAGGTGCCGGCCGCTCCCTACGCCAATCCCAACAACTATGTGAAGGTCTCGGGCCGGCTGGCCGAAGCGCTGGCGCAAACCGAGCCGAACGGCGCAGTCTGGGCCAACCAGTTCGACAATGTCGCAAACCGCCAGGGCCATCTCGAAACCACCGGCCCGGAAATCTGGGAGCAGACCGGCGGCAAGGTGGACGGTTTCATCTGTGCCGTCGGCTCGGGCGGCACGCTCGCCGGCGTCGGCATGGCGCTGAAGGCCCGCGACCCGAAGGTGACGATCGGGCTCGCCGATCCGCTGGGTGCGGCGCTGCATTCCTTCTACACGACCGGCGTGCTCAAGGCGGAAGGGTCCTCGATTACCGAGGGCATCGGCCAGGGCCGTATCACCGCCAATCTGGAAGGCGCGCCCATCGACGTCTCGTTCCAGATCCCCGATGCCGAGGCGGTGCAGATCGTCTTCGACCTGCTGGAGCATGAGGGGCTCTGCCTCGGCGGCTCGTCCGGCATCAACGTCGCCGGCGCGATCCGGCTGGCGAAGCAGATGGGGCCTGGCCACACCATCGTGACCATCCTCTGCGACTACGGCACGCGCTATCAGTCGAAGCTGTTCAACCCCGATTTCCTGCGCTCGAAGAACCTGCCGGTGCCGGGCTGGCTGGAGCGGGACGAGACGGCGCTGAAGCAGGTCGTAGCGAAGGTTCTAAGCTAGGTCGCTCGTTCACCTCGCCAGCGCCAGCAGCCGCTCGAAACGCTCGGCCTCCGCCTTTTGGAAGCGCTGATCGCCGCGGAGAACAGCGAGGGCCCGCACCGCATGGACCTTCGCTGCCGCTCCGTCGCCGCGGGCGGCGTGGCATTCGGCCAGTTCCTCCTGGACGAAGGGAGCGTCTTCCCCGTCGGCATCGGCGATCGCGATCACGCTTTTGCCCAGCGCGATCGCCTCGTCGAAACGCTCCAGCGCCCGCAAGGCGCGGATCACGGCATAGCGCGCGATCCTGAGCTCGCGAGGCTGGCCTAGGGCCTCCCTCACGCCGACGCCCTGTTCGAACATCGCGAGGGCCTCGTCGAACCTGTCGGCCTCGAACAGCGTCCAGCCGAGATTGTTGTAGAGCGGCCCGCGCCAATGCTCGGTGCCGGGGTGGCTCGCGATGTAGTCGAGCGCAACCCGCGTCCATCGCACCGCCTCATCGGCCTCGGAGACGATGGCGATCATATGGGCCGCGTCGACTGCCAGCCCGTGCCGGCCTGCCCGCTGGGCCCTTTCCCAGGCCTCGTGAAAGAATGGCAGGGACAACGCGGACGAGCCGTCGGTGTTGTAGAGGCGCCCGCGTTCGATCGCGCATGCAGCCAGGTCGCCATCGTCCGTGCCGGCCAGTTTGCGGGCCTCGTTGAGCAGGGCATGCCCGGCGTCGAAATCGCCTACAAGGCCGAGCCGCCGCGCGCGGCCCGCCAGCGTGGCGACGTTGTCTGCATCAGTCATCGTGGTCCCCCAGGCTAACCACCCCAGATGATGACGAGATGGCATTCGGAACGCTGCCCCATGCGCAATTAAAGGCGCGGGAGCGTCGTTCATCTCGATGACGCCGGGAGATTTTCAGCTCAACGGCGGCAGCTTTACAGCCAGCGCTTCCAGCGGAAGAACAGGTAGGGCAGCACGGCGAAGAGGATCATCAGGCCGATCGCCGTGGGATAGCCCCACTGCCAGTCAAGCTCCGGCATGATCTTGAAGTTCATGCCGTAGATCGAGGCGATCAGAGTCGGCGGCATCAGCGCGACCGAGACGACCGAGAAGAGCTTGATGATCTTGTTCTGCTCGATCGAGACGAGGCCCAGCGTCGCGTCCAGCATGAATTGCAGCTTGTTCGACAGGAACGTCGCGTGTTCCTCGATGGCCTGCACGTCGCGGACGGCCGAGCGCCATTCTGCCGCGAAACCGCTCTGCGCCTTCTTCGGCCGGGTATAGTTGGCCGAGAGGAAGAGCAGCACGCGCTCGACCGAGACCATGCTCTCGCGGACGTTCGAGATGATGTGCTCGTACTGGCCGATCTTCTGGATCACCACCTGATAGACGCCGCCGCGCTCGACGTCCTGCCCGCGGCCGGCGAAGACGCGGCGCGACGAGATATCGATCTTGTCGCCGACGCCGCGCAGCACCTCGGCGGCGCGGTCCACGATCGCCTCGATCAACCCGTCGAGAACCGCTTCCGGCTGCTGGCTGCAGCCGCCGGGCTTGGTGACGCGGTTGAGGAAGATGCTGAAGGCGCCGGGCTCGTCATAGCGCACCGTCACCAGCGCCTTTTCGGTGAGGATGAAGGTGACGTCGGCAAGCTTCGGCACGATCGTGTCGGACTGGCAGATGACGCGCGCGGTCATGTAGCGTGCGCCATTCTCGGTATAGATGATCTCGGAGGGCTCGAGATCGTGCATCTCCTCCCGCGTCGGGATCGAGATGCCGAGATGCCGCTCGACCCGCTTGTCCTCCTCCGGTGTCGGATTCAGCAGGTCGATCCAGAGGGCATCGGGCGGAAAGGCTCCGTCCGGCGCGGCCGCGGCGTTCCGGAGCCTGTCCCCCGTATCGGGGCAGATGCCGTGGATCATCAGCATGGACGCGAATCCCACTCCCCGGGCCTGAAGGAATGCCGGCAGAAGAGCCGATCGGGGCGGGATGTCAAACGAATGGAGCAGCCGTCATTGCGAGGAGCAAAGCGACGAAGCAATCCAGAAGGACTGGGCTGAACGTTGCGCGCTCCTCCGGGATTGCTTCGCTGCGCTCGCAATGACGGCGAGGTGGCCGTCAGACACCGCCCTTGACGCCCTGAGGCGGCTTGCTGTCCGCCGGAACGAAGAAATCCGGCATCAGCGGCACCGACGGATCGACGCGATAGGGCGTGAAATCGGTGGCGCCCTCGCCGGCCATGAAGCTGTCGTCGATCAGGAAGTTGCCGGAGAATTCCCGCGACGGCTTCGAGAAGATCATATGCGCCGCATCGGCGATGATCTCCGGCGTGCGGCTCGCCTGCACCATCTTGTCGCCGCCGAGCAGGTTCTGGACCGCAGCGGTGGCGATGGTGGTGCGCGGCCAGAGCGCGTTGACAGCGATGCCCTTGGGCGCGAGTTCGCCGGCCAGGCCCAGCACGCACAGGCTCATGCCGTATTTGGCCATAGAGTAAGCCAGATGCGGCGCGAACCAATGCGTCTTCATGTCGAGCGGCGGCGACAGCATCAGGATATGCGGGTTTTCCGCCTTCTCCAGATGCGGAATGGCGTATTTCGAGACCATGAAGGTGCCGCGCGTGTTGATCTGATGCATCAGATCAAACCGCTTCATGTCGGTCATCTGCGTATTGGTGAGCTGGATCGCGCTCGCATTGTTCACGAGGATGTCGATGCCGCCGAAGGTCTCGGCCGTCTTGGCGATCGCCTCGGCGACGCTCTGCTCGTCCCGAACATCCACCATCAGCGGCAGGCATTTGCCGCCCGCGGCCTCGATCTCGGCAGCCGCCGTGTAGATCGTGCCGGGCAGCTTCGGATGCGGCTCCGCGGTCTTGGCCGCGATGGTGACGTTGGCGCCGTCCTTCGCAGCCTTGATCGCGATGGCGAGCCCGATGCCGCGCGAGCCGCCGGTGATGAAGAGCGTCTTACCCTTGAGCGACATCGGCGCCTCCCTGCGCGTTGGTTATGACGTATCGGCCCGGCTGCGAGCCGTCCCTGTCGGTGAAGCCGTATTCGCGGGCGAGATCGGCGACATGCAGCACCTGCCCGGTGCGGCGCGCCACCTCCGGGTCAGCCGCAAGCGCCGCCACTGCGCGGCCGGCATAGAGCGTCGTCTCGGTCGTCTGGTCGCCCAAGCCCGCATCGCGGACGCGCTCGGTCAGGGCATAGCCGGGCGAGAGGCCGAGCGCCGTGACCCCGAAGGGTTTCAACTCCTGCGCCATCACCAGTGTCAGGCGGTTCGTCGCGGCCTTGGCGAGATCGTAGAAGGCGTCGCCGAGATAGCCGGGAGCCGTGTCGAAGCTCACCGTGACGATCAGCCCCGAGCGCATCTGCACCATGGCCGGGGCTACGGCCCGCGCCAGCAGGAGCTGGGCATAGAGGCTGCTCTCGAAGCTCTCGCCTAGCCTTGCGACTGGGCGGCGCCAGAAGGGCGTGCCGAAGCTGGATCCATCCGGGTAGCGCTCGCCGTCATAGCCCTCATTGCCGCCCCAGACCGCATCGACGACGCAGTCGAGCCGGCCAAAGCGGCGCAAGGACCAGGACACGAGCCCGTCGACCTCGCGCTCGCTGGTGTGGTCGCAGCGATAGGGATGGCCTTTGCCGCCAGCAGCCTCGACCTCGCGCGCCGCATCCTCGAAGGTCTCGGGGCGGTTGTCGGTGCGCGGCCCGGCCTCGCTGGAGCGGCCCGTGACGATGACGGTCGCGCCCGCCTCGCCCAGCGCCTTCGCGATGCCGCGCCCGAGCCCGCGAGAGGCGCCCGCGACGAGACAGATGCGGCCGGCGAACATCGGCGCGGCAGCGTCGTCCTTCATGAGCGCTTCGTCTCCGTCTCGGCTAGCCACACCGCCTCTGCTGCTCTATAGCCCCGCTCCCCCCGCAACGGAGCAGCACCATGGACAGCACCGATGTCGCCGCCTGCTGGGAGGCCAATGCGGAGACATGGACCCGGCATGCGCGGGCCGGCTACGACCTCTATCGCGACGCGCTGAACACGCCGGTCTTCCTGGCAAACCTGCCGGACATCGCGGGGATGAACGGGCTCGACATCGGCTGCGGCGAAGGCTCGAACACGCGCAAGCTCGCCGAAGCGGGCGGGCGCGTGACCGCCGTCGACATAGCGCCGACCTTCATCCGCCATGCGCGGGAGGCCGAAGCCGCGAAGCCACTCGGCATCGACTACCGCTTTGGGGACGGCACCGCCCTGCCCTTCCCGGACGCTTCCTTCGACTTCGCCACGGCCTTCATGTCGCTGATGGACATGCCGTCTCAGGACAAGGCGCTGGCGGAGGCGGCGCGCGTGCTGAAGCCCGGCGGCTTCCTGCAGTTCTCGATCCTCCATCCCTGCTTCGCGCCGCCGAACCGCAAGGTCCTGCGCGATGCCGAGGGCAGCGTGACCGGATTGCTGATCTCCGAATACTTCAACAACACGAACGGCGAGATCGAAACCTGGCGCTTCGGTGCCGCGCCGGCCGAGGTCAGGGCCAGCGTCGAGCCCTTCCGCGTGCCGCGCTTCCACCGCACGATGAGCGAATGGGTCGCGATGATCGTCGCTGCCGGCCTGACCATCGAACACATGGCCGAGCCGCGGGTCGACGCGCAGACGGCGCAGGTCGAGCCTTATCTCGCCGATACGCATGTCGCGCCGCTGTTCCTGCATATCCGCGCCCGCAAGGGTGCGGTCGCCTGAACGGGGCGCCGCCACACTCACGCTGCGAAGACCGTCGCGGCGTCCGCGATGGCGCCAGCGCCTTCCGTGACAGTTAGCTCCAGCGCCGGCGCCTCGGTCGCCAGGCATTCGGCATAGAAGCGGGCGGTAGCGAGATCGGCGGTGCCTTCTGCCTCCGAACGGGTGGCGAGCGCCTTCTTCGCCAGCCCCGTGCCGCCCTGCGCCAGCGCGAAGAGCTTGAGATAGGGCGTCGCGCCCGCCAGCGCGTCGGCCTGGCTGGTGCCGAGCGTCGCCAGCATCCAGTCGGTCGCACGCTCCAGCGCGTCGACGGCCGCACCCAGGCGGGCGGCGGAATGGCCGAAGCCCGGCGTATTGGCGCGCTCGACCTCGCCGACCACAGCGCGCATCTCGGCGATCAGCGCCTTCACCGCCTCGCCGCCGGAGAGCGGCAGCTTGCGGGTAACGAGGTCGATGGCCTGGATGCCGTTGGTGCCCTCGTAGATCGCGGCGATGCGGGCGTCGCGCAGATGCTGGGCCGCGCCCGTCTCCTCGACGAAGCCCATGCCGCCATGGATCTGGATTCCGGTCGAGGCGACATCGATGCCCATATCCGTGGAGTAGGCCTTGGCGACCGGGGTGAGGATTGCAGCCCTCTCCGTCGCAGCCTTCTGCTTGCCGGCATCCGCCTCGCGATGGGAACGGTCCAGCGCCTCGGCCACCAGATAGGAGATGGCGCGGGCGCCTTGCGTCTTGGCGCGCATGTCCATCAGCATCCGGCGCACGTCGGGGTGGACGATGATCGGGCTCATCGGGGCGCCCTTCGGCGCATCGAGCGCAGCGCCTTGCTTGCGCTCATGGGCGAAGGCGAGCGCCTGCTGATAGGCCCGCTCGGCGATGGCGACGCCCTGCAGCGCGACATTCAGGCGGGCGTTGTTCATCATCGTGAACATGCAGGCGAGGCCGCGATTTTCCTCGCCGATCAGCCAGCCGATGGCACCGCCATTGTCGCCGAAGGCCATGGAGCAGGTCGGCGAGGCATGGATGCCGAGCTTGTGCTCGATGCCGGAGCAGCGCAGGTCGTTATGCGCGCCGAGCGAGCCGTCGGCATTGACCAGATATTTCGGCACGAGGAAGAGCGAGATGCCGCGCGTGCCGGGAGGGGCATCGGGGAGGCGCGCCAGCACCAGATGGACGATGTTGTCCGTCAGGTCGTGCTCGCCATAGGTGATGAAGATCTTCTGGCCGGTGATGCGATAGGTGCCGTCGCCCACGCGCTCGGCCTTGCTGCGCAGCGCGTTGAGGTCCGAGCCCGCCTGCGGCTCGGTCAGGTTCATCGTGCCCATCCACTCGCCCGCGACGAGCTTGGCGAGATAGGTCTCCTTCAGATAGTCCGAGCCATGGGCATGGAGCGCCTCGATGGCGCCGACCGTCAGCAGCGGGCCGAGCGCGAAGGCGAAGGCGGCCGAGTTCCACATCTCCGTGCAGGCCGATTGCAGCAGCGTCGGCAGGGCCTGCCCGCCATAGGCCTCCGGCGCCGGCAGCGCGTTCCAGCCGGCCTCGGCCCAGGCCTTGTAGGCTTCCTTCCAGCCGGGCGGAGTGGTGATCGCGCCGTCCTTCAGCTTCGATCCGTGGGTATCGCCGACGCGGTTGAGCGGGGCGAGGACATCGGCGGCGAACTTCGCAGCTTCCTCCAGTACAGCCTCGGAGACACCGCCGTCGAGCTCGGGCGCCAGCCCGTCTGCGATCAGCCGATCGAGGCCAGCGACATGGCGCATGGTCGCCAGCATGTCAGAAACGGGGGCGCGATAGCTCATACTCGTCTCCCTGAAGCCTAGATCACCGCGCGTCCTACCGGACGCGATCACGGTGATCTATCGCATTGTTATCGCATCGGATTTTTCCGAAAAGTGGATTCCACTTTTCGGTCCGATGCTTTGGCCCCGCCATGAGGCAGAGCCCAGGCTCGCTTTTGCCGTTGCCGCGATGGTAGCGAGGAACTATCGCCTCTACCACGCGCGGGCCAGCGCGACCTTCGTTTGCGTACCGCGTCAGGCCCATCGATTAGTTTATATGTAAACCATACCCGGTCAATCTCGCCTTGAGCCAGCCCCCCCTGCCCGCCTCCCGCCAGACCAAGCTCCTGAGCCCCGATGCCAACGGCATCGCCGAGGCGGCCGCGCTGCTGCGTGCGGGTGGGCTCGTCGCCCTGCCGACAGAGACGGTCTATGGGCTCGCGGCCGATGCGACCTCGGGCAGCGCGGTGGCGGGCATCTATGCCGCCAAGGAGCGGCCGAGCTTCAACCCCCTGATCTCGCATCTGCCGGACCTCGCGAGCGCCCGCCGGCAGGGGCTGTTCGACGCCAATGCGCTAGCACTTGCGCAGGTCTTCTGGCCGGGGCCGCTGACGCTCGTGGTGCCGGCCTCGCCGGGCTGCACGGTGAGCGAACTGGCACGGGCGGGCCTGCCTTCCGTCGCGTTGCGCGTGCCGGCGCACCCGGTCGCCCATGCCCTGCTGGAAGCGGTCGGCCGGCCCGTCGCCGCGCCCTCCGCCAATCGCTCGGGCCGGATCAGCGCCACCAGCGCCGCCCATGCGCTCGCCGATCTCGAAGGACGCATCGACGCCGTGCTCGATGCCGGCCCGACCGAGGTGGGCGTCGAATCGACCATCGTCGCCTGCCTCGACGGCGCGCCGCGGCTGTTGCGGCCGGGTGGCGTGCCCCGCGAGGCGATCGAGGGCGTGATCGGCCGCCCGCTCGTGCTGGCAGGTGAAGCGGGGCATGCGCCGCTCTCGCCGGGGTTGCTCGCCTCGCATTACGCGCCCGCGGCCAGGATGCGCCTCGACGCCGAGGCTCCGCACGATGGCGAGGCCTGGCTCGGCTTCGGGCCGGGACAGGATTATCCGGCCTCGCTGAACCTGAGCCTCGCCGGTGATCTCCGCGAAGCCGCGAGCAACCTCTTCGGCCATATGCGGAAGCTGGATGCGCTGGGGCATGGCACGATCGCAGTCGCCCGCATTCCCGAGCAGGGACTGGGCGAGGCGATCAACGACCGGCTGCGACGGGCTGCGGCGCCGCGGTAACCCGCAGGCTCGTCATGCTCCGGCTTGCGCCAGCATCTCAGGGCAGGAAGGCGCTGGAGCCTTCGTCGGTAGGAGATGCTCGGGTCAAGCCGAGCATGACGGCGTTGCTCCTTCCCCGCTTGCATTCCTGCAAGATATTCGCTTGCCTGCGTGCAGGAGGAACGCCTGCGAATGCACGCCAAGCTTGCCTGGGACGATTTCCGGCTGGTCAAGGCCATCGCCGACCATGACGGGCTGACCGGCGCCGCGTCGGCGCTGGGCGTCAACCATTCCACCGTGTTCCGGCGGCTCGGCCAGATCGAGGAACTCGTCGGCATGCCGCTCTTCGAGCGGCGTAAGACCGGCTATGTCGCGACCGTGGCGGGCGCCGAGATGGCGGCGCTGGCGAGCCGGATGGACGAGGACGTCACCGCCTTCTCCCGCCGCCTCGCAGGCCGCGACGTCGCCCCTTCCGGCGAGTTGAGAATCACCACCACGGACACCGTGTATCTCAACGTGCTGCTGCCCATCTTCGCCGCCTTCAGAACGGCGCATCCGCTGATCCGGCTCGACGTCGTGATCGGCAACCAGGCGCTCAACCTCTCCAAGCGCGATGCCGATATCGCCATCCGGGCGAGCGACTCACCGGGCGAAACACTGGTCGGCCGGCGCATCGCGACGATTGCCTGGGCGATCTATGGGCGCACAGAGGAAGGGCTCTCGACAGAGGAGCATGCCGATCCGGCGCGGCTCTACCAGCGAGACTGGGTCGCGCTCGGTGATCAGCTCTCACATGTGAAGGCGGCCCGTTTCGTGCGCGAGCATGTCGCGCCGGAACGGATCGCGGTGAAAAGCTCGGCCGTGCTCGGCCTGGCGGAAGCAGTCGAGCAGGGTCTCGGCATCGGCCCGGTGCCCTGCTTCATCGCCGATCAGCGGCCGGGGCTGGTGCGGCTGCTGCCGCCGAACCCGGATTTCGCGACGGGCCTATGGGTGCTGACCCATCCCGACATCCGCCATGTCCCGCGCGTGCGCGCCTTCATGGATTTCTGCGGCAACGAGCTCGCCCGGCAGCGGGCACTGTTCGAGGGGACGGGTTGAAAAAGGCCGTCATTCTCGGGCTTGACCCGAGAATCTCTCACGCAAGAAGGCGCCTTTCCGTTCTGAGATGCCCGGGTCAAGCCCGAGCATCACGCCCTGTGCCCTTCGCGCTCAGGCCGGCTGGGCCGCCGGCCGCTCCACGGGGCGCTCGACGATCGGCAGGTTGATCAGCGCCGAGGCGACGCCGAGCGCGACCGAGAGCCACCAGACGAACTGGTAGCTGCCCATAGCCTCGTAGAGCACCCCGCCGAGGAGGACGCCGAGAAAGCCGCCGACCTGATGTGAGAAAAAGGCGAAGCCATAGAGCATCGCCATGTACTTCGTGCCGAACATCAGCATGACCAGCGACGAGGTCGGCGGCACGGTCGAGAGCCAGAACAGACCGATGACGATGCCGAAGGCGATGCAGGTGACCGGGCTCGCCGGGATCAGGATGAAGGCGGCGATCGCCACGGCCCGGCCGAGATAGATCCAGGCGAGCAGATAGCGCTTCGGCATCCGTGTCGAGAGCCAGCCCGATGACAACGAGCCGACCGCGTTGGCGAGGCCGATCACCGCGAGCGTCCAGCCGCCGACCCAGGCTGGCAGGCCAGCATCCTTGAGATAGGCCGGCATGTGCACGGTAATGAAGGCGAGCTGGAAGCCGCAGGTGAAGAAGCCAAGCACGAGGAAGACATAGCTGCGATGGCGGAAAGCCTCGGCCAGCGCCTGCGCGATCGTCTGGTTCGGCAGGTTGGCGGCTGCCTTGGCGCCCTGGCCGCCGAGCCGGCGCGTCGACAGGAAGACCGAGATCGGCAGCACCGGCAGCAGCGTCAGCGCGAAGACCACGAGCGCCTGATGCCAGCCCATGGTCTCGATCAGGATGTTGCCGATCGGCGGGAAGAGGAACTGGCCGAAGGAGCCGGCAGCCGTGCCCGCGCCGAAGGCGAGCGGGCGCCAGCTCTCCGGCAGGAGCTTGCCGAAGGCGGCCAGCACGAGGTTGAAGGAACAGGCCGAAAGGCCGAAGCCGATCAGCACGCCGGCGCCGAGATGAAGCTGCAGTGGCGTGGAGGCATAGGACATCGCCACAAGCCCGGCGGCATAGAGCAGCGCGCCGGTGCAGAGCACCTTCACGGTGCCGAAACGGTCCGCGATGGCGCCCGCGAAGGGCGCGCCGAGGCCCCAGAGCAGGTTCTGGATCGCCAGCGCAAGGCCGAAGGTGTCGCGACCCCAGCCGAACTCGGCCGTCATCGGGATCTGGAACAGCCCGGCGCTGGCGCGCGGCCCGAAGGTGATCAGCGCGATCAGGCAGCCGGCGGCGACGACGACCTCGGGGGCGTAGCTGCGCGGCGGCGCGGCACTCGCTGGCGTGGCGTTCATGACTTCCCCGACGATTCGATTGTGTGGCTACACGTTAGCGGCGCGCCCCAGCGTCAACCAGTGCGATTTCGTGACACGACGCATCACGGGAAGACATGGAAGGCAAGATCCGCTTGAGCCCTCATCCTCAGGAGCGCTTCGCAGAAGCGCGTCTCGAAGGATGTTCAGGAGGCTCCGGAATGATTTGGAGGCATCCTTCGAGACGCCGCTTCGCGGCTCCTCAGGACGAGGGCTCACGGCGCACTTTGTCACCGCCGTTAACCTGCGCTCAACCTTACCGTGGCGATAACGGAGGGGTTCGGGACAGGTGTGTCGCTTTGAGTCATCGGCGTCAGCGCAGACATGGGCGGAGCCTTCGCCCCCTCGGCATCAAATGGGCCGCGACGACCGCCGCACCCTGGGCGTTGTCGGTCGGACTGCTCGTCTCATTCACAGCCTCCGCAGGTCAGAATTTCGGACCGACCGGCCTGCCCCTCAGCGCCGCCGCGCGGATCGCGCCCGGCCCCGTCTCGGAACTGCCCGAGGGCCCCTCGATGCTGGTCGCCGCCAGCGCCTTCCGCCTGCCCGGCCTCGCGCTGACATCGGCCATCGTGCAGGCGAAACTCTCTTTCGACGACCCCGAGCGGCGCATCGTCGTCGACCCGCGCGCGCCGCGCGAGGATTTGAAGCACGCGGCCGCCAACTTTCCCGAGGTCGACCGCAGCGCCAAGGGCGACATGCTGCCGAGCCTGCGACCGGGGCTTTCCTCCCGCCACTCCAGGGAGCTGGAGAGCGTCGTCTTCGGCGATACACAGCCGAAGCTGATCTCCGGCGGCTTCTCGATGGATGCGCTGCATGCGGCCGAAGCCGTCGACGGGCCGCAGACCGGCTTCGAGCCCTATGGCGCCGAGGAAGGACTGACCGACCCGGCACTCTCGGATTCCTCGCCGGTCTCGCTGCTGAAGCCGCAGATCATGTCCGCGAGACAGGCCCTGCTCTATCTCGACAGCATCGACGGCTCCTCGCCCTCAGTCGCCCGGACAAACCTGCAGGCCTCGACGACGCCTGTCGTCGGCTCGATGTTCGGCTCGCTGACGCCGTCTGCCCTGCCGAGCCATGGCGCGCCACAGCAGCAGCGCGCGCGCATCGCGCTCGCCTCCGCCCCGGCCAACCAGGATCTTCGCCTCGCCGAGCCCGGCACGCGCCAGAGCTACAGGGAACTGATCGCGCCTGAGAACATGGCGCGGGAGCAACGCTGCCTCGCCGAGGCGATCTATTTCGAGGCCCGCTCGGAATCGGCACTGGGACAGGCCGCCGTGGCTCAGGTCGTGCTCAACCGGGCCAAGAGCGGGCTCTATCCGGGCACCGTCTGCGGCGTCGTCTACCAGAACGCCAATCGCTACCTCGCCTGCCAGTTCACCTTCGCCTGCGAGGGCAAGTCGCTGCGCATCACTGAGGCCGGCCCGTGGCGTGACGCGGTCAGGATCGCGCGCGAGGTCTATGAGGGCACGACCTATCTTGTGGAGGTCGGCGCCTCGACGCACTACCACGCCAATTACGTCCGGCCTTACTGGGCCAAGAAGCTGCGCAAAATGGACACGATCGGCCAGCACGTCTTCTACCAGCTTCGGCCGGGACAGACCTGATCGCTAAAATGCGAATTCTTTCATTCACTTGAGAACAAAAGGTATGAACAAGCCGGCGCTTGTTAGGTCAGCCGACTTTACCTTGTTTGAGCGTTTACCTTGCGCCTTACCCCTGAAGAGCGCTTGCTGACCTTAACAAACGGCGCATAGTCGCCGAATTCGACAGGTCAGGTATTTGCCATGGTGCGCGCACCTTCACCCTCCCGGCTCGTCGCCGGTGCGGCTTTCGTTGCCGCAGCTATGCTGGGCGGCAATGCCGCAGAGGCCGGTGGCGGCTGCCGCGGCGCCGCTTGCTACCAGCTCGTCAAGACGCCGCCGGTCTACAAGACCGTGACGAAGACCTACAAGGTCCGGCCGATCCAGAGGCGGCACCGCGTCGTGCCGGCCAAGTACGAGATCCAGACCGAGTCCGTGATGGTCCAGCCGGAGGCCCGGATTGCGCATACGCGTCCGGCCGTGCTGGGTTCGGTCACCGAAAAGGTGATGCTGAGCCCGGCCACCCGCCGCTGGGAGGTGACCACCGATGCATTCGGCCAGACGGTCGGCTGCTGGGTCGATGTCCCGGCGCAGTACGGCTATCAGAGCCGCATCGTCGAGATGGTCGCGGGTTCGACCTATTATGAGACGGTGCCAGCCGTCTACGAGGAGCGCCAGCGCAGGGTGATGGTGCGGCCGACCTATGTGGTGCGGGAAGAGCGCGCCGCCGGCTACCGGACTCAGCGGCGTCAGGTTCTGGTAAGCCCCGGCAGCAAGTATTGGACACCCATCAACTGAGCGGGGCGGCCGCTACGGAATTCAAGCAGAGCAGAGTTTCACGCAGACCTTTTGTCATCCACGGAAACGACTAACTCAACCCCGGCCTCGCGCCGGGGTTTTTTCTTGGCGGAGCTCGCACATCGTCATTCCGGGCTTTGCAACGCCGGAAAAGCTCAGACGAATTTCGCCCCGAGCAGCACGACGCAGACGCCGACGAAGAAGGCGAGGAAGCGGGCCGGCATGCCGACGAGGGTGCCCGGCGCACGGCCGGAGGCAAAGCCGACCACCAACTCGACGATGCCGAGGCCGAACAGCACGATGACGAAGGGCGGAAAGGCTCCGTCCTGCTGGACGAAGCCGGCCTTCACGCCGCCAGCAACCAGTACGCCGAGCACCGCGCCGAACGCGATGAAGAGAAGCTCGTTTCGCGAAAGGCGCATCGGCGGCTGAAGCCTCAGCGGCGGCGGAAATTCTGCCGCGGCGGGCCGCCGGGGCCGGGACCGGCTGTCTTCTGGCGGAAATTAATGCGGCCGCGATCGAGATCGTAGGGCGACATCTCGACGATGACGCGGTCCCCCGCGATGGTGCGGATGCGGTTCTTCTTCATCTTGCCGGCCGCATAGGCCAGGATGATGTGCTCGTTGTCGAGCTTGACCCGGTAGTTGCCATCCGGGAGCACCTCAACCACGGTGCCATCGAATTCAAGCAGTTCTTCTTTCGCCATCTGTCGTCCTTCGTGAGCCCTTTGGCGCGGGGAGCGGGCCGTCGAAAGGCCCGCCCTGTTCTGGCCGATCGCGCGTCAGGGCGCGCGCCGCCGGGCGCCGTTGGTGCGTGGTTGTGTTCTTTGCTGCAAGAACGCGACGCCGCCAAGCCCTTCCTTACCGGAAGCGCCGTCTTTTCTTTGCTGCGACTGCTCACTGCGCGGCGCGTTGTCCTGATGGCGGGGCCGCTCGTTGCGCGAATCCTGGCGGTGGTCCTGGCGCCCGTCGCGACGCTGTTCCTGGCGCTCCGGCCGCCCTTCGCCGCCAGCCGCATGGCTGCGCTGGCCGCCCTGATCCGGCTTGCCGCCATGGCGGGGCTGCTGGCCTTGCGGACGCGCCTGCTGCTGCCCCTGCGGGCGGCCCTGACCACGCCCGCCGCCGTTCTGCTGGGGCTGGCCACGGCCGCCGCCGCGTTGATTCTGCGGCGGCTTCTTCGGTGTGCGGCCATCCCAATAAGGAACGTCACCGATCGGCGCCGGCTTGACGCCGGTCAGCTTCTCGATGGCCGCGAGATCGCCGCGCTCCTCCGGCGAGCAGAAGGCGATGGCGACGCCGGCGGCCCCGGCGCGGGCCGTGCGGCCGATGCGGTGGACATAGGTCTCGGGCACGTTCGGCAGGTCGTAGTTCACGACGTGGCTGATGCCGTCGACATCGATGCCGCGCGCCGCAATGTCGGTCGCGACAAGGATGCGCAAGTCGCCGTCGCGAAAGGCGCCGAGCGCGCGCTCGCGCTGGCCCTGGCTCTTGTTGCCGTGGATCGCCGCAGCCTCGATGCCGGACTGGCCGAGCTGGCGGACGACTTTGTCGGCGCCGTGCTTGGTACGGGTGAAGACGATGGCGCGCTCCATCTCGGGAACGCTCAGCGTCTTCGCCAGCAGCGCCGGCTTCTCGTTCTGCCCGGTGAAGATGACGCGCTGGTCGATCTTCTCGGCGGTCGTCGCGACCGGCGTCACCGCGACCTCGACCGGATCGGTGAGATAGGCGGAGGCGATATCGCGAATCGGCTTCGGCATGGTCGCCGAGAAGAGCAGCGTCTGGCGCTCCTTCGGGATCAGCGTGGCGATGCGGCGCAGCGCATGGATGAAGCCGAGATCGAGCATCTGGTCGGCTTCGTCGAGAACGAGGAACTCGATCTCGCGCAGAGAGACGGCACGCTGGTCGACGAGGTCAAGCAGGCGGCCGGGGGTGGCGACGAGGATGTCGACCTTCTCGCCCAGCGCGCGGATCTGCTTGCCGACCGGCACGCCACCGAAGATCACCGTCGACTTCAGCGAGGTGAACTGGCCATAGGCGCGGATGCTGGCCTCGATCTGCGCCGCCAGCTCACGCGTCGGCGAGAGGATCAGCACGCGCACCGCGCGCGGCGAGAGACGCCGCGGCGCACCGAGCAGCCGGTGCAGCATCGGCAGCGCGAAAGCCGCCGTCTTGCCGGTGCCGGTCTGCGCGGCGCCGAGCAGGTCGCGGCCCTGCAGGATATGGGGGATCGCCTGCGCCTGGATCGGCGTGGGCGTTTCGTAACCTTCGGCCGCGAGCGCCTTGAGGAGGGGCTCGGCGAGACCGAGATCGGTAAATTTGGTCAAGAAAGGTCTTTCCGGACGCCGCGATGCAGGGGGCGCATGTGGAATTCGGCTGCGCCGCAGGCCCGCATCCGGCCTGATATACTAAGAAGTCGAACCCGCCGGCGAACCGCTAGCCACAGCGCCGGCAGGCTTGTCGTGGACCGGGCACCCGAGGCGCCCGGTCGAACAGCATCACTCGGCGACGAGGTTGCCGGCCGAGGTCTTGCCGGTCTTGCGATCGGCGACCATCTCGAAGGAGACGACCTGGCCTTCGCGCAGCTCGCGCAGGCCGGCGCGCTCGACGGCGCTGATGTGGACGAAAACGTCCTGGCCGCCGTTCTCAGGCGTGATGAAGCCGTAGCCCTTGGTGGCGTTGAACCACTTCACGGTGCCCTTGTTCATGGGGGTGTCCTTACGTTCCAGATCCCGCGAGTATCAATGGAGACACGACGGGACGCGCGGACGCCTCGTCGTGGCCTTGTAGCGATGTGTGGTGGATCTGATTCGTGACCGCATCCCGGCAGAGCCGACGAGCGGAGGAGTGGCCAGAACCCGGCCGCATCTCGTCTTACACTCGCCCAGGTAGCACAAAATACCAGGCAGGTCCAGTAAGGGGAAACGTAGAATTAGAAAGCCTCAATCAGCGCAGCCGATTCCGCCGAGGAGCGGGCCCAACCCGCCAAGATCGACGATCTTGCGGTAGCGCGCGTGATCGGCCGGCTCCTCGGCATGCTCGAACACCCAGGTGAGGTGATGCGGCACATGCACTGCCCAGGAGCCCGCCTGCAGCGCCGGGAGGATGTCCGACTTCAGCGAGTTGCCGACCATCATCGCCCGCCCTGCCCCGTCGCCGTGGCGCGAGAAGACGCGCTCATAGGTTCCCGCATTCTTGTCGCTGACGATCTCGACGCCGCGGAAGAAGTCGCCGAGCCCGGACTGGGCGAGCTTACGCTCCTGGTCGAAGAGGTCGCCCTTGGTGATGAGCACGAGGCGATACTCGTCCGCGAGCGCCTCGAGCGTCTCGCGCACATGCGGCAGGGTCTCGACCGGATGAGCGGCCATCTCCCGGCCGGCGGCAAGGATCTCCCCGATCACGGAAGCGGGAACCTGGCCCTTGGTGACCTCGATCGCGGTCTCGATCATCGAGAGCACGAAGCCCTTGATGCCGAAGCCGTAGAAGCCGAGGTTGCGCTTTTCCGCCTCCAGCAGGCGGCCGGAAATCTCGGCCGCCTCGCCATGCTGCCCGAGCAGCGCGACGAAGCGATCCTCGGTCATCCGGAAGAACTGCTCGTTCTGCCAGAGCGTGTCGTCGGCGTCGAAGCCTATGGTGGTGAGTTTCGACGCCGCCACGGATTTTAGCCTTCCTTGGCCCTGACCGCTCCCAGCGCCGCCTGCGCGGCGGCGAGTCGGGCGATCGGTACGCGGAAAGGCGAGCAGGAGACGTAGTCGAGCCCGACCGTCTCGCAGAAGCCGATCGAGGCCGGGTCTCCTCCATGCTCGCCGCAGATGCCGAGCTTGATGTCGGAGCGCGTCTTGCGGCCGCGCTCGGCGGCGAGCTTGACCAGTTCGCCGACGCCATCCTGATCGATGGTGACGAAGGGATCGGCATCCAGCAGCCCCTTGGCCGTGTAGGAGCCAAGGAAGGAGGACGCATCGTCGCGGCTGATGCCGAGCGTCGTCTGGGTCAGGTCGTTGGTTCCGAAGGAGAAGAACTCGGCGCTCTCGGCGATCTCGGCCGCACGCAGCGCGGCGCGCGGCAGCTCGATCATGGTGCCGACCTGATAGTCGATCTTCGCGCCGCTTTCCTCAATCACAGCTTTCGCCATCGCGTCGATGCGGGCCTTGACGAGATCAAGCTCGGCCTTGCCCATGACGAGCGGCACCATCACCTCGGGGATCACCGGCTTGCCGGTTTCCTTGGCGGCGATGACCGCCGCCTCGAAGATGGCGCGGGCCTGCATCTCGGCGATCTCGGGATAGGCGACGGCGAGGCGGCAGCCGCGGAAGCCGAGCATCGGGTTGAACTCGTGCAGCTCGGCCGCGCGGTGCTTCAGCGCATCCGGCGTGACGCCGAGCGCGGCAGCGACCTCGGCGATCTCCTTCTCGCCATGCGGCAGGAACTCGTGCAGCGGCGGATCGAGCAGGCGGATCGTGACCGGCAGGCCGTTCATGATGGTGAAGAGCTGGACGAAGTCCTGCCGCTGCATCGGCAGCAGCTTGGCGAGCGCGGCGCGGCGCCCCTTGTCGTCGGCGGCGAGGATCATCTCGCGCATCGACTGGATGCGGCTCTCGTCGAAGAACATGTGCTCGGTGCGGCACAGCCCGATGCCCTCGGCGCCGAACTCGCGCGCCGTCTTGGCATCGTCCGGCGTCTCGGCATTGGCCCGCACCTTGAGGCGGCGGACCTTGTCGGCCCAGCCCATCAGCGTCGCGAACTCGCCGGCGAGCTCCGGCTTCTGCATCTTGACCTCGCCGAGCAGCACCTGGCCGTTGCTGCCGTCAATGGTGAGAACGTCGCCGGCCTTCAGCGTGTTCGGGCCGACCGTCAGCGTGCCCTTGGCATAGTCGACGCGGATCTGGCCGGCGCCCGAGACGCAGGGCTTGCCCATGCCGCGCGCCACGACAGCCGCATGCGAGGTCATGCCACCGCGGGTGGTGAGGATGCCCTCGGCGGCGTGCATGCCGTGGATGTCCTCAGGGCTCGTCTCGACGCGCACGAGGATGACCTTCTTGCCGGCCTTCTTCGCCGCCTCGGCATCATTGGAGTTGAAGACGATCTCGCCGGCGGCCGCACCCGGCGAGGCCGGCAGGCCGGTGGTGAGCACGCGGCGCTCGGCCTTGGGGTCGATGGTCGGGTGCAGGAGCTGATCGAGCGCGCCGGGCTCAACGCGGCCGACGGCCTCCTCCTGCGTGATCAGCCCCTCGCTGGCGAGGTCGACCGCGATCCTGAGCGCGGCCTTGGCGGTGCGCTTGCCGGAACGGGTCTGCAGCATCCAGAGCTTGCCCTCCTGGATGGTGAATTCCATGTCCTGCATGTCGCGATAGTGCTTCTCGAGGATGCCGTAGATGCGGACGAGCTCCGCATAGGCCTCCGGCATCGCCTTCTCCATCGAAGGCTTGTCGGAGCCGGCCTCCTTCTTCGCCACCTCGGTGATGTCCTGCGGCGTGCGGATGCCGGCGACGACGTCTTCGCCCTGGGCGTTGATCAGGAACTCGCCATAGAGCGCGTTCTCGCCGGTCGAGGGGTTGCGGGTGAAGGCGACGCCGGTCGCTGACGTGTCGCCCATGTTGCCGAACACCATCGACTGGACGTTCACTGCCGTGCCCCAGGAGGCCGGGATGGAGTTGAGCTCGCGATATTTGATGGCGCGGGCGTTCATCCAGGAGGAGAAGACGGCGCCCACCGCACCCCAGAGCTGCTGCTCGGGGTCCTGCGGGAAGTCGGAGCCGAGCTCGCGCTTCACGATCTCCTTGTACTTGCCGACGAGCACCTTCCAGTCCTCGGCCGAGAGATCGGTGTCGAGATGCAGGCCCTTGCGCTCCTTGTATGCCTCCAACGCCTCCTCGAAGAGGCCGTGGTCGATGTCGAGCACCACGTTGGAGTACATCGTGATGAAGCGGCGGTAGCTGTCCCAGGCGAAGCGGGCATCGCCAGAAGCCTTGGCGACGGCCTCGACCGTCTCGTCGTTGAGACCGAGGTTAAGCACGGTGTCCATCATGCCCGGCATCGAGGCGCGCGCGCCGGAGCGGACCGAGACAAGCAGCGGGTTGGCCGGATCGCCGAAGGTCTTGCCGGTCAGCTTGGCCATGCCGGCGAGCGCAGCCTTCATCTGACCGTCGAGATCGGCCGGGAAGCTCTTGGCGTTGTCATAGTAGGCCGTGCAGACCTCGGTGGTGATGGTGAAGCCGGGCGGCACGGGAAGGCCCAGATTGCTCATCTCGGCGAGGTTAGCGCCCTTGCCGCCGAGCAGGTTCTTCATCCCTGCCTCACCCTCGGCCTTGCCGTCACCGAAGGTGTAGACCCATTTCCCACCAGCCATCGCATAAGCCTCTTTGAGTTCAGCCGGACGGCGTAAACGCCGCGGCGCTGCGAATGTTTCCTGTGCGTGCCGGCGAATTCCCGAAGGCGCCGGCAGCGGGGATGCGGGCGGTCATGCCGAAAACGACATGAACAATCAATGAGCGCCTGCAATATCCTTTCGTGCGGTGCAGCACGACCCGCGCCGCGTCAGCGGCCGCCCGCCTTGGCCGCACGCGGCCAGCGCAGCGGCCAGTTGACGATGCGCTCGGCCACCTCTTCCTCCGGCAGTTCATCCTCGTTGGCATGAACGCGCCCGCGCACCGAGACACCCGCAGCGACAACGGTTTCGGGATCGCCGGAGACCAGCGGATGCCACCAGGGCAGATCCCTGCCCTCGGCGACGAGGCGATAGCCGCAGGTCGGCGGCAGCCAGGGCAGCTCGCGCACATCCTTCGGCGTCAGGGTCACGCAATCGGGCACCTCGCGCGAGCGGTTCGTGTAATTGCGGCAGCGGCAGGTGCCAGCGTCGAACAGACGACAACCCACATCGGTGGCGAAGATGCGGCCGGTATCCTCGTCCTCCAGCTTGACGAGGCAGCAGCGACCGCAGCCGTCGCAGAGCGACTCCCACTGCTCCGCCGTCATCTCCTCCAGCGGCGTGCTGCGCCAGAACGGCTCGGTTTTCGGCAGGTTTCCGGACATGGCAGGCTTATGCGCGCCTCTGGGACGAGATGGAAGGCACTTCCGGGAGCCTTTCTGTGTCAGCTCGGAACAAATGCGGCTGGCGCGGTTTGTGCTGCCTGCGTGAGATTTCGCACAGACGCCCTTTAACGCGCCGTCAAGCTTAACCATATGCCCCATTCCGGGCGCAAAACTGTTGCCAAGGCGGCAACCGCGCGGCAGGACTGCGTCGGGGGCCCTTCAGAACGTCTGGAACGGCCATGGAGTTCAAGAAGGCAGGCTGGAGGACGCGGCTGAAGCGCTACGCGCTCGCCGTGGATTCATGGGTCGATGCCGGGCTTTGGGACGCTGGCCGCCGCGCTGGCGAGGCCTATGAGCGCGTCCGCAGCCTGACCGACCGCCTCACCGTCTCCGGCGGCAAGCGCATCGCGGCCGAATTCGCCAGCGAAGGGCTGAACATCGGCATCGTCGGCGCGCTTTTCGTGGTGATGCTGGCGCTGCCCTCCTTCCGCATCGGCAACGAGGAAGCGCTCAAGAACCAGGTGCTCGCCGTCACGTTCCTTGACCGCTACGGCGCGCCGCTCGGCCATCGCGGCGCACGCCACGACGACTCCCTCAAACTCGAGGAGATGCCGGACCATCTGCTGAAGGCCGTCCTGGCCACCGAGGACCGGCGCTTCTACGAGCATTTCGGCATCGACCTGATAGGCACCTCGCGTGCATTGCTGGTCAATACGCGCGCCTCGGGCGTGGTGCAGGGCGGCTCCTCCCTGACGCAGCAGCTCGCCAAGAACCTGTTCCTTTCGAACGAGCGCTCGCTCGACCGCAAGATCAAGGAAGCCTTCCTCGCCCTCTGGCTGGAGCAGAGGCTGCCCAAGAACGAGATCCTCAAGCTCTATCTCGACCGCGCCTATATGGGCGGCGGCACGTTCGGCGCGGCGGCGGCGGCCGAATACTATTTCGGCAAGTCGGTGAAGGACGTCTCGCTGGCCGAGGCGGCGATGTTGGCGGGGCTGTTCAAGGCACCGACCAAATATGCGCCGCACGTCAACCTGCCGGCAGCCCGTGCGCGTGCCAACGACGTGCTCAACGCCATGGTCGATGCCGGCTTCATGACCGCAGGCCAGGTCGACAGCGCCAAGCGCAACCCGGCGACACCGGTCGACCGGCGTCGCGACGCCAGCCCCGATTATTACCTCGACTGGGCCTTCGACGCGGTGAAGGCACTGGCCGACGAAGGCAAGCTCGGCCCCGACCGCGTGCTGGTGGTGAAGACCCCCCATGATTCCGCCATCCAGGACCGTGCTGACGAGGCGATCGAGACCATCCTGCGCCAGCACGGCCCGGCCTATCGGGTGCGGCAGGCGGCGACCGTCGTCATGGAACCGGACGGAGCCGTCCGCGCCATCGTCGGTGGGCGGGATTATGGCGCGAGCCAGTTCAACCGCGCGACGGGCGGGCAGCGCCAGCCGGGCTCTTCGTTCAAGCCCTTCGTCTATGCCGCCGCGCTCTCGGCCGGGCTTTACAAGCCGAACACGGTCGTGACCGACCGGCCGGTCTGCATCGGCAACTGGTGCCCCAACAATTACGGCCGCTCCTATGCCGGCTCGATGCCGCTGACGGTGGCGCTGGCGAAGTCGATCAATACGATCCCCGTGCAGATGTCGATCGCCATCGGCAAGGCGACGGGCGAGACGCATGAGGCGCGTGCCGCTCTGATCGGCCGCAAGAAGATCGTCGAGACGGCCCGCGCCATGGGCCTGACCAGCCCGCTGACGGACACCGTATCCCTGCCGATCGGCGCGGCGGAGGTGACGGTCATCGACATGGCGGCCGGCTATGCCGTCTTCGCCAATGGCGGCAAGCGCGCGCAACCCTACGCCGCCATCGAGATCACCAATTCGCAGGGCGACACGATCTACCGCCATGACCGCGACGAGGCGCCGCCGAAGCAGGTGCTGTCCACGCAGGTGGCGCAGGACATGAACTTCATGCTCTCGAAGGTGCCGACCGAAGGCACCGGCCGGCGCGCGGCGCTGGACGGCGTCGTCACCGCCGGAAAGACCGGCACGACCAACGGCTACAAGGATGCCTGGTATGTCGGCTACTCCGGCAATCTCGTCGGTGCAGTCTGGTTCGGCAACGACAACTCGGCCGAGACCGCGAACATGACCGGCGGCTCTCTGCCGGCGATGACGTGGAAGGAGATCATGCAGTTCGCCCATCAGGGGCTGGAGCTGAAGCCGATCCCGGGCGTGCCCGCCGTCGATCCCAAGGCGCCGGCCATCGCCAAGGCGAATGCGCCGGCCCACGGCCTCGACGTCGCCAGCGGCCCCGGCGCGGGCCACATGCCGCGCCAGTCCTTCGAGGTGCTCTCCGCGGTCGGCGCGATGTTCAAGACGCTCGAGCCCGGGCGCGCCGGCCATCGGCCGATCCAGGTTGGCATTCAGGACGTCCCGACCAGCAGCATCACAAGGCTGCGCTAGAGCACGCGCCGATCAGGTCGATTCAACCTGATCGGATCCGGCTCGAGGGCCGGGAGCGGTTGACGCCCGCCGGGGCGCTGGTTCAATTCAGCCAGGGGCGATCTCCAGGGGATTCTCGCCGGAGCGGGCAGCAGACGTGCGGATTCTCGATCTTGCCTACATCCTGACGCTCGGCGCCGGCCTCGGCCTCGGCTCGGCGCATTGGGCCGTCGCAGGACGCCCTGCCCTCGGCAAGGTCGAGGTCGGGCCATGGATGGCGTGGCCGCGCAGCGGCAGCCGCGAAATCGACCCCTATATGCGCGCCTATCTCTCGCGCGGGGTGCATCTGCCGTTCGGTTCCGGCGAGGGGCTCGAGCTGATCGCGGAACGCGACAGCGAAGGGCAGGCGCTTGACGGGCGCTGCCGCTATCGGCTGAGCGGAGTGACGCCGACGACGCGCGGCTGGACCATCGGCATCACGGACGGAGACGGCCTGCCCTTCCGGCTGACGCTGGAGCGCACGAGCTTCACCGACTCGCAGATCGTCCGGCCCGAGGATGGACAGATCGCCATCGTCGCCTCATCGACGCCGGAAGCCGGCAACTGGCTGCCCCTGCCGGCGAGCGGGCGTTTCCAGATCCGCCTGCGCCTGTACGACACGCCGATATCGAGCCAGACCGGCGAGACGCGGGCAAGCAACCTGCCGCGCATCACGCGGGCGGACTGCCGATGAGCATGGCCGACCAAGACACCGACAAGCCGACTGGCATGCCGATCGAGGAGCCGGTCGCCGAGCCATCGCGCGCGGCAGCGGCGCCGCGGGCCGAAGCATCGCCACGCCGCGGCTGGCGGGCGAGATTGCGCACCGGGCTCGCGCGCTTCCTGATGGCGACGCTGGCCGGGCTGCTGCTCGCAGGGATCGTCCATATCGTCACGGTCCTCTCCATCCCCGCCCTCTCCCAGCGGGACGCCGCCCATGCCTATCGCGATCTCGGGGCCGAAGGGCGTGCGGAGCTCGCCCCGGTGCCGGGGGGAACACGCGGCCTGCCTGCCCCGCGGGAGCTCGATCCGAACGCCGTCACCGCCATCTGCAGCTATGATCTCTCGGCCGGCCCGATGCGGATCGTGGCGCGGATCGGCTCCTTGCCGCTGGGCCTGACCGTGCACCGGCAGGGCGGCGGCGTGATCTATGCCATCACCGACCGTGCCGCGATCCGCGGCGTTCTGGATTTCCTGGTGATGACGGAAGAGCAGCGTGACGAGCGCATCGCCGCCGATGAGGAAGGCGAGACGAGCCGGGAGCTACGCGTTGTTTCGGACGCAGAACAGGGGCTGGTCGTGGCGCGCGTGCTGGTGCGCCTGCCCTCCGACCGGGCCGATGCGGAAGCGCTCGCGACCAGCGTCGAATGCGGGATGGCGAATTGAGCGCTCAGCCCTTGTAGATTGCCGGGCGTTTGTCGCCGTTGCGGAAGGCTCCGTTGAGCGGCATCTGGCGGCAGAGCGGGCCGGCCTCGGCCTCGAGCGCCATGATGGCGCGCTCGGCCCGGACGCCCTCGCGCGAAGGCATCTCGACCACGAGATTGGTCAGGGCGTGGCGATAGCTCCTGATCCGGAAGTCAATTCGCTCGCAGACCCAGAGAATGAGCCCCTCGTTTTCGATCACGCGCGCCATAGCCGCCTCTTCCTTGCCGGCGACGGCCTCCGGCGAGGCTTCGGCGGCGCGCATGCGGACCCGGTCCATGCTGACGACGCGCGTGGCATTGGCGCGGAACGGCCCGATCAGCAGCCGGTCGGCGTTGGCATCCTCCGCCAGCCGGTTGTAGCGCGAGACCTGCGAGGAGAAGGAGCCCGAGGTCAGCGCGTTGAAATAGTCCGAGACGTCTCCGGCTGCAGCGGCGGCCGGCAGGATGCGGAAAGAGGCGAGGTTCGAAAGCTCGCCCTGGAAGGTGCTGCGCTCGTGGCCCGGCATGATGAAGCGCCAGGCACGGTCGCGCATCTGCTCCTCGTCGTCGGTGAAGCGGAAATAGGAAGCGTGCTCGCCGCGCGCCGTTGCCGACGCGAAGCCGGCCTGCGGAGCCCAAAGCTGCGTCCAGACGGTCGGGCGCGGACGGCCGAGATCGCCATCCGTCGACAGGCAGCCGGCCAATCCGAGGCCGCTCGCCAGAGCCACGGCGATGCTGGCCGCCGAGCGCCGGGACAGCGTCGCCTGCGTCGCGTAAGGCTTCACGCAGGCTGCCTGCGGGGCGCCTTGCGGCTGACGAGCTTGCGCGGACGCTGGCGTGACGGAGGCTTCGCCTCCTGGGGCCGCGCCTCGGACGCCCGCTCATAGCGGACGCCGGTGTAGAAAAGGATGTCGGCAGACCGCTGCGGGAAGGGGCAGGAGCGTTCCTGATAGCGCCTGTGCAGCGCGAAGGGGATGACGTCGGCCATGAAGCGCCTCCTATCCAGCGCCAGAGTTGCGATCGCGATAGCCTTGCGGTGCGCGAAGTCGCACCTGAGTCGCAGGCCCTCAACACGCATCAGGCCCAACCATGGTTAACGTGCCCTTAAAACCTCTGGAGTAATTTGAGGTGAATCACAGTTCACGGTCGCAACAGCCATGCCTGCACCCATCTCCCAGGAACTCGCCGATCTCGCCCGCATGGCGCGCGACGGCGGCCTCGATCTGAGCCAGGTCTCGCTGCGCGTCACGGCAGACCTCCTGATGTCGACGCCGAAGCCGCCGCGGGAGGATCTCGCAGCCTTCGGCGAGATGGGTGTCGCGCTGATCCCGACGATCGACGAGGCCACGGCGCTGATTCTCGCCCGCAAGCTCGCCGGCTGGCCCCATACGCCGGCCACCATCCTGGCGGCGCTCGCAGATCGCGGCGGGGCGGTTCTGGCCGAGCTGCTGCGCCACGGCATGCCGCTCCCCGGAAGCGAGATCGAGCGGTTCGCCGAGACGGGCGACGAGGCCATCCGGCTGGCGCTCGCCGTCCGCAGCGACCTCACCCATACGGCCGTATTCATGCTCGTTTCGCTGCGCGACCGCGCGCTCGACCTCGCCCTGATCGGCAATCCGCGGGCGCCGATGCCGCGGGAGGCCATCGAGATGCTGGTCGCCCGCGCGCGCACCGAGCCGGCCTACCAGCCCGGCCTGCTGGCCCGAAACGACCTTTCAAACCTCGAACGCGCCCCGCTCTTCCTGCGGGCCGGCGCCGAGCGGCGCCTTGCCATCCTCGAATCGATCCTGGCGCGCGAGACGCTGCATCCGGGCGACAAGCCGCCGCTTGCGTCCACGCAGACCTTCATAGGCTGGCTCACGATCGCGGGCGAGGATCGCGAAGGCGCTTTCGGCTCGATCGCGGCCCATCTCGGCGGCGGGCCGGTCCTGGCGGATGCCATGGCCCGCGATACGACCCGCGAACTCGCCGCGCTCAGCCTGATCGCAAGCGGCGTCAGCGTCGAGGAAGCGACGCGCTTCCTGATCCGGCTCGGCGACGAGGCGGCGCACTCCGTGGAACGCATCTTCGCCCTGGTCGCCCTGATGCGGACGGTCAGGCCGGCCATCGCCTTCCGCCTCGTCATGCAGATCGCCGGCTTGCCGGCGTCCACCCTGCAGCGTCAGGGCCGGCACCAGCCCGCCATGGACCCGAGCGGCACGCCCGGCCGTGCCGGCGCGACGCGTCCGGATGCCCAGCCAGCCATGTCGGACGTGCTCAACCGGTTTGGCGCGGGGCGCGAGCGGGGCTAGCTTTCGACCAGCACGAGGCGCGGATCGCCCGCGCGGTTCTCGATCTCGACAAGCCAGAGATCGCTGTCGAAGCGCAGCTCGCGGTCGACGCGATCCTCGACTGCGAGCGGATCGGAATCGAGCAGGAGCTGGAAACGTCGCTCGCCATCGTCATCGGCCATCGCCTGCGGCGCCGGGCCGTAAAGCGCGGCGGTGCCGTCGAGCCGATCGAGCTTGACGAAGATCGCGCCGGCCTCGCGCGCGCCGCGGCGGCGCAGCACGGCGACGAGCCCTTCATGCGCCGCCCGGCGCAGATAGGCCGAAACCCAGAAATCGCTGGTCAGGCGCGCCATCAGCGGGCGCCGCGCATGCTCAGTTTTCCGCCGTCTTGCGAGGTGCGGCGGCGGAGCGGCCAGCGGCGCCTCGGATGTCCGCCGGCGGGCGCAGGTCGTTGCCGTTGATCAGGTCGGCGATCGGATCGCGCGGCGCGGCCGCCGCTCGCGGGGCCGCCGCCGGAGCGGCTGCGGGCTGAGCCGTGCGTGGTTGCGCCGCCCCGGTCACGGGCGCGGGCGGGCGCGGCGCGGCGTCGCGGGCGCCCAGCAACCGCGAAATATCGTCAGGGCGGGCGGGCGGCAGCAGAGGCTGCGAGGCGCCCGCGGGCGTGGTCCCGCCGACCTGAGCGGGGACGGATTCGGCGCGGCGCTCTGCCGTGGCGCGCGGGGGAGCGGCCGGCGCCGAGAGCATCGGGGCCGGGTGACGAACCTTCTGCATCATCAGCGCATTGGCGACGATCACGGTCGAGACGGCACCGAAGACCAGCAGGAGCAGCGCGCGGCCCGGCCGACGCTCGATGGCGCGGCCGATCCGGCCGAGCCAGGTCGTCTGCCGGCGCGCAGCTTGAGGCTTCCGGCGGGCCGGGGCTGACAGGGAGGCGCCGGAGGGGGCGCGGGCAGCCATGGTATAGGACATGGTTTCAGCTCGTCTCAGGCAGTCAGGCGAAGAGGTTCTTTGGTTTCAAGGCCGCGGCGCGGGGCGCGTGCGAAGGTGACGATCTTGGCCGGCTGCTCGATGCCCGCGGCGCCGGAGACCGGCAGCCTGACCGAGACGCGCGTGCCGACGCCCGGAGCGCTCTCGACCGTGAGCCGCCCACCATGCAGGCCGACGAGACCGCGCACCACCGAAAGCCCGAGGCCGGTGCCCTCATGGACCCGTTCATAGGGGCCCTTGACCTGGAAGAAGGGGTCACCCAGGCGCGGCAGGTCGGCGGCGGAGATGCCGATGCCGGTGTCGGAGACCGAGAGGTCGACAGTGTCGCCGTCGCGCACGATGGCCAGCGTCACGCGCCCGCCGGGCTGGGTGAATTTCACCGCGTTCGAGAGCAGGTTCAGCACGACCTGCTTCAGGGCACGCCTGTCGCCCTCGACCAGCGGCAGGGCCGGACCGGCGACGCGCTCCAACGCGATGCCGCCACCTTCGATCCGCAGCGCCATCAACGCGCAGCAATCGCGCGCGATGGCGGCGAGGTCGAGCGGCTCGCGCTCGATCGCCATCGCCCCGCTCTCGATCTTCGAGATGTCGAGCAGCGTGTTGACCACCTCGAGCAGGTGATGGCCGGAGGCGTGGATAATGCGGGCGTATTCGAGGCGCTTGGCCGAATCGATCCAGCCGTTCTCCTCGCCGCTCAGCATCTCGGAGAAGCCGATGATGGCGTTGAGCGGCGTGCGCAGCTCATGGCTGACCGTGGCCAGGAAGCGGCCCTTGACGTCGTTCGCGCGCAGCGCCTCTGCGTGGTCGCGCTCGCGCTCATCGTCGAACGCGCGACGGGCGGTGACGTCGCGCATCACGCAGACGATCGCGGCACCGTCGGCGCTGCCTGTGGCGTCGGTCCGATAGGCCTGCATCTCCAGCCAGAGCGAGACCGGCAGCCTTGCCTCCCCGTCCTGCGGAACGAAGAGCGTGCGGAAGCAGGCGGTCGCGGCACCCTCGCCATGGGCAGCGTCATTCAGCGCCTTGAGGAAGAGCGGACGGTCGGCGATGTGGACACGGTCCAGCAGCCCGCGCCCGAGCAGGTCACGCGGCTCGGCACCGGCCAGGGTGCGGGCCGCGGCATTGGCGAAGACGACCGCGCCGTTGGCGTCGTGCCAGGTGACGAGATCGCCGACATGATCGAGCAGGAGTTGCGCGCGAGCGTCCGAAGCGCGGTGCTCCCGCACCTCGACCTGCCGCCGGCGCATCAGGACAGCCGTGGCGACCAGGGTCTGGCAGATCGCGGCCAGGACCAGCATCGACATCGATTCGCCGGCCCAGCTTCCAGTCCCGGTGAACAGCCCGAGCTGCTGCAGCCCGAGCGCAGCGAGCAGCGCGGCCAGCGCCACCCAGCCCGCCCGCAACATGAAGCCACGCCCGCCGAAGAAGGCGGCCTCGACCGGCACGACGGCGAGCCAGAGCAGCAGCGGCGAGGAGATGCCGCCGGTCACGCCGGCCAGCGCGAGAATGAAGAGGGACAGCGCGGCGGCGGAAATGGCGTGGGAGATATCGAGGCGGCCCGTATGCGAGAGCAGCACGACGGCGAGAACCGGCAGGGCAGCGGCCACGATCATCGTCGCCTCGAAGGCGCCGATGGCGCCGCGCCAGGCGAGATAGGCGGGGGCGAGACTGAGCGCGCCGCCGCCAATGACGAGGCGCGACAGCACGAAGCGCTCGTGCCGCAGCCGCTCGCCCGCATCCGCCCGCGCCGATGCATGCACCAGTGCGGCGGCCTGTGTCCTCAGTGCCGTCATGATCGCCATACGGAACGCAACACCCAAACTCTTGCGGACGAACCATCCGCACTCGCATCACGCCACGCGCGGTTTAAGCGGGCCTTAAAGCGATTGCGGACCGGGAGGCCGCCCTGTGGACGAACGTTAGAATTTTCGATTGTTTCTCATATGTTTATATCGGAACCATCCGAGTTCCGGAGACCGGCCCGATGTTCGCGTCAGGGTGAACGGAACCTGAAGATCGCCGCTTCAATTCAACTTGCATTTGAGCATTCGAAATGACGCGATTTTTCTGGATCTCGGTCTAGGGTCGCCTCATCCGGCCAAATGGAGCGCGCCGGAAGGGAGATCGAGATGGCTCATTTCCTGCGCAAGGTCGCGATCATCGGCCTCATCGCGTGGAACTCGCCGGTCCACAGCGGCAAGCCCGCGGAGACTGCGATGCCGCAGACGATCCGGCAGGCGGTCGAGACCGTCGAGGCCGGCGCGCGCAACGTGACCGGCAGCCTGACGGCCGCCCGCGAGGCGGCCCAGATTCTCGCGGGGCTCGACCCGGACATCCGAGATCGCATCCTGAACGGCGCCATGGCGGTGGCAACCAGCAAGACCGCGGTGCGTTGAGACCTTGACGCGGGCCTGTCCCGGCGGGAAGACGGCGCGACCCGCCTCGCAATGGCAGGGTCGGCGAGATCGCCGCACGTCCGATCGGACGCGAAGTGTCGATCCAGCTATTTGTTTTGGCATCGGATTGTTCCGAAAAGTGGATTCCACTTTTCGGTCCGATACTCCAGGCAGGACATGACAACAGCTCTCGACGAGATCGTCGCCAATTTCGAACTGCTCGACGAATGGGACGACCGCTATCGCTACCTCATCGAGCTCGGCAAGAGCCTCGCACCCTTGCCGGAAGAGGCCCATAACGACGCCAACAAAGTGCGCGGCTGTGCCAGCCAGGTCTGGCTGGACGTCAGCCGGGAAGGCGGGCCGGGGCCGCAGACGCGGCTGCATTTCCGGGGCGATAGCGATGCCCATATCGTGCGCGGCCTGGTGGCGCTGGCTCTGGCGATCTTCTCGGGGAAACAGGCGTCCGAGATCGTCGCGACCGACGCCTTCACCATCTATGAGAGCCTCGGGCTCGCCGCCCATCTCACGCCGCAGCGCTCCAACGGCGTGCGCGCGATGATCGAGCGGATCAGGAGCGACGCGCGGGCGGCGGTGGAAGGCTGAACGCGCCTATGCCGACCTGGCCGGAAACTGCGCCGGCCGCGCGCCCTCGCCCCGCCAAGCCCTGACGCCGGACGGCCGCGCCGGGCGTTCCAGCCCGTAATGCGCGACGAGGGCGCCCAGCGCGACGCGCAGCACGACCTTAGCGGAGCGCGCCGGCCAGCGGCGCTCCCTCTCGACGAGATCGAGCTTCTTGAGGAAGCCGCAGACGTCGATGGCCAGCCCGGAGAGCTCCGGCCCCAACCGCTCGCAGGCGAGCCTGACGCGCTGGCGCGCCGCGAGCGCCGCATCCGACGCGCCGGCAAAATCGCGCGGGCCCGTCCCGCGTTCCTCCGGCGTGAGCGCCGCATCCCAGTTCATCGTCGTGCGCGGCAGCATCTGTGCCAGCGTGATGTCGGCACGGAAGCGCTCGCCAGCCGCAAACTCCGCGTCACTGATCTGGGGCCGGCCGTCCTTGCCCGGACGGCGATGCAGCCAGAGCAGGGGGCTTTCGCGCTCGTCCATGGATGGGACGGGCGGAGCCGCCGCCAGGGGAGTCCGCTCCGGGGCAGTTGCGGCGGGGCCGGTCGCCGGGGCGAGAGCGAGCCTTGCCCCCTGCCCCTTTCCCGACCAGACGATGAGCCCTTCGCCAACCAGATGAGCCACGAGTTCTGCGGAGACATAGCCGGCACCGAGGCTGGTGCCCTTGACCTCGCGATAGAGCGAGATGCGCCCGCAGCCCAAGGGCGAGACGATGCCGTAGCTGCCGGCACCTGCGAGATGCCGCAGCAGGCGGGCCCGATCCTTGCCATCCTGTTCCATCGTCATCAGCGTGCCTCCTTCGCCCTGCTCTCCAGCCGCGCCGTCAGCGCCAGAAGGCCGCGCTCCAGCGCGACGAGTCCCAATTCGACCCTCGGATCGTCGCGCCTGTCCTCCATCAGCGCGCAGGCGTGACGGACGGTGGTGCGGTCCCGCCCGAAGCAGACGCCGACGCGCGTCAGGCTCATGCCGAAGGCGACATGCGCGAGATACATGGCGGTCTGCCGCGCCAACGCGACCCGCTTTCGGCCGCGTGTCGGAGCGCGCAATCGGGCGACAGGAACCTGCGCCGCAGCGGCGAGTGCCGCCTCTGTGAGTCGCGCACCAGCGGGCGCACACAGGTCGCTCTCGGGTTGGATGTCGATATTGTTCATGATATGTTCTCATTTCAATCCACAGAGCGCCGCCTGCCCCGATCTATCATAGGCTTATATTCCTATATTCGGAACTAGCAAGACGCCTGGCCGACTTATCCCCGCGTCGGCCGCTCGCTCCGGTCATGTCTTGTCAGGAGACGGCGCGCCCGCGCCGCTGCACGTTCGATGGAGGCTGCTTACGCCTACGGAGTACCGCCTCGCTGGTCCAAGGGCCTACACCTCACCCCTGCCCCTCTCCTTACAGGAGCGGGTTCCCCGCACCTTCTCGTCCAGCACGGCGTGCATGAAAAAAGCCGCCGAAATCCTTCGGCGGCTTCTTCCAGATTATTGTCCGGGCTCGAAGGCCCTAGCTAGACGCTCAGCGGCGCTTGCGACGCTGCTGGCCGAGGCCCATCTTCTTCGCGAGTTGAGAGCGCGCCTCAGCATAGTTCGGCGCGACCATCGGATAGTCGGGCGGCAGGCCCCACTTCTCACGATACTGCTCGGGCGACATATTGTACTGCGTCCGCAGATGCCGCTTCAGCGACTTGAACTTCTTGCCGTCCTCGAGGCAGATCAGGTAGTCAGCCGTGATCGACTTCTTGACCGGGATCGCCGGCTTCGGTGCCTCGGCCTGCACGACCGGGGCGACGCCACCGATCACGCGGCTCAGAGCCGAATGCACTTCGCTGATCAAGGCTGGCAACTCGGACGCAGGCACAGAGTTATTCGAAACATATGCAGAGACGATATCCGCCGTAAGTTCGATGAAATCCGACCCCTCGTTCTCGGTCATGGCTATGTTGCTCCTTATCGTCCTTGGCAGCGGCTTCCGCCGATCGTCCGTTTCTTCATGATCGATGCCTGGTCAATCTTGCCGGCAGCTTCTTAAGCACCGTTGCCAGAATCGCTTCAGGCGGACTTGATCGAGACAAGCGTGTAATCGATACCGACTATTCATGCAAGAGAACAATTCGCAACAAATAAGGAATTGAAAGCACAATAATTCGACAACGGCACCGCTGGTTTCCAATAAAAATTGTAATCGAATCCCTGACGCGCGCACCATCTTGCCAGTCGCTCCTGCCCTCTCTACCTCTCGGCACCCGTCCTTGGAGGAACCTCATGCGCCTGGATCAGGATCGCCCCGTACGGAGCACCGCTTCACGCAGGCGCAGCAGCCTGCCGTCAGCGCCCAAGGCGGAGAAGCGCTGCAAGGAAACGCTCGTCCATGGCGTGACGCTGCGGGACGACTATGACTGGCTGCGCGCGGAGAACTGGAAGGATGTCCTGCGGGACCCCGACGTGCTGCCCCAGGATATCCGCAAGCATCTCGAGGCTGAGAACGCCTATTGCAAGAAGCTGATGGCGCCGACGCGACAGCTCCAGCGGGATCTCGTCAAGGAGATGCGCGGGCGCATCAAGGAGGACGATTCGAGCGTCCCTCAACCGGACGGGCCGTTCCTCTACTATACGCGTTACCGCAAGGGCGCAGAGCATCCGCTGGTCTGCAGGCGGCCTCGCCGCGAGAAAAGCCGCGAGCAGATCATGCTCGATGCCGACGCGCTGGCCGAGGGCAAGGATTTCTTCGATCTCGGCGATGCCTCGCACAGCCCTGATCACAAGCTGCTGGCCTGGAGCGCGGACGAGGCCGGGTCCGAGCTCCATACGATTCGCGTGCGCGACCTCGCCACGGGCACAGACCTTCCCGACCTGATCCAGGATACGACCGGCGAGATCGTCTGGGCGAATGATTCGCTCTCCTTCGCCTATGTCGCGCTCGATGCCGACCATCGCCCGTCACGCGTGCTGCGTCACCGCCTCGGCACGCCGGCGGCTGAGGACGAACTGCTGCATGACGAAGCCGATGCCGGAATGTTCGTTGACATCGACGAGACGCAGTCGGGCCGCTTCCTGCTGATCACGATCAGCGATCACGAGACATCCGAGACCCGCATCCTGGATCTCGACGATCCAAACGGACGGCCTGCTCTCGTCGCTGCCCGGCAGGTCGGCCGGCAATACGGGCTGGAGCATAACGGCGAGGATTTCCTGATCCTGACCAATGCCGACGGGGCGGAGGACTTCAAGATCGTGACCGCGCCGGCGGCCACGCCGGGGCCGGAGGGCTGGCGCGACCTGGTTCCTCACCGCTCCGGCCGGCTGATCATCAGCCATCTCTGCCTTAAGGGACGGTTGATCCGGCTCGAGCGGGAGGACGGGCTGCCCAGGATCGTCATCCGGGACCTCGCGAGCGGAGCTGAAAGCAGCATCGCCTTCGACGAGGAGGCCTATGGCCTCGGCATGGATGGCGGCTACGAGTTCGACACCGATACGCTGCGCTTCATCTATGCCTCGATGGCGCGCCCGGCCGAAACCTACGACTACAACCTCGCCACCGGCGAGCGAACCCTGCTGAAGCGGCAGGAAGTGCCGTCAGGCCACGATCCCGAGGCCTATCGCGTGCGCCGCATCTTCGCGACGGCGCAGGATGGCGAGCGCGTACCGGTCTCGATCCTGCACCGGGCCGATACACCACTCGACGGCTCGGCGCCCTGCCTGCTCTACGGCTACGGCTCCTATGGCTCGGCGATGTCGGCCTCCTTCCGAACACGGCCGCTCAGCCTCGTCGACCGGGGCTTCGTCTATGCGATCGCCCATGTGCGCGGCGGCACAGACAAGGGCTGGCGCTGGTATCTCGACGGCAAGCGCGAGAACAAGCGCAACACCTTCACCGACTTCATCGCCGCCGCAGGGGCGCTGATCGATGCGCGCTTCACGGCCCGCGGCCGGATCGTTGCCGAGGGCGGCAGCGCCGGCGGCATGCTGATGGGCGCTGTCGCGAACATGGCGCCGGAGCTCTTCGCCGGCATCGTGGCGGAGGTGCCCTTCGTCGACGTGCTCAACACCATCCTCGACGACACCCTGCCGCTGACGCCGCCGGAATGGCCGGAATGGGGCGACCCGATCCGCGATCTGCAGGCCTTCGAGACGATCCGCAGCTACTCGCCCTACGACAATGTCACGCCACAGGCCTATCCGCCGATCCTGGCCATGGGCGGGCTCACCGATCCGCGCGTCACCTATTGGGAACCGGCGAAATGGGTCGCGAAGCTGCGCGCCACCATGACGGGCGGCGGGCCGGTGATGCTCCACACGAATATGGATGCGGGCCATGGCGGCTCCGCCGGCCGCTTCGACTCGCTGAAGGAGACGGCACTGGCCTACGCCTTCGCCATCCACGCGGTGGGCGAAGGCTGGCCGGCGGCGGCGAAGGCCGGGTGATCAGCCCCCCAGCCGGCTTTTCTCGCTGGCGAGATAGACCTTGAGTTCGTCCATCGACGCGAAGGAGTATTCGCCGTCCGGCGTGCGGGCGCGGATAGAGCCATCGGCAAAGATGGTAAAATGCGCATCGCCGACCTGATAGGCGCCGACGACGCCCTCCTCGGAGGCTGCCGGCTCCGGCGGGGCGACCTGCTCTTCGGCCTCGCCCCCCTCGGGTTCGAACTCGGGCTCCGCGAACTCGGCTGCAGGCTCGGCGATATCGGCCTCCGCAACGGGCTGGTCATGCTCCGGTTCCGCTGCGTCCCCGGGGAAAGCAACTGTCTGCGGCTCGCGGACCTCCGGCACCTCGGCGCCGAAACGCGGCATGTCCATAGGTGCCGGCCAGAGCGGAGATGCGACTTCGGACGGCTCGGGCTCGTTGGCCGGGAGCGGCGCCTCGAACCAGGGTTCCTTGCGGGGCGAGGCCCGGTCCATCCAGGATTCGGCCACGGCGAAGGGGTCCGCTTCCGGCTCCGGCGCCGGCGCCGGAGCTGGCTCGACGCGCTCGCTTTCAGGCGATGATTGTCGCAGATGGCCGGTCAGGCTTTCGCGCAGAGCGCTGAAATCGTCGAGATTGCTGGAGGACGCGGCCCGGCCGAACTCCTCGCCACGGGTGGCACCCACATCTGCTTCGACGTCGTCTCCCACTTCATCCTGCGGCTCCGGCGCCGACATAGGCTCCGGCTCCTCAGCGAGTGCCTGCTCGCGGAGATCGGCCGGCTCCTCGGCGGGAGGCTCATGATCGGCGGGCGGCCGATAGCCGAAATGCGCGAAGTAGTCAGAATGAGCGAGCGCCTCGTCCTCACTGATCGGTTGCACCTTGGCCGAGACGATCTCCGCAGGCTCGTGGCTCTCGGTCGAAACGGCAACCGGGGGTTCCTCGGTGTCATGCGGTTCGACGGGCCCTTCGGACAGGCTGCGCGCGAACATGTCCGGCAGCGGCGGCCCCTCGGCTGCCGGAATCTCGGTTTCGGCGTCTTCGGGCTCGGGAGCGGGATCACGCAGGCGCCGGGCGACGAGATCGCCGAAAAGGTCGAAGTCGGTGGCAGCGGGCTTCGGAGTGGCGGGCGTCTCCTCCAGAGCCGGTGCGGACAGCGCCTCCGCCACAGCGCCAGCAGCCGCGGCAGAGACAGCGGCGGGCACCAGAACCGGCATCGACGCGGGCGGCATCCTGAATTCAGCAGGTGCGCCGACGGCCACCGGGGCTGCGAGGCGCGCCTCGGATGCTTCGAGCAGGGATTCGCGGACCCCTTTCAGCTCCTTCAGCACCCAGGTCAGCGACAACAGGATCAGCCCCGCCGTGCTGGCGATCGAGCCGATGATGACCTGCGTGAAGCCGCGTTCCAGGACGAGATAGGGCCAGCCATCGAAGATGGCATAGGCGCCTCCGCCGAAGAGAACGAGCCCCAGAACAGTGAAGATCGCGATCAATTCCCAGGTCCTCGAATGGCCAGCGACAGCGCCGGCGACGACGCAACGCGACAGCATTATCTAACGTATTGAATAAGAGAGAGTTTCCTATGGGAACGGCTTAGAGCGACGAATCTGGCGCGATTGTGGCCGTCTGTCGAGAAGACATGAACCTTTCGCAGCCGGGGCGGTTGTCGAGGCAGGCCGGTAGGCTTAACTATCGCGGGGAATGGCAGGGCTTCCGAGGCTCGCCCTCCCCAGTGGCAAGCCATTCTCATTCAAGCGATTTCATAGCCTAAGGAGAGGCCTCATGTCCTTCACCCTTCCCGATCTGCCCTACGCCCATGACGCACTCCAGCCCTTCATGTCGAAGGAAACGTTGGAGTACCATCACGACAAGCACCACCTCGCTTACGTCACCAACGGCAACAACGCGATCAAGGGGACCGAATTCGAGGGCAAGTCTCTCGAGGAGATCGTCAAGGGCTCCTACGGCAAGAACCCGGCCGTCTTCAACAATGCCGGCCAGCACTACAACCACCTGCATTTCTGGAAGTGGATGAAGCCCAACGGCGGCGGCAAGATCCCGGGCGAGCTCGAGAAGGCGATCGCCGATTCCTTCGGCTCCGTCGAGAAGTTCAAGGAAGACTTCGTCGCGGCGGGCGTCGGCCAGTTCGGCTCCGGCTGGGCCTGGCTCGAGGTGAAGGGCGGCAAGCTCGCCATCAGCAAGACCCCGAACGGTGAGAGCCCGCTGGTGCACGGCGCCACGCCGATCCTCGGCGTCGACGTCTGGGAGCACTCCTACTACATCGACTACCGCAACCGTCGTCCCGACTACCTCAAGGCCTTCCTCGAGAGCCTGGTGAACTGGGAGTATGTCGCGGAGCTCTACGCCAAGGCGTGAGCCGGGCGTCAGCGACAGAATGCAGAACGGGGCCTCGCGGCCCCGTTTTTATTTGCCCGGACGGAGGGGCCGATCAGGCGGCGACGTTGCGCAGGAACTGTTCCACCGTCGAATCGAGGCGCTGGGCCTGGGCGGCGACCTCGCCGGCCGAACCGCGCACCTGCTCGGCCGAGCGGCCCGTCTCCTCGACACTGTCGGCGAGCACGCTCAGATCGCTCGACACCGAGAGGGCCGAGGAGCTCGCCATCGCCACACCGCTGGCGATTTCGCCGGTGGCGATCGCCTGCTGCTCAATGGAGATCGCCACCGCATTGGCGAATTTCTCGATGGCGTTCATGCGTTCGGCGATGTTCTGGATCGCCTCGACGACCTGGCCGGTGGCGCCCTGGATGGCCGCGACCTGAGCGACGATGCGGTCGGTCGCGTCGGCCGTCTGGGCGGCCAGCGACTTGACCTCGTTGGCGACGACGGCGAAGCCGCGGCCGGCCTCGCCCGCACGGGCGGCCTCGATGGTGGCATTCAGCGCGAGCAGGTTGGTCTGGGCGGCGATGTCGCGGATTAGGTTGACGACCTCGCCGATGGCGCGGGCAGTCTCGTCGAGATCGCTGACCGAATCGGCGGTGTCACGGGAAGCCGAAGCCGCCTCGACGATCTCGGTGCGGACGCGCCGCACCTGGAACTCGACCTCGCGGATGGCCGCGCCCATCTCCTCGGCCGCCTGGGCGGCGCTTTCGACGTTACCCGAGGCGCCATGGGCGTTGTCGGCGGCGCGGGCCGCGCGCTCGGAGGATTCCTGAGCGACGCGGGCGAGCCCGCCGGACGCCTCGCGCATCCGCTCGGCATTGCTCTTGAAGGCTTCCAGCGCGAGGCCGACCTCGCTGCGGAAGGAGGTGATCGCCGTATCGACCGCCTGCTGATGGGCGCGGCGCTCGACCTCGGACGCGCTCTGGCGGGCCTCGAGCGTCGCCCGCTCCCCAAGGCGGACCTTGAGCACGCCGAGCGCGCGGGCGATCGAACCGATCTCGTCGGCCCTGTCCAGAGCGTCAATCGGGGTGTCGAGCTGGCCGTCGGAGATGCTGACGATGGCCTTGGTCATATTCCGGAGCGGGCGCATCGTGCGCGACAGCGAGAACCAGAGCACCGGCCCAAGCACGATCAGGATCAGCATGCCGAGGCCGATGGTGACAAATTGCTCCCAGGCCGCGCGAGCAAGGAGCCGGGTCTTGTCGAAACGGATCGCGACGTAGCCGATTTTCTTCTGCTGGCTGCCGACCCGGACGGCCTGGACCTTGGTCAGGAAGGTGCCGTCTTCGATGTCGATCTCGTTGCGGTTCTCGAGCGCCTTCCAGGGCTCTTCGCCGATGACCTTGGTCAGCCAGCGCGGCGTCAGCGAAAGCCGGGCCTCCTCGTCGCGGCCGGCCGATGCCATGGTCGCGAGATCGTCCCCGACCATGCCGGCGTCGAAATCCGGATCGCGGCGCAGCGAAGAGAGAATGTAGCCGAGTGTGTTGGTGTCGCGCGAGAGGATGAGCGAAGGGGCGGCATTGACCACCATGAGGGTCAACGCCGAAACCTTCTGGTCGAGATCAGCCCGCGTGCGATTGTCGTTGTAGCGGGCGATCGCCACCACGACGAGCAGGATCGCAACGGCCACGATCGCGACGGCCGACGCCGCGATCTGCCGGCTGAGGGAGCTGGAACCTCGCATGCCCGGCTGCGCCTTCACGCCGGGGCCGGCGGCTCGCCTGAACCACTTCATCAAGCCGATGATCTCCGAAACCGGCGCAGGTCGCTCTCAAAGCGAGGCGCCACCTCATTCGACCTGGAGTTTGGCCGATCCGGGTAAACAAATCGCTTGCGATACAGGAGCTTCAGCCGACCAGATCGCGGAAGCGGCGCATCGGCATACCGGGCGGAGGCGTGAAGTGAGCCAGCGCTTCATGCTCGACAGGCCGCGTCGTTACCACGGGATCGAGCGTGGCCAGTTCGTCGTCTACGAACCCCGGGTGACACATGACCAGATGGACCGGCCCGGGCGCGATCAGGAAGCGCTTCAGGTCCGCGCCGAAATCCCGACTCGGATCGAAGGGAGCGAAGCCGGAAAAGCCTCGATTGACCGGAAACTCCCGCCGGAGAGCCGCGCGTCGGAAACCCGTCGCAAGGCCGGCGACGACGAGTGCCTTGGTGATGGCGACGCCGCGCGCACGGATCGCGGCGGGCCGGTCCGCGGGATCGCGCAGATAGAGGGACCCGGCCTTGTAGCGCAGGGCGACATGGTCCAGCAGCGCGCGCCGCACGCCGGGCAGCACATGGACGTGCTGGTGGCCATCGACGAAATCGGGCTGGCGCCCGAGCGCCTCCTCGAAGGCGTCGAGCTGGCGGTCGATCTCGACAGCGATCTCGGCTCGCACCGTCCGCGACGAGAGCGCGGCGCGGGCCAGATCCTTGAGACCGGGCAGGCGGCCGCCCGGAGCCAGCCGCGGCATCGCCGAGAGCGGGGCCGCGCAGGTAAGGTTGAGATGCAGGCCGAGATCGGCCTTGCCAGCGAAGGCGGCGAGTTCCCGAGCCAGCCGGCGCCAATGCGGCCGGTTCGTCATCGCGCTCGTCGCCGAGAGCTTGCCGGCCCCGAGCAGATCGAGGATCGAGCGGCTGACTCCCTCCGTCAGGGCGAAATCGTCGGCGCAGAGGATGAAGCCCGTCGCCATCGCGTCTTGTTGTCCTTCGTTCAGCTTGGAACCGCTATAGCGCGGCAGGCTTGTCGGCCGGCAAGCTTTAAGGTTCTGTGCGTCGCGCGTCATCCCGGGGGATCGCGCCAAGAGGTCGTTCGTGTCGGACATCGCGTCCCATCCAGCCCTGCATCCAGGCCGGCCCGGCGAGAGCCGCCCGGAGCTCTCCATCGTCGTTCCCGTCCATAACGAGGCGGAGAACCTGCCGCTGCTGGTCGCGCAGCTTCAGGCCGTGCTGGAAAAGGCCGTCTCCTCATGGGAACTCGTCTGCGTCGACGACGGCAGCCGCGACGACACGCTCGATGTCATCCGCCGCCTGAACGCTGCCGATCCGCGGATCAGCGCCGTCTCCTTCAGCCGCAATTTCGGGAAGGAGATCGCCATCGCCGCCGGGCTCGATCATGCCAAGGGCGATGCCGTGATCATCATGGACGCCGATCTCCAGCATCCGCCGGAAACGATTCCCGCCTTCCTGGAGAAGTGGCGCGAAGGCTATCTCAACGTCTATGGCCAGCGCACCGACCGCGAGGGCGAAACACGGCTGAAGCGGAATTTCGCCAAGATCTTCTACCGCATCTTCTCTTATTTCGGCGAAACGCCGCTGCCGGAGGGCGCCGGCGATTTCCGCCTGCTCGACCGCAAGGCCGTCGATGCGCTGAGATCCCTGCCGGAGCGGGCGCGCTTCTCCAAGGGGCTCTATGCCTGGGTCGGCTTCCGCTCCATCGGCGTGCCCTTCCATGTCGCCGAGCGCGAGCACGGCCAGTCCAAGTTCAAATACCGCAAGCTGTTCTCCTTCGCCTTCGACGGGCTCTCCTCCTTCTCGACCGTGCCGCTCAAGGTCGCGACCTGGTCGGGCGTGCTGATCGCGTTCATCGCGACGCTGACGGCCGGCTACTTCCTCCTGCGCACGCTGTTCTATGGCACCGATCTGCCCGGCTTCCCCTCGCTGATCGTCTCGATCATGTTCTTCTCCGGTATCCAGCTCGTCTCGCTCGGCATGATCGGGGAGTATGTCGGGCGCATCTTCGCCGAAGTGAAGCGCCGGCCGCTCTATCTGATCGGGGAGCGCGTCGGCTTCGACGCCCGCACCGTCGACCATCCGCGCGGCGACGCGCTGCCGCCGCTGATCCGTTGACGGGTCCTGCTGCCTGCGTCATTGCGAGCGCAGCGAAGCAACCCAGGGGGACTGGGTTGAACGTCTCGCCCGGTCTCCCTGGGTTGCTTCGTCGCTTCGCTCCTCGCAATGACGGCGTGGTTTCCCGCGAATCCGGCAGGTCCTGATGCTCAAGAACATCCTGTCGGTCGGCGGCTACACGCTCATATCCCGTGTCACTGGCTTCGTGCGCGACATCGCGCTGGCGGCCCTGCTCGGCGCCGGTGGGACGATGGACGCCTTCGCCGTGGCCCTGCGGCTGCCGAATCATTTCCGCGCCATCTTCGGCGAAGGTGCCTTCAACCAGGCCTATGTGCCGGCCTACACCTACGTCTCCGAGAAGCTGGGGCCTGAAGCCGCGAAGCTCTTCGCCGACAGACTCTTCACGGTGCTGCTGCTCGTGCAGATCGTGCTGCTGGCGCTCGCGATCCCGCTGATGCCCTGGTTCCTGCTGGTGCTGGCGCCCGGCTTCACGGAAGATCCGGCAGTCTTCGATCTCGCCGTCGCACTGACGCGGATCACCTTTCCCTATCTCCTGTTCATGACGTTGGTGACGTTCCTCGGCGGGACGTTGAGCGCGGTCGAGCGCTTTGCCGCCTTCGCCGCCGCGCCGATCCTGCTCAATCTCTGCGTCGTGGCGGCGCTCGCGGTCGCCTTCCTGTTCCCGAGCGCCGCCCATGCGGCCGCCTGGGGCGTCGCGGTATCCGGTGTCGCGCAATGGATCCTGCTCTATGTCGCCGCCAAGCGCGCCGGCGTGTCCAGCACGATCGTCAGGCCGCATATGGATGCGGGGGTGCGGCGCTTCCTCGTGACGTTCGGACCGGCCGTGATCGGCTCGGCCGGCCAGCAGATCGCGATGTTCGCCGACACGATCATCGCCTCGCTGCTGCCCCGCGGCGGCAATTCTGCGCTCTACTATGCCGAGCGGCTCTACCAGCTGCCGCTCGGGCTGATCGCCATCGCCGTCGGCACCGTCGCACTCTCCGCGATGAGCCGCGCCATCGCCCGCGACGACGAGGCCGCCGCCAACCGGGCCCAGAACCGCGCCGTCGCGATCGCGCTCGTCGCCAGCGCGCCCTTCGTCGCGGCCTTCGTCGCAGTGCCCGAGCTTATCGTGGCGGCCCTGTTCCAGCGCGGCGCCTTCGATGCGCAGGCCAGCGCTGCCGCCGGGGCCGTACTCTTCGCCTATTCGCTGGGCCTGCCGGCGATGGTGATGATCCGCCCGCAGGTCTCGGCCTTCCAGGCGCGCGGCGACACCACGACGCCCATGCTCGTCGCGCTTTCGGCCATTGCCTGCAACCTGGCGCTGAAGCTGCTGCTCTGGCGTGATTGGGGCGCTTCCGGGTTGGCGCTGGCGACGGCGGCGGGTGCCTGGATCAATCTCGTGGCGCTCTTCGTATTGGCGCGGCGGCGCGGCTTCACCGAGCCTGACCGGCGCCTGCCGGGCTTTGCGGGCATCGTCTGCCTCGCGGCGGCACTGGCGGGTGCCTTTGCCTGGTGGATGGCTCCTCAAGCGCTCAGGTTGACCGCCACCCTGCCCTTCGAGCCGATCCTGATGGCAGTGCTGCTGCTGTCAGCGGGGGCGGCGGTGCTCTATGCCGTGCTGGTCGGCGGGGGGCTCAAGGCGACGGGGCTGCTCAGGCTGCTGCGGTAATAGAGCGCCATCATTCTCGGGCGAAGCGAAGCGTAGACCCGAGTATCTCAGGCAGAAAGAGGCACGGGAGCCTCCACCGGCAGGAGATGCTCGGGTCAAGCCCGAGCATGACGAGCTTGCTCAGACGACGAAACGCCCGGCCCCGCCGAGCAGGGCCGCAGCCTCGGCCACCATACGCTCGACGATCTCGCCGGCGCTCGGAACATCTGTGATCAGCCCGGCCGCCTCGCCGAAGATGACGGCGGCCTTGTCGGGATCGCCCGCCATGAAGGCCTCGCGATAGGCCGGCGCCTCGCCTTCGATGGCGGCTTTCAGATCGCCGTCGCGGCCCGCCCACTTCGCGATGAAGGCATTGTCGGCGACGCGGATGTCGAAGGGCTTGGGCCAGTCGAGCTGGCGGGCGATGTCCGGCAGCGAGGATCGCACGGTTCCGTCGCCGGTCGCCGCGATGGCGGCGGCCTGATGGCGCTCATGCACCAGCGCTTCGCGGCTCGCCCAGAAGCGGGTGCCGATCAGCACGCCGTCGGCGCCCAGCATCAGCGCGGCCGCAAGCCCGCGCCCATCGGCGATGCCGCCGGCGGCGACAAGCAGGGTGTCGGGGCTTTTGCCGGCGATCAGGTCCGCTGCTTCCGGCACGAAGGGCAGCGTCGCGCGGCGCTGGCCATGGCCGCCGGCTTCCGCGCCCTGGGCAATGATTATCGCTGCGCCGGCCTCCAGCGCCTGCCGCACATGGTCGAGCGACTGGCACTGGCAGATCAACGGCCCACCGGCCGCTGCGATCTCGGCGGCGAAGGGGCGCGGGTCACCGAAGGAGAGCATCAGGGCGGCGGGCTTATGCGCCAACGCCTGAGTCAGAAGTTCGGGCTTCTTCGCCATCGACCAGGTGATGAAGCCGCAGCCGACCTGCGTATTGCCGGCGGCTGCGAATTGCTGTTCGAGCCAGGCGGCGTCGCCATAGCCGCCGCCGATGAGGCCAAGCCCCCCAGCCCGCGTCACGGCCGCGGCGAGGGCCCCGCCGCCGGCCAGCGCCATGGGCGCGGACAGGATCGGATGGGCGATGCCGAGCCGCGCGGTGAGACGGGTCGAGAGCCTCGTCATGGCTGCTTACGCCGCCTTCGCCTTGCTGTGGGCGAAGTCCATGTAGAGCTCGCGGGCCTTGCGGAAGAGCGGGCCGGGCTGAAGCACGCGGCTGTCGATGCGGTTCACCGGCATCACCTTCGAGTAGTTGCCCGAGATGAAGATCTCGTCGGCTTGCTCGAAGTCGCTGTAGCGCAGGCTGCATTCCTGGACCTGGATGCCGTCCTGACGCATGAGGCCGATGACGCGCTGGCGCGTGATGCCGTTCAGGAAGGTGCCGTTCGGGACCGGGGTCTTCACCACGCCGTCCTTGGCGAGGAAGATGTTCGAGGTCGCCGTCTCGGCGACGTGGCCGAGCATGTCCAACACCAGCGCGTTGTCGTAGCCGGCGGCCTTGGCCGCCTTCAGGATGCGGGCGTTGTTGGGATAGAGACAGCCGGCCTTGGCGTCGGTCGGCGCGGTCTCGAAGGTCGGGCGGCGATAGAGCCCCTGGGTGACCGAGAAGCCGTTGGTGGGAACGCCCATCGGCGCCTCGAACAGGCAGAGCGCGAACTGGGTCGAGCCGGGATCGGGCATGATGGTGGAGGGGCCATCGGCCTCCGCCCAGTACATCGGCTTGACGTAGAGCGCAGCGCCCGAGGTGAACTTCTTGGCGCCCTCGAACATCTTCTCGACGATGAACTCCTCCGTCACGGTGGGTTCGAGCCCGAGCGCGAGCGCCGAACGGTTCACGCGAGCGGCGTGCAGGTCGATGTCGGGAGCGACGCCGTCGAAATAGCGGCCGCCGTCGAAGACCGAGGAGCTCTGCCACAGCACATGGCTACGCGGGCCGACGAGTCCGGGATTGCCTTCGTGCCAGGCCCCGTCGAACCAGGTCCATGTCTGAGAATACCATGCCATGACGGCGCTCCGCTTTAGTGAGTTATTGCGCGGCGCACCGTCGTCCCGCCGCCGGCCGCCGTCAACATGTCGCAATGACAATCGCGATGACGGGATGTGATGGAAACAATCGGCCGGCGTGATGGATCGCGCCGGAACCCTCCCGTCATTGCGAGCGAAGCGAAGCAATCCAGGGGGGACCGGGTCGAACGGTTAGAGCCAGTCCCCTGGATTGCTTCGTCGCTGCGCTCCTCGCAAATCACGGGGAGCGCAGCGTTAGAAGCCGAAAGCGCGCAGGGCCGAGATCGCCGCCATGCCCGTGATCAACGCCAGCAGCTCGCTGCGGCGCAGGATCATGGTGCCGACCGCGACGAGCAGCGCGATGCCGGCGGCGACGCCCAGCCGCTCGATCAGCGGCAGCACCGTCGCCACGACGATGGAGCCCGGCAGCGCCGCGAGCCCGCGCCGGACATGCGGCGTCAGCGGGATGACGCTCATTAGCGCGACACCGGAGATGCGGCAGAGATAGGTCGCGACCGCCATGGCAAGGATGGCGAGCATAGGGCCCCAGGTGCCGGGATCAGGGATGGTCATCGCGGAACGCCCCCGTGATCGCGCCTGCCAGAGAGCCGACAATGATGAAGGCATAGCCGTCGACGAGCTTGGCGGTGACCAGCGCAACGAGCCCGGCCACGACCCAGGGCACCATGCCCCGCCGGCCGCGCCAGAGCGGCACGATCATCGCAGCGAAGAAGATCGGCATGACGAGGTCGATGCCATACCGACGCGGATCGGCCACCAGCGTGCCGAGCCCGTAGCCGAGCATGGTCGCGACGATCCAGACCAGCCAGAGAGCGAGCCCGGCGCCGACGAGCACGCCGAGGTCCCGGCCGCCCTCGGCCTGATAGCGCGTGCCGATCAGCCAGTTGGCGTCCGTGTAGAAGAAGAGGTGGAACGCATTCAGTGTCCGCGAATATTGCGCGAACCACGGCTGGAGCGCCGCGCCCTGCAGCACCATCCGCGCATTGACGGTGGCGGTCACGACAGCAAGCCCGGCAATCGCCCCCCAGCTCCATTCGGGCCGCCAGAGCTCCATCGCGACGAGCTGCGAGACGCCGGCATAGACGAGCGCGCTCATAAGAAATGCTTCGAGCCCCGTGACGCCCTTCGCCGCGGCGGCGGCGCCGAAGGCGACGGCGAAGACGACGATGCCGGGTATCAGCACCGAGACACGGCGCAGGCCGAGCAGCATGCCGCCCATGGTGATGGGGGCAGCTTTGACGGCAGGCTGGCCGGGTGATTGCGGCTTCGGTTCAGGCGACATCGCCTCCAGAAGCGGAAAGCCGCGCCACGCGTCAACGCGCATGGATGGCGCGCCTGCATGTGTTCCGCGCAAGACGCGACGGAGCCAGGGCGGCAGAAGCCCGCATCACGAAAAACGGCGGCCGGGATGCCCGGCCGCCGCAAAGCTGTTCAGATCCGCCGAGGGATCAGCCCGGCTGGTCGGCGGGCTTCTTCTTCAGGAAGTAGGCCACCACACAGACGAAGGCCGCGCCGATCACGGCCGCGCCGTAATAGATGCCCTTGGCCGTCGCAAGACCGGCCGGGTGCGTATCCGTGACCGGAACGGTCTGGACCCAGCTCGGCAGCGCGGTCTGGAACCACTGCAGGACGGCGATGTCGCTGACCAGCATCTCGCCAGCGATCCAGCCGAGCAGGCCGGCACCGAACCAGACGAGGATCGGGAAGCGCTCGAGCACCTTGGACAGCATGTTGGCGCCGAAAATGATCAGCGGGATGGTCAGCAGCAGGCCGAACACGAAGAGCTCGAAATGGCCGCGGGCGGCGGCGGCGATAGCGAGCACGTTATCGAGGCTCATCACCGCGTCGGCGATGGCGATCGTGCGCACTGCCTTCCAGAGGTTGTCACTGGCCTGGATGTCGCTATGCGCTTCCTCCTCGCCCTTGGCGAGCTTGATCGCGATCCAGAACAGTAGCAGGGCCCCGACGACCTTCAGGAACGGGATGTTCAGCAGATAGGAGACGACGACTGCAAACAGGATGCGAAGCGCCACGGCGGCGCCGCAACCCAGCCAGATGCCGAGCTTGCGCTGCTTTTCCGGCAGCGAGCGCACCGCCATCGCGATGACGATCGCATTGTCGCCGGACAGAAGCAGGTCAATCCAGATGATCTGGAGCAGCGATAGCCAGAAGGTCGATGAGCTGAAATCCATATGCCAATCCGTTCCTGTTCAGTGCGCCGGGTCTGGCCGGCGCGATTTGATGAAATAGCCAAGGCCGAGCACGAGCAGAGCGCCCAGGATCGCGGCCGGATATTCGAGCTGGTGCAGCAATTCCGTGCCGAAGCGGCCGGCGAGCCATGGATCGCTGTCGAACATCTCGCCCGCCACCCAGCCCAGCAGTGCCGCGCCGGCCCAGACCAGCACCGGGAAGCGCTCGAGCAGGCTGGTGATCAGCGAGGCGCCGAGCACGATCAGCGGGATCGAGATGACGAGGCCGGCGATCAGCAGCGGCATCGAATTCTTGGCGACCGCGGCGATGGCCAGCACGTTGTCCAGGCTCATGACGATGTCGGCAATGGCCACCGTCTGCACCGCCTTCCAGAGCTTGCTGCTGGCCGCGATCGAATCCTCGCTCTCGCCGCCATCCTCGACGACCAGCTTCACAGCGATCCAGATCAGCAGGACCGCGCCAATGATATGCAGGAAGGGCATGTCGAGCAGCGAGGCGATCAGAACCGTGAAGAGCACGCGCAACACCACCGCGACGCCGGCGCCGAGCGCGATGCCCACTGTGCGCTGCCGCGGCGCGAGCGCGCGGCAGGCGAGCGCGATCACGACCGCGTTGTCGCCCGACAGCACGATGTTGAGCAGGATGATTTCAGCCAGCTTCCCCCACGCGAGGGGATCGACGATAGACAGCGACGACAAATCCATATCCCGGAACCCTTACGCTCAGATCCTCAGAGTGCCTGCTCGATGGCCTTGCCGGCCGCTTCCGTGCCCAACTCGCCACCAAGGTCGCGGGTCCGGGTGCGGGCATCGCCGAGTGCGCGCTCGATCGCAGCCTCGATCCCCTTGGCCGCTTCATGCTCGCCGAGATGATCCAGCATCATCGCGCCGGACCAGATCATGCCGACCGGGTTGGCGATGCCCTTCCCGAAGATGTCCGGGGCCGAGCCATGGACCGGCTCGAACAGCGAGGGATGGTCCCCCGTCGGATTGATGTTGCCAGAGGGCGCGATGCCGATGGTGCCGGTGCAGGCAGGGCCGAGATCGGAAAGGATGTCGCCGAAGAGGTTCGAGGCGACGACGACATCGAAACGGTCCGGGTTCAGCACGAAATGCGCGGTCAGGATGTCGATGTGGTACTGCTCGACGGCGACGCCCGGATAGTTCTTCGCCATCTCCTTCACCCGCTCGTCCCAGTAGGGCATCGTGATCGAGATGCCGTTCGACTTGGTGGCGGAGGTGACCTTCTTGCGCGGACGGCGGCTCGCCAGCTCGAAGGCGTATTTCAGAACCCGGTCGACGCCGACGCGGCTCATCACCGTCTCCTGGATGACGATCTCGCGCTCGGTGCCGGCATACATGCGGCCGCCGACCGAGGAATATTCGCCCTCGGTGTTCTCGCGCACGACGAAGAAGTCGATATCGCCGGGCTTGCGGTTGGCGAGCGGGCCGGGCACGCCCGGCATCAGGCGCACGGGGCGCAGATTGACGTATTGATCGAACTCGCGACGGAAGAGCAGCAGCGAGCCCCAGAGCGAAATGTGGTCCGGCACCTGCTGAGGCATGCCGACGGCGCCGAAATAGATCGCGTCATGGCCGCCGATCTTCTCCTTCCAGTCGTCGGGCAGCATCTTGCCGTGCTTGGCGTAGTAGTCGCAGGAGGAGAAATCGAACTCGTCGAGCCGCAGTTCGAAGCCGTACTTCTTGGACGCCGCCTCCAGCACACGCAGGCCCTCGGGCATGACTTCCTTGCCGATGCCATCGCCGGCGATGACGGCGATGCGATAGACGCGATTGGTCCCGGTCATGCGGATTCTCCGAAGAAAGCCTTGAACTCGGCGGCGACGAGGTCCGGGACCTCCTCCGCCAGATAATGCCCGCCCGGCAGCGCCTGGCCGCGCACATCCTGCGCACGCAGCCGCCAGAGCGCCAGCGGGTCGAAGCATTTGCCGATGATGCCGTTCGCGCCCCAAAGCGCAAGCAGGGGCTGCGTCAGCTTGCGCCCGCCATCCTCGTCATCATGGCGGATATCGATGGTCGCGGCGGCGCGGTAATCCTCGCAGGAGCCGTGGATCGTCGCCGGGTCGGCGAAGCAGCGCAGGTAGTGCGCCAGAGCTTCCGGCTCGAACGGCGTCAACCCGGCCGAGCCGGAGCCGCATTTCTTGCGCCAATAGGCTTCCGGATCGGCTCCGATCATGCGCTCCGGGAAGGGCACGGGCTGGATCAGGAAGAACCAGTGCCAATAGGCGCGGGCGAAGGCGTCGGTGGTGTTGGCGTACATCTCCCGCGTCGGGGCAATGTCGAGCGTGGCGAGGCTGATGACGCGCTCGGCATGGTCGAGCGCGAGGCGGTGCGACACCCGCGCTCCGCGGTCATGGGCGCCGACGAAGAAGCGTTCATGGCCGAGCGCGGTCATCACCTGCGCCATATCCAGCGCCATGGCGCGCTTGGAATAGGGGAAATGCTCGGGATCGGTCGGGGGCTTCTCGCTGTCGCCATAGCCGCGCAGATCGGCGCAGACGAGGGTGAAGTCGCCCTTCAGCCGCGCCGCGACCTTGTGCCAGAGCGCATGGGTCTGCGGATAGCCGTGCAGCAGCAGGAGCGGCGGCCCCTCCCCGCCCGTCCGGACACGGATGCACGCGCCCGAAGTCTCGACGTCGAGCAGGCGAAAACCCGGGAAAAGATTGTCCGTGACGGGACGTTCGATGAAATTCATCAGATCGCAGCGATGCAAGAATGAGCCTGCCGATAGCCTGAAAGCGCAGGGATTGCTGCTGCAGATTATTACATAATCCTGATCAATGGTCGGCCGGCCAGCCACCAGACGTCATTCTCGGGCAGGCGCCCCGGCCTTCCCTCTCCCGCAACGGGAGAGGGGGTTGCTCGCGCCTTATCCGCGCAGCGCCGCGCCGTAGCGCTTGCCCATCTCGGCGACGATCTTGGCGCCCACCGCCTCGATCTCGGCCTCGGTCAGCGTCTTCTCGGTGGGCTGCAGCGTCACTGCGAGCGCGACCGACTTCTTGCCGGCCTCGACGCCCGCGCCCTCATAGAGGTCGAAAACGCCGACATTGGCGATCAGCGCGCGGTCTGCACCCTGCGCGGTCTTGGCCATGTCGCCAGCAGCTACCGCCTTGTCGACGATGAAGGCGAAGTCGCGCGTCAGCGGCTGGAAGTCGGACAGGACGAGCTTCGGCTTGACCTTGGTCGGCTTGGACTTCGGCAGCGGCAGCGTGTCGATATGGATCTCGAAGGCGACGAGCGGGCCTTTCACGTCGAGCGCCTTGAGGATCTTGGGGTGAACCTCGCCGAAGGCGCCGATCACGCCCTTGGGGCCGAACTGGAGCGTGGCCGAACGGCCGGGATGGGCCCAGGCCGGGCCGCCGGCCGAGATCTGCAGGCCGCCGGTCGGGACGCCGAGGCCAGCCAGCAGCGCGAGCGCATCGGCCTTGGCGTCGAAGACATCGACGGCCTTGCCGCCGCCATCCCAGTGGCGGCCGGTGCCGTCAAGGCGCGCCGTGCCGCGGCGCAGGCCCGTGGCCGCGATGAGCTGGCCTTCCGGCTCGTCGCTCTTGAAGACCTGGCCCACCTCGAAGAGCGCCACATCGGGGAAGCCGCGATCGGCATTCATCTGCGCCGAGCGGATCAGCCCCGGCAGCAGCGAGGGGCGCATGTCGGAAAGATCGGCCGCGATGGGGTTGGCGAGCGCGAGCTTGGGCGAGCCGCCGCCGAAGAGCTTCGCCTGATCATGCGAGATGAAGGACCAAGTCACGGCCTCGACCAGCCCTCGGGCGGCCAGAGTGCGCTTGGCGATGCGGGTGCGCTTCTGGAGCACGGTCAGAACCGGCTTGACGACCTCGTCCTTGATGCGCGGCAGCGGCGTCGAGACAACGCGGTCAAGACCGGCGATGCGGACGATCTCCTCGACGAGATCGGCCTTGCCGCCGACATCGCCACGCCATGAGGGCGGCGCGACCTTGACCCGCTCGCCTGTGCCCGAGACGTGGAAGCCCAGCGCGGTGAGTGCGAGCTTCATCTCCGGTTGCGGCAGTTCCAGCCCCGTCAGCCGCTTGACCTCGGACCAGGGGAAATCGATCGCAGCCGGGCTCTCCGGCAATTCGCCGGCGAAGGCGATCTCGGAAGCCTCGCCGCCGCAGAGCTCGAGCACCAGCGTGGTGGCCAATTCGAGGCCGGCTTGCGTGAATTCGGGATCGACGCCGCGCTCGAAGCGATACCGCGCATCCGAATTGATGCCGAGCGAACGCCCCGTGCGGGCGATGTTCAGCGGGTCCCACAGAGCACTCTCGATCAGCACGTCGGTGGTGTTGTCGTCGCAGCCGGAGGCCTCTCCGCCCATGATGCCGGCGAGCGACTCGACGTTGTGCGCATCGGAGATGACGACCTGCTCGTCGGTGAGCGTATAGGTCTTGCCGTCGAGCGCCAGGATCGTCTCGCCGGCCCTGGCGCGGCGCACGGTGAGATCGCCCTTCACCTTGGCTGCGTCGAAAACGTGCAGCGGACGGTTGCGGTCGAGCGTCATGAAATTGGTGATGTCGACCAGCGCATTGATCGGACGCAGGCCGACGGCGCGCAGCCGCGCCTGCAGCCAATCCGGCGATGGGCCGTTCTTGACGCCGCGCACGAGCCGGAGCGCGAAGGCCGGGCAGAGCTTGCGGCCTTCTTCCACGAAGTCGAGCGTCACCTTGACCGGGGACGGGAAGCGGCCGGGCACGGGCTGGATCGGCGCGCTCTTGAGCTTGCCGAGGCCGGCGGCGGCGAGGTCGCGGGCGATGCCGGCGACACCCAGCGCATCGGCGCGGTTCGGCGTCACGGCGATCTCGATCACGGCATCGTCGAGGCCGGCATAGGTGGCATAGGGCTGGCCGACCGGCGCATCGGCCGGCAGCTCGATGATGCCGTCATGATCCTCGGAGAGCTCGAGTTCGGCTTCTGAGACCAGCATGCCGTTGGATTCGATGCCGCGGATCACGCCCTTGCCGAGGGTGATCTTCTTGCCGGGGATGTAGCTGCCGGGCGGGGAGAACACCCCCTTCATGCCGGTGCGGGCGTTCGGCGCGCCGCAGACGACCTGCACGGGCTCGCCCGCGCCGGTATCGACCGTGCAGACGCGGAGCCGGTCGGCATTGGGGTGCTGCTTCGCCTCGATGACATAGGCGATGGTGAAGGCGGAGAGCGCGGCGGCGCGATCCTCGATCGCCTCGACCTCGAGGCCGACGCGGGTCAGGGCGTCAGTGATCTCGGCGACGGAGGCATCGGTGTCGAGGTGCTCTTTGAGCCAGGAAATCGTGAACTTCATCGTCTCGTCAGTTCGGTATCGGGCTGTATCGATTGGAATGCGTCACAACGTCTTCTCGGTGGACCTGCTGGCCACGGAGAGGGCAGGAGCCGCATCGTTCAGTTCGTTCGCGCCGTCGCTGCGGATCTTCATGGCGTTGCCGCGCCAGCTGACCTCGCCGCCGACGAAGGCATAGGCCCAGACAGCGGGGAAGGCGATATCCCGCACCAGCATGGCGAATGGCGTGCGCCAGTTCACGAACCAGCCGACGCCGGCCGAGAGCGCGATGTCGCCGGCATACCAGACGATCAGCACAAGCAGCGGACCGAGCCAGATCGGCCAGCCGAAGGCGGCATCGGCGAAGGCTGCCAGAACCACCGGAAGCAGCGGCGCGGAGAGGATCTCGACCGCGAAGAAGGGCAGGAAAGTCACGCGTCGCAGCCGCGCCCAGCGGAACTGGCGCTGCACAGCATCCCGGACGCGGCGCTTGCCGAGCGGCTGCTCGAAGGGCTGACCAACCAGATGGACATGCTTGCCGGCGTCGCGCACGAGCTTGGTCGCAGCGGCGTCCTCCGCGATCTCGGCGCCGAGCGCGGCGATGCCGCCGCGTGCATCGAGGAAGGGTTTGTTCCAGAGCATCGACTTGCCCTGCGCGAAGCCGAGCCCCAGCGCCTCGCCGAAATACTGCCAGCGCGCCTGGAAGGCATTGAGGAAGGCGCATTCGACCTCGGCGCCAAAGCAATGCGGCCGCGAGCCTTGCGGCATCGAGCAGACCAGGCCGCTGTCAGCGCGCCAGGCAGCCAGCATGCGCTGGATATAGTCCTTCGGCATGAGGACATTGGAGTCGGCGAGGATGACCCATTCGGTCTGCGCCGCATCCCAGCCCTTGACGCAGTTGTTGAGCTTGGGATTGGCGCTCACGGCGACATCGCCGACGATCAGTTTGACCTTGTCGGCACCGTAGATGCCGATCAGATCCTCGATCATCGGGATGATCGGGTCGTCGGCATCGGCTACGCTGAAGATGGTGCTGTAGCGCGGATAGTCGAGCTCCAGCCCGGAGATCGCCGTCTCGCGGCTGAAGGCTTCGATGCCGCGCACCGGGCGCACGATGGTGACCGGCGGCATCTCTTCGAGCAGGGCCGAGCGCGCGAGCGGACGGCGCAGCCGCCAGAACGCGACCGCCTGGCTGAACAGGTTCATCGCGACCAAAAGCACCGCGAACAGCGCAGCCCAGCCCGCCGCCGTCATCCCGCCCTCCCCTGCCGGCCGACTTCGCTCATGTGGACAGGCCGCCCGTCAGGGTCGGCAGGTCGAGCGGGCGGAAGCCATAATGCGACAGCCAGCGGACATCGGCCTCGAAGAAGGGGCGCAAATCCGGCATGCCGTATTTCAGCATCGCGATGCGATCGATGCCCATGCCCCAGGCGAAGCCCTGATAGATTTCCGGGTCGACCCCGCAATTGCGCAGCACGTTCGGGTGGACCATGCCGCAGCCGAGAATCTCGAGCCAGTCGTCGCCTTCGCCGAAGCGGATCTCGCCGCCCTTGCGCGAGCACTGGATGTCGACCTCCATCGAAGGCTCGGTGAAGGGGAAGAAGGACGGGCGGAAGCGCATCTTCACGTCGTCGATCTCGAAGAACGACTTGCAGAACTCTTCCAGAATCCACTTCAGGTGGCCGAGATGGGCGCCCTTGTCGATGACCAGCCCCTCGACCTGATGGAACATCGGGGTGTGGGTCTGGTCGGAGTCGTTGCGATAGGTCCGACCCGGGCAGATGACTCGGACCGGCGGCTCCTGGGCGAGCATGGTGCGGACCTGCACCGGCGAGGTGTGGGTGCGCAGCAGCTTGCGCTCGCCATTGTCGTCCGGCGCGAAGAAGAAGGTGTCGTGCATCTCGCGGGCTGGGTGGCCGACGGGGAAATTCAGCTTGGTGAAGTTGAGGTCGTCCGTCTCGACATCCGGCCCCTCGGCGATGGCGAAGCCCATATCGCCGAAGATCGCGGTGATCTCGTCGATGACCTGGCTGATCGGGTGGATGCGCCCGCGCGACTCGGGGCCGTCCTGAACGGGCAGCGAGATGTCGACACGCTCGGAAGAGAGCCTGGCCTCCAGCGCGGCCTCGCCCAGCGCCTCCTTGCGAGCGGCGATGGCGCCCTGAACGCGGTCGCGCAGGCCGTTGATGAGCGGGCCCTTCTCCTTGCGCTCATCCGGCGTCATCGCACCGAGCGTCTTCAGCAGCCCGGAGATCGAGCCCGACTTGCCGAGCGCGGCGATCCGCAAATCCTCGACGGCGGCTTCGTCGGCGGCGGCATCGAGCGCGGCGAGAACGTCGCGTTCCAGAGTGGCGATATCGGTCATGAACGGGTCACAGGCGTTGAAGGCGTGGGAACGGGCGCGTTCTAGCGGGAACAGCCGGCTTATGCCAGAGCGAAGCGAAGGTTCGCCGACGCGACGAACCGTCTCTTTGCCTGCGCATCGGAATTGCCCGAGAACCGGAGGCCGATTTTCGGCCCGATGCCGTTTGAGGACCATACGATGCCTGACAATACCCCCCAGAAGGAAGCGTCCTCCTACCGGCTCGCCGCGCTCGATCGCGACTTCATTCTTGGCGATTCGACGCGCGGCGTGCGCTTCATGCTCGAATACCAGAAGGCCGAGGACCACTTAAGGGCGCGCGGCGTGGTCTCGACCATCGTGGTCTTCGGCTCGGCGCGGGTGCGGGAGGGCGAGCCCTGGTACGAGGCCGCCCGGCAATTCGGCCGCATCGCCTCCGAACGCGGCGGAGCGCTGCGCAATGGCGAGGCCGGGCGCCACCACGTCATCGCCACCGGCGGTGGGCCCGGCATCATGGAAGCGGCCAATCGCGGGGCGATCGAGGCCGGCGCGCTCTCGATCGGCTTCAACATCACCCTGCCGCACGAGCAGGAGCCGAATGCCTGGTCGACGCCGGACCTGACCTTCCTTTTCCACTATTTCGCGATGCGAAAGATGCATCTCGCCATGCGGGCGGCGGCGCTGGTGGTGTTCCCGGGCGGCTTCGGCACCCTCGATGAGCTGTTCGAGATCATGACACTGAAGCAGACCGGAAAGATGGGGCCGGTGCCGATCGTGCTCTACGACAGTGCCTTCTGGAAGAAGCTGCTCAATCTCGACACGATGCTGGAGGCCAAGTTCATCCGCCCGGAGGACCTGAAGCTGTTCCATTACGCCGACACGCCCGAGCAGGCCTATGAGTGCATCGTCGAGGGCGCGGGCGAGAGTTGGCATCCGCCTGACAATGGCAACCTGCAGGCGTAAAGGCCGCTAACGAACAAAGAAAAAGGCCGGCGTCACCGCCGGCCTTTTCCAATTCAGCAATGCCAGTCCGCTCAGGCGGTGGTCGTCACGCGGCCTTGGCCTCGGCGCCCAGCACGCCCTTGACCGTCTCGACAACGGCAGCGAACGAGGCTGCATCGTCGATGGCCATGGCCGACAGGGTCTTGCGGTCGAGCTCGATGCCCGACTTGATCAGGCCGCCGATGAAGACCGAATAGGTCAGGCCGTGCTCGCGCACCGCAGCGTTGAGACGCTGGATCCAGAGCGCGCGGAACGAGCGCTTCTTGTTCTTGCGGTCGCGATAGGCGTACTGCATCGAACGATCGACGGCCGCCTTGGCGGCGCGGATCGTATTCTTGCGGCGGCCATAGAAGCCCTTGGCGGCCTTGAAAGTCTTCTTGTGCTTGGCGTGGGACGTTACGCCCCGTTTCACGCGAGCCATGTCATGATCTCCGGAATGTCAGGTGGCGTCAGCCGTTGGGGAGGAAGTACTTCTTCACGTTGGCCGCATCGCCCTCGAAGAGGGTCGTGGTGCCGCGGTGATTGCGGATCTGCTTGTTCGTCCGCTTGATCATCCCGTGACGCTTGCCCGCCTGGGCGTAGAGCACCTTGCCGGTACCGGTGATCTTGAACCGCTTTTTGGCGGCCGACTTGGTCTTGATCTTGGGCATTTCAGCTCCTCATAGGTCGCGGCGGCGCCGGAGCACCGCCTGATGTCTTGCTTTCAGGAAGCAAAGCACGATCGCCACGGCAGCCCGTATCAGCCGGGCGATCGAAGGCCGCGCGTATGACAGAAATGGATGGGTGTGGCAAGTGCGGCGTGCTCAGCAGCCGCCGCACAAGGTGCTCACTCCGCGGCGCGGACCAGTTCGTGTCCTGACTCGCCGCTCACGCTGGCGTCCAGCCTGTCAACGTCGAGCAGCACCAGCATGCCGCCGGGAGCGCCCGAGGCGTCGCGGGTCGCTACTACGCCGAGAGCGGGCACCTCGGCCTTGTGGGTGACGTCCCGCAATGGCTGGAGCTCGGCGGCCGCGATCTCGGGGATCGGCCCGAGCGAATCGACGATCAGGCCGAACTGCCGCGCGCCGGTCTGGACGATGACGATCTGCGCCTGCTCTGCCTGGGCATCAGGTACGCCGAGCAGCCTGTCGAGCCTGAGCACGGGCACGGGCTGGCCCTGGTGGAGCTTGTAGCCGGCGAGCAGTCCGTCGCTGGCCTTGCGGGCCGAAGGCTTCAGCCCCTCGACATCGACCGCTTCGATCACGTCCCGCGCCTTCACACCGAGCCAATGACCGCCGATATGGAAGGTTGCGACCTCGAAGGCGGAGACGCCGTCCGGCACCCGCCGCGAGGAGAGCGTGCCTGTACCGCCGGCAGAGGCCGCGGGCCTGGAGACCGTTCCCTCCATGACATTCCCGAGCGGAACGGCGCAGATGGCGGTGACATCCGACTCGTGGCCGTCGCTGGTCTTGTATTCGCGATAGCCCTTGGAGAAGGCGGCGCCGACCGCGCCGTGTTTTCCGTCGAAGCTGCGGATCCAGGCGACGTCGCCATCGCGCTGCAACAGCTCGGGATTGATCGCGAAGGGGCTCTGGCTGCCAACGGGGAAACGCTCGTCGCTCGAGGACAGCACGCGCCCGTCCTTGCCGACGAAGAGCGCGAAGGCGCCGGGCAGCGCCTGGCCGGCCTCGTCAGTCGGCAGGGCGTCCTTCAGGATCGCGGCGAATTGCGGCGTCGAGTCGAAGACGATGGCGATGCCGCCGACGGCACGTCCGCTGCCCTCCCCCTGGACGGCAGCGGTGTAGATCAGCGTCGAGGCGTCGCCGTAGAGGTCGCTCGGCTCGAAGGACGAGACGCCGTAATGCTGCCCGGAGCGCAGGGTCAGCGTGCGCTGGACCCATTCGGCCTCGAGCACCTGCCCGACGAGATGCGCCTCGCTCGGCTGGGACACCGCGACGACCCGGCCGTTCGCATCGAACAGGATCAGGTTGCTGTAGACGGTGTAAAGCGCATTGATCGTCGCCAGGATGTCGGCGCAGGTCCTGGCGCCTTCGGCAGAGGGCGCCGCCAGCACGCGGGCGAAGGTCGCGTTCAGCGCCCACCAGCGGCAGTCATTGGCGCGCTCATAGAGGTTGCGGTCCATCACATCGATGGCGAAGGCGGCGCAGGAGCGGCATTTCTCCATGATCGCCGCGACCACCGTGCGCTGGAGGTCGCCGATCGACGCGTCGCAGACGGCCTGCGTCTTGCGGCCGGCGTTGGAAATCTCCCAGAGCAGGATCTTGGAGAAGGCAGCATTGGCCTCGGTCGATCCGGCCTGCCGGATCGAGCCGTTCCAGACCGAGCGGTTGAGGTCGCTCTGGATCGTCGCCGCCTGCCGCGAGACTGTGCGCAGCTCGGCCGAGAACAGCCGGGAATTGTTGGTCGCCGAGGCCAGCAGTTCCTCGCCGATCCCGGCACCGAGCTCGCCGTCGCCCTGCTCGAAGGCGGCTTCCAGCGGCACGAGGCCGAGCCCGATCCAGCCGGGCCCCATATAGCCCTGATAGCTGGAAGGCTGGCAGGCCATGGCGAGATATTGGCGCCCGCCCAACCGCAGGACGGGATTGCGGCCGGTGAGGGCCGAAGGCGCGATCTTCAGCCCGGCCGGAAGCTGGATCGGGCAGGAGCCCGCCACGACATGGCCTTCCGGCGTGACGCAGCCGAGCACCGTCCAGTCGTTTTCCGGGAGGAGCTTGCGATAAATGCCTTCCATCTCGTCGGCGAGGCGGAAGACGAGCACCAGCACACCGAGGGGGCGGCGAGCCGCATCCTCGACGCGCCAGGCATAGACGAGCGCATCCTGCTCGGAGACGAAATCGATCTTGCCGTAGTGCTCGACATAGGCGCCGGTCGAGCCCAGCGCCTCATCGACGACAGCGTGCCGGGCCGTCGTGGCCGCATGCGGCGCGAGGCGGGCGCGGATGTCGCCCTGCCGGTCGATCAGGATGATGTCGGAATAGACCGAGTATTTCGCGACGTAGTCGCGGAAGCGCGCCTGCATGGCGACGCGGGCCTCTTCGCTGCTCTCTGCCTGTTCCAGCAGCTCGCGGATGTCCGTATCGGCCGCGAGGAAGCCGATATCGGCGGTGCGCTCGAAGAGGTTGCGAACCAGTACGTCGATGGCGTTCTGCGCCTTGGTGCGCAGGTCGGTCATCGCCTTGTCGCGCGTCTCGGCAGCCAGATGGGCGACGAGGCTGGCGGTCAGCTTCTCGAAGGCGGAGCGCGTGCCGGACATCTCCGTCGCACCGCCGGAGAGCTGGCCCAGCAGCGTCAACGTATCCCATGATGCCTGCAGGCGGTCGAATACCTGACGGTAATCGTCGATCGCCCTCATATGACGGATCAAACCCGCCAGCGCAGGGTCGATCTCGATCCCCTTGTGCATCGTCTGCAAACCCGGACGCTCTCGATTATCCCGCGGCCGCGCCCATGCCCCAGCATCGGAAGCACGCAGGTTTTCCGCGCGAAAGAAGACCATCAAAGGCGCTGATTCGCACCGGGGTCACCAATACACATTCGCTCAAATTTTGCGCAATTTGGCGCACCGTGAGTCGCCCTGTTGCGGCAAAGGAAAAGGCCGCGCCCCGGAACACCGGAGCAGCGGCCTTTTGCCTGTTCAAATCGATGCGCAGGAGCCGTCAGCGCGGCGCCAACACCATCACCATCTGGCGGCCTTCGAGCTGCCAGTCACTCTCGACCTTGGCCACCTCGGCCGTATCGACCTTGACGCGCTCGAGCACCTTCACGCCGAGATCCTGATGCGCCATCTCGCGGCCGCGGAAGCGCAGGGTGACCTTCACCTTGTCGCCTTCCTCGAAGAAGCCGTGCATGGCCTTCATCTTCACGTCGTAGTCGTGCTTGTCGATGCCGGGACGCAGCTTGATCTCCTTGATCTCGATGGTGCGCTGCTTCTTGCGCGCCTCCGAGGCCTTCTTCTGCTCGAGGAAGCGGAAGCGGCCGTAATCGAGAATCTTGCAGACCGGGGGAACGGAGTTCGGGGCGATCTCGACGAGGTCGAGGCCGGCATCCTCGGCGAGCTTCAACGCGTCAAAGAACGAAACCACGCCACGGTTGGCGCCGGTGTCGTCGATGAGCTGAACTTCGCGAACTCCGCGGATGTCGCGGTTCGAACGGGGGCCCTCCTTGGTCGGGGCCGGGGCAGCACGGTAAGGGCGACGAATGGGGCATTCTCCTGAATTTGGCGCGTGTCGCGCCGCTGATTGAGACACATTGCATAAAGATGCGCGTTGTCAATGCATGACGCCGCTGCAGCAGGCATACGGACAAGCCTGGAGCGAGGCTCAGCGCTCCAGCAGGGCGCAGTAGACGTCCAGCGTCTCGGCGACCATCGCCTCGAGCGAGAAATGCTGCTCGACATGGAGGCGGGCCCGCCGCGCCAGGGCATCGCGCGCCGAAGGGCGCAGCGCCAGCGCCTCGCCCAGCCCCGCAGCCAGGGCGGCAGCGTCTCCGGGCGGCACGTGCCAGCCGGTGCGCTCCGTGCCTGAGACCTGCGGCGGCGCGAGCACGGTCTCCGGCACGGCCCCGAGATCCGAGACGACGACTGGCGTGCCCATCGCCTGAGCCTCCACCGCGACGCGGCCGAATGCCTCCGGTTCCGTCGAGGGCACGGCGACCACCGCCGCCGCGAGCATGGCCGCCGGCATGTCGGTGCAGTGCCCGACACGGCGGACACGGCCTTCCAGCCCCGCCTTGGCAATGAGCTGGTCGAGCTCCTTGACGTAGCCGTCGCGCCCCTGCGCATCGCCGGCGAGGATGAAGGCGGTCTCGGCGTCGCCGCCGTCCCGCATCAGCCGCGCCGCCTCGATCAGCACGCGCTGGCCCTTCCAGCCGGTCAGCCGGCCGGGCAGCAGCACGATGCGCTGATGCGGCTCGACGCCCCAGGCCTTGCGCAGGGCCTGGACCCGCTCAGCGCCGACCGCGCCGGGCGCAAAGGCCGAGAAATTGGTGCCGCGGTTCACAACCCTCACGCGATCGCCCGCCACCGGGTGCTTCGACAGGATCAGCCCGGCCGTATAGGCGGAGTTGGCGATGACGATGTCGCCGCGCGCCATCACCGAATTGTAGAGCGTCTTCACCGCGGAGCGGCTGTTGTAGGAGCCGTGATAGGTGGTGACGAAGGGCAGCCCGAGCTGCCGCGCCGCGCCGAACGCGACCCAGGCCGGTGCGCGCGAGCGGGCATGGATCAGTTCCACCCCCTCCCGCCGGCAAAGCAGGACGAGCTTGCGCACATTGAGCACCATCCCGATGGGGTTCTTCGAAGCTGCCGGAAACGGGAGCCAGACCCCGCCCTTCGCCTGAAGCTCGGCAATCAGGCGCCCGCCTTCGGTCGCGACGAGCGCGCGGGCACCGACGTCGGTCAGCCCCTTGGCGATGTCGACCGCAGTACGCTCGGCCCCGCCTGCCTCCAGCTCCGGAATGATCTGCAGGATCGTTCGCCCCGCAAGCGGATGCGTTTCGGTGGACGGCAGCGAAAGATGGGCACCCGGCTTGAAGGACATGCTCTCTTGATCTGGACATTCGTAAACGAGGGCGAATATGCCCCTATCGGATGAGCGCCGCAGCCCTTAATCGCCGCGGCGAAGCGATTCGCCACAGGAGATTTGCCTTGGAGCGCCAGCTGCCGCAATGGCTCGAGGTCGGCGAAGGGTCGCCCCCTCGTCGCCTCGCCTATCTGAAGCAGGCCGGTTCCGGCGCCCCGGTCGTGTGGCTCGGCGGCTTCCGCTCCGACATGCGCGCGACCAAGGCCGAAGCCCTGGCGGAATGGGCCGAGGCCCACGGCCGGGCCTATCTCCGCTTCGACTATGGGGGCCATGGCGAAAGCGACGGCGATTTCGCGGCCTTCACCCTGTCGGATTGGCTCGCTGATGCGCTCGCCGCCATCCAGAGCCAATGCGGCCAGCCTCCGATCCTCGTCGGCTCGTCGATGGGCGGCTGGCTCGCGCTGCTGGCGGCGCGCCGTTTGCTGGGAACGCCGTTGCAGCCAGCCGGGCTGGTGCTGATCGCGCCGGCCGTCGACTTCTCCGAAGAGCTGATGTGGGCGCAGATGCCGGATGCGATCCGCCGGGCGATCATCGAGGACGGCGTCTGGCTCCGGCCTTCGGAATACTCACCCGAGCCGACGCCGATCACCCGCGCCCTGATCGAGGACGGCCGGAAGCATCTGATGTTCGGCGGCGAGATCCGCGCAGGCTGCCCCGTCCACGTCCTGCAGGGCATGCGCGATCCCGACGTGCCCTGGCGGCAGGCGCTCAAGCTGGTGGAACACTTGAGCGGGGACCCGGTCGTGCTGACGCTGGTGAAGGATGGCGATCATCGCCTGTCCACGCCGGACGACATCGCCCGGCTGCAATCGGCGGTCGCCGGGATGGCGAGCGCCGCCTGACCTCGTCGCACCGGCTCTCTGGCCGATGCGACGGCCCGCGTCAGTGGACGCTGACCATCTTGAGGTCGTGTTCCCAGGCGTTGGCCGTCGCGGCCTCGCGCGTATCGGTCACGAGAATCGGCGCGCCATCGGCCGAAAGCAGCGTGAAGAGGCGCAAGCCGGACTCGATCTTCGGGGCCTGCGGGAAGATCCGCATCAGCTCGTCCGAAGTCATCGACTTGACGTAGGCGACCTCGCCCGTGCCGAGCGCGGCGAATTCCGCAGGCGTCAGCGGGTTGGTCTGAATAAGGCTTCTGTCTTGTTTCATCGCGCCCTCCTTCAGAGCAGTGCGAGTGTGATCTGGATGCCAGGCTTCAATCGTCGTTTCCTAAAGCAAAGCACCTGCGCATCCTTCGAAATCCATCCTCTAGTCGCGGCTCACGATATCGATACGCCGGACCAGCCGTTCCGGTTCCGGCCTGACGAGGTCGATGGCTAACAAACCATTCGACAGGTCTGCACCGAGAACCTGCATGCCCTCCGCCAACAAGAAGCTGCGCTGGAACTGCCGCGCGGCGATTCCGCGATGCAGGAACTGCCGGCTCTTGTCCTCGCTCTGGCGGCCGCGGATCGTGAGCTGGTTCTCCTCCAGCGTGATCTCGAGCTGCTCGCGCGAGAAACCCGCGACGGCCAGGGTGATCCTGAGCCGGTCGGGCTCGTCCTCCGTCCGGGGCAGCCGCTCGATATTGTAGGGCGGATAACCCTCGCTCGCCCCTTTTACGACGCGATCGAGCGCACGCTCGATATCGTCGAAGCCGAGGAGGAACGGGTGGGACAGGCTAGGCGCACGCGTCATATTCCAGGCCCCCGAAAGGCGCCCCAGGATCATCGGGACCCGCCGCTGGCAGCATCCCGCGGGCGAAAGGCGAACCCTTCCGCTTGCTCAAGATATGGCGAAGCCGGCGCAGCGCTTCAAGGGGATCGGACGGAGCGGGTTAACGAACGCTTCAGGGGGTCGTATAGTTAAGCAGGCGTTCGTATCGTCAAGGATGGTACAGCCACCCCGGCTTGAACGGGGGACCTCTAGATCCACAATCTAGCGCTCTAACCAACTGAGCTATGGCTGCCCGTACCTGGGCTTTGCGACCGGCCGCCACGGCGGGGTCACCAGCGGCGCGGAACCTAGTGCCGCCTTTCCGCTTTTGCAACCGCGTAATTCAATTCCGGCTCAGGAAATTCGGCGCGCCCGCAAGCGCGCCGAACGGCGGCCTTTCAGTCCTTGCGCAACGCCGCATTGGCGACGCGGGCGAGTTCCTTCAAATGCTCCGCATAGGATTCATAGCTGCGACGCACGGCCTTCGCCTGCAGGGTGATCGCCTCGGAGGCGCTGGTGGTGCGGGCGAGCGTCTCGGCTTCTCCCAAAGTCGCCTTCAGCTCGGCACAGGCATGATCGAGCATGTGAGACTGCAGAGCGCCGAAGGCGCGCGCCATGGTCAGGGCCTGGCTCATCATCGTCGCGGTCGCGACGGTCGCGGCCTCGGGCGGGCGCGGCAGCGGCAGCGCGCCGAGCGAAACCGGAGCAGGCGCCGGCCTGGAGGTGGGCGCAGGTCGGGGCATCGGCACCTCGGCCTTGGCCGAGGGAGCAACCGGCTCGGCAGGTTTGACCGGCGCCGCCACGACCGGCTTCGGCTCGGGAGCCTTAGGCGGAATCGGCGCTGAAGCGACCAGCTTGGGTGCCTCGACCTTGGGCGGAGCGGCCTTCGATTCAGCGGGCTTCACCGGAGCCTTTGGCGCAACAACCTTTGCGACGGGCTTCGCGATGCGGACCTTGCTGGATGGGGACTTCTTCGCAACCTTGGCGACGAGCGCCTTGCCAACGGGCGCGGTTTTCTCGGCGGCAGCAGATTTGGCCGCAGCGGCGGGAGCGGGCGTCGCCGGGGCGGAAACCGCGGCTGCCGGAACGGCGGCCTTGGCCGCCGCCGGTTGAGCCGGTGCCGACGCGATCGCGGGCGCAGGCGCAGGCGCCGCAGTCGTTGCAGCAGGTGCTTCTTCAGCCGGCGTGGACAACGCCCTCACCGGAGACAGGCTGACCGGAACCTTGGACTTGGTCCTGGTCGGAGCAGGCTTGACCATGGCAGCTCTCCTTCAGCGGCAAACAGAGAATGCAGCGGCAAACAGCGGAGGCCGGACATGAGGCGCCCGGCCGCTAGAGCACGCGCCGATCAGATGGCGCAGCAATCCGATCGGACCACGCGTTCTCCATCAATCGTTGAGAGGCGGATTCACCGACCAGGTCGTTCCAACCTGATCGGATCCGGCTCTAATGCGACAACGGCGCCTCGCGGCGCCGTCGGATAGCGTGTTGTCAGCGGCCCTTGGTCGCCTTGCTGACGGTCTCGGCGGCCTTGGCCGCAACATCCTGGGCCGCGGAGCCGAGATCCTTGAGCTGGTCCTGGAAGGCCGCCACCTGCGATTTCAGGAAATCGGACTGGTGCTGCATCACCTCGCCCAGATCCTTCGACTTCACCAGCTTCTGGGCGAAATCGAAGGCGGCCGCGACGTTGCTCTCGGCGTAGGCGATGGCCTTCATCGTCGCGTCTTGCGTGCTGACGCGGGCGCTCTCGGCCGAGCCATGCGCGCTATCCACGGCTTTCTGGGCAGCGCCGATGAAGCCGTCGAAAGCCTTGCGGGCCTGCTCGACGCTGCGTTCGGCGAATTCACGCATCTCGGTCGGAACTTCGTAGGGCAGCTTGCCGTCCATGGTGGCCTCCTGTGATCGCGTATCCGAACCCTGCCATCATTGTGCAGTGCAATATCACTGATGTGTCGCAGTGACAATCACGTGAACCTGCTGAGCGGATGTTAACGCTGTTTCGATGTGAAGCGGGAGAACGAAGTTAGCTTCCTTGGATTCGTCGCCGTTTGAGGACTATTAAGTCTTTGTTAGCTATAATGGCGCGGATTCGAACGAGCAGGCGAGAATGGTCGAGGCCGGACAAGACTGGGCGCTGACGGGCGCGGTGGCGACTGAGGACGCCGCCCTGACCGCCTTTGCGTCCGGCGGCGCGCTCCTGCTTTGGGACGCTGCGGCCGGCCGCCCCGGTTTCGCCAATGCCGCGGGCCGAGCACTTCTCGGCGCAGATGCGGCGCAAGTCCATTTGCCGGCGCAAGCCCGGCAGCGGCTCGATGCACTGGCCGGGGGCCTGGCGTCAACCAGCGGCATCCGCATGGAGCGGCTGCGCCTGACCACCGGCTTCGCGGCCCTGCCCGTCACCTGCGGGTGCAAGCTGCTGACGCTGCCGGAGGGCGGGACGGTTCTCGCCATCGCCATTCCCGCGACAGAGCTGCGGCGTCTGGGGATCGTTGTCCCGCGGGCCGCCGACGCCGCCGCGCCTGTGGCCGAGGTACCCAAGGCAGCCGCCTCCGCTCCCAAGCCGGCGACGGTGCGCTTCCTCTGGCAGAGCGACCGCGAAGGCCGGCTGACCTCGGTGTCCGAAAACATTGCCCTGCTCGCCGGTTCCGCGGCCGGGCTCGTCGGTCGGCGCTGGCACGATCTTGTCGGCTCCGCGATCCTGGATCGCGACGGCGGGCTGAGCGAGCGCTTCGCCGCGGGCGCGACCTGGAGCGGCCATGCCCTGCTCTGGCGCACCGATGCGCCGGGGGAAGGCGCCAGGGTCGAGCTTTCGGGCATGCCCGTGCTCGATGCCCAGCGCGCGCTCGCCGGCTTCCGCGGCTTCGGCCTGGCGCGCCTCGACGAGCGCGAGCCCTTCCCGGTGACGGAGGCTGCCGCTGCAGAGCCGGAAGCCGCGACCGGAAGCGCGGATGAATATGCCGAGATCGCACCCGCAGCGCTTGCGGAAGACGTCTCAGATGCCCCTGCCCTCGCCCTGCAGGCGGAGGAGCGGGAGATGCCGCCGACTGCCGGTGAGGCCGAGGTCGTCGCACAGGACGAGCCGACACCTTCAGGCAAGTCCCCGGCGGCGGGCGATCCAGCCTCGCCCGAACAGAGCCGGCGCGACGCCCCCGCAGCCGAGAAGCCCCGGCAGCCGAGCGAGACGGAAGCCAGGCCGGCCGCGAATGACCGCAACAACATCGTGCCGCTGCGTAGCGAGACCGGCCGGCTGACCATGCTGCGGCCGGTCCTCGAGCCATCAAAGCCGCCGCTGAGCTCGGACGAGCGCAACGCCTTCCGCGAGATCGCCAAGGCGCTCGGCGCGCGGCTCGCCGGCGACGATGAGGACGCCACGGGCTCGGCCTCGCCGACGGCCGCCCCGCCGCAGGTCAAGACCGGCGAGGATGAGACCACCCTTGCGACGAAGCCGGGAGTGGAACCCGAATCCGCCGCCGCGCGGCAGCGCAATTCGCATGCAGACGTGCTCGACAAGCTGCCCGTCGCCGTGCTGGTCAACCGGGGCGACGAGGCGCTCTACGCCAACCGCACCCTGCTCGACCTGCTGGATTATGCCGACCTCGCCGACCTCAAGGCCGGCGGCCATGTCAGCCGCCTGATCAAGGAGGCGTCGCGCGCCGGCGGCGGCGCCATGACGCTGATCGATCGGCTCGGCCATCTGGTCAGTGTCGATGCCGTGCTCTCCGGTGTGAACTGGCAGGACGAGCCGGCGACACTGATGGCCTTCCGCCACCCCGAAGCCGGCGGCGGCGAGGTGCCGGTACTGACGCCCGAAGAGGCCGAGGAACGGGCTCTCGAAGCCGAGTTCGAAGCCGAGGAGGCCGAAAGTGCGGCCCGCGTCGAGTCGCTCAGGCTCGATGCCGACATGCGCGACGCCCGCATCGCCGAACTCACCGCCATGCTCGACACCGCGACGGACGGCGTCGTCACCGTCGACGATCGCGGCCGCATCCTCTCCCTCAACAAGGCGGCCGAGGCGCTGTTCGGCTACGATCAGCGGGAGGTGACCGGCGAATTGTTCACGCTGCTCTTCGCCAGCGAGAGCCATGCCCCGGCCCTGGACTATCTCGAAGGACTCAAGGGTGGCGGCGTCGCCTCGGTGCTGAACGACGGCCGCGAGGTCATCGGCCGCGTGCGCCAGGGCGGCCGCATCCCGCTCTTCATGACCATGGGCCAGATCGCGCATGGCGCCGAGCCCCGCTTCTGCGCGGTGCTGCGCGACATCACGGCCTGGAAGAAGACCGAGGGCGAGCTCGTCGACGCGCGCAAGGCGGCCGAGATGGCGAGCGCCCAGAAGTCGGACGTGCTCGCCAAGATCAGCCATGAGATCCGCACGCCGCTCAATGCGATCATCGGCTTCGCCGAGGTGATGGCGGAGGAGCGCTTCGGGCCGATCAGCAACGAACGCTACAAGGAATACCTGCGCGACATCCACCAGTCGGGCGGCTATGTCATCAGCCTGGTCAACGACCTGCTGGACCTCGCCAAGATCGAGGCCGGCAAGCTCGAGCTCGACTTCGCCAGCGTCAACCTGAACGAGATCGCGCTCTCCACCGTCTCGCTGCTGCAGTCCGAGGCGCAGCGCGGCCGCGTGGTGCTGCGCTCCGGCCTTTCGCCCAAGCTGCCGCCCGTGGTCGCCGACGAGCGCTCGATCCGCCAGATCGCGATCAACCTGCTCTCCAACGCCGTGAAGTTCACCGATGCCGGCGGGCAGGTCATCATCTCGACGGCGCTGGGCGACCAGGGCGAGGCCATCCTGCGCGTGCGGGACACCGGCATCGGCATGGACGACGACGAACTCAAGCTCGCCCTCGAACCGTTCCGGCAGGTGCCGACGACGCGCCGTTCCGGTGGCACGGGGCTGGGCCTGCCGCTGACAAAGGCGCTCGTCGAGGCCAACCGTGCCGCGATGTCGATCACCAGCGTCAAGAAGGAAGGCACGCTCGTCGAGATCACCTTCCCGCCCCAGCGCGTTCTGGCGAGCTGACGCCGCCGGCACCCGCTGCGCTCTCCATCTCCCTACGGCCTGATCCCTGCGACCTCCTGCCGCAGCCTGTTGTGCTGCTGCGCAGCGCTGTTCCGCGGACTGACGCAGCGTGATATGGGCCGCGACGAAATGTTGCCTCGTTGCTCCCGCAACCGCTGCCCTTCGAGGATCGGATCATCATTTTTCGCGTCGGACGCGCCCGGGATATCTCGCTGAACCAGCTCTTCCTGGTGGCCATTAGCCTGATCCTGGCCTGCACCCTCGTCCTCGGCATCAGCCTTGTCGGCCAGTACCATCGCGCCCTGCGGGAGAGCGACCAGGATCTTGTGCGGCTCCATTCGTTCCGGGAGGTGCTGGCCGCCGCCAACCGCGTCTCCGCCGAGCGCGGCCCGACCAACGTCGCCTTGGGGCGCGACAGCGTCGCGAACGACCCCATTCTGGAGCGCCTCGCCAGCTATCGGCAGGCCAGCGACGAAGCCATCGCGCGCGTCGCGCCGGGGCCTTTGCTGGCTGCCGAGACCAAGCGACTGCGCGAGCGCCTCGCGCAATCACGCGGCGCGGTCGACGTGCTGCTGGCGCAGCCCCTCGCCGAGCGCGGCCAGGACAAGGTCGAGCAGGCCATCTTCGCGATGTTCAAGGCCTATGACGCGACGCAACCCGTTATCGGCACCGCGATGACGGAGCTTCTGGCGTCCGACGCGGAGTTGATCGGCCTCGCTCTCATCGCGCAGATGGTCGCGGAGCTGCGCGATTATGCCGGGCGCCTCGGCTCCTATGTCGTCATCGCCATTACTCATGGCGGGCCGCTATCGGGAGCGAACAGGGCGGCCTTCGAACAGGCGCAGGGGCGGATCATGCAGATCCGGGACATGATCAGCCAACAGATGACCGCCAATGCGGCGGCTTCGGTGCGGGAGGCACACAGCGCCACGGAGCGGGCGTTCTTCACCGACGGGCTGCGCCTGATCGACGAGACCCATCAGCGCCAGGGCACTCCGGGGGCGGCAGACACGCCGGAGAGCTTCACAGATGCGATCGTGCCGAGCTTCGCGCCGATCGAAAAGCTGCGGGATACGTTCTTCGATGCCGCCCTCGCCCAGCTCGAGGATGTTCGCACCGAAGCCCGGACGGCACTCTTCTTCGCCTATGCCATCACAGCGGTGGTTCTCGGCCTCGTCCTGCTGCTGCTGCTGGCGAGCCGCAGCTTCCTCTTCGCGCCGCTGATGCGGGCCCGCGAGCGCGTCATCGACCTCGCCGAAGGGCGGCTTGCGCGGCCGATCGACAAGCGCGGACTGACGCGCGAGATGCTCCATCTCTTCCAGGCGCTCGCCGTCCTGAGGAGCCGACTGATCGAGCGCGAGCAGCTCGATGCCGAGCGCAATCGACTCACCGCTGCGCTCACGGTACAGGCCGATACCGACGGGCTGACAGGCGTTCTGAACCGCGGCGCGCTGGAGCGGGCGGTGAAGCGGCTCGCCGAAGCGCCGCAGCCGCCGGCGTGGATCGGCCTGATCATGCTCGACCTCGATTATTTTAAGGCCGTGAACGACCAGCACGGCCACGCCGCCGGAGACGCGGCGCTGCGGGTGACGGCTGCCCGCCTGCGCCACACCCTGCGCCAGGGCGACATCCTCGCGCGCTTCGGTGGCGAGGAGTTCGTCATCGTCGTGCCCGATGCGGGCGAAGCAAGGCTGCTCGAAATGGCCGAGCGGCTGCGGCGCGCCATTGGCGACACGCCGTTTCCGATCGACGACGGCAGCACGATCAAACTGAGCGCGAGCCTCGGCGTGGCGCGGGTGCCCGCTAACCCCGACGTCTGGCCGCAATTGCTGAAGGCGGCCGACGGCGCGCTCTACGAAGCCAAGCGCCAAGGGCGCAACCGCGTCGTCGTCCGCTCCGCCACGGGCTGAGGACAGCTCACTACAGAAGCGCGCCGCGCAGGATGACCGCGGCGATGCCGAAATAGATGACGAGGCCGGTCACGTCGACCAGCGTCGCCACCAGCGGAGCCGACGCACTTGCCGGGTCGAAACCTAGCCGCTTCAGCGCGAAGGGCAGCATCGAGCCCATCAGCGAGCCGAAGGTGACGATGCCGACCAGCGTCGCGCCGACCGTCGCCGCGATCAGCATCCAGTGCTGTCCGTAATCGTAGAGACCGGCCACCTGCCAGACCGCGATGCGCGCGACGCCGATCAGCCCGAGGATCGAGCCGAGAACAAGCCCGGAGGGCAGCTCACGCAGCACCACGCGCCACCAGTCCTTCAGCGTCAGCTCGCGCAGCGCCAGAGCCCGGATGATCAGCGAGGTCGCCTGAGAGCCGGAATTGCCGCCTGCGCTCATGATCAACGGGATGAACAGCGTCAGCACGAGCGCCTTCGCTAACTCGTGCTCGTAATGCTGCATCGCGGAAGCGGTCAGCATCTCGCCGAGCAGCAGGATCGAGAGCCAGCCCGCTCGCTTCTTGATCATCGCGAAGAAGCCGATTTCCTTGTAGGGCTCGTCGAGGGCCTCCATGCCGCCGAGCTTCTGCACGTCCTCGGTCGTCTCCTCGATCATGGCGTCGATGACGTCGTCGAAGGTGACGATGCCGATGATCCGCTCCTCTTCGTCCACGACGGGGACGGCGAGCAGATCGTATTTGGTGATCAGCCGGGCGACGTCCTCGCGATCGACCTCCGGCGTGACGGTGATCGGCTTGTGCGCCGGCACGACCGATTCGACCGGCGCCTCCGGATCGCCGCTGATGAGGCGCCGCAGCGATACTGCGCGGACGAGTTTGCGCGTCTCGGTATCGAGCACATAGATCGCATAGATGGTCTCGCGAGAGCGCTCGACGCGGCGGATATGCTCGAGCGTGCGCTGCACCGTCCAGTTCGAGGGCACGCTGACGAACTCGGTCGTCATGATCGAGCCGGCGCTGTGCTCGGGATAGGCGAGCAGCTTCTTCAGGTCGGATCGTGTTTGCCAGTCCAGGCGGCCGGCAAGGCGCTGGCGGGCCGGCTCGTCGAGTTCCTGGAAGACGTCGGCGGCGCGGTCGGCGGACATGCCCGACAAAAGCGCGCCGGCCCGCGCCTCGGGCAGCAGGGCCAGTGCCTCGGCCGCAGCGGTGAACTCGGACTGGTCGAGCACCTCGACGGCGCGCTCGAAGGGCAACTCCTCCAGGACATGGGCGATCGTGGCGCTGTCCTGGTCGTTCAGCGTCTCGACGATGTCGGCGACATGCTCCTGCGCCAGCGTGTGGGCCAGCGTCACGGCAAGCAGGTCCGTCTTTTCGGCGGTTTCATTCATGGCTCTTACTCTGCGATCGGGCCGTCATGGCCGGATCGCAGCGAGCCGGGGGACCCGGTTTACGCGCGCGAGACGGCGGCAGACGGCTTCGACTGTCGGCTGGGACTGTCGCTTGGCATCGGGTCGGGGGTTCCTGTGAGCAACCAGCCGCGCGGGCCGGAAGCAGGGAGGCCAATGCACCCGCATCGTGCCCGCGTCAAACGGTTTTTCGCGCTGCAGAACGGGCAGCATCATTAGGAGAATTGCTCTCCCTATGACCACGCGGCGTATCGCGGCCGTTGCGGGCATCTCGTCATTGCGGCGGTTGCCAAGAGCGAAGCGGGGCCTATTGTCGCGGCGACGGAATCGGCCTTGAACCGGCTCGCGTCGCGAACCGATCTCGATTCGCCCTCCTGATCTTTTCTGCGCAGGAACCCCGCCGATGCCCCTGACCATCTATGGCTGCTATCGCTCGCGCGCATCGCGCAACATCTGGCTCGCCAACGAACTCGGCCTGCCCTTCGTGCATGTGCCGGTGGTCCAGGCCTATCGTCTGCCGGACCCGAACGCGCCGGACGCGCCGCTGAACACCCGCAGCAGCGACTTCCTCACTATCAATCCCAACGGCCATATCCCCAGCATCGACGATGACGGCTTCAAGCTGCACGAGTCGCTGGCGATCAACCTCTACCTCGCGCGTAAGCATGGCGGGCCGCTCGCTCCCCAGAATGCGCAGGAGGAAGGGCTTGCCGTGATGTGGGCGCTCTGGGCCGCGACCGAATGCGAGACGCATGCACTGAACCTCCAGTACCATCTCGCCGCCTATCCGCCGGAGAAGCGCAAGCCGGAGTTGGTCGAGGCGGCCCTCGCCGCCCTGGCCGCACCTTTCGCGGTGCTCGACAAGACGCTCGCCGAGGGCAACGGCTATGTAATGGGCGGCCGTTTCACCGTCGCCGACATCAACGTCGCCGAGATCATCCGGTATGCGAAGCCGGCGACGCAGCTCTTCGACGCCAATCCCCATGTGAAAGCCTGGCTCGACGCCTGCCAGTCCCGGCAGGCCTTCAAGGCGATGTGGCAGGCGCGCGACGCCGAAGCCGCCTGACGGCAGGAAACGGGTGGAGGACAAGCCGGGGCGAGCTTATCGCCCCGGCTGTCTCTTTTTGCGCGGCGACTGTCTGAGCTTGCCCATGTCATCGACCTCGACGCCCCCCGCTTCGCCCACCCAGGCTCCGCCAGCGCCGCCGCAGGCCATGGACCTGAGCGACTGGCTGCTGCTCCTGCTGCTGTCCCTGCTCTGGGGCGCTTCCTTCTTCTTCGGCAAGATCGCGGTCTCCGCCTGGCCGCCGCTCGTCGTGGTGCTGGCGCGCGTCGCGATGGCTGCTGCGGCACTGCTTCTCGTCGTCCGGCTGTCGGGGCTCTCGATGCGGGTCGGCCGCGGCATGTGGCTGTCCTTCTTCGGCATGGGGCTGATCAACAACCTGATCCCCTTCGGGCTGATCTTCTGGGGCCAGACCGAGATCGCGAGCGGGCTCGCCTCGATCATCAACGCCACCACGCCGCTGTTCGGCGTCGTCGTCGCCCATCTCTTCGGGCAGAATGAGAAGGCGACCGGGCTCAAGCTCGCCGGCGTCGCGGCCGGTGTCGTCGGCGTCGCGGTGCTGATGGGGCCGGATGCGGTGCATGGCTTTGGCGGAGCGCTTCTGCCGCAGCTCGCCTGCCTCGCCGCCGCCCTCTCCTATGGGTTTGCCGCGCTCTACGGGCGCCGCTTCCGCGCCATGCCGCCGCTGGTCACCGCCGCCGGACAGGTCAGCGCCACGACGATCATGGCCGTGCCGCTCGTGCTGATCTTCCATCCGCCCTGGCTGCTGCCTGTGCCTGGCGCGACGGTCGGGCTGGCGCTAGTCGGCCTGGCGCTGCTCTCGACGGCGCTGGCCTATGTCATCTTCTTCCGGATCATGCGGCGGGCCGGCGGCACCAATGTCACGCTCGTGACCTTCCTCATCCCTGTCAGCGCCATCCTGCTCGGCTGGGCCTTCCTCGGGGAGGCACTCCTGCCGCGGCATCTGGCCGGCATGGCCGCCATCGCCATGGGGCTGGCCCTCATCGATGGGCGCATCGCCGGATTGGTGCGATTTAGGCGGGGTTGAGTTGAAAAACTTTATTGCCAAAAAATTATGAATGGCTCTAGGGTCGCCCCCGTCTACAGCCTGTCAATGCAGATGCCGCGACAAGCGGCACGGGGAACGGGGAACGGTCATGGATGTGCGGCAACTGCGATGTTTCATCGCGGTGGCAGAGGAGCTGCATTTTGGCCGCGCGGCCGAACGGCTCGGCGTCGCGCCCCCCGCGTTGTCACGGCAGATCAGCGCCCTTGAGGACGAGCTCGGCGTCAGCCTGCTGACGCGCACGACCCGTCAGGTCGCGATGACGCGCGCCGGTCTCATCATGCTGGAGGAAGCCAAGGGCATCCTCGTCAAGATGGAGCACGCATCGCGCGCGGTGCGGGAAGCCTCCCTCGCCTCGGGCAAGGTGCTGCGCGTCGGCGCGATCGATGCAGCGTCGTCGAGCTTCCTGCCGGAGGCCCTCGTGACGTTCCGCGCCCGCTTCCCCGGCATCGAGATCAAGTTTGTCGAGGCGATGACTGCTGGGCTGGTCCAGATGCTTGAATCCGGCAAGCTCGACGTCGCGCTCTCGCGGCCGCCGCGCAAACCGACCGACTGCGCCTTCGAGATTCTGCGGGTCGAGCGGCCGATCGTGGTGCTCAATGAAGAGCACCCGCTCGCCGCCCGCGAGAACCTGACGATGCTCGATCTCGTCGGCGAGCCCTTCGTCGTGCCGTCGAAGCGCATCCGGCCCTATGCCTACGATCTCGTCATGGCCTATTTCGAGAGTGTCGGCGCCGTCCCCAACGTCGTCATCGAAGCGACGGAAAAGCCGGCCATGATGTCTGCGGTCGCCGCCGGTCTCGGCATGGCGCTGGCGCCGGACTGGGTTTCGCGGCTCTCCTTCCCCGGCGTGACGATGCGGAGGCTGCGCGGGGCGCTACTCGACCCGCCGCCGCCCGGCGCGCTGGTCGGCGTGGCGTGGAGGCCGCAACAGAAACTGCCCGCGCGCGACGATTTCCTGGCGATCCTGCGGGAGAGCGTGACCCTGCTCGACGACCGCCACGTGCTCACCTTCCCCCCATCCAACCCATCGCAGATACGGACAGCCCGGACCGGGGCGTCTGCCGGAGGAGCCTGATGAGTTTAAATCAAATAGAGCGGGCGCAGGGCCTGCGCGTGCGATCGACGCAGGATCTCGCCGGCGGATTGTTCATGATCGCGCTGGCGCTCGGCGCCTTCGTCTTCACGTGGGACCTGCCGTCCGGCACGCTGCGCCAGCTCGGTCCGGGCATGCTGCCGAAGGCCTTCGCCGTGATCTGCGCGGGGCTCGGCGCCATGCTGGCGCTGGCCTCGCTGCGCTACAATGGCGAGAAGCTTTCCGGCTGGTCCTGGAAAGGCATCTTCTTCGCGCTCGGCGGCGCCCTGCTCTTCGCGCTCACCATCCGCGGCTTCGAGTTCGGTCCGATCCGGGTTCCGGCGCTGGGCCTGCTCGTCTCCGGGCCGCTGCTGATTTTCTTCTCCGGCCTCGCCGCCGATGATCGCAGGATCAAGGAACTGCTGATCTTCGCAGTGGCGATGTCGACCGCCTGCATCCTTCTGTTCAAATACGCGCTTAGCCTGCCGATCCCGCTTGCGCCCTGGCTCCTGGGGATCTGACGCGATGGATATGCTCGCCAACCTTTCGCTCGGCTTCAGCGTCGCACTGACGCTCAAGAACATCGGGCTTTGCTTCGTCGGCTGTCTCGTCGGCACGCTGATCGGCGTGCTGCCCGGCGTCGGACCGATCGCCACCATCTCGATCCTGCTGCCGATCACCTTCGGGCTCGACCCGACCGGCGCACTGATCATGCTCGCCGGCATCTATTACGGCGCGCAGTATGGCGGCTCGACCACGGCTATCCTGGTCAACATCCCCGGCGAGGCGACCTCCGTCGTCACCACGCTGGACGGCCACCAGATGGCCAAGCAGGGCCGCGCCGGCGTGGCGCTCGGCACGGCCGCGATCGGCTCCTTCTTCGCCGGCTGCGTCGCCACCGTCATCATCGCAGCCCTGGGCGCCCCGCTGACGCGGCTCGCGCTGCTCTTCGGCCCGGCGGAATATTTCTCGCTGATGGTGATGGGCCTGTGCTTCGCGGTGGTGCTCGCGCGCGGCTCGATCCTCAAGGCCTTCTGCATGATCATGCTGGGCCTGCTGTTCTCAACTGTCGGTACCGACCTCGAGACCGGCCAGGAGCGGCTGACCTTCGGCATTCCCTCGCTTTCGGACGGCATCGACTTCTCGGTGCTGGCGATGGGCGTCTTCGGTTTCGCCGAGGTGCTGCGCAATCTCGAAGCCCCGGAGGCGCGCGACGTCGTCAAGAACAAGATCGGCCGGCTGCTGCCGGGCTGGGATGACATCAAGCAGTCGATCAAGCCGGTGCTGCGCGGCACCGCCATCGGCGGCATCCTCGGCATCCTGCCCGGCAACGGGGCGGTGCTCGGCCCCTTCGCCAGCTATACGATGGAGAAGAAGCTCGCCAAGGATCCGTCCCGCTTCGGCAAGGGCGCGATCGAGGGCGTTGCCGGACCGGAATCGGCTAACAACGCCGGTGCGCAGACCGCCTTCATCCCGCTGCTCACCCTCGGCATTCCGCCGAATGCGGTGATGGCGCTGATGGTCGGCGCGATGACGATCCACGGCATCATTCCCGGCCCACAGGTGATGACCCGCAACCCGGACCTGTTCTGGGGCATGATCGCCTCGATGTGGCTCGGCAACCTGATGCTGCTCGTCATCAACCTGCCGCTAGTCGGCATGTGGGTGAAGCTGCTGCAGGTGCCTTACCGGCTGATGTTCCCGGCGATCCTGATCTTCTGCTGCATCGGCATCTACTCGGTGAACAACCAGCCGCTCGACGTCGCCTTCACGGCGCTGTTCGGCCTGTTCGGCTACCTGTTGATCAAGCTCGGCTTCGAGCCGGCGCCGCTCCTGCTCGGGTTCGTGCTCGGCAAGCTGATGGAGGAGAAGCTCAGGCAGGCGCTGATCATCTCGCGCGGCTCGTTCTTCACCTTCGTCGAGCGGCCGATCTCGGCAGGCCTGCTGCTCGTCGCCGTGGCTGTGCTCGCCATCGCCCTGCTGCCCTCGATGTCGAAGAAGCGTGACGAGGTGTTCACCGAATGACGGGGTTGCCGCTCCCGCGGCACCTCGTCAGTGTAAGCCCGACCACGCTCAAAAAATGATCAAGCTTTCGGAGGAATACGCATGAAGAAGCTCGTTCTCGGCCTCGCCGCTGCCGCGGCGCTGGCCGTTTCCGGCAACGCCCACGCCCAAGCCTATCCGACGAAGCCCGTCACCATGATCGTGCCTTTCGCCGCCGGCGGGCCGACCGACATCATCGCCCGCATCGTCGCCGACCACATGTCGAAGACGCTCGGCCAGCAGATCGTGATCGAGAACGTCGCCGGCGCCGGCGGCACGACCGGCATCGCGCGCGCCGTCACCGCCGCGCCGGACGGCTACACCATCGCGATGGGGCATCTGGGCACCTTCTCGGCTGCGCCGGCCACCTATCCCGGCCTGAAATACGACCCGATCAACGGCATGCAGACCATCGGGCTTGCCGGCGGCACGCCGATCCTGATCGTGGCGCGCAAGAATTTCGAGCCGAAGGACCTGAAGGAGTTCGTCACCTATGTGAAAGCGAACGCCGACAAGGTGAACGAGGCCCATGCCGGCCTCGGCTCGGTCTCCTGGACGACCTGCACCCTGCTCAAGGGCGTCCTGGGCACGCCGAAGATCAACGCCGTCGCCTATCGCGGCACCGGCCCGGCGCTGAACGACCTCGTCTCCGGCCAGGTCGACTTCATGTGCGACCAGATCGTCTCCGTGGCTGAACAGGTCCGCGCCAACACGATCAAGGCCTATGCGGTCGCCTCGGCCCAGCGCTCGCCGGCGCTGCCCGACGTGCCGACCACCAAGGAAGCCGGCCTGCCCGAGTACCAGATCGAGGCCTGGAACGGCATCGCCGGCCCAAAGGGCATGCCGAAGGAGGCCATCGACAAGCTCGTCGACGCTCTGAACAAGGCGCTCAACGACGAGGGCACCAAGAAGCGCCTGCTCGATCTCGGCACTGTGCTGCCGACGGCCGAGGAGCGGACGCCTGCCGGCTTCGCAGCCCTGATCAAGCGTGACGCAGACAAGCTGACGCCTGCGCTCTCGGCCGCGCCGAAGCAGTAAAGCAAGGCTTCAGCCGAGCCTTTCCGCGGCGGGCCTCCGGGCCCGCCGCTTTCGTTTCCGGATACCGCCAATCGGCGAAGGCTCCTCCGCTGAACTGGTAAGCTCTTGAGGAAACGCAGTTTTCCTGTTGCCATGTCACGCCGTTAACATCTCGTGACCAATGAATGGGAACCGTTTGACCTCTCTTACGGTTGTCTCGCCGAAGTTCACTTCGGAAGGAGAGACGATCATGCTGAAGAAGTTCATTCTCGTTGCGGCGCTTGCCGCTACCCCGGCCATTGCTCTTGCCCAGAACCAGCCCAGCGGCGGCGCCACGGGCGGTGCCGTGAGCGGCGCGACCTCGGGCGCCATCGGTGGCGCCATCGTCGGCGGCCCGGTCGGCGCGGCTGTCGGCGGCGTTGGCGGTGCCGTGGTCGGCGCCATCATCGGCGACGCGGCGGAGCCCAAGTTCCGCACCTATGTCGTCGAGCAGCGCGTGCCGTCCTATCGCTATGCCGATCCGGTCGCCGTCGGCACGGTCCTGCCCGAGCAGGGCGTCGTCTACCGGCCGCTGCCGGCGGAGTATGGCCCGTCGCAGTATCGCTACACGGTCGTGAACGACCGCGCGGTCATCGTCGAGCCGCAGACCCGTCGCATCATTCAGGTCATCGACTGATAACCACGAAGAAGGCACTGGGCCGCGACAACCACCTGCCTTCGGACGAGGCCCGCTCCACACGGAGCGGGCCTTTTTTATCAGCGCGTACCGAACATGCGGTCCCCGGCATCGCCGAGGCCGGGGACGATATAGCCGTGATCGTTCAGCTTCTCGTCGATCGCGGCCGTCCAGATGCGGACGTCGGGATGGGCACCCCGCAGATGGGCGATCCCCTCCGGCGCTGCGAGCAGGCAGACGAAGCGCAGATCCTTGGCGCCGCGCTCCTTCAGCCGGTCGACGGCGGCAACCGCAGAGTTCGCCGTGGCCAGCATCGGGTCCATGACAACGACCATACGGTCGGCGATATCGGAGGGCGCCTTGAAGTAGTACTCGACCGCCTGCAGCGTGTCCGGATCGCGATAGAGGCCGATATGGGCGACGCGCGCCGCCGGCACCAGTTCCAGCATGCCGTCGAGGAAGCCGACACCGGCCCGCAGGATCGGCACGAAGACGAGCTTCTTCCCGGCGATCAGCGGCTGCATGGTCTTGGTCAGCGGCGTCTCGATCTCGACCAGCTCGGTCGGCAGGTCCCGCGTCACCTCGTAGCAGAGCAGCATGCCGATCTCGTTGAGGAGTTGGCGGAAGCTCTTGGTCGAACGGTCCTTCTCCCGCATCAGCGTCAGCTTGTGCTGCACCAGCGGGTGGTCGACGACGGTGACGCCGTCCTGGCTCGAAGTCATCGTTTCCCTCTCTTCTTCCCAGCCCTCATCCTGAGGAGCGGGCGCGAGCCCGCGTCTCGAAGGATGATCCAGCACGCTCTGGAGCATCCTTCGAGACGCCGCTTTCGCGGCTCCTCAGGATGAGGGCTGGCTTATTCAAGCCTAGAATACCGTTCCGTCGCTGATAATCGTCAAGGGCGGGCCGCCATCCACGCGTTTTTCGCGCGCGATGCGCCGGCCGGCGGCCCAGGTGCCTCCCTCCAGCACCTTGGCGAGCGGCAGCTCCTCGCGCGAACGGCCGAGCCGCTTGCGGACCAGGGCGCCGACCTCGTCGAGCAGCGCGACCGTCAGCGCTCGCCATTCGACGACCAGCGGCGAGGAGACCTCATGCACCCGGCCGCGATCCGCCTCGTCCTTCAGCGCGATGACGCCCAGGTCGAGGAAGAGCCCGCCATTCCGATATTCCGGCAGGCCGGTCATGTCGTCGATGTCGATGACCGCGATACCGGCCCATTGCAGCGGCTCGATCAGCGAGTAGGTCAGCCATTGCGAGAGCTTGTGGAAGGGGACGAGACCCTCCGCGGGTTCGCCCTGCGCGATCAGGGGATGGCGCCAGGTGTCGCCCAGCGGCACGCCGGCGAGCGTCAGCCGCGAGGGCCAGATGCCGCCAAAGGTCGCCAGGACCTCGCTGAGCATATGGGCGGCCCGGATGGTGCCCGTATCCGCCGCGGCGACGAAGCGGTCGAAGAGCTCGCCCGGACGGCTCAGCCCCTGCCTTTCGAGCTCCTCGCCCAGCCGGTTCAGCAACGCCGAACGCCCCTCCACTGCGAGCAACGGATTCTGTGCGCCCGCCTGGAAGCCACGCGCCAGCGCAGCCGAATCGAGGCGTTTCAGGGCCATCGCATCGGCCCGCAGCGGCTTGGCCGGGTCGCTGGAGAACAGGCCGGCGGCGAACATGTCGAGCGAAGCCAGAGCCAGCCCCTCAGAGCGGCCGATCGCCTCTCCGCTCAGCGGGTCGCGATAGCGCCAGTCCGGCCCCGCGCCGGCATCGAGCAGGACGCTGACCACGGCGAGGTCATACGCCGCGCGGCCGCGCTCGCCGGCATCGCGAAAGCCGGCCGCCCGGTCGAGCCGCTTCCAGCGATCCTCCCCGCCGACGACGAAATGGCGCCAACGCGCATGGAACGGGATGTCCAGCGTGGGATAATTCGCGCGGATGGTGTCGAGCACATAGTCGGCGCAGGCCTCCAGCCGCCCCGGCAGGACACCGAAATGCAGCAGCCGGCCGGCAAGGCCGAGCTCCAGCATCTCATGCGCGCGGGCGCGGATCGCGGCAGGCTTCAGCAGGGCGCGGAACGCCTCGGGGTCCAGGAGGGGCATCAGGGAGCATACCATATGTTCCCTTCCCCCCTCTCGCGGTGGGGAAGGGCCAGGGATAGGGCGGCAGAAAGCCGGAGTTCTCCGCCCTCCCCACCGCAAGCGGCGGGAGGGCGATGGGCGCGCGCAGCCAAAACGTTGCGAGCGAACGAAGGCATGATCAGCTCAGTATATCAGAACTTGTCGAGGTCGCGGCCGACGGTCGCCTTGAGCGCATTATCGCCGGGCGCGCCCTCGGGCGCATAATAGCCCGCAGCCTTCTTGGCCTCGATCTCGACGGAGGCATCCGGCGGGATCAGCTCGGGCGGGATGGCCACACGCTCGCCGATCTCGATGCCGCTTTCGACCATCGCGTCGTATTTCATGTTCGACATCGACATCAGGCGGTCGATCCGCGTCACGCCGAGCCAGTGCAGCACATCCGGCATAAGCTGCTGAAAGCGGGCATCCTGCACGCCGGCGACGCATTCGGTGCGCTCGAAATAGGTCGCGGCGGAATCGCCGCCTTCCTGGCGCTTGCGGGCATTGTAGACGAGGAACTTCGTGACCTCGCCGAGAGCCCTGCCCTCCTTGCGGTTGTAGACGATGAGGCCGACGCCGCCTCCTTGAGCCTCGCGCACGCATTCCTCGATGCCGTGTATGAGATAGGGCCGGCAGGTGCAGATATCCGAGCCGAAGACATCGGAGCCGTTGCACTCGTCATGGACGCGGCAGGCGATGCGGCTGCGCCTGTCGGAGAGCGCCGAAACCTCGCCCATGACATAGGCGGTGATCGAGCCGATCGGCGGCAGGAAGACCTTGAGGTCCGGCCGCGTCACCAGTTCGGGATACATGCCGCCGGTCTGCTCGAAGAGCGTGCGGCGCAACTCGTTCTCGGTGGTGCCGAAGCGCTCGGCGATGCCGGGCAGATACCAGACGGGATCGACCGCGATCTTGGTGACGCTGATATCGCCGGAGGCGTGCAGGATGTTGCCGTCGGCAGCGAGACGATGGGCACCCATCGCCGCCAGGATCTCGGGCAGGTTGAGCCTGGCCTTGGTCACGGCGATGGTCGGCCGGATATCGACGCCCTCGCCGATCGCCCTGCCGAAATCATCCGCGACGGTATGCCCGAACGGGTCCAGCGAGACGATCCTCTTCGGATCGGCCCATTGCGGCTGCGGCCGGATCTCGGCGGTGGGATGGGTGTTGGTCAGGTCCGGCCGCTGTGACGGATTCATCGCGCGGGCCGAGATGGCGAGCGCGCGATAGACCGAGTAGGAGCCGCCATGGGCGCCGATGACGTTGCGGTCTGCCGGGTTGGTGGTCGAGGCGATGATCGGCCCGCGCTCGGCCGCCGTCGGGGCGCCCCATCGGATCGGGAAGCGCGCGGCGGCGCTGCCCGGCTCGGGATGCGAGGTGAGCCTGATATGGCCCGTGCGGTTCGGCGCGTTCATGGCGGTGTCGCCCCGGAATAGGAAAGGGCCCCGAGACGGATGTCCGGGGCCCTCTGGACCTCACCAATTGTGACGCAAGCGCGATTCGGCGTCAATCAGGATGCGTGAGCGTCATTCTCGGGCGGCGCGTCAGCGACGACCCAAGAATCTCAGAACGCTATGGCACTGGTTTCCGAGATGCTCGGGTCAAGCCCGAGCATGACGGCACTGCCCCTAGAACACCGCGAGATAGCGCAGCAGCGAGATGATGCCGATCACGATGACGATGATCTGGACGACGTTCTTGATCGCGCCGTCGAGCGGCAGCATCCGCACCAGATACAGCACGAGGCCGATGACCAGGATGGTGATCAGCAGGGAAATCAGGATGCTCATTGAAAACTCCGTATCTCGGCCGGAGAACCGGCCCCCCTGGGAGCCCCGCCGCGACGCATTCGCGGCATGTCAGCCCGGAGACACAACGTCGCAGGGGGACGTAGGTTCCGATGGGCGGTGCGCCGGCGAAGAGGTGATGCGATCCTGAAATGAACTCACGAGCCGCAAACGCAGAACCCCTCTCCCGGATGGGAGAGGGGCAGGGGTGAGGGAAGGACGGAAAACCAGTTGGCGCTGACCGGAAAGCGCTCGGCCATCGTGAGCCTTCGCGATCGGCGGCAGGCCCTCACCCCTACCCCTCTCCCACTCGGAGAGGGGATCCCGCGCTATCCGAGCTAATTCAGCCGGCGATGCGGTCGAAATCGGCCACCGCACGCGTCGCCTGCCTCAGCTGGTTCAGCAGCTTCAGGCGGTTGGCGCGGAGCGCCGGGTCGGGATCGTTGACGATGACCTTATCGAAGAAGGCATCGACCGCCGGGCGGATTTCGGCGAGCGCGGCCATCGCGCCCTCATAGTCCTCGGCGGCGACCGCGGCCTCGGCCTTCGGCGTGGCCTGTGCCAGTGCTACGGCGAGCGCCTTCTCCTCGATCAGGCCGGCCTCGGCGATGAGGTGGAGATCGGCGGCGCCCGCGAATGCGCCCTCGCCGTCCTTCTTCTCCTCGGCCTTGAGGATGTTGGCGGCGCGCTTGTAGCCCGCGAGCAGGTTCGTGCCGTCCTCGGCCTCGAGGAAGCGGCCGAGCGCGGCGACGCGGCGGGTGATGAGCAGGAGGTCGTCATTCGACGAAGAGCCCTCGCCCAGCACCGCGTCGACGAGATCATGCCGCGCGCCCTGGTCGCGGAGCATGACCTTCAGGCGGTCGTGGAAGAAGGAAAGGAGGTCTGCGTCCTTCACGGCCTGCGTGAGCGGGAAACGCACCCCGTTCTCAACCACCAGCCGGATCACGCCCAGCGCCGCGCGGCGCAGTGCATAGGGGTCCTTGGAGCCGGTCGGCTTCTCGTCGATGGCCCAGAAGCCCACGAGCGTGTCGAGCTTGTCGGCCAGCGCCACAGCCACCGAGACCGGATCGGTCGGCACGCGGTCGGACGGGCCGAGCGGCTTGTAATGCTCCTCGACCGCCGCGGCGACCGAAGCCTCCTCGCCCTGCAATTCTGCATATTTCCGGCCCATCAGGCCCTGAAGCTCGGGGAACTCGCCGACCATCTCGGTCGGCAGGTCGGCCTTGGCGAGCTTGGCGGCGCGTTCCGCCTTCTCAGGATCGGCGCCGACGATGGGCGCGAGTTCCTTGGCCAGCGCGGCGATGCGCTGCACGCGCTCGCCCTGCGTGCCGAGCTTGGCGTGGAAGACGACGCCGAGCTTGTCGAGCTTGGCCATGCGCTGGTCGAGCGGCTTGGCGAGATCGAGGCCGAGCTTGGCGGCGCTCTCCTTGAAGGTGTCGAGGTCCGGCAGCGGGCTGCGGTCGGTCTGCCAGAAATAGGCAGCGTCGGAGAGTCGCGCGCGCACGACGCGGCTATTGCCGGCGGTGATCGCGACGCCGCCATCGCTGGCGATCAGGTTCGAGACCGGGATGAAGCGGTTGGCGATATTGCCCGTCGCAGGATCGCGCAGCACGAAGCATTTCTGGTTGGCGCGGATCGTGGCGCGGATCGCCTCGCCTGGAATGTCGAGGAAGCGCTCCTCGAAGGAGCCCATCAGCACGACCGGCCATTCGACGAGACCGGCGATCTCCTCCAGCAGCCCCTCATCCTCGACCAGCTCCAGGCCCTGCGCGAGCGCAAGATCCTTGGCGTCGGCGAGGATGATCTCCTTGCGGCGGTCGGCATCGAGCACGACCTTCGCCTTCTCGAGCGACGCGACATAATCGTCGAGCCGCTTCACCTTGATCGGGCCGGGCGCGTGAAAGCGGTGGCCATAGGTGGTGTTGCCCGAGACGATGCCGTCGACCTCGAAGGGCACGACCTCCGGCTCCTCGGTCTCGGCGCCGAAGGTGCAGAGGATCGAGTGGAGCGGGCGCACCCAGCGCAGGCTGGCGCCGGCGGCGGAGGCCTTGCCCCAGCGCATCGACTTCGGCCAGGGGAAGGCGCGGATCACGGCCGGCACGATCTCGGCGATGGCGAGATGAGTCTCCTGCCCCGGCTTCTCGATGATCGCGACGTAAGAGTCGCCCTTCTTCGGGTCGCTGACGATGGTCGCCTGATCGAGCGAGGAAAGCCCCGCCGACTTCAGGAAGCCCTGGATCGCGGCATCGGGCGCGCCGACGCGCGGACCCTTGCGCTCCTCGCGCACGTCGCGACCGCGCACGGGCAGGCCGGCGACATGCAGCGCGAGACGGCGCGGCGTGGCGAAGGCCTTGGCGCCCTCATAGACGAGGCCGCGCTCGACCAGCGCATCGGTGACGAGCTTCTTCAGGTCCTCCGCCGCCTTGCGCTGCATGCGCGCGGGGATTTCCTCGGAGAACAGTTCCAGCAGAAGATCAGGCATCACGCAGCCCCCCCGCCGGCGGTCTTCAGCCAGGCTGCGCCGCAGGCCTTGGCGAGCTCACGCACGCGTAGGATGTAGCTCTGCCGCTCGGTGACCGAGATCACGCCGCGCGCATCGAGCAGGTTAAAGGTATGGCCGGCCTTCAGGCATTGGTCATAAGCGGGCTGGACCATGAGATGTCGGTCCCCGGCCTCGCCCTTTTCCAGCAGGGCGCGGCATTCCGCCTCTGCCTCGGCGAAGCGCCTGAACAGCGCGTCCGTGTCCGCATATTCGAAGTTGTAGCGCGAGTATTCCTGCTCTGCCTGTAGGAAAACATCGCGATAGGTGACCTTCTGATCGCCTTCGAGCCCGTTGAAATTGAGCTCCATGATGCTCTCGACATTCTGCAGGTAGCAGGCGAGTCGTTCGAGACCATAGGTCAACTCGCCGGAAACCGGCGCGCATTCGATGCCGGCGACCTGCTGGAAATAGGTGAACTGGCTCACCTCCATGCCGTCGCACCAGCATTCCCAGCCGAGGCCCCAGGCGCCGAGTGTCGGATTCTCCCAGTCGTCCTCGACGAAGCGGATGTCGTGCAGCGCCATGTCGATACCGATGGCGGCCAGCGACTCCAGATAGAGCTCCTGAAGATTGGGCGGATTCGGCTTCAGGATGACCTGAAACTGGTAATAGTGCTGCAACCGATTGGGGTTTTCGCCATAGCGTCCGTCCTTCGGCCTGCGGGAGGGCTGGACATAGGCGGCGCGCCACGGCAGCGGGCCGAGCGAGCGCAGCATCGTGCCGGGATGGGAGGTGCCGGCGCCGACCTCCATGTCATAGGGCTGCAGCACGACGCAGCCGCGCTCGGCCCAGAAGCGCTGCAGCGTCAGCAGCAGCCCCTGGAAGGAGCGGGTAGGGTCCATGGCCGGGGAAGCGGCGGTGGTGAGCGGAGCGAGGGCGGACAACAGCCGGCAGCCTTCCGAATGACAAAGGAGTGCCCGGGTGATTAGGGTTAGGCTCAGCCATGGTCAAGCGCGGCAGCGGAACCGCAGCCGGACAGTTTTCGTTCATATCCGGTCTGCTATCGACTGAAGCAACCGTATGGCCGGCAGTGTTCGGGGCGAGCATCCGGGCCGCGCCAGCGGGGAGACGACAAGGAGTAGCCTATGCTGACCAATCGTATCATTGCCGCGGCCTTCGGCGCCGCCACCCTGCTCGGCGCCGCCATCAGCGCCGCGCCGGCTTCCGCTGCCCCGATTTCGGCTGCGCCCGCGCTGGCTTTGGGGGCCGAGACCGGCCTCGTCCAGCAGGCCTGGCACCGCGGGCGTCCGCATTACGGCCGCCCCGTTTACCGCTCGCGCTGCTTCTGGACGAACCGCCGGGTCTGGAACGGGCGCTTCTGGGTCAACCGTCGCGTGCGCGTCTGCCGCTGAGTGCAGGAGCCGCCGGTCGCCCGGCGCGATGAAGCCAGCCTGAACGGCGCATTCCCGCCCCGTTCAGGCGATCCGAGCCAAGCTCCGCGGCGGGACGACTTGCTGGCCATCGGCGACAGCCGGTGGCCCCTTTACGGAGAACAGGATGTTCAGGACAACGCTACTCGCCGCTGCGGCGGCCGGCGCCCTGGGCGGCGCCGCCCTGATGACCGCCCCCGCCTCCGCCGCGCCGGTTTCCGCAGCCGCGACGCAGACCGCGCAGGCGGGGCAAGGCCTCGTCGAGCAGGCGCAGTATTACTATCGCGGCCCGCGCCGCTATTATGGGCCGCCGCGCTACTATGGCCCGCGCCGCTATTACGGCCCGCGCTGTTTCTGGTCCGACCGCAGGGTCTGGAACGGTTATCGTTGGGTGATCCGTCCCGTGCGGGTCTGCCGCTGAGCTGAAGATTGGCTGAACATCGCCGTCCGGCGCCGTTCAGCCTCCGAGGCGCAGGCTTTGATCCAAGGGGCGTTCGTCAGGCGGCAGGTGTTGCCGGCGCTCTATCTCATGGAGGATGTCATGGTCCGACCGATGTTCGTTTTTGCCTTTGCTGCCGGTGCCCTGGGCCTGGCCGCCCTCAGTGCGCCTTCCGCCGAAGCGGCACCGGTCGCGACCGGATCGATGCCGGCTCTCGCCGCCGATGGCGGCGACCTGCTCCAGCCGGCGCAATACTACTACGGCCCCCGGCGCTATTACGGCCCGCGCCGCTATTACGGCCCGCCACGCTACTATGGTCCGCCGCGCTATTATGGTCCCCGGCGCTATTACGGCCCGCCGCGCTTCTATGGTCCGCCGCCGGCCTATTACGGCCCGCGCTACTACTGGTAGCTAGCCGATCGCGGCCCGGCCGCGATGCACCGCGTCGCTCTCGGGCGTGAGGCGGCCATCGGCCCCGTTGATGATGAAAGCCGGCAGCAACTCTGCCGGCTTTCTGCCGTTCAGGACGCCCGAGACGATGACGCGGATCGCCGGCCTTTCCGCGAAGCCGTGGATGGGCCGGATCGAGAGCCCGCCAAAACCGGTGCCGAGATCGGCCAGGAGTTCCGGCAGCGCCTCGGCCCGGTGGATGATCGCAACGAGACCGCCGGGCCTGAGCAGGCGCCGCGCCGTCTTCAGCCAGGGCGCGAGGCCTCCCTCTGCGACATGGGCCGCCCTTCGATTCGGCGTCGGCGAGGCGCGTGTCTCGCCTGGCGGGTAGAAGGGCGGGTTCATCGCGACCGCGTCGAAGGAGGCCGGCTTCAGGCCGAGCGCCGACAGCGTAGACGCCCCAGCCGTGACATCGCCCGCGACGATGCCGACGCGCTGCGCCATGCCGTTGAGAGCGGCGTTCTGCGCTGCCAGCGCCGCGAGTTCGGGATCGCGCTCCAGCAGCGTGACCTTGAGCTCCGGCTGCGCCAGCGCCGCCGCGAGCCCGACCGTGCCGACGCCCGCGCCCATGTCGATCAACGAGCCGGCGCCGAGTTGCGGCAGCGCGGCCGCCAGAAGAATCGCGTCGCTGCCGGCGCGGTGGCCCTTGCGCGGCTGGCGCAGGGTGAGGCGTCCGTCGAGCAGATGGTCCTCGACGATCTCGCCCAGTCCCGACTGTCCGTCCGACTCACTCATCGCGCAGCTCGGCGCCGTAGCCGGCCTCGATCAAGAGAGCGCGAGCCCGGCGCTTGTCTTCCTCCCGCACCAGCAGCCGGCGCGGAAAGGCACCGATCATGCCTTCGAGCGCGCTCATATGCTGATCGGCGATCAAGCAGTCGAGGCCGGCCGAAGCCAGCAGCGCCTCGACGGCGCCGAGAAGGATGAGATCGTTGGTGCGCAGCAGCTCATGCATCGGCCCATGGAGCCCGAGCATGCCCTCCGGCGCAAGGGTTCGAAGAGCGACTGCGGCGTCGCGGCCAATCGCGGGGGGCTGGCGCCCCATGCGCCGATTGTGGCATGGCTTGCGAGCGCGCGCCGCGCTGGCGCGCGTTCGAGCCGGAGTGCGTTCAGTGGGTGTCGTCCTATCCTTCGAGGAACGGGAAGCGAGCCAGGCGAGCATCGAGCCGCTGGTCGCGCGGACGCGCGAGGACATGGAGCGCGTCAATGCGATGATCCTGTCGCGCACGGGCTCCGACGTGACCATGATCCCCGAGGTTGCCAACCACCTGATCTCGTCGGGCGGCAAGCGGCTGCGGCCGATGCTGACGCTCGCCATGGCCAATCTCTGCGGCTACGAGGGCGAGGGGCACGTCAAGCTCGCCGCCTCGGTCGAGTTCATGCACACCGCCACGCTGCTTCATGACGACGTCGTCGACCAGAGCGACATGCGCCGCGGCAAGCTCGCGGCCCGCATGCTCTGGGGCAACGAGGCGAGCGTTCTGGTCGGGGACTTCCTGCTCGGCCAGGCCTTCCGCATGATGGTCGAGGTCGGCTCTCTCAGGGCGCTCGACATCCTCTCCACCGCCGCGGCGGTGATCGCGGAGGGCGAGGTATTCCAGCTCTCCGTCGCCAAGAACACCGAGACGACCGAGGACGAATACCTCGCGGTCATCCGCGGCAAGACGGCCGAGCTCTTCGCCGCCGCTTGCGAGGTCGGGCCGGTGATCGCCGGTTCCTCAAAGGCGAATACCGCCGCCTGCCGCAGCTACGGCCTCAATCTCGGCATCGCCTTCCAGCTCATCGACGACGCGCTCGACTATGGCGGCGTCGCGGCCAAGCTCGGCAAGAACACCGGCGACGATTTCCGCGAGGGCAAGATCACACTGCCCGTCGTGCTCTCCTTCCGGCGCGGCGACGAGGCGGAGCGCGCCTTCTGGAAGCGCACGCTGGCGCAGGGCGAGGTCCGCGAGGGCGATCTGGAGGAAGCGCAGGCGATCATGCGCCGCCACCGCGCGCTCGACGACACCATCGCCCGCGCCGAGCATTATGCGAACATGGCCAAGGACGCGCTCGGCCTGTTCCCATCCTCGCCGATGAAGCAGGCGCTGAACGCGGCGGTCGATTTCTGCGTCGCGCGGGCGCATTGAGTATAGAGCTTGCGCGTCGTGGTCGGGCTTGACCCGACCGCCTCGGAAACCAGCCTGCTCCTGCAAGAGATGCTCGGGTCAAGCCCGAGCATGACGCCCGGCAGCTAGCCCAGCAACGTCGCCTTCACCCACCAGCCCGGCCGGACTTTCGCCAGCGCCTTCGCTGCCGCGGCGCTGGCACGGCAATCGTCAAACAGCGCGAAGCAGGTTGCGCCGGAGCCCGACATGCGGGCGAACCGACAGCCCGGCAGCGCGGACAGCCGCTCCAGCACCTCGTCGATCACAGGCGCGAGACGGCGCGCCGGCGCAGCCAGATCGTTTTCGGACCGGAGAAGGCGCGGCAGGACATCCGCGCCCTTGCCGTAGTCGCCCTGCCCTCGCGGCGCGGCGAGGCGCTCGCCATGGCTCAATCCCAGCGCCCGGAAGACGGCGACCGTCTCGACCGCCACGCCCGGATTGACCAGCACGGCGAAGAGTGGCGGCAGGCGCAGGCTCGGGCCGAGCTCCTCGCCGATCCCGGCCATCAGCCGGGCGCGCGAATCAAGGCAGACCGGCACATCGGCGCCGACGCCGGCGGCGACTTCCCGCAAAATCGAATCGTTCGAGGCGATGCCGTTCAGGCGCGCAAGCAAGCGCAGAGCCGCCGCCGCATCGGCGGAGCCTCCACCTATTCCTGCCGCCACCGGCAGCCGCTTGACGAGATGGAAACGCCCCGCGCGCAGGCCCGGAAACATCTTTTCGAGCAAGCGGGTGGCCCGCAGCACGAGGTTTCCGTCATCGGCCTCGAGCCCCGCCGAGCGCGGCCCGGCTATCGACAGCGCGAGCGGTTCACCCGGAACGAGCGTCAGCGTATCGCCGATGCCGGCGAAGGCGACGAGGCTTTCGAGCTCGTGATAGCCGTCCTCGCGGCGGCCCAGTACCCTCAGATCCAGATTGACCTTGGCGCGCGCGCGCGTCGTCAGCGATGGAGCCACGGCGGTCCCGATTTGAAAGGGCGCAGCGACGCGCGGAGCGTCAGCCGCCGTCCTTCTTGGTCTCCTCGGTCACGTTGGCCGAGGGCTCCTCGAGCCCACGCTCGATCTTGCGCAGGATCTTCGACAGGTCTTCCGGCTCAGGCTTGAGATCGCGGGCATGGTTCCACTGGAACTTGGCCTCGAGCTGCCGGCCGGTGCGCCAATAGGCGTCGCCGAGATGGTCGTTGATGACCGGGTCGGAGGGGCGAAGCTCGGCAGCGCGCTCGATCTCGCGCGACGCATCGTCGTAGCGCCCGAGCCGGTAATAGGCCCAGCCGAGCGAATCGATGATGTAGCCGTCGCGCGGCCTGAGTTCGACGGCGCGGCGCAGCATGTCGAGCCCCTCGTCGAGCTTGAGATGCTTGTCGACCAGCGAGTAGCCGAGATAGTTCAGCACCAGCGCGCGCTCGCGGCCCAGCGGCTCGGGCAGAAGCTCCAGGGCCTTGCGCAGATCGGCCTCGGCCTCCGGCCAGCGATTGATGCGCTCGCGGGCGATGCCACGGAAATAATACAGGTCCCAGTTGGCGCGGCCCGGCGAGGCGAGCTTGCCGATGGCCTTGTCATAGGTCGCCGCCGCCTCGCTGAAGAGCTTCCGCGAACGGTAGATGTTGCCGAGCGCAGACAGCGCGTCGACGTCGTCCGGCCGCTCGGCGATGACCTTGTCGAGATGCTTCACGGCCTCTTCGGGCTTGCCGAGATTCTCCAGCGCCAGACCCGCCTGGATCTCCGCATTGGGACGCAGCGGCGAGGAGACCGGCATCTTGTCGTAGACCGCGACAGCGTCCTCCGGCTGGCGGGCGCGTTCGAGGATGTCGCCAAGCGTCAGGATCGCGAGGTCGTGGCTGGGATCGAGATAGATCGCCATGCGCAGGTAGAGCAGCGCCGCGGCCTCATCGCCCTGGCGGTTGCCGGCGCTGGCGAGGCCGTAGAGCACCTCGGCCGCGCCCTGCTGCGCGGTCGCGATCTGGCGCGACGGAGCGTCCTTCTTCGCCACCAGCCCCATGCCCTCCCGGATCACCGGATGGTTGGGCAGCAGGCGGTCGAAATCGGCATAGGTCGAGGCAGCGGCTGCGAAATCGCCGTTGCGGGCCTGGAAGCGCGCCCAGAGATCGACGAGGCGCAGCGTCGTCTTCTCGGCGTCATAGGCCGCCTTCAGCCGCTTCTCGGCATCGGCCTTGCGCCCGGCGGCGTCGAGAATCAAGCCGGCATGGTAGTCGCGGAAGAGGTTGTAGGAGGGCTCGCCCTTCAGCCGCTCCAGCGTCTCGACGGCACGCTTGGAGTTGCCGGAGCCGAGATAGGACCAGGCAGAAAGCAGCGTCGCGGTGATGTCGGCAGCGCGGCCGCGTCCACCGCGCTGGAGATGGTTGCGCGCCGTCTGGTAGTTCTTCTGCTTGATGGCGCGGATGCCGATGACGAGCTGCGCCAGGCCGTTGCTGGGATCCTGCTGGATCAGTCGATCGGCCGCGCGGAAGGCATCGGGCATCGCCCCGTCGGCCAGGAAGGCGACGAAGGCGCGCTCCAGCAGATCATTGTTGCCGGGGTCTTCCCGAACCGCCTCCCGCAGATAGACCGAGGCCGCGCCGAGATCACGCGACGCACCCGCCACGATCGCCGCGAGGTAGTTTCCCTCGAGGCTGTCGGCGGGTTCTAGCGAATCGGCGGAGCGGGGAGCCGTAGCGCCCTGGGCGGCGACCGGCAGGACCATCAACAACGACAACGCGGCGGCCGTACCGGAGGCACGCAGCTTCTTAACTAATGTCACGACGGCCATTCTCCCTCGGTCCGCTGCCTCACCGGGGGCGCGCGCATCCAGCGGACCGTGATCACTTCGCGTTAAGCATCCAAGATGGCGGTTTCCGGGCAAACCGGCAAGCGGGCGACCATGCGAATGCGACGGTTTCGTAGCACCGGCGCAACAGTCGCCGCAAAGCGCATGACGAAAGGGCTCCATCGAAAAAGGACAGTCATCGACGCCGCATGAACGGGCTATATCCAGCCCGCTCGCAAGTTGTGCAGCGATTCTATTAGGACCATTCCAATGAAGAAGATTGTTCTGAGCATTGCCGCTGTTGCCCTGCTCGCGGGCTTCGCTGCCGGCTGCGCCACTACCCCGGTCAAGGAAGCTCCGAAGGTCGTGCGGAAGGGCTGATTTCCTCTCGGGAAACAGAAAAGGGCGCCCTCTGGGGCGCCCTTTTTATTTGAGCATGCCGCCTGCGCAGCCTTCCAGGTCGATCACATATTCGCGTAGCCGGGGCCGCCGCCGCCTTCGGGCACCGTCCAGGTGATGTTCTGCGCCGGGTCCTTGATGTCGCAGGTCTTGCAGTGGACGCAGTTCTGCGCGTTGATCACGAAGCGCGGATTGGTCTTCGCCTGCGCATCGTCATAGACCACCTCGTAGACGCCGGCCGGGCAATAGAGCCGCGCCGGCTCGCCGTAGAGCGGCAGGTTCTGCGCGATCGGAATCGAGGGGTCGCTCAACTTCAGATGCGCCGGCTGATCCTCCTCGTGATTGGTCGAGGAGAGGAAGACCGAGGAGAGCTTGTCGAAGGAAATCTTGCCGTCGGGCCTGGGGTAGACGATCGGCTTGACCTCGGCGAGCGGCTTCAGCGTCGCGAAATCCGGCTTGCCGTGCTTGAGCGTGCCGAAGGGCGACCAGCCGAAGAGCTGGTTCAGCCACATGTCGAGGCCGCCAAGCCCGATGCCGAGGAAGGTGCCGAACTTCGACCAGAGCGGCTTGACGTTGCGGACGCGCTTCAGGTCCTTCCCGATGGCGCTGTCGCGCCAGCTCGACTCGATCTCAACGACCTCGTCGTGCTGACGGCCCGCCTGCAGCGCCGGCACCAGCTTCTCCGCCGCCAGCATGCCCGAGAGCACGGCGTTGTGGCTGCCCTTGATGCGGGGAACGTTGACGAAGCCGGCCGCGCAGCCGATCAGCGCGCCACCCGGGAAGGTCAGCTTCGGCACGGACTGGTAGCCGCCCTCCGTGATCGCGCGCGAGCCATAGGCGATGCGCTTGGCGCCCTCGAAGGTGTCGCGCATCAGCGGATGGGTCTTGAAGCGCTGGAACTCGTCGAAGGGCGAGAGCGTCGGGTTGTCGTAGTTGAGATGCACGACGAAACCGACCGAGACCAGGTTGTCGTCGAAATGGTAGAGGAAGGAGCCGCCGCCAGTGCGGTTGCCGAGCGGCCAGCCGAAGGAGTGCTGGACGCGGCCCTTGTGGAACTTCTCAGGCTTGACCTGCCAGATCTCCTTGAGGCCGATGCCGTATTTCTGAGGCTCGCGGCCGGCGTCGAGGCCGAACTTCCTGATGGCGATCTTGGAAAGCGAGCCGCGTGCGCCCTCGCCCAGCAGCGTGTAGCGGCCGCGCAGCTCCATGCCGCGGGTGAAGCGGTCAGAGACCGTGCCGTCCCTGGCGATGCCCATGTCGCCGGTGGCGATGCCGGCGACCGAGCCGTCCTCATTGTAGAGCAGCTCGGCGGCGGCGAAGCCGGGATAGATCTCGACGCCCAGCGCCTCGGCCTGCGCCGCCAGATACTTCGCCACCAGCCCGAGCGAGCCGACGAAATTGCCGTGGTTGTTCATCAACGGTGGCATGGCGAAATTCGGCAGGCGGATGCCGTTGGGCTCGGTCAGGAAATAGAAGACGTCTTCCGCGACCTCGGTGGTGAGCGGCCGGTCGGGATCCTGCCGCCATTCCGGCAGGAGGCGGTCGAGGCCTGCGGGATCGATCACCGCACCGGAGAGAATATGCGCGCCGACCTCGGCGCCCTTCTCGACCACGACGACGGAGACGTTCTCGTCGAGCTGCTTCAGCCGGATCGCTGCCGAAAGACCCGCAGGACCGGCGCCGACGATGACGACGTCGTAGTCCATGCTCTCGCGCGGCTCGCTCTGCGCTTCCTTCAGATCCATACTGCCCTCCGCCGGCATCCCCGCCCTGCAGCGGTTAGTTTACATATGAACAATAAGACCGACCCGTTCAACGCCCGGCTTCTGTCCAGTCTGGAACCCCTCTATCCAAGTGCACGTTCCATTTTGCAACCACATCGGCTCGCGAAGCAGCGTCGCAGGGTATAGGATGAGTGCATGAGCCTGTCCGACGCAGCCATCCCCGACGAGCCGTCGCCATACGAGCTGCTGAGTTGGTACGCCGAGATGGGCGTGACGGAAGCGCTCGACGAAACGCCGCATAATCATTTCGCCGAGCCGGCCCCGCGCGCCGCGGAAGGCCAGCGCCCCGCGCTTCGCCCTCTGCCCGGCCGTGAGTCCGTTGCCGTGCGCCCCATGGCGGCTGCTGCGACCGCGCCGGATGATGCGGCCCTGACGGCCCGGGCCATGGCCCGCGAGGCCCGCACGCTCGACGAGCTCAAAGAGGCGCTCGCCAAATTCGAGGGCTGCGCGCTGAAGGCGACTGCGAAGCACCTCGTCTTCGCCGACGGCAACCCCAAAGGCCGCATCATGATGGTCGGCGAGGCGCCGGGCGCCGACGAAGACCGGATCGGCCTGCCTTTTGTCGGGCGCTCAGGGCAATTGCTTGACCGGATGCTGGCCGCCATCGGCCTTTCCCGGAAGGAGGACGTCTATATCGCCAACCTCCTGCCCTGGCGGCCACCCGGCAACCGCACGCCGACGCCGCAGGAGGTGGCGATCTGCCTGCCCTTCATCCAGCGCCAGATCGAGCTTGCCGACCCCGACATCCTGATCTGCGTCGGCGGCCCCTCGGCGCAGGGGCTGCTCGGCTTCACCGGCATCCTGCGCTCCCGCGGCCAATGGGTCGAATACGACACGGGCTCCCGGCGCATTCCGGCCATGGCGACGCTGCACCCGGCCTATCTCCTGAGACAGCCGCTGCAGAAGCGGCTCGCCTGGCGAGACCTGCGCGCGCTCAAGGCGGCGCTGGACGACAAGAAATGATGCGGCGAAGCTCACGACCGGCGGAACCGCGGAAGTCACAATTCGTTCAGCCGACGGCCGCTAACACGGCTTGAGTTCGCTGCGCCGCTTGGCGAGATTGCATAGAGTTTCGTCGGGGAGCTGACCATGCAGTGGGAAGACTACCGTCAGTCCGAAAACCTCGAGGACCGGCGCGGCAGCGGCGGCGGCTTCGCCGGCATGCCCGGCGGCCGCGGCGGCATCGGCATCGGCACCATGGTCGTGCTCGGCCTGCTCGGCTGGGCTCTCGGCATCGATCCGCGGCTGCTGATCGGCGGGGCGGAACTCGTCGGCGGCATCGGCGGGCGTCCGCAGACGCAGGAAACGCGCAAATCCTCCGGCCCGCCGGCCGACGAGATGGGGCGCTTCGTCTCGGCCGTGCTGGCGCAGAACGAGGACATCTGGTCGAAGCTGCTGCCGCAGCAGGCGAATACCCGCTACCAGCCGCCGCGGCTCGTGCTGTTCTCCGGCGTGGACCGCTCGGGCTGCGGCACCGCCCAGGCGGCGATGGGCCCGTTCTACTGTCCGAACGACCGCAAGGTCTATCTCGACACCTCCTTCTTCCAGGAAATGCAGCGCAAGCTCGGCGGCGGCGGCGACTTCGCCTATGCCTATGTGATCGGACACGAGGTCGGCCACCACATCCAGAACCTGCTCGGCATCCTGCCGAAGGCCAACCAGCTCCGCGAGCGCGCCTCCGAGCGCGAGAGCAACAACATCTCCGTCAGGATCGAGCTCCAGGCCGACTGCTTCGCCGGCGTCTGGGCGCACAACATCCAGGCGATGGGCCGCCTCGACCAGGGCGACATCGACGAAGCCATGCGGACCGCGTCCGCCATCGGCGACGACAAGCTGCAGAAGGCCTCGCAAGGCGTCGTCGTGCCGGATTCGTTCACCCACGGCTCGGCGGCGCAGCGCACGCGCTGGTTCAATATCGGCTTCCAGTCGGGCTCGATGCAGAGCTGCGACACGTTCCGGAATCAGGTCTAGCGCGCTTGCTTCAAGCGATCCGGCGCCGCTGCGCTCGGAAATACCATATCGACATTACGCGCCCGGCGGGGGACCGTATAAGACGGGATCGAAGTCTCTCGCCGCATTGGCAGCGCCAGTATCGTCCGCGCCAGCCTCCGGCGTTTCGGCCGGAAGCTCGTTATAGTCTGACGGCTTCGATGATTTCGGGCTTCGACCTGTGGACCGCGAAAAAATTCGGCGGCCCCTGGAAATCCTCGTCCTTTGTATTGTATTCCCTGAAATTGACGCCACGCGGCATTATTGGACCCAATACAAATCCATGACTACTAAATAAATCATAGAAATCTTTCAGCAAAAACTTAGAATATATATTTATCATGCCAAATTCAAATTGAACCGCCGATATGCCTTCTCTCTCGAATTGTTTTGAAAATCCATCGAAGACGAGATGCTCTACCCCTTCGACATCGACTTTAATCAAATCGATCGAACCGATACCTTTCTCTTCGCAGTAGCTATCGCCGGTCCTGACATTGACGCTGATCTTTGCCCAATTACCGCCGTGGAGCTTGCTGCTCTCCAGCAACGAAGATGAGCCATCATCGTCTCGATTATAGTCGAGGTCGAACGCTCCCGCGGCGTTTGACAAGCCAAATTCATTCAGCACCACCCGCTCCGAGGAGACGTTCTTTTTCAGCTTTTGATAGGTCGGCGGCGCGATCTCGAATGCGTGGATCGTCGCGTCGCTGAAACGGCTGAGGCACGCCCTCGTATAATCCCCCTTGTTCGCACCGACATCGAAGATCGTCTTCACTCCGACTTTTTTTAGCTTGTCCAAAACATGGAACTCGCCGTTCGTCTCCATATCGTAATTCAGATTATTGTACGTCTTCTTGTAGAGATTGGCCGCGTGATAGAGCGCCCGAGACACTGCTCCGCCATTCTGCGCAACGAGCCGGCTCGTATTCCAGGCTATCTTCTTGAAAGTGCCCATAAGCTCACCTCCGACATTTTAACGATCTATCGTAAGGTAAATTTACGACTCTTGAAATCCCCGTCGAGATTTGTGCGAGGCTTCGCCGGCGCCGACCTTTCGAAACGAGACTGCCTTGCATGGCAGCCCGGCGCACGGCCCGCCTTTCTACGTCGACCCCCGACTTTCTGCATTGACAGTTGAACCGATCCGCCCCGGCCCGCGACCAATGGGTGGACACAATCTTCGGTCGCCTGTTCCGAGACCCCTGCCTCGCCCCGTCGGCCCTCCGGCGGGGCTTTTCTTTTTATAGGAGGAGTGTGACGTCGCTCACGGACGCACCCTTCCCGCCTTTGCGACGAACCGATGGCGTCATTGCCGTGTCACGAGACCCCGGACAGATGGCGGCCGAGTTCGGCCACGACCAGTTACGGGATACCAGAATAAAGCCTCCGCCTTGACCTAGCTGTTCAACGTATGGAGTGCGACCGTGCTTGAAAAATACAACGCCGAAACGGACATTCCGGGCGCGGTTTGGTTGACTGGAAAAGCCCATGCCCTCCTGCCGCCTTGCGACAGGGTTCCCGTAACCTGCTCCTACGCCCCCAGCACCTGCGGCGAATACTATGTCGGCTTCATACAGGGCAGGTTCGGTTCACCCATCAACTTCCGCGCACCGCTCGCCATATGCTGGCCCGGCGGCGTCATGCGCTATGTGACGGTCACCACCTACAGCGAACGATCGGCGTCCTTCCGGGTGCCGCGCGCGGAGTGGCTCATCGGCGAACCCTCGCGATCCGGCGCCGTGCACGATAGTTCCGCGAGCCGCGCTGCCGTCAGGGATCGGCCCTGTCCCGCCGCACCGACAGGCGCTGTGGCGGGCGGCCGAGGCGGCCGGCCAGGACCGCTGCCTTCGGCACGACCAGCCCGGCCCTGAGCCGGCGGGCGCCGAAGGAGATCGCAGCGCGCTCGCGCAGAGAACCGGCCGCGCTGCGCAGCGGCAGCAGTGCCGGCCGCTCCGGCGCGATCAGGAGATGCCGCTCCACGACCTGGGCCCAATGGGCCTGCGGAACGTCCCCGGCATCCAGCAGCAAGAGCCATTCGCCGCGCGCGGCCGCCGCTCCCTGGCGCCAGGCCTCGGCGGGGCTGGCGTGCAGATAGCTCGCCCCCGTGGTGTCGGCGATGCTCTCGATCTCGGGAGCGCCCGCCGCATCGACGATCACAGCATGGCCGAGAAAGCCTTCCGCTACCGCCGGGATCAGGATGGAGAGTGTCGCGGCGAGCGCCCGCGCGGAATCGTCTGCCCGAATAACAGCTGTGAGCATGCGCAATGTCTTATGACGCGGCGCAACACGTCGCAATCCTGTCACTTGCTATACGTTCTCTTTTTGTTCACTATCACGGGCAGCAGAAAGCGTCGATTCTCGGCGCGGCGCCCGGTTCAACGAGCATGGCACAGGCAAGACCCATCGAACGGCCCGCCACCCGGCAGCTCCGGCGGCAGGACCGGGAGCCTTCGATCTCCGCTCCTGCCGTCGCACCGGCGGACCCGATGGCCTATGTCGGCCACCAGATCGACCCGGAACGGCGGCGCGGGCGCGGCGCCACGATCAATCCGGGCGCGCGCTACGAGGCCGAGCAGCGCGTCGCGGAAGATGATGGCTGGGGCTCGATGGGCGAGCTGCCACCCTTCAAGACGGAGATAGCCTACGAGAAGGCGCGCACCATCATCACGCGCAACGATTCGCCGGACATCTCCTTCGACCGTTCGATCAACCCCTATCGCGGCTGCGAGCATGGCTGCGTCTACTGCTTTGCGCGCCCGACCCATGCCTATCTCGGCCTCTCGCCGGGGCTCGACTTCGAGAGCAAGCTGACCGCCAAGCCAGAGGCCGCCGCGCTGCTGGAAAAGGAGCTCTCAGCCGCATCCTACCAGCCGCGCACCATCGCCATCGGCACCAATACCGACCCTTACCAGCCCATCGAACGGAAGCTGCGCATCACGCGCTCGGTGCTGGAGGTCCTGGCGAAGTTCAACCATCCGGTCGGCATCGTCACTAAGTCGGCGCTGGTGCAGAGGGACATCGACATCCTGGCGCCGATGGCGGAGAAGGGGCTCGCCAAGGTGGCGATCTCGGTGACGACGCTCGATCCGAAGGTCGCCCGCGGGATGGAGCCGCGTGCCGCCTCGCCCGCCAAGCGGCTGGAGACGATACGCCGGCTGACCGAGGCCGGCATCCCGGTGACGGTTCTGGTCGCGCCGATCGTCCCGGCGATCAACGAGCACGAGATCGAGCGCATCCTCGATGCCGCGAAGGCGGCGGGAGCGGAAGGCGCCGGCTATGTGCTGCTGCGCCTGCCTCTCGAGGTGCGCGACATCGTGCAGGACTGGCTGCTGACGCACCACCCCGACAAGCTGCGCCATGTGATGTCGCTGATCCGCTCGACACGCGGCGGCAAGGACTACGATTCGCAATGGGGCCAGCGCATGGTCGGCTCCGGCCCCTATGCCTGGATGATCGGCCGGCGCTTCGAGATGGCGGCGGAGCGTATCGGCTTCAACGCGACGCGGCGGCGGCTGCGCACCGATCTCTTCCTCAAGCCCGAGAGGGAAAAGGCGCAGCTGAGCCTGTTTTGAGAGGCGGGGCGTCATTCTCAGGCCATTTGGCAAGAGGGCGCGGGGAACCCCTCTCCTGTAAGGAGAGGGGTTCCCCGCGCTTCCCGTTCTCACTCGTCACGAGATGCTCGGGTCAAGCCCGAGCATGACGCTTGAGAGACGCGACGCCGGAACAGTGGAGAGGCGGCAAGTCGCTCTGGCTCCGGACAGCACTCTGTTCCATAACCCGGCCATGCCCGCCGATTTCAGCCGAGAGACGCTCGCCATTGCCGCCGGCCGCTGGCCGCTCGCCGGCATCGATGAGGTCGGGCGCGGGCCGCTCGCCGGGCCGGTCGTGGCAGCAGCCGTGATTCTCAATCCCGAACGCGTGCCGGACGGGCTCGACGATTCGAAGAAGCTGTCAGCCGCCACGCGCGAGGAGCTCTTCGCCGAGATCATGGAGCGCGCGCTTGCCGTCTCGATCGCCAGCGCCACCGCGATCGAAATCGACACGCTCAACATTCGACAGGCGACACTGCTGACCATGCGCCGCGCCGTGGCGGGCCTGCCGCTCAACCCGCTGCATGCCTTGGTCGACGGCAACGATCCGCCGGTGCTCGCCTGCGGCTGCGAGGCGATTATCCAAGGCGACGGTGCCGTGGCCTCCATCGCGGCGGCCTCGATCGTCGCCAAGGTGACGCGCGACCGGATGATGGCGCGGCTGTGCCGCCGCTATCCTGCGTATGGTTTCTCCGGCCATGTCGGCTATGCCACGCCGCAGCACCGCCGGGCCATCGCCGAACATGGCCCCTGCCCCGAGCACCGCTATTCCTTTGCGCCGGTCAAGGGCGTGTGGTTCCGGTAGGAACGGGTCGTCAGGCGCCCGTCATTCTCGGGCGCTGCGCAGCAGCGAACCGAGAATCTCAGGACGACAAAGGTGCCGGGGCCTCCGCCGGCATGAGATGCTCGGGTCAAGCCCGAGCATGACGCGCGTGAAGCCGGCCTGCCCCAACGACACCCGGCGCGTTAACGTCCGATTAGGAATTTCCCTTAAGCTCCAACAGCCTAGGCAAAAACTGCAGCCCCAAAACGGGACGCATTTTTTTCAATGCGGAAACCCGGCTTTTACCCTGCCTGACCAATATCGCCCTCATTGAAGTTGCGTAACGGTCTTGGCGTCATGGGTATCTCGCGTACCGGGACCGCCAGCGCTCCCGTCCGGATTCAGGTTTCGCGTACCGGACGGCCTGCGCTGGGGGCCCGGATGAAGGCTACAAGCCTTCCTCTGGAACTACCGCTCGATCAGATCCTCGTCGGCGACTGCGTCGCGGCGATGAATGCTCTGCCTCCGGCGAGCGTCGATCTGATCTTCGCGGATCCACCCTACAACCTCCAGCTCGGCGGCGATCTGCGCCGGCCGGACGACAGCCTCGTCGATGCCGTCGACGACGACTGGGACAGGTTCGCCTCCTTTGCCGATTACGACCGCTTCACCCGCGACTGGCTCGCGGCGGCGCGCCGCGTACTGAAGCCGGACGGGGCGCTCTGGGTCATCGGCTCCTATCACAACATCTTCCGCGTCGGCGCGACGCTGCAGGATCTCGGCTTCTGGGTGCTGAACGACATCGTCTGGCGCAAAGCCAATCCGATGCCGAATTTCCGCGGCCGGCGCTTCACCAATGCGCATGAGACGCTGATCTGGGCCGCGCGCGGCGAGAACACCAAATACACCTTCCACTACGAGGCGCTGAAGGGCGGCAATGACGACCTGCAGATGCGCTCGGACTGGTATCTGCCGCTCTGCACCGGCGACGAGCGCCTGAAGGACGAGAGCGGCGCCAAGGTGCATCCGACACAGAAGCCGGAAGCCCTGCTCGCCCGCGTGCTGCTCTCCGCGAGCAATCCCGGCGACGTCATCCTCGATCCGTTCTTCGGCACCGGCACGACCGGCGCCGTCGCCAAGGCGCTCGGCCGCCGTTTCATCGGGCTCGAGCGCGATCCGGTCTACGCGAAGGCTGCGCGCGAGCGCATCGCGGCGGTCACGCCGCTGTCGCCGGAGGCCTTCGCCACCGCGCCCTCGAAGCGCAGCGAGCCGCGTGTTCCCTTCCTGAGCCTCGTCGAGGCCGGGCTGGTGAAGGCCGGCGAGACAGTCCATGACGAGAAGCGCCGCCACAAGGCGATGATCCGCGCCGACGGCACGCTGATGCTCGGACCGGCAGTCGGCTCCATCCACAAGGTCGGCGCGCTGGCACAGGGCCTTCCGGCCTGCAATGGCTGGACCTTCTGGCATGTCGAGCGCGAGGGTTCGCTCACCGTGCTCGATGCGCTGCGCGGCGAGATCAGGGCGCAGATGGCGGCTGCCTGATAGCTGCCGGAGCGATCCGCCTTTCCCGTCATTGCGAGGAGCGTCAGCGACGAAGCAATCTAGGGGGACGTGGAGCTCTGCCGCCCCTGGATTGCTTCGTCGCTAACGCTCGCAATGACGGTCAACGAAGCCCCGCCGCCTCCAGCACCTTGAGCATCACGCTCGGGAACGGCTCGTCGCCGAGCCGCTCGGCCGGGGTGAAGCGCATGCCGCTTGGTGCCGCCGTGCCCGCCGGGACCTTCGCAGTGAACACCGACAGCTCCAGCGGGAAATGCGTGAAGACGTGGCGCACCGGCTCCGGCAGGCGCTGCCAGCGCAGCGGCAGAGGCGCATCCTGCGCCGCGCCATCCATCTCGTATCCCGCGCTCCATTCGCTGGTCGGGACCTCGGCCATGCCGCCGAGCAGGCCCTTGGCGGGCCGCGTGCGCAGCAGGATCGCGCCATCGGCGCGCGCCAGCACGAAGGCCGCGCCATAGCGCGTCGCGCCCGCCTTCTTCGGCGCCTTGCGCGGAAAGCTCTCCTGCATGCCCTCGACGCGCGCCACACAAGGCTCGCGCCATGGGCAGAGCCCGCAAGCCGGGTTGCGCGGGGTGCAGATCGTGGCGCCCAGATCCATCAGGGCCTGAGCGAAATCGCCCGGCCGGTCCTTCGGCAGCAACGCCAGCACCTTCTCGCGGACGAGCGGGCGGGCGCCGGGCAACACCTCCTCGATCGCGAAGAGACGGGTCATCACGCGCTCGACATTGCCGTCGACGGCCGCCGCCGGCCGGTCGAAGGCGATCGCCGCAACGGCGCCGGCCGTATAGGCGCCGATGCCCGGCAGGGCGCGCAGGCCATCCTCCGTGTCGGGAAAGCGCCCGCCATGGCTCGCCATCACCGCTTGCGCGCAGGCGTGGAGATTGCGGGCGCGGGAGTAATAGCCGAGCCCGGCCCAGGCTTGCATGACCTCCTCGGAAGGCGCTTCCGCAAGGTGCCTCACGGTCGGGAAGCGCGCCATGAAGCGCTCGTAATAGGGCTTCACCGCCGTCACGGTGGTCTGCTGCAGCATGATCTCGGAGGCCCAGACCCGATAAGGATCGGACCGCTCTCCGGCGACGGCGCGCCAGGGCAGCGCGCGGCGATGGCGGTCGTACCAGGCGAGGAGGTCGGCTGCGGCGGGCGCGGTCATGGTGCCGGTGTAGCGTCTACGCGCGGCCGGGCAAGCGGCAAGGCCCGGGCGTCCGATGTCATTCGGCTGTTTCCGGCCAGGCCCGCATGGCGTTGCGGGCGACGGCCTCGAGCTCGGCGCGCGTGGCGCCGTCGCGCGCCATGATCGACATGCCGCTCTGCGCCGCCACGAAGAAGCGCGCCAGGCCAGGAATATCGACATCCCCGGCCAGTTCGCCCTCTGATGCCGCGCGAGACAGGCGATCCGCGATCCGGGCTATGCCCTCGCCCCGGGCGACCCGCACGCGCTCGCCAAGTTCGGCATGGCCTTCGCTGCCGACAGCGGACAAGGTCACCATGCAGCCCAACGGCCCCCCCTGGTCGCAGGAGCCGGTCAGGGCTGCGGCGGAATCCATCAAGAAAGCCATGATGGCCTCGCGCGCCGTCGCCGCGGCGCGAAAATTCCCCCAGACCCGAAGCTCGTAGCGCTCGCCATAATGGCGCAGTGCCTCGGCATAGAGCCCTTCCTTGGAGCCGAAGGCGGCATAGAGGCTGGGCGAGCCGATGCCCATCGCTTCCGTCAGGTCGGAGATCGAGGTCGCGGCATAGCCCTTGCGCCAGAACAGCCGCGTCGCCTCTTCCAGCGCGGCATCGCGATCGAAGGCCCGCGGGCGACCGCGCGACCGCGCCGCCATCTGCTCCGCCGGAGCCTGCCGATTCTGTCCACCCGATTTCTGCATCGCTCGGTATATAATTCCCTTGACGCCGGAGGGCAACGTTCCTAGCTATTTCTGTATCGATCAACACAGAAAGATTCAGTCATGACTGACCTCAGCGGCAAGCGCGCCCTCGTCACCGGCGCCTCCCGTGGTATCGGCGCCGCGATTGCCGTGGCGCTGGCAGAGAAGGGCGCGGATGTCGCCATCACCTATGAGCGCTCGGCAGACCGTGCCGCCGAGGTCGTGCGCGCCATCGAGGCCAAGGGCCGGCGCGGCTTCGCGATCCAGGCCGACAGCGCCGATGCCGCGGCCGTCAAGCGCTCGGTCGACGAGGCCGCCCGCAGCCTCGGCGGGCTCGATATCCTCGTAAACAATGCCGGCATCGCCCGCGGCGGCCCGTTAGCGGATGCCAGCCTCGCCGATATCGACGCGCTGCTCGCCGTCAATATCCGCTCGGTCATCCTGGCCTCGCAGGCCGCGATTCCGCATCTGCGGGACGGCGGGCGCATCGTCTCGATCGGCTCCAACCTCGCCGACCGCGTGGCCTTCGGTGGCATCACCATCTATTCGATGACCAAATCCGCGCTGCTCTCCTTCACGCGGGGGCTCGCCCGCGAACTCGGGCCACGCGGCATCACAGTCAATCTGGTCCATCCGGGCTCGACCGACACCGACATGAACCCCGCCAATGGCGAGACGGCGGATTTCCAGCGCGGCATGAGCGCGCTCGGCCATTTCGGCAAGCCGGAAGACGTCGCGGCGGCCGTCGCCTTCCTCGCCAGCCCCGCCGCGCGGCAGATCACGGGAACGGGCATCACGGTAGACGGCGGAGCGAACGCCTGAGGCGGGCCGGAGCCGAAGCTATCGAAATCCGCCCTTACGGGAGCCGCCGCCTCGACGCCCCTTCCTTCTCCCGGGGGGAGAAGGTGGCGCGGAGCGCCGGATGAGGGTGTGCCGTTGGGAGGGAAGATGCACCGCCGCCGTTGCTCCCAACGATCGGCGGCAGGCCCTCATCCCTGCCCTTCTCCCATCCGGGAGAAGGGTTCCCCGCGCTTGGCTTGGTGAGGAGGGGCGGTTTCGGCCCAAAGCGGACATGAGCAAAAACCCAGATGCCGGCCAATCAGCGACTCTCCGCCTATTTCCCTCGTACGAACATATTGCTGTCACCAAGAGCACCCCCAAACGACAACCCTTGCGACGCCAGCTTCTGGGCAGTTCGAACGGCACTCTGATGATCCGTGACCCAAGGCAGCCTCTGTTGAAGGTTGCCAATTTGAGGAGGATCGGTAGTCATTTCGATGTAAATTCGCTTGAACTGACTGTCCGAACCCAAGATCGCACTCACATCGGTTCCTGGTACCAGCCGTACGGATTCCGGATCGAGTGGATTAGGGAACACTGCAAGGTAGGGAAGCAGGTCGTCGCGTAGTTCGGTTTCGCCTTTGAGCTTTGAAAGCTGCTTGATGCTTATTCTGGGTGGATAGACGCGGCCAAACGCCAGCGGAGCCAATCTGACCAGAAAGCCGGTCCCCGGAAAGGGAAACACAAACAGCGGGACAAGATGGCCCTTAGGGCCGAGATCGACGAATGCGGTTTCGCCTCTATCACTTGCCCTCGATCCCCCCGCCTCGGAAGATCCCCATCCGCCGCTCACCCAGTTAGTTACCTCGATCACACTGGAGCCGAATTTCAGTTTTCCCTCATCGATGACTTCGATGGCCAAACGGAACCGATAGGTAAGAGCGCCGCTGCCGCATGCATTTAGGGCGCAGGCGGCCAGGCCGAGGCCAAAAGCCCTGCGCCCGCGATCAATCGGGTTGCTTGGGGCGACTTGATCCATGGGGCTCGCGATCCGCGTTGAGGCGAAGAGGCAGATGCCGGAACTGTCTTGTGCGATTTGGATGCTCACTCAGCGACTTATGCAATCTCGCTGATTAAAAACCGCTTTCGACCCATAGCAGGCCCTCCACGTCTCCCGCTTGCGCCCCTCCCCCCACAGCCTCACAATGAGCGCATGGTCGCCAAACCCCTCGCCGAGCTGATCGACGATTGCATCGCGCCCGCGCTTGCCGCGCAGGGTTTTGCAGGACGCACCATCGTGGCGCTCTGGCCGGAGATCGTCGGCGAGCGGCTGGGTGCGCGCTCGCGGCCGCTCAAGATCGACTGGCCGCGCCGCAGGCCCGCTCCGGGGGAGGCCTCGGAGCCGGCGACGATGGTGGTGCGCGTCGAGGGCGCCTTCGCGCTGGAGATGCAGCAGCTCGGCCCGATCGTGATCGAGCGGGTCAACACCCATCTCGGCTGGCGCGCCGTCGGCAAGCTCGTGCTCAAGCAAGGGCCTGTCGCGACCGTAGAACCCCGCAAGCCCGCGCCGGTGCTCGACGCCGCCGCGGCTGCCCGCGTCGAGGAGCAGGTCGCCCCGATCGCGGACGAAGGCTTGCGCGAGGCGCTGGCCCGGCTCGGCCGCGCCGTCGCGCTCGATGCAAAGGCGCGCCGCCACGACACGGCTTCGTGAGCTGCCATGCATGGGCGCAGATGCGCTCTTGCCACAATCGCGCGGGCCTCTATAGGTCCGAACCGATTTCGACCTTTCGAGGATTTTCTGTGATGACCAACAGGCGACAGCTTCTGACCGGCGCGGCCGGGATCGCGGCCGTTGCGCTCGCCGGCACGGGCGCCGCGCGGGCCCAGTCCGCCCTCCCCGCCGCCGGCCCGCTGGGCGATGTCTGGATCGGTTCGGCCGACGCCAAGGTCTCGATCATCGAATACGCCTCGCTGACCTGCAGCCACTGCGCCCATTTCCACGAGGCGACCTGGCCGGAGCTGAAGAAGAAGTACATCGACACCGGCAAGGCGCGCTTCACCCTGCGCGAATTCCCGCTCGATCCGCTGGCGACGGCGGGCTTCATGCTCGCCCGCTGCAACGGCAACGAGAAGTACTACCCGATGACGGATCTGCTGTTCGCGCAGCAGAAAAACTGGGCCTTCACGGACAAGCCGGTCGATGCGCTGTCCGCGCTGGTGAAACAGGCCGGTTTCACACAAGAATCGTTTGAGGCCTGCTTGAAACGGCAGGATATCTATGACGCCGTTACGGTGGTGAAGGACGGCGGGGCCAAGGCTGGCGTGAACTCGACGCCGACTTTCTTCATCAACGGGCAGAAGCGCAACGGTGCGATCACGATCGAGGAGTTCGACAAGATCCTGCAGCCGCTGCTCGGCGGCTGAACGGGCTTCTTTTTGCGTGCGCGACCAGCGCACGACACCGATCTCAGCCCTCATCCTGAGGAGCAGCCGTTTCGGCCGCGTCGCGAAGGATGTTCCGGAGCGCACTGGAAACATCCTTCGAGACGCCGCGGCGTTTATCCTTGGGCCGGCCAAAAGCCGGACCCGAGGGCGGCTCATCAGGATGAGGGCTGAGCCATTCCAGGCCGGGGGCGTGCGCCGATGCAGCTGACGCGCCTCAAGCTCACCGGCTTCAAGACCTTCGTCGAGCCAACTGAGTTCTCGATCCAGCCGGGGCTGACCGGCGTCGTCGGGCCGAATGGCTGCGGCAAGTCCAACCTCGTCGAAGCGTTGCGCTGGGTGATGGGCGAAAGCTCGTTCAAGAACATGCGCGGCTCGGGGATGGACGACGTCATCTTCGGCGGCTCGAGCGAGCGCCCGGCCCGCAACATGGCCGAAGTCTCGCTCACCCTCGACAACAGCGACCGCAAGGCGCCCGCCGCCTTCAACGAGGCCGAGGTGCTGGAGGTGACGCGCCGGATCGAGCGCGAGGAAGGCTCGACCTACCGGATCAACGGCAAGGAGGTGCGCGCCAAGGACGTGCAGCTCCTCTTCGCCGACGCCGCGACCGGGGCGCGCTCTCCCGCCATGGTCCGGCAGGGGCAGATCAGCGAGATCATCTCGGCCAAGCCGCAGTCGCGCCGGCGCATCCTGGAGGATGCTGCCGGCATTGCCGGCCTGCACAGCCGCCGCCACGAAGCGGAACTGCGCCTGCGAGGCGCCGAAGAGAACCTCGTCCGGCTGGAAGATGTGCTCGGCCAGATCGACGAGCAGATCGACGGGCTGCAGCGGCAGGCGCGGCAGGCCGGGCGCTATCGCAGCCTCGCGTCCGACATCCGCCGGGCCGAGGCGACGCTGGCGCTGATCGCGCTGCACGACGCGCGTGCTCAGGAGGCGCAGGCTGCGCGCACGCTCGAAGAAACAGCGAAGGATGTCGCGGACCAGACCGGCATTCAGGCCGAGGCCGCACGCAAGCAGGCCGTCGCCGCCCATGAAATGCCGACGCTGCGCGAGGGCGAGGCGGCGGCCTCCTCCGCGCTGGTGCGGCTGAAGCGCGGCCTCGACGAGCTGGAAGCGGCGAACCGACGGGCGCGGCAGCGGGCCGAGGAACTGGGCCGGCGCCTCGATGAACTGCAAGGTGACCTGGCTCGGCAGGAGCGTGCCGGAAAGGACGCTACCGACAGCCTGGCGAAGCTGGCCGAGGAAGACGCCTCTCTCGCCCGCGAGGCCGAGGGCGCCGGAGCCGGCGCGCAGGAAGCGGCCGCCGCGCAGCAGCAGGCGGAAAACGCGCTCGCCGCCACCGAGACGGAGCATGCCGCCGCGCAGGCCGCGCTGTCGGAGCTGGCGGCGCGGCGTGGCGCGCTCGAACGCACCCTGAAGGAAGCGCGCGAACGCGAAGGGCGAGCGACCGCAGAACGCGAGAAGCTGAGCCGTGACCTTGCGGCCCTCGCCTCCGATGCCGAAGCGGGGCTCATCAGTCTGCGCGAGGCACTGGCCGCTTCGGAAACAGCCGCGCAGAAGGCCGAAGGCCAGCTCGGCGCGGCCCGCTCGGCCGTGACCGCGGCGCGCGAGCGCGAGGCCGGAATGCGTGGTCCGCTGGCGGAGGCAGACCGGAAGGCGCAGCGGCTCGACACAGAGATCGGCACGCTGCGCAAGCTGCTCGCCCCGGCAGCCGGGGATCGCTGGCCGGCTGTGCTGGAAGCCGTCAGCGTCGCCAAGGGTTATGAGGTCGCGTTGGGCGCGGCGCTGGGCGACGATCTCGATGCCTCCTCCGACACCGCCGCCCCGGTCCATTGGGCCGGTGCCGATGGCCCCAGTGACCCGGCCCTGCCGGAAGGGGCCGAGCCACTGCTCGACCATGTGCAGGCGCCCGCGGCGCTGAGGCGGCGGCTCGCCCAGATCGGCGTGGTGGCTCGCGGCGCCGGGGCGGACCTGCGCGGCAAGCTGAGCCAAGGGCAGGTGCTGGTTTCCCGCGAGGGCGATGTCTGGCGCTGGGACGGCTTCACCAGCGCGGCCGATGCGCCCTCCCCTGCTGCTCGTCGCCTCGCCGAGAAGAACCGGCTCGTCGACCTGGAGCGCGAGGCCAAGGCCGCGCGTGAGGCGGCGGATACTGCCCGCAAGGCGCTCGACACCGTAGCCGCCGAGGCGCGGCAGGCCGCACAGGCGGAGACCGCCGCGATCGAGGCCACGCGACAGGCCCGGCGCGCCGTGGATCAGAGCCGCGAGCAACTGGCCATCGCCGAGCGCAAGGCCGCCGACACGCTGGTCAAGCGCTCGACCCTGGCCGAAGCGATCAAGCGGCTCGGCCAGGCCGTCTCGGAAGCAGCTGCGCAAGCCGCAATGCATCAGGACGGGCTCGCGGTGCTCAGCCAGCCTGCTGAGCTGGAGAACGTCCTGCTCAAGGCGCGCATCCTGCTGGGTGAATGCCGAACAGCTGCTTCTGATGCACGGGCGCGGGTGCAGACGCTGGCGCGGGAGGCCGAGATGCGCGCCCGCCGCCGGGCCGCCATCGCCGCCGACATCGCCGCCTGGAAGGAGCGCGCGACCGCGAGCCTCCAGACCGCAGAGGAGACGAAACGCCGAATCGAGACCACCGGCGCCGAGCGGAACGCCTTGCTCGAAGCGCCGGACACCTTCCTGAGCGAGCGGCGCCGGCTCGTCGCCGAGATCGAGCAGGCGGAAATCGCCCGCCGTGCGGCCGCAGACAGGCTCGCGCTCGGCGAGGCGGCACTGGCGGAAGCCGACCGGCAGGCGCGACTCGCGCTCGAAGGGCTTTCGGGCGCCCGCGAGCGCCGGGCCTCGGCCGAGGCCCGGCTCGAAGCCTCGCGCCAGCGCCTCGCGGACATCACCCGCGAGATTCTCGACCGGCTGGAGACGCGACTCGACGGCCTGCAGGGAATCGCCGGGTTCAAGCCCGGCGACGCGCTGCCGGAGCCCGATGCTGTCGAGCGACGCCTTGCCAATCTCAGGGGCGAACGCGAACGGCTCGGCGCGGTCAACCTGCGCGCCGAGGACGAACTCTCGGAGATCAAGGCCCGGCGCGAAGGGCTCTCGGGCGAGCGCGACGACCTGACCGAGGCCATCCGCCGGCTGCGGCAGGCCATCGGTGCACTCAACCGCGAAGGCCGCGAGCGACTGCTGGCTGCATTCGAGATCGTCAACGGCCATTTCCAGCGGCTGTTCGGCGTGCTCTTCGGCGGTGGCGAGGCCGAGCTGAAGCTGGTCGACTCGGACGATCCGCTCGATGCGGGCCTCGAGATTTTTGCCCGCCCGCCCGGCAAGAAGCCCCAGGTGATGACGCTGCTCTCCGGCGGCGAGCAGGCGCTGACCGCCACGGCGCTGATCTTCGCGGTGTTCCTGACCAATCCCTCGCCGGTCTGCGTGCTCGACGAGGTCGACGCCCCGCTCGATGACGCCAATGTCGAGCGCTACTGCGACCTGCTCGTCGAAATGGCGCAGAATACGCAGACGCGCTTCATCCTGATCACCCACAATCCGATCACGATGGCGCGGATGGAGCGGCTCTTCGGCGTCACCATGATGGAGCGCGGCGTCAGCCAGATGGTTTCGGTCGACCTCGCCACCGCTGAACAGATCCGCGAGGCGGGTTAGGCCGTCCTTGCGAGCACAGCGAAGCAATCCAGGGAGACTCGGCTAAACCGTTCCATCCCGTCCCCTCGATTGCTTCGTCGCTTCGCTCCTCGCAATGACGACAAGAAGCCGGCTGAGGCCGTTCTTCCCGGCTGAAAAAATGCCACAATCGGCGCTGCAATGCGGCTAGAATGTCGCACTCGGCCTGAATTTCCAACTATTCCAATGTGTTAGGTGTTATCTACCCGCCTTGACAGGGCGGGGGGCTGTCAATAAAGGAGGCCGTGCTGACGACGGCTCGATGCGCGGGTTTGGGCAGGGTTATAGTGGTTTTTCGCTGGATCGCGGCGTGATCGCGATCAGGACGGAGCCTCGAAGACCATGACCGAACCCGACCCAAACGCCTCAGACTCGGAGTTGCGCGCAAGACTGGGTTCCCTGAAGTCCGCCATCCAGCGGGCCGAGGCGAACGATAAGCCGGGCGCGAGCCCGGCTGGAGAAGACAAAGCGCTCGCGGGCGCGATGTCTTCAGGCTTTCGCGCCGCGACGGATCTCGCAGGCGGTGTCATCGCGGGCGCCCTTATCGGGTACCTCGGCGACCGGTGGCTAGGAACGTCCCCGTTCCTGCTGATCGCCTTCCTGGTGATCGGAACCATCGCGGGCTTCAGATCCGTCTATCGGCTCGGCTCGCGTCCGACCTCCGGGTCGAGCGGCGGCCCGAAGGCGAATTGATCGAGGGGTGGCCCGCGAGGGCCGCACGATAGGGAACGGAAACATGGCGGCTGGCGGCGGAATCGATCCGATCCACCAATTCCACATCACCGAGATCGTGGCGCTGAAGCCGTTCGGCCTCAATCTGTCCTTCACTAACACCTCGCTGTGGATGGTGATCGTGCTCGCCACCGTCTCGGCGATCATGGTCTACGGCTCGAGCCAGCGTGCGGTCGTCCCCGGCCGGCTGCAGTCGCTCGCCGAAATGATCTACGAATTCGTGGCTTCGACCCTCACAGGCGTGATGGGCAAGGAAGGCATGAAGTTCTTCCCCTTCGTGTTCTCGCTGTTCAGCTTCGTGCTGGCGAGCAACATGCTCGGCATGATCCCCGGCTCCTTCACCGTCACCAGCCAGATCATCGTCACCGCCGCCTTCGCCGTGCTCGTCATCTCCGTCGTGCTGGTCTACGGCATCGTGAAGCATGGCAGCCATTTCTTCGGCCTCTTCGTGCCGTCGGGCGTGCCCGGCTGGCTCCTGCCCTTCATGGTGCTGATCGAGGTCGTCTCCTTCCTGTCGCGCCCGGTTTCGCTGTCGCTTCGTCTGTTCGGCAACATGCTCGCCGGCCACATCGCTCTGAAGGTCTTCGGCGGCTTCGTCGTGGCGTTGATCGCCGCGGGCGGCGCGGCGACCATCATCGCGCCGCTGCCGCTGCTGCTGGCGGTCGCGCTGACGGCGCTCGAATTCCTCGTCGCTTTCCTGCAGGCCTATGTCTTCGCGATCCTGACCTGCGTCTATCTCAACGACGCGCTGCACCCCGGCCACTGAGGCCCGGGCAGCGCTCGCGAGAGTTCATCCCACCCGTCAAAACGTTCCACACTGGAGAAAGACCATGGATCCTGTTGCAGCCAAGTTCATCGGCGCCGGCCTCGCCTCGCTCGGCATGGGCCTCGCCGCCATCGGCGTCGGCACCATCTTCGGCAACTTCCTCTCGGGCGCCCTGCGCAACCCGTCGGCCGCCGACGGCCAGTTCCCGCGCGCCTTCATCGGCGCGGCGCTCGCCGAAGGTCTGGGCATCTTCGCGTTCGTCGTCGCGCTCGTGCTGCTCTTCGTGGTCTGACGTTCTTTCGTCGACCGCATTCTCGTCGCGCGCCTCGGCCAGCATGGCCAGCGCGCGACGGTTCCATATCCCAAGCGCTGAAAGGCACGCTATGCCGGTTCGATCTTCAGGGTTCGTGCGACAAGGATGGCCGGTGGCTATCGCCTCGTTCGCCACTCTGCTGGCGGGTGCGGCGCAGGCTGCCACTCCGGGCCTGAGCGGCGAGAAGGCCTCCTTCCCGCCCTTCGACCCCGCGCATTTCGCCAGCAACCTGTTCTGGCTCGCGATCACCTTCGGGGCGCTCTACTGGCTGATGTCCAAGGTCGCCCTGCCGCGCCTCGGCTCGGTCCTGGAGGAGCGCGCCGAGACGATCGGCCGCGATCTCGACCAGGCCACGCAGATGCAGGCCAAGGCCGAGGACATGGCCCAGGCCTATGAGAAGGCGCTGGCCGAGGCCCGCAAGAACGCCCAGGGCATCGCCCAGGCGGCGCGGGAGACCGGCGCCAAGGAAAGCGACGCCAAGCGCCACGCCACCGAGGCCGAGCTCGCCGGCAAGCTCGCCAAGGCTGAGGCGTCCATCGCCAAGACCAAGACCAAGGCGATGGGCAATGTTCGCGATCTCGGCAGCGACATCGCTGTGGCGATCGTCGCCAAGCTGACCGGCCAGGCGCCCAGCGCCACCGAGGCGGCGGAAGCCGTCGACCAGGCTCTGACTCAGGGCTGAGGAGAGGTTCCATGGATACTGTCTGGGTCGGCGTCGCCCTCGTCATCTTCCTCGCGATCCTGGTCAAGTTCGGCGTGCCGAAGATGATCGTGAAGGGGCTTGACGCCCGCGGCGAGAAGGTCGCGCAGGAACTGGCGGAAGCCCGCCGCCTGCGTCAGGAGGCAGAGAAGCTGCTGGCCGAGTACGACGCCAAGCGCAAGGCCGCCGAGGCCGAGGCCGCCGGCATCGTCTCCGCTGCCAAGGAGGAGGCCAAGCGCCTCGCCGCCGAGGCCGAGGCCAAGCTCGCCGACTTCGTCACCCGCCGCACCAAGGCGGCCGAGGAGAAGATCGCGCAGGCCGAGAGCCAGGCCGAGGCCGAGGTTCGCGCGGCGGCTGCGGAAGCGGCCACCAAGGCTGCCGAGACCATCCTGCGCAGCCAGATGGCCGGCAAGGCCGGCGACGCCGCCTTCGCTGCGGGGCTGGGCGAGGTGAAGGCCAAGCTCAACTGAGCTTCTAGCCGGATCGCAAGAGATCGACGCCGCGCCTTCGGGCGCGGCGTTTTTCGTTTGGGAGCATGTCGAAGGGAGCGTCATGCTCGGGCTCGACCCGAGCATCTCATGACGATCGCGGTTCCAGTGCCTGCCCGGCCTGAGATTCTCGGGTCATCGCTAAGCGCCGCCCGAGAATGACGGCAGCGGTTTGCGAGCCTCAGTTGCTCGCCGTCGCGGCCGGGCCAGGCGGTTTTTCCGCCGCCGCGGTGACCGGGCGTGCCGGCGGCAGCGCGGCCGCCTTCGGCTTGGGCTTGCGGGGCTGGATCGTCGAGGTGACGATGCCTTGCGGCGTGTCGAGCCCGTAGATGTCGTCGCGGAACTGGACCTGTCCATCCGCGCCCTGCCAGCCCGTCAGATAGACCCAGGCGACCGGAACCTGCTTCTTCAGCGGGATGTTCTTGCGCTCGCCCTTGGCGATCTCCTCCTCGAGCGAGGCGAGCGTCCATTCCGAGCCTTCGAGCAGCCAGGCGCCAAGCTCCCGCACGCCCTCGACACGGGCGCAGCCCGAGGAGTTGAAGCGGACATCGTTGCGGAACAGGGTCTTCTTCGGCGTGTCATGCAGATAGACAGCCTCGCTGTTGGGCATGTCGATCTTGAGCTGGCCGAGCGAATTGGTCGGGCCCGGCTCCTGCCGCACGGTGAAATAGGGGCTGGTGATCGTCGCCCAGTTCACACTCGCCGGGTCGATTTCCTTGTTCTCGGCGCCGAGCAGCTTCATGTTCGACTTGGCGACGAAGCCCGGGTCCTTGCGCATGTGCGGGATGATGTCGGCCTTCACGATCGAGGTCGGCACCGTCCAGTAGGGGTTGAGGTTGACCGAGGTGATGTTGGCCTGGATCACCGGCGAGGGCCGGTCCGGCCGGCCGACCACGGCGAGGTGGCGCTGCGCAACCGCGCCGTTCTCGACCGCCTCGACGCTGGCGCCGGGGATGTTCACCACGACATAGCGGCTGGCGAAGTTGAAGCCGTTGCCCTTGAGCCGCTCCAGCGTCGCCGTGATCTGGTTGAGGCGCACTTCGACCGGCACGTTCATCGCCTTGAGGGTCAGGCGCCCCACCGTGCCGAGATCCGACAGGCCGTGGCGAAGCTGGAAGCGTTTCACCGCGGCGACGACGGCCTCGTCATAGACGTCGTGAGCCATCGCCTCCGGCGGAAGGTCCCCGCTGGCGAGCAGCCGCAGCTTCAGGGCGACAACGTCAGGACCCTGCGAATCAGGCTTCAGCGCGGTGACGCCGCCGGGCACCTTGGGCCAGCCGCCGCGGCTGGCGGCATCCTCATGGGCGATCAGCGCCTCGAGCGTGCGATCATAGGTGTTGGGGCCATAGCTCGGCTCGTTCGCACGCACGAGCGCCGTGGAAGCCAGCAGAATGGCAGCCGCAGCAGCAAGGATTGAGGGACGCGCAGACATGAAAACCCCCGGGCCGCACAGAGCGGCACCGGGGGATCATTCCGCTACATGGTCAAGGAATGCTTAAGAAGCGACGCAACGGCATTCACCATGCTGACGAATGCCGTCAGCATGGTGCGAGATCGCTTACTCAGCCGCCTGGGCCGGGGCCGGCTTTTCCCATTTCAGGACCGGCTGGCGGGCGGCGCGGGTCTCGTCGAGACGGCGGATCGGGGCGTGATGCGGGGCGCTGGTGAAACGCTCCTTGTCATTGCCCTTTGCCGCCATGGCGAGATCGCGCAGCGTCGCGATGAAGAGGTCGAGCGCCGCCTTCGATTCCGACTCGGTCGGCTCGATCAGCATGGCGCCATGGACGACGAGCGGGAAATAGACCGTCATCGGGTGGTAGCCCTCGTCGATCATCGCCTTGGCGAAATCGAGCGTCGAGACACCCGAGCCCTTCAACCACTCATCGTCGAACAGCACCTCGTGCATCGAGGGATGGTCCGGGAAGGGCAGCGACATCAGGTCGGACAGGCCGGCGCGAATGTAATTCGCGTTCAGCACTGCATCCTCCGAAGCCTGCTTCATGCCGTCCGAGCCATGGCTCAGCATGTAGGCGAGCGCGCGGACATACATGCCCATCTGGCCGTGGAAGGCGGTCATGCGGCCGAAGGGCTGGTTGCCCGCGGGTGCTTCCTCGCGCGTCTCGATCAGGTGCGGCTTGTCGTTCTCGACATGAATGAAGGGCACGGGCGCGAAGGGCGCGAGCCTTTCGGAAAGCACGACCGGGCCGGCGCCGGGACCGCCGCCGCCATGCGGCGTCGAGAAGGTCTTGTGCAGGTTGATGTGCATGGCGTCGACGCCAAGGTCGCCCGGACGCGCCTTGCCGACGATGGCGTTGAAGTTCGCGCCGTCGCAGTAGAAATAGGCGCCGGCCTCATGCATCGCCGCGGCGATCTCGACGATCTGAGGCTCGAAGATGCCGCAGGTGTTCGGGTTGGTCAGCATGATCGCAGCGATGTCAGGCCCGAGCAGCGCCTTGACGTCCTCGACCGCGACCGTGCCATCCGGACGGGCGGGAACGGCCTTCACCGAGAAGCCGATCAGCGCGGCGGTGGCCGGATTGGTGCCATGCGCCGATTCGGGCACGAGCACGACGTTGCGGGTCGCGCCCTCACCCTTGGCCTCGATGGCCGCCTTGATCGCCATCATGCCGCAGGCCTCGCCATGGGCGCCGGCCTTCGGCGATAGCGCCACGGCCGGCATGCCGGTCAGCGTCATCAGGTAGCGGGCGAGCTCCAGCATCAGGTCGAGCGCGCCGGGCACGGTCGAGAGCGGCTGCAGCGGGTGGACATCGGAGAAGCCCGGAAGCCGCGCCACCTTCTCGTTGAGGCGGGCATTGTGCTTCATCGTGCAGGAGCCAAGCGGGAAGAGCCCGGTGTCGATGCCGTAGTTCTTCTGGCTGAGGCGCACATAGTGGCGCATCGTCTCGGGCTCGGAGAGGCCGGGCAGGCCGATCTCGCCCTTGCGCGCATGCTTGCCCAGGCGAGGCTTGAAGGGCGTGGGCTTCTCGATATCGACGCCGGTCGATTCGTGATGGCCGATCTCGAAGATCAGCGGCTCGATCTGCTGGAGAGCCTTGTTGCCGGTGAAGGTGGCGTGCTCGACCTGAGCGGCTTCGCCGGCCTGAGTGGGACGTCCCTGACGGTTCAGCATCACAGCACCTCCACGAGCGCCGCCACGAGGGCCGCCCGGTCTTCGTCGGTATTCACCTCGGTCGAGGCGATGATGAGGAGGTCGTCCAGCCCGGCCCCGGGCAGGAGCCGCGAGACGGGGACGCCGGCCAGGATGCCCCTGGCGGCAAGAACCTCAACGACCTCGGCGGCCGGCTTCTTCAGCTTCACGGTGAACTCGTTGAAGAAGCTCTCGTTCAGCACCGAGACGCCCTTCACGCCGGCCAGCAGGTCGGCGAGCTTCACGGCATTGGCGTGGTTCACCTCGGCGAGACGGGCGAGGCCCGCCTGGCCCAGCAGCGTCATATGGATGGTGAAGGCCAGCACGCAGAGGCCGGAATTGGTGCAGATGTTCGAGGTCGCCTTGTCGCGGCGAATATGCTGCTCGCGGGTGGAGAGCGTCAGCACGAAGCCGCGCTGGCCGGTCGAATCGACGGTCTCGCCGCAGAGCCGGCCCGGCATCTGGCGGATATATTTCGACTTGGCGGCGAAGAGGCCGACATAGGGGCCGCCGAAGTTCAGGGCATTGCCGATCGACTGGCCCTCGCCGACGACGATGTCGGCATCCTGTGCGCCCGGAGGCGACACCGCGCCGAGCGAGACGACCTCGGTGAAGACCGCGATCAGCAGGGCGCCATGGGCATGGGCCTTCTCGGCGATGGGCTTCAGGTCCCGCAGGTTGCCGAACACGTCCGGCGACTGGACGACGACGCAGGACACGCTGTCGTCGATCTGGGACAGGATGTCCTCGCTGGCCGCGACATCGGGCTGGAGCGAGACGACCTCGTCATTCGCCATGTGCGAGAGCGTCCGCACCACCTCGGAGTAATGGGGGTGGAGCCCTCCGGAGAGCACGGCCTTGCGGCGCTTGGTGACGCGGTGGGCCATCAGCACGGCCTCGCCCGTGCCGGTCGAGCCGTCATACATCGAGGCGTTGGCGACCTCCATGCCGGTCAACGCCGCGACCTGCGTCTGGAACTCGAAGAGATATTGCAGCGTGCCCTGCGCGATCTCGGGCTGGTAGGGCGTGTAGCTGGTCAGGAACTCGGAGCGCTGGATCAGGTGATCGACCGTCGCCGGGACATGGTGCTTGTAGGCACCCGCGCCGACAAAGAACGGCACGGCCGAGGCGGCCGCGTTCTTGCCGGCCATCCTGCCGAGGATGCGCTCGACCTCCAGCTCGCCCTTGGCGCGCGGCAGGTCGACCGGCGCCTTCAGCAGCTTGCCTGCAGGCACGTCGCTGAACAGCGCGTCGATATCGGAGATGCCGATTCGCGCGAGCATGTCCTCGCGGTCGGTATCGGTGAGCGGGAGATAGCGCATGGTGTGCTTCCGTGATGGGTCGCGGTGCTAGGTGTCATCCCGTGCGCGCTGCGGCGCGAAGTGCCGCTGCGCAAACACGGGATCGCATGACGAGAAGGCGCCTTGTCCTGACGACGATCCCGCATCTGCGCAGCAGCACTTCGTGCTGCGGCGCGTGCGGGATGACGCCTCGGGTCAGAGCGTCTTGACGTAGTTCTGGTACTCGGCCTCGTTCATCAGCCCCTCGAGCTCGGCTGCGTCCGCGATCTTGATCTTGAGGAACCAGCCCTTGCCGGCGGGGTCCTCGTTGACGGTGCCCGGCGTGGCTTCGAGCTCGCCATTGACCTCGACGACCTCGCCGGAGATCGGGGCGTAGACCTCGGAGGCCGCCTTGACGCTCTCGACGACGGCTGCCTCGCCGCCCTTGGTCAGCGCCTTGCCGACGGCCGGCAGCTCGACGAAGACAACGTCGCCGAGCTGGCCCTGGGCGTAATCGCTGATACCGACGGTGCCGGTATCGCCCTCGATGCGGATGTATTCGTGGTCCTTGGTGTAGCGGGTCTCGGCCATGGTTTCCTCCTGGCGTTCGATCAGAATTGGCGTCAGATGTCTGGAAAAGGGCTCAGCGCTTGTAGCCGTTCGGGACGAAAGGCATCGTCGCCACGACGGCCGGCAGCGGCTTGCCGCGCACGATGAGATTGAGCTGGGTGCCCGGCGCCGAATGGGCCTTGGCGACATAGCCCATGGCGCAGGGGCCGTTCAGCGTCGGGCCGAAGCCGCCGGAGGTCACGGTGCCGATCACCTCGCCTTCGGGCGTCGCGATCTCGGTGCCCTCGCGGGCCGGCGCGCGGCCTTCCGGCTTGAGGCCGACGCGGATGCGGGAGGTGCCCTCGGCAAACTCGCGCTGGATGCGCGCAGCGCCCGGGAAGCCCCCCTCCTCGCGGCGGCGCTTCTGGATCGACCAGTTCAGCGCGGCCTCGACCGGCGAGGTCGTGGTGTCGATGTCGTGGCCATAGAGGCACAAGCCCGCTTCAAGCCTGAGCGAATCACGGGCGCCGAGGCCGATCGGCTTGACGTTGGCGTCGAGCAGCAGCGTGTCCCAGATCTCGCCGATCTTCGTGGCCGCGGCGGAGATCTCGTAGCCGTCCTCGCCTGTATAGCCCGAACGGCTGACATTGGCCTTGATGCCGGCGACCTTCATGGTGCGCGAGGTCATGAAGCCCATCTCAGCGGCGTCCGGCGCGATGGCGGCAAGCGCAGCCTCGGCGCCCGGCCCCTGCAGGGCAATAAGGCCGCGATGCTCGGCGCGGATCAGCTTCACATTCGGCGGCAGGCGCGGCTCGATATGGGCGTAGTCGGCCTCCTTGCAGGCCGCGTTGACGACGAGATAGAGCGCGCCGTCCTCGTCGGGATCGGCGGAACGCGTCACCATCAGGTCGTCGAGGATGCCGCCTTCCTCGTTGAGAAGCTGCGAATAGCGCTGCTTGCCGGGGGCGAGGTTCAGGATGTCGGCGGGAATCAGCGCTTCCAGCGCCTTGGCCGTGGTCTCGTGATCGGGGCCGATCAGGAAAGCCTGGCCCATATGCGAGACGTCGAAAAGACCGGCCTTCTCGCGCGTCCAGTTATGCTCGGTCAGGATACCCATCGGATACTGCACCGGCATGTCGTAGCCGGCGAAGGGCACCATGCGGGCGCCGAGCGTCACATGCCGGGCATGGAGCGGGGTCTTGAGCGGCGCGGGCGCGCCGGCATCGTGGGTTGTGGCTTCGGCCTCGGCAGCCATGGCATGCCCCTTCCAGAATCGAGCGCAAGTCCCGGACGGTATCGTCCGGAACGCGCCCCCTCTGTCTCGGGACCTGAGAGATTTCCCCGCCAGCCCATGAGGCCGAACGAGTTACACCCGTCGGTGGGCGGAATTGTTTCCGCCGCTTTCCAGAGCGCCAAGTCCCCAGCGGTCCTTTTGCCTGAGCGTTTCCGGGGCGGTTGCGCCTTCGGCGCCGGGCCTGACGGATCAGTCCCGGTCTCTCCCGCGGGGATATGCGGCTTCGGGCAGAGATACAGAAGGCGCCGGCCCAGTCAATCCGGGCGGCGCCTCCTTTAACGGCAAAGCTGCTTTGGAAAGCCGCTATCTGCGGCGCGAGCGCGCGGGCGTGACCGCGCCGCCCTGGCCGAGGCTGACGATGACCTCGACGTCGCTCCCTCCTGCCGGCACTGCGATGCCCTCCTCGATATGCGAGAAGTCGACACCGCCCTGGCCGGATGGAATCGTGCCGCCGACGCGGGCCGTGCGGCGCGCAACGACGGTGGTGCCTCGAGTGACCGTCGTGGTCAGCGTCGCGCCATAGCTGCCGGGGCTGCCGGCCGGGCCGAGCAGCACGCGGCCCTCGACGCCGACCTTGAGGCGGAAGGAGCCGTTCCCGGTGGCTGTGCACTCGCGTGCAACGTTCACGATCGAGATCTGGTGACGCAGGCTGCCGCTGTCCTGCCCGGACTGGGCCCGCAGCGCCGCGCCGCCATCGGCGATGATGACCTCAGGGCAGATCACCTCCTCTTCCGCGTCCTTGGGAAGTTGGTTCGGCGCCGGCGGCTTCGTCGACTGGAACATCACCACATTGCCGAGCGTCTGCAGCGTGCTCGGCTGGCCGGAGGACGATGAGGAAGACGATCCGCAACCAGCCAGGGTCAGGCACAGGCACGGCAGCGCGAGCAAGCGGCTCGCGCGGAAAGTCAGGTCGATCACGGAAGCGCCTCCACGCCAGGGCCGAAGCCGTTGAGCGAGACGGGCACGCCCACCCCCTCCTCCGGCGTCTGGAATACGATGAATGTCGCGCTCTTGCCGCCCTTGAGCTGGCCGAGAAGGGTGTCGTCCATCACCACTTCGGCGACGCAGCCGGTGGTGAGGCAGCGCACGAAGCCGGCACGGCCGATGTCCTTGTCGTCGATCTTCAGACCGAGGCCGGAGGGCAGCAGCACTCCGAGCGGCGCGACCACGCGCAGGAGCCGGCTCTTCTGATCCGCCGTCTTGAGCACGATGACGAGCAGCGTCAGATTCGGCCTGTCCTCGGCCGCGACGTTCTGGACGAGCGCGCATTGCTCGGCCTTGGCGCCTGGCGGCACCTCGCAGCGCATCTGCCAGTCGCCATGTGTGGAACGCACCGCGCCCTGCGCGAAAGCGGAGCCGGCGGCAAGGCTAGTCCCCACGAGCGCCAGCGCCAATGCGCCAGCCGCCCTGATGATCCTCATCATCCTGCCATCCTTCCAATGCGGAACCAAAGCCGCAGCAGGAACGCAGAATTCAGGCAAAACGCCGGCTGCGCCAGAGAATCCCGCGGCCCCTTCAACATAAAAAGTGTTGGGACCATGCAGACAGGGTCCTGTCAAGGCGCGGAGGCGAGCGCCATGCGTGCCCTAACGCGAGCTGCAAGGTCTCGCGTGATTATGCCGCATGATGGAGGTGGGCAGTGTTCATTGCCCCACTGGCGCAAGCGTGATCTTTGATTTATCGCAATCTCGAAGAATGAGGCGGCTTCACGGTCGCCCCTTCATGCGTGGGACAAAGCCGGTCGGCTCCCAAGCAAGTCGATTGAGGAGCATGTCGGATCGATGCGATTTCTGAGCAGGACCTTTGCAACCGCGGCCGCCACGGCCCTCGGCCTCGCCGCGTTGGCGACCGTCCCGGCCATCGCCGGCACCGGCATGCCCTCCCCCTGGCAGATGAACCTGCAGGGTGCAGCGACCCCCGTCGCCGAGTTCATCCACTGGTTCCATGACTGGCTGAACATCATCATCGCCATCGTCACGCTCTTCGTGCTCGGGCTGCTGATCTATGTCGCCTTCCGCTTCAACGAGAAGGCTAATCCGGTCCCGTCCAAGACCACGCACAACGCCCTGCTCGAGGTTGCCTGGACCGTCATCCCGGTGCTGATCCTCGTCGTGATCGCGATCCCGTCCTTCCGCCTGCTGAAGCTCCAGCTCGAGGTGCCGCAGGCCGACATCACCATGAAGGTGACCGGCAAGCAGTGGTACTGGTCCTATGAGTATGCCCAGGAAGGCGGCGCCTTCGGCTTCGACTCGCTGATGCTGGACGAGAAGCAGCGCGCCGAGGCGATCGCCTCCAACAAGATCGCCGCCGCGGAGGCCCCGCGCCTGCTCGCCGTCGACAACGAGGCCGTGGTGCCGGTCGGCAAGATCGTCCGCGTCCAGGTCACCGGCGCCGACGTCATCCACAAGTTCACGGTGCCGTCCTTCGGCGTTAAGATCGACGCCATCCCCGGCCGCCTGAACGAAACCTGGTTCAAGGCCGAGCGCGAGGGGATCTACTACGGTCAGTGCTCGTTCATCTGTGGCCAGAACCACTCGTACATGCCGATCGCGTTCCGCGTCGTCAGCCAGGAGCGCTACGCCGCCTGGCTCGCGGAAGCGAAGCAGAAATTCGCCAATGCCGAGGACGCGAGCTCCAAGCTCGCTGTCGCCTCCAAGTAATTCGCCGAGGAGACTAGACCATGGCAACCGCGGCTCAGCACGCTCCCGGCCACCACGACGAAGCCCATCACGACCATCCGACCGGGTGGCGCCGGTGGCTCCTGTCCACCAACCACAAAGACATCGGCACGCTCTACCTGATCTTCTCGATCATGGCGGGCCTCGTCGGCGGCTTCCTCTCGATCATGATGCGGATCGAGCTGCAGTACCCCGGCATGCAGATTTTCGCGAACGGCCAGAGCTACAACGTCTTCGTGACCGGCCACGGCCTGATCATGATCTTCTTCATGGTCATGCCCGCGGTCATCGGCGGCTTCGGCAACTGGTTCGTGCCGCTGATGATCGGCGCGCCGGACATGGCCTTCCCGCGCATGAACAACATCTCGTTCTGGCTCACCGTCGCGGCCTTCATCCTGATGGTGATCTCGATGTTCGTGGAGGGTGCTCCGGGCGCGAAGGGCGTCGGCACGGGCTGGACGGTCTATCCGCCGTTCTCGACCGCCGGCCACCCCGGCCCCTCGGTCGATTTCGGCATCCTGTCGCTGCACCTTGCCGGCGCGGCCTCGATCCTGGGCGCGATCAACTTCATCACCACGATCCTGAACATGCGCGCGCCTGGCATGACCATGCACAAGATGCCGCTGTTCGCCTGGGGCGTGCTGGTTACCGCCTTCCTGCTGCTGCTCTCGCTGCCGGTTCTCGCCGGCGCGATCACCATGCTGCTGACGGACCGCAACTTCGGCACGACCTTCTATGACCCGGCCGGCGGCGGCGACCCGATCCTGTACCAGCACCTGTTCTGGTTCTTCGGCCACCCCGAAGTCTACATCATGATCCTGCCGGCCTTCGGCATCGTCAGCCACATCATCTCGACCTTCTCGAAGAAGCCGATCTTCGGCTATCTCGGCATGGCCTACGCCATGGTCGCGATCGGCGTCGTCGGCTTCATCGTGTGGGCGCACCACATGTATACCGCCGGCCTCTCGCTCAACACGCAGCGCTACTTCGTGTTCGCGACGATGGTCATCGCGGTGCCGACGGGCGTGAAGATCTTCTCCTGGATCGCGACGATGTGGGGCGGCTCGATCCGCTTCACCGCGCCGATGATCTGGGCGATCGGCTTCATCTTCCTGTTCACCGTCGGCGGCGTCACCGGCGTCGTGCTGGCCAATGCCGGCGTCGACCGCTCGCTGCATGCGACCTATTACGTCGTGGCGCACTTCCACTACGTGCTGTCGCTCGGCGCCGTGTTCGGCATCTTCGCGGGCTTCTACTACTGGTTCCCGAAGATGAGCGGCTATGTGATCCCGGACTGGATCGGCCGGCTGCACTTCTGGGTCGCCTTCGTCGGCGCCAACCTGCTGTTCTTCCCGCAGCACTTCCTCGGGCTGGCCGGCATGCCGCGTCACTATGTGGACTATCCGGACGCCTTCGCGGGCTGGCACTACTGGTCCTCGATCGGCTCCTACATCTTCGCCGGCGGTCTGCTGATCTTCTTCTACGGCCTTGTGGTCGCCTTCACGAAGAAGCAACTCGCCGGCGACAATCCGTGGGGCGAAGGCGCGACGACGCTGGAGTGGACGCTGTCCTCGCCGCCGCCGTTCCACCAGTTCGAGACCCTGCCGCGCATCACCGGCTCGGACCACTAAGAATACAGGCGGCGGGCCTCACCGGCCCGCCGCCGCCCTTCCCCCGAGCGCCTCGCGACAGGCGTTCCGGAGACGGGCGGCAGAATCCCTGCTGCGAACACCCCGCGCCCTGGAGCTTTTGTCCATGGGCGCTGTTGCAAGAGTACGAAGACGATCAGATCGATGTCCGCCGCGTTCGAAACCCGCACCGATGCCCTGACCGCCTCCACCGGCGAAGCCCGCGATTTCTTCGCGCTGCTGAAGCCGCGGGTGATGTCGCTGGTCGTGGTGACCGCACTGACCGGCATGATGACGGCGCCGGGTTCGGTGCACCCCGTGCTCGGCCTCGCCGCGCTGCTGGCGATCGCGGTCGGTGCCGGCGCCTCGGGCTGCCTCAACATGTGGTACGACGCGGACATCGACGCGCTGATGAGCCGCACCGCCAAGCGGCCGATCCCGTCGGGTCGCATCCTGCCTTCCGAAGCCCTTGCCTTCGGGCTCACGCTCTCGATCGGCTCCGTGCTGGTGCTCGGCCTCGTGGCGAATGCGCTTTCGGCCGCGATGCTGGCCTTCACCATCTTCTTCTACGCCGTCGTCTACTCGATGTGGCTGAAGCGCTGGACGCCGCAGAACATCGTCATCGGCGGCGCGGCAGGCGCCTTCCCTCCCATGATCGGCGAGGCTGTGGTAACGGGCGATTTCGGCTGGCACTCGCTGGTGCTGTTCGCGATCATCTTCCTGTGGACCCCGCCGCATTTCTGGGCGCTCGCGCTCGTCAAGTCCGGCGACTATGCGCGCGCCGGCATCCCGATGATGCCGAACGTCGCGGGTCCCGAGGCGACGCGCCGGCAGATCGTGCTCTATTCGCTGCTGATGGCGCCCGTCGCGGTCCTGCCCGCACTGATGGGCTTCGGCGGCCTGATCTATCTCGTCGTCTCGGTGACGACAGGGCTCGCCATGATCGGGCTAGCTGTCCGCGTCTGGCGCCGCACCGAAGGCCAGGCCGCGACCAAGGCCGCCTATGCGCTGTTCGGCTTCTCGATCCTCTATCTCTTCCTGCTTTTCGCCGTGCTCATCGCCGAGAACGGCTTCGGGCTGATGTGGGCCCTGCCGAAGGTGCTGGGATGAGCGAGCAGCCCCCCAAGCAGGTCGCACCGGCCCCGTTCTCACCCGAGGACATGGCACGACGCCGCCGGCGTTCCGTCGCGCTCGCGCTCGTGCTCGGCGGGCTGGTGATTTTCTTCTTCGTGGTGACGCTGGTGAAGACCGGCCCCGCGATACTGAACAGGCCGCTGTGATGACCGGCGCCGTTCCTCCCGCCCCTTTGCCCCCTGCCCCTTCCGCGAAGCACGGCCGCACCGCGCTGATCTGCGTCGGCGTGGCCTTCGGGATGCTCGGCGCCTCCTTCGCGGCGGTGCCGCTCTACGACCTGTTCTGCAAGGTCACCGGCTTCGGCGGCACGCCGATGGTCGGCACGGCCGGCGCGGGAAAGATCCTCGACCGCGAGATGTCGGTCCGCTTCGACGCCAATGTCGCGCCGGGGCTCGGCTGGAAGTTCGAGGCCGAGAGCCCCGAGATCAAGGTCAAGGTCGGCGCGACGCAGACCGTGTTCTACAAGATGACGAATCGCTCGGATCGCACGGTGACCGGCATCGCGACCTACAATGTCGCCCCCGACAAGGGCGCGGCCTATTTCGTCAAGATCCAGTGCTTCTGCTTCACGGAGCATACGCTCAAGCCGGGCGAGAGCTTCGAGGCGCCGGTGGTGTTCTATATCGACCCCGAAATCGCGCAGAATCGCGAACTCGACGGCGTCCACGCCATCACGCTGTCCTATACCTATTTCGCCTCCAAGTCGGGCCAGCCTGTCGCCGAGGACAAGGCCGGTTCGCCGAAGGGTGACGCGAGCAATTCCAAACTGTAGAACGCGCTGGAGCATCAGCGCGGACAAGACGTCGCGGAGACCGAATATCATGGCCGGGGCCCATACGAAGCACCACGACTACCACCTCGTCGATCCGAGCCCGTGGCCGCTCATCGGCGCCGCCAGCGCGACGGTGATGGCGATCGGCGCCGTGATGTGGATGAAGGCGATGCCCGTCGGCGGCATGCACCTCGGCCCGCTCGTCTTCGGCGCCGGCCTGCTCGGCGTGCTCTACACCATGCTGTCCTGGTGGATGGACGTGGTGCGCGAAGCGGAGACCGAAGGTCACCACACCCGCGTCGTCCAGATCCATCACCGCTACGGCATGATCATGTTCATCGCCTCCGAGGTGATGTTCTTTGTCGCGTGGTTCTGGGCCTATTTCGACGCCAGCCTGTTCTCCGGCGAGCACATCAACTACGTCCGCTATGAGTTCACCGGCGGCCACTGGCCCCCGAAGGGCATCGAGACCTTCGACCCCTGGCACCTGCCGCTGCTCAACACGCTGATCCTGCTGACCTCCGGCACCACCGTGACTTGGGCGCACCATGCGCTGATCAACGGCGATCGCGCCGGCCTGAAGCAGGGTCTGTGGCTGACCGTGATCCTCGGCGTGCTGTTCACGATCTGCCAGATCTACGAGTACTCGCACGCCACTTTCGCCTTCTCCGGCAACATCTACGGCGCCACCTTCTTCATGGCGACCGGGTTCCACGGCTTCCACGTCTTCATCGGCACGATCTTCCTGGCCGTCTGCCTGTACCGGGCCTATCTCGGGCACTTCAAGCCGCAGCAGCATCTCGGCTTCGAGTTCGCCGCCTGGTATTGGCACTTCGTCGACGTGGTCTGGCTGTTCCTCTTCGCGGCGATCTATGTCTGGGGCGCGGGCGTTCCCGCCGCGCACTGAGGCGGGCCGCCCGGCAGAAACACTGGAAGGCGGCCTCGGCCGCCTTTCGCTATTTCGGGAGGCCGACATGGCCGACGACCATCAGAACACCCCGCCCTCGCCCTATTCCACGGGTCTCGCCGGGCGTTGCCCGCGCTGCGGCGAAGGCGCGCTGTTCGACGGCTTCCTGAAGCTGAAGCCGCGCTGCAGCGCTTGCGGGCTCGACTACAAATTCGCCGATTCGGCGGATGGCCCGGCTGTGTTCATCATGCTGATCGCCGGCTTCCTCGTGCTCGGCGCGGCGCTCTATGTCGAGATCAGCTACGAGCCGCCGATCTGGCTGCATCTGGCGATATGGCTGCCGCTGGCCGTCATCGTCTGCCTGGCGCTGCTGAGACCGATGAAGGGGCTCGCCGTGGCGCTGCAATATGCCCACAAGGCCGAGGAAGGCAGGCGGCAGCAGTGACCACGCCATCCGCCCAGCCCCGCAGGCCCGGCCTCCTTTGGCCCTCGCTGCTGACGGTCGTCGGTACGCTGGTGCTGTGCATGCTCGGCACCTGGCAGCTCGAGCGCATGAGCGAGAAGCACGCGTATATCGACCGCCTGCAGGCCGAAGCCGCCGGCAAGCCAGCGACCATGCCGCCGAGTGCGAATTGGGCGAAGCTCGACCCGGCTTCGCTCGACCTCACCCATGTCGTTGCCAAAGGCAGCTTCATCGATGGCCCGATCGCGGGGGTACGGACGACGATCGCATCCGGTCCGCCGGGCTCGCGTCAGCTCTCCGGCTTCGGCCGCTGGGTTTTCCAGGGCTTCCGGCTCGAGGATGGCGGGGTCATCCTGGTCAATCGAGGCTTCGTGCCGGAAAGCAGGATCGGCCAGATCGGCCCGGCGAGCGGGCCGGACACGATCAGTGGCTTCCTGCGGGCGCCGGAAAGCCGCAACAGCTTCACCCCGCACGATCTGCCGGAAATCCGCGAATTCTATACGCGCGATCCTGCAGCCATCGCTGCCGCACTCGGGCTGCCGCCGGCTCCGTTCTACCTGGAGGCGGCGCGCGAGGGCGACGGGCTGACACCTCCGGCCGGCGTCGATGTGCGCGAGCTGATCGCACGCATCCCCGACAACCATCTGCAATATGCGCTGACCTGGTTCGGGCTGGCCTTGACGCTCATCGGCGTCTTCGCGGCCTACGCCTGGCAGACGCGCAGGGGCGCAGCCGCCGCCTGACCCTTTCAACCTTTTTGCCGAACGCGCCGGACCGGCCTATAGCATTCGGCAAAGATCACCGAGGCCAAGATCGTGCTGCACGTCTCCACCCGGGGTGAAGCCCCGGCGCTCAGCTTTTCCGATGCCCTGCTGACCGGGCTCGCCCGTGACGGCGGGCTTTACCTGCCGCAGAGCTGGCCTCAGCTTTCCACGAGCGAGATCGAAGGCTTTTCGGGCAAGCCCTACACGGCCGTGGCCGAGCGCGTGCTCGGCGCGCTCACCGATGGCGACATCGAGAGCGGCGCGCTCTCCGGCATGATCCGCGCGGCCTATTCCGGCTTCCGCCACCCTGCCATCTGCCCGCTGACGCAGATCGGCGACAACCTCTTCGTGCTGGAGCTGTTCCACGGCCCAACGCTCGCCTTCAAGGACGTGGCGATGCAGCTGCTCGGGCGGCTGATGGACCATGTGCTCGGCCAGCGCGGCCAGCGCGCCACCATCGTCGGCGCGACATCAGGCGACACCGGCAGCGCGGCCATCGACGCCTTCAAGGGGTTGAAGAGCGTCGATGTCTTCATCCTCTATCCGCAGGGCCGCGTCTCCGACGTGCAGCGCCGGCAGATGACCACGGTCGATGCGCCGAACGTCCACGCCATCGCCGTCGAAGGCACCTTCGACGACTGCCAGAACCTCGTGAAGGCGATGTTCAACCATCACGCCTTCCGCGACGAGATCGGGCTTTCCGGCGTGAACTCGATCAACTGGGCGCGTATCGCGGCTCAGGCGGTCTATTACTTCACCTCGGCCGTCGCGCTCGGCGGGCCGGGGCGGAAGGTCTCCTTCTCGGTTCCGACCGGCAATTTCGGCGACATCCTCGCCGGCTGGGTGGCCAAGCAGATGGGCCTGCCGATGGAGCGGCTCGTCATCGCCACGAACAGCAACGACATCCTGACGCGCACGCTCGAAACGGGCGTCTACGAGATGCGCGGCGTGGCGGCGACGACGTCGCCCTCGATGGACATCCAAATTTCCTCGAATTTCGAGCGGCTGCTTTTCGAGGCCCATGGCCGCGACGGCGCGGCGTTGCGCCGCCTGATGCAGTCCCTGACGCAGTCCGGCCGCTTCGAGATCGGGCCGGAGCCGCTCGCGCGCATCCGCGGCGAGTTCGATGCGGCGGCCCAGAGCGAGGACGAGGTCGCGGGCGAGATCCGGAAAAGCTGGACCGAAGCCGGTTACCTGCTCGATCCACACACCGCCATCGGCGTCGGCGCGGCCCGGCAGGCGCTGAAGCACGACCCGGCGACGCCCATGATCGTGCTCGGAACGGCCCATCCCGCCAAGTTCCCGGCGGCGGTGAAGGCTGCGAGCGGCGTCGAGCCCGTGCTGCCGGCGCATCTTGCCGACCTGATGGAGCGGAAGGAGCGCCTGACGCTCCTGCCCAACGATCTCGCCGCAATCGAAAATTTCGTGCGCGAGCATGCCCGCGCCGTACGTGGGGCGGCAGCGTGAACGTCACCGGACCGGTCGAGGTCGCCGCTTCGGTGCGGCCGGAAGGGATACACGACCCAGACGTCGCGCTGACCACCCTGCCCTCTGGGCTGCGCATCGTCTCGCAGCGCATGGATCATGCCGCGACAGTGTCGCTCGGCATCTGGATCGGCGCCGGCGCGCGCGACGAGCTGCCGGATGAGCACGGTATCGCCCATCTGCTCGAGCACATGGCCTTCAAGGGCACGGCCCGGCGCAGCGCGCTGCAGATCGCCGAGGAGATCGAGAACATCGGCGGCGACCTCAACGCCGCGACCAGCGTCGAATACACCTGCTACACCGCCCGCGTGCTCGGCTCCGATCTCAGCCTCGCCGTCGATATCCTCGCCGACATCCTCTCCTCCCCGGCCCTGACCGAGGAGGAGCTGAAGCGCGAGAAGGGCGTGATCCTGCAGGAGATCTCGGCAGTGCAGGACACCCCCGACGACCTCGTCTACGACCGTTTCCTGCAGGCGGCCTTCCCCGATCAGCCGATCGGCCGGCCGATCCTCGGCACGGCCAAGACCGTGAAGGGCTTCACGTCGGATGCGATCCGCGCCTATCTCGCGCGGAACTACCATGCCGGCAACATGGTGCTCGCCGCCTCCGGCGCGGTCGATCACGACGAACTCGTGGCGCTTGCCCGCCAGCATCTCGCGAATCTGCCCGCCAGGCCCGCCCAGCCTCCCTTGCGGGAATCCGGTGAGTATCGCGGCGGCGAGGCGCGCATCGGCAGCGACGAGGAGCAGGTCCATCTCGTGCTCGGCCTGCCCGGCCTGCCCTTCACGGGCGGCGCGCATTACCCGATGCAGATTTTCGCCTCGGTTCTCGGCGGCGGGCTGTCCTCGCGGCTGTTCCAGGAGGTGCGCGAGCAGCGCGGCCTCGCCTATGCGATTGACGCCTTCCACTGGCCCTTCTCCGATTGTGGGGTGTTCGGCATTGGCGCCGGCACCGCGCCGGAGGATGTCGGCGAGCTGATCGAGGTCGCGCTCGGCTGCCTGCGCCAGGCGGCGGAGGATGTCAGCGAGGTCGAGGTCGCCCGCGCCCGCGCCCAGATGAAGGTGGGGCTGCTCGCCTCCCTCGAAAGCCCCGGTGGCAAGCTGGAGCAGATGGCGCGGCAGGTGCTGATCTTCGGCCGGGCGATCCCGCGCGAGGAGTTGGCGGCGCGGCTCGACGCGGTGACGCTCGAGGATGTGCGCGCGGCCGGCCGTTCGCTGCTCGGCCACCAGCCGACCATCGCGGCCATCGGCCCGATCCACGGCCTGCCCCCGGCCAAGCGGCTGCGGCAGGCGGCCCGCGCGGCGGACTGAACGCGATGGCTCTCTTCCGTTTCCCGAGCGAGCCGCCGAGCCGCCCGCTGATCCGGACGCAGAACCTCTTCCTGCGCGCGCCCGATGCCAGCGATTTCTCGTCCTGGGCGATGCTGCGGATGGAGAGCCGCGATTTCCTGACGCCCTGGGAGCCGAGCTGGAACGAGGACGACCTCACCCGCAACTCCTTCCGGCTGCGCGCCAAGCGCGCGGCGCGCGAGATCGCCACCGACGAGGCCTACTCGCTCTTCATCTTCGAGGCGCATTCCGAGGCGCTGCTCGGCGGGCTTACGCTCGGGCTGATCCGGCGCGGTGTCGCCCAGGCCTGCACGCTCGGCTACTGGATGGGCAAGCGCCATGCCGGAAAGGGCCATATGACGGAGGCCGTGCGCGGCGCCGTGCGCTTCGCCTTCTCGGACCTGGCGCTGCACCGCGTCGAGGCCGCCTGCCTGCCGAACAACGAACCGTCGCGGCGGCTGCTGGAGCGGGTCGGCTTCCAGCATGAGGGACTGGCACGCGCTTATCTCAAGATCAACGGCGTGTGGGCCGACCACCTGCTCTACGCCGCGCTCTCCACCGATCCACAGGTCAGAGAGAGGCCGTGAACGCGGCGGCCAGCCAAGCCTCCGCTCCGCCTTGCCCTCGCCACGAGGGGCCGGTAGGGATGGTTCCAATTCGAACGATCATCTTACGTCTGTCAGCCGAGCACCGCTTGTCCATTTCCGAGCGCATCCTCCGGATCGGTCTTGCCGTCGCCGGCCTTGCCCTGTGGCTCAGCCTCGGGGCGGTGACACCTGCTGCCGCGGTCGACGCGGTGCGGGTGCCGGTCGATGTGCCGGTGATCGACCTCACCAATGTCGTCGAACGCAACAAATCCGACGGCGACGTCATCCAGATCTCGACTGCACCGGGGCCGGACGGCATCGTCCGGCGGATCGCGGTCAGGGCGCGCGAATCGGGCGCAAGGCCGGACTGGATCGTCTTCGCGCTGACCAACGATTCCGACGAGCAGATCGACCGGCTGCTGGTTGCGCCCTTCCACAGGCTGATCGGCTCCGGCGTGGTCTGGCCCGATCTCGGCGACCGGCGCATCGAGGCGGTGACGGCGAGCCAGGGCCTCTCGCCCGACCGCGAGCCCAGCCCCGATGCCGACGTCTTCCTGATCACGCTCGACCCCGGCACGACCGTAACCTTCGTGGCGGAGCTCAAATCGCCGAACCTGCCGCAGCTCTATCTCTACGAGGCCGAAGCCTACCGGCAGAAGACCAACGGGCTGACGCTCTACAAGGGCATCATCATCGGCATCGCCGGCCTGCTCGCGCTGTTCCTGACCATCATCTTCGTGGTCAAGGGCGCGGTCATCTTCCCGGCGGCGGCGGCGCTCGCCTGGGCGGTTCTGGCCTATGCCGGTCTCGATTTCGGCTTCTTCCAGCGGCTTTTCCCGCTCACGCCTGCGATCGAGCGGATCTACCGGGCAGGCGCGGAGGTCGTGCTGGCCGCAACCCTGCTCGTCTTCCTCTTCGCCTATCTCAACCTTCAGCGCTGGCATGTGCGCTACGGCCATGTCACCGCGATCTGGATTCTCGGGCTCATCGGCCTGATCGGTCTTGCCGTCTTCGATGCGCCGATGGCGTCCGGCATCGCGCGCATCTCGATCGCCGCCGTCGCGGCGGTGGGCTTCGTGCTCGTCGTGCATCTCGCCACGCATGGCTACGAGCGGGCGCTGATGCTGATCCCGACCTGGTTCCTGCTGGCGGTCTGGGTCACGGCGGCGAGCTTCACCGTGACCGGGCAGTTCCAGCGCGATCTGGTCGCGCCTGCCTTGCTGGGCGGGCTAGTTCTGATCGTGCTGCTGATCGGCTTCACCGTCATCCAGCACGCCTTCGCGGGCGGCGCGATCTCGCAGGGGCTGGTTTCGGACACCGAGCGGCGCGCGCTGGCGCTCTCCGGCTCGGGCGATCTTGTCTTCGACTGGGACGTCAGCTCCGACAGGGTCTTCGTCTCGCCGCAGATCGAGTCACTGCTCGGCCTGCCCAAGGGCGCGCTCGACGGCTCGGCCGCGCGCTGGCTGGAGCACATGCATGTCGCCGACCGGGATCGTTACCGGGTGACGCTCGATGCCGTGCTGGAGCAGCGGCGCGGCAAGCTCAATCTCGACCTGCGCCTGCGCTCCGCCAACGGCGCCTATCACTGGTTCAACGTCAAGGCGCGGCCCGTCATCGGGTCCGACGGCGAGGTCATCCGCGTCATCGGCACGCTCTCCGACGTCACCGAGCAGCGCACGGCGCAGGAGCGGCTGCTGCATGACGCCGTCCACGACAACCTGACCGGCCTGCCCAACCGCAAGCTGTTCCAGGACCGGTTGGGGGCGATCTTCGGCTTCACCCGCGCCGACGACAACATCCGCCCGACCGTGCTCGTCATCGACGTCGACCGCTTCAAGCAGGTCAACGAATCGGTCGGCTTCTCGGCGGGCGACTCGATCCTGCTGACGCTGTCGCGCCGGCTTGGGCGGCTGCTCAGGGCGCAGGACACGCTCGCCCGCATCGGCGGCGACACCTTCGCGATGATCCTCGTTTCCGAGCGCGATCCGGAGCGTATCCTGGCGCTGGCGGAGTTGGTCCGGCGCGCCGTGTCGACGCCGATCACCTATGCCGAGCGGGAGATCGTACTGACGCCCTCGATCGGGCTTGCGTTGTTCGACCCCGCTCCCGCCGCCCGCAAGGACGACGCGCTGAAGAACGCCGAGCTCGCCATGGCCCATGCCAAGCGGCAGGGCGGCAACAAGATCGAGGTCTTCGTGCCGGCCATGCGGACCGACCGCAACGACCGGCTGGCGCTGGAGAGCGATTTACGCCGGGCGATCGAGCGCAGCGAGATCCAGGTCATGTACCAGCCGATCGTCCGGCTGGAGGATCGCACCATCGCCGGCTTCGAGGCTCTGGTACGCTGGGACCATCCGCGCGAAGGCCGGCTGATGCCGCAGGACTTCCTCGCCATCGCGGAGGAAACCGGGCTGATCGTCGATCTCGGCGTCTATGTGATGGACCGGACCGCGCGCGAGCTCGAAGCCTGGCAGGCGGCGCTCGAAGTGGAGCCGCCGATCTTCGCCAGCGTCAATGTCTCCAGCCGGCAGCTGCTGCGCCACGACCTGCTGCACGACGTGAAGACCGTGCTCGGCCGCCGGCGCGTGCTGCCTGGCACGCTGAAGCTCGAGATCACCGAGAGCCTCGTGATGGAGAACCCGGAATATGCCTCGCAGATGCTGCAGCGCATCCGCGACCTCGGCGCCGGCCTGTCGCTCGACGATTTCGGCACGGGCTATTCCTCGCTCTCCTATCTGCAGCGCTTCCCCTTCGACACGATCAAGATCGACCAGAGCTTCGTCCGCCAGATGGGCAATGGCCGCCCGCCGGTGATCCTGCGCTCGATCGTGCAGCTCGCCGCCGATCTCGGCATGGACGTTGTGGCGGAAGGGGCGGAGAGCGAGTCGGATGCGATCGAGCTCTACCAGCTCGGCTGCCAATACGCGCAGGGCTACATCTTCGGCCAGCCGATGACGGCGGCGGAAGCACGCCGCCTGATGGGTGCGGCCGCTGCTGCGGCGACGGAAGCGGCCTGACCAGGGCGCCCGTCATTCTCGGGCGGAGCGAAGCTTCGACCCTACGAATCTCGGGACAAGAGGGCACTGGTTTCAGAGATGCTCGGGTCAAGCCCGCGCATGACGCCCGCTGCTCAGGCGTGCCCGGCTTCGCGTGAGAGGAAGGCCGGGTCGATGCCGATCTTGCCCAGCGCGCGCTGGTATTTGGTGTCGAGGCTTTCGTCGAAGAGCAGCTCGGCATCAGCAGCACAATGCAGCCAGCCATTCGACTGGATTTCGGCTTCGAGCTGCCCCGCCGCCCAGCCGGCATAGCCCAGCGCCAGCACCGCATTCTCCGGCCCGCTGCCGACAGCGATAGCGCGCAGGATGTCGAGCGTCGCGGTGAGGCAGATGCCGTCGTCGATCGGCAGCGTCGCCGATTCCAGGAAGAAATCCGCGGTGTGCAGCACGAAGCCGCGCTTGGTCTCGACCGGGCCGCCGCGCAGCACCTGCATGCGCTCGGCCCGGCTCGGCAGGCGGATCACCTCATCGGAGGGAATCACGTCGAGCTGAACCAGCAGGTCCGGGAATTTCGTGTCCGCGGCGGGCTTGTTGACGATGATGCCCATCGCCCCATCCTCGGAATGCGCGCAGACATAGACCACGCTGCGGCTGAAGCGCGTGTCGGCCATGCCGGGCATCGCGATCAGGCATTGCCCGTCGAGATAGCTGCGGCCGCCCAGACGTGGTTGTGAGCCGATCTTCATCTGCGCATGCTAGAGTCTGTTAGGGATGATCGGCAAGGCATTCCATAGGTAAGCTTCGGCAGCCGCGCTTGAAGGCCCGCCGGCCATCGCGGCGCGCGGCGGCGATGCCCCGTCGATCACATTCGCGTGCGGCGGCTGGGAAGGCCGACCGCCCCACGCCACCTTCGCGATTGCGCCCCATTTCCACGCGAGGGTCCTGCTCCGCGCAAGGGATTCCAGATATCGCCGGAACTGGCGCAAGGAGCAGGTTTTGTTCGCATTTCGGCTTGGCAACGGATAAGGCAAGGCGGTGAACCGAGTTTTTCCCCTGCTGGCCGCACCCCTGTTCGCCTGGGCGCCTTTCGCGCCGGGTACAGTCGCACTCGCGCAGGAGGCGTTCACGGAGGCCGCGACCTCGTCCTGGTCCACAAGCGAACACGCCAAGCTGCGCCTGATCGCCGGCCCGACCCTGCCGAGCGGCAAGCAGCGCATCGGCGTCGAGATCGTGATGTCGCCGGGCTACAAGACCTATTGGCGCAGCCCCGGCCAGTTCGGCGTGCCTCCCTCTTTCGACTGGACCGGCTCGTCCAATATCGGCGGGCTCGACGTGCGCTGGCCGGTGCCGGAGCGCTTCCAGGATTCGGCGGGCTATTCCATCGGCTATGTCGGTGAGGTGGTGATCCCCGTCTCGGTGCAGCCGGTCGATCCCGCAAAGCCGGTGATGGTCGTGCTCAAGCTCGAATACGCCGTCTGCGACAAGATCTGCATTCCGGCCCGGGGCGAGGCCAGCCTGTGGCTGGAGCCCGGCGTCACGACCGTGACCTCTCCGCGGCTGGAAAGCTTCGAGGCCAAGGTGCCGGTGGCTGTGAAGCCCGGCACCCATAAGGAAAAGGCCTCGGTTGTCGAGGCAAAGCTCGACGACACGGTGGTCGATCCCGGATTGCGGCTGACGCTGCAGGTCCCGCCCGAGGGCAAGGTCGACGACATCTTCGTCGAGGGGCCGGGCATGTGGTCCTTCGGCAAGCCCCGGATGACGCCGCAGGCGGACGGCACCCTGGTCGCGCAGGTCCGGATCAACGAGCGGCCGAAGGGTGCGAGCGGGCAGATACCGCTGATCTTCACGATGCGCGGCCGGCCGAAGCCGGTCGAGACGCGGCTCGAACTCGATATCCCCGCCACGAAGCCGTAGATCATCGCGCGTCCTGTCGGATGCGAAGTGGCGATCCACCCATTAGCTCCAGCATCGGGTCCTTCCGAAAAGTGGTTTCCACTTTTCGGTCCGATGCTCTAATCCCGTGCCGGGCGGCCGGGGATTTCGACCCGGCTGCGAGCTTCACGGAGAACTGGCGCATGACGATCAAGGTTGGTGACAAGCTTCCTCAGGCGACGTTCCGCGTCATGACGGCCGACGGCCCGGCGCCGAAGACCACGGACGATCTGTTCAAGGGCCGCAAGGTCGTATTCTTCGCGGTGCCCGGCGCCTTCACGCCGACCTGCCACAAGAATCACCTGCCCGGCTATGTGGACAAGGCCGGCGCGATCAAGGCCAAGGGCGTCGACGCGATCCTGGTGACCTCGACCAACGACGTATTCGTGCTGGACGCCTGGGCGAAGGCGAGCGGCGCGGACGGCGCCCTCGAATTCCTTTCCGACGGCAACGCCGATTTCGCCAAGGAGATCGGCCTCAGCATGGACGGCTCGGGCTTCGGCATGGGCACGCGCTCGAAGCGTTACTCGATGCTGGTCGAGGACGGCGTGGTGAAGTCCCTCAATATCGAGGAAGCACCCGGCAAGGCCGACATGTCCGGTGCCGAGACCATGCTCGGCCAGCTCTGAGCCTTTGACGACAATGTTCTGAAGCCCGCGCGGTGCTGCCGCGCGGGCTTTTTCATTAGCATGGGGCCGACCCGTTCGGCGCAGTGAGTGTTCCGACTGGCTATTGCAGATCGGCAAAGGCGTTCTTCAGACGCTCCACGGCTTCCCGCACGACATCTCGCTGCGTCGCTATGTTGAACCGGAGGAAGCTCTGGCCGCCCTTTCCGAAGGTCGGGCCATGATTGACCGCGATGCGTGCCTGCTTCTCGACCCGCCGTGTGAACTCGGCCGCCTCCATTCCGGTCCCGGCAAAGTCCACCCAAGCGAGATAGGTGGCTTCGAGCGCCATCGAGCGCAGCCCCGGGATCGCATTCACCCCTTCGTCGAAGAGACGGCGATTGCCGTCGATATAGCCCTTCAGCGCATCGACCCAGGCTGCGCCCTCAGGGCTGTAAGCTGCGGTCGCCATGGCCATGCCGAAAGAGTTCGGGGAGATGCCCATTGCGCTCAGGCGTCGCTGGAAGCGGCCCCGCAATCCCTCGTCCGGAATGATGACGTTACCGATATGCGCGCCGGCAATGTTGAAGGTCTTGGTCGTCGCCGTCATCATGACGAGCCGATCCAGGACCTCCGGTGCCGCGAGCGGCATGACCATGTGCTTCTGGCCGGGCATGAGCAGGTCATGATGAATCTCGTCCGAGACGAGGATGAGATCGTGGCGTTCGCAGAAGGCCGCGATTTGCTGCAGTTCGTCGCGCGACCAGACGCGCCCGCCCGGGTTATGCGGCGAACAGAGGATCAGCATCCGTTCGTTGCCGCTCATCAGGGCGTCCCAGCCCGGGACGTCGAGGACATAGCGCCCATCTTCCACAGCAAGGGGGCATTCGACGACCTTCCGACCCGCAAAGGAAATCACGCGCGCAAAGGCGTGATAGACCGGTGTCATCAGGACGACGCCGTCGCCTGGCTGGGTAAAGGTATCGACGCACAGCGCCGTACCGTTAACGAGGCCGTGGGTCGTGAAAATCGAGGACGCCGCGACGTCCCAATTGTGCCGATGCAACATCCACCAACGGATGGCCTCGATATAGGCTCGATCGTCGCCGAAATACCCATAGATGCCGTGCGTGGTCATGCCCTCCAGCGCAGCCTGAACGCAGGCAGGCGGCCGGAAATCCATATCGGCAACCCACATGGAGATGCCGGAATCGGACGGCACCCCGTAGAGGCGCTCCATCATATCCCATTTGGCGGAGTGAGTGCCGCGGCGCTCGATCCGCTCGTCGAAGTTCGGAAGGCTGTTCATGGCAGATCGCAGCTCGGCGTAGATGGAATCGGCTAACGGAAGTCGGATATTCTAGCGGCGGCAGCCCCGCCGTTGAGTCTATTCTGCTGATCGATCCGATCGCTGCTTGTCATGAGACATGCCGCCACGGCGCAGCTAATTTATGCCGCGGAGGAACCTGCCTATGTCGACCATCACCATCCGCCCCCTCGTCGCGAGCGACCGTGCCGCCTGGCTGCCGCTCTGGCACGGCTATCTGCATTTCTACAAAGCCACGCTGCCTGCCGACATCGACGACGTCACCTTCGGCCGGCTGACCGGCGGGCAGGAGCCGATGGGCGGCTTCATCGCCGAGCGCGACGGCAAGGCGCTCGGCATGACGAACTGGGTGATCCATCGCACCACCTGGAGCGAGCGCAACATCTGCTACCTGCAGGACCTCTTCACCGTGCCGGAGTCGCGCGGCACCGGCGTCGGCCGCATGCTGATCGAGGCCGTAAACACAATGGCGCGCGAGAAGAACTGCTTCCGCGTCTACTGGCAGACGCATGAGACGAACGTGCAGGCGCAGGAACTCTACAACAAGGTCGCCGACAAGTCGGGCTTCATCGTCTACCGCCAGCCCCTGGGTTGAGCCGACTGCGCGTCATTCCCGGGCTTACCCCAGGAATCTCATGCCGAAAGAAGCGCCTTTCCTTCGAGAGATGCCCGGGTCAAGCCCGGGCATGACGTCTCCATGGCATCGGCGCAGAGATCAGCGTGCATGAGCGCATGCGCGCCTCGTCGCAAACCGCACTATATCGGCGGTTAATGATCGCCCTGGGGCGAGCGCGAGGCGTGGAAACATGAAGAAGATCGGCTTTCTCTCGTTCGGGCACTGGGCGCCCTCCCCGCAATCGGGCACGCGCTCGGCGGGCGATGCGCTGCTGCAATCGATCGACCTCGCCGTCGCGGCCGAACAGCTCGGGCTCGATGGCGCCTATGTCCGCGTGCACCATTTCGCACGGCAGCTCGCCTCGCCCTTCCCGCTGCTCGCCGCCATCGGCGCCAGGACGAGCAAGATCGAGATCGGCACCGCCGTCATCGACATGCGCTACGAGAACCCGCTCTACATGGCGGAGGATGCCGGCGCGGCCGACCTGATCGCGGGCGGGCGCCTGCAGCTCGGCATCAGCCGCGGCTCGCCGGAGCAGGTCATCGATGGCTGGCGCTATTTCGGCTATGAGCCGGGCGAAGGCCAGAGCGATGCCGATATGGGCCGCGGCCATGCCGAGGTGTTCCTCAACGTGCTACAGGGCCAGGGGTTCGCGCAGCCGAACCCGCGCCCGATGTTCCCCAACCCGCCCGGCCTGCTGCGGCTGGAGCCCCATTCGGAAGGGCTGCGCGAGCGCATCTGGTGGGGCGCCGGCTCCAACGCCACGGCCGTCTGGGCGGCGAAGCTCGGCATGAACCTGCAGAGCTCGACGCTGAAGGACGACGAGACCGGCGAGGCCTTCCACATCCAGCAGGCCAAGCAGATCCGCGCCTATCGCGAGGCCTGGAAGGAAGCGGGCCATGCGCGCGAGCCGCGCGTCTCGGTGAGCCGCAGCATCTTCGCGCTCGTCGACGACCGCGACCGCGCCTATTTCGGCCGCGGCAACCAGAGCGACGATTCAATCGGCTTCATCGACGAGAACACCCGCGCGATCTTCGGGCGCAGCTACGCCGCCGAGCCGGACAAGCTGATCGAGGAGCTGAAGAAGGACGAGGCGGTGGCCGAGGCCGACACGCTGCTGCTCACCGTGCCGAACCAGCTCGGCGTCGACTACAACGCCCATGTCATCGAGGCGATCCTGAAGCACGTTGCGCCTGCGCTCGGCTGGCGCTGAGGCTACGTCGCACTCGACCTCCCGGTCCTCACCTCATCGCTGAACTGCGGGGCGCTGCGCGGAACAAGTCCGCGGGCGCCAGCGCAGGCGCGTCTGTGGAAGCTCACATAAAATCTTACAACGGTCTTGTGAAATCTCACGCGGCGATCCAATCTCGGCTTCATGCTCGACGCCGCCTCTCCATTCGCCCCTGCCCCGATCGCCGAAGCCCGGCTCGATGTCGCCACGCGGCGGCTGCGCCAGGCGATCGTCACCTGCGAACTCGCCCCCGGCGATTTTGCCCATGAGGCGGGGCTCGCCGAGCGCTTCGGGTTGGGCCGTGCCAGCGTTCGCGTCGCGCTGACGGAACTCGCCGCGGCTCGCTTCGTCAGCCGGCATGCGCGGCAGGGGTGGCGGATCGCGCCGATCGACGGCGCATTGATCGCGGCTGTGCTCGACGGGCGCCGCCGGCTCGAACCGTCGCTGGCGGCGCACAGGCTGTCGGAGCCCGCGCTCTCGACGGCGGTGACGCTGCTCGGGATGGTGCAATCCGTATCGGGACGGACCGAGCTCGCAGCGCTGGCGACCGCTCGCGCCGCCGAGCGCCAGCTGCGCAATCTGCTCGCTGCCGGCGCAGGCGTCTTCGCCGGGGACTGGCTCGGCGGCATCTGGGATCATTGGGACCGGATCGTGCGGATGCTCGATCTCAGCGGCCATGCCATCCCGCCGGCGGACCTCGGCGAACTCGTTGCGGCGCTGAAGGCAGGCGATGCCGATCTGGCCAGGCGGGCGATCGAACGCGAGCATCGGGAATTCGCCGATGCGGTCGCCCACGGCTTCCTCGCGATCTCGGCGCAGCCGCCACGCCCGCACGCTCGTTCCGCCCGCAAACGTGGCGCCCCGCTATCGCCGCTCATCGCAGCCGATCGGCCGATCCCCTTGTCGAAGGAGAAGCAGTCATGACAGTTGCCTGGCGAACCTATCCTCTCGCGGCCGCCTGCGCCGCGGTGCTCGCTCTGGGAAGCATCGCCCCGGCCCAGGCCTCGAAAGAGCGCTTCGTGGTGGACCTCGTGAACGAGCCGTCCTCGCTCGATCCGCAGGTTCAGTGGAACCCGGACAGCTATTACGTCTACCGCAACATCTTCGACAATCTCGTCACCCGCGACGACAAGGGCGAGATCGTCCCGCAAGTGGCGACGTCATGGAAATACCTGTCTGATACCGAGATCGAGTTCGAGCTTCGCCCCGACATCACCTTCCATGACGGCTCGAAGCTGACGGCGGACGATGTCGTCTTCAGCGTCAAGCGCATCACCGATCGCAGCTTCGGCAGCCCGCAACTGGGGCAATTCGACAAGATCACCGATGCCGTCGCGCTCTCGCCGACCAAGCTCAAGCTGACGACCAGCGGGGCCTATCCCGCCTTGCTGGCGCAGCTCGTCAAGCTCTCGATCGTCCCCAAGGCGATCGTCGAGGCGGTGGGCAAGGATGCCTTCAACCTGAAGCCGGTCGGCAGCGGGCCCTACAAGTTCGAGAGCTGGCAGCGCGGCGTCGCGGTGACGCTTTCCCGCAACGACGCGTATTGGGGCACGAAGGGTCCGTTCCCGAGCGTCGTCTTCCGGGCCGTGCCGGACAGCGCGACCCGCCTCGCGAACCTCCAGACCGGCACCAGCGATCTCGCCGTGACGCTCGACAGCGATCAGGCGGCACAGCTGAAATCCGCGGCGAAGGCCAAGCCTCTGACCGGCCTGACCGAGCGCGTCGCCTATCTGCGCCTTAACACCACCAAGCCGCCCTTCGACAACGTCAAGGTCCGCCAGGCGGCGGCGCTCGCCATCGACAAGGAAGGGCTGGTCGAGGGCCTGCTCGGCGGCTTCGACAAGCCGGTCGGGCAGTTGCTGACGCCCGCGATCTTCGGATGGATCGACGGCATGCCGGGGCCGAAATACGACCTCGCCAAGGCGAAGGCGCTGGTCGCCGAGGCAGGCCCGGCAGCGAAGGCCGAGATCGAGCTTTCGACAGCGCCGGTCTTCGACCAGCGCATCGTCCAAGCCGTGCAGCAGCAGCTCGGCGAGGCCGGGCTCACCGTCAAGATCGCGATGTCGGACATGGCGAGCTATCTGAAGCGCGCGCAGGCCGGGCCCGAGGGCACCTCGACGCTCAGCTTCGGCCGCTGGTCCTGCGCCTGCCAGGACGCCGATGGCGTGCTCTTCCCATTGCTGCACAAGAGCAGCGGCTGGTCGGCCTATCGCAACGAGAAGACGGACGGCCTGCTGGAAGAAGCCCGCCAGACCCTCGACAAGGATAAGCGCCTCGCCGCCTACAAGCAGGTCCACGAGATCGTCGCGGCTGAGGCGCCGGTGATCCCGCTCTATCAGGCCGTCGTGATCTATGGCGCGACCAAGAACCTGAATTTCACGCCGACGCCGAACGAAAGCATGTTCCTGAACCGGATGAGCTGGAGCGACTGACCGGTCGCACCAGCCACTGAAACCGCATGGCCAGGCGTCGGGAGGAGAACCGCGCGCCGCCGCCAAAAACGAGCGGAGACAATCGATGAAGCGAACTCGCCGAATGCTCGCAAGCGCGTTGGTCGCAGCCTGCCTGGCCTTGCCGGGCGGCGCGGCCTTCGCCGCCAAGGAACGCCTGACGATCGATCTCGTGGGAGAGCCGAACTCGCTCGACCCGCATGTCCAGTGGAACCCTGACAGCTACTACGTCTACCGCAACATCTTCGACAATCTCGTCACCCGCGACGACAAGGGCGCGATCGCACCGCAGGTTGCGAGCTCGTGGAAGCAGCTCTCCGACACGCAGATCCAGTTCCAGCTGCGCGACGACATCACCTTCCATGACGGCTCGAAGCTGACCGCCGAGGATGTCGTCTTCAGCGTCAAGCGCATCACCGATCCGAAGTTCGCCAGCCCTCAGCTCGGCCAGTTCGACAAGATCACCGACGCCGTCGCCACCGACGCCAAGACGGTGACGTTGACCACTAACGGCGCCTATCCCGCTTTGCTGGCACAGCTCGTGAAGCTCTCGATCGTGCCGAAGAAGGCCGTCGAGGCCATGGGCAAGGACGCCTTCAACCTCGCGCCGATCGGCAGCGGCCCCTACAAGTTCGGCGCCTGGCAGCGCGGCGTGTCGGTGACGCTGGCACGCAACGACGCCTATTGGGGCACCAAGGCGCCGTTCCCGACCGTCGTCTTCCGCGCCATTCCGGACGCGTCGACACGCGTCGCCAATCTGATGGCCGGAACCTCGGACCTCGCCGCCAATCTCGACGGCGATCTCGCCGCGCAGCTCAAGACCTCGCAGCGCGCCATGCCGGTGCCGGTGCTGACCGAGCGCGTCGCCTATTTGGCGATGAACGTCCAGAAGGAGCCGCTGAACGACCCGCGCGTGCGCCGCGCCATCGCCCAGGCCATCGACAAGCAGGCGATCACCGACGGCGTGCTCGGCGGCACCGAGAAGCCGCTGGCCCAGATGCTCTCGCCGGCCCATGAGGGCTTCGTCGAGGGCATCAAGGATCTCCCCTTCGACCTCGCCAAGGCCAAGGCGCAGCTCGCCGAGGTCGGCCCCAAGGCCAAGCAGGAGATCGCGCTGGTGACGGCGCCGGTCTACGATCAGCGCGTGGTGCAGGCGCTGCAGCAGATGCTGGTGGATGCCGGTCTCAACGTGAAAATCGAGATGACCGACATGGGCTCCTGGCTGAAGCGCATGCAGAGCGGCCCCGATTCCATCCCCGTCATGGCCTTCAGCCGCTGGTCCTGCGGCTGCCAGGACGCCGACGGCGTGCTGTTCCCGATCCTGCACAGCGCCAGCGGCTGGGCCAACGCCAAGGACAAGACGATCGAGGATGCGCTCGAGGCCGGACGCCAGACGCTCGATCCCGCCAAGCGCCTCGCCGCCTACAGGACCGTACATGAACGCATCGCCAGCGAGCACTTCGTGATCCCGCTCTATCAGGCGGCGCAGATGTACGGCACGTCGAAGAACCTCGTCTGGACGCCGACGCCCAACGAAAGCATCTTCGTCAACCGCATGAGCTGGAAGGACTGAGCCAGAGTGCCCGGCTTTCTGCTGCAACGCGCCGGGCAGGCGCTCGTCACGATCCTCGGCGTCGCGACACTGATCTTCTTCGTCCAGCGGCTGACGGGCGACCCTACCTATCTGCTCGTCCCGGAGACCGCGACCAAGGCCGACATCGACGCCCTGCGCCACGCGCTGGGCTTCGATCGGCCGCTCTTCGTCCAGTATCTCGGCTTCCTCTCCGACCTCGCCCGCTTCGATCTCGGGCAATCGGTGGTGCAGCGCGTGCCGGTGATCGACATCATCGGCTCGCGCCTGCCCTATACGCTGATGCTGGCCGGCGGGGCGCTGACGGTCGCCTGTGGCATCGGGATACCGGTCGGAATCCTGCTCGCGCTGTTCCGGGACAGCGCCGCCGCGAAGCTCGCAGCCGGCTTCGTGCTCGCCGCCCAGAGCATGCCGACCTTCTGGAGCGGCATTCTCCTCATCCTGCTCTTCGCCGTCACGCTGGGCTGGCTGCCGCCATCCTCCACCGGCGGCTTCTCGCATCTCGTCATGCCCTCGATCGCGCTCGGGCTGCTTTCGATGGCGACCTTCGCGCGGATCACACGGGCCGCGCTGATCGAGGAGCTCACCCGCGACTATGTCCGAACCGCGCGCGCCCGCGGCGTCGGCCCCGTGCGCCTGCTGCTGCGCCATGTCGCGCGCAATGCCGCGATCCCGCTCATCACCGTGGCCGCGCTCGAGATCTCGAACCTGCTTGCCGGCGCCGTCATCGTCGAGACGGTGTTCGCCTGGCCGGGCCTCGGCCAGGTCACAGTCCAGGCCATCCTCGCCCGTGACTTCCTGGTGGTGCAGGGCGTCGTCATGCTGGGAGCCCTCGTCACGATCGGGCTCAACCTGCTTTCGGACTTTCTCTACAGCATCGTCGACCCGCGCATCGCATTGGGGGGCGGACGATGAACGCGCCTGCCCTTCCCCAACGCCGCCGCTTCCCGCTGAAGCGCTGGTGGCCCATCGCCATCCTGGCGCTGTTCGTGGTGGTCGCGATCTGCGCTCCGCTGCTCGCTCCGTACGATCCCAACGCCCAGAACCTGGTCGGGCGGCTGAAACCTCCGGGAACTGTCTCGCGCAGCTTCCACTACTGGCTGGGCTCGGACGAGCTTGGCCGCGACCTCCTCAGCCGGATCATCCATGGCACGCGCGTTTCGCTGCTCGTCGCGGTGCTGTCCGTGCTGCTGTCCGGCGCGGTCGGAACCGCGCTGGGGCTGATCGCCGGCTATCGGCGCGGCTGGATCGAAACCGTCGTGATGCGCGTCGCCGACGTGTTCCTGTCCATCCCAGCCGTGCTGCTCGCCATCATCACGGTCGCGGTTCTCGGTCCCAGCCTGGTCAATGTCGTGCTGGTGCTCGCGCTGACGCGCTGGCCCCGCTACGCCCGCGTGGCACACGCCCAGACACTTGCAACGGCCGGCATGTCCTATGTCGAGAATGCCGTGCTCTCCGGCGCCGGCAATGCGCGCATCCTCTTCCTGCATATCCTGCCCAACATCGCCGGCACGCTGATCGTCGTGGCGACCCTGGAATTCGGCCTGATGGTGCTGTTCGAGGCGGGGCTCTCCTTCCTCGGCCTCGGCGTGCAGCCTCCGACCGCGAGCTGGGGCTCGATGCTCTCCACCGGCCGCAATTACGTCGCCACTGCCTGGTGGGTCGCAACGCTACCCGGGCTCTGCCTGTTCGCGCTGGTGCTCACCGTCAACCTGACCGGCGACGCCTTGCGCGACCGCCTCGACCCCCATTTTCGCTGAGGAGCGGACCATGTTCGACGACATCAAGGGCAAGCGCGCGCTCGTCACCGGGGCTTGCGGCGTGATCGGAAAATGGATCGCCGAGACGCTTCACGAAGCCGGCGCGACGCTCGCGCTGACGGACGCCAAGGAAGGCGAACTGGAAGCCTTCGCCAAGACGCTGGGCCTGCGCGGCGACAGCTTCGTCAAGACCGCCGATCTCACCGAGGAGGCTTCGATCAAAGCCCTGACCGAAGAGATCGGAAAGCGCTGGGGCGCCGTCGACATCCTCGTCAACAATGCCGGAATCTATCCCAGCGCCTTCCTGCTCGACACGCCCACCGAGGATTTCGACCGCATCTTCTCCATCAACCTGCGCGCGCCCTTCATCCTGAGCCGCGAGCTGGCGACGCAGATGGTGCGCAAGGGCGTCAAGGGCTCGATCATCAACATCTCCTCGGGCGCCTCGCGCAAGATGCGGCGCACGGCGACCGTCTACTCCACCTCGAAGACCGCGCTCGACCGCCTGACCAAGGGCTTTGCCGTCGAGCTCGCCGAGTACGGCATTCGCTCGAACGCGCTCGAGCCCGGCTTCGCCGCCGGCAGCACGGTCAGCAACCTGTCCGATGCGCATATCCGCAACACGGTTTCGCAAATCCCGCTCGGCCGCCCATCGTCGCGGGAGGATGTCGGCAACGCGCTGCTCTATCTCGCCAGCGACGCGTCCTCCTATGTCACCGGCGCGACGCTGACGGTCGATGGCGGCAATTCGGCCGGGACGCTGGCGGTCCATCAGGACAAGAAGAGCGCGTTGTGAGGGCCGCATCATGAGCCCGGCCATACTGCCACCGGCAAACTTCCCCGTCTCGGCCTATGAATGGCCGCAGGGCAAGAGCAGCGCCTTCTGCTTCAGCGTCGATGTCGATGCCGAGAGCCCCTATCAATGGAACCTGCCGGTCGACGCGCCGCAGACGCTCGGCCAGATCGAGCAGCGCCTGTTCGGGCCGCGCATCGGCATCTGGCGCATCCTCGACCTGCTCGACCGCTACGGCATCAAGGCGACGCTGTTCGTGCCAGGCCTGGTCGCCAAGAACCATCCGGAGCTGCTGCCGGCCTTCGTCGCGCGCGGCCACGAGATCGGCCTGCATGGCTATTTCCACGAACTCGCCACCGAAGCGGGGCCGGAAGAGTTTGCCCGCGCGCTCGATGAATCGCTGGCGCTGTTCAAGAGCCAGGCTGGCGTCGTGCCGACCGGCTTCCGCTCGCCGGCCTGGGAGATGACGCCCTTCATGCTGGCCGAGGTGAAGCGCCGCGGCCTTTACGATTCCTCGCTGATGGGCTTCGACCACCCGTACACCATCGATGGCGTGACACAGGTGCCGGTGCTCTGGGCCGTCGACGATGCGATCTATTTCCGCTTCACCGGCAGCCCGACGGACCGCGCCCCGCCTTCTCCGCAGGGAGGCATCCTCGATGCCTGGCTCGACGAATGGCATGTGCTGCACCGCGAGGGCCGGATGATGATGCTGACGATCCATGACTGGATTTCGGGCCGGGCCGGCCGCATCCGCATGCTGGAGAAGCTCCTCGACGTCGTCATCGCCTCGCCGGGAACCTGGATCGCGACCGTCGGCGAGCTGGCCGCCCATCACGCCGCCAGCACCAATGCCAAGCGCTTCGCTGTGCCCATGCGCCTGCCCGAAGCCAGCGCCCCGCATCGCTTCAAAGCGCCGCGCTGATGCAGACCTTCACCATCCAGAGGCCTGCCGTTCATTCGGCGCACGGGCTCGTCGCTGCACAGAACCGCCATGCGGCGCAGGCGGGCGCCGATGTTCTCTCGCGCGGCGGCAATGCGATGGATGCGGCCGTCGTCGCGACGCTCGTGCTCAGCACCGTCGAGCCCTGGCTCTCGGGCATCGGCGGCGGCGGTTTCCTCGTCCATGCCGATGGCAGGACCGGAGTGACCGAAACGCTCGACTTCAATGTCCGCTCGGCCACCGAGCTAGACCCGGCAGACTACCCGCTGGCGGATGCCCAGGCCGGCAACTGGTTCAGCTGGCCTTCGGTTGTCGGGGACCGCAACGTCTCCGGCTATGGCTCGATCTGCGTGCCCGGCGCGATCGCAGGCCTTGCCGCCGCGTTGGAGCGCCACGGCTCGATCTCCTGGGAAGAGGCGCTCCAGCCCGCGATCGAGCATGCCGAGCGCGGGCTGGAGATCGACTGGTTCGCCGCCTTGTGCATCGCGATCGAAGCGCCTGGTCTCGCCCGAGACCCGGCGCTGTCGGCGATCCTGCTCGATGACGGCCATGGCCCGAAGGCCGGCGCCGATACGCGGCGCTTCAAGCCGATGACGCTGAAGGCGAAGCTGTTGCGCCGGCTCGCCAAGGCCGGCGCGCGCGACTTCTATGAGGGTGAGAGCGCCGCGGCGATCGCGGCCGATCTCGAGGCCGGCGGCTCGCCGCTGCGCGCCGGCGACCTCGCCTCCTATCAGGTCGTCTGGGCGCCGGCGCTGACCGGTCGCTATCGCGATTTCGACATCGCGGCGATCCCGGGACTGAGCGGCGGGCCGACCTTCTTCGACGCGGCCGAGCGTCTCACCAACGGGCCGCTGTCGCGGGATACCTCGCCGGCACAGGCGGCACTGCTCTATGCCACCGCCATCCGCGGGGCCTATGAGAAGCGCCTGACGACGCTCGGCCATGCCGCGACACCACAGGCCGGATGCACCTCGCATGTCAGCGTCGTCGACCGCACGGGCACTATGGTCTCGCTGACCAACACGCTGCTCTCGCGCTTCGGCGCCAAGGTTGCGCTGCCCCAGACCGGCATCATCATGAACAACGGCATGATGTGGTTCGACCCGCGCCCTGGCCAACCCAACGCCATCGCGGCCGGCAAGAAGCCGTTGGCGAATATGTGCCCGCTCATCCTGAGCAAGGCGGGCCGGCCGGTCCTGTCCATCGGCGCGGCCGGCGGACGCACCATCTTCCCGACGCTGCTGCAGCTGATCTCCGGCATGGCCGATTTCGGCCTGTCGCTGGAGGAGATCTTCCACCGTCCGCGCCTCGACGCCTCGACGCCGCGCATCAAGATCGATGCACGCGCCGAGCCCAATGTCGCGGCGACCGTCGCGCGCGCCTTCCCCGTCGAGGTGGTGGAGGACACGCTCTATCCCGTGAATTTCTCGATCCCCTCGGCCGTGATGGCCATCGAAGGCGGCTTCATCGGAATGGCCCATCCGACCAGCCCCTGGGCGGCCGTCGCGGCGGCGGACGATGCTCTGCCGCACGAGAAAAGGGTGTAGCGGCCGAGCGCCGGCGGTTCGGACATCGCATGGCTGCGCGCGATTCGGGCCCCGAGACCTCGATGCCTGCGTGGTTTACGAGCGGTCGGGTTCGATCGGCTCCAGACCCGGCTCGATGCCATCGCCCATCCGCGCGCCGATATGCGCGGTCAGGGCCAGCTTGACGGCTTCCGCCGCCGTGCCCAGAGCGGAATCGCCTGACCAGAGCACGGAGGCCGTCAGAAAGAGGGGTGGCTCGATCAACAGCGGCCGCCCGAGATCGGCGCTGTCATCGAAGGCCGAGCCGCGCGGCAGCACGGTCCCGCCGAGGCCCTGCCGGACGAGCGACATGATCGAGCTCAGCTGGTCGCCTTCGCTGACGATGTTCGGCGTTGCGCCCATCGCGGCGAACCGGCGTTCGAGCACCGAGCGGGAGATGTTAGGCGCGGTCGGCATCACGAGGGGAAATTCAGCGAGGCGCTCGCTCGATATCGAACCGGCGGGATCGTCGTGGGGGGTGCCGGTGATGAAGTAGAGGCGCTGACGATATAGCGGCGTGCGGGAATAGCCCGCGGTGAGCTCATCCTCGAAGACCAGAGCAAGATCGAGCGCATTTGCGGCGACACTGCGCTTCAGCGTTTCGCTGTCGGATATGTGGAACTTGATCATGATCTTGGGGAGCCGTTCCCGGCAGGACTGGATGAACGGCCCTCCGATCGTCGCCGCGAGCGTGGAGGACATTCCCAAATCGACGACGCCCTGCGGCTCGCTTCCCGTCGAGCGCACGATCCCGGGCAGCTGCTCGATCTGACGGAGGATGGCGACAGCCTCCCGGTAGAACGTCTCGCCGGCGGCGGTCGGCGCGATCCCGCGCGGATGGCGTAGCAGCAGCGCCACGCCCAACTCTTCCTCGAGTTCCGAGATCTGCTGGCTGAGAGCCGGCTGGGCGACATGCACGATCGCCGCCGCGCGCGAGAAGCTGCCGGCGTCGACGATCTTCACGAAATATCGCAGATGCCGCAGTTGCACGCCGCCCCCCGCGCCGTTCGCCCCGTATCCGTCGGATATCAGGAGCGCATGGGTATCGCCACTGCCGTTTGGGCTCGCCGGGACACGACGAGGAACGTGAACATCAGATGCCGACGATCCCGGCCGCCGTCAACGCGACGGCCAGGGTCAGCGCCCCGCCGAAACGCGTGATCATCTGGGCGTGCGACATCAGATCCAGCCGCCCGGCCGCACCGAGGATCGCGACCGCACCCGTGCCGCCCATTGCGGCCCGGGTCAGCGCAAGGATCGCGCCCTCTGCACGGGTCAGCCCCAGCCGGCGAGAAACGGCCGCGCCGCCCGTCGCCATTCCCGCTACCGCGGCGGCGACGGGCAGCACCAGGCCCGGCGAAGTGAAGCCCTCGACCAGTTGGCTCCACGGGACCAACAGCAGGCCGACAATGAAGATGATGGGGTAGATCAGGAAGCGCAGGCAGAGCCGGTACAGATCGACGATGCCATCTCTCAGACGCCGCCCCCATCCCAAGAGGCACCAGGTTGCGGCCACGACGAGCATGAGGAGGCTCGCCGGCCAGCCGCTGGCCAAGGCGAGCGCCGAGACGGCTTCGTCGACAAGCCAGAGGGCCAGGGCGGCAACGAAAAGCCACGCAGCACGAGAGAAAACCGGACGCGTGGAGATCGCGGCAACCGGAGACGCGACGTCGACGAGAGTGATCTCCTCCCTGCCGCGATCAGAGCGGATGATGCCGGCCAGCAGCATGGCGAAAAGGTTTGCTGCGAAAATGGATGGAAGCATCCGCGCCAGCAATTCGCCGAGCGGCGCAGCCGACAGCTGCGCGTAACCGCTCGCCAGCGGCATGGCTCCTGCGCTGATGCCGCCCGCCGAAGCCGGCGCCAGCACCAGGAAGGCGACCTCCCGGACCGGCAGCCCAAGGAGGCCTGCCGCGAGGGCGCCCGCGGCGAGCGCAGCCGCGCTTGCGACCACGCTGATCGAGAATACGCGCCAGGCGGCCTTCGACAGCATCTCCTTCGGCAGGGCCAGAACGCTGCCCATGACGAGCATTGTGACGAAGAGGCCGAGGGCGTCGGTCTCACGCAGGATGGTGCGCAGGGAGGAGAGGCTCGCCTCCGGGATCACATCGATGGAAACCAGCCACGATGGCAGGAGCAGCGCCAGAAGCGGCGCGGCGCCGATGCCCTGAAGCAGCCTGACGCGGCGTGCGAGCGCCGCCAAGGCGAAGCCTCCGAGCAGCGGCAGGACGAGTCCAGCGTGGGGCGTCGCGGCCGGAAGGAGGAGGACAACCGCGAAGGACGCCGCCAGCGCCAGGGAGCCCCATAGCGGCACCCAGGCGAGGCGTGCTCCTGCAAGGCGATGATGCCACTTCGCGCTCATGGGGTCGGTCGGCTCCCTTGGGCCGGCCGCAGCCGGAGCGCTTGCTATCCGCGTAAGGCAGGCATTTTCCACGGATGACCGAGGGATGGAAGCGTCGTCGGTGCAGCCTGAACGATCAAGCACGGGGACGGGAGGCAGGACACCCGGATGGCGGGGAAGGATGACGTATCGGCAGCGGATATAGCTGCATATCGAGACGGTATTTGTGCCGTCGCCATCGCCAAGGTTTGTCTGCGCCCCAGCGAAACCGGGCTGACAACGGCAGCCGGCTCACAGGAGCAAGACGATGGCAAAACTGGTCTACCGCGTGGTCTCCGCGTGCGGAGCTTTGGGCTACGGCTACCCGAAGGAGTCCCTGGACGAGGCGTTGAAGGATCGCGTCGATGCGATCGTTTCCGACGCCGGCTCCATGGATGCCGGCCCCTATTATCTCGGCACCGGCACCGAGTATTTCGAGCGCGACGCCGTCAAGCTGGACTACAGGCACATGGTCGAAGCCGGCGCCCGGCTCGGCGTGCCCGTCATCCTCGGCAGTTGCGGCATGGCCGGGGGCGACCGCAACCTCGAATACATGCTGGCCATCGCCAGGGAGGTCTTCGCCGAGCTGGGGATCGCCGGTGCCAAGGTGGCCGTGATCAGTGCGGAGCTCGATCCGGAGATCGTGGTGTCCGAGTTCAAGGCCGGCGCGTTGCGCGCGACCGGTGCCGGTCCGCAGCTCGACGAGGCCGCGCTGCGCGAAAGCACGATCGTGGGCCAGATGGGCATCCACCCGCTGATCACGGCGCTGGAGAGCGGCGCGCAGTACATCTTCGCGGGGCGCTCCTGCGACATCGCCCTGTTCGCTTCCGACATGATCCGCCGCGGCATCGATGCCGGCCTCGCCTATCATGTCGGGCATGTCCTCGAATGCGGCGCGCTGGCCTGCGATCCGGGCTCGCCGTCGGACTGCCTCGTCGCCGAGATCTATGATGACGGCTCGGCGTTGTTCGTGGCGCCCAACCCCGCGCGACGCTGCACCTCCTATTCGATCGCGGCCCATTCGCTCTACGAGGAGAGCCACCCTCAGCTCCAGTTCTATCCCGAGGGCATCCTCGCGATGGAGAAGACCAGCTTCTTCGCGCGGGATGCGCGGACAGCCGGCATCCGCGGCAGCCGCTTCGTGCGCTCCACCAAGCCCTGGCCATGGAGCATCAAGCTGGAAGGTTCGCGCCGGCTCGGCGCCCGCAAGGTGTCGCTGCTCCACATCGACCCAGCCGATCTCGCGAAGGTGCCGGCCGACGTGCTGGTCTATGGCCGCAACGGCGTCCAGGCGCGGCCGGTCGGCCCCGGCCAGCGCGAGCTCGGGATCATCATCGAGACGACGGCGAAGACCGCCGAGGCGGCGGTGATGCTCGCAAGCCTGCTGACCCACTACCTGATCCACTACGGCTATGCGGGGCGCAAGGCGACGGCCGGCAACATCGCCTACCCGCTGTCGCCGAACCTCGTCAGCTTCCGAAGGGAAGACGGCAGCTACGGCGCCATCGTGCCGAGCGGCACACGCGATCCGGTGTTCTTCGCCAACTACGCCAGGATCAAGCAGGCCGTCATCGAGCTGATCCAGGCCGAGTTCCCGAACGCGCTCAAGGAAGCGACCTACCGGATCATCGACGCCGACGAGACGGCGCCGGCCATCCTCCTGCGCACGATCGACCGCGACCCGGCGGCACTCGCCTCCCGGCATGCCGACGAGGTGGCGCGGATCACCGGGCTCGTCACCCCAAAATCCGGCTCGCTGATCGGGCTCGACGCACCCGACGCCTATGAGTGGACGCTCTACCACCTTCTCCAGAACGAGGACGTCATCAAGAACGTGATGTTCCCGATCGCCTATTTCGACGCGACGGGCGCGAACTGGACGAAAACCGGAGAGGCGCGGCCGCATTACTTCGACATCGGCGAGACCGGCTACACCGGCAATCTCGACGACCGCACGCTCTCGCTCATCCAGGAGGTTCCCGCCCCCGGGGACCATGTAGGCGATCACCGCCTGCTCGACATGGCCGTCGTCATCCGCTCGAAGGATGCCGGCATCAACCGACTCACCTTCGACATCATCTTCACCTCCGGTGAAAACTACGAGATCGCACTGAATTCGAACGTGTTCACGCGCCGCAACATGGCGCGCGTCCTGGGCGTTCCGTTCGACCGCGTCGTCGGGACGTTCTTCGTCGACAGCTGCAATGCGATCAAGGTGTCGGTCGACCGGCAGAACATCTCGGCCTCGCCCGACGAGCGCGACGTGTTCGGCGCCCAGCAGCAATCGGCGATCGAGAATCTCTCCGTGCCGGTCCATGCGCGGGCGCTGGCGAAAGCCTCCTCGCTCTGATCGCGGCCCCGGCGAGACAGCCCAAAGAGGCATCATGCCCGCTTCAAGAGCGCGGGCGCCGACAGCTCGACCATGACGGCGCTCCCGCAACTTACCGTCAGAAAGTCACCATAGGTAAGTTTATGCAAATCTGCCATGCACGGCATGCAACGTTACGTCACTTGACGGTGGAAAGTTACCACCGTAAACAGCCGCCGTCCACGGATCGAGTCATGCCCCAAGTCAAAGACCCCAGCGCCCATCACCACGGAAACCTTCGCGCCGCCCTGCTGGCCGAGGCGGAGCGGGTGATCGACAATGACGGCCTCGATGCGCTCTCGCTGCGAGGGATCTCGAAAGCCCTGGGCGTGACGCATGCGGCACCGGCCAATCATTTCGGCGATCTGCCGGGGCTGCTCAGCGAGCTGGCGGCCGACGGGATCCGGCGCCTGGCGGCGCGGCAGGCCGCGGCGGTCAAGGAAGCAGGCCCAGATCTGCGCGAACGGGCCCATGCGATCGCGCGGACCTATTTCAAGTTCGCCGTGGAGCATCCGGGGCTGGTGACGCTGATGTCGCGCAGCAACCGCCTCTATCGCGACCGCCCGTCGATCAAGGAAGCCGATGCCGAGGCACGGCGCATGGTCGACGAAATCGCCTCGGAGAACCAGAAAAAGAAGAAGCTCGATCCGGTCCGGGCGGCTGCGGAGCGCACGGCCCTGCGCGCCATGATCCACGGCTATTCGATGCTCTACATCGATGGCCGCCTCGGCCCGACCTTCGCGAGCCTGCCGGAAGGCATGACGCCCGAAGCCTTTTTCGACGTCGTGCTCGACGTCATCGACTTCCCGTGAAGCGGAGCTGCGCATGAGTCAACGCATCCGCCGCAACGGCGAATAAGGCCTCCGGCTCCGCCCGGCGACCTGCTTGGAAAAGCGATCACCAAGATTGCCCGGTGCCGTCGCCCCGGACCGAGAACCTACGCTTAAAGCTTACCGACTTCCGGCCTTTGGCCGACTCCGCTCCAAGCCCTGCCGGGCGCGGAATAGCCGTGCCAGCAGCATTACCAAACGTCAATTCGGCGACACAGACGTCGCCTTTAGCATCGGAAAGAGAGGATCATGATGAAGACGATTGCCCTTCTCGCCGCGAGCTTCGGCCTCGCGGCGGCCCTGTCGGCTCCGGCCACGGCTGCATCGATACCCGGCATCACGGCGATCGCTGCGACGGCCGCTCCCAGCGACATCGTCACGGTTTCAGGCGGCTGCGGCCCCTATGCCTGGCGCGGTCCTTGGGGCCACTGCCGCGATACGCCCTATACCGGACCGCTGCCCGGCGGCGGCTGGGCTGGTGCTCCGGAGCGCGCCGCCGACTTTTTCGGCAATGGCTGCCCTCCCGGCTACTGGCACGGCCCCTGGGGTCACTGCCGCAACACGGCGTATCACGGTCGTCTTCCCGGCGGTGGCTGGAAGTGACCGGTTCCGTTCCCTCGCTTCATCGACTGGATAAATCCATGATCAAGACATCCCTTTCGGCTGCCGCCATCGCGGTGGTGGCCCTGAGCTTCGGCTCCGCCAATGCCCAGACCGTTCAGCCCACCCCTCCGCAGCCGGAGCCGCTTCCGATCATCGAACTCGTCACCCCCACCGACGCGGCGGCCGTGCTCGACGCCCGCCTCGCTGCGCTGAAGGTCGTCATCGCTATGACGACCGAACAGGAGAAGCTGTGGGCTCCTGTCGAGACTGCCATCCGGCAGGTCGCGAAGAACGCGATCGAACGCCGTGATCAGCGCGAGAAAGCTCCGCAGGCTGCGAGCTTCGTCGAGATGCTTGAGCGCTCCGCCGACGCGGAAGCCGCCCGGGCAGCCGACGTCAAGACAGTCGGGGGGGCGCTCAAGCCGCTCGTCGCAGCGCTGTCCGAGGCACAGCGGCGACGGATCCCGGCCTTCCTCGGCCTGCGCGAAGGCCGGTTCGGCCAGCCGCAGCCGCTGGTCGAGCTCTGGCTGTTCGAGGACGAAGGCTGAGCACAGCCCGGCATCCCGCAGCGGCGCCGCGTAGGAGGACACGCCATGACTAGGTCTGCCTTGCGTCGGGGCGCCGTCGCCGCCCTGACTGTCGCCTGCATCGATGCCGCTTTCGCAACGACGGCGACCTACAAGTGCAGCGAGGGCGTTTCGCTCACCGCGCGCTTTTCGCCGCCGAGCTATGCCACGGGTCAGGTCGAACTGACCTTCGGCAATGGCCGGTCGTTGACCCTGCCTCAGGTGATGGCGGCTGACGGAGGGCGCTACGCAGCAGGCGATGTCGAATTCTGGATCAAGGGCAATGGCGCGACGCTGCGGCGTGGTGGCAGCACCCAGTCCTGTTCGACCCGCTGACGAGGTGCGCCGATGTCCGGAACCTCCCAAGTCCATGGCGCCCGGCTGCTGGCCGCAGCCGCCATGCTGACCTCCCTCGCAAGCCTGCTTTCGCCGAGGGCGGAGGCGGCATCCTTCGATTGCCGCCGGGCCACGCTGCCCGCCGAGAGGACGATCTGCTCCGACGCCAATCTCGGCAGGCTCGATGAGAGCACCGCCGGGACGTACTTCCAGATCGTCGGCGGCGGAGCACCCGCAGCCACAGTCGCCCGCGTCAAACAGATGCAGAGCCGGTTCGTCGCGCGTCGCAACGCCTGCCGTGCCGACATCGACTGCCTCGTCGACGCCTATACCGACCAGATGATGTTCCTGAGGAACGAGAAGAGCAATCTCGGCCTCTGACGATGACCGAAAAACCCCTGGAGACTTGAGATGACCAGACTTGCGATACTGCCGATGCTTGCCGGTGCGGCCCTGACGCTCGGCGCCTGCCAATCGGTGCCGGAAAAGATCGAGAACAAGGAAAACCTGCTCGCCGCCGCCGGCTTCGTCGCCCAGCCCGCCAACACGCCCCAGCGCCAGGCCTCGATGAAGAAGCTGCCCCCGAACAAGTTCGTCCGGCAGGCGAACGGCAGCGACTTCGTCTACGTCTATGCCGATCCGATCGTCTGCCAGTGCGTCTATGTCGGCAGCCAGGACGCCTATGGGCAGTACCGTCAGATGGTCTTCCAGAAGAACCTCGCCGACGAGCGGCGCATGACGGCATCCATGAACCAGGATGCCTTCGACTTCGGACCCTGGGGCCCCTGGGGTCCGGTGGTCATCTACTGAGCCGAAGGCTGGGGGCGGGTGCTCCGGCGCCCGCCCCCGATCCGCCTCGAAAGGAATCTCGCCAATGTCTTCGCTTTCGCTGACCACGCTGGCCTGGTTGGCCATGGCCGCCTATGCGCTGCACATCATGGAGGAGTTCTCCTTCGACTGGCGCGGCTGGGCGCGCGGCGTCATCAAGTTGCCGGTCGAATGGACTGATTTCTATGTCACGAACGCCATCGTCATCGCGCTCGGGATCGCCCAGGCGATGCTGGCGCCGAGCCTGCCGCTCGCCCCGCTGATCTTCGCCTCGCTGATGCTGATCAATGCAGTCTTCTTTCATGTCGGCCCGATGCTGGTAACCCGTGGACGCTTCTCGCCCGGGGTCGCGACGGCGGTGATCCTGTTCCTGCCGGTCGGAATTTCGGTTTGGCTGCGGGCGGCAGCGGACGGCGTCCTGACGCTCGGAACCACGCTCGGCGCGATCGTCGGCGGTGCACTGATCATGGCCTATCCGATCGTCATGCTGCGCCTGCGCTCCAAGCCGTACTTTCAACAGGGCTGACACGGCCCACATCACCCGCCGACTGACTGCACCGCATTTCCAACCCGCCAACACTGAAGGGAAGGCCGTCATGCAGCTGCTTCTCGCATTCATGCCGTTCATCGTCTTCGCGGTCAGCATCTCGGAGCTGGGGTCTGTCGCAGCGCTGCTGCTCGGCGCGCTGGCCTCGGCGATCCTCGTCGGCCACGGTCTCCTGAGCGGCCGGTCCGCGAAGCTCCTCGAAGTCGGATCGCTGGTTCTCTTCGGCGCTCTCGCCGGCTTCGAGTATCTGAGCGGCGCCCGCCTTTCCCTGATCGGCGCGAAGTTCGCCGTCGACCTCGGACTGTTCCTGATCGTGGTTCTCTCGATCCTGATCGGACTGCCATTCACCCTCCAATATGCGAAAGAGAGCGTGGCGCCGGAGCTCTGGTCCAGCCCGGAATTCAAGCGGAAGAACGACGTAATCTCTATGGTCTGGGCCGGCGCCTTCCTGGTGATGGTGCTCGCCGAGCTTGCGATGCTCGCCTGGCCGGCGCTGCCCCACCGGATGCCGGTGTTCGTGATCGTGGTCGCGCTGGTCGGGGCGTTCAAGTTCACGCAGAGCCAGCGCGGAGCGCGCGGCTCCGACTCCGTGCAGCAGTCCTGAGAGGCAAGGATGGCGTCGAGCATCCTCATCGTCGGTGCCGGCCCGGTCGGGCTTTCGCTGGCGCTCGGACTTGCGGTTCGCGGCGTCCGCGCCGACATCGTCGACGGCGCGCTACGCCCCTCCCCCTATTGCCGGGCGCTCGGCGTCAGTCCGCGCACGCTCGAGCAACTCGATGCTGTCGGTGTCGCCCGCGAACTCATTGCCGAAGGGCTGCGGGTCGGCCTGCGCCGCGCGGTCCTGCATCGCGGCGAGAAGACGCTTGTCCAGGACGAACCGATCGCATTCCCGGATCTCCCCTTCGCTCCCTTCTGCGTGCCGCAGGACCGGACGGAGGCCGTTCTCGAACGGGCTTTGCAGCGCGCTGGTGTGGAGGTCGGGCGCGGCACGAAGCTGCTCGGTCTCGAGGAGGGAGCGGATGCCCGAACCGTCACATTGCAGCGTGGCGAGGGCATCGAGCGGCAGCGCTACGATTACGTCGTCGGCTGTGACGGTGCTCATAGCGTGGTGCGCAAGGCGCTGGGGCTCGCTTTCGAGGGTGAGGCCTTCCCCTATGAATTCATGCTGGGCGACGTCCATATCGACTGGGACCTGGCCCGTGGAGCGACGTTCCAGGCGATCCGCCCGGCACAGGACGCGCCCCCGGATTTCTTCGTGGCGATCCCGCTGCCCGGGCGCGGGCGCTACCGCGTCTCGATGATGGCGCCGACGACGCTGGATGGGGATGCGGATCGCGCCGACACCGGGCATGGCATTCAATCGGAATGGCCCGGACCCAGCCTCGCCCAACTCCAGGAGGTCGCCGACCAGCTGGTGCCGGGCAAGCCGACGCTGTCGGACCTGCGCTGGTCGTCGATCTTCAGGATCAGCATGCGGCTCGCCGAGCACTACCGGAAAGGCAACGTCCTCATTGCCGGCGACGCCTGTCATATCCACCCGCCGACGGGTGGCCAGGGCATGAACACCGGCATCCAGGACGCCTGCAACCTGGCCTGGAAGCTCGCTTTGGTCGCGCGCGGCGAGGCCGATCCCACCCTGCTGGACAGCTACGAGGAAGAGCGGCAACCCGTGGCCGCCGGTGTCATCGAGGATACGGTCCGGCGCAGCGTGGGTTTCGGCAAGCCGGCCGCTCCACAGCATCGCCTGCACGACACTCAGGTTCTGGTGAGCTATGCCGGAGGGCGGCTTGCGAGTGGCCCTGCGTCCGGAGCGCTGCGCCCCGGGGACCGCCTGCCCGACGCGACCGGTCTCCGTCAGGCCGGCATCGGCTTCCCCTTGCGCCTGCACGAGCTGGCGAAGGGGCCCTGGTTCACCCTGCTGGCCGCGCCCGCGCCGCATCAGCTCGCGGAGCTGGAAGGTCTCGCCGCCCGGCTGCAGGCGAAGTGGCCCGGGCTCGTCTCGGTCGTTGCCTTCAGTCCGGCTGATGCGACCTGGGACGAACCGCCGGGTGTCACGATCATCGCCGATCCGGATGGCAGCGTGGCCGCCGCCTTCGGCGGGGCGCTGTCTCCGCTGACGCTGGTCCGGCCGGACGGCCATATCGGTTTCACGGGAGAGATCGCCTTCGATCCGCTCCGCGATTATCTTTCCGGCATGCTCAAGACCGGCAGCCGCGTTCCAGCGTCGTAGCCGCGGCGCGCTATGGCAGGATCGGCTGCCCTTTGCCGGGCCTGCCAGCGACATAGAAATGCCCCGGAACCCCCAACACCTATCGACGTTCTAGAATCTGCGCCGAAAGCGGATGTGGTTGTAGGGGGCTTCGATGTCTGGATTGTCTCGTCGCGCGGCGCTCGCGCTGCTGTCGAGTGCCTGCATGGCTGGGACACGCGCCGTCCAGGCTCAGCAGCCGCCAGCCGGGACCGCTAAAGGCTTTGGCTTCAGCGATGTCGTCCAGCAGGCGTTGGCGCTGGCGAAGCAGCCCTTCGATGCGGAAAGCGCGAAGATTCCGGCCGAGCTGTCGAAGCTGACCTATGACAGCTACCGCGAGATTCGTTTTCGCCGCGACAGGGCCTTCTGGCGCGACGGCGGTTCAGATTTCCGCCTGCTGCCGTTCCATCTCGGCTTCCTGCACGACAAGCCGGTCCAGCTTCACATCATCAATCACGGCAACGCGATCCCGATCCCCTTCACGACGAGCCTGTTCGAATACGGCAAGGTGCCCGTTCCGAAAGGTCTCTCGCCTGCCCTGGGCTTCGCGGGTTTCGCCGTGACCACCAATCTGAACGACCCGAAGGTGCAGGACGAGATCATCTCGTTCCTGGGAGCCAGCTATTTCCGGCTGATCGGGCGGGGGCACAGCTACGGGCTTTCGGCGCGTTCGCTGGCGCTGGATGTCGGCGGCGCGCAGCCCGAGGAGTTTCCGTTCATGCGGGCGCTCTGGCTGGAGGAACCCTCGCGCGACTCCACCGAGCTCGTCATCTATGCGCTGCTCGATTCGCCTTCGGTCGCCGGAGCCTTTCGCTATGTCGTCCGTCCCGGCCGGGAAACCCATATGGACGTCACCGCGACGATCATCCCGCGCAAGGAGATCGAACGGATCGGCATCGCCCCGCTGACCTCGATGTTCCAGGCCGGCGAGGGCGACCTCAGCCAGCGAACGGATTTCCGCCCCGAGATTCACGATTCCGACGGGTTGATGATGCAGTCCGGCGGCGGTGAATGGATCTGGCGGCCCATTCGCAACCCAAAGGCGCTGCGCATATCGAGCTTCGGCGACAGGAACCCGCGCGGCTTCGGCCTGATGCAGCGGGACCGCGACTTCGGCAGCTATCAGGACCTCGAGGCACGCTATCATCAAAGGCCGGGCTACTGGGTCGAGCCGCAAGGCGACTGGGGCGAAGGCCGGATCGACCTCATCGAAATCCCCACGGTGAACGAGGCTTTCGACAACATCGTCGCCTGCTGGACGCCCAACAAGCCCTTGCCGGTGGGCGAGGCCACGGAGTTCCGGTATCGCATCTCGGCGATATCGACGACCTCGCAGCTGCACCCCTATGCGCAGGTGCAGCAGTCCTTCAACGGCTCGGACGTCGAGGACGGCGTCGTCGACGGGAACGGGACGAAGCGCTTCATCGTCGATTTCGCCGGTGGCGACCTCGCCTATTACCAGAACGATCCCGATCGCCTGGAACTCGTCGCGACCACCACGGGCGGGACGATCACATCCAGGATCCTGACCTTCAACGCCCCGCTGAAGGGCGCGCGCGCCATCGTCGATGCGACGCTGCCGGACGGTCAGTCAGCCGAGCTGCGCATGTTCCTGAGAACGCGAAACCGAACCTTGAGCGAGACCTGGACCGCGACATGGTCGGTTCCACCCGGCGATTCGGCAGCCAGGCAGCAGCCTCCGAAGAACGACCAAGGGCGCAATTGACGCCTGCACCTTCCAGGTTCGCATGTCCATGAAGCTCCGGCGCCATCCCCTCATCATCGGTATCGTCTCGGCGGCTCTCGGCGTCCTGGGCAGCCTCGTCGTCGGCAACCTGCTGCCGGAGCCGCAGGAACTGCGGCAGCCGCTTCCGCACAATCTCGCTTTCTCGGATCGCCAGCTCAAGACGTCCATGGGCGCTCTGTTTGGCTCGAATTATGTCCCCGGCAACAGGGTCGAGACACTCGTCAACGGCGCCCAGATCTTTCCGTCGATGCTGCAGGCCATACGCGAGGCGAAGCAGACGATCAGTTTCGAGACCTATATTTACTGGCGCGGCGCCATCGCCGAGGAATTCGCCGAGGCGCTCTCGACCAAGGCCCGCGAGGGGCTGAGCGTGAAGGTGCTGCTCGACTGGGTCGGCAGCCTTCCGATGGACGAGGGGCTGGTCCAGCGCATGAAGGATGCCGGCGTCGAGGTCGTCCGGTTCCGCCCTCTCACCTGGTACACGCTCGACCGGGTGAACAACCGCACCCACCGCAAGCTGCTGGTCGTCGACGGGCGCATGGGCTTCACCGGCGGGGTCGGCATTGCCGATGAATGGAACGGGGATGCGCGCTCCCCGAACGAATGGCGCGACACTCACTACCGCGTGGAAGGGCCGGCCGCAGCGGAGTTCCAGGCCGCCTTCGCGGAGCACTGGATCGAGGCGACCGGCGAGCTGCTGCTGGGGGATCGCTTCTTTCCGGAGCTTTCCCCGGCGGGCGATCACGCGGTCCAGGTCGTCATGAGCTCCACCCATCAGCGCAACGTCATGCATCTCATGCTGATGACCGCGCTTGCGTCCGCGCAGGCGAGCGTCCGGATCGCCACGCCCTATTTCGTGCCCGACGAACTGACAAGGCAGCAGCTTCTGGAGGCCCGCAAGCGCGGCGTCGATATCCAGATTCTCGTTCCCGGCTCCCAGACCGATGCGCGCATCGTCAGAAAGGCGTCGCGGCATCTTTGGGGCGATCTGCTTCAGGCCGGCATCAGGATCAGCGAGTATCAGCCCACGTTCTTTCACTGCAAGCTGGTGATCGTCGACGACATCTGGACATCGGTCGGCTCGACCAACATCGATGACCGCGCCTTGAGGCTCAACGACGAGGCCAACATCAACCTGTTCGACCGGCAATTCGCCGCCACGCAGGCGGCCTTGTTCGACAAGGATGCCGCAGCCGCCAGGCCCTACACGCATTCCGACTGGCAGAACCGCTCGGCCAACGAAAAGTTCTCGGATTGGCTCTCCAGCCTCGCAAGGTCGCAAATCTGACGAGCCCAAGCCGCCCGGAGCGTGCGACGTTTTCGTGGAGGCGCGTCGCGCTCAGCCGAGAACCTTGAGGTAGATGTCCGATCACGGCGACGCTGCTGCAGATGTCGAGCCGGGCCGGTTCGAGGCCCGCCGTGGCGAACCAGTCCTTGATCTGCCTGAACATCGCGGAGCGCGGCGGATTGCTGACGATCGGCAGGTGGTAGAGATCGGCCGGCCCAGCCAGGGGGTTGATGTTCCATGATCGCGGCGCCGCCCAGGCCGTGTCCTGCACACCCAGCGGCAGCAGCTTCATGCCCCGGCGCCCGATCGGATTGACAAGGATGGCGAGGTCGAGACGCCGCTCGTTCAGCTCGCGCTCCAGCTCGTAGCTGATCGCGACGACATACTCGGCCTGAGCAGCGGATAATCTCGGGGGATCGCCTGCAGCTTATCTCGCAGCCGGCTTGAACGGCGCCATGCCGGCGCGCGCCAGCGCGTCGGCGCGCTCGTTCATCTCGTCGCCAGCGTGGCCCTTGACCCATTTCCACTCGATCTTGTGGCGGCCGAGCGCGGTTTCGAGGCGCTGCCAGAGTTCGGCATTCTTCACCGGCTTCCTGTCGGCGGTCTTCCAGCCGTTCTTCTTCCAGCCATGGATCCAGCCGGTGATGCCCTGGCGCAGATACTGGCTGTCGGTGTGGAGCGCGACGGTCACGGGCCGCTTCAGCGCCTCCAGCGCCGCGATGGCGGCCATCAGCTCCATGCGGTTGTTGGTGGTGAGCTGCTCGCCGCCGGAGAGCTCCTTCTCGACCCCGTTGAAGGTCAGGATAGCCCCCCAGCCGCCTGGGCCGGGGTTGCCGGAACAGGCGCCATCCGTCCAGACTTCGACCGTGTCGCTCACCGCTTCAGCCCGTAGTCGCGTGCGTCGGCGACGCGCTGGTGGAAGGCGAGCTTGCGGTCGTATTCGAGCGGATCATGCGGCTTGACCAGCGCGCCGGGCGGGACGTTGAGCCAATCGACCAGCCGCGTCAGCAGGAAGCGCAGCGCCGAGCCGCGGCAAAGCTGCGGCAGCGCCTCGATCTCTGCCTCACTGAGCGGGCGCACGCTCTCATAGCCCGCCAGCAGCGCCTGCCCCTTGGTGAGATTGAACGAGCCGTCGGCCTCGAAGCACCAGGAGTTCAGGCAGATCGCGAGGTCGTAGGCGAAGGTGTCGGTGCAGGCGAAATAGAAGTCGATCAGCCCCGAGAGCTTGTCGCCGATGAAGAAGACGTTGTTGGGGAAGAGATCGGCATGGATGACGCCGCGCGGCAGGTCCTGCGGCCAACTCGCCTCATGCACGCCGATCTCGGCCATGATCCGCTGGCTGAGGCCGGGTGAAACCTTGTCCGCGTCAGTGCCGGCCTGCTCCGCCAGCGGCCGCCAGCCCGGCACGGAGAGCGCATTGACCCGCTCGGTCGCGAAATCCGCTCCGGCCTGATGCAGCAGCGCGAGACCGCGCCCAAGTTCCTGGCAATGGGCGGCGGTCGGCCGGCGCACCGAGAGCCCGTCAAGGAAGGTGACGATGGCTGCGGGGCGCCCGGCGAGGCGGCCGAGCATCTCGCCACGGCCATCCTTGACCGGCTGCGGGCAGATGACCCCGCGCGTGGCGAGGTGCTGCATCAGTCCGAGGAAGAAGGGCAGATCGTCCGGATTCACCCGCTTCTCGTAGAGGGTAAGGATATAGGTGCCCTGCGTCGTATGGATCAGGAAGTTCGAGTTCTCGACGCCCTCGGCAATGCCCTTGGCGGAGAGGAGATCGCCGATGCCATAGCGCGCGACGAACGCCGCCATCTCATCATCGGGCACTTCGGTATAAACGGCCAAGATCGGGCTCTCTTGCTGGAAATCATTCCGCCGCGGTGGGCGTCGCCTCGCCGCGCAGCTCGCGCGGCAGCGGGAAGAAGACGTTCTCGTCGGCGGTCGAGACCGTCTCGACGCGGACTTCGTAGCGCTCGGCGAAAGCGTCGATGATCTCTTCGACCAGCACTTCAGGAGCGCTGGCGCCGGCCGTGATGCCGAGGCTGCGGATATCGCCGAAGACCGACCAGTCGATCTCGTCGGTGCGCAGCACCAGCCGCGCGACCGGGCAGCCGGCGCGCTCGGCGACTTCGCGAAGGCGCTGCGAGTTCGAGGAATTGGGCGAGCCGACGACGATCAGCCCGTCAACCAGCGGGGCGACGCGCTTCACCGCTTCCTGGCGGTTGGTGGTGGCGTAGCAGATATCTTCCTTGTGCGGGGCGATCAGCTCCGGGAAGCGGGCCTGCAGTGCCTCGACGATCCCGCGGGTATCGTCCACCGAGAGCGTCGTCTGGGTGACATAGGCGAGCGGCCGGCCGGCCGGCGGCTCAAGCGCGGCGACATCGGCCAAGGTCTCGATCAGCGTGATCGCGCCCTCGGGCAGCTGACCCATGGTGCCGATCACCTCCGGATGGCCGGCATGGCCGACGAGCAGGATGTGACGGCCGCGCTTGTGATGGACCTCTGCCTCGCGGTGGACCTTGGTGACCAGCGGGCAGGTGGCGTCGATGGCGAAGAGATTGCGCGATGCGGCCTCGGCCGGCACGGCCTTGGCGACGCCATGCGCCGAGAAGATCACCGGGCGCGTCGCGTCCGGGACCTCCGAAAGCTCGGCCACGAAAACCGCGCCTTTCCGCTTCAGGGATTCGACGACGTATTTGTTGTGGACGATCTCATGGCGGACATAGACCGGCGCACCATGCAGCGTGAGCGCCTTCTCGACCGCGTCGATGGCGCGCACCACCCCGGCGCAGAAGCCGCGCGGGGCACAGAGCAGGATGTCGAGCGGCGGCTTGGTCACGCGCAGGGAAACTCCGATCGGTCAGCGTCTTCTTTCGGCGGGAGCGTGGCGATGTCAAGGAAGCGCAACCGCGCCCCGTCCCTGGCACGTGCCTTGCCCCTCGCAGGAAGGCGCTCCAGCGCCTAGATAGCAGGAAGCCTCGCCGCGTCACGCCGCGACGTCATGCCCGCCCCCCGCTTACGTTCACGAGTCCCGCATGGCCGACGCCGCCTCGCATGCCAGCTACCTGCCGCCAATCCTGACCTTCTGTGCCGGGGCGGTGATCGCCGTGCCGCTGTTCCGCAAGCTCGGGCAATCGGCGGTCCTTGGATATCTCGCGGCCGGTGTCGTCATCGGCCCCTCGCTTCTGGGCGTCATCAAGGACCCGAATGCGATCCGCAGCACGGCCGAGATCGGCGTCGTGCTGCTTCTCTTCCTGGTCGGGCTCGAGCTTCAGCCGTCGCGCCTCTATTCGATGCGCAAGGACATCCTCGGTTCCGGCATCGCGCAGATGGCGCTGAGCGCCGCCGGCATCGGCCTGATCGCCTGGTGGCTCGGATTGTCCGGCCCCGGCGCCGTCGTGGTCGGCACGGCGCTGGCCCTCTCCGCCACCTCGATCGCGCTGCAACTGCTCGACGAGCGCGGCGATGTGGGCGAGGTGTATGGCCGGCGCACCTTCTCGATCCTGCTGTTCCAGGACATGGCGATCGCGCCGGCGCTGGCTTTGCTGCCGCTGCTCGCCACCACGGGCCGGGCGGCCGATGCGCCGATGATGCCGGCGCTGGCGAGCCTCGGCATCGCTTTGGTCGCGCTCGTCGCGATCATCCTGGCCGGACGCTATGTGCTGAACCCGTTCTTCCGCATCCTCGCCAACAGCGGCGCCAAGGATGTGATGACGGCCGCAGCGCTGCTGATCGTGCTCGGCGCCGCGCTGCTGATGGAGCATGTCGGCCTGTCCATGGCGATGGGTGCCTTCCTCGCAGGCGTGATGCTGGCCGACTCGCATTTCCGGCATGAACTCGAAGCCGATATCGAGCCGTTCCGCGGTGTGCTGCTCGGCCTGTTCTTCATGGCGGTCGGCATGTCGATCGATCTCAAGCTGGTCGCCGAGAACGCGCTTCTGCTCGCGCTCGCCGCGCCGCTGCTGATCCTGTTCAAGATCGCGGTCGTCGCCTCGATCATGCGGCTGTCCTGCTCGTCCTGGGTCGAATCGATCCGGGCCGGTGCCCTGCTCTCGCCGGCCGGCGAGTTCGCCTTCGTCCTGCTGCCACTCGGCCTCGCCCAGGGACTGCTCGATGCAAGGCAGGCAGCGATCGCAACCGCCCTGGCTGCGATCAGCATGCTGATCGGACCCATTCTCGCCAAGCTCATCGACAGTGCCCTGCTGGCGCGGATCAAGCCCGAGACCATGGATGAGGATTTCGATGGCGCCGAGGGCAGCCAGGTCATGGTGGTCGGCTTCGGGCGCTTCGGCCAGATCGTGACGCAGGCGCTGCTGCTCCAGCATATCGACGTCACGGTCATCGAATCCGACGTCGAGCGCATCCGCTCGGCGGCGCGTTTCGGCTTCAAGATCTATTACGGCGACGGCACGCGCCTCGACGTGCTGCGTGCCGCCGGCGCGGCCAAGGTCAAGGTCATCTGCATCTGCATCGACGACAAGCAGGCCGCGCTGCGCATCGTCGAAATGGCCAAGGCCGAGTTCCCGAATGCGCGGCTGCATGTGCGGGCCTATGACCGCATCCACGCCATCGAGCTGATGAAGGCGAATGTCGACTTCCAGATGCGCGAGACCTTTGAATCGGCGCTCGATTTCGGCCGGGTGACGCTGGAGACGGTCGGGCTGACGCGGGACGAGGCCGATCTGATCATCGACCATGTCCGCGACCGCGATGCGCAGCGCATGGAGATCCAGTTCAGCGAGGGGCTGGCCGCGGCGCTCGACCGGGTGCCCCGCGTCACGCCGGAGCCGCTCGTGCTGCCCAAGGGCAAGTCGAAGGCGCTCAACGCCGAGACGCAGCAGGTCATCGAGGATGGCGGCGCCGAGGTCGCGGTCGGCGGGGTCGGCGAACCGGAGCGCTGACGTTCTGTCGATTGGCCGGCTATGCCCGGCCTGCTATCGTCCGTGCCGGCGGCATGATCGATGCCAGCCTCGGGAGGCGATCGCGATGAACCTGTTCGACATCATGCAATCCGCCCAGAACGGCCAGGCAATGCAGAACCTGGCCCGGCAATACGGGTTGACGCTGCAGCAGACACAGGCCGCGCTCGACGCGCTGCTGCCGGCCTTCTCGATGGGGCTGCAGCGGCAGACGCAGGATCCCTACGCCTTCGGCTCGCTGGCGCAGATGATGACGGCCTCGCCCTACGCCCGCTTCTTCGAGGCCGCGGGCCAGGGCATCCCCAGCGGAGCGCAGACCGCCGGCAACGACGTGCTGAGCCAGCTTTTCGGTTCTCCGGAGGTCAGCCGGGCGCTCGCCGCGCAGGCTGCGGCGACGAGCGGCGTCAGCCAGGCCATCCTCAAGCAGATGCTGCCGATCATCGCCTCGATGCTGATGGGCGGGCTGTTCAAGTCGAGCAGCAATACGGGACTCGGCGGCATCCTAGGGCAATTCGCGGAGGCGATGCGCGGCCAGATGGGCGGCGCCCAGCCGGCTCCGCAACGGCCGCCGCAAATGCCGCCGATGCCTCAGAACCCGTTCGAAGCGATGCTCGGCGGCATGTTCGGCCAGGGAACGCCGGGGGGAACGCAGGGCGCCGCGCCGCCGCAGTCCGATCCGCGGCAGGGCGCGCCGACCGATCCTTTCGGCGGCCTGTTCGAACAGGTCCTCAAGGGCATGCTGGGCGGCGGTGCGTTTTCCCAGCCCGAGCCGGAGCCCGAAGCGCCGGCACCGCAGCGACGCAGCGCCCCGCCCCGTCGCGCGCCGGAGCCCGGGCCGGAGATGGACGACGAGATGCCGCCCCCATCCTCGGAAACGGGTCCGGGTTCGATCGGCCTCGATGCCCTGAACGAGATGTTCAAGACCGGCCGGCAGATCCAGGAAGGTCACCAGAACGCGATGAAAGATATCCTCGACGCCATGCTCGGCGGCGGCCAGGGCCGGCGCTGAGGCGCACCACACGTCTGGAGCGTGCCGCTTTTCTGCGAATCCTGGAAAAACAAAAAAGGGCGGAAGCACCTGGCTTCCGCCCAGAAGACGCTGTTCCCGAGGGGTCAGGCGCAGCGTGCGACGGCGATCGGCTTGGCCGGGACTGCCGGCTTCGGCTCGGCATGGCGCTGGGCCTGCTCGCGCCGGGCGGCGGCGACACCCGAACGGGCCTGCGAGCGAGCCGCCAGCACGGTCGAAGGATCATCCAGCCAGGATGTCGCGAGCGCGCCGGCGATGTCGGAGCGGACGAGACCGATATCCTTCAGCCCGCGCTCGTCGAGCTCGCCCAGAAACATCACCTCGCGGCGGTGAATGAGCGCCCGCGTCAGGCGGATGATGCGCCTGCTGCCCACCACGGCGACGCGCGTGGCGCCGGCCGAAACGGACGAGAGCGACTTCGCGGCAACGGTCATGAGTAGCATGACGACCTCCAGGGGGCGGAAAGGACAGGATCGGCGATATTCGACATCTCCGCCCGGTCCGGACGCACCGTTGACCGACAGATGCGGAGAATGACGAAACGTTATCAAGGCTCTGGTCATCAGCCAAACGAATGGTTATGATGTCTCACAACACGGATATTGATGGACAGCGGACGAGGGATCGCCATGGCCCATGTGCTCGACGCGGATCAGCTCAAGACCTTCGTCGCCATTGCCGATACGGGCTCCTTCACGCGCGCTGCGGAGATCGTCTTCAAGACGCAGTCGGCCGTTTCCATGCAGATGAAGCGGCTGGAGGAGCGTATCGGGCGGCCCCTTTTCGGCCGTGACGGACGCCACGCCAAGCTCACCGAGGATGGCGAGAGGCTGCTCGACTATGCCCGCCGGATCGTGCGGCTGAACCTCGAATGCGTCGCCTCCTTCGCCGATGCGGATCTCAAGGGCCGCATCCGACTGGGCGTGCCAGACGACTACGCCGATCGCTACCTGCCGGAGATCCTGGCGCGCTTCTCCCATTCGAACCCGCGCGCCGAGGTCACAGTCGTCTGCGAGCCGACGCCTATGCTGGCCGAGCGGATCGCGACCGGCGATATCGACCTCGCCATCATCACCCATGTCGAGAGCAAGGGGCAGGGAGAGATCATCCGCATCGAGCCGCTGCTCTGGGTCACCTCGGCGCGCCATGGCGTGCATGAGGAGGACCCGCTGCCGCTGGCGCTCGGCCGGCCGACCTGCAACTGGCGTCAGGCCGCGGTGGATGCGCTGGAGGCCAAGAGCCGCCGCTTCCGCGTGCTCTATGCGAGCTGGAATTCGACGGCGGTCGGTGCGGCAGTGCTGGCAGGGCTCGCTGTCTCGGTGCTCCCCGAAAGCGCGGTCAGGCCCGGCATGCGCATCCTCGGCCCGTCGGAAGGTTTCGCCACCCTGCCCTCCTGCAAGATCGGGCTGCTGCGCACGCGCTTCGACCCATCGGTGCTCTCCAATGCGCTGGCGGAGCACATCATCCAGAGCCTCGACAACCTGGCGAGCTTCAAGACGGCGGCGGAGTAGGACCTGCTGCTAGCCCAGGCCGGGCAGAATGCTGGCGAAGAGATTGCCGACGTTCACCCCGACCGCGGTGACCGCCCCAACGATGACGATCGAGATCAGGCCGGCGATCAGCGCATACTCGATCGCGGTGGTGCCGCGCTCATTGCGGATGAACCTGACAAAGCTGGCGGCGAGCTGCTTCATGCCGCTAGGTTAGGCGACAACTCATTCCAACACGTTAATGCAGTCGCCGAAATACACGGTTGAGTTGCAGATTCGGCAACCCAACCGGGACGGCGCGCAAAACCTCAGAGCACGAGCTCCGTCAGCACGGGCTCGACCTTGCCGCCCCAGGGCCCACGATAGCGCGCCTCGAGCACCTGGGCGAGGCTCCGCCCGCTCGACACGATCTCCTGCAGCGGCGCCAGGAAGATGCCCTCATCCTGCCCTTGGCGGTTGTGCCGCGCCCGCCGCGCCAGGCCCGCACGCGAGATTTCCAGCACTTCGCCCGCGATCTCCGCGAGCTTGCGGCCGGCGATGGTCGCCGCGAGCCCCTGCTTCGGGACGGCATCGCGCAGCGCCTGGCGCTCGGCATCGCTCCAGCCCTTGACGAGGTCCCAGGCAGCGTCGAGCGCGGACTGGTCGTAGAGCAGCCCGACCCAGAAGGCCGGCAAAGCGGTCAGCATGTCGGCCGGGCCGGCATCGGCGCCGCGCATCTCCAGGAAGCGCTTCAGCCGGACTTCCGGGAAGAGCGTCGAGAGATGATTGGCCCAGTCCGACATCGTGGCGCATTCGCCGGGCAACTGCTTCAGCTTGCCGGCCAGCAGGTCGCGGAAGGAGGCGCCGGCAACGTCGTGATAGGTATCGCCGCGCTTGACGAAATACATCGGCACGTCGAGCGCCCAATCGACATAAGACTCGTAGGACATGCCCTCGTCGAAGGCGAAGGCGATCATGCCGGAGCGGGCATTGTCCGTATCGCGCCAGATCTCCGAGCGCATCGACTGGAAGCCGTTGAGCTTGCGCTCGAGGAAGGGCGAGGAGGCGAAGAGCGCCGTGGCGAGCGGTTGCAGGGCAAGCGAGACGCGCAGCTTGCGGACCATGTCCGCCTCGCTGCCGAAGTCGAGATTGACCTGCACGGTGCAGGTCCGGAACATCATGTCGAGGCCGAGCGTGCCGACCTTCGGCATGTAGTTCGCCATGATCTTGTAGCGGCCCTTGGGCATCACCGGCGTCTCGCCACGCGTCCAGAGCGGAGAGGCGCCGAGCGCGGCGAAGGCAATACCATGCGGGGCTGCGACGGCATTGACGTCCGCGATATGCGCCGCGAGCTCGCTGTCGGTCTCGTGCAGCGTTTCCAGCGGCGCGCCCGAGAGCTCGAACTGGCCGCCGGGCTCCAGCGAGATCGCACCGCCGCCATCCGGCCCGGCCAGGCCGATGATGTGGCCGGCATCGAGGATCGGCTCCCAGCCGAGGCGCTGCTGCATGCCCTCGAGCAAGGCGCGGATGCCGCCGGCACCGGCCCGGCCCTCATAGGGCACAGGTGCAAGATCGCTCCGGTAAAACGGGAACTTCTCGTGCTCGGTGCCGATCCGGAAGGCGGAAGCCGGCTTCTCCCCGGCGGCGATCCAGGAGATCAGTTCATCCTTCGAACCGATCGGGGTCGAATCGGACACGTCGCGAGCCATGGGTGCTCCGGCAGAATATCAGGCGTGAGCCACCGTCCCACCGGCGAAAGCCGGAAGGTGGCAGCATTGTGGACGTCACACATAGGCGAGCGCCGGACGCTCGACAACGACCGGCTCCTTGCATTCGTGAAAGGTCGCCCCCGCGGCAGATGGAGGGACGCGGGTGCGTCCGATCGGCGTTCAGCGCCGCGACCAGTCGCCCAGGACGGCCTGGACGAGGGCTAGCGCCGCGACCGCCGCAGTGTCGGCGCGCAGGATGCGCGGCCCGAGCGAGATCGGCAAGGTGTTCGGCCGCGCGGCGATCAGGCGCCGCTCGGCCTCGTCGAAGCCGCCCTCCGGGCCGATCAGGACAGCCAGCGATGCAGGAGTACGCGCGGCCAGCGCCGAAACGGGGCTCGCCTCCTCCATGGCCTCGTCGCAGAAGATCAGGAGCCGCTCGGGTTCGAGATCGGCAAGCGCAGCCTCCAGGGGCTTTTCAACCGCGACCTCCGGCAGGTTCAGGATGCCGCATTGCTCTGCCGCCTCGACAGCGTTGGCGCGCATGCGATCGAGATTGAGGCGCGAAACCTGCGTGCGGCGGGTGATGACCGGCTGAAGGAGCCCTGCCCCCATCTCGACCGCCTTCTGCGCCATGTAGTCGAGCCGCGCATGCTTCAGCGGCGCGAAGAGATAATGCAGGTCGGAGGCCGGGGGCTGCGCCTTCACCTGCCGCAGGAGAGAGAGGCTCGCCTGCTTGCGCCCTTCCGGCGCGATGGATGCGAGCCATTCGCCGTCGCACCCGTTGAAGACGAGCACGGTGTCGCCGGCCTTCAGGCGCAAGACGTTGAGCAGGTAGTTCGCCTGCTCGCGCTCCAGGGGGAGCGTCGCGGAAGGCGTGAAGGTCCCCTCGATGAAGAGGCGGTGACGGGCGAAATCGGGAATGGCCATGCGCGCAGGCGCCCTCTCAAGAAAAACGCCACAATCCTCTATTAGGAGGACAGCTCCCCAACATATGGCGAGTAGACTCGCAAGGGTCGTTGGCGTTAACAGCGCCTGCTGTTAGGGACATGTTTAAAGATCGGCCAGGCAGGCCGCAATCTGGAGAGGGGACCATGCGGCGCAGGACGGCTTCGGGATTCACCGCGACACTCGGCCTTGCGGCGACGATGTCCCTTGCCATTTTCCTGGACGCCGCACCGGCCAGGGCCCAGGCTTCCGGCTGCGAGCAGCTCCAGAAGCTGATGGGCGAGCGCCAGACCATCGTCCAGCGGCTCGCCTCCTCCCAGCAGGCCAAGAAGAAGATGACGCCGCAGGAGGCCTGCGGCACCTTCGGACGCCTGGTCAACAATGGCGAGGCTGCGATCAAGTTCGCCACGGCCAATCAGGACTGGTGCCAGATTCCCCCGACCTTCATCGAAGGCATGAAGGCCGACAACGCGAAGGTCCTGACCTTCCGCGGCCAGGCCTGCAACGCCGTGAAGCAGCAGGCCGATATGGAGCGTCGCGCGCGCCAGCAGGCGCAGGGCGCCAACCCCTTCGGCGGCGCCGACTCCATCACCAGCGGCGCGGGCGGCGGCCTGCGCATTCCGCAGGGCGCCCTCTGACGCCGCGGGCGAGCTGTGCCCGCCATGCCGGGGCATGACGCCCCCCTCCCCGACGCCCTGACGGACCATTGGGTCGACACGCGCGCGCCGCGTGCGACGAGGCCCTTCCTGAAGCTCGCGCGGATCGAGCGGCCGATCGGCTGGTGGCTGCTGCTGATGCCCTGCTGGTGGGCAGCGGGGCTCGCGGCCATCGCAGCCGGACAGCCCTATCCCAATCCCTGGCACTGCCTGCTCTTCTTCGTCGGCGCCGTCCTCATGCGCGGCGCAGGCTGTACCTTCAACGACATCATCGACCGCAAGCTCGACGCCGAGGTGGCGCGTACGCGCGGCCGGCCGCTGCCATCCGGGCAGGTCACGGCAAAGGCTGCCGCCCTGTTCATGGTCGCGCAGGCGCTCCTCGGCTTCGTCGTGCTGCTGCAATTCAACCGCTTCACGATCTGGCTCGGCATCGCCTCGCTCGCGATCGTGGCGATCTACCCCTTCATGAAGCGCGTCACGAACATGCCGCAGTTCGTGCTGGGACTCGCCTTCTCCTGGGGCGGGCTGCTCGGCTGGAGCGCCGTCTTCGGGCGGCTCGATCCGCCGGCCTTCCTGATCTATGCGGCCGCCGTCGCCTGGACCGTCGGCTACGATACGATCTACGCGATGCAGGACATCGAGGACGACGTCATCGTCGGCATCAAGTCGAGCGCGCGCTATTTCGGAAACCACACCCGCGAGGCCGTCGCGCTCTGCTTCGGGCTGACGCTGATGCTTTCGGGCGTCGCGATCTGGCTCGTCGGCGGAGGCCTCTTCGCCTGGCTGGGCTTTGCCGCCTTCGCCGTCCATCTCGCCTGGCAGGTCAAGCGCATTCCGGGCGCGACCTCGCCGGTCGCTCTCCGGATCTTCCGCTCGAATCAGTATGCCGGCCTGCTTCTGGCCGCGGGGCTCGCTCTCGATCCCATCAGCCGCGCGGTGCTCGGGGTCTGAATCAATCCGTCAGCCGGTCGCCGGCGACGATCACCGGCAGCTCTGCGAGGCGGCCGGTCTTGCGGCGGGTCAGGAAGCGCGGGCGGCGGCCGTTGAGGAAGCCGTAGCGGCGCCTGATCCGCACCGGGCCGAGCGCGAGACGGCCGATCTGGGGAAACGGCTCGCTGACGACGCCATCCGGCGTCTCGAGCAACAGCGGCAGGCCGCTCGTCCGGCCGAAATCACGCCAGAGCGCGACAGCCTCCTCGCGATCCACGCAGGCGACCACGATGGAGCGACCGTCACCGGCGGTCAGCGCGAGTTCGAAACGCTCGTCGTCCCCCATCGGGTCGGCGAGGCGCAGCGCCACGCCGCGCCAACGGGGAGAGCTCTGCAGGATCCGCACGGAACCGACGCGCTCGATCGCGGGCGCGGCCGGGCGGGCCGGCATCGGATTGTGGGAAACGATCGCTGTGTAGGTCGACCCACCGGGGAGATGCGGCGCAAAACCGCCCTCCCCGGCAGCCGGCGTGACGCTGGCCATCGGTTTTAACGCCTCTTTGATCCCTGTGCAGCGGAGCCCTCTGTGAATGCGGGAGCTCTCGTGCTTGTCGTATGAGGATGGAGGCAGGCCGTGTCCGAGCACTTAAGGCGTTCGGTGAAAGACGCCTTAACGAGATCAATGGTTTACGCCTTGTCACTGAGCGAGAGCGCATTCGATCCAAGTCCCTGCCCTGCCCGATCGAGGCAGGTGCTTTGGGTCAGGCCCCCATTTGGGAGGTGCACGTTTCATCTCGACGAATTGAAATCTGAGCGCCGAAACCGACCGAGCGCGAGCCGTGGCGATCTTCCTCATGCGGCGCCTGCTGGGCGCCATCGATGTCGCCGTGGCCAATGCGCTGCTGGCCCTCACCGGAACCGCCGCCTGGATCGCGGCCTTCGGCTGGACCGGCTGGAGGCTGCTCCAGCTTCTGTGACGCGTGACGTAGTCAGCCCCGCAGCGAGAGGCACCGGGATTCGACGCAGTGCCGCATTTTTAGGATGCAGCGCCGCATTTTCAGCTTGAAACCGCGCGTTTCGAGGCCGATACCAAAGCATGAACGCCATCACGCCACCGATCGCGTCTGAACTGCTGAAGGCGGCCGGTGAGAGCTGCATCGAGGCGGGCGCGCTGGCGCTCGACCTCTTCCGGCCCGGGGCCAGGACAGCGGCGCGGACCTGGTCGAAGAACGGCGGCTCGCCTGTCACGGAAGCCGATATCGGCGTCGACACCTTCCTGCGCGTGCGGCTCTCCGCTCTGCTGCCGGAAGCAGCCTGGCTCTCCGAGGAAACCGTGGACGATGCGAGGCGCCTGTCGCACCGCTTCGTCTGGGTGGTCGATCCCATCGACGGCACGCGCGCCTATATGAGCGGCTCGCCCGATTGGGCGGTCTGCGTCGCGCTGCTCGATGCCGGCGAGCCCATCCTGGGCATCGTCCATGCGCCGGCCTGCAACGCGACCTACACGGCGCTGCGCGACGGCGGCGCGCGCCGCAGCGGCGAGACCATCCGGACCTCGCCGGCCGAAACGCTGGCCGGAGCACGCATCGCCGGGCCGAAGCCGATGCTCGATGCACTCGCACGCACGGAAAGCTTCGAGGCCGCCGACAAGATTCCCTCCCTGGCGCTCAGGCTGGCCCGCATCGCCGACGGCACCATCGATGCCGGCCTGATCTCCCCCGACGCCCGCGACTGGGACCTCGCCGCGGCCGATCTCGTGCTGAGCGAGGCCGGCGGCCGACTCAGCGGGCCGGGCGGGCAGGCCGTGGCCTATAATCGCACTCATCCGATCCACGGCATGCTGATGGCGAGCAATGGCGCGCTGACCGGACCGCTGCTGCGCGCATTGGAGCGGCTGCGCGACGGTGAGACGCAGCCCGTCTGATCAGATTTTTTTAACGTTTGCGGCTCGGCCTGCTCGCATGTGCGAACAGGATGCCTTAATTGGCCCCATGCGGCCCTTGGATTACCGCGCGTCCTGACGGACGCGGTCACGGTGATCCATCTGATGGCTATCGCATCGGATTTCTCCGAAAAGTGGATTCCACTCTTCGGTCCGGTGCCAGGGAGAGACCGATGAGCGCGGCAACAGACAGTAAGCAACTTCTCCATCTCGTTTTCGGCGGCGAGCTCGACTCTCTCGAAGGCATCACCTTCAAGGATCTGGCGAAGCTCGACATCGTCGGCGTCTTCCCCAACTATGCGAGTGCGCACCTGGCCTGGAAGGCCAAGGCGCAGCAGACCGTAGACCAGGCGCAAACGCGCTATTTCATCGTTCATCTCCACCGCCTCCTCGATCCCGAAACGGCTGCGAGCTGAGGCCAGAAGCCTCGGCAGCAGGGTAATGGGTTTCTCGATCCTCAAGACGCGTGTGGCACAGGAGACGCTCGGCCGGCTGCTCGCCGGCTATCTGCGCCTCGTGCAGCGGACGAACAGGATCGTGTTCGAGCCGGCCGACATTTACGACCATGTCCGGCCGGAGCTGCCGCTCATCTTCGCGATGTGGCACGGCCAGCACATCATGATCCCCTTCGCGCGGCCGGACTGGATGCCGGCCTGCTCGCTGGTCTCGCGCCATGGCGACGGCGGCTTCAACGCCATCGCGCTGCGCGAACTCGGCATCGGCGCGATTCGCGGCTCCGGCGCGCTCGGCAAGAAGATCCGCGAGAAGGGCGGCGCCAGCGCGTTCATCGCCATGGTGCGGCGTCTCGCGGCCGGCGACACCATGGTGCTGACGGCCGACATCCCGAAGCGGGCCCGCATCGCCGGTCCCGGGATCGTCGCGCTCGCCCGCGCCTCGGGCCGGCCGATCCGGGCCGTGGCGGTGGTGACCAGCCGCCGCATCGACTTCAACAGCTGGGACCGCGCCTCGATCGGCCTGCCCTTCGGGCGCGGGGCGATCGTGGTCGGCGAGCCGATCCTGGTTCCGCGCGACGCCGACGAGGCAGCGCAGGAAGCGGCGAGGCTGGCCGTGCAGGCGAGCCTCGACGCCGTCCATGCCCGCGCCTACGAACTGGTCGGCAGCCGCGACCCGGGCGCGGATCTGCGGCAGCGGCAGGAAGCCGCCGGGAAGCCCGCCATAGGAGCGCCTGCGGCATGAGCGGCAAGGGCTCGATCCTCAGGGCCTATCGCTACGCCACCGGGCTGCTGGAGCCTGCTGCCGCCGGGCTCCTTCTCTGGCGCCAACGCAAGGGCAAGGAAGACGCCGAACGGCTGGCCGAGCGGCGCGGCTGGGCGAGCGTCAGGCGGCCAAGCAAGCCGGTGGTCTGGCTGCACGGCGCCAGCGTCGGCGAGACGGTGACGCTGCTGCCCCTGATCGCGCGGCTGCAGAAGCGGGGCTTCGCGGTGCTCGTCACCTCCGGAACCGTGACCTCCGCGAAGCTCCTGGCGGCGCGGCTCCCGGCCGGGGTGATCCACCAATATGTCCCGCTCGACGTGCCGCGCTACATGCGCCGCTTCCTCGACCATTGGCAGCCGGAACTCTGCCTGATCTGCGAATCCGAGATCTGGCCCAACCTGCTGATCGAGGCCAAGCGCCGCGACATCCCGGTGGTGATGGTCAATGGCCGGATGTCCGAGCGCTCCTTCCTGCGCTGGTACAAGCTGCCGAAGACCTCGCGCTTCCTGCTCTCCTGCTTCGAAGCCTGCCTCGCCCAGTCGCATGGCGATGCCGAGCGGCTCGCCCAACTCGGCGCGCCGCGTGTCAGCGTCGCGGGCAATCTGAAATTCGACGTGCCGGCGCCGCCCGCCGATCCCGACATGCTCGCGATCCTCGACGGCATGACGACGGGCCGGCCGATCTGGATCGCGGCGAGCACCCATCCGGGCGAGGACGAGCTCGTGCTCGCCGCCCATCTCGCGCTGAAACCGCATCTGCCGCAATTGCTGACCATCATCGTGCCGCGACACCCGCAGCGCGGCCCCGACATCGAGGCGCTGGTGCAGGCCAACGGCGTCGCCGTGTCGCGCCGCGCCGCAGGCGGCCAGCCCGAGCGCGACGTCGCGCTCTATATCGCCGACACGGTCAACGAACTCGGGCTGTTCTACCGGCTCTCGCAGATCGCCTTCCTCGGCGGCTCGCTGGTGGAGGGCATCGGCGGGCACAACCCGATCGAGCCCGCCAAGCTCGGCAGCGCCCTGCTCCACGGCCCCTATGTCCACAACAATGCCGAGATCTTCGCGGCGTTCGACCAGGATGGCGGCTCGCGGGAGGTCGCCGATGCGCGGGCCCTGGCGGAGGCCGTCCATCGCTGGCTGAGCGACCCGGCCAGCGCCCGGCTGGCGGCCCGCTCGGCAGCGCAGACCGCCCACCGGCTCGGCGGCGCGATCAACCGCACACTGCAGACCATCGAGCCACTCCTGATGCGCGTCGCGCTCGGCCAGCGCGACATCTCCTGATGCCGGCTGCGCCGCTGTTCTGGTGGCAGGAGAAGCCGACGTTTGCCGCGCGGCTGCTGCAGCCTCTGGGCTTCCTCTACGGGCAGATCACGCTGCGGCGGATGCGCCGTTCCGGCGCCGCTATCGGGCTGCCCGTGCTCTGCGTCGGCAATTTCATCGCCGGCGGCGCAGGCAAGACGCCCACCGCCATCGCGCTTGCCCGGATGCTCGAACGGCGCGGCGAGAAGCCCTTCGTGCTGATGCGCGGCTATGGCGGGCGGCTTTCCGGCCCGGTCGAGGTCGATCCGGACCGGCATGATGCGGCCGCCGTCGGCGACGAGCCGATGCTGATGGCGCGCCATCTGCGCACCGTCATCGCGCGCGACCGCGTCGCCGGCGCGAAGCTCGCGCGCGGCCTCGGCGCCACGGTGATCGTGATGGATGACGGGCTGCAGAATCCTTCGCTGGCGAAGCGCCTGAAGCTTGCGGTGGTCGACGGGCTCGGCGGCGTGGGCAACGGGCTGTGCGTGCCGGCCGGCCCCCTGCGGGCACCGCTCGCCGGGCAACTTGCCGAGACGGACGCCGTCATCGTGATCGGCAGAGGCAAGGCCGGCGCGGAGGTGGCGGCAGCGGCAAAGGCCCAGGGCAAGCCGGTGGTCACGGCGCGCCTGCAGCCGGAGAGGTCGGCAGCGGAGCGGCTTGCCGGCCAAAAGGTTCTGGCGCTGTCGGGCATCGGCCGGCCCGAGAAATTCGCGGCGACATTGCGCGAGATCGGCGCGGCCATCGTTTCGGAACGCGCCTTCGGCGACCATCATGCCTATAGCGCGGCCGATGTCGCGGCGGTCATCACCGAAGCGTCTCAGCAGAAGGCGCTGGTGGCGACGACCGAGAAGGACTGGACGAAGCTCGCCGCGCTCTGGCCGGCGGCGGAGGTCGGGCGCCTCGTTGTCCTGCCGGTCAGGCTGGTTTTCGATGCGCCGGAAGGGGTGGAAAGCCTGCTTTCGTCTCTGTCAGGCGCGGCCGGCGCGGCGAAGCCGCAGCATCACGGCCTCCGGTGAGGCATAGGCCTCCTGCCACTCGATCGACCAATAGCGCAGCTCATCGACGCGGATCGGCACGCCGGTGACGGCACAACGCACGAACGCGCCCGGCTTCAGCACCCTGAACTCGCCGGGGCCGTAATCGATGACCGCTTCGGGGCCGCTGGGCGGCAGGCGCTCGACGATGTTCATCAAAATCGCATCAACCCATTGATCGCGAAACGGAAAGCCGGAATACTCAGAGGCTTGTGATAATCCTCTGGTCGACAATGTCCAGTCTCGAACGCCTTAAGGCGTCACTGATCTGCCTAGCGCTACTTGTCAGCCCGGCTGCATGGGCCGCCGGGTATGAGCGCGTGTGGATCCCTGTCGATGAAGGCAACCTCGTCGGCGTCTTCTATCGACCGGCGGGGCCGGGGCCATTCCCGGCCGTGATCGCACTGCATGGTTGCGGGGGTCTGTGGCGCGAGCATGGCAGCAAGCTCTCCATGCGCCATGCCGATTGGGGCGAGCGGCTGGCGGCGGCCGGCTTCGCCGTGCTGATGCCGGACAGCTATGGCTCGCGCGGGCTCGGCTCGCAATGCGGCGTGAAGGATTTGACGGTGCGCGCCGGGCGCGAGCGCGTCGCGGATGCCGCGGCCGCGCGGATCTGGCTGCAGCAACGAGCCGACATCAAGCCGAGCATGATCTCGCTGATCGGCTGGTCGGGCGGCGGATCGACCGTGCTCGCGGCGATCCGCAAGGACCGCAGCCCTGCCGATGGGCGGCCCGATTTCAAGCGCGCCGTCGCCTTCTATCCGGCCTGCCGGGTGCAGTCGGAATCGCCGAGCTTCGCCGTACGGATGCCGCTGCTCATCCTGATGGGCGATGCCGACGACTGGACGCCCGCCGCCCCTTGCGGCTACCTCGCCAAGGCGGCGCAGGCGCGCCGCGAGCCGGTCGAGCTCGTGCTCTATCCCGGCGTGCTGCACGACTTCGACCATCCGCGGCTGGACGTGCGCGAGCGCGAGAACATCGCCTACTCCGCCAGCGGCACCGGCAAGGTCACGGTCGGGACCAATTTCGCGGCACGGGAGGACGCGTTGAAGCGCGTGGGGGCTTTCCTCAACCTGCCCTGACCCTGAGCGCACGTCCCGGACGCCGAGGCGCGGGGCGGTCCGTCAGCCAAGGACCACGGCCACAGTATTCAGCCACATTCAACGGGGGCATCCCATGGCCGAGAGCATCCACCCTCTCGACGGTGCAGATCTGGCTCGGATCGAGCCGGACGACCGGCTCGTGGTCCTCGCACGGACGATCCAGGCACGGGACCCCGGCTCCGAAGCCGAGCTCGAGGACCGCGCGGTCAGCGGGCAGCAGCTTGGCGAAACATACCTGGGCAAGGCGCTCTATCGGCATCGCTCCGTCTTTCGGAACGCGTCGGAAGCGGCCGTGTGGAGCCATCTCGAACTGACCTACTTTCGGGACGTCGTTCCGGCCGAGGTCATTCACGAGCTCGTGGCCGGCCCGCAGCCGAGCGGGGCACAATTGCTGCGGGCAGAGATTCTCCTGACCACCCCCTCGGCCTTCGTCCTGCCGCGAAGCTGGCGCGGCTCCGACGATCGCCCCGAACGGCAGGCGTCGCTCGAATATATCGACGTGCATGTGCCCTATCTCGGTGAGTACCGGGAGATCATGCGCAACTTTATCGGCCCGGCTGCCGCGAAACTCGTCGAGGCGAACCGGATCGGGACGTTCCGGACGATGGAGACGGCGGCGGTGCTCTTCCGCGACCCGGCGTTCAAGGTCGACTGGAACCAGATCCATCTGTGCGAAGTCGCCGCCGACGGCTTCAACGGGTTCGGCGAGGCGTTCGATGCCGCGTTGCGCGAGATTTCGCCGGATGGCGGGTTTACGGCCGTCTTCGCCGGCCTCGACCGCATGCGCACCATCCCGCGCTGGACCTTCAACGATACCGTGCTGGAGGCGGACGCTGCGCTCGCCAAGGTCGGGAGCGAGGGGCGCTCTTAGAACAAATCGCCCTGCGTCGTAGGTCCGCCTGCCTTGCGGGTGGCAGGTCGTGGCGCCGGCCGGCCGCCGCCGGACTCGCCGCCGGAGACGGTGACGCCGAAGCGCCCGTCCGAGAGCTGGACGCTGAGCGCCCGGCCGGGATGCGCCTCGCCGACGCTGCGCACCAGCGCGCCGGCCTCGTCCCGGATCAGCGCATAGCCGCGCGCCAGCACCGCTTCCGGCCCGAGCGAGCCGATCAGCGCCCAGAGCGAGGCGAGACGGTCGCCGCGGCGCTGCAACTGCTGGCCGAAGGCGCGCGAGGCGCGTTCGGCGAGAGCGCCGCTGCGGTCGCCGCGCTGGGCGAGGCTCTGGCCGAAGGCGTTGCGTGCTCGCGCCTCCAGCGTCGCCAGACGGTCGCGCGCATGGGCGATGCGGGTGCGCTCGGCCGTGATGGCATTGCCTCTCGCCGCGGCTAGCACGCGCGAATAGCCGTTGAGCTTTTCGCGCAACCCCGCCAGTGCGACGCGTGGCGAACGCGCCTCCAGACGCCTCGAAAGGTTTTGCAGGGCGAGTTCATGAACGCGTGCATTCCGCGCAAGCGCGGGCGCAAGGCGGGCCGCCGCGAGGTCGAGCCGCTGGCGCGGTCCGGACAGCACCGCTTCCGGCCCCGGCAGGGCGCGCGCCAGAGCCCTGAGATCGCTGCGGCGGCGATCCGACAGGCGGCGCATCGCGCCCTCGTGGCGGCGCGCCAGATCTGCCACGAAGCCCATCAGCTCGGCGCGAACGGGCACCACCTTCTCGGCCGCGCCGGTCGGCGTAGGGCAGCGCAGATCGGCGGCGAAGTCGATCAGCGTCGTATCGGTCTCGTGGCCGACGGCCGAGACGAGCGGGATGCCGGAGGCCGCCGCCGCGCGGACCACGATCTCCTCGTTGAAGCTCATCAGGTCTTCGAGCGAGCCGCCGCCGCGCGCGACGATGATGACGTCCGGCCGCGGGATCGGCCCGCCTTCGGGAAGCGCGTTGAAGCCCGCGATGGCGTTGGCCACCTCGGCCGCGCTGGTCTCGCCCTGCACGCGCACCGGCCAGACAAGAACGCGGCGCGGGAAGCGATCCTCCAGCCGGTGCAGGATGTCGCGGATGACGGCGCCGGTCGGCGAGGTGATGACGCCGATGACCGAGGGCAGATAGGGGATGAGCTGCTTGCGCTCCTCGGAGAAGAGCCCTTCGGCCGCGAGCCGCTTGCGGCGTTCCTCCAGCAGCGCCATCAGCGCGCCGACGCCGGCCGGCTCCAGCGAATCGATGACGATCTGGTAGCTCGACTTGCCGGCGAAGGTGGTGATCTTGCCGGTGGCGATCACCTCCAGCCCTTCCTGAGGGCGCGTCTTCAGCCGGCCGAAAACGCCCTTCCAGATGACGGCGTCGATCTTGGCGTTGGTGTCCTTGAGCGAGAAATAGACATGGCCAGAGGCGACGGGGCCGCGATAGCCGGAAATCTCGCCGCGCACGCGCACGAAACCGAAGTTGTCCTCGATGGTGCGCTTCAGCGCGCCGGAGAGATCCGAGACGCTCCATTCCGGCGCGTTTCCGGCGGGTGACTTCGATTCGCTGTCCATGCGCGGACCATAGCGGGCGCGCGGGGCCAGCAGAAGCGTTGCCGCGGCGGCGCGGGGCGGCTATTGCGCAAGGATCCTTTCGGCCGACCTCAGCCCTCATCCTGAGGAGCCGCGTCAGCGGCGTCTCGAAGGATGGTCCAGAGGACGCTGGAGCATCCTTCGAGACGCGTTCCTTACGGAACGCTCCTCAGGATGAGGGCTCACAACACCGCCAATGCGGATGGGAGCCATTATGAAAATTCTTCTGATCGGTTCGGGCGGACGCGAGCATGCCCTCGCCTGGGCGATCTCCGCCTCCCCGCTCTGCGACACGCTGTTCATCGCGCCGGGCAATCCGGGCACGGCCGAATGCGGCGAGAACGTCGCGGTCGATGTCGCCGATCATGCGGCCGTCGTTGCCTTCTGCAGGCTGCAGGGCATCGGCCTCGTCGTCGTCGGGCCGGAGGGCCCGCTCGTCGACGGCATCGCCGACGATCTCAGGCAGGCCGGCATCAAGGTCTTCGGCCCGTCGAAGGCCGCGGCCCAGCTCGAAGGCTCGAAGGGCTTCACCAAGGAGCTCTGCGCCGAGTTCGACATCCCGACCGCCGGCTTCGGCCGCTTCTCGGATGCCGCCTCGGCCAAGGCCTATGTCGCGAGCCAAGGCGCGCCGATCGTGATCAAGGCCGACGGGCTCGCCGCCGGCAAGGGCGTGGTCATGGCCGAGACGCTCGACGAGGCGAACGAGGCCATCGAGATGATGTTCTCCGGCGGACTCGGCAGCGCCGGGGCCGAGGTCGTGATCGAGGAGTGGATGATCGGCGAAGAGGCCAGCTTCTTCGCGCTGTGCGACGGCAAGCACGCTCTGGCGCTCGCCTCGGCGCAGGACCACAAGCGCGTCGGCGACGGCGACACCGGCCCGAATACGGGCGGCATGGGCGCCTATTCGCCGGCCCCCGTCATGACGCCCGCCATGGAAGAGCGCGTCATGACGGAGATCGTGCGGCCGACGCTCGCCGGCATGGCCAAGCGCGGGACGCCGTTTCAGGGCGTTCTCTTCGCCGGGCTGATGATCACGGCGCAGGGGCCGAAGCTGATCGAATACAATGTCCGCTTCGGCGATCCCGAATGCGAGGTGCTGATGCCGCGGCTGAAGAGCGACATCGTGCCGGCGCTGCTGGCGGCCTGCGACGGCGTTCTCGCCAATGTCGACCTGCGCTGGTCCGAGCAGGCGGCGCTGACCGTCGTGCTGGCGGCGAAGGGCTACCCGGCCAAGCCGGAGACCGGCAGCGTCATCCGCGGCGTCGAGACGGCGCAGGAGCAGGACGAGGTGCTGGTCTTCCATGCCGGCACGAAGTTGAAGAACGGCGACCTCGTCGCCAATGGCGGGCGCGTGCTCAACGTCGTCGGCATGGGCAAGAGCGTGGCGGAGGCGCAGGCGCGCGCCTATGCCGGCGTGGACGCCATCGACTGGCCGGAAGGCTTCTGCCGCCGCGATATCGGCTGGCAGGCGGTGAAGCGCGAGCAAGGCTGACAGGGCGGTCGCGGCGGGTCACATTTTTCTCGCATCGACCTCCGCCGAAAACCGGTTCCCACTTTTCGGGTCGATGCCTATGCTGCCTCGCATGGCGAACATCGACTCCCTCTTCCCCGGCTTCGAGGCTCACTGGATCGACGGGCCTGTCGGCAAGATCTTCGCGCGTGTCGGCGGCGAGGGGCCGCCTCTCGTGCTGATCCACGGCTTTCCGCAGACCCATGCGGAATGGCACAAGATCGCGACGGAACTCGCGAAGACGCACACCGTCGTCTGCCCGGATCTGCGCGGCTATGGCTGGTCGACCGCGCCGCATGGCGACGGCGGCAAGGAGACCTACACCAAGCGCGGCATGGGCGAGGATATCGTCGCGGTGATGCAGGCCCTCGGCCATCTGCGCTTCGCCGTGATCGGCCATGATCGCGGGGCGCGCGTGGCCTATCGCCTCGCGCTCGACCACCCCGGCCGCGTCGAGCGACTGGTGCTGCTCGACATCATCCCGACCGTGACGATGTGGGAGGGCATGAACGCCTCGCGCGCCATGCAGGTCTATCACTGGACCTTCCTGGCCCAGCCCGAGCCCGTCCCCGAAAACCTGCTCAAGGCCGATCCCGTCGGCTGGCTCGACCACACCATCGCGAGCTGGAGCCGGGCGAAGACGCTCGACCTGTTCGACCCGCTGGCGATGCAATCCTATGCGGAGTCCTTCAGCGACCCCTCGCGCATCCATGCGGCCTGCGAGGATTACCGCGCCGGCGCGACCACCGACATCGCGCATGACAAGGCCGATCTTGCCGCAGGAAAGCGTATCCTCTGCCCAGTGCTGGCGCTCTGGGGCAAAGCCGGCACCCCGGCCCAAGGCTCGAATCCGCTCGATGTCTGGCGGCAGAGCTTCGCGCCGCAGGCCGAGGGACAAGCGATCGATTCCGGGCATTTCCTCCCCGAGGAGAACCCGCAGGCGACGCTGGCTGCGCTGCTGCCGTTCCTGTCGCGCGCCTCCGGCTGAGAGGCACGCAACCTGCAGGGCGCGCGGCAAGCCCGGAGGCGCGCTTCGGCAGCGCCGTGCATCGTCATCCTGAGCGAGCGGAGTTCCTGATGAAGCTGACCGACTTCAAGGCCCTGACCTTCGACTGCTACGGCACGCTGATCGACTGGGAGAGCGGCATGGTCGCGGCGCTGCAGCCGCTTGTCGCCAAGGTCGGCCGGCCGCTCAGCCGCAACGAAGTGCTGGAGGCGCATGCGCGTCATGAATCGACGCAGCAGCTTCACACCCCTGCCAAGCGCTACAGCGACGTCCTCGCCACGGTCTACCGGCGCCTCGCGGAGGAATGGAGCGTGCCAGCGAGCTGGGAGGAGTGCCAGGCCTATGGGCGCTCGGTCCGCGACTGGCCGGCCTTTCCCGACAGCGCCGAGGCGCTGAAGCTGCTCAAGCAGCGCTACAAGCTCGTCATCCTCTCCAATGTCGACAACGAGTCCTTCGCCCATAGCAACGCGAAGCTCGGCGTGACCTTCGACGCGATCTACACCGCCGAGGACATCGGCAGCTACAAGCCGGCGCAGGCCAATTTCGACTACATGCTGGAGCAGCTTGGGGCCGGCCACGGCATCGGCAAGGCGGATATCCTGCACACCGCCGAGAGCATGTTCCACGACCACAAGCCCGCGAACGCCAACGGGCTCGCCTCCTGCTGGATCTACCGCCGCCATGCCGACACCGGCTTCGGCGCGACGATGGATCCCGGCGCCATGCCGCATTACGATTTCCGCTTCACCAGCCTTGGCGAAATGGCGGCGGCGGTCGCGGCGGAAGGCTGACGGCGATGCCCGCCGCCCCCGACAAGGCGCAGGGCAAGCCTGAGCCTCGCGGCGGCGAGATCGCCCTGGTGCTCGGCGCCGGCGGGGCGCGGGGCCTGAGCCATATCCTGGTCATCGAGGCGCTGGACGAGCTGGGCCTCAGGCCCTCGCTGATCGCCGGCAGCTCGATCGGCGCCATCGTCGGCGCGGCCTATGCGGCCGGGCTCTCGGGCCGGGAGCTGCGCGAGCATGTGCTTGGCAGCTTCCGCGACAGGGCGCGGGTGGTGGCGAAGCTGCTCGATGCGCGCGTCGGCAAGCTTGCCGACCTCGTGCGCGGCCTCGGCAATCCCGCGCTGATCGATGGCGAGCGCCTGCTCGACCTGTTCTGGCCGGAGGCGGTGCCGGACCGTTTCGAGGAGCTGGCGATCCCCTTCTCGGCCATAGCGGCCGATTATCACCGCCATGTCGAGGTGGTGCTGAACAGCGGCCCGCTGACGCCTGCGGTCGCCGCCTCGCTCGCCATTCCCGGGCTGGTGCGGCCGGTGGCGCTCGGCGGGCATGTGCTGATCGACGGCGGCGCCATCGACCCCCTGCCCTATGAGCGGCTGCTGGCGCCGGGGCGGATCGTGCTCGCCGTCGATGTCAGCGCACCCGCCTCCGCCGCCAGCGAAGCCCGCATTCCCGGCCCGATGGAGGCGATCGTCGGCGCCTCGCAGATCCTGACGCGGACGCTGGTGCAGCGCATGGTCGAGCGGCAGCCGCCCGACATCCTGATCCGGGCCGGGCTGGACGGGATCGGCGGGCTCGACTTCTTCAAGGTGAAGGCGATCCTTGCCGCAGCGGAACCAGTGAAGGATGAGGTGAAGCGCAGGCTGGAGACGGCTTTCGCGCGTCAGGGATGAGCCCGCAGGCGGGCACAACTCCAGGGCAGTCAATTCACACCGGGCACTTGTGCTTTTGAAGATACGTTTCCGCGTCAAATCGCCTTTACGTCACCAAGGCTCGGCGGGATTGATCCAGCACTCTTGCCTTGACGTCGCCCGAATCGTCTCATTATCGCACTGATTCGGCTAGGGCTTGGCTGTGACGACTTCTGGAGAACGGTCCCGGCGGGACCGGCGTATATGCCTCGAGGCGGGTGACACCCTCGCCCGGTCAAGCCACACCCCGCGCTCAGGCCGTCGTTCCAGTGCCCTTCTGGGCGGGCTCGGCCTGCTCGCGGCGAGCACGGCGCTCACCCCCCTGACCGTCATGGCAGCCGACAACCTGCTGGTCGGCGCCGGCGGCAATGGGGGCTTTATCACCCAGTCCGGCGGCGGCGGCGGCGGCATCGGCGGCGGCGGCGGCGCCGCCGGCGGAATCGGCTTTGCGACCAGCGGCGCAGGCGTCAGCGGCGGCGGCGCGTCAGGGGATGCACAAGCCGGCGGCGGCGGAGCGCTCGGCGGCGCAGGCGGTGCAGGCCTTTCTGGCCACAACGCGGGCGGCGCGGCGAGCACGGTTGGCGGCGCAGGCGCAAACGGTAGCGGACAGGGGGCCGGCAGTGGCGGCCTGCTGGGAGGCGCAGGCGGTTCATCTCCAGCTACAGGCGGCGGCGGTGGTGGCGGTACGGTCGTCGCTGTCGACGGCAGCATCCGTTCGGGAGCGACTTCCGGCCAGGGGGCGACGGCGCTCCCGGCGGGCACGATCACGACGAGCAAGGCCTACGACTTCGTCGGCGTGGGCGGCGGCGGTGGCGGCGCCGGATACTATGCCACCGGCGGGGCCGGCCAGGGCGGCAACCTCACGGTCGATCACGGGGCGGTGGTCGTCAACCGCTCCGTCCTGATCGGCGGCGCCGGCGGCGGCGCGGCGGAAGGCGGGACCGGCGGCGCCGGCGGCGCTGGCACCGTGGCGCTCACCAACGCGGCCTCGCTGTCGGTCACTCAAACCCTGCAGATCGGCGGGCTCGCCGCCAACGGTGGCAGCAGCGATGGCGACGGCGGCGCGGGCGGCAACGGCACACTCAGCGTCGACTCGACCTCCTCCGTCACGATTGGCGCCGGCGGCAGCCTGGTTCTCGGCGGCATCGCAGGCATGAACGGATACAGCCCCTACTACACGCCCGGTGCCGGCGGCGCCGCGGGCACCGGCGTGCTCAACCTCGGAGGCTCGCTGAGCTTCGCGAGCGGCGCGACCTTCGCGATCACCGGCAACGGCACGCTCAATGTCGGCGGCGCCACGCCAGGAGCCGCCACGGCGGGCGCAATCTCCGGCGTGAGCAGCATCGCCAATGACGGCGTGATCAATTTCAACCAGTCGAACGCCAGCTACACCTTTTCCCCGGCGATCACGGGCTCAGGCTGGGTCAACCAGAACGGCCCCGGAACCACAGTGCTGACCGGAACGAACACCTATACCGGCGCGACCGAGGTCAATGCCGGCACGCTGATCGTGAACGGCTCCATTGCCTCGTCCTCGCTGCTGCTGGTGCACTCGGGCGGCACCGTGGGCGGCATCGGCACGCTGCCGACGACGACCGTCTCGGGCACGATCTCGCCCGGCAACTCACCGGGAACGCTGACCGTCTCCGGCGATCTGACGTTCAATCCCGGCTCGACCTATGTCGCCGAGGTGCAGGGCGCGTTGGCGGACCGGATCAACGTCGTCGCCGGCAACGGCCAGACCGGCGCGGCCAGCCTCGCCGGCACGCTGCGCCTCGTGCCGCTGGGAGGCTCCTACACCTTCGGCAGCGCCTATACGCTGCTCTCGGCGGCGGGCGGGCTCACCGGCACCTTCGGCACGGTCAACACCACCGGCTCATTCGGCGCGGGCGTGACGAGCGCCGTGAGCTACACGGCCAACGACGTCCAGCTGACGCTGACCGCCGCCCCGTTGACGCCGGTCGTCACCACGCCGAGCCTGGGCCTGTCCTCCCCGGCCAACCTCGCCGGGATCGCCTCGGCGCTCGATCGCTTCGTGGCCGCCGGCGGGGACGCTTCCGCCTTCTTCAACCTCTACAACCTGCCCGCGGGCGCAATGGCCTCCGCGGTCAACCAGCTCTCGGGCGAGGCCCATACCGGCTCCTCCGCCGTCGGCGGCTTCGTCGCCAACCAGTTCCTCGGCAATGTGCTCGACACCTCCCTGCCGGGGCGCCTCTCCAATGCGCAGCCGGGGCCAGGCGCGGCCGCCTTCACCAGCAGCCGCGTCTCCAAGGGCCATGACGCGCCCGCCACGCCAAGCTTCCTCGACGAGCCGCGCTTCGCACTCTGGGGCGCGACCTCGGGCTCGGTCGGCCGTATCGACGGCAATGCGAGCACCGGCTCGGCCAGGCAGAACGTCGACGACGCGCATCTGGCGATCGGCGCCGATGTGCGCGTGCTGCCGGGCACCATCGCCGGCATCGCCGTCTCCGCCGGCAAGGCGCGCTCCTCGCTCTCGGGCGGGCTCGGCAAGGTCGAGACCGACGTCTTCCAGACCAGCCTCTACGGCATGACACGGATCGGCGCGCTGAACCTCTCGGCCGCCGCCGGCTATGGCCGGCTCGACAACGACGCCACCCGCAACGTGCCGGTCCTCGGCAATGCGCTGACCTCCTCCTATGTCAGCACGCTCTGGAGCGGGCGGGTGCAGGCGAGCGCGGCGGTCTTCGGCTGGAGCGGCATGAGCTTCTCGCCGCTGGCCGCGTTGCAGGCGGTGCAGGTCCGCAGCCCCGCCTTCACCGAACGGGCCGGGATCGGCAGCAATGCCGGTGCGCTGAGCGTCGCCAAGCGCGACGACAACACCAGCCGCTCGGAACTCGGCCTGCTCGTCGACACGCAGACGACGCTCGGCGCGGTGCCGGTCACGGCCTTCATGCGGGCGGCCTGGGCGCATTACTTCGCCCGCGACGCGGCGATGACAGCGAGCATCGCCGCCCTGCCCGGCGTGAGCTTCAGCACCGTCGGCGCGCGGCCTGACCGCGACTCGGCGCTGATCGCAGCAGGCGTCGACGCCAGGCTCAGCGAGCGCGTCTCCTTTGGCGTGCGTTTGGACAGCGAACTCTCCGCCAACGCCAGAAGCCTCGGCGGCACCGCACAGCTCAGGGTCAGCTTCTAGCCGCTCAGGCCTCTGCGGGTTCCATGGCAGCAGCCTGCGCAGGCGCTTCCGGCACGTCGCAGGCAAAGCCCGGCAGCGCCGCAGCCAGCGCCGCCCTGCCCGCGCCGGTCAGCGTCACCGCGCGGCTGTCCTTGCGGCGCAGCACCCAGCCCGCCTCGAAGCAGCGGCAGGCCAGCGCCGCCGCGAGCGAACCCGCCAGATGTGGCCGGCGCTCGCTCCAGTCGAGGCAGGGGCGCAGGGCTGCGCGCCGGCTCGCCTTGGCCGCAGGGGTGACGCCGAGCGCGGCGAAGATCGCCTCCCCCGAGCCCGTCAAGCCATAGCCGCCATCGGCGACGCTGAGATGACCGCCCGCGACCAGCGCATCATGGATGCCGATGCCGAGGCGGCCGGCGAAATGATCGTAGCAGGTGCGGGCCTCGCTCAATTCCGCGCCGACGCGGGAGGGCAGACGCCGGCGCGCCGTTTCCGCGCCCGCCAGCACCATCAGCCCTTCCAGGGCCTGCGCAACCTCGGCGCCGGCCAGCCGGAAATAACGGTGGCGCCCCTGGACCGCGACGGCGAGCAGACCGCCCTGCATCAGCTTGGCAAGGTGGCCGCTCGCGGTCTGCGGCGCGACGCCGGCGAGCCAGGCCAGTTCCTTGGCCGTCAGCGCCCGGCCGTCCATCAGCGCGTGCAGCATGTTGGCGCGGGCCGGGTCTCCCATCAGATGGGCGATCTCCGCGAGGTAGGGGCCTTGCGTGCTCATCGCTCCATCATGCTCCAGTGGGACTGGCCCGCAAGCGGGAACGCTACGGCCACGACCGTAACATCGGCTCACGACAAGCGCCGCGCGCGATGCCAGAAGGAAGCCATGGATACGAGCCTTCTCCTCTTCATCGCCGCGACCTTCGTGCTCGCGGGCTTCGTCAAAGGCGTGATCGGGCTGGGGCTGCCGACCATCGCGGTCGGCGTCCTCGGGGTGGTCATGGCCCCGGCCCAGGCGGCCGCGCTGCTGGCCATCCCCAACATCGCCACCAATGGCTGGCAGATCGCCACCGGCCCGAAGCTCGGCAGCACGCTGCGGCGGCTCTGGCCGATGCTGGCCGCCATCTGCATCGGCACCTGGGCCGGAGCCGGGCTGCTGCAGCAGGAAAAGGACGGCTCGGCGACGCTCTGGCTCGGGCTGGCGCTGGTGCTCTACGCGCTCGTCGGCCTGAAGGCCGCGAAGCTGCGCGTGCCGCCGACCTGGGAAGGCTGGCTCGGCCCCGTCATCGGCTTCGCGACCGGCGTCGTGACGGCCGCGACCGGTGTCTTCGTGCTGCCGGCCGTGCCCTATCTGCAGGCGCTGGGGTTCGACAAGGACGAGCTGGTGCAGGCGCTCGGCCTCTCCTTCATCGTCTCGACGCTGGCGCTCTCCGCAGGCCTGATCGGGGCAGGCGCGCTCAACCTGACGGTGGCGGGGCACTCGGTTCTGGCGCTCGTGCCGGCGCTGGCGGGCATGGCGGCTGGCCAGTTCATCCGCGGGCGCATCTCGGCCGCGACTTTCCGGCTGTGCTTCTTCGCAGGGCTGCTCGGGCTCGGCGGCTATCTGTGCTGGCGGAGCCTCGGCTGAGGCTGCCCCTCGCCTCTGCGACCTTTGAGCGCGCCGCCCTGATCGGGAGGGCGCGCTTCTTGCTTTAAGCCAAATGGGCCGTTAACCGGCCGCCAACCCTATCGTCGCAGTCTCCCAGACAAGGCAGGAGAGAGAAGCGGATGGATGCCTTCACGATGGTCGTCCTGGCCTGTGTCGCCGGCGAAGCGAAGTGCAGCTCCGTCCGCATCAGCGAGATGGGGTTCACCACGGCGGCGGCCTGCGAGGCCCGCATCGACGACATCACCCGCTCCATGACGAAGGAATTCGCCAAGCGTCCCGATTTCAAGGGCCGGCAGGTGAGCTATGACGTCTCCTGCATGGACCGCGCCCAGCTCGCGCAGAAATTCGGCATCAGCTCGTCGGATACCTGACACTCAGCGCCGCTCGCGGAAGAAATCCTTCAGCAGCGTCGCGGCTTCGCTCTCGCGCAGGCCACCATAGACCTCCGGCGCGTGGTGGCAGGTGGGGCTTTCATAGAGCCTGACGCCGTTCTCGACTGCCCCGCCCTTCGGGTCGCCAGCGCCGAAGTAAAGCCGCCTGATCCGGGAAAACGAGATCGCCGCCGCGCACATCGGGCAGGGTTCCAGCGTGACGTAGAGATCGCAGCCGATCAGCCGTTCGCTGCCGATCGCCTCGCAGGCCAGACGCAGCGCCAGCATCTCGGCATGGGCGGTCGGGTCCATCAGCTCGAGCGTGCGGTTGCCGGCGCTGGCGAGAAGGACGCCGTCGCGCACCACCGCCGCGCCGACCGGAACCTCGCCACGCAAGGCGGCGGCCTTCGCCTCGTCGAAGGCGAGCGCCATCGCATCGGGCGCAAGGGACGGTTTCAACTGCGGCATCACGAACCTCTGCTTTGACGCTCGCAGCCGGCAAAAGCCTCTGCTACAAGCGCCGGTCATAGCGCATAATCGAGCCAGGCCTCTCCGCAAAGCGGATGTGCTCGGCCGGCTCAGGAGCAGTCATGTCGGACGACAACAACAACAGAGGCCGCGGCCCGCGCAAGGGTGGTGGCGCCGGCGGCCGTGGCGGCGGTCAAGGCTCTGGCGGAAAAGGCTTCGGCGGCCAGGGTTCCGGCGGCAAAGGCCCGGGCGGCAAAGGCCCCGGCAAGAGCTTCGGCAGCCGGAGCAGCGGCGGCGAGGGACGCGGCGCGCCGCGCGACGGCGACCGCCGGCCGTTCCGCGGCCATTCGCCTGGCGAGGAGCGCCCGGCCCGCCGCTTCGAACGCCCTGCGCACAGCGAGGGCGAGGCGCCGCGCGAGCGTCGCACCGGCGACGAGGGACGCGGCGCGCCACGCGACGGCGAGCGCCGGCCTTTCGGAGGCCACTCGGCCCGCGAGGAACGCCCGACCCGCCGCTTCGAGCGGCCCGCACGCGCCGAGGGCGATGCACCGCGCCAGCGCCGGGAGGGCGACGAGAGGCCCGCGCGCTTCAAGAGCGAAGGCGAGACGCGCGGCGGTTTCGGTAGGCCCCCGCGCGGCGGCCCGGCCCGCGACGGCGAGAAGCGCTTCAGCAGGCCGCGCCCGCCGCGGGCGGAAGGCGGCGGTTACGAGGATCGCCCGCGCCGTCCGCGCGAGGCCGAGCCCGAGCGCAAGCTGATCGAGGCGCAGGAGCCGGAGCGGATCGCCAAGGTGATGGCGCGCGCCGGCATCGCATCGCGCCGCGACAGCGAGGCGATGATCGCGGAAGGCCGCGTCAGCGTGAACGGCAAGGTGCTGGAAAGCCCGGCGCTGGATGTCGGGCCGAACGACGTTGTGCTGGTCGATGGCGAGCCCTTGCCGGCACGCGAGCGCACCCGGCTCTGGCTCTATCACAAGCCCCGCGGCGTGGTTACGACCAACTTCGACCCGGAAGGCCGCCCCACCGTCTTCGACGCGCTGCCGGAAGACCTGCCGCGCGTGCTCACTGTCGGCCGGCTCGACATCAACACCGAAGGCCTGCTGCTGCTGACCAATGATGGCGGGCTCTCGCGCGTGCTGGAGCTGCCGGAGACCGGCTGGCTCCGGCGCTACCGCGTGCGCGCCTTCGGCGAGGTGACGCAGGACGTGCTCGACACGGTGAAGGATGGCGTCACCATCGAGGGCGTGCATTACGGCCCGGTGATCGCCCGCTTCGAACGCCAGCAGGGCTTCAACACCTGGCTGACGGTCGACCTGCGCGAGGGCAAGAACCGCGAGGTCAAGACCGTGCTCGAGCATCTCGGGCTGACGGTGAACCGGTTGATCCGCATCTCCTTCGGCCCCTTCCAGCTCGGCGACCTGCCCGAGGGCGAGGCCGACGAGATCCGCTCGCGGGTGTTGCAGGACCAGCTCGGCACCGAGCTTTCCGCCAAGGCGGGCGCCGATTTCGAGGCGCCGCGCCGGGATGCCCTGCCGGCTGCGCCGCGTCCCGCGCCTGCGGCCGACGACCGCCCGCGCCGCCGCCGCGAGCCCGCCGACCGCGAGGACGAAGCGCGCCGCGAAGCCGTGCGCGAACTGCGCGGCGACAGGCCCTGGACCCGCACCGTCTGGCGCGACGCCGAGACCGAGCCGCAGCGCGAGCGCAAGGCGCCGCCGCGGCGCGGCGCCGACCCGAAGGCGGAACGCCAGAGCCGTGAGGAAACGGGCTCCGTCGCGCGTCGCCGCGACAAGGCCATCGCCGACCCGAAGGGCCGGCGCGTGCTGGTCGAACGCGTCAGCGCGCCCCCGCGCGAGGACGCCGAGGCACCGCGCGAGAGCAAGCGCAGGCCAGACCGCAAGCCGCGCAGCGAGCGCGGCGGCGACGAGGCGCGCGCACCCCGCTCCTTCGACCGGCCCAGCGGCGGCGAGCGCCCGGCGCGGCGCCCGCGCGAAGACTTTGGCGGGCGCGACCGAGGCGACGATCGCCCCCGGCAGGATCGCGCCCCGCGCGGCGATCGGCCAGAACGTGCGCCCCGCGAGGGAGCCGAACGTCCCGCACGTCGCTTCAGCGAACGCGGCGGAGACGAGGCCCGTGCACCCCGCTCCTTCGACCGGCCCGGCGGCGGCGAACGGCCGGCGCGGCGCCCCCGCGAGGACTTCAGCGGGCGCGACCGAGGCGGCGATCGTCCCTGGCAGGATCACGCCCCGCGCGGCGATCGCCCGGAACGCGCGCCCCGCGAGGGAGCCGAACGTCCTGCGCGCCGCTTCAGCGAACGGCCGGCCGATGACCGGCCGCGTGGCCGCAGCTTTGGGGACAAGCCCGGCGGCAAAAGCTTCGGTGCGCGCTCCTCGGAGCGGCCGAGCGGCGGCGGGCGCCCCTTCGGCGGCAAGCCGAGTGGTGGCGGCAGGCCGGGCGGTGGAAAGCCCGGCGGCGGCAAGGGCCCGCGCCCGGGCGGCAGGGGGCCACGCCCCGGCGGCGGCGACAGGCGCGGCTGATCGATGCGGATCGTCGGCGGGCGCCTGGGCGGCCGGCCTCTGGCCGGCCCGAAGCCGGGGATCGGCAGCATCAGGCCGACCTCGGACCGCCTGCGTGAGTCGCTCTTCAACGTGCTGGCGCATGCCTATGATGGTGCGATGGACGGCGCGCGCGTGCTCGATCTCTTCGCCGGCACGGGCGCGATGGCCTTCGAAGCGCTTTCGCGCGGGGCGGGCTTCGCGCTGCTCGTCGATGACGGGGCGGAGGCGCGCGGCATCATCCGCGAAAACCAGATGGCGCTGGGGCTCGCCGGCTTCAGCCGCATCTTCCGCCGCGACGCGACCAAGCTCGGCCCGATCACCGGCATGGCGCCGTTCGGCCTCGTCTTCTGCGACCCGCCCTATCGCAAGGGGCTGGGCGAAAAGGCGCTGATCTCTGCCCGCGACGGCGGCTGGCTGGAGCCCGGCGCGCTCATCGTGCTGGAAGAGGCCGCCGATGCCGAGGTGGCGCTGCCGGAAGGCTTCGAGGAGCTGGAGCGGCGGGCCTATGGCGAGACGCAGGTGATGGTGCTGCGGGCGCAGTAACCGGCGCCGGACTTATCCCCGGCCTCTCGGCCGCGCTTAGTCTCCGCATCCGTCGCGGAGATCAAGCGCCGGATGCCAACCCTGCCATCAATCGAATCCTATCAACGAGCGTTGTGGTTGTACCGCCGATCCACAGCGCGAAACCATACTCGTTTTTATCGACTGACCGCGAAAGGCGGCTTCAATCCCGATCAGCCCCGCGTTCCGGCCGGCAGTCCGGAAGGCGGCCAATGGGCTGGTGGCGAAGGCTCAGGCCAAAGTCGACAACCCGGCATCGGCGATAATGGCGGCCCGGCCCTCGATCTTCCCGAATCTCCCAAGGACCCGCCAAAAGACCAAGCTTCCAAGACCCAAGCTGCCTAGGCCATGGCGAAAGCGATTGCGCGCCAACTGCTACGACGCGCAGGCCCGATCGGCGCGGTGGTTACAGCGATCGAGGCAGGGCATTGGCTCTACACCGAATATCCGTCAATCCGGTCCTATCTGGACGAGCCGAAGACGCTCGACGAGCTTCAGCAGCATGTCGGCGGTCGGCGACTGGGCTATGATGATCACCATATCGTCGAGCAGGGCGCCGGATCACGCGAAGGCTTCCCGAGCTCCGCGATCGACGGCGTGGACAATGTGATCAGCGTGCCGCGACATAAGCATCACGAGATTACGGGGTGGTACACTCGGCCGAATACAAGCTTCGGCGGTCAAGCGCCGCGCGACTATCTGCGTGGCAGAGACTGGTCCGATCATGTCCGTGTCGGGCATCAGGCCTTGCGTAAATTCGGAGTGCTCAAATGACGCAGCGCACGAATCTGAAGGCCTTGTCGGACACTGAAATCGTTCGGCTTTTCGAGCAGCTCTGCGTCGAGCAGTATGATGCCATGGAAGGCGACGAGAACGCGCGAGCCAATCGTCTCGTCCGGCGCATCTGGACTCTGGAGGCCGAGCTCAAATCTCGGCCCGGAGACCAGCGCCGTGTTCTCCTGAAACTGTTCGGTCATCCCAACATGCAGGTTCGTCTATCGGCTGCCTGGGCCAATCTCGCCGTCGACTACGTTGCCGCCCGGCGGGAGCTTCAGGACATCGCGGACTCGAAATGGTATCCGCAGGCTGCCGACGCCGGCATCACTCTCGAAAATCTCGACTCCGGCTTCTACCGGCCGACCTGACCCCTCACCGTCTCCCAAACAGCCGCTCGATATCCGCCAGCTTCAGCTTGATACAGATCGGCCGCCCGTGGTTGCACCAGCTGGAATCGGCGCGGCCCCGCGCTCTCGTGAATCGCGTTAAGGCCACGCTTACTAGCTTCCTTAGCGTGCCCTAAAGGCAGGGCTTGGTAGGACGCGCTGCCGCCACCGCAAGAAAGCCAGCACTATGCACCGCACCTCGATTACTGCGGTTATCGCACTCGCCTGCTTCGCAGCGATGCCGCTCAATCAGGCGCAAGCCCGAAACGATCTGGTCCTGCATGCACTGCTTGGGGGCGTCGGCGGGCTCCTCGGAGCCCTGACGCTCGAGGCCATCGATCAATCCAGGCGGCAGCCGAGCTACGTCGCCCCGTTGCAAGGCAGCGTCTCGATCGAGCCGACCTATTCGTATTCGGTCCCCAGCCGCGGCCGCTCGGGCGTCCGATATAACCAGCCGTGCTCCGGTTTCGATCCAAGTACCGTCCGGCTGCTGGCTTGCTAGGTTGCAGCAGTTCTTCGGCTGCCCTCACCGCCGCCCGAACAGCCTCTCGATATCCGACAGCTTCAGCTCAACATAAGTCGGCCGCCCGTGGTTGCACTGGCCGGAATTGGGCGTGACCTCCATTTCGCGCAGCAGCGCATCCATTTCTTCGGGGCGCAGGCGGCGGCCGGCGCGGACCGAGTTGTGGCATGCCATCGTCGCCAGGACATGGTCGAGGCGCCTTTCCAGCGAGCCCGGAACTGACGAGATCTGGCCCTGCTCGGCCAGCGCATCGGCGACGTCGCGCACCAGCTTCTGGAGGTTGCCGCCGGCGAGCTGGCTCGGGGCCTCGCGCACCAGCACCGCGCCGGGGCCGAAAGGCTCGATGACGAGGCCGAGGCCTTCGAGCTCACCCGCCGCGGCGTTGAGGCGGTCGGCATCGACGGGGTCGAGCTCCACAACCTCGGGCAATAAAAGCGGCTGACGAGCGATGCCGGTGCGGGCGCGCTCGGCCTTAAGCCGCTCATAGACCAGCCGCTCATGGGCGGCGTGCTGGTCGACGATGACGACGCCCTCGCGGGTCTGGGCGACGATGTAGGTCTCGTGGACCTGGGCGCGGGCGGCGCCGAGCGGCCGGTCGAGCGCATCGGGCGAGGGCTCGGCGAGATGGGCGCGGGCATCCGCCGAGGGCGCGGCGAAATCGGAGAAGCCGGATTGGGACGCGCTCGCGGCCATGGGCGCAGGCGCGCTCCAGCCAGGCGCCTCCGGGACCGGGCGGGGGATGCTGCTGCCGCTGCCGCCCATGGAGAGCACGGCGCGGAAGGCGTCGAGCGTGCGGGCGCCGCCCGTCGAGGTGGCGCGATGGCCGGCGGCGGCGAGCGCTGCCTTAAGGCCCGAGACGACGAGGCCGCGCACCAGCGCGGGATCGCGGAAGCGCACCTCGCTCTTGGCCGGGTGGACGTTGACGTCGACGGAGCGCGGATCGCAGCCGATGTCGAGGAAGAGCACCGGGTGGCGATCCGAGGGGATGACGTCGGCATAGGCGCCGCGCACGGCCGAGAGCAGCAGCTTGTCGCGCACCGGGCGGCCGTTGACGGAGAGATGCACGCCGGCCGAGGTGCCGCGATGGAAGGTCGGCAGGCCGGCGAAGCCCGAGAGGCGGAAGCCCTCGCGCTCGGCCTCGATCCGCAAGGCGTTCTCCGGGAAATCCCGGCCGAGCGCGCGGCCAAGGCGGCGCAGCAGCCCCTCCTCGCCGAGCGGCTCGGCCGGCCAGTCGAAGCCGCCGGCATGCTCGCCTTCCAGGGCGAAGCGGATGTCGGGATGGGCGATGGCGAGGCGCCGCAGCATCTCGGAGACGGCCTGCGCCTCGGCGCGGTCGCTCTTCAGGAATTTGAGGCGGGCGGGCGTGAAGATGAAAAGATCGGAGACCTCGATGCGCGTGCCGGGGGCGGCCGCGACCGGGCGGACGACGCCCTTCTCGCCGGCCTCGACGACGAGGCCCGACCCTTGAGGCGCGTCGCGGCGGCGCGTCGCGATGGAGAGCCGCGCGACCGAGCCGATGGAGGGCAGCGCCTCGCCACGGAAGCCCAGCGTGCCGATGGCGAAGAGGTCTCCGTCGGGCAGCTTCGAGGTGGCGTGGCGCTCGACGGCGAGTTCGAGGTCCTCCGGCGTCATGCCGGCGCCGTCATCGACGACGCGGATCAATTCGCGCCCGCCGCCGGCGATGGTGACGGAGATGCTGCCGGCGCCGGCGTCGATGGCGTTCTCGACCAGCTCCTTCACGGCCGCAGCCGGCCGCTCGATCACCTCGCCGGCGGCGATGCGGTCGACCAGAATGGGATCGAGGCGGCGGACGGTCATGGAATTCTGCGATCAAACCGAAGGAGCGCGGGCGTCATTCTCGGGCGGAGCGAAGCGCAGACCCGAGAATCTCTTTCCGAAAGAGGCTCCCGAGCCTTCGTGTCATGAGATGCTCGGGTCAAGCCCGAGCATGACGTGCCTCTGCCTGAGAACCGACTCAGCTCCGCCCTTCGGCAAGATACTGCTTGGCGAGGAGCTTGGCTTCCTCCACCGCGGGCTGGTCGAAGGGATCGACGCCCATGGCGTAGCCGGTGAGGATCGTCTCCAGCATGAAATGCATCAGCATCTCGCCATGGCTCGTCTCATCGATGCGCTCGACATGGAAGCGGCGCACCGCGCAGCCATTCTTGGCGAAGGTGTCGATCATGGCGATGCCTTGGGCCGCCACCATGTCGCCGATGGTCTTGCCGGCGAAATCGGCCTGGCCGATCTTTTCCGCCAGAGCAGCGTCGATCTGCGGACCCTTGCCCTTCACGCCGGTCGTGACGACAGTGAAGAACTTGTCCTTGGGGCCGGCGAGATAGAGCTGCTGCTGCGAATGCTGGTCGACGGGCCCGAGCGCGCCGACGGGCTGCGTGCCCTGCCCGTCCTTGCCCAGGCTCTCGGCCCAGAGTTGCATCCACCAGCGCGTCAGCAGCGCGAGCTTGTCGGCATAGGGCATGAGGACGGCGATGTTCTTGCCCGAGCGCATGGCGGCAAGATGCAGCGCCGCGCCGACGGCGGAGGGCGTCGCGCGGACATCCTTCCCGGCGAAGAGCGGGGCAACCGCCCGGCCGGCGCCGAGCCGGAGCGCCTCGATATCGAGGCCGAGCACGGCGGCCGGCAGCAGCCCACAATTGGTCAGCACGGAGTAACGCCCGCCGACATCGGTGTGATGTTCGAGGAAGGGCGTGCCGAACGGCTCGAGCAGAGCGCGCAGAGGGTGCAGCTTGCCGGATTTCGCCGGCTCGGAGAGCCCCTCGAAATGCTGGCCGATCTGCTGGTCCGTGAGATGCGCGCCGCGCAGCGCCTCGATGGCCGCGATCGACTGCAACAGGGTCTCGCCGGTGCCGCCCGATTTCGAGATGGCGACGAATTTGGTGGTCTTCAGCGGCAGCTTTGCGAGCAGCGCCGCATAGGTCGCAGGGTCGAGATTATCGATGAAATGGACGCGCGGGCCGGAGGTGAAATGCGAGAGGCCCGAGGTGCCGTAGCCGGTGAGCTGCGCCAGCGTCTGGCCGCCGAGGCTGGAGCCGCCGGTGCCGAGCACCAGGACATCGGTGGTACCGCCCGCCTTCAGCCGCTCTGCGGCGGCCTTGACCGGGCCGAGGTCGGCCGTGTCGCTCGGCAGCTTCAGGAGCGGCAGCGAGCCGTCCCTGGCCTGCGCCTGCAGCTTCGCCAGCGCGGGGGCGAGGTCGGCCAGCGCCTTCTCGAAGGCGGCATCGGGGATGCCGCCCTTGCCCACCTTGGATTCGAGCGCGAGTTCGAAGCTTTGCTGGAGCATGGGCAGGTTCCGTATCGTCAGAAAAGATATGAGTTGGGGCCTGGACCTATTCAGACCAATCCGACCGGCTTGCCAACCGCCTGCACGAGCAGGTCGGGCTTGCCGAAAAGGCGCTGCGCGACGCGCCGGACATCGTCGAGCGTGACCGCCGCGAAGAGGCCGTTGCGCCGGGCGAGATAATCCGGCGTATCGCCGCGGATCGTGAGGTGCAGCAATTCGCCGGCGATCTTGGGCGAAGTGTCGAAGCGCAGCGGATAGGAGCCGATGATGTAGCGCTTGGCCTCCTCGACCTCGTGCTCGCTCGGACCGTCCGCAGCGAGCTTGGCCATCTCCTCGCGGATCACCGCCATGGATTCGGCGGCGCGGTCGTTGCGGGTGGCCGTGCCGCCGACCAGCATGGCGCCCTCGCGCAGCGGGCTGAGGCTCGACGAGACGCCATAGGCGAGGCCGCGCTTCTCACGCACTTCCATGAAGAGGCGGGACGTGAAGGCCGAGCCGCCGAGGATGTGGTTCAGCACGCTGCCCGCGACGAAATCGGGGTCGTGCCACATCAGACCCGGGCCGAAGAAGCGCAGCACCGTCTGCGGCACGTCGAGATCGATCACATGGGTCTGGCCGAGGCCCTGGATTGGCAGCGCTGCCGTCGGATGCGGCCGCGCCTCGCCCATCGGCAGCGCGCCGAACAGCGCGTCCAGCCGCCCGGCGAGCTCATCGGCTGTGATGTCGCCGACGACCACGATCTTCAAGCCGGCCCGGTCGAGCAGCACGGGCGTCAGGGTCTTCAGCGCCGCGGCGTCGAGCCTGGAGACGCTGTCCACGTCGCCCTTCTCGGGGCGGCCATAGGCGTGACCGGGGAAGGCCGCGGCGAAGAGCGCATTGCGGCAAAGCACGTCTGGATTCTGCGCCTGTCGCTGGAGGCCTGCGATGATCTGGGCGCGCACGCGATCCACCGCGTCGGCATCGAAGCGCGGCTTGTTGAGCGCCAGCCCGAGCAGCTCGAAGGCCGTGTCGCGATGGCTCGACAGGGTCTGGAGATGACCGTGGAAATCGTCGCGGCGAGCATCGAAGCCGATGCTGATCGCATGATCGGCCATGCGGCCTTGGAACGCCTCGGCGTCGAGGTCTCCGGCGCCCTCGTCGAGCAGGCCCGAGATCAGATAGGCGCTGCCGGCGGCGTCCAGCGGATCACGCGTCGTGCCCCCGTCGAAAGCGAAATCGACCGCGATCAGCGGCAGGCTGTGCTCTTCGACCAGCCAGGCCTCGACGCCGCCCGGCGAGCGGACGGTCTGGACGGTGATGGCGGGGCCCGCCGTGTTGAGGGCCGGGATCGGAATGGGCGCGTTCATGTCGCTTCCTGTCGGCGGGATATTTTGTGGAGGCGGGAGCCGGGGCCCCGCCCGTTCGAAAGGGTCAACCGGCCGCGTCAGGCCGGCAGCAGCAGGCCAGTGACGCCGCGGTCCGGCCGCAGATAGCGGCGCGCGGCCTCGACCACCGCATCGCGGCCGACAGCCTCGATGCGCTGCGGCCAGGAAACGACATCCTCGACCGTCTCGCCGACCGCCAGCGCCGAGCCGAAGATGCGAGCGAGGGAGGACTGGCTGTCGCGCGCGAAGACCGTCTCGGCGACGAGCCGCGTGCGGGCGCGCGCCATTTCGAGCTCGCTTGGCCCGTCGGCGAGGAACGTCGCCAGCGCGGCATCGAGCCCGGCTTCCAGCGCCGCCATGGTGACGCCGGGGCGCGGGCTCGCGGAAATCTGGAGCGCGGCGCGGTCGACCATCGAGCTCATGAAATAGGCGCTGGCGCCGGCCGCCAGCTCGTGCTCGACGCAGAGCTTGCGGTAGAGCCGCGAGGTCGTGCCGCCGCCGAGGATCTCGCCGACGAGCTCCAGCGCCAGCACCTCCTCGCGCGTGCCGCTGGTATAGGTCGGCGTCAGCCAGCCGCGGCGCAAAGAAGGCTGCTGCACGCGCGGATCGTTCAGCGAAACGCGGCGCGAGGCGCGTGGGTCCGGCTCGGCCGGACGCTTGCGGACGGGCGCGGCGCCGCGCGCGGCGATGCGGCCATAGCTCTCCTCGGCGAGGCGGCGAACTTCCGCCGCATCGGTGTCGCCGGCGACGACGAGGATCGCGTTCTCGGGCGTGTAAAAGCGCTGGTAATAGGCGAAGGCGTCGTCGCGGGAGAGCCCCTCGATCTCATGCTCCCAGCCGATGATCGGCGTGCCGTAGGGGTGGTGAACGAAGAGCGCCGAGGAAAACTCTTCGCCGAGCTGGGCGGCGGGATCGGAATCCACGCGCATCTTGCGCTCTTCCAGGACGACGTCGCGCTCGGGAGCGACGACGCTCTCGTCGAAGGAGAGGCCGGTCATCCGGTCGGCCTCGTAATCCATCATCGCGCGCAGATGCTCCTTCGGCACGCGCTGGAAATAGGCGGTGTAGTCGAAGGAGGTGAAGGCATTCTCCTGGCCGCCGTAGCCGGCGACGATCTTGGAGAACTCGCCGGCCGGCCAGCGCTGCGTGCCCTTGAACATCAGATGCTCGAGGAAATGCGCGATGCCGGACTTACCCGCCGGATCGTCGGCCGAGCCGTTGCGATACCAGACCATATGCGTGACCACCGGCGCGCGGCGGTCGCTCACCACAACGACGTCGAGGCCGTTGGCCAGCCGGAAGGATTCGACGGGCTCAGCCTGCTCCTGCCGGCGCGCATGGATATTCACCTGATGCCGTCTCCATGATCGACGAGAAAGGGCGGATCGACGAGAAAGGGCGAGCGCGACGCGCCCGCCCTGAAAGACAACTTGGTCAGGCGCTGCCGGTTCGGCAAGGGGAGCTTCAGCAAGGGGAGCGCGAGCCTTCGGCCCGCGCCGGCAACCTCACTGCTGCATCACCGGGCCGCGGCCAGCGGCGAATTCGCGCTCGCCGGAGGCCTGCTTGTCCTCGACCGGGCCGTTGCGGCCGGGGCCGATGGGCGCGCTTCCGACAGGCATACGATAACCGGTCGGCGGCTCCGAGAGCAGCTTGCGCGGCGGCTCCGCGCCATAGGTCAGCGAGTCCGTCGACGTCTGGTTGCGCCGGGCGGCGAGTTCGCGGCCGATGCGGATCGGCTGGATCTGGTTGGTGTAGTTGGTCTGTTCCTCGGGCGCCCGCGGAGCGGTCTCCTGCTGGGCGATGCGGCCGCGGCGGATTTCCTGCGCCGACATCGTCGGGTTGTTGTTCAGGCCCAGAGCCGGCACGTAGGGAGCGGGGCTCGCTTCCTTCTTGCGGCGCTCCACATCGGGATCGTTCGGCCAGGCCGCATTGCGCGCGCTCGCGGGGTCCTGCGGACGCGGCAGAGCCGAGCTCGGCGGCACGACCAGCGGCGCACGAGCGCGATAGTCGATGTCGTCGCCAAGGCTGCGTGTGCCCCAGACACCTTCCATCAGGTTCTTGAACAGCATGCCTTCCTGCGCCAGGGCAGGCTGGGCAGCCAGCACGAGCCCGCCGGCGAGCAGCAGATGCGTCACGCGGATGCGTTCGGCCATGTCGATCTCCCTTCGGACAAACCTACTATCAGTCTAAGAGCCTCTGATTAAGAGCCTCTAACCCCAAACCAGCGGCAAAACGATGGCGCGCACCATCTCATGCCGTCTTTTCAGTTTCGGGATGGAAGGACTCATACAGCAGACCGAGCACCCCGACAACGATCGCGACATCGGCGATGTTGAAGATGTACCAGCTGAAATCCCCCCAGTGCAGATGCACGAAGTCCACGACCGCGCCATAGACGGCCCGGTCGAGCCCGTTGCCGAGGGCGCCGCCGATGATGAGGGCGAGGCTGAGCACGGTGAACCGACGCTCGCTGCGCCACATCCAGCGCCAGAGCCAGATGGCCGCGCCGAAGGACAGCAGGACGAGCAGCCAGCGGCCGAGATCGGTGCCCTGCTGGAACAGTCCGTAGGAGATGCCGCGGTTCCAGGCGAGCACGATGGTCATGAAAGGCGTGAGATCGAAGGGGCCGTTCTCGGCGAGCCCCACCCCATAGAGCAGCCAGATCTTCAGGGCCTGGTCGGACAGGAAGATGACCAGGACCGTGGCGAGGCCGAAACGCTGGGCCGAATTCATCAGGCGCGCGCCCCCCGTTCCTTGAGAGCCTTCGCGTCACGCGGCGTCACCTGCGGGTAGGCGGGATCGGCCGTCTTGGGGTCGAAATACTTCCAGGAGCGGGCGCATTTGATGCCGTCCGCGCGGTGCGGCACCACGGCGACGCCCGGCACGTCGGCGAGGCGGAAGGCGTCGGCCGGCCCCTCCCCGCTCTCGATGCGGATGTCTGAGGTGATGCTGACCTCGGCGAGATCGAGCCCCGAGAGGGCGGCGAGGAGATCCGGATCGGAGACGAAGACCTGCGGCGCGGCCTCCAGCGAGGAGCCGATGCGCTTGGCGGCGCGCTCCAGCTCCAGCGCGCCGGTGACGACGCGACGGACGCGGCGGATCTTCGACCAGCGCTCGGCAAGCTCGGCGTCGAGCCAGCTTTCGGGCGCTGCGGCGAAGCGCTCCAGATGCACCGAGCCCTCGCTCTCTTTCTGCGAGGGATAGCGCTCCAGCCAGGCTTCCTCCGCGGTGAAGACCAGGATCGGCGCGAGCCAGGTCGTCAGGCAGCGGAAGAGATGGTCGACGACCGTCAGCGCGCTCTTGCGGACATGGCTCGACAGCGGATCGCAATAGAGCGCGTCCTTGCGCACGTCGAAATAGAAGGCCGACAGCTCCGTGTTCATGAACTGCGAGAGCAGGAACACGACCTTCTTGTAGTCGTAGGTGCGATAGGCCTCCTCGACCTGCGGACCCAGCTCGGCGAGGCGATGCAGCATCAGCCGCTCCAGCTCCGGCATAGTCTGCGGCTCGGTGACGCGGACGTCTTCGCTGAAATGGGCGAGCGTGCCGAGCATCCAGCGCTGCGTGTTGCGCAGCTTGCGGTAGGTCTCGACGAAGGTCTTGAGGATTTCCTTGCCGATGCGCAGGTCGTCCGAATAGTCGGCGGCCGCGACCCAGAGGCGCAGGATGTCGGCACCGCTGTCCTTGATGATGTCCTGCGGCGCGGTGACGTTGCCCTTCGACTTCGACATCTTCTCGCCCTTCTCGTCCAGGCAGAAGCCATGGGTGAGGACGACGTCATAGGGCGCGCGGCCGCGCGTGCCGCAGCTCTCCAGCAGGCTGGAATGGAACCAGCCGCGATGCTGGTCCGAGCCTTCCAGATACATCACGCGGTCGTTGCCACCCTCGCCGCGCCGGCGGGCGCGCAGATCGGCGCGCTTCTCCAGCGTGAAGGCATGGGTGGAGCCGGAATCGAACCAGACGTCGAGCACGTCGGTGACGCGCTCGTATTTCGCCGGATCGTAGCCGTGAGGCGCGAGAAAGCGTGCGCCGTCCGTGTCGCTGAACCAGGCATCCGCACCCTCGGCCTCGAAGGCCTCGGCGATGGCCGCGTTGACCTTCGCGTCGACGAGGATCGCCTTGCTCTCCTTCTCGACGAAGACCGTGATCGGCACGCCCCAGGCGCGCTGGCGCGAGACCACCCAGTCCGGGCGGTTGGCGATCATGCCGTTGATGCGGTTCTCGCCCGCCGCGGGCACCCATTCGGTGTCCTTGATCGCGCCGAGCGCGACCTCGCGCAGCGTGCGGTTGCCGAGCGTCTCGACCGCCTTGTCCATCGCGATGAACCATTGCGGCGTGTTGCGGAAGATGACCGGCTTCTTCGAGCGCCAGCTATGCGGATACTGATGCTTCAGGCGGCCGCGCGCGATGATGTTGCCGGCCTCGACCAGCGCCTTGATGACGACGTCGTTGGCGTTGCCCTTCTCGCCCTTGTCGGTGATGACCTGCGCGCCCTCGAAGCCGGGGGCGTCCTTGGTAAAGCGACCATCGGCGTCGACAGTGTAGGGGATGCGGGTTTCGATGCCGCGCTCGGCGAGCTTGCGGCCGTTCGCCATCCAGACGTCGAAGTCCTCGCGGCCATGGCCTGGTGCCGTATGGACGAAGCCCGTGCCGGCATCGTCAGTGACGTGATCGCCGTCGAGGAGGGGGACGTCGAAATCGTAGCCGTGGCCGCGCAGGGGGTGGGCTGCGGTCAGGCCGCCGAGCTGTTCGGCCGGGACATCGGCAACCAGCTCGAAAGCCTCGACCTTCGCCGCCTTGAAGACGCCCTCGGCGAGGTTTTTGGCGAGGATGTAAGTCGCGCCGCTCTTCGCCCAGTTGTTCTCAGGCGCTGCCGTAACCTTGTAGAGGCCATAGGCGATCTTGTGGTTGTACGAGATCGCGCGGTTGCCTGGGATCGTCCAAGGGGTGGTCGTCCAGATGACGACCGCAGCGCCGGCGAGCGGTGCCGGAGCCTGCTGAACCGGAAACGTCACGAACACCGTGTCGCTCGTATGCTCCTCGTACTCGACCTCGGCCTCGGCGAGCGCGGTCTTCTCGACCACGGACCACATCACCGGCTTGGAGCCGCGATAGAGCTGGCCGGTCTCGGCGAATTTCATGATCTCGCGGGCGATCTGCGCCTCGGCGGGATAGGCCATCGTGAGATAGGGATCGTCCCAGTCGCCCTCGACGCCGAGGCGCTTGAACTCGGCGCGCTGGATATCGACCCAGTGCTCAGCGAAGGCGCGGCATTCCTTGCGGAACTCGACGACCGGCACGTCGTCCTTGTTCAGCCCCTTGGCGCGATATTGCTCCTCGATCTTCCATTCGATCGGCAGGCCATGGCAGTCCCAGCCCGGCACATAGTTGGAATCGTAGCCGAGCATCTGCTGTGAGCGCGTGACGAGGTCCTTGAGGACCTTGTTCAGCGCATGGCCGATATGGATGTTGCCGTTGGCATAGGGCGGGCCGTCATGCAGGACGAAGCGGTCCCGCCCCTGCCCCGCTTCGCGCAGCTTGCGATAGAGGTCGATCTTCGCCCAGCGCGCCAGAAGCTCCGGTTCGCGCTGCGGCAGACCGGCGCGCATGGGGAACTCGGTCTGGGGCAGGAAGAGCGTCTGGGAGTAATCGACGCTTTCGGCGGAGGTTTCTGAGCCCTGCGGGGCTTTGGCAGTGTTTGTCTTGTCGGTCATCATCCGGCTCGGGCGATCGGGACGTGCGGCCCCTCGGGCCTCAGGCACGTCCACGCTTGTAACGGGAAAAGCAATCTTCAACCCGGACTGCGCAAGCGCCCGCGCCTTGTCTAGCGCGAGGCGGCAGCCGGGCCCGTAATTCGCCGGGCGAGATCGATCAGCATGGCGACCATGGCAGGGCTTCTAGCAGGCGGGGCTTACGGAAGGAAGGGCGGCGTCCTTCAGAAAGGCGGGGTCTTGGCAAGGATATCGCGTGCGCGCAGGCTGTCGGCATCCATCTGCGCGATCAGCGCTTCGAGCGAGTCGAACTTCGCCTCCCTGCGCAGCCAATCGACGAAGGCGACATCGACCTTGTGGCCATAGAGATCGCCGGAGAAGTCGAAGACGAAGGTTTCCAGCCGCGGCGCGCCATCGTCGAAGGTCGGGCGACTGCCGAAGCTCGCGACGCCGTCATGCCAGTCGCCGTCGATGCGCATCCGCACGGCATAGATGCCATGGCGCAGGCGGCAGTCGCGCGGGAGATGCATGTTGGCGGTGGGGTAGCCGAGATCGCGACCGCGCTTGTCGCCGTGCGCCACGATGCCACGCACAAACCAGGGTCGGCCAAGGAAATCGGCGGCGCGGGCGACATCGCCCTCCTGCAGCGCGGAGCGGATCAGGCTGGAGGACACCGCCTCGCCACGCCAGGAGAAGGGCGGCACCACGGCGACAGGCACATGCGCCATCAGCCCATGGGCCTGCAGCATCTCCGGCGAGCCGGTGCGGCCCTTGCCGAAGTGGAAGTCGTAGCCGCAGACGAGCCCCGCCGCGCCGAGCTGGCCGACCAGCAGCTCGTCGACGAAACGCTCGGCCCCGATGGAGGCGATGTCGCGGTCGAAGGGCAGGACGAAGACGCGCGGCAGCCCGGCCGCGGCCAGCAGCTCGAATTTGAGCGCAGGAGGCGTCAGCCGGAAGACCGGCTCCTCTGGGCGAAAGACGCTGCGCGGATGCGGCTCGAAGGTGAAGGCGGCGGGCACCGTCCCCTGTTCGCGGGCCATGGCGGCGGCGGCGCGCGCGAGCTCGGCATGGCCGCGATGGACGCCGTCGAAATTACCCAGCGCCAGCACGGCGCCGCGCAGCGCATCGGGAACAGGCCTGTCGGGGTCGAGGACCACGGCCGCCGGCTCCGGGCTCGGCGGCACATCGGCTTGGGATGACATCGTCAACGAACGTCCGGCTGCCCGGCAGGCCAGGCGATGGAGCGTCTTTGCCGCCAAGCTGCGCGAGGCGTCAAGGCGGCTGGAGCGAAACGCCGCAGCTCAGCGCTTGGCCGCGGGCGGCATGGCGACCCAGGCCTCGCCCTCCATCACGGCCTTGCCGTCGACGAGGCATTCGCAGAACAGCCGGGCCCGGCGGCGTTCCGCCACCAGCTCGACCACCTCGACGCGGGCGGTGACCACGTCGCCGATCTTGACCGGAGCCAGGAACGTCAGGGTCTGCGACAGATAGACCGCGCCGGGGCCAGGCAGCCGCGTGCCGAGCAGCGCCGAGATCAGGCTCGCGGTCAACATTCCGTGAGCGATGCGCTGGCCGAACTTGGTGCCGGCGGCATAGTGGTCGCAGAGGTGAATCGGATTGGCGTCGCCCGAGAGCTCGGCGAAGAGCGAAACATCGCGCTCCATCACCGTCCGCATCAGGCTTTCGCTCCGGCCGACGGCCAGATCCTCGAAGGTGTGGACGGTGTAGAGCCCGCCCGGCATCGGCTGCACAGTCATCATTCTGTCCTCGTGCCCAGCATCTCGCAGTCGCAGCATAAGGGCAATTGAACTTTGGTGCGGCGCAATGATGACCCTGCGTCACTTCGCGATCGGATTAACCGCTTCGCAACGCGAGGCGGGTATCACTTCGTCACGAATGGAGGCCGCCATGACGGGCGGCGCGGCGCCGGCATTCTCCGGCGCCGGAGCTGCCATCCCCGGAGCATCAGAATGGCTCTTGATCCGTCCATGCCGATTTTGGTGGTCGACGACTACCAGACGATGGTCCGTATCATCCGCAACCTCCTGAAGCAGCTCGGTTTCGAGAATGTCGACGACGCCTCGGACGGCCAGGCCGCCATCGCCAAGATGCGCGACAAGCAGTACGGGCTGGTGATCTCTGACTGGAACATGGAACCGATGAGCGGCTTCGAGCTGCTCCAGAAGGTCCGCGAGGAGCACCAGCTGTCGGAGACGCCGTTCATCATCGTCACGGCCGAGTCGAAGACCGAAAACGTCGTGGCCGCCAAGCGGGCCGGCGTCAGCAACTACATCGTCAAGCCGTTCAACGCGCAGACGCTGAAGACCAAGATCGAATCGGTCTGCACCACGGCCTGAGGGCAGGCCTTCGGGTAGGGGCGCCGTCATGCTCGGGCTTGACCCGAGCATCTCCTCAACCAGAGCCTTCCCGTCCTGAGTTTCTCGGGTCTGCGCTTCGCTCCGCCCGAGAATGACGGCGGCTTTTTCTCACCAGACCAGATGCGGCATGGCATAGGCGGGCCGGTGGGTCTGCCGGCCGAACCAGCCGTGACGATCCTCCCACGAAGCTTCCATCAGATCCTGCGCGTGGATGCCGGCCAGCACCATGATGCCAGCCGCGCCGAAGGCGTCCGCACCCGCGATGTCGGTGCGGATCGCGTCGCCCACCGCGCAGATGCGGCTGCGGTCGATCGCGGAGCCGCGCTTCTGTTCTGCCGCTGCCAAGGCCGCCTCGTAGATCGGACGGTGCGGCTTGCCGGCGTAGATCGCCTCTCCGCCGATCTCCTCATAGGCCAGCGCGACCGAACCGGCGCAGGGCACGATGCGCCCGCCGCGTTCCACCACCAGATCGGGGTTGGCACAGATCAGCGGCAGCCCGCGCGCCGCAAAGCCGGCGAGCAGGTCGGCATAGGTCGCGGGCGTGTCCTTCTCATCGTCGAAAAGGCCCGTGCAGAGCACATAGGCCGCGTCTTCCGGGGCGGCCTCGGGCGCATCGAGGCCGGCGATCAGCGGCAGGTCGCGGTCCGGGCCGAGCCGATACATCGGCTGGCCGGCGCGGGCGCGGATCAGCGCGCGGCAGACATCGCCGGAGGTGACGATCGCGTCCCATGCCTCGCGCGGAACGCCGAAGCCGTCGAGCTGGCCGATGATGACATCGGCCGGGCGCGGCGCGTTGGTGACGAGCACGACGCTGATGCCACGCTCGCGCATCCGCATCAGCGCCACGATCGCGTCGCGATAGGCGGCGATGCCGTTATGGACCACGCCCCAGACATCGCACAGGCAGAGATCGAAGCGATCCGCGACCTCGGAAAAGCCCTTGAGCGGGATGGTTGAAGCGATCCCCGATGGCACTGTCTGATCTCCGGCTGCGGTTCGTGCCGGCTGGTCTAGACGGGATTCGACCGGATAGGAACCGGGGTGGCAGCAGGGCTGCGCGCGTCAGGCGCTTGCGCGGCGCAGTACCGCACGGAAGGGCAGCCGCACCGGCGGGCGGTTCTCCGCCGGGGGGGCGACCGAGGCGGCCGCAGGCGGCGATTTCAACCCGAAGACACGAGCCAGCACGGCTCCGGTCGCGGAGGCCCGGCCCGTCGACGGCTCGAAATCCGCCTCGTCCTCGGCTTCCGCCGCGAAAGCCGGGGCCGGCTGCACAGCGGGAGCGGCGGCCGGGATATCCCCCACCGTCGCGGACGCCGGCTCGGCGAAGACATCCGGCTTGACCGGGCGCGGCGGCGAGAAAACCTTGCCCTGCCCCATGGCGACGCCGAGCTCGATCATATCGGCTGCCGTCGGATTATCCTCGACATTCTCGGCCACCAGCGTGATGCCCGCACGCGACAGCATGGCGGCGAGGTCCCCTGCCGCGAGATCGCTGGCAAGGCGCCCCTCGACGAGCTCCTGCAGCAGCGTCGCCGGCGCCTTGAGGAAGCGGACGCCCCTGTCCGCCAGGGCGCGCGGATCGAAACGCAGGTCGGAGATCTGGTCGAGCGCGAAGCGCACGCCATTCGCCGACATGGAGCCGAGCAAGCCGAGGCTCGTCGGATCGAGCGAGCGGAAGACCGCCTGCGGCATCTCGATGACGAGATGGCCGGTATGCTCGCGGTATTTGTCGAGGATACGCGTCAGGGTCGCCAGCGCGCGGGAGGAATCCCAGGTCGCCGAGCTGAAATTGCAGGAGACGAAAATCTCGCCCTCCTTCGAGGCGAGATGGCGCGCGATGGCGAGCGCCCGCGTCAGCACGAGCGCGTCCAGCGTCGGCCCGAAGCCGCGCTCCTCCACCGTCTCGAGGAACTCGTGCGGCAGGAGGAGCGTGTTCTCGTCCAGCCGCAGCCGCGCCAGCGCCTCATAGCCACGGGTGCGGCGCTGCGGCAGCGAGACGACCGGCTGGAGGTGGACCTCGAGCCGGCCTTCCGTCAGAGCGGAGCTGATGAGGGCCGCGCGCTCGGCTTCGGCCTCCTCGGCGGCTTCGCGGGCGGCCGCAGCCCGTTCCTCGGCAAGCCTCTCGGACCGTGCCCGGCGGGCCGCCTCGGGATCGAGGAACACCTCCGGGGCCTCCTCGTCATCGACCGGGGACAGGCCCGCGAACATGTCATGCCCCTGAACCCTGCCGACGATCTTGTCCGGCAGGCGCGCCAGGGCCGTCTCATGATCGGAGAGCGTCGTCGCCACCTGATGGATCAGGTCTCCGAGCAGCCCGACCTCGGCGGTGAGTTCGTGGATGGCGGCGCGCGCCGGCGCTGCGTCGGCATCGCGCATCGGCATCTGCTCGACGCGCTGCGACAGCGCATCGAGCTTGATCGCATTGGTGGCGAGGCGAACCTTGACCTCGCCGAGCCCGGCCAGGGCCTGCTCATGCCGTACGAGACCACGCCGCTCGGCCGCCTGCAGCGCCGCCATGAACCCCGCCCCGCCGGCCAGAAGGCCGAGCGCCGCGCCGAGAGCGCCCGGCAGCAGGATCGCAATAGACGCGCCGGCCGAGAGGCCGATGAGCGGTACAGCGAGAGGATGCAGGGCTTTGAGGCTCGGGCTGGCCACGGCAGTGTTCGCGCTACGGGATGGATCGGAACTGGGAACGAATCACCACTCTTTCGCCAGAGTAGAGCATCGAACCGCAAAACGGAATCCGGCCACATCCGAAAGCCGTTTCAGAATCAAAGCTCTAAGGGAGTCCACTCGGGAACCATCCGCATGCGCGGACGCTAACGCGCCGGAAGCCCGAGCGTCGCGAGCAGCCGCATCGCTACATCTTCGCCGAAGCCGCGATCGAGCAGATAGCCGTGAGGGTCACGGCCGAAGGGCGGCGCCTTGCCGCCCAGCTCCTTGATGGCAGCCGACAAACGCGGCTGATCGTCGTTCGCGGCGGCCAGCAGGGCCTGACCGAGCAGGTTCAACGGCGTGCGATCGGCGGCGAGCGTCGAGGCGTAAGTCTCGATACCCTTCTTCGAGCCGGTCAGATACGCGCCCAGGAAGGCATAGAAATCATAGCGCGCCGGCCGACCGACGCTCAGCGAGATCGCCCGCTCCAGCAGCGGCAACCCTTCCGCCGGGCGACCACGGCGCACGAAGAGTGCACCCAGATCCGCCATGATGTCTGGGTCGTAAGGGTTCCTCACGAGCGCTTCCCGGCCCATCTGGATCGCTTCCTCCGCCGCGCCGCGAGCAAGGAGCACCTTCATCATCGCCTGATAGGCGCGGGCACCCGATGGGGCGAGCCGGATGGCCGCCAGGGCCGCCGCCAGCGCACGCTCGAGCTTCGCCTTGTCCTCGCGGGCGACCCTCACGCCATCATCGCCCAGCAACAGCAGAGCCAGATGAGCCCAGGCCGGGTAGAAGCCCGGGTCCTGATCGACGAGCTGTTCGAGGCAGATCTGGGCTGCAACGCGGTCGTCAGGCAGCATCGTTCGCCGCGAGTCGAAGGCGCGCAGAATGCAGCGCGAAGCCGGCGAAGGCGGGCCCTGGCGGGCGTCGGCAGGGATGATGCCGAACGGTTCTGCGAGCCTCGTGGCCAGGCGGCGCGCCATTTCGGCGAGGTCGGCCTCCGTCAGCATCTCGACGGAAGGCCGCCCGGAGGACGTCGTCCAGACGATGCGACCGTCGCGAACGAAGCGCAGACGGCCGAAGCCCTCGGCACCGCGGTTGATCGCCTGGATGTTCATCTCGAGAACGTAGTCGACCTCCTCTACCTCCCTGGAGCCGGGCGACAGCACCTTGATCGTGATCAGATCATCGAAACGCGCCATGGCATCGACGAGCAGATCGGAGAAGCGCCCCAGTAAATCGGCCAGCTTCGGATCGGCCGGAGGGGTCGGGATCGTGATCGCGACCCGCAGGAGCTGCGGCGCGTGCAGGATCGCCGGCTGCACGCGCGCCGCGAGTTCAGGTTCGGCCAGCCTTTGCGAGGCGTTGTCGGCCGGCGGCTGCGCCGGCCAGAGATACCAGGCGCCGAGAGACAGGAGCGCGGCAACGAGAGCGGCGACGGCGGCCAGCGGCCAGCGGCGCGCCGCGGTGGCATCGCCCTCCGGCGTCGCCTCGGACTTTGCCGGATCGACGGACTCTTCCGGCTTCTCATCCGCTACGGGAGAACTGGCCGCCGGCGATTCCGCCACCGCGGAGAAGGTGAAGGCCGGGACATAGGCACCGACCGGCATCGAAATCTGCACGGGATCGGCCTGCCCTTCCCCCAGATAATACTGCGTCAGGGCACGCCGCAGCCGGCCGGCCTCGACCCGGACGATCGGGTCGATCTGGGGGTTGAAGTCGGCCGGCCGGCCGAGCGCCTCGACGGCGATCGTGTAGCCCTTCAGCTCGGAGGCGCGGCCTTCGACGGTGCGCTCGACGACGAAGCTCAGGAAGGAGGAAAGCTGGGGCGCGGCGCGAAAGCCATCGGAAGACAGGATTCGCCCGAGCCCTGCGCGGATGATCGCCGCGGCCCGTTCGTCCAGCCGTCCAGGATCGTCGAGGCCGTCCGTCATCGGGGTCCGTTCAGTATGCGCCCCAAAGGGTATTTTACGCTATCGGCGACCATACGTCACCCGCACGGCCGCTATCCGTCTGGCGCAGCCGTGGCTCGTCATCATGGCGATTTACAGGAAGGAGTCGCCTGCTAGGCTGACGCTAAAGTTAATCCACAGGGGACCGTCATGACTTCCGCATCTTCCACCGCCGTGCCGAACGATCTTGAAGCCTACTGGATGCCGTTCACGGCCAACCGGTCGTTCAAGAAGAACCCGCGCATGGTGGCCCGTGCCGAAGGCATGTTCTACTACACGCCGGACAACAAGCCGGTCATGGACGGCACCGCCGGTCTCTGGTGCTGCAATGCCGGCCATTCCCGCGAGCCGATCATCCAGGCGATCCAGGCACAGGCGCGCGATCTCGATTACGCCCCCTCCTTCCAGTACGGCCACCCCAAGGTCTTCGCCGCCGCCGCCCGCATCGCGGCATTGGCGCCCGGCGACCTCGACCATGTCTTCTTCGCCGGCTCCGGCTCGGAAGCGGGCGATTCAGCGCTCAAGATCGCGCTGGCCTACTGGAACGTCACCGGCAAGGCCGCCAAGACCCGCCTGATCGGCCGCGAGCGTGGCTATCACGGTGTCGGCTTCGGCGGCATCTCGGTCGGCGGCATGTCGAACAACCGCAAGTTCTTCGGCTCGCTGCTCACCGGCGTCGACCACATCGCCCACACCTATGACCGCGAGAAGCAGGCCTTCAGCAAGGGCGAGCCGGAATATGGCGCGCATTTCGCCGATGATCTCGAGCGGGTCGTCGCGCTGCACGACGCCTCGACCATCGCCGCCGTGATCGTCGAGCCGATGGCGGGCTCGACCGGCGCGCTGCCGCCGCCGAAGGGCTACCTCAAGCGCCTGCGCGAGATCTGCGACAAGCACGGCATCCTGCTGATCTTCGACGAGGTCATCACCGGCTTCGGCCGCCTCGGCTTCGCTTTCGCCGCCGAGCGCTACGGCGTCATCCCCGACATGATCACCTTCGCCAAGGGCGTGACCTCGGGCACCGTGCCGATGGGCGGCGTGATCGTGCGCAAGCACATCTACGAAGCCTTCATGGGCGGCCCGGACAACGTCATCGAGCTGTTCCACGGCTACACCTATTCCGGCCATCCGCTGGCGGCGGCGGCCTCGCTCGCAGCGCTCGACATCTATCGCGAGGAGGGACTGTTCGAGCGGGTGCGCGGCATGGAGAACGCCTGGGCCGATGCGGTGATGAGCCTGAAGGGCGAGCCGAACGTCGTCGATATCCGCACGCTCGGCCTCGTCGGCGCGGTCGACCTCGCCCCCCGGGCCGAGGGCGTGGGCAAGCGCGGCTACGAGGCGATGGACCGCGCCTTCCACGAGGAGGGGCTGATGGTCCGCACCGCGGCCGACACGCTGGCCTTCTCGCCGCCGCTGATCATCACCGAGTCGCAGGTCGACGAGCTGATCGGCAAGCTGCGCCGGGTGATCCGGTCGGTGGCGAACTGAAGCGATAGATCGAAATGGCTCGTATAGAAGCCATCGAGATTGGGCCTGCGGAAGGGAACCTGCATCCCAGCACTGTCCGTGCCCGCATCAAAACTTTCGGAGGTGGGGCCAATGGCCCCATCATCCAAATAGACACTTTTGGCTCCGCAGATCGAGAGATTCCCGGAAAGCTGAGCCAAACAATCCAATTTGACCGAGAAACAGGATTGCAGCTCTTGGCAATTCTTCAGCGCGCCTACGGAGAGTAGCCGGGCAACCTCGGCGGAAGATCTACCCCCGCCCCAGCTTGCGATAACGGGCGATGACCCTGTCGCGCTTGAGGCGCGAGAGGCGGTCGATCCAGAAGATGCCGTCAAGCTGGTCGATCTCGTGCTGGTGGCAGACGGCGCGGAAACCCTCCGCGGGCTCGATATGTTCGGCGCCGTCGAGGTCGCGATAGCGGATCGTCACGCGTGCCGGGCGCTCGATCTCCTCGACCACGCCCGGCATCGAGACGCTGCCTTCGGTCTGGCGGATCGTGTCGGAGGAAGCCTCGACGATCTCAGGATTGACGTAGACCCCGACCCTGCCCGGCTCCAGTTCCAGCACGACGAGCCGCAGGGCTACCCCGATATGCGGCGCGGTGATGCCGAGGCCCGGCGCGGCGCGCATCGTATCGAGCAGGTCGTCGGCGAGCGCACGCAGATCGGCATCGAAGCGTGTGACGGGCTCAGCCGCCACGCGCAGGCGCGGGTCCGGGAAGCGGATAATCGGCTGGACAGCCATGCTTCGCCGCTCAGGCCGCCGCCTTATCCGCCGCTTTCGCGGCCGCAGCGCCGTAGAAGCTCTCACCCGTCTTCGCCATGCGCTTGAGGCCGCGGCTCGGCTTGAAGCGCTCGCCATGCTTTTTGCCGAGCTTCTCGCAGAGCTTCACGAAGGCGGCCGCGCCCATGTTGTCGATGTAGGAGAGCGTGCCGCCTGAATAGGGCGCGAAGCCGAAGCCGATGATCGAGCCGACATCTGCCTCGCGCGGATCGGTGACGACACCTTCCTCGTAGGTCTTCGCGGCTTCGAGGGCCTGCGTCACCAGCAGGCGCTGCTGCAGCTCCTCCATGTCGACGCTCTCGGGATCGAGCCGCTTGCCGGCGAGATCGGCGAGCCCCGGCCAGAGCCGCTTCGGCCCAGCCTCGGGATAGTCGTAGAAGCCCTTGCGGTTCTTGCGGCCGAGACGGCCATGCTTCTCGACCATGTCGGAGAGCAGCTTCTCCTGCGCCGGATCGACAGCGCCCTCGCCGAGTTGCGCCTTGGTCGCCTTCAGCACCTTGAAGGCGAGATCGACCGCGACCTCGTCGTTGAGCGAGAGCGGGCCGACCGGCATGCCGGCCTGCTTGCCGGCAGCTTCGATCATCGCCGGCGGCACGCCCTCCATCAGCATGAGATGGCCCTCGCGGATGTAGTTGCCGACGCAGCGATTGGCATAGAAGCCGCGCGCGTCGTTGACGACGATCGGCGTCTTCTTGATGGCGCGGACGAAGTCCAGCGCCATGGCGAGCGCCTTGTCGCCGGTCTTCTTGGCCATGATGACCTCGACCAGCAGCATCTTCTCGACCGGCGAGAAGAAATGGATGCCGATGAAGTTCTTCGGGCGCTGGCTCGATTGCGCGAGGCCGGTGATCGGCAGCGTCGAGGTATTGGAGCCGAAGATGGTGCGCGGGCCGACCACGGCCTCGACCTTGGCGATGACCTCGGCCTTGACCTTCGGGTCCTCGAAGACGGCTTCGACGACGAGGTCGCAGCCCTTCAGATCGGCATAGTCAGCCGAGGCCTTGATGCGGCCGAGCAGGGCGTCACGGTCTGCGGTCTTGGCGCGGCCCTTCATGATCTGGTCGGAGACCAGCTTGTGCGAATAGGCCTTGCCCTTCTCGGCCGCCTCGACGTCCTTGTCGACCAGCACCACGTCCAGCCCGGCGAGCGCAGTGACGTATGCGATGCCGGCGCCCATGAAGCCCGCGCCGACGACGCCAACCTTCTTGAGCTTCGACGGCGGCACATCGGCCGGGCGGCGGGCGCCCTTGTTCAGCTCCTGCATCGAGACGAAGAGCGAGCGGATCATCGAGGCCGCCTCCTTCGTCCGCAGGATCTTGGCGAAGTAGCGGCTCTCGACCTTGAGCGCGAGGTCGATGGGGAGCTGCAGCCCCTCATAGACTGCCGACAGGATCGCGCGAGCAGCCGGATAGTTGTCGTTGGTCTCGCGGCGGTAGATCGCGTTGGCCGGCGGCCAGATCTGCATGCCGGCCGGCGAATGCACCTTGTTGGAGGGCAGCCTGAACTCTTTCTGGTCCCAGGGCGCCGTCGCCTTGGGGTTGGCCTTGAGCCAGTCCTTGGCGTTCTGGACGATGTCGGCGCGCGGCGCGACGACATGGACGAGGCCCATATTGCGCGCCGGCAGGGCTTTCAGTTGCTCGCCCTTGAACATCATCTGGAGCGCGTCGCCGGTCTGCATCAGGCGCGATACGCGCTGCGTGCCGCCGGCTCCGGGGAAGAGCCCGACCTTGATCTCGGGCAGGCCGACGCGGGTCGAGGCATCGTCGGAGACGACGCGATACTGGCAGGCGAGCGAAAGCTCGAAGGCGCCGCCGAGGCAGACGCCATGGATCGCGGCGGCAAAGGGTTTCCCGCAGGTCTCGAGCTTGCGGTAGAGCAGGGAGAGCTTGCGGCTCTCGTCGAAGAAGCTCTGCAGCGCGACAGCCTCGCCCTTCTCCTTCGCGAGCTTCACATAGAGATCGCGCAGGCCCTGCAGCATGGTGAGGTCGGCGCCGCCGGAGAAGCTCTCCTTGCCGGAGGTGACGACGCAGCCCTTGATCGCCTCATCGGCAGCGACCTTGTCGACGATCTCGTTCAGCTCCTCCATCACCTGCGGGGTGATGACGTTCATGGAGCGCTCCGGCATGTCCCAGGTCGCGACGGCGATACCGTCGGCGTCGGTCTCGAAGCGGAAATTGGTGAGGTTCATGATCTCTCTCCCTGCCCGTCCGCTCACACCCGTTCGATGATGGTGGCGACGCCCATGCCGACCGCGACGCAGAGCGTCACCAGCGCGGTCTGCTTGTCCTGCCGCTCCAGCTCGTCGAGCACCGTGCCAAGTACCATCGCGCCGGTCGCGCCGAGCGGGTGGCCCATGGCGATGGCGCCGCCGTTCACGTTCAGCACCGCGTCGTCGATGTCGAACGCCTGTTGGTAGCGCAGCACGACGGAGGAAAAGGCCTCATTCAGCTCGAAGAGGTCGATGTCCGACGTCTTCATGCCGGCTTTCTTCAGCACCAGTTCGGTGACGTCGACCGGCCCGGTCAGCATCAGCGCGAGGTCGGAGCCGCTGGTGGCGAAGGCCCTGATGCGGGCGCGGGGCTTCAGGCCGGCCGACCTGCCGGCCTTCTTCGAGCCGACGAGGACGGCCGCCGCGCCATCGACGATGCCGGAGGAATTGCCGGCATGGTGGACGTGGTTGATGAATTCGACATCCGGGTGCGCTGCGGTCGCGACCGCGTCGAAGCCGCCCATCTCGCCCATCTGGACGAAGGAGGGCTTGAGCGCGGCGAGCGCCTGCATGTCGGTGCCGGGCCGGATCGTCTCGTCGCGGTCGAGGATGATCAGGCCGTTGACGTCGGTGACGGGGATCACCGATTTTTTGAAGCGCCCCTCCTCCCAGGCCTTGGCGGCGCGCTTGTGGGAGCGGACGGCGAAGGCGTCGACATCGTCCCGCGAGAAGCCGTATTTCGTCGCGATCAGGTCGGCCGAGATGCCCTGCGGCATGAAATAGGTGTCGATGGCGACGCTGGGGTCGACAGCGATACCGAAGCCTGAGGCGCCCATGCCGACGCGCGACATGGATTCGACGCCGCCGCCGATCGCCATCTCCTTCTGGCCGGACATGACCTGCGCGGCAGCGAGGTTCACGGCATCGAGCCCCGACGCGCAGAAGCGATTGATCTGCACGCCCGGCACTTCCTTGCCGTAGCCGGCCTTGAGCGCGACGGTGCGTGCGATGTCGGCAGCGGCCTCACCGACCGGGTCGACGCAGCCCATCACCACATCCTCGACGAGGCGCGGATCGAGCCCGTTGCGGTCCTTGATGGCGCGCAAGGCCTGGGTGCCGAGCTCGATGGCCGTGACTTCGTGGAGCGAGCCGTCGGCCTTGCCCTTTCCCCGAGGGGTGCGGACGTGATCGTAGATGAATGCGTCTGCCATCGAGGGAACTCCCGGGGCTGTCTTATCGTTGGTCGAGCCTAGCCGTCATTGCGAGCGGAGCGAAGCAATCCAGAGGGACCGGGTCGAAGCGTCGAGCTCTTGTGCTTCTGGATTGCTTCGTCGCTGCGCTCATCACAATGACGGAAAGCCGGCGATTTCGTCAGAACTGCTCGACGCTGAGCGCCATGGTGCTGTCCGCGCCAGCTGTAATCCGGGCCAGATGCGCCGCCGTCTCCGGCAGGCTGCGCTCCATGAAGAAGCGCGCCGTCACCAACTTGGCGTTCATCCGCTCGGTCGCGCCGTTGGCGCCGGCCTTGAGCTTCTCCTGCGCCGCCTTCGCCATCCTAGCCCACATATAGCCGAGCGAGACGAGGCCGAGCAGGTGCATGAAGTCGCTCGCGCCGGCGCCGGCATTGTCCGGCTTGGCGAGCGCGTTGTTCATGAACCACATCGCTGCCTGCTGCAGATGGCCGAGCGAGGCCTGGAGAGGCCCGAGCAGGGGCTTCAGCGCCTCGTCCTCGGCGTTCTCCTTGATGAAGCCGCCGACCTCTCCGAAGAAGGACATGATGGCGCGGCCACCGTCGCGGCCGAGCTTGCGGCCGACGAGGTCCATGGCCTGCACGCCGTTGGCGCCCTCGTAGATCATGGCGATGCGGGCATCGCGCACGAACTGCTCGACGCCGGTCTCGGCGATGTAGCCATGGCCGCCGAACATCTGCTGGGCCTTCACGGCGTTGTCGAAGCCGATATCGGTCAGCACACCCTTGAGCACCGGCGTCATCAGGCCGAGCTGGTCGTCCGCCGCCTGGCGCTCGGCGGCATCGCCGGAGCGATGGGCGACGTCGGACTTCAGCGCATTCCAGAGCACGAAAGCGCGCGCCGCCTCGTTGAAGGCGCGGATCGACATCAGCGTCCGGCGCACGTCAGGGTGGACGATAATAGGATCGGCCGCCTTGGCGGGCTCCTGGGCACCGGTCAGGGCGCGGCCCTGCAGACGCTCCTTCGCGTAGACGACCGCGTTCTGGTAGGCGACCTCGGACTGTGCCAGCCCCTGGATGGCGACGCCGAGGCGGGCCTCGTTCATCATCACGAACATGGCGTTGAGGCCCTTGTTCTCGGCCCCGATCAGCCAGCCCTGCGCGCCCTCGTAGTTCATCACGCAGGTGGCGTTGCCGTGGATGCCCATCTTGTGCTCGATCGAGCCGCAGGACACGTGGTTGTTCTCTCCGACGGAGCCATCCGCGCTTATGTTGTTGCGCGGCACGACGAAGAGCGAGATGCCCTTGGTGCCTGCCGGCGCGCCCTCGATGCGGGCGAGCACGAGATGGATGATGTTCTCGGTGATGTCCTGCTCGCCAGCCGAGATGAAGATCTTGGTGCCGGTGATGGCATAGGAGCCGTCGCCGTTCGGCACGGCCTTGGTCTTGAGCAGGCCGAGATCGGTGCCGCAATGCGACTCGGTCAGGTTCATCGTGCCCGACCAGGCGCCCTCGATCATCTTGGGCAGATAGGTCCGCTTCTGCTCGTCCGAGCCATGGACGTAGAGCGCGGCGATCGCGCCCATCGTGAGGCCGGGATACATGGCGAAGGCCATGTTCGCGGCGGAGGCGTATTCGTTCATCACAGCGCCGAGCGTGTAGGGCAGGCCCTGGCCGCCATACTCGGGGTCCATTGCCAGCCCGATCCAGCCACCGCCGGCATAAGCCTCGTGCGCTTCCTTGAAGCCCTTGGGCGTGGTCACGCGGCCGTCCGGATGGCGGGTGCAGCCTTCACGGTCGCCGGACTGATTGATCGGCTGGAGCACCTCCTCGCAGAGCTTGGCCCCTTCGCCGAGCACGGCCTCGATCAAATCCGGCGTCGCATCCGCGAAGCCCGGCAGGTTGTTGTAGCGCTCGATGTTGAAAACGTCGTTGAGCAGGAACAGCGTGTCTTCGACGGGCGCCTTGTAGACCGGCATCTGGCCCTCCCTCTCGTCGCGTGACGGCCACGGCTCCAGCCGTGGGATCTAGATAGTTCATATATAAACAATCTGATTGCAGTTGCAACCGTTACGCCGCCTTTTTGTCTTCCTGCGGACAGTGGAGCCGACCCAGGCAACAAAAAACCCCGGCAGAGCCGGGGTTTCCATGGGGCGTCATGCTCGAGCCTGACCCGAGCATCTCCCGCCAGACAAGGCCCCCGCCCTGTCCTGCCTGCGATTCCCGGATCTGCGCTTCGCTCCGCCCGAGAATGACGCCGTGCGCCTTCAGGCCTTCAGACGCGCCAGCGACGTCTCGAGTTCGGCGATCGCGCTCTCGATCTCCGCACGCTGGCTGCGCAGCAGCTCGAGCTGCTCGACGATCTGCGGCCGGGTGAGCTGGAGGCCGCCGACGGAGGCCGCCTTCTCGCCCGTGGAGCCCTTCTTATCCTCGTTGGCGAGCATGGCGCGGATCTCGACGAGCGTGAATCCGAGCTGCTTGCCCTTGAGGATGAGAGCGAGGCGGGCGCGATCCCGCGCCGAATAGATCCGCGTCGTGCCTGAGCGGGTCGGCGAGATCAGGCCGCGCGATTCGTAGAAGCGCAGAGTGCGCAGCGTAACGCCGAAATCGCGCGCGAGATCGCTGATGGTAAAGTCGCCGTCAGCCTCGGCGACAAGGGTAGCAGAGCGGGCTTCATGATTCGAAGAACCCGCCATGGCCAGGTTTGGGCGTGGCATGGAGGTCTCGTTCCTTGGTGAGTGTCGAATGAGCCAACCTAGGGCGAAACAAGCCCAAAGCATGGCGTACTGCAGATAGGTCTAGATAGGGAAGATGCTCTCGTAGCGTCAGGTAATGCGGTCTTTTGCCGGGGTAAGTTACCGTTACGCGCGCTCCACCAGGCCCGCATTCGCCGCGTTCAGCGAAAAAGCGTGGCCCTCCGACGCATTTCTTAACCTGCTGTTTACCATGTCGGCGAAATGTCAGGGCATGCTCGGCGGCGTGCTTCGTCAACGCCATCTTCAGGATCGCCGAGCCGCGAACGGAGGGCAGCGGCATCGGGGGCTGCGCCCGCCCAGGACTGCAAAGGCCCCGGTAGGCGAGCGAAACATGGCGACAAGCTTGCCCTGGAGCGTCAAGGGCGTCGATCCCCGGACGCGCGATGCGGCGAAGGCAGCGGCACGGCGCGCCGGCATGACGCTGGGCGAGTGGCTCGACAACAAGATTCGCGTCGAGAGCCAGGACTCCGCCAAGCCGCCTGCTCCAGCCGACGGCACGCCCGAGCAACTCGACATCGCCGCCCTTTCCGATCGGCTGGCTCGCCTGCTGTCGCAAGGCCTCGCCGAAACGGCTCCGCGCCAGGCGCAGCCCGGCCCGCACGTCAGAGACACAGACGCCTTCACCACGCAGACGGCCAATATCGAACGGCTGACCCAGGAGGCGAACAGCCAGACCGCAGGCGCGCTCGATTCGATCACCCGCTGGATCGAGAAGACCGAGGAGCGCCTGTCGTCGAGCGAGCGCGGCACGGCCGAGCGCCAGGAGCGCGCGACCGGCGTCATCGCCGAAGCCATCAAATCCATGGGCGAGCGCATCGCCGAGATCGAGCGCCGCAGCGCCGAGACCCGGCCCGAGCGGGCCGAGCCATCCGGCCGCCCCGCCTTCAACCGCGAGGGGCTGGGCGCCGCCGTCACTGACATCCGCACGCGCCAGCGCGTCCTCGACAACGACGAGGCGGCAGCTCCGCATCGTACGGCGGTGGCGCCGGAACGCATCTCGGCACTGCGCGAAGATCTGCGCGAGCTCGGCTCGCGCTTCTCCTTTGCCGGCCGTGGAGCCCGGCCAGCCGAAGCCGGTGGGCTGGAAACGAAGATCGCAGCCCTGTCCGAACGCCTCGACGGCTTCGACCGCCATGAGCGGATCGAATCGCTGCTGAAGCCGCTCGCGCGGATCGAATCGGAAGTCACCCGGCTCGCGCAGGAACGGACCGGCGCGGGCGACCGGCGCATCCAGAGCGAGATCGCGCATCTTTCCGCCAAGGTCGACGCGCTCACGGCGCGCGGCAGCGACCCCGCCCTCATCGCCCCGATCATGCGCGACATCGCGGAGCTGCGCGATCTCGTCGCCGCCGGCGGGCAGCTCGGCAAGCTGGACGAGCTCGCCCAGCAGGTGGCGTCGCTCGGCTACGAGGTCGTCCGCCTTCGCGAGGACCAGCCGGACCCGCGCGAGCTGCGCAACATCTCGGCCGCGATCGAGGATGTGCGCGGCGCCGTCCTGTCCGGGCGCGGCCCGGAGCTCGGCGCGGGCGCGCTCGCCTCGCTCGCACAGCAGATCGAAATGCTGTCGCACCGCTTCGACGAGGCCGCCGCCCATCAGCCGGGCGCCCGGATCGAAGATCGGATCGACGCCCTCCAGCAGCGCATCGAGATCCTAGCGGAAAGGGGTCCCGCACCCGTCGTGCGCCAGATCGAGACGCTCGCCGGGCGTATCGAGAGCCTCGCCGCATCGAGCCAGCTCGGCCGGATGGTCGGCGGCGGCGAAAACGGCTCCCCGGTCGATACCGGCCCCATCGAGCAGATGCTGCGGCGGCTCGCCGACAAGATCGACGAAGCCGGAGCGCCCGGCGCCCGGCCGGAATCCTTCGAGGCGCTCGAACACCAGATCGCCGGGATCGCGGCCCGGCTGGACGAGGCTGCCGCGACCCGCTCCGCCGAAACCGGCATCGAGCGGACGCTGCAGGACCTCGTCACGCATCTGCGCTCGATGCGGGAGGAAAACGCCGCGGAGCGCGCCTCCTTCGCGCAGACAGCCGGCACCGCAGCCCCGGTCACGGGCACGGGCATGGCCGAGCTTTCCGACCTCGTGGCCGATCTGCGCGACACCCATGTCTCGACCGAGCGGCAGACGCAGCACGCGCTTGGCGCCGTCCACACCTCTCTCGAAACCATCATGTCGAGGCTCGCGAGCCTCGAGGCCGAGCTGCAGGGTGGCGAGCATCGCCCCGCCGCGCCGCGCGAGAGCGTGAACCTTCCCGTCAGTGCCTTGGCGGAAGATCGCTTCGGGGCCCCCGCATTCGCGGCCGCCCCGACAGCTGCGCCGTCACGGGCGGAACAGCCCGTACCGGCGCTGGCGGATACGGCCTTCGACCTTCCGCTGGAGCCCGGCTCCGGCCGGCCGCGCGCGGAAGCTCCCGTCGCCGGGGGGCAGGATCTCCAGTCCGTCCGCCAGAGCCTGATCGCCGCGGCCCGACGCTCGGCCAAGGCCGCCAGCGAGGCCGCCGCGACCGCGCCCTCCGATGCGGCGCAGACCGCGCCCAAAAGCTCGCGCAAGATCAAGGACCTGCTCGCGAGGCGCAAGCGGCCCCTGCTGCTCAGCCTTGCCGCCCTGCTTCTGGCGCTCGGCACGGCCCATATCGTCACGGGCGCATTGCGCAAGGACGAGACCCGCACGGCATCGGGCGAGGCGCGCAGCCTGATCGCCCGCCCGGCCGCCCAGGCGGAGGCGCCGATGGAGCCGGCCGCCCAGTCGACGCAGCTCGCCCAGCCCGCGAAGCAGGCGGCTGCCCAGGATTCGTTCCCGGCCGCCGACCAGACATCGGCCCTGTCGCCGTCCCCGCTGGCGACCCCCATGGGCCTTGCCCCGGGCAGCGCCCTGCCCGGCCAGATCACGGCCTCCCTGCCGCCAGCCGCGGCCGAGCCTCAGGCGACCGTGGCGCCCCCCGCCGCGCCGGAAGCGGTGCAGGCCGTGACGGGTGTCGGCGATCTGCCGGCCAGCCTCGGCAGCAACGGACTGCGCAAGGCCGCGCTCGATGGCGACGCGCGTGCCGTCTATGAGCTGGCGAGCCGCGCCGCAGACGGCCCGGCCACTCAGCGCGACCCGAAGCTGGCGCTGCGCCTGTTCGAGCGCGCCGCCGTCGCCGGCCTCGCCCCCGCGCAGTTCCGCGTCGGCAACATGTTCGAGAAGGGCATCGGCACGCAGCGCGACCTGGCGCTCGCCCGAATCTGGTATCAGCGCGCCGCCGAGCGCGGCAACGCCAAGGCGATGCACAACCTCGCCGTGCTCCATGCCGAGGGCGTCACCGGCAAGCCGGACTATGCCGTCGCGACCGAGTGGTTCCAGCGCGCTGCCGAGCTCGGCGTGCGTGACAGCCAGTACAACCTCGCCGTGCTGCTAGGCCGCGGCCTTGGCGCGCCGACGGACCTGTCGCAATCCTTCCTCTGGTTCGCGGTCGCCGCCGGCCAGGGCGACGAGGACGCGGCCCGCAAGCGCGACGAAGTCGGCCAGCGACTGAAGGCGGAGGAGCTCGCCACGGTGCGGACCCAGGCCAACAACTGGAAGCCGAAGACGCTGGATGCCGTCGCCAACGAGGTCACTGCGCCGCCCAAGGGTTGGGACCCTGCCCCCACGGCGGCCGCGGCCAAGCCGACGAAGCCGGCCCGTATCTGACACGACGCGGCGTCATGCTTTCGACGTGTTGACGCGGCAAAGAAAAAGCTATTCCTCAAGTCGGGCCGCTTGCGGCCCGTCTTTCCTTTCAGCGGCTTGTCTTGACCCGGACGCTCCGGCGCGGGATCGATCATTGCAAGCGAACGCCTCCATACCCGCCTGCGAGGGGTAAAAGTGCAGATCTACCTGCCGATCGCCGAGCTTCCGATCAGCGTGCTGATGGTACTCGGGCTGAGCGGCGCGGTGGGCTTCATTTCCGGGCTCTTCGGCGTGGGCGGCGGCTTCCTGCTGACGCCGCTCCTGATCTTCCTCGACATCCCGCCCGCCGTGGCGGTGGCGACGGTCGCAGCACAGGTCGCCGGCTCATCGATGACCGGCGTGCTGACCTATCTCAGGCGCAGGGCGCTCGACCTCAAGCTCGGCGGCGTGCTGGTCAGCGGCGGCATCCTGGGCACCGTGCTGGGCGTGCTGTTCTTCAACACGATGCGCCGGCTCGGCCAGCTCGAGCTCGTCATCACGCTCTCCTATGTCACGCTGTTCTCGATCATCGGCGGGCTGATGCTCTACGATGCGCTGCGGGCGCTCATGCGGGTCAGGGCGGGCAAGCCGGCGCGGCTGAAGCGGCGCGGCGGCATGCATCCCTGGTGGATGGGACTGCCGATGCGGATGCGCTTCCACCGCTCCGGCCTCTATTGCAGCGTGATACCGATCGCGCTGCTTGCCATCGTGATCGGCTTCATCGGCGCCGTGCTCGGCGTCGGCGGCGGCTTCATCCTGGTGCCCGGGTTGATCTACTTCTTCCGGATTCCGACAGCCGTCGTGGTCGGCACCTCGCTGTTCCAGATCCTGGTGACGATGACGGGCGCCACCCTGCTCCATGCCGTCACCAACCAGTCGGTCGACATCGTGCTGGCGACGCTGCTGCTGATCGGAGGCGTCATTGGCGCCCAGTTCGGCGGGCGGGCGGCGCGCAATCTCAACGTCGAATCCTTCCGCCTGCTGCTGGCGCTGCTGATCCTCTCGGTCGGCATGCGCTTCGCCGTCGAGCTCTTCGTCCCACCGAGCGAGCCCTTCTCGGTCGTCGTGCCGGAGAGCGCGCGATGAAGCGGTTCACCGCCCTCTTCTCCGCCCTCCTGGCCATCCTCTGCACCTGGCTCGGCGCCACGAGCGCCCGTGCGGAGACGCTGATCGCCGCGATGTCGGCCCATCAGGTGCAGATCACCTCGAACTACACCGGCAGCCAGCTCACGGTGTTCGGCCTCGTCGAACGCGACGGGCGCACGGTGGCACGCTCCGGCCCCTACGACATCATCATCACCGTGCGCGGGCCGAGGCGCATGCTGCTGGTACGCGAGAAGGAACAGCTCGGGCCGATCTGGATCAACCGCACGCAGCGACGCTTCCCCGACAGCCCGGTCTTCCTGCATGTCGCCAGCAGCCGCCCCATCGGCGAGATGATGAGCCCCGAGAGCGCGCAGCGGGACCGCGTGGGCCTCGCCAACGCGGAACGGGCGCCCGGCAACTGGATCGACCTCGACCCCGGCTCGGTGCGGTTCCGCGACAGCCTCGTCAGGATCATGCAGGCAAAGGACCTTTACGGATACGACGAACGGGGCGTGACCTTCCTGTCGAACTCGCTGTTCAGCGCCCCGGTCGACATTCCGGCCACGGCGCCCACGGGCTCCTACACCGTCGACATCGTGCTCTATTCGGGCGGCGTGCCCCTGGCGCGCCAGCAGACGAATTTCGAGGTGGTCAAGACCGGCATCGAGCAGCGTCTCGCCTCGGGAGCCTATGACTGGCCGCTGCTCTACGGGCTCGCGGCCGTGCTGCTCGCTCTCCTGCTCGGCTGGGGCGCGAGCGTGGTGTTCCGGCGCGATTAACCGAGAAGGCCTGTGTAGGGAATGAAGGGCGCATTATCGCCCTCGCGCGCCTGCTCGACCTCCTCCGCCAGTACGACGAGGCCGTCCGATTGCGCCAGCGAGGCGAGCGAGCCCGCGCCTTCGCCCGGATGGCGGCGCGCGACGACGACGCCGTCCGCCCCCTGCTCCAGCGAGACGCGCAGGAACTCGCGCCGGCCCGGCTTCTTGCGGTGGGAGAAGCCGAGCGCGACGGGCAGCGTCGGGGGCGGACGGACAGTCTCTCCCGCCAGCCGGGCCAAGAGCGGCCGGGCCACGAAGCCGAAGCCGACGAAGACGGCGACGGGATTGCCCGGCAGGCCGATGAAGGGCGTGCCGGACACGCTGCCGATGGCGAGAGGCTTGCCGGGCTTGATCGCGATGCGCCAGAGGTCGAGGGAGCCGCAGGCGGCGACCGCGTCCTTGATATGGTCGGCCTCTCCGACCGAGACGCCGCCGGAGGTGACGATGAGATCGCAGGCGCCCGCCGCCTCGCGCAGATGGCGCTCAAGCCCGGCGGGCTCGTCGCGCAGGATGCCGAGATCGGCGGTGTCGACGCCCGCGCGCATCAAAAGGGCGCGCAGCATGGCCCGGTTGGCGTCGTAGATCGCCCCGGCCGCCAGCTTCTGGCCGGGCTCCGTCAGCTCGTCGCCGGTCGAGAACAGAGCGACACGCGGCCTGCGGCGCACCTTGACGCGCGGGAGGCCGAGCGCCGCCAGCAGGCCGAGATCCTGCGGGCGCAGGCGCTGCCCCGCCGCCAGCGCCACCTGCCCGCGCGCGACATCCTCCCCCGCCACGCGCAGGTTCGCGCCGCGCCGGATGCCCGGTGGGAGGACCACGGCGCCATCCCGCAGGGCGACATCCTCCTGCATGACGATCGTATCGCCGCCTTCCGGCATTGGCGCGCCGGTGAAAATGCGCCAGGCACCCCATTCCAGCTTTCCCGGAGCATCGCCGGCCATGCCGCGCCCCAGCACGGGCAGGATCGTCTCGCCGCCCGCCGCAAGGTCGGCGAAGCGCACCGCATAGCCATCGACGGCGGAGTGGCTGAAGAGCGGCAGGTCCTGTGGCGCGACCACGCCCTGCGCCAGCACATGACCGTCGGCAGCCGTCAGCGGCAGGTCCAGCGTGTCGGGGACCGGCGCGACCAGCGCGACGGCCCGCGCCGCCGCCTCGGCAAGGGTGATGAGCCCGGAATGGTGGTTCAGGCCGGTGCCCAGCCGCGCCATCAGGCTTCCCGCCCGTTTCGGCTGCCCGCTCGCATCGCTGCCGGTTCTCCCCAGTGTTCGATCCGTCTTCATCGGCGCCATAACGGGACGGGTCAAGCGTGCGTGGTGCGGCATGGCACCCGTTGCCGCTCCCGGGACGCCGGCTTATGAAGCAGCAACGACAACGGCCCGACGGGCGCGACCAATGGACCTGATTCCGCTCGATCTGCGCGGGCTGAAATGCCCCCTTCCAGTGCTGCGGGTGCGCAAGGCGCTTGGCACCGCGCGCGCCGGCAGCCTGCTGGTCGTGCAATGCACCGACCCGATGGCGGCGATCGACCTGCCCAACCTCGCACGCGAGACCGGCGACATCATCGAGCGGCAGGGGGATGCGGACGGCGCCCTCGTCTTCCATATCCGCAAGGCGGCCTGACCGCGCCAGCGAGCCAACGGAGTTCAACGAAGTGACCGTTTCCCGAGCCGATGTCCTGCGGGCGCTCGAACTGGTGAAGCTGCCGGCGAGCGGGCAATCGCTTGCCGCCTCCGGCCGCATCGCCGATGTGCTGGTCGATGGCGGCAAGGTGATCTTCGCCATCGGCATCGACCCGACCGAGGCGACGGCGATGGAGCCCGTCCGCAAGGCGGCCGAGAGCGCAGTTGGCGGCCTGCCGGGCGTGACGCAGGTGCTCGTCGGCCTGACCGCCGACAAGGCCCCGCCCTCCGCCGGCATGCAGGCCCGCCGGCAGGCGCAGCAGCCAGCCCCGGGCGGGGCGCCCAAGCCCAGCGGCGTGCCGGGCGTCAAGCAGATCATCGCGGTGGCCAGCGGCAAGGGGGGCGTCGGCAAGTCGACAACCGCCGCCAACCTCGCCGTGGCGCTGTCGGGGCTCGGCCTCAAGGTCGGCGTGCTCGATGCCGACATCTACGGCCCTTCCATGCCGAAGCTGTTCGGCATCAAGGGCAAGCCACAGGTCGTCTCGGGCCGCACGCTCGCGCCGATGGAAGCCTATGGGCTGAAGATCATGTCGATCGGCTTCCTCGTCGAGGAGGAAACGCCGATGATCTGGCGCGGGCCGATGGTGATCTCGGCGATCACGCAGATGCTGCGCGAGGTCGCCTGGGGCGAGCTCGACGTCATCGTCGTCGACATGCCGCCCGGCACCGGCGACGCGCAGCTCACCATGGCCCAGCAGGTGCCGCTCGCCGGCGCCGTCATCGTCTCAACGCCGCAGGACCTCGCCCTTCTCGACGCCCGACGCGGCGTCGCGATGTTCAGGAAGGTCGCGGTGCCGATCCTCGGTCTCGTCGAGAACATGAGCTATTTCATCTGCCCGGAATGCGGGCACCAATCCGACATCTTCGCCCATGGCGGGGCGCGCCACGAGGCCGAGCGGCAGCAGATCCCCTTCCTGGGAGAAATCCCGCTCGCCATGCCGATCCGGGAGACCTCCGACGGCGGCCGCCCGATCGTCGCCACCGACCCGCAAAGCCCTCACGCCAAGGCCTATGTCGCGCTGGCGCGGCAGGTTCAGGCGAGCCTCGGCGGGGCCATGCGGGCCGCGCCACGCATCGTCATCGAGTAGGCGCTCCTTCCCTGCCGCACTCGGATGGGTTGACAGGCGGCGCATTTAGTTCTTCTTTTGTTCTCACAAAAGAAAGGACGTGACCATGGCCGTGCAGCGCGCCCGCCATATCGGCATCGGGATCGATCGGCCGGTCGAGGAGGTCTATGCCTTCCTGGCCGACCCCGCGAACTTCCCGCAATGGGCGGCAGGTCTCGGCCACAGCTTCAGCCATGTGGAGGGCATGGTCTGGCGGGCACAGACGCCGATGGGGCCGATGCGGATCCTGTTCAGCGAGCCCAACAACCATGGCGTGCTCGACCATGCCGTCATCCCCGAGCACGGCCCTGCGATGCATAATCCGATGCGTGTCGTGGCGAATGGCGACGGGGCCGAGCTGGTGTTCACCCTGTTCCAGCGCGAGGGCATGTCCGAAGACGAGATGGCCCGCGATGCGGCGATGGTCACCCGCGACCTCGCGGCGCTCAAGGCGCTGCTGGAGGGGTGAGGCTACGGAACCAGCGCCGCGAAGCGCTCCGCCTCGGCCAGGTCTTCCGGCGTGTTGATGTTGAAGAAGGGGTCGAAGGGCTCGCCCGGCCATTCTGCTGTCGCGACGCCGCGCCGGCTGGTCCAGGCGCCGATCTTGCGCCCTCCGGCTGCGAGCGACCGGCGCAGATCCTCCCGCAGCGAGACAGGCCAGAGGCCGATGGCGTGATGCGCGCGGCCGGCCGAGGCGGCGCAGGCGAGCGGCGTGCCGGCCGCGGCGCGGGCTGCGTGGAGCCGCGCGGTGAGATCGGCTGGAATGAAGGGCGTATCGGCAGCGACGCTGAGCAGCCACGGCGTCGTCGGCCGATGCGCGGCCAGCCAGTCGAGCCCCGCCAGGATGCCGGCGAGCGGACCGGCGAAATCCGGGATCGTGTCGGCAATGACCGGCAGGCCATAGCTCGCAAAGCGGGCCGGATCGCCATTGGCGTTGAGGACAAGGCCGTCGCACTGACCCTGGAGGCGGGCGATTACATGGCCGAGGATCGGACTGCCGGCGAGGGGCACGAGCGCCTTGTCACCGCCGCCCATGCGCCGGGCAAGGCCGCCTGCGAGGATCAGGCCCAGGGTTTCGAAACGCAGGTTTTCCGGACTCATGGCCGCGTCATCGCGCCGGGGTCACGCCGCCCGGCGGACCACGTCCAGGACCCAGCGCTCGACCAAAACCTCGTCGGCGGGCAGCTCGACCCAGTCCTCGCCCGCGAAATCCCGCCAGGCCGGCAGGAAATCCCGGCGCACCGCGATGAGCAGGGGCAGGCCGGCGAGCAGCACATCGGCGATCTCCTGGCGCAGGCCCTCGCCCGCCGCTTCCTGCTTGCCGAACTTGTTGACCATGACGAGATCGGCACGCTCCGCCAGCGCACCGGCGAAGGCTGCGGCCGCCGCAGCCAGCCCGGCAGAGTCGAGATGGCAGCCGCCGGCGCCGGCGCCCAGCTCCTGGCTGATCGGAAAGCGGTGGCCGTTCGCCAGATCCTCCAGCGACATGGCCATGCAACGGTCGTCGCAGGCCTCGTCATTATGCTGGACCACGCCGCCGAGCCGCAGGCCGCGCCGCTTCAGCCGGGCCGCCGTGCCCTGCAGAAAGGCATCGATCGCAAAACCGCTCGCATAGGGGATAGCAGCCAGCATCATCATGCCAGCTTCCTGCCACGAACGTCGCTTTCGCACCAGTGGCAGGCGTTTGGAGGCATCAACGGTCTTCGGCGCCAGTCTGGAAATGGCATAAAAGTGTTGCGCCGCACCTACAGCCCTGGGCCTCTCCTGCCGCTAGGGTGGCGCCGGCTCGACGCGGGCAACCGGGCGAGCCAAGGCCTTTCTTCTCGCCCGAGCCGCCTTTCCTCTCGCCCGAGCCAATGATCAAGAACAACGCCCAGGCCCCGCTCGACCCCGCCGCCGATGCCGCGCTGCTGTTGCGGCGCATCGGCTTCGGCACGCTCGCGCTCGTCCTGCCTCTGGCTGCGCTCGTCTCGCGCCGCGCCGCCGTCGTGCTGGTGCCGATCGGCGTCGCGCTGCTGCTGATCGCCACGCTGATCGAGGAGCCTCGCCGATTGGTGACGGCGCTGCGCGCGGATGTGCTGAGCCTGCCGGGCATGATCCTGCTCGGGCTCGTCGCCTGGGCGGCGCTGTCGCTGGTCTGGAGCCCCTTCCCTGCCGCAGCGAGCGAGAAGGCCGGCAATCTGCTGCTGGCCGTCGTGCTCGGCTTCGTGGGCTTTGCATCCCTGCCCGAGCGGATGCGCTCGTCGAACCTCAACCTCTCGCCACTCGGCACCGCGAGCGCCGGCCTCTTCGCGCTGGGGCTGATCACCATCGCCGCGCTGCGCCACGCCGAGACGCCGCCCGGCGCGGTGGAACGCGGCGTCTCGATCATCCTGATCACAGCCTGGCCGGCTCTCGCCTGGCTGCTGTCGCGCGAAAGGGGCCTGAGCGCGCTCGGGCTCGCGCTGATCGTGGCGCTGCTGGCGCTGACGCGCTTCGAGGACGGCGAGACCATCGCGATGATCTTCGGGGCCGTGGCCTTCGGCGCCGTGACCGCCAACCGCCAGCTCGCCTCAAAGGCCATCGCCACCATCGTTGCCGGGCTGATGCTGTTCGCGCCGGTGCTGCCGTTCCTGCTGGCGCCTCTGGTCTCGGCGCTGCCGGACTCGTCGAGCGGCTTCGCGCAGATGCTGTCGATCTGGGCCGATGTGATCCGGCAGTCGCCGGTCGAGCTGATCACCGGGCATGGGCTCGACATGGTGGTTCGCGGGCAGATGAGCGGCGTGCTGCCGCAACCGGCGCCGGCCACGCTGCTGTTCGAGACCTGGTACGAACTCGGCCTTGTCGGCGCCGCTGCGGCCGCTGCCGGCCTCTACTTCGCCATCCAGGCCGCCGGCAGGATGCCAGGCGCGCTGGCGGCGGGCGGCGTCGCCGCCTACACCACCGCTTTCGCGCTCAGCGTGTTCGGCTTCGCGCCGCTCCTGCCCTGGTGGCTGATGACGCTGACCGCGGTCGTGCTGCTCTTCGGCGCCATCGCACGCGGCCAGTACCGCACCGACAGGCCAGCCGTGCCGCTGCCGACGCGCGGCCCAAGCCATACGAGGCCGAAGGCGGCGCCTCCGCCGCAGTAACGCTCCGCCTCGGCGAACGGGACGTCATGCTCGGGCTTGATCCGAGCATCTCAGGACACAGAGTTTCGGACGCTTCTTCCTGCCCGAGATTCTCGGGTCGACGCTTCGCGCCGCCCGAGAATGACGGCCGGATCAGCGCGACAGCTCGCCGATCAGCCTGCGCACGAAGTCCGTGCCGGCCTCGAGCTGGGAAAGGCTGAGGAACTCGTCCGGCTGATGCGCCTGGGCGATGTCGCCCGGCCCGCAGACCACGGTCGACCAGCCGGCGCGCTGGAAGAGCCCGCCCTCAGTGCCGTAGGGCACGACATGGCTGCCGTTGTCGCCCGTCAGGCGGCGGCAGAGCGCCTCGGCGGCGCCGTCCGTTTCCGGCCCCATGGCGGGGGTGTCCGAGGTGACCTCGAAGTCGATGCCGGTCTCGGGCGCGATCGCCTTCATCCGCGCCTCGACCTCCGCCAGCTTGCTGCGATAGAGGGCGACGTAATCCTCCTGACGTTCGCCGGGGATGCAGCGCACTTCATGGGTGAACATGCAGCGCTCGGCCGCGATGTTCACGGCCGTTCCGCCCTCCACGACGCCGACATGCAGCGTGCTGTAGGGCGGCTCGAAGCCGTTGCCGGCCGGGGTGCGAGCCTTGTTCGCGGCCATCGTCTCGTTGGACCAGTGGATCAGCTCACCCGCGACCATCACTGCCGAGACGCCCATGTCGATGCGGCTGGAATGCACTGCATGGCCGCGCACCGTGGTCTTCATGCGCAGGCCACCCTTGTGGGCGGTGACCACCTGCATCATCGAGGGCTCGCCGACGATGACCGCCGAGGGCTGCATCCCATCCTGCCGCATCGCCTCGATCATGACCCGCGCGCCGCGGCAGCCGACCTCCTCATCATAGGAGAGCGCGATGTGGATCGGCCGCTTCAGCGGCGCTGCCAGCATCTCCGGCACGAGCGCGAGCCCGATGGCGTCGAAGCCCTTCATGTCGCAGGTGCCGCGGCCATAGAGCTTTCCGTCGCGCTCGGTCAGCGTCCAGGGATCGGAGGTCCAGTCCTGCCCGGCTACCGGCACGACGTCGGTGTGGCCGGAAAGCACGATGCCGCCGTCCCCCTTCGGCCCGATGGTGGCATAGAGATTGGCCTTCTGCCCGTCCGGGCTCGGCGCCAGCCGGCTCTCGACACCAAGCGAGGCGAGATAGTCGCGGCAGAAATGGATCAGGTCGAGATTGCTGCGCTGCGATTCCGTGTTGAACGAAACCAGCTTCGCCAGCATCTCCTTAGGCGTCATCGTCACGAGAATGGGTCTCCTTGAAAGCGCCCGCACACGCAGGTTTCATGCCGCCACGCTAAGCCCGGTTCCGCTGTGGTCAATGGCCCTGCGCGCTTGACGGGGCCGCAATTCGGCGGCTCACCTCATCCAAGACTTGAAACGAAGCAGGGACCATCGCGGATGGAGTTCGACGTCAGCCTCGCCGACATACAGGCGGCGGCCGAGCGCATCGCCGGCAAGGTGCGCCGCACGCCGACCTATCGCAGCGCCGGCCTGTCCGAGCGGCTCGGGGTGGAAACCTGGGTCAAGCTGGAATGCCTGCAGCTCGCCGGCTCCTTCAAGGTGCGCGGCTGCTTCAACAAGATGTCCCGCCTGAGCGACGCCGAGCGCGCGCGCGGCGTCGTCACCGTCTCCGGCGGCAACCACGCCATCGCCGTCTCGCTCGTGGCACGGGAGGTCGGAACCCGAGCGCTGGTGCTGATGCCGAAGGCGACGCCTGCGCTCAACATCCGGCTGACCAGGGAGGCCGGCGGCGAGGTCGAGCTCTGCGAGGATTCGATCGAAGCCTTCGCCAAGGCGGAAGCCCATGCGGCGCGGGGCATGGTCCATGTCCATTCCTATGACGACCCGGCGATCATCGCCGGCCACGGCACGCTCGGCCTCGAGCTCGCCGCCGATGCCGGCGGGCGGATCGACCATGTCTTCGTCTCGATCGGCGGAGGCGGCTTCTCGGCCGGCGTCGGCGCGGCTCTGAAGGGGCTCGACCCGGCCGTCCGGCTGCACGGCGTCGAAACGGAAGGCGCGACGACCATGACGCAGGCGCTCGCGGCCGGGCAGCCCGTGCCGATCCGCTCCACCTCGATCTCGCGCACGCTCGGAGCGCCCTTCGCGACGGAGCGCACCATGGCTGCGGCACGGCAGTTCCTGGAGGAGATCGTCGTGGTGCCGGATGCCGAGGCGGTGCGGGAGCTCGTCTGGGTGCTGCAGAACGAGCGCGTCCTGCTGGAGCCCGCCGCCGCCTGCACTGTCGCCGCGGCCCTTGCCCGGAAGGACAAGTTCCGGCCCGGGGAGCGGGTCTGCCTCGTCTTCTGCGGATCGAACGTCGCGCTGGAGGATATCGAGGGCTGGCGGAAAAGCTTCGGGGTCTGAGGCGGAGAAGCCACAACGTCATTCTCGGGGCGCCGCATGGCGGCGACCCGAGAATTCTCAAGCCGCAGGACGCGCTGGAGCCTCCGTGTCACGAGATGGCCGGGTCATGCCCGGCCATGACGGAGTGCCCCAGCGCTCCCGTTCAGTTGCTGCTGCGGGCAAACTTCGCATAGCGGCTGCGCTTGCTGGCAGAAGCGTAGCGGCTGCGCTTGTGCCCGTACCAGGCGTGCTGAAGCTCCCCCACATCGGCATGGACGATGCCGTTGGAGTAGGTGCCGACACCACCGATGTTGTTGAGCGAGCGGGCGACGGCCGCGGCCTTTCGCGGCGAAGTCGCCAGCGGACGGAAGTCGATGGCCTTGCCGCGATAATGCTGCGAATTGCGCGCATGGCGGCCTCCGCAGGTCGACGTGATCTGGATCGGCCCGATCTTGGAAATGAGATCGGCGATCATCGCGCGGGTTTCGGATTTCAGACAACCCAGCCCGCGGACCTGCGGCTGGAAAGAGATTTTCTGGAGAGAGGCCTCAGCAAGAGCAGCGGAGGGCAATAACGGCAAGATTATTCCTGAAATTTTTAATATACGCATTGCAAACTCCTACTACATTAATCAGACACTGTGGATGATCCTCCCGCCTTCTGGATCGCGTCGCAAAAAAATCGGAGATCGTGGCAAAATAAAGACTATTTTAAGGCTGCTATATTGTATAATTTGAACCCGACCATACCACTTAATGGCTAAACTACTGCGTTAATCGACATCGGATTTCTCGCGCCATTCCGCCGGAGCCAGCCCCCCACGCATGATCGGCTTGGACAGGCGGGCCGAGGCTGGGCTAGCGTATGCGGACGCGCCCGCTTTCTGCGCGGCCGCCTGCTGCCATCTCAGAGGACCAGATGCCTAAGACCGACCTCATCGCGGCGCTCGCTCCGGAAATCACCGCGATCCGCCGCGATTTCCACCGCCATCCGGAGCTGATGTACGAAGTCCAGCGCACGGCCGGGATCGTCGCCGACAAGCTGCGCGAATGGGGCGTCGACGAAGTCGTCACCGGCATCGGCAAGACCGGCGTCGTCGGCATCATCAAGGGCAAGGGTTCGGATTCGGGCAAGGTCATCGGACTGCGCGCCGACATGGACGCGCTGCCGATCCACGAGCAGACCAATCTCGAGCACCGCTCGACCGTGCCGGGCAAGATGCACGCCTGCGGCCATGACGGCCACACCGCCATGCTGCTCGGCGCCGCCAAGTACCTGACGCAGACGCGCGATTTCGATGGCACGGCCGTGCTGATCTTCCAGCCCGCCGAAGAGGGCGGCGCCGGCGCGAAGGCGATGATCGACGACGGCCTGATCACGCGCTTCGGCGTGCAGGAGGTCTACGGCATGCACAACAAGCCGGGGCTCGCGGTGGGCCGCTTCGAAATCCGCAAGGGGCCGGCCATGGCCGCCGCGGACCGCCTCCACATCAAGATCGAGGGCAAGGGCGGGCACGCCGCCGCGCCGCATAACGTCAACGACCCGATCGTCGCCTCCTGCGCGCTGGTCAGCGCCCTGCAGACGGTCACGTCCCGCAATGTCGACCCGCTCGACTCGATCGTCGTCTCGGTGACGGCCCTCAACGCCGGCGAGGCCTTCAACGTCATTCCGCAGACGGCCGAGATCAAGGGCTCGATCCGGACCCTGACCCCGAAGGCCCGGGAGATCGCGCAGAAGCGCATCACCGAGATCGTCGAGGGCGTGATGAAGGCCTTCGGCATGAAGTACGAGCTGGACTACCATCTCGGCTACCCGGTCACCTTCAATCATGCCGGCCAGACCGACTTCGTCACCAGCGTGACCAAGCAGGCCTTCGGCTCGGACGCGATCAACACCGACATTCCGCCGACCATGGGCTCGGAGGATTTCTCCTACATGCTGGAGGAGCGCCCCGGCGCCTTCATCAACATCGGCAACGGCGAGTCGGCGGGGCTGCATCACCCGGCCTACGAGTTCAACGACAGCGTGATCCCGGTCGGCGTGAACTATTGGGCAAGCCTGGTCGAGATCTCCATGCCGACGCGGGCCTGACGGCTCCGCCCGGGCGATGAGCGACATCGATTGCCTTGTGATCGGGGCCGGCGTCGTCGGCCTCGCCACGGCGCGCGCCCTGGCGCTCGCCGGGCGCGAGGTCGTCATAGCCGAGGCCGCCGAGGGGATCGGTACCCAGACCTCGGCGCGCAACTCCGAGGTCATCCATGCCGGGATCTACTACCCGCCCGGCTCGCTGAAGGCGCGCGTCTGCGTCGAGGGCCGCCAGCGACTTTACCGTTATCTCCAAGAGCGCGGACTGCCGCACAAGGCCTGCGGCAAGCTGATCGTCGCCACCTCCGAAGCGCAGAAGCCGGCGCTGGAGACGATCATGGCGCGAGCGCAGGCCTCCGGCGTCTCATCGCTGCGCTGGCTCTCGGGAGCCGAGGCAAAGGCGATGGAGCCCGAGGTTCGCTGCGAGATCGCGCTGCTCTCGCCCGAGACGGGCGTCGTCGACAGCCACGCTCTGATGCTCTCGCTGCTCGGCGAATGCGAGGCGGCCGGCGGCTCGCTTGCGCTCAACACGCCGATCGCCGGCTGGCGGCGCGAGGCCGAGGGCTTCAGGGTCGATTTCGGCGGCGCGGATCCTGCGACCTACACCGTCACCACCATCGTCAACTCGGCGGGGCACGGCGCGCCGAATCTGCTGGGCCAGCTTGCGGGCTTCCCGACCGAGCACATCCCGGTGCAGCATTATGCCAAGGGCAATTATTTCGCGCTGACCGGGCGGCAGCCCTTCCGCCATCTGGTCTATCCCGTGCCGGAGGCGGCCGGGCTCGGCATCCACGCCACCATCGACATGGGCGGTCGCGTCAAGTTCGGCCCCGATGTCGAATGGGTCGCTCATGACCAGGATCTCGTCGTCGATCCGGCGCGGGCGGAAAAGTTCTACGCTGCGATCCGCACCTATTGGCCGGCGCTGCCTGACGGGGCGCTCGTCGCCGACTACGCCGGCATCCGCCCCAAGCTCCATGGACCGACCGAGGCGATGCCGGATTTCCGCATCGACGGGCCACAGGTCCACGGCGTCGCGAACCTCGTCAACCTGCTCGGCATCGAGAGCCCGGGGCTGACGAGCTCGCTCGCGATCGCGGAGATGGTGGTGGAGAGGTTGGCCTAGGGCGTCATCCCGTGCGCGCTGCAGCGTGAAACGCTGCTGCGCAGACACAGGACCGCGTGACGAGAAGGCGCCCTCTTCCGAAGACGATCCCGTGTCTGCGCCGCGGCATTCACATGCCGCAGCGCGCACGGGATGACGCGTTGGCTGCGTCAGCTCCTGATCTTACGGAAGGCTTCCTTCGCCTCGCGCGCCAGCGTCTCGATCCGCTTCCAATCGCCGGCCGCGATGGCGTCTGCGGGGACCAGCCAGGAGCCGCCGACGCAGATGACCTGCGGCATGGCGAGGTAGTCGGCGAGGTTCTTCAGGCCGACGCCGCCGGTCGGGCAGAAGCTCATCTGTGGGAAGGGGCCGGAGAGCGCCTTGAGCGCGGGCGGGCCGCCGGCCTGCTCGGCCGGGAAGAACTTGGCGGTGGTCCGGCCGGCCGCAACGGCGCGCATGCAGTCGGACGCCGTGGCGACACCCGGCAGCCAGGGCAGGCCCGCGGCGCGCAAGGCCTCATCGACGCTTTCGCTGAAGCCGGGGCTGACCACGGCCTGGGCGCCGGCATCCTTCACCTGCGAGACCTGGGCTGGCGTCACCACCGTGCCGGCGACGGGCAGCGCCTTCGGCACCGATTTCGCGATTGCCGCGAGCGCTTCCAGCGCGGCCGGGCGGCGCAGCGTGACCTCGACGACGTCGATGCCGCCGGCGACGAGGGCATGGGCCAGATCGACGGCGCGCGAGGCGTCCTCGATCACCACCACGGGAATCACGCCGCAGCTCTTCAACCGGGCAATCGCAGCCGTCTCGTCCATTGTCCCGTCTTTCAGTCGTTTCGAAGAGATCTTCGGGCTCTACTCTTTCGCCCAGTAGACGTCGAGCCCCAGCACGCGGCCGACCAGCAGATCCACTGGCAGCGGCGACACGCGCCCGTCAGCGGCCTTCAGCACCGCCTCCTTGGCGGCGCCGGAGACGAGCAGGCTCGCCCAGCCGGCGCCGATCAGGCGCTCGGGAGAGAGCGACAGACGCGGCGGCAGGCCGGGCGGGCGGGCGACGACGATGCCGCTGTCCGGCACGGCGTCGAAGGCCGCTTCGGCGCCTGGGAAAAGCGAGGCGATGTGCCCATCCGTGCCCATGCCGCTGACCAGCAGGTCGAGCGGCGGCAACTCGGCGAGCCGGGTGCAGAGCACGGCGGCGGCGGCCTCGATGTCGCTGCCATGGCCATGGAAGGAGATGAAGGAGGCGCGCCCATCGGCCAGCGGCGCAAAATGCTCGCGGATCATGCGCTCGTTCGAGGCCACGTCGTCCGGCGCGACGAAACGCTCGTCCGTCGGCATCAGCGTGACCTTGTCCCAGGGCAGATCGGCCCGGCCGAGCGTGGCCAGGAAATGCGCCGGAGTCGTGCCGCCCGGCACGGCGAGAAGCGCCCTCCCCTGCTCAGTTAGAAGCGCCTTCAGCCTGACGGATACGGCTTCCGCCAGCGCCTCGGACGCCTCCGCCAGATTGGCGAAGCGATACCAGGCCAGGGGACCGGCGGCCATCAGACGAGGTCCGGATCGGCCCAGGAGCGGCCATCGCGCTCGATCAGGCCGATCGACTGCGAGGGCCCCCAGCTGCCAGCGGCATAGCGATGGGGCTGCGGCGTGTAGTCCTGCCAGCCGTTGATGATCGGATCGACCCAGGTCCAGGCCTGCTCGACCTCGTCGCGATGCATGAACAGCGTCTGGTCGCCGCGGATCGCATCGGTCAGCAGCCGCTCATAGGCATCCGGCGTGCGCTCGTCGAAGGCAGTGGAATAGCGCAGGTCAAGCTGGCGCGGCACGACCTTGAGCCGGCCGGAGCCCGGCACCTTCATCATGAGCTGGAGCTGGAGGCCATCATTCGGCTGCAGGCGGATGAAGAGGCGGTTCGCGTCGAGCCTGTCGCCGGAGCCATTGCTGAAGATCGAATGAGGCACCGGCTTGAAGGTGACGGCGATCTCGGAATAGCGCTGCGCCATGCGCTTGCCCGTGCGCAGATAGATCGGCACGCCGGCCCAGCGCCAATTGTCGATCTCGCAACGCACTGCGACGAAGGTCTCGGTGTTGCTGCCATGGCCCAGTTCCTCGGCGTAGCCCCTGACCCGCTGGCCGTCGATCTGGCCGGGGCCGTATTGCCCGCGCACGGTGTAGCGCTGGACATCCGGCCCGACGATGGGGCGCAGCGCCTTCAACACCTTGATCTTCTCGTCGCGGACGGCGCCGGCCTCCAGCATGTTCGGCGGCTCGATGGCGAAGAGCGTCAGCAGCTGCATCAGATGGTTCTGCACCATGTCGCGCATATGCCCGGACTTGTCGTAATAGCCGGCGCGTTGCTCGAGACCGACGGTCTCGGCGACGGTGATCTGGACATGGTCGATGTCGCGGCTGGACCAGGAGCGCTCGAACAGCGTGTTGGCGAAGCGCAGGACCAGCAGGTTCTGGACCGTTTCCTTGCCGAGGTAATGGTCGATCCGGTAGGTGCGGCTCTCGGGCAGGATGCGCGCAACGGCATCGTTGATCTGCCGCGCCGAGGCGAGATCGCGGCCAAGCGGCTTCTCCAGGATGACGCGCGAGGTCGGCGTCAGGATATCGGCCTTGGCCAGGTTCTCGCAGATCGGGATGAAGAGGTCCGGCGGGGTTGAAAGATAGAAGGAGCGAACGCGCTCGCTCTCGCCCAAGGCCTGCTTCAGGGCCGCATAGGTCTCGGGCTGGACGGCATCGACCTGCACCGTGGTGAGCCGACGCAGGAAGGTCTCCACCTGATACTCCGGGAGGCCTTCCTCGTGCAGGCGCTTGGCGATCTGCTTCGGCAGCGCCTCGACATCCTCCGGCTTGCGAACGATGCCGAGGATGCGGCTTTCATCAGGCAGGACGCCTTCGCGACTGCGCTGGGCCAGCGCCGGGAAGAGCTTTCGCAGCGCGAGGTCCCCGGCGGCCCCGAAGATCACGAGATCGAACGGCGGAACCGGCGTCCGCTCCGGGATCGTCTCCGGGCGAAGCGCGTTGTCGACAATAGCGTCCATGGACGTGAAACTCCGTGCGGCGGTGCCGGGTCCAATCATGGCGCGCAAATCCCTGCGATTCGATTGCCGACCTCAGACGGAACATGCGTTAGCGCGAGGCTGCGACCAGAGTGAGACGGTTTGCCAGCACTGCAAAGAGGGAATGGCGCAGAGCCGGCTCCCGCCGCGTTCAATCCTCGGTCGGCAATCCCGCAAGCCCTCAGCCCGCCCGCCGGAATCCCTCGCTCGCCGTCAGCAACTGCTGGGCATAGGCCGTCTGCGGTTGGCGAGCCGAAAGCGTGCCGACCGCCATTTCCTCGACGGCGCGGCCGAACTGCATGACGAGCAGGCGCTCGCACATATGGCCGACCACTGCGAGGTCATGGCTGACGAGGATATAGGTGAGCTTTCGCTCGTGCCGCAGTGCCGAAAGCAGGTTCAGCACCTCCGCCTGGATCGAGACATCGAGCGCCGAGGTCGGCTCATCGAGCAGCAGGATCGAGGGCTCGAGCACGAGCGCGCGGGCAATCGCGACGCGCTGGCGCTGGCCGCCGGAAAGCTGGTGTGGAAAGCGGAAGCGGAAGGAGGCCGGCAGGCCGACATCGGAGAGCGTCTTGCCGATGCGTGCCTGCGCGTCGCGGATGCCGTGGATGGCCAGCGGCTCGGCCAAGGCGTCGTCGATCGTCTTCTTGGGGTGGAGCGAGCCGTAAGGGTCCTGGAAGACCATCTGGACGTTGCGGTGGAAGGCCTTGGCGCGGAGCTTGGGCTGTACGGCGCCCTCGATCGCGACTGTGCCGCTCCAGTCCCGGTTGAGGCCGGAGAGGACGCGCAGCACGGTCGATTTGCCTGAGCCCGACTCGCCGACGAGGCCGTAGCTCTCCCCCTGCCCCACGGTGAAGGAGAGGTCCTTCACGACATGGGAATCGCCGAAGGAGACGTTGAGCTTTTCGACGGAGATCGCAGTGTTCGTCATGCCAGCCACGCCGGATCGCGGTTGAGGGTCGGAAGCTTTTCGCGCGGACGGTCGAGGTCCGGCAGGCAGTTCAGCAGGCCGAGCGTATAGGGGTGACGGCGGCTGCGCGCGCTTTCGTCGGCAAGTTCGGCGGCCGGCAGCGTCTCCATCACCTTGCCGCCATACATGACAATGACGCGGTCGCAGAAGGATTGCACCAGATGCAGATCGTGGCTGATGAAGATCAGGCCCATGCCGCGCTGGCTGACGAGATCGTCGAGGATCTTGAGGATCTGGAGCTGGACGGTGACGTCGAGCGCCGAGGTCGGCTCGTCGGCGATCAGGATCTCGGGCTCGGCGATCAGCATCATCGCGATCATGACGCGCTGGCCCATGCCGCCCGAGACCTCGTGCGGATAGAGATCGTAAACGCGCGCCGGCTCGCGGATCTGCACCTGCTCCAGCATGGCGAGGCTGCGCTCGCGCGCCTCGCGGGAGCCGGCCTTGTGGTGGATGCGATAGGCCTCGGCGATCTGGCTGCCCACGGTCTGGACCGGGTTCAGCGAGAATTTCGGGTCCTGCATCACCATCGAGATATGGCGGCCGCGCAGCTTGCGCCGCGCCTTCCTGTCCATCGACATCAGGTCCTGCCCGCGGAAGAGCATGCGGTCGGCACCGACGACGCCGGGATGCGGGATCAGGTCGAGGATGGCGCGGCCGGTCATCGACTTGCCGGAGCCGGATTCGCCGACGATGCCGAGCCGCTCGCGCCCGAGCGTGAAGGACAGGCCACGCACGGCTTGCACGATGCCGGTCGGCGTGTGGAAATCGACCTTCAGGTTGTCGATGTCGAGGAGAGGCGCTTCGGCCTTGTTCGCGAGGGTCTGCATCACCTCACCTCGCATCCATGACGTCGCGCAGTCCGTCGCCCAGCAGGTTGAAGCCGAGCGCGACGACGCAGATCGCGAGCCCCGGGAAGGTCGCGACCCACCACTGATCGAAGATCTGCTCGCGACCGGCCGAGATCATCGCGCCCCATTCCGGGATCGGCGGCTGCGCGCCCAGGCCCAGGAAGCCGAGGCCGGCGGCGGTGAGGATGATGCCCGCCATGTCGAGCGTCGTGCGCACGATCAGCGAGGGCATGCACATTGGCACGACATGCTTCCAGACGATGCGCCCCTGCGAGGCACCCTGAAGCTGGATGGCGGAGATGTAGTCCGCGTTGCGGATGACCATCGTCTCCGCGCGAGCCACGCGCGCGTAGGGCGGCCAGGCCGTGAAGGCGATGGCGATGACGGCGTTCTCCAGCCCCGGCCCCAGCGCCGCGACGAAGGCGAGCGCCAGCACGAGGCGGGGGAAAGCGAGGAAGACGTCCGTGATGCGCATCAGCACGGTGTCGACCCAGCCGCCGAGATAGCCGGCGGCGCAGCCGATCAGCAGGCCGATGGGGCCGACCGTGATGACGACCAGCAGCACGATGACCAGCGTGACCCGCGTGCCGTAGACGACGCGGCTGAAGATGTCGCGCCCGAGCGCGTCGGTGCCGAACAGATGCGCCCAGGACGGCGGCTGCAGGCGCTGCGGCAGATCCTGCACCAGCGGGTCCTGCGAGGCGACGAGCGGCGCTGCGGCCGCAATGAGCAGCAGCGCCACCACGATCACGAGCCCGATCATGGCGGAGGGGTTGCTGCGGAAGGCAAGCCACTGCCGGTAGAACTGGCCGAGCCTGGCCTGCCGGCGCGAGGCCGGCGAGGTGCTCATCAGCCAGTCGCGCCAGCCGCTGCGGTCGGAAACGGAGGTGTCGCTCATGCCATCCTCCTCAGCGCGCGCGGGGATCGGCCAGCCGGCCGATGATGTCGGAGAACAGGTTGACCGCGATGAACACGGCGCCGACGACGAGCGTGCCGCCCAGGACCGCGTTCATGTCGGCGTTGAGCAGCGAGTTCGTGATGTAGCGGCCGAGCCCCGGCCAGGCGAAGATCGTCTCGGTCAGCACCGAGCCTTCGAGCAGGTGCATGTAGGAGAGCGCGATGACGGTGACGAGCGGCACCACCGCATTGCGCAGCGCATGGCCCCAGACGACGCGCCATTCCGGCACGCCCTTAACGCGCGCTGCGATGACGTATTGCTGCTGCAGCTCGTTGATCAGGAAGCTGCGGGTCATGCGGCTGATATAGGCAATCGACAGGATGCCGAGCACCGAGGCCGGCAGGATGAGATGCGAGAAGGCGTCGCGGACGGCGTCCCATTCGCCCTGGAGCGCGGCGTCCAGCATGACGATGCCGGTGATCGGATCGACGAAATCCTGATAGGCGATCGAGAGCCGGCCCGGCCCGGCGACCCAGCCGAGCTTGGCGTAGAACAGCAACAGCCCCATCAGGCCGAGCCAGAAGACCGGGATGGAATAGCCGAGCAGGCCGACGATGCGGGCGACCTGGTCCGGCCAGCGGCCCTGATGCGTGGCGGCGAAGATGCCGAAGGGCACGCCGAAGACAGCGCCGATCAGCGTGCCGAGCGTGGCGAGCTCCAGCGTCGCGGGAAAGACGGTCTTGATATCGTCCGTCACCTTCTGGGCGGTCAGCACCGAGGTGCCGAGATCGCCGGTGAAGACCTTGGCGATATAGATGGCGAACTGCGTCCAGAGCGGCTTGTCGAGGCCCAGATCGAGTCGCGCCTTCTCATAGACATCGGCGGGAGCACGATCGCCCACCACGGCGAGCACCGGATCGATCGGCATCACGCGCGCGATCAGGAAGGTGACGAGGAGCAGCCCGAAGATCGTGATCGCCACGGTGACGAGCTCGCGCCCGACGATCCTACCCCAGCGCGCACTCCGTGCTGCCAAACCCGATGCTGCTGTCATTCAACCGACCGTCATTCTGTGATGCGCCCTGCGGAAATCAGCCCGCTCCCAAGAGCAGCCCGCTGCGGAATACAAGCCCTGCTCCAAGGGCAGCGGCGCGGAAATCCACAGCTCTGGAGCATTTTCACGCGAACCGGCGTCCATTTCGCTTGAAAATGCTCTCGAAACGACGAACCCGCCGCGGCCAGCAAGCGGCAGCGGCGGGTCCTATCAACGCGTGACGCGCTCAGCCCTTGCTGATGGTCCAGTAGAAGTTGGTGTCGGAGCTCGGGCCGATGACCCAGCCCTTGATGTTCTTGCGCTCGGCCGTGACCTCGACCTGCTGGAACATGATGACGAAGGGCGAGACCTTCTGGTGCTCGCGCTGGATGTCGCCATAGACGGCGGCGCGCTTGGCGGCGTCGGACTCCAGCACGTTCGCCTGGGTCTTCTTGGTCATCTCCGGGATGTCCCAGGCATTGCGCCAGGCCAGCGTCTTCGACTTCGCGTCCTCGCCGTTGTTCTCGTTGATGGCGAAGGTCTCGGCATTGGTGTGGGGGTCGAGATAGTCCGGGCCCCACTGGCCGATATAGATGTCATGGGTGCGGGCGCGGTACTTGGTCAGGGTCTGCTTGCCGTCGCCGGGGATCAGCTCGAGCTTGACGCCGGCCTGCCCCCAGGTCGACTGGATGGCCTGGGCGATATCGGTGATCGGGTTCACCGAGCGGGTGTCCATGGTGACGGTGAAGCCGTTGGCGAGCCCCGCCTTCGCGAGCAGTTCCTTGCCCTTGGCGAGATCGAACTTGTAGGGCTTGTCGCCGATCGCGCCGAGGAATCCGTTCGGCAGGAAGGATTCATGGGCCTTGTAGGTGCCCTCGACGATGTTCTTCTCGATCGCGGCATAGTCGACCAGCCACTTCAGCGCCTCGCGCACCTCGGGCTTGGCCAGGTTCGGGTTCTTCTGGTTCAGGCCGAGATAGAGGATGTAGCCCTTGTCGCCCTGGACGATCTCGACGTCCTTATTGTCCTTGACGCTGGCGAGCTGGTCCTTGGAGAGGTTGCGGGCCATATCGACATCGCCCTTCTCCAGCAGCAGGCGCTGGGAGGCCGGCTCGGCGACGTGGCGCACGATGATGCGCTTCGCCTTCGGCGCGCCCTTGTACCAGCTCTCATTGGCGTCCAGCGCATATTGCTCGTTCGGGCGATAGGAGCGGACCTTGTAGGCGCCCGAGCCGGCCGAGTTCAGCTTGAGCCAGGCATTGCCCCAGTCGCCGTCCTTCTCGTTCGCCTTGACGAGCTTGGAGTCGACGACAGCCGCGACGCCGGAGGTCAGGCAGTTCAGGAAGAAGGTCGGTGCGAAGGGCTGCGAGACCGTGATGACGACCGTGTTCGCGTCCGGTGCCTTCACCTTTTCGAGGACAGTGTCCTTGTTCAGGCCGAACTGGGTGAGGATGAAGCCGGGCGACTTGTTCAGCGTCACCGCGCGCTGGATCGAATAGACGACATCGGCCGCGGTCAGGGCGTTGCCGGAGTGGAACTTGACGTTCGGCCGGAGCTTGAAGGTGTAGGTGAGCTGGTCCGGGCTGACGGTCCAGCTTTCGGCGAGTTCGCCGATCAGCTTGTTGCCGTTGGCCAGATCGACGCCGATCAGCTTGTCGTAGACATTGGCGCCGACTTCGACGCCGGAGAACTCGAAGGCCTCGGCCGGATCGAGCGTAATAATGTCGTCGATCTGCTTGGCCATGACGACCGTGTCCTTCGGCGTCTGCGCAAAGACCGCCGTCGTCGTCATCAGGCCGGCAAAGGCCGAAACCGCCATCAACTTGGCTACGTGACGCATCGCATTCCCCATCGTTCATGATCGCGGGTCGTTGGTGCCCGTTGGCGGTTATCTGCAACCCTTCCAAGGCGCCTGTCCAGCCTCCGAAAGTCGATCCGGAGGGCGCTGCACGGCATTGTGCACATTCCTTGGGCAGCAGCGACGGCGGAGTGGCGACGCCGTGCTCCGAAGGTGCCTTGCTAAGGTTCGCCGCCTCGCTAACCTGACGGAGGCGGCGTTTCCGCCGTGCGACCAGGGGGCCGGGCATTTGGCTATCATCGCCGCGCTGAACCACGTCACGCACTACAGCTACGACAGGCCGGTCACGCTCGGGCCGCAGATCATCCGCCTCCGGCCGGCCCCGCATTGCCGCGCGGCGATCCAGAGCTACTCGCTGAAGGTGACGCCGGCGCAGCACTTCGTGAACTGGCAGCAGGACCCGGCCGGCAACTGGCTGGCGCGCTTCGTTTTTCCCGAGCCGGTGACGGAGTTCCGCATCGAGGTCGATGTCGTCACCGAGCTCTCGATCATCAACCCGTTCGACTTCTTCGTGGAGACGGAGGCCGAGAGCTTCCCCTTCGCCTATGCGCCGGAGCTGCGCGCGGAGCTCGCGCCCTATCTTGTCACCGAGCCTGCCGGGCCATTGTTGCAGAGCCTCCTCGCCAGGCTGCCGCGTGAGGCCCCCAATACGGTGAACTTCATCGTCGATCTCAATGCGCAGCTGCAGCGGATGATCGCCTATGGCATCCGCATGGAGCCCGGCGTGCAGGAGCCGGAGCATACGCTCTCGGTCGGCTCGGGCTCATGCCGCGACTCGAGCTGGCTGCTTGTCCAGATCCTGCGCCATCTCGGCCTCGCGGCCCGCTTCGTCTCCGGCTACCTGATCCAGATGAAGGCGGATATCGACCCGCTGGAGGGGCCGCGCGGCACGGACAAGGACTTCACCGACCTGCATGCCTGGGCCGAGGTCTACATCCCCGGCGCAGGCTGGATCGGGCTCGATCCGACCTCGGGGCTTCTCACCGGCGAAGGGCATCTGCCGCTGGCGGCGACGGCACATTATCGCGCGGCCGCCCCGGTTTCGGGCGTGGCGAGCTATGCCGAGACAACCTTCGACTTCCATATGAGCGTGACGCGCGTCCATGAGGTGCCGCGCATCACGCTGCCCTTCTCCGACGAATCCTGGGCCGAGCTCGATGCGCTGGGCGGCAAGGTCGAGGCCGAGCTGAAGGCGCAGGATGTGCGCCTGACCATGGGCGGCGAGCCGACCTTCGTCTCGATCGACGACCAGACGGGCGAGGAATGGAACATCGACGCCGTCGGCCCGACCAAGCGCCAGCGCGCCGACGTGCTGATCCGGCGGCTGCGCGAGCGCTTCGCGCCGGGCGGGATGCTGCATTACGGCCAGGGCAAATGGTATCCGGGCGAGAGCCTGCCGCGCTGGGCCTTCGCGCTCTACTGGCGCCAGGACGGGCAGCCGATCTGGCGCAATGCCGATCTGATCGCCCGCGAGCCCGGCGCGCAGACGGGCGGCGACCGCGAGCTGGAGACGGGTGCCTCGATCCGCGAAGCCGAGGCACTGGCAGCCGGACTGTCCGAGAGGCTCGGCCTCGGCGCCGATTATGTGCTGCCGGCCTATGAGGACACCGGCCACTGGCTCCTCAAGGAGGCGCAGCTTCCCGACAATGTCGACCCGCTCGATTCCCGCCTCTCCGACCCGGAGGAGCGGGCGCGGATGGCGCGCGTCTTCGAGCTCGGGCTCGGCAACCCGCGCGGCTATGTCATCCCCGTGCAGCGCTGGCAGGCGGCGGCGGAGGACCGGCGCTGGCGCTCGGAGAAATGGCGCCTGCGCCGCGGCAAGCTCTTCCTCGTGCCGGGCGACTCGCCGGTCGGCTATCGCCTGCCGCTGAACGCGCTGCCCGTCGTCCCCAAGGCGGAGTATCCGCATATCCACCCGCAGGACCCGATGGAGCCGAGGCCGGCGCTGCCGCCGGCAGGGCCGGCCGGGGCAAGCTGGGGCGCGCATCCCGAAGCCTGGCACGGCCCCGCCGCCCCCGCCGCTGCCGCAGCGAGTACCGATGGGCGCCCCGCCGCGCCGCAGAGGTCGATCGGCGCGCAGGCTGCCGGGCCGGTGCAGGACCGACGGGAGCAGGAGATCGGCGGCGAGCATGTGCGCACCGCGCTCAGCCTCGAAATCCGCGACAACGTGCTCTGCGTCTTCCTACCGCCGGTCGAGCAGCTGGAGGATTACCTGGACCTCGTCGCCTCGGTCGAGTCGGTTGCCGAGGAGATGGGCCAGCCCGTTCACATCGAGGGCTACCCTCCCCCGTTCGACCCCCGGCTCAACGTCATCAAGGTGACGCCCGATCCCGGCGTCATCGAGGTCAACATCCATCCGGCGAAGGACTGGCGCGAGGCGGTCGAAATCACCCGCGGCGTCTATGAGGAGGCGCGGCTGACGCGGCTCTGTGCCGAGAAGTTCATGGTCGACGGGCGCCACACCGGCACGGGCGGCGGCAACCATGTCGTGCTCGGCGGGGTGACGCCGGCGGACTCGCCCTTCCTGCGCCGGCCGGATCTGCTCAAGAGCATCGTGCTCTACTGGAACCGGCACCCCGCGCTGTCCTACCTCTTCTCCGGCCTCTTCATCGGCCCGACCAGCCAGGCACCCCGCATCGACGAGGCCCGGCAGGACCAGCTCTACGAGCTGGAGATCGCACTCTCCCACGTGCCGAAGCCGGGCGAGGCGCCGGCCCCGCTCTGGCTGGTGGACCGGCTGTTCCGCAACCTGCTTGTCGACGTCTCCGGCAATACGCACCGCACCGAGATCTGCATCGACAAGCTGTATTCACCGGACGGGCCGACCGGACGGCTGGGGTTGATCGAGTTCCGCGGCTTCGAGATGCCGCCGGATGCGCGCATGTCGCTGGCGCAGCAGCTTCTCCTGCGCGCGCTCATCGCCTGGTTCTGGCGCGAGCCGCAGGAAGGCAAGTTGGTCAGATGGGGCACGGCGCTGCATGACCGCTTCATGCTGCCCGAGATGGTCTGGCGCGACTTCCAGGACGTGCTCGCGGACCTCAAGCGCGCCGGCTATGCCTTCGATCCGGTCTGGTTCGAGGCGCAGGCGGAGTTCCGCTTCCCCTTCTTCGGCAAGGTGACCCATGGCGGCGTCGAGATCGAGATCAGGCAGGCGCTGGAGCCCTGGCATGTGATGGGCGAGGAAGGCGCGATCGGCGGCACGGTGCGCTATGTCGATTCCTCGGTCGAGCGGCTGCAGGTGAAGGCGACGGGCTTCGTGCCGGGCCGACATCTGATCACCTGCAACGGGCGGCGCCTGCCGATGAGCGAGACCGGCGTGCCGGGCGAGGCGGTGGCCGCCGTGCGCTTCAAGGCCTGGCAGCCGGCCTCGGGCCTGCACCCCACCATCCCGGTGCATGCGCCGCTGACCTTCGACATCGTCGACACCTGGGTCGGCCGCTCGCTGGGCGGCTGCGTCTACCATGTCGCCCACCCCGGGGGTCGCAATTACGAGACACCCCCGGTCAATTCCTATGAGGCGGAGGCCAGACGGCTCGCGCGTTTCGAGTCGATCGGTCATAGTCCCGGCGCTCTGGCGATTCCGCCGGAGGAACGCAGCGCCGAATTCCCGCTCACGCTGGATCTGAGGCGCTAGATCTGGTTGGCGCGCATTCTGTCCGCTCGGCTGTTCGAGCCAGACGGACAGCGCGTTCGGGAGTCTCGAAGGACACATGGCTGTCGAAAGCCGCACCCGGTCTGGGGGACGCAGCAGGACGGAGCGGCGCGCGGCGCTGCTTGCCGGCTATCGCCCGCTGCCCGGCGTCTTCGACGAGTTTCTCGACGAGGCCGGCGCCGTGCGCCCGCATTGGGAGCCGTTCCTGGCTGGATGGTGCGCGCTGACGCCGTCCGAGCTCTCCCAGCGCTTCGGGCTGGCCGATCGGCATGTCCGCGACACCGGCGTATCCTACCGCGTCCATGGCGATATCGACGAGCGCGACCCCGGTGTCGGCGAGCGCCCCTGGCCGCTCTCGCATGTGCCGCTCGTCATTCCCGAGAGCGAGTGGGAGGTGATCGCGGCCGGCGTCACCCAGCGCGCGGAACTCCTGTCGCGGCTGCTCGACGACATCTACGGGCCGGGCGAGTTGATCGCGAGCGGCCTCGTTCCGGCCGCCGTGGTCACGGGCAGCCCGGATTATCTGCGCCCGGTGCAGGGAACGCCCGGCGGCGGGTCGCTACAACTCTACGCCGCCGATCTCGGCCGCGGCCCGGACGGGCGCTGGTGGGTGCTGCAGGACCGGACGCAGGCGCCCTCCGGCACCGGCTACGCGCTGGAGAACCGGCTGGCGCTGGCGCGCGCCTTCCCGGACATGTTCCGCAGCATGAACATCGAGCGGCTGGCGGCCTTCTTCCAGGGTTTCCGCGCCGGGCTCGTGCAGCATTCGAAGCGGATCGAGCCGCGCATCGCCCTGCTGACGCCGGGCCCGATGAACGAGAGCTATTTCGAGCAGGCCTATCTCGCGCGCTATCTCGGCTTCCTGCTGGTCGAGGGCGGCGATTTGCTGATGCGCGACGGGCGCGTGCATGTGCGCACCATCGCGGGCCTGAAGCGCGCCGATGTGATCTGGCGTCGCATCGATGGCGATTTCGCCGATCCGCTCGAACTGAATGCCCGATCGGCACTCGGCGTGGCCGGGCTGGTCGAGGCCGTGCGTCGCGGCAATGTCCATGTCGCCAACGGGCTCGGCTCCGGCGTCGTCGAGGCGCGCGCGCTGATGGGCTTCATGCCCGCCATCGCCCGGCAGCTCACCGGCGAAGAGCTGATCCTGCCCAATATCGCGACATGGTGGTGCGGCCAGCCTCATGAACGGCAGACGGTGCTCGACCGCCTCTCCGAGATGAGCGTGGCGCCCGCCTTCCGCAGCACCGCAGGCGGGTCCGATAACGCCCCGATGCTCGCCGGCGAGCTCTCGCCGGCCAACCGCGAGGCGCTGCGCGGGCTGATCGAGGCGCAGGGACGCGACTATGTCGGGCAGGAGGTGGTGCGGCTGTCGACCATGCCCGTTTTCCAGAACGGCCGGCTGGAACCACATCCGATGACGCTGCGCGTCTTTGCCGCCCATACGCCGGATGGCTGGAAGGTGATGCCCGGCGGTTTCTGCCGGATCTCGGACGAGCCGGATGCGCGCGCGGTCAACATGCGCAACGGCGTGCGCTCCAGCGACGTCTGGGTGACGTCGAGCGAGCCGGTTGCGCAGGTGACGCTGCTCCCGACGCCCGACCGCATCAGCATCCGTCGCATCACCGGAACGCTGCCGAGCCGCGCCGCAGACAACCTGTTCTGGCTCGGGCGCTATCTGGAGCGCGGCGAGGCGACGCTGCGCCTGGTGCGCGCCCTGCTCGGCCGGCTGATCGATGCCGACCCCGCGCCCGGCCGTAACGACACGGTGCGCCAGCTCGCCGGCATGCTCGTCGCCTGGGGCGGCGCCCCCGGCGGGCAGGAGAAGCGGACACCGGCGGCACAGGCCTATGCGGCGCTCTACAGCCTCGACGATTACGGCTCCGCCGCCGCATCCATCCGCGAGGCGCGGCGCACGGCCTCGGTGATCCGCGAGCGCCTTTCGGTCGATGCCTGGCGGATCTTCAGCGATCTGCAGCGGCAGCTCCTGCCGGAAGACGGCCGCAAGCCGAGCGAGGGCGAGACCTTTGAGATCGCGGATCGGGCGCTGAAATCGCTCGCCGCCTTCTCGGGCCTCAGCCAGGAGAACATGGTGCGCGGCCCGGGCTGGCGCTTCCTCGACATCGGCCGGCGGATGGAGCGGGGCATCGCGACCTGCCGCTTCGCGCGGCAGTTCGCCGACAGCCACGCATCGGGCGACAGCCTCGACGCGCTGCTCGACCTGACGGATTCGCAGATCAGCTATCGCTCCCGCTACCTGCTGGGCGCTAGCCTGCAGCCTGTGCTCGATCTCGTGATGCTCGACCCCTACAATCCGCGCTCGGTCGCGTTCCAGATCGAGCGGCTCGATGCCGAGATCGCCGCCCTGCCGACGCTGACCGATGACGGCATGCTGGAAGACCCGCGTCGGCTGGTGCTCAGGCTCGCCGCCGATTGCCGCACCACGGAGGCCGGCCGGCTCGACCGCGCCAGCATCCTGCTGTTCGAGCAATTACTGATGGGCCTCTCCAGCGCCATCGCCGACCGCTACTTCCTGCAGAACAGCGATCCGCAAAACACGCGGCTGACGAGCATCGCGTGATCTACGAGCTGCGCCATCTCACCACCTACGGCTACAGCCGCTCGGTGCCCTTCGCCCGCTGCATCCTGCGGCTGCTGCCGCGCAGCGGCGTCGGCCAGGACGTGCAGAAGAGCGAACTGCTGATCACCCCGCGCCCGGCCGAACGCAGCGACGGAATCTGCTTCTTCGGCAACCGGATGACGACCATCACCATCACCAAGCCGCATCGCGAGCTGAAGGTGGAGATGCGGGCGCGCATCGAGGTGAATCGCCCGGCCCCGCCGCACCCGGCCCTGACCAGAGGCTGGGAGGAGGTGGCGCGGCTCGCGCTGGGTTCGACCAGCCTCGCCCCGGATTCGCCGACGCATCATCTTTATCCGAGCCGGCTCGTGCCGCATGTGCAGGGCGTGGTCGAGTATGCCCGCACGTCCTTCACCCCCGGCCGGCCGGTGCTGGAGGCGGCGAGCGAGCTGATGGCGCGCATCCGCCGCGACTTCACCTACGATCCCGAGGCGACGGAGGTGACGACGCCGCTGGCCGAGGCCTTCGCGGCGCGACACGGCGTCTGCCAGGACTTCGCCCACATCATGATCGCCGGACTGCGTGGTCTTGGCCTGCCGGGCGCCTATGTCTCCGGCTATATCCGCACCATCCCGCCTCCCGGCGAGAAGCGGCTCGAGGGCGCCGATGCCAGCCATGCCTGGGTGATGCTGTGGTGCGGGCCGGACACAGGCTGGGTCGGGCTCGACCCGACCAACGACCTGATCGTCGCCGACGACCACATCGTCACCGCCTTCGGCCGCGACTATGCCGATGTCGCCCCGCTCGACGGCGTGGTGATAGGCCCCGGCACGCAGAAGGTCGGCGTCGCAGTCGACGTGATCCCGGTCGGCTGAGCGCTCAGGCCGCCGCTTCCGACGCAGCAGCGGAAACGGACGTGCGGGCGTGCTGCTCGCCCCAGGCCTTCAACGCCATGATGACCGGCTCAAGAGTGCGGCCCTTCGCGGAGAGGCTGTATTCGACGCGCGGCGGCACTTCCGGATAAACGACGCGCAGGATCAGCCCGTCCGCCTCCAGCTCACGCAGCTGTGTGGTCAGCATGCGCTGGGTCACGCCCGGAATGCGCCGGCGCAGCTCGCTGAAGCGCAGCGTGCCTCCCGTCAGGTGATAGAGCGCGATGCCCTTCCACTTGCCGCCGATCAGGCCGAGCGCGGCCTCGACGGGGCAGCCGGCCGAGCAATAGGGCTCCTGAAAACGCGGCGGCATGTCGGTATCCTTTTTGACACTATAGGCTGGATTTGTGCGTTCTTGCGCCTTTCGAGAGTTATGCGCATCTCCGCTCCACCGCAATGCAGGAGAGACGCCATGCGCGCCGTCGGATACCGCCAGTCGCAGCCCATCGCTGCCGAGACCAGCCTGATCGACCTGGAACTGCCCGAGCCTGTCCCGGCCGGGCACGACCTGCTCGTCGAGGTCAAGGCCGTCTCGGTCAACCCTGTCGACACCAAGGTGCGCATGCGCGCCCAGCCCGCCGAGGGGCAGGCCAATGTGCTCGGCTGGGATGCGGCCGGCGTGGTCAAGGCCGTCGGGCCGCAGGCGAAAGGCTTCAAGCCGGGCGACGAGGTCTTCTACGCCGGCGCCATCGACCGCCCCGGCTCCAATGCCCAGTTCCATCTCGTCGATGAGCGCATCGTCGGCCCCAAGCCGAAGAGCCTCGGCTTTGCGGAAGCGGCGGCGCTGCCCCTGACCTCCATCACCGCCTGGGAAATGCTGTTCGACCGGCTCGACATCCGCAGGCCCGTGCCGGGCGCGGCCCCTGCCCTGCTGATCATCGGCGGCGCCGGCGGCGTCGGCTCGGTCGCCATCCAGCTCGCACGCAGGCTGACCGACGTGACGGTGATCGCGACGGCCTCGCGGCCGGAGACAGCGGCCTGGGCGAAGGAACTCGGCGCCCATCATGTCGTCGACCATACCAAGCCGCTGCCCGAGCAGGTCACGGCGCTCGGCATCGGCGCGCCCGCCTTCGTCTTCTCGACGACGCATTCCGACACGCATCTGGCGGGCATCGTCGAGCTCATGGCACCGCAGGGGCGTTTCGGGCTGATCGACGACCCGCAGACGCTCGACGCCAACCCGCTGAAGCGCAAGAGCCTGTCCCTGCACTGGGAGCTGATGTTCACCCGCTCGCTGTTCCAGACGGCCGATATCGCCGAACAGGGCAAGCTGCTGACCGAGGTGTCAAAGCTCGTCGACGCCGGCACGGTGAAAACGACGCTCGCCGAGCATTTCGGCACGATCAACGCCGAGAACCTGAAGCGCGCCCATGCCCTGATCGAGAGCAACCGCGCCAAGGGCAAGATCGTGCTCGAAGGCTTCTGACATGAAAAGGGCCGCGCCTTTCGGCGCGGCCCTTCCCTATTCCACGGCGATGCCGCCGATCAGGCCAGCGTGTAGGCCGTCTTGACCGTGGTGTAGAACTCCTTGGCGTAGGCGCCCTGCTCGCGCGAGCCGTAGCTGGAGCCCTTCCGGCCGCCGAACGGCACATGGTAGTCGACGCCGGCCGTCGGCAGGTTGACCATCACCATGCCGGCCTCGCTGTTGCGCTTGAAGTGCGTCGCATACTTCAGCGAGGTGGTGCAGATGCCGGACGACAGACCAAACTCGGTGTCGTTGGCGACGGCGAGCGCCTCCTCGTAGTCCTTCACGCGGATGATGTTGGCGACCGGGCCGAAGACCTCCTCACGCGAGATGCGCATGGCGTTGGTCGTCTCGGTGAAGAGCGCCGGCTGCAGATAGAAGCCGGGGGTCTCGCGCTTCAGCAGTTCACCGCCGAAGGCGAGCTTGCCGCCCTCGTCCTTGGCGATCTGGATGTATTTCAGGTCCTGGTCGAGCTGGCTCTGGTCGACGACGGGGCCGATATGGGTGCCAGCCTTCAGCGCGTCGTCGACGACGACGCCCTTCAGGCGCTCGATGCAGGCCTCGACGAACTTGTCGTGGATGCCGGCCTGCACGATCAGGCGCGAGGACGCCGTGCAGCGCTGGCCGGTGGAGAAGAACGCACCGTTGACCGCGACCTCGACCGCCGTCTTGAGGTCGGCGTCGTCCAGCACCACGAGCGGGTTCTTGCCGCCCATCTCGAGCTGGACCTTCTTCATCGGGTTGGACGCGATGCAGGCGGCCGCCACCTTGCGGCCGGTCGCGACCGAGCCGGTGAAGGAGATGGCGTGGACGTCCTTGTGCTCCAGCAGCGCCTGGCCGACGACCGAGCCGCGGCCCATGACGAGGTTGAGCACGCCCTTGGGCAGGCCGGCGCGCTGGATGATGTCGACCAGCGCCCAGGCCGAGCCCGGCACGAGATCGGCCGGCTTGATGACGACGCAGTTGCCCCAGGCGAGCGCCGGCGCGATCTTCCACGCCGGGATCGCGATCGGAAAGTTCCAGGGCGTGATCATGCCCACGATGCCGACCGCCTCACGCGTGATCTCGACGCCGACGCCCGGACGCACGGAGGGGACCATCTCGCCGCCGGTGCGCAGGCATTCGCCAGCGAAGAAAGCGAAGACTTGTCCGGCGCGGGTCGCCTCGCCGATGCCCTCGGGAAGGGTCTTGCCCTCCTCGCGCGAGAGCAGCTTGCCGAGCTCTTCCTTGCGGGCAAGAATCTCGTCGGAGGCCTTCTTCAGGATGTCGTAGCGCTCCTGCGGCGTGGAGCGGCTCCAGGCCGGGAACGCGGCCTTGGCGGCGGCGACCGCGTTGTTCAGATCCTCGACCGTGCCCTGCGAGTACTCGCCGACGACATCGTTGGTGTTGGAGGGGTTGATGTTGCGCGAGGCGTTGCCCGCACCGGCCCATTCGCCGGCGATCAGATTCTTGAAGGGCGCGTTCATCTGTTTCTCTCCCACGACACTGAAAACTTCGCGCGCGGTGTTACCCTTTTTGGCAGCCGAAGGCCAATGCGCCGAAGACGGCCGCCCATCCCCGAACCGCAGACCGCGCAGGCACTAAAATTCCGCGTCGAGTTCCTCGAGTTCCTCGGGCTCGGCCTTCGCCGCCTCGATCCAGCTCCTGAGGGCCGGCCATTGCGCGATGGCGTGGCAATACTCCCGGCTCGCCGGGTCGAGCGCCACGTCATAGGTCAGGAAGCGCAGGCAGACCGGCGCATACATCGCATCCGCCATGGTCAGGGTCTCGCCGAAGAGATAGGGCCCGCCATAGCTCTCGAGGCATTCGCGCCAGATCTCAGTGACGCGGTCGATGTCGGCCTGGGCGCCGGCCCAGACCTTGAAGCCGGGGTAATGCGCCTTGAGGTTCATCGGCAGGGCCGAGCGCAGATTGGCGAAGCCGGAATGCATCTCGCCGCTGATGGCGCGGCAATGCGCCCGCGCCTTGCGCTCCGCCGGCAGGAGCCCCGCCTCAGGCGCGATCTCGTCGAGATAGCCGGCGATGGCGAGCGTATCCCAGACCTTGACGTCGCCATGGAACAGGCAAGGCACGAGGAAGGACGGCGAGAGCAGCAGGAGCTCGGCGCGTGTCGAGGGGTCGTCGGCCGAGAGCATGCGCTCCTCGATCTCCAGCCCCGCCATCTTGCACAGCAGCCAGCCGCGCAAGGACCAGGAGGAGTAGTTCCGGCTGCTGATCGTCAAGGTCGCCGTCGTCATGGCCTGCTTCCTGGGGCGCGATGGCACGATCCTAGCAAGAGACGTTCCATTACAGGGTCTGGACCCATGATGTACCTTGCCTATCAGGCCCAATCGGACCTCATCAATCCGGCGCGGATGCTGGCGCAGGCGGCGCTGGCCACGCTCGGCGCAAAGGCCCTGTCGGGGGAGCCGGTTTCACTGCGCGCAGCCGCTGCGGCCTATGAGATGGTGACGCGGGCGGGCATCAGCCATGAGCGGCCGCCCTACAGGATATTCAGCGTGCGCGACGGCAACCGCGAGGTGGCTGTCACCGAGGAGGTGGCGCTCGCCCTGCCCTTCGGCAGCCTGCTGAGGTTCCGCAAGGATGTGGCGGCGGAGCAGGCCAAGGTGCTGGTCGTCGCGCCGATGTCCGGCCATTTCGCGACGCTGCTGCGCAACACGGTGGCGACGCTGCTGCAGGACCACGACGTCTACATCACCGACTGGCACAATGCCCGCGACGTGCCGCTTTCAGACGGCGCCTTCGGCTATGACGACTATGTCGACACGCTGATCCGCTTCATCGAGGAGCTGGGACCGGACACGCATGTCGTCGCCGTCTGCCAGCCCTGCGTGCAGGTGCTTACCGCGGCGGCGGTGATGGCCCAGGCGGGCAACCCGGCCCAGCCGCGCAGCATGACTCTGATGGCCGGGCCGGTCGACACGCGCATCAACCCGACGACGGTCAACAAGCTGGCGACCGAGCGGCCGATCGAATGGTTCCGCAAGAACCTGATCGCGACCGTGCCGGCGCGCCATGCCGGGGCGGGCCGCAGGGTCTATCCCGGCTTCGTGCAGCTCGGCGCCTTCATGGCGATGAATATGGGCCGGCACCTCAACGCCCATATCGACATGTTCACACATCTGGCCACAGGCGCCAGCGAGGAAGCCGAGAAGATCAAGACCTTCTACGACGAGTATTTCGCGGTGCTGGACCTGCCGGCCGAGTTCTATCTCGAGACGGTGCAGTGGATCTTCCAGGAGGCAAGGCTGGCGGCGGGCACGCTGAGCTACCGCGGCGAAAAGGTCGATTGCCGGGCGATCCGCAAGACATCGCTCCTGACCGTCGAGGGCGAGCGCGACGACATCTGCTCGCTCGGCCAGACGGCCTCCGCCCATGATCTGTGCTCGGGCCTCAAGCCGTTCCGGAAGCGCCACCACATGCAGGCCGGCGTCGGCCATTACGGCGTGTTCTCGGGGCGGAAATGGGAAGGGCAGATCTACCCGATCGTCCGCAACATGATCGTTGCGAGCAGCTAGATCGCCGCGTGTCGGACAGCGCGCGATAACGGTGATCTAGCTCATTGTTGCCGCATCGGATTGATCCGATGCTATCGTCGGCGCTCACTTCTCCTTGATGGAAAGCCCGTTCTTGCCGACAGAAATCTCGACGCCGTCCGGCTGCTTCTTCTCCTCGTAGAGCGCATAGCTGGTGACAGCGAGGCCTGCGACGAGAATAATGACAATGGCGACGAGCAGATTGCGCGATGCGAGCATAAGGTGTCCCCCAACAGCCGACAGGTTGCGGCGCCGGTCTAACGCGTTCCGCCCTGCAAGGTTCCGCGGACGAGCCCAAGGATCGCCGGATGGAACTGCCGCCGTCGTCACTGACTTTCTGAGGTCGAACGTCACGCGAGCAGGAGGTTGCCATGGCCGAAACCGAATTGCAGGAGCGCATCTGGACGGCGCTCGCCGCGCATCCGGTCTACATGGTCTCGCTCATCGCCGGGGACGGCATCAGGACGCGGCCGATGGCGGGGGAGATCGACCGGGAGCGCCACCGCATCCTGTTCGTCACGCATCGCCATACCGGCATCATCGGCGAAGCGCTGCGCTCGCCGACGGTTTCCATCGCGCTCAGCCACGAGGACCGCAACTTCTACGCAGCCGTGACCTGCTCCGCCTCCGAGATCCACGATCATGAGCTGCTGCGGCAGATCTGGACGCCGATGGCCAACGCCTGGTTCCCGAACGGGCCGGACGACCCCGACGCGACGCTGCTGGCCCTGACGCCAGTCTCCGCCGAAATCTGGGACGGGCCATCGAGCAGTGTGCTCGTCGCCTTCAAGCTGGCGACGGCCCGCATCCTCGGCCGGACGCCGGACCTGGGAGTCAACGCCACGATCGATATGCGCTAGCTCGCCCTGCGTCCTGTTGGACGCAAAGTGGCGATCTAGCCTTGTTCAAGCATCCGATTTTCCGAAAATTGGAAGCCACTTTTCGGTCCGATGCTTCAGGCCGGGTCGGACTCCGCCATCTTCCGACCGAGCCAGGCTATGGCGATGCTCGACCAGGCGATGCCGAGGCACCAGCCCCCGATCACATCCGTTGGCCAATGGACGCCGAGATAGATCCGGCTTAGCCCGATCAGCACGATCATCACCCAGGCCAGCACGAGGCAGAGCCGGGCGATATCCTGCCGCCGCGAGGCAAGCCCGACGAAGCCCGCGATGCAGAGCAGCGTCACGGCCGAAAGAAAAGCGTGACCGCTGGGGAAGCTCGCCGTGAAGGTCAGCGCCGTATGGGCGACGATATCCGGACGCTCGCGCCCGATCGCGATCTTGAGGCCGGTGCTGACGGCGAGCGCCGCAAGGACGCTGATAACCAGGCCGATCGCCAGATGGCGATAGCCGCAGAGCCAGAGCGAGAGCGTCGCGGCCGTCGTCATGAAGAACAGCCCGACGAAGCTGCCGAGCGCCGTCATGTCCCGAACCGCCTCGTGCAACCAGCTCGGGCCCAGCGGCACCGAAGGGTCGGCCGGATCGCGCAACAGGAAAATCAGGGTGCGGTCGAAGGCGAAGCTGTGGCCTGAAGCGATGAGGGCGGCGAGCCCGAGAAAGGCCAGCGCCGCCGCGACCGGCACGAAAACGCGCGGCTGCCGCCATGCCGGCATCGGCTCGGCCCAGGCTCGCATGGTCTCAGGCATGGTGGCTCCCATTGTCGAGGCTCGGCGGCCGGGCGGCGATCACGTTCAAGGCCCGCGGTAGCAGACCATAGGCCAAGGGCCCGGCCTTTCTGGCGACTTCGCCGTCGAAGGTGATGTGCCCGCGCCGCTTGTCCCGCCGATTCAACGTCACCGCGTCGCCGGTGAAGGAGCTGAGGTTCGTCGACGAGCGCCACATCCCCGAGGCGACCGAAAGCGCCGCCTTGCCGCGTGAATAGAGCCCCCCGGCATTCAGCACATGCACCTCGAAGACGCCACCGTCGAGCCGGTCCCGCCGCCATTCGGCGCCATTGAAACGGTTGACGGTGACGAGCACCGCATCGGCCTCGACGACATGGCTCGCGGCGCCGACCGCGATGTCGACGGTGATGGAGCGGGTGAAGAGGATGGAGCGTGTAGCGGCGATGCCGAAGGCCGCCGCGCGGCTGAAGGGAAAGCGCCTGCGTGCCTGTTCCCGCTCGCGTGCCATCAGGCTGAAGAAGCCCATCCCCGAGAGAGAATGAAACAGCCGGCCGTCGACGCGGCCGACATCCATCGCCACCGGCTCGCCCTGGCAGAGCGCCGCGACCTGCTGCTCCAGTGAGCCCATGAGGCCGAGATCGCGGCCGAGAACATTGACCGTGCCCATCGGCAGAATGCCGACTGGCCGGCCAGCCTGAATCAATATGGGGAGGACGCCGTTGATCGTGCCGTCGCCGCCGGCGATGACCGGCGTGGCATCGCCCTCCTCGATCGCCTTGGACAGCGCCCCCGAGATCTCGCGCGGCGGCACGAGACGGACATCCGCGAAACAGCCCTCGTCGGCGAAAGCCGCCGCGAGCCGCTTGGCAAAGACATCGGCTCCGGCTTCGAGGACGGTTCCGGCGCGCGCGTTGACGACGACGGTGTAACGCATGGTGCTGGCGAAGATAGGTGCCCGACCTCCCGGCGCAAGAGCGCCGAAGCCGGTTCAGGCAGCGGCGGGGTGCGAATTGAACTGCTCCGGCACACGCGGCATCAGCGGCATCGGCACGTCCTCGATCTCCTCGGTGATGACCTCGAAGCGCTGGATCGTGTGGGTTCCGAAGGAGCTGACCATCGCCACGTCCGTGGCATCGCGCCCACGGGCGATCACGACACGCCCGATGCGCGGCTCGTTGTGACGGGCATCGAAAGTGTACCAACGACCGCCGAGGAAGACCTCGAACCAGGCGTTGAAATCCATCGGCGCAGGGTTCAGCGGCACGCCGATGTCGCCGAGATAGCCGTTGCAGTAGCGCGCCGGGATGTTCATGCAGCGGCAGAGCGCGATGGCCAGATGAGCGAAGTCGCGGCAGACGCCGACACGCTCGTCGAAGGCTTCGGCGGCGGTGCGCGTATTGCGCGCGTAATGATAGCCGAAGGTCAGGTGGTTGTGGACGAAGTCGACGATCGCCTGCACGCGCGCCCAGCCCGGCGCGGTGCCGCCGAACAGCCTCCAGGCCTGATCGTTGAGCCGGTCGGTTTCGCAGTAGCGGCTGCCCAGCAGGAAGGCGAGTGCCTCGTCCGGCAGGCGTGAGGGCGCAACCTCCCGCGCCGCGGGATTGACCACATCCGGCTCCCCGGAATCGTGGACGACACCTTCGGATTCCAGGCGAATTCCGCCGGGCGGCGCGACCATGCGCCGGCAGATATTTCCAAAGGCATCGAGATGCTGGCTGACGCGGATCGACAATGCAGGGTCCGCGAGCGCACTGACCTTCATCTCATCGGGCATCGTCAGATCGTGGCGACGCGACGGGTGGACATCGAGCAGCGTCACCAGCGGCATCTCATGGGCGCAGACCAGCTCGATACGGTAGCCGTAACGGATGCGCATCGCGTTCTCCTGATGTGAGAAACTGCCGTCCGGCGGAAGCCACCTGCGGCCTGTCGGGCATCTGCCCCTGCCGAGGAGACGCGTGAAACCCGTTTCCGGTTCCGAGGCGAGGAAAAAGAAAGCGGGCCTCAGGCCCAAAAAAGAAGATGCGGGCCTTTCGGCCCGCATCCCGCCGTCACGACGGTTCGGCTGGGGGGATAGCAACCGCCGCGACTTGCGCCCGGAAGCCGCTACATCATCCAGTAGGGCATGGTTCCGTAGTAATCATGGACCCGCTTGCCGTAAGCCTTGTCCTCCCAGTCGGGCTCGCCTTCGCTGTCGTACATCGGCGCAGCCTCGAGCTTCTCCCGCGTCAGCGGCACGACATAGCCGGCACGCTGCGGGTCGTAATCGAGCACGCTCCAGGGGATCGGATGGTATTTCTCCCCGAGCCCGAGGAAGCCCCCGAAGGACATGATGGCGTAGGCGACCTTCCCGCTCTGCTTGTCGAGCATCACGTCGTAGATCTCGCCGAGATGCTCGCCTGAGGCGTTGTACACGTCCGTACCCGCAACGCGCGCGCCGGCAATCAGAGGGTTGGAAGAAGTCGTGGTGGTCATAGCCATATCTGGCCCTCCCGTTCTTAAGGCTGGTCAGGTGCGCCGAGTGAGCGGCGCGAAGAAACGCACAGCCACAACGTCTCGTGGAACCGGAAGGTTCCCATGCGGATCGAAGGATTTCTCGGAAATTTGCAGACCCGGCTCAACCCTCTCTCGTGTGCGGGAAGCGCGGGTGAATCCGCCAGCGGAGACGCTACCGAGGAACCTTTGCGAGGCGGAAGGGGTTCCTGTCGCGATCGACACATCGCTCTTGTTGAACGAGGAGGAGCAACTCCAATGAAAAAAATCATGGTCATCGCCGCCATTGCCGCCGCTCTCGGAGCCTGCACCCCCCGCGAGCAGAACGCCGCCACGGGTGGGGTGATCGGCGCCGGCGCCGGCGCTCTCATCGGCGGCGCAGCGACCGGCCGGGCCGGAGGGGCGCTGGCGGGCGCGGCTATCGGCGGCGCCAGCGGAGCGATCATCGGCAGCGCGGCCACGCCGCAGACCTGCTACGGCCGCGACGAATGGGGCCGCCGAGTCGCCTACGCCTGCTGAACGGCAACAAGCGCCGAACGACCGAGGCCCGCCTTCATGGCGGGCCTTTTCTGTTCAGACCCGGCCGTAGGGGCCGAAGCGGCCGACGAAGCGGTGGCGGGAGCCTGGATGGAGCAGCCGCACCGCCGTCACCGGCTGCGACTGGTTCCAGGTGCGGCGCTCGACCAGCAGGCACGGCTCGCCCTCCGTGATCTCGAGCAGCGCCGCCTCCGCCGCGCCCGCCCCGACGGCGCTGATCGCATGCTCGGCCTGTGACCAGAGGCTGTGTTCCAGCAGCCAGTCACCGGGCGGCGTCACGGCGAAATCCTCGTCCTCCAGTCCCGGCGCTCCCGCCGCGTGGATGATGCGCTCCTCCAGCACATGCGGCTTGCCGTCCGCCCGGTGCAGCACCACGAGATGCGCCACCTTCTCCCAGCGCTTGATCCCGAAACGCTCCGCCACGTCCGGCGCAGGCCGGCCGTCGCTGCGCGACAGGACCTTGTAGGCATAGTCCTGGCCGAGCCCGCGCACCTCCTCGGGGATCGAGAGGATGTCGAACATGGCGTGGCTGGCCGGGGGGCTGGCGACGATGGTGCCCGAGCGCCGGCGACGGGTGATGAGCCCTTCGCGGGCGAGTTGCACGAGCGCGCGGTGCACGGTCATCCGCGAAGCGCCGAGCTGCTCCATCAGCGCGTGCTCCGGCGGCACGCTCGTGCCCGGCGGCCAGCTGCCGCTGACCACCAGATCGCGGATCGCGCGCCGGATCTGGTCGTAGACCGGCCCGGCTCCGTCCAGCTTCACCGCGTCGAGCCGGCTGTCCGTCATCGTCGTTCCTAAGCCGCCAGCAGGCGGCGCATCACGCCGGAAAAGCGCGCCCTGACCGAATCGCGGGCGATATGCCGGCCTTCCGCCACCACTCTCCTGCCACCGACCACGACATCGCGCAAAGGCAGCGCATTGGCGGCGAAGATCGCGCTGTCGATAGCCTCGGCGCCGCTCCTGCCGACGAGGGCGGGATGGTCGGTGTCGAGCGTGATGAAATCGGCCCGGCAGCCGGGCGCGATGCGGCCGATGGCCCGGCCACAGGCCTGCGCCCCGCCGGCACAGGCCGCCTGCCAGAGCGCAAGCCCCGTCGAGGCCTCACCCTCGGCGAAGAGCGCGCGGCGGCGGTCACGCAGGCGCTGCGAATATTCGAGCTGGCGCAATTCGGCGCCCGCATCGATCTGGATGTTGGAATCACTGCCGACGCCGAAGGCACCACCGGCCGCGCGATAACGCACGCCGTCGAAGATGCCGTCGCCAAGGCTGGACTCGGTAATCGGGCAAAGCCCCGCCACCGCGCCGCTGCGGGCGATGCCGTCCCGCTCCGCGTCAGTCAGATGCGTCGCATGGATCAGGCACCAGCGCCGGTCGAGCGCGCCCGTGTCGATCAGCAATTCCACCGGCCGCCGGCCCGTGATCTTCAGGCTGGCCTCGACTTCGGGCACCTGCTCGGCGACGTGGATATGGATGGGATCGTCCGGCCTCAAAGCCGCCAACCAGCCGAGATCATCGAGCGCGACCGCACGCAGCGAATGCGGCGCGACCCCGAGGCGTGCATCCGGCAGGGAGCGGATCGCGGCGGCGCTGCCCTCCAGCAACCGCAGATAGGCGTCGCGGTCATTGACGAAGCGGCGCTGGCCATGGACCGAGGGTGCCTGCCCGAAATTGCCGAAGCGATAGAGCACCGGCAGGAGGGTCAGGCCGAGGCCGGTCTCATCCGCCGCCGCGGCAACAGCCTCTCCCATCCGTGCGATGTTCGCGTAAGGACGGCCGTCCTTGTCGTGATGGAGATAGTGGAACTCGGCGAGAGCCGTGAAGCCGCCCTCCAGCATCTCGACGAAGGCCTGCGCGGCGATGGCCTGCACATCCTCGGGGTCGAGCCGGTCGAGGAAGCGGTACATCACCTCGCGCCAGGTCCAGAAGGAATCCTCCGGCGCGCCCCGACGCTCGGAGAGCCCCGCCATGCCGCGCTGGAAGGCGTGGCTGTGCAGGTTCGGCATGCCGGGCAGCGCAAGCCCCTTGAAGCTGGCCTGGCCCGGGGCCGGCGCAGCGCCCGTCTCGACAGCGGTGACGACGCCCTGCCCGATGGTCAGCGTCACATTGCTGGCGAAGCCTTCCGGCAAAAGGGCCTCGGCCAGATGCAGGGTCTCGGTCACCGGCTTGCTCCGTCGTTCAATTGCATATGCAAATAGAGGCTTGCCATTTGCATATGCAATTAGATAGCATATTCGCAACGGAAGAATAGCGGGAGGGCGCTGGGTGTCGAAGGCTCAAGGCGAGACGCTGCTCTGCGACAGGCTCTGGACAAATGCCCGGCTGGCGACGATGGCGCCCGGCAGCGAGGTGCCCTATGGCGCGGTCGAGGATGGCGTGATCGCGGCGCGGGACGGGCGCATCATCTATGCCGGACCGCGCAGCGAGGCTCCCGCCTTCAAAGCCGCGCAGACCGTCGATTGCGAAGAGCGCTGGATCACACCCGGGCTGATCGACTGCCACACCCATCTCGTCTACGGCGGCGACCGCGCCCACGAGTTCGAACTGCGGCTGCAGGGCGCGACCTATGAAGAGATCGCGCGCGCTGGCGGCGGCATCCTCTCCTCGGTGAAGGCGACGCGCGCAGCGAGCGAGGACGAGCTCTTCGCCTCGGCCGACCGGCGCCTGCGTGAACTCACCCGCGAAGGTGTCACCACCGTCGAAATCAAGTCCGGCTACGGGCTCGATACCGAGAGCGAGACCAAGGTGCTGCGCGTGGCGCGCCGTATCGGCCGCGAGCGCGACGTCACGGCCCGGACCACCTTCCTCGGCGCCCATGCGGTGCCGCCCGAATACAAGGGGCGCTCGGGAGACTATGCGGCGCTGGTCGCCGGGCCGATGCTCGATGCCGTCGCGGCAGAAGGATTGGCCGACGCGGTCGACGTGTTCTGCGAAGGCATCGCCTTCTCGCCGGAGGAGACGCGGCTGGTGTTCGAGGCCGCGAAAGCCAAGGGGCTTGCGATCAAGATCCATGCCGAGCAGCTCTCCAATCTCGGCGGTGCGAAGCTGGCGGCCGAGATGGGCGCGCTTTCGGCCGACCATCTCGAGCATCTCGACGAGGCCGGCGTAGCGGCGATGGCGAAGGCCGGGACGGCCGCGGTCGTGCTGCCCGGCGCCTTCTACTTCCTGCGCGAGACGGTGAAGCCGCCGATCGATCTCCTGCGCAAGCATGGCGTGCCGATCGCGCTCGCCACCGACGCCAACCCCGGGACATCTCCCCTCACCTCGCCGCTGATGACGCTCAACATGGCCTGTACGCTCTTCCGCCTGACACCGGAGGAAGCGCTGGCCGGGATGACGCGCAACGCCGCGAAAGCGCTCGGCCTTCAGGACGAAACCGGCACGCTCGAAGCCGGGAAGGCCTGCGACCTCGCGATCTGGGAGATCGAACGCCCGGCCGAGCTCGCCTACCGCATCGGCTTCAACCCGCTTCACACCCGCATCCGGAACGGACAATGACCACGGTTTCGCTGAACCCGGGCGCAGCCCATCTCACCGACTGGCGCGCCATCCTTGACGGCGCCTCCGCCGCGCTCGCCGGCGACAGCGCCCGCAGCATCGCGGCCGGGCAGCAGATCGTCGAGGACATCGTCTCGGCCGGCACCGTGACCTACGGCGTCAACACCGGCTTCGGCAAGCTCGCCAGCGTGCGCATCGCCGATGCCGATCTCGCCTTGCTCCAGCGCAACCTGATCCTGTCCCATGCGGTCGGCACCGGCCCTGCCTTGCCCGATGGTGTGGTGCGGCTCCTGCTCGCGATGAAGGCAGCGAGCCTGGCGCGCGGCGCTTCCGGCGTGCGGCCGGCTGTGATCGAAGCACTGACCGGAGCGCTCAAGGCCGACGCCCTGCCGGTGATCCCCGCTAAGGGGTCGGTCGGTGCCTCCGGCGATCTCGCGCCGCTCGCCCATATGACGGCCGCGCTGATGGGCTTCGGCGAGATCAGGCTCAAGGGCGAGACGCTGCCAGCCACTGAGGTCCTGCAGCGCACGGGCATCGAGCCGCTGGCGCTCGGCGCCAAGGAGGGGCTTGCTCTCATCAACGGCACCCAGGTCTCGACCACGCTGGCGCTCACCGGCCTTGCCTCCATCGCCCGCGTCTTCGACGCGGCGCTGGTGGCCGGCGCGCTCTCGGTCGACGCGCTGAAGGGCTCCGACACGCCCTTCGACCCGCGCATCCAGAGCCTGCGCGGCCAGCCGGGCCAGATCCGCGTCGCCAAGACCCTGCTCGACCTCATCGCCGGCAGCGCCATCCGCGAGAGCCACCGCCATGGCGACAGCAAGGTGCAGGATCCCTATTCGCTGCGCTGCCAGCCGCAGGTGATGGGCGCGGTGCACGGCCTTCTCGACACCGTCGCGACGACACTTGCCATCGAGGCCAATGCCGTCACCGACAACCCACTGGTGCTGGGGCCAGGCGAGATCGTCTCGGGCGGCAATTTCCACGCGGAGCCCGTCGCCTTCGCCGCCGACATGCTGGCGATAGGCGTCTGCGAGATCGGCAACCTCTCCGAGCGCCGCATGGCGCTGCTGGTCGACCCCGTGATGAGCGGGCTGCCTCCCTTCCTCGCCCGCGATGCCGGGCTGAACTCCGGCTTCATGATCGCGCAGGTCACGGCCGCGGCGCTGGCTTCGGAGAACAAGCAGAAGGCCTATCCGGCCTCGGTCGACACCATCCCCACTTCCGCCAACCAGGAAGACCATGTCTCGATGGCGACACATGGCGCCTTCCGGCTGATCGACATGGCGCGCAACGCCGCGAGCATCATCGGCATCGAGCTGATGGCGGCGGCGGAAGCCATCGAGCATCACCGGCCGCTGAAGACCAGCGCGCGGCTGGAGCCGGTGCTCGCGCTGCTGCGCGGCAAGATCGCGCCGTTGACCGAGGACCGCTACCTCGCGCCCGATCTCGCGGCGGCAACGGAACTCGTGCTCTCCGGGGCTGTCGGCGAAGCCGCGGGACTGGATTCTTTTGCTGAGTTCGGGGCGTAAGCGGCATGACCACCAACACCGTCAGCGTCACCCGCGGCAGCTCCCCGCTCATCCTCTCCATGCCGCATCCCGGCACCGGCCTGCCACCTGAGATCGCGGCGGCGCTGAACGAGCGCGGGCGGCTGGTCGAGGATACCGACTGGCATATGCGCCAGCTCTATGGCTTCACCGAGCGCCTCGCGCCGACGGTCGTCGAGGCGCAGCTTTCGCGCTTCGTCATCGACCTCAACCGCGACCCGTCCGGCGTCTCGCTCTATCCGGGGCAGGCGACGACCGAGCTGGTGCCGACGACGACCTTCGACGGCGCGCCGATCTGGCAGGCCACGCTGGACGGAGCCGAGATCGAGCGGCGCAAGGCCGCCTATTTCCAGCCCTATCACGACGCGCTTTCCGCCGAGATCGCGCGGGTGAAGGGAGAGCACGGCTATTGCGTGCTGTGGGACTGCCACTCGATCAAGTCGGTGATCCCGCGGCTCTTCGCCGGCACGCTGCCGACGCTCAACCTCGGCACCAACTCCGGTGCGAGCTGCGCTCCGAGCGTGGAGGCTGCAGCCATCGCCGCCATGGCCGGACAGCCTCTGACGCAGATCGCGAATGGCCGCTTCAAGGGCGGCTGGATCACCCGGCATTACGGGCGCCCCTCGGAGCATGTTCACGCTCTCCAGATGGAGATCGCGCTTTCCGCCTATCTCGCTGACGAGACCGCGCCTTGGGCCTTCGACGCGCCGAAAGCCACCCAGCTCCAGTCCGCCCTCTCCGCCATCATCGAAGCCGCGCTCGGCGCGGCCGCCGCTTTCGAACGGAGCCGCTCATGACCCGCCTCGACAACACCCGCACCATCCGCGCCGCGACCGGCACCGAGCTTTCGGCCAAGAGCTGGCTGACGGAAGCCCCGCTGCGCATGCTGATGAACAATCTCGATCCGAACGTCGCCGAGAACCCGCATGAGCTCGTGGTCTATGGCGGCATCGGACGCGCCGCGCGCTCTTGGGAGGATTTCGACCGCATCGTCTCGGCGCTGCGCGCGCTCGAGGCCGACGAGACACTGCTCGTCCAGTCCGGCAAGCCGGTCGGCGTCTTCCGTACGCATAAGGACGCGCCGCGGGTCCTGATCGCAAACTCCAATCTCGTCCCCCACTGGGCCAATTGGGACCATTTCAACGAGCTCGATAAGAAGGGGCTCGCGATGTACGGCCAGATGACGGCCGGCTCCTGGATCTATATCGGCACGCAAGGCATCGTGCAGGGCACCTACGAGACCTTCGTCGAAGCCGGGCGCCAGCATTATGGCGGCAGTCTCAAGGGCAAGTGGGTGCTGACCGGCGGGCTCGGCGGCATGGGCGGCGCGCAGCCGCTTGCGGCAGTCATGGCCGGCGCCTCCTGCCTCGCCGTCGAGTGCAATCCCGAGTCGATCGAATTCCGCCTGCGCACCCGCTATCTCGACGAGAAGGCGGCGACGCTCGACGAGGCGCTCGAGATGATCGACCGCTGGACCAAGGCCGGCGAGGCGAAGTCGGTCGGTCTGCTCGGCAACTGTGCCGAGATCCTGCCCGAGATGGTCCGCCGCGGCATCCGCCCCGACATGGTCACCGACCAGACCTCGGCCCATGACCCGGTCAACGGCTACCTTCCCAAGGGCTGGACGCTCGGCGAATGGCGCCAGCGCCGCGAGGGCAATCCGAAGGCCGTGGAACAGGCGGCGCGGGCCTCGATGCGCGAGCATGTCGAGGCGATGATCGCCTTCCAGGACATGGGCGTGCCCACCTTCGACTACGGCAACAACATCCGGCAGGTTGCCAAGGACGAGGGGCTGGAGAACGCCTTCGCCTTTCCGGGCTTCGTGCCGGCCTATATCCGCCCGCTGTTCTGCCGCGGCATCGGCCCGTTCCGCTGGGCAGCCCTCTCGGGCGACCCGGAGGACATCTACAAGACCGACGCCAAGGTGAAGGAACTGACGCCCGGCAACACGCATCTGCACAACTGGCTCGACATGGCGCGCGAGCGCATCGCCTTCCAGGGCCTGCCGGCGCGCATCTGCTGGGTCGGCCTCGGCGACCGCCATCGGCTCGGACTCGCCTTCAACGAGATGGTGGCGAAGGGCGAACTCAAGGCTCCTGTCGTGATCGGCCGCGACCATCTCGATTCAGGCTCGGTCGCCTCGCCCAACCGTGAGACGGAAGCGATGAAGGACGGCTCCGACGCGGTGTCCGACTGGCCGCTGCTCAATGCGCTCCTCAACACGGCTTCCGGCGCGACCTGGGTCTCGCTGCATCATGGCGGCGGCGTCGGCATGGGCTTCTCACAGCATTCCGGCGTCGTGATCTGCGCCGACGGCACCGAGGATGCGGCCGCCCGCCTCGGCCGCGTGCTCTGGAACGATCCGGCGACCGGCGTGATGCGCCATGCCGATGCCGGCTACGAGATCGCGCAGGATTGCGCCCGCGAGAAGGGGCTCAATCTGCCGGGTATTCTGGGCTGAGCCTTCGTGTCATTCCGGGGCTCCGCGCAGCGGAGAACCCGGAACCCACGACTGGGCGAATCTTGTCCGACCACGACGTTCTACCCAGTCGTGGGTTCCGGGTTCGCCCTTCGGGCGCCCCGGAATGACAAAGCTAGCCGCCTGAATTCAAAGGACCGTTCCATGCGCATTATCCGCGCCGCCGATTGCAAGGTCATGCCGTGGAAGAACGGCGGCGGCACCACGACCGAAATCGCGGTTTTTCCAGAGGGAGCCCCCCTGAGCGATTTCGCCTGGCGCATCTCGATGGCTCATGTGGGCGCAGACGGGCCGTTCTCGTCCTTTCCCGGCATCGACCGGACGCTCTCGGTGCTGACCGGAAACGGCATCCGCCTTGCGTTCGGGGACGGCGAGACGGTGGCACTGGACCGTGCGACCGCGCCGTTCTTCTTCGCCGCCGACCGGGCAGTGGACGGGCAGCTGGTCGACGGGCCGATCGACGACCTCAATGTGATGAGCCGGCGCGGGGCGTGGAGCCATAGCGTTGAACGGATTTCGGGCGGTGGGTCGCGCGAGATCAACGTCGAACAGGGTGTGCTGGTTCTGGTGGCGCGCCACGGAGACTGGCAGGTCGATGGCACCGCTCTGGCTGCGGGGGACAGCGTGATCCTCCCTGCCCCTGCGACCGTCGCGCTGCGTGCCGAAAGCGGCGGCGAACTCTTCGCGATCCGGCTGCAGGCCGCCTGAGTTGCCGCCATTCTCGGGCGGAGCAAAGCTCCGACCCGAGAATCTCATGACCAGAAGGCGCTGGTTTGCGAGATGCTCGGGTCAAGCCCGAGCATGACGCCCTTCTTTCCTCAAGCCGCCTGGCGCGGTTGCGGGCCGACATAGACCGATTGCGGGCGGATCAGCTTGCCGCCGGCGATCTGCTCATGGGCATGGGCGAGCCAACCTACCGTGCGGCCGAGCGCGAAGACGCAGGTGAAGGAATCGGGCGTGAAGCCGAGCGCTTCCAGCAGCAGCGCCGTGTAGAACTCGACATTCGTCTCCAGCGTCCGGTTGGGCTTGCGCTCGCGCAGGATGGCGAGCGCCGCCTGCTCGACGGCCTCGGCCAGCGCCAGCCGGCCGCCATCGGGGCCGAGCCGGCGGATCGCGCCTTTCAGCGCATCGGCGCGCGGATCGCGCACGCGATACACGCGGTGTCCGAAGCCCATCAAACGGTCGCCGCGATCGAGCGCAGCTTCGAGCCAGGTGCGCGCATTCGCCGGGCTGCCGATAGCGTCGAGCATCTCGATCACCGGCCCGGGCGCGCCGCCATGGAGCGGCCCTTTCAGCGCGCTGATGCCGGCGAGCACTGCAGAGACGAGACCGGCGCGGGTCGAGGCGACGACGCGGGCGGCGAAGGTCGAAGCGTTGAGGCCGTGATCGGCGACCGTCACGAGATAGGTGTCGAGCGCTGCTGCCTGCGCTTGCGTCGGCGCGACGCCCGTCAGCATGCGCAGCATGTCGGCCGCCTGCGGCAGAGCCGGATCGGGTGCGACCGGCGCAAGTCCCTGCCGCAAGCGCAGGGCCGCGGGCGTGAAGACGGCGGGCGCCGCCAGAAGCCGCAACGCCGCACCAGCATCCTCGCCATCGGGAATCAGGGCAGTCATCGCCCGCACCATCTCGACCGGGCCGAGCTTGGCTGGCAGCGCCGCCTTGACGACGACCGTGTCGAACAGTTCGCGGCGCGCGGCACCGAGCGCTGCCGGCAGGTCCTTCGCCGCGGGCAGGTCCGGCACGAAGCCGTCCAGCATCAGCGCCACCATCTGCTCGAAAGACGTGTGTCCCGCGAGTTCATCCAGGCTGTGACCGCGGATCACCAGCCGGCCGGCCGCTCCATCGACGTCCGAGAGGACGGTGTGGGCGGCAACGACATTCTCAAGGCCATCGGACATGGCTCTGTCTCCTCATCATGAATGGCTTGAGGATCGGGAGCTTCATCGCTAGAATCAATCTTGAACAATATAATCAATGTATTTCGATGAGCGACTGGCTGACGGCGCAACAGGTGATGCAACGGCTCGGGCTGAAGCCGCAGACGCTCTACGCCTATGTCAGCCGCGGGCTGATCGAGGCGCGCGGCGACGCCGACGATTCACGCCGGCGGCTCTACCGGGCCGAGGATGTGGCGCGGCTGGAGCATCGCAAGGCGCGGGGGCGAAAGCCGGCTGCCATCGCCGAGGATGCGATCGCGTTCGGCGAGCCGATCCTGGCCTCGGGCATCGCCACGATCCAGCGCGGCAAGCTCTGGTATCGCGGGCAGGATGCCGAGAAGCTCGCCGAGACGGCGAAATTGGAGGATGTCGCGCGGCTGCTGTGGGATTGCGGCTCGCAGCGCTTTCCGCCGCTGTTCACGATCGTGCCGGAAGCGCCCGCCCGGCAGCGCATGTTCGCCGTGATCGCCGCGCGCGCTGCCAGCGACCCCGCCATGGCCGGGCGGACGAAGAAGGCGCTTTATCTCGAAGCGGCTTCCGTCATCGACGCGCTGGTCGATGCCACCGCCGGGCGGCCGGGCCAGGGGCCGATTCATCACCGGTTGGCGCAGGCCTGGGGCTGCGACGCACGCGGGGCCGACCTGATCCGCCGCGCACTCGTGCTGCTGGCGGACCATGAACTCAATGCATCGACCTTCGCGGTCCGGGTCGCGGCCTCGACGCGCGCCTCGCTCGCAGCCTGCGTGCTGGCCGGGCTCGCGACACTGTCGGGGCCGCTGCATGGCGGGATGACCCCGCGCGTGCTCGGGCTGATGCGCGAGATCGCGAGCGAGGGCGTGGAGATGGCAGTCTCCGCCCGGCTTGCGACCGGCATGCCCCTGCCGGGCTTCGGCCACCCGCTCTATCCGGATGGCGATCCGCGGGCACGCGCGCTGCTGACCGCTTTCACGCTGCCGCCGGCCTATGAGGAGACGCGCCGGGCGGTCACGGCGCTGACCGGCGAGGAGCCGAATATCGACTTCCTGCTGACGGCGATCGCCAGCGAACTCGGGCTCGCGGCGGATGTGCCCTTCCAGCTCTTTGCCGCCGCGCGCTGTGCCGGCTGGATCGCCCACGCGCTGGAGCAGGGAGAGACCGGACGGCTGATCCGGCCTCGCGCCCGCTATGTCGGGCCGGAGCCAACTTAAGCCGTCTAGGAACCGCCCTTGTCATTCCGGGGCTTCGCGCAGCGAAGAACCCGGAACCCACGACCGGGTGCGTCGCCGGCAACCAGACATCACAGGCGTCACCCCGTCGTGGGTTCCGGGTTCGCGCCTGCGGCGCGCCCCGGAATGACAATCGTGGAGCTTGCCTAAGCCTGCTCGCCAACTTTTGACGACGCTGGTTTCACCCCGAGCTCGCCCTCGCGCTCCCCGATATAACCACGCGTGACCGGCAGCCCGTCGAGCTTTCTGGCGAGCTGGAACTGGAACACCACCAGATCGTCGTGCCGGAAGCTCGCCTCGCAGGCCGCGAGATAGAATTCCCACATGCGGGCGAAGCGCTCATCATACATCGCCACCGCCTTGTCGCGCCGGGCGAGAAAGTTCTCGCGCCAGGCCTTCAGCGTCTCGGCGTAGTGGATGCGCAGCACCTCGACATCGGTGATGACCAGCTCTTCGAGCTCGATCGCCGCAGCAACCTCCGACATCGCTGGGATATAGCCGCCCGGGAAGATGTATTTGGCGATGAAGGGGTTCGTGGCGCCTGGCGGCGTCGAACGGCCGATGGTGTGGATCAGTGCGACGCCATCGTCGGTGAGCAGTTCGCGCACCTTGCGGAAGTAGTCGCGATAGTAGCCGACGCCGACATGCTCGAACATGCCGACGGAGACGATGCGATCGAACGGTTCGGTCAGGTGGCGATAATCCTGGAGCCGGAACTCGACCGGAAGGCCTGACTCCGCGCCGCGCTGCCTGGCGATGGCGAGTTGTTCTTCGGAGAGGGTGATGCCTGTGACAGAGGCGCCGGTCTCCCCGGCGATGGATAGCGCCATGCCGCCCCAGCCGCAGCCGATGTCGAGCACGCGCTGGCCGGGCCGGAGATCGAGCTTGCCCATGATATGGCGCTTCTTGGCGAGCTGAGCCTCTGCCAGCGACATGCCCGGCCGCGCGTAATACGCGCAGGAATACTGCATGTCCTCATCAAGGAAGAGGCGGAAGAAGTCGCTCTTGAGATCGTAGTGATGCGCCACGTTGCGCCTGGCGAGCGCCGGCGTGTTGTGCTGGTGGAAGCGCCTGATCGCGGTGCGCAAGCCGCCGAGCACCTTGCCCCAGCCCTTCGGCCGGGCCTTGTGCATTGCCGCGACCAGCACATCGAGCAGATCGTAGAGCGAGCCCTGCTCGACCACGACGCGCCCGTCCATCACGGCCTCGCCCAGGGCAAGCTCTGGATTGAGCGCGAGTTTCAGTTCCGTCGGCGCATCGAGAATCCGCATGCGCAAGCGCGGCGAAGCACCCTGCCCGATCGACTGATGCGTGCCATCGGGAAAGACGACATCAATGCGTGGCTCAATCGCGAGCCGAGACAACATCCTGGCTATCAGCGAATGCATTGGCCCCACCTTCGGCAGCGCCCCTTCTCGCCTCAAGATGGCAAGTCGCAGTGTGTTCGTAACGGTGTTCGCGCGCAAGGCAGCCCTTCACCCCTGGCATGACACCGCAGGAGAGGACTGTTTGTTGCGCGCTGACGTCATTGCGAGCGTAACGAAGCAATCCAGGAAGACGTAGAGCTCTGCCGCCTTGGCTTGCTTCGTCGCTTCGCTCCTCGCAATGACGGCCAGGATCAGCGCAGCATGCCCATCGTCCGGGGCAACCAGAGCGTCAGCTCCGGAATGAAGGTGATCGCGATCAGCGCCGCGAAAAGCGGCACCAGCCAGGGCAGGATCGCCATCGTCGTCTGCTCGACCGAGAGCTTGGCCACGCGCGACAGCACGAAGAGCACCATGCCGAGCGGCGGGTGCAGCAGCCCGATCATCAGGTTCAGCGTCATGATGAGGCCGAAATGGATCGGGTCGACGCCGAGCTTGAGCGCGATCGGCAGCAAGATCGGCACCACGATCGTGATGGCCGCGATGGTGTCGAGGAAGCAGCCAATGAAGAGCAGGAGCAGGTTCACCAGGATCAGGAAGACCCATTTGTTCTGGGTCAGGCCGAGGATCGCGTCGGAGAGGATCTGCGCCGTGTTCGACACCGTCAGCAGCCAGGCGAAGATCGAGGCAGCGGTGACAATGAAGAGCACCGAGGCGGTCGTCTCGATGGTGTCGAAGGTCGCCTTGGCAAGCGAGCGCATGGTCATCGAGCGATAGCGCACGAGGCCGAGGAACAGCGACCAGATCACGGCGGCCGCCGCGGCCTCGGTCGGGGTGAACCAGCCCATGGTCATGCCGCCGATCAGGATGACCGGCGTCATCAGCGCCATCACCGCCGAGAAGTCGAAGTAATAGTCGAGCGCCAGCAGCGCGGCGAGAGCAAGTCCGATCGCGACGTTCTCCGACAGCCCGGCCCAAACCATGAGATAGGCGAGGATCGGGAAGCCCATGACGACCATGACCTCGAGCCCGGCCGTGCCGATCTGCTTCAGCGAGAAGGGCGAATCCGAGCCCCAGTTGCGCAGCCGGGCGAAGATCGCGACGGTCGCCATCATGAACAGCGTCATCACCACGCCGGGGATGACGCCGCCGAGGAAGAGCGCGCCAATCGAGGTGTTGGCCATCATGCCGTAGATGACGAAGGGCAGCGAGGGCGGGATGATCGGCCCCAGCGTCGCCGAAGCCGCCGTGACGCCGACGGCGACATCCGTCGGATAGCCATGGTCCTTCATCGCCTTGATCTCGATGGTGCCGATGCCGGCAGCGTCCGCGATCGCGGTGCCGGACATGCCGGAGAAGATCACCGAGCCGATGATGTTGACCTGCGCGAGACCGCCGCGCATCCAGCCGACGAGCGCGACCGCGAAGGCATAGATGCGGCCGGTGACGCCGGCGATGTTCATCAGGTTGCCGGCGAGGATGAAGAACGGCACCGCCAGCAGCGGGAAGCTCTCGACGCCAGCGATCATGCGCTGCGCCATGATGACGTCCGGCACCGTGCCGCTCGCGATGATGTAGGCCAGCGAGGCGACCGCCATGGAGATGGCGACCGGCACGCCGAGGATCATCAGCCCAAGGAAGGATCCGACAAGAATAAGCATGGTTTCAGGCCTCCGATCCGTCGAAAGCGGCGGGGTTTTCGAGGACGGAGTAGCCACGACGCCAGTTCTGCCAGGCGACGATCACGGCGCGCAGCGTCATCAGGGCGAAGGCGGCGAGCACCGCGTTGAAGACGAGCGACTTCGGCAGGTCGACCGTGGTCATCATCTCGTCGGGGATGAGGGAAGCGTATTTCCAGACGAGCGAGGTGGCATAACCGAGGAAGCCGATGCGGATGATGTCGACGACCGTCGACAGAGCCCGGCCCGCCTGCTGCGGCAGGTAGCGATAGAGGAAGTCGACCTGGATATGGCGTGAGGCGCGCACGCAGAGCGAGGAGCCCATGAAGACGACGACGACCAGCGCGTAGATCGCGATCTCCTCGGTCCAGGCCAGACTGTTGTTGAGGACATAGCGCGTGAAGAACTGAGCCACGACGCAGGCGACCATCAGCCAGAAGATGGCGAGCGTCAGCCAGTCCTCCAGCCCGTAACCCGAAAGATCGGCGGGCGGCGGCGCCTCGTCGAAGACATGAGCGATCTCCTCGCTCGTCACCTGGGTATGGATTTCGGGTGTCGTCGTCATGGCATCGATCTTCCGGATTGGTCGGGGCGGTCGCGGGCCGTCATTGCGAGCGAAGCGAAGCAATCCAGGAGGATTGGGCTGAACCGGTCAGCCCTGCGGCCCCCAGATTGCTTCGTCGGCTTCGCCTCCTCGCAACGACGGCTCCGCCGTAGCGAGGAGGGATGAAGCCGGAGCAGGCTTACTTGACCGCCTGGATGCGCTCCCAGTCGGCCTTGCGGTAGCCGAACTGCTCGAAGGTGACATTCTTCTGCACGTTTGCGAGGAACTCCGCCTTGTCGACCTCGGTGACGCTCAGCCCCTTGTCCTTGAAGAACTGGACGAGCTTGACCTCATCGGCCTGGATCTTCTTCGTCGTGCGCTCCGCAGCTTCCAGCGCGACGTCGGAGAAGATCTTGCGCTCCTCAGGCGTGAGCTTGTCCCAGAGCTGCTTGGCGACGACCGTGTTGAGATGGTCGACGATGTGGCCAGTCAGGACGATGTGCTTCTGCACCTCGTAGAACTTCTTGGCCTCGATGGTGGTCAGCGGGTTCTCCTGCGCCTCGACCGTGCCGTTCTGCAGGGCAAGGTAGACTTCGGCGAAGGCGATCGGCGCTGTGTTGGCGCCGCAGGCGCGCGGCATGGCGAGATAGGCCGGCACGTCGGGCACGCGGATTTTCAGGCCCTTCATGTCGGCGCAAGACTTGATCGGCTTGTTCGAGGTGGTGTGGCGCGTGCCGTAATAGCTCACCGCCACGATCTGGTGGCCGCTCTTCTCCTGATAGCCCTTCACCATCTCCTTGAAGATGTCGCTCTTGGTGTAGGCGAGCAGGTGGTCGGGGCCGCGGAAGGTGAAGGGGTAATAGGTCACGCCGACCGGGGGGTAGGCGCGCGCGGCGAAGCTCGAGCCCGAGATGATGATGTCGACGGTGCCGAGCGTCAGGCCCTGGTTGATGTCGGTTTCCTTGCCGAGCTGCGAAGCCGGATAGACCGTGATCTCGTATTTGCCGTTGGTGCGCTTCTTGAACTCGTCGGCGGCCCAGACGGACTCGGTGTGGAAGGGCTCGGCGGTCTCGTAGACATGGGCCCATTTGAGCTTGGTCTGCGCCTGCGCGGGCGCTGCCAGCAGGCCGAGGCCGGCGGCCGCGAGCGCGGCGAGGGTAAGGGTCTTTTTCATCAGATGTCTCCCTGCTTGCGTTTCGATCCCAAGACGCGCCCGTTCTTTTCGATCGAGCCGGCCCGGGCACCGGACGGCTCGTTGCTGGTTCCTGCATCGCCGAAGCTCTGCGAGAAGCGTTCCTGTGATTTCTGCAGATGCCTGTGCATCGCCGCCTGCGCGCCGGGGCCGTCGCCGCGCGCCAGCGCGTCGCGGATGGCGCGATGCTCGGCTGTCGCGCTGCGCCAGGAGTCAGCGGTTTCGAAATGGCGGGCGAGCTGCCGGAAATAGGGACTGATGCGCTGGTCGAAGAGATCCCCGACGAAACGCACGAGCACGGCGTTGCGGAGGATGCCGGCAACCGCCGTATGGAAGGACCGATCGAGCGCGAGGATCTCGTCGCCGCGCCCGTCATAGGCGTCCATCTGCTGCAGAATCACGTCGAGCGCGGCGATGTCGGCTGGCTCGACCTGGGCCACCGCCTCGCCGCAGACCGCGCTCTCGATCAACTCGCGCGCCTTGAGGACCTCGAAGGGACCCTCCGGCGGGCTGCCGGGCCAGAGCCGGGCGATACCCCGCGGCGGCGGATCTACCACATAGACGCCCGAGCCCATGCGAATGCGGACCCGGCCCTCGACTTCGAGAGCGATCAGGGCCTCACGGACGGAGGGACGCGAGACGCCGAGCTTCTCGGCCAGCTCCCGTTCGGGCGGCAGCCGGCCGCCCGCCGGAAACTCGCCGCTCTCGATGAGATGGCGAAGCTGGTCGGCGATCTGACGATACAGACGTGGCGACTCGACAGCCTCGAGCGGCACGGACGGCTCCCTGGTTTCCTCGCATGACGCCAGTTCGAGCCGACGCCTTTGGCCATGTGGTCAGGCCAATTGAGTGCAACGAAACAAAGCTGCGACAATCTGTCAACTGGGGAGCTTCAGCAGCGATGTCGACAACCCAAGCCCTCATCCTGAGGAGCCGCGCAGCGGCGTCTCGAAGGATGGTCGAGGAGGCTCCGGAACCATCTGGACCATCCTTCGAGACGCGCTTCTACGAAGCGCTCCTCAGGATGAGGGCTGGTCTTTCATAGGGTTCACGCCGCGGTGGCGATGACTTCGGCGCGGATCTCCTCGACCAGCCGCTCCTTCAACGCCACGAACTCCGGGCTCGTCTTGATCGTGTAGGGGCGCGGATGCGGCAGGTTTACGGGGATGTCTGCCTTGATCCTGCCGGGACGCTTGCTCATCACCACCACGCGGGAGCCGACGAAGATCGCCTCCTCGATGTCGTGGGTGACGAAGAGCACCGTCTTGCGCTCCCGCTCCCAGATGCCGAGCAGCATCTCCTGCATCAGCGCGCGGGTCTGGTTGTCGAGCGCGCCGAAGGGCTCGTCGAGCAGCAGGATCTTGGGGTCGTTGGCAAGCGCGCGGGCGATGGCCGTGCGCTGCTGCATGCCGCCCGAGAGCTGCTTGGGAAAATGGTCGACGAAGCTGCCGAGCCCGACGCGCTCCGCCCAGTCGCGCGCGATCTTCAGCCGCTCGACTTCCGGAATCCCCTTCTCGCGGAGGCCGAAGGCGATGTTCTGCTGCACGGTGAGCCAGGGAAACAGCGTGTAGCTCTGGAAAACGAAGCCGCGATCGGCACCCGGCCCCTTCACGGGCGCGCCGTCAAGCAGGATGCGGCCCTCGCTCGCCGTCTCCAGCCCGCCGACGATGCGCAGCAGCGTGGACTTGCCGCAGCCGGAGGGGCCGAGGATGGCGATGAAATCGTTGTCGGCCACGCTGAGCGAGGTCGGCATCAGCGCCCGAGTCGGCTCGTTGCCATGGCGGGCCGGGAAGACCTTGCCGACATTCTCGATGAGAAGCTTGCTCATGGCCGTTTATGCCTGCGCCCAGGGGAAAAGGCGCTGGTTGACCGCCTTGAACAGGAAATCCGAGACGAGGCCGATCAGGCCGATCACGATGATGCCGAAGATGATCTGCCCGGTGTTCAGCAGCGCCTGGCTGTCGGTGATCATGTGGCCGATGCCGGAGGAGGAGCCGATCAGCTCGGCGACGATGACATAGGTCCAGGCCCAGCCGAGGACGAGGCGGAAGATCTCGGCGATCTCGGGGGCGGCGTTCGGCAGCATGACCCGGCGCACCACGGAGCGGTCGCTCGCGCCCAGCGTATAGGCGGCGTCGACGAGGTCCCGCCGGATCGAGCCGACCGAGACGGCGATCATCAGGATGAGCTGGAAGACCGAACCGATGAAGATGACGAGCAGCTTCTGCGTCTCGCCGATGCCGGCCCAGAGGATCAGCAGCGGGATGAAGGCCGAGGCCGGCAGGTAGCGCGCGAAGGAGACGAAGGGTTCGAGGAAGGCCTCGACCGGCTTGTAGGCGCCCATCAGGATGCCGAGCGGCAGGGCGACGATGGCGGCGAGGATGAAGCCGCCGACCACGCGCCAGATCGTCATCATGATGTCGAAGCTGAAGCCGTAGCGGACCATGAGGTTATAGCCCTCGCTGACCATGGTCAGCGGATCGGCCAGGAAGAGGCGCTGGACGAAGCCGCCGAAGGTCGCGACCGACCAGAGCGCCACGAAGAGCGCGAAGAAGGCTAGGCCGTAGCCGACACGGGCCGTCGTCGAGACGGGCTGCAGGGGTTTCATCGCGATGCGGTTCCGGTCACGGCCATGGCGAGTTGCTTCCAGGGTTCGATCGACCAGAAGCCGGCGGCGGCACCAGAGGTCGAGGGGAGTACATAGACGAGGGCGCCTGCGAGGTTCTCGGCCTGCCGGCCATAAGGCATCGTGGAAGGCTGCCGGCCGAGGACCGCCTGCGCCGCGCGCTTGCCGTTGAAAGCGATGAAGCGAGGCGAGAAACCCGCCATCCGCATCCGGAAGCCGGTGGCATCGAAATGGCTGCCGCGCAAGGCAGAATCCGGGCCGGAGGTCCGCTTGGCGACATCCGTGAGGCCGATGCCGTAACGCGGCAGCTCGCGGAACGCCTCCGGCGCCAGTCGCTCGGGCAAGAGCCCGACCTGATGCAGCACTGTCCAGAACTTGTTGCCCGGCCCGGCATAATAGGCGCCGCGCCGGGCCGAGGCCGCACCAGCCTGCGTGCCGCAGAAGACGACGCGCAGGCCGGGCTCGAGAACGTCCGGAAGGATGTCTTCCGTCACGGGCTCCGCGTCACTTGCCCGCGACGAACTTCGTCTCGACCAGCGCGGCGAGGTCGGGCTTGGCCTTGATCAGGCCGATCTCCAGCAGGAGGTCGGCAGCCTTGGCGGAGAAGGCCTGCCAGTCACCCGAGAAGAACTTCTTGTTCCCTTCCGCGTCGGACCAGCGCAGGAAGCCGGCGGACTTGCCGAACTGCTCGCCCGTCTGCTTCACGTCGGCGCCCATGATGCCGTAGGCCTTGGCCTGATCGGCCTTGATCATGTCCAGCGCCTCGAAATAGCTCTTCGTCAGCGCCGCCGCGGCCTTTTCGTCGGCGAGGAAAGCCGGCGTGCAGCCGAAGGTGTCCATCACCATCGGGTAGTCGAGCGTGGTGGCGATGATCTTGCCGGCGTCCGGCTTATCGCGCACGGCCGAGAGATAAGGCTCGTAGGTCATGGCGGCGTCGTTCTGGCCGGCGATGAAGGCCTGGGCAGCCGGGCCCGGCTCCATGTTGACGACGTTGACGTCCTTCACGCTCATGCCGTTCTCCTTGAGGAACCAGGCGAGCGCGAAATAGGGCGAGGTTCCGGGCGCGGAGGCCGCGACCGTCTTGCCCTTGAGGTCCTTGATCGAGCCGGTGGCCGAGCGCACGGCCATGCCGTCCGCGCCATAGCTCTTGTCGAGCTGGAAAATCTGCTTGGTCTTCACGCCGGCCGCGTCCCAGACGATCCAGGTCTCGACCGTCGTCGCCGCGCACTGGATGTCGCCGGAGGCAATGGCGAGATGGCGGTCCTTCTGCGGGATCTTCTTGATCGTCACGTCGAGGCCGTTTTTGGCGAAGATCCCAGCCTCCTTGGCGAGCGTCAGCGGCGCAAAACCGGTCCAGCCCGAGATGCCGATATTGACCTTGGTCTGCGCCTGGGCACCGCCCGCCGCCAGAAGCGCCGCGAGGCCGAGAGCCGCCGCACCGATGCGCTGGATTGCTGCCATGTTGGAAACCCTTCCCCTGTTCTGCCGGCGGCATGTTCCGCACGGCGCCTGAACGGCGCCATGGCAGGAGCGATGCAACCTTCGTTCCAGATCAGGTTAAATGCATATGCAAAACCGTCAAGCAGACGATCACCGGAACGAGGGTCAGCCATGACGTTCTGTCGTTTGACAGGGCGCGAGTAATTCCTTCCCTTCCTTGCCGCGGGCTAGGACGCCCTTGTCTTTTCGAATCGAGGTTTTGGGATGAACGGCGCCGACCGTCTTTGCGACACTCTTCTGATCAACGGCGTCGATACGTGCTTCGCCAACCCTGGCACCTCGGAGATGCATTTCGTCGCGGCGCTCGACCGCAAGCCGCAGATGCGCTGCGTGCTCGGCCTGTTCGAGGGCGTGGTGACGGGTGCGGCTGACGGCTATGCGCGCATGGCCGACAAACCTGCCGCCACGCTGCTGCATTGCGGGCCGGGCATGGCGAATGCGCTCGCCAACATGCACAATGCGAGGCGCGCCTGGACGCCGATGATCAACGTCGTCGGCGACCACGCGACCTATCACCTGCAGCATGACGCGCCGCTGACCAGCGACATCGAAAGCCTGGCGCATCCGATGTCGCATTTCGTCCGCCGCATCGGCTCGGCCGAGGATGTCGGCCCGGCGATCGAGGAAGCCTATGTCGCCTCGCTGACGCTGCCCGGCGTCACCACCGTGATCCTGCCCGCCGACTGCGCCTGGAACAGCATCGAGCCCGCAGCGCTGAAACCCGTGACGCTGCCGGCGCTGAAGACGGTCGATGCCGGCACGATCCGTGAGGTCGCTGCCGGCCTGCGCAAGCATGGCGCGCGCGCCGCCATCATGCTGACGGGCCTCGCCTTGCGCGAGAAGCCGATGGAGATGGCCGCCCGCGTCTGCGCCGCGACCGGCGCGAAGATCTTCAGCCAGATGTCGAACGGCCGCATCCAGCGCGGCGCCGGCCGGGTGGCGATGCACAAGATCCACTACCCGATCGACAAGGCGCTCGAGCAGCTCAAGGACGTGGATTATCTCGTTCTCGTCGGCGCGCAGGTCCCTGTCGGCTTCTTCGCCTATCCCGGCAAGCCCGGCCGCCTCGTCCATGATGGCTGCGAGGTCGCAACGCTGGCCAAGCCCGGCGACGACCTGCCCGCCACCATCGACGCGCTCGCCGACGAGATCGGCGCAGCCAAGACAGCGCCGGCCTATATCGCCCCGCCGCGGAAGGAGCAGGCTTCGCTGCCGACCGGCACCCTCGATGCAGACAAGGTCTGCGCCATCGTCTCCACCCTGCTGCCGGAGAATTGCATCGTCTGCGACGAATCCGTCTCCTCCGGCCGGATGTTCTACTTCGATTGCCATAGCGCGCCGCAGCACGACTATATCCAGCTGACCGGCGGCGCCATCGGCGAGGGCATCCCGCTCGCCACCGGCGCGGCCGTGGCCTGCCCCGACCGCAAGGTCATCAGCATGCAGGCCGACGGCTCGGGCATGTACACCGTACAGGGGCTCTGGACGCAGGCGCGCGAGAAGCTCGACATCGTCACCGTCATCTTCGCCAACCGCACCTACCAGATCCTGCATGGCGAAATGCGCGCCGTCGGCGTCAACGATTTCGGCCGCAACGCGACGCAGATGCTCAACATCGACGAGCCGGCGCTGGATTGGGTGCTGATGGCGCGCGGCATGGGCGTGGAAGCCGCCCGCGCCACGACGGCCGAGGAGTTCGCCAGCCTGTTCAAGGCGGCGCTGAGCCGGAAGGGGCCGTTCCTGATCGAGGCGGCGATCTGAGGCTTGCGTCGAGCGGCGCTGAAGGGCGTCATCCCGCACGCGCTGCGGCACGAAGTGCTGCGGCGCAGATGCGGGATCGTCTTCAGAAAAGAGCGCCCTCTCGTCGCGCGGTCCCGTGTCTGCGCCGCGGCACTTCGTGCCGCAGCGCGCACGGGATGACAGGCGCTACTTGAACCCGCCTAGGAACGCATCGAGGCAGTCGCCGATCGCCTCGATGGCGTAGCCGCCTTCCTGCACCACCAGGGTCGGCAGGCCGAAGGCCTTCACCTTCTTACCGATCGTGCCGAAATCCGAGGCTTCGAGCTTGAGGACGCCGATGGGGTCGTCCTTATGGGCGTCGTAGCCCAGCGCCACGACCAGCGCCTCGGCGCCGAAATCGCGGATCGCCTTGCCGGCTGCATCGACCGCCGCGTCCATCGCGGCGCCGCCCGCCCCATGGGCCAGCGGCAGGTTGAGGTTGAAGCCCTCGCCCGGCCCGTTGCCGCGTTCATCGGCATAGCCGGTGAAGAAGGGATAGTAATCCGTCGGATCGGCATGGACCGAGATCGTCAGCACGTCGTCGCGGCGATAGAAGATCTGCTGCGTGCCGTCGCCGTGATGGGCATCGACGTCGAGGATCGCGACCTTGCCGAATTTCGAGCGCAGGCGCTGGGCCGCCACCGCCGTGTTGTTGATGTAGCAGAAGCCGGACGCGCGATCGGCGCGGGCATGGTGACCAGAGGGGCGGCAGAGCGCATAGACAGCGCTCTCGCCGGCCAGCACCGCATCGGCAGCAGAAACCGCTGTCTCGGCCGAGCGCAGGGTCGACTGCCAGCAATGCTCGCCGACCGGCACCGACAGGTCCCCGAGATACCAGCCGGCCTGCCCCATCAGCCCTGTCGGGCGGCAGGGCGGGCGGACGGATTCGTCGGTGCGGCCGCTCCAGTAGGGAAAGGTGTTCGCCCAGGCCTCGGGTCCGCGCTCGGCCGGCAGCTTCTGCCAGCGGTCCCACACCGTCTCGAGGAAATGGACGAAGCCGGCATCGTGAATCTTCAGGATCGGATCGGTGCCGTGGGCAGCCGGGCGCTCGGGCGCGATGCCGTGCTTGGCCAGCGCGCCGAGCAGTCGCTCCGTGCGCTCCGGCAGATCCTTGGGCGCAACGACCTTCCCGAAGCGCATATATTGCTGCGGGTCATGAAGCGCCTGATCGGGGTGGTAGAAGGCACGCATCGGCAGGGGAATCCTTTGGCAGAGCCGCTCGGGAGCGACGATAACGCCGCCATCGTAACAAGCTGACGGCGCATCGCCAGTCGTTCCGTGCCACCCGCCCTTGCGTCTGGGACGTTGCCTTCAGGCGTGGGCGGGCGAGAGCAGCGCGGCGAATTCCCGCGCCAGCGCATCGATCTCGAAGCGCCCCGGCCGATACCAGTCGGTCGAGCCGTTGAGCGCGCCGAGCAGGAAGAGGCGCAACGCGTCCGGCGCGCGCTCGGCCGGCAGTGCCCCGGCCTGCTGCAATTCGGCGATCAGCGCGCGCCAGACATCCTCATAGGCACGGCGCACGGCCCGCACGCTCTCCGGCGGCGTCACCGCGCCGAAGGTGAAGACCTTGATGCTGGCAGAGGTGTAGTCGCCATGACCATGAAGGGCGGCGAGATGGGCGCGGATCGCCGCCTCCAGCCGCTCGCGCGGCGCGGCGCCTTGCGTCTCTGTGAGCGCGACGACGACAGCCTGATGGACGAACCGCACGCCGTCATTGACCACCTCCTCGACGATCTCCTCCTTCGAGGCGAAGTGGTAATAGAGGCTCGCCTTGCGGATGCCGACGGCCTCGGCGATCTCGCGCAGCGTGGTCTGATGATAGCCGCCATTGCGGAGCAGGCGCGCGGCGTGGTCGAGAATGAGGCGGCGCGAGCCGGTTTCGGCAGCTGCCCGCACAACCGAGGCTTCACTCATAGGGTGTCATCCCGTGCGCGCTGCGGCGCGAAGCGCTGCCGCGCAGACACGGGACCGCGAGCAGAACAAGGCGCCTCTTCCGGAAGACGATCCCGCATCTGCGCAGCAGCACTGCGCGCTGCAGCGCGTGCGGGATGACGCCGATCACTCACAGCCGCTTCGCCACCTCTTCCAGCATCACCTCGGTGGCGCCGCCGCCGATGGACTGGACGCGGGCGTCGCGGGTCATGCGCTCGATCGCGCTTTCGCGCATGTAGCCCATGCCGCCATGGAACTGCAGGCAGTCATACATCACCTCGTTGACCAGCTCGCCGCAGTAGGCCTTCACCATCGAGACCTCGCGGGTGGCGTCGAAGCCCTGCGCATCGAGCCAGGCAGCGTGGTAGACGAGCTGGCGGCCGGCCTCGACCTTGCCCGCCAATTCGGCGAGGCGCTGGCGGATCGCCTGCTTCTCCCAGAGCGGCGCACCGAAGGCCTTGCGCGTCTTCACATAATCCAGCGTCAGGTCGATCGCCGCCTGCGACTCGCCGATCGCCATGGCGCCGATCACGGTGCGCTCGTTCTGGAAGTTGCTCATGATCGCGTAGAAGCCGCGCCCCTCCTGCCCCAGCAGGTTCTCGGCCGGCACGCGGCAATCGACGAAGGAGAGCTCTGCCGTATCGGAGGAGCGCCAGCCATGCTTGTCGAGCGCGCGCGAGACGGAGAAGCCGGGCGTGCCCTTCTCGACGAGGAAGATCGAGACGGACTGCGAGGGCCGGCCCTGCGGGTCGGTCTTGGCGGCGACGCAGTAGAGATCGGCATGGACGCCGTTTGTGATGAACATCTTGGCGCCGTTGAGGACGTAATGATCGCCCTCGCGCCGGGCCGTGGTCCGGATACCCTTCACGTCCGAGCCGGCATCGGGCTCGGTGACAGCGACCGCGACGATCTTCTCGCCTGCGATGATGCCGGGCAGGTACTTGTCCTTCTGGGCCGGGCTGCCGGCATTGGCGATGTGGACCGAGGCCATGTCGGTGTGGACGAGCGCGGTGATCGCGACGCCGGAAAAGGTCGAGCGGCCGAGCTCCTCCGCCAGAACGACGGTCGCCATCGTGTCCATTTCGGAGCCGCCATATTCGGCGGGGTAGCGGATGCCGAAGAAGCCGAGCGCGCCCATCTTGCGGAGCACTTCGCGCGGAACGAAGCCGTCCTCCTCCCATTTCAGCGCATGGGGCTTGATCTCGCTCTCGACGAAGCGTCGGACCTGATCGCGCAGCGCCTCGTGCTCCTCGGTGAAATAGGGCGAGCGGCGGGCTCCTTCACTGAGCTTCTCGACGGCCGACATGGCTTTCTCCCTGCTTGACCGCTGCGTCGCGATCTGACTACCTACCGGACGGTAGGTGAATGAGGTGGCGAGATCAAGACTGCCTTTGTCACCCACCAGCCCTCATCCTGAGGAGCGCCGAAGGCGCGTCTCGAAGGATGGTCCAGGAGGCTCCGGAGCAAACTGGAGCATCCTTCGAGACGCCGCGTTCCGCGGCTCCTCAGGATGAGGGCTGAGGAAACGACAGCGGACGAGGCACATGGCGCGGACCGACCAAGGCATCTCTATCACCCCTCCCCCGCTCGCCGCCATGATCGAAACGCTGCGCGGGCACCACGCGCTGGCTGCGACCGGCGGCGGCGAGAAGCTCCGGGCGCGGCATGAATCCCGTGGCAAGATCATGGTGCGGGAGCGGATCGATCTGCTGCTCGACCCGCAGACGCCCTTCCTCGAACTTTCGCCGCTGGCGGCCCACGGGCTCTACGGCAACGAGGTGCCCGGCGCCGGGATCGTCACCGGCATCGGCATCGTCGAAGGCCGCGCCTGCATGCTGATCGCCAACGACGCCACGGTGAAAGGCGGCTCCTTCTTCGCCGAGACGGTGAAGAAGCATCTGCGCGCGCAGGAGATCGCAGAGGAACACCGGCTGCCCTGCCTCTACCTCGTCGATTGCGGCGGCGCCTTCCTGCCCGAGCAGGACCGCGTCTTCCCCGACCGCGACCATTTCGGCGGCACCTTCTACAACCAGTGCCGGATGTCGGCGGCGGGCATCCCGCAGATCTCGCTGGTCTTCGGCGGCTGCACGGCGGGCGGCGCCTATATTCCGGCGCTTTCCGACCAGGTGATCATGGTCAAGGGCACGGGTCGCATCCATCTCGGCGGGCCACCGATCGTGAAGGCGGCGATCCACGAGATCGTCGACGGCGAGACGCTGGGCGGGGCGGAGATGCACACGCTCGTCTCCGGCGTCAGCGACCATCTCGTCGAGAACGAGATGGAGGGGCTCGCCAAGCTGCGCGAGATCGTCGGCGCGCTGGGCGAGATCGGCAAGGTCACCGCGCCACCCCGGCCCGCAACGCCGCCGAAGCTCGATCCGGCCGAACTCGTCGACATCGTCCCGACCGATCTACGACGCCCTTACGACGTGCGAGAGGTCATCGCCCGCATGGTCGACGACAGCGCCTTCAGCGCCTTCAAGCCTGACTACGGCGCGACGCTCGTCACCGGCTTCGCCCATATCCATGGCTATCCGGTCGGCATCCTCGCCAATAACGGCGTGCTGTTCTCCGAGGCCGCGGTGAAGGGCGCGCATTTCATCGAGCTCTGCGACCAGCGCCAGATCCCGCTCATCTTCCTGCAGAACATCACCGGCTTCATGGTCGGCACAGAGGCCGAGCGCGGCGGCATCGCCAAGCATTCGGCCAAGCTGGTCTATGCCGTCTCGAATGCGCGCGTGCCGAAATACACGGTGCTCATCGGCGGATCATATGGCGCCGGCAATTACGGCATGTGCGGGCGCGGCTTCCGTCCGCGTTTCCTGTTCTCCTGGCCCAATGCCCGCATCGCGACGATGAGCCCGGAGGTCGCTGCGACCGTGGTGACGGAGCTGCGCCGGCAGTCCCTCAAGGGCGCTGGCGACGAGGCCGCCATTGCCGAACTCGACAGGCGCACCCGCGCGCAGTTCGAGGAGCAGAGCGATCCCTACTACGCCACGGCGCGGCTCTGGGACGACGGCATCATCGAGCCGACGCAGACGCGCGACGTGCTGGGCCTCTGCCTCGCGCTCTCGGCCGGCGAGGCGCGCGACACCGGCCCGCGCCCGGTCTACCGGATGTGAGCGGCACCATGTTCGACACCCTGCTCATCGCCAATCGCGGCGAGATCGCCTGCCGCATCATCCGCACCTGCCACAAGCTCGGCATCCGCACCGTCGCAGTCTATTCCGACGCGGACCGAGATGCGCTGCATGTGCGCCTCGCCGACATGGCGGTTCGTATCGGCCCGGCCCCGGCGCGCGAATCCTATCTGCTGGCCGACCGCATCATCGAGGCGGCGCTCGCGACCGGCGCCCAGGCGATCCATCCGGGCTACGGCTTCCTCTCCGAGCGGCTCGACCTGATCGCGGCCTGCGAGGCGAACGGCATCGCCTTCATCGGCCCATCGGCCGGCGCCATCGAGGCGATGGGCGACAAGATCCGCTCCAAGCAGATCGCGCGCGAAGCCGGCGTGCCGGGCGTGCCGGGCTATGACGGCGCGGATCAATCCCCCGATACGCTGAAGCGCGAGGCGCTGCGCATCGGCCTGCCGGTGATGGTGAAAGCCTCGGCCGGCGGCGGCGGCAAGGGCATCCGCAAGGTCGAGGCGGAAGCCGATCTCGACTCGGCCATCTCGACCGCCAGCCGGGAGGCAAAGGCCGCCTTCGGCGACGGACGCCTGCTGATCGAGAAATTCGTGACGCGGCCGCGCCATGTCGAGGTGCAGGTCGCAGGTGACCGGCACGGCACCATCGTCCATCTCTTCGAGCGCGACTGCTCGGTGCAGCGCTCCAACCAGAAACTTCTGGAAGAGGCGCCGGCACCCAACCTGAAGCCCGAGGCTCGCGCCGCCCTGCACGAACACGCGCTGAAACTCTCTCGTGCCATCGCCTACGATAATCTCGGCACCGTCGAGTTCCTGGTCGATGCAGCGACGCAGGAGGTGTTCTTCCTCGAGATGAATACGCGGCTCCAGGTCGAGCATCCCGTCACGGAGGCCATCACCGGGCTCGACCTCGTCGAATGGCAGATCAGGATCGCGGCCGGGGAGACGCTGCCGCGCCGACAGGAGGAGATCGCCTGCACCGGCCACGCTATCGAGGCGCGGCTGACGGCGGAGCGTGCCGATGAGGGCTTCCGCCCCGATACCGGCACTATTGCGCTCTGGCGCGAGCCGGAAGGACTGCGTGTCGACAGCGGTGTCGAGACCGGGAGCGCCGTCTCGCCCTTCTACGATTCGATGCTCGCCAAGGTCATTGCCTACGGGCCTGACCGCGAGGCGGCGAGGCGTCGCCTTGCCGACGGGCTCGACCGGATGGCGGTGCTGGGACCAGCGACGATCAGGCCCTTCCTCGTCGATGCGCTGCGGCAGCCGGCGTTCGTCCGTAGCGAGGCGACGACCTTGTTCATCGGCGAGAGCTGGCCGGATGGCTGGCAGCCTGTGGTCTTCGATGCGCTGGAGCGCGACGCCGTCGCAGCCGCGATCTGGCTCTCGGGCTTCGAAGAGGCACCCGCCGGCCCCTGGGGCAGCCTGACGCGCTTCCGCTTGCTCGCGCCTGCCGGCAAGCCGGGCACGAGCCATCTCGCGCTCACATCCAGTGGCGAGATGCGCCGGCTCGTCGTCGAAAGCCATGAGACGGGCTTCCGAGTGAGTTCCGGCGACCGGACGCTCGAGGTTGCGGTCGAGGCCGCCGCAGGAGGGGCGAGCTGGTCCGTCCTGCTGGACGGGCGGCGCCGGAGCGTCGATGCGGTGCGCGATGCGACCGGCCTGTTCCTGCGTGACGGCAGCTTCGAGGGCCGCATCGAGATCACACTCGCCGTCGCGGCTGAAGCCGCGGCGCGGCAGGCGAAGGGACAGGGCGGCGATTCCGTGCGGGCGACCATGCCCGGCACCGTCGTCGCCATCCATGTCAGCGAGGGCGAGAGCGTCGCGGCCGAGCAGGTCGTCGCCGTGCTGGAATCGATGAAGCTGTTCATGGACCTGAAGAGCCCGGCGGCCGGCACGGTCACGCGCGTGGCGGTGAAGCCCGGCGCGACGGCGGCAGCCGGCGAATTGCTGATCGCGATCGAGCCGGGCTGAGCCGCTCAGGCGGCGATCATGCTGCGGCCCTTGCCGGCGCGCTTGGCGTCGTAGAGGGCCTTGTCGGCCGCGCGCTTCAGCGCTTCCGCCGACCAGCTCTCTCCGCTCTCGCGCGGCTTGATCGCAACGCCGACGCTCGCGCCGACCGCCAGGGCATGCCCCAGCACCGTGAAGGGGGCCTTGCAGGCGGACACAGCCAGGTCGGCGACCTTGGCCAAAGCGCAAACGTCATCGATGCCATTGACCACGATCGCGAACTCATCGCCGCCCATCCGCGCGACGAGATTGTCCGGCCCGACGACCTGGCGGAGCCGCGCGGCGACCTGCTTGAGCAGGTCGTCGCCGACATGATGCCCATAGCGATCGTTCACGAGCTTGAAACCGTCGAGATCGAGCAGCAGCAGCCCCGGCGGTTCGTCGCGCGCGAAGGCCTCCGCGAGCGCGCGGTCGAAGCCGCGGCGATTGAACAACCCGGTCAACGGATCGTGGCTGGCGGCGAAATCCAGCTCGCGGCGCACCATCAGCAGTTCCTCGAACTGGCCGATGATGTGGTCCGAGCTCTCGTAGATCGAATAGAGGTAAAGGCCGAGCAGCAGCCCCAGCGCCTGATAGAGCGGATCGCCCGAGATCAGGAAGGCAACCATCATGGTGCCGACCGCGACGGTCGAGAGCCCGGCGCAGATCCAGTAGCGCAGCGTCCGCAGATAGGAGCCTGCGGTCAGCGCCATGACGAGGCCGAGGCTCAGCACATAGCCGGCCGTGTCCTCGACCCAGGCCACCACGATGGTCAGCGCGGAGATGACGAGCGTGAAGGCGAAGGCCGAATAGGCATAGCCGGCCTCCCAGCGTCGCGCCTCTGCGAGCGTCAGCGGCCGTGCCGGATCGCGCCGCTTGAAGCCGATGATATTGATGACGCGAAGCGCGGTCGTCGCTACACCGGCGCCCGCCATCCACCAGAAGACCGGCGCGCCGGTCTTCACGGCCATGATCGCCGAACCGATGATCAGGCCAGCGGCGACGCACAGAATCTGCGGCAAGGCGCCGAAGAGACGCGAGATGATCTCGATCTCGATCTCGGCGGGTAGTCGGGTCGCGCGCTTGCGAGGCCAAACCAGAAATGACATGGCCGAGGCTGTAGCGGGACGACCCTAAAACTCCCTCTGCCCAATGTCCGGTATTTTAGAGGTCGTGGAACTTGCCGATTTCGCGCGGAACCGCTCCCGGGCATTGCGAGGAGCGTAGCGACGAAGCAATCCAAGGGCGGCAAACTGAACGTTCAGCCCAGTCCCCTGGATTGCTTCGCTTCGCTCGCAATGACGGGTAGAGCGTCAGACTTTCAACGCGTTGCGCCGGTCACGCGTCGCGGCTGCTCTCGGTGCCAAGATAGCAGATGCCCTCGCCCGGCTTCGCCTTCGGGTTCGGGAAGATGATGAATCCGTCGCGCGGCATCGCCACCACGCTGCCATCGGCCCGGCGCGCGACGGGAGTGCCCTTGGCGACGCGGTCCCCGGTGCGCCAGCCCGTGCCTTCGAGGCGGTCGCCTTCGCTCTCGCACAGGACGAGATCGTCCATATGGACGACGACGCGCCTCGCGGGCGCAGGCGCCGCCTCGTCGCTCAAGCCGAGATGGGCCAGGACGTTGCGGATGGCGCGATACCCGACATCGACGGAGGCCGGATCGTCATGCCGGCCGCATTCCAGCGTCACGCCGTAGCCGCCGGCAAAACGCATGTATTCGGTGGTGCCGAAGCCCTCGGTGACGGCGAGCCGCGGCAGCCCCAGCCGCTCGCGCGCCGCGATCAGCCGGACATAGATGTCGAGCCAGCCGTGGATCATCAGGTCGACGCCGAGGCAGGCGGCGAAGGCGGCCTCGGCCTGCGCATGGCGGAAGGGCTCCAACTCACCGCGATTGTCATCCGGGCCGAAGAAGACGAAGGGCACGCCCTCCCCTGTGAAGGAATGGACGTCGAGCAGCATGTCGTGCTGGCGCAGGATCGGCGCCAGGCGATTGCCGATCCTGTCCTCGTTGTCGGCGGGCTGGGGCCGCTCGCGCAGGTCGCGGTTAAGGTTGCGGTCGCCCTCGCGGGTGTTCTGGCGATAGGCCTTCGGATTGGCGACGGGAAGGAAGGTGACCTCGCCGCGCTGGATCGAGACACGCCCGGCCCGGCAATCCTCGACGACGCGGGCGATGGCGTTGGGCCCGCACGTTTCGTTGCCATGGACGGCGCCGAGGACGAGGAGCTTCGGCCCCGCCTTCAGCCCATGGAAGCGGATGGTTTCGAGCGGCGGATCGAGAGGCGTCTGCGTGGTCATCCAAATACCGTCAGGCTTTGCGGAGCTGGGAATGCGGATCGAGGATGTCGCGCAGGCCGTCACCCAGCAGGTTAAGGCCGAGCACCGTCATGAAGATGGCGAGGCCCGGAAAGATCGAGATCCAGGGCGCGGTGGTGATCTGGTCGCGCGCATCGGAGAGCATGCTACCCCAGCTCGGGAAGGGCGGACGGATGCCAAGCCCCAGGAAGGAGAGCGCCGCCTCCGCGAGCACGGCGCCGCCCATGCCGAGCGTGCCGATGACGATGATGGGGCCGGCGATGTTCGGCAGGATTTGCAGCAGCATAATGCGAGCGTTGCTCGCGCCGAAGGAGCGTGCCGCCTCGACATAGCCCTGCTGCTTGGTCGACAGCGTCGCAGCCCGCGACAGCCGGCAGGTATAGGACCAGTTGGTCAGGCCGAGCGCGATCAGCAGGCTGGTCAGGCCCGGCTGGAGGATCGCCATGATGGCGAGCGCGAAGACCAGCGAGGGAATCGACAGCATGAGATTGGTCAGGCCGCTGACGAAATCGTCCCACCAGCCGCCGAAATATCCTGCCGACATGCCCAGCGCCACGCCGATCACCGTGTTGATGAGCTGCGAGACGATGCCGACGGTCAACGAGATGCGCGCGCCGTAGAGGACGCGGCTGTAGATGTCGCGGCCCTGCGCATCCGTGCCGAACCAGAACTCGGCGCCGGGCGGGACCTCGGCGTTCATCAGGTTGGCGTCCATGACGGGGTCCGTATGCGCCAGCCAGGGTGCCAGCGTCCCGCCGACCACGACGGCGGCAAACAGCGCGCCGCCGATCCAGAGATTCGCCCGGAATTTCATCGAATGCCCTGCCTCTAGGTATATTTGATGCGCGGATCGATCAGAGCGCAGAGCACGTCCACGATGATGTTCACGACGAGAAAGAAGAGCACCAGCAGCAGGATGCAGGCCTGCACGACGGGGATGTCGCGCAGGGACACGCTGTCGACCAGCAGCGAGCCGATGCCCGGCCAGGCGAAGAGCTTCTCGATCACGACCGCGCCGCCCATGATCGAGCCGAACTGCAGGCCCAGCGTTGTCAGCACGATGACCATCGCGTTGCGCGCCACATGCCAGCGCATCACCCGGATCTCGCCGGCGCCCTTCGCGCGGGCGGTGCGTATGAAGTCGGCGTTCATGACCTCAAGCACGGCGGCACGCGTCGTGCGGGCCAGCAGGGCGAGCGGTGCCACGCCGAGCGCGACCGCCGGCAGCACGATGTAGCGCGGATTGCCGTCGCCGTAGCCGAAGCTCGGGAACCAGCCGAGAACCAGCGCAAAGGCATACATCAGCATCAGCCCGAGCCAGAACTGCGGCAGGGAGAGGCCCGACACGGCGACGAACATCGACTGCATGTCGAGCCAGCCACCCGGCTTCAGGGCCGCGAGGAAGCCGAGCGGAACGCCGAAGACGATGGCGAACGCCATGGCGGCAATGGCGAGCTGAAGGCTGGGCCAGATCCGCTCGAGCAGGGAATTGATCACCGGCTGGCGGGTGCGGAACGAGGTGCCGAGATCGAGCGCCGCAAGCTTCACGGCATAATTCGCGAAGCGCACATGCACAGGCTGGTCGAGGCCGAATTGCTTGTTCATGCGCGCGACCTGCTCCGCATCGACGACCGAACGGCCATCGGCCATCTGGGTCGAGGCGAAATCGCCCGGAATGACGCTGAACATCACGAAGACGAGTCCGGCTACCGCAAGCAGAATCGGGATGGCCTGCAGCAGGCGGCGGACGACATAGGGCAGCATGGTGAACTCCTGATCGCCGCCGCAGGCGGACTCAGGTCAAGGCTCGAAATTCTCCGTCACCCCGGACGGACGGCATGGCCGCACCGATCCGGGATGACGGAGGTCCTTGAGCTGGCGGGAACCTCCGCGGAGGCGCGCTTACTTCGCCGCGGGCGAAGAGGCGTCGACCCAGAGATCCTCGTAGCGCTGGAGCGCGAGCTCCGTCGCGTTCGCCTGGAGGCCGTGCAGCCAGGGCTGATAGGCCAGGACCGCCTTGTTGTAGTTGAAGAACCAGACCGGAGCCTCGTCCTGCAGCATGGCGTTGGCCTTCGTCAGCAGCGCGAGCTTCTTGCCGGCGTCCTTCTCGGCGGCCGCCTCGTCGAGCACCTTGTCATAGGCCGGGCTCTTGAAGGTGGTGTAGTTGCAGGAGGAGCGTGGCGTCGTCGAGTGGAAGCACTTCAGCGCCGTCAGCGGGTCGGGACCGGAGGTGTTCGACCAGATATAGGCCTGGAAGTCGCCCTTCGCGATGACGCCGCCGAGCGCCGAGGTCTCGACCGGCTTGACCTTCACCTTGATGCCGACCTTGGCGAGCATCGGAATGGTCGCCTCGACGATCGGGATGCCCCAGCTCTCGTTCGGCGTCGCCGTCCACTCGAACTCGAAACCGTCCGGATAGCCGGCTTCGGTCAGGAGTTTCTTGGCCTTCTCCGGATCGAAGGCATAGGACTTGGCGTCCTTGTCGAAGCCCGGCACCGAGCTCGGCAGCCAGCTCACCGCGCGATAGGCCTTGTCGCGGACGAGGCGCTTGATGATCAGCTCGCTGTCGATCGCATGGTTGATCGCCTGGCGCACCCGCTTGTCGGAGAAGGGCTTGAACTCCGGGTTCATGCCCATGTTGCGGGTGAAGACCTCCGCGACCTCGAGGATGCCCTTGGAGAGGTTCGGGTCGGCCTTGTAGGCGACATACTGGGTCGAACCCAGGATGGAGACGTCGATCTCCTTGTTGCGGAAGGCGACATCGCGCGCAGCGGCCTCGCCCATCGGCGAGATCACGAGCCTGTCGGCATAGGGCTTGCCCGCCTTGTAGTACTTATCCCAGCGCTCGAAGACCATGCGCGAGCCGGGAACGTGCTCGACGAACTTGAACGGCCCGAGGCCGATGGGCTTGTTGAAGAAGTCCGGCTCCTGCGCCTCCTTGGCCGGCATGATCGCCGTGGGGGCGCTGTAGAACAGGAAGCCGGGATCGACCCCGTCGGTCATCGTCATCTCGATGGTGAAATCATCGATCTTCTTGAGGCCGGAAATCTCCTTGGCCTCGCCCTTGCGGACCTCGGCGCCGCCCTTGATGCGCGAGACGTGGCGTGCACCGGGATAGTTCTTCGAGCCGTCGACCAGACGCGTGAACGACCAGATCACGTCGTCGGCCGTCATCTTGCGGCCATTGTGGAAGAAAGCGTCGTCGCGCAACTTCAGCGTGTGCGTCAGCCCGTCCGCCGAGGTGGTCACGCTCTTGACCAGCTCAGGCTCCGGCTTGCCGGCCTTCGAATCCCAGCGGAACAGCATGCCGTGCAGCGCATAGCCATAGATCTCGTCCTGAATCTGGTTCGAGACATGGCTGTCATTGCTGACGAAGGAGGCGCCGTAGGGCGCCGTGAAGCGGATCGTTCCGCCGCGGCGCGGCTCCTGGGCCTGCGCCTGCACCGTAAAAGCCGCCAGCGTCAGCGCAGTGGCGAACGCAAATTTCTTCAACAACACGATTAGTCCTCCCGTCTTACTCACTCCGGCTGATCCGGAGTTTTTTGCTTCCAACTGGAACCATAACGGCTTTGCCGCGCTTGTCTTCCCCCGCGCGGTCAAATCTCCCGGGTAGATCGGCGATTCAGAACGCCACGAAGCTACCCAGGGCATTTTTTCGCATTTTCTTCACGCGAAGCGATCTTCTTCGCTCGAAAATGCTCCGGCTCAAGCGCCCCGCTCGTAGACGATTTCGCCACCGAGGATGGTGAGGTCGCAGCGCGTATCCTTCAGGATGTCGGCCGGATCGGCGCTGAGCAGGTCGCGCGAGAACACTGCGACGTCGGCGAGGAAGCCGGGCACGAGACGGCCCTTCACGTTCTCCTGCTTCTGCGAGAAGGCGCCGAATTCCGTATAGGCCTGCAGCGCCTCCTCGATCGAGACGCGCTGACCCTCGTCCATCACAGTGCCCTTCCAGGTCTTGCGGGTCAGCATGTTGTGGAAGTTCGGGAAGGGGTTGGGGTCGCAGACCGGCGCGTCGCTGCCCGTCGCCGGCTTGAGGCCGAGATCGAACCAGGTGCGGAAGGGATAGCTCGACAGCGCCCGCTCCGGCCCCAGCACCTTGATGTAGGCATCGCCGAAATCATGGATGAAGACCTGCTGAGGGCAGGGATAGATGCCGGCCTTGACCATGCGCTCGTGCTGCGCCGGGGTCGAGAAACCGCAATGCTCGATGCGGTGGCGACGGTCCGGGTCCGGATGGGCCGCGAGCGCCTTCTCGTAGGCCGTGATCAGCTGCTCGATGGCAGCATCGCCGATGGCGTGGCAGACGAGCTGATAGCCCTTCACATGAGCATCGAGCACCATGCGCTCCAGCTCGGCATCCTCCCACATCCAGACGCCGGTGGTCTTGTCCTCGCCCAGATAGGGCTCTGTCATCCAGGCGGTGCGGCCGCCGGCCGAACCGTCGAGGAAGAGCTTGACGCCGCCGATCATCAGCATGTCGTCGCCGGTGCCGGAGATCAGCCCGGCCTCGTAACATTGCGGCACGATCGAGCGGCCGTCATCGCCGAGCAGGGTCAGCCAGGTCCGGACCGGCAGGCGCCCGTCGCGCTTGGCGCGGTGATAGGCCGCGATCTCGCGGAAGCCGCCCTTCTGGCCGACAGCGGCGTCCATGCAGCTCGTGATGCCGAGCGAGAGCAGATACTGGCCGCCGCGCTCGATGCCGGAGATGATGTCCTCCTCGGTCGCGGCCGGGATCGCGGCCTGGACCGGAGCGCGGGCGTTCTCGGCGAGCATGCCGGTGAGCCGCCCGTTCTGCTGCTCGATCAGCCCGCCCTGCGGAGCCACCGACTTCTCGTCGATGCCGCCGAGCCGGAGCGCCTCGGAATTGCAGATGGCGATATGGCCGCAGGTGCGCACCACCATGACCGGGTTGTTCGGCGCCACGCGGTCGAGCTCCTCGCGATAGGGATGGCGGCCGGTGTCCAGCTTGGTTTGGTCATAGCCGCGCGAGAGAATCCACTCGCCGGGCTTGGCCGTGGCGGCGCGGGCGGCGATGGCGCCGAGCAGAGCCTCCAGCGTCGGCGCGGCCTCGGGGCGCGAGTCGACCCAGCCCATGGTCATGCCGAGCGAGACCAGATGCAGATGGGAGTCGTTCAGGCCCGGCGTCGCCAGCCGGCCCTTCAGGTCGATGACGCGGGTCTTCGGCCCGACGAGCGGGGCGATCTCGGCGTCGCGGCCCGCCGCCAGGACCTTGTCCTGCCAGATCGCCAGCGCCTCGACGACGCCATCCTCGCGCCCGCACCAGATCGGCCCGTTGCGCAATACGATATCGGCCTGAATCGTCATGGCTTCCTCCTGTGTTCCTGTCTTCGCGGCTGTGGCGGGCCAGCGGTCAAATGTCGTCGAGCGGGAAGATCGGCCGGCGCACGTTCTTGTACGGCCGTTCCTTGAAATTGCGGGTCGAGAGCGCGCCGGTGTCGACCTCGAGAACCTCGCGCGCAATCGGCTGGAAGGCGGCGCGGAAATGCTGCATCGACTTGACGATCACGGTCGATTTCCGCGTCGGGTCGACGCCGAGCGAGGTGAACTGGGCAAGATCGGTCGCCTGTCCGTTATGGGTGATGACGATGATCTCGACATCGTCGACGCGCAGCAGGGCCGAGAGTCCGTAATTGCGCCAGACGCCGCCGGCCATCGGGCCGTGGCAGAGGAAATAGCCATCGGTGATCGCCACGACATGGGCGTCGAGATCGAGCGGCGCGCCGCCCATTGTCGGATCGACCTTGCCGCCGAGCCTGATCCGGCCACGCTTGCCGACACCGATCGCCTGCGCCGCGAGGGCAGCCTCGGGGTCGCAGATCGCGTGGAAGCCGACATTCTTCAGCTTCGCATCGAGGATGGCGCGCAGCAGGTTGGTGGCATCGCCATAGGCGCCGGAGCCGGGATTGTCGGAGTAGTCCGAGATCACCACCGGCTTGTAGCCGGGCTTGCCCAGATCGGCTTCGCCAGCCTTGGCGCGGCCCATGGCCTCCGCCAGCGGCGTGAAATGGATCGAGGAGAAGCGGCGCTGCTCCCAGGCATAGTCCATCAGCTCTTCGGCAATGGCCTGCGCCTTGCCGCGGTCGTCGGCCGTGACCGCGATCGAGGGGCCGATATCGTGGACATCGGCCGAGGAGAAGCCGGCCTGGACGCTGACGACGAGCGCGTCGCCCGAGGCTTCCAGCGCATCGCCCCGGCGCAGCAGCTCCAGGAAGGGCGGCGAGGTCGTGCGCCCGCCATCGAGGGCGTAGAGGATCGGGCGCCGGGCGAGCGCGACCTTCGGCCTGATCTCGCCCTTCATCGCGCGTTCCAGCAGTTCGGCCGCCTGCCAGGTCCGCTCATATTGATCGATGTGCGGATAGGTGCGGTAGGAGATCAGCGCGTTGGCATTATCTGCCATGAGCTGCGTGACCGTGGCGTGCAGGTCGAGCACGGCGACGACGGGCACGTCCGGGCCGATGCGCTTGCGCAGCCGCGCCAGCAGCTCGCCCTCACCGTCGTCGGAGCTTTCCGTCGCCATCGCACCATGCAGGTGCAGCAGCACGCCATCGACGCCGTCGGCGGCATCGACGATATGTCCCGCGAAGACGTCGAAGGCGGCGTCGGTTACCCGGCCCGAAGGATTGGCGCCGGTCACCAGGGGGTGGGCCAGGCTCCAGCCGAACTTGTCAGCGACCTCGAAGGCGGCGCCCATCGATGTGCGGGTGCCGCGGAATGCCTCCGGGATTTCATTGCCGAGATAGGCGCCATGCGCCCGGAAAGTGGCCTCGTCCGTGAGCTGAACACTGAAGGTGTTCGTCTCATGCATGAACTCGGCAATCAGTACGCGCCTCGTCATTCTCTCCCTCGAGCCCCTGTTCAAATTTTTTGACAGTCTTGGCCCGCGACCAGCGCGATTGCCACAAATTTTCGCGCATACGCCGCCCCTGAGCCGAGTCCTTGCCGAATGGTGGTGAATATGCTCGACTTGGCGGAACCATCCGGGCCATGGCGCATTCTCCGCAGCGGAGATCCCGAGGGCCCCGCCATGCCGGCCGCAGCCAAAGCCAGCCGACGTTCCGCCGCAACGCGATTGCGGCGTGTTTCCTCCGACGAGCTGTCCATCCGGCGCATCCGCCATGGCCGCTCCTTCGGCTATCGCGACACGGATGGAGAGCGTGTCACCGATGAAGAGACGCTGGCGCGAATCCGCTCGCTCGCGATCCCGCCCGCCTATCAGAATGTTCGCATCGCCACCGATGCACGCGCGCATCTGCAGGCCATCGGCTACGACGAGGCCGGCCGCATCCAGCATCGCTACCATCCGGACTGGGAGAAGGTGCGCGAGCGGCGCAAGCTCAAGCGCCTCGCCGCGCTGATCGCGGCGCTGCCGAAGCTCAGGGCGCGCATCGCGGCCGATCTGAAGGTGCGAACCCTCTCGCAGGACAAGGCGCTGGCCTGCGCCGCCGCCATCATCGACCGCTGCCATATCCGCGTCGGCAACGAGGCCTACGCCAAGGAGAACGGCAGCCACGGCGCCTCGACCCTGCTGAAGCGACACGTCACGCTGACAGGGTCCCGCGTCGCGCTGCATTTCCGCGGCAAGAGCGGCAAGGACATCGCCTGCGCGCTGGACGACCCGCCGCTGGCGCGTGCGCTCGGCCGGATCGTGACGCTGCCGGGCAAGCGGCTGCTGCAGTATCGCCGCGAGGACGGCACCGTCTCTCCTATCCACGCGACCGAGATCAACGCCTATCTCAAGCGCGCCTGCGGCCTGCCGGTCAGCAGCAAGGATCTCAGGATGCTCGCAGCAAACGCCGCGGCGGCGGAGCTGCTGCTCGCGGGAGAGGAGATGGCGAGTGAGAGCGGGCGCAAGCGCCAGCTCGCCGACATCATGCGCGCGATCGCGCAGCGGCTGGTCAACACGCCTGCCGTGGTGCGCAAGAGCTATGTCCATGCCATCGTCATCGACGCCTATGCCAGCGGCCGGCTGCAACGCAGCTACGCCCGGGCCCGCTCGCGGCCGGGCTGCTCGCGCATCGAGCGGGCGCTGGGCTTGCTGGCTGCCTGAGCGGGAACAATGCCGCCTTTGCGGGCTTGGTTCGCATGAACCCTCGCAAAGGAGAAACCGCCATGGCCCCGCCGGAGAAGAAGCGCGAGAACCCGGCCCAGCTCGATGATGAGCGCAGGCAGCCGAACTCGCTCGAGGCGGGCATCGGCAACGACCCCGCCGACTCCCGCCGCACCAGCGACCGCACCAATGTCCACGACGAGGGCAGCGACGCCAACGATACGCCGGATGGGCTGACCGAATCCGAAGAGGCCGTCCGGCAGGCGGCCGAGGACATTCCAACCGGCGGCTCGTCGACAGGCCCGATCGAATCCGTGCCCGTTTTCGAACGCGGCTCGTTGCCGCCCAAGATCTGAGCGCAGGAGGACGATATGCCCGCCCGCATTGCCCCGACGCCGATCCGCACGCCGCAACGGCCCGGCCAGTCCGCCGCCTCAGAGCACCGGCCCGGCCCGTCGCCGGCATCGGCTCACCCCACCGGCCCCGCTCCGCCATTCGAGCGTGTCGAGGAGCCAGCGCAGGGCGATGCGTCCGTACCGGGCGGGACACGCCCCTCGCCCGAGCCTCCCGGGCGGAGCTGACCGTCATGTCGAGCGATTGGAGCTTCGTGGTGTTGATCGTGCTGATCGGAATCCCGATCGGCATCGCTCTGGCGTCCTCCTGGGCGCGCTCGCGCAGGGCGGGCGCCGCCGTTCTGGACAGGGAGGACGCGGACGGCCAACGCGGATAGATCAAGCTGGGGTTACTCGCGCAACATATTCATATCGCTGGCTAATCTTATTTTTTTACGATGACCTGGAACCCGCCCCGCCGCTGCGACGTTCACCTGCCGCTGAATCTTCGCAGCGGAGATAGAAGAATGGACGAAGAGAGAATCATGCGGATCGCCCGGGCCATGTGCCGCGCGGCGCGGCTCGACCCCGACAAGCCTGCTGGCAACAAGGGGCCCTTCACGATGTCGATGCGGGAACCCGGCCATGACGGGCCGCAGCCCGCCTGGATGTTATTCAGGAAGGACGCGACGACCTTCGCGTCCCGCCATCGGGATGTCGCCGCACAGCTCTAAGCAGTTCGAGGAAACACCAAGGCGGCCATCGCCCGCATGCGGCGGTGGCCATAACGAGGCCCGGCACTCCGCGAGGAGGCCGGGCCTTCTAACTTACTGGCCGGGGCGGGCCGCCAACGTCCTGAACGTCGGATAGTAGCTACTATAGCTCTTTTCCAGGATCACCGCGCCACCGCGCTCCTTCAGCGTCTCCGCGACCGAAAGGCCGAGTTCCGTCGCACGCTCCGGGGCGGCGCTGCCACCGGCGACGACACGTTCCGTGCCTTCGACCGAGGTGACCTGCGCCTGCAGGACGAGGCGGTCTTCCCGCCAGCTCGCGCTCGCGCCCACAGGGAGGCTGCAACCGGCGCCCAGCGCATGCAGCATGGCGCGCTCGGCATCGACCTCGGCGCGAGCCTGGGGGCATTCGATCGACTTCAGTATCTCGATCACGTCGGTGTCGGCGGCACGCGCCTCGAGCCCCAGCGCGCCCTGCCCCACCGCATAGGGAAACAGCACCGGATCGAGCGCCTCGGCAGAAACCTTCTCCAGCCCCAGCCGCCGGAGCCCGGCCTGTGCGAGGATGACGGCGTCGAGCGAATCCTCGCCTTCGATCCGGGCCAGACGCGGGCCGACATTCCCACGGATGGGCACGACATGGACATCCGGCCGCAGGTTCAGGATTTGCGCGCGGCGGCGCAGCGAGCCGGTGCCGATCCGCGCCCCGCTCTGCAGCGAGGCCAGTGTTGCACCGCAGAGCGCGTCCCGCGGGTCCTCCCGTTCCGGCACGGCGGCCAGAACGAGACCCTCGTGCAGGACGGTCGGAAGGTCCTTCAGCGAATGGACGACGAAATCGACCTCGCCCGAGACGAGCTGCCGCTCATGCTCGAATGCGAAGACGCCGACCATGCCGAATTCGTGGAACTCGGAAGCGCCGTTCCGCTCGGCGATGGTGACGATCGGGCAGAGGGTGAATTCAGCTTCGGGACGCTTCGCCTGGATCAGGCCCATGATGTAACGGGTCTGGGCCATCGCCAGCGGGCTGCGGCGCGTGCCGATCCTCAGATGCATCAAACGAACTTTCGATCTTGTCCAGACTAGCCGGTCGTTGCGGGGTCTATATCAGGGGGCGGGGCGAGGACAGGTGCGACACAATCCCGCGCCTCCGGCTCCCCGCCTTTCAGGCGCGCACGCCCTCGCGCAGCTCGGCCATCGCCTGCCGCAGCACCTCGACCACGCGCTGATCGCGCGATTGGGCGACGTTGAAGCGCATGAAGCCGCCGGCGCTCTGCGAAACGCTGAAGACATTGCCGGGCGCGAGAACCACGTCACGGGCCAAGGCAAGGCGTGCCAACTCGGCGGAATCGATCCCCTCCGGCAGTCTGCACCAGAGATAGAAGCCGCCGCGCGGAGCCAGCCAGGGCCGGATGCCCAGCGGCTCTAGCCGGGCGGCTACCTCGCGTCTGGCCTGTGCCAGGCGGCGGCGCAGCTCCTCCATATGCTTGCGATAGCTGCCGCCGGTGAGGACGCCGGCGACGAGATCGGCCGCCACAGGCCCCGGCCCGCCGAAGCAGGTCGCGACCTGGAGATCGACGAGCCCGTCTATCCAGTCCGCCCGCGCCGCGATGTAGCCGCAGCGGACGGAGGCCGAGAGTGTCTTCGAGAAGCTGCCTATGCGGATGACGCGGTCGAGCCCGTCCAGCGTCGCCAGCCGCGGCGAGGGTTCCGGCTCGAAATCGGCGAAGATCTCGTCCTCGACGATGGTCAGGTCGCAAGCGGTGGCTGCGCGCAGGATGCGATAGGCCGTCTGCGCCGAGAGGCTCGCCCCGGTCGGGTTGTGCAGCCCTGAATTGGTGATGTAGAGCCGCGGCCGCTCAGTCGCCGCCAGCGCCTCGAAGGCTGCGATATCAGGCCCGGACGGCGTGTAGGGCACGCCGAGGACGCGCAGCTGATGCGCGCGCAGCAGCGCCTGGAAATTGAAGTAGCAGGGATCGTCGACAAGGACGGTGTCGCCCGGTCGCAGCAGGAAGCGGCAGACGAGATCGAGCGCCTGCGTTCCCGAGCCGGTCAGCAGGAGCTGCTCGGGGCCGGCCGCCAACCCCTCCTCGGCGAAGCGGCCGAGCAGGAGCCGCCGCAGGGCTGGCGAGCCGCGCGTGCTGCCGTAATCGGAGAGAATGGCTCCTTGCGACCGTGCCAGAGCGCGGAAGCCGCGGCGCAGCGCCTCGTCGGGCATCCAGTCGGGCGGCAGCCAGCCGCAGCCCGGCTTGAGCACCGCCGGATCGGCATCGAGCGACTGCCGCGAGACCCAGAACGGGTCGACCGCACGCTCTCGCGGCGAGGCGGCGCTAGTCAGAGCGAGCGGCGGCAGGCCGCCTCCCGTCACATAGAAGCCGGAGCCGCGCCGGGCCCGGATCAACCCCTCGGCCGCGAGCCGGTCATAGGCCTCGACGACGGTCGAGGGCGAAACCTGCATCGCCGCCGCGAAACGACGGATGGAGGGCAGCCGGTCCCCGGGCGTGAGCTGCCGCGCAGCCAGCCTGCCGCGGATGGCGGCCATGACCGCTTCCGTGCGGGTCTGCCCGTGGTCCGGCGCACCGGCATCGTCGATCGTGATGGCATCCATAGCCATACAGTTTGCCATGAATGTATCGAACTGTCGCTGTCACCCGGTTCAGCCCGCGCGTAGACCGGGCCGCGACAATCAAGTGAAAAGGCGCAGGATGTTGAGGGATCGTATCGGCGCAGGCTGGGGCAGCGGGCTGCTCGGCGTGCTGATCTTCTCCGGCTCGCTGCCGGCGACGCGCGTTGCGGTCGCAGGCTTCTCGCCGCTGTTCCTGACTTCGGCGCGGGCGGTCATCGCGGCGCTCATTGGCGGCGCCTGCCTTGTCCTGCTGCGCCAGAAGCGGCCGGCGCGCGCCGATCTCGGCCCGCTCGCGATTGTGGCCGTCGGCGTCGTGCTCGGCTTCCCGCTGCTGACGGCTCTGGCGTTGCAGCATATCCCGGCGGCACGCTCGATCGTGTTTGTCGGCCTGCTGCCGCTGGCGACGGCGCTGTTCGGCGTGCTGCGCGGCGGCGAGCGACCCAAGCCCGCCTTCTGGCTGTTTTCCGTGCTCGGCGCGGTGACCGTGGCCGGCTTCGCCTTCGCTCATAGCGATGGCGGCTCGCTGACCGGCGACCTGCTGATGATCGCGGCCATCCTGCTGTGCGGGCTCGGCTATGCCGAGGGCGCCGCGTTGTCGCGGCGGCTCGGCGGCTGGCAGGTGATCTCCTGGGCGCTGCTGCTCTCGCTGCCGGCGATGGCGGCGCTCGCCCTCATGTTCCTGCCCGCCTCGTGGCAGGGCATCGGCACGCCGGCCTGGCTCGGGCTCGCTTACGTCTCGGTGTTCAGCATGCTGGTCGGCTTCGTGTTCTGGTATCGCGGACTGGCGCTCGGCGGCATCGCCGGCGTCGGGCAGTTGCAACTGCTGCAGCCCTTCTTCGGCCTGATGCTCGCCGGCCTGCTGCTGAACGAGCCCGTCGCCTGGACGATGATCGCCGCGACGGGCGTGGTGGTGCTCTGCGTCGCCGGAGCCAAGCGCTTCGCCTGAACGGTTCTCCAGTTTCCTGATTCCGACGATGCCTTGCGCGGCATATGCATTGCACGGTCCCACACCCCGCACTTACGAATCGCCCGGCACTCAGGCAGTGCTGCGAGCAGGGGTGAGCGGAGAGTGCCAGTGGAAGATCGCGTCAATGCCTTTGTGCCCGGTCCGCGGGCGCATGCCAGCGGGAAGCCGGGCGGTCCGCTCGCCGGGCTGAACTTTGCGGTGAAAGACCTGTTCGACGTGGCGGGCGTGCCGACCGGCGGCGGCAACCACGATTGGGCCAAGTACAACGCGGTGCCCGAGCGCCATTCCTGGGCGGTGCAGACCCTGCTCGATGCCGGGGCCGATCTCATCGGCAAGACGATCACCGACGAGGTCTCGCTCGGCATCCTCGGCGAGAACCCCTTCGACGGCACCCCGATCAATACCGCCGCGCCGGAGCGCGTGCCGGGGGGCTCCTCTTCCGGCTCGGCGGCAGCGGTCGCGGCCGGGCTCTGTGACACCGCGCTCGGCACCGATACCGGCGGCTCGGTGCGCGTGCCTTCGAGCTTCTGCGGGCTCTACGGCATCCGCCCGACCCATGGCCGGGTCGACACGGCCGGAATGATGCCGCAGGCGCCGAGCTCGGACACGACCGGCTGGTTCGCCCGCGAAGCGAAGACCTTCGCCCGCGTGTCGACCGTGATGCTGGGCGAGGCGCCCGCCGCCCTGCCGACGAAGCTCGTCATCGCCACCGACGCCTTCGGATTTGCCGATCCGGAAGTGGCCGAGGCGCTGCAGCCGATGGTCGCGCGTCTCAAGCGGATCGTCGGCGAGGCCCGCGAGGATCTCATGGCGCCGCAGGGGCTCTCCGTCTGGTCGCGGGCGCAGCGGACCCTGCAGCCGGTCGAAGCCTGGCAGACCTTCCAGCCCTGGGTGGAGGCCACCAATCCGCGCATGGCCTTCAGTGTCGCGGCCGGCCTGCTCAACGGCGCTCAGATGCCGGCGTCCGAGCGCAGCTGGGCCGCGCTGATGCGGCAGGAGGCCCGCGCAAGGCTGCGCCATCTGCTGCCGCCCGGCACGATCCTGTGCCTGCCGACCACGCCTTTTCCCGGCCCGTTGCGCGGGCTGCCGACACCCCAGCTGCAACCGCTGCGGGACCGGATCAACTGCCTCTGCGCGCAGGGCGGGCTCACCGGCTCTCCACAGGTCAGCCTGCCCGGCGCCACCGTTGACGGCGCGCCCGTCGGGCTCTCGATCATCGGCGGACGCGGCACGGATGCCGCGCTGATCGCCGTCGCACTCGCCATGGAGGAAGCCGCGTGACCGATCTCACACCAAACATTCCCGAGGTCGTCGCGGAGGTCTCCGCGCTGTTCGAACGCTATGAGAAGGCGCTGGCGGAAAAGGACGTCGCCGTGCTCGACGCCACCTTCTGGAACAGCCCCCACACGATCCGCTACGCGCTGCACGAGAACGGTTATGGCTTCTCGGAGATCCATGCCCATCGCGTCGCCCGGCCGCCGGGACCAAGCATCAAGGAGAAGCGGATCAGGCTCGATATCCTGACGCTGGGCCGCGACATCGCCACCGTGAACCTGGAGTTCAAGGTGCGCGGCAAGGACCTGATCGGCCGGCAGAGCCAGAGCTGGGTGCGCTTCCCCGATCTCGGCTGGAAAGTGATCTCCGCCCACGTCTCGACCATGGACGGCGCCCGGCTCTGGTGAGCGGTCGTCGCATAGGCGGTTCGGCGTAAGGCGTCATTCTCGGGCTTGACCCGAGAATCCCTGGAAGGCTGAGTGCTGGAGCCTCACTCGGCACGAGATGCTCGGGTCGAGCCCGAGCATGACGGCCCCTTCAATGCGCCTTTCTAAGCCGCTTTTTTCGCCTGCGCGCGGGCCTCGACGACCGCGGCGAAATGCGTTTCGGCCCAGTCCACCAGCCCCAGCAGCGGACCGGCAAAGCTCCGGCCGAGCGGCGTCAGCGAATAGGTGACGCTGGGCGGCACTGTCGGCTGAACGTCGCGATGGACGAGGCCGGAGACCTCCAGCATGCGGAGCGTCTGCGTCAGCATGCGCTTGGAGATGTCGGGCACCGCCCGCGCCAACGCGCTGAAACGCTTCGGCCCGCCGGCGAGCGCGGCAAGCAGCAGCATCGACCAGCGATCCCCGATCTGGTCGAGCAGGTTGCGGACCGGGCAGCGTTCCTCATCCAGACCCAGCGCCTGCCAGTCCTCGAATTTCGCGCCCAGCGTGGTGCATGCGTCCATGGCGGTCTCCCCGCAGTAACCAGGTGACGGGAAAGTGCCGTCTTCCGGGCCTCTCCATAAGTCTCTATCTGAGACTTAGTCTAACAGAGAGACCGGAGAATTGCCATGTCCACCTCCCCTCGCTTCGTCGTCACCGGTGCCAGCGGCCAGCTCGGCCGGCTCGTCGTCGCCGCGCTCGCCCGCCGCATCGGTTCCTCCGCCGTCGCGGCCGTGGTGCGCGATCCTTCCCGCGCGGCCTCGCTCTTTCCGGCGGGCGTCTCCATCCGCAAGGGCGATTACGAGCAGCCCGAAACGCTGGAAGCGGCCTTCGCCGGCGCGGAGCGTCTGCTGCTGATCTCGTCCAACGCTGTCGGCGCGCGGGTCCCTCAGCATCGCAACGCGATCGAAGCCGCCAAGCGGGCCGGGGTGAAGCGCATCGCCTATACCAGCCTGCTGCATGCCGACGTCTCGAAGCTCGGGCTCGCCGAGGAACACCGCCAGACCGAGGCGCTGATCGCCGCGAGCGGTCTCGACCACTCGCTGCTGCGCAATGGCTGGTACACGGAGAACTACGCGGCTTCGATCCCGCCTGCGTTGCAGCACGGCGCCTTCATCGGCAGCGCCGGCGCCGGCCGGATTTCCAGCGCCTCGCGCCAGGACTACGCCGAGGCCGCAGCCGTCGCGCTGATCGGCGACAGCGCAGCGCGTGTCGCCCATGAGCTCGCGGGCGACAGCTCCTATTCGCTCACGGAATTCGCCGCCGAACTTTCTCACCAGGCGGGCAAGCCAATCCCCTATGTCGACATGCCGGAGGCCGAATACCGCGCCGCGCTGCTCGGCGCCGGCCTGCCGGAAGGGCTTGCGGAGCTCATCGCCAATTCCGACGCAGCCGCGGCGAATGGCGCGCTTTTCGACGAGTCGCGCACGCTCTCCCAGCTGATCGGGCGCCCGACGACGCCGTTCGCGGCGACCATCGCGGAGGCGCTGAAAGCGGCCTAAGCCGCTTCGGCATCCCAATCCGGTCCGAAGGACGGGCGCACGAAGCGCTGGTCCTTCGGCAGGGCGGCGATGGCCGCGCGGTCGGCATCGTCGAGCTTAATATCGAGCGCGTCGAGATTGGCCTTCTGGCTCTCAGGCCGGCCGGCCTTCGGGATAGCGACGACGCCCTTCTGATCCATGAGCCAGGCGAGCGCGACCTGCGCGGCGCTGGCGCCATGCTTCCGGCCGATCTCGTTGAGCGCCGGGTCACTGGCCGCCCTGCCCTGCGCGAGCGGGCAATAGGCTGTCAGCGGAATTCCCTTGGCTCGCAGGTAGGACAGCATCGGCGCCTGCGACAGGAAGGCGTGATACTCGATCTGGTGGCAGGCGATGGGCGCGCCGATCTCCTCCACCGCGCGGCGGATCATCGGCAGGTTGAAGTTGCAGACGCCGATGGCGCGCGTCAGCCCGCGCTCGCGCAGCGAGAGCAGCGCCTCCAGCGTCGCGGCCATGTCCATATCCGGCGAGGGCCAGTGGACGAGGTAGAGGTCGACATAATCCAGCTTGAGCTTGCGCAGGCTGGTGTCGAAGGCGCGCTCGACCGCAGCCGGCGCCAGCTGGTCATGCCAGACCTTGGTCGTCACGAAGAGATCGCCGCGCTTGATGCCCGACGCCGCGATACCAGCACCGACGCCGGCCTCGTTGTCGTACATCGCCGCGGTGTCGATGTGGCGGTAGCCGAGCGCGATGGCGCTCTCGACCGGCGCCTGCGCATCGCTGCCCGCCAGCTTGAAGGTGCCGAGGCCGAGACGGGGAATAGCCACGCCCTGGGTGCTGATCGTTTCCATGACGAGTTCCTATCCGCGGATTGTAGCTGGCGCGCCGCGCGTATGGCGGCTCGAAGATGTGGGACGGCAGCCTAGCCCGACCGGCCACGTTCGGCGACGGCGCGCCGCGAGGCCCTTCGCTGTGCGCAGTGCATTGCGGGATCGCAGGCGCGCCAACCCGTCGAGATCCGGAACGACGCTCCTTGCGGAGGATAACCGGACGAAAGGGCCAATGTGAGCTGCATCGCAGTCGCTGCGTCCGTCATGGCCTCTTCTGCAGGGCATCGGCACGGCCCTTCGGTTGCGTGCGCCGCGCCGGTCTCTGCAACGCTCCGCCATGGGGGAACCACGGCATGAACCGCATCGTCCCGCTGCTCGAGGGCCTCTTCGCCGGCGCCGTCTTTTTCGTCACCTTTCTTTACGCCGTAAGCTTCATCGCCGACCGGGTCGCCTCCCGGGCGATCAATTCGGGGGTGCCCACTCCGATGCCGGAACTCCTGGCCATCAACCTCCTGATGTTGGGGGCCTTCACGATGCAGCACAGCACTTTCGTGCGGCGGGCTTTCAAGCGCGTCATCCGCTCCGCGTAGCGTTTGCGACGCCGTGCGGACGCTGCCCCGCCAGAAGCTCAGGCATTGGCGCCGCGGAAGCTCGCGGCCGCTGCACAGCATTGCCAACCTCGAGTTCGGGGTATATACGCGCATCATGTACAACCCCTGCCACTGCACGCGTCTGCGAACGGCGACCCGCAAGGTCGCTGCCTTCTATGACGCCGCCTTGGCGCCGACCGGCATCAACATTGCGCAGTTCGCGCTGCTGCGGACGGTGGCGCGTCGCGGATCACTCAGCCTGACGGAGCTCGGGCGGCTGCTCGGCCTCGATCGCTCGACCATGGGGCGCAATGTCCGCGTCGTCGAGAAGGACGGGCTGGTCACGATCGGCAAGGGCAAGGACCAGCGCGAAGCGGTCGTCAGCCTGACCGATCAGGGACAGGCCGTCCTGAAAGCGGCGGAGCCGCGCTGGGCGAAATCCCAGGACGAGCTGACCGCCCGCCTCGGCCCCGACCGGATGCAGTTCCTGGACGAACTCGAACGCCTTTTGTGAAGCACCATCGTCGACCCCAATTCAGACCCATATACGGGCATATGCCCGCAGAAAGATGAGCCCATGTCGACAGCAACCGTCCCCGCTCGCAGCGGCGCGATACCAACCTTTTTCGCCCGCCGCGGCATCCATTACGGATGGGTCGTCGCAGGCGTCACCTTCCTGACGATGCTGGTCACGGCCGGAGCCGTCGGCGCGCCGGGCGTGCTGATCGGGCCACTACAGGCCGAGTTCGGCTGGGCGACCTCCGATATCTCCTCCGCCTTCGCCATCCGCCTCGTGCTGTTCGGCCTGCTCGGCCCCTTCGCAGCAGCCTTCATGAACCGCTTCGGCGTCCGCCGCGTCGCGGCCGTCGCGCTGAGCCTGATCGCGGCAGGCGTGCTCGGCTCCTTCGCCATGACCACCCTCTGGCAGCTCTTCCTGCTCTGGGGCGTCGTGGTCGGATTCGGCACGGGGCTGACCGCCATGGTGCTCGGCGCCACCGTCGCGACCCGCTGGTTCTCCGCCCGGCGCGGCCTCGTGGTCGGGCTCCTGACGGCGAGCACCGCGACGGGACAGCTCGTCTTCCTGCCGCTGCTCGCCTCGCTGACCGAGCGGATCGGCTGGCGCAGCGCGCTCGGCTTCGTGCTCTTCATGCTCCTCGTCGCCGCACTCGTCGTGCTCCTGCTGATGCGCGACCGGCCGTCCGATGTCGGGCTTGCGGCCTATGGCGCGACAGGACCGGCGCCGGCTGCTCCGCCCGCGCCTGCGACGTTCATGGCGATGCTCGCCTCGCCACTCGTCGCGCTGCGCGAAGCGGCGGGCTCGCGCATCTTCTGGGTGCTTTTCGGCACCTTCTTCGTCTGCGGCGCCAGCACGAACGGGCTGGTGCAGACGCATTTTGTCTCGCTCTGCGGGGATTTCGGCATGGCGCCGGTCGCAGCCGCGGGCATGCTCGCGGTCATCGGTATCTTCGACTTCGCCGGCACCGTGGGCTCGGGCTGGCTCTCCGACCGCTACGACAGCCGCAAGCTGCTGTTCTGGTATTACGGCCTGCGCGGGCTTTCGCTGATCTACCTGCCCTTCACCTCGTTCAGCTTCTACGAACTCTCGATCTTTGCAGTTCTCTACGGCCTTGACTGGGTCGCCACCGTGCCGCCGACCGTCAAGCTCGCGGCCGACCGCTTCGGCGAGAAGGCGAACCTCGTCTTCGGCTGGATTTTCGCAGGCCACCAACTCGGGGCCGCCTTCGCCGCCTGGGGCGGGGGCTTCAGCCGCACCGCCTATCAGAGCTACCTGCCGGCCTTCTTCATCGCCGGCGTCCTCTGCCTGGTCGCCGCGCTCGCCATCCTCGCCGTGCGTGAGCCCCGCCAGGAGGCGCTCGTGCCGGCGGCGGCCTGATCTCCCGCACGCCCCGCAGGCGGGATATGGCCTGCGGGCGCTTGCGACCGCTCTCCGGAACCCCGCATAGTCGCGGCCGAGAGGGTGTCCATGAATCTGCGCTGTGTCGAATGCGAGGCGATGTTTCCGCCTCGCCTGATCTACCAATGCCCGGCCTGCGGCGGCATCCTCGAGACGGTGGGGCAGGACGATGTCGCTCCGTTCTCCTTCGGCGAAGGCGGAACACCGCTCCTGCGGGCGAGCCGGATCGAGGCGGAGCTGCCCGGCTTCTCCGGCGAGATCTGGCTGAAGGATGAGACACGCAATCCTTCCGGATCGTTCAAGGACCGGCTGATCGCAGCCGCGCTCGGCCGCGCGATCGCGATGGGGGTGCGCGGTGTCGTCTGCGCATCCTCGGGCAATGCCGGTGCATCGACCGCAGCCTATGCCGCGCGCGCCGGCGTGCCCGCCATCATTGTCGTGCCGGCCCATACGCCCCCCGGCAAGGTGACGCAGATCGCGGCCCATGGCGCGATCCTGCTGCTGGTCGAGGGCCATTACAGCCGTTCCTACGATCTTGCGCGGGCGCTCGCCGGGGAGCACGGCTTCGCCAATCTGACGACGACCTTCATCAACCCCTATGCGGTCGCGGGTGTTACCGCCGTGGGGCACGAGATATTCGCGCAGCTCGGCGGGCAGGCCCCGAGCCATGTGCTGATCCCGACCGGCAGCGGCCCGCTGGTGAAAGGCGTGTGGCAGGGCCTGCGCGAAGCCGGCGCGAGCGCGCGCCTCGTCGCCGTGCAGGCGGAGGGCTGCGCGCCGATCGTGCGGGCTTTCGAGGCGGGCGCCGAGCACGTCACGGCCTGGGGCATGCCGCAGACGATCGCATCCGGCATCAGCGACCCGCTGATCGGCTATGAGCGCGACGGGAGCTACACCTTGCGGCTGGTGCGCGAGAGCGGCGGCTGCGCGGTGGCGGTCAGCGATGACGCGCTGCGCGAGGCGATGCAGACGCTGGCGCGGCGCGAGGGCATCTATGCCGAGCCTACGGCTGCGAGCCCTATCGCCGCCCTGCGGCAGCTCCTCGCCGATGGCCGACTGCCGGCCGATGCCCGCATCGTCTGCCTGATCACCGGCCACGGCTTCAAGGACGCGCGCGCCTATCAGGAAATGCCCACCCGCACGCACCGCGTCGACGACCCGCGCGACACCGCCGCCGTGGCGCGGCTGTGCGAGGCGGCCATCGCCGAACGGGTCTAGGCCGTCAACTCAGACCGGAACAGCCGCGGCAAGAGTCTTGAGATCGAAACTCGCAGCCTGCGCCTCGGCGAATCCGAGCGGCGCGGGCTTTGCCAGGATTCGCCGCACCAGCATGTTGTCGGCCGGCCGGTTGACCGTTTCCGCGCCGACGAAAATGCCGTCCCGGAACGCCAGCAGCGACAGCCGGCGCTCCTCGCGTGAGCCGATCTCGATCAGTTGATCGCCCTGCGCGACGAGCCCGGCCATCTGCAGCTTCAGACTGCCCTGATCCGACCAGAACCAGGGCACGGCGCGATAGGGCAGCGGCCTGCCGGCCAGACGCGCGGCGACGGTGCGGCCCTGATCGATGGCGTTCTGCACCGACTCGACGCGGATCCGCGAACCCGAGAACGGGTTCGGATGGCTCGCGCAGTCACCGATGGCGGAGATCGCCGGGTCTTCCGTCCGCAGCCACTCGTCGACCACGATGCCGTTATCGGTGGGAAGCCCGCCCAGCGCTGCGAGTTCGTCGTTGGCGACGCCGCCGATGCCCATCAGGACGAGATCGGCCGGCAGCAGGCGGCCGTCCTCGAGCCGCACCGCCGCGACCCTGCCGGCATCACCCTCGATCGCGGCAAGCCGGGCGCCGAAATGCAGGGCGATGCCCGCTTCGGCGTGCCACTGCCGGAACAGCTCCGACATCGTCGGCGTAACGGAACGCGCCATGGGACGGTCGGCCGCCTCGACGACGCTGACGGCGAGCCCCGCCTTGGCGGCGACCGCAGCGAACTCCAGACCGATGAAGCCGGCGCCGACGACCACTGCGCTGCGCGCCTGCCCTATCCGCTGCGCGAGCGCCGTCGCGTCAGCCAGGCTGCGCAGATACATGACGCCGTCGAGATCGGAGCCCAGCCCGCTCCAGCGCCGCGCACGCGAACCCGTCGCCAGCACGAGGTGGCCGTAGCCCAGCCGCTGGCCGTCCGAGAGGATGAGTTCCTGCCGCACCCGGTCGATCGCCGTGGCCCGCGCGTCGCTGAGGACGCCGATCCGAAGCTCATCGAGCAGGGCACGCGGCCGCAGAACGAGACTGTCGGCGGAGATGGTTCCCTGAAGATAGCCCTTCGAGAGCGGCGGGCGCTGATAGGGCAGCGAGGGCTCGTCCCCGATCATCAGGACGGAGCCCGCGAACCCTTCCTCACGCAGCGAGAGAGCCGTCTGCAGCCCGGCCTGTCCGGCACCGAGGATCAGGACGTCAGCGCGGCCATCGGCCGCGATATTGGCCAGTTCCGACATAGGTCTTCGATTTTCGCCCTGCTTCGTCGCAATTCCTCGAGCGGACCGGCATCCGCTTCGCTCGAAAAATGCTCCAGCCCATCAGATCTGCGCGTCGGGCCGTTCGAGCAAGGCCGTCGAGCGCTTCGCTGACGGGTATCTGGCACGAAAGACGGGAGTTGTCGCGTGGCTGCGTGGCGGTGGCGGCGAGGGGCTCCCCCTCGGCCGCACTCATCGGCGTCAGTCGAGCCGCACGATCCTCGCTTCGCCCGGCGCCGCAGCGTGGCTGGATATCACGACGATCCGGTCGCGAAGGCGCGTCAGCAGCCTTGCCAGAATGCGGGGCCCCTGCTCCGCATCGAGATGCTCGGTCGGCTCGTCGAGCAGCACCAGCGGCTTCGTGGTGAGCCAGGCCCGCACGAGGTTCAGCCGTTGGGCCTCGCCCAGCGAGACAGCGTCCTGCGTGATCCAGCCTTCCAGCCCACCGGCCTGGCGCACGCGCTCCGACAATTCGACGGCATCGAGCGCCTGCCAGAGCTCATCGTCCGGCAGATCGGGCGCGAACAGGTTGGCGCGAATGCTGTCGGCCAGGATGGCGGCGTCGTGCGGGCAGAACATCGCGAGAGCCCGCCGCTCGACAGCGGTGAGCGGGCCGCCTTCGCTCTCCAGGACATCCTCGCCGATCCAGCCCGCGATCTGCTTGAGCAGGCTCGTCTTGCCCACGCCGCTCGCGCCGGCGAGGATCGTCGGACTGCCGGCCTTCAGGGCGAGCGCCAGGGGCTGAGCCAAAGGGCGGGCATCGGGCGCGCGGCGCTGCAGTGAAGCTGCTCCGAGGGCAGCGATGGGCTGCACCGCCGCAGGCACCGCAGCGGCCGAAGCGGATTGGGTCCATCGCGCGATCTCGCCGGCAGCCGCCCGCCTGCGCAGCGCTGCCGCTACCATGCGCGAGATGCCTTGAGCCGACTCACCAAGCGCGAGCCAGGAGAAGGCGAGAAACACAGGTATCAACAGGGCCTCGGTGCGGGCTCCGGCGATCCACGCGGCGGCCATCACGCTCACGGCTGCGAGCGGTCCGAGCAGCGAGGCCAGTGCGTCGCTCCATGCCTGCGCACGACGCAGCGCCAGCAGATCATCTTCGGCTTGCGAGAAGCGGTGCAGCGCCGCTGCACAATGCACCGGCCAAGCGCGTTCGGCCTGCAACGGCACGACCGCGCCCAGAATGGCGCCGAGTTCGCGCGCGCCCTCGCGACGCCCTTCGCGCACCTGCCGCCACAGCGCCTCGCCACGACGGGCCAACCGGCGCAGGCCGGCGCCAAGGACCGCCAGAAGCGCCATGATCGGGATCAGCGCCGGCGGCGCGACGAAGGCCGTCGCGATGAGAGAGCCGACAAGGCCTGCGGCGAGAAGCATCGCCGGCAGGTCGGCGCGCAGGCGGGCGAAGTCGAGATCCTCGACGTCGTCGAGATAGTCGGCGAGGCGCGCCTGATCCGCGAGTTGCCAGCCGGCGCCACGGACGGCCGGCGCGGCCGCCATGGCGTCGAACAGCGCGATACGCCGGTCCGTCTGGTCGGTCAGTGCGGCTTGATGGCCGGTCAGGCGCTCGCCATAGCGCGCCGCCGTGCGGCCGAGCGCAAAGAGCCGGACCAGCGCTCCGGGCATGTGGAAGTTGAACGTCAGGGCGGCCGCCGACAGGCCCGCCAGCGCGACCGAGCCGAGGAACCAGGCCGACAGGCCGCCGAGCATGACTGCGCAGAGCAGAGCCGTGAGAGCGAACCCTCCGGCATAGCGCCAAAGCTTCCGCGCCTTTTCCGTACGCATCGTCACGCGACGGTCTCCGGCATCCGGGCGAGGGACAGGTCGACGCGACGGTCCGCGAGTGCGACGAGTGCAGGGTCGTGGCTCGCGACGACGACGAGGCGCCGCTGCGCGACGTCGCGCAGGGCGAGCCGCACCGCCTGCGCCGTCCGAGGGTCGAGCTTGGCCGTCGGTTCGTCGGCGACGACGGTCCCGTCGCTCAGCAGCGCCCGCGCGACGGCGATGCGCAATCGCTGTCCGCCCGAGAGGTTGGCTCCGCCGGTCGCGATCCGGGCCGAAAGGCCACCGGGCAGCAGGACATCGTCGAGCAGGCCGATGCGGGCCGCCGCCTGATGCAGCCGGGCGGCGTCCGGCGCTGGGAGACCTGCAGTCATTGCCTCGGCCAGCGAGCCGCCCGCGACGAAGCTGTCGGTCGCGACCCAGACGCAGCCGCCCGGCAGGGCCGCCGCGCCATCGCGAGGCGCGCGCTCGATCCCGACGAGGCGCCGCAGCAGCGTCGATTTCCCGGCGCCGCTCGGGCCCGTCACGACCACGAGCCCGTGAGAGGGCAGCTCCATTTTCGACAGCGCCTCGTCCACGGCCGGCAAGCACGGCATTGCGGGCGCGGCGGTGTCGAGCAGGCGGTCGAGCGCGGCGGCCGCAGCCTGCCCCTCGGCCTTGGCGTGATACTGCTCCGAGAACCGGCGGAACGGCGCGAAATATTCCGGCGCGACCATGAGGACGAAGAGGCTCTGCCAGAGTTCGAGCCCGGAGAAGCCCGGCAGGGTCGCGAGCCCGAGGTGGCCGAGCCCAAGGAAGACGGCGAGCATCGCGATCGAGAGCGAGGCGAAGAAGTCGATCAGCCCGGCGTTCAGGAAGGCGAGGCGCAACACGCCCATCGTACGGGCGACATGGACGTCCAGCCGCCCGGACAGTTTGGCCTCCTCGCTCGCCAGCGCATCATTGGCGACGATCGTGGGCAAGGTGCGGATGCGATCGGCGAACTGCCCGGCGAGATGGCCGAACGCCCGCTCCTGTGCGTCGGCACGTTCCCGGATGGCGCCGCCGACCAGCACGAAGAACAGGATCATGACCGGCGTCAGCAGCAGGACCAGCAGGGCCGACTGCCAGGAGACCGCGGCGAGCGCCATCGCCGCCATCAGCGGACCGACCGCCATCATCATGCCGGCGGCGCGATGGCCGATCACAAGGCTGGAAACGGCTTCGGGATAGCGCTGCACGGCGACCGAGAGAGCGCCGGCCGGCAGGGAGCGAAGCAGCCCGGCCGGCAAACCCTGCAGCCTCTCGCTCGCGGCCTGACGGATGGCGATGGAGACCCTTGTCTCGGCGCCCGCCTGCGCATGGTCGGCCATCAGCCCGGCCCATGCCGCCAGGCAGACGAGAACCAGGACAGCGGCTAGAGACCACGGCGCCATCTCCTGCCCCATGACCAGCCGCCCGAAGAGAAGAGCCATGCAGCCTGCGGCACCGAGGCGCAGGGCCGTGCGGACGATCTGCCAGGCGAGGAACAAGCGCAGGCCCGCCGCACCCTGAATTTGCGCTCTTTCGAGCGCTGCAAAAGTCATTTTGCCGTCAGCAGGGCTACTTGGCCCAACCGGACGGATGCGATTTTCCATTCCTCAGTGTCCCCCTGTCGCAGGGCGTGCCGGTTGATCCGAATCAAGCGGCTGGAGATAAAACAAGTCTAGACTGAGGCATTCCGAAAGGACGCTCCCATGGTCGATCCGCTCCTTGTCGATTTGTCGCGCCTGCAATTCGCACTCACGGCGCTCTATCATTTCCTGTTCGTGCCGCTGACGCTGGGTCTCTCGATCCTGATCGCGATGATGGAAACCGTCTATGTGATGACGCGCCGCACGATCTGGCGCGACATGACGAAGTTCTGGGGCGTGCTCTTCGGCATCAACTTCGCACTGGGCGTCGCCACCGGCATCACCATGGAATTCCAGTTCGGCATGAACTGGGCCTTCTACTCGCATTATGTCGGGGACGTCTTCGGCGCGCCGCTCGCGATCGAGGGGCTGATGGCGTTCTTCCTCGAGGCGACCTTCGTCGGCCTGTTCTTCTTCGGCTGGGACCGGCTGTCGCCGCGCGCGCACCTTGCCGTCACCTGGCTGATGGCGCTGGGCACGAACTTCTCGGCGCTATGGATCCTGGTCGCGAATGGCTGGATGCAGAACCCGGTCGGCGCCGCCTTCAACCCGGTCACGATGCGCATGGAAGTTACCGATTTCATGGCGGTGATCTTCAACCCGGTCGCGCAAGCGAAGTTCGTGCACACGGTCTCGGCCGGCTATGTCTGCGCGGCCACCTTCGTGCTCGGCGTCTCGGGCTGGTACATGCTGCGCGGGCGGCATGTGGAGCTCGCCAAGCGCTCCTTCGTCATCGCCTCGGCCTTCGGCCTCGCCTCGGCGCTCTCCGTCATCGTGCTCGGCGACGAGAGCGGCTACGCGCTGACCGACAACCAGAAGATGAAGCTCGCCGCGATCGAGGCGATGTGGGAGACCGAGCCGCCGCCGGCCGCATTCACCGCCATCGGCATTCCGAGCCTGACCGACCGCAAGACCCATTTCGCCATCCATATCCCTTGGGTGATGGGGCTGATCGGCACACGCTCGTTCGACACGCCGATCCCCGGCATCAACGAGCTGGTGCAGAAGGCCGAGGCGCGCATCCGTGACGGGCTGATCGCCTATGACGCGCTCGAAAAGATCAAGGCGAACCGGAACGACGGCGCCGCCCGCGCCGCCTTCGACGCCTCCTCCCACGATCTCGGCTACGCGCTGCTGCTGAAGAGGTTCATCGCCGATCCGCGGCAGGCGACGGAGCAGAACATCAAGGATGCGGCGTGGTCGACCGTGCCGGGCGTGCCCTGGCTGTTCTTCGGCTTCCGCCTGATGGTTCTGTGCGCCTTCCTGCTGCTCGGCGTGTTCGCGATCTCGCTGTGGCATACGATCCGCGAGCAGGAGGCGCCGCGCTGGGTGTTCCGCATGGCGCTGCTGGCGATGCCGCTGCCCTGGATCGCGATCGAGGTCGGCTGGTTCGTCGCCGAGTTCGGCCGCCAGCCCTGGATCATCGAAGGCGTGCTGCCGACGTTCCTGGCGACCTCCGAGCTCGGGGTCTGGAATCTCATGCTCACCATCGCCGGCTTCACGGCGCTCTACGGAACGCTGGCCGTCATCGAGGTGAAGCTGATGCTCGAAGCCATCCGCACGGGGCCGGCGATCACCCACGTCATCGATGCGATGGCGCCGGGGCGCCCGCGCCCTGCCCTGCAGCCGGCCGAGTGACCGGGAAGGAGCGAAAACGATGATCGACTTCCTCTTCTCCTACGAAACGCTGCGGCTGATCTGGTGGGTCCTGCTCGGCGTGCTGCTGATCGGCTTCGCCGCGATGGACGGCTTCGACCTCGGCGTCGGCGCGCTCCTGCCCTTCGTCGCCAAGGACGATATCGAGCGCCGGGTCGCCATCAACACGGTCGGGCCGGTCTGGGAAGGCAACCAGGTCTGGTTCATCCTCGGCGGCGGCGCGATCTTCGCGGCATGGCCGGCGCTCTACGCGCTGAGCTTCTCCGGCTTCTATCTCGCGATGTTCCTGGTGCTGTGCGCGCTGATCCTGCGGCCGGTCGGCTTCAAGTACCGCTCGAAAAGACCCGACGCTGCCTGGCGCGAACGCTGGGACTGGGCGCTCTTCATCGGCGGCGCCGTGCCGGCGCTGATCTTCGGCGTCGCGATCGGCAACACGTTGCAGGGCGTGCCCTTCCACTTCACGCCGGAACTGCGGCCGATCTACGAGGGCAGCCTGATCGGGCTGCTGAACCCGCTCGCCCTTTTCTGCGGGCTGGTCTCGCTGGCGATGATCGTGATGCACGGCGCCGCCTGGCTCTCATTCAAGGCCGACGGCATCGTCTCGCAGCGGGCCAAGGCCTATGGCACAGGCGCCGCGCTCCTCACCGCAACGCTGTTCGCGCTCGGCGGCCTGCTCGTCTGGGCGGGATTGCTCGGCGGCTACAAGGTGACCTCCCCGATCGTCTGGGACGGCCCCTCCAACCCGATCGGCAAGACGGTGGTCGCCGATGCCGGCGCCTGGCTCGCGAATTTCCGCGCGCACCCGGCGCTGTGGGCCGTTCCGGCGCTGGGCGTGACGGCGCCGCTGCTGGCGGCGATCGGTTTCCGCACCGGGCAGGAAGGGCTGACCTTCCTCGCCTCCAAGCTCGCGGTCGCCATGATCGTCGCCACGGTCGGCCTCGCGATGTTCCCGATCCTGCTGCCGTCGAGCACCAATCCGGGCCATTCGCTTACGGTGTTCGACGCCTCGTCGAGCCGCGCGACGCTGCGCAACATGCTGCTGGCGACGCTGATCTTCATGCCGCTGATCCTCGCCTATACGGCATGGGTCTACCGCGTGCTGTGGGGCAAGGTCAGCGAAAAGGGCGTCGAGGACGCCGGCCATTCGGCCTACTGAAGACGGAACAAGGAGAACGAGCCATGTGGTATTTCGCCTGGGTTCTCGGCCTCGGCCTCGCCGCCTCTGTCGGCATCCTCAACGCGCTCTGGTACGAGCTGCGCACGGTCCGCGAGGAACCGGTCCACGATACGGTGCCACTCCTGACACCGTAGGCGCGGGCGCGAGAGGAGTCGGTGACGAGCCCGCATCGCTGGATGCGCGGGGCTACATGCCGAGTTCCGCTTTCTTTTGGTAGAGATCCTGGCACATGTCCGTCTGCGAGCGGGCCGGACAGGCTCCTTGCGGGCACGCTCGATTCCTGACTGCATGCCAGTTCGCAGCGCGCCTTCCGCGCGCTCGGAGCCTCGTGGACGATGAGTGGAAATCTTCCCAGCCGGAAAACGTTGACTGTCCGACAGAAGGAAATCCTAGCAGTCGTGCAGGAGCTCGGCTTCACGACCATCGAAACGCTAGCGGCCCGCTTCGGCGTTTCAGCACAGACCATCCGGCGCGAGATCATACGCTTGCAGGACGGGAATTTCCTGCAGCGCTTCCATGGTGGGGCGGGGCTCGCCTCCGGCGGCATACGCTCTGCCTATGCGCAGAAACTGACCGTCTCGCCACAGGGCAAGCAGCGGATCGGCGAGGCCGTGGCCGGCGTCATCCCGGCCGGCGCCTGCGTGTTCCTGGACGTCGGGACCACGGTCGAAGCTGCGGCTCGCGCGCTGCTTGGCAAGGCCGGGCTGCGCATCGTCACGGCCAGTGTCTCGGTCGCCAACATCTTCTGCCAAGGCGGCATCTTCGATGTGGTGGTGACGGGTGGCGTCACGCGCGGCGCCAACGGTTCCCTGGTCGGCCAGCAGGCGATCGCCTCGATCGCGGCATTCCGCTTCGACTATGCGATCCTGGGCATCGGCGGCTTCGACGACGATGGCGCGCCGATGGATTTCGATCTCGAGAAGATTGCCGTTCGCCAGGCGGCGATGGCACGCGCCTGCAGCACGATCGTTCTGGCCGATCACAGCAAGTTCGACCAGGTCGGCACAGCGCGCATCGCCGATCCCGAAATGATCGACCTGTTCGTCATCGACGCCGATCCGACCGAGCGGCTGCGGGAAGCCTGGCAGCGAGGCGGCAGCCGCTGGCTGGTGGCGTAGGGCCGCCTTCCCCGATTGATGAGCCGGCAACCCTTGCCTCCCTGGTCGTTCTTGATCAGGATGGAAGAAATCTTACACGAGCGCCATTCAATGGCGCCGGCTCCAGGGAGGTCGCCATGTTGCGCGCGAAGTTCGCGTTCCTTTGCCTATCCGCTCTCGGCCTCGGCCTGTCGGCGCCGGTCCAAGCGCAGGACTGCGCCAATCGCGGCACGCTCGATGCCCGCTATTGCGACGCCAATCGCGACCTTCTGGCCGATACTCCGACCGATCCCGCCAGGCAGAAGGACCCCGACACGCTGGTGTTCTCCTACACGCCGGTGGAGGATCCGGCCGTCTATGAGAATGTCTTCGCCGACTTCCTCGCACATCTGAGCAAGGTCACCGGCAAGCGCATCCGCTGGTTCGGCGCCGAGTCCTATGCGGCGCAGGTAGAGGCGATGCGCTCCGGCCGGCTGCATATCGCCGGTGTGGCAAGCGGCCCGACGCCGTTCGCCGTGAACCTGGCGGGCTTCGTGCCGATCGTGGCGATGGCGAAGGTCGACGATTCGATCGGCTACACGCTCCAGCTGATCGTGCCGAAGGATTCCCCGATCAAGGGCATCGCCGATCTCAAGGGCAAGCGCGTCGCCCATGTCGCGCCGTCCTCAAATTCCGGGGACACGGCACCGCGCATCCTGTTCAAGGAGAAGGGCGTCGTGCCGGGCAAGGACTACGAGGTCCTCTATTCCGGCAAGCACGACAACTCGATCATGGGCGTGGTCAACAAGGACTATGACGCCGCGCCCGTCGCCTCCAGCGTGGTCGAGCGCATGGCGGACCGCGGCATGTTCAAGCGCGACGATATCCGGATCGTCTACGAATCCAGCCCGTTTCCGCGCACCGCCTTCGGCATCGCGCATGACCTGAAGCCGGAGCTGCAGGCTAAGATCAAGGAGGCCTTCCTCTCCTTCGACTTCCTGAAATCCGCCCTTGCGAAGGAATTCAAGGACACCAAGGGCTTCAAGGAGCTTAGCTACAAGGACGCTTGGGGCGACATCATCCTGATCCAGCGCGACAGCGGCGTCACCTACAGCCAGGACGGCCTCTCCAAGCTCAAGGGCGACTGATGATGCCCGCTTCTGAAGGAGCGGCGCAGGCTGCCGCTCCGCTGCTGGCCGTCGAAGGCCTCGCCAAGACCTACCCCACCGGCAAGAAGGCGCTCGGCGGCGTCGACGTCGTCATCGACCGGCCTCAGCTGGTGGCGGTGATCGGCTCGTCCGGCGCCGGGAAGAGCACCTTCATCCGCTGCATCAACCGGCTGGTGGAGCCGACATCGGGGCGCATCCTGCTCAACGGGGAAGACATCGTTGGGCTGGACCGCAAGGGCCTGCGCGCAGCGCGGCGCCGGATCGGGATGATCTTCCAGGAATACAACCTGGTCGAGCGCCTGAGCGTGATGCAGAACGTGCTCTCGGGCCGGCTCGGCTATACCGGTCTGCTGGCGTCGCTGCGCTACCGCTTTCCGCCGCAGGACATCCAGGCCGCTTTCGCGCTGCTCGACCGCGTCGGCCTCGATGGCTATCACAACCAGCGCGCCGACGCCTTGTCGGGCGGCCAGCGCCAGCGTGTCGGCATCGCCCGAGCGCTGATGCAGCGGCCCGATCTTCTACTCCTCGACGAGCCGACTGCGAGCCTCGACCCCAAGACGTCGCGCCAGATCATGCGTCTCGTGCGCGAGCTGGTGGCCGAGCGGCAGACGCCCGCGATCATCAATATCCATGACGTGGCGCTGGCGCGCGCCTATGCCGACCGGATCATCGGCCTGAAGGACGGGCTGCTCGTCTTCGATGCTGCGGCCGAGGCCCTGACCGACGAGGCGCTGACGCGCATCTATGGCGAGGAGGACTGGTCGACGCCTCAGGGCGAGGAGGAGGACGAGCAGGCGACGGGCGCTGTGGCTCCCCTCCGGGCGGAATGACGATGGCCGCTCCAGCCTATCCGAGCGCCTGGCGCCCGCCGACCATTTTCGGCAGCCCGGGACGGCGCTTCGCCTTCTGGGCGCTCGTCGCGGCCTATCTCGTCTGGTCGCTCTCGACGCTGAATGTCGACACGGCCCGGATGTTGGCCGGCCTGCCACGCGCCTGGAACATCCTCGTGCGGATGATGCCGCCCGATTTCGGGCGCTGGCAGCTCCTGCTGACCGGCATGGTCGAAAGCGTGCAGATCGCGATCGCCGCGACGATCGTCGGGGCCGTGCTGTCCATTCCGCTCGGCATCGCCGCCGCGTCCAACCTCTCCCCACGCCCGGTTTATTTCGCTGCGCGCGGCTTCATCGTCGTCGGGCGAACCTTTCACGAGGTGATCATCGCCATCTTCTTCGTGAAGCTCTTCGGCTTCGGCCCCGTCGCCGGGCTGCTGACGCTCGCCTTCTCCTCGGCGATCTTCCTCGGAAAGATGCTGGCCGAGGACATCGAGAACATGAAGCCAGGCCCCGTCGAGGCGATCCGCGCCACGGGGGCGAGCTTCGGACAGACATTCGCCTATGCGGTCGTTCCGCAGGTGCTGGTGAAGACGCTCGGCGTGCTGATCTACCGGCTCGATTCCAACCTGCGCCATTCAACCGTGATCGGCATCGTCGGAGCCGGCGGCATCGGCCAGACGCTGTCGGCCTCCTTCTCGCGTTACGATTTCGATTTCGCCAGCGCGATCCTGCTGACGATCGCGGCCATGGTCGCCCTTGGCGAATGGTTCAGCGACTGGGCGAGGCGCAGGCTGAGATGACCGCACATCAGCCGCCGCACCGGCCCGCTCCGATGCGGGACTATCCCGACCGCTGGGAACGCTATTCGGCGCGCGAGCGCCTCCTTCACTGGCTCTGGCTCGGCGGCATCGCGCTGGCGGCGGCCTGGTCGGTCTCGGCGCTTGACATCGAATGGGCGTTCTTCGCCGATGCGCATGAGCAGGCCGCCGACCTGATCGGCCGCATGTGGCCGCCGCGCTGGTCCTACCTGCCGCGGATCGTGCAGCCCCTGATCGAGACCCTGCACATCGCCACGCTCGGCACCATGATCGCGATCGTCTTCGCGGTTCCCGTCGCCTTCCTGGCGGCGCGCAACACCACCTGGAACCAGGGAACCTGGCTGCTCGGGCGCGGCATCCTGGTGCTCTCGCGCTCGATCAACACGGTGATCTGGGGACTGGTCTTCGTCGCGATTTTCGGGCCCGGACCGGTGGCCGGCATTTGCGCCGTGGCGGCGCGCTCGGTCGGCTTCATCGCCAAGCTCGTCGCGGAAGCGATCGAGGAGGTCGATGCCGGCCAGATCGAGGCGGTGGAAGCGACCGGCGCCAGCACGCTCCAGGTCTACGGCGTCGCCATCCTGCCGCAGATCCTGCCGGTCCTGATCGGAACCTCGATCTATCGCTGGGACATCAATGTGCGGGAGTCGAGCGTGCTCGGCTTCGTCGGCGCCGGCGGCATCGGGCTGCTGCTCTATGCCTCGATCAACCAGTTCGCCTGGTCCCAGGCCATCGTCATCCTGATCGCCATCCTCGGCATCGTCATCATCAGCGAAGCGATTTCAGCCTATGTCCGCGCCCGCATCGTCTGATCTGCGGCACCGGACGGCGTTCCCGGACGGTGTCTCGCAACTGGCTGGGCGCTATGACGGCTTCCTGCTCGACCAGTGGGGCGTGCTGCATGACGGCGCAGCGGCCCATGAAGGCGCCATCGCCTGCCTCGAAGCCATGCGCGCGGCCGGCAAGCGCGTCGTCATTCTCTCGAATTCGGGACGTGACGGCAGCGAGAACGAGGCCATCCTGGCCAGAATGGGCTTTTCCCGCGACCTCTACGATTCCGTCGTCTCCGCCGGGGACGACGCCCGCGATGCGCTGTTGCGGCGGGACGAGCCGGCCTATCGCGACCTGGGCACACGCTGCCTGCCGCTCACGCGGCCGGGCGAGCAGCATCTGGCAGATGGCCTCGGACTGACGCTCGTGGATGCGCCCGAGCAGGCGGACTTCCTGTTCGTGCTCAGTATCGATGCCGAGAAACAGTCGGTCGCCGGCTGGCGCCCCGTGCTGGAGCGCGCCCTGTCGCAGGGACTGCCGATGATCTGCGGCAATCCCGACCGCCACCGCGTCCATCCGGGCGGGCGCCTGCTGGAGGCGCCGGGTGCGATCGCCCTGGCGTATGAGCGAATGGGCGGCGTGGTGCATTACCATGGCAAGCCGGAGCCGCGCATTTATCGTACCTGCCTGCAGAGGCTTGGTCTGCCGCCCAGCCGCCTGCTCGCGATCGGTGACTCGCTCGAACATGACGTCGCGGGCGCGGCCCGCGCGGGCGTCGATTGCCTCTTCATCGCCGGGGGCATTCACCGGGACGAGCTGAGCTGGAGCGAGGGCGATCAGGCGTTCCAGCGCAGCTGCGAGGCCTTGTTTGCCCGCAACGCAGCTTCGCCGACATACTGCCTGCCAACATTTGCCTGGGGGACGGGCTCGCACACTGCGAGCAGCGCTGCCGGCCGATAAGAATCCAAGAAACCGCCAAGAAACAAACCACCAGGGAGAACGTCCATGCTGAACCGTCGTTTCGTGATCGCAGCCACCCTGGGGGCGATGAGCCTGCCCGGCATCGCCCTGGCACAGGCGCCTGCCGGCAAGGTCACGGTGGTGACCTCGTTTTCCAAGGATGTGACCGACCCGATCAAGAAAGCCTTCGAGAAGGCCGTGCCCGGCGTCACGCTCGAGGTCCAGAACCGCAACACCAATGCTGGCGTGAAATATGTCGAGGAAACCAAGGCGAACAATCAGGTCGATCTGTTCTGGGCCTCGGCGCCGGACGCCTTCGAGGTCCTGAAGGGCAAGAAGCTGCTGACCGCCTACAAGCCGAAGGCTACCGACATCCCAGAGAAGATCGGTTCGTACCCGATCAACGACCCGGACGGCTTCTATTTCGGCTTCGCGGCCTCGGGTTACGGCATCATGTGGAACGAGCGCTACGCGAAGGCCAACAAGCTGCCTGAGCCAAAGGACTGGCAGGATCTCGCCAAGCCAGCCTTCTACGACCATGTCGCGATCGCCGCCCCGTCGCGTTCGGGCACGACGCATCTGACGATCGAGACCATCCTGCAGGGCGAGGGCTGGGACAAGGGCTGGCGCACCATCAAGGAGATGGCCGGCAACTTCCGCTCGATCAACGAGCGCTCCTTCGGTGTGCCGGAGCAGGTCAATTCGGGCCAGGTCGGCGTCGGCATCGTGATCGATTTCTTCGCCTTCTCGGCGCAGGCCTCGGGCTTCCCGGTCAAGTTCGTCTACCCGACGGTGACCACGGTCGTGCCCGCCAATGTCGGCATTATCGCCAATCCGCCGAACAAGGCCGCGGCCGAGGCCTTCATCGAGTTCCTGCTCTCGCCCGCCGGCCAGGAGGTTCTGCTGGAGCCCGGCATCCGACGCCTGCCGGTCAACCCGGCTGTCTACGCCAAGGCCGGGGCCGACTACCCCAACCCCTTCACCGATCCCCGCTTCCAGAAGATGATCGGCTTCGACGTCGACAAGTCGGAGCAGCGCACGGCCGTCGTCGACACGCTGTTCGACCAGCTGATCTCCTTCCAACTCGACGGGCTGAAGGGTGTCAACAAGGTGCTCCACGAGGTCGATGCGGCTCTCGCCAAGAAGCCGAACGAGCAGGCCAAGGCGCTGGCCGAGGAGGCGCGCGTGCTGCTGGCGGCCATGCCGGTCACCGAGGCGCAGGCCGCGAGCGCCGAGCTGCGCGGAGCCTTCACCGGCGGCAAGGAGAAGGGGGCGCGCCAGGCCGAGGTCGAGAACCAGTGGGCCGGATTTGCCCGCGATCATTACGCCAAGGCGAAGGCCAAGGCCGAGGATGCGCTGAAGGCCGCGAAGTAGGCTTTCACGCGCGTGTCATCCCGTGCGCGCTGCTGCGTGAAACGCTGCGGCGCAGACACGGGACCGCGTGACGAGAAGGCGCCTTTTCCTGCAGACGATCCCGCATCTGCGCGGCGGCATTCCATGCCGCAGCGCGTGCGGGATGACACCCGGCCCGCTTCATGACAGCCATCCCGACCGCAACCACATCGCACCCGTCCCGTCGCATCTCCGCGACACCCGGCCAGATCGCGCTGGCGCTCGCCATCGCCGCGTTCCTCGTGATGTTCCTGGTGCTGCCGGTCGCGACGGTGATCTACGTCGCCTTCACCGAGAAGGGCACGTCGAGCTTCACGCTGGTCAATTTCTACGACTTCTTCCGCACCGAGCTGTTCATGCGCTCGCTGTGGAACTCGACTTATGTCGCGGCGATGTCGGTGGTCTGGGCTTCGGTCTTCGCCCTGCCGCTAGCCTATCTGACCACGCGCTTCGCCTTTCGCGGCGCCGCGATCGTCCAGACGCTCGGCTTCCTGCCGCTGATCATGCCGCCCTTCGTCGGCGCGGTGGCCATGCAGCTCTTCTTCGGCAGGAACGGCTCGATCAACCTGCTGCTGGACGAGTATTTGGGCTTCAAGATCGACTTCATGGAGGGGCTGAACGGCGTCATATTCGTCCAGTCGGTCCACTACTTCCCCTTCATCCTGATCAACCTCTCGGCGGCGCTGCGCAACATCGACCGCGCCATGGAAGAGGCGGCGCAGAATCTCGGCTCCTCCGGCTTCCGGCTCTTCCGGCGGATCGTCTTCCCTCTCGCCATGCCGGGCTATCTCGCCGGCGCCTCGCTCGTCTTCGTCAAGGTGTTCGACGATCTGGCGACGCCGCTGCTGCTCAATGTGAAGGACATGCTCGCCCCGCAGGCCTATCTGCGCGTCACCTCGATCGGCATCGCCGACCCGATGGGATATGTGATCTCGGTCGTCCTGATCGTCGCCTCGGTGCTGGCGATGTGGCTCTCGGCACAAGCCCTGAAGGGCCGCGACTATGCCACCACCCAGCGCGGCGGCGGGGGCCTTGCCCGCCGCAAGATGAGCCCCGGCGAGGCGGCGCTCGGCTATGGCGTCGTGTTCCTGATCCTGGCGCTCGTGCTGGCGCCGCATCTGGGTCTGCTGCTGCTGTCCTTCGCGACGATCTGGTCGTTCTCGCCGCTGCCGGACGGCTTCACCCTGGCGCATTACGGCCGCGTCTTCGGCGAAAGCTCGATCTACATCAAGAACACGCTGCTCTACGCCACCATCGCCGGAGGCATCGATGTCGTGCTCGGCGTCGCGATCGCCTATCTCGTGCTGCGCACCAAGCTGATCGGCCGCGAATGGCTCGACTGGATGGCGACGGCTGCGCTCGCGATACCCGGCGTGGTGCTGGGCATCGGCTATCTACGCGCCTTCTACGGGGTCACCCTGCCCGACGGCACGCCGCTGGCATCGCTCTGGATCACCATCGTGCTGGCCTTGGCCATCCGTCGGCTGCCCTATGCGCTGCGCGCCTGTTACGCCGCCCTGCAGCAGATCTCGGTCTCGCTGGAGGAGGCCGCCGAGAATCTCGGCGCCACCAAGTCCCGGACCGTGCGCCGCGTCGTCGTGCCGCTGATGGCGGGTGGCATTCTCGCGGGCTTCGTCACCTCCTTCTCGACGGCCGCGGTCGAGCTCTCGGCGACGCTGATGCTGGTGCAATCCAACTCCGATGCGCCGCTGGCCTACGGGCTCTACGTCTTCATGCAGTCTGCGGCGGGGCGCGGGCCCGGTGCGGCACTCGGCGTCATCGCCGTGCTGCTGGTCGCGGCCTGCACCTTTCTCTCGCATCTCGTGATCGAGCGCAGCCAGAAAGCCAAGGGCATGGACCACTGACGATGAATGCGTCGATCAAGCAAGACACGGCTGCAGCAGCCATCGCCACTCCGGCGCTCTCCGTCGAGATCGAGGGGGTCAACCTGTCCTATGGCGACAACCATGTCCTGAAGGATGTCGGGCTCTCGATCAGGCCGGGCGAGTTCTTCGCCTTTCTCGGCCCTTCGGGTTGCGGCAAGACCACCCTGCTCAGGTTGATCGCCGGGTTCAACCAGGCCGATACGGGCCGCGTCACCATTGGCGGCCGGGACATCTCGGCGCTGCCCCCCTGGAAGCGCGACGTCGGCATGGTGTTCCAGTCCTATGCGTTGTGGCCGCATATGAGCGTGCGCCGCAACGTTGCCTTTGGGCTGGAGGAGCGCGGCGTGAAGCGCGCGGAGGTCGACCGACGCGTCGATGTCGCGCTGGGCCTGGTTGGGCTTTCCCATCTGGCAGATCGCCGGCCTTCGCAGCTTTCCGGCGGCCAGCAGCAGCGCGTCGCCGTGGCACGCACTGTCGTCGTCGAGCCGAAGGTCTTGCTGCTCGACGAACCCTTGTCGAACCTCGACGCCAAGATGCGCGTGCAGGTGCGCCGGGAACTGCGTGAACTGCAGCAGCGCCTCGGACTGACGACAATCTTCGTCACCCACGACCAGGAGGAGGCGAACACGATCTGCGACCGCATCGCCGTGATGAACGACGGCATCGTGCAGCAGGTCGGTACGCCGATGGAGCTCTATGAGAACCCGGCCAACCTCTTCGTCGCCAACTTCCTCGGCACGGCCAACATCCTCGATGGGAGGATCGCTTCGGATTCACGCCATTTCGAGCTGGACGGCGGCATCGTCGTTGAGTCCGGCAGCGACATCCCGCCCGGCTCGAAACTCGTCTTCCGCCCGCAGCACGCCATTCTTGCGCCTGCCGATGCCAAGGGCGAAGGCGTCGCTATGCCCTGCATCGTGACGGGGCGGGAGTTCCTGGGCGCCAGCGTCCGCTATCTCGTCACGATCGGGACGAATCCGGTGGCGATCGACGTGCCGTTCCAGTCGGGGCGCGATCTGGTCGAGATCGGCGCGCCGGCCAGCGTGAGAATTCCTGAACGTTCGCTGCTGTGGTTGTCTAACTGATTTCGCGAAAGTTGCCTGCTGCGGTTTCGTGGACACGCCAGCGGCTTACGCCGACACCTGAGGGTAACGTTACAGACGCGCTGAGAAGCGCACTCTGATCTCGCGATAACATCCAATTGGATTTTTCTGTTTCTGCGATAGAATTTCTTTATCGATTGGAAAAACGGCCTAAAAGTGCTTGTTGCGCTGCGGCGCTCTGGAGGGGCGCGATGCCGAACTGGACCCTGAAGCAGCTCGAGAGCTTCGCCTGGGTCGCCAAGCTCGGCAGTTTCAGAGGTGCTGCCGAACGCCTTAATACCACGCAGCCGAATATCTCGGTGCGCATCTCCCAGCTCGAGGCCACGTTGGGTGTAAGGCTCTTCTATCGCGACTCCGGCTCGGTTGCCCTGACGCCGATCGGGCATTCTCTGCTGGCACATGCCGAGAAAGTGCTGCTGGCTTCGGACGAGTTCTCGCAGCATTCCATCCGTTCCGACCAGCAGGCCGGCGTCCTGCGGCTGGGCGTCGCCGAGCTGATCGCGCAGACCTGGCTGCGCGACTACCTGCTCGATCTGCGCGAGGTCTTCCCGAATGTCGATGTCGAGCTGAGGGTCGATCTGACCATCAATCTGCGCGAGGAGCTGGTCTCACGGTCGCTCGATCTGTGCCTCCTGAACGGACCGATCTCGAACTTCAACATCACCAATATCGATCTCGGCTCCGTGCCCTATCTGTGGGTGGCCTCGCCCCGGCTTGCGCTCGCCGGCTCGGATATTGCGACGATGGCGTCGCACGCGATCCTCACCCATGCGCGTAACACGCGCCATTTCGTCGAGCTTTCGGCGCATTTCCGCGACGGCTGGGAAGGGCCGATACGGATCGTTCCGTCGAGCAGCCTGGCCGCCTCGCTGCAGATGACCCTGGACGGCCTCGGAATCGCGCCGATGTCGCGCACGCTGGTGGGGAAACACCTGGAGTCCGGCGAGCTCGTGGAGGTGCCTTATCCGTGGAAGCCCAGCGCTCTGATCTTCACGGCGTCATATGCCCATACGCCAGCCAGCTTCCTGCTCAGGCGTGCCGCCGAACTCGCGGGGGAAAGGGCTGCGCGGCATCATTGAGCCGACGAGATCACGGCCGCGCGGGGGTGACCGCGGAGGGATGATCGATAAATTTCCTTTATCGAATAATATAGAAAATAATAATTCGACGACATGGGCAGACCATTTCTATCTTGATCCGATCAGGCAACGGAGGCGCACGAGCCATGTCCATTATCGGAGCCCGTCTGGGCGTCGACATCGGGGGTACCTTCACGGATGTCGTGCTCGAACAGGCGGGGCAACGCTGGTCGGCAAAGGTTCTCACCACCTATGCCGCGCCCGAGGACGCGATCATCGAGGGCATGCACCGGGTCTGCGCCAAGGCCGGCATCGCGGCTTCCGATATCGGGCAGATCATCCACGGCACGACACTGGCAACCAATGCGCTGATCGAGCGGCGCGGGGCCAAGACGGCGCTGATCACGACGGAAGGCTTCCGCGACGTCATCGAGATGCGGACGGAAAGCCGCTTCGAGCAATACGACCTCAACCTGACGCTGCCGGAACCGCTGCTGCCGCGCAATCGCCGCTACACCGTCAAGGAACGGATGGATGCCCGCGGCCGGGTGCTGCTTCCGCTGGAGCGGGCCGCGGTCGAGGCCCTGGCCGACGAACTGCGTGAGGCCGGTTATGAGAGCGTCGCCGTCGGTCTGCTCCACTCCTATGTCAACGACGCGCATGAGCGGCTGATCCTCGATGTGCTGGCCGAGCGGCTGCCCGGGGCGATGGTCTCGCTCTCGTCGGAAGTCTCGCCGCAGATGCGCGAATACGAGCGCTTCAACACGACGATCGCCAACGCCTACATCAAGCCGCTGATGAAGAGCTATCTCGTCCGGCTGAAGGGGCGGCTCGCCGCTGAGGGCGCCTCATGTCCGATCTTCCTGATGCATTCGGGCGGCGGCATCATCTCGTTGGAGAGCGCCTCGGAGTTCCCGGTGCGCCTCGTCGAATCCGGTCCGGCCGGCGGGGCCGTCTTCGCCGCCGACATCGCGGCGCGGCACGGACTGAAGAAAGTCCTGTCGTTCGACATGGGCGGCACCACCGCGAAGATCTGCCTGATCAAGAACTACACGCCGAAGACCGCGCGCGTCTTCGAGGTCGCCCGGACCTATCGCTTCAAGAAGGGCTCGGGCATGCCAATCTCGATCCCGGTGATCGACATGGTCGAGATCGGCGCCGGTGGCGGCAGCCTCGCCCACGTCGACTCAATGAATCAGATCCGCGTCGGGCCGGAAAGCGCGGGCTCCGAGCCCGGCCCCGCCTGCTACGGCCGCGACGGCAAGCGCCCGGCCGTGACCGATGCCGACGTCATCCTCGGCAAAATCGATCCGGATAATTTCGCGGCGGGCACGATTCCGCTCTTCGCAGATCAGTCGGCCGCTGCGCTGGAACGCGAGATCGGCGGCAAGCTCGGCATGGATGCCCAGGAGAGCGCCTGGGGCGTCGCCGAGGTCGTCGACGAGAACATGGCCAACGCCGCGCGCGTCCACGCCGTCGAGAACGGCGAGGACCTGTCGGAATACACGATGATCGCCTTCGGCGGCGCCGCCCCGCTCCATGCCGGCCGGCTTTGCGAGAAGCTCGGCATTTCGCGCTGCCTCGTGCCGCCCGGTGCCGGCGTCGGCTCCGCCATCGGCTTCCTCAGGGCGCCGTTCAGCTTCGAGGCCAATCGCACGCTGTTCATGCGCCTCGCCCAGTTCGACACGACGCGCGTCGCCAGGCTCTTCGACGAGATGGAAGAGGAAGCGACGCGGGTCGTGCGCTCCTGCGGCTGGGCCGGCGAGATCCTGGCCGAATACAAGGTCTATATGCGCTATGCCGGTCAGGGCTGGGAAATCCCGGTGACGCTGACGCCGGAGGAGGCGCGCGCCGCCGATCCTGCCGTCATCCTGCAGCGTTTCGAGCGCGAATACGCCAATCTGTTCGGCCGCACGGTGAAGGGACTCGCCGCCGAGATCACGGTCTGGTCGGTCAACGCTCACACGCCGCAGGAAGCCGTCGTTCCTGTCGCGCCGGGCTCGCAGATACGGGATGTACCGGCAGAGGGTAGCCGTTCCGTCTTCGATGCAGGGCTCGGCCGCCGCGTCGAAGCCGAAGCCCATAGCCGCACTGCCCTCCCCGCCGGCAGCCGGATCAACGGCCCCGGCATCGTCACCGAGGACGAGACCACCATCGTCCTGCCGTCGAGCCGTTTCGCCGTCACGCTGAATGACGGCTGCATCGACATCCGCCTTTCAGAAGTCGCACCCGCCGCCTCCGTCGCCGCGCGGAAGGAGCCCGCCCATGTCTGAGATCTCCAAGGTCGCCTATCAGGTCATGTGGAACCGCCTGATCTCGGTCGTCGAGGAACAGGCGCAGGCGCTGATCCGCACCTCCTTCTCGACCTCGGTGCGCGAGGCCGGGGACCTCTCGGCCGGCGTCTACAACGAGAAGGGCGAGATGCTGGCGCAGGCGGTGACCGGCACGCCCGGCCACGTCAACGCCATGGCCGATGCCGTCGCCCATTTCATCCGCCGCATCGGGCGCGAGAACATCGCGGAAGGCGATGTCTACATCACCAACAACCCCTGGGAGGGCACCGGCCACCTGCACGACATCACGGTCGTCAGCCCCTCCTTCCACAACGGCCGACATGTCGGCTTCTTCGCCTGCACCGCCCATATCGTCGATATCGGCGGGCGTGGTTTCGGCGCCGACGCCAATTCGGTCTATGAGGAAGGCTTGCATATCCCGATCATGAAGTTCGCCGATCGCGGGACGGTCAACGAGACGCTGGTCGCGATCATCCGCGGCAATGTCCGCGAGCCCGACCAGCTCGTCGGCGACGTCTATGCGCTCGCGACCTGCAATGAGATCGGTCATCGCCGCCTGATCGACATGATGGTCGAGTTCAAGCTCGCCGATCTCGCGGGCATCTCCGAATTCATCCTGACGAACTCCCGCCAGGCGACGCTCGACAGGATCGCGGCGCTGCCACGCGGCCAGGCCGAGGGCCATATGCGGATCGACGGCTACAGCCGGCCGATCGACCTCCACGTCAAGATCTCGATCGAGCCGGACGGTGTGCTCTGCGACTGGGCCGGCACCTCCGGCGTCGACAAGAACGGCATCAACGTGCCGCTAGTCTATACGAAGGCGTATACCTGCTACGCGTTGAAATGCGCGATCGCGCCGGAGATCCCGAACAACGCCGCCTCGCTGGAGCCGTTCCGCATCACTGCGCCGGAGCATACGATCGTCAACGCGGTCTGGCCCGCGCCGGTGGCGCTGCGCCACATCATCGGCCACATGGTGCCGGACACGATCTATGACGCGCTCGACAAGCTCCTGCCCGGCCTCGTTCCGGCCGAGGGCGCGGGCAGCCTCTGCAACTTCCAGGTCTCGCTGCGCCCGCGCAGCGACGGCCCGCAGCCGGCCGAGCCGGTGCGCGCCGAGGTGCTGACCTTCAACTCAGGTGGCTCGGGCGCGCGGCCTGCGCTCGACGGCATGAGCGCGACAGCCTTTCCCTCGGGCGTGATGACGATGCCGGTCGAGGCGACCGAGCAGGTCGGCCCGGTCATTGTCTGGCGCAAGGAACTCCGGCCCGATTCCGGCGGCAATGGCCGGCATCGCGGCGGCCTCGGCCAGCATATGGAGGTCGGTGCCTGGGAGGGCTACGAGTTCGACATCCAGGCGATGTTCGACCGCGTGCACCATCCCGCCCGTGGCCGGCGCGGCGGCGGCGGCGGCGCGCCGACGACGATCGCGCTGGACGACGGCACGGCGATGAAGGGCAAGGGCAAGCAGTTCGTGCCGCATGGCCGCAAGGTCGTCATGGCCTTTCCGGGCGGGGCGGGCTATGGCGCGCCGGCCGAGCGGGCGGCAAGCAGCGTCGAGCGCGATCTGGCGCTGGGCTATGTCTCGGCCGAGGTCGCCCGCGCCGAGTACGGGCTGTCCGAAGAGCGCGTGGCGGCTGTGCTGGCGACGTCCCGCCGTGGCGAGCTGCCTCGCTAGCGCCTTGCGCGACGGTCTGCCGAATGGAGAGCAATTCGATGCAACTGCCCACGAACAGGTTCCTCGCATCGATCCGGGCCGGGCAGCCCCAGATCGGGCTCTGGCTCAGCCTTTCCAGCGCCTTCGCCACGGAAGCAGTGGCCAGCTCCGGATTCGACTGGATGCTGATCGATACGGAGCATTCGCCGAACGACCTGAACTCCGTGATGGCGCAACTGCAGGTGCTCGCCGCCCATCCAGTCACGCCCATCGTGCGCCCGGACTGGAACGACGCCGTGCTGGTCAAGCGGTTGCTCGATCTCGGGGCGCCGGGGTTGCTCTTCCCGATGGTGCAGAACCCAGCCGAAGCCGAGAAAGCGGTCGCTGCGACCCGGTATCCGCCGCACGGCATCCGAGGCGTCAGCGGCTGCACGCGCGCCAATGCCTTCGGTCGGATGACCGACTATTTCAGCCGGATCGGCGAAGAGACGGCGGTGATCGTTCAGGTCGAGACGCGCGCGGCGGTCGAGCAGTCGCTGGAGATCGGCCGTGTCGCCGGTGTCGACGGCGTGTTCTTCGGGCCGGCGGATATCGCGGCGGATATCGGACTCCTGGGCAAGCCCACCGATCCGGCCGTGTGGGAGTTGATCCGCCCCGCGGCGCAAAGGCTGATCAAGGCCGGCATCCCGGTCGGAACGCTGGTGTTCGACCCGGCCTTCGCAAAGAGCCTGCTGGGGGAGGGCTTCTCCTTCGTGGCGTGCGGAGGCGACGCTGTTCTTCTGGCCCGTGGAGCGGACGGATTGATCGCCAAGATGCGCGGCTGATCCGGCGCAGCGCGAGGCCCGTGTCTGAAGCGCGACCACCAGCCGCCGACAGGGTGACGACGTGCCGTTGCGCCGTTCACCGCGGCTACCCCAGAAGCTGCCGCGTTGCTAGGCTGCGGCGGACAGAGGCGAGGATCACATGCCGCATTACAACCGCATCCTGATTACCGGCGCGGCCGGGCGTCTCGGCTCTCAGCTCCGCTTGGGCCTCGCGCCGCTCGCCAAGATCATTCGCCTTGCCGATCGCGAGCCGCTCGGGCCGCTCGCCGCCCATGAAGAGGAGGCGATCTTCGACCTTGCCGACATGGAGGCCACGATCGCCGCCACCGAGGGGTGCGACGCGATCGTACATTTTGGCGGCGCGCCGACCGAACGGGAATGGCAGATCGTCCTCGATTCGAGTATCCGCGGCTCCTACCACGTCTACGAGGGCGCCCGGAAACACGGCGTGAAGCGAATCGTCTACGCGTCCTCCGTCCATGCCATCGGCTTCCACGAGATCGGGGCGCAGATCCCGGTCGATGCGCCCGTCCGGCCCGACTGCCTCTACGGCGTCGGCAAGACCTTCGTCGAAAGCCTCAGCCGGCTCTATTGGGACAAGTACAGCATCGAGACGGCGTGCCTGCGCATCTTCTCGTCCTTCCCGGAGCCGGTCGACCGCCGGATGCTCTGGTCCTATCTGTCCTTCGACGATTGCGTACGCCTCGTCACGGCTGCGCTGACCGCTCCCTTCGTCGGTCACACGATTTCCTTCGGCACCTCCAACAACGCCGTGAAGGCCGTGGACAATAGTGGCGCCAACCATCTCGGCTACCACCCGCAGGACAGTTCGGAGCCGTTCCGGGCCCATGTCGAGACGACGTCGCCCGCGCTCGATCCGATGTCGCCAGCTGGGCGCTATCTCGGCGGAAAATTCTGCGAGATGCCCCATCCCGACGATGAGGCGAAGGCCTGAACCTGTTTCGAACGCGATTGGCCACAGGCGAAACGGGACAATCGCGTGCTTCTCGGCGCTCAGCGTTCGCCTGTGAGAAACATTCCACTGAAAGTGCAGAGCCCAATTGCGGACACGCCTTGCGTCGTTCTCGGCCAGCTTCGACCGTCCCGTCGCACTGCCCGAAACCGCACCTCCTGAGCGTCGGCAATGGGCCAACCGCGACCGTTAGGTCGGACGAGCTCTTTACCGCTTCGAGACAGGCGCCCGGTTCAACCGAGAGTGCCCCTCATCGGAACAGCAAAGAACTGCCTGGAGAGCGACGTGGCATTGAACGGCTGGCATAGGATTTGAGTCGTGATCGCCACCGCGTGGGCGCCAATAGCGATAGGACTTGCCTCGCGGCCGTCAATGGCCGGACTCGAACGCAGACGTACGCCAGACACAAAAAAACCGGCCGTTTTGACCGGTTTGCGAACGTCAGCGAACCTGGGTGAATAGGAAAATGGTGCCGCTTGAGGGATTCGAACCCCCGACCCCCTCATTACGAATGAGGTGCTCTACCAGCTGAGCTAAAGCGGCAACGGGGGCGCTGTAACAGCAGGGGGCCGGCTTGGCAAGAGTCCTCGCCAGGCCTCATGGGGCTCCATGCACAACCCGGTTCGGCTGAAGGAAAATCCGGCGACCGCCCGCCTGCTCCCGGCTCAGTCCTTGCGCAGCTTCTCCGTCTCCGGCTTCTCCTGGCCGAGCGCGACGATGCCACGGCGGATGGCGCGGGTGCGGGTGAAGTGCTTGTGCAGCGTCTCGCCGTCGCCATAGCGGATGGCGCGGGTGAGCAGCGCGAGGTCCTCGTTGAAGCGGCCGAGCATCTCCAGAACCGCTTCCTTGTTGTGCAGGAAGACGTCGCGCCACATCGTCGGGTCCGAAGCCGCGATGCGGGTGAAATCGCGGAAGCCGCCGGCGGAGAACTTGATGACCTCCGACTGCGTCACCGCCTCCAGATCCTCTGCCGTGCCGACGATGTTGTAGGCGATCAGATGCGGCAGATGGCTGGTGACGGCCAGTACGAGATCATGATGCTGCGCGCTCATCACCTCGACCAGGGCGCCCATGCCCTCCCAAAGCTGGCGCGTCTTAGCGACCGCCGCCGGGTCGGTGCCCTCGGGCGGGGTCAGGATGCACCAGCGGTTGAGGAAGAGGCTCGGGAAGCCGGCCTCGGGGCCGGAATTCTCGGTGCCCGCGACGGGATGGGCCGGCACGAAGGAAACGCCGTCGGGCAGATGCGGCGAGACCGCATCGACGACCGAGCCCTTGACCGAGCCGACATCCGACAGGATTGCGCCGGGCTTCAGCTCCGAGGCGATCTCGGCGGCGACCGTGCCGCAGGCGCCGACCGGCACGCAGAGGATGATGTGGTCGGCACCGCGCGCGGCCTCGGCCGCCGTCTCCGTGATGGCATGGCCGATGTCGAGTTCGCGGGCACGGGTCCGTACGCCGGCATCGCGATCCGACAGCACGATCGTGCCGGCCAGGTTCAGTTCCTTCGCCGCCCGCGCGATCGAGGAGCCGATGAGCCCGATGCCGATGATCGCCAGCCTGCCGAAGACCGGCTCGGCGCGGCGCGGCGCGAAGCTCTCCTGAGCCGAGGTCACGGCTTGCCGGCCAGAAAATCGGCGAGCGCGGCGACGACGAGGCGGTTGGCCTCCTCGGTGCCGATCGTCATGCGTAGCGCATCCGGCAGGCCGTAGGAGGCGACGGCGCGCAGGATCAGCCCGCGCTGCGTCAGGAAGGCGTCGGCCTCCTTCGCCGTCTTGCCCGGTGCCTTCGGGAAGTGGATCAGGATGAAGTTGCCGACCGATGGCGTCACGGTGAGGCCGAGCTTCTCCAGCTCGGCCGTCGTCCAGGCGAGCCATTTCTCGTTGTGTTCGAGGGCTGAAGCGACATGCGCCTCGTCGGCAACGGCCGCGGCACCAGCCTCGATCGCGGCGCCGTTGACGTTGAAGGGGCCGCGGATGCGCTCAAGCGCGTCGATGACATGCGCCGGCGCATAGATCCAGCCGATGCGCAGATTGGCGAGGCCGTAGATCTTCGAGAAGGTCCGGGTCATCACGACATTCTCGCTCTCGGCGACGAGCTCGATGCCGGAGGCGTAATCGTTGCGGCGGACATATTCGGCATAGGCAGCGTCGAGCACGAGCAGGACCTGTGGCGGCAGGCCGGCCTGCAGGCGCTTGACCTCGTCGAAGGGCAGATAGGTGCCGGTCGGGTTGTTGGGGTTGGCGAGGAAGACGATCTTCGTCCTCGGCGTCACCGCTGCAAGGATGGCATCGACATCGGCGGTGTAGTTCTTCTCCTTGACGACGACCGGCTTGCCGCCGGCGGCAAGGATCGCGATGCGATAAACGAGGAAGCCGTGCTCGGTGAAGACGCCCTCGTCACCGTCGCCGAGATAGGCCTTGGTGACGAGCTCCAGCAATTCATCCGAGCCGTTGCCGCAGATGATGCGCGCGGGATCAAGGCCGTAGCGGGCGGCGATCGCCTGCTTGAGCTTGCTGGAGGTTCCGTCGGGGTAGAGTTCCAGCTTTGCTGCGAGACCCTCGAAAGCCGCGATCGCCTTCGGGCTCGGGCCGAGCGGGGTTTCGTTGGAGGAGAGCTTGTGCAGCTTCACACCGGCAGGCGCAGCGGATTTGCCGGGGACATAGGCCTCGATGTCGAGGACGCCGGGACGCGGGGTGGGACGAGTCGCCATGACGATTGACCTTGCAGCAGGAAGAGTGTGGCCCACTCAGCGGGCGGATTTGACGGCGAAGCGGGCGGCGTGGCTGCCCACCTCGGAGAAGTCGCTGAGACCCGCGGGCGTGAGCGCCTCACGGATCACGGCCTGGTCGATCTCGCCGGAGGCGGCAACCAGCAGGGAGAGATGGGAGCCGTCCGCGGCGGAAGCCGAGACCTCGGCCAGATGCTGTGCGAGGCCGTGGCGCAGGCTCTCCGACCAGCGCTCGACGCGGGCGGCATAGAGCACGATCTCACGCACCGCGGCGTCCGCCAGGGGCTTGGCGATGCAGTAGACCGGCGTGCCGGCGGGATGGTCCGGCCGCTCGACGAAGGGCAGCCGCGCGATGATCTTCGGCGAGTCCTGCCCGATCAGGTCCCGCCACCAGATGCCGGCGCTGGCGCCCTGGTCCATGCGGAAGATGCCGAGATCGCCGGCCGACTCCGCCACGGCGCGGATGACGGCTCGCGCGTCCTCATGGGGCATGAAGGGCACGGTGAAGCCGAAATGGAAGCGGGCGGAATCACGCATCGCCGCATCGCCGCCGGAGACATCGGCATGGACCGAATAGGGCGCCTGCACATAGGTGAAGGTCGCGATGATGATGCGCCAGACGCTCTCCACCGTATCGAGCGGCAGCAGGCCCTTATGGCTGAGCGCGAGACGCTTCATGATGTCGGCCTCGCGGCCGGGGCGGAAGGCGGAGCCGGAGGCCTGCGTCTTCTTGATCGAGATCAGCGTCTCGATGATCTGCGAGCGCTCCATCAGCAGCGCGTGCATGGCGCTGTCGATGCGGTCAATCTCGCTGCGCAGATCGGCGAGGGAGGTAGGGGCGGCTTCGGTCATCGTGGCGGGACGCGCTTCTCGACAGGGCCACGCTCCTTAGCGCCCCGAAAGCGCCTTGGCAAAGCCGGCAGCGCAGTCCTGCATTGACAGAGCAGCCTCGGCGCTGCATCGCTAGGGTTCGATTTTCCGAACGCCTGGACCGGCAAGACAAATCATTCTGGCGATGCGGTCGATATGAGCGATCTTTCCCCCAGCCTGGCCGACCCGCTGAAGGAAGCGAACGAGCCATCGAGCCCGGTCGCGCGCTTCGGCCCGGATACGCCGCTGCTGATGGATTGCGGCGCCGTGCTGAACCACTGGCAGATCGCCTATCAGACATACGGCGATCTGAACGCGTCTCGGTCGAATGCGATCCTGGTCTGCCACGCGCTGACGGGCGACCAGTATGTCGCGAGCCGCAACCCGATCACCGGCAAGGGCGGCTGGTGGACCTCGATGATCGGGCCGGGCAAGCCGATCGACACCGACCGCTTCTTCGTGATCTGCGCCAATGTCATCGGCGGCTGCACCGGCACGACGGGGCCGGCCTCGACCGATCCGGAAACGGGCAAGCCCTGGGGCCTCTCCTTCCCGGTCGTGACCATCCGCGACATGGTGCGGGCTCAAGCCGCCCTCGTCGACTCGCTCGGGATCGACACGCTGTTCTGCGTAGCCGGCGGCTCGATGGGCGGCATGCAGGTGCTGCAATGGGCCGCGAGCTATCCGACCCGCGTCTTCTCGGCACTGCCGCTGGCGACCGGCGCCAAGCATTCAGCCCAGAACATCGCCTTCCACGAGGTCGGCAGGCAGGCGGTGATGGCCGATCCGGAGTGGCGCCGGGGCCGCTATCTCGAAGAAGGCACGCGGCCGTCGAAAGGGCTCTCGGTCGCGCGCATGGGCGCGCACATCACCTATCTCTCGGAGCAGGCACTGCACCGGAAGTTCGGCCGCAAGCTGCAGGACCGCGAGGCGCCGACCTTCTCCTTCGACGCTGACTTTCAGGTGGAGAGTTACCTCCGCCATCAGGGGCTCAGCTTCGTCGAGCGCTTCGACGCCAATTCCTACCTCTATGTGACCCGCGCGATGGATTATTTCGACCTCGCCGACGATCATGACGGCGTGCTGGCAAGGGCCTTCGCGGGAACGAAAACGCGCTTCTGCGTCGCTTCCTTCACTTCGGACTGGCTGTTCCCGACGGCGGATTCCCGCGCGATCGTCCATGCGCTCAATGCGGCCGGCGCCTCGGTCTCCTTCGTCGAGCTGGAGAGCGACAAGGGGCACGATGCCTTCCTGCTGGAGGAGCCCAATCTCTTCGCCACGACGCGCGGCTTCATCGGCGCGGCGGCACGGGCACGGGGCATCTAAGGCATGGCGCTGACCGAGAACAGCAACCGCATCGACCTGAAGCTCGTCGCCGAGATGGTGCAGCCGCATACGCGCGTGCTCGATGTCGGTTGCGGCGACGGTGCGCTGCTCGCGCTTCTGGCTGAGACGCGGGATGTCGATGCGCGCGGCATCGAGCTGTCACGAGAGGGCGTGGCGGACTGCGTCGCGCGCGGGCTATCGGTGATCCAGGGCGACGCCGATACCGATCTCGCCGACTATCCGGACGACAGCTTCGACTACGTCATCCTGTCCCAGACCATTCAGGCGACGCGCAATCCCCGGCTCGTGCTGGAGCAGATGCTGCGCATCGGCCGGCACGCCATCGTCTCCTTCCCGAATTTCGGGCATTGGCGGATGCGCAGCCAGGTGTTCTTCCAGGGCCGGATGCCGGTGACGGATTCCCTGCCCTATTCGTGGTGGGACACGCCCAACATCCATTTCTGCACGATCCGGGACTTCGTGGCGCTGTGCGAGCAGGTCGGCGCCAAGAAGGAGCGCGCCGTGGCGCTCGACGCCGCCGGTGGCAGGGTCGGCGTCAATGCGCCGTGGTGGTTCTGGAACCTGTTTGGCGCACAGGCGGTGTTTCTGCTGAAGCGCGGCTGAAGCGCCCCGAGCCGTCGAAAGCAAGAAAGGGCCGCTCGCGCGGCCCTTTCTCATTTAGCTGCTCGGCAGATTTCAGTTCAACGCGACGCCAGCCGGCCGCTTCTCCTTCACAGCCGCGACATCGCCCAGCATCAGCGAGCCCGGTCCGACCGTGATCGGCACATCCTCGCCGTCGACGATCTCGCCGGCGAGGATGGCTTCCGCAAGCGGGTCCTGCACCGACTTCTGGATCACGCGCTTGAGCGGGCGCGCGCCATAGGCCGGGTCGTAGCCCTTCTCCGCCAGCCACTCGCGCGCCTCCTTCGAGAGTTCGAGGGTGATCTTGCGATCGGTCAGCAGCTTCGCGAGGCGGGCCATCTGGATGTCGACAATCGCGCCCATATCCGCTCGCCGCAGCCGGTGGAACAGGATGATGTCGTCGATGCGGTTCAGGAACTCTGGCCGGAAGGCCTGCCTGACCACGCCCATCACCTCGTCGCGAACCGCGTCGCTGTCCTGACCATCGGGCTGGTTCACCAGATACTCCGAACCAAGATTCGAGGTCATGATGATCAGCACGTTGCGGAAATCGACCGTGCGACCCTGGCCGTCCGTCAGGCGACCATCGTCGAGCACCTGCAGCAGGACGTTGAAGACGTCCGGATGCGCCTTCTCGACCTCGTCGAAGAGCACGACCTGATAGGGCCGGCGGCGCACCGCCTCAGTCAGCGCCCCGCCCTCCTCATAGCCGACATAGCCGGGAGGCGCGCCGATCAGCCGGGCGACCGAGTGCTTCTCCATGTATTCCGACATGTCGATGCGCACGAGCGCGGTGTCATCGTCGAACAGGAACGACGCCAGCGCCTTGGTCAGCTCGGTCTTGCCGACGCCGGTGGGGCCGAGGAACATGAAGGACCCGATCGGACGGTTGGGGTCCTGAAGGCCCGCACGCGCACGGCGGACCGCCGTCGAGACGGCTTCCACCGCCTCGCGCTGGCCGACGACGCGGGAGGCCAGAACCTCCTCCATGCGCAGCAGCTTCTCCTTCTCGCCTTCGAGCATCCGGTCGACGGGCACGCCGGTCCAGCGCGAGACGACCTGTGCGACGTGATCGGGCGTCACCGCCTCCTCGACCATGCCGGCGCCCTCGCCCACGGCCTCGACCTCGGCGAGCCGCTTCTCGAGCTGCGGAATCTCGCCATAGGCGAGCTCGCCGGCGCGCTGGTACTCGCCCTTGCGCTGCGCCTGCGCCAGCTCGTTCCGAGCATTGTCGAGCTTCGTCTTGATCTCCGCGGCCTGGCCGAGCTTGTCCTTCTCGGCCTTCCAGGCGGTGGTGATCGTCTCGGAGCGCCCCTCGAGCTCGGCGAGTTCGAATTCGAGCCGCTTCAGCCGTTCCTTCGAGCCGGCGTCGCTCTCCTTCTTGAGAGCCTCCTGCTCGATCTTGAGGCGGACGATCTCGCGGTCGATCGAGTCCAGCTCCTCGGGCTTGGAATCGACCTGCATGCGCAGCCGCGCCGAAGCCTCGTCGACGAGGTCGATGGCCTTGTCGGGCAGGAAGCGGTCGGTGATGTAGCGGTTCGACAGCGTCGCGGCCGAAACCAGCGCCGAATCCGTGATGCGGACGCGGTGATGCTGCTCGTATTTCTCCTTCAGGCCGCGCAGGATCGAGATCGTATCCTCGACCGTCGGCTCCTCGACGAAGACCGGCTGGAAACGCCGCGCCAGGGCGGCGTCCTTCTCGACATATTTGCGATACTCGTCGAGCGTGGTCGCGCCGACGCAGTGCAGTTCGCCGCGGGCGAGCGCGGGCTTCAGCAGGTTGGAGGCATCCATCGCGCCGTCGGTCTTGCCGGCGCCGACGAGGGTATGCATCTCGTCGATGAACAGGATGACGCCGCCATCCGAGGACGATACCTCGTTCAGCACGGCCTTCAGCCGCTCCTCGAACTCGCCGCGATATTTGGCGCCCGCGATCAGCGAGCCCATGTCGAGGGCGAGCAGCTCCTTGTCCTTCAGGCTCTCGGGCACGTCGCCGTTGACGATACGCAGGGCGAGGCCCTCGGCAATGGCGGTCTTGCCAACGCCGGGTTCGCCGATCAGGACGGGGTTGTTCTTGGTCCGGCGCGACAGCACCTGGATGGTACGGCGGATCTCCTCGTCGCGGCCGATGACCGGGTCGAGCTTGCCCTCGCGCGCCGCGGCGGTGAGGTCGCGCGCATATTTCTTCAGCGCGTCGTAGGCCTGCTCGGCCGACGCGGAATCCGCGGTGCGGCCCTTGCGGATCGCCTCGATGGCGGCATTGAGCGCCTGCGGCGTGACGCCGGCCTTCGACAGCGCCTTGCCGGCCTCGGTGTCCTTCTCGATGGCGAGAGCGAGCAGCAGGCGCTCGACCGTCACGAACGAGTCGCCGGCCTTCTCCGCCGCCTTCTCGGCCGCATCGAAGACGCGGGCCAACCCTTGCGTCAGATTGAGGCCGCCCGAGCCGCCGGAGACCTTCGGCAGCTTCGCAACCGCCTGATCGGTCAGCTGCAAGGCGAGCTTGGCATTGCCGCCGGCCCGGTCGATCAGGCCTGCCGCCATGCCCTCGTTGTCGTCGAGCAGCGCCTTGAGCAGATGCTCCGGCGTGAACTGCTGGTGTCCCTCGCGCAGCGCGATCGTCTGCGCCGCCTGGAGGAAGCCTTTCGCGCGATCGGTATATTTCTCGATGTTCATTCAGATTCACTCCGCCCGCAGACCGACGCCCCGAAGCGACGCCAGCCCGCTGCCTTTCATCAGGATGGAGCGCCCTGACGGGCCGCCCCTCGCCACCCAAGATAGTGTGACATCCGCGCAACGGAAGGGGTCTGCGCCCGCAATTGACCTGGCGCAAGGGGCAGGCGCAGATCGGGCATGGCCGGAACCAAGCGACAGCAGGCGATTCGCAAGGCGCTCAGAGCCGTCACGCCCGGCATCCCGTTCTCCGACGCCGAGGCGGTGGTCGCGCTGGCCGAGCGCAAGCACATGAAGGATCTGCCGCCCTCCACCGCGCTCTGGCTTTCCCTGGGTTCCCATGTCCGCCATGTGCACACCGACTATGAACGCCTGCTATCAGAGGGCTACGACCGCGACGCAGCCCGCTTCTTCGTCGCCGAGGAAACGGATGCCGTGCTCACCGGTTGGGGCTGCCAACGCTCCGTCAGCGAGGGCGATCTCGGCGAAGAAGACGAGCCGGATTGATCGAAAACGATAGAATAATTGATCTGTCAGGGTCCGCCGACAAGGTTATATGGCCATAGTCTTAGGCAGGGTTCCTTCAATGCGCATCGAAACGCTCTACCGCTACCCCGTGAAGGGCCTCTCGCCGGAGAGGCTCGCGCGCGCCGAACTGCCGGCCGAGGGCTATTTCCCCGGCGACCGCCTCTTCGCCATCGAGAACGGCCCCTCGGGCTTCGATCCGGCCGAGCCGGTGCATCAGCCGAAGATCAAGTACCTCATGCTGATGCGTAACGAGTCGCTTGCGCGGCTGCGCAGCCGCTATGACGACCCGACCGGCGACCTCGTGATCGAGCAAAGCGGGCAGCAGGTGCTGCGCGCCGCAACCGGTAGCGAAAGCGGGCGGGCGGAGATCACCCGCTTCTTCGAAGGCTTCATGCCCGACGAACTGCGCGGCGCACCGGAGCTGCTAACGGCGCCGCCGACCTACCGCTTCACCGATTCCCGCTCGGGCTTCGTCTCGATCATCAACCTCGCCAGCGTCGCCGATCTCGAAGCGCGCCTTGGACGCCCGCTCGATCCGCTGCGCTTCCGCGGCAATGTGATGGTCAGCGGGCTCGAGCCCTGGGAGGAGAACGACCTTGTCGGCCGCGATCTCACCGGCGCGGATGGGTTGCGGCTTCATGTCCTCAAGCGCATCGACCGCTGCGCCGCGACCAATGTCGACCCCGAGACCGGCGCGCGGGACATGCAGATCCCCAAGGCGCTGATGACGCATTACGGGCATGTCGATTGCGGCGTCTATTGCCGCATCGTTACGGGAGGCGCCTTGAGACAGGGCGACGAACTCAGCGTCGAGAACGCGCCGGCGGAACTCGGCATCGCCTGAGCGCGATCATCAAAGGGACGCAAACAAAGAAAAGGGCCCTTTCGGGCCCTTCTCGATTTGAACGGCAGCCTGAACTGCTTACTCGGCCGAGCCATCCGTCTCGGAGCCGAGCGCGTCCATGACCTCGCGCGGCGAACGGCGGCGGCGGGTCCGCTTCGGGGCGGCTTCCGCGGCTTCGGTCGAGACGTCCGCCGGAGCGGCCTCAGCAGGCTCCACAGGGGCCGCGACGGCCGCGACCCGCACCGGAGTGGTCAGGAAGGACGGCAGCGCGGCGGCGACCTCCTCGCCCGCATCCGAAGGTTCCTCGCGGCGCGGACGGCGCTCGCGCTGCGGACGCTCGCTGCGCTCGAAACGGCGCTCAGCCTGCGGCTGCTCGGACGGCGCGTCGGGCTGCGACTCGCCGCCGACCGGGATGTCGGAGCGCGGCGCATCGGGGCGCGGCGCATAACCGCCCGGAACGCCCTGGCCACCCTCGGCATTGCGGTCGAAGCGACGCTCGCCGCGGTCCTGCCGGTCGAAGCGGTTATTGTTGTTGTTATTGTTGTTGAAGCGCTCGCGACGGTTCTGACGGTCGAAACGCTGGCCGCCTTGTGACTGGCCTTCGCCACCCTCGCCCTCGGCACGCTGGCCGCCATGGCCGTTATAGCCATTCGCGTTGCCATAGCCGTTGGCGCCGCGCTCCGGCTGCGGGCCGGTGCCGGGCTGGAAGGGCTGCATCTCCTCGTCGCCTTCCTCCTCGCCCTCATCGGCGTCTTCGACGAAGGCGCGATTCGGTGGGAAAGAATGGCCGAATTGCTGGGCCATCTGCTCCTGGGCCGCGAGCAGGATGCGATAGTAGTGCTCGGCGTGCTGGAAATAGCCCTCGGCCGCAACGGTATCACCCGAAGACTGAGCATCACGCGCGAGCTGCAAATACTTCTCGGCGACATGCTGAGCGGTGCCGCGGACCTTTACGTCCGGACCGTTCGACTCGTAGCTACGCTGCAGCGGATTCGGAGATTTGCGGTTGCCGCTATTATTGTTGTTGTTATTGCTGCGGCCGCGCATACGCCGGTTCTGACCTGGTCTCATTCGCGTCTGTCTCGCGCTTCTGTGCTCAAGGCAACCGTGCTGTCATGATGCGCGTTGCGAAGCACAGCGGGTTGCGACGCTGTGTCGGACTGAGTTGACCTGAAGGGGCTTTGCGCCGTTCCTGGTCTTCACGCGCTCTTTTCCAAAAAGGGGCTCCAACCCCGCGGGGATCCACCCCGATCGAGCCGAATCGGCGCCATGGCGCCTTTGGTATTCCATCCGGCTCGTCAGCTGCATTGCTACAGGAACATGCCTGCGAACAACGCTGATCCTGAGCAAATCCTGTTAAATCGGGAACTGCCCAAAGGCTCGGCTCTGACGCCACCAGCTTCGGCTGGAATGCTGCATAGCTGCTTTTGGCCGCTTCTCCAAGCGAAATCGACCAAAAGCCTGTGCATGATCATGGGCAACGGAAGATCAGTGCCCGCTCATGTCCTCCCAGATCGTTCCGGCTGCCGCCAAATTCAAGGCCTCCTGCTTGCATGAGCGCGACCACATCGGCCCCCTGCCCCGCTCCGATCTCGAAGACGACGATACCGCCGGGCGCGAGCAACCCCGGCAGCGTGCGGGCGAAGATGCGATAGGGGCCGAGGCCATCCGCGCCGCCGTCGAGCGCCAGGACGGGGTCGTGATCGCGCACCTCGACCGAGAGCGCTGCGATCTCAGCAGAGGGGATATAGGGCGGGTTTGAGACTATCAGGTCGAAGCGGCCGGAGAGGCCTTCGGTCCAGTTGCCCGGCCGAAACTCGGCCCTGTCGCCCAAGCCGTTCAGCGCAGCGTTGCCGGCGGCGGTGCGGCAGGCCTCATCCGAGAGATCGATACCGAGGCCGCGCGCGCGGGGCAATTCGCTGAGGAGCGAGACCAGCAGGCAGCCGGTGCCGGTGCCGAGATCGAGCAGGGAGAGCGGCTCGTCGCGCCGACCTTTGAATTCAACCAATGCGGCTTCGACGATGGTTTCGCTGTCGGGCCGCGGCTCCAGTGTCGCCGGCGACAGCAGAAAGCGAAGCCCCCAGAACTCGCGTTCGCCGAGGATGCGCCAGACTGGCGCCCCCGACAGGCGCCGCGTGGCGAAGGAGGCCAGACGCGCAAGCGCATCGGCAGGGATCAACCTATCGGGATCAGGATTCACTTCCCCAAGGCTGCCTTCGACCAGCAGGCGCGCGTCGAGCCCGGCAGAGCCACCGCCGGCCTGCATCAACCTCTGCGCAAGCAGACGCCGCGCCTCCCTGACGGTCGGCGTGGCGTCCTCGAAAATGCGACCTATCCCATCGCCGGAGACCGAGCTGCCCGGTCCCCGCCCGCCGGGAATCAGCTGTTGCCCTGCATCTTCTGGTCGATGCAGAACTTCGTCTTGGTGCGGATCGAGGACTTGCTCTCGCGAGCGCCCTTCATCTCCATCTGACAGGCTTTGCGCGCCTGTGCCTCGGTCATCGAGCCCTGCAGCTTGGCGGGCGGGTTGGCGTTGAGGACCTTGCGCATGGTCTTTTCCTGCGCCTGCGAGGCGCCGCTCACCGCAAACGCCATCAGGCCGGCCATCGCAACCGTGGACATCATCTTGATCATGGGACGAAACCCCCTTCGCTGGTGTCGATACGTCAACAACGCCCGACGGGGTTTTTGGTTTCACGCCATGCCCTCGGCGGCAAGCAGCTTCGCCTGATGCTCGGCGGTCAACGCATCGACGATCTCGTCGAGCACGAGGCCCTGCATCATCTCGTCGAGCTTGTAGAGCGTCAGGTTGATGCGATGGTCGGTGACGCGGCCTTGGGGGAAGTTGTAAGTCCGGATGCGCTCGGAGCGATCACCGGAGCCGACCTGCGCGCGCCGGTCCGCCGAACGCTCGGCGTCGATCCGCATCCGCTCCATGTCGAAGAGCTTGGCGCGCAGCAATTCATAGGCGCGGGCCTTGTTCTTGTGCTGCGAGCGCTCGTCCTGGACCAAAACCACCGTGTTGGTCGGGATATGGGTCAGGCGCACCGCCGATTCCGTCTTGTTGACGTGCTGACCGCCGGCGCCGCCCGAGCGCAGCGTGTCGATGCGGATATCCGAATCGTTCAGCGCGACATCGACCTCGCTCGCCAGCGGCAGGGTCGCGACCGTCGCGGCAGAGGTGTGGATGCGGCCGCTCGTCTCGGTATCCGGCACGCGCTGGACACGATGGACGCCGGACTCGAATTTGAGCCTCGCATAGACGCCGCGGCCGTTGATCTCGGCGATCACCTCCTTGAAGCCGCCGACCGTGCCTTCGCTCTCGGAGAGGATGTCGACGCTCCAGCCCTTCTGGGCGGCGTGGCGCTGATACATCCGTAGCAGGTCGCCGGCGAAGAGCGAGGCTTCGTCGCCGCCGGTGCCGGCGCGGATTTCGAGGATGACGCCACGCTCGTCGGCAGCGTCCTTCGGCAACAACGCGATCAGGATCTCGCGGGCGCGGGCGTCGATCTCGGCGCGAGCCGCGTCGCGCTCCTCATAGGCGAGGTCGCGGAACTCGGCGTCGGTCGCGGGGTCGGCGATCAAAGCCTCCGCCTCCTCCAGCGAGGCTTGCGCCTGCCGCCAGGAAGCGATCGCCGCAACGACGGGATCGAGCTCCGCCAGCTCCTTGGCAAGCTCGACGGTGCGGGCCGCTTCCTTCGCGTGGTTGATCTCGTCCATCGCGGCGGCATGGCGCGCCACGATGACGTCGAGACGATCCTGGGGAAGCTGAAGGGACATGGACAACTCTTGAAACGAAAAGGGTCTGAGGCCGCAAGGCTGAAGCGACGAGCTTCGCTAGACCGGAACCTTGAACTCGGCCGCAAAGGCGGCAAGCTGAGGGCGCAGCGAGGTGGCGCCTTCGGGGCTTGCGAGCATCCAGTCCATGCGCTCGGTCAGCTTGCGTGCATCGAGCGCGCGCAGCATCGCCTTGACCGGGCCGATGGAGGCCGCGGACATCGAGAAGCCGCGATAGCCCAGCCCGATCAGGGCCATGGTCTCGAGCGGCTTGCCGCCCATCTCGCCGCAAACCGTGACCGCGCAGCCGGTCTCGGACGCCGCCTCGACGATGCGGCGCAGCGCCCTGAGCGCGCCGACGCCGAGCGGATCGAAGCGATCCGCGACGCGCTTGTTCTCGCGGTCGGCCGCGAAGAGGAACTGCATCAGGTCGTTGGTGCCGATCGAGAGGAAATCCGCCTCGCGCGTGATCTCCGGCAGCTCGAACAGCAGCGAGGGCACCTCGACCATGACGCCGACCTTGAGCAGGCGCGGCGGCGCGACACCCTGCTTCTCCAGCATGGCCTGCTCGCGGCGGAGGATGACGCGGGCGCGGCGGAACTCGTCGGTGGTCGCCACCATGGGCAGCATGATGCGGAGATCGCGCGCTGCACCCGCCCGCAGCAAAGCACGAAGCTGCGCCCGCAGCAGCCGCGGCTTGTCGAGGCCGATGCGGATCGCCCGCCAGCCCAAAGCCGGGTTCTCCTCCTCGACGCGCTCCATATAGGGCAGCACCTTGTCGCCGCCGATGTCGAGCGTCCGGAAGGTCACCGGCCGGTCCTCGGCCGCGTCCAGAACGGCTGTATAGAGCGCCTGCTGCTCAGCGGTGGTCGGCATGTGCTGCGCCACCATGAACTGCAGCTCGGTGCGGAAGAGCCCAATGCCGGAGGCGGCCGTCGCCTCGATGTTCGGCATGTCGACGATGAGGCCGGCATTGATCTGCAGCGTGATCGCGGCACCGTCCTTGGTGACCGAGGGCAGTTCCTTGAGCTTCGCGTATTGCTTCTGCTTGCGGGCGCGCAGCCGGGCCTTGTCCTTGTAGGCGTTCTCGACGTCGGGCTGCGGGCGGATCTGCACTTCGCCTGCCTGGCCATCGACGATGATGGCGTCGCCCGCCTCGACCAGCGCCGTCGCGTTGGCGACCTCGCCCACGGCCGGGATGCCGAGCGCACGCGCCACGATGGCGATATGGCTGGTCGGACCGCCCTCCTCTAGCACGAGGCCGCGCAAATGGGAGCGATCATAGTCCAGCAGCGCCGCCGGCCCCATCGAGCGGGCAACGACGATGGCGTTCTCCGGCAGCTTTTCGCGCGGAACGCCGTTGGCCTTGCCCACCAGCGTGCGCAGCAGCCGGTTGGCGAGGTCGTCGAGATCGTGCAGCCGCTCGCGCAGATAGGGATCGGTCTGGCGCAGCATCTTGGCGCGGGTGTCGGACTGAACGCGCTCAACCGCGGCCTCGGCGGTCAGGCCCGTCAGCACGACCTCGCGCATGCGGCGCAACCAGCCCTGGTCATGCGCGAACATGCGGAACGTCTCGAGCACGTCCCGATGCTCGCCAGTATGAGCGACGTCGCCGCGCTCGACGAGCTCGTCGATCGAGGCCCTCATCTCGCCGATCGCCGCCTCCAGGCGCCCGACCTCGGTGGCGGGGTTCTCGGCGATCAGGTTTGTGATCGCGACGCGCGGCTCGTGCAGCACCACATGGCCGAGGCCGACACCGTCCGCGAGCGAGACACCGACGCCATGGATCGGACGGTCGAGGCCGATCGAGGCGCCGGGCGCCGCGAGCGACTTCAGCCCGCCGGCGGCGATCATCTCCGCCATCAGCATGGCGGTGGTCTGGAGCGTCTCGGTCTCCTCGTCCGAGTAGATCCGCGAGGCCCGGTTCTGGATGACGAGCACGCCCATCACCGCGCCGCCGCGCAGGATCGGCACACCCAGGAAGGAGCGGTAAACCTCCTCGCCCGTCTCCGGGCGATAGGAGAAGGAGGGATGCGCCTGCGCGTCAGACAGGGCCAGCGGCTCGGCCTCGCTGGCGATCAGGCCGACAAGGCCCTCGCCGGCGCGCATGGTGGTGAGGTGAACGGCCTCACGGTTGAGGCCTTCGGTGGCGTAGAGCTCGAGCGAGCCGTCCTCGCGCAGGACGTAAACGGAGCAGACCTCGGCGACGAGATTGCCGGCGATCAGGACGACGAGCCTGTCGAGGCGCTCCTGCGGGCTGATCGATGCCGCCATGACCTCGCGGAGGCGGCGCAACAGAACGCCCGGTCCTCCCAGAGCGCCTCGCATCGATCTCAAGCCCTCCGCCGCCTCCTCAGCCATCGACGCTGCGATGCCTGTCCTGACCTGAGTCGCCCACCCAAGCCATGCCGCCTTCTAGCGAGCAAAGGCCGCATTCCGCAAGGGCCGCGAGCAGGCGCTGAACGCTCATCCCGCGATTCGACCACCGATTTCGCCGGTTCGGTCCTCATGGGCGGGCCGTGGCCGGCGGGCCGGCAACGGCCTTGCGACCCGATCCGGACGAGGCGGCACCGCCCTTCGTAGCCGGCTGGCGCGTGGGCGGCGTTGCGGATTCGGCACGGGCGGAGCGGCGCCCGCCGGCGCGCGTTTTTTCGCGTGCCTCGCCGACGGGAGGCATCACAGCCGCGGCTGCTCCTCCCGACAGCACCTCCAGATAGCGCCGGGTCCACCAGTCGATGTCCGTGGCGGCGATGGTGGCATAAAGCTTCTCGAAGCGGCGGATGCGCTCCGTCTTCGGCATGGCAAGGGCGGTGCGGATAGCTTCCGCCACCTCATGGACGTCGAAAGGGTTGACGATCAGCGCCTCGCCGAGCTGCTGGGCGGCACCTGCGAAGCGCGACAGCACGAGCACGCCCGGATCGGCCGGGTTCTGCGCGGCGATATATTCCTTCGCGACGAGGTTCATGCCGTCCCGCATCGGCGTGACGAGCCCGACCTGGGCGCGGCGGTAGAAGCCGGCCAGTGCACTGCGCGAATAGGCTTTCTTGACGACCCGGATCGGCGTCCAGTCGAATTCGCCGAGCTGCGCATTGAGGCGCCCCGCCACCTCGTCGGACTGGCGGTCGAGCTCGGCATATTCCGGCACGTCGCTGCGCGAGGGCGGAGCGATCTGAAGAAGACTGACCCGGTCGCGATGCTCCGGATGGCTGCGCAGGAACTCGCCGAAGGCCTCGAGGCGCTGCACGATGCCCTTCGAATAGTCGAGCCGGTCGACGCCGACGACCAGCTTGCGCTCGCCGAGCGATTCGCGCGCGGCGCGCAGGGTCGTCGGCGCCTGCCGGACGGATGCGGCCGCAAGCCGGCGGAACGACTCGACATCGATGCCGATGGGGAAGTTCTGCACGGTGGTCTGCCGGGCGCCCAGCCGCACGCGGTCGCCCTCCGCCCGCGCGCCGCACAGCGAAACCAGCCCGCCGATCAGGTTGCGGGCGTCGATCTCAGTCTGCATCCCGATCAGATCGTAGGAGGCCATGGTGCGGATCAGCGTCGTGCTGAACGGCAGCGCGCCGAAGACCTCTGCCGAAGGCCAGGGAATGTGGTGGAAATAGCCGATCCGGTTAGTGATGCCGCGCCGGCGCAGCTCCGCCGCCAGGGGAATGAGGTGGTAATCGTGAATCCAGATCAGGTCGTCGGGCTGGATCAGCGCCGCGAGCGCGCGGGCAAAGCGGCGATTGACGCCGAGATAGCCCATATAGTCACTGCGCTGGAACTCGGTCAGGCCGAGCCGGTAGTGCATCAGCGGCCAGAGGGCCCGGTTCGAGAAGCCGAGATAGTAGCTCTGGCGTTCGGCTTCCGAGAGATCGGTGACAGCGTAAGTGACGTTGCCGCGCTGGACCTGACGGAGGTCCTGCGGGCCGTCGCTGACCCCGCCGCTCCAGCCGAACCAGAGGCCGCCCTGCTGCTCCAGCGCCTCGCGCAGCGCCACCGCGAGCCCGCCCGCCGTGGCCTTCTCGTGCCGTTCGGGAATGGTGACACGGTTCGAAACGACGACGAGGCGCATAAGGACGAGTTCTCCAGGAGGGGCCGCCCGAATTTTGCCATCGGCGGCAGGAACAGAACGCCTGCAAAGGCGTAATGTTTCCGGGATGCGGGGCTGGCCGCATGGCAAAGCGGTGGCAGCCCGGCGGTGAAATCGTGCCCGGCACTGTGCGGCGTCGAGTCGATCGAGGCAACCCCAAGGACGATTTTTGTCCGGCGCCGGCCCATGTAGACAGAACGAAAGGATCGTCGGGGCTATCGGCCGTTCTTCTGCCGTCTTCCCTGTCCAGACAACGAAGCGATGACGACATTGATCGATCCGGAAACTATTCCTGACTCCCGCGACATCCATGACGCGGGAATCGCTCTGTTTTTGGATTTCGACGGAACTCTCGTCGAGATCGCTCCCTCGCCTGAGGATGTCAGGCTCGACCGGCGCGTGGCCCCGGCGCTGGACACGCTGCGCGGCAGCCTCGGCGGCGCGCTCGCGCTGGTTTCCGGCCGGCCGATCGCCTTCCTCGACGAAATGCTGGCTCCCCACCGCTTCGACATCGCGGGGCTGCACGGCGCCCAGATCAGGCTCGGCGGCGAGTTGCGCGCGCAAGCCGACGCGCCGGAGAATCTGCGCGACGTGCTGCGCGACCTCGTGCGCTTCGCCAACAGCCATGTCGGCATCATCGTCGAGGACAAGCGCATTTCGACGGCGCTGCACTGGCGGCTCGCCCCGGAGCTTCAGGACGAGGCACTGGAGCTGATGCGCAGGATTGCCGCGAAGCTCGGCCCCGGCGTGCGGTTGCAGGAGGGCAAATCCGTTGCCGAGCTGGTCCCCGCCGGCGCCAGCAAGGGCAACGCTATCGCCTGGCTGATGGCGACGCCGACCTATGCCGGGCGCCGCCCCGTCTTCATCGGCGACGACATCACCGACGAGGACGGCTTCGAGGCGGTGAACGCGATGGGCGGCCTCTCGGTTCGCATCGGCGAAGACCGGGAGAGCCTGGCCGCGATGCGTATCGCTTCCCCGACCGCCCTGCGGCATATCCTTCTCGAAGCCGCCGAGACCGGCGGCCTGACCGCATCGAGCTTCTCTCAGCAGGACTGACCATGACCGTCACGACCACGGCCGCGGGGCGCCACTCCGCCTCGCTCGACCTCGGCGTCATCGGCAACTGTTCGATCGCGGCGCTGATCGATCGGCGCGCCCGCATCGTCTGGGGCTGCTTCCCCCGCTTCGACCGCGACCCTGTGTTCTGCGCGCTGATCGACAACGAGGCGGAAGACGGCGATACCGAGCAGCAGAAGGGCGTCTTCGATATCCAGCTCGTCGGCATGACGCGCTGCGAGCAGGGCTATCTCGACAACACGGCGATCCTCTCCTCGGTGCTCTCCGACGACCAGGGCAATGCCATCGAGATCCTCGATTTCGCTCCGCGCTTCGTGCGCTACGAGCGCTTCTTCCGGCCGCCGCAGCTCGTGCGGCGCGTCAGGCGCATCTCGGGGCGGCCGCGCATCCGCGTCATCGTGAAGCCCTGCCTCGGCATCGGCGAAGAGCCCGACGAGATCACGCAAGGCTCCAACCATGTCCGCTATGTCGGCGCGGACCAGACCATCCGCCTGACGACGAACGCACCGATCTCCTATGTCGTCGAGGGCACGCCCTTCGCCGTCGACCAGACCTATTCCTTCTTCATCGGCTCCGACGAGGCGCTGCGCGCCGAGATCGAGACGACCTCGCGCGAGTTCCTTGACAAGACCACCGACTACTGGCGCGACTGGGTTCGCTCGCTCTCGATCCCCTTCGAATACCAGCGCGAGGTGATCCGCGCCGCGATCACGCTGAAGCTTTGCGCCTTCGAGGAGACGGGCGCCATCGTCGCAGCCCTGACCACCTCGATCCCAGAGGCTCCGGGCACGCAGCGCAACTGGGACTATCGCTTCTGCTGGCTGCGCGACGCCTCCTTCGTCGTGCATGCGCTGAACCGCCTCGGCACGACGCGGACGATGGAGGATTATCTCGGCTTCATCACCAACATCGTCGACTCCTTCGCGGAAAGCGGGGCCGAGCATCTGCCGCCGCTCTACCCGATCACGCGCGACGGCACGCTGATCGAGATCGAGGCCTCGAACCTTTCAGGCTATCGCGGCCACCGGCCGGTGCGCTTCGGCAACGGGGCAGCGGTGCAGATCCAGAACGACGGCTACGGCGCGGTGGTGCTGGCGGCGACACATTCCTTCTTCGACCGCCGCCTGATCCAGCCCGGCAAGGACTCGCTGTTCGCGCAGCTCGAGCGCATGGGCGAGCTCGCCATCGCGGTCTTCGACAAGCCGGACGCGGGCCCCTGGGAGCTGCGCGAGAAGGAGGCAGTGCATTCCTTCTCCAGCGTGATGTGCTGGGCCGCCTGTGACCGGCTCGCCCGCATCGCCGGCACGCTCGGCCGGGCCGACCGCAAGGACTACTGGAAGATCGAGGCCCGCCGGCTCAAGGAGATCATCCTCGAGCGCATCTGGAACCATGAAAAGGGCCATTTCGTCTCGACCTTCGACGGAGAGGATCTCGACGCCACGCTGCTGCTCTTCGCCGAGCTCGGCTTCGTCAAGGCGGACGATCCACGCTACATCGCCACCGTCGAGGCGATCGGCCGCGATCTGGTTCGCGGCGACCTCCTGCTGCGCTACGCCACGCAGGACGATTTTGGCTACATGCACACCGGCTTCCTGATCTGCGCCTTCTGGTATGTCGATGCGCTCTACGCCATCGGCCGGGTGGACGAGGCGAAGGCGCTGTTCGACCGCGTCCTGAAGCGGCGCAACAGCTTCGGCCTGCTCTCGGAAGATGCCGATCTCGAGACGGGCGAACTCTGGGGCAATTTCCCCCAGACCTATTCGCATGTCGGGTTGATCAACTCGGCGATGCGGCTCAGCCGAAACTGGGAAGAGGCGTTCTGATCTTCGGCAGCCGTCATGGCCGGGCTTGACCCGGCCATCTCATGACGCGTTCGCTGTCGGAGCAGCCTGATCCTGCCTGAGATGCTCGGGTCGAGCCCGAGCATGACGGCGTGGGGACATCACTCCATCAGCTTCGCCGCGCGCATCACCGACAGCGCCAGTATCTGCGCCGCCGGGACGAGGCTCTCGACCTCCAGGAATTCGTCCGGCGTATGGGCCATGCCGCCGATGGGGCCGACGCTGCAGAGCGTCGGCGTGCCCTGCGCGGCGGTGAAGCCGGAATCGGCGCAGCCGCCGGTAAACTCCGCGATCGTGGCGATGCCGAAACCGGACGCCGCCTCGCGATAGGTCTGGAACAGCTTCTGCGATTCATCCGTGCCTTCGAGCGGCAGGAACTCGCCCTTGATCGCCAGCTTGGCGCCCGTGCCCTCGACGATCGGCGTCTCGATGATCTTGCGGATCGCCTCGACCATCTCGCCGCGCTGGGCGGCCGTGACGTAGCGCAGGTCGATCTCGCACCAGGCATGGGGCGCGACGGTGTTGACCGTCTGGCCGCCGCCGATCAGCCCGACATTGACGGTGATGCCCTTTTCCAGATCGGTGAGGCCCTGGAGCTTGGGGATCTTGTGGCCGAGATCGACGATGGCCGAGGCGCCCTTCTCGTAATTGGCGCCGGAATGGGCCGGCTTGCCGGTGAACTCGGCGCGCATGAAAACGCCGCCCTTTCGGCCGCTGGTGACGGACTGGCGATGGTCCTTCGCGAAATCGCTTCCAACCGGCAGGCGGCTCGGCTCCGCATTGAAGACGCAGCGTGACTCGCGCGCCGCCGCCTCGATGACCGGGCGCGAGGACGGCGAGCCGATCTCCTCGTCGCTGGTCGTCAGCATCATCAGCGGCGCGGAGAGGCCTCCGCATTCGGCGAAGGCGGCCGCGACAAAGGCCGAGATCACGATGCCGCCCTTCATGTCTGCGACGCCCGGGCCATAGGCGCGCGAGCCCTTGATGGTGAAGGGCCGGCGCGTCGGTTCGCCTTGCGGGAAGACGGTATCGCGATGGCCGAGCAGCAGCACCGGGCGCTGGTCGTTCGCGGTCGGGTTCGGAAGCCGCGCCTTGACCGCGTCGCCATAGCGGGCATCCGGCAGGATCTCGACCTCCAGCCCGTTCGCGCGGTGGAACCCCGCGACGACCTCGCCGGCCCGGTCGACGCCGGCCTTGTCATAGGAGCCGGAGTCGGTGTCGACGAGCTCGCGCAGCAGCGCGACCATGCCTTCCTTGCGGGTAGCCAGCCAATCGACGACGGTCTGTTCTTCGGCGGTCAGGGACACGGCGATGGTTTCCTTCTGAAAGTGTGGTCAGACGAGGCCGGCGAACCAGAGGGCGACATAGGCTGCGGTGCCCACGGCCATCGGCACGAGCGGATTGACCTTGGAGCGATAGGTCACGATCGCGGTCCCGGCCGTGATCGCGAAGCCGATCAGCCCCGCATCGGCGGCGAAGGCGGCGACGATGCCACTCGCCAGCATCAGGCCGAGCGCGATCGGCACCAGCGCCAGCGTCGCGATCCGCACGATATGGTTGCCGCTGTAGCGTTGCAGGCCGCGGCTGCAGGCGAGCGCAAGCACCGAGGAGGGCGTCAGGATCGCGGCCGTCGCGACCAGCAGGCCAGGCGTGCCGGCGACATGCCAGCCGAGGATGCTGGCCAGCATGACGTTCGGCCCCGGCGCCGTCTGCGCGATGGCGAAGAGACGGGCGAAGGTCGGCGCGTCCATCCAGGAGAGGACGTCCACCATCTGCCGGTGGAACTCCGGCACCACCGCGTTGGCGCCTCCGATCGCCATCAGCGAGATGGTGCCGAAGGTAATGACGAGCTGGGTGAAGACGCCGCGTTCCATCAGATGCGTCTTGCTCCAAAGGTCGCCGCAATGAGGCCGAGCGGCACCAGCACCAGCAGAGCCGGCAGCATCGGCAGCCGCAGCACGCCGATGGCCACGAAGGCCACGGCCGCCATGACCCAGGCCCAGCGTGCTAGCCCCGCCTTGGTGAGCAGTCGCGCAGCGGTGCCGAGGATGAGGCCCGCGGCACTCGCCGCCGCCCCGGTCAGCGCGACCTGCGCCAGCGGATGATCGGACACCGCGTCATAGGCATTGGCGATGGCGACGAGCGAAAGCAGCGGCATCGCCATCAGCCCGAAGACGCAGATCAGCGCCCCGGCCATGCCACGAAAGCGGTCCCCCAGCATGACGGCGGCGTTGACCGTGTTGGCCCCCGGCAGCGCCTGGCAGATGCCGATCAGCTCGGCATAGCCGCGATCGTCGAGCCAGTTACGCTCGGTGACGATGATGTGGCGGGCGATGGGGCCGACGCCGCCGAAGCCCATCAGCCCGATCTTGAGGAAGCCGGTGAACAGGTCCGACAGTGTCGGGCGCGGCGCGTCCGTCGCGGTTTCGAGGGTCGCCATCGGTCCTAGCGCCGCGATTCCATGGCCATGCGCAAGGCAAAGCCCGCCAGCACCGTGCCCATCAGCCAGCGCTGCACCAGTGACCAGAACGGCCGCGTCCGCAGGAACAGCGCGATGCTGCCCGCGCCGACAGCGATCAGGGCGTTGACGCCGCCGCTGATCGTGATCTGCACCATGCCGAGCACGACCGACTGGCTGAGCACATGGCCGGCCGCCGGGTCGATGAACTGCGGCAGCAGCGCGAGGTAGAACATCGCGATCTTGGGGTTGAGCAGGCTCGTCAGGAAGCCCATGGCGAAGAGCTTGCGCGGGCCGTCATGCGGCAGGTCGCGGACATGGAAGGGCGAGCGCCCGCCGGGGCGGACCGCCTGCCAGGCGAGCCAGAGCAGATAGGCCGCGCCGCCGAGCCGCAACGCGTCATAGGCGTAAGGCACAGCGAAGAGCAGTGCCGTGATGCCGAAGGCTGCGCAGAACATGTAGACGAAGAAGCCGAGGATCACGCCACCGAGCGAGATCAGCCCTGCCGCCCTGCCCTGTGCGATGGATCGCGAAATCAGGTAGATCATGTTGGGGCCGGGCGTGAGCACCATGCCGAGCGCGATCAGCGCGAAGGTGACCAGGTTCGTCGTATCGGGCATGGCGAAGCGCTCCGGGATCGAGCGCTTGGAGCATGGTTTGCAGACCGCGGCAATCGGCCCAGGCGCAGGAGCGGCCATGCAGCGCCTCGATAGGCGGAACCAGCCGACGCCCAGCCCGTTAGGGCCTCCAGCCATAGCATCGGACCGAAAAGTGGAATCCACTTTTCGGAAATATCCGATGCAATGCCAATGTGGTCGATCATCGTGACCGCGTCCGATAGGACGCACGATGATCTAGGGGGAAGACATGACGCTGTTCAGCAGGCTGCTCTACACGGTGATCGCGTTTGCGCTGCTCGGCGCCTCGATCACCCTGATCGGCGTCGCGGTCTGGCGCACCACGCAAGGCTTTTGGACCGGAGATGGCGCGCTCGACACCATGCTCGATGCGATCGGCCTCGTGATCATTGCGGTGGCGGTGGCCGATGTCGGCAAGTTCCTGTTCGAGGAGGAGGTCATCGCCGACCGGGAGCTCAGGCGCCCGGCCGAGGCGCGCGGCTCGCTCACCAAATTCATGACGATCATGATCGTGGCGCTCTCGCTGGAGTCGCTGGTGCTGATCGCCAAGACCTCGCGGGACAGGATGAGCGATCTCGCCTATCCGGGCCTGCTGATGCTGGTGGCCATCGCAGCCCTCGTCGGCCTCGGCCTGTTCCAGAAGCTCAGTCAGAACGCGACGGCCGCCGTGCCGCCGGATCGCGGGGAGGAGGAAGAGGAAGAGGCAAAGGGTGGCGGCCGGAAGCGCGAAAGCCTGCCGCGAAAAGCGCGTGGAACGCCTCTCCTGAGAGGAGAGGGGCAGGGGTGAGGTGTAGGCCCTTGGACCAGTAAAACGACGCCCTCACCGCTGCGCTGCGTTTACTGCACAGCAAAGCACGAGACGGCCTACCCCTCACCCTGTCCTCTCCCATCGAAGCCGGCTGTTGCCGACTTCGACATCCTACATGCACATCTCGGGCAAGCCCGAGATGTGTGGAGAGGGTTCCCCGCGCTATCCGAGCATAACGGGACACCGCGTCACCGCGGCTCGTCGACCAGGAACAGATCCGTATCGTCCGGTTTCGCGCCCGCTGCGGTCAGCATGGCGTGGATCTGGCCTCGATGGTGGGTCTGGTGGTTGAAGATATGCGCGATGACGAAGGCGCGCGGCTTGCCGATCTCTCGACCGGCGGCGCCGGAGTGCCAGATCAGCGTGCCGCGCAGCCAGTCACCATCCATGCCCTCGGCCCAGTCGATGATCGTGCGGTCTCGTTCCCGCCTGCGTTCGCAAAACGCGGCCCAGTCGCCGAAATAGATCGACGACTCGCTGCCACCCACGGGTGGCTTCTCGCTGCCGGTCAGGCGGCTCAGCCAGACCTCGTCGGCCCAGAGGACATGGTTGAAGGTGCCCTGGATCGATCTGAAGAAGGCGCCGCGGTCGAGCCGGCGCGCCTCGTCGGAGAGCCCGTCGGCCGCCGCCATCAAGCTCTCGTTCTGCCAGGCGTTGTAGCGGGCCATGGTTCGAACGAAAGCGGGCTCGATCATGGCGGCCTCCTGGTCAGATGATGTTGGCCTCCTTGAGCGGCCGCCCCTTCACGATGCGCTCATGACCGAGATCGGCAAGGTCGAGCGTGCGGTAGCTGCCATGCAGGATATGCTCGGCCAGCCCGCGGCCCACCGCCGGGGCCTGCTGCAGGCCGTGGCCGGAGAAGCCGTTGGCGAGGTAGAGGTTCGGCATGCCGATCGCGGGGCCGATGATGGCGTTGTGGTCGAGCCCGCTCATGTCGTAGGGGCCGGCCCAGGCCCGGCCCGGCCGGATCTGCTCGAAGGCAGGGATGCGGTGGGCGAGCGGCACCCAGACCGCCTCCTCGAAGAAGTCCCAGTCGACATCCTCGACCGTCGGGTCTGTCTCGACCCATTCGACATCCTGCTCGGGCGTCAGCGGCGAACAACTGCCGATGAAGAGCTGATCCTCGCCGCCGCGCTTGCCTTCCGGCCGGCACCAGGCGCCGCTGGCATCGATCAGGAGCGGGCAGTTGCCGACATCGCCCTTGCAGGTGAAGGAGAAGACGTAGCGCTTCATCGACTTGACGGCGATATCGACCCCGGCCGTGGCGGCGAGACGGGCGCCATGGGTGCCGCTGGCGTTGACGGCCGCGCCGCAGGCGATGCGGCTGCCGTCGGTGAGCTCCACCGCGATCACGCGCCCGCCCTCTGTGATGTAACGCGCCACCTCGCCCTGGCGGTATTCGACGCCGAGACTGCGCGCCTTCTTGCGGAAGGCCTGGAGCAGCGCCCAGCCGTCGAACCAGCCCTCGCCGCTGACGCCGAAGGTGCCGCAAGCCAGGTCCTCGACATTGAGCCAGGGGAAGCGCTGCTTCAGCGCCGCCGGATCGTAGTAGGCGATGTCGGCGCCCTCCTGCGCCTGCAGCTTCTGGTTGGCAGCGAGGATCGGGGCGCCGGCTTCGGTGGCGAGATAGAGATAGCCGCCCTCGTGCAGGTCGATGGTCGGCGTCTCGCCCTCGACGGCCAGATGCGTGCCGATGTTGCGCAGGAAGCCGATGCCGTAGAGCGAGATGCGGATGTTGACCGCGCTCGAATATTGCTGGCGGATCGAGGCAGCCGAGAGCGCCGAGGCGGCAAAGCGATAGGTCGGGTCCTTCTCGATGACCACGACCTTGCCCTTGAAGCCGGGATCGGCAGCGAGATGATAGGCGACGGAGGAGCCGATCGCCGCCCCTCCGCAGATCACGATATCGGCGCTATCGGAGACGGGCGGCATGGCAGGCCTCGCGCGGGCCGGCGTCCAGCGGGACGCCGGGTTGGTGAATTCCACGCATGAATGACGCGGGCGGGGACGCTTGTCGAGAGGGGCTCACGCCGCCGGAGCACATTCTCCGAGCAGCCAGTCCCGGAATGCGATGACGGTGGGCAGATTGGCCTTTTCCTCCGGATAGACGAGGTAATAGCCATCACGGCCCGTCAATGGCCGGTCGATCGGGATGACCAACGCCCCGGAGCGCAGTTCCTCCTGGACCAGGAAGCGCGGCACGATGGCGAGCCCGAGCCCCGCGACAGCCGCCTGCGCGATCATCGCGAACTGCTCGAAGCGCGGGCCCATCAGCGCCCGCTCGGGCGCCACGCCCTGCAATTCGAGCCAATCCGCCCAGGCGCGCGGCCGGGTCGATTGCTGCAGCAACGGCACGCGCAGCATGTCGGCGGGCGCTGCAATGCCGGCACGCGCGATCAGCGAAGGCGCAGCGACGGGCACGACCTCCTCCCCCATGAGTCGGTGAAGCCGTGCGCCCGGCCAGCTCTCGGCGCCGAAATGCACGGCGGCATCGACCTGCTCGCGGGCAAAGTCGAAGGGCACCAGGCGCGTGGTGAAATTGATGGTGATGCCAGGGTGCGCCTCGGTGAAACGCGGCAGGCGCGGAATCAGCCAGCGCGTGCCGAAGGTAGGCAAGACGGCGAGATTCAGCACGCCGGCCGCGCCGCGGAACGCCATGGCCGAGACCGTGGCGGCGGCGAGACGCGAAAGCCCGTCGCGGATCTCCGCGGCATATGCAGCGCCGGCGGCCGTCAGCGCCACGCGCTTGCGGACGCGCTCGAAGAGGCTGACGCCGAGCGCTTTCTCCAGATGCGCGACCTGCCGGCTCACCGCCCCCTGCGTCAGGTTGAGTTCCTGCGCCGCGCGGGTGAAACTGCCATGCCGGGCAGCCGCCTCGAAGGCGGCGAGCGCCGAGAGCGATGGGACCGAGAGGCGGCCGGGAACGAGCGCGTCATCCATGATTTTTTCTCACCAAGTGGTGAGAACATATCGGTTGCCGCGCAGCCATGAAAGAGGGCATTCTCCGCGGCCAAAGGGCGACCGACCGTCGCCTGAGCCCTCATCCTGAGGAGCCGCGCCAGCGGCGTCTCAAAGGATGTTCCAGAAGACGCCGCTCACTGGAACATCCTTCGAGACGCGCCTTCGGCGCTCCTCAGGATGCGGGCTATGGTTCACCCGCATCGGCGAACAGGCAGACACATGACCACCGCTCTCCCCACGGACACGCTTGCTCTTCTCAAGCGCCTCGGCGTTTCGGAAGCCGCCTATGCCTCGGCCGGCCTCTCGGCCCGCTCGCCCATCACGGCTGAGACGGTCGTGACGCTGAAGGAGACGAGCCCGGCGGAAGCCGAAGCCGCCATCGGCCGCGCTCAGGCGGCCTTCCTGGCCTGGCGCAAGGTGCCGGCGCCGCGGCGCGGCGAGTTCGTTCGGCTGCTCGGCGAGGAGCTGCGCGCCGCTAAGACCGATCTCGGCCTGCTGGTGACGCTGGAAGCCGGCAAGATCGTCTCCGAGGGCCTCGGCGAGGTGCAGGAGATGATCGACATCTGCGATTTCGCGGTCGGTCTCTCGCGCCAGCTCTACGGGCTCACCATCGCGACCGAGCGCCCGAACCATCGCATGATGGAGACCTGGCACCCCCTCGGCGTCTGCGGCGTGATCTCGGCCTTCAACTTCCCGGTCGCGGTCTGGTCCTGGAATGCCGCGCTCGCCTTTGTCTGCGGCGACAGCGTCGTCTGGAAGCCCTCCGAGAAGACCCCGCTGACCGCGCTCGCCGTGCAGGCCATCGTCGAGAAGACGATGAAGCGCTTCGGCCCCGAGGCCCCCGCCGGCCTCTCCGAGGTGCTGATCGGCGCCCGCGAGATCGGCGACATCCTCGTCTCCGACCACCGCGTCCCGGTCGTCTCGGCGACGGGCTCGACCCGCATGGGCAAGGAAGTCGGCCAGAAGCTGGCGGCCCGCTTCGCCCGCGCCATCCTGGAGCTCGGCGGCAACAATGCCGCGATCGTGGCGCCCTCGGCCGATCTCGACATCGCGCTGCGCGGCATCGCCTTCGCGGCGATGGGCACCGCCGGCCAGCGCTGCACCACGCTGCGCCGCCTGATCGTCCATGAAAGCGTCTATGACGCGCTCGTGCCGAAGCTGATCAAGGCCTACGGGTCGGTGAAGATCGGCGACCCGCGCGAGGCCGGCGTGCTGATCGGCCCGCTGGTCGACGAGGCGGCGTATCAGGGCATGCAGAAGGCGCTCGGTGAGGCCCGCGCCGAAGGCGGCAAGGTCCATGGCGGCGAGAAGGTCGATGTCGGCGCTGGCGGCTTCTATGTCCGTCCGGCCCTGGTCGAGATGCCGAAGCAGTGCGGCCCGGTCGAGCGCGAGACCTTCGCGCCGATCCTCTATGTGATGAAGTACAAGTCGCTGGACGAGGCGATCGCGATGCAGAACGCGGTCGGCGCTGGCCTCTCCTCCTCGATCTTCACGCTGAACATGCGCGAGGCGGAGATGTTCGTCTCGGACGAGGGCTCCGATTGCGGCATCGCCAACGTGAATATTGGCCCCTCGGGCGCCGAGATCGGCGGAGCCTTCGGCGGCGAGAAGGAGACGGGCGGCGGCCGTGAGGCCGGCTCGGACGCCTGGAAGGCCTATATGCGCCGCGCCACCAACACGCTGAACTACGGCACCACGCTGCCGCTGGCGCAGGGCGTCAGCTTCGACGTGGATGCGTGAGGAAGACTGAAGACCCTATCGTCATTGCGAGCGTCAGCGAAGCAATCCAGGAGCGGCAGAGCTCCACGTCCCCCTGGATTGCTTCGTTGCTTTGCGTCTCGCAATAACGGTTAACGACGAACAACGGGGAAACACGAACATGGCCGGCGACAAGCTCGCGCAGCTCACCTGGGACGATGCCTTCCTGCTCGACGAGCAGCTCAGCGAAGATGAGCGGCTGATCCGCGACACGGCCCGCGCCTATGCGCAGGAAAAGCTCGCTCCGCGCATCCATGACGCCTATCTCGACGAGAAGACCGACCGCTCGATCTTCAACGAGATGGGCGAGCTGGGCCTGCTCGGCGTCACCATCCCCGAGAAATACGGCTGCGCCGGCGCCAACTACGTCTCCTACGGGCTCGTCGCCCGCGAGGTGGAGCGCGTCGACTCCGGCTATCGCTCGATGATGAGCGTGCAGTCCTCGCTCGTGATGTACCCGATCTACGCCTATGGCAGCGAAGAGCAGCGCCAGAAGTATCTGCCGAAGCTCGCCACAGGCGAGTGGGTGGGCTGCTTCGGCCTGACCGAGCCGGACGCCGGCTCCGACCCCGGCGGCATGAAGACCCGCGCCGAGAAGGTGGCCGACGGCTACAAGCTGACCGGCTCCAAGATCTGGATCTCGAACTCGCCGATCGCCGACGTCTTCGTCATCTGGGCGAAGTCAGTCGCCCATGACAACCAGATCCGCGGCTTCGTCCTCGAAAAGGGCATGAAGGGCCTTTCGGCGCCGAAGCTCGGCGGCAAACTCAGCTTGCGCGCCTCGATCACGGGCGAGGTCGTCATGGACGGCGTCATCGTTCCCGAGGACGCCATTCTGCCGAACGTCTCGGGCCTGAAGGGCCCGTTCGGCTGCCTCAACCGCGCCCGTTACGGCATTTCCTGGGGCTCTATGGGTGCCGCGGAGGACTGCTTCCATCGTGCCCGCCAGTACGGGCTCGACCGCAAGCAGTTCAACAAGCCGCTCGCCCAGACGCAGCTCTACCAGAAGAAGCTCGCCGACATGCTGACCGAGATCACGCTCGGCCTGCAGGGCAGCCTGCGTGTCGGGCGCCTGCTCGATGAGGGCAAGATGGCACCGGAGATGATCTCTCTCGTCAAGCGCAACAATTGCGGCAAGGCGCTCGACATCGCCCGCCAGGCCCGCGACATGCACGGCGGCAACGGCATCCAGATCGAGTACCATGTGATGCGCCACGCCGCGAACCTCGAGACGGTGAACACCTATGAGGGCACGCATGACGTCCATGCTCTGATCCTCGGCCGGGCCATCACCGGCCTGCAGGCGTTCTTCTGAGCCCGATCCACATCGTCATGCCCGGGCTTGACCCGGGCATCTCGTCCCGCGTGAACTTCCCCGGAGATGGTCGGGTCAAGCCCGACCATGACGCCGAGCCGAGCCCGCCATGACCACCCCTCCCCTCGCCGGCCTGCGCGTCCTCGAACTGGCGCGCATCCTCGCAGGTCCCTGGATCGGCCAGCTTCTGGCCGATCTCGGCGCCGATGTCGTCAAGGTCGAGGCGCCGGAGGGCGACGACACCCGCAAATGGGGCCCGCCCTTCGTCGAGGGCGAAGATGGCGAGCATCTTTCGGCCGCCTATTTCCACTCGGCCAATCGCGGCAAGCGCTCGATCACGGCCGATTTCCGCACGCCCGAGGGACAGGCTCTGGTGCGACGGCTCGCGGCCCATGCCGACGTCGTCGTCGAGAACTTCAAGGTCGGCGGGCTGATCAAGTACGGGCTCGACGCCGCTTCGCTGCGCAAGGAGTTCCCGCGCCTGATCTATTGTTCGGTCACGGGCTTCGGGCAGGACGGGCCTTATGCGCCGCGCGCCGGCTATGACTTCCTGGTGCAGGGCATGGGCGGGCCGATGTCCGTCACCGGCGAGCCGGAAGGCGCGCCGATGAAGGCGGGCTATGCGGTGGCCGACATCTATACCGGGCTCTACGCCACGGTCGGCATCCTCTCGTCGCTGCGCCAGCGCGACGCGACGGGCCAAGGCGCCCATCTCGACATGGCGCTGCTGGATTCGCAGATCGCCGTTCTCGGCAACCAGGCGATGAACTATCTCGTCGGGGGCCAGCCACCGCCGCGCCTCGGCAACGCGCATCCGAACATCGTGCCCTATGACGTGTTCCCAGTGGCCGACGGGCACATCATCATCGCCACGGGCAATGACGGGCAGTGGCAGAAGCTCTGCGCCGTTCTGGGCGATCCGGCGCTGGCGAGCGAACCCGACTATGTCGACAACCGGTCGCGGGTGAAGAACCGTGTCGCGCTGACGGCGAGGCTGCACCTGCTCTGCCAGCGTTATGCCAAGGTCGATCTGCTGGCCGGGCTGGAAAAGGTCGGCGTACCGGCCGGCCCGATCAACGACATCGGCGAGGTCTTCGCCGACCCGCAGGTGGTGGCGCGCGGCGTCCGCGTCGACCTGCCGAGCACGGCGGCGAAGGCGGGCTCCATCCCGACCGTCGCCTCACCCATCGTCATGGACGGCGTGCGGCAGGTGTCGCAGCGCCACAGCCCGCGCCTCGGCGAGCACGCCGAAGAGATTTTGAACGACCCGGCCTGGGGAGGGCCGCAGCATGGCTAATCGCACCGGCGGACAGATCCTCGTCGACCAACTCATTCTTCATGGCGCCACCGACGCCTTCTGCGTGCCGGGCGAGAGCTATCTTGCCGTGCTCGATGCGCTGCACGACGCCTCGATGAAGGTCACCATCTGCCGGGCCGAAGGCGGCGCCTGCATGATGGCCGAGGCCGCGGGCAAGCTCACCGGCAAGCCCGGCATCTGCTTCGTGACGCGCGGCCCGGGCGCCACCAACGCCTCGCCGGGCATCCATATCGCCGACCAGGACTCGACCCCGCTCATCCTCTTCGTCGGCCAGATCGAGCGCGGCATGCGCGAGCGTGAGGCCTTCCAGGAGCTCGATTACCGCGCCGTCTTCGGCACCATGACGAAATGGGCGACCGAGATCGACGATGCCGCGCGCATCCCGGAGATCATCAGCCGCGCCTTCCATGTCGCGACCTCGGGCCGCCCCGGCCCTGTCGTGATCGCGCTGCCGGAGGAGATGCTGACCGAGCTGGCCGACGTTGCCGACGCCGAGCCCTATCAGGTCACCGAGCAGCATCCCTCGCCGGTGCAGATGGACGACCTCGCCAAGCGCTTCGCCACCGCCAAGTCGCCGATCGCGATTCTCGGCGGCTCGCGCTGGAGCCCGGAGACGATCGCGCAGTTCCAAGCCTTCGCCGAGCGCTTCGACTTACCCGTAGCGGTTTCGTTCCGCCGGCAGATGCTGTTCCCGGCCGATCACCCGAACTTCGCCGGCGATCTCGGCATCGGCGTGAACCCGAAGCTGCTTGCCCGGATCAAGGAGAGCGATCTCGTCCTGGTCGTCGGCGGGCGCCTCTCGGAGATGCCGAGCCAGTCCTACACCCTGTTCGGCATCCCCAACCCGGGGCGGCCGCTGGTCCATGTCCATCCCGATCCGGAAGAGCTCGGCCGGGTCTATCGCCCGACGCTGGCGATCAACGCCTCCCCGGCCGGCTTCGCCGCCGCGCTGGCTACGATCGAACCGCCGAAGGCTCCGGCCTGGGCGGGCGCATCCGCTACGGCGCACGAAGCCTATATCGCCTGGAGCGAGCAGCCGGCTGCGGTGCCGGGCCAGTTCCATCCGGGCGAGATGGTGCGCTGGCTGCGCAGCCAGCTGCCGGACGACGCGATCATGTGCAACGGCGCCGGCAACTACGCCACCTGGGTTCACCGCTTCCACCGCTTCAACAAGTTCGCGACGCAGCTCGCGCCGACCTCGGGCTCGATGGGCTATGGCGTGCCGGCTGCGATCGGCGCCAAGCGCATGTTCCCGGAGCGCACCGTCATCGCCTTCGCCGGCGATGGCTGCTTCCTGATGAACGGGCAGGATTTCGCGACCGCCGTGCAATACGATCTGCCGGTGATCGTGATCGTGGTCGACAACGGCATGTACGGCACGATCCGCATGCATCAGGAGCGCGAATATCCCGGCCGCGTCTCGGCGACGACGCTGAAGAACCCGGATTTCGCGGCTTATGCCAAGGCCTTCGGCGGCCATGGCGAGCGTGTCGAGACGACGGCGGAGTTCGCGCCGGCCTTCGAGCGCGCGGTGAAGAGCGGCAAGCCCGCGATCATCCACTGCATGCTCGACCCCGAAGCGATCACCCCCGCGAAGTCCCTCTCGACGATCCGGGCCGAGGCGTTCGCAGCGCAGGGCAAGAAATAAGCCGGCATCAGCGGCGGCCGAGCCCCACGCGGCTCAGGAGCCCGTCGCGCCAGACCAGCATGTGGACGGCCACCGCCGCCACATGCGCGACGCCAAGCGCGATCAGCAGGTTGCCGACGCGGCCGTGCCAGAGCAGCATCGCCTTGTAGATTTGCGGGTCCGCTCCGACCGGATGCGGCACGGCGAACAGGCCGAAATAGAGCGTGGGGATCTGGATCGGGGCGGCGGCGGCCATGAGCAGCCCCGTGACGGGCAGCGCCAAAAGGCAGAGATAGAGGCCGGCATGGACAGTGCCGGCCGCGCCGCGCAGCCAAGGATTACGCTCGAAGGGCGGTGGCTGGCGCAAAGTGAGACGCAGGATGAGGCGCAGCACCACGAACAGCGCGATCGTCAGCCCCACCGATTTGTGGCGCTGATAGAGATCGAAGCGCGAGAGCAGGTCGCGCGTCTCGTCGCGCATGGGACCGGCCACCCAGAACTGATACAGGACCAGCAGCAGGGTCAGCCAGTGCAGCACGACGCTGGCGGGGTGCCAGCGGCCGGGCGGCCCCGCCTGTGCGTTCATCGGGTCAGGCGCCCCTTGATGACGATGTCGATCCTGTCGTCGACGATGTTCACCTCACGGCCGATCCCGTAGGCCGGGCGCAGGAAGCTGCCGAGGGCCTGGAAGGGCAGCGCCTCGCCGCTCTTCGCCCGGTCGATATCGCCGTCCACGTTCGCCGTCACGACGAAGGGCTGCGTGATGCCCTTGATCGTCAGCTTGCCGCGAATGGCGAGGCTGCGCTCTGCGGTTCTCGACACGCTCTCGGAGACGAAGCTCGCCGCCGGAAAGCGGGCGGCATCGAGCATGCTCTCGCCCGCGATGAAACCGTCTATCATCGACGAGCCCGCCCTGATCGAACCCGTATCGAGCGTCACGCGGATGCGGCTTCGCTCCGGATGCTCAAAATCGATCGCGAAGCTGCCGTCATAGCGATCGAAGCGCCCGCTCGTGACGAGCGCTCCAAAACGGCGCCCGACGAAGCTAACCTCGGTCGAGGCCCTGTCGAAACGCCAGACCGTCTGGGCATCAGCCTGCCAGCCGATCAGGAGAGATGCGAAAGCGAAAGCGAGAGCGGCAATCCGCGTCATGGCGGCCCCTCCGAACCGAATTCGGGACAGCCCACGATCCGCCAGCTTGAAGGAAAAGCCATGGCGAAGCAGCACGAACACGGAAAGGTGATTCAGGTCACTGTGCAGGCCGGCGCAAGCGCCGATGCTCGTGAGCGGCGCAATATCCGGGCTCGCGAAAATTTCTTAACGACATCCATGAACCCGGGCCGAACCTTTTGCGACCAATGCACGTTGTTAGACGTGGATGCGGAGGGTCGAGACGATGGCACATGGGGCGCTGATGCGATTTGCGATCGTGGCGGCTATGGCCGTTTCGGCTGCACCGGCCGCCCAGGCCGCCGGGCTTTTCGACGAACTGGCGCGTGCGCTCTTCGGCGGCGGCAGGCAGCGCATCTATGCGACGCCGATCTACGAGTATGACGAGCCGCGGGCGCGCCCGGCCAAGCCGCGGGCGGAGGCTTCGACGAAGCCCAAGCCGCCGGTCGTCCAGCTCGATCCGCAGACCGACCAGGAATGGTATCTGAAGGACCCGACGCTGCGGCGCGGCGACATCGTCGTCACGGCCAGCGGCGTGATGGTCTATCAGGGCCGGGACAGCGACGCGATGCGTCCGGCCGATTTCGCGGCGCTGGGCGGCAGCGATTCCAAGGGCTGGAAACAGAAGCTGAACGAGGCGGCGGCCGGCGGCCGCAACGTCTTCGGCGTCGGGACGAATGTGGAGACGCCGGCCAAGGTCGCGCCCAAGCGCGTCGAGACGGCCAACCGCTGAGCGCCTCGCGTCATGCGCGCCCTCGTGGCGAGCATGGCGCTGTGAACAGGGCTATCGACCAGCAAAGACGTGGATGGTCGGGCAAGCCCGACCAGGACGAACCGCCGCTAAGCCCGTCGTGTGATCTTGCCGTCGAAGGTCGAGCGGATGGCGCGGGCGAGCGCGATGGCCGCCCAGCCCTGGAAGATCAGCTCGATCGCGAAGAAGGTGCCGAGCACCCAGAGGCTCGAGCCCGGCCACTGCATCAGGATCATCCCGCCGAGCAACAGCGACAGCAGGCCCGAGAAGGCGATCCAGCCCCAATAGGGCAGCTGCCTGTTCTGAAAGGCGACAACGATGCGCAGCACGCCGGTCGCGACGAGCGCGGCGCCGGCCAGCAGGGTCAGCGAGGCCGTGGCCACCAGCGGATTGACGAAGGTGAGCACGCCCACTGCGACATAGAGGAGACCGATCAGGATATGGAAGAGCCGGCTCTTCCAGGCCTGATGGCGGAAGGCATCGATCAGCACGATGATGCCGCCGACGAAGATCATGGCACCGATCCAGAGCGCGCTGGCGATGCTCAGCATCGCCACGGCGCCCAGCCCCAGCACGCCGAGAACGACGAGTGCGATGCCCGCCGCCATCAGCCAGCCCCAGTTGCGCCGGAGCGGGATGAGATGGGAGCCCAGGGAGGGCGGAGCGGATGCCTGCGTGCTGGTTTCGGACGGTGTGCTCATGACGACCCACTCCGCGTTCAGGCAGCCGCGACAGCAGGGACCGCCTCGTTGGACTGCGCCGCATGAGAGACCCGCCGCGCTTTGCCGTCAATGACCTAACGCAAACCGCGCCGGAAACGACCTCAGACAGACCCAACCCGTCATTCCGGGCTCTTCGCTGCGCGAAGCCCCGGAATGACGGAGAGGTTCAGTCACAATAATTCAGTAGGTCGCGCGGCCGCCCGAGAGATCGAAGACGGCGCCGGTCGAGAAGCTGCAGCGTTCGCTCGCGAGCCAGGCCACCAGCTCGGCGAGCTCGTCGACGGTGCCGAGCCGCTTGAGCGGGCTTTTGGCGATCATCGTCGCGACCGTCTCCGCGCTCATCTGCTGGAGCAGCTCGGTCTCGATGGCGGCCGGTGCGACCGCGTTGACGAGAATGCCGCTGCCGGCGAGCTCCTTGCCATGGGCCTTGGTGAAGGCGATGACGCCGGCCTTGGCGGCGCTGTAGGCGGCAAGCGTCGGCGTGCCCTCCTTGCCGGCGAGCGAGGCGATGTTGATGATGCGGCCGTAAGCCCGCGGCAGCATGACGGCGGCAACCGCCCGCGCGCAGAGGAAGGTGCCGGTCAGGTTGATGGCTTGCACCTTCTGCCATTGCGCCAGCGGCGTCTCGGCGACCGTGGTCGAGGGGCCTGTGAGGCCGGCATTGTTGACGAGCACCGCGATCGGCCCGTGCTCGCGCTCGGTGGCGGCTACGGCATCCGCCACCGCCTGCTCGTCCGAGACATCGCAGGCGACATGACGGCGCCCGGCGCTCGGCGACGTGATGTCCCAGATGACAGGGGTGAGCCGGTCCTGCTCCAGCCTGTCGGCGACGGCCGCGCCGATGCCCTTGGCCCCGCCCGTGACGACGGCGATCCTCTGCTGCGCCATGGCCGGCTCAGCCGAGTCTGGCGGAGACGAGCTTGCGCAGGGCGCGCAGATCCTTGACGAAGCCGCGGATGCCTTCCGCCAGCTTCTCGGTGGCCATCGCATCCTCGTTCATGGCGAAGCGGAAGGCCTTCTCGTCGAGCACGATGCGCTTGGCGATATCCGACGAGGTCTGGGGCGAAGCGGCCGGGGAGAGCCGCCGCGGCAGGTCTCCGGTGGCAGCCGCAAGCTCGTCCAGCAGGCCGGGGCCGATGGTCAGCCGGTCGCAGCCGGCCAGCGCCTCGATCTCGCCCGTGTTGCGGAAGGAGGCGCCCATCACCACCGTCTTGATGCCGTAGCTCTTGTAATATGCGTAGATGCTCTTCACCGAGAGCACGCCCGGATCTGTCTCTGCGGTATAGGGCCCGCCGCCGGCCTTGACGTGCCAGTCGAGGATGCGCCCGACGAAGGGCGAGATCAGGAAGGCCTTGGCATCGGCAGCCGCGACGGCCTGCGGCAGGGCGAAGAGCAGGGTGAGGTTGCAGTCGATACCCTCGGCCTGCAGCACCTTGGCGGCCTGCAGACCCTCCCAGGTCGAGGCGACCTTGATCAGGATGCGCTCGCGCCCGACGCCGCGCTCCTTATAGGCCGCGATGATGGCGCGCGCCTTCGCGATCGAGGCTTCGGCATCGAAGGAGAGATCGGCATCGACCTCGGTCGACACGCGGCCGGGGACGATCTTGGTCAACTCGGTGCCAAAATTGACGGCCAGCCGGTCGCAGACCGCATGGACCGCCTTCTCGCTGCTGCCCTGCTTCTTGCCCCAGACGATCGCTTCCTCGACGAGATCCGCATAGGCCGGCGTCTCGACGGCCTTCAGGATCAGCGTCGGATTGGTGGTGCAATCGACGGGCTTGAGGCGGCGCACCGCTTCGATGTCGCCGGTATCGGCGACCACGGTGGTCATCTCGCGGAGCTGGTCGAGCTTTGAGGCAGTCATGAGCGATTCCCGACGTCTTTTCGTTCTTTGGGTAGCATGTGCAATGTGACGCCTGTTTCGCAGAATGGCGAGAGGCCACAAAGCCACGCAGCCATGCCGCGACCGGATAGCTGCGGCGAATTCTCGCGCCGGCTCACGAAGATGACGGGACATTCATGGAAGTGTCATCTAGGAGGTCTACCGGCAGCGCCATCTCGCAGAAGCGACGAAAGATGGAGAGACAGATGCAGCGCAAGGCCCTTGGCGCCTTCACCCTCGCGGCCGGCCTCGCCGCCGCCGCTTTCGCCGCGCCCGCTGCGCTGGCTGCCGAAGGCAAGCTGGTGCTCTACACCAGCCAGCCCAACACCGATGCGCAGCAGACCATCGACGCCTTCAAGGCGAAGTACCCGAAGGTCGACGTCACCTTCGTCCGCGACGGCACGCCGCGCATCATGGCGAAGCTCAAGGCCGAGTTCGAGGCCGGCGCGCCGCAGGCCGACGTGCTGCTGATCGCCGATGCCGTGACGATGGAAGGGCTGAAGAAGGAAGACCGCCTGCTCGCCCATGACAAGGCCGACGTCTCGGCCTTCCCGGCCGGCGTGCACGACCCGCAGAAGATGTGGTTCGCGACCAAGCTCATCACCACCGGCATCGTCTACAACACCAAGGCGCCGATGAAGCCGACGAGCTGGACGGACCTCACCAAGCCCGAGGTCAAGAACCAGCTCGCCATGCCGAGCCCGCTCAATTCCGGCGCTGCGATGATCCACACCATCACGCTGACCGGCAACCTCAAGGACGGCTGGAGCTTCTACGAGAAGCTGAAGGACAACGGCACGGTCGCGGGCGGTGGTAACGGCGACATCCTGCGCCAGGTCGCCACCGGCGAGAAGCTCTACGGCATGATCGTCGACTTCATGCCCATCCGCGAGAAAGCCAAGGGCGCGCCCGTCGAGTTCGTGTTCCCGAGCGAGGGCGTCTCGGCCGTCAGCGAGCCGGTCGCGATCCTGAAGAGCAGCAAGAACCCCGAGGCGGCCAAGGCCTTCATCGACTTCGTGCTCTCGAAGGAGGGCCAGGAGCTCGCCCTGAAGCAGGGCTATGTCGCGGCCCATCCCGGCGTCGCCCTGCCGGCCGGCTATCCCGAGCGCAGCGCGATCAAGCTGATGCCCTTCGACGCCGCCAAGGCGCTCGCCGACGAGGCCGCCACGCGCAAGCGCTTCAGCTCGATCTTCGAGTGATGCCGGACCGCGTCCTGCACAGGACGGCGCGGTGACGCTGGTCATTGCCCGAAACGGGAGGCGGGAGCCCGCAGATGCGGCCCCGCTTCTTTCGCGTCTGCGGCTGCCTGCCGGGCTCGGCCTGCCGGCGCTCGTCGTCGCGGTCGCGCTCCTGCTCGGCGGCCTGCCCTTCTTCCGGCTGGTGCTGGCCGCCTTCGCGCCCGGCTGGCAGTTCGCGCCGGAAGCGGCGTTCGCCGAGATGGTGAGCCGCTCCGCCGTCACCGCGACATGGCACACGCTGGAGACGGCCGTCCTATCGGCGCTTGGGGCGCTGCTCGTCGGCGGCACGGTCGCGCTGGCGCTCGGCGTCACCGATGTGCGCGGCAAGCGCCCGCTCGCCTTCGCTTTCGTCTTCTCGATGATGATCGCGCCGCAGGTGGCGGCGCTGGCTTTCCTGAGCCTTTTCGCGCCGAATTCGCAGATCCTGTCGCTGCTGGGCCTTGCGCCCGAGCCCGGCACGCCGAACCCGCTGCTCGGACGCGGCGGCATCATCCTGGTGATGGCGCTGCACCATGCGCCGCTCGTGATGATCACGCTCTGGACGGGGTTGCGCAGCATTCCGCAATCGCTGATCGAGGCGGCGCAGATGGAAGGCGCCGCGGCTTCGACCATTACGGCGCGCATCGTCATTCCCGTGCTCAGGCCGCAGCTGGTCGCAGCCGGGCTCATCGCCTTCGTCGCGGGCGTCGGCAATTTCGGCATCCCGGCCCTGCTCGGCCTACCGGTGAACTACCTCACCCTGCCGACGCTGATCTATCGCCGGCTGTCGAGCTTCGGCCCGTCGAGCCTCGGAGAGACGGCGGCGCTCGCCGTGATGGTCGGCGTGGTCGCCGCGCTCGGCATCGCCGCGGGCGCCTTCGTCGCCAGCCGGCATCGCGGCAAGGTCGAGATCGAGCGGCCGCTCGAGCCGTTCTGGCTGCTGGGTGCCGCCCGGCCCTTCGTCGCCGCAGGCCTCTGGCTGCTGCTCGCCTTCAAGCTCGGCCTGCCCCTACTGGCCCTGCTGACAGAGGCGCTGACACCGGCACTCGGCGTTGCCCTGTCCTGGCAGACACTGACCTTCGACAAATTCACCGAGGTGCTGCTGCGGCAGGCCGTGACCATGCGCGCCTTCCGCAACTCGCTGCTCTTCGCAGGCGCCGCGGCCGTGATCCTGGCCTTCCTGTCGATCGCCTTCGCCTATGGGCTGGAGCGGCGGATCGGCAAGCTCAGGCGGCCGGTCGAGCTGATGATCGAGCTGCCTTACGCGCTGCCGGGCGTGGTGCTCGCCATCGCCTGCATCCTGATCTTCCTGAAGCCTCTGCCGCTGATCGGCGCCAGTATCTACGGCACGCCCTTCATCATCCTCTTCGCCTATCTCGCGCGCTTCCTGCCGCTGGCGCTGAAGGCGCCCGTGGCGGCCATGGCCCAGATCGAGGCGCATCACGAGGAGGCGGCACGCCTCGACGGGGCCGGCCTCTGGCAGATGCTGCGCTTCATCGTGGCGCCGATCCTGGCGCCGGCCGCGGCCGTCTCGGCCCTGATGGTCTTCCTCGTCGCCTTCAACGAACTCACCGTCTCGGCGTTGCTCTGGTCATCCGGCACGGAGACGCTCGGCGTCGTGCTGTTCAGCCTGAAGGAAGCGGGACTTGCCGGAGAGGCAGCAGCCATTGCCGTCAGCGCCTCGGCCGTGATCCTGGTGGTTATGCTCGCCCTGGACCTGCTGGGCCGGCACCTGCCGCAGAATATCCTGCCCTGGAGATTGTAGGCATTCGGCGACAATCAGGAAAAACGCCGCAAATCGGCGTTTTTCGATGACCCTGCATTTGGCCGTGACGGAAAATTAAACGAATTCGGGTTCATAAGCGGCATGGACGCCCTGCCTATGATCCAGCCTCGCCCCGAACCTGCCGCCGATGCGCGGAGGATCCTCGTCATCGAGGACTCGCGAACATTCTCGATGGCGCTGCGGCAGCTCCTCGAGGCGGAGACGGGCCTGCACGTCACGACCTGCGATTCGCTCAGGGAGCTGAGCGCGCTGATCGTCGCCGCGCCCGGCGCCTATGCGATCGCCGTCGTCGACCTCAACCTGCCCGACGCCCCGCGCGGCGAGGCGCTGGACTGGACCGTCACCCACGGCATTCCGTCGGTCGTCTTCACCGCCACCTTCGATCTGGCCACCCGCGGGCGGATCATGGAACGGGAGGTGATCGACTACGTCCTGAAGGACAACGAGTTCGCGCTTCCCAATCTCGTCGCCACGGTCAAGCGGGCGCTCGACAACCGCCATACCCGCATCCTCGTCGTCGACGACACGCGCACCACCCGCAAGGTGCTCGCCCGCATGCTGCTGATCCAGCAATATTCTGTGGTCGAGGCCAGCTCCGGGCAGGAGGCGCTGCATCTGCTCGAGGCCAACCCCGACATCCAGCTCGTCGTCAGCGACTACTACATGCCCGACATGGACGGCTTCGATCTGGCGCGGCGCATCCGTCGGCTCAACCGCGGCATCCGGGTCATCGGCATCTCGTCCTCGACCGACAGGCAGACTTCGGCCGGCTTCCTCAAGGCCGGCGCGCACGACTTCGTCGCGCGCCCCTTCGTGCTCGAGGAACTGCAGTGCCGGATCGCCTCGAATGTCGAGACGCTGACCCAGCTGAAGCAGCTCAAGGACCTCGCCGCGCGGGACTATCTCACGGGCCTTTACAACCGCCGCCACTTCTTCGAGCGGGGCCACTACCTCGTCAACGAGGCGCGCGGGCTTGGCGTCCCGGTCTCGGTCGCGATCCTCGATATCGACAATTTCAAGGACCTCAACGACCGCTACGGCCATGATGTCGGCGACAAGGCGCTGGCGGCGGTCGCCCACAACCTGAACCAGTCGGCCTCGCGCGGGTTCAACCTCATCGCCCGTGTCGGCGGCGAGGAATTCGCGATTCTCTTGCCCGGTTCCGACCTCGCCCAGGCAGCCGGTCTCTGCGAGGTCATCCGGGAAACCATCGCCCGCGAGCCGCTGAAGCTGGACGACCAGACGCTGTCGCTGACGGTTTCTCTCGGCGTCACCGAGATCGCGCGCGAAGATGACTTCGCCACCTGCCTCGGCCTCGCCGACGGCGCGCTCTACGCCGCCAAGCAGGGCGGCCGGAACCGGGTCTGCATGACGGCCGCCGGCTGAGTTCGGGCACGGCCGCCTTCGCTTCGGAAGGCGGCGCGCCGCAGGCCGATCGCGTCAGGCGACGTAGCGTGGAGCCGGCTTGCCGGTCTCGCCCGCGGCAAAGAGGGCATCGCTCGTCGCTGCGAAGCTCTTCCAGAGCGCCTCATCGGCAACGGACGGCCAGGTGAACGCCTCGCCCTGGTCGAGACCGGCGAGCGCGGCGTCGACCATCGTCTCCGTCTTCATCACCTTCGCGGCGTCGAAGCCGTCGACGGAGAGGCCGGCCTGTTCCCAGATCTCGGTTGCCGTGACCGCCGGATGAAGCGACTGGACCTTGACGTTGGTTCCGGCGAGCTCCGCCTGCAGACCGCGCGAGAACACCATGACGAAAGCCTTGGTGCCGCTGTAGACGGCGCTGTACGGCAGCGAGTGCACGCTCAGCACCGAAGCCAAATTGATGATCGTGCCGCGGTCACGGGCGACCAGGCCCGGCAGCACCGCATGCGTCAGCCGCGTCAGCGCCGTGATGTTCAGGGCGATCTGGGCTGACGAATCCGCTGCGTCACCCTTGGCGATGGGCGAGAAACGCGCGATGCCGGCATTGTTGACGAGGATTTCGATGTCCCCGCGGTGTGCAAGATCGTCCGCGACGCGTGACAGATCGTCGGGATCGGCGAGGTCAGCGACCAAGATCTCCGCCTTGCGGCCATGGGCCGAGGCGATACGGCCGGCGACCTCTTCGAGCCGGTCGCGGCGGCGGGCGATCAGGAGAACGTCATATCCGCGGGCTGCCAGCCTGTCGGCGTAGACGGCGCCGATGCCGGACGAGGCGCCCGTCACGACGGCGAGCTTGTGAGTGGAAGACGTGCTCATGGCGAAGTTCCATTTAATTGAGTGCTCAACTTAATTATTGAGTGCTCAATCAAATGGGAGGCGCCCGCCTCTTTTCAATAGTGCAGTGCTCAACCATTTTAAGCCCATGAAAACAAAATCGAAGGCTCAGGTTCCGGTCGGCTGCGTCGCGCCCGAGGACGTGCCGGACGCGTTCTTCCAGCTCGCCTGCACCAACACCGCGCTGCGCCGGGCGACCCGCAGACTTGGCCAGCTCTATGACGACGCCATCGGCCCGCTCGGCCTGAAAGCGACGCAGTTCGGGCTGCTTGTCGCGATCCACGGGCTGACGGACGAGGGCAAGGGACCGACGCTCAACGACGTCGCGGCGCGCCAGCTCGTGCAGATCTCCGCGCTGACCCATGCGCTTCGGCCGCTGGTGCGGGACGGGCTGGTCGCGCTCAATCCCGATCCGGAGGATCGGCGCAGCAAGCGGGCGACCCTGACGCCGGCTGGTCGGGAGCGCATGCAGCAGGCCGTCTCGCGATGGGCGCAGGCCAATGGCCGGGTGGAGACCACGCTCGGCCCCGGCGTGGCGGGGGGCTTGCGGGCGCTGGCCGACCTGATCGCCTCCGAGCGCTTCCTCGACGCCTATCGCAGCGGCAGGCCGCTGGAAGGTTCGTGATCCGGGAGGCTATTCCGCGGCCGCGCGCGGCGCTGCCGGTCGCGGCTCGCCCATCAGCAGGCCCCGCGACGCCTTGGTCTCGCGCACGATGAAGTCGACGATGGCGCGCACCCGCGCCACGTCCTTCAGATCGGCATGGACGAGCAGCCAGAAGGACCGCGTGATCTGCACCGTGTCCGGCAGCACGGGCACGAGCCGCGGCTCATACTCGGCCATGAAGTGGTGGATGACGCCGATGCCCGCGCCCGCGACGACGGCGTTCTTCTGGGCGATGACGCTCGAGCTCTGGAGATGGGCGCGAAGGCCCTTGGCGACCTCGTCGAGATAGTCGAGCTCGGGCGAGAAGATCAGGTCGTCGATATAGCCGATGATGCGGTGGGCGAAGAGGTCCTCCGGCTTCGTCACCGGCGGCATCCCCGCGAGATAGTCGGCCGAGGCGTAGAGGCCGAGGCGGTAGTCCGAGAGCTTGCGGGCGACGACCTTTCCCTCCTTGGGCGGCGCCAGCGTGATCGCGACATCGGCCTCGCGCTTCGAGAGCGAAAGCAGGCGCGGCATGGCGATGAGTTGCAGTTCGAGGCCCGGATAGGCACTGGCGAAGCCAGCGAGGCGCGGCGCCAGGAAGGCGGTGCCGAAGCCGTCCGGCGCGCCTATCCTGACCGTGCCTGAGAGCGCCATGTCGGCGCCGCCGATATCGCTCTGGATCGCGAGCGCCTCCGTCTCCATGCTCTCGGCCTTGGCGAGCAGGCGCTCGCCATGAGCGGTCAGCGTATAGCCCTGCGGCCGGCGCTCGAAGAGCTTGGCCTTCAGCGCCTCCTCCAGCGAGGTGATGCGGCGCGAAACGGTGGCATGGTCGGCGCCGAGGCGGCGGGCGGCGGCCGTCAGGCGCCCCGAGCGGGCCACAGCGAGAAAGAAACGGAGGTCGTCCCAGTCGAAGCGCTCCAAGACCCTCTCCCTATATTTGTGTTTTCGCACGGCCGGCGTTTCGCCATCGCTATAGCCGTGCACAAACGAGAATGGTAGGGAGGCGACAAGATCACAACACCACCAATTCGTAGGGAGGGCGCCATGCGTCAGGTCGGACATTTCATCGGCGGCAAGCAGGTCGCCGGCACCTCGGGACGGACCTCGGACATCTTCCAGCCGATGGATGGCTCTGTGATCGGCAAGGTGGCGCTCGCCAGCGCCGCCGAGCTCGACGCCGCCGTGCAGAACGCCGCAGAGGCGCAGCCGAAATGGGCGGCGGTCAATCCGCAGCGCCGCGCCCGCGTGCTGATGAAATTCCTCGACCTGATCGCGCAGAACAATGACGAACTCGCCGAACTGCTCGCCCGCGAGCACGGCAAGACGATCCCCGACGCCAAGGGCGACATCCAGCGCGGCGTTGAGGTGGTGGAATTCTCCCTCGGCGTGCCGAACCTGATGAAGGGCGAGTTCACCGACGGCGCCGGCCCCGGCATCGACATCTATTCGCTGCGCCAGCCTCTCGGCGTCGTCGCCGGCATCACGCCCTTCAACTTCCCGGCGATGATCCCGCTGTGGAAGCTCGGCCCCGCGATCGCCTGCGGCAACGCCTTCATCCTGAAGCCCTCCGAGCGCGACCCCGGCGTGCCGATGCGCCTCGCCGAACTGTTCATCGAGGCCGGCGGACCGCCCGGCATCCTCAACGTCGTCAACGGCGACAAGGAAGCTGTCGACGCGATCCTCGACCATCCCGAGATCAAGGCCGTGGGCTTCGTCGGCTCGACGCCCATCGCCGAGTACATCTACGCTCGCGGCTGCGCCAACGGTAAGCGCGTGCAGTGCTTCGGCGGCGCCAAGAACCACATGGTCATCATGCCCGACGCCGACATGGACCAGGCCGTCGATGCGCTGATCGGCGCCGGCTACGGCTCGGCCGGCGAACGCTGCATGGCGATCTCGGTCGCGGTGCCGGTCGGCAAGGCCACGGCCGACGAGCTGGTGAAGCGCCTCATCCCGCGCGTCGAGAGCCTCAAGGTCGGCCCCTCGACCGACCTTACCGCCGATTACGGTCCAGTCGTCACCAAGGCGGCGGAGGAGAAGATCCGCTCCTATATCGAGATCGGCGTGCAGGAAGGCGCGACGCTCGCCGTCGACGGCCGCGGCTTCAAGATGCAGGGCTATGAAAACGGCTTCTATGTCGGCGGCTGCCTGTTCGACAACGTCACCAAGGACATGCGCATCTACAAGGAGGAGATCTTCGGCCCCGTGCTCTCGGTCGTCCGCGCCGAGACCTATGACGAGGCTCTGAAGCTCACCAACGACCACGAATACGGCAACGGCACCGCGATCTTCACCCGCGACGGCGATGCTGCGCGCGACTTCGCCTCCAAGGTGCAGGTCGGCATGGTCGGCATCAACGTGCCGATCCCGGTTCCGCTGGCCTACTACACCTTCGGCGGCTGGAAGCGCTCGTCCTTCGGCGATCTCAACCAGCACGGCCCGGACTCGATCCGCTTCTACACCAAGACCAAGACGGTGACGGCCCGCTGGCCGAGCGGTATCAAGGACGGCGCCAGCTTCGTCATCCCGACGATGAACTGAGGCCCGGAGGCGGCGGACGGGAGGAGGCCATGGAGCGATCGCTGCGCATCATCGCATCGTCGCTCGCCCTGCTCTGCGGCGCCGCGCTACCGGCCGTTGCGCAGGAACCCGGCCAGCCGCCGGGTTTCTCCGCCGACGACGCCTTCTGCGAGCCGGGCATCATCGAATACATGACGCTGGACGCCCGCCAGCAGGCGCACTGCCGGCGGCTCCATCAGGCCCGGATCGCCGAAATGCGCAGGCTCAGCCGCGAGCATGTCGCCCGCATCGTCGAGGAGAACAGGCTGCGGCGCGAACTCGTGGCGAGCCTGCCGCCGCCACCGCCACCGCCCGTCACCGTCGAGAGCTTCATGAGCAGCGACGTCTCCTATGGCGACGTCGTGGTGACGGACCAGGGACCGCGCGTCTTCGTCGGCAAGGCCGGGGACGCGCCGCAGCCGGAAGACTTCGTCACCCTCGACTCTGCCCGCTCGCCGCATCGCGGCCGCACCCAGGCCTTTGACGGGGCTTATCCCGAGCGCCGGCGCCCGCAGGCACCGAATGCCCGGCGAGCAGCCCCAACCCATCAGGAGCGCCAGCCTTGAGCCCGTTTTCCCTGACCGAGGACCAGATCGCCATCCGCGACATGGCGCAGGACTTCGCCGCCGATACGCTCGCGCCCCATGCCGCGCGCTGGGACGAGGAAAAGCATTTCCCGGTCGAGGAGATGCGTGCCGCCGCGGCGCTCGGCATGGGCGGCATCTACATCCAGGAGGATGTCGGCGGCTCAGGGCTCTCGCGGCTCGACGCGGCGCTGATCTTCGAGGCGCTCTCGACCGGCTGCCCCACCGTCGCGGCCTATATCTCGATCCACAACATGTGCGCCTGGATGATCGACCGCTACGGTGAGGGCGAGCAACGCCAGCGATTCCTGCCGAAGCTCTGCACGATGGAGCACCTCGCCAGCTACTGCCTGACCGAGCCCGGCGCCGGCTCCGACGCCGCCGCGCTGAAGACCAAGGCGGTGCTCGACGGCGACCATTACGTGCTGGACGGCCAGAAGCAGTTCATCTCCGGGGCCGGCGTCTCCGACATCTATGTCGTGATGGTGCGCACCGGAGACGCAGGCGCCTCCGGCATCTCGACCATCGTCGTCGAAAAGGGCACGCCCGGCCTCTCCTTCGGCGCCGAGGAGAAGAAGATGGGCTGGAACGCCCAGCCGACGCGCGCCGTGATCTTCGAGAACTGCCGCGTTCCGGTGGCGAACCGCCTCGGCCCGGAAGGCATCGGCTTCAAGATCGCGATGGCAGGCCTCGACGGCGGGCGCCTCAATATCGGCGCCTGCTCGATCGGCGGTGCGCAAGGCGCGCTCGACAAATCCATCGCCTACGCCAAGGAACGCAAGGCCTTCGGCAGCCCGATCGCCGATTTCCAGGCGCTGCAGTTCAAGCTCGCCGACATGGCGACGGAGCTGGAGGCGGCCCGGACCTTCCTCTGGCGCGCAGCAGCAGCGCTCGACGCCAAGACGCCCGACGCGACCAAGCTCTGCGCCATGGCCAAGCGTATCGCGACCGACACCGGCTTCGAGGTCGCCAACGACGCCCTGCAGATCCATGGCGGTTACGGTTATCTCGCCGATTACGGCATCGAGAAGATCGTCCGCGACCTGCGCGTCCACCAGATCCTCGAAGGCACCAACGAGGTGATGCGGATGATCGTGGCGCGCGGGCTGGTCGGCCGGGCGAAGGGGAATTGACGCCGAAGGCGTCATCCCGAACGGCGATCCGGGATCGCGAGACGATAAAGCGGCTTTTTCTGACGACGATCCCGGGCCTGCTCTGCGAGCAGCCCGGGATGACACCCAGAACGACGAGAGGATACGCCAATGACCAACATCGCCTTCATCGGCCTCGGCAACATGGGCGGCCCGATGGCCGGCAACCTCGTCAAGGCCGGGCATAACGTCAGCGCCTTCGACCTCGTCCAGGCTTCCAAGGATGCCGCGGCCGAGCTGGGCGTCGGCATTGCGGGTTCTGCAAAGGAGGCGGTTGCGGATGCCGAGATCGTCGTCACCATGCTGCCGGCGGGCAAGCATGTGCTTTCGGTCTGGGCGGATATCCTGCCGGCGGTGAAGCCCGGCACGCTGCTGATCGATTCCTCGACGATCGATGTCGAAAGCGCCCGCAAGGCGCATGCGCTGGCGGAGGAGCATGGCTGCCTCTCGCTGGATGCGCCGGTCTCTGGCGGGACGGGCGGCGCCAAGGCGGCGACCCTGACCTTCATGGTCGGCGGCAGCGCCAAGGCCTTCGACAAGGGCGAGCCGGTGCTGACGAAGATGGGCCGGAAGATCGTGCATTGCGGCGGCGCCGGCAACGGGCAGGCGGCGAAGATCTGCAACAACATGGTGCTAGGCATCTCGATGATCGGCGTCTGCGAGGCCTTCGTGCTCGCCGAGAAGCTCGGGCTGTCGCATCAGGCGCTGTTCGACGTCGCCTCGACCTCGTCCGGCCAGTGCTGGTCGCTGACGACCTATTGCCCGGTGCCCGGCCCGGTGCCGACCTCTCCGGCCAACAACGAGTACAAGCCCGGCTTCGCCTCGGCGCTGATGCTGAAGGACCTGAAGCTGTCGCAGGAAGCGGCCCAGGCGGCAGGCGCCTCGACGCCTCTCGGAGCGGCGGCGGCGCAGCTTTTCGGGCTGCACAACGCCTGGGGCGAAGGCGGCGCGGACTTCTCCGGCATCATCAATCTCCTGCGGGGACGCGGGACCGCGTGAGACGCGCTTGCGCGACAAGCTGTCGCGGCGTTAGACCCAAGGCATGAACGACGTCTCCGCCCGCCGCGAACGCTCCTCCCTGACCGGCTTCGCGATCAATCCGCTCGACCGGCGTGAGGACCTGCGCAACAAACCCGATGCGGTGACGGCGCTGCGCCACCGCTCGGACACCCGCATCGCGGCCGTGGCCGGCGAGATGCCGATCATGAAGCGCCTGGACGGCGAGGCGCTCACGGTCTGGTTCACCCATGGCGAGACGGAGATGCTCGGCCCCGCCGCCGAGGAGATCTTCCTCGGCATGGCGGAGGACGGCACGCCGCGCTTCGCGCGGCTGCTCGACAAGGCGCTGGCCGAGCCGCTGAAGGAGCGGCCCGAGCTGTTCGTGACCGACCTGCGCTCGGTGGCTCTGAAGCGCCTCGTGCCGGCCGACGAGGTCGGGCCGCTGGGCGAGGCCAAGGCGGTGCTCGACTGGCATGCCCGCCACCGCTTCTGCGCCCAGTGCGGCGGATCGACCGTAGCGGGCGCCTCCGGCTGGCGCCGCGAATGCACGGCCTGCGGCGCCATGCATTTCCCCCGCACGGACCCGGTGGTCATCATGCTGGTGACGCGCGGCGATTCCTGCCTGCTGGCGCGCCAGGCCCGCTTCGCGCCGGGCATGTATTCCTGCATCGCCGGCTTCGTCGAGCCCGGCGAGACGCTGGAGAACGCCGTGCGCCGCGAGAGCTGGGAGGAAGCCGGCCTCAGGGTCGGCACGGTGCGCTATCTCGCCTCGCAGCCCTGGCCCTTCCCCTCCTCGATCATGGTCGGCTGCATCGCGGAAGCGCTCGGCGACGAGATCACACTCGACACGACCGAGCTGGAAGACGGGCGCTGGTTCCCGCGCTCCGAGGTGCTGCAGATGCTGGAAGGCAAGCATCCCGACGGCCTCGCCTGCCCCCAGCACATCGCCATCGCCAACACGCTGGTGCGCGCCTGGGCGCTCGAAGGCGAGCAGCCGTAGAGCCCCCCTTCACGGCGAGACAATCCGGACTTTCCGCGACCTGTTTACCTTTCCTTAACCGAGCAGGCGTCCCCTTGGCCCACGTCCAACCGGGGCTTCGGGGGCTCGGAAAGGACCGTGACCATGCACGACCTCGACCCCGCCTACACCGTCGTGGAGCAGCTCGTCGGCCTGCCTGTCGCCGATGTCGAACGCGACCTGATCCTGGCTACACTGCGCGAGACCGGCGGCAACCGCACGCATGCGGCGCATATCCTCGGCATCGCCATCCGCACGCTGCGCAACAAGATCGGCGCCTATGGCGCCGAAGGCTACGACGTGCCTGAGTCCACCCAGCCCTCCCCACATTGAGGGTGGCTGCCATGACGGCAATCGATGCCGCAGCGAGCAACCTCGTCGCCTCGGCGACGATGGCGGCGCTGATGCGCTGCCTCGTATTGAAGGGCGCGCTCTCGGCCCGCGACGTCAGGGAGATCTACGAGACCGCCCTGCTGCTGCTCGAGCAGCAGCAGGGCACGGTGCCGGAGCATGCCGACGCCTTCGTCGCGGCGCGGGCGGTCATCGAGGAGGGACTCGCGCGGTAGGGAATGCTGATATTGCGCGGCCATCACCGCGTCATCCCGGTCAAGCCCGGGATGACGGCGCGGTTCCGCGGAGCATTCCAGGCCGCGTTCGCCCTTACTCGGCTGGCTCGCCGATCGTTTCGCGGAAGTCGTTGGCCGGATAGACGCCCATGATCTTGACCTCCTTGGAGAAGAAGGCGAGCTCGTCGAGCGCGCGCCTGAGGGCCGGGTCGTCCGGGTGCCCCTCGACATCGGCGTAGAACATGGTCGCGGCGAAGAGGCCGTCGACCATGTAGCTCTCCAGCTTGGTCATGTTGATGCCGTTGGTGGCGAAGCCGCCCATGGCCTTGTAAAGCGCCGCCGGGATGTTGCGGACGCGGAACATCAACGTCGTCACCGTCTTGCCGGCGCCCTGACGGGCGTATTCGGGATATTTCGAGAGCACGACGAAGCGCGTGGTGTTGTGCTTCTCGTCCTCGATGTCCTCCATCAGGATGTTGAGGCCGTAGACCTCCGCCGCGATGCGCGGCGCGATGGCCGCGCGCGTGATGTCCCCCGCCTCGGCGACCTGGCGGGCAGAGCCCGCCGTATCGGCTGCGACCTCGGCCTTAAGGCCGAGCTTGCGGATGATCTTGCGGCACTGACCGAGCGCGTGGATGTGGCTCTGCACCGTCTTGATCGTCGCCAGCGTCGCGCCCTCCCCTCCCATCAGATGGAAGCTGATCGGCAGGTAATGCTCGCCGATGATATGCAGCCCCGAGCGCGGCAGCAGATGGTGGATGTCGGCGACGCGGCCGGCGATCGAGTTCTCGATCGGGATCATGCCATAGCGCGCCTTGCCGTCGCTGACTGCGGCGAGCGCGTCCTCGAAGGTGGCGCAGGGCAGGAGCTCGCTGTCCGGAAACACCTGGAGGGCGGCCTGCGAGGAGAAGGCTCCGGGCTCACCCTGATAGGACACGAGGAAGGACATGGGACGCTTTCCGGCTGCTCAACGAGATTTCAGGATCGCGCGCGCGCGATCGAGATCGGGGGGCGTATCGACGCCGCGCGGCACATGGTCGATGACCATGACATCGATGCGCATGCCATCTTCCAGCGCGCGCAGCTGTTCCAGCTTCTCGCGCAGCTCCAGCGGCGATTGCGGCAAGCTGACGAAACGGTCGAGCGCCGCACGGCGATAAGCGTAGAGGCCGATATGGTGGTAAAGCGGCCCCTCGCCCGTCGGCGCCGTGGCGCGCGTAAAGTAGAGCGCCCTCATATGGCCCGGCGCGATCTCGCTGCCGATGAGCTTCACGACGCTCGGCGCCGTCTTCTCCTCCTCGTCGTCGATGACGCCCGCAAGCGTCGCGATATCCACAGCCGGATCGGCCAGCGGCTTCACCGCCGCGGCGATGGCTGACGGGGCCAGCGTCGGGAAATCACCCTGAACATTGACGATGATGTCGTACTTCCGCTCCGGATCGAGGATGTCGGCGGCTTCCTTGATCCGGTCCGAACCGGTCTGGTGGGCAGCGCTGGTCATCACCGCCTTACCGCCGGCCGCCTCGATCGCGGCGGCGATCTCGGGAGCATCCGTCGCAACCGCGACGTCCCCGGCTCCGGATTGGACGGCGCGGCGCCAGACATGGACGATCATCGGCTCGCCATGGATGTCGGCCAGCGGCTTGCCGGGCAGGCGCGTCGCCTGCATGCGGGCGGGGATCAGGATCAGCGGGTTGGACATGATTTCGGGCAAGCTCGGCAGGAAGGCCACGCATGGCGCGGCGGCAAAAAGTCTCAAAGCGTGCGTGCTTATACGAGTTGCAATGAAGCGCGCAAAGCGGTTAAGCAACGGCGGAGGCTGGAGTCTTTCGAGACTCCGGCGAAGCGCTATCTCGTCTCCCGGCCTTGGCCAAGGAGGCACCAGGGTTCGGATACGATGAACATCGAAGCCAACAAGATCGCCGGCGCGGTTCTCTCCACGCTGCTCGTCGTGATGAGCCTCAGCATGGCCGCGGGCATCGTCTTCGCCCCGAAGAAGCCGGCCGTGCCGGGCTTCGACCTGCCGAGCGAGGAACCGGCCGCCAGCGCCGGTGGTGCAGCTGCTCCGGCCGCCGAGGAGCCGATCGCGGTTCGCCTCGCCAAGGCCGACCCGGCCAGGGGCGAGAAAGCCACCGCGGCCTGCAAGGCCTGCCACACCTTCGAGAAGGGCGGCGCCAACAAGGTCGGCCCCCATCTCTATGATGTCTATGGCCGCAACGAGGGCTCGGTCGCCGGCTTCGGCTACTCTGCCGCGATGAAGGGCCGCGCTGACAAGGCCTGGGACGCCGACGCGCTCGACCACTTCCTGAAGAACCCGAAGGCCTATGTGCCCGGCACGATCATGGCTTTCGCCGGCATCGCCAAGCCCGAGACCCGCGCGGACGTCGTGGCCTATCTCAACAAGCTGGCTGACTCGCCGAAGCCGCTGCCGACGCCCTGATCCGGATCGACCGCGATCGCCAAACTTCCACGAAGCCGGGCCTCAAGCCCGGCTTTTGTCTTGCATGGGCTTTTCTGACGCACGCCTTGCTCCCGCCTTCGGCTTGCCCGCACAATCGGGGGCATTGCCGTGAGCGCGCGCCACAAGCGAGATTGGCGGGCGGCGAATCAGACGAGGAACGCTGAACGATGGCGAGACGCATCACACGTCGCAGGCTGCTCGAGGCCGGAGGCGCTGCAGCGATCACGGCTGCATTGCCCGCCCTGCCGCAGGCCGCATGGGCGCAGGATGCCGAATTGCATGGGCTCTCCACCTTCGGCGAGCTCGGCCTGCCGCCGGACTTCCCGCATTTCGCCTATGTGAACCCGAAGGCGCCGAAGGGCGGCTCGCTGACGAGCCAGATCAAGCGGGCCGGCGGCAACCAGAGCTTCGACACCTTCAACACGCTCAACACCTATGTGCTGCAGGGCGACGGCGCGGCGGGCATGGATGCCTGTTTCGACAGCCTGATGGCGGGCTCCGGCGACGAGCCTGGCTCCCTCTACGGGCTCCTGGCGAAGAGCGTCGCGATCTCGCCCGACAAGCAGACCTATCGCTTTCGCCTGCGGCCAGAGGCGCGGTTCCATGACGGCTCGCGAGTGACCGCGCGCGACGTCGCCTTTTCGATGAACATCCTGAAGGCGAAGGGCCATCCCTCCTTCCGGCTGCTGCTCAACGAGCTCGTCTCGTCCGAGGCGGAAGGCGACGACATCGTCGTGGTGAAGCTCTCGCCCAAGCGCAGCCGCGACCTGCACCTCGTCGTCGCCGGCCTGCCGGTCTTCTCGGAGACATACTGGTCGACGCGGGATTTCACCGCCTCGACGCTGGAGCCCCCGCTGGGCTCCGGCCCCTACAAGGTCGGGCGCTTCGAACAGGGACGCTTCATCGAGTTCGAACGCCGCGCCGATTACTGGGGCAAGGACTTAGCCGTGAACATCGGCACCAATAATTTCGACCGGGTGCGCTGGGAGTATTTCCGCGACCGGCAGGTTGCCTTCGAGGCCTTCAAAAGCGGCGTCATCACCTTCCAGGAGGAGTTCACCTCGCGCATCTGGGCGACGGGCTACGACTTCCCGGCCGTGCACGACGGCAAGGTGAAGAAGGAGGCCCTGCCGAAGACCGAGCCTGTCGGCTCGCAGGGCTGGGTCTACAATATCCGCCGCGAGAAATTCGCCGATCCGCGCATCCGCGAGGCGCTAGGCCTGGCCTTCGACTTCGAATGGACCCGCAAGACGATCATGTTCGGCTCCTATGAGCGCATGACCTCCTATTTCGAGAACTCCGACTCGAAGGCCGTCGGCAAGCCTGCGCCGGAGGAACTCGCCCTGCTCGAACCCTTCCGGGGCCAGGTGCCCGACGAGGTCTTCGGCGAGCCCTGGCTGCCACCGGTTTCGGACGGCTCGGGCAGCGACCGCAACCTTCTGCGCAAGGCCGACGAGATGCTGCGCGCCGCCGGCTGCAAGCGCGACGGCAATGTGCTCAAGCTGCCTAACGGCCAGCCCTTCGAGATCGAGTTCCTCGATTCGCAGGGCGCGCTGCAGCCGCATACACAGCCCTTCCAGGCCAATCTCAAGCGGCTCGGCATCAACGCGACCTCCCGCATCGTTGACGGGGCGCAGTATCAGCGCCGGCTCGACGAGTTCGACTTCGACATCATCAGCCGCGCGCTCGGCGGCAGCGCCATCCCGAGCGACTCGCTGCGGATCGTCTATGGCTCGGAAGCCGCAAAGACGCGCGGCTCGCGCAATGTCGGCGGCATCAGCAGCCCTGCCATCGACGCGATGATCGAGAAGATCGGCCAGGCGCAGAGCTATGCCGAGGTTGTCGTCGCGGCGAAATGCCTCGACAGGCTGCTGCGCGCCGGACGCTACTGGATTCCGATGTGGTGGAACGACGAGGAATGGCTGGCCTATTGGGACATGTACGACCGCCCGTCGACCAAGCCGAAATACTCCTCCGGCGCGCCGTCGATCTGGTGGTTCAACGCCGAGAAGGCCAAGCGGATCGGAAAGGCGTGATGGCGGCATGCTGAGCTACATCGCCCGGCGCCTCGCGCTGATGGTGCCGACGTTGTTCGGCATCCTGCTGGTGTCCTTCGTCATCGTGCAGTTCGCTCCGGGCGGCCCGGTCGAGCGCGTGATCTCGCAGCTCCAGAACCCGAACAGCGGCGCGGCCGACCGTGTCGGCGGCGGGCAGGCGGGCGATGCGGGTGCCCAGGCGGAGGCTTCCGCCTATCGCGGCGCGCAGGGGCTCGACCCCGCCTTCATCAAGGAGCTGGAGAAGCAGTTCGGCTTCGACAAGCCGGCGCATGAGCGCTTCCTGAAAATGCTCGGCGACTATGCCCGCTTCGACTTTGGCCGCAGCTATTTCCGCGACGCGCCGGTGCTCCAGCTCATCAAGGAGAAGCTGCCGGTCTCGATCACGCTGGGCCTGTGGATGACGCTGCTCTCATATGCGATCTCGATCCCGCTCGGCATCCGCAAGGCGGTGAAGGAAGGCTCGCGCTTCGACACCTGGACGAGCGCGATCGTCATCGTCGGCTATGCGATTCCGAGCTTCCTCTTCGCGATCCTGCTGATCGTGCTCTTCGCCGGCGGCTCGTTCTGGCAGATCTTCCCGCTCCGGGGCCTGACCTCCGACAACTGGGCGGAGCTTTCGCTCCTCGGCAAGGCGAAAGATTATCTCTGGCACATCGCCCTGCCGGTGCTGGCCATGGCGCTGGGCGCCTTCGCGACCTCGACGCTGCTGACCAAGAACTCCTTCCTCGACGAGATCCGCAAGCAATACGTCCTGACCGCGCGGATGAAGGGCCTCTCGGAGCGCGGCGTGCTCTACGGCCATGTCTTCCGCAACGCCATGCTGATCGTGATCGCGGGCTTTCCCGGCGCCTTCGTGCATGCGCTCTTCGGCGGGTCCCTGCTGATCGAGACGATCTTCTCGCTCGACGGGCTGGGGCTCCTTTCCTTCGAGGCGATCGTCAACCGCGACTATCCGGTCGTCTTCGCCAATCTCTTCATCTTCTCGCTGATCGGCCTCGTGGTGCATCTCATCACCGACCTGACCTATAGCTGGGTCGACCCCCGCATCGACTTCGAGAGCAGGGAGGCGTGAGGCGGGCATGACCGACACGCTGATCGAGGCCCCCCTGCCTGCGCTGCGCAGCGAGGCCGCGCACGCGCCAGCCGAGGCGAACCAGGGCTGGCTGAAGCTGACGCCGATCAACCGGCGCAGGCTCGACAACTTCAAGGCGAACCGGCGCGGCTGGTGGTCGCTGTGGCTCTTCCTCGTCCTGTTCGTGCTCTCGCTCTTTGCCGAGTTCATCGCGAACGACCGGCCGCTGCTCGTCCGTTACAAGGGCGAGTGGCTGTTCCCGGTGGCGATGAACTACCCGGAGGAGAAGTTCGGCGGCTTCCTCGCCACCACCGATTACCGCGATCCGGTGATCGCCAAGGAGATCGCGGATAACGGCTTCGCGCTCTGGCCGCCGATCCGCTACTCCTACCGCACGCATAATCTCGACCTGCCGGTCCCGGCTCCCGCCCCGCCGACCTGGATGCTCAAGGACGAGCAGTGCAAGCCGATCGCCGAGCGCACCGGCGGCGCCACCTGTCGCGATCTCGAATGGAACTGGCTCGGCACCGACGACCAGGGCCGCGACGTGGTGGCGCGGCTGATCTACGGCTTCCGCATCTCCGTGCTGTTCGGGCTGATCCTGTGCGCCTTCTCCTCGGTGGTCGGCATCACGGCCGGCGCGATCCAGGGCTATTTCGGCGGCTGGACGGACCTGATCTTCCAGCGCCTGATCGAGATCTGGACCTCAATCCCGTCGCTCTACCTGCTGATCATCGTGGCGGCGATCATCACGCCGAGCTTCTTCGTGCTGCTCGGCATCCTGCTGCTGTTCTCCTGGGTGGCGCTGGTCGGTGTCGTGCGCGCCGAATTCCTGCGGGCGCGCAACTTCGAATATGTCCGAGCCGCCCGGGCACTCGGCCTCTCCAACCGCATGATCATGTGGCGGCACCTGCTACCCAACGCGATGGTGGCGACGCTGACCTTCCTGCCCTTCATCCTCAACGGCTCGATCACGACGCTGACCTCGCTCGACTTCCTGGGCTTCGGCCTGCCGCCCGGCTCGCCCTCGCTGGGTGAGCTGCTCGCCCAAGGCAAGGCGAACCTTCAGGCGCCCTGGCTGGGGCTTTCCGGCTTCATGGTCATCGCGCTGATGCTCTCGCTGCTGATCTTCATCGGCGAGGCCGTGCGCGACGCCTTCGACCCGCGGAAGACCTTCGCATGAGCGCGCCTCTCCTCTCCGTCGAAGACCTCTCCGTCGCCTTCCGCCAGGGCGGGCGAGAGACGCTCGCCGTCGACCATGTCTCCTTCTCCATCGGCCGCGGGGAGACGCTGGCGCTCGTGGGGGAATCCGGTTCCGGCAAGTCCGTCTCGGCGCTGTCGATCCTGAAGCTGCTGAACTATCCGGCAGCGCATCACCCCTCCGGACGCATCGTCTTCGACGGGCAGGATCTGCTCGCCGCCGACGAGGACGCCATGCGCAAGGTGCGCGGCAACGACATCACCATGGTGTTCCAGGAGCCGATGACCTCGCTCAACCCGCTGCACACGATCGAGCGGCAGATCGGCGAGATCCTCGAGCTGCACAAGGGCTTGCGTGGCGAGAAGGCACGCGCCCGCACGCTCGAGCTGCTGGAACTCGTCGGCATCCGCGATGCGGCAAGCCGCCTCGACGCCTATCCGCACCAGCTCTCCGGCGGGCAGCGCCAGCGCGTGATGATCGCCATGGCGCTCGCCAACGAGCCGCATCTCCTGATCGCGGACGAGCCGACGACCGCGCTCGACGTCACAGTGCAGGCGCAGATCCTCAAGCTGCTGAAGGAGCTGCAGACCCGGCTCGGCATGGCGATGCTGTTCATCACCCATGATCTCGGCATCGTCCGGCGCATCGCCGACAGGGTCTGCGTGATGCTGAAGGGGCGGATCGTCGAGCAGGGCCCGGTCGGCGAAGTCTTCGCCAGTCCGCGGCACGAGTATACGCGGCGCCTGCTCGCGGCAGAGCCGAAGGGCCGCCCCGCCCCCATCCCGGCCGACGCGCCGACGCTGCTCGAAGCCGGGCCGGTCAAGGTCTGGTTCCCGATCAAGACCGGATTCATGCGCCGCACGACAGGCCATGTGAAGGCAGTCGACGGCATCTCCGTCTCGGTGCGCGAGGGCGAGACGCTGGGCATCGTCGGCGAATCCGGCTCCGGCAAGACCACGCTCGGCCTCGCCATCCTGCGACTGATCTCGTCCGAAGGCCCCATCGTCTTCCTCGGGGACCGCATCGACGGGCTGTCGAGCCGCGCGGTCAGGCCGAAGCGCAAGGATCTGCAGGTCGTCTTCCAGGACCCCTATGGCTCACTCTCGCCGCGCATGTCGGTGGCGGAGATCGTGGCGGAAGGGCTCGCCATCCAGCAGCCGGGCCTGACCTATGAGAGGCGTCGCGAGATCGTGGCGCAGGCGCTCGCCGATGTCGGGCTCGACCCGGCTGCCATGGACCGTTACCCGCATGAATTCTCCGGCGGCCAGCGCCAGCGCATCGCCATCGCGCGCGCCATGGCGCTCGATCCGAAATTCGTCGTGCTCGACGAGCCGACCTCGGCGCTGGATATGTCGGTCCAGGCGCAGATCGTCGAGCTGCTGCGCGGGCTGCAGGCGAAGCGCAAACTGGGCTATCTCTTCATCAGCCACGATCTCAAGGTCGTGCGGGCGCTGTCGCACCGGGTGCTGGTGATGCAGAACGGCAAGGTCGTCGAGGAAGGACCGGCGGAAACCATCTTCGCCAAGCCGCGCGAGCCCTATACGCTGGCGCTGCTGGCGGCCGCGCTGAACATGGAGACGGCCGGGCACAGCGCGGTCAGGGACTAGGATCTGGCAGATGGCACGCGCGATCCTGATCGTGCTGGATTCGGTCGGTTGCGGCGGCGCCGAGGATGCGGCGGCCTATGGCGACGCCGGCTCCGACACGCTCGGCCATATCGCACGGGCCTGCACCGAGGGCCACGGCGACCGGGAGGGGCTTCGCCAAGGGCCGCTAACGCTGCCCAATCTCGTGCGGCTCGGCCTCGCCCATGCCTGCGAGGCTTCGACGGGGCGTCCGCTCGCCGGGGTCGAGATGCCGGCCGCGCCTGAAGGGCGCTGGGGCTACGGCGTCGAGATCAGCCAGGGAAAGGATACGCCCTCGGGCCATTGGGAGATCGCCGGCTGCCCGGTCTCCTTGCCATGGGGCTATTTCACAGAACTGGAAAACTCCTTCCCGCCCGAGCTCGTCGCCGGCATCGTCAAGGAAGGCGCCCTGCCCGGCATCCTCGGCGACCGGCATGCTTCCGGCATCGCGATCATCGAGGAGCTCGGCGAGGAGCACATCCGGACGGGCAAGCCGATCTGCTACACCTCGGTCGATTCCGTGCTGCAGATCGCGGCGCATGAGGAGCATTTCGGGCTGGAGCGGCTCTACGCGCTCTGCAAGACGGTGCGAAGGTTGGTCGACCCCTTAAGGATCGGGCGCGTCATCGCGCGGCCTTTCGTGGGCTCCGTCGAGGAAGGCTTCACCCGCACCGGCAATCGCAAGGATTTCGCGATCCCGCCGCCTGCCGAGACGATCCTCGACCGGCTGACGGCGCAGGGCCGCAAGATCGTCACCGTTGGAAAGATCGGCGACATCTTCGCCCATCGCGCCACCGGCGAGGAGATCAAGCCCTTCGGCAACCATGCGATGATGGAAGCTGCGCTGGCGGCCTGGGATGAGCTCCCCGATGGCGGCTTCTGTTTCGTCAACCTCGTCGATTTCGACACCGAGTTCGGCCATCGCCGCGATGTGCCGGGCTATGCCGCCGCGCTGGAAGCCTTCGACCGGCAGCTACCGCGTCTGGAAGCCATGCTGAGGCCCGGAGACATCGCCGTCATCACCGCCGACCATGGCAACGACCCGACATGGCGCGGCACCGACCATACGCGCGAGCATGTGCCGATCCTCGCCTTCGGCCCCGGCATCACACCGCAGCCGCTGGGACGTCGCGAGAGCTTCGCCGATATCGCCGCGAGCCTCGGCGTCTTCCTCGGCATCGGCCCCGTCGGCCCCGGCCGGGCCTGGTAGCTCGCCCCATCGCACTACCCGTCATTGCGAAAAGCGAAGCGACGAAGCAATGACGATCCAGGCGGAGTAAAAGGCCGAGCTCAGGCCGCCGCCACCTGCTCGCAGAAGCTCGCGACCTCGCGGCGGATGTCCTGCGCCTGCTGCGCGAGCGCGCTCGCCGTGCTCTGGAGCTGCTCGGCGGCGTCGTGCGTCTCACGGGTCATGAGGTCGAAGCCGCCGGCGACGTCGGCGCTGCGCTGGGCGCCCTGGAAGGACAGGTGAACCTGATGGGCGATCTCGGCGGTAGCGTGGCTCTGCTCGTCGACGGAAAGCGCGATCGCGTTGGCGACGCTCTCGACCGCGCCGATCGCCTCGACGATATCGCGAATGGCCTTGAGCGAGCGCTGCGAAGCCTTCTGCATCGCCCCGATCTGGTGGGAGACCTCGTCGGTCGCCTTCGCGGTCTGCGAGGAGAGCGTCTTCACCTCGCTGGCGACGACAGCGAAGCCGCGGCCCATCTCGCCGGCGCGCGCAGCCTCGATGGTGGCGTTCAGCGCCAGCATGCTGGTTTGGGCCGCGATGCTGCGGATGATCTCGACGACAGTGCCGACATTCTCGCTGCTGCGGGCCAGATGCTCGATCTCCGCGCTGGCGCTGCGCGCCAGTTCGGCCGTCGATTTCGAGCCGTCGGCGGAGTCCGCCGCATTGCGGCCGATCTCGCCGATCGAGGCGACGAGCTCGGTGCTCGCGGCCGAGAGATGCTCGATGCTCTGCATGGTGCCCGCAGCGGAATCGGAGACGAGCGCGGTCTGCAGACGCACGCGGTCCGAGGTCGCCGTCAGCGTGCCGGCCTCGCCCTTCATCGCCACGGCCGAATGGTCGAGCACCGCCATCGCCTGCTCCATCTGCTGACGGAAGCCCGACACGATCTCCCGCAGCGCCTGCGCGCGCCGGGCGAGCTCCTCCGAGAGGGCACGCTCCTTCTCGCCGGCGATGCGCTCGCGCTCAGCCACGGCCTGCGCCCGTTCGAGGTTTTCCTCGTGACGCGCGAACATGCGCTGCATCACGATGGCGAATATCGCCAGGAACGAAGTCTCGATGACGACGATCACCGCATGCAGCAGCACGCGCAGCAGGCTGCCGCCCTGATAGAACACGGCCGCCGGCAATACATACTGCAGGACGAGATGATGCAGCGCCGTCAGCACCGCCCCCATCAGAACGGGCCGCCAGTCGCAGAAGCCGGCGAGCAGCGCCAGCACCGCGAAATAGTACATGTGCATGTCCGGCTGCCAGGGATGACCGGCGAAGCTGAACACCATCGTCGACACCTGCCCGATCAGCACCGCCGCGATGACGAGCTGCGTCACGATCGCCGTTCCGAAAAGGCCGTAGAGCAGCACGGCTACCGCCACCGTCACTGCGGAGAGGGCGACGGGGACGAGGCCCGAGGAGCCGTTCGCCCAAAAGGCCAGCACCAGCAACGGCAGATGGATGACGGACAGCGCGAGAAGCGCCTGCGCCACGCCGCGGCGCACAGCCGGGAGTGACCAGATCATATCGTCACCTGCGCCGGGTCTGCGGCATCGAGACACCCTGCCAGGCCCGAAAGAGCCAGCGAGAGCCAGGCGCCGCTGGGCAGCGGCCTGGCCTTGGCGCCCGAAGCGGCGGGAGCGACCACGACGATGGAGGAAAGGCGCCCGGTGCGGAGCACCTTATGACCGGCCGCAAAGCTGAGCGCGATTGCTTCCGGGCCGGAAACCCAGGGCGGGAAGACGATCGCCACCGGTTCAGCGCCCTTGCCGGCGCCCGCGAGGCTGGCAAGTGGCGCGAGGCTGACGAGCAGACAGATCGCGCCGACCAAAAGGCTGCCGCCCGGCGAGAGCCGCTCCTCCCGGAGCGTGCCGGAGTTCACAGGGCGAGACGAAGGCATGGACGGCGGATCACTCGATACGTCGGGGCATGACCACTCAAGACGAGTTGCGTAAAATTTCACTTACGCCATGCAGCAAAGTTTTGCGCCAAGTCCTTGGCTCATGTTTTATCGACGCGATAATAATACAATCTATCGCTTGGCATCCTCCGACATTTTCAATCGAAACCTACCGAACTGGGTACGATTCCGCGAAGCGCGTCAGCCCTGCAAGCGCTGCTTGATGCGCCGGATCAGCCCGTCGCGGACATCGCGATAAGCGTCGAGCTTCTGCTCGCGCGAGCCCTGGAACACTGTGGGATCGACGGTCGGCCAGTATTCGACATCGACCGCGAGGGTGCGGGTCAGCTCCAGCGCCCGGTGGTGCGCCTCCGGCGAGAGCGAGATGATGAGGTCGAAATTCAGCCCCTCCCATTCCTCCAGCTCATCGACCGATTTCGGCTTATGGCGGCTGAGATCGATGCCGATCTCGTCCAGCACCGCGAGCGCGAAGCCGTCGGGCTCGCCCTTCCTGGCGCCGGCCGACTGGACATAGATCGACTTGCCGAAAAAGTGCTTGGCCAGCGCCTCGGCAATCGGCGAGCGCACGGCGTTCATCGCGCAGATGAACAGGACGCTCTGGACCTTTCGCGGGATGGCCGGCTGCGCATTGGGCGCATTTTCTTCACGCGAACCGATATCCATTTCGCCTGAAAATGCTTTGGGCTCCAAGCGCGTCAGCCCTTCCAGTGAAGGGCAAAGATCAGCGTGAAGAGGCGGCGCGCGGTGTCGAAGTCGATCTCGACCTTGTTGGCCAGCCGCTCGGCGAGGATGACGGCCGCCTCGTCATGGAGGCCGCGCCGGCCCATGTCGATCGCCTCGATCTGCGAAGGTGTCGCCGTGCGGATGGCGGCGTAGTAGCTCTCGCAGATCAGCTCATAGTCCTTGATGATGCGTCGGAACGGGCTGAGCGAGAGGTGGTGGGTCACCACGGCTGCGCCTCCCGCCTCCTTGACCTCCAGAACCAGGCGGCGCTCCACCAGGGCGAGATGGACGAGGTAGGGCCCGCCATCATGCTCCGGCACCGAGAAGCGGTTGCGCTCGATCAGGTCGTAGATGGCGACGGCGCGCTCGTGCTCCTGGTCCGGCGTGCCGCGGCCGAGCGAGTCCTCATCGAGCGTGACGCCGACCAGGCTGCGCCTGTCGGGAGATGAGACCGTTGGCATCGCTACTCCTGCCGCGGCGCCGGCGAGAGACCGGCTCTCAAAGATTGAGTCTGATCGTCACGGATCGGCCATGCGCCTGCAAGCCCTCCGCTTCGGCGAGTTGCGTCGCGGCCGAGGCCAGGGCGCGCAGCCCCTCGGGGCCGCATTTCAGCAGCGAAGTGCGCTTCATGAAGTCGCCGACGCCCAGCCCCGAAGAGAAGCGGGCCGAGCGCGCCGTGGGCAGGACATGGTTGGGGCCGCCGACATAGTCCCCGATCGCCTCGGGCGTATGGCCGCCCAGGAAGATCGCCCCGGCATTGCGGATCAGATTGCTCAGGCGCTCGGGCTCTGCGGTCATGATCTCGAGATGCTCGGGCGCGATGCGGTCGACCAGCGGCACAGCGGCCTCGAGATCGGCCACGAGCAGGATCGCGCCGAAGTCCTGCCAGCTCTTTCCGGCGATCCCGGCGCGCGGCAGCGTCTTCAACTGGGCCTCGACCGCCTTCTCGACCTCGGCCGCGAGGCCGGCATCGTCCGTCATCAGGATCGACTGGGCGGAGACGTCATGCTCGGCCTGCGCCAGCAAATCGGCGGCGATCCAGTCGGGATTGGCGGTGCGGTCGGCAATGACCAACACCTCGGAGGGGCCGGCGATCATGTCGATGCCGACCTGGCCGAACACACGGCGCTTGGCGGCGGCGACATAGGCGTTGCCGGGGCCGACGATCTTGGCGACAGGCGCGATGCTCGCCGTGCCATAGGCCAACGCCGCCACGGCCTGCGCGCCGCCGATGCGATAGACCTCGTCGACACCGGCAAGACGTGCCGCTGCGAGGACGAGCGGGTTGGTTTCGCCGCGCGGGGTCGGCGCGACCATGACGATGCGCGGCACACCCGCGACCTTCGCCGGAATCGCGTTCATCAGCACGGAAGACGGGTAGCTCGCAGTGCCCCCCGGCACATAGAGCCCGACGGCCTCGATGGCGCTCCAGCGCCAGCCGGTCTCGATGCCGGCGGCGTCCTTCACCCAGGAATCGGTCGGCTTCTGACGCTCGTGATAGGCCAGGATGCGGTCGCGCGCGGTTTCCAGCGCCATCAGCAGCTCGGCCGAGCAGGCGGCGATGGCCGCGTCGATCTCGGCCTCGCTGACGCGCAGCGTTTCGGGCGTGAGATCCAGCGCATCGAAGCGGCTGGTATAGGCGATCAGCGCGGCATCGCCCTTCCCGCGGATTTCGGCGATGATGTCGGCTGCAACACGGTCGACCTCCTCCGAGACCTCGCGCTTGGCGGACAGCAGCGCCGAAAAGCCTTCCGTGAAGCCTGCATCCCGGTCGTCGAGCCTGATCGGCATGGGTGTTCCTCGGATTGGCGACGGCGAGGATTCATCCCCCGCGCATCTTCAGCAGTCATCCCGGGCGACCGAAGGGAGACCCGGGATCCATGCCGGAACCTTCACAGGAAGCGCTCCGGCATGGATCCCGGATCGGCGCCGCTGCGCGGCTTGTCCGGGATGACGGCGCGTTATTAGACGATGGGAGCAGCCGATAGAAGTCGTCGGACGAAAAGCCTTCAGCCCTCGTCGGGGTGGCCCGGCGTGGCCACGGCCTCCCAGACCGGCCCGAGGTCCTTCATCTGGGCCTCGACGCATTCGACCGAGAGGCGGATCGCCGCGCCTTCCGAGAAATGCAGCGTGACGTCGCCGGCCGGCTCCTCGCCCTGGTCGAAGGTGATGGCGAGGAGGTTGAGTACCTTGCCGGCATCCTTCGGATCGAGCTTGGCGCTGCGGACATTGAGGACGCGGTCGAAATGCAGCGCAGTCAGCCGGCGCCGGCGCTCGCCGTGCTGCGCGCCCTCCCAATCGAAGCGCCGCGCCGCCAGGGCAAAGCGCTTCTCGGCCGGCAGATAGACGAGATCGACCGCCTTCAGCACCGCATCCTGGAGATGGGCTGAGACGATCGCGAGGTCGTCAGCGTCGAGCGCGATGAGCTTCAGCGGGTCGGCGGCATCGTCAGACATGGCACTGTTCTGGCGAGACGCCCCGAGAAAATCAACCGTCCAGAATCAACCGCTGATGCGCTCCACCACCGCCCCGCAGCGCGAAAGCTTGGCTTCCAGCGCCTCGAAGCCACGATCGAGATGGTAGACGCGGTTGATGGTGGTGTCGCCTTCGGCGGCGAGACCGCCGATGACGAGCGAGACCGAGGCGCGCAGATCGGTCGCCATGACAGGCGCGCCGGTGAGCTTCGGCACGCCCTCGACATGGGCGACATCGCCGTCCAGCCGGATCTTCGCGCCGAGCCGGGCGAGTTCCTGCACATGCATGAAACGGTTCTCAAAGATGGTCTCGCGGATACGCGAGGTGCCCTTCGCCCTGGTCATCAGCGCCATGAACTGCGCCTGCAGATCCGTCGGAAAACCCGGGAAAGGCGAGGTGTCGACATCGACCGCCTCGATGCCGTGGCCGTTGCGGCGCACGCGGACGCCCTCGTTCGTGGTGCTGATCTCGACACCGGCCTTGACCAGCGTGTCCAGCGCTTCCTGCAGCAGCTCGGGGCGGGCACCCTCGAGCATGACGTCGCCGCCGGCCATGGCGACCGCCATCGCATAGGTGCCGGTCTCGATCCGGTCCGGCAGCACGGCGTGATGCGCGCCGCCGAGACGCGAAACGCCGGTGACGACGATGCGCGAGGTGCCGGCGCCCTCGATCTTCGCGCCCATCTTGACGAGGCAGGCGGCGAGGTCCGTGACTTCGGGCTCGCGAGCGGCGTTCTCGATCACGGTCGTGCCCTGGGCGAGGACAGCGGCCATCAGGGCGGTGTGCGTGCCGCCGACCGTGACCTTCGGGAAGACGATCTGGCCGCCCTTGAGGCCCTTGGGCGCGCGCGCCAGCGCATAGCCGTTCTCGATCACGATCTCGGCGCCGAGCTTCTCCAGCGCCATCAGCAGCAGATCGACCGGGCGGGTGCCGATGGCGCAGCCGCCGGGCAGCGAAACCTTGGCCTCGCCCATCCGCGCCAGGATCGGCGCAATGACCCAGAAGCTCGCGCGCATGGTCGAGACCAGCTCGTAGGGCGCGCAGGTATCGACGATCTGGCGTGCGGTCAGCGCCATGGTCTGGCCCGTCTCGGCCGACTGGCCGATGCGTTTGCCGGCGACGGTGCGGTCGACGCCGTGGTTCGACAGGATGCGCGAGAGCGCCGTGACGTCGGAAAGGCGCGGGACGTTGGTCAGCGTCAACGTCTCGTCCGTCAGCAGGCTCGCGATCATCAGCGGCAGCGCGGCGTTCTTCGCCCCGGAGATCGGAATCGCGCCATTGAGGCTCTGGCCGCCGGTGATGCGGATCTTGTCCATCTTCAGGTCCTGCTCGACCACCCGGCGCAGAGCCGGCGGCCCATGAAACAAAGGGAAATCAGGACCGGGGAGGATCGGCCTGAGGGGACGTCGCCGGCTCCTGCGCTTTCGCCTCTTCCGAGCGGCGAGCGCGAGCCTGGGCCTTGCGGCGCTTCAGGTTCTCGCGGAGCGCGGCGGCTAGGCGCGCCTGCTTCTCGTCCTCGGCTGTCTGGCGAGTCACGGCATCAGCTCGACATCGGTGTTGAACGCTGGGAACGCGGCGAATTCGGGGCGCGGTATCGTTAGCGGCAGGACCAGCCCGCGACAAGCGTTCCGGACCGACGCACAGCCACTCCCTGCGCACCCCAGCGGCATGATCAGCACGCGCGGCCGGAGAATATCATGTCGTTTCGGCCGCTTCTCTTCGGCGATTTATGTCGCAGCACGCACTCATCTTGAAATCTTCAGAAAAATCACACTGCGCGCTGCACGACTGGCGAGATTGCTTCGATGCGCAATCGATGAAAACAGATTAAGGCTGTTAACCATTTCCGGCAGAACTCGTTTACAACTTGTTAAGCTTGTTTACCCTGCCGGTGTCGATGCGTTGCGTTGCGGAGTAGCGAGATGTTGCAGTCGCTTACGAGCAGAGCCGAGCTCATAGCCCCGGCCCTTCAGGAGAGCTGCGAGGTCATCGACGCGATCCGCTACAAGGCCGGCTTCCTGCCGGAGGTGGAGCTCGCCTATGAGCGGGAGATCCAGACGCTCTGGGTCACGATCCGGCCGGAGCTGAAGCCGGTCTTCACGCTGCAGCTGCTCGACAGCCTGGTTAAGATCCAGAGCGCGATCGTCGCGCTGTGGGGCGCGCCGGACCAGTATCACCGCGCTCCGGTTCGCTTCCTGGCCTTCCGCGGCGCCGGCCCGTTCTTCACGCTCGGCGGCGATCTGGACTTCTACCTGGACTGCCTGGCGAAGAACGACCGGGCCGCGCTCGCCGAATATGCGCGGCTCTCGGCGGAAGGGGCGATCTGGAACTCGAACGGCCTGAACGGGCTGGTGGTCACGCTGTCGACCATCCATGCCAAGGCGATCGGCGGCGGCATCGACGCGCCGCGCTCCTGCAACGTGATGATCGCCGAGGAGCAGGCCTCGTTCGTCTACCCCGAGATCAAGTTCAACCACTTCCCGATCACGGCAGTCGCGATCCTTTCGCGGCGGATGGGGCAGCGCGCGGCCGAGCAGATGCTGCTCTCCGGCGAGGACATGAGCGCAAGCGCGTTCATGGCGGCGGGCGCTCTCGACGCCGTGGTGCCGACCGGGACGGGCGAGGCCTGGATCCGCAAGTATTGCGCGGACTCACTGCCGAGCCATGCCGCCCGGACGGCGCTGTTCTCCGCCTTCAACCGCCGCTCGGGCGACCTGAGGGAGGAGCTCTCCCATCTCGGCCAGATCTGGACGGACTGCATGCTGCGCCTGACGCCGAGCGCGATCTCGAAGCTGCAGCGCATCGCGCAGACGCAGGACCGGATGCTGTCGCGCGTCTACCAGCGGCATCTGGCCGCCGTTTGAGCCTGTTCTAGGGCGATATTTCCGAATTGATGGGCAAAATCCGCCCTATATTCAGAAAAACTGTGACGAGGCCATACGAAGCATTTACCTCTGACGCCTTAAAAACCTCCGCATGATAGGCGACATCCGGACATCGCCCATCGCACCGCAGAGAGCGGCAAAGGCAGGAGTGTATGGCAGGCGCGCTCAAGCGACTGATGGCGGCTGGCGGGCGCGACCGGGGCGGTGACGTCGACCTGGCTGGCTATACGCTGCTGGTCTCGTCGCTGTTCTCCTCGCCGGCCTCGATCATTCCTGGCGGCATCGCGGGTATCCTGACGCCTTTCCTGTGCTGGCTTTCGACCGGCATGGACATCTTCATGACCCTCACCATCGTCGTGACGGTGGTGGTGGTTCTGCGGGTGATGACCGTCGTCGCCTATCGGCGGCTCAGCCATGCCAATGACAGCTATGCGCAGACGCGCCGGTGGGACCGCGACTACTTCATCGGCGCGACGGTATTCAGCGCGGTGCTGGGCTACAGCTGCTATGTCGCGCTGGTCCAGACCGACGACCCGGCCGCGCATATCACCTCGGTCGCGTCCACGATCGCGCTGGCGTCCGGCTATGTCGCGCGCAATGCCGGCCGGCCGAAATTCGTCGCCGTGCAGCTGATGATGTTCTGCGTCCCGATGGCGATCGGCCTGATCGGAGCCCACAACCCGTATTATCGCTACATCGGCTATTTCGCCTTCCTCTATCTCGCCGCCAACATCGCGATCACCAACTCGCTGCACCGCAACCTGCTGGCGCTTAGCGACGCGACCAAGCAATCGAAGGCGCTCGCCTCGGCCCTGCACTCCCAGAACCTGACGCTCGACGCCGCGCTGAATACGATGATCGACGGGCTGGCGATGTTCGACGCCAACCTGAAGCTTGCTGTCGCCAACGCCCCGCACAGCAGCCTCTACGGCCTGCCCGAGACCCTCTCCCTGCCCGGCACGCCGATGACCGCGATCGCCCGCTTCCTCGTCGAGCGGCAGGTGATCAGCAAGGAGCAGCTGCACGATCTGCGCGGGGGGCTGGACACGGTGCAGAAGACGCAGACCGCGGCGAGCCGCGAGGTGGTGACCCGCAGCGGGCTCGTGCTGGTCGTCACCTTCGCTCCGGCGGCCGAAGGCGGCATCCTGATGCTGACGGAGGACGCGACGGAGCGGAAGGCGACGGAGGCCCGCATCGAGCAGATGGCCCGGTTCGACGAACTCACCGGCCTCGCCAACCGCTTCGAGTACAATGCCCAGATCAGGGAAGCCTTCGCCCGGCTGGAGCGCACGGGCGAGGCCTTCGCGCTGTTCTATGTCGATCTCGACGGCTTCAAGCAGGTCAATGACAGCCTGGGCCATGATGTCGGCGACCAGGTGCTGATGGAGACGGCAAGCCGGCTGCGCAGCGCGATCCGCGCCAACGACCTGCTGGCGCGCTTCGGCGGCGACGAGTTCCTGGCGATCCTGCCTTCGGCCGACCACGCCATCGTCACAGCCATCGCGCAGCGCATGATCAACGCGATGACGCGCGTCTTCGATGTCGACGGGAAGACCGTCTATGTCACCGCCAGCATCGGCATCGCCATGGCGCCGAGCGACGGCCGGAGGCCCGCGGACCTGCTGCGCCATGCCGACACCGCGCTCTACAAGGCCAAGGCGGCCGGCCGCAACACGCTGATGTTCTTCAACCCGGCCATGGCCGAGGAGATGCTGGAGCGGCATGAGCTCGAGGTCGCTCTGCGCGAGGCCTTCGCCAACGGTTCGCTCGAGCTCTACTACCAGCCGATTGTCGACCTGAAGACGCAGGAGATCATCTCCCGCGAGGCGCTGATGCGCTGGGCCCACCCGACGCGCGGCATGGTGCCGGCCGGCGTCTTCATCCCGATCGCCGAGCAATCCGGCCTGATCGGCATGATGGGCGACTGGGCGATCCGGCAGGCTTGCAAGGATGCTGCCGGCTGGGAGCCGAATGTCGGGCTCTCGGTGAACGTCTCGCCGCTGCAGTTCCGCGAACCAAGGCGAATCGTCGAGACCGTGAAGGAAGCGCTGCTCGCCTCCGGGCTTGAATCGCGGCGCCTCATGCTCGAAGTGACGGAATCGCTGCTGATCGAGGACAACAAGCTGACGCTCCAGGTGCTCGACGACCTCCGGGCGCTTGGCGTGACCTTCGCGCTGGACGATTTCGGCACCGGATATTCCTCGCTCGCCTATCTCTCCACATACCCCTTCGCGCAGGTGAAGATCGACCAGAGCTTCGCCCGCGAGGTCCATACCAACGAGGCGCCGAAAGCGGTCATCGAGGCGGTCTGCCAGCTCGCCCGCCGCCTGCAGATGACCGTCGTGGTGGAAGGCATCGAAACCGAGCAGCAGCGGATCGCCGTCCAGCTCCTCGGCGCGCACCGGGCGCAGGGCTTCCTGTTCGGCCGGCCGGAACCGCTGGCGGTCATCAAGGCCCGCGGCGGCAACCGCAGCGTCGCCTGAGAGGCGCACAGGGTTTTTGCACGGCAGCCGTGCAGCGGCCTTGATTCCGCCCGCTCGACGACGCATCTGCGATGAAGGCGGCAGCGAAGCAGGACTTTACGTGAGCGAGGGCACGGCCAAAACGGCACCACCTGCCGCGTTGACACCCGACATCTGCGTCATCGGCGCGGGCGCGAACGGCATTGCGGTGGCGACTGCCGCCGCGGCCTTCGGCGTATCGGTCGTGCTGGTCGAACGCGGCGAGACAGGCGGCAGCAGAGCGCCGCTTGCCGCCAGAACGCTGATCGAGGCCGCTGCCCTGGCGCAGACGATGCGGAAGGGCGGAGCGCCTGCCCTGCCCGCGCCTTTCCATGACCATGTCCGCCGTGTGCTGTCGGCCGAGGCCATCGACACGACCGAGGAGCGGCTGAAGGCCCTTGGGATCGTGATCGTCCGCGGCACGGCACGCTTTTCCAGCCGCAGCACCGTCATGGTCGGCGACCAGGCGATCAAGGCGCGGCGCTTCGTCATCGCGACCGGCGGCCGGCCGGCAGCCCCGGACCTGCCAGGCCTCGATTCCGTATCCGTGCTCTCCGAGGACGACCTGGCGGGGCTGACCCGCCTGCCGGAGCGCCCCATCGTGCTGGGCGGCGACGGCATGGCCACCGCCCTGGCGCAGGCGATGCAGCGCCTCGGCAGCACGGTGTCGCTCGTCGCGCCCGAAGGGCTGATGCCTGAGCACGATGCCGAGGCGGTCAACATCACGCGCCGCCGCCTGTTGCGCGAAGGGCTTGCGATCCATGAAGGTCATGGGCCGCTGCGGGCTGAGCGCTCCCGCACGGGCCTGCGGCTCGTCCTCTCCACGCCCGAAGGCGAGAAGGTGGTCAAGGGCTCGCAGCTCTTCATCGCCGCGCCCCGTCGGCCGGAGATCGGAGGACTCGAACTCGATCTTGCCGGAATTCGCCACGACGCCACGGGCATCCTCGTCGACAAAAGCCTCCGGACTGCCAATCGCCGCGTCTATGCGCTGGGCGGCTGCGCGGGTGGCGTCGGGGCCGCTGCCTCCGGCCAGGCTGGCGACGACCATGTCGGGCTGATCCTGCGCAGCATCCTGTTCCGCCAGCCGGTGCGGATCGATCCCGCGAGCTATCCGCGCATCGCTCCGTGCCAGCCGGAGATCGCCGCGATCGGCCTGTCCGAAGATGCCGCCCGGGCCAAGGCCGGTACGATCCGCGTGCTGCGCTGGCCTTTCGCCGAGATCGCGGGAGCGCGCATGGCCGGTGAGGCCGACGGCTTCATCAAGCTCGTTACCGATGCGAAGGGCCGCCTGCTGGGCGTCACCATCGTCGCGGAGGGCGCGGGCGAACTGATCGCGCCCTGGTGCGTGGCCGTCAAAGCCGGGATCGACGCCGCCGCGATGGCCGGCATCGCCATGCCCGCGCTCGGCCGCTCGCAGGCCTCGCGCCGGGTGGCCCTCTCCTTCCATGCCTCGACAGCCGCGAGCCCCCGCATCCGCCGCCTGATCGGCTTTCTGCGCCGTTTCGGCTAAGATCGCGGGCGATGCACAAGCCAGGGCTGCAGAGGAACGACCTGTCGATCAGCCAGCCGCGGAGCCTGACCCGGCTCGGCCTTTCGGCCAAGCTCCTGCTCGTCACCGTGCTCTTCGTCATGCTGGCGGAGGTGCTGATTTATGTGCCCTCGATCGCGAACTTCCGACGCAATTGGCTGAACGACCGCATCGCGGCGGCGCAGGTCGCGGCGTTGGTGCTGGAGGGGGCGCCCGAGGACGGGTTGCCCGAAGGCAGCGAGAACCGGCTGCTGATGGGCGTCGGCGCCCGGGCCATCGCCGCACGGGTCGGCGGCGCGCGCCGGCTGCTCAGCCTCGATTCGATGCCGCCGCCGGAAGTCTCCCGCTCCGTCGACCTGCGCAGCCTCGACTGGCTGAGCGCCGTCAACCAGGCGCTCGCCGTGCTGGTCGCGCCGGCGACGATGCCGATCCGCGTGGTGGGCGAGGCCGTCGGCGGTGCCGATTTCGTCGAGATCGTCATCGACGAGGCGCCGCTGCGCCGGGCGATGCTGAAGTTCTCGGCCACTCTACTGCTGGTATCGCTGGTCATCACCGCGCTGGCGGCGCTGGCTCTCTATGTCGCGCTGAATTCGCTGATCATCGGCCCGATCCGGCGGCTGGCGACCAATGTAATGGAGTTCGAGAGCGATCCGGAGAACCCGCAGCGCATCATCGAGCCGACGCTGCGCGCCGACGAGATCGGCGAGGCCGAGCGGGCCCTCGCCCGCATGGAGCAGACGCTCGCCGAGGAGCTGCGGACCAAGAAGCACCTCGCCGAACTCGGGCTCGCCGTCTCCAAGATCAACCACGATCTGCGCAACATGCTGGCGGCTGCGCAGCTCATGTCCGACCAGCTCGTCGAGACGCGCGACGCCAAGATCCGCCGCTTCGCCCCACGGCTGATCGCGACGCTGGGGCGCGCCATCGATTTCTGCCAGGCCACCCTCGCCTATGGCCGCGCTGCCGAGGCGAACCCCGTCATTCGCGATGTCGTCCTGCGCCAACTCGTTTCCGAGCAGGCGGATATGCTCGGCATCCCCGGCAATGCCCGGCTGCGCTTCGAGAACAAGGTTCCGGCTGAGCTGAGCGCGCCTTGCGACCCCGACCAGCTCGCGCGGGTGCTGACGAACCTGATGCGCAACTCCGTCCAGGCGCTGGCGCAGGCCGGGGCCGAGGAAGACGACCAGCCCCTCCTGACGGTGACCGGCGGGGCGGAGAACGGTTCGGTGGCGCTGCGCATCATCGACAACGGGCCGGGCGTGCCGGAGCGGGCACGGGCCAATCTGTTCCAGGCCTTCCGCGGCTCGGTGACGCCGGGCGGGACGGGGCTGGGGCTGGCCATCGCGGCGGAGCTCGTCCGGCTCCATGGCGGCCGGATCGCGCTCGAGCCCTCAAGCTCCGGTGCGGTCTTCCTCGTCGCGCTGCCGGCGCGGCGCGGGAACGGGCATTAGAGTCGAAGCTGGAACCCAGATTGATACCGCTCTGCGGCTGTCCACCTTCTCTGGAATTTCGTCGTGTTCATGGGCTCCGGGCTCAGGCCTTCGGCCTGCCCCGGAATGACGCGTGTGTGCCTACTGGCTCGCCCAGATCACCCGCGCCATGAAGGCGACCTCGGTGAGGTTCAGCACGCGGTCGGGATGCTCCGGGTTGAGGGAGGCGAGCTCGACGGTCTTGGCCGTCTGTCGCCTGAGCTGCTTGGCCAGCACCTCCCCCTCCACCGTCTTTACCACGACACGGTCGCCGCGCCGGACCGTCGCGGTCGGCGAGACGATGATGGTGTCGCCGTCCCGATAAAGCGGCAGCATCGAATCGCCCGAGATCTCCAGCGCATAGGCCTTGTCGTCGGTGACGCCGGGAAACGCGACCTCCTCCCAGCCGGCGCCGGCCGGAAAGCCGCCATCGTCGAAGAAGCCGCCGGAGCCCGCCTGGGCGAAGCCGATCAGCGGAATGGTCCGTGCCGGCGCGGGCTCCCGCCGCAGCACCACGCTCATGAACTCGTCGAGCGAGGCGCCCGTCGCCGCCAGGATCTTGGCGATCGACTCGGTCGAGGGCCAGCGCTCGCGCCCGTCCGGGCCGACGCGCTTGGAGCGGTTGAAGGTCGTGGCGTCGAGGCCCGCCTTGCGCGCCAGCCCCGAGGCGGTGAAACCGTAGCGCTGGGCGAGCGTGTCGATCGCCCCCCAGATCTGGTCATGTGACAGCATCGCGCAGGCCTCGCTTCGCTCTTGCCGTGGGGCGGGGATTGGATATAGGAAATATCCCCTACCGCATAAGATTTCAATCCGATTTCTGCCATGATTCGCTGGCGGCTTGCGGAATCCTCCTGCCAGTGCTTATCCGGGTATCCGTGATGTCCCCGCGAGATTTCCGGTGCCCCTGATCTACAAGATATGTCCCGCCGCGCTCTGGTCCGAGGCGGAGGCGAAAGGCCGTTTCGACGGCGCCCCGGTCGATCTCGCCGATGGCTATATCCACTTCTCCACCGCGTCCCAGCTGGCCGAGACGGCGGCGAAGCATTTCGCCGGGCAGCACGGGCTACTGCTGATCGCGGTCGATGATTCGCGGTTCGGCGCGGCGTTGCGCTACGAACCTTCGCGCGGCGGGGCGCTGTTCCCGCATCTCTACGCCCCGCTCGACCCGAAGGCGGCGCGCTGGATCGCGCCGCTTCCCCTGCGGGCCGACGGCAGCCACGCTATTCCTGAGAGCCTCGCATGATCGGCAACCTGTTCAACCTCGCCCGCCCGCTGATCCACTGCATGGATGCGGAGACGGCCCATCGCATGGCGGTCGCCGGGCTCGCCGCCGCGCCTGCGCTGAAGCCGGGCTCCGACGACCCGGTTCTGGCGACGGAGGCCTTCGGCCTGACCTTCCCCAACCCGGTCGGCCTTGCCGCCGGCTTCGACAAGAATGCCGAGGCGATCAAGGGCGCATTCGGGCTCGGCTTCGGCTTCGTCGAGGTCGGCGGGGTGACGCCTCTGCCGCAGCCCGGCAATCCGCGCCCGCGCGTCTTCCGGCTGACGGAGGACGAGGCTGTCATCAACCGCTACGGCCTCAACAGCGAAGGCATGGAGGCGGTGGCGAGCCGCCTCGCGGCCCGGCGCGGCCAGCCCGGCGTTGTCGGCGTCAATCTCGGGGCCAACAAGGAATCGGCCGACCGCGCCGCGGACTATGCCATCCTCGCCCGCAGGCTCGCGCCGCTCGCCGATTTCCTGACAATCAACGTCTCCTCGCCCAACACGCCGGGCCTGCGCGACCTGCAGGCAGAGACGGCGCTCGACGACCTTGTGGCCCGCACGCTCGCCGCCCGCGACGAGGTGGCCGCAGGCGGCCGGCGCACACCGGTGCTGATCAAGATCGCGCCGGACCTCACGCCGCCGGAGCTCGACGGCATGGTCGCCGTCGCCCGCAAGCGCGGCATCGACGGGATGATCGTCTCCAACACCACGATCGATCGGCCGCAGAGCCTGCGCAGCGCCGCCAGGACCGAGACGGGCGGGCTTTCCGGCAAGCCGCTCTTCGCCGCCTCGACCCGCATCCTGGCCGAGACCTTCCTGCGCGTCGAAGGGCAGTTCCCGCTCATCGGCGTCGGCGGCGTCGATTCGGCCGAGACCGCCTTCGCCAAGATCCGCGCCGGCGCGACGCTGGTGCAGTTCTATTCGGCGATGGTGTTCAAGGGGCCGGGGCTGGCCAGGGAGATCAAGGCTGGCCTCTCCCAGCAGGCCCGCCGCGCGGGGCTGACGCGCCTCACGGCCCTGATCGGCCGCGACGCGGCGGCGATCGCGCGCGGGGAGAAGCTCTGATCGCTTACCACAGCGGTGCTGACCGCGTTCTGAACCGGGGAGAAACGCACGCGCGCAACTGAAAGCCCTTGCGCCATCCACCTCACTGCCATATCCGCCGCGCTGCACGTCGTCAGGCGGATCTGCGGGCAGGCCGGTCGCTTTCGCAACCAGCCCCGATCTCGCCGAAGACGGCGCAGGGGGTTTCTAGGTGCCGACCGACTACAAGCGCTTTCGGAGCGCTCTTCTGCCCGCGCTTCTCATCGCGTCGATTCTGGGCGCGATGCTCTGGCACCAGACCCGCAGTCTCGACGACGTCGCCGAGCGGGACCGCGAGACCCAGATGCGGCTCGTCGGCACGCTGCTGAATTCCAGCTTCGACCAGGCCGCGAAATTCTCGCTCTCGCTGGCAGAGTCCTTCGCGCGCAACGCCCAGATTCGCGAAGCCCTCGCCGCCGGTGACCGCCCGCGCCTCGAGGCGTTGTCGCGGGATGCCTATCTGTACCTGAGCCGACAGGCCAATATCCAGATCTTCGGCTACCACAGAAAGGACCTGCGCTATCTCCTGCGCATGCATCGTCCCGACCAGCACGGGGACGACATCTCTTCCTTTCGGGCGATGATCGTCGCCGCGAACCGCCTGCGGCGAGCCCAGACCGGCGTGGAAATCGGTATCGCCGGCATCGGAATCCGCGGCGTGGCGCTGGTCGAACAGGGCGGAGAGCTCGTCGGCACCATGGAGACCGGGGTGGAACTGCGCCCTCTCCTGGACATCGTGAAGGCCTCGACGAATGCCGAGGTCGCTGTCGTCGCCGCAACCTCGCTCAGCGGCGTCGCCCTCGACCCGAAGCTGCCCACCATCGGCAATCTGACGGTGATGGCCTCGACCGACGAGGCCCTGTTCTCAACCCTGCTGCGCGCGCAGCCGATCAAGCCGCTGCGCGATGTCGAGATCGGCAAGCGGCAGATCGGCGAGGGCAGCTACGGCTTCATGGCCCAGCCGCTGGTCGATTTTTCCGGCAAGCTCGTAGGGATGGTGCTGGTGCTCAAGGAGGAGCCCCGCTCCGACTGGCGGCGCCTCATGACCGAGCTCTGGGTGATCGCGCTCTGCGGCGGCATCCTCGCCTTTGTCGGCTTCCTCATGCTGGCACCCAGGCGGCGGCAGGACGTGTGATGCGCGCCCTGCTCCTCTTGCTCCTGCTGTTCGCCTCTCCCGGGCATGGGGCGCTGGCCGACGAAGCGGCAAGTGCCGGCAAGCCGGGCCTGCCCATGTCCGTCGAGCTGCCCGTCCGGGTGCGCGTCGCCCTGCGCGTGCTCAACGTGCTCGAAATCAAGGAGGTGTCGGGCCAGGGACGGCTGCATCTGGAGCTGACCCAGCGCTGGCACGATCCGCGCCTGACCTTCGATGCCGTCGCGCGGGGGCTCGCACGCGAGGACCGCGTCGGCGACGATGCGGACGAGCATCTCAAGACGATCTGGTCCCCGGGCCTGTCGCTCGACAACCAGATCGGCGAGAAGGATTCGCGCACCGTCGCCCTGTCCGTTCACGCCAATGGCGAGGTCGTGCTGATCGAGCGCTTCGAGAGCGACTTCCGCTTCCGGATGAACATGGACGCCTTCCCCTTCGACAGGCAGAAGCTGGCGATCGGGCTTTCGCTGCCGCGCTATGCGCAGCAGGAGGCCGTCGTGCTGACCACGGAGGAGGACCGCTCGTTCTCCGGCATCGAGAACAGCCTCTCGGTCGTCGACTGGCGCCCCATCGGCGTGCGCTTCTCCAACGATCTGGTGATGGGCTGGAATGCGCGCTCCTATTCGCGGCTGAACGCCACGGTCACGATCGCCCGCTATGCCGAACGCTACCTTCTGCGCGTCTTCATCCCCATCATCGCCGTTCTGGCCGTGTCGCTCTTCGTGCTCTGGTCGCCGGGCCTGAAGGAACAGGACAAGGGTGGGCTGATCTTCTCCTCGCTGCTGGCGCTGGCGGCGATCAGCTTCACGTTCGAATCCAGCTTTCCGGGCTCGATCTCGCTGAATACGCCCGTCGCGGAGATGATCTCGCTCGGCTATCTCTATCTGGTGGCGGTGCTGCTGTTCGAGATCGTGCTGTCGGTGGCGGTGGCCAGCCCCCATTTTCGGTGGAACGGCGAGGCCGCGGCGCTCCGCCTGCACCTGCGCTGGGCCATGCCCGCAATCATGCTGATCATCTGCCTGGGCGCGGCGATCCGGGCGCTACCGACCTGACGACGGCCAGCCAGGCGCTCAGCGCCGCGCCGCGAAGAGCCGCATCAGCAGCCAGAGTGGCACGACGATCAGCGCGCCCGCCACGATCCACTGCCCGACCTCACGCACCGCACCGAAGCCGAGGCCCGTGATCGAACGCAGGAAGCGCACGGCCGATTCCAGAAGCCCCTGCGGCGAGAGGCCGAGGAAGGCCAGGGCCGCGCCGACCAGCAGCGAGATGAAGATCAGGCGGACGAGGACGCTGAGAGGCGAGCCGCCGAGAAACCGTTCCATGGAAGCCTTGGCCATTCCTGTTGGGCGCCCTCGCGAACCGCGGGGCGCTTCGTCTTAACCTGAAATCCGTTTCGCTTGAATGGCGGCTGAACGCTGTCCGCAGTTTCCCGCAGCCCTCATCCTGAGGAGCCGCGTCAGCGGCGTCTCGAAGGATGCTTCAGGAGGCTTCCGAGATCACTGGACCATCCTTCGAGACGCGGGCTCCGCCCGCTCCTCAGGATGAGGGCTGCGTTTCCCCTAAACCGTCGCGGATGCCCCGGCCGTCGCCCAGGCTGTGCCGGCGATCTTCGAGGCGGCGATGACGGCCTGGGTGCGGCTGTCGACGTCGAGCTTGGTCAGGATCGCCGAGACATGCGCTTTTACCGTCGCCTCGGAGACACCGAGCTCATAGGCGATCTGCTTGTTGAGAAGCCCCTCGGACAGCATCATCAGCACGCGCACTTGCTGCGGCGTTAGGGTCGAGAGGCGGCGGACCATGTCGGCGACCTCGGCGTCGACAGGGGCGGAGAGGTCGACTCCCGGCGGCGTCCAGACCCCGCCGTCGAGCACGGCGCGGATCGCCTCGCCCATCTGGGCGACGTCGGCGGTCTTCGGCAGGAAGCCGAGCGCGCCGAATTCGATACAGCGGCGAATCACCGCCGGGTCGTCATTGGCCGAGACGACGATGACCGGGATCTCGGGATGGTCGGCGCGCAGGAAGAGCAGGCCGGAGAAGCCCTGCACGCCGGGCATGGTGAGATCGAGCAGGACGAGATCCGCGTCGCCGCCGCTGGCCAGCGCTTCCGTGAGGGCTTCCAGCGAGCCGACCTCGCTGACCTCGGCGCCCTCGATGGCGTGGGAAACCGCCTGTCGCAGCGCGCCGCGGAAGAGCGGATGGTCGTCCGCGATGACGATCCGTGTCGAAGGCTGCTTGCTCATCGCATCCACTCCCTTGCCTCGCCCGGATATTTTGCCTCAGCGAACGCGTGCACCACAAGCATTGCAAACGCAGAGGTGCAACCCATTCGGGCCTCAACCCTTCGTCTGCAGCATCGATTCCAGCACATCGATGCGGTCTGCGTCGCGCGGCGGCTTGTCCCAGCGGATGCGATTGATGCGGGGAAAGCGCATGGCGAGGCCGGATTTGTGCCGCGTCGAGCGCTGCAACCCCTCGAAGGCCACTTCAAAGACGAGGCCGCTGCCGGCGTCATGCGTCACCTCCCGCACCGGGCCGAAGCGGTTCACCGTGTTCTTGCGGACGTATTTGTCGATCTCCAGCAGTTCCTCGTCGGTGAAGCCGAAATAGGCCTTGCCGACCGGCACCAGCTCCTCGCCGGCCTCCCCGCTCCGCCAAACGCCGAAGGTGTAGTCCGAATAGAAGGAGGAGCGTTTGCCGTGGCCGCGCTGGGCATACATCAGCACGCAGTCGACAAGCCGCGCGTCGCGCTTCCATTTCCACCAGTAGCCCTTGGGCCGGCCGGCAAGATAGGGCGAATCCAGGCGCTTGATCATGCAGCCCTCGACCGCTTCGGCGTCAGTGCCCGCGCCGGCCGAGACGGGATCGGCCCGCGCCGCGGTCAGTTCCTCCCATGAGGCGAAGGGAATGACCGGCGAGAGATCGAAGCGCGCGCTGGCGAGCCGCGAGAGGAAGGCCTCCAGGCGCCGCCTGCGCTCCGCGAAGGGCAGATGGCGGATATCCTCCTCGCCATCGACCAGGAGATCGTAGACGCGGATATGGGCGGGGAACTCGCCCAGCATCTTTGCCGTCACCGTCTTGCGGTTGAGACGCTGCTGGAGCGTGTTGAAGCTCTGGACGGCGCTCTCGCGCATCACCAGCAGTTCGCCGTCGAGCGCGCCGTCCTGCGTCAACTCCTCGACGAGATCGGGGAACGCCGCGGCGATGTCTTCCCCGGTGCGCGAATAGAGCCGCGTCAGGCGCGTGCCGTCGGCGCGCAGGCCGCTTGCCGCCTGGACGCGGATGCCGTCCCATTTCCATTCGGCACTGAATTCGGCCGGGTCGAGCTTGTCGAAGTCGCCGTCCTCGATCGGGTGCGAGAGCATGACGGGGCGGAAGGGCGCCGGATCGCGTGCCTCCGGCCGCGGCCCCTGCCCTTCCAGCCAGGCGAAGAGCTCGGCATAGGGCGGCTCCAACCCATGCCAGACCTGCTCGACCTCATCCACCGGAACGCCGCCGAGGCTGGCTGCGGCCGTCTTGGCGAGGCGGGCCGAAACGCCGATGCGCAGAGCGCCGGTAATGAGCTTCAGCAGCGCCCAGCGGCCGGTCTCGTCGAGCGCATCGAGCCATGAGGCGACGAGGCGCGGCAGATCGGTCTTGCCGGCCTCGCGAAGGCTCTCGACGACCTCGGGCAGATGCGGCACGGCGTTGGCGCCGTGCCGGGCCGGCCACATCAGCGCCACCGTCTCCGACAGGTCCCCGACATAGTCATAGGACATCGCGAAGAGCACCGGGTCCGTCCGCTCGGCGACCAGCGCGCGGACCAGCCCCGCCTTGGCATTGCGGAAGACGAGCCCGCCCGTCATCGCCGCCAGCGCATAGCCGCGATCGGGATCGGGCGTGGTGCGCAGGTAATCGGTGATCAGTGCGATCTTGGCGTTGCGGCGTGGCTCATAGGCGAGGCGGTCGAGCAGCCAGGCGAAACGATTCATGGCCGGAACCCCGGAGCGGGGCGCGTCCGACGGCGCATTCCGGCACAAAGCTTGCTGGTCCCTCGCATAGCCACCTGTCCCTCGCGTTCAGATAGCATTCAGGAACGCGTCCCTAAGGAAGCGGACATCATCACACGAATGCCGGAACCGACGCCGCGATGCGCCTGCTTGTTTCCAGCCTTGTCGCGGCGACGCTGCTTGCCTGCAGCGCGCAGGCCGCCCCTTTCGAGTGCCGTCCCGCCACGATGACCGCCGCCGAGGCGAATTCCCCGGTTCCGGCCGGCAAGATCGCGCAGGACCATCAGCTCAAGATCCTCGCGATCGGCTCGTCTTCGACCGAGGGCGTCGGCGCCTCCTCCAAGGACAAGACCTATCCGGAGCGGCTGCGCGTGCTGCTGGAGCAGGCCTGGCCGAAGACCAAGGTCGAGATGGTCAATGCCGGCATCGGCGGCGAGACCGCGCCGCAGACCTTCCAGCGGTTGCGCCAGCTGATGGCCGAGGGGAAATTCGACCTCGTGATCTGGCAGGTCGGCACCAACGACGCCGTCACCGGCGGCAACATGGATGTCTTCAAGGAGCTGATCCGCGAAGGCATCGACATCGTGCGCGGCGCGGGCGCCGGGCTCGTGATCCTCGACCAGCAGTTCTACCCGGGCATCAAGGACCCGCAGCGCTACGGAACTTACGTCGCCGCGGTGGCCGAGACGGCGCGCGAGCGCTCCGTGCCGGTTCTCTCCCGCTATGCCGCGATGACCGGATGGTACAAGCGTGACGCCGCCGCCTTCGCCAGCGTGCTCGCCGGCGACAGCTTCCATATGAGCGATGCCGGCTATGACTGCCTGGCACGCGGCATGGCGATGTCCTTCGCCGCCATGACTGCCAAGGGCCAGCCGGTGGCTTCTGCCGGGCGTTGATCCGCGTTCAGAACGCCGCATCGGAAACCTCCCCGACCGGTTCCGCCTCACCCTCGTCGCCATAACCGACGAGATGGAGCGGTTTGGCCTTCAAGCCCGCCGTGCCGCACCAGTGGACGAGCGCATCGGCCTCGCCATGCGTGACCCAGATCTCGCCGGCCTGGACCTCCCGGATGGTCGCCAGCAGATCGTCCCAATCGGCATGGTCGGAGATGACCAGCGGCAGTTCCACGCCCTTCTGCCGGGCGCGCGCCCTGATCCGCATCCACCCCGAGGCGAAGGAGGTGACGGGGTCGGGGAAGCGGCGGGCCCATAAGTCCTGTGCCGCGCTTGGCGGGCAGATGACGATCTCGCCGCCCAGGGCCTTGCGGTCGGTGCCGGCCACCATGCGGACCTCGCCGAGCGGTATTCCCTCCGCCTGATAGTATTCGGTGATCTTCTCGACGGCGCCGTGGATATAGATCGGCTCCGCGTAGCCGGCCTCCCGGATCAGGGCCATGACGCGCTGCGCCTTCCCCAGCGAATAGGCGCCGACGATATGCGTGCGTTCAGGGAAAAGCCTCACCGACTCCAGCAGCTTGGCCACCTCGCCCGCAGCCGATGGATGGCGAAAGACCGGCAGGCCGAAGGTCGCCTCGGTGATGAAGATGTCGCAGGTCACAGGCTCGAAGCCGGCACAGGTCGGGTCGCGCTCGCGCTTGTAGTCTCCCGAGACGACGATGCGCAGGCCGCGGCTCTCCACCACGATCTGCGCCGAGCCCAGCACATGGCCGGCCGGCACGAAGCGGAAATCGACCTCACTGATCCGGATCGTCTCGCCCGGCGCGGCCACCTGCTGCGAGCCGGCGAAGCCCTCGCCATAGCGCAGCGCCATGATGGCAAGCGTTTCGCGCGTGGCCAGCACGGAGCCGTGGCCGGCGCGGGCATGGTCGGAATGGCCGTGGGTGATCAGCGCGCGCTCCACCGGACGGACCGGGTCGATATGGATGCCGGCCGGCGGGCAGAACAGCCCCTCCGGCGTCGGCACCAGCAATTCGGAGGGGCGCCAGCGGGCGCTCTGTCTGGCCAGCGTCATGCTCCTCGGCTAGAGCGGTGGGCATGACCGAGACAGGCCAGACCGCGCATTTCGCCAGCTCCGGCGACCCGGTGCTCGACCGCCGCTACGGCTGGGCCGAGGCTGCGCTGAAGGAAGGCGACGCGCAAGCCGCTGTCGAGATCCTCGACCAGACGCTGGCCGAAGCCTCCCACTTCACCGCCGCCTGGCATCTCTACGGGCTGGCGCAGGAAGCGCTGGGTCACAGGGAGGACGCGGCGACCGCCTGGCGGCAATGCATCGACCTCGATCCCAACGATCATTTCGGCGCGCGGCTCGACCTTGCCCGCATCGGCGCGATCTCGGCCGAGCAGGCGACCTCGGAGAATTTCTCCGGCGCACTCTTCGACGCCTATGCCGACCGCTTCGACAGCCATCTCACCCAGACCCTGCATTACAACGCCCCAGAGCTGCTGAAGGCGGCGCTGGCGCGCTTTTGCAGCAACGCGGGCCGGCCCTTCCGGTTCGAGACCGTCTACGATCTCGGCTGCGGCACCGGGCTGATGGGCGAGGCCATCCGCGAGCAGAGCGGCTTCCTCGCCGGCTGCGATCTCTCGCCACGCATGATCGAGCGGGCGCGGGCCAAGACCACGCCCGCCGGCGCCCCGCTCTACGACAAGCTCGCCGTCGCAGGGCTGACGAGCTTCCTGACCAGCCGGCCGGACAACTCCGCCGATCTCGTGATCGCGGCGGACGTCTTCGTCTATCTCGGCGAGTTGGGCCAAAGCTTCGCGCAGAGCGCGCGCGTTCTCGCGCCCGGCGGCCTGCTGGCCTTCACGGTGCAGACGCATCAGGGCGATGGCGTGGTGGTCGGCGAGGATCGGCGGTTCGCGCATGCGGAAGGCTGGCTGCGTCAGCGATTGCAGAAGACGAAGCTGGCTCCCCTATCTATCGAGCCTGCCAGCACGCGGCAGGATCGCGGTGTGGCCGTGCCGGGGCTGTTGGTCGTCGCGGAGAAGGCCTGAAAGCACGCCGCCGCGATTGCGCCATCAATCGGCGCTTTCCTCCCCACCTTGGCAAAATGCGTTGGCCTACGCCGACCGGCACGAACGATGCCGGATAGAAGCGCACCTAAGAACGAAAAAGCCAAAGGGAGGTAGAATCATGCACGCAAGATGCGTTCAGTTATTGGCCGTCGCCGGACTGGCTGCCCTGGCCGCGACAGGCACGCAAGCCCAGACATCCGAGATGAGTTTCTTCGTCACCAGCGCCGGCTCCGGCAAGGGCGCCGATCTCGGCGGTCTCGCAGGCGCGGACGCGATCTGCCAGCGCCTTGCGCAGGCGGCCGGTGCCGGGGCCAAGACCTGGCGGGCCTATCTCTCGACGCAGGCCGTTGGCGGCGCGCAGGCGGTCAATGCGCGCGACCGGATCGGCGCCGGGCCATGGCGCAATGCCAGGGGCGCGGTGATCGCGAGCAGCGTCGCCGACCTGCATGGCGGCGCGGCCAACCTCACCAAGCAGACCGCTCTCACCGAGAAGGGCGAGATCGTCAACGGCGGCGGCGATACACCCAATACCCACGATATCCTGACGGGGTCGCAGGCGGACGGTACGGCCTTCGCCGCCGGCGAGGACCGGACCTGCGGCAATTACACGAAGAGCGGCACGGAGGGCGCCGTGATGATGGGCCACCATGACCGCAGGGGGCTCGACGACTCGGCCGCTGCGAAATCCTGGAACATGTCGCATATCTCGCGCGGCGGCTGCAGCCAGGACGCGCTGAAAGGTACCGGCGGCGCCGGCCTGATCTATTGCTTCGCCACTAATTAAGGCGGGCCGATTTTCCGCAGAACCACGCCGTCATTCCGGGGCGGCCCGCAGGGCCGAGCTCGGAGTGACGGCGTGGGTTCGCGCGAACCTTTAGGCCGGCAGCACGATCACCTTCGTCTTGACCGGCGTCTGGTCATACAGGTGGATCATGTCCTGGCTCAGCAGGCCGACGCAGCCGCTGGTGATGCCCGATCCGATCGTCTCCGGATCGCTGCTGGCGTAGATCGTGTAGAGCGTATAGGCGCCGTTCTGATAGAGATGCAGTGTGCGCGCGCCGAGCGGATTTTCGAGCCCGCCCGGCATGCCGCGCGCCCATTTCGCCGCCTCGGGCTGGCGCTTGATCATCTCCTTCGGCGGGGTCCAGGTCGCCCATTCGGACTTGCGCCCGACATAGGCGTTTCCGGTCCAGCGGAAGCCGTCGCGGCCGACATTGGCGCCGTAGCGGGTCGCCTGCCCGTCGCCCTCCACGCGATAGACATAGTAATTGCCGGGATCGACGATGATCGTGCCGGGCGCTTCCCTGGTGTCGTAGGGGACCGTCGCACGGAAATATTTCGCGTCGACCTTGGTGACATCGACCGCCGGGATCGGGAACTTCTCCTGCGGCACCGGCCCGTAGACCTTCTCAGCCTCGGCGAGGCTCATGCCGCCCGTCGCCGAGCAACCGCCCAGCGCCAGCGCGCCGAGACCGGCGGCCGAGCCCCCTAGGAACGACCGGCGGTCGAGCAGACCGGCCCTGCGCCGGAGCGCATCGCGCGCGTCCATCTCGCCGGCATTGTCATTGAAACGATTGATAATCATGACCCTGCACTTCCCACTGCTGCCCGGCGGAGAATTCTCCAGCCCCTATGCACCAAGCCCCCTGCCGGCCGGGACATTGCCGCCACAAGGCCCGGCTGGCAAGATCGTGCCTTCGCCTGAGGCGCCGCGGCGCGCCGGAGCCTGTGACGACCGCGGCCTCGCCGCCTCCGTCATTCCCCTTTCGTTCTCCCTTCCATGCCCCTATCTTCGGCCGGCATGGCCGCCCCCTCCCCGCTCCCTCCCGTCTTCGAGGCATGGTTCGCCAGCCGCGGCTGGAGCGTGCGGACGCATCAGCTGGCGCTGCTGGAGGAGGCCCGCGCCGGGCGCTCGACGCTGCTGGTTGCGCCGACCGGCGCCGGCAAGACGCTCGCCGGCTTCCTGCCCTCGCTCGTCGAACTGGCCGAGCGCAAGGGCCAGCATGACGGGCTGCACACGCTCTACATCTCGCCGCTGAAGGCGCTCGCCGTCGACATCGCCCGCAATCTCGAAGCGCCCGTGCGCGAGATGGGGCTGCCGATCACCATCGAGACGCGCACGGGCGACACCTCCGCCGCCAAGCGCACGCGCCAGATCCAGCGCCCGCCCGACATCCTGCTGACGACGCCGGAGCAGCTCGCTCTGCTCGTCTCGCATCGCGACGCCGCGCCCTTTTTCGCGAATTTGCGCCGCATCGTGCTGGACGAGTTGCACGCTCTGGTCACATCCAAGCGCGGGGACCTGCTCGCACTCGATCTCGCACGGCTGAAGGAGCTGGCGCCGCAGGTCTCCGCCGTCGGCCTGTCGGCGACGGTGCGCGAGCCCGCCGATCTGCAGCGCTATCTCGGCGGCGCCGAGACACCGGCCGGGCTTATCACGGTCGCGGGCGGGGCGAAGCCGCGCATCGGCATCCTCGACACCGAGCGGCGCCTGCCGATCGCCGGACACACCACGCTGCATGCGATGGCCGAGGTCTATGAAGCGATCCGCACGCACAAGCTGACGCTGGTCTTCGTCAACACGCGCATGCAGGCGGAATTCGCTTTCCAGGCCCTGTGGAACCTCAACGACGACAATCTGCCGATCGCCCTGCATCACGGCTCGCTCGACGCGCAGCAGCGCCGCAAGGTCGAGGCGGCGATGGCGGACGGGCGGCTCAAGGCGGTGGTCTGCACCGCGACGCTCGATCTCGGCATCGACTGGGGCGATGTCGACCTCGTCGTCAATCTTGGCGCGCCCAAAGGGGCGAGCCGCCTGATCCAGCGCATCGGGCGCTCCAACCACCGCATGGACGAGCCCTCCGAGGCGCTGCTCGTCCCCTCCAACCGCTTCGAGCTTCTGGAATGCCGCGCCGCGCTGGAAGCCGTGCACGAGGCGGCGCAGGATACGCCGCCGCCGCGCATCGGCGCGCTCGACGTGCTGGCGCAGCATGTGCTGGGCGTCGCCTGCTCGGACGGGTTTCAGGCCGATGCGCTCTATGATGAGGTGAAGACCGCTTCCCCTTACGCCGACCTCGCCCGCGAGGATTTCGACGCGGTCGTCAATTTCGTCGCGACCGGCGGCTATGCGCTGAAGAGCTATGAGCGCTTCGCCAAGCTCCGGCAGGACAAGGCCGGCCTCTGGCGCGCCAGCCATGCCCGCGTGATCCAGCAATACCGCATGAATGTCGGCACCATCGTCGAGGCGACCATGCTGAAGGTCCGGCTCGGCCGGGCGCGCGCCGGCAAGCCCGGCCAGCCAGGGATGATCACCCGCGGCGGGCGCGTGCTCGGCGAGATCGAGGAGTATTTCGCCGAGACGATGGTGGCGGGCGACACCTTCGTCTTCGCCGGCGAGGTGCTGCGCTTCGAGGGCATCGTCGAGAACGAGGCCGTGTGCTCGCGCGCCTCGCCCGGCACCGATCCGAAAATCCCCTCCTATGACGGTGGAAAGTTCCCGCTCTCCACCTTCCTCGCCGCGCGCGTGCGCGCCATCCTGGCCTCGCCCGGTCTCTGGAACACGCTGCCGGCGGAGGTCTCCGCCTGGCTGCATGCGCAGAAGCTGAAATCGCGGCTGCCGAAGCCCGGCGAGCTCCTGGTCGAGACCTTTCCGCGCGGTGGGCGCTTCTATCTCGTCGCCTACCCGTTCGAAGGCCGCCTCGCCCACCAGACGCTCGGCATGCTGCTGACGCGCCGGCTGGAGCGCGCCCGGATGCGCCCGCTCGGCTTCGTCTGCAACGATTACGGCATGGCCTGCTGGACGCTGGGCGACATGACGGCAGCGATCGCGCGCGGCGCACTCGATCTCGACGACCTGTTCGCGCAGGACATGCTGGGCGACGATCTCGAAGACTGGATGGCGGAATCGGCGCTGATGAAGCGCACCTTCCGCTCCTGCGCCATCATCGGCGGGCTGATCGAGCGGCGCTTTCCGGGGCAGGAGAAGAGCGGAAGGCAGGTGACGATCTCGACCGATCTCGTCTACGACGTGCTGCGCCGGCACGAGCCCGACCATATCCTGCTCAAGGCGGCGCGCGCCGATGCGGCGACGGGCCTGCTCGACATTCGCCGGCTCGGTGAGATGCTGACACGGATCAGCGGCCGAATCGTGCATCAGCCGCTCGACCATGTCTCGCCGCTCGGCGTCTCGGTGATGCTCGAGATCGGGCGCGAGGCGGTCTATGGCGAGGCGGCGGACGAGATCCTGGCGGAGGCGGAAGCGATGCTGACGGAAGAGGCAATGGCGTGACGCTGGCACAGCGCATCACGGCGGCGGAAGCGGCGGGCTTCATGCTCGGCCGGCTCGCCATCGTGCCCGACCTCTCGGGCGCGCTCTGGCTGCCGGAGGAGCGCACGCTCGTCGTCGCCGATCTGCATCTGGAGAAGGGCTCGGCCTATGCGGCGCGCGGCGTGATGCTGCCGCCCTATGATTCGACCGCGACGCTCGCAGCGCTCGCCTCCGTCACGACGCGCCTTCGGCCCGCCCGCGTGATCGCGCTCGGCGATTCCTTCCATGATCGCGATGCGGAAAATCGCCTCGCACCGGAAACGCGCGCCGCGCTCGACCTGATGCAACAGGGCCGCGACTGGCTCTGGATCACGGGGAACCACGACCCCGCGATCAGCCGTGCCATGGGCGGCGAGAGCGCGGCAGAGATCACGCTCGCCGGCGTGACGCTGCGCCACGAGCCAGGCGAAGGCGAATACGAGATCGCAGGACATCTTCATCCGGCGGCGAAAGTCAGGATGCGCGGGCGGGCCATCAGGCGGCGCTGCTTCGCGCTCTCCGCGCGCCGTTGCATCATGCCCGCCATGGGTGCCTATGCGGGCGGCCTCAACCTGCGCGACGCAGCGTTCCGGCCGCTGTTCCGCGACGGCGTGAACGCGCATCTCATCGGCGACGGCCGGTTGTTTCGGATCGATTCACGGTTATTGCTTCCGGATTGAGGGAGCGGGTTGCGTCCGCCTCGCGCATGTGTCATCAGGGCGCCGCTTCGCAACGAAGCCGCGCCGAACGATGCCTCAGGGCAAGCCGTCGCGGGTTGGCTGACGAACCTGCTGCCGTAGCTCAGTGGTAGAGCACTCCCTTGGTAAGGGAGAGGTCGGGAGTTCAATCCTCCCTGGCAGCACCAGCCCATCCCCTCGATCTGGCCCGGAAACGAGAAGCAAAGCGTCAGCTTGCCTCTCACGATGCCGCCTTTGCGGTGGCCTCACCAAGCCCTCCCGAACCGATAGCGTTCCTCGGCCGAGCCGGTCGATAGAACCTCAGCATGCCTCGAGGGCGCTGCGTGCGAGCGTGTCGTCGACGCAGCCGTCGATATGGGCGGCCAGGACCTGCTCGGCGCGCGCCATGTCGCGATTGAGGGCGCAGTCGAGCAGGATCTGATGCTCGCGCGCGGCGATCTCGCCGCGAAAGACGACCGCGACCATCTGGTAGCGCAGGTATTTATCGTAGATCGCGGCATGCGTCTCCAGCAGCACCCGGGAGCCGCAGGCCGAGATCAGCGCGTGATGGAATTCCCAGTCATAGCGCTTCCAGAGCTCGGGATCGGCCCTGTCCTGGTCGAGCATGCGCCGCTCCATCTGGGCCAGCTTGTGATGGGCGGCGACGACCCGGCCTTCCCACTCCATGTCCCCTGCTTCGAAGGATTGCGCGAGCGCGTGCCCTTCCAGCAGCAGCCGCATCGCGGCGATCTCCCGCAGATTCTCGGGGGAGACCGGCGCGACCATGAAGCCCTTCTGGCCTTCGGCCTCGACGAGCCCTTCCGAGGCGAGGCGGTTGAGCAGTTCGCGCAGCGTGCTGACGCTCGTCTCGTAAGCCTCGCGCAGAAGCTCCAGCTTCAGCTTCTGCCCCGGCGCCAGCTTGCCGAAGATGATGTCGGACCTGATCCGCCGATAGGCCATTTCGCCAACGGAGGCGCTGGGCGGCGTCGCTTTCAGCATGTCCGATCGTCCAATTGCGTCGAGGCCAGGAAAAGGCCGCGCCCCGCCGACCATAGCGGAACCGCGGCGAGGTTCAATGCGGCCTTCAAAATCCATAATCTCATATATTATTGAAAATGCCTGTTGCGAAAGATCTGCGGCATGTCGATAGTGTCGCAGCAGGCGGGACCATAACTCGCCATCAGGGAGGTTCCACATGGCCATTCAGATCGACAGGCGTCGTCTCATTGCCGGCAGCGCGGCCCTGGCCGCCGCGGGCATGGGCTCGGGCGCCCAGGCGCAGGCGAAGCCCAATCTGCGCTTCTCCGCGGTGTTCTCGGAGCAGGACATCCGGGCCGAGATGATGAAGCGCTTCGGCGAAGCGATCAAAGACGACTTCACGCTTCAGCCCTATTACGGCGGCAACCTGTTCAAGCAGGGCACCGAGCTGGTCGCCATGCAGCGCAACAACCTCGAAATGGGGAACATCGCGCCGCAGGACATCTCCAACCAGATCCCCGAATGGTCGATCGTGACCTCGGCCTATCTCTTCCGCGACGCCGACCATCTGAAGAAGGTCTTCGCCAGCGATGTTGGCCGCGACCTCAAGAAGCTCGCCGAGGACAAGCTCAACATCAAGATTCTCGGGCCGACCTATTTCGGCGCCCGGCAAGTGGGCCTGAAGCCCAAGAAGAAGATCACGACGCCTGCCGACATGGCCGGCATCAAGCTGCGCATGCCGGGCGGCGACGCCTGGCAGTTCCTCGGCCAGTCGATCGGCGCCAACCCGACCCCGATGGCCTATGCCGAGGTTTATACCGGGCTGCAGAGCGGCGCGATCGACGGCCAGGACAACCCGCTGCCGAACGTCCAGAACATGAAGTTCTACGAGGTCCAGTCGCAGATCGTGCTGACCTCGCATCTCGTCGGCTTCGACCTGCTCTGCGTCACCGACCGCGTCTGGAAGGCGATGTCGCCGCAGAAGCAGGCCGCCTTCCAGGCCGCGGCCGACGCGGCCATGGACTGGAGCGCCAAGGCGCATCTCGACAAGGAGAAGGAGCTCGTCGACTTCTTCAAGAAGCAGGGGCTCGAGGTCTACGTGCCCGACCTCGCCGCCTTCCGCGACTTCGCGCAGAAGAAGTACCTGGCGTCCGACCTGGCCAAGAGTTGGCCGCAAGGCATGGTCGCCAAGATCAACGCGCTCTGAGCGGCGCCTGCGACGGGGGCCGTTCGTCCCATGCCACAAGGCAGGGTGAGCGGCCGCCCTCATCGACAGAGGCAAAAAGGGGAGCGCGATGGGGGAACGGCTACGCCTGATCGGCGGCTGGCTCGCAAGGCGGGCTGAAAACCTACTGGTCCTGATGCTCGGCGCGATGTTCGCCGTCTTCATCGTCCAGATCATCTTTCGCTACCTGCTCAATTTCCCGATCGGCTGGACGCATGAGATCAGCGTGCTGCTCTGGCTCTGGATGGTGCTGTTCGGCGCGGCCTTCGTCACACGCGAGACTGAGGAAATCCGCTTCGACATCATCTATGGCGCCGTCGGCCCGCGGCTGCGCCGGACCATGTCGCTGGTGACCGCGGCCGTGCTCGTCGTGCTCTACACCATCTCGCTGCCAGCGATGGTCGACTACGTCTCCTTCATGAAGGTCGAGCGCACGGCCTATCTGAAGATCCCGTTCAACTGGGTCTACTCGATCTATCTGGCCTTCGCCGTCGCCGCGATCGCCCGCTATCTCTGGCTCGGCTTCAGCGCGCTGCGCGGGAAGGCGCCGGAGGAGTTCGACCCCACCAAGGCAGGCTCCGGCGTATGACGACGCCCTTCTCACTCGCCATCCTCGCCATCGTCGCGCTGTCGCTGTTCGGCCTTCCTATCGGCCACGCCATGATCGCAGGTTCGATCCTCTACCTGCTGATGGCAGGGCAGGATCTCAGCATCGCCGCCGAGCAGCTGCTCAACGGCATGTACACCAACTACGTCATCCTGGCGGTGCCGCTGTTCATTCTTGCCGCCGAGCTGATGAACATCGGCAGCATGACCGAGCGGCTGCTGCGCTTCTGCGACGCGCTGGTCGGGCGCTTTCGCGGCGGGCTGGCACAGGTCAACATCGTTCAGAGCGTGATCTTCGCCGGCATGTCGGGCTCGGCCATCGCCGACGCGGCCGGCACGGGCAGGATGATGCAGGCGATGATGACGAAGGACGGCAAGTACCCGCCCGCCTTCGCCGCCGCGCTGACGGCCGTCTCCTCGGTGATCGGGCCGATCATCCCGCCCTCGATCCCGATGGTGATCTACGCGCTGGTCTCCGATGCCTCGATCGGCTTCCTCTTCCTGGGCGGTGTCATCCCCGGCCTACTGATGGCGCTGGCGCAGATGCTGATGGTCGCCTGGGCGGCGAGGAAGCGGAACTTCCCGGTCGAGCCGCCGATCCCGCTGCGCGAACTGCCGCGCATCACCTGGCGCGCCTTTCCGGCGCTGATGATGCCGGTCGTGCTGCTCGGCGGCATCTATGGCGGCGCGACCACGCCGACCGAGGCCGCCGCCGTCGCGGCCGCCTATGCGTTGCTGGTCTCGGCGCTGCTCTACCGCAGCGTGACCCTGCCGGCGCTTTACACCTCCCTCGCCTACAGCGCCCGCACCACTGTCTCGATCGGGATGCTCATCGCCGGCGCGCTGGTCTTCAACTACGTCGTCACCATCGAGAACATCCCCGAAACCCTGAAGGGCTTTCTCGCCGGCTTCGACCTTTCGCCGCTCGGCTTTCTGCTGCTGGTCAACCTGCTGCTGCTGATCCTCGGCTGCCTGCTCGAAGGCACGACCATCCTGCTGATCGTGGTGCCGGTGCTGATCCCGACCGCGAAGGCGCTCGGCATCGACATGGTGCATTTCGGCGTGGTGGTCGTCGTGAACATCATGATGGGGCTGATCACACCGCCCTACGGGCTGCTGCTTTTCATCATGACGAACATCGCCGAGGTGCCGCTGCGCGAAATCGTGCGCGAATGCATGCCCTTCCTTGGCGCGATGCTGGTCGCGCTCGCGGCGATCACCCTCTTCCCGGAACTCGTGCTCTGGCTGCCCCGACTGATGGGCTATCAAGGCTGAGGCGGCTGGCCGGCGTGATCCAACGACAGGTGAACCGATGCCCAAGCCCATCTACGTCCTGAACGGCCCGAATCTGAACCGGCTGGGCACCCGCGAGCCGCAGATCTACGGCAGCACCACCCTGTCCCAGGTCGAGGAGATCTGCCGGGAGGCCGCCGCCGGCCACGCGCTGGAATTCCGCCAGAGCAATCGCGAATACGAGATCGTCGACTGGATCCACGAGGCGATCGACCGGGGCGACGCGATCGTCATCAACCCGGCTGCCTATTCCTTCACCTCGATCGCCATCCTCGATGCGCTCAAGATGTTTCCCGGCCCGATCATCGAGCTGCACATCTCGAACATCCATCGCCGCGAGCAGCACTACCACAAATCCTATGTCTCGCTGGCGGCGACCGCCGTCATCGCCGGGCTCGGCGCGCAGGGCTACGCCGTGGCGGTACGCGCCGCTATCGAGCTGAAAGGGCGCGGCTAAGACGGAGGGGACAGGCCGGCGGCCTGCTTCCGCCAGCGCTTCACGCCGGGTCCGGCCCGGCCACAGACCGTGAGAGAACGACTTCGCCATGATCCGCGGTACGACCAGACTGATCGGCCATCTCGGTTATCCCACCGAGAGCTTCAAGGCGCCGATGATCTACAATCCCTTCTTCGAGCGAGAAGGGATCGATGCCGTGGTCGTTCCGATGGGCTGCCGTGCCGAGGATTACCCGGCCTTCCTGCCGCTCTTCTTTCGGCTTTCCAACGCCCATGGCGCGCTGATCACCATGCCCCATAAGGTGACCACGACCGGGCTCGTCGACCTCGTTCTGCCGACCGCCGCCATCGCCGGGGCCTGCAACGCGGTTCGCCGCGAGCCGGACGGCACGTTGACCGGCGACATGTTCGACGGCGAAGGCTTCGTGCGCGGGGTGCTGCGCAAGGGCAGGCCCGTCGCGGGCCGCAAAGCGCTGGTCGTCGGCTCGGGCGGCGTGGGCTCGGCGATAGCGGCCTCGCTGGCGAAGGCGGGGGCCGGCGAGATCGCCCTGTTCGACCTGACCCCGCATGCCTCCGAGGCGCTGGCCGGGCGCCTGCGGCAGCACTATCCCGCGCTCTCGCTGCGCACCGGCTCGAACGACCCTGCCGGCTATGACATCGTCGTCAATGCCACGCCGCTCGGCATGAAGCCCGGAGACCCTCTGCCGCTCGACATGGAGCGCCTCTCGCCCGGAAGCTTCGTCGGCGAGGTGGTGATGGCGCAGGAGATTACGCCCTTCCTCGCCGCGGCGCGCGCGCGGGGTTGCGCGATCCAGGTCGGCACCGACATGCTGTTCGAGCAGATTCCGGCCTATCTCGAATTCTTCGGCCTGCCCTCGACCACGCCGGACGATCTGAGGGCCGTCGCGCGCCTATCCAGCGAGGTTCCGGCATGATCCCCTCCATCGCCACGGTCTGCGTCTCGGGCACGCTGCGGGAGAAGCTGGAGGCGATCGCCGCCGCCGGCTTCACCGCCGTCGAGATCTTCGAGAACGACCTGCTCGCCTTTCCCGGCTCGCCGGAAGAGGTGCGGGGCATCTGCGCCGATCTCGGCCTCGCCATCGTCACCTGCCAGCCCTTCCGCGATTTCGAGGGCATGCCCGACGCGCGCCGCCAGCGGACCTTCGACAGGGCCGAGCGCAAATTCGACCTGCTGCAGGAGCTCGGCAGCGACCTGCTGTTCGTCTGCTCGAGCGTCTCGCCCGAAGCCTTGTCCGGCATCGACCGGCTGGCGGGGGATTTCGCCGAGCTCGGCGAACGCGCGGCGCGGCGCGGCATGCGCGTCGGCTTCGAGGCCCTCGCCTGGGGCCGACATGTCTACGACTACCGCGATGCCTGGGAGATCGTGCGCCGGGTCGGCCGCGACAATGTCGGCATCGTGCTGGATTCCTTTCACATCCTGTCGCGGGGCCTGGACCTCGCGACCATCGGGACGATCCCGCGCGAGAAGATCGCCATGGTGCAGATGGCCGATGCGCCTTGGCTGCAGATGGACCATCTCTCATGGAGCCGGCACTGGCGCTGCCTGCCGGGACAGGGCGATCTCGACCTCTCCGCCTTCATGCAGGCGCTGGCCACCACCGGCTATGACGGCGTGCTCTCGCTCGAGATCTTCAACGACCGCTTCCGCGCCGGCTCGGCGCGCTCCGTCGCTCTCGACGGGCATCGCTCTCTGATCTGGCTGCTCGACGAGACGGCCCGCAAGCTCGGGCGGCCGGTTCCCGGCGCGGTGCCGATGCCGCCGCCGGCGCCGGTCGAGACCGTCGAGTTCATCGAGTTCGCCGTCTCGGAGGCGGAGCGGCCCGGCTTCGAGGCGCTGATGCGCGCGCTGGGTTTCGCCCGGACGGGCAGCCATCGCTCGAAGGACGTCGACCTCTGGAGCCAGGGCGACATCCGCATCGTGCTCAACAGCGAGACGGATTCCTTCGCCCGCAGCTACCAGATCACGCATGGCACCTCGGTCTGCGCATTGGCGCTGCGGGTGCCCGATGCGCGGGCTGCGACTCAGCGGGCCGCCGCCCTGCTCGACGTGCCCTATGAAGGCGCCGTGGGTCCTGGAGAACTCGACATCCCGGCGGTGCGCGGCCTCGGCGGCAGCCTGCTCTACTTCCTGGACCGAGGATCGGCATTGGGGCGCTGGGCCGAGGTGGACTTCCAGCCGACAGGAGAAGCCGGCGGCGGGGCCGGCCTGACCCGCGTCGACCATGTCTCGCAGACGATGCAGTACGAGGAGATGCTGACCTGGCTGCTCTTCTACTCCTCGCTCTTCGAGACGGCGAAGACACCGACCCAGGCCGTGCTGGACCCCGGCGGCGTGGTCCAGAGCCAGGTGATCGAGAGCGGGCTCGCGGGTGGCGCGGGGCTTCGGCTGATCCTGAACGGCTCGCAGAGCCACCGCACGCTCTCTGCGCGCTTCGTCACGGACTTCTTCGGGTCCGGCGTGCAGCACATCGCGTTCCAGACCGACGACATTGCGGCGACGGTCGCGCAGTTCGCCCGGAACGGCGTCGCGATGCTGACGATCCCCGAGAACTACTATGACGACCTGGAAGCGCGCTCGGACCTCGGCAGCGACGAACTCGCTACTCTGAAGTCCCTGAACATCCTCTACGACAGCGACGCCGTCGGCAGCTTCCGCCAGGCCTATACGCAGACGCTCGACGGCGGGCTGTTCTTCGAGATCGTCCAGCGCGACGGCTATCGCGGCTACGGCGCCGCCAATGCCGGCATCCGGCTGGCGGCGCAGGCCCGGCTGGCGCGTCCGATCACGGTCCCTTCCGCGGGTTGAACCGTGGTTGCAGGCGACGTTCGCCATGGTCTGGCGCGCGCCACTGGTTGGCCAAGCCGGTCCAGGAGTGAACTTCAGGACGCGCGGGCCAAGCCGCGACGCCCTCACGCCTTCATGTGAAGCGTCACCAGCACGGTGATTTCGGCCCCCGTAGGCAGCGTGGCGGCCACCCGCACGAAATTGCCGAAATGGGCGAGGCGCTGGAAGGTCACCGCGTCCTTCGCCGCCGGCAGCGCGAATTCGGAGCCTTCCGGGCACCAGTGCATGCCGTCGGCCGAAATCTCGATGCGGGCCTTGGGAAGAGTCCCCTTCGGCTGCTTCAGGGCGCGGACGAAGACGATCGCCTCCTTCGCCCAGCCGGCCTCATAGGGCTCCGTGGCGCTCTCGCCGGTCCAGCTCTCGTTGCGGGCGACGATGGCGGTGAGGTTCTCGGGCAGCATCAGAAATCTCCCGACAGGCAGACGGAATCGAGATAGGCGAAGGCGCGCTTGTCGGTGTCCGTCTCGGCGAAGAAGGCGAGGTTCAGCATGCACCACAGGTTCTTCATCGCGGGGATGCGGATGCAGTCGAAGCCCTCCATCGCGAAGACGCGGTCGTTCACCTGGAATCTGGTCGCCTGCATCGCCGCGAGGTCGAAGTCGAAGCGCAGATAGTGCCAGTTCACCTTGGTCGGGATCTCGTTGTAGCAGAGCCGCTGCTCGCCGCCGGGCAGATCCTCCCAATCGTCGGGCGACAGGTGGTAGTGCGTGATGGTCTTGCCAGCGGTTCCGATCGGTTTGATCGGCGTCGTCCTGCGCTTGAACTGCCATTTCTGGATGTGCTTTCCGTCCTGCGCGTTGAGAAAGCGCAGATGCGGCATGACGCGGTCGCCCGGCCCCGAGGTATCGCCGATCTGGAGATCGTAGAGGAAGCCGAAGGACCGGATATCCGTCTCGGAAAGCGCAAGGTCCGTGGCCTCCGGCTTGAAGGTGAAATAGGCCTCGAGCCGGATAGGGCCGGGCTTGCGGAAGGTCAGCCGCTTGATCGCGACGTTCTGCGCGCCCTTCCTCGCTCGCGTTGCGATCTTGAGCGCGTAGGAGCCGTCGACGCCGCCATGCGAGCCGAAGTCCCAGTTCGGCAGCGTCGAGAGCATGGCGTGGCTGTGCTGCGCATAGCCCGGCAGCATCGCGTCGAGACTGTCCTCGTAATTGCCGACGAGCTGCGTCCAGCCGCACATGCCGCGATCGAAGTCGTCGAGGCAGATGATGCGCGGCTGGGGGTCGAAGCGGCTGAGTTGCGGGTCGCTCTCGCGGAGCGCACGGCGCAGATCGTCGAGCTGAGTCATGGCGATTACCCCTTCACCGAGCCGGCGGTCAGCCCGGCCACGAGATGCTTCTGCATGAGGATGACGAAGGCGAGCACCGGCACGAGCTGCACGGTGGAAGCGGCGAAGAGCACGCCCCATTCGACGCCTTCCACGGCGCCGATCATCTCGGAGATCACCAGCGGCGCGGTCTTGGCCTTGGTGGTCGTGAAGATGAAGGCGAAGAGGAACTCGTTCCAGGCATAGACGATAACGAAGACCGAGACGGCCAGCATGCCCTGCGCCGCCATCGGCAGGATGATGCGCGTGATGATCTGCAGCCGCGAGGCGCCGTCCATCATCGCCGCCTCGTCCATTTCGCGCGGGATCTGGTCGATGAAGGTGCGCATCACCACCGTGCCCAGCGAGACGAAGAAGGTGGCGTAGAGCACGATCAGGATGACATGCGTGTCGTTGAGGCCGAGCCAGTTCACCACCGGGAAGAGCGGCAGCGTGATGACGATCGGCGGGATCAGCCGGATGAAGATCAGGAAGAAGGCCGAGGCCTGAAGCCCCCGCGAAGCGAAGCGCGAATAGGCAAAGCCGGCCAGCAGCGAGACGCCGACGGCCAGCACCGTCGCGCCGACCGTCACCAGAAAGCTGTTCCAGAGTCCGAAGAAGAAATCGCCCCAGCGGTTCCAGAGCGCTTCGTAATTCGCCAGCGTCGGCATGAAGGCGAAAGCGCCGCCCGTCGAGAAAATGTCGCGGTCCGCCTTGAAGGAGGACATCGCGATCAGGCCGATCGGCAGCAGCGACCAGGCGACGATCGCCAGGACGCCGACGAGTTTGAGGAGATAACGCGCGAACTTAGCCACGGGCGAACATCTCCCTATAGAGCCGGCGCAGGTAGAACAGCGCGAGCACGAGGGAGGCGAGCACCATCAGCCAGCCAGTAGCGGCGGCCGGGCCGAAAGCGTTGTAGCGGAAGGCCTCGAGATAGAGATAGACGGCCAGAACCTCGGTGGTGCGCGCCGGGCCGCCGCCGGTCATCAGCCAGACCTCGGAGAAGAGGCGGAAGGCGAAGATGTAGCGAAACAGCGCGGCGATCAGCAGCGCCGGCATCAGGAGCGGCAGGGTCACGCGCCGGAAGGCCGTCCAGGGCGAGGCGCCATCGATGGCGGCCGCCTCGTAGAGGTCGGTCGGGATCGACAGCCGCGCGGCGTAGAGGATCACGAAGCTGAACGGAAGGTGCAGCCAGATCGAGAGCAGGCTGACCATGGCGAGCCCGTGGCTCGGGTTCACCGCCCATTCGATCGGCGGCAGGCCGAACGAGGCCAGCAGCCGGCTCATCATGCCGACCTCCGGCTCGAACAGGAAGCGCCACATCACCACCGCCGAGACCTCGCTGACGGCATAGGGCGCGAGCACGATGGCCAGCAGCAGCGGCCGGAACGGCACGCCGGCGGCGAAGAACAGCGCCATGCCCAGCCCGATCAGCAATTCGACATGCACGACCACGGCGACGACGATCACCGTGTTGAGCAGCGCCTTCCAGAAATAGGGGTCGGCGAGCACCTTGGCGTAGTTGGCGAGCCCCACGAAGACGGCCTGCTGGCCGAAGGAGGACTGGTTGAGGCTCAGCCAGAACACATAGAGCGCCGGTAGGAAGATGATGCAGCCGATCATCAGCTGCACCGGCGTGACCAGTGCGATGGCCGAAAGAGGGGTGCGGGCCGACATCACGCGATCCGGAAGCGCTTCAGCGCCGCGCGGTCGATCTCGACCCCGAGGCCAGGCCCTTGCGGCACCACGAGCCTGCCATCGACGAGCTGCGAGCCTTCGCCGACGACCGGGTGCGTGAAGGCGTCGCGCAGCGGGTTCTCGTAGACCATGCACTCGAAGGTGCGGAAGCTCTCGGCCGCCGCGGCCAACTGAAGGCTGGCGGCGACGCAGATCGCGCCGGACCAGCCGACATGCGGCGCGTAGGCCGTGTTGAAGGCGGCGGCGAGTTCGGCGATGCGCCAGGTCTCGGTGATGCCACCCGAGCGCGTCACGTCGGGCTGGATCAGGCCCAGCGAGCGGTCCTGCAGCATGGTCAGCGCCTCGCCGGCGACGAAGTCGCTCTCGCCGGCGGCGAGCCGGATCGGCAGATGCTGGGCGAGCCGGCGATAACCCTCGCGGTCATGCGGGGCGATCGGCTCCTCGAAGAAGCCGTAGCCGAGATCGGCCAGCGCCCGGCCGACGATCATGGCGTCGTCGACGTCATAGGCCCAGTTCGCATCGACATAGAGCGCGATATCGTCGCCCGCGAGCCGGCGGATGAGCTTCGCCCGCGCCACCGCGTCCCGGAGCGGATGCCCGAGCTTGACCTTGATCTCGCGGAAGCCGGCCTTCAGGGCTGCCGCGACCTCGGCTTCGACCGTCGCATCGTCGAGCCAGTTGATCGAAGAGGCATAGGCTGCCAGTTCCGTGCGCCCCATGCCGCCGAGCAGCTTGTGGATCGGCAGCCCCGCCTGTTTCCCGGCAATGTCCCAGAGCGCGATGTCGACCGCGGCGATGGCCTCGACCACCTGCCCGCCCGGACGGCCCGAGAGTGCGGCGCGCATCGCTTTCCAGAGCGCGCGCCGGTCGGCCGCATCCCGCCCCAGGAGCCGCGGCACCAGCGCATCCTCGATGAAGCGGGCATAGCCGGCCGCGCCGCGCCGGCACAGCCCCTCGCCAAAGCCGATAGTATCGCCCTCCGTCTCGACCTCGACGACGACGAGCTCGATGGCGGGATAGTCGCCCTGCGAGGTGCGCTGGACCTTGGGCAGGGTCGCCCGGAGCGGATGCACCTCGACCCTGGTGATGCGATTTGCCGACATGCGGCGCGTCCTCCCCAGGACATTGCATTGATGTCGATGCCGCGTTGGGCATCTACTTATCTGATAGGTTGAACAGTTGCCAAGGAACGAGGCATCTGTCAATGATGCAGCCGGAGACGATGAATGAGCGACGCTGCGCAGTCCCTGTCCGATGACGACGACCTCTTCTCAGGGGGCGATGTCGTGCCGATGCGCCTCGGCGACGCCGTCATCCAGCGCCTCACGGCGGCGATCCATGACGGGCGGCTAAAGCCAGGCGACTCCCTGCCATCGGAGTCGCGCATTGCCGCCTCCTTCGGTGTCAGCAAGCCGATTGCGCGCGAGGCCATCCGCCAGCTCGCAGCGATGGGCGTCGTGCATATCCAGCAGGGCAAGCCAACGCGCGTGCAGGCACTCGATGCCGCGCCGCTCGACCGCTTCTACCGCTTCGCCGTGCGCGGGCGCCAAAACGGACTGACAGAGGCGGTGGAGCTGCGCCGCATCCTCGAGCCGCCGATCGCCGCCCATGCCGCGCATCGCCGGAGCGACAGCGACATCGAGAAGCTCGACCTGATCCTTGCCCGGATGGAGGATGCGCTTGGCAATGTTCCGCTCTGGATCGAAGCCGATCTCGATTTCCACGAAGCCGTTGCCGCCTCTTCCGGCAATCGCCTGCTCGACTTCCAGATTCGTGGCCTGCGGCCCGTGATCCGCGAGGTGATGGAGATCTTCAATTCGCGCGAAGCGCGCGGCCCGCAGGACTGGCGCCGCACATTCGAGCGCCACCAGCGCGTCGTCGAGGCAATCCGCGCCGGCGATGCCGGCGCGGCCTCGGCGGCCATGAGCCAACATTTCGAAGCGGCAGAAGCCGCCATCGCGGAGCTCGCGAACCACAGGGAGGACAGCAACCATGACCGAGAGGACGGGTCTAGACCGTAGGCAGTTCGGCGCCGGCATCATCGGCCTGAGCTTCGCCGCGCTGGGCGCCACGCCCGGCCGCGCGCAGCAGCAGGGCGGGCCGCTCAACGTCTTCACCCATCGCGTCATGCAGACGGTCGCGACGGGCGCGCAAGGCGGAGACATCACCAAGGACTGGGCGCAGAAGAACGGCGTCACCGTTCAATGGACGACCTTCGACACCGGGCCGCTGCAGGAGCGCCTCTTCCGCGAGGCGAGCCTCGGCGAAACCTCCGTCGATGTCGGCTTCGTCGTCAACACGCAGGTCGTGCCGCGCGCCGCGACGCTGTTCGAGCCGCTCGACGAATACCTGAAGAAGGACCCGGTCGAGGACGTCTCCGACATCTTCCCCGGCCTGATGAAGGGCATGCACATCGGCGGCAAGCAGCTCGCAGTGCCCTTCCGCCATGCCTCCTCAGGCCTGCACTACAATGAAGAGATCCTGGCCGAGAAGGGCTTCTCCAAGCCGCCGGCGACGATCGAGGAAATGATCGAGATCGCCAAGGCCTGCAGCTATCGGCGCGCCGACGGCACGCAGGTCGTCGGGCTGTGCACACCCGGCGTGACCTATCCGAACGTGATCGACCTCGCCCGCGCCTGGGACGGCGAGTTCATCACGCCCGACTTCAAATGCGCCGCCGACCAGCCGGCGATGCTGAACGCGATCCGGACGCTGCGCGAGCTCTTCCAGGCCAACGCCTTCCCGCGCAATTTCGCGACGCTCTCGCCGGAGGACGTCAATGTCTGGATGCAGCAGGGCCGCGCGGCGATGAGCCTGCAGAGCATGGGCCGCAACCGCATCTACAACGACCCGCAGAAGTCGAAATTCTCCGGCAAGATCAAAACCATCGCCGTGCCGGCCTCGAAGACGCTCGCCGGCAAGTACGACGCGGCGCCAGCCAAGGTTGAATTCTGGGGCATGGTCATCCCGAAGAACGCCAAGCGCAAGGACCTGTCCTGGAGCTTCATCAAGGCGATGGCCTCGAAGGAGGCGACGCTCAAGGCCGCGCTCAACGGCAACGGGCCGGTGCGCGCCTCGACCTATGCCGACCAGAGCTTCGCCGACTCCGTGCCCTATGCCTCCGAGGAGCTGAAGGTGCTGAAGGTCGCGCGGGTGCCGCTGCCGGCCTTCGACGAGGCGGCCCGCGCCGGCGATCTCTTCAAGGAGGAGGCGGAGGCTGCCGTCCTCGGCATGAAGACGCCCGAGGAGGCGATGGCGGCGCTGGTCAAGCGCGTGCAGCCGCTGCTGCCGGCCTGAACGAACAAGCAGAACACGGCGCGGGAACAGCGCCGGAACCATATCCGGGAGGATAGCCATGACGTTTCAGATTTCGCGCCGCCGTTTCGGCGCGCTTGCCGGCGCGACGGCCGCCTCGGCGCTTCTTCCGGCAAGCGCCTTCGCCCAGGCGAAGACGCTGACCGCGCTCGGCCACCGCGTCCACCAAACTGCTGCGACCACCGGTCCTGGCGGCGACGCGACCGAGGGCTTCCGCAAGGCGAGCGGCGCCGATGTGAACTGGGTGACCTTCGGCGACGTCAACGCCGTGCATGAACGCCTGCTGCGCGAGGCCTCGCTGTCCGAGACCTCGATCGACGTCGCCTATCTCGTCAACGGCCGGGCGGTGCCGCGCAACCTGCAGCTCTTTGAACCGCTCGACGCCCTGATGAAGCAGGCGCCGATCGAGGCCTTCGACGATTTCGCGCCGGGCTTGCTCGCGCCTCTCAACGCCGATGGCGCACTGCGCGGCATCCCGGTGCGCCATGCGACAAATGCGCTGATCTACAATGAGGCGCTGCTCGAAGAGCGGGGCGTCACCAAGCTGCCGATGAGCTTCGAGGAGTTGATCGAGCTCGCCCGCAAGCTGACCTTCAAGCGCGACGACGGCACGCAGGTCTACGGCCTCGCCTTCACCGCCGTCTTCGCCTCGAACTTCCTGACCCTCGCCCGCTGCCTCGGCGGCGACTACATGACGACCGACGGCAAGATCGTCGCAGCCGAGCCGCCGATGGTGAAGGCGCTCACGCTGCTCGCGGATTTCTACAAGGCCGGGGTGCTGCCGCGGAACTTCGCGACGGTGAACAACGAAGAGATCACGACCTGGATGCAGCAGGGCCGGGCGGCGATGACGATCAACCCCTTCGCGCGGCTCGTCACCTATAACGACCCGTCGAAAGGCAAGTATGGCGGGCGCTTCAAGTCGCTGCTGCCGCCGATGTCCGCCGATCTCGCCGGCAAGGTGGCCTTCGCGCCGACGGTCGAATTCTGGTCGCTGATGATCCCGAAGAACGCGAAGCAGAAGCCGCTGAGCTGGGAGTTCATCCGCGCCCTCTCCTCAAAGGCCGGCACAACCGCGATGGCGCTGAACGGCAACGGCCCGACGCGGCTTTCGACCTATGCCGACGAGAAGCTGAAGGCGGCGATGCCGTACGCGGCTGACGAGGCGGCCGCGCTCAAGGCCTCGCGCATCCACCTGCCGGCCTTCGACGAACAGGCCCGCGCCCACGACATCTTCATCGAGGAGACGCAGGCCGCCGTGCTCGGCCGCAAGCCGGCGCAGCAGGCGATGGACGACGCGACAGCGCGCGTGAAGCCGCTGCTCGGCTGATGGCAGGCGCGCTTTCGGGACGCGTCGCGCTGGTCACCGGCGCGGCGCGCGGCATCGGCCTGGCCATCGCAACCGCCTTTGCCGAGGCGGGCGCGCGCCTCCTGATCCATGACCGGGACGAAGCGGCCGTCGCTGCAGCAGACCAGCTCGGCAGCGGAAACGGGCGCGCGATGCCACTGATCGCCGATCTGGCTGAGCCCGGCGCCGTTGCCCGAATGGCTGCCGAGCTGGTCCGGCTTGCGGTCGAACCGGATATCCTCGTGCTCTGCGCCTCGGCCGAAATCCGCCAGACGGTGCAGGAACTGAGCGACGAGGCGCTGGCGCTGCAAAGCGAGGTCAACCTGCATGCGACGGCGCGGCTTCTGAAAGCCTTCCTGCCCGGCATGCAGAGCCGCGGCTTCGGCCGCGTCATCGCGATCGGCTCCGTGCAGGAGCGACGGCCCAATGCCGATTGCCTGTATTACGCAGCCACCAAGGCGGCGCAGACGAGCATGATCCTGAACCTGGCGCGCACCACGCAGGCGCCGGACATCACCTTCAACGTGATCCAGCCCGGCGCGATCCGCACGGATCGCAACCGCGCGATCCTCGCCCAGCCGGGCCGCGAAGAGCAGGCTCTGGCGCGCATCCCGCTCGGCCGGATCGGCAGCCCCGAGGACTGCGCGGGAATGGCGGTGCTGCTCTGCTCGCCGGCCGGAAGCTACATCAACGGCGCCGGGATCGCGGTGGATGGCGGGATGCGGCTCTGACGGTCGCAGTTCCCGCCCCGCCCTGCCCTCAGCCCTTGCCCCGCGCTGGGACCATGATCGCGCCCGAGGCGGCGACGACCAGCGCGAGGCCGAGCCAATCGGTCGGTGTCGGCCGCTCGCCGAGGAGCAGCACCGAGCCGAGCACGCCGACCGCCGGCACCATCAGCGTGCCGAGGCTGGCGATGCCGGCCGGCAGCCGCGAGACGACGACGAACCAGAGGAAATAGGCCAGCGCCTGCGCGCCGACGATATGGAAGGACAGCGCCGCCGCGACATGCGGCGAGAGCAGCTTCGGCACCGGCAGCCCCTCGAAGACCAGCATGCCGATGCCGGCCGCTGCGCCGCCGATCAGCAATTGCCAGGCAGCGATGGTCAGCGCCGGTGCGGCGACCGGCCAGCGCTTCGTCACCATGGTGCCGAGCGCCCAGCTCCACGCCGCGATCAAAGCAAACAGCAGGCCCAGCGAGAGCTGCCCCGCCATGATCAGCGGCAGGCCGAGGCAGACGAGGCCGGCGATGCCGAGTCCAAGCCCCGCCAGCCGCCTGCCGTCGAAGGCCTCGCCGAGGATGGGGCGGGCGAGCAGCGTCGCCCAGATCGGCATGGTGAAGGTCAGGATCGCGGCGCGCGAGGTCGGCGCCGCAAGCTGCGCGAAGGCGAGCAGCACGTTGAAGGCCGCGACCGAGAGGAAGCCGGCCAGCAGCAGGCGCGGCCATTGCCCGCGCGGCACGGCGAGCGGCACGCCGCGCGCCAGCGCCACGACGACGAGCACGAGCCCGGCGAAACCCATGCCCGAGGCACGCAGCGTCCAGGGCGCGATCTCCGTCAGCGAGATCCGGACCGCCGGCCAGTTGAAGCCCCAGAGCAGGCCCAGCAGCGGGACGAGCAGGACGGCCCGCCCCGGAGGAATCTGGCTCAAGCGGAAATGCTTTCGACGCCGCACCATTCGGCGATGAACAGCGCCATCGCGCCGGTGATGCGCTTGACCGAGGCGAGGCTGACACGCTCGTCGAAGGCGTGGATGTTCTCGCCCATCGGCCCGTAGCAGAGCGCCGGAATCTTGTCGTAGAGCGCATGCACGCGGGTATCGAGATACGCTACCGTCGTGAAGCTCTTGAGCGGCTTGCCCAGCGCCGACTCATGGGCGCGGGCGAGCACGGCCTCGGCCTCGCTGCCGGGCTCCAGCACATAGCCCTCGGCCCAGAAGCCGTTGAACGTCACCTTCGGCGGGTTGTTGGCGAGGAAGGAATCGGCGCGCGCGGCGGCGCGGATGCAGTCCTCGATACGCTGCGCGATCTCCTTGGCGGTGACGCCCGGATAGAGGCCGACGCGACAATCCACCTTGCACCAGCACGGCACGGAGGAGGCCCAGTCGCCGCCCTCGATCTTGCCGATGTTTAGGTTGATCGGATGCGGCTCGTTCTCGAAATGCTCGCGGCCGGCTTTCTCGACGTTGAACTCTTCTTCCAGCTTCCTCAGGGCCGCGACGACGCGATAGGCCGCGTCGATGGCGTTGGCGCCGATGCCCATCTCGCGCACATGGGCGGGGATGCCGCGCACCTCGAACTGGAACCAGAGCACGCCCGCATTGGCGCGGGCGAGCATCTCGTATTCGGGCTCCGGGATCAGCGCGGCATCGGCGCGGTATCCGCGCAGATGCGTCATCAGCGCGCCGTTGCCGGTCGATTCCTCCTCTACGACCGATTCCAGATAGACGGTCGCGGCCGGCTGCAGGCCGATGCGCTTCAGGGCGTCGAGCGCATAGAAATTGGCGCCGGCGCCGGCCTTCATGTCGGCGCTGCCGCGGCCATACATCCAGTCTCCCTCGATGACGGGGTCGAAGGGAGCATGCTTCCACTGGTCGAGCGGCCCGGCCGGCACCACATCGACATGGGCCTGCAGGATGAGCGAGCGGCCCTTCTCCTCGCGCGGATGGTGGATGCCGACGACGATCGGCGCCTGCGAATGGAATTCGGAGAACGGCGCCCCGCCCGGATGGGCGGCGATGGCGGCCTCGTCCATCTTGAAGCGATCGATGGTGAAGCCGCGCTCGGTCATGGCCCGGAAAACGAAGTCCTGGCAGGCGTGCTCTTCGGCCCGCAGCGAGGGGAAGCGGATGAGCTCCTGCGTGAAGGCGACCTGCTCGGCGAAGCCCTCCTCGACGGAGGCGAGGATCTTGTCGCGAAGGGCGGGATCGAGAGGCATGGGCAGGAACTCCTTTTAGGCCAGAGCCGTCATGCTCGGCCTTGTGCCGAGCATCCACGTCTTGCGACATGGATGAAGGGAAAGACGTGGATGGCCGGGACAAGCCCGACCATGACGCGGAGTGCGCTCCGCGCCATTAGTGCCCGAAGCGCCCGCCGCCCGGCACAGCCGCAAGCAACTGCCGGGTATACGCGTGCTGCGGGGCGGCGAAGAGCGCCGCGGTCGGGCCGCTCTCGACGATGCGGCCGCGCTGCATCACGGCGATGCGGTCGCAGATCTGCGCGGCGACGCGCAGGTCGTGGGTGACGAAGAGGATGGCGAGGCCGAGCCGCTTCTGGATGTCCTTGATCAGCTTCAGGATCTGCGCCTGGACCGAAACGTCGAGCGCCGAGACGGCCTCGTCCGCCACCAGCACATCCGGTTCGAGAGCGAGCGCGCGGGCGATGCCGACACGCTGGCGCTGGCCGCCGGAGAACTCGTGCGGATAGCGGTCTATGGCATTGGCGGAGAGGCCGACCAGCTCCAGCAGCTCGCGCGCCTTCGCCAGCGCCTCCTTGCGCGGCATGCCGTGGGCGACCGGCCCGTCCGAGATGATGCGGCCGACCGTCTGGCGCGGGTTGAGCGAAGCGAACGGGTCCTGGAAAACCATCTGGATGCGCTTGCGCTGTTCGCGCAGTTCGGCGGGTTTCAGCTCCGATAGAACGAGGTCACCGAGCGCGATGCGGCCACGGTCGGGCTCGATCAGCCGCAGGCAGCAGCGCCCGACCGTCGACTTGCCGGAGCCCGATTCACCGACGAGGCCGAGCGTCTCCCCGCGCATCAACGAGAAGGAGATTTCGTCGGCCGCCTTCACTTCGCGGGCCACGCCGAAGAGGGAGCGCTTGCGATAGGTCTTGCCGAGGCCCTCGACGCTGATGACCGGCGCCGTCTCCGGCAGCGGCGAACGCTCCGGCGGCGTCAGGGAGGGCACGGCGGCGAGCAGCTTCTGCGTATAGGAATGCTGCGGAGAACCCAGCACCTGATCGGCCGTGCCTTCCTCGACGAGAATGCCCTTCTCCAGCACGGCGATGCGGTCGGCGATCTCGGCGACGACGCCCATGTCATGCGTGATGAAGAGCACCGCCGTGCCATGGCGGTGGCGCAGGTTGTCGATGAGCTTGAGGATCTGCGCCTGCGTCGTGACGTCGAGCGCCGTGGTGGGCTCGTCCGCAATCAGGAGCTTCGGCTCCAGCGCGAGCGCCATCGCGATCATCACGCGCTGGCGTTGGCCGCCCGAGAGTTCATGCGGGTAGGCGCGGGCGAGACGCGGCGGGTCGGGCAGGCCGACCTCGGTCAAGAGCTCGATGGCGCGCGCCCGGCGCGTCGCCTTGTCGTGCAGACCGTGGGCCTCGAAGGTTTCGACGATCTGGTCGGAGATGCGCATGACTGGGTTGAGCGAAGTCATCGGCTCCTGGAAGATCATGCCGATCTCGCGGCCGCGCACATCCTGCATCGCGGCCTCGTCGAGGCTGAGCAGGTCGCGCCCGGCGAGCTTGATCGCGCCGGCCACCGGCTTCACCGCCTTGGGGAGCAACCCCATCACGGCATGGGCGATCATCGACTTGCCCGAGCCGGACTCGCCGACGACGCAAAGCGTCTCGCCCGGCGCTATGGAAAGCGTGACGCTCTCCACAGCATTCGCCCGGTCTGCCATCGCCGGCAGCGCCAGGGTCAGCCCCTCGATTGCAAGAGCGGGCGCGGTCATTCGCGCCCCCTGGCGAGGCGGGGATTGAGCGCGTCGTTCAGTCCCTCGCCGGCGAGGTTCAGCGCGAGCACGGTGAGAAAGATCGCAAGGCCCGGGAAGAAGGAGATCCACCAGGCATCGAGCAGGCGCGTGCGGCCGGCGCCGACCATGTAGCCCCAGCTCATCAGGTTGGGATCGCCGAGGCCAAGGAAGGAGAGCGAGGATTCGAGCAGGATCGCCGAGCCGATCATCAGCGAGCCCATGACGATGATCGGCGCGATGGTGTTCGGCAGCACCTGGCTGAAGATGATGCGTGGCGTGGACTGGCCGATCGTGACCGCGGCCTGCACATATTCGCGCGTCTTGAGCGAGAGCACCTCGCCGCGCACGAGCCGCGCCACCGGCGGCCAACTCACGACGCCGATGGCCAGCACAATCGAGCCGAGCTGCGGCTGCAGGATCGCCACCAGCACGATGGCGAGCGCGAAGGAGGGAATGGTCTGGAAGAACTCGGTGAAGCGCATCAGAGCATCGTCGACGAAGCCGCCGGCATAGCCCGCGACTGCGCCGAGCGGCACGCCGATCACCAGCGCCACCAGCGTCGAGACGATGCCGATCATCAGCGAAACGCGCGCGCCATGGACCATGCCCGCCGCGAGATTGCGACCGAGCGTGTCCGTGCCGAGCGGGAAGCGCTCCATCACGAAAGGCGCCTGGAACGGCCGGTAGACCGGCCGCCACGGCGATTGCGGATAGAGCGTCGGGGCCAGGATCGCGAAGGCGACGACGGCGAGCAGGATGACGATGCCGATGACGGCGCCGCGATTGCGGAGGAAGCGCTTGAGGAAGTTCATGCAGCGTTTTCCCCACAGCCCTCATCCTGAGGAGCGCCGCAGGCGCGTCTCGAAGGATGGTCCAGTTGCTTCCAGAGCCTCCTGAAGCATCCTTCGAGACGCCGCTGACGCGGCTCCTCAGGATGAGGGCTCGATTTGGATAGGCGATGGACCTTCATGCGCTCGCCTCGATGCGCGGATCGGCGATCCGGTAGACCAGATCGGTGATGATATTGAAGCCGACGACCATCGCCGAGGAGATGAAGAAGACGCCGAGCAGCACGGAATAATCGCGCTGGACCAGCGCATCGAACATCAGCCGGCCGATGCCGGGCCAGGCGAAGACGGTCTCGGTCAGCACCGCGCCGCCCACGAGCTGCCCCGCCTGCAGGCCCGCCAGAGTCACCACGGGCAGGATGGCGTTGCGGGCGACATGCCGGCGCCAGACCTTGGATGGCGAGACACCCTTGGCGCGGGCCGTCTTGACGAAATCAGCGCCCGCGATCTCCAGCATCGAGGCGCGCATCATCCGTGCATAGAGCGCGGTGAAGAACAGGCCGAGCGTCAGCGCCGGCAGGATGAGGTGATGGCCGATGTCGAGCGCGCGGCCGAGGACGCCGTAATGCGCGCCGATGGTCTCGTAGCCGACATTCGGCACGAGGCCGAGCTTCAGCGCGAAGACGATCTGGCTCATCAGCGCGATCCAGAACAGCGGTGTGGCGTAGAAGGCGAGCGCCAGCGTGGTGATGACGCTGTCCGACCATTTCCCGGCCCGCCGCGCCGCGAGCGCGCCCATCGCCGTGCCGACGATCAGCGAGACGAGGAAGGCCGCGCCCGTCAGCAGCAGCGTCGCGGGGAGACGATCAAGGATCAGGCTCAGCACCGGCTGCTGCTGGCGATAGCTGAAGCCGAGATCGAAGGTGAGATAGCCCTTGATATAGATCCAGAGCTGGGTGGTCAGTGGCTCGTTCAGCCCGAAGCGCTCGCGCAATTGCTGCAGCAGCACCTCGTCGGCCGCGCCCGCCTCGCCGGCCAGCACCTGCGCCGGGTCACCCGGCGCAGCGCGGATCAGGAAGAAATTCAGGACGGCGATGGCCAGGAGCGTCAGCACGCCCTTGGCCAGCCGGCTGCCCAGGAAGGTGAGAAGGTTCATTCAGACCCAATCCGCAATGACGAGGCTCAAGCCGTCATGCTCGCCCTCGTGGCGAGCATCCACTCCTTGAAACCCGCATTCGGCAAGCGAAGACGTGGATGGCCGGAACGAGCCCAACCATGACGGGGAAGCCGTCGCGCGCTTCTTTTGCGCGCGACGCTGTCCTCAATCCTTCCAGGCGTCCTTGAAGCCGTCGTTCACGCCGATGGCGGTGGAGACGAGGTTCTTGACGTTGCAGCGATAGATGGTCGGGAAGTCCATCTCGAGCTGCCAGAGCACCGGCACCTCGTCGGCGAGAATCTTCTGCACCTTCGTGTACAGCTCCTGCCGGGCGGCGTCCGTCGGCGCGATGGCCGCATCGGCAAAGAGCTTGTCGACTTCCGGGTTCACATAGGCGCCCTGGTTGCCGAAGGGATTGCCCTTCACGATGTTGGTCGAGATGTAGTTGCGCGCCACGCCCGTCGCCGGGTCGCCGAGCTGGTAGAGATAGTTGAAGGTCAGGTCGAAATCGCCATTCGAGGCCTTCTGCGTCCAGCCCGGAACGTCGGTGGTCTCGATCGAGACGTTGATGCCGACATCGGCGAAGTTCTGCTTGATCGCCTCGGCCCAGCGGCTCCAGGTCTCGCCATAGGGCAGCGCCAGGATCTTCAGCGGCTCGCCCTTGTAGCCGGAGGCCTTGACCAGCTCCTTCGCCTTGGCGGGATCGTAGGTGTATTTCGGCACGTCGGCCGAATAGAACTTCGTCTTCGAGGAGATCGGCCCGGTCGGGATCTTGCCCAGGCCGGCCCAGACCACGTCCTTGCCGAATTCGCGGTCGATCGCGAACATCATGGCCTGACGGAACTGCTTGTTGGCGAGCGGGCCGCCCCTGGCGATGTTCGGGGTCAGCCAGGCATGCGGGGCGAACATCTCCCAGCCCTTGGTGGTGACGCAGGTGTTCGGCAGCTTGGAGAGACGCTGCACGTCGTAGACGTCGACCGAGCCGCCGGTCAGCACGTCGACCTTGCCCGTTTCATAGGCAACGGCGCGGGCGGCTGCGTCCGGAATGATCTGCCAGTAGACCTCGGCGAGGTTCGGCTTGCCCTTCTGCCAATAATCCTCGTTCTTCACGAGGTGGATATAGGAGCCCTTCTTCCACTCCTTGAGCTTGAACGGGCCGGTGCCGATCGGGGTGTTATTGGCCGGGTTGGCGCGATAATCCGTGCCGTCATAGATGTGCTTGGGGATCATCGGCGCGCCGGCGACCTCCTGCGACAGGATGAGCGGGCCGAAAGGCTGCTTCAGCGTGATCCTGACGGTCAGATCGTCGACCTTCTCGATCTTCTCGACCTGGGCGTTGGCGATCGGCCGCCAGCGCGGATGGACCTCGCGCAGGAACTTATCGAGGGAGAAGACGACATCGTCGGCGCCGAAGGGCTTGCCGTCATGCCATTTCACGCCTTCCTGCAGCTTGAAGGTGTAGGTCTTGGCGTCCGGCGAAATCTCCCAGCTCTTGGCCAGCGAGGGGACGGGCTGCAGCTTCTCGTCATAGCGCAGCAGCGACTCGTAGATGTTGCCGGCGACCATGTTGGTCGGGCCGTTCTGGTTGAGGCCCTGCATCAGCATCGGCGGCTCGGGCTGCACGACGACATGGACGGTTCCGCCCTGCTTGGGCGCCTGCGCCTGCGCTGTACCCAGCGCCAGCAGCGATACCGCAAGCGCCAGACCGAACCGAAAACCTGTCACATGACCCGTCATCGTGCCTATCCCCTGTTTCTTGTCGCGTCGTCCATCGCATCGCGTGGATCGATCGGGCGCCATCGCACCCGATCGCGCGGCGATTGGCAAGCTCGACAGGGGCGTTAGCAAGCTCCGCGCCAGAAAAGGAAAGCGCCGCCCCGAGGCCCTGAGCGGCGCATGACGGCGTGGCGTATCGGCAAGCCGCGAAGCGCTCCTCAGCGCGCCTCCTCGACATAGGTCGCGACGAAGCGGACGAGCTCGCTCTGGCGGGCCGTGCCCGTCTTGGCAAAGAGGCGCTGGAGATGGGTGCGCGCCGTGGTCGGGGCGATGCCGAGGCGCTTTGCGGCGACGATGGTGTCGAGCCCCTCGACGATCAGAGAGAGCATGCGTTCCTCGGTCGGCGTCAGTCCGCAGGCTTCGCTGACATCGGCGATCTTGCGGTCCATCGCACTTTCGGGGTCGTCCACGGTCAGGACGAACAGGTCGATGCTCGCCAGATGGACCGCATCGATCGCGACCTGCCGGCCGCAGCTCAGCGAGAGCGTCAGCCGCGTCTCGCCGGCGGCAGTGCCGTTCTGGCAGCGCTTCAGCCAGCCATGCAGCCGGGCGACGAAATCCTTGTCGGACGCGGTGAAGCGATCCGGGCCGCCCAGCCCCTCACGCGCCATTTCCATCGCGCCGCGATTGCTGAAGCAGATGTTGAGGGAGGCATCGATGACGAAGACGGGTCGAGCCGCGCCGCCGAGCTCATCGGACGACGTCTCGCGCCGCGGCGAAAAGGGGGTGTAGCTCGGCCTGCCGGCCATCGAGACGTGGAGCGTCATGGCAATATCCATCCCTGCGACCTGCGGATCGCACAAGCTGCGCGTCCGCACTCATTGGTCGCGCGAGGATGCGTTTGGGTTCACCCGTCGTTCAGTCTCGGACGATGGAGCCGGCCGCCCGTCATCGGCTGCGGCACCCCGGTGGTCGAAGGCAGGCTGAGCGGCAGCCCCTTCACCGAGCGGATGGCGAAATAGGCGAAGATCTGCGCCTCCAGCGCATCGCCGTCCCAGCCCACGGCCTCGACCGGCTCGACCGGCACGCCAAGGTGCGCACCGAGCCGCGCCATGAAATGCCGATTGAGCCGCCCGCCCCCGCCGACCAGCCAGCGCTTCGGCGCACGCGGCACGTGGCGCAGCGCCGCGACGATGCTCTCGATGGTGAAGGCCGAGAGCGTTGCCGCGCCGTCGGCATCGGAGAGAGCCTCGACGACCTGTGCGCGGCGATGAAAGTCGTTGCGGTCGAGCGATTTCGGCGCCGGGCGGTCAAAGAAGGGATTGGCCATGAAGCCGGCGACGAGATCCTCATGGACCAGCCCGCTGGCGGCGAGCGCGCCGTCCGCGTCATAGGGCCGCCCAAGACGGCGCAGCACGAAATCGTCGAGGATCGCGCTCGCCGGGCCGGTGTCGAAGGCGATGACGGTGTCGCCGTCGATATAGCTGACATTGGCGACGCCGCCGAGGTTCAACACCATGACCGGCTGTTCCAGCCCCTGCGCCAAAGCGCGGTGCCAGAGCGGGGCGAAGGGCGCGCCCTCGCCGCCCGCCGCGACATCGGCGTCGCGGAAGCGGTCGACGGCCGGAATGCCGAGCGCGTCCGCCACCGCCTGCCCGTCGATGAGCTGGCGGGTGAAGCGCTTCTCGGGTCGATGATAAATGGTCTGGCCGTGGAGGCCGACGAGGTCGATCGCGGACAGATCGAGGTTCTGATCGGCGCCATAGCTTCGGATCGCGGCCAGATGATCCGCCGTCACCGCCGCTTCGAGCTCGACAAGCGGTTCGGATGCGGCGCGCTCCGCATCGGCGATTACGGCCTGGAGCGCGCGGCGGGTTTCCGCGCGATAAGGATAGGAGGCTCCTGCGCCGAACAGGACGGCGTCGCGCCCGTCGCTGGTCACCAGCGAAACGTCGATGGCGTCCATCGACGTGCCGCTGATGACACCGATGGCGGTCAGCGTATCGCGCGTCAGATCCCGCCCGGCCAAGCGCTATTCGCCCGGCTGCGGGCCTTCATAGCCGCCGATGATGATGAGGTCGGACTTGCCGGCGGCGCTGAGATGCTTCACCGCCTCCTGATATTCGGGCGAGGCGTAGCAGGCGCGCGCCGTCTCCTCGTCCTTGAACTCGATGACGACGTTGTGCTTGCGCCCTTCGCCGCGGGCGAGCTTGTACTCACCGCCGCGGACGATGAACTTCCCCCCGTATTTGGCGAAGGCGACGGCGTTCAGCGAACGATAGCGGGCATAGGCCTCGTCGTTCTCGACGTCGACACGCGCGATCCAGTAGCCCTTCGTCATGGATCACATCCCCTCGACGACAACGATGTCGATCTCGCCTGCGCCCTCGCGCAGCTTGCGGGCGTCGGCATATTCGGGCGAGGAGACATAGGCCTTGGCCGAAGCGAAATCGGCAAACTCGATGACGATGTTGCGGGCGCGCCCCTCGCCTTCGGCCACCGTCATCTGGCCGCCGCGCACGATCGGCGTGCCGCCATAGATCTTCATCGCCTCGGAGGCCTTCGCGGCATAGGCCGCCCATTTCGTCGCATCCGTGACCTTGGCGCGAGCGATGACATATCCCTTGGGCATGGCTTCAAGTCCGTTCGTTGAGCGGAATCGGTTGGGCGCCGAGCTTACGAAGCGGCGACGATCTCGTCCATGACCGCGCCAGCCGCCGCACGCGGGTCTGCCGCGCGGATGATGGGACGCCCGACGACGAGATGGTCGGCGCCGACGCGGATCGCCTCGGCCGGGGTGAGGGTGCGCTTCTGGTCGCCAGCGGCGCTGCCGGAAGGGCGGATGCCCGGCGTGACGATGACCATGTCCGGGCCGATGACGTCCCGCACGATCGCGGTCTCGGCCGCCGAGCAGACGATGCCGTCGATGCCGGCCGTGCGGGCCTGCTCGGCGCGCAGGCGCACCAGATCGCGCACCGCCAACCCGTAGCCGGCATCGCGCAGGTCGGTGTCGTCATAGGAGGTGAGCGCGGTCACGGCGAGCAGCTTCAGCGCCGCATCGCCACGTCCCTCGACCGCGCCGCGCATGGTCTGCGGATAGGCATGGACGGTGAGGAAGGTGACGCCGAGCTTGGTCAGCGAGTCGACGCCCTCGGTGACGGTGTTGCCGATATCGTGGAGCTTCAGGTCGAGGAAGACCTTCTTGCCCTCGGCGACGAGCTGGCGCGCCAGATCCAGCCCGCCGGCAAAGGCCAGCCGATAGCCGATCTTGTAGAAGGTGACGCCGTCTCCCAGCGTCGAAACGAGGCGGTAGGCGTCCCAGACGGTCGGCACGTCGAGCGCGACGATCAGGCGGTCGCGGACGTCGTTGAGCTTCTGCGGCATGGCCATCTCCCGAGTTTCGAGGGAAGGCGCATGATTCGAAAGGAGATGCAAGGCCATGGCGGCTTCAAGCCCAAGCCCGGCCGCAGCCTCCGCTGCCCCGCTCGCTAACGCGCCGCCTCAGTTCAGGGCCGCCCATTTCTTCCAGTTCTCACGCGCGAATTTCAGCTCGTCGGGCGTGTATCGCTCCTTCTTCTTGATCTTGAGCACCGTCCCGACGGGCACGCGGTTCGGATTATTGCCGATGGCCTTCTGGTTGTATTTCCAGATCAGCGGCCAGAGCTCGAAGACGCCGTAACGCTCCTTCGAAATCTGCGAGAGCATGGTGCCGGCCCTGGTCGGCGGCGTGTCCGGCATGAAATCGGCCGGGTTGAGTGCCGGCGGCTCGCTGCTTGCGCGGGCGGCCTGCGCATCGAGGCTCGCCTTCACCGCCTGTATGCCGAGCTTGAGCTTCTGAAGCTGCAGCTTCGCATCGAATTCCGGTGCGTTTGCACCGTAATGTTTCGGCTCTGTCGCAAGCGCGCTCCAATATTCGGCCGCCGCCATCCAGCCCTTGAGATCGACATAGAGAAACTGGCTGCCGTTGCGCTTGAAGGATTCAGGCAGGTGCGAGGCGATGCCGAAATACGAGAGCTGATACCAGACCGCGGCAAACGCATTCAGCCCGCTGTTCTTATCATACGCCCGCTTGGCGCGCATGATCGGTTCCTTGAGGAACGGGTCGAAGATCATCTCGTAGGCTCCGGCGGCGAGAAAGCTCGCAGCCGGCGTCAAGACGACGGAGAGATAGGCCGCGCGATAGACGTGCTCGACATTGGCGCAGTGCTCCCGGTTGAAGTAGCCGTCCGGCCTGCCGAGGCCCATGTTAACGTCCTCGATCGCCCAGTCCTGCCCTTCGGCGCGTGTCTGGCTGATCCAGTCGCTCGCGGTAACGAGAATCCGAACGTTCGGCGTCGGCTCGATGAGCAGAAACGCGTCAGTCACGGGCGTCGCGGTCCATCCCCGCGCGAGAAGCTGTTTACCCTTGTCCCAGACGAGAAGAGCCAGCTCTTTCTCCTTCGGGTCGGTGAAGAACGAATCGATAGACCGGATGCCCATGGCAAATTTTCTCGCCCTTCACGCGGCCGCGCCGCGCCGGGCGCATCCGACCCGCAACGCCGTGCCGCAACGTCATTCGTTCGGATGATCCGGCGGATCGACTGCGAAAGGGGCAGGCTGGAGCGTGCCGATTTGCCCGGAACCACGCCGCGATTCCATTCCGTGAAAAATCAGCAGCGCTCAGGCGGCTTGCGGCGTTCGCACCGGGTAAAGGGCCTTGCTCAGAAGCATTGCACGCCCTGGCCCCTCATCTTGCAGGTGCTGGTCGGCCGCGTATCGACGGACGGCGAGGCATAGAACTCGCCTTCCCGCGGCACATAGATCTGCGCGTCGTCTCGCATGTCGTCCATGCCGCCGGGCCCGGACAGGTCGCGGCCGGATGCGCAAGCGGCGAGGAGAAGGCCGCACGCGACCACGAATAACTTCGTCATAAGCTGGACTCCCAAGTTGACCCGATCCTGCCGCGAGCCGGGCGCCAAGTCACGCCCGGAAGGTGCGGTTCCCGCGCACAAGCCTTCACCCGCCAGCGTTTCCGCGTGCGGTGAACATGAGGGGCAGCGGAGCGCCGCGAGGCGCAGGTTTGGTATTGAGCCGCTTCCATTGAGCCAGGAAACGGCGCGGATGGATTGAGCCACCATCCGCACGCCCCGTGGCGCTCCGCTTATCGGCGATTTCGGACCTCGGGCCGCGCTTATACGGCTGGGCGGTTCAGGAGCTGCGGGTCAGGACGCCAGTTCGGCTCATCGCCTTGTCGCGTCCGCGCTTACGCAATCCTTCGCCGCCGAGCCTTCCAGCGAGCTCCTCGCACAGGGATCGTAATGTCCCCAGGGCGGTGCCCCGAAGCCTCCCGGGAGTGGATCGTAACTCCACCCGCAGGCGCCGACCCCACCCCTGCCACTGGCATACCTCCGGATGGCTGCCCCTCAGGGGATGAGGTGGAGCGGAGGATAAGCACGGCTTGGAAGGACGGGGATAAGTCTGGGAGAGAAACCGCTGGCGTCATGGTCGCCTTCGGCGCGACCATCCATGTCTTAACATCATAACAATCGGATGAGACTCAGCCTATCGCGCAGCCGGCCAGCTATGCCGCAAAGACGTGGATGGCCGCCACAACGGCGATCATGACGGCCGAGCGCGGCGGCTGTCCTTCTCCTCCCCCGGAAGACGGGTTCCTCGCGCCTTGCATCGAGTCTCCATGCATCGGCCGCGGGGATGTATCGTGATCAGCCCGACCAACTGCGGACTTCGTGCCGGCCGGGAAAACGAATGAGGGAGCGGACACGCCATGGCAAAGAGCGAAGCGACCGGAACGGCCCCGGCTTCTGAGCTGATCGACGGGAGAATCAGGGAGCTGGGCGACTGGAGAGGAGAGCAGCTCGCTCATGTCCGCGCGCTCATCAACGCAGCGGTGCCGGAGGTGACCGAGGAGTGGAAGTGGCGCGGCGTGCCCGTCTGGTCCCATCACGGGCAGATCTGCACGGGCGAAACCTATAAGAGCGTCGTCAAGCTGACCTTCGCGAAAGGGGCTTCGCTCGCCGACCCCTCATCGCTGTTCAATGCTAGCCTCGACGGCAATGTCAGACGCGCCATCGACATCCGCGAAGGCGAAACGCTGGACGAGAATGCCTTTAAGGATCTCGTCCGCGCAGCGGCCGCCCTGAACCGGCCTACCAAGCGATAGCCGTAGTCGGCTTCGGAGGCCATTCTGTCGCAGGCAGATATATCGTCACAAAGTCGCCGAACTTCCTAATCATATCGCCTCAATCCAACGCGTACCACCCATCAAAATCAAAACGAGACAGTGTTGTCAGATAAAGAATTCGGCGAAAGCCACTGATATACGCCTAATAAACTCAGAGCCATCGCGTCTCTGACCTCATCATCCCCGCTTCGTTCGATCAAACTCCCACAATAGATCGAATCCTCGGCATCTATTCGACATCGAATGGATCCGAAGCGCTGGCGCTCGGCTGCCCCTTTCCCGGAGATTCCCTCATGACGCGCATCGCCTCGCTGGCGCTGCTCGCGCTGACGGCGTTTGTCGTTCCGTCGGCCGCATCCACACCGATCACGTCTCTCATCCTCTCCGGCGTGCCCGTCGTCCTCGACGGCGACACGCTGGCCAAGGAACAGCGCTGCCTTGCCGAGGCGATCTATTTCGAGGCCCGCTCGGAGCCCGAGGACGGCCGGATCGCCGTTGCGCAGGTCGTGCTGAACCGGGTGAGAAGCGGCACCTATCCGGGCTCCGTATGCGGCGTCGTCTACCAGAACCGCCACCGCCACCTCGCGTGCCAGTTCTCCTTCGCCTGCATGGGCAAATCGCTGCGCGTCAGAGAGTCCGAGCCATGGGAGGACGCCGTCCGCCTCGCACGCGACGTCTATGAGGGGAGGATCTATCTGGAAGAGATCGGCGCCTCGACGCATTATCACGCCGATTACGTCCAACCGGACTGGGCGAAGCGCCTGAGGAAAATGGACGTGATCGGACGCCACATCTTCTATAGCTGAGCAGGCACGTCCGGTGCCCTGCGACCGCGGCTACCGGACGCCTCGAACGATCTGCTTTTACTGGCGAACGGTGTTCATGGCGTAGGAATTCCCCGCCGGACCGGCCTTCCCCTTTTCCGGCATATCCGGACAATTGGTGATCGCAACGATCGAGCCCTTGGGCGCGCCGTGGCACTCCGCCTCGATGCTGCCGGCAGGCAAGCCGGCCAAAGCCAGCGTCAGGCCGCTAATACCGATCATCAGTGAAGCGAACAGATAGTTCATCGCGGATCTCCGATCATTCTCGGTTATCCAACGCCTCGCTATCCGGACTGTTCCCGATATCGCTGAGGCCGACCGCTGACGGCGATCGTCTCAACCGAGCCGCAGGCGGTCTACTCGCGCGCCCGCTCGTATCGCAAAATGCCGGCCAGCCGGCCCTTGGCGCCGGCGGGCTGATCGCTGGGATGGTTGATGCCGTCGCTGACCGGCACCTCCGCGAAATCGAAGGGGCTGGCGCCTTCGATGCAGGCCACGTTCACCGCGATCTGGCCAGGGCTCGAGCGGCGCAGGTGATGGGTGTAGATGCCGCAGGCCGAGCAGAAGAAGTGCCGCGCCGTGCCGGTGTTGAACTGGTACTCGGCCAGCGCGTCCTCGCCCGCGACGATCCTGACGCCATCGCGCGTCGCTCCCACGACGACTGCTCCGCGCATGCGGCAGAACGAGCAATCGCATCGACGCGGCTTGTCGAAACCTTCGGCCAGCGTGACCTCGAAGCGCACGCGCCTGCAATGGCAGGCCGCCTGAACAACCGCTTCACCCGCCATCGCCACGTCCTCGCCAGAGCGCGCGGACCTCGTCCGCGCCGCGCCCGGCCATAGCAGAGCGCGGCGCCGCCCGCCACGATCGGGGGACAGTGCCGCTCAGAACCCCGGCATCTCGGGCGCCGGCTGGCGCTGGGCCATCACCTGCTGGAAGACCTGCGTCCAGACCTCGGGCGGCTGGGCGCCCGAGACGGCGAGCTTGCCGTCGATGATGAAGAAAGGCACGCCGGTGACGCCGACCTCGCGGGCATGGTTCTCCAGCCCGATCACCGTCTCGCGCAGCTCGTCGTTGATGAGCTCCTCGCGGGCAGCCTGCTCGTCGAAGCCCTGCTCCACCGCGATCTGGATCAGCGTCTCCAGATCACCGATATCGCGCCCGTCCTGCCAATAGGCCTTGAACAGGGCGGCCGTCATCTCGCCGCCGCGCTGCACGGTCGAGGCGGCTGCGACCAGCATATGCGCCATGCGGGTGTTCGCGCTGCGCGTGACCTTCGACCAGTTGAAGGTCACGCCGCTTTCGAGCGCCGCCTCCGAGAGCCTGACCTCGATCTCGCGGCGCTTGCCGGGACCGAACTTGGAATCGAGATATTGCGCGCGGTCCATGCCTTCTTCGGGCATCTCCGGGTTCAGTTCATAGGGCAGCCAGGTGATGGCGACACGATCGGTCAGGCCATGGCGAGCGAGCGCCGTCTCCAGCCGCGCCTTGCCGATGAAGCACCAGGGGCAGGCGATGTCCGAGACGATCGCGAGTGGCAGCTTCTCTTCCATGACGGCTCCTTGGACGGCTTCTGCGCTGAACGCGTTTGGTCAGGCGGGCGGATAAAGATGCCGCTCGCCGTGGCGATCCTCGGCGAAAGCCTCAGCGCCGGGCGTCTCGCAGCCCGAGAGGAAAGCCGGCCCGACCGGAATCTTCCCCGCTCCGCCGGGGATGTCGAGGATATAGGTCGGCTGGCACAGCCCCGAAAGATGGCCGCGCAGGCGTTTGACGAGGGCCTGCCCCTCCTCCAGCGAAAGCCGGAAATGCGAGGTGCCGGGCGCAAGGTCGGGGTGGTGCAGGTAATAGGGCTTCACCCGGTTCTCGACGAAGGCGCGCATCAGGCCCGAAAGCGTCTCGACATCGGCGTTGATGCCCTTGAGCAGCACGGACTGGCTGAGCAGCACATGGCCGGCATCCGCAAGCCGCGCGATGGCCTCGCGGGCGTCATCGGTGAATTCGCGCGGGTGGTTGGCGTGGATGGCGATGTAGCTCGCCTTGCCCGGGATGCGCAGCGCCTTCGCATAGTCCGGCGTGATGCGGGCGGGGTCGACCATCGGCACGCGGGTATGCCAGCGCGCCACCTTGATATGCGAAATGGCGGCGAGGCGCCTGGCGACCCCGCGCACGCGGCGGGCGGAGAGGATGAAGGGATCGCCGCCCGTCATGATGACCTCCCAGATATCGGGCCGGGAGGCGAGATAGGCGAGCGCCGCATCGAGCTTCGCGCCGGTCAACGCGTCTCCGCCGGGGCCGACCATCTCGCGGCGGAAGCAGAAGCGGCAATAGACCGGGCAGGCATGGACGAGCTTGAGCAGCGCGCGGTCGGGGTAGCGATGGACCACGCCCTCGACGGGCGAATGGGCGTCGTCGCCGATCGGGTCGGCGAGTTCCTGCGGCAGCGTCACGAGCTCGGCGGCATCGGGGACGAACTGGCGCGCGATCGGATCGGCCGCATCGGCGGGGTCGATCAGCGCGGCCATGGCGGGCGTCACCGAGACGGCGTAGCGCTCGCTCACCGCCTGCAGCTCCTCGCGGCGCTCGGACGCGACGAGCCCGGCCTCGACGAGGGCGTCGATGCTGCGCAGGGGCTGGCCGCCGGGAGGCTGGTGGACCGTCATGCGCCTCCCCTGCCCGGTTCCGCGACCGGCGTCCAGAGCACGTCCTCGATCCGGCGCGATGCCGTCACCAGCATCACGAGCCGGTCGAAGCCGAGCGCGATACCGGAGGCGGCCGGCATTCCGGCGAGCGCGGCCAGGAAATCCTCGTCGACCGGGTAGCGCTCGCCATAGATGCGCTCCTTCTCGTCCATATCGGCCTCGAAGCGACGGCGCTGCTCGTCCGCGTCGGTGAGTTCGCCGAAGGCGTTGGCGAGCTCGACGCCGCAGGCATAAAGCTCGAAGCGCTCGGCGACGCGCGGATCGCCGGGCTTCGGCCGGGCCAGCGCGGCCTCGCTGATCGGGTATTCGCAGAGGATCGTGGCACGGCCGCGACCGAGTTGGGGCTCGACACGCTCCGAGAGCACGCGACTGAAGATGTCGGACCAGCTGTCATCCGCCGCCAACCGGATGCCGCCCTTCTCCGCGGCCGCGGCCAATGCAGGACGGTCCGTCGTGCCATCGGGCGAGACTGTTCCCAGCAGGTCGATGCCGGCATGGCGAGCGAAGGCATCGTGCAGTGTCAGGCGCTCCGGCTCGGCGAAGGGATCGGCTTGCGTCTCGCGCCAGCGCAGCGTGGTTACGCCGGCGGCGCGAGCGGCCTCGGCCAGCAACGCCGCGCAATCGGCCATCAGCACCTCGTAATCCTCGCCGGCGCGATACCATTCCAGCATCGTGAATTCGGGGTGGTGCAGCGCCGTGCGCTCGCGATTGCGGAAGACGCGGGCGAAATCGAAGATGCGCGTCTCGCCGGCCGCCAGCAGCTTCTTGCAGGCGAATTCGGGCGAGGTGTGCAGATAGTAGGGATGCCCCTCGGCGGCGTTGTCGATCAGCGTCGTGCCGAAGCCGTGCAGATGCGTCTCGTTGCCGGGCGAGAGCTGCAGGACAGCCGCCTCGACCTCGGTGAAGCCCCTGTCCTCGAACCAGCGGCGCAGGCGCGCCCTGACCCGCCCGCGGGCCAGCAGCGCCGGGCGACGGTCGGCATGGATGTCGGGCCGCCAGAAGGGCAAGGGGGCTGAACTCATCGAATCTCGCGCCGGATAGCTTTCGTTTCGCGCGCGGATGCGGTAGTTGCGCGGCGACAGAATTTCGCATAGCGCGCGGGTGCCTCGCGCACCAGAAGGACATTCACGTGGTCAAGGTCATCGCCTCTTCCGTCCGCAAGGGCAACGTCCTCGAGCTCGACGGGCATCTCTGCACCGTCATTTCGGCCGAGAGCTTCTTCCCCGGCAAGGGCACGCCGACGACGCAGATCGACATGCGCCGCATCTCCGACGGCACCAAGATGACGCAGCGCTACAAGACGACCGAGCAGGTCGAGCGCGCCTATGTCGAGGACCGCGATTTCACCTATCTCTACCAGGATGGCGAGCAGTACGTCTTCATGAACCCGGAGACCTACGACCAGATCCATGTCGACAAGGACGTGGTCGGCGACGCCGCCCCCTACCTCCAGGAGAACATGAAGGTCTCGCTGTCGGTGTTCGAGGACAAGGCCGTCGCGATCGAATTGCCGCAACGCGTGACGCTGGAAGTCGCCGAGACCGAGCCGGTGACGAAGGGCCAGACGGCCTCCTCCTCCTACAAGCCGGCGATCCTCTCCAATGGCGTGCGCAGCGCCGTGCCCCCGCATATCGGCGTCGGCACCCGCATCGTCGTGATGACCGCCGACGGCTCGTATGTCGAGCGTGCGAAGGACTGATCTCCCGACGCGAGCGGACGAGAAGAATTTCCTTTATAGCGATGCGCGGCGGGCCCTTTCCGGGCCCGTCGTCATTTCAGGGACAGTCCATGCCGCTTACCGTTCAGGCCGCCGCCCTTTCCGGCTTCGTTCAGACGCTCCACGCGCTCGACGCCATTATCGACAAGGCCGTCGAGCAGGCCGAGGCCCGCAAGATCCAGCCCGAAGTGCTGCTCTCCGCGCGGCTGGCGCCCGACATGCTCGCCTTCACCCGCCAGATCCAGCTCTGCTGCGACTTCGCCAAGAACGCCGTGGCGCGGCTTTCGGGCGGCGAGAACCCGCGCTTCCCCGATGAGGAGAAGAGCTTCCCCGAATTGAAGGAGCGCATCGCCAAGACGCTCGCTTTCGTCGCGGCTGCCGATGCCTCCTCGCTCGATGCTGGCCTCACCCGCGACGTCACCTTCCCGCGCGGGCCTTCGGCCACCGTGACCATGACCGGCGAGGCCTATCTGACCCGCTTCGCCATCCCGAACTTCTATTTCCACGCCACGACCGCCTACGCGATCCTGCGCGAGAACGGCTTCCAGATCGGCAAGCAGGACTTCCTGAAAGGCGTCTTCGACGCCTGACGGCGAGGCCTTGCAAAGGCCGCATCCCGCTCCCATATGAGGTTCACGACGATGTCGAGGGCGTTCCACCGTCCTCCATCGTCGTTGAAGACGGCCATGGGTCGAACGAGTGACGCCGGATGTACGCGCACCGTTCTGCTGCATGGCCGTTGGCGTTTTCAGGCCCCCGCATCCGCACCCCTTCCGCATCTGGCGGCGCCTTCGCATGTGCAGCGACGAATTCCGGCCGGGTTTTTGAACTTCCCTTGCGTCAGGAGCGACGACCTCTTCATATCGCCTGCGACTGGGGGGAGGATGCGATGGGGGAGCCGAGGGGGACCGTCTATCTGCGTGCCGGAGGCGCCGAGCGCTTCCGGAAGGACACGGCCAAGCGCTTCGCGCGCCGCGTCAACAAGACTCTGCTGAAGATCGACGCCGCGCTGGCGGCCTATCCCTCGCTGACGCGCGAGGAGCGCACGCAGAGGACGCAGGCGCTGCTCGCCATCGTCGCGCTCTGCGACAGCTGGCTCAGCGACAAGCAGACCAAGATCGACCATGGCGAGTCCTTCCGTGCCGCCGCCGTCCAGGACCTGCACGGGGCCGCCGTCGCCGAGCTGCGCGGCCTGCAGAACTGGACCAAGGCCAAGACCGCGATCCGCAAGCTCATCCCGTCCGGTTCACTCAAGAACCACGGCACCGCCCCGCTGCGCATTATGCAGAAGGAGAACTGGCTGGAGGTCGTGGACAAGCACCACCGACGCGGCCAGGAGCTCTCGACACATTTCGAGGCTTGGGAGAAATCCGCCGAGACCTGCTCCTTCTGGGAGTATCTCGAGAAGCAGGCGCCGGACGTGAAGAACGATCTCGCAAATGTCTCGGTGCGTTATGTCGACGACTTGATCTTCCGCGCGCTCTTCGAGGTGTCGTTCGATCGCGGGATGATATGGTCGCGCATGTCCCCGACGCTGCAGAACATGATCCTCAGCAAGATGGGGCGATCCAACATCTTCCACCATGCCGAGCTCAGGCCGCTCGACACCACGACCTGGCCGTCGAACGCGCTGCGCGGCATGAGCACCGGCTGGGCCGCCTTCGTGCTGAGCCCGCAGGAGGTGGTCTATGCCGGCATGCATGTCGGCGGCGTGTTCCACCACTCCAGCTTCCTGTCAGGGGCTCCGGTGCTGGCCTCGGGGATGATCCGCGTCGAGAACGGGCATATCCGCGGTATCCACGAGAAGAACGGCCACTACCGGTCGCAGGAGGTGCATCTGCGCACCTTCCTGAAGCATCTGCTGCATCAGCTGCCGGGCACGAACTGGCACGATGTCGAGTACATCACCTTCGGCGGCACCTCGATGAGCGTCGGCTCGCTCCTGGGCCTGCAGAGGCGACCGAGCCCGCCGCCCCGCCCACCACGCCCGGCGCAGCAGCACGTCGCCCAGGGCGGCAATGTCCGCAACCTGATCCAGCGCTTCAACAACAGCTGAGCGGCCAGCGGGCCGCCGCGTCAGCCCTGAAGGAAGGGGTTGCTGCGCCGCTCCTCGCCGAGCGTGCTCGCCTGGCCATGACCGGGCAGGAACTGGACGTCGTCGCCGAGCGGCAGGAGCTTCGTCCTGATGCCCTCGATCAGCGTCTCGTGGCTGCCATAGGGGAAATCGGTGCGGCCGACCGAACCGGCGAAGACCGTGTCGCCGGCCAGCAGGAAGCGCAGATCCTTCTGGAAGAAGGTGACGTGGCCGGGCGTGTGGCCGGGCACATGCTGGACGGAGAAGGTCAGTTCGCCAAGCGAGACCTCGTCGCCATCCTTCAGCCAGCGCGTCGGCGTGACCGCCTTCATGTCGAGGATGTCGAAGCGCAGCCCCTGCTCCGGCAGGCCGTCGAGCAGGAACCGGTCGCCCTCATGCGGACCGATGATCGGCAGCATGAGCGCCTCGGCCAGCGCGGTGGCGCCTCCGGCATGGTCGAGATGGCCATGGGTGAGCCAGATCGCAGCCGGCGTCACGCCCAGTTCCTTCAGCGCTTCCAGCAGGCGCGGCACGTCGCCACCGGGATCGACGATGGCCGCCTGCTTCGTCTTCGTCTCCCAGACGATCGAGCAGTTCTGCTGGAACGGCGTCACCGGCACGACGGCGATCTGGAGCGGAGGGGTGGTCTCGTCGGTCATTCCATTTTCCGTCGCTGCTCGGCTCGAGAGCCGGCCATGCCGACACGGCGGTGCGGCGCGACCGCCTTACCCCAAAACACAACTCCGCCCAAAGCCCATTCGTCGAGCCGGCCTTGGAGGGCAGGAACGCAGGGCATTCACATCCACGAGATGAATTAGGATGTTTGATGAGCATGGAGCGCTCCAGCAACACTGGCATTTTAGCAAGAGCCGCTAAGTTTTCCGCTCGCCGATAGGGCAGAGTTCAATTCATGGTCAGCGATCGAACCGAACTGCATTACCGCAGCCGCGTGGCCCGCACTGTCGCAGCCATCACCGCTGATCCGGTGGCGGATCTGCGCCTCGACGACCTCGCGCGCATCGCGCATGTCTCACCCTTCCATTTTCATCGCGTCTACGCCGCCATGGTGGGCGAGACCGCTGCCGCGACGACCCGCCGGGTCCGGCTCGCTCTCGCGACACGCCTCCTGATCCGTTCCGACGACAGCGTCACGCAAATTGCCCTGATGGTCGGCTACGACAGTCCGCAGGCTTTCACCCGCGCCTTTCGCCAGTTTACCGGGCATTCGCCGCGCGCTTTCCAGCAGCAGATGAGGCAGACACCCCGCACTGCCGCCACGACACCGACGTCTTGCGGCAACGATGCGGCGACTCCCGTCGTCGAGATTGTCGAACGGCCGGCGCAGCGGGTGTATGCGCTGCGTCATGTCGGGCCTTTCGCGACCGTTCCCCATACGCATCGGCAATTGCGCCGTCGCGCCGGTGCACAGGTCATCACGGCAAAATGGGGTGCCTCATTCGGCAACCCCGCCGATCCCACCCGCTTCAGATATTACGCCGCCATCGCCTCGACCGGCCCCCGGCCAGCAGATCCGGACATCGAAATCCTGGAGATTCCGGGCGGTCGTTATGCCTCGTACCCGCTAACCGGCCCCTACACCCGCATCAACGCCGCGGTGCACGCCCTGTATGCCAGATGGATGCCGGATAGCGGCTACGAGCCGGACGACCGGCCCACGCTGGAGCACTATCTCGATATGTCAACGCGCGGTATCGAACCCGCCGCATTGCGCACCGAACTTCTGATCCCGATCCGCCGCCCGAGCCTGCCATGAAATTCCGCCGCTTCTTCGCCTTTGCCGCCTTCAGCCTCGCAGCCTCGACGACACAGGCCGCCGGGTTCAAGCCAATCGAAGTTCCAGCCCAGGGGAGGCTTCAAGCGTTCAAGGGCGCGGTCTGGTATCCGTGCAATCGCCCCGCAAGCGAAACGCGACTCGGCCCGTTCGTCATGTCAGTCAGCATGAACTGCCCGCTCTCTGGCGAGAAGCGGCCGCTCGTCGTGATCTCGCATGGCAAGACCGGGAGTTTCCTCGGACATCGCGACACGGCGGAGTTTCTAGCCGATGCCGGCTTCGTCGTCGTGGCGATCAATCATCCCGGCGACAGTGCCCCCGACAGGAGTCGCACGAACGAGTTCCCGATCTTCGTCGAGCGGCCGGCCGACATCAAACGCGTGATCGATTACATGCTCGGCTCATGGCCCGATGCCGCCGCGATCGATGCAAGCCGCATCGGCTTCTTCGGCTTCTCGCGGGGCGGCTATACGGGGCTCGTCGCCATCGGTGCCAATCCGTATTTCGGCAAACGCCTCCAGCTCTGCGAGGGCAAGAGCGACGCGCTTTGCGAGCAGGTCCGCATGGGACAGCTACCCGAGCTCAGCCATGATGCTCGCATCAAGGCGGCGGTCATCGCCGACCCGCTCAGCGTCTTCTTTACGCAGGACAGCTTCAAGAGCGTGCAGGTGCCGGTTCAGCTCTGGGGCTCGGAACGCGGCGGCGATGGCGTGACGCCGGCCAGCGTGGCCGACATCGCGAGCCGGCTGCAGGTGAGGCCCGAATTCCGCGTCGTCCCCAGCTCCCAGCATTTCTCCTTCCTGACGCCCTGCCCCGCAGAACTGGCTCAATCGGCTCCCGATCTCTGCAGCGATCCGCCCGGTTTCGACCGGGCGGCCTTTCACGCCGATTTCAACGCCAGCGTGCTCACCTTCCTGAAAGCTCAACTCGGCCAGCCGCCAGCGCTTCGTTAGCAGCGCCGGTGTCACCGCCCGCCGCAGCGGTTGGCGATGAGCGCACGATAGTTCACCAGCTCGGAATCCATCTCGGCGACATTGCGTTCACGGTCCCGGCCGGTCTGGCAGGTCGCGAAGACGGCGCGCGATTTCTGGAGATAGGCGACGTGCTCGCGATAGGCGCGGCACTGCGTCGCCTGGTCCGCGTTGGCCACCGCCGCGAGCCGGGACTGCTGCTGGCGGAAGCCGGCCTCGTTCTGGAAGATGTCGCGCGAGCAGGTCGAGGGGCGCGGCTGCTGGGCGAGCGCCGGCCCCGCAAGCAGCAATCCCATAAGGGCGAGAGCCAGCCTCATCCGAGGTTCAGCTCCTTGAAGAAGTCGTTGCCCTTGTCGTCGATGACGATGAAGGCGGGGAAATCCTCGACCTCGATCTTCCAGACCGCTTCCATGCCGAGCTCGGGATATTCCAGCACCTCGACCTTGCGGATGCAGTCCTGCGCGAGGCGGGCCGCCGGGCCGCCGATGGAGCCGAGATAGAAGCCGCCATGCGCCTTGCAGGCTTCCCGGACCGAGGCAGAGCGGTTGCCCTTGGCGAGCATCACCATCGAGCCGCCGAAGGACTGGAACTGGTCGACAAAGGAATCCATGCGGCCGGCCGTGGTCGGGCCGAAGGAGCCGGAGGCGAAGCCCTCGGGCGTCTTGGCCGGGCCGGCATAGTAGACCGGGTGGTTCTTGAAATAGTCCGGCATGCCCTGCTGGCTTTCGAGGCGCTCGCGGATCTTGGCGTGGGCGGCGTCGCGGGCGACGACGATCGTGCCCGTGAGCGAGAGCCGGGTCTTGACCGGGTACTTGCTCAGCGTGGCGAGGATCTCGCTCATCGGCCGGTTGAGATCGACCTTGACGACGTCGCCGCCGAGCTTCGCCTCGTCGACATCCGGCAGGTATTTCGACGGATCGGCCTCCAGCGCCTCCAGGAAGATGCCGTCCCTGGTGATCTTGCCCTTGGCCTGACGGTCGGCCGAGCAAGAGACGCCAAGCCCGATCGGCAGCGAGGCGCCGTGGCGCGGCAGGCGGATGACGCGGACGTCATGGCAGAAATACTTGCCGCCGAACTGCGCGCCGACGCCGAGCGACTGCGTCATCTTGTGGACCTCTTCCTCCATCTCAAGATCGCGGAAGGCATGGCCCGAGGGCGAGCCCTGCGTCGGCAGTTCGTCGAGATAGCGGGTCGAGGCGAGCTTGACCGTCTTCAGGTTCTGCTCGGCCGAGGTGCCGCCGATGACGATGGCGAGGTGATAGGGCGGGCAGGCGGCGGTGCCGAGCGTCAGAATCTTCTCCTTCAGGAACGCCATCATGCGGTCCTTGGTGAGGAGAGAGGGCGTCGCCTGATAGAGGAAGGTCTTGTTGGCCGAGCCGCCGCCCTTGCAGACGAAGAGGAACTTGTAGGCGTCCTCATTGTGGCCCTTGCCCTCGGCATAGATGTCGATCTGCGCGGGCAGGTTGGTCGCGGTGTTCTTCTCCTCGAACATGGAGAGCGGGGCCACCTGGGAATAACGCAGGTTGCGCTTGAGATAGGCATCATAGACACCCTCGCCCAGCGCCTCCTCGTCCTCGCCATCGGTCCAGACCTTGCGGCCCTTCTTGCCCATGATGATCGCGGTGCCGGTGTCCTGGCACATCGGCAGCACGCCGCCGGCGGCGATATTGGCGTTCTTGAGCAGGTCGTAGGCGACGAACTTGTCGTTCGAGGTCGCCTCGGGATCGTCGAGGATCTTGGCGAGCTGCGCGAGATGGCCGGGGCGCAGCAGATGATTGATGTCGATGAAGGCCTGCTCGGAGAGCTTGCGGATGGCCTCGCGCGAGACGCTCAGAACCTCGCGGTCGCCGATCTTCTCGACCGTGACACCCTCGCTGCCGAGCTTGCGATAGGGGGTCGCGTCCTCGCCGAGTGGGAAGAGATCGACATGCGTATAGGCCATGGTGAGCGGCTCCGAAACTTGGCGCGCCGCGCTCGATGCATGAAAGCGCGACGCCGATCCTGCCGGGGTCATAGCCGGTCAGCCCCTCGCGTCCAAGCAGTCTTTAATGGCTGTAGAGTGGAGCGGAACCCCGACGTCATTGCGAGCGCAGCGAAGCAATCCAGGGGACTGGGGGGAGGCGTTCGACCCAGCCCCCTGGATTGCTTCGTCGCTTCGCTCCTCGCAATGACGGAGGCGCGGCTCAGGCCGCCTGCGCCGCCGATTCCGCGAGCACCGCGTAGATTGCGCCGGGGTCGCGGATCTTGCGGACCTGATCCAGCACTGACTGGTTGCGCAGCACGCGGGCGACGCGGGCCAGCGCCTTGAGATGGTCGGCGCCCGCCCCTTCCGGCGCGATCAGCACGAAGATGATGTCGACCGGCTGGCCGTCCAGAGCGTCGAAATCGATCGGCTTCTCGACCCGGGCAAAGAGCCCGATCAGCCTGTCGATACCGGGCAGGCGGCCATGGGGGATGGCGATGCCGTCGCCGATGCCGGTGGAGCCGAGGCGCTCGCGCTGGAGCAGCGCCTCGGAGAGCTCGCGCTCGGGCAAGCCAGTCAGCGCTGCGGCATGCTGGGCAAGCTCCTGCAGCGCCTGCTTCTTGCCATTGGCCCGGAGCGGGGAGATCACCGCATTGGGGCTCAGGAGATCGGTCAGCGTCATACGCCCGTCCATGCATGTCCCGTGCCGGCCGGAAATCGCCGGCACGAGTCAGGTTCGACGGCCGGTGCGGGTCGTCCGCCGGCCCCTCAGGAAAGCGATGCCGGCGGATCGATCCAGCCGATATTGCCGTCGCGGCGGCGGTATACGATGTTCATGCGGCCATTGCCAGCATGGCGAAAGATGATGACCGGCGCGCCGGTCATATCGAGCTCCGCCACCGCGTCACTTACCGTCAACACATGCAGGGATTTGGTGGACTCTGCCACGATCACAGGGTTGTCACCCACCGAAACGCCATCGAATTCCTCGATATCGTCATCCGGAGCGGCGATCACATAGCTGGGGATTTCGATGCCGGGCTCGCGGCCATTGGCACCCGAGCGGTCCTTCAACCTGCGCTTGTAGCGCCGCAGCCGCTTCTCGATGCGCTCAGCCATCTTGTCGAGGCTGGCATAGGCGTCGTGGGCCGTGGCGGAGGCTTCCAGCGTGATCCCGGAGGAGAGATGAATGACGGTGTCGGTCCGGAAGGCGGTGCCGTCCTTGTCGACCGTCACATGGCCCTGATAGCCACCCTCGTAATATTTGCTGACCGCCGCAGCGACCCGTTCCTCGGCCTGGCCCCGCAGGGCCTCGCCGACATCGAGATTCTTGCCGGAGATTCGCAAGCTCATGGAGTGCTTCCCCTTATGCGAAGCTGTCATGAGCGTTGGGCGGGCTGACCAAGGTCCAACAGGGCGATTGCGAGGAGCATCGCGCAGCCGATACGGCGATATCGGCAAGGGTGCGACGCCGGAGTCGCCCTGTTTCACCTCACTGCGTCAGCGCCATGCGTAGCGCCCGTCCAAGGCTCATGACAGCCTCTAAGCCATGGCCAATAGCCGGCCATCTAGAGCAGGTAAGAACTGGGAGTCCGGTCTGTCAATGAGGCAAGAGGCTCATGGCCCGCATGCGCCGAGGCTTTGGAACAAAACTGCGCCGGACTCACCGGCCGGCCATCGCGACCTTCTCCCGCCGCCGCTCCATCGAGGAGGGAATGCGAAGGGATTCACGGTACTTCGCCACGGTGCGCCGGGCGATGTCGATGCCGCCGGCCTTCAGCTTCGTGACGATGGCATCGTCCGAGAGCACGTCGGAGGGGCTCTCCTCGTCGATCATGTGCTTGATGCGGAAGCGCACGGCCTCGGCCGAATGCGCCTCGCCATAGCCTGTCGCAGCGATGGCCGCCGAGAAGAAATACTTCATCTCGAAGACGCCGCGCGAGCAGGTCAGATACTTGTTCGACGTCACGCGCGAGACGGTCGATTCATGCATGCCGATGGCGTCGGCGACCGTCTTGAGGTTGAGCGGGCGCAGATGCTCGACGCCGTGGGCGAAGAAGCCGTCCTGCTGACGGACGATCTCGCTGGCGACCTTCAGGATGGTGCGGGCGCGCTGCTCCAGCGAACGGGTCAGCCAGTTCGCCGTCTGCAGGCATTCGGCGATGAAGGCCTTGTCCTCGTCGTTGCGGGCCGCCTTCGAGACGCGGGCATGATAGGTCTGGTTGACCAGCAGGCGCGGCAATGTGTCCGGGTTGAGGTCGATCAGCCAGGAGCCGTCCGGCGCGGCGCGGATGAAGACGTCCGGCACCACGGTTTCGGCCGCCGAGCCGCCGAAGGCCCGGCCGGGCTTCGGGTCGAGCCGGCGGATCTCGCCGACCATGTCGGCAATGTCCTCGTCGTCGACACCGCAGACCCGCTTCAGCGCCGCGAAATCGCGCTTGGCGACGAGGTGGAGATTGGCGACCAGGGCCTGCATCGCCGGGTCAAAGCGGTTGCGGTCGCGCAGCTGGATCGACAGGCATTCGGCGACATCACGCGCCGCCACGCCGGAGGGATCGAAGCCCTGGACGATGCCGAGCACGGCCTCGACGCGCAGGGGCGCCACGCCGAGCCGCTCGGCGATGTCGGCGATCGGCTCGCCGAGATAGCCGCTGTCGTCGACAGCATCGACGAGGTGGCGGCCGATGATGCGGTCGGCCGGATCGGTGATCGCGAGGTCCAGCTGGGCGCTGAGATGATCGTGCAGCGAGATTTCCGTCGTCAGCCCGCTCTCGAAACCGTCAGGCCCGTCCTCGAAGGAGCCGCCGCGCGAGCCATAGGCGCCGCCGATGATCGGCAGGCTGTCGACGCCGCCCGCATCGCTGCGCGCCGCGCTCGGCTGCTCGCTCTGGAAGACGTTGTCGAGCCCGGTCCCAAGCCGGCCCTCGATGCCCTCCTGGGTATTCAGGCTCTCGGCGCGGGCGTAGCTCTCGGGGTCGGCATCGTGCAGGCCGTCGGCGCCATCGGCCCGGACCGGCAGGTCGGACCCCTCATCACGCTCCAGCAGCGGATTCCGCTCAAGCTCGCCATCGACGAAATTCTGCAATTCGAGATGAGAGAGCTGAAGGAGCTTGATCGCCTGCAGCAGCTGCGGCGTCATCACCAGGGACTGTCCCTGGCGCAGCTCCATGCGCGGCATCATCGCCATGCGCGAAAGGCCCTTTCCACAGGCGCGCCGGTCGGCACGCTTTTTGCTTCCAAGGGGACAGTAGCGCCAGCTTTTCGCCGCGTCAAAGGCCCTGCCTTATCCGCAGGCAGGAACGATAATGCGCCGCAGCGCGATCTCGCAACTGCAAAATCCTTGCGAGGCAGGGATCGCCTGAAAAACTCCACCCTCATCCGCCGAGGCGTCGCCGATGCGACCCCTCGGAATGACGGCCGGGCAGACCGTCAGAGGCGGAAATCCTCTCCGAGGTAGACGCGGCGCACATCGGGATTGGCGATGATGTCCGCCGGCGAGCCCTCGGTCAGCACGCGTCCGGAGTGGATGATGTAGGCGCGGTCGACGAGGCCGAGCGTCTCGCGGACGTTGTGGTCGGTGATCAGCACGCCGATCCCGCGATCGGTCAGCTGGCGCACCAGCGCCTGGATGTCGCCGACCGCGATCGGGTCGATGCCGGCGAAGGGCTCGTCGAGCAGGATGAAGGAGGGCTTGCCGGCGAGCGCGCGAGCGATCTCGCAGCGGCGGCGCTCGCCGCCGGACAGCGCGATCGAGGGCGCCTTGCGCAGCCGGGCGATGGTGAACTCGTCGAGAAGCTGGTCGAGCTGGCGCTCGCGCGCCTTCCGGTCCGGCTCCACCACTTCCAGAACGGAGCGGATGTTGTCCTCGACGGAGAGGCCGCGGAAGATCGAGGCTTCCTGCGGCAGGTAGCCGATGCCGAGGCGGGCGCGCTGATACATCGGCAGCGCGGTGATGTCGTTGCCTTCCAGCGAGATGACGCCGAAATCGGCGGCGACCAGCCCGGTGATCATGTAGAAGATCGTGGTCTTGCCGGCACCGTTCGGGCCGAGCAGGCCGACCGCCTCGCCCTGGCGCAGATAGAGGCTCGCATCGCTGACGACGGTGCGCCCGCCATAGCTCTTGCGCAGGTTACTGACCGCCAGGATGCCCGGCCCGCCGATGGCGGCGGCCGTCATGGCAGGCCGGCTCTGCACAGCCCGGCCTCGCCCGGAGAACAGGTCACGCAGGCGGCTGAAGGCACCGCCCTGCTGCGGGCCAGCATCGGGACGCGCCGACGCAGCCGAATGGCTGGCGGCGGGACGGGGAGCGTCGAAAACGGTCACTGCTGCTCGTTCAGTTAGGGGCGAGATCAGTTGGCGCGCGACCTCAATGGGTCGGCGACATCAATTGGTAGGCAACGTCAATTGGTCGGCTTGGGTGCCGGCTGGCCGGCGGCAGGCTTGTTCGCGTCCGTCTTGCTGCTGTCGGTCGAGTTCGGCACGAAGAAGCCCTGCACGCGGCCGCCCTTGTTGGTCTCGACATTGGCGACGCCCGTGACCGTGTTGTAGGTCAGCTTCTCGCCGCGCGTGATGTTCGGCCCGTCGTTCAGCGCCACGTTGCCGGTCATGATGACGACGTTGTTGGCGCGGTCGAACTCCGCATTGTCCGAGGTCGCGGCCTGGGTCTTGGAGACGACCGTGACCGGCCCCTTGCAGAGGATGCGCTTGATCGAGCTGTCATTCGCCTGGTTGCCGCCCGCGGCGGCCGCAGGGGCCGGCGCCGGGGTGGCGGCGCGGGCCGAGGCAGCCCCGCCCTGACCGCCGCGCCCTTCATAGAGCACAGTCATCTCCGAGCAGCGCACCGTCGTCTCGCCCTGGACCGCGACGACATTGCCGGTGAAGACGGCCTTGTTCTCCTTGTCGAGCACATCGAGCTTGTCGGCGTCGATCTTGATCGGCTCCTTGCTGTCGCCGCCCAGCCCACCAAGCGGGGAGGACGCATTGCCCGCGCCGCGAGCCTTGCCCTGCACAGCAGGCTGCTGCGCCCATGCCGCCTGCGGCGCGCCGAGCAGGATCAGGCCCGCCGCCAGCAGCAGCGCCGCCCCGTGGAGCTCCTTCGTGCACGGAAAAATCCCGGCGAAGGAAAAGGTCTGGCCAGCCTTGGTCATGTCACTGTCTCTTCCCGTTGCCGGCGCCATTGGCCGGCGCCTCGCCCGCGGGCGCGTCCCGATTCGCCTGCAGCAGCTCCAGCATCGGCGTGCTGCCTTCGCGCTCGGGCCCCGCAATGGTACCTTTCGGCGCGTTCGGAATGAAGACCCGCACCCGCCCCTCGAAGACGATCAACTCGCCATTGTTCTTCACGTCAAGCGTGGCGGCGTCCACCGTAGTGTCGCCGAGGCTGACCTTGACCGGCTCCTTCGAGACGACGGCGCCGGATTTGAAGTCGATATCGGCAGTGCGCATCTGCATCGCGTGGCCGTTCTCGGTCTTGATGTTGACGTCGTCGACGAGCCGCAGCTTCTCCTTCTGCGTGTCGAACAGCCCGGTCCGGGCATTCACCGTCACCCAACCTTCGCGCTCCATCTGGATGCGCGCCGTCAGCGCCTGCAGCTCGACCTGGGTCGGGTTGCGGATTTCCTGGAAGGCGTTCTCGGCCGTGACCTGATAGGGCCGGTTGTCCTTGCGATAGCCGGAGAGCTTCGGCGTCTCCATCTTGACCTTGCCGCCGCTGATGCCGACCGAGCTCACGGAGACATTGGCGAGCTTGCCGCCGAGCGGGCTGAGGAAGGGAATCACCACCAGCGCCAGCACCAGAGCCACGGCCGCGACCGGAATCACGCCGCGCAGGATATGGACGAGCCGGGTGTGCCGGCGTGCAGCGCCGAAGGCCGCGCTGCGTCGAAGCGCCTGCGCGGTCAGCCTGCCGGCCGGGTCGTTGAAGGTCATTGCCACAGTCATGTCCCGCGCAATGGCAGCCGCTCACGGCATTTTCGTGTCGCTACGGCATCAGACCGAAAGGCGGAATCCACTTTTCGAAAGACTCCGATGCCATACCTCATGGGTCGATCACCGCTATCGCGTCCGGGCGGACGCGCAATGATCCAGCAAAGGGAATCGCGCGCGCCCGCACCCATTCGCGTGAAGACTGACGCTAGAACCCTTCAAATTTGTCAAGCGTGCGCGAAGATGTCGGTCTCGCCCCAGCCCGCCAGATCGAGCTCGGCGCGATGGGGCAGGAAGTTGAAGCAGGCCCGGGCGAGATCGGTGCGCCCCTCGCGCGCCAGCATCACCTCAAGCTTGGCGTGCAGCGCGTGCAGATGCAGCACGTCCGAGGCGGCATAGGTGAGCTGCGCCTCGCTCAACGTGTCCGCGCCCCAGTCCGAGGATTGCTGCTGCTTCGAGAGCTCGACGCCCAGCAGCTCCCTCACCAGGTCCTTCAGCCCGTGGCGGTCGGTATAGGTGCGCGTCAGCTTCGAGGCGATCTTGGTGCAGTAGATCGGCGTGGTGACGACGCCGAAAGCCTGGCGCAGCACGGCGACATCGAAACGCGCGAAGTGAAAGAGCTTCAGCACCGCCGGGTCCTCCAGCAGGCGGATCAGGTTCTTCGGCCGCTCGCCGCCCTTCGGGATCTGGACGACATCGGCGGTCCCGTCGCCGCGCGAGAGCTGCACCACGCAGAGCCGGTCGCGATGCGGATTGAGGCCCAGCGTCTCGGTATCGATCGCGACGCTGGCTCCGGCTTCATAGCCGTCCGGCAGGTCGCCGCGATGGAAACGGATGGTCATGCTCGAAACCTCGCTGGCCGGCGGGAAGCCCCGCCAAACGGCCTTGTTCACGATTCGCTGATCGCTTGCTCAGCGCCCGCCGGGACGGACGCATTTCCGCAGCTAGCGGCCGGATCGGCGCGGTTCAAGCTCTTTCTGCAGCAGCTGGCCAAAGCGGCACAGGCTGCACCCCGCCTCGTTAACCTTTTATTCACCATGTGCTTCAACTGCGGGGCCCGGCATGCGACAAGGGCTGGAGGGAGCTCCAAGCATGGTCCTGATCCGCCTGTTCAGCGATTTCGACGGCCGCATCGGCCTGCGGGCCTTCTGGCTCGGCAGCGCGATCGTGGCGTTGACGCTGCTGGCTCTGCAGCGGATCGTGCCGCAGTTCACCGATCGCCAGACCGCGCAGACGGCCCTCGCCTTCATCAACGCCTTCGCGCTGTTTCCCTGGGCCGCGCTCGCGGCCAAACGCGCCAACGACCGTGGCAGCGTTCCGCTCTTCGGCATCCTGCTGATCTGCGCCATCGTGCTGCCCGAGCAGCTGCGCCAGTATCTGCCCTTCGGCTGGCGCCCCTCGCTGGAAGCGATCTCGACCATCGCCTGGATCGTGGCCTTCATCGATCTCGGCCTGATGCCTTCGGCAAAGCCCGAGGAGGCCGCTCAGCCAGCCGTCGCAGAGGCCGGTTCCACCTGAGCCGAAAGCGCGCTAAAGCCGCGCCATGACGACCGAGCCCGCCGCCTCCGCCCCTGCCCTCTCCTTCGATCCCGCCGATCCGGTCGCGCTGACGCAGGCGCTGGTGCGCTGCCCGTCGGTGACGCCGCAGGAGGGCGGCGCGCTCGCGCTGCTCGCCGCCGTGCTGGGAGCCGAGGGCTATGACGTGCATCGCCCGGTGTTCAGCGAGCCGGGCATGCCGGATATCGAGAACCTCTATGCCCGCATCGGCACGCAGGCGCCGGTCTTCGTCATCGCCGGCCATAGCGATGTCGTACCCGTCGGGGACGAGGCCGCATGGAGCCGCGAGCCCTTCGCCGGCGCCATCGAGAACGGCATCCTCTACGGGCGCGGCGCCTGCGACATGAAGGGCGGGCTCGCATCGATGGTCTCGGCCGCGATCCGCTACCGCCGCGAGAACCCGCAAGCGCCGGGCTCGATCGCCTTCCTGGTCACCGGCGACGAGGAAGGCCCCGCCGTCAACGGCACGGTGAAGCTGCTCAAATGGGCGCATGAGCGCGGCGAGCGCTTTGACCACTGCATCCTGGGCGAGCCGACCAACCCGGCAGCGATGAGCGACATGGTCAAGATCGGCCGGCGCGGCTCACTGTCCGGCGAGCTGACGGTCAAGGGCATCCAGGGCCATGTCGGCTATCCGCATCTCGCCGACAATCCGATCCGCGTCATGGTGCGCCTGCTGGCCGCGCTCGACGCCGCACCACTCGACACCGGCACCGAGCATTTCGACGCCAGCAATCTCGAGGTGACGACGCTCGATGTCGGGAACCCGGCGACGAACGTCATTCCCGCCCAGGCGAAGGCGGTGTTCAACATCCGCTTCAACGATGTCTGGATGCCCGAGACGCTCGCCGCCGAGATCGAGCGGCGGCTGCAGGAGGCTGCCGGCAACGCCGTGCGCTACGAGATCAAATTCCGCCCGACCAACTCTGTCGCGTTCCTGACGCAGCCCGGCCCGTTCGTCGCGATGGTCGCCGATGCGGTCGAGGCCGAGACGGGCAAGCGCCCGGCGCTCTCCACCACGGGCGGCACCTCCGACGCCCGATTCATCAAGAACTATTGCCCGGTGGTGGAATACGGCGTCGTCGGCAAGACGATGCACCAGATCGACGAATGCGTGGCGGTCGCGGATCTCTCGGCGCTGGAGCGGATCACGCATCGTTTACTCGCCAGCTATTTTGCAGTGCAACATAGGGCTTGACGGCCGGGAACCGAGGCTCATTATCTCCGTTAGACGAAAGTCTAAGAACACGGAGTATGGGGTGATGAGGCTGGCGACCGATGACGTCGCGCGCTCGTTGCGCGGTTCGTGGCACCTGATGACCCGGGGTGCCGAGGCTATGCAGGAGTTCGACCTTAGCCGCGACGGGTTCTGGCGCTCCTTCCTCGCCTTCGCGCTGATGCTGCCGGCGACGATCGCCATCCTCGCCGCCGTGCGCCTGACCGCCGGCCTGCCGAACAGCGCGGGCCTGTTCACCGCGCCCGCTCTGGTTCTCGCCGTCATCGGGGCGCTCTGCCTCGCCATACTCGCAGTGCCGGCGCTGCTGATCGCGCTGAGGCCGGAGCTCGGCCACGCGCCACACTTCACCAGCTTCGTGATTGCCTGGAACTGGGCCGGCATCGTCTCAGCCAGCCTTATGGCCGTGCCCGCCGCCGTCCATGCGATCGGCTGGTCACCGCCGGAGCTTGCCGTAATGCAAGCCGCCTTTTTCGCGGCGATCGTGCTCCGGCTGCGCTACTGCGTGGCGCGCGCCGCCTTCGGGCCAGAAGCGAGGGGCATCGCGCTGCCGCTGGTGATCGCCAGCGTCGTGCTCGACTATGGCGTGATCCGGCTGTTCGGCCTGTTCTAAGCCTGGCCTCCTTCGAGACGCCGCTTCGCGGCTCCTCCGGATCAGGGCTCAGACCTTCCGATGGACCTTCAGTAATCCACACCCGCCAGATAGAGCCCGCAAGAGGGCGCCAGCGCCGCGCATTGCGAGCGATCGCGCGCCGCCAGCACCTTGCCCATCTGCTGCTCCGGCCAGCGGCCGGCGCCGACCATCTTCAGGCTGCCGACGATCGAGCGGATCTGATGGTGCAGGAAGGAGCGGGCATGGGCGTAGACCACGATCTCCGCCCCCTCGCGCCGGACATCGAGCCGGTCGAGCGTGCGGATCGGGCTGTTGGCCTGGCATTCGGCGGCGCGGAAGGTGGTGAAGTCGTGCTTGCCCAGCAGCGCCTTGGCGGAACGGTCCATCGCTTCGTGATCGAGCTTCACCGGGACATGCCAGACCCGGCCGCGGTCGAGCGCCGGCGGGGCGCGGCGGTCGAGGATGCGATAGATGTAGTAGCGACGCGTCGCTGAGATGCGGGCGTCGAAATCGGCCGGAACGATCTCTGCGCTCAACACGCTGACCGGGAAGCGTGCCTTCAACCGTGCATTGGTGGCGTCGCGCACGACATCGGTGCGCCATTCCTTCTCGATATCGACATGCGCGACCTGATGAGTGGCGTGGACGCCGGCATCTGTGCGGCCGGCACAATGCAGCCGGACGGGATGGCCGCAGAAGGCCTCGACCGCTTCCTCGACGCTCTGCTGCACCGAGGGATCGGTCGCCTGACGCTGCCAGCCTGAGAAGGGCGTGCCGTCATATTCGATGACGAGCTTGTAGCGCGGCATCAGAGCCGCCCGCCGGCCCCAAGGCGTGCTCCGCGCAGGAACTCCGCCCCGCTCATCGGCGCCTTGCCCGCGCGCTGGACCTGCAGCAGCTTCACTGCGCCGACCGCGCAGGCGACCGTGCCCTCATCGTCGAGCAGCGTGCCCGGCTCGGCCGCACCACCGGCGCGCGCCGTGCGCAGCACCTTCAAACGCTCCGGTCCCTTGCCGAGGTCGATTTCGGCGAAGGCACCCGGGAAGGGCGAGAGGCCGCGCACGAGATCATGCACCTGTTGGGCCGGCAGCTCCCAGCTCAGCTTCGCCTCGGCATTGGCGATCTTGGCGGCGTAAGTGACGCCCTCTTCCAGCTGTGGCGTGAACTGCAGACCGCCACGGCCGAGCGCGGCGAGCGCGCGCACCATCAAGTCGGCGCCGAGACGGCTCAGCCCATCATGCAGCTCGCCCGCCGTCATGTCCGGCCCGATGGCGAGCGTCTCGACCATGCCGACCGGGCCGGTATCGAGCCCGGCCTCCATCTTCATGACGCAGACGCCGCTCTCGGCATCGCCCGCCATGATCGCGCGCTGGATCGGCGCCGCGCCGCGCCAGCGCGGCAGCAGCGAGGCATGAAGGTTCAGGCAGCCGAGCTCCGGCAGATCGAGAATCGCCTGAGGCAGGATCATGCCGTAGGCGACGACGACCGCGACATCGGCCTGATGCGAGGCGATGATCTCGGCCTGCTCCGGCGTCTTCAGCGTCGAAGGTGTGAAGACCGGGATACCGAAACGCTCGGCCGCCCTGTGGACCGGCGAGGGCTTGAGTTCCAGCCCCCTGCCCGCCTGCGCCGGAGCGCGGGTGTAGCAGGCGACGACCTCGTGTCCCTGTCCGACGATCTCGGTCAGCACCGGCACGGCGAAATCCGGCGTGCCCATGAAGATGACGCGCAAACTCATACGCTGAATATGACTCCGTAACGGACAGCACCCCGGCAGCCAGAGACTGGACCAGGATCCATGCCTGAACCTTTCGGCAGGCGCTCAGGCACAGTGGCCGGATCGGGGCCTCTCCCCATCCGGGACGACAATCGCCGCGATAGAACCTAAGCCGCCCGCTCGCGCTTGGCCGCCTTGGCGAATTTCTTGGTCACGCGCTCCCGCTTCAGCCGCGAGAGATGGTCGATGAAGAGCACGCCGTCGAGATGGTCGATCTCGTGCTGCAGGCAGGTGGCGAGCAGCCCGTCCGCCTCGATCTCCTGCACCTTGCCGTCGAGGTCCATGTAGCTGACCTTGACCCGCTCCGGGCGCTCGACCTCCTCATAGTATTCGGGGATCGAGAGGCAGCCCTCCTCATAGGCGCTGTGCTCCTCCGAGGACCAGGTGACCTGCGGATTGATGAAGACCTGCGGCTTCTTCGGCTCCGGCTCCTCGCCCTCCTTCGCCTCGGGCTTCGACAGGTCGATCGTCACCACGCGCAGCGGCACGCCGATCTGGATCGCCGCCAGGCCGATGCCCGGCGCGTCGTACATGGTCTCGAACATGTCCGCGACCAGCGTCCTGATCTCGGGCGTGACGGCGTCGACCGGCTTCGAGACGAGGCGAAGCTGGGCATCGGGCAGGATGACGAGGGGGCGAATGGCCATGGAATTCCGAGGGGAAGGGAGCTTGTTGCCCGGCACATAAGCATTTGTGGGCAAACGGTCAAACTGTTCCGCTTTCGTTCGCCATCCCGATCCGAATCGGCTAGGCTGGCGGGATGAACCAGATCGCCTTCACCCTGCTCGAACGGCCCGTAACCTGGTCCGAAGCCGCGCTAGGCTTCGCGGGCTTGAGCCTCGGGCTGCTGGTGCTGGCCGTGATCGCGGCCTGGCGCGGCGGCAAGAACCGGGCGGTCGAGGCCGCCATGGCCGCCGAGCGCGCCCGCGAGATGGACGACAAGGTCGCGGAGATGAACCGCCAGCAGGCGGAGCTCGCCGGGCGCATGCAGTCCATGGCCGAGATCCTCTCGACACGGCAGGGCGACCTCGCCCGGCTCGTCGCCGAACGGATGGACGGCTTGAGCCACAAGGTCGGCCAGGGGCTGGAGCGCAACGTCCAGCAGACCACCGAGAGCCTGGGCAAGCTGCAGGAGCGGCTGGCGGTCATCGACAGCGCGCAGAAGAACCTGACCGACCTCACCTCCGAGGTGGTGACGCTGAAGGACGTGCTCTCCAACAAGCAGGCGCGCGGGGCCTATGGGCAGGGCCGGATGGAGGCGATCATCCGCGACGGGCTGCCCGCAGCCTTCTTCTCCTTCCAGCCGCAGCTCTCGAACGGCCGGCGGCCGGACTGCCTCGTCACACTGCCTGGCGACGGGCGCGGGCTCGTGATCGACGCCAAGTTCCCGCTGGAGAGCTTCACCCTGCTGCGCGAGGCGCGCGGCGAAGATGCGAAGAAGGCGGCCGGACAGCGCGTGCGCAGCGATGTCGGCGTGCATGTGAAGGACATCTCCGAGCGCTATTTCCTGCCGGGTGAGACGCAGGACATCGCGCTGCTCTTCGTGCCGTCCGAGGCGATCTACGCCGATCTGCACGAGTATTTCGACGATGTGGTGCAGCGGGCGCACCGAGCCCGCGTGATGATCGTCTCGCCCTCGCTGCTGGCGCTGGCGATCCAGCTCATGCAGTCGCTGGTGCGCGATGCGCGGATGCGCGAGGAGGCGCAGGTCATCCAGACCGAAGTCGGCAAGCTGCTCGACGACGTGCGCCGGCTGGGCGAGCGCGTCGACAAGCTCGACAACCATTTCCGCCAGGCGCAGGAGGATGTCGGCCAGATCAAGACCTCGGCCGGAAAGGTCACGAGCCGCGCCGAGAAGATCGGCGCGCTCGATTTCGAGGACGAGAAGAGCGAGCCGAAGCTGCCGTTTACAGCCGGGCTGCAGCTGAAGGCCGCGGCGGAATGATCAGCCGCGGTTGAGCGCCGCGGAGAGCTCCGGCTTCACATTCAGCGTCTGGAAGACGACACAGTAGCGCTCGGTGAGCTTCAGCAGCGAGTCGAGCTTCTCCTGCGGGGCGTCGGTCTCGACGTCGAAGGACAGGCGGATCGCCTTGAAGCCGACCGGAGCGTCCTTGACGACGCCGAGCGTGCCGCGGAAATCGAGATCGCCCTCGGCGCGGACGATGCCTTTCTTCAGATCAATCTCCAGCGCAGTCGCGACCGCCTTCAGCGTGACGCCGGCGCAGGCGACCAGCGCCTCCAGCAGCATATCGCCGGAACACAGCTCGGCGCCCGAGCCGCCGGTCGCCGGGTGAAGGCCGGCGAGCGCGATGGCCCGGCCAGTCTCGACCTTGCAGGCGATGTGCTGGTCGTCGAGCTCGCCATGGGCCTTGAGCGTGATGACCGCCGCGTCGGGATTGGTGCGGTATTCATCCTTGAGCGGCGCCTGCAGAGCGCGGAGAGCCGTGACGTCCATGATGTTTTCCACCCTGCGATGATGATGGCGCCGGCTCGACAGGCCGGACCGTTCGTGACTTCCTAAACGAGCCGGCGGGGCAGAGGAAGCGTCTGCCCGGCAACGGCGAGAGCGCCTCGACGTACCTCTTGCCGGACTGCGTGTTCCTTCAGGCGATCACCACCACATGCCGGCGGTTTCCGCTGTCCTCTCCTGCTGCGGGCTCTCGTCGCGCAACGAACGGTCGAGCGCGCGCAGCGCCTCGCGCTTGCCGGCCTCGAAGGCCGGCGAGAGCCGGTCCCGCGGGCGGGCGAGCGGGTTGTCGAGCTCGTCGAAGATGCGGCCGGGTTTCGGCTGCATCACGACGATGCGGTCGGCGAGCGTCACGGCCTCTTCGACATCGTGGGTGACCATGACGACGGTCGGGCGGCTCTCCTGCCAGAGCGCCAGCAGATGGCCGTGGAGGCTGGCGCGGGTGGTGGCGTCCAGCGCCGAGAAGGGCTCGTCCATGAGCAGGAGCTTCGGCCGGGTGACGAGGGCGCGCGCGATGGCGACGCGCTGCTGCTGGCCGCCGGAGAGCTCGCGCGGCCAGCGCTTCTCGTAGCCGCCGAGGCCGACGCGCACGAGCGCGTTGGTCACCAGCCCTTCCCGCTCGAAAGCGGAAAGATGCGAGAGGCCGAAGCCGGCATTCTCGGCGACGCTGAGCCAGGGGAAGAGCCGCGGCTCCTGGAAGATGACGCCGACATCGGCGCGCGGCTCGGCGATCACCTCGCCATCGAGGCGGATCGCGCCGGCGCTCGGCCTGTCGAGCCCGGCGACGAGGCGCAGCAGCGTGGTCTTGCCGCAGCCGGAGCCGCCGAGCAGGGCGACGATCTCTCCCTGCCTCACATCCAGCGTGATGGCGGAGAGCGCGCGGGTGCCGTCCGCATAGGTTTTCGAGAGCTGGTCGAAGCTCAGCACAGGTTTGAGCCTTCAAAGCTTGTCGCGCGCCGTATCCTGCCAGGCGAGGAAGGGCCGCGTGATGGCGACGAGCAGCCCGTCCGCCAGCTTGCCGAGCACGGCGAAGCTGATGATGGCCGCGATGATGGTGTCGGGGCGGCCGAGTTGCTGGCCGTCCACGAGCAGATAGCCCAGCCCCTCGCTCGCCCCCATGATCTCGGCTGCGACGACGAACATGAAGCCGAGGCCCAGCCCCGCGCGAAGCGAGGTGATCCAGGAGGGCAGGATCGCCGGCAGCAGCACGCGGCGCACCATGGCTAGCCGGGAGAGCCGGAAGACCCGGCCGACCTCGACAATCTTGCGGTCGATGCCCTGGATCGCCGCAGCGACACCAAGATAGACCGGGAAGAAGACCCCCACCGCGATCAGAGCCACCTTCGACGCCTCGAAGATGCCGAGCCAGAGGATGAAGAGCGGGACCCAGGCGATTGAGGGGATCGCCCTCAGCGCCTGCAAGGTCGGGTCGAGCAGGGTGCGGGCGACGGGCAGAGCCCCCGTCACCGCGCCGAACACCGTGCCCGCCAGCGCGCCGAGACCGAAGCCCGCCGCGACCCGCCAGAGCGTCGCCCCGACATGGGTCAGGAGTTCGCCCGAAGCAGCCAGCTCCCCGAGCGTCCGGCCGACGACGCTCGGCGGCGGCATCAGCCTTCCGTTGGCGATGCCGGCCGCGACCAGCCATTCCCAGAGGATGGCCAGCAGGACCGGCAGCACGAAGCCGGCAATGGCGAGGCCGTAGCGCGGGCGCCCTGAGGCAGGCCGCGCTTCCAGTTGTTCAGCCGCGGCTTCGACGTCCAGAACGCTCATCGCCCCGACGCTACACCGTCAGTTGGTGGCTGCGAAGCGCCGGTCGACCAGGCTGTCGACAGCGGCCTTCACATCGGCCGTGGCCGGCAGCACGCCCGCCTCCTGCAGCGCGAGGCCGGCGGCGGTGATGGTGTCGACCTGCGCCTGGCCGATCGCCGAATGGGTCAGCTCCGTGCGGGTGAGCTGGCGCTCGATCACGGGCTCGGAGAGCTTGGTGTATTCGACCAGGATCTTCTTGAGCTCGGCGGGATTGGCGCGGGCATAGGCGCGCGCTTCCTCGTAAGCAGCGAGGACCTTCTTCACCAGCGCCGGATTCTCGTTGGCGAAGGCCTCGCGAACGTTGAGGACGCCCCAGGTGTTGTCCTCGGGCTTGCGGTAGAACAGCTTGGCGCCGCTCTCGACCTCGGCAGCGGCCATCAGCGGATCGAGCCCGGCCCAGGCATCGACATCGCCGCGCTCCAGCGCGAGGCGGCCATCGGCGTGCTGGAGCAGGACGAGCTTGACGTCCTTCTCGGTCAGCTTCGCATCGGCGAGCGCACGGACGAGGAAGATGTGCGGGTCGGTGCCGCGGGTGACGGCGACGCGCTTGCCCTTAAGCTCCGAGACCTTGGTGATCTCGCTCTTGGCGCCGGTGACGAGCGCCGTCCATTCCGGCCGCGAATAGACATAGATCGACTTGATCGGGTTGCCGTTGATCTTGCCGATCAGGGCGGCAGCGCCAGCGGTCGAGCCGAAATCGATCGAGCCGGCGTTGAGGAATTCGAGCGCCTTGTTCGAGCCGGCCGAGAGGACCCAGCGCACCTTGATGCCGTCCGCCTCCAGCGCCTTCTCGAGGATGCCGCGCTCCTTCAGCACGAGGCCGACGGGGTTATAGGTGGCGTAGTCGATGCGGATTTCCTTCGGCGCCTGCGCGAAGACCGGGGCGGCGAAGCTCGCGGCGGCAATCGCGGCGAGCGCGAGACGGCGGGTGATGCTGGTCATCCTGGTGATCCCTCTCTGGTGATGCGAGGGATCGGAGCGTCTGCCGCTCTTCCCCACGCTTTAGCTGCACTTGTTTCGCGCCCGCAAGCTGGTGGCTCAAATCGGCGCGTATCCGTCTTTTAGGTTCAATCGTTCTGTATGTCAAACAATACATCCGTTCCCGTTATTATCGTTATTTCACGTTTTATACATGTGTTAATTTGCACTCTGCCGCCTCTCCCTGCCGTGCTAGAAAAAGCGCTGACGTCGGAATCGAGCCCAAAAGTGACAGCCTCCCCCGCAAAGCCCACGCTTCCGCTCGCCGACATGCTGCAGACCCCGGAGCGGACGATCGCGCAGCTGTTCGACGGGGCGCGACACTCCAGCCAGGCCGAAACGCGCCAGGCACTGGTCGCGGGCCTCAGGCAGCTGCTCGATGACGGCAAGGCCTCGGCCCGCGCCATCCTCGCCACCCCGCGCAGCGGCATCGCCTGCGCGCAGCGGCTCTCGGCCGTGATGGACGCGGTGGTGATCGGCCTGCACAAGGCTGCAACCTCCTATTTCTACCCCGTCGACAACCCCTCGCAGTCGGAGCGGATCGCGGTCGTCGCTGTCGGCGGCTATGGCCGGGGCACGCTGGCGCCGGGGTCCGATGTCGACCTGCTCTTCCTGTTTCCACACAAGCAGACGGCCTGGGGCGAGAGCGTGGTCGAGGCCATGCTCTATCCGCTCTGGGACCTGAAGCTGAAGACCGGGCATTCGGTGCGCTCGGTCGAGGATTGCGTGCGCGAGGCGCGCGGCGACATGACGATCCGCACCGCCCTGCTGGAGGCGCGCTTCCTGGCTGGTGACAATGCCCTGTTTGATGAGATGGTGCAGCGCTTCGACGCCGAGGTGGTGCAGGGCACGGCGACCGCCTTCACCGAGGCGAAGCTCGCCGAGCGGGAGACGCGCGTGCAGCGCGCCGGCGCCTCGCGCTATCTCGTCGAGCCCAACGTCAAGGACGGCAAGGGAGGCCTGCGCGACCTCAACACGCTGTTCTGGATCGCGAAATACGCCTACCGCGTGCATGACGTGCGCGAGCTGGTCGCGGCCGGGCTGTTCGACCGGCAGGAACTCCAGATGTTCCAGCGCTCGGAGGAATTCCTCTGGCGCGTGCGCTGCTGGATGCATTTCATCACCGGCCGCGCCGAGGAGCGTCTCTCCTTCGACCTCCAGCGGCAGGTCTCGACAGCCATCGGCTATGCCGGGCGAAGCGGCCAGGCGCCGGTCGAGCGCTTCATGAAGGGCTATTTCCGCGTCGCCAAGGATGTCGGCGACCTGACCGCCATCGTCTGCGCGGCGCTGGAGGCGCGCCAGCAGAAGCCGCGCGCCTCGTTCTCCCGCCTGCTCGGCTCCTTCGCCAAGCGCCGGCGGGAGCGTGCGCTCGGACATCCCGATTTCAAGCTGTCGAGCCAGCGCCTCGACGTCGTCGACGACAAGGCGCTCAAGCGCGACCCGGTCAACCTGCTGCGGCTCTACGAGATCGCCAGCCGGGACGACCTCGCCATCCATCCCGACGCCAGCCGGCTGGTGACCAAGTCGCTCAAGCTGGTGAGCGCGGCTCTGCGCACCAATCCGGAAGCCAACCGCATCTTCATCGAGATCCTCACCGCCCGGCGCTCGCCCGAGGTGGTGCTGAGGCGGATGAACGAATCCGGGCTGCTCGGCCGCTTCATCCCGGATTTCGGCCGGGTCGTCTCGATGATGCAGTTCAACATGTATCACCACTACACGGTGGACGAGCATCTGATCCGCGCCATCGGCGTGCTGGCCGAGATCGACGCCGGGGCGCTGGAAGCCGAGCATCCGCTCGCCAACGAGATCATGCCGTCGATCTCGCACCGGCGGGCGCTGTATGTTGCGCTGTTCCTGCACGACATCGCCAAGGGCCGGCCGGAGGATCATTCCATCGCCGGCGCGCGGATCGCCCGCAAGCTCGGCCCGCGCTTCGGGCTCAACAGCGCGCAGACCGAGACCGTGGCCTGGCTGGTCGAGCACCATCTCGACATGTCGACCGTGGCGCAAAGCCGCGACCTTGGCGACCCCAAGACGATCGAGAGTTTCGCCGCCACGGTGCAGACGCTGGAGCGGCTGAAGCTCCTGGTCGTGCTCACCGTCGCGGACATCAAGGCGGTCGGGCCTGGCGTGTGGAACGGCTGGAAGGGCCAACTCCTGCGCACCCTCTATTACGAGACCGAACTGGTGCTGACCGGCGGGCATTCTGGTGCCGGCCGCAAGGCTCGCATCCAGGCCAAGCAGGACGGGCTGCGCGCGCGCCTCGCCGACTGGAGCACCGAAGAACGCGACGCCTATGTCGCGCGCCACTACCCGGCCTACTGGATCAAGGTCGATGCGGCCGAACAGGAGAAGCATGCGCGCTTCCTGCGGGAGGCGGAGCAGGCCGGCCGCACCACGGCCACCCGGGTCGAGACCAACCAGTTCCGCGGCGTGACCGAGCTGACCGTGCTGGCGCCGGACCATCCGCGCCTGCTCGCCATCGTCACCGGCGCCTGTGCGGCGGCCGGCGGCAACATCGTCGACGCGCAGATCTTCACGACGAGCGACGGGCTCGTTCTCGACACCATCTCGGTCTCGCGCGCCTTCGACCGGGACGACGACGAGCTGCGCCGGGCGGAGCGCATCGCCGCCGCGATCGAGCGGGCGCTCAAGGGCGAGATCAAGATCGCCGATCTCGTGGCCCAGCGGCGCGCGCCGCCGCCGCGCGGCCAGACCTTCCAGGTCGAGCCCGAAGTCATCATCGACAACGTGCTCTCGGCCCGTCACACGGTGCTGGAGGTCTCCGGGCTCGACCGGCCGGGCCTGCTTTACGACCTCACCACGGCGATCGGAAAACTCAACCTCAACATCGCCTCGGCCCATATCGCGACATTCGGCGAGAAGGCCGTCGACGTGTTCTACGTCACCGACCTGACCCATGCGAAGATCACCTCGACGGCGCGCCATCTCGCGATCCGCAAGGCGTTGCTCGAGGTGTTCCATCTGGAGACCGAGAAGGCGCCCTCCCCCAAGGCCAAGGTGCCGGCCCGCGCTTGATTTCAGGCATCATAAGTCCGATATGCGGGCTCGAACGCGGCTCATGCCCCGGCGCATGTCCGGCACGGCTCTCTTTGGGGGCGGCGGAGCCAGCCAGAAGATGAGGAATTGGAAGACGCGATGACGCAGAACCCTGCCACGGAAGACCCGAAGCTCGACGCCACCGAGGCGACCGAGCAGGCCGCCGCGACGGGCCCCGAGGCCGAGATCGCCAGGCTCGAGGCCGAACGCGACGACCTCAAGGACAAGCTGCTGCGGACGCTGGCCGAGATGGAGAATTTGCGCCGGCGCACCGAGCGCGAGGTCGCCGATGCGAAGGCCTATGCGACGACGAGCTTCGCGCGCGACATGCTCGGCTCCGCCGACAATCTGCGCCGGGCGCTGGAGAGCCTGCCCGATGCCGCCCAGGCCGACCCCTCCGCCAAGCCGTTCCAGGAAGGCGTGGAGCTGACCGAGCGCGAGCTCATCAAGACCCTGGAGCGCCACGGCGTCCGCAAGATCGACCCGCAGGGCGAGAAGTTCGACCCCAACCTGCACCAGGCGATGTTCGAGGCGCCCGACGCCACGATCGGCAAGGGGCTCGTCTCCAAGGTCGTGCAGGTCGGCTACAAGATCGGCGAGCGGGTGCTGCGCCCGGCCCTCGTCGGTGTCTCGGCAGGTGCCCCCAAGGCATCGGACGGCCAGGCCGGCAACGGCACAACCAGCCACTGACGCCGTGGTCGAAGCCGCCGGCGTCGCCATCTTCGCGTTGACCGGCGCGCTGGTCGCCGCCCGCAAGGGCATGGATCCCTTCGGCTTCGTCCTGCTCGCGACCGTCACCGGCGTGGGCGGGGGCACGCTGCGCGACCTGCTTCTGGACCGCACGGTGTTCTGGGTGCAGGCGCCGTCGGACGTCGTGATCTGCAGCCTCGTTGCGCTCGGCGCCTGGGCGCTTGCCTATCTGAAGCCCGGTGTCCTCGAAGGCTGGGGCGGGCGCAAGCTGCTGCTCTGGGCGGATGCGGCGGGCCTCTCGCTCTTCGCCGTAACCGGCACGCTGAAGGGCCTCGCTGCGGGAGCGCCGGTCATTCCGGCCGTCGCGCTCGGCGCGATGACCGCGACCTTCGGCGGCATCCTGCGCGATATACTGGCCGGCGACCGGCCCATGGTGCTGTGGAGCCGCGATTTCTACGTCACCGCCGCGAGCGCCGGCGCCGTGACCACCGCCTTGCTGGCGGGGCTGGGGCTGGCCAATGCCATCGTCATGGCCGGCGGCTTCGCTGCGGGCTTCGGCCTCAGGGCGGGTTCGCTGCTGCTGGGCTGGTCCTTCCCGAGCCTGCCCGGAAAATCGCAGGATTAGCCCCGCTTTCGATCGGCTTGGATCGTCCTTGCGAGCGGAGCGAAGCCATCGAGGGGCGGCATAGCTCTACGCCCCCTGGATTGCTTCGTCGCTTCGCTCCTCGCAATGACGGTGAGCATTGCTTTCAAGTCGAAATGCTCTAACCCGCCGGTTTCGTCACGCGCCGCAGCGTCAAGTTGATCCGCCCGCCCTCCGGGAGCAGCGTCGAGGAGCCGGAGAGGATGCGGTCGATGCCGTGATAGGCCAGCCGGGCCTCGCCCCCGAAGAGCATCACGTCGCCCGAGGCAAGCTTGAACGAGGAGGTGGGGCCGCCGCGCGTCGTGCCGCCGATGCGGAAGAGCGCCGCGTCGCCGAGCGAGACCGAGAGCACCGGCGCGTCGAAATCCTGCTCGTCACGATCCTGATGCAGCCCCATCTTGGCGCCAGCCGCATAGAAATTGATCAGGCAGGCCTCGGGCGGGTGCGGATAGCCCGACAATTCCTCCCACAGCGCTAGAAGCGGCGCCGGCATCATCGGCCAGGGCTCGCCCGTCTCGGGGTGCTCCGGCTGGTAGCGATAGCCGCGCTCGTCCGAGACCCAGCCCAGCGGGCCGCAATTCGTCATCCTGACAGAGAAAGGCTTGCCGGTCTTCGGCATGCGCGGCTGGAAGAAAGGTGCCTTGCGCGCCACGGCACGCAGCTCCGCCACCAACGCCGCCTGCTCGGCCGGCGCGAGCCGACCCGGCCAGTGGACGACACCCGGCGCGATGGCGACGCGGGTCAAAGCGCGTCGAGGCCGAGTACGTCGGCCATGGAGTAGAGGCCGGGAGCCCGGCCCTTGCCCCAGAGCGCGGCCTTGACCGCGCCCTGCGCGAAGAGGCTGCGATCCTCCGCGACATGAGCGAGCTCAAGCCGCTCGCCGGCTCCGGCGAAAATCACCTTGTGATCGCCGACCACCGTGCCGCCGCGCAAAGCGGCGAAACCTATCGTGCCCGCCTCGCGCGCGCCGGTGATGCCGTCGCGGCCGGCGACACGGGCCTTCGCCAGATCGACGTTACGGCCTTCGGCAGCAGCCTCGCCCAGCAGCACGGCCGTGCCGGAAGGGGCATCGACCTTCATGCGGTGATGCATCTCGACCACCTCGATGTCCCAATCCGTGCCGAGCGTGGCCGCGACCTTGCGCACCAACGCCGCCAGCAGGTTGACGCCCAGGCTCATATTGCCGGAGCGGATGATCGGCGTGCGCCGGGCAGCCTCCTCCAGCTTCGCCAGATGGGCGGGCTCCATGCCGGTCGTGCCGACGACATGCAGAATGCCGGCATCCGCCGCGAGACCGGCGAAGGCGACCGTGGCATCCGGCGCCGTGAAATCGAGCACGCCGTCGGCCGCTGCGAAGGCAGCAGCCGGATCGCTGGTGACCGCCACGCCCAGAGTGGGGAGGCCCGCCAGAACGCCCGCATCGCTGCCGATGGCGGCATTGCCGGGACGCTCGACGGCCGCGACGAGCCGGCAGCCCTGCGCCTGATCGATGGCGCGGATCAGCATCCGGCCCATGCGACCGGCGGCACCGACGACGACGAGGCGCATGTCACTCATGGAAGGCGGGCTCCGGTGGCTTCCAGACGGAAACACATCCGTCATGGCGGTAATCGCTATAAGCCGCTTTTCCGCCGCCGCAACACCCGGAACCCGCGCAAAGCAAAACGGCCGGGTTTCCCCGGCCGTCTCTCTATCTTTGTCGCGTTGGAGCTCAGGACGCCTGCTGGATGCCCGAAAGCTTCCAGGCGCCGCCGCGCTCGCGCAGGAAGGTCCAGTATTCCTTGACCTCCTGGGTCTCGTTCGGGTTGCCTTCGACAACCTTGCCGGTGCTGCGCTCATAGAGCGCGTTGACCAGGCTGAAGCGCATCGCGACCGTGGCGTAGTCGGCAGCGCCTTCGCGCCAGGCTTCCGAAAGGTCGCCCTGCAGCAGCTTCACGTCCGTGACACGGTCGACAAGGCCGCGGCGCACGTTCTGCGTCAGATCCTCGTCGAAGTAGCCGAACATCTCCGGCGTGACGCGCTGGCGCAGGCCGGCCTCGTCCTCGTTGGAATAGGCCGTGTTGATCTCCCCGAGCAGGCGCTCGAAGCTGTTGAAGTCATCGCCCGAGAGCTCGATCGGCTCGGGCTTCGCCTGGGCAGCGGCGCCCATGCCGAAACCACCACCGAGGTTCGCGCGCGGCGCGGCCTGCGGCGCGTCATGTCCCTGACGGGCATAGCCCTGCGGGCCGTCCTGGCCCTGACGGGCATAGGGCGCGCCAGCGCCGGCGAGCTGCGGCTCGGAACGGCGGCGGAAGAAGCGGATGGCGAGGAAGATGATGCCCGCGATCAGGCCGATCTGCAGCAGGAAGCCGAGCATGCCGGCGAGCGAAGCGAGGCCGCCGAAGAAGCCCGAGCCCGAGAGCATGCCGAACAGGCCCGCGCCGAGCAGGCCCGCGCCGATGCCCATCATCATGTTGCGGGCCATCGAGGGCCGGGCAGCCTGAGCGGCTGCGGCACCCATGCCCGGGTTGGCGGCGGACGGCGAGGCCGGCGAAGCCGGGCCGGCGCTGCGCTGGAAGGACTGTGCGCCGCCCGGCGTCGTAGCGGTCGAGGGCGGAGCGCTATTGGTGAAGGAGCCGCGGCTGCCGGAGCTCCTGCCCCCGCCCGGACGGGCTTCGGCAACGAGCGGCACGAGCATCAAGGCACCGACGACCAGGGCGACGGCGCGTCCACGGCGTGCGAGCGAAATCAGAGACATTGTTCCTCCCGGGGTCCCCCAATGAACCCTCATGCGTGAGAATATGGTGGGAGATCGCCCGGCACGCAAGGAGGGACCCGGCTAACGATCTGAAATGCCTGACTATTTCAAATCAATGCATAATCATTCGGCGAGATACTCCCCGCGTGGTAAACTGGCGCATCGCCTGCCGGCGGCGGGCGAGAGGGAGAGCGCCATGACCGGATCCGGACGCAGGCCTCACCGATTCAGGGACAGAACGCTGAGCTGGCTGCTCGCGCTCGCCATGCTCTTGTTCGTCGTCGAAGCCGCGGCCGAGCCCGCCATCCCGCTCGATCCGCCGCGGCTAGCGCAGGCGCCGGAGCCGCTCTGCTTCTGCTGGAACAACGGCCGCAAGATCGCCGAGGGCGCGACATCCTGCATCCGCACAAACCAGGGCCAGCGGGTCGCGACCTGCGGAAGGGTTGTCAACATGATGTCCTGGCATGTGACCGAAACGCCCTGCCCGGAGAGCTGAGAGGCGCCGCAGAGGGCCTTGAATCAAAAACGCCGCCGGGAATTTCCCGGCGGCGCTGCTCTACATGGCTCTTGAGGTCCTAGCGACTTCGAGACTGACCTTGTCAGAACGCTCCCAGAACGATCGCCATCATGAAAACGAAAGCCGCTCCCATGACCAACCGGTCGAGACGTAGCGTGACACCCATCACACCCTCCTCCTGTCATTGACCTGTCGCAGAAGCTAACAGAACTGACGGAGGCCGCAAGGGGGCAGCACAGTGGCGGGGCGGCGGCGCAGGCTAGTTCTTCGTTAAAATGCAATTAAACCACTGATGTTCCAACGCGATTTTTCTATCCCCAGGCTCCCGTGGAACCGGCTCTTCCAACCCTTGGCCACAGCGTCGCCGCGATTTTTTCCGGCCTGGCCCTTCCTGACCTTCGGGAAGGCGGCGGGGCAGGCGCTGCGGCGAAGGCGGGCATCCGGTAAACGCTGCCGGACGCGGTTTTAAGCACTCGTTCACCACCCTGCCAAAGTTAATCCGGCTGTGGCGGCCGGGGCGCAGTCGGTTGAGAAAGCGTTCACCAAGCGCTTCGCATTTGATTGGTCATGCGACGCGCAAAACATGCCCTCATCCTCCTCGGTCTCCTCGCCGCAGCGGGCCTTGCCGGCTGCGGCAAATTCCAGAAGCCGCAGCGGGCCGCCTGGCGCGACCAGGCGGAGGCTGCCTGCATGGCCTCCCGCCAGGTGCAGCTCTCGAGCTATGTCAGCCTGCGCGGCAAGGCCATCGACGGGCCAGGCGTCTGCGGCATGCAGCAGCCGCTGAAGGTCTCGGCCTTCTCCAATGGCGGCATCGGGCTGACAAGCACGGCCACCCTCTCCTGCCCCGTGGTCGCGACCACGGACCAGTGGCTGGCCGAGGTGGTGCAGCCGGCGGCGATGAACATCCTCGGCGCGCAGGTCATCGAGATGCGGGCGGGCTCCTATTCCTGCCGCGCGATGAACAACGGCACGGCGACCTCGCGCACTTCGGAACACGCCTTCGGCAATGCCGTGGACGTGTTTTCCTTCCGCCTGAACGACAGCCGCGTCGTCACGGTCAAGGACGGCTGGCGCGGCTCTCCGGAAGAACAGAACTTCCTGCGTGAAGTCTTCGTCGGCGCCTGCAACTATTTCGGCACGGTGCTCGGCCCCGGCGCCGACCCGATGCATTACGACCATTTCCATATCGACCTGGCGCGGCACTCCAAGGACCGGCGGGTCTGCAAGCCGATCATCAAGTACACACCGAACTACAACCTGCCGCCGCCGGACCCGGCGCGCACCTATTCGACGGCGAAAGCAGGGCCGCAGCAGCGCAATGGCGCCCCGATGGCGGCACCCATGGCCGGCGCCGTGGTCGCAAGCGGGCCGCTGCTGCGCCAGCCGAGTGACGGCCTGCGCCCGCCGGGGGCGGTGCAGGGCGGCTATCCCGTCGCTGCCTACAGCCAAAACGCGGGCCAGGGCCTCGAGGCGCAGCGCCGCTATCTCGAGCATCCGGCCATGCGCCAGCCCGCCCCTACCCAGCCCTACCGGCCGGAGCCGCTCCCGAGCGAAAACAGGGGGCCGCTTGCGCTGCCGGGCGCAGTCTCGCCCACCGAGGAAGGGGTCATCGTAGGCGACGAAGGGGGAACCGGCGTCATCGACGAGGATGGCTACGATCAGGCCCAGCCGATGATCACGCCACGGCGGGACCCCTTCGCCTACAGCTCCGGCCGCGCACCACCGCGGCGGTAGAGCCTCACGCGTTCATGCAGGGTCACGCCATCATGCTCGCCCTTGCGGCGAGCATCCACGTCTTGAACACCGCACTGCATGAAGGAATACGTGGATGGTCGGGACAAGCCCGACCATGACGGAAAGCTCGTGCTCATGGGCTCCGGGGCTCAGGCTCCAGGCCCTGCCCTGAACGACCCTTCAGTTGGAAACCAGCACCTGCCGGCATTCCGGCGGCAAGGCCTCGAGCGACATCGGCGGCTTGGGCTTCGGCTTCGGACCCGGCTTCGGTTTGGGCGGGTTGAAGATCGCGTCGTGCTGGCGCTCGACCCAGCCGGACAGCTCGGCGCCGCAACCATCGCCGAAACTCGGCGGCTCCTGCCCCTGACAGCTCGCCATCCCGGCGGGACAGGCCATGCGAATGTGGAAATGGTAGTTGTGGCCCCAGATCGGCCGCACCTTGTCGAGCCAGCCCTTGTCGGCGCCGGCCTCCCGGCAGAGCGCGACCTTGAGCGCGGGATTGACGAAGATGCGCTCGACGCGCGGCTCGGCGGCGACTGCCTTGATGAGGCGCGTATGGGCCGGGGTCCAGTTGCGCGGATCGACGTCGCGCCAGTCGGCGCGGGCCATGTTGACCGCCGGCATGTTCTCGCGCTGCTCGCCGTCGAGCCGGGCCCGGGGCATCGGCGTCAGCCAGACATCGGCGTCGAGACCGATCTGGTGCGAGGCATGGCCCGTCAGCATCGGTCCGCCGCGCGGCTGCGACATGTCGCCGACGAGCAGGCCCGGCCAGCCGGTGATGCGCGGTACCTCGGCGGCGAGCTGCTCCAGATAGCCGACGAGGACGGGGTGGCCCCAGTTGCGATTGCGGTTCAGCCGCATGACCTGCCAGCTCGCCCCGTCGACCGGCAAGGCGCGGGCACCCGCGAGGCAGCCACGGGCATAGGAGCCGATGGCGCGCGCCTGCATGCTGGCCGGCGTCGTCTTCTGGCCGAAGAGCGCGCGCGCCGCGTCCGGGAAGGCCGCGATGTTGGCGGCGCGATTCTTCGCCTCCTGATCAGCCGTCGACTGGGCCATGCCGATGGCCGGGGCGAAAGCCGCCAGAGCGGTTGCGATAGCCGCGATTCGCGAGATAGTGCGCATGAGCGGGAGGATCATCGTGCCGGCCGGCCGCGGTCAAGCCGTGCTTGCTGGACAAGCCCCGTGCAGGATTGCAGCCTTACGTTCAGTCAGGCGCCGGAATTGCGCCGTAGGAGGATATTTCGATGACAGTCCAGATCGACCGGCGCGCCTTGCTAGCGGGCGCGGGCGCCGCGCTCGCCGCGCCCATTCCTGCCTTCAGCCAGCAGCCCTGGCCGCAGGGACGAACCCTGAAGCTCGTCGTGCCGTTCACGGCCGGCGGCGCCACCGACGTGCTCGGCCGGCTCGTCGCGGACAAGCTCGCCCAGACTTGGGGCACGGGCATCGTCGTGGAGAACCGGCCCGGCGCCGGCAGCAACATCGGCATCGAGGCCGCCGCCAAGGCCGAGCCTAATGGCGACACACTGCTGATCGCCTCGGTCGGGCTAGCGACGAACCCCTATCTCTACGCCAAGGTCAACTACGACGCGGCCAAGGACCTGGCGCCGATCACCATGGTCGCGCTGGTGCCCAACCTGCTCGTCGTCAACAACCAGCTCCCGGTGAAGGACGTCGCCGAACTCGTCGCCTACGCCAAGGCCAATCCGGGCAAGCTGACCTACGCCTCATCCGGCGTCGGGACCTCGCTGCATCTTTCCGGCGAGCTCTTCCAGAAGCTCACCGGCACCAAGATGGTGCATGTGCCCTATCGCGGCTCTTCGCAGGCGATCCAGGACCTGATCGGTGGGCGCGTGGACCTGATGTTCGACAACATCACCTCGGCCCTGCCGCATGCCAAAGCCGGCACCGTCCGGGGGCTCGGCGTGACCACCGCCAAGCGCGCGGCGACCGCACCGGAGTTCGCGCCGATCGCGGAGACCATCCCGGGCTTCGACGTATCCTCGTGGTTCGCGCTGTTCGCCCCGGCGAAGACCCCGCCCGCGATCATCGCCAAGATCCAGGCCGACACCAAGGCCGGCATCGCCGACCCCGCGGTCCGGTCGAAGATGGACGCTCTGGCGGCAGAGCCCGGCGGCTGGACGTCGGCAGAACTCGGCACGTTCCTGCAGGCCGAGATGAAGAAATGGGGCGATCTGATCAAGGAAGTCGGCATCAAGGCCGACTGACGCGTCCCGAGGCACGGAACCAGCCCTTCCCAGCCGGAGTTTCCCGTCGGAACAGCCCGCAAGGGCCCTGAACCGACGGGAGATTCTCATGTCCACAGTGCTGATCGTTCTGCTGCTTCTGCTGCTGCTCGGCGGCGGCGGATATTACGGCCACAGGAGCTATGGCGGCGCCGGCCTCGGCGGCGTCGTCGGCCTCGTCGTGGTCGTCGTGTTGATCCTATGGCTGCTCGGCGCGATCGGCGGGGCGCCCGTCGTGACGTAAGTCAGCCTATCCTTCAGGCGCCGTCGCGGTGCTCCCACACCGCGATGGCGGCCGCCAGATCCTCAAGCGCGACGCCGACCGACTTGAACAGCGTAATGCCGCCGCCCTCGACGGAGCCGGCGATCCTGCCCTGGCAGAGGTCTGCGAGCGTGCCGGCGACCTTGTCGGCGCTGTAGCTGCCCTCAGCGATGGCGACCGCGACGTCGCCGCCCTCCTCGATGGCCTTGACCGAGTCGACGACTACGCGAGAGCGATGGAGCGCGTCCGCATCGGCCTCCCGCATCTGCATGGTGAAGCCACCGATCAGATCGAGATGCGCCTCGCGCTTCAGCCAATGGCCGTGGATCAGCGGTTCGGTCGCGTTGGTCGCGCAGGAGATGATGTCAGCCGTGCGGGCCTCGCCCTCGAGGTCGATCGTGGCGCGAGCCTCGATGCCGTCCAGCGCCAGCGCCGCGACGACCGCCTCTGCCGCCTCGGGACGCCGTGCCCAGACCGCGATGTCGGTGATGGGGCGGACCGAGCGATGCGCCTTCACGATGAAGGGCGCGAGCGCGCCGGCCCCGACCATCAGCATGCGGCTGGATTCCGGATTCGACATGTAGCGCGAGGCGAGCGCGGAGGCCGCCGCGGTGCGCCAGAGCGTGAGGCGATTGCCGTCCATCACTGCCAATGGCCGGCCGGTCTCTCCGTCCATGAGCAGATAGGCGCCCATCACGCCCGGCAGGTTGCGCTTGCCGTTGCCGAAGAACACCGAGAGGATCTTCGTGCCGATATAGGGCTTGGCGACGCCCGGCCCGCTCCAGGCCGGCATCGTCAGCAGGATCGCACCGTCCTCGCCCGGGCGCTGGAGATCATACTGGCTGCGCTTGGGGGCGATGACCTCGCTGCGGAAGGCCTCGTCCAGAATGTCGATGAGAGAGGGGTAGCTCAGGGCCGAGTCGAGCTCGGCATCCTCGAAAAGGCGCATCAATTTCTTCCGCTGGTCAGGGCCGGCAGGGCTGAATCGGGCACGGCGGAGCGCAGCGCCTGCGTTTCGGAGCGCAGCGCCTCGACCTCTCGACGGCCGCGGCGCGCCGCCTTCCTGTGCTTGCCCTGGGCGATCCAGGAAGCGAGCCCGCCGATCAGCACGCCGACGAAGATCGCAGCGAGTACGACCAGGAAGAGCGGCAGCTCATAGGACAGCATCGGCAGGTCGCGGCTGAAGGGGTCGAGCGAGACGCGCACAGGCGCCCGATTGGCGACCGCGAACAGCACGATCACCAGCGCGATCGGGATCAAAACCAACGCCTTGAGAAAGGCCTTCATCGCTCTCTCCGTGCCGGCGCGACAGGAGCGCCAGCCTTGGTTCAGGACTTGCCTGCTTCAGGACTTGCCCGTTTCAGGACTTGCCGTTGAGCCGCAGCCTGAGTTCCTTGCCCGTCTTGAAGACGGGGACGAATTTCTCCTCCACCTCGACGGCATCGCCGGTGCGGGGGTTGCGGCCGATACGGGCCGAGCGGGCCTTGCGCGAAAATGCGCCGAAGCCGCGCAGTTCCACCCGGTCGCCCCGCTCCAGCGCCTTCACGATCTCGTCCAATATGGCCGAGACAATGTTTTCGATGTCGCGCTGATAAAGGTGGGTGTTCTGGTCAGCAATCCGCTGAACGAGTTCGGACTTAATCATCGCCGGAATATAACCATTTGTATCAACATCATTTTTCGGTTGCGGCAGGCTGCCAGAGCGCCAAGGGCGCGTCAAGACGCAAGCCGATCGGCTGATCGGCTGCGCGCGCTATGGTTGCAGCCAGCCCTTCCCAGCCTGCGGCACGGGCCAGCGCCTCGCCGGCGCTCCACAGTCCGAAGGAGGAGGTTTCGCTGCGCCGGCGCCAGTCGCGCACGCGCAGGTTGCGGGAAACGCCCTTCTCGCGCTCCAGCCAGGCGATGGCGTCCGGCTCTCCGCCGATCTGGTCGACGAGCTTGAGGCCGAGCGCCTGCCGGCCGGAATGGACGCGGCCGTCCGAGACGGTGGCAAGCTCGGCATCGGCGAGATGACGGCGGTCCCGCACCATCTGCTTGAACCAGGCATAATTGTCGTCGACGACGCGCTGGAGCGCCTCACGGGCTTCCGGCGAAGTCGGCTCGAAGCCGCTGGGGGCGGCCTTGAGCGGGCTCGACTTGATCGCCTCGACCTTGACGCCGACGGTGTCGAGCAGATGCGAGACGTTGGGAAATTGGAAGAGCACGCCGATCGAGCCGACGAGCGAGGTCTGGCGCGCGACGATGCGGTCCGCCCCCATGGCGGCGATGTAGCCGCCCGAGGCGGCGACGCCGTCGACGACGGTGACCATCGGCTTCTTCGCGGCAAGTCCGCGCAACGCCGTATGCAAGGCTTCGGAACCGGAGGTGGTGCCGCCGGGGCTGTCGACCCGGACGACCACGGCGGAGACCGAGCTGCTGTCCTCGACCGACTTGATCAGGTCGAGCGTGCGACGATCCCCTGAGATGAAGCCGGAGATGGTGATGCGCGCGATGTGGGCGCCCTGCAAGGCGGCTGTGGAGCCGCCACGCCAGGCGAAGCCGCCGATGATCGCCGCGGCCACCACGCCGAGCACCGCAAGCCCCCGCCAGAGGGTCAGCTTGCGTCTGAGACTGCGACGGTCTGCAAGCAGATCGGCATCGGACGACATCGGGTACTCCTGTCGGCTGCGGGTCCGTGATGTAGACCCGCCATGCCAGCCCGGCAAGGCACTAGATCGCCGCGCCTCCTGCCGGGCGCGAAGCGGCTATCCATTCCTGACTTGGCATCGGATTCCTCCGAAAAGCGGATTCCACTTTTCGGTCCGATGCTCCAGCGCGACGTCAGGCCGCGGCGGCGGCCTGAGCCCGGTCAAGAGCGAGCAGGGCGAGGCCGCTGGCGACCGAGCGGAAGGCATCGCCGATATGCACCTTGCCGGCGCCGAAACGGCGATCGAAGAGCGCGCGCACGGCCGGGACGTAGGACGTGCCGCCGGTCATGAAGACCGCCTCGATCTTCTCGGAGGCCAGCCCGGCCTCGGCCAGGGCGCGGTCGAGCGCGGCCTCGATGGCACCGACATCCTCCGCAATCCAGCCCTCGAAATCGGTGCGGCGGATCGGCGTCTCGATGTTCACGCCCATCTGATCGAAGCGCAGCACCGTCGCCTCGCTGTCGGAGAGCGCGACCTTGGTGGCGGAGACCGCACGGTAGAGCTCGTAGCCGAGATCGTATTCGATCACGGTCAGCAGGTCCTCGAGCTTGCCGGGCTCGACAGCCTCGCGGATCAGGGCGTTGAGCTCGGCCATGGTTTCGCGGCTCTTCATCAGCGAGAGCTTGTGCCATTGCGCGAAGGCCGCGTGGTAGTGGGCGGGGACCGGTAGCAGCTTGTCGAAGGAGCGGTATTCCGTGCCCTTGCCGAGCGCCGGCGAGACCGCGTGCTCGATGATGCGGTAGTCGAAGGTGTCGCCAGCGACGCCCACGCCGGCGTGGGAGAGCGGAATCGCCTCCAGCTGCCCGCGCGTGCCGGGCTCGAAGCGCATCACGGAAAAGTCGCTGGTGCCGCCGCCGAAGTCGGCGACCAGCATGGTCTGGGCCCGCTTCAGGTCGCGGGCATACCAGTAGGCGGCGCCGAGCGGCTCATAGGCGAAATCGACCTGGCTCATCCCGGCGGCCGCGTAGGAGGCGCCAAGCCGGCCGAGCGCCAGCTCCTCGTCGGGACGCTCGCCCGCAAAGACGACGGGGCGGCCGGAGACGAGCGGCAGGGCGTCGCGGCCGGCGAGCCCCTCCGCGAGATCGTTCAGGAAGACGGCGATCAGGTCCTCCAGCTTGAAGAGTTTGCCGAACAGGCGCGTTTCCTGGAAGGCGCGGCTGGAGAGGTGGGTCTTGAGCGACTGCAGGAAGCGATGCTCCGCGGTCATGCCGAGGGCCATGTCCAGCGCATCCGGCCCGCTGACATGGGCGATGCGGGATTCGGGCGGCCTGCCCTCGCGCCAGAACATCAGCGCCGAGCGATAGGCATCGACGGCACCCTGTTTCGTGGCGAAGGAACGCGTGATGACCGAGCCGTCCGCACCAGCGAGCGCGACGACGCTGTTGGTGGTGCCGAAGTCGATGCCGATGGCGGCGGGGGTCATATCGCGTCTCCTGAATATCGTCATGGTCGGGCTTGACCCGACCATCTCGGAAACCAGCGGGGTCTGGTCACGAGATTCCCGGGTCTGCGCTTCGCTCCGCCCGAGAATGACGGGCTGAGCCGAAACAAAAGCCCGCGCGGATTTCTCCGCGCGGGCTGAACTCGAAGGCCGGCTGCCGAAGCAGCCGAAGCCTCACTTCTTGTCGGTCGTCGCCTTCTTGAGGGCGGCGCCCAGGATGTCGCCGAGCGAGGCGCCGGAGTCGGCGGAGCCGTACTGCGCCATCGCCTCCTTCTCCTCGGCCATTTCCAGGGCCTTAACCGAGACCTGGATCTTGCGGGCCTTCTTGTCGAAGAGCACGACGCGGGCGTCAATGCGCTCGCCGGCCGCGAAGCGCTCGGGGCGCTGCTCGGAACGGTCACGCGCCAGCTCGGCCCGCTTGATGAAGGTCATCATGTCGGTGTCGGCGATCTTCACGTCGAGACCCGACTCCTTCACCTCGACCACCTCACAGGTGACGATCTGGCCCTTCTTGAACTCGCCGGCATCCACGAAGGGATCGCCGCCGAGCTGCTTCAGGCCGAGCGAGATACGCTCCTTCTCGACGTCCACATCGAGAACGATGGCCTGCAGCACATCGCCCTTCTTGTATTCCTCGATGACCTGCTCGCCCGGACGGTTCCAGTCGAGATCCGAGAGGTGGATCATGCCGTCGATATCGCCCTCGAGACCCAGGAACAGGCCGAATTCGGTCTTGTTCTTGACCTCGCCCTCGACCGTCGAACCCGACGGGTGCTGCTCCGCGAAGAGCTCCCACGGGTTGCGCAGGGTCTGCTTGAGGCCGAGCGAGATGCGGCGCTTGACGGGATCGACCTCGAGGATCGCGACGTCGACTTCCTGCGAGGTCGAGACGATCTTGCCGGGGTGGACGTTCTTCTTGGTCCAGGACATCTCGGAGACGTGGATCAGGCCTTCGATGCCCGGCTCCACCTCGACGAACGCGCCGTAGTCCGTGATGTTGGTCACGCGGCCCTTGAGACGGGTGCCGACCGGGTAACGCTCGGCGATGCCATCCCACGGATCGGCCAGCAGCTGCTTGATGCCGAGCGAGATGCGGTGCGTGTCCTGGTTGATCTTGATGATCTTGACCTTGACCGTCTGGCCGATGGTGACGACCTCGGACGGGTGGTTGACGCGGCGCCAGGCCATGTCGGTGACGTGCAGCAGGCCGTCGATGCCGCCGAGGTCAACGAACGCACCGTATTCGGTGATGTTCTTGACGACGCCGTCGATGACCTGACCCTCTTCGAGCGAGGCGACGAGCTCGGAACGAGCCTCGGCGCGGGTCTCCTCGAGGACGGTGCGGCGCGACACGACGATGTTGCCGCGGCGGCGATCCATCTTGAGGATCTCGAAGGGCTGCGGCTGGCCCATCAGCGGGCCGACGTCGCGGATCGGGCGGATGTCGACCTGCGAACGCGGCAGGAAGGCGACGGCGCCGTCGAGATCGACGGTGTAGCCGCCCTTGACGGTGTTGAAGATCATGCCGGTGACCTTCTCGCGAGCCTCGAAGGCCTTCTCGAGCTTGACCCAGCTCTCTTCGCGGCGAGCCTTGTCGCGCGAGATGACGGCTTCACCGAGCGCGTTCTCGATCCGGTCGAGATAGACCTCGACCTCATCGCCGACGTTGATTTCCTGCTCCCGGCCGGGGCCGGTGAATTCCTTGAGCGCGACGCGACCTTCGGTCTTCAGACCGACGTCGATGATCGCCATGTCCTTCTCAATGGCAACGACCTTGCCCTTGATGACGGTGCCTTCGAGCGCCTCGTTGCGCGAGAAGGACTCTTCGAGCAGAGCGGCGAAATCCTCGCGGCCCGCGCTATAGCTTTCAACAGCTGACATATGAACTCCTGGAGGCCGGCCGCGTATCCCGCGGATGTCCGGCATGGGCGCCTTGGCTGGTGCTGCGGTCCGGATCGCTGCCGTCGGCGCCTCCTCTCGGAGGACTGCCGGCCTTCAAGCGTCAGGCCGGGGCGCCATGGCCGCCGGTTCGATCCGTATCCCAGGGGCTCGCTTGCAAGCACGAAACGGGAGCCGGCCTTAAGGACCGCCCCCGGCGCATGATCGATCACGGCCCTTCGGACACGGGCGATGTACTGCAAGCCCGGCCCGGAAGCAAGATCGCAGGCGGCTCCTTCATTCCCATGACGCCCGCCGCCGACCGCTTCCCCAAGGTCGACCGCCGTGGCAGTGTGGCGCGCAATTATGGATAGAGAACGCGTGATCCGATCGGCTTGCCAGGCAGGCTGACCGGCGCGGGCTCCAGGGAGGGGCATCCTATGGGCTGGGTCGTACTGGGCCTTATCGTCGCCGTCGGCGTCTATCTGATCATGACCTATAACGGGCTCGTCGCGATGCGGCAGCGCGTCAACCAGGCCTTCGCGGATATCGACGTCCAGCTCAAGCAGCGCCACGACCTGATCCCGAACCTCGTCGAGACGGTGAAGGGCTACGCGACCCACGAGAAATCGACGCTCGACGCGGTCGTCGCGGCGCGCAACGCCGCGCAGGGCGCCACCGGCGTCCACGACAAGGCGGCCGCCGAGCAGCAGCTCTCCGGCGCGGTCGGCCGGCTGCTCGCGCTCGGCGAGGCCTATCCCGACCTGAAGGCGAGCGCCAATTTCCAGCAGCTCCAGGTCGATCTCGGCAATGTCGAGGACAAGCTCGCGGCGGCGCGGCGCTTCTTCAACAATGCGGTGAGCGAGTTCAACGCTGCCATCCAGGCCTTCCCCGCCGTGCTCTTCGCGCCGCAGATGGGCTTCACCCAGCGCGAGTTCTTCGATGTCGGCGAGCAGACGCGCGCGCAGATCGAAGTCGCGCCCAGCGTGAAGTTCTAAGGCGCCCGGAGCCGGACAAGCGGAGCGGCGGCGATGGCCGAGGCCTTCGGTCTCTACACCCATCAGCGCAACAACCGGATCAGGTCGAACTTCCTGATCGCCGGGCTCTTCCTGCTCGTCTATCTCACGGCCTGGGGACTGCTGCTGGTCGCCTTCGGCTATGGCGGCGTTCCGCAGGGGCGCACTGCCTTCGGCGAGGCCAGCCGCATCTTCCGCTCCTGGTTCCCGCTCATCACCGCGGCGACGATGCTGTGGATTTTCATCGGCTTTCGCGTGAACGTCGCGCTGATCGGCGCCGTTACCGGTGCGAAGGGCATCGCGCGGGAGGACAACCCCAAGCTCTACCGGATGCTGGAGAACCTCTGCATCTCCCGCGGCCTGACGATGCCGAAGCTCGCCATCATGGAGAGCGAGGCGCTCAATGCCTTCGCCAGCGGCGTCAACGACAAGCAGTTCACCGTGACGGTGACGAGCGGGCTGCTCGCTCAGCTCAACGACGCCGAAGTCGAGGCCGTGCTCGCCCATGAGCTGACCCATATCCGCAACGGCGATGTGAAACTGATGGTCGTCGCGGTGGTGATCGCCGGCGTGATCTCCTTCATCGGAGAGCTGGTGTTCCGCGGCTTCGGCCGCAGCCGCATCCGCTTTCAATCCGACGACTCCAAGAGAGGCAACGCGATCGCCGTCGTTATCGGCATCGCGGTGATCGTGGTTTCCTGGCTGCTGGCGGTCCTGATCCGGCTCTCGCTGTCGCGCTCGCGGGAATATCTCGCCGATGCCGGGGCGGTGGAGCTGACCAAGAATCCGGACGCGATGATCTCGGCGCTGCTCAAAATCTCGGGGCGGGCCGATATCGACGGCGTGCCCTCCGGCGTGATGGATATGTGCTTCGAGAACGACCCGGACGATTTCGCAGACCTGTTCTCGACCCATCCTTCCGTCACCAAGCGCGTCCAGGCCCTGGTCGAGACGGCCGGCGGCCGCGCGCCAGCCATGCCGCCGCACCCGCCCAAGATCGCCGAGCGTCCCGACCTGCCGTCAATGGTCGAGGCATCGGTGCATCACGAGATCGGAGCGGGGCGAGGCCCCTGGCAGAGGCCTCCAGCGGGGTAGCCAATCTGCATCGTGCAGAGCGTGGACGACCGCGGCGCCTCCGCCTTATCTTACCTAAGGTAAGAGCGGAGACCGGCTATGAAAGCGGTGATCCTGATCGCGCTCGGCCTTTCCGCGTCGATGGCGGGCTACGGCCCCGCCGGCGCACAGGAAGGGTGCCGGGCCTCGCAGAATTCATGCTCGCAGATCAATGCCTCCTGCGAGCGGAACTGCCAGAAGGGCAACAATCCCAGCGCCTGCGTCGCGCGGCTCTGCTCCGTCCCGCTCAGCGGGTGCAAGGCCAACGGCGTCTGGAAATCGGTGGCCAGCCAGAGCTGCTGGAAGACCAGCAATCGAAGCTGAAGCCCCCGCTTGCGAGAAGCGGACGCTCAGCGCCCTTCGCGCGCCCATTCGAGCGCTTCCTCGAGCCGGTCGTCGCCCCAGAACGGCTCGCCGTCCTCGGTGATGAAGAAGGGCGCGCCGAAGATGCCGATCGACTTGGCGTATTCGATCTCGGCCTTGAGACGGGCTCGGACGTCCTCGTTGCGCGCGAGCGGCAGCGTGGCTCCCGGATCGCGCCCCGCCTGCTTCAGCGCCGCGCTCAGAACAGCCTCCTCGGCAATGTTGCGCCCCTCGCCGAACTGGGCCTGGAACAACGCCTTGGAAAAGGCGGGCGTCCAGCCCTCGTCGCGTCCGGCCAGTGCGAGCCGTGTCGCGGTCAATGAATTCTGGGGAAATTCAGCCGGCCGGACGAAGCCGAAGCCCTGCTTGCGGGCCCGGCGCGCCGTATCCCGCCACATATAGCGGCCCTTGCTGGGGTAAAGCTCGAAAGGCGAGGTGTTCCAGCCCTGAGCCGCGAAGATCGGGCCGAGCAGGAAGGGCCGCCAGCGCAGCGCAACCCCGGCCTCTTCGGCCAGTTTCTCGATCCTCAGCGCAGTCAGGCAGGCATAGGGGGACGCAAGCTCATACCAGAAGTCCAGAACGGGACGATTCGGCATTCAACCTCCAGGCGGGTACCATCTTACAGGTCGCGCGCCTTCAGGCTATCCACCCTCCGGAGCCCGACGCCAGGCGCGGCTGAACCGCGCCAGACCGAAAGGAGCGACGCCGATCCAGCCTGATCCATCACATGATGACGCAGGATCGATCAGAAGGTTCCGATTGCTTCGCTCCAATGCCTGCGATAGTGCGCCATTGCGTCCGAAACGCGGCCCGCAGTCACCAGCAGGAAATTGATCAAGATGGCCGACACCAGCGTGAAGAAGGTCGTCCTTGCCTATTCAGGCGGACTCGACACCTCGATCATCCTCAAATGGCTGCAGACCACCTATCGATGCGAGGTCGTGACCTTCACCGCCGATCTCGGGCAGGGCGAGGAACTGGGCCCGGCGCGCGACAAGGCGCTGCTGCTCGGCATCAAGCCCGAGAACATCTTCATCGAGGATCTGCGCGAGGAATTCGTGCGGGACTACGTCTTCCCGATGTTCCGCGCCAATGCCGCCTATGAGGGCGTCTATCTGCTCGGCACCTCGATCGCGCGTCCGCTGATCGCCCAGAAGCTGATCGAGATCGCCGAGAAGACCGGCGCCGACGCCGTCTCCCACGGCGCGACCGGCAAGGGCAACGACCAGGTCCGCTTCGAGCTCACCGCCTATGCGCTGAAGCCCGACGTCCATGTGATCGCGCCCTGGCGCGAGTGGGACCTGCGCTCGCGCGAGCAGCTCATCGCCTTCGCCGAGCAGCACCAGATCCCGATCGCCAAGAACAAGCGCGGCGAGGCGCCTTTCTCCGTCGACGCCAACCTGCTGCACGCCTCGTCGGAAGGGCGCGTGCTGGAGGACCCGGCGGTCGAAGTTCCGGACTACGTCTATTCCCGTACGATCTCGCCGGAGGACGCGCCTGATACCCCGACCATCGTCACGGTGTCCTTCGAGAAGGGCGACGCGGTCGCGATCGACGGCGTGAAGCTCTCGCCGGCCACGCTGCTCGCGAAGCTCAACGATCTCGGCCGCGACAACGGTATCGGCCGGCTCGACCTCGTCGAGAACCGCTTCGTCGGCATGAAGAGCCGCGGCATGTACGAGACGCCCGGCGGCACGATCCTGCATGCGGCGCATCGCGCCATCGAGTCGATCACGCTCGACCGCGGCGCGGCCCATCTCAAGGACCAGATCATGCCGCAATACGCCGAGCTGATCTATAACGGCTTCTGGTTCTCGCCGGAGCGCGAGATGCTGCAGGCGCTGATCGACAAGAGCCAGGAATTCGTGACCGGCGATGTCCGCCTCAAGCTCTACAAGGGCGGCGTCCATGTCATCGGCCGGTCCAGCGACTACTCGCTCTACGACCAGGACCTCGTCACCTTCGAGGAAGGTGCGGTCGCCTACGACCACCGCGACGCGGCCGGCTTCATCAAGCTCAACGCGCTGCGCCTGCGCACGCTCGGGCAGAGGAAGAAGAAGCTGGGGCTCTGACGCCCGCCGTCATCCCGTGCGCGCTGCGGCATGCAGTGCCGCTGCGCAGACACGGGATCGCCTGACGACAAAGGCTCCGATCACCCGGCGAGGTCAGACCACGCCGGGTTTTCCTTTTCTATCAACGCGACTTTCCACGCGCGGCGCCATTTCTTGAGAACCTTCTCGCGCTCGATCGCCTGGTTTGGCTCGTCGAACGTCTCGACATAGACAAGTTGGTCGATGTTGTACTTGGCTGCGTGTCCCTTGATCGCGTGGCTTTTATGCTCGGCGATCCGGCGCTCGATGTCATTGGTAATGCCGATATAGAGCGGACCGTCCTTGCGCGTCGCGAGGATATAGACGGCATAGATGCGAGCGGTCATGCAGATCTCGGGGAGAGGGCGAGACAGTACCCTATCCGGTTGGCGGTCCCGTGTCTGCGCAGCGGCACTTCGCGCCGCAGCGCGCACGGGAAGACACCCTTGATGAGCCTTCATGAACCGCGGGCCTGCTCGCGCGTTCAGCACTCACCGGTCAATGTGAGTGCCCCGCGCATGCTTCGCTTCGTCCCCCCTGCCCTGATCGTCGCAGCACTCTGCGCGCCCGCTTTCGCGCAGCAGGTCCCACCGAAGAGCGAGAAGCCGGCGACGCCGGAGATCGCGACATGCAAGGCGGCCGCGCTTCAGACGCTCCACGCGAAGGAGCCGGAGATCAAGGACATCTACATCGACGAGGACGGCGCGACGGTCGCCGTGTCGGAAACCAAGATCGAAGACATCCCGGTGACGCGCATCGTGATGGGCGAGGCCTATCTGCGAACCGACCGCTCGGACAAGCCCCGTCGCTTCCTCTGCCTGCTCGGCGAGAAGAGCAAGGTGCTGCTGACCTTCTTCACGGTGCGGTAGCTACGGCAGAGTCCGCTCGCAGCCTCAAGCTCCGTCGATCACCTGCGTCGAGGGGCGGTCATGGCCGTCGGCCAGTTCCTCGTGCCACTGACCGTCCTTGTCCTGATAGACGATGCCGTCGGTGCTGCCTGCGATGGTCTGGCGGGCTGCTGCCCTGGTGGCCGCCTTCAGCGCGGCATCATGCGACCTGAAGGTCTCCGACAGCGCGTCGCCGACCTTGTAGGCCCAGCCGCCATCGTGTTCGACGACCTCGTACTTGACCATGACCATCGCGCGCCCTCCTTTCGATGAAGGGGGAACGGCGGACTGGCTTTCGGGTTCCGCCTATTCCCCGTTGCCGCTGTCGGCGGCCCGCAGGCCCTCCAGCGCCGGCATCGAAGTGATGTGGTAGCCGGCGTCGACATGATGGACGTCGCCCGTGACGCCGCCCGACAGATCGGAGAGATAATAGAGCGCCGAGCCGCCGATTTCCTCAAGCGAAACCGACTTGCGCAGCGGCGAATTGGCCCGCTGCCAGGAGAGCATGGCGCGCGCATCCGAGATGCCGGCGCCGGCCAGCGTCCTGACCGGGCCGGGCGAGAGCGCATTCACGCGGATGCCGCGCGGGCCGTAGTCGCCGGCGAGATAGCGCACGCTCGCCTCCAGCGCCGCCTTGGCGACGCCCATGACGTTGTAGTTCGGCATGAGCCGGGTCGAGCCGCCATAGGTCAGCGTGATCATGCTGCCGCCCTTCGGCATGCGCTCGGCGGCGCGCCTGGCGATTTCCGTGAAGGAGAAGCAGGAGATCACCATGGTGCGCGAGAAGTTCTCGCGGCTGGTGTCGGCATAGAGGCCCTTGAGCTCGTTCTTGTCGGAGAAGCCGATGGCATGAACGATGAAGTCCAGCGTGTTTCTCTCCGGATCGCCGCCCCAGGCCTCATCGAGCGCCGCGAAGGTCGCATCGACCGAGGCGATATCCTCGACGTCGCAGGGAATGACGAGGCTGGACCCGATACTCTCGGCCAGCGGCCGGACGCGCTTGCCGAGCGCATCGCCCTGATAGGTGAAGGCGATCTCGGCGCCGTGCGCATGCAACGTGCGGGCGATGCCCCAGGCGATGGAGTTCTGGTTGGCGACGCCCATGACGAGGCCGCGCTTCTTATGCATCAGGGGGAGCATGGCAAACTCGGAAGCGGCTTCGGGGTCTTTACCGAAGGCGGATGGAGGAAAACGCGGGTCAATTCGATATGGTCAAGCCCGAACCGCGCAAGGCAGCGGGGCTCAGAGGTATTTCGTCACGGCTGCGGCCGTCGCCTTCGACGGCGCCACGGGCACGATCTCGAAGCGGGCCAGATCGCTCCACTGCAGGACCCATTCCTGCAGCAGCGCGATGTCGTCGCATTCCATCACCTGGAAGCAGCGCCCGAGATCGGCCGTGATCCAGCTTTCGACATAGCGCACGCCTTCCGGCGCCATCCGCCCGCGTTCCTGGAAGCGGGCGTAGACGTCCTTCACGCGGGCCTGGTCGAAATGCTCGATCACCATGAAGAGCATGGCCGGCTCACGCCTCCAGGCGCTTCATCACGATGGTCGCGTTGGTGCCGCCGAAGCCGAAGGAGTTGGAGAGCACGGTGCCGAGGCCCGCATTGTCGATGCGCTTGCGCACGATCGGCATGTCGGCAAAGGCGGGGTCGAGCTCTTCGATATGGGCGCTCTCGCAGATGAAGTCGTTGTTGAGCATCAGCAGCGAGTAGATCGCCTCCTGCACACCGGTCGCACCGAGAGAATGGCCGGTCAGCGACTTGGTGGCGGAGATCGGCGGGCTTTTGTCACCGGCCCCGAAGACCTCGCGGATCGCCTCGATCTCCTTGGCGTCGCCGACCGGGGTCGAAGTGCCGTGCGGGTTGATGTAGTCGACCTTGGACTTCACGCCCTGCAGCGCCATGCGCATGCAGCGCACCGCGCCCTCGCCCGACGGAGCGACCATGTCGTAGCCGTCCGAGGTCGCGCCATAGCCGACGATCTCGCCATAGATCTTGGCGCCGCGGGCCTTGGCATGCTCCAGCTCCTCGAGCACGAGGACGCCGGCGCCGCCGGCGATGACGAAGCCGTCGCGCTTGACGTCATAGGCGCGCGAGGCGCGGGCCGGGGTCTCGTTGAAGTCCGTCGACATCGCGCCCATGGCGTCGAAGAGGACGGAAAGCGTCCAGTCCAGCTCCTCGCAGCCGCCGGCGAAGACCACGTCCTGCTTGCCCCACTGGATCAGCTCATAGGCGTTGCCGATGCAGTGGTTGGAGGTCGCGCAGGCCGAGGAGATCGAATAGTTGACGCCCTTGATCTTGAACCAGGTCGCGAGCGTGGCCGAGGCCGTCGACGACATGCCCTTGGGCACGGCGAAGGGGCCGACCTTCTTGGAGGAGCCGCTCTCGCGCGCCTTGTCATAGGCGTCGATCAGCGCGCGGGTGGAGGGGCCGCCGGAGCCCATGACGATGCCTGTCCGCTCGTTGCTGACCTCGCCAGGCTCGAGCCCCGAATCGAGGATGGCCTGATCCATGGCGACATGGTTCCAGGCCGAGCCGCCGCCGTGGAAGCGCATGGCGCGACGGTCGACGACGCTGGCGGCATCGAGGGTCGGCACGCCGGCGACGCGGCTGCGGAAGCCGTGCTCGGCGAAGTCCGGGACGAAGGAAATGCCCGATTTCGCCTCATGCAGCGACGCCAGGACCTCCTGCGTGTTGTTGCCGATGGACGAGACGATGCCCATCCCGGTGACGACGACGCGTCTCATGCTCGCTTCTCTCCAGCTGTCCGCGCTCGACGGGGCAGGCCCCGCCGCTCTTCGGATTTATACCGCGCAAATGGACCGCGCGGCACCCGCACGCAAGGCCGCGGCGTGTTTTTCCTCAGGCCGCTTCGGGCTTGAACAGGCCGACACGCATGTCGGAGACCGTGTAGATTCGCTTGCCATCCGCCTCGAGCCAGCCATCGGCGATGCCGAGAACGAGCTTCGACTTGAAGACGCGCTTGAAATCGACGCCGTAGACGACGCGCTTGACCGAAGGCAGAACCTGGTCGGCGAACTTGACCTCGCCGACGCCGAGCGCCCGGCCGCGGCCCGGCAGGCCGAGCCAGCCCAGGAAGAAGCCGGTGAGCTGCCAGAGCGCATCGAGGCCGAGGCAGCCCGGCATCACGGGGTCGCCCTTGAAGTGGCAGTCGAAGAACCAGAGATCCGGCTTGATGTCGAACTCGGCGCGAACGAGGCCCTTGCCGTGCTCACCGCCCTCGTCCGCAATCTGGGTGATCCGGTCGAACATCAGCATCGGCGGCAGCGGCAGCTGCGCATTGCCCGGCCCGAACAGCTCCCCGCGGCCACAGGCGAGGATCTCCTCGTAGCTGAATGACGACTGACGCTGCATTCCCGTTCCGCTCCTCTGCGCGGGCTGGATTCGGCCCGCGTATCTTGCCGTGCCTTACACGCCGGGAGCCGGAAACGAAAGGGCGCAGGCGCGCTTCCCCCAGGCGCGGCGCCTGAAAAGGCCGCGCGAAACCCTCGTGTGAGCCGGCCCGCGACGTTACGGCCGGCCCGCGCGCTTGCGACGCAGCACTCGAAGTCCTACATTTCCAATGTGGAATTCGACGCAACAGGTGGAGCGTCGGGCAAGCTTGAGGAAGGCACGAGAGACAGCATGAACGATCTGACATCCCCGGATCAGGGCTACGGATCGGCCGTGCGGCAGGGCTGCCCCTTCAACGACGTCCGGCAGAAACTGCGGCGCGTGGGCCTGCGCCCGACCCGCCAGCGGGTTTCGCTCGGCTGGGTGCTCTTCGCCAAGGGCCAGCGCCATGTCAGCGCCGAGATGCTGTACGAAGAGGCGATGAAGGAGCGCATTCCGGTCTCGCTGGCGACGATCTACAACACGCTACGCCAGTTCACGGAGGCCGGCCTGCTGCGCGAGCTGACGCTTGACGGCGCGAAGGCCTATTTCGACACCGCCGACCATGATCATCATCACTTCGTCGTCGACGGCGAGAGCCGGGTGATCGACATCCCAGCGCAGGAGATCGGCGTCACGACCCTGCCGACCCCGCCCGAGGGCTACGAGATCGCGCGGGTCGATGTCGTGGTGCGGCTGCGCAAGATCGCAAGCTGAAGCCACTCTCGAACAAGCACGGCCTCCATCCTGCGAGACGCGCTTCTGCGAAGCGCTCCTCAGGATGACGGTGGGCGGTCGCTGCCGACCGGCTCAGTCGACCTTCTCGTTCGGATAGACGCCCCAAAGGCGCTCCTGGCGGATATAGCCGTTGATGCTGCCGACGCTGACGCGGCACCAGGTATTGGCGCAAGACCCGACATTGGCGATCACGCCCGGCTGCAGCTTCGCCACCACGGCCCCGTCCTCCCCGGCCGCGCTGCGCATCGGGAAGTTCTCTTCCTTGTTCTTCGACCAGGGTGCGATCAGGGCGGTGCGCCGCCCGGAGAGCAGGCTGTGCAGCACCCAGCCTTCCGCGCCATCCGCATCGCGCACGCGCCGCCAGGTCTCGAACTCGGCCGTGACCTCCACCGGCAGCCCGGCGCGCTGATAGACCCAGCGGGTGCGATGCTCCTTGGAAGGTCCCTCGCGCAGATTCACACGGTCCGTCTTCAGGCTGACGTAGCGCGGCACGGGCAGCCCGGTGACGGAGCCGGCCTGCATGTCCTGCGCCGAGGCGACTATGGGGCCGCCGACGGCGAAAACAGCTGCCAGAGCAAGCTCGCGCATCGACCAGGCCTTCATCCGCCGCACTCCTTCAAAACCCACTTGCAAAGTCCACTTGCGAATCCACCCGCCCCCCGGCGAAGGGTCAAGTTGTCTTCCGCCGCCGCGCCGCCTAGACAACGATGGTGCCCGGCGCAGCCGCCTCATTCCTGAGCCACCAGAGTTAATGGTGGGTTGAGGAATTGAGGATGGTCGCCGCCGAACGACGGGAGGTGGCCGCCATGTCGAAGAAAAAGCCTTTGGTGGTGGTGACGCGCAAGCTGCCCGCCGTGGTCGAAACCCGCATGCGCGAGCTGTTCGACGCGCGCCTCAATGTCGACGACACGCCAATGTCGCAGGCCGCGCTCGTCGAGGCGGTCAAGACCGCAGACGTGCTGGTGCCGACAATCACCGACAAGATCGACGCCGCCGTGATCGCCCAGGCCGGCGACCAGCTGCGCCTGATCGCGAATTTCGGCAATGGCGTCGACAATATCGACGTCGCCAGCGCCGTGCAGCGCGGCATCACCGTCACCAACACGCCGGGCGTGCTGACCAACGACACGGCCGACATGACGATGGCGCTGATCCTTGCCGTGGCGCGTCGGATCGCGGAAGGCGCGCGCGTCATCCCCGACGATGACTGGGCCGGCTGGTCGCCGACCTGGATGCTCGGCCGGCGCATCACCGGCAAGCGCCTCGGCATCGTCGGGATGGGGCGGATCGGCCAGGCGCTGGCGAAGCGCGCCGCCGCCTTCGGCCTCTCGATCCACTACCACAACCGCCGCCGGATCGATCCGCGCATCGAGGAGCAGCTCGACGCGACCTATTGGGATTCGCTCGATCAGATGCTGGCCCGCATGGACGTCGTCTCGGTCAATTGCCCGCATACGCCGGCGACCTATCACCTGCTCTCGGCGCGCCGGCTCAAGCTGATGAAGCCGGACGCGATCCTGGTGAACACGGCGCGTGGCGAGATCGTCGACGAGACGGCGCTGGCCCGCATGCTGGAGGCCGGCGAGCTCGCCGGCGCCGGCCTCGACGTGTTCGAGAGCGAGCCTGCCGTCAATCCGCGGCTGCTCAAGCTCGCCCGCCAGCACAAGGTCGTGGTGTTGCCGCATATGGGCTCGGCCACCCATGAGGGCCGCGCCGACATGGGCGAGAAGGTCATCGTCAACATCCGGACCTTCATGGACGGCCACAAGCCGCCGGACCGCGTGCTGCCCAGCATGCTCTGAGCCTATCCGGCGTCAGAGGGCGCGCAGCCCCCAGAGCCGCGCCGCTTCGCCCGGCCATTCGGGATAGCCCTCGATCACCGTTGCGGCGCCGGCCGCCAGCAGACGTTCGCGTGTCGTGGCCTTGTCATGGGCCGTGCCGGTGAAGCCCGCCACCTGCATGCCGGCCGCGCGGGCGGCCTGCACGCCCGGAACCGAATCCTCCAGCACAAGGCAATTTTCCGGCGCGGCGCCCATCTGCGTGGCCGCGAAGAGGAAGACGTCCGGGGCCGGCTTGCCCCGCGCGACCTGCGAAGCCGAAAAGACATGCGGATCGAACAGATCGAGAAGCCCGGCCAGGCCGAGATTGCGCCGCAGGGGCGCAAGGCTGGTCGAGGAGGCGACGCAGCGCCGCCCGGCGAGTTCGGACAATGCCTCATGCACGCCCGGCAGGGCGCGGGCCTCGCTTTCGAGCCGGGCCGCGACACCGTCCTCGATGCGGTCCTCGAGATCCGGCGGAAGCGGGCGGCCGAGCGCGGCCTCGATCACCTTGAGGCCGTCGGAAAGCGGGATGCCTACGAGATTCGCGTGATAGTCAGCGAGCGTCCACTGCGTCAGACCGAGACCCTGGCAGAGCAGCAGGCTGACCTCGCCATAGAGCGTCTCGGTGTCGAGAAGCGTGCCGTCGCAATCGTAGATGACGAGATCGAACGACATCGGCGGGCTCCCGCCCGAGGTTCAGTTCGCGCGGGCCGTATCGAACTGTCCGGTCTTGCGGAAGCGCCAGAGATAGGACGACACCACCGCCTCGACCGAGGTCGGCGCGATGCCGAGCCCGGCGAAATCGCGCCCTTCCGACGTCGCCTGCGCGGAGACGACATTGTCGCTCTGGAGCAGGATCGCCTGGTCGCTCGTGATCACGAGTTCATCCGGGATCAGGCCGAGTGTCAGCGTGTCGACGACCTCGAGCACGCGCCCGACGATCTTGGCCAATGCGAAGGGCATGGGCACGAGCAGCGGCTTGCGCCCGGTGACCTTGCAGATGTCCTCGACGATCTTGCGCAGGCTGAGCACCTCGGGGCCGCCGAGCTCATAAGTGCGGCCGCCCGGAACCGAGCCGTCGACCGCGCGCGCCACCGCCTCGGCGACATCGCCGACGAAGGCCGGCTGGAACTTCGTCGCGCCATCGCCGACCAGCGGCAGCACGGGCAGCATCCGCGCCATGGAGGCGAAGCGGTTGAAGAAGCTGTCCTCGGGGCCGAACATCACGGAAGGCCGCAGCAGCACCGCGCCGGGCACCGAGGCGAGCACGGCAGCCTCGCCTTCCGCCTTGCTGCGGGCATAGCCCGAGCGCGACCCGGCATCGGCGCCGAGCGCCGAGACATGCACGAGACGCTCGATCCCGGCTGCGGCGCAGGCCTGGGCCACGGCGCGCGCGCCATTGGCCTGAACGGACGAGAAGCTCTGCCGTCCGCCCTGCTGCATGATGCCGACGAGATTAACGACCGCATCGGCGCCCTTGACCGCCGCTGCGACCGAGGCCGGATAGCGCAGATTGGCCTGCACGGCGTGGATCTGCCCGACGATGCCGAGCGGCTGCAGGAAGCCGGCGAGGTCGGGACGGCGCACGGCGACACGGACCCGATAGCCGCGCTTGACGAGCGCGCGCACGACATGGCGGCCGACGAAGCCGGAGCCACCGAATACCGTGACGAGTTGCTGGGCCGGGGCACGAGTAGCCATCGCGAAGGCTCCTTAGAATCCTTCTGCCCTCCTAGATCATGTTCGGCGAAAGTGGAAATCCCTTTTGCGCGCAGGCGGCTTGACGGGTTGGCGCATCGCGCTGCGCCGCATTCACGGACCGGTATCCCTGCGCCGCGACGCGAGCTGCGGGCGCCGCTTCCACAGGCTGCGGAGGTGTCGACACATTTCTCGGGCCAGCCCGTTGACAGGACCTCTGCGCCCCCGTAAACGAGCCGCCGTTGCCCAGGTGGCGGAATTGGTAGACGCACCAGCTTCAGGTGCTGGCGCTCGCAAGGGCGTGGAGGTTCGAGTCCTCTCCTGGGCACCACTCTTTTTCCTCAGCAGGAGAAAGAGCTAAGCATCGATAACGGGTTAGGTGGTATCCGCTTTCACTCTGCGGTTTCACATCATGCCCCTTCAGATGCCTCATCCCTACGCTACCAAGTCGGGATTATAATACCTGAACGCGAGGGTGCCGGTTTCAGGGCCCGGGATGGCTTCACCTGCTCAATCCCCGGGGGGCCCGACACTGGGTTCCGGCGTTTTCATTCTCGGACACTACCGTGATCCGTGCTTCGCCGCCTCCTCGATGAAGGAGCCCGGATGGCCCATTGCCGACTGTGGCGACGTCTGATTATAGGCAGGCTGATCACGCTGTGCCTGGCCACGGGTGCTGGCAACGAGCCGCCTCGGCTCGTTTGGCGCGGGCCACATTGCACAACGTGATCGAAATTCCTGTCGTGGCTCGGCGAGCGACCTCGCGAGCTGACCTGCTCAACATACTTCGGGTATTTCAGTGGTCGATATTTCAAAGTCTGTCCGTGCGGCTTTCGTTGGCACGGGCTGGTGGGGCTCCGAGCTGGCCGAGGCCGCCAACCGTACCGATGGACACCTCGAGGTCGTGCTCGGATGTGGGCTCGATAATGAGGAACGGGCGCGCTTTGGCAGGCGGTTTGGTTGCGCCGTGACACATGATTTCGCCGAGGTTCTGTCTGATAAGGCGGTCGAAGCGATTGTTCTGGCCACGCCGCACTCGATGCACGTCGATCAGATCGTCGCCGCGGCGGGCGCCGGCAAGCATGTCCTCGTCGAAAAGCCGCTCAGCACGACCTTGGTCGAGGCGTTGAGAGCTGTCGAGGCCGCCCGATCCGGCTCGATCGTTCTGGCTGTAGGCCACAATCGCAGGCTGCTGGCTCAGGTCGACATGCTGAAGCGGCTCGTCGAGAGCGGTACGCTGGGTCGCCTGCTTCATGTTGAGGCCAATTTTTCGACGGCGGAAGCAATGGCGTTTTCGCCGGGCCATTGGCGGACGTCACCCGAAGAGTGCCCCGGCGGCGCAATGACGGTGCTAGGCGTGCACGTCATCGATTGGCTTCACCATCTGTTCGGGCCGATCAGCGAGGTGGCGGCTCATTTCGCGCACCGGGGCACGCCGGTGCCGATGGACGATGTCTCGACGGCGCGCCTGGCCTTTTCGAATGGTCTCTCGGCCAGCTTGGTCTGCCTCTACAGCGCGCCCTACACCAACCGCTTTGTCGTTCACGGCTCAGAAGCGACGGTATCGGTGGTCGGGATCAGGCCTGACAGCAAGACGGATCGACCGAGTTTCACCATCGTTCATCGGTCAGGCGAGATAGAGAACCGCCCCATACCCTTCATCGACACCTTGGCGCTTCAGCTTGAACGGTTCGCCCATGCCATCCGCGGCACCGGGGCTCCCGCCGTGAGCGGCACGGAGGGCGCATGCAATGTCGCGGTGCTGGACGCCATTGTCGGCTCCGCCCGGGCCGGAGGCAGGACTCAGTGCGTGGACTATGGTCCCCTCCGAGCGGAGAACGCGACCATCATTCGCTGAAGCCGAGAGCGGATTGAATCGCGGGGATAGGTCAGCGATCCAGCCCCGATAACCTGGGTGTGCATCACACGACAAAGGCGCACCCGTCAGAGCGACGGCGCGCCGCCAGTGGCGACGCCCCCGCGAACAGGCTCTGTCTCCGCCGTGGTGCCGTGATCAGCCGAGCAGGCCTCGTGCAGGGCCGAGAGCAGGCGCTTGACCGGACGCGACTGTTGCGCGCCAGCCTTGAACACGGCGGCGACGCTCGACTGATAACCACTCGTCGCGCCGAGCAATCGCCTCAGCTTGCCCTGACGCTCGAACGGAGCAGCGTAATGCTGCGGCAGGTAACCCAGGAAACGCCCGCTCATCAGCAGGATCGCCACGGCCTCGACCTGCCAGGCGGTCGCTCCCGTCTTGGCGGGTGCGGCAAAACCCTCGAGTTCCCGGCCGTCGACATAGCCGTGCTCCACGAAAGCATACCTTGCCAGTTCGCGTTCATCCGGCTCGTTATCGCGCTCGAAAAGCGGGTGCATGCGGCCGCAATAGAGATACATCCGCTCGGCGTAGAGCGTCCGGTACTCCAGCCCGGGCCATTTTCTGTAGAGCGGCACCAGCCCGATATCGAGTCGGCCCTCGAGAACGCGCTGCTGCAGACTGTCGGGGTCGAGCACGGCGAGCCTCAGATGAAGGTCCGCGCCCTGCAGGCTCTGCAAGGCCGCGACCAGGGGGCAGCTCGGATCCGAAATCGTGTTGTCGATGATCCCGATGCGCAGCTCGCCGCGTTGCCCGCCTCGGACCTGATCCGCTTCGCGCTGGAACTGCTCGATCCCTGAAAACAGCTCGGCCGCGGCTTTGTAGATGATCTCGCCCTGTGGCGTCAGCTCGAACTGCCGCGGCCCGCGCTGGCAGAGCCGCGCGCCGAAGCGCGCCTCCAGATCGGAGAGCTGCTTGCTGATCGTCGGCAGGCTGACATCGAGCGCTGCCTGCGCGGCCTTCAGACCGCCCTCTTCCACGATTGTCTTGAAGACCCGCAGCAAACGGAGGTCGAAGTCGGTGACCGGCGTGGTTCCGGTGGGCGTGCTCAAGTTAGGTCCTCACGAAAGTTCAGTTTCCACGCCGGCACTCGTCAGAGCCAATGCCAGCAGCGAACATCGGCCGGAAATGCAGGCAATCGGCGTGCCACGCTTCGCACTGGGCCGTGCGCATGCCGGCAAGTTGATCGAAAGAGGCTCACGTGAGTGCATCGGGCGAACTGGAGCGGCTGCGCGCGAAATATGGAACCGCCGGAGGCGGCGACATCCATGATGCCGCATTTCGCCGCGTTGCCGAGAGTCAATTCCAGGGCGACCGGCGAAAGCTGCCTTATTCGGACGTCGCGACCTTCATGGGCTTGCCCTATCTGCCGAACGGTCCAGCCGCGGACGGGTTTGCGGAGCTCGACATCGCCGTGCTCGGCGTGCCGATGGATCTCGGTGTCACCAACCGCGCGGGCTGCCGCCTCGGCCCGCGTGCCGTGCGCCAGATCGAGCGGATCGGCCCGTTCGAGCATGGGCTGGGGATCGCGCCCGCGACTATGGTCAAGGCGGCGGATATCGGCGACGTGCCGTTCCGCAGCCGCTTCGATCTCGAAAGCTGCCATGCCGATATCGAGGCGCATGTGCGCACGATCGTGAAGGCCGGAGTCGTGCCTCTCTCGGTCGGGGGCGATCATTCGATCTCGCAGTCGATCCTCCGCGCCGTCGGCGACAAGCGGCCGGTGGGCATGATCCATATCGACGCGCATTGCGACACCAGCGGCCCCTATGAGGGCTCGCGCTTCCACCATGGCGGCCCCTTCCGGCAGGCCGTGCTGGACGGCGTGCTCGATCCGCGCCGCACCGTGCAGATCGGCATCCGTGGCGGAGCGGAGTATCTCTGGGAGTTCTCGCGCGATTCCGGCATGACCGTGATCCATGCCGATGATTTCGGGCGCATGGGCGTCGAGGCGGTCATCGCCGAGGCCCGCAAGGTCGTCGGCGACGGCCCAACCTATCTCTCCTTCGACGTCGACAGTCTGGATCCGGCCTTCGCGCCGGGGACCGGCACCCCCGAAGTCGGCGGGCTGACCACGCTGCAGGCCCTGATGCTCCTGCGCGGGCTCGGTGGAATCGATTTCGTCGGCGGCGACGTCGTCGAGGTGGCCCCGCAATACGACGCGACGACCAATACGGCGCAAGCCGGCGCGCAGATGCTGTTCACGATCTTCACCCTGCTCGCGCTGGCCGTGGATGCCCGGCGCGGCGCAGTGCCGGCGAAGGGCTGAGCCGTGGAGCTGCCCGTCGCGCTCTCCTGGTTCGCGGTCACCCGGCTGCGGCCCGATCTCTACCGGATCACCGAGCCGTGCTGCCACAGGATGGTGCGTGCGAACTGCTTCCTGCTCCTCGGCTCCGAGAGAGACCTCCTGATCGATACCGGTATGGGCGTCGCGCCGCTGAGGCCGATCGTCGCCAGCCTGTCGTCTCGGCCGTTGAGCGTGTTCACGACGCATGCCCATGCCGACCACATCGGCGGCCATCCGGAGTTCGCCGATCTCGACATCTTCGTCCATCCGCTCGAAGCCGACGAACTGCGCCGGCCCGGCGTACGCGGACTGCGCTTTCCGAAGCGCGCTCCGGAGCAGATCGAGAGCCTGCGCCGCGCCGGCATCGAGCTGACCGAGTTCATGGTCGATGCCGTGCCCTATCCCGACTACGACATTGAAGGCTACGGGCGCGATCCTGTCGAGCCGACGCGCCTCGTCGACGAGGGCGACGTCGTCGATCTCGGCGACCGGCGCCTCGAGGTTCTGCATGTGCCCGGCCATTCGCCGGGAAGCATCGCACTCTGGGAGGAAGCGACGGGCTCCCTGTTCACGGGCGATGCGCTCTATGACGGCGTCATCGTCGATACCGGCCCCGGCGCCAGCATCTCCGCCTATCTGCCGACGATGGAGCGGCTGAAGCGGCTTCCTGTCACGGAGGTGTTCGGTGGACACAACGATACGATGACACGCAGCCGCATGATCACGGTGATCGAGCGTTACATGGCGTCCCGCTCGGGGAGAGGGAGATGAGGCAACTTCTCCAGGACCGATCCCTGCGCCATCTTCCGCGCACCAGCCATTCTTCCTTTGGGTAGTCCAGCAGCATGTCCGCATCCATCACGCTCGAGAACGTCACGAAGGCCTATGGCAGCCACCTGGCTTCCGACGACGTTTCGCTCGAAATCGGCGCCGGACGGTTCGTGACGCTGCTGGGACCTTCAGGCTCCGGCAAGACGACGCTGTTGATGATGATCGCGGGCTTCGTGCGCCCGACCAAGGGACGCATCCTTGCCGGCGGGCGCGACATCACGAACGAGCCGCCGGAGCGCCGCGAGTTCGGCATGGTCTTCCAGGGCTATGCGCTGTTCCCCAACATGACGGTGGCCGAGAACCTGGCCTTTCCGCTGAAGCTGAGGGGCGTCGCGCGCGACGCCGTCGAGAAGGAGGTCCGGCGGATGCTCGACGTCGTGCACCTGCCGGGGCTCGGCGGGCGCTACCCGCGCGAGCTCTCTGGCGGGCAGCAGCAGCGCGTCGCGCTGGCCCGCGCGCTGATCTTCAACCCCAAGGTGCTGCTGCTCGATGAGTCTTTGAGCGCGCTCGACAAGAAGCTGCGCGCCGGGCTCCAGGAGGAGCTGCGCGATCTCCACGCCCGGCTCGGGACGACCTTCGTGTTCGTAACGCACGACCAGGAAGAGGCGCTCTCGATGTCGGACGAGATCGTCATCGTCAATCGGGGCCGCATCGTCCAGAGGGGCGCTCCGAAGGCGCTCTACGACAAGCCCGACACGCGCTTCGTCGCGGATTTCCTCGGCCGCGCCAACTTCATCGAAGGCGCCGTCTCGTCCCTGTCGGGCCGCGAGATTTCCTACGGCGCCGGCGGGCTCTCGCTTCGCCACGCCCTCCCGGTGGATGGCGCAGCCCCGCAGCCGCACCAGCCGATCCTGCTTGGCCTGCGCCCCGAAAAGCTGCGGCTAGCGAGCGAGGCCCCCGGTGGGACAGCGAACGCAGTCCCGGCCGAGATCACGCTCGTGACCTATGAAGGGGCGGACTACCACATTCGCGCCACGACGCCGCTCGGCTCGATGCAGGCGGTCGTCGCGTCCACCGGTGGGGGCGCCAGCCCCGCTCGTGGAGACAAGGTCTGGCTGTCCTGGGATCAGGACGCAGCGGTGGTGCTTCGCGATGACCGCTGACATGGATGCACGGACGCGGCGCGTCTATCTCGTGCTGCTGCTGGCGCCGCTGTTCCTTCTGGCGTTCCTCTACCTCTACCCGCTTTCGCGGGTGCTCTGGCTTTCTGTCACCGTGCCGACGCCGGGCTTCGGAAACTTCGAGCGGCTGTTCACCAGCAGCGGGATCCAGAACGTGATCTGGACCACGCTCAGGATATGCGTTTTCACCACGGCGCTCGCGCTGCTGATCGGCTACGCCGTCGCCTATGCCGCGCTGCACCTGCGCGGCTGGCGCGGCGAGCTCCTGCTGTTCTTCGTGCTGCTCTCGTTCTGGCTCTCGGTGCTGATCCGCGCCTTCGCCTGGCTGACGCTGCTCCAGAGCCGCGGCCTGATCAACACCTGGCTGATGAACGTCGGGATCATCGACGCGCCGTTGACGCTGATCCGCAACGAGTTCGGCGTGGTGCTCGGCATGGTCCACTACATGATCCCTTATGCCGCGCTGCCGCTCTACGCCAATATGAAGGGCATCGACACGCGTCTGGTTCCGGCAGCGCGTGGGCTCGGCGCCAGCCCTGTGCAGGCCTTCCTCAAGGTCTACCTCCCGATGAGCCTGCCCGGCCTGATCAGCGCCGGCATCCTGACCTTCATCTTCTCGCTCGGTTTCTATGTCACGCCGGCGCTGCTCGGCGGCGGCAAGACGATCATGATCTCCGAGTACATCGCCGTGCAGATCAACGAGACGCTCAACTGGGGCCTCGGCTCGATGCTGGCGACGTCACTGCTGCTCGCGATCTTTGCGCTGCTGGCGGTGCTGAGCTTCTTCGTCGACCTGCGCAAAGTCTTCGGGGTGAAGTGATGGATCTCGCCCCGTCCAAGCCCTTCCGCATCACAGTCTTCGGCGCCTGGCTCGCCATCCTGTTCCTCACGCTGCCGTTCGCGGTGGTGTTTCCAGTCTCGCTGACGCCGCAGCGCTATCTGTCGCTGCCCGATGGCGAGCTCTCGCTGCGCCACTATCAGACGCTGCTGCAGGACCCGAGCTGGATTCTCAGCATCCGCGACAGCCTCATCGTTGCGACTGGCTCGACGCTCGTCGCGATCGTGCTCGGCACCATGACCGCACTCGCCTGCTGGCGCATTTCCAGCCGGGCCTCGGAGCTGGTTCGGATGGCGATGCTGGCACCGATGATCGTGCCCTCGATCGTCCATGCGCTCGGCTTCTACCAGATCTGGGCCCAGCTCGGCCTGCTCGACACCTATCTCGGCCTGATCCTCGCCCATGCGATGAAGGGCACGCCCTATGTGGTGATCAGCGTCTCGGCGGCGCTGGCCAATGTCGATCTGCGGCTGGAGCAGGCCGCGCGCAATCTCGGCGCGACGGCCCTGCAGGCTCTGTGGAAGGTCATCATTCCCGCGGCCAAGCCAGGCATGGCGGCGGGATCGGTGTTCGCCTTCGCCCTCTCCTGGGACGAGTTGGTCGTGACGCTCTTCCTGAGCAGCCGCGGGGTCTACACGCTGCCGCGCAAGATCTGGGACGGCATCCAGGACAACATCAATCCGGCGATCGCCGCCGTCGCCTCGCTCATGATCGTGCTGACCGTCATCGCCATGGTCGTACGCATCCTGCTCGCACGCCGGCAGGCGCGCCTCGCCGCGGTCCCGACTGAGCCGTGAATTTCCGCAACGTCCATCAAAACAGGGGAACGAAAGATGGCAGATAACGTGACACAGACCTTCCAGGAGGATTGCCTGGACATCCTGCGCCAGCAGACCGAGGGACGCACCGTGAACCGGCGCGCCTTCCTCTCGACGCTCGCGGTCCTCGGCGTCTCGCCGGCCCTGTTCCGCTTCACGCCGGCGCATGCCCAGGCCAAGGAGCTGGTCATCGTCAACTGGGGCGGCGACGCTGTGACGGCGATGAACGCGGCCTGGGCCGAGCCGTTCAACAAGGGCTCGGCGGTCAAGGCCTTGATCGACGGCGGCGGCCCGAGCTCGGCCAAGATCAAGGCCATGGTCGAGAGCGGCAAGGTCACCTGGGACGCGGTCGACCGCAACCTGATCGCGGCGCTGGAACTCGGTCGGCAGAACCTGATCGAGAAGATCGACTACAGCATCGTCGACAAGAGCAAGGTACGGCCCGAGCATGCCGGCGAATGGGGCCTCGGCTCCTACATCTACTCGAACGTGCTTGCCTACGAGAAGGGCGCATTCGGCGGCCGCACGCCGAAGACCTGGGCCGATTTCTACAATCTGAAGGATTTCCCGGGCAAGCGCACCATGCGCAAGCACATCGACGGCCAGCTCGAGACCGCACTGCTCGCCGACGGCGTGGCGCCGGACAAGCTCTACCCGCTCGACGTCAAGCGCGCCCTCGACAAGATCAAGTCGATCAAGAAGGACGTGATCTTCTGGGCCACCGGCGCCGAGAGCCAGCAGGTCTTCCGCGACAAGGAAGTCACGATGGGCAGCGTGTTCAACACCCGCGCCATCGTCGCCAAGCGCGAATCCAAGGGCGCGGTCGACTTCCACTACAACCAGGCCAGCGCCTGGGTGGGCGCATGGCTGGTGCCGAAGGGCAACCCCGCCGGCAAGGAGGTCTTCAAGTTCATGGCCTCGGCGCAGGACCCCGCCGGGCAGGTCGAACTGTTCAAGGTGATGGGCAACGGGCCGGTCAATCCGGCCGCGGCCGCGATGGTGCCGGCCGATCTGCGTCCGCTCGATCCGGGCAGCCCGGAGAACTACGCTCTGCAGATCCCGGCCGACCCGGAATGGTACGCCGCCAATAGCGCGACCGTCCTCAACCAGTATCTCGAAGCGATTTCCTGATCGCATGCGGAGGCCGCCGTACCGCAGCGGCCTCCGCCACTCTGGCTAAAGGGGGAAAAACAATGGCTATCCAGACGAGTGGCTCCGACAGTCGGCCGATGACCTGGCCGGGCGGAAAGCGCTGTGCCGTTTGCCTGACTTTCGACTTCGATGCGGAATCGCTCTGGCTCGCGCGTGAACCGGAGAATGCCGGCAAGCTCGCGACGCTGAGCCAGGGGCGCTATGGCGCCAAGGTCGGCGTGCCGAAAATCCTGGAGCTGCTGCGCGAGGAAGGCCTGAAGGGCACCTTCTTCACGCCGGGCTGGACCGTCGACAACCATCCAGGAAAGGTCGAGGCCATCCTGCAGGACGGCCATGAGCTCGGCCATCACGGCTATGTCCATTACTGGCCCGACCCGGCCAACGAGGCACAGGTTCTGGAAGAGGTCGATCGCGGCCTGGAAGCGATGCAGCGCCGCTTCGGTGTCAGGCCGGTCGGATATCGCCCGCCCGGCAGCGAGTCGACGCATTACCTGCTGGAGCTGCTGACGCAGCGCGGCTTCCTCTACAACAGCTGCTTCAAGGATGACATCCACCCCTATCGCCACGTCCTGCGTGATGGCTCGCCCGGCCTGATCGAACTGCCCGAGCACCCGTCCATGGACGATTGGAGCTACGGCACCAGCCATCTGCGCTTTCCCCGTCCGATGTTCGGCACCGACCATGTGCTGGGGATCTGGCAGGACGAGTTCCGGGTGATCCGCGAATGGGGGGGCGTCTATGTGCTGGTCATGCACCCGCAGGTGACCGGGCGCCCGATGCGCATGGAAATCCTGCGCCGGTTCATCGCCTTCACCCGACAGTTCGACGACGTCTGGTACGCGACCGGTCGCGAGATCGCGGAAGCCTTCGCCGCCCAGGAACGGCCCTGACCACGAACAACGCTGATTTTCAGCACGTACCCAGAGAATACCGGAGACCGACCATGGCCGTGCGCCTCGAAACCGACCATCGCAAAGTCCTCATCTACGACGAGATGACCTCGCCCGACGTCGCCGAGGCCGCCGCAGCGAACGCGCCCGTCATCGTGGCGCTGGGCGCCACGGAGCACCATGGCGGTCATCTGCCGCTTTCGACCGACACCTATCAGGGCCTCGACATGGGCCGTCGGGCCTCGGCACTGCTGGCGAAGGAAGGCATTCCGCTGATCGTGGGGCCCGCCATTCCGTTCGGCCCGCCGCCGTTCCTCAGCGAGACGCCGCGGCCGATGCCGGGAACGATCACAGTCTCGAACGATACGTTGCGCGCGCTGCTCCAGGACGTCTGCAAGTCCTTGATCAGGCACGGCTTCCGGCGGATCTACCTGCTCTTGGCGAATGTCGAGAGCGAGTTCGCGATGCACATCGTCGCCAAGGAGCTGACCGAAACGACCGACGCCAATATCGTCGTGCTCAACTGGCTGATCGGCATCCGCCCGAAATACAAGGGCATGCTGGTCTCGGACAAGCCGCAGGGCCATGGCGGCGAGGGCGAGACGGCGCGCATGCTCGCCACCGCGCCGCATCTCGTCCGCATGGAGGAGGCGCGTCCGTATCATCCGAACCTGCCGCTCGAGCCCGAGGTCTATGGCGACTTCCTGCCTTATCTCGGCGGCGCGATCGGCCGCTACCGCTTCGACCGCGACGAATTCCGCGGCATGTTCGACGGCATTTCAGACGGCATCACCGGAGACCCGCAACTCGCCACGGCAGAGACCGGCGAGAAGAGCTATGCGCTGATCGCCGAATGGATCGCCTCCGTCGTACGCTTCGACCTGCGGCCCTGAGCGGGTCCATAAAATGAAAGGCGCCGGGCTCGCGCCCGGCGCCTCCTCTGTCTCTGCGGATCTCGGCGCTCAGTCGATCTTCGCGGCGAGGCCGGCCAGGAAGTTCCACATCACGGTGCCGGCGAGGAAGGCCGTCATGCCGCCGGGATCATGCGGCGGGCTGACCGTATTGACGTCGAGCACGCGGCTGTCGAGCGGCGCCAGCATCTCAAGGAAGGACAGGCCCTCATGGGCCTGGCAGCCGCCCCAGGTCGGGGTGCAGACTCCCGGCGCGACCGAGGGGTCGAAGAAGTCCATGTCGTAGCAAAGATAGACCGGCCGGTGGCCGATCGTCTCAAGCACCCGCTTCGCGACAGCCTGATAGCCGACCTCGCGCAGTTCACGCATCGTGATCAGGTTGTAGCCGAGCTCGCGGCAGAACTCGTAGATGCCCGGCACCATGGTGGGCCCGCGGATGCCGATCTGGAAGGATCGGCCGGCGTCGATCAACCCTTCCTGCGCCATATGCCGGAACGAGGTGGCGACGTTGTACCCCTGGATCGGATAAGCGTCGGTATGAGCGTCGATGTGGACGATGCAGAGTCCGGGATAGTGCTTCGCCATGGCCCGGACCTGCGGGAGCGTCACCGCGCCATCGCCGCCCATCGTCACCGCGACGATGTTCTCGCCGAGGATCTGGGACATCGCGCTCTCGATCGCCGCATAGGACTCCTCGATCAGGCTTGGTGTCACCGGCACGTCGCCGCAATCGACCAGCCCGAGCCGATCGAGGACATCGATATTGTTGCGCGGATCGTAGCGGCGCAGATGTGTCGACATCGTCCGGATCGAGGCCGGCCCCATCCGCGAACCGATACGGTCGGGGTGGGTGCCGCAGTCAAAGGGAATGCCGACGATGGCAGCCTTGCAGGTCCGCCCTGGCGCGCCGAACGGCGCGCCGAGCCAGGTCTGCGGGGGTACGAATGCGGTCGTCATCAGCGGGCTGCCTCTTCTGTCATGCGCTGGCGCAAATGGTGATAGACGCCGCGGAAATAGAGCAGCGGCGCGCCGCCCTCATGCCAGTCCGCGGCGCTCATGTGTTTCACTTCGCCGATGACGATGTGATGGTCTCCGGCCTCGTGCTCGGCGAAGACCTCGCAATCCAGCCACATCAGCGACCGCTCGATCAGCGGATTGCCGCCCGGCGACAGGCGCCAGTCCACGCTCGCCCATTTGGGTCCTCCCGACCGCGCAAAGCCTTGGGAGACATGCTGCTGGCCCTCCGCCAGCACGTTGACTGAAAATCGCCCGCCCGGCCGGATGCGCGGCCAGGATGTGGATGAGCGCATGGCGCAGAAGGAGACAAGCGGCGGAGCCAACGAGACGCTGGAGAAGGACTGGCAGGTGAAGCCGGCGGGCTCGTCACCGGCGAGTCCGCCGATGACCGTGATGCCGGAGGCATAGTGCCCCAGCCTGTCCCGGAATTGATTGGCATCGATGGCCGATGCTCGCACCACGCTCATGCTCCCTCTTTAGTCCCCATGCGCGTCCGGCTGCCTGTTCCCATTGCAGCGTCCCGGCCACGCAATCTAGCAGCTGGCTACGCTGCCGAGCTTCGGCATTCGATCAACCGAGGTTTCGGCATTCGGCAACCACTGGCCACGCATCGTCAGTATAGTGCGCCCCACAGCATGAGATTTGTCCCGTGAGGCGAGCCGGTCGATGAACGACAGCAGAATGATGAAGCTCGGCGTGCTGATCAGCGATGTCGGCGTTCACCCTGCGGCCTGGCTGGACCCGAACAGCCCGCTCGGCGGCGAGATAAGCTTCCCGTTCTATCTGAAGCTCGCGAGGCTCGCCGAAGCCGGCAAGCTCGATTTCTTCTTCGTCGCCGACACGCTGGCATCGCGGGCCGGCGACATGGCCGGCGTCACGCGGCAATGCGCCTATACCGGGCATTTCGAGCCCTTGACGCTGATGGCGGCGCTAGCCGCCGCGACGCAGCATATCGGCCTCGCAGCAACGATCTCCTCGACCTATTCCGAGCCCTACAACGCAGCGCGGATGTTCGCTTCGCTCGATCACATCAGCGGCGGCCGGGCCGGCTGGAACGTCGTGACGACAGCCTATGCGCCCGCAGCCGCGAATTTCGGCCGGGACATGCAAGACGATCACGCGCTCCGCTATCGCCGGGCCAACGAGTTCGTCGACGTCATGAACGGGCTCTGGGACAGCTGGGACGACGACGCCTTCGTCCGCGACCGTGCGAGCGGCATCCATTTCGATCCGGCGAAGCGGCATCCGCTTGAGCACAAGGGCGAGTTCTACAGCGTCAAGGGCCCGCTCAACGTCCCGAGGCCGCCGCAAGGCCGCCCCGTGGCGATCAGCGCAGGTGGTTCGGAACCCGGCAAGGAACTCGCGGCCCGCACCTCTGAGGTGGTCTTCAGCGTCGACCGCGATCTCCCCAGCGCGCGCGCCTATTACAAGGATCTCAAGGGCCGCATGGCGAAGCACGGCCGGGCTCCGCATGAGCTGGCGGTGATGACCGCGCTGAACCCTTTCGTCGGCGAGACCGACGAACAGGCGCAGGAGGCCTTCGCCGAGCTCCAGGGCAGAATCCACCCCGACGTCGGACGCGCGATCCTGTCTGTCGATCTCGAGGTCGATCTGCGCGGGCTGCCCGTCGATGAACCGATCCCAGAGGGAATGCTTCCGGCCAAGGCAAACGCCACCACATCCTATTTCGACATGATGCGGCAGGCGATGGGCGAGAAGACGCTGACCGTCCGCCAGCTCTACGAAGCTGTCGCTGCGTCACGGGGCGGCATGAACGCGGTGGTCGGTTCGCCCAAGACGATCGCCGATCGCATGGAGGAATGGTTCTGCGACGGCGCCACCGACGGCTTCATGGTGCGGATCTCGCATCTGCCCGACGGGATGGAGAAGTTCGTCTCCTTGGTGGTGCCCGAGTTGCAGCGGCGCGGCCTGTTCCGCAAGGACTATGCGGGCACGACGCTGCGCGAGCATCTCGGGCTTGCGCGCCCGCAGACGCGCCGCGGCTGATCCGGGACTTCCTGAGAAGACGTTGCCGGTCGAAAGGAAGCAGGATTTTTTCTTTGACTTTCCCGAGTGATCTCAAAATGCGCGGACGGCGCCATGAGCCCGGGCGGAACGCTGCGCGCCGCCAGCCTGGATAACGCGAGGCCACTCCAGCGCGCGAGTTCGGCGCTGGCCTGCAGCCGCCCGCTAGAGGCCATGCTGGCGGCGCAGCGCGGTGGATGCGGCATCGGAATGCGTCCGAGACGTTCCGGCACCTTTAAAGTCTCATTCGCAGGCAAGTGTTAGCGCTCAGCCAAACCTTCGTCGAAACGCTCCCAATGGGGTGGTTGGCCAAAAGCTTGACGAAGGCAGTCGGCGAAGGCGCGCAGCTTGGCCGACGGGCGGCGGCCTTCGGGATGCGCGAGATAGATGAACTCCGGCTCCGGCTGGACGCCGATGTCGACGATACGGAGCCGGCCGCTGCCGATGTCGGCTCCGGCGATGAACAGCGGCAGCAGGGCGATGCCGAGCCCGGCCAGAGCCGCATCCCGCATCATGTCGCCGTTGTTGACGCGCAGGCTGGGACGCCCGCGGACGCTGACCATGCCTTCCGAACCATGAAAGCGCCAGTCGCCGCTGCCCCGGTTGGTGTAAAAGATGCCGCTATGGCCATCGAGTGCGCTAAGCGAGTCCGGGCTGCCGTGCCGCTCCAGATAATCTGGCGATGCGACGAGCACCCTGCGGCTCGGGGCCAGAGTCCAGGCGACGAGGCGTGAATCCGCGATCGGCCCGTGACGCAGCACAGCGTCATAGCTGTCGGCGCCGGCCTCGACCCGGCGGTCGTCGAGGTCGAGCGTCAGCGCGATCTCGGGATGCCGCGCGAGGAACGGATAGATTGCGGGGCCAAGATGCATCCGCCCGAAAGTGACGGGCGCCGAGATCACCAGCGGCCCGGCCAGCGCGCCGCGCCGCTCGGCCATGTCGGCTGCGGCTTCCGTGACCTCTCGGGTGATGCGTGTGGCACGTTCGAGAAAAGCCATGCCGTCCTCGGTCAATGTCAGCCGGCGGGCGCTGCGGTGCACGAGCGTTGCACCGAGGCTGCGCTCCAATTCGATCAGTCGATCGCTGACCACGGATTTCGACAGGCGCAATCGGCGGGCGGCCTCGCTCAGCGAGCCGGCTTCCGCGATCGCGACGAAGGTGGCGATGCCGTCGAGCTTCAACATCGTTCGGTTTTTCCGGAGCTGAGTTCCGCCGATGCGACGCTAATCCGAACGCAAGCGCAATGCTACGTAGCGTCATGCCAACGGGGCTGACAGCGACGGTCATTGACGACCGCCCTCCCGACCGGCAGGAGATAGACCATGTTGAAAATCGCCTTGGCGATTGGAGCGCTCGCCTTCGCAGCACCAGCGGCCGCGCAGGTGCCGGACTTCCCGCCCTCATTCAAGACGCAGGAGATCACCACCAACGGCGCGACGATCCATGTCCGCGTCGGCGGCCAGGGGCCGGCGGTGGTGCTGCTGCACGGCTATGGCGAGACCGGCGACATGTGGGCGCCGATGGCGGCCGACCTGGCTCGAGATTACACCGTGGTGGTGCCGGACCTGCGCGGACTCGGCCTCTCGTCCAAGCCAGCCTCCGGCTTCGACAAGAAGACGCAGGCCGGGGATGTCGCAGGCGTGCTCGATGCCCTCAAGATCGAGCGGGCCGACCTGGTGACGCATGATATCGGCAACATGGTCGGCTTCGCCTTTGCCGCGCAGCATCCCCGTCGGGTCGGCCGCTTCGCTCTGATCGACGCCCCGGTCCCCGGTGTCGGTCCCTGGGAGGAAATCCTGAAAAACCCGCTGCTCTGGCATTTCCGCTTTGGCGGGCCGGATATGGAGCGGCTGGTCGCGGGGCGCGAGCGCATCTACCTCGACCGCTTCTGGAACGAGTTCTCGGCGACGCCGGCTCGCTTCAGTGAAGCCTCGCGCGAGCACTATGCCAAGCTCTACGCGCTGCCAGGCGCGATGCATTCCGGCTTCGCCCAGTTCGCCGCCTTCGACCAGGACGCAATCGACAACCGCGCCTATCTGGCGGCCGGCGGCAAGCTTGACATGCCGGTGTTTGCGATCGGCGGTGAGAAGTCGTTCGGCACCGCGATGGCGGCCGTGATGCGGGCTGCCGCGACCGACGTGACCGAGGGCGTCATCCCCGACTCCGGGCACTGGATCATGGAAGAGAACCCCACGGCTACCGTCGTCATGGTACGGGCCTTTCTCGATAAGGGACGATAGTCGCGCCACTCCGGGGCGGTTCGATCGGAACCGCCCCGGGATGTGCGGGAGCCGATTGCGGGACACCTGCTCACGAGGAGCGTCTGTCGTGTTGATGAGCTGGGCGCGGCTGACTCATTTAGGTGGACCTCCCAAGAAGAGTCCTCAGACCATCACCCTATGTCGAAAAAATTCAGCATGAAGAGTGAAGTCAGTGCGTGTCGGATTTGGCCCATCGCGCACGGCGCCTTCGTTCTGCACTTAACGGCATCGAAAGCTTCTCGTCTTATCTGGGCGTCATGTCTTGGGGTGGCTTTCGCGATAGTATTCTAGCGGCCTTGCTGCTTCTAGCGGGGCTTGCGCATCTTGGTCCGGAATCGGCTAGCGCGGCTGACTACACCGACATTCGCAGCTCCTGCTGGGCGTCTGGCAGCATCTCGGAAGAGGTGGTCACCATAGCTCGGTCAGCCGAGCGATGGCACTGTGCGGATCAAACGTTTTCCATTGCTGCGGAGCGGGTCCTGCTTCGTTTCGAACTGGGCGCCGACGATAGCCCTCCCCGATATTTTCTCTCAAGGCGGAGCGCACTCAAGGGGGTGCACCTGCTTGCGATCGACCAGGACGGCGCAGTTCGGCAAACCTTCGTCGCCGCGGCTGCCTTGGCCAGTTCAATGGTTGGCGGGTACTTCAAGGCTTCCCTGCCGGAAGTGACACACGCGACACGGCAGATCGTCGTCGCAATTGATCTGCCTAGCCACCGAATGACCCTGGAGAGGGCACATTTGACGTCGATCGATGCCGGCAGCGACATGGAGGACTTGCGTCTCCTGCTGATTGTAGCGGGGCTTGCAGGGATGCTCCTCATGCCCTTGCTCTTCAATGCGGCATTCTATCGGATCCTGCGTGAGCCTTTCGTCCTCTGGCACTCGGCCCTCACGCTGTCGCTCCTGATGACCATCCTGGTTTCATCGGGGCTCTCGGTTGCATTTTTCGATCCGCCTGCGATGACGCTGAGCTGGATGACGACCTTGATCTTCGGGATCACCGTCGCGTCCGGAGCTATGTTCACCTACAGCTTTATCGAACCAGGTCTGATGCATCCGGTTCTTCGGCGGCTTCTGCCTTATTGTGCGGCATGGGCAATATTCCTGGCCACGTTTCATGCGGCGTTTCCTTTCGTTGCCCGGCCCATACAATCCAGCGCATACACGGCGGCTTTTGCGCCGATCCTCGCCGTATTCTTGTTCTCGATGGTCGATGCATTACGCCGCGGAAGCCGCGCCGCGAAGTTTCAGGCTATTGGATACTCGCCATTGGTGCTGGTTGGGCTGACCCGTCTGGTGAGTGGGGTTATTCCTTGGCTCCACAATGCCGATGCCATGCTTATGTTTTACATCGGCTGTCTGTGCGAAGTACTCTTCACAACGCTTGGCGTGGCTGACCGCTTCGTGACCATCAAGCGCGAGCGAGATCGCGCACGCACCGAAGCCGATTTGCTTGAACGGCTTTCCGAAGCAGACCCGTTGACGGGCTTGCTCAACCGGCGAGCCATCGAGAGACAGTTTGAACAGCTTCGGGCGGAAGGCTTCGCCACGCTGGCCGTGATTGACCTCGATCACTTCAAAGCCATCAACGACGCAAACGGGCATTTGGTCGGAGATGCGGTGCTCAAGGCCGTGGCCAAAGCCCTGCAGGCCGACCTGAACATTCTGGCATACCGCTTCGGCGGCGAAGAATTCATGCTCCTGCTACGTGGCGAGGACCCTGGCATCCAGGCCGAGCGGCGGCGAAAAGCGATTCCCGCAATTGTGGCCAATGCAGTCGCAGGTCTCCAACGACCTGTAACCGCCAGCATGGGTGTCGCGGAGCTTCGTGACGATGAGAGTTTTGCCAGTCTCTATGAAAGGGCCGACAAACTGCTCTACGAAGCCAAAAGCGCGGGACGAAATCAAACCCGGAGCGCCATCAGGTCGATGGAGACGCAGGGGGGCTTGCCGAACGAATGCGCACTGGTTGCATAGGCAGAAGAGTGTAACCGCAGAGCCTGGATCCCTCTGTTCAGTTCATCGACGACGTCGCGACCGACAAGGCGCTCTGCAGGCGGGAATGTCCGCTCTTTGGCAGGCATCTGATGTCCGCACATGGCGCGTTCTCGCCGGGCAACCTCATCTGGCCCGATTGCCGTAGTCCAAGGCTGCGCGAAGGTCAGTCGTGACCGCGAGGCGCCTCTGTACATTGCGCGCGGCCACTCGGCGGGAAAGGGGGCCTGCCGAGCGGCTGAAATATCGGAACTACGGAACAATTCTCATGTCTAGCGGCCCCATTCATCGCCCCAGATCATGACCGAATGCCCCGGCGAGGCCGTTCGGTACTGGCGGACGGGCGGCGCGAAATCGGCCGGCCTGATCGGGCTTCTGATCTCCGCGTTCGAGACGGGCCGCGGCTGATGACGGCGGGCCGGATCCGCAATCGGCACCGCGGCGAGCAGCCGTTTCGTATAGGGATGCTGCGGATTGCCGAAGACCGCGGCACGGGGCCCGATCTCGACGATCTCGCCGAGATACATCACCGCAACCCGATGGCTGACGCGTTCCACCACCGCCATGTCGTGCGAGATGAACACATAGCTCAGGCCCATATGGGCCTGCAGGTCGAGCATCAGGTTGACGACCTGGGCCTTCACCGACACGTCGAGTGCCGAGACGGACTCATCGGCGACGATCACGCGCGGTTCGAGCGCCAGCGCGCGGGCGATGCAGATCCGCTGGCGCTGGCCGCCCGAGAACTCGTGCGGATAACGAAAGGCCATGTCGGCCTGCAACCCGACCCGTTCCAGCAGGTCCGCGACCTTGTTGCGCGCTGCCACCGGCGTGGCGAGGCCATGGATGAGGAGAGGTTCCGCGATCGCTGCGCCGACCGTCTCGCGCGGATTGAGGCTGCCGAACGGATCCTGGAAGATCATCTGGATGCGTCGGCGCTGCTCGCGCAGTTCGTCAGCGCCCAGTTTCAGCACGTCCACACCGTCCAGGCGAACGGAGCCGGCCTCCGGCTCGACGAGTCGCAAGAGGGAGCGCCCGGTGGTCGACTTGCCGCAGCCGGATTCGCCGACCAGGGCCAGGGTCTCCCCCGCACGCAGGTCGAAGCAGACATTCTCGACCGCATGGACCCGACCGGTGATCCGGCCACGAATAGCTGAACGGATCGGGAAACGCGTCGTCAGGCCGTTGACTTCGAGAACAGGGCGCTCGCGATCCCGCACGGTGTCCGGCACCTCGATCGGCGTATCCGACAGGCCGGTGCTGCGATCCACGATCGGAAAGCGCATTGGCCGCTCGCGGCCATTCATGGCGCCGAGCCTCGGCACTGCCGCAAGCAACGCCTTGGTGTAGGGGTGCTGCGGCTGCCGGAATATCTCGGCGGTGGTGCCGGTTTCGACCGCCTCGCCATTGTACATCACCACCGTCCGGTCGGCGATCTCGGCGACCACGCCCATGTCATGGGTGACGAAGAGGATCGCCATGCCCTCCTCCTTCTGCAGATCCTTGATCAATTCGAGAATCTGCGCCTGGATCGTGACGTCGAGGGCCGTGGTCGGCTCGTCGGCGATCAAGAGCTTCGGCTTGCAGGCGAGCGCAAGCGCGATGACTGCCCGCTGGCGCATGCCTCCCGATAATTCGAATGGGAATTGGTCGAGACGGCGCTCCGGATCGGAGATGCGGACCTTGCGCAGCATCTCCAAGGCCAATTTCCGTGCTTCCGCCCGCGAGCAATCCCGATGCGCCAGGATCGCTTCGGCGATCTGATCGCCGATCCGGTAAACTGGATTGAGGCTGGTCATCGGCTCCTGGAAGATCATCGCGATATCGCTGCCCCGGAGCGAGCAGGCCGTCTCGTCCGAGATATCAGCCAGATCATGGGTCTTGCCGGATTTTGCGGCGAAGGCGATCCGTCCACCGGTGACCTTTGCGACGCCTTTCGGCAGGAGCCCCATGATCGACAGGCTGGTGACCGATTTGCCGGAACCGGACTCGCCGACCACCGCCAAGGTCTCGCCGCGCCTCAGATCGAAGGAGATGCCTTTGACCGCGGCCATAGCGCCGTTCGGGGTGGCGAATTCGGTCCGCAGCCCCGCCACGGATAGCTGGATGTCTTCCGGAAGCGCGGAGCCATTCCCATCCCGAGGCTCCCCTGTCCGCCGGTCGCCCTCAGGCAGGCCCTTGAGCTTGGTGGTGCGGGGATCGAAAACGTCGCGCACGGCGTCGCAGAGCGAATTGACGATGAAGATCGTGGTCACGAGCGCGGCGCAGGGCCAGACGAGGCCGAGCGGATTGATCTCCAGATAGGCGCGCGCACCGCGGATCATCAGGCCCCAGGACGGCGTCGGCGGCACGATGCCGAGACCCAGGAAGCTCAGGCCGGATTCGACCACGATCGCCGAGGCGACCACCAGCGAGAACTGCACAAAGAGCGGCGCGGCGATGTTCGGCAGGATCGTCCGCCGCAGGATGCGGGCCGGCCCCGCGCCGATGGCGCGCATCGCCTCGACATATTCCTTCTGCTTGACGGCGCGGACCTCGCCATAAGCGATGCGGGCGAATTCCGGCGCATAGAAGACGGCGAGCGTGACGATCAGCGTCGCGGTGCCGGGGCCAGTCAGGGCGATGACGAGCAGGGCGAGCAGGATCGGCGGGAAGGACAGCATGAATTCAGCGGTGCGGACGGTGAGCACCTCGGCGATGCCGCCGAAATAGCCGCCGACCATGCCGGCACTGATGCCGACCAGGGCCGCCACAGCGCCGGTCGCCAGCGCGACGCTGAGCGATACCTGCGCGCCATAGAGCAGCCGGCTCAGCACGTCGCGGCCGAACTCGTCCTGCCCAAGCCAATGCCCCGCGGAGGGCGGGGCGAGGCGCCCGCCGATATCCAGTGCCAGGGGATCATGGGGAGCGATCACCGGCGCCAGAATGGCGATCACGATCAGGACGGAGAGCGCGATCAGCGACGGCGCGAGATGGCGTGCCTTGGGGTTCCGCCACAGGGAGAGCAAGCTGCTCATGACATGCGCACCTGCGGATCGAGCGCGGAATAGAGAAGGTCGACGACGAGGTTGAGCAGGATGAACAGCGTCGCGGTGACGAGCACCACGCCCTGGACCTCGGGATAGTCGCGGTGCTCAACCGCTCTGACGAGGAAGCCGCTCATGCCCGGCCAGTTAAAGATGAACTCGATGAGCACGGTCCCGCCGAGCATCGAGCCCATCTGCAGGCCGGTGACGGTCAGGACGGGCCCGAGCGCGTTGCGCACCACATGCCGGCGCAGGACGCGCGGCTCGCGCAGTCCCTTCGCCCGCGCCGTCCGCACCCAATCCTGCTGGAGCACGTCGAGCACGGTCGAGCGGGTCATGCGGATGATGATCGCGGACAGGCCGACGGCGACGGCGCTCGCCGGCATCAGCAGCAGCGTGAGATGCATCGTCGGAGACTGGCTGAACGGCACATAACCGCCGGCCGGGGCGATGCGCAGCAGGAGTGCGAAGACCAGGATGAACAAGGTGCCGAGCACGAAGGTCGGCACGGACAGGGCAAGGCTCGTTGCCGTGCCGAGCACCCGGTCGATGCCGCTGCCCCGGTTCCGCGCAGCGAGAACGCCGAGGGGGATTCCCACGAGCAGGGAGAGCGCCGTCGCCGCCGCGATCAGTTCGAGCGTGCGCGGCAGGCGCTGCGCGATGTTGTTCACGACAGGCTCGTTGTCGAGGAAGCTCCTGCCGAGATCGCCGCGCGCCAGGCGCGACAGATAGCTCGCATATTGCTCCGCCAGCGGACGATCGAGGCCGAGGCGCGAGCGCAATTCGGCCGCGACGGCGGGATCGGGCTTGCCGCCGTCGGCCGCCAGCATGACCTCAACCGGATCGCCCGGCACGACATGCAGGATCATGAACACGGCGGTGGCCACCAGGAAGATCATCACGGCGGCCACCGCGCATCTTTTCACTATGTAAGCGAGCATGATGTAGCTCTGTGCCTCCCGCCCGCTCAGCCGATCGAGGCGGTGTCGAAGGCCATGCCGACCTGGTTGTTCATCTGGTCCGAGAGGACCTTGAAGCCCTTGACCCGGTCGCTCACGCCCCAGCCCTGCGCCCGGAAATTGAGGAAGGTGACGGGGACGCTGTCGCTGACGGCTCGCTGCAGATCGGCATAGATCTTCACACGAGCGCCGGTATCGCTTTCGTGGCGCCCCTTGGTCAGCAGCGCGTCGAGCTTCGGATCCGACAGGCCGAAGGAACGGCGATAGGAATCGGAGCCGGAGCCGAAGAAGGCGGTCAGATCGTCGGGGTCGCCGAGGTCGGGCCCGCCGCCGTTGATGGCGAAATGGTAGCGCCCTTCATTGCCCTGGCTGACGCGCACGCCCCACTCGGGCAAGGCGAGCTTCACCTGCATGCCGACGGCGGCCAGGTGCTGCTGCATGATCTCGGCGATGTCCTTGTGGAAGCCGTAGGTGCTGGTCGCCAGCAGCGTCGCCTGCACGTTCTGGGCGCCCGCTTCCTTCAGCAAGCTCCTGGCGCGGCCGGGATCATAAGGCCAGAGATGCTCCAGCTCGGCGACGGCATAGGGAGAGCCGGCCGGTAGCGGCACGCCGTCGAGGAGCTTGCCCGCTCCGAAGAAGGCCGCGCTGATGATGTCCTCGCGCTTGACGGCATGAGCCACGGCCCGCCGGACCCTCGGATCGGTGAACGGGCCTTCCTTCAGGTTGAAGACCACGTACATGAAGGAGCCGAGCGAATGTTGGAGGGTCAGGCCCTTCGTTTGCGACACGCGCTTCATGCTCTGCCACGGCACGTATTCGATGATGTCGACATCGCCGGCAGTCAGGGCGGCGATCCGCAGGCTGTCGTCGGGATAGGCGACGAAGCGGACGGTCTCCGTTGCGGGCTGGCCGGGCCTGTAGAAATCGGCCCGCGCCTTGAAGGTGAGCGAGACGCCTTTCTCGGAACTCTCCAACCTGTAGGGGCCTGCGCCGATCATCGCATCGGGATTGTCCATCTTCCTGGCGAAGACGATCGGCGCCATCTGGCCCGCCAGCGCCAGGATGAAGGACGGCGTCGGCTGCTTGAGCACGATGCGGACGGTCTTGGCGTCCTCGACCGCGATCGTCTCGACGGCCTGGAAGGCTTGCCGGACATAGGCCGTGGACTTCTCGCCGCGGATTGCATCGAACGAGGCCTTGACGTCCTCGGCGGTCACCGGCTCGCCGTTCTGGAACGTGGCGTTGGCGCGCAGCTTGAACCGATAGGTCCGGGGATCGAGCTGTTCCCAGGATTCGGCCAGTTCCGGCTGCACAGCCCCCTTCTCGTCGAAACAGAGGAGGCCGCGGAACATCAGGGCCTTGACCGTCACCGCGGCCTGGCCCGACCAGTCGAAGGGCCGCAGGTTAGGCGGATAGGCCGACAGGGCATAGGTGATCGTGCCCGGGGCTGCCGCGTTGGCGGATTTGGACAAGACCGTGGGAACGAGCAGGCCCGCGCCGATCGCGGCACTTGCTTGCAGGAATTGACGGCGGTCCCGCGAGAAAGACCGATCGCCCGACATGTTTCGATTCTTCGCCATATCCCTCTCCGTTTATTTTTCTGGAATTGCGGAGCCGCTGAGCTTCAGAGGCCGTCATTCCCTTGCAGATGAGCCGTCTTCGGCTCCGGCCGATATCGGCGGCGCTCTTGTGCGAGGCTCACCTTCGCGAGGCTCGGCTGCCGTGCCGCCCTCAAGCGTTTTGCCGAACGGCCCGGCAGCCTCGATCTAGACTCCCGATCCCAATCCATAAGTCCAAGTCGAAATTTCTTAGCTCGTATTCCTCAAGTTATGGATTTTACGAGGCAGCGGAGCCCGCCGACTGTGAGCGCCAGAGCGCTCAAGCCTTGAGCCGCGGCATGAACGGGTGGGTCTCGTGGGGTTCGGCCGAAGCCCAGGACCGCTGCGAGGTTTATCGCGGCGACCGGCTAGGCTGCCGAGCGCCTCCGCCCCTCGCGAAGCAGCGTCAGCGCCTCGTCGACCAGCCTGTCGCCATAGCCGGCGCGGGCATAGTCTTCGGTGATGATGTCGTTGAGCAGATCGCCTGCGATCAGCGCGACCGGTCGCTCGGCGGGATTGCCGAAGCCACCGCCGCCAGGCGTCGCGATACGGACCGTCTCGCCGGCATCGATGAGGAGCTGGGCGACCTTCGAGGGCAAGGCCTGCTCGCGGCCGGTTCCAGGGTTGCGGGTGACGTAGCCCACGCCGCCGGTCCCGCCGCCCTCCGCGCCGGGCGCGCCGGCCTTGTGCCGATCCGAGCGCGCTTCGAGATTGGTCCTGTCGTGCAGTGCCCGCACTGTGCGGGCGATGCCCATGCCGCCACGCCAGCGGCCGCAGCCGGCGGAATCCCGCACCAGCGTGTATTCCTCGACATGCAGCGGGAATTCGTTCTCCATCGCCTCGGTCGGGAGATTGAGCGAATTGGTGACATGGACATGGATGCCGTCCATGCCGTCGCCGTCGCAGCGCGCGCCCCCGCCGCCGCCGACCGTCTCGCCGCAGATATAGAAGCTGCCGTTCTCGGGGCGGTGGCCGGAGAAGCCGAAGGAAGGCAGCACGTCATAGGCCGAGGCGATCCGCGTGCCCGGATCGACCAGCGGCTGGAAGGCGCCGAAGATCGCCCCCGCCAGACGCTGGCAGGCGATGGTGCGCGAGCCCACCGGCGCAGGCGAGCGCGGATTGACGATGGTGCCTTCCGGCGCCCGCAGCACGATCGAATCCATCATGCCGGAATTCGCCATGAGCTCGGGATCGAGCAGCGCCTTGACGCAGTAATAGGCCGTGGCCCTGAGCGCGTTCTCGGCGATGTTGATCGCGCCGCGCGCCTCCGGCCCGCTCCCGGTGAAATCGATCACGAGCTTGCCGCCCTCGACGCTGACGGCAGCGCAAAGCGGCACCATCTCGCCATCCGGCAATCCGTCATCGTCGAGCCAGGCGGTGAAGCGGCTGGAAGCACCTTCCGCCAGCCCGGCGATGCGCAGGTCCAGCCGCCGCTTGGTGTAGTCGAGCAGGTCGCGGATGCGCGCCTTGAAACCGTCGGCGCCCATGCGGCGCACCAGCTCCAGCGCAGCACCGGAGCCGCGCTCGTTGGTGGCGATCTGGACGCGCAGGTCGAGCACGCGCTCTTCCGGCAGGCGCGAGTTCAGCGCGATCAGGTTCAGAAGATCCTCGTCGACCTTGCCGTCGCGGCAGACCCGCATCACCGGGATGCGCAGGCCCTCCTCGAAGATCGAGCGTGCGGTTGGCGAGGTCGAGCCCGGAACGGCGCCGCCGACATCGGTGTGGTGGCCGATATTGACGACGAAGGCGATCAGGTCCTCGCCCTGGAACACCGGGGTCGCGACCGAAATGTCGGGCAGATGGGTGCCGCCGGCAGCGTAGGGGTCGTTGGAGATGAAGGCGTCGCCGGGGCGGATCTCCGCGCGCGGATAGCGCTTGAGCAACCCTTCGACCACGCCCATCAGCGAGCCGAGATGGATGGGGATATGCGTGCCCTGCGCGACCAGCCGGCCCTTGCCGTCGAACAGCCCGACCGAGAAGTCGCGGCGCTCCTTGATCTGCGCCGAGAAGGACGAGCGCATCATGTTGATCGCCATGGTCTCGGTGATCGAGAGCAGGCGGTTGGCGAAGACTTCCATCGCGATCGCGTCGAAACCGGCGATCGATCCCGTCGTTCTGTTCGGCATCGTCATGGTCAGGTCCTCAACGCTGCAGCGCGATATGGATATTACCGAAACCGTCGATCTCGGCGGTCTGGCCAGGGAGGATGACGGTGGTGCCGCTCATCTCCTCGACGATCGCTGGCCCCGCGAACGCTTCGCCGGCCGGCAGGAGCGCGCGCCGGTAAATCGGCGTCGCGACCCAGCCGCGATCGGGGCCGAGATAAACCTGGCGCCTCTCGATTTGGGCCGTGTCCAGCGAAGCGCCCCGTGCGGGGACGACCGTCTCGCCCTTCGTGACATGGCAGACAGCCTTGAGCCGGACATTGACGACCTCGATGTCGCGACCCTCCAGGCTGTAGCCGAACTGGTCGGCATGGGCGCGGTGGAAACGCTGCATGAAGGTGTCGAGCGAGCCCTCGGCCAGATCGTCGAAGGGAACCGGGATGTAGTGGCTCTGGCCGCGATAGCGCGCGTCGAGGGTGAAATGCAGCGCCTTGCCGGCGTCCGGCAGCGCTTCGGTTTCGAGCCAGGCACGGCCCGCCGCCGACAGTTCGGCACCGAGAGCGACGACCTGCGCCCAGCTTTCGCCGCTTACGCGGATCAGGGCGGTGCGGACGTAGTCGCGGCTGAGATCCGACAGCAGGACGCCGCGCGCGCAGAGCGTGCCCGGCTCCTGCGGCACGACGATCTTGTTGAGGCCGCACTCCTCCGCGACATCTGCGGCATGCAAAGGCCCGGCACCGCCGAAGGCGAAGAGCGAGAAACCGGCAAGATCATGCCCGTGCTCGATCGAGACCGAGCGGATCGCCCGGCTCATATTGGCGGTGGCGATGCTGACGATGCCATGGGCGGCATCCTCGACCGAGATGCCGAGCGGGTCGGCGATCTGGCTGCGGATCGCCGCATAGGCCAGGCCGCGATCGACCTTCATCCGCCCTTCCAGCAGGGCGACGGGGTTCAGCCGGCCGAGCACGATATTAGCGTCGGTCAGCGTGACCTCGGTGCCGCCGCGCAGGTAGGAAATCGGCCCCGGCATGGCACCGGCGCTGGTCGGGCCGACCTTGAGCGCACCGGCGTCGTCGAGTCGCGCGATGCTGCCGCCGCCGGCACCGATGACATGGATGTCGACCATCGGCATTCGAACCGGATGGCCCGCGACCAGGCGGCTGGAGGTGAATTGCGCCCGCCCGCCGGTGATCAGCGAGACGTCGGTGCTGGTGCCGCCGACATCGAAGGTGATGATCTCGCTCTCGCCGATCTCGGCTCCGATCCGGGCCGAGCCGATCACCCCGGCCGCCGGCCCGGACAGGCAGGTCAGCACCGGCAGTTCCTCGACGGTCTGCACCGGCAGCAGGCCGCCATTGGAATGGAAGGTCAGCGGCTCGACCCTGATGCCGGAGGCCGCGATCTTCTCGCGCAACCGGTGCAGGTATTTCTGGGTATGCGGACCGACATAGGCGTTGAGCACCGTCGTCGAGAAGCGTTCGTATTCGCGGAATTCGGCGACGACCTCTGAGGAAACGCTGACATAGAGATCCGGCGCGACGCGCTTGATCAGGTCGCGCACCGCCCGCTCATGCTCGGGATTGCGATAGGAATGCAGGAAGCCGATCGCTACGGCCTTGACGCCGCTGTCGCGCAGCTGGACGACAAGTTTCTCCACCGCCGCAAGGTCCAGGGTCGCCAAGGGCGCTCCCGTCTTGTCCAGGCGCTCCTCGACCTCGACCCGGCGATGGCGCTCGACCAGTTCCTCGGGTTTGCGCACCGACCAGTCGAACAATGACGGCCTGGTCTGGCGCCCGATCGCCAGCACGTCCCGGAACCCCTTCGTGGTCAGGAACCCGGTCGGAACGCCGCGCCGCTCGATCACCATGTTGGTGGCGACCGTCGTGCCGTGGCCGACATAGCCGACCTCCTCGGGCGAGACAGCATTGAGCGCGAGCATCTCGACGATGCCCGACGCGATCGCCCGCGACGGATCGTCCGGCGTCGAGGGCACCTTGTGGAAGGCGGTCGGGCCGCCCTGCGTACTGACCATGACGAAGTCGGTGAATGTCCCGCCCACGTCCACGCCGATCCGATACATGTCGCGTTCGCTCCTTTTGTTGTCCGGCGTCACGCCGCCGCGCACTGCCACATCAGCCGCGTGGCGCCGAAGCCTTCGATCGATCGTTGCGTGCCGCCCTGGATCACGAGATCGGCCATGATCGCGCCGACCACCGGCACGAGCTGGAAGCCGTGCCCCGAGAAGCCGAAGCAGTGAAACGCGCCCTTGGCGTTCGGCGAGGCACAGATCACCGGCAGGTGATCCTTCGTCGTCGCTTCGATGCCGGCCCAGCTCCGGACGATCCTGAGAGACCTGATAGACGGGAACAGATCCGTCGCGGCCCGCGCGCCCTTCGACAATTCCTGGAAGTCGACGAAGCTCTTCTGCGCTTCGATATCCGCCCGGCCCTGAAGGCCGCCGCCGATGACGAGCGTTCCCTGGTCGGATTGCTTGAACGAGAGCGGACGCCCGGCCACGCTGATCACGGGCTTGAGCAGCGGAGCGATGCGCTCGGTGACGATCATCATCGAAGCCTTGAGCCCCAACGGGATGTCGTCGCCCAGCATCGCGGCGATCTTGCCCGCCCAGGCGCCGGCGGCATTGATCACCGTCGGCGCGATGAATTCCCCGGCCTCAGTGCGCAAGCGCCAATCGCTCCCGGCCGGCTCGATCGCGTCGACGCCGACGCCCTCGCGGATCGTTACGCCGGCCGCCTCCGCGCTGCGCCGGAACGCCTGCAAGGTCCGATGCGGGTCCGCTGCGCCGTCGCGTCGGGCGATCAAGGCCCCGACGCAATGCGGTGAGATCGCCGGCACGAGCCTCAGCAGTTCGGCCCGGTCGATCAGCTCCTCATGCGCGTATCCGGCCTCCCGCATCCGGGCGAGGCGGCTTTCGAGCTTGGGCAAATGATGCGCATGCTCGGCGATATTGAGCTGGCCATGGGCCTGGAAGCCGCAGCCATCCCCGACGATCGCCTCGATGCCATGCCACATCTCCATCGCTTCGAGGGCGATCGGGATCTCGGCGGGATCGCGGTTGAGCGTCCGGACCCCCGCCGCCGTCGCGCCCGAGGCATGGCGCCCGACCCAGGATTTTTCGAGGATCGTGACGCGGCGCCCGCCACGGGCGAGCTGCAGTGCCGCCGACAGACCGTGTAGCCCGCCGCCGACGACGAGCGTGTCGATGGCCTCGCCATTCATGACAGGGCATCCATCGTGTCGAGTGCGGCGAGCTCGCCCAATGTGACGGGCTTCAGCGGCGGACGGACCCGGTAGAGCCCGACATCCGGCACGCTGCGCCCCTCGGCCGCGGCAAGGACATGGGCGACGGTGTAGCCGCACTGGCGCCCCTGGCAGGGGCCCATGCCGGCGCGCGTGAACGCCTTGACCTGGTTCGGGCCGGGACGGCTCGCGCCGATTTGCTCCCGGATCGCCGCGACGCGGACCTCCTCGCAGCGGCAGGCGATCGTCTGGTCCGGCGGGATGAACACGGCCGGCCGCGGGCGGTAGTAGCGATCGAGGAACCGCCGCGGAGACAATGCCCGCGCCAGCCGGGAGCGGACCGGCAGCGCAAGGGCTTCTGCTTCGGCCTCGGACAGCCGGCCGGCCTTGGCAGCGATCCTCAGAGCCGCGAGCTCGCCGCGCAGGCAGGCCGCCCTGGCGCCGCCGATGCCTGCACCGTCCCCCGCCACGAAGACGTTTTGCTCCGATGTCTCCCCCCAGCCGTCGAGCGCCGGTGCGAAGCTGTCCTGGTCGGTGTTCCAGACATGGCGGCAGCCGAGCGCAAGGGTCGGATGGATCGTCGGTACCAGGCCCTCATGGACGAGAAGGAGGCGCGCCTCGACGGTCGCATCCCGGCCATCGGCCGTGACGTAGCGGATGTTCTCGAGCCCTCCCTCGCCGGTCGCCTCGATCGCCGCGACATGCCGGATATAGGGAACGTGCCGCCGCAGCCGCGCGATCCAGCTCAGGCCCTTCAGGAGATCGCCGGGCGCTCCGAGCAAGGCTGCGGGCAACGCCGCGATGACCTCGCGGCTTCGTCCGGGCGGCGTCGTGTCCAGGAAACCGGCGACCATTCCGCCCGCCTGCAGCAATTGCATCGCATAGAGGAGCGGCAGCGGGCCGCAACCGGCGATCCAGACCGGTCCGCTCGGGATCTGGCCGGAAGACTTCAGGACGATCTGGGCCGCGCCGACCGTCATGACGCCCGGCAGCGTCCAGCCCGGGAACGGCGCGGGGCGCTCCTGCGCGCCCGTCGCCAGCAACACGCAACCGGCCCGGACGGAGCTCGCCGCACCATCGCGTCGCAGGAAGGCGCGGGCTCCCGCTCCCGCCTCGACATGCCACAGCTGCGTGCCGGGCTCGTAATCGGCACCGCTCGCCCGAAACCGGCCGACCACCGCGGCGCCCTCGCCATAGGCCTTGCCGAGCAGGCCGGCCCGCGGGGTTCCGGCGAGATTCTCGATGTTCCGCCAGATCTGCCCGCCGGGCGACGGCTGCTCGTCGACGACGAGGACCCGCAGGCCGTGCCGCTTGGCCACGATGGCCGCCGACATGCCGGCAGGACCGGCTCCGACGATCAGGAGGTCGACATGCCGGCTCATGGCGTCACGTCCGGCCGGCCCTGCTGCCGCTCGATCCGCATGCCCTCGCGCACCGGCGTGAGGCAGGTCTGGACCGACGGCACGCCATCGACCACGGCGAGGCAATCGAAGCACACGCCCATCATGCAATAGGGAGCGCGCAACGCGCCCGATACCGGCGTCGTCCGGCACCACGGCGCAGCCTGCCGCAGGAGCAAGGCCGCGACGCTTTCGTCCGCGATTGCAGCGACGGGACGTCCGTCGACATGGACCGTCAGCGTCTCCCCGGTCTCCTGATCCAGCGTCCTGAACATGGGCTTGCCTTCCGGAAATCTCGACGCGGAACCGCTCTCAGCGGCCGGCTGCCGGGGCCGATGGTCCAGCGCGGAAGCGGGCGGCGAGAGTGTTCTCCCGTTCCAGCCACAGCGCCTCGAAAAGCGTCGGCCTTGAGCAATGCATGTCGTTCCCTCCGTGTTGACGACGGTAGGGACCGGCATAGTATTATGTCCAATAGAAAAAATCCCGCACTCTATTCCTAGAGTTATAGCATGCCTCGCGCGCTCAATCTGAGACAGATCGAAATCTTCAAGGCCCTGATCGAGCATGGCACCGTCAGCCGCGCGGCCGAGGCGATCTACATTTCCCAGCCGGCGGCGAGCAAGCTCCTGATGCAGCTTGAAAAAGACAACGGGCTCAAGCTCTTCGACCGTTACAAGGGCCGGCTGATCCCGACGGCGCAAGGCCTCAGGCTCCATGAGGAGGTGGCACGCATCTTCGTCGGCGTACGCCAGGTCGAGAGCGCGATCGGGCTGATCAAGCGCGAGGACCAGGGGCGCCTCGTCGTGGGTGTCATTCCCGCTCTCGGCGGCGCCTATATCCAGCGGACGACGATGAGTTTTCTCAAGCGCAACCCGAACGTCTATTGCTGGATCAAGTCACCGAGCTCCCAGTGGATACCGGAATACGTGCTGACGCGCGTGCTCGACATCGGCATCGTAACCGCGCGCGTCGAGAACCCCTTCATCGTCACCGAGCCGCTGTTCGAGCATCCGCTGCTCTGCATCATGCCGATCGGGCACCCGCTCGCCGAGCGCAGCGTCATCCGGCCCGACGACCTGAACGGCGTTCCCTTCGTCGCCTTCAACACCGAGACCTATACGGGACAGAAGGTCTCGACGATGTTCGATACGTTCGATGTCCGCGCCAACATCGTCCTGACAGCCGATTCGAATTCCACGCTGTGCCATTTCGTCGCCGCCGGCCTCGGCGTATCGCTCGTGCATCCTCTCTTCGTTGCCGGCGTAGAGAAACAGGTTGTCGTCAGGCCATTCGAGCCGACCATTCCGCTGGACTTTCTGGTTTGCTTCGGGCGCGACGCCAGAAACCCTCAACTCATCTCGGAATTCGCCAGCGAGGCAAAATCAATGGCCACCCGCTTTATCGACGACCTCGCAGCAAGCTGGCGTTGAGCAGAGGGGCGACAATGCCTGCTCGCCGTCGCCTGCTTCCGCGGTGACATGGCCGTCCGGCACTATGCGCTGCCGCTGACCGCAGCGGGCGCTCTGATCGCCGGCTTCATCCCCGAAGGCATCCAGCCCTGCGATGTTTCTGATCATGACACGACCGCACGCGCGTCAGTCGCCGTGAAACAGCCGGCTCTTCGTCAGCGCGATAGCGCGACCGCTTCAGCCTGCGAGATTCGATCCTTCGGATCTCTCCTTCCGAACTTGTCCCTGTAGTCCTGGGGATTGACACCAAGCCGGCGCCGGAACGCCCTGCGCATCCTTTCTTCGTCCAGGAAACCGCACCGGGTCGCGATCTCCTTGATGCTCTGGCGCGTGTCCTCCAGCGCACGGCGCGCGCCTTCCAGCCGCAACTCCTCGACGACCTTGGCCGGTGTCCTGCCGGTGCGGGCGAAGTAGGAACGGGCGAAGGTTCTCGGACTCATCGCGACCCGTGAGGCGAGGACATCGACCCTGAGATCATCGCCGAGATGGTCCTGCATCCAGCGATGAAGATCGTCGAAATCGCCGTCATCCGCTTCCTGCAGGGCGAGTGGAACGCTGAACTGCGTCTGGCCGCCGGCTCGCTTGAGGAAGACGACCAGGCGTTTGGCGACACGGATCGCCTCGGCATGCCCACGATCCTCCTCGATCAGCGCGAGGGCGAGGTCGATGCCGGCGGTGACGCCGGCGGAGGTCCAGATCGGCCCGTCGCGCTCATAGATCGCATCCGGGGAGACCGAGACGTCCGGATAACGATCCTGCAGCAGCTTGCAGGATCCCCAGTGCGTCACGGCCCTCCGCCGGCTTAGCAGCCCGGCGGCCGCCAGAACAAAGCTGCCCGTGCAGACGGAGCAGAGGCGGCGAATGGCGCCGGCATTATCCGACAGCCAGCCCACGAGTTGCGGCTCGCCGGCCGCTCGATGAACGCCTGTTCCACCGACGACGACCACGGTGTCGACCTCGGTCATCTCCTCGATAGGCCGGGTCATCAGCTCGATGCCCGAGGACATTCTGACGAGCCCTCCGGCCGTCGATGCCACGCTGAGACGGTACGGGGCGCTCTCGCGGTCCGCGGTCTCGCAGGACAGCTCGAAGGCGGCGAGGGGGCCGGACAGGTCCAGCAGCAGCGCATCGGGAAAGACCACGAAGACGACGTGACGCGGAGACAAGGCGTCCTCCATGCACCGTTGCCGAAACTGGCAGAAAAGGAGGGTAGAATGTCGTTTTAGTCACGGGCTGTCATGCCCAAAGATGAGGCCTCGCTTGAGATGGAGGTCTCCTTGAGCACCGCAGAGCTTCAGATCGGATTTCTGTTCTTTCCCGGCATGACGCAGCTGGACGTAACCGGGCCCTTCGAAGTCCTGGCGCGCCTGCCGCACGCGCGCATCCACCTCCTCTGGAAGCGGATCGAGCCGATTACCAGCGATGTCGGCCTGACGCTGATGCCGACGACCGCCTTCGAGGACTGCCCGCAGCTCGACGTTCTCTGCGTCGGCGGCGGGCCGGGGCAAATGGCGCTGATGGACGATGCGGAGGTGATGGGCTTCATCGCCCGGTCCGGCGCCAGCGCGCGCTACGTCACGTCGGTCTGCGCCGGCTGCTTCATCCTCGCCGGGGCGGGCCTGCTGGAGGGATATCGTTCCGCCTGTCACTGGCTGTCCCGCGACCAGCTCTCCGTACTGGGCGCCATCCCCGTGGACGAGCGCATCGTCGTCGATCGCAACCGCATATCCGGCGGCGGCGTCACGGCCGGCATCGACTTCGCCTTCCGCGTAGCGGCCGAGCTGTGCGGCGAGGACCTGGCCAAGCGCCTGCAACTGATGCTGGAATACGATCCGAAGCCGCCTTTCGACATCAACGAGCGGAATGCGCCGGCCGCGCTGCTGGCCGAGGTCCGCTCCGCGGCGGCTCCGATGCTCGCGGAAAGACTGCGATCGAGCGAGCGGGCGGCGGCCCGGCTACGCAATGGCGGGTTCGGCCCGGATGACGCAGCCTCGGAAAGCGCCGCGGTGCCCACCAGGGCCTCGCGATGACCCGGCAGGTCCGCGCATTCGAGGAAGACGGCCAGCGCATCATCCAGGTGCAGGATAGCGCCTGCGACCTTTCCGGCGTAATCGTCGTCGATTCCTCCGTGCTGGGACCCGCGACTGGAGGGTGCCGATTTTGGCACTACGGTGATGCCGGCGAAATGCTCGCCGACGCCCGGCGACTCGCGCGTGGCATGAGCTACAAGAATGCGATGGCGGGCCTGCCTCTGGGCGGAGGCAAATCCGTCATCGCCCGTCCGCGGGGCCCCTTCGACCGGGAGGCCCTCTTTCGATCCTTCGGATCGTTCCTCAACGAGCTCGGCGGCGATTATCTGGCCGCCGAGGATGTCGGGACCAGCCCCGGCGACATGCAGATCGTGCGGTCCGTGACGCCGTTCGTCTTCGGGCTGCCGGTGCTGGGAACCTCCGCGGGCGGCGACCCGTCGCCCTGGACGGCGCTCGGCGTCTTCCTGAGCATCCAGCATGTGCTGTCCCGGCGCGGCATCGCGCTGGCGGGCAGCCGGGTGGCCGTGCAGGGGCTCGGTCATGTCGGAGCCGATCTGTGCCGAAGGCTGCATGAGGGCGGCGCAAGACTGGTCGTGGCCGATGTCCAGGATCGAGCTATCCAGCGCCTGCTCGCCGATCTGCCGGCCGAGGTGGCCCCGGTGGACGAGATTCATCGCAGCGACGTCGACCTCTTCGCCCCATGCGCCCTCGGCGGCGGCCTCAATCACCTGACCGTGCCCGAGATCAGAGCGTCATCCGTCGTCGGCGCGGCGAACAATCAGCTCGCCACTCAGGCAGACGACCAGCGCCTGCACGACAGGGGCATCCTGTATGCGCCGGACTATGTCGCGAATGCCGGCGGCATCATCAATGTGGCGGCGGAATATCTCGGACGCGACCAGCACGAGGTCCTGGAGCAGGTGCGACGTATTCCCGAGCGCCTGGAAGCCGTGCTGGACCGCGCGGCCGCGACGGGACGGCCGCCGTCGCATATCGCCGATGCGATGGCACGCGACCTGATCGCAGCAGCCGACGCCACGCCTAAGCCGATGCACCGCATGTCGGGTTGAAAATCCGCCGATACCGCCGTGCGTGCCGGCCCGGCCGCCCGCGTGGCGGGCGCCAACCGGTCGATCGCGATGAGTTAGTCGTTCGGCACCGTCGAGCCCGCAGAGGAAGGACATCGCACATGGAAGCCGACACGGTTCTCGCGGTCACGGGGCTGACGAAAGCGTTTGGCGGTTTCACCGCGGTGAACGGCGTCGATCTCGCGGTTCGGCGGGGCTCCATTCATGCCTTGATCGGTCCGAATGGGGCGGGCAAGACGACCTGCTTCAATCTGCTGACCAAGTTCCTGACCCCGACGAAGGGCTCGATCGTCTACAACGGCCGCGACATCACCCGGGACAGGCCGGCTGAGATCGCCCGCCAGGGGCTGGTGCGCTCGTTCCAGATTTCGGCGGTGTTCCCGCAGCTCAGCGTCAAGACCAATGTCCGGATCGCGCTGCAGCGCAAGCGCGGCGACTCGTTCGATTTCTGGCGCTCCGAGGACGTGCTGAAGCCGCTCGACGAGGAGGCACTGCGGCTGGTCGAGGCCGTCGGCCTTTCTGCCTTCGCGGAGCTGCCGGCGGCCGAACTTTCCTATGGCCGCAAGCGCGCGCTCGAGATCGCGACGACGCTGGCGCTGGACCCGGAGATGCTGCTTCTGGACGAGCCCATGGCGGGCATGGGGCGGGAGGATGTCGAGCGCATCGAGGCGCTGATCCGCAAGGTCTCGCACAACCGCACCATCCTGATGGTCGAGCACAATCTCTCGGTCGTCGCCTCGCTGTCGGACCGCATCACGGTGCTGGCGCGTGGGCAGGTGCTGGCCGAGGGGGACTACGCCACCGTCTCGAAGGATCCGCGCGTGATCGAGGCCTATATCGGCTCGGGAGTCGGCCATGCTCACTGAGGCCGCTCGCGTTTCGGCCCAAACCGCCGCGCCCCTGCTGCAGGTGCGTGGGCTCGAGGCCTGGTACGGCGAGAGCCACGTGCTGCACGGCATCGACCTGGATGTCGCCTCCGGCGAGGTCGTGACACTGCTCGGCCGCAACGGCGCAGGCAAGACGACGACGCTGAAGTCGATCATGGGCGTCATCGGCAAGCGCAAGGGCTCGGTCGTACTGGAGGGCACCGAGACGATCGGGCTGCCCTCGCGCGCGATCGCCCGGCTCGGCATCGGCTATGTGCCGGAGGAGCGCGGCATCTATTCCTCGCTCAGTGTCGAGGAGAACCTGATGCTGCCGCCGCGCGTCAGGCCGGGCGGGCTCTCGCTGGAGCAGATTTTCACGCTGTTCCCCAACATCAAGGAGCGCCTGCGGAGCCAAGGGACGAAGCTCTCGGGCGGAGAGCAGCAAATGCTGGCGATCGGGCGCATCCTGCGCACCGGCGCCCATTTTCTTCTGCTCGACGAGCCGACGGAAGGCCTCGCACCGGTCATCATCGACCAGATCGGCGCAACGATCCGCAAGCTCAAGCAGGACGGCTACACGATCATCCTGGTGGAGCAGAACTTCCGCTTCGCCGCGACCGTCGCCGACCGGCACTATGTCGTCGAGCAGGGCAAGGTCATCGACATGATCCCCAATGACCAGCTCGACGCCAATATCGACAAGCTGCACGGCTATCTCGGGGTCTGAGCGATGTTCGAAATACTAGGTGTCCCTGCGCAGGCCCTGTTCGGACAGTTGCTGCTCGGCCTGATCAACGGCTCGTTCTACGCGATCCTCAGCCTCGGGCTGGCGGTGATCTTCGGGCTGCTCAACATCATCAATTTCAGCCATGGCGCCCAATATATGATGGGTGCCTTCGTCGCCTGGATGTGCCTGAACTATCTCGGCATCAACTACTGGGCCGCGCTGCTGCTGGCGCCGCTGGTGGTGGGCGCGACCGGCATCGCGATCGAACGCTTGCTGCTCAAGCGCATCGCCCATTTCGACCATCTTTACGGGCTTCTGCTGACGTTCGGCCTGGCGCTGATCATCCAGGGCGTGTTCCGCAACCAGTATGGCTCCTCCGGGCTGCCCTACCAGATCCCGCCGGAACTTCGAGGTGGCCAGAATCTCGGCTTTATGTTCCTGCCCTATTATCGCGGCTGGGTCGTTGTCGCCTCTCTCGCGGTCTGCCTGGCGACCTGGTTCCTGATAGAGAAAACCAAGCTCGGCGCTTACCTGCGCGCCGCGACCGAGAACCCGACCCTGACCCAGGCCTTCGGCATCAACGTGCCGCTGCTGGTGACGCTGACCTATGGCTTCGGCGTGGCGCTGGCGGGTTTCGCGGGCGTGCTCGCCGCGCCGATCTATTCGGTCAATCCGAACATGGGCGCGGACCTCATCATCGTGGTCTTCGCCGTGGTCGTCATCGGCGGCATGGGCTCGATCCTGGGCGCCATCATCACCGGCTTCTCGCTCGGCCTAATCGAGGGGCTCACCAAGGTTTTCTATCCGGAAGCATCCGCCACGGTGATCTTCATCATCATGGTGCTTGTGCTGCTGGTGCGGCCTGCGGGCCTGTTCGGCCGCGCCGCGTGAGGAACTGAGATGGCAGACATCGCTTCCACCGACGCCCCCGCCGCTGGCCTCTCGGTCCGCGAGATCGACGACGGCACCGAGCGGCTGCACCGCATCCTGATGATCGGCATCGCCGTCGCGCTGGTCATCGCGCCCTTCGTCACCTATCCGGTCTTCGTCATGAAGGTGATGTGCTTCGCGCTGTTCGCGCTCGCCTTCAACCTCCTGCTCGGCTTTGGTGGCCTGCTCTCCTTCGGCCAAGCCGCCTATTTCGGCATGGCGAGCTATGTCTGCGCCTATGCCGCCAAGTTCTGGGGGCTCTCGCCGGAGCTGGCGATCCTCTCGGGCACGGCGGTCGCCACGCTGATCGGGCTCGTCTTCGGCGCGCTCGCGATCAGGCGCCAGGGCATCTATTTCGCCATGATCACGCTGGCGCTGGCGCAGATGGCGTTCTTCTTCTCGCTGCAGACGCCGGGCTTCACCGGCGGCGAGGACGGCATCCAGGCGGTGCCGCGTGGCCGTCTCTTCGGCTTGATCGATATCGCCGACGACAGGGCGCTCTACTGGCTCGTCGCCGCGATCTTCATGGGTGGATTGCTGCTGATCTACCGGATCATCCATTCGCCCTTCGGCCAGGTCTGCACGGCGATCCGGGACAACGAGCCCCGCGCGATCTCGCTCGGATACCGCACCAACCGCTACAAGCTCGTCGTCTTCGTGCTCTCCGCCGCTCTCGCGGGCCTCGCCGGCGCCACCAAGGCGATCGTGTTCCAGCTGGCCTCGCTCACCGACGTCCACTGGTCGATGTCCGGCGAGGTCGTGCTCATGACGCTGGTCGGCGGGCTCGGCACCATCTTCGGCCCGATCGCCGGCGCGCTCGTCATCGTCTCGATGCAGAACTTCCTCGCGAGCCTCGGATCATGGGTCCTCGTCGTCCAGGGCGTCATCTTCGTCGTCTGCGTCCTGACCTTCCGCGAGGGCATCGTCGGCATCATCGCGAAATGGAGCAAGAGACCCCTATAGGGCCGCCGCGCCCCGGCTGGCCCGTTCGATGTTCCGGGCCCTCGCGCAACCGGGGACCGGCGGCCCGGAGCCCGGCTCGCGCCGGCTCGAAGGCTGCATGCGAACGAGGCGGGCGGACGCACTCGCCGCCCGTTCCGAAAGCGCCGGATCAGAGGCGGCAGAAAACGAGGGATATCAGCCGTTGTGGCTGCATTTCACCCGGCATTAGCTTCAGCGCAGAAGCCGCAGCAAGCGGTTCGACAGGGGAACGACACATGATGCATCAAGACCGTAGCAGGCCGGCCCGGACCGGCCGGATCAGAGCCTCCCTCCTGCCGTTGGCAGCCGCGTTCGCAACGCTGCTGACGACGGCCAACCTCGCAGTCGCCGAGGTCGCCGGCGGCACCGTCAAGATCGGCGTGATCAACGATCAGGCCGGTCCGCTTTCCGACCTCGCGGGGCCCGGCTCGGTCGCCGCGGCGCGGCTCGCGATCGAGGATTTCCAGAAGCTGTCGCCGTCCGTCAAGGTCGAGCTCGTCACGGCGGATCACCAGAACAAGCCCGATATCGGCGCGCAGATCGTGAGGCGCTGGTACGATGCGGAGGCGGTCGACGCGGTTTTCGACGTCGGCAACTCGGCCGTCGCCCTGGCGGTGCAGTCGATCGCCAAGGAACGCGGCAAGCTGGTGGTCTATTCGGCCGTCGGCACGGTCGACATCACCGGCAAGCAATGTTCGCCGACCGGGCTGGCCTGGCTGCACGACAACTACAACCTCGTCTCCGGGCCGATCCGGAAGCTGAAGTCCCAAGGCCTCGACCCGTGGTTCTTCATTGCGGCCGACTATGCGTTCGGTCGGAACATGGTGCAGGAATCGCAGGCGATGCTGGCCTCGGCCGGCGGCAGGACGGCGGGATCGGTCTTCCATCCGCTCGGCAACGCCGACTACGGATCCTTCCTGCTCCAGGCGCAGGCCTCGGGCGCCAAGGTCGTCGCGTTCGCCAATGCCGGCGAGCAGCTCGTCTCGGCCATGAAGCAGTGGAACGAGTTCGGCATGGGCGCCGCCGGCCAGACTCCAGTCGCGCTCCTGATGTTCCTGACCGACGTCCACAGCATGGGACTACAGATCGCTCAGGGGCTGACGACCATGACCGCCTGGTATTGGGATCTGAACGACGACACGCGCGCCTTTGCCAAGCGCTTCTTCGGGATGCGCGGGACGATGCCCACCGCGCCGCAGGCCGCCGTCTATTCCGCGATCCTGCATTATCTCAAGGCTGTCGCCGCCACGGGCTCCGACGATACCGCCACCGTGCTCGCGAAGATGCGCGCCACGCCGGTCGACGATTTCTACGCGCCCGGCGCCACGCTTCGTGCCGACAACAAGCTCGTTCACGACTTCTATCTCGTCCAGGCGAAGAAGCCGGCCGAACTCGATCGGCCCTGGGCCTATTACAAGGTCGTGGAGACGGTGAAACCCGCCGATGCCTATCGCCCCTTGAGCGAAAGCGAATGCCCTTTGGTGGTGGCCAGACCGAAGTGACGACCGGAGCAGCCCCGCGCTCCGGAGGAACGCGGGGCTGCTCGACCCGCCTTGGCTCGGTGAGACGCCTTCCCCCGGACCGGTACTCGCTGCGTCCTACAAGGTGCCGGCGGCGGCCGATTTCCGAAGCACGGAGTTCCGCACCACGTGACCGCGCGGAACGCGCCGCGACCGGGAAGGCTCCCTATCCCAATCGTGCCGCGGCCCGCTCGGCCAGGGCGCGCCGATGTTGCCGGGCGGTCTGCATCCTGCTCTGGAGCAGAGCGAGGACGTCCGGCGGCGCCGTTTCCGGCGAGCCCGCATTGAATGGCGGGGCCGGATTGTATTCCATGCGCAGTTGGATCGCCTCGGCGGTCCGGCGATCGACCAGGTTGGCGACGACGGTCAGGCCGAGGTCTATTCCCGCCGTGATTCCGCCTCCGGTGATGCGGTTCCGGTCGATGCAGACCCGCTCGCGCGAGGTCGTCGCCCGGAACAGCGGCAGGATTTCGAGCGCGCTCCAGTGGGTCGATGCCCTGTATCCGTCGAGCAAGCCCGCCGCGCCGAGCACGAGCGAGCCGGTGCAGACCGAGGTGACGAAGCGAGCGCCCTCGGCCTGCCGACGCAGGAAGTCCAGCACCTCGTCATCGGCCATCAGATCGTCGGTGCCGTATCCGCCGGGGACGCAGATCACGTCCAGTTGCGGACAGTCCGCGAAGGTGACCGTCGGCGCGATCGTGAGGACCGTGTCGCTCGGGACCGGCTCCAGGCTCTTCCAGACCAGGAACACCTCCGTGTCGGCCATGCTGGAGAAGACCTGGAGCGGCCCTGTCATGTCGAGCTGTGTGATGCGCGGGAAGACGAGCAACCCGATCTTGAACGGAGTGGCCATGGAATCTCTTTCGGGGTTCGGCTTGACGGCCGGACAATGCCATGATGGCATCTGCTCTCAAATGTCGCACATCCCTCGTTTTCAGACGTTTCCGTGATCGGCATTCTCATCTTCCCGGATTTCCAGCTGCTCGATGCATCCGGGCCGGCCTCGGTCTTCGAGATCGCCAAACGTTATGTCCCGAACGCGCCTGGCGTCAGGATGATCGCGGTTCAGCCGGGCGCGGTCCGGGCCTCGTGCGGCGTCGAGGTCGTCGCCTCGAGCCTGAGATCCAGCCACGGTCTCACGACCATGGTCGTTGCCGGCGGGTTCGGCGTCGAATCCGTCATCGCCTGCCGCAGGACGCTGAATTTCGTGCGGCGTCTGGCACAGAGCGGCGTTCGCATCGCGAGCGTCTGTTCCGGTGCCTATGTCCTCGCGGCCGCCGGCCTGCTCGATGGCCTCAAGGCCACCACGCACTGGTGCCGGACACAGGATTTCGTGTCGCGCTACCCTCAGGTCAGGCTCGATCCGGACCGGATTTTTCTGCGGGAAGGCAATATCTGGACATCGGCGGGGATCACGGCGGGGATAGACTTGGCGCTGGCCATCGTCGCGGAAGATCACGGCGAGACCGTCGCCAAGGAGGTCGCGAGCCAGCTCGTGCTCTATCACCGGCGCAGTGGCGGGCAATCGCAGTTCTCCTCGCTTCTGGAATTCAAGGCGCCTGACGGCCGGTTCGGCCCCTTGCTCTCCTGGGTGCGCGAGCACCTCGACAAGCCGCTCACCGTCGAGGTTCTGGCCGATCGCGCGGGCCTGAGCGCGCGGCATTTCGCGAGGGCGTTCACGGCGGAGACCGGTTCCACGCCCTCGAAAGCGGTGGAACGGCTGAGGCTGGAAGTGGCGCGCGAACGGGTGCAGTCCTCCGGCGATCTGATCGAGCGCGTCGCCGAGACGACGGGCTTCGGCGACGCGGAGCGCATGCGACGCGCATTCGTCCGGGCTTTCGGCCAGCCGCCGCAATCGCTGCGCAGGACAGCCCGCGGGTGGAAGTGATCGCGTGGCGGTTGGGGGCAGCGCTCGCCGGAACTCATCGAAGCGCGCGCCATTCTTCGCTCAAGCCCGGCCGGTGGAAAAGAAGTGACGGCGAGTGGATGAATGCGACCGCCCATTAGTCCACCGAGGTCGCAGACGGTTTGCGTCGATGCATGGGCTCTGCCGGCATCACGTCAAACCTTACCTTGGCGCCGTCAGCTCCGGCTGGCAGGGCCCTTTCGTTTGAGCCTGCCTTTTCCATTTAGTCGCCTTCAATCCAATCTGAACGCAGTACTCGAAAGGACACCCAGCGCTCGCTGAAAGCCGTAACGGCGACATAGCGTAAGATGCCGCCAGGCCATGATATGGCAAGCGGCTGCCTGCCGTTAATTAGCGATCCAAATCGGCCTTCGACAAATCCAACATAGTATTTTCCGCACGTGCTGAGCGTGTATGAACAGAGTACAACCGCTCGATCGCATGGAGGAAGAAGGATTTGAGCCTTGCTTCTTACCCAAGGATTGCCGCTTATTTCGAGAAGCGCGTTGTAATTTTCGAGCATCAACCTCACCAGTGTCTGATTTTTATCCGGCGCAGGCATCGAGCTCAGTTTGGCGTTGGAGAAAATTCGACAGGAATATTTTAGTTCCTTGGGTTAGCTCCAAAATTTGAGATAATCGGTTTGGGTAGCTATTCTGCACTGCCGTCGCTCTTGGCAGGCGCGCGTCGGTTTCGAGCCCGCTCGCAAAGATCGATTTCGGCGCGCCTTACGGCCGGCAAGGACGGAGCCCCCCGGACGGAAAAGCGGTGGAAACGGCACAGGCGGATCTCGGCTAGTCCTCGCACCGGTTAGCATCGTCCCCGAGGGCATGGCGAAATAGCACTCGTCCTCGTAATCCAGGGGGGTCCCATCTTCGAGGGTGTAGGAGGTTCGCGTACCTGGAAGATGGCGCCAGACAATAACCGTGTGGCGATTGCTTTCATCGTCCTGGCAGAGCTCTCGATAGAGCCCCCGTCTGACTGGAGGAAAGCGTCTTGCCGGCTGCTGGGTCGGCATTCTTGGAGCGACCATGCAAACGCCTCACGCAACACACTGATTGCGATTCAACGGCGCCTCGATCGCGTCGTTCCTTGCGGGAGGTTAGGTGTCCAAACGCGACAGAACTCGGCGATCGGATGCGATGCCAATCCCGCCTGTCTCGCTGCCGGCGCCTGACGCCTTCTCCTCGACGTACTTGAGTCGGGTCGCCGCTGTGTTTGGAAGCCCTCGCGCTTCGAGCCAGGCGAGGAACCCATCGGGTTTGATGGTCACGATCTGCAGGGCGCGGCCTCGCGCCAGCCATGCATTTATGACGCTCAGTGCTGCCTTGTGCCAAGCGTCGTAGTCGCTCGGCATTTCATCATGATCGTGGGCAAGCTCCCACAAGCGCTGAAAATCAGCGCGCTCGTACCACGGTAATGCTACCGTGTACTCTTCGACTGTCGGTTTCACTATTTTTGCCGATCGTCCGCGTTCGACGCGGGAACCGAGGATGCTAACCGCCTGTGCCGGGTAGTCGGCGATTGATCAGTTGACGATTCTAGACCCTCCGTAAATCCGGCGCTCCATCATTTGATGGGTGTTGCTCACTTTCTCCGTCTCCGGAAGCGCGCCCAAAATCCTGCCAGCGTGCCCTTGGTAGGTGGCGGTTTTTGAGGTCTCTCATCAGACCGCGCACCGGTGATCAAGCGGTAGTATTGTTCGGCCTCGTCAGTGAACTGGACCTGACCTCCGGTCCGCCGAGCCAACCGCTCAGCCGTTTCTACAACGACCGTGAGATCGGGGGAGCGGCTGTAGTCGGCACCAGTAACATCGCGGAAGCCCCACTCGTTACCCAATCGGCATATCGTGAAAATTTGGGCCATATCGGTCCTCGACAGAGACGAGCCTGAACGCGACGAGCGTCGGGCGGTTCCGTCGCGGCGGGGTGCAGACGCAGCGAGCGCGCCTACCCCGGAACGTTTCACACCGCAGCCAGTTGCCGACTCGGTTGCGTTGCGGAGTTGCGTTGGTGTGTACGCTTAGGTTGCTCAAAGCCGGGTCCGCTGGGCTCGGGGGCTTTGAGCGACCCGGCGTCCTCACGCCATAAGCCCGGCGCATCGAAAGGCTGCGGTGCGAAACTAAACGACTCTCGACCACGGCGATGCCTTCGCCGACGAGGCCGAGGCGTATCGCGATGACTTTGCAGAGGTGACCGCTGACCACCTGAGCGAGGGAGCAAGCCGATACCGGAAAGCGGCCCCCTCCCCTTTCAGACCCCAGGGCATTTCCGCGTTTTCTCTGGATCGCGAAAATGCTCCATCTCCTCGTCGCAACGCATTTTCTTCACGCGACCCGACACCCACTTCGCTCGAAAATGCTCTAGAGCCCGTAGATCGCCTCGCTCGATGCCTTTTGGGGCGATCGCGACATGCGCCTCCTGACACAGGCCACCGGGACACTGACCGCTCAAACGTTGCCGAGCAGCCGCTCCAGCTTCTCGATATAGGCTGGCGGAAGCTGGTTGGCGCGGGCGCCCTTCAGCAGCGGCACCTTGTAGTGCGCGGGCGCGCCGGCCGGCCCCGATGGCGCGGGTATGTCGTAGGTCGTCGAGGCCATTGTCCGGCCGTCGGGCGTATGCAGGACAATCGATTTATGGGCCCAGTGCCCCTTGTCGGTGCCAGCAGAACGATCCATCGCCGCCATGTCCGCTTCAGACAGCTCGTAGTGCACGCCCCATGTTTCGGCTCCGTCCAGGGGCGCGAGCCGCGCTCCCTCATAGGCTCCGTCCGTGGTCTTGCCGAAGGTGAGCTCGTAATCCTTCAAGCAGGCGATGCCGAGCGCGCGAGCGGATGGCGCGACCCCGTGGATCAGTTCGATGTCCATCAGATTGGCATAGGCGAAATAGTTCACGGCGATCTCCGTTTCATGCTGAGGGAGCGTCCAGACTTTGGCCGCGCAAGGCGTCCCAGGTCCGCGGCAGGGCTGCGAGAGGGGCGAGCGTGTCGATCTCGGCGGCGCGGTGGCAGCGGGCCTGCCGTCCGACGTCGATGCTCGTCAGCGGAGGCGGCTCGGCGTGGCAGCGCAGCAGCGCGAAGGGACAGCGGGCGGCGAAGCGGCAGCCGGCCGGCGGATCGACGAGATCGGGCGGCCCGCCCGGGATGGCGATCGGCTCTTCACGGCTGCCGAGCCGCGGCAGGGCATTCTTGAGCCCGAGCGTGTAGGGATGGGCCGGCCGGCGGATCACGTCCCGCGTCGGCCCCGTCTCGACGATCATGCCGGCATACATCACCGCCACCCGCTCACAGTTCTCGATGACGAGGGCGAGGTCATGCGTCACCAGCAGCAGAGAGAAGCCGAGCCGCTGCTGGAGTTCGCGCAGGCTGCGGAAGATCTGGTCCTGCACCACGACGTCGAGCGCGGTCGTCGGCTCGTCGGCGAGCACGAGCGGCGGCTCCAGCGCCAGCGCCATGGCGATGATGGCCCGCTGGCGCATGCCGCCCGAGAACTGGTGCGGAAAATCGCGCGCCCGCTCGGGTGCGACGCCGACCATGGCGAGCAGCGCTTGCGTGCGGCGCCAGGCTTCCGCGCGCGATACATCGCGGTGCGCGAGGATCGCCTCCGCGATCTGGTCGCCGACGCTGAGCACGGGGTTGAGGGCATTGAGCGCGCTCTGCGTCACCATCGAGATGCCGGCCCAGCGCACGGCGCGCCGCTGTTCCGCGGTGGCCGAGACGAGGTCTCGCCCCTGGAAGGCGATGCTGCCGGCATCGATGCGGGCATTGCCCGGCATCACGCCCATCACGGTCTTCAGCAAGGTGCTCTTGCCGCAACCGGACTCGCCGATCAGCCCGAGATTTTCGCCCTTCCCGAGATCGAGGTCGATCTCGGACAGCGCGCTGGCTCGCCCGCGCTGCGTGGAATAGCTCGCCGAAAGCCCGGAGATCGACAGGAGGGAATGGGAGCCGCTGGCGTCCATGGCTCTAGCCCATCCTCAGGCGCGGATTGACGACCTGCTCATAGGCGCGGCCGACGAAATAGACGGCCGAAACGAGGAGCATGATCGCAATGCCCGGCGGCACCACCCACCAGGGCGCGCGATACATCATCTGCGAGGCGTAGGCGTCGTAGACGATGGAGCCCCAGCTCACCACGGACGGGTCGCCGAAGCCGAGAAAGCCGATGCTGGCCTCGGTGATGATCGCCCAGGCTAGCGCGAAGGCGACGCTGACCAGCGCGATCGGCATGATGTTGGGCGCGATCTCGCGGTAGATGATGGCGAAGTCGCTCGCTCCGGTGATCCGGGCCGCCGCCACGAACGGCATCTCGCGCAGCGACAGGACCTGCGCGCGCACCACCCGCGCCGTCGAGCGCCACATCACCAGCGTCATGGCGATGACCATAGTCGTCAGGCTGCGGCCGGTGAGCGAGAGCACGATGATGATGAAGGGCAGGAAGGGCAGCCCGAGGAACATGTCGGTCAGCCGCATCAGGAAGGAGTCGATCCGGCCGCCGAAATAGCCGGAGATCAGCCCGATATTGACGCCGATCAGTACGGTGCCGAGCGCCGTCAGCCCGCCGACGAGCAGGGCCGGCCTTGCACCGACCAGGATCTGGCTGAAGACGTCGCGGCCGAGCAGCGTGGTGCCGAGCCAGTGCTGCCAGGAGGGCGGCGCCAGCCGCAGCAGCTTGCCGGCAGCGTCGTAGTTGCGCGCGACGGGATCGTAAGGCGCGATCGCCGGGCCCAGGACGGCCAGCGCGACGCAAATCGCGAGGATCACCAGGCCTGTGGGGCCGAAGGGACCGCGCCAGACTGCGCGAAAGAAGTCGAGGATGATCGCAGCCATGGTCAGTCGTAGACGATGCGTGGGTCGAGCAGACCGTAGAGCAGGTCCGCGACGAAGGTGCCGAGCACGGTCAGCAGCGCGATGAGCAGGAAGGCGGCCTGCGCGACCGGATAATCAGCGCGACTGATGGCCTCGATCATCAGCAGGCCGAGCCCGGGCCAGGAGAACACCGTCTCGATCACCACCGAGCCGGCCACGGCCCAGCCGAGGATCATCGGCAGCGTCGTGGCCAGCGGCAGCAGCGCGTTGCGGGCGGCATGCCTGAAGAGGACGCGGCGCTCGCTCAGCCCCTTCATGCGGGCGAGTTCGATATAATCCTCGCCGATGGTCGACAGCATGGTCGAGCGCATCAGCAGCAGCGGAAAGCAGAGCTGGTAGAGCGTGTTGACCAGGAAGGGCAGCGCCAGATGGTGCAAGAAGTCGAGCGATAGGTACATCCGCCAGTCCTGCTCCGGGAAAAGGCCAGGCGTGACGATGTGGCCGATCGGGAACAGGTCGAGCTTGATCGAGAACAGCAGGATGGCGAGCATGCTGAGCCAGAACAGCGGCGCCGATTGCAGCGCGGTCGCGGTCAGCACGACGCTGACTTCCGCGCCGCCGCCGCGCTTCCATGCGGCCATCGCCCCGATGACCGCGCCGATCAGATAGGCGGCGAGCATGGAGGGAAGGATCAGCAAAAGCGTGTTGAGGAGCCGGCCCTGGATCATCTCGAAGACCGGCCGGTTGGTCTGAAACGAGAAACCGAAATCGAGGACGCAGAGATTGCGCAGATAGAGCAGGTATTGCTCGAAGAGCGGCCGATCGAGCCCGAACTGCTGCCGCATCGCCTCCTGCGCCTTCGGATAGAGCGAAGGGCTGATCACGGTCGCGGTCGGGTCACCGGGCAGCAGCCGGAACAGGAAGAACATCAGCGTCGCCATCGCGAACAGCGTCAGAACCATGTGCCCGAGGCGGCGAACGAGATAGCTGGCCATGGCTCAAACCACCGCCTGCGTGGTACCGGGGAGCGGGCCCCGCACGACATCGGGATCGGCGGAAGGGATGGCGGCGATCAGGGCGCGCGTATAGGCATCGCTCGGCGCCGACAGAACCTCCTCGACCGGGCCGGTCTCGACGATACGGCCGCGATGCATGATCGCCAGCCGATCGCAGACCGCGCCGACGGTGGCGAGGTCGTGGGTGATGTAGAGCATCGCGATGCCGCGCTGGCGGGCGAGGCGCTTGAGCAACCGCACGATGTCCCATTTGATCGAGACGTCGAGCATCGAGACCGGCTCGTCGGCGACGAGAAAGCGCGGCTCGAGGATGATCGCGCGGGCGATGCAGACACGCTGGCGCTGGCCGCCGCTGAGCTGGTGCGGGTGCTGGTCGAGATAGCTATCGGCCGGGTTGAGACCGACCTCGGCCAGGACGGCGCGCACGCTCTTGGCGATGGCCACGCGGTCGCGCACGCCCTGATAGAACAACGGTCGTCCGACAAGCTCCTCGACCGTGTGCTGCGGGTTGAGAGCCCCGTACGGGTCCTGGAAGATCATCTGCACCTGGCGGTGGAAGGCCTTCTTGTCCCGGGCGCGCGCCGCTGCGCTGTCAATGCCTTCGATCAGGATCGTGCCTGCGCTCGGCGTCTCCAGCCCGACGAGCAGGCGACCGGTGGTCGACTTGCCGCTGCCGGATTCGCCGACGAGACCCAGGACCTCGCCGGCGCCGATCCGGAAGCTGACTCCGTCGACCGCCCGCGTCACCTCGCCTCGCCGGCCGGGCAGCAGCGAGCGCAGCCCGGCGGACGCCGCATAGTGCTTGGTCAGATTCCTGACGTCGATCATCGCAGGATGGCTCGCGTATTCGGCGGTCGCGTTACTGACCGCGTCACTTGGCCGGGGCGCGCAGGCTGCCGTCCGGGCCCCAGCTGAAGCCGGCGGCTTTCAGGATCGCCTTGGCCTTGTCGACGTCATAGGCCGGCAGCGGGATCGAGCTGTCGTGCCAGAAGGCGTTGACGGGCACGATCGGCGTCGCACTGCGACCGGCATCGCCGCCCAGCACCTCGTCGATGATAGCTTCGTAGGGAATGGCATGCGCCAGGGCCTGCCGCAGCGCCGTATGAGCGAATACCGGCCGGGCGATGTTGTAGCGCATCGACATATACCCGTTCGAGCGCGCCTGGATCAGCTTGATGTTCTTCTCGGCCCCAAACTCCTTGACCACGGTCGGCACGATCGGCTGGAAGGAGACGTCGATATCGCCCTTCTTGAGTGCTGCACCGACGAGTTCGGCCGAGCCGAAGACGATGATCAACAGGTCGGAGGCGGGCTTGGCAAAATGGTCGGCCCGGCGCTGCAGCGAGATCTCCTGCCCCTCGCGCCAGTAACGCAGCGTATAGGGTCCGCTGCCGATGAGCGGCATGTTGCGGAAGTCCTGCGGCTTGGCGATGCCGGTCTTCTCGACCACGTCCGCCCAGATGTGCCTGGGCAGGATCAGCACCTGGCCGAGCGTGTTGATGATGAACGGCGCATAGGCCTCGGTCAGCTTGAAGCGCACGGTCGCGGGGTCGACGACCTCGACCGAGGCCAGCTTCTCCAGGTATTTCTTGAAATAGGCCGCGTCCCAGCGCTTCACATAGTCGAACGAGAACTTGACGTCCTCGGCGGTGACGGGCTTGCCGTCGCTGAAGCTGTGGCCCTGGCGCAGCTTGACGACCACGGTGGTGGGGTCGACCACCTCGAGCGCCTCGGCCAGCCACATCCGCGGCGAGCCGTCGGGGCCGAGTTCGACGAGCTTGTCGTAGACCAGGCTCAGCGTGTTGAAGTCCTCGACGATCGTCGCCGCCAGCGGGTTGAAGGTGCCCTGGTCGATGGTCCGGCCGATCTTCACGGCAGCCCCGGCCCTGGGCGTCATGCGCAGCATGTTCCAGAGCGAGCGCGGGCCATCGGTGGTGTCCTCATAGCCGGGGATCTCGACCTTGGCTGTGTTCATCGCGAAGGTGTTGACGACATAGGCAAGGACCGCCTCAGGCTGCTCGTCGGCCAGGACGCGCTGCAGTTCGTAGATCACCTTGCGGCGCTCCTGCGCGTCGTAGAGCGCGAGCTGCCGGGCGCCGAGTTCGTCGACCTTCGGGCTGGAGAAGGAGCCGACATTGGAATCGCCCGGCGCATTGTTGCGCGAGTTGAACTGGGCGTTGGTGAAGAAGTCCGGCTCCGAGCGCTGCGGTGAGCCCGAGAGGACCGACAGCACCACGTCGAAGTCGTGCTCCTTGAACCATTTCGACAGCATCGGATTGGGGAAGGGCTGCGGATCGAGCGTGACCTTGAGCCCGAGCTTGCGCCAGCCTTCGGCGATGTAATTGGAGGTCTCGAAATAGTGCTGGTACTTGGCAGCCGGCCAGGTCAGCACCTTGATCTCCGGAACCGGCTGCTGCGCCAAGGCCACTGTCGTGCCAAGCCCCATCAGCGCGCCTGCGAATGCTGTCGCGAGCTTCATCATTCTCCCCTTTCTTTGTGTGCGGCCTGCAAACAAATCCGGCTGAGCGCGGATCTTTCCGCTTGCCCGCCCTATTCCCTCTCCTGGAAAGCTAGGGCTCCCCGGCAAGCTTGCCCATTGCCGATTTCCGATGCACATCATTCCAAATTGGAATGAACTTGGCGGAACCGGACCAATGCGCAGGACCTTGCCGCCGACGCGGGATCTCGCTTGTTTCGAGGCGGTCGCGCGCCATCGCAGCGTCACGCGCGCTGCGGCCGAGCTCAACCTGACGCAGAGCGCCGTCAGCCGCCGGCTCGCCGCGCTCGAGGAACTGCTCGGCCAGACCCTCTTCTTGCGCGACAAGCAGCGGCTGACGCCGACCGTTGCTGCCGAGGAATATGCCGAGGAGCTGCGCAGCCTGTTGAATCGGGTCGAAGTGGCGACCACCCGGTTTCTTTCGCACGGACGCAAAGGCGGGGTTTTGACGGTTGCCTGCCTGCCGACCTTCGGCTCGCGCTGGCTTGTGCCGCGGCTGGCGCGCTTCATCGCCAAGCATCCGACAGTCGACATCAACCTGATCTCAAAGATCCGGCCGTTCAGCTTCGAGGAAGAAAAGGCTCATGCCGCGATCCATTTCGGCAGCCCGACCTGGCCGGGCGCCCGCATCCATCACCTGCTGGACGAGCATGTGATCCCGGTCTGCGCGCCCGCCCTGATCGGCGGCGAAGCCCTCGCGAGCCCCGACGGGTTTGCGCGGCTGCCGCTGCTGCAGCATACGACGCGCCCCTATCTCTGGCGCGATTGGCTGGTCGATGCCGGAGCCGGCAACGTGAACGGCATCGCCGGGCCGAAGTTCGAGTATTATTCGCTCGTCATCCAGGCCGCGATCGCCGGCATCGGCGTGGCCATCCTGCCGGATTTTCTGGTGCGGGAGGAAATCCAGTCGGGAGCGCTGATGGTCGCCTGCCCGCACCGCATGCGTTGCGAGGATGCCTACTACGTCGTCTACCCCAAGCGCTTCGACGAGAACATCAACGTGCAGGCCTTCGTCGGCTGGCTGCGCGAGGAAGCTGGACGTTACAACGGCGGCCCGGCCTGAGCGGCGTCAGCCGGCCAAGCCACCCTTTGCAGGCCGGCAATGTAAGATTTCTTCACCAGCTTGAATACTCGAAGCCTTGGTCGCTGGGTAACCCTCTTTGTGCTCCAGCCGAACGCCCGGCAAGGGGCAGCAGCTCAATGTCTGCCGTGGGCACATCCGGATGCAGATGAGTTCATAACTACCCCGCATCTACGGCAATCAGAAATCTAGACTGCAAGTCATGGTCAAACCTGGAACGATCTGACATTCTGTCGGCAGCCTCCATTAGAGAGGCGTTGGAGGAGGGAATGCTGATGAAACGGAGAGCCTTGCTCAAGGGCGTCGCCGCCGCGGCTGCTACGACGGTTTTTGCCCCTGCCATCGGTCGCGCGCAGGCCGTCCCGACGCTCGTAGGAGCCGTCCAGTTCAACGATGCGCACCCCTTTACCCAAGGACTGCTCAAGTTCGAGGAACGGGTGAAGGCGCTCTACAATCGGCCGATCAACTTCACCTTGCACAAGGATTCTTCACTGGGCCTCGAGAAGCAGTATTTCGAGTATATGGCTCAAGGTAAGAACGTCGATTACGCCGTCGTGTCGCCTGCCCACATGTCGACCTTCGCCAAGGCCGCGCCATTCATCGATGCGCCTTTCGTCTTCCGGGATTTCCCGCACATGGAAGCCGTGGTGAACAAGGGCCTGCTGACGCCCATCGCCGACGAGATCGAGAAGAAGGCCGGTGTCCGGCTGATCGGCTATGGCGGTGGCGGCGTGCGCAACCTGTTCTCCAACAAGCCGATGAAGAACCTCGCCGAGATCAAGGGCCTCAAGGTCCGCGTCCAGGGCGCGCCGATCTGGTCCCGCAGCTTCTCGGCCATCGGCATGTCACCGACGGTCATCGCCTATAACGAAATCTACAACGCGATTCAGAACAACGTCATCGCGGCGGCCGAGAACGAAGCCGCCGGCATCGAGCAGATGAAGTTCTTCGAAGTCGCTCCCAACATCCTGATGACGCAGCACGCGGTTTCGGTCAGGCCGATCTGCTTTTCCATGAAGACGCTGACGAGCTTGCCCAAGGACCTGCAGGACGCGGTGATCCAGGCCGGCAAGGAAGCGGCGGATTACGAACGCAAGGTCGAATCCGGCAGCGATTCCGAGATCCTCGCCAGGCTGGAGGCGGCCGGCCGGCTGAAGCGGATCCCGTTCGAGGACCGCGCTGCCATGCAGAAGCTCGCCGAGCCCGTCATGCTCGCCTACGCCAAAGAGGTCGACGCAAGCGGCATCCACACGGCCATCGCCAGCGCCTGATCCTCGCCTGAACTCCGGCCGCCATCGCGGTCGGGGTTCGCCCTCCGCGTCGGAACATCCCCATGAACGCCATCCTGTCCGGCAGCCCATGGCGGCGCCTCACGGCTGCCTATGCTCGGCTCCTGTCGCATCTCGTCGTGGTATCCGTCGGCATCCTGGTCGTGCCAGTGATGCTGCAGATCGTGTCGCGCTATACCGATCTCATCCCGTCCTACATCTGGACGGAGGAGATGGCCCGGTTTCTCTTCCTGTGGACCGTGATGATCGGGACCGCGCTCGGGGTCCGTGACAGCGCGCATTTCGATGTCGACCTGCTGCCCCCATTGGGTCCGCGCGGTGACGCGTTCATGCGCATCGTCGCCAAGCTCGGCGTCCTGGCGATCGCCATCGTCTTCGTGATCGGCGGGATCGAGTTCACGAAGTTCGCCTGGAACCGCACATCCGAACTGGCAGAGCTGCCGCTTTGGCTGATCCATGTCGCGTGGCCGATCGCCGGCATGAGCTGGATCGCCTTCCTCGGTGAGCAGTTTCTCGATGATCTGCGCATTCTCGCTGGAAAGAGCACCCCATGACCGGCAGCGTCCTCTCTTCCGGCGAAGCCGCGGGCATCCTTTTCGGCTGTTTCTTCCTCGGGCTGCTGCTGCGGATCCCCGTCGCCTTCTCGCTCGCCCTCGCCTGTCTACCCATCCTGATCATCGAGCCTCGGCTCGACATCATGACCTTGATGAGCGAGACGTTCAACTCTTTGAACTCGTTCATTCTTCTGGCCGTCCCGTTCTTCCTTCTGACCGCCAACCTGATGAATGTCGGCGGCGTGACGAACCGTCTCATGACCCTTTCGCGTGCGCTCGTCGGGCATTTTCCCGGCGGTCTGGCTCAGATCAACGTGGTGCTGTCGATATTCTTCGCCGGCATCTCCGGCTCCTCCACCGCCGACGCCGCGAGCCAGTCGAAAATCTTCATCGAGGCGCAGCGCCGGGAGGGTTATGACGACAGCTTCTCGGTGGCGATCACCGCGGTGTCGGCGGTGCTCGCGGTTATCATCCCGCCCTCGATCTTGATGATCGTCTGGGGCGGCATCCTGACCACCTCGATCGGCGCGCTGTTCCTGGCCGGCGTGATCCCCGGCTTACTGATCGGCGTCGCGCAGATGGCGACGGTTCATGCCTATGCCGTGAGGCGGGGCTACCCGACCTATCCCCGTTCAACGTTCAGGGAGGTTCTGAAGGCCTTCGAGCATTCGCTTCTCGCGCTGGCCACGCCCGGCATCATCATCGGCGGCAAGATCTTCGGCTGGTTCACGGCGACGGAATCGGCAGCGATCGCGGTCGTCTATGCGGCGATCCTGTCGTTGATCGTCTATCGCGAAATGGACCTGAAGGGGCTCTACGCCGCTCTTCTCGACACCGGCAAACTGTCCGGCGTCACCCTGTTCTGCGTCGGCACGGCCTCGGCCTTCGGCTGGCTGATGGCCTACTACAAGATGCCGCAGGCCATCCTGGCCGGCGTCTCGTCCTGGGGCATGAGCTTCTACGAGACCGGCTTCTTCATCGCGGCCGTCTTCCTCGCGGTGGGCTGCTTCCTCGATGCGATCCCGGCGATCATCATCGTCGGCCCGATCCTGGCTCCGCTCGCCAAGGCGGTCATGATGGATCCGGTCCATTTCGCTATGATCGGGATCGTCAGCCTCGCCTTCGGCCTGGTCACGCCCCCATACGGGCTGTGCCTGATGATCGCCTGCTCGGTCGCTGGCATCAGCATTCGGGCAGCCCTGAAAGACACGATGATCATGCTGATGCCGATGCTGCTGGTGCTGGCGCTGATCATCATGTGGCCGAAGGTTTCGCTGTTCCTTCCCGGCCTGATCTCTCCGGAGTTCCTGAACTGACCGGGACTCCCCCGTAAGCAGCTCGACGCATGTCGGGCTTGCGGCGGACGTCCGGGTTCCGATTGTGGGTGCAGAACGCCGGAATAGTCAGTTGGAGTATCCGACCGGCTCAGGCGCGCGCCGTCGGCAGCCGGTCTGCCAGCCACCGCCGCCTGGACATTCTGCCACTCTCCAGCCGACGGATAGACAGCGAGGGCGCGCGCCCGACCAGGCTTAACGAGCAGACATGGCGTTGCGATCACGCGGACCAGGGCTCGCAAACCCGCGAGCCCTGGCCCATCAGTCGCGCTTTCTGGGAACCGAGGCGGCGACTCCCGTCAAAGGCTCAAGCACCCGGCCACCAAGCACGGAGCTTAAGCCCGCCTCTAAACGCCAGCGCTTCTAGACCGCCGCCTTCTTGATGGCGTCGAGCGTCTCGCTTCCGAATTTGCCGACGAAATCCTTCTCCACCTCCGTGGTCACGATCTTCGCGAAGGAGTCGCGATCGGGATTTTCCACGGCCTGCATGCCCGCCTTCTTCAAGGCCGCGAGGCTGGAGCCCTCGGTGTCCTCGTTCATCTGGCGCTGCGTGCCTGCGATCTCGACCGCGATCTTGACGAAGACCTCCTGCAGATCGGCGGGCAGGGCGTCGAACTTTGCCTTGTTCATCACCACCGGGCCGGTGGTGAAAGCGTGGCGGGTCAGCGAAAGATGCTTCTGCACTTCGTGGAACTTTGCGTTGAGGATCAGCGTCACGGGGTTTTCCTGCCCATCGACGGTGCCGGTCTCCAACGCGGTGAACAGTTCTGTGAAGGCCATCGGGGTCGGAACGGCGCCGAGGAGCTGGAAGGCCTTGATATGGGCCGGGTTCGGCGTGGTCCGAATCTTGAGCCCCTTGATGTCGGCGGCGGTCGCCACCGGGCGGCGATTATTGGTCAGGTTCCTCCAGCCGATTTCCCAGGTCGCCAATGCCTTGAGATTGGAGCCTTCGAGCTCGCGGCGCAGGCCATCGCCGATCGGCCCGTCCATCACGGCGGCCGCGTGCTTGCGGCTCTGAATCAGGAAAGGCAGATCGAGCACGTTGAGCTTGGGCGCAAGGCCGGTGAAGAAGGGATTGCCGGTCAGGCAGATGTCGAGCGAGCCGCCGCGCACGGCGCTGATCGTCTGCGCGTCGGAGCCGAGAGCGCCGTTTGCGAAGACCTGGACCTCGTAGCGTCCCTGGCTCTTGGCCTTAATCTGCTCGGCGAAGAGCAGCGCCGCCTTGTGCCAGCTGTCGGCCTCGGGATGCGGATGAGCGAAGCGCAGCTTCGTCGTCTGCGCGAGCGCCGGCCGGCCGATCATGAAGAGGCCGAGGCCAGCGCTCGCGCCCATGAGCGCGCCTCGGCGGGTGAGCGATGCTGTCTTCAGGGTCATGAGCGTCCTCCGATGTTCTTTTCTTGGCAATTGAAACTCAGGCAGCTTCAGCGTCCCGACAGCCAGCGCGCTGGAACCGTCACGATCTCCGGAACGAGGATGAGCAGGAGCAGCAAGCCGATCTGCGCGATCAGGAACGGCATGACGCCGCGAATGACCTTGTCCATCGGGATGCGGCCCACGGCGCAAACCACGTTCAGCACCGTGCCGACCGGCGGCGTCAGCAGGCCGATCGCGTTGTTGATGATGAACATCACCCCGAAATAGACCGGATCGATGCCCGCCTGCTTGACGATCGGCATCAGCACCGGCGTGAGGATCAGCACGGTCGGGATGAAATCGAGCGCAGTTCCGACGACGACGACCAGTGCCATCATCGCGAACATCAGCAGCGTCTTGTTGTCGAGCAGCGGGCCGAGCAGATCTGCGACTTGGGCCGGAATGTCGGCGATAGTGATGAGCCAGGCGGAAACCATCGCCGCCGCGACCAGGAACATGACAGCGGCCGAGGTCTTGATCGCGTTGAGCAGCGCCGGGCGCAGATGCTCCAGCTTGAACTCGCGATAGACGAAGGCGCCGACGAAGGCCGCATAGACCGCGGCCACCACCGCGGCCTCCGTCGGGGTGAAGACACCCGCCTTCATGCCGCCGATGATCAGCCCCGGCAGCGCCAGCGCCCAGATGCCGTCGATGCCGGCCCTGGCGATCTCGCGCAGGCTCGCCCGCTTGGCGCGCGCCACGGGCTCGTCGCGGGCGACGATCCACCAGGTGATGACGAGCGCGAGCCCCATCAGGATACCGGGCACGATGCCGGCGAGGAACAGCCGCGTGATCGAGACGCCCGCAGCAACGCCAAACACGACGAAGCCGATCGAGGGCGGAATGACCGGGGCGATGATGCCGCCGGCCGAGATCAGCCCCGCTGCGCGCGGCATGTTGTAGCCCGCCTGGCGCATCATCGGCAGCAGGATCGCGGCCAGGGCGGCCGTGTCGGCAACCGCCGAGCCTGAGATGCTGGCCATGACCAACGCCGCCAGCACCGCGACATAGCCGAGCCCGCCGCGCACATGGCCGACCAGCGCAACGGCGAGCGCGATGATCCGGCGGGAAAGCCCGCCGGCATTCATCAACTCGCCCGCGAGCATGAAGAAAGGCACCGCCATAAGCGGAAAGCTGTCTGCACCGGCGACCAGATTCTGCGCCAGAATCTGCGGGTCGAAGCTATCGAGCTGGATCATCAACGCGACGCCGCAGGCCAGCAGCGCGGTGGCGATCGGCATGCCCAGCCCCATGGCGCCGAGCAACGAACCGAGGAAGACGAGGACGGTCACCGGCGCGCCTCCTGGCGCTGCTGCGCCTCGAAGGCGGAGAGCTCTTCCGACTCCGCGCCGATGACGAGTTCGTCCTCGCCGATCTGGCCGCGCAGCATCAAAACGATCGTCTGCAGGTTGAGCGCGCCGATGCCCAGTCCGCAGACCAGCCCGGCGAGATAGGTCATCGCCATCGGCACGCCCGTGACGGGCATGTGGTTCTCGATGTTGATGACGGTCTGCGTCCAGCAGCCGGCGACCAACAGCACCATGCAGAGCAAGGACAGGCTCTCGGCCGCGAAACGGCACCACCAGCGACCACGCTGCCCAAGCATCAGCACGACCGTCGTCATGCCGAGATGGCCGCCCTCGCGCGCCACCAGGAAGGCGCCGCCGAAGGTCAGCCAGACGAAAAGCAGCCGCGAAAGCTCCTCGGAGGCGGTGATGCCGGAATTGAACGCGTAACGCAGCACGACATTGCCGAAGACCATTGCGATCATCGCCACGAAGCCGACGATCAGCAGGTTTTCGACGCCCCGCAGGAGAGCGTATCTGACGCGCTCGCTCATGACGCGGCCCGCAAGGGCTGCGAACAGGTGCGACGATGCTGCCGGCAAAGAGCCAGCGGGGCGCGGTTTTGCACCATCGCCCTCCTCCTCGGTTTCCTCAGGGCCGCACGCAGATCCGGCGGCCTCGTTTATTCTGTATGCAGAATACAAGGCGACTGCGGCGTGTCAAACCCGATCCCTGGTGAATCCGCCTCCAAACTATGGATGGAGAACGCGCGGCCCGATCGGATTGCTGCGCAATCTGATCGGCGCGTGCTCCAGCCGCGCGCATCGCCTGCGGTCAGACTGGCAGGCCCTCGATCGCATAGAAGCGCGCGGGCGCCCCATCCGCATTGGGGATCAGCAGAGGCGCAGCGGAGAAGAGGTTGCGCGGGGCTTTGAGCCGGCTCGTGTTCACGACGTACTCGATCAGCGTGACGCCGTTCGAGAGCAGCACGTCATGCGTGACATGCTCCGGCTTCGGCACCTCCTTGCCGTCGAGCAGCAGGCGGATCGGATAATCCTGAGGGAAATCGAAGGCGACCGCGGTCGGCTTGCGCGCCGCGAGCCATTCGGCCGAAGCGCGGCTCAGCCAGGGCGCCTGCGTCCAGAACTCACGGGAGTTGTAGTCGCGCCGGTCGGACCAATGCGCGGCGAGCAGCAAGATCTCTCCCTCCTTGCCGCCGGGGTCGGCCGCCGCGAGGTGTTCCGGCTCGATGGGCTCGTTGGCGGGGCGTGCGCTGAGATCGAGCACGCGGCAGGGGCCGACGACGGCGGAAAGCGGCGTCGTCTCGATGGTCGGCCCGCCAGCGACGAAATGGGCCATGGCGTCGACATGGGAAAAGCCGTGACAGGTCGCGGACAGGCGGGAGACGCGGAACTGGTCTCCCTTGGCGATATCGCCCTTGATTCCCAGCTCGACCGGCCAGCGGAAATGCTGCCCGATGGGCATCGAGAGGTCGATGATGTTCATGGCTGTCGTCCCAATGCGGCATGGGCACGCGGCCCATCTCTTGAAGGCCGAAGAAATTGCATGCAAGGAATTGCGCCAGTCAAGCAGCGCATTTGGAATGCCCGACCAGCCATGACTACATCCGCGGAGACGACGCCGCTCGCAGCCCTGATCGCGCAGACGCAGGCGCAGGACGGCACACGCCGAAAGGGCGTGCTGCACGCCAGCGTCGTCAGCCAACTGCGCAACCTCATCGTCACAGGCGTGCTCGCCCCGGGGGCCAAGATGAACGAGCGCGAACTCTGCGAGCAGTTCGCCGTCTCCCGCACGCCGGTGCGCGAGGCGATCAAGACCCTGATCCAGGACGGGCTGCTGCGCGCGCTGCCGAACCATTCCGCCGTCGTGTCCGATCTTGATCTCGACCATGTCACCGCGCTGATCGACGTCGTGACCGTGATCGAGGGGCTGGCGGGCGAGCTTGCGGCCAAAAACATGACGGAAGAGGCAGAGGCGGAGATCGGATTGCTGCATTACCGCATGCTGCTGCACCATGCCCGCGACGAACTGCCGGGCTATTTCGAAGCCAACAAGGCGTTCCATCGCAAGATCGTGGAGCTCGCGGCCAATCCGGTGCTGCTCTCGGTCTGGGACCAGCTCGCGCTCCGCGTCGATCGCGCGCGCTACTCCTCGAACCTCTGGCCCAAGCGCTGGAAGGCAGCGATCGAGGAACACCAACTCATCCTCGACGCCCTGGCGGCGCGTGATCCGCAGCGCGCCGGCGAGGCGCTGCGCGAACATGTCCGCGGCGGTCTCTCCGGCCTGGTCGCCGCGCTCTCCGAGCGCCGCGGCACGGTGCCCGGCCCTGCGACCGGCGAAATCGGCGGCGGCGCTGGCAGCGGTTGACGCTCCGTATTCTTGCATGCAAGGTTTCCGCAGCCTCGCAGAAGGCTGGCGGAGGCGACGACCTCACGCCCAGAACGATGCCGCGCAGGCCGCGGCAGGGAGCGGAGGAAGAACTCATGATCGCCAGCAGAATTTCGCGTCGTGCCGTACTCGGTGCCGGTGGAGCGCTGGCCGTCAGCGCATCTTTCATCCGGCCGGCCCGCGCCGCGGTCGAACTGAGGCTCACGCACCCGGCCGATATCAGCCACCCGGTTCACACCGAGGCGGAGGCGATGGTCAAGCGCATCGCCGACCGCACGAAGGGCGAGGTCAAGATCACGATCTTCCCCAATAACGCGCTCGGGTCGCCGGTCGAGGCCGCCCAGCAGACCCGGCTCGGCGCCATCGACATGATGCTGTTCAACCCGGCGAACATCGAGGCGCTGTCGAAGACCATCGGCGTCATCAACATCCCCTACCAGTTCGATTCCTACGAACACGCCCACCGCACGCTCGACGTCACCGCTCGCGACTGGATAGCGGAGCAGCTCAAGACGGCCGGCTTCGCCTGGATCGCCAATTTCGAATGGGGTTTCCGCGCCACGACCAACAGCCGCCGGCCGATCAACCAGCCGGCCGACGTGCAGGGGCTGAAGATCCGCGTCCCGCCCGAGCTCGCCATCAAGGCCGCCTTCGAGGCGCTGGGCGCCAGCACCCAGACCATCGCTTTCCAGGAAGTCTATCTCGCCCTCGCCAACAAGGTCGTCGACGGGCAGGACAACCCCGTGGGCACCACCTTCGCGGCCAAGTTCTACGAGGCGCAGAAGCATATCGCGCTGACCCGGCACATCTACGCGCCGATTGTCTTCTGCGCCAATCCGCGCGTCTGGTCGGGCAAACTGAGCGAGGAGCAGCGCAAGATCGTCTCCGAAGAGGCGAAGGCCGCTGGCAACGCCTCCCGCAAGGGTGTGCGCGACAATGAGGAGAAGAACCTCGCGGACATGCAGAAGGCCGGCGTGGAACTGACCCGGCCGGATGTCGCGCCGTTCCGCGAGAAGATGGGCCCTGCCTACGACCAACTCCGCAAGGCACTGGGAGAGGACGTCTGGAACGCCTGGACGAAGCTCGTCAGCGAAGCCCGGACCGCCTGAGCGAAGCGGAACCGCAAGGAGGCAGAAAGGGCAGCGGACGCTATGCTGGTTACGGCTATCCTGATCGGGGTTTGCTTCGTCATCCTGATCGGCATTCCTATCGCCGCGGCGCTCGGCCTCGTCGCCGTCGCCACCATGGTCTGGACGGCGGGGCCGGACCTGCTGCTGATCTTCATCCAGCGCACCTATGCGGGCACGACCTCGTTCCCGCTGCTGGCGATTCCCTTCTTTGTCCTCGCCGGCAACCTGATGAATGTCGGCGGCACGACCGAGCGCATCTTCCAGGTCGCGCAGCTCTGTGTCGGCCGCATTCGCGGCGGGCTTGCCCATGTCAACGTCATCGGCAGCGTGATCTTTGCCGGCATGTCAGGCTCGGCGGTCGCCGATGCGGCCGGCATGGGCGTCATCGAACACCGCGCCATGACCAAGGCGGGCTATACCGGCCGCTTCGCGGCGACGATCACGGCGGTCTCCTCCACCATCGGGCCGATCATCCCGCCGAGCATTCCGTTCGTGATCTATGGCAGTCTCGCCAACGTCTCGGTCGGCGCGCTGTTTCTCGCCGGCATCCTGCCCGGCCTGCTGATGGCGGCCGCGCTGATGGGCGTGATCGCCACCGTCGCCAAGCACATGGACCTGCCACGCGGCGAGGCGCTGCCGCCGCTGCCGGAGGCGATGCGAACGGTCGCCAAGGCCGGCCCTGCCCTGCTGCTGCCGCCGACGATCCTGCTCGTGATCTTCGCGGGGTTCGCCACGCCGACCGAGGCCGCGGTCGTCGCGGCCGGCTATGCCTTCCTGCTCGGGCGCTTCGTCTACCGCGAGCTCACCATGGGCGATACGGTCGAGGTGCTCTGGGAAAGCGCGCGGCAGACCGCGCAGGTGATGTTCATCATCGCGCTCGCCACACCCTTCGGCTGGGTGCTGATCCAGCAACAGATCCCGAACGCGATCCTCACCGCGTTCCTCTCGATGTCGTCAGAGCCCTGGATGATCCTGCTGATCATCAACGTCGTGCTGCTGCTGCTCGGCATGTTCATCGAGGGCATCGCCATCATGATCATCGCCTATCCGGTGCTGCTGCCGATCATCACCAAGATCGGCGTCGACCCGGTGCATTTCGGCGTCATCCTTGTGCTCAACATCATGATCGGACTGGTCACTCCCCCGGTCGGGCTGTGCCTCTATGTCGTGGCCGGCATCGCCAAGATCTCGATCGCCGAGATCACCCGCGAGATCTGGCCCTATGTACTGGCGCTGATCGCGGTGCTCTTCGTCATCACCTATGTGCCCGCCATCTCGCTCTGGCTCCCGCATCTGCTCGGCTATGGAGTGTCGCGATGATCGCCGTGCTGAAGGCGGCCGACCGCGTCGTGGCGGCGCTCTGCAAGGCGGGCGCGGTCGCCTGCATGCTCGGGCTCTTCGTGCTGCTGGCGCTCGCCATCGTGCTTCGACTGTCGCCACTCTTCTCGATCCAGGGCTATGACGAGATCGTGGAACTCCTGTTCATCTGGCTGGTGATGCTGACATCGCTCGCGCTCTGGCGCGAGGGCATGCTCTACCGCGTGGTGCTCTTCGAAGACCTGATGCCGGCCGCCGCGCGGCGCGTCGTCGAGATCTTCATCAACCTCGCCATGCTCGCCTTCGCGCTGGTGCTCTTGATCTACGGTATCGACTTCGTCCGGTTGGCCGGGGAGACGACCCCCTATCTCAGGCTCGACAAGGGCTGGTGGTATGGCGCGATCCCCGGCTGCGCCGCGCTGATGGCGGTTTACTCGGTCGTCTGGCTACTCCGGGTGATGCGCGGCCAGGCGCTCGAATCCAGCGCAACGCTGGTCGGCTGAGACAACACGCAATCAGGAGATTCCGAGCATGCCACGGCTGGCGGGAAAGACCGCGATCATCACTGGCGGCGCCGGCGGAATCGGCCACGCCACCGCCCGGCTCTTTGCCGAGGAAGGCGCTCGCATCGCGCTGGTCGACATCGATTCCTCCGCGTTGGACCAGGTCGCGGCATCGGTGCGCGAGGCCGTGCCCGGCGCCGAGATCCTCGCCATCGAGGCCGATGTCGGCCAGGAGAGCGCCGCGGGGCAGATCGTCGCGCGCTCGCTCGCCGCCTTCGGCAGCCTCGACATTCTGGTCAACAACGCCGGCATTCGCTCCTATGAGCCGCTCGAGGCGGCCAAGGCCGAAACCTGGGCGAAGGTCCTTTCGGTCAATCTGCTGAGCTATGCCTATCTGGCGCGCGAGGCGCTCCCGGCGCTGCGCCGCTCCGGCAAGGGCGCCATCGTCAACATCTCCTCGACCCACGCCTTCAACCCGCGTGCCGGGATGGGCCAGTACGACGCCGCCAAGGCCGGCATCATCTCGCTGACCAAGACACTGGCCTTCGAGGAGGTCGACCGCGGCGTGCGCGTCAACGCCGTCTGCCCGGGGCTGACGTTGACGCCCTTCCATGTCCGCCGCTTCGCCGCCGAAGGCAGAAGCGAGCAGGACCTGCGCACCGAACAGGTCGATCACAACATCCAGCGCCGTTGGGCGGACCCGCGCGAGGTCGCCTTCCCGATCCTCTGGCTGGCCTCGGACGAAGCCTCCTTCTGTACTGCGTCGGTCATCATGGCCGACGGCGGGACGAGAGTCTGAAGATGCCGGAGAGCTTGAGGCAGCATCTCTGGATGAAGCCCTCGCTCAGGCACGGCCAACGCAAACGATCTGGCTTCAAATCGCCCCGAAGAAGGCAATGAACATCCGCTTGCGGGATGACAGCGAATCCACAGCGAGCGCCACGCGGCCTTGATCCGGGGCGCGTCGTCGAACGGACGCTACCTCAAGCCGAAGCATTTCCGAGCGCTTGCGACGTGCCTGTTCAATACGGCTTCTCTCAGCGGCTCAGCAGCGAGCGGATTCCACTGAGATTGTCGATGGTGTGCGTCAGGTGCAGACGCAGGCGCTCTGCCGCTTCCGATTGCCGCCCTCCTGCGAGGCTGTCGAGGATTGCGAGATGCTCCTCGCATTGCTGGCGGTAGCGCTTGCGGTCGAGCATGGAGCGGTAGGACAGCAACCGTCTCACCCGGTTGATCCGGCGAATCGTGTCGAGAAAGAACGGGTTGCCAGCCCCCGCCACGATGGTCTCGTGAAAGCGCACGCCGCGCTCATGCAGGGCATCGGCTGTATCGGTTTCGATGGCGCCTGCGAGCAGCCGCTCCTCGGCAGCACGACACGCTGCGATGCTCTCCGGGGCCAAATGGTATCCAGGCTCCAGAAGCGCAGCGGGTTCGAGCGCGAGGCGCAGCCGATAGGTTTGCTCGAGGCTTTCCGGCGTGTTCAACACCGGCGCGAAGGTCCAACCATAGCCCGCCCGCCGCTCTGCCCAGCCCTCCTGGCTGATGCGGGTCAGGACCGCATTGAGTTCGGCGCGCGTGAGACCATAGCTCTGGCGCAAATCGGCTTCGCTGACCTGCTCCGGGAGACTGCCCCGGAGATGGTCGTCTGCGATCCGAAAATAGGCCTGTGTCACTTGATCCGGCTCGGAAAGCCCAAGTGTCTCACTCGAAGGCGGCGACGCCTGTTCGACGAAATATCCACGGTTGCGTTCGTGACGCAGCACACCCTTGTCGGCGAGAAGCTGGAGTGCCTGGCCGACAGGAAACCGCGACACGCCGAGGCGTGTCGCGATGTCCTGAGAGCGGAGATGAGTTCCGATGCCCATGGCACCATCCCGGATCTCGCCAAGGATGCGCGCCGCGAGTGGGGTTGCGAGGTCTCGTCTTCCGCTGCCAGCCATTGCCTGCACCTCGGCGGCATTTCGCGCGCCGATATGTGGTCTATGGCCGGCAGGGCCGCGCGGCAAGCGGTGCCTATTTGACGAGGCCGATGGCTCTGAGGATGTCGCCGACGCGGACCTGTTCCTCCTTGAGGAAGGCGGCGAAAGGCTCGCCGGCGAGATAATAGTCGTCCCAGCCGCGCGCCTTGAGCAGGGCCTTCCACTCGCCGCTTGCGACCAGACCATCGAAGAGCTTTATCAGTTGCGCCTTCTGATCGGCCGCGATGCCCGGCGCTGCCATGACCGCACGCCAGTTCACGACTTCGACGTCGTAGCCGAGTTCCTTGAGCGTGGGGACATCGACGCCTTCGAGACGCTTGCCCGAGGAGATTGCGAGCGCCCGCAGCTTGCCAGCCTTGATCTGGCCCTCGAACTCGCCGTAGCCGGAAACGCCCGCCGTCACGCGGCCACCGAGCATCGCCGCCAGCGCTTCGCCGCCGCCGGAGAAGGCGACGTAATTGACCTTGCCGGCATCGGCGCCCGCCACCTTGGTGACGAGCGCGGCAAGAATATGATCGGCGCCGCCCGCCGACCCACCCGCCCAGGTGACGCGCGCCACATCGGCTTTGATTGCGGCCACGAAGTCCTTCACCGTCTTATGGGGTGACTCCGCTGGCACGACGATGACCAGCGGATCGCCGGTCAGGCGCGCGAGCGGTGTCACTTGGTCCAGGTTTACGGGCGACTTGTTGGTCAGGATGGCGCCAACCATCGTGATCCCGTTGACCATCAACTGGCTCGGGTCGCCCTTGGCGTTGTTGATGAACTGCGCCAGCCCGATCGTGCCGCCGGCGCCGGTGACGTTGTTGACCTGCACGCTGCGGACGGCCTTGGTCTCGGTCAGGACCTGCTGGATCGAGCGGGCAGCACCGTCCCAGCCACCACCGGGACCGGCCGGCGCCATGATCTTCAGTTCCTGGATCGGCGACTGGGCCAGCGCGAAGCCGGGCGAGATCGAGAGAGCCGCGATGCCGGCGGCCAGGAAAACTCTGCGGGTCGTCATGATGATCCTCCCAAGGATGACAGGTGATCGCGCTTTTGCGCTGTTCAGGCGTCCCGCAGGGCTGCGGGTGGTGTTTCACCGGTTGCGGTGAAAGGCGGTACGGGCGCGGCCAACTGGCGCCCGAGGATCAGGGAAATGATGCCGCCCGCACGCAGCGTCTCGCATTCGAGCGCGGTTTCGACGGCGGCCTGCAGAGGCAGGGGCTCGATGCATCCGCCGACACGATGGATGCGGGCTATGACGGCGCTGCGCGGAGCGATTACATCGGCCGTAGCTTCAATCTCGATCGTGTCGCCAGGCGCAAGATCCAGCGTCTCCGGCCCGGTCCCGGGAGGAAGCAGCAGAGGCAGAATGCCCATTCCGATCAGGTTGGAGCGATGGATACGCTCGAAGCTCTGGGCGATGACCGCATTGACGCCGAGGAGCCCAAGCCCCTTTGCGGCCCAGTCCCGCGACGAGCCCGTGCCGTAGCGCTCGCCGGCGACGACGACCATCGCATCGCCTGATGCGCGGTAGCGCTCCGCGGCTCGCCAAAGGGACAGGGTCTGGCCGGTCGGGACGTGAAGGGTCGAGCCTGCCGGCAGGTCCGGGGCAAGGCGGTTTGCCACCGTGCGGTTGGTGAACAGACCGCGCAGCATCACCTCCCAGTTGCCGCGGCGCGAGGCGTAGACGTTCAGGTCCTTCGGATCCTCACCGCGCTCGACCAGCCATTGCCCGGCTTCGCTGGCGGCTGGGGTCTGCCCGGCCGGAGAGATGTGGTCCGTGGTGATGTCGTTGCCGAGAACCAGCAGCGGCTGGGCGCGATACCGGCCAAGCCTGTTCGCCTGAATCGCCCGGGCGAAGGGGGGCGGCCGGAGGGCGGTCGAGGCCGGGTCCCATGGGAAGAGCGGCGAAGATGGTGCATCCAACTCAGCCCAGTGACGGCTTGTCGTGGCTTCGGCAAACGCGCGTTTGAAATCCGCAGGGTCGAGGGCGAGCGCCAAAGCTGCGTCGATCTCGGCACCGCTCGGCCACAGCTCGGCCAGCGTCACCGCCCTGCCGTCGGCCGTGGAGGCCAATGGGTCATGGAGGATATCGCGATCAGCGTCGCCGGCCAGTGCATACGCCACCACAAGCGCGGGCGATGCCAGGAACCCTGCTTCCACCTGGCCATGCACCCGACCGGGAAAGTTGCGGTTGCCTGACAGAACTGCGACCGGGAGAACCTCATCGGCGCGGACAGCCGCATCCATAGCCGGCAGCAGCGGCCCCGAGTTGCCGATGCAGGTCGTGCAGCCATAGCCGACGATGCCGAAGCCGAGGGCCTCGAGATCGTCAAGCAATCCCGCCCGCCTGAGATAGCGCTCCGCGGCGGGCGAACCCGGTGCCAGTGACGTCTTGACCCATGCCGGTGGCTTCAGCCCAAGACGGCGTGCTTTGCGGGCGACCAGCCCGGCCGCCACGACGAGGCGGGGATCAGAGGTGTTGGTGCAGCTGGTGATCGCCGCAAGGGCGACGGGAAAGCGCGGCAGAGAGGCGGATGGCGCTTCGGGCTGCGGCATCGCGATCAGGGCCGGCGCCACAGCCCCGGGAGCGAGCAGATCCTGCGGGCGTCGCGGCCCGGCGAGGCTGATGGCTATCGCGGCGAGGTCGATCTCGACGATGTCGGTGTAGCGGGGCTGCGCCTGCGGATCGAACCAGAGCTGCTGCTCCTTCGCATAAGCCTCGACCAGAGCGATCTGTTCCGATGAACGGCCCGTTTGCGCCAGATACGCCAGCGTCGCGTCGTCGATCGGGAAATAGCCGGTCGAGGCGCCGAATTCCGGGGTCATGTTCGCGACCACGGAGCGCTCGCCCGCAGACAGGCTGGACACGCCGGGCCCGAAGAACTCGACGAACGCACCGGTAACATTCCGGGCCCGGAGCCGCTGCGTCACTGTCAGCGCGAGATCGGTCGCACTGACTCCCTCGCGCAGCCGGTTTGTCAGGCGCACGCCGATGACGTCGGGAATCCGCATCATGACCGGCATGCCGAACATGACGCTCTCGGCCTCGAGCCCGCCGACGCCCCACCCGAGTACGCCGATACCATTGATCATCGGCGTGTGGCTGTCGGTACCGATCAGCGTGTCGGGCATCGCCCAGAGCCGGCCGTCGATCCAGCGCGAGGTCACGACGGTCGCGAGCTGCTCCAGGTTGATCGTGTGCATGATGCCGGTGCCCGGCGGATGCACACAAACGCCGTCAAGCGCCTGCGTCGCCCACTTCAAGAAGCGATAGCGCTCGCCGTTCCGGCGATATTCGCGCTTCAGGTTGACACCCATGGCGTCCGGCGAGGCCGAAAGATCGACACCCAGCGAGTGGTCGACAGACACATCCACCGGCAGAACCGGGCTGAGGCGCTCTGGATCCCTGCCCGCCGCAGCAATGGCGTCGCGCATAGCCGCGACATCCACCAGCGCCGGCGTGCATGTCGTGTCGTGCATCAGAACACGGCCCGGCTGAAAAGCGATCTCCGCCACCGAGGTCCCGTCTACGAGCCAGCCGCGAAGGGCCCTCATGGCCTGATCCCGCTCGTGGTCGCCCGTGAGCTCGCGCAGCACGTTTTCGGCGATGATCCGCAAGACGTGCGGCATCCGGCAGAAATCGTCGCCGAACGCGGCCCTCAAATCGGCGACGACATAGACGCCGCCCGCGAGGCGCGCAGTTCGACACGGCGATGCATATGACCGGCTCATACACGATATATGCATAATAACGACAATAAATGCAATATGAGACGCTATTGCGTTCGATGTGCGCGGTCACGGCCACGCTCAAGGCCCTGGAACGCGAGAACCGGGATTTGCCTCAAGCCAATAAGGTACTGAGCACGGCATCAGCGCATTCTGCCCAGGCGGGGTTCGACCGCCGACACGGGCCGGGAAGGAAGGTTCCGTCGTGGCGGGGCACAGGTGTTGCTACCCCTGTTACCAACGCGCCGAAGGCTGCCTGGGAGCGACCATTCCGGCTTCAGGTCGGTGCCGCTCAGATCAGCGGCGATCTGCGGGTCTCACTCCCGCTCCAGCGCGCCCGGAAGCATCGCGGATGGCTCAGTTCTTCTCGATCTCCGCGAGATAGGTCCGCACCGCGCGCTCGGGCCCATGCCAGGAGGCGCTGCCCTTGCCCTGCAGTTCAGGCGCGTCCTTCCAGCCCGGCTCGATCCCCCTCATGTCCGGCAACAGGTGGGCGATGCCCTTGTGGCAGTCGATGCAGGTCTTCTCGCCCGTCGTCAGGAAGCGCCCGTGAATCTCGGCTGCGCGGCGCGTCTGCTTGGTGAAGTCCATCGCCACGGAGGAGTGGCAGTTCCGGCATTCGAGCGAGTCGTTCGCCTTGAGCCGCGCCCATTCGTGCTTGGCGAGTTCCAGCCGCAGGTTGAGAAACTTCTCCCGCGTCGAGATCGTGCCGAAGATCTTGCCCCAGACCTCCTTGGAGGCCTGCATCTTGCGGGCGATCTTGTCGGTCCAGTTATGCGGCACATGGCAGTCCGGGCAGGTCGCGCGCACGCCCGAGCGATTCGAGAAATGCACCGTCGACTGCAGCTCCTGATAGACGTTGTCGCGCATCTCGTGACAGGAGGTGCAGAACTTCTCGGTGTTGGTGATCTCCAGCGCCGTGTTGAAGCCGCCCCAGAAGAGCACGCCGCCAACGAAGCCGCCGAGCGTCAGCACACCGAGCGGCAAATAGGTGCTGGGCCGGCTGATGATGCGCCAGAAGCGCACCACGATGTCCCAGCACCAGAGGACGAAGGATTTGAGGCTGGCCATGACGCGTTCCGCCTAAGGCTTCCGGCCAATGTCTTTGGCGTCCTGGAACCGATTCAGGACGAGCGGCGCGACATCTGTCTGCTGGACGTGGCAGGCCGTGCAGAAATAGCGTCGCGGCGTCACATCGGAGAGCACCTGCCCGTCACGGTCCTGGAAATGGGTGACGCTGATCATCGGCGCGCCCGAACCCTCGGTGAATTCGCGCTTGTGACAGTCCATGCAGCGGTTGGTGTTGAGCGTGAGCTGGTAGCCGTCGATGGAATGCGGGATCACCGGCGGCTGCTCCGGATAGTTCCGCATCCGCTTGACGTCGTCGACGATGGGCCGGCCGAGCGCAGGCACTTTGTCGAGCGCCATCGGATCGGCCGTCCCGGTCAGGCGCGGCACGATCTTCACCGGCGCCCCCTCCTGAGAGACGGCACCGAAGGCGAGGACGAGGCTGGCCGCCAGGGCCGCCCCGAGCAAGGTCCACGAGCGCATCAGCCCGAGACCGGAACGATCTTGACCGCGCATTTCTTGAAATCCGTCTGCTTGGAAATCGGATCGGTGGCGTCGAGCGTCGTCTTGTTGATGAGCTGGCTGGCGTCGAACCAGGGCACGAAGACCACGCCGGGCGGCATGCGGTTGCGGCCGCGCGTCTCGACGCGCGTGCGCATCTCGCCACGGCGCGAGATGATCGTGATCTCGGCGCCCTGGTTGAGTCCGCGCTTGCGCGCATCCTCGGGGTGCATGAAGCAGCGCGCGCCCGGGAAGGCCTTGTAGAGCTCCGGCACGCGCATGGTCATCGAGCCGGAATGCCAATGCTCCAGCACGCGGCCGGTGACGAGCCAGAGATCGTATTCGTTGTCGGGCGATTCCGCCGGCGGCTCGTAAGGCACCGCGATGATGCGGGCCTTGCCGTCCTTGTTGCCGTAGAACTCGACGCCCTTGCCGGGCTTGACGTAAGGGTCGAGCCCCTCGCGGTAGCGCCAGAGCGTCTCCTTGCCGTCCACGACAGGCCAGCGCAGGCCGCGCACCTCGTGATAGAGGTCATAAGGCCCGAGATCGTGGCCGTGGCCGCGGCCGAAGCCGGCATATTCCTCGAACAGCCCCTTCTGGACATAGAAGCCGAAATGCTTCGACTCGACATTGTCGTATTCGGGGCTGATCTCGCTCGCCGGGAAGCGGTCGACCTGCCCGTTGCGGAACAGCACGTCGAACAGCGTCTTGCCCTTGTAGTTCGGGTTGGCCTCGAGGGTCTCGGCCGGCCAGACCTCGTCGGTGGTGAAGCGCTTCGAGAACTCCATCATCTGCCAGAGATCGGAGCGGCCCTCGCCCGGCGCCTGGACGAGCTGGTGCCAGACATGGGTGCGTCGCTCGGCGTTGCCGTAGGCGCCCTCCTTCTCGACCCACATCGCGGCGGGCAGGATGAGGTCGGCGGCCAGCGCCGTCACCGTCGGATAGGCATCCGAAACGACGATGAAGTTCTCCGGGTTGCGATAGCCGAGATACGTCTCGTTGCTGCTGTTCGGCGCAGCCTGAAGATTGTTGTTGGTCTGCACCCAGTAGAAATTCAGCTTGCCGTCCTTGAGCATCCGGTCCTGCTCGACAGCGTGATATCCGGGCTTCTCCGGGATGATCCCGTGCGGAATGCGCCAGATCTCCTCGGCATGCTTGCGATGCTCGGGATTGACGACCGTCATGTCGGCCGGCAGGCGGTGGGCGAAGGTGCCGACCTCGCGCGCCGTGCCGCAGGCCGAAGGCTGGCCGGTGAGCGAGAACGGGCTGTTGCCGGGCTCCGAGATCTTGCCTGTCAGCAGATGCAGATTGTAGACGAGCTGGTTCGCCCAGACGCCGCGTACATGCTGGTTGAAGCCCATGGTCCAGAGCGAGACGACCTTGCGCTTCGGATCGGCATAAAGCTCCGCGAGCTGCTGCAGGAAGCCGGGCTCGACGCCGGTGAGGGCCGAGACCTTCTCCAGCGTGTAGTCCTTCACGAAGGCGGCATAGGCCTCGAAGTCGATCGGCGAGATCGCAGCCGGATCGGCGGCCTTCCTGGCCTTGATCTCGCGGGGATCGTCCGGCCGGAGACCGTAGCCGATCTCCGTCGCCCCCTTCACGAAGGTGGTGTGCTTGTCGACGAAGTCCTTGTTCACCCGTCCGGTCGAGATGATGTGGTTCGCGATGTAGTTCAGGATCGCGAGGTCGGTGCCCGGCTTGAACACGATCGGGATGTCGGCGAGTTCCGAGCTGCGGTGCGTGAAGGTCGAGAGCACCGCCACCTTGACGTGCGGCTGGCCGAGCCGCCGATCGGCGACCCGGGTCCACAGGATCGGGTGCATCTCCGCCATGTTCGAGCCCCAGAGCACGAAGGCGTCGGTGTTCTCGAAATCGTCGTAGCAGCCCATCGGCTCGTCCATGCCGAAGGTGCGCATGAAGGCGTAGGCGGCAGACGCCATGCAGTGGCGGGCGTTGGGGTCGAGATTGTTCGAGCGGAAGCCGGCCCGCATCAGCTTGGTCGCGGCATAGCCCTCGAAGATCGTCCACTGGCCGGAGCCGAACATGCCGAGCGCCGTCGGCCCCTTGGCCTTGAGCGTCGCCTTGGCCTTGGCGGCCATGGTGTCGAAGGCCTCGCTCCAGGAGACCGGCGTGAACTCGCCGTCCTTGGCGTAGACGCCGTTCTTCTTGCGCAGCAGGGGCTGGGTCAGCCGGTCGCTGCCATACATGATCTTGGAGAGGAAGTAGCCCTTGATGCAGTTGAGGCCGCGGTTGACGTCGGCCTTCATGTCGCCATGCGTGGCGATGACCTTGCCTTCCTTGACGCCGACCATCACGCCGCATCCGGTGCCGCAGAAGCGGCACGGCGCCTTCGACCATTTGATCTGCAGGCTGTCGACGCCGCCCGAAACCGGCTGGGCCTCGGCCGGGACGCTCATATTGGCGGCGAGCGCGGCGACACCGGCCGCCTGCGCCTTCAGCATCTCGCGACGAGACAGGGTCATGGTTCCACTCCAGGGTCGTCGAGGGTTGCGAGATCCTCGACCTGCTCGAACACCATGTTGGCCGAGAGCACGCCGTCCATCAGGCCGATGGCGGCCAGCCGATCGCCGATCTGGCCGGTGCTCGCGCCTTCCAGCACGATGACGATCTTGCCGTTCTCGACGCGATGCACCTCGGTCTCGGGCAGAGCGCGGATGCCGGCGAGCACGGCGTCGACATGCGCCGGCAGCGCCGAGACGACGGCGCTCGATATGTGATGGAAGCGCGGGCCCGGTCGATCAGCCATGGGCCACCTCCGGGATGCGGGGCGACACAGCGACGGCCTGTGCGGGGCAGGAGGCGATGCAGGCGCCACAGCCGCTGCAGCGGTCACTCGCCAGTTCGGGCAAGGCGGGCCCGCCGAGCCGATGGCGGAAGCGGATCGCGCTTTCCGGACAGGCATCGCCGCAGCTCTGGCAGACGATGCCGCGGCCGGCGAAGCATGCGGGGCCGATCACGGCGACATGCTCGAAGGCCGCGATGGCGCGGTCAAAGACCGGCTCCGGGCAGGCATCGGCACAGGCGCCGCAGAAGCTGCATTCGTTGGCGGAGAAATCGAGCGCGGGCCGGCCGGCCGCGTCGAGCGCGATGATGTGCTGCGGACAGGCGGGCACGCAGGCGCCGCAACCCGTGCAAGCCGCAGCGACCGATGCGGCGCGCGTCCAGGGCGGAGAAACGCTGTCGGAGGGCACATGGCGCCTGCCGGTCAGGAAGCCGCGGCGCGAGAGATCGACGGTGTTGCGATCCATGACCAGGCCCTCAATGCGGAGGGCCGGGAGGGCCGAGGATGATCTGGGACATCCAGACCAGGAAGCCGTAGCCGCCCACGATCCCGACCGCGACGATCGGCCAGATCAGCACTGCCAGCGTCAGGAAAGCCAAAAACTCGGCTCGCCTGGTCGGCTTTTCGGGAGCGGGTTCCGATCCGCTCCGGCCTACGGTCTCGGTCGCCATCTCCGGTCCCTTCGCGCGCGGGCGGTCACAAATCGCGCCGTCGCCAGATTAGAGATCGACTAAGGAGGATAAGGAGTCCTGCTGTATTGTCCAGCATCTCCACACTGAAATGCCGCTTTTCTAAGCACCGTTTGACATAGCGCAAATCTGGCACGCGACGGCTTGCAATTCGTGACGCCGCCGCAGAAAAAGCTAGGTCAGGTCGCGAGCGTGCGCGGAGCGCCGGTGTCCCGTAGGCCTGCTCGACATCAGCAGAAAAGCCGTGGCGTTCAACCCGGAGACGTCAGGCCTGCTCGCCGACCAAAGGCACGAACGAGACGGCCCCGAGATCCGTCGTCAGAGAGTCGGCCGCCCCGCATCGCGTGATCTTGAGCAGCCTCTGATGCCCATCGTGGCGGCCAACGGGAATGATCAGCCTCCCACCTGAGACAAGCTGCTCCTTCAGCGCCTCAGGCACCTTTGGCGCGCCTGCCGAAACCAGGATCACATCGAAGGGCGCCGCCTCCGGCCAACCGCGCGTGCCGTCGCCGCAGCGCAGTTCGATGTTGTCGCAGCCGAGGCGCTTCAGGCGGCGCCGCGCCTCCTCCGCAAGCGAGCGGTGGCGCTCGATGGCGAAGACGCGGGCGACGAGCCGGCCGAGCACGGCGGCGGCATAGCCGGAGCCGGCGCCGACCTCCAGCGCGACGTCGCCGACCTTCGTCTCGGCGGCCTCCATCATCAGGGCGACGACATAGGGCTGCGAGATAGTCTGGCCCTCGCCGATGGTCAGAGGAGCGTCCTCGAAGGCCAACTCCTCATAGCCCTCGGCGACGAAGGCCTCGCGCGGCACCTGCCGCATGGCGTCGAGGAGGCGCGGATCGCGCACGCCGCGGCCGGCGATCTGCGTCTCGACCATATGCGCACGAGCCCGCTCGAAATCGGCCTTTCCCAGCGCCATCGCTCCACCCCGCACGACGCCCCCGGCCCTGGCTGCGCGAGGATAACGCACAGTGAAGGCTGTTCCGCGGCGAGCGCCCGCCGGAACTTTCAGGGCCCGTCAGCCGTATATCTGCCGAGTTGGAGCCCTCGTCGATGATTTTTCCCGGTCTGCGCATCACGATTTCAGCCCTTCTGGCCATGTCCGCGACCCTCGCGCCGCTTCCGGCGTTCGCGCTTTCGGGCGCGGAGATCGACAGCGCTCGCTTCGAGGCGAACAAGCCTCGCAAGGACAAGGGCATCGATCCCTTCATCGTGAAGGCGCAGGTTCTTCTCAGCCGGCGCAGCATTTCGCCCGGCGTCATCGACGGACGTGACGGCGACAATTTCCGCAAGGCGATCGCCCAGTTCCGCCGGCAGGAGCAGCTCGGCGAGGGCGACCAGATCGACCAGCAGACGTGGCAGCGCCTTGGCGGCGAGGATGCACAGAGCATCGTCATCGAGTACCGGGTCTCGAAGAAGGATGCGGCCTACGACTTCGCCGAACGCATCCCGAAGGACTATGCGAAGCAGGCGAAGATGAAGCGCCTATCCTATACCAGCCCGGCGGAAATGTTCGGGGAGCGCTTCCACATGAGCGAGGAATTGCTCAAGGCGCTGAACCCGGACGGGCGCTTCGACGAGGCCGATGCCGCGATCTCCGTCGTCTCGGCGCAACGCTCGCCGGAGAAGGGCAGCGCCCGGCGCATCGACGTCGTCAAGAGCACCGGCATGGCGGTCGTCTTCGGCGAGAACGACGCCATCCTCGCCAGCTACCCCGCGACGATCGGCAGCGAGGACATGCCCTCGCTCTCGGGCGAGCACAAGGTCGCGCGGATCGCCCGGAATCCGGACTATACATACAACCCCGAGGAGAATTTCCAGCAGGGCCAGAACACCGAGATCATGCGCCTGCCGCCGGGACCGAACGGCCCGGTGGGCACGGTCTGGATTGCGCTGTCTCAGCCCACCTTCGGCATCCACGGGACGCCCGAGCCTTCGAAGGTCAGCAAGACGAGCTCGCATGGCTGCGTGCGGCTGACCAACTGGGATGCCGAGGAACTGGCCGAGCTGCTGCGTCCGGGCGTGCCCGTGCGGTTCCTGGATTGACGCCATGGCCGCCCGTTTCCGTGAGCGTGGATTCGTCGTGAGGGCCCTGCTGTCGGGACTGCTCGCGCTGACGTTCGTGCCGGCTGTCCTGGCCGCTGCACCGCGTGAGCGGCAAGGCCAGCCTGCCTCCAGCAACGCGCCGAAACCGACGACCGTCGCCGCGCCTCTGCCGCCGCCCCGCCCCGCTGCTTTGCCCACGCCTGCCAAAGCTGCCGAGCCCGCCAGTGTCGAAACGCCGGCTGAGCCTGAGCGCCCCGCCGGCCCGCCGATCTGCTATGCAGTGTTCGCCGAGCGCGGCGGCGAGGCCCTGCCCACTCCCGCGACCGAGACGCAGCGGCCCGAATGCGCCATCGAGGACCCGGTCACCTTCCGCGAGGTGAACCTGCCGGATGGCGGCAAGGTGACGCTGGATAGCGCCATCACCGTGCGATGCAGCTTCGCGGTCGAGCTCGCCGCCTGGATACGCGACGATCTCTCTGCCCTGGCGCAGAAGGAGAACACCCGGCTGGCAAAGCTCACCGGCGTGGGCGGCCATGCCTGCCGGCCCCGCAACGGGGTGGCGGGCGCCCCGATCAGCGAGCATGCGAGCGGCAACGCGCTGGACCTCTTCGGCCTCGCCTTCCAGGACGGCCGCAGCGTTTCGCTCGCCGGCAAGGAGCCGGAGCTCAAGCCGCTGCGTGAGGCCATCCAGCGAAGCGTCTGCGGGCGGTTCACGACCGTGCTCGGCCCCGGCGCGGACGCCTCGCACAAGGACCATCTGCATTTCGACTTGAAAGAACGCGCGCGCGGCCTGCGCATGTGCCAGTGGGCGGTCGAGTAGATCGGCTCGGCGAAGCAGCGAGCCGGGCTCGCCGCGTCAGGACGCTTTGCGCCCGTAAGCGTGATGGACGATCCGGTTGAAGGATCGGTAGAGCTGTTCCAGCCGGTTGAAGTCCCCGCCATCCTGGGTGATCGGTCCGGCGCTGTCGGCAATGGCGACGAGCTGGAGGGCGATGTCGTCGCGCGGCGCGGTTTCCGACAACTCGCCCGAGGCCATGGCCTGGCCGATGCCGTTCTTGACGAGGCTGTCCAGCGTCGTGCCGAAATCGATCAGGGCCTGCTGCGCGCGCGGGCCGATCATATCCCGCTCCATGCGCATCCGGCCGATCAGCGACCAGGGATGGGCCGTCTTTCCCGTCGGGTTGTAAGTCAGGTAGCGCTGACGGTTGGACTCCATCATCCCGTCGATCTTCCGGGTCAGCGTCCGGTCGCTCAGCCAGTTCTCCGACCAGTTCTCGAGCGTCCTGTCGACATATTCGACGATGACCTCCTCGCAGAGGTTGAGCTTGTTGCCGTAGTGATGGTGGATGTTGGCGCGGGTCGTATCGAGCATCTCGGCGATGTCGCGAAAGCGCAGGCCCTGATAGCCATGACGGAGAAGCAGGACCACGGTCACACGCCTGATCTCGTCCTTCATGCCGCCCCCCTCATGACGCTCCTCCGCCCCGTCCCGCCGCGGGTCCGGGCGGGAACGGCTGGGAAGCGGACAGGATCAGTCGTTCCAGAGGCCGCCCGTAACGCTGATCGTCTCGCCGGTGATGTATGACGCCTCGTCCGAGGCCAGGAAGGCGACGGCCTTCGCGATATCCTCGGGGAAGCCGGGCCGGCGCAGCGGGATATCCCTGGCGCGGTCAAAGGCACTCGGCAGTCCCTCGGCCTTGCGCTTGATCTCGGATTCATCGCGCATCTTGGTGTCGACGATCAGGCCGGGGCCGACCGCGTTCACGCGCACGCCATGCTCTCCGACCTCGGTGGCGAGCGACTGGGTGATGCCGATGATCGCGAATTTTGACGCACAATAGGCGCTGTAGGCCGCGACGCCCGACTTGCCCATCCAGGAGGCGATGTTGACGATCGCTCCCTTGCGGCGCTCGACCATCTGCGGTGCGACAGCGCGCGTCATGTAGAACAGCCCGTCGACATTGACCGCGAAATGCGAGCGCCAGTCGGCCTCGCTGGCCTCCAGAAGCTTGCCCACCTTCAGGACACCGGCATTGTTGACGAGGATGTCGATGGGGCCGAGCGCAGCGGTGAGCTTGGCCACGGCCGCCTCGACATCGGACCGCGAGGAGACATTGCCCGCCGCCGCGACAACCTTGCCGCCGCTCTCACGCAGGCCGGCCGCCGTCTTCTCCGCGGCCTCGCCGTCAAGGTCGAGGATGCCGACCTCGCAGCCTTCCGCCAGCAACCGCGCCGCGATACCCTTGCCGATGCCATAGGCAGCGCCGGTGACGATCGCCCTGCGTCCTTCAAGTCCGTACATCACGATCAAGCCTTCTTCTTCAATTTGCGGTCGCCGCGCGCGGTCCAGCCACCATCTACCACCATGACCGTGCCGGTGCAGAAGGAAGCATCGTCGCTGGCGAGCCAGAGCATCGCCTGCGCGATCTCGACCGGCTGGCCGAGGCGTTCCATCGCCTGCCGTTCTTCAAGGCCACGGCGCAGGTCCGCGCCGTCCGGCCCGCTCAGGATCTTCTTGAAATAGGGCGACTCGATCGTGCCGGGCGCGACCGCGTTGATGCGGATGCCATCCTCGACATGGTCGATCGCCATGGCCCGCGTCAGCGCTGCGACGGCGCCCTTCGAGGCGACATAGGCCGCGCGGTCGTGGATGCCGACATTCGCCGCTGCCGAAGCCGTCGAGACGATCGCGCCGCCGCCTTGCTTCGCCATGACCGGAATGACGTGCTTGCAGCCGAGATAGACGCCCTTGACGTTGACCGCCATCAGCGCTTCCCAATCCGCCTCGGAGGTGGTGACGACCGTGCCGGCGATGCCATAGCCGGCATTGTTGACGAGGATGTCGATGCGGCCATGCGCAGCGGCGACCTTGTCGACCATCGCCTTCACCTCGGCCTCCTTCGAGACATCGACGCCGACAGGCTCGGCTTTGCCGCCGGCGGCCACGATCTCCTGCGCCACGCTTTCGGCGGCCGGGAGGTTGCGATCGGCGACGATCACGGTCGCGCCCTCCCTGGCGAAGAGCTTGCAGGCCTCATGCCCGATGCCGGAGCCGCCCCCGGTGATGATCGCGATGCGTCCTGCGAGCTTCATCTGTTCGCGCTCCACTCAATCGGCCGAAGCTGTGCGCAGCGATGCCCTCACAGCATCACCACCGGCGAGAAATGCTGGTCGATGGCAGCGAGCAGCGAACGACCGACGATCCAGGACGATTTCGGATTGGTCGGGGACGGGCGGTTGGCGATCGTCATCTGCATGGTGCCGAACTCGCTGCGAACCCTCACCACATGAGTGTTGCCCTTGGCCTCAGGATCACAGACGACGCTGACGCGGGTGGCCTCGAAACCGGGTCCGGCCAGCGCCAGGGCAGCGGCGACGTTGAGGTTCTGCGGATAGTCCGCCGCCGCCTGTCGCGCCGTGCCCTCGAACAGCGTCACCGGAGCCGCGATGGCCTGCGGATCGTGGCCGAGCGCCTCCAGCTCCTTCGCCCAGGCGGCCGGCGGCTTGCGCGATTCATAGGTCAATTCCAGCTCGCGCGCGGGCCGGACCGCCCGCACATAATCGAGCGCTCCGAGCGCGCCCGAGGCGAGCAGCAGCCGCCCGCCATGAGACTTCGCCGCCTCGACCAGTCGCTCCTTCAGCGCGTCGTCATGCAGCGCACCGATGGAGGAGACCAGCACGGGCAGGCCCAGCACCAGCGCGTCCGGAACCTGCTCGCGAACCGCGCCGTGGCCGGCAGCCTCAACGACGAGATCGGGGGTGAACGCAGCAAGCTCCGCGGCGCTTTCGACGACAGCCACGCCGGAGGGAACGCGGTCACGGGAAGCGGAGCCCTTCCGCAACCAGACGGCAACCCGGTACTCGGGTTCGGACGCGGCGAGCAGGCTCTCGACCAGCTCGCCGGCAATCGCGCCGAAACCAATGACGGCAACACGCCGCGACTTCATAGCCCGGCGATCCATTCCGCCACCTTGGCCGTGAAGGCATCGGGGCGAGAGGCCGGGAAGAAATGGCCGCCGGTATCGAGCAGGACGGTGCGCGCGCCGGGCAGCGCCTGCGCGAGCTCTTCCTGCAGGAAGGCGGGGACGATCATGTCGTCGCGGGCACCAAGCACGAGGATCGGCAGATCAAGCGAAGCGGCCTCGGCGCTGCCATCGAAGGACAACAGCGCATCGATGCGCTCGCGCACCACCTGCCGCGCCTCCGGCGTGAGCGGAGCGTTCGCCATTCCTGTCTCGTAGACCTGCCAGTTCGCCTCCAGCCAAGCAGGCGGATAAGCGAGCAGCGAAGCCGTGGCGGCGTAGGCCTGCGGCGCGATGTCGAGGATGTCGCGCCGCGTGCCGAACAACCCGCTCATATAGCGGCTGGGCTTCAACCAGGTCGCGCTGAGGATCATGCCGGAGAGCCGCTCCGGCGCGATGCGCGCCAGCGCCTGGCCGATGCAGCCGCCCGTCGAATGCCCCAGCAGCACGCAGCTTTCGACGCCCGCGGCGTCCAGCACCTCAAGGCAATCGCGGGCGAGCTGGTCGATCGTGCAGGGCGCCGTGCCGCGGCTCGAAGCGCCGATGCCGCGCTGGTCGAAGCGCAGGATGCGGAACTGGCCACTCAACGTAGCCGCAGTGCCCTTCCAGAAGCCGCCCGTTCCACCGAGCCCGCTGACCAGCAGCAGGGTCGTCGGCCCCTCACCTTGCGACCATGCCTGAAGGACGGCGCCGTCCGGCGTCGTGGCGGTGAAGCTCTGTTCTGCGGGCCGGTCTGTCATCACTGCATCGGAGAGTATGCGACGGGCGTCAGGATGCGCGAGTTCTGCGTGTCGATCAGGCCGTCGACACGCTTCAGATAGTCCTGCCAGCGCGGGTCGGCGAGCATCTTCCGGCGGCGCGCCATGCGGTCGTCGAGGCTCTCATAGCTCCACAAGGCGACGACATGGTTGAGCTCGCCGATCTCGGTGGTGAAATAAGCATGGAACGTGCCGAGATGCTCCTTCTGGAGCGGCAGGCCGTATTCCCCGTAAAGCCGGACGAACTCTGGCAGCTTGCCGGCCTTGATGCGGTAATCGCGTTCTTCGTAGATCATCGCCGCTCACCTCTTCCGATCGCAGTTCATACCAAACCAGCACGGGATGTCGCTGCCGGCAAAATGACAGTCGAACTGCATGGAAGACATAGTTACTGACATGTAAGTCAGTACGCCCTCCCTTTGACCCATGTCAACGCGCAGGGCGGCCTGCGCCGAATGCGATATCAGGGCTCTTTCTCGGGCCTGCCGGATATGCAAGCTGAAACGACCGAACGGGCTTCCGTCGGTCGCTCGCTCAATTTCGAGGGTATGGTCATGAAGCCAATGGATCACGAAACGCAGCCGCTCGAGAAATGGCGCGACGGCGTGATGACGCGGATGCTGTATTCGTCCCTCGTCAAGTCGATGCAGCTCTGCATCTTCGAGCAGTTCTGCGAGCCGGGCCTCGGCGCCCCGATCCATCTCCATGCCGTCGAAGAGGTTCTCGAGGTGATCGAGGGCGAAGCGGAGATCTATCTGAGGGGCGAAGCCGCACTCGTCAGGCCGGGCCAGTCGGTGCTGGTTCCGGCCGGCGCAAAGCACGGCTTCAAGAATGTCGGCACCGGCATCCTGCGAGTCCGCGCGACGCTCGCGGCACCGATCTTCGAGGCGAGCTACGAAGACCGCAACGAGCTCTCGCGCCGCTACGTGCCCTGAGGGGGCATCCGAGCGATCGGGACCGGCATTGCGAGCGCAGCGAAGCAATCCGGGGGCGGCAGCGCTCTACATCCCTCTGGATTGCTTCGTCGCTGTCGCTCCTCGCAATGACGACCTGGACCGAAGGGGCGAGCCCTACAGCAGCTTCGCGCCGAAATTCGTCGCCGGGTCCATGTCGGCGACGAGGCGGCCCGTTGGCTCGGCAGCCCAGCCGCCCTTGCGGCCGAGCCAGCGGCCCGAGCCGGGCGAGGCCTTCACCGCACCGTCCGCCACGATCTCTTCACCGCGCCGGATCACGCGCTCCGGCCAGCCGGTCACGCTGCGGCCGGCAAAGGGGGTAAAGCCGGTCAGGTCATGCATCGCCTCGTCCGTGATCGTCACCGTCTTCTGCGGGTCCCAGATCGCGATGTCGGCGTCATAGCCCGGCAGCAGCGCGCCCTTGTTCGGCAGGTTGTAGAGCGAGGCCGGCGCCGTCGCGGTCAGCTCGACGAAGGCCTCCAGCCCGCGGCCCGCGAATTCCGGCCGCCCCTTCGAGACGAGCGCATCGAAGAGCAGTGGCAAGCGCACCTCCAGTCCCGGCAAGCCGTTGGCGATCTGCTTGAAGTTCGGGTTCGGCCCGGCCGAGAGCTTGCCGGTCTCGTCGAAGCGATAGGGGGCGTGGTCAGAGGAGACGGTCTGGATGTCGCCCAGCGCCAGCGCCTGCCAGAGCGCGTCCTGATCGGCCGCCTCGCGCGGCGGCGGGGAGCACATCCATTTCGCGCCTTCAAGCCCCGGCTTGTCGAGGTCCTGCTTCGTCAGGAAGAGGTATTGCGGGCAGGTTTCGGCGAAGACCTTCAAGCCGCGCCCGCGCGCCTGCCGGATGACCGCCGCGCCCTCCGCCGTCGAGACATGGAAGATCATGATCGGCTGGTCGAGAAGTTCGGCCGCCGTGATCAGCCGGTTGAACGCCTCGGGCTCCGAGCCGCGCGGATGGCTGATCGCGTGGTATTTCGGCGCGACATAGCCCTTCTCGACGAGCTTTTTGCCCATCCAGGCGATCATGCCGTGGTTCTCGGCGTGGACGCAAACCAGCGCGCGGTTCTTCCGCGCCGTCAGCAACAGGTCGAGCAGCGGCTCGTCGTCGATCTTGATGAGATCGTAGGTCATGAAGATCTTGATCGAGGCATGCCCCTCCCCGATCAGCGCCGGCAGGTCCGTCTGGATGGTTTTGGCATCCGGATTGGCGACGATGAGGTGGAAGGCGTAGTCGATCAACGCGCCGCGCTTCGCCAGCGCCGCGTAGTCGTCGACGACCTTGCGTAGATCGCTGCCGCGATGCTGCGCGGCGAAGGAGATCAGCGTCGTGTTGCCGCCGAAGGCGGCGGAGGTGGTGGCGCTCTCGAAGGTGTCGGCGTTGAGCAGCCCGCCGGCCGAGACCTGCTCGACATGGGCGTGGGTGTCGATGCCACCGGGCAGTACCAGCTTGCCGGTCGCGTCGATCTCGCGCGCGCCGGCCGGGAGCCCCTGCCCCACCGCGGCGATCCTGCCGTCCTTCACCGCGACATTGGCGGCAAAGCTGCCGGTGGCGCTGCCGACCGTGCCGCCGCGGATGACCAGATCGTAGCTCGTCGTCATGTCGTTCGCCTTTTTGCCGTCGGAACACAGTCTTGGAGCCCTCATCCTGAGGAGCGCTTCGCTGAAGCGCGTCTCGATGATGCTTCAGGTGGTTCCGGAGCCTCCTGAAGCATCCTTCGAGACGCCGCTTCGCGGCTCCTCAGGATGAGGGTTGAGGGTATCTCAGCGGACCATGACGGTGCCGATCGCCATGGCGACGGCGGCCTGGGTCGGGTCGATCACCGGGATGCCAAGCGCCTGCTCCAGCGGGCGGCGATGGCGGGCCATGCCGGCGCAGCCCATGACGATGGCGCCGGCGCCGTCCATCTCCTTGAGCTCCGTGCCGATCGCGATCATGCGCGCGAGCGTGCCCTCTCCCGAGGCGCTCTCGGCGACCGACATCTCCAGCGGCCGCTCGCCGGCGAGACGGTCCATCAGCCCCATCTGGCGCAGATAGCGGATATGGCGCGGGATCGAGCGGGACTTGATGGCGATGACGCCGAAGCGGTCCGCCCGCGTCAGCGCGGTCAGCACACCGCATTCGGCGATGCCGAAGACCGGGCTCGCCGTGCCCTCGCGCGCCACATGCAGCCCGGGATCGGAATAGCAGGCGATGACGAAGGCATCGACGTCGTTCGCCGCCTCGACCTTGCGCCGCAGCGGCAGCGAGACGCTCTCGACATGCTCCTGCGTCTCGATCCCGAGGGGGCCTTCTGCCAACGTCTCGCAGACGATCTCCGGCCCCTCAGTGTAAGTCAGCGGCAGCACGGCCTGACGCAGCCCCTCCGTGACGACCTCGTTGGAATTCGGGTTGATGACGAGGATGCGGGCGCGGCGGGTCATGGGTTCAATCCTTCGGGCGGGGCGGAGCGGGCCACAGGTCAGGCGACCTCGGCGACGACCCAGTCTGCAAGCACCGTGCAAGCATCCAGAAAATCGCCGATCTCCATAGCCTCCATCGGATTATGGCTGCCATGCTCGTTGCGCACGAAGAGCATGGCGATCGGCACGTCGGCCGCAGCGAAGGCGGCGGAATCGTGCGAGGCCGGGCTGCCCAGCGGCATGGTGCCGATGCCGAGCCGGGCGGCGGCAGCCTCCAGCCCAGCGACGATGGCCGGATCGACGGGCCCGACCGCGGCGCTGGCGCGCTTGCCGAGTTCGAAGCGCACGCGGCGGCGCGCCTCGATCTCCGGGATCGCGGCCAGCATCCGCTTCTCGACCCGTTCCAGCACCGCCGGATCATAGGCGCGCACATCGAGGCTGAAGGCGAAGGCTCCGGGCACCGTCGTCAGGCCATGAACCGCCGAGTCCGTGTGGAAGCGACCGAGCGTCACGGCCATGGGGAAACCAGCCGCCTCCTCCTCTTCCCAGATCCGGTCGAGCAGCATGGCGAATTCGGCGCCCGCCATGGCCGCGTCGCGGCGGAAGCGGCGCGGCGTGCCGACATGGTCATGCCGGCCGACGATATGGGCGTCCGGGTAGCGGAAATTGCCGGGGACGCCTGTGCAGATCGCAACCGGCAAAGCCGATTCCACGAGGCTCGGCGCCTGCTCGATATGGACTTCCAGGAAGGCGCGGATGGAGGCCGGGTCGAGATGCCGTTCGCCGCGGCGGATGGCCTCGGGATCGCCGCCGCAGGCGGCGATGCTCGAACCCAGCACGCGGCCGTCATCGATGCGCTTCGCTTCGAGCGCCCCCTCCGGCAGCGTGCCGAGCGCGGAGCGGCTGCCGATATAGGAGACCGCGAACCAGACGCTCTCCTCGGCGCGCACGGCCATGGTGGCGATGTCGCAGCGCGGCGCGATGCCCAGCGCACGCAGCACCTCGATGACGACGAGGCCGGCGACCACCCCCGCCGCGCCGTCGAAATTTCCGCCATGCGGGACGCTGTCGAGATGGGAGCCCATCAGGATGCGGGGCGCGGTGCGGTCCCGCCCCGGGAGGGTGGCGTAGCTGTTGGCGGCGAAGTCCTGCGTGACATCGAGCGCGCGCGCCCTGGCATGCTCCACGAAGAGCCGGTGCGCGAAATTCTCACCATCGCCATAGGTGTCGCGGTTGATGCCGGGATGGCCCTGGCTGCCGGCGGCGAGGCTCCCGAACAGCTCCTCGACCCAGCCGCGCTGGGCCGTAACGGCGGCGCGGATCGCATCGGGAGCGAAGGTCGTCGTAGTCATGTTGGTCAGGCCCAGCGAAGGTCGGCGACGACGACTCGTCGACGGAGCGGCCGAACCAGTCAAGGGGCTCCGTGCAAAGCTCCTACGCTATCCGTAGGAGCGTATCAGGCCGCTGATCAGCAGGTTCCAGCCGTCGATCAGGACGAAGAAGATCACCTTGAACGGCAGGGAGATCACCGTCGGCGGCAACATCATCATGCCCATCGACATCACGATGGTGGCGACGATCATGTCGATCACCAGGAAGGGCAGCACGATCAGGAAGCCGATCTCGAAGGCGCGGCGCAGCTCCGAGATCATGAAGGACGGGATCAGGATGCGCAGGTCGACGGTCTGGCTGGTCGGGTCGGTCGGGCGGATGCTCGGCGGGGCGACGTCGGCGAAGAGACGCAGATCCGCCGGACGCGTCTGCGCCAGCATGAACTCGCGGAAAGGCGCCGTGATCTGGGTATAGGCCTCTCCCTCATTGATCCGGTTCTCGACCAGCGGCAGCACGCCGTTCTGCCAGGCCCGGTCGAAGGTCGGCGCCATGACGAAGAAGGTCATGAACAACGCGAGGCTGATCAGGATCAGGTTCGCCGGCGTGCCCTGCAGGCCGAGGCCGGAACGCAGGAAGGACAGCGCGATCACGAAGCGGCTGAAGCTCGTGACCATCATCAGGATGCCCGGCGCCACCGAGAGCACCGTGAGCATCGCGACGATCTGGACGATGCGCCCGGAGGCCGAGGCGCCGCCCTGCGGCAGCAGGCCGTCGAGGCTGAGCGACTGCGCAGCCGCGCCGGCCGTGCCGGCCAGCAGGATGGCGATGACGCCGGCAAATCTGATCACTGAACCACCAGGGTTTCGATGACGATGTCGCGCACGAGGCCCTTGGAACGGATCGCGACGCGCTCGGTCAGGTCTTCGCGCAGGTTCTTGAGGCCGGCCGCGCCCTGCATCTGCGCGGCCGTGACGCTGCGCAGGAAGGCGAGGATATCCTCGCCGATCGCGCCGGCCAGCGGATCGGCGGACTCGGCGGCCTTCTGCTCCATCACCAGCGAGGCCTCGATCCGGACCCAGGTGTTGGGCGGCGCGGCGAGGTTGGTCACGATCGGCGCGAGCTTCTTGAGCACATAGGTGCCGGTCATCGCCGGGTTGACCGCGACATGGGGCGTGCTCTCCTCCATGCGCTGCTTCACCGTGTCCTCGACAGTGCCGACGACGCGCATGCCCCAGAGCGTGCCAGCCCCGGCCGCGAGCGCCGTCAGCAGGACCACCGGGACGGCGGTCGTCAGCACGGCTGCAGCGCGGCCGGCAGCCTTCTTCCTCTCAGGCGATTTGGCTGGAAGCTTGGCCATCAGAAGGGGGTGATCCGATCATAGAGCTGCTGACCCCAGGCCGGCTGCTGCACTTCCATGGCGCGACCGCGGCCGCCATAGGAGATGCGCGCCTCGGCGATCTTGTCGTAGGCGACAGTGTTGCTGCCGGTGATGTCCCCCGGGCGCACGATGCCGGCGACGTTGAGCACGCGCATGTCGTAGTTGACGCGCATCTCCTGCGAGCCGCTGATCAGCAGGTTGCCGTTGGGCAGGATCTGCGTGACGACCGCTGCGACCGAGACATCGATCTCCTCCGAGCGATCGGTCTGGCCCTTGCCGCGCGAGGAGCTGTCCGACCTGGCATCGGCGCTGAGGCTGCCGTCGCCGGACGAACCGTTGAAGGCGGCGGCGAGGTCGAGCCCGAACTTCGTGGAGGAGTTGCGCGAGCGATCGGTCTTGTTGTCGAGCTTCGCCTTGTCCTTGAACAAGACCTTGACCGTCACGACGTCGCCGACCTTCATCGCGCGGGCGTCACGGAACAGGCTTTCGCTGGTGTTGCGGCTGTAGATCGAGTTGAAGGCGACATCGACCGGGCGGCCGGTGGCCTGCGCATGCGGGATGGCGTCATGGGCGACGGAAAGGCCGCTGCCGACGCGCGACATCACCGGCTCGCGATTGAATTCGGCGATGTCCTGCGCGCAGCCGCCAAGGGCGACGGCGCAAGCCGCAAGAATGATGGCCTTCATCGGCTCTGCGCTCCATTCGTCTGGGTTCTACGGGAGGTCGGGTTGCGGCCGCCCATCGCCTCTGCGAGCTGGGCGGCGCGGGAGGCCTCCATCTCGTTGAGGACGGCGCTGGCGGCGCGCGCAGGAAGCTTGCCGAGCACGGAGACGGCCATGGCCGGGTCCATCGCGGCGAGCTGGAGGGCGGCGGCATCGGGGCGCATCCGCGAGAAGATATCGGTCATGCGGGCCTCGACCTGCTTCGCATCGGCGTCGCGGCGGTCGTTCAGGGCCTGCAGCTCGGCCTTGCGGGCATCGAGCTTCTTCAGCGTGTCGGAGAGCTTGGCCTCCAGCACCCTGAGCTGCTCGGACTGCCAGGCGAAGCGCGCCTCCGCAGCGGGATCGCGGATGCTGGCGCAGAAATTGGCGGCGTCCGAAGTCGACGTCGCCACGGCTGCCGGCGTCGTCCTCAGCGCATCCCTGGGCGTCTGCGCCCAGGCGCCGAGCGGCACCAGGATGAACGCCGCGAACGCGGCATGTCGCAGGGTTCCGACCGGGAGCTTGCTATCCGCCATATCCACAATCCGTTGCATCGTCTTGGGCCAGTCCTAGCAGCGGACGCTTTCGCGAGGCTGACCCCAAAATGAGAGCGCCGGCCTTGCGGCCGGCGCTCCTCCTGCGCGGGGCAGGGTCTATCCTGGCTACTGGACGACGAGGTCGGCCTGGAGGGCGCCCGCCGTCTTGATCGCCTGCAGGATCGCGATGATGCCGGAGGGCTTGAGGCCGATCTGGTTGAGGCCCCGGACCAGTGTGTGCAGGTTGGCGCCGTTGATGATCGCGAGATGGCCGTTGGGCTGGGTCACATCGACCTGGGTGCGGGGCACGACCACCGTTTCGCCGTTGCTGAACATCTCCGGCTGGGAGACCTGCGGCGCCTCGGTGACGCGCACTGTCAGATTGCCGTGGGTCACGGCGACGGTCGAGATCTTGACGTCGCGGCCGATCACCACCGTGCCGGTGCGCTCGTCGACCACGACGCGGGCCGGGGCATCGGGCTCGACCTCCAGCCGCTCGATATCGGCGATGAAACGCGAGGTCGAGACGCTGACGGGGCGCGTCAGGCTGATCGTGCGGTTGTCCATCGCATAGGCAACCGTCGTCTTGTACTGCCTGCGGCTATAGGCATTGATCGCGGCTGCCATGCGCTCAGCCGTGGCGAAATCGGGATTGCGCAGTTCCAGCGAAAGCACATGCAGGTTGGCGAGCGGGTCCGGGAGCTGACGCTCGATCATCGCGCCGCCGGGAATGCGGGCGGCGGTCGTGACGCCCTGGGTCACGCGCTCGGCCTCGCCGCGGACATCGAAACCCGAGACGTTGAGCCGGCCCTGCGCCAGCGCATAGGTCTGGCCGTCCGTGCCGAGGAGCTGGGTCACGACCAGCGTGCCGCCCTGCAGCGAGGTCGCATCGCCCATCGAGGCGACGTTGACGTCGATCCGGCTGCCGCGACCGGCGAAGGGCGGCAGGTCGGCGGTGACGATCACGGCCGCGACGTTGCGGGTGCGCAGCGCCTGGTTGCGGACGTTGACGCCGAGTCGATCGAGCATCGACTGCATGGCCTGGCCGGTGAAAGGCGAGTTGCGCACGCTGTCGCCGGTGCCCTGCAGGCCGATGACGAGCCCGTAGCCCACGAGCTGGTTGTCGCGGATGCCCTGCAGCCCCGCGATGTCCTTGATCCGGACCGAGGCCGATGCCGGCACGACGCTCTGGAAGACCAGAACGAGCGCGCAGCAGAGCGCGGCGATGCGCGAGCGAAAGGTCATCACTGGGCTCCGACGCGAATGGTGCCGTCCGCCTGCACCACGCCGACGACGATGAGGCCGCTATCGGGGTTGCGGGCCTTGACCATCTCATTGACCGCGGCCGAGGCCATCGGCTCGACGATGCCGGTGATGACGAGGTCCTTCTCGCGGAACACGACCTGGGCCGGCACACCGCGGCGCACCAGCTTGGGGTCGTCGACGGCGTTGCTGGGGATAGGCTGGCCCGGCAGCAGCGTGCGCCGCACCGCCTTGCCAACGACGGCGAGGCGATTGTCGATCGAGACCAGCGAGGCGCGCGAATTGATGCGGAACATCCGGTCGACGAGCTGGCCGTCGCTGACGACGTCGCCCGGATAGAGCGTGACCAGCGGCACCGGCAGCATCACGTCTTCGGCCGCGGCGCTGAGCGGCGCGGCCGCGCCGAGGAGAGTCGCGGCCAGCAGAGCATATCGCAGCAGGGCAGAGGTCATCGCAGCGCTCCTCAACGGACGTTGGTTACGGTGCCGGCCATCTGGTCGGCGGCGGTGATGACCTTGGCGTTCATCTCGTAGGAGCGCTGCGCTGCGATCAGCGCCGTGATCTCCTTGACGGGATCGACGTTGGAGGCCTCGAGATAGCCCTGACGCAGCTTGCCGAAGCCGATGCTCGTCGGCGTGCCCTCGGTCGGGTTCCCGGAGGCGACCGTCTCGCGGTAGAGATTGCCGCCGAGCGGCTCGAGGCCGGCATCGTTGGCGAAGTTCACCAGCGTGATCTGGCCGATCTGGCGCGGCTGCACCTCGGCCGGGATCTTGGCGAAGACGAGGCCCGACTCGTTGACAGTGACGTCCACCGCCTCGGCCGGCACGCGGATCGCCGGGTCGAGCAGGTAGCCGTCGGCCGTAACGACGTCACCGTCGGCATTGGTATTGAAGGTGCCGGCGCGGGCATAGAGCGTCTCACCTTCCGGCGCGGTGATCTTGAACCAGCCGCGGCCGTCGATGGCGAGGTCGAGACGGTTACCCGTCTGCGTCATCGCGCCCTGAAGGTGCAGGTTGCGGATGGCTGCGGCGCGCACGCCGAGGCCGAGCGAGGCGCCTTCCGGGATCGAGCCGTCGCCGCCCCGGTTCGGGACGCCGCGCGAGCGCTCGGTCTGGTAGAGCAGATCGGTGAACTCGGGCCGGGCGCGCTTGAACGACGTCGTGTTGATGTTCGCGATGTTGTTCGCGATGACTTCGACGTTGAGCTGCTGCGCGCTCATGCCGGTCGCGGCGATGGCAAGGACCTTCATGGCGGCGTTTCCTTAGATCTGCATCCGGATGAATTCTTGGTAGGCAGAGACGACCTTGTCGCGCATCGCCATGGCGAGCTGCAGCGACTGCTCGGCCGACATCACCGCCTGGACGACGTCCTGCACGGCGGCCTTGCCCTGGACGCCGGCGATCGAAGCCGCCTCGCCCTGCTTCATCGTGTCGAGGAAGTTCTCGGCGACATTGGCGAAGACGGAGCCGAAATCGGCGCCGGGGGTGCCGCCGGCCGCACCGGCCTGTGCGCCGGGATTGGTCAGCGAAGCGCCCAGGCCGGAGAGACCCTGGGTGACACCCTGGGCTGCACGGCTCGCGATGGGCGAGAGAGCGGAAATGGCGTTCAGCATCAGCCGTTCCTCAGTAGGTCGATCGTCATGGCTTGCATCGAGCGCGCCTGCTTGATCATCTGCAGGTTCGCCTCATAGGAGCGGTTGGCCTCGCGCATGTCGGCCATCTCCAGCAGCATCGAGACGTTGGGCATCTTGACGAAGCCCTTGGCGTCGGCGGCCGGATGGTTCGGGTCATATTCGAGGCGGAAGGGGGCGCGGTCGACGCCGACGCCCTTGACCTGCACGAGTTTGGAGCCCGAGGCCTGGTCGATGGCGCTCGCGAAGGTCACCGTCTTGCGGCGATAGGGATCGGAGCCAGGCGTCTGGCCCGTCGACTGGGCGTTGGCCAGGTTCTCCGAGACGACCCGCACGCGGGTCGACTGGGCATGAAGGCCCGCGCCAGCGATACGAAGCGAAGAGTCAATAGGGTCAATCATCGATGATCCTCGGCTATACTTCAGCAGAAAGGCTTTACTCAGCCCTTCATCGCTATCGTCATCATGCGATGGAAGCTTTTCACGATGTTCGTCGTGAGCGAGTAGTTGCGGTTGATGTCGCCGGCCTTGAGCATCTCCTGCTCGACGCTCACCGAATTGCCGGAATGCACCGTCGACCAGCTCTCGGACTTCCGCTGCTTCGTCGTCATGCTCTCGGTCGGCGCCACGCTGATGTGGCCGGGCGTCGGCGAGGCCATAGACAGATGCGTCTTGTTGACGACCGCATCGAACGGCTCGATGTCGATGGCCGAGTAGCGCGGCGTATTGGCGTTCGCGATATTCTGCGAAACGGCGTTCTGGCGCACGGCGAGCCAGTTCGCCTTCTTGGCCGCCAGATCGAAAAGATGAATTGGCTCCACAGGAAGCCTCCAAATCGTTGCAATGCAACACTAGGAGGAGTGTCTTGCGCGAAGCTGTCGTCAGCAATTATCCAGAATAAATTGCCGCGAATTGAGCATATATGCTTAGATATGACTATAAAACTGCGGGCGACGGTTTGTCAAACCTGTCGCCCAGCGGTCAACAATTCGATCAGGCGATCGTGTAGCCGAGGTAGCGCTTGGACTGGACGGGGTCGTAGCCGAGCCGCTCGCGCAGCTTCTTGCGCAGCTTGCTGACATGGCTTTCGACCACGGCCTCGTCGACCTCGGCATCGAACAGGCCGTAGACCTCGTTGAATACCTGGGTCTTGGTGACCCAACGGCCGCGGCTGCGGACAAGGAATTCGAGGATGCGGCGCTCGCGGCGCGGCAGCGACATCACGTCACCACCGACATCGGGATCGCGGCCGTCGAAATAGACCTTGATGTCGCCCAGCGAGATCTCGTCGTCGCCGGAGCGGCGCTTGTCGGTGCGGCGCTGCATGGCGTTGACGCGCGCCAGAATCTCGCGGACGTGAACCGGCTTGCGAACGACGTCGTCGACGCCGGCGGCAAAGAGTTCCAAAGTCTTCTCGAGATTGGAAGCCTCGTTCATCGCAATGACCGGGGCCTGGGAACGGCGGCGGATCATCATCGGGAAGCTGACGCGTTCCTGGCACTCACCGATGAGGAAGGCCTTGACGTTGTTGAGGTGATCGGCGGGTGAATCCTCCACCCATTCCTGGAAACCTGAAGGCGTGAAGCCAATCGAGGGCACGCCTTCGCCATTGAACAGGGCCCTGTAACCTTCGGTGACCATGGCCCGGTCGTCGATCACAATATACATTGCACCCCCACGCAAACTCGTCTTCCCAAAAACACCGGGAAGCAATTTCACGCTATGAACCGGTATCGTCTTCGTCAACGAGATAATGACGCGCCGCAACATAGGTTTCAGACGACGGAAATCGCGAATAAAGTCCGATTTATATATTTATTTGATTACATTAACCTTTTATTAGGCGGCCTTAATTTCCCTAAACACCGATTAATGACAAGTTACCAGATCAAAGCGGCGATCTGAATCTTTCAATGTCGTCAACTTGGTCCCGACGCCCGAGGATTTGTTCTGAAATGAGGGCAAGGTTCCGGAAACCATCGCCGGCGCATCGGCCCTCGCAGCCACAGTGAATTCCGCGAATATCGCATCGCGATGTCGAGCTGAACTATTCTGCCCCACGCTTCCCGGATGACCTTGCCGCTTTCCTTTCCGCGCTGACGACCGACAGCAGCGGCGGCAATATCCGCCTGCATTTAATAGGAGTTCCGCCCCAAGTTCTGGCGCCCGACACACGAGATTCCGCGCAAGCATTTGATTCAAATTATCTTTGATTGACTGCGACAGCTTCGCACAAGCCAGTCGATATCGAATGCGCTCAAAGATTTCGTCTCGGAGATAGGCAATGAGCATTTTCGGAATCATGCGTACCGGCGTGTCCGGCATGGCCGCACAAGGCAACAAGCTCGGCGCAGTCGCCGACAACATCGCCAACGTGAATACCGTCGGATACAAGCGCGCCTCGACCGAATTCTCGTCGCTGATCTCCGAAGGCAACCACAGCGAATACAATTCCGGCGGCGTCGACACGCAGATCCGCTACGCGATCAGCGACGAGGGCCTCATCATGGGCTCGAGCTTCTCGACCAGCCTCGCGATCCGCGGCAACGGCTTCTTCGTCGTCTCCGACGCGGGCGGCACGAACTTCATGACCCGCGCCGGCAACTTCGTCCTGGACGGCAACAAGGACATGGTCAACGCGGCCGGCTTCTACCTGATGGGCTACCCGCTGAAGAACGGCGATCCGAGCGTCGTGGCCAACAGCCTCGACGGCATGGAGCGGGTGAACATGGGCAAGATCTCGTATCAGGCCAACCCGACGGTGAGCGGCACGATCAAGGGCGTGCTGGACTCCAACAGCGCCATCGTACCGGCCGCCACCCTGCCCTCCGCCAACGTCGCGGGCAGCACCTATTCGAGCAAGTCGTCGATCGTGACCTACGACAACCTCGGCAACAAGAAGATGCTCGACGTCTACATGGCGAAGACCGCCACGGCCCCCGACACCTGGCAGGCCGTGGTGTTCGACCAGTCGACGGCGGCAGCCGGCGGCGGCTTCCCCTATACCGGCGGCCCGCTCGCAACCCAGGTGCTGGCCTTCAACGGCGTCGGCGAGCTGACCACCGCCCCCGCCACGTTCAACGTCAACATTCCCGGCGGCGCCACAGCGACCATCGACTTCAGCGAAGTCTCGCAGGTGGCAACCGGTGAGACGGCGCTCGAGCTCGCGGTCGACGGCAACGCGCCCTCGGCGGTCGAGGACATGGAGATCGCCGGCGACGGCACGGTCTACGCCATCTTCGAGAACGGCGCGCGTCTCGCGACCTATCGCATCCCGCTCGCCAACGTGCCGAGCCCGGACCAGCTCACCCCTGGGGCGGGCAACGTCTATTCGGTCAGCCAGCTCTCGGGCGACGTCATCGTCGGCTTCCCGGAGACCGGCAGCCTCGGCAGCATCAAGGGCGGGGCGCTCGAGCAGTCGAACGTCGACCTCGCGACCGAACTCACCGCAATGATCGAATCTCAGCGCAGCTACACCGCGAACTCCAAGACCTTCCAGACCGGGTCCGAGCTTCTCGACGTGCTGGTCAACCTGAAGCGCTGACGCCGCCCTATACGCCAGCGAGGATGCTACCATGAGCCTTTCGTCAGCCCTGAACGTCGCACAGTCGTCCCTGTCGGCAACCTCGCTGCAGTCTTCCATCGTCTCGCGCAACGTCGCCGGCGCGAGCGACCCGAATTTCGGCCGCAAAGCCGGCCTGCAGATCACGACCTATGGTGGTGCGGTCAAGATCGCCTCGATCGGCCGCGCCATGGACGCCGTCCTTTTCGCGGGCAAGATCGCCGCGACCTCGGCGGCGACCTCCCAGCAGGCGATCGTGGACGGGCTCGACCAGCTCGAGAACACGGTCAACGACCCCGAGCTCAACCAGTCGCTCGCGGCAAAGCTCGGCGCGCTGACCAACGCGCTGCAGCAATACGGCGTGACGCCCGACGATCCGCTGCTGGCGCAGGAAGTCCTGACCCGCGCGCACGATATCGCCACGTCGCTCAACCAGGCCAGCGCCGCGATCAGCGAGGTGCGCAAGCAGGCGGACGCGGACATGACGGAGAGCGTCGGCCACGTCAACAGCCTGCTCGCCGAGTTCGAGACGAACAACGCCGACATCATCAAGGGCACCAAGGCCGGCCGCGACATCACGGACCTGCTGGACACCCGGGAGCGCATCCTCTCCCAGCTTTCGGAGGAGATGGGGATCAGCACGTCGACGCGCGGCGACAACGACATGGTGATCTACACCGATAGCGGCGTCACCCTGTTCGAAACCGTGCCGCGCAGCGTCACCATGGCGCCGAGCTTCGCGCTCGGCCCCGGCAGCGTCGGCGCCTCCGTCTTCGTCGACGGCGTGCCGGTCACCGGTGCAAGCAACGGCGCGATCATGCCGATCAAGTCCGGCAAGATCTACGGCTCCTCGGTGATCCGCGACGACGTCGCGGTGACCTATCAACGCCAGGTCGACGAAATCGCCCGCGGGCTGATCGAGGTCTTCGCCGAGACCGACCAGACGGCCGTTCCGCCGGCCGTGCCGACAAAGCTGGCGGGCCTGTTCACGACCGGCACGGCGGCGATGCTGCCGAGCGGTGTCGCGGTGAACGGCATCGCCGCGGCCATCCGCGTCAATCCAGCCGCCGACCCGACGCAGGGCGGCAACCTCGACAGGATCCGCGACGGCGGCCTCGCCGGCGCCGCCTATGTCTACAACACGACGGGCGAGGCCGGCTTCTCGGACCGCATCCAGGGGATGCTGGACGAGTTGAACGCCCAGCGCAATTTCGACCCGAGCGCGAAGGCCGACCCCAGCAACAGCCTGGCCGGCTTCGCCAGCTCCTCCGTCGGCTGGCTGGAGGCGGAGCGCCAGACCGCGACGACGACGCTGGGATACTCGGCCGCGCTGCTGCAGCGCACGACCGAGTCCCTGTCGAACGCCATGGGCGTCAACATCGATGAGGAGATGACGCTGATGATGGAGCTCGAGCGCTCCTACGCCGCGTCGTCCAACCTGATCTCCACGATCGACCGGATGCTGGAGTCTCTGCTCCAGGCTGTGAGGTAAGCCATGAAGACCACCTTCGTTTCGACCTCCGCCATCGCCAACACGCTTCGCGCGACCACCCTGAAGGCTCAGGAGCTGCTGATCGGCGCGAACAAGGAGATGACGACCGCCCGCTTCGCCGATATCGGCGTCAGCATCGGCTCGCGCACCGGCCTCACGGTCAATGTCCGCAGCCAGTACGAGCGCATCGAGGGCATCCTCGACACGAACGGCCTGATCTCGCAGCGGCTCGACACCTCCCAGGAGGCGCTGGGCAGCATGCTGACCGTGGCGCAGAACTTCATGGCCACGCTGCTCGCCGTCCGCAACGGAGAGAAGGGGGCCGACGTTCTGGTCACCGAGGCGACGCATGGCCTGCAGACGATGACCGGCGCGGCGAATACCGCGGTGGGCAACCAGTTCGTCTTCGGCGGCATCAACACGCAGCAACAGCCGATGACGAACTTCTTCGGAACGCCGGCCCCGACCAGCAAGACCAACATCGACACCGCCTTCGCCGCCGCCTTCCCCATCGGCACCTACCCAACGACGGCCGACATCCCGGCGGCCGCCCTGACGACCTTCCTGCAGGGCACCTTCAACGCCGAGTTCACCGACCCGAACTGGGGAACGAACTGGTCGAACGCCAGCAGCCGGAACCTGACCGGCCGGATCTCGCCCAACGAGGTCATGACCGTCTCGACCAACACCAACGAGACCTTCATGCGGGACCTGGCCAAGGCCTACACGATGATCGTCAGCCTGCCGACCGCGGATCTGAGCCAGAACACCTATGAAGCACTTGTCGGCGAGGCGCTGACGACCGTCAGCGGCGCCATCCAGGGGCTGATCAAGCAACAGGCCCAGCTCGGCTCCGCCCAGTCGCGCGTTTCGACGGCGAGCGACCGGCTGAGCATCCAGCGCGACATCCTGGCCAAGCAGATCAACGGGCTGGAGGGCGTCGATCCCTATGAGGCGAAGCTGCGCGTCGACCAGCTCACGACCCAGATCGAGACGTCCTACGCGCTGACCGCACGGTTCCAGACCCTCAGCATCCTCAACTACATCCGGTGAGCCTCGGCTGACCGCCAGAGCATTTTCGAGCGAAGTCGACACCGGTTCGCGCGAAGAGAATGCGGAAGAACAAGTAGACCAAGAAAGCTGGAGAAGCAGAATGTATCACAGCTCGTATCTCGCGGTGGCCGAAGACGACTTCGCCCAGGCGCGCGCGCATGAATGGCGCGCGCTCAACCAGGCGGTCACCCTGCTTGAGGAAGCCCGCCCCACCGGCGCGGCATCGAGCGAGACGATCGCGGCCGTTCTCTTCCTGAGGCGGCTCTGGACGCTCCTGATCCAGGACCTCGGCAGCGAGGACAACGCGTTGCCGCAGGCCATGCGGGCCTCCCTGATCTCGATTGGCCTCTTCGCGCTGCGTCAGGGCGAGATGCTGCGGCTCGGCCAGTCGGACGATTTCGACTCGGTCATCGACATCAACAAGATGATCCGGGACAGCCTGGCGTGACACCGACGCAGGAAACCACCAAGGGAACCGTCATGAAAAAGGCGATGAGCCTGTCCCTTCGCGCCAATGAAAAGATCTACATCAACGGCGCGATCCTGAAATTCCCGCACAAGGTCACGCTCGAGATCCTGAACGATGCGACGTTCCTGCTCGAGACCCATGTGATCCAGCCGGAACAGACGACGACGCCGCTCAGGCAGATCTACTTCGTCATCCAGACGATGCTGATGGACCCGGGCAGCGCGGGCATGACCAGGCTGCTGTTCGAGCGCATGCTGGCCTCCACCGCCAGCAGCTTCGAGGATGCCGAGGTGCTCGGCGGGCTCAACCATATCGACAAGCTGATCGGCGAAGACCGCTACTACGAGGCGCTCAAGCAGCTTCGTGGCCTGTTTTCGGTCGAGGCTGGCATCCTCGCAAGCTCCGGGCAGGCTTTGGGGGCTAAGCTCTCGAACATGCCGCCCGAAATGGCGATGCCGGCGATGCGCTCCGCGTCGACGGTTCTCGCTCCGCGCGCGGCCTGAAGCATCGATCGGCCCGAACGACTTCCGTTCGACCGGTCACGGCCGAACGGAAAGCGCAGGAGCCGATCATGGACGTCAGCAGCACCTCAGGCACGAGCGCCTACAGCGCCAACACCAACACTTCCACCACCACCGGTGGAACCACCATGGGCGACTACAACACGTTCCTTCAGCTCCTGATCGCCCAGGCCAAGAACCAGGACCCGACCAACCCGACGGACCCGTCGCAATACGTCCAGCAGTTCGCCGCGCTCTCGCAGGTCGAACAGACGGTCACGACCAATGCCAAGTTGGACGAGGTCCTCGGCGGCCTGGTGGCGATCTATTCCGCCATCTCCAAGCCCGAAACTCCCACCCAGACCTGAGCTCCACGCCCATGAACGAGGCGGATGCTCTCGACATCATGCGTGATGCCACCTGGGCGATCATTGTCGGCTGCGGGCCGGCGGTGCTCGCCGCCATGGTGATCGGCATCTTCATCGCGCTGATGCAGGCCCTGACGCAGGTGCAGGAAGCGACCCTCACCTTCGTGCCGAAGATCGTCGTGATCTTCGTCGTGATGGCGGCGACCGGCTCCTTCACCGGCGCGCATCTCTACGCTTTCACCGAGCGCGTCTACTCGCGCATCGAACGCGGCTTCTGAGCGCCCGGCGCTCGGAAGCCAAAGCATTTTTCGCCAAGACCTTCCTTTCGCGAAGACCTCCCCCAGGGACAGGAACCAGGCCAGCATGGCGACCCAGAACGTCATATCGGCGGGCAAATCTCCGGAGATGCCCAGCAGCAGGCGCGATATCGGCTTCGCCGTCGGCATCATCGCCATCATCATGGTGCTGTTCCTGCCGATCCCCGCCTTCGTCATCGACATGGGGCTCGCGCTCTCGATCGCGCTGTCCGTGCTGATCCTGATGGTGGCGCTCTGGATCCAGAAGCCGCTCGAATTCTCATCCTTCCCGACCGTGCTGCTGATCGCGACGATCCTGCGCCTGGCGCTCAACGTCGCGACGACGCGCGTCATCCTCTCGCATGGCAACGAGGGTTCTCACGCGGCCGGCTACATCATCGACGGCTTCGCGCGCATCGTCATCGCCGGCGACTTCGTCATCGGCCTGATCGTCTTCATCATCCTGGTGACGGTGAACTTCATCGTCATCACCAAGGGCGCGACCCGTATCGCCGAGGTCGGCGCCCGCTTCACCCTCGACGCCATCCCCGGCAAGCAGATGGCGATCGACGCCGACCTTTCGGCCGGCCTGATCGACGCGGGCGAGGCCCAGCGCCGGCGCGGCGAGCTGGAGGAGGAAAGCTCCTTCTTCGGCTCGATGGACGGCGCCTCGAAATTCGTGCGCGGCGACGCGATCGCCGGCCTGATCATCACCGCCGTCAACATCCTGGGCGGCATCATCATCGGCGTCACGCGCCATGGCATGTCGCTCGGCCAGGCGTCGGACGTCTTCGTGAAGCTCGCGGTCGGCGACGGCCTGGTCACGCAGATCCCGGCGCTGATCGTCTCGCTGGCCGCGGGCCTGCTGGTCTCCAAGGGCGGCACGCGCGGCTCGGCCGAGCAGGCTATCCTGAACCAGCTGGGGCATTATCCGCGCGCCCTCTTCGTCGCCTCCTTCCTGATGTTCATCCTGGCCCTCGTGCCGGGGCTGCCGCTCATGCCCTTTGCCCTGCTCGGCGGAATGATGGCGTTCATCGGCTACACCATCCCGAAGAAGATCGCCGAGCGCGAGGCCGCCGCAGAGGAGCAGCGCGCCGTGGAGGCCGAAGAGAAGGCCCTTCTGACGCCCCCGGACACGATCAAGGAATCGCTGAAGAGCGCCGAGATCGAGCTGCTGCTCGGCAAGCAATTGGCCGCCGAGATGCTGAACGTCCATGGCGAGCTCGCGCACCGCGTCAGCAAGATGCGCAAGAAGTTCGCGATGGAGTACGGCTTCGTCGTTCCCGAGATCAAGCTGTCGGACAGCCTGAAGCTGCCGCCCAAGGCCTATGAGTTCCGTGTCCACGGCACCGTCGTCGCCACGGGCGAGATGCGGCCGGGCAGCGTGCTCGTCGTCACCGGGGACGGCCGTGTGCCGGACCTGCCGGGCGAGGAGGTGCGCGAGCCCGCCTTCGGCATGAAGGCGATGTGGGTCTCGGAAAGCTACGTCAACGAAGTCCGCCGCGAGGGGCTGCAGCCGGTCGACCGCCTGTCGGTGCTGCTGACCCATCTCAGCGAGACGATCCGCAAGAACCTCGGTCAGCTCCTGTCCTACAAGGACATGCGCATCCTGCTCGACCGGCTCGGCCCCGAATACAAGAAGCTGCTTGAGGAGATCTGCCCGCAGCACATGTCGCTGTCGAGCCTGCAGGCGGTGCTGCGCCTGTTGCTGGCGGAGCGGGTCTCGATCCGCAACCTGCACCTCATCCTCGAGGTCATCGCCGAGATCGCGCCGCATGTGCGCCGCGCCGAGCAGATCGTCGAGCATGTGCGGATGCGCATGGCCCAGCAGATCTGCGGCGACCTGACCGAGGGTGGCAAGCTCAACGTGCTCCGGCTCGGCAACCGCTGGGACCTCGCCTTCCACGAGAGCCTGAAGCGCGACGCCAAGGGCGATGTCATCGAATTCGACATCGACCCGCGCCTGATCGAGGAGTTCGCGGGCGAGGCGACGACGGCGATCCGCAGCCGCATGGACAAGGCGCAGAGCTTCGTGCTGGTTACCAGCCCGGATGCGCGGCCTTACGTACGGATGATCGTCGAGCGCATCTTCCCCGCGCTTCCTGTGATGTCACATGTGGAGATCGCGCGCGGGCTGGAGGTGAACCAGCTGGGCACCATCTCGTGATGCCCATCAACTCCGACGTGCTGCTGCAGACCTTCCTGGTCTTCTGCCGCGTCGGAGCCTGCCTGATGCTGATGCCGGGCTTCTCGAGCCCGCGCGTGCCGCAGCAGATCCGCCTGCTGATCGCGCTTTCCGCGACGCTGGCGCTGACGCCCTTCGTGCTGCCGGCCTTCGCCAACATGGCGCCCAATCCGGGCCCGGCGACGCTGCTGCGCATGATCGTGACCGAAACTTTGACGGGCTCGCTGATCGCGCTGATGGCCCGCTTCTTCTTCCTGGCGCTGCAGATGATGGCGACCGCCATGGCGGCCGCGTCGGGGCTCGGCCAGATGCCGGGCCTGCCCATCGACGAAGCCGAGTCGTCAGGCCCCTTCGTCACGCTGGTGACGCTCACCGCCTCGACGCTGATGTTCGTGACCGACCAGCATGGGGAGGTGATCCGGGCGCTCGCCGGCTCCTATACGCGGATAGCGCCCGGCACGGCCTTCGAGCCCCAGGCCGGGCTGATCCAGCTCGCGGACCGCATCTCCGACACCTTCTTCCTGGCGCTGCGGATCGGCAGCCCCTTCATGATCTATGCGGTGATCGTCAACCTCGCGGTCGGCCTGATGAACAAGCTCGTCCCGCAGATCCCGGTCTATTTCGTCTCTCTGCCCTTCGTCATCGCCGGCGGCCTGATGCTGTTCTACTTCACGGGTGCGGAATCGCTGCGCCTGTTCATCACCGCCTTCTCCTCCTGGCTCGCGAACGGCTGAGCGCTGATGGACCCCCGCCGCCTCAAATCGATCGAAAGGATGCTCGCGATCCAGTCGCGCATCCGCGGCCTCGCCGAATGGCGGCAAAAGGCGATCGAGCAGAAGGCCGTGGCAGCAAAGGATGAATCGCGCGCGCTGGTGGCCTCGCTGAACGGCGACGGCCCCATGGAAGGGCTCTTCGCCGACATGACCGCGAAGCGGCTCCACCGCGTCACGCTCTCGATCTCGGAGCTGGAGACCGCCGCCGCCGAGCAGGCCAGGCGCGTCATGGCCGAGACCGGCCGCGAGAAGCGCACGGAGCGCCTCGTCGACCGGCTGCGCAAGGTCAAGCTGCGGGCCGACCAGGACGGCGCGCTCTCCGAGATCATGGACAGCGTCGAGGCCAGGCGCGCGGCAAGCCTCGAATAAGCCTGGAGTGTCAGGCTGTCGCCACGAGATCAGCGACCCAGGAAGATCACATGGCTATCTCCCCGCCGTCCGATATCGTCCTCGACGTCGTGCGCGCAGCCGATCCCACCCGCTCCACGACCGCCTATGATCGGCTGGCCCGCATGGCCATGCCGGGCTCGGCGGGCGCGCAGTTCGCCAACGCTTTCACGGATGCCACGACAGCGCCGGGGCTTGCGGATGCGCGCGCGCGGTTCGCCAGCCTTGGCCCGCTCAATCCCGCCGCGGCCGCCAAGGCCACCGTGCCGCCGCAGACCGAGAAGTCGCTGCGGCAGTTCGAGGCGCAGGTCATCTCCACCTTCATCGAGCAGATGATGCCGAAGTCGGAGGAGAACAAGAACACCTATGGCGGCGGCCTCTCCGGCGACGTCTGGCGCTCCCAGCTCGCCGAGAAGATTGCGGGCGAGATCTCCAAATCCGGCGGGTTCGGCATCCGCGAGAAGATCCAGGCGGCCATCGTCTCCCGCGCCGGTGCCGTGCCGCCGGGCGACGGAACGGCCGCGGCGCAGAAGGTCCTCGACCGGACGCTTGCCGGCGCCAATTCCCGCGACGCGGCCGTGCCGCTCGCTGCGGAACGCCAGTTCCTGAACATCATTAAGCCCGGCGTCGCCGCCGGCGCCCTCCGAAACTCCAGCACACCGCGAGCGTGACGCAGCATGAGCGACGAATTTCTTGAAGGCGCGGCCACCGCCGCGAACCAGGCCGGGCTGCCGATGGTTATCGAGCCCGATCAGGAGATCCTGATCGCCCGCGAGGACGACCGCCAGATCGAGGGCGACCATCCGACCGGCGCTTCGCGCGCGATGTGGTCGGTGCTCGACAAGCTCGAGCAGACGCTCGACCATGAGAACACGCAGCTCGCGACGATGCGTGCCGCCGATTTCGACCGGCTGAACGAGACCAAGAGCCGTCTCCTGCTGGATGCGAGCCGTGCCGCGCGGGCGCTGCGCGAGGAGATCACCGATGTGCGCCTGATGGCGCGGCTGGAGACGCTGCGCCTGAAGCTGGAGCAGAATCGCCTCGCCATCGGGATGCATCTCGAAGCGGTTCGCGAGATCGCCGCCGCGATGACGAGCACGCTGATCGATGCCGAGTCCGACGGGACCTACAATGCCTGGTCCGGCGCACAGCTCGCCACCGCCGCGGCGGGCAAGGCCCGGCCGGCATGACGACTCTGCGGCTCCTGATGCTCGGCGTCTGGGTCTGCGCCGTGACGCTGGTCTCCGGCCACTTCGCGCTGACCTGGCGCGCTGCGACGCCGCCGTCAACCGAGACGCCGCTGCTCGAGGGCATCGACTACGAGGAGACCGAGATCCTGCATGTGCCGATCCTCGTCGACGGCCAGGTGCAGGGCTATGTCGCGGCGCAGTTCGTCTTCACGGCCGATGCCCGCGCGCTGCGCCAGATGACGGTGAAACCGCACCCTTATGTCCGCGACGAGGCGCTGCGCACGATCTATTCGAACACGAAGGTCGACTTCACCAAGCTGGAGCGCATCGACATCGACGGGCTGCTCAAGACCATCCGCACGAACGTCAACACCCGCTTCGGCGGCGAGTTCATCAAGGACCTGATGGTCAAGGAGTTCAACTACGTCCGCAAGGAACAGCTGCGGAGCTGAGTGCGCCGCCGGCCGATCCGGCCTGGCACATCATGGACCGATGCAAAAAGGGGCTGCTTTCGGCAGCCCCTTTTTTGATTCCTGTCGGCGTAGCTCCGGAGTGCCGACGATCCCGGCCTAGCCCTGCTGCTGCAACGCGCTCGCCAGATCCTGGAAGGCGTCGGCGCTGAGTGCGGCGGTCATGTCCTGGTGCAGCGCCTCGTAGATGCGCGGCACGAGCGCGATCGCCTTGTCGAGCTCGACATCGGCGCCGGGCTGGTAACCGCCCATGAGTCGCAAATCCCGCGTGTCCTCGAAGCGGGCGACGAGCCCCTTCATCCGCATGGCGAGGCCGCGCTGCTCCGGGGTCCAGACGTGGTGCGCGAGACGCGAGACCGAGGCGAGCACGTTGACGGCGGGATAGCGACCCTGGTCGGCGATGGCGCGGTCGAGCACCAAATGCCCGTCGAGCGTACCGCGGATCGAATCCGCGACGGGATCGTTGTGGTCGTCGCCATCGATCAGGACGGAGAAGATGCCGGTGATCGAGCCGGTGCCCTCAATGCCCGGGCCGGCGCGCTCCAGGAGCTTCGGCAACGTGCTGAAGACGCTGGGCGTATAGCCGCGCGCGACGGCAGGCTCGCCGGCCGCGAGCGCGACGTCCCGCGCCGCATGGGCGAGACGCGTCACCGAGTCGACGATCAGCAGGACGTCCTCGCCCTGGTCGCGGAAATACTCGGCCACCGCCATCGCGGTATTCGGGGCGAGGCGGCGCATCATCGCGCTTTCGTCGCTGGTCGAGACGACGGCGACCGCATTGGCGCGCATCTCGCCCAGCGTGTCGTCGAGGAATTCGCGCACTTCGCGGCCGCGCTCGCCGACCAGCCCGAGCACGATGGTGCTGAAGCCCGGCGCGCGCGCCAGCATCGCCAGCAGCGTCGACTTGCCGACGCCCGAACCGGCGAAGATGCCGATGCGCTGTCCGGCGCAGAGCGGCGTGAACAGGTCGACGACCTTGACGCCGGTGCGCAGCGGGCGGCTGACACGGCCGCGGCGCATGGCTTCCGGTGGAGCGCCATCGGCGGGCATCTCGCGGTCACCGGGCATCAGCGGACCACCTTCGTCGATCGGATCTCCGAAGGCGTTGATGACGCGGCCCTTCCAGCTCTGGGCGGGGCGCAGCGTCATCGGCCCGGCGACGCTGGCGCGCGCGCCCAGGCCGACGCCGACCGTGGTGGAAAAGGGCTTGACCAGCACGCCGTCGCGGTCGATGCGGATCGCCTCGCCGAGCTCCTCGCGGCCATTGGTCGAAAGCGCGATGCGCTCGCCGAGACGCACGAAGCGCGACAGGCCGCCGACGCGGATCGCCGCCGGCGTCACCTCCGAAACGGAGCCGCTGACCGAGACGAGGTCATTCTCCTGCGGGCCGCCGGCCAGGGCCTGTTCGAGACGTTCAAGCGCGTTCATCGCGATCCTCTAGCAGTGAGGGTCGACTTGCACCGAAGACGCGAAGCCGGATCGGGGCGCATGCTACGGCGGCAAGGCTTAAGGGCGGGTTGCCGCGCCTCAGCTCGTCTCGCCGAGGGTGCGGATCGCGCCTTCGACGGCTTTCTCGCCCTTCTCGATCGCGTTGGCCGCGCTTTCGAAGGTGCGGGTCACCATGATCAGCTTGCTCATCTCGCGGATCGGGTTGACGTTGGAGCCCTCGATATGGCCCTGACGCACGCCATTTGAGACGAAATCGAGGATAGGCGTCGGCGCGCGGTCCGGAATGACCCCCGAATTGTCGTAGCGCTGCAGCTTGGCTCCGGGGTCGACCGAGAACAGGCCGATGGCGCCGACCTGCTGGTTGCCCTGCCAGATCATGCCGTCACGGGCGATGACCGGCGGGCCGCCTTCGGGATCGAGCTGCATCGGCGCACCGCCTGCGTCGAGCACCGCATGGCCGGCGACCGAAAGAAGCTGGCCCTGGGCCGACATGGAGAAGCGCCCGTCGCGGGTAAAGACTCGGCCGGCCGGCGTGTTGAGGGAGAACCAGCCGTCGCCCTCGACGGCGACGTCGAGCGGATTGCCCGTTTTCTCGATGCCGCCCTGGGTGCGGCTGATGAAGCTCTCGCCTTCCGTCGCGAAGTTCACGGCGTCCGTGCCCTTCTTCGACAGGAAGGTCGAGAACTTGATCTCCTCGGCTCGGTAGCCGGTGGTGTTCATGTTCGCCACGTTGCGGGCGAGCGTCTCCATGCGCCGCTCCAAAGCGAGCTGGGACGACAGGCCGACATAAATGGAAGGCTGCATGCTCAAAGGCCTCCGAGGCGGAGTTTCTGAAGACTGGCCATGATGTCCACGCCGACGCCGACCGGCGCGGACTGGAACATCAAGAGAGTGGGGCTCGAACTCACGCCCGAGGTGGCGTCGGCCATGGCGGCGAAGCGGGTCAGGAATTTCTGAACCTTGGCCGGATCCTGGAAATCCTTGAAATCGAAACGGTCCGAGTAAATCTTCGCCTGCCTGTCGATATCCACCTGGCTCAGCGACTCCGGCAGGCCGAGCGCGGTCTGAAAGACCTTGAGCAGCGCCGGGTCGGCCATGACCTGATAGGCAGTCTTGATCCCGGACGCCTTGCGCTCGAAATACAGCGCGAGCCGGACGTTCTCGTTGCTGACGCCCTCCTCCTGCTCGAGCTGCTGGCGGGTGTATTTCTCGATCGTCGCCTCGGCCTGTTCTGCACGGGCGCCGGCGACGTAGCGATCGACCACCCCCTGCATCGCGGCCTTGTCGCTGGTCGCCTTGATGTTCTTGCCGGCGTAGTCGAAGGCCTTCAGGAATTCGCGGAAGTTCTTGTCGATCGCCGGATCGGCGAAGCGGAGAGGGGAAGCCTTGCCGAGGTGCAGCGCCGCGGTGATCGCCTCCTTCTCCTTGGGCGTGTCGGCGATCGACTCGAGCCCGAAGGCCTTGATCGCATAGTCGAACATCCGTTCGCCGCTGGTATGGGTGAAGGCCGTGACTGTCTTCACCTGGGAGATGTTCTTCTGGAAATAGGTGGTTTCCGCCGACTCGCTCGAAAAGTCGAAGGCGGCAGCGAAATCCTTGTAGCGCTGGTCCGACATGCGGTTGGCGAAGGAGTTCGTATCCTTCACGCCCCCCGCCAGCACCTTCTTCATCAGCGCCTTGGCATAGGCCATGTCGCCCAATCCATAAGCCTCGACGGCATAACGGTAGAGCCTGTCGTCCTTCATGAAGTCATCGAGGTTCTTCACCTTGCCGATGTTCTTCTCGAAATAGGCGGTCTCGCTGGCCACCATGGGCCGCGCCGCCGTGCGCTCCAGCGACTTCGTCATGTTCCGCGTCACCATCTGGTAGGCGGTCATCGTCGAGATCATGGGAACCTCCATGCGGCTGCCAGGCCCGGCGCGACGCTCCCGAAATGGAGCCGCGATGCCTTCTGACTCGTCGCGCGCAGGCTCGCGCCCGAGGCTTGCGCGGACCTGACCTTCCGGCACCCCTCGTCGATTCAGCCTCACGCAAGCCATCGCCGCTATCGCTTGGAACAGGTTCGCGAAAAGGAGCGGCGCCTTGAGCGTAGTACTCGGATTATTGATAGCAGCCGTCTCGCTGCTGGGCGGCTTTGCCGCGATGGGCGGGCACCTCGCCGTCCTGTGGCAGCCTTGGGAGCTGGTGATCATCCTGGGCACGGCGGTCGGCACCTTCGTCATCGCCAACCCGATAAAGGTGATCGGCGATACCGGCGTCGCCCTGAAGGAAGCCTTCCTCAACGCGACGCCGAAGCAGTCCCACTACTTCGAGCTGCTCGGCGTGCTCTATGCGCTGATGCGCGAGCTGCGGAACAAGGGGCGCGCCGAAGTCGAGCAGCACATCGAGACGCCTTATGAGTCGACGCTGTTCGCGAATTTCCCGAGCGTCCTGGCCGATCGCGGGCTGACCACCTTCATCTGCGACTATTTCCGGCTGATCATCGTCGGCAAGGCACAGGCACATGAGATCGACGCCCTCCTCGACGAGGAGATCTCGAGCCAGATCCAGGACGACATGAAGCCCTATTATGCGATGGGCATGCTCGCCGAGGGCCTGCCGGCGCTCGGCATCGTCGCCGCCGTGCTTGGCGTCGTGAAGGCCATGGGCGCCATCGACCAGTCGCCGGCGCTCCTCGGCGGCTATATCGGCGCGGCGCTGGTCGGCACCTTCGCCGGCATCTTCTTCGCCTATGCGGTGTTCGGGCCCATCGCGCAGAAGATCAAGGTGACACGCGAGAAGCGCAACCGGGTCTACATCGTGGTGAAGCAGACGTTGCTCGCCTTCATCAACGGCGCCGCCCCGCAGGTCGCGCTCGAGTTCGGCCGCAAGGTGATCTCGGCCGCTGAAAGGCCGTCGATCGACGAGGTCGAGGACAAGGCGATCAGCGGCTCGAACCAGCGCCAGTCCGACAATGCCAGCGCCGTGAAGGAAGCTGCCTGATATGACCGCCGCTGCTCAAGCAATCCGCGAGGACAAGCTCCTCGACTCGACGGGCATCTCGATCGATCGCCTGCCGATGCTGCGGATGGTGTTCGACCGCCTCGCCACCGGCTGCGCCGACGCCGCCCGCCAAATGTCGACCTCGCCGACCTATTTCTCCGTCGGCGGCGTCCAGAGCCAGCGCATCGGCGACGCGCTCGACGCTTATGGCGACAACACGCTGGCCGGCATCTTCCATGCGCCCGAATGGGACGCTCGCATCCTGATCGGCGTCGATCGCGACTTCGTCTTCACGATGAGCGAGATGCTGTTCGGAGCCGACGGCAGCGAGCCGGCGTTCAAGCACGAGCCCTCCTTTCCCGAGGACGAGCGGCCCTACACGAACATCGAGATCCAGGTCGCCCAGGCGATGTGCGAGCTGGCCGCCAAGAACCTGCAGAGCGCCTTCGCCCCGGTCTGCGACGTGACCTTCACGTTCGAGCGGATGGAGACGCGGATGTATTTCGCGACCATCGGCAGCCGCAACAACCTCGCCGTCAAGGCTCACATGCTGGTCCAGGGCCTCGATAGCTCCGGGCAGATGTTCATCGTGATCCCGCAGACGGCTCTGAACCCGATCCGCCAGAATCTCGCCCGGGTGCTCTCGGGCAATACCTCGGCCCGCGACCCGCGCTGGTCCAAGCAGATCAAGACCGAGGTGCACAAGACCGAGGTCAAGCTGCGCGCGATCCTCGAGGAGCGGCCGATGACGCTGGGCGACATCTGCAACCTGAAGATCGGGCAGGTGATCGAGCTGCAGGCCTCGCCGCGCTCGCAGGTCCAGCTCCAGTGCAACGACGAAACCGTCTTCTGGTGCCAGCTCGGCCAGCGCGACGGCTCCTATGTCCTGCGTGTGCAGGACAGTGCCAGCCATGAACAGGAGTTCTTCGATGACCTACTATCTCGGTGAAGCCGTCCTCTTCGTCGCGCTGGTGCTGACGACCCTTCAGGCTCTGCGCATGCGCCGCGAATTGCGGCAGGTGCGGGCCTACCAGACGGAATACCACGCAGCGCTGGGCAAGACGGAAGCCGCCCTCGGCGCAATCCAGCAGACGATCCGCGAGCTCCAGACCAACGGGCGCGAAGTGATCGAAGAGCTCGGCCAGCGCATCGATGCTGGCAAACGCCTGGTCGACGAGATCAAGGCGAGCCGTCCCGCCGCAGACGCCGCGCAGGCCCAGAGCCGCCGGCGCCGGGCCGCCTGAACGCCCCAAGCGATAAAATCCTTTGCAGGAGAGCCTGATGACGAATTCGTCCAAGACCATGCAGCCTTCCGATCTGGCCGTTGAGGAAGTCTCCTCCCCCCTCGAGGCCGGGATCACCGCCGCTGCAGCCGCCGAAGCCTCCGCCACCGGCGAGCCGCTCAATCTCGACGCCGTGATGCGCATCCCGGTCACGATCCAGGTCGTTCTCGGCAGCGCCAGCATGCAGGTCGCCAACCTGATGAAGCTGCGTCGCGGCGCCGTCGTGCCGCTTGACCACCGTGTCGGCGAGCCGGTCGACGTCGTGGTCAACGGCCGCGTCGTGGCGCGCGGAGAGGTCGTGGTCGTCGAGGACGACAACAGCCGCTTCGGCGTGTCCCTGACCGAGATCGTCGGCGTCCAGAGCAAGTTCGAGGACTGACATGGATCCGATGACGGCACTCGCGAAGGAGATGAAGGCGCCCGCCACGGCCGCCTCCCTCGCCGCGTCTCAGCAGATGGGAGGCATCGACAAGGCTGCCGCCCTGATGCTGGCCATGGGCAAGCCGATGGCCAGCCGCATGCTCAAGCATTTCGAGAGCGGCGAGATCCGCGTGCTGATGCGCCGCGCCGCCGAGCTCGGCCGGGTTCCGCCCGAGTCGCTGACGGCGCTGGTCAACGAATTCAGCCAGCAGTTCGCCCATGGGGCCAACCTGGTCGGCACGCCGCGCGAAGTGCAGAAGCTGCTCGCCGGCGTCCTCTCGAACGACGAGATCAGCGAGATCATCGGCGAGGCGGAGGAATCCGTCACCAGCTCGATCTGGGACCGCTGCTCGATGATGCCGGAGAGCGTGATGGCGAACTATCTCGCCAAGGAGCATCCGCAGACCGCCGCCTATATCCTGTCGAAGCTGAAGCCGGCCTCCTCCTCCCGCGTCATGGCGCAGATGCCGGCCGAGCAGCGCCACGCGCTCATGCGCCGGATGCTGAACCTGAAGCCAGTGGCGGAGAAGGCGGGCACGCTCGTCGAGAAGGTGCTCTACGAAGGCTTCACCCAGAACTTCGCCCGCAACAAGGGCGCCGACACTCATGCCCGCATGGCCGACATCCTCAACAAGATGGACGTGCGCGACATGGAGGCGGCCCTCAACAGCCTGCAGGAAGAGCGGCCGGAGACGGCGGAGATGCTGAAGGGCCTGCTCTTCACCTTCGACGACATCGTCAAGCTCTCGGCCCGCGACCGGATGGCGATCTTCGACCAGGTGCCGTCCGACAGGCTCGTGCTGGCACTGAAGGGCACCGAGGTGCAGTTCCGCGAGCAGATCCTGTCCTCGCTGGCCGCCCGTGCGCGCCGCATCGTCCAGCAGGAGCTGGACGGCGGCGAGCCGGCCCTGCAGCGCGACGTCGTCGAGGCCCGCCGCGCGATCACCGACATCGCGCTCGACATGGCGAGCCGCGGCGAGGTCGAGCTCAATCCGCAGCGCGACGAAGGCGCCTACTTCCAGTGAGGCCGTGACGCGTGTCCGATCAGGATCAGGAAAGCAAAACAGAAGAACCGTCCGAAAAGAAGATTCGGGACGCCGTGGAGAAGGGCAACACGCCCTCCTCCAAGGAAGCCCCGATCTTCGCCAGCATCGCGGCTGCCCTGATCGCCGGGGTGTTCCTGGTGCGCGGCGGGGCGGGCGACATGGCCCGGCTTCTGGGGAGCTTTCTGGGAGATCCCTCGGATTTCGACATCTCGACCAGCGCCAATGTGACGACGCTGCTCTTGCACACCTTGATGCGGATCGGCGTCTTCCTCGGCCCGGTTCTGCTGCTCTTCATGGTGTTCGGCCTCGGCGCCTCCTTCCTGCAGCATCCGCCCCAGCTCGCGCTCGAGCGGATCACGCCGCAGTGGTCGCGCCTCTCGCCTGCGAAGGGCCTCAAGCGGATCTTCGGAGTCGAGGGCCTCGTACAATTCGGCAAATCGCTGGGCAAACTCGCCGCCATCGCGGGGGCGGTCTGGCTGATCCTCAAATCGGACAAGGACACGGTGGTCACAGCGATGCTGCAGGATCCGAGCACCATACCCGAGCTGATCCTCTCCATTGCGCTGCGGCTGCTTTCTGCGGCCTGCGTCGCGACGATCGTGATCGTCGCCGCCGACCTCGTCTGGACGCAGAAGTCCTGGCGCCGGTCGCTGCGGATGACGAAGCAGGAGCTCAAGGAGGAGCACAAGCAGGCCGAGGGCGACCCGATCCTCAAGTCGCGCCGGCTGTCGCTGGCCCGCGACCGGGCCCGCAGCCGGATGATGGCCGCGGTGCCGCGCGCCACGATGGTCGTCGCCAACCCGACGCACTTCGCCGTCGCGCTGCGCTATGTGCAGGAGGAAGGCGGCGCGCCGATCGTGCTGGCCAAGGGCACAGACCTGATCGCGCTGAAGATCCGCGAGATCGCCGAGGCCAACGACATCCCGGTGATCGAGGATCGCCAGCTCGCCCGCTCGCTGCACGCCAGCGTGCAGATCGACCAGATGATCCCGCCGGAATTCTACAAGGTCGTGGCCGAGCTGCTCTGCATGGTCTACGCCCGCAAGGCGGCGTGACGGTTCGGACCGATCGGCTCCAGGACCTCCAAGGGGCGCGCCAGCGCCCCTTCCACACGACCAAGGCGCGAAACGCGCCGGTCAGGATGGTGCCCGAACGGGCCGGACAGCCAAAAAGTTAAGAAAAGCGGCAGACCCGGAGAATGCCGCGACCGATGGTAAGCCTCGCGTAAGATTCGAGGCGGTACTCCTCGCGTCATGGCGGAGCGACCGGACGGGTTTTCGTCCCCCGCGTCGTAGGCATGATGCCGGTCCGCCATCCCGGTTTTAATCCGGAATGTTCCCGACAATCCCTTTTCAGGAATGAGGAACATACTATGGGTTCGTCCCTTCTCACCAACTCCGCCGCGATGACTGCCCTGCAGACGCTGACGGCCACCAACAAGCGTCTCGACACCACGCAGAACCGCATCTCGACCGGCCTGCGTGTCTCCACCGCGACGGACAACGCCGCCTACTGGTCGATCGCCACGACCATGAAGTCGGACAACAAGG
>NZ_JAIMCA010000002.1:680977-852572 GCF_025499465.1 Allobosea sp. BH3
CACCACGGCCACGACCGGTCTTATCGACGTCGCCGTCGCCGGCGGTGGCACCTACCAGATCGACGTGTCCGAGAGCACCACGATCGGTGATCTCGCCAAGAAGTTCCGTGCGCTCGGCATCGAGGGGCTGACTGTCGGCATCAACACCGCCGGCACCGGCCTCGAGTTCCGCAACCGCGGCGCGGCCGTCACGATCACCTCGGCGGCCGACGCAGGCCACGGCGGTGTCGCGGCGACGACGACCGTCACGGCCAACAGCAGCCTGACCACCGAGACCAAGAAGGGCGTCCTGGACAAGACCTACGACGTGTTCCGTTCGACGAACGGCGCCGCCGCTGCCTGGGGCACCTTCAGCATCGCCGGTGGCGACGACGCGCTGAACATCTCGGCCCTGACGGACTCCGCTTCGGACCTGGCGGCGCTCGAGACCTACGTCGCGGCCGTCGACAACGCCCTGGCCGAGATCACGACCTCGGCCTCCAGCCTCGGCGCGATCAAGAGCCGCGTCGGTCTGCAGCAGGACTTCGTGAAGTCCCTGACCGACTCGCTCGATCGCGGTATCGGCCAGCTCGTCGACGCCGACATGAACGCCGAGTCGACCCGCCTGCAGGCGCTCCAGACCCAGCAGCAGCTCGGCATCCAGGCGCTCTCCATCGCCAACGGCAACAGCCAGTCGATCCTGTCGCTCTTCCGCGGCTGATCCAAAGGCTCAACGCCAACGACAACCGGCCACGCTCCGAAAGGAGCGTGGCCTTTCGTTTTCCCGAGTGGCGCAAGGCCAGCGCAAGGCTGATGTCGGATGCTCCCTGACGTTACGCCTCAAAAGCGCCAGGGAATGACGATGCCAGGACGGCAATACGCTGAAGAGATTTGGCTCAATCTCCAGCAGCTCGGGCACAAGCGCCTCGCGGCACTGGCGGCGATCGGGCTGTTCGTTTTCGCCGCGATCGGGACGAGCGCCTATTACCTCAGCCGCCCCGAGATGGCGGTGCTCTATGGCGGGCTCCAGCGCGAGGACGTCAACCGCATCGGCGCCGCCCTGCAGGAGGCCGGCGTCGTGTTCGACGTCAATGCCGAGGGCACGCAGGTGATGGTCCGGCCGGCGCAGGCGCCGCAGGCACGCATGCTGCTCGCCGAGAAGGGCCTGCCGCGCAGCACGAACGGCGGCTACGAGCTCTTCGACAAGCTCGGTTCGCTGGGCCTGACCTCCTTCATGCAGGAAGTGACGCGGGTGCGCGCCATGGAAGGCGAGCTCGCCCGCACCATCCAGCTGATGCGCGGCGTGAAGGCTGCGAGCGTTCACCTCGTCCTCGCCGACAAGGGCTCCTTCCGCCGCGACCAGCAGCCGGCCTCGGCCAGCGTCGTCGTCCGCACGGAGAGCTCCGGCTCGGCCAATATCGCCCAGGCGATCCGCCATCTCGTCGCCTCGGCGGTGCCCGGCCTCGCGACCGAGAAGGTCACCGTCCTCAACACCGACGGCACTGTGCTCGCCACCGGCGGCGATGCCAGCCAGATGGCCTCGACCAAGCTCGCGGGGCTGCAGCAGACCGTCAACCGCGAGATCCAGGACAACATCAGCAAGGCGCTGACCCCGTATCTCGGGCTGGAGAACTTCGAGATCAGCGTCGCCACAGACCTGAATACCGACCGCAAGGAGACCAGCGAGACGGTCTTCAACCCGGACTCCAAGGTCGAGCGTTCTGTGCGCGTCGTGCGCGAAAACGACACCTCGCAGAACTCGCAGAACCAGGATCCGACCACGGTCCAGCAGAACCTGCCGGAGCAGCAGGTCCGCTCCGAGGGCGGCCAGCGCTCCAGCGAGGAGAAGCAGCGCCGCGAGGAGCTGACCAACTACGAGATCTCGTCGAAGAAGACGCAGACGATCAGCGACGGCTATTCGGTCGCGAAGCTGTCGGTCGCGGTGCTGCTCAACCGGCCGCGCCTGGTGGAGTCGCTCGGCGCCTCGCCCTCTCAGGAGCTGATCGACAAGCGAATCGATGAGATCAAGCAGATCATCGGCTCGGCCGCCGGCATCAACGATACGCGCGGCGACAACATCAAGGTCCTGGCCGTCGACTTCCTGCAGGGCAGCCGCACGCTGGAAGCGTCGCCGCCGCTGGGCGTCGCCGAGGCCCTGATGCGTCAGTCCGGCACCGTCATCAACGCGGTAACGATCCTGGCTCTGGCGGCCCTGATCATCTGGTTCGGCCTGCGGCCGGCGATGAACGCCATCCTGAAGCATCCCTCCGAACCGGCCGGCATCACGACGCTCGCCTCCGAGACCGTGTCCGAGAGCGCCTCGCTCCAGGCCCAGCTCGCCGCCGCCGCCGGCCCGAGCGTGAACCTGATCGAGGACCTGACCGAAGGCTCGACGCGCTCGCCGATCAAGAAGCTGGAGCAGCTCGTCGAGTTCGACGAGGCCCAGGCTGCGGCGATCCTGCGGCAGTGGATCCATGAAGGGGTGCGCGCGTGAAGCATCGGCCCGCCTCCGACTTCATTCCGAGCTTCGACAGCTTCGACGCCGACGAGTTCGACTTCGAGGTTGCGGCCGAAACCGACGCGCCACTCCCCTTCATCGCGGCGGTAGCGCACGAGCCTGCGCCGCTGCCGGTCGACGCGATCGAACTGCCGGCCTTCCTGCCCAAATCCCCGCGCCCGCCGAAGGGGCCGGACCTCGACGAGGTGTTCGAGACCGGCCGGCAGGCCGGGCTCGCCGAACAGCAGAGCCAATCGCAGCAGGAGCTCGACCGCCAGCGCGGCGAGGCCGCCCGCATCCTCGAGGAGGAACGCCGGCGCTGGGCCGAGGAGGTCGCGGCGCCGCTCGCGGCGCAGATTTCGGCGGCGCTCGACACGCTGGGCGAGAGCCTCGCCGATCGTGTCGGCCGCCTGTTGCAGCCCTTCCTCGGAACCGAGCTGCGCGACACCGCCTGCCGCTCGCTGATCGCCCAGATCGGGCCGCTGCTCGCGGGAGCCGACGGGGCGGTCGTCCGCGTACACGGGCCGGCGCTTCTGCTCGCGACGCTGCGCAACGTCTTCCCGGCGGGCGGAGCGGTCGAATTCGTCGAGAGCGAACAGACCGAAGTCACCGTGGCGACCACAGACACCATCATCGAGACGCGGATCGGCGACTGGGTCGCCAGGCTCGAGGGCCGCGGCCCCGACCGCCGTCGTCGCCCTTCGGCGATCTGACAGCTCCGGGCCAGCAGCCAAGCGGATAATGCGACCATGGAAAACGACGAGCGGCCTCTGATCATCATCCGGCGCGGCGGCTATCAGCCGGAACCGCTCAAGGGCGGCGTCTGGAAGATCGCCCATGCCGATTTCATGACGGCGATGATGGCGCTGTTCCTCGTGCTCTGGCTGGTCAACTCGACCAACAAGGAAACACGCAGGACGGTTGCGCAGTATTTCAACCCCATCCAGCTCTCCGACACGACATCGGACCGCAAGGGCGTACGCAATCCGCAGGACGCGGAGCCCGGCAAGTCCGACGAGTCGTCGCTCTTCGACGGCGACCATCCGCCGGGGAAGACGAAGGCCGGCACGGAACGCAAGCCGAGCGCCAATCTCAAGGACTCGAAGCACGAGAAGGCCGCCTTCGAGGATCCATATGCCGTGCTCGCGGACGCCGGCGCTGCCCGGTCCCAGCCCGGACCCGACAAGGCCGCAGGCCTCGCGGTCGGCGCGGCCGGCAGGCCCGGCATGGATGGCGGCGACGCGATGCGCGACCCGTTCGACCCGAATTTCTGGCGCCAGACGCCGCAGACCGAGAAGCCGGTCAAGCAGGAGGCCTGGGCCGGCGACGCGGCCCCCGTCCAGCCGTCGGCGAAGGCGCCCGTCGCGACGGGAACCCCGCCCGCACCGCGAACCGAGGCAGCAAAGGCTCAGGCCGCCGCCGGCGAGCAGCCCAAGGATACCGCCAAGGAGGCTCCGCCGCCCGCCCCTGCGCTCATGGCGGCAGCCCAGCCACCGGTCGCGCTGCCGATGTCGCCGCGCGGCACGCCCAGCCCCGATGCCATCGCGACGCTCAAGGCCGGCCAGACCGCCATGCCTGCGAGCGACCCGGTCGCCAAGGCGATCGCTTCGGCCATCGCCGACACCAAGGCTGACAAGCCGGGCGCCGCAGCGCCGGGGATCGAGGTGCGGCAGACCGATGAAGGCGTGCTCATCAGCCTGACCGACAACGTCAATTTCGGCATGTTCGCCATCGGCTCGGCCGACCCGCAGCCGGAAACGATCGAGACGATGAAGCGCGTCGCCGGGGTGCTGAGCAAGCGCGAAGGCGCGATCATCATCCGTGGCCACACGGACGCCCGTCCATTCCGCGACGCCCGGCAGAACAACTGGCGGCTCTCGACGGCGCGCGCCCATGTCGCGCAGGACCTGCTGGTCCAGGGCGGCGTTCCGGAGCAGCGCATCGAGCATGTCGAAGGCTATGCCAGCCGCAAGCCGCGCTCGAACGATGCGAACGCCGCCGAGAACCGGCGCATCGAGATCCTGGTCCGGGAGAAGAAGGTATGAGGCGGATCGTCCGCGGCCTCGCTGCCGCCCTTCTGCTCGGCCTGCTTGCGGCGCCGGCACAGGCACAAGAGGACGCCGCCGCCCCTGCGACAGCTGCGTCCAAGCCCCTGCCCTTCCAGCTGATGCGGACGCTCCAGTCGCTCCAGAACGAGGCGGCCGCCGGCAATAGCACCGCGCATGAAGCGCAAGGCCGGCTGCTGCGCGAATTCGAGCAGCCGATGACGCAGCAGGACCCAGGCGTCTGGGCCGACCCGCGCAACACGCGCGCAGTGGTCCAGTACGTGCTGAGCGGCGGACAACCCGCCGTGCTGCAGGAGCTGTTGAAGCGCGGCGAGCCGGCCGGCCTGCCGCCGGGGCTCGCGCCGGGCGCGCTCGCCTATGTCACCGGCGATCTGGACAGGGCGCGCGCGCTGCTGATGCCGCTCGACCCGACAGGCCTGCATGAGTCGCTGGCCGGCCAGCTCGCCCTGATCCAGGCCACGCTGATCATGCGCAACGACCAGAAGCAGGCTTTGAAGCTGCTCGACCAGGCGCGGCTGCTCGCGCCCGGCACACTGGTCGAGGAAGGCGCGCTGCGCCGGAGCGTCTTCATCGCGGCGGAGATCAACGAGCTGGATCGTCTGGAGAAGGCGACTGCGCAATATGTCCGCCGGTTCGACCACTCTGTCTATGCCGACCATTTCCGCCAGAGCTTCGCGACGAGCCTGGCGCGCTTCGATGTCGGGCGCGAGCCGGCCAAGTTCCCGCAGCTCGTCGCGACCTTGCGCGCCTTCAGCCGCGAGCAGCAGCGCGCCGTGCTGCTGATCCTGGCGCGTGACGCACTGGTCAACGGGCGTTTCGAGCAGGCGCGCAAGGCTTCCGAGGAGGTCGCCAAGCTGCCGGGCTCAGACCAGTCGACCATCGCCCGCGCCTCGCTCTATACGGCCGCGGCGCGCATCGCCACGGACCGCGGCGACGGCGCGCTCGACACGCTCAAGCGCATCGACCCGGCCCGCCTCCAGCCGGCCGAGCAGGAAATCCACCGTACGGCGCTGCGCGTGGCCGGCCAGATCACCGACACTGCGGCCCCTCGCGCGACGGCGACGCCCAGAGAGCCGACCGAGCCGCCCGATCTCGACCCCCGCCTGAAACAGCTTCTGTCTTCAGCCGAGCGCAGCCTCGACCAGGCTCAGACGCTGCTCGAAACCGCATCCAAGGAGAAGGCCAGGCGATGAACCAGCTTGATAATCCGATGCCGGGCATGCGGCAGGGCGGCAAGGGTCTCGCGGGAATCGCCGATGGGGCCAAGGGCGGCAAGGGCCGGGCCGGAATGAACGGCCGCGGCGAACTCGGATCGGCCTTCGGCGCCCTGCTCCAGAGCGTCGGCGGCAAGACGGCGGAAGCCGGCCGCAAGGCGCACGCCGCCGGCAAGGGCGAGCAGGCCGAAAGCAAGGATCAGCAGGCCGCCGGCACGGCTGCCGACAAGGCGGCGGAGGCGGCTCTCGCCCTGCTGGAGGGAGCTGGCAAGGCCGTCGACGCCGCAGCCGCTGCGTCGACGGCCGTTGCGGCCCCAGGCAACCCCGATGCCACCGCGCTGCTGCTCGGCGCCCTGCAGGCCCCCGTGGCGCGCGATGCGTCCGAGCCGCGCGGCAAGGGCGAAGGCAAGCGCGAGGGCGCGATGGCCGCGCTAGGCAACGCTCTGGCGGGCGGCGGGCACAAGAGCGCCCACAAGGCCGGCCCGGAGATGCCAGGCGCCATGGACGATCTCGCGCCCGTCGAGATGCCAAGCGACGACAAGGCCGCGCTGCCTGACGGCGATGCGTTGGCCGCGCTGAGCGCGCTCGTCGACGACGGCGCCGCCTCGTCCAAGTCCGCGTCGGCCGAAGCGGAGCCGACGAAGCCGATCTCGGTCACCATCGTCAAGCAGGAGACCTATCTGCCGCCGGTCATGCGCGCCTCGCCGTTCCAGCAGGTCGTCGAGCCGATCCGGCAGGCGGTGGACGAGCTTCTCTCGGCACGCAGCCAAGCCACCGCGGAAACCGACAGCAGCAAGCCCGGCGAGATTTCGTCACCCACCAAGATCCTGCATCTGGAGCTCCGCCCGGTCGAACTCGGCAGCCTCACCGTCAAGATGCGGCTGACGCAGGGCGGCATGGAGATCCGGATCGAAGCCGACAAGGCCGAGACCGCGCGCATGTTGGCCAACGACAAGGACGCGCTGCGCGAGGTGGTCAAGAAGAGCGGCTTCTCCGTCGATGCCGTCTCGATCGAGACCGTGCATGTCGACGGCCCGGCCGCGGACCGGCAAGGGCCGGGGCAGGACGCCAATCGCAACGACAACACGGAGCAGCGGCAGGGACGCGGCTTCGAACAATCCCGCCAGGGCGAACAACAGCAGCAGGATGCCCAGCGCCGCGGCTGGAACCCCGATGGAACCCGCAAGGACGACGCTCATGATCTGGACGCTGAGGGCCACAGCAGCCGCGACGCTCATCGCTACGTCTAGCCTGGCGACGCCGGCCGCCGCGCAGACCGTGTGCGAGGAGCACATGATCCGCGTGTCGAACGCCTATGAGATCCCGCTCGGCGTGCTCTACGCCGTCGGCCTCACGGAGACCGGCCGGCGCAACTCGCTGCAGCCCTATGCGCTCAACATCGAAGGGCGCACGTTCTTCGGCGACAGCAAGGAGCAGGCGCTGGCCGAGTTCAACGCGGCCCGTGCCAGCGGCAAGAAGCTCATCGACATCGGCTGCATGCAGATCAACCACCATTATCACCGCAGCCAGTTCCCCAGCCTCGATGCGATGTTCGAGCCGGGGCTGAACGTCGAATATTCGGCTCGCTTCCTGAAGCAGCTCAAGCAGCGGCATACCAGCTGGACCATGGCGGTTGCGCGCTATCACGCCGGCCCGAACAACGACCCCGCCCAGAAGCGCTATGTCTGCGCCGTGATCAAGAACATGGTCGCGAGCGGCTTCGGCCAATGGACCGGCAATGCGCGCTCCTTCTGCGGCGAAAAGGGTTCGGCCGCGCAGGGCTGAGGCTTCGACCAAGCAGGGCGCGACGACGGCATCTCGCCGATCTGTCTCTGCCTCCTCGTCGTCATGGCCGGGCTTGTCCCGACCATCCACGTCCTCCTTCATGCAGTGCGGTGTTCAAGACGTGGATGCTCGCCACAAGGGCGAGCATGACGTTCAGGTTCCCGCGCACAGGTCTTCTCCCGCCCGCGTTTCCGCGTTCGGTGATGATGAGGGGCAGCGGAGCGCCGCGAGGCGCAGGTTTGGTAGTCAGCCGCTTCCATTGAGCCAGGATGCGGCGCGGATGGATTGAGCCACCATCCGCACGCCCCGTGGCGCTCCGCTCATCGGCGTTCTTAAGTCTCCGGGCCGCGCTTATACGGCTGGGCGGTTCAGGAGCTGCGGGTCCGGACGCCAGTTCGGCTCATCGCCTCGTCGCATCCTCACTTACGCTTATCCGTCTTCGCCGAGCCTTCCAGCGAGCTCCTCGCACAGGGGCCGTAGTACCCCCAGGGCGGTGCCCCGAAGCCTCCCGGGAGTGGGTCGTAACTCCACCCGCAGGCGCCGCCCTCAACCCCGCCAACGGCATACCTCCGGACGGCTGCCCCTCGGGGATGAGGTGATGGCGAGGATAAGGGCGGGACGACAGGGCGGGGATAAGTTTGGTGAGAGAACCTCAACGCGTTGTTCCTTCTCCCGGATGGGAGAAGGTGGCGCGGAGCGCCGGATGAGGGCCTGCGCTATCCGCGGAAGGCGCAACGGCTCCGCTGCGTTCAAACGACCAGCGGCCTTCCCTCACCCCAGCCCCTCTCACTGATCTCGGGCTTGCCCGACATCAGCACTCAGAGTGTCGAAGTCGGCAACAGCCGACTTCGATGCGGGAGAGGGGTTCCCCGCGCCTTACCGGCAAGGAAGCTTGCTAGGCGCCGGAACAGCGACCCCTTCTCCCCGATAGGGAAAGCGTCTCAGGCGGCATCGTCCATGCGCAGCTCCGGCGGCTTGCGCATCGGCACAGGCACCCCGGACACCATCGGAACGGGCCTTGGCCGGCCGATCGCGAAGCCCTGCGCCCAGCCGACGCCGAGTTCCTGAAGCAGCGCGAGCGTCTCAAGATCCTCGACCTGCTCGGCAACCGTCTGCTTGCCAAGCGCGGCGGCCATGCCGACGATCGCGGTGATGATCGCCCTATCGGTGGGGTCCCGGCGCATGTCGCGCACGAAATGCCCGTCGATCTTGAGGAAATCCACCGGAAGCATCTTGAGATAGCCGAAGGAGGACATGCCGGCGCCGAAATCATCGAGCAGGAAGCGGAAGCCATGGCGCCGCAGGCTTTCGATGACGGAATGGGCGACCGAGAAGTCGTTGATCGCGGCGGTTTCGGTGATCTCGAAATAGACCCTGGCCGGATCGACGCCGGTCCTGGCGGCCTGCGTCAGGACGTGATCGATGAAACCGCTCTCGCGAAAGGTCGCGCCGGAGAGGTTGATCGTGAAGAAGGCCGCCGTCGTCTCGGAGCCGGCCGGCCAGCGTGCGATGACGTCAAAGGCGTGCGTCACGACCCAACGATCGATCAGCGGCATCAGACCATAGCGCTCGGCAGCGGGAATGAAGCGGTTGGGCGGCACGATCTCGCCGTCCTGGCCCTCGAGGCGCAGCAGCAGCTCGACGCCGAAGCTCGGCCCCTGTCCCGCCGGCAGCCGCCGAATTTCCTGCGCATGGAAGCGGAACCTGTCCTGCTGCAAGGCCCACTGGATGCACTGCACGGAGGCCATCTCGCTGAGATGGGCCTGCAGTTGGAAGTTCTCGGGATGATAGAGCTGGATGCAGTTGCGCCCGTGCTCCTTGGCCATATAGCAGGCGATGTCGGCAGCCTTGAGCGCCTCCTCGACGCCGAGGCCCGAGCCGCCCAGATGCACTAGGCCGATGCTGGCGCTGATCCGGAAGCTGTTGTCCTCCCAGGCGAATTGCAGATCCTCGACAGCCTGGCGCAGGCGCTCGCCGATCTCCATCGCCCCTTCCGGCGTCTTCACCGTGACGAGAGCGGCGAACTCGTCCCCGCCAAAGCGAGCAAGGCAGTCGCTGGAGCGGAGATTGTCTTTCAGGCGCATCGTGATCTGGCGCAGGAGCTGATCGCCGGCCGGATGCCCGCAGGTGTCGTTGACGATCTTGAACTGATCGAGATCGAGGAACAGCAGCGCGTGGTGCCCCGCCCCCTTCTGATCCGCCAACGCGATGGCCAGCGCCTCTTCCAGAGCCCGCCTGTTCGGCAGGCCGGTGAGTTCGTCATGCATCGCCTGCCAGGCGAGTTGGCTGATATAGGCGTCCTCGCTGCTGCGATCGTGCAGGACGACGACGGAGCCGGCACGGGCGTTTGAGATCGTGACCGGAGCGGTGACGACCGAGACAATGGCGTAGGAGCCGCCCGGCCGCACCAGCTTCTGCACCGCGGTCGACAGGCCGGCGTCGCCGTGCAGCGACTGGCCGAGGACGTTCGTCTCCTCCTCCGTCTTGGGATCGACCAGCCGCAGGATCATGTCGAGCCGGATGCCGGCGGCGCGGGCCGAGCTCCAGCCGAGCAACCGCTCCGCCTGTGCATTCATGTATTCGACCCGCCCGGCGGCATCGGTGCGGACCACGGCCTCGCCCAGCGAGGCGAGCGTGATCTGCGCCGTCTCCTTCTCGGCGAGCAACTCGTTCTCGAATTGCTGGCGCTGCAGCAGCGGGCGCCGGATCCGCAGGGCGGCAAGCACGATCAACAGAAGGGCTACGGCTATGTTCAACCCGATCAGCACATTGGTGATCGCCCGCGCGCCCATGCCGAGGCTGTTCGAGAATTCCATGGCAAACGGCGTCAGCCGGGCGTTCATGCGGAAGATGTTTTCGCGATAGCGGGCGATCCTGCCCTCGGACACAGCCCCGGCCTCGAAGGACATCCTGATCTGCTCGCCGAGGGTGACGAGTTCGTCGAGAATGGCATCCGTGGCGCGCCAGTGCTCGATGGCATCGGCAAAATGGCCGAACCCGCGGAAATAGCGGAACAGCAGGATGATGCCTTCGAGATCGCTCGGATGATTGCCGGCTTCGATGAGCGCCCTGCGGGCCGTCGGCAGATCGACCGGATCGGATTCGAGCGCGTGCCTCGCCGTGCGGTTCGCCAGCGGAATGGCGACCGCCTCTCTATATCGCTTGAAGTGGCCGATCTCGCCCGTGCTCGTATAGAGATCGAGGAAATAGACGGCGTCCTTCTGCCCCTTGGTCCACAGGCCCTGCCCGGTCGTATAGGCGCGCACCGTCGAGAGGACGCCGAGACTGACGCCGGAGACGGCAGCCATCGTCAACGTGATGACGATCAGCGGCGTGGCGAAGCGGATGAGATCGCGGGTAACGGTCGTCAGCTTCACGCTGCCTCCCTTCGACCCTGTGCCTCGGCCCGGCGGGCAGGCGCCGTGATGCCCGGCCCGCGGAGGCAGCGCGAATGACGCGGGTCACGCCGATGAGATGGGAATGATGAAAGCGGCGTCGTCAGGGGAACCGCCGGCAGAGCGGCATCGGCGCAGGCATGGGCCGCTTTTCGCCCCAGATATGCGCGGCGCGGCAGATCGAACCGGGAACCAGCCCTTCGACCGTCCATCATCGCACGCTCTTGAACCAACGACACACAACCATGATCCAGATCCCCACCCATTCGGCACCGGCACATCGCCGACGAATGGGTGCAGTCCACCAGCCGCAACGCGGCTAATACGGACCATGCGCGTGGACAGGTTAATTTGTTCGGCTCAAAACATAGATGACAAAACCCTACCGAGAGCAGGGTTGCAGATCACGATTCGCCGTAACCTGTCGTACTGAAATAATCGACTGCCGCATCTCAGCGACATCGCGCCCCATCTGCTTTGCTGAACTGCCGACGGCTATGACAATGCCGGGATGGCCTCGCGGCATCCCGGCAGCCGGCTACCAGGAAAGCAGTCAGACCGCGCGCGTCAGCCCGCCGTCGACGCGCAGGTTCTGGCCGGTGATGTAGGCCGCATCCTTCGAGGCGAGGAAGGCAATGGTGCCGGCGATCTCTTCACTGGTGCCGTAGCGCTTCATCGGCACGCCCTCGCGCCGCTCTTCCGTCTTCGGGAGGCTGTCGATCCAGCCCGGCAGCACGTTGTTCATGCGGATGTTGTCGGCCGCGTAGGTGTCGGCGTATATCTTCGTGTAGGAGGCGAGACCAGCCCGGAACACCGCCGAGGTCGGGAACATGGCGGCCGGCTCGAAGGCCCAGGCCGTCGAGATGTTGATGATCACGCCCGATTTCTGAGCCTGCATGACCGGCGTCACGAGGCGAACGGGGCGGATGACGTTCATCAGGTAGACGTCCAAGCCGGTATGCCACTGTTCGTCGGTGATCTCCGTGATCGGCGCACGCGGGCCGTGACCGGCGCTGTTGACGAGGACGTCGATGCGCCCCCAACGCTCCAGCGCGACGTCCACCAGCCGTCGCAGGTCGTCGTTAGACTGGTTGGACCCCGTCACGCCGATGCCGCCGAGCTCCTTTGCCAAGGCCTCGCCCTTGCCGGATGAAGACAGGATGCCGACGCCGAAGCCCTCCTGAGCGAGGCGCCTCGCAGCCGCCGCCCCCATGCCGCTGCCGCCCGCCGTAACCAGAGCAACCTTCTCAACCGCCATCTGCATCTCCTAAGCGACGGCAGCGGCCCGTGGCCCGTGCCGAACGAAACCGAGTCCCTCCTTAGCACCGCCGCCGCGCCTCGGCGAACCCGATCATATTGCAAACGGCACTCATTATCATTCGTGTCGTGCTTGCTTTTAATAATGCGTCGCAATCTGAACCTAGAACGATAACCGGAACGATGACCCGACCACCTGTCGACAGGCGCATGAGACGACGCTCTTGTGTGCGGCAGAACTTTCGCGGCATGGTTTCCGCAAAGCGACGCTGAGCGCCACATCCCTGCGCCGGCTTTTTACAGTGACGCTGGGGTTGGCCGGGTCGGGCATGGTTTCGGTAGAACTCAGGACGGTTTCGAAGAGCTGGGGCGGGGCCAACGCCGTCGATGCGATCAGCTTCTGCGTCGAGGGCGGAAAGCTCGTCGCCCTGCTCGGCCCGTCCGGCTGCGGCAAGTCGACGACGCTGCGGCTCATCGCCGGGCTGGAGGACACCAGCGGCGGCAACATCGCCATCGGCGGGCGCGACGTCACCCAGGCGCCGCCTTCGAAGCGGGGCATCGCCATGGTCTTCCAGAACTATGCGCTGTTCCCGCATCTGAGCGTCGCCGAGAACATCCTGTTCGGGCTGAAGGTCCGCAAGGTCTCGCGGGCCGAGCGCGACGAGCGCCTCGCCCGCGCCGCCTCCATCCTCGGCCTTTCCGGCCTGCTCGAGCGCAAGCCGTCGCAGCTCTCCGGCGGACAGCAGCAGCGCGTCGCGCTCGGCCGTGCCATCGTCGCCGAGGCGCCGGTCTGCCTGATGGACGAGCCGCTCTCGAACCTCGATGCACAGCTTCGCGTCGAGATGCGCCGCGAGATCCGCGAGTTGCAGCAGCGGCTGGGCATGACCATGGTCTATGTCACGCACGACCAGGTCGAGGCGATGACCATGGCCGACCAGGTCGTGCTGATGCGCAACGGCCGGATCGAGCAGGATGCGGCGCCCGATCAGCTTTACGAGAACCCCGAGACGATCTTCGCGGCGCGCTTCGTCGGCACGCCGCCGATGAACGTGCTCCCGCTCGCCGCCGTGCAGGCCGGGGGCGGCAAGGTGACGCCGCCTCCGGGCCTGGACCCCGCGAGACTTGCGCTCGGCATCCGCCCTGAGCTTGCCGAAATCGGCGAGAGCGGCCTGACGGCCGAGGTCGTGGCCGTGGAGTATCTCGGCGCGGATACGCTGATCGAGACGCGCGTCGACGGCCATCCCTTTATCGTCAGGCGCCCGGGCAAGACGAGACTGTCTGCCGGCGAAACAATCTACATCACCTTGTCACAATCGGCATTGCACTGGTTCGACCAAGCGTCAGAACGGAAGGTGGCTCGGAACTGAAATCCGACCTTCCGTGTCGGACGCGAGCCACCCATCAGGGGAGAAAGACATGGACAGGCGTGAATTCCTCGGCGGCACCGCCGCGATCGCCGGCGCTGCGGCGCTGCCCGGCTCGGCCCTCGCGCAGAGCGCGGAGATTTCCTTCTTCTATCCGGTCGCCGTCGGCGGCCCGATCACCAAGCTGATCGACACCTATGCCGCCGATTTCGAGAAGGCGAACCCCTCGATCAAGCTCAAGCCGATCTATGCCGGCACCTATCAGGAGACCATCGTCAAGGCGCTGACCGCGCATAAGAGCGGCACGCCGCCGGTCACCTCGGTGCTGCTCTCGACCGACATGTTCACGCTGATCGATGAAGAAGCGATCGTGCCGTTCGACGACTTCATCAAGACCGAGGACGACAAGAAGTGGCTCGCCGGCTTCTATCCCGGCTTCATGGAGAACAGCCAGACCGGCGGCAAGACCTGGGGCATTCCGTTCCAGCGCTCGACCATCGTGCTCTACTGGAACAAGGAGCTGTTCAAGGAGGCCGGGCTCGACCCCGAGAAGCCGCCGCAGACCTGGGCCGAGCACCTCGAATTCGCCCAGAAGCTGACGAAGCGCGATGCCTCCGGCAACGTCACGCAGTGGGGCACGCAGATCCCGTCCTCGGGCTTCCCCTACTGGCTGTTCCAGGCGCTGACGACCGAGGCCGACGCGCTCCTGATGAACCCCGCCGGCGATACCACCTATTATGACAAGCCCGGCGTCGTCGAGGCGCTGCAGTACTGGATCGACCTGTCGCAGAAGCACAAGGTCCACCCCCCGGGCATCGTCGAATGGGGCACCACGCCGAAGGACTTCTTCGAGAAGAAGGTCGCCATGATCTGGACGACGACGGGCAACCTAACCAATGTCCGCAGCAACGCGAAGTTCCCGTTCGGCGTCGCCATGCTGCCGTCGCATAAGCGCCGGGGCTCGCCGACCGGCGGCGGCAACTTCTACATCTCGAAGAAGGCGACCCCGGCCCAGCAGCAGGCCGCGTTCCAGTTCATCAAGTGGATCACGCAGCCGGAGCGCGCCGCGCAGTGGTCGATCGACACCGGCTATGTCGCGGTCAGCAAGGCGGCCTACGAGACCGAGGCGATGAAGAAATACGTCGTCGACTTCCCGCCGGCGGCCGTCGCGCGCGACCAGCTGGAATTCGCGGTGGCCGAGCTCTCGACCCATGAGAACCAGCGCGTCACCAAGGCCCTGAACGACGGGCTGCAGGCGGCACTGACCGGCACGAAGCCGGCGCAGAAGGCGATGGAGGACGCGCAGGCCGAGGCCGAGCGCATCCTGAAGCCGTATCGCTGAAGGCGTGTGATGAAGCCCCACCGTCATTGCGGGGAGCGTCAGCGACGAAGCAATCCAGGAGCGGCCGCGCTCTACGTCCCGCTGGATTGCTTCGCTACGCTCGCAATGACGGTGAAGGTTCGCCAATGAACAGCCGCGCGACCGCGACCATCCATGGCTGGCTGCTCCTGCTGCCGGCCATGGCGTGCCTGGCCCTGTTCACGCACTGGCCCGCGGTCGCGAGCTTCATCGAAAGCTTCTACTCGACCCCGAGGGCGCGCCGCCCGGCGCGCTTCATCGGGCTCGACAACTACCAGCAGATGCTCGCCGACCCGATCTTCTGGAAGGCGATGTCGAACAACCTCTGGTTCGCGATCGGCACGATCCCGGCCTCGATCGCGCTCGCGCTGCTGATGGCCGTGTGGGTCAACGACAAGATCGTGGGGCGGACCTGGGTCCGGATGGCGTTCTTCACGCCAACGATCCTGCCGATGATCGCGGTGGCCAATATCTGGCTGTTCTTCTTCACGCCGCAATACGGGTTGCTGGAGCAGATCGTCGGCTTCTTCGGCGGGCGCAGCACCAATTGGCTCGGCTCTCAGGACACGGCGCTCTACGCCATCACCATTGTCGCGATCTGGAAGGAAGCCGGCTTCTTCATGATCTTCTACCTCGCGGCGCTACAGGCTCTGCCGCCGAGCCTGGGCGAGGCAGCGGCGATCGAGGGCGCGTCGCGCTGGACCTATTTCCGGCGCATCCAGTTCCCGCTGCTGATGCCGACGACGCTGTTCGTGCTCATCAACGCCGTGATCAACGCCTTCCGCATGGTCGACCACATCTTCGTCATGACGCGGGGCGGGCCTGACAATGCAACCACGCTCTTGCTGTTCTACATCTATCAGGTCGGCTTCAGCTTCTGGGACACGGCCTATGCCGCGACGCTGACCTGCGTGCTGCTGGCGCTGCTCGCGCTGGTCGCCTTCGTCCAGTACGGCATCCTCGAGCGCAGGACGCATTATCGATGAGCGCCCCCACCGCGCAGCCGGCCACGCATTCTTCGCGGACCGACCCTTACGCCCCTAAAGGCCTCTCGCTGACGCTCGAATCGACCGGCGCTATCCTGCTCGCGATCCTCTGGGTGCTGCCGCTGGCCTATGCCGTCTGGGCCGCGTTTCACCCGGCCGAATACACGACACGCTTCGAGCTGACGGCGCCGCTGACCCTCGACAACTTCACGCGCGCCTGGGCAGCCGCACCCTTCGCACGCTATTTCCTCAACACCTTCATCCTCGTCACGATGATCCTGGCCTTCCAGATCGTGCTGGGAACGCTCGCGGCCTATGCGCTGGCGCGGCAGGATTTCTGGGGTCGCGACGTGGCTTTCGCGCTGATCCTGGCGCAGCTGATGATCATGCCGGATGCGCTGATCGTCGAGAACTACAGGACGCTCGCCAAGGTCAACCTGATCGACACGATCCCCGCCATCGCCCTGCCCTATATCGCCTCGGCCTTCGGCATCTTCCTGCTGCGGCAGACCTTCAAGACCGTGCCCAAGGAACTGGACGATGCCGCCCGCGTCGAGGGCGCGAGCCCCCTGCAGGTGCTGATGAAGGTCTATGTGCCGCTGGCGAAGCCGACCTACATCGCCTACGGGCTCGTCTCGGTCAGCTACCACTGGAACAACTTCCTGTGGCCGCTGCTGGTGACGAACTCGGTCGAGTCGCGGCCCCTTACCGTCGGTCTGCAGGTGTTCTCGTCGAGCGATCAGGGCATCGACTGGGCGGTGATCTGCGCTGCGACGCTGATGACCTCCGCGCCGCTGCTCGTCGGCTTCCTGCTGTTCCAGCGCCAGTTCGTCCAGAGCTTCATGCGCGCCGGCATCAAGTGAGGGTGTTGCGCCAAACCACCCGTCATTGCTTCGCTTCGCTCCTCGCAATGACGAGTGGTGCCTGCAGAGAATGACGGCTCAGGCCTCGTCGTCGTCCTGCAGGATTCGCCAGGCGGAGCCCTCGAGATCGGCGAACTGGCCGCTGCGCATGCACCAGAAGAAGGCGCCGAGCCCGATGAGGCCCAGTCCCAGCGCCAGCGGGAACAGGATGACGATGATGTTCATGCGCTTGCCTCCGGCCCGGCTGCACTGTTCCGCGCCCGCAGGGCGTTGATCGTCACCACCAGCGATGAGCCCGACATGGCCGCAGCCGCGACGAGCGGCGTGGCGAGGCCCGCCATGGCGATGGGTACGGCCACGGCATTGTAGAGGACGGCAAACCAGAGGTTCTCCAGCATCAGCCGCCGCGCCTTGCGCGCAATGGCGAGCGCGTCGGCGACGGGCTTCAGGCCATCGCCGAGGAAGACGATGTCGGCGGCCGCCTGCGCCAGATGCGTCGCGCTGACCGGCGAGATCGAAACATGGGCGCCCGCCAGCGCCGGCGCGTCGTTGAGGCCATCGCCGACCATCAGGACCTTGCGGCCCTTGGCGGCCATGCCGTCGAGCAGCTCGAGCTTGTCGCCTGGCAGGAGTCCCGCCCGCACGAAGGAGACACCGAGCTCATCGGCGATGGGGGCCACGGCTTCCGGCCGATCGCCGGAAAGGATCGCGATCTCCAGCCCCGCTGCCCGCAGCGCACGAAGCGTCTCCTGCGCCTCGGGTCGCAGCTTCTGGCCGAGCGCGAGCACGGTGCGATAGGCACCACGGCGATAGGCGATGAGGGAGGCGCCGGGATGCGCCGCCAAGACCGGCACTGCCTCGGCTTCGGCTCCGCAGAAGCCGACACTGCCGAGACGGGTTTCCTCGCCATGCTGCGTCGTCGAGAGGCCCTGGCCGCGTTCCTCGTGGACGTCCGTCCGGGCCGAGGGGCTGCCGAGCGCGCGCGAGAGAGCCTGCGCCAGCGGGTGATGGCTCGCGGCGGCCAGCGCGCCGATCTCGGCCCGCCGCTCGGACGGCAGCGCGTCGGGATTGAGGATGTCGGGCTCGGGCAACGTCAGCGTGCCGGTCTTGTCGAAGACGGCGATATCGGCCTCGGCGAGACGCTCCAGCGCATCGCCTTCCTTGAGCATGATCCGGCGGCGGAACAGCGCCGAGGCTGCGACCACCTGCACAGCAGGGATCGCGAGCCCGAGCGCGCAGGGGCAGGTGATGATCAGCACCGTGACCGCGATCATCAGCGCCACAGGCCAGTCGGCCCCGCCAATCAGCAGCCAGCCGAGGAAGGTCGCGGCGGAAAGCGTGTGCACGACGGGCGCGTAGAGCCGCGCGGCGCGGTCCGAGAGGCGGACATAGCGCGAGCGGCTGCCGACGGCCTGCGACATCAGCCGGTCGATCTCGTCGAGCAGCGTGCCCTGCCCTGCGGCCTCGACGCGCACGGTCAGCGCGCCGGTGAGGTTCAGCGTGCCGGCATGGACGCGCTCGCCGACGCCGACTGCGGCGGGCGAGGTCTCGCCGGTGACGAGGCTCTGGTCGAGCTCGGAGCGCCCGGTCAGAACCAGGCCGTCGACCGAGACGCGCTCGCCGGGGCGGACGAGGACCTGATCGCCGGCTGCGATCGCGGCGATCGGCACGGAAATCCAGCTTCCATCCGCGCCAAGCCGGGTCGCGGTCTCGGCCTTGAGGGCGGCGAGGTTGCCGGCGAGATCCCGGGTGCGCCGGCGCATGAGCTGGTCGAGATAGCGCCCGATCAGCAGGAAGAACAGCAGCATCACGACGCCGTCGAAATAGGCGTGGTGGCCGTGGTTCCAGGTCTCGGCCACCGACATGGCAAGCGCGAGCACGACGCCGATGGTGATCGGCACGTCCATGTTGACGGCGCCGGCCTTGAGCGCCCTGAGCGCACTCTCGAAGAAGGGCCGGCCGGCATAGGCCGCCGTCGGCAGCGCGATGAGCGCCGAGAGCCAATGGAAGAAATCACGCGTCGCCGGGTCGATGTCGCCGCTGTTGCCGGACCAGACCGAGACCGAGAGCAGCATGATGTTCATCGCGGCGAAGCCGGCGACGCCGACACCGCGCAGCAGGCGCTTCTCCTCGGCGGCCGCGCCGTCCTCCTGCCGCTCGGGCACGAAGGGATAGGCCTTGAAGCCGAGCGCTGCGAGCTTCTCGACGACGGCCTCGGGCCGCAGCAGCGCCTCGCGCCATTCGACCGAGACGCGCTTCAGCGCGAGGTTGACGCGGGCGCCGAGGATGGCGGGCTCGCGGCCGAGCCCCTTCTCGATCGCCTGCATGCAACCGGCGCAGCGTATGCCATCGACCGCGAGCTCCATCGAGGCGATGCCGCCGTCGCGATGGCTGACGAAGACCGAAAGATCCTGCGCCGAGAGACTCTGCGCGGCCATCTCACTTCTCCCCGAGCGTGACCCGGCTGCGGGACAGGAAGACGACCTCCTCGCCGCGCTTCGCCTGCAGCTCCAGAATCCAGGAGCCGCTTTCGATATGATCGAACCGGGCCTCGTAGCGCCCCGGCGCCGGCTCGGTCAGCGCGATCTCGTGGTCGCGGGCGGAGGTCGCGGGGTGGCGCAGCCTAGCGGTCACCGCGAAGCCCGCAAGCGGCTTGCCGAGGCGATCCGCCAGCGCGACGGAGAGCGCCACGTCCCCGTCCTGCCTTGCCAGCCGGGCATCGGCCGTCCAGCCGCGGGCATCGCGCTCGTGCTGGCGGGCGATCTCGGTGTTGAAGCCCTGGCTGGCCTCATAGGCGCTGCGCGTCTCGACGCCCGGCATGGTGCGCAGCGCGACGGTCAGGATCGTCGCGTTGACGGAGATGATGACGCCGAAGAACAGCACCAGCATGGCGGCGACCATGGGGCCGGTCAGCACGAAGGGGCGGCGCGGGCGCGGGGCGGCGGGGGTATCGCAGGACATGAGAAAAACTCCGCAGCAGCTCATGGATGGGCTCCCGGCGCCATGAAATGGTCGGTCGCGTGCACGGTCTCGCCGGCGAAGAGATCCGAGGCGGTGATGGTGACGGATTGGGACGCCGACAGCGTGGTGCCCGCCGGCACGGTGACCAGCACGCGCACCTCGCGCGAGGAATCGGGATCGACCGTGACGATCGGGCGGATATCCGCGGTCGGCGCCGTCCCGACAGCCTCGATCCGAATGCCGGGCAACCCGTCCACGGTGAGCGCGAAGGGACGCGGCTCAGGGCGCTTGTTGAGCAGCCGGACCGTATAGGCATTGCGGATCGAGCCGTCGCTCAGCGTCACGAAGAGCGGGGCGCGATCATGGAGCACGGAGATCTCGGCGGTGCGGCGCGTCGCGAGCTGCCAGAGCATCGCGCCACCGACGATGACGATCAGCGCCGCATAGATCAGTGTGCGCGCGCGCAGCGGCCGGTAGATTGCCGGCTTGCCGGCGATGCGGCGCTTGACGTTGTCGTCCGTGTCGTACGCGATCAGCCTGTCGGGGCGGCCGATCTTCTCCATGACGTTGTCGCAGGCGTCGATACAGAGCCCGCACTGGATGCAGTCGAGCTGGGCGCCGTCGCGGATATCGATGCCGACCGGGCAGACGGCGACGCATTGGTAGCAGTCGACGCAATCGCCCGCGGGCTGTCCCTGGGTACGCAGGCGCTGCGCCTGCTTGACCGAGACGCGCGGCTCGCCGCGGTCGTAGCGATAGGTGACGTTCAGCGCATCGTCGTCGGTCAGCGCCGCCTGGATGCGCGGCCAGGGACACATGAACTTGCAGACCTGCTCGCGCATCATTCCGGCGAGCGCGTAGGTCGTGAAGGTCAGGATCGCGATCCAGACATAGGCGGAGATCGGCGCGGTGAAGGTCGCGAGCTGCCACACCAGCGTCGGCGCGTCGGCGAAATAGAGCACCCAGGCGCCACCGGTCCACCAGGCGATGACGAGCCAGACCGTGTGCTTGCCGCTCTTGCGCCAGAGCTTGTCGAAGCTCCAGGGCGCATCGTCACGGCGCATGCGCTCGCGCCGGTCCCCCTCGAAGAGCCGCTCGACGGCGAGGAAGAGGTCGGTCCAGACGGTCTGCGGGCAGAGATAGCCACACCAGACCCGGCCCGCGACGGCGTTCATCAGGAAGAGGACGAAGGAGGCCAGGATCAGCAGGCCGGTGAAGTAATAGACCTCCTGCGGCCAGATCTCGATGAAGAAGAAGTAAAAGCGGTTGTTGACGAGGTCGGCCAGCACCGCCTGGTTCGGCAGGTGCGGCCCGCGATCCCAGCGCAGGAAGGGCAGCAGATAATAGATGCCGAGGCAGATGATGAGGATGATCCACTTCGCGCGCCGGAACGGGCCGGAGACGCTCTGCGGGTAGACCTTCCGCGACGCCGCAAAAAGCGGCCCGTCGCCGGGATCGGCCTCGGCCATGCTCACGCTACTGCCCCCCTCCGAGCGAGTGGACATAGACGGTCAGCGCCTTGATCGTCGTCTCGTCGAGGCGCCCGCCCCAGGCCGGCATCACGCCGTTGCGGCTGTTGGCGATGGTCTCGGTCAGCGAAGCCATGTCCATTCCGTAGAGGCTGATCGCGTCGGTGAGGTTGGGCGCGCCCATGTCCTTGTTGCCCTTGCCGGCATCGCCATGGCAGGCGGCGCAGTTATCGGCGAAGAGCTTGCGGCCGAGCGCGAGGTTCGCCTTCGGTTCCGTGGAGAGCCCCGCGAGCTCGCGGACATGGTTGGCGACGGCGTTGATCTCGTCGCGCTTAAGCATGCCGTCGCGGCCGAAGGCCGGCATCTGGCTCACCCGCGTCTCGTCATTGCCGGTGGCGCGAATGCCGTGACGGATGGTCTGCCCGATCGCCTCGAGCGAGCCGCCCCAGAGCCAGTCGTCGTCATTGAGGTTCGGATAGCCCTTGGCGCCGGCGCCGCCGACGCCGTGGCAGGCGGCGCAGTTGTCGCCGAAGGCGGCCTTGCCCTGCGCCATCGCGATCTGGAACAGCGCGGGATCGGCCTTGATCTGCTCGGGCGTGGCGTCGGCCATGCCGGCGGCCTGGACCGCGCGCTGGGCCTTGAGCTGCGCCATGTCCGCGCTGATGTCGGCGCGGCTGGCATAGCCGATCACGCCCTTGGTCGCGTCGGTCAGAAGCGGCCAGGCGGGATAGACGATCCAGTAGCCGACGGACCAGACGATGGTGGCGTAGAAGATGCCGAGCCACCAGCGCGGCAGCGGCGTGTTCAGCTCCTGGATGCCGTCCCATTCATGGCCGGTCGTGCTCTGGCCGGTGACGGCGTCGATCTGCGGGGCGTCTTGACGCTGGTCCATGGTTTTAGTCCTCGCGCAGCGGATTGAGCGCGGCTTGCTCGAAGCGGGCGCGGTTCTTCGGCCAGAAGGCGTAGACGCAGACGCTGAGGAAGACGCCGACGAAGTAGAGGAGCCCGGCGGATTGGGCGAAGCCGGCGAGCCAGTGATAGGTCGTTTGCATGGCAGCCTCGCTCAGCGGATGTTGGCCTTGTCGTCGTAGAGCTTGAAGTCGACCATCGTGCCGAGCGCCTGCAGATAGGCGATCAGGGCGTCGGCTTCGGTGATGCGCTGCGGGTCGCCGTCGAAATCGCGCGACTGCGCCTTGGGATAGCGCTTCTCCAGATCGGACTGGCCGGGATGGTCCGGCGTCGCCTGCGCCTTCAGGTCGGTCTCGGCCTGGGCGATCATCTCGTCGCTATAGGGTACGCCGCCGAGACGGTTGGCCTTCAGCTCGTTGGCGATATCGCCGAGGGCCAGCTCCGTCTTCGCCAGGAAGGGGTAGCCCGGCATGATCGACTGCGGCACGACGGCCCGCGGCTCGGCGAGATGGGCGCGCTGCCACTCGTCCGAATACTTGCCGCCGACGCGGGCGAGGTCCGGCCCGGTGCGCTTGGAGCCCCATTGGAAGGGCTTGTCGTACATGCTCTCGGCCGCGAGCGAGTAATGCCCGTAGCGCTCCACCTCGTCGCGCAGCGGCCGGATCATCTGGCTGTGGCAGTTGTAGCAGCCCTCGCGGACATAGATGCCGCGGCCGGCGAGCTCCAGCGGCGTGTAGGGCCGCATGCCCTGCACGGTCTCGATGGTGTTCTTCAGGTAGAAGAGCGGCGCGATCTCGACGAGGCCGCCGACGGAAATCACCAGCAGCACGCCGATGACCAGGACGATCGAGTTGGTCTCGAAGATCTTGTGCTTGGCCCAGAGCGACCGGCGCGCGGGCTTGTGTTCGATGCTGGTCATTGCGGGAACTCCTCAGACGGCCGCGGCCAGCGGGGACGGGGCGATGTCGGAGCGGGGCGTTTCGGCCACGTTCTCCGAGCGCACGGTCATCCAGAGGTTGAAGGCCATGATCAGCGCGCCGATCAGGAACAGGGCGCCGCCCAGCGCGCGGATCACATAGAAGGGATGCATCGCCGCGACCGTCTCGATGAAGGCGTATTCGAGGAAGCCGAGCGAGGTGTAGGCGCGCCACATCAGGCCCTGGAGGATGCCGGAGACCCACATCGCCGTGATGTAGAAGACGATGCCGAGCGTCGAGATCCAGAAGTGCCAGTTCACCAGCTTGAGCGAGTAGAGCTGCTTGCGGTTCCAGAGCCAGGGCACGAGGCAGTAGATCGCGCCGAAGGAGATGTAGGCGACCCAGCCGAGCGCGCCGGAATGGACGTGGCCGATGGTCCAGTCGGTGTAGTGCGAGAGGCCGTTGACCGCCTTGATCGACATCAGCGGCCCCTCGAAGGTCGACATGCCGTAGAAGGCGAGCGAGACCACCATCATGCGCAGCACGGGGTCGGTGCGCAGCCGATCCCAGGCGCCCGAGAGCGTCATGAGGCCGTTGATCATGCCGCCCCAGGAGGGCATCCAGAGCATGATCGAGAAGGTCATGCCCAGCGTCTGTGCCCAGTCCGGCAACGCGGTGTAGTGCAGGTGGTGGGGCCCGGCCCAGATGTAGAGGAAGATCAGCGCCCAGAAGTGGATGATCGAGAGCCGGTAGCTGTAGATCGGCCGCTCCGCGCGCTTGGGCACGAAGTAGTACATGATCGCGAGGAAGCCGGCGGTGAGGAAGAAGCCGACCGCGTTATGGCCGTACCACCACTGGAACATCGCGTCCTGCACGCCCGACCAGAGGCCATAGGACTTCGGCGACAGGATCGAGACCGGGACGGCGATGTTGTTCCCGACATGCAGGACCGCGATGGTCAGGATGAAGCCGAGATAGAACCAGTTCGCCACATAGATATGCGGCTCCTTGCGCTTCATCACCGTGCCGAGGAAGACCAGCAGGTAGACGACCCAGACGATGGTCAGCCAGAGGTCGGCATACCATTCCGGCTCAGCGTATTCCTTGCCCTGCGTGAGGCCGAGCAGATAGCCGGTGCCGGCGATGACGATGAAGAGGTTGTAGCCGAGCACGACGAACCAGGGCGAGAGCGTGCCGGCGATGCGCGCGCGGCAGGTGCGCTGGACGACGTAGAAGGAGGTGCCGATCAGCACGTTGCCGCCGAAGGCGAAGATCACCGCCGAGGTGTGCAGCGGGCGAAGCCGGCCGAAATTTGTCCAGGGCAGGTCGAAGTTCAGCTCGGGGAAGGCGAGCTGCAGCGCGATGATGAGGCCGACGGTGAAGCCCGCGATGCCCCAGAACATCGCTGCCACCGTCGCGAACTTGACGGGCCCGAAATCGTAATTGGGCTTGCCGTTGATCTCCTGCGGCTCGGACGCGGGCGTGCCGTCGAAGCAGCGATTGGCGATCAGGAAGACGCTGACCATCGCCGCGGCGGCACCGACCATCGCGTGGAAGGCGTAGCCCGAATTCTGGGTCAGCGCGGCAATCACGATCAGCGGCAGCACCAAGGCCGCGGCGATCAGCATGCCGATCAATTCTCCGACAGTCGCCTGCCTGATGGGGCTCGCCGTTGCGGTCACGTCCGACTCCGCTTCCTCGCCGGCGCAGAGGCGCGCCATGGGGAAGGCTTAGCGAGCCGGCGAAAGCCGGGCGTTGATTCAGGTCAACGGAGGGCCGCTGCGGGTGCGGCGAGACGGCGCAGAGTCAAGTCTTGCTAGAACAACCGTCACCCTGAGGAGCCATTCCCCTAGAAATGGCGTCTCGAAGGATGTTTCAGGAGGCTCCCGAATCCTCTGGACCATCCTTCGAGACGGCCCTTCGGGCCTCCTCAGGATAAGGGCTGAAAGTCCGAAACGGCCGTCAGGCCGCGGCGGCGCTCATGCGCTCGGGGTTCATCAGCCGCACGCCGCCCGGGACGATCAGGATCGTCTTGTCCTTCGCGAGGCGGGTGAAGGTACGGCTCACCGTCTCGATGGTGAGGCCGAGGAAATCAGCGATGTCCTGGCGCGTCATCGGCAGAGGCACAGTGACCGAGGACTTGCCGAGCCGAGCCCAGCGCTGCTGCATGCCGAGCAGGAAGCAGATCAGCTTCTCTTCGGCGCTGCGGCGTCCGAGCAGCATCATCTGCTCATGGGCCAGCGTCAGCTCATGCGTGGCAAATTCGTGCAGGCGCTTGAGCAGATGCGGCTTGGCGTCGACCAGCGCCGTATAGGCGGCGCGGGAGAAGGAGCAGGCCGTGACCTCGCCGATCGCATCGGCCGAGAAGCCGAAGGCATCCCGCATGGCGAGACCGAGGAAGTCGCCCGGGAGAGCGAAGCCGACCACCTGCCGGCGGCCGTCCGACAGCAGCTTGTAGAGACGAACGACGCCGGCGGTGACGTTGTAGACCGAGTGCGCCTCACGCCCCTGCGTGAACAGCGTCTCGCCCGAGGCGAAATGCGCGGGGTGCGCCATCGACTCCAGCAGCGCCAGCTCGTCGTCCGAGAGAACCGCGCAGACGCTGACCATCCGCACCATGCAGGCGCGGCAGCCAGCTCCGCTGCGATGCGCCGCCTCACAGCCCATGGGATGACAATTCACGATCGCACCTTCCCGTTCGTCGCGGCGACCATACTCCAAGCCTGCAACGCAACAAAGCGGGCTTCCGGTCGCAGGCACAGGGATTGATCTAGATCAATGCGCCTGCTCGACGGGGCAAACCACCGTGCGCGGTGAAATCCGGGAGAGAAGCACGTGACCGGCGATGACATCTTCGAAGTCGCGCGCATCGCGCCTTCAGGCGCGGATACGGTCTATCCCCTCGTCTCCATGCTGCATCCCGAGGTCACTCCGGATGGCTGGGCCGCCTTCCTGCGCCAGCATTCGCAGGACGGCGCGAAGCCCTGTGGCGTTTTCGCGCTGCGCGACGGGCGCGGCATGCCGCATGGGCTCTTCACCTTCGCCGTGACGCAGGGCCTCGACGGCGGCGCCACTCTGGAGATTTCGGAGCTCGCCATGCTGCGCCTGCCCGGCACGCATCTGGTCGATGCGCTGCTGCGCTTCGCGAACCGGCTCGCAGAGGAACTGGCCCTGCCCCGGATCGCGATCTCGCTCGAGCGCTCGGCCGCCTGGATGCAGGATCACGATGCCCTGCAGCGCTCCGGATTCCAGGTCGACCGCGTGATGGTCCTGCGCCGGGCGAGGCTCGATTCGGCAGCCTGAACCGGCGATCCAGCCTGCAAGTTGACTTGCCTCAATTCTGCAGCGCAGCAAAAGCCGCCGGCCGGAACAGGGCTTTCAGACCCCTTCGAGGGCGATCGCGATGCCCTGGCCGACACCGATGCACATGGTCGCCAGCGCGCGCCTCTTGCCCGTCAGGGACAGTTCAAGCGCCGCCGTGCCGGCGATGCGGGCGCCCGACATGCCAAGCGGATGGCCGAGCGCGATCGCGCCGCCATTCGGGTTCACATGGGTGCCGTCCTCGGCGATGCCGAGCTCGCGCAGCACGGCGATGCCCTGGCTGGCGAAGGCCTCGTTCAGCTCGACGATGTCGAAATCCGTAGGCTTGAGGCCGAGACGGGCGCAGAGCTTCCGCGTCGCCGGGATGGGACCCAACCCCATCACCCGAGGCGCCACGCCGGCCGCTGCGCCGCCCACGACCCGCGCGAGCGGCGTCAGGCCGTATTTCGCCGCAGCCTTCTCCGAGGCGATGATCAGCGCCGCGGCGCCGTCATTCACGCCCGAGGCATTGCCGGCCGTCACCGTGCCGCCGTCCTTGCGGAAGGGTGTCGGCAGCTTGGCGAGCTTTTCCAGCGTGGTGTCACCGCGCGGATGCTCGTCGATCTCGACGCGGACGGGGTCGCCCTTCCGCTGCGGGATGACGACCGGCGCGATCTCCCTGGCGAGACGGCCGTTCTCCTGCGCTGCAACGGCCTTGAGCTGCGAGCGCAGCGCGAAGGCGTCCTGATCGGCGCGACTGACCGCGCAATCCGCGGCAACGTTCTCGCCGGTCTCGGGCATCGAATCGACGCCATACTGCGCCTTCATGAGCGGGTTGACGAAGCGCCAGCCGATCGTGGTGTCGTGGATCTCAGCATGGCGCGAGAAGGCGCTGTCGGCCTTGGGCAGGACGAAGGGCGCGCGCGACATGCTCTCGACACCGCCGGCGATCATCAGCTCGGCCTCGCCGGCGCGGATGGCGCGCGCGGCGGTGGTGACCGCATCCATGCCGGAACCGCAGAGCCGGTTGATCGTCGTGCCCGACACCTCCTTGGGAAGCCCTGCGAGCAGCAGCGACATGCGCGCGACGTTGCGGTTGTCCTCGCCCGCCTGGTTGGCGCAACCGAAGATCACATCGTCGACGGCGCCGAAATCCACGCCTGCATGGCGCTCCATCAGGGCTTTCAGCGGCACGGCGCCGAGATCGTCCGCACGCACCGAGGATAGCGAGCCGCCGAAGCGGCCGATCGGGGTGCGGACATAAGCACAGATGAAGGCTTCGCTCATCGTCAGGACCTTTCGCTCCCGCCCAGTCAGGCGGCTGGGTGTTCTCGCCGCCCGCCTGCGCCTTGTAAAGACGCTGAGAAGCGAGGATCAGCCTCAGCCGCGTCGGCCCGGATAGATCAGGCTCTTGACCAACCCCGCTTCGTTGGCGGCGTGGCGGCGGAAGGCTTCGGGCGCCTCCTCCAGCGGGAAGCGGTGGGAGATCACCGCCTCGACATCGACCTTGCCCGTAGCGACCAGCTCTATGGCACGGGGATAGACATGGCCCATGCGGCGCGAGAACTTGACGGTCAGCCCGCGCCGGCGCGCCTCCGAGGCCGGCAGAACATAGCTGTCGCCATCGGGTATGCCGACCAGCACGATCCGCCCGCCGATGCGCGCCGCCCGGACCGCGTCGCGAAAGCCCTCTGGCGCATTCGTCGCCTCGATCACCAGCGGCAACCCCTCGCCCTTCGTCCAGGCGGCGATGTCGGCGGCCCCCTCGCCCGCCTTGCTGGCGCCGAGCTTCAGCGCGAGCGCGCGCCGATGCGGCTGCGGATCGCAGGCCAGGATTTCGCCCGCGCCCACCGCCCGCAACACCTGCAGGATCAGCAGGCCGATCGGGCCGCAACCGAGCAGTGCCACGCGCTCCAGCAGGCGCGGCTTGGCGAGATCGACGGCATGGATGGCGACGCCCAGGGGCTCCAGCATCACCGCGTCGCTCGGCGAGAAATGCTGCGGGACCGGGACGATCTGCGATGTCGGCACCCAGATCCGCTCCGTCATCGCACCGTGATGCGGCGGGGCTCCGATGAAGACGACCTCGGGGCAGAGATTCGGATGGCCGCTCCGGCAATGCTCGCAATGGCCGCAAGCCTGGTTGGGATCGACCGCGACAAGCATGCCGCGCGCGAGACCGAGCGCCGGCAGATCCTCGGTCAGCCAGCCGCTGAACTCATGCCCCGGCACGAAGGGCGCCGCGATCATGGCCGAGCCGATGCCGCCATCCTTGTAATAGTGCAGGTCGCTGCCGCAGAGGCCGACGGCGGCGACATCGAGCAGGGTTTCGCCCGCGACACCCTCGCGCAGGTTGAAGGGCGCGACCCTTGCATCGCCGGCGGCATGGAGGAAGACGGCGTGGGACATTGCGGGCGGGAGCTCCGGCGCGACAAGCTGATTCAACAAATGTATTTTCTTATTTACATTGGTAGCGGTCAAGGTGAAAGCGATGCATGACGCGGATGGGGGCCACGCGCATTGTGAGGCCCGACGAAAGCGCGCTAAGCCAAGATTGAGACCGCAGAAGACGCCAGCCCGCCCCGCCGCCAGGAAGCCGTGATGCCGGAGGATCCCCAGACCGCCGTGAGAGCCGCCTGGCTCTACTACATGGAGGGATTGACGCAGGCGGAGATCGCCGAGCGGCTGAAGATGACGCGGCTCAGGGTCAACCGGCTGCTGGTCGAGGCCCGCGGCAGCGGGCTCGTCAACATCACCATCAATTCGCGACTGGAAAGCTGCGTGCGGCTGGAGCACGCGCTCGTCGCGGCCTTCGGACTGAAGGAAGCGATCGTGGTTCCGACGCCGGGCGATGCCGCGCAGATTTCGGCCCAGATCGGCAAGGCCGCGGCCGATCTCGTCTCGCGCATCGTCGAGGAACAGCCTTCGAGCATCTTCGGCGTCGGCTGGGGCGGAACGCTGCGCGAGACGATCCGCCATATCCGCCCCGGCCAGCATCGCGAGCTGACCGTGACCTCGATGATGGGCGGGCTGACCTACGGCATCGAGCTCAACACCTTCGAGATCGCCAGCCGTTTCGCCAGCCTGTGGCAGGCGGAATGCCACTATCTCGCCGCGCCCATCTATGCCGGCACGCCGCAATCGCGCGATACCATCGTGGCGCAGGACGTGTTCGAGGATGCCTTCGCGCGCATCCGCGCCACCGATGTCGCGATCCTCAGTGCGGGCGACCTGAGCGCGCGTTCGTTGCTGGTGCGCTATGGGCTGCCGCGCGACGTGCGGGCTGAAGAGCTGGCGACGCAGGGCGCAGTCGGCGACATGCTGGGGCAGTTCATCGATGCGAGAGGCGAAGCGATCGACCACCCGATCAATCGCCGCGCCATCGCCCTGCCGCTGGAGGGCCTCACCCGCATCCCAACCGTGATCCTCGCTTCGGGCGGCGCCAACAAGGCTGCCGTCATCGCCGCCGCGCTGCGCGGCCGGCTCGCCTCCATCCTCGTCACGGACGAAGAAGCCGCAAGCGCGGCGCTCGCGCTGCATGAAGGCGGAACGCCATGAGCCTCGTCCTCGGTATCGACCTCGGCACTTCGGGCGTGAAATCCGTTCTGGTCGACGAGCGCGACCGGATCCTCGCCGAGGCGAGCGCGCCGATCCCGATTCTGCGGCCGCAGCCGCTCTGGTTCGAGCAGGAGCCGCAGGACTGGTGGCGCGCCGTGGTGACGACGCTGGATGAGCTGGCGGCTTCCGCCCCGGCTGAGATGGCGGGCGTCCGCTCCATCGGGCTCTCCGGCCAGATGCTCGGCGTCAGCTGCATCGATGCGCTGGGCCATGCGCTGCGGCCTGCGATCCTGTGGAACGACGGCCGCGCTCAGGCCGAATGCGCCGCTGTCGAAGCTGCCGTTCCGGATTTCGCCGGGCTCGTCGGCTGCCGGGCGATGGCCGGGTTTCCGGCGCCGAAGCTGGCCTGGCTGGCGCGAAACGAGCCGCAGCTTCTGGGCCGGGCCGAATACGTCCTGCTGCCCAAGGATTATATCCGCCTGCGCCTGACCGGCGCCGCCGCCAGCGATCGCGCGGATGCGAGCGCCACGCTGCTGATGGATACGGTCGCCGGCACATGGTCGCCGGAGCTGCTCGCCGCCTGCGGCGTGACAGTCGAGCAGATGCCGACGCTCATCGCCTCGGACGAGATCAGCGGCGGCCTGCTGCCCAAGCTCGCCGCGCGCTGGGGCATGGCGGCTGAAACGCCCGTCGTCGGGGGAGCCGGCGACAATATGTGCGGCGGCATCGGCGGGGGAATCGTCGAGGCTGGCATGGCCTCGATCAGCCTCGGCACGTCGGGCGTCTATCTCGTCGCCAACGACGCCTTCCTGCCGGCGCGCGGGCGCGGCCTGCATACGCATCGGCATGCCGTCGAGGGGTTGTTCGTGCAGAACGGCTGCGTTCTCAGCGCCGGCGCCGCGCTGGCCTGGGTGGCGCGACTCGTCGGGGCCGACGACCTCCCTGCGCTCATGCGGGAGGTCGAGGCCGCGGCGCTGCCCATCGCGGAGACGCCGGTCTTCACGCCCTACCTCGCCGGCGAGCGCACGCCCCATGACGACCCCGCCCTGGCCGGGACCTTTTCCGGGCTGACGACGGAGACGACGCGGCTCCATCTGGTGCAAGCCGTGCTGGAGGGCGTGGCGATGGCCTTCGCCGACTGCCACGAGGCGCTCATCTCGACGGGTGCGGCGATCCGGCAGGCGGCGCTGGTCGGCGGCGGCGCGAACAGCCGGCTTTGGACGACGCTGATCGCAAGCGCGACCGGCATGTCCTTGTCCCGCTCGCCGGCAGCGGCCGTCGGGCCGGCGCTCGGCGCGGCGCGGCTGGCGCGGCGCGGGATCGGCGGGCCGCTCATCACGGAAAGCGCCGAGCCGGAGGACGAGATCATCGCGCCCGACCGGGCGATGGCGGAAGCGCTGTCGGAGAAGAAGGCGCGCTTCGCGCAACACCTGGCTCTGCGCTAGAGCCCGCTGATTTGCCGTGCAACATCAGTACGCTCTAGGCGCCGCGGATCGCCCGCAGAAGTTCCTCATGGATCAGGCCGTTGCTGACGACCTTCTCCAGATCCTCGTCGCGCGAATCCGCCCCAGTGACCGTCGTCACGCGGCCGCCGGCCGCGCGCACCAGCGGTATGGCGGCGGCGTGGGAGACGATGTCGGCCTTCAGGCCGACAAAGGCATCGAGCCGCCCCGCGGCCACCAGCGACATCTCAAGGCCGCCCGAGACGATGACGCGGACGCCGCGGCAGAGCCCGGCCAGCCGGGCGATGACGGCGCTCGTCCGCTCGGTTTCCTCCTCCGTGTAATGCGAGGTCAGGCAGATCGAGACCACCGCATCGGCCAGGTTCGCAGTTCCTGAAACCATGGCCTGCTTACCGTCCACAGTCGCGACGGAGCCCTCGGCATAGCGGGCGACGAGCCCGGCGAGCGGGGCGTGGGTCAGGCCCAGAACCGTGCGGCCCGCCTCCTGATAGGCCAGCGTCACCGAGAACCAGGGCAGGCCGCTGGCATAATTCACCGTGCCGTCGAGCGGATCGATGATCCAGCGCGGTGCATCCGACGAGCCGGAGAAGCCCGCCTCCTCCGACAGGATCGCGGCCTGGGGCGTGAGCTGGCGAAGGCCCTCGATGACGAGCCGCTCCGAAGCGAGGTCGGCCGCGGTCACGACGTCGCGCAGATCCTTGCGCGTGACGGCGAGCTGCTCGCCCTGCATGCGGACGAGGAGCCCGGCCGCCTGCCGCGCCAGATCACCGGCCCGGTCGAGAAGTGCGGTAAGGCGCGGCTCAAGCATGGGCGGGCGCCCCCTGCGGCTTGCCGGGATAGGCCGGATCAAGGACGAAGGGCCGGCGCGGGCCGAAGTCGCCGATCGGCTGGAGATGGCTGACGACGCCCGTCTCCGGCTTCCAGACATGCACTGCGATTGAAGGCGGCTCCATGATGAACCAGTTCTCCGTGCCGGGTCGCAGGTCAAGCGCGACCTGATGGGCCGTGCCCGGCACGACATAGCCGATGGTGCCGGCGAAGCGCCGCTGGATCGGGCGATGATAGTGGCCGCAGAGCACACGCTCGATCTCGGGGTGGCTGGCGATCAACCGGGCGAACCCAGGCGAGACGCGGCAGGGCATGATGTCCATGCCGTCGACCCCGACGGCGAAGGGCGGATGGTGCATGAAGACGATCGTCGGCCGGCCATGGCCCTCGGCAAGACGCTCGGCGAGCCAGGCCTCGCGGGCCGCGCAGATCTCGCCGCCATCCTCGCCCGCGATCACCGTGTCCAGGCCGATGAGGCGGACCGGGACATCCTCGACCGTGTAATGCAGGAAGCCCTGCTTCGGCAGATAGCCATATCGTGGCCGAAGCTCGGCCGCGAAGCTTTCGCGCCGGTCATGATTGCCAGGCACGACATAGACCGGCATCGGCAGCCGCGCGAGCTCATCGCGCACGATGCCGTACTCCTCGGCGAGCCCGCAATCGGAGAGGTCGCCCGTGACCAGCACGCAGTCCGGCCGGGGGTCCAGCGCCAGAACCGCATCGACCGCCCGGGTGATCGCGGCGTTGGTGTCGACGATGCCATAGGCGGGCCGGCCGTGCGGGCGGGCATGGAGGTCGCTGATCTGGGCGATGATCATGGGGGAGGCCTTCAAAAGCGCTTATCGAACCTCAGCCCTCATCCTTCGGGACGCTGCGTGCCGCGGCTCCTCCGGATGATGGCTCAATCAGAAAATGCCACCCGGCCGCGCAGGCCGGGTGGCGATGGCGTCAGAGCGATCCGCTCACTTCATCAGCGCTTCGGTCTCGGAGACGATGCGCTCGATGCCGGCCTTAGGGGCAAGCTCGCCGCGCATCACGCTCGAGATGACCTCGCGCTGCTGGCGCCAGATGCGGACCGAGTTTCCGCCCGGATAGCCTTCCCACGGCGCGGCGCGGGAGACCTGGCCGTTGATGGTGCGGAAGTTGGCGTTGGCCTTGTAGAACGGGCCGAGGAAGGCCTCGTCGCCGGCGCGCAGGTTGGTCGGCATGTAGCCGGCGGTCTGGACGACGATGGACTGGGCCTCGGGGCCGGTCACGAACTTGATGAACTCCCACGCCGCCTTCTGCTTGGCCGCATCCTTGGCGGTGATGATCGCCGCATTGCCGCCGGTCGGCAGCTTGCCCTTGGCCTTGTCGTCGATCGGGAACAGCGCGGTCCTGAAGGTGAAGCGGTCGCCGACGAGGTCGGTGACCTGGCGCAGGCGTGCCGGGGTGTCGAAATAGATGCCCATCTTGCCGGCGATGAACTGCTGGCGGGCCTGATCCCAGTCGATCAGCGGCATGCCGCCATCGGTGACGAGAGTGCGTAGCCGCGTCAGGATCTTCTCGCCGACATCGCCGCCGAAGGCGACCTTCTTGCCGTCCGCCGCCAGGATGCTGTTGCCGCCCTGGAGGACCATGCCGCGCCACAGCCAGTCATCCGGCCAGGCGTGGATGGAGTAGGAGATGCCGGCGGTGTCGCCGTCCTTGATCTTCCGGGCGAGTGCGATCAGGTCGTCCCAGTTGTCGGGCATCTTCTCGGGGTCGCCGCCGGCCTTCTTCACCAGCTCGGCGTTGAAGTACATCAGCGGTGTCGAGGCGTTGAAGGCGAGGCCCGCCTGCTTGCCGTTGACCTTGCCCAGCGAGAACAGGGCGTCGGAATAGTTGGCCTTGACCCAGTCCGCCGGCTCCGCCTTCAGAAGCGGGCCGAGATCGAGGATCTGGTTGCGCTTGTCGAGGCTCTCGACCAGCTCGGTGAGCAGGTGGAAGCCGGAATAATAGACGTCCGGAAGCTGGTTGGTGACAGCCTGACGCAGCATCGTCTGATGCCCCTCGTCATAGCTCGCCGCCGGGGCGCGGAAGTTGATCTTGATCTGCGGGTGCTTCTTCATGAACTCCTTGGCGATGGGCTCATGGAACTGCGCGAAGGACGGGAAGGCGTAGAGGACGTCGAGCGTGACCTCCTGAGCCCGGGCCGCCGTGGAGGCGACGAGGGCGAGCGCGGCCGCGGCAAGCGCTTTGCCGAATGGTTTCATGGTCTATCTCCTTGAAAATAAGTTCAATTCTTCGTCGTGAACTGGGGTGTCGACTCACTTCACTCCGGTCATCGTGATGCCGTCGATGAACCGTCTTCTGGCGATGAGGAAAGCGATGACGAGCGGCGCGGTCAGGATCGTCGCCGCCGCTGTGAGGGCGCCGTAATTCGAGCCCGCCTCGGCATCGGCGAAGAACATCATCCCGAGCGGCGGCGGAGCGAGCTTGGCGTCGGAGATCACGATCAGAGGCCAATAGAGGTCGTTCCAGTGCGCCACCGCCGAGAAGACGCAGAAGGCGGCGATGGCCGGCCAGGCGCTCGGCGTCACGATGCGCCAGACGATCTCGAACTCGCTCATGCCGTCGAGCCGGGCGGCGTGGATGATGTCGTCCGGAAAGCTGCGGAAGAACTGGCGGAACAGGAAGATGGCGAAGACCGAGATGAAGAACGGCACCATCATCGCGAAATAGGTGTTCAGCAGGCCGAGATGGGCGAGCCCGATATAGAGCGGCATGGCCGGTACCTGGACGGGGACGCAGAGGCCGAGCAGCACCAGCACGAAGAGCAGGTCGCGGCCGGGGAAATCGAGCTTCGCCAGCGCATAGGCGCAAGGGATCGCCACCAGAAGCTGCACGATCAGGATGCCGCCGCAGATGATGACGCCGTTCAGCGCGAAGCGCAGCAGGGGCGCCTTTTCCAGCGCCATGCCGTAGTTCTGCAGGGCATAGAACTGCTTCGGCCAGAGCGAAATCTCGGCGGTGAAGATCTCGACCGGCGGCTTGATCGAGGTCACCAGCATCCAGACGAAGGGCGCGAGCATGAAGACCACGCCCGCGACCAGCACGGCATGGACCAGCGCCAGCGACAGGTAGCGGCGCAGGGTCGAGCGGGTGGGGGACAGTGCGATGCCCGACATCAGTAATGCACCTTCCTGTCGAGGGCGAAGGTCTGCATCACCGAGAAGACGAGGATGAAGGTCAGGAAGATGAAGGTCAGCGCCGCGGCATAGCCGGTGTGGAAATACTGAAAGCCTTCCAGATAGATGTTGTAGAGCAGCACCTCGGTGGAGCCGACGGGCCCGCCCCGCGTCATCACCGCAACGGTGTCGAAGATCTTGAAGGCGGTGATCATCGTGGTGACGAGCACGAACATCGTCGTCGGCCCGAGCAGCGGCCAGGTGATCGTCAGGAAGCGGTCGATGCCGCCGGCGCAGCCGTCGATCTCGGCCGCCTCGTAGAGATCGCGCGGGATCGCGGTCAGCCCGGCGAGAAACAGGATCATGTTGAAGCCGAGCAGCTGCCAGATGCCGATCACCGCCAGCGTCGCCAGCGCCGTCGAAGGCTCGCTGAGGAAGGCGACCGGCGCAAAGCCCAGCCACTTCAGAAGCGCGTTGACCGGGCCGAGCGAAGGATGGAGCAGGAACTGCCAGACCGTCGCCATGGCGATCAGCGTCGAGGTGACGGGCAGGAAGTAGATCACCTCGTAGAACGAGCGCGTCTGCTTGCGCCGATGCACCAGCACCGCGATCAGGAGCGCGCCCAGCACGCCACCGGGCACGACGATCGCGACATAGACCAGCGTGTTGACGAGCGAGCGGCGGATGATCGGATCGGCCAGCGCGCGCTGGAAATTCTTCAGCCCGACCCAGTCCATGTCGGTGCCGCCGAACTCGTAGTTCGTCAGGCTGAGCAGCGTCAGCGCGCCGAGCGGAAGCAGGATCGTCAGCAGCAGCAGCACGAGCGCCGGCATGGCGAAGCCGAGGCCCGTGACGCGCTCGATCCAGCGCCGGCGGCGTGCGACGGAGGCGAAGGATGCCGGGGTTGCGAGCGCAGCCATCGCCATGGTCAGGCCCTCAGCGGCACGACGGAGCCGGTCGCGGCACCCTGCCCGCGCGGCTCGATGCGCTCGCCATCGGCGCCGAAGACATGGGCCGCGCTTTCGTCGAAGCCGAGCGTGACCTCGGAGGCCTCATGGATGCCCGCCGCCGTCGCGGGGCTGGCCCGCATGGTCACGCCTGCAGCGGCGTCGCGCCCGGCGAGATCGAAATGGAGGATATATTCGGAGCCGAGATTCTCCTTGCGCCGGAGCCGCGCCGAAAAGACCGCGCTCCCCGGCTCGCCATGGCTGAGCGACAGCGCCTCGGCGCGGATACCGAGCGTAACCGAGCGCCCTGGCGCCTCGTCGACGGCGAGCGCCAGAGGCCGACCGAAGAGCTCGAGCCGGCCACCGGCCGCGACGGAGGCCGGCAAGAGGTTGATCGCCGGGCTGCCGATGAACTGCGCGACCTTGAGCGAGGCCGGCTTCTCGTAAAGCTGCGAGGGCGTGCCGAGTTGCAGGATCGAGCCTGAATCCATCATGGCGACGCGATCCGACATCGTCATCGCCTCGACCTGGTCGTGCGTCACGTAGATGAAGGTCGCGCCCAGCCGCTTGTGCAGCTCCGCCAGCTCCGTGCGCATGTGGACGCGCAGCTTGGCGTCGAGATTGGAGAGCGGCTCGTCCATCAGGAAGACGTCGGGGCTGCGCACCATGGCGCGTCCGAGCGCGACGCGCTGGCGCTGGCCACCCGAGAGCTGAGCCGGCTTGCGGTCGAGCAGATGGTCGAGCTGGAGCTGCGAGGCGACCGCGCCGACATCGGCCTCGATACCGCGCAGGATCTCGCGCCGCCCGGGCGAGAGATGCTTCACCAGCGGCAGGCGCTGGCGCAGCTTGAGGCGCGACATGGTCAGCGGCAGGGCGATGTTCGCCCGGACGCTCATATGCGGATAGAGCGCATAGGACTGGAAGACCATCGCCACGCGCCGCTCATGCGGGCGCAGATGGTCGACGCCCGCGCCGCGGATCGCGACGCTGCCGGCATCCTGATGCTCCAGCCCCGCGATGATGCGGATCAGCGTGGACTTGCCGCAGCCGGAAGGGCCGACCAGCGTCAGGAATTCGCCATCGGCGATGTCGAGATCGACGCCGCCCAGCACCTTCGTCGGGCCGAAGGATTTGGCGATGGAAGACAGCACGACCGTGGCCATGTCGTTCGCCTCTCTGCGTTATCGGGATTGGAGCCCGCGTCGAAACGGGGTCCGGCAGGAAGCGGCCGTCAGGCGACGGGCGAGGGGTAGACCTCGTGGATCACGTCATCGATCCAGAGCGTCTTCAGCGCGGAGATCTCATGGACCTGCGCGGTATAGTCCCTGCCCTCGAAGCCGTAGGTCACGGCGCCGAGCGTCGCGGAACCGGCCATGCCGGGCTGCATCTCCGACCCGACCACGAAGCCGCAGGACGGACCCCAGATGTAGCGGGTGCCGTCGACCGCGAAATCATGGGCGCGGTGGAGATGGCCGCTCGCGACGAAGGCGACGTCATTCCGGCGGACGAGATCAAGCAGATGGGCGCGCGGCCGCGGCGGCACGCTCCAGTAGCCCTTGTCGCCCTCGTCGGGGCTCTCGATGAAGAGGGGGCGGTGCAGGAACCAGCCGAGGCGGCGGCCCTGCGCCTCTGCGATCTGCCGGTCGAGCCAGGCGAGCTGGCGCTGCTCCTCGGTCTCGTCGCTGCCGAACAGCATGGAATTGAGGCCGATCAGCCGCCAATTCTCGAGATCATGGACCCAGAAATCTTCGCCGATATGCTCGCGCCAGCGCGCCAGCCGCTCGTCATTGACCGGCTGGTGCGGATGATAGGCCTCGCCGACATCATGGTTGCCGGGGATGCTGAGCACGGGCACGCCGAGCGTGTCGAGCAGGTCACTGCAATGCGAGAAGTCGGCGGCGATATCGGCGCCATCGACCGTGACATCGCCGGTATGGATCACGAGGTCGGGCCGCTGCGCCGAAAGCCAGCTTGTCAGCGGCTCCCAGTTGCAGGCGAAATGCTGCTTGATCGGACTGAGATGGGTGTCTGAAATTTGCACGACCCGGTGCATGGCTTCCCTCCGAACACGCTCCCGCTGCCGGGATACGGGCCGCGTCCTTCAGTTCGGAAGCGGCATTTTTGCCATGAACCATACAGATGAATGTTTGATGACACAAATGTATTTGCGGAGCGGCGATGGCGAGGGAAGCCGGCTACGCGCCATTCACCGCCTCATGGAGCGGACGTCTCATTCCGGAGGGAGAAGCACAGGGGTGAGGTGAGGTCGCTCGACCGGCAGCATGCCGCTTCAAGGCTGCGCGACCAATCCCCCACGGCAAGCTCGGTGAGCGACCTCACCTCACCCCTGCCTCGCTCATGCCGGAACAGAGTTTCCCGCGGACGTTCCTATCTAGCTAATACACATCAGCTTGATAACGGCCGGCCTTCTTGAGCTCTGTGACGTAGATCACAGCGTCTTCCGTGGATTTGCGCCCCTGCTCGGCGACGAGGTCGATCATGGCGCGTTCGACGTCCTTCGCCATGCGCTTGGCGTCGCCGCAGACATAGAAATGCGCGCCCTGCTCGAGCCAGGCATAGAGCTCGGCCCCGCGCTCGCGCATACGGTCCTGGACATAGATCTTCTCGGCGCCGTCGCGGGACCAGGCCAGCGTCAGATTGGTCAGCAGCCCTTCCGCCTTCATGGCGTCGAGCTCATCCTCGTAGAAGAAGTCGGACGTCCGGCGCTGATGGCCGAAGAAGAGCCAGTTCTTGCCCGGTGCCTTCGTGGCGCGGCGGTCGTGCAGAAAGGCGCGGAACGGCGCGACACCGGTGCCGGGGCCGCACATGATGACCGGCGTCTGCGGATTCTCCGGAAGTCCGAAACCATGGGCGCGCTGGACATAGACAGGCACCTTCTCGCCCGGCGCGACCCGCTCGGCGAGGAAGGTCGAGGCCACGCCCCAGCGCGGGCGCGAGCCGATGGCATAGCGCACGGCATCGACCGTCAGGGAGATGCGGCCGGGCGTGGCGTTGTGCGACGACGAGATCGAGTAGAGCCGCGGCTGCAGAGGGTCGAGCGCCTCGACGAAGGCCTCCGCCGAGAGCCGCGCGCCGCCGAACTTGTGGAGCGCGCCGAGCACGTCGAGCCGGTCGAGATCGCCATCCGGGTCCTCGCCCGCCGCCAGCCTGCGCGCCTTGGCCCGCGTCTCTCCGCCGGTGACATAGGAGATGAGCTGGAAGAGCGCATCCGGCGCCGACCCCAACGCGCGATCGGCGATCAACGCCTGACGCAGGCTCTTGCCCGCGACATCGGCGTCAGGCCGCGCGCCGAGCAGAGCGATGACCGCATCGACAAGGCGCGGATCGTTCTGCGCCGCGATGCCGAAGGCGTCGCCGACAACGTAGTCGAGCCCGCATTCGTTAAGGTCGAACTCGACATGCCAGGTCTCCTTCTCGGAGCCTGCCCCGTTGAGCTTGCGACGGGACAGGAAGGTCGCCAGCGCCGGGTTCTCGCGGCTGCGGCCTGCCGGGCCAGCGGGCGCGGCCGGAGCGGCGACCTCGGCAGGCGCCGCAGCTGCGGCCGAGCCGCCCTCCTCCATCAGCGCCTTGACGGCGCGCAGCGTCTCCTTGCCACCCGGAGCGCAGAGGTTCAGCCGCCCTTCCGCCCCCGACGCGATGGCCGACGAATACGTCTCGCAGATATAGCCGCACTGTCCGCAATCCTGCTGAGCCATCGCGGCGTAGAGCTTTCGCGGCAGCGGGCGGCCCTCGGCCAGCTTCTGCCGTTCGGCGATCTCCATGGCCGGATCGTGCCAGGGCGCGCCATCATCCTCGGCGCCGCCCATGACCGCAGCGTTCTCGGCGGGCGAGAGCGCGGTGACCCCGGCGTTGTCGAGCGAGAGGAGACCGGCAAAGAAGCCGTTCAGCCAGGAACGCTGCTCCTCGCTGAAAGGCGCCGTCTCGGGGATGACCTGGACAAGAGGGGACGGGGTCTGGAGGGTCACGCCGCTTCTCCCGTCTCGGCAACCAGTGCCTTCAGCGCCTCGATGTCGTGGCGCCGCGCGAAGGTGACGAAGCTCTCCTCGGGCGTGACACGATGCGTCTGCCAGGTACGCAGGATCGCCTCGACCAGGGCCGGCGCGTCCTCGGCCTTCACCTTCTCGCGGAAGGGCCTGGCCATGCCGCCATCGACGCCATAGCCGCCGCCGACCAGCAGGTCGTAGCCGGGCACGGTGTCGCCCTCCTCGTTGACCGGCACCTTGGCGCCGATCAGGCCGAGGTCGCCGATATAGTGCTGGGCACAGGAATGATGGCAGCCGGTGAGGTGGATGTTCACCGGCTGGTCCAGCGTGATGCGCGGCTCGCAATGGGCGGCGATGGCGAGCGCATCCTCCTTGGTGTGGGCGGCGGCGAATTTGCAGCCCGTCGCGCCCGTGCAGGCGATCAGCCCGGCGCGCAGGATCGACGTCTCGGCCGAAAGCCCGCAGGCCTTCAGATTCGCGAGCACGTCCTCGACCCTGGCATCCGGCACGCCTGAGATCAGCAGGTTCTGCCAGACGGTGAGGCGAATGTCGCCGTCGCCGCACTCTTGCGAGATCGCGGCGATGACGCGCATCTGGGGAACGGTGAGCTTGCCCACCGGCAGCGCGACGCCGACCCAGTTCAGGCCGGCCTGCGCCTGCGCATGCACGCCGATATGGGCGAGCCTGTCATAGACCGGTCGCGGCGCGACGAAGGCGCTGTCCAGCCGGATCAGCCTGCGGCCCAGCTTCTCCTCGACGGCGGCCAGGAATTTCTCGAAGCCCCAGGCGTCGAGCACGTATTTCAGCCGCGCCTTGGCGCGGTTGGTGCGGTCGCCATTGGCGACGAAGACGCGCACCACCGCATCGGCGACGGCGACGGCATCGGACGGCGCGACGATGACGCCGGTGTCGCGGGCTAGGTCCTTGTGGCCGGTGATGCCGCCGAGCGCGAGGCGATACCAGATGCCGGGCTCGACCGGTTGCCCCTCGAAGGACGCGCCGGCGCCGACCTCGATCGCCTGGAAGCCGATGTCGTTCGTGTCCTCCAGCGTCGCGATCGAGCCCGCCCCGTCGAAGGCGACGTTGAACTTGCGCGGCAGGCCGTAGAGCGAGCGGTCGTTGAGGATATGGTGGTGCCAGGCGCGGGCATGGGGCCGGGTGTCCAGCAGCTCGAGCGGGTCGATGCCGGCGGTGGCGGAGCCGGTGACGTTGCGGATGTTGTCGGCGCCCGAGCCCTTGGCGGTGAGGCCGAGATCGGCGAGGCCCTCCAGCAGCAGCGGCGCGTTCTCGGCGGTGATCTCGCGGACCTGCAGGTTCGCACGGGTGGTGACATGGCTGTAGCCGCCGCCGAAGCTCTCCGCGATGTCGGCGACGCCGGCGAACTGCCAGCTCTTCAGGATGCCGTTGGGGATGCGCAGGCGGCACATATAGCTGTTCTGGGCGGGCGCCACGTAGAACAGCCCGTGATAGCGCCAGCGGAAATTGTCCTCGGGCTTGGGATAGGTTCCCGAAGACGCCTGTTCCTTGAAGCGGGCATAAGCGTCGAAGGGGTGCTCGGCCGCCTTCCATTTCTCCTGATCGGCGAGCTTGCCGCCGCCGGAGACAGTCTTCGCCTGCGCCTCCAGATGTTCCCGATCGGGGCCGGCGGGCGTGGCATTGCCCCCGCCAGCGCCCGTGCCGAGCGGCGCCAGCCCGCGCGCCGTGCGGGCCGACTGCATGCCGCTCGTGAAGCCTTCGAGATAGCGCTTCTGCTCGGGGGTGAAATCGTCGCTCATGATGCTGTTTTCCGGATGCGCTTCGCGGTCAGGCGGCGGCCGGCTTCTCCGCCGCGGCGATCATCGCGCCGGAAAGAGCGCCATAGGCCGTCGTCCAGGCGTCCTTCACCGCCGGGGTAAAGCCCTCGCCGAGGCCCTGCTCCAGCGTCCAGAGTAGCGCCGCGCCGACGGGAACGTAGTGCTCGGGCGCGACGCCGTAGCCGACATGCTTGCGTGCGAGGTTCTCGACGGCCGGCATCAGCGCCGGCAGGTCCTCGAGCCCTTTCACCACGACGGCGAGCGTGCCCATCAGCTTGCGACCCTGCTCCTTCATGTCCGCCGCCTTGAACAGCGGCTGGACCTCGGGCGCGATCTCGAACAGGCGGCCGTAGAACAGCGCGGCGGCCTGCTCGGCGATGGGGGCGACCATGGAGAAGCTCGTCTTGATCTCGGAAACCTGCGCAGGCGTCATGGCTTGCCCTCCCTTCAGGCGGCTTCGACGAAGCGGTGGCGTTCGTAGAGGAACTTCAGCACCGCCTCGCGGGCGGCGATGTAGGTGCGGTCGGACACCAGATCGAGGCGTTTCCGCGGCCGGGCGAGGCGAACGTCGAGCACCTCGCCGATCCGGGCGGAGGGGCCGTTGGTCATCATCACGATCCGGTCCGAGAGCAGCACCGCCTCGTCCACGTCATGGGTGATCATGATCATGGTGTTGCCGAGGGCGGCGTGGATCTGCATCACCGAGTCCTGCAGGTGGGCGCGGGTCAGCGCGTCGAGCGCGCCGAAGGGCTCGTCGAGCAGCAGGATCTTGGGCTCCATGGCGAGGCCGCGCGCGATGCCGACGCGCTGCTTCATGCCGCCGGAGATCTCGGCCGGGCGCCTGTCCTTGGCGTGGCCCATCTGGACGAGGTCGAGATTGTGCATGATCCAGTCATGCCGCTCGGCCTTGCTCTTCTTAGCCCCGAAGACCTTGTTCACGGCGAGCGCGACGTTGTCGTAGACGGTGAGCCAGGGCAGCAGCGAGTGGTTCTGGAAGACGACCGCACGGTCCGGCCCCGGGGCGTTGACCTCCTTGCCCTCGAGCAGGATGCCGCCCGTGCTTGCGGGCGTGAGGCCGGCGATGATGTTCAGCAGGGTCGACTTGCCGCAGCCGGAGTGGCCGATGATCGAGACGAACTCGCCCTTGTCGATGACGAGGCTGATATCCTTCAGCACCTCGGTGGTGGCGCTGCCGCGCCGGAAGCTCTTGTCGACGTGGTCGATCTTCAGATAGCCCATCGTTCGCTCCTCAGCCTTGCGCGGTGCCACGGGTGACGACGCTGCCGATGCCGGCGACGAGACGGTCGAGCACGAAGCCGACCACGCCGATGTAGACGAGCGCCACGATGATGTCGGAGAGGCGCGAGGAGTTCCACGCGTCCCAGATGAAGAAGCCGATGCCGACGCCGCCGGTCAGCATCTCGGCCGCGACAATGGCGAGCCATGAGAGGCCGACGCCGATCCTGAGGCCCGTGAAGATGTAGGGCGCCGCCGAGGGCACCATGATCTTGTAGAAGAACTCGACCTGGTTCAGCCGCAGCACCTTGGCGACGTTGCGGTAATCCTGCGGGATGTTGCGGATGCCGACCGCGGTGTTGATGATCACCGGCCAGATCGCGGTGATGAAGATCACGAAGATCGCCGAGGGCTGGCTGTCGCGGAAGGCGGCGAGCGAGAGCGGCAGCCAAGCGAGCGGCGGCACGGTGCGCAGCACCTGGAAGACGGGATCGAGCCCGCGCATCGCCCAGACCGACTGGCCGATCAGCGCGCCGAGCAGCACGCCGACGACCGCCGCGAGGCTGAAGCCGATGGCAACGCGCTGGAGCGAGACCAGAATGCGCCAGCCGAGCCCGATATCCTGCGAGCCCGCCCAGTAGAACGGCTCGACGATGAGGTCCTTCGCCTCATCCCAGATCTTGGTCGGCGGCGGCAGCGAGGATTGCGGGCCAGAGGCGGCGAGCTGCCAGACGAGCAGGATCAGCGCGACGGTGATCAGCGGCGGCACCAGATTGACCAGCGCGGCACGCAGCCAGGGCATGAGCCGCTGCGAGAGCGGCTTGCCCTGCACGGCGGGCAGCGCCAGCACCGCCGGCTGGCCCGGCAGCGCGACGATTTTCGCCTCCGCGGTCTCCTCCTTCAGCACGGCCTGACCCATACGGTCTCTCCTCTGGTGAACTGATGTCTCATGCGGCTACCGTCGCGCGTGCGGCGGCGCCGATGCGGCGGATCTCGGGAAGGCAGGAGCCGCAATTGGTCCCGGCCTTCAGCCTGGCGCCGATCTCCTCGGCCGAGGCGGCGCCCGCAACGAAGGCGGCGCGGATAGCGTTGAGGCCGACGCCGAAGCAGGCGCAGACGACCGGCCCCGGATCGGCCCCACCGGGGTTGCGGCCGGCAAGCAGCGGCAGGCGGTTGCCAACCTCGGCTTCAGGATCGGCGAAGACGGCCTTGACCGTGTCCCAGAGCGGCGCGCGCCCCGCCGGCGCCAGGAAGAGCGCCGCGGCGAGCTTCCCTTCGCGGATGGCGGCGCAGCGATAGGAGCCGCCTTCATGGTCGATCATCTCGACGAGTTCGTCCTCGCCGAAGCGGCTGCGCATGGCGGCCATCAGTGTGTCGATGCCGGCATCGGCGGCGAAGAGGCGGCCCTCGCCGCCTTCGACGGCGAGCCGCGCCCACCACGAGCCTTCCGGCAGTGCGAAGGCGTCGCGGGAGAGGACGAAGCCCTGCGAGGCGAAGGATACGGGCGAGGCGGCGACCGGGGTCGCCTTCATCTCGGGCTGGCCGGAATAGGGATCGCAGTGCGGCTGCGCCAAAGCGCCGATCCGCGCGTCGGACGCCGTCTCGCCCGACCAGTGGATCGGCGCGAACAGCGCGCCTTCCGCGAGGCCGGTATCAAAGACGATTTTGAGGATGGCCGCGCCATGACGGGTCGAGACGCGGGCGAAGCCGCCCTCGATCAGGCCGAGGCGGGTGGCATCGGCCGGGTTCACCGAGAGCGAGGGCTCCGAGACATGGGCGGACAGGCGCGGGCTCAGGCCCGTGCGCGTCATCGTGTGCCAGTGATCGCGCACGCGGCCGGTGTTGAGCAGGAGCGGATAGTCAGCGTCCACCGTGCTTGCCAGCTCCGGCAGGGCGAGCGGCTGCAGGCGGGCGCGATTGTCGGGCGTGAAGAAGCCGCCATCGGCGAAGAGACGCGCCGTGCCCTCCGGGCGCCCGGCTGGGGCAGGCCATTGGACGGGGACGAGCGCGTCATAGTCAGGCTGCGCGAGGCCGGCATGGGCGCCGATGTCGAAGTCGCGGGTGCCGCCATTCTCGAAGGCCGAGAGCGCCGCGTGCTCGGCGTAAATCTCGCCCTGATGGGCGTAGGCGAAGGCCCTGCCGAAGCCGAGGCGCTTCGCGACTTCGCAGACGATCCACCAGTCCGGCTTCGCCTCTCCGGTCAGGGGCAGGAAGGCGCGCTGGCGCGAGATGCGGCGCTCGGAATTAGTGACGGTGCCGTCCTTCTCCCCCCAGGCTGCGGCGGGAAGGATGTAGTGCGGCTTCGCAGCGAGCGTATCGTTGGAGAGCACGTTCTCGGAGACGACGAAGAGGTCGAGCCCGCCAAGCGCCGTCTTCACCGCATCGGCACGCGGCAGCGAGACGGCCGGGTTTGTCGCCATCACCCAGAACGCGCGGATGCGGCGCTCGGCCACCGCCTCCATCATCGCGACGGCCTTCAGCCCCTCGCGACGGGCCATGTTCGGCGCCTGCCAGAAGCGCCCGACGCGGTCGATCTCCTCCGGCGCGTAGCCCATATGGGCGGCGAGCATGTTGGCGAGCCCGCCAACCTCGCGGCCGCCCATGGCGTTGGGCTGGCCCGTGAGGGAGAAAGGGCCGCCGCCGGGCCGGCCGATGCGGCCCGTGGCGAGATGGCAGTGCAGGATCGCGGCAACCTTGTCCGTTCCCTGCGCCGACTGGTTGACGCCCTGGCTCCAGGCCGTGACGACAGCGGGCGTCTCGGCCCAGAGGCGGTAGAAGGCCGCGACCTGCGCCTCGGGGAGCCCTGTCAATTTCGCGACGACAGCAAGGCTCGGCGCGATGGCCCGGGCGTTATGGAGCGCCTCCTCGAACCCTGCGACATGGCGCGCCACATAGGTGCGGTCGACCAAACCGCGATCAGAGAGATGGACGAGCAGGCCGGCGAAGAGCGTGCTGTCGGAGCCCGGCTTCAGCGGCAGGACCATATCCGCATCCTCGGCGGTCGCGGTGACGCGCGGGTCGATGACGACGACACGGGCGCCGCGCTCGGCGCGGTTCTGCTGGATACGGCGGAACAGGACCGGATGGCACCAGGCCGTGTTGGAACCGACGAGGACGATCAGGTCTGCGCCGTCGAGATCCTCATAGGAGCCCGGCACCGTATCCGAGCCGAAGACCCGACGCTGGCCGGCAACGGTCGAGGACATGCAGAGCCGCGAATTGGTGTCGACATGCGGCGAGCCGATGAAGCCCTTCATCAGCTTGTTGGCGACGTAGTAATCCTCGGTGAGAAGCTGGCCGGAGAGATAGAAGGCGACCGCGTCCGGGCCGTGCTCGGCGATGATGCCCCTGATCCCGACGGCTACGGCATCCAGCGCCTCGCCCCAGCTCACGCGGTCGTAAGTGCCGGCCGCGTTGCGTTTCAGCGGGTGCAGCACGCGGCTGCCCAGCCCCAGCGTCTCGCCGAGCGCCGAGCCCTTGGAGCAGAGCCGGCCGCGATTGGCCGGATGCTCCGGATCGCCCGCGATGGTCGCGCCGCCCTTGCCGTCCGCCGTCGCCAGCACGCCGCAACCCACCCCGCAATAGGGGCAGGTGGTGCGGATGGGCGCGGGGGCAAGCGGCGCGTCGTTGCGCATCAGGCGGCCTCCCTGACGCAGTAGCTCTCGCCGAAGGGCAGATCGGCCCGGAGGGACGTGATGTCCTGCCCCGACCGGATCAGGTCGAGGTAGAAGAGCGCGCCCTGGGTGTCGCCGACGAGGATGCAGCCGGCGAGCCTGCCCTCGCGCAGCACGAATTTGCGGTAGAGCCCGGCCGCAGGGTCGCGCAGCAGGATCGTCTCGGCGCCTTCGCCGGCCTCGAACTCGCCGGCCGAGAAGACGCCGACGCCGCTGACCTTGAGATTGGTTGCGAGCAGCGAACCGGCATAGGCGGCCTCGTGTCCCGCGAGACGCGCAGCCAGCACGCGCGCCTGCTCATAGGCTGGCTCGACCAGCCCATAGACCTGGCCGCGATGCTGCGCGCATTCGCCGATGGCGAAGATGTTGGAGTCGTCGGTTGCAAGCCCGTCATCGACGAGGATGCCGCGATCGACGCCGAGTCCGGCTGCCTTGGCCAGATCGACGTTCGGCCGCACGCCGATGGCGAGGACGACGACATCGGCCGGGATCACCGCGCCGTCCTGAAGCTCCACGCCTTCGACCTTGCCGCCGCCGAGGAAGCCCTTCGTCGCGCTGTTCAGCCTGACCGTGACGCCACGCGCGGCCATCGCATCGCTGAGGATCGCCGCGCCCTCGGCGTCGAGTTGGCGCTCCATCAGCCGGTCGACGAGATGAAGCAGCGTCACCTTGCCGCCGGCCCTGGCGAGCCCCGCCGCCGCCTCCAGCCCGAGCAGCCCGCCGCCGATGACGACGATGCGCGCGCCGCGCTCGGCGTAAGCCCGCATCGCCTCGACATCGGCAGTGTCGCGGAAGGTCAGGACGCCCGGCAGGTCGCCGCCGGAGAAAGGCGGCTTCAGCGGCTTGGAGCCGGTGGCGAGGACGAGCTTGCCATAGGACAGCGTTAGCCCGTCCTCCAGCGTCACCGTCTTCGACGCGCGGTCGATGGCGCTGGCCGCCCGGCCATAGAAGGTCGAGACGCCGCGCGCCCGCCACCAGGCGGCGGGCTTCAGCTCGATGTCCCGTTCGTCGATCTCCCCCGCCAGAAGCGGCGAGAGCAGCACCCGGTTATAGGCAAGCCGCGGCTCGGCCCCGATCACCGCGACGGCATGGCGGCCGAGCGCGCGCTGGCCGAGCTCGTCGACCAGCCGCGTCGCGGCCATGCCCTTGCCGATGATGACCAGGGGCTCGGCCATCGCCTCAGGCCACCCGCTTGATCTTGAGCGCCTTGAGGTAGTCATGAGGCGCCGCCGGATCGAACTTCACGCCGTCGAAGAAGGTTTCGACGCCGCGCGAATCCGAGGTCGGCACGCCGGCGACACCGAGGGTCTTGGCCGCCTCCAGCCACAGGTCGGAGCGGTTGGTCTTGTCGACCAGCGCCTTGATGTCGATCGTCGGCTCGAACTTGCCCCAGCGGATGTTCTCGGTGACGAACCAGGTATCGAGGCTCTTCCAGGGATAGGAGGTCGAGCCGCCCTCACCCCAGAACTTCATGAAGAGCTTGGTGCCCTTCGCCTCGCGGCCGTTGCCGTAGTTGATGTCGCCCTGCAGGCGCTTGTTGATGTCGCTGACCGGCACGTTGAACCACTGCCGGCGGCCGACGATCTCGGAGAGTTCCTGGCGGTTCTCCATCTTGTCGGCCCATTGCTGGGCTTCCATCACCGCCATCAGGATGGCCTGCGTTGCCTTGGGATTGGCATCGACGAAGTCGGCACGCATGCCGAGGATCTTCTCGGGATGGCGGGACCAGAGCTCGCCGGTGGTCAGCGCCGTGTAGCCGATGTTCTGGTTGACGAGCTGCTCGTTCCAGGGCTCGCCGACGCAGAAGCAGTCCATGTTGCCGACCTTCATGTTCGCCACCATCTGCGGCGGCGGCACGACGATGACCTTGATGTCGGTGTCGGGGTCGATGCCGCCGGCGGCGAGCCAGTAGCGGATCCAGAGGTCGTGCGTGCCGCCCGGGAAGGTCATGGCGGCGGTCAGCTCCTTGCCGGCCGCCTTCTTGCGCTCGAAGGCCTGCTTCAGCGGCGAGGAATCCTTCTGGACGTTGAGGTCCTTGTATTCGTTGGAGACCGAGATCGCCTGCCCGTCCTCGTTGAGGTTGAGCAGCGTGTACATCGGCAGCGGCTGGCTGTTCTGCATCACCTTGCCGGTCGCGTAGAGATGCGTCTTCGGGCGCAGGATGTGGCCGCCGTCGATGCCGTTGTTCTTGAAGCCGAGCGCCATGTTGTCGCGCGTGGCGCCCCAGCTCGCCTGCTTGGCGATGTCCATGTCGGGCAGGCCATATTTGGCGTAGAGGCCCTTTTCCTTGGCGATGACGAGCGGGGCGGCGTCGGTCAGCGCGATGTAGCCGAGCCGGGTGCCCTTCACCTCGGGGCCCGCGCCTTGAGCGAAGGCGCCGGCCGGGAGCGCGGCCTTCGCCGCCGAGAACAGGGCGGCCGTGCCCGACAGCTTCAGGAAATGGCGGCGGCTGGAGCCTGTCTTCGCGCCGGTAGCCCTGCTCGTCACGATATCGGTCATATTTCCCCTCGCGTCGGTGATGGTGGAAGCAGCCCGCGGACCCGCCGAAAACGAAAAACGCCGCGCGAAAGCGCCCTGCGGGGCTCCTTCGACAGCGGCGTTGCTGTTCGTTCCGGTTCGGAAGATCGACGCGGGCAGCGTTGGCCGCGTCGGGTTTATTCAATCAAACTTCATGCCAACCGCGTTCGCGGCCGGTTCCAGTCTGGAATCTCAATAACTTGCACCTATTGCGAGGCCGATGCGCTACGCCCGCGCGAACTTGCTGCGCCGCACAAACAGCACGCACCCGCACAACAAACGGGCAGAGCGCGGGATCAGCCGACATCGCTCGGGAAGAGATCCGGACGGAAAACCGAACGCGCCATGGCCCGCATCTCCTCATCCGGCGTCGCCTGGCCGGCCATGGCCATGCCATCCATGATCCGGTCGGCATGGGCCGGATCGGGCTTCAGCGCCGCGCGGTCGAAACGGACGAAGCGCTCGATCTGGCGCGGCGGCCGGCCGGCGCCCTGCCCGAGCTCGAAGCGCAGGATCGGCTCGATGATCTCGGCCGGCAATGCCAGCCGATCATGCGCTGAAAGGTGATGGGCGAAGCGCGGGATATTGGCGGGGTCCATCGCCCAGTCGCTCGCCTTCAGGATGGCACGGCCGAGCCTGGCAACGGCTTCCGCGCGCCGCTCGGCATCGTCCGCCCGCCAGACCAGCACCTTGTCGGGCCAGTTGCGGCGGATATCGACATTGGCCAGCAGCATCGCGCCGACACCGCGCGCGACGGCCGCGGAATTCCAGGGCGCGCTGGCACAGAAGCCGTCGATGCGCCCGCTGGCGAGCGCCTCGACCGTCTGCGGCGGCGGCACGACCTCGAAACGGACATCCTCGCCGAGCGTGAGGCCGGCCTTCCCCAGCCATTCGCACAGCAGATAGGTGTGGCTGGAATAGCCGAAGACGGCCGCGAAGGTGAGCGGCGGCAGGCCTCCTGTGCGGCGGCGGGCGACCAGAGCCGCCAGCGCCCGCGCCGAGACAGCCGGATCGGCGAGATCGCCCTCCGCCAGCCGCGAAAGCTCCTCGAAGCGCCTGAGCGAGACCGTGACGGCGAAACCGTCGAGGTTTAGTGCCATCGGGATTGCCATCGGCGCGCGCACGCCGCCGATGCCCAGAGTCGAGGCGATGGCCATGGGCGAGAGGACATGGGCGGCATCGAACAACCGGACATTGAGCTTGTCGCGCAGGTTGGACCAGGAAACCTCGCGCACGAGCTCCAGGTTGAGCCCTTCCGTCTCCGCGAAGCCTTCATCCCGGGCGAGGACCACGAGAGCGCAGTCGACGAGCGGCATGAAGCCGACCCGCAGATGCAGCGTGCTCATTTCAGTACCTCCGCGGCGGTGATGATGGATCTGGCGATGTCGGCGATCTTGCGCTTCTCGTTCATCGCGGATTTGCGCATCAGCGCGTAGGCCTCGTCCTCCGAGAGCCCCTTGAGACGCATGACGATGCCCTTGGCCTTGTCGACGACCTTGCGCTCCTCGAGCTGGGAACGGGCCTCGTCGAGTTCCTCCCTGAGCTTGCGGAAGGCGTTGAAGCGGCTGACGCAGGTCTGCAGGATGGCCTGCATGCGCTCCTTCTTGAGCCCGTCGACGATATACGCCGAGACGCCGGCCTCGACCGCAGCCTCGATCGAGGCGGAATCCGACTGGTCGACGAACATGGTGATCGGCCGCTTCACATGGCGGCTGACCAGGAACATGTCGGCGAGCGCGTCGCGACTCGGGTCCTCGAGGTCGATGACGACGACGTCGGGATCGTGCCGCTCGATCTCGGCGACGAGCCCGTTGGTCGCCCCGATGCGGACGAGATCGGTCAGGCCGCTCTCGCGCAGCCCCTCCTCGATGATGGCGGAGCGCAGCGGATTGGCGTCGACGATGAGGATCCTGAGACCCTGCTTCATGTGCCCGGCGAAACTCTCAAGGTCGAATGGAACGCGGTTTCCCGATGGCAGATGCATCACCCGTGCCGCCGCCGATGTCTAGCCGGTTCGACGACAGGCTCTCTTTATCGCAAATAGTTCTCAATATTGTTAATAATGCAATTGCGACTTGTTTGCGTTAGATAAATCGCTGCGCAGCAAAAGGCGCCGTATCGCAGAAGCCGGGCTCGCCTGTCATCATCTCTGCCAGAAGCCGGCCCGTCACCGGCCCGAGCGTAAAGCCGTGATGGGCATGGCCGAAGGCGAGCCAGAGGCCGCGATGCTGCGGCGCCGGGCCGATGATCGGGAGCATGTCGGGCAGGCAGGGCCGCGCGCCGCGCCAGGGCTCGGCATCGACGCGCCGGCCCAGCTTCATGATGCGCCGTGCGACGCGCTCGGCCTGGTCGAGCTGCCAGGGATCCGAGGGCTCGTCGCGGCCGGCGAGTTCGACGCCCGTGGTCAGGCGAATGCCGCGCGTCATCCGGGTCAGCATGAAGCCGGCCTGCGTCTCGCAGAGCGGATGCCGCGGATGCGTCGCGTCGTCCTCTCCCTCGTAATGCATGTGGTAACCGCGCTTGAAGCCGAGCGGAAAACGATAGCCTAGCCGCTTGCAGAGATCGTTCGACCAGGGCCCCAGCGCGACGACCGCCTCCGGCGCCCGCCATTCCTCCGCACCGACAGGAAGGCACCATTCCGCGCCGTCCTGCCGCAGTTCCGCGGCATCGGCGCGCTGCAGCATGCCGCCGCGCGCGACGAAGAGGGCTGCGTAGGCGCGCGTCACCGCACCGGGGTCGCGCACGGTGACGGGGTCGCGCCAGTGCAGGGCGCCGGCGACCGCGCCAGGCAGCAGCCCCGGCTCCAAGCGCCGAAGCCCATCCTCGTCGAGCACGTCATAGGCCAGCCCGTAGGAAGAGAGCCCGGCCGCCGTCTCGACCGCCTGGCGCAGGCTGCGGGGCGTGCGATAGAGATCGATCCAACCGCCCTCGCGCATCAGCGGGCCGGTGCCGGCGGCTTCGGTCCAGCGCCTGTGCTCGTCGATACAGCGCTCGATCAGCGGCAGGATCGACCGGCCCAGCCTGTCGAGCCGGGCCGGCGCCGAGTTCCACCAGTAGCGCGCGAGCCAGGGCGCCATGCTGAGCAGCGCCGCAGGGCGATAGCGCACGGCGACGGAGCGGTTCGAGGCGAAGGCGGCGAGCGTCGCAAGATCGCGCGGAAAGGCATAGGGCACGACCGAAGCGCGCTCGATCAGCCCGGCATTGCCATGGCTGGTCTCACTCCCCGGCTCGCCACGATCGACCAGCAGGACGGAGCGGCCGCGCTCCTGCAGATGCAGCGCCGCACTGACCCCGACGATGCCCGCGCCGAGCACGATCACATCGGCCTGTCGTCTCAAACTCGTCATCAACAGAAACCGCCCCCGACGCGCCGGAATCACAGCGCGCCGGCGGCCCAGAACAGGATGATCCGGCGCCCTTGGTCAACCTCGCGCCACGACAGGTCCCAGCCCTACTCCCGGCGCAATCGGGCGCGAGAAGAGACGACCTGTCGCAGCGGCGGCAGAGCGACGCTTGATCTGAGTCAAGGTCGAGCGCGTCCTGTGCGACCATCCTGCGACCGGTGACAATCCCGCTCAAGGAGGACGCGAAGATGACTACGTTGAAGAACGTGCCGCCCTACGACTCCTCGAAAGCCGAAAGCCTTGCATCTCCCGAATTGCTGGACGGCGGCGTGCGGCTGTTCCAGGCCCAGCTCGCCTCGGCCGCCGCAGTTCCGCAGGCGATCTGGGAGGCCAATCTCTCCATCCTGTCCGAGATGCTGACCTTCATGAGCCATCGGATGAGGGCGCAGGCCGAATTCTGCGGTCATCTCGGCCATTGCAAGGAGATTGCCGAGGCGGTCGATGTGCAGCGCAACTTCGCGCAAAGCGTCACCGGCGATTATTCGCAGGAGGTCGAGAAGCTGTCGGACATCGCCCGCAAGAACCTCGCCACCTTCTCCGCCATCGGCGCCCAATGCGCGTCGGCCCTGGGCGGAAGCGGAAAGCTGGCGGCCTGATCGCGACGAGGTTTCGACGCGGCGTGTTCGATCACGTCGCGCCGAGGCCGTTTCACTTGCCTGCCAGCCGGGGCAAAGTCCCGCCCGCGCCGGTGGCTGCCGGATTGGAGGTTCCCATGCTTGTCGATACCGTGATGACGGCGCCCGTCGTCAGCGTCGATCCCTCGACCTCGATCGCGAATGCGGCGAAGCTCATGCTCTCCCTGCGGATCAGCGGCCTGCCCGTCGTCGAGAGCGACGGAACCCTGGTCGGGATGCTGAGCGAAGGCGACCTGCTGCGCCGAAGCGAGCTGGGAACCGAGCGCAAGCGGCCCTGGTGGCTCGAATTCCTGGCCAGTCCCGGCAAGATCGCCGATGAATATGTCCAGTCGCATGGCCGCAAGGTCGGGGAAATCATGGCGACGGGCGTTGTGACCACGCAGCGCGACGCCTCGCTCGAAGACATCGTCGAGCTGATGAGGAAACATCGCGTCAAGCGCCTGCCCGTCGTGGAGGATGGCAAGGTCATCGGCATCGTCGCCCGTTCCGATCTGCTGCGTGCTCTCGCCAAAACCCTGACAGCCGGCCCAGCCATCGCAGGCGATGACGAGCGCATCGAGGCTGCCGTCACCGCGGAGCTCAACAAGCAGAGCTGGGGCGGGAACGGGATGATCCGCGTTCACGCGAAAGACGGCACGGTGGAGCTCACAGGCGCGATCTTCGACGAGCGTGCCCGCCTCGCCGCCCGGGTCGCGGCCGAGAATATTCCGGGCGTGAAATCGGTCTCCGACCAGATCGTCTCGGTCGAGCCGATGTCGGGGATGGTGCTGGTGTCGCCGACCGGCAGCTAGCCTTCTGGAGCACACGCCGATCAGGTTGATTCAACCTGAGCGGATCCGGCTCTAGAGAAGCGAGAGGGCCTCGTCCGCGATGACGCGCTCCTCATCCGTCGCGACGACGAAGGCGGCGACGCGGCTTTCGGAGCGGCTGATCCGCGGCGCATCGGCGGCGTTCGCGGCCTCGTCGAGCGCAAGGCCGAGCCAGCCCAGACGTGCGGCGACGGCGGCGCGGATCGCTGGCTGGTGCTCGCCGATGCCGGCCGTGAACACCACGGCGTCGAGCCCGCCCAGCGTCGTCGCCAGCCGCGCCACCTCGCCCGCGATGCGGAAGGTGAAGAGGTCGAGCGCCTGCTTCGCCTCGGGCCTGCCGCTCTCCAGCAGGTCGCGGCTATCGGCGCTGATACCGGAGACTCCGAGCAGGCCGGATTGGCGGTAGAGCAGATTCTCCAGCTCCTTCGCGCCGTAGTTCTTGCCCGCGAGCAGATGCAGCAGCACGCCGGGGTCGAGCGCGCCGCAGCGCGTCGCCATCGGGATGCCGTCCAGCGCCGAGAAGCCCATGCTGGTGTCGCGGCTGACGCCGGCTTCGAGCGCGCAGAGGCTGGCGCCGCTGCCGAGATGGGCCACGACGACCTTAGCCTCGGCAAACGCCGGCTCGCGGCGCGCGAGTTCGCCCGCGATGAAGCGATAGGACAGGCCGTGGAAGCCGTAGCGCTTGACGCCCTCGTCATGCAGCGCGCGCGGAATCGCGAAACGGCGCACGACATCGGCATGGCCACGGTGAAAGGCGGTGTCGAAGGAGGCGGTCTGCGGCAGGCCGGGGCGCAAGCGCCGGATCGCCCTGATCAGCCTGATGCCCTGCGGCTGGTGCAGCGGGGCGCGCGATGTCAGCGCCTCCATGGCCGCGATGGCGCCATCATCGATCCGAGCGGGGCCGGTGAAATGGTCTCCACCATGGACGATCCGGTGGCCGGCAGCAGCGACGCCGTCGATGTCGAAATGCCAGGAAAGCCGGCGGAACGCCTCCGCCAGCACCGCGTCCAGCTCCTCGCCGGCCACGGCCTCCAGCGCGATGTCGAAACGGTCGGGCCCCTCGACCAGCGAGAAGCGCAGGGGCTCCTCGCGGAAGTCGATCACGCCCTTGCCGATGCGCTCGGCCCCGGACGGCCCCAGCTCAAAGAGGCCGATCTTCACCGTCGATGAACCGGCGTTGAAGGTGAGCAGCAGCGGAGCCGTCACGCCGGCACCTTCAGAGCGGCGCGGCGCGCGGCGACGAGCTTGGCGAGCGCCGCCGAGGCGATGCGCGTCTTCAGCGAATCCGCGCGGCTCGTCAGGATGATGGGAACGCGCGCCCCGAGCACGAGCCCGGCCGCATCGGCATTGGCGAAATAGATGAGCTGCTTGGCCAGCATGTTTCCGGCTTCGAGGTCCGGCACCAGCAGGATGTCGGCCTGGCCTGCCACCGGCGAGACGATGCCCTTGGCGCGGGCGGCTTCCGGGCTCACCGCATTGTCGAAGGCGAGCGGCCCGTCGACGCGGGCGCCGGTGATCTGGCCGCGCATGGCCATGACGGTGAGCGCGGCGGCATCGAGCGTCGAGGGCATCTGCTCGTTGACCGTCTCGACGGCGGCGAGCACGGCGACAAGCGGCTCGGGGATGCCGAGCGTATGCATCAGGTCGATGGCGTTCTGGCAGATGTCGCGCTTGTGCAGGAGCGTCGGCTGGATGTTGACGGCGGCGTCGGTGACGATCAGCGGCTTGGGATAGGCCGGCAGGCTCATCGCGTAGACATGGCTGATGCGCCGCTCGGTCCTGAGCCCCGAGGTGACAACCGCGCCCAGCAGCTCGTCCGTGTGCAGGCTGCCTTTCATCAGGGTCGCAACCTGGCCTGCGCAGGCGAGCTCGACAGCCCGGGCCGCCGCGGCATGGCTGTGCGGAACGGCTTCGATGGGGATGCCGTCGATCGAGACCTGCGCCGCCTCGGCTGCGGCGCGGATCTTCGCCTCCGGGCCGATCAGGACCGGCTCCAGCAGGCCCTCGTCGCGGATCTCGACCGCAGCCAGCATCGCCTCCGGCGAGCAGGGATGGACGATGGCGGCCCTGAGTGGCGGCAGCTCCCGCGCCTGTCGGATAAACGCCTCATAACGGTCGCTGCGCTTCAGGGATATCTCCGGCAGACGGGCGCGTGGCCATTCGATCGACTCTGCCGGGGCGATCACCGTCGCGGTTCCGTCCAGCACCGCCTCGCCACGCTGGTTGGTGCAGCGCGTATCGAGCAGGACGATGCGCTTTTCAGCCCGCTTTTCCCGCACGGTGACGACGACCGTCACGGTATCGCCCGGCGCCACGGGCTTGAGGAAGCGCAGATCCTGCCCGAGATAGATCGTGCCCGGGCCGGGCAGCCGCGTGCCGAGGACGGCGGAGACCAGCGCCGCCGTCCACATACCATGGGCCACGACATGGCCGAACATGTCGCTTGCGGCGAAGGCGGCGTCGAGATGGGCTGGATTGACGTCGCCCGAGACGGCCGCGAAAAGGTCGATGTCGTCGCGCCCGACGAGGCGCACCAGCGAGGCGCTCTCGCCGATGGCGAGTTCGTCGAAGGTGCGGTTCCTGAGCAGTTCCTGGTCCATCCGGCCCTCAGCGTTGCAGGACATACTGGCCCGGCGCATCGCCGAGCGGGGCATAGCCTGCCTCGGCACGGCCGAGTGCGGAAGGTGCCGGCACGCGCTCCGGCGTCGAATGCGCCGCCAGCCATTCCGCCCAGGCGAGCCACCAGGAGCCCTCGCGAACCTTGGCGGCCTCCACCCACTCGTCCGGGCTCAGGCAGATGTCGTTATGCCTGCGCAGCGCAATGCGGAAGCTGCGATGCGGGCGGCCAGGCTCGCTGACGATGCCGGCATTGTGGCCGCCGCCGGTGAGCACGAAGGTCAGTTCGGCATCGGTCAGCAGGTGCAGCTTGTAGACCGAACGCCAGGGCGCGACATGGTCCCGCTCCGTGCCGACGGCGAAGAGCGGCATATGGATGTTCTGCAAGGCGGCCGGCCGGCCATCGACCATGAAGCGGCCGCCGGCAAGCTCGTTGTCGAGATAGAGCTTGCGCAGATATTCCGCATGCATGCGGTAGGGCATGCGCGTCGAGTCCGCGTTCCAGGCCATGAGGTCGAACATCGGCGTGCGCTCGCCCATCAGATAGTCATGCACGAGGCGGGACCAGATCAGGTCGTTCGAGCGTAGGAGCTGGAAGGCGCCCGCCATCTGGTCGGCCGAGAGATAGCCGCGGTTCCACATCATGCTCTCCAGCATGCGTAGCTGGCTGTCGTCGATGAAGAGGGCGAGCTCACCCGGCTCGGTGAAGTCGGTCTGGGCCGCGAGCAGCGTCAGCGAGGCCAGCCGGGCATCGCCGCTGCGCGCCATGGCGGCCGCCGCGATCGAGAGCAGCGTGCCGCCGAGGCAATAGCCGGCGGCGTGGACCTTGCGGCCCGGCACGATCGCGGCGACGGCATCGAGTGCCGCCATCACGCCTTCCTGCCGATAGTCGTCCATGGTCAGGTCGCGATCCGCGGCTCCCGGATTGCGCCAGGAGACGCAGAAGACCGTATGGCCCTGTCCGACGAGATAGCGGATCAGCGAATTCTGCGGCGAAAGGTCGAGGATGTAATACTTCATGATCCAGGCGGGCACGATCAGGATCGGCTCCGCATGGACCGTCTCCGTCGTCGGCGCGTACTGGATCAGCTCGATCAGGCGGTTGCGATAGACGACCTGGCCCGGCGTCACAGCCACGTCGTGCCCGACGACGAAATCCTCCGCCCCGACCGGCGGCTGGCCGGTGAGCAGGCGGCTGCAATCCTCCAGCCAGTTATAGGCGCCCTGGACGAAGTTGGCGCCGCCGGTGGCGCGGGCCTTCTCGATCACCTCCGGATTGGCGAAGGGGAAGTTCGAGGGCGAGACCATGTCGAGGAGCTGGCGCGTGGCGAAGGAGACGACCTCCTCATGATGCCGGCTCACGCCCGGCACCTCATGGGTGACGTTGTGCCACCATTGCTGGCCGAGCAGGAAGGACTGGGCCCAGAAGCTGTAAGGCTGCTTTTGCCAGGCCTCGCCGCTGAAACGATGGTCGCCGGGCAGCGGCTCGATGCAGGGCGGCGTGTCCGGTTCCATCAGCGCGGCGATGAGATGGTTCCCGAGCCTGGCGGCCTTCCGGCCGGCCTTGTAGCCGAGCTCGAGGCGCTTGCCCGGCGCTGTCGAGAGATGGAGCCACCAATCGAGCGAGGCGAGCGCGAGCGACGCCGGGGAGAGGCCGGCGCTGAACTGCGCGCTGAGCGCCTCGCGCATCCGGTCGATCGCGCCGAAGGCCTCCAGCCCCAGCGCCTCGTCATGCCGGAGGGCGGCGGACATGGCCTGGGCCTGCGAAATTGCCTGGGCCTGCGAAGCGGATGCTGCCGGGATCTTCATGGCCTTCCTTCCGCGGAGCCGCATATCGGCCTTGCGACCATGCGGCCAAACTATGGGTTGAACTCCTGCCGTACTGCGCCATCCTGCCTAGCGTGCGCCATGTTGTCCTACGTTGATGTCGGTCAATGCGACGCCATGATGTCGGCTCCAGTTTGGCGCGCGCCATCGTCGGGCGGCGGAAGAGGAAGTGTGATCCATGAGCGGCTCGAAACGAGGCTGGCTGATCGCAGCGGTCGCGGTCATCGCCGTGGCCGGCGGCTATGTGGCCTGGCGGCAGTCGAACGCCAGAGCGCTGCCGGAGGGCATCGCCGGCGGCAATGGCCGGATCGAGGCCACGGAGATCGACATCGCGACCAAAAGCGCCGGGCGCATTCGCGAGATCCTGGTCAATGAGGGCGATTTCGTCACCGCCGGCCAGGTGATCGCGCGGATGGACACCGACCAGTTGCAGGCGCAGCGGCGGGAGGCCGAGGCTCAGCTCCAGCGGGCCGTGATCGGCATCGACACGGCCAAGAGCCAGGTCACCCAGCGGCAGGCCGAGCAGGAGGCGGCGACAGCGGTGGTGGCCCAGCGCGAGGCCGAGCTCGACGCCGCGCAGAAGCGCCTCGTCCGCACCGAGCAACTCGCCGACCGCGGCAACACCTCCGAGCAGGTCCGGGACGACGACCGCGCCCGCACCGAGGGCGCCAAGGCCGCCGTTGGCGCGGCGAAGGCGCAACTCGCGGCGACGAGCGCGGCGATCGGGGCGGCGAAGTCCCAGGTCGTGGCGGCGGAGGCCAGCGTCGTCGCCGCCAAGGCGACGATCGAGCGCATCGACGCCGACCTCGCCGACAGCATCCTGAAGGCGCCGCGCGACGGGCGCGTGCAATATCGCGTCGCCCAGCCGGGCGAAGTGCTTTCGGCCGGCGGGCGCGTGCTGAACGTCGTCGATCTCGGCGATGTCTACATGACCTTCTTCCTGCCGACCGAGCAGGCCGGGCGCGTAGCCTTCGGCGCCGAGGCGCGGATCGTGCTCGACGCGGCGCCGCGCTACGTCATCCCCGCCTCGATCTCGATGGTGGCCGATGTGGCGCAATTCACGCCCAAGACCGTGGAGACGGCGCAGGAACGGCAGAAGCTGATGTTCCGGATCAAGGCGCGGATCGCCCCGGAGCTGCTTAAGAAATACATCCGCCATGTGAAGACCGGCCTGCCCGGGGTGGCCTATGTCAAGCTCACGGACGATGCCCAGTGGCCGGCGCGGCTGCAGGAGGGGCTGGTGCAATGAGCCTGCCGGGCGGCGCACCGGCGCAATGGGCGGCGCGCCTCTCCCAGGTCGGCCTCGCCTATGGGCGGACGCGGGCACTCGACGGCATCACGGTCGACATACCCGCCGGCTGCATGGTCGGGCTGATCGGGCCCGATGGCGTCGGCAAGTCGAGCCTGCTCTCGCTGATCGCCGGCGCACGCGCGATCAGCGAGGGGAAGATCGTGGCGCTGGGCGGAGACATGGCCGATGCCCGCCATCGCCGCGAGGCCTGCCCGGCCATCGCCTACATGCCGCAGGGCCTCGGCAAGAACCTCTATCCGACGCTTTCGGTCTTCGAGAACGTCGACTTCTTCGGCCGGCTCTTCGGTCATGGCAGGCGTGAACGCGAGCGACGGATCGCCACCCTGCTGGACGGCACCGGGCTTTCGCCCTTCGCCGACCGCCCCGCCGGCAAGCTCTCCGGCGGCATGAAGCAGAAGCTGGGCCTCTGCTGCGCGCTGATCCACGACCCCGACCTGCTGATCCTCGACGAGCCGACGACGGGTGTCGACCCGCTGTCGCGGCGCCAGTTCTGGGAACTGATCGACAGCATCCGGGCGGAGCGACCCGGCATGAGCGTGCTGGTCGCGACGGCCTATATGGAGGAAGCAGGCCGCTTCGACTGGCTGATGGCGATGAATGCCGGCCATATCCTCGCGACCGGCTCTCCGGCCGAGCTTCTGGCAGAGACGGGCACGCACACGCTCGACGACGCCTTCATCGCATTGCTGCCGGAGGAGCAACGCAGCCGGCACCACGCCATCGTGATCCCGCCACGGGATACGAGCCATGACGACGTCGTCGCGATCGAGGCCAGGGACCTGACCATGCGCTTCGGCGATTTCGTCGCCGTCGACAAGGTCAATCTCAGCGTCCCGCGCGGGGAGATCTTCGGCTTCCTCGGCTCGAATGGCTGCGGCAAGACCACGACGATGAAGATGCTGACCGGGCTGCTCGAAGCCAGCGAAGGCACAGCCAGTCTGTTCGGCCGCCCGGTCGACCCCAAGGACATCGAGACCCGCCGGCGCGTCGGCTACATGTCCCAGGCCTTCTCGCTCTATTCGGAGCTCACCGTCCGGCAGAATCTCGAGCTTCACGCGCGGCTGTTCCAGCTCCGGCCGGAGACGATTCCCGAGCGCGTCGACGAGATGGCGCGCCGCTTCGACCTCGCCGGCGTGATGGAGGAGTTGCCCGACGCGCTGCCGCTCGGCATCCGCCAGCGCCTCTCGCTCGCGGTCGCCATGGTGCACGGACCGGAGATGCTGATCCTCGACGAGCCGACCTCCGGCGTCGACCCGATCGCGCGCGACGCCCTCTGGCAGGGGCTCGTCGACCTCTCGCGCAAGGACGGGGTCACGATCTTCATCTCGACCCATTTCATGAACGAGGCCGAGCGCTGCGACCGCATCTCGCTGATGCATGCCGGCAAGGTGCTGGTCAGCGACACGCCTGCGGGCATCGTCGCGCGGCGCGGCGCGGCCAATCTGGAAGAAGCCTTCGTCGCCTATCTCGAGGATGCGATCGGCACCGCGCAGACGCAACCAGCGTCGGCGGCCAAGCTCGCCGAGGTCGCGTCACCCGCGCATGCAGGCGGCAGGCAGCCCGGCTGGAGCCCGCTGAACCTGCGCCGGATGCTGAGCTACACCCGACGCGAGGCGCTGGAACTCAGCCGCGACCCGATCCGCGCCACGCTGGCACTGGTCGGCAGCCTGATCCTGATGTTCGTCATGGGCTACGGCATCAATTTCGACGTCGAACACCTGTCCTTCGCCGTCCTCGACAACGACCAGAGCACGCTGAGCCAAAACTACACGCTCAACATCGCGGGCTCGCGCTATTTCACCGAGAAGCCGCCGATCCGGGACTATGCCGATCTCGACCGACGGATGCGCGCCGGCGAGATCAGCCTCGCAATCGAAATCCCGCCCGGCTTCGGCAGGGACGCGGCACGCGGGCGCAATGTCGAGATCGGCGCCTGGATCGACGGCGCGATGCCGCAGCGCGCGGAGACGGTGCGCGGCTATGTCATGGGCCTGCACGCGCAATGGTTGTCGGAGAAGGCCCGCCAACTGCTCGGCGACAGGGCCGCGGCCGCGAATTTCAACCTTGAGACCCGCTTCCGCTACAACCCGGACATGGCGAGCCTCGTCGCCATGGTGCCGGCCGTCATCCCGCTGCTCCTGATGCTGATCCCGGCCATGCTCGCGGCGCTGAGCGTGGTGCGCGAGAAGGAGCTCGGCTCCATCGTCAATCTCTACGTCACGCCGGTGACGCGCAGTGAGTTCCTGCTCGGCAAGCAACTGCCCTATATCGGCTTGGCGATGCTGAACTTCCTGCTGCTGACGATGGCCGCGGTGCTGATCTTCCGCGTGCCCTTCACCGGCAGCTATCTCGCGCTGACCTGCGCCGCGCTGCTCTATGTGACGGCCTCGACCGGGATCGGCCTGCTGATCTCGACCTTCATGAGCAGCCAGATCGCCGCCATCTTCGGCACGGCGATCCTGACGATCCTGCCTGCCGTGTCGTTTTCGGGGATGATCGACCCGGTGTCCTCGCTGCAGGGCGCAGGCGCCGCCATCGGCCAGGTCTATCCGGCGACGCATTTCATCACCATCGCGCGGGCGACCTTCTCCAAGGCGCTCGGCTTCGGCGATCTCGGCGGCGCCTTCCTGCCGCTGGTGCTCGCGGTGCCGGTGCTGCTCGGCGCCAGTGTCCTCCTCTTGAAGAAGCAGGCGAGCTGATGCGCGCCTCGAACATCCTCAATCTTGGCGTGAAGGAACTGCGAGGCCTCTGGCGCGACCGGGGGCTGCTGATCCTGATCGTCTACGCCTTCACCTTCGCGGTCTATGCCGGCTCGCGAGCCGTTCCGGAGACGCTGAACAACGCGCCGATAGCGATCGTCGACGAGGATCGCTCGCCACTGTCCGAACGGATCATCGCAGCCTTCCAGCCACCCTATTTTTCGCCACCGCAGACGATCACCGCCGCGGAGATGGACCGGCGCATGGATGCGGGGCTGGACACTTTCGCCCTCGATATCCCGCCCAATTTCCAGCGCGACCTGCTGGCGGGCCGACAGCCGACGATCCAGCTCAATGTCGACGCCACGCGGATGACGCAGGCCTTCAGCGGCAGCGGCTACATCCAGACCATCGTCACCGGCGAGATCGACGAATTCAGCCAAGCGGTACCGGGCCAGGACGACCGCGCCGATCGAGCTCGTCCTGCGCTCGCGCTTCAATCCCGAGCTGAACAAGATCTGGTTCGGCGCGGTGATGAACCTGATCAACAACGTCACCATGCTCGCGATCGTCCTGACCGGCGCGGCGCTGATCCGCGAGCGCGAGCACGGCACGATCGAGCACCTGCTGGTCATGCCGGTCACCCCGGCGGAGATCATGATCGGCAAGGTCTGGTCGATGGCGCTCGTCGTGCTGGTGGCGACGGCCCTGTCGCTGCTCTTCGTGGTGCAGGGCATGCTCGCCGTGCCGATCGACGGCTCGATCCCGCTTTTCCTCGCAGGCGCGGCGCTGCATCTCTTCGCCACGACGTCGATGGGCATCTTCCTCGCCACGATCGCAGGCTCGATGCCGCAGTTCGGGCTCCTGCTGATGCTGGTGCTGCTGCCGCTGCAGATGCTGTCGGGCGGCACGACGCCGCGCGAGAGCATGCCGGAATTCGTCCAGGTCGTGATGTCGGCGGCCCCGAACACGCATTTCGTCTCGCTGGCGCAGGCGATCCTCTATCGCGGTGCGGGGCTGGACGTGGTCTGGCCGCAATTCCTCGCCCTGTTCGGCATCGGCAGCATCCTGTTCGTGCTGGCGCTGCGGCGCTTCCGAGCGATGCTGAAATGACACTCCGAGAACGGCCCAATCTTAACGAAATCCGCCGAGCCGAGAGGGATTATTAACCAGACATTTGCTCCTATGCCGCGCCGCAGCAGGAGTGTGTTGCGCGCTATTCCGGGGGAAGTCGGTGTCTGAGTCTGATCATCTCGCTAGGCGTCTTGCCTTCATTCAATTCGGGCCCGAGGCGGAGGCGCGGATACGCGATGTCAGGGAGGTCGTCACCGCGGCTCTCCCGGCTGCTCTCGACGCTTTCTACGGCCGTGTCGCCGCCTTCCCGGAGACGAAGCGCTTCTTCAGTGACTCTGCCCATATGGACGCCGCGAAGAAGCGGCAGCTGACCCATTGGGACAAGATCGCGAGCGGCAAGTTCGACCAGAGCTATGTCGAGGCGGTCTCCGCCGTCGGCCGGGTGCATGCCCGGATCGGGCTGGAGCCAAGCTGGTATATCGGCGGCTACGCCCTCATCCTCGAGAAGCTCATCACCAGCCTGATCGAGGCGCGGTGGCCGAAGAACGCCTTCGGCGGCCGGATGGCCGGCGCGGCGGAGCGCAGCGCCGAGATCGCAGCCGTCGTCAAGGCGGCCATGCTCGACATGGACTACGCCATCTCCGTCTATCTGGAGGCCTCCGAGGGGGCCCGCGTGAAGGCCGAGGCCGATGCGCGCGCGGCCGAGCAGGCCAAGGCCCAGGAACGCGAAGCCGCGGTCCACAGCGTCACAACGGGCCTGGCTGCGCTCGCTCAGGGCGACCTGACCTATCGCATGACCGCCGATATCCCCGGGGAGTACGGGCAGATCCGCGACTATTTCAACATTGCGATGGATACGCTCGGCGAGATGGTCAACACCATCAAGGCGAGCTCGGGCAGCCTCGCCGCCTCGTCCCGCGAGATCAACTCGGGCGCGCAGGACCTGTCCTCGCGCACCGAGCAGCAGGCTTCCGCCCTGCAGGAGAGCGCCGCCACCACCGAGGAGCTCGCCGCCTCGGTCAAGAGCTCCTCCGAGGCGTCCCGCCAGTCGGTGCAGCTGGCGGACGAGGCGACCAATGTCGCCCGCACCGGCGGCACCATCGTCAAGGACGCGATCGAGGCGATGGCGCGCATCGAGCAGGGCTCCAAGAAGATCTCGGAGATCACCGACGTGATCGACGGCATCGCCTTCCAGACCAATCTTCTGGCGCTGAATGCCGCCGTCGAGGCAGCGCGGGCCGGCGACGCCGGGCGCGGCTTCGCCGTCGTCGCGGCGGAGGTGCGGGCGCTCGCCCAGCGCTCGGCCGATGCCGCCAAGGACATCACGGGCCTGATCGCCGCGTCGGACACCGAGGTCGCGGAAGGGGTCAAACTCGTCAGGCTGACGGGCGAGACGCTGCAGAAGATCGTCGACGCCTCCGCGAAAGTCTCGTCCACGGTGCAGGAGATCGCCGGGGCCTCGCAAGAGCAGGCCGGCGGCATCGACGAGATGAGCCGCACGGTCAGCCATATGGATGACATCACCCAGCAGAACGCGGCGCTGGCCGAGCAGAGCGCGGCCTCCGCCAGCACCCTGCTCGATCAGATCGAGCAGTTGAACCGCATGGTCGCGGCCTTCCGCACGCAGGAACCGCATCGGGCCGCCGGGTCAACCCGTCGGGTCGCCGCCTGAGCAAGCCGAGCCAGCAGATGGCTTTACTCCTCAAAAGGGCGCCATCCGGCGCCCTTTTTTGCTTGATGAGGTGACACCTGCGCATGCCTGCCGGGCGGACAGCCCGCTTGACTTCAAGCCTCAGCGAGGCTTCGACCGAAAGACATCAAGCAGATGAGGCCGGCACAGTGTCCTTGAACGATGATCTCGACGGCGGCTTCGTGCCGCACACTTCGCATTGGGGCGTCTTCTCGGCGCGCATGCGCGACGGCGAGCTCGAAGTCAGGCCCCATGCCGGCGATCCCGACCCCAACGAGATCATCCAGAACTTTCCCGCGGCGCTGAGGCACCGCGCCCGGATCGCGCAGCCGATGATCCGCCGCGGCTGGCTGGAGAACGGACCCGGCCCCGACGAGCGGCGCGGCCGCGACGAGTATGTCCCGGTGTCGTGGGGCAAGGCGCTCGACCTGCTCGGCGCGGAACTCCTGCGCGTAAGGGACGGCGCCGGCCCCGGCGCGATCTTCGGCGGCTCCTATGGCTGGGCCAGCGCCGGCCGCTTCCACCATGCGCAGAGTCAGATCCACCGCTTCCTGAACGTCGCCTGCGGCGGCTACGTCAAATCGGTGAACAGCTATTCCTCGGGCTCCTCGCAGGTGCTCGTGCCGCACATCATCGGCGACTATGAGGACCTGACCAAGCGCAACGTCTCCTGGGAGCAGGTGGCCGAGCACAGCGAGATCGTGCTGGCCTTCGGCGGCATGGCGCTGAAGAACTCGATGGTCGCCGGCGGCAGCGTCAGCCAGCATGTCGAGCGCGGCGGGATGCAGCGCGCGGCCGAGCGCGGCTGCGAGTTCGTGCTGGTGAGCCCGCTGCGTGCGGACCTGCCCGACGAGGCGAAGGCCGAATGGGTCTCCTGCATCCCCGGCAGCGATACCGCGCTGATGATGGGCATCCTGCACACGCTCGTCATCGAGGGCCGGCACGACCGCAGCTTCCTCGACCGCTGCACGGTGGGCTGGCCCGTCTTCGAGCGCTATCTGCGCGGCGAGAGCGACGGCCAGCCGAAGGACGCGGCCTGGGCTGCGAAGCTGACCGGCCTTCAAGCCGACGAGATCGTCGCACTCGCCCGCCGGCTTCACGGCAAGCGGGCGCTGATCGTCGTGGCGCATGCGCTGCAACGCGCCGAGCATGGCGAGCAGCCGGTCTGGATGGGCATGGTGCTGGCGGCGGCGCTCGGGCAGATCGGCCTGCCGGGCGGCGGCTACGGCTATGCTCTCGGCGCCATCGCCTATTACGGGCGGCGCTTCAACGCCGTGCCGGTGGGGACGCTTTCGCAGGCCCGCAACGGCGTCTCCGACTACATCCCGGTCGCACGCATCTCCGACATGCTGCTCCACCCGGGCGAGAGCTACCGCTATAACGGCCAGACGCGGACCTATCCCGAGATCAAGCTGGTCTACTGGGCCGGCGGGAACCCGTTCCACCACCACCAGGACCTCAACCGCCTGCGCAAGGCCTTCGCGAAGCTCGACACGCTCGTCGTCCATGAGCTGGCCTGGACCGCGACGGCCCGCCATGCGGATGTGGTTCTCCCCTGCACCATGACCTTGGAGCGGGAGGACATCGGCGCGAACTCGAACGACCCGCTGCTCCTGCCGATGCGCCCGGTCGTGCCGCCCTATGGCGAGGCGCGCGACGACTACGCCATCTTCGCCGATCTCGCCGAGCGCCTCGGCGCGCGCGAGGCCTTCACCGAGGGGCGCAGCGTCCGGCAATGGCTGGAGCATCTCTACGAGCCGACGCGCGAGGCGCTGGCGGCCAAGGGGCTGCCGGCGCCGAGCTTCGCCGAGTTCTGGGCGGGCGAAGGCTTCCTGCTGCCGCAGCAGCCCGATGACGGCGGCAAGCTGCGCGCCTTCCGCGAAGACCCGGAAGGCCGCCCGCTGCCGACGCCGAGCGGCAAGCTAGAGATCTTCAGCGAAACCATCGCGAGCTTCGGCGAGGCGGATTGCCCCGGCCATCCCGCCTGGCTCGGGCCGGTCCATGTGCCGACCGCGTCGGAGCCCTATGTGCTGGTCGCCAACCAGCCGCGCACGCGGCTGCACAGCCAGTTCGATTTCGGCGGACACAGCAGCGGCGCCAAGCAGCGCGGCCGGGAGGTCGCCCGCATGCATCCGGACGACGCAAGCCAGCGCGGGATCGCGGATGGCGACATCATCCGCCTCTTCAACGAGCGCGGCGCCTGCCTCGCGAGCGTGGTCCTGACCGACGGCATCCGCCGCGGCGTGATCCAGTTGCCGACCGGCGCCTGGTACGATCCAGCCGACCCGAACGAGGACAAGTCGCTCTGCGTCCACGGCAACCCCAATGTCCTGACGCGGGACATCGGCACCTCGGCGCTGGCGCAGGGCTGCACGGGGCAGCTCACAACCGTCAACGTCGAGCGGTTCGACGGCAATCTCCCGCCGATCAACGCCTATGAGCCGCCCGTCTCGGCCTAGCTTCCAATCCCGGCTCGGGCGGGTTTCTCCCCGCCTGAGCCGGGCTCGCATGGCGCCCTAAACCCCTGAATTTGTTTCTCGTATGTTTCCGGACTCCTTGGCGAAACCATGGGAAACCAATTCGGTTTTGCGCCGTAACGGCCAGTTAACAGGCAAAGACAGGTCATGGAGCGGCCGGGAATAGTCTCGGTTCAGCGGAGCCCACCATGACCAGTGCCATATCCGGCTCATCGGCCGCCTATCAACGTCCCTCTCCCCTCGAAATGCTGAAGACCACGCTCGCAAGCCAGGTCAGCAGCGGTGCCGTTGCCTCCAGCGACCAGAGCGCGCTTTCCTCGGCGCTCGACAGCATCGATGCCAGCATGCGGTCCTCGCGCGGCAGCCAGTCCGCCAAGGAGTCCGGCGATCCCAAGTCGAAGATCGACGCCCTGATCGATGCGCAGGTGAGCGCAGGCAGCCTGACCAGCGACCAGGCGGAAGAGCTGCGCAGCGTGTTCTCGGCCGCCTTCGGCTCGGGGCCGCAAGGCGCGGGCGGGCCGCCCCCCGGCCCTCCGCCCGGCATGCCTCCGAGCGAGAGCGAGGAGGACGACGAGAGCACGGCTTCCGCCTCTTCGAGCCTCTCCGGCAACATCGACATCGCAGCGCTGCTGCAGGAACTCATGAAGAAGGTCGGCGAGACCAACGCCGCCTACACCGGCAGCGGCACGGCTTCCTCGACCGGCTCCGTCTCGTCCCTGTTCTACGACCAGGCTGTCTGAGCAGCGAGATCATGGTCGCGGTGCCAGAAGGCGCCGCGGCATGGCTCACTTGCGCGTCGCGAGCCCGAGGCTGCTGCAAAGCTCCGCCTCCCGCCTGCGCATGAAGCCGGCATAGTCGCGCAGATGGACGCCATCGCTGAAAGCGGCGCGCCCTCTCGCCCCATCCGGCGCTCCCCCGAACACATCGAGATACGTGCAGCGTGCCGGCTCGCATGACTGCGCGAGCAGGCTCGAATAGCGGGCCGCCGCCGACCTCGGAAACAGTGCGTCCTCCTTGTCCGCGACCGGCGGTATGGCGATCAGGGCTCGGCGCCCGCCCCATGTTGTGAGGCGCTGCTTCAAGGCGTCGAGGCCGGAGCGGAAGCGGCCTTCGGCCTCCCCGGTTTCCGGATTGCGCTTGGCCCAGATGTCGTTCGTGCCGACCACGAGCAGAACCGCTTCCGGCTCCCGCGGCGGCCTGATCTTCCGGGCGAGGTCGAGAACGTCGGCCACTGTCGCACCCGAGATGCCGGCATTCACCAGCGGCAAGCCGCAGAGCGTGGGCATGAACAGACGTTCCGCGTGGGAATCGCCCAGGATCACGAGATAGGAACCCTGGACCTGGTCGAGCTGGGACTGGATGGTCTTCAGTCGGACCTGGCGGAAACCCTCGAAGGCGGGCGGGGGACCGTCGCCCGGGCCCTGGCCATGCGCGACCCAACCCGCCGCGATCGCCGCCGACAACAGACACAGCGTAAGCGCCAGCAAGGGGAACGAGCCCAGTCCGCGACGCAGCAATCGTGGCCCACGCGCCATCGAGAAGACCGTGATCACAGCGGGCTGGCCATTGCCGCGAGCGAGCCGACGAAGGCGATCATCCGCGAGGCATAGGACCGGCGCCCTTCTTTCGGGGCTGCGATCTCGATTGGAGATTGCGGTGCGCGAAGCGAGACCGGGCGTGACGGCGGCAGCGCTGCGATTGCCTGAGGTATCATGTGCAGCTTGGCCGGTTGGCGGGCCGGCTTCGATGCCGGCGCAATGGCCTTGGCGGCGGCGACGCGAACGGGCTTGTCGGCGACGACATCGTCCCGCGCGTCGGGGTTGCCCGTCGCTGCCGAAGCGACCGCGAAACCCGGCTCGAAGGCAACCGACATGGCCCAGTCCGACTGCAGGAAGCTTGCGGCGAGACGGGAGGCCGCCGGCGCGGTTCCCGGCAACCTGTCGACGATCTTGCCGGATGGGCTGCGCTGCAAGGCGACCAGGCGAGGTTGCGAGGTGGCCGGCGCCTCGGTGATGGGCGCCAGGGCGGAACCGAGCAGCGCAAGGCCGGCCGCGGCCGAGGCCCAGGCGGCCGTTCGGCGATGATGAAGGATGAAAGAGAGCATGTTCGTCCCGTTCGTTGCTACGGGACTCTGTGCGGGCGGTCGGGCAGAATGCCGGCGCCAATATTTCCGAATGTTTCGGGCGGGTTGAAAGTTGTATGCGCCGTCAGGCCTTCGAACGCGGAGGGGCTGCCTGCCTCGGCAGGCTGATCCGCGCCAGCAGGCCATGGGGCTCGTTGTCATGCAGCGTCAGGCGCCCGCCATGGGCGACGGCGATCGACTGGGCAATGGCGAGGCCCAGCCCGAACCCTTCGGAGTCGAGCCGCCCGCGCGCCTCGTCGCCGCGCATGAAGGGCTCGAGCAGGCGCACACGATCAGCTTCCGGGATACCGGGCCCATCATCAGCGATCTCGACGACGAGTTCCTCCTCTTCGCGAAGGCGGATGCTGGCCTGCTTGCCGTAGCGCACGGCGTTCTCGACGAGGTTGGTCACGGCGCGTTCGAGTTGCTGCGCGCTGCCAATCACGACCACCCGGCGCGGGCCGTCAAAGTGGATGTCGTGGCCCATGTCGCCGAACTCGTCGGCGACGGTCTGCAGCAGGCTCGACAGGTCGACCGCGACGGGCTCCTCGCGCCGGTCGGCGTCGCGGAGATAGGAAAGAGCGCCCTGGACCATCGAGTCCATATGCTCCAGATCGCGGGTGAGCTGGCCGCGCAGCGTGGCATCCTCGATGAACTCGACCCTGAGGCGCATGCGCGTGATCGGCGTCCGCAGATCGTGGCTGATCGCCGCCAGCATCCGCGTGCGGTCCGCGAACATCGCATGGATGCGGTCCCTCAGCCTGTTCAGGGCGCGCGCTGCGGTCCGGACCTCCGCAGGCCCCTCCTCGCGAAGCGGCGACGGGTCCCGATCGATCGAGAATTCCTCGGCAGCGGCGGCAAAGCGCGCGAGCGGCGCGGTGATGCCGCGCGAGGCCCAGAGCGTCAGGGCGCCGATGTTGAGACCGAGGAGGATGATCGTCGAGAGCACCAGCACGGAGATCGGCCGCGGCGGCGCCTGTCCGAGCGGATCATCCAGAAGCTCGGCCTCCAGACCCGTGCCGTCCGGCAGGCCGATCAGGAATTTTCGAGGCGGCCCGCCCCTGCCCTGCGGTTGAGGCACAGCCTGAAAGCCGCTGCCGAGGCGCAGCGCCATCGCATCGGGATGAGGCTCCTGGGCGACTGACGGCGACGCCGCCGGGCCCTTCGCCGTCAGGCCGAAACGAAAGCGCTCATCGGCCCGGTTCGCGGCATCGACCACGCCCTGCCGCTGCTCCGGCGGCATCTGCGCGACAAGCCGGACCGTCGCCGCGACGACCTCGAAGACAGGCGGGCCCGGCCTGTTGCGGGGCGCCTGCAGGACGAAGGCCACGGACAAGATCAGATAGAGCAGGCCGATGACGCCGACGACCAGCAGCGCGATCTGGCTTCCGATTCCGGAGGGCAGGCGAAACAGGCGCGTCATTGCCGCTCGACAGCCGGGGTGAAGAGATAGCCGCCGGAACGGATCGTCTTGATCAGCTCGGGCTCGCGCGGCTCCCGCTCGATCTTCTGCCGCAGGCGGCTGATCAGGATGTCGATGCTGCGCTCGAAGGGCGCGGCCGTCCGGCCCTGCGTGAGATCGAGCAATATGTCGCGGGAGAGCACGCGGCCGGGCCGCTCGCAGAAGACGCGAAGCAGGTCGAACTCAGCGCCCGTCAGCGCGACGCGGACCTCGTCCGGGTTGCTCAGCTCGCGCTTGCCGGCGTTCAGCGTCCAGCCAAGGAAGATGAAGGAGCCGGCAGGCTCGGACGCATCGACCAGGCCCGGCCCCTGGCGGCGCAGCACGGCCCTTATGCGGGCCAGCAGCTCGCGCGGATTGAAGGGCTTGGCGAGGTAGTCGTCCGCGCCCATCTCCAGGCCGATGATCCTGTCCACGTCCTCGCTGCGGGCCGTCAGCATGATGATGGGCACCGCGGTGGCGAGCCGGAGGCGGCGGCAGATCGAAAGGCCGTCCTCGCCGGGCAGATTCAGATCGAGCACGATCAGGTCGAAGCGGCCGTCCCGCAACGCGCGGTCCATCTCCCGCCCATCGCGCGCGGTCGCGCTGCGCATCCCGTTCTGAGACAGGTAGCGGGCGACAAGCGCGCTGATCTCGCGGTCGTCCTCGACGATCAGGATATGCGACGATGCATTCACGGCCATGTCCAAAGCTTCAAGCGGTGCAAGCATATCGGAGCGCCGGTTCTCGTGCAGCCGTCATCGCGGGCCTGCGCCGTAGGTCACGCCATGGCAGGTCATCGCGCCGTCGCGGGCGACGCGCGCGCTCCCGATGCCCTGTTCGCGGCCCGTCACCGGGTCGCGATAGATCGCGCTGCGACAGGCAGCGACACTGTCCTCAGGCCCTGCCCCGAGGAAGCGGGCAAGCAGAATGACGGTCCAAAGGACTGCGAGAGCCCAGCAGATGGCCTCCCCCCGGCGCGGCCATGCCGGGCGGGCGGAGGTGTTCGAAGAAAGCGGGGAGGATGAAGCGGGATTCGACATGGCATTCCGGCGGCTGTGCAGCCAGCGGGGTAACCACCGCTTGTTTCCGCCATGCCGAACGGGTGTTTCCCGATGGTGTCATTTTGTTTCTGGCCGCGGGAATGCGGGCTCCGTCCGCCGCATCGACCGCAAGATCGGTCAAGACGACGGGCGCCGGATTGCCGATAGTGATCGGTATGGAGACCGGGCCCGCGAAGACCATCAAGGAGATCGTCACTTGGATAGAAGAGCACCTTGATGACGAGCTGAGCCTCGATGTCATCGCGGAGAAGGCGGGATATTCGCCGTATTACTTCTCCCGGATGTTCCTGGCCCACACCCGGCGCACGGTCATGGACTATGTCCGCGGCAGGAGATTGCTGGGAGGGGCCAGGCGCCTCCTCGCCGAACCCGGGCTGCGCCTCGTCGATCTCGCCTTCGATTGCGGCTTCGACTCGCAGGAAGCCTTCACGCGCGCCTTCAAACGCGTGTTCGGCACGACTCCCGCCCGTTTCCGCGACGGCTTTGCCGTCGAACCCATGGAAGGACAGTATCCGATGACCTCGACCGCCGAGAACACGACAGCCATCGAACGCCTGGGCGAACTCGTCAAACGCGACCGCTTCATCGTCGCCGGGCCGGCCAGACGCTTCGACGAGACGAACAAGGACGGGATTCCCCAGCTCTGGTCGCGCCTGATGGGAGCGCTGCCCTTGGAGGGACAGGTCAAGGGCTGCACAAGCTACGGCGTCGTTTCCGGCATCGACCGCGACGAGCGCACGATCAGCTACATGGCCGGTGTCGAGGTGGACGACAATGCAGCCCTGCCGGACGGCTTCGAGCGACAGGTCATCGAGCCCGCCACCTATGTCGTCTTTCGCCTCACCTTCGATGGCGGCCCGGTCCATCTGCAGATAGCGGAGGGCATCCGGCAGGTCTGGGGACATCTCATGCCCGAATCCGGCCTGACGCCGACGGGAACGCCCGATTTCGAATGCTACAATGATCTCAGGCCGCTGACTGCACCGGGGGCGACGATGGACTATTACGTGCCGGTTCAGGTCTGAGCACCGGAGATCGGGAACGCAGGCAGGGCCGCGCAGATATCCGAACGGGCTTGCGCGGCTCGCTCCCTCACGGGCGCCTCGGTGGCGCGCGCCGTTCATAAGCTGCCGGGCTCGCCGCCGCCCAACACTGGAAATTACCGAGGAAATCAGCCCCATTCTTCTCCGCTAATCTTACGTATATAAAACAATTGAGAGAGCGTCCTTAACGTCAATTTAAGCTGAAATCCGATAGATCGACGCGACCTATCCGACGAAAGCCGCCCTCTTGTCTAAATCTATTCTGAGATCCGGATTTATTGCATTCGGAGCGCTCGTTCTCGCCGGCTCGCAAAGCCTCGCCATCGAGGGGCAGCCCGAGCCCGAAGAGGCTGCCGTCTGCGACGATCTCGACGATGCGCCGACAGATGCCTTCGGCTTCACCGATTCCTCCGGCATCTCCGATCTCGGTCGCGGGAGCCTCGGCCTCACACTGGGCGGCAATGCCGGCGTCCGCGAAGGCCGCTCGCTCAACCGCAACGGCAACCTGCAGGGCTCCTACGGCCTGTTCCCCTGCCTTGAGGTCAGCGCATCGCTGTTCGGAGGCACCACCCGCTCCAAGGTGGCGACGGAGCGCCTGAAGGACCGCAGCTATGGCGGCGGCCTGGAAGCCAAATACCGGCTGCTCACCCATCGCGACCATGGGGTGGGACTGGCGCTGGGCGTCGAGACGGGGCTGGAGCGCAACCAGGACAGGTTCACGGGCCAGTTCTCCAGCTACAACACCGCCTTCAAGCTGCTGGCCGATCGCATCATCATCCCGGGTACGCTCTTCGGGGCGGTGAACGTCTCGCACAATCTGATCTGGAACGGCCCGGACCCTTATTCGCGCAGCTCGAACACCGCTTTCGGCGCCTCGCTCGCCTGGCAGGTCCGGGACGGCGTCTATCTCAGTGGCGAAGTGCGCCATCTGCGCCAGCAGAATTCGCTCGGCCTCGGCAACCATGCCGGCCATGCCACCTTCATGGGCCCCGGCATCTACTGGCAGGCGACGGAATCGCTCGCGATCTCTGTGGCCTACAATGTCCAGGTGGCCGGCCATGAGCGCGGGCGCGACCGCCCGCTCGACCTGACCAATTTCAGCCGCCACGTAGCTCAGCTCGATATCGGCTGGACGTTCTGATTTGGGCCGGGAAGCCCGGCGCTAAGCAGGCCAGCCCTCCCCGCTGCCGAAACGCGACGATACAGGAGGTTCCATGCTCTCGTCCTCTTTCGCGGAGATCCGCCCGGCTGGCGCGAAAAGCATCGGGCAGCTCTGCCGCAGCCTGGTCGCCGCCGTGCTCGTCGCGCTGCCCTGCCTCGAGCCGGCGAGGGCCGAAACCTCGCTGCCGAAGATCGAAGCCCTCATCCCCGAGCTGGAGAAGCAGATCGCCACCGGGTTGAAGGAATTCGGCGTCCCCGGGGCCTCCGTCGGGATCGTCTTCGACGACAAGCTGATCTACAGCAAGGGCTTCGGCGTCCGGACGGTCGGCAAGTCCGAGAGCGTCACCCCCGATACCCTCTTCCAGATCGGTTCGACGACAAAGGCCTTCCTCGCGGCCTCGCTCGCGCAGGCTGTCGATGCCGGCAGGTTGAAATGGACCGACCCCGTCATCGATCACCTGCCGGCCTTCCAGCTGGCCGATCCCTGGATCACGCGGGACTTCCGCATTCTCGACCTCGCCGCGCAGCGATCCGGCCTGACGGCCTATGTCAACGACAGCCTGGCCCTGCTGGGCTACGACAAAGACACGCTGATCCGCTCGCTGCGCGTAGCGCCGCAAACGGGGATTTTCCGTTCGGACTTCCGCTACCTGAACATTCCGCATGTCGTCGCCGGCGAGATCGTGGCCAAGGTCAACGGCGCGAACTCCTGGTTCGACTCGGTCAAGCGCAGTCTGCTCGATCCGCTCGGCATGACATCGACCAGCATGACGCCCGAAGCCATCGACCAGGCGGCCAACCACGCCGTGGGCCACAGGCCGGAGGGGCGCCCGCTCCCCATCCCGTTCCATTTCGCCTTCCCCTACTCCGTGGGGCCGGCCGGCGCCTTCAACTCCAATGTGAAAGACATGGCGCAGTGGCTGCGCCTGCATCTCGGGCGCGGCCAGTTCGACGGCAAGGTCCTCGTCTCCGAACAGAATCTCGACGTGACCTGGACACCACGCGTCGCGATGAACGAACGCCTGGCCTATGCCATGGGCTGGGTCGCCTCCGCCACGCCGAATGGCCGGATCATCTGGCACAATGGCGGGACCACCGGCTTCGGCGCCCATGTCGGCTTCCTGCCCGACCATAAGGTCGGGATCGTGATCCTCACCAATCTCGGCAACTCCTCGATGGCGGATTCGCTGGCGCAATGGTTCTACGACCGGGCCCTCGGCAATCCGCAGGTCGACAACATCGCGCTCGGCGCAGCAGCCGTGCGGGCGGGCGAGGAGCGTGAGCGCAAGGAACGCGTTTCCGGTCCGGCAGTCCCGCTGCCGGCCCGCGCAGCCGAGTTCGCCGGCAGCTACGCATCCCCCATTTTGGGGACCGCGACCGTCGCCATCGTCGACGGCAAGCTTCGGATGACGCTCGAGGAAACCGAAGCCGTCGTCGCGCTCGAGCCCGTCAAGGATGAGCCGAGTCTGTTCTCGGCAAGCCTCGCCCCGACGCCAGCCTTTGCACCCATCGTCGCCATGACCGGCGAGGCCTCGTTCACGCAGGTGCGCTTCGAGCGTGACGGCGCAGGACGCCCCGTCCTGCGCTGGCTGTCGCCGGAGCTTCCCCATGTCTTCACGCGCGAGCCGGGCCGATAGGCCCACGGCCCAGCGCCCAACCTGATGGTGGAAACATGAGCGTCCATTCCCGCTTCGCAATCCGGGCCGCCCTCTGCCTCGCCCTCTCGGCGACGGGTTCGGTGGCGATTGCCGCGCCGATCCTCGCCCCCATGCCGACGATCACCGCATGGGACGGCGTCGTGCCCGCGCGCAATCTGTTGCGCGGCTTCGCCGATTTCCTGAATGATGACGACGACAACTACGTCCACGACGACCATTACGACTGGCAGGCCTATCGCGACTCGACGTCCCGCAAGGACCGGATCCGCGATTATTACGAGATGCAGCGGGAAGCGCAGAAGGACTACTGGAAGCACCAGAAGGACGCGCAGAAGAAGATGATCAAGCAGCAGCGCGGCTGGTGAGCGGCGCTCAACTCCGCGCCGGGCGCGCCCAGGGGCGGCGCCGGTCGTCGGCGGCGGCATGGTCGGCGATCTGCGCGGCGAAGGAGCGGGTGACGTCGATGTCGTCCCAGCCGTTGAGCAACTGCTCCCGCCAGACCGCGTCCACCGTCAGGGCGGCGGAGCGATTACCCCAGCGCACATCCAGCGCCTCCAGATCGACGGTGACCTGAAGATCGGGCGTGGCCTGCACGGCTGCGAGCAGGTCCTCGATGTCGGCATCGTCGAGCACGCCCGGCAGAAGCCCGTTCTTGACGGCGTTCGAGGCGAAGATATCGCCGAAGGTGGGGGCGAGCACGACCCGGATGGCATGATCCGCCAGGGCATAGACGGCCGCCTCGCGCGAGGATCCGGAGCCGAAATTGCGCCGTGCGACCAGGATACCCGCCTCGCGCCATCCCGCCCGGTTCAGGGGAAAGTCCGGCCGCTCCGCGCCCGCCTCGTCGCGCCGCAGGTCATGCAGCAGAAAACCGCCATAGCCCTCCGAGCGCGGGCGCTTCATGAAGCGCGCCGGGATCAGCTGATCGGTATCGACATTGGCGAGGCCGAGCGGGCAGGCCGGCCCCGACACGATGCGCAAGGGCTTCAAGACCGGCCCTCCAGCAGCGGCCGCACATCGACGAGGCGCCCGGCGATGGCCGCGGCCGCCACCATGGCGGGCGACATCAGATGGGTGCGTGACCCCGGCCCCTGGCGACCACGGAAGTTCCGGTTGGTCGTCGAGGCGCAGCGTTCGCCTGCGGGCACGCTGTCTCCATTCATGCCGACGCACATCGAGCAGCCGGCCTCCACCCAGTCGAGCCCGGCAGAGCGGAAAATCCGGTCGAGCCCCTCCTCCTCCGCCTGCTGCTTGACGAGCGCGGAGCCGGGCGAGACCAGCCCCGGCACCGCGGCCTTGCGCCCGGCCAGGACGCTCGCAGCGGCGCGAAGATCCTCGATACGGGAATTGGTGCAGGAGCCGATGAAGACGCGGTCGATCGCGATGTCGCTGAGGCGCTGCCCCGCCCGCAGCCCCATATAGTCGAGCGCGGCGCGGATCGTCGCAGCGCGCGCCTCGTCGATCTCGCGCGAGGGGTCGGGCACGGCGGAATCGATCGGCAGCGCATCCTCGGGGCTCGTGCCCCAGGTCACGACCGGAGCGATCGTCGCGGCGTCGAGACGGATCTCGCGGTCGAACTCCGCATCGCTATCGCTCTTCAGAGCCCGCCAATCCTCGATGGCCCGGGCGAGTTCATCGCCCTTCGGCGCGAACGGGCGCCCCTCGATCCAGCGGAAGGTCGTTTCGTCCGGCGCGATCAGGCCGCAGCGGGCACCCGCCTCGATGGACATGTTGCACATGGTCATGCGCCCGGCCATCGGCAGGTCCCGCACGGCCGAGCCGGCATATTCGACGGCGTGGCCGCGCGCGCCATCGGCGCCGATGCGGGCGATGATCGCAAGGATGAAATCCTTGGCGCCGACGCCCGGAGCCGGGCGTCCGTCGACGCTGATCCGCATCCGCTTCGGCTTCTTCTGCCATAGCGTCTGCGTCATCAGCACATGCGCCACCTCGGAGGCGCCGATGCCGAAGGCGTAAGCGCCAAAGGCCCCGTGCGTCGAGGTGTGGCTGTCGCCGCAGACCATCGTCAGCCCCGGCAGCGTCAGCCCCTGCTCGGGGCCGACCACATGCACGATGCCCTGCCGCGGGTCCTTCATCCCGAACAGCTCGATGCCATGGCGCGTCGTGTTGGCTTCGAGATCGTCGATCATGCGCGCGATCTCGGGATTGGCGATGTGGTCGCGGTCGCGCGTCGGCACGTAGTGGTCGGCCACGCCGAAGGTCAGCCCGGGCTCGGCGACCACGCCATCACGCGCTGCGAGCTGCGCGAAGGCGTGGAAGGAGCCCTCATGCACGAGATGCCGGTCGATCCAGAGCAATGCGTCGCCGGATGGGCGCTCGACGATGACGTGGCTGTCCCACAGCCTGTCGAACAAGGTGCGCGGCGCGCTCCTTGCTTCCTGTTCCGCGGCTGCGAGCGATCCCGCCATGGCGACCTCCGATGCCTCCAAAAATAGCCATCGCGCGGCTTGACGCAAGTCAGTTGTTCTATACGCTAGACAACTAACTGTCCTGATATTCAGTCAACCCATTCGCTCGCAGGAGCGCGCTTGGACGCATCGCTCGAACCTCTGAAGGCCCGGCGCCTTGCCCTGCTGCTGCGCGAGCGCATCGCCAGCGGCGAGATCGCGCCCGGCTCGCGGCTGGCGAGCGAACCGGCACTGGCGCTGGAGCACGGCGTCTCGCGGGTGACGGTGCGGCGCGCGCTCGACAGCCTGGCGGCGGAGGGGCTGATCGACCGGCGCGTCGGCTCGGGGACCTTCGTGCGCGAGCCCGAGGCGCCGGCGCCGATCGTCGCCGACTTCGCCAATATGCTGACCCATCTCGTCGAGATGGGCCGGCGCACCGGCGTGCGCCTGATTTCCTTCGCTTACGCACAGCCGCCCGAGACCGTCGTGCAGGCGCTCGGACTGAAGCCCGGCGAGCGCACGCAGCGCTCGGTGCGTGTGCGCTTGATCGACGGCCACCCCTTCTCCTATCTCACCACCCATGTGCCGGAGCGCATCGGCCTGACCTATTCTGAAGCCGACCTCGCCAGCGTGCCGCTGCTGACCTTGCTGGAGCGTTCCGGCACCGTGGTCGAACGCGCGAACCAGACGATCAGCGCAACCCTCGCCAGCCCCGATGTCGCCGAGGCGCTGGGGCTCGAGATCGGCTCGCCGCTGCTCTCGCTGACGCGCATCGTGTTCGGGCCGGACGGACGGGGTGTCGAGCATCTGCACGCGCTCTACCGGCCGGACCGCTACGCGTTCCAGCTCGAGCTCGAGCGCGCTGGCAATGCCTCGGAGCGGCGCTGGTCGCCTGCGCCGGCCCGCGGGACGGGCAGCTGAGAGGCAGCAAACCCGAACAGGCAGAATGAGAATGCCGGCATCAGACCGGCGAACGACAGAGGAGAACGAGCTTTGACACAGAAGACGGAGATTTCCCGCCGCGGCCTTCTGGCCACGGCAGCAACCGGCGCAGCCGCCATCGCCATGCCGAGCCTCGTGCGAGCCCAGGCGCCCGCCATCAAGGTCGGCATCCTGCAGCCGGTGACCGGCGCCCTCGCCTATGACGGCCAACAGGGCCAGATCGGCGCGGAAGCGGCGATCAAGGCCATCAACGACGCCGGCGGCATCAAGGCGCTCGGCGGCGCCAAGCTCGAAATGGTCTTCGGTGACGCGCGCTCGACGCCCGAGGGCGGCACGGCCGAGGTCGAGCGCATGCAGGCGGAGGGCGTCGTCGCCGTCGTCGGCGGCTTCGCATCGCCGATCTGCCTTGCGGCCTCGCAGGCCGCGGCACGCTACGACCTGCCCTATATCGTCGATGTCGGCGTCGCCGATTCCATCGTCACCCGCGGGCTCAAGAACACGTTCCGCTTCGGCCCGGGCTTCGGCATGGTGACGAAGACGGCACTCGAAAACCTCGCCAAGCTCAACGAGGCGGCCGGCAAGCCGGCGAAGACCGTCGTGCTGGTGCATGAGGACGGCCTCTTCGGGTCGGGCCTCGCCAAGCTGATGCAGGCGGAGCTGCCGAAGATGGGGTTCGAGGTGCTCGACACCATCGCCCATCCGACGCCCGCGCGCGACATGTCGAACATCGCCCTGCAGATCCGCTCGAAGAACCCCGACCTCGTCATTCCATCGAGCTACTATGGCGAGTTCGCCCTGCTGGCGCGCACGATGCAGCAGCAACGCATCCGCCCGAAGGGCATCTATGCGGTGCTCAACGGCGCAGCTTCGAATTACCGCTTCGTCAAGGAATTCAACGAAGCCGCGCAGTTCGTCATGGACTGCAACCACTGGCATGATCCGCGCAAGCCCGTCGCCGAGGCCCTGCGCAAGCAGGTCGAGGCTTCCGGCAAGTTCTGGACCTACAACATTCCGCTGAACTACTCCTGCGTCGGCCTGCTGGCAGACGCCATCGAGAAGGCCGGTTCGACGGACAAGGCCAAGGTAACCGAGGCGCTCGCGAACTCGACCTACGCCGGTCACATCATGCCCTATGGCCCGACCAAATTCGTCAACGGCCAGAACCAGGGCGGCGCACCGGTGAACACCCAGATCCAGGGCGCCGACATCAAGGTGATCTTCCCCACCGACTTCGCCGACGCCAAGCCGGTCTTCCCGCGCCCAGCCTAAGGAAGCCGCAGCACGAACCGCCCCTTCTCCCCTTGCGGGAGAAGGGGCGCCGGCGAAGCCGGACATATGAGGGGCCCCTTGCCCCTCATATGGCGACATCTCATCTCGCGGCACGGAATGCGTCGCGAGACCCCTCATCCGGCCCATCGGGCCACCTTCTCCCGCAAGGGGAGAAGGGAGAAGCCAATCATGCTTGCACCCGACATCATTCTCGCGGCCGTGCTCAACGGGCTGATGACCGGCTCCATCTACGCCCTGGTCGCGCTCGGGCTGACGCTCGTCTACGGCGTGCTGCACATCATCAACTTCGCCCATGGCGCAACGCTGACCGCGGCGATGTTCGCCGCCTATGTGGCGCAGACCGCGCTCGGCATCGATCCCTATCTCGCCCTGCTGCCCGTGACGCTGCTCTTCTTCGTGCTGGGCTATGCCGTGCAGCGCTTCGTGATCGGCCCGGCAAGCCATGGCGAAGATCGCAACATATTGCTGGTCACGCTCGGGCTTTCGATCGTGATCGAGAACGCGATGCTCGCGATCTTCCGGTCCGATACGCGCTCGATCGACGTACCCTATGCCTTCGAATCGATCGATCTCGGCTTCACCTTTCTGGCCGTGCCACGCGTGGCGGCCTTCGGCGTCGCGCTCATCGTCGCGCTCCTGCTCGGCTTCCTGCTGCGCGCGACCGATACGGGCCGCGCCATCCGGGCCGTCGCGCGGGAGAAGACCGGCGCAGCGCTCGCCGGCATCGATGTCCCCCATATCTACGCCGTGACCTTCGGGCTGGGCGCGGCCAGCGTCGCCATCGCCGCCTGCCTGCTGATGCCGACCTTCTATGTCACGCCGCGCGCCGGCAACGCCTTCGTGCTGGTGGCGTTCACCATCGTCGTCCTCGGCGGCATGGGCTCGATCCCCGGCGCCCTGCTCGGCGCCCTCTTCATCGGCGTGGTCGAAAGCCTGTGCGGGTTGTTCCTCGGCGAGAGCCTCGGCCAGATCGGCATCTTCCTGATCTTCATCCTGGTGCTTCTGGTGAAGCCGACCGGCCTGTTCGGAGCGCGCGCATGATCCGCGCCTATGGCCCTGCAATCGTCCTCATCGCCGCCGCCGCGCTCGTGCCTTTCGCGATCACGGCGAACACCGTCCTGAATTTCATTGTCTTCGCGCTCATCATCGCGCTCGCGGCCCAGGGCTGGAACGTACTCGGCGGGCTCGCCGGCCAGTTCTCCTTCGGCCATGCGGCGTTCTTCGGCAGCGGCGCCTATACGACGGCACTTCTGCAGACGCATTGGGGCGTCAACGCCTGGGTCGCCTTCGCGCTGAGTATCCTGCTGGCCGGCGCCGTCGGCTGGATCATCGGCTTCCTGAGCTTCCGCTCGGGATTGCGCGGCTCCTATTTCGCGCTGGTGACGCTCGCCTTCGCCGAGGTCCTGCGCATTCTCGCGAACGCATCGACGTTCACCGGCGGCGCGGCCGGGACGCTGGTGAAACTGGACATGGGGCCTGCGAACTTCCAGTTCGCCAGCCGCGCCGCCTTCGTCTGGATCGCGCTCGCCCTCGTCGGCTTCGTGCTCATCGCGACCATCGCGATCATGCGCTCGCGCTTCGGCGCCTGGCTGACGGCGGTGCGCGAGAACGAGGACGCGGCGCGCGCGCTCGGCGTCGACACGCTCGCGGTCAAGCTCAAGGCGATCACGCTCTCGGCCGCGATCACCGGCGCTGCCGGCGCGCTCTATGTGCAGTATTATCTCTATCTGGACGCGAGCATCGCCTATGGACCCTGGATTTCGATCGAGGCCCTTGTCGCGCCGATCGTCGGCGGCATCGGAACGGCTTTCGGCCCGATCCTCGGCGCTGCCGCCCTGCACGGCTTCGGCGAACTGACCAAGCTCTTTGCCGGCGGCATCCCCGGCATCGACCTGGTGCTCTACGGCCTGCTGCTGATCGCCACCATCGCCTTCGCGCCGGACGGCATCATGGGCCTGCTGAAGCGACTCGCGAGCGTGTTCGACCGCCGGAGGACTCGCTGATGCTCTCGGTTCAATCGGTCACCAAACGCTTCGGCGGGTTGGTCGCGGTCGATTCCGCCAGCCTCGATGTCGCGCAGGGCTCGATCGCCGGGCTGATCGGCCCCAACGGCGCCGGAAAGACCACGCTCTTCACGCTGGTCGCCGGCTTCGAGAAGCCGAGCTCCGGCACGGTCTCCTTCGCCGGGCAGGATGTGACGGCGCTGCCCGCACATGAGCGGGCAGCGCTCGGCATCGCGCGCACCTTCCAGATCGTGCAGCCCTTCGCCGGGCTCTCCGTGGTCGAGAACATCGCGGTCGGCGCCTATCTACGGCATCCGGCCCGCGCCGATGCTCAGGCGAAGGCACGGGCCGTCGCCGATCTGGTGGGGCTCGGCGGTCAGCTCGAGCAGTCTGCCGCGGCGTTGACGGTCGCCGGCCGCAAGCGGCTGGAACTCGCCCGCGCGCTCGCGACCGAGCCGCGGCTGCTGCTGCTCGACGAGGTGCTCGCCGGCCTCAATCCTTCCGAAATCCGGGACATGATCCCCGTCATCCGCAACATCCGCGATCGCGGCGTGACGATCCTGATGGTCGAACACGTCATGCAGGCAGTGATGAGCCTGTGCGAGCACATCCATGTGCTGGCACAGGGCAAAATCATCGCGCAGGGCAAGCCGGCCGAGATCGCCAGCGACCCGGCCGTGATCGAGGCCTATCTCGGCCAGGGCGCCGCCAAGCGCCTGCAGGCCAAGCCGGCTGGAGGCGCCGATGCTTGAGGTGAAAGGCCTCGTCGCGGGCTATGGCGGCACGGAGGTGCTGCGCGGCATCGACCTTTCGGTCGGCGCCGGCGAGATCGTCGCCGTGCTCGGCGCCAACGGCGTCGGCAAGACGACGCTCAACCGCGCCCTCTCCGGCCTGATCAAACCGCGCGCCGGCTCGATCCGCTTCGAGGAGACCGAGATCGGCGGGCTCAAGCCGGCCGCAATCGTCTCCGCCGGGCTGATCCATGTGCCGGAAGGGCGCCGCATCTTCCCCAATATGAGCGTGCGCGACAATCTCGTGCTCGGCAGCTACCGGCGCGGCAAGCCGGGGCGGCAGGCCAATCTGGAGCGGATCTTCACGCTGTTTCCGCGCCTGCGCGAGCGGGCGACGCAGGCGGCCGGAACGCTGTCCGGCGGCGAGCAGCAGATGCTCGCCATCGGCCGCGGGCTGATGGGCGAGCCCCGCCTGCTGATCCTCGACGAGCCCTCGTTGGGGCTCTCGCCGCTGCTGGTCGAGGAGATGTTCGCGCTCGTCGCCCGCATCGCGGCCGATGGGCTCGCGGTGCTGCTTGTCGAGCAGAACGTCGTCCAGTCGCTGGAACTCGCCGCCCGCGCCTATGTCCTCGAGAACGGCCGCATCGTCGTCTCCGGCCAGGCCAAGGACATCGCCGCCGATCCTGCCCTCAAGCACGCCTATCTCGGATTGTGAGGTCGCCATGACGGTCCATCTCCAGGCGGAACCCGTGATGCAACGGCCGGCCACGCCGGCCTGGCTCGAACAGCTGGCGGCCTTCTGCGCCGATCTGCGCTTCGAGGCGCTGCCAGAACCGGTCGTTGCCCGCACCCTGCAGGTGATCGGCGACTCGATCGCCGCCATCGCGGCCGGCGCGCAGGAACCTGAAACGATTGCGCTGGTACAGCGCATGGCCGCGACCGACGACGCGAACGGAGCCGCCGTGATCGGCAGCGGCCGGCGCACCGCGCCTCCGCTGGCCGCGTTCCTGAACGGCACCGCCGGCACGATGCTGGAGCTCGACGAGGGCAACCAGTTCTGCCGCGGCCATCCCGGCATCCATGTCGTGCCGGCCGTGCTCGCCGCCGCGCGCGGGCTGAAGGCGAGCGGCCGCGACCTCGTGACCGCCGTGGCGCTCGGCTACGAGATCGGCGCGCGCATCGGCATCGCCTCGAAGCTGCGCATCACGATGCACCCGCACGGCACCTGGGGGACGGTCGGGGCGGCGGTCGCCATCGCCTGGCTCAACCGGCGCGATGCGGCCACGATGATCGAGACGATCAACGTCGCCTCCTCGCTCGGCCTATCGACCAGCCGCCGCACGATGCTGGAGGGCGGCACGGTCCGCAACAGCTTCGCCGGCTTCTCCAACCAGATCGGGCTGATGGTTGGCGATCTGGTGGCCGCCGGCTTCACAGGCGAGGCCGATGGGCTCGGCACGGTCTATGGAACCGTCATCGCCGATGACTGGCGCCCGGAGGAGATGGTCGCCGATCTCGGCGTTCGCTGGGAGATCGCCCGCAACTATTTCAAGCGCCATGCCTGCTGCCGCTACAATCACGGCTCTCTGGATGCGCTGGCGCGGATCGTCGCCGGCGAAGGCGGGAAGATCGCGCCCGACGCGATCGCGCGTATCGATGTGGCGACCTATGTCTGGGCGGCCCAGCTCGCCGGCCAGGAGCCGCACAACATGCTGGCGGCGAAGTTCTCGCTGCCCTTCTCGATCGCGACGACCATCGTGCATGGTGCAGCGACGGTGCCGGCCTTCCGCGAGCCTGCCCGCACCGATGAGACCATCCGCGATCTTGCGCGGCGCGTGTTCGTACGCGAGGACCCCGAAGCGACCGCGAAGCTGCCCGGCCTTCGTCCCGCTCTCGTGACCATCACCCTCACTGATGGCCGCGTCCTGGAGGCGCAGGCCCTGACCAATCGGGGCGACACGGAAGACCCCTACACCCCGGCCGAAGTGCGCCAGAAATTCTTCGATCTCACCGAACCCGTCTGGGGGCAGTCGCATGCCGAAGCCATCATCGCCGCCGTCGACGGCCTGATCGACAGCGACCGGATCGACCCACTCGACACCTTGCTGGCCGCGCAGCCGGCAACCAGGACCTGATCCAATGACAATCCAGTCGCTCAAGGCCCGCTTCGGCAGGCCGGACATCGTTCTCGCACCGGGCGTCTATGACGCGCTCACGGCCTCGCTCGCCGAGGCGGCCGGCTTCGAAGCGCTCTACGTCTCCGGCGCGTCGATCGCCTATACGCATCTCGGTCGGCCCGATATCGGCCTCGTCTCGATGGCGGAGGTCGCCGAGACCATCACCATGATCCGCGATCGTGTGGCGGCGCCCCTGATCGTCGATGCCGATACCGGCTATGGCAACGCGCTGAACATGCAGCGCACCATGCGCCTGTTCGAGCGCGCCGGCGCCAATGCGCTGCAGATCGAGGACCAGAGCTTCCCGAAGCGCTGCGGCCACCTCTCCGACAAGAGCGTGATCCCGCTGTCGGAGATGGTCGGTAAGATCAAGGCTGCCGCCGATGCGCGGTCCTCGGCCGAGACGCTGATCATCGCGCGCACAGATGCCATCGCGGTCGAGGGCTTCGACAAGGCGATCGAACGCGCGCGAGCCTATGCCGAGGCGGGCGCGGACCTGCTTTTCGTCGAGGCGCCAGGCTCCGCCGAGGAGCTGTCGCGCGTCACCAGAGAGCTCGGAGGGATCGTTCCGCTCATGGCGAACATGGTCGAAGGCGGGCGCACGCCGATCAAATCGGCGCAGGCGCTCGAGGAAATCGGCTTCTCGCTGGTGATCTTCCCCGGCGGCATCGTGCGCGCGCTCGCCCGGGCCGCGCAGGATTTTTACGCCAGCCTGCACGCCAACGGCACGACCGACCCGTTCCGCGACCGCATGTTCGATTTCGACCAGCTCAACGCCGTGATCGGCACGCCGCAGGTGATCGCCGCCGGCAGGGCCTATGAGGGTAAGCCGTGACCACCGCGCTCGATCCCGTCACGCTCGCGGTCCTGAAGGGACGCCTCGAGCAGATCGCCAACGAGATGGACGCGACGCTCTACCGCTCCGCCTTCAACCCGATCATCGCCGAGGCCCATGACGCGTGCCACGGCCTCTACCACGCGACGACCGGCGACACGCTGGTGCAGGGCACATCGGGGCTGCCGATCTTCGTCGGCGCCATGGCTTTCGCCGTGCGCGCCGTGATCGCGCGCGTCGCAGCAGGTGCTGCGAACCAGCCCGGCGATACCTGGCTCTTCAACGACCCCTATGAAGGCGGCACGCATCTCAACGATATGCGGCTCGTCCGGCCGATCTTCCGCGACGGCGAGCTGTTCTGCTGGCTCGCCTCGGTCGGGCACTGGCTCGATGTCGGCGGCAACGTGCCCGGCAACTTCAACGCGCGTGCCACCGAGAGCTTCCAGGAAGGCTTCCGTGTCCCGCCGGTCAAGCTGATCCGCGGGGGCGAGTTCCAGCCCGACATCGTCGAGATCCTCAACGCCAATTCGCGCCTGCCGCAATCGAACTGGGGGGATCTCAACGGCCAGCTCAACGCGCTCGATTTGGGCGAGCAGCGGCTTGCGGCGCTGCTGGACGAATACGGCGTCGAGACCGTCTCGACGGCCCTCGACGGCTTCAGCGCCCGCGCCGAAGCCTTGATGCGGGCCGAGATCGCCGCCCTGCCCGATGGCCACTACGTCTTCGACGATTTCCTCGACAATGACGGCATCAGCGACGAGCCGCTGAAGATCGCGCTCGACCTGACGATCGCCGGCGACGCGATGACGCTGGATTTCTCGCGCTCGGCACCGCCCTGCCGCGGCCCGCTGAACATCGCCTATTCGACGGCGGTCGCCTGCTGCTACGTCGCGCTCAAGCACATCTTTCCGCATGTGCCCGCCAATGCCGGCGTGCTGAAGCCGATCACCTTCATTATCCCGGAGACGACGCTGCTCGGCGTCAAAGCGCCGAAACCCGTCGGCGGCTACACCGAAACGATCCTGCGGGTGATCGACACCGTCTTCGGCGCCTTCGCTTCCATCGCGCCCGAGCGGGCCAATGGCTCGCCTTATGCGACGATCAATGCGCTCTCGCTCGCTGGCCATCGCGACGATGGCGGGCGCTATGTGATGTTCTCCTTCTTCGGCGGCGGCCTCGGCGGCAACCCGGAGGGCGACGGACTCAACCACGGCAACAACCCGATCTCGACGGCAACCATCCCGCCGGCCGAGATCCTGGAGGCGGCCTATCCGGTGATGTTCACGCAATGGGCGCTGCGGCCGGATTCGGCCGGGCCGGGGCGCCATCGTGGCGGCTGCGGCGCGATCTACGAGATCGAGGCGCTTGCCGCCGGCGGGGCCGATGTCTTCCTGCTCGGGGAGCGTGGCAAGTTCCCGCCCTTCGGCGTCGTCGGCGGGCAGGCTGCCGCGACCAACCGCTTCATCTACGACACGGCTGACGGGCCGAAATCGCCGCCGCTGGTGACGAAGATCGCCGACATCCATATCGCGAAGGGCCAGCGCGTCAGGCTCGAAAGCCCCGGAGGCGGCGGTTACGGCCCGCCACGCGAGCGTGAGCCGGCCAGCGTCGCCCGCGACGTGGCGAACGGCTATGTGAGCGCCAAGGCGGCGCGAGAGATTTATCGCGTCGCGCTCGACGCATCCGGCGCCGTCGATGCGACGGCGACCGCAGCACTGCGTTCGGAAGCTCCCTGATGACTGCGACCTCCACGCCCAAGGCCGTCGTCGGCGTCGATGTCGGCGGCACCTTCACCGACCTGTTCTGGTTCGACGAGGCGGCCAAGCGCTTCCGCACCGCCAAGGTCCCGTCCCAGCGTGGGGACGAGGCCAAGGGCTTCATCGCCGGGCTCTCAACCTTCGGGCCGGTCGCCGGACTCTCATCGATCGTGCACGGCACGACCGTCGGGACCAACGCTCTGCTCGAGCGCAAGGGCGCCCGTGTCGGCGTCATCACCACGCCGGGCTTCCGCGATGCGCTCGAAATGCGCCGCCGCGACCGGCGCCAGACCTGGGGGCTCTGGGGCGATTTCACGCCGGCCGCCTCTCGCGACTGCCGGCTGGAGGTGCCCGAGCGCACGCTCGCGGACGGCACGATCCGCACCGCGGTCGATCTCGACGCCGTGCGCGCCGCCACGCGAGACCTTGTCGGCAAGGGCTGCGAGGCGCTGGCGATCATCTTCATCAACGCCTATGCGAACCCGCAGAACGAACGCGCCGCTCTCGAAGCCGCACGCGAAATCTGGCCGAACGAGCACATCGCCTGCTCTTCGGCGATCCTGCCGGAGATCCGCGAGTTCGAGCGAGCCTCGACCACGGCTCTCAACGCCACGCTGCAGCCCGTCGTCGGTTCCTATCTCGGCCGGCTCGAGGATGCGCTGGCAGCCGACGGCTTCGTCGGGCGCTTCCACATCGTTCAGTCGAACGGCGGCGTGATGTCGACGGCGACGGCCCGGCGCCTGCCGGTCCGCACCGCGCTGTCCGGGCCGGCCGCCGGCGTCATCGCCGCAGCGGCCATCGCACGCGCGGCGGGTCATCCGGACATCATCACCGGAGACCTCGGCGGCACCTCCTTCGACGTCTCGCTGATCGCGGGTGGGCAGGCGGCGCTTGCCGCCCAGACCACCATCGACTTCGGCATGGTGATCCGCACGCCGATGATCGAGATCACCACGATCGGTGCCGGCGGCGGCTCCATCGCCCGCGTCGATGCCGGCGGTTTGCTCGAAGTCGGCCCCGAGAGCGCCGGCTCCCGACCCGGCCCGGTCTGCTACGGGCAGGGCAACACCCGGCCGACGCTGACCGACGCCAATCTCGTGCTCGGTCGCATCGACGGCTCCAAGCCGCTCGGCACGCTGCAGAGGCTCGATGTCGAAGCGGCGCGTGCAGCCATCGCCAAGGAGATCGCCGAGCCGCTGGGCCTCGACGTCATGGCGGCGGCGGAAGCGATCGTGAAGATCGCCAATGCCCGCATGGCCGGCGCAATCCGGCTCGTCTCCATCGAGCGCGGGCATGATCCGTCGCGCTTCATGGCGATGCCCTTCGGTGGCGGCGGCGCGCTGCATGCCGGCGCCCTGATCAAGGAGGTGGGCCTGAAGGGCGCGCTGGTTCCGCGCTTCCCGGGCGTGACCTCGGCGCTGGGCTGCGTCATCGCCGACATCCGGCACGACGGCGTCCAGACGCTCAACCTGATGCTGGACGGCCTCGACGCCGGCGCCCTCGACACGCGCATGGTCGAGGCCGGGCGCGAGGCGCACGCCGTCGTCGCGGATGCCGGCCTCTCGGTCGAGCGCATCGATGTGCTCTACGAGCTCGACATGCATTATCTCGGGCAGACGCACACGGTTTCGGTGCCGCTGCCGGTAACGCTCGGCGCGGAGGGAACGGGCGTCACGGCCGAGATCATCCGAGAGGCGTTCGAGGCCGCCTATGGCGCGGCCTTCAGCCGCCTGCTGCCAGGCATTCCCGTGCGCATCGTCACGCTGCGCAGCGCCGCTATCGGCAGGCGCCCGGCCTTCGATCTCGCGGCGCTCGCGCCCGAGGCCGGCGCCAGCCTCACCGACGCCCGCCGCGGCGCGCGCCAAGTCTATCTCGACGGCGCCTGGCATGAAACGGCGATCTGGTCGCGCCTCGACATTCCCGTCGGCAGCTGGATCGAAGGGCCGGCGATCCTGGAGCAGCCGGACGCGACCATCCTGCTCGACCCGGGCCTCGGCGCCGAGGTCGATGCCTTCGGCAACCTCGTGATCGTCAGGAGCTGACCATGGCCGGCCCCATCTCCGCGCTCGACCGGACGGCGCTGCTGATCGTCGATCTCCAGAACGATTTCATCCATCCCGACGGCGCCTATGCGCGAGGCGGAGCCGCCTCCCCCGAGGCGCAGGCCCTGCCCGAGCGGCTGAAGCCCCTGGTCGAGGCGATGCGCGCCGGTGGCGGCCTTGTCGCCGCCACCCAGTTCACGCTCGTGCCCGGCCGCGGCGGCGAACCGCTGATCTCGCCGCATCTCAAGCAGATGCGGCCCTTCCTGAAGCGGGGAGACTTCCTGCCGGGCAGCTGGGGGCAGCAGGTCGTCGACACGCTCCAGCCGGTCGACGTCGCCGTCGAGAAGATCGCCTATTCTGCCTTCTACCAGACGCGGCTCGAATGGCTGCTGCGCAAGCTCGGGATCGACCATCTCGTCGTCGGCGGCATCGTCACCAATGGCGGCGTCGCCTCCACGGTGCGGGACGCCCATGTCCGCGACATCGACGTCACCGTGCTGGAGGATGGTTGCGCCGCACCGACGCCTGCGATGCATGCCGAGGCCATTGCGGGGCTGAAGCCTGTCGCACGCATCGCGAGCATCGCCGCGGTGCTCGGCGAGGTCGCGGCGCTGTGAGCGCCATCCTGCCCGCGGAAGGCGTTGCCTTCGAGGCCAGCGCCGACGTCGTCATCGTCGGCGCTGGCGCGGCCGGACTCGTCGCGGCGCTCGCCGCCAGCGAGGCCGGTGCAGAGGTGGTCGTGGTCGAGCGCGACGCCGTGCCCAGCGGCTCGACAGCCCTCTCGGCCGGGCTCATCCCGGCCCCCGCGACGCGCTTCCAGCGCGAGGCCGGGATCACGGACAGCCCGGAGCTCTTCGCCCAGGACATCCTCGCCAAGGCCGATGGCGAGCCCGATGCGGCGATCGTAGCCCTGCTGAGCCGGCGCATCGGCCCGGTGCTGGAATGGCTCGCCGATGCGCATGGGCTGCCCTTCGATGTCGTCACGAACTTCTCCTATCCCGGCCATTCGGCGCGGCGGATGCACGGGCTGCCGAAACGGACCGGCGCGGAGCTGATCGACAGGCTGCGGGAGGCGGTCGAGCGCCGCGACATCCCTATCCTGACCGAATTCCGCGCGACGACGCTGTTCGCCGCTGTTGACGGCCGCATCGCCGGGCTTGCCGGCACGCGGCCCGGCGGAGGCGAGGAGCGCATCGGCTGCGCGGCGCTGGTGCTCGCCTGCAATGGCTATGGCGGCAACCGGGCGCTCGTGGCGCGCCATATCCCGGGAATGGCGGAGGCGCTCTGGTTCGGCCATTCCGGAAACGAAGGCGACGCCGTTCTCTGGGGCGAGGCGCTCGGCGCCGAACTCGTCCACATGTCCGGCCATCAGGGCCATGGCTCGGTCGCGCAGCCGCACGGCATCCTCGTGACCTGGGCCACGATCATGGAAGGCGGCTTCCAGGTGAACCTGCATGGCGAGCGCTTCTCGGACGAGAGCCACGGCTATTCCGAGCAGGCGGCCACTGTCCTGTCTCAGCCCGAGCGCAAGGCCTGGACGATCTTCGATGCGCGCATCGCCGGCATCGCCCGCCAGTTCGAGGATTTCCGCAATGCGGAGGCTCAAGGCGCGGTCGTCATGGCCGACGACATCGCGACGCTGGCAGAACGGCTCGGCCTGCCTGCGGAGGCGCTCGGGCACACGCTCGCGGAGGTCGAAGCGCTGAAGGCCCGTGGGGGCATCGACCGGTTCGGGCGGGACTTCTCGGCGGGAGAGGCGCTCGCCTCGCCCTACTGCGCCGTGCGCGTCACGGGAGCGCTGTTTCACACCCAGGGCGGCCTCAGGATCGACACGGCAGCCCGCGTCCTCCGCCGCGACGACACGGCCCTTCCCAATCTCTTCGCCTGCGGCGGCGCCGCTGTCGGCGTCTCCGGCTCGCGGGCGGCGGGCTATCTCTCGGGGAACGGGCTGCTGACGGCCATCGGCCTCGGCGCGCTCGCAGGCGAACAGGCGGCGCGCTTCTCGCGGCAAGCCTAAGCGTCCAGCGTTCACACCGGGCTGTCGTCGGGGTTTCTTAAGTGAAATCGGCTCTTTCGGCCCCGAGATAAATGCGAACCGATCGTCCCGGATGCCGTTACGAAGCAGCACGTCCGCCGCCGCCGAGGCAGTCTGCGGAGGCTACGCCCCGCCAGCCGAGACGTTGAATGCTCGCGGCTAGGCCTTCTGCCAATTTGGCCGCAGGCCAGCGCATGGGCTTTTCTCATCAAAGAGAGCCTGCCTAAGGCGGCGCTTATCAAAAAATTTGGAGTGCAGCCCAATAAGCCGCTGTCCAAACTCGCAAGCAGGACAGCGCTTCTACATATGGCCGCTTAACAGATTTTAACGTCTGCTTTCGGGCAAGTGAACAAGATCAGCTTTTGGCGCATCTCGCCCGTATCAGAGACGGCGTCTGTGGCCTATTCCTGACGGTGACAATGGGCGCGAGATCTTTCTCTGAATTGTGCAGCCCTTGCGTGTCCACTTCAGTGTAAAGCGCAGGGTCCCAAGGCTCCCACGCTGCTGCGGGCAGTGCGACCCTCGGCACCCGATGAATGAAGGGAACGTATAACTTGGCCTTCCTGAAAGAACCGGAGCCTCGCCGCCGCGAGGCTCTCTTTGTCCTGCCGGGCATCAGGCGGATCGTCGCGAACAATCCGAGCCTGATGACGTATCACGGAACCAACACCTATCTGATCGAGACCAGCGATGGGGCCATCGTCCTCGACCCCGGCCCGGATGACGATGGGCACCTCGACGACGTGATCGCGGCGACGCATGGCGCGGTATCCGCAATCCTCCTCAGCCACTCCCATTCGGATCATCTTGGCGCCACATCCTCGTTGAAGGCTCGCACGAGAGCGCCGGTCTTCGCCTTCCATCGCCCAGCCGACCCCTCCTTCGAGCCCGACGGGCTGATCCGGAACGGGGATATCGTGGCCGGAATGACCGCGATCCACACGCCGGGGCATGCGAGCGATCACCTTTGCTTCGCCAGGCCGGACGGAGTCGTCTTCAGCGCCGATCATGTCATGTCGTGGTCGAGCAGCATCGTTTCGCCGCCCGACGGCAACATGGCCGCCTATTGCGACAGTCTTCGCGTGATGCTGTCGCGCGACGATCGGCTGTACCTTCCCGGACATGGCCCGGCCTTGCCGAATCCACGGCCCTATGTCGCCGATTTGCTCAAGCGCAGAATCCTGCGGGAGGAGGCCATCTTCGCCGCCCTTGCGGCTGGGCCGGCAACGGCGTGGGACCTGATGGACCGACTTTACTCAAAGACCGACCCGTGGCTGCGCCGGGCGGCCGAACGGAATGTCCTCGCCCATCTCGACAAGCTGCATTCGGAAGGTCTGGTGGAGCAGATCGACGATCGCTGGCAGACCCGGCGAACCGTCTGAGCGGCCGCCTGCAGGCGCGAGCCGATGCCGGCGCGCCGGTCAGTCCGCGCCGAGGATCCTGGCGATCCGCCTGGCGACATTCAGCAGGCGCATCCCGATCTCGTCCAGGTCATCGGTCTTCAGGGACAGGGATGACCCCCCGCAATTGAGCGCAAACGGCCGCGATCCGTGCAGAAGTATTGGCACTCCGACGGAGTTGACCTCCTGTTTCCACTCCCCGATCGAGCGAACGAAGCCCTTCTCGGCGAATTCTGTCACCGCAATTGCGATGCCTGATCGAATCGCATCGGGGTCGGCTTCGTGCGCGCACAGCTGGTCGACGATGCGGGCACGCACCGGCTCGTCCAGGCCGGCGAGATAGGCGCGTCCCATCGAGGAGGTCGCCATCTTGATATGCGAGCCGATTTCGATGCCAAGCCGCAGCGGACTGGAGCCGCGGCATTCCTCGACATAGATCATGGTGCGCTGGTCAGGCGTCCCGAGCGCGACCGACGCGCCCACCTGATCCGCAAGCTCCTGCATCAGCGGCCGAGCCACATCGCGGATCGCCAGGCTTCCGAGCGCCGAAAATCCGAGCGCCAATACCGAGGCCGAGAGCGAATATTGCCCGCTGCTCGAGGAATATTCGAGGTAGCCAAGCTTGCTCAGCGTGTAGGTGAGACGGGAGATGGTCGATTTCGCCAAGCCGGTCCGCTCGGCGAGTTCTTGGTTCCCCAGCATTCTGTCACCGCGTTTGAAGGCGCGCATGACACCCAGGCCGCGCGCCAGGGCCGTGACGAAACGGGGATCATCCGTCGCGTCCTGATCCTCCAGCAGGTTCACCTGCGTTTCGCGCTTGCGCATTCTGCCCGTCTCGCCCTCTGGCCCAGCCGCCTTGCCCAGCCCGCAGCCTTCCCGGCGCAAAGCGTCTTGACGGCTTGATAGACGATATGCGACGAATCACAATAATGGAATTAAATTCCGTGGAGCGGAATTAATGGCGCTGGACCCCGAGGTTTTTGGACAGCTTCTCGATACGGTCGAGCGCTTCGTTCGCGAGAAGTTGAGGCCGAGGGAGGCCGAGGTCGGCGAAACCGACCGCGTCCCGCCCGAGGTCGTTCAGCAGATGCGCGACATGGGGCTGTTCGGACTCGCCATCCCGGAAGCCTATGGCGGCCTCGAACTGTCGCTCTCGGAGGAAATCCAGGTTTCCTTCCTGCTGGGCGGCACTTCGCCGGCCTTCCGGTCGATGATCGGCACCAACAACGGCATCGGCTCGCAGGGCATCATCATCGACGGTACGCAGGAGCAGAAATCACGCTACCTGCCCCGGATGGCGAGCGGTGAGCTCGTCGGCTCCTTCTGCCTGACGGAGCCCGAGGCGGGTTCGGATGCCGGTTCGCTGCGGACGAGCGCGCGCCGCGATGGCGACAGCTTCATCCTCAACGGCACCAAGCGCTTCATCACCAATGCGCCTGTCGCCGGCCTCTTCACCGTCTTCGCCCGAACCGATCCGGACAGCAAGACGGCGTCCGGCATCTCGGCCCTTCTGGTCGATGCGGATCTTCCGGGCATCACGCTCGGCAAGAAGGACCGGAAGATGGGCCAGCAGGGCGCCCACACCTGCGACGTCATCTTCGACAACGTCCGGGTTCCGGCATCGGCGATCCTCGGCGGGCCAGATTTCGAAGGCAAGGGCTTCGTCACCGCGATGAAGGTGCTGGATCGCGGCCGGCTGACCATCGCCGGCGTTTGCGTCGGTGTCGCGGAGCGCCTGATCGCCGACAGCCTCGACTACGCGATGCAGCGCCGCCAGTTCGACAAGCCGATCGCCGAGTTCCAGCTCGTCCAGGCGATGCTCGCCGACATGAAGGCCGAGAGCTTCGCCGCGCGCTGCATGGTCGAGGAGACGGCGCGGCGGCGCGATGCCGGGCAGTCGATCGCGACCGAAGCTGCCTGCGCCAAGATGTTCTGCTCCGAGATGGTCGGCCGCGTCGCCGACAAGGCGGTCCAGATCTTCGGCGGCGCCGGCTACGTCGCCGATTCCGGCATCGAGCGCTTCTACCGGGATGTGCGCCTGTTCCGGATCTACGAGGGCACCACGCAGATCCAGCAGCTCGTCATCGCCAGGAACATGATCCGCGACGCCCGCCGGGCGAACGGCCTGTCGTGACCGCCGTCGAGCCGCCAGCCCGGGCCTTGCCGTCGCTCAAGGCATCCAAGGCCGGCCGAAGCGTCCAGGGAGAACAGAAATGCGCGCCGTGATGTGCAAGGCCTTCGGGCCGCTCGAAGACCTCGTCATCGAGGATAGGCCGACGCGCGAGCCGGGGCCCGGCGAGGTCCGCGTCCTCATCGAGGCCGCTGGCGTGAACTTTCCCGACACCCTGATGGTCGAGGGCAAGTATCAGGTCAAACCGCCGCTGCCCTTCACGCCCGGCACCGAGATCGGGGGCGTCGTCCAGGCCGTCGGCGAAGGCGTCACGCATCTGGCCGTCGGAGTGCCCGTGACCGGCATGGTGGGCGTCGGCGCCTTCGCCGAGGAAGCGGTGGTGCGCGCCGGCCGCCTCATGCAGCGCCCTGCAGCCATGGATGCGATCACGGCGGCCGGCTTCTCCATGACCTACGGCACCAGCATGCACGCGCTGCGGCAGCGGGCTCAACTCCGGCCGGGCGAGACCTTGCTGGTTCTGGGCGCAAGCGGAGGCGTCGGCCTCGCCGCGGTTGAGATCGGCAAGGCCATGGGCGCGACCGTGATCGCGGCCGCGAGCAGCGCCGAGAAGCTGGACGTCGCCCGCAAGGCCGGCGCCGACCACGTCATCGACTACACCAGCGAGTCCCTGAAGGATCGCGTCAAGGAGCTGACGGGCGGCAAGGGCGTCGACGTGGTCTATGACCCGGTGGGCGGCGACAGGCTAGAGGAAGCCGTACGCGCAACCGCCTGGGAAGGACGCATCCTCGTCGTCGGCTTCGCCTCCGGGACGATTCCGCGCATTCCTGCAAACCTTCTCCTGCTGAAAGGCTGCTCCCTGGTCGGCGTCTTCTTCGGCACCTTCGCCTCGGTCGATCCCGCAGCCAACGAAGACAACTTCAGGCAGCTCTTCGTCTGGTTCGAGGAGGGCCGGCTCAAGCCGCTGATCAGCCGCACGCTCGATCTCGCGGACACCGTAGAAGCGCTGCGCCTGCTGACGGGGCGGTCTGCGATCGGCAAGATCGTCCTGACCACCGGCCAGAGCGCCTCATGAGCGCGGAGACCTATTCCGGCGTCGGCATCTTCGGCCTGCTGGGTCTCGGGCTGGATGAATCCCGCCATGGCCATGTGAAGGGCGGCCTCGAGATCGGCCCCGGCCATCGCAACCGCATGGGCTACGTCCATGGCGGCGTGATCTGCACCATGATCGACTTCGCCGCCTGCGCCTCCGGCCTCCATGCCGACGTGGGCGAGCCGGCGCGCTACGCGGTCACCATCTCGCTAACAACGCAGTTCACCCGGCCGGTGCGCGCCGGCCGCCTCACGGTCGAGGGGCGCACGATCTCGGCGGGGCGGTCGAGCTTCACCGCCGAGGCGCATGTCTTCGACGATGCCGGCGAGCGGGTCGCTCACGGCATCGGCACGTTTCGCTGGCGGGAAGGAAGCCAGCCCGCCTCCCTCACAGCCTAGGTGGAGCCGCAGATGCTCGAGCTCAGAGACGTCCACAAGCCGCTCCTCGCGAAGCTGCAGCGTTTCATGGACGAGCACATCTACCCGAATGAAGAGGTCCATGAGCGCCAGTTCGCGGCCTTGCCGTCGCGCTGGGCCACGCCGCCCATCATCGGCGAACTGAAGAAGCGCGCCCGCGCCGAGGGGCTGTGGAACCTGTTCCTGCCCGATCCGCGCTATGGCGCCGGCCTCAACAATCTGGACTACGCCCATTTCTGCGAGATCATGGGCCGATCCGCCATCGCCCCGGAGGTCTTCAACTGCTCCGCCCCCGACACCGGCAACATGGAGACGCTGGTGCTCTATGGGACGGAGGCGCAGAAGCAGAAATGGCTCGCCCCGCTCCTCGACGGAACGATCCGCTCTTGTTTCTCAATGACCGAGCCGGATGTCGCCTCCTCGGACGCGACCAACATCCAGACGGATATCCGCCGCGACGGCGACAGCTACGTGATCAACGGGCGCAAATGGTGGAGCTCGGGCGCGCTCAGCGAGCACTGCAAGATCGCGATCGTGATGGGCCGGAGCAATCCCGATGCCCCGAAGCACCTGCAGCAATCGATGATCCTGGTGCCGCTCGATACGCCGGGCGTGACGATCGAGCGCGCGCTGACGGTCTACGGCTATGACCATGCGCCGCACGGCCACGCCGAGATCAATTTCGACAATGTCCGCGTCCCGTCCGGCAACATGCTGCTCGGCGAGGGGCGCGGCTTCGAGATCGCACAGGGGCGGCTCGGACCGGGCCGGATCCATCACTGCATGCGCTCGATCGGCCTTGCCGAACGGGCGCTGGAGGCGGCCTGCCGCCGCGCCCTTTCGCGCACCGCTTTCGGCAAGCTGCTGGCGGACCAGGGCGTCGTTCGCGACCAGATCGCACGTTCACGCTGCGAGATCGAGGCGGCGCGGCTGCTGACGCTCAAGGCCGCGCATCTGATGGACACCGTCGGCAACAAAGTGGCGCGGCGCGAGATCGCCATGATCAAGGTCGTCGCGCCGAACATGGCCTGCGACGTTATCGACCGCGCCATCCAGATCCACGGAGCGGCCGGCGTCTCGCAGGATCATTTCCTCGCCGCCGCCTGGGTCAAATCCCGGTCCCTGCGCTTTGCCGACGGGCCCGACGAGGTCCATCGGGACAGCATCGCCCGGCTCGAACTGAAGCGCTATCGGAGCTGAGGACAGGCGCATGTTCGACATCAAAGGCAAGGTCGCCCTCATCACGGGCTCGTCGCGCGGCATCGGCAAGGCTTCGGCCTTGCAGCTCGCGCGCAGCGGCGCCCGCATCGTCATCTCCAGCCGCAAGCAGGAGGCCTGCGACGCCGTCGCCGAGGAGATCAGGGCAGCAGGCGTGGAGGCGATCGCGAAGGCTTGCCATGTCGGCTCGCACGAGCAGTTGCGTAACCTCGTCGAACATGTCCATGGCCACTGGGGCCGGATCGACATCCTGGTCTGCAATGCCGCGACCAATCCGGTCTACGGTCCGCTTTCCACCCTGTCTGACGACGCCTTCACCAAGGTGATGACCGTCAACGTGCAGAGCACGATCTGGCTGAGCAATCTGGTGCTGCCCTGCATGGCCGCCAATGGCGGAGGAGCCGTGATCATGATGTCCTCGATCGCGGGGCTTCGGGGCACCGGCGTGATCGGCGCCTACGGGATGTCGAAGGCCGCGGAGGCGGCGCTCGCGCGCAATCTCGCGGTCGAATGGGGTCCGAAGGGCATCCGGGTCAATGCCATCGCGCCGGGCATCGTGCGCACGGACTTCGCGCGCGAGCTGGTGGAATCGCCCGAGCGGCGAGCGCAGATGGAGCAGCGCACGCCACTGCGGCGCTTCGGCGAGGTCGAGGACATCGCCGGCATCGTGCATTTCCTGGCAAGCCCGGCCTCCGCCTACATCACCGGGCAGGTCATCGTCGCCGATGGCGGCGAGACGATAAGCTGAGCCGCGATGACCGCTCCCACCGCCCTTCTCGTCGACGTCATCGAGAGCCACCGTTTCGACGAGCTGGCGCTGGCCCGCTGGCTGCGGGGGCAGGTCCCAGGTTTCGACGGCCCTATTTCCGTGCAGCAGTTCCAGGGCGGCCAGTCGAACCCGACCTTCCTGATCTCATCCGGGGACCGGCGCTGCGTCCTGCGCAAGAAGCCGCCCGGCAAGCTGCTCCCCAAGGCCCATCAGGTCGAGCGCGAATTCGCGATCATCCGCGCGCTGGGGCCGACTCCGGTCCCCGTGCCGCAAGCGCTCGCACTCTGCGAGGACGCGGAGGTGATAGGGACGGCCTTCTACATGATGGATTTTGTCGACGGCCGGCACTTCGACGGGCTCGCCCTCGCCGATCAGCCCCGCGGTGATCGCGCAGCGATCAACTTCGCCGCGGTCGATACGCTCGCCAGTCTGCATGCCGTCGATCCGGCTGCGATCGGACTCGATGATTACGGCCCGAAGGGCGGCTATGTCGCGCGGCAGGTCGAACGCTGGACCAGGCAGTATCAAGCCTCCTCGGCTGCTGCCGGCGAAATCGCCGATCTGGGCTGGCTGGCGGACTGGCTGCGCGAGCGCTGCCACGTCGCCGACGAGACCACGATCGCCCATGGCGACTATCGGACGGGCAACCTGCTCTACAGCCATGACAAGCCGCAGGTGTCTGCGATCCTCGACTGGGAGCTGTCGACCCTCGGGCATCCGCTCGCCGATCTCGCCTATTACTGCATGACCTATCGCATCGATTCCGCGATCGCGGGCGGGCGCGGCCTGGCCGGGCTCGACCTGAAGGAGCTCGGCATTCCCAGCGAGCGCGATGTGCTCGATCGCTATGTGCAGGCCAGCGGCCGGAGCGGCCTCTCCGACTGGCCGGTGTTCCTGGCCCTGTCGTTCTTCCGGCTCTCCGCCATTCTCCATGGCGTGATGGCGCGCGCCGTCCAGGGCAATGCGAGCGACGCCAATGCCCTCGATGTCGCCGCAAGGGCCGGCGGCCTGGCGCTGACAGGGCGCCGGATCGCGCAGTCGGAAGGCCGCTGAACCGTTGGTACCGTCAAGCTCGGGGGAGCCGATGCGCTTCGAAGGCAGAACCTGCATTGTTACCGGCGCGGCAAGCGGCATCGGCCGCGCCACCGCGCTGCAACTGGCGCAGGAGGGAGCGCGGCTGGCGCTCGTCGACCGCAACGCGACGGAGTTGGCCAGCGTTGCCGCCACCCTGCCCCGCCCGGACGAGCACACGGCGCATGTCCTCGACATCGGCGACGAGGAGATGGTTCGCTCCTGCGTCGCCGACGTGCTCGCGGCGCACGGCCATATCGACGTGCTCTGCAACAATGCGGGCATCGCGAGCACGAAGGGCGCCGCTGTCGAGCAGGATCTGTCGGAGTGGATTCGCGTCATGGAGGTGAATGTCTTCGGCGCGATGCTGTTCATGAAACACGCCGGTGCCGCGATGATCACCGCGGGCCGAGGCGCCATCGTCAATACCGCATCGGTAGCCGGCATCAGGGCGGGCGCCGGGGGCAATGCCTACAGCGCCTCGAAGGCGGCCGTCATCAACATGACGCAGACCGGAGCCTGCGATTTCGGCGCGTTCGGCATCAGGGTCAATGCGGTCTGCCCCGGCCTCATCGAGACAGGGATGACAAAGCCGATCTTCGACAAGGCCCGCGAACTCGGCAAGGAGGACAGGCTGGGCGCGCGCTGCGAGCTCAGGCGCTACGGCCACCCCGAGGAGGTCGCACGCGTCATCGCCTTTCTCGCGAGCGACGATGCCAGCTACGTCACGGGGCAAGCCATCCCCGTCGACGGCGGCAACACGGCGTCGCTCAACCTGCCCGGCATGAAGGTTTGATCTCAGAGGCTCCCATGGGTTTGGTCAGCACCACCGTTCTCCGCGACGTCGCCGTCGTCACCATCGACAATCCGCCGGTCAATGCGCTTGGCGCCGCGGTGCGGCAGGGGCTGGCCGCGGCGGTCGCGCAGGCCAACGCGGACGCCGGCGTCACGGCTCTGGTGATCGCCGCCGAGGGTAAGGCCTTCATCGCCGGCGCCGACATCAGCGAGTTCGGCAAGCCGCCCGTTGCGCCGAGTCTGCCCGACCTGCTCGACGCCATTGCCGGCTCGTCAAAGCCGGTCGTCGCAGCCATCCAGGGTGTGGCGCTGGGTGGCGGGCTGGAGGTGGCGCTGGCCTGCCGGGCGCGCGTGGCGCTGACGGCCGCGAAGCTCGGCCTGCCCGAGATCAAGCTCGGCCTTATTCCCGGCGCCGGCGGCACGCAGCGCCTGCCGCGGCTGATCGGCGCGGCGAAAGCCTTCCCGATGATGCTTTCGGGCGAGCCTGTCTCGGCCGGCCAGGCGCTCGAATACGGGCTGCTGGACGAGGTCGTCTCGGAGAACGTCGTCGCGGTCGCCTCGCAGCTTGCCGAAACGCTTGCCGCCACAGGGGCGGGGCGAACTGCCGCCGACCGGCTGACGGAGGCGGATCGCGAGGCCTTCGAGGCGCTTGCCGCCGAGGCGCTGAAGAAGGCCGAGGGCGCGCCCAATGTCCCGGCGCTGGTCGAGGCGGTGCGCAGCGTCTTCAGCCTGCCCTTCGCGGAAGGGCTCGCGGTCGAGCGCCGGCTCTTCCTCGAACTCGTCGCGGATGAACGCTCGAAGGCGCTGCGCCATGTCTTCTTCGCCGAGCGCGAGGTGGCGAAGCTCCCCGGCATCGGCCCCGAGGTGAAGCCGCGCGAAATCCTCAGCGCCGCCGTGATCGGTGCCGGCACCATGGGCGGCGGCATCGCGATGTGTTTCGCCAATGCCGGCATTCCGGTGACGCTGATCGAGACGGCGCAGGCGCCGCTCGACAACGGCATGAACCGCATCGCCGCGATCTACGACATCTCGGTGCAGCGCGGTTCGCTGACGCCGGACGCTAAGGCGCGGCGCATGGCGCTGATCAAGCCGGCAGTCGGTCTCACTGCGGCAGCGAAGGCCGACATCGTCATCGAGGCCGCCTTCGAGGAGATGGGCGTCAAGCAGAGCATCTTCACCGGGCTCGACAAGGTGGCCAAGCCCGGCGCGATCCTGGCGAGCAACACCTCCTATCTCGACATCCCGACCATCGCCGCGGCGACGGGGCGCCCGCAGGATGTGCTCGGCATGCATTTCTTCAGCCCGGCCAATGTCATGAAGCTGCTGGAGGTGGTGCGGACGAAGGAGGTTGCGGACGATGTCGTCGTGACCGCCGTCGCGCTTGGGCGCCGGCTCGGCAAGGTGCCGGTCGTGGTCGGCAACGGCTTCGGCTTCGTCGGCAACCGCATGCTGGAGCAGCGCACCCGCGCGACCGAGCGCCTGCTGGTGGCGGGCGCGCTGCCACACGAGATCGACGCGGCGCTGACCGGCTTCGGCTTCAAGATGGGCCCCTGCGCCATGGCCGATCTCGCCGGCAACGACATCGGTTGGCGCTCGCGCAAGGCGCGGGGCCTGAAGGCGTCCGTGGCGGATGCGATCTGCGAGGCCGGCTGGTTCGGCCAGAAGACCGGGCGCGGCTATTACCTCTATCCGCAGGGTGCCCGCGCCGGACAGCGCGACCCCGAGGTCGAGGCGCTGATCGCGCGCATCTCGGCCGAGAAGGGCGTGACGCGCCGCTCGTTCACGTCCGAAGAGATCCTGGCGCGACTGCTCGACCCGATGGTGAACGAGGGCGCGCGCATCCTGGAAGCCGGCATCGCGGCGCGGCCGGGCGACATCGATATCGTCTGGATCAACGGCTACAACTGGCCGGCCTGGCGCGGCGGGCCGATGTTCTGGGCCGACAGCGTCGGGCTCGATGTCATCGCAAAGCGCCTCTCCGCGCTGGCGGCCGAGACCGGCGACAAGGCGCTGGAGCCTGCGCCGCTGCTGCAGTTCCTCGCCGCCGAGCGCAAGGGCTTTGGCAGCCTGACCTCGAAAAGCTGAGACCGGGACCGCATCCGGCAAGACATTCCCAAGGACAAGACATCCCCAAGGACAGGAACGCCCGCCCCATGACCGAAGCCGTCATCGTATCCACCGCCCGCACGCCGATCGGGAAGGCCCATCGCGGTGCCTTCAATCAGGTCCGCGGCGCCGACATGGCAGCCCATGCGATCCGCCATGCCCTGGCCCGAACCGCGGTCGAGGCGGCCGAGGTCGAGGAGGTCGTGCTCGGCTGCGGCTATCCGGAGGCGGCGACCGGCGGCAACGTCGCGCGCCACGCGGCGCTGGTCGCCGGGCTGCCCGTCCAGTCGACCGGCGTCACCGTCAGCCGCTTCTGCGCCTCCGGCCTGGAAGCGATCGCGCATGCTGCCCGGCGTGTGGTCATGGACGGCGTGCCGGTCGCGGTCGGCGGCGGCGTCGAGTCGATCAGCCTCGTCCAGCCCGTGGTCCAGCGCGAGCTGACCCAGAACGACTGGCTCCTGGCCAACAAACCGACGATCTACACCTCGATGATCGAGACCGCCGACATCGTTGCCGCTCGCTACGGGGTCTCGCGCGAGGCACAGGACGCGTTCTCGCTGGAGAGCCAGCGGCGCACGGCCTCCGCCCAGCAGCGGCGGCTGTTCGATGACGAGATCGTGCCGATGAGCGCTGTCATGGCCGTCACCGACAAGGCCTCGGGCGAGATCAGCCAGCAGGAGGTGACGCTCGCCCAGGACGAGGGCAACCGCCCGGACACCACGCTGGAAGCCCTGCAGAAGCTGAAGCCGGTGCGCGGCGAGCACAACTTCGTCACCGCCGGCAATGCAAGCCAGCTCTCCGACGGCGCCGCGGCCAGCGTCGTGATGTCGGCTCAGGAAGCGGCGCGGCGCGGCCTGTCTCCGCTCGGCATCTTTCGTGGCTTCGCCGCGGCCGGCTGTGAGCCCGACGAGATGGGGATCGGGCCCGTCTTCGCGGTGCCGCGCCTGCTTGCGCGCAATGGTCTCAAGGTCGAGGACATCGACCTGTGGGAGCTGAACGAGGCCTTCGCCTCGCAATCGATCTATTGCCGCGACAAGCTCGGCATCGACCCCGACAAGGTCAACGTCAACGGCGGCGCGATCGCGATCGGCCATCCGTTCGGCATGAGCGGCGCGAGGCTCGTGGGCCATGCGCTGCTGGAGGGCCGCCGTCGCAAGGCACGCTATGCGGTCGTGACCATGTGCGTCGCAGGCGGCATGGGCTGCGCCGGGCTTTTCGAGATCAACCCGGGCTGATCCACGCCGGCAAGGCCGGGGCGCGCCTTCAGACGGGCATGATGTAGCTCAGCTGGTTGCGGATGTTCGCAGCCAGCGAGATCAGCCGCGGCCCGACCTCCTCTTCGATCTGATTGGGGCTGAGGCGGAAGATCGGCACCCGGCAGTTCATGCCGAAGCAGTCTCCATTGGCATCACGGATCAGGGGAACGCCGGCGGAGTGGGTGCCGGGTATCCAGACGCCCCTTGAAACCGAGAAGCCGCGCTCGCGGCAGTCGGCCACGCCCTGAACGTAGGATTCGGCGTAGGTCTCCCAGAGCTCGGGCGAGCGACGCTTCATCTCGTCGAGCTTCAGCCTGAGCTCGTCTTCCGTCAGCAGCGAGCCGAGCGCATGGCCGATGGTCGCCGGCAGGAGTGGCCCGATCGTGCCCAGATCCGGTGATGTCCAGATGTTCTCGTTCACGCGCGACGTCTCGAGGTAGACGAAGTTGGTGCGGTCCATCGTGCCGATCGAAACGGTGCCGCCGAGATCCTGCGCCAGCTTCTGCATCGACGGGCGCGCGACATGCAGCAGCTTGAGATTGACCAGCAGCGGGTTCACCAGCATCAGCGCCCGCCAGCTGAGTCGAAACTTGGACTTCTCCTGGCGCAGATAGCCCATGCGTTCCAACGTGTAGGTCAGGCGCGCCACCGTGGAGCGGTTTATTCCGGACTCCTTCGCGATCTCGCCATTGCTCATCAAGGTCCGGTTCGGGCGAAAGGTTTCCAGCACGGCGAGACCCTTGACGAGGGTGGTCGCAATATCCGGATCGTCCACGGGGATCTTCAAGAATATCTCCAAAGTGACTTCATCGGTACCGCAAAGCCGCGGCGTTGATCTTCGCAATACGACCGGACGCGCTTTGGCAGGACCACCGCACGCGGACGGGGAGGCCGCCACCTCAAACTAGCTCCAACATAGCAAATGTCAATATAATGAACATTTTGATATTGATATCATCATTTACTTGACTCATTCGCGACGCGAGAGCTCACTATCGAACATTGGCTGCCGCGTGCGCTTGCACGCTTCACGGAGAAATGTGGATGAGCCGCGTGATCGATATGGAAATCAGCTTGCCTCACAGCGAAGCGAATCCGGATCTGGAGCGCATCGCACGCGGACGGCCCGGAACTCCTTTCGCCCAATCCCTGCCGCGCCCCGAAGGCTACGGCTTTGCGAATTACGGCAATGTCTTCCGCAGCAAGGAGACGGCGGGCGCCGGCAAGGGCGCGACCGACGATGGCGGCCTGGTGAAGCTGGTCGAGGACATGGACCGGGCGGGCATCCAGCGGGGCCTGCTGGTCGGAGCGGAGAACAGCGCCACGGGGCGCATCCACCAGGCCCATCCCGGCCGCTTCTTCCTGTTCACGACCTTCGATCCGCTGGACGGCATGCGCGCCGTTCGCGAGTTCGAGCGGCTGGTCAAGGAAGAGGGCGCCAACGGGCTGCGCCTGTCGGCGCTCTACAACGGCGTGCCGGCCAATGACCGGCGCTACTATCCGCTCTACGCCAAGGCGGCGGAGCTCGACGTGCCGGTGCGCATCTACACGGCGATGAACTACGCCAACGACCGGCCCTATGATCTCGGCCATCCGCGCTATCTGGACGATGTCGCGGTCGACTTTCCCGAGCTGCGGATCGTGGCGGGCCTCGCCGGCTGGCCGTGGGTCAACGATATGGTGGGGCTGCTGCGTCGCCATCCGAACCTCTATGTCGATACGGCGGCCCATCACCCTCGCTACTTCAGCCAACCCGGCTCGGGCTGGGAGCAGTTCATCCAGTTCGGCAACACCCTGCTCCAGGACAAGGTCATGGTCGGGCTGTCGCGCTATCTCTTCGGCACCTCCTTCGAGAGCATCATCGAGCAGTACAAGGAGCTGCCGCTCAAGGAGAAGGTCCTCGAGAAATGGCTCTACGGCAACGCCGCTGAATTCTTCCGCCTCAACTGAGGGCTCGCTCCGATGCTCCGCTTCGTCGGCCGGCGCGCATTGTTGGCCATTCCCCTGCTCCTGGCGATCATCATCCTGATGTTCTCCCTGCTGCACCTCATCCCTGGCGATCCGGTGCAGGCGCTGGTCGGCGATTATCCCGTGCCGCCGGCCTATCGGCAGGCGATCGAGGAGAAGTACCGGCTGAACGATCCCTTCCTGGTCCAGGTCGGGAATTATCTCGCCAATGTCGCCCAAGGCGATTTCGGCTTCTCCTACCAGAACCAGCGCAACGTGCTCGACCTCATCCTCGAGCGCGCCCCGCGGACGATGCTGCTGGCCTCCGTCAGCTTCGCGCTGGCGATTCCGTTGGGAATGGCGATCGGCATCGCGGCCGGAACGTCTCGCCGCCCCGGCGTCGACAAGTTCTGGACCACCACGGCGCTGATCGTCTACGCGATCCCGACCTTCTGGCTCGGCCAGCTCCTCGTGATGCTGCTCGCTCTCCGGCTCGGCTGGTTCCCGACCCAGGGCATCGGCCCCCTTATCAGCCGGACGCAAGGCTTCGCCTGGCTCCTCGAAAAGCTTCGCTATCTCGCTTTGCCGGTCCTCGCCTTCGGTATCCATGAGGGCATGCGGATCGCGCGCATCATGCGTGCCAGCGTGATCGACACGCTGTCGCAGGGCTACATCATCACGGCACGCGCGAAGGGGCTAAGCCGCGGCCAGATCATCCGCAGCCATGTGATGCGCAATTCGAGCCTGCCGCTGGTCACGATCGCGGGCTACGCCTTCGGCTCGGCGCTCGGCGGCGCCGTCCTGCTCGAAACGGTGTTCACCTGGCCCGGACTCGGCCTGCTCCTCGTCGACTCGATCCGGCTGCGGGACAACATGACCGTGATCGGGGTCGTCATCTTCTCCGCCGTCGCCGTCATCGCCATGAACCTGATCGTCGATCTCCTCTACGCGGCGCTCGATCCGCGCATCAGAACCACGCGGTGAGGTCGCCAGAGATGTCGGAACTCAAAACCTCCACGGCGCCTGCGGCCAGCAACGGCTTCTCCATCGGAAGCTGGCAGGTCCATGTCGCGAACCTCTTCGGCACGCGCCACGGCGCGCTCGGAGCGAGCATCCTGCTTGTCCTGCTGCTCGTCGCCATAACGGCTCCGCTGATCGCGCCCTACAGCCCGCTCGAGCAGACGCAGGCGAGCCTGGCGCCGCCATCCGCCCAGTTCCTGTTCGGCACCGACAATATCGGCCGCGACGTCTTTTCGCTCATTGTCCATGGCAGCCGCTCCTCGCTGATGGTCGGGCTCGGGGCCGCACTGGCCGCGCTGCTCATCGGCGGCACGCTGGGCATCCTCGCCGGCTATTTCCAGGGACCGGTCGAAGCGGGGCTGATGCGCCTGGTGGAGCTGTTCCAGACGCTGCCCGTCATCATCCTCGTGCTCTGCGCCGTCGCCCTCTTCGGCTCGAATTTCTGGCTGCTGATCGCCGCGGTGGCGCTGGCGATCTGGCCGATGGAAGCGCGCCTGGTCTACGGCCAGTACATCAAGTTGCGGGATCGCGAATTCATTGCCGCCGCGCGCGTCGCCGATCTCTCGACCGCGCACATCATGTTCCGGGAGATCCTGCCCAACGCGATCCAGCCCATCATCGTGCAGGTCGCGCTCGACGCCAGCATCGCCATCCTCATCGAGGCTGGCCTCGGCTTCCTCGGCCTTTCCGATCCCAGCAAGGTGAGCTGGGGCCGGCTGCTCTTCGTGGCGCAGGACTACATGGACAGCGCCTGGTGGATGAGCCTCTTCCCCGGCGCCGCCATCTGCATCACCGTCGTCGGCCTCAACCTCTTCGCAGACGGTCTCAACGAGGTCATCGATCCCCGCAGCACGAGCGGGGTGGGAGGGCTGCAATGAGCCTCTCGCCGCTCCTCGATGTCCGCGATCTCAAGGTCCATCTGCGCCTCGGTCCCAACGTCGTGAAGGCTATAGATGGCGTGGACTTCCGGATCATGCCGGGGGAATGCGTCGGCATCGTCGGCGAATCCGGCTCCGGCAAGAGCACGATGGCGCGGGCCATCACCCGGCTGATGCCAAATGTGAACATCGCGGAGCTGAGCGGCGAGCTCAGCTTCGAGGGCCAGGACATCCTCGCGATGGCCGATGGCCCGTTGCGCGCCCTGCGGCGGGGGCGCGGCTTCTCGATGATCTTCCAGGACCCGCTCGGCTATCTCAACCCGACCCAGCGTGTCGGCCGGCAGATCGAGGAGGCCCTCGCGCGCGACCCTTCCCGCGGCTCCAACCGGAACCGCGTGCACAGGTTGCTGGACGAGGTCGGCCTGCCGGACCCGGCCAATGTTGCGCGCCGCTATCCGCATGAACTGTCGGGCGGCATGCGCCAGCGCGTGATGATCGCGATCGCGCTGGCCAGCGACCCTCAGCTTCTGTTCGCCGACGAGCCCACCACCGCGCTGGACGCGACCGTGCAGCTCCAGGTGCTGCAGACGCTCTACCGGCTGCACAAGGAACGCAACATGGCGATGGCCATCATCACGCACGACCTTGGCGTCGTGGCCGAGCTTTGCGACCGGGTCTACGTGATGCGGGCCGGCAAGGTGATCGAGAGCGCCGAAACCGTCAGGCTCTTCGAGCAGCCGCAGCACGATTACTCTCGCCGGCTCATCGAGCTCAGCACGCGCCGGCTGTCGCGGGAGCTGCAGGCATGAGCGAGCCGATCCTGCGCCTCAACGGTGTCGAGCAGATCTATCGCAGCCGCAACGCCAACGGACCGGGCTGGAACCAGCTACGTGCCGTCGACGGCGTCGATCTGGATATCAGGGAAGGCGAGACACTGGCGATCGTCGGCGAGTCGGGCTCAGGCAAGAGCACGCTCGCCAAGCTGCTGCTGCTGCTCAACCGCCCCACCACCGGCGAGGTCCAGTTCCGTGGTACCTCGCTGTCTGCACTCGCTTCCGCCGACTACCAGGCCTTTCGGCGACAGGTCCAGGCCGTCTTTCAGGACCCGGCCTCGTCGCTGAACCCGCGCATGACCGTGGAGCGCATGCTGGGTTACATCGTTCAGCGCCACGCGCTCGCGACACCGGGCGAGACCCGCCAATTCCTCGCCGGCCACCTTGCCGCGGTCGGCCTGACCCCTCCCGAGAGCTATCTCGAGCGTTATCCCCACCAGCTGTCCGGGGGGCAGCAGCAGCGCATCGCGATCGCGCGCGCCATGATGCTGCGGCCGGCGATCATCATCGCCGATGAACCGCTCTCCAGCCTCGACGTCTCGGTCCAGGCGCAGGTCCTGCAGCTGATGCGGGACCTGCACAAGACGACCAATGTCGGCTTCGTCGTCATCAGCCACGATCTCGGCGCGATGGAGTCGATCGCTGACCGTACGGCGGTGATGTATCGCGGCCGCATCGTCGAGATCGGCCGCTCGATCTACGAGCGCCCCTTTCACCCCTATACGAAGCTTCTGCTGGATGCCCGGCTCTCGCTCGATCCGCGCCGGAGCCGGATCCGCAGCCTGAGCGCCGCGCCGCCGCGAGCCGACTCGTCCGAGCCTGCGCAGGGCGGTTGCCGCTTCCGCCAGCGCTGTGCCTACGCCATCGACATCTGCGCGGCGCAGGCCCCGGCGCTCAAGCCAGTGGATCAGGCCGGAACAATGGCCGCCTGCCACCGCGCCGAGGAGATCGGCGCGGTGGCAGGCAGGTCGGCGGAACCGGCGCGTCCCAGCCCGCTCGAGGTCTGACCAACCAAGCAGCCACCATAACAACGAGGGAGAGCACATCATGAAAGCGATCAAGGGGTATGGAGCCGGGCCGATCCGCCAGCTGCGCGCGATCGCGCTCCTTGCCGGAGCGATGAGCCTTTCAGCGGCAGGGGCACTGGCCGACGACGGCAAGCCGGTTCGCGGCGGCACCGTCATCGCCGCGCTGAATTCGACGACGATCCCCAACTTGAACACGCAGATGACGTCTTCGGTGCCGGCGCTGTTCGCGGCGGATGTCTGGGCGGACGGTCTCATGACCTATGATCGCGACGCCAATCGCCTTCCCCGCTTGGCCACCAGCTGGACCGTCTCCGAGGATGGCAAGACTTACACCTTCACCCTCCGCGAGGGCGTCAAATGGTCGGACGGCAAGCCGTTCACGGCCACCGACGTGGTCTTCACCCTGGAGAACTTCGGCAAGTTCAACACCTACCTCACCAAGCTCATGCCTCTGGTCGACAAGGCCTCGGCGCCCGACGACAAGACCTTCGTTCTGACGCTGAAGGAGCCGCTGACCGCGACGCTCGACCTCTTCGACAAGGAGGTGTTTCCGCTGATGCCGAAGCACATCTACGAGGGGAAGGACATCGCCACGCACCCGGCCAATATCGCGCCAGTCGGCCTTGGCCCGTTCAAGTTCGATAAGTGGGTGAGCGGCCAGTCGATCACCTTCGTGCGCAACCCGCACTACTGGGAGGCGCCCAAGCCCCATCTGGACTCGGTGATCTTCGCGCTGATCCCCAGCCCCCAGCAGCGCCTCAACGCCATCGTCAACGGCGAGGTGAACTGGTTCCGCCCCGAGGTGGTGCAGGTTCCGGCGACACAGCAGGCGGCCAAGCGCGGCACGTTCCGTGTGGTGCCGATCATGACGAACGCGCCTGAAACGGCCGTGATCGACTTCAACCTGCGGCGTTCGCCGATCAACAACGTCAAGGTCCGGCAGGCCCTGTTCCATGCGATCGACCGTCAGCGCATCGTGCAGGACGTCTATCAGGGACTGGCCGAGACCGCGAAGAACGCCATCCCGACGCAGTTCAAGAACCTGCACGACTCCTCGGTCAACTACGACACGATGTATGCCTATGACCCGAAGAAGGCTGCGCAGCTGCTCGATGAAGCCGGCTTCCCGCTGAAGGACGGAAAGCGCTTCGCGCTGGAGCTCGCCGTGATCTCGGCAGCTCCATATGACGCCGTCGCCCAGGTCATCCAGGCTCAGTGGACGGCGATCGGCATCGACGTGAAGCTCAGCGCGCTCGACCTGCAGATCTGGACCAACAAGGTCTATACGCAGCACGATTTCGATGCATCGATCATCTCGTTGACCGGCCGATCGAACCCTGTCCTCGGCGTCGACCGCAGCTTCGTCTGCAACAAGACGAGCGTGCCGTTCGCCAACCCGACGGGCTACTGCAACCCCGAATTCGACAAGGTCGCTGCTGATGCGGCATCGGCGCCGCTGGACAAGCAGAAGGCGCTTTACAAGACCTATGCCGAAATCGTCGCCCGCGATCTCAATCAGCTCGCACTGACGAACGCCCGGGTCTTCGAAGCCGTTACCAACAACTTCAAGAACTTGGACGCCCAGTTCAACTTCGCGTTCAACACCCATCCGAACTGGGCGGAAGCCTGGCTCCCCAAAGACAAGCAGTAATCCGACGAAATCCCGCGCACGCGGCCGCGGAAGCACGCCGCTATCCGAAGGAAGCAAGCCTTGCACATCGACGTCACTCCCATGGTCAAGCCACGCTCCGTGGCGATTGTCGGCGCTTCGGCCAAGCGCGTCACGCAAGGCAACGTCGTCATCAGCAACCTCAAATCCTGGGGTTATGCGGGCGAGATTCTGCCGGTCCATCCTCAGGCCGAGGAAATCGACGGTCTTCGAGCGATCAACTCGATCGGCGAGATCCGTGATGAGACGGATCTCGCCATCATCGCGATCCCGGCGGCCCATGTGCCCAGCATGCTTCAGGAGCTCGAAGCCAGCTCGGTTCGCTCCGCCATCGTCTTCACCAACGGCTTCTCGCATGATGAGGAAGCTGCCATCCGGGCCTTCGGCGCCCAAAGCCGCATCATCGTGCACGGTCCCAACTGCATGGGCCTCGTCAATTTCACGGACTCGATTCCGCTCTATCCGTCCCGGCCGTCGCTGCGGCTAAAGCCGGGCAATGTCGCGCTTGTCGCGCAGTCGGGCTCGGCCGCCATTTCGGTGATGAATTCGACGGTCGTCGGCCTGTCGAAGGTCGTCACGGTCGGCAGCGAGTTTCAGGTCTCGGCCGCGGACTATATTCGCTGGCTCGCGGACGATGACGAGACGCGCGTCATCGGTGTGGTCGCGGAATCGATCAAGTCTCCGCATGCGTTGGCCGAGGCGGCCGAATGCGTCCACGCCGCCGGCAAGTCGCTCGTGGTCCTCAAGGTCGGGCGGTCGGATGTCGGGCTCGCGGCGACGCAGGCGCATACCGGCGCGCTCGTCAGCGACAGCGACGCCTATGACAGCTTCTTCCGCGAAACCAACATCGCGACCGTCTCCGATTACGACGAGCTCATCGCCTCCCTCGAATGCGCTGCCGTGGCGCGGCGGATGGTGCGCGGCGCGAGCATCGGCATCGTCGGGATTTCCGGCGGGCAGACGGCGCTCGCCTGCGACGTCGCCGACGCACAGGGCGTCGCGGTCGCAGCGTTCGAGCCGGCAACGGTGGAGCGGCTGCGCGCAGCCTTGCCCGGTACGTCGGGGAACAACCCGGTGGATTTCGGCGCAACCGTCAATGTCGAGGATCGCAACACACCGGACGCCATGCAGGCCGTCCTCAACGACGCGCAGGTCGGCGCGGTCGTGGCGCTGCAGGACACGCAGGAGAGCCTGAATCCCGCGACCCTGCAGAACTACATGAACATCCTCGGTGTCTATGCCGCGGCGGGCAAATCGAGCCAGACGCCGCTGGTCGTCATTTCGCCGACGTCGGAGAACCTCGATCCAGGCGTCCGCGCGACGCTGCTGGAGCACGGCGTTCCCTTGCTGCGCGGCATGAGCCCGGGGCTTCGCGCTGTCGGAAACCTAGCGCTGGGCAAGCCGGGGCCTGCCGGAAGCTGGGCGCGCCAGCATGGGCCGAGGACATCGCCCTTCAACCCGCAGGCCACCAGCCTCCGAGCGGAGATCGCGGCGAGCCCCGGCAACACGCTCGATGCGGCGCTCTCCTTCGGGCTGCTGCACGCCTATGGCATCCCGGTCACCAGGTCGATCGTCGTCAAGGACGAGCACGAAGCCGTGGCCCGCAAGGACGAGATCGGCTTTCCCATGGTGGTCAAGGTCGCGTCGCGCGATGTGCAGCACCGCTCGGATGTCGGGGGAGTGCTGCTCGACATCGGCAACGGTGACGAGCTGCGTGCCGCCATCGCGACCATCGCCAGCAATGTCGCCAAGGCTCTGCCCAACGCGACGATCGATGGCTACGAGCTACAGGAGCAGCTGGTCGATGCCGTGGAGGCGATGGCCGGCTTCACGGATGCATCGCCCTTCGGACAGATGATCGTTCTGGGAAGCGGCGGCACGCTCGTCGAGCTGCTGGCGGACCGCGCGGTGGCGCTCGGCCCGCTCAAGCACGATGAGGCGCAGGCGATGCTGGCGAAGACCAGGCTGCATCGACTGTTGTCCGGCTACCGGAATCTGATGACGCCCACCGACACGGCGCCGTTGGTCGACGTCGCCATCCACTTGTCCGAGCTCGCCAGCGACCTGGGAGACGTCATCGCCGCCTGCGACCTCAACCCGGTGCTCGTCCGCAAGGGCACCGGCGAGATCCGCGTCGTCGACGCGCTCTTCGTGCGTCGCTCGTAGCGCTGAAAACGTCGGTGCCGCCTGCATCCGGCAGCAGGCGGCGCTCGGCCCGGCCGCAGCTCCGGCGCCCGTCCGGCGCGGCTCGAAATGTTCGTCGGGCCTACGCGCCTTGGACGCCATAGATCGCGGAGAACCACATCTGCGAGAGGGTCGTCGCGACAAGTTGCGGATCGTCCTCGAACTCCGCGAGCGCCGGCTGGGTCTGGCTGTAGATCTTGAGCAGGAGTTCGTCGACCATGCCGATCAGGCAGAAGATCGTCAGGCGCAGCCGTGCCCGGTCCCAGCGATCCAGTTCGCCCTCGCGCCTCAGGCGTTCGATGACCCGGCCGACCATGGCGGCATCCGCATGCCGGCCCACCTCCGCGATGACCTCGTCCTCGTCCTTCAGCCGGAAATGGCAACGCATCAGCCCGACATTGCGGCGGAAGCACTCGACATAATGCAGGTTGGCCTGGTGAATGGCCTCGAACTGCGAAGCGTCGCGGGGAATCGGCAGACGCGAAGCGCGCACGAATCTGAAATAATCTGCTATCGTCTTGGCGACGACGCTGCGCTTGTCGGTGAAATAACGGTAAAATGTTCCGTGTGCGACGCCCGCCGTATTGGCGATGAGATTGACCGTTATCGCATGGTAATTCTTCTCGCAAAGCAATTTCGCGGTCGCTATCTCGATCTGTATCTCGGTGCGAATTATTTTCTTTTCGCCGTGAGCTGCCGCCAGGCGCTTCTCAAGGTACGAGACATAATCGAATTCTTCCCCGCTCAAGAAATCAGCCTCGCTTGTCCCGCGCGTTTCGCTTGTATCAGGGCGGCGGCCCGGAGCGCAAATCGCGGTGGCCAAAGGCGCTTGACAAAAAATGACATCGTCGTCAGTTTTTTCGCATACCCGCGACGGGAGCCGCAATAGATGAGTTCCACCGGTGCGACGATCGACTTTCGGAACGTGCGGAAGTCCTATGGGAAGTTCGTCGCGCTTGAGAATTTCTCGATGCATGTCGGGCGGGGGGAATTCATGACGCTGCTCGGCGCCAGCGGCTCGGGGAAGACCACCGCGCTCAACGCGCTGGCCGGTTTCACCGACATCGATAGCGGCGAGATCCTGATCGACGGCGTATCGATCACCAATCTGCCGACCGAGAAGCGCGAGATCGGCATGGTGTTCCAGAGCTATTCGCTGTTCCCGCATCGGAGCGTCTTGCGCAACGTTTCATTCCCCCTGGAAATGCGCGGCGTTCCGCGCGCCGAAGCCCGGCGTCGTTCGGAGAAGGCGCTCGCGATGGTGCGGATGGACGCCCTTGTCGATCGCATGCCGCACGAACTTTCGGGCGGCCAGCGGCAACGGGTCGCGTTCGCCCGCGCTGTCGTGTTCGAGCCCCGCGTGCTCCTGATGGACGAGCCGCTCGGGGCCCTCGACCTGAAGCTGCGCGAGACGCTCCAGCTCGAGATCAAGGCCTATCAGCGCCAGATCGGCTGCACGGTCATCTACGTGACCCATGACCAGGGCGAAGCGCTGACGCTGTCGGACCGCGTGGCGGTGATGGACAAGGGGCGCGTCTTGCAGGTCGGCCCGCCCGAGGAGCTCTACGACCGGCCGCGCTCGCGCTTCGTCGCCGAGTTCATCGGTGCGAACAACCTGCTGACGGTGGAGCGTGCCGAGAACGGCGGCATGGCCCTGGAGGGCCTTGGCCCCATCAAGGGCGACATCGCACATCTTTCCGGCGCGGAGTTCGTCTCGATCCGGCCGGAGCTCGTCCGGGTTCGCCATGGCGGCGGCGGTGCCCACCCGGCCCGGCTGAAGGAGACGGTCTTCTTCGGCAACTCCGTACGCTACGTGCTGCTGACCGACGCGGACAAGGAGATTTCGGCGATCGAGCCGCGCCGGCCGGGGCAGGAGATACGGCCGGCCGGTGCCAGGGTCGGCTTCGACCTCGACACGACCGACCTCGTCGCACTGACCGCTTGATAACAATCAACAATATCGGAAGGGGATTGTCATGACGAAGATGACCAGGCGAGCCTTCGGCATCGGGGCCGGCACCGCGGCTGCTTCCTTGGCAGCCGGATTTCCGGCGTTCGCGCAAGAGACGACGATCGTCGTCAACGGCTCCGGCGGAGCCTTGGCGACGATGATCACCAAGATCTTCGAGGAGCCCTTCACCAAGGAAACCGGGATCAAGGTCAAGCCGACGGCGCCGGTCAGCCTTCCGAAGCTCAAGGCGATGGTCGAATCCGGCAATGTCGAGTGGGACCTGACCGAACTCAACGGCGACGACGTCGTCACCGCCACCAAGGCCGGCTGGCTGATGCCGATCGACTACGCGATCATCGACCCCGACAACAAGCTGCCGGCCATCGCAAAGCAGCCGACGGCGATGGTGCGCGCCTCCTACTCGACGGTGATGGCGTTCCGGACCGACAAGTTCGGCCAAGGCAAGGCCCCGCAATCCTGGGCCGATTTCTGGGATGTGAAGGCTTTCCCGGGGCCGCGCTCCCTGGAGAACTCGCCGAAGGGCAATCTTGAATTCGCCCTGCTCGCCGATGGCGTCGCGCCCGACAAGCTCTACCCGATCGACGTCGACCGCGCCTTCAGGAAGCTCGACCAGCTGAAGAAGCACATTCCGGTCTGGTGGACGAACGGTGCCCAGCATGTGCAGCTGCTCATCGATGGCGAGGTCAACCTGACCTCCTGCTGGAACGGCCGGATCACGCCGCTGAAGAACGAAGGCAAGCCGGTCGACATCACCTTCAAGGGCGGCGCCCTGATGCTGTCCTATCTGGGCATCCCGAAGGGGGCGCGTCATCCCAGGGAAGCGATGCGGTTCATGAAGTTCCGGATGGACCCGGTCGCCTCGGCCGCCTTCGTCAAGCAGGTGCCTTACCCCGGCTTCGTGCCGGGCATGACCGAGCTGCTGGAGCCCGCCTTCGCGGCGACCTTGCCGACATCGCCGGAGAACGCCGCCGTGCAGTTCGAGTTCAACAGCGCCTGGTGGGCCGAGAACATCGATGCCATCACCACCCGCTGGAACGAATGGCTGCTGATCTGACCCCCGAACTTGCCCCGAGTTCGACCTGATCCGACTCCGGCCCAGGCAGACCGCCTGGCCTCGCGAAAGTCTGCCGTCGCCATGCGCATCCGATGGACGAAAACCCTTCTGCTTCTGGCACCGGCGACGGTGCTGGCGGCGATCCTTTTCGTCTATCCGGTATTCGGCGTCCTTACCCTGACGGTGCATGACGGAACGTCGTTTACCACCGAGCCGGTGCGGCAGATCTACTCGTCGCAGCTGTCGATCATCGTTCTGCAACGGACCTTCGTCACGGCCGCGACCGTGACGGCGATCTGCCTCATGATGGGCTACCCCATGGCCTATTTCATGGCGGGGCTCGCCCCGCGCAAACGCGTGATGGCGACCTATCTGATCCTGCTGCCATTCTGGATCAGCATCCTCATCCGGACCTATACTTGGATCATACTTCTCGGTCGCGAGGGCGTCGTGAACAAGGCGCTCTCGGCCCTCGGCCTCACGGGCGAGCCGATCCAGCTGCTCTACACGCCGGTCGCCGTGCATGTTGGCATGGTCCAGATCCTCCTGCCTATCGTGGTGCTGACCTGCCTGACCTCGATCCTCGATGTCGAGCGGGATCTGGTGAAGGCAGCCCGTTCGCTCGGCGCGACGCCGCGTCAGGCCTTCTGGAAAGTCGTGTTCCCGCTCAGCGTCAGCGGTGCCGCGACCGGCGGCATCATCTGTTTCATCCTCTGCCTCGGCTTCTACGTCACGCCGACGCTGCTTGGCGGGCGCACGAGCATTCTGATCGCCAATCTGATCGACCTGCAGGTGCACAAGACCCTGAAATGGGATCTGGCGGCGGTGATGGCCTCGGCATTGCTGCTCGCCACTTTCGCCTGCCTGCTGGTCTATTGGGGCCTGACCCGCAAGCGCTCGGAATTCGCGACGGGCGGGCTCGCCCGATGACCCGCATCGTCCTGGCCGTCTACTTCGCTATCGTCACCGGCTTCCTGCTGCTGCCGCTGATCTTTCTCGTGCCGATCTCGCTGACGGACAGTCAGTTCCTCGAATTTCCGCCGACATCGCTCTCGCTGCGCTGGTACCGCGAGTTCTTCACGGACCAGAGCTGGCTCGATGCGACGCTGGTTAGCCTGAAGATCGGCGTCGGCGCGACAATCCTCAGCCTGTTGTTCGGCACGCTGGCGGCGATTGCGCTGGTCCGCGCCGACTTCGCGGCGAAGGGCGTGCTGACGGCGCTCTTCATCGCGCCGCTCATCATCCCCTCGGTGGTGCTGGCGCTGGCGCTTTACATCGTTTTCCTGCGCTGGCGCCTTGTGAACAACATCTATGCGCTGACGCTCGCCCACGCGCTTATCGCGATGCCCTACGTCGTGATGATCGTCGCCGGGAGCCTGCGCCGCTTCGACATGACGATCGAACGAGCCGCACGAATCCTTGGTGCCGGCCCGGTCAGGGCCTTCGTCCATACGGCGCTGCCCTTCCTGGCGCCGGCGATGTTCGCATCGGCGATCCTCGCCTTCTTCGCCTCCTTCGACGAGCTGATCATAACGCTCTTCATCTCCGGCGGGCTGCAGACGCTCCCGGTCCGCATCTGGAACGATCTCAGCCTCAAGCTCGATCCCACCGTGCCGGCCGTAGCCGTCATGCTGACGCTGATCAGCATCGTCGGCATGTCGATCGGCGAGATCGTCCGGCGCCGCAACGAACTCCGATACCAGACACATTCCGTACCCGAGGCCTGACATGCAGCAAGCCCTAAGCGAAACGCGCGACTGGTCGCAGCTCCAGCCCCTCGTCGAGCGGATGCGCAGCAATATCGAGGCGACGGCCCTGCCGCGAAACCTCGGCGCCTTCGTCGACGAGCGTGCCGCGACCTGCGGCTACCAGACGCTGTGGACCTTCTTCGAACAGGAAGAAGGCGGGGTGGCGAGCTATGCGCAGGCCAAGGCCGCGATCGACCGGACCGCGGCCGGCCTCCATGCCGCGGGAGTGCGGATGGGCACGCATGTCGCAGTGATGCTGCCGAACATCCCCGAATTCCCCGTTACATGGCTGGCGCTCGCCAGGCTCGGCGCCGTCATGGTGCCGGTCAATATCGGCTATACCGGGCGCGAGCTCGATTATGTCCTGACGGATTCGCAGGCCGCCCATCTGGTCGTCCATGCCAGCTGCCTGCCGGCCTACGAGGCACTGGGAGATGCGGCGCCGTTGCCGAAAGCGGCGGTCTTCCTTATCGGCGACGACGCAGCCGCCGGCGCCGATGGTTATGCACGGATCGACGCGAACGCTGCTTCGCTTCCGCCCGACCTTCCTCAGCCGGAGCTCGATGACCTCGTCAACATCCAGTACACCTCCGGGACGACTGGTTTCCCGAAAGGCTGCATGCTGACGCATCGCTACTGGCTCACCATATCGCTGGTGGCGGCGATGCGCGGCGGCGAGACCGAGAACCCGAAGAACATACTGGCCGCGCAGCCGTTCTTCTACATGGACCCGCAATGGCTGACCTTGATGGCGATGCGGGTCGGCGGGCAAATCTTCGTCGCACGCCGCGCGAGCGCAACCCGTTTCCTGGACTGGGTCCGCCGCTACCGCATCCATTATTGCCTGTTCCCCGAGATCATCTACCAGCAGCCGCCCGGCCCGCTCGATGCGGAAAACGAGCTGAAGCGGGTCTCGATCTTCGGATTCAACAAGGAGTTCCACGCCGATTTCGAGCGCCGCTTCGGGACGGTGGCGCGTGAGTCCTTCGGCATGACCGAGGTCGGATCGGCGCTGTTCCTGCCGAGAGAGGCCTATCACATGATCGGCTCGGGCTCCTGCGGCATGGTCGCGCCGTTTCGTGAGGCGCAAATCACCGACCCCGACGGCAACGTCGTGCCGGATGGTGAGATCGGCGAGCTTTGCATTCGCGGCCCTGGCATCATGCAGGGCTATTATCGCAAGCCGGACGCGAACCACGCAGCCTTCCGCGGCGACTGGTTTCGCACGGGCGACCTGTTCTGGCGCGACGCGCAGGGCTTCCACTACATCGTTGGCCGGCTCAAGGACATGATCAGGAGAAGCGGCGAGAACATTGCCGCGCGCGAGGTCGAAGCCGCCCTGGCCGAGATGCCCGAGGTACTCGAGGCTGCCGTCGTCGGCGTCAAGGATCCCGCACGTGGCGAAGAGGTGAAAGCCTATGTCGTCCTGCAGCCCGGCGTCTCGGCGTCGCAGGCCTCTCCCGAGAGGATCTTCGCGCACTGCAAGTCCCGCCTCGCGCCCTTCAAGACGCCGCGTTACCTCGAGTATCGCGAGGCGCTGCCGAAGACGCCCTCCGAAAAAATCGCCAAGCAGAAGCTGATTGCCGAGAAGCCCGACCTGCGCGCCGGCAGCTTCGATCGCGTCACCAATCAGTGGCTCTGAGATCCACAAGAGGAACTGACACATGCCTTTCGAATATGAGCGCCGCGGCAAGATCGGCTATTTTACCATCCGGAACGGATCGGTGAATCCGATGACGCCGTCCATGCACAAGCAGTTCTATCATATGATGCTCGAGTTCCTCGCCGATGACGAGGTGCGGGTCGGCATTCTTCAGGGAGCCGGAGACCGCGCCTTCTCGGCCGGCGACGACATCAAGAACGACTACGCCAAGTTTGCCACGCCGATGGACGAGCTCACCTATTATCTGGCGCCCAAGCACCGCGTCGCTGAAGGCGAGCCCGATACCTTCAGCTGGTCACGTGAGGTCCTGTCGCTCAACCGGTTCAAGCCGATCGTCGGTGCCGTGCGCGGCTATTGCTACGGCCAGGGCATGATCTATCTCAGCCACCTGACCGATATCCGGGTGGCGTCGGAGGATGCGAAGTTCGGCTTCCCCGAGATCGCCTACGGCATGGGGGGCGCAGGCGGTTCGACCCGGCTTTCCCATTTCCTCCCACATACCGTTGCGATGGAAATGCTTCTCACCGGAGATCCGCTGTCTGCGCAGGACGCCCTGCGGGCGAATCTGGTCAATGCGGTCGTACCGTCGGATCAGGTCCTGGCAAAAGCCGAGGAATACGCGGCGCGCATTGCACGGCACCCGCTTCTCGCATTGCGCGTCGAGATGGAAGCTTCGGTCCGCTGCATGGACATGTCGCGGCAGGATGCGCTGGACTACGTAAAGAACCTCTATCGCATGCAGCGACTTGCTTACAATGGCGAAGAAAAAGTTGAATCGTTTCTGTATAAAGAAAAGGAAAAAACTTGAAACCCGGCAGGTATATTCTCGATTCTGGGGTCGTTCAGCGCTCTCCGAGATGACTCCGATTTTGCAGATTGCTCTTGGAGATCCGAAGGGTCATGGATCCGCCGGATTTCCCTTGAGACTGAGTAGATCAAGGCCGCTGGCTAGCCAGGCTGATGCTCTAAGCTGCTGGACGCTCGCATTTAAGGGCATGCTGCTATGGGTCCGGCTGCGGAACGTCCGCTTCCGTGCCTTAGCTCAATGTCCGCTTCTGGCGTATTCCGAGCAACCGGGCGATTTCGCTCCTATCACCTAAGTCGTCGGCGGTGTGCCGTGGGTATGGAAGCTCTCGATTGTCTTGAGCCCCCAGGCTTGGCCCTTCTTCCGTTCGGTCTCCGTCCAGGTCACCGTCTGCCAGTCCGGATCGAGGATCAGCCTCGCCCCGGCATTGGCGATCTCGACGCGGTTGCCGGCCGGCTCGTAGACGTAGAGAAAGAAGGTCTGCTGGACGGCGTGTTTGTGCGGTCCGGTCTCAATGAAGACGCCGTTCTCCAGGAAGAGATCGGCCGCCTCCAAGATATGCTCGCGCTGATCCACGGCGTAGGTAACGTGGTGGAAGCGCCCGCGCGCGTTGGTGTGGTCGCGGGTATAGGCGATGTCGTAGCTCTTGTTGTTGACGGTGAACCAGCAGCCACCGACCTCGCCGGAATCCAGCACGATCTGCTCGGTGACGCGGCTGCCCAATGCCTTCGGCAGGAAGTCGCGGATCACCGCGACATCCTGCGCCAGGAGATTCAGGTGGTCGAGCCGGCGCACGGCGCAGCCGCGGCCATGGTTGCGTTGCGCCTGGTTCTTCAGCGCCGGACGCTCCGCTTCCGGCGCGACATACTTCTTCGTATCGAAATAGATCTCGAAGATGTGGTCGTCGGGATCGCGGAAGCGATAGGCCCGGCCGTGGCCGAGATCGCCCTCGACCCAGCCGATGCCCGCCCCCAGCGCCTCGATCGCCGCGACGCGCCTGAGCAACGCCGCCTCGCTCGTCGCACGGTAGCCGATATGGCCGACGCCGGTGCGGTTCGAGGCCGTCAGCTTCAGCGTGTGGAACTCGTAATCGTCCCAGGCACGCAGATAGACCGAGGCACCATCGCGGCCGCTCTCCGTCAGCCCGTAGATATTGACGAAGAAGTCGAGGCTCGCCTCGGGCTTGTCCGTAAAGAGTTCGACATGGCCAAGATGCGCAATGTCGAAGCAGGGCTCAGTGCTCATCCCCAGACTTCCTTCGCGACTTCGACGATGCGAGCGAGCTTCGCCCACTGTTCGTCTTCGGCCAGCACATTGCCTTCTTCGGTCGAGGCGAAGCCGCATTGCGGCGACAGGCAGAGCTGCTCGAGCGGGGCGAACTTCGCGGCTTCCTCGATGCGGCGCTTGAGATTGTCCTTGCTCTCGACCGTGCCGAACTTGGAGGTGACGAGGCCGAGCACGACCTGCTTGTCGCCCTTCGGCAGGAAGCGCAGCGGCTCGAAGCCGCCGGAGCGGTCGTCGTCCCACTCCATGAAATAGCCGTCGACGTCGATCTGGTTGAAGACCATGTCGGCAACCGGCTCGTAGCCGCCCGAGGCGATGAAGGTCGACTTGAAGTTGCCGCGGCAGGTGTGGGTGGTGATCGCCATGTCGGCGGGCTTGGCCCTCAGCGCGGCGTTGAGCACGTCGCGATAGATGAAGATCAGCTTGTCGGGGTCGTCGCCACGGTCGGCCAGCATCTTCCGCTGCTCGGGGTCGCAGAAATAGGAGAGGCTGGTGTCGTCGAGCTGCAGATAGCGGCAGCCGGCATCGTAGAAGGCCTTGATCGCCTTGGCGTAGGCCTTGCCGAGGTCGTCGTAGTAATCCTCCATCTTCAGATAGGCGCTCGGATCGATCGCCTTCCGGCCGCCGCGATAGTGCAGCATGGAGGGGCTCGGGATCGTCATCTTCGGCACCCGGCTGGTCACCGAGGCCAGGAACCTGAAATGCGCCAGATGCGGATGGTTGGCCGGGAAGTCGAGCTTCCCGGTCACGCGGATGCCGTGCCCCTTCGTGGCGACGCCCTTGAACTGGATCCCCGCGTCAGTCTCGAAGGTGGTGACGCCGGCCAGGCCGTCGAGGAAGTCGAAATGCCAGAAGGCGCGGCGATATTCGCCGTCGGTGACCGCCTGCAGCCCGACCTCCTCCTGCTTGCGGACGAGCTTCCTGATCTCCTCATCCTCGATCTGGGCAAGCTCGGCATGGCTCATCTCGCCGGCAGCGACCTTGGCGCGCGCATCCTTGACTGGCGCGCTGCGCAGCAGGCTTCCGACCATGTCGCCCCGGAATGGCGGCTTTTGTCTGAGGGTCATATCGTGTCCTCCCGTTCTTGATTGTCAGGCCGCGGCGGCGAGGCCGAGGTGATGTTCGAGCCGCTCCGGCTCGGCGAGCAGCGTGGCGCTCGAATCGGCAAGCACGACGCGGCCGCGTTCGAGCACGATCGCGTCGTCGGTCAGTTCAAGGATCTTGCAGGCGTGCTGTTCGATGACGATGGCTGCGAGCCCCTCCTCGCGGAACAGCGTCTTCAACGCCTTCAGCAGCTCCTCGACGATGATCGGCGCCAGCCCTTCGGTCGGCTCGTCGAGCAGGAGCAGCTTCGGATTGAGCATCAGAGCGCGACCGATCGCCAGCATCTGCTGCTCGCCGCCGGAGAGCTGGTTGCCGAGATTGGCCTTGCGCTCGGCCAGGCGGGGGAACATGCGGAAAACACGCGCGGCGTCCCATGGTCCCGGCCGGGCGACGGCCGTCAGGTTCTCCAGCACGGTCAGCGACTTGAAGATGTTACGCTCTTGCGGCACCCAGCCGATGCCGGCATGGGCCCTCTGCTCGGGCGTGGCCGCGGTGATGTCGCGACCCGCCAGCACAATCCGCCCGCCGCGGCGGCGCGTGACGCCGATAATGCTGTTGACCAGCGTCGTCTTGCCGACGCCGTTGCGGCCGAGCAAAGCGAGCGAACGCCCCTCCTCGAGATCGAGATCGATGTTGAAGAGCACAAGCGCCTCGCCGTAGCCGGCGCTCAGCTTCTCGATATGCAGCAGCTCAGACATGTGCGGCCTCGCCGAGATAAGCCTCGCGCACGGCGCGGTCCCGCGCCATCTCCTCCGGCGTGCCCTCCGCCAGCACGCGGCCGTTGACCAGCACGGTGATGCGCGTCGCGAAGCGGAAGACGAGGTCCATGTCGTGCTCGATCAGCAGTACGGAGACATCCTCCGGCAGTGCGGCGACCGTGCTCATCAGTGCCCGCCGCTCCGCCTCCGGCACGCCCGCCGCCGGCTCATCGAGCAAGAGCACGCTGGGCCTGGCGGCAAAGGCGGCCGCGATCTCGATCTGACGCTGCTTGCCATAGGGCAGCGTCGCGATGCGCTGGTCCATGATGTCGTCCAGTCGGAAGCGCGACAGGATCTCGGCGGTCTCGGCGACGAGCGCAGGATCGCGGTCGAGGGCGTGGAAGGCTCGCCCGCCGCGCCCCAACCGCTCCGAGGTGACGAGCGCGATCATCTCCAGCGGTGTCATGCTGGCGAAGAGCTGATTGATCTGGAAGGTGCGGGCAAGCCCGCGCCGGACCCGCGCCTCGCGCGACAGCCCTGTGATGTCCTCGCCCATCAGCGCGATACGACCTCCGCTGGGCTTGAGCACACCGGTGAGCTGGTTGACGAAGGTCGTCTTGCCGGCGCCGTTCGGGCCGATCAGGGCGTGGCGGGCGCCGCGCTGGAGCGTAAAATCGACATGGTCGGTGGCGGTGATGCCGCCGAAGCTCTTGTGGAGGTCGAAGGTCCGGAGCGCGACGGAGGTCATCCTGCCCGTCCCCTGCCAAGCCCTTTGCCGAGGCGCGCGAAGCGCCCCGCCACCGTCTTCATCGCGCCGTGGATCAGCTCGCGTCCACCGAGCACGAAGAGCACCAGGAACAGCCCGATCCAGAACATCCAGTATTGCGGAGTGAAGGTCGCGATCACGTCCTGCAGCAGCTTGAAAGCAACCGCGCCGATGAGCCCGCCATAGAGATAGCCGGCGCCGCCGATGATGAGCACGAGCATCAGATCGGCGGAGCGGTGAAAGTCGAGCACGTCGAGCGAGACGAACTGCGTGGTCTGCGCCAGCAGCGCGCCGCCCGCCCCGGCATAGGCCGCAGCCAGGGCATAGACTGCCGCGAGGCGCTTCCCGTTCGGTACGCCCGAGGCAGAGGCGCGCAGCGGGTTGTCGCGGATGGCGCGCAGGCTCAGGCCGAAGGGAGAGTTCGTCACCCGCCGCGCGACGAGGAAAAGCACGAACAATACCGAGAGCGAGTAGAGATAGGCGGTGCGGCCAAAGAGATCAAAATCGAACAGACCGAGCACCGGGCCCATCATGATGCCCTGCAGGCCGTCGGCACCGCCTGTCAGCGATCCGAAGGAGTTCGCCAGCTCATAGAGGATGAGTGCGACGCCGAGCGTGATCATGAGACGGGTGAGATCCGTGCCGCGCAGCACCAGCGGGCTGGTGACGAGTCCGAGCAGCCCGGCCGCCGCCATGCCGACGCCCAGGCCCGCCAGCGGATCGGCCGTGACATGCTTGGCAAACAGCCCCGCCGTATAGGCGCCCATGCCGAGGAAGGCGGCATGGCCCAGCGAGACGATGCCGGCGAAACCCAGGATCAGATCGAGCGAGAGCGCGAAGAGCGCCAGGATCGCGATCTCGTTGAGCAGCAGCCATTGCCGCGGGAAGAGCACGGAGGCCGCAGCAGCCAGGAGCCAGAAGGCGATCTCGGCCGGGTGCCAGCGCCGCGCCTCCAGGAGCGACTGCCGGACGCGTGTCTCGAAGGCGGGCGCGGTCATGCTCTCGCCCTCGCGAAGAGCCCGTGCGGGCGCGTGATCAGCAGGACGACCATCAGAGCGTAGATGATGAAAGCACCGACTTGCGGCACGAAATACTTGCCGACGACATCTGCCACGCCGAGCAGCATCGCCGCGAAGAAGGGGCCGGTGATGCTGGAGGTGCCGCCGACCGTCACGACGATGAGGAAGTAGATCATGAATTTCAACGGAAATGTCGGGTCGAGACCCATCAGCTCGACGCCGAGCGCGCCGCCCAGACCGGCGAGGCCCGAGCCCAGCGCGAAGGTCAGTGCGAAGAGCCTATTGACCGGGATGCCGAGCCCGCGCGCCACCCGCGCATCGTCGACCGCCGCGCGCAGCCGGCTGCCGAAACGGGTGCGAGTGAAGCCCCATTGCAGCGAGACGGCGAGCAGACCGCAGATGACGATGACAAAGAGCCGGTAGCGGCCGATGCCAATGCCCGCGATCTCGAAGCGTCCCTGCAACCAGGCGGGAAGCCGGATGAACTGCTGGGTCGAGCCCATCAGCCAGTCAGTGCCGGCGACTGCCATGAAGACCAGCCCGATCGAGAACATCACCTGGTCGAGATGGCTCTTGGCATACATCGGCCGGTAGATCAGCCGCTCCAGAACGATCCCCACCAGCGCAGCCACGAGGAAGGCCAGCGGCAGGCTCGCCAGGAAAGGCAGGCCGAGCCGCTGCATCGCCAGGACGGCGACATAGCCGCCGAGCATCGCGAAGGCGCCGTGGGCGAGGTTGACGAAGTTCATCAACCCCATCGTCACGGACAGCCCGCAGCCGAGGACGAAGAGCACCATCCCATAGGCGATCCCGTCAAACAGGATGGTCAGCATGCGCCTGTAACCTCGCCGCGGCCTCTCGTGGTCGCTCGCGTCACTTGCGGGCCTTCACAGGGTCCTTGACGTCCTTGATCGTCGCGAATTCCACATTGTGGAGCTCCGGGCCGACCTTCTCGGTCTTGCGGACATAGATGTTCTGGATGATGTCGCGGGTGTCGGGGTCGATCTTGATCGGGCCACGCGGACTCTCCCAGGCAGCTCCCTTCATCGCCGCGATCAGCTTGTCGCCGCTGGCATCGCCCTTGGTCGCCTCAAGGGCCTTGGCGATCAGCTTCATGCCGTCAAAGCCGCCGACCGCCATGAAGTTCGGCCGCATTCCGGGATTGGCCTTCTGGAAGGCCTCGACGAAGGCCTTGTTCTCGGCGCTGTCGTGCTTGGCCGAATAATGGTGGGTGGTGATCGCGCCGATGGCGACGTCGCCGATACCTTCGAGGATATCGTCATCGACCACGTCGCCGGGTCCGATGAGCTTGACGCCGGCCTTGTCCAGGCCGCGCTCGACGAACTGCTTCATGAACTGAGCGCCGATACCCGACGGCACGAAGACGAACAGCGCGTCGGGCTTCGCTTCCGAGACGCGCTGCAGGAAGGGCGCGAAATCGGGGTTGCGCAGCGGCACCCGGACGCTCTCGACCGTGCCGCCCGCCGCCTTGAACTTGGCGGCGAAGGAGGTTTCGGCATCGATGCCCGGGCCGTAGTCGGTGACGACCGTGAAGACCTTCTTGATGCCGTTCGCCGCCGCCCAATCCGCCATCGGTTCGGAAGCCTGCGGCAGCGTGAAGGAGGTGCGCACGATGTACGGCGAGGCCTCGGTGATCGTGGCGGTCGCCGCCGCCATGACGATCTGCGGCACCTTCGCTTGCGTTGCGACCTGCGCGGTCGCCATGGCGAGCGGCGTCAGGCCAAAGCCCGCGAGCACCGAGACCTTGTCGTTGACGACCAGCTCCTGCGCCAGGCGGCGCGTCGTGTCGGCGTTGCCGGCATCGTCCTTGAGGATGACCTCGAGCTTGCGCCCGCCATGGGTGGCGCCTTCCTTGGCGAGGAAGAGCTTTACGGCAGCGTCGATCTGCTTGCCGGTCGAGGCGAAGGGGCCCGTCATCGGCAGGATCAGCCCGACCTTGACCGCCTCCTGCGCCAGCGCCGCGGCACTCGCCGATCCGGTGAGCGCGAGGCCGAGAATTCCACCCAGAATCGTCCTGCGATGCGTCATGCGTCGTTCCTCCCCGTTTCCTTCCTTGAGGGGCCCCTTGGCGAGGCTTCCGTTCATTCTTCGTCGCGATAGACGAGACCTGCTTTGGCGAGGCCTTCGCGCATAGCGTACATGTCCAGCCCGAGTTCGCCAGATGCGAGCCGCCGGCGCTTTTCCTCCTCGTTTGCCTCGCGCTTGCGAGCAACCGCAGCGACGGACTCCGCATCGAGCCGGGGCACCACGACGACGCCGTCATCGTCCGCGACGACCACGTCACCAGGATTGACGAGGGCGCCGGCGCAGACCACCGGCACGTTGACCGAGCCAAGCGTCGCCTTGACCGTGCCCTTGGCCGAGATGGCGCGGGACCAGACGGGAAAGCCCATCTCGGTCAGCACGCGCACATCGCGCACGCCCGCATCGGTGACGAGGCCTATGCCGCCGCGCGCCTTGAGCGACGTCGCGAGCAGGTCACCGAACATGCCGTCGGTGTTGTCGGTGGTGCAGGCGACGACGAGGACATCGCCGGGCTGCACCTGCTCGATCGCGACATGGATCATCCAGTTGTCGCCGGGCTGGGCGAGCACGGTGACGGCCCCTCCGGCGATCTGAGCGCCGGCATAGATCGGTCGCATGTACGGCTTCATCAGCCCGGCCCGCCCCATGGCCTCATGCGTGGTCGAGACGCCGAGCTCCTCCAGATCGGCCATCGCGGCAGCCGAGGCGCGCTTCTTCGTGCGAATGACGACGGGGTTCATGCCAGCGCCTCCAAAGCTTCCGGGAAGAGCCGCTGATAGGCTTCGCCATAGGTCATGGCCTTGCCGGAGTTGCGGCCGCCCTGCATGCCGCGGTTGAGCGCGACGCGGGTGTAGTATTCCCAGAGATGCTTCTGCGCGGCGAGTATCTCGAAGACCTTGCGCTTCTGCTCCCAGACCTCGTCGATGTTCAGGATGACGTTTGGCTTGAAGCCGCATTGTTCGGGCTGGTGCGGCTCGAACAGGAAGACCGGCGGCGCGGCATAGGCGCGGTCGGGATCGGGCTTATGCCCCGCGGCCTGCGCGATGATGCGCGCCTCCTGGGCGAACCGCGCCGCCTCGGGATGGTCGGCATTGTAGGGGTCTTCCAGCGCATGGGTCAGCACGAAGCTCGGATTGAGCTCGTGAAAGATATCGACGGTGCGGTCGAGCATTTCGGCCGTCGTCCGGAGCGGGTAATCTCCGGCATCCATGAACTCGATCTCGGCGCCGAGCAGCTCGGCGGCGGCCTGAGCCTCCTCCCGGCGCTGCGCCTTGACGTCCTCCATCCTGACGCCGGCCCTCTTCCAGGCGAACTGGCTCTCGCCACGCTCGCCATAGGAGAGGCAGAGGATCTTCACGCGCATCCCGCGCTTGGCATGGAGTGCAATGGCTCCGCCCGCACGCCAGACGAAATCGCCCGGATGGGCCGTGATCACAAGACCTGTCTTCTGCTGGCCCGACATCGTCGCTCAGCCCTCCATCTTTCTCATTCTGTTGCCTGGCGGGCGCCGTCATAGGCGACCAGCACATGGGCCGGCACGAAGGCCTTACCCTCCATCAGAATGCGCGCGGTGCGCAGCAGCCCCGCCCGCTCGACCACCGGCTCCTCTGCCGTCCCGCCGACCGTCAGCGTCACCGTGAACTCGCCCGTCGGATGCTCGACCGAGAGCGAGCGCTCGCGGCCTGGCGGCATCTGCGCGACCGAGGCCGCAGGCGAGCCCGGCAGCACGGCGGCCGTCGCCACCGTCACCGCAGCGAAGACGCCGATCGAGGCGTGGCACTCATGCGGGATGAAGCTGCGCGTGCAGATGGCGCCGCCAGCCCGCGGCGGCGCGACAAGCGCGATCTTGGGCACGACCTTCTTCGCGACATCTCCGAGATTCATCAGTGGCCCGGCGGCGAGCCGAATACGCTCGATGCGCGCCTTCAGCTCGATGTCCTTGTCGAGCTCGTCGCGCGGTTCATAGCCGGTGCGTCCGACATCGGCGGCGCGCATGACGATGACCGGCATGCCGTTGTCGATCAAAGTGCAGGGCACGCCCTCGACGACATCAACGACATTACCTGTCGGCAGCAGCGCGCCGCAGACCGAGCCTTCGGCATCGAGGAAGCCGATATCGATCGGGGCGGAGGTGCCCGGCACGCCGTCGATGCGGGCACCGCCCTCGGCGCTCGCCTGCCCCTCCGGCGTCTCCATGGATAGGTCGGCGATGGTGCCGGTGTTGATCGTGCGAACGCGAACCGGGCTGCGCGCGCCGCTCGCCTTGACCAATCCGCGCGCCAGAGCGAACGGCCCGACACCGGCAAGGATGTTGCCGCAATTCGGCGTGGTATCGACTTGCGCCGCTTCAATACCGACCTGCGCGAACAGGAAATCGATGTCGCAGCCTGGCTCGCTCGATTTCGAGACGATTGCGACCTTGCTGGTCAGCGGGTGGGCGCCACCGAGCCCGTCGACCTGCCGCTTGTCGGGCGAACCCATCACCGCGAGCAGGAAGGCATCGCGCGCGGCGACGTCCGTCGGCAGGTCGTCACGCAGGAAGTAGGCCCCTTTGGAGGTGCCGCCTCGGATCAGCATGCAAGGAACGGCGATCTGCCCCATGGCCTCACTCCGCCGTCGCCTTGATGCCGGCGCGAGTGATGACATCGCGCCAGAGAGCAAGCTCCGAAGAAATCAGCGTGCCGAAGCCATCCGGCGTTTCAGGTCGAGCGATAGCGCCGTCGCGGGCCAGCGCCGCGGCGAAGTCAGGCTGACCGAGCAGCGCGTTGATCTCCCGGTTGAGCCGGTCGACGATGGCACGCGAGGTCCGCGCCGGCGCGACCAGGCCATACCATTGCACCGCTTCGAAATCGGGCAACCCGCCTTCCGAGAGCGTCGGCAGATCGGGAGCGAAGCCGACACGCTCGCGGCTGGCGACGCCGAGCACACGGAGCTGCCCACCTTCCGCCAGCGGCAGCACCGCTGGCCCGCCAGTCAGCGTGAACTGGACATTGCCGGCGACGAGATCGTTCACGGAAGGCGCCGTGCCGCGATAGGGCACATGCACCGCGTCGATGCCCGCACGATAAGTCAGATAGGCGGTAGCGATATGGGCGGCGCTGCCCTGGCCGCCGGAACTGAAGTTCAGCTTGCCGGGATTGGCCTTGGCATAGGCGATGAACTCGCCCAGCGTCTTGGCCGGCAGCTTCGGATTGATCGCCAGGATGTTCGGAACCATGGCGACCAGCGCGACCGGCTGAAAATCCTTGATCGGATCATAGGGCACGTTGGGGTAGAGCGAGGGCGCAAAGGCCAGCGTGCCGATATGGCCCATCATCAGAGTGTGGCCATCGGGCTCGGATCTCGCGACCTGGCCGGCGGCCGTCATGCCGCCCGCGCCTGGCCGGTTCTCGATGATAAAGCCTTTGCCCGGAATGGCCTGTTCGAGCTTCGCGGCGATCAGCCGGGCGAGCACATCGGTGCTGCCACCCGGCGTGAAGGGCACGACGATGCGGATGACCTGGCTCGGCCATTCGGCCCGGGCCGGTGTCGGCGCGAAGCCAGATAGTGCGGCCGTGCCGAAACCAGAGAGAATGGAGCGGCGATCAAGCTGCATCAGGCGCCTCCCTTGCGGCGTGCCCCACGCAATTGCGCTGCAGCAACGGCACTGGCGAGGCCGGGCTCCAACCCCGCGGCGGCGAGCATCTCGGCCGCCTCGCGCATCTCGGCCGAACGCCGGATGCCATGGGTCGCGACGCGCTCGCGCATGTCCGCCGCGAGAGCGTGGAAATCGATCGAGGGGAACGTCGCGTGCAGGCTGGCGAAGACGGGGTCCTTGACGTCCCAGGCATCGCAGGCGGCGGCGCAATCCACCATCAGCGCCTCGAGCCCCTTGATGACGATGCTGCGGCAGAGCTTCATGGCCGAGGCGCGGCCGAACTGCTCGGAAACCGGTGTCAGATTCATGCCGAGCGCATTGAGCGTCGCAGATGCGGCCTCGGCCTTCGGGCCGCCGGCGAGGATCGCGACGTCGAGCCCGGGCTTCAGCACCGGCGCCATCACCGCCGCCTCGACGTAATCGGCGCCGCTGGCCTGCACCACCTGCGCGGCGCGCTGCTTGGTCGAGGGCGCGGCCGAGTTGACGTCGACGAAGATCTGGCCGGACCTCAGCCAGTTCGCAGCTTCGATGGCAACCTCTTCGGCGCGATCGGCGGTAACCGCCGAGAAGACGAAGGAGGCTTGCGAACACGCCTCGGCTGCGGAGCTGCCACAGCTAACCCCGATCTGTTGTGCCGCATCCTCCAGCCGCCGACCGGAATGGCCGCCGAACAGGAGATCATAGGCCCGAATGCCCGTCGCGCCGTTGGCCAGGAGGCCGCGTGAAAACGTCTGTCCGACCTCGCCGAAGCCGATGAACGCGATCGCCGCCGGTGCTGAACCAGCCATCGTCGCCACTCCTTGTGCGTTTCTTCCCGCAGCAAGGGTGGGATAAGATCATTGCCTCATCAAATGATAAGATTGCAGCGATTAGGCAATTTAATTCATCAATCAGGACGCGCGATGCTGCGCTTGAGCGAGGCGCTCAGCAACGAAAGCAGATCGCGTGTCGCGGGGCGCAAGGGCACCGTCTTTCGCGTGATGATGCCCAATGTCCGGGTAATGGACGGCGCTCGAAGGGGAATCGCGACCAGCCCGCCGGCATCGACCACATCGAGGGCGAGCTGTGGGACGATGGCATAGCCGATGCTGGATCGCACAAGGCTGACCGCAGTGACGACGCGTTGCACTTCGTAGCGCCAGGTCAATGTCTCGCGACGTGAGCCCAGCGCATCGTCGATGAGGATGCGGTTGCCCGTCTCGGCGCTGATGCGGACAAGCGGCTCGCCCTGAAGCTGGGCCCAGGTAAGCGAAGTTGCTTGCGCGAGCGGCATGTCGCGATGGCTGACGAGCACGAAAGGCTCCTTGACCACCGGTTTGAGCTCAAGGTCCCAGCGGTTCGCGGCGACAATGGTCACCCCGAACTCCGCTTCCCCGGATTGCACCTTGTCGGCGATCTCCGCTGCGGAATTGTCATGCACCCGTACACCCAGGCCCGGATGGCGCTTGGCGAAAGCCGCGATGACGGAAGGCATGCAGTGGGCGGCGACGGTCGGCAGACAACCTACGGAAACCTCCGTGTCGCGCTCGCGGACCTCAACCTTTACCTCGTCGATAGCGGATCCGAGATCCTCGAAGATCCGTCGCGCGCGCGGCAACAGCGTGGTTCCGGCCGCCGTCAGCGAGACCTGCCGCGTCGTCCTCAAGAAGAGCGGCGTTCCGAGCGCTTCCTCAAGCTTGCGGACACGATGACTCAGCGCTGTCTGCGACAGGTTGAGATGTGATGCGGCAGCCCGGAAGCTGCCGCGTTCGGCAATGCTGATGAAGGCTTGAAGCCCAAGGATGTCGGCGCGCATGCATTTTGCTAGCTGTGCCTGCCAACAAAAGCGACCGTTTTGATAGACGAGATCCGGGGGGCATCAGGCGCGTCGCATGCAAGGCGCGGCAGCCCGCAGCTCTGCGGAATGTCCGTTTCTGGGCAGAGCCTCAATGTCTGGTCATGGCGCACGCCAGAAGTCATCGAGCAAGATTGCTGCCGCCGTTCGACGATAAGATAGGGGAGAATTCATTCGCGTTCGGTCAGACATAAGAATCGAAATCAATGAGCAATAGCGATGTTAAACTGACATCGACGAGCGGCGAGCGACCGATGTCGCATGCGACAAGCTCGAGCAGATCGAGCGGCAGATCGATGCGTTGGTGTCCGCGCTCGCGGAAGGCATGAAGTCCACGAGCGTCGCGGCGCGGCTCGGCCTGCTCGAAGCTGAGCGCGAGACGCTCGCCGGACAGGCCACCTCAGAGCCGGAGCCGCCTGTTCGCATGCACCCCAATCTTGCGGGCCTGTACCGCAGGAAGGTCGAGGACGTTCGCGAGGCCTTGGCGGATGACGAGACGCGTACGGAGGCGCTGGATATTCTTCGGTCGCTGATCGAGGTCGTCCTTATCCACCCGATCGAGCGTGGCTACGAGATCGAGCTCGTCGGTGAGATCGCCAACATGGTTGCTGTCGCGGTGAGCGCCGACAACAAAGAAACCGTCCCTGGGAGGGCGATTCTCAATGCCGAAGAACTATGTTCGGTAAAGTTGGTTGCGGGGGCCTGAAACCACCGAGAGTTGCCTCAAGTGTTTGCTTCGAAGGCGAGCACCCGCTTCCGTGCAGCGCCAAGAAGCAGAAGTTCGCCGCGGCTAGGACGAATGGCCGGTTTGGGACCGCTTCCAGACTGTCAGCTTATAGGCGGCGGTGTTGCAAAAAAAGACGCGCTTGCAGTCTTTCAAGGATGTCAGTCTGCTAGCCGCTCCTTTCAAGTCATTTGCCTTAACGCCAACGCATGAAGTTGAACCCGGCTAAGCGCAGCTGGCGTATTGCTTGAGAGAAAGACCTTCGCCGGCGTGTCGTAGCCCTTACGCACGGCCGGGCCGAGACACTCGATGACCTGTCTATCCAGCTCTTCCTGGTGGCCAAAAGGGTCAACCTCCCCGACGACATGGGACACCAGTCCGATGATGAACGAGAGGCCTCGAGGCACGACAGTTCCGACAAGTTCACGCGCCCTTGGACACATCTTCTCCGCGTCGTCGTCGGAATCGGGATCTCCACCCAATGCACGTTCGACCTCGCAAAGAGGCTTGCCGCTGATCCAGGCGACGAGGCCAGGGAGGACGAGCGCCAACTCCTCGGCGGTTAGTTCTGCGTCCCGCTTTCGACCGCATGATGCCATGAGCGACCGGCTTACGCCGCCCAGTAGCGAGTCGCGCGCATCGTCATCAGCCTTCAGCCAATCGATCGTCCAAGTCAGCCATTCGCCGACGGTCGTGGGCAACTTTCCGGTGCCATCGGCGATTCTCTTTCGCAGCCGGAGCAGCAGGTTCATCGACAACCCGCTCTGAGAGGCCAGTTCCGCGATCGTGTTGTCGACCTCTCCCTGCGCATCCAGCGCGATCGCTTTCTTTAGATCGGTGATCTTGGCTTCAAACTCCGCTTCGGCATGGCGCTTTCGCGCCGCGAACGCCCCGAACGACTTTCGAAGATCGAAAAGGACGTTGGGTTCCTCTGCTCCTTCCGCTTCGCGAAGCGCCGCCATTCGATTGACGACATAGCGGACATCCGGATCGACCGTTTGACCCTGCATGAGCCTGTCCAGCACGATCTCGAGCGGATCGGAGATCACGACGCAGCGATCGTCTTCGGGCAGAACAGACTTCAGCTTTTCGACAACCTTCCACCCCAAGGGCTCGCCGTCGGAGAAGCTGATGATGGGCTCGGGGATTAGCAGCACGACGCCATTGGCGAGATGACCTGCTCGACCGGCTCTGGCGGCAGCATTTAGGATCTCGTGCGCCTCGAGGTCGGCGCGCCCTTTTTGTGCAGCGTCGGCGCGCTTGTCGCCAGCCAGAATCGCAAGCTGGGCGGGGAGGTTAGGCCCTGGGCGAGAGTCGGGGTTGCGACGATGACTTTCGCGCCGTTGGCCCGTTTGAACATGCGCTCGGCGAGATCGCGCTCGAGGCGAAGCATTGCCGAATTATGCGGAACGGCGATGGCGGGTCGAGAGAGCAAGGAATGCTTGAGGCCGCCGAGTTCGGCCTCGAGCGCGTCCCAGCGCTCCTGCTCGGCCTCGGTGACCTCGATCTTCTCGTTGAGTTCGTCTGATATCTCGCCCGCGACCGAGACCGCGTCGTTCTTCGTGTTGACGAACACGATCGATTTTAGACCGCTCCGAGTGGCGGAGATGGCCAACTTGGCGGCGACGTGATTGGCATTCGGCTTTAGCCGGAGCGGACCATATTTGATATCGCCGGCGAGCGCGACGGAAGCGTCGAGCACCTGCGTCATGACGCAGTGAGCACGCTTCTCGCGCAGCCAATTATGTTGCAGCCCCCAGATCGCCCATGGGTGCGCGACGAGTTGCCGTTCCGCGATGACCCGAAGCCCCTTAGCCTTCTTCGCTTTTTTCGTGTTCTCAGCGAGCTGGGCGGCCATCGCAGCCTTCTTCGCGTCCTCCAGCTCTCCGTTTTTGTAGATCACCACGCCGCGTGCTTGCCTGCTCGGCTTCCACAAAAGGTCAACGCACACGCAGTCGCGTCCGGTGAGCTGATGGATCCAGTCGGCGAATTCAGGACCGTTCTTGAGCATCGCCGACAGGAAGAGCAGATCGGCGTCGGGCGCGATGTGATTGAATGCGAGGACGCAGAGCATACCGTCGAGCGCACGCCGGATCTTCCCTGACTGAGGGCTCAAGAGATGGCATTCGTCGAAGATCAGAAGTCCCACATCGGAAAACGCTTCGGGCGCAAAGGAGAGCATCGCGAGGCAACGCTCCGGCGTCATCACCTCGATTTCCCGGAGCTGCGCGTCCAGCCCGAAGAGCAAATCGAAGTCGCTGGAGACGACCGAGCCAAGGAGTTCCTGCGGGAAGATCTCTTGCAGATCGCCGGTGAGCTGCTCAACAAGAGCATGCGTCGGCGCGAGAAACACGACCTTCTTGCCCCGGGAGAGAGCGCCCGCCAGCTTCAGTGAAGAGACGGTCGTTTTGCCTGCTCCTGTGGGAAGGACCACAACGGCCGACTTACCGGTCTCGTGGAAACCCTTTGCGATCGCCTCGCGGTGGTTAGGCCATAGGAACGGGAAAGCATTTGCTCTCGCGCGGATCCATTTACCCCAGAATTTTGTGTCGGCTCCGCCGGGAGGGGAGAGGTCTGTGAGCGCTGCGCTGGCGATACCGTCATGGGCCGCGATCAGGAGCGACGCGAGGTGATGCGGTCCTGCGTAGGTGCTGAGGATGTTGCCACCGAGCACATCGCCATATTGATCGTCCAAGACGGCGGAGAGCCGCAGCACACGCTCGAAGGCGGTGCGCGCCGTATCGAAACGCCCAATGGCGGGTTGCGGCGTTGGTAGTCCGAGGAAGCGTGCGGCAAGCATCTCGATGCCGACAATGAGAGCCTCGAGCAGTGCTGCGAGCGCTTGCTCTTCCAGGCCAATCGCTCGACGCCTTGCCCGCCATCGTGTCGCACGCTCGTAGATGCGGTCGAGCTGGCCGCGAGCCAGGTCGGCGACATTCTCAGACAGAATGGTCGCCTCGTAGCTTTGACCATCGCGACGGGGAAGGATGTGCGAGGCCGCTTCGTGGGCGTCCGCATATTGTTCTGCGGCAAGAAACAGCAGGGCGGCGGCGATCGTTGGATCGAGGCGGTCCCTGTCAATGTTGGAGACGACGGCGGGACCATCCGGGGCGGCCGCTTGCCGTCGTGCGAGGATTTGCTGGGCTGTTCCTGCGACGAATGCGGCTGCCCTGCGCACAGAGCCCTCGGTCTGGAGCGATGTGACCAGTTCGTAAGTGTCTGAGATGCGTTCAAGCGTCCATCCGCTTTCACCATCGCTGGCTGCGTCGCCTGTGCCGCTCAATCGCGCCGACACCAGGTTCGCATAGTGCCTCGTCAGCAGCGCCGGTATGTTCTGCGGATCGAGGCCCGGAACCGGGGGCGCCGACCGGAGCAGCTGAGCCGTAGCGGAATCGAACATCAGGCAACCTCCGTCTCTAGCTCGTCGAGATAGGCGATCGCCTGCGCTGCAAGGCTATCAAACCAGTCGCGGACCTTTCCTTCGACAATCAAGCTGGCGCCGATCCGGCGGTCCTGACTGAGGCCATCGAGTGCATCGTATCCCTTGAAGAGTTTCTGCCGCTCGGCCTGGCTGTCCTGATCCTTGGACAGCGCGAAGGCTGCGCGGTAACGCCGCTGCTTACGATCCATGACGTTTGCCGCCAGCTTGGCGGACGCACCCTCATCGATGCCGCTCATGCGCAACAGAGCGGATGCGGTGGCGACGAGCTCGGCGGAACGCTTGTTCTTGTGGCGGTCGAGGAACGCAGGAATGACTTTTTGGAGAAACGTGCCCCTGGGATCGTCAGTGCATTTGTCCTCGAAAATCGTCGTCATCACGACTTTTGATTTGTCGTCGGCCAGCTCGATCATCAGGCCGTCCAGACCTTGGGACGTGGCGCTTACATGCGGGTCTTTCAGCAGCACCTCGGTTCCATAGACTTGCCGCGCGGCGATCCAGGAGATCGCTTCAAAGATGAAACCGTCGCGCTGCCACCGGGGATAACCGGTTCGCGGCGTTTTGGCATCGTCCTGAACGGTCATCCTGACCCGTGCTTCTTGACGCAAGTCGGCGTCCGAAAACGCCGGGGCGGCCGGAAGGAGTTCCCTGAGGATGTAGGCGGCATAGGCCGCCTGGCCCATTGCAATGATGGCGATCAGCTTTGCCAGGCTCGTTGCATCATGCGCCGCCCAACGGTCGCCGATGCATTGAGCGTCGATTGAGACGGTTTGGGTGGACAGGGGTGGCGATGCCGTTGCAGGCGGGCTTGCCGACCCTACTTCAACCACGTCGGCCATGTGCTTGCGCGTCCCCCGAGCAGATCAATGGAAGTTTCGTCCCTTCACTTTGATAGTATCGATGTGCAGGTCAGGAATATAGATCTCTCGGGTGCGCAGGCCTTGGGCGCCAGCTCTTACGAATGGGGGCCCGAACCGCCATTCCTAATCTGGTCGCCGCAGCCCTAGCGTATCGGAAAAGCCATATCCCGGTTGCCGACGCTGGCGCATTCGGCCGAGAGATCCGTGATGTGCTGGCCGACGAGGTGGGTGACGTCGCGCCCTTGCGATCGGTCTCCACGACGACCGTCGTAGCGGCTATGCAGGAAGGCTCGCCCGAACAGGGCCTTCTATGCGCCTTGATCACCCCGCCAAATGGCTCTCACACGTGCGTTCCTTTCACCGCTGAGCCGGGATCCTGCTGTCAGACGGTAGCCGCGAACACGCATATACGGCATTTCTGTCTGAGCGGCGACCCATCACGCCCTAGCGCAAGGTGAGAGCCTGCCCCTCCGCCGCATCGATGCGGTACACTGAGCGCTCTGCTATGATGTTCTCATGAATACGGAATCCACTAAAACAAAGATTTTCGTTGGCGCGCCGATCGAGCACGAGTCGGAGCGAAAATTCTTATCATTTATAGTTTCATGGCTCGAAGAGAAAAAGATACCGTCGATCGTTCTCGCCAATATCGAACTCGAAGGTCGACAAATCGACTGCATAATTGCCACGGCCGATTCCGCTTCAGTCGTGGAGGTGAAGACCAGCCGGCTGCCGATCCGCGGTGAGGTCAACGGAACCTGGACGCGGTTGTCTGCCTCCGGCGAGTGGAGAGACTACACGAACGCCTATCAGCAAGCGGTTGGCGCGAAGAACAATGTGCGCGATGCGATGCAGGCGGCAAAGTCGGTGGGCAACTTCTATCCGGATGGGTACGTCGTGTTCACCAGCCCAATCCCTGAGGGATCCGTCGTCACGCCTGGCAATTTCAAGGCGCTCGTCACGACCATCGATCTCTTCTCGGACCAACTGAAAACGGTCGGGGCATCACCTTGGTCATTGGCGGACTGGGAGGAACTCGCGCGCACGCTCAAGCTAAGGCCGGTGACTTTGGATCAAGCCACGGCGGGCCGAGAAGCGCGCGAGGAGTTCGATCTGCTTGCCAGCTACGCCGCCGCCGTAGCGGCCGAATATGAACGCGATGGAAAATCGTGGCTCCCCGAGACGGACGACCAACGCGCGGAAATGATGGATGCGGTTGCTGCGGATGCGGGCTGCTTCATCAGCGGCCCGTCCGGCTGCGGCAAGTCCTTGATGGCGAAATGGCTCGCGGCGAGCCTCGCTGAGGCGGGACACCCGACTTTCTTTATCGCCGCGAAGAACTTCACCGGCTCGTGGGCCGAGTGCCTGCGCAGGGAAGTTGGGCTTCTCACCGATAGCGCTCCGGTGAAGCTCTATCGCGCGGTCGCGCGCTCCGACCGGCCAGTCTTTTTGATCGTCGATGGCATCAACGAGTTCGGTGCAGCGGCGTCGGAGGCGCTCCGTGGTGTCCGGGCACTGGCGAGGCGGATGGGCGCGCTGCTCGTCATTACCGGTCAAGAAGCAAAGCCGGGCGAGTTTGCTGGGCTCGGAGGCGTGGCGGTGGCTCGCCCGAGCTTGGAGTTGAAGAAGCGAATTGCACGAGCAGTTGGAGGGCAACTCACCCCGGTCGCTCTGGACGTGCTCCGGGCAGTCGGATCGGGCATCGAGGCCGCTCTCGTCGGGCAAATTGGCGCCGATCTGAAGGCCAACGCCACTCGCCTGCTTCTGATCGATCAATACATCCGCAAGCGTTTGGCTGGGCACGCGCGGGCTGGATCGTTTGGCTTGAGGCGGCTCGCGAGCACGCTGCATACGCAGATCGCATTCTCGATGGCGGAGGCGAATTTCGACGATTTCATGCGCGCTGAAGGTCTGGGCTTTGCCGAGTGCGATGCGCTGTTTGCGGCCGGGCTGCTGGCTCGACGCACGGGTCGGGTGTCGTTCTCCCATGAGATGATTCTGAATGCGTGCGCGGCGATCGACCTGGCACGAACGGCGGAAAGCGATCCCATAAGCTTTGGGCAGCGATTGTCGGCTCCGATCATCGAGCCGATCGCCGGCGACATCGTTGCGGCGATCGACGATGCGGCTGTCTGTCGAGGCGTGCTTTCAGAGGCGACGAGTTCGACATTGTTGGGCGATGCGGCGAGAGGACACTTTGGTCCGATCGCAGCCTCGAGCGCATGGGATTTGTTGAACGAGGCGACGGAAGCCTGTGTCGAGGAAATTCGCGGCGCTCGGCTTGCGCTGTCGAAAGAAAGGGATGCAGTCCGGATCGGCTGGGAAGATGCGACCCGGCGCGAGTGGACCTATCCAGAAGAGGCAAGGCTCCGCGCGGTCGGTCGCCTTGCCGTCCACGGATCGGGCCTCGACATCTTCCTGAGGCTCTGTGCGGAGATGGACGCCCGGTTAGCGACGGAGCGGAGCCGTTTTGCAGATTTTGCTCGTGAAGAACGATATCCGATCCGAAGTCAAAGCTTCGCGCTGACGTACTACGGGTTCGGCGAATCCATCGGATTTACCGAGGTTGCCCGATCAACGCAGCGCGGCTTTGAACCAGCATCAAAAGAGGAGCGAGCCTTCCCGATCAAGGTGGAGCAACTGACTTCAGGCCAACTTCATTTCTTGCTGGAGGGGCGACGGGCGTTCTTCGATGGCAATGATAGCGATTTCGCCGAGCAACTGATTTATCTGTTTCGCGAGCGGTTTCGGTGGGAGCCGTACCACGTTCAACTCGCTATGCTGAGTTCAGTCGGCTATGCACGTCGGGTGCCGCAGGAGGTGCTCGAACGCCTGATCGAAGCTATCCAGGCTCTCGACGTGAACCCGACAAACTGGGCCATCAATTCGAGTATCGTCGACGCGCTGAAGATTCTCGGCGCACTTGATGTTGAGGCCGAGGATTCACGGGCGCAGGTCAAAGCCGAGCTGGCGTCTGTCCTTGTTGACGATGAAGATGTCGTCGACAACGACCTTGCTCTCTCGTTGTGCTTGAGGATGTTCGACCATCCGTTCGACTCCATCTATGGCGAAGAAATTTACAATCTGGACGAACAGCTACGGCGACGCCTCTATCGGCGAGCACTGCGAGCTTCGGATATTAAGAGTTCAACGAGCTTGGATTGGCTTACCAGGGAGGTAGCGGCGTTTGGCGACCCTACCGACGCAGCCTTGCTGCAGCCACTCACGGGCCTGCCCAGTCGGACAAATCCGTTTGCGCAAGAGGAATGGGGTGCCTTTGCGACCGCGACCCGGTTTGTCGGTCGACATTACGCCGAGTTGGAGCCGGTTAATCCGACAGCGTCGGAAGAAGCCTGCCTCGTCGCAATTCGCTTCTTGATCTATGCCATCGAGGCAAAGCGATCACCGGACTCCGAGGCGCGGCTCGCTTGGGCACGGCTCCACGAAATGCCTGCTCAGTTGGTCGTGGGTTGCCTGAGTGAGATTCAGAAGGCACTAAGCGATCGCTTCATTCCGAGCGAAAGGGGCGATGCGTATCCACCGTTAGACTTCGTGGCGGCCTATCCGTCGGATTGCCTGAGGGTATCACGACGCTTCATCGACGACGGAGCCGATGCTCAGTTTTACCATCGCGTCCCGCACAGGGAGGATGGAATGACGTTCGCCTTCGACACGGTCGCGATTTATGGAGATCGAAGCGACGTCGAAAGGCTTCGAGGCCGAAGCCGGGCTCATCGCTTCGCGCGCCACGCGTTGGCGGCGCTTAAGCGTTTGGAGGGCAGCGTTGCCGAATGAAGGGGAGCGGCGTGCCCGGCTCCATTTCAAACTCGTGGCTGCAAGTGTCTGCTTACTGGTGAAGACACAGTTTGCCTAAACGTCCGCAGTGGGAGCGCGAAGCGGAGGTTGCTGCAAGAGCTGTCAAGGGTCAGCTAATGGGATGGACCGGCTGCACCCGCAGCCGCGTAAGCTGCGGCGTTATCGCCAAGGCGGAGCAGCCCCATGAACAGGACGACCTCTAACACCGAGGCAGAACTCACCGTTGTCGGCATCGATATCGGCAAGGACGTATTCCATCTGGTCGGCTTCGATGTGAACGGCAAGATCGCGTTCCGACGCAAGATCCGGCGCTTGGCGCTGGAGGAGACCTTCAAGACTCTTCCCGCCTGCATCGTCGGGATGGAAGCCTGCCTGAGCGCTCATTTTGTCGCCCGCACGCTGCGCAGGCTCGGCCACGAGCCCCGCATCATTCCGGCGAAGTATGCGAAGCCTTTCATGAAGGGCCAGAAGAACGATTACAATGACGCCGAGGCCATCGCGGAGGCCGCGCTACGTCCGAGCCTGCGGGTGGTGCGGGAGAAGACACAGGATGAACTCGACCTGCAGGCCTATCACCGCATCCGGTCGCGGTTGGTCTCGCGCCGGACCGCGACGGTCAACCAGATCCGGGCGTTCCTGATCGAACAGGGTATCGCCATCCGCCCCGGATTGCGGGCCCTTCGCACCTCGCTCTTCGACATCCTGAAGAACCGGGCCGATGAGATCTCGCCGCGCATGAGCGATCTGATCGTCGGCCTCTACGAGGACTGGCTTTGGCTCGACGAGCGGATCGAGACGATCACCGCCGAGATCGAGAAGATCGCAGCCGAGCAGGCCGCCTGCACGCGGCTCATGAGCGTGCCGGGCGTCGGGCCGATCATCTCGACGGCACTGGTCGCCGCGATCGGCGATGGTGAAGCCTTCGACCGAGGCCGCGATTTCGGCGCCTGGCTCGGTCTCGTCCCTCGACAATACAGCACCGGCGGCAGAACCGTGCTGGGGCGCATCTCGAAACAGGGCAACACCTATCTGCGCATGCTGTTCATCCAGGCCGCGAAGGTCATCATCATGAGACCGCAGAACTGGGAGAAGTTCAGCTTCGGAACCTGGCTGAAGGATGCGGCTCCGCGACTTCACCGCAACAAGCTCGCGACCGCCCTCACCAATAAGCTGGCTCGCATCAGCTGGAGCGTGCTGCGCAACGGACGGTCCTTCGACACGCACGGGGAGGCGCTCGCAATCTAGCAGCCTCCCAACTAATTCGCGACGGAGCAGGCATGGAACGGATTCAATATGCGCACCCTGAGCCAGGTGGCCCTTTTTGCCTCTAAAACGGCTGATCTGCTAATGAGGCCAAAGGTGCGCGCGTATTCTCATCAAGGCCACGGCCCGCGAGCCGATCAGTAGGCCGGATACATATGAGCGACTTCCGTCACCGCGCCGAACCTGTTGTGAAACGCAGCCGGTCCATACATAAGGGCCAGGAGGCGACTCCGACAGATCGTAGCACAGCGCAGCCGAGATTGGCCCTTTGCGGACTCGCGGAACGTCCGCTTTCCGGCAACCTAATTTACGAGACGATGCTGCGGCCGAAACTGGCCCATTCCTGTCGTGCTGGACGTCCGCTCTCGGGCATCCTGACTGCCCAGGCCATCAACAGAGACACGCTGACCCATCTGATCCTGGCAACATCCATCCAGCGATGCGCCGAGTATTTTCATTGACGACTTCGCGCGACCAACGAGCGCGCCCTCCCCACTCGTCCAAAGCTTCCGCGCGCATGGTCCTCGAGCGACCAGCCCGAACGCAACCGACTCGTCGCAATCCGAGCGGGGAACATCCATGCCCGTCAGCGATTGCATTGCTGCCGTGAGCCGGGCCGATGAGCGGCGAGAGCATTGGCGAGCAGCGCTAGCCTTCGCGTCGCCGGAGCTTTTGCTTACCCAACGATCGGTCGAATAAATAAGTAAATAAAATATAGTTTGACTATCGATTGAAAATCGATTTTAGTAAAATATCTAAAATCGCCTCCCCATCTCCCCGCAGTAAAAATGGAAATACACACCGCTCATTGCGGTATATTTTGCTGCGATGCTATGATGTGGTCACCAATCTGATTTAAACTACATGAATCAGGGTCAACTCCCACGATAAGCACCTCAAACAATTGCCCTGAACAAGGGCGCCACACGTGCGGAGTGTTCCATGTTAAGAAAAATCCTTGCCGCAGAAGAAGCTGCGGGACCGCCATGGATCACCGGCAGAGCGCATGTGCTCATTCCGCCGTGCAGTCGGATGGCTGTTAGTTGTTCGTATTCGTTGAGCACTGATAGAAAATCATACATCGGCTTCATCGAAGGCAGATTTGGCCAATTCAGCAAATTGCAGAGCCCTCTCGCGATATGTTGGCCACGCAGCATTGTTTACCGCGTCTCGATAACAAGTTTCAGCGAGCAGACCGTTTCGTTCCGCGTAGCAGCGGACGAGTGGATTGCAGACGAGGCCAGTTTGCCGGCGCCAGGAGCGCAGGAGGACTGGTCAAATAGGGGGCGGCGCATAGCGTGAGACCGTTCCAGCAATGCGTCCGACGGCCTGTTTCCCCATCTTGGACATGCGCTACGATGGGCGCTTTGACAGCCCCATCTCGATAGAGACGCTCGTCACATGGCCGGCCGGAAGCGCGGCGGTTCGATGCCTCCTACGCCGGGGCTGGATCCGACCGGCTCCAGCTTTGCGACGCTCAGGAGGCTGGGAACAGAAAGCTCGTTTATGGTTCCGCCTGTCCGGTGCCGGGAATCCCAATAGGAAAAATTTGACGATGTGCCGCGCCGGCCGTGCCGTGGACGGCAGGATGCTCAGCAATGGAAGGCCGCCGAAACAGGCCGTGATCGCCATGCGCCCGCCCCAGCGGCCCGAATACGACTTCTATCTCGCTCGATGATCTCCCCTGCAGCCTCTCGAAGCCGGGCCATGTTAAGGCATGCACGATACGCGCATCGATTTCTCGTTGTGCACTGCAACATAATTGCCCTGTGACGGTTGCCCTCCTGTCAGCGCCATCCGGCATGACCCGAAAAGGACAGCCACGATGCGCAATATGGCCGACACGATCGCCCGCCTGAAGGCATTGCAGAGGAGACTTCCCTCGGCCGGCGACCCTATCCCGTCGTCGCGCTTGTCACCTTTCGGTTGGGACGGCTCCAATCCGGGAGCGCTCCGAGCCTACACTCATGTTCCTGAGCTCCTGCCGGAGCGCGCGCCGCTTGTCGTCGTGCTCCACGGCTGTACGCAGACGGCGGCTGGGTACGACTACGGCTCGGGCTGGTCGCAGCTCGCCGACCGGCACGGGTTCGCGCTGCTATGCCCCGAGCAGCAGCGGGCCAACAATCCGAACCTCTGCTTCAATTGGTTCGTGCCTGAGGACGTCCGGCGTGACTCCGGAGAGGCGCTGTCGATCGCCCAGATGGTGCAGATGATGACAGAGATCCACCGTCTTGATCGGCGGCGGGTCTTCATCACGGGCTTGTCGGCCGGCGGAGCCATGGCTTGCGCGATGCTCGCGACATATCCGGATCTATTCGCCGGCGGCGCGATCATTGCCGGCCTTCCCTTCAGATGCGCATCGTCGGTGCCGGAGGCGCTGGACCGGATGCGCGGACATGGGCAGCCGCCGGTGCGCAGCCTCGAAGCGCTGGTGCGCGGCGCATCGCGCCATGCAGGCCCCTGGCCGACCCTCTCGCTCTGGCATGGCAGCGCCGACCACACGGTCGCGCCCGGCAACATGGACGCCATCATCGCGCAATGGCGCGGTATCCACGGTCTGCTGAACGCACAGCCCGAGCGAAATAGCATCGGGCCGCATTCGCGACGCCTGTGGCGCGATGAGGCCGGCATCGCGAAGATAGAGGCGGTCAGCGTCGCAGGCATGGGGCACGGCACGCCGCTCAGCAGGGCGGACGAGATCGGCAACCCTGGCGCCTTCATGCTCGACGCTGGGATTTCCTCGACGCGTCACATCGCTCGCTTCTGGCAGTTGATTGGGACCGGAACGGAGCTGTCGCACACGATCCCATCCGGCAACCAGAGAACCGAGCCCGCTTCAGGAAGTGCCGACGGCGCGTCAGGGCCCCCCTTTCCACAGCCGAGCGCTCCCGCCTCCGGGGTCGGAAAGGTCATCGAGGACGCGTTGCGGGTGGCCGGCCTCATGCGATGAGCACCGGGGCGAGCGCCGACAGGGGCGGCTTCAGCTCGCTTCGTCACTGCGGGAGACCTGCACTGTCTGCGATACGATGGTGCAGGCCTTGTCGGTGGTCAGGAAGGCGATATCTGCCGCATCGCGGCCTTGTTACGCGATCCGGATGATACCTTCGATCGGGGCGAGGCGCGTGGGAGGACGGCCGGGCGCCGAGATCGAGGGTTGGGTGACTCAAGCCGAAGGAAACGCGGCATAGGCCTGAAACACGGCCCCATAGAAGCAGCCGGACGCCACGAGGACAAAGGCATGCCAGATGGCGTTCTGGAACGGGAGGCTTTTCCAGACGTGGAAGGCGACGCCCATCGTGTAGAGAAGGCCACCTGTGAGCATCAGCCATAGGCTGGTGGCGGGCAAATGCGCGATGCCCTGCCACACCGCGATGCCGCTCCAGCCGATGAGAAGATAGAGCCCGATCGACAGGCGGTCGAAGCGGCCAGGCAGCGCCACCTTGAGCACGATCCCCGCAGTCGATGCGGTCCAGACGAGGATGAGAAGCGCCTGGGCTATGATGTTCTCGCCGAGTTTCATCAGGAACGGGGTATAGGTCCCTGCAATCAGCACGTAGATTGCCGAATGGTCGAAGCGCCGCAGCAGCCATTTCATCGGCGAAACCGGCCAAAGGTTGTAGACGGCGGAAACGATGAGAACGGCCATCAGCGCGGCGCTGTAGATCAGGACGGGGATCAGATCAGGCAGCGGAGCTATGGCGGCCACACGCAGGATCAGCGCCGCGACCGCAGCAATCCCCAGCACGATCCCAAGGACATGGACCACGCCGTCCGCCCAAAGCTCGGCGCGGTTGAATGTGAAGCGTCCGAAAGCGGGTTGGTGCAGGTCGTGTCCTTCCGAGGCCGTGCCGGGATGGGAGAGTTCGTCGCCCGGCAGCGTCTCGCATTCGCATGAAACAAATATGGCTTTTGCGACTGTTTCCGCCTCGATCTCGAATATCGCCAACTCGCGGACAGGGAATGAGAGGCCGCGCCGCGGTGGGGCGAGCCATCGTCTCGTCTCCCTGTCAGCGTGTCGCTGCGCGTTCTCCAAGGCCGCCTGGGCTCTGAAGCGGGCGCGCGCAAGCGAGACGCCAAGTAATTGCGAGAATCTGAAATCGTCAGATCATGATATTTATCTATTAGTTGCGGCCTTTTCTTATTTTTAACAATTTGTTAAATAGGTGTTTGACATAATTAACATATGATGATATTCGTATATCTCTAAATATTATTTTGTTTTGAGAATCCTTGGGCGACGCCCGGCATAGAGTTGTCGCCCGTGGGCTCAATATCTGGAGCCCGACATGACAGCCATCTCAATAAGCCGGCCTTTTTACCGAATTCTGCTCGCGGCGGGGTATCGCGGCTGGAGCGCTCATTTGGGCCTGGTCGCAGCCTTCGCCTTGGCGTTCGCCGTCGTGCTTCTCTCATGGAGCTAGAGCGGGCCAGGAGGGGCGCGTTGAAAGCCGCCTCCGCCTACGCTCCGCCCCCGGAAGGCTCGGCCATCATGTATGGCCTTGTCGGGAGTTCGCTCTTTGCCATGACCGCCTGGGGCGTGGCGGAGTTTTACAGCCTGTCCCTATTGCCCCACCTGGCTGCGCTCGAGGCCTTCGCCCTCGGCTCCTTTGCCGTCGGAGTCTGGCTGAGAAGAAGGCGCAGAATTCTTCACGACGACGCTTATCGAGCAGAACTCGCCCAGCGAAAGCCGCGGCAGGGCGGTCAGGACAATGGGCCGGGCTGAGGCATTCGCAGCGCATAGGTTTGCGCCGCGCGAGGTGAATTCGATCGCGAAATTCGGCCTTCCAGCCGGGAGCAATAAGATGGCACTCGACTTCCCCAACTCTATCCGGCGCTACGAGGCCGGGCGGCAATGCATCAGCTTCTGGGGCTCCGATGCATCGCTGGAGATCGCGTTCCAGATCGACCTGGATGCGCTGCGTAAGCTCGACCCCGCTCCCTTCGACGGGCAGGAAACATCTGCCCTGACGGCTTTCGATCACAACCGCGAGGCCATTCGCGACGCCGCTCGGGCGGCATATCGGAAACGCCCTTTGGCCTTTCACAGACTGACCCCGGACAGCTTCGGCTGAAAGTCACCAGAATCCCTGGTGCGCCTCACTGCAACCGGGTCTCCCATCCCCTCCGATAGCCAAAAGGCAAACCCATGAGCTCCGCTGGCTACAAGATCGGCGACCTCGTTGAGCTGACGAGCGGCCTGTTCAACACGCAGAGACTCGGCGAATACAAGGTTCTCCGCATTATGCCGCCACGCGACAATGGCGAGCATCAGTATCGGGTCATAGGGCCCGATGGCCGCGAACGTGCCGTCGATCACCATGAGATTCAGCGGACCGTTGCCCGTCGCGGGGGCGGCTGAAGCCCCGGATTTCGGCCTTCGTGGACCCGCGGGGAGCTGATGCCTCTCCGCAAAAAAAATTTCTATATTTCCGCAGCAAAAAGTATTTTCTGAGTTATTGCATGATTCATGTTCGGTTTTCCGCCATTATGATCCCTAGGCGGTAGATTTTTATAATTATCAAAAACGATGATTATTAAATTTTTCTCTGAAAACTGTGCTATTATGTTTTGCGGATGATTTTTCTTCCGCAGAATGAAAGATGGTCCCATGAAAATCCCCGCAGAAACCAAACCTGCCATTTGGGGCGCGGTGGGTGGTGCGATTGCCCTCGCGGTCGTCGGGTTCACCTGGGGTGGCTGGTCGACAGCCTCGTCGAGCGAACGGTTGGCGAAAGAGAGATCCCAGAACGCCGTTGTCGCGGCCCTGTCGCCAATCTGCGTGAGCAACTTCCAACAGCAGCCCAACGCCGGTGCCGCGCTGATCGAGTTGAAGAAGATCAACTCGTGGAGTCAGGGCGATTTCATCGCCAAGGGTGGCTGGGCCACGATGATCGGCAGCACCTCGCCGGACACAGCGGTCGCCAAGGCCTGTGCCGAAGCGCTCGGCATGCCGAAGACCTGAGCCTGACGGAAACGACCGTCGCGCTGGCTGATGAGCCGCTCCGCGCATGATCCGCGCGGGGATGGCGGAACTCGCCGCCATGCGGGCGCGCATCGAGCAACATAGAGGAGATCGTCATGGCGAAGGGTCAGATGCGCGGCAACCGGGAAGCCAAGAAGCCGAAGAAGAAGAGGGAAGCCGCGGCGGCGCCCGTATCGGCGCGCATCATGCCGGCGGCGTTCGATCTTGCGAGCAAGAAGAAGAAAAAGGCCTGATATGAACATCCGCAGCCGGGAGACCACGGTCACGTTCAGGAGCCCGTTCGAACTGAGCGCGCTCGACCATCTGCAGCCGGCCGGCACCTATCGCCTGGTGATCGACGAGGAAGAGATTTCAGCCGCCTCCTTCGTCGCCTATCGGCAGATTGCGACCATGCTGCATACCCCGGCGCTTTCGACACCCGGCAGCTCTCAGGTCTTTACGGTGAATTCCGGGGAACTGGCGCGAGCCCTGGAGGCCGACGTCGAAGCCTAGGCAGGCGCCAGTAAGTCGCCACCGCGTCGATGGCGGCTCGATCCGCTATGCCTCGAAGGGGACTGCTCCCAGATGCGGAGCAGGCTGGCTAGTGCCGATGCGCGAGCCGCCCAAGGCCGCTTGCGAAGGAAACCCCTCGCACCGGCGCCACGACAAGCCGTCGCCGACCATGGCCGCATCAAGCCGACAATCCGTCGACCGATCGCCGGCCATGAGAACAAGGAGTCCGACATGGCGCTCGAACAGGCCTGCATAGAGATCATGCCGAAGCCATGGGGCTCGACCGAGCTCCTGCCCTGGAGCCCGGCAAACGATGCGGGCGTGCCGATCGGAGAGCTCTGGTTCCAGCGCCGCACCCCGGATGCGCCGGAGCCCGCCTTGCTGCTCAAATTGCTGTTCACGCAGGAGGTGTTGTCGATCCAGGTGCATCCCGGCGACGACGACGCGAAGGCGATGGGGCTGCCGCACGGCAAGAGCGAAGCCTGGTATGTCCTGTCCGCAGCCGCTGACGCCATGGTCGGCGTCGGCCTCAAGTCGGTGCTTACGCCGACGCAGTTGCGTGCCGCCATCGCCAATGGCTCGATCGCCGACCTCGTCGCATGGCGCAAGGCGGTCAAGGGCGACGTCATCGTCGTTCCGGCCGGGACGATCCATGCGATCGGCCCGGGCCTCGTGCTGGCCGAGATCCAGCAGCGCAGCGATACGACCTTCCGTCTCTTTGACCATGGCCGCGCCCGCGAACTGCACGTCGAGCAGGGCGTTTCGGTCGCCGATGCCGGGCCGGCCGAGCGCCAGGCGCCGGCGCAGCGTCTGAGCGATGTCCGGAGCGTGCTTGCGGTGAACCCGCACTTCATCCTCGAACGGCTCGATCTGCCTGCCGGGTCGATCTGGGAGCTGGAGGCCACACATGAAAGCTGGCTGGCCGCCATCGCCGGCAATGCCGCTATCGGGGAGCTGGAAGTGGGCATCGGCCAGGGCTGCTTCATCGAGGACGAGACCGTCCGCGTCGCAGCGGGCCGGGACGGCTTTTCCTGTCTGCTCGCCTACGATGCGGCGACACCTGATCGCGACATCATCCATCGCGTCGACACAGATGGTGCCTCTGCGCCTCCGGCATTCGTGCGATCGCCGGTTCCTTTTGCGCAGGTACGATCATGAGACCGCTCAGCCGCGTCGCCTTCATCGGCAACTCTTTGCCCCGCCGCTGCGGGATCGCGACCTTCACCACGGATCTGCAGCAGGCGGTCGCGTCGTCCGGGGCGGGCATGGAGACCACGATCGTCGCCATGAACGACCGTGGCCATAGCTACGACTATCCGCTCGAAGTCCAGTGCCAGATCAGCGACGAACGGCTCGAAGACTATGTCCGCGCCGCCGACTTCCTGAACGAGGGCGGGTTCGACGTCGTCTGCCTCCAGCACGAGTTCGGCATCTTCGGCGGCGAGGCCGGGGGGCACGTCATGGCGCTGTTGTCGCGCCTGACGATGCCCGTCGTCACCACGCTCCATACCGTTCTGGCGGAACCGACGTCGATGCAACGCAACGTGATGGAGCGCATCGTCGACGCCTCGGCGCGCGTCATCGTCATGGCCGAGAAGGGGCGCGATCTGCTGCGCACCGTGTATCGGCTGCCTGCCGACAAGATCGAGGTGATCGCGCATGGCATTCCCGACTTCGCCTTTGTCGAGCCTGATGAAGCCAAGGAGCAATTAGGCTTTGGCAGCCACTCGGTCATCCTGACCTTCGGGCTGCTCTCGCCCAACAAGGGCATCGAGGTGATGATCGATGCTATGCCCTCGATCCTGAGGCGCCGGCGCGACGCCGTCTATGTGATCCTGGGCGCGACGCATCCCAATCTGGTCAGGGACCATGGCGAGACCTATCGCGAGAGCCTGATGGCCCGCGTACGGGAACTCGGGGTCGAGGACCACGTCGTCTTCCTCGACCAGTTCGTCGATCAGGCGACGCTGCTGGACTTCATCTCGATGTGCGACGTCTACGTCACGCCCTATCTCAATGAGGCGCAGATGACCTCGGGCACGCTGTCCTACAGTTTCGGGCTCGGCAAGGCGGTGGTCTCGACACCGTACTGGCATGCCCGCGAGCTGCTTGCCGACGGGCGCGGCATTCTGGTGCCGTTCGGCGATGCCGTCGCCATCGGCAATGAGATCGCCGGGTTGCTGACCGATGCGGCCCGGCGACAGGCCATGAGGCTGCGCGCCTATGCGAGCAGCCGCTCGATGACATGGGAGCGAACCGCGAAGCGCTACCTCACCACCTTCGAGGCGGCCCGACGCAGCCGCATGCTGAGCGTGATAGCCGGTGCCGCCCAGCCAAGACCCTCACCCCTTATGGCGGCGCCTCCCGAGATGCAGACCGGCCACCTTCTGGCCATGTGTGACGATACTGGACTGTTCCAGCACGCGATCCATTCCGTGCCCGATCGCGCGCATGGTTATTGCGTCGACGACAATGCCCGCGCTCTGCTCCTCGCCTGTGTGCTGAACGGCGCCGGCGAGCCGCGCCTGGAGGAAGCGCTGACGGGGCGGTTCGCCTCCTTCATCCAGCACGCCTGGAATCCGGAGAACCGGCGCTTCCGCAATTTCATGAGCTTCGACCGGCGCTGGCTGGAGGATGCCGGCTCGGAAGACAGCCACGGGCGGACACTCTGGGCGCTCGGCGTCTGCGCACGCGACGACGCGAGCGCTTCGCGGCGCCGATGGGCCGCCGCGCTGTTCGCCGAAGCTGTGCCCGCCGTCGAGGGCTTCACCTCCCCGCGCGCCTGGGCGTTCGCCCTGCTCGGTCTGGATGCGTGCTGCAGCCTCGCCGGTGCGCCCGACATTGCCATCTCGTTGCGCACGCTGCTCGCCAACCGCCTGCTCGGCCTGCTCTCGGCGGTCGAGACGCCCGACTGGGTCTGGTTTGAAGATGGCCTGTCCTATGACAATGCGCGCCTGCCCCAAGCCCTCATCGCAACGGGCGTATCGATGAAGGCTTCGGCTTATCTCGAAGCCGGCTTGCGTTCGCTGCGTTGGCTTACGGCACTCCAGACCACGCCAGCGGGCTTGTTCAGGCCGGTCGGCTCGGACAGTTTTGGCGACAGGCGCATCGCTCCGAAGGCCTTCGATCAGCAGCCTCTGGAAGCAACCGCGACCATTTCCGCCTGCCTCGCAGCCTGGCGCGCCGATGGCGATACGCAATGGCGTACCGAAGCCGATCGCGCCTTCGCCTGGTTTCTCGGCCACAACGATCTCTCGTCGCCGCTGGTCGATCTGGACACCGGCGCCTGCCGCGATGGATTGCATCGCGACAGGCCGAATGAGAACCGCGGAGGCGAATCTGCGGTATCCTATCTTCTCAGCCTCGCCGAAATTCGACAGCTCGCCCGCATCAGCGAGGACCGCCCAAAATTGGCACAACTTCAGGCCCTGCGCGCCTGAGCCTTTGACAGAAACCGCACAGACAGATTGGGATCGTCTTGTCTCGACCCACTTTCCTGAACAGGCAGGCTCTTTATCTGCATCCCGACCCCGCGAGGGTCGTCGTGCGCAGGTTTGGCCCCGTTGGCGAGCCCAGGGATCTCCAACCTGCCGACAAGGCCAAGGCGAACCATATCGTCGACCGGGTGCTGTCGCTCACCCCCAAGGAGGCGGCGAGCCTCCTCGCCGAGGTGCTGGAGAATTTCAAGGGGCGGCACCGCAATCTGCTGGAGAGGTTCGAGGCGCGCGCCGACGAGATGGAGGGTGCCTTCGCCTCGCACCACCTCTTCACAGAGGTGCAGCGCCGGCTGGTCGGATCGTGTTTCCTGCACGAGTACTCGTTCGAGGCGGCGGCGCTCTTCAATCCGAGCATCGTTGCGCATCCCGACCAGTCCGGCGCTCCGGTGGGGGGGCAGCGCTTCGTGCTGAGCGTTCGCGCCGTCGGAGAGGGACATATCTCATCCCTGACGTTCCGCTCCGGATCGATCGCCGCCGACGGCAGCGTCAGCGTCGATCCGACCTCGCGTCTGGCGACGATCGCCACCCTGCACAACCGGATGGCGCATCTCGAAGGTGAGGATGTCGAGGTCGTCTTTGCAGCCGATGGCGACATCAGCGAGCGGGTGATCTTCCCCGTGACGGCCTCCCAATCGAACGGCATCGAGGATGCGCGCTTCGTCGCATTTGCGGAAGACGACGGGACGGTCTTCCGCGCCACCTATACCGCCTATGACGGCAAGGCGATCCGGTCCGAGCTGATCGAGACCCGTGACTTCCTGTCGTTTCGCATGTCGCCGCTGCGGGGCTCGGCCGCCGTGAACAAGGGCATGGCCTTGTTTCCGCGCAAGCTCGGCGGCCGGTACGCGATGATCTCGCGCCAGGACAATGAAAACCTCTACCTGATCTATTCGGACGACCTCCTGACCTGGAACGGCGGCATGCCGATCCTGAAGCCGCGTTTCCCCTGGGAGTTCGTCCAGATCGGCACCTGCGGCTCGCCCATCGAGCTGGACGAAGGCTGGCTGCTCTTGATCCACGGCGTGGGGCCGGTCCGAAGATACACGATCGGCGCGGTTCTGCTTGACAAGGCAGACCCGTCCAAAGTGCTCGCCCGCTCGCGCGAGCCCTTCGTCCGGCCCGAGCCTTCGGAGCGCGAAGGGTATGTTCCCAATGTCGTCTACACCTGTGGCGCGATGCGCCAGGGCGACATGATCATCTTGCCATACGCGGTCTCCGATACCTTCTGCCAATTCGCCACGGTCAAGACCGCCGCGCTGCTGCAGTCGATGGAACTCTGCGACACATTCCAGACCGCGATGGAACAGGCTCGCTTGGCCAATGGCGATAAGCCGCCGCGGGTATCCTGATCGGGCGCCGGGATGACCATTTCGGCGTCCGGCGACATCTTTTCGGCGCGCCAACGACGTCCGCTTTCCGGCGGAAGCTCGATGTCTGGTAATGGCGCGGTGGAGAATTGATCCGCCTAGTTTGATGGAATTAACCCGTGGCTTCAATCGGTCAGTGGTTCTGACAGATCCCTGCGTATTTCACTCGCCGAGCGGCGCAGCCTCTCCATAGCTTCGATGGTGGCCCGAGCCCCCTCCTCACCGACAAAGAAAAGGTGGTTGCCGTATCCTTGGGGACGGCTTGGGCTTGCATTGGGAAGCCTTTGACCTCGATCTGTCGGTTTTGGGCGTAATGGCCGGCAGATTTGAACCAAAGCGGACCTAACCCGTCGAGCCGGCCTAGCGAGCTCTGTGGAAGAAGCTACGGCATCGCGAGCTAACAGGGCGATTTCAGTGGGCGACGAAAGTGTAGCCCACACGCCAACCAGGTCCGCTTTTTGGCAGTGGCCCAATGTCCGCTCACCGCGCCCGGCAGGCGAGGTATCTTGTCCGTTCGCTGACGCGATCTTGCGTTGCTCGATCCGAGGTTTATTCAATCTTGACGCTGTCGCCGGAGGACATGAATGCTGCGCGAGAGCATACAGGATTTCATCGCATTCAGACGATATCACTTTGGATGAGGTTGAACGGGTGTTGATCTGATCTTGACCCCAGACATTCGGGCGAGGAGCCTCATCGCATAGTGAGAAAGCGCTACGGACAGGCCGAAAATGGCCGTTGCCCGGGCAAAAAATGCCAGGGCATCGTTCTCGAAATCCCAGAACGCAAAGGTCGTCTGCATCAGAACTTTTGAGCCCACGCCCAGAGCCGACAGACTGTCAATTCCGAGCCCTGCCACGAAAGCTGTCGCAATCCGCATCAGCCCAGTCCGAACCCGGCTTTCGGAGGTGATGCCGAGCATTCTTCGGGCCACGGCCATCAGCATGCCCCACTGCAGCCCAACATGAAGTCCGGCACCGATCAGCACCAGGTAGCCGGCCGACGCATGCAGCTGACGGGCCGTGAATGTGCTGGTGAGAGGCAGGAAGCTAAAAAAAGCGCGTTGGGAAATGATGATGCTCGTCACGAGAAGCTCCAACATCGTCGCCAGGAAGATCAGATTCAGCGCCTTAGCCACGTTGCTGCGCGGAGACGCCCGCAGCCGCGCGAGCGTCCCGTACCAGCGCCGGTTGAAGACATTGTGGGCGATCAGCAAGGCGAACATCGCCGTGCCGATCAGCTCGTGCACCACGTTTCCGCGCCAGTCATAGGCTAGCGCGGCCAGGAGGAGCGCTGCAGCCAACGCATCAAGCGCCAGCCGCAGACGGAAAACGGGTTTCAAGGCAGATAGGACTGCATACGGTCCCAGGTGAACAGGAAGTCGCTTCTGGCCTGGGAGCCGTGGCACGACATGCACCGGTCGCCTGTTGCCGTCCGGCGCACCTGCCGGTTCAGGTCGAACTGCTGAAAATGCCAGTCGCCGTTGCGCACCTCGGCCGGGAAGTCAGCACCCCAATTCACGCCCTTTTCCATGACAAAATACTCTGTCAGGGCGTTGTTCTTCCAGATTCCCAGAACGAGCTGAGTGCCAGGAGGCAGCGGCTTGCCAGCCTTGGCAATCGCCAATGTCTCTCGCGTCGCAAAGGCCTCTTCCTTGGCCGAGCCCCGATCATAGGTCGCGTAGAGCACATACTCGTCGAAGTCCTTCGGAAATGTGGCGCGGCTGGTCTGCGCCAACGCGGCCGAACTCAGAATGCCGACAAGCGCCGCGAACGCGGCCAGAAAACTCCACCTGCGATGCATATATCGCCCCTCTTTTATGATGGATGGAAGGTCAGCCGTGAATGGTGACGGTCGCTTCGACCGGCTCGCGCGGCATCCGGTCGCGATTGGCTGGCGCGTCGAGCTTCGGGAAGCCGAACGAAATGCCGTAGAGCAGCTTCAGGTCGCTGGAGATCCCGAGCACCTCGCGCACCGTGTCGGCGTAGAAGCCGAGGACGGTCTGCGGCACGCCGCCAAGCCCGTGTGAAGCGAGCGACAGCAGGAAGGTCTGCCCGTACATGCCGAGGTCGCCGGCAACGCGGACGCTGTCGCCCACGACCGAATTGAACAGGAATGCCGCATGGGGCGCGCCGAAGAACGAGAGGTTCAGGGCGCCTGCCTGTGCGCGGCCTTCACGGTCCTCACGGGTAATCCCCAGGCTGCTGTAGTAGGCCTTACCCTGGGCTCGGCGCCGATCGTCATAGGCACCGAAAAAGGCGTCATCGTCCCAGGAATAGTCTGGCGACAGCTGGCCGGCCGCCGCTGCCTTGAGCAAGGCAGCCGAGAGCTGATCTCGCTTTGCGCCACTGACGATGTGGACGTTCCAAGGCTGGGTGTTGCAGTTCGAGGGCGCCAGAGCAGCGTCCTCGAGCACGGCCCGAATGATGGACTCCGGCACGGGATCGGGCTTGAAACCCCGATAGGAGCGCCGCGCGCGCACTGTGTCGTGGAATGACATGGCGGCGTTCATTTCTAGGCGACTTCCATCGCATTAGGCGCAGTGGCCGGGGCCTCGACGCTAAACCAGCCGGGGGTGCCTTCTATGACGTCCCAGAGCTTGCCCGGAACGTCAGCCTGCTCGGCCGCCGATGCGGAAATGGAGAGCTTGACGCTTCCTCCACGCCCAGCCTTGGCCAGCTCCACCCAATCCGGATTGATGACCAGGCCCTGACCGACCGCGACCACCGAGAGGCCGGCCTGGATGGCCTGCTCCGCCTGGTCCGGGGTCCGCACCTGTCCCGCTGCGATCAGCGGCGCCCGGCCTCGGATATACTCATGCACGACCGTCGCAATGGTCGGGCCGGAGGGGCTGTCAGCCGGCTTCTGCGACAGCACACTTCCCAGGGAAGTGTGGATGTAGCTCACGCCCGCTTCGATCAGGCGATCAATCAGCTGAAGAGAATCCGCGATACGCAGGCCGTCCTCCTGGCCTTCCTCGACCGAAATCCGGTAGCCGAGGGCAAATGGCCGATCAGCATGTTCTTCGATCGCTGCCTTGACCGCCGCTACGACCGACAACGGGAAGCGCATGCGGTTTTCAAGAGACCCGCCCCAGCGGTCGGTCCGTCGATTGAAATGCGGCGAGAAGAAATTCTGAATCAGGAAACCGTGCGCACCGTGCAATTCGACCCCGTCGAACCCGGCGGCAATGGCCCGCCTGGTTGCATCGGCAAAGGCCGAGACGACGCGCACGACCTCATCATCAGACAGCGCGCGCGGCATCAGACCGGGCGCGAACGGCCCCGCCTCGCCTTCAACCTCGCTGGCCGCGACGATGTCAGAGGTCAGCTCTGGCAGGGTTTTCACCCCTGCATGGAAGATCTGGAGGATCGCGGGCGCCCCGCCGCTCTTCGCCGCTGCCGCCAGGCGCGTCAGGCTGGGAATGAACATGTCGTCATGGGCGGCAAACTCCCCGGTGAACCCGATGCCGTTGGCCTGGACATGGGTACAGCCCGTGATGACCAATCCCACGTCGCCAGCACGGCGCCGATAATAGGCGACTTCATCATCGGAGACGGTGCCATCGTCGTTGCCGGCCCAGGTGGTCATCGGCGCCATGGCGACGCGGTTGCGCAGCACGAGGCCGGGCGCGAGTGTGAACGGCTGGAAAAGGGTGCTCGAGGTCATAATAGGGTGCCAGGTTGTTGGTGGATCATCGCGACGCACGGCCGGCGAAAGCGCCGGCTGGTGTCTTCGCGAGCTGAGATCAGGCCGAATAGTCGATCTGGCTCATGTGCTCGGCGCCCATGCGGTCGCCGAAAACCGGGAACTTCGACAGAGCGGTGTCGATCGCCTGGACGTCATCCGGGGTCAGCGGGAAGCGACGGGCGCCCAGATTCTCGAGCAAGTGGGTCTCGCTACGAGTTCCCGGAATCGGCACGATGTTCGGGCTCTTCGCCAGCAGCCAGGCCAATGCGATCTGCGAAGGTGTGGCGCCCTTGGCCGTCGCGTAGCCCTTGAGCCACTCGATGATCGGCATGTTGAGCGGCATGAACTCCTTCGAGAACCGCGGGAATCCCGACCGGAAGTCGGTTTTCGCGTCATACTTGGTGGTGAGATCATATTTTCCGGTCAGGAAGCCTTCGCCCACCGGCGCCCACGGAACCAGGCCGATGCCGAGCTCCTCACAGACGTCGAGAATGCCGTTCAGCTCCACATTGCGGGTCCACATCGAATACTCGTTCTGGACGGCGGCCACTGGCTGGACAGCATGTGCGCGACGGATGGTCTTCACGCTCGGCTCCGACAGGCCAAAATGCAGCACCTTGCCCTGCTGGATCAGGTCCTTAACGGCGCCGGCGACGTCCTCGATCGGAACCGCAGGATCGACACGGTGCTGGTAGTAAAGATCGATGTGATCGGTCCGCAGGCGCTTAAGGGACTCCTCGACCACCTTGCGGATATGCTCAGGCCGGCTGTTCAGCGCGATCGTGCCATCGATGGCAAAGCCGAACTTGGTGGCGATCTTGACCCGGTCACGGACCGGCTGCAGCGCCTCGCCAACCAGCTCTTCGTTGATGTAGGGGCCATAGACCTCGGCGGTATCGAAGAACGTCACACCGTTGTCGACCGCTGCGCGGATCGTCTTGATCCCCTGCGCCTTGTCGACCGGCCCGTTGTAGTTGCCGCTCATGTTCATACAGCCCGAACCAAGGGCCGATACTTCCAGGCTCCCGAGCTTGCGCTTGTCCATATTCACGGCAGTATTCCTTGATTTGACGGCAGAATTTGTTGCAGGCGAAGCGGCAATAACCTTGTGATCCAGCAGCAATAATCCACCTGCTGCACCGACCGCAGCGGCTTTAGCCATGAAGTAGCGGCGACCAGCGTCATATTGTTGCGGATCGGTAGTTTGTTTTGCTTTTAACTCTTCGCTCATAGGTGCCCAATCTCATTGCTGTATTGTTGAACACCCTGAAATTCGGCAGAGCATTCTCGTTATGTCGATAATATAGCGCACGGCGCACTTTTCGATTAGCCTTGACATTCCGCATGGGCCTATCGATCTTGTGCATCAATGAAACGGGATGAACTCAACGATCTGGCGGCGTTCGTCGCCGTTGCGGAGGCCGGCAGCTTCACGCGTGCCGCCGCCAAGCTCGACATGTCTCAATCGGCATTGAGCCATGCGATCCAGCAGCTCGAGGAGCGCCTTGGCATCCGATTGTTGGCACGCACAACGCGCAGCGTGTCGGCCACAGAAGCGGGTCGCCGCCTTTTGCGGACGTTGAAACCGGCCTTGTCTGAGATCTACGCGGAAATCGCGGGTCTGAGTGAGCTGCGGGACAAGCCGGCGGGCACGCTGAGGCTGACAACCGTCAAGCATGCGGCTGTTTCAGTGCTTTGGCCCAAATTGATGGGCTTCATGGCCGAGCATCCCGATGTGAAGGTGGAACTCTCGCTCGATGACGGGCTTACCGATATTGTTGCTCAAAACTTCGACGCTGGCGTGCGTCTGGGCGAAAGCGTCGAAACAGACATGATCGCTGTCCGCATTAGCCCTGATATTCGGTCGGCGATCGTCGGCTCTCCCGATTACTTTGAGGCCCATCCTGTCCCGGTCACGCCCCGGGACCTCGCCAAACATCAGTGCATCAACTACCGCCAGCGGGCTTCAGGCGGCCTCTATGCCTGGGAATTCGAGAAGGATGGCCAAGAGCTGACAGTGCGCGTCGAAGGCTCATTGATCATCAACGACGCCGACATGATCCTGCAGGCCGCCTTGGATGGCCGAGGGCTGGCCACCGTCTTTGCGGACCAGGCCGCCGGGCTCATCGCATCGGGAAAGCTCATCAGCGTCCTCGAGGATTGGTGCGCGCCCTATCCCGGGTTTTTCCTCTATTATCCGAGCCGCCGGCAGACGCCGCCCGCACTGACGGCCTTGGTCGACGCACTACGCCATCGCAGCTAGGGGCACTTTTCGGCTGGGCTATTTATCGAATGCGTGCATAAGCCCAAGCTGAATTCCCCTCATAGTCGCTACATTGCACCCATTGTAACCTTCGCGGGACTGATCGCTGTCGAAGTGCGGGCATGCCTGCATTCCCTCAGGTCGATCCGAAACCCCAAGGAGCGCATCATGCAGATTGTCGTGAATGGCCGCGAGCACACGCTCGATCTCGACCCCGGCACGCCAATCCTATGGGCTCTTCGCGACACCCTGGGCATGACCGGCACCAAGTTTGGCTGCGGCGCCGCGCTGTGTGGCGCTTGCACCATCCATCTCGATGGCGAGCCGACCCGCTCGTGCAGCACGCCGATTTCTGAGGCCGTTGGAAAGCAGATCACGACGATCGAGGCCGTCGCTGCCGGCGACCATCGTATCGGGGCTGCGGTGCATGTCGCGTGGGTCAAGCACGACGTTGCTCAATGCGGCTACTGCCAGAGCGGGCAGATCATGAGCGCAACCGCCCTCATCAAATCGCTTCCGGCCGGCAAGCAGCCAACACCCGACGAGATCGACACCGCAATGGCCGGTAACATCTGCAGGTGCGGGACATATGCCCGCATCCGCGCCGCCATCGCCGATGCTTCACGTAGCCTGGTCTAAGGGGGCGAGCGATGCTTCAGGATATTGATCCGACCGACGTGCCGCGCGCCTTTCAGCGTTTCATGGCTCAGGGCAACATGCCCACCGCTACCCTGCCCCGCCGCAGCTTTCTGAAGATGGCCGGAGCCGCCGGTTTCGCACTCGGCGCGTTTCCGCATGCGGGCGCGGCGCAAACGGTCGCCAGCAATGCGGCTCCCCCGACACTCAAACCATCCCAGCTGCCGGCCGCATTCGTGCAGATTGCCAGTAGCGGCGAGGTCACCATCACGATCAACCGGCTCGAATTCGGCCAGGGCGTTAATACCGGCCTGCCGATGATCCTGGCAGAAGAACTCGATGCCGACTGGAGCCTGGTTCGGAGCCGTCACGGCACCAACGACATGGCTTATGCGGACCCCAAGTTCGGAATTCACCTGACTGGCGGCTCGCACACGATCAAAAACAGCTTCATGCAATATCGTGAGCTGGGCGCCCGCGCGCGGCTCATGCTGCTCAATGCCGCCGCCGCCAAATGGAACGTCGACGTCGGAACCTTGCGGACCGAGGCAGGCACGGTTGTTGGCCCGCAGGGGCTAAAAGCCGGCTACGGCGAGCTGGCGGAAGCAGCCATGGCGCTTCCCGTTCCCGAGAAGTTCACCCTGAAGGATCCGAAGGACTTCCGCATCATCGGCCGTCCGACCCCGCGCCTGGACGCTCAGGACAAGACCAGCGGCCGTCAGGACTTCGGCATCGATATGCGCCTGCCCGGGCAGCTGACGGCCGTCGTGGCCCGCCCCCCCGTTTTCGGCGGTAAGCTCGCATCGTTCGACGACACTGCGGCTCGCAGCATCAAGGGCGTAAAGGCCATTCTGCGCGTGCCGCTCGACAACGGCGCGGAAGGCGTAGCCGTTGTGGCAGAGGGCTATTGGCAGGCGACACAGGGCCGTGACGCTCTGAAGCTGGAATGGAACACATCCACGGTCGAGAAGGTCGATAGCGAACGCCAGCTCGCGCAGTATCGCGAACTGGCGAGCCAGCCAGGTCCGCGCAAGATGGACGCTGACATGACTCCCCTGGCGTCGGCCCCGCGCCAGCTCGAGGCCGAGTACGTGTTTCCCTATCTGGCCCATGCGGCGATGGAGCCGCTGAACTGCACGGTCGATCTTGCCGACGACAGAGCCGTGATTTGGATGGGCAGCCAGTGTGCGGGCCTCGACGGCGCGGCAGCCGCCAAGGCGCTCGGCCTCCAGCCGGAGCAGATCCGGGTCAACGTCCTGATGTCCGGTGGCGGGTTCGGTCGCAGGTTCTCCAGCACCAGTGACGTGGCCGTCGAAGCCTGCGGGATCGCGAAAGCGGCCAAGGCGGCCGGTCTCAATGGGCCGATCCGCACCGTTTGGAGCCGTGAAGACGATATGAAGGGCGGGTACTACCGCCCCATGCATCTGCACAGGGCACGTATCGGCTTCGACAACCAAGGCAAGGTTCTGGCCTGGGACCATGTGATTGTGGGCCAGTCGATCACGACCGGAACGGTTTTTGGCTCATTCCAGGTGAAAGACGGTGTCGATGCCACGGCCACCGAGGGCATGCGTGACCCCTACGCCGTGCCGATGCGTCTCACCGTGCACCACCCGAAGCTCAACGTTCCGGTTCTCTGGTGGCGCAGTGTCGGTTCGACCCACACCGCTTTTGTTATGGAGACGCTGCTCGACGAGATCGCCCGGGCCGTGAAAAAGGATCCGGTCGCTTACCGCATGGCGCTGTTTGGCAACAATCACCCACGTCATCGCGCAGCCCTCCAGCTTGCCGTTGACCGGAGTGGGTACGGCAAAACCAGACTGGCAACCGGCCGTGCCTGGGGCGTCGCCGTGCACCAGTCCTTCGACTCCATCGTGGCCTATGTCGTGGAGGCATCAATAAAAGACGGCCAACCCGTGTTGAACAAGGTAACGGCGGGCGTTCACTGCAATCTGGCCGTCAACCCGCGTTCGATCGAGGCACAGGTTCAGGGCTCGGCCATCATGGGGCTGTCGATGTGTCTCCCCGGTTCGGCAATCACACTAAAGGACGGGGTCGTCGAGCAGAGCAACTTTGGCGATTACACGGTGGCTCGGATGACCGAGGCGCCGGAGTTCTCGGTTCACATCGTGCCGAGCGCCGATCCCCCGACCGGTATGGGAGAGCCCGCCTTGCCCCCTCTTGCTCCGGCATTTGCGAATGCTGTCGCTCAATTGACGGGCAGGCGCATGCGGCAGTTGCCCTTCGCGATCAGCTAATTTGACGAATGCGGGAGAGCTTGCTGCAAAATGCGCTTTAAGGCTCGCACCACCATCTGTGGGGAGATGAAATTTCCACATCCGGGACGGCTGATCTCGTCCGAAGTATTGTTGCGGATTTTTTTCTGCACAATCGGTCACTAGCTGAATTTGTAAGGTTCAACGAGGAATGTCCGGTTTTGGGCGATCTCCCAATGTCCGGTTGTGGCGCAGAGTGAGAGTCTACGGCTCCAATTTGGCGAGGCGCGATCGCACGTCCGCTTAGATGCGACTGCGCATCGTTTTCCGTGGATGCGCAGGTCGCAGGGCCATCGCGGAAATTTCTTAATCCTTGAGGATCTGACGCGACAACCCCCGCGCCGAAACAATCGATAGCGCAAGAGCCCCTGTCAGCAAGACGGCAAGCGCGGCCCCAGCTTGGAGAAGATCATCCGCTATCGTAGGCGGAACGCCCCGGTATGTGCCGAGCTCGATCACTGCTTTCCGCAAAACGACTGGGGCCACTGCCAGAATCGCCGCACCGGTCAACCAGTTATGCCTGATCGAGGAGACAGCGGAATCGGGCGACATGGAGAATTTTGCCCGCAAACTCCATCGCGCCCAATATCCGATGAGTAGCCAAGACAAACCTGATCCGACTCCGATGGCCAGCAACACCAGCGCGCGCTCAATGATGCCGCCGGGAAATGACGCAGCAAGAAGGATGAAGGATGCAAGCGCCAAGCCGGCCGCTGCGCCAGCGGCGGCCCACCTCGTTGGCAACTGATTCAGCCACCGTTCGGCGTGCGAGGGGTTTCCTGCCACCACTTTTGCCGCTTCCATAACCCCTCACGTTGCGTCAGACTATATCCGATTTTTAGATATCCATTTTTTGAATTCATTGGTCAAGCTCGTACCTCGGAGCGTCTTCCTTTCAGGGCGCTCATGGCTGCGACTTTCCGCTCAGCTCGACATCAAAAGCTGGCTGCGCTGCTGGCGGAGTATCGCGAGAAGGCTGGACTGCATCAGTCTCAAGTCGCGGAGCGTCTTGGTCGGCATCAACCGTTCATTGCGAACATTGAGAGCGGCCAGCGTCGAGTCGACGTTTCGGAGCTTCTGGCCCTGGCCCGTGCAATCGGCTTCGACCCGCACGAATTGATCGACAAGCTTTTGCACGCTGAAGACGAGTAGCAAGGGATTATGGAATACTACGATGATGGCAACCGCCAACTCTTAGCAAAAACTATAAACCTTTCCTATTTAGGTTATAAATATACGCGCGTAGCGCACGAAATTATTGATATGACCGATGGCATATTTCACGCCAGTTACTTTGCAGATAAAAATTGGGACGACACAAATTCGTACGACAGACTGTCCGACCTCACTCGTATCGAGTGGAGATGGGAATTCCTGCGTCGCAACGAGCTTTACCGTAGATTTTATCTAATATACATATCTAAGGATATGAGTAATAAATTCTTCAATTACACACAAGACAGATTTTCCCTTGATGAATTCTTAGGAAACGTTTTTCATTTGGAAAATGTCCCAAACCCCCGTCGAGGCCTTAATTCTATTAGAAGATCTGCATCGGAGTGGGAGTTCAGTCCCAGAAACATGTTTGAGCCTGATTTTGAGGGGACCGTTAAATTCATAGAGTCGAGACGGGAAAAGCGTATCCGTTACCACGGTGAAGACATAACCACATTGCTAAGATCAGACCCGCTGGTTTTCTACGCGACGCTTGACCCGCGCGCAGACACAGATGAGCAATTGAACTATCTTCGACATTTCCTAGAAAGAGAAAAGAAATTTAAACTAAAGCGTATACATCAAAAGAAATTTCCCGCCTATATTCGCGCTCTCGATGCAATGGACATGGGGATCACCAAAGCAGAATTTGCAAATACGAGTAAGCATAAGGCTAAAACATATCATTCCGGCAGAGATACATACTCGACCGCTCAGCGACTGCGCACCGATTTCATCAGCATTTCTTAGCCGGGGACTGAGGAAATAGCAGCGGCGTTCTTTCGCAGTGGCCATCAAGGGAGCTTCCTGACCATTGGAGGGGCGGAGGTTCCCAATGCTACCCACCAGCCCATCAAATCCGCCAAGGCGCATTAACAACCCTTCCCCGCCTGTTTCCCACAGTGCGGCCGGATTTGCGGCGCTCCAGCGCCTTGCGGGCCTTCTTGGACTGCAGGAAGCCAAGGCCCACCACCCGATCGCTTCGGCATCGAGCGTCAGCGGGCATTCCAATGGCTAGGCTTCAGGCTTCAACTTTATTCTCTTTGCCCGAGGTCGCGCAGCGCTGGAAAGTCAGCGTGAAGTCTGTACGTCGCCTGATTGACGCCAAGGGCCTGAGCGCCATCCGCGTCGGCAAGTCGTTGAGGATTTCCGAGAGCGAGATCCTGCGTTTCGAGCGCCAGAACGCAACCTGATCAGTGGATGTAGCTGTCCATCTTTGTCCATTTCAAACAATGCCTTGCGAGCTTTCGGGAAACCCCACCAGGCCGAACGCCGTAGGACCGACCGTGTGCTAATTCCCGAACTGGGTCGCACGTCCCTTTCCTTCCAATCCTGTCCATGTCTGTCCACAAAAGGAGTTCCCGATGGACCAGATCTCCTTCAATTTTGAGAGATCAGAGCCGGCTTTGATGGAAGCTAGCCCGGCGCAGGTTAGGAGCCCAAACCTGCCGAGAAAGGAGGCTCAGACCCTCGCCGACGTCGCGGAGCTCGTTCAGGCAGATAGGTGCCTCGCTGATACCCGTCGCCGCGATCTCCTTTCTGGCCTGAACCGATTCGCGACGATCGCCGGGCAGCCTCTGGTTGCGATACCGGCGACGGCCGCAGCGGTCCGCCACATACTGGAAGGCACAACGCCGCGGCAGCACAATCTGAAGAAGAAGTCGTTCCAGACGTTGCGCTCGACCCTTGCTTTTGCCGTCAAGACCTACGGCCCGGTCGAGGTCAGGGAAAGCCATGCCGTCAAGCGGCAATGGAATGCGGAATGGATGGAACTCGTCGAGCTGATCGATGTCCCCTTCCGCCGGCATGCTCTATCGCGGTTCGCGGCATTTTGCTCGAGCCGGCGGATATCGCCAGCAGCGGTCACCAACAGCACGCTGGCGGATTTTCTAGCTGAGCTGCTTGCCACGGAAGTGGTGAAGTTGCCGAAGACTATCGTGCATGGCACGGTGTCGGCCTGGAACCGGGCTGGTCGTGACATCGCTGGTTGGCCTCAGCTTCGTCTTACCTCTCCCACCACCCCCGTCCCGCACATCTTTCCGCTGGCCGCATTCTCGGAAAGCTTCAAGGCAGAGCTGGCGTCTTGGCAGCGACGTACGAGCTCGGCGGCGACGAGCCGCTCGATCTTTCGCGATGAAGGTCTGCTGAGAGAGCTTCGGCCGGACACCGTCAAGAGCCAGCTCTCACTGTTCCGGCAGGTGGCGAGCGCTCTCGTCAGATCCGGCGCCATGCAGATCAAGGAGATCATTAGCCTGAACAGTCTGTGCGATCCCGACAAGCTGCGCGTCGCGCTTGAGTTCGAGCATGACCGACTGCAGGGCAACGACCGCCGCGTGCTGGAGATGGCGAACAAGATCCGCGTCTTGTGCAAACACTTCGACGGCGTCACGGATCGACAGATCGCCGGGCTCGAGCGCCTGTGCTTGGGCCGCCCCGAACGCCGCAAGGAGATCACGGAGCAGAACCGACTGCGCCTCGCGCAGTTCGACGAACCCGGCAACTATGAGAAGCTCTTGAGGTTTCCCGAACGGGCAGCCGCGCAGGCGCGCCAGATGACAAACCCATACCGCGCGGCCAAGCGGATGGAACAGGCGGTTGCTATCGCGATTTTGCTGCGCGTTGCGCCTCGGTTGGCGACGCTGCGGCAGATCGAGCTGTTCTGGCTCAAGCATCAGGCCGACGGCTCAGTCGTTCTTAGCATCCCTCCCACCGCGCTCAAAGCTCGACGAGCCTTGGAGGTTTGGCTCAATGCCGATTGCGGGGCGCTAATCGATGAACTCATCCACGACTTTCGCCCTGACCTGCCTTGCGCCTCCGGACCCTATCTTTTTCCAGGCGAGGACGGCGGACCACGCTCCAAAAATGCCATGTATGAGCAGGTGACCGATGTCGGACGTGAGCTCGGTATGGACATCAATCCTCACCTCTACCGACACCTGCTGCAGAAGATGTGTGTCGAGCGCGACCCGAGGTCGGTCGCCGAGGTCTCGCGGGTCCTCGGCCACGCCTCGACATCGACCACGATCACGTTCTACGCCGACCGTAACGGCAACGCCGCGAGCAAACGCCTTGACGCGCTCCTCATGGGCGGCGAGCCGGAAGAGGGAGATAACGCATGAGCATTCGTTCATTCGATCCCGCGCGACGCTCCTTGCCTTTCAACGAGTGGCCCGTCATCGACCAGCAGCTTTGGACACGCGCCATCGCCAAGCGCACGCTCTTCGGCGAAGGCGGAACCGCAGCCCACTGGCGGCCACGGACCAAGGTTACGAACATCCAGAACTACGGCCGTTTCCTCGGATATCTCGCCTGGTCTGGGCAGCTTGATCCGCATCAGACGCCCGCCGAGCGCGCGACCCTCGACGTAGTTGAACGTTACCATGAGCACACCGCCACGATCGTTTCGCCCGTCTCGCAGCTTTCTCTACTGGTCGGATTGAAGGTCACGCTGAAGGCGATGCATCCGGAGATCAACTGGCGCTGGCTTCAAGAAGCCTGCAACCGGCTGCAGATTGTGGCGTCACAAGAGCAATCACGACGGCCCGACCTGCCCTGCCCCGTCGAGCTCGATCGTCTGGCACGCGCAGAGCTCGCTGAGGCCCGAGAGGCTTTTGGCGAAGACGAACCCTCTCTCAAAGCCGCGGCGCGCTTCCGTGATGCCCTCTGCCTCGCGCTGCTGGTCCGTCGGCCCCTGAGAGCAACCAATTTCTCGACGCTGCGGCTCGGCCACGAGCTAAAGCCGTCGAACACTGGCTGGAACATCATGATCGCCGGTGAGCAGACCAAAAATGGCGCGCCGATCATGATGCCTTTTCCCATAGCCCTGAACGAGGCCTTGGCCTTCTACCTCGCAACGGTGCGACCGTGTTTCCCGCACGCTGCGACGGCGGACAGGCTCTGGCTCTGCAAGTTCGGCGTCAACCGCAACCACTACTGGCTGCATGAGCGTATTTGTAAGGTGACGCAGCGGCTCACCGGCAGGCCAATTAACCCGCATCAGTTCCGGGCGATGGGTGCAACCCATTTGGCGGAAGATGCGCCCGACGATGAGTACGCCGCGGCGAACTTGCTCTTGCATCGGCATCTCTCGACGACCAAGCGCTACTACATCCGGGCCAACACACTTCGGGCCAGTCGGCGCATTGATGCGCTCTTGAACCCGCCTAGGAAGAAGGCACGATGATGCGCACGGCCATCTATGCCCGCTATTCGAGCGAGAACCAGCGTGACGCCTCGATCGAGGACCAGGTCGAGATGTGTCGGCGTTATGCAACTGCGCAGGGCTGGCAGGTCGTCGCGATCTTCAACGACCGCGCCATTTCCGGCACGACCCTAGAACGGCCTGGCTACCAGGATCTCCTCATGGAAGCACGCCGCGGCAAGTTCGATGTGATCGTCGTCGAAGCGCTCGATCGGTTGTCGCGCAAGCTGTCCGAGATCGCGCGACTGCACGACGAGCTCCAGTTCACACGCATCGCGCTTCATGCGGTTAGCCTCGGCCGCGTCGAGACCATGCATGTCGGCATGCTCGGCACCATGGCCCAGATTTATGTGGCGGATCTCCGCGAGAAGACCCGTCGCGGTCAGCTCGGCCGCATCCTCCAAGGACGCGCGGCCTCAGGCAAGGCATTCGGCTACGAGATTGCTCCAGGGGAAGAGCGGGGCGAACGCCGAATCAATCAGGCTGAGGCGGCAACCGTCCGCAAGATTTTCCAGCTTTTTGCCGCCGGTGTTAGCCCACGCGCGATCGCGCATCGGTTAAACGACGAAGCGGTGCCAGGACCCGAAGGCAGGCCATGGCTGGACACCACGATCCGCGGTCAAAAGGAGCGCGGCACCGGCCTGCTAAACAATGAGCTCTACGCCGGCGCACTCGTCTGGAACCGGTGCTCCTATGTGAAGGACCCCAACTCGGGGCGCAGGCTGGCGCGGCCGAACCCGCCCGATCAGTGGGAGCGCAAAGCCGTGCCACAGCTTCGCATTTTGGACGAGGAGCTCTGGGGTGCGGTTAAGCGGCGCCAGGAGACCGTCGCCTTAAAGATGGGACGTGACGACGAGGGTAACGCGCTCAACCGGGCACATCGCCGAAAGTACCTGCTCTCGGGCTTGCTCTCGTGCGGATGTTGCCAGGAGGGCTATACGCTCGTCGCCTCTGGTCGCTACGGCTGTGCCGGACGCCGCTCCAAGGGCATCTGCGCCAATGACCGGACAGTTAGTCGCGTAGAACTCGAAGAGCGGATCCTAGGGGCGCTCAAACAGAAGCTGCTGACGCCTGAGCTCGTGGCGGAGTTTTCGCGCGCCTATCAAGAAGAGTGCAATCGGACGACTGCCGAAGCCGACGGCTTGCGTTTGAGCACTGTCGCCTCTCTGGCTTCCGTACAGCGCAAGATCGATGGCATCATGAGCGCCATTGAGGACGGCCTCTATCAGCCGTCGATGAAGCTGCGGTTGGCCGAGCTGGAGGACGAGAAGCGACTGCTGACGGCTCGGCTCTCTGAAGCGTGGGAGCCCTCCCCGGTCCTCGTCCACCCCAATCTAGCGGAGGCGTATCGACGGCGAGTAGCAGAGCTGGAGAGTCTGCTGAACGATCCTGAGCTACGTGATGAAGCGATTGAGGCGATCCGCTCGATGATCGAGCGGATCGTAGTTTCGCCACGCGATGGCGGCGGCGTCGATCTCGAGCTCCACGGCGATTTGGCGCGGATCCTGGCGTTGTGCTCCGCGAACGCGAAAACCCCATCTCGCGGGGAGGCGGGGTTTTCACTCTCAGTGGTTGCGGGGGCCAGATTTGAACTGACGACCTTCAGGTTATGAGCCTGACGAGCTACCGGGCTGCTCCACCCCGCGTCAACTTTTTGGCCTTTGGCGTCCAGGACTGGCGGCGCGGCCTTAT
>NZ_JAIMCA010000003.1 GCF_025499465.1 Allobosea sp. BH3
CGCGAGGCGACGGGCGGGCGCAGCGTGGCCAGAGCCGCCTGAGCCTCGGCGAAGCTGGATTCTCGATATCAGGCGGCGCCCGAAAGGGCGCCGCCGTCTTTTTGATGCGATGCAGCAGAATTTCGTGGCGCCGGTCCGGCGCACGGTGCCTGCGCCGAGCAATGCCTGGCCGTCGTCCCGGACCGGCAGATTCTGGCCAGTCCGCTGCTATCGCCGCGAGGTCGGCGCGGCGTTTTGCTTCAGCTTGGCGATCGCGCCGCGTATCGGCCCGAATGGCCCGTAGCGATGCTGATCCGCGCTGAAGCCATCGGCATAAGGGCCGTAGGCGGTATCGACCGGCTTCGAGAGCAGGTCAGGGAAATCCTTCTCCAGCCCCGCTTTGACCGGCCGAGGATGCGAAAGCATGTAGGCGGCGACATCCCACGCGTCCTCGACGGAAAGCTGCGGGTCGGTGAAGTCGGTGCCGTGGGGCATGTTGAAGTGGATGAAGTTCGCCGCCACGCTCAAGCGGGCCATCCCGGCTCCATTGTTGAAGCTGTCGTTGCCCCACAAGGGCGGGACCATATAGCCGAAGTCACTGGTCTGCAGATTTCGCCGCACGCCCAAACCATCCGTGCCATGGCAGGCGGCGCACACCTTCTGAAAGACGCCTTGGCCCCGCGCCGGATCGGCTGCGCGGGACAATTCGGGCATCGAACCGGCTCCGAGGCCCGGCAGCGTCTCACCCTTCGCAACATTGCGGGACAGGAAGTCGACATAAGCGACCAGAGCCCGCATTTCGGGCGCATCGTCGGGCAGGGCGCGGCCGTTCATGCTGCGCGTCATGCAGGAGTTCAGGCGATCCTCGATGGAGATCGGCCCGCCCGTCCGGCTGCTGTACTGCGGAAACAGATCAGCCAGGCCGAACAGCGGCAAGCCGAATTTCCGGGTGCCCGCCGAGAGGTGACAATTGCTGCATGACAGGTTGTTCCCGCTGTAGCGTCGGTCCGGGTTCCCGACGTTCGGCCCGATCAGCGAAGGGGTCGCGACGATGAGATCACGCCCCTTCTTGATGAGCTGATCCGACGCGCTGTCGGACAGCGCGGCCACGTCCGGGATGGTCCACTCGGTCATCTTCTGAGGAGACTGGGCAAATGCGCCCACCGTCCCGATGATCGCGGTCGCGGCGATCAGGGGGACGCCGACAATATTGAGAGCTGCTCTGACCAGGTCCACCATGATCTCCCTGTGACGATCCGAGCCCAGATTCGCACCGGGATATCGCCAAGCGGATCGTACACGATCGATCCAATGAGAGGTATCGACGGCTGGGTTCGTCGCAACGCCAACGTAAAAAAGTGCCGCGAAATGCGGATGTCTCAAACCGAGTGCGACCTCAACCTGTCACAACGCTCTGAGCGGAGTTATGGCGGGCTTGCCATCGGGAGCCGTATACATGGCGGCGTGGACTTCGAAGACCCGCGCGACCGTCGCCGGCTCGATCATTGTTTCGGGCGTGCCGTGACAGACGAGGCGTCCGCGCTGCATCACGGCGACCGCATCGGCAAATCGAGCGGCGATGTTAAGATCATGCAGCACGACAATCGTCGTCAGGCCTCGTTCGCGGGTCGCGCGCGCCACCACCTCCATCACTTCGAGCTGGTGGCGTATGTCCAGAGCGCTGATCGGCTCGTCGAGCAGCAACAGTGCCGGTTTCGAAGCAAGGGCCTGGGCCAGAAACACCAGCTGACGCTGGCCTCCGCTCAATTCCCCCAGATAGCGGGAGGCGAGAGCCAGGAGGCCGAGCTCGCGCAGACCGGCCTCGACCGCATCGAGGTCGGCCGCACCCACGCGCAGGCCGAGCCGGCCCAGGCGCCCCAGCAACACCGTTTCAAGGACGGTCAGCGCAGCGCGCCCGCCAATGTCCTGCGGCATGTAGCCGATGCGGTCGGCCTGCCGCCACGAGCCGTCGAACGCGATGGTGCCGCCATGCGGGATCACCCCGGCGATCGCCTTGATCAGCGAAGATTTGCCCGAGCCGTTGGGGCCGATCACTGCGAGGATTTCTCCCGTTTCGGCAACCAGGTCGAGCTCCGGGATCACTTCGGTCGCGCCGTAGCGTACACTCAGATCGCTTACGGACACTTTCACCAGAAGGCCCTCCGGTTGCGCATGATCAGCCAGATGAAGAAGGGAACCCCGACGAGCGAGGTGACGATGCCGATCGGGACGATGGCGCCGGGCAACACCGTCTTGCTCGCGATCGAGGCCACCGACAGCAGCAGCGCTCCGTAAAGCGCAGAGGCCGGCAGGAAGCTGCGCTGATCCTCGCCGACCAGCATGCGGGCGATATGCGGCGCCACCAGCCCGACGAAGCCGATCGTTCCGACGAATGCGACGGCCACCCCGGTCAGCGCGGAGATCAGCGCAAACGAGCGCAGCCGGAGGCGCCGGACATCGACACCGAGCCCTCGTGCCCGTTCGTCGCCCAGTTTCAACGCCGTCAGCCGCCAGGCGTCGGCAACGAGCCAGGGGATGCAGGCAAGCAGCACTGCACCGATGATCCAGAACTTGCTCCAGCTCGCCTTCTGCAGACTGCCGAACAGCCAGAAGACAATCTGCTGGAGCGCCTCCGGCGAGGCCACGAACTGGAGCAGCGCCAGCAGGGCCTGGAACAGGAAGAGCAGCGCGATGCCGGCCAGCAGCAGGGTCTCCGGTGACGAGTCCCGTGTCGACCCGATGCCGTAGACCCCGGCGCAGGCCAGGCAAGCGAAGAGGAATGCCATCAGCGGAATGGCATAGGCTTCCGGGACCGGGATCATGACGCCGAGCACGATGACCAGTGCCGCGCCGAAACCGGCCCCCGCGGAGACACCGAGCGTGTAGCTGGAGGCCAGCGGATTGTTGAGGATGGTCTGCATGATCGCGCCTGAGAGCCCCAGCGCTGCGCCGACGACGAGGGCCACGAGGGCCGTCGGCAGCCGGATCGACCAGACGATCGCGTCGACCATGCGGTCCTGGGCCAGGCCGAAGACCGAATTGGCGACGGCGCGAACGGGCAGGAGCGCCGGCCCGGTCGCTATATCCAGAATGAGGCTGATCAGGGCGCATGCTGCGCCGAACACGAGCACGACGGCGCGGCGCCGCGCCATCGCGGCATGAAGGCGGGCTATGTCGCCATGGCGGGAGCCTTCACCCGGGAGGGAGGTCCGCGTCGCCGAGGCCCCCTCGCATCGGGGCGGAGGGGATGGGACCGACGCAACCGGGAATGGCGTGCGGGTGGGGCAATGCATGGAACTGGCGGACATCGAGCGGCTCCTGTGTCCGCGGGTCAAGGCTTGATCGGCAGCATCCAGGTGCCGCTGAAGGCGATGGGCAGGTACTTGTCGTGATAGGCCCTGAGGCTCGCAACCGGATCGACATCCGCGAAGGCTTCCGGATAGAGCCGCTTGGCGATGTACTGCATCGCGACGAAGTCATAGAGCGTGCGGCACAGGCCATGCTCGATCGCGCTGATCTCGCCGGCGTTGATCGCCTTGAGGTTGTCCCAGCCGGGGCGCGCGGCATAGGGTCTGAGGCTCGCTCGGGTTTCCTCGGGCGTGACATCGTAGCCGGTGCGGACGGCCTTGGCCCTCCCGAGCCAGGAGGAGGACGCCATCAGGATGACGTCGGGGTTCTCCGCGATCACCGCCTCGCCGTTCAGCGGTCCCCATGGCCCCGGGATCTTGCCGTTCGCGATGTTGCTGGCGCCGAGCGTGGTGATGATCTTGCCCCACATCGTGTTGTTGTAGGTGTTGCCGATCGTGTCGGCGCCGGCCTGGCCCAGCTCGACATAGACCTTCCTGGTCGGCGCACCGGCCGTCTTGGCCTTTTCCACCCGCGCGAGGATATCGCGGTACTGGTGCTCGTAGAGCGTCGCGAGTTCCTCGGCGCGCGCCTCGCGGCCCATCACCTTGCCGAGCGCGCGGGTCGAGGCGAGATGGCGCTCCAGCAGCTGCGCGTTGTAGTCGATGATGACGATGGGGATGCCGGCGCCTTCGATCTGCCCGACCTGGGTCCCGAGCGCCTTGAAGGCCCATTCGGACAGCAGGAGGACATCCGGCTTGAGGCTGATCACCTTCTCGGCGCTGAAGCTGCCGTCGTCGCTATGTCCGATATCCGGCATGCCGGCGAGGTTGGGGATCGCGGCCTTGTAGCGGTTGAAGATCAGGGGGCGCCAGCCTTCCCATGGCGCGCGGGAGATCCCGACCACCTTCTGCCAGCCCTCGACGCCGGCGACCGCGGTGAACTCCTCGAAGTTGAAGTTGAGCGCCACCCGCCTGATCGGCAACTCGACCGTGACCTTGCGCCCGAGAGCGTCGGTGACTTCGGTCGGGGCAGCAAGCGCTGCGGCGGAGCACCCGGCCAGTGCCAGGGCGTAGAAAAGGGATTTGATCCTGTTGAGCATGTCGATGTCCTCGTGACGGCGGTGGCGCTCGTGTGACGTGGCGCCGTTCGGTCAGGGGGCAGCGGGGGAGCGCGCAGGCCGGGGAGAGTGCGGCGGCACGCGATGACGCGGCGACCGATCCGGCTCAGGCGGGCTGCGGCTGATATCGTCGATGCCGCTCCATTGCGCATCGCAGATCATGCCATCCTCGATACCCCGGCCACGCAGCCGTGCGGCGCGTGGCGGCGTCAGCTGAGGGACGGCGGCGCTCGAGGATTGGCGGGAGAACGGCCGCCGACATAGCCCTGTGGCGTGTCGAGTTGGCGCGCGAAGGCGACGCGGTCGACGTCGCGATAAACGATCGGCGCGTGTTCGCCCGAAATCGGGATGAGACTTGTCGATGCGAGGGCGCAGACCGTCCGGCAATGATCGGTCAGGTCGGGTTGACCCGCATCCGGACGGGAAGCCCCGTCATGCGACGCCAGCGGAGAACAGAGCGTCATGCCGAGGCTCTGCGCCAACGCGGCGTTGGCGGCATGCGCGCCCGAGGCCATGCCGGTCAGGATTGCCTGAAGCACGAGCAGATAGGCGGCCGCAAGGGCGACCCATCGACGTCTTCCGGTTCCGTGGCGACAAAAGAGCAAGTGCTGCACTCCTTGCGTCAGCGATAGCACCTTGCTGTGGAGCGTCAATGCGCCAGCGCAAACTCGGTGCCTTGCGTAAAGAATGTCGGGGCCGCTCCAAGAAACGGAGCCCCTGACATGCGACATGCGTCAGAGCGGGACGTCGGCTGACAGCGACAAGGATCGCAAACGACGGGTGTTGCCGTTACGGTACCACTATGGCTTCCTTGCCAAGCTGATCGATTGAAGAGTGTCATGGTCGCGGGGCGTCATGCCCTGGCTCGATTGAGGATAAGATAATGCGGCTCGAACGATACCTGCTGGCGGCCTTCCTCGTCGCGATGTCGGCGCCGCTCGATTCCGCGCGCGCCGATGATCGCCTGAGTGGGACCTGGGCGGTCGACTTGGCCTCCTGCGGGGACGTGTTCACCAATCGCAATGGGCGCCCCGCATTCAAACGCAACTCAATGGACGGAGCTGCGGGCCTCATCGTGAGCGGAAAGCAGATGCGTGGGCCGCGGGCGACCTGCGACCTCAAATCGTCGAAACAGCAGGGCGACGTGCTGACGTTGCTGCTCGGCTGCCAGAGCCAGATCATGTTCGACAAGATGACTGTGTCGGTCCGCTTCGAGGGACCCGACAAACTGGTTCGGTTCGATCCCGCTTTCCCCGAGATCACCACGACCTACAACAGGTGCAGCCGATAACCGGTCGCACTCTGTCGACTGCAATGATGTTGCAGCGAACGATTCGCCTCGAAGGTCTTGAAGGCGCTCAGCATTTCACGATCCTGACCCAGAGAACTGGCTCGGGCGGCGAGGCCGCCGAAGGAGCATCCCGGCGGCGCCGGGATGCCGTTTTGGCGCCGCAGCGCGAGGCGTGCGCCGTTCAGGCCGGCACTAGTTGCATCGGTGCGGGAAGATAGCGGAAGCCGTCGCCCGCTTTGACCAGATTGCCGAAACCTGGCCAGGCGAAGTGATAGGACATCACCGGCATCTTCTCCTCGGTCAGCATCGTCAGAAGCCGGACGCGGGATTGCACGGCCTGCTTCGGATCGCTGTCATAGGCGAATTCGAGGCGCGGATTCTCGGTCAGCAGGACGGCGTGATGCGTCAGGTCGCCGAGGAAGGCGAAGGACTTGCCGCCGGATGCCACCTTGAAGATGTGGTGGCCCGCCGTGTGGCCCGGCGCTGCGAGCGCCTGGACGCCCGGCAGGAACTCCTGCTGGTCCTTGAAGAAGACGAGGCGGTCGCGCACCGGCAGGAGATTGGCGCGCGCATGCACGATAAACGCCTTCAGCGGCGAGTTCATCTTGCCCTCGTCAGTCCAGAAATCGAAATCGATCTGGCTGATGTGGATGCGTGCATTGGGAAAGAGCGGCTTGCCCTCCGCGGTGCAGATGCCGCCGATATGGTCGATATGGGCGTGGCTGCAGACGATGTCGTCGACATCCTCCGGCTTGATGCCGGCCTCCTCCATGCTCTTCAACAGCCGGCCGGTCGTCGGGCCGAACGCCTTGGAAAACCCCATGCCGGTGTCGAACATCACAAGCCGGTCGCCGAAGTTCACGATCGGGATGTTCTGCTCGAGGACCACGTTCTCCTTGGGCAGGAAGTTGGTCTCGAGCATGCCGTAGACGGTTTCCTTCGGCACGCCGAGGAAGCTCGCGCCTGGATCGCCGAGCGGCAGCGGCCCGTCCGACACCACCGTGACCTCGGCGGTGCCTAACATGAACCGGTAGAAATAGGCCGGTTGCGTCTTCGAGAGCGGCGCCTTGGCAAGGGCGGGGCCGCCGATCGGCAGCATGGCTCCTGCGGCCAGTGCCGCAGCCGAACCGAGAAAGCCGCGTCGACTCGCGGATGGCGGAATGAACTTGTCATTGGACACGGCATTTCCTCCTGTACGGTCTGGCTCCCGGCTCTCGATTCTTGATAGAGAACGCGTGCGCGTGCTCTAAGCCGTCGGCGCTTCGGAGGTGGACGGGGTTGGCCGTTCCGGCTCTGCCGTGCCACCGCGGCGGAGGATGCACCTGCCCCTACGTCCGGACCAATATCCGTTCGATCTAGCCTCCATAACGCAAAGCTGCGGCTGGCATGGTAAGCTGGCGGGCCGAGCGAGCCCTCGAGCCAGAGGCCGAACCGGCGGCGGGCGCGCTGGCCATTGCCTTTCCGGCCCGCTATTCAGCGGGGCATCGAGCGCGACCACTGCGAGACGAAGAGGGCGATGGATCTACGTCAGCTCCGCTATTTTGCCGCCATCGTCGAGCAGGGCTCCTTTTCGAAGGCCGCAACGAAGCTGCGCGTGGCGCAGCCGGCGCTGAGCCAGCATCTGCGCCACATGGAGGACGAGCTCGGGGTCGCGCTGCTGCATCGCGGCACGCGCGGCGTCCAGCCGACCGAGGCCGGCGAACGCCTCCTGACCCGCGCGCATTCGATCCTGGCCGAGTTCGCCGCCTTGCGCGAGCAGGTCCGCGGCGAGGCCGAGCAGCCCGCCGGGGAAGTGCGGATCGGCCTGCCCGGCACCGTCAGCGAGCAGTTCAGCGTGGCGCTGATCCAGGCCGCGCGGGAGCGCTATCCCGCCATCCGGATCCGCATCGCCGAGGCGATGAGCGGTTTCGTGCTGGACTGGCTGAGGCGCGGCGATGTCGACCTCGCCATGATCTACTCGACCTCGGACCCGAAGGGGCTCGGCATCCACCACGTCCTCACCGAGGAACTCTGCCTCTTCTCGGCGGCGGGCGCCGCGCATCAGCCCGCGCTGGCAGGGCGTTCGGCTCCGCTTGCCGTGGCTGCCGCGCTCGACCTGATCCTGCCCGGCCCCGGCCACGGCCTGCGAGACCAGATCGACGAAGCTGCGAGTGGGGCCGGAGCCACGCTCCAGCCGGCGATCGAGATCGAATCCTACAGTCAGATCAAGCGGCTGGTGGAGCGGGGCTTCGGCTACAGCATTCTACCGCGCATGGCTGTCGCGGTGCAGGAAAAGGCGGGCGTCTTCCAGACCTGGCGGATCGAGCGGCCCTCGCTTCATCGCAAGGTCTATCTCGCCTATTCGACGGAGCGGCCGATGCCGACGGCTGCCCGCGCCATCGGCCAGCTTTCGTGGGAGATCCTGCGCGGCCTCGTTGTGGACGAGACCTGGATCGCGACACTCGGCGAGGATGGCGGCCCGCCGAAGCTCTACGGCTAGCCTTCGCCAAGGAGGCCCGCTCAGGCGATGCGGGCTGTGCCTTCCATGCGAACCCTGCCGTCGCTGCCTTCGGTCCAGGTCCGGATCGTTCCGTCGCCCTGCCGCTGGGCCTTCACGGTGAATGAGCCGCCCGCGATCAGCGGGTTCAGGCCACGGTAGTCGAGCTTCAGCGTCGAGCGTCCGGACAGCACCGCCGCGATGTTCAGCATCAGCGTGGCCTGGATCGGGCCGTGCACGACAAGCCCGGCATAGCCTTCCTCGCTGGTGACATAGGGCAGGTCGTAATGGATGCGGTGGCCGTTGAAGGTCAGCGCCGAATAGCGGAACAGCAGCACCGGGCTGGCCTCGACCTCCCAGGCGAGATCGGCCGGGGCGGGCTCGGCAGGTGCCGGCGCACGCGCGGGCGCGGCATTCTGCGAGGAGGCCTCGCGATAGACGATGTCGTGGCGCTCGCGCAGGTTGAGCCCGCGCGCGGTCGTGATCTCGTGCTCGACGGCGACGAAGCAGAGAGGGCCGGTGCGGCCATCCTTGGCGGTGACGTTTCCGATGCGCGAGCGGCGCGTGACGAGGTCACCTTCGCGCAGCGGCGCGAGCGTCTCGATGCTGCCGCCGGCCCACATTCGCCGCGGCAACGGCACGGGCGGCAGGAAATCGCCCTTGGCCGGGTGGCCGTCCTGACCGAGCGCAGCCATAGGCGCGATCGGCGGCGCAAGGCACCAATGCAGGGCGAGGGGAGCATCGCCAGCGGCGCCGGGCGCGAGATGGGGAGCGAAAGTGGCTGTGAAGCTCTCGATCAGGCGCGGCGTGACGAGGTCGGAAGCCTCCTGGGTCCGGCCGATCCAGCTTCTGAGATGGTCGATGTCCATGGCGCGGCCCAGCTTCAATAAGAGCGCGGCATGCCGAGGACATGCTCTGCGAGGTACGACAGGATCAGGTTCGTCGAGATCGGGGCCACCTGGTAGAGCCGCGTCTCGCGGAATTTCCGTTCGATGTCGTATTCCTCGGCGAAACCGAAACCGCCATGCGTCTGGACGCAGGCATTGGCCGCCTCGAAGGAGGCGTCGGCCGCCAGCATCTTGGCCATATTGGCTTCCGCTCCGGGGTTCTCGCCGGCCTCGTAGAGCCGGATCGCTTCGCGCACCATCAGTTCGGCTGCCCGCATGTTGGCGTAGGCCTTCGCGATCGGGAACTGGATGCCCTGGTTCTGGCCGATTGGCCGGCCGAAGACCTGCCGCTCCTTCGCGTAACCCGCAGCCTTCTCGATGAACCATTTTGCGTCGCCGACGCATTCGGCCGCAATCAGGATGCGCTCCGCATTCATGCCCGAGAGTATGTAGCGGAAGCCTTTTCCCTCTTCGCCCACAAGGTTCTCGGCCGGAACCTTCACATTGTCGAAGAAGACCTCGGTGGTGGCATGGTTCATCATCGTGCGGATCGGCCGGATGGTGAGGCCCGCCTTGAGCGCTTCGCGCATGTCGAGGATGAAGACCGAGAGACCGTCGGTGCGCTTATGCACTTGATCCCGGGGTGTGGTCCGCGCCAGCAGCAGCATCAGGTCGGATTGCGCGGCGCGGCTGGTCCAGATCTTCTGGCCGTTGACGATGTAGTGCCCGCCCTCGCGCCTGGCCGTCGTGCGCAGGCTCGTGGTGTCGGTGCCGCTCGTCGGCTCCGTGACGCCGAAAGCCTGCAGCCGCAACTCGCCGGAGGCGATCTTCGGCAGATAGCGTTGCTTCTGGTCCTCGCTGCCATGCCGCAGCACCGTGCCCATCACATACATCTGGGCATGGCAGGCGGCACCGTTGCAGCCTTGCCGCTGGATCTCCTCCATGATGACGGCTGCGGCCGAGAGCGACAGGCCCGCCCCGCCATAGGCTTCCGGGATCAGTGCGGAGAGGAAGCCGCTGTGCGTGAGGGCTGCGACGAACTCGGTCGGATACGCCATCTCGCGGTCGAGCCCGCGCCAGTATTCGCCGGGAAAGTCGGAGCAGAGCCGGGTGACGGCGTCGCGGATTTCGGTATGATCTGAGGCGTGTTGCATCTGTTTCTTCGGCTGTTCGTTCAGCGGTCGGGGGTGAATTCGGCGCGTAGCGCCGCGTCATGCTGGCCGAGGGAAGGCACCGGGCGAGGACGCACCCGCTCGCCGTCCACGATGGCGGGCGGAGCCAGCACCTCCACGTCACCAAGTGGCGTTTCCACGGTGAGCGCCGTGGCAGCCGTGTGGTCGATGAGGTCACCGACGCTGGAGACCGTGCCATAAGCGATCGCGTAGCGGTCGAGCGCAGCGGCAACCTCGTTGAAGGGCCTGCTCGCGAGCAGGGCCTGCACCTCGGCATCCACGACGTGGCGTTGCCGCACGCGCAGCACATTGGTCGCGAAGCGCGGATCCTCGGCCAGCGCCGGGCTGCCCAGAACCTCGCGCGCCAGGATCTGCCATTCGCGCTCGCTCTGGATCGAGATCAGTATGTTGCCGTTGGCCGTCGCGAAGACGCCATAGGGTGCGATCGAGGGGTGTGCGAGGCCGAGGCGAGGGGGCTCGATGCCGCCATAGCGCCGTGTCAGGTAGGGCACGTTCATCAGTTCGCCCAGCGTATCGAAAAGCGAGAGCTGGATGGCGGAACCCTGGCCGGTCCGCGCCCGTCGCAGCAGCGCTTCGAGGATGGCCGCATAGGCTGCCTGGCCGGTGGCGATGTCGGCGATGGAGACGCCGATACGGGAGGGGCCGGAATCCTGCGTGCCCGTGATGGAGGCAAGCCCGGATTCGGCCTGCACCAGCAGGTCATAGGCCTTGCGCTGATGGTGCGGGGTGCCGGGGGCATAGCCCGAGACATCGCAGGTGATCAGCCGGGGGTAGCGGGTCCGCAGCTCGACGGCGCCGAGGCCCAGCCGCGTCGCCGCACCGGGCGCGAGATTCTGGATGAACACGTCGGCCTTGCCGAGCATGGCCTCGACGAGGGCGCGGTCATCGGCCTGCTTGAGATCGACCCGGCACGACTCCTTGCCCCGGTTGAGCCAGACGAAATAGGAGGACTGGCCCTTCGCATAGTCGTCGTAGCCGCGTGCGAAATCTCCCTCGGAGCGCTCCAGCTTGATCACGCGGGCGCCGGCATCCGCCAGCTTGCACGTCGCGGTCGGGACGGCGACGGCCTGTTCGAGCGCTACAACCAGGATCCCTTCGAGGGCGTCTGTCATTGTTCCATGTCCGTCGGCAATCGTGGCAGACGGGGCGTCCAACGGCCTTCGAAGTCAAATAGGGTTTTGCGATGTCGGCCATAGCGAAATGCTGGCTGCCGCCGCCGCCTCCATAGGTAATCGCTATGGCCCTCATCGTTTTATCCTACTTGTCCTGACTTCCGGCCCATGCACCCCTCTGCGACCAGGCAGCGCGCCGCCCAAGAGCGCGCTCCAGAGGAATCCAGGGAGAGGAACGATGGCAATCAAGGGATTTGCTGCGGCCGCATTCGGATTGGGAGCGCTTCTGACGCTGCCGGCGCAGGCGCAGGACAAGCCGAAGGAACTCGTGGTCGGCATCGCGACCTTCCTGTCCGGGCCAGCCTCGGTCTTCGGCGTTCCCGGCAAGAACGCAGCCGACCTGTTCTTCGAGGAGCTCAACGCCAAGGGCGGCATTCTCGGCGTCCCGGTTAAGCCCGTTTATGTCGATGAGGGCGCCGGCACCAACCAGCTGATCTCGGAATATCGCCGCGTCGTGCAGGACCAGGGCGCGCAGGTGATGTTCGGGGCGATCTCGTCCGGCTCGTGTAACGCGCTCGCGCCCGTCGCCGAGGACCTGAAGGTCGTCAACGTGATGTGGGACTGCGGCACGCAGACCATCTTCGAGGACGGCAAGTGGAAGTATTCGGTCCGCACCCAGGGCCATGCCGGCGCCGAGATGATGGCGACGCTGCTCTACCTGATGAAGACCAAGCCGGACTTCAAGACGGTCGCCGTCGTCAACCAGGACTATGCCTGGGGCCGTGAATCCTGGGCGCTGCTGCAGGCTGGCCTCAAGGCGCTGAAGCCGGACGTCAAGGTCGTGGCCGAGCTCTTCCCGAAATTCGGCGCGCCGGACTTCTCGACCGAGATCACGCGCCTCTCGGCGCTGCGGCCCGATGTCGTGATCTCGACCTCCTGGGGCGGCGACCTCGACACCTTCGTCCAGCAGGCCGCTGCGCGCGGCCTCCTGAAGCAGTCGACCTTCGTGCTGCCGCTGGCGGAAAGCTCGCTGGAGCGGCTCGGCGCCGTGCTGCCGGAGGGCGTGATCGTCGGCTCACGCGGAGATCACTACTTCCTGCATCCCAAGCACAAGAACTCGCCCGAAATGCAGGCCTTCGTGAAGAAATACAAGGACAAGACCGGCGTCTATCCGATCTATCCGACCTTCCATATGAACCAGGCCGTGACCGGGCTGGTGAAGGCGTATGAGAAGGCAGGGGCCGCCGCCGGGGGCAAGTGGCCGACGAAGGAGCAGGTCATCGCCGCCTTCGAGGGCCTGGAGTTCAAGTCGCTGACGGGCACGATCACCATCCGCTCCGACCATCAAGGCCTCGAGGACCAGATGCTCGGCACCACCAAGCGCGTGCCGGAGTTCCCCTTCGCCGTCTACGACAAGATGGCGCTCTATCCCGGCAAGCTGGTGACCACGCCGGTCGGCGAGAAGTCGCTCGACTGGTTCGCCAAGGTGAAGCCGGATCTGGTCAACGACAAGTCGATCGAGACCTTCGACTATTCGAAGTGATGCGGGTGGACCTCGCTGTGCTGGAGCGCGGCGAGGTCTGCTCTCAACATTTCGTTTCACCCTCCTTCGTCATCCCGGGCGGCCGCAGGCCGTCCCGGGATCCATCGTAGAGCTCGGCGCCCTTCGATGGATCCCGGCGCTCCGCTTCGCTTCGGCCGGGATGACGGCGGTGTTTCGAGCGGCAAGACACGAAACGGCGTTTGAATGCCTCCAGAAATGCTCTTCCTCGCCGCGCTCGACGGCATCGCCTATGGCTCGCTGATCTTCCTGGTCGCGGTCGGGCTGTCGTTGATCTTCGGCGTGCTCGGTGTGCTGAACGTCGCCCATGGCTCGTTCTATGCGATCGGCGCCTATGTCGCGGCGAGCGCGGTGCTCGCCGCCGCCAGCATGGGCCTGCCGACCTGGCTGTCGTTCCCGCTGTTCCTGGTCTCGGCGATCCTGGTCGGTGTCGTCGTCGGCGGTGCTGTCGAGGCGCTGCTGCTCAGGCGGATCTACGGCAAGGAGGAGGTGCTTCAGCTCCTCGTGACCTTCGCCGTCTTCATGATCCTGGAGGATGCGCAGAAGGTGATCTTCGGCGTCCGCCCGCTCTTCGCCAACGCGCCGATGAACTGGCTCGGCACGGTCGAGGTTTTCGGCATTCAGTACACGGTCTACCAGCTCATCCTGATTCCGCTGGTCGCGTTGGCCGTGCTCATCGGTTTGCGGCTGTTTTTGCGCCGCACCTCCTTCGGCCGCGCCATCGTCGCCGTGACGCAGGATCGCGAGGCCGCCATGGCGATGGGCATCAACGCCACGCATGTCTACCTGTTCACCTTCATGATCGGCGCGTCGCTGGCCGCGCTCGGCGGGGCATTGTCCTCGGCCACGACCTCGCTGACGCCGGGCATCGGCTCAGGCATGATCGTGCTGTCCTTCGCGGTCGCCGCGACAGCCGGGCTCGGGCGGATCGAGGGGGCGGCCGTGGCGGCGCTGATGATCGGGCTCGGGCGCTCGGCGGCGGTCTATTTCGCGCCGGAGTTCGACGTGCTGATCCCCTACCTGATCATGGTCGCTGTGCTGCTGATCAAGCCGGAAGGCCTGTTCACGACGCTGCAGACGAGGAAGGTCTGATGTCGCGGCAGCTTATCGTCGGCGCGCTGCTGCTCGTCGCGCTCGTCGTCTTCCCGCTGGTTTCGCCCTGGTCGACGGTCATCCTCACGGTCGCGCTCTGCGAGGGGCTGGCAGCGCTCGGTATCCTGGTCTTGCTGCGGGCGGGGCAGGTCTCGTTCGGGCATGGGCTGTTCTTCGCCTTCTCTGCCTATGTCGTCGCCTTCATGGCGGCGGCGAAGTTCGGCCATGAGGTTCTGCTGCTGGTGCCGATCGCCACCGCCGCCTCTGGGCTGGTTGCGGCGTTGGTCGGGCTGTTCATCGTGCGCTACAGGGCGATCTTCTTCGGCATGCTTAACCTCGCCATCTCGATGGTGTTCTGGTCGCTGCTGGAGAAGCTGTTCTCGCTGACGGGCGGCGCCGACGGCAAGCGCGTGCCGCGCCCGACGCTGGCCGGGATGACGCTCGAGCGCGAGGCGTTCGAGTTCTGGATGTTCTACATCACGCTGGCGCTGGCGGTTGTCGCGGCGCTGGCGGTCGCGCGCTATCTGGTCTCGCCCGGCGGCAAGGCGCTGGAGGCGATCAAGACGAACGAGACCCGGCTGGAATATCTCGGCGTATCGAGCCGCAAGGTGCTCTACGGCGCCTATCTGCTGTCGGGCCTGCTGGCGGGGCTGGGCGGGGCGATCATCGCGCTGGTCTCGGGCCATGTCACGCCGGAGCTGGCCTATTGGGTGCGCTCCGGCGAGTTCGTCTTCATTGCCATTCTCGGCGGCGTCGGCGGTGTCGCAGGGCCGTTCCTCGGCGCGCTGATGTTCCAGATCATCCGGGGCTATGCGGCGGTCTACGCGCCCGAGACCTGGCACGCAGTGCTCGGCATCATGCTGTTGATCATCATCTTCTTTGCGCCGACCGGGCTCTATGGCCTCATTGCCGGCCGCAGACGAACCCCCGCGACGAAGGAGGGCGCGCCATGAGCGAGTTCATCCTGGAGGCGCATGATCTCGAATTGCGCTTCGGCGGTGTCCAGGCCGCCAATGGCGCGAGCCTGAAGGTTCGCACGAATGAGCGCATCGCCATCATTGGCCCCAACGGCGCCGGCAAGACCACCTTCATCAATCTCTGCACAGGCTATCTCAAGCCCCAATCGGGGCGCGTCGTCTTTGCCGGGCAGGATGTGACGGCGCTTTCTCCCCGCGTGATCACGCGGCGCGGCATCGGCCGTTCCTTCCAGATCCCGCAGCTCTTCACCGACAATACGGTGATGGAGAACCTGCTGCTGGCGCTCAGCGCGCGCGAAGGCACATGGTCGCCCTTCCAGCGCCTCGACCGGCATCCGAAACGCGAGGAGATGGTCGCGTTGCTCGACAGTGTCGGCCTGCGTGAGACCGCGGAGCGGCCCGTGCGTGAGCTGCCCGAAGGCATGCGCAAGCTGATCGACATCGCGGTGGCGCTCGCGCTCGATCCGAAGCTCATCTTCATGGACGAGCCGACCTCGGGCGTCTCCAGCCATGAGAAGTTCCAGGTCATGGACACGCTCACCCGTGCGCTGGATGCCCGCGCCACCACGGCGATCTTCGTCGAGCACGATATGGACGTGGTCGCCCGCTATGCCGGCCGCGTCGCCGTCTGGTCAGGCGGGCGGATCGCGCTCGAAGGCACGCCTGACGAGATCCTGAACCATCCGGAGGTTCGCCAGACCGTGATCGGGGTGGGAGTCTAGCCATGCTGGAGATCAAGGGGCTTTCCGCCGAGATCGAGGGCGTCCGGGTGCTGCGCGGCGTGGATTTCGCGCTGGCCGAAGGCGCGACCGTCGCGCTGATCGGCCGCAACGGCGCGGGCAAGACCAGCTTGCTGCGCGCCATCATGGGCTTCATGCATGTCACGGCAGGCAGCATCGCTTTCGATGGCCGGCCGATCCTGCCCCTGCCGCCCTATGAGCGGCCAAGGCTCGGCATCGGCTATGCGCCGGAGGACCGCCGCCTGTTCTCGAGCTTCTCCATCGAGGAGAACATCCGCCTGCCGGCAGAGGTGATGAAGGTGCCGGCTGCGGAGATCGCCCGCCGGCTCGACGGGGTCTACCAGGTGTTGCCGGAGCTGGCGGAACTGCGCCATCGCGCCGCGGCAGGCTTATCAGGCGGGCAGGGCAAGATGGCGGCTCTGGCGCGGGCGCTGATGGTCGGCACCCGCATCATCCTGCTCGATGAGCCGTTCCAGGGGCTGGCGCCCGTCCTGGCCCAGCGCTACGCCGCCGCCCTCCGCGCACTCCGCAACAGCCATCCCGACATCGCCCTGCTGATCACCGAATCCAACCCGAGCCTGCTGCGCAGCTTCGCCGAGCGCGCCTATGCGATCGAGCGCGGGGAGGTGACGGAAGTGGCGGGCGGCCTGGCGGCGAGCTCGCTGGAGGCGGCGGGGATGCACTGACGCGCCGCTTGAGTGGAATGGCGCCGGAGGCGGGGCGAGACGCTCCCTCACATCATGATGATGTGCCGGATCGTCCGGCCCTCGTTCAGCGCGTCGAAGCCTTCGTTGATGCCGTCGAGCCCGCTGCTGCTCGTCATCAGCTTGTCCACCGGCAGCTTGCCGCGCTGGTAGAGATCGACGAAGCGGGGAATGTCGCGCACCGGGATGCAGGAGCCGACATAGGAGCCCTTCAGGGTTCTCTCTTCGCCGACGAGGCGGACTGGCGCGAGCGACAGCGTATGGGCCGGGTTGGCGAGGCCGGCCGTCGTGGTGGTGCCGCCGCGGCGGGTGATCTGGTAGGCGAGATCGAGCGCCTTGACCGAGCCGGCCATCTCCAGCCCGTGGTCGACACCACCCTTGGTGGCCGCCCGGATGGCATCGACGACGCCCGGATCGCCGGCGTTGAAGGTGTCGGTGGCGCCGAGTTCGCGCGCGACGGCGAGCTTCTCATCCGAGAGGTCCACGGCGATGACGCGAGACGCGCCGCAGGCGGCCGCGCCGAGCAGGGCGCTTAAGCCAACGCCGCCGAGCCCGACGACCGCGACCGTCTCGCCGGCCCGGACCTTGGCCGTGTTCACCGCCGCGCCGACGCCGGTCAGCACCGCGCAGCCGAACAGCGCCGCGATTTCGTGGGGGATGTCGGCCTCGATCTTCACCAGCGAATGGCGCGAGATCACCGCGTGTTCGGCAAAGGCCGAGACGCCGACATGGTGATGCACGGGCTTGCCGCCGACCGACAGCCTGCGCCCGCCGCCGAGCAGTTCTCCGATGCCATTGGCGGCGTTGCCCGGCTCGCAGAGCGCGGGCCGCCCCTCAGCGCAGGGCGCGCAATGCCCGCAGGACGGCACGAAGACCATGATGACCCGGTCGCCCTTCTTGAGGTCCTTTACGCCCGGGCCGGGCTCGACAACTTCGCCCGCTGCTTCATGACCGAGCACCATCGGCACGGGGCGGGGGCGGTTTCCGTCGATGACCGAGAGGTCAGAATGGCAGAGGCCGGCCGCCCGCACCCTGACCAGTACCTCGCCGGGGCCCGGCGGAGCGAGATCGACCTCTTCGATCGAGAGCGGTCGGCTTTTCGCGTAAGGCGCCGAGACGGGGCTGGCGTTCAGGACGGCGGCACGAATCTTCATCTAGGCATTTCCTCGGTCGGCGCTTCGGGCGCCTTGTCGAGGCCATCGGGCTGCAAAAGCCGGCCTGTGTCAAAGACGGAATAGTGATCCGGCCCATAAGCCGGTTCGCGCTCACTTCTCGGAGCCGCAGGCGCCGACCTTATCGGATATCGAACTCGACCCACAGCTTGGGTTTGCAGCGGACCGCCTGGAGAGAGCCGCCGCCTTGGGCCAGCGCAGGGGGAATGGCGCCATCCGCCAGCCAGGGCTCGTCCGCACGCACGACCCTGGCGCCGGCGCGGAGCTTCAGCGCGCCGAGGATGTCGGTGAACGGCATCTCTCTCCAGCCGATCTTCTTCGCGTCCGCCTCGTTGACGGGGATGAAGGCGGACAGATCGGGATCGTTCATCAGCTCCAGCCCCTTCGCCTTAAGGGTGGCGTTATGGCTGCCGTGATGGCCGACCTTCAGATAGACGGTGCGCTTCATCAGGTCGGGGCCGGTCACGGCAGTTCCGTTCACCTCCCATTTGAGGTCATGCCAGGACAACCAGTTGCCGACCTGCGCATCGCCAACGAAGAGCGCGATGCGGCGATTGCCGAATTCGAACGCCAGGACAAGGCTGGTGTTGTTGACACCCTTGTCGAGCCGCATGGCGAGGTCGGCCGAGAGGCCGAGCCAGTCACCATCGATCCGCCGCCAGGATTGGTCGACGGTGACCGCCGCCGCCGGCTTCGCCTTCGCCTTGCCTGCCGTAGGTGCGAGCGCCGGCCCGCTGTAATGGGCATGGAGCAGCTCGACGAGGGCGGCCGAGCTGGCATCTGCCAGATCGGCGGTCTTCGGCGCGGCTGAGCCTCCGGCGAGAGGCAGAACTTCGCTGAGAGCCTTGCCGAATTCGGGGTCGAAGGGCGAACTCTCGTCCTCGGCAAAAGCATCGGCGCCTCCTGCGCAGCCGAGCAGGGCCTTCGCCATCGCCATGCCGCGTCCGCCGGCAAGCCCATGGCCGTACAGCTCGCTCGCCCGTTCCTCCAGGCCGATCGCCGCGGCATCGCGCGGCGGTCCGAGCACATAAATCTTGATGCCGGCGACGCCCGGCAGGGCGAGCGGGCCGGCGCCGGGCTGCTGATACGAGACCTTGCCCTTCGCCAGCCTGCGGGCGGCGTTGCGGGCCTTGCGGACATTGTCGCCGGCCGCACCGAAATAGAAGCCGAGAATCTGCGAGAGCCCCTGCCTGAGCGCGCCGAGATGGGCGTCGCCGCCGCTCAGCCCCGCCAGCCGGCTGCTGGCCGCCTGCAGGGCCGCGAGCGCCTGGCCCTTGTATTCGTCGAGTTCCCGCGCCAGCGGATCGTCCGGGTCCTCGGTCCAGCCGAACCACACATCCTCGACATGGATGCCGCCAAAGGCTGCGGCGGCGCTGGTGAAGCCGGAGACATGGTCCCAATGCTCGTGGGTCACCACCAGAAGGTCGATGCGCTTCGTCACGCTGGCGATGTCGGCGACGATCTCGCGGACCTTGTCGGCACCACCCGAGACGCCGGAATGGACGCCGCAGTCGATCAGCATGAAGTAGCTGCCGCCATCCTCACGCGGAAAGCGCAGCAGATGGCAGTCGCCGATGCCCTGGCAATAGTGCCGGACGGTGAAGGCGGCTGTGGCTCGTGCTGCGTCCGCTTCTGGCGATGCGGCGGGGCTGGTGCCGCGCCGCGGCGCTGTCCGGCGACGCGGCTTCGGTTCGGCGGGTGTCCGCGGCGTCCTAGCCATGGTCGTGCCCTCCGCGGTCGGCATGCATCAGGGCGAAGGGCTCTCCGGCCATGCCGCCGAAATAGAGCGTGCGCAGCGGGGAGAGATGGCTTTCGCCAAGGGTGCGGCGCTGCAGCTCCAGGCGCCTTTCGCTGTCGACGTTCTTGACGACGATGTAGCGGATTTCCGCCTTGCCGGTGTTGGCGTCGAGGATCAGCGTCGCGCCGCCGCGGAACCAGAAGAAGCCATTGGCCACGTCCTTCCCGTCGAAAGGAATGGGGCGGCGCTGATGGACGACCGCGACGATGGTCTTCTGCAGGGAGCCGTCCGGTCCGGTCCGCTGTGCCGGGCGCACGCTGAAGACGTCGAAGGTCGTCGCTCCCTTGGCCGGCCCCGCAACCGTGCCACGCGCATCGTATCGGGGCATGTCCGGCAACAGTCCGAAGTCGCGGCAAGACTCGGGGGCCGCCGCGAAGGCCTCGTCCAGCGCCCGCCAGAGTGCCCAGCGGTTGCGCTCATTGGCGGCGACGATGTCGTCATGGCTCGCGCGCCGCTCCAGCGCGAAGTCGATCCGCTCGAAGGCCTTCGCCACCCAGGCGGGATCGTTGGTTTCCGGCGTGTTCCAGGTCAGGCTCTCGGTCGAGACGGTGCGCACGCTGCGCATCGGGATGCCGCGGGCGCGGAAGGCCTCCATGAAGGCGACGCGGTAACCGTAAGGATCATCCGGAACGAGATCGACATCGGCCGTGATGATCGCCCGCAGATACTCCTCGAAGGTGATGTCCATGGCCGGGCAGTAGTCGAGGGCCCGGATGCACATGCGCAGCACATGGCCTGCCGCTTTGCAGGCCTCTCCGACGAGCCGCTCGACCAGATCGGGGTGAATCGCGCCCGAGGGCAGGATGCCGGTGCCGCCCGTCGCGATGCGGATCAGATCGGCCGTGCGGCGCTGCACGATGGCGAGGAAGGCGTCGTAGACGGCGAGGACCAGGATTTCGCCGCGGTCATGCGGCTCCAGCGTCGTCGCATACCGGCGCGCACGGGTCTTCGCGCTGAGATAGTCGCGCAGTGCCCCGCCGATCCCGCTGCCTTCGCCGAACTGCGCGGCAAGCCCGGCCAGCAGCGTGGCTGCATCGAGGCGCCCGCGGGCGCGGCCGATCTCGAAGCGAACGAGTTCGGGGATGGAAAAATGCTGGAAGATTGCGACGATATCGGCGAAGCCCTCATGGAAGGCGGCGACATCGGGGTTCGAGTTCTCCTGAAAACGGCGATGCAGCCCGTCGAGCAACGCATGCGACATCTCATGCGAGACGATGTCGCTCGACAGGCAGGTGAAGACCATGCTGCCGGGCGCAGTCGCATCGTTCTGTGTCGAATCCGCCGGGAAATAGCCGAAGAGCAGGGCCACCTTGTTCGGGCTGTAATAGGCGTTCGGCGCGCGCAACGCGTGCGGGTAGATGCGCAGGCGCCGCACCGGGGTGGCGTCGTCATAGCTGCCGTCGGCCTTGCGCGGCCGATGCGGCGCCCAGAGCGCGCGCCGCCCTAGCGCCTTCTCGAAGGCGCCGATGGTCTTCATCGCCACCGCATAGACCATCTGCTGGTGGAACTGCGGATTGCCTTCCGAGGGCGGCAGGCCGTTCTGGGCCAGCAGCCACGGGTCGTTGAGATCGACCGGTTCATAGGCCTTGCCCGAGGCGGGGTCGACATCGACCACTTCGAGATAATCGCCGACCGGGCCGGGCTTCAGCGGGCCCGGCGCATGCGGCCCCGCCTCGAGATGATCGTCCCAGGGGAGGCTGAGCACCGTCTCGTTGACCGGCAGCGTGTCGAGCCGCTTCGCCATGCCGGGATCGAGCGCGTAGACGCGCAGCCGGCGCGGCGGCGGGCCGGGCTTGATGATCTTGCGGCGGATGCGCCGGGGCAGGGCGGTCGCGGTGGGCGATGTTGGCGCCCCTGCGCGGCCGAGATGGCTTTCCAGAACGGCTCGCAGTGCCTGCGACGGATTGCCGGCATCGAGCGCGGCTTCGAGGTAGCGGTTCTTCTCGGCCGCGCTGATGGTGGCGGGATCACGCTCGGGCGAGGGCATGGCCGCCTCCACGGCGGCGACGCGCTGCGCCATCTGGGTGAGTTCGAGAGCCAGCATTGCCCGCCGCCGCGCGTCGGCTCCAGCGGCTGCGATCCCCACACCTCCCTGGCCGAAGACCATGCCGAACCATGGGAAGCTCGACTCCGAGGGCGGCAGCTTTGTCAGATCGCCGGCCGGAGCCGGCCGGATGGCGAGCGCTGCCTCTGCGTTCAGTATGCCCTGGCCGATCTTCTCGAAGGTCTCGGCCGCATCCATGCGCGGCGTGCTCTTGGCGGCGGAGCCGAACAGCGCCTTGCGCACCGCCTCGACCCGCATCCACGGCTGCGGATAGGTTTTCACCTGGTTCCAGTGCTGCGCCAGCCACAGCGCCGCGGCGGCGGCGACCTGCGGCGTCGCGGCCGAGGTGCCCGCGCCGTCCATGTCGACGATCGTTCCGCAGCCGATCTGCGCCCAGGGGACATTCGGCGTGTAGGCGCCGATCGCGGTGGTCATTTTTTCGGCCGGTCCGAAATTGCCCTGCATCGTGCCGGCGGAGAGGCCGGCATAGGCGCGTCCGTCGGCCATAAGGCCGCAGGCGGCGATGACGCGCTTGAGCCGAGCCGGATAGACGATGCTCTTCGGCGTCGGCACCCAGGCGATGTTGTTGCCGCCAGCGGTGACGAGCACTACGCCGCTGTCGTAGGCAAGGTTCACCGCGTCGGCCAGCGCCTGCGAGGTCAGGCCGCCCATGCTCATCGACAGCACATGGGCGCCGTTGCGGCGCGCATGCTCGATGCCCTGCACGATCGTACCGGTGGTGAAGCGCACCACCCAGTCGGCGATGCGGATCGGGATGATTTCGGCCTCCGGCGCTCCACCGAGAAAATCCGAGAAGCGCGGGAAGCCGGGCGGCCTTTCGATCCGGTTGCCGGCGAGCAGCGAGAGCGTGCCGGTGCCGTGTCCGCGGTTCGTGAAGAAGGACTCTCCAGGCGGAATCCGGTCGACGGCATCGTTGGGATCGCCGCCCGCTACGAAATTCGCCTGTAGGTTCGTGAGCAGCCGGCGCGGCCGCGTGACGTGATCGGGATCGTAGCCTGTGTCGAGATGGGCGATGCGGATCTTGGCCTGCGCGGTGCCGACCTTGTCGCGCGCGCTCTTGAGGTGGCTGAAATCATCGCCGAGGTTCCAGGCCGGGCGAGGGCCCTTGGCCTTGCCGCCACCCGCATCCTGGTCGTCGAAGGCGCAGATTTCGGCCGCGGCCGCGGCGTGCCCCGCCGCGCCTTTCGCATCGTCGCTTGGCCGCTCCGCGAGCCAGCTCTGCTCGATGTCGGGCTCGATCGCCACGATCCCGTCCGCGCCCGCCTTCGCCGCGTAGTCGGCGTCGCCGAGAAGCACATGGGCATCGTCCCAGAGATGCCCGGAGGAGGCCTTGTCGCCGATCTTCAGCCAGGTCGAAGACCCGCCTCCCGCAAGCGCCGGGCCTTCGGTCGTGGCGGGCACGTTCAGGATCGGCTGGATCTCGAGGCTGCTGACACCAAGGCGCTTCGATGCCCGCGCGGCAAAGGCCCGTCCGTCCCCGCGCACCTTGACCAACAAGCCAGCCATGACGCTCTCCTCGCCGCAATGCACGCTACGGAGTGACCAAAAGTAAATTTGCACGCCGGACACGCGCAGACAACATCGTCATGCCGGGATGATTGCCTCGTCGGCCTAGCGGAGCCATCCGACGCGATGTCGACTTGGAGGAACCATGAGTGTGGGCTGAAAGATAATACCGCCAGCTATGTCAGGATCGGATGCAGCTTTATACCGCGACGCTGAATAGTGCCGACTCCGTCCACTGATCTGTGCGCTGGTTCACAGACCCATCGGTAACCCGGGAACGATGCTGTCTGCAAAGCAGCCGAAGGGGGATCCGATGCGCTATATCGTCAGCAACGTCTATAACGGCCTCAACCTGAGGGCTTCACCTTCGGAGAGTGGCACGATCCTGGGCACGATGCCGTTCGCCACGGTGTGCGACCTCATCGAGGACACCGGCACGAAATGGAAGAAGGTGCGGGCCCCGCTGAACGGCTCGGCCACGATCGGTTTCGCGTCGGATCGCTATCTCACCGAGGCCAAGAGTGACGCCATCGTTCGCCTGATGACGTCCGTCATGCACTACTGGACGCTGTTCGATCGCGGCGGCGGCCGCGAGGGTGTCCAGCCCTTCAAGGACGAGGTCCTGAAGATGTGGGACGAGCTCGGCGGCGGGCGGCCACCGGATAACGACACCAGCCACCGGGACTGGCCATGGTCGGCCGCCGGCATGTGCGCCTTCATAAGGCGGGCAGGGGGCTATACCGCTTTCAAATTCGCCGCGGGCCACTCGGTCTATATTCATGACAGCATCGTCAAGATGAAGGCCAATCGGGCCGCGCCGTTCTGGGGCTTCCGCATCACCGAGAAGAAGCCGGAGGTCGGCGACCTGATCGCTCAATGGCGGGTCAGGCACCAGACCTATGACACCGCGGCGGCGAGCGACGGGTTCAAGTCCCATACCGATGTCGTATGCCAGGTCCTTGAGGATTCCGTGCGGGCGATCGGAGCCAATGTCCCGACCGACACCGTGGACGTGAAGGTCTATCGATTGACGCCGACCGGCTTCCTGGCCGGGAGCCGCAACGAAATCGCGATCATGAAGAACATGGCGCAATAGCCGGGGCCGGCGCGTAGTCGTGGGGGCGTAGCGGTCACCGCTCGATGAAATGGCTTCCGCTGAGCAGCGCTGCCGCCCGGGCCTGTCGCGATCGGCCTCCGTCCGGGTTTTCGATCAATGCCCCGGGCGTGCCGGGGCCGAGTCACCACCGAGCAGCTCGTCGTCCTTCGCTTTCCCGCGCACGCGCTCCCGCATCCACTGGAAGACGACATAGAGCATCGGGACCAGGAAGATGCCGAACAGCGAGGCGAAGAGCATGCCGCCGAAGACCGGCGTGCCGACAGCCCTGCGGCTGAGCGCGCCCGCGCCGGTGGCGATGACCAGCGGGAGCAGGCCGAGGATGAAGGCAAAGCTCGTCATCATCACCGGCCGGAACCGGAGCCTTGCTCCTGAAATGGCGGATTCGTGGATCGACTCGCCCTTGGCCCGTTGCTCCAGGGCGAATTCGACGATCAGGATGCCGTTCTTGGCTGCGAGGGCGATCAGTACGACGAGCCCGATCTGCGCATAGACCCCGAGGCTGACGCCGGTAATTGCGATCGATGCGACGGCGCCCATGATCGCAGCGGAGACCGAGAGCAGCACCGCGACCGGCACGTTCCAGCTTTCGTAGAGCGCGACCAAAAAGAGATAGGCGAACAACACCGCGAGCGCGAGAACGGCGCCCGTGCGGCCACTTGCGGCCTTTTCCTGAAGTGCGGTGCCCGTCCATTCGAAGCCGTAGCCGGCCGGCAGCGTGGTCGCCGAGATTCGCTCCATCGCGGCGAGCGACTCGCCCGAGCTGACGCCCGGCCTGCCAGAGCCGTTGATGATCACGGCGCGATAGCCGTTATAGCGTGTCAGTGCCTGCGGACCGGTGACGAGGCGCACCTGCGCGATGGCGTTGATCGGCACCATCGTGCCCGCATTGTTGCGGACATAGATCCTGCCGATGTCGGTGACGGAGCTGCGGAAGGGCGTCTCGGCCTGGACATTGACCTGCCAGGTGCGGCCGAAGACGTTGAAGTCGTTGACGTAGTAGCCGCCCAGCGTGGCCTGCAGGGCGCTGAAGACGTCGGCGATCTGCACGCCGAGCACCTGTGCCTTGTCGCGATCGATGTCGAGATAGATCTGCGGCGTGTCGGCGGCGAAGGTACTGAACACGGCGGCGAGCTCGGGCTGCTGGTTGGCGGCGACGAGCAGGCCGCGCATGGTCGCGGCGATATCGGTCGGCGATTGCCCCTGCAGTGCCTCCAGCACGTACTGGAAGCCGCCGGTGCTGCCGAGGCCGATGATCGGCGGCAGGTTGAACGGGAAGACCGTCGCCTGTTGGACCGCTGCCAGGTGCGGCCGGAGGATGCCGATGATGCCGTTGGCGCTCTGCGCCGCGGCCTTGCGGTCCTCGAACGGCTTGAGGCGGACGACGAAGAAGGCCTGGTTTGAGGAGGCGAGGCCGTCGATGAAATTGAAGCCGACGACCGAGAGCACGCCTTCGACGCCGTCGATCGGCCGGACGATGTTCTCGACCTGCTCGACCACCGCTGCGGTGCGGTTCACCGAGGCGCCCTCCGGCAGGCGCATGGCGATGAAGAACGCGCCCTGATCCTCTTCCGGCAGGAAGCTCTGCGGCGTGGTGACGAACAACCAGCCGGTCGTCGCGACGATGCCGGCGAGCACGAACACCACCACGATCGCGATGCGCACGAGGCGCCGGACGATGGATGCGTAGCCGTCGCGGACCTTGTCGATGCCGTTCATCACGTAGCGCATGGGGCCGCCGGTGCCGTGGCTGCGCGTGATCAGGAGGGAGCACAGCGCCGGGCTCAGCGTCAGCGCGTTGACGGCCGAGATCAGCATCGCGACCGAAACGGCGACGGCGAACTGCCGGAAAAGCTGGCCGCTGATGCCGGGGATGAAGGCGACGGGCACGAAGACCGCCAGCAGGACGAAGGTGATCGCAATGATCGGGCCGGTGATCTCGGCCATCGCCTTCTTGGTCGCCTCTGCAATGGTGAGGTCCGGCTCCTCCTCGACGACGCGCTCCACGTTCTCGATGACCACGATGGCGTCGTCGACGACGATGCCGATGGCGAGCACGAGCGCCAGAAGCGAGACGGTGTTGGCCGTGTACCCGATCATCAGCATCACGGCGAAGGTGCCGATGATCGAGACCGGCACCGCGATCAGGGGAATGATCGTCGTCCTGAGCTTGCCGAGGAAGAGGAAGACCACGATGCCGACCAGGATGAAGGCCTCGCCGAGCGTCTTGATGACCTCGTCGATCGTGGCGCTCACGAACACGGTCGTGTCGAAGAAGATGCCGTGGCTGAGGTCGTCCGGGAAGCGCTTGGACAGCTCCTCCATCGTCGCACGCACGCGTGTGGCGACCTCGATCGCGTTGGCGCCGGGCGACTGATAGATGCCCATGGCCGCGCCGGGAGCGCCGTTGAAGCGACTGTAGCGATCGGAGGTGCGCGAGCCCATCTCGACGCGGGCGACGTCCTTGACCCGCACCACCGACCCTCCGGGATTGGTCCGCAGGACGATGTTGGAGAACTCTTCGGGCTTGGTCAGCCGGCCCTGCGTCTTGACGGTGAGCTGGTACTGCTGGTCGCTGCTGACCGGCGCGGCGCCGATGCGCCCGAGCGCCGCCTGCACATTCTGCCCCTGGACGGCCGTGATGACGTCGCTCGGCGTCAGGCTGAGCGCCGTCAGCTTGGTGGGGTCGAGCCAGACCCTGAGCGAATAGTCGAGCGGGCCGAACAGGCTGACCTGGCCGACGCCCGGAATGCGCGCCAGGGCGTCGATGATGTTGATGGTGGCGTAGTTGCTCAGATAGAGCGAATCGAAGCTGTGCTTGGGCGAATGGATCTCGACCACCTGCAGCAGCGCCGCCGACTTCTTGCGAATGGTCAGGCCCTGGCGAGACACTTCGCTCGGCAACTGCGGGGTCGCGAGCGCGGCGCGGTTCTGCACGTTGACCGTGTTGATGTCGGGGTTCGTGCCGAGCGCGAAGGTGACGGTCAGGGAGTAGCTGCCGTCGGCGCCGCTGGTCGACTGGTAGTAGAGCGCGTTGTCGACGCCGTTGATCTGCTGCTCGATCGGCTGGGCGACCGTGGTCTCCACCACCTCCGCGTCGGCGCCCGGATAGTTCGCCGTCAGCGAAACCTGCGGCGGCACGATATCAGGGAACTGTGCGACCGGAATCGAGAAGATGGCGAGAATGCCCGCCAGCGTGATCACGATCGAGATGACGAAGGCGAGCCGCGGCCGGTCGACGAAGACGGAGGAGATCAAGGCTCAACCTCCGCTGGCCGGAGCGAACGGCGTCGCGGTCACCGTCAAGCCGGGACGGACCTTCAGGACGCCGTCGACGATGACGTTCTCGCCCTCTTCAAGCCCGGAATCGACGACGAAATCGGCGCCTTGCTGCGTTCCCAGCCGGATCCGGCGCTGCTGGACCTTGTTGTCCTTGTCGACGACCAGGACATAGCTGCCGGCTTGGTCGACCTGGACCGCCGCCTGCGGCACGACGAGGCGAGGCTGCTCGCGGCGCTCGCGGATTTCGACCGAGACGAACTCGCCGTCGATGAGTCGGCGCTCCGGATTGGGCAGCGTCGCGCGCATGGTCACGGTGTCGGTCTGCTGGTCGACCTGCGGATCGGTGTAGTTCCACACCCCGGCATGGGCGTATTCCTTGCCGGTCGGCAGGCGAACGACGATCGAGATCTTGGACTGGCCACCATCCTCCTGCTTGCGCTGATCCCGGATCTCCTCGAGCTGTCGGACGCTGACCTGGAACAGGACATACATCGGGTCCTGGCTGACGATGGTCGCGAGTGGGGAGCTGGTGGGGCCGACGAGGTTGCCTTGCGTATAGGTGGTGCGGCCGATGCGGCCGGCTATCGGGGCGATGACGTCGGTGTAGCGGAGATTCTCCTTGGCCTGGGTCAGAGCCGCCTCGTTCTGCAGGACCTGCGCATGGGCCATGTCGAGGCCCGCGCGGTTGCTGTCGAGCGTCGCCTGCGACACCGCCTGCGTCTTCACCAGGTCGAGCGAGCGGTTGTAGGTGAGCTGAGCATTCAGCTCCGCGGCCTTGGCCGAGGCGACATTGGCCTCCGCCTGGTCGACCTGCGCCTGATACTGCACCTTCTCGATCTGGTAGAGCACCTCTCCGGCCTTGACGTCCTGCCCCTCGGTGAACTGCACCTTTTCGAGGAAGCCCTGGACGCGCGCCATCAACGACACGCTCTCAGGCGCCTTGATGCGGCCCACGAAGGAGTAGGTCCAGGTCACGCCCTTCTTGGCGGCGGCCATGACGCCCACGGCGGGCGGAGGAGGGGCGGACGGGGGATGCGAGGCTTGCCGCTCGTTGCAGGCGCCGAGCAGGAGCGCCAAGGCTGCGACCGAGGCGAACAATCGAAATGCCATCATAACCCCCGCATGATTGACCCAGAGATCAGCTGCGTTCGACTGCCTACAATGCCGACATCCGTCGCTTTTGATAGAGCAACGCCCATCACAATTTCATCGGAACCCAATAACACACACAGATAATCTCCTGATGGTGCCTGTTCCGCCATGCGTGCCGGCTTCTCGGCGTCAGTGCGGCGAAAGGCGCGCACTTGCCGCAGCAGGACCGGAGCCGAGATCGCTAGTCCCAGCGCCATCGAGGCTGGCGTGGCGACGATCATGAGCAGCGAGCCGAGGCCGATCAGCCAGCGCGCCCAGCCTTTCAGCGGCGCAAGCAGCCAACCCGCGAAGGCGACCGAAAGCAAGGTGACGCTGACGATGCAGACGGCCGTGGAGCCGGCATGCTCGGCTCGGAAGGACTGGCATCGCAGGCGATCGCAGCCCAGTTGAGGCGTTCTTTCGCTCGACAGGGCCCAATCAGCGGCCGTGATAGGGGGCCATGGAGGCGGGGGCAGACGAGTGCCGCTCTCAAGACGGCGCGCCGACGCAGCGCGCCTATTCAAATGAAGCTCGAATGAGCGCGCCGCGGGCGCGGCACTTCGTTGACGAATGCGAATTCGGGAGAGCGATTTGCCCAGCGTGCGAGGGCGCTCTCCGGCCGGGACAGGAAGCGCTCGGCCTGCTTACAGGCGCGCTCCGGCAATGAAGCGAGCTGGACCGGGAATCTCAGAAACAACGCCAGCTTTGCCGTCTCAGCATTTCCTGCCGCGGTCTGGATGCCGGTTTTTGCCGTCTCGGAGACAGTCCCGACAATTTGAACTTCTGCATTCGCCTTCATTTAACCGTCGCACAGGCGTCACAGGGCGACGCTATCGCAGTCACATGAACATGAATGGCATTCATTTGAACACCGCGATGGGTTCCGACGGGCGGCAGACGGCTATTGCCGAAATGCTGCGCAGCAGGGATTTCATCAGTGTCGAAGAGCTGGCGGCGCATTTCGCCGTCGCCACCCAGACGATCCGGCGCGATCTCGTCGCGCTCTGCGATATGGGCGTCGCCAGGCGCCGGCATGGTGGCATCGAAAGCCTCGCCCGCAGCGGGAACCTCACATTCAAGGACCGTCGCGTGCTGAACCGCGAAGCCAAGCAGAGCATTGCGGCGAGCGTCGCGAGCCGCGTGGGCGACGGAGAATCGATCTCGCTGGGCATCGGCACCACCGTGCAGTTCGTCGCGGAGGCCCTGCTGGCGCACCGGCAGCTCAAGATCGTGACGAACAACCTGCCGCTTGCGGTGATGGTCGGGCAGAACTCCGATTTCTCGCTGGCGATCGCCGGGGGCACCGTCCGCGGCGGCGATCTCGACGTCTGCGGATCGACGGTCGACGCCTTCTTCGCGTCCTACAAGGTCGACATCGCGATCTTCGGCGTCGGCGGTATCGATGCGGACGGCTCGCTGCTCGATTTCTCGGAGGAGGAGGTGCGCGCCCGCGAGGCGATGCTGCGCAACTGCCGCAGATCCTACCTCGTGCTGGATTCCTCGAAGTTCACGCGCCCGGCCCATGTCCATGGCGGGCACATCGATCAGGTCACCGCGGTGTTCTGCGAGACAGAGCCGCCGACGGCGATCCGCCAGATGCTGGATCATTCCGGCGTCCAGCTCGTCACGAGCGCGGAGGCGGCCGTGAGGCCGTAGCCCAACGAGAAGAGGCTGCGCCCACACGGGCGCAGCTCGTCATCCCAATCCGACTTTTACGAATGCCCGCAGCATACCCGCTGCCGGGAACGACCGACTATTGCCTGTTTCTGGAGATGAGTCATGGCTGACCAGCCCGTTCTTTACGCCCATCGCGGCACCAACCCCTACACGGACAACGAGGCGGACGCTTACAAGTGGGCGTTCAAGTACGGTGCCGACTTCATCGAGATCGACCTCCGTCTGACCAAGGATGGCGAGTTGGTCAGCTATCATGACGATCTTCCGGGCGGCATCGCCAACATGACCTATGCCGAGGTGAAGGCAGCGGTCCCAGGCATCATCACCTTCGACCAGATCATCGCGCTGACGAAGCAGATGGAGCTCGAGACCGGCCGCAAGCTCGGAATCTTGGTCGAGACCAAGAGCACGGGCTACGCGACCTATGACGCCATGCTGGCCGATCTCGTCGCGGCCGACTTCGCCGATCCGGAGCGGATCGTCTTCCAGACCTTCGCGACCGACCACAAGGTCCTCCGCGACCTGATGGACGACAAATACGACGTCGATTTCCCGCTGGTCTGGCTGACCGACAACATCACTGACGCGAAGATCGCCAACGTCACGAACCCGCAGGGTACGATGGGTGAACTGGACGGCCTTGCGCCGCAGATGGCGCTGATCACGAAGGAGACGGTTGCGGCTGCGCAGGCGGCCGGCCTCAAGGTCAATGGCTGGACCGTCGCGGGCAACGAATCCGACGTCCGCAACGCCCTCAGCCTGGGCGTCGACGGCATTATCAACGACAACACGCAGCTCGCCCGTCCGGCGCTCGAAAAGCTCCTCAACGGTGCGACCGTCGTCTATGGCACGGATCTCGGAACCGAAATCAACGGCGGCACCGACGAGGATGTCATCTACGCCATGTCGGGCGATGACATCGTCCGCGGCGGCCTCGGTGACGATGTGCTCTACGGCGATGCCGGCAACGACCTGCTCTTCGGCGGCGCCGGCAACGACCGTCTCGTCGGCGGTTCGGGCAACGACTACCTCGCCGGCGGCACGGGGGCGGACATTCTCTCCGGCGGCGCCGGCAACGATGTGATCGTCGCGACGGGCGACCAGGTGGTCTTCCGCGCCGGCGACGGCATCGATCTTGTCTCGCTCGACTCGACCAGCACGATCGTCTTCGACGGCGTAGCCCCGGCCGGCGTCAGCGTCATCCGCAACGGCAACAACCTGATCATCCGCGCGGGCAACGACGCGCTCGTTCTGCTCAACGGCGTCGATCCGGCGCATCTGCCCGCCTCGATCACCACCGCCGACGGCTTCACGCTGACCGGCGCACAGCTTGCGGCGCTCGCCGTGGACGGCACCGATGCCGAGGTCGCGGCCGTGCTGCCCGGCCTTCAGGACCTGCTCGCCAACGCGCCCGCCCTCGCCATCCCCTCCTCGGTCGCGGTCGGCACCGATCTCGTCGCCGCAGGCGATTTCCCCGAGGGCACTCTTTCCTATGATGTCCCGAGCGTCGAGACCGGCGCGGTCTATCGCCTGAGCTTCTCGCTGGCGGACCTGCCGACGGGCGATGACGGTGTGCGTGTCCTCTGGGGCGGTCAGGTGATCTTCGAGGGCGTCCCGTCCGCTGGCGGCGACAAGCTGCATTTCATGCTCAAGGGCGGTGCGGGCGACGGCTCCAACGACCTCGTCTTCGAGGGCGCGGGCGAGAGCTTCGGCGCCACGCTCGACGATCTCCGCCTGTTGAAGGTCGCCGATCCGGTGCTGCCGAGCCCCGGCAACGTCGCGCCGGAGACCCCGGATGTCGATCTCGTCATCAGCCAGGATGTCCCGTTCAGCGGCAAGGTCGTGGCCACCGACGCCAATGGCGACACGCTGACCTACAGCCTCGGCGACGGCCCCGCCCATGGCACGCTCGTCTTCAATGCGGACGGAACCTACAGGTACACGCCGGCTGCCGGCTTCACCGGCGCCGACAGCTTCAGCTATCTGGTGAATGACGGGCATGGCGGCATCGTCGAGTCGACCGTCGACTTCACCGTCGCGCAGGGCATCCTTCTCGGCACCGACCTGATGGTGAACGGCAGCTTCGAGGACATCAGCGAGTCCTCCGGCAACAACGGCCCCAGCGACTGGGGCTACCGTAACCAGGACGGCCAGATCCTCGGCTGGACCAACGTCAACAACAAGCGCATCGAGCAGCACTGGGACAACTATGGCGGCGTCGTCGCCAAGGATGGCCGGATGTGGATCGACATGGACCATTCGCAGACGGGAACGACCGTCGACCGGATCGGCCAGTCCATCGCCCATGTCGAGACTGATGCGACCTATCGGGTGAGCTTCTCGCTCTCCGACTCCGACAGGAACAACTACGACGACGGCGTGATCGTGCTGTGGAATGGCGAGGTCATCTTCGACGGCCTGCCGCCGCAGACCAGCGCAAGCTGGACGACGCTGAGCTTCGAGGTGAAGGGTGGCTCCGGCAACGGCACGAACCGCCTCGAGTTCATCGACAAGGGCGTGACCGACTCCTGGGGCGCAGGCACGGCGCTGGACGATGTGCGCTTCGTCAAGATCGCGAATGTCGGCGATACCCTGCCGGCGAACCAGGCGCCGACAGCTGTCGACGGCCAGGCCCAGGGCCTGAAGGACACGGTCATCTCCGGTCAGCTCTCGGCAACGGACCAGGACGCCGACAGCTCTCTGATCTACAGCCTCGGGACGGCAGCGGCCCACGGCACGGTCTTCGTCTACACGGACGGCACCTATCGCTACACGCCCACCGCCGGCTTCAGCGGCGCGGACAGCTTCACCTACCTGGTGGATGACGGCCGAGGCGGCAAGGACACCGCAACCGTGAACCTGACCGTCAAGTCGTCGACGTCGCAGGTGGCGATTGGCACCGACCTCATCGTCAACGGCAGCTTCGAGGACATCAGCGAGTCCAGCGGCTACAATGGCGGGGCCGACTGGGGCTACCGGAACTTAGACGGTCAGATCCTCGGCTGGACGAACGCCAACTTCAAGCGCATCGAGCAGCACCTCGACAATTATGGCGGCGTCGTTGCCAAGGATGGCAAGTTCTGGATCGACATGGACGGCGCCGGCCAGACGGCCCGCAACAGGATCGGCCAGACGATCTCCCAGGCGGAAACCGACGCGACCTACCGTGTGAGCTTCTCGCTCTCCGACTCCGATACCGGGCGCTTCGACGACGGCATCATCGTGCTGTGGAACGGCGAGGTCATCTTCGATGGCCTGCCCCCGCAGACCGGCGCGAGCTGGGTGACGCTGAGCTTCGAGGTGAAGGGCGGCTCCGGCAACGGCACCAACCGGCTGGAGTTCATGGACACGGGCGTGAAGGACTCCTGGGGCGCGGGCGTGGCGCTCGACGACGTCCACTTCGTCAAGATCGCCGATGCCGGCGACACGCTGCCGGTGAACCACGCTCCGACGGCGGTGGACAGCGAGGTCTCCGGCCTGCTGAACGCTCTCGTCACCGGCCAGGTCTCGGCTTCGGACCAGGACGCCGGCTCGTCGCTGATCTTCAGCCTCAAGCAGGCGGCGGCTCATGGCACGGTCTTCGTCTATACGGACGGCACCTATCGCTACATGCCCGCCACCGGTTTCACCGGGGAGGACAGCTTCACCGTGCTGGTGAATGACGGGCGCGGCGGCAAGACCGAAGCCACGGTCAACCTGACGATCAGCCCGCCGAACGCTGTTCCGGTGGCGGCCAACGACACCGGCCTCGGCACCCAATACGGTGCGGTGCTGACGATCGATCCGGCGTTGCTGCTGGCCAATGACACGGATGCGGACGGCGACACCCTCGTCATCCTCTCCGTTGCGGCCGGCGCCGGCGGCACGGTCGCGCTCGACGTCAACGGTCGCGTCGTCTTCACGCCGGCCGAAGGCTTCGAGGGCGAGGCGTCGTTCTCCTATGTCGTCTCCGACGGCAAGGGCGGCACCGCGACCGGCAACGTCATCGTCACGGTGGCGCCCGAGCCGGAAGTCCCGGCGGGCACGGCTGGTGACGACACGATCACCGGGACGGCCGGCGATGACGTCATCGCGGCGCAGGCCGGCGACGACGAGGTTTCGGGCGGCGCAGGCGACGACGTGATCGATGGCGGCGAAGGCGACGACACGCTCTCCGGCGACGAGGGCGACGACCTGCTGAAGGGCGGTGCGGACGACGATGCGCTGTTCGGCGGCGTCGGCAACGACGTCCTGATCGGTGGCGCGGGCGACGACCTGCTCGACGGCGGCGACGGCATCGACACAGCCAACTACTCCGGCGACACGGCCGGCGTGACGGTCAACCTCGCCGAAGGCTATGCCGAGGGCGACGAGGCCGGCTCCGACGAACTCGTCTCGATCGAGAACGTCATCGGCGGCGCCGGCGACGACACCCTGATCGGCGATGACGGCGACAACGTCTTCGTCGGCGGGCTGGGCCATAACGTCATCGATGGCGGGGCGGGCTTCGACACGCTCGACCTCTCGGCGGCGACCGGGCCGGTCACCGTCGACTTCGCGGGCGGCAAGGCCTCGGGCTCAGGCATCGGCACGAACAGCTTCAGCAACATCGAGAAGCTGCTCTTCGGCGCCGGCAACGACGTCGTCACCGGTGGCAATGGCGCCGAGAACCTCGACGGTGGGGCCGGCAACGACACGCTGAAGGGCGGCGCCGGCAACGACACGCTCGCCGGCGGCGAGGGTGACGACACCCTCGACGGCGGTTCGGGCGACGACGTGGTCACCGGCGGCATCGGCAACGACACGATCAAGGCCGGCTCCGGCGACGATCGGATCGAGGGTGGTGAAGGCAACGACGTGGTCGATGCCGGCTCGGGCGACGACATCGTGCTCGGCGGCGCCGGCAACGACACCATCGACGGTGGCTCCGGAGACGACCGGATCGTCGGCGGCGCGGGGGACGACATCCTGACCGGGGGTTCCGGCCATGACGTCTTCGTCTTCGCGGCCGGCTTCGGCAAGGACATCGTCACCGACTTCAAGACGACGGGCTCGAGCTCGGACGTGCTGGAGTTCGACACCGATGTCTTCGCCGATTTCGCGACCGCGATGGACGCGGCCGATCAGGTGGGCGGCGATGTCGTTTTCACCGTCGACGCCGACACCACGCTGACGTTGAAGGGCGTCCAGCTCTCCAGCCTCGCCCAGGACGACTTCCGCTTCGTCTGAGACCACGGCTCAGGCGACAAACGAGAAGGGCGCCCGAAAGGGCGCCCTTTTCTTGTTGCGGATGCCGCGTCGCGAGGCCCGTGGCCAGCGAGAGGGCTCGAATTAGTCTGCCAGCCTGGCTTCGGAGTGGGCAGGATACGCCGGCTCGAGATCGCGAGCCCTGATGCCATTCACGAAGAGCTGGATCGTCTCGCGGGCGATATGGTCGACGGAGAGGGCGCCGGCCGGATCGTGCCAGCGCGCCATCCAGCTCAGCGCGCCCGCTGCGGCGAATGCCAGCAGCTTCGGATCGCAGGGCCGGATCGAGCCGTCGGCGATGCCGGCTTCGATCAGGCCGCGAAAGCGCTGGTCGATCTTGCCCTTGAGGGCGCGCAGATCCTTACGCGTTTCGGCGGGCAGGGGGTCCTCGCCGACGAGGATAAGGCAGCGTCCGAAATCCTCGGTGACGATGTGGGCATACTCCGTCCAAAGCACGATCAGGCGGTCGAGGCCACTGCCCCCGCTCTTTCGCGCCTGAGCCGAAGCGGCTGCTGCATCGAGCCGCTCGAGCCCGATGCGCACGCATTCGAACAGGATCTCGTCCTTGCTGCGGACGTAGTGATAGATCGTCGGCTTGGTGACGTTCAGCCGCTCGGCGACTTCGTCGAGCGAGGTGCGGTGAAAGCCATGCTCGCTGAAGGCGCGCGCTGCCGCACGCAGCACCGCCTCGCGCTTCAGGGCGCGCTCGTGCTCTCGCTCGGCCTGCGTCTTCCAGAGAGGGGCGTTCATGCGCGTGTCCTACATCCGCTCGATTGCGAGCGCGATGCCCTGACCGCCGCCGATGCACATTGTCACCAACCCATGGCGCCCGCCGGTGCGGCGAAGCTCGTAGGCCGCCTTCAGGGTGAGGATTGCGCCCGTGGCGCCGACCGGGTGGCCGAGCGCGATCGCGCCGCCGTTCGGATTGACCTTCGCCGGGTCGAAGCCAAGTTCTCTTGCGACCGCACAGGCCTGTGCAGCGAAGGCCTCATTGGATTCGATCACATCGAAATCGCCGAGCGAGAGCCCCGTGCGCGCCATCAGCCCCCGCACCGCCGGCACGGGGCCGATGCCCATCACGCCCGGCTCGACGCCGGCATGGGCGTAGCCGACGATCCGTGCGAGCGGCGCCTTGCCCTCGCGGGCGGCGCGCGCTTCTTCCATCAGGACCATGGCGGCAGCGCCGTCATTGATGCCCGACGCATTGCCGGCTGTGACCGTGCCGTCCTTCTTGAAGGTCGGGCGCAGGGCCTTGAGCGAATCCCGCGTCGTAGCGGGCTTGGGATGCTCGTCGCGGTCAAAGCTGATCATGTCGCGGCCCTTGCGCACTTCGACGGGCAGGATCTGCTCGTCGAAGCGGCCCGCGGCGATGGCCTCGGCGGCCCGGCGCTGGCTTTCGGCGGCGAAACGGTCCTGCGCCTCGCGGTCGATGCCGTAGCGCTCGGCCACGTTCTCTGCCGTGATGCCCATGATGCCGTTCCCGAACGGGTCGGTCAGCACGCCAGTCAGATGGTCGGTTGCCAGCGCGTCACCCATGCGCTGGCCGAAGCGGGCGGTCGAGAGCAGATGCGGCGTGCGGCTCATCGTCTCCGCCCCGCCGGCGACGGCGGTGTCGCAGTCGCCGAGCATGATTGCCTGCGCCGCCGAGACGATCGCCTGAACGCCCGAGCCACAAAGTCGGTTCAGCGTGAGCGCAGGCACCTCCACCGGAATGCCGGCATCGATGGCGGCGACGCGGGCGAGATAGGCGTCCTTCGATTCCGTCAGGAGCACGTTGCCGAAGACGACATGGCCGACCTCGGCAGCCGGCAGACCGGCGCGCCGCAACGCCTCGGCGGCGCAGAGCGCGCCGAGCTGGGTTGGCGAATGGCCGGACAGCGAGCCGCCGAAGGTGCCGATCGCGGTGCGCGCGCCCGCGATGATGACGACATGTCTGCTCATGACTGGCTCCTTCAGGCCGGCTCGGCCTGCCGCTCTGGCTTGTAGAGCGCCTCGATCTCGGAGGCGTATTTCTGCGCGATGTTGGCGCGTCTTACCTTCATCGTGGCCGTGACCTCGTCATCGTCATGATCGAGTTCCTTCACGAGCAGGTGGAAGCGCTTGAGCTGCGCCACCGGTGCGAGCTGGCTGTTCGCCCGTTCGATCTCGGCTGCGACGAGGTCCCGCACCCGCCCGTGCTCTGCCAGGCTGCGGAAATGGGTGAAGGCGATGCGGTTCTCCTCCGCCCATTTGCCGACGGTCTCGGCGTCGATCTGGATGAGGGCGGAGGGGTAGCGCCGCCCGTCCGCCACGACGATGCACTCCTTGATGAAGGCGCTACCCTTCACGGTATTCTCGATCTCGGAGGGGCTCAGGTTCTTGCCGCCCGCGGTGATCATGATGTCCTTCAGCCGGTCGACGATCCTGACCTGACCGGCTTCCAGCGTCGCGACATCGCCCGTATGGAGCCAGCCTTCGCGCAGCACCGCCTGTGTCGCTTCGGGATTGCGGAAATAGCCCTCGAAGACGATGTCGCCGCGTATCAGCAGTTCACCCTGGTCGCCGAGCGCAACCTCCGCTCCGGCGACGGCCTCGCCAACGGCGCCGGGGAGCATGTGCTCGCGACGCTGGCCGGTTGCCATGCCTGATGTCTCGGTCAGGCCGTAGACTTCGAGCAGCGGCACGCCGAGCGTGCGGAAGAACTGGACGATGCGCGGCGGGATCGGCGCGGCGCCCGTCAGTGCGACCTTGGCCTTGCGCAAGCCGATGAAGTTCTGCAGCGCCCGGAAAATGACGACATGGAAGAAGGCCGCCACCGCCTTGTCGCGCAGGCTGCGGGCGGAGTTCGGCTTCGTGGCGAAGGGCTCGCAGGCGCGAAGTCCGGCCTCGAACAGCCGACGGCGCCAGCCGCCTGCTTCCATCAGCTTGATGTGGATGCCAGCGTGCAGCTTCTCCCAGATCCGCGGCACGCCGAGGAAGAGGGAAGGGGCAATCTCGCGTAGATCCTCCTGCACGGTGCGGATCGACTCGCCGAAGGAAACGCAGGAGCCGGAATAGATTGGCGCCATGGTCGTCAGCATCTGCTCGGCGACATGGCAGAGCGGCAGATAGGACAGGTTCGTCGTGGTCTCGTCGTAGCCCAGCCGCTCGATCGTCGCCGCGGCCTGGGCGCGCATGTTGCGATAGCTCAGCATCGCGCCCTTGGGCTTGCCGGTCGAGCCGGAGGTGTAGACCATCAGGCCGATATCGCCCTGGGTCTGGGCCGCGAGGCAGGATTCGACCAAGTCGGGGTTTCCGGCTTCATGCCCAGCGCCGAGCCGCACCACATCCGCGAAGGAGACGATGAGGTCCGGGCGGTAGCCGCGCAGGCCCTTCGGGTCGATGACGACGATGCGCTTCAGCAGCGGCAGCTCCTGCAGCCGCTCCAGCACCTTGTCGGTTTGCTCCTGGTCCTCGCAGACCACGATCTCGACTTGCGCATGCCCGAGCACATAGGCCACCTCGTTGGCAGGGCTCGTGGCGTAGACGCCGACCGCCACGGCGCCGACCATGCCGACTCCGAGCTGGGCCACGACCCAATCGGCGCGGTTCTCTGAGAGGATGCCGAGATGCCCGCCTCCGGCGAGGCCGAGCGCGCGCAGGCCCAGGCCGAAATGGCGGGCGCGCCGCTCGTATTCGGCCCAGGTGATCGGCAGCCAGATGCCGAAATCCTTCTGCCTCAAGGCGAGGCGATCGGGCATCCGGCGCGCATTCTCGCGGAGCATCTGCGGCAAGGTCAGGTCAGGAAGCTGGTGCATCGCCGCCATCCTCACGAGAGCCAGCGCTTGCGGCGCTTGTAGTGCTTGATGTCGCGATAGCTTCGCTCGCCGCCGGCGCCGCCGAGGCCTAGATAGAACTCGCGCACGTCCTGGTCGCGAACGAGCTTGTCGACCGGCCCGTCGATGACAACCTTGCCCATCTCCAGGATGTAGCCATAGCTCGCCACCGCGAAGGCCACGGCCGCGTTCTGCTCGACCAGCAGCATCGACACGCGCTGCTCGGCATTGATCCGGGCGATGATCCCGAAAATCTCCTCGACGAGCTTGGGTGCCAAGCCCAGCGAGGGCTCGTCCAGCAGGATCAGCGAGGGCCTTGCAATCAGGGCCCGGCCAATTGCGAGCATCTGCTGCTCGCCGCCGGAGAGATAGCCGGCCAGCCCTTTCCGGCGCTCGTGCAGCCGGGGGAAATAGCTGTAGACGAGGTCGAAATCCGCTGCCGCGAGACCGCGCCCGGTCAGCGCGAAGGTTGCGGCGGTGAGGTTTTCCTCGACAGTCAGGTCCTCGAAGATGCGCCGCCCTTCCATGACATGGAAGAGCCCGCGCCGGACGAGCCCATGCGGCGTGAGGCTCGCGATGTCGTCGCCCCTGAAATGGATGGCGCCGGCGGTGACGTCGCCATCCTCCAGGGAGAGCAGATTCGACACCGCCTTGAGCAGGGTCGACTTGCCGGCGCCGTTCGAGCCGAGGAGGGCGACGATCTCGCCCTCCGGGACGCGCAGCGACAGCCCGCGCAGCACCTGCACGGTCCGATTATAGACCACCTCGACATTGTTGACGTCGAGCACCGCGGTACCGGTCATCGCCATCTGCCCCTATGCGGCGTCTGCCGTCACAGCTTGATCCAGTCCGATGCCGGCAGCATCTGCTTGGCCTTGCCGTCGAAGCGGTAGATGCGGCCGACCGGCACGGAATTGCCGGGGATCGAGATCGGCACGCCGAAAAGGCCACCGGTGTCGAAGTCCTTGATGCTGTTGAGCCCGGCCTTCATGTTCGCGCCGGTCAGCTCCTTGCCGGCATCGAGCGTGCGCTTCACGGCCTCCGCCATCAGCATGGCCGTGACGAAGCCCTGCATGTAGCCGGTCGACTGGTATTCCGGGCGCATTTGCCGGATCTTCTCCAGCATCGGCGCGGAGCCGTCCTTGTCGTAGTAGTAGCGGTAAGGCATCACGCCCATGAAGCCGTCGGCGGCTTCACCCATGCGCTGCACGGTCGAGTTGTCCATCGTCCAGAACGTGCCCATGAACTGGCTCTTCATGCCCATCTGCTTCGCCTGGGCGACGAATTCCGGGATCGGGGCCAGCACGTAGCCGTGGAAGATCGTGAAGTCGGGGTTGGCGCGGCGCAGCTTCAGCACCTCGGTCGACACGTCGACGCTGCCCGGCGGCGTCACGATCTTCTCGACGACGTTGAGCTTCAGCTCCTTGGCGACGGCCTCTCCCGGCACGATCGGATCGCGCCCGAACTCGGTGTCGGAATAGACGAAGGCGACGCGTGCTCCGGGCTTCTCCTTGGCGATGTAGCGCAGCAGGATGCCGAACATCTCGGTGTAGTCCGGCCCCGCCATGAACTGCAGCGGGAACTTCTTCGGATCGTTGAGTTCGGTCGCGAAGGAGGCACCGGCCATGATCATGGTGCCGCGGCGCTCGAGCTCGGGGTTGATCGTCTTCGAGAAGCCGGTGGAGTCGCCGTAGTAGAGCGAGACCTTCTCCTGGCTGGTGATCTTGTTGAAGGCCGCGACCGAGGCGTCAACCTTGTAGGCCGTGTCCTCGGCGACGTATTTGATCTTGCGGCCCTTGATGCCGCCGCCGTCGTTCAGGATCTTGAGATAGTCTTGGATACCGGCATGGATGCCGATGCCGGCGAAGGCGAAGACGCCGGTCAGCGGAATCGAGCCGCCGAGCACGATCTCGCCGCCGTCCTGAGCTGCGAGCGGCGTGGCGCCGAAGGCCATGCCGGCCAATGCCGCCGTCCCGGTCAGAAGCTGGCGCCTGTCTAGCTGCGTATTCGTCATCTTGTCCTCCCTTTGTTGGCTGCTCTTGCCGGCAGCCGTTTCAACGAAGCTTTGGTCCGTCCTTCAGGTCCTGAACGGCCAGAGATGGAAGAAGCGGCGCACGCGGCGCCAGATCTCGGCGAGACCTCGCGGCTCGAAGATCAGGAATCCGACGATCAGCCCGCCGAAGACGATGGTGCGTACCGGCGCCAGCGCGGCGAGTGCATCGGGATAGACCGGGGTCAGCCAGTTCGCGGCGAACTTGAGCAGCTCGGGCACCAGTGTCATGAAGACCGCGCCCAGGATGCCGCCGAGGATGGTGCCCATGCCGCCGACGATGATCGCGGCGAGGTAGAAGATCGAGTTGACGAGCGGAAAGCTCTCCGGCGTGACGACGCGGAAGAAATAGGCCCAGAGCCCTCCGGCAAGGCCGGCGTAGAAGGAGGAGATGGCGAAGCTGGTGAGTTTGTAGCGCAGCAGCGGAATGCCCAGCACCTCGGCCGAGATGTCGCGGTCGCGGATCGCGATGAAGGCGCGGCCGATGCGGGTGCGCAGCAGGTTCGCCGCGCCCAGCACCATCAGGCAGGTCACGGGCATGATCAGCCAGTAGAGTGAGAAGGGCCGGTCGATCGCATAGCCGAAGAGGGTGGCCGGCGGCATGGACAGGCCGCGCGCCTCACCCGTCAGGGACCAGTGCGAGAAGAGGAAGTGCAGGATGACGGAGGCCGCGATCGTCGCGATGGCGAGATAGAGCCCCTTCACCTTCAGGCTCGGAATGCCGACGAGGACGCCGATCGCGGCCGCGAGCGTGGCGCCAATCAGGAGGTTGAGCAGGAACGGTGTGCCCAGCCTGATCTCCAGTACGGCGACCGCATAGGCGCCGACGCTCATGAACGCGGCCTGCCCGAGGCTGACGAGGCCGGTATAGCCGGTGAGCAGGTTGAGGCCGGTCGCGCTGGCGACATTGATCGCACACAGGCAGGCGAGGAAGAGCCAGTAAGGGCTGGCGACGAAGGGAACGGCCAGGGCGGCTAGCGCCAGCAGGACGAGCAGGCCGCGCTGCACCGGCGTATCGAACAGCGCCTCGTCGGCGGCGTAGCTGGTCTTGAGCGTGCCGATCCGCATGGCTCAGAGCCTCTCGATCTCATGCGTGCCGAAGAGGCCGTAAGGCCGGACCATCAGCAGCACGAGGAGCAGGGCGAAGGTGACGACGAGCTTGAACTCGCCGCCGAGGAAGGCGCCGGCCAGTGCTTCGACGAGCCCGATCAGCAGGCCGCCGACGAGGGCACCTGCGAGCGAATCCAGCCCGCCGATGATCACCACGACAAGGACCGAGAGGCCGAAGACGCCCATGGTCGGCGAGATGCCGCCGATCGCTCCGACCAGCACGCCGGCTCCGGCGGCGGTGGCGCAAGCGAGGATCCAGGCGATCGAGAAGACGCGCGGCACGTCGATGCCGACCGAATAGGCTGCCCCCTGGTCGGCCGCCGTGGCCTTGAGCGCGACGCCGCCGCGGGAGAAGCGAAACAGCGCCAGGAAGAGGCCTATCACCACCGCCGCCGCGGCGAAGCCGAACGCGACCTTCGGCGCGAGATAGGCTTCGCCGATGAAGATCGGCGTGCCGGGCAGGAACTCGGGCAGCCGCAGCGGATCGGCTCCCCAGCCGAGCTGCACGGCGCCGGCGAGGATCGAGCCGAGGCCGATCGTCACCATGAAGACGGCGATGGGGCTTTCGCCCAGCATCGGCCGGATCAGGCTGCGTTCGACGAGCCAACCGAAAGCGCCGCCGGCTGCGATGGCGAGGGGCAGGGCGATCCAGGCCGAGAGGCCGAGCCCAGCCGCGAAGCCGAGGAAGGCGTAGCCGCCGAGCATCAGGATTTCGCCGATGGCGAGGTTCACCACGCGCGTGGCCTTGTAGATCAGCACGAAGGCGACGCCGGTCAGAGCATAGAGCGCGCCGGCGCCGAGGCCTGCGAGAGCGACTTCGGCGAGGAAGAGCAGATCCATCAGGCTGCCTCCGCCTTGATGCGGCGCGCGATCTCGCCGACATCGCCGGCGCCGAGATAGGCGGCGATCACCGCCTCGTTGCCCTGGACGTCTCGCGGCGTGCCGCTGGCTATGACCTGGCCGAAATTCAGCACCACGACATGGTCGGAGATGTCCATCACCATGCCCATGTCGTGCTCGACCATCAGGATGGTGACACCCCATTCCTCCTTCACGTCGAGGATGAAGCGAGCCATGTCCTCGGTTTCCTCGCGGTTCATCCCGGCGACCGGCTCGTCCAGCATCAGGATGCGCGGGCGCATGGCGAGCGCGCGCGCCAGCTCGACCCGCTTCTGCAGGCCGTAGGACAGGGTGCCGACCGCCGCGTTGCGGATGTGCTGGATCTCGAGAAAGTCGATGATGCGCTCCTCGATCTCGGCGCGCAGCTCCAACTCCTCCTTCCGGGCTCGGCCCCAGTAGAACAGCGCATCCAGCACGCCGGTGCGCATATGGGCGTGGCGGCCGAGCTTGATGTTGTCGAGCACGGTCATGCCGCGGAAGAGCGCGATGTTCTGGAAGGTCCGCGCGAGACCGCGCGCGGCCCGCTGCGGCGCGCGCAGGCCCGACAGGCTCTCGCCCGCGAAGGTGATGCTGCCGGCCTGCGGGCGGTAGAAGCCGGAAATCGTGTTGAAGAGCGAGGTCTTGCCGGCGCCGTTCGGGCCGATCACGGCGGTGATGCCGCCCTCCGGCACGGTGAAAGAAACGTCGGTCAGCGCGCGTACGCCGCCAAAGGCCAGCGAGAGCCCCGTAACCTCCAGAATGGGCCGGGCGGCGATGTCGGCCGGAGGCGACATCTCAGCGCCCCTCGAAGCGCGCGGGCCGCTTGGCCAGGAAGGCCGAGACGCCCTCGACGAAATCGGCCGTGCGCGTGCCGGCCAGCAGGGCCTCGCGTTCGTGATCGAGCTGGCTCGGCAGATCGTGGGCGAGCGAGCCGCCGATCAGCGCGCGGATGCGGGCATAGGCTGCCGTCGGCCCTTCGGATATCCTTCGCGCGAACGCTGCCGCCTCAGCCTGCAAAGTATCGGGCGCGACGACGCGAGCGACCAGGCCAAGCCGCAGCGCCTCGGCTGCCCGGATCGGTTCGGCCAGTATGGCGAGTTCCAGTGCTTTTCGGGGGCCGACGATCCGCGGCAGAGCATAGGTCAGCGACCCGTCAGGGCTGGCGCCGATCCGCGCATAGGCCGTCGTGAAGATCGCATCCTCAGATGCGATGCAGAGGTCGCAGGCCAATGCGAGGCTGAGGCCGCCTCCGGCGACTGCGCCGTGAACGGCCGCAATCGTGGGAATGCCGAGCTTCGCCAGCGCCTTCAACCCTGCATGGAATGGATCGAGGATAGCTGCGACCGCCTCGGCCGGATCGCCATCGAGGAACCGCGCGACATCGCCGCCGGCACAGAAAGCGCGCCCCGCGCCGCGCAGCAGCAGCGCTCGCGCCGTGCCATCCTCCGCGACGCACTCGAACGCATGCGCAAGGCCTTGCGCCATCTGCGCGTTGAGGGCGTTGAGCACGTGCGGACGGTTAAGCGTGATCACGGCCACGGCCTGCTCGATTTCGAGCAGAACCGGGTTTCCGGCCTCATCCATGACGTTCCCCTCATCCGCGGTCGTTGGCCGCCACGGCTTGTTCTGCGCTCTACTAGTAATTCCGGAGCTTACTCGTGAGTAGGGCTCAACCCGTTGGCGCATGCTACCCGCATTTCCGCACGATCGGGATTGTTGAAACGGAACGGGGCGGGCGGTTCGGCCATTCGCTGTCTGAACCCAAGGCGCCGGCTGGCTCGTGGCAGCCCGAGCGCCTTGACTTTGCAGTGCAATATAAATATCCAACTGGTCGGATATTTTTTAAGGAGAGGTCGTGGGACGGCATCGAACCATCGATCGCGCCGGAGTCCTCGACGCCGCGGAGCGTGTCGTGATGCGCGAAGGCGCGGCGCATCTCACGCTCGACGCCGTCGCCGCCGAGGCGGGCATCAGCAAGGCGAGCGTGCTCTACGACTACAAGACCAAGCGCGCCCTGATCCGGGCCCTGATCGAGCGCCGCGTCGCGAATGAAGAGCAGCGATTGCAGGCTTTGGTCGATGCTGTAGCCGATGGTCCCGACGCGCACATTCGTGCCCGGCTCGCTGCGGCCTCGCGATCATTCTCGGATGAAGACAGGGCAGTTGCGCTCAATCTCTGCGCCGCTTTGGCGCAGGATGCGGAGCTGCGCGATCCGGTGCAGCAGTCTTTGAGCCGCACCGTTGCCGACATCCAGGCGTCCTCGAGCCATCCGCGCGGCGCGATGCTGGCGTTCCTCGCCGTCGAGGGGCTGATGCTGCTCGATTGGTTTGGCCTCTACAGCTTTCCTCCCGAAGAACGTGAGCGGCTGATCACCGAGATCGCCTGGCTGATCGGCCAAACGCCCGTTCCCGCCCCGTCTGTCTGAACAAGATACGAGAGCCCTTGCACGCCATGCCCTCCCTTATGCCGTTCCGGTCGTCTGTTCTGCTGCTCGCCGTTGCCCTGCTCGCTGGCGCTTGCAGCGAGGAGAAGAGGCCTGCCAATGCGGCGGCGCAGCAGCCCCCGATTGCGCTCGGCACGATCGCCGCCGTGGCGGAAGACGTGCCGGTGACCAACAATCTGCCGGGCCGGATCGCGCCGACGCGGATCGCGGAGGTGCGTCCGCGCGTCTCCGGCATCGTCGTCGAGCGCGTGTTCCAGCAGGGCACGCAGGTCAAGGAAGGCGACGTCCTCTATCGCATCGACCCGGCGCCGTTCCGTGTCAGGATGGCGAGCGCCGAGGCGACGCTGAAGCGTGCCCAGGCCGCGCAGCTCCAGGCGCGGCAGCAATCCGACCGCATCGTCGAGCTGCGCGAGCGCAATGTCGCCAGCGCGCAGCAACAGGAGACGGCGGTGGCGCAGCTGGCGCAGGCCGATGCCGACGTCGCCGCGGCGGAGGCAGGTCTCGCGACCGCCAAGCTCGACATGCAGTATTCGGAGGTTCGCGCTCCGATCAGCGGGCGCATCGGCCGCGCGCTGATCACAGAGGGCGCGCTGGTCGGCACTGGCGCCTCGGACATCCTGGCGACGATCCAGCAGCTCGACCCCGTCTACGCCGATTTCACGCAGTCGGCCGGCGAACTGCTGGCGCTGCGCCGCGCGCTCAAGGTCGGCGCGTTGACCGGCGCCGATGCCGGCGCGGCCAATGTCGAGCTATTCTTCGACAATGGCGAGCGTTACCGCCATCGCGGCCAGCTTCTGTTCTCCGAGGCGACGGTCGACGCGACCACCGGCCAGGTGACGTTGCGCGGCCAGTTCCCCAATCCCGATGGCGACCTGCTGCCGGGCATGTATGTGCGCGTCGTCATCGAGCAGGGCGTCCAGGCCAATTCGATCGCCGTGCCGCAGCAGGCCGTGCAGCGCGACGGCGCCGGCCAGGCGCAGCTGCAGATCCTGAAGGATGACGGCACGCTGGAGCTCAGGCCGGTGCGGGCAGGGCGCGTGCTCGGCACGCGGCAGGTCATCGACGAGGGGCTTAAGCCCGGCGAGCAGGTGGTGGTCGAGGGCTTCCAGAAGATCAGGCCCGGCGCCCGCTTCAAGGGTGTGCCCTGGAAGCCGGCCGCCGCCGCCAACGACGCCGCCAAGCAGGGCTGAGACCGATGCCGAGCTTCTTCATCGACCGGCCCATCTTCGCCTGGGTCGTCGCGATCTTCATCATGCTGGGCGGGATCATCACGATCCCGATGCTGCCGATCGCGCAGTACCCGAACGTCGCGCCGCCGCAGATCACGATCGGCACCAACTACCCGGGCGCGTCGCCCGAGGAGATCTACCAGAGCGTGACGCGCCCGGTGGAGGAGGAGCTCAACGGCGTTCCGGGGTTGCTCTATTTCGAGAGCACGTCGGAGGCGAGCGGGCGCATCAACATCACCGTGACCTTCGCGCCTGGAACCGAGATCGGCGAGGCGCAGGTCGAGGTGCAGAACCGCATCAGCCGCGTCGAGCCGCGCCTGCCGCGCACTGTGACGCAGCAGGGCATGCGCGTCGAGCAGGCGGGAACGAGCTTCCTGCTCTTCGCGGTGCTGATCTCGGACGATGGCCGCCTGGATGCCGTCGGCCTCGGCGACTATCTCAGCCGCAACGTGCTCGGCGAATTGCGCCGCGTGCCCGGCGTCGGCAGCGCCCAGCTCTTCGCGACGCAGCGCTCCATGCGCATCTGGATGGACCCGGAGAAGCTGCTCGGGCTCGGCCTGACCTCGAGCGACGTCATCGCCGCGGTAACGGCCCAGAACGCGCAGGTCGCGGCCGGCCGCATCGGCGCCCGGCCCAACCCGATCGACACGCAGCTTTCGGCCACCGTGCTGGTCAAGGGCCAGCTCGCCTCGCCGGCGGAGTTCGGCGCCATCGTGCTGCGTGCCAATACCGATGGATCCTCGGTGCGCCTGCGCGATGTGGCCCGCGTCGAGGTCGGCGGTGAATCCTACAATTTCTCGACTCGCCTCAACGGGCAGCCCGCGGCCGGCGTCGGCGTCCAGCTCTCGCCGACCGGCAATGCCATGGCGACGGCGGCGGCCGTCCGCGCGAAGATGGAGGAGCTCTCCCGCTTCTTCCCGGCGGGGCTGAGATACGAAATCCCCTATGATACCTCGCCCTTCGTCGCGGTCTCGATCGAGAAGGTGCTGCACACGCTGCTCGAGGCGATGGTCCTCGTCTTCGTGGTGATGTTCCTGTTCCTGCAGAACTTCCGCTACACGGTGATTCCGACGCTGGTCGTGCCCGTGGCGCTGCTCGGCACCTGCGCGGTGATGTTCGTCGCCGGCTTCTCGATCAACGTGCTGACGATGTTCGCCATGGTGCTGGCGATCGGCATCCTCGTCGACGACGCCATCGTCGTGGTCGAGAACGTCGAGCGCATCATGGCGGAGGAGGGGCTTTCGCCGAAGGAGGCGACCCGCAAGGCGATGACGCAGATCACCGGCGCCATCGTCGGCATCACGCTGGTGCTGACGGCGGTGTTCGTGCCGATGGCCTTCTTCCCCGGCGCCGTCGGGATCATCTACCAGCAGTTCAGCCTGACCATGGTGGTCTCGATCCTGTTCTCGGGCTTCCTGGCGCTGACGCTGACGCCCGCTCTCTGCGCGACCTTCCTCAAGCCGGTGGCCAAGGGACATCACGAGAAGAAGGGCTTCTTCGGCTGGTTCAACCGCAAGTTCGACCGGGCGACACACGGCTATGCCGGTATGGTCGGCGCCGTCGCGCGCAAGCCCGGACGCTACATGGTGATCTATCTGGCGCTGCTGGCCGGGCTGGGCTGGAGCTATATGCGCCTGCCTTCCGCCTTCCTGCCCAATGAGGACCAGGGCTACCTGCTCGTCGACGTGCAGGCCCCGCCCGAAGCGAGCGCCAACCGCACGCTGGAGGTCATCCAGCAGATCGAAAAGATCGTGTTGGCGGAGCCCGCCGTCTCGCGCATGCTCGGCATTTCCGGCTTCAGCTTCTCCGGCGCGGGCGAGAACGCGGCGCTCGCCTTCATCACGCTGAAGGACTGGAGCGAGCGCGGCGCGAACGATTCCGCCACCGCCATCTCGGGTCGCATCAATGGCAAGCTGCAGGCGATCCGCGACGCGCAGACCTTCGCACTGTCGCCGCCGCCGATCTCGGGGTTGGGCAATTCGACTGGCTTCACCTTCCGCCTGCAGGATCGCGGCGGCCTCGGCCAGGCGGCGCTGGCGCAGGCGCGGGCCCAGTTGCTTGCCGCTGCGACCCAGAGCCCGATCCTCGCCGGCGTGCGCGTGGAGGGGCTGGCCGAAGCGGCGCAGGTCAACCTGGTGATCGACCGCGAGAAGGCCAACACCTTCGGCGTCGCCTTCGCCGACATCAATGCGACAGTCTCGGCCAATCTCGGCTCGTCCTATGTCAACGACTTCCCCAATGCCGGGCGCATGCAGCGCGTGACGGTGCAGGCCGATGCCGCCCAGCGCATGCAGGCGGGCGATCTGCTCAAGCTCAACGTGCGCAACGTGCATGGCGGCATGGTGCCGCTCTCGGCCTTCGCCACGATCGAATGGCAGAAGGGGCCGACGCAGGTGGTGGGCTATAACGGCTATCCGGCGGTCCGCATCGCCGGCCAGGCCGCACCGGGATACTCGTCGGGCGCCGCCATCGCGGAGATGCAGCGTCTGGCGCAGAGCCTTCCACAGGGCTTCGGCTACGAATGGACCGGGCAGTCGCTGCAGGAAATCCAGTCGGGCTCGCAGGCACCGTTCCTGATCGCGCTCAGCATCCTGTTCGTCTTCCTGCTGCTGTCGGCGCTCTATGAGAGCTGGTCGATCCCGATCTCGGTCATGATGGTGGTGCCGCTCGGCGTTATCGGCTCGGTCGCGGCGGTGACGCTGCGCGGCATGCCGAACGATGTCTACTTCATGGTCGGGCTGATCGCGATCATCGGCCTCTCGGCCAAGAACGCGATCCTCATCATCGAGTTCGCCAAGGATCTGCGCGAGCAGGGCATGCCGCTGAGGGAGGCTACGATCGAGGCAGCGAGGCTGCGCTTCCGGCCGATCCTGATGACCTCGCTCGCCTTCACGCTCGGCGTCGTGCCGCTCGCCATCGCCTCGGGCGCCAGCGCAGCGAGCCAGAACGCGATCGGAACCGGCGTGCTGGGCGGCATGATCTCGGCGACGGTGCTCGCGATCTTCCTCGTCCCGGCGTTCTTCGTCTTCGTGATGAATCTGTTCTCGCGGCAGGACAAGGCGGAGAAGACGGCTCCAGCCGCATCCCAGCAGCACCAGTGAGCATCTGAGCGGGGGAACGACTCGGCCAGCGTCTGCATCCCAGCAGGGAAGCAGACGCTGAGGCGTGTAGCCGTTGTTCTTTGCGAACGCTCGGCCTTGCGCGACCCGTGGCGCTCGCGGAAGCATGTCCTTGCCGCGAACGGCATCGGGTATCCTGGGGACGATGTCCTCCAGCCTTCGCAAAAGTCGAAACGAGGGCTCGCACAAGCACGAATGCTCCCGGATATTCCAGAGTGGCCGAGGCGTCGCTCGATCGAACGATGACATCGACATCGTTTCGATTGAACGCTACGTCATTGCGGGAATATTCAGGGAATAGCGATGCGCGGCGCGGCAATCGGCTTGGCAGGCACGCTCATCCTGTTGCTCGCCCGCTTCCTGACCGCTGTCCGCGGACAATGGGACGGCGTGGCGCCGACGGACGAGCAACGAATCTACTACGCAAATCACGCCAGCCACGGCGATTTCGTCCTGATCTGGACGGTCCTGTCGCGCCGCATGCGCCGGGCGACCCGGCCCGTAGCCGCGAGTGACTACTGGCTGAAAAGCCGCCTTCGGCGTTTCATCGGCTGCGATGTCTTCAACGCCGTGCTTATCGATCGCGAACGGGCGAGCCGGGCGAACGATCCGATCGCCCTGATGACCGATGCGCTCGATGCCGGCTCCTCCCTCATCGTCTTTCCGGAAGGAACGCGAAACGGCACCGCCGCGCCGCTCCTGCCGTTCAAGAGCGGGCTGTTCCATCTGGCGCGTGCGCGGCCGAACATCGTCCTGGTGCCGGTCTGGATCGATAATCTCAACCGCGTCATGCCGAAGGGTGAGTTCGTTCCCATTCCCCTCATCTGCACGGTCACCTTCGGCTCCGCGCTTCATATCGCGGGTGGGGAGACCAAGAAGGATTTCCTGGCGAGGGCCGAAGCGGCACTGCTCGCCCTGTCCCCGAAGGCGAACGCGCGATGATCACCCCGCATCCCGATCTCGTGGCGGTTCTGGCCGGAATGCTCGTGGTGCTCGTCGTCGCCTCCAGCATCGGCTACGTGCTGCAGCGCAGGCTCTCGCCCGATGGCTCCAATGCCGTGGTGGAGAACCTGAACCACCGCATCCGAGCCTGGTGGGTCATGATCGTGCTGATGGGGCTGGCGCTGATCGGCGGCAAGTCCGGCGTGACCCTGCTTTTCGCCTTCTGTTCCTTCGCGGCCTTTCGGGAATTCATCACGCTCACCAACACGCGCCGCGCCGACCACTGGGCGCTGGCAGTCGCCTTCTTCGTCGTGCTGCCGGTGCAGTATTATCTTGTCTGGATCGATTGGTACGGCCTCTACTCGATCTTCATACCGGTCTACGCCTTCCTGCTGATGCCGATCATCGCCGCGCTGCGCGGCGATACGGACCATTTTCTCGTGCGCATCGCCGAAGTGCAGTGGGCGCTGATGATCTGCGTCTTCTGCATTTCGCATGTGCCGGCCCTGCTCAGCCTGGAAATTGCCGGCTTCGAGGGGCGCAACGTGCTCCTGATCGCCTATCTCGTCATCGTCGTGCAGATGAGCGACGTGCTGCAATACGTCTGGGGCAAGCTGATCGGCCGCACCAAGATCGCACCCAGGCTTTCGCCTTCGAAGACGGTCGAGGGCTTCGTCGGCGGGGCGCTCAGCGCCACAGCCGTTGGCGCGGGCCTGTCCTGGATGACGCCGTTCACGATGCTCCAAGCTGCCTTCCTGTCGCTCGTCATCGTACTGATGGGGTTCTTCGGCGGGCTCGTCATGTCGGCGATCAAGCGCGATCGCGGCGTCAAGGATTGGGGTCATCTGATTGCCGGCCATGGCGGTTTCATCGATCGGCTCGATTCTGTGGTGTTCTCGGCCCCGATCTTCTTCCATCTCGTCCGCTACGGGTGGTCGGCCACATGAACCCGCCGGTCGCGCGCCTGATGCGAAGCAGCGTCATCCATGTCGCTTTCGCCTTCGTCGCGATGGGGAGCTGGGCCGCTTTTGCCAACCGCGCGCATCCGATGCCGGCACCCCTCCAGGCTGGATTGATCCAGGGTGCGCTGTCGGCCGTCATCACCCTGTTTCTGAAACGCGGCATCGAGGCATTGTCGAAACGTCTTGCCGGCTTCGCTGCGCTTCTGGCTCCACCGCTGATTGCGGGCCTCGTATCGGCTTGCCTGCTGACAGCCATTCATACTGCAGGTGGCACGCCCGAGATCGCGCGGACGATCGCGCTCCCTCTGACCGTCGCGACCAGCTATGCGGCTCTCTACAATTTTTCGCTCTGGCGGGGCAGGGGAGGCTGAACCGTGGCCCAGGACGAGAATCGACGACCCCTCGCGAGCCGCAATTCGGGCTGGGCCCGCACGATCGCGCGCCGGCTGAGCGCGGCCTCCGTCACGCCGAACCAGATCTCGATGGCGAGCATGGTCATGGCGGCAATCGCCGGCTCCTGCTTCTGGCTGGCAGGCACCGTGAATCCCGGATCGCGTATCGTCTTGCTTCTGGGCGCGGCGCTGTTCTGCCAGTTTCGGCTGCTCTGCAACCTCTTCGACGGAATGGTGGCGATCGAGGGTGGCAAGCAGGAGCCTGACGGGCCGTTCTGGAACGAATTCCCGGATCGTGTCGCCGACATCCTGATCTTCGTCGGCGCCGGCTATGGGGCCGGCGTGCCGGCGCTGGGCTGGGCAGCGGCCGGGCTCGCCGTGCTCACCGCCTACACGCGCGAACTCGGCCGTGCCTGCGGGCTGCCTGCCGATTTCTCCGGCCCGATGGCCAAGCAGCACCGCATGGCGACGATCACCGGGGCCGCGCTGCTGTCGCTCGTGGAGCCGCTTTGGCGCGGCCACAACGAGGTCCTGACCGCCGCTCTCTGGCTCATAGCCGCAGGCGCAGCCGTGACCACCGTCAAGCGGGCCGGCAATATCGTTCGCTCCCTGCGGGCGCGCTGAGGCGGCTCGCGCGTCGCGCATCGTTCCGGTTTCGGCCGGGCTCGCCTTCGGCCCGAAGTTGCGCCGGCTGTCTACGAAGCTCGCGCTAGAAATTCACCTTGTCGGCGCCCTTGAGCTGCAGCACCTCGCGGGCATCGTCCGGGGTCGCAACCTCCAGGCCGAGCCCCTCGATGATCTTGCGAGCCGCGCGGACCTGGTCGGCGTTGGATTTGGCGAGCTGGCCCGGACCGAGCCAGAGCGAATCCTCCAGGCCGACGCGCAGATTGCCGCCCATCGAGACCGCCATCGCCGCGATCGGGAGCTGATGCCGGCCGGCGCCGAGCACCGACCATTGATAGGCGTCGCCGAACAGCCGGTCGGCCGTGCGCTTCATATGCGCGACGTCCTCGGGATGCGGGCCGATGCCGCCGAGGATGCCGAAGACCGACTGGACGAAGAAGGGCGGTTTCACCAGCCCGCGATCGACGAAATGGGCCAGCGTGTAGAGATGACCGATATCGTAACACTCGATCTCGAAGCGAGTGTTGTTCTCGGCGCAGGTGGTCAGGATGTTCTCGATATCCTGGAAGGTGTTCTTGAAGATCCGGTCCTTGGAGCCTTCCAGATAGGGCCGCTCCCAGTCGTGCTCGAAATCCTTGAAGCGGGCGAGCATTGGATAGAGGCCGAAATTCATCGAGCCCATGTTGAGCGAGGCGACCTCGGGCTTGAAATAGGCGCAGGGCTGCAACCGCTCCTCGACGCCCATGGTCGGGGCGCCGCCAGTGGTGATGTTGATGACGCAGTTCGAGCGCTGCTTGATCACCTTCAGGAAGGGCTCGAAGGCCTCGGGCGACTGGTCGGGCTGGCCTGTTTTCGGATTGCGCGCATGAACGTGGACGAGGGCTGCGCCGGCTTCCGCCGCGCCGACGGCCGCATCGATGATCTCGTCCGGCGTTACCGGCAGATGCGGCGACATCGAAGGCGTGTGGATCGCGCCGGTGACCGCGCAGGTGATGATGACTTTGCGGTTCTTCGCCATGTTCGGCCCTTTCTCAGATCGTCGAATGAATGAATGGCGTCAGCGTCATTGCGAGCATAGCGAAGCAATCCAGGAGGGCTCGCTCGACGGCCCCTGGACTACGTCGTCGGCTGCGCCTCCTCGCAATGACGGCCGAGATGGTCATACCGGCTTGCGCGCCGATGCGCGCTTGTGGGCTTGCAGCGCGGCCAGCCTTGTGTCGCGCCACTCGCTCAGATGCCTGACGCGCTCGGCCGATTGGGTGCCGGGCCACTCGCTCATCACGGTCGCGACCGTCTCAGGTCCGAACGGATCGACTCCTCCGGCCTCCGGCTGCATCCGGGCGAGCGAGGCGCCGTAGCGCGTGCAGTAGTCCGGAATGCCGCCGGGCGCGTTGAGTTCGATCGTCTCGAACGGCCCCATGAAGGACCAGCGCAGCCCGAGCCCGTCACGGATCGTCTTGTCGACGTCTTCCGCACTCGCGACCCCTTCGCCGACGAGCCGGAACGCCTCCGCCAGCAGCACCGCCTGGAGCCGGTTCAGCACGAAGCCGGGCTTTTCCTTGCGCAGCATGATCGGCACCTGCCCGGCCTGTTCGTAGAGCGCCTTGGCCCGCTCGACGACCGCCGGATCGGTCCAGGGCGCGGGGGCTAGTTCGACGATCGGCACGAGATGCGGCGGGTTCACCGGATGGGCGACGAGGCAGCGCGCCCGACCTTTCAGGCTTTCACTGAACACCGAGGCCATGATGAAGGAGGTCGAAGAGGCGAGGATGGTGGAGGAGGGCGCGAGTGCATCCATTTCCGCGAACAACTTCTGCTTGGCCTCGACGGTTTCCGGCCCGTTCTCTTGAACCAGATCGGCTCCCTGCAACGCGTCTGCCAACCCGGAGGCAACGCGGATGCGGACCAGCGAGCCCTTGGGATCGGCCACGAGGCCATGGCTGGCGAGCTCTTCCAGATTGGTGCCGATATGCGCCCGCGCCGCCTCGGCAGCGCCGGGCGCGACGTCATGCAGCGCGACCTCGAAGCCATGACTGGCGAAGACGGTGGCCCAGGCACGGCCGATCAGGCCCGAGCCGACGATGGCGATCTTGGTCATGCGCTATCCTTGGTGAGACGCTTTCCGTCGGGGGTCACAGCCACAACACCTGCCGCCTGAGCGCGAGGTCCTGGCTCAGCGCGCGCGACGGGCCGGTATGGACGACGCTGCCGCGCTCCAGCACGACCGTGCGGTCCGACAGCGCCAGCGCCAGATCGAGATGATGGTCGACGATCACGATGGCGATCTCCTGCCGCAGCTTGTCGAAGGCCTCGAACAACTCCTCGACGACGGCCGGAGCGAGGCCCTCGAAGGGCTCGTCCAGCAGCAGCACGCGGGTGTCGCCGGACAGCGCGCGCGCCACCGCGACCATCTGCTGTTCGCCGCCGGAGAGGTAGTCCGCCGGCGAATGCCAGCGCTGCTTGATGCGCGGGAAGAAGGAGAAGATCTTCTCGTCCTCCCAGCGCGTGCCGTTGCCTGTCAGGCGCTTGAGCCGGCCGAGCTCCATGTTGTCCTTGACGCTCATGCCGGCGAAGAGGCCGCGGCCTTGCGGTACATAGGCGATGCCGGCCCGCGCGATCGCGGCGGGCGGGCGACCGGCGATGTCGTCTCCCGCGAGCGTGATGCTGCCCGAGGCCGGCGGGGCGATGCCGGTGACCGTCTTCAGCAGGGTCGACTTGCCGGCGCCGTTGCGGCCGAGCAGGGCGACGATCTCGTTCTCGTGGACGTCGAAGGAGACCTGCCGGAGGATATGGCTCTTGTCATAGAAGGTGTCGACCTTGTCGAGCCCGAGCAGCACGCTCTCGCGCGCCGCGCTCTGGCGCGGCTTCTCAGCGAGCGCATGGGCACCCGAGCCGATATAGACCTCCTGCACGCGCGGCGAGGAACGCGCATCCTCGACGGTGCCGTCCACCAGCACGGAGCCCTCGTTCATCACCGTGACATGGTCGGCGATGGCGAAGACGCGGTCGATGTCGTGCTCGACGAGCAGCACAGGCAGGTCGGTCGAGATCGACTTGATCAGGTTGCCGACGCGCTCGCGCTCGGCCGCCGCGAGTCCCGCCAGCGGTTCGTCGAGCAGCAGCACGCGCGGCTTGGTCGCGAGCGCCAGCGACATGTCGAGCAGGCGTTGGCCGCCATAGCTGAGCGAGCCAGCTTCCGCCGTCTCGATGCCGCGCAGGCCCATCGTCTCGATCACGGTCTTCGTCTGAGCCGAAACCTCCGACAAGGCGCCGGCCGAGCGCCAGAAGCCGAAGCGCTCGGGCGCGCGTGCCTGTACGGCCAGCCGAACGTTCTCCTCGACCGAGAGCGTGGGGAACAGGTTGGTGATCTGGAAGGCGCGCCCGATGCCGGCCTGGGTGATCGCCTCCGGCGAGAGCCCGCCGATCTGGCGCTCGCGCAGGCGCACCTCGCCGCGGTCGGGCGCGAACAGCCCCGAGATCAGGTTGAAGGCGGTGGTCTTGCCGGCGCCGTTGGGGCCGATCAGTGCATGCAGGCGGCGGTCGGCCATCTTTAGGTCGACATTCTCGACCGCTTTGATGCCCCCGAAGCTCTTGGCGAGCCCGGTCGCGGTCAAAATCGCGCCGTCGCCGGCATCGGCCGGCTTCATGAAGTCCGGCAGCGTGACCGTGCCGGCCTTGCGCTCGGACATGGCGGCATCGCCCGCCACCTGCTTGCGGAAGGGCCGCAGCAGCCGCTCGCCGACGCCGACGAGGCCGGTCGGAGAGAACACGATGAAGGCTACGAAGAGCAGGCCGAACCAGAACAGCCAGTTCGGCGTCACGCTGGAGAGGTAGTCGCGGAAAATGACGAAGAAGAGCGCACCCAGCGCCGGCCCCAGGAAGGAGCGCATGCCGCCGATGACGACCATCGCGAGCAGTTCGCCGGAGAAGGCGACCGAGATCGGCTCAGCCGAGGTCATGCGGTTGTTGAACAGCAGGAGCGTGCCGGCAAGCCCCGTCAGCGCCGCCGAGAGCGTGAAGGCGATCAGCTTGTAGCGGTCGGTCGCATAGCCGAGGAAGCGCGCGCGCTGCTCGTTCTCGCGGATCGCGACCAGAACGGTGCCGACCGGCGAGCGGTGGAAGCGCCAGAGCCCGTAGACGACGGCCATGCCGATGGCAGCGACGAGGACATAGAAGCTCGCCGCCTGCTCGAAATCGATGCCGAGGAAGAGCGGCCGCCTGATGCCGCCGAGCCCGTCCTCGCCGCCCGTCACCGCCGTCCAGCGGAAGGCGACGGAATAGGTCATGGCGGCGAGTGCCAGCGTCAGCAGCGAAAAATAGACGCCCTTGCGACGCAGGATCAGCGCACCGAAGGCGAAGGCGATCAGTCCGACGAAGGCGACACCCAGCAGGATCGGCAGGGCGAACTGGCCGGGCATCAGGTTGCGCTGGAGCAGCCCGGCCGCATAGGCGGCGAGCCCGAACCAGGCGCCATGGCCGAAGGAGACAAGGCCCGTCGTGCCGACGAGGATGTTCAGCGCCATGCAGGCGATGGCGAAGACGACGATCTCCGTCGCAGATGTCGTGCCGAGCCCGATGAAATGCATCAGGAAGGGCAGGGCGACGAGGCCTGCGGCGGCGATAAGGAGGGGCGCGAGGTCGCGTTGGCTTTGCGTCATCGCGGCCTCACTCGAAGCGCTGGATGCGTTCGCCGAACAGGCCGCGCGGCCGGAACAGCAGGACGAGGAGCATCATCAGATAGATCACCGCGGTCGACCATTGCGTGTAGCCGAGCCCGATCGTGATGCCCTTGACGAGGCCGACCATCAGGGCGGCCACGACGACGCCCCAGAACGAGCCGAGCCCGCCGATGACGACGACGACGAAGGCCGGTGTGATGATCTCCTGGCCCATGGCCGGGTGGATCGAGTAGATCGGCGCCAGCAGCACGCCTGCGAGCCCGGCAAGCCCGATTCCGATGCCCGCCACCGCGACCATGTAGGGCTGCAGCGAGATGCCGAGCGCGCCGACCATGTCGGGGTTCTGCACGCCGGCCCGCACGACCCGGCCGAAGGCGGTGCGCTGGAGCAGGAACCAGAGGCCGAGCACGCAGGCCGCTGCGATCAGCAGCAGCATCGCCCGGTAGCGCGAATAGATGAAGTCGCCGATGAAGATCTGGCCGCGCAGGCTCGGCGGGATCGAGAAGGAGAGCGGCGGCGCGCCGAAGATCATGCGCAGGCTCTGCTCGGCGACCATGGCGAGGCCGAAGGTGAGCAGCAGCGAGAGGATGGGGTCCGAGCGGTAGAAGCGCTGAAAGAGCCCGCGCTCGACGACGATGCCGATCAGCGCGACCAGAACGGGCGAGGCGACCATCGCACCACCGAAGCCGATATGCGGCGCCAGCACGATCGTGAGATAGGCGCCGATCGCATAGAAGGCGCCATGCGCCAGGTTGACGATGCCGCCCAGCGAAAAGATCAGCGACAGGCCGAGCGCGATCAGGAGGTAATAGACCCCGTCGAGCAGCCCGTTCAGCACCTGCTGGATGAAGAGGGTGAGCAAGGGTTCGCCTTTGTCCGGGGTGTGCGATGAGGCGATTGGTCGGATCGAGCCGTCATGCTCTGGCTTGACCCGAGCATCTCAGGCCGGAGAAGGCGCCGAGAGCCTTCTCGTCTCGAGATTCTCGGGCGGCGCGTCGCGCCGCCCGAGAATGACGCTGGAGCGATCAGCTCATCTTGCAGACCGCCTCGTCGCCGCTGGTGGCGATGACCTCCATGTTCTCGTCAGGCCCCGGCACCGGCGGGGAGGATGTGAACAGGTCCCACTGGTTCTTGACCTGCGCCGCGGGCAGGGCTGTGATCGTGTACATCTCGCTGATGAGCTGGTGGTCGGAGGCGCGGAAATAGCCCTGGCGCGGCTTCATCACGTCGAATTTCGCGCCCTTTTCCAGATGGTCGAGGATCTTGGGCGTGTCCGCGCTCTTCAGCTCGTTCATCGACTGCGCCATGATCTTCACGGCGATGTAGTCGCCCCAGGCCTGGTTCTCCGGCGGCTTGCCGTATTTCTTGGTGAAGGCCGCGACGAAGGTCTTCGTCGAGGGCGTGTCGATGAGGTGGTGCCAGACGGAAGGCCAGGTGCCGCCGAAATTGTCCTTGCCGGCGGCCCAGGCGAGAGCGGTGTCGAAGCCGAAGCCGGCGACGGGGAAGGTCAGGCCGAACTCGGAATACTGCTTCAGGAAGTTGGTGATCTGGTTGCCGGCGAGATTCGAGATCACGAGGTCCGGCTTGGCGGCGCGGATCTCCAGCAGCAGCGCGGAGAAGTCGGTCGCGTCGGTCGGCACCAGCTTGTCGGCGGCGAACTGGCCGCCATTGCTTTCCATGAAGCGCTTGGCGACCTTGAGCAGGTCATGGCCGAAGGCGTAGTCGGCGGTCAGCGAGAACCATTTCTTGCCCTTGACGAGCCCCTGCTGCATCAGCGAGCGGCCGCAGCTCTTCACATACATCGAGTTCTGGTGCTCGACATGGAACATGTAGCGGTTGCAGCTCTCGCCGCGCAGAGCATCCGAATTGGCGCCGGTATTGACGAAGAGCGTCTTCGTGCGGCCGGCGACCTGCGCGATCGTCAGCGCCGAGGCGGACGAAATCTCGCCGATGATGCAGGCTACCTTGTCGCGCTCGATCATGCGCTCGGCCTTGGTCGAGGCGGTCTGCGGATTGACCGAATCCTCCTTCAGCGCCTCGAGCTTGCGGCCGTTGATGCCGCCGGCCGCATTGATCTCCTCAACCGCGAGGTCGGCCGCCATCACGCCGTATTCGCCGAGCGGGCCGAGAAAACCCGTGCGCGGGGTCAGGTGGCCGAAGCGGATCACGTCCGGCGTCTGCGCCAGGATGATCGACGGGCTGGCGATCAGCCCGGTCGCTGCGCCGACACCGAGCCCGGCCAGCGCCTGCCGGCGCGAAATGCGGGTGGTCTTCAACAGGTCTGACATTGGCGCTCCTCCCAGAACGAGTGCCGCGCCTTTGCGGCGTCGGCCGATTGAGATCAGCGGTCTGATGCCGCTTGTCGTGATCTGTGATCACAGTTACGTTGGCAGACATGATTGCCCCTGTCCAGCCCCTCCCGATGCCATCCGAAGCGGCCGCCGGCGCGCCGGACCATGACGGCTCTGCGCTGGACCAGATCGGCGCGATCCAGCACGAAACCCTCGGCGAGCGCGTTACCGGTGAGCTGAGGGCCCTGCTGGTCGCAGGAAGGCTTGCTCCGGGCGAGAAGCTGTCGCTGCGCCGTGTGGCAGAAGCGCTCGGCGTCTCGATGATGCCGGTGCGCGAAGCCGTGAGCCGGCTTGCCGCCGACCGGGCGCTCGAGGTGCTGCCGGGCAGGGCGGTGCGCGTTCCCGTTCTGACGCTGGCACAGTTCCGCGAATTGACGCGGTTGCGGCTCGTCGTCGAGGGCTTCGCTGCCGAGGAGGCGGCGCGCAAAGCGACCCCCCGGGATATCGCGCGGGTCGCGACCTTCGATGCAGCGTTCCGCAAAGCGGCGAGTGCCGATCCGCCGGACAGCGCCGGCGCCGTAGCGACCAATCGCGACCTGCATTTCGCGCTCTACGAGGCGGCCGGAATGCCGGGCCTGATCGAGATGATCGAGCGGCTCTGGCTCAAGGCCGGGCCTATCCTCAACATCGACATGCGCGACGAGCCGCGTCGCCTCAAGGGCGGCAGCGCCATGCAGGCGCATTCCCGCCTGCTGGAGGCCTTGCGGCGGCAGGATCCAGCCGCCGCGCGCGCGGCGCTCGAAGACGACATCTCGGCTGCCGCCGCACATATCGAGGAAACGGGCCAGCTCAGCGCCTGAAAGCAATCTGAACGGGAGACGCAAGGATGGATTTGCAGATCAAGGGCTTGCGCGTGCTGGTGACGGCCGGCGCCAACGGCATCGGCCGCGCGACGGCGCGCGCCTTCGTGGCGGAGGGGGCGAAGGTGCATATCTGCGATGTGGATCGGGCGGCCTTGGCCGAGATGGCGATCAGCGACCCCGCAATGACCCGATCGGTCTGCGATGTCTCTGACCGCGCCGCTGTCGGCCATCTTTTCGAAGACACGATTGCCTCGCTCGGCGGTCTCGATTGCCTGGTCAACAATGCCGGCGTCGCCGGGCCGACCGGCCGCGTCGACGAGATCGACCCCGCCGACTGGGATTCCTGCGTCGCCATCGACCTGACGGGGCAGTTCAACTGCACGCGGCTCGCGGTCGAGCACCTGAAACAGTCGAGCAATGCCTCGATCATCAACCTCTCCAGCCAGGCCGGCAAGCACGGCTTCCCGCTGCGCTCGCCCTATGCTGCGGCGAAATGGGGCGTGATCGGCTTCACCAAGGCGCTTTCGGCCGAGCTCGGCGAGTTCGGCATCCGGGCGAACGCGATCTGCCCCGGCCTCGTCGAGGGGCCGCGCATCCAGAGCGTCATCGCCAACAAGGCGCGCAGCTTCAACGTCTCCCATGAGGAGATGACGCAGCGGCTCTTCGCTGGCGTTTCGATCAAGCAGTTCGTCGATCCGGCCGACATCGCCAAGCAGATCGTCTTCCTGGCCTCGCCCTTCGCGAAGACGATCTCGGGCCAGGAAATCTCGGTCTGCGGCGACACCCGGATGCTGGCCTGAGCGGGCGGCACCGCGGGGCCAGCCTCGGTGGCTGTTCGCCGATGGGCGAAAGCCTCGGCGAGGCTGAACCGGACGGGGCTGGGCGGCGTATCTGCATGACCATCTCCTGGAGGTCGTCATGCGTTTCGTCGCCGGCTACATCGCCTTTCTCGTCGCCTTCGGAATTTGTGATGCCATCTGGCTCGGGACGATGACGTCCCGGTTGTATCGGCCTGCGCTTGGCTACCTGATCGTCGACCAGGTGCGCTATTGGCCTGCGGCCTTGTTCTATTTCGGCTTCCCGCTCGGGGTGGTGCATTTCGCGCTCATGCCCGCGCTGCGCGACGGAAGTTCGAGCGCGGCCGTGATCAACGGTGCCCTGATCGGCCTGCTCGCATACGCGACCTACGACCTGACGAATTACGCCACGCTGAAGCCGTGGACGCTGACCATCACGCTCGCGGACCTCGCCTATGGCACTGTCGTCGTCGGCTTCTGCACCTGGGTCGCCTATGAAGTGGTTCGCCGCGCCGCCGGATGGGGTTGGGTCTGACGTCTTGCGCGTCAGGCGATGCGCAATCTGTAGTGATTCACGCCCCAGGGATCGCCGCGGGCATGGCCGAACAGCCCGCTCGTCGCCAGAAAGAACAGGCGCCAGCGCCGGCGCCATAGCGGAGCATCCTGGCCGTAGACATTGCGCAGGATCGGCTCGATAGCCGGGAGGTTGCGATCGAAATTCGCCAGCCAGGCCTCGGCCGTGGCCCGGTAGTGCTCACCGGTCCAGCGCCATTCGGCCTCGACGGTGAATAGATCGGGAAACTGGTGCGCAAGCGCGGCGCTCGGCATGAGACCGCCCGTGAAGAAGTGCTGGGCGATCCAGTCTCCAGCGTCGGCGACATCGAAGCGATAGCAGCCGCGCGCGTGAGCGAAGACATGGAGGAACAGCTTTCCTTCAGGCTTCAGCCATGCCCGGATACGCACCAGAAGCGCGTGCCAGTTCGCCATATGCTCGAACATCTCCACGGAGACGACGCGATCGAAGCGCTCGGCCGTTACGAAGTCGTTCATGTCGGCGGTGATGACCCGGAGGTTTCCGAAGCCGCGAAGCCGCGCCTGCTCCTCGATATGGGCGCGCTGTGAGGCAGAGTTGGAAACCGAGACGATGCGGGCGTTCGGATAGTGCTCCGCCATCCAGAGCGACAGCGAGCCCCAGCCGCAGCCGAGCTCCAGGATATCCTGCCCGTCGGCGAGGCCGGCATGCTCCGCCGTGAGCGCGAGCGCAGCCTCTTCGGCGGTCGCCAGCGTATCGCCGGCATCGGCGAAGTAGCAGCACGAGTATTTTCGCCGGGGCCCAAGGACTTGCTCGAAGAAGGCGGCAGGCACCTCGTAATGCTGGGCATTGGCGGCGTCGGCATGGAGCGCGATCGGGAATTCCGTCATCTCGCGCGCGAAGGCGGCAGCATCGGCCGCTTGCTCATTCAAGGAACGGTTCGTGCGCCCGACCAGCGATGCGATCACCATGCGGCTGACGGCGTCGGGCAACGGCAGCGCCTCGCCCCAATTCGAGAGCCTCTGGAGGATCGTCATGGTGTCGCTCCTTTCGGCGGCAGCGGAACGAGAGCGCTGGTCCTGGCCTGATAGTCGCGATAGGCCGCGCCGTGCTTGGCGAGCATGTGCTCCTCCAGAGGAGGGATTCCTGAGATGCGGGTCAGCAGCAGCGTCATGCAGCCCGGCGCCAGCACGGCGAGCCAGCCGAAGGGATAGGCGATAGCCGGCGCGATCACGGCATAGGCACACCACAGCACGCATTCGAAGAAGTAGTTCGGATGACGCGACCAGGCCCACAAACCGTGGTCGCAGACGCCGCGGCGCCCCGAGCGGGCGAAGCCTCGCAACTGCCGGTCCGCCACCGCGCCTCCTGCCAGGCCGCAGGCGAAGACGATGATCCCGGCGAAATCCTGCCAACCGAACGCGGGCGAGGGGTTATGCGCCGCCAACACGATGCCGAGCGCGAGCGGGATGCTGACCAGCGCCTGCATCTGCAGCAGCCTGGCCATTTGCGGTGGCGCGTCGGCGCCCCAGTCTCGCTTGAGCTTGGCGTAGCGCGGATCCTCGGTAATGCCGCTCGTGCGGCGGGCGATATGCAAGCCGAGTCGAAAGGACCATGCGAGCGCGAGACCGGCCACCAGCAATCGCCGCGGCATCGGCCCGGCTCCGAAAGGCAGCAGCGCTCCGGCCACTCCGGTCGTTCCCAGTCCAAAGGTCCAGACGACATCGATCCAGCCAGAATTGCCGGTCCGGCGCTCTATGAGCGTCGCCAGCGCCATGAACGCCGACATCGCGGCGGCGGCGAAGACGATGGCCACCGCCAGAGACGCGATGGTCACAGCCGCACCAATGGCTGCAGCAAACGGCCGAGCCAGCCCTGGAACAGCACGTTCCCGGTCATGGCAACGATGCAGGTGCAGCCTTCGACGGGGTCGACACGCGGGGTATGGACGTGGCTGGAGTCGGCCTCGTCGAAGTCGCCCGCCGCGTAGCGTCCATATTCGTGCTCGTAGGCCCCTGACAGGATCGTCGCCCATTCGAGGCCGCTATGCTTGTGGTGGGGCAATGCGATGCCCGGCCCGGCGCGCAGCATGAAGACGCGGGCTTCCGCATCGGGAACGACGACGCGCCTCATCGCGACCTTGATGCCGATCGACCGCCAGGGACCGAGCCCATAAGGACGCAGCACTTGAGGCATGCCGGCCTCCGGAGCCGACGGAGCGCTGGCGGGCGAGCGGGAGCCTTGCCCCGCCGCGCGCACATCCCGCGGCCCCGAAGCCATTGCCACCGGATCGGCCGCGTCGAGAAGTGCGCCCTGAACGGCCTGCAGGTCGCGCAGGCGCTGACGGCTCGCCGGATCGGCCTCGACATGGCAGGCGACGACGAGCGCGAGGCCTTCGTCGAGTTGCCCTGCCACGAAGGCTGCGAGCGTTTCGTCGGACGGACGATGCACGGCGCTCATCGCAGATCCTCCAGCCTGCCGCGCAGATGCGACAGCGCGAGCCTCAGCCGCGACTTCACGGTGCCGAGCGGAATCGCGAGGCGGCTCGCCACGTCCTGATGGCTGAAGCCTTCGAGGAAGGCGAGCTCGACGACGCGGTACTGGTCGGCGGAAAGCTGCGTCATCGCTGCTCGCACGCGCGCATCGCGCTCGGCGCCGGAAAGGGTCGCATCGGGTTGTTCGGGCGGTTCTTCATCCAGAATCTCGTAGACTTGTGACAGCCGCGACCGGGTTTCCCGGCGGGCGATATCGATGCGGAGATTGCGCGCGATGGTCGCGATCCAGGTCGATGCGCTTGCCCTTGTGGGGTCGAACAGGGCGGCCTTTCGCCACACGGCCAGCAGCGTCTCCTGCGCGATCTCCTCGGCGAGCTCGGCCGATGCCCCGCCGCGCATCAGCAATCCCTTCACCCGCGGGGCGAAGTGGTCGAACAATTCGGCGAAAGCTGCTCGGTCGCCCGAGCGCGCGATCGCGGCAATCAATGCATTGGGGTCGAACAAGGCGAAGAACCGACCTCCTTGCGCTGCGGCTCTGACCTCGCGCATGTCATCGACAGTCAGGGCGTGTGCGGCAACCATGACCCAGATACGCCGGCCTTTCAGTTGTGGATCACCGGTCACCGGCCTTCAACAGCGCCCGCCAGTCTTACTTCGATGCCTTCCAGGTCACGTCGCGGCAGATCAGGCGCCCGATGATGCAGCCGCGCGTGGTCAGCGCCCCGGCGGATGCCGTGATCGTCATCGCATAGTTCCAATTGCGCTTGGGATCGTAGGCATTTCCGGAGAAGGTCCCGTCGGGCTCGCGGACCAGTGTCAGAACGAGCCTGTCGCCGACCGCCTCGCCGCCACTGGTGTCGCCGATCCAGAGATTGGTCGCACAGATATTGTCTCCGCAGGGTGCGATGCGCACGCGCGCATTGCCGTCGTCGCGCAGCCAGACGCCGTCAAGCTCGGTCGTGGCCGAGCTGATGTCCGAAAGGCAGAGGAGGGGGAGAGCGAGCAGAAGACGCCTCATGACGGTATCCTTTCGCGATTGTCCGCCTTCTACGTCGAGCGCGCGCCCTCGGTTCTGTCGGGGCACGACATGTCGTCGAGACGCGATACGAAGAGCCAGCCGATCAGGACGGTCAACGATGCCGCGCTGAGAAAATTGAGGCGCTGCAACGCGGCATATTCGGCCGGTTCGTAGAGATGCATCGGCGCGCCCGGGATCGCTGCCGGCAGAAGGTAGGCGGCGAAGGTCAGGGCGATGAAGCCGAGGGAAAAGGCGCGCTCGGATCGTCGAAAGAGCAGCAGCGCCAGCATGAGGCATGGGAACAGAAAAGCTTCGACGCCTGAGGAGAGGCCGAAGGCGACAAGGCAGAGCAGCGTGTTGCCGATGCCGGCGACGAGCAGCAGCGCGCGCCCCAGAAGCCGGCTGCGCCGCATGGCGGCAGGGACGGCCGCGAAGAACGGTGTCGACAGGAAGGTGAGATAGGCCGGCGCGATCTCCGGCGACACCGCCCAATAGAGATAGAGCGGGTAGAACGGCTGGTTCGAAACGATCACCAGCGCGACTGTGTTCGCCAGCGCCGCCCGCGGATCGAGGTGTGCAGCATGGGCACGGATCGCCGCAGCCAACTGCTTCAGGCCGTTCACAGGCATCGCCGACCCTCTTGGCTTCCCTGTCTCCCCTTACGTCGGAGGCGCATCGTCGGGTCATGCCCCAGGCGCTTTTTGATCCTGCCCGGCAAATCCAGACCGGGACCCGCTGCGTATATCGGTCATGTCAGGCAATGGGGTGGCGATGCAGGGATCACAGCAGCAAGCGACGAGGATCGCCGTGATCGGCGGCGGCATTTCAGGCCTTTCCGCCGCCTGGCTGCTGGGGCAGGCGCATGAAGTCGTACTGTTCGAGGCCGCCTCGCGCCTGGGCGGGCACGCCAACACGGTTCGCGTCGCTGGGCCGGATGGCGTCGAAACGGCGGTGGATACCGGTTTCATCGTCTACAACGAGGCGACCTATCCCAACTTCGTCGCGCTGATGCAGCATCTCGATGTCGCGACGCAGCCGACCGAAATGTCCTTCGGCGTCTCGCTCGACGGCGGCCGCCTCGAATACAGCGGCACCAGCGTCGCCGGCCTGTTCGCCCAGCGGCGCAATCTGGTCAGCCCGCGCTTCTGGTCGATGCTGCAGGATATCGGGCGCTTCTATCGGAACGCCTCGAGAGACGCGCAGGCCGGCGGTGCCGCCGGAATCTCGCTGGGCGACTACCTCGATGCCGGCGGCTATGGCGCCGGGTTCCGGGACGATCACCTGCTGCCGATGGCGGCGGCGATCTGGTCTGCGCCCTGCGCCGAGATCCTGTCCTATCCCGCCGCGGCCTTCCTGCGCTTCCACCACAATCACGGGCTTCTGCGGCTTACCGACCGGCCCGTCTGGCGCACGGTGACAGGCGGCAGCGCTGTCTATGTCGAGCACTTGCGCAGCTTGTTTTGCGGCGAGATTAGGATGGGCTCGCCGGTGAAGCAAGTCCGGCGCGGGCCGAACGACGTGGTCGTTGCGGGCGATGGCTGGAGCGAAAGCTTCGATCAGGTCGTCTTCGCCACCCATGCCGACCAGACATTGGCGATGCTCGCCGATCCCGCAACTGCCGAGACGGCCGCTCTCGGCGCGTTTCGCTACAGCCGCAATCGCGCGGTTCTCCACACGGACCCCGGTCTGATGCCGAGGCGCCGGCAGGCCTGGGCGAGCTGGAACCATATCGGCGACGGCAGCCGGCCGAATGCCGCTTGCGCCGTGACCTACTGGATGAACCGCCTCCAGGGTCTCCCTGAGAAGCGACCGCTCTTCGTCACGCTCAATCCGCCGGACATGCCGGGCGAGCATGCGATCCTCCATCACGAAGTCTACGAGCATCCCGTTTTCGACGCGGCGGCCCTGCACGCCCAGACGCAGCTCTGGTCGCTCCAGGGCGTGCGGCGCAGCTGGTTCTGCGGGGCTTATTTCGGTGCCGGCTTCCATGAGGACGGCCTGCAGGCCGGGCTCGCGGTGGCCGAGGCGCTCGGCGGCGGGCGGCGGCCGTGGCGCGTGCAGGACGAGTCCGGGCGGATCCCGTTGCCCGCACAGCGCGAGCTGGCGGCATGAGCTGGGGCTCTGCGCTTTATGTCGGCCGAGTGCGGCATCATCGGTTCCGGCCGAAGCCTCACGCGCTGGCCTATCGCGTCTTCTGGATGCTGCTCGATCTCGACGAGGTCGACGCACTCGCCAGGAGCCTGCGCAGCTTCTCGCGCAACCGCTTCAATCTCTACGCCTTCCACGACGCCGACTACGGCGACCGCAGCGGCCGGCCTCTGCGCACGCAGATCGCCGAGGCTCTGGCGAGCGCCGGCATTCCCTGGGACGACGGGGCGGTACGCCTGCTGACGATGCCGCGGATCCTCGGCTACGCCTTCAATCCGCTCAGCACCTATTTCTGCTATCGCCGCGACGGCAGCCTCTGCGCCACCGTCTACGAGGTGCACAACACCTTCGGCGAGATTCACAGCTACGTCGCGCCGGCCGACGCCATCGGCGAGACGCTGCGGCAGGAGGCCGACAAGCTCTTCCACGTCTCGCCCTTCATGGCTCTGGACATGCGCTACGCGTTCAAGGTGGTGCCGCCGGCCGAGCGCGTCTCGATCGCCATCGACGGCCATGATGCCGAGGGGCGCCTTATCACCGCGACGATGAGTGGGACGCGCATGGCGTTGAGCGATGCCGCACTGCTGCGGCTGCTCGCCAGCCATCCGCTGCTCACGCTGAAGGTCACGGGCGCCATCCATTGGCACGCGCTGCGACTGCTGGCGAAGCGCATTCGGTGGCAGTCGCATCCGGCGCCACCCGCGCAGCCGTTCAGCCGCGCTAGCGCCGTGGCGCCTCACGCGAAAGGACCGATGCAGCCATGAGCCGGCCGGACACCGAACAGCATCTCCCGACAGTCGAGGGAACGCTCGCGCTGCCGCGTGGCTTCGGGCCGTCGCGCTGGTTCCTGCGCCTTTTGCTGTCGCGCATCGCCATCGGCCGCCTGACGGTGATCACGCCGGAGGGCGAGCGTCTTCACAGCGGACACGCCGCGCCCGGCCCGCACGCGACCATGGTGCTCAGGAACTGGAGAGCGATCCGGCGTCTCTTGCGCGAGGGCGATATCGGCTTGGCCGAAGCCTATCGCGACGGCGATCTGGATACGCCGGATCTCACCGCGCTGATCGAACTCGGAGCGCGCAATGACGCGACCTTGCGCCGATTGATCTCGGGCTCCTGGCCGGCGCGCCTGCTCAACCGCCTGCGGCACGCGCTGAATGCCAACAGCCGCGCCGGCAGCCGCCGCAACATCATGGCGCATTACGATCTCGGCAACGAATTCTACGGTCACTGGCTCGACGCCAGCATGATGTATTCGTCAGCGCTCTTCGAAACGCCGGTGGAGACGCTCGAAGCGGCCCAGCAGCGCAGGCTCGACAAGATCGTCGAGATGCTCGCCCTGAAAGGCGGCGAGCATGTCCTCGAAATCGGATGCGGCTGGGGTGCACTGGCGGAGCGGCTCGCGCGCGAAGGTTGCCAGGTCACCGCGATCACCCTGTCGCCTGCGCAGCTCGAGGCGGCCCGGCAACGCGTCGCCGAGGCCGGCCTGTCCGCACGCGTCAGCCTCCGATTGCAGGATTACCGGGACATTTCCGGCCAGTTCGACCGGATCGTGTCGATCGAGATGATCGAGGCCGTCGGGCGCGCCTATTGGCCCTCCTACTTCGCCACGCTGAGCCGTTCACTGCAGTCGGGTGGCCGCGCGGTTCTCCAGGCGATCACGATCGACGAGGACTTGTTCGAATCCTATCAGGAGGGCACCGACTTCATCCAGCGCCACATCTTTCCAGGGGGCTGCCTGCCATCCGTCCATGCGCTGGAGCGGGAGGCCGATCGGGTCGATCTCGGCGTCGTCCACCGGGTTGATTTCGGCGAGAGTTACGCCTTGACCCTCAATGAGTGGCGGCGGCGCTTTCTGGAGCGCTGGGCCGACATCGCGCCGATGGGTTTCGACGAGCCGTTTCGCCGGCTATGGGAGTTCTACCTCTGCTATTGCGAGGCGGGATTCCGAACCCGAAAGATCGACGTCAACCTCATCGCCCTGCAAGCACGCTGAACCCGGCGCTATCGAGCCGAGGGCAGGGCCGATATGGCAGGTGAAACCCGTTCCCTAATGGGGGACGGCTCGTCTCGATCAGCTTTCGATCACGCGAGCGGGCTTGAGGGCGAATACGTCGGTGGCCGCGCGGCCGCTGGCCAGTTCCGCAATCCAAGCGGTCTCTCGCGCCATCTTCTGCCGCGCATCCTGGATGCGCGATCGAACGTTTGGCGGCGACAACGCCACGAGCCCGTCGTCGTCGCCGATGATGAGATCGCCCGGCGAGACGACATGCCCGCCGATGACGACGGGTCGATTGATCGCGCCGCGTTCGGCGGATGCGGGGCTACGCGGCGTCACCGAGCGAGCATAGACGGAGAAGTCACGCCACCCTGCGAGAGTGGCAACATCGCGCACGGCGCCATCGCAGACCAGGCCGGCGCAGCCGCGGTTGCGCAGATGGCCGCACAATATATCCCCGATCATCGCGAATTCGGCATTGCCCGCGGCCGCAATCATCAACACGTCGCCGGGCCGGACGACATCGAGCGCATGGATCACCGCCCCGAAATCCGGCGGCTCGCACGACACGGTGACCGCACGGCCGAACAGGGCAGGCTGGTTGCCCGGCGGGTTGAGCGGGCGGATCGCGGGATCGATCTGGCCGATATCGCGCGCCAGATCGACCGCGACCGACACAGGGACATTTCGCCAGGCTTCGATGTCCTCGGGCGCGATCTGCGGCATGGCCACGTCCCATATCGTCACGGCCATCTCAGCTTCTCCTCGCCTGCATCTTCGTCAGGGCCACGGCCAGCCGTCTTACGCCCTCGGCCAGCCGCTCCGGTTCGTTGAGCGTGAAGTTGATGCGAATGGCGCGGCGGTTGCGGCCGGTCGCGTCGAACACGCTGCTGGGGCTGATGCAGACCCCGGCATCCAATGCATGAGGAAGCAGCAGGTCGGTGTCGAGAGCCGGGTCGCGGGCGACGGCCCAGACGAACATGCCGCCGACCGGGACCTCCCACTCGAACCAGCCTGCAAGCTCTGCCTGCATGGCCGCGCAAAGCGCATCGCGCCGGGCGCGATAGGTCGCAAGGATCGTGGGCTGGATCCGCTCGATGAGGCCGGCCTCCAGAGCCGCAAGCGCGACACGCTGAGTCAGGCCGCTCGTGCAGAGATCCGAGCCCTGCTTGGCCATGGTCAAGGCCTCGATCATCTCGGGCGCCGCGATGACCCAGCCTATGCGCAGCCCCGGCGCGATCTCCTTGGACAGAGTGCCCATATAGATCACGGGGCCGGCATAGGTCGGCGCAGGCGCCATCCCGGCCGAAATGTCGATCAGGCGCGGCAGCGGGTCGCCATCATAGTGCAGCAACCCATAGGGGTCGTCCTCGACCAGCCATGTTCCGGTGCGATGGGCCGCATCGACCAGCGCCTTGCGGGTCACGAGGTCGACCATCCTGCCGGTCGGATTGGAGAAATTCGGCACGGCATAGGCGAATTGCGCCCCCGCGAGCGCCGCCTGGGCATCGAAGGCGGGGTCTTCCAGCTGCATGTTGCGGAACGAGGGCTGGCGGGGGCGCCAGGCGTCGAGTGCGCCGAGATAGGTTGGGAACTGGCCGGCGATGAGCCCGCCTTCGTCGATCAGGACCTTGCCGAGGAGATCGAGCCCCTGCATGCCGCCGGACGTGATGAAGACGTTCTCGCGCGTCAGCCGCGTCGTCGGCCCGCTGAAGCGGCGTGCCAGGGCATCGCGCAGCTCCGGCAGACCCTCGATCGGCCCATAGCCCAGAACTTCGCCCGGATGAGCGGCCACGACCTCGCCGGCGATGCGCGCGATTTCGGCGACTGGAAAGGTCGCGGGTTCCGGCAGGCCGCCGCCCATGTTGATGAGGCCGGGAATGCGCCCCGCCGACAGGAAGGTGCGGGTGATGTCGTTGGTCTTGCCCAGCCATCCTGCAAAAGAGGGGCGAGGGCGGCCGGCAACGGAAGCACGGGACATGATCGACTCCGGTTTCGGCGCATCATATCTCTCGCATCCGGGGCGATTGCATGCAAAATTGGAGATAAATCTCTACTCTCTGAGTGAAATGCGCCGGGTGAATCCGCTTTCTCGAAAAAACTCGCCTCAATATCGATTGGACGCGATCGACCGGCGCATTCTCGGCCAGCTCGTGAGCGATGGGCGGATGTCGAATCTCGAGCTGGCCGAGAGGGTCGGCCTCTCGCCATCGCCGTGCAGCCGCCGTCTCCGGCAGCTCGAGGAGGCCGGCGTCATCGACGGCTATGCGGCAAGGATCGACCCGGCTGCACTCGGCCTGACGCTGTGCGTCATCGTCTCCGTCAAGCTGGCGCGCCACGGCCCGGAGGGGCACGAGCAGTTCCGCAACGCGATCCGCGACCGGCCCGAGGTCAGCGAATGCTTGCTGATCACCGGGGCGGCCGACTATCTGCTGCGTGTCTGGGTGGCGGATATCGAAGCGCTGCGGGAATTCATCACGAGCACGCTCCAGGCCGTCCCCGCTGTGGCCGAGACCTCGACCATGCTGGTGCTCGACCAGTCGTCTTATCCTGCCAACGCCTTGCGCTAGAGCCGACCGGGGCTCGCATTACTGCGTGAGGCGTTCGAAATCGCCGGGGGCCAGATCCTGACCGCTGCGATTTCTCACGATCGGCAGGTCGGCGACCTTGGCACGCCAGGCGGCAAGCGACGGCAGGTGCGATGTCGGGATCCCGGCATAATCCGAGAAGATCAGGCTGATGTAGAGGGTGATGTCGGGCATCGCGAAGGCCTCTGTGGCGAGATAGGGCCGGTCCGCCAGAACCTCGTCGAAATACGCGAAGCCTCTCGCGGCCATGTCACCACGCCGTCGACCCCATTCGTGGCGCCCGTCCCATTCCGGCATCCGCCAGGGCCCGAGCGCCTTGCCGAGGCCCGAGGTGGCATAGTGGAAATGGTCGTCCAGCGGTTCGAGCACCAGCTGCTCGACACGACGCTGCATCATATGGATCAGCGCTTTCTCCCGCGGGCTCCTGCCGGTGAGGGCGGGGCTTCCATCCAGATTGTCGAGATATTCCGTTATCGCCGTGGACTCGGAGATGATCGTTCCGTCATCCAGCTGGAGGACGGGGATTTTCCCGATCGGATTCATGGCCAGGAACTCGCGGCGTTTCTGCTCGGCAGAGATCAAATCCACGCGTTCGAACGCGATTGCGTCGTCCAGCCCCTTCGCCGCAACGACGATGCGAATGCGGGCTGCGTTGGGCGTCCCTTCCATGTCGAAAATCTTCATCATGCTCTCCAAGAACCTGGCTTTCTGCGGATCGGCGGAACGCGCCCATCTCTTCGGCTGAAGAATCCCGGCGGGGGCAGCCGCCGGGAAAATGCGTGTCATCTCGCGCGGGACAGGTCGCATGGCTCGCTCCCCGTCGTGAGCGGCGGCGGGCGGCGCCCTGCGTCGTGGCTTACGATCTTGCTTCGAGCGCTTTGACGACTGCTTCACCGAACTCGCGGGCAGAAGCCGGGTTTTGTCCGGTGATGAGCCGGCCATCGACGACGACGCGGCTCTGGAAGATCGGCGCTTCCTCGAAAACAGCCCCGGCGGCCTTGAGAGCGCCCTCGAGTTCGAACGGGACGATCTTGTCATAGGCGCGGGCAGCTTCTTCTTCGGCGGTGAAGCCGGTCAGCTTCTTCCCTTTGATCAGGCGCTGCCCGTCCGGCAGCGTCACGTTCAGCAGCCCCGCCGGGCCGTGGCAGACGGCGCTGATGATGCCGTTCCGGCCGTGGATCGAACGGATGATCGCGTCCAGCTCGGGATTATTGACGAAATCCCACATCGGGCCATGACCGCCGACGAGCTGGATGGCGGCATACTTGCTCGGGTCCACCTCGGACAGCCTGATCGAATTCGCGATCTTGTTGCGGTGGCCGGCATTCGTCCAGAAATCCAACGTCGCCTGGTCCTTCAGGTCAAAGCCGTCGAATGGCGCCAGCCCACCCTTCGGGCTGGCGATGTCGAAGTCGATCCCCGCCTTGTCGTAGACTTCGACAGGGTGCGTCAGCTCCGGAAACCAGTAGCCGCCGACGAGGTTCGGCGCCTTCTTGTCGAGGCTGGAGACCACGATGAGGATCTTCTTCGGGTTGCTCGGGCGGCTCTGCGCGCTGGCGAGGCCCGGCAATGCCACGATGGTCGTCAGCGCCAGGAACAGCGCAGCAATTCGCTTAGACATGGGATTTCGATCCGTTGGGTTGCACGTCCTCGCTGTATCGCCATGCGGAGGGCCGCCGGATAGACGCGCCCGCTAAACGGATTGTTTAGCAAAGCCACTCGATTGAAATCTCATTATAGAGGGAAATGCGTTGCATTGGATCGCTGAGGAGAATTGCCGATGAGCCGCCACAGCCGCTTCGATGGCTTGCCGGAGTTCCTTGCCATCGCCCGGCAAAAGAGCGTCCGAGGCGCCGCCGTAGCGCTGGACCTCACGCCGGGTGCGGTCAGCCAGGCGCTGCAAAGGCTCGAGCGGCGATTGGGCGTCGCCCTGTTTCACCGTACCACCCGGCGACTATCGCTGACCGGCCCGGGCGAGGCTCTTCTGGCCCGGATCGCTCCCGCTGCCGACGCGATCGACATCGGTTTGGAGGAGGCTCTGCAGGCCTCGGCGCAACCGGTCGGCACGCTCAGGCTCATCGTCGAACGGGTCGCTCTGACGCAGGTTCTCCCCACCGTCCTGCCTGCCTTCCGCGAGGCCTACCCCGGCGTCGGCATCGACATCAGCGTCAGCAACCGGAAGGCGGATTTCGTTGGCGAGGGTTACGATGCCGGGATCATGATCGGCTCCTACCTCTCTGAGGAGATGATCGCGGTGCGGCTCTCGCCTCCGTTCCGATGGGCGGCCTTCGGTTCTCCTGCTTATTTTGCGACCCACGGGCGGCCGGAGAGGCCGGGCGATCTCGCCTCGCATCACTGCATACGGTTCCGCAGGCCGCGCCAGGGCGACATTTATCGGTGGGAGTTCGTCGAGGACGGGCAGCAGGTCAGGATCGAGCCCGGCGGGCCGATGACCGTCAACGATGCCGAGCTGATGCGCCAGATGGCCTGTCAGGGGCTGGGGCTGATCTATTCGTCGACTTATCACGCGTCGAGGGAGATCGAGGCGGGCCTGCTCGAGCCGGTGCTGCTCGACCATTCGCCCAGCACCGACGCACTCTTCCTCTATTTCGCCAGGACAGCGCGGACGCAACCGAAGCTGAGAGCCTTCATCGAAACCTGCTCACGGCTTCGGCGCGCGGATCCGGCCTGAGCGGACCCGATTTCGATCGACATCGGGCCGCCAGGCGTTAGCGCTCGCGGAAGACGCGATGTGCGTGGTCAAGCACCGGTTTGACCAGATAGGAGAGGGCGGTGCGGTCTTCCGTCGTGATCAGCACCTCCACAGGCATGCCGGGCACCAGGGTCTTGCCGACGAGGCTGGCCTTGCCCTCCTCGGTCAGCTCGACCTCCGCCACGTAATAGCTCGCTCCGCTCTGCGGATCGCGGCTCGTCGCCGGGGAGATATGGCGAACGCGACCCGGCAGCTCGGGCGTGGTGTTGCGATTGAAGGCGGCGAAGCGCAACCGCGCCGGCTGCCCGGCCTGCATCTGGTCGATGTCGGCAGGCGCGATGCGGACTTCGACGATCAGCGTCGCCGACCGCGGCACGACGGTCGCAACCTTGGCCGCCGGGGTGAGGACACCACCTACCGTGAAGACGCTGAGCTCGTTGATGATGCCGGAGACCGGCGAGCGGATCTCGGTTCGCGCCAGCCTGTCCTCGGAGGCGGCGCGCCGGTCGGACAGCTCCGAGATCTTGGTCTCGACCACATTGAGCTCGCGCTGCGCTTCGGTCCGGGCGGTTTCGTCCACCGCCATGATCTGCAGGCGCGCTTCGTTGATGCGGAGGCGGGCGCGAGCGACCATGGTGTCGATCTCGCCGCGCTCGCCGAGCAGGCGGGCCCATTCGCGGTTGATGTTGAACACCTTCACGCCGTCGATGAAGCCCTTCTCGAAGAGCGAGAGATATTTCTTCCGTTCCATCTCGACGAGCCGCAGCTCCTCGTTCTTGGCTGTCCCACGTGCCTCCAGACCTTTCACCTCCTCGCCGGACTGGATGATCGTGATCTCGAGCAGCTCCTTGCGGCTGTCGCGGTTCTGCTTGTTGCCTTCGAACAGGCGGCGCTCGCCGGCGATGATCTGCTCGGCCTCCTCGGAGATGCTGGCGAGCCCTGGCACCTCCGGCATGGTCGCGAGCCCGCCCCGTTCCGCCGTCAGGCGGGAGCGCCTGCCGAGGTTCTCGGCCAGCTGCGAGCGGATGATCGAGAGCTCCGTCCTGATCTGGATGTCTTCCAGGCGCAGCACGATCTGGCCTTCCTCGACCGCATCGCCCTGGCGGACCGCAATGCTCTTCACGATGCCGCCGTCGCGATGCTGGATCTCCTTGACGTTCTGGTCGACCTTCACGACGCCCTGTCCGACGACGGCGCCGGCAAGGCGCGCCGTCGCTGCCCAGCCGCCGAACCCGAGCACCAGCACCAGCGTCAGGGCGATGCCGGCGACAATGTGGGACCGCAGAGAGAACTGCGGCCGCCGCCCCGTCTCCGGAAGTATCCGGGCGGTGTCGATCATGTTGCGATCAAAGTTCAGCGCGTTCATGGCGGTCCCCACGAAACATCAATCGAAATTGTAATAGAAGAATCGGTGCGATCCGGAGATTTCGATCGAGAAATCCTTCTCGCCTTCCTGCTCGATCGAGACGTCGATGAAGGTCGATTCCCGATCGCCGATCTTCTCGATGCGGAAGCGGAAGGGCCGGTCGGCATCATCGTCGCCATAGATGCGCGTGAAGCCGTCCTGACTCGTCTCGTCGCTGCTCTCGTCATCGTCGTCGCTGTGCAGGGCGTATTGCTTGACGACGATCTTGTCCCCGACCTCGAGGTCGAGGATCCGATGGATGAGCTCCCCGGCCTCTTCGCCGGCGTCATCCCCGTCGACCTCGAACTTGAAGGTGTCGCGGCCGCGCCCGCCGGAAAGCGTCATGGCCGTCTGCTCCCCGATCAGGAAGGTGTCGTCGCCGGCGCCACCGATGACGACCTCGAAGCCGTCAATCCTGTCCTCTCCCGCCTGGGAAGAGTGGAGCTCGCCGCTGACGAGATCGACGAAGGCGCCCGCGGACAGCTGGCCGAGATCGAGCGTGTCCGTTCCGGAGCCGCCGTCATAGCTGTCGTTCGCGCAATCGGCATCGACGAGAACGGTGTCGTTGCCGCTACCGCCGTCGACATCGTCCGCACCATTGCCGCCGATCAGCGTGTCGTTGCCGGCCGAGCCCTTGAGTTCATCCTGGCCATCGCCGCCGGCGACGTAATCGTCGCCCTCGCCGCCGATGAGGCAGTCGTCGCCCGCCTCGCCAAGCAGGGCGTCGTTGCCGGCGCCGCCCTCGAGCCGGTCGTCGCCCACCCCACCGAAGGCGATGTCCGATCCTTCGTCGCCGCTGATGCGGTCATCGCCCGAGCCGCCCTCGATGACGTCGTCGTCCGCGCCGCCATGGATCACGTCGGCGCCGGCATCGCCCACCAGACGATCATTGCCCTCGTCTCCGAGGATGACGTCGTTGCCGTCGCCGCCGGCGACATGGTCGTTGCCCGAGCCGCCGAAGAGCCGGTCGTCGCCCGCGCCGCCGTCGATCACGTCGTCGCCGGCATCGCCGTAGATGGTGTCGTCGCCGGCTTCGCCATGGATCTGGTCGTTGCCGGAACCGCCCCAGATCACATCGTTGCCGGTGCCGCCATAGATGATGTCATTGCCGCTTCCGCCTTCGATCAGGTCGTCGCCGGCGCCGCCGAAGATGACGTCGTTGCCCGCGCCGCCGAGCAGCACGTCGGCCGCGCCGCGCCCGTCGAGCACATCGTCGCCGCCGAGGCCTTCCAGCCGGTCGCGGCATTCAGTGCCGACCAAGGCCTCGCCAGCCTGCGTGCCGACCTGGACCAGCACTTCGACGACATCGAATCTCGCCGTCTGGATTACAGCGAAGACGCCGTCGGTCACCTGATAGCTCAGCGTGACCGTGCCGTAATAGCCGGATTCCGGCGTATAGACCCAGCCGTCGGCACCCTGCGTGAGCTGCCCGCGCGAAGCATGGAGGTTGCGGATGCCGAGCGGGTCCCCGTCGGCGTCGCTGGAGCCGAGCAGCAGCATCGCAAAGGTCAGCGTCAGCGTCTGGCAGGCGCCCACATCCGCCAGGCGCAGAGCCTGGCCGACGCGGGGGGCGCGGTTGCGCGGTTCGGTATCCGGGCCGGGGCCGGGGCCGTCGTCATCGCCCCCGCCGCCAGGCCCTGGCTGGACCGATGGGCCGCCGATGACGTCCGGCAGGCGGATTCCCGTATCCTCGCTTCCCCCTCCTGACGAGGAGCCGCCCATGGAGAAGGAGAAGCTGAGGCGGACGCCATTGTCGTTGCTCGCGCCCGTGTCGAATGCGATCGGGAAGCGAAACTCGCCCCTCGGCACGAAGGGGAACTTCTCGAAATCGAACATCGGTGAATCGATGCCGAGATAGTCCGGTAGTCCCGGCACGGGCTGCGAAGGCCCACCGGAGCCGAGGACGACGTCCTTCTCCCTGCCGATCGAGGCCGTCTCGTCCTCGGGGGACATCTCAGCGGGATTGCGACGTTCAGGCTCTTCCTCGTCGCCTTCGCCGCGCGCCGCCGTCTCGCCTGCCGCATCCTCCTTCGCTGCAGGCTCCTTCGGCGGTAGCGCATCCGCGGGCGTCGTGCGTGCGAACAGGCTCTCGACATAGGCCGCAAGCGCGATGATCACCCCGGCGAAGACGGCTGCGGCGCGGGAGAAAACCGGCGCGGCGTCCGTGTTGCGCGCGTAGATCTGACCCGCAGTCTGTGGCGCCTCTTCCGCGCGCCGAACGGCTTTGACCTCGATCATGCCGACACCCGCTTGTCCATCGTCCCCGGGATGGGGAACGCGTTGACGCTCGGCAGACCCGGCGACGCCTTCGCCTGTTCATGGGGCGAGGCGGTGCCCGGCCTGATGATCTGTTCCTTCGGCCCGAAGGCGGCGAGCTTGCCGGCCTGGATCACGCCGACATAATCGACCGCGGCAAGCGCGCTGGGCCGGTGCGCCACGATGACGACGATCGCACCGCGCGCCTTGAGCTGCTCGATCGCCCGCGTCAGGGCGGCCTCGCCCTCGCCGTCGAGGTTCGAGTTCGGCTCGTCCATGATCACGAGGAAAGGACTTCCGTAGAGCGCGCGCGCCAGGCCGATGCGCTGGCGCTGGCCCGCCGACATCGAGGTGCCCTGCGGGCCGAGTGGCGTGCGGTACCCGCCCGGGAGCCGGACCACCATGTCATGGATGTCGGCTGCGGTGGCGGCTGCGATCACCGCCTTGGAGTCCTCGTTCTCGGCGAGACGCGAGATATTCTCCTCCACGGTCGCGTCGAGCAGCCCGACCTCCTGCGGCAGGTAGCCGATGGCGCGGCCGAGATCTTCCTCCAGCCACTGCTCGAGCTCGGCGCCGTCGAGCCGCACCGAGCCGCGCAGCGTCGGCCAGATGCCGGTGAGCGCGCGCACCAGCGTGGTCTTGCCGCCGCCACTGGGGCCGATGATGCCCACGGCACTGCCGGCCATCACCTCGAAGCTCACATCGCTGAGCAGGATCTGACCGCTGCCCGGCGCTGAAACGGTAATGCGATCGACCTTGAGGTGGCGGTTCGGTGCCGGCAAGGGCATCGGCTCGCCGGCCTTGCTCAGCGCGACGATGGTCTCGCGCAGCCGGGCGAAGCTCTGGCGCGCGGCCACGAAGGGTTTCCAGTTCGCAATCGCCTGGTCGACTGGCGCCAGCGCGCGCGACGAGGCGACCGAGGCGGCGATGATGGCACCGGCCGAGAGTTCCCCCTTGATGGTCAGGAAGGCGCCCAGCCCCAGCACGGCCGACTGCAGCACCATCCGGAGCACCTTGGAGACGGTGCCGAAGGAGCCAGAAACGTCGCTGGCGCGGGTCTGGAGCGCGAGATGCGCTTCATTGGCTGCAGCGAAGCGGCGCGCGGCGCGCTCCGCCATGCCCATCGCCTTGATGACCTCGGCGTTGCGTGCGTTGGAATCGGCGATGGCGTTGCGCGTCATCGCAGCCTGGCGCGCCTCGGTCGCGCTGCGGCGGGCGGCCACCTCGGCGCCGAGCGTCATCAGGGTGAGCACCACGGCGCCTGCCAGCGTGAGCGCGCCGAGCCAGGGATGCAGCAGGTAAATGAAGGCGAGGTAGATCGGAATCCAGGGCAGGTCGAAGAGCGCACCCGGGCCTTGGCCGGACAGGAAGCTTCGGACGGTGTCGACATCGCGGCCGCGTTCCAGCGCCTCCGTGCCGGAGAAACCGAAGCGCGGCATATCCATCGTCACGCGATGCGCGATCGGCGCGACCGTATGGTCGAAGCGTGCTCCGACGCGGACGAGCATGCGGGTGCGAATGGCGTCGAAGCCGCCCTGGAAGATGTAAAGGCCGAGCGCGATGACGGAGAGCGCGATCAGGGTCTGCACGCTGCCGCTCGTCAGGGCGCGATCATAGACCTGCATCATGTAGAGCGAGCCGGTGAGGGCCAGCAGGTTGATGACGCAGGAGATCGCCAGCAGGTAGACGACGACGCCGTGCATCCCCTCGGTGAGCTTTGCGGCGTCGCGCTTGCGCGCGAGGTTCAGGCTTTGGCCGGACATGGCACGTCACCTTTATGGAAGGAAGGGGGCCGAAAGCCCGCTCGACCGTTGGCCGAGCGGGCTTCACGAAGGCACCTTCAGAGCGTCGTATTCCCAGAGTTCAGGGTGTGGGTTCCCTTGAGGTCGAGCTCGAACTCGGCATCCAGGTCGGCATCGACATTGCCCCTCACCACCGTGTAGTCGCCGTCGGCGCGGGTCTCGTAGGTCACCTGCAACTGGGCGGAGGCGGTGAAGGCGCCGCCGCTGACGATGGTGAAGCTCTGCTCTCCCGCGGCGCCGCGGTCGGCATCGATCGCGGCGAGGTCCAGCCGGTCGCCCGGTTCGAAGTCCTGGATCGTGTCGCCGTTTGCAGCCTCGACGCTGGTGAAGCGGAAGGTGTCGTTGCCGGCGCCGCCCTCCATCACGTTCACGGCGTTGCTCGCGGTGATCGTGTCGTTGCCGGAGCCGGTCACGACATTCTCGACCGACCACAGCGTGTCGACCCCGGTCTGGTTGCTGAAGGCATTGCCGCGTCCGAACATGCCTGTCCCAAGATCGACGGCGATGTTCGCGGTGATGGCGGACATATCGAGCGTATCGACACCGCTGCCGCCGCCGAGATCGTCACCGTAGTAGGTGTCGTTGCCGTCCCCGGCCGCCGAAGCAACCAGGAGGTCGTCTCCAGCCCCGCCGACGACGGTGTCGTCACCTGCGCCGCCGTCGAGCGTATCGGCACCGGCGCCGCCGAAGATGCGGTCGTTCCCCTCGTCTCCGAAGATCCCGTCGTCACCTTCCCCACCCAGAGCCATGTCGTTGCCGGCACCAAGGGCCACGATGTCCTTGCCCGCCCCGGCATCGACGAAGTCGGCCCCTTCCGCGGCGGAGATCACGTCGTCTCCACCGTTGCCGATCAGGACGTCGTCACCGGCCAGGCCGATGATGCTGTCCGCGACCGCCGAGCCGATCAGAACGTCTGCCTGGGCGGTCCCGGTCCTCAGGCCGCCGGCGCCCGGCACGGGGAGCGTCGGCGTGTCGTCATCGTCGTCGCAGCCGCAGTCGTCGTCGTCGTCATCTTCGCCGGACTGGTCGTCGTCCTCGTCGTCCTCTCCCGACTGGTCGTCGTCGTCTTCGTCGTCCTCGCCGGACTGGTCGTCATTGTCCTCGTCGTCTTCATCGTCTTCACCGGACTGGTCGTCGTCTTCATCATCGTCTTCGTCTTCATCGTCGCCGCCGCCGGAACCGACGTCGTCGTCATCGTCCTCGTCGTCCTGATCGTCGTCGTCGTTGTCGTCGCCATCCTCCTGATCGGCCTCGAAGATATGCTCTCCGAGATCGGTGAGGCCGGTGACGCGGGCGACGATGTCGGAGAACTCCTGCCCGTCGATGAAGTCGTCATAGAAGTCGAAGGCCTCGAGGCGGTCCTTGTAGTAGAAGCGGTCCGCCTCCTGCAGCCGGTCGAACTGCTCGTGCAGCACGACCCAGAAGGTTTGGCCGACGATGCCGCCGTTGATATGCTTCTCCGCCAGGCCGCCGAGCCAGAAGTCGACACGGTCGATGCCCTTCACGGTGTTGCCGTTGACCAGCTCGATGTCCGGGTTGGCGGCAACGAAGGCAGCGAGCTTCTCCGGCGTGTCGAGCACGAGATCCGGATAGGCCTGCTTGAACTGCGCGATGATGGCATCGCTCAGATCGTTGCGCTGCTGGAAATCCTCCCAGGATTCATAGGCCGACATGTTCCCGGCGAAGCCGACCGCCTCCTCGACATAGGAGTTGTTGGAGGCCGCCAGGTCGCTGCGGATCTGGTTCAGGGTTCCGAGGCCGACATCGCGGCCGCGGGCCAGGTTGAAGGAGAACAGGTCTGCCTGGATCCGGACGAGGTCGTTGCGCACCGCGTCGACGATGTTGAAATCGACATCCTCGGCCGGCTGCTGGGCGACGCCTTCCAGGATGGCATTGACGCCATACTGGGCGTAGCCCGGCTGCGGGACGTAGCCCGGAGGCAGCGGTGCCGCAAAGGCGCTGGCGTCGTTGGTCGGGTTCAGGAAGGCATCGACGAGGCTGACCTGCTTGGGCTGGCCGTTCTCGTCCATCACCGTCAGCGTCTGGCCGATCAGCGAGTGACCGAAGCGGAAGGCCGCGGCGGCAAACTCATGGCTGATGCCGGCATTCGCATCCGGGTTGTAGCCGTCGTGACCGTGATCACCACCGCTGCCGTCCCGGGCACGCAGCCCGCCGAGCAGGGTGTCGGCGTATTCGTTGAACACGACGCGCTGGTACTCGGCCTCGTTGAGGATCTTGGCTGCGTCGAACAGCTCCTGTTCGGTGCCGTCGAAGCCCGCCGCCTCGAGCTGGTCGGCGTGGAAGTTGTGGTTCCGCGCCCAGATCGTGTGCATCGAGGTCAGCGCGAAGTTCTCGTTGGTGCGCCCGTCGCCGGCGACATAGTGATCCAGCGCGCTGATGAAGGGGTTGCTGTCGAGCAGCAGCGCCTGGCCGGAGGCCATGAAGTTGTTCGCCAGCTTCGAGTAGACCTGCGGGTCGAAGCCGCCTGTCGCATCGACCAGGTCGCCGGTGACGCCTTCCGAGACGGGATAGTTGGAATAGTAGGTCCGGAACGCGATCTGGCCGCCGGGCAGGGACGGATCGGTGAAGATCGTGTTGTTGTCCCAGTGATGCTGGATGGCCTCGCGCAGTGTCGGCAGCAGGTTGAAGGATGGGTTCGACGGGTCCGGAGCTCCCTTCAGGAGATGGGAGGTCAGTCCGCCATTGCCGTCGCCCTGGCGCAGGAACTGCGTGACGAGGTTGTGCGAGCCATAGGCCTGGTTCTGGTCGACATAGGCCGAGGTCTTGTTGAGGTGCTGCGGCACCCCGTCCTCGGTCGCATAGACCTCGCCGCGCGTCAGGTCGGCAGGGTTGCCCTGGCCGGGGTGGCCGGTGCCGGGCGCGCCGATCTGGATCGAGCCGTTGATCGCGTTCTTCGGCAGGAAGTCCAGGCCATGGTCGACATACTGTCCGAACGCCATGAAGAAGATGTTGGCGTCGTTGCCGGCATGCGGGAGGCCCGCCTCCTGCGCACCGAGGATGTTCGAGATCGCACGCGGATCGAGGCCGTCATAGATCGGGTTGAGGTCGCGGTTGTTGATCGCGGCGTCGGCCTCGCCGTAGCGAGCCTCCGTCAGGCGGATGAAGGGCGTGTCGGCCTGGCCGGAATGCGGATTATCCTCGTTGTTGTTCTGGCCGGAGACCTCGCGGGGCCCGAGTGCACCTGCCGCGTCGTCGTCATCGTCGAAGGGCCGCTCGCCATTGACCAGCTTCTTGAGCCCTTCGAGATCGCGCGGCGTCAGCTCGAAGGCGCCGTCGATGGTGTCTTCGTCCGGGGTCGAGTCGCCTCCGAACTGCGGCGGCACGGCCCCGGTGAACGTGATCGAGTGGGTGCCGTTGCTGAAGGTGCTGGTGCCGTCGCCGTTGTCGACGAGGTCGTAGGTCGAAAGGTCCTGACCCGCCGCCAACTCCACCACGTCCTGCGGCCGAAGATTGCCGACGATGGTGTCGTGGCCGCCATTCGAACGGAAGACGATCCGGTGCGCGGACTGGAGATCGGACACGTCGACCGTGTCGTCGCCGTTGCCACCGTTGATCGTGATCGTATTGAAGTTCAGGCTCGTCCCGTTGAACGTACCGGACGTCGTCACGGTGTCGGCACCGTCGCCAGTGTTGATGACGATCTCCTCGATATTATCGAGCTCGGCGATCACGGCTCCGTTGCGGGTGATGACAATCTCGGTGGCGCCGTTCAGGCCAGTGATGCCGTTCAATATCGCCGAAGCGCGACTGTAGACGACGAAGGCTTCATTGGTGGCGTTTCCGTTCACGATAACGGTGTCGGTATTGCCGCCGCCGTTCATGAAGTCACGACCGTCCGTGGCGCCCGTGGCGTTCGCGTTCCAGGCGATCGTATCGTTTCCGGTGCCGCCATCGATGGTGTCGTTGCCGACCCCGGCGATGATGATGTCGTTGCCGCCGCCGGCGTTGAACGCGGAACCGTTCACGTCGCCGATCAGGATTTCGGCATTGCCGCCGCCGTTGATGGCGCTCGGGAAGGTGACGCTGATGTTGTCGATGCTGACAAGATCGTCGACATCGTCGAGCGACGACACCGTGAAGCGAATAAAGGCATCAGCAGTAAATGGACCCGTCAGGTTGAAATTACTGACACCATTGTTGCCGGTGGCGCTGTTGATGAGCTGGATCTGCTGGATATCAACGCCGTTTCTCGAGAACTGAACGGTCACCGTTTCGTTTGCGTCAAGCGCTTCGGTGACATCGTAGGAGATCGTCGCAGATCCTGCTCCGGCGAGACCGGACAGTTCGCGCAGGATCGAGGCGCCGTTGCTGTTGGCGACGGTGCTGCCGTTGTCGAACTCCAAGCGGCCCGCGTTGATGCGAATCTGGCCGTTGTCGCTTGTGCTGCTATTGTCGTCGCCGGTCTCGACCCAATTGTCCTGCCAGGCACCGTCGTTGTCGGTGTAGCTGGTGCTGCCGAATGCCTCGCTCAGGGTCGTTGTGGCTGCGATCGTGTCGAGGGTGACCGTCGCGTTGTTGGTCGCCGGTCCGCCGGTGGCGGTGTATTGGAACGAACCGTCCAGAGCGCCGGTATCGGTCACCGTGATGGCGTTCGCGCCGAGTGTCGCGACGAGCCCGCTGGCATTGCCGACCGCCGTAATGTCGATCGTGTTGTCCGGATCTGTATCGTTGGCGAGCAGCGCCCATTCCGGCACCAGGATCGGCGTGCCGGGCAGGACATTGGTGATGACCGTATCGTTGTTGGCATCGACCAGATCATCGATCGATTGGACGGTGATGGTCGTGATCGCGGGATCGCTTTCGAAGAAGCCGCCATTGACGGTGGTTTCGATGATGCGCGGCGTCGTGTCCGGGGCCTGCGAGATCGAGCGGAAGCCGATCGACTGGATGGCCGTCTGATAGGCGGCCAGCGACGCCGTCCCGGTGAGCGTGACGACGATGGTCGATCCCACGAGCTGGGTCGTGGCCGCGATGGGGGCTCCATTCGCCGTCAGGGCTGCCGGGACCACCAGCGTGTCGCCGGCGAAGGCGTTGGTCAGCACGATGCGGGCCGAGGCGAGCGTCGTGCCGAAGTCCGTGATGCGGGGATCCGATCCGATCGAGACTGGGGCGGCGTCCTCGACATAGTTCGTCGTGATGTTGACAGACGGCGTCGCCGACGGCGCCAGGAAGACGGCATTGATGGCGACATTGTCGATCGAGAAGGTTTCGCCCGCATCGAGCGTGTTGTTCGACCGGAAGCGCAGGACCGCGCCGGCAGTGAGAGCGCTCGCCGGCACGTTGAACGTCTGCGGGCCATCGCCATTGTCGAATGTCGCCACCGTGGTGAAGTTCACCCCGTCACCCGACATTTCGAAGATAATCTCTTCATTGTCGGCTCCGGTGATGTTTTGATCGGTGATCGTGAAAGACACGGTTGCCGATAGTGCGTTGGCGAGGTTCAGCGACCGGGCGATGGATGAGTTGTCGGCATTGTTTTGCGAGAAGGTCAGTGTTCCCAGTGTCGTGATCTGTATCGAACCTGCGGTTGCGCTCTGCGCGGCGCCGCTGTCGCCAGTTTCGATCCAATTGCCTGTGAAGCTCGAGGTCGTGCCGGTGTTGTTGGCGTAGGCGCGCGTGGTGAAGTCGTCGGCCCAGTTACGGGTGACGGGGTCGAACCCGTTCAGCTCGAGCTTTGGCTTGGCCAGCGAGATGGCCCGGTCCGTGAACTGCAGGACCTCGACATTGCGCACCGTGTCGACGCCGTCCGACACGATCTGCCGGCCGGTATCGGGATCGATGGCGATGGTGACGTTGGTATGCGTCACCGTGAACGTCCCGTCGTCATTCTGGACGATGGTGTAGTTGGGGGCGCCATTCGCATCGAGGAAGCTGTCGTTGAACACGGCGACGTCCACGTCGCCAGCTCCGTCTGCGACTTCGATCTCGCGGACGATATTGAGCTGCATGGGCACGATGACGCGATCGATCATCAGCTCGGACAGCGAACGGCCGTGCCACTCGTCAGGAATCTGGTTGTAGGGGTCAGCCGGGTCATCCGGGTCGCTCGGGTTACGCGGCGCCGACGGAAAGACGTGCTTGAGGCTGTCGATCGTCGTGATCTCCTGGTCGGCTCCCTCGACCCGGATGCTGATCCGGACGTTGAGCCAGGCATCGCCATCGATGACGTCGTCACCGCCGCGGCCTTCGATGATGTCGCTGCCGGCGCCGCCGAGCAGGATGTTGCCGCCGACGAAGGCGAGCTTCTGATCGCCGGAGCCGTCGGCCATGTATTCGACCTGCTGCAGCAGGTTGGATGTGATGATCGTGTTGAGGTTGTGGATCCGGGCTATGCCGGCCTCGTCGAGCTCATGGCCGACCATCGTGCCTTCGGCGCCGGTCAGTCCTGCGCCGTCCGCTCCATCCAGCGGCGTTGCGCCGCGATCGTCGCCCCGCAGGACGTCGTTCTTCTCCCAGCCCGACAGCGCCTCGACGGCGTCGAACCGGTCGCGGAGGATGTCTGCCGCATCGGTGGTGAAGATCGGCTTGGTGAGGTCGGAATCGGCCGCCTCGGCATTGCCCTTGTGGATCGCCCAGTCGAAGCCGAGCATGCCCTCGTTGCGCATGACGCTTTCGCCCTGGACCATGATGTCGTCGCCGGATTCGGCGTCGAAATCATGCTCCTCGGAGCCGGCGAACATCACGTCGTGGCCGATGATGCTCGAGTTGAAGAAGAGCTCCGAGTTGTCGCCGGCCGTGGTGTCGAAGCCGCCGCCGGCCTCGATCCAGTCGTCGCCCTCATTGCCCAGCAGGAAGTCGACACCGTCGCCACCGAGAATGAAGTCGTCGCCGTCGCCGCCGAAGACCTCGGTGTCGTCGACGCCGACGAAGACCACGTCCTGGCCGTCGCCGCCCATCAGGATGTCGAGGCCGTTGGAGTTGGCGATGACGTCGTTGCCTTCCTCGCCCTTGAGGAAGTCGCCGGTATCGCCGGAGTCGGTGATGATGTCGTCGCCGGCGCCGCCGTTGACGAGATCGACGCCCGCACCGGCTTCGATGCGGTCGTTGCCAGCATCGCCCCAGATCGCGTCGTCGCCGAAATCAGTGACGATGATGTCGTTGCCGTTCGTGCCGCCCACGACGACATGCTCGCCGCCGAAGGTCCTGAAATAATTCTCGTCCGCGCCGGGCGTGTTCGGGTTGTCGCGGATGACCTTGCCGAGGCCCAGCGCCTCGAGCACCGCATCGTTGCCGACGGGATCGACGCCGGAGATGCTTTCGTTGTCGGGGTCGTAATCCGCCTGCTTGGTCGGATCGACCTCGAAGACGAAGTCGTAATTGGCGAAGGAGTCGATGCCGATATGGCGCAGGATGATGTCGTCCGGCGTGCCTCGGATGCCGTCGGGGCCGGGCTGGGCGATGTCGGTGTTCGCCATGATCATCTTCGAGAAGGAGTTCTGCTCCAGCTCGTTGAGGGCGTTCAGGCCCTGTGTGCGGGTGAGGTAGTAGAAGCGGTCGCCATCCTGCAGATTCTCGAGCTGTGCCTCGAAGACCGCGTTGAAGGTCGAGCCGAGGAATCCGCCGAACGGCATCTTCTTCTCGGCCAGGCCGCCGATCCAGAGATCGATGTCGTTCAGGCCGCCGAGGCTGCCGGTCGGATCCGGATCGTCGTTGATAGCCGGGAGGACGTCCGGAGGGGTGTTCGCGTAGCTGCGGGCCCACTTGCCGGTGGCATTCAGGAAGTCCAGGCGGTCAGCAGGCTCGTCCTCACCGCCGAAGACGAGCAGCATGGCGGCAGCCCGCTTGTCCGCGATCGTCGTCGCCGTCTCGATCGAGGTGTGGTTGCCGTAGGCGGCGATGAAGTTCACCACCGACATCGGGTTCTTGAGGTTGGCCGCGAACTCCGTCCAGCTCTCATAGGGCTTGAGGAAGGTCGAGCTCGTGGCGGCGTAGAGCTGCTCGCGCGCCTCGTTCAGCGTCGGCATGCCGGTGTCGCGGCCACGCGCGATGTTGATCGAGGCCAGGTCGAGCGGAATACCGAGCAGGTTGTTGCGCAGCGCGCCGGTGACGAATTCGTCGATCTCGTTGCCGCGCTCGACCGTCATGCCGCGCACGATAGCGCCGGCGGCCTCCTCGGCGGAGATCGTGTTCGTGCCGTCGGAGTTGAAGGCGAGGGGGTTGAGGAAGGCATCGATCAGGCCCTGATCGTCCCTCCCCGTGACGTTGCCATTCTCGTCGACGAAGACGCGCGGCATCGAGTCCGTCAGCATCGAGTGGCCAAAGCGGTACACGACGTTGGCGAATTCGGCGAAGATCGACGGGTCGATATCGGTCACCGAATTGAACACGAAGGGGTCGATCGCCGGCTGGATCTTGCGGGCGAACTCCTCGAAGACGAGATGCTGGTACTGCATCTCGGTCGCGAAGCGACCGGCCTGGAACAGCCGCTCGCCATCCCAGCTCAACTCGCTCGCGAACTCCGTCAGGGCGGCCGCGCTCATGGTGGCGAGGTTGTCAGGCAGATCGCCGGCGCCGAGGTCGGAGCTCAACCACTCGTTGATGAAGTCGAGGTCGTCGCTGCGCAGGATCGTCAGCTTTTGAGCCTCGACCTGGCGGTTGTGTTCGGAATGGAAGATGTGGTGGACGGCGGTGAGGCCGATATTCTCGTTGCCGCGGCCGTCGCCCGTGATGAAATGCGCGTCGAGAAGTTCGTCGTCGTAGAAGCCCGCGCCGGGCTGTCCGATGGTGTCGTCCAGATCAGCCGTAAGAACCTGCCCGCGGCTGTTCACCTGCTGGGCATTGTGGGCGATGTCGTCGAGGAAGGAGTTGGGCGTGCGGATCGCCGAAACGGTATCGTTAGCACCGATCGTGCGGCCGTCCGGCGTGCCGTCCATGATGACGGTTCCAACGAGAAGCTGGATCGCAGAGGGATTGATCGGTGCTTCCGGGTTGCCTTCGACATAGATCGGCGAACCGTCGAGCGCCACCGCCGCCATGATCTGCGGAAATCCGTTGTCGCCCGGGATGAAGTTGCCATAGGCGTCGGTCAGGAGCATCGGCACATGGCCGACATCGGCATCCGTCAGGTCGATGCCGAGAACATCCCTGGCCTGCTCCTTGATGTCCTTCCAGGTCGGCAGCCCGTTGGGCCGGCCATCGGCATCCTTGCCATCGAGCAGCTTGCCGGTGGCGAACACCTCGCCGGTCAGCGGGTCGGCCCTGTACTCGCGCAGGAAGACCTGGTGCGAGGCGTGCGAGGTGTAGGTCTGGTTCTGGTCGACCCAGGAGGTGGTGACGTTCTCCTGGGTCACGCCGTCCGGGCCGGTCACCGGCGTCGAGCGCGTCAACTGCATGAAGCGCAGTTGCGCCGGCAGGTCGTCGCCCGTGCCGAAGACGCCGTCGGCGCCCACCACCAGCGGGTCGTCGTTGTTCAGCGGCATGAAGATCGTGCCGTTGCCGCCCTTCGTGATCAGGTCGAGGCCATGGTCGAAGAACTGGCCGAAGAAGGTCATCCAGGAGTTGAACGGCGCCGAAAGCCCTTCATCCGGCGCGACGTTGGGGATGAGCAGCGAGCCGCGTGAATCGAACTGGAGCCCGAGTTCGGTCGCCTTGGCCAGGAAGGCCGCGCCCGGATCGTCGACAAGGGCCTGCGCCTCGTCGACAGCTGTCTCTGCCGTCGTCAGATGAGCGGCGGTAGCCTGGACCTCATCGATCGTCGCGTCGGAGGGGGCCAGCTGATAGGCCTCGATCGCCTGCTGCAACGCATTCTGCGCGAGGCCGAGATTGGCCTGGGCGTCAAGGAGGCCCTGGGCCGCCTGCGCGGGCGTGATCCGCAGGGCCAGCAAGGCCTCGAGATCGCCCTGCGGGTCTTCCGATCCCGCGAACGTCAATGCAGCCACGAGCGCGGCGGGGTTTCCGGCGCTCATGTCGACGATGAGATTCGAGATCAGGCGCGGATCGCGATCGGCGATATTGCCGCCGGCGCCGTAGTTGTCGGTAAGGTCGACAGCCTGAGCGGGGCCGAACGGTCCGTCGAAGTCGACATTCCAGGTGTCGTTGCCTTCGTTGATGAAGTTGCTATCGAGCAGCCGCGGCATGGGCTGACCCGAGGCGCCCCAGAACTCGCGCCCGGGAACGAGGTTGTTGTAGCTGCCGTCGACGGTGCGGATGCCGAAGGGCGTCTGCTCGTCGGGAATGGCACGCACCCATGTTGTGGGGCCGTTGAAGGTGCCGTCGGGATTATACAGGCCGGGGTCGGTGACGACTTCGCCGGTCGCGGGATCGAGACGGATCTCCAGAAGCGACGCACCATTCGCATGCGCCTCGCCGATCTTGATCTGCTTCAGGACGAATGCCAGATCATGCTGGTTCAGCTTGAACATCGTCGTGCTCCATTAAATCAGGACATGATTTCGCATTCGCGAAATACGATTTCGCAACAGCGAATATTGGCGTCGGCTTTGCTCGTTCCCTCGGGTGCGGTAAGGTAACCGTCCGTTCATCCTTTGAAGGACGACGGATATTGGCCTCCTTAACGTCTCGTTAACCGCAGGATGCCCCCGCGATGCCGCCGCCGGTAGAAGTCAAGGTCGAGCCAATTGCGGGTCTTCAGGAGGTAGAGCCGCAATCGCAGAAGGTCGGGTCCGGCTACCGCCGAAGGTCGGTATCGCAGCGGCTGCTCGACTGGTGGGGCGGCTTCTCGCTGGAACGGCGGTTCAGCATCGCCACGGCCGTGGTCGTGGCGATCGCGATGATCGTGCTGGGCCACTGGGTCGAGCGTCGCGTTCGCGCCGGATGGACACAGACCATGGCCGAGATCGCGGCCACTTATCTCGAAGCCGTCGTTGCCCCGCATGTCGATGAGGTGGTGCCGGGCAGAGCGCTCCCGCCAGCCGCGGAGGAGAAGCTGCGCAACCTGATCGGCGACGGCCCGCTCGGCCCTCAGGTCAAGGTCATCAAGATCTGGTCGACGGAGGGCAAGCTCCTGTTCTCGACGGCGGGCGGACCGCGCGACGAGCAGCTGCGGCAGCCACAGCTATCGCGGCTGCTGCGCGGCGAGATCGTCGCGCCCGCGTCCAACCATGCCTCGGCCGCGCGCAATGGGCTGATCGAAATCTACGCGCCGATCCACGACCCTTCCCATTCGCGCATCGTTCTCATCGGGGAATTCTACAAGCGGAGCGATCTGGTCGACGGCGAGATCAACCAGTTGAAATATGCGATCTGGTTCCTGGTCTTCCATATTGGCTGCATCATCGCCATCGTTCTCTACGCGATGATCCGCCGGGCAAGCCGCGTCATCGCCCGCCAGCAGGCCGAGCTGGAGGCCAATCTGTCGCGGGCGGCCGGCCTCGCCCGGCGCAACAGTGCGCTGCGACGCGCTGCCGATCGCGCCCGGCTCAACGCGGCGGTGACGAACGAGGAGTACCTCTCCCGCATCGGCGCCGACCTGCATGACGGCCCGATCCAGATGCTCAGCCTGATGATGCTGCGCTTGCCGCAGGAATCGGCCGACCCGGCACTCCAGGAGATCAGGAAGCAGTTCCTGCCGTTGATCATCCAAACTCTGGCGGAACTGCGCAGCCTCACCTCGGGCTTGGTCCTGCCAGAGATCCGGGACCTGAGCCCGGCGGCAACGATCGAGTCGGCCGTGACCCGGCATGAGCGCTACACGGGGACCACCGTGACACGCAACTTCGGGGATCTGCCGGCGGACATGCCGGAGGCGATCCGGATCTGCGCCTTTCGCGTGGTCCAGGAGGCGCTGATGAACGCCTACAAGCATGCCGGCGGCGCCAGCACCTCGGTCGCGACGCGCTTCCAGAACGGCTTTCTCAGCATCGCGGTCGAGGATGGTGGCCATCGTGACGGCGCCGCCAAACCGGACGCGGTCGCTTCGACGGGCGAGGCGCTCGGCCTTCGCGGCATGAAGACCCGCGTCGCGGCGCTCAACGGCAGCCTGGCCGTAGGCCGCAGAGAGTCAGGCGGGATGGTCGTTCAGGTCCGGCTGCCCGTCCGGGCGCGCTCGCTCAATACAGCTATCGATCTGACTGAGGAGGACGAGCTTCCGGCATGAGCTTTTGCGCCGCGATCACGACCTCGAGCCGGTTGCGTGCGTGCAGCTTCGCCATGAGGTTGGTCATATAACTTTTGACCGTTTTCTCGCTGAGGTCCAGCGCGGAGGCGATCTCCCGGTTCTGCTTGCCGCAGAGCAGCAGCTTGACGATCTGCTCTTCGCGGACGCTCAGGCGCACCTCGTTCTGCTGCGCCCGCCTTTCGGCCGTCTTCGCGTGCAGGGCGGAGATCACGCGCGCGGCGAACGAGGGCGTGATGAACACATCGCCGCGCCGGGCTGTATCGATCGCCTCGACCAGTTCCGTCGCCTGACTGCCTTTCAGCACGAAGCCGGCGGCGCCGGCCGAAAGCGCGCGGACCGCATGGTCGGAACTCGTCGATGCCGTGAAGACGATGATCTTGGTGTCGGACGCCCGGCCGCTCACATCCTCGATGGCCGCGAACGCATCGCCGGGCATGTTGAGGTCGACGAGCATGATGTCCGGGTGCTTGGTGTCGACGATCGTGACCAGATCGGAGGCGCAGGCTCCCAACGAGACGACGTCCATGCGCCCCGTCCTGGTGAGGACTGCTGCGATGCCTTCCGCAAGGAGCGGGTGATCATCGACGATGCCGATCGTAAGCCTGTCCATTGGAACCGCTACGTAAACTGAGAGCAATCGTCGAGTGAATGTCTCATTGAACGATTCTAATGTAAACCGAGCTGTTAAAGAACGGTTAACCCTGGGTCGTCGGCGCCGCTCCTGCGCAGATCATCCCCCCCTCCAAAGCCTGTGGACGTCGCGCATGCGAGCAGCACACCGCCGGAGGCCGTTGACCGGTTCGTCTCAGGCTCTCTCAGCGACAAACCCCGCCGCTGGTCAGCGGCGGGGCGCTTTCATGGGGCGGGGCAAACCGGCCTCTGTCATCGCGGCACAGACCAGCAGGTCCCGCTAGGAATGCAGTCTATCGGTCTCGCGCCTGGCCCCAATATCGGGTTCGTCGGCATCAAGGCCGATCCACTCATGGCTCGTCACGGCAGATCGATGATCTCGACCCAGTTCGGGTTCTTCCCGAGAGCGAGGCGTTGCAGTTCCTTGAGCGCGCCAGTTTCAGGATCGATACCGTAGAGCGTCGCAGAATTCGATTTCTGGCCGGCCGCGACGAGGAAGCGTCCGCGCGGATCGATGTTGAAGCCGCGCGGCTGCATTTCCGTTGCGAAATTTCCAGCCGGTGTCAGCGCACCTGTATCGCTGTCGACCTTGAAGGCCGCGATCGTGTTCGAGGTGCGCTCCGAGGCATAGAGGAAACGCCCGTCCGGCGTGATGCGGATTTCGGCGCTGGCCGGTGCACCACCGCTGAAGCCCGGCGGTACGACGCTCGAGCTGCCGATCTTCGACAGCACGCCTTTCGCTGCGTCGAAGCGGTGGCTGTCGAGCGTGCCATCGAGCTCGTTGACCAGATAGACGAAGCGGTCATTGGGGTGGAAGACGAAGTGGCGCGGACCCGCACCCGGCTTGGTCTCGACGAAGGGCGGATCGTTGGCGGTGACTTTCCCGGTTGCCGCGTCGAAGCGGTATTGCAGCAGGACATCGCCGCCGAGATTGGTGGCGAAGAGATGCCTGTTCGAGCGGTCGGTCAGGATCGCATGGGCATGCTTGCGCGTCTCGACCACCTGGACGGGGTCGGCCTGCGCAAAGCCCTGCGGACCGATCGGGTTAATGGCGATCTTGTTGCCGGTGTAGGAGGCGCTCAGCAGGAAGCGGCCGGTCCGGTCGGTCGCGAGATAGGCCATGTTGTCCGGCAGCGGCACGGTTGAAAGCAGGTCGAGCTTGCCGCTCTGCCGATCGATGGCGAAGGAGCTAACCGAGAAGGGCTGCGAGCGCAGCGAGACGTAGAGATGGCGGCGATCCGGCGAGATCGCCATGGGCATCGCGGTGCCGGTGACAGCGACCGTCTCGACCGGCTTCAGCTGTTTTGACGAAGCATCGAGCTCCAGCACGCTGATCTCGCGGCTGTCGGCGTTCGAGACATAGACGATAGTCTTGGCGGTTGCGGGCATGGTGAGCATGATGGCTGCAAGCAGCGCGGCCGCGCCAGTGTTCTTCCTCGGCATCGTAGTCCCCCTGATGGTCTTTCGTAAGCCATGGCTGGCGCGCGACCTTGAGGGCAGGATTATTCGAGGCGGGATCGGGGACGGACAGCTCAAAGGGCGTATCGATCGATCCAATCGGCGTATCGTCGATTGGATCGCGCGAGCGTCGAGGCCCTTCGCTGCAGCGCGCCAGAAGGCTTGGGTCTTGCAGAGAGGCCGGTGTTTCGATGCAAGATGGGCGACGGTCTCCTCTCGCCGACTGGGTGCTTCTCATGACCAATCGTCCGCCGTTCGAACGGATCGCGCTGTTGCTGCAGGGTGGGGGGGCCCTCGGTTCGTATCAGGCTGGCGTCTATCAGGCACTTGCCGAGGCGGGCCTGCATCCAGATTGGGTGGCTGGCATTTCGATCGGCGCCATCAACTCGGCCCTTATTGCCGGCAATCCGGCGGGAAAGCGGGTGGATGCGCTGCGGGCGTTCTGGGAGGCGGTGACCGCGCCGCCGCCGGGGCTCCCCGCCATGATCTCGTCGATAGTCGGCGCGATGGCTGGAAACAGCGATCTCGCTCATGGCTGGTTCAACCAGACGCAGGCCTTCGCCACGCTGATGGGCGGCGCACCAGACTTCTTCAGCCCCCGCCCGGTTCCGCCTTTCCTCTCGGCCCCCGGAACCCCTTCGGCCGAAAGCTTCTACGATGTCGGCCCCCTCAAGGCGACGCTCGAACGGCTGGTCGATTTCGACCGGATCAATGCCGGTCCGATGCGCTTCAGCGTGGGCGCGGTGAATGTCAGGACTGGCAATTTCGCCTATTTCGATACGACGACCCATGTCATCGCGCCGGAGCATGTCATGGCCAGCGGCGCCTTGCCGCCGGGCTTTCCGGCGGTTGAGATCGACGGAGAGCACTATTGGGATGGCGGGCTGGTGTCGAACACGCCGCTGCAGTGGGTTCTGGAAAGCAGGCCGCGTCAGGACACGCTGGCTTTCCAGGTCGATCTCTGGAGCGCGAAGGGAGCGTTTCCTCAGGATCTGACAAGCCAGGACTCGCGCCTGAAGGACATTCGCTTCTCGAGCAGGACGCGCGCCGCGACCGATCAGTTCCGCAAGAGCCAGAGCCTGAGGAGGGCGCTGGGCCATCTCATCAAGCATGTCCCGAAATCCGCACTCGTCAAAGCCGATCCCGACATTCTCGGACTGATCTCCGAGGCGGACGAGAAGATCTACAACATCGTCCATCTGATCTACCGCTCGAAGAGCTATGAGGGCGCCTCCAAGGACTACGAGTTCTCGCGCGCGACGATGGAGGAGCACTGGGCGTCAGGCTACGCCGATGCATCGCAGACCCTTAGCCATCCCGAGGTGCTGCGGCCGGCCGATGGCCCCGATGGCGTCGCGACCTTCGACCTGGCTGAACTGGCGCAGCCTGGCGGGCCCTAGCAGCCACCCTCTCTCTCGACACTCCCGATCATTACCCACACTGAGGACGCCCCGCCATGAAGATCGCCGATGTGCGCGCGAATGCCTTCGCGATGCCCTTGAACAACCCCGCCTATCCGCGGCCGCCCTACAAATTCTACAATCGCGAATTCGTCGTCATCAATTACCGGACCGACCCGGAGCGGCTGCGCGCGCTGGTGCCTGAACCGCTGGAGGTGGTCGGCGATACCGTTGCCTATGAGTTCATCCGCATGCCGGATTCGACCGGCTTCGGCGACTACACCGAGACGGGGCAGGTGATCCCCGTGCGCTTCAAGACTGCGTCGGGCGAGGTGCAGGAGGGCGGCTATGTCCACGCCATGTATCTCGACGATAATTCACCCATTGCCGGTGGGCGCGAAATCTGGGGCTTCCCGAAGAAACTGGCGACGCCGAAGCTGGCGCATGAGCAGGAGACGCTCGTCGGCACCCTGCATTACGGCTCGGTGCTCTGCGTTTCCGCCACGATGGGCTACAAGCATCGCGAGCTCGATCTCGCGCCGCTGGCCAAGGCGATGGCCAAGCCCGCCTTCATGATCAAGATCATCCCCCATGTCGACGGCTCGCCGCGCATCTGCGAGCTGGTGCGCTACTACATGGAGGATGTGAAGCTGAAGGGCGCCTGGTCCGGCCCCGCCGCGCTGCAGCTCTTCGAGCATGCGATGTGCGACGTGGCGCGCCTGCCGGTGCGCGAGGTCGTCTCTGCCAGCCACTATATCGCCGACCTGACGCTCGGTCTCGGCGAGGTGGTTTTCGATTATCTGGCCGCGGGCGAGGCTGCCGGTTGACGCAGTGTCAACGGCAAGAGAGAGACGGACGGCGCTCCTTCATGCGGTAACGCGGATCGATGATTTACATTACCTGCGCCCGCGAGAATCCTCTTCACCCGCGAGAACTTCTCCAATTCTCTCCATGGCAGGATGGTCATGTCCAAGAACGTTGCCGAACTCATCGTCGAAACCCTTGGGCATGCGGGCGTCGAGCGCATCTACGGCGTGGTGGGCGACAGCCTCAATGGCCTGACCGAGGCGCTGCGGACCAAAGGCACGATCCGCTGGGTGCATGTCCGGCATGAAGAGGTGGCGGCGTTCGCCGCTGCCGGAGAGGCGCAGATCACCGGCAAGCTCGCCGTCTGTGCCGGTTCCTGCGGGCCGGGCAATCTCCATCTGATCAACGGCCTCTACGATGCCCAGCGCAGCCGCACGCCGGTGCTCGCCATCGCGGCTCAGATCCCCTCGGCGGAGATCGGGGGCGGCTATTTCCAGGAGACGAATCCGAAGGCTCTGTTCCAGGAATGCAGCGTCTATTGCGAACTGGTCTCCGACCCGCAGCAGATGCCGTACGTGCTGGAGAATGCGATCCGTGCGGCCGTCGGCCAGCGCGGTGTCGCGGTCATCGTCATTCCCGGCAATGTCGGCTTGAGCCCGGCGCCGGAACGCCCGGTCTCCCCGCCGCGAGGACTGTTGCCGCCGACGCCGGTGGTGACCCCCGCCGAGGCTGAACTGGAGGCGCTGGCGGGGCTGCTCGATGGCGGCAAGCGCGTCACGCTGTTCTGCGGCCGCGGCTGCGCCGGCGCGCATGGCGAGTTGATGGCTCTTGCCGAGACGTTGAAGGCCCCGATCGTCCATGCCCTCGGCGGCAAGGAATATGTCGAATACGACAATCCCTACGATGTCGGCATGACGGGGCTGATCGGCTTCGCCTCGGGCTATGAAGCGATGCATGCCTGCGACGTACTGCTGATGCTGGGGACGGACTTCCCCTACAAGCAGTTCCTGCCTACCGGCATCCAGATCGCGCAGGTCGATATCCGGCCGGCCAATCTCGGCCGGCGCTGCAAGCTCGATCTCGGCATCGTGGGCGACGTCAAGGCGACGATCGCGGCGCTGCTGCCGCGGCTGACCATCAAGACCGACCGCTCCCATCTCGACGAGAGCCTGGCGCGCTATGTCAAATCCCGCGAGGGCCTCGATTCCCTCGCCAAGGGGACGCCGGGGCGCAAGCCGATCCATCCGCAGTATCTCGCAAAGCTTGTCAGCGATCTTGCGACCGAGGACGCAGCCTTCACCTTCGATGTCGGCACGCCGGCGATCTGGGCGGCTCGGTATCTGGAAATGAACGGCAAACGCCGCCTCGTCAGTTCGCTCGTCCATGGGTCGATGGCCAACGCGCTGCCTCAGGCGATCGGCATCCAGGCCGCCCAGCCGGGGCGACAGGTCGTCTCGCTCTCCGGCGACGGCGGTTTCACGATGCTGATGGGCGATTTGATCACGCTGACGCAGGAGAAGCTGCCGGTGAAGACCGTGATCTTCAACAATGGCGTGCTCGGCTTCGTGGCGCTGGAGATGAAAGCCGCCGGCTTCGTCGAGCTGGGCACGAACCTGCAGAACCCCGATTTCGCCGCGATGGCCAACGCGATGGGCATCCTCGGCGTGCGGGTCGAGGACCCCGGCGATCTGCCGGACGCGATCCGCCGCGTGCTGGCGCATGACGGGCCGGCCGTCCTCGATGTCGTCACGGCGACGCAGGAACTCTCCATGCCGCCGACGATCGGTCTCGATCAGGCCAAGGGCTTCGGGCTCTGGATGCTACGCGCGGTCATGAGCGGGCGCGGCGACGAGGTCCTCGACCTGGCCAAGCAGAACCTGCTGCCGCGCTGAGGCAGGATGCCGCGATGCGCTGCTAACCTGGCCGTAGGACCCGCCGGGTTAGATTGCGATCGCAATGGCCTCCGGGGAGCATTGATCCGTGCTTGAAGACTACAGGCTCCTGACCACCCAGATTGTCATCCTGGCTGCCGTGCTCGATCCAATCGGGCATCTTTCGCTCTTTCTCGGAGCGACGACGACGCTCGATTTGGCCGCGCGCCGACGCGCAGCCTGGCTCAGCGTGGTCATCGCCTTCGGCATCCTGACTGGTTTTGGGCTGCTGGGTCCCTTCCTGCTTCACGCCATGGGCATCTCGCTGCTGTCCTTCCAGATCGCCGGCGGCCTGATCATCCTGCTGTTTGCGATCAGAATGGTGCTGGGGGATGGTGAGCTGGCGAGCCCGCATGCTGACCAGACCGCCTCCGCGTCCTCCATCGCGATCTACCCGCTCGCGACACCGATCATCGCCGGACCCGGCGCGATGCTGACCATCCTCCTGCTGGTCGACAACAACCGGCACACCCCGCACGAACAGGCCCTGACGATCCTGGCCCTGGCGATCGTCCTCGCTGTGCTGCTTGCAGTCTTCCTGCTCGGCGAGCTGGTGCGCCATCTGATTGGTCCGCACGGGACAGGCCTGGTTCGCCGCGTCATGGGGCTGCTTCTCGCGGCGCTCGCGGTGAACATGATTCTCAGCGCCGCCGCGCTATGGCTGCACCTGCCGGAGATCTAGAGGATTCTCGGGCGAGGCAGACACAGGTTCGCGTGAAGAGCGCGCTGGGAAGCCGATGATTGCGGCCCCATGGATCGGCTGGGTCTGCTATTTGCGGAGGGGTATTCGAGCGGCCCGGACATTCCCGCCTTCGCTCCCGGGAGCCCGAATGTCGGCCGTGGCAGGACGCGGTGTGGCAGCTTACTTGCGGAGGAGCACCGCCACTCCGTTCCATCCTTCGCCCGGCGGTTCGACCCTGAATGCCGATATCCGCGCCTCGTAGAGATCCATGACAGTTGCGAAGCGGTCCGCGCCTTCGAGCGACCTTGCGCGCTGGATGGCTTCGAGAGCCCTGTGCCAATCCCTGGCGCGATAGCTCGCGAGGATGTCGACCATGAGCTGGCGAAGTTGTTGGAAGTTCTCGGAACGGGCCATGTCCGCCCGCCCTGCAACGGCATAGACGACCTCGGGCTCCGTTCTGCCTTTCACGGCAATGAAGTCGACCTCGACAATCGCGAACTTGTCCTTGGCTGCCAGCGCCGTAGCGGAGGCGTTGAGGATCGGAAATCCGTAGGCTTTTGACTGTCCCTCGAGACGCGAGGCGAGGTTGACCGTGTCTCCCAGGACTGAATAGTCGAAACGCAGATCGGAACCCATGTTTCCGACGACGCAGGTTCCCGTGTTGAGGCCGACGCCAACATTCAAAGGCAGGAACGCCTTGCCGCTCTCCTTCGCCTCGCGCTCGCGCTCTCGATTGAGCGCCTCGATGCAGTCCAGCATGTCGAGCGCGGCTTCGCAGGCGTTGATCTGGTGAACGGCATCATCAAGCGGCGCGTTCCAGAACGCCAGGATGGCGTCGCCCATGTATTTGTCGATCGTGCCTTTCCGCTCCAGGATCGCATTGCTGAGCGGGGCGGGGAGTGTCGGCGTCAGCCAGATGACTGCGATGCCGAGAAGCAGTGCGACCGCCAGCTCGATGACGACGGCGTAATTCGGCTCGACCAGCACGTCGCCCGCGATCACGCTCTCCAGAATCTGGGCCTGCATAGGCATCAGTGACGACGCACTTGCGGCGGACATGCGCTAGCATCCTCCCAGGAAGATGCCGGGAGCCTATCGCATTGAACAGCCGTCAGATCGAAGTCTTTGGCGCCGTCATGAAAGCGGGAACGGTTTCGCGCGCCGCCGAGATTCTCGGGGTCACCCAGCCTGGTGTGAGCCGGTTGATCGCGGAGCTCGAGAAGTCTCTGGGCTTTGCCCTGTTCGACCGCGTGCGCAATCGCATCGTGCCGACGCCGGAGGGGCGAACCTTCTTCGCAGAGGTCGAGGCGAATTTCCGCGGCATGGACCGGCTGCGCGCGAGTGCGGCCCGTATCCGCGACTACGGAGCCGGCCAGTTGCGGGTTGCGACGCTGTCGGCGCTGAGCTCGTCGATCGTCCCGAACGCCGTGCTGCGCTTCCACACCCTGCGCCCCGACGCGACCGTCACCCTGATGGTCCTGCCCTCCCGCGACGTGCGGGACGGTGTCGCGTCCGGCATCTACGATGTTGGCCTCGCTGCCGATGAGATCGATGTGACGGGAGTCGTGCACCAGGTCTTCGTCCAGCCTCGCGCGCTCTGCGCCATGCCGCTCGGACACCCCTTGGCCGAACGCGAAACCATCGGCCCGCACGATCTCTCGGGTGTCGATTTCGTCGCCTATGTTCCGGAAGATCGGGCCCGGCAGCGTTTCGACATGATCATGTCGGAAGCAGGAGCTGCCCCCCCTCGCGTCGTTGTCGAAACGATCTATGCCGCGACGGTCTGCTCCCTGGTGGCGCAGGGCGTCGGGGTCGGGCTGGTCAGCCCCTATGCCATCGCCGGCCATGACCAGACCCAGATCGTGCTGCGTCCATTCGAGCCACCGGTGCAGAGCCGGAGCTTCCTCATCCTGCCGCCGGATCGTCCGAAGTCGCAGCTGGTCCGCGACTTCATCGATTGCCTGATGGAAGCACGCTGAGACCATAACAATCCGGCATCGAGCTATGCCTTGGCTCGAATTGCGTGACTGCCCTCCGCGGCTATCCTCCTTGGAAACGCGCCAGAGACGCGATTTCGAGGGGTCAGATGAATTCCACCATGCAGCGGGCCGCAGGGCCTGCGAGCGATGACTCCCGTCCCGCGGCGCTGAAGCCGACTTCGCTAAACACGGCGACGGCGGTGGAGATGATCGGCGTCAACAAGTGGTATGGCGAGTTTCACGTGCTGCGCGACATCAACCTGAAGGTGTCCCGCGGCGAGAAGCTGGTCATCTGCGGCCCGTCGGGCTCGGGCAAGTCGACGATGATCCGCTGCATCAACCGTCTGGAAGAGCACCAGAAGGGCCAGATCATCGTCGACGGGACGGAGCTGACCAACGATCTCAAGAAGATCGACGAGATCCGGCGTGACGTCGGCATGGTGTTCCAGCACTTCAACCTGTTCCCGCATCTGACGATCCTGGAGAACCTGACGCTGGCGCCGATCTGGGTCAGGAAGATGCCCAAGAAGGACGCCGAGGAGATCGCGATGCACTATCTCAAGCGCGTCAAGATCCCCGAGCAGGCGCTGAAATATCCGGGCCAGCTCTCGGGCGGCCAGCAGCAGCGCGTGGCGATCGCCCGCTCGCTGTGCATGAGCCCCAAGATCATGCTGTTCGACGAGCCGACCTCGGCGCTCGACCCGGAGATGGTCAAGGAGGTGCTCGACACCATGGTCTCTCTGGCCGACGAGGGCATGACCATGCTCTGCGTCACCCACGAGATGGGCTTCGCCCGCCAGGTCGCCGACCGCGTCATCTTCATGGACGCCGGCCAGATCGTCGAAATGAACACCCCCGACGCGTTCTTCAAGAACCCCCAGCACGAGCGCACCAAGCTCTTCCTCAGCCAGATCCTGCACTGAGCAGACTCAAGCCTTTCGGACCGGAGACCCACCACATGACCGTCATCTCGCGCCGCCGCCTTCCTCTCCTTCTCGCCGGTGCGGTTGCGGCACTCTCGGTCTTCGGCGGCTTGCACTCATCGAAGGCGCAGGCCCAGACCTCCGAATGGGCCGGAAAGAAGCTCGTCGTCGGCATCCACAACCGCACGCCCTGGGCCTATCGCGACAAGGACAGCAACGTCGTCGGCATCCATTCGGACGTGATCAGGGCCGTCTTCGCCCCGCTCGGCGTCAAGGATTTCGAGTTCGTCGTCTCCGACTTCGGCGCAATGATCCCGGGTCTGCTGGCCGGGCGCTTCGATATCATCGCATCCGGCGTCGCCATCACGCCGCCGCGCTGCGAGCAGGTGCTGTTCAGCGAGCCGGACGTGGCTGTTGGCGACAGCCTGCTGGTCAAGAAGGGCAACCCGCTCAAGCTGCATTCCTACGAGGATATCGCGAAGAACCCGAAGGTGCGCCTCGCCGGCGGCCGCGGCTCGGAGAACACCAAGAACGCCATCGCGGCCGGCGTGCCGGAATCGCAGATCGCGCTGTTCCCGAACAACGAGGCGGCGGTCAGCGCGATCCTCGCGGACAGGGCGGACGTCACCACCTTGTCGGTTCCCAGCGCGATCGGCGTGATCGACGAGCAGAAGGTCGAGGGCATCGAGCGCGCCGTGCCGTTCAAGGGCCTGATCAAGCCGAACGGCCAGCCCGCGAAGCTCTATACCGGCACGGTCTTCCCCAAGAGCAGCGCCAAGCTGCGCGACGCCTATAATGCCGAGCTCGCCAAACTGCGCGCCAGCGGCGGCCTGAAGCCCATCATGGAGAAGTACAACTTCACCGCCGATGAGGATGCAGGCTCCGTGACCACCGAGCAGATCTGCGCCGGCAACGGCTGAGCGCGGCGGCCGGCATCATGAGCTTTCTCGAAGTCCTCTCGGGCATCTTCCAGGGGTTGGGCGTCACGCTGACGGTGACGGCGCTCGGCATGCTCTATGCCGTGCCCTTCGCCTTCGCCGCCGGCATCGCCCAGCACAGCTGGCGTGGCCTTGCCTATGGGGCGATCACCGCCATCATCGAGTTCTGGCGCTCGACCTCGGTCGTCATCCTGCTCTACGGCTTCTACTACACGCTGCCGTCGTTCGGACTGCGGATGTCGGGCATCACCGTGGGCTCGATGGTGCTCGGCCTGCATATCGGCGCCTATGGCAGCCAGGCGGTGCGCGGCGCCCTCCAGGCGCTGGACAAGGGCCAGAGCGAGGCTGGGCGATCGCTCGGTCTGCGCGGCTGGCAGATCCTGATGCTGATCGAGCTGCCGCAGGCTCTGCTCGCGATGGTGCCGACCTTCATCAACCAGTTCATCCAGCTGGTGAAGGGCACGGCGCTGGTATCGCTGGTGACGCTGACCGACATGACCTTCCGCGCCAAGGAGATATCTCAGCTCTTCTACGATCCGCCGAAGGTCTATTTCGCGCTGCTCGTCGCCTATTTCATCCTCTGCTACCCCGCGACGGTCATCGGTCGCTGGGTCGAGCGCAAGGTCGGCGCCGGACGGAAGCTCGACCATGCTGTTTGACCCAAGCTTCGCCCTCTCGATCGTGCCGAAGATCGCCGGTGCTCTCTGGACCTCGATCCTGGTCGCGCTTCTCAGCTGCGTCGGGGCGTCTCTGCTCGGTTTCGGGTTGGAGGTCGCGCGCCGCAGTAACCGGGTGATGCGCTATGCGATGCGCTTCCTGATCGACTTCATCCGCTCGACGCCGCTGCTCGTGCAGCTCTATTTCTTCTACTTCGTCCTGCCATCCTACGGCATCAAGCTGCCGGCGCTGGCCATCGGCGTCATTGCGATCAGCATCTATTACAGCGGCTATCTGGCCGAGGTGTTCAAGGCCGGCATCGACGGCGTGAAGCCCGGCCAGTTCGAGGCGGCGCGCGCGCTGGGCCTGAAGCGGCTGCAGACCGTCGTTCTGGTGATCGCGCCGCAGATGCTGCGCAACATCGCCGCGCCGATGGGCAACTACTTTATCGGCATCTTCAAATCGACGCCCTACCTCGCCGCCATCGCCGTCTACGAAGCCTTCGGCGCGGCGCTCGATATCGCGTCGGACACCTTCCGCTACACCGAGCCGATGGTCGTTGTGGGCGCGATCTTCCTCGCCATCGCCCTCCTGCTCGCCTGGTTCGTCAGGCGGCTCGAAGAGCATCTGCTGCTTTCGGCGAAACGCTGACTGCTGACTTACGGACCGATCATGGACAACACGCTTCTCCCCCGGCTGACCGAATGGCGCCGCCATCTCCACGCCCATCCCGAGCTCTCCGAGAAGGAGACGAAGACCTCGGCCTTCCTGCAGGACCGGCTGCGCGAGTTGGGTATTCCCTTCGAGGCTGGCATTGGCGGCACCGGCATCGTCGCGACATTGTCGCGGCCGGGCTCGAACCGCTCGGTCGGCCTGCGTGGCGATATCGACGCCTTGCCGATCGCCGAACGCAATGATGCGGCCCATGCCTCGCAGACGCCGGGCGTGATGCATGCATGTGGCCATGACGGGCATGCGGTTGCCCTGCTCGGCGCGGCAGCAATGCTCGCCGCCGACCCGGACTGGAAAGGCACGATCCAGTTCATCTTCCAGCCGGCCGAGGAGAACGGCGCCGGCGCCAAGGCGATGATCGCCGATGGGCTGTTCGAGCGCTTTCCGATGGAGCGCATCTTCGCCTTCCACAACTGGCCGGGGCTCGAAGCCGGAACCGTCGCGGTCCATGACGGGCCGGTGATGGCGGCCGGCGGGCGCTGGCAGGTGACGCTGCACGGGCTTGCCGGCCACGCCGCGATCCCGCACCAGACGCGCGATCCGATCCTGGCGGCTGCGCATCTGATCATGGGGCTGCACACCATCATCTCGCGCAATGTCGACCCTTGCGATGCCGTGGTGCTGTCGATCGGCCAGATCCAGGGCGGCGTGGTCAGCAACCAGATTCCCGAAAGCGTCACGCTGATCGGCACGCTGCGCACCTATCGGCAGGAGGTGCGCGAAGCGGTCATCAAACGCATGGAAAGCCTGATCGCCGGCACTTGCGAAGCCTATGGCATGCGCGCGGATGTCGAGATTCTTTCGACGGGCCGGGCCATCATCAACACATCGGCCGAAGTGAAGCTCGCGATCGAAGCCGGCAAAGCGATCGGCGCCAAGGTTCGCACCGATTTGCGCCCCAGCACCACCGGAGATGACTTCTCCTTCCTGATCAGGGACAGGCTCGGCGCCTATGTCTGGATCGGTAACGGCCCAGCGGGCGTGGATGGCGAGCTTCACAATGCCCGCTACGACTTCAACGACGCGATCCTGCCCGTCGCGATCGACTGGATGCATGCGCTCGCCAAGCAGGTCCTGAAGACGGCGGCGCCAAGCCATAACGCCATGGCATCGCCCGATGCCGCAGGGCGGATTGTCGCGAATTTTCAAAGCTTTGACTATCTGCCCGACAAGGGAAAATAACCATGCATGACCTGACACTCTGCGTTCATCACCCGGCCGTCAACGAGGAGGGCTATGCCTCGCTCGCCGTGCCGACGCACCGCGCCTCGACGATCGTCTACCCAGACGGCGCGAGCTTCATGGCCCGCAAATATCGCGGCTTCGACGGCTATACCTACGGGCTGCACGGCACCCCGACGACGCGCACCCTGGAAGCGCAGCTGACGGCTCTGCACGATGGCGTGCGCACCGTTCTCGTGCCGTCCGGACAGGCTGCCGTGACGATCGTGATGCTCTCGGTGCTGATGCCGCGCGACAAGGTGCTGATCCCCGACCATGCCTACCCGCCGGTCCGAAGCTTCTGCGCCGAGTATCTGGCGCCGCGCGGTATTGCTTATGGCGTGTACGATCCGATGATCGGGGCCGGCATCGCCGATCTCATCGACGAGACGGTCAAGCTGGTCTGGGTCGAGTCGCCCGGTTCCAATACGATGGAGGTGCAGGACGTGCCCGCCATCGTCGCGGCAGCGAAGGCGAAGGGCGCGCTCGTCGGCTGCGACAACACCTGGGCGACGCCTCTGATCTTCAAGCCGCTGGAGCACGGCGCGGATTTCGCCTGCGAGGCGCTGACCAAATATGTCGGCGGCCATTCCGACCTGCTGCTCGGCTCGATCACCGTCAAGGACATGGCCTTGCGCCAGAAGATGAAGGAGATCCTGCGCGGCTTCGGCATTGGCGTCTCGCCGGACGAATGCCAGCTCGCGCTGCGCGGCATCGAGACCATGGGCGTGCGCGTCGCCCATATGGGCAAGGTATCCGAGGACTTCGCCCGCCGGCTCGTGGGTCACCCGATGGTCGAGAGCGTGCTGCATCCCGCGCTACCGTCCTGCCCGGGCCACGAGATCTGGAAGCGTGACATGGGCCGTTCCTCCGGGCTGTTCAGCCTCGTGCTGAAGCCCGTCGATGACGAGGCCATGAGCGCGGCCCTGAGCGCGCTGCGTGTCTTCGCGATCGGCGCCTCCTGGGGCGGTACGCGCAGCCTCGTCGCGCCTCAGGCTGTCGGGCAGGACCGGAGCGCGACGGCCTGGACCGCCAAAGGACCGCTGCTGCGCATCAGCATCGGTCTCGAGGAACCGGAGGAGCTCTGGGCTGATCTGAGCCGGCTGCTTTCGGTGCTCGGACAGCCCTCGGCGAACAAGGCGGCCTGACCGGAAGCAGCTCCGACCTCGATTTGGCGATTTACGAGGCCTGCCGGCTCCGCTCCAAGCTTTGAGCTAGCCGGCGCTTTCAAGCCGCCGCGGGGCTGCGGCCGCTGTCGGCAGTGGCGAAGCGCTCGATCCGGAAGTCGTGGAGCGGGATGTCAGTCATGCCCGTGGCGATCAGTTCGGCCATCGTGTCGCCGACGCCGGGGCCGAGCTGGAAGCCGTGCCCGCTGAAGCCGAAGGCATGGAACAGCCCCGGCGTGGTGCCGGACGGGCCCATGACAGGCAGCATGTCGGCGAGATAGCCCTCGCAGCCCGACCATGTGCGGATGACCGAGACCTTCTCCAGGGCCGGCAAGAGCTGCCGCAGGGCGCGGAGCTGGGCCGGCAGCCTTGCCGGGTCGGCCTTGGCGTGGCCAGGATCGAGCGCGACGTCTACCCGCTCGGCGGCGCCGCCGAAGACGATGTTGCCGCGTTCGACCTGGCGGAAATAGGCGTCGGTTCCGTGCCGCCGCGTCCAGATGCCGACGACCGGCAGGATGCGATGGGGCAGGGGCTCGGTGACTCCCATCTGCGGCCCGCGCGGGGTGAGGGGTACCGGCTCGCCGAATTGCGCGGCGATCCGCATCCCCCAGGCGCCGGCGGTGTTGAGCAGTTTACCGGCCTCGAACACGCCCTTGGACGTGGTGACGCGGAAACCGGATTCGGTCCTGTCGATGCTGCTGATCTCGCATTCCTCAACGATCTCCGCGCCCAGCCGCCTCGCAGCGTCGGCGAAGGCCGGCGCGATCAAGCGCGGATTGCCGGAGCCGTCATGCGGAGAAAAGGAGGCCGCGATCGCTCCGGGGCCGAGGCCTGGAAAGCGCGCCCGGACCTCGTTGGCGCCGAGTTCCTCCAGTTCGAGCCCCCAGGGGCGCGCGGCCTCGGCATAGGCGCGCATGTCTGCCAGCGCATCCTCCTCGAAGATCAGGCGGAGGTGGCCGGTCGAGCGGAACTCTACGTCGCGGCCGAGCAGGCGCTCCGCATCGCCCCATAGGGCGCGGGAACGGTGCGCCAGCGGCAATTGCGTGAGGTGGCGCCCGGTCCGGCGGATATTGCCGAAGGAGGCGACGGTGGCGCCCGTCCCGACGCGGTTGCGCTCGATCAGCGTGACCTTCAGGCCGCGCCGCCTCAGGAAGAAGGTTGCGGCGGTCCCCATCAGGCCGCCGCCGAGCACGATCACATCCATGTCCAGCCTCTTGCCACCGTGGTGGCAACTTTCCACGCGACCGAACCTGACGCGGGCGCGCGGAGCCGTCAAAGACGCGATGGCCCGCAGGCCATAAGCCCAGCCTATGGTCCTGCCCTGCATGTCTCTTGGACCGGCCCGCCGCTTCCGTGCCAGCTTCCAGGCACCAGAAAGAGGAGCGGATATGGACGGTGAGACTGTGCCGAGTGCGGACTGGAAGGTCGGCGTCGATATCGGCGGCACCTTCATCGATTTCTGCGCGCTCGAGACGCGCTCGGGCCAGGTCGCGTCGCTGAAGGTCTTGACGACGCCAGACGATCCGGGCGCGGAGCTGATGACCGGCCTCTCGCTGCTGGCCGAGCGCGAAGGCCTCGATCCGCGAGCCGTCACCCGCTTCGTCCACGGCACGACGGTCGGCGTCAACACCATCATCCAGCGCAAGGGGGCGCCGCTGGCGCTCTTCACCAATGCGGGCTTCGAGGATGTGATCGAGCTCGCCCGCCTGCGCATGCCCGAGACCTATTCGCTGTTCTGCTGCCGCCCGGAGCAGCTCATCACCCGCGACCGGGTGTTCGGCATTCCGGCCCGGATGCGCTCGGACGGTCGCGAGACCGTCAAGCCCGATCTCGATGTCGTCGCGACCGCTGTCGCTTTGGCCAAGGCGCGCGGAGCCGTCGGCATCGTCATCGCCTTCCTGCATGCCTGGCGCGACGGCGCGCAGGAGGAGGCGGTGAAGGCGGAGATCGCCCGGCTTGCCCCTGACCTTTTCGTCTTCACCTCGGCCGAGGTCTGGCCGGTGATCCGGGAATACGAGCGGACGACGACGGCGATCCTCAATGCCTATGTGCATCCGCGCATCGCCGGCTATCTGACGGCGCTGGAGCAGCGGCTGGCGGATCGCGGCGTGCCTGCCCGCGCTCTTCTGACCAAGTCGAACGGTGGCGTGATGAACGCCGCCGAGGGCAAGCGCGCCTGCGTCTCGATGCTGCTGTCCGGCACGGCCTCGGGCGTGATCGGCGCGACCTGGTTCGCCCGGCAGGCCGGCGAGAAGCGCGTGCTGACGCTCGATATCGGCGGCACATCCGCCGATTTCGCCCTGATCATCGACGGCGAGCCCCAATACGGCACCGGCGAGATGATCGGCGAGTTCCCCCTTTATATCCCATCTGTCTCGGTCAGCTCGATCGGCATCGGCGGCGGCTCGATCGCGACGGTCGACGGGCAGGGTGTGTTGCGGGTGGGGCCGGAATCGGCCGGCTCGACGCCCGGGCCGGCCTGTTATGGACGCGGCGGCGAGCAGGCGACCGTCACCGACGCCATGGTGGTCTGCGGCTGGCTCGGCCATAGCGAGATGGCCTATGGCCAGCTGAAGATGGATGCCGGGCTTGCCCGCGCGGCCGTCTCGCGTCTGGCCGAGAAGCTCGGCCGGCCGCTCGACGACACGGCGCAGGCGATCCTCGACATCGCCGTCTCCGAGATGTTCGTCGAGGTCGAGAAGCTGTCGTCGCGGGCCGGCGTCGATCTCAAGGATTTCACGTTGATGCCGTTCGGTGGCGGTGGCCCGATGCTCGGAGCCTTCCTCGCCCGCGAACTCGGCATGACCCGCTTGCTGGCGCCGCGCCGGCCGGGCGTCGTCTCCGCGCTGGGCGGCCTCGTCGCCGATCTGCGCGGCGATTTCGTCCGCACGCTTTTCGCCGAACTCTCCCCCATGGTGCTGCCGCAGCTGAAGACGGCCTCGGCCGCCATGGTCCAGGAGGGGCGCAGCTGGCTTGCGGCCCAAGGACATGCCGGGCCGGCCGATCTCAGGTTCTCGGCGGATATGCGCTATGTCGGCCAGAGCTACGAGATCGAGGTGCCTTTGCAACCGGCCTGGCTGGAATCCGGCGATCCGGCCGCAATCGCCAGCGAATTCCATCGGACGCATCAGCGGATCTATGATTTCGACGATGCGGACGGCCGGGTCGAGATCGTCAATCTGCGCCTCTCCGCCATTGGTGCCGGGCCGGTTCTCTCCTTCCCGGAAATCGGCGAGATCGACGCGGTCGCGAGGCCGGAATGCGCGCTCGATATCCATACCGGAGGGGTGCGAAGAGCCGTCGGCCTCTACCGCCGGGCCGATCTGCCGCCCGGCAGCCATTTCGTCGGCCCGGCCGTCGTTGCCCAGGAGGACACCACGGTCGCCATCCCCGCCGGGGCGACGGCGCGGGTCGATGGCCATCTCAACCTTCACCTGACTTTCGCGGAGTGACACCGATGTTCGACCGGATGAAACTTCAGGTGCTCGCAAACCATGCACGCGCCGCCGCCGAGAACATGGCGCATACGCTGCACCGCACGGCCCATTCCGCCTTCGTCAAGGAGACGGAGGATTTCACGGTGATGCTGATCAGCCGCAGCGGTGACACCTTCGCCGTGCCCATGGAGCTGGGCGCGACTTGGTATCCCGGCCTGTCCTGGGCGCCGGCGCTCTCCATGGTCGAGGACTACAAGCCGGGCGACGTCGCCTTCACCAACGACCCGTATTCCTGTTTCGTCGCCACCCACGCGCCCGACACCCATCTCTGGAAGCCGGTCTTCCACGAGGGCGAGATCGTAGCCTGGACCGGCGGTCATATTCACAACACAGACATGGGCGGCGCGGTGCCGGCCTCGCTCTCGCGGGCCCTGACCGAGATCCATCAGGAAGGCATCCGCTTCCCACCGATGAAGCTCGTCAACGAAGGCGTCTTCGACGAGCAGATCCTCAGGATCATGACGACGAATGTGCGCAAGCCGGACCTCAATATCGGCGACATCAAGGCGCTGGTAGGCGCGCTCAACACCGGCGAGCGCAAGGTGCTGGCCATGATCGAGAAGTTCGGCCGGGAGGCGTTCCTCGGCGGTGTCGAGGCGCTGCTCGACCATGCCGAGGCGCAGGCACGCGAGGTCCTGCGCGGCATGCCGGACGGAACCTGGGAATTCGCCGATTATGCTGACGAGGATTCCGTCGAGGCCAATCCCTGCCGCCTGAAGCTCAAGCTGACGATCCGCGGTGATGAGGCGGTGCTGGACTTCACCGGCTCCGATCCGCAGCTTGCTTCCTCGCTCAACGTGCCGAGCGGCGGCAATCCGCGGCATACGATCCTGCTGGTCGGGGTCTATTACGTCCTCTACACGCTGAACCCGAAGATCCTGCTCAATACCGGGCTGACGCGCCCCTTCACCTGCATCGCGCCGGAGGGAACGGTTCTGAACCCGGTCTTCCCGGCGGCGGTCGGCATGCGCTCGCTGACCTGCGCGCGGCTGCGCTCGGTGATCTTCGGGGCGTTCTCGCAGGCTGTGCCTGAGCGGCTGCCCGCGGCGCCTGCCGGCAACAACTGCATCGTCAACGTGATGACAACGGACGAGCGCACGAGCCGGACCGTCATCGCCGCCGTCAACCCGGTCGTGGGCGGCGGCGGCGGCATGCCGCATCGCGACGGCACCAATGGTTCGGGGGCGGACGCAGCCTATCTCAAGAACACGCCGATCGAGATCACCGAGACCGAGACACCGGTGGAGTTCGTCAAATACGGGCTGGCCAAGGACAGCGGCGGCGCCGGGCGCTGGCGCGGTGGGCTCGCCACCGAAATGGCATTCCGCGTCTTCGCGCCGGACAGCCGCATCACCGCCCGCAACCGTGACCGCAGCTTCTTCCGGCCCTGGGGCGTGCTGGGCGGCAGGGCCGCAGGGCTCTCCGACATGGTGGTCAATCCGGGGCAGGCGGAGGAGCGGCGGCTCGGCAATATCGATACCGCCGTCCTCCAGCCCGGAGACGTGCTGGAGATCCGCTCGGCCGGCGGCGGCGGCCGCGGACACCCCTTCGACCGGGAGGCGTGGCGCGTCGCGGAGGATGTCGTGCGTGGCTATGTTTCGCCTGAAGCGGCGGAGCGGGATTACGGCGTCGTCATGCAGGGCGAAGTGCTGGACGAGGAAGCGACGAAGGCGCGGCGCGCCGATCGCTCGCCGGTATCCGGCCATTTCCATTTCGGCCCCGAGCGCGAGGGCTATGAAGCCCAATGGACGCGGGATGCCTATGACAGGCTGACGGCCCTGCTCGCCGGCCTGCCGATCCACTGGCGCTTCTTCGCCAAGACGGAGATCTTCCGCCGCATGAAGGGCAGGGCCGGCGCGCGTGGTGTCGACGAGGCTTTTGCAGCGGCAAAGGCGCGGTTTCCGGAGATGCCGGAGCCGAGGCTGGTCCATGCCGAGGCGGCCGAATGAGTAAAGCCGGGAGCGAAGGGGCTGGCCGGCTGGTCCGATTGGCCGAGATCGATCGTGTTCCGCTGCGCTTCTTCCTCGATGGTAGCGAACGCCGGGCACTGACCGGAGACACCGTGCTCAGCGCGGTGCTCTCGGTCGCGCCAGCCCTGCGCCGCTCGGAATTCGGCCCGGAGGCTCGTGCCGGCTTCTGCCTGATGGGCGCCTGCCAGGATTGCTGGATCTGGCAGGAGGATGGACCGCGGCTGCGAGCCTGTTCGACGCCGCTGGCGGAGGACATGCGGTTGTTGTCCGACGCTCCGGGAGAATGGCCATGAGCCAGGGGGCAGCGCCGCGAGTCGTTATCGTCGGGGCCGGGCCCGCGGGCATCCGGGCAGCCGAGACACTGGTTGCCGGCGGCCTGACCCCCATCGTCATCGACGAGGGCGAGCGCGCGGGCGGCCAGATCTATCGCCGGCCACCGCAGGGTTTTACGCGTCCGCCCGAGGCCCTCTATGGCTCGGAAGCTCCGAAGGCCGTCGCGCTGCACCAGACCTTCGATGCCATGGCGGCGGCAGGCCGCCTCGTTCATCATCCCCGCAGCTCCGTCGTCGCCATCGTGGACGGGCGGTTGCAGGTGCTCGATGGTGCTGGGTCGCGCTGGATCTCCTATGACAGGCTGATCCTCGCGACCGGAGCGATGGATCGCGTCATGCCCGTGCCGGGCTGGGAGAGTGCCGGCGTCTACGGGCTCGGCGCAATGCAGATCGCATTGAAGGCGCAAGGGGCCGCGCTCGGACGGCGCATCGTGCTGGCCGGCTCCGGCCCACTTCTCACCCTGCTTGCGGTGCAATTGCTGAAGGCCGGAGGGCAGGTCGAGGCGGTGCTCGATACCACGCCCATGCGCCAGCAGTGGCGCGGCTTTTCGGGTCTAGCGGCGCGGCCGCTCTTCGCCTTGCGTGGGCTGATGATGCGCCAGCGTCTCGCTAGGCTCTACCAGGCCGGTGTCACGCTGGATCGCATCGAGACGGATAAGCGGGGCCCGGTTGCCGTGCTCTGGCGCGACGCCGACGGGAAGCAGCAGCGTACGGCCTGCGATGCGGTCGGCCTCGGCTGGCACCTGCGGGCGGAGACACGCCTCGCGGATTTGGCCGGATGCGACTTCGCCTATGACGAGACCTGGCGGCAATGGCTGCCGCAGGCCGACGCCATGGGGCGGGCGGGACGCGGCGTCTATCTCGCCGGGGACGGGCTCAGGATACTCGGGGCCGACGGCGCAGAGGTCGCGGGTCGGCTTGCCGCTGCGGCCTGTCTGCGGGACCTCGGCTTGCCGGCCCCTGACATTGCGGCGGAGAGACGCCGCCTTGTCCATCTCGGCCGCTTCGCGCGCGGCGTCGCTGCGGCCTTTCCCTGGCCGGCTGAGACTGCGGCCAAATTGCCGGATGAGACGGTCGTCTGCCGCTGCGAAGGCGTGACGGCCGGCGAACTGCGCCGGACCGTCGATTTCGGAGGCGGTGAGGTCAACCGCGTCAAATCGCTCGGGCGTGCCGGGATGGGGCGCTGCCAGGGGCGCTATTGCGAACTCGCCGCAGCGGAGATCGTCGCCGGCTGCGCGGGTTATCACAGTGCAGGGGAAGCGGGGCGGCTGCGTGGGCAGGCGCCGGTGAGGCCGGCACCGATCTCCGCCCTGATTCAGGATGCGGCTGCAGGGGGATAGGGCGGCGTGTTCAGGGACCAGGCGAGCGATTGAGGGCCCGGCAGGCTGCGCGCAGACAATCGCGCATCAATTCATGGCTGGGCGAGAGCGGCCGGTCGTTGCTGGTCAGGATCGCGATCGGCACTTCGATCCGGGGCTCGAACGGCCGGGTGACGACGCCGTTGAACTGCTCCCAGGGCAGGAGATTGTCGACGATGGCGATGCCGAGACCGTCCCGCACATAGGGCAGGGCCGTGATCGACAGGTCGATCTCGATCGCGGGTGCATAGGAGAAGTCCTCGGCTTCCGCCGAGGCGGCCAGCAAGCGCCCCGGCAAGGTGTCGGCGCGATAGGAGATCAGGGTCTCGTCGCTGATATCGGCGAAGCGGACGCAGTCGAGCTTCGCCAGCCGATGCTCGGCCGAGACGACGCAGACCAGCGAGGCCCGCCCCACCGTCTCGGCATGGATGCCGGCATGCGGGAGGTTGTTCATGGCGATGCCGAGTGAGACCTCGCCATTGCGCAGCATCTCGACGATGGATGTTTGCGAGCCGATGAGCGAGCGCACCACGATCTCGGGATGGGCTTCCCGGAAGGCTGTCAGGGCGCGCGGCACGATCGACATCGAAGGCGGAGCGGAGGCAGCGAGCCGCACGAGGCCGGTGCGCCCATGTCGCATGTCGACCGTCCGGCGCCGGAGCGCATCAAGTTCGCCGAAGATGTGTTCGGCCTGGGAATAGAGTTCCTCCGCCTCCTGTGTCGGCACCAGCCGGCCGCGCACGCGGTTGAACAGCTTGAAGCCGAGCTGGTCCTCGGCATGGAGCAGGATCTGGCTCAGCGCCGGCTGCGAGATGTTCAGCATCGCTGCCGCGCCGGTGACCGTGCCGCAGCGCATCAGCGTGCAGAAGACTTCGAGTTGGCGCGCCCGCATCTGTCGTCCCATCAAAGGCGATAGCGCAGACATCGCCGCCGTGGGCGCGGATGTCCAGCCTCAAGCGCTGTGGGGCTTGCCTCCCGATCTATCGCTGGTCCCAGCGATCCCGCATTTCGTAGAACAGCACGGCGAGCGGCAGGAACCAGGGCTTGCCGTAATAGAGCGGCCGGCTGCGGAAGGGCAGGTCGGCATAGGCGCTAGGCTGCTCCGTGTGGCCGAGCATGCGCTGCGCGACCTTGTGGCCGAACCAGCTTGCCCGCGCGATGCCGGTGCCGTTGTAGCCGCAGGCGTAGAAGACGCCCTCCTGCTCGCCGAGATGCGGCAGCTTGTCGAAGGTGAAGCCGGTCTGGCCGTGCCAGTAATGCGTGATCGGCGTCCGATCCAGCTCGGGGAAGACCTGCAGCATCTGCTTGCGCAGATGCGCGGCATTGGCGTGGGCGACATTCTCGCCATTCACCTTGAGCACGCGCCCGCCGAAGAGGATCCGGGTTCCGTCGGGAGAGGGGCGGTAATAGGTCACGACACGCTGGCTACCTGCGAGCATCCGTCGCTTCGGCATGAGGCGATCCATCACCTCGGCCGGGAGCTGGCCGGTCGCGATGAGCGCGCTGCGAATGGGAATGATCCGCCGCTGCAGGAAGGGCAGGAGAGCGCCGCCATAGCCGTTGGTCGCGACGAGCAACTGCTTCGTCGCAATTTTTCGCTGGCCGACGGTGAGAGCGAACCCGCCGGGCTGCGGCGAGATGGCCGAGACGCGGGCGCCGCTGACGATCTGCACGCCGAGACGACGCGCCGCTTCGGCGAGACCGGCGACATAGCGGGCCGGGTGCAGGCCAGCATAGCCCGGCATGGCGAGGCCGCCATGATAGAGTTCGGTTCCGATCTCGCCCTGCTGCTCGGCGCGCGGGACCAGATAGGCATCGCAGGGCATCACCTTGCCGATGCGATCGAGATTGCGCCCCATCGCCTCGTAGATGCGCGGCGTCATCGCGCCCCGGAAATAGCCGACCACCGCGAGGTCGCAGGCGATGGCCTCCCGCGCCACCACATCCTTGACGTGCTGCAAGGCGAGGAAGCTCTCCTCGACGATGGCACGCGCCTTGTCCGGTCCATAGGCCATCGCAGTATCGAAGGTGGCCCAACCGGGGCCGAGCATCCCGCCATTGCGGGAGGAGGCGCCCCAGCCGGGCGCTTCGGCATCCAGCACGGTCACCTGCTTGCCGGCGCGCGCCAAAGTCAGCGCGGCATTGAGCCCGGTAAAGCCGGCGCCGACGATGGTGACCTCGCTTTGCGCCGGCAGTTCGGCCGCAGCCTGTGGCGCAGGCTTCGCGGCTTCCCACCAATAGGGCGTGTCGACGGCGTCTTCACTGAAGAACGGGCCGGTCAGGAGTGCCATGCGCAGGTTCCTATGAAGGCAGGATGCGTCGCAGGAAATCCTGCGTTCGTGGATTCTTCGGCCGGCTCAGCAGTTCGCCGGGCGGGCCCTGTTCGACCAGAATGCCTCCGTCGAGGAACAGTACGCGGTCGGCGACCTCGCGCGCGAAGCCCATCTCATGGGTGACGACGACCATCGTCATGCCTTCGTCGGCGAGCGAGCGCATGACGGCAAGGACCTCGCCGACCAGCTCCGGATCGAGCGCCGAAGTCGGCTCGTCGAAGAGGATGGCGTCCGGCTTCATGCCGAGCGCGCGGGCGATCGCGACACGCTGCTGCTGGCCGCCGGAGAGCTGGGCGGGATAGGCGTCGATCTTGGCGCCGAGCCCGACCCGGGTGAGCAGATCACGCGAACGCGCCAGAACCTCCTCGCGCGGCTCCTTCTTCACGAAGATCGGGCCTTCCGCGACGTTTTCGAGCGCTGTCCGATGTGGGAACAGGTTGAAGCGCTGGAAGACCATGGCGACGCGGGTCCGCACCTGGCGGATGCTGGACGAGCCGGTGCTGACCCGTTCGCCATGCACCGCGATCTCGCCGCCCTGATAGGTTTCGAGGCCATTGATGCAGCGCAGGAGCGTCGACTTGCCGGAGCCGGACGGGCCGATGATGCAGACCACCTCACCCTTCTCGACCGCGAAGGAGACATCGTGGATGACCTCGACCGCCCCGAAGGACTTTCTGATGTTGCGCAGTTCGATGATGCTCATCGGGCCTGCCTCATGCGGCGTTCGAGCCAGCTGTTGAAGGCCGTGAGCGGCAGGCTCATGGCGAGGTAGAGCAGCGCCACGAGCGTGAAGATCGTGGTGTTCTCGAAGGTCGAGGATGCCAGCAGCTTGCCCTGCAGCGACAGCTCCGCGACGGTGATCGTCGAGGCTAGCGAGGAATCCTTGAGCAGCATCACCATCGTGCTGCCATAGGGTGGCAGCGCGACGCGGATCGCCTGGGGCAGGATGACGCGCCGCATCAGCAGGCCCCAGCCCATGCCGATCGAGAGCGCGGCCTCCGTCTGTCCGCGGTCGATCGCCTCGATACCGGCGCGGAAGACCTCCGCCATGTAGGGCGAATAGGCGATGCCGAGGCCGATGATGGCGGCCTGCACGGCGCTCAGCGACAGGCCGAGATCCGGCAGCACGAAATAGATGTAGAACAGGGTGACGATACCGGGGATGCCACGCACGATGACGATGATCGTGCGCGCCGTCCAGGCGAGCGGCGCGATGCCGCTCACCCGCATGAAGGCCCAGACCAGGCCCAGCGCCGTCGCGAGGACGAAGGCGCCGAGCGTGACGAGCACAGTTAGGTAGACGCCCTGCATCAGGATCGGCAGGAACGTCGGAACCTGGCTGAGAAAATGCGCCATGGCTGGAAGGAACGTCGCGCGCTCAGAGACCCCACTTCTTCAGGATCGTGTCGAAGCGGCCATCCTTCTTCATGTTCGCGAGGCTGGTGTTGATCTTCGCGAGCAGCTCGGCGTTGCCTTGCTTGACCGCGATGTTGATCGGCCCCGGGACGGAAGGCTTGTAGGACTTGACCAGCCGCAGCTGCGGAAAGCGCCCCTGCGCGAGATTGTAGGCCAGGATCGGATAGTCGCCGATGCCGGCGTCGAGGCGACCGTTGGAGACGTCGCGCAGGATGTCGGGCAGGCTGTCATAGGCGTTCACCTCGGCCGGCGCGCCCGATGCCTTGAGGGCGTCGATATAGCGGGTGCCGATCTGGCCGCCGACCTTCTTGCCCTTGAGGTCCTCGAAGCCGACATACTCCTTGGCGTCGTCGGACTTGACCACCAGTCCCTCGCCATAGGCGTAGACGTCCTGGCTGAAGTCGACGACCTTGGCGCGCTCCGGAGAGCCGTACATGGCGGCGGAAATGATATCGATCTTGCCTGAGGTCAGGGCGGCGATCAGCGTCGAGAACTGCATCGGCTGGATTTCGACCTTGAAGCCGGCATCCTTGCCGATCTCCTCGATGACATCGACCATCATCCCCTGGATGGTGTTGGTCTTCGCGTCGAGGAAGGTGAAGGGCGTGCCGGTGGGCGTCGAGCCGACCTTGTAGACCGTCTGCGCCTGGGCCGTCGCGGCAGCGACGATCATGCCGAGCGCTGCAACCGTTGTTTTGAACCCGATCATCCCGTTCCCCTTTTGCTTTGTGCCGTGCGGTCGTCCGCGCTGGGCAATGCAGCATCCGTACCTGCCGGAGCGAACGACAAGACGAATTCGTGCCGGACCCATAAGACGGACTTATGCGGTCGCAGGCTGGCAGGGCGGCCGCTAGAACTCGGCCACCTTGCCGAAGGCGGAACCCTCCAGTCGCTCGGGGCGATAGGGGCTGGGATCGACGATCGGCTTCGCGCCGGTGACGATATCCGCGATCATGTGGCCGGCGCCGGGGCCTATACCGAAGCCATGGCCGCTGAACCCCGCCGCGAGGATGAAACCGGGCAGGCCGGCGAGCTCGCCGATGGCGGGCACACCATCCGGCGTCGAGTCGATGTAGCCGGCCCAACGCGCCGCGACCGGCACGGATTTGAGGCCGGGAAGGAGAGCCTGGGCACGCGCATGGGTCTCGGCGATCTGGCGCGGGTCGGGCGTCGGGTCGAGGATGCGCTTGGCTTCCATTGGCGTCGGCGCATCGAGCTTCCAGTGGCCAAGCGTCTCGTGCCCGGATTTCCAGCCCTCGAGCCCGCCGATGGCCAGGCTGCGCCAGCGCCGCAGGAACATCGGCACGAACTGGCGGGCAAAGCGCAGTTGCTGCGGCGTGGGGTCGACACGGGCTCCGCCGCTGATCGCCAGCGTGTAGCCGCCATCACTGCGCCGCGTCACCGAGACGGCGGCGGTGTGCAGCGCGTCGGGCAAGCCGGTTGCGCCGGGTGCGACGGACAGAATCGAAGACCGGACAGAGGATTGCGGAAAGCGGATGCCGTATTGATTGAGGAAGGAGGAGGCCCAGGCGCCGCCCGCATGGATGACCGTCGCCGTGCGGATCGTGCCCTTCTCCGTCACGACCGCCGAGACGCGCCCTCCCGCCGTCTCGATGCCGCGCGCGGCGCAGAACTGATGCACGCTGCCCCCGGCCTTGAGGATGCCGCGCGCGATCACCGGCGCGGCCCGGGCTGGGTCGGCCGTGCCGTCCGTGGGCGAGAATACGCCGCCCTTCCAGCGCTTGCCTGTCGCGCCGCCGCGGGCCGAGGCTTCATCGGCGGAGAGCATGTGGGTGACGACGCCTTCGCCAACGGCGAAATCCCGCCATTTCGCCCAGCCGGCGAGCTGGGCGTCGTCATCGCTGAGGTAAAGCAGGCCGCAGCGGCTGAAGCCCAGATCCTCTCCGATTTCTGCGGCAAAGCGATCCCATAGCCCAAGGCTTTGCGTCGCCATGGGCAGCTCGCGGGCATCGCGGTTCTGCTGGCGGCACCAGCCCCAGTTGCGGCTCGACTGCTCGGCGCCGATCCGGCCCTTCTCGATGAGCGCGACCTTCAGGCCGCGGCGTGCAAGATAGTAGCCGGCGCAGACGCCGACGATGCCGCCGCCGATGACGACGACATCCGCACTCTCGGGCAAAGCGGGGCTGGTCTCGATCTCGAACAGTGGTGCCGGCATCGCAGTCTCCTTGCGGAGGCGAGACTATCGGCCGGCTGGCGGGCATGTGCACCGCAGATCGGATCTGCCACAGCATTTCCTTCGGTTCTGACAGGCCAAATCTGCCATCGCCTGCGCCGCGCACCTGTTAGACACTGCGCATTGTTCGCGGCATGATCTGCTGCCGGACCGCCAGCGCCGAAAGCGTGGCGCGGTTGGATGTCGATCGAGGTGGAATCGCCATGAAGCTTGACCAGATCGACATCAAGATCCTCTACGAGCTGCAGAAGAACGGCCGGATCACGAATGTCGAGCTGGCCGAACTGGTGAATCTCTCGCCGAGCCCCTGCCTGATGCGCGTCAAGAAACTGCAGCAGGATGGCTACATCACCGGCTATTCCGCCCGCATCAACATCGGCAAGCTGGGCCAGACGCTGACGGTCTTCACCGAGGTGACGCTGAAGAACCACCGGCAGATCGATTTCGCGCGCTTCCTGGCCGCCATCGAAAAGCTCGACCAGGTGATCGAGTGCCATCTGGTCTCTGGCGGCTATGACTATCTCGTCAAATTCGTCACCAGTGGCATCATCGAGTACCAGACGCTGATGGAGCGGCTGATCGACCTCGATATCGGCATCGACAAGTATTTCAGCTTCGTCGTGCTGAAATCGCCGATCGTGAAGCCTCACATGCCTTTGACGAGCCTGTTCCCGATCACGGCCACGACCTGAAGGGGGGCCTCAGCGCTTCGAGAAGGCCGCGACAAGTTCCGGGTCGCGTTCGAGATTGTCGAGCCAGGCCGGGTCGAGCTTCGGCACCGAGGACATCAGCAGGCGCGAATAAGGGTGGCCGGCCTCGCTGCCGACCTGGCCCGCGGGCAACTGCTCGACCTTCACGCCGCGATACATGACCGCGACCTCGTCGCAGATCGCTTGTACCGTGTTCAAATCGTGGCTGATGAAGAGGTAGGACAAGCCGAGCTCTCGTTGCAGGTCCTTGAGCAGTTCGATGATGGCCGCGGCTACCACGGTGTCGAGCGCGGAGGTGATCTCGTCGCAGAGGATCAGTTCGGGATCGGCGGCGAGCGCTCGCGCCAGGTTCACGCGCTGCTTCTGCCCGCCTGACAATTCGCTCGGCAGCCGGTGCTTCAAGGCGCGGGGTAGATGCACCAGCTCGAGCAGCCGGTCGATGCGCGCGTTGCGGGCGGCGCCGCGCAGCCCGTGATAGAAGGTGAGCGGGCGGCCCAGGATATCCTCGATCGACTTCGCCGGGTTGAGCGCCGTGTCGGCCGACTGGAACACGATCTGGAGCTTGCGCAGCTCATCCGCGCTTCGGTCCTGCGCGTGGGGCGCCATCGGCTTGCCGTCGAAGGAGATGGTGCCGGAGGAGGGCGGTATGATGCCGGCGATGGAGCGGGCCAAGGTGGATTTGCCGCAGCCGGACTCGCCGATGATGCCGAGATTGCGCCCGCGCTCGAGCCTGAAGCTGACCTTGTCGACCGCCAGGATCAGCGGTGTACCGTCTGCCTGCAGCTTGCCGTAGCCGGCGCTGATCGATGAGAGCTCCAGCACGGGACGGGGAGCTGAGTCCTCCAGGCTCGCCGCCTGCGCGGGAACACGCCCGGGCGGCGCGAAGGCTGCCAGCAGTTCCTGGGTATAGGGATGTTTCGGCGCGGACAGGATCTGCGCCGTGGCTCCGATCTCCTGGATGATGCCACCCTTCAGAACGACGATCCGGTCCGCGATCTGGGCGACGACGGCCAGATCATGCGAGACATAGACGCCGGCCATCCGGCTCTGGCGCATCACGGATTTGAAGGCGCGCAGGACCTCGATCTGCGTGGTGACGTCGAGGGCCGTCGTGGGCTCGTCGAAGATCACGACCTTCGGATCGCCGATCAGGGCCATGGCCGCCGAAAGGCGCTGGAGCTGGCCGCCGGAAACCTGGTGCGGATAGCGCCCGCCGATCGTCTCCGGCGAGGGCAGGGACAGGGCCTTGAAGAGTTCCACCGCCTTGGCCTCGGCCTGCGCACGCGGCATCAATTCGTGGATGCGGGTGATCTCGATCACCTGGTCCATGATCCGCTGCGCCGGGTTGAAGGCGGCGGCCGCGCTTTGCGGCACATAGGAGACCGTGACGCCGCGGACCTTCTGCCGCTCCTTCTCGGGCAGGCCGGCCATATCCCGGCCGTCGACGCGGACGCTGCCGCCGGTGATGCGGCAGCCCGTGCGGGTGTAGCCGAGCAGGGTCAGCGCGATGGTGGTCTTGCCCGAGCCGCTCTCGCCGATCAGCGCGACGATCTCGCCCTGGGCGATCTCGAAGCTTACGCCCTTGATGATCTCGACGCGGCGGCCGGCATCGGTGGTCGCCTCGACCTTGAGATCCCGGATTTCGACGAGGGGGCTCATCATTCGCTCCGGTCGCGGATCTTCTGCGGAAGGTTGTCGATCAGCATGTTCACCGCGATCGTCAGGCTGGCGATGGCGAAGGAAGGCGCCATCACGGCCGGCGCGCCGAAGGGCAGGCCGCCGATGTTCTCGCGCACCAGCGAACCCCAGTCGGCCTCCGGCGGCTGCACGCCGAGGCCGAGGAAGGACAGGCCGGACAGCAGCAGCACGATGAAGACGAAGCGCAGACCGACATCGGCGAGGACAGGCCCGATGATGTTGGGCAGGATCTCCGCGCGGATCAGATAGCTCAGCTTCTCGCCGCGGATGCGCGCCACGGTGACGAAGTCCGTGGTGTTGACGTTGACCGCGAGCGCCCGCGCGAAGCGATAGGAACCGGGCGTGTAGATGATGCCGAGGATCAGCATCAGCACGGGGATCGAGGAGCCGACGCCGGCAACGGCAACGAGAGCGAACAGCTTGCTTGGAATCGAACTCAACGCATCGATGAAGCGGCTCAGCGCCGCATCGAACCAGCCGCCGGTCACGGCCGCCGCCATGCCGAGGGTGACGCCGACGGTGCAGGCGATCAGCGTGGCCGCCAGCGAGATGCCGACCGTGTAGCGCGCCCCGAACATGATGCGCGAGAGCATGTCACGGCCGAGATAGTCCGTCCCGAGCGGGAACTGCGCGCTCATCGGGCCGAAATAGTCGGTATCGACGATGTCGCTGATGCCATAGGGCGTCACATAGGGCGCGAGGATCGCGATCGCGGCCCAGGCGAGGATGATGACGAGGCTGATCCAGCCCGTCACGTTGAACCGATACCCGGAGCGGCGCGGGGTGATGGTCGTCGTGTTGGCGGCGTCGATGGCCATGGTCAGCGCAATTTCGGGTTCGACAGGATGGCGATGACGTCCGCCGTGGTGATCAGCAGCAGGTAGACGACGCAGAAGATCATCGCGCAGCTCTGGATGAGGGGCAGGTCTCGTGTGGCCACGGCATCGACCATGAGCTTGGCGATGCCCGGGTAGTTGAAGATCGTCTCGACGATGATGACGCCGCCGAGCAGGTAGGAGAGCGACAGCGCGACGGCGTTGACGATGGGGCCGAGCGCGTTGGGCAGCGCGTGTCGCAGCACGACCCGCGGGCGGGAGGCTCCCTTGAGCTGCGCCATTTCGACATAGGGCGTGTTGAGCGCCTCGACGACGGCGGCGCGAGACATGCGGATCATCTGGGCGGAGATGACGAAGCTCAGCGTGAACACCGGCATCGCATAGATGCGCAGCATCTCGCCAAAGGAGGTGATGTTGCGCGCGAAGGAGAGGGCGGGCAGCCATTTCAGCCAGACCGCGAAGATCAGCACGCCGGCGGTCGCGATCATGAATTCCGGCACCGAGATCACCGTGATCGTCGCCATCGTGACCGAGCGGTCGTAGAGCGAGCCGCGCAGCATGGCGGAGGTGATGCCGAGCGCGAGCGCGATCGGAACCGAGAAGAGCGCTGTCGCCGCCGCGAGCTGGAGCGAATTGCCGAGGCGCCCGGCAATGAGCTCCGCGATCGGCCGGTTATTGGCGTAGGACATGCCGAGATCGCCGGTCAGCATGCCGCCAAGCCAGCGAAAGAAGCGCAGGATCGCAGGATCGTTGAGGTGCATGGCGGCGCGAAGCCCCGCCACCGCCTCCGGCGTTGCCGCCTGGCCGAGCAGCACCTCCGCCACATCGCCGGGCAGGATCTGCGTTGCACAGAACACCACGAACGAGACGATCAGCAGCGTCAGCAGCGCGACGAACAGCCGTCCGCCCAGCAGGTAGCACAGGTGAAGGTTCATCGACGCTCCCGCAGCTGACACCTCCGAGCGGAGTGTGACACGAACTGGGGGCCGGACGCACGCGTCCGGCCCGCAGGAGAAACAGGGCTCAGCGTTCGAGCCAGACGTACTCGGCGAAGGCGTAGCCCATCATCCCGCCGAGCGGGTTCGGGAGCAGGCCCTTGAGCTTGTTCGAGATCGCGTCGACATTCGAGATGTAGACGGGGATCGCGGTGCCCGCCTCATTGGCGACCATCACCTGCATCTCGTCGTAGATCTGCTTGCGCTTGGCTTCGTCGAGCGAACCGCGCGCCTCGAGCAGCATCTTGTCGAACTTCTCGGACTTGTACTGGCTCTCGTTCCACGGCGCGGTCGAGGCGTAGAGCAGCGAGAACAGGATGTCCGGGGTCGGCCGCGGGTTGATGTTGCCGAAATGGACCGGGGCCTTCAGCCAGTAGTTCGACCAGTAGCCGTCCGATGGGACGCGCTGGATGTCGAACTTCATGCCGATGGCGTTGCCGGCCTGCTGGACGAGCACGGCCATGTCCACCGAGGAGCCGGCGGCATCCGAGGCGACGATCGGGATCGTCTGCCCCAGCACGCCAGCCTTCTGGAAGAGGGCCTTCGCGCGCTCGGGGTCGAACGCCCGCGGCTTCAGATCCTTGTTGTGATACTTGTTCATCGGCGGGATCGGCTGGTCGTTGGCGATCTCGGCGAGGCCGCGCAGGGCCGATTTCTGGATCTGCTCGCGGTTGAGCAGATACTTCACGCCTTCCACGAAATCCGCCTTGTTGCCAGGCGCCATGTCCATCCGCATGTTGAGGTTCGTGTAGTTGCCGGTGGTCGTCTTCGACAGCACGACGCCGGGCTGGCTCTCGACCAGGCGCATCGAGCGCGGATTGATCGCGGCGGCGAGCTGGATATCGCCCGAGAGCAGCGCGTTGACGCGCGCGGTGTCGTCGGTGATCGCGAAGAACTCGAAGGAGTCGAGGTTCGCGCCGCCGGACTTGAAGTAGTTCTTGTTCTTGACCGCGATCGAGCGCACGCCGGGCTCGAAGGTTTCGCAGGTGAAGGCGCCGGTGCCGTTCGCCTTGGCGAAGTTCGTCGTGCCGTCGGCGATGATCATGAAGTGGTGCGTCGACAGGATGGTCGGCAGGTCGCCATTCGGCGCCGCGAGCGTGATCTCGACGGTCAACGGATCGACCGCCTTGAACTCGACCATCTGCTTGGCGAGCGAATTCGACTTCGAGCCGACGGCCGGGTCGAGATGGCGCTTCAGGGAAAAGATGACGTCGTCGGAGGTCAGCGGCTTGCCGTCATGGAAGGTCACGCCCTTCTTGAGCGTGACGGTCCAGACCTTCGCGTCCTTGGTCTCGAACTTGTCGGCGAGCTCCATCTGCAGCGTGCCGTTGCCGTCCAGGAAGGTCAGGCGGTTGTAGAAGGCGCAGCAGCGGACATAGTCCGTCGACAGCGATGCCTTGGCCGGGTCGAGCGTGTCGGCGGTCGAGGAGGACCAGCCGGCAGCCTTCAGGTTGCCGCCCTTCACGGGAGTCTGCGCGAGCGCGGAGGTTGCCCGGGCGAGCACGAGGCTGCTGGCCGAGGCGGCGAGGCCGCCGGCCATCAGCATCTGCAGGAGGTCGCGGCGGCTGGCGCCGCGGCGGATCGCATTCTCGACGATGGCGTCGTCGGCGCTTGTCCAGCTCGAAGAAATCTTGTCGGTCATGCTCATTCCCCTCTTCTGATTTGCGCCGTTGGTCCGACGTTGGTCTTCTCGTATCGGGTCCCTTCAAGCCGCCAGGCTGGTCTCGACGGCGTCGGCGAGCGCGCCCATCGAGGTGAAGTGGAAATCGGGTTCGGTGAAGCGCTCGGGCTCGATCGTGCCGCCATAGCCGGGCTGGGCGTGGCGCCGCTGGATCCAGCAATTGGTCAGGCCGAGCTTCCGGGAGATTCCGATGTCGTGATACTGGCTCTGAGCGACATGCAGGATCTGCCCGCGCGAGCCGCCATCCTTCTCGACGAAGGCGAAGACCTGTTCGAAGAAGGCGGGGTCCGGCTTCTCCGTGCCGGTGTCGTCGACGGTGAAGCCGGCATAGAACGGGTTGCCGAGCGCGCGGGCGAAATGCTCGAAGGCCCAGCGCTGGGCGTTGGTCATCGCGATCAACTTGTAGCGCTTCGACAAGCGGGCAAGCGCATCGGCGCTGTCCGGGAACGGGCGCCAGGCCTCCACGGAGTCCCGCAGGCGCTGCGCCTGGCTCTCGCCGGCCGGCAGGCCGAGTTTCGGCGCGATGACGCCGTAGACGCGGGCGAGATCATCCGGGAAATGCTGGGCATCCGGCATGTACCGGGCCGCCCGATAAAGGTTGAGGGCCTGTTCAGCGTCGAAGGCGACTCCGGCTTCTTTGGCAATAGCCGCCAGGCAACCGGTCAGGCCGCCTTCGAAATCGATTAGCGTGCCCACGACGTCGAACGTCATATAGCGGAAATCGCCGAAACCCTTCGCCATCGTCTCTCCGCTTCTCCCGCCTGTCTCTTGCGGGCATGGGTGATCGTCAGCGAGCGCAGCCGCATCGTCGCTGCGCCGCTCGGTCGTCGTCTGCGTCGTCGTCGCCGACGGTTGCGCTCTGTTCCCCGGCCGCATCTGCGTCGGCCTTGTTCAAGTGTTGCATCGCCAGTTCGCCGGATACGCTGAATGTCGAAAACCGGGCGGCACAAAATTCCGAATTCGCCGCCTTCGCGGAATATCGGCTTTCGGGAGCGGGCATGGGTGACTCTGCGCCCGCTCCGCCCTTGCGGAGTTCTCCCGGCCTCACGCCATCGCGGCGCGCACATCCGGGTCGGCAAGCGTCTGATCGAGCGTCGTGCGGGTCCGTTCGACGATGGCGTCGATCTCGGCCGGCGTGCAGCATAGCGGCGGGGCGTAGCCTAGCACGCCGTTGCCGAATGCCCGAATGACGAGACCGTTGTTCCAGGCGCGGTCGAAGACGCGCTGGGCCGGCGCCGCAGTTGCCGGCAGCGGCGTCTTCTTCGCCTTGTCGGTCACCAGCTCGACGGCGGCCAGCATGCCGCGGCCGCGCACTTCGCCGACCAGCGGGTGGTCGCTGAGGCTTTCCAAGCCCGCCATCAGGCGCGCGCCGGCCTTGCGGCCATTGTCGAGCAGGCCGTTTTCGTAGAGACGCAGCACTTCGAGACCGACCGCGGCACTGACCGGATGGGCCGAATAGGTATAGCCATGCCCAACGGCCGCCGCCCCCGAGCCGTCGGCGATGACGTCATAGACCGTCTGCGACATCAGCACGGCACCCATCGGCACATAGCCCGAGGTCAGCCCCTTCGCGACGGTCATCAGATCGGGAACGATGTCCTCGTCTTCGCAGGCGAAGAGGGGGCCGGTGCGTCCGAAGCCGGTGATGACCTCGTCGGCAACGAAGAGGATGTCCTGCTCGCGGCAGAAGTCCCGCATCGCCTTGGTCCAGCCGGGCGGCGGGACCAGCACGCCGCCGGAGCCCTGAATCGGCTCGCAATAGAAGGCTGCGACGCGATCGGCGCCGCCCACGGCCTCGACCTTGGCCCTGAGCGCCGCGAGCGAGGCAGCGATGACGGCCTCCGGCGCGGAGCCGGCGGGGTTGCGGTAGGTGTAATGCGACGGAATCTTGTGCTGCCAGTCATAGGGCACGCCGAAGCCGGCATGGAAGGCGGGCAGGGCGGTGAGCCCCGCGCCGACAGTCGAGGAGCCGTGATAGCCCTGCTCGATCGAGATGAACTGGTCCTTCTGCGGCTTGCCGCGCGCCTGCTGGTAATAGCGGATGAAGCGGACCGTGCTGTCGACGGCGTCTGAGCCGCCGAGCGTGAAGTAGACGCGGTTGAGATCGCCCGGCGAGCGCTCGGCGAGTTCCGCCGCCAGCCGGATGGCGGGCTCGGAGCCGAGGCCGAAATAGCCGGTCGCATAGGCGAGCTCGCGCATCTGGTTCGCCGCGGCCTCGACGATGCTGTTATGGCCGTAGCCGGCGTTCACGCACCACAGCCCGGCGAAACCGTCGATGAGCTGCTTGCCGGAAGCGTCAGTGATGGTCGCGCCCTTCGCCGAGCGAAGCACGCGGACCCCGGCCTTCTCATGGCCGCGATAGGAGGCGACCGGGTGAATCCAGTGTTCGCGATCGAGTTCGATCAGGGAATTGCTCAACATGGCGGTTCTCCAGACTATCCGAGCGCCTGACTGGCGAGAGCGAAGGGTTTGGCCGGGCCGAGCGGCCGGGTGCCGATCACGTTGCGGCGCATGGCGATACCACCGCCGACGCTGACGAGACCGTGCGCGGAAAGCCACGGCGAAAGCTGCTGCCATTCAGCCGTGTCCACACGCAGGAAGGCGCCGGGGCGGCTGGCGATCAGGAAGCTCAGCAGGCTCTGCGCCTGGTCCAAGGTATTCGCGACGACCGGACCGATCACCTCGCCGCGGCCGAACCGGCGCATTGCGGCATAGCCGACGATCCGGCCGGCTTCACGGTGGATGACCATTCGCCCGGCCTCAGTCAGGAGCCTGAGCAAAGGGCGGCGATCCATCCCCAGCGCCTGCAGATCGAGCGCGGCCACTGCGGGAAAGCTTTCCGGACCGGCCCAGTCCAGTTTGAGGGCATCTTGCGCGGCATCCGCCGGTAGCGGCGTGACTATGCCCTGGTGCTGGCGGATCTCGTGGGTCGCGCTGAACCCGAGCTTTTCATAGAGAGGCAGGCCGTCCGCGGTCGCGGTGAGACGGCATTCACGGGCGCCGCAGGCTTGCAGGGCGGCATCCATCAACTTCCGGCCAAGGCCGCGTCCGCGCATGCTGGCGGCGACGATCACCATGTTCACGGTCGCGCAGTCGTCCCCGAATGGCGTCAGCATCGCGGTGCCGACCACGACATCGCCCTGGAGGGCGACGAAGCCGTGGCTGAGCGCCAGGACCATCGCCCAGTCCTCGCGCCGGTGGGGCCAGCCGGTCTCGCGCGAGAGCAGAACGGCGCCATCGAGATGGCGTTCGTCGAATGCGACGAGGTCAATCGTTTCCTGGCCCATGATGCTTCGCTTCGTATCCGTTGCATCATGGATAGGCCGTGCGCCGGCGCAGTTGCTCCTGAGGAACGGCGCCAGGCGACATCTTCGACCGTGGGAATGTGCGGCAACCGCATGGAATGCCACGAACCGCCGGAAGGAGTCGGTCGCCACAAGGCAAAGCGGCGTCGGGCGTCGATGGAGGCGCAACTCTCTGCCATAGCCTCATGGGCGGACGGCAGTTTGTGCTTCGTGCCGCGGGCAATGCGGTGCTCGCTCCGTTCTGGCCCCCGCTATGATCCCCGGTAACGGACACAACCGTTTCGACACAGGGGATCTCCGCGGATGACCGTCTTCAAGCCCAAATTCGTCACCTTCGACTGCCACGGCACACTGATCTATTTCGCGATGGATAAGGCCGCGCGCGCGCTTTACGGCGACAAGCTGGACGAGCCGGCGATGCGGACCTTCATCACGAATTTCTCGGCCTACCGGCTCGATGAGATCCTCGGCGACTGGAAGCCCTATGAAGAGGTCGTCTACAACTCGCTTGAGCGCACCTGCCGCCGGAACGGCGTCGCCTTCCGGCCCGAGGATGCGCGCTGGGTCTATGAGCAGGTGCCGACCTGGGGGCCGCACCCCGACGTCCCGGAAGGCCTCGCCAAGGTGGCGAAGGAAATTCCCCTCGTCATCCTGTCCAACGCCCAGAACGACCAGATCCCGCATAACGTCGCCCGGCTCGGTGCTCCCTTCCACGCGGTCTACACGGCCGAACAGGCCCGATCCTACAAGCCGCGCATGAAGGGCTTCGAATTCATGTTCGACATGCTGGGCTGCGGGCCGGAAGACGTCTGCCACGTCTCGTCCTCGTTCCGCTACGACCTGATGACGGCGCACGACCTCGGGATCAAGAACAAGGTCTGGGTCAATCGCGGGCATGAGCCGGCGAATCCCTATTATGAATACACGGAGATCAAGGACATCTCGGGCCTGCCCGGCGTGTTCGGGCTCTGAGGCGCCGCCGATGCAGTTCAAATCCTATTGGCATGATACGGCCAACAGCTTCACCGGCGCTGCCGAAGGGCCGGTCGAGGGCACCTATGACGTGGCCATCGTCGGCGGCGGCTTCACCGGTCTCGCCGCTGCGCGCCAACTCGCCATGGCCGGCGCCAAGGTGGTGGTACTGGAGGCGGAAAGCGTCGGCTACGGAGCCTCGGGCCGCAATGGCGGCCATCTCAACAACGGGCTGGCCCATAGCTTCATCGCCGCCAAGACGGCGCTGGGCACCGAGCGCGCCGTCGCGCTCTACAAGGCATTCGACGATTCCGTCGATACGATCGAGCGGATCGTCGCCGAGGAGGGCATCGACTGCTCCTTCCGGCGCGCCGGAAAGCTCAAGCTCGCCTCCAAGCCGGAGCATGTCGCCTCGCTCACCCGCAATTTCGAGGTGCTGCATCGCGAGGCCGACCCGGATACGGCCATGCTGAGCCGGGCCGAGCTTGTGAGCGAGATCGGCTCCGATGGGTTCCATGGCGCGATGCTCTCCAAGAAAAGCGCCATGATGCATATGGGCCGCTTCGTCACGGGGCTGGCCACAGCGGCCGCCCGCCATGGTGCCGTCATCCATGAGCACGCCCCGGTCACCGAGCGGCGGCAGGAGGCGGGGCGGCATGTCCTCCAGACCCCGCGCGGAAGCTTGTCGGCAAAGGAGGTGCTCGTTGCGACGGGGGCCTATACCTCCGGGCCCTTCTCCTGGTTCCGGCGCCGCATCATTGCGGTCGGGTCATTCCTGATCGCCACGCGGCCCTTGAGCGACGCCGAGGTTGCCGCGACGATGCCCGGCAACCGGACGGCCGTGACCTCGCTCAACATCGGCAACTACTTCCGTCTGGCGCCGGACAATCGATTGATCTTCGGCGGGCGGGCGCGCTTCTCCGCGACCTCCGACCAGACTTCCGATGCCAAGAGCGGCGCCATCCTGCGTGCGAGCCTCGCCGGCATCTTCCCGCAGCTGAAGGATGTCGAGATAGACTATTGCTGGGGCGGGCTCGTCGACATGACCAAGGACCGCTATCCCCGCGCCGGTCGCGAGGACGGCATCTGGTACGCGATGGGCTATTCCGGCCACGGCGCGCAGATGTCGACGCATCTCGGCATGATCATGGCCGATGCGATCCTCGGCCGGCCCGACCGAAATCCGTTGAAAGGGCTCGACTGGCCGGCGGTGCCCGGCCATTTCGGCAAGCCCTGGTTCCTGCCGCTGGTCGGCCTCTACTACAAGGCGCTCGATCGCTTTCAGTAGGGCGTGGAGAAGCATGCCGTCATGCTCGGGCTTGACCCGAGCATCTCATGCCAAATGAGCGACTTGCGCCCTTTTCCTGAGATTCTCGGGTCAAGCCCGAGAATGACGCTCTGTGGCGGCCGCCGGGCGTAGCGAGCGCCCCGCTCAGCCCAGCCCGCCGATGTGGAACGCCTTGACCTCGAGATACTCCTCGATGCCGAGCCGGGAGCCTTCGCGGCCGAGGCCGGACTGCTTGACGCCGCCGAAGGGCGCCACCTCCATCGAGATCGCGCCGGTGTTGAGGCCGACCATCCCGAATTCGAGCGCCTCGCCGACGCGCCATGAACGGCGCATGTCCTGCGTGAAGAAATAGGCGGCGAGCCCGAAGGGCGTGCCGTTGGCGATGCGGATCGCCTCGTCCTCGCTGCCGAAGCGGAACAGTGGCGCGACCGGGCCGAAGGTTTCTTCGCCGGCGAGCTGCATCTCGGTGGTCGCATCGCCAAGAACAAGGGGCGTCGCGTATTGCGCGCCTTTAGGCATGTCGGCCGCGGCGGCGAGGCGCCTGGCACCCTTGGCGAGAGCGTCGTCGACATGGCGCTCGATCTTCTCGATCGAGGCGCTGTTGATCATCGGCCCGATATCGACGCCGGCACCGGTGCCGGGGCCGACTTTCATGGCTGCGACGCGGGCCGAGAGCTTGTCGGCGAAACGATCGTAGATTCCGTCCTGCACGAGGATGCGGTTGGCGCAGACACAGGTCTGGCCGCCATTGCGGAACTTGGAGACGAGTACGCCCTCGATCGCGAGGTCGAGATCGGCATCGTCGAAGACGATGAAGGGCGCGTTGCCGCCGAGCTCCAGGCTGAGCCGCTTGATGCTGTCGGAGGCCTGCTTCATCAGCAGCGCGCCCACCCGCGTCGAACCGGTGAAGGAGATCTTGCGGACGGAGGGGTTGCCGGTCAGCTCGGCACCGATTGCGGTGGGCATCCCGGTGACGATGTTGACGACGCCGGCCGGGATGCCGGCCCGTTCGGCCAGGACGCCGAGCGCCAGCGCCGAGAACGGCGTCAGCTCCGAGGGCTTGATCACCACGGTGCAGCCCGCCGCCAGCGCCGGCGCGACCTTGCGGGTGATCATGGCATTCGGAAAGTTCCAGGGCGTGACGATGCCGCAGACACCGACCGGTTCCTTCATCACGATGATGCGCCTGTCGGCGGCCGGGGCAGGGATCGTCGTGCCTTCGATGCGGCGGGCTTCCTCTGCGAACCATTTGACGAAGGAGGCGCCGTAGCGGATTTCGCCACGCGCTTCGGCCAGCGGCTTGCCCTGCTCGCGCGTCAGGATCAAAGCGAGGTCCTCGACATGCTCCAGCATCAGCGCGTGCCAGGCTTCCAGCAGCGTCGCGCGCTCCGCATGCGGCTTTGCACGCCAGCCGCCGAAGGCCGCGGCGGCGGCCTCGACCGCAGCGCGCGTGTCAGTGCCGTCGGCATCCGGCACGGAGCCGATGGCAGCTTGCGTCGCCGGGTCGATCACGTCGAGCGTGCGGCCGGAGGCTGCAGCGCGCCAGTTGCCACCGACGAGGCACGCCTCGCGCAGGAGTGAGGAGTCGCGGAGGCCCTGGATGGTCATGTCGTGTTCCCTTCAAACAGGCGCCGAGAGCACGGCGGCGGTGATGTCCTTGCTCACAGCGCGATCAGGACGCTCTTCGATTTCCGATTCGCAAGATACGCCTCGCGCCCGAGATCCTTGCCGAGGCCGGATTGCTTGTAGCCCCCCGTCGGCAGGATGTGGTCGCGTGAGCGGCCATAGCGATTGACCCAGACGGTGCCGGCCTGCAGGCGGTTGGTCGCGCGCAGCGCCCGCGACAGGTCTCGCGTGTAGAGGCCGGCGCAGAGCCCGTAGGTCGGGTGATCGGCGAGCCCAAGCCCTTCCTCTTCCTCCCGGAAGCTCTGGACGGTCAGAACCGGCCCGAAGATTTCCTCGGTCACGGCGGGCGAGGCGGCGTCGATGCCTTGCAGCACCGTCGGGGCGTAGAAATACCCTGCGTGGTCGAGGCGTTTGCCGCCGAGCCGGCAAGAGGCGCCCCGCGCCACCGCCGCATCCACGATGCTTTCCATGCGGCCGATCTGCCGCTCCGAGATGATCGGCGAATAGGCGCTCGCCGCGTCCCAGGTCGCGCCCGGGCGGACGGTACGCATACGCTCGACGATGAGCCCGACCAATTCCTCCGCAACGCTCTCCGCCACGATCAGGCGCGAGCCGGCGACGCAGGCCTGGCCGGCATTGCCGAGGATGCTGCGGGCGATGGCCGCCGCGGCAAGCGGCAGGTCCGCATCGGCGAAGACGAGCTGCGGGCTCTTGCCACCGAGCTCGAGCGTCATCGGCTTGATGCCGGTGCGGGCTATGTTTTCCATGATCGCGCTGCCGGCCGCGGTCGAGCCGGTGAAGCTGACCTTGGCGATGTCGGGATGGCCGGTGATCGCCGTGCCGGTCGTCCGGCCATCGCCGAGCACGATATTGATCAGGCCCGCGGGCAATCCGGCCCGCACCGAAAGCTGCGCCAGGTAGAGCGTCGCGAACGGCGTCATCTCGGAGGGCTTGAGCACCACGGCATTGCCGGCCGCGAGCGCGGGGCCGAGCTTCCAGCCGGCCATGTTGATCGGGAAGTTCCAGGGCGTGATGGCGCCGACGACGCCATAGGGCTCTGTCGCGATCATGCCGAAGCTGTCGGCGCCCGTCGGGACGAGATCGCCCCCTTCCTTGTCGGCGAATTCGGCGAAGAAGCGGATCTGCTCGGCGGTTACGGGCACGTCGCCCGCCATGAGCTCGGAAATCGGCCGTGTCGAGGCGATCGCCTCAAGCCGTGCCAGCGTTTCCGCTTCGGTCTCGATGAGATCGGCCCAGCGGTGGAGCGCGCGGGCGCGCTCGCGCGGCGCCAGGCCCCCCCAGCCGCTCTCCGCCAGGGCGGCCTTGGCGGCGACCACGGCGCGGTCGACGAGGTCGGCGTCCGCGACAGGACAGGCGGCATAGGCGGCTGCATCGGACGGCCGATGCAGATCGATGCCGTCCCTTGCGTCGACCCATTCGCCGGCGATGAAATGGCCGCGCGGGAGCGTGACCGAAGCGGGATCGAAACTCAGCGACAAGGGCGCATCTCCGGGTGGTGGTCGCCTGAGCCTAGTTCCGCCCGGCCCGACGTTTGCGCCTGAGAGGGCGGCCCGGCCGACCGGAAATCCTGTTTGCAGGCGCCCGGGCGGCCGATTCTTCGGCGTGCTCAGGTCAGCCGACGATCACGTAGATCTTGCGGACGGTCTCGATCGTCTTCCAGATGCCGACAAAGCCGGGCTTCATCACGAAGCTGTCGCCCGCGCGGAAGGTGCGCGGCGGCTGGCCTTCCTCGGTGAGTTCGATGACGCCCGAGAGGATGTAGCAGAACTCCACCGTCTCGCCCTTGATCGAGTGGGTTTCGCCGGGCGTCGCTTCCCATACGCCGGTGCGCACGGGCTCGTTGCGGGACTGGTCCTGGGCCCAGGTCTTGAACGAGGGATCGCCCGAGACGAGCCGGTCCGCGGCAGCCTTGGAGTGCTTCGGCTCGCCGGTAGGAGCAAGGTCGAGCTTGATGAGGAGGGACATGGGAAGACCTTTCGTTCGGGGTTGAAGCGATTCAGTAGCCACGGCTGCGATCGACGAGGCCGATCGGTGGCAGGCCGGAGCGGTGACGGCGGAGGTTCTCGATGACGGCCTTGGCCGCGGGCGCGGCCTCGACCTTGCTGGCGATGTGCGGCGTCAGGATCACCTTGGGATGGCTCCAGAGGCGGTGATCGGCCGGCAGCGGCTCGGGCTCGGTGACATCGAGGACGGCGGCCGAGAGATGACCGCTGTCGAGTGCATCGAGCAGAGCGGCGTGGTCGAGATGCTGGCCACGGCCGACATGCACGAGGCACGCGCCGGCAGGCAGCTGCGCGAAGAGCTGCGCATCCAGGATGCCGGTGGTCTCCGGGGTCAGCGGTAGCAGGCAGATCAGGATGTCGGTTTCGGCGAGCAGGGTGGAGAGGCCCGCCGACCCGTGAAGGCAGCGAATCCCGTCGATCGTTCGCGGCGAGCGGCTCCAGCCTGAAATCGGGAAGCCGAAGGGCTTGAGGCGCTCGATGACCGCCGATCCCATCATACCCAGCCCCAGTATGCCGATCCGCCTGTCGGAGGCGGATACGAGATCGTAGGGCTCCCAGTGCGCGGCTCTCTGCTGGGCGATATAGAGCGGCCATTGCCTGTGCAGGGCGAGCACGCCGAGCGTGACGTATTCCTGCATCATCCGCGTGATGCCTTCCTCGACCATGCGGACGACGAGGACCTCGGCCGGCAAGCCATCCGTGTTCATCTGGTCGATGCCGGCGCCGATCGAGAACAGGATCTCCAGATTGGCGTAGCGATGGAGATTCTCCGGCGCCGTCCAGGTGATGAGGTAGCGGATATCGGCGGGATCGTGCGGATCGCCGCTTCTGATGAAGCGTATATCGGGCAGCTCTTCGGCAAAGCGCGCCGCGAACACCCGCGCCCGCTCGTCGGTCGAATTGAAAAGGAACGTCAAGGCGAGCTCCGTGAGAGCGAGATCAGGGCGTTTCCTGCGCAAAGCGTCCGGCGTCACGGACGGCTCCGGTTCCAGCTGCGCTCGCGACAGAATAAGGGCGGCGCGCCGGTGGTCGGATCGTTTCGCGGCCGTCTGACGCAGTTCCATGCCGAAATACCCTAGAGGAACGGTGCTTCCTGTTGCGGGATTGGTTTACAACCGATCGGTAAGCCGGCCGGGGCCCATGGCCGGACAGAGCCGTGGACACGGCGGAGGCAGCGCTTTGGAGACGATCGCTCGACTGCACATCGACACGTTCGAGCTCACCTTACGCGACATCAAGCAGGTCGATCCCAAGCTGCTGCATGCGCTTTCCGTTTCGGTGGGATGGCCGCATCGGGACACCGACTGGCAGATGCTGCTGGAACTGGGGCAGGGGCTTGCCGCCGTCGACGAGATCGGGCGCGTGGTCGGAACCGTGATGTGGCTGCGCTACGACGCGGATTTCGCCATGGTCTGCATGCTGATCACCCTGCCGCGGCTGCAGGAGCAGGGCGCGGGGCGCTGGCTCATGGAAAAGGCGCATGAGCTGAACGAGGGGACCGTCTTCGGCCTCAACGCAACGCGGGAGGCAAAGCGGCTCTATCGCTCGCTCGGATACGGCTACGAGCAGAAGATCCTGCGGTGCCAGGGGGAGGCGACGGCTTCCGGAATGGCCACGCCTTCGGCCAAGGTGGAGGGGCTGGTTCGCACAGCCGCCGCCAGCGACAACGACAGCCTTCTGCGGCTCGATCTTGCCGCCACCGGCCATGATCGCTCCGTCGCCTATAGGGCCCTGCTGCCTGTGTCACGTGGGCAGGTCCTCGTTCGGAACGACGAGATCGTCGCATTCTCCCTGTGCCGGCCGTTCGGGCGGGGTCATGTCATCGGCCCCGTCGTCGCGGCGAGCGAGGACGATGCGATCGCCGTCTCGCGCCCTCATGTCGAGGCCCATGCCGGGAGCTTCCTGCGTGCCGATACGCCGGCGTGCAATACCGTCTTTACGGGCTTTCTGGCCGCGAGCGGGATGCAGATCCATGACAGCGCCACTTCGATGGGGCTTGGGCGAGCTCCGTTCGTGCCGCGTTCGAAGACGGGTTCTCGCCGCATTGCGCTTGCCAGCCAGGCCATTGGCTGAAGATGATGTCGACGCGGTTCACCAGCCCGCGGCCCGAATGTCTGCTGCGTCGCCGATTGCGAGCGTCGGAAGCACGCAATTCGCTCGCGCCGATCGGATTGGCCCTGCGAGCCGCGACCTTGCCGGACATCGTGGCCGACTTCGAGGGAGGCGAGATTGACGGGATCCGACACCGAGATGGCCGCCATCAAAGCGATGTTGGCGGCGGGCCAGCCGCCAACTGACGTCGCCGGTCGCCGGCAGCGGCTGGACAGCCTTACGGCACGCTACGAGATGCCCGCGGATGTGCTCGTAGAGGAGGTCGATGCCAACGGGGTCAGGGCTGAATGGACGAGCACGCCCGCCGCGGACCCGGCGCGGGTAATCCTGTTCCTGCACGGCGGCGGCTACGTTTCCGGATCGATCAGGAGCCACCGGCATATGATCGCGCAAGCCGGTCGGGAGGCAGGGACCCGCACGCTGGCGCTGGATTATCGCCTGGCGCCGGAACATCCCTTTCCAGCGGCCCTCGACGATGCGCTGACCGGCTATCGTTTTTTGCTGTCGCAAGGGTTCCAGCCGGAAAACATCGTGATCGCCGGAGAAAGCGCCGGCGGCGGGCTCGCAATTGCAACGCTTGTTTCGTTGCGGGAAGCCGGCACGGCGTTGCCCGCTTGCGCATGGTGCAGTTCACCCTGGACGGATCTGGAGATGTCTGGCGCCACGATGCAGACCAAAGCTAGGGTGGACCCGCTGATCCAGCGCCCATACTTGCAAGAGCTGGCGGCGGCCTATCTGCAGGGCCGCGATCCGCGCATGCCGATGGTCTCACCGATTCACGCGGATCTGCGCGGCTTGCCGCCGCTTCTGATCCAGGTCGGATCGGACGAGACGCTGCTGGACGATGCGGTCCGGCTGGCAGGTGTCGCAGCGGCTGCCGATGTCCGGACGACGTTGCAGGTTTGGCCGCACATGATCCATGCGTGGCACTTGTTTTATGAGCAGCTTGCCGATGGCCGCCGGGCCCTGGCGGAGATGGGGGCCTTTGTGCGGGCCAGGCTTGGCTGAAGGTGACGGAAGCGACCGTGGGATTGGACGGGCTTTCGCTACCCGGGCGACGCATTGCATCATTCCATCGGGGTGTCCCGCGGGCGCCGCCCGCGATCTCCTGGTGAGTGCGCGACAGCAGACGATCGGCTCGTGACGGAAAGCACCAAACGCACCGACATGATGGCAGAGCCCGATAAGGGAACGTCGTTCCCCATCGCCGCGTTGGACGTTCTCAGAGCAAACCGAGCTCCAAGGAACGGACATGATCAGAGCTGCATTCTCAAGTCTGGCCGGCGCGTGGGTCGCGCGGAATGTCGAACGAGGCGAGATCCCTGAGAGATTCGCCGTGCCGCTGACATTGCTGGCAACGCGGATACCGACGCCGGTGCTTCTCGCTGGGGCCATCGGGTATGGGTTGTATCGATGGAACCAGGAGACGCGCATCCAAGCGGCGAGGGATGTTACGCCGGCATCGCGAAGAAGGCCGTCTGCTCGGACAGCAAAGCCGGCGGCCAGACGGAAGCGGACGTCCAGGCCTGCCGAAAAGCCTGCGACGGGAGGCGACGCCAATGTTTAGGCTCTTCATCGAGATGTCGATGTTGGCATTCGAGGCGCAGCAGGCGATCTGGCTGCGAGGAATGAGGCTGGCAGCCGGCGGCCCGGCTGCTGAACGCGAAGCCAGTCTCATGATCAGGGAAAAGCTTTCCGCCGGTCAGGACGCCATGATGAAGGCTGCGACCGGGACCGCCCCTATCGGTGTTGTCCGCGGCTATCGGCGGAAGGTCCGGGCCAACGTCAGGCGCCTGTCGAAATAGCGTCTGGGCGAGCCCGGCGAAGTTCTTCTTGTTATCGAAATCTCACCGTAGATCCGTGATGGGAACTGCGTTCGACTTGACGTTTTCGGGCAGCCGATAGCGAGGATGACGATGAAAGGCTGGATGAGTGCGCTGGTGGTCGGATCGGGCCTGGCACTGGCGGCCTGCAATCCGCTGGAGAACCAGCCCGTCGGAAACGCCAGCGTTCCCCAGCCGGCGAAGGCCGTCGAGTTGAGCCGCTATCTTGGCAGGTGGTACGAGCAGGCCCGCTATGAGGCCGGCTTCCAGAAGGGTTGCGAAGCGGTTACCGCGGATTATTCTCGGAAGGCAGACGATGCGGTCGCAGTCGTCAACTCCTGCCGACAAGGCAGTGTGACAGGCTCGCTGAGGACTGCCGAAGCGACAGCACGCGTCGTCGACGGATCCAACGGCGCGAAACTGAAGGTCGTCTTCTTCTGGCCCATCGAGGGCGACTACTGGGTGCTTGATCGAGCGCCGGATTATTCGTGGTCTATCGTGGGCGAACCGTCAGGGCGCTATCTCTGGATTCTGACGCGAAGCCAGGAGGTCAGCCCCCGCCAGTACGCAGCCCTGGCCGGCAGGGCAAAGGCCCTCGGCTATAATACCGATATGCTGAGGCGAACGCAGCAATAGGCTGTCATACGCTGAAGATTTAGACATCAATCCCCGATGAATGAGGTCTGCGCCATAAGCCGGCATCCGGCCAGCGCGGGAAGCGCGCGCAGCTTCAATCCATCGCCCCTCATCGCAACTCGTCGCTTGCGTGATCATCGAGCTAAGGTTACCGCCGGTTCGTCGGTGCGTGTCGTCGCGGCCGTCGGACCAAGACAGGCGAAGGGATGGTCGACACGCAGGCCGAGTTTCTCATGGCTCCCGCGGGGAAGGGTAAAACAAGTCGCCTGCCGGGAAGGCCTGAGGTGTTTCACTACTGAAAAAATGAGGAGGGCGGTGCAGTGAAACGGCACCGGAACCGCTTCTCGGTCGATTGGGAGGATAAAGTGGGTCGATCCAAGAACTATAGCGGGCTGCTTCTGGCGGCCTTGATCGCACTGCCGGTTGGCAGCGTCTCGGCGCAAACGGCGAATACGGTCAAACTGGGAATGGTCGGCGAGTTGTCAGGCGCCGGCGCTCCCTCCGGCACGAACTGGCGCGATGGCGCCAGGCTGGCGGTCACGGAGGTGAACGCGGCCGGCGGCATCCTCGGCAAGAAGGTCGAGATGCCGGAATACGATACGCAGACCGATCCGCAGGTTTCGCGCGCGCTCGTCCAGAAGGCCATCGACGAAGGCGTCGTCGCCATCATCGGGACGGTGTATTCCGGCTCGACGCTGGTCAACATGCTCGTCGCCAAGCAGAACAGCATTCCGCAGTTCGTCGGTTCCGAAGCGCCGACCATCGTCGAGCGCGGCAATCCCTTCGTCTACCGCACCTCTTCCGGCGCGCAGAAGGGTGTCCCGGCGCTGACGCCCTATTTCAAGGACACGCTGAAGGCCAAGAAGGTGGGTGTCGCCTGGGTCAACAACGAGTTCGGGCGCGGCGGGCGCAATGTCTTCATCGCGGAGATGAAGAAGGCCGGTATCGACGTCATAATCGATGTCCCCTCCGAGCAGGCCCAGACAGATTACGCCGCCGACGTGGCGAAGCTGAAGAGCGCCAATCCGGACGCGGTGTTCGTCTACATGAACCAGGAGGAGTCGGCGCGCTTCCTGATCGAGGCCAAGAAGCAGACGCTGCCGATGCCGCTGGTCGGCGAGGTCACGCTGACCGAGGCCAAGGTCATCGAGCTGGCCGGCCCCGCCGCGGAAGGCGCCATCGCCCATGTCGGCGTCACCGCGACTGCGACCGAGGTGCCGGGCATCGCAGCCTTCGCCAAGTCGTTCGAGGAGACCTTCAAGCGCAAGCCGACCCATGACGCGATCAAGGGCTATGTCGGCGTCTGGTCCACGAAATACGTGATGGACATGGTCGGCAAGACCGATGGCGAGGCCTTCTCGAAGAAGATGAAGGGCCTGTGCCTCAAGGTGGCCGACCATCCGAAAATCCTGCTCGACACCTGCTGGGATGATCGCGGCGAGATGTCCCGGCCGAGCTTCATGGTTCAGGTCAAGGGCGGCTCGCCGGTCGTGATCGGCGCCGTTCCGGCCAACTGACGGCTTTCCATGTTGCTGCGGCGGCACGCCGCCGCGGCAGTCCAGCGGAAATACGAGCGATGTCCCAATTCCTGCAGGTCCTGCTCTCCGGTCTCGCGACCGGCGCCGTTTACGCGCTCGTCGCGATCGGCTTTACCCTCGTCTGGCAGGCGGCCCAGACGGTCAACTTCGCCCAGGGCGAGTTCGTCATGGTGCCGGCTTTCTTCGTGCTGATCGGCATGCACTGGCTGGGCCTGTCGTTCTGGATCTCGCTGCTGTTCGGGCTCGTCGTTTCGATCGTGCTCCTCGGCCTCGTCTTCAAGAAGCTGATCGTGGAGCCGATCCTGCCGCATGGCGGCATCACGCTGATCATCGCGACGATGGCGCTGGGGATTCTGCTCAAGGAGAGCGCGAAGGAGTTCTACGGCGCCGAGGCGCAGCCGTTCCCGGCGCTGTTCCCGGGCGATCCGATCAACCTGTTCGGCGCGGCGGTCTCGCTGCGCGATCTGCTCAACCTCGGCATCTCTCTCGGCGTCGTCGTGCTGCTGACGCTGTTCCTCAACCGCACGCGGACCGGCCGCTGCATGCAGGCGACGGCCCAGAATCCAGGCGTCGCGGAGATCCTCGGCGTCGACGTCAAGCGTATGGTTCTCTACACTTTCCTGATCAACGCCGCGCTGGCGGCGCTGGCCTCCTTCCTCATCACCCCGGTCTATCTGGCGAAGTTCTCGAACGGCGAGACGCTGGGGCTGATCGCGTTCATCGCGGCGATCGTCGGCGGCTTCAACCAGATCCGCGGGGCCCTCGTCGGCGGGCTGCTGATCGGGGTGCTCGACAACCTGACCGCGACCTATGTCACCGCGCAGTATCGGGCGGCGCTGCCGCTTGTCCTGCTCATCGCCATCATCCTCGTGCGGCCGCAGGGTCTCGTGGGCACGTCCGAGGGCAGGGCGGTCTGATGGGCGGACTATCGATGCGCGGCTTATCCTTGCACCGCTCCTGGCGGCTCCTTCTGATCGTCGCGCTGCTGGCCGCGGCGATCCTGCTCCCGCTCGGCCAGAAGAACTATTTCATCTATGTCCTGACCTCCTGGCTCATCTTCACGATTGCCGCGATGGGGCTCAACCTGACGCTCGGCTATGCCGGGCAGATCTCGCTTGCGCAGGCCTCCTTCATGGCGCTCGGCGCCTATACCACCGCCCTGATGACGCTGGCCGGATGGCACTGGCTTGTGTCGCTTCCGGTCGGGCTCACGCTCTGCTTCGTCGTCGGCCTCGTCCTCGGTTATCCGGCGCTCAGGGTGAAGGGGCATTTCCTCGCCTTCGTCACGCTGGCCTTCAACACGCTCGTCTTTCTCGTCCTGCGCAACGAGGAATGGCTGACCGGCGGCACCTATGGCCTCTCGGGCATGCCGCGGCCGGAATTCGGGTCCTTCTCTACCGACAAGCAGTTGCCCTTCTACTATTTCACCCTGGGCGTCACGGTTCTTGCCGCGCTCGGGCTGTGGGCCATCGTCCGGTCGCCGTGGGGCCGCGCGTTCAAGGCGCTGCGCGAGAATCCGATCCGGGCGGAGAGCCTGGGCGTCGATACGCGCCGGTTCACCCTGCTCGCCTTCGCCATCGGCTCGGCCTATGGCGGACTTGCCGGAGCGCTGGTCACACCGCTGGTGCAGTTCATCGAGCCGGGCTCCTTCGGGCTCGCGCATTCGCTGCGCATCCTGCTGATGGTCGTGGTCGGCGGGGCCGGCTACTTCTTCGGCCCCTTTATCGGCGCGGCGGTCGTGATCCTGCTGCCGGAGGTTCTGCGCTTCACCGAAGGCTATTACCTGATCATCTATTCAGCGCTTGTCATCGTCATGCTGGTCTTCGTGCCGTCCGGGCTGATCGGCATCTTCGGCAAGCTGCGCGCGAGATTCTGGCCGAGGCGACAGGTCCGCGCAGACATGGCCGAGGGAGCGCGTCTGCCATGAGCGACCCTGCCATGAGCGAGCCCGTTCTGTCCGTCCGCAATGTCGAGAAGAGCTTCGGCGGCATCCGCGCCGTGCGCGGCGTCTCCTTCGATGTCCGCAAGGGCGAGGTGCTGGGGCTGATCGGGCCGAACGGCTCCGGCAAGTCGACGCTGTTCAACTGCATCCTCGGCCAGTTGCCGCCGGATGCCGGCGAGGTCTCGGTCAATGGCCGCAAGGTCTCCGGAATGCGCGCCTCGCAGATGAACCGGCTCGGCGTCGGCCGCACCTTCCAGCAGCTTTCGGTGTTCCCGAAGATGACGGTGCTCGACAACATCATCCTCGCCGGGCAGGAGCACCAGGGCACGATGCTCTCACGCCTGTTCGGCCCGGCCGATGCGGGGCTCACGGAGGAGGCGGAGCGGCTGATCGCCTTCTTCCGCCTGACGCATCTGCGCGACGAACTCGCCGGCTCGCTCTCCTACGGACAGCAGAAGCTCGTCGATGCGGCCATGGCGTTCATGGCAGGGCCGGGCCTCGTGCTCCTCGACGAGCCGGCCGGCGGCGTCAACCTGACGATGTTGGCGCATTTCAAGGAGCGCCTCGCCGCCTACAATGTCGAGCACGGCACCACCTTCGTGGTCATCGAGCACAACATGGAATTCGTGATGAGCCTGTGCACCCGCATTATCGTGCTTGCCGAGGGCGCGGTCATTGCCGAGGGCACGCCCGACGAGATCCGGTCGAACCAGACCGTGATCGACGCTTATCTCGGAGGCTGAGCATGCTCGAACTGCGTGGCGTCCACGGCGGCTACGGCAAGATCACCATCCTGAACGGCGTCTCCTTCGCCATCCCGAAGGCCTCCATCACCACAGTGATCGGACCCAACGGCGCCGGCAAGTCGACCGTGTTCAAGGCGATCTTCGGGTTGCTGAACATCGAGTCCGGCCAAGTGCTGCTGGAGGGCAAGGACGTGACGCGCCAGACGCCGCGGCAGATGATCGGCCATGGCGTCACCTATGTGCCGCAGGGGCGCAACATAGTGCCTCAGCTCTCAGTCTATCATAACCTCGAGCTCGGCGGCATCACGGCCCCCGACCAGGCCAAGGTCAAGGCCCGCATCGAAGCGGTGATGGACCAGTTCCCGATGCTGCGCGAATTCCGCGACCGCAAGGCCGTCGAACTCTCCGGCGGGCAGCAGAAGCAGCTCGAGGTCGCTCGCGCGCTGCTGCTCGATCCGAAGCTGATCCTGATCGACGAGCCTTCGATCGGCCTCTCGCCCAATCTCGTGCAGGAGGTCTTCCGGACACTGACGCGCCTGCGCGATCACGGGGTCTCGGTGCTGATGGTCGAGCAGAACGCTAAGGCGGCGCTGGCGATGTCGGATTACGGGCTGGTGCTCGAACTCGGCCAGACCCGCATGCACGACACCGCCGCTAAGCTCCTGGCCGACCCCCGCGTTGGCCAGCTCTTCCTTGGTGGCCATATCGAGACCGGCGCGGCTGGCGCTGCGCCTGCCCATGCGGGTTGAGAGCCTCGGCGCGCCGCCGAACCGGCTGGGCGAGTGCCCCATCTGGTGCTGGAGGACGCAACGCCTGTGGTGGGTCGATGTGCTCGCGGGAGAGCTCTGGAGCCACGATCCTCTGACCGGCGGCTGCGTGCGCCACCCCGTCAGGGCGCGGCGTCTCGGCTCGATCGCGCTGCGGGCGAGTGGCGGACTGATCCTCGCCTGCGACGACGGCCTCCACGCCTACGATCCCGCCAGCGGCGAGCAGCGCTTCCTGATCGATCCCGAGCCGGGCGTCGTCGGTCATCGCAAGAATGATGGCCGGGCCGATTCCGCCGGGAATTTCTGGGTCGGCACCCTGCGGGAGGCTGACTATGCCCCGGTGGGCGCGCTCTATCGGGTCACGCCGGGCCTTAGGGTGGAACGCAAGGTGGATGCTCTGGCCATTCCGAACGCGCTCGCCTTCGATCCGGAACGGGGGCGTATGTATTACGCCGATACGCGCGCCTACACGATCTGGGCCTGCGATCTCGACCCGGCAACCGGCGAGCTCGGGGAGCGCCGCGTCTTTGCCCAGACGGCGGCTCCGGCCCGGCCGGATGGAAGCTGCATCGATGCCGAGGGCCATCTCTGGAACGCGGAATATGCTGGCCGCCGCCTGGTCCGCTACACGCCGGACGGAAGCATAGCCGAGGAGATCGCGCTGCCGGTCAGCCACCCGACTTGCTGTTGCTTTGGCGGCGAGGGGCTTGATCGCCTCTATCTCACATCTGCCAGCGAGCCGCTGTCGGAAGCCGAGCGGCGCGACGAACCACTCGCGGGGCATGTGCTGACGCTTGTGACAAAGGCAGTCGGCAAAGCCGAGTTCGCGGCCGGGTTCTAGGCTAGATCAGCAACGCCGTTGCAACGCGTGCCTGGCTGTCGGCCGCCCCTTGTCGGCCGCCGAACGCGATATGACGGGTCAGACGGCGGGCGCCACGAGGCGTTCGTCGGCATCGAGATCGCCAAATGGGCCGGGATCGTAAAGGCCGCCGGCATTCTGCCTAAGTAAAGCTCCACGCTGGCTGCACGGATGTGCGCTCACCAGGGGCTCTGCTCATTCCGACATACCCAGCGGCCGGATCCAATGGTCGAACCGTGCAATTTCGTGCAGATCACGCACGGATGATGTTCACGCCGCGGGCGATCAACGGAGAAAGCTCGGCTTCCGCCTGGTTCTTTTCGACGATGACGCCGGCGACCTCGCCCAGAGGCAGAATCTCATAGGCCGAGACGGCGCCAATCTTCTCGTGGGATGCCAGGACGATCGCTTCCGCAGCCTGCTCACAGAACGCCCTCTTGATGGCGGCGTCCTCTCTGTCGCCCGTCGTTAAGCCGAATTCCGCGTGGATGCCCGTGACGCCCATGAAGAAAAAGTCAGTGCGGATGCGCCGGATCGCCTCGTGTGCCAACGCCCCCACAGCGACGTTGGAATGGCGATAGATCCTGCCGCCGATCATCTCGACCGAGACTCCGGGATTGTCCACGAGCACGGCGGCGATGTCAGGGCTATGGGTCACGACCGTCAATTCGCGATCAGTTGGTAGGCTTCGCGCTAAAGCAATGGCGGTTGTGCCGCCGTCTATCGCCACAATCTGCCCGGCGCGGAGCATTTTGACCGCTGCTCGAGCGACACTGGCCTTGCCATCACGCGAGATCATGCGGCGCCCGGCGAGATTGGCCAAAGCCGGCGAGGCCGGAAGCGCTCCACCATGAACGCGCTGCAATAAGCCCTCAGCCGCCAGCTCGCGAAGATCACGACGGATCGTATCCTCGGACAGGCCGAGCTGCTGGCTCAGCGCCTTTGCGACGATCCGACCGTCGCGCGCCAGAACGTCCAGCAACAGAGTTTTGCGCTCGGTGGTTAGCATGTCGACCTACTGCACGATATTGCGTGGAATTTATTGTCGTGCAATATCGCGCGCTCTCGGAGCGCACAAGGGTCAACAGCGATGAACATGGCAGATCGGGTCGACGTTACCTCGGTCCAGACACTCTCTGAGGACTGGGCAATTCTGCGCAAGACGGAATTTCGCTTTCGGCGCCGGGATGGGACCTGGCAGCAGATGGCGCGCGAAACGTATGATCGGGGCGACGGCGCGGCGATCTTGTTGTTCGACCCTGATCGCCAGCTTGTTCTCCTGACCCGTCAGTTTCGCTATGCCGCCTACGTGAATGGCCATGATGGCCTGATGATCGAGGCTGCCGCCGGCCTCCTGGACGGCGCCGATCCCGCCACCCGCATCCGGGCGGAGGTGGAGGAGGAAACCGGCTATCGGATCCACGAGATCTTGCCCGTCTTTCAGGCCTTCATGAGCCCCGGATCAGTTACGGAACGGCTGCATTTCTTCATCGGCATCTATTCCGAGCATGACCGGATTGGTGAAGGCGGCGGGCTCGTCGAGGAGGGCGAAGATATAGAGCGCGTCGAGCTGCCACTTGATGCTGCATTGGCGATGATCGGCAGCGGAGAAATATGCGATGCCAAGACAATTATGCTTTTGCAGTTCGCGGCGATTCGTTTTCGATATGCGGGTATGCGATAGATTTATTGCTATAATTCTTGATGTTACACGAAGATAGTTGGCCAATATCTATGATGCGCTTGATCATAATTCCATTCCTGCTCCTTGCTCTCACAGGTTGTCAGACGACAGACCCGGCGCCCGCAGCGTCCGATGGAAGCCTGGCCCGCCTCTATGACGTCCAGGCGACCGCCGGGGCAATGCAGGTGGCCGAACTCGATCCTACCGGCCTCGCCAAGACGGCCGTGATGATGGAGAACCATCGACGCATGCAGGCGGTGAGCGATGACATCCCTAAGATCATGGAAGGTCACCGCCAGCGGGCAATTGCATTCTGCAAAGGGCCGCAGGCGATCCCGGAATGCCGACAGCTCCTGGCAGACCTGACGCAGGCACGGCCGAAATGAGCGCGATCTCGCTGATTGGACATCGCGTGAAGTGAGATACGCCAGCTTTTGGGACTGGCTGGCCCCCTCGTCATGGTCATCCGCATCCGGAGGCGATAAGGGCATCGCGCGCCTGGAGCCGACGATATGAAGAGGCATCAGCGGCGATCGAGAGTGATCGCATCTACGACGGCAAGACGATCATGCTTCTTCATTATGAAGTCTCGCAAGACGGCGGGTGCATTTAGATCGAATATCTTCGCCAAACAAGAAAAATAATCATATTATTTTGAAATAAGAGGCTAGGATGACATCTCCAATATTCCATCTTGTCTGCGGCCCTATCGGCGCAGGAAAGACTAATTATTCGAATACGCTGGCTGAGAGCGTCAAAGGGGTTCGATTCTCCATAGATGAATGGATGGCAGCGTTATTCGCAGCCGACGTCCCGGCGCCAATGGAGCTAGCTTGGGTCATGGAGCGGGTCGAACGGTGCCAGCTGCAGATATTGGCTACGGCGCTACAGGTCTCGTCTCGGGGAACGGACGTGGTCCTAGATCTTGGCTTTACGACCAAACGACATCGGATGGCGACGACCGAGCTTGTCACCAATGCCGGTTATTCGGGCCAACTTCACTATCTTGATGTCTCCGTAGAAGAGCGATGGGGGCGCGTGGAGCGTCGCAATGCATCTCGGTCAAACGGGTACTCATTCGAGATCTCGCGTACCATGTTCGACTACATGGAGGCTCGCTTTGAGGTGCCCGATGAAGCTCATCTGCTTGCCCGCAGCCATCTTGCCTGAACTGAGAGGCGGAGCCTGCCTCCACCAGACGGCCCTTCAATATACTCGGCGCAGGCTGGTTGGCTCCTAGCTTGTTCGGTTGGCGCGCGGGCGATCATAAATTCAGGTCGATTTAGCCCGCCTGTTCCCGCTTTGCAGCGAGCTCTGCCATTGCGTGTAACTTTTTTGTGCGATGCCGCTGCGCGGCGCATCTCAGCGGAAGCTCGGCGGTGATATCGCATGCCCGAACCATTGCACGAAACCGATGATGTCGAAGACCGGGCGGCCGGTCGCCGCAGCGATTGCCGTCGAATGCGGCGGCAAATTGGTGCATTCGCACAGGATCGCCCCGATGTTCGGGTGCCGACGCACCAGGGCCTGCGCCGCGGCCACGGCTTCGCGCTCCAGCTCGGCGACGTCGGAAATGCCACCGCGGTTGCCATAAACCGCCCGGAATAGGCTATCTGGCGGCAACCCTTCGATCGGCGTGTCCGGGCGCACTCCAACAGCCGCGAGATGGCGGGCGCTGAGAGCCTCGGCGGCGAAGGTGAGGATGCCTACCTGCTGGCCCGCCGGCAGCATCGCCTCGATCAGCGGCGCCTGCAGCAGGCTGCTTGTCGCGACGGGAACTGGCAACGCCGCAGCGAGCTCCTTCTGCAGCAGGGCCAGGAAGCCGCAGCTCGTGGTGATGCCACGCACGCCGCAGGCGATGAGATCCTGCGCCGCCGCGATGAAGGGCTTCAGGAACTCCTCCGGGCGACCGTGGACGATCGCAGCGGGATCGGCGCCGCGCACTACGCGGAACTGCACCGGGAACGGCCAGGTCCGGCCATTGCCGATGTCGCCAGGCAGCCGCCGGAAATGCGTGTCGAGCATCAGGACGCCGATGCTCAGATCGTTGACGACGGCGGTCGGGGGGCGTGTCACGGGAGCGGTCATGATACGACTTCCGATAGGTTTGATTGGGGTGCTGCCACCGCTGCGCTGAAGAACCACGAGAGGAAACGGTTTTCACGGAGCAGCGCAAAGGGGATATCCTCCTGTGCGAGGAGGCCCGGCTTTCCGATCGATCCGGAGCGCAGGAGGTCCAACACGGCTGCGACATGCGAGGCCGCGGCGTGCCGCATTGCGCCGACCGTCGCACCCGCGATCTGCACCGGCTCGATCTTCCGCAGGAAATGCTCGGCAATCTGACTGCTACCCTGGTTGGACGTCGCGACGATCGAGATCAGCAAGCGATCATCCGCAATCTCCGGCAAGCCGTTGAGGAAAAGATTGCGCAGCAGATAGACGCGGTCCCGCAGCTTCAGTTCGTCCAGCAGGAACGCGATGTAATCGGCATGCCCGGGATAGCGGATCGTATAAGAGACCAGGCTCGCGACTTTTCCGGCCAAGCGTTCGCAGAGCGTGTCGGGGATGGCGCTCGAAACGAAGGCCTCGTAATCGTGCGAGCCGAGGCGCAAGGGGCTGCAGCGCGATAAGGGAGCCAGCTCGGTCTTGCGGCCGTTGATCAGGGCGACCGAGGGGCGCGTGTATTCGCGCAGCGTCGCATCGATGTCCCAGACCAGCCCGTAACCCAGGCGGCCGGACGGCTTCTGCGGGAGCCCGCCGATCCGCACAGCGATGTCCGGTTCGTTCCCATGGCGCGAGGCGAGGTCGAGCACCAGCCCCGAAACCAGACCCGGCGAGATGCCGGATTGCGGGACAAAGCAGCCAGAGGCGGCGTTTGCCTGGCGCCGTATCGCCTCGAGCGCGACCTCGTCATCGCCGAGATCGAGATAATGCGTACCGTTGCGGCGGGCAGCTGCGGCCACCATGGGGGTCGCCGAGGATGGCAGCGCCGCGACGACGGCATCAGCGCCGGTCAGCATCTGATCGAGCCGGGCCGGGTTGCTGGGATCGGCATCGGCGAGCGGGAGCCCGAGCTCTTCCACTCTTTGGCGTCCGGGTTCCGTCGGATCGGCGAGGAGGATCTCGAACTCCGGCTTCTCGCGCAGAAGCAGTGCCAGCGCCGTTCCGATGCGGCCGGCGCCGATGATGACGACCCTGAAGGGCCGTATGCCGTTTTCCCGCGGGTCAGGCATGGAAGCGGGCGAGGAACGTCTTGAGACGTTCGTTGTCGGGGTTGTGTAGGATCCGATCCGGGCTGCCCTGCTCGGCGATACGCCCACCTTCCATGAAGACGACGCGATTGGCGACATCGGCGGCGAAGGAAATCTCATGGGTGACGAGGACCATCGTCATGCCCTGCTCTGCGAGGCTGCGCACGACGCTCAGAACTTCGCCGACGAGCTCGGGATCAAGCGCGCTGGTGATCTCGTCGAGCAGCAGCGCATCCGGCTGCATCGCCAGCGCCCGGGCGATGGCCACGCGTTGCTTCTGCCCGCCTGAAAGCTGGTCCGGCCGCGCATCGCGCTTCTCGGCCAAGCCGACCCTGGCGATGTAGTCCATCGCGATGTCGATCGCCTCGCCGCGCGCCTTTCGCTGCACGGTGACGGGGCCTTCGATCACGTTCTCCAGCACGCTCATATGCGGAAACAGGTTGAAGTGCTGGAAGACCATGCCGACATGGCGCCGCAGCTCGCCGAGGCCAAGGAGTTGGCCGCCGCCCCGGAATTTCGGGCCGACGCGGCGGCCGCGATAGAGGATCTCCCCGGTGTCCGGCGCTTCGAGCATGTTCATGCAGCGAATAAAGGTCGATTTTCCGGAGCCTGAGGGCCCGATGATCGCGACGACCTCGCCGCTCGTCAGGGACAGATCAATGCCGTGCAAAACGCGAAGCGCGCCGAAGCTCTTGGCGATGCCGCGGGCTTCGAGAACGGTTTCGCGGGCGTCGGCTGTGGACTCGATGGTCATGGGATGGTTCTCGCTCAATGGCCGCCGCGCGTCCGGCTCTCGACGATGTCGGCGAACTTCGTGATCGGGAACAGGATGACGAAATAGAGCACCGCCAGGACGGTGTAGGATTCCAGCGGGCGATAGGTTTGCCCGTTGATGATGCTGGCCATGTAGGTGAGCTCGGCCACCGAGATCACCGAGATCAGTGAGGTGTTCTTGAACTGCGTTACGGACTGATTGATGAAGGCCGGCATCATCCGGCGAACGGCCTGCGGCAGCACGATGCGCCGCATGACCTGCCAGCCGGACATGCCGATCGCGGCGCCCGCTTCCGACTGGCCCTTGTCGATGGAAACGATGCCGCCGCGGAAGACCTCCGCATAGAACGCCGCCGCGTAGAGCGAGAGTGTGATCAGCGCGGCCGCCCAGTTGGCAAGGTCGAAGCCGAGCAACAGCGGCAGGGCGTAGTAGATCCAGAGCAGCTGCACGAGCAGCGGCGTGCACCGGAACAGCTCCTGGAAGCCCTGCGCCAGCCAGCTCAGCGGGCCGATGCCCGAGAGCCGCGCGAAGCAGAGGAGCAGCCCGAGGACCAGCCCGATGGCGATGGAGCCCACCGTATAGACGATGGTGATCCACGCGCCCCAGAGGAACAGGTCGCTCGCCTGTAAGATAGGGGCGAAGCTCCACGTGTACATGTCATGCTAACCTTTGTTGAAAGCGGCCCGAGAGCAGGATGCGCGAAGCCGGGTCCGGGCTTTCGCTGTCATCCTCCTCTGGTTCGCGATGCGGCCCGGGGTCGGATTTCAAGTGGGTCGCCATTGCGATTCCACCTGAAACACCCGTAGCCCTGTCAGGCCGGCTTTTCTCAGCCGCCGAAGCCGAATCCTTCGGGCATATCGTCGAGCGTGATTCCGAAGGGAGCCAGGCTCTTGACGATCCAGGTCTGATTGTTGCCGATGCGGCGGTTGTATTCGGCCCAGGCGGAGACGAAGGCGCGCGACTTCTCGTCGGACTTCCAGTTCATCGCGACCACCGACGGCGTCGAGAGAACCGGGGAAGGCACCATGACCTTGCCGACGCCGCTCGCCTTCTTGCTCATGACGAGGCCGTTCAGCATGGTGTTGACGAGCCCGTCGGCCTTGCCGCTGACCACGGCCACGATGGCCTCGTCACGCGACTTGAAGCGCAGCATCTTCGCCTTGGGCAGATACTGCTGGGCGATGAGGTCCTGCGACGAACCGAGATCGACCGCGAAGGTGTATTTCGGGTCGTTGAGTTCGGCCCAGCTCAGCTTCGAGAGCTCCGCCTTGGGCGAGACGATGATGAAGCTGTTGAAGTAGGTCGGGTTCGAGAAGGCGATCGAGAGCGAGCGCTGCGGGGTGGCCGTGACGCCGAGCGCCAGATCGACCTTGCCGCTCTGGACGTCGAGGATGGAGTTCGGCCAGCTCGACTCGACGACCTCCAGCTTGACGCCCAGCGTGTTGGCAATGTCGCGGGCCATCTCGATGGCGAAGCCGCGCCATTCGCCGGTCCGCGGATCCTTGTTGAAGTAGGGATCCTCGTTGATGATCCCCGGAATGCGCAGCACACCGCGCGAGCGGATGGCCTCGATGGTGTCCTCGGCCCGAGCCGAGGATTGAAGTGCCAGCAGGCCGAGGCCGGCGACGCAGATGGCGCGAATGATCGATTTCATGAGATTTCCACTCCGTTCCCTTTGCCGATATTTTCGGTCTTGTGCTGGTCGTTAGGACGGCAAAAGCCTATGCGACGCACTTAAGCGGACAATGCGAGAGTAGGGCTCCCTCCTACCGGTTTTCTTATATGTGCGGCCGGTTCGCGAAGGCCTTGAGGCTGACTTCCAGCGCCTTGAGATTCTCCGGACGCAGGGGTGCCAGCGGCGCGCGCAGTTCGGTCCCGATCTGGCCGCTACGCGCCAGCGCTGTCTTCACCGGCACCGGGTTGCTTTCGATGAAGAGGTGGCCGATCAGGTCGAACAGAGCCTCGTGGATGCGGCGTGCCTCGTGCAGGTCGCCGGCGAACCAGGCCCGGCACAAAGCGACGATCTCCGCCGGCAGCAGGTTCGAGGCCACGCTCGTGACGCCGTCGGCTCCGAGGGCGAGGAAAGGCAGGGTGAGGCCGTCATCGCCGGAATGGATCACGAAATCCTGTCCGACCGCGAGCCGGAGCTCGGTGATGCGCTCGGCCTTGCCGCCGGCTTCCTTGATGCCGACGATGTTGGAATGGGCCGCGGCCAGGCGCGCGGCCGTCGTCGGCGCGATCTCGACGCCGGTGCGCCCCGGCACGCTGTAGAGCATGATCGGGAGGCTCACCGCACTGGCGATGGCCGAGAAGTGGTCGAACAGCCCGTCCTGCGAGGGCTTGTTGTAGTAGGGTGTCACCAACAGGATGCCGTCCGCGCCTGCCGCCTCGGCCCGCGCCGCCTTGCCGATGGCAAGTCGCGTCGCGTTGGAGCCGGCGCCCGCCATGACGAAGGCCCGGCCCGCCGCGGCCTTGACCGTGGTTCGGATCACCGTATCGGCCTCGTCCTCGCTCAGCGTCGCGGCCTCGCCGGTCGTGCCGACCGGAACGAGCCCGGCGATGCCGGCGGCAATCTGTGCCTCGATGAGCTTTTCGAGCGCGGGAATATCGAGCGCCCCGTCTCGGAACGGCGTAACCAGCGCGGTGAATACGCCGGTGAGACGGCGGCGCAGTTCTGGATCGATCATCAACTTAACTCCTTGCATCGTCAGTCGATGACGACCTTGATTTCGCTCATTTCCCGCAGGGTCATGTGGATGCCCTCACGGCCGAGTCCGCTCGATTTGATGCCGCCGAATGGCACGTTCTCGGCGCGGAAATCCGGCCCCTCGTTGATCATCACGCCGCCGACGCGCAGCTGGCGCGCAACGCGCTTTACCAGCGCGTGGTCGTTGGTGAAGAGCCCCGCCTGCAGCCCGTAGGCGCCGGCGTTGACCTCGGCGATCACGGTGTCGGGATCGCTGAAGGGGCGCACTGCGAGCACCGGCCCGAACGTCTCGGAACGCACGAGCTCCGTCTGCGCCGGAACGGCATCGATCAGGGTGGGCGCGAACAGCGTGCCACGCCGGCTGCCACCCGCGACGATCCGGGCGCCGTCGGCCACGGCGAGTTTGACGCGCCGTTCGACCTCGGCAGCGGCCGGCTCATCGATGACGGTGCCCATGACGGTCGCGGTATCGGCCGGATCGCCGGTCGACACCTGCGCGATCTTGGCGGCAATGCGCTCGATCATTGTCTCGCGGATCGCATCGTGCAGGTAGAGGCGCTTCACGGCCGCGCAGCTCTGGCCGGCGATCTCGAAGCGATGGGTGATCGCCACCTCGGCGGCGCGGTCGAGATCGGCATCCGGCATGACGATCAGCGGGTCATTGCCGCCGAGTTCCATCAGGCAGCGAACGAGGCCGGAGGCATTCTTCAGCGCCAGCCCCGCTGCGGGACCGCCGGTGAAGCTGAGCAGGTCGATATCGCCGCTCGCGATCATCGCCGCGACATCGGCGCCACCATGGACTACGCTGAACAGACCAGCGGGAAAACCGGCGTCCTCGGCCAGCCCCGCCAGGCGCTGGGCGGCAAGCGGGGCCTTCGGCGACGGTTTTGCCACCACAGCATTGCCGGCTGCGATCGCGGGGCCGAGCTTATGGCAGAGCAGGTTGAGCGGATAGTTGAACGGCGTGATCGCGCCCAGCACACCGGCCGGCTCGTGGGTGATCACAGCCTGCTTGTCCGGGGCGCCCGGTACGATGGCCGTCGGCAGCACCTCGCCGTGCAACACCGTGACGGCGTCGCCGCTCAGCTGCAGCGTATTGCGGGCGCGGCGGACCTCGTTGCGCGCCTCGGTAATCGTCTTGCCGACCTCCGCGCAGATCGTCCGGGCCATCGCCTCGGCCTCGTCCCCAAGGCGATCGGCAAGGCGATGAAGCAGTTCCTTGCGCTCGGCCGGAGTGCTGAAGCGGAAGCTGGACCAAGCCCTGCGCGCCTGACGCAGGGCCTCCGCGACGGCCACTTCGTCGGCCTGCCGAACCTTGTCGACGAGCGATCCATCAAACGGATTGGTGACCTCGACCATGGAGGCGGCGGTGGCCCGGGCGGGTTTGGCGAGGGACATGGGCACAGTCAGATCACTCCGTTTCATCGGTAGTCAGGCGGGCCAGCGCTGCGACCGAAACAGGTCGCAGGGGCCAGCGGGGAGGTGTTGTCACCGGCAGGGGCTGGCCTCGCAGGGCTGCGATCATCGGGCCGCAGAAGCGCCCCTGGCAGGCGCCGAGGCCGAAGCGGCCCATCAAACGGATCTCGCGGGCCGATGCATCCTCGGCCAGGGTTGCCAGATCGGCGTAGATGCGCCCTTCGCATCTGCAGATCACCGTCTCGGGCGCTGGCACGACCGGTTCACTATGGAGGGCTCGGGCGAGATTGGCCTGGAAGTCGCGTGCCCTTTGCAGGCCGCGCTCATCCGAAGCTGCAGCTCTGTTGGCGCGGCCGAGACGGGTTAGCAACTGCATCGCTGCGCGGTGGCCATCGAGGATCGCGGCATCGGCGCCGAGCGCTTCGCGCCCATCGCCGGCGAGCAGGACGGGTACGTCGGCATCCGGTTCCGGGAATGGAATTCCGGTGCGGTTCGGCTCGATGCCGTCATGGATCAGCAAATGCCGGACGTGCAGGAATTCCTGTACCTCACCGATGCGGATGCCGACCTTGAGTCCGTCGCCGTCCGGCTCGGCCTGCGTGACAGTGGCTCCACAGCGATAGGGCACTCGGCTGCGGGCGAGCGTTGCCGCATAGGTTGCTGCTTCGCTCATGGGAGCCCATGACAAGGCGAGACGGGCCAGCGCCCCCGGTGCGTTCCACGGCCGGCCGCGCTCCAGCACGGCAACCGGCGGGTTGCCGGCCTTGGCGAGCTGAGCTGCAATGGCAGGCAGCAACGGCCCGCTGCCGGCGATCAGGATCGGCCCCTCGAGAGGGCGGCCGGTCTCTTTGAGCAGTACTTGTGCGCCGCCAGCCGTCATCACGCCAGGCAGCTCCCAGCCTGAAAAGGGACGGATCGTCTCGACGGCGCCGACGGCGATGATCGCCGCGCGGAGGCGACGCGTGAAGACAAGACCTTTGCTGCGGTCGTCGAGCAGGAAGCGGTCTTGGCCATCGACTCCGAGGAAGACCGTCTGCGTATGAGTCTCGATTCGGCCGGCGGCGGCCTGCAGCCGTGCCGTCAGCCGGGCCCAGTTGCGGCGATGCCGCGCCGGCCGCCAGATATGGCTCGCATTGCCGGGAGCCGGCAGGCGATGGATGGCGCCCCCGAGCTGGTCCCTTTGCTCGATCAGCAGGACGGGCAGGCCTGCTTCCGCGAGAGACGCGGCAGCACTCGCACCCGCCGGACCGCCGCCGACCACGAGAATGGGAGCCTCACACATGATCGGCTCCGACCGCAGGCAGCGAACCGAGCCGGAGCCCGTCCCGCGCCGGCGTCAGGCAGGCTTCGACCGGCGCCGCATCGGCGACAGCGACGACGCAGCCCTGGCAAGCGCCTATCCCGCAGAAGACACGCCCACCCGGCGTGTTCAAGGGCTGGCCGAGATCGATGATGCCGGCCCGCAGCAGCGCTGCGGCAATCGTCTCACCCGGTTGGAAGGCCACCGGGTTGCCGTTCCAGGAGAAATAGCTGGTCATACGTGCGCCTCGACGCGGGCGAAGCGTTGCGGCGACAAGGCGGAAAGATCGGCTTCAGGCCGCTCGCCGAGCAGCAGGCGGGCAGCGCTCGCACCCATGAACGGGCCAAGGCAGATGCCGTCTCCCTCGAAGCCCGTGGCGATCACCACGCCCGTGCGATGGGGATGCAGGCCGACGATCGGCAGGCCGTCGCGGGAGGCGGTCCTGACGCCAGCAAAGCTGCGCAGGACGCGGCGGCCCGCCAGCGGCGGGTAGAGATCGAGCGCCTCTCGCAGTATCGCCGCGATCGTCACGGCGTCAGTGGTGTGGTCGCCGCGATGGTCCTCGCGGCTGCCGCCGATGAGGAACTGCCCCGTCATCAGCGGGTCGATCACCAGCCCGATATGGCTGTTGTCTCGGACGATGCCGCGTTTCGCGGCCAGATAGGAAGCGGCCATCAGATGGCCGTCGATGGCCGGCCCCCCGGCTGTGGCCCGGTCGGTGACTGCCATCTGCCCCTTCCGCGGGAGCAGGATCTCGCCGAGACCGAGCAGCGGCGCCGAGCCAATGCCCGCTGCGACGAGCACAGCGTCGGCGGGAAGGAATTCGTTCCGGACGGCAACGCCGCAGGCGCGGCCGGCCCGCATGACGATCTCCGACACAGGCGCATTGCGGCGGACACTGACGCGACTCCTCTGTAGAAGCCGCTCGGTGATCTCGTAACCCAGCGCATGCCCGTCATCGGGAATCTCGAGCGCCGCGCAGACGCTGGCGCCGAGGCCCGGAATGCGCTTGAGCAGCGTCGCGCGGTCGATTTCGACGACGCGCTCGCCCGCCGCCGCCAGATCGCCGCCATGCTGGGCGACGAGATCGGCCTCGATGGCGGTGCGGGCAATGAGGAAAGTCGAGCGGCGGTGGAACAGGCCGCGAAACAGCCCCTCCCGCTCGTTGCGGACATAAAAGGCGCGGGCATGTCGGGCGAGATCCATCATCGGGCCCGGCCGCTTGCTGGCTACCGAAACTGCCCCATCCGATGCGCCGGTTGCGCCCGCCGCCGGTCCGGAGGCATCGAGCAGCGTCACCCGCGCCCCCGCGGCGGCCAGGAAATGGGCGGCGGAGGCGCCGACGATCCCGGTGCCGATTACGGCGACATGAAGGGGTGAAGAGGAGGCCATGCCGAAGCGGTTCGTCCCATAAAGCGATGGCCCGAACCTCTTCGGCTTCACTTATGGGGTCGATCCAAATCATCCGCCCCGACTTGCATCATTGTTTGCAAGTCAGCGAAGCCAAGCTGTTGTAGGAGATGTAACGCACCGGCTGACGGGGGGGCCATGCGTGAAGCCAATCTGACGCTCATCCAGACGTTCTTCATCGTCGCGCGCGACGGCTCATACTCTGCTGCCGCCCGCAAGCTCGGCATGAGCTACCAATCGGCCGCGAACCATGTTCGCCGGCTCGAACAACTGCTGAGCGAACGGCTGGTCGTCTCGGAGCAGGGCGCGAAGACGGTGACCCTGACACCGCGCGGGCGCAGCCTCTACAAGCTCCTGCTGCCCGAGCTCGACACGATGCTGACCCGGCTCGAGCGTACGCTCCAGAAGGAGCGGCCGGTGCTGCGCATCGGCTTGCCGCAGGCGATCTTCTTCTACCTGATGCCGCCGATCCTGGCGCAGTTCCGCGCTCTTTTTCCGCAGGTCGAGATCATCGCTTTCGAGCGCGATACCGCCTTGCCGGAGATGATCCGCGATGGAAGCCTCGATCTGTGCATTACCGAGCGCTATTTCGGCGACCCCAATGTGCCGCAGCACCTTGTCTGCACTTACCGGCCGGCGCTCGTTCTGCCGCGCGAATGGGGAGAGCCACCGCAAGGGGAGGTCAGACAATGGGTTCAGGGGCGCCCGTTCGTGACCTATGAGCCCGGTCAGCTTCTGCGCAACCTCGCCATCGATTATCTGCAGCCGGACGATACCGAGATGGAGATCGCGATCTCGACTTCGGGCAGCTCGAGCGTCAAACGCTGCGTCGAAGCAGGTCTCGGCTACGCGATCATCCCCGCCTGGTGCATGGACGGCAGTGAGACCACAATTACCGCGATTGATCTGCCGGAAATGCCCGAGATTCCCATTTACTTCGGCGAAGCCAGCTTCTTGGCACGGAATCCGTACGTTGTTGCGTTAAGGCAGCTCTGCGTGGGTTTCACGTCAGTGATGGGATGAAGATCCAATCGGCATGCGGCCTGTTTGTCAGGTCGGGGACCCAATAATAGCTCAGGAGAGGCGCACGGTGAGGATTAAATGGGACCACATTCATCTCCGGAGCTCGGATCCGGACGCCGCAGCAGCCTTCTATGAACTGCATTTCGGCGCGGCACACCGCGGCAGGGTGGCGAATGGCGATCAACTCCGCGTCACGGTCGATCTCTCCGGTGTGCTCTTGTTCATCGACCGCGCGGCGGAAGACGCAACCACCTCCGCACCACCGGTGAAGGGGATCGATCATCTGGCGTTTACGGTCCAGAATCTTGAAGAGGCACTGGCGCAATTGAGGCACAGCAACGTCGAGATCATATCCGGTCCGGTCGAAATCAAGCCCGGCGTCAAAATCGCGTTCGTCCGTGCGCCGGATCAAGTCAGGATTGAGCTATTGGAACGGGGCGAAGCCGCTTAGCGTGGCGCGAGGGCGCTATCCAATTACAACAAGCTTGATGCCCGACGCTGCGCTCGCGCGCGACGTTTGCCCTAGCTTCGTTCAGACCGCGGATCGAGCCAGTCTCGAAGCCAATCGCCCAGCAGGTTGACGCTGAGCACGGTCAACATCAACGCGAGCCCCGGCAGCGTGATGATCCACCAGGCGCTGGCGATATAGGTGCGGCCATCGGCCAGCATCCGGCCCCAGCTCGGGGAGGGCGGCTGGATACCGAGCCCGAGGAAGCTCAGCCCCGCCTCGAGCACGATCGTCCGGGCGAGCTCGAGCGTCGCGACGACCAAAGCGGGTGTCAGCACGTTGGGCAGCACATGCCGGATCAGGATGCGCACCGGGCCTGCGCCCATGGCTTTCACCGCCTGCACGAATTCGCGCTCACGCACGGTCAGCACCTGGCCGCGGATGATGCGCGCGTAACGGACCCAGCTCGTCAGCGCGAGAACCGCGATCAGGTTGTGCAGGCTCGGACCCAGCGCTGCGACCACCAGCAGCGCCAGCAGCATCAGCGGGAAAGCGAGCTGGATGTCGACGAGCCGCATCAGGATACGGTCCCACCAGCCGCCGAAATAGCCGGCGATGAGGCCGAGCAGCACGCCGACGATGCCGCCGAGCACCACCGCCGAACCGGCGATGGTCAGGGTCACTCGGCTGCCGGCGATGATCCGGCTCAGGATGTCGCGGCCGAGCTGGTCGGTGCCGAGCGGATGGCTTCCAAGCCCCGTCCAGGAAATGGTCGGCGCCAGCATGCGCGCCCGCAGGTCTCCGCGCGTCGGATCGGGCAGGCCGAGCCAGGGGCCGGCGACGGCCAGCACGAGCAGCAGCACAAGCAGAGTGCCGCCGAGCAGGCCGAGCCAGTTGGCGCGCTGGTGCCGCAGGATGGAGAGCAGGCTCATCGCGATTGCCGGATGCGGGGATCGATCAGGGTGTAGAGCAGGTCGACCAGCAGGTTCACCGCGACGAAGATGGCCGCGACGATCGCGACGCCTGCCTGGACGACGGGGAAATCCTTGGTCTCGATCGCCTGCACGATCAGCCGGCCGACGCCGGGCCAGCCGAACACGGTTTCCGTCACCGCAGCGCCGCCGAGCAGTTCGCCCGCGAGTATGCCGGTCATGGTCACGACCGGGATCAGCGAGTTGCGCCCGACATGCCAGGTGAAGACGCGCCGCGGGCCGAGGCCCTTGGCATAGGCGGTGCGGACATAGTCGTCGCGCATCACGTCGAGCATCGAGGAGCGCAGCAGTCGCGCGATGCTGGCGGTGGTGAAGCAGGCGAGCGTGACTGCCGGGAGCACCAGGTTCTGCCAGGTGCCGTAACCGCCGGTCGGAAGCCAGCCTAGCTGCACAGCAAAGAACAGGATCAGCATGATGCCGAGCCAGAACGAGGGCGTGGCTTGCCCGAGCAACGCGACAAGCAGCACCACCGCCTCGATCAGCGAACCGCGATAGATCGCGGCCAGAGCACCGGCGAGGCCACCGATCAGGATGCCGATCGCGAGCGCGGCGCCGGCCAGCATGGCTGTCGCCGGCAGGCGCTCGAACACGACGTCGAGCGCCGGGCGCCCGAACTGGAAGGACTGGCCAAAATCGCCGCGCAGCGCGTTGAACAGGAAGGTCAGGTACTGCTGCGGCAATGGCTGGTCGAGGCCGAGCTGCGTCCTGAGTTCCTGCAGCTGTGCCTCGCTGGCGCCTATCGGCAGCAGCAGCACGGCAGGGTCGCCGAGCAGGCGCGACACCACGAAGACGATCGTGACGACGCCCCAGATCGCGATCAGCCCCTCGCCGAGGCGGGAGGTCAGATGTGCCGGCACAGATCAGCCTCCATGCTGCCCGGCTCCGTCAGAGCTCGAGACCGTAGATGTCGACCGCGGCCTGGCGCGAGATGCGCTCCTCGCGGAGGTCGCGCTCGACCAGCGCACGGTCGCGCTTCTTCGGATCGCCGAAGCCGCCGCCACCGGCGGCCACCATGCCGACCCACTCGCCCGGCTGCAGGATGCCGGCGCGGCGATCGAGCGGCTTTGCGCCGGGCGAGAGCTCGACGCGGGCGGTGGTGCCGGCCTCGCCGCCCTTCAGCCCGAAGGGCGGTACGATGCTGTTGGTGCCGCCGGCCGAGATGCGGGCCGTGTGGTCCAGCATCTCGACGCGCCGGCGGAGCGTCATGCCGCCGCGATACTGGCCCGCCCCGCCGGAATCCTGCACCAGCTCGTAGCACTTCACCATCACCGGATGCTCCATCTCGAGCGCCTCGATGGGCAGGTTCGCGGTGTTGGTGGTGTTGACCTGCACGCCGTCGAGCCCGTCCTTGTCGGAGCGCGCGCCCATGCCGCCGCCATGCATCTCGTTATAAACGTAGAAGCGACCGGTGCGGGGATGGATGCCGCTGGTGGTGAGCAGCGTGCCGCCGGTCGAGGCAGCCGCGATGCGGTCCGGCACGACATCGACAAGCGCGGCGAAGATCATGTCGACGAGGCGCTGGCCGATATCGGTGCGGCTGTAGACGGCCGCCGGCGGTGTCGAGTTCAGCACCGAGCCGAGCGGCGCCGAGACATGGATCGGCCGATGAAAGCCGGAATTCGCCGGCAGGTCCGGGTCGACCACCGCCTTGACCGCGAAATAGACCGTCGCGAGCGTGGCCGTGTACACCATGTTGATCGGCGCGCGCACCTGTTCCGGCGCGTCCGGGAAGTCGATCGAGATCTCGTCGCCCTCGACCTTGATCACGACCTTCAGGTCGAGCACGCCATCAATCAGGTTGCTGTCGAAGTCGTGGCGGAAGCTGTAGGTGCCGTCCGGGATCTTTGCGATGCCGGCGCGCGTGCGCCGCTCGGTATAGTCGAGCACCTGGGAACCGGCCGCGCGCACGGTCTCTGCACCGTACTTGTCGCAGAGCGCCTGGTAGCGCTGTACGCCGAGGCGGTTGGCGGCCATCTGGGCGCGGAAGTCGTTGATGCGCTCGCGCGGAACTTGGCAGTTGAGCAGGATCAGGTCCATCAGGTCCTGCTGCAGGACGCCCTCACGATAGAGCCTGACCGGGGGAATCCGCAGGCCCTCCTGGAAGATATGGGCGTGGCCGCGGTCGACGAAGTCAGAGTGATGGGCCAGGTTCGTCACCCAGGCGACGAGCTTCTCGCCGTAGAAGATCGGCTCGAGGAAGACGATGTCGTTCAGATGCGTGCCGCCGCCAGTATAGGCGTCGTTGCCGATGAAGACGTCGCCCGGCCGGACCGTCGAGAGATCATGGTTCTTGAAGACGTGCTCGGCGATGCCGAGCAGCGAGCCCAGGTGCACTGGAATATGCTCGGCCTGCGCGATGGTGCGGCCTTCCGCGTCGAACAGCGCGGTCGAGCAATCCTGCCGCTCCTTGATGTTGGTCGAGTAGGCGGCGCGGATGATCGCCTTGCCCATCTCCTCGACGATGGTGGTGAGCGCGCTTCCGATCACCTCAACGGTGATCGGATCGAGTTCGGTCCTGACTTTGTCCAGCATGGGTCAGCCCTCGAGGATCAGGTTGAGATGAGCGTCGACGGTCGCGACCTGTCCCGGCAGGACGAGCGTGGTCGAATCCATCTGGTCGATGATGGCCGGGCCCTTGACCTCATGGCCCGGGCCAAGCAGGGCGCGATCGTAGATCGGGCACTGGGTGAAGCCGCCGGTTTCGGGCAGCCAGACCTCGCGCCAGCCGGCGATGGCATCGTTGCTCGTGCCCGCCGCGGTCGGATAGGCCTTGAGATCGGCCTTGGGTACCAGCCCAACGGCCTCGATGCGCAGCGTCGTAACCTGCACGGGCTCCTCGGCGGCGATGTAGCCATAGACCTGCTTGTGGATGCGCTCGAATTCCTCGCGCAACCGGACCAGCGCGGCCGCGTCGATCGCGCCGGCCGGGCAGGGGACGGTGAGCTCGAAGCCCTGGCCGCCATAGCGCATGTCGATCGAGCGGATCAGCGAACGGCGCTCAGCGGGGATCGTCTCCTGCGCGAACCACTCCTGCGCGCGCTCCTCGAGCCCGGCGAAGCCGCTCTCGATCTTCGGCGCGCCATCCTCGCTCAGCGGCAGCAGGCGGGTCAGCGAGAGATTCGTGCGCAGATCGGTCAGCAGCAGGCCGAGCGCACACATGATGCCCGGATATTTCGGGATGACGAGGCGCGGGATGTCGAGCTCGCGGGCGAGCCGCGCGGCATGGATGGGGCCCGCGCCGCCGAAACCGAGCATGACATAGTCGCGCGGATCGTAGCCGCGCTCGACGGAAATCACCCGGATCGCCTTGGCCATGTTGGCGATGACGACACTGATGATGCCCTGCGCCGTCTCCATGACGCCGAGGCCGAGCTGGTCGGCGAGCCGGCCGATAGCGGCCTTGGCGCGCGCCTGGTCGATCGGCATCCGGCCGTTAAGCAGATGGGTCGGGTTCAGCACCTGCAGCACGACATTGGCGTCGGTGACGGTCGGCTCCTCGTTGCCGCGCCCGTAGCAGACCGGACCCGGATCGGCTGCGGCCGAGCGTGGGCCGACCTTGAGCAGGCCGCCGGCGTCGATATGCGCGATCGAACCGCCGCCGGCGCCGACCGTGTGGATGTCGAGCATCGGCAGCTTCAGCGGATAGCCGTGGACGACCGCGTCATTGGCCATCTGCGGCCTGCCCTGGTCGATCAGCGAGACGTCGGTCGAGGTGCCGCCCATGTCGAAGGTGATGATGTTGTCGAAGCCGGCGCTACCGCCGACCGCGAGCGCGCTGATCACGCCCGCGGCGGGGCCGGAGAGCACGGTGCGGGCCGGGAAGTTCTGCGCTACCTCCGACGAGATGACGCCGCCGTTCGACTGTGTCAGGTGCGGATGGGCGTCGATCCCGATCTCTGCCAGCCGCGGCTGCAGCTTCGAGAGATAGGACTTCATGATCGGGCCGAGATAGGCGTTCACGACCGTGGTCGAAAGCCGCTCGTATTCGCGGAACTCCGGCGCGACCTCGTGCGAAATCGAGACGAAGGCGCCGGGCATCTCCTCGGCCAGGATCTCCTTCACGCGCTTTTCGTGAGCTGGCTCGATGAACGAGAACAGGAAGCAGACCGCGACGGTCGAGATGCCTTCCGCCTTGAGCTTGCGGGCGGCGGCGCGTACCTCGTCCTCATCGAGTGGCGTCAGCACGCTGCCGTCGAAGCGCACGCGCTCCTCGACCTCGAGCCGCTTGTCGCGGCTGACGAGGATACGTGGCTTCTGCGTCTGGATGTCGTAGAGCGAGTCGCGCTTCTGGCGGCGCAGCTCCAGCACGTCGCGGAAGCCCTTGGTGGTGATCAGGCCCGTCTCGGCGCCGCGCCCGACGATCAGCGCGTTGGTCGCGACCGTCGTGCCGTGGCCGAAATAGACCACCTCGACTGGCTGTCCTGCGGCCTTGCCGACTTCGGCCACGCCCTGCTCGATGCCGCCCGCGATTCCCAGCGAGGGGTCCTGCGGCGTGCTCGACACTTTCCACACATGGATCTCGCCATGCGTCTCGTCGAACATGCAGACATCGGTGAAGGTGCCGCCGGAATCGACGCCGACGCGCAGCTTCAGGGCAGTTTGGTCTTGAACGGTCATGACGTGGGTCACTTGGGTTGCTTGGGTCGCGATCCCGGTTGATCGGAAATCAGGCAAAGCAGTCCTGGCGGCGGCCCCGAAGGTCCGCCGCTCGGATGATCGGCTCAGACGGTCTCAGCGCGTCTTGATGTCGATCGCGCGCACCCAGTCGTCACCGCGCGCCTGCCAGGCGATGGACTTCGACTGGGCGTAGGTGATCGGGGTGAAGAACATGAACAGCGAGGGCGAATCCTCGCAGAGCTGCTTGGTCAGCTTGCGGTAGAGCTCGGTCCGCTTGGCCGCGTCATTGGTAGAGCGGGCCGCCTTGGCGCCCTGGGTGAAGCTCTCGCTGCCCCAATAGGACTGCGGATTCTCCGTCTCCCAGAAGTTCAGCAGCCCGCCGGCGTCGAGTGTCGGCCAGCCCAGGCCGAAATAGGCGGAGTCGCCGAGGTTCTTGCCGACGATGTACTTGTTCATGAAGGAGCCGAACTCCATCTCGCGCAGGTTCACTTTGACGCCGACCTCGCCGAGCTGGGAGGCGACGACCTGGGCGATGTCGGAGGCCTGGATGTAGCGGCCGGTCGGCACCTCGAGCTCCATGGTCAGGCCGCTGGCGAAACCGGCCTCGGCGAGCAGCTTCTTGGCCTGCGCCGGATCATAGGCGGCCGGCTTGAGATCGGGGTTGAAGCCGAAATAGACGGAGGAGAGCGGCTGGCAGGCGCTGACTTCGGCCAGGCCGTCGAGCAGCCCCTCATTGATCGCCTTGCGGTCGATGGCGAGATTCAGCGCGCGCCAGAGCTTCGGTTGATCCTTGAAGGGCGCGCGCAGGCCGTTGAGCTTGATGAACATGCCACGCGTGCCGGCGACCGAGCCGGCCTCGACCTTGCCGCCGGCCTTGATCTGCTTGATTTCGGAGGTGGGGAAGCCTGTGATCAGGTCGACATCGCCGGCTGTCAGCGCGGCGATACGAGAGGAATCCTCCGGGAGGATGCGGAAGGTGACGTTGTCGAAGGCCGGCTTCTCGTCCCAATAACCCTTGCGGGCCTTGAGTTCGACGCGATCACCGCTGGTGAAACGCACCAGCTCGTAGGGACCGCTGCCCACGGCCGTTACGGCCGGGTTGTTCTCGGCCGTCCACTTCGGCGGCATCAGCAGGAACATCGACATCTGGTCGGGCAGGTCGGGGTAGGCGCCCTTGCTGAGGAACTCGACGACCGTCGGCGAGACCACTTTGACTTCCGTGATCGCTGCGAACCAGGGCTTGTTGCGCGCCGCGGTCTTGGGGTCGAGCACACGCTCGACATTCCATTTCACGGCCTCGGCATCGAGCTTCTCCCCGTTCGAGAAGGTGACGCCCTCGCGCAGGGTGAAGCGCCAGGCATTGTCGCCGACCGCCTCCCATTTCGTGGCGAGGCCGGGGCGCAGCTTGAGGTCCGGTCCGCGATCGACCAGCGGCGTGTAGATGTGAGCGGCGACGCTGAGGTCGGTGCCGACCGTCGTCGACTTGAAGGGGTCGAGCGTGTTGACGTTGCTCGACAGCGCGATCGTCAGATCGCGTGCCGTTGCAGGAGCCGACAGTGCGAGGGAACTGAGCCCGAAGGAGAGGGCGGCGGCGAGGCGGTGGGCCGAGGCCTGGTTGCGCATGACAATCCCCTGTGTTTATCTTTGGCGCCAATCCTGATTTCATGATTGGCATCTGTCAATGATGTGTCATGGAAGTTTTTGCTCAATTGCGGTGCACCTGCAGGAAGGGGCATCTCCGCCGACCCATTCGTGTGTCGCGAGCATGAATTGCGATCGGGCGGCAAAGCGGGTGATGATGGCCACGAGCATGTTCGGATTCGTCTGCGGAATACGGCGCTGATGACTTTTGAGACCCAACAGGGCGGCGGGATGGATGTCGCAGGGCGTGGCGCGCGCGCTGCCGGCGGCAGTGCATCGCGAGCCCGCGAGCTCGCGAAACTGATCGAGCGGGACATCAGCACCGGCCGGCTCAGCGCCGGCTCCTGGCTCAAGCAGGTTGATCTCGAAGCGCAGTACGGCGCCTCGCGCCTCGACATCCGCCAGGCGCTGGACCGGCTCGAGGAAAAGGGCTTCGTCAAGCTCGAGGCCAATCGCGGCTACCGGGTGGAGACCTTCGACAAGGCACGCTTCCGCAATGTCGTGACGATCCGTGCCGTCCTCGAGGTCGCTGCCGCCGCTGAGGTCCTGACGCATATCGACGAGGCGGGGCTGGAGCGCCTGCTGCTACGCGCCGACGCCTTCGCAGAAGCCGTCAAGGCCGAGACCGTGGTCGCACAGGAGGAGGCGAATTATGCCTTCCACGCTGCAATGCTCGAATACTGTCCGAACAAGGACCTCGTCTCGATGATCTTCGACCTGCGCAGCCGCGTGCCGGTCACCCTGACGCGCGAGAAGAACACCGCGACTCTTCTCGCCCGCACGGTGCGCGATCACTACGAGATCGTCGAATGCCTGCGCGCGCAGGATTCGGCCGGCCTTGCGGCAATCGTTCACCGGCACACGCTGGGCGGAATCGACATCATCTGAAGCATCCAGAGGATTATCCCATGCGCGTCGCCATCATCGGCTCGGGCGGAATCGGGCGCGGCTATGCCGCCTATCTGACCGGTCAGGGGCACGAGCCCGTCATCTGGTCGCCCAGTGGTGCGGCTCTCGCCGATTTCGCCGGCGACGCGCCGTTGGCCGTCACCGGGAAGCTCGAAACCTCGCTGCCATTGCGCGTCGCCCCGGATGCCGCGGCTGCGCTCGCCGGCGCGGAAGCCGTTATCCTCGCGGTGCAGGCCAATGGCTTCAAGACGGTGATCGACGCCATCGCGCCACATCTCGCTGCGGGCCAGACTGTGGTCATCAGCGCCCACTGTTCCTTCGCGGCGCTCTATCTGCACCGTCTGCTGACGGCGCGCGGGCTCGACCTGCCGATCGCGACCTGGGCGACCACGGCGCTCACCGCCCGCAAGAGCGGGCCGCGTAGCGTCCATATCTCGGGTATCCGCGCGAAGCTCGACGTTGCGACCCTGCCCGTGCGCCATGCCGAGGCCGGTCTCGCCATTTGCCGCGCGCTCTTCGGGGATCGCTTCGAGCCGCGCGACGACGTGCTGGCGATCATGCTCAGCAACCTCAATCCACCGGCCCATGTAGCCAATATGCTCGGCAATCTCACCCGCGCCGAAAAGGGCGAGGATTGGCCGAACTACGGCTCGATCACCCAGGGTGTCGGCCGGATCGTCGATGCGATGGATGTCGAGCGGCTGGAGCTGGCCAAGGCCTTCGGCCTCTCGGTCCGCAGCGTGCAGGATCACTATGTCCATTCATTCGGCGTGACGCCCGGGCCGGTCGGCGAGATGGCCGCGGCGGTCTACAAGAACCGTCCGGAGCTGCTTGGCCCCAAGACGCTGGACACCCGCTTCATCACAGAGGATGTGCCCTTCGGTCTCGCCCCCCTCGAAGCACTGGGGGCGGTGACGGACGTCAGGCTGCCGCTTCACCAGGCTGGCATCGCCTTGTTCGATGCGATCTGCGCCCGCGATTTCCGGGCGGAGAACGATCTGCTTCCGGCATTGGATCTAGGCCGGCTTTCGGCTGCGGCGCTGCATAAGGAGCTCCGCGGGGAGTAGGCGCGCGCTCGAGCCGGTCAGTCCCTGACCGGCTCGCCGAGCGTATGCATCAGTCTGTTGGCCCAGCCGAAGATCGAGGCCGACAGGATCAGGTCGAGGATCTCCACCTCCGAGAGGCCGATGTCGCGCAGCGCCGCGATTTCGGCAGGTCCGGCGGCCGGCGGAGATTGCGACAGCTTCACCGCGAAATCGAAGATGGCCTGATGATGGTCTTCGAGCTCTGCCGCGACGCCACCAGCGAAGATCGTCTCCATCACCTCGGGCCGCTTGGTGAGCTGATTGAAGCGCGAGGCGTGGACCGCGACGCAGTAGACGCATGAATTGACGATCGACGCGGCAACGGCGCCGAGTTCGCGCTCCGCCGAGGACAGGCCGCCCTTGCCGTACATGATCGTGTTGAACAGCGGCGAGCGGACCTTCAACGATTCCGGATCATGCGCCAGCGTCAGCACATAGGGCGAGATGCCCTTGCTCGACGGCGTGATCTGCATGGCGTCGCGCTGCTCAGGCGTCGCCTTGTCGAGCTCCACCGGCGTGACATAGGGCGCCCAGCGCGGGACCGTCGCCGTGAATTCATGGACAACCCGGCTCATGCCGCCGCTCCCAGAAGGCGCAGGCCGGCGATCACACGGGCCTGATAGTTGACGAAGGCTGCGAGCTCGGCGAGGCGAACAATGTCCGGCTCGCTGACGCCTGCGGCGATGAGGGCTGCGATATCCTCCTTGCGGGCGTCGCGGGTACGCCGCGTCAGCAGATCGGCATGGCGGATGATGGCGGCGAAGCGCGGTTCGACCGTCAGACTAGCATCCGCTTCGCCAGCCGCGATGGCCGCCAGGGCAGGGGGCTCGCCAGCCTTTGCGAGCAATGTTCGATAATGGGCGACCAGCGCGGGATCGTCGTTCCAGCCGGCCATTCGTGCAGCGAGGGCCGCTCGCTCAGCATGGCTGAGTCCGCCCGGGTCGCGCGGCAGCAGCACGGCGTCGTGGCTGGCCTGGCTCAGCCCCATGATTTCGGCCCGCTGCGCAATCGCGTCGGCGAGCGGCGTACCCGCCTGAACGCCGGCCAGAGTTTCAATCAGCGTCATCTCGTCCTTCCCGCACCGGCTGAGCAGCCCGAAAGGGCAAGCAAGAATCATGCTTGACCTGCATCATCATGTCCATATCATTCGTAATGTGAATGGTGAGGCAGGATGGACCTGAAGCAGCTCGAGGCCTTCGCCGCAGTCATGTCCGCCGGTAGCATCACCGGCGCTGCTCGCTTGCTCGGCCGCTCGCAGCCGGCGCTCACCCGCCTGATCCAGGATCTCGAAACGTCGCTCGGCTTCGGCCTGCTCCATCGCGCTGGCCCGCGCGTCACTCCGACCGAGCAAGGATTGCGCTTCCATCAGGAGGTCGAGCCGGTCATGGCCTGGCTCCGGCAGCTCCGCGAGCGGGCCGATGCGATCGCGCTCGACCGGCCTCGCTCGCTTTCGGTCGCCTCGATCGCCTCTTTCTCCGTTGGCATGCTGCCTACGGCGCTGCGCCAACTGGGAGGCGATGCCCTTCCTGAGCAGATCCACATCCGGACGGCGTTGGCGGAGCAGGTCGTCCAGGCGGTTGCGACACAGGTTTCGGAAATCGGGATCACCAGCCTTCCGGTCGATCATCCTGCGCTGGAAATTCATTGGATCGGGGAGGCGCCTTGCGTCGCCGCGGTGGCGGCCGACGATCCGCTGGCAAAGGCAGAGCGCATTCCACTCTCGGCCCTGTCCGGCCGGCGCCTGATCACCATGGCGAATCCCTTCCGCTGGCGCCGGCGCGTCGATCTCGCCTTGCGTCAGCGGGGCGTTTCCCCGGCTTCCGTCCTCGACACCAACACCTCGAACACGGCGATCATGTCGGCCCGCGCCGGCCTCGGTATCGCCATCGTCGAGCCGATCATCGCCTGCGGCATGCCGGTCGACGGTGTCGTGATCCGGCCGATCGACGTACCGATCTCCTTCTTCTGGGCTGTTGTCACGCCCTATGGGCGCCCCTCGACGGCGCTGATCTCGGGCTTGATCGACAGGCTCGAGGCGATTTCCCGCGAAACCATCCCAGGTTTCGTCAAGCACCCGGCAGCGGCGCGCGATCGGCTGATGGCAGATGCCTTCGGCCATGCCGCCGCGCCTTCCCACGAGACATTGACGCCATGAATGCCCTTCAGCAGCAACCGTCCGGGTTGCGCCAGCTCGAACTCCGGCTGCAGCAGGATCTGTCCTGGCTGGAATGGCCGGCCAAGAGCTGGGTGCCGCCGCGCGAGGTCGCCGGGCAGCCCGTGACCGATGTCGTCGTGGTGGGGGCGGGCATGTGCGGCCTGGCGGCCGCTGCCGCGATCAAGGGGCTGGGCATCTCCAGCCTGCTCGTGCTCGACAAGGCTCCGGCCGGTCGCGAGGGCCCTTGGGTAACCTACGCGCGCATGGAAACCCTGCGCTCGCCCAAGCAATTGACTGGGCCGGCGCTGGGGCTGCCGGCTCTGACGTTCAGGGCCTGGTATGAGGCGCAGTTCGGGAGCGAGGCCTGGGAGGCGCTCGGCAAGATCCCGCGCCAGCAATGGATGGAGTATCTGGTCTGGTATCGCAAGGTGTTGGACCTGCCGGTTCGCAACGAGGTCGAACTCGTCGCGGTCACGCCGGGTCCCGATGATCTCCTGACCCTGCGCCTGAGAGAGGCCGGGGGCGAGCGCGAGATTCTTGCCCGCCATCTCGTGCTGGCGACGGGCCGCGACGGTCTCGGCGGATCGTGGGTCCCGCCGATCGTGTCCGGCATCGGCCGCAGTCTTTGGGCTCACAGCGCCGACGAGATCGACTTCGCCGCACTGGCGGGCAAGCGCGTCGGCGTCGTTGGGGCAGGCGCCTCGGCCATGGACAATGCGGCCGAGGCCCTGGAGCGCGGCGCAGCCAGCCTGGACCTGTTCGTGCGCCGCAAGGACCTGCCGCGGATCAACAAGTTCACCGGCATCGGCAGCCAGGGCGTCGTCCATGGCTTCGCCGGCCTGCCCGACGACTGGAAATGGCGCTTCCTCGACTATGCGATGAAGGCGCAGACACCGCCCCCGCGCGACTCGACCTTGCGCGTCTCGCGCCACCCTCAGGCCCGCTTCCATCTCGGCAGCCCGATCGAGAGCCTCGTCGAACGCGACGGCCATCTCGTGCTGACGACTGCCAAGGGCGCTTATCCGCTGGATTTCCTGATCATGGCGACCGGCTTCTCGGTCGATCTCGGCGTGCGCGGGGAACTGGCCGCCGTGGCCCCCTTCATCCGTTTCTGGAAGGACCGCTACGCGCCGCCGGCCGGCATCGACAATGCCGAGCTGGCGAATGCGCCCGATCTTGGCCCCGGCTTCGAATTCCAGGAACGCGAGCCCGGCACCTGCCCGGCGCTCTCACTCATCCACTGCTTCAACTACCCGGCCATGCTCTCGCACGGCAAGCTGTCGGGCGACATCCCGGCGGTCAGCGAGGGCGCGCAGCGCCTGGCGCGCGGCATCGCGCGCGCGCTCTTCGTCGCCGATCGGAAGGCGCATTACGAGGCGCTTGTCGGTTTCGATGCGCCGGAGCTGCTCGGCGACGAATGGACCGACGCGGACGCGCCTGCGGCCGAACCTCGCGACCGGGTGATCGCCTGAGACCGAGGACACATAACAACAGCTTTGCCGAGACTGCCATCACGACCGACCCATCGCACCACTTGCGCATCGAAGGAGCCGATCATGAAGACGCTGACGCTAGTAGCCGCTCTCACCGCGATCCTCGCCGGCCCCGCGCCGGCTCTTGCGCAGGCCTATCCCGAGAAACCGATCGAGATGATCGTCGCCTTCGCGCCCGGCGGCGGCACGGACGTCGCGGCCCGTTCGATCGCCCGCTACATGGAGAAGTATCTCGGCGGCAACGCCCGCATCGGCGTCATCAACAAGCCCGGCGCGGGCGGCGAGATCGGCTGGACGGCTGTCGCCCAGGCCAAACCGGACGGCTACACGATCGGCTTCATCAACGCGCCGGCCATCAATGCTCTGGTGATCGAGGGCAAAGCCAAGTTCAAGATGAGCGACTTCCAGCCGGTCGCGAACCTCGTTTACGATCCCGGCGTGCTGGTCGTTCCGAAGAGCAGCCCCTACACCTCGCTGAAGGATGTCGTCGAAGCCGCTAAGAAAGGGGCAGGAGCTGTCGTCATCGGCACGTCGGGCGTCAGCGGCTCTTCCGAGCACATCGCTCTGCTGAACTTCCAGCGCCTCGCCGATGCCAAGTTCACGCCGGCCTTCTTCGGCGGTACGGCCCCGGTCCGGCAGGCGGTTCTGGGTGGGCACATTCCCGCCGCGACGATGAATCTGAGCGAGGCTCTGCAGATCGCACGCGAGGGCCAGATCAGGGTGATCGGCGTGATGAGCGCCGAGCGTTCGCCCTATCTGCCCGATGCGCCGACCTTCCGCGAGGGCGGCTATGACGTCGTGGCCGGCGCCACGCGTGGCATCGCCGCTCCGAAGGGCATCCCGGCCGACATCATCGCGAAGCTTGAAAAGGCCATCGACCAGGCGCTCAAGGATCCGGAATATCTCGACGCGGCCAAGCGCGCGGAAATCCCGCTGCAGTATCTCGCCTCGGCGGAATACAAGGCCTTCCTCGACGGCGCCACGAGCGACCTCGAAGCGACCTGGAAGGCGACGCCGTGGAAGTGAGCGGCGCGTCGGCCCCAACTTCCCGCAGCCTCGCCGAGATCGTCTTCGCGATCCTCCTGATCGCCGGGGCGGCAGCCGTCATCTTCACAGCTTCCGGCTACCCCGGCGAGAGCGCGACCTATCCCGTCGTCATCGGAGCGGCATTGGCCGGTCTCGGCTGCTGGGTGCTCGTGCGCGAGGTGCTGCGCCGCCTGCAGGGACACGCCACGCCCGGCTCGTTCGCGGAGCATGCTCCGCGGCTGGCGATCGGTCTGGTCGCGCTCGTTCTCTATGTGCTGGCTGTCAGCCTGGTCGGCTTCATCCTGCCGAGCGTCGCGCTCGGCGTGCTGCTGCCGGCCAGCGTCGGCTTCCGGCGCTGGGGCCTATCCTTCGTCGTCGCCGTGATCTCTGTCGTCTCGATCCTGCTGATCTTCGTGCTCGCTCTGGAACGACCGATCCCGCCCGATATCCTCTCGCCGCTCGGGAGGCTCTTCCGATGATCGACGCGCTGATTCACGCCCTGCCGCTCGTCTTCGCGCCGATGAACTTTCTGGCGATGGTCATCGGCGTCGTCGCAGGCCTTGTCGTCGGCTGCCTGCCGGGGCTCACCGTCGTCACCGGGCTCGCTGTTCTCATCCCGCTGACCTTCGGGCTCGATCCTCTGTTCGCGCTGGGCATGATGGCCGGCATGTACAATGGCGGTTCCTATGGCGGCGCGATCCCGGCGATCCTGATGCGTGTGCCGGGCACGCCGGCCTCCGTCGCCACGGTGCTCGACGGCTACAAGATGACGCAAAATGGCCAGGCGGCCTATGCGCTCCAGGTGGCGCTGCTCTCGGGCGTGATCGGCAGCGTCCTGTCTTCGCTGGCGCTGATCGTGCTCTCGCCGCCGCTGGTCTCGTTCAGCCTGCTGTTCGGGCCGATCGAGTATTTCTGGCTCGGCATCCTGGGACTCGCGACCGTCTCCTCGCTGCTGGGCGACGACCTGCCTAAGGGCCTGATCGCTTGCGGCATCGGGCTCCTGATCGGCGCCGTCGGGCAGGACATCTCCAATGGCACGGAGCGCTTCACCTTCGGCCAATTGGAACTGCTCGACGGCTTCAGCGCCATCGTCTTGCTTACCGGCCTGTTTGCGGTGCCGCCCGTGCTGCAGATGGTCGAGGAGGCCGTGAAGACCGGCATGAGCGGCGACAAGCTCAAGCTGCATGCGCAGGGCTCGGCGCTCAGGCAATGGCGCTATTTCACGCCGGTCTGGCTGCGCTCTTCGGTGATCGGCATCATCATCGGCATCCTGCCGGGCGCCGGCGGCAGCATGTCGTCCTTCCTGGCCTATAACGAGGCGAAGCGGGTGGCGCGAAAGCCGGAGACGTTCGGCCACGGCAATCCCGAGGGCGTCGCTGCTTCTGAATGCGGCAATGGCGCTGACAACGCCGCATCGCTGATCCCCGCGCTGGCACTGGGCATTCCGGGTTCGGGTGTGGCTGCCGTGATCCTCGGCGGCCTGCTCGTCCATGGCCTGCGGCCGGGTCCGCAGCTCTTCCGCGAGCATCCCGACATCGTCTACGGCTTCATGCTGCAGTTCCTGGTGACGTCGCTGATGCTCGCCGTTCTCGGCGGCCTGGCGGCAACGCGCATCTTCGGCCAGGTGCTGAGGCTGCCGCGCATCGTGCTCGCTCCGGTGATCCTGCTCTTCGTGACCATCGGCGTCTATTCGGTCAACAACGCGGTGTTCGACCTCTGGGTGCTGCTGGGTGTCGGCGTCGTTGGCTATGTTCTGGAGCGGCTCGATTATCCGAGCGCGCCGATCGTGCTTGGCCTGCTGCTCGGGCCGATGATCGAGAGCCAGCTGCGCCTGGCCCTGACGATCTCCGGCGGGCGAACCGCTGCGCTCGTCTCGACGCCGATCGCGATCACCCTGGCGCTGCTCAGCGCGGCGATCCTGCTGACGCCGGCCTGGCGCAAATTGCGGAGTGCTGCCTGATCCTCGACATGGCGTTCGGCAACTCTCCGCAGCCGAGCCATACGCCTCAAAGCCAGCGAATGAACTGCCGGGAAGCAGACGCGTTCTGAGTCAGCTGAGGGCCATTGGCGGCCGTCGACAAATCGCTATTTCGTCTAGCCCGTCGCCTAAAGGTGCGCCCGGCTGAGCCGGGCGCCTTCCGAACTGCGGAAATTTCCTTGATTGCAAGATTTTATGTCGATAAGTCTCGACATATGGAAAACGAACAGGTCATTCTCGCCCTGGCGGCGCTTGCGCAAGGCACGCGCCTGGATGTGTTCCGGCTATTGGTGGCGGCGGAACCCGAGGGTCTCCCGGCGGGAGAGGTCGCACGCCGACTCGCGGTTCCCCACAACACGATGTCCTCCCACCTCGGCATCCTGAGCCGGGCCGGGCTGATCCGGTCCGAGCGGTTCAGTCGGTCCATCGTGTACCGGGCGGATCTGGATGCCCTGCGCGGGACGGTGGCGTTCCTGCTCAAGGATTGCTGTGGCGGGCGCCCGGAAATCTGCGCGCCGCTGATGGCCGAACTCAGCCCCTGTTGCTCACCGAAGGTCGACACCGATGCCTGACCGCATCCACAACGTTCTGTTCCTCTGCACGCATAATTCCGCCCGCTCGATCATGGCCGAGGCATTGCTCAATCACCTGGGAGAAGGGCGTTTCCGGGCGTTCTCCGCTGGCAGCGAGGGCGGTCCTGGGCCGAAGCCGATCGCACTCAAGGTACTCGAGGCAGAAGGCATCCCGACCGAGGGCCTGTCTTCGAAGACCTGGGACATCTTCGCGAAGCCGGGCGCACCCGTCATGGATCTCGTGATCACGGTCTGCGATCAGGCCGCCGGCGAAGCGTGTCCGCTCTGGCCGGGGCAGCCGATCACGGCGCACTGGGGCATCGAGGACCCGTCCAACGTTCAGGGCAGCGAGATCGAACGCGAGCGCGCCTTCGTGACGGCGCTTCGTTACCTGCGCAACCGCATCAACGTGCTTCTCTCGCTTCCCATGACGAGCCTCGACGAGATGATACTGACGCAGAAGCTTCGGCAGATCGGTGGCCTCGAAGGAGCGAGCGGCCGTCGCCCGGAGGTCGCGTGATGGACGTCATCGTCTACCATAATCCCGACTGTGGGACTTCCCGGAACACCCTTGGCTTGATCCGCAATGCTGGCGTCGAGCCGCACGTTATCGAGTATCTGAAAACGCCACCCACGCGCGCCTTGCTGAAGCAGCTCCTTGAACGCGCCGGGCTGAGCGTCCGGGAAATCCTCCGCGAGAAGGGCACGCCCTTCGCCGAGCTCGGCCTCGGCGATCCGAGCCTGACCGACGAGGCTCTCTTCGATGCCATCGAGGCGCACCCGATCCTCATCAACCGGCCGCTCGTCGTCTCTCCAAAGGGCGTGAAGCTCTGCCGCCCATCCGAAGCCGTTCTGCCGCTCCTGCCGCCGCAACGCGGCGAGTTTCGCAAGGAGGACGGCGAACTTGTCGTTGATGCGGCCGGTCGGCCTGCAGCTCTCGCCTGAGGTCAGCATGTCCACCTTCGAACGCTATCTCACCTTGTGGGTCGGCCTGTGTATCGTGGTCGGCATTACACTGGGCCATCTCATGCCGGGCGTCTTCCAGGCCGTCGGCGCGGCCGAGATCGCCAAGGTCAATCTGCCGGTCGCCGTGCTGATCTGGCTGATGGTCATCCCTATGCTGCTGAAGATCGACTTCGCCGCGCTCGGCCAGGTCGGCAGGTACTGGCGCGGAATCGGCGTCACCCTCTTCATCAACTGGGCGGTGAAGCCGTTCTCGATGGCGGCGCTCGGCTGGATCTTCATCGCCTGGCTGTTCCGGCCGTGGCTGCCCGCCGACCAGATCGACAGCTACATCGCCGGCCTGATCATCCTGGCGGCGGCGCCCTGCACAGCCATGGTCTTCGTCTGGTCGAACCTGACCAAGGGCGAGCCGCATTTCACGCTCAGCCAGGTCGCGCTCAACGACGCGATCATGGTTGCCGCCTTCGCCCCGATCGTCGGGCTGCTGCTTGGCCTGTCGGCAATCACGGTGCCCTGGGGCACGCTGGTTCTCTCGGTCGTGCTCTACATCGTCATCCCGGTGATCGTCGCGCAGGTCATGCGCAGCCGCGTTCTGGCTCGCGGTGGCCAAGCTGCGCTCGACCGCCTGCTCGCGAGGCTCGGACCTGCCTCGCTCGTCGCGCTGCTGGCGACACTCGTCCTGCTCTTCGGCTTCCAAGGGGAGCAGATTCTCGCGCAGCCGATGATTATCGCGCTGCTGGCGGTCCCGATCCTGATCCAGGTCTACCTCAATGCCGGGCTGGCCTACGTCCTGAACCGGCTCGCGGGCGAGCAGCACTGCGTTGCCGGGCCGTCCGCCCTGATCGGCGCCTCGAACTTCTTCGAGCTCGCCGTGGCGGCAGCGATCAGCCTGTTCGGCTTCCACTCCGGGGCGGCGCTCGCGACCGTTGTCGGCGTGCTGATCGAGGTTCCGGTGATGCTCACCGTCGTCTGGATCGTGAACCGCTCGAAGGGCTGGTACGAACGCGGTGACGGCGTCCGGAAGGTTCAAGCCGCAGAATAATTCGATGATCGTGGAAGTAGCTCTTGCCCGTCGACCGACGGCGTGGCATCTCTATTTCCATGAATATCGAAACAGCAGCAGCGCAGCTTGAGGCGCTCGGCAACCAGACGCGTCTCGAGGTCTATCGGGTTCTCGTCCGTGCCGGACATAGCGGACTCCCGGTCGCGCAGGTGCAGGAGCGTCTCGGCATTCCCGCCTCGACGCTCTCGCACCACCTCCAGCGCCTGATCCGCAACGGCCTCGTGTCGCAGGAGCGGCAAGCGACGACCCTGATCTGCCGCGCGGTCTATCCGGCGATGCATGCGTTGCTTGGCTTCCTTTCCGAGGAATGCTGCATCGAAGAAGGTTGCTCGGCGGGGGCCGAAAAGGCCGCCTGAGCGCGCATTGATTTGTCAAGTAATTCCATCATTCCGGTATTAGCAGAGGATACCATGCAGGAACTTCCCGTCGTCGTGATCGGTGCCGGTCCCGTCGGCCTTGCCGCCGCGGCCAATCTCATCGCGCGCCGAATGGCCGTGAAGGTCTGCGAAGCAGGGGAATCGGTCGGCGCCAACATCCGAGACTGGGGCCATGTTCGCCTGTTCTCGCCGTGGGAATTCAACGTGGACCCGGCGAGCCGAAAGCTGCTCGAGGCCGCGGGTTGGGCGGAGCCGGACAAGCGGGGCTATCCGACAGGACACGAGCTGGTCGATCGCTACTTGGCTCCCTTGGCCGGGACGGCCGAGCTCGCCCCGGTCATCGAGTACGGCGCCCGCGTCATTGCGATCGGGCGCCGCGGCATCGACAAGGTGGTGAGCCGGGATCGGGAACTTCACCCGTTCCAGCTCGTCATTCGCGACCGGGACGGCGGCACGCGCCGCGTTCTTGCCCGCGCGGTCATCGACGCTTCCGGAACCTGGACCACTCCGAACCCGGCTGGGGCGGGTGGCATGCCCGTCGATGGGGAGCAAGCGCTTGCGGAGCGGATCGCCTACGGCATCCCGGACGTACTCAACCGCGACCGCGACACCTATGCGGGGCGAACGACCCTGGTGCTCGGGGCCGGACACTCCGCTGCGAACGTGTTGCTCGACCTTGTCGAACTCGCCGAGCAGGATGCGGCAACGAAGGCGGTCTGGGTGACGCGCGGCCGCGATCTGTCCCGGGTCTATGGCGGCGGCGCGAACGATCAACTCGCCGGGCGCGGCGACCTCGGGACTCGACTGCGGCAGGTTGTCGATAGCGGCCGGATCGAACTCGTTCGCGGCTTTGCCCTCGCGGGCATCCGGAAGGAAGACGGACGCCTGCTCGTCAATGGCGAGACATCGGAGGGCGGACGCACCGTCGGTCCGGTCGACCGGATCGTCGCCTGCACGGGGCAGCGCCCGGATCTCAGCCTGACCCGAGAGCTACGGGTCGAGCTCGACCCCTGGCTCGAAAGCACCCGCATGCTCGGGCCGATGATCGATCCGAACCTGCATTCCTGTGGCTCGGTGCCGCCACACGGACATCGCGAACTCTCGCATCACGAGCCGGGCTTCTACGCGGTCGGGATCAAGAGCTACGGGCGTGCGCCGACCTTCCTGATGCTCACGGGCTTCGAACAGGTCAGGTCGGTCGTCGCCGCCATCGCCGGCGACATGGTGGCCGCGGACGATGTCAAACTGGTTCTCCCGGAGACCGGTGTCTGCACAACAGCCCCGGCGGGGGCGGCGGCATGCTGCGGCGGCCCTGCGCCCGACCCTGTTGCTGCCTGTTGCGCCGATGACGCCCGTGCGAAGGCTGACGCTCAGGACGGCTGCGGTTGCCCCGCCAAGCTCCCGGAACCCGTGACAGCTTCCTCTTGCTGCGGCAAGGTCGCGTGACCGATCGAACCGGCTGACGGTCATCTCGGCCCTGGGCGGTTTAGTCCCCGCCTGGGCTTCCTCCTGCTATCTCCCGGCGATTCTCGCGGCATCCATCGCAGCCGACACGGCTGGCCGTTGTCCTGGATCGTCGGGGCACTCTCGATCGGTCTGCTGACTGCCGGAGCCGTTGCGCCTAATGTCGGCCGCCTCATCGGGGAGACGGGAGGGCGACCAAGCGACCCGGCCTAGCGAAGGGTTAGGGTAGGGGCCATTGTCGGACGTGCAATGCCGGCTCGTTGCTTCAGACGCGGCGGTCCATGATGCTCTCCCGGCGATCAAACTGGCAGGCCAGCGGCCTTCGATGGATCAAGGCCGCCGCAGGAAACCGGCGGCGGCCCTTGGCCTGCGATCGGATCAGCCGCCGCCGCGAAGCTGCGCCTCGATCTTGGTCAGGTTAAACGATCCCGGCGACTGGCTTGGCGGGTAGTCCTTCATCGTCTGGAGGAACTGCGCGGCGAGCCCCTGGATCGGCACGATGACGAACGCGCGTTCGAGGAACCAGTCGTTGTAGACGTTGGCATTGTGCTGCGCCTTCTCGAACGGGTCCCGGCGCAGATGGAAGAGAAGAGGCACACGCAGCTCGGTGAAGGGTTCCCGCCAGACGCCGAAGGCCTGGCCCCGGTTCTCCAGGAAGACGACCTTCCAGTCCTCGTAGCGTGCCGCGACGACCTGACCGTCGTCATTGACGTACCAGAATTCCTTGCGGGGCGATTCCTTCACCTTCCCGGAGAGATAGTCGAGCTGGTTGTAGCCATCGATGTAGTTCTTGTAGGGGCGGCCATTCAGCGTCACACCCTTGAGCAATTGCTCCTTGATGTCGGCCGCACCCGCCGCAGCCGCGAAAGTCGGCAGCCAGTCCTCATGGGCGACGATGCCGTTCAGCGTCGTCCCGGCGGGGAACTTCCCCGGCCAGCGAACGAACGCAGGGACGCGATAGGCACCTTCCCAGTTCGAGTTCTTCTCGCTGCGGAATGGCGTGGTGCCGGCGTCCGGCCAAGTGTTGTAGTGCGGGCCGTTGTCAGTTGAATAGAAGACGATGGTGTTGTCGGCGATGCCGAGATCGTCGAGCTTCTTCAGGAGCAGTCCGACCATGCCGTCGTGTTCGACCATGCCGTCGCTGTACTCGTCCTGCCCGGACTTGCCCCGATTAGCGTCCTTCACATGGGTGCGGAAATGCATCCGCGTCGCGTTCCACCAGCAGAAGAAGGGCTTGTTGGCCTTGACCTGCCGGTCGATGAAATCGATCGCCGCGGTGTTGGTTTCCTCGTCGATCGTCTCCATCCGCTTCTTGGTGAGCGGGCCGGTGTCCTCGATCTTGCCGTCGGCCGAGGCCTTGATCACGCCGCGCGGACCGAACTTCTTCCGGAACTCGGGGCTCTTGGGATAGTCGAAGTTCTCCGGCTCTTCCTCCGCATTGAGATGGTAGAGATTGCCGAGGAACTCGTCGAAACCATTCTGCGTCGGCAGGTGCTCGTCGCGGTCGCCCTGGTGGTTCTTGCCGAACTGGCCGGTGGAATAGCCTTGCGACTTCAGAACGGTCGCCATGGTGACGTCGGTCTTCTGCCAGCCCTCCTTGGCTCCCGGCAGGCCGACCTTGGTCATGCCGGTGCGCACAGGCACGTTGCCGCCGATGAAGGCGGCGCGCCCGGCCGTGCAGCTCTGCTGGCCGTAATAGTCGGTGAAGCCGACACCCTCGCGGGCGATGCGGTCGATGTTCGGGGTCTGGTAGCCCATCATGCCGCGGTTGTTGTGGCTGATGTTCCAGGTGCCGATGTCATCGCCCCAGATGACCAGAATGTTCGGCTGCCTTGCGCCAGCCGCAGGTGGACGAGCCGGCGGCTGCTGCTGCGCGACGGCACCCGTGCCGGCGGCGGCAGCGGCGAACAGCGCCGTGCCGGATAACAGGATGTTGCGGCGGTTCAGGCGGCTTGGTTCTGGCAGTTCGTTGTCGCTCTTGCCGTCATTTTCCGGATTACTTTTCATCATGGTCCTCCTTCGCTGCGGGGATGAGTTGGGTCAGGCCGAGGGTCTGAAGACGCATCGGAAGCCGACATGACTGGCGGAGGTATCCACCGGCTCCGGATGGCGCGCCGCGGGGCGGTAGCGCTTGCAGTAGCTGGGTGCGCAGAGATGCGAGCCACCCTTGAGCACCTTGCGGGGGATCCGGTTCTCGGGCTGACGCGGATCGTAGCTCTGGTCGGCGCGGGCGCCGCGCGGATTCCTGGGAATGCAGCAGGCCTTGGCGGCATCGGCTTGATGCTGCGGGACGTACCAGTCGGCTGTCCATTCCCAGACATTGCCGATCATGTCGTGCAGACCGTAGCCGTTCGGCGGAAAGGCCGTGACGGGCGAGGTGCGTTCGAAGCCGTCCTCGCGCTTGTTCTGGAAAGGGAAAGCGCCTTGCCAGGTATTGGCCATATGCTGCCCGCCAGGCACGAGCTCGTCGCCCCAGGCGAATTCGGCGTCTTCAAGCCCGCCTCGCGCCGCATATTCCCATTCGGCTTCCGTCGGCAGCGCTTTGCCGGCCCAGGCGGCATAGGCCTCGGCATCGGCGTAGGCGACATGCACGACCGGATGGTCGCCAGATTCCCTGATCGATGACCCCTGCCCATAGGGGCGACGCCAGTTCGCGCCGAACAGATAGGTCCACCATTGGCTCCAGTCGCGGAGATCGACGGGATGGTCCGGTGGATTGAAAACGAGGGAGCCTGCCCTGAGCATGTGCGGCAAGGCGTTGGGATAAGCCTTCAGTTCGGGCGTCCGCTCAGCGATGGTCACGTAGCCGGTCGCCCGCACGAATTCGCGGAACTGGCGGTTGGTGACCGGGGTGGGATCGATCCAGAAGCCGCCCACCGCAACATGATGCGAAGGCGCCTCTTCGGGATAATGGCGATCCGAGCCCATGCGGAACGTGCCGCCCCCAAGCCAGACCATGCCTGTATGAGACGCCTCGGCGGGGGCGGGATCATGCTGGGTCAAGGTCGTTTCGCGGAGCATCGACAACCCCAATTTCATGAATGCGATCGTGCGGTCGGTTGCACGGGACGCCGCCAAGCGGCCATCAGCCGCGGCGATCATTGTGGGCAGATGCCCCAGAAGCCCTGAGTGCGCTGGGGATCGGTCACACTCGTCAGGGAGTGTTCGAACCCGCCACGTTCTGGGAGATCGGACGCCGCTATATGGATGCGCTCAGCCATCGCCATCGCACCATCGGCGGCGCGAAGCTCAAGCACGAACGAGAAGCCACAGCAGAGGGCAGACGCGAGCCTTGTCATCAGCCGTTCCCGAAGGTCAACATGCTGATCATTGCATGGCACCTGCCGGATGGCTTTTGGGGCAGTCCCTGAAACTGACGGGGGTAGACCCTGATTTGCAGCGCCCCGATCAGTGCCGATGCACAAGCAATCGCGGGGCAGTCAGGCATTGCGGCTGGCGCCGTCAGGAAACCCAGTTGCTCGTTCGTCCCCCAGCAAAATTCAGGGGCGATCACCGGGCAAAAGAGGAACCCGCTCTACTCGACATCGGTGCTACTCAGGGTTTACCCTACCGTCGGAGCTGGCTGCTCTTGGGGCGAGCATGACGGATGCGGCAAACCAGTATGCCGTCAGATCTCCAGGGGGTGAACCCCGGGTAAAGACCACGATTCTCCTGACATTCCTCGGCATGGGCGCGGTTGCCTGTCTGGTCGCCGGCTCGTTGATGTTCGCGCGCGCGCACAACGAAAGTGCTGCCATCACGCAACAGGCCGTCACCCGAGCCGGGGCAATCTCGTTCGCCTTCGATCAGGAGGTGGCAGCGATCAACTATCTGCTGAAGGGGCTGTCGAAATCGCCCGCACTGCTTTCGGGTGATCTCCCGGCTCTGCATGATCAGTTCAAGGCGACCCCGATTCCGGAAGATTCGTGGCTGATCTTCAACGACCTCGAAAAGCAGCTCGTCAACTCGCTGCGTCCGTTCGGGGCTCCGCTGCCGAGGCATGCGTCATTCGCCAACTATCAGGAGCAGATCGATCGCATTCGCGATCGCGGCTGGGCGGTCTCCGGCCGCATGTTCGCGCAGGTCAAAGGCACTGTCGTCGTTGCGCTGAGCTTGCGGCTCAATGGTGCCGATGGCCAGATGACGCATTGGCTCACGACTATTCTGGGCGATGCGCGCCTGCGCAGTCTTCTCGGTGAACAGCATGTGCCGCCCGCGTGGACGAAGGGCGTCTACGACCGCAAGCTGGAGCCGATCGTCGTCGCGCGCGGCGCGCAGGTCGGATCGGCCATCCCGCCGCCAGCCGGTCTGGCAGCGAAAATCCCCGATCCCTCGTCCCACGACACTGTCGAAGGTCTTTTCGAGGACATTGACGAAAACGGCATTGCTGTCCTCGTCGCCTATCGCCATTCCGGAGCGACCAACTGGACGACCGTCGTGGCGGTCCCGCTCAGCGCTGTTCGAGCACCTCTCCATGCCAGCCTGTTGCAGATCAGCGGCTTGGGGATCGTCCTACTCCTGGCCAGTGGCGCGGCCGCTATCCTTGCCGCCCGGTTCATGGAACGGCCGCTGAAGGAACTCTCCGATCAACTCGTTTCATCGACGCGCCAGGTTGACGAGCTGTCGGGCCAATTGCTCGTTTTGCAGGAGGAAGAACGCCAGCAGATTGCGCGTGAGCTTCACGACTCCACGGCTCAGCATCTGGTTGCCGCCAATCTCGGACTCGCCATGCTGATGGGTGAAGTAATCCCGACGGAAGCCGCGCGGAAGAACGCCGAGGAGATCGAGAGCCTGCTCGGCAAGGCGCTTCGGGAGCTGCGGATCTTTACCTATCTGCTCCACCCGCCGGATCTTGCACGCGACGGGCTCCAGACCACCTTGCGTGAGTTCATCGAGGGCTTCGCGGAGAGAACCAAGCTCATCCCCAGGATCAGAATACCGGAGGAGGTCGATGCATTGCCGGTCGACATCCAGTGGTCGATCTTGCGTGTCGTGCAGGAGGCGCTGGCCAATGTCCACCGTCATGCGAGTGCCAAGCATGTCGCCGTTGATGCGCGGATGAGCCTGGGCCGCCTGGTCGTCCGCATCCGCGATGACGGGCACGGCATGGCGCGGCGAGGATCCGATGACAGGCAAGTCCGTTTCGGCGTCGGCATTCCCGGGATGCGGGCGCGCCTCAAGCAATTCGGGGGGGATCTGCGAATCAAGACGGGGCTTCGGGGAACATCGGTCATAGCGATCGTGCCGCTGTCGCTTATCGGGCGCGCCTCGACTCGCGCCGAGCATCTCCTGGAGGTCTTGCTGGCTCGCGCGCCCCGCGTGCCGAAACAAGCTGCAAGTTGAAATTCAGGGTCTTCCACCCCCTGTTTCAGGGTTTGCAGGGGGGTGGGGCGAGAAGCCTCCGGTGTAGGCTGCCCGAGGGGAACATCGGCCGAGTCTGTTCGATCTCGCCACGGCAGAGGGGGCTTCGCGATGACGAGTATCCTGATCGCCGACGATCATGATGTCGTTCGATCCGGAGTGCGAAGCATTCTGGCCGCGCAGGATGGCTGGGAGGTCGTCGGCGAGGCCGCGGATGGGAAGGCTGCGGTTACCATGGCGCAGGCGCTTCGACCGGATGTCGCAGTCCTCGACTATGGACTTCCGCTGATCAACGGGGTCGAGGCTACCAGACAGATCCGGGCACGGGTTCCCGGCGTCGAGATCCTGATCTTCACCATGCACGATACCGACACGCTCGTGCGCGATGTGCTGGAGGCCGGGGCGCGGGGGTTCCTGCTCAAATCCGACGCCCGCCAGCTATTGATCTCGGCAGTTCAGAGCCTCGCCGATCACAAGCCGTTCTTCACCGGCCGGGTTTCGCAGACCCTGCTCGACGACTATCTGTCAAAGGGGCGCAGCGACCATGACGTTCTGTCCGCGCGCGAGAGATCTGTTGTCCAGCTCATCGCCGAGGGCAGGACGAACAAGCAGATCGCAGATGTGCTGAGCGTCAGCACCAAGACGGTCGAGACCCACCGCGCCACGGCAATGAGAAAGCTCAATCTCGAGACGACCGCAGCGCTGATCCGCTACGCGATCCGAAACCGGTTGGTCGAAGCGTGAGAGCCGAATTTGCCGCGTCGGCGTTTCCGGACGCTTCGACCAGAGGACTTCCTTATCGGGTTGCCCCATGTGCCATTCTCATCGTGGCAGCCGTGACCTTCTGGATTCCCGAGAGCGAAGTCGCCGGACCGAAGGTCCGCTCAGAAATAAGATAGTTCAGGCGATAGGTATCGAGGTTCGCGCGAGGATGGCATGATTCGCAACGCGCTCGCGCGACGCGCGTTCAGATTCCCGCCTCGCCGATCTGTTACTCTCGTCAGCCCACCCATGGACCGTTTTGGATCGGCGTCGGTGTCCGCTCCGCTGGATTGAGCGGCGGCAAGACGACGGTTCTCCCCAAGGAAGCGGTCGGCGGAGCCCACCCAGCGACGGCACGTGCGAGATCATGCCCGCTATCCGCGTCCCAATCGCCGTTCGAGCTGAAGTTCGCGCGCTCGAGCCGGGCCAGGAGGGGACGGACCGCCGGGCCGCGGTCGAGAAGGATGCGATCCTCGGGCGCCAGTCGAAGGCGCCACTGCGCCAGGGTGCGATATGTGGCCACGGCATCCCCCATCCGGGCAACGCGTGTCAGTTCGCGCCTACTGAACGCCGGGGACGACCAATACCTCTCCCGGGCGATCCGCCAATGTCGATGCGCCAGCCATGCGGCCAGCGCGAAGAGGACGCCGCCGGTGAGGATCAGCGCGCCCATCGCCCATGGCATCGACCCATGCGAGGTGCCGCGGCCGGACGCGGGCGGGGCGACCGAGACCGTGATGCCGGAAAGGGTCTCCTCCCGAACCGCCTTGCCGGGAAGGGACAGCCAGGGTTGATGCAATGCGGGCAGATCGAACGAACCCGGCTTCTCGAAGACGTACGTGGCCTTGTCGGTTCGGTGGCCGTCGATCCCGATTCGTGTCGATCGGTCGTCGACCACCGGCTGGTCGACATAGACCCTGACGCCGTCCGGTGCGGTGAATCGGAACTCGGCCATGCCCAGCGCGGGAACACCTTCGGCCCGTCGCTCGATCATGCGGACGATGGCGTCACCCGCCTTGAACTGCTTGGTCCCCGGGGCAGGCGACCAGCTCTGCATGACACTGACGCGGTCGGCGACGAGGACTGGCTCGGATGGATCGATATCGGGCGGTACGTTGACTTCCAGTTTCGTCTGCTCGCCCTTGGCAGAGCCGACCGGATCGCCGTTGCGGGCGAGGAGCGTGACTGCCGCAGCCGGAATCACGATGATTCCTCCCCTCCGCGGGAAGGCGACGAATTCGAAGGTCTGGCCGACATAGGCCTGGCCATCGATGGTGTCGCGGATGGTGACGCCCTGGCTTTCGAAGCGCATGATCTGCGCGCCCGCCGCCTCGGGAATCCTGACCTGCGGTGGATGGAGCATCTCTCCCGGGAAGAGGACCGCGACGTTCACGGTGACGGGCTGGCCGATCACGATTCCTTCGCTCGGCTTCAGGGTCGTACGCACGACGGGCGCCGCTCCGGGAGACTGGGAGAGCGCCGGAACGGGAGCCACCAGCAGGATGATGGCGAGCAGGAACCTCATGGCGGCGCCCCGACGCTGCCAGCACTGAGCTGATAGGCGAACTTGGCGCGCAGGAAGTCGGCAGGCCGGGTCTGGACACGCTTCAGCCAGAGCGCGCGCACCGCCTCGTCCGACATCGGCGTCGCCTGCTCGATCGTGGTGTCCTCGCCGCCCTTCTTGTCCTTGTCGTAGACGATCTCGTCCGGTTTGGAGTCGGTCTGATCGGTCTCGCCGCCCTTGGTCTTGCGGCGCTCGGCGCGGATGCGGGCGATCTCACGGTTGCGGATCGCATCCGGCCAGTCCGGGCGCAGCGTGAGCGCCCGATCGTAGCGCTTCAGCGCATCGTCGTACTGGCCGAGCATCACGAACGCATTGGCCTGATCGAAGGCGCTCTCGGCCGTGTCGCGTGCCGCGAAGGCCTGGGCAGCCTCCTTGAATTCGCCCGCTCGGAAGAGCGCGATGCCGCGCCAGAGCGGATCGCGAAAGGCCTGCGCGGCGTCGGCCGGATCGTTGCGCGCCAGCAGGACACGGCCGCGCTGGTCCGGCCTCAGCCAGAGATCGTTCCAGCCGGTCTTCAGTCCGGCTCCGATGAGGGTCGCGGCGCCGACGAGGCCGATCAGGGCGTAGAGCCTGCGCGCCCTCATGACAGCACCCAACCGCGGCGGAACCAGAGCAGAGCCAGCAGGGCGAGCAGTGGCGTCAGCCAGTATCCGGCCTCGCGCCAATGACTGCCTTCGCCCACCACGCCGGCGGCGGCGTCGCGCCCGTCGAGACGACGTGCGACCGCCGCGACATCGACCTGATCCGGTGTTGTTGCGATGACACTCGCGCCGGGCATCTGTTCGAGGCCATTCATCGCGGTGCCCGGTGGCAGCAGGCCGAGGACGGTGACCGGGCGGGAGAGCTTCGGCCAGTCGGCCGCCTGCGGGCCGATCGTGTCGGCGAGCAGCAGGATCGAGCCACCGTTCACCCCGCCAGCCAAGGTGCGCTCGGCGAGCGCCAGGGCGCCGACCAGATCGTCGCCCTCCTTCGGCATCACCTGCGGCGCGAGCGCCTTCGCGAGCTCGGTCACGACGGCCGCGTCTGCCGTCGGTGGCAGGACGATGTGGGACGAGCCTGAATAGGCGATCAGCGCGGTCGAGGCGCCTTCACGGGCTGCGAGGATGTCGGCGAGCTTCTGGCGTGCCCGGTCGAGCCGGGTCGGGGCGAGGTCCTCGGTCAGCATCGACGGCGTCACCTTCAGAACGATGGCGACGGGCGGCTTGGCGTCGGCGAAGGGCGAAGGCTCGCGCTGCCACGCGGGGCCTGCGACGGCAATGGTCGCGACGATCCAGCCGATCAGGAGCCAGTCGCCCGGACGCAGGCGGGAGCGCCGTTCCTCGCCGACGAGGAGATGAGGCAGGAGGACCGAGTCGATGACCGTCCGCCACTGGCGCGCGCCGTCGGCGGCCTGCCGGTCGACCAACCACAGGACCAGGGCCGGGAGCATGGCGAACAGCCAGAGCGGGCGCTCGAAATGGAAGGCAGCCAGATCGGCCATCATGGCGTCACCTCGGCTCTTGCCGAGGCCTTCGGGGAGCGCAAACGCCGCCAGCCCAGGATCAAGGTCTGCGAAAGCAGGGTCAGGCCGAGCAAGCCCGCCAAAGGCATCCAGTAGATGTCCCGGCGGGGCCGGAAGCTGACGGTGTCGACGCGGCGGGTCTCGATCTCGTCCAGGCGACGGTAGATGTCGGCGAGCTGTGCGCGATCGAGCGCGCGATAGAAGCCGCCTCCGGTCCGGTCGGCGACCTCCTTCAGGGCGGCCTCATCGAGCTTGTCCTCGCCGGCGGCGGTCGGATCGCCGACGGCAACGGTATGGATGACGATGCCCTTGTCCTTGGCGACCCCAGCGGCCTCGGCGGGTGGCACCTTGCTGATCGTGTCGTTGCCGTCGGTGAGCGCGATGACAGTCTTCGCCTTGACCGTGCTCTTCGCGAACAGGCCGATGCCCAGTCCGATCGCGTCGCCGAAGGCCGTGCGCGGCCCGGCCATGCCGACGGCCGTGTCGCGCAACATGGCGCGGCTGAGTTCGAGATCGGTCGTGAACGGGACGAGGGCGAAGGGTGCATCGCCGAAGACGACCACGCCAACCCGATCACCCTTGCGGCGGGACAGGAAGTCGTCGAGCACCTGCTTCACGGCGGTGAGCCTGTCGACCGTCCTGCCGGAAGCGTCGAGAAAGTCCTTCGTGTCCATCGACCCGGAGAGGTCGACGAGCAACAGCATGTCGCGGGTCGGCATGTCGCGGTGGAGCGGCGGCTCGATCCATTGCGGGCGGGCGAGTGCGGCGAGCGTCAGCAGCCAGGCCAGCACGAGGACGATCAGTCGTGCCGGGTGCCGCCGCACGACGACGCCTCCAGAATGCGGCACTTCGCCGCTCAGCCGGGCCAGCCTGTCGAAGAATGGGACCCTCAGCCCGGTTCGGCGCTCTGCATGGGCCGGCAGGCCGAACCACACCAGGAGCGGCAACGGTGCGACCAGGGCGACCCAGGGATGAGCGAAGGAGAGCATCTCACGTCTCCCGGGAGACGCGGCCGCGTTGGTCGCGAAGCCAACCATCGGCCTGGGCGGTAGCCCCGTCGTGGCTTCGGCCTTCGTTCAATCCCGCGACGAGCTCGTTGAGCGGGCGGGATGCCGTCCCGGCAAGGAACCCGCTCCACGACGGCCCGGTGAGCGAGGCAACCGTCTCGCGGCCATGGGCGACGATGGCGGCCCGCTTCAGGATTTCGGAAATCGCCTCGATCGGCGGTTCTGGACTGAGACGTCCGAGCTCGGCGCGCGCCTCGCGCAGATAGGCATCGGCCCGATAGCGCGAGAAGGCTTTCCATCCGGCGACGAGCAGCATCGCCAGGGCGGTCCCTCCGACGATCCACACTCCCGGTGCCGGCGGCCAGAACGAGACTACGGGCGGGAGGGCGAGATCGGCCATGTTGGCGAGATCGCCGGGATCGCTGCTCATGCGTGCCTCCCGCTGGCGAGCCGTTGCGTCTGTCGGCGGCCGATCAGCTCGCGATACTGGTCGGCGACGTCGCGGTCGGTCGATATCGGCAGGACGGGGATCGCTCGCTTGCGGGACAGCCCCGCTAGTCGTTCGCGCCAGCGTTGCCGATCCTCTGCAAAGCGCTGACGCAGGCTCACCCCGGACGCATCGACCTCGATCTCGGCCGTTCCGGAGCTGAACGTCGCCCGGCCGATATCGGGCAGCTCCTGTTCGAGCGGATCATGGATGAAGATCGCGAGGACATCATTATGGGCCGTCAGCTTGGTGATGAGATGCTGGGTCTCGTCATCCTCGCCGGCGGCATCGGAAATAAGGCAGACCAGACCGTCATGCGCGACCATCCGGCAGGCGGTGGCCAACGCCTCGTTGAGCCGCTCGTCTCCGTAGACGGTCGTCGGTCTGGCCAGCGCCGCATTCGCCTTCGTGATCTCGCTAAGAATTCGGACCACGCCCCGGTCCCGCGCCTGCGGCTTGATCGACACGATCCCGTCATCGGTGAACACGACGGCGCCGACGCGGTCTCCCAGCGAGGAAACACGCCAGGCCGCGAGCGCTGCGGCTTCGGCCGCCGCCACCGACTTCATTGCCCGGCGGCTACCGAAGAACATCGTGCTGCGCTGGTCGACAAGGAGGATGACCGGACGGTCGCGCTCCTCCGAGTATACGCGTACATGGGGGCTGCCGAGCCGGGCCGTTGCCAGCCAATCGATGGTGCGGGTGTCGTCGCCCTCGAAATAATGCCGCAGCTCCTCGAAGTTCAGGCCGCGGCCGCGCAGTCGCGAGGTGTGGCGGCCCGCCAGCAGGCTGTGCACGGGCTGCCGCGGCAGGAAACTGAAACCGCTGGCACGGTGCTTGAGGCGCAGGAGTTCATCGAGTGTGACGAAGGCCCGCGCGGAGGGCGCTGACGGCGGTGTCGCACCCGGCTTTTCCCGCATCAACGCCATTTCCGGCTCCTAGATCGCGACGGCAACCTGCCTGATGACCTCGTCCAGCACGTCGTCGGCGCTCGCCCCGTCGGCGCCGGCCTCGTAGCCGAGCGACACGCGGTGCCTCAGGCAATCGTGGACGACGGCCTGGACGTCCTCTGGTGTCACAAAATCGCGGCCTTTTAGCCAGGCATAGGTCCGCGAGCACTTGTCGAGCGCGAGCGATCCGCGCGGACTAGCGCCGATGGCGATCCAGTTCTTCAGCTTGTCGCCGAACTCGGACGGGCGGCGTGTCGCGGCGATCAGAGCGACCATGTAGGTCTCGACCACGTCCTTCGTCGTGACCCGATCGATCTCGGCGCGAGCGTCGAAGACGACCTGTTGCGCGATCTTGGGAGGCGGTTCCTGCGGCTTGTCCGAGGCGGCGCTCTCGGAGCGCACCAGCCGCATCACCTTCACCTCGTCAGCATCAGAGGGATAGTCGATGCGGACATGCATCAGGAACCGATCCATCTGCGCTTCCGGAAGCGGGTAGGTGCCCTCCTGTTCGATCGGGTTCTGTGTCGCCAGCACCATGAACAGTGGCGGCAGGTCGTAGCGCTTGCCAGCCACCGTGACGTGGCGCTCCTCCATCGCCTCGAGGAGGGCCGACTGCACCTTGGGCGGTGCCCGATTGATCTCGTCGGCGAGCACGAGATTGCCGAAGACCGGACCCTTGCGGAACTCGAACTGGCCGTCGGGACGCAGTATCTCGCCGCCGGTCACGTCCGATGGCAGCAGGTCGGGCGTGAACTGGATGCGGCTGAAGTCGGATTCGAGGTTCTGCGACAGGCTCTTGATCGCGCGAGTCTTTGCCAGGCCGGGCAGCCCCTCAAGGAGGACGTTGCCGTTGGCGAGCATCGCGATGACGATGCGCTCGACCACGCGCTCCTGGCCGATGATGTCCTGGTTGATGCGGCTCTCGAGATCGCGAATGGCATCGCGCGCGGTCGATCCGGCATCCATCTTCGATAAGTCCTCGTTGCAGCGGAGCGATTGTGCAGATGGGGCCCGCTCTGTCACGGCGGTAACCGTTACTGCCGCCGCTTGCCTTTCCCGCGTGATGGCCCGCGGGGCATTCGGTGGGACCTCGTAGCCTTGCGCTACGAGAACTCGAAGGTCGTGTTCAAGGAATGGCGCGCGCAAGGCACGCTGCGGATCTGGGCGGAGCCGTTCACCCCTCTGAGGGTGCCCACGATCTTCAATCTCCGCTCCGATCCCTATGAGCGGGCCGATGTCACATCGAACAGCTACCACGACTGGTTCATGTCCGACGCCGCCGGTGTAATGCTTGCGGCTCCGGCGGTTGCCGCTAACTTCCTCGCCACGTTCAAGGAGTTCCCGCCGAGCCAGCGCCCGGATAACTTCAGCATCGACCAGATCGTCGAGAGGATGCAGCGGAGCTTCGATTCCGTCGCGCGATGAGACGCGCTCGCAGAGCGATGTCCCGGTCGGGAGATCGCCCTGCGATATCGCTCATCCGTTCACGCGTTTTATCGAGCGGGCAGGCGCAGCTGCCCGTCAGGGCACCGCCGTGAGAATATCGTTGCCGAAGCCGTCGGTCTGGCGGGGCCCGTTCGAGCGATTGGCCCGGACATAGTTGGGGCCGCCGGAGCGCGGTGGCGCCGGGCCAGGGTCGAGATAGCTCTGTGGAGCGGGCGGCGGTGTGGAAACGTCCGGTCAGAGTCCTTTCGTCCGGAAGTGGTCAGGCACCGCGCACAACGCAGCGAAAACCGACGTGGCTTGTCGAGGTATCGATGGGTTCGGCGTGGCGCGCGGCCGGGCGATAGCGTCGGCAATAGCTGGGTGCGCAGAGATGCGAGCCGCCTTTGAGGACCTTCCGGGGAATGCGGATCGTCGGCTGGCGCGGATCGAAGCTGTCCGCTTCCGGCCCGCCGCGCGGGTTCTGCGGCACGCAGCAGGCCTTTGGCGCATCACCCGGATGACGCGTCGACCAGAAGTCGGCGGTCCATTCCCAGACATTGCCGATCATGTCGAAGAGACCATAGTCGTTGGCCGGATATGAGCGCACCGGCGAGGTGCGCGCCCAGCCGTCTTCCTTCAAGTTCTCGTTCGGGAAGTTGCCCTGCCAGGTGTTGGCCATGTGGCGCCCGCCCGGCGTCAACTCATCGCCCCAGGCGAACTCGCAACTCTCGCGGCCACCCCAGGCGGCGAACTCCCATTCGGCCTCGGTCGGTAGCTCCTTGCCCGCCCAGGCCGCATAGGCCTCGGCGTCGCGATAGGCGACGTGGACAACGGGGTGATCGTCGAGGCCCTTGATCGAGGAGCCAGACCCGTAGGGCTTGCGCCAGGTCGCACCGAACTTGAAGGTCCACCATTGCGACCAGTCGCGGGTATCGACCGGGTGCGACGGCGGCTCGAACATCAACGAACCCGCGCGCAGCATGTGGGGCAGAGCGCCGGGATAGTCCTTGGGGTCCGGCGCGACCTCGGCCAGCGTGACGTGACCCGTGGCTTCCACGAAGGCGCGGAACTGGCGGTTCGATACGGGTGTCTCGTCGATCCAGAAGGGATCGACCGTGACGCGGTGGCTCGGCGCCTCCTCAACGTAGTGATGGTCTGAGCCCATGCGGAAGGTACCGCCGGGAACGAACGCCATCCCGATCGGTGGATCATCGGCTCGGGATGCTTTCCGCTGGGGTGCAAGTGCGTTGACCGTCACGGGCGGAATTCCTGTTTCAAGCGCGACGATGTCATGCCGGATCAGTGTGGGCAAACGTCCCAGAAATCCTGTGTGCACTGCGGGTCGGTGTAAAGCCAGCAGTAGCCCGGCGCTGGCGGCTGCGAGTTGGCGTATGCGACCGCGGCGCAGGCTGCGACGAAGCCGATGGTGGCTCCCGAGGCAACAGCCATGCCCGGATGCCACCAATACGCAGGTGGTCGACCTCAGCCCGGTCGGATCGGAACCGGGTGATAACCGGGTCGAACGACCGCGCTTCTTCCAGCAACGACGTTACCCCTCGGTCCTCGGGCGACGTATCCGCGACCGGCGACGGCCCCTCGCGGGCCGCGCGCGACATAGCCACTACCAGCGATGGCGCCGCCTCTCGGGCCAACCATGGCACCCTGTCGGCCCGCCATCCCCCGATACTGCGCAGGTTCGACACCATAGATGGAGAGGGCTCCCAACTCAGGAACGACAGGCATCGCCGCCGTCGCCGGAAGCAGCCCCAGAAGACCGGACATCAGGATCGCGGGAAATACGAAGATCAGCTTCATGAAGTCTTCCTCGTCCTTGGCGTCCGTCCGGACGCGCATACGTTCGCTACCGGGCTTCCGGGAAGATCGTCTTCCAGTCGTTCTTCATGTCGACCACGGTCCAGCCCTTCGCCGCGGCCTCGTCGAGGGCCTTGTCGAGCTTGCCGATCTTGGACGTCCGGTCGTAGGCCCATTCCCGCTCGGCATCGGTGTGATGCACGATCAGGGCAAGCCGGGCGCCGTCACCGGCTGTCGTGTATTGCAGCATCTGAAGGTCGCCGTCGGAATTGCCGAAGGCGAGGATCGGGCGGCGTCCGATGAAGCGATTGATGCCGACGGGCTTGCCAGGCCCGTCATCGACGAACTCGACCTTGGTCTCCTTGAACAGTTCCGGTTTGCCGCTGGCGTCGAGCCGGAACTTCACCACACCCGACGAGCCGACGACCTGCTCGGGCGGGATGCCGTAAGTCTTCTCGGCGAAGACGCGCATGAACTCGACACCGCCACCCGAGACGATGAAGGTCTTGAAGCCATTCGCCCGTAGATGCCTCAGCAGCTCGATCTGCGGCTGATAGATCATCTGGTCGTATCGACGTTGCTTCGTCGGATGCCTCGCACTCTCGAGCCAATTCGCAACGGTCGACGCGAAAGCCTCGGTCGTCATGCCGGAATGCGTACGCGCCATGACGTGACCGAGGCCTTTTCGACCGTCCGCCATCAGCGCCTTGATGTCGCCGGCGAGCACGGAACGGTAAGGCTCCTTGGTCTTCAGTGACGGGTCCTGCCCGGCAAGCCTCTTAATCTCGTCGAAGGCGAACTGGCCCTGGAAATAGTTCGGTTGCTCGGCCCAGAGCGTGCCGTCATTGTCGAAAGTGGCGATGCGCTTCTCGGGCGGCACGAAGTCTGGCCCACCCTCCCGTGTCACTTTCGAGACGAAGTCGATGATGGCCTGCTTGGTCTTGCCCTCATTCCAGGACGGCATCGGGTCGGCCTGCTGGGCGAACGTCAGGCCGGGCCAACACAGGCATGCGGTTAGCGCGAGAACGGTTCGGCGAAGCATCGGCATGGTCAGGCTCCTTCAATTCGCCTTCTGCACAGGCGGCGGCGTCCAGGCGCCCTGCATGACCTCGGCCCTCGGCCAGTAGGCTCGGACGTAAAGGGAGATCTCGCCCTTCGGTGCCGGCAGCCAGTTGGCGCGTTGGCCGGGGTCGCTCGGGGCCTCGGGCTGGACGTAGATCGTGAGGGAGCCGTCCGGATTGAGTTTGAGATCCTTGTTCTTGGTCCCGACCGAGAAGCGATTGATCGGGTTCGCCACGAAGAAGTGGTGTTCGTTGTAGATCGAGAGAGACCAGAAGCCGTTGACGGCCGGGGTGCCATCCTTCGGGAAGGTGACCGTGTAGCGATTGGCGGAGTTCAAACGGGCGCCCGTGCTGTCGAGGTCCTGGTAGAAATACTTCGTCTCGTTGGGCGAGTTCACCATGATGTTCGACTTCGCCACCGCCGTGCGGGTGAAATAGTCGGTGCCGAAGGCGGACTCGTTTGAGATCGTCGACCAGTTATGCGGGAGCTGCTGGCCGTAGTTGCGGAAGTGAAAGAGCGGCGTGACCAGCTTCTCGTCAGCCTCGGCGGCACCCTCGGACATCGCCTGCTTCAGCTTGGGGTCGTTTCTCGCCGCAGTGAGGACGGCCAGCACCTGCGCATAGCGAGCCTCCTCTCCCGGAAGTGGCGGAGCGTCGGCCAGGACGAGTGGCAGCTCGTCGACGAACTTCTCCGGAAACACCCAACGCGTCTCGGTTTCGCTCGGCGGTGGTGGCGGTGCCGCGGGCAGCTTGGTCCAGTCTATCGTCTTCTCCTTCCCATCGAACTCGGCGAGCGGGTACATCACGATGGAGGGCAGGACGGATTGGATCGCCCGTTTGTCCTGTGCTGTGTCGTCCTGGAAGATGCGGGGCGCCATCAACCCGGTGTTGCTCGGGGATCGGAACACCTTGGTGATGCCGGGTGGGACCTCACCATGCCAATTGGGTCCGACGAGGAGATAGAAGCCCGGCGTCGTGCCGTACATCTTGCCGAGCTGGACGAAGCTGTCGGTGCGCAGATCGACGGTCTGATAGACCCAGAAGCGGTCACCGAAATCCGGCACCTGGATGACGACCGGGGAGATGTCGAGCGCGAGCGATCCGATGCCGTAGACGACGTCCTGGTTCGGGCAAGCAATGGAGCGCTCCTCAGGCTCGACATAGTCCGTCAGCATGGCCAGCCGATTGAGCGGCGCCTGCATCAGGGGGCCTGACCGGGCCGTCTCTTTCACCTGCGCGAAATGCAGACGGCGGTTGTAGATGTTGACCATGGGCCATGCCCAGAAATAGGCGTCCCTCCCGACCATGCGGGCATATTCCGCGGTGATCTTCACCCGCGTGTCGGGGCCGGGAGGCAAGGCGCGGCTCCATCCGGGCGACGCCTGCAAGGCGGGACCCTGAGCCAGGGCGGGCATCGCAACCAGGACCGAGGCCACCCCAGCAATCACGCTCAAACGAATTGCGGTCATCCCGGTTCTCCTCGGCACACATGTGTACGGTTCGAACGAAATCCCACGGGCCGCCTGATCGAGCAGCCCGTGGGCAGGGTGCCTATTTCGAGGCCTTGGAGGCGGTGTTCTCGAGGTTCTTCATCAGCGCATCGACCATCTGGTCGACGCTGAAGCTCGCCGGCCGCTGGCTCGGCGGGAAGTCCTTGAAGGTCTGGAGGAAGGGTGCGACGCGATAGACGCCGTACTGGATAAGGTAGGCGTTCTTGGCGAGCCAGTCGTAATACTGGTCCGAGACGACATCGGCGCGCTCCATCGGGTCCATGCGCAGGTTGAAGACCTTCGGCGCGCGCAGGCAGGTGAACGGATTGGACCAGACGGTGAAACCGCCCGGAGCGCGTTGCTCGCAGAAGACGATCTTCCAGTCGTTGAAGCGATAGGAGACCAGTTCACCGTCGTCGTTGAAATAGTAGAACTCGTTGCGTGCCGACTTGGGCTGCTGGCCGGTCAGGTAAGGGAGCTGGTTGTAGCCGTCGAGATGCACCTTGGCCTGCGCGTTCCCCAGCGACGTGCCCTTGGCCAGCTTCTCCTTGATCTCGCCGTCGCCGGCGGCGGCCACCAGCGTCGGGAACCAGTCTAGGCCCGAGATCATCTCGTTGGAGACCTCGCCGGCCTTCACGCGGCCGGGCCAGCGGATCATTGCCGGGACGCGGAAGGCGCCCTCCCAGTTCGTGTCCTTTTCGGAGCGGAACTGCGTGGTCGCGGAATCCGGCCAGGACCACTGGTTGGGGCCGTTGTCGGTCGTGTAGATGACGATGGTGTTGTTCGCGATGCCGAGATCGTCGATCGCCTTGAGGAGCTTGCCGACATCGCCGTCGTGCTCGAGCATGCCGTCGGCATAATCGTTGCCCGGCATGCCGCTGACACCCTTCATCGACTCCCGCACATGGGTGAATGCGTGCATGCGCGTCGTATTCATCCAGGTGAAGAAGGGCTTCTGCGCCTTGACCTGCCGCTGGATGAAGTCGACCGCAGCCGCGGTTGTCTCGTCGTCGATGGTCTCCATCCGCTTGCGGGTCAGCGGTCCCGTGTCTTCGATCTTGCCATCGGCCGAGGATTTGAGGACGCCGCGCGGCGAGTTGGCCTTCACGAAGGCTGTGTCGTTCTTCGGGTAGTAGGGGCGCTCAGGTTCCTCCTCGGCGTTGAGATGATAGAGATTGCCGAAGAACTCGTCGAAGCCGTGCCGGGTCGGCAGGAACTCGTCGCGATCGCCGAGATGGTTCTTGCCGAACTGGCCCGTCGCGTAGCCGAGGGGCTTCAGCGCCTGCGCGATGGTGACGTCGCGGTCCTGCAAGCCGACCGTGGCGCCGGGGATGCCGACCTTGCAAAGGCCCGTGCGAAGGCAGACCTGTCCGGTGATGAAGGTCGAGCGTCCGGCCGTGCATGAGTTCTCCGCGTAATAGTCGGTGAACATCATGCCTTCCTTGGCGATCCGGTCGATGTTCGGCGTCTTGTAGCCGACGAGACCGTGCGAGTAGGCGCTGATATTGGATTGGCCGATATCGTCGCCGAAGATGACGAGGATGTTCGGCCTCTGCTGGGTCGGGGCGGGAGCGGAGGGCGCCGGGGTGGTCTGCGAGACGGCCGGCGCGGCCCAACTCATGAAGGCGGACATGGCAACCGCTGCGAGCAATCCCTGACGTTTCATCGAGCACTCCTTCGAACGGGCGCGCAGCTTCGGCGAAGCATCCGCCTCGGCGCGCTCGCGCAAGCTGGCACGGCCCAAGCAGGGACTTAAGTCGGTAACGGTAACTGCGAACGGGCCGGGATTTATGCCTTGACCACGGCGGCAGCGACGTCCCGGACGGCCATCTCGGCGGTCCTGTCAATCAGATCGACGCAGGGCGCGTTCGACACCTCCAGGTCGCAGTGATCGCAGAGCAGGACGGCGCTGCTATCTGACTCCCAGAGGCGCCAGGAGTAGCGGCGGTGCGATCCGAGCGCATGAACCGCGATGTCTAGGCATCGTGAGGCCGGCAGGCGCGGGCCGACCGCCAGTGCACCAGCCGGATCGGCCTCGGACGGGGACCAGAACACCTTGAAACCGCATTGCCCGAGGCTCCTCATCACCGCATTGGTGAACAGGTCGCGGCGTAAGGCGCTTTCGGCATCCAGGGTTCCGGACCGGTCGCGAACCAGGATCGATCGTGCCGTAGCGGGGACCTCGGTCGGTGTCGGCTGCTCTTCGAGGTGGGTCCCGTCCACATGGGCAAAGGTCGGGACGTAGGTGCCCGCCGGCATCGAGATCCGGAGGCGGTCGTTGCGGCCCTCGCGGTCGTAGTAGGCGGCCAGGGCCGACCGGACACGGTTGGCTTCGATCCGGACGATGGGATCGACGGCGGGGTCGAAAGTCTGGTCCCGGCCGAAGACGTCGACACCGATTGTATAAGCCTTGATGCGGTCGGCATGGCCCGCAAGTGTCTCGCGGACGACGAAATCGAGGAAACGCCGATTGCGTTCGGAGAGCCGAAGGCCTGCGTGACCGACGAGCTCCTCGAGCGCGCCGATGATCACACCAGGAGGTAGCCCAGATTCATCCGCCGATACACTGCCGCCCATGCTTCGCTCCCAAGCCCGGACATGACGCATATGAGAGGTGGTGTCCCGCACCATTGCTCAACTTCGCGTCGCAAGCAACATCGCTTTGCGCTCATGAAATTGCTTCGAATTTTACGATATCAGGCGAAGAAGATCCTGCTCGGTCTCGGACGCGAGCGCGCGGTACTCTTCACATTTCTGGCTTGCATTAGCGGCGGGCGACTTGGCCCAGTATGTGACGGCCTCGCATGCGGTCTCGTAGGCTTCACAGAGTTCCGAGACAGAGGTGTCGTTCAAGAACCTCGCCTTCAGCGTCGTTCGACGATCGGGCCATCGCAGCATCAACCGCGCGAGTCCGCGTTTTCGAGTTGCTTCCATAGGCGTCCCGCCTTCACCGCGCCGGGTTGTGCCGCAGCGGAACACTCTGCCTCGGTGATCGACGAGCGCACAGTCAGTAACCGTTACCGGATGCAGGCAATCCTGCATTCCGGAGTTCGCTTGACGCTGTTGCGTGAACGCGGGAGCTTCCGCCTTCAAATGGTCGAGGCTTTCGCAATGCGGCTGATTCGAGCTGGACTTCTCATGACCGTGGCCGCTGCTGCCCTGTCGCCTTCGAGCGGTCGGGCTACGGAAGGCGGCGCCAGCCTCTTCGTTCCCGGATTCCACGGCCCCATGGCGGGCTTCGTTCCACCACCCGGCTTCTATTTCGAGACCGACCTTTATTCCTATTCGGGTCGTCAGTCGGCGCGCACGCAGACCCAGCTCGGAGGCGCCGTTGTCGCCAACGTGAAGGTTGAGGCCAGGGCCGCCTTCCTGACGCCTACATGGGTCACGCCACTCCAGATTTTCGGCGGCAACCTCGGTTTCGCCGTTTCACTCCCGTTCGGCGTCCCTCGCGTCAGCGCGGGCGCGCTGATCGCAGCGCCTCGCTTCGGGCGAACCTTCGGCATCGGTCTGCGCGATGCGGATTTCCTGTTCGGCGATCCTATCGTGTCGAGTTTCGTGGGCTGGCATCACGGCAACTTCCATTGGCAAGTGGCCGCCTCGGTCAACATCCCGTCCGGAACTTATCAGGACGGCGAGCTTTCGAACCTCTCGTTCAACCGATGGATCGGCGACTTCACCTTCGCGGCGACCTGGTTCGATCCGGTCCTGGGACTGGACGTATCGGGCGCGGTGGGGTTGGAAATCAATGGCCAGAACCCTGACACCGACTACAAGAGCGGCAATGCGATCCACGGCGATCTCGCCATCACCAAGACGCTGACCAAGGAGTGGTCGGTCGGCTTCCTTGCCTCGCACTACCAACAGATTAGTGGCGATGGCGGCGCGGGCGCGTCGCTCGGCCCCTACAAGGGGCGAACCACCGCGCTCGGCGGCCATATCAGCTACTCCTTCGAGCTTGCCGGTACACCGATAACGGCCCGCCTCAAGGTGCTTCGCGAAGTCGATGTGAAGAACCGCCCCGAAGGCACCATCGGGCTTTTCTCCATCGCCTTCCCGATCGGCCACAAGCCAGCGCCGACGCCGACCGCCGAAGCACGCGTCGTCAAGCACTAGCGATCACGCGCCTGACTGCTGGAACGCGACCCAGCGGCCTCTGTGACAGTCACTGTCCTGACGGCGTTCGACCCGGTTACTGTTACCGAATTCCGCCCCATCCCGAGCTTGCTACAACTCCAAGGCCCCAACAGCGAGGGCGCGGGAGAGGCTGATGCGTTTCAGGATGGCGATGTCGGTTCTGTTTGCCGGAATGCTTCTGGCCGTTCCGGCAAGTGCGCAGCAGGGCCAACTGGGGCCGCCGACGGGGAAAGTCCGCATCGAGCAGGTCCAGCTTGCCTTCATCGCGTCAGGCGAGATCGGCGGCGGCACGTTGACCTTCGGTGGCCGCAACTACGGCATCACGGTCGGTGGCCTTGGCGTCGGTGGCATCGGCGCCTCCAAGCTCACCGCGACCGGGACCGTCTATGGATTGAAGCGGCGCGGCGATTTTGCCGGGGCCTATGTTCAATTGCGCGAAGGATGGGCCATCGGCGACCAAGGGCGCGGCCAACTTTGGCTGCGCAACGACAAGGGGGTGACGCTGCGCCTGGCGACACGTCGCAAGGGCCTGCAACTCTCTCTGGGTGCCGACGGCGTCCTGATCGGCTTCAAGCGGTAGATCACGGTAGGGAGCGGGGACATGAAAGCGACGCTTCGCGGCCTGGCCGCACTTGCCGTTCTCGGGTCTTTCATCGTTTTTCCGGGAGCGACCCTTCAGGCGCAATCGGTGAAGGCCTCCGATCAGGAGATCAGCGACGCCTACATCTATCTTCTTGGGCGTCTGCTGATCACGCGCCAGCAGCAGGTGGACTTCAAAGAGGGCTTCAAGTGGAACGAGCTCGTCCACCGCAAGCCCGGAGAGGTTGACTGGCCGAACCCGAACCTCGACGTCGCCTATTCGGAAGCCTGGGTCGCGACGGATGAGTCGAGCTGCACGATCGTCACCGTCCCCAAGGTCGAGGGCCGCTACTACACGGTCCACTTCCTGAACGGCTGGGGCGAGACCGTCGCCAACATCAACGAACGGCTCTTTCCCAAGCGGCCGTTCGGTGAGTTCGCCGTGTGCCTTCGCGACGCGAAGGTCGACCTTCCGGCGGGGGCGACACGCATCGACCTCCCGGTGCGCACGTCCCGCGTCCTCGCCCGCGTCGAACTCGGATCCGATCCGGCTGGTGCGATCGCCTTGCAGCATCAGTTCAAGCTGAAAGCTACGGGGACACCGAAGACGCCGGCAATCGCGCCGACACCGATCTTCGAGATCGAGACCCCGCCGGGTGTCGAGGCCTTCGAGGCGGCGGCGATTGCCTTGGATGGCGAACCGGACCTCAGCGTAGGCCTGGAGGATCTCCAACGAAAGGCGCAGGAGATCGCCGAGGCAGTCAAGGAGCCGGGCGAGCGAGCTCGCGTCGATCAATCGATACGAACCCACGCCTTCACCGCCTTCGCCAAGGCCGGAGAGAGGATCGGCCATGGGACGGTGATGAATGGCTGGGCGCGGCCGGGAGTCGTGGGCGAATATGGCCTAGACTATCTGGCGCGAACGCTGGTCAACAACGGCGGTATCTGGGCCAACATCAAGCCGGAGGTGCTGTATTATCGCGGGAGCCGGGATCGGGACGGTAATGAACTCAGCGGTGACCACGTCTACACCCTGACATTCCCGAAGGACCAACTCCCCGCGCAGTCCGCGACCTTCTTCTGGTCAGTGATCGCCGTCGATGGGCACCGCTTCCGCGTCTTGCCGAACCCGTTGAACCGCTTCCTGATAAACAACCAATCGAAACTGACATTCGGCTCGGACGGCTCCCTGACCCTGTACTTCAGCGATAAAAAGCCCGCGGACGCGCCCGATGGAAACTGGCTACCGACTCCAACGCCGAAGGGTGGAAAATACCGGCTGACCTTCCGGTTCTACCGACCGACGGAAGGCGTGGCGAACGGCACCTATTTTCCGCCGCCGCTGATCCGGCGCCAGTGATGCTAGTGATCGGGGCTTTCGGCTTCTCTCAGCCTCTAGCCGCCGCGCATTCCAGGCACGCAGCGATTGGATTTCCGCAGTCATGTCTCGCGAGGGCGTCGAGTCGCGACATACCACAATGCCAAGATAGACACCGTCTTATGACACCCTAGCTCCGGCCAGGAATCGTTTGACTGACGTGAGCCTGAGGCGCGTTTTACCGGCGCCGACAGGCACTGCCACGCAGCGCTAATTCCGCTGTCGTGTTCTTTTCTTGAAGCGCCGGATCGAGAACGAAGCGATCGCTCCTGCGAAGCGTGGCAGGATGAGGTGCATCCGTCCTGCATCCGAACCGGGCTGCACACAACTTGGCCCGGCTAACCATCCGAGCGGTCGGGAGCTTGAGCCTCCAGGTGGAATACAGTTCGAAGATTGGCATGAGATCGTCGTCGGAGGTTTGCGCCGAGGCCGGATATCCTGCAGCTCCGCCGGATCTTCTTCGCACAGTGGAACGAGGCGCGCGAACTGTCAGGCGGCGGCCTTGCCTTGCAGCCTAAGACGGACACCGAGGGCATCGTCCAGCTTTGATTTCGTGCTCGTCATCGTTTCGGATTTCATTTCGCTTTGAGTGAGGCCGAGGATTTTCGCGACCTCGGCCCGGGCCTTTCGAACGAACTCGATGAATCCTTGATGGCGGGCCGATCTGCCGAGGACAGCATCGATGGCGTCGAGGGTCCACAGAACCGTCGCCCAGCATTCGAGGAAGCCCACCGGCATCCCGGTATATTCCTTCGCGATCATCAGCCGGGTGATGGGCGGGCGGTTCCCGCAGAAGAAGGCGGAGATGACGCGCAGTGCCATCCTAGGCCAGCCTTGCTCCTCCGAAGTGGCGTCGAGACCATTCGGCAGTTCAGGGTACCGCGCCTTGTAAAGCAGGAGCGTCAGCCAGAACCGCACACGCAGCACGTCGCTAGGCCCCAACGGACCGGCAGCCCCGGTGATATTGGCCGCATATTGGTGGATCAGTCGTTCGAACTGCTTCGGATCGATGTCCGAGTTCCGCCACGCTGCTCGGCATCGCCGCATCGCACTGGTGGCCCTTTTTTGCGATGAAGAGGGCGAACCGGCTCAAAGCTTCGGAGGACTGACAAGCCCAAGCTGCAAGATCGAGACCGAGGTCACGACGCTATGACCACCTCGGCGTGATCCAGCGCGAGCGCTACTCCCTCATGCGGCGGGGCATCGCTGACGAAAACGTTCACGGACTGCCAATCGCAGACGTGTATCAGGCCATGTCGTGCGTATTTCGAGCTATCGAGCAAGAGCATGACCCTTTCCGCCAACGGGATCATCGCGCGTTTGAACTCCGTCTCGAACATGTCGAAATCCATGCACCCGCGGACTGGCGACGCCGCTGCGACCGACATGACGAACAGGCCCGGCGCGAACTGACTGGCGAAGTCGATGGCCGAAGGGCCGACGATCGTACGGTCCTCGGCCCGAAGCTCGCCGCCGGGAAGGATCACCCGGTGCTGGGGGCCGGCTGACGACAGAATGCTCGCGACCTCGAAAGAGAAGGTGATAGCCGTGAGGCGGCTGCGCTTTTTCGCAAGTTCGCGGGCCAGGAAGCAGGAGCTCGAGCTGTTGTCGAGCAGGATGGTCGCCCCATCCTCGATGAGCTCGGCCGCCGCGATCGCGATACGCCGCTTGGCGACGGCCTGCTCCTGCAGACGGCGCTCGAACGGCGCCTCCCAGCCGACATCGTTGAGCCGGACGCCCCCGTGGAACCGCTCGACGATGCCGTTCTCCGCAAGCGACTTGAGGTCCCGGCGAATGGTTTCGTCGGAGACCTGAAAGTGATCGGCGAGATCGAGCACCGTGCTGGCCTGTATCTCGCGCAGCCAGCCGACGATCTGCTGCTGCCGCAAAGTCTGGGACATTCTGCGATCTCTTAAATGGCTGCGAGCGCGCGCCCGCTGGTGGCGTCGAACAGGCGGGCCCGGGTCAGATCGAAAGACAGCGAGACCTCGGCTCCGCTTTCCGGGGCCTCGGACACCGGCATGCGGGCGACGATGCGGTCCTGACCGATTAGAATTTCCGCCAGTGCTTCGGAGCCGATCAGTTCGGTGCGTTCGACGATGCCCCTCGTCATGCCCTCAGCGGGCCGGGTCAGCCGAATCTCCTCGGGACGCACGCCGAGAAACACGTCGGCAGCGCCAGGGCGCGCCGCCAATGTCGTCGTGAAGCGCTCGTGCTGGAGCAGGCTACCCTCGCCGTCCGGCGTTACCGCGCAGCGCAGCAGGCTCATCTCGGGTGTGCCGATGAAGGTGGCGACGAATGTGTTGGCCGGGCGCATGTAGAGCTCCATCGGCGGGCCGACCTGCTGCAGGCGACCTTCGGAGAGGATCGCAACGCGGGTGCCCAGCGTCATCGCCTCGATCTGGTCGTGCGTAACGTAGATGACCGTCAGGCCCAGTTCCTTGTGCAGGCGCTTGAGCTCGCCGCGCATGCGCGTGCGCAGCTTGGCGTCGAGATTGGAGAGCGGCTCGTCGAAGAGGAAGACCTTGGGCTGGCGCACCAGCGCCCGGCCGATCGCCACACGCTGACGTTCACCGCCGGAAAGCTGGTTCGGCTTGCGGTCCAGCAGATGCGTGATGTGCAGGATCTCCGCCGCTTCGCGGATACGCCTGTCAACCTCGACCTTGCCGAGATTGGTGGTCTTGAGCAGGCCGAAGGCCATGTTCCGATAGGCGGTCATATGCGGGTAAAGCGCATAGGACTGGAACACCATGGCGATGTCGCGCTTCTGCGGCTGGGCGTGCGTGACGTCTGCACCGTCGATGAGCAAGCGGCCGGAGGTGATGTCCTCCAGCCCCGCGATCATGCGTAGCGTTGTCGACTTGCCGCAGCCCGAAGGGCCGACCAGCACCATGAATTCCTTGTCGGCGACGGTCAGATCGACCGCGTGCACCGTCGGGCGGCCGGCATAGGCCTTGCTCACGCCCTTAAGAACGACCTCGGCCATGATCCCGATCCTTACTTGAGTCCGGCGTGCATGAAGCTGTCGACGAAGCGACGCTGGAAGATGACGAAGAGCAGCAGCAGCGGCGAGACCACGACGACGGTTGCCGCCATAAGGCGCGTCCAGTCGGCACCACTGTCGGATTTGGCGAGCAGCCCGAGCCCGATCGGCAGGGTGCGCACGCCCTCGCTGTTGGTGACGAGCAGCGGCCACATGTAGTCGTTCCAGTGCGTTACGACGGTGATGATGCCGAAGGCGATCAGCGTCGGTTTCACCAGCGGCAGGTAGACGTGCCAGAGAATGCCGAAATGTCCGCAGCCGTCGAGGCGCGCCGCATCGGCGAGTTCCGTCGGCACCTGCCGGAAGGCTTGTCGCAGCATGAAGGTGCCGTAACCGGAAGCGACGAAGGGCACGATCATCGCCGGCAGCGAATTGAGGATGCCGAGTTCTCGCACCGTGACGAAGTTGGTCAGGAAGGTCGCGTAGATCGGGAACATGATCTGCAGCAGGAACAGCGTGAAGAGCAGGTTCTTGCCGGGGAAATTCAGCCGCGCGAAGGCATAGGCCGCGAGTGTGATGGTTGTGAGCTGGGCGACCAGGATGCCACCCGTCACCAGGATCGAATTGACGAGATAGGTGCCGAACGGCGCGACCGAGAGGGCTGCCGGGTAGTTGCCCCATTCCAGCGCCTGCGGCCAGAATCCTGCGGCGGGATCGAAGACCTCGGTGCGCGCTTTGAGCGACGTCACGAGGATCCAGAGCAACGGGCTCAGCCAGAGCAGCGCAATCGGCACGAGCACCAGATGAAGCCAGCCGCGCCGAAGGGCGGCGAGGGCAGGGCGGGGACCAGTGAGCACCGGCACCGAGGTTGTCTCGGATGAAAGGCTCGTCATGCTCAGCGCCCCAGATAGTGAATGCGCCGGCCGAAGACGGTGGCGATCACCGCGATCAGCCCGCCGACGAAGAGCAGCAGAACGTTGGCGAGTGTCGAGGCATAGCCGATGTCCTGATACTGGAAGCCGTTCTGGTAGATGTAGAAGGTCAGCACGTTGGTGGCGTCCGCCGGCCCGCCATGCGTCATGACGTAGACGTAGTCGAAGATCTGGTAGGAATGCAGCAGGCCGATGATGACGACGAAGTAGAGCGTCGGCGAGATCAGCGGCAGCGTGATGTGGATCAGGCGGTGCCAAGCCGAGACGCCATCGAGACGTGCCGCTTCATAGAGGTCCGAGGGCACGAGCTTCAGGGCCGCCAGAAGGATCAGCATGAAGTAGCCCGAATATTTCCAGACGCTCATCACCATGATGGCCGGCAGCGCCCAGGTGCTGTCGTAGAGCCAGGCGGTGTCGGGCAGGCCTATCAGCCGCAGCCCCTGATTGATCGGACCGTAGCTCGCCGAATAGAGGAAGACCCAGACCATGCCGGCTGCGACCGACGGGATCATCACGGGATAGAAGAAGGCGGAACGGTAGATCGCCATGCCGCGTAGCTTGGAATCCAGCGCCACCGCCATCAGCAACGCACAGGTGATCGCCACGGGGATGGTGATGATCGTGTAGAAGGCGGTATTGCCAAACGCCTTCCAGAACAGGCGATCTTCCCAGAGGCGCTGGTAGTTCTCCAGGCCCAGCCAGATGATCTTGCTGTCGCCCAGCACCACGTCGTGGAAGCTGAACCAGATCGAGCGCAGGATCGGCCAGTAGGTGAAGGCCGCCAGGAAGACGAGCGACGGCAGCAGCAGCAGATAGGCGAGGCCAGCCTCGCGGATGCGGGCCTGAAGCGTGGCGCCGACGACCATTCAGACGTCTCCGGAGTTGCGAAGGACCGCCCGCCGCGAAGGCGGCGGGCGGCAATAGCGATCAGCCGCGGCGACGCAGCAAGCGCTGGATCTCGCGATTGGAATTGGCGTTGGCTTCCTTAAGCGCCGCATCCGGCTTGATCTCGCCGGCCAGCGTGCGGTCGAGCGCACTCTTCAGATATTCGCGGACCTTGCTGTAGCCCGGAACCTGGAGGAAAGCGCCGGCATAGGCCGACTGGTCGAGCGCGACCTTGGCCTGCGGAACGTCCTTGAGATAAGCCTTCATCTCGGGCGTCTCCCAGGACGACTTGCGCACGGCGAGATAGCCGGTGTCGCGGCCCCATTGGGACTGCACCTCGGTGCTGGTCATCCAGCGGGCGAAGGCCCAGCTCGCCTCGATCGCGGCGTCAGACTGCTTCTTGGCGATCATGATCGGACCGCCGCCCTGGCACGCGCCGAAGGTCTTGTTCTTCGGCATGAAGGCCACGTCCACTTCGAAGGAGGACGACTTGCGCAGGTTCGTGAGCGACCCGGTCGAGTGGTAGAGCATGGCGGTGCGCCCGGCCATGAAGTCGTTGGCCGAGCCTTCCCAGGTCGAAGCCTTCGGCATCACGCCGGCCTGCTCCATCTTCACCCAGAATTCCAGCGCGTCGAGCGCGGCCGGATTGTCGAACAACACCTTGTCCTTGGTCCACGGCACCAGTTCGTTCTGGCGGCAGTAGCACTCGAAGATCCAGTCGTGCCAGCCGCCGCCGATGGTCAAGCCCCAGCGCTTCAGCTCGCCCTTGTCGCGGATCGTGAGCGCCTTTGCGACGTCCATGAGTTCGGTCCAGGTCTCCGGAGCCTTGGCGATGCCGGCTTCCTTCATTGCGGTCTTGTTGAGATAGAGCACCGGTGTCGAGGGCTGGAAGGGCAGCCCGTGGAGCTTACCGTCCGAGACGCAGGTCTCGAGGAAGCCCGGGATGAAGTCCGTGTAGATGTCGTCGGCCTTGGCCTTGGCGGTAATGTCGGCCAGGCCGTCCAGGCCAAGGAATGCCTGCAGCGCCGAGTTGATGGGCAGGAAGGTCGACGGAGGGTCGCCGACGCCCATGGCTGTCATCACCTTCTGCTCGGTGTTGTCGTAATTGCCGGCGTAGATCGCCTCGACCTCGATCGCCGGGTGGGCGGCGTTGAACTTGCTGATCATGCCGGCGACGAGCTTGTTGATGTCACCAGAGACGCCAACAGGATACATGAACTGAAGCTTGGTCTTGGCCTGAGCCTGAGCGCCGCGCAGGAACGTGGCGCTCGCGACTGTGGCGGCGCCGGTGGTGAGAAGGCGGCGACGCGAGATTCCATGCGGGGCTTGGCCGAATGTGGATTTGCTCGACATTTACAACTCTCCAGGCGACGTGGGGACAACGGGACCTGGAAACCAATCGCGGTTGCCGGGCCGACCTCTGACGAGCCACGACGCGCCTGATCGCGTCATGCGCAATCGCCGAGCCGTCCGGGCGTAAGCGCTTCTGCTTTCCGACCATGACAGTGGCATTACGCGAAGGAGGATAAAATTGGATAAGCGGCATTAAATTTATACAATCTGCACAAATATCCACATTTCGCCTCAGATCCCTTGACGAAATGCCTGCCGGCGAAGCATGCGCAGAAAGGCGCATGCAGGGACGAGGGGACAATGCTCATTCTGCAACTCACTGATTTTCACGCCGTCGCCGAGGGCAAATTGGTCGGCGGCGTCGATACGCGCTTGGCGTTCACGCAACTGTTGAGAAGCGTGGCGCAACTGGATCCGCGTCCGGACATGATCGTCGTCAGCGGCGACGTCGGTGATGACGGCACGGATGCCGAGTATGCCTTCGTGGCGGCCGGACTGCGTGGGCTCGGCGTGCCCTTCGTCGTCGTGCCGGGCAATCACGATCTCAGGGAACCACTGCGCCGGGCCTTTAGTGAGGAAATGGGGCGCGCCGCCTCTCACCTTGCCTTCCAACGTCACATCGGCGGCGTTCGGATCATCGGCCTCGACACGCTCGTGGAGGGGCACGCCCATGGCGCCTTATCGGACGAACAGCTCCATTGGCTCGAGAAGGAGCTCAACGATACCGGCACCAAGCCGACCCTGATCGTGATGCACCACCCACCCTGTCAGACCGGGATTCCGTCGATGGATGCAATCGGCCTGAGATTGGGCCGCGAGTGGCTGATGGAGCTGTTGGAACGGCGCGCCGACATCCTCGGCATCCTGAGCGGCCATGTCCATCGGGCTATCTTCACGCGCTTGGCGCAGATACCCGTCGTCATTGCGCCGTCGGCAACTTATCAGTTCGCGCTGGATTTTGTCCGGACAGGAGTGTTCGAGATCGTGCAGGAGCCTCCTCAGCTCATGCTGCATCAGATCAGTGAGGGCAAGGACGCAATAACGAGCTATCTCGTTCCCGCATGAGGCGTGAAAAAATGCTATGCGCCACTTCCGGACATTGGGCCCACTCCCGAAAGCGGACCGACGCCGAGCGCGTGCCGCTGTCGCATCAGAAGTCCTAAGTCCCTTAGTCTCCTCCGCTACTCACTCGCTACTGAAACTCTCAAACTCGTCGGCCTCATCGTCATATAGGAGCTTCATGAGCATGACATAACGATTGAGGGAGGCCATGCTGATGTCACGAACACATCGCTCACGCAGCTTGAAAACTTCAACGTGAATACCTTGACGTAGATTTGCGGTGTGGAGGTTGAACAGCTCGCTACGCTCAAGCATGCGAGCGAGTTCCTTGTCCCAGGCAGAACAGGCGCGAGCCTGACGCGTCGCCGATTGCGCACCTTCAGCGAGGCCGCCGCACAAGATGCAGAGGTTCACAGCGAATACCGCAAATCTTCTCATGCGCGCCTCCTGGGTTCAAATGGTTTGAACGGGGAATTGAGTTTTCACGCGCCCGGTGCCGCTACCGCTCGTCCCAAGCGCGTTCTGCAAGGGGGGTAGCTGCGCGATGCTGGACGACGAAGACGGACTCGTTCAAGTATCGGGAAATTGTTTATTGCCGAATTTGTCGATCCGCTGCCGGATTTGTCCCCGGCGTCCAATCTTGGAGTGGAGACCAAAGCGGAGAGCTTTTCGCCGAAAACTAGGATGCCGTCGCCGCGCGAGAGCCGGGAAATTGCAGCAGAAAATTTGTGGAGCCTATCTGGTTTCAGGATCTATCAAATCATAGACGGTTTAGATCCTTTGGAAGCTCAGAGTGTGCGTGGCTTATTCGAATAGACGCATACCGGGCGATTTCAGTCGGAGTTTTGCCGAAGCGGCGACGAAAGGCGGCCCCAAAGCGCGCCGTATTGGTGAAACCGTATCGCCGGGCAATGGTTGTGACTGAGGCGTGGCCTAGGCTCCGAGCAAGATCGGCATGGGCAAGATCAAGTCGAACAGCGTGCAATACGGCCAATGGGGTTTTGCCGCGAAAATGCCGGAAGACAGTGGTCAAGGTTCGCAAACTGCACCCCGCAGCCGCAGCGATGTGCGACATTCGGATGGGCTCGGCGCCATGGGCGCGCATGAAATCCTCTGCGCGTCTAACATAGGCCGGCATTGGGTTTCCGGCTGAGTCGGCGAGCCGATCGGAATAGTTATGCGCCGCGCCCCTCAGAAGAAGCGAGATGAGCGCGTCTGTCAGTGATGCGAGTGCGACTGGGCTACTGGCAATGCCGTCCCTGCGTTGGAACTCCGATGTAACGAAATCGAGCAGACTTTTCAGACTGGCCGTCAGCCCGGAGCCCCAATCGAGGCCGGGCTCGAAAATGAGCGGCCGACGCAACCCCTCATCCAGCATTTGTTCCAGCACCCTTTCAATATCCGCGACCTTCAAAAACACATTCGTTCGAACGTTGTCGTCACTGAACAAAAGACGGCCGCCTGGGCTGGGTCTCCAAGCGAGGCCAGATTGTTTTGTGGCGGTCGTGGAGCTGCCCTTTTGCTCCAAGGTTGCATGGCCCGCGAGCATCGTCGTGAAGCAATAGAGGCTCCCTTCATCGCCATCTACTGTTACCTCTGTGCTGAAACTGCTCTCGACAAAACTCGCCAAGATCGAGCCAGCCCCGCGCGTCGCGAGTGTGAAGATTGGTTGTTCTGAGCGCGGGCGCCAGAGAGCACGATCCTGCAGTTGGTAGGTGTAAGTACGATTTGACTGTGTGGCCCGCTCAACCACGCAAATCTTGCCGCTCAAATCCTCCAGGGCCTTGGCCCGGACGATATTGAACATTGTCAGCACTGGGTCGCTCGTCACGGCCATCGCGGTCTCCGTCCAGCCTCAATGCTGTGACGCAAGCAAACTGAGACAAAATCGGCAGTCGTTCGACAAATTCGGCGGCGCACTTAAAGCACGCTTGAAATCGTGGTTCCCCACTACATCAAACGTTAGCACATATGACGACGCTGCGTCAGCAGCGCCTGCGTCATAGTCCTGCCTCCGGACAATTCGGTGCGGGCCGCGCTTGTCGAGCTATTCAGGCATTTGGAGATATCGAAATGCTGGAGTTGATTGTGATCATAGGCGGTCTATTTCCTGCACTCGGAGAGATATCCCGGCCTATTGTAACGCATGTTCAAACTGCGAAATGCGTCGATCTATCTTCTCGTTCTTCTCCACCGAACACTCGCCGCGGTGAACTCGTTAACAAGGTCGGCCCCACGGGCTGCGAAAGGCATGTCTTCATGTAAATCGCAGCGACGGGCTTATAGGTGTTCCGACGAGAACGCCCATCCGCCTTTGGGTGATGCGCAGCTGCTCTTAAATCTACTCAATATCGCTCAGGATCAGCAACTATGGACAGTCCAAACTCGTGGCTCTTGGACTGCCTCGCGCCACTAGCAGACGCTGGCTCATTGCCCGAAAGCGGACCCCGCCGAGCTGAGGCCTTACGCACGACGAAATGTTGGCGCGTCGCCGCCAAACGCCTGCTTCAGGCCGTCGCCTTCGTCGCCAGCTCTTTCTGAAATCCTGCAGCGAGATGATCGATCAATGCCCGGACCGCAGGAGGTAGGCCGCGTCGGGTCGTGAAGACCAGATGCACGATGCCTTTGAGTCCGTGCCATGCGGGCAAGACCCGGACGAGGCGCCCGTCGGACAGCGCGTCACGACAGACATGATCGGGCAAGATGGCGACGCCCAGCCCCTCGATGGCAGCATGGCGAACGGCCATCATATCGGCGCAGCCCATTCTCGGGGTCACGCGCACGGAATGGCTGCGGCCCTCCTCGTGTTCGAGCCGCCATTCGAGATCGTCGGCGTCATCGCTGGTCGAGAGGGTCGGCACCCCGGTCAGTTGTTCGACATCCGCGATCTCGCTCGCGAACCGCGGAGCGGCAACGAGAATGCGCGTCGACAACCCAAGCGTGCGCATCGTCAAAGCCGCGTCGCTCGTCAGCGCCGCACGGACCCGCAGTGCGAGATCGATGCGCTCGGCGATGAGGTCGACCGGCCGGTCGGTCGCAACGAGTTGCAGTCGCACCTTGGGATATCTGGCCAGGAACGACGATATCAGGCTGGATATCGGCTCGACCAACCCGGTCGGGCAACTGAAGCGGAGCGGCCATGCGGTTCCGCCTGGGCTTGCATCACAAGCGTCTCGGCCTGTTCGGCCTCCGCCATGATCGCCCGGCATCTATCGTAAAACGCCAGCCCGGTATCGGTCACGCGAAAGCGCCGGCTCGAACGCTCGATGAGACGTAATCCGAGCCGATCCTCCAGCGCGGCGATGCGCCGGCTCAACTTCGATTTGGGTTCACGCAGAGCTCGTCCGGCAGGCGCAAACCCGCCATGGGCGACCACCTCGGCGAAATAGACGTAATCGTTGAGATCGATTTTCATCATCGTTCCTCAGATGGAACGATGAGTGCCATATTTGGCGGCTACAAGCATCATCGTTCTTGTCGCATTTCAGAAAGGCAGCGGCGCTTCGCCGTCGCCAGACTTCGAGGAGATCGACAATGACGAGCAGATTCGAGAACAAGGTTGTAGTCGTTACGGGCGGAACGAGCGGCATCGGCCTGTCGACCGCAAAGGCGTTTTCCGCCGCGGGTGCGTCGGTGTTCATTACCGGCCGCCGGCAGGGCGTTCTCGACGCAGCGCTCAAGCAGATCGGCGGCAAGGTCACCGGTGTTCGCGGGGACATGTCGAACCTTGCCGACATCGATCGCCTCTACGATGTGGTCCAGCAGAAGCATGCGCAGATCGACGTGGTCTTCGCTAATGCGGGCGGCGGCGAGATGGCTCCTCTCGGCGCTATCACCGAGGAGCACTACCAGCGCACCTTCGACACCAATGTGAAGGGCGTGCTCTTCACCGTCCAGAAAGCCCTGCCGCTGCTGAGGGATGGAGCGTCCGTGATCCTGACGAGCTCGACCACCAGCATCTCCGGGACACCAGCCTTCAGCGTCTACTCCGCCACCAAAGCCGCGGTACGCAACTTCGCCCGGAACTGGATTCTCGATCTCAAGGACCGGCGCATTCGCGTCAATGCGATCAGCCCCGGCGTGACCGAGACGGCGGGACTCAATGAGCTCTTTGGCGGCGGCGAGCAGGCGAAGGGCACCAAGGACTATCTCGCCAGCTTGATCCCTGCCGGCAGGGTTGGTCAGCCCGAGGAAATCGCGAAAGCCGTTCTGTTTCTGGCTTCCGATGACGCGAGCTTCGTCAACGGTGTCGAACTGTTCGTCGATGGCGGCCAGGCACAGATCTGAGTCGCGGACCTCGATCGGGCAACCGCACCCGGCGGCAGCCCTCTTCTCCCTCCGAACTCAATCGAACAGGTGCATCCCTTCATGCCGACCAACGAACAAATCATCCGCACGCTCTACGCCGTTGCCGAAGCGTCGTCCAAGGACACGGACAAATTCGTCTCCCTGTTTGCCGATGACGGCTATTTCTACGACGTACCAGGCGGCCGCAAATACCATGGCAAGGACATCGGCCTGCCCGTCGAGGCGATGGTGGCGGCATTTCCCGACATGCATCGCGAGCTGTACGATCTCTATGTCAAGGACGACGTGGTGATCGTCGAACTGGCTCTGCAGGGAACGCACGAAGGCGACTTCCACCTGCCCGGCGGTGTTCTGCCTCCGACCGGTAGGCGGATGGATGCGCCGTGCTGTGATGTGTTCCACCTGAAGGACGGCAAGGTCACCTCCTTCCACTGCTACAATCTTCCGTCGGTCATTCTTCAGCAGCTCGGGGTCTTGGAAAACCTGGCTGCCGCGCTGGAGCGCAAATGACCGACTTATAATGGTGCGTCCGAGGGCGTGGCGCCTCGGACGTACAGTTTGACGATCTCAGTGTCGTCGAGACAATCATCCGTCATCCCTTCCAGGGGGAATGACGGACCGCTTCGGTATCCTCGTGCGGGCCTGCATTCGCCGCGGTCAACGCAAAGACGCGAAGACCACGCGACCGCCAGCAGGCCTCGCGGCAACGGCCAATACCGCTAGGTTCTGTTTTGCATTCAGCGCCGTTTCCTGACATTGGGACTCTGCCCAAAACCAGACCTTGCGGGAAGAGAGAGACCTCTGAGCGCTTGGGGCCACGAAAGCACTTCACTTCGGTGCCCAATACCTGCAGCTGCCCGCTGCGCCTCTCTTCCCCTACTGTCCCATGGTTCTGGAAGGCGGCGGCGGGTAGCCGACGGCCTTGCCTAATGACGTCGTATGGCAACCGGCAAGAGCCGAGGCCAGCATGATCAGGAAAGCAACGCTGCGAAGTTGAAGCGGCATAGTCACTAAGTTCCTTGAGATTCAGCCGGCAGCGGCATCCGCGCCCCTGCCGGTCATCAGATGCGGTTTCCATGGCGACTGAGCCTGCCGTCGCTCGACCGAGGTTCTCGCTACCGACAGGCTGTCTGCTCACACTTAGATGGCGACGCCTTTGACGGCCGCCGCGATGGGTTCCAGCACGGCGAGCTCGCTGGCGGTCAGCGCCAAAGTGGCTGCCGAGACGTTCTCCTCGAGCCGCTCAACCTTGCGGGTCCCCGGGATGGGTATAACGGCCACGTCATGGAACCGGGCACGGTCATGGAGCCAGGCCAGCGCCAGTTGCGCGGCCGTGATACCGCGGGCGACGGCAAGGGTCTGAATGCCGGCGATGAGCGCCTGATTGGCCTCGCTGTTCTCTTGCGCGAAGCGGGGAAAGTTCCTGCGCGCATCGCCCTCCGGCAGAGCCGCAGGCAGGAGCTTGCCGGTCAGTAGCCCGCGGCCCAGCGGGGCGTAGGGTACGATCGCGATCCCGAGCTCGGCCGCGACAGGCACGACGGACGCCTCGATCTGCCGGCTGAACAGCGACCACTCCGATTGGAGCGCGGCGATGGGGTGGATCGCGTGGGCTGCCCTCAGTTCCTCGGCGCTGACCTCCGACAGCCCGAGATGCCGGACCTTGCCGGCAGCGACCAGTTCCGCCATGGCGCCGACAGAATCCTCGAGTGAGACGTCGCTGCTGCGGCGGTGCATGTAGTAGAGGTCGATCGCGTCGACGCCGAGGCGCTTCAGCGAACGGTCCGCCGCAGCGCGGATGTGCTCCGGGCGGTTATCCAAGCTCCAGTCGTCTGGGTTGGCGGCATCGCGCGCATAGCCGAACTTGGTCGCAATGACGACGTGGTCACGGTGAGCGCGGACGAAGGAGCCGAGGAACGTCTCATTGGCGCCGAGTCCATACATGTCGGCGGTGTCGAACATCGTCACGCCGAGCGCGAGGGCGCGATCGAGTGTCGCGCGGGCTTCGACTTCGTCGGTTTCGCCGTAGAACTCGCTCATACCCATGCAGCCCAATCCCTGGGCTCCGATGAGTGGGCCGCCGCGACCGAGCTGGACCTGAGGCAGAATGCTGTTTTCGCTTGTCATGAGAACTCTCCACATCTCGACAAGCAGCCTCTATAAGTATTGACCATAGTCCATGGTCAAGGCTCAATGCATGCTGATTTCGGAGTTCGCGAAAGCCGCCGGGTTGCCCGTCGATACGGTCCGTTTCTATGTCGCGAAGGGCCTGCTGAAGCCCGAGCGCAGTGCCAAGGGCGGTTCAAATCCCTATCAATTGTTCAAGCCCGATGATGTCACGGCCGCCCGACTGATCCGGCTGCAGCAGACGCTGGGTTACTCGCTCGGGGAGATCCTGGCGCTCAACGAGGAGTATCGCCTCGGCGCGCATTCGCCGGAGCGCACGCTGGAGATCTTGCAGACGCAGATCGAGCGGCTGGAAGAGCGCAGGGCCGCGCTCGATGCGGCCCTGCGCTTCCTGCGTGGCAAGGTGGACTGGATCAAGGCTGGCAAGCCCGAGGGAGCGCCGCGCCTCGAAGACTATCGGTGCTGAGCGGATCGAAGCTCGTCCAATCCCTGGTCCCGTGAGATCACGGGGGCATATCCCAGCTCGCGCTGGGCCTTCCCGATATCCAGGGAGATTTCCACCGCAGACGCGGCGTAGGACTGCAGCGTCAGGGGAGGCACGATCCTGCCCCCGGTGACGGCGGCAAGCAGGTCGCCGATCCCCGCGATTGTTCTGACGACGGGACGCGGAATGGATTTCTCCGGCGGAGCCAGACCCTGCGTCTCCAGCAAGGCCGATACGAAATCCCTGAATTGGACCGGGGCTTCATCGGCGATGAAATAGACCGTGCCTCCGCGCGCATTCGCGAGTGCAAGTTCGACGGCCGCACAGAGATTGGCGATATGCGTGGTCGAGGTCAGGTAGGTTCCGCCGCCGATCCAGGCGAGCTTTCCGGATCGAGCCGCGTCAATCAGCGCGGGAAGCGCGGTCGTATCGTCGCGGCCCCATACGAAACGCGGACGGAGCACGACGACGGCGAACCCCGACGCGTTGTTCGCGAGCGCGATGCGCTCGGCCGCCGCCTTGCTGCGTGAATAGCCGCCGGCGGGCCGGCGGGGCAGAGGAGCCGTCTCGTCCACGTTGACCAGCGGCCGGCCGGTGGCGAGCACGGATTCCGTGCTGAGATGGATCGCCTTGCGGATGCCCGCCGAACGGGCGGCACCCAGGACGTTCCGTGTCCCGCCCTCGTTCACCAGCCTCTGCCTGTCCGTCGCCGGCCCATGGTTCGTATCGGCAGCCGCATGGACGAGCGCATCGCAGCCCGTCATCGCAGCCGCTAGACCATCATCTAGAATGTCACCCTTGCAGGGTACTGCGCCGAGCATCCGGACGAGATCGGCCGACCGGTCGCTGCGGGCAAGCGCCGTGATCTCGGCCCCGCCAGCGACGAAATGACGGATCAGGTTCCGACCAACGAAGCCGCTTCCTCCCGTCAGGAATATCCGCTCGAACGGGCGATGTTTATCCACGGCCGCTGGCGCGGCAACGTCGAGATCCGTCATGTTATTTTGCCTGACGTGGTGCTGCTGCGCTCGCGCAGCCGGAGTAAAGGAACGATGGGGCGCCTCAGACCGCCCGCGTCACGCCGCCATCGATCCTGATGTTCTGGCCGGTGATATAACCCGCCCCCTCGGAGGCCAGGAATGCGATGGTTGCCGCGACCTCCGCACTCGTGCCGTAGCGCCGCATCGGCACCATCTCACGACGCTCTTCGGTTGCCGGCAGGCTGTCTATCCAGCCCGGCAGCACGTTGTTCATACGGACATTGTCGCCCGCATAGGTATCGGCATGGATCTTCGTATAGGCCGCCAGACCCGCGCGGAACACGGCCGAAGTCGGGAACATCGCGGTCGGCTCGAACGCCCACGCCGTGGAAATGTTAATGATCACCCCCGCCTTCTGCGCCTGCATGATCGGCGTGACCAGCCGCACAGGCCGGATGACGTTCATCAGATAGACGTCGAGACCGGCATGCCATTGCTCGTCGGTGATCTCGGTGATCGGGGCGCGTGGCCCATGGCCGGCACTGTTGACCAGCACGTCGACCCGCCCCCACTTGGCCATGGTCACGGCGACAAGCCGCGCGAGATCGTCATTCGACTGATTGGAGCCGGTGATGCCGATGCCGCCGAGTTCGGCGGCCAGACCCTCGCCCTTGCCGGAGGATGACAGGATCGCGACCCTGTAGCCATCGGCGGCCAGCCGCCTAGCCGCTTCTGCTCCCATTCCGCTGCCACCAGCCGTGATGATCGCCACTTTTTCTACTGCCATAACGATATCCTTCGCTTAGGATCGCTGATCGTGCGTGCTGTTTCTTCAGTTACAGGTTGCTCAAGCAGGCAGGCAAAGCAGCTTTCCTTCAATCTTTCAGGAGAAAAACTATCGGATGATGCCGGCGCCCGGAAAGATTCCGTCCCTGAATGGCCTCAAGGCCTTCGAGGTTGCGGCACGCCATCTGAACTTCCGGCTGGCGGCCGAGGAGCTCGGCGTGACCCAAGGCGCGGTGGCGCAGCAGGTTCGCGGGTTGGAAGCGGAGATGGGAGTTCGGCTGTTCGAAAGGTTGCCGCGGACCTTGGCTCTGACCGGCGAAGGTCGCCGCTACATCGCCGATATCCGGCGTGCCTTCGAAATCATCGCGCAGGCCACCGGCGAGTTGAAGCCGCAGCCAGCCCGGCTGACGATCAGCACGACACCGACCTTTGCATCCAAGTGGCTTATCCCGCGGCTGCCCGACCTGACCGCGCTGCACCCCGACCTCGACATCCATATCGTGGCGACGGACCGCATCTCTAATTTCCAGATCGATGGTGTCGACCTAGCCGTCCGCTATGGCCGACCGCCTTTCGGGCCCGGGCTGGCATCACGGCTTCTCTTCAGCGAGGAGATCATCGCCGTATGCAGCCCGATGCTGCTCGGCGCCCGGGAGGCGCCGGTGACACTGGAGAACCTGTCGGCCTTCGCGCTCCTGCATGATGCCCATAATTTCTGGCCGGAGTTCATCGAACGGCAATTTGGAGCCGAGCCACAGCGACAGGATGCGCAGGCCTTCAAGCGGATCAGCTTCAGCCAAACATCCCACGCCATCGACGCCGCGATCGCGGCACAGGGCATCGCTCTCGGCTCCAGGAGCTTCGTCGCCCACGACATCGCCGAGCGACGGCTGGTCCAGATCGGCTCCACCGCCCTTCACGGGACGTCCGACTTCTATCTTGTCTGGCCTCGCTATCGTAAATCCGCGGCGCTGGAGAGTGCGGTGAACTGGCTGCTCTCGGCGGTCACGGCGACTGAATGACGGCGGCCGACGGGGCACCCGAATCCTTGATTTGGAAGCATGGCGCCACTTCCGGACATTGAGACATTCCGGAAGCCGACGTTGCCACTCCAGCTCGGGGTGGCAGCCCCCTTTGCGATCACGGACTGCTCGCCGAATTCCGCAAATCGACGGGTTCAATTTTGGCCGAGCGCGCCGAAATGGATCGGCTAGTTCAATAGCGAAGCGCCATGTTTCGTATGCCGGGGAGGCAGGGACGACGAGATATTGCGGCGGCGGATCGATCGTCGTGCCGGGCCTGTAGTTGACTAGATAGGGCTTGATCCAGATTCTCTTGCGATCGAGCCGACACGGACCGAAGGCTTGGTTTTTATAATGGCCGGAGCGCACATGCGGCTTAACGCGGCCTCGGCCTTCTTCGTAGTCGTGTTTTTTGCCATGCCGATCGGTGACGTAGCCGATATGCACGGTGACGTAATCCTTGGTGATCGGCGGCTTACCTTTCTTGATCCGTGCGGCATCGAGCTTCGGACTGACGGGCGCGGGCGGTCGGGTGATGATGCCGCGCACATGCAGCGTCATGGTGAGGCAGAGGGCTATTCCTGCCGTCATGCGGTATGAGTCGATGAATGAGAGCATGTGCGCTGAGGTTGTTGGCTTGCCGTCGTATGGCTGAACAACGGCTTCGCCGCTCGGGAGGAACGAAGCGGTAAAAGGATGACCGAAGACAAGATTGCGACTGGCGCGGGGAAAATGGATGGCCCATCATACGCGATAGTTGTTCGATGCCGCCTCCTCGACTAGCCAGAACAAGCGTTGATCCGGCCCTTCCTCCCATTCGACCAGCATCGTCTCGTAAGCTCGGTGCGGCCTGCACCGATCGCAATACCCACCGCGTGGGTGTAGTCGCCGGAATGCTCCTCGATCCACTCGATCACATCACGCGAAAAGACGAATTTCGGCGCGGTCTGCATGCGGGCAAAGACCTCAGCCGCTCCCGGAAAATTGGGGTGCGGCTCGAAGCGCAGGTCATGAAAACCGCTAACCGGCAATTTCGCCCCCTTCAGGCGATCCCAATGAACAAGGTGGCTGGGGCGCGGACGAGCTTGGGGAACCGTACCGCAGCCCCATCGAGGGAAGCAATCTTGCGCCATGTGCGGCCATTGGGTGAGTCCCAAAAAGCAGACCTTCATTGGCCACTGAGCAGCGGCTCCCCACTTAGAATTCGCGGCGGAATCGGCAGTGTTAGGTTAGTTCGCGAGCAAACTTTCCGGGCGGGCATCCGTAACGCCTGCGGAACGCGGTGCTGAACGCACTTGCCGATTCATACCCGATTTCGTCTGCAATCCGTTCGAGCGACTTTGCGCCACGCGCCAGGGCATCTTTCGCGACGGCCATCCGCCAGCGGGCCAGATACTCGATCGGCGCGCATCCTAGAGCCTCGCTGAAACGAGCGGAAAACGCTGATCTCGACATGCCTGCAGCGCTGGCGAGATCAGCCACTGTCCAACTGGCGCGAACATCTGCATGGATGGCTTTCAGGGCGCGAGCGAGTGCAGGTTCCTGCAGGCCGCGAAGAAGTCCTGCCGGCACTTGGCTATCGACACCCTGCCAACGCAGCGCCTCGACAAGCAGCACCTCCAGCATGCGGTGAACCACCAGTTCCCTACCTGGATAGTCGGCCGCGCACTCCTCCGAGAGCAGCTCAATCAGCCGGCTGAACCTCGTCGCGCGGCCAACCGATGCAGGGATAAAGATCAGCTTCGGCAGCAAAGCCAGGAGGAGCGGGTTGTTGGCCCGTTCAAACGTGAAGCTGCCTCCCAGGGCAACGAAGTCCGGCTCGCCGTCCTGCTCGCCGTGCCGAACAGCTTCACTGCGAGGAGTGACGGGCTCGCATGACACGTCACCGGCGCTGCTGAGCGTAAATGCCGGCGTTGCGGGCAGAAGAAGAAAGTCGCCCCGAGACAGCCGAAGCGGTTCGCTTCCGTCGATCGCCAACCAAGCTTCGCCTGTGAGGATGATCGTGAAGCCCGGAGCGTCATAAGCGTCGTAACGCACGCCCCATCGACCTTTGGCCGAAATCGGCTTCGAGATCGCTGCACTGGGTCGCAGTAGCGAGACGATGTCGCTTAGGGGATCCATTTCATGGACGATCCGTAACAAAATTAAGATCTTCAATTATGGATCGTACGAACCGCCTTGTCTACCCGTTCGGCATCGATGTTCAGGAGACAAGCAATGACCAAGACGATCCTCATCACTGGCACCTCTTCTGGCTATGGCAAAGCCATCGCGGAGCACTTTCTCGCAAAGCGCTGGAACGTGATTGCGACAATGCGGCGGCCCGAGGCCGCGTGCTTCGATGGTGATGTAAGCCGATTGCGCCTGCTTCCGCTCGATGTAACGCGTGAGGACAGTATTGCCGAGGCGATCAAGGCCTCCGGGCCCATCGATGTTCTGGTCAACAATGCCGGAGTAGGCGGCGTCGGCGCCTTCGAGGTGATGCCGATGTCCCTGGTACGGGCGCTGATCGAGACTAATACGATCGGTGTGATGGCCATGTGCCAGGCCGTCATCCCACAGATGCGCGAGCGCCGCTCGGGCGTAATCGTCAACGTCACTTCGAGTGTCACGCTCGGCGCGTTTCCGCTTGCAGCAGCCTACACCGCAAGCAAGCAGGCGATAGAGGGCTTTACGGGGTCGCTTGCCCATGAGCTCGCTTATTTCGATATCCGCGCGAAGCTGGTCGAGCCGGGCTATGCGCCAACCACGCGGTTCGGCGCGAACGCCATCGTGCCGGTCGAGCGGCTTCTCCCGGGCGAATATGCCGACTTCGCAAAGCCGATCATGGAGGCCTTCGCTAAGCCATCGCTGACCACCAAGGAATCGGACGTCTCGGAAGCGGTGTGGAACGCCGTCAACGACACTGAGGGTCAGCTGCGCTTCCCGGCAGGGCCGGACGCCGTCGCATTGGTCGGCGCGCCCTGAGCCGCCCTCGGGCCGATACCCGATACCGGACGCGCGATGATCTGCCACATTGGTATCGGCAGATTCGAACAATCAGCTTCCACTTGGGTTCGCCCTCGGCTTCTGTCCGCTCGGTGGCGTAGGCCGGTTCAGCGGCGAGCCGCCGACCGCTATCGGCGCATTCCCGCACCTCCGAGGGGGACGGGAGCCTGCCGGCTTTCAGCTTCCTCGGGCTTTGCTCGGCGCGACGAGGTCCTTCGCAATTTGACGCGCCCCGATGAAAAAGCCCTGAACGGCGTCGGAGACGATGTCGTCGAGATCGGCAGGCGTCGGCGTTCGATACACGAAGCGCCGTATCGCGATGTAGAAGATCCTGCCGTGCAGGCCCCAGAACATTTCCGTCTCGCGCTCGCTCAAGGGCGCTTCGCCGACCCCGGGCAGGCCGAGTTCCTCGCGCAGCTCCGCGCAGGCTGGCTCGATCACCTCGCGTCGAACGATGTCGAGATAGCGGCCAGTGATGTCGAAGGCGCGCAGGCCCGAGAACACGAAGATCCTGACCCAGTCATGGTCGAAGACGCGCTGCACATACTCCAGATAGAATTGGGTCAGCCGATCCTCGAGCGGCCGTGAGCGATCCGCGATCAGCGGAGCCCACGACGCTTGCCAGCGGCTGAGATAGACACGCTCGTAGACTCGCTCGATCAGGGCCTCCTTGCTTGGGAAATGCCGGTAGATCGCCGAATGCGTGATGCCCATCCGCTTGGCGAGTTCGCGTGTCTGCCCCTCGAAGCCATGCTCGGCGAAGAAGCGGATCGCCTCGTTCAGGATCGCCTGTTCGCGCTCGGGGCCGCGCATGTTGCGCCGGCGCGGGCGGCTGCCCGCAATGCTGTCTTCCGCAGTCGTCATTCCGCTTCCGTTATTCCCAATAGAATATAACGATTTGATCTCACTGGATAAATTTGAGACCGGACGGTCATTTTAGCTTGACGCCCTCGCAATGTCGTGCGTTCAATTTGAGACCAGATGGTTACAAATCTGGATTGGAAACGCGCCATCGGAGCTTGCCGGCTTTGAAAGCCCGGGCCTTCAGCTATGTCCGCCCCGTGACCATTGCGGAGGCCATCGACGCCTTCGCCGCGGCCGGAGGAGAGGCGAGCTATATCGCGGGCGGGCAGAGTCTGGTCCCGGCGCTGGCACTGCGTCTCCAGGCGCCCGAATGTCTGATCGACATCGCTCATGTCGAGGCTCTGCGCGGCATCGAGCGCCAGGGCGGCCGGCTGCGGCTCGGAGCGCTGACGCGCCATGTTGATGCCCATGATGACCCGCTGATCGCGCGATATGCGCCGCTGCTTCACCTCGCGGCGCCCCATGTCGCCCACCCCGCCATTCGTAACAGGGGCACCCTCGGCGGCAGCGTCGCGCTGGCCGACCCTGCTTCCGAGTTTCCAGCGATGATGCTGGCCATGGGCGCCGAGATGGAGATCGCGGGGCCGGAAGGCACGCGCCGGGTGCCGGCCGACGCATTCTTCCAAGGTGTCTACGAGACGGCCATCGAGCCCGGCGAATTGCTGGTCGCTTTCCATATTCCGGTGGCGGGGCCGCATCATCGCTGCGCCTTCGATGAGCTGGCGCGCCGGCGCGGAGATTATGCCCTGGTCGGCTGCGGCGTCATGCTCGCCATGCCCGGCGACGTGGTCGAGGATGCCCGCATCGCCTTCCTGTCCGTCGGACCGACACCGGTCCGCGCCCGCGCGGCGGAGGTGGCCCTCTTGGGCTCCCGGCTCGACGAAGCAGCGATCAGGACTGCACAGACGGCGCTGGCCGAGGATCTCGACCCCACGGACGAGGCGCATGTGCCGGCCACGATGCGCCTGCATCTCGCCCGCGTCCTGCTGGGCCGGTTGCTGGGCGGCCTCGGAGCCGCGACATGAGCGCGACCCATCCCGTCAGCCTGTCCGTGAATGGCGAACAGATCAGCCGCCTCGTCGAGCCGCGCGAGACGCTGGCCGATTTTCTGCGCCGCGATCTGCAACTCACCGGCACCCATACGGGTTGCGAGATGGGTGTCTGCGGCGCCTGCCTCGTCCTGATGGACGGCCGCCCGGTCCACGCCTGTCTGACCTTCGCCGTGCAGGCGTCCGGCGCCGTGGTCGAGACCGTGGAAGGCCTGAGCGAGAGCGCCGAGATCGCCGATCTCCAGCGCACCTTCCACGAGCGCAACGCGCTGCAATGCGGCTTCTGTACGCCTGGGATGCTGGTCTCTGCACATGGGCTGCTGACGCGCCCCGGGGTGCCGAGCCGTGAGGAAATCCGCGACGCGCTTTCCGGGAATTACTGCCGCTGTACGGGCTACGAGGCGATCGTTGACGCGATCGAAACGGTCGCGCGCCGCCGGTCCGCCGGTGAGAGAGCCGCCCGCTTCCTGGAGGAGCCGGCATGAACGCTCCTCTCGGCGCGCTCGACCGTCCGAACTCCTATATCGGCCGCTCGGTCTCGCGGCCGAACGCCAAGCGCCTGCTGGCCGGACGCGGTCGCTATGTCACCGATCTCGTGTTGCCGCGCATGCTGCACGCTGCCTTCCTGCGCAGCCCCTATGCCCATGCGCGCATCGTTTCGATAGACCTGGACGAAGCGCGCGCCATGCCCGGCGTCCGTCTGATCGCGACCGGCGCCGATCTGGCGAAGCTGTGCAAGCCATGGGTCGGCACGCTCGATCACTTCAAGGGCATGAAATCGGCCTCGCAGCTGCCGCTGCCGGTGGACGAGGTGTCGTGGTCGGGCCAGGCCGTCGTCGCGATCGTGGCCGAAAGCCGGGCCCAGGCCGAGGATGCAGCGGAAGCGATCTCCGTCGAATTCGAGGAGCTTCCGGTCGTATCCGACATCGACCGGGCACGCGAGGCCGGCGCGGACCGCGCCGCCTCGACGATCGAGGACAATCTCTGCTTCACCAGCCGGCTCGACACCGGAGGGATCGACGAGATCTTCGCGAGCGCCTTCCACGTCGTCGAGGAAGAGTTCCATTTCGGCCGGCACACGGCCGTCACGCTGGAGCCGAGGGCCATTGTTGCCGATTGGGATGCCAGCGAGGGCAAGCTCACTGTCCACCACGCCACGCAGACGCCCTACCAGTTCCAGGACCTTTACGCGCGCCACTACAGCATCCCGGAAGTGAATGTCCGCGTCGTGGCACCTGACATCGGCGGCTCCTTCGGCATGAAGCTGCATGTCTACCACGAGGACATGGCGGTTATCGGCCTGAGCATGCTCTGTGGCCGGCCGGTCAAGTTCGTAGCGGACCGGATCGAATCCTTCGTCTCGGACATCCATGCCCGCGATCACCGCGTGCATGCGCGAATGGCCGTCGACGGCGACGGCACCATCCTCGCCATGGATGTCGATGACGTCACCGCCATCGGCGCGTTCTCGACCTACCCGCGCACCAGCGCGGTCGAGGGCAATCAGGTCATCCGGCTGATGGGCGCGCCCTACCGATTCAGGAACTACAGAGCGGGGCTCTCGGTCGTCTTCCAGAACAAGGTTCAGACCAGCCAGTACCGCGCCGTCGGCCACCCGATCGCCTGCGCCGTCACCGAGAGGCTGGTCGACATGGCAGCGGAGAAAGCGGGGCTCGACCCGGCCGCCATGCGCGAGCGGAACCTCATCGCCGATGACGCTTATCCCTGCGACTCGCCGACCGGCTACAAGTTCGAGGCGCTTTCGCATCAGGAGAGCCTGACCAAGCTCAAGGCGCTGATGAATTACGACGCGCTGCGCGGCGAACAGGCGGCGCTGCGCCAGCGCGGCGTCCATCGCGGCATCGGTATCGCGAGTTTCGTCGAGATATCCAACCCGAGTCCTGCCTTCTACGGCATCGGCGGCGCGCGCATTTCCGCGCAGGACGGAGCGCTGCTCAAGATGACGCCTTCCGGAGAGGTGCGCTGCCTGATTTCGGTGACCGAGCAGGGGCAGGGCACCGAGACGATAATCGGCCAGATCGTTGCTGATCAACTCGGTGTGGCTCACGAACGGGTGCGGGTCATCACGGGCGACACCGAGGTGACGCCTCATGGCGGCGCGACATGGGCCTGCCGCGGTGCCGGCATTGGCGGCGAGACGGCATTGCAAGCGGCGCGGAAGCTGCGCGGCAACATCATGTCGCTGGCTGCGGCCATCCTGCAGGCAAAACCGGGCGAGCTCGACATGCGCGACGGCGTTGTCGTCGACGCCCTGAGCGGCGCGGAACGCATCAGCCTCGCCGAGATAGCGCGCATCGCCTATTTCCGCTCCGACACGCTGCCGCCGGATGCCAGCGCGCAGCTCTCCGTGGCGCATCACTACGCGCCGCAAGGCTATCCCTTCGCATTTACGAACGGCATTCAGGGCTGCCATGTCGAGCTCGATGCCGAGACCGGCTTCGTCAAGATCCTGAAGCACTGGGTCGTCGAGGACTGCGGCCGCATCATCAACCCGCTCCTGGTCGACGAGCAGGTGCGCGGAGGTGTCGTGCAGGGGCTCGGCGCGGCCTTCTTCGAAGAATGCCTCTACGACGAGAACGGCCAGCTCACCAACGGCTCGCTCGCCGATTATCTCGTGCCGATGGCCTGCGAGATGCCGGACATCGTGATTGGCCACATCGAGACGCCGACCGCCGACACGGCCCTTGGCGCCAAGGGCTGCGGCGAGGCCGGAACAGCCGCGGCGTCGGCAGCCGCGCTCAACGCCGTCAACGATGCCATGAGCCCTTTCGGCGCCAGCATCGCCCAGATCCCGATGACGCCCGCGCGCCTGCTCAAGGCGCTCGGGACGATCTGACCACAACGACAAAAACGAAGACCAGCGGAGGACACCATGACCGAAGAGAGCAAGGAGCAGCCTTACCTCACCCGCCGGACGGCGCTCGCGGGCTTTGCCGCCGGCGCTGCGACGCTCGCCATGCCCGGCATCCTGCGCGCGCAGGGCGAGACGATCCGCATCGGCTTCCCGACCCCGCTGACCGGTCCCTTCGCGGCCGAGGCCAAGGATCAGGTCCGAAGCGCGGAACTCGCGGTCAAGCTCGTCAACGACAAGGGCGGCATCGGCGGCCGCAAGGTCGAGCTGCTGGTGCGTGACGACAAGCTCAATGCTGGCGAAGCCGCGACCCGCACGCTTGAGTTGATCGAGAAGGACAAGGTTCATGCGATCGTTGGCGCGCTCTCCAGCGCCGTGCAGCTCGCAGTCAACGAGGTCACCCGTGCCCGCGGTGTCATCTACGTCTCGATCAGCCAGTCGGACACGATCAATGAGGTCAAGGACTTCAGCCGCTTCACCTTCCATGAAGCGCTGAACCCGCACATGACCACCGCGGCGGTGGCCAAGCACACCTTCAAGAAGGACGCCAAGGTCGCCTATCTCGTCGCCGACTATGCCTATGGCCACGAGATGCTGCGCGGCTTCAAACGGGCGCAGGCCGAGCTCGGCGCGACCGGCGTCGGCGAGATCCTGCATCCCTTCGGCGCGGCGGATTATTCGACCTTCATGCCGCGGTTGAGGTCGATGCGGCCGGACATCCTGTGCATCTGCAATTTCGGCCGTGACCAGGCGAACTCGATCAAGCAAGCCGTCGATTTCGGCATGAACCGCCAGTCGAAGATCGTGGTGCCGGTTCTGCTGCACAATCAGCGCCTCGCCATTGGCCCGGAAGCCTTCGAGGGTGTGATCGGCGGCGCCAACTACTATTGGGGCCTAGAGGGCGCGATCCCTTCCGCCAAGAACTTCAACGACGCCTTCAAGGCGGCCAATGGCGGTGCGTACCCGACCGACTACGGCGCCTATGGCTTCACCGGGGTCTATTCGCTCCTGCTCGCCATGGAGAAGGCCGGCGGCACCGACACCGACAAGGTGATCGCGGCGCTGGAAGAGCTCAAATACGACATCGCCAAGGGCCCGCAACACTACCGCAAATGCGACCACCAGTCAGTGCAGTCGGTACTCGTGCTGGAGTCGAAGAAGAAGGCCGAGATGAAGAACGAGGCCGATCTCTTCAAGGTGCTCGCCACGGAACCCGCCTCGGAAACTATCTTGCGGAGCTGCTCCGAACTCGGCTTCCCGGCGTGAGGCCTGACGATCGACGCGGCATGGAGGGTCCGTGATGGACGCCGAACTCATCGCGATGCAGCTTTTCTCCGGCGTCGCGCTCGGGGCGATCCTGATCATGGTCGCGCTCGGCCTGTCGATCATCTTCGGCATGCTGGGCGTGGTGAACTTCGCCCATGGCGCCTTGTTCATGGTCGGCGCCTATGCGGGGCTCTGGGTCGCCTCGCTGACCGGCAGCTTCTGGTGGGGGCTTCTGATCGCCCCCGTCGCGATCGGCGCCTTCGGGATGCTGATCGAACGCTTCCTGATCCGCCCGCTCTACAAGCGCTCGATCGACGATCCGCTGCTGCTGACATTCGGCCTCGGCTATGTGCTGGTCGAGGCGGTCAGGATCGTCTTCGGCAGCGACGGTATCCCATTCCAGACGCCACCGGAACTCGCCGGCGTGGCCGACCTCGGAATCGGCTTCTTCCCGATCTACCGCCTCTTCGTCGTCGCCGTCGTGGCCGTCGTCCTCGTGCTGCTCTGGCTCGGGCTGGAGAAGACGAAGTTCGGCCTGATCGTTCGGGCCGGCGCCAAGGACCCGCAGATCATGCGTGTGCTCGGTGTCGACATCGCGAAAGTGTGGCTCTTGGTCTTCGGGCTCGGGATCGGGCTCACCGCGCTCGGTGGCGTGCTCGCCGCGCCGATGCGCAGCGTCAATCCGGAGATGGGCTCGCTCGTGCTGGCGGAAGCCTTCGTCGTCACCGTGATCGGCGGCATGGGCTCGCTCGTCGGCGCCGTGGTCGCGGGTCTTCTCGTCGGCGTCGCGATCAGCATGACGGCTCTGTTCGCGCCCGAAATGGCGACGATCGTGATGTTCGCGCTGATGGCGCTCGTGCTGCTGGTGAAGCCGCAGGGGCTGTTCGGCAAGCCGGTTCGCGGCTGAGGGAAGGACGATGACTGCTTCCACATCATCCGTTGCGGCCGTGATGGCCGGTCCGGCCGGCCAGAGGGGCTGGCGCGCAAGGCTGACAGCCTGGCGCGTGCCACTCTCCATCCTCGCGCTATGCCTGCTGCCCTGGGTGCTGCCCTCGCAGGCGCTCGCCGTGAACGTGCTGATCTACGGGCTCTTCGCCGTCGGCTACAACCTGCTGTTCGGCTATACGGGCCTGCTGTCCTTCGGCCATGCCGCCTTCTTCGGGACCGGCGCGTATGTCACCGGGATCGCGATCGGCGCGTTCGGACTGCCCTGGTATGCGGCGGTCGCACTCGGGATCGTCGTGGGCGGATTGCTGTCGCTCGTCATCGGCCTGCTCTCGATCCGCACGCGCGGCATTTATTTCTCGATGGTCACGCTCGCGCTTTCGCAGCTCGTCTACTACACCGCCCTTCAGGCCTCTTCCCTGACCGGCGGCGAGAACGGCCTGCGCGGCTTCACAGTGGCCCGGATCGATCTCTTCGGCTGGACGATCGACTTCCTCGACCCCGTCAAGAAGTACTACGTGCTGATGGTCTTCGCGGCCGCGGCGCTATGGCTGGTCTCGCGCATCCTGAATTCGCCCTTCGGCGCGGTGATCGAAGCTATCCGCGAGAACGAGACCCGGGCGCGGGCCTGTGGCTACGACGTCGAGCGCACGAAGCTGCTGTCCTTCACGCTGTCTGGCCTGATTTGCGCGTTGGCGGGCACCTTGTCGGCGCTGCACCTCGCGATCGTGCCGCTCGACATTCTGCACTACCACACCTCCGGCATGATCGTGATGATGACGCTGCTGGGCGGGGCCGGGAGCTTCTTCGGCCCCTTCGTCGGTGCGCTCGCCTTCCTGCTGATGGAAGACGTGGTCTCGCTCTGGACCTCGCACTGGCAGATCGTTGTCGGCACCGTCTTCATCCTGTTCGTGCTGTTCCTGCCCAAGGGCATCTGGGGCACGGCGCTTGCCTGGAGGGCCGGCCGGTGAGCGCGCCTCTTCTGGCCGTCGACAACATCGGCCGGCGCTTCGGCGGCTTCGTCGCGCTCGAAGGCGTCACTGCCGCCTTCGAGCCCAACAAGGTGACGGCCATCATCGGCCCCAACGGCGCGGGCAAGAGCACCTTCTTCAACGTGCTTTCCGGCGTTCTGGCTCCGTCGAACGGCTCGATCCGCTTCAAGGGGCGGGACATCACCGGCACGCCGCAGCACCGCTTCGTCCATCTCGGCATTGCCCGCTCCTACCAGATCACCAACATCTTCCCTGAGCTGTCGGTCCACGAGAATGTGCGCGTGGCCGCGCAGGCCTTCCGCGCCCGCTACGATCTCTGGCGCGACCGAACCGCCATGACCGAACTCGATGACCGGGCCAATGCGGCGCTTGCAGCCGTCGGGCTCACGGGGCGCCGCGGGGAGACCGCGAAGTTCCTCGCACATGGACAGCAGCGCGCGCTGGAGATTGCGATCGCACTGGTCGCCGATCCCGAACTCTTGCTGCTCGACGAGCCGACCGCCGGCATGGGGCCCGAGGAAACGCGGGAGATGGTCGGCCTGCTGGAGAAGTTGGCGGCGGACCGCACGATCCTGCTCGTCGAGCACAAGATGAAGATGATCCTCGGCCTCTCCGACCGCATCCTCGTGCTGCATCACGGCCGGCTGATCGCGGATGGCAGCCCGCAGCATATCCAGACGGACCCGGAGGTCCGCCGCGTCTATTTGGGACAGAACGATGGCTATGCTTGAGATCGAGGGGCTGAACGCCTGGTACGGCGCGAGCCACGCCCTGCACGGCATCTCGCTCTCCGTGGAGCCGGGGGAGATCGTCGCCTTGGTCGGTCGAAACGGTGCCGGCAAGACCACGACGATCCGCTCCGTGATGGGGCTGATGCCAAAGGCGACGGGCTCGGTGCGGTTCGCTGGAACCGATCTGCTGTCGCTACCGGCGCATGCCCGCTTCAGGCTCGGTCTGGCCTATGTGCCGGAGGAGCGGCGGATCGTGCCGGACCTCACCGTGCGCGAGAACCTGCAGCTCGGCCTCGTCGCGACTGATGGGGCGATCGACGAGCGAGGGGCCATCGACGAGATCGCCGAAAGTTTCCCGCGGCTGAAGGAACGGCTCGACCAGCAGGGCGTGACCATGTCGGGTGGGGAGCAGCAGATGCTCGCCATTGCGCGCGCGCTCATCGCGAAACCCAAGATGATCCTGCTCGACGAACCCTCCGAGGGCATTATGCCGGTGCTCGTCGAAGAGATGGGCGCGCTGTTCCGGCGCCTGCGCGACCAGGGCGTGACGCTGCTTCTGGTGGAGCAGAATGTCGAATGGGCGCTCAGGCTCGCCGACCGCGCCGTCATCATCGATCAGGGCGAGGTCGTTCACCGCAGCAGCGCCGCCGCGCTGCTGGCTGACAAGGCAATCCAGGAACGCTACTGCGCCGTCTGAACCGGCGCCGGGAGACAGCACATGGATATCACCGGCGAACATCGCATCGCGGTCCCGCGCGAGGCGGTATGGGCGGCGCTCTTCGACGTCGAAACACTGAAAGCCTGTATCCCGGGTTGCAAGGAGTTGAACCAGACGTCTCCGACGAGCTTCGACGCCAAGGTGCAGCTCAAGGTCGGGCCGGTCTCGGCCACCTTCGCCGGAACGGTCGAGCTGCAGGATATCGATGCGCCGAACGGATGCCGTATCGTCGGCAGCGGCAATGGCGGCATCGCCGGCTTCGCCAAGGGCGGCGCTCTGGTAACCTTGGCAGAGGATGGCGCCGAGACCGTCTTGAGCTACGACGCCAAAGCCGAGATCGGGGGCAAGCTCGCCACGCTCGGCAGTCGGCTGATCCAGGCAACATCTCGCAAGCTCGCCGATCAGTTCTTTTCAGTGTTCACCGGCAGACTAACAAGTTAGCAAGGCCGTGATCGAGCTAACGCTTTGATAAACTCGATCGCGGGTCAGCACTTGCATGGGAAAGCAGCTGCGGCGTAGGACGCCCCCTGCGGCGCGCCAATTCCGGATATTGGCCACTCGCTAGAAAGCGGACGCAGATGTTCTGCGAGGGAATCCCGTGTCGATTTGCCGTTCGAGTGCGAGGAAGAGGTTAGCTCAAATCTCGCCCACCAAGGATGTTGGTGCGCCACTGAGCCGGGAGGCGATCAAGCAGCGTGACCCGTCGCGCAATAGAACTGCCCAGAACCAGACGTTCCAAATGTTGGCTAGGAGCCGGGAGCGGACGTCGGCCGATCGGGGCAGACGATCGCCTGGCGAAAAAAAACGCCCGCTCAGCGGGCGTTTTCCTTAGTTGCGGAACTCTTTGGAAAATCGAGGCAACATTATGCCTGTTTCCACACCGGGCTCCCCGGAATAATCATGAGCACCCGGTTGTAGAGCCGCAGGTGTTGCACTTCAGGCAGGTGCCGTTGCGGACCAGGGTGAAGTTTCCGCATTCGCCGCACGAGTCGCCGACATAGCCCTTCATGATCGCCTCGGCGCGGCGCTCCGACTGGGTCGGCTGCGCGGCCGGCGCCGAGAAGCCGAGCTTGGCCATCTCGGCCTCGCCATAGGTCTCCGGCTCCTCCTTCAGCGCGGTCGCGCCGGCGGTGGCGAGGCCCAGCGCAGGGGAGGCTGCCCGGGCGACCGCGTCGTTGGCGCCGATGCCGCCCTGGATCGCCAGGAAGCTGATCGGCTTGCCGCGGCGGAAGCCGGTCGAGGCCAGCGGCGTCGTGGCGATCGCAGCCGTCGCATCCGGCGCCTTGTCCTGGCCGACTCCGCCGCCGATCACGTCATGCCCGATCTCGGAGGGGTCGACATGGGCGAGGTCGTTGCGGCCGAGATAGGAGATCGCCAGCTCGCGGAAGACATAGTCGAGGATCGAGGTCGCGTTCTTGATCGACTGGTTGCCGGCGACGAATCCCGAGGGCTCGAAGCGGGTGAAGGTGAAGGCCTCCACATACTCCTCCAGCGGCACGCCGTATTGCAGGCCGAGCGAGACCGCGATGGCGAAGTTGTTCATCATCGCCCGGAAGGCCGCGCCCTCCTTGTGCATGTCGATGAAGATCTCGCCGAGGCGCCCGTCGGAATACTCTCCGGTGTGGACATAGACCTTGTGGCCGCCGACCGTGGCCTTCTGGATGTAGCCGGTGCGCCGGTCCGGCATCTTCTCGCGCTCGCGCTTGCGCTCGACACGCTCGACGATGCGCTCGACGATCTTCTCGGAGAGCTGGGCGGCGCGCGCCGCCAGCGGGGCCGCGACCAGCGCCTCGATGCCGTCCTCCGCCTCGTCGTCATCGTCGGAGATCAGCGCCGAGTTCAGCGGCTGCGAGAGCTTGGAGCCGTCGCGGTAGAGGGCGTTCGCCTTCAGCGCCAGCTTCCAGGAGAGCATATAGGCGCTCTTGCAGTCCTCGACCGTGGCGTCGTTGGGCATGTTGATGGTCTTGGAGATCGCGCCCGAGATGAAGGGCTGAGCCGCCGCCATCATGCGGATATGGCTCTCGACCGAGAGGTAGCGCTTGCCGATGCGCCCGCAGGGATTGGCGCAATCGAAGACCGGGTAATGCTCGGTCTTGAGGTGCGGGGCGCCTTCGAGCGTCATCGCGCCGCAGACATGGACGTTGGCGGCCTCGATCTCGGCCTTGGTGAAGCCGAGGAAGGGCAGCAGCTCGAACGACATGTCGTTGAGCTTCTCGGCCGGGACATTGAGCGTGCCGGTGAGGAAATCCTCGCCCAGCGTCCACTTGTTGAAGACGAACTTGATGTCGAAGGCGCTCTTCAGCCCCTTCTCGACCGCGTCGATCTTCTCGTCGGTGAAGCCCTTGGCCCTGAGCGTCGAGGGGTTGACGCCGGGAGCCTGCTTCATCGAGCCGTGGCCGACGGCATAGGCCTCGATCTCGGCGATGTCCGCCTCGCGGTAGCCGAGCGCACGCAGGGCGTCCGGCACGGCGCGGTTGATGATCTTGAAGTAGCCGCCGCCGGCGAGCTTCTTGAACTTCACCAGCGCGAAGTCGGGCTCGATGCCGGTGGTGTCGCAATCCATGACGAGGCCGATCGTGCCGGTCGGCGCGATCACGGTTGCTTGGGCGTTGCGGTAGCCGTGGCGCTTGCCCTGCTCGAGCGCATCGTCCCAGACGGCGCGCGAGCGCTCCGCCATGGTGATGGCCGAGCCGCCGAGGCGGGCGAGAGTCGCGTGGTCGAGCGGGACCGGGGTGACGCTCAGGCCCTCATAGCCGTCGGCCAGGCCATGGGCCGCCGTGCGGTGGTTGCGGATGACGCGCAGCATGTGGCTGGCGTTCTTCTTGTAGCCGGGGAAGGGGCCGAGCTCGCCGGCCATCTCGGCCGAGGTCGCATAGGCGACGCCGGTCATGATCGCGGTGAGCGCGCCGGCCAGGGCGCGGCCTTCCTCGGAGTCGTAGCCGAGGCCCATCGTCATCAGCAGGCCGCCGATATTGGCGTAGCCGAGGCCGAGCGTGCGGTACTCATAGGAGAGCTCGGCGATCTCGCGGCTCGGGAACTGCGCCATCGTCACCGAGATCTCGAGCACGACGGTCCAGAGCCGGCAGAGATGCTCGTAGGCCGCGACGTCGAAGGACTTGGCTTCGGTATCGTAGAACTGGAGCAGGTTGGCCGAAGCCAGGTTGCAGGCCGTGTCGTCGAGGAACATGTACTCGGAGCACGGGTTGGACGCCCGGATCCGGCCGGAAGCCGGGCAGGTGTGCCAGTCGTTCATCGTCGAGTTGAAGTGCAGGCCGGGATCGGCAGAGGCCCAGGCGGCGTAGCCGATCTTCTCCCAGAGGTCGCGGGCCTTCAGCGTCTTGATCGTCTTGCCGGTGGTGCGCGCCGTCAGGTTCCAGTCGCCATCCGTTTCCACGGCGCGCAGGAAGTCGTCCTTCAGCGAGACCGAGTTGTTCGAGTTCTGGCCCGAGACGGTGAGATAGGCATCGGAATCCCAGTCGGTGTCGTAGGTATCGAAGGAGATGTCCTTGTAGCCCTGCTTGGCGAACTGGATGACGCGCTTGATGTAGTTGTCGGGCACCAGCGCGCGGCGGGCGAGCTTGATCTCGCGCTTCAGCGCCGGGTTCTGCTCGGGATCGAAGCAGGAATCGCCGTCGCCTTCGCAGTTCACGCAGGCCTTGAGCACGGCCTTCATGTGCTTCTTGACCGTCTTGGAGCCGGTGACGAGGGCGGCGACCTTCTGCTCCTCCTTCACCTTCCAGTCGATATAGGTCTCGATGTCCGGATGGTCGGCATCGACGACGACCATCTTGGCGGCGCGGCGCGTCGTGCCGCCCGACTTGATGGCGCCCGCGGCACGGTCGCCGATCTTGAGGAAGGACATCAGGCCCGAGGAGCGGCCGCCGCCGGCGAGCTTCTCGCCTTCGCCGCGCAGCGCCGAGAAGTTCGAGCCGGTACCGGAGCCGTATTTGAACAGGCGCGCCTCGCGGACCCAGAGGTCCATGATGCCGCCCTCATTGACGAGGTCGTCCTGCACGCCCTGGATGAAGCAGGCATGCGGCTGCGGATGCTCGTAGCTCGACTTCGACTTCACCAGCTTGCCGGTCTTGAAGTCGACGTAGAAATGGCCCTGGCTCGGCCCGTCGATGCCATAGGCCCAATGCAGGCCGGTGTTGAACCATTGCGGCGAGTTCGGCGCGACGCGCTGGGTGGCGAGCATGAAGCGCAGCTCGTCATGGAAAGCCTGCGCATCCTCCTCCGAGGTGAAATAGCCGCCCTTCCAGCCCCAATAGGTCCAGCAGCCGGCGAGGCGGTCGAAAACCTGCTTCGACGAGATCTCGGAGCCGTAGCGCTCACCCTCGGGCAGCGCGGCCAGCGCCGCCTCGTCGGCGACGGAACGCCACAGGAAGGAGGGGACGTCGTTCTCCTCGACCTTCTTCAGGTGCGCAGGCACGCCCGCCTTGCGGAAATACTTCTGGGCGAGAACGTCGCTCGCCACCTGCGACCAGGCCTCGGGAACCTCGATGCCTTCCAGCCGGAAGACGATCGAGCCGTCGGGATTCTTGATCTCGCTGACGGCCGAACGGAACGGAATCGCGGCATAGGGCGACTGTCCGGCTGTGGTGTAGCGGCGCTCGATGCGCATGATCTCAATCCTTATATGCCGCGGACCCGTAAGGGCCCCGCGCGGCCGGTTGATCACCGGCTCCTGATGTCATCCAAACTCGGTTCGATGCCCTGTGGGTCCTCTGCGGTGTCGCCCCGCTTGCAGGCCCGGACTCAAGCCCAGAATGCACACGCGATCCCGCTCGCTCCCGCTGGATGGCGGATGCGGCGGCAGGCCCGTAAGCACTCTGGGAAACTAGCTCGCAGCCAATCCAGAGGCGGTGCCGCCGGCCGTCATGCGATGGTCAAAATCTAGCGCCGATCGGGTCCGGGCGTCAAGGAATAGTGCTTAGCCGGAGTTGTGGATACGACATGTGGTAGGAATATGTGCGTAGCGGGGATAAGTTTCAAGGCACCCGCTAAGCCTAGGAAATCGCGGCGAGAATCGGCGGCGCCCGACAAGATTGCCACACTGGGCGGCGAAGAACAGTCCCTAAAATCCTCGCTATTATGGTTGACGAAGGCTGAAGCAGCGGCATCTGCAGGGGCCGGTTTCGCGGCGGCGCACAAGTGCTTGAAGACGATGCGCTTCGGCCGCCGATTGTGGTCGGCCGGTAGCCGAATCGCGGCGAGAATCGGGCGGGAGCTCGCCGCCAGAATCAGCCGGCTGTGGATCGCCGGTGATTCCGGGACCGGCGTGCAGGCAGATGCGGCGGCCAGCCGCTTGCCTGCGGGCTGGACAGGGCAGGGCGCTTGCGGCCATAAGTCGGCGGAAAGGCGCGCCCGCCTCACGCGTGGCGCCCGCGAGCGATGGACTTGACGACGATGAAGGACTGGCTACTGCAGATCTTCACCTGGTGGAACGGCCAGACCATCGGCACGCGTTTCCACACCTGGCGCTTTGGCGAGAAGGTCGGCGAGGACGAGTTTGGCAATGTCTATTACCGCACCGCGGGCGGGGTGAAGGACAAGGCGCTCGGCTTCCAGCGCCGCTGGGTGATCTACAAGGGCGATGCCGAGGCCTCCAAGGTGCCGCCGGGCTGGAATGGCTGGCTGCACCACACCGTCGATGTCGCGCCCTCCGAGGAAAGCTACCAGCCGCGCGAATGGCAGCAGCCGCACCAGCAGAACTGGACCGGCACCGCGCTGGCCTATCGCCCGCAGGGTTCGACGCTGGCCGAGGGCGAGCGTCCGGCCGCGACCGGCGACTACCAGGCCTGGACGCCGGGCCGCTGAGCGACGAAGGGCCGCCCTCGGGCGGCTTTTCTGTTTATGGGCGTGCGTGCGGGGGCTTTCAGCGGCGACGCCCTTTTTCCGCTGCGATTGCCGTGTTACTGCGCCCCGTCGCGGATCTTCCGCGTTGTCGAAGAGATTCGCAGCCTTCATGCCGTCGTTGTTCCGTTCCTCGCTCCTGACCGGCTTCGCCGCGAGCGCTGTCGCGACGCTGGTCGCGGCAGGGCCGGCACATGCGGACCGCATCAAGAATCCGACCGCGGTCTTCGCCGGGCTCGACAAGATCACCGGCCGGATCATCTCCTTCGAGGTCGCTGTCGATGAGACGGTGCAGTTCGGCGCGCTGCAACTGACGCCCCGCGTCTGCTGGACGCGCCCGCCGACCGAGGCGCCGCAGACCGATTCCTTCGTCGAGGTCGACGAGGTGACCTTCAACAACGAGTACCGGCGCATCTTCACTGGCTGGATGTATGCGGCCAGTCCCGGGCTGCATGGTGTCGAGCACGCGATCTATGACGTCTGGCTGACCGACTGCAAAGGTGGCACCGAGGTCGTCGTCGATCCCAAGGAGCCCGAGGCGCCGCCGGTCCAGGATGAGCGCCGTCCGCGCACGTCTCCGCGCGATCCCAACCAGTTGCCGCCACCTGGCCAGCCCTTGCCTCCGGGGCAGGGCCTGCCTCCGGGGCAGGTCTTGCCTCCGGGCGCGCGCATCGATGTCGAGCCGCCGCGCGGCGTGCCGGTGCAGCCGCAGCGACCGAGCCAGCGCTTCTTCCCGACGAATCCGGTGCCGGGGCGCGACCCCGCCGGCGGCAACTGACTTCGGCAAGACTCGTCATTCGGGGGCTTGCACAGCAAGCGCCGGGAATAGCGGCGGCCCCAGCTTTAACGGTCAGAGTGCGGCGAGCGCTTCGGAGCCTGTGATCCGCGCCCCGCGCGGCCAGCGATACCAGTCGCCCTCGGTTCGCAGCGCGGCCTCGAGCCGCTGGCGATAGGCTTCGCGCGGGATCTCGATCGTGCCGAACTGGGCGAGATGGCCGGTCTGGAACTGGGTGTCGAGCAGGCGGTAGCCGCCGGCCTTGAGCCTTGCGACCAGATGGACGAGCGCGACCTTGGAGGCGTCCGTCTCGCGGTGGAACATGCTCTCGCCGAAGAAGGCCCCGCCGAGCGAGAGCCCGTAGAGCCCGCCGACGAGCCGGCCCTCGCGGCGGCACTCGACTGTATGCACATGGCCCAGTGCGAAGAGTTCGCCGAAAATCTCGCGGATGCGCGGATTGATCCAGGTATCGGGCCGGTCCGGCCGGGCCTCGCCGCAAGCGGCAATCACCGCCTCGAAATCCCGGTCGACCTCGATCTCGAAGCGGTCGGAGCGCACCGTGCGGGCAAGCCGGCCCGAGAGGTGGAAGCCATCGAGCGGAATGACGCCGCGCAGCTCCGGCTCGACCCAGAACAGCCCCGGATCGTCGGCACTCTCTGCCATCGGGAAGATGCCGGCGGCATAGGCGCGCAGCATGATCTCCGGCGTGATCGCGGGCGAGCGGACGGGCACGGAACGGGCCTTCATGGGTGAATGGGAGCGCGGGGCGGGCGGCGTGTCAAACGGAACGGCAAGCGTCGTTCTCGGGGGAAGTGGAGCGCAGACCCGAGAATCTCCTGCAGGAAGAGGTGCCTCTTCTTCACGAGATGCTCGGAGCAAGCCCGAGCATGACAGCCAGCTGCTCCGTTCCGATGCCGGGATAGGGTCGGCGCCGGGCTCTCAGAGCGCGTCTGAAGAACCCGGCGTAGAAGGCTGACGAATCAGCCTTCCGTCGGCTCGTCGCCGGCCACCCCGTTCTCGGCCTCGCCGTCTTCCTCGCCTTCGCCCTCGTCGTTGATGCATTCGACGGAGACGACCTTCTCGTCCTTGGCGGTGTCGAAGATCGTCACGCCCTGCGTCGAGCGGCCGGCGATGCGGATGCGGTTGTTCGGGCCGGCATCGACCGGCACGCGGATGAGCTGCCCGCCATCGGTGACCAGCATGAGCTGGTCGCTGTCGATGGCCGGGAAGGAGGCGACGAGCTTGCCGTTGCGGTCATTGACGACCATGGCGACGATGCCCTTGCCGCCGCGCCCGGTGACCCGGTACTCGAACGAGGACGTCCGCTTGCCGTAGCCCTTCTCGGAGACGGTGAGGATGAACTGCTCGGCGAGCTGCATCTCGAGGCGCTTTGCCCCGAGCTCGACCTCGCCCGCGGCCTCCTCGCCGTCGGCTGCGACCTCCGCGGCCTCCTCACCTTCGCCGGTGAGGGCGCGGCGCGCCGCAGCTGCGTCCTTGAGATAGGTCGCGCGCTCTTCGGGCGTCGCATCGAGATGGTGCAGGATCGCCATCGAGATGACGATGTCGTCCTTCGCCAGGTTGATGCCGCGCACGCCGGTCGAGTCACGGCCCTTGAAGACGCGCACCTCCGGAACCGCGAAGCGGATGCACTGGCCGAGCGCGGTCGTCAGCAGGACGTCATTGCCCTCCGTGCAGATCTGGACGTCTACGATGTGGTCGCCCTCGTCCAGCTTCATCGCGATCTTGCCGGCGCGGTTGACGTTGACGAAATCGGACAGCTTGTTGCGCCGGACGCCGCCGGACGCCGTGGCGAACATCACGTCGAGCGTCTCCCAGCTCGCCTCGTCCTCCGGCAGCGGCATGATCGTGGTGATGCGCTCGCCCTTTTCGAGCGGCAGCATGTTGACCAGCGCCTTGCCGCGCGCGTTCGGCGCGGAGAGCGGAAGCCGCCAGACCTTTTCCTTGTAGACCTGCCCCTCCGACGAGAAGAACAGCACCGGCGTATGCGTGTTGGCCACGAACAGCCTGGCGACGAAATCCTCGTCCTTCGTCGCCATGCCGGAGCGGCCCTTGCCGCCACGCTTCTGCGCCCGGTAGGTCGAGAGCGGCACGCGCTTGATGTAGCCGCCATGGGAAACGGTGACGACCATGTCCTCGCGGGCGATCAGGTCCTCGTCGTCGAGGTCGGAGCCCCAGTCCTGGATCTCGGTGCGGCGCGGCGTGGCGAAGGCGGTCCTCACCTCGGAGAGCTCGGTCTTGACGATCTCCTGGATGCGGGCGCGCGAGCGCAGGATGTCGAGATAGTCGGCGATCTCGGTGGCGAGCTTCTGCAGCTCGTCGCCGATCTCGTCGCGGCCGAGAGCGGTCAGGCGGGCGAGCCTGAGCTCCAGGATCGCCTTCGCCTGCGCGTCCGAGAGGCGATAGGTGCCGTCGGCGTTGATCGGATGGCGCGGATCGTCGACGAGCGCGATCAGGGGCGCGATGTCCTCGGCCGGCCAGTCGCGCGCCATCAGGGCCGCATGCGCGTCAGACGGCGTCGGTGCGGTGCGGATGAGCCGGATGACCTCGTCGATATTGGCGACGGCGGTGGCGAGGCCGCAGAGGACGTGGGCGCGCTCGCGGGCCTTGTTGAGCAGGTAGCGCGTGCGCCGTGAGACGACCTCCTCGCGGAACTCGATGAAGGCCGAGATGAAGTCCTTGAGGTTCAACACCTCCGGCCGGCCGCCGGTCAGCGCGACCATGTTGGCGCCGAAGGATGTCTGCAGCTGGGTGAAGCGGTAGAGCTGGTTCAGCACGACATCGGCCAGCGCATCGCGCTTGATCTCGATGACGACGCGGACGCCTTCGCGGCTGGATTCGTCGCGCAGGTCGGAGATGCCCTCGATGCGCTTCTCGCGCACCATCTCGGCGATCTTCTCAACCATCGTCGCCTTGTTCACCTGATAGGGAATCTCGGTGACGATGATCGCCTCACGCTCCTTGCGCAGCTCCTCGATATGCGTCTTCGAACGCATCACGATCGAGCCGCGGCCGGTGTGATAGGCGGAATGGATGCCGCTGCGGCCCATGATCGAGGCGCCGGTCGGGAAATCCGGGCCGGGCACGATCTCGATCAGCTCGTCGATCGAGATCTCGGGATTGTCGATATAGGCGACGCAGGCGTCGATGACTTCGCCGAGATTATGCGGCGGAATGTTGGTCGCCATGCCGACGGCAATGCCGCCGGCGCCGTTGACGAGCAGGTTCGGATAGCGCGCCGGCAGGACTGTCGGTTCATGCTCCTTGCCGTCGTAGTTCGGCTGGAAGTCGACCGTCTCGAGGTCGAGGTCCTCGAGCAGCGGCATGGCTGCCTTGTCGAGGCGGGCCTCGGTGTAACGGTCGGCCGCGGGGCTGTCGCCGTCCATCGAGCCGAAATTGCCCTGGCCGTCGATCAGCGGCAGGCGCAGCGAGAAATCCTGCGCCATGCGCACCAGCGCGTCATAGACCGCAAGATTGCCGTGCGGATGGTATTTACCCATCGTGTCGCCGACGATGCGGGCGCATTTGGTGTAAGGCCGGTCGGGCAGGTTCTTGTTCTCGTGCATCGAGAACAGGATGCGGCGATGGACGGGCTTCAGGCCGTCGCGGACATCGGGCAGAGCGCGGCTCACGATCACGCTCATGGCGTAATCGAGATAGCTCTTCTTCATTTCGTCGGTGATCGCGATCGGCTTGATGTCGCCGCCGAAATCCGGGGCGTCGTCGCGCTTGTCGTCGTTGTCGTCGCTCAAAGGGAAATGTCCCGATTCCTGCTTGGTTTTCAACCTTCTGGCTAGCCGATTCCAGCGCAAGAGGCCAGCGAAACAGGGTTCTATCCAAGCAAAAATTAGATCAATTAAATCAGTTGCTTATGAGGTTTTCGCAAAGCGGCGCGGAGATGCTGCCATATTCCCGCCTCGGTTGACGCGTGACGGGCCGTTCGCGGCATGCGAAGTCACCATGCATGTTCGTCGACTTCGCCACTTCAGCCCTCGTCACCATGCTCGTGACGCTCGATCCGCCGGGGCTCGCGCCGATCTTCCTGTCGTTGACGCGCGGCATGTCGAGCGCCGAGCGCCGGCAGGTCGCCGTGCGGGCGTGCATCATCGCCTTCGGCATCATGGGCTTCTTCGGTGTGGCGGGGGACGTGGTGCTGAAGGCGCTCGGCGTCTCGCTGCCGGCCTTCCGCATCGCGGGCGGGCTGCTGCTGTTCTGGATCGCCTTCGAGATGGTGTTCGAGCGCCGCAACGAGCGCAAGCAGCAGACGGCCGAGATCGCGATCACGCAGGACCATATCCGCAACGTCGCGGCCTTCCCGCTGGCAATCCCGCTGATGGCGGGCCCGGGCGCGCTGACGGCGATGATCCTGCTCGCCGGCCGGGCCGGCGGCGACCCGCTGCTGCTGGTGACACTGGCGGCGATCTGCGGGCTGGTGATCCTGAGCTGCCTTGCGGTCTTCCTGGCCGCCACGCCGATTGCGAGGCTGCTTGGAGTCACGGGCAATGTCGTGCTGACGCGCCTGCTGGGCGTGATCCTGGCGGCGCTCGCGGTGCAGTTCGTGATCGACGGGGTGAAGGCGACTGCGGGGCTGGGGTAGGGGGCTGCGCCTGCGGGCGCTCAGGCGAGATAACGCCTCAGATAGCCCGCGAACTTTCCGGCGAAGATGCCGGCCAGCGCACCTGACAGCCCCAGATCGAGCAGCTTGACGCCCGGATTCATCAGCGCATCGGGCGCGATGGCGTTCAGCACCCCGAAGACGTACCGGGCCGAGAAGGCGATCAGCACGAGTGGCAGGACAGTGTAGTCGGCCGGCCGGTGGATGACACCGCGGTCGCGGTCCGCAGTGACGCTCTGCCCGCGCAGCAGCAGCCAGCCGAGGCCGCCCCCAAGCGCGAAGGCGAGGAGCCACGGGACGATGCTCGCGAGGTCGACGCCGTAGAGCCGCGCGAGCTCGAAGAGCCCCCATATGGTCAGGACGCCCGGCACGATCGCGAGCTGCGCCGGGGCGACATCCGCCGGCTGCAACGCCTTGACGCCGCGCCAGATCAGGAAAGCCAGCACAAACCAGACCCATGTCGGCGTGTGCCTGAAAATCTGGACAAACGTATCCATCGCGTGCTGCCCGTTTCGGGATTGGAGCGGGGGCGTCAGGTCTCAGCGCGGAAAATGCTCCGTATGCATCTCTGCGGAACGCCCAAAATAAACAACTCGTCGGCCGGGGAAAGAGACGATGTAGCCGGCGCAGCCGGCCTCGACGGCCTGCCGGCAGAAGCCGTCATAGCTGTAGCCGGGAGCGTTTGCCTGCGCGGCTCGCACGGCTGCCTCGATCGCGGCGGTGTCGAAGGTGGCAGCCACGGGGCCGTGAGCCTTCGGGGCCGCCAATTCGATGCCGTCTCCATCCTCGGGATAGTAGACTGCGACCGCGCGCCGGTAGTCGACGAGGTATCCTTCGAAACCGGCTGTCCTCAGCGTCTGCACGATGTCGGGGAACGCCATCGTGCCGGCGTAGGACGCCACGAGGCAATCGCGAGCCACGGTGACCTTCTGCATGTCCATGGCGGCTTTCCTTCTTGGGTTGCATGTCTTGGCAGGCACAGCGGCTCAGGAGACCGGAGGGTCCTTGAGGCCGTGCCGCTGGGCGACGAGCTTCAGGAGCCGGTCGAGCTCGGCGCGGTCGCTCACCGAAAGGGTGTCGAAGAAGGCCGCGTCATTCTCGTCGGCGAGAGCGGCGAGAGCGGGAACGAGGTCGCGCCCGGCCGCTGTCAGGGAGAGCCACTGCCCGCGCGCGTCCCGTTCATCGTCGCGCCGCAGCAGCAGGCCCTTGGCGATCAGGCGCTCGGCGAGCTTGCTGATGGCGCCGCGCGTCATGCCCATGCGTTCGGACAGTCTGATCGGAGCGATCCGATCGACCTCATAGACCTCCCGCAGGAGGACCCACTCCCCGACCGTGACGCCTCGATCCTCCACCCGCCTGGCGAAACTGAGCGAAACCTGGTTCGAGACCAGCCTCAACCAATAGCCGAGATGATCGGTGAGCTGTGAAGGTAAGGCCGCCACGAGAACTCCATATGTTGACTTGGAAACAATCAGAAGAATGTTTCCTAGTCAACATTGATCGAGCGGGCGGGGCGCACCCTGATCCAGAGCATCCCGCTCCTGTCGCCTTCGGGACTTTATCCCCGGCGTTCCGGCCGGTGCCTATCCTCGCCCTGTCCTGCCCGACCAAGGGGGCTTCGCGAGGCATCGTGCGGCCGGGTGGGATGGCGGTGTTCCGGGTTTTCGTCGCTGGTGGCGGGGCTCGGAAGGGTCTTCTCGCTGCCGGGCCGAACAGGCAGGCCCGGTCGTGCTCAGGCGAGCGGAACCACAAGAGAACCGCGCGCGGGGTTCGGGCGGGGCCGGCAGGCGCCGCATCGACTTCGACCCTCGACATCGACATTCGGCACGCGGCTCAAGCCGTGCGCCGACCGGACCCCGCGCATCCCCTTGGATGTGAAGAGCCCGAAACCCCGCGGCGAAAGCCGGACGGGGGCTTTCTGCCTGCATCGCATCGTCGGGACGGGGTCTGCATCGAGGCGGCGTCATGCCGCCAGCATATTGCCTTCGGGATTCGGCGAGGAACCGACGAGTGTGTCCACGAAAGATCCTTGCAGATGGCACGGCCAATTGCAGCGCCTCTTTCGTGCGTCCGGCGATACTGTTTCGACAGGAAGCACTTCGAGGCTGTGAATGGGGCAGGCGGTGACGATCGAGCTCGAAACTCTGGTGCAGGATATGACGGCCTGGAGGCGTGATCTGCACGCGCATCCCGAGTTCGGCTTCGAGGAGAAGCGTACCAGCGCCTTCGTCGCGGACAAGCTGCGGGAATTCGGGCTCGACGAGGTCGTCACCGATATCGGCGGCACGGGCGTCGTGGGCACGCTGAAGCGGGGAGGCGGAAACCGGTGCATCGCGCTGCGGGCCGATATGGACGCTCTGCGCATACCGGAGCAGGGCGCATTGCCCTACCGTTCCCAGAATGCCGGCGTGATGCATGCCTGCGGCCATGACGGCCATACCGCCATGCTGCTCGGCGCCGCCAAGCTGCTGGCGGCCGATGGCGGCTTCGACGGTACGGTTCGTTTCATCTTCCAGCCAGCGGAGGAGTGGGGGCGAGGCGCGCTCGCAATGCTCGACGATGGCATCCTGGAGCGCTTCCCGTTCCAGGAGATCTATGGACTGCACAATGCGCCCGGCCTGCCCGTCGGCAGTTTCCAGACCCGTCCGGGCGCGATCATGTCGGCGGAGGACAATTTCGAGATCGTGCTGCGCGGGGTCGGAGGCCATGCCGCCCGTCCTCAGGCCGGCAAGGAAACGCTGGTCGCGGCGTGCGCCCTCGTGATGAGCCTCCAGACCATCGTCTCGCGCCGGTTGAGCCCCGCCGAGATCGCCGTCGTTTCAGTCACCGAACTGATCACTGACGGAACGCGCAATGCGCTGCCGGGGGAAGCGCGCATCCTGGGCGATGCGCGCAGCTTCAACCCCGAAGTCAGCGCGGATATCGAGCAGCAGATGCGCGTCATCGCCGAGGGCGTTGCGCGCGCCTATCGTGTCGAGCAATCCGTGACCTATACGCGCGAGTTCGTGCCGCTCCTGAACGATTCCGCGCTGACGCAGGAGGCCCTGAGCGTCGCGCAAGGCCTGTTTGGCCCCGATAGTGTCTCGGTCGCGTCCGAGCCTTTCACCGGCTCGGAAGACTTTGCCCGCTTCCTCGACCATGTGCCGGGCTGCTTCGTCTTTCTCGGCAACGGCGACAGCGCGCCGCTGCACAATCCCCGCTACGATTTCGACGATGCAGGCCTGGTCCACGGGGCGCGTTTCCACGCCGGGATCGTCCGCAGCCGCCTGCCAGTCGGATGACCCTGCCGGTCGACGGCAGATCGGGCGAGCGACTACTTATCGAGAAAGGCCCGGATCGCGCCTTCCGCCTGCTTCATCGAGATCACGCCGTCGAGATGGCCGCGGGCGCCCTCGATGGTGACATGGGTGATCTCGCGCCCGGCGTCCTGCGCCGCCTTCACCGTGCGAGCGACCATGTCCGGCGTGAAGACCAGATCCTTCGGCTGGGTCACGAGCAGCATGGGCGCGCGGATCTTCGCCATCCCGTCCGCCAGCGACGTGCCGCCGGCGGCGAAGAGCTGGTTCGCCTTGACGAGGTAGAGGAAGTGGTTGGCGTCCGAGACCTTGGCGCGGGCCTCGCCGGCATTGTCGAGCACGCTCTGCACCTGGAACCTGTTGCGCAGCGCCGCGGCGGGGTTTTCCCCCTCCTTTGCCGGGCGGCGGCCGAAGGTGGCATTGGCCCAGTCCTGATGGTTGGCCTGCAGCGTCACGGCGGTGAGCGCCTTTGAGAGGCCGGCGAGCGGCGGGGCCTTGCCGTAATAGTCGCCGCCGTTCCAGTTGGGGTCGACGAGGATCGGCGCGGCCCAGACGTCGAGCCAGCCGATCAGCATGGCGTCGGCCTCGGCCGCGCCGATCACCGGCATGGCCTTTGCCACCATCTCGGGATAGCTCGCTGCCCATTCGAAGGTCTGCAGCGAGCCCATGGAGGGGCCGGCGACCAGCGCGAGTTTCCGGATGCCCAGGCTTTCGACCAGCGCCTTCTGCACCTCGACGAAGTCGCGGATGGTGACGACGGGGAAGTTCAGCGCATAGGGCTTGCCGGTGTCGGGGTCGATCGAGGCCGGCCCGGTGGTCGTGGTCTTCGGATCGCCGGTGTTGAGGTTCACCAGCGTGTCCGAGGCGATGACGAAATACTTGTTCGTGTCGATCGCCTTGCCGGGGCCGATGATCGCATCCCAATAGCCGGGCTGCGCATCTTTGGCGTCGTATTTGCCGGCCGCGTGCGAATTAGCCGAGAAGAAATGGCAGATCAGCACGGCATTGGATCGGTCGGCGTTGAGCGCGCCGTAGCTTTCCCAGCCGACGCGGACCTGCTTCAGCGTCCGCCCGCCCTGAGTGGTGAAGCTCGGCAGCTCGAAGACCTTCTTCTCGACGATCAGTTCCTGCGCGCCCGCCATTCCCGCTGCCATCCATCCTGCGAGGGCGAGGGCGCCCGTGATCCAGAGCTTCATTTGCGCGTCCCTTTCCCTATGGCCGTCATGCGGCCTTGCCGCATCAGAGCGGATTTCGGAGGAAGGGGAAAGCGGGCTCGCTCAGCGGGTGAGAAGAAGGGTGGCGCCGGCCGGGCTGACGACAGCCTCCGTCTCGATATCGAAGAGCGGGGCGTCGACCGGGCCCTTGAGCAGGAAGGGCAGTTTCAGCGGCCCGGTGGTGGAGGTCAGCGAGGCCGCCATGTCGAGCACGCGGCTGCGCAGCGAGGCCTGGCCGATGAGGTTCAGGCGATAGCTCTGACCGCTCATCTGCGCTTCGTTGAGGAAGAGCTGGCCGCCGCCGATGCTCGCATTGGCCGTGAGGTTCTCGAAAGGCGTCTTGCCCTGCCGCCAGTCGCGCAGCGCCTGGGCCGGGCTGCGCTCGGCGCGCCGCAGGAGGTCCGCGAGCGCCACGCCACCGAGTTCACCCTGCCGGACCGAGAGGCCGGTGCGGCCGGTGAATGAGCCAAGCAGCTCGTCGAAATTGCGGCCGGCTCCGTCCAGCGCGAGCTGGAAACCGCCGGTGCCGGAAAGGCGCGCGAGCTGTGGCAGGTCTCCGGCGGCCTGCCCGATATTCACCTTCTCGGCGCCGGCCTGGATCTTGACGTCGACGCCGGTCGGCGCGGTCACCGCCAGCAGGCGTGCCTTGACGTTCCCGCCATAGGCCGAAGCCCGCAGCAGCCCCGTCTCGAAGCGCCCTTTCTTGACCAGCAGATAGGTCGCGACATCGGCCAGCCGGGCGCCGTTGATCCGGGCGGCATCGACGGAGATGCGCAGGTCAATCTCGCGTCCGGTCCAGCCGTCGAGATTGAAGGGGCTGGTATCGGCCGCGTCGACGGCGGGGATTGGCAGGCGGTCGAAGAGGCGGCCGAGGTCGAGCGTGGCGCCTGCGAGCGTGCCCGAGAGCGCGAAACGCCCGGCATTCTCCGACAGCTTCAGGACGCCGTCGAGCCGCTCGCCATCGAGGCTGGCGACGGCGTTGTTGAACGAGGCCTCGTGCGGCTTGATCTGGAGTTCCGCCGAGAGAGAGAGCGCGCCCAGCGCCGTGGAGAGGCGGGAGTTCTCGCCGAACCAGCCCAGAAGCTGCGGCACGGACGGGGTGGAGAGCGCGAGCTGGCCGTTGATCACGGACTCGTCCGGCCCGGAGCGGCTGCCGTCGAAGCGCAATTTCATGAGCGGCGAAGTGGCTGAAAGTGCGGTCTTGGCGCTGCCGCCGACCATCGGCCAGAGCAGGTTGACCTCGGTGCGCACGCCGCGCCATGTCAGCGAACCCGCCAGATCGAGCGGTTCATTCAGGCTGCGCTCGTCGATGACGAGGTCGAGGTCGCGGACCACGCTCTGGATCGCGCCGTCGGCACGCAGGAAGAGCGAGCCGCCTCGCACCACGATCTTGCTCTGGCTGCGCAGCCGCTCGAGCTCCGGCAGCGGCGAGGCCAGCCACTCGGCCAGGCCCCCATCGGCCGGCACGGCCACGTCGATCTGCGGCGCGACGAGGTCGATCCTGTCGAAGCTGACCCGGCCCATGAGCAGCGGCAGCAGCCGCAGATGTGCACGGACCCGCGTCGCCCGGCCGGCGAGGGCGCCGTCGCGCTGGCTGAAACCGACATCGGAGAGGCTGATCCGCGGCAACGGCAGGAAGGCTATTTCGGCGCGCTCGATCGTCTTGACGACGAAGCCGGTCTTTTCCTCGATGGCCGATACGGCTCGGCGCTCCACCCGGCCGACAGCGACATCCCACGACTGAAAGCCCAGCAGGCCGAGGACGGCGACAAGGCAAAGGGCGAGGATCGCAGCGCGTCTGGTCATTGACTTCCGAATCGGCTCCGGGCCGATAGCCAGCCAGCCCCCTGGCGCGCCCTGTGTAGGCCCATGCCGATGGGTTGTCGAGGTTGGCAGACCGGCTATCCCACGCGATTTGTTCCGCTTCTGGCCAGAATGACCGTCGGATAGAGGCCTGCGAGGATGATCAGCAGGGCTGCCAGCGCCCCTTCCTCGAAGACGCCACGGGACGCCTGGCCATAGACGGCCGTCGCCAGCGTATCGACGTTCAGCGGCCGCAGCAGTAGCGTCGCCGGCAGCTCCTTGAGGCAATCGACGAAGACCAGCAGCGCCGCGGCCGCCACCGCCGGGCGCGCCAACGGCCAGTGGATGCGGCGCAAAATCTCAGGCCGCCCGGCGCCGAGCGAGCGGGCCGCATCGTCGATGCGCGGCGAGACGCGGGAAAGCCCGCTCTCCATGCCGGAAATCCCGATGGTCAGGAAGCGCACGGCATAGGCGATCACCAGTGCTGCCCCGGACCCGATCAGGATCAGGCCGGGCTTGATGCCGAACAGCGCATGGGCCGCGTTGGCCAGCAGGTTGTCAAAAGCCGCGATCGGGATCAGCAGACCCAGCGCGAGCACAGTGCCGGGCAGGGCGTAGCCGAGCGAGGCGATGCGGGCGGCCGGCTTCAGCCAGGTCTCGCGCCCCATGCGGCTGGCCGTGGCGATGCCCAGGCCCAGCGCCAGCACCAGCGCCGAGGCGATGGCGGCAAGCAGCAGGGCATTGCCGAGAAGGCGCAGCAGTGCGCCGTCGAACTGCGCGAGCAGGCCGCGTTGCAGCACCTCGGCTGCAAGATAGCCGATCGGCAGCACGGCGCCGAACAGGATCGGCATGGAACAGGCCAGCATCGCCAGCAGGGCGTGGCTGCCGCGCAGGGGCCTGCGCCCCACAGGGCGCGGCTGGCGGGCGGAGAGCGCGAAGCGGCGCTGGCCGCGCAACCGCGCCTCGATCCAGATCAGCAGGAACACGACGAGCAGCATCACGCCTGCGATCTGGGCAGCGCCGGGCAGCGAGCCGCGGTTGAGCCAGGTTGTGTAGATCGAGAGCGTCAGCGTGCGGACACCGAGATATTCGGTGGCGCCGATATCGTTCAGCGTCTCCAGCAGCACCAGCGTCAACCCTGCCGCCAGGGCCGGGCGCGCGAGCGGCAGGCCGATCCGCCAGAACAGCCTCCCGGGGGCCGCGCCGAGACTGCGCGCCGCCTCGACCATGGTCGCTCCCTGCAGGCTGAACAGCGCGCGCGTGCTCAGATAGATGTAGGGGTAGAGCACGATCGCCATGATCGCGATGGCGCCCGGCAGGTTGCGCGGATCGGGAAACCAGTAGTCACGCAGCGAGCGCCACCCGGTCAGCGCCCGCAAACCTGCCTGCAGCGGGCCCTGGAAGCCGAGGAATTCCACATAGATATAGGCGGTGAGATAGGTCGGCAGTGCCAGCGGCAGCACGAGCAGCCATTCGAGGCTGCGCCGCCCCGGAAAATCGAACTGCGTCACCAGCCAGGCGGTGCCTGTGCCGATCACGGCCGCGACGACGCCCACACCGATCGTCAGCAGCAGGGTCTGGAGCAGGGCGGTGGGCAGGACATTGGCTGCAAGATGCGGCCAGATCTCCGCCGCCTCCGGCGATGACAGGGCCGTCACGAGCAGTGCCGCCAGAGGCATCAGCACCAGCCCGGCGCCCAGAACCGCGGCATAGGCAAAACGCGTCGACGGCCGCCACCGGGGTGGCGACCGTCGTAAAGCAACGAGCGGAGCGCTCAGGATCAATTGTCGAAGCCGGCCTTGTCGACGAGGTTGGCCGCAGGCTTGCGCTGCTTGGCGACCTCCGAGAGCGGCAGCTTGTCCGGCGTGATCGTGCCGAGCAGCTTCACGGCGGCGCTTTCCTTGACGTCGGCGTTGACCGGGAACTCGTAATTCCCATCGGCATAGACGGTCTGCGCCTTCTCGCCGAGCATGTACTCGATGAGCTTGACGGCATTGGCCTTGTTCGGCGCGTTCTTCGCGACGGCCGCGGCCGAGACGTTCACATGGGTTCCGCCGCCGGCGAAGGTGGTCTTGAGCGGCTTGATCGCGTCGAACCAGCCCTTCTGCTCGTTCTTCGCCTGGCTCATCAGGCCGATATAGTAGGTGTTGATGATGGCGATGTCGCAGAGGCCGGACTGGATGTCGCGGGCGACGTCACGATCGCCGCCGCCGGGCTTGCGGGCGGCATTGGCGCGCAGCGCCTTCAGGTAAGCCTCGGTCTTCTCGGCGCCGTTATGGGCGAGATAGGCCGCGAACAGCGCGTTGTTGTAGGGATGCTGGCCGGCGCGGATGCAGAACTTGCCCTTCCACTTCGGGTCGGCGAGGTCCTCATAGGTGATGGCATCCTGCTGGACGCGGTCCTTCGAGACCACGACGATGCGGGCGCGCTTGGTCAGGGTGACCCAGTTGTTGTCCGGGCGGAGCTGCGCCGGGACGGTCTTGTCCACCACGGCGGACTGGATCGGCTGGGTGATGCCCGCATCGACCGCGGCATTGATCTCGCCGACATCGACCATCAGCATGACATCGGCCGGGCTGTTGGCGCCCTCTGCCCGGATGCGCTCCTGCAGCCCGTCCTTCAGGAAGACGGCGTTGACCTTGATGCCTGTGTCCTTGGTGAAGGCTTCCAGGACCGGATTGAGCAACGCGGGCTCGCGCGTGGTGTAGAGATTGACGTCCTGTGCCAGGGCAGAGTTTGCGAAACTCCCGGCGGCCAGCAGCGAGGTCGACAGCGCCAGAGCGTGGAGATGTTTCTTGCCGATCATTTTCGTCTCCGTCGGTGAGAGGCGCCAAGCGCGCGACGGAGGAGCGTTAAAGCGGCGCGAACGAACCTGTCAATCGAAACGCCCTTTGAAATCAAGGCGTTGTAGCTTTTCCAGACTGCATTCAATTTGGACTAATTCAAAAAGAGCAGTCATCGCCTTGAAAAGCGGCAGCTTTCCGCAGGGCGCGAAGTCGTAGGTCTTTCGTCGCGGCGGACCAGGCGCGTCGGGGTGACGCAGATGTGATTGACACCCCGCGATCCCGTTCGCCGGTCAAAGGACCGCGATCAGCACGCCGATCCACAGGCCGATCAACGCGAGGAAGCCGACGCCGTAGACGACGCCGCGCACCGGCAGCTTGTTCGGTCCGATATGGATGAGGGTGTGGACGACTCGGGTTGCGACAAAGAGCCAGGCCAGTGCCGCCATGACGTAGCCGGTGGCGCCGACATTCATCGCGATCAGGAGCAGGACGAAGAAGAGCACCGGAGACTCGAACTGATTCGAGAAGTTCGCGGCTGCCAGCCGTGCCGGGGTCGGATAGCGCTCGTTCGAGATGCAGACGTCCGCGGGCTTGACGGCCCCGGAGGCGAAGGCCTCCTTGCGGCGTATCGCCATGATGACGCCGACGACGAAAATCCAGAAGATCATCGCCAGCGCCGGATAGATCAGCTTCAGGGTCATGAGCGCTTCGCCTCCGCAGCACCGGTCCTGTCGCATCGGACCGAAAAGTGGGATGCACTTTTCGGATCAATCCGACGCGATAACAAGAAGATCACCGTCATCGCGTCCTATCGGACGCGCGGCGATCCGAGGGCCAGTGCTGCACAGGGGCGGGCCGGACTCAAGAGCGGGTCGGGTAGTTCGGGCTCTCGCGCACGATCGTCACGTCATGGACATGGCTCTCGCGCAGGCCTGCGCTGGTGATGCGGATGAAGCGCGCCTTGTTCTGGTAGTCGGCGAGGTCCTTGCCGCCGACATAGCCCATCGCGGCACGCAGGCCGCCGGCAAGCTGGTGCAGGACGTTCGAGACAGGCCCCTTGTAGGCGACCTGGCCCTCGATCCCTTCGGGCACGAGCTTCAGCGAATCCTTGATGTCCTGCTGGAAGTAGCGATCTGCCGAGCCGCGAGCCATCGCCCCGACCGAACCCATGCCGCGATAGGCCTTGTAGGAGCGGCCCTGGTAGAGGAACGTCTCTCCGGGCGTCTCGTCCGTGCCGGCGAGAAGCGAGCCGACCATGGCGCAGGAGGCACCGGCGGCGAGCGCCTTTGCGAGGTCGCCCGAATACTTGATGCCGCCATCGGCGATGACCGGCACGCCAGCCTTGCTGGCGGCGGAGGCCGCATCCATGATCGCGGTGAGCTGCGGCACGCCGACGCCCGCGACGATGCGGGTCGTGCAGATCGAGCCCGGCCCGATGCCGACCTTGATGGCGTCCGCGCCGGCATCGATCAGCGCCTGTGCGCCGCCCGCTGTCGCGATGTTGCCGGCGATGACCTGAACCGAATTGGAGAGCTTCTTCACGCGGCTGACGGCGTCCAGAACCTTGGCCGAATGGCCGTGCGCGGTGTCCACGACGATCAGGTCGACGCCGGCGTCGATCAGCATCTCGGAGCGCTCGAAGCCCAGATCGCCAGTCGTGGTCGCTGCCGCGACGAGGAGGCGGCCATGCGAGTCCTTGGCGGCGTTCGGATGCGCGACCTGCTTCTCCATGTCCTTGACGGTGATCAGGCCGATGCAGCGGTAATGGTCGTCCACCACCAGGAGCTTCTCGATGCGGAACTGATGCAGCAGCCGGCGGGCCTCGTCCTGGCTCACGCCCTCACGGACGGTGATCAGCCGCTCCTTGGTCATCAGCTCCGAAACGGGCTGGGCCGGGTTGGCGGCGAAGCGCACATCGCGGTTGGTGACGATGCCGACGAGTTTGCCGTTGTGGCCGTGGGGGCCGCGCTCGACGACCGGGATGCCGGAGATCGAATTGTGCTTCATCAGCGCCAGCGCATCCGCCAGCGTTTCGTCCGGGTGGATCGTGATCGGGTTCGCGATCATGCCCGATTCGAACTTCTTGACGAGACGCACCTGCGCGGCCTGGTCCTCGGCCTCGAGATTGCGATGGATTACGCCGAGGCCGCCGGCCTGCGCCATGGCGATCGCCATGCGGGCTTCCGTCACGGTGTCCATGGCCGAGGCGATGATCGGCAGGTTGAGCGAGATCGACTTGGTCAGCTTCGTGCGGACGTCGACTTCCGAGGGCATGACCTCGGACGGGCCGGGTTCCAGCAGCACGTCGTCGAAGGTGAGGCCGTCGCGAATCAGACCATCGAGGGCAAGCGTCATCGTCAACTCCGACGCCGGATGGACCGGCTTTTAAGGAAGGCAGTGGGGCAGGCCCGTTGCCGAGTTGACGAGGCCCGTTAGCATGCGCACGGAGCCTTCGCTAGAGGCGAGGCGGGTTTATTTTGCAGTGCGGCAGCGGCACCCGTGCATGGCGGGCGCCGCTGCCTCGCCATCAGCGGGCTTGGCGCGCAGGCGCGGCTCCTGTCGGGGAGGCCGGAACCTCCGGCGCGAAACCGAAGCAGCCGGCCTCGAAAATGGTGTGGCCGGCCGCATTGGCCATGCGCTGGCAGGTCTCCAGGCGCAGGCACGCGTCGTAGCGCAGCATCTCGCCGCCGCTGCCCGGGATGTTCCGGAACTGACAGGTGCTGTGCCAGCTATTATCAGCCGCTGCCGCAGGGGCCGGGGCCCAGCTCAGGCCCGCGGCCAGGACGAGGCCGAGGAAGGGCAGGCCCGAGGAAAAGCGGCGCGCCGAGGTCTGAAACGAAGATTGGGTAAGCATGAGCGTCTCTCCGGAAGTTACGACGCGCGCCCCCGCGACGGTCCGGACAGGCCCGGACCTCCACGAAATGGTGCCGGCCGAAGCTGCCCGTCAGTGTGCAAGGCGCATGGCGGATTTGTGCCTTGCGGCAGGGCATATGCGCAGCGCATGGCGGAGTCGCGTGCCGCTCGTGCGCTTTTCCGCGATAGGCGGCCTCTGACGCTCGCCACGCCGACGATGTCCCGCTAAAGCGACCCCGTCGCGACATCTCCTGCGCGGCCGAGTCCCCGCAAAGGTCCGAGCCTTGCAGCGCTCCAAGCTCCTGCCCCTCATCGTCGCCTGTGCGCTGTTCATGGAGAACACCGACTCGACGGTGATCGCGACCTCGCTGCCGGTCATCGCCCAGGCGCTCGGTGAGGACCCGATCGCGCTGAAGCTGGCGCTGACCTCCTATTTCGTCAGCCTCGCGGTGTTCATCCCGATCTCGGGCTGGATGGCGGATCGATTCGGGGCGCGCACCATCTTCCGGGCCGCGCTCGGCGTGTTCATGCTGGGCTCGCTCGCCTGCGCGGTCTCCAACTCGCTCGGCGCCTTCGTCGGAGCGCGCTTCCTCCAAGGGCTGGGCGGCGCGATGATGGTGCCCGTCGGGCGGCTGGTGATCCTGCGCAGCGTCAACAAGTCGGAACTCGTCGGCGCGCTCGCCTACCTGACCATTCCCGCGCTCGTCGGCCCGGTGATCGGCCCGCCGCTCGGCGGCTTCATCACCACCTATTTCGATTGGCGCTGGATCTTCCTGATCAACATCCCGATCGGGATCGTCGGCATCGTGCTTTCCAGCATCTTCTTCGAGGATATCCGCGAGGAGGACGTCGCCCCGCTCGACATCCGCGGCTTCCTGCTGTCCTCGCTCGGCTTCGCCTGTCTGATGCTGGGCCTCGCCACCGGGGGGCGGCATCTCGTGCCGGCGGCCGTGTCCTATGCCTGCGTCGCCTTCGGGTTGGCTGCGCTCGTGGGTTACTGGTTTCACGCGCGCCGCGTCGCGCACCCGGTGCTCGACCTGTCCCTGTTGCGCATTCCGACCTACAGCATTGCCGTGCTCGGCGGTTCGCTCTTCCGCGTCGCCACCGGCGCCGTGCCGTTCCTGCTGCCGCTGATGCTGCAACTCGGCTTCGGTCTCAGCGCGCTGCAGTCCGGACTGATCACATTTGTGTCCGCGGCCGGCGCCCTCCTGATGAAGACTGCGGCCAAGACCATCCTGGCGCGCTTCGGCTTCCGGCGCGTGCTCACCGTCAACGCGGTCCTCGGCGCCGGATTCCTCGCGCTCTCCGGCCTTTTCACCCCGACCACGCCGCACGCGCTGATGCTGACCGTGCTGCTGATCGGCGGCTGCTTCCGCTCGCTGCAGTTCACGGGCATCAACGCGCTGAGCTATTCCGACGTGTCGAACCGGGCCATGTCGAGCGCCACCAGCCTGTCGAGCGTCATCCAGCAGATCTCGCTGAGCCTCGGTGTTACGGTCGGCGCCTTCGCGCTCGAGGCGACCAACGCCCTGCATGGCGGCGGACCGATCGGCGCCGGGGATTTCCCGCCGGCCTTCCTCATCGTAGGGCTGCTCGGCGCCTCCTCGGCCGTTTGGATGATGCGGCTCGCGCCAGACGCCGGCTCCGAGGTCTCGGGCCATGTTCCGGTGAGCGCCCGCAAGGCCACCGCCGAGGCGATCGCGGACCAGAAGCCGCTGGAGTGAGATCCGGCCGGTCGAGCGGCGCCGCTCAGTCGGAGGCGGCTCTCGCGGCCTCGGCGCCTTCGTCCGCCGGAGCAGCCTTCCGCCGATAGCCCGTCGCCAGCACGTAGAGCTCCGAGGAATCCGCGCGGCTTGCGCCCGGCTTGACGTTGCGGACCGTGGTGAAGTCCCGCTTCATCTGGGTGAGCAATTCGGCGCTGTCGCCGCCCTGGAACAGCTTGGCGAGGAAGAACCCGCCCGGCGCCAGCACGTCATGGGCAAATTCGAGCGCGGCCTCGGCGAGCCCGATGATCCGAAGATGGTCGGTCTTTTTGTGGCCGGTTGTGTTGGCGGCCATGTCCGACATCACGCCATCGGCCTGTCCGCCGAGCTTCTCAACCAGGAGGGCAGGGGCCTCCTCGGTCATGAAGTCCATCTCGATCAGCTCGACCCCCGGGATGGGATCGACCGGCAAGAGGTCGATGCCGACGATCCGGCCCTTGCCCTGGGCAAGGCCGATCCGCTCGGCTGCGACCTGGCACCAGCCGCCCGGCGCGCAGCCGAGGTCGAGCAGCCGCTGTCCGGTCTTCAGGAACTTGTAGCGCTCGTCCATCTCCTCGAGCTTGAAGGCGGCGCGTGAGCGGAAGCCGCGCTCCTTGGCGCGCTTCACATAAGGATCGTTGAGCTGGCGCTCGAGCCAGAGTTGCGAGGAATGCTTGAGCTTGCGGGCATTCTTCAGGCGCACGCGCAGATCACGGTCACCGGCCGGCTTGGCGCTGGCGACCTGCTTGCCCGGCGTGAGGGCCACGCCGGCCTTGGCCCCGCCGGACTTCGCGCCGCTCGGTTTGGCCGCAGGTGACTTAGCCCCGCCTGACTTGGCCCCGCTCGACCTGGCTCCGCCCGTGCCGCTGCCGCCTGTCTTGCGGCCCCCGGATTTGTCGCTGCTCATTGCTTGAAGAAGCCTATTTCCTGCGCCACCAGGCGCGGTCCTCGTGCATCATGCGCAACAATATGCCCTCCCGCAGGCCCCTGTCGGCGATGCGCACGCGCTCGCTCGGGAAGGCGCGGCGGATCGCCTCGAAGATTGCGCAGCCGGCCAGAACCAGATCGGCGCGCTCGCGCCCGATGCAGGCATTGGCCGCACGAGCGGCATAATCCATCGCGATCAGCCGGTCGATGACGCTCAGGATGTCGTCCTGGCGCATCCACAGCCCGTCGACCTCGCGCCGGTCATAGCGCGGCAGGTCGAGATGGATGCCGGCGACCGTCGTCACCGTGCCGGAGGTGCCGAGCAGATGGAAGCCTCTGGAATCGCGCGCGCCCGCAGCCTTTTTTGCAAAGGGCTCAAGGGCCTGCGCACAATCCTGCACCATGCGCTCGAAGAGTTCCCGGCTGACCTCGACGCCGCCATAGCGTTCGGCCACCGTGACGACGCCGATCGGCAGCGAGGCCCATTCGCGGATGCGAGCGGCGGGGTCGCGCGCCTCGTTGCGGCCTCCGAGCCAGATGATCTCGGTCGAGCCGCCACCGATGTCGAAGACGATGACGCTCTCGGCTGCGGGGTCGGTCAGTGCGGCGCAGCCGGAAACGGCGAGCGCGGCCTCCGTCCGCTGGTCGATGATTTCCAGCGCCAGCTCAGCCTCGGCGGCGACGCGTCGGATGAAGTCGAGCCCGTTGGTCGCGGCGCGGCAGGCTTCGGTGGTGACGAGCCGGGCGCGGGTGACGCCGCGATTCGCCATCTTGCCCCGGCAGATCTTCAGCGCCTCGACCGCGCGGTCCATCGCCGCATCGCCGAGCCGGCTGCTGGCGGCCAGCCCCTCGCCGAGGCGCACGATGCGCGAGAAGGCGTCGACGACGCGGAAGCCGTGCTGCGCCGGCCGGGCGATCAGCAGACGGCAATTATTGGTGCCGAGATCGAGCGCGGCGTAGGTCGCGACGGGAGGGCGCTGGCTGGCGACGGCCGTGGCGTAGCTCTTGAACGATTCGACAGCCGGAGCGCCGCCGTTCCGGTGCGGATCGGCGCTACGTGTGTGCGGCGGCGTCACCGGCGTGACGCCCCGTTCCTGCCGGTCCTCGACCGCCACAGCTTTTCCAATCCCCTGACCTGCCCGGCACCCGAGGTCCTGAACCCTGGCCCGGCAGGGGCCGCGACGCGGCGCGGCCAACTGCTTCGCCGGGAAGCTAACTACAGCCTAGCCGCCGTGCCAAGCGGAACATGGCGAAAGTGCAGCGCGGCCGGGGCGACGGAGTGCGCTTGCGCGACCGCTGCCCGATCGGCCAGTCTCCGCCGGGCTGCGCAGACGGCCGGTAGAGACAGGGCAGGAACAGACATGGCCGCCGGATACATCCTCGCCATCGACCAGGGCACGACCTCCTCGCGGGCGATCCTGTTCGATGCCTCGCTTTCGGCCGTTGCCAGCGCGCAGCAGGAGTTTCCGCAGCATTTCCCGGCCTCGGGCTGGGTCGAGCACGAGCCGGAGGACATCTGGGAGAGCGTGCTCGCCACGGCGCGGAAGGCCATCGCCAAGGCGGGCCTCGCGGCCTCCGACATCGCCGGCATCGGAATCACCAACCAGCGCGAGACCACGCTGGTCTGGGACCGCCAGACCGGGCGGGCGATCCACCGCGCTATCGTCTGGCAGGACCGTCGCACGGCGCGGGCCTGCGCGAATCTCGTCGCGGCCGGCCATGAGGAGCTGGTGGCGGCCCGCACGGGCCTGCGCATCGACCCCTATTTCTCGGCCACCAAGATCGCCTGGCTGCTCGACCATGTGCCGGGAGCGCGGCGGCGCGCGGAAGCAGGCGAACTCGCCTTCGGCACGGTCGATTCCTTCCTGCTCTGGCGGCTGACGGGCGGGGCGGTCCATGCGACCGACGCCACCAACGCCGCACGCACCATGCTGTTCGACATCGGCCGCGGCATCTGGGACGAGGAACTCCTGACGCTTTTCGACATCCCGGCCAGCATCCTGCCCGAGGTGCGCGATTGCTCGGCGCATTTCGGCGACACGGCTCCCGGTCTCTTCGGCGGTGCGATCCCGGTGCGCGGCATCGCCGGGGATCAACACGCGGCCACGATCGGGCAGGCCTGCTTCACGCCCGGCATGGTGAAATCCACCTATGGCACCGGCTGCTTCGCGCTGCTCAATACGGGGGACAAGCCCGTCGCATCGAAGCACCGCCTGCTCACCACCATCGCCTATCAGCTCGGCGGCAAGCGGACCTATGCGCTCGAAGGCTCGATCTTCATCGCCGGCGCCGCCGTACAATGGCTGCGGGATGGGCTCGGCATCATCGAGAAGGCGAGCGAGACCGGCCCGCTCGCCGAGGCCGCCGATCCCGAGCAGCATGTCTATCTGGTGCCGGCCTTCGTGGGCCTGGGTGCGCCGCATTGGGACGCCCATGCGCGCGGCGCGATCTTCGGGCTGACGCGCAATTCGGGGCCGCGCGAATTCGCCCGCGCCGCGCTGGAGAGCGTCTGCTACCAGACGCTCGACCTGATCGAGGCGATGCATGCCGACTGGCCCGACGCCAGGAAGGGGCGCGGAGCGGTTCTGCGCGTCGATGGCGGCATGGTCGCCTCCGACTGGACGATGCAGCGCCTCGCCGACATCCTCGACCTCTCCGTCGACCGGCCGACCGTGCTGGAGACCACCGCACTGGGCGCGGCCTATCTCGCGGGGCTCGATGCCGGGCTTCTGCCGGAGCCGGCGCGCTTCGCCGATCTCTGGCGGCTGGAGCGGCGCTTCACACCGGCGATGGCCGCGAGCCAGCGCGAGAGCAAGGTCGCCGGCTGGCGCGACGCCGTGCGGCGGACGCTGAGCTGAAGCTGGCGTCCGCCCAGGCGCTCAGGGCTTCGGCGGCGTGAGTCCTTGCAGCTCGATCGTGCCGAAACTCGGCATGGAGTTGAGCTGTTTTTCCAGGGCCGCCGGATCGAGCGTCACCGGTTTATCGAGCCAGTAGGTCACGATCTGCGGGAAGGCGATCATGATCGCGACCAGCAGCAGCTGCAGCACGATCCAGGGAATCGAGCCGAGATAGATGTCGCGGGTCTTCACCGTCGGTGGCGCGACGCCGCGCAGGTAGAACAGCGCGAAGCCGAAGGGCGGGTGCATGAACGAGGTCTGGATGTTGGCGCAGATCAGCAGCGCGAACCAGATCAGGTTGATGTCCAGCTTCTCCGCCGCCGGCGCCAGCAGCGGAATGATGATGAAGGCGATCTCGAAGAAATCGAGGAAGAAGGCGATGAAGAAGATGAAGATCATCGTCACGGTCAAGAAGCCGACCTGACCGCCGGGCAGGCCGGTGAGCATGTGCTCGATCCACTTGCCGCCGCCGACGCCCTGGAAGACCAGGCTGAAGACGCGCGCGCCGATCAGGATCATCGCGACCATGGCAGTGATGCGCATGGTCGAGGACATGGCCTGATAGGTCAGCTTCCAGGTCAGCGTGCGATACATCGCCGCGAGCCCGATGGCGCCGACGGCGCCCATCGCACCGGCTTCCGTCGGAGTGGCGAGGCCCATGAAGATCGTGCCGAGCACAAGGAAGATGAGCACGGCCGAGGGCACGATGCCGCGGAAGCATTTCCAGACCAGTGCCCAGCCCTTGAGCGTGCGCGCCTCCGGCGGCAGCGCCGGCACGGAGTCGGGCCTGAGGATGCTGACGATGGCGACCCAGATGCAGAAAAGCGCGACCTGCACGATGCTGGGGCCGATGGCGCCGGCATACATGTCGCCGACCGAACGGCCCATCACGTCCGCCAGGACGACGAGCACGAGCGAGGGCGGGATAAGCTGGGTGATGGTGCCCGACGCCGCGATGACGCCGGTGGCGTGCTTCATGTCGTAGCCGTAGCGCATCATCACCGGCAGTGAGATCACTGCCATGGCGATGACCGAGGCCGCGACCGTGCCGGTGATGGCGCCCAGGATCGCGCCGACGAAGATCACCGCATAGGACAGGCCGCCACGCACGCTGCCGAAAAGCTGGCCGATCGAGTCCAGAAGGTCTTCAGCGAGGCCGCAGCGCTCCAGGATCGCGCCCATGAAGGTGAAGAACGGGATCGAGAGCAGCAGGTCGTTGGAGATGATCGAATAGAGCTGGAAGGTGAGGTTGCCCATGTACTGGGGTGCGATCACCCCCATCTCGATCGCGATGAAGCCGAAGAACAGGCCGACCGCAGCCAGCGAGAACGCCGCCGGATAGCCGATCAGCAGAAAAAGGATCACGCCCCCGAACATCATGGGGCCGAGATTGTTGCGGATCGCGTCGATCATTGCAGCGGCTTCTCGTAAGCGTATTCGTGCTGGTGGAAGCCGCGCAGCGCTGCGGCGCGCTTGATCATCTCGGAGAGGCCCTGGAGCAGGATCAGCGTGAAGCCGACCGGCAGCAGCAGGATGACCGGCCAGCGGATCAGGCCGCCTGCATTGTTCGAGGCTTCGTTGAGGGTCCAGGACTGGACGAACCAGGGCCAGGTGAACCAGATCATGACCACGCACATCGGCAGCAGGAACACCGCGCCGCCGAGCAGGTCTATCCAATGGCGCGCACGATCGGAGACGGCGCCGTAGAACAGGTCGACGCGGACATGCTCGTTGACTCTGAGCGTATATGCCGAACCGAGCAGCACCATACCGGCGAACATGTACCATTGCAGCTCGAGCCAGGCGTTCGAGCTGTATGAGAAGAGGTACCGGATCGTGGCGTTGCCGGCGCTGACGAGGCAGGCCAGCAGCACGAGCCAATTGGCGATGACGCCGAGCACGCCGCTAATGCTGTCGATGAAGTGCGCGACCGGCATCAACTGCCGGCAGAAGAACCAGGCGATCGCCACCGTGCCAGCCATGGCTCCGATGGTGGCGAGCGCCAGCCATAGATTGAACATGAATCCCCGCGCGGCTGCGACGTTTCCGAAGCCCGGCGTTAGCAGCTACGCTCTTAGCCGTTCCATGATGTGGATCGGCTCAATGCATAGCCGCGGCATATCCGGCAGCGTCGAGCTGCTCCTGGGTGCGCAGGCGATAGCCGACGGCGAGCTCCGTCACCACATAGATCGGCCGGGCCGGATCGGGCTCGATGCGATTGCGCAGCTTTTTCATGAGGATACGCAGGTATTGCACATCCTCGTCCGGCTCCTGCGGCCAGAGCTCCCGCATCAGCTGCCGATGCGTCATCACGCTGCCGTGGTGGATCGCCAGCGCCCGCAGCAGCGCGAACTGCTTGGGCGAAAGTATGACCGCGCTGCCGTCCCGGCTGACGAGGCGGCGAGCGAGGTCGATAGAGAAGCCGCCGACCCTGACAATCGGATCGGCCGTCTCCTGCCGCACGGCCCGACGGAGCACGACGCGAGCGCGAGCCAGCAATTCAGCCATGCCGAACGGCTTCACGATATAGTCGTCGGCGCCGCCCTCCAGCAGCCGGACCTTCTCGGCCTCCGATTTGCGAACGGAGAGCACGATGATCGGCGCCTGCGACCAGCCGCGCAACGCCTCGATCACCGTCGCGCCGTCGGCATCGGGGAGGCCCAAATCGAGCACGACGAGGTCGGGCTGGCGCATGACGGCCAATTCGCCGGCCTGCCGCGCGGTTTCAGCCTCCACCACGCGGAAGCCATGCATCTCCAGCCCGGTGCGCAGGAAGCGGCGGATCGCCGTCTCGTCATCAACGACGAGGACGAGAGGGCTGGTAGCGGCCGTCGTGGCGTCAGTCGTCATCATGGTCGCCAGCTTTCGTCTCCGCGATGGGCAGGATGAACCGCATCGTCGTGCCCCGGCCCGGTCCCGCGCTGAGCGCAACGATGCGCCCACCACTGGCCTCCACGAAAACCCGTGCGATCGTCAAGCCCAGGCCGCTGCCGCCGGCGACGTCGGCATGCCGCTCGCCCCGGTGAAAGCGCTCGAAGATCAACCCGGCCTCGCCGGAGTCGAGGCCGGCTCCCTCGTCGCGCACGGCGATGATGACTCCGTCTTCCCCTGTCTCGGTCGAGATGTGGATCGGGCCACCCGAAGGTGTGTATTTGGCGGCGTTTTCCAGCACATTGACCAGGGCCTGGGCCGTCAGCGCGGGGTCGACTCTGACCAGCGGCAGCGCATCGGCTGGTTCCAGGCGCACGTCGTGCTCGCGCAGGCGCTCCTGTGCCGTTGCCAACGCGTCGTTGACGATGTCCCAGGGGTCGAGCGTGTCGAGACGCGGCTGCAGCGCACCGGCGCGGATGCGGCCGAGATCCAGCACCTCCTGGATCAGCCGGTCGAGCCGGCGAGCCTCCTGCTCGATCCCAGTCGCCAGGGACAGCAAAGGTGCTCGACCTGAAAGCTCGGGGGCCGTGGCCAACACGCTCGCCGCGCCCATGATCCCGGAAACCGGCGTTCGCAGTTCGTGCGAAACCGACTCGACCAGGATGTCGCGCAGCGCGTCGGTACGCTCGCGCAGCCGGTGCTCGTCGAGGATGCGGGACTGCACCCGCAGCCGGTCGACGAGCGGGCCGATCGTCAGCGCGACGGCGAGCGAAGTGACGAGATCGATGACCTGTGCCGGCTGGAAGACGAGCGGGCTGAACAGCGGCGGGTAGAACAGCGAGGTCATGAGAGCGCCGAGCAGCGCGGCGAAGATCGCTGGCGCGGTGCCGTAGCGCACGCCGGCGATCAGCACGGGCAGCATGTAGAGGGCGGAGACGCTGTCGAGCGGCGTAGCCCAGACGATAAGGCCGGCCAGCGCCGTGACCGCGGCGACGAGGCCGATCGTCTTGAGATAAGGCAGCAGCTGGTGAGGGCCGATCATGCCCTTCGATAACGCCGTGTAGAGGCCACCGCCAGCGTCCGCCGAGCTGCGGCCTGGCTGGCGTGACCGAGGCCGCTGCTTCAGTTCGCGGGCAGAGCCTTCAGCACCTCGCTCATCAGCAGGTCGAGGTCGTCCAGCCGCGTCCTGTGATTGCAGATCGCGACCCGCAGGCAGTGCTTCCCGCGGATGGTGGTGTCAGAGAGCGCAGCGACGCCCGTCTCCTGCAGGCGCAGCATGATCTCCAGATTGATTCGCTTGTTGCGGTCCTCGTCGTAACCCTTTGGTGCAACGCGAAAGCAGACGATGTTGACCTCCGGTTCCATGACCAGCTCCAGCGCCGGCTCGGCCTTCATGAGAGAGGCGAGATAGGTCGCCTGGGCGATGTTCCGGTCGATCAGCCGGCCGAAGGTCGTGACGCCATGCTCCTTCAGCGCCATCCAGAGCTTGAGCGCGCCGAAGCTGCGCGTCGTCTGCAGCCCGTATTCGTAGAGCCAGTCGCCCGCGGCGATGCCCCTCGCTGTCCCCTGCAGGTATTCAGGCGAGACGGCGAAGGTGCCTCTGTGCTTCTCCCGGTCACGCACCAGGGCACAGCCGAGCGCGAATGGCGCGTGCAGCCATTTATGCGGGTCGAGCGCCACCGAATCGGCACGCTCGATGCCCTTCACACGCCAGGCGTTCTCGGGCGCGATGGCGATGAGCGCGCCGATGCAGCCATCGACATGGAACCACATGCCCTCCGCGGCGGCGATCTCCGCGAGCGCCACCAGATCGTCGACCGCGCCGGAATTGACGGTCCCGGCTGTGCCGATGATGCAGGTGGGCTGGAAGCCATCCGCCCGGTCGAGCGCGATCGCCGCCCGCAGCGCCTCGATGTCGATGCGGCAGTCGGGCCCGCTCCTGACGCGGCACAAGGCTCTGTTGCCGAGGCCGAGCGCCTCGACGGCCTTGCGATGGCAGGAATGGACCTGATCGGAAGCATAGAAGCGCATCGGCCGCTCAAGCGCCGCGACGCCGAGCTCGCGCAGGTCGATGCCGGCCATTGCGTTACGGGCGACGGTCAGCCCGATCAGGTTTGCCATCGAGCCGCCGCTGACCAGCGTGCCGCTGGCCGAGGCCGGCAGGCCGACCATCTCACGCAGCCAGCCGACGACCTGCTGGTCCATCAGCACCGCTGCATGGCTGCCGCCGCCGAGATTCGAGCCCTGGACGGCGGCGAGGAAGTCTCCCAGCGCGCCGGTGAAGTTGCCGGCGCCCATGAACCAGGACCAGAAGCGCGGATGGATGTTGCCCATCGGATAGGCGAGCACATTGTCGCGCACCAGCCCATAGACATCCTCCACCGGCATGGGCCCGTCGGGCAGAGGCTCCCGGAAAAGCGCCTGCACAGGCTCCGGCATGGGCTGCCAGACCGGGCGCTCGCGCACCTCCCGCAGATGGCGCACCGCATCGTCGACGATCCGATGCGCCAGCGCGGAGGTCGCTCCCCAGTCCCGTGGGTCGAGCGTGTCCGGCAGGTTGCCGATCCCGGATGGCGGGAGCGGCGAGGGCAGGGTGGGGGCATCCATGGCCGCCTCCCGCGCTATTCGGCCGCGAGCTGGAAGCCGGGCGTCGAGCGCGACAGCGCCAGCTCCTCCTCGTCCATCTCGGCCGGGATGGTTTCGAAGAGGGGGGTGGAGAGATAACGCTCGCCGGTGTCCGGCAGCATGCAGAGGATGACGGAGCCCGCGGGGGCCGACTCCGCGATCTGCCGGGCGACGCCGAAGCTCGCACCGCCGGAGATGCCGGTGAAGATGCCCTCCTTCTGCGCCAGCGCGCGGGCCCATTCGATCGCCTTCGGCCCGGCGATCGGGATCAGCTCGTCATAATAGCGCTCGTCGATCGCTTCCTGGAGCACGTCGGGGATGAAATCCGGCGTCCAGCCCTGGATCGGATGCGGCTCGAAGGCAGGGTGACTCGCTGCGGGAGAGCCGTCCGCGCCGCGCTGCTGGCCTTGGCCGCTGCCGAGAAGCTGGGCATTGGCCGGCTCGCTCAGGACGATCTTCGTCTGCGGCCGCTCGCGGCGGAGCACGCGCGACACGCCGACCACGGTGCCGCCCGTCCCGTAGCCGGTGACGAAGTAATCGAGGCGCGAGCCGGCGAAGTCATTGATGATCTCGCGGCCGGTGGTCGCCTCGTGGATGGCGGCATTGGCCTTGGTCTCGAACTGCCGGGCCAGGAACCAGCCGTTCTTCTGCGCGAGCTCGACCGCCTTGAGATACATGCCGAAGCCCTTCTGCGCGCGCGGCGTCAGCACGACCTTGGCGCCCAGCATCCGCATCAAGCGGCGGCGCTCGACCGAGAAGCTGTCGGCCATGGTGACGACGAGCGGATAGCCTTTCTGGGCGCAGACCATGGCGAGCCCGATGCCGGTATTGCCGCTCGTGGCCTCGACCACGGTCTGTCCCGGCTTCAGCGCGCCGCTGCGCTCGGCCGCCTCGATGATGGCGACGGCCAGCCTGTCCTTCACGGAAGCGGCCGGGTTGAAGAACTCGGCCTTCACATAGATCGTGGCGTGGTCGACGCCGAGATTGTTGATGCGGATCGCCGGCGTGTCGCCGATCGTGTCCAGAATGCCGTCGAACAGCCGGCCGCGGCCCTGCGTCGTCCTCGAAGTTTCAGTCGTAAGCATGTTGCCCTCCTTCTCGAATGGTGCTGCCGGGCCTTCTTTGCGGAAGCTCACAGAATGATAGGATGACGCCTGGGTATTCCGCGTGGGAGACAACGTTGGAGTGCGCATGGAAACGCCAGGTTCGGAGTCCGAACATACTGGATCAGACCTTGAGCTGCGGCTGCTCGGGCCGCTGAGGCTCCTGCATGACGGCGCTCAGCTCCAGCTGCCTCCGTCCCGCAAGCTGCGGGCGCTGATCGCTTATCTCGCTCTGTCTACGCGCCCGGTGCCGCGCGAGCGGCTCTGCGCTCTGCTCTGGCAGATGCCCGACGATCCCCGTGGCGAACTCCGCTGGTGCCTGAGCAAGCTGCGCGGGCTGCTCGACGGGCCGGGCCGGCGACGGGTGCTGGCGTTGGACGACAGCATCGCGCTCGATCTGTCCGATTGCAAGGTTGATGTCGCCCGCCTGCTCGGCGCGGCCGAGGACGGCTTCGGCCGGCTGGACGATGCGGAGCTTGCCGTGCTCGCCGAGGCGGCGGGCGAGGATTTCATCGATGGCACCGAACTTCCCGACAGCGTCGAGTTCGAGCATTGGCTCGCGGGCCGGCGCAGCGCGTTCCGCACGCTCCATGTCTCGCTGCTCGCGGAGACGGCGCGCCGGGCGCCGGTCGGAACGGCGGCGGGGCTGGCTGCGGCCGGCCAATGGGTCGAGTTCGCTTCCTTCGACAGCGCGGCGCATCTCCGCTTCCTGGCCGAATTGCACGAGCGCCGCATGGTCGATGATTGCGCCCGCCATCTCGCAAGGACGCAGCGCAGCTTCGCCGCGGAAGGCTTCGATTTCTCGCCGGTCGCCGCGGCCTGGAAGACGCTGAAAGGGCGGGTCTGCGCGACGTATCGAGAGCCATCGCGCACGGACACGGCCGACACCTCCGGCCAGCAGCCGCGGCCCTCGGTGGCGATCATGCCGTTTCAGGACGCCGGATCGGGCGCTCCGGGCGGGAGCGATCTAGGCCATGCGCTGACGCATGACGTGATCAGCCGGCTGGCACGGTTGCGCGGGCTCTTCGTCATCGCGCGCGGCTCGGTCTTCGCTCTCGCACGCGAGCAGCTCGGGCATCGCGAGATCGGCGAGCGGCTGGGCGTCCGCTATGTCGTCACCGGCGTGCTGGAGCAGCAGGAGGATGCTGTCGCCGCCACCGTCGAGATCGTCGAGGCGGCGAATGATCATATCGTCTGGACCGACCGCTTCGAGGTGCACTCGTCAGATCGGCTCACGATCCTCGACGAGATCGGCAACGGAATCGTCTCCGCCGTCGCCTCCGAGATCGAGACGGCCGAGCGGAGCCGCGCGATCCTGCGGCCACCGGAATCGCTCGACGCCTGGGAAGCCTATCATCGCGGGCTCTGGCACATGTATCGGTTCACGGCGGAGGAGAACGAACGCGCCGCTGAGTTCTTCAGCCTCTCCGCGCGGCTCGACCCGACATTCTCGCGGGCGCAGGCCGGGATCTCCTTCACGCACTGGCAGCGCGCCTTCCAGCGCTGGGGCGAGCGGGAGGAACAGGCGCGGCAGGCGATCGAGAGCGCGACGCAGAGCCTGCTGATCGACGAGCAGAACCCGGCGGCGCACTGGTCGATGGGACGCGCGCTCTGGCTCGTCGACGATCAGGCGGGCGCGGTGTCGGCGTTGGAGCGGTCGGTGGCACTCAGCCCCAATTTCGCGCTGGGGCACTACGCGCTCTCCTTCGTCCATTGCCAGGGCGGCGATCCGCTGGCGGCCCTGTCGGCTTCCGACCATTCGCGGCTGCTCAGCCCGCACGACCCGCTGCTGTTCGGCATGCTGGGCACGCGCGCCATGGCGCTCGTCAGGCTGGGGGCGCTGCAGGACGCGGCGGAGTGGAGCCTGAAGGCGGCCGCCCGGCCGAACGCCCATGTGCATATTGTGGCGCTCGCCGCCCATTGCCTGGCGCTTGCCGACCGGATGGAGGAAGCGCGCAGCCACGCCGCCCGCATCCGCCTGCTCCAGCCGAGCTATGGCCTCGACGACTTCCTGGGCACCTTCAGGTTCGAGGCGGATACCCAGCTGCGCTACCGCAAGGCGGCGCAGGCCATCGGCCTGTCGGCGTGAAGGAACCGCGCAGGGCCGGGCGTTGTGCCCCGGCCCGCATAGCGGCAAAAGCCCGCTTCGCTCAGGCGCGGGGCCGCGCGAGTTCGCCGAGCCGGGCGAAGTTCGCCAGGCTGATCAGATGGGCGTGTATCGGGAGCAGGTAGCCCTTCCGCTTCAACTCGAGCCAGGCCTCGTCGGAAAGCGCGTCGAGACGCTCGGCGCTCACGACGGAGAAGCCGGAGAAATTCGAGCTGGTGCCGTCCGGGGCGCGGATCTCGACGTTGATCGTCTGGAACAGCTCGAGCTCCTTGAGAGCGGCGGTGAAGGCCGCGGTCGCGTTGGCGGCGTCTCCGTACTCGCTGACGAAGGCGATGATGTTCTTCAACACCTCGGTCGGCTCGCCTTCCTCGTCGAAGAGGCGCTCGCCCTCTACCTCCCCGAGCCCGGCGAAGCCACCATCGACGCAGACGACCTGCTGCTCGGCGGATACATCGCCGCCGATGAAGGGGTAGCGCCGCAGATAGGCCGGCGGATGGAAGCCAAGCCAGCGGCCGTCCGCATCGACGAAGCAACCTTCGCCCGAGCGCATCCCGACCATGAACAGCGGCGAGACTCCGCCGGGCTCCTCCAGGAACAGGATCGGCATGTCGCGGCCGCCGGGGGCGAACTCAGCCAACAGCGCCGGCAGCACATGGGCTCGGGCGGCGAAGGCATAGGTTTTGACGGCCGGCGTGAGCCGGGCCTCACGATGGGTGTTCCGGTCGAGCACGGTGATGCTGGAATAGAATAGCGGTAGCGGGGCCATGATCCTGTCCTGACAAAAAGGGCTCAGATGCTCTTGCGCAAGGTGAGCCGGAAATAGAGCTCGACGTCGCGCTGGACGGTCGAGATGCGTTCGAGCGGTCGACCGAAGCCGCCTTCGAGCGTAGCCCAGTCGATCGGCCGCCAGATCAGCCCGGCGCCGACGGAGGTCGCGCGCATGGTGTCCACGACGTTCGGGTAGGTGATGCCGTGATCGAGGAAGACGAAGGCTTCGAGTTGCTTCAGCGGATCGGGCAGGAGGTAATGCAGCTCCGCCTGCCCGTAGAAGCCGGAATTGCCGAAGGCCGCGCCGATCGGGTAGCCGCGCACGGTCGTCGGCCCGCCGATCTGGAAGATCTGGTCGCCCGGCAGCTGCGTCTCGCCGGTATACTGCCAGGCTCCGACGAGCGTGCCGTAGATATTGTCGTTGAGCCGCCAGACCGAGGTGGTGTTGCCGGTTAGGATCGTGCTGTTCTGGTTGCGCCCCGAGATCTTGTCCTCATGGGCGACCTGCGACCAGTTCGCCGTCGAGCTGTGGTTGAGGGCGGGCAGGCTGATGCTCAGCGAGGCGCCTGCCTGCACCCGGGAATAGCTGCTCTCGACCGTGGCGATGTCGAGCTGCTTGCTGCGGCCCGCGCCGGTGCCGAGCGCGGCGGTAGCCTGCAGCAGGATGGAATCCGTCGCGAAGACCGGCTGTGACAGGGTGAGCGAGCTGCTTTCCGAAATGCCTTCCGGCCGCAGCTCGCGAATGGCGCCGTTGACGATCCGATAGGCCGACCGGGTGAAGCTGGCGCCCAGCCGCGTGCCCCAGGGCGAGACCGGCAGCGTGTAGCTGCCATTGCCCAGGATGCTGCCGCGTGCCCGCGAGCCGTAGAGGACGAGCCGGTCGTCGATGCCCAGCAGGTTGTGATGGCGCAGGAACAGGATGCCCTGGTAGCGCCCGGTCGAGGTCACACCCTGGTTGTCGTAGGAGAGCTGGACGACGTTGCGCGGCGGCTCGGTCACGGAAAGCTCGATATCGGTCAGGCCGAAGCTCGCGCCGGCGCCGAGCTGAGCCCTGAGCTGCACCTCGTTGAGGCGGTTGAAGATCGAGACCGAACGATTGAGGGCCGGCGCGTCGACGACGTCGTCATCGCCGATCGGCACCTGCGAGCGGACATACCAGGGCCAGGTCTGGACGGCGCCGGTGACGGAGACCTTGCCGACACGCCCCTCCACCAGCCTGATCCAGAGCACGCCGCCATCGAGCTTCTGCGGCGGCAGGACGGCGCTGGCCGTGATCTGCCCCTTTTCGGCGTAGAGATCGTTGACGGACTGGACGATCCGCCCGATCGCGGCGAGATCCACGCGCTGCCCGACATGGCGCGCGCGGATCGCATCGAGCTCGGCGGCGCTCAGGAAGCGCGACTCGGTGAACTCGATGCGGGTCAGCAGCACACTCGCGCCGCCGGCGGGGAATTCGAGCTTCGGCCCCGCCTGAGGCCCGATCACGCCGGGGCCGCGCTGGCGCTGCGGCGCGGTCTGGCGCTCGATCTCCCGCCGCTGCCGCTCGGCCTCGTTCTCGATGGTCTGCGGCACGATCTGCGCCCGCGCCGCGCCGCCGAGGCAGCCGGCGGCGAGACACACAGTCAGAACGGCAACGGCGAAACCGGATCGGCTCAAGGCTGGCTCTCGGCGTCGTCTTCTTCGTCGAGATTGACGAGAGGCTTCCATGCTTGGCCGAAGCTGGCAGTGGACGCCGGATCGGCGAGGTCACTGCGCCAGGCGCTGTTCAGGCCGAACACGAAGCCGCGTGCGACCTCGCCGAAGGAAGGCCCGCTCGGGAGCAGGTTTGGCAGACGCGCCATGTCGCGCGCCAGCGAGGAGCCGAAGGACGGAGGAATGTCGACCACGCTCGAATCGAAGTTGATGATGAAGGCGTCGGTGGCGAGCCTGGCACCGTTCACGGTGAGATAGAACGGCCGGCTCCGCGGGTAGAGCTGGATATCGTAGCCGAGGGCCGGAGCCAGGCTGCGGTTGTTGGCGAACAGCGTCATGACCGGCGTCTGCAGCGTCATCGCGCCGGGCACGTTGGCGCTGGCGATGGCGAATTCGCCCGCTGTCGTCGTGAGCCTGCTGTCGAGCGCGGCAAAGCGGCCGACCCTGACGCGCGAGGCATCGATCCTGAGATCGACCGCCTCGGCCACCGCGGCACGCAGGCCGCCGATGTCGAGGGCGAGCGGCATGCCGCCCGCACCCGGCAACTGGACGATGTCGGCGGCGATCCGCGTCCCCAGGATGGTGATGCTGTTGCCGGCGCCGAAGTTGGCGAGGCGCACGTCGTCAGCTGCGCTCACGGAGGCGTTGAGCGCCGCGCCGCGGCCGATGCTGATCGAGCCCTGGCCGCTGCGGCCGGCCTGGAGCGTCAGCGCGTCGCTTGCCACGATGCGCTCGCCATCGATTGCGTTGGCGGCCGCGAGCGCAGCCGATCCGTTCGAGGACAGCGCGCCGAAGGAGATGCCGGCCTGGGCGGAAGCGAGGCGCAGGTCCCCGCCGGCGGCCATGTCGGCCACCCGCAGCTCGCCGGTCGAGTCGATCTCGGCCGAGCCTGCGCTGGTCAGGCTGTCGATGCGGAGCGCTCCGCCGCTGATCAGCGCGGCGTTGCCAGCGATCCGCGCCGTCGCAATCGTCTGGTCGCCGCCTGAGCGCAGGCTGGCGTTGCCGCCGGCGTCCAGCGTCGTGACGTCGATCGCGCCTGTCGTTGTCGTGGCATCGACGCCGCGAGCGGTGAGCGCTCCGATCATGACCCCGCGATAGCTGGAGATCGTGGCGTCGCCGCCGATGTCGAGACGGTCGGCCGTGATGCCGGCATTGCGGGAGACCAGGGTCAGCCCGCCGTCGCCGGCGCTGACGGTGCCCAGCGCTACGAGGCCTGTCGCGTCGATGCCGGCGCCATGCCCGGCCGTGGCCGTCTCGACCGAGACCGCGCCGCCGGCCGTGATGGTCACGTCCGTTCCGCCGAGCAGCGTCGGGACATCAACCGTTCCGGCCGCTTCGACCAGCAGGGCCTGCGCGGCCGAGAGCGAGGTGGCATTCACGTCTCCGGCCGAGGAGGCGACCGAGAGATCACCTGCGGTGGTGGCCGCAGTTCCGAGCGTCACCGTCCCGGAAGCGGAGAGGGCGGAGCTTGCACCGGCGCTGACGCTGCCGATGTCGAGCGTGCCGTCATGGGCCGTAGCGGTCGCCGCCCCACGCGCGTTCAGGGCGTTCGTGACGGCGATTCCGGTCGCTGCCGCCAGCGTCACATCGCCCGAGGCGGCGATGGAGGTCGCGCTGATCTCGGCCCCGGTGGAGGTCAGCGAAACCGAGCCGTTGCTGCTCGAAATCGCGCCGAGCGCCAGTGCGGCGGAGGAGGACATCGTCAGCGAGCCGCCGGCCGTCAGGCCGCCGACGTCGATGGCGCCGTCGGCCGCCGTGACGGACACATCGCCGCCCGCGGTCAGAGCGCCTGTGACGGAGACGAAGGTCGCCGCGGTAAGCGTCGCGTCGCCGGCAGCGCCGACCGTGCCGGCGGAGATGCTGCCGGTGCCCGACGTGGCGGAGAACGCTCCGACGCTCGTCGTCGCGCTGGTCAGCGTGATCGCACTTGTCGCGTCGAGCGAACTCGCGCTCCCTGCGAGCAGCGTGCCCAGCGTCAGGGCGCCGTTGCTGGTGGCGAGCGTGCTGCTGCCGGCGCTCGTCACGGCATCGACGGTAAGCGTGCCGCCGGCGCGCAGCGCGACCGAGCCGGCATCGGCCTTCAGCTCGGTGGCATGGGTCCCGGCTGCCGTGCCGAGGTTGATGTCGCCGCCGAGGCTGCGGGCGGAGAGGGTGGGGGCGGAGAAGACGAGGGCTGCGGTCTCGCTGCCGATGTCGCCTCCGGCATAGAGCGAAATCGCGCCACCGGCCTGGCCCGCATCGAGCAGCGTGCCGGCGTCGCCATTTCCAAGGATCGAGCCCGCCGCGGTGATTGCGATCGAGGCGCTGCCGGCCGGCGCAGCGAGAGCGCTGACGACATGGCCGAGCACGATGTCCGCGCCCGAGGCCAGGCTGGCGCGGCCGGCAGCCTCGATGCCTGAGCCGCCCGCCATCACGATCCGGGAACCGGTCAGTGCGATCGCACCGGCCGTGGAGCGGAGGGTGTCGAGCACGTCGATCTGGCCGTCTGAGGTGGCGGTCAGCCCGTTCGCGGCGCTGAGCGAGCCGAGCCGGAGCGTATTGGCAGACTGGCCGGAGACGGTCGGGGCCGAGAGCCAGGCCAGGCCTCCGATCTGGCCGGAGACCGAACCACCGGTGCCGATCTGCAGGCCGAGCGCCGCCGCAGCGGAGCCGACATTGCCGGTCGCGTTGAGCGCGACCGAGCTCGCCGCGATCGCGATGCCCGGCAGATAGCCCTGGATGCCGCCGCTGCGAGCGGTCAACGAGGCCGTGCCCGTGGCGAAGATGCGACCGATCTCGGCATTGCCGGCATTGGCGACGAGATAGGCGTCGCCCGCCGCCGCCGAGGCGGATACCAGCCGGCCGCCGATCTGGTAGGTGAGGGGCGCCGCCGCCGAGCCGATGCCGCCGCCGCCCGCGACGAGCACGAGATCGCCGCCGGTCTGGATCTGGACGGGGCTGCGCGGCGTCGTGCCGTCGGCCTGCATGCCCACGACGATGCCCTGCGGAGCCTGCAGGCTGACAGTGCCGGTCGCCGAGATGGCGCCGAGCGTCAGTGTGGCGCCGGCCGCGCGCGGCGTCGTGCTCGACCGCACATTGGTGGTCGCCTGGACGTAGACATCGCCCTGCGCCGAGGCGGAGAAGGCGCCTGTGGCGTTGATGAACATCGGCGCGGTCTGCTTCACGTCCACGCGGGTCAGGGTGACGCCGGCCGGCACGTTCTGGAGATCGGTCACCTCGACGAGGCTGCCGTCCTGGCGCTGCCCCATGATCTTGACGGTGCCCGGCGTGGTCGCGACCGCGAGTGCGGCGAGCTGCGCGTCCGTGATCGAGCCGCTGCGAATATTGTCCAGCGAGACCTGCATGTCCGGCGCCAGCGAGCCAATGCTGCCCGCGATGTTGAGCGTCACGTCATGGCCGACGACCAGCGCGGTGCCGTTGCCGACGACGCCGGAGGCTGGCTGCAGCGCGGACTGGTTGATCGCCGACACCAGCTGCCTGTCGGTCCAGGCGGCATCGCCGGCGATGCGGTTGGCAATTCCCGCCGCGGCGTCGGTATTGGTCGTGCGGAAGCTGAAGTTGCTTTCCAGCGATGCGGCGTTGAAACGCGCCTGCGTCGCCCAGCCGTCGCCATAGGCGGCCTTGAAGGCGCCGGCATAGGCATTGTAGCGCTCTGCGGCGTATGCCCTGACCTCTGCCGGCGTAGCCGCACGGGGCGGCGCGTTGGCAGGACGGCTGAGCGCAATCGCGGCGTCGGCGAAGGCCTGGTAGAGCGCGACGCCGTCGTTGCTCAGCGTGAAGACACCGTTCGCATCGACGCTGCCGTTGCGGATCAGCGCAGAATAGAGGCCGTAGGCCTGCGTCACCTGTGCTTCAAAGGTCGCGATGCTGGCCTGGGCGGCGGCATCTGCGCCATCGGCCGCCGTGAGCTTGAGGGCGCGCGAGACCTGCGAGAGCTGCTCGGCGCTCAGCGCCTGGGCCGAGGTCTGGCCCGTAGCCGAGACGAGCCGGCCGGCGTTGACGTCGATCCGGACGTCGCCAGCCTCGCTCTTGATCTCGGCGACGCGCAGATCGCCTGAGACCTGCGCGATGCCGATGTCGCCAAGCGCCGAGAGGTTGACCACTCCGTCCGTATAGGAGCCGTTCGCCAGCCTTGTCGCCACGGCACGCATCTTCATCACGTTCGAGACAGAGCCGATGCTGCCGTTCTCGCTCGCGAGCGTGATATTGCGGCCGACCACATTCGCATTGGCCGAGGCCACGGTCTCGAGGCTGCCGGTGGCGCGCACCCTGATGTCGCCATAGGCGTTCGGGTTGCCGTCGGCGCGCAGCGCCAGCACCCGGGCGCCGCCGGTGATGTCGAGATTGATGCCGCCGCTGCCGGCGATGGCGCTGAGATCAGCGCCGCTGGTCAGCGTCGCCTTGATCGCCGCCGATTGCGTGCCGATCGAGTCACGCGCGGTCAGGTTCAGGTTATTGCTGAGGATCGTGGCGTTGTTCGTCTGGGTGAAGCTGCCGCCAGAGGCGACGATCGTCGTCGTGCCGCTCGGATTGACGATGGTTCCGTTCTGCAGGACGGAGCCGTTCGAGGTGATGTTGACGCGACCGGCGGCGTTGCCGGCGAAGCTGATGTCGAAGGGGTTGTCCGCCTTGACCGAGGCGGTGACCTGCACGAACGCGCGGGTCACCATCTGATAGTTCCAGATGGCCTGCCCCGCGCCGGGCTGAGCGACGAAATCGCGGTCGCAATGGTTGATCGCCTGCAGGTTGCAGCCGCTGTAGTGCGCTTCGTTGTTGATGAAGTCGAGCTGGCCTCCGGTGATCTCCTGCGTCATCCCGACATTGATGAGGCTGCCGTTGTTCGTGACGCGGCCCGACACGCCTGTCGCGCTCGGATCCTGCGCATTGCGCGACCACCAGTACATCCAGTCCGCGCCCGGATTGGTGCTCGGCGACTGGTTGTCGACATAGACCCAGGGGTTGCTCGTCGTGCCGGAGTCGTAGCGCCAGTAGGACACGAGGTCGCGCACCTGGGTGGTCTGCGGGGTCAGCCCCTCCTTCTGGAGCAGGATCTGCTGCGTCCACTCATAACGTGTGCCGGCGACGGGGTTGTATTCCGTCAGGGAGCCCGCGGTGAAGGCGTAAGGGGTCGCGCCCTGGGCCGGCAGGGCGCCGTTCCACGTCTTGTAGGTGGCAATGCCGGAGCCCGGCGTATAGGCGTAGATCGTCGTGTTCGGCCCATCCGTCACAAGCCGGTCGATGATCGTGATCTTGCTGACGCTCGCAGAGACGCCGACCCCTGTGCCGGTATTGACGCGGTTGACGACGAGGTCGAGCCCGGAGGTGTTGTTCAGGCTGACATCGCCGAAGCCGCCATTGATCTTGATTGAGCCGAGCGTGTTGGTGCTGATGATTTGGCCGTCGAGCAGCACCGAGCCGCCGCCCGAGGAGGCATTGATGTCCCACAGGACCAGTCGATCGTTGGCGAGATCGTAGTATAGCGGCGCCGCACCCTGATTTGCCCAGGTTCCACCCAAGGCCTCCTTGAGGCCGACTTCGACATAGCCGCGATCAAGGTAATATTGGCGCGAGTTCCGAAGGCTGGCGACCATGCCGGAATCGACCGTTCCCGACCAGTTGGTGATGCGTCCCGCCTCGATCTCGGCGTTGATGTTGATCGTCGTCGCCTTGATCGCGACCTGGGAGCCGTAGATCTTGGTGCCGCCGCCCTCGGCCGTCGGGTTGCTCTGCCGATAGGTCTGGATCGTCGGTATGACCATGAAGCGGATGTCGTTGCCCATGTCATAGCCGCCGGTGCAGGCGTAGCCTGCGTCGCCGATATATCCGATGCAGTTTCCGTAGAACTGCATCGAGAAGTTGCGGGTCGTGCCCTCGTCCTGCCGGCCATAGAGGAAGTAGTTCAGGTCGGTCGCGCCTTGGCCGGCGGCGAGCGCGTTGGCGGCGGCATAGACCGCCTGGTCGACGTTGAAGCTGTCGCCCGGACCGCCGCCGGGATAGTAGATGGCGGATTCGTACTCTGCCTGAGGCGTCGCGCCGGCATTGTACATGCCGTTCGGCCCGTTCGAGGAGACCACCACCGCGCCGTTCGGCACGGTCGTGTTGAACTGCAGCGCGTCGATGCGCTGGCCGGAGAAGCCGAACGACCCTTGCGTGTTGTTGAGCGAGACCACGCCCGAGAGATTGGTGATGTCGCCGGCGATCAACAGCGCCGGCCCGTTGCCGCTGGCATCGAGCTGGCCGGTGTAGCTGTTGTCGATGGCGATGACCGGCGTCGCATCGGGGTTGGTGTGGCGCGTCAGGGACCCGGTGGAGCCGATGATCTGCCCTCCGGTCGTCTCCGGGATATAGGCGCCGCCGTCTAGGATGAGATAGGCGTTGCTGCGGTTGATGACGGTAATCGACGGGCCGCCCTTTGCGGTCAGCGTGCCGTTGCCTTGGACCGAGCTACCGCTGACATAGACGTTGCCGCCGGCCGCGTAGAGCTGCGTCAGGCGCACCGCCTTGACCGGCGAATGGCTGACGCCGGAGAGCAGCGTGGGAGCGACGGTGGGGTCGTAATTGGCGTTGATGTAGCTGACGACGTCGAACGCGGTGCTGTAACCGGAGGTGACGGGCGCGCCGCTGACGAAGCGGATCGTCGGCGTCTCGTTGGGGCCGCACTGCACCGAGGCATTGGCGCCGCAGCCAATCTCGATGCGCTGCGTGTTGTAGATGCCGGCGGTGGCCGTGCCGTTCATCACCAGTGTCGAAGTGGACGAGAAGCCGGGGCTGCTCGAGCCCGTCGTCACCGGGATGAAATAGAGCTGATAGCCATGGCCGGTGCCGTCGGCGCGGGCGTTGATCAGCCCGTCATAGGCGCCGAGCGTGACGTTCTGCGCGCTGGAGATCGTGGCGCCGCTGCCGATATCGACCTTGGCGTGGTTCTGCAGGTCGGTCGAAGCGTCGGCATCGGGCACGGCGATGAGGCCGCGGACATAGCCGAGCGCTGTCGCATTGCCCGAGAGGTTGTTCGTGCGCTGGCCCGAGCCGTCGCGGCCGGCGGTGATGTTGACGTCGTAGAGGCCGAGCAGCGCCGAATTGGCGCCGACGGTCACGTTGTTGTCAGTCCGGATGGTGACGTCGGCATCGGCGAGCCCGACGCCGGCCAGGCCGTAGGTGCTGACATAGGCGTTCGCCCGCACATCGGCGATCGTGTAGGTGCCGAGATTGATGACGCCGTAGGAATTCAGCGCGTTGCGCAGGCCGAGCGTCACTTCATTGTCGACATCCGCCCTGTAGCGCGTGGAGACGCCGGCACCCTGCAGCAGGCCGCCGGTCGTCAGCGTCGCCGTGTCGTCGCCGAAGAGTTCGCTCCAGGCCTGGATCAGGATCGAGCCGGGCGCCGCCGTCGGGCTCGCGCCGCCGGCCAGCGTGACGTTGTCGCCGAGTACGACGCGCGAGGTGCCGTCGATCTCGGTCGTCGAGGTCGCTCCGGCGCCGTTGATGCCGCCGCCCGCAGCAGCTTGCACCGAGTCACCGAGATCGAGCTGGGTGAAGACGTTCTGGCTGGTCAGCGAGATCGCCTGCAGGCAGCTCGTCAGATAGCAGCCCGCCGTGTTCGGGCCGGACGCGCTGATGATGCTGCCGGCGCCGAGCGAGGTCAGCACGTCGACATCGGCGCTGTTCTCCGCCAGCGAGGCGCTGGCGCCGAGCGCCGAGGCCTGCAGGCTGTCGATGAGCGAGGCGTAGCGCGTTGTATGGCTCGCGCCGACCTTGACGAGGCCGGTGCTGATCCGGGCATTCTCGCCGACCGAGGCGGTCACGCTCGCGGTGTTGGATGTCGAGCCGGTCGCGCCCGAGCCCGCATAGAGGCCGCCGCTGCCGGCCGTGGCATGGACGATCTGCGTGTCGCTGCCGGCCGCGGTCAGCGTGAAGCTGCCGGCCCCTGCCGCCGCCATGGTGACGCCGTTGCCGATGGAGGCCGTGGTGTGCGTCTGCGCATCGGCCTGCGCGTTCACGGTGCCGATGGCGGCCGTGCCGGCCACGGTGACGCCGGTGGCGGTCGCGCCCTGTGCCGTGGTGTTGGTCGCGCTGATCCGGACCGTGCCGTTCGACAGGCGGACATAATCGCCGACTTCCGCCGTGACCGAGCTGATGTTGAGCGCCTGCGCGTCAGTGCCGACGGCGGCGACGTAATAGGCGCCGGAGCCGGCGATCGCCGAGGCCGAGGCCGACATGCCGCCGCGCGTGAAGCCGCTGGTGGAGAAGCCGAGATTGACGGCGTCGCCGAGCGTGCCGCCGAAGACGGACCCCGTCGCCAGCACGGAGAGGGTGCCCGCGGTGAACTGGCTCGCCGGCAGGCTCGCATTGCTTTCGATGGCGGCGCGCACGATCGGCTGGACCGTGGCGTTGGCGATGGCCGCGCCGACGGCGAGGCCGCCCGCGACGGCGACGCCCTTGGCGGCGGCCTTGGCATCCGGCGAGGCCGTAGCCTGCAGGGTGATCGAGCCCGTCCCGACATTGGCGCGGGCGCCCGCGCCGATCACGGCCGAAACATCGGAGCTGTCGGTGGCGTTGGCTTCCGCGCCCGAGCCGGCGGCGAGCAGGCCGCCCACGCCGGCGACCGCCGCAGCATAGGCCGCGCCCGTGCTGCTCGCGCCGATGGTCAGCCCTGTGCCGGTCAGGCTGGAGCCGGCGCTGTAGGTCGCCGCGACGGTGCTGTTGGCGGTGCTGGTGGCGAGCGATATGCCGAGCGCAAGTCCGCCGGCCACAGTCGCGCCGAAGGCGTCCGACCGGCTGGTCTGGCTGTTGCCGGCATTGACCGTGGTCGCGCCGGTCACCGTCAGGCTGCCGCCGAGCGTGGCCTTGACGGCGTTGGCGATCGAGCCGTCCGCGACCGCCGCGCCGGCAGCCGCCGCCAGGGCGCCGGCACCGGCCTGGGACTGGACGCGGGCCGCCGCACCCGATCCGTCGGTCGAGTTCGCGCTGAGCGCGATCGAGCCGGTATTGACCGTGATCTGGTCGAGCTTGGCCGAGACGTCGTCGCCGATGTCGGTATAGGCCGTCGCTGCGCCGCCGCCGGCCGCGCCACCGGCGCCGACGCCGTTGGCGATGTTGGTGGTCGTCGTGCGCGAGAGCGCCGCAACCGCGACCGAGCCGCTGGCGATGCTGCCGCCGGTGACCGTCGCGGCCGTCCGCGAGCCCGCGGAATCGAGCAGGGCGCTGGCGCTCTGCGAGGTCGGCGCGACGATACGGCTGCGATTGGCGTTGAAGAAGCTGTACTGGTTGGCGGCGTAGGCATGCACCTCGGCGTCGCTGGCGCTGTGGCCGAGGCTGGTGCTGGCCTCAGTGCGATAGGCGGCAATGCCGGCGCCGCTCAGCGTGAGCACGCCGTTGGAGACGCTGCCGTTGGCGAGGAGCCGGGCATAGGAATCGTTGGCGGCGCTGCGGATCTGGTCGTCGCTGGCGTCCGGCGTCGTCGCGGTCACGGTCGCGCGATAGGCGGAAACGCCGGCATCGCTCATCAGATACGCGACGGCGCCGCCGTTAAGGGCCGTGTAGCGCTGCGCCGCCCAGTTTCGCACCTGCGCGTCGTCGGGGCTGGCGATGCCGAGTGCAGTCGCGGCGCTGCTGCGCAGGGCTGTGACGCCCGAAGCCGTCAGCGTCAGCGTGCCGTTCACGACAGTGCCGTTGGCGAGGAGCTGGTTGTAGTCCGCCTGAGCGGCATCGCGCAGCTGGGCCTCGCTCATGGAGGCGCCGGCCGTGCCGCGGTAGCTGCGATAGGCAGCAAGGCCGCTGGCGCTCAACACGAGATCGGCATTGCCGGCCGTGAGCTGGTCGAGGCGCGAGAGAGTGCCGCTGCCGCCGGCGTTGAGCTCGGAGCCTGCACTCGAGGGTGAACCCTTGCCGACCGAGATCACCGCGACGGCGGCACCGATGCCGGCCGAGCTGCCGACGCCGTAGGTCATGGTGTTCGCATCGACGATGCGGTCGGAGGTCGCCGAGGCCGAGACGGCGCCGGGCGCCGACAGCGTCGAGCCGGTGATGTCGGCCAGCACGCGGCTGTCGAGGTTCGCGATATTGGCGGCCGCGCCCGCGCCGACGCCACCATTGGCGCCAGCGGCCGTCGTGGCTCTGATGCTGGTGGTCTCATCGGCGGTGACGACGATGCTGGCCCCGCTGGCAGGGCGCAGGGTCGCGTTGACGCCGTAGAGGCCCGCGCGCGTCTCGTTCTCGACATCGACGAAGGAGACCATGCCGGCGACGCCGGCGATGCCGCCCGCCGCTCCGCCTGCCGACAGTGTCGTGAAGGCGTTGATGCTGCGCGCCGCAACGGCGAGCGCGCCGTTGAGGTTGAGCGTCGTCAGGCCGGAGCCGCCGCCGATCGTGGCGAGGGTGGTGTTGCGGCTGGTGCCGACCACGAAGGAGCCGCCCAGGCTGACACCGCCGATCGCGGCGGAGATCGCCTGTGCGTAGAATCCGTTGCGGCTTTCGGCGTTGACGGCGACGCGACCGGCCGTGACGAGCCCTTGGTCGAGCGTCGCCGTCGTCGTCGCTGCGAAGCTGTTGACGACGCCGGCCGCGGCTGCGCTGCCCCCGCCGGCGGCGAAGCCAATCACGTTGCTCGCCGCCGATTGCGAGGCGCTGGCGGCGATGTCGAGAGAGGTGACGCCGGTGCCGGCGAAGCCCGACGTGGTCGTGCCGAGCGTGGAATTCGTCAGCGCGGCATGCGTGCTGCGCGCCATGATCGTGTTGGCATCGGCGCCTGCAGCGGCGAGGCCGCCGACCGAGCCCACCGTGATGAAGGTCGCTGCATAGGAATGGCTCGCGGCTTCGATCGCTACCGCCGTGGAATCGGTGCCGGTGAGGCGCGTGTTGACGAGGCTGCCATCGATGGTCGCGCTGGTGCTTCCGGCGAGGACGTTGCGGATCGGGACGATCGCGACGGCGCCAGAGATCGGGAAGATCGCGACGCCACCGGTCACCGCATTGGCCAGGACCGACTGCTGCGAGGTCGCGACGACGCCGAGGCCGTGGATGCTGCGGGCCATCATGGCGAGAGAGGGCTGGGCGTCGCTCGGCTCGTTCGCCGTCGTCAGGTCGAAGGCTGTCGTCAGCTGGCCTGCATTATAGCCGAGCAGGCCGTTGCCGCCGGCCCGTGCGTCAACGACGCTGTCCTCGCCTATCGAGGCGGATGTCGAGCCGGCGATCGTGTTGTTGACGACGGAAAGACCGCCCGCGACGCTTGGCGCGCCGGCCGTGGCGCCGAGCGCCCCGGCGGAGACCGTGATCCGGTCGGCATTGCCGGCGAGCACGCCGAGGTTGTTGTCCGCAACGATATCGGCGCCGGAGATTCGGGCGCCGACGTTGGTGGCGACGCTGTTGTTGGCGACCGAGCCGGCGAGGCCGACATTACGCGACATCGCGATGCCGATGGCGATCGTATCGATCGTCGCGGTGGAGCCGGCGCGCAGCACCACGTCGCGGTTGGCCCGCAGCTTCGCCCCTTCGACCTCCGCCAAAACCTCGTTGGCGACGTTGCTTTCGACAATGGAGAGGCCAAGCGCCGCGGCGCCGAAGCCGAGGCCAAGCGAGCCGGCTGCACCACGGATCGATGAAGTCGCCTCACTGGCAACGCCGATGTTGGCAGCGGTTATGACCGTGCCGGTGCCACCGATATGCGCGCGCGAAATGTTCTCGATCGACTGCAGCACAACCGAAGCCGTGCCGGCGAACTGGCCGGTCGCGGCGCCGAGGCCGACCGCAACACCTGTGATCGTCGCGCTGTCCTGGGCCACGACGCTGACGTCGCCCGTCGCTGTGATCGTTGCGAAATCGATCGATGCGAGATGAGCCTGGGCGATCTTGTTGCTGAGCAGCGCGACGCCGGCATTGTTGCGGCCGATCTGGAGGAGTGTGCCGATCGCGACGACCGACGCACCGTCCGGATTTTCCGGACCACCATTGGCCGCGGCGCCCGAGAAATCGATCTCGGAGCGGTCGCTCGCGGAAACCGCCTGACGGTCGCCGATCAGATCGTCAAAAGCCGCGATGCGGCCGCCATCAGCCAGCACCGAGACATGACCTGCGGCCGACACGGTCACGAGCGAGCCGCTCTCGCCGGTGATGGCCGCGCGCGTCGTCGGCGTGACGCTGTTGATGATGAAGACGCCGCCGAGGCCGTTGCCACCGAGGCCGGCCGTCGCCGCGGAGGAGGCGATGCGGCTGGCATTGGTAGCTCGGACCTGGAGCCCATCGAGGCCGGTGAGGCTGGAGCGCGCCACCTTGGCGCTGACCGCATCCTTGCCATCGGGATCACGGATGTCGACATAAGTCAGCGCCATGCCGACGCCGACCTGGCCGCCGACATAGGCGGCGCCGCCGCCGATGCCGATATCGGTCGATTGATAGGCGTTGACCCGCACGACCTGCGAGGCGGCGTTCCCCGCGACGGCGGAGATGATCGAATCCTCGATGCTGGCCGCGACGCGGTTGGTGACGAGGCCGAGCGCGGCGGAGAGCGCGATGGCTCCGCCATTCGAGCTCGCCCCGGCGACGCCCAGCCCGACGATGGTTGCCCGGCCGCCGGAAAGGGCCTGCACGGTCGTGTCGTAGACGCCGGTCAGCCGCGACGCTGCGATGCGCGCATCGGTGCTGTTGTCGAACTGGGCCACAGCGACTGCGCCGGCCAAAGCACCGCTGAGCGGGCTGTCGTTACCGGCCATGTTGATCGCGGCCGAACCTGCTGCGACCTCCGCGATGGTCGAGTTCAGCGCGGTGACGGTCGTCGTCAGCCCGTCGGTGTCCTTGGCGACGATGACGGCGCCGTCGATCCAGGCCGAGGTGCCCAGTGTCGTCAACGCCACGGAGCTGGTGCCGGCGCCGGTCAAGCTGATTGAGGAGGAAGACGTGCTGTTGGCGGCCGCCGCCGCGTCCTGCATGAAGTCCGGCAGCTGGTCTGCCAAGACGTCTTCAACGCCCCCGCCGCTGCCGACACCGCTCGCCACGCCGGCGGCGGAGGCAACGGTTATGCGCCCTTCGGTCGTCGCCGTCACATCGACCGTGTTTGCGGTGATCAGGCCCTGTGCCGCGGTGCCTGCCAGGATGTTGCCGGCGAGATCGCCGCGATTGTCGCCGATATAGGCGCGGGTCACCGACGCCGCGTCGAGCACCGCGACCGCGCCTCCGACAGCGTTCCCGCCACCTCTGGCCAATGCGCCGCTGAGCCCGAAGACCGAGACGATCTGGTCTGCCTTCACCTCCAGGCTGGAGGTCGTGATCGTCGCCAGGTTGCTGACCGAGGCCAGCGTGCGGTTGCTCATGCCCGCGATCGAGACGATGCCGTTGAACCCGATCGTGCCGGCGGAGTTGCCCGAGGTCGTCGCGATGACGAACATCTTGTCGCTGGTTACCGCGGTGACCGCGACGCCCGTCGCTTCGATCGTCACGCCCGCGGCGACGGCCGCCACGGTGTTGCTGCTGCGGCCGATGTTCAGCATCGAGCCGCCGACGGCCGAGCCGCTGCCTCCGGTGCCGCCGGTGAAAGCGAAATTGCCGCCGATATCGATGCTGTGCGTCACCGTGTCGGCATCGATGTGGACGGCCTTGTCCCACTGCTGCTCGTAGCCGTAGTCGAGATTCGTCGACCAGGCGCCGGTGTAGTCGGCCTGCTTCAGCCGCGCTCCGCTCGCGACATAGGCGGAACTCTCATTGTCGACGCGGAAATAGTTGATCGCGCCGGCGAGACCGAGCTGCGACGCCTGTCCGGAGGCGTTGGCGTAGCTCGTCAGGATGTCGGCGACGATGCCCATATTGCCGTTGACGTGCGTCAGGGTTTCGCCGAGCCCGCCCCAATTTTCCCAGGTATTGGAGATCGGCATCTCGTTGAGCGCGGCGACGCCGATGCGCTCCGCATCGATGGAAACGCCGGAGCCGATCGAGGCTGTCGCGTAGTGCTTGAAGTCGCCGACGCCGATGCCGAAGGAGAGCGAGATGTCGGCGGAGGGGTTCGCCGCCGTGGGATCCTTCGAGGCCGAGTTCGTCGAACTGTCGGCAACGACGCGCACGCCGAAATCGCGCTGGCGTGCCACGACGACCACATCGTTCTCGGCAAAGATCGACGGCGCGGCAGAGCCCGCGTCGGCCGTGATCGTCGCGCTGGCGCTCAGGCTGCTGTTGGCGACGGCGATCGCGCTGCCGACCTTCGCTGGAACGCTCGAGCTGCCCGTCTTCAGCTTGCCGAAGATCTTGGTCAGGAGATCCGAGACGGTCGTGCCTTCATAGGCGAGGTTGAAGAGAGCGTTGTTGCCGACCGTGGTGGAGGCGCTGGTCGCATTCTTCTCGGTGTCGGACGTGGCCTGGACCGTCAGGCTGCCGATCCGGGAGCCACTCGTGCCGAGCGAGGCACCGAATTGCGCTTCGGCACTCGCCTTGTAGTCGGAATAGGCGAAAGCGATGCCGCCGACGCTGCCGGCCGATGCCATCGCGGTGGCCGAGGTGGAAAAATTGTTCGAGTTACCGGCCGAAACGTTGATCCTGCTGGTACCCGTGGCCGTGATCTCCGCGCCCGAATGGACCTTGGCGGAGGTGGTGACATCGACCGCGCCATAGGCGACCGTCGCTGCGACGACGCTCGACCCGGTCGTCAGCGTCAGCGCCGTTGCCATCAGGTTGATGTCGTTGAAGGCGTTGACGTCGAGGTTGCGGCCGACGGTGATCTTGGCGCCGGAGGCGACATCCGCCTTCACTTCGCCGGAGATCTCCGCGATCGAGACGCCCGCTCCCCAGGGGAAATTGCCCGAAATCGTAATGGCCGGCAGCGTGGCTTCCTGGACGCCGTTGGCCAGGATCTTCACGTCGCGCGTCGCGGTGATCTCGGCGTTGTCCTCGATCTCGACCTTGGCGCTGATCGTGCTGCCGACATAGGCGCCGTTCAGCCCGAACATCGCCCCGCCGAGCGTCTGCGCAGCAAGGGCGACCAGCGTCCCTGCGCTCGGGTCGGCGAATGAGGATTTGGCCCGCGCATCGGCCGTCATCGTGATGTCGCGGCCCGTGATGGTGCCGGAAACCTTGATGCTGGCGCTGGCGCTGGCAGGGCCGGCGATCAGCGTCTGCGACTGGGTGGCGTTCAGCGTGACGTCGCCGGCGGACCAGGAGAAGACCGAGTTCAGGACGCCGGCCAACAGCTTGCCGCGGACCTCGATGTCCGGGGCGGTGAGCGTGATGCTGCCGGAATTGCCGGTCGTCGGGTTGAGAGCCGAGAGCTCGCGATCGCCGTCTGGGCCCCTGTTGAACTGCCTCGTATCGATGATGCCGTCGGCGGCGATGGTGATCTTGTTCGTGGCCTCCAGCGACACATTGGTGCCGTTGGTGATCATGTTGGCGCTGCCGCCGCCACCGATGACGATGTTGGCCGGATCGATGTAGAGCAGGCCGGCAGCGCCGTTGCGTGCGGACAGATCGACATCGATGGCGCCGAGCGTCACGGTATCCTTGGCGCTGAGCTCCAGAAAGGCGCCGTCGCCGCTCGTGCCGGCGATGCCGCGGAAGATCGCGCCGCTGGCGACATCGAGATTCGTGTCGGCGAAGACGATGGCCGAGCCGGCCTTGGCTGCGACGTCCTGCGCCGCGCTGACGTCGATCGTCGCGCCGCTGGCGATCGTGATCCCGGCATTGGATTTGATCGAGACCTTGCCGCCTTCGCCGGTGTTGACGGTGCCGTCTGCGGTCGCGCCGCTCTGCAGCGGCGCCTTGCCGGTCGCGCTGATCTTCGCCGTCTGGGCGATCGTCGTGCCGGTGCCGGAGCGCAGCGCGACGGTGCCGGCGGAGCGGCGCCCATTCGCGTTGGCGCTGAGCCGGCCCGAGACCTGCACCGTTCCGGCCGCGACGATCTCGATGCCGCCGCCCTTGCGCGCGACCATGGCGCCGCCATGCTGCAGCCCGCTGGTGTTGACGCTTTCGGCGAAGGCGGTCTGGTGGCGCCGGCGGCGCTCCCCGACATCGACGATCGCGGCGTTGGCCGTGATCTGGCCGGCGACGCTGACCGAATGGCCGTTGAGCGTGACGCCGCGCCGTGCGTTGATCGCGCCGTCGACAGTGATCCGCCCGTCTGGCGAGATCGGCACGTCGTTGGCGCGCAGGCGGGCGGCCATCGCCTCGTTGACGACGCCGTTCGGGCCGATCACCTGGTCGAGGAAATCGCGCGTCGGCGTGTTGACCGTGAGTTGGCCGGTGTTGATGACGCCGCTCGGCCCGACCGTGAAACCGGCGGAATCCGAGAAATAGACATGGCCGCCGATCTGGCCGTTCCGGTAGGAATTCAGGATGCCGTTGATGACGACCGGGCCGTCCCGGACGATGTTGACCAGCGCGCCGGTATTCTGCGGCAGATGCATGTTGACGGTCGTGCCGGCCGCCTGCTCGAAGCGTGAGAAGGAGTTGTAGCCGGCGCCGGCCGAGACGGTCTGCGTGGTGATCGTCGTCGTGGTGCCGCTGACCGCGACATTGGTCTGGGTGCGGCCATCGGGCGTGATGATGTTCTGCGCGAAGGCCGGCACATTCCACAGCGCCAGCGCCATGGCCTGCCCGACGAGGCAGCGCTGCCGCCAGCTGGCCAGGATCCGCCGCGTCGGCGCAGGACGCGCGATCATAGGATGCGGGAACCCATGGCGCGTGCCGCTGTGCTCCTTGGTCTCCGGCGCAGGGGAGGGCTTGGCGGCGCGGCGGCGGGACATGATCAGAACCGCTCCTTGGCGAGCGCGTCGAGCGCCGGATCGAGGCCGCGGGTGGATAGCGGCATGGCAAGGTCGCGGCCGGCGGCATCCTTGAAGATGATTCGGCCGGCCTCGCTGGCCTTGCGCCACTGCTTCAGCAGATCGTCGCCCGGCGCGGCGTCTGCCAGGCAGCCGGTCGGGATGCAGCGGCGCCAGGGCAGGTCGAGCGGCTTGGCCTCCTTCTCGCCGAGCGTGATCTGGACGCTGCTCGGGAAGGTGACGCTCACCGGCATCACGGCCGTGATGCGCAGCGGGTCGGAGGCGGAGAGGCGCCCGATCGCGATCTGCGCGATCGGCGTCTGCTGGCCCTGGGCCTGCAGCACCTGAGCAACCTCGCAGACCCGTGTGGCCTTGGGGCTTTCGATGCGCTGGCAGCGCAGCGTCCAGTCGCCGAAGCTCGCCGTGGTGACGCTGGGCTCCGCCGGGACCTGAGCAGGCGCCGGATTCGGCGCAGCGCTGGCAGGGGCCGGAGCAGGCGCCGTGCCCGGCCTCGTGGCGGGCGCCTGGGCGGCGGCGATGCCGCCCGAGACGAGAAGAATCGAAGCGGCAACCTCCAGGCGCTGGATGATGCCGATCTTCTTGCTTTCTGTCGTCACGCCCCACCTCAGCCATGCCGGCCGCCTGCGCTCTTCGAACGCGAGCGGCGATCCATCCAGGACTGGGGGGCGCCTCGGGAGCCTGGTTCGACATCGTCCCATGCCGCCCGAAGGCGTAAGGGAGGATGCCGTCTGCATCCGTCAGGGCGCAGAAAAAGGCTCTATCGAGGCAGGTGCCCCCCGCCCGATCTGGCCGAAGAATTCTCAGATTGCTCGATACTGTGCAATACGTGAGTCAAAAATGGTCAGTGGACCGTTAACAGCCGATGGCCCCGATGCTCAGAAGAGCGCCTCTCGCGAGCGGCCGCGTGGGCCGGCCACGGCGAGCAGGATCACGCTGAGGCCGAGTGCGGCGGCGATCAGCGCGAACATGCCCCAGACGCCGGCGCCCCGGATGATCGCGAAGCAGGCGAGGGGAACGATGATCGACACGAGCCGGCCGAGCCCCCAGGCGATCGAGGTGCGCGAGGCCCTTAGTTCCGTCGGGACGATCTCGGCGGCGTAGACGGCCAGAACCGTCGCGTAGACCGCGCTCAGGAGGGCAAAGGCGATGCCGAGGCCGACGAGGGCGGCAAACTGAGTCGCTTCGGAGAAGGCGAAGCCGAGCAGGGCCATGCCGCAGGCGCAGATGATCAGGCTCGCCTTGCGGCCGATTCGGTCGATGAAGGGAGCCACGGCGAGATTGCCGATCACCGGCCCGAACATGATGAGCCCGGCCGCCACGACCGAATCGGCGATGCTGAACTGCTTGCTGACCATCACGGCCCCGCTCATCAGCGGAAAGCCGATCGTCGCCCAGGGGGCGAGCAGATAGAGGCCGCAGAGCAGAGCAAGGGTACGGCCCGTGATGCGGCGATCGTCAGCGGCGCCCGGCGACGCCAAGGCCACGGGCGGAGGCGGAGGCGGCGTGGGAGCCGGCCGTGATTCGCTGCGGCCGAATCGCCTGAGCGCCGCCTCGGCTTCCTCCAGGCGGCCGGCGGCGGCCAGCCAGCGCGGCGATTCCGGCAGCAGGCTCAGCAACGCGGCGGCCAGCGCCGCCAGGACCGCGCCCGTGCCGACCGCCCAGCGCCAGCCCTCGATGTCGAGGAAGGCCGGAGAGGCGGCGCGGAGCAGCAGGATCAGCCCCGGCGCGCCGAGGAAGGCAAGGCCCGCGCAGAGGCAGGACATGGTTCCGCGCAGCCGCGGCGGCATGATGTCTGCCAGATAGGCGGTGATCAGAGGCGGGCAGGCCCCGATGCCGAGGCCCGAAAGGAATCGGAAGCCGATCATGTTCTCCGGGCTGTCGCTCATCGCAACGGCGAGCGAACCGATGGCGACGGCTGCGAGCGCCGCCTGCAGCGCGCGGCGTCGGCCGAGCCGGTCTCCCAGCAGGCCGAAGACCGGCGCGCCGATGGCGCCTCCGGCGAAGATCGCTGCAAGGAAAACGGAGAGTTCCGTCGGCGTCATCGTGCGCGGCGGGGCCTGGAACACCGCCCCCAAGGCATTGCCGAGCGCGACCTCGGCGATGTCGGCGAAAAGGGCGAGCGTGACGACGGCGAAGACCGCAAGCCTCAGCCGGCAGAAGGGCAGGGCATCGAGTCGCTCACCAATGGAGGGCGGCACGCTCGATAGAGGCAAAGGAGCGTCGTCGACCTTGTTCAGCACGCGGGGCTGTTCCGCTCTGGACGGGCCGCCCTGGCGGCAGCCGCAGCCGTCAGGGTCGCGTCGCCCACGGAGGCGGTGGCATGCTCGAAGGCTTCGCCGATGATCGTGATTTTCGCAGCCTGCATGCGCGCATAACCGGTGCGGAAGCCACGCGAGAGCCAGATCGGGGAGCGTCCGGGCGTGCCGGTCCAGCCGAGGCTACCGAGCGCGATGGCCGCGGAGAGAGTGCGCCCGGCATGCGTCCGGGAGAGGTTGAGCGGGCGGGCGAGGGCGGAGACCGACGTCACATTGGTGACGGCCTTCTCCTCGTTTCGCGCGGTCGCGATGTCGAGACCGGCGATTAGGCGATCCATCAGGCTCCCGCCTTCGTCGACGGAGGCGAAAACGGCATAGTCCGGCCCGGGCGCGCAAATGGTTGGGCTGGCCAACAGGCCGTCCGCGACCGCCGGCTGCATGCGCGGCAGCAGCGCCGCCTCGGCCTCGCGCAGGCGCACGGACCTGTCGCCGCCATCGAGCGCGTCGAGCGCCGCCAGATGCGCCTGATGCCATTCGCTCAATGCGCAGAGAACGGCGGGCGCCGGCGTGACGAGCATCGCGTCGGAACCGCCCCCGGCCTTGGTCGGCAGGATGATGCCGTATTTCAGGGACTCGTCGAAGAAGGCGGCGGCCGTGTTGCGGCTGGCGATGCGGTGCGTGAGCGCGTCCTCGACGAAGAGGCGCCGGGATATGCCTGGCCGGCCGGCCGCGAAGCCTCGGTAATGGCGGGCGAGCGCGGCATGCGACATGAGCCATCGCTGCTGGGTCGAGAATTGGGATGCCAGCCGCGGCGCGCCCTGTTGGAAAGCCTGGAAGCCGCCGGCGAGCCCATGGACAACATGATCGAAGCCCGGATGCGCGAGCATCCGTTCGATCTTGAATTCCTCTGTCTGCATCCATCCCCCCAGCACGGCGCAGTGCCTGTCGATGCGGCCCTGTCAGTTGCGGAGCCTTACACCGTCAGTCGTTCAAGAAGTCCCCATCTCCCGCCTCGGGCTGCGCCGGCCTATCGCCGTGCGCAGGGCCTGCCTCTCAGGCGGCGGGCTCCGCCGCGCCATAGAGCAGCGCGCGGACCATATTGGCATAGCGCAGATGAAGCCTGCCCGGATCTATCGGCGGCAGGCTCTGATTTGTGCCCCGGGCACCGTCGGCGAGCAACTGCGCCAGATCCTCCGGCCTGACCTTCGGCTTGAGGCGCAGCAGTCCCCGGTCCTGCATCTCGACGATGAGTGCAGCCAGTTCCGCCTGAAACGCCACTGCGGAGGTGATCATGATGTCGCGGCATCGCCGGAAGGCCTGATCGTTGATCTCGACGGCATGCGGTGACGTCGCAAGTCGGCGCCGCGTGTGGCCGTAGCGCGTGTCGAGGATCGCCGCGAAGACCGCGACGGGATCGCGCTCCTCGAGCAGCGCGAGCCGTCCCGCCTCCATACCGGCCTCGACGGCCTGCTGGTTCACGTTCTCGATGAGGAAGCGGAAAGCCTCCTCCTTGCTGCTGAAATAGTTGTACAGCGTCCGCCGCGTCACATCGACGGCCTTGGCGAGGCCGATCATCGTGACCTGGTCGTAGCCATGGTCCAGGAACGCCCGCTCGAGCCGCGACACCAGCTCTATACGCGTTACCATCGAATCATCCGGGTGCTCGTTGTTGAAGACGCTGCGACCGGCAAGCCCTAGCGTGACAGGCAAAACTCATGCAACCGCGCGGCTATCGGCCGGTCGCCGGTCACGAGGCCCTGGATGCACTGCGGCTCCGTGGTTCAAGCATACGACCGGGCAAGGTAGAGCTGAAGCGCTGGCATCGAAAGCCACACAAGTCTGAGACTTGATAATGGCTGGGGGACTAGGATTCGAACCTAGACAACCAGAGTCAGAGTCTGGGGTCCTACCGTTAGACGATCCCCCAACGAAGCGTTGGCGCTGCGGCGCCCGCGTTGGTGAGCCGGGGTCTAATCAATGCGATCCGGCTTGGCAAGTGCAGAATGCGCCCAAGGGCGAAAGGTCCTCGGGATGCTGACGGGGAGGGGGCGGCGGCCCATGATGCGGCGGCAGCGATGGTGCGGCCATCCTCTGCCGCGGCTAGGCGGCCCGTCTGCCGCATGCCAAAGATGAGGCCCTCGAATCCGGGAGCGGGTGGCCGCTTCTTCGGAACCCGCCTCGCTTCGGTCTGAACGCCCATGGCTCGCACGCTCTCCTCACTCGCCGCCGACCTCGCTGCCGGCCGGACGAGTTCGCTTCAATTGGTACGCGAGGCGCTCGCACGGATCGATGCGCCGGACGGAGAGGGGAAGCTCACCTTCGTCAAGCTGCACCGCGAGGCTGCGCTCGCCGCGGCCGAGGCGATGGACAGGCTCAGGGCAGCCGGTCTCGCGCCGTCGCCCTATGCGGGCATCCCGATCTCGGTGAAGGATCTGTTCGATCTCGCCGGTGAACCGACGCCGGCAGGCTCTGTGGTGCTTGCCGATGCGGCGCCGGCCGAGCGCGACGCGCCGGCAATCGCGCGGCTGCGGCGGGCGGGCTTCGTCGTGATCGGCCGCACCAACATGACCGAGTTCGCCTTCTCGGGCCTCGGCCTCAATCCGCATCACGGCACGCCGGCCTCGCCCTGGGATCGCGCCGCGCGGCGCATTCCCGGCGGTTCGTCCTCGGGCGCCGCGGTTTCGGTAGCGGACGGCATGGCCTTTGCCGGCATCGGCTCGGACACCGGCGGCTCATGCCGCATCCCGGCGGCCTTGTGCGGGATCGTCGGCTACAAGCCCACGGCTGCGAGCGTGCCGCGCGAGGGCGCCTTCCCGCTGTCGCAGACGCTGGATTCGATCGGCCCGCTCGCCAATAGCGTCGATTGCTGCCGCGTCCTGCATGAGATCATGAGCGGGGCGGAGCTGTCGAAAGAGGTTCCGGCGCGTTTGCAGGGCCTGCGCATCGCCGTGCCGCAGACGATCGCGCTCGACGGGCTCGACGCGCCTGTGGCCGCGAGCTTCGCGCGGGCGCTGGAGGCGTTGTCGAAGGCCGGCGCCATCGTCAGCGAACAGCCTTTCGCGCGCTTCGCCGAGGTCGCCCGCATCAATGCCAAGGGCGGCTTCGCTTCCGCCGAGGCCTATGCCCACCATCGCACCCTGATCGAGGCGAAGGGCGACGGCTACGATCCGCGCGTGCGGACCCGCGTGCTGCGCGGCCGCAACCAGGATGCCGCCGACTATATCGAGCTGGTGCAGGCACGCGCCGCTTTCGTCGCGGCGATGCGGGCGGAAGTGGCGAGCTTCGACGCGCTGGCGATGCCGACCGTGCCGACCGTACCGCCGACCATCGCGGAACTCGCCGAGGATGACGAGGCGTTCACCCGCGTCAACCTCGCCATGCTGCGCAATTCGACCCTGATCAACATGATGGATGGCTGCGCGATCTCGCTGCCGATGCATCGGCAGGGCGAGGCGCCGGCCGGGCTGATGCTGGCGCGGGCAGGCGGCGAGGATGCCGCGCTCTTCGCCATCGCCGCCGCCGTCGAGACGGCGCTGTCCGAAATCCGTTGAGTCGAACCCGTTGAGTCGCCTTGGAGACCATGACGTCCATGAATGAGAACGAAGCCGCCGCCCTGTCCCTCTGGGTCGCGCAGGAAAGCCCCACCAGCCATGCCGCCGGCGTGAACGGCATGATGGATCTCGTGCAGAAGGATATCGCGGGCCTGCCGATCGCGCTTGAGCGCATCCCGGGGCGCGACGGGCTCGGCGACATGGTCGTGTTGCGGGCCGGGCCTGGGAATAGCCAGCCCGCCGTCGCGGTGATGTCGCATCTCGACACCGTGCATCCGGTCGGCACCAGCGCGAAGGACCTGCCGGTCAGGATCGAGGGCGACAGGCTTTATGGGCCCGGCGTCTACGACATGAAGGGCGGCGCCTGGCTGGCGCTCCAGGCCTTCAAGCAGGTCGCCGCCGCAGGCTCCGCCAGGCGGCCGATGGTCTTCCTGTTCACGCCGGACGAGGAGATCGGCTCGCCGACCAGCCGCTCCGTCATCGAGGATATCGGCAGGGGCTCGGCCGCGGTGCTGGTCACGGAGCCGGCGCGCCTCGGCGGCAAGATCGTGACCGCGCGCAAGGGCGTCGGGCGCTTCGAGGTCAAGCTCGAGGGACGTCCCTCCCATTCCGGCTCCCGCCATGCAGACGGGCGCAGCGCCATCCGCGAGGCCGCGCACCAGATCCTCGCCATCGAGGGGATGACCGACTACGCCCGCGGCATCACCACCAGCGTCGCCCTGATCGGCGGCGGCACGGCGGCGAACGTCATCCCGCAGCATGCCTGGTTCAGCGTCGACTGCCGCGTCACCACGGCGGCCGATGGCAGGCTGATGGAGGAGCGCATCCTCGGGCTCAAATCCCATGACCCGGATGTCAAGCTGCGCATCACCGGCGGCATGAACCGCCCGCCCTATGAGAAGTCGCCAGAGGTGGCGGGGCTGTTCGAAATCGCTCACAAGGTCGCGGCCGGAATCGGCTTCGAGCTCCAGGACTGCCCGATGACGGGTGGCGGCTCGGACGGCAACTTCACGGCGGCGCTCGGCGTGCCGACGCTGGACGGGCTCGGCATCGATGGAGACGGCGCGCATACGCTCCAGGAATATGCGCTGATCTCCTCGATCGCGCCGCGCCAGGCCCTGATCAAGGGGCTGCTGGAGACGGTCTGAGCTCCTTTCGATTTCTGTTGTTCAACAAACGCGGGTCATCCCGGACCTAGATCAGGGATCCACTCCTGAGCCTTTGATCGGAAGCGCTCTGGAATGGATCCCGGGTCTCCCTGCGGTCGCTCGGGATGACCCGCTGTTTTGATTTCGGACATGCAGGCACAAAAAAGCCCCTCGCGCTGCAAGGGGCTTTGTCGTTTCCGGCGCTGCCGAGGCCTCAGCCTTCCGCGTCGCCCATGCCGCCGGCGGCGAGGAATTTCTCGAGCCAGTGGATGTTGTATTCGCCGTTTAGGATATCCTGGTTGCGGACCAGGGTGCGGAACAGCGGCAGCGTGGTGTCGACGCCGTCGACGACGAACTCGTCGAGCGAGCGGCGCAGCCGCATCAGGCATTCGGCCCGGTTGCGGCCGTGCACGATCAGCTTGCCGACCAGCGAGTCGTAATGCGGGGGGATCGTGTAGCCCTGATAGGCTGCCGAATCGACGCGCACGCCGAGGCCGCCCGGCGTGTGGAACGAAGCGATCTTGCCCGGCGAGGGGCGGAAGGTCGCGTGATGCTCGGCGTTGACGCGGCATTCGATGGCATGGCCCTCGATGACGACGTCCTTCTGCGTGATCGAGAGCGGGGCACCGGCGGCGATCCGGATCTGCTCGTTGACGAGGTCGATGCCGGTGATCATCTCGGTGACCGGGTGCTCGACCTGGATGCGGGTGTTCATCTCGATGAAGTAGAACTCGCCATCCTCGTAGAGGAACTCGATCGTGCCGGCGCCGAGATAGCCGAGCTTCGCCATGGCATTGGCGCAGATCTCGCCGATCCGGTCGCGCTCGCCGGCATTGAGCGCGGGCGAGGGGCCTTCCTCCCAGACCTTCTGGTGGCGGCGCTGCAGCGAGCAGTCGCGCTCGCCGAGATGGATGGCGTTGCCGCGGCCATCGCCGAGGACCTGGATCTCGATATGGCGCGGCTTTTCGAGATATTTCTCGATATAGACCGCATCGTCGCCGAAATTGGCCTTGGCCTCGCTGCGGGCGGTGGCGAGCAGGACGGACACCTCGTCCTCCGTGCGGACCACCTTCATGCCCTTGCCGCCGCCGCCTGAGGCGGCCTTGATGATGACCGGCAGGCCGATCTCACGGATGATGCGCAGCGCCTCGGCCTCGTCGGCGACGCCGCCCTCGGAGCCCGGCACGCAGGGGATGCCGAGCGCCTTGGCGGTGCGCTTGGCCTCGATCTTGTCGCCCATGCTGCGGATATGCTCGGCCTTGGGGCCGATGAAGGCGATGTTGTGCCGCTCCAGGATCTCGGCGAAGCGGGCGTTCTCGGAGAGGAAGCCGTAGCCGGGATGGACCGCGTCGGCACCCGTGATCTCGCAGGCGGCGATCAGGGCGGGGATGTTGAGATAGCTCTCGCGCGCCGGCGGCGGGCCGATGCAGACGCTCTCGTCGGCGAGGCGGACATGCATGGCGTTGGCGTCGGCGGTGGAATGCACCGCCACGGTGGCGATGCCGAGCTCCTTGGCGGCGCGCAGCACGCGCAGCGCGATCTCTCCACGGTTGGCGATCAGGATCTTGTCGAACATCTTGATCTCGCCGTCCTTGCGGGCGCCGCTCACTCGATCACCAGCAGCGGCTCGCCGTATTCGACCGGCTGCCCGTCCTCGACGAGGATGGCCGTGACCTTGCCGGCGCGCGGGGCGACGATGTCGTTGAAGGTCTTCATCGCCTCGACGAGGAAGATGCGCTCCCCCTGCTTCACCACGCTGCCGATCTCGACGAAGGGCTTGGCGTCGGGCGAGGGGCGGCGATAGGCAGTGCCGACCATCGGGGAGGTGACGGCGCCGGGATGGGCGGCGGTCGGCTTGGCGTCCGCTACAGGGGCGGCGGCGGGGGCGGGGGCGGGGGCGGCGACAGCCATCGGCGCAGCGGCCGGGACCTGGAAGTTCGCCGTGACGTTTCGGGCGACGCGCACGCGCAGATCGCCCTTCTCGACCTCGATCTCGGTGAGGTCGGTCTGGTTGAGAAGCTCGGCGAGCTCGCGGACAAGTTCGGGATCGATCGGGCTCTTGGTCGCCATGGCGGGTATCACCGTCTTCTTAGGATTCTAAAGGGTGGGAGCGGGTTCAAGCCGGCGTCCCGTCGTTAAACTGGTTCAGGCGGCCTTAGCCGCCCGCTTTTCGAGAAGCGGCACGATGGCGTCGAAGGCCAGCTCGTAGCTGGCGACGCCGAAGCCGCAGATCACGCCGACGCAGACCGGCGCCATATAGGAATGGTGCCGGAATTCCTCGCGCGCATGGACGTTCGAGACATGCACCTCGATGGCCAGCGCATCGACGCCCTTGATCGCGTCGCGCAGCGCCAGCGACGTATGGGTGTAGGCGCCGGCATTGATGACGACGCCCGCGCCGGCCAGCCCGGCCTGCTGGATGAAGGTGACGAGCTCGCCCTCGTAATTGGTCTGGCGGAAGGTGAGCTCCACGCCGGCGGCCTGCGCCTTGCGCTGCAGGCGCTCCTCGACGCCGGCGAGCGTCACGGCACCATAGGTTCCGGGCTCGCGGGTTCCGAGCAGGTTGAGGTTGGGTCCGTTCAGGACGTGGACGGCGACCATGGAGGGCGTTGATTCCGGCGCCGCACGCGGGCGGCAGAAGCCGCCCTCATAAACGTTGCGGGCCGGCAGGGGAAGCCTGAACGGCCCTGCCGGCTGTGCGTAGCGGCTGCGAGCGCCCGCGCGCGATCAGCCGGCGCACTCGGTCTTGCCGCACCGGCGCACCGAGTCGAGCTTCTGCTTGAGGGCAGCCTGGCCGACGGCGCCGAACACGATCTCCTCGCCGATGATGAAGGCCGGCGTGCCGGTGAGGCCCAGCTTGTCGCCCAGCGCGACCGTATCCTCGATCGCGGCCTTGGTCGCAGGCGCCTCCATCTCCTTCTTCAGCTTCTCGACATCGGCGCCGGCTTCCTTGGCGATTTCAAGTGCCTTGGCGCCGTTGATCCGGCCCTTCACGGCCATCAGCTTGTTGTGGAAATCGAAGTACTTCTGGCCCTGGAGCTGGGTCTTGGCCGCGACGGCGACGCGGCTCGCCTCGACCGAATCGGGCCCGAGGATCGGGAAATCCTTCAGCACGACGCGCAGCTTCGGATCGGCCTTGGTCAGGGCGGTGACGTCCTCCATCGCCCGTTTGCAGAAGCCGCAATTGTAATCCATGAACTCGACGAGGGTGACGTCGCCCTCGGGGTTGCCGATGATGATGGAGGTCGCAGGATTGGTGATCCGCGCCTTCTCGGCCGCGACGGCGCCGCGCTGCGCCTCGGCCTGGGCGACCGTGTTGCGACGCTCCAGCTCGATCAACGCATCCTGGATGATCTCCGGGTTCTGCACGATGGTCTCGCGAATGAGATCCATGACCGCCTTGCGCTGCTCGGGCGAGAGCGGCGGGTTCTGCTGCGCGAAAGCGGGGGCAGCAGCGGTCGCAAGCCCGAGGGCGAGCACGAGGCCGGCAGGCCGGGCCCAGGCGCGCGCCATGCCGATGAGGGTGCGAAGAGCCATCGCGTCGTCCTTTCGAAACCGCGGGCCGGCAAATCCGGCCACGAAAAACAGCGCCCTGTAGCGCGAAATTCCTAGCGAGCTTTTGTGACTTCGCCGGGCGCAGGTCAAATCACGGCTCCGGCAATGGCAGCCATTGGCGGTTGCGGCACAGCGCCGCCTCCGCTACGCGGGCTTCCGCTCCTTCGCCAACCGGACAAGCCGATGCAGAAGCCCCCGATCACGCCTGCCGCTCCTCCCGCCCTGGCGGAGCGCGCCGAGCGTGTCGCGCCGTTCATCGTCATGGACGTGATGAACCAGGCGGCCGCCATCGAGCGGCGCGGCGGCAATGTGGTGCATATGGAGGTCGGCCAGCCATCAGCACCGACGCCAGCCTCGATCCGCACAGCCGCGGCCCGGGCGCTGGATGACGGCCGGATCGGATATACGCAGGCGCTGGGCACGGATTCACTGAGGGCGCGCATCGCCCGGCATTATCAGGAAGCTTATGGCGTCGACGTGGCGGCCGAGCGCGTCGTGGTTACGACCGGCTCCTCGGGAGGCTTCATCCTGGCCTTCCTGGCCTGCTTCCAGCCGGGCGCGCGGATTGCGATCACCGCACCGGGCTACCCGGCCTATCGCAATATCCTGATCGCGCTCGGGCTGGAGCCTGTCGCCATCGAGGTCGGGCCGGAGACGCGTTTCGCGCTGACACCCGAGCTGATCGAGCGGGCGCATCGCGAGAAGCCGCTCGCCGGCGTTTTGACCATGAGCCCGGCGAATCCGACCGGCGTCGTGATGGCGCCGGAAGCGATCGCGGACGTGGCTGCCACCTGCCGCCGTCTCGGCCTCTGGTACATCTCCGACGAGATCTATCACGGCCTGACCTATGAGGCGCCTGCGACAACGGCGCTCTCGGCCGACCCCGACGCGATCGTCGTCAACTCCTTCTCCAAGTACTACTGCATGACCGGCTGGCGCGTCGGCTGGCTGATCGTGCCGGAACGTATGGTCCGGACGATCGAGCGGCTGCAGCAGAATTTCTCGATCTCGGTGCCGTATCTCAGCCAGGTCGCTGGAGAGGCCGCCTTCGAGGCAAAGGAAGAATGCGAGGCGATCAAGGCGGGCTATGCGCAGAACCGCGCCTTCCTGCTCAAGGCCTTGCCCGAGATCGGCCTTGGCGACTTCCTGCCCGTCGACGGGGCCTTCTACATCTATCTCGACATCGGCCGCTATTCGAATGATTCCATGGCCTTCTGCCGGAGCGTTCTGGAAGAGGCGCAGGTCGCGATCACCCCAGGTCTCGATTTCGACGAGGCGCGCGGGGCCCGTACGGTCAGGCTCTCCTTCGCCGGGTCGCTGGCCGAATGCGAGGAGGCGGTATCCCGCATCGGAGGCTGGCTGCGGAAGCGCTGAGAGATCGCCATTTCGCTGCCGCGACGGCCTAGCAAGCAGCATTTCCCTTGCCAGACCTTGAGGAAGCTCCGCATTCTCCCGACGTCAAGGCGAGGGGGAGACGAGCCATGAACGTCGCGGCAGCCCGAAGGGTGCTCACGAGGCGGGCTTTGGCCCGGCTTCCGGCGCTCCTTGTTATTGCCCTTTTCCTGGCCTTCCCGGGCTTCGGGCCGCTTGCGCTCGTGACGACGACGCCGGCCCGGGCGCAGGCGCAGCCGCCGATCATCCTGAATCTGCGCGGCGACGAGACGCCGGAGACGATTCGCAAGATGGTCGATGCGCTGTCCGGCTCCGGCCGGCCGGTCGAGATCCGGCTCGGCGGAAATGCCGCGACGACGGCAACCGCTCCAGAACCGGCGGCCAAGGAGAAGCATGCCGCTCCGCCGCAATCCATGGCCGAGGAGGAAGGGTTTCAGGCTCAGGTCAACGCGCTCGCCGACACCTTCGTCAGCGGGTTCGAATATGGCGTGGCTGCCGTTCCCAACGTCTCGCGGCTTCCGGAAGAATGGGAGCGTGCCTGGGAGCGAAACCAGAACGGCCGTACTGGCCCAAGCGCCGGCTGGCGGATGCTCATGATCGCAGGCCTCGCGCTTGCGGCCGCCTTCGTCTTCCGGATGGCGAGCGCGGGCTGGTTCGCCCGGAAACGCGAGCCGGCCGGTCCGGAGTTCACTCCACGGCTGATCGCCGCGTCATGGGGACTGCTGCAGGATGTCGCGACGATCGCGATCGCGCTCCTCGTGGCGCGGTTCGCGCGCAATGCGTGGCTGCCCGAGAGCGACCTCGCGATGATCTCGCTGTCGACCGCCGCCAACGGAGCGGCAATCGGCGCGCTCTATATCGCGGTAGGGCGCTTCCTGCTCGCGCCGGGCGTGCCGGAACGGCGCCTCATGCCGCTGCCCCGCGCCGAGCGGCATTTCCGCCTGCTGGTGATCTACGCCATCGTGACACCCGTGATCGTGACGGGCATCCTGCTCGCGCAGCGTGTCAGCAACGGCCCCCTGCCGGTGACGGGGCTCATCGCCCTGACGGGAACGGCCGTGACGCTGTTCAAGATCTGGTGGTTCCATGACATGCGTCGGGATCTTGCCGTGCTGATCCTGAGCGGGTCTCCATCGCCCGGGCCATTGCGGCGGATGGTGGCCGCCGGCGCAGCGTGGTTCTTCATGGCGGTGGCCGCCCTGTTGTGGATGATCAACAGCGCCGCTTCGATGATGAGCAATGGCGGGCTCTGGACCGAGGCCGCAGCCCTGACCCAGACGGCGATCGTGGTGATCCCCATCCTTGTGGTCGGCATATCGAGCCTGCTGAACTGTCGCGCGGCCCATCGCGCGCAGGAGCAGGGCGCGACGCCGCTGGCGCATGCCGTCAGTGCCGCCCTGCAGGCCGCCGCGGTTGGCGTCGTCTGGGCCGCCGGCTTCTTCGTGCTGGCGCGCCTCTGGGCCGGGCTGCTGCTCGGCGTCAGCTCAGGGCAGTTCTCCTCTGTGATGCGGCAGATCGCCGGCGTCGCGACCTTCGCCTTCGCGGGCTGGGTCGCGCTCGTCTTCCTGCGCGCCTTGTTCGATGCCTATACGCCGCGGCGACGAGTGGTCGGCCCCGCCGATGAGGACGATGCGCATGAGGAGAGCGTGCCGAGCCGGCTGGCGACGGTGCTGCCGGTGCTGCGCGGCGTCGTGCTGGGGGCGGTGCTGGGCCTGACGGTGCTGATCGTGCTCTCGCGCCTCGGCGTCGATATCGGGCCGCTGCTGGCCGCCTTCGGCATTCTCGGCCTCGCCCTGTCCTTCGGCTCGCAGGCGCTTGTGCGCGACATCGTCTCCGGCGTGTTCTTCATGCTGGAGGATGCCTTCCGCGTCGGCGAATATGTCGATACCGGCCGGCTCAAGGGCACGGTCGAGAAAATCTCACTGCGTTCGATGCAGCTTCGCCACCAGAGCGGCCAGATCCACACCGTGCCCTTCGGCCAGGTCCAGCAACTGACCAATGCCAGCCGCGACTGGGCGACGGTGAAGTTCAACGTCCGCCTCGACCATTCGGCCGACCTCGAACAGGCTCGAAAGGCGATCAAGAAGGTCGGGATCGCGCTGATGGAGGACCCGGAATTCGCGCCGCACTTCATCGCGCCCCTCAAAATGCAGGGCGTGGCCGACATCACCGACCAGGCGATCGTGGTCAGGCTGAAATTCACCGGCAAGCCCAACCAGGCCTCGATGCTCCAGCGCGAGGCTCTGAAGCGCGTCTATCGCGCGATGAACGACGCCCACATCCCCTTCGCCTCCAATGCCGTCACCGTGCGCGGCGGCGAGGGCGGCCAACAATCCGGGGCCGCCGCGGCTATCGCGACGGTGCCGCCGCCCACCCCGCTCGCACCTGCGGCGGGCTGAGGCGCACGCGTTTTACGCGGAATCGGCGGACCGGAACGGCAGACGGACAACCGATCAAGAAAAAGCCCGCTGCGGATCGCAGCGGGCTTCATTTTTGTCGTCGCTTGCTGAAGCCGGCGCTCAGGAGCGGCCGGCCAGCCTGTTCCACCAGCCGCCCCGCTTGGGCCGATCCGGATCGGCCGGGGTCAGCACCACCGCGACGGGCTCTTCGGCCGGGGCAGGAGCAGGAGCTGGTTCTGCCGCTGCCGGTTCCTCGGCAGGCTGTGCGGCAGCCGGAGCCGGGGCGGGTGCAGCTTCCGCCGCAGCCTCGCCGCCCTCGGTGATCGGCACGACCTTCTTGCGCGAGCGGCTGCGCTTCGGCTTCTCGGCCTCCACCGGAGCGGCCTCGGGGGACACCGCCTCTTCAGCCTTCGCCACAACCTCTTCCGCCTTCGCGGCGGCGGCTTCCGCCTTGGGTTTGCGGGCGCGGCTGCGCTTGGGCTTGGCGGCCTCGACCGGCGCAGGCTCTTCGGCCGCAGGCTCCGGCGCCGCGGCAGCAGGGGCCTCGCTCACGGCCTCGATGGCGTCCTGCTCGGAAGCCTCTTCCTCGCCGTCCTCACCCTCGTCGCCCTCGTCATCCTGCGCGCCTTCGAGCTGCTGGCCCTGGCCGTCGCGTTCTCCGCCGCGCCGCCGCCTGCGACGCCGACGACGCCGGCGGCCGCCTTCGCCATCGCCACGCTCGCCCTGCGCTTCGCCGGCGGTCGTCTCGTTGTCGCCGGTCTCCGCATCGAGCGCTGCCGCTTCCGCAGCCGCATCGAGCGCCTCGTCATCGACATCGGACGTGATCGCCTCGGCCTTGAAGGCGGTCGGGACGACGCGGCCTTCATTGCCGACGAACTCGCCCTTCTCGACCTCGAAGTAACGAGTGCCGAGCAGATTGACGTCGGTCGAGATCGTGATCGCGATGGCGAAACGGGCCTCGAGATCGGCGAGATGGGCGCGCTTCTGGTTGAGCACGTAGAGCGCCACCTCCGGCCGGGTCCGGACGGTGAGGTTGTGCGAGGCGCTCTTGATCAGCGTCTCCTCCAGCGCGCGCAGGATCTGCAGCGCGACCGACGGGGTCGAGCGGATCATGCCGGCGCCGGCGCAGTGCGGGCAGGGCACCGAGGAGGATTCCAGCACGCCGGTGCGGATGCGCTGGCGCGACATCTCGAGCAGGCCGAAGGCCGAGATGCGGCCGACCTGGATGCGGGCGCGATCGTCCTTGAGGCACTCCTTCAGCTTCTTCTCGACGGCGCGATTGTTCCGGTTCTCCTCCATGTCGATGAAATCGATCACGATGAGGCCGGCGAGGTCGCGCAGGCGCAGCTGGCGGGAGATCTCCTCCGCCGCTTCGAGATTGGTCTTGAGGGCGGTGTCCTCGATGTTGTGCTCGCGGGTCGAGCGGCCCGAGTTGATGTCGATCGCGACCAGCGCCTCGGTCTGGTTGATGACCAGGTAGCCGCCGGACTTGAGCGTCACCGTGTTGGAGAACATCGCGTCGAGCTGGCTCTCCACCCCGAAGGCGGCGAAGAGCGGCGTCTGCTCGCGATAGGGCTTCACGCTCTTGGCATGGCTCGGCATGAGCATGCGCATGAAGTCCTTGGCCTCGCGATAGGCCTCCTCGCCGGCGACGTGAACCTCGTCGATGTCCTTGTTGTAGAGATCACGGATCGAGCGCTTGACGAGGTTGCCCTCCTCATAGACTAGCGCGGGAGCGACCGAGGCCAGCGTCAGCTCGCGCACGCTTTCCCACATCCGCATCAGGTATTCATAGTCGCGCCGGATCTCGACCTTGGTGCGCGAGGCACCGGCCGTGCGCAGGATCAGGCCCATCCCCTCGGGAACCTCGAGTTCCTGGGCGATCTCCTTGAGGCGCTTGCGATCCTCGGTGTTGGTGATCTTGCGCGAGATGCCGCCGCCCTTGCCGGTGTTCGGCATCAGCACCGAATAGCGGCCGGCGAGCGAGAGATAGGTGGTCAGAGCTGCGCCCTTGTTGCCGCGCTCCTCCTTGACGACCTGGACGAGGATGATCTGGCGGCGCTTGATGACCTCCTGGATCTTGTACTGGCGGCGCGAATGGCGCACCGGCCGCTCCGGCATGTCGTCGAGGGCGTCGCCGCCGCCGAGCTGCTCGGGAGCCTCCTCGGCTTCGTCGCCGTTCTCTTCGTCGCCGTCCTCGTCGTCGGCCGGCTTGCGGGCCTCCTCGGCCGGGGCCTCGGTGGCCTGGGTCGTCTCGAAGGTCAGGGGCGCGGCGTTCTCGACGGCGTCCTCGTCCGGGTTCTCGGTGACGGCCGGGGCGAAGTGTTCACCGAAAGCGGGCGCGCCCTCGTTGACCATGGCGGCTTCCTTGCCGTTGGTCTCGACATGCACGATCTCGCCGTCGGTCTCGACCTCGGTCGAGACGGTCTCGTCCGTCGCGGCCTTCTTGGCGCGGCTGTCGCGATCCCCGCGCCGGCCGCGATCGCGGCGGCCGCGCTTCTCACGCCGCTCCTCGTCACGCTCCTCGTCGCGTGCGGCGCGCGCCTCGTCCTCGATCAGCGCCTGCCGGTCGGCGACCGGAATCTGGTAATAGTCGGGATGAATTTCCGAGAAGGCGAGGAAGCCGTGGCGATTGCCGCCGTATTCCACGAACGCAGCCTGGAGCGAAGGCTCCACGCGCGTGACCTTGGCGAGATATATGTTGCCGCGCAGCGGTTTGCGGCTGGCGGACTCGAAATCAAACTCTTCTACGCGGGAACCGCGGACCACCACGACCCGGGTCTCCTCCGGGTGGGTGGCGTCGATCAGCATCTTGTTGGCCATCAGAAACGTCCATTGGCGCGGCCGCCGGAATCCACGAGGCTACGGACAAAAATCCGCCGCCGCGGGCAAGGGCGCCGCGCGAAAGCCGGCATGAGCCGGCATGTTGCAGGAAATAAAGCTCAGCCTGGACAGGAAGGCGGTTCGGGACAGCCGCTCGGGCCAGAAGCCCGGCGCGGTCCCGCAGGTTCGGACGATCTACCGATAGTGCTAGCGGCGTCGTTGGCCCCGTCATCTGTCCTGACCTGCGATGCGCCCGCCTGACGGCCAAGTGCATCGCGTTTGCACGCTCGCGAGACAGGGTAGGGCGCAGAACACTTGCAATCCCGATACCAACCGTCTGCGGACGATCCGTTGCGGTTGTCTTGCCGCTGCCGATCCCGCGAGGGGCGGCAGCCCAGCCTGCTCGGGACCTCTTCAGTCCAGCGGGCGGCTGACAAGCAACCTGTTCCATTACAGACAGGTGATGGTGGTTTGCAAGTCACATGACACAAGCATCTCACCGGGCCCGTCCGGCAGCGGTTTCCGCCTCCGTCCGGAGATGGTAACCGCCTCTTAAGATTTCATCCCCGCAATGGTTAAGCGATGGTGACCGCCGACGGGACATTCGCGCTGTTTTCGCGCATCCGCCGAGCCTCCGCGGGCTTTCTCCGCGCAGGGGCGGGGGCTGTTGCGGCATGTGCACTTGTCACCGCTTTCGGCCTCGCCTCGCTGCGGGCCGAGCCGAAGCCGCAGAGCGAATACCCCGTCGCCACCGATGCCCGCATCGAGCAAAGCGGCGACGTCGTGCGCCTGACCATGATGCTGTCATCGAAGGTCGAGGCGAATGCCTGGGTGCAGTCCTCGCCGGACCGCGTCATCGTCGAGCTGCCTTCGACCAATTTCCAGATCCAGCCGAACGCCAAAAGGTCGGCCGGCTTCGTCAGCGGCTACCGCTATGGACTGTTCACGGCCGACAAGGCCCGAATCATCATCGACCTTTCCCAGCCGGCCGTGATCGCCAGGACCGAGACGCGCCTCGTTCGCGGCGGATTCGGCGAGTTGACGATCGAGCTCAGGAAGGTCGGGCGGCCGGAATTCCTGGCGGAAGCCGGCAAGGCGAGGCCGCCGGAACCGGCCGCGGCGGCAATGCCGGTGCCAGCGCCGACGAAGCCCGCCGCCGAGACGCGCCGCACGATCATGATCGATCCGGGCCACGGCGGCATCGACCCCGGCGCCATGGTTGCGACGATCGCCGAGAAATCGGTCGTGCTCGCCTTCGGCAAGGCCCTCAAGGAGCAACTGGAAGCCAGCGGCCGCTACCGCGTGGTCCTGACCCGCGACGACGACCGATTCGTGTCGTTGGCCGACCGGGTGCAGGCCGGCCGCGACGAGCAGGCCGATCTCTTCATCTCGATCCATGCCGATTCGCTGGTGCAGGCGCAGGATGTGCGCGGCGCCACTGTCTATACCCGCTCGGAGCGGGCGACGGATGCCGAGGCGGCCAAGCTTGCCGCCAAGGAGAACGAGGCCGATTCCGCCGCCGGTCTCGAAACCAGCGAAGAGGTGCAGGACGTCGCCGGTATCCTGATGGACCTTGCCCGTCGGGAGACGCGGACCTTCTCCGGCGTCTTTGCACGCAACCTCGTCGACAAGCTCGGCGGTTCGATCAAGATGCACAAGATTCCGCTGCGCTCGGCGCGATTCTGGGTACTGAGCGCTCCGGATGTGCCCTCCGTGCTGATCGAGCTCGGGTATATGTCGAGCCCGAAGGACGCCGAGCTGCTGAACTCGCCGGAGTGGCGGGGCAAGGCGGTGACGGCGGTCTCGGCGGCGATCGAGGACTATTTTGCCCGCGAACGGGCTTCCGTGGGGCAGGCGGCGGAGATTCGGCGCTAGCCAGGGTGTCGGCCGTATCCTATGGGAAGGCGCGAAATATGGTCGGCGGGCCACGGTTCCGCCATTTCCGTGATGCTATAGCTGTGATTTGCGACGCGCCCTGATCCGGCGCACCGGGTGCAGAGAGGGGTCCAGGGCCTGCAATGCGGTTCATTCTGCGAATCTTCGGGTGGTTGTTCGCCGCGGGCGCGATCGCTTTCGTGATCGGTGCTGCCGTTTTGGGCGGCCTTATCTGGCACTATTCGCAGGACCTGCCGGACTATGCGCAGCTCAGGAACTACGAGCCGCCGGTGATGACCCGCGTCCATGCGGGCGACGGCAGCCTGATCGCCGAGTACGCCCGCGAGCGCCGGCTCTACCTGCCGATCCAGGCCGTGCCGAAGCTCGTCGTCGACGCCTATATCTCGGCCGAGGACAAGAATTTCTACAAGCATATGGGCGTCGACCCGGAAGGCCTGGTTCGCGCCGCCATCTCGAATTTCCGCAACCGCGGCGCGAATCGCCGGCCGCAGGGTGCCTCGACGATCACCCAGCAGGTCGCGAAGAACTTCTTCCTGAGCCCCGAGCAGTCGATCGAGCGCAAGATTCGCGAGGCGCTCGTCGCGCTCAAGCTCGAATCGACCTACTCGAAGGACAAGATTCTCGAGCTCTATGTGAACGAGATTTATCTCGGCGCGCCGGCGCCGGGGCAGGGCAGCTATGGCATAGCGGCAGCCGCGCTGAACTATTTCGGCAAGTCGGTTCATGAACTCAACCTGCAGGAAGCGGCCTATCTCGCCGCGCTGCCGAAGGCGCCCTCCGACCTGCATCCCTTCCGCAACCGCGACCGCGCGATCGAGCGTCGCAACTACGTGATCGATCGCATGGTCGAGAACGGCTACGTCAAGGCGAATGTCGCCGACGCCGCCAAGAAGCAGCCGCTCGGCGTCAATCCGCGCACCGTTTCGCCGAACCAGATCGCCGCCGGCTATTTCGCCGAAGAGATCCGGCGCGAACTCCAGGACCGCTATGGCGAGAAGAAGCTGCTGGAAGGCGGCCTCTCCGTGCGCGCCACGGTCGATCCCAAGACGCAGCTCATGGCCCGCAAGGCGCTGGTCGACGGGCTCGTGCGCTTCGACGAGGCGCGCGGCTGGCGCGGCGCCATCCAGAAACTCGATATCGGCTCTGCCGACTGGGGTACGACTCTGGGCGAGTTGCCGGTTCTCGGCGATGTGGCGCCCTGGCGGCTCGCCGTCGTGCTGGATGTGAATGGCGACAGCGCGCGCGTCGGCCTGCATCCGCTGCGCGACAATGCCGGCCACCTCAACAAGGAGCGCCAGACGCTGACGCTCGCCGCCGACGGCATCAAATGGACCCGGCGGGCGCGCGTCTCCCAGGCGGTATCGGTCGGCGACGTCGTCTATGTCGAGCCGGTTGACGGCCGGGCCGGGTTCGCCCGCCTGCGTCAGCTCCCAGAGGTCAACGGCGCCATCACCGTGATGGACCCGTTCTCGGGCCGCGTGCTCGCCATGGTCGGCGGCTTCAGCCACGACCAGTCGGAGTTCAACCGCGCCACGCAGGCGCTGCGTCAGCCGGGCTCGTCCTTCAAGCCCTTCGTCTACGCGACGGCGCTCGACAACGGCTACACCCCATCGAGCATCGTGCTGGACGGGCCGATCGAGATCGACCAGGGTCCCGGCCTCGGCATGTGGCGGCCGGAAAACTACGACGGCAAGTCGACCGGCCCGCATACGCTGCGCTACGGCATCCAGTTCTCGAAGAACCTCATGACGGTCCGGCTCGCCAAGGATGTCGGCATGCCGCTGATCGCCGAATATGCCCGCCGCTTCGGCGTCTATGACGACATGCAGCCTGTGCTCTCGATGTCGCTCGGCGCTGGCGAGACGACGGTCATGCGCATGACCGCGGCCTATTCGATGTTGGTCAATGGCGGCAAGCGCATCCGGCCGACCCTGATCGACCGCATCCAGGACCGCTGGGGCACGACGATCTTCCGCCACGACCAGCGTGTCTGCGAGGGCTGCGCCGCCGAGAAATGGGCGAACCAGCCTGAGCCGCGCCTGATCGACAACCGCGAGCAGGTGCTCGACCCGCTGACCGCATATCAGATGGTCTCGATCCTCGAAGGCGTGGTCAATGCAGGCACCGCGACGGTGGTGAAGTCGGTCGGCAAGCCGCTCGCCGGCAAGACCGGCACGACCAACGACGCCAAGGACGTCTGGTTCGTCGGCTTCTCGCCCGACCTCGTGGTCGGCGTCTATATGGGATTCGACAAGCCGAAATCGCTCGGCACCTCGGCGACCGCTGGCCAGTATGCCGCGCCGATCTTCCGCGACTTCATGACCGTCGCCCTGAAGGACAAGCCTGCGACGCCGTTCCGTGTGCCTGCCGGCATCAAGCTGATCCGCGTCGATGCGCGCAGCGGCATGCGTGCCGGTGGCGAGGGCGGCATTCTCGAGGCGTTCAAGCCCGGCACCGCACCGCCCGACTCGTTCTCGGTCATCGGCGCCTCGGCCGATGGCGGCGTGCCATATGGCGCCGGTCCAGGCGGCGGCGGACGCGCCATCGGCTCCGGCACCGGCGGCTTGTACTAGGCAGCGCCGGAACGGTTCGCGGGCAGCATCGTTCCTTTTCGCGAGAGCGCCGCAGGCGCATCGCGAAAAGGGTTTTCATGATCTCTGCATTCCTGCCGTCGCCGCTGCCCTTGCCCGGGCTTGTCGCACGCGAACTCGACATGGCTGCGCTCGCCTTGCTGCAGGCGCCGGGGGCCGCTGCGGCCGACTTCGCTTCGCCTCCAGGCGAACCTGCTCTGGTCGGTGCCGATTCGGTCTCGTGGCGGGTTTTCAAGAATCCTGTCGCGCTGTTCGTCGGCGGGGTGGCTGCTGTCCTCCTCGAACTGGCGCATCCTCAGGTTCGCGCCGGCGTATGGGACCATTCCTCGTTCCGGAAGGACCCTGCCCGGCGGCTGCGGCGCACCGGGCTCGCCGCCATGGTGACAGTCTATGGCGCTCGTTCGCGGGCGGAGGCGATGATTGCCGGGGTTGTTCGGCGCCATGACGCGGTGGAGGGCCAAGCACCGGACGGAACGGCCTATCGGGCCAACGATCCGGAGCTGCTAGACTGGGTTCAGGCGACGGCAGGATTCGGCTTCAGCGAAGCCTATCATCGGTATGTCCGGCCCTTGTCGCGGCAGGAGCGGGATCGCTTCTATGCCGAGGGCGCGCCCGCCGCGCGACTCTATGGGTCCATGGGGGCGCCTGGCTCTACCGCGGAGATGGACGCCCTTTTCGCCGCGACGGCTCCGCAGTTGGAAGCATCGCCGATTATTTTCGAGTTTCTCGACATCATCAGGACCGCACCGATCTTGCCGGCGGCGTTGCGGCCGCTCCAGCGCATGCTGATCCGAGCGGCCGTCGCGACCACTCCAGACTGGTTCAGGGTGCAACTCGGGCTCGACGCGCAGAATCGGTTTGGCCCCGGCGAGGCCTGGGCGGTAAAGCTGGCCTGCCGGCTGGCGGACCGAGTGCTGCTTCGTTCCAGCCCGGCGGTTCAGGCCTGTCGCCGGCTCGGCCTGCCGGATGATCACCTCTACCGCGTGACCGGTTGATGGGGCTGCGGGATTTACACCCGGGACGACAGCCTCTATCCGGTACGCCTGTTCAAGAAGGCAGTTTCCGCATGCGGCCAGAGATCCAGACGCAACTCGACAACGCCAAGCAGTCCATTGGACTGCTGAGGAGGCATCTTTGACTGGGATCAAGCCCAGCGCCGCCTCGCCGAACTGAATGCCCTCTCCGAGGGCCCCGATTTCTGGAATGATGCCGAAGCCGCGCAGAAGCTGATGCGCGAGCGCACCTCACTGGAAACCCAGATCGAGGGCATCACCCGCCTCGAACGTGAACTCGATGATGCTCTGACGCTGATCGAGCTCGGCGAGATGGAGGACGACGAGGCCACAGTCACCGAGGGCGAGCAGGCGATCAAGGCCGTTCAGGACGAGGCTGCGCGCCTGCAGGTCGAGACTCTGCTCTCGGGCGAGGCCGACATGCTCGACACCTATGTCGAGATCCATCCCGGCGCCGGCGGCACCGAGAGCCAGGACTGGGCCGAGATGCTGCTGCGCATGTATCGGCGCTGGGGCGAGCGGCGGAAACTCAAGGTCGAGACGCTGGAATACCAGGACGGCGATACGGCCGGTATCAAGTCCGCGACTCTGCAGTTCAAGGGCCATAACGCCTATGGCTGGCTGAAGACCGAATCCGGCGTGCACCGGCTCGTCCGCATCTCGCCCTTCGATTCCAATGCGAGACGGCAGACCTCGTTTGCGTCGGTCTGGGTCTATCCGGTCGTCGACGATCGCATCGTCATCGACGTCAAGGAATCGGACTGCCGGATCGACACTTATCGCGCCCAAGGAGCGGGCGGCCAGCACATCAACACGACCGATTCGGCCGTGCGCATCACGCATATTCCGTCCGGGATCGCGGTTGCCTGCCAGCAGGAGCGCTCGCAGCACAAGAACCGGGCCAAGGCCTGGGAGATGCTGCGCGCCCGCCTCTACGAGGTCGAGCTGAAGAAGCGCGAAGAGAAGGCCAACGCCGAGCAGGCCTCCAAGACCGATATCGGCTGGGGCCACCAGATCCGTTCCTATGTGCTGCAGCCCTACCAGCTCGTGAAGGACCTGCGCACCGGCGTCAGCTCGACGGCGCCCTCCGACGTGCTCGACGGCGATCTCGACCAATTCATGGAGGCGTCGCTGGCACAGCGTGTCTACGGAACTGAAGTCGAGGTTGAAGACATCGACTGATCGTCTTCACATCCAACAAGAAAAGCCGCGCATAAGGCGCGGCTTTTCTTGTTTGTGGCCGGGATTCAGGATGCGTCGGTGAGAAGCTTGCTGCCGGCGCGCAGGAAGCGGGTCGGATCGACCGCCTCGTCGTTGATGCGGGTCTCGTAGTGGAGATGCGGGCCGGTTGAGCGACCGGTCGAGCCTACCCGGCCAAGCACCGAGCCCGTCTTCACATTCTGCCCCACCGACACCGATATCGCCGACATGTGGGCGTAGCGGGTGCTCAGCCCGTTGGCGTGCTCGACCTCGACCATATTGCCGTAGCCGCCATTGTATTCCGCCGCGATCACCTTGCCCGGCGCGGTCGCAAGAATCGGCGAGCCCGACTCGGCGCGGAAATCGACGCCGGTATGCATGGCGAGGCCGCGCGTGAAGGGGTCGGTCCGATAGCCGAAATTCGAGGTGAAGTCGTGGTCGCCGGCCATCGGCCGGGCTAGCGGCAACTGCTCGATCACGCCGCGCAGGCGGATCAGCGATGTCATGCGCGGCTGCAGGGCGACCAGCGTCGCCTCGAACGGGCCGGCCGAGGGATCGAGATTCACCGGGACGAGCGGGCCGCCGACTCCAGCCGCTGCGCCGCCCTGTGCAGCCGCGAGCCGCTCGGCGTCGAGCCCGGTCTCGGCGAGCGCGCTGCGCAGGCGCTTCTGCGTCGCCGCGAGCGACTGGTCCATCTCCTTCAAGGCGGCGATCTGTGCGTCCGAGGTGCCGGCCATGGCGATGTCGAGCTTGCCCAGCGTAGCCTCGACGCGCTTGGCCGGCGGCTCGGCAGGCGCTTCGCCCGACTGCCAGCCGCCCGAGTTCGCGCTATCGGCTCCGCGCAGCGACGGTGCTTCCGGGGCGGGCATCGGCTTGTCCTGCTGGATCAGCTTGCCAGGCAGGATCGGCGCGAAGCTGGTGACGCCGGAGGCGCGCACCGGTTCTTCCGGCTTGATGACACGGGTGCGCAGCGGCAACTTTGCGGCCGGCAGAAGGCCGCTGGATTGCAGGGTATCGGTCAGCGCGCTGACGAGTGACTGGCGCGATTCCAGCTCGGCCTGCCGGGTGGCGAGCTCGTCGACGCGGGATTCGACGCCATCCTGGTCGAGCAGGGCGCGACTTGCATAGCGGTCGATATCGGCGCGCAGCGCGGCGATGCGGTCTTCATAGGCGTATTGCCGGGCGGTCTCGCGGGCGATCAGCCGGGCGGCGAGGTCATCGCGGCTCAGAATGTACCAGCCGGCAGCGCCGCTGCAGGCTGTCGTGAGCGAGAGCCATGCCAACCCGGCCAACATCGTCGAGCGGCTGATCGTGTAGGTCTTGTGAGTCACGAGGCCCGTGGCTGGGAGGGCGGGGGCCGTCGGAGGCTGAGGATGCATTACGCGGAACCGGATTAAACGCTGCCGATGCCACCATTAGGAATTGTTAGGGTTAATCTTTCGCAAATTCCGGCCGCGATATCCGCCTAGAGGGCCTGAGCCGCGGCCAGAACCTCTTCCGCATGGCCTTCGACCTTGACCTTGCGCCAGATGCGAGCAAGGCGGCCTGCGGCATCGATCAGGAAGGTCGAGCGCTCGATTCCCATGTACTTGCGGCCGTAGAGGCTCTTCTCGACCCAGATCCCATAAGCCGAGGCGAGCATCTGCGCCTCGTCTGCCAGCAGCGGGAAGTCGAGCTCATGCTTGCGCTTGAAGTTGTCGTGGCGCTTCGCCGAATCGGGCGAGACGCCGATGATGTCCGTGCCGGCCGCCGCGAATTCCTTGCGCAGGCGGTTGAAGGCGATGGCTTCCTGCGTGCAGCCGGGCGTGTCGTCCTTCGGATAGGCATAGAGCACGACCTTCCGGCCGCGCAGGGATGAAAGGCTCACCTCGCCGCCGCCGCCGTCTCGCGGCAAGGTGAAGTCGGGGGCGGGATCGCCTTCCTGCAACGCCATGGCTTCTGCCTTCCTTTCGTCGACTTCTCGCTGCATGGGACCGTGCAGCACGGCCCGGTGGGCCGGAGATGCGAAGGGCCGGCAAAGCGGAGGCAATTCCTTTTCCGGATTGCCGAATCGCTTCTTGAGGCCGCATCGACATGCATGCCGTCTTCCGGGATTGCGACAAGGGGCGATCGGACGCACCCTGCCGCGAGCCGTCAAGGCGCCGAAAGGACTACGCGCATTTTGTTGGAGCAGGACGCAAAGCGGAACGCTGCCGGGCAGGCAACCCCTGGGCCCGCGGAGGAAGCTTGCGACCTCGACATCGACATTGAGGTCGTGAAGCAGCGGGCCAAGGCTGGGCTGGCGACGATCTGCGTCGCGATCACGGTGGCGGCTGTGGTTCTGGCGGGCGCGGCGGCGACGCTGCTGGTGACCGGCATCATCCCGCTGTCGGGCCTCGAGGGGCGGATCTCCCTGGCCATCGAGGAGCGTCTCGGCCCGGACTGGAAGGTGGAGGCGGCCGCGGCCGAACTCGGCCGCATAGACGGGCATTCCCAGCTCAGGGTCCGCCAGGTCTCGTTCCGCCACGCCAGCGGCGCGGTGATCCGCGCGCCCGAGGCCGTGCTCGGCTATGAGCCCATGGCCCTTCTGAAAGGCGAGATCCGACTCGTCTCGGTCGACCTGCGCGGCGTCAATGTCCGCCTCGGCGTGAACAAGGACGGGGCGCTGGTCATCAATGCCGACTCGGCGCCGGCTGAGGCGCCACCGCAGCCGACGCTGCCGGATGCCGCGCAGTGGAACGCCTTCACAGGTATCATGAGCGCAGTCTCGACGCTGGCACGCGGGGACGGCTTCCTCGGCGCGCTGGAGACAGCCGGCATGAACGGCGCGCGCCTGTCGCTGGTCGACCCCGAAGGACGGCAGAAGGCGGGCCTCGAAGATGTGGAGCTCAGGCTGTCGCGCGTGGGCGAGAGCGGCACCCGGCTGACGATGAAGGGGCGCACGGGCCAGCGCTGGAAGGAGATGGCCGTAGACCTCTCGACCGAGGCCGACGGCACCCGGCGCGCCGACATCGACATACTGCGCTTCGAACCGGCGGAAGTCGTCGCGCTCGCCTTCGGCGCGGGCGGCGTGGTCGTCGAGGGCATGCCTCTCCAGGGCAAGGCGACGCTGCGCCAGGCGCCTGACGGACGCAAATCGATCACGGCTGCGCTGGACGTGCATTCGGGCACGCTTCGCTTCCCGGAAAGCCCCATGCCGCCGCTGGCGGTTGATTCCGCTCATTTCGAACTGGCGAGTGGCGGCGATCTCAGCGAGCTCAACATCCTGCGCGGCGAACTCAAGGCGGGCGCAACCCAGCTCGTCACGACGGGCACGCTGCGGGCAGATAACGGGGCGTGGAACATCTCGCTCGGCGCGGCCGGTCAACTCGCGGGCCTGGACGCCGACCCGCCGATCAGGATTGATGCGCTCAAGACCGCGTTGAAGATCGACCCGGCGAGCGCTTCCGTCTCCATCGAGGAAGCCTCGATCCGCGGGCCGAACGCGACCGTCGACATGACGGCCTTTATCCAGCAGGTCGGCAGCTCACCGCTGCAGCGTTTCGCGGTCCGGGCGGCAAACTCGGATGTGCGGGCGCTGTTGGCGATCTGGCCGAGATTCACCTCGCCGGACGTCCACGACACCTTGCGGCGACAGCTCGTCTCCGGCCGGATGAAGTCGCTTGCGGTCGATCTCGATCTGCCTGCAGCGGATCATGCGCGCCTGGTCACGGGCCACGGTATGCCTGACGGCTCCCTGTCCGTCATCATCGATGGCGACCAGATCCGTTACCTGCCCGATCCGGGCCTGCCGCCTCTGATCGACGCGGTTGTCAGCGGCAAGGTTTCCGGACGCAGCGTGCAGCTGGCGATCGCGAAGGCGACGGCCGATCTCGGCAATGGGCGCCAGCTCCAGCTCAGCGAAGGCAGCTTCGTGATGCCCGAGCTGTGGATGCAGCGGGCGCAGGCCCGCATCGGCTTCCGCCAGCAGGGGCCGATGGACGCGCTGGCGGCGCTGCTCGCCTTCCCCGCACTGAAGGATTTCACGCCCGGCCAGATCGATCCGGCCGCGCTCAAGGGCGGCAGCGACCTCAAGGTCGGTCTCACTCTGCCGCTGGCGCCCGATCTCAAGCCGGAAGAGGTCGTCGCGACCGCTTCAGGCACCTTCTCGAACGTCGGCTCCGACACATTGCTCGGCACCGAGAAGCTCGAGGGCGGCAATTTTGCCGTAACGATCGACCGCAACGGCCTGAGCCTGCGCGGGGACGCGCGTGTCGGAGGCGACAAGGCCGCCGTCGAGCTCAAGCAGAATGGTAAGGGGCAGGGCGAGGCCAGCCTGCTGCTCAATCTCGATGGCGCCGCCCGGCAACGACGCGGCCTCGGCGGCGATTCAGGAGTCACCGGCACCGTTCCTGTGAGGGTCACGAAGAGCTTCGCGAAGGGAACCGATGCTCCGCCGCGCGTCGAAATCGACCTGACCAAGGTGGCGCTGGACGGCGTCATTCCCGGCCTCAGCAAGCCCGCGGGCCGCGCCGGCAAGATCAGCTTCGTCTACGTCGCCGATCCCGACGGCCCCGATTTCGAGGATTTCACGCTCGATGCGGCGCCTGCCCTGATCAAGGGGCGGCTGGAACTCAACCGACAGAACACGCTGGAGACAGCGAGCTTCCAACAGTTCCGCCTGTCGCCCGGCGACAACGTCAAGGTTGACATGAAGCGTGACGGCGGCGCGATGAAGCTGACCGTGCGGGGCGCGGTGGCCGATATCAGGCCCTTCATCAAGGATATGCAGAGCGCCGCGCCGGCCGCCAAGGACAAGGATAAGGACAAGAACGCGGCGAAGGGCGATTGGGACATCGACCTCGAGGTGCCGATCCTCACCGGCTTCAACAACGAGGCGATGACCAACGGCACGCTGAAAATGTCCCGCCGCGGCGGCGAGACGCGCTCGCTGGCTTTCCGGGCGCGGATCGGCCGGGCCGATGTCTCAGCGAACCAGGCCGGCCCCGGCCAGCAGCTGACGGTCCAGTCCGAGAATGGCGGTTCGCTGCTGCGGTTCCTGGATCTCTACGGCAAGGCCCATGGCGGCGACTTCATCCTGACCATGGGGCCGGGCGAGACCCAGAAGGGCGATCTGCTCTTCCGCAATTTCATCGTTCGCGACGAGCCTGCCTTGCGCCGTGTCGTCGGCGCGCAGGTCGGCGGTCGCACCGGCGACAGCGCGCCCGAGCAGCCGCGGATCGATGTGAGCGAGGTCTCTTTCACCAAGCTCAAGGCCGAATTCACCCGCTCGGCCAGCAGGCTCGACGTCACCGACATGGTGATCTGGGGGGAGCAGATCGGCTTCACCCTGCAGGGCCATGTCGACTACGGCCGGGACCGGGTCGATATCGGCGGCACTTTCGTGCCGGGCTATGCGTTCAACAACGCTTTCGCGCAGGTGCCGGTCGTGGGCGCCTTGCTCGGTGGCGGGAGCCAGTATGGCGGGCTTTTCGCGGTAAACTTCCGGATGTCGGGCCTCGCGAGCGCGCCGACCATGACGATCAACCCGCTCTCGGCGATCGCGCCCGGAATCCTGCGCCGCTTCGTCGATCCGCTCGGAGGCGTACCGGCCCAGCGGCTGGTTCAGCCCGGGCAGCAGCCACCACGACCCTGATGCGCCCCGGCCGGATTATTCCGGCCGCAGCAGAATGTGCTTCTTCTTGCCGAAGGAGAGCTTGATCACGCCGTCAGACGACATGTCGGCGAGGCTCAACGCGGCGCGTTCGTCGGTCACGACGGCATCGTTGACGCGCAGGCCCCCGGCCTTGACCTGACGGCGGGCCTCGCCCGTCGAAGGCACGAGGCCCGCCTTGACGAATGCGGTCAGGACGCCAAGGCCGGGCTCGATCTCCTCTCGCGCGATGGCGACGCTCGGCAGATCGGTCGCAAGCGCGCCTTCTTCGAAGGTCTTGCGCGCGGTTTCGGCAGCGGCTTCCGCCGCTTCACGACCATGGACGATCGCCGTGATCTCCGTGGCGAGGATTTTCTTCGCTTCGTTCAGCTCGGCGCCGCCGAGTGCGGCGAGCTTGGCAATCTCGTCCAGCGGCAGCCGCGTGAACACCTTCAGGAAGCGGCCGACATCGGCGTCCTCGGTGTTGCGGAAATACTGCCAGAAATCATAGGGGCTGAAGACATCCGCGTTGAGCCAGACTGCGCCGTTGGCAGTCTTGCCCATCTTGGCGCCGGACGAGGTAGTCAGCAGCGGCGTCGTCAGGCAGTAGAGCTGCGGGCCGCCCATCCGGTGCGAAAGATCGACACCGTTGATGATGTTGCCCCATTGGTCGGAACCGCCCATCTGCAGGCGGCAGCCATAGCGGCGGTTGAGCTCCGTGAAGTCGTAGCCCTGCATGATCATGTAGTTGAATTCGAGGAAGGACAGCGACTGCTCGCGGTCGAGCCTGAGCTTCACCGAATCGAAGGACAGCATGCGGTTGACCGAGAAGTGCCGGCCGACATCGCGCAGGAACTCGACATAGTTCAGCTTCAGCAGCCAGTCGGCATTGTTGGCCATCATCGCGTCGGTCGGCCCGTCGCCATAGCGCAGGATGCGGCCGAAGACCCGCTTGATGCTCTCGATGTTGCTGGCGATCTCCTCGACCGTGAGCAGCTTGCGCTGGTCGTCGCGGAAGGATGGGTCGCCCACCATGGAGGTGCCGCCGCCCATCAGCGTGATCGGGCGGTGGCCGGTCTCCTGGAACCAGTAGAGCATTGTCAGCGAGATGAGGTTGCCGATATGGATGCTGGTCGCGGTTGCATCATAGCCGACATAGGCGGTCTGGATTCCCTGCCGGCACAAAGCATCGAGGCCCTCCGCATCGGAGACCTGATGGATGAGGCCGCGCTCGTCGAGCACGCGCAGGAAATCGGACTTGTAGGTGGTCATGGCGGCTTGCGATCTGTTTTTTATCGGTCGCCGTCGTCTAGAGCATGTTCCGCCAAAGTGGAAACCGCTTTTGCAGCGCAAGTACCCCCTCGGCTCACCCTGGGACGCGGTTGAGCCAAAGTGCGACCGAGGCCCTCGGCGCAGGCACGGCGACGGCTTCGAACGACAGTCCGAGATCGCGCCGCGCACGATCATCCAATATGGCGGACTCGCCTCTGCTTCGAATTGCAGAAAAACGATGCTGCCGCAGGGCAGGCCAGGCGCGCAGCCAGGATAGGCCGGTCTGTGGAGGCAGCGGCGCCGTCGGTGACAAGCAGGTCATGATCCGATCCTCGGAAAGGCGGGCGAACGGGCCCGCTGTTGTGAGGAATCTGAACGAGCGGCCGACGAGTCACAAAGCTGAAGATTGTCACCTGTCATAAAGACAGCTTATGCTTCGGCATGCCCGCTACCGCTGCCCACCTTAGGTTGCCGCCGCTGGCCGCCGTCCGCGTTTTCGAGGCCGCGGCGCGCCACCAGAACTTCACGCGCGCCGCCGAGGAGCTCGGCATGACGCAGGCGGCGGTGAGCTATCAGATCCGCCTGCTGGAGGACCGCGTGGGCGCCGCGCTGTTCGTGCGGCAGCCGCGCCAGGTTGCTCTGACGGCGATCGGCCGGCGGCTCGCTGGGCCGGTTGGCAAGGCGCTGGCCGACATCGGCACTGTCTTTCGAGACATCTGTGAGGAGAGCCAGTCGATCCTGACCATCTCTTCGCTGCAGACGATGGCGATCAATTGGCTTTCACCGCGACTGGCGCAGTTCCAGATCGAGAACCCTCAGCTCGAGGTGCGGGTCGGGACCTCGGAGCATCTGGTCGATTTCGCCACGGAATCGGTCGATCTCGCCTTGAGATACGGGCTGGGCGAGTGGCCTGGGCTGGTGGCGGAGAAGCTGTTCTCCTGCCATTACGCTCCGCTGTGCGCGCCGGAACTGCGTGAGCAGCTGCAGCTGCGCAAGCCGGAGGACCTGCTCCGCGCGCCACTGCTCAGCCCGGGCGACGATTTCTGGAAGGTCTGGTTCGCCGATGTGGGCATCGATGTGCCGAAGCCGAAGCTCGGCGACAGAGCGGCGATGTCGCTGCAGATGCAGGCCATGAACATTCAGGCCGCCATGCGCGGGCACGGCGTCGCGATGGCCGTGCCGGAACTCTTCGCCTACGACATCGCGGCGGGGCGGCTCGTCTTTGCCGTCGAGCACGCCGTTGCCGACGACCGCGCCTACTGGATCGTTTATCCGCAAGAGCGCCAGCGCGAGCGCAAGATCAGGCTGTTCCGTGACTGGGCGCTGGCCGAGGCCAGCGCCGGATCCTTGAAGCTGCCCTCGATGGCGCAGAACGGGGACGTGGCCGCCCCGGTTCGTTGAAGCGCGAGTTCAGACCTGCTCCTGCTCGCTCTTGATGATCTCGGGGCCGACCTTGCGGTCGAGATAGACGCTGACCTGCTCCATGAGCTGCTCGACGCGACCGTCGAAGAAGTGGTTGGCGCCGTCGACCACGGCGTGCTCGATCTGGATGCCCTTCTGGGTCTTCACCTTCTCAATCACGGCCATGACCTCCTTGACCGGGGCGACGCGGTCTTCCGAGCCATGCACGAACAGGCCGGAGGAAGGGCAGGGCGCCAGGAAGGAGAAGTCGTAACGGTTCGCCATCGCCGCGATGGAGAGGAAGCCCTCGATCTCCGGGCGGCGCATCAGGAGCTGCATGCCGATCCAGGCGCCGAAGGAGACGCCGGCGATCCAGCAGCTTTTGGCCTCGGGGTTGAGCGCCTGCATCCAGTCAAGCGCCGCGGCCGCGTCCGAAAGCTCGCCCGCGCCATGGTCGAAATGCCCCTGGCTGCGGCCGACGCCGCGGAAGTTGAAGCGCAGCGCCGAGAAGCCGCGGTTCACGAAGGTGTAGAACAGATTGTAGACGATCTGGTTGTTCATCGTCCCGCCGAACTGCGGGTGCGGATGCAGGATGATCGCCAGCGGCGCCCCCCGCTTCTTGGCGGGCTGGTAGCGGCCTTCGATCCGGCCTGCGGGCCCGTTGAAAATAACCTCTGGCATCGTCTCACCGCTTCTGGTCGGGAGCGCCGGCGAGGGCGGATCGGAGCGCGGCGCATGCCTGCCCAGAACCCGGCCGCCCTTGACGGAGCCACCATGCGCGCCCTAGATGAAAGGCGCTTAGAATAGTTCTAACAGCCGTGAACAAGTCGAGAACAAAACGGTGCGCCGCTTCTGCGGATACCGCCTCGACCGGTTCTGGCCGGTTCGGATGGGCGGCTATAGCACGGCGCACAGGTGCAATTTCAAGCATTTCGTGCCGGCGGCCTTCGGGCGCGGTGAAATTGGGCATGGTGAAACGGGAGCAGCCAGGATCGTGACGGCGGGACGCGCCTATCTCGACCACAATGCGACCACCCCGGTCAGGCCGGAGGTGATCGACGCGGTCTCGCGTGCCTTGTCGCTGCCGGGCAATCCCTCTTCCGTTCATGGCGAGGGGCGCGCAGCGCGGGGCGCGATGGAGCAGGCACGCGAGCAGGTCGCTCGCCTGGTCGGGGCGAGGGCCTCGAACGTCGTGTTCACCGGCGGCGGCACGGAAGCCAATGTCACGGCGCTCTCGCCCGGCCTGATGGATTGCGATGGCGGCCGCGACTGCGTGCGCACGCCCGCTTCACTTCTGCTCTACAGCGCGACCGAACATGCCTGTGTGCGCGAGGGTCATCGCTTCCCCGCCGGCGCCGCCGAGGCGATCCCGGTCGATGGCGACGGCCTTGTCGAGCTCGCCTGGCTTGAGGCGCGGCTGTCGCGTTTCGCCGCCGAGAACCCGGGCGCGCGGGCGCTGGTTTCGATCCATCTCGCGAATAACGAGACCGGCGTGATTCAGCCGATCACTGATGCGGCCGCCATCGTTCAACGCCATGGCGGGCTGCTGCATAGCGACGCCGTGCAGGCGGCCGGCAAGGTCGCCATCGACATCGAAGCGCTCGGCGCCGATGTGCTGACGCTGTCGGCCCACAAGATCGGCGGACCGAAGGGCATCGGTGCCATTGTCTTCCGCACAGGGGCGCTGGAACTCGCCGACAAGCCGATGCGCGGCGGCGGGCAGGAGCGGGGCTGGCGCGCCGGCACCGAGAACCTGCCGGGCATCATCGGCTTCGGCGCCGCGGCCGAGATTGCGTGCGATGTCCTGACCGCGGAGCCGGAGCGGATGGCTGCGCTGCGGGACAGGCTGGAGGCGGGGCTTCTGGCGCTTTCGCCGGAGACCGCGATCTTCGGATGCGCTGCGCCGCGCCTGCCCAACACCTCCGCTTTCGCCACGCCCGGCCTGAAGGCCGAAACCGTGCTCATCAAGCTCGATCTCGCGGGAGCGGCGTTGTCGTCCGGTTCGGCCTGCTCATCGGGCAAGGTCAAGCGCTCGCATGTTCTCGATGCGATGAAAATAGACCCCGCCATGAGCGCAGGGGCCTTGCGGGCTTCGCTCGGATGGACCACCTGCGAGGCGGACATCGATCTTTTCCTGGCGGCCTACGGCAAGCTCGTGGCCGCCAGTGCCGATCGGGGCGCCCGGGCTGCCGCCTGACGCGCACCGCAACAGAAGAAACTGAACCGGCGGGCCTTGAACCCGCGACTGGAGAGAAGACATGGCAGCGGTCCAGGAGACCATTGATCAGGTCAAGTCGATTGACGTGACCGAATACAAATACGGCTTCGTCACGGAGCTGGAGGTCGAGAAGCCCGCCAAGGGCCTCACCGAGGATACGGTCCGCTATATCTCGGCGCGCAAGAACGAGCCGGAATGGATGCTGGAGTGGCGGCTCGATGCCTTCCGCCGCTGGAAGACCATGACGGAGCCGAACTGGTCGCGCGTGAACTATCCGCCGATCGACTATCAGGATCTCTATTACTACGCCGCCCCGAAGAAGGGCGCTTCGCCGAAGTCGCTAGACGAGGTCGATCCGGCGATTCTGGAGACCTACAAGAAGCTCGGCATCCCGCTGCGCGAGCAGGAAATCCTGGCCGGCGTCGCGCCGGAGAACCGCGTCGCTGTCGATGCGGTGTTCGATTCCGTCTCGGTGGTGACGACCTTCAAGAAGGAGCTGGCGCAGGCCGGCGTGATCTTCTGCTCGATCTCCGAGGCGATCCAGGAGCATCCCGAACTGGTGAAGAAGTATCTCGCCAGCGTCGTGCCGGTGACGGACAACTACTTCGCGACGCTCAACAGCGCGGTCTTCACCGACGGCTCCTTCGTCTACATCCCGAAGGGCGTTCGCTGCCCGATGGAACTCTCCACCTATTTCCGGATCAACGAGCAGAACACCGGCCAGTTCGAGCGCACGCTGATCATCGCGGAGGAGGGCGCTTATGTCAGCTATCTCGAAGGCTGCACGGCGCCCAAGCGTGACGAGAACCAGCTCCACGCTGCGGTGGTGGAGCTGATTGCGCTCGACGATGCCGAGATCAAGTATTCCACGGTGCAGAACTGGTTCCCCGGCGACGCCGAGGGCAAGGGCGGCATCTACAACTTCGTGACCAAGCGTGGCGACTGCCGCGGCAGGAACTCGAAGATCTCCTGGACCCAGGTCGAGACCGGCTCCGCGATCACCTGGAAGTACCCGTCCTGCATCCTGCGCGGTGACGGCTCGCGCGGCGAGTTCTACTCGATCGCGGTTTCGAACGGCATGCAGCAGGTCGATTCCGGCACGAAGATGATCCATCTGGGTCGCAACACGACTTCGAAGATCATCGCCAAGGGCATCGCGGCCGGCAAGTCGGACTCGACCTATCGCGGCATGGTCTCGGCCCATCGCAAGGCGACGGGCGCGCGCAACTTCACCAATTGCGACTCGCTGCTGATCGGCGACCAGTGCGGCGCGCACACCATCCCCTATATCGAGGCCAAGACCGCGACCGCCGTCTTCGAGCACGAGGCCACCACCTCGAAGATCGGCGAGGACCAGATGTTCTACTGCCAGCAGCGCGGCCTCTCCGAGGAGGAGGCGGTGGCGCTGATCGTCAACGGATTCGTCAAGGAGGTGCTGCAGCAGCTTCCGATGGAATTCGCCGTCGAGGCGCAGAAGCTGATCACGATCTCGCTTGAAGGCTCGGTTGGATAAGGGCGGTCATCCCGCACGCGCTGCGGCACGCAGTGCTGCCGCGCAGATGCGGGACCGCCATCAGGACCATCACTGGACATCACGGTCCCATGTCTGCGGCGCAGCACTGCGTGCCGCACCGCGCACGGGATGACACAGGAACGAACCCAAATGCTCGAAATCCGCAATCTGGTCGTCAAGATCGCCGACGAGGACAAGCAGATCCTCAACGGCCTCAACCTCACTGTGAACGACGGCGAGGTCGCCGCCATCATGGGGCCGAACGGCTCCGGCAAGTCTACGCTGAGCTATGTCATCGCCGGCAAGGAGGACTATGAGGTCCTCGACGGCGAGATCCTGCTCAATGGCGAGAACGTGCTCGAGATGGAGGCCGACCAGCGTGCCGCTGCCGGCATCTTCCTCGCTTTCCAGTATCCGCTGGAGATCCCCGGCGTCGCCACGATGACCTTCCTGAAGGCGGCGATGAACGCCCAGCGCAAGGCGCGCGGCGAGGACGAGCTGCTGACGCCGGACTTCATCAAGCAGGTCAACGCCGCGGCCGACAAGCTCGGCATCGCCAAGGACATGCTGCGCCGGCCGCTGAACGTCGGCTTCTCGGGCGGCGAGAAGAAGCGCATGGAAATCCTTCAGATGGCTCTGCTTTCGCCGTCGATGTGCATCCTCGACGAGACCGATTCCGGCCTCGACATCGACGCGCTGCGGATCGTGGCCGAGGGCGTCAATGCGCTCCGTTCCAAAAATCGCGGCTTCCTCGTCATCACCCACTATCAGCGCCTGCTCGACCACATCGTGCCGGACACCGTCCACGTCATGTCGCAGGGCAAGATCGTGCGGACGGGCGGCAAGGAGCTGGCGCTCGAGCTCGAGAAGAGCGGCTATGCGTCCTATGGGGAGGCCGCCTGATGGCGATCGTCACCCCGCTGAAGACGGCGGCGGAGCAGCAGCTCGCCCAGCAATATGCCGACGCCAAGGCCGAGCTGCCCGGTGGGCCCGCGGTACGCAAGCTGCGAGAGGACGCCTTCGCCGGTTTCGAGGCCAAGGGCCTGCCGCATCGCCGGCTCGAATCCTGGCGCTATACCGACCTTCGGGCGCTGCTGCGCGAGGCACGCCCTCTCGCGACCGGCCCCGGACGGCTCGATGCGGCACGGGCGAAGCTCGCCGAGCTCGCGCTTGATGCAACGGTCGTCGTGCTCGTCGATGGCGCCTTCGTGCCTGAGCTGTCGTCTCTTGAAGGTCTGCCGGAGGGGCTCTCCGTCCAGACGCTGGCCGACGCGCTCGTCTCGGGCCGCGACGATCTTCCGCGTGTGCTCGCCGGACCGTCCGTCGCTGCCGATGACAGCGGACTGATGCTCAACGCTGCCCTGATGCGTGACGGCTCCTTCGTCGAGATCGCCGCGGGCGTCGCGCTGGAAAAGCCGATCGCGATCGTGCGTCTCTTCTCCGGCGAGAATGAGATCTCCGTCTATGGCCGCTCGGTCGTGCTCATCGGTGACGGCGCCAAGGCGACGATCATCGAGGTCAATGCCTGCCTCGGCAAGGCACCGCAGCAGCTCAATGTCGCGCTCGTCGTCGAAGCCGGGTCCGAGACCGAAGTCGAGCATATCCGGCTCGTCACGGATCAGTCCGAGGGCTCTGTCGGCGTCTTCAGCCTTCTCGCTACGGTCGGTGCTCATGCGAAGTTCGATTCCTTCGCGCTCGTCTGCAACGCAGCGACCGTTCGCCAGCAGCATTTCGTCCGCTATGCCGGCGAGCACACCGAGGTCGGCCTGCGCGGCATCAACCTGCTGGGCGGCACCGAGCATTCCGACGTGACGCTGATCGTCGACCATGAGGTGCCGCACGGCACCAGCCGCGAGCTCTTCAAGTCGATCATCGGTGGGGAGGGCACCGGCGTCTTCCAGGGCAAGGTCGTCGTGCGCCAGCATGCGCAGAAGACCGATGGCAGCATGAAGAGCAACGCGCTGCTGCTGAACGAAGGCGCGACGATGTTCAACAAGCCGGAGCTGGAGATCTTCGCCGACGACGTGGTCTGCGGTCACGGAGCGACCGTCGCGCAGATCGACGGCGAGCAGCTCTTCTACCTGATGGCGCGCGGCCTGCCGCGGCCGCAGGCCGAGGCGCTGGTGCTGCAAGCCTTCGCGGGCGAGGCGGCCGAGTTCATCGCCGACGAGAACGTGCGTGCGCTCGTCATGTCCGAGGTCGAGGCGTGGCTTGCCGCGCGCGAGGCCGCTTCGCAGGTGAGCACTGTCTGATGCCCTACATCAATCTCCAGATCACGAAGGGCGCTACGCGCCAGCAGAAGGCGCAGATCGTGAAGGAATTCACGGAAACTCTGGTCAAGGTGCTCGGCAAGAACCCGCAGAACACCCATATCGTGATCCAGGAGATCGAGCGCGAGGATTGGGGCCATGGCGGCGAACTGGTCGCCGACAAGGCGCCGGCCTCTCCCGGAAAGGCCTGAGCCCATGAACGTGCTGGCGCAGCCCTACGACGTCGCGGCGATCCGCAAGGATTTCACGATCCTCGGCCGCGAGGTCTACGGCAAGAAGCTGGTCTATCTCGACAACGCCGCCTCGGCGCAGAAGCCCGAGGCGGTGATCGAGGCCATGACCCGGCTGATGCGCGAGGACTACGCCAATGTCCATCGCGGGCTGCACTACCTCGCCAATGCTTCGACCGAAGCCTATGAGGCTGCACGCGAAAGCGCCCGACGCTTCCTTAATGCGAAGCACCTCGAGGAGATCATCTTCACCCGCTCCTCGACGGGCGGGCTGAACACTGTGGCGTCCTCGCTCGGCCGGCATCTCAATCTCGGCGAGGGCGACGAGATCATCCTCTCGATCCTCGAGCACCACTCCAACATCGTGCCCTGGCACTACTGGCGCGAGCGCCATGGCGCCGTGATCAAATGGGCGCCGGTGGACGAGGACGGCAATTTCCTGATCGAGGAATTCGAGAAACTGATTTCGCCGCGCACCAAGGTCGTGTCGCTGACCCATATGTCGAACGCGATCGGCACCATCATTCCGATCGCTGAAGTCGCTGCGATCTGCCGCTCACATGGCATCCCGCTCGTCGTCGACGGCAGCCAGGGCGCGGTGCATCTGCCGGTCGATGTGCAGGCGCTGGGCTGCGATTTCTACGCCTTCACCGGCCACAAGACCTATGGTCCGACCGGGTCGGGCATCCTCTGGGGCCGCAAGGAGTGGCTCGACAAGCTGCCGCCCTATGAAGGCGGCGGCGAGATGATCGTCACCGTCACCGAGGACACCGTCACCTATAACGACCCGCCGCATCGCTTCGAATCCGGCACTCCCGCCATCATCGAGGCAGTGGGGCTGGGTGCTGCGCTCGACTACATGATGGCGCTGGGCCGTGAGAACATCGCCGCGCATGAGGCCAGGCTCGGCGCCTATGCGATGGAGCGGCTCGGCGAGATGAACTCGATCCGCATCTTCGGCAAGGCGAGGCAGAAGGGCGCGATTGTCGCTTTCGAGATGAAGGGCGCCCACGCCCATGACGTCGCGACCGTCATCGACCGCGCCGGCGTCGCCGTTCGCGCCGGCACCCATTGCGCGATGCCGCTTTTGGCACGATATGGGGTGACATCGACCTGTCGCGCCTCCTTCGGCCTCTACAACACGCTGGAAGAGGTCGATGCGTTGGTGGACGCCCTGCGGAAGGCCGAAAGCCTGTTCGCTTAAGCTACGAGGATTGAAGCCTTGGCCACATCCGAACCCATCGCCCTGAAGGACGACGACTTCAAGCCGAACCAGCCCACGGTCGGCACCGGCTCCGGGCTTCCGGCCGAAGAGATCGATCGCCTGACGGATGACATCGTCGCGGCGTTGAAGACGGTCTACGACCCCGAGATTCCCTCGGATATCTACGAACTTGGCCTGATCTATCGCGTCGATATCGCCGATGACCGTCAGGTCACCATCGACATGACGTTGACGGCTCCCGGCTGCCCGGTTGCCGGCGAGATGCCGGGCTGGGTCGAGAACGCCGTCGGCACGGTGCCGGGGGTCGCGTCGGTGACAGTGAACATGACCTTCGATCCGCCGTGGGATCAGTCGCGCATGTCGGACGAGGCTCGCGTCGCTCTCGACATGTGGTGAGCGGCGCCTGCTGCAAGCCGGCGTGATGGATCACATTCCATCGCTTCATTAGCCTTGTCATCGCCTGGCTGGCAGGAATAGCGGTAACTGACCTGCCGTCGGAGCCTGCCATGCCGCGTTACCCCTACGAGACCGTCGACGTCTTCACCGACCGGCCATTCGGCGGTAATCCGCTCGCCGTCTTCACCGACGCCCGTGGGCTCTCCGACGCGCAGATGCAGGCGCTGGCCGCGGAAATGAACTACAGCGAAACGACCTTCGTTTTGCCGCCGGACGATCCGGCGAACGACGCGCGCGTTCGCATCTTCCACCGCACCGCCGAGATGCCGTTCGCCGGTCACCCCAATGTCGGCACGGCCTGCGTGCTGGCCCGCCATGGCCGGGACCGCAACGGCGTGCTGCGCTTCGAGCAGATGGCCGGGCTGGTCGAGATCGCCGTCGAGCGGGATGGGACCGGTGCAGTGACCGGAGCTGTCATCGCCGCTCCGCAGGCGCTCTCGCTCGGCATCGAGCTGCCGGCCGAAGGTATCGCCGCCTGTGCGGGGCTCGATCCGAAGGACATCATCACGACGGCGCACCGGCCCGTGCAGGCTTCCCTCGGTGTAAAATTCGTGCTTGCCCAGGCGGCCTCAGGCTCGCTTGGCCGTGCTTCGCCCGATCTTCCGGCCTTCCGTGCGCTGGAGAGCCGGCATGCGGAGCTTGCCGGGCGGCTGTCGCTCTTCCTCTACGAACGCGAGGGCAACACCATCCGAGCGCGGATGTTCGCGCCGCTGGCCGGCACCTGGGAGGACCCTGCGACCGGCAGCGCCAGCGCCACGCTCGGCGCTCTGCTGCTCACGCTCGATGGTGGCGAGGACGCGGCTTACACCATTACGCAAGGTGTCGAGATGGGGCGGCCGAGCCTGCTCAACGTCACCTCGCGCCGCGCCGAGGACGGCGTCCGCTCGCGCGTCGGGGGAGGGGCTGTGCCCATGCTGCGCGGCGAGGCTTTGCTCTAGCGCCGCGCTTAGGCCAGCCTGAGTTCCAGCCGCAGCCGCCTCGTCAGTCCGGCGGCGGCCAGCCGGTGGCTTTCGCGGAGATAGTCCCGCAAGGCGTCGTCCGACATGCTCTCGGCCGTCTGCCACTGGATCCACTTCATGCCGCGCGAGGCAAGATAGGGAGCGGGCCTGAGGCCCGGCTGCTCCTTCAGGATGTCGAAGGACAGCGGCGAGCATTTGAAGCTGACGGCCGCCTCGCCGTTGTCCTGCTCCCGAGCAATAGCGAAAACCTTGCCGCCGACCTTCCAGACATCGGCGCCGCCCCATTGCACGACATGCGTCGTCGCCCGCAGCGACGCACAGAAGGCGTTGCAGGATTGGGGCGTCACCGGTCCCGCTCAGTAGCTCTCGGCGTCGATGCCGTGCCGCGCGGCTGCTGTCTTGATCTGTGACCAGGTCTCGTCGTCGAGCGGGATGCCGGCAGCGCCGCGCTCGGCCCGCAGTTTGCGCTCCTTGTCGCCGGGCGCCAGCACAGGGTTTGCCGGGTCCTGCGGCTTCGCCGCGCGCACGAAGGCAAGGTAGCTCTCGATCCGGCTCCTGCGCAGGCCGGCATCGGGCTCCAGCCGGGCAGGGTCGATCAGGACGCCGAAGAGCGAGTTGATGATCCAGCTCTTCGCCGGCTTCTCGTCGATGCGCGCCGCACCCATCAGCCCGGCGGAGAGGAGTTCAGCGATCAGCGAAAGCCCCGCGCCCTTGTGATCGCCGAAGGGCAGCAGCGCGCCGAGCGGATGGTCGGGGCTGGCGAAGACATGGGCCGGGTCCGTCGTCGGGCGGCCCTCGGCGTCGATTATGTACCCCGGCGGAACCGGCTCGCCCTTGTTCAGTGCGACGCGGGCCTTGCCATGGGCCATGCGGCTCGTGGCGAAGTCGAGGATCAGCGGCTCCCCATCCGGGACAGGAATGCCGATCGCATGAGGATTGGTGCCGAAGCGCGCCTCCTTGGCGGCATACGGGGCAACGATAGGCGGCCGGCCGGCGACATTGACCCAGTAGAACGAGATCAGCCCAGCGGCGGCGGCGACCTCGGCATAATGGCCGATCCGGCCGATATGGTGCGAATCGAGCAGGTTGACGATGGCGACGCCGCCAGCTTTCGCCATGGTTATGGCGCGGTCGACGGCGTTGCGCGCATTTGGCTGGCCGAGCGCGACCGCGCCATCGATGATGAGGAAGGGCGCTGTCTCGACGCGGGCCTGCGGCTGTGAGTGTGGGCTGAGATTGCCGTCGGCCAGCGACTGGAAATAGAGCGGGATCATGCCGACGCCGTGGCTGTCATGCCCGCTCAGATTGGCAAGCACGAGATGGTCGGCGGTCTCCCGCGCCTCCTCCTCCGTCCAGCCAGCCTTCACCACCATGTCGTGGACGAGCGCGCGAAGCGATTCGGGGCGGTGCAGGCGATGCGGCATGGGCTTCCAACCGGTGGGGTTTGTCGCTGGCGGGGCTTCTAATGGTTGCCGTCAGAGTGCATGAGCCGGTCCGATCCGCAATGGGGATGGCGGGAAGCGGCTCCCAAGGCTGCGCATGGCGCAAAATGGGCGGCGCACGGCGCAAGGCATGGATGTCGGCCCGCATCTCGACGAATGCGGCCTTGATCCTTATGTTATGCAGGCAATCTTGCTTCACCGGACCTTGAACCCGGTCGAGGAGTGATGACGATGTTCTCTATTCCGGGCCTCAAGGTCATCTCGTTGACCGATGCCGCGGCCACCCGCATCCGCGAGGTCATGGCGCAGTCCTCGGACGAGGCCGCGCCGGCGCTTGGCCTCAGGGTCGGCGTCAAGAAGGGCGGCTGCGCCGGAATGGAATACACCTTCGAGATCGCCCGCGAGGTCAAGAAGGGCGACGAAGTCGTCAGCGAAAAGGACGCCACGGTCGTCGTCGACGCCAAGGCGGTGCTCTTCCTGCTCGGCACCCAGCTCGATTTCCGGACGGACCGCTTCTCCTCGACGTTCGTGTTCAACAATCCCAACGAGGTCTCGGCCTGCGGCTGCGGCGAATCGGTCGAGATCAAGCCCCGTGACCAGGGCGCCCTCGCGGCCCATTGAGGCCCCGGAATGGATGCCGAGGGTATCCGCGAGTTCTTTGCCAGCGTGATGCCGGTCCGTGTGCGCCGCATGTTCGGCGGCCACGGCATCTATGATGGCGAGACCATGTTCGCGCTGGAGCAGGGCGGTGAGATCTATCTGAAGGCCGATGCCGAGAGCGAGAGCCGTTTCATGGCGGCCGGCAGTTCACCCTTTGTCTACAGCCGCGGCGCCAAGCCCTTCCAGATGAGCTATTGGCGCCTGCCTGAAGCGGCGTTTGACGACGAAGATGCCTTGCGGGAGTGGACCGGACTCGCGCTGGCGGCGGCCCGGCGAGCCTCGGCTCCGCTCAGGCGACGCGGCTCGCGGTCTCGAGAGCATCTTCCGTGACGGTGCGGTTGCGGCCGTCACGCTTGGCCTGCATCAACGCCTGGTCGGCGCGGTCGACCAGAGAGCCGGCGGTATCACCGCGCCGATAGCTGGCAACGCCGAGCGAGATGGTGATGCGGCCGAGGTTTTCATTGGTCGAGCGCTTGATCAGCTCGCGAGTGAGGAGCGCCTGTCGCACCGTTTCGGCGCCGAACTTGCCGGCTATCAGGTCGGCCTCGGGCAGGATGATGCCGAATTCCTCGCCGCCGAAGCGCGAGATCACGGCCTTGTCCTTCAACTTGTCCGTCATGGTCCGCGCGACCAGCCGCAGCACCTGGTCGCCCGTGAGATGGCCGTGGGCATCGTTGAAGCGCTTGAAATGGTCGATGTCGGCCATCACCAGCGCGAAAGGCTCCCGTCGCAAAGTCGACTGGTCGATCGACTTCTGCAGCATTTCCTCGAAATGGCGGCGGTTGGCGAGGCCGGTGAGAGGGTCGGTCAGGGCTTCGGCGCGCGTCGTCTCAAGGGCGGCGCGCAGGTTGCGGATCTCGTTGGAGCTGTTGCGCAGCTCGTTCTCGAGCTGGGATTTGCGGACGACCTCTTCGCGGGTCGACATGACGAGCGCCTCGATCCAGGCGCGGAGCCGGTCGCGGTCGGTCGGCGGCGGCACGTCATTCGACATGGCGGTCAACCGCCCGTGATAGATTTCGCTGGCGCCCAGCGCCTTCTCGACCAGCGCGCTCATGGCCTCGATCTCGCCCAGCACCTGAAGGCTCGTGCGCTCGGCCTGACGAGCAAGTCGCTCCGAGCCGATGAAGCGCTCGTGCAGGCTGTCGATATCAGCGCCGGAGACGATGCCGTTGCCTGCTGTGATGACGGCACCAAGCTCGGCGCTGAGGGAAATCATCTCACCGCTGAGATGCGTATACCAAACTTCGAAAGCGCGGGGATCACAGGGAGACCCGTGCTCGCGCATCGCGGCGATGACGCGCTCCGGGAAATCGCTGGTCCGCGAAATGTTCGAGCCCGACTGTTCCATGCCACCGCCATTACGGCACAAAGCCTGAGCGCAGCTTGCGCCGCGTCGGCTTTGATCGTTCCACGCGAAGCGGGACATCCTGTCCGTCTAGTCGGCATGAGCCCAGCTGCCATGGCAATGACCGGCCATGGCAAACGCAATATGAGCGCGTCTCGTTAAAAACGAGTTGATTATCTGAGGCTTGTCGAAAAAATCGACGGCGTCAGCCGATCCTGGTCGGACGGAGGAGGAAGGCCGGGACGTGGTCGCCGAGCCCCTTCACCTGCGGGCCGTCATCGTCGTCCCGGCCATGCGAGCCGCGGCCGCGGCGCGAGCTGTCCTGCGGATGCTCCTGTCCGCGCTTGCTACCCGATACAGGGGCGATCGCCTCGGAATCGGGCCTGACAGGGCCGCGCCGGCCGGAGCTGCGGGCTTCGTCAGCGCTCTTTCCTTCGCCGTTGTCCACGCGAGGTGCCGGCGCCTCGGAGCGGGAGCCACGCTCGGGCCGGCCGCGGCCGCGCCCGGAGCGCTTCTCGTCGCGCCGGCCAGGCCGTTCCTCGCGCGGTGCGCCCGGCGGCAGGCCATCCAGGCCGGGCCCGTCGAAGGCGATGCTCTGCCCGGTCAGCTTCTCGACAGCCGAGATCAGCTTATCGTCATGGCGGGTGACGATGGTGAAGGCGGCGCCCAGGCGTCCGGCGCGGCCGGTGCGGCCGATGCGGTGGACATAGTCCTCGGCATGGGTCGGCACGTCGAAATTGAAGACATGGCTGACCGCGGGAATATCGAGGCCGCGCGCCGCGACGTCGCTGGCGACGAGGATCGGGTTCTCGCCGGTGCGGAAGGAATCCAGCGCCGCCATGCGGGCATACTGGTCCATGTCGCCATGCAGCGCCACGGCAGGAAAACCGTGCTTCTGCAGAGATTTGTGAAGCGTTGCTACATCGCGCTTGCGGTTGCAGAAGACGATCGCGTTCTGCAGATCGACGGCGTCGTTGATCAGCCGGCGCAATGTCTCGCGCTTCTCGAAATCCTGCGGGTTGGAGGCGATCAGGCGCTGCGTGATCGTCGTCGCCGCCGTGGCGGGCCGCGAAACCTCGATGCGGACCGGGTTGTGCAGGAACTGCTCGGAGATGCGCGTGATCTCGGGCGGCATGGTCGCGGTGAAGAACAGCGTCTGCCGCGTGAACGGCACGAGCTTGCAGACGCGCTCGATGTCCGGGATGAAGCCCATGTCCAGCATGCGGTCCGCTTCGTCGATGACGAGGAGCTCGACGCCGGTCAGGAGCAGCTTGCCGCGCTCGACATGGTCGAGCAGGCGGCCGGGCGTTGCGATCAGCACATCGACGCCGCGGGTGATCTTAGCGTCCTGATCGCCGAAGGAGACGCCTCCGATCAGCAGGGCGACCGAGAGCTTCTGGTTCACGCCGTAGCGGGTGAAATTCTCCTCGACCTGCGCGGCGAGCTCGCGCGTCGGCTCCAGGATCAGCGTGCGCGGCATCCTTGCGCGGGCACGTCCGTTCTCCAGGATCGTCAGCATTGGCAGCGTGAAGGCCGCGGTCTTGCCGGTTCCGGTCTGGGCGATACCCAGAACGTCCTTGCGGGCGAGAACCTGCGGAATGGCCTGGGCCTGGATGGGGGTCGGCGTGCTATAGCCCGCGGCCGAGACGGCCGTCAGAACCTTTTCACTCAAGCCGAGTTCGGCAAATGACATTGCTTAGGGCGCTTTCAGGGTCGGTAAACGGGGAGGGACGACCTGCTCGACCCGCCCCCGTTGGCGCGACAACATTTCCTGCGCGCCTTCGGACCCGTGTGGAATGCAAAGAAAACGCGGCAAAGTCAATCATCTAGCCCGGAAAACTAGCCTTAAAGGACCGTTTCCAGCATTATGAAAGAGCCTCTTGTCCTGGTTCCGGGGCTGAGCTGCAGCGCTGCGCTCTACGCCCCGCAATGGCCTGCGTTCGCTGATGGTCGCCCGATCTTCGTCGCCGAACACAGTCTCGACGACAATTTGCCCGCGATCGCGAGCCGTCTGTTGAAAGCGGCGCCCGAGCGTTTTGCGCTCTGCGGCCTGTCCATGGGTGGATACATCGCCTTCGAGGTGCTGCGTCAGGCGCCAGAGCGCGTCACTCGGCTGGCGTTGCTCGACACCAGTGCCAAGCCGGCAACGCCGGAGACCAACGCGCCGCGCGAGCAGATGATCGCGCTCGCCGAGAAGGGCGCCTTCGACAACGTCACGACGCTGCTCTGGCAGCGTCTCGTCGCGCCGGCGCGGTTGGCGGACGAGCCGCTGCGTCTCGTCGTGCGGCAGATGGCTGACGATGTCGGGGCGGACGGCTTTGTCCGTCAGCAGCGCGCGATCATGCTGCGGCCGGACTCGCGGCCGGTGCTGGGCTCCACGTCATGCCCGACGCTGGTCGTCGTCGGCGAGGAGGACATGATCACGCCGGTGGCGGAGGCTCGGGAGATGGCTGAGATTGCCGGCGCACATGCGTCGCTCAAGGTCATTCCCGCCTGCGGTCATCTGTCGACAATCGAGGCACCGGAGGCCGTGACGGCGGAACTGCAGCGCTGGCTCGGTTGAGATCAGCGGGGCAGGGCGCAGGGATCGAGCCGCGTCTCGTTAGCCGCCTTGGAAATGGAACCGGTGGTCAGCGGATCGATCGGCTGGCGTTTCGATACGGCCAGACTGACCTGCGCCAGCCCTGCCTTGTCGAGTCCTTCCGTCTGGCTCGACAGGAAATTCGCCGCCACGATGGACAGAAAGGCGATGGCCGCGCCAGCCTTGGCGAGACTCGCGACCATGGTGCCACGGTCGTTCTTCCAGAACAGTTCGATCATGCTCATGGCACTCCCCCGAGATCGCGAGCGACGGAGTGATCCTACGTAACCAGCCGTAAAAAGATGGTTAGCGAAACCTTGCCGAAGAAGGGCAGCCTTAAGGTTTCTGCCCCGCGCCCGCCGCCAAACCCATCAGGCGCGACTGATGCTCCCGGAAGAGCTTGCGCAACGCACCGAGCACGGCGGCAACGCCTGCTCGCCCGCGCGAGACCTCGTGCGAGACCAGATAGATGTTGTCTCCCGTCTGCTCCGGCGGAGGATGGAGCCGCCGCAGGCTGGGATCGGCGTCGCCCATGAAGCAGGGCGCCATCGAGAGGGCGCCGGCGGAGCGGATGCTCTCGTAGCGCGCGGCGGAATCGCCGACGCGGGCTGCGATCGGTCGGCCGGCCGCGTAGGACATGATGTAGTCGTCGATGCGCGAGGAGGTTTCTCGGTTCACCGAGATGATCGGGGCAGTTTCGGGATCGACGTCCCGCCGGACGTAGAGCGCCTGCATCAGGCGACCGACCCTTTGCGCGTAGTGGCCGGGCTCCTCTGGAACCTTCGTCATGCGCAGTGCGATATCGGCCTCGCCGCGAGCAAGGTCGAGGCGGTTACGCGTGCTGATAATGTTGATTTCGACTCCGCCGGACGCCGCGGACAGCGCGGTCGCGTGCATGGTCAGGAACAAGCTGATCGAGGTCGTGGCCGTGACACGGACCGGCGCATGGGCGTGGGTGCGGGCCGCCTGTGCCCGCACGGCGAAGCGCCGAGCCGCGGCATCGAGTTCGCGCGCCTCGGCAGCCAGCTCGACGCCGACAGCCGTGGGCACGAGCCGGTTGGCCTCTCGCATGAAGAGCTGGACGCCGAGATCGCGCTCCAATGCCTTCAGCCGCCGGGCGACCGTGGCTTCGCTCAGCCCAAGCCGCGCCGCCGCCAGGGCCATCGCCCCGCTGACGGCGATCGCGTTGAAGATGCGGATGTCGTCCCAGGAGGCGTCCCCGGTGGCCGGCGCCAGATCGCCGTCGCGTCGAGGTGCAGGGGGAGCAGGCTCGCCCATGCCGTTAGTGGCCAGTCGCTGGGGAAAGCGGAGGGCTCGCGATCATGGCGTTCCGGAGGGCGGCGAAGGTTCGACATGCGCGAACCCTGCCGGCACCAGAGCCGGATGGCAGCCCGCCGGGCCTGGGGGGCAGACCTGCAGGAATGCCGGCCTGATCACAGGTCGATCAGTTCGCCGGCGAAGGCGGCGCGTTCCTGGATGAAGGTGAAGCGCGCTTCCGGCTTGTTGCCCATCAGCCGCTCGACGGTGTCGGCGGTCTCTTCCTTCGCCTCGTGATCCACCATGACCTTGAGCAGGATGCGCTTGCTCGGGTCCATGGTGGTTTCCTTGAGCTGTGCCGGCATCATTTCGCCGAGGCCCTTGAAGCGGGAGATCTCCGGCTTCTTGCCCTTGAACACCGTCTCGATCAGCTCGTCCTTATGGGCGTCGTTGCGGGCATAGATGCTCTTGCCGCCGTGCTGGAGCCGGTAGAGCGGCGGAACGGCCAGGTAGAGATGGCCCTTCTCGATCAGCCGCGGCATCTGGCGCCAGAAGAAGGTGACGAGCAGCGAGGCGATATGGGCGCCGTCGACATCGGCGTCCGTCATCACGATGACCTTGTCGTAGCGCAGGTCGTCCTCGCGGAACTGCGTGCCGATGCCGCAGCCCAGCGCCAGGATCAGATCCGCCAGCTGCTGGTTGGCATTGAGTTTCTCGCGCGTCGCATTGGCGACGTTGAGGATCTTGCCGCGCAGGGGCAGGATCGCCTGGTTGGCGCGGTTGCGCGCCTGCTTGGCCGAGCCACCGGCCGAGTCGCCCTCGACGATGAAGAGCTCGGAGCCGGCCGCGCCGACATTCGAGCAGTCGGCCAGCTTGCCGGGCAGGCGCAGCTTGCGCGTCGCAGTCTTGCGCGAGACCTCCTTCTCGAGACGGCGGCGCAGGCGCTCCTCGGCCCGGTCGACCGACCAGTCGAGCAGCCGCAGCGCCTGCTGCGGGGCGGCGGCAAGCCAGTGGTCGAAGGCGTCGCGCACCGCGTTCTCGACGATGCGCTGGGCTTCCTGCGTCGCGAGCTTGTCCTTGGTCTGGCCCTGGAATTCCGGCTCCCGGATGAAGACGGAGAGCATCGCAGCACAGGTCGCCATCACGTCGTCGGAGGTGACCTGCGCCACGCGCTTCGACTGGCCGATGCGCTCGGCATGGTCGCGCAAGCCGCGCAGCAGGGCGATGCGCAGGCCCTGCTCGTGTGTACCGCCCTCGGGCGTCGGAATCGTGTTGCAGTAGGAGGAGGAAAAGCCGTCCTCGCCGGTGGCGAGCCAGGCGACCGCCCATTCCAGCGAGCCGTGGCTGCCTTCCTTCGTGATCTTGCCGGAGAAGATCGGCTCGGCGACGAGGTCCTTGCCCTCGATCTCGCGGCCGAGATAGTCGCGCAGGCCCCCGGGGAAGCGGAACACGGCTTCGGCGGCGACGTCGCCCTCCGGCTTCAGCAGCGACGGCGCACAGCTCCAGCGGATCTCGACGCCGCCGAAGAGGTAGGCCTTCGAGCGCGCCATGCGGAACAGGCGGGCAGGGGAGAAATGCGCGCCCTCGCCGAAGATCTCGGCGTCCGGATGGAAACGCACCTTCGTGCCGCGCCGGTTGGCGACGCGGCCGACCGTCTCCAGCGGACCCTGTGGCAGGCCGCGCGAAAAGACCTGGCGATAGAGCGTCTGGCCGCGCGCAACCTCGACCTCGAGCCGGTCCGAGAGCGCGTTGACCACCGAGACGCCGACGCCGTGCAGGCCGCCCGACGTCTCATAGGCCTTGGAGTCGAATTTTCCGCCGGCATGCAGCGTCGTCATGATGACTTCGAGTGCCGACTTGCCGGGGAATTTCGGGTGCGGATCGACCGGGATGCCGCGGCCGTTGTCGGCAACAGCGAGCGAGCCATCCTCGAACAGCTCGACATCGATGAAGGTGGCGTGGCCGGCCACCGCCTCGTCCATGGCGTTGTCGATCACCTCGGCGAAGAGGTGGTGGAGGGCGCGTTCGTCCGTGCCGCCGATATACATGCCAGGCCGGCGCCGCACCGGCTCCAACCCTTCGAGCACCTCGATGGCCGAGGCGTCGTAGCTGCTCTCCGAGAGAGTGCCGTTGCGAGGCGTTGCCGCGGCAGGCGGCGGCGCCTTGGCAGGGGCAGAGGACGGGCGCGGCTCCGGCTTCGGCGCCGCTGCCGCGGGCCGTTCCATATCCGAACCGAAGAGATCGCCGTTCTCAGCCATTGCCGCCAGAAGCTTCCTGATTCGCGCCTTTGAAATTCTAGCGCATCGCGGGCTGCAAGGCCCCCGCCAGCCTGCGCTTATAGACAGGTCGCCAGCGCATCGGAACACCTGCTGGCGTCATGGCGAGGCAGCAGGTCACACCAATGTCGTCGACTCGACCGAAGGTGGGGATGGAACCGCTCCGTTCACCGGGCATTAACCACGGCTGACCGGGAATGCCGATGGTGACTCGGGCCTGTGCGGAAGCGCCGGAATGCGTTACACTTGGCAAAAAAATGGGGGAAAGCGCCGTGGCGTCGCGTCAATCAGTGCCGGTTGCGGGAATCGCGGGTCTCCAGCGCGCCGCGCGCCTCGCCGGTGAATCCTTCGGCCATGAGGATGTCGTCGGCTCGATCGGTCAGGCCGAGGCCGTCTCTTCTCGATGGCTGTGGTGGCTCGCCGCCTTCGCGGCCTCGACCGGGCTTGCGGTGCTGCACCTTTCCTGAGTTGCGCTGAATATCAACCTTTTTGCCCCAGCCTTACGGCCGGAGGGCGAAAACGCATGGTCCCACTCATCATCGGCGGTCTGACCGCGCTGGCGAATGCCGTCGGAATGGCCTGAGACCGCATGGCCAAGATCGCCGCACTGGCCGCCTATTTCTATCAGGCTGCGCTCGCCTTCGGACTGCTGATCGTCCTGTCGCATCTGCTGCCAGCGGCGGAGTTCGCGGCCTATTCCCTGTTCGTCTCGATCGTCCAGTTCGCCGGCATAGCCTGCTTCGAATGGCTGCGCTTCGCCTGCAACCGGTTCTACCCCGGCCCCGACGCGCAGAGCGAAGCGACGGAACGCGGCGCCATCGTCGCGGAATTCCTCGTCAGCGCGCTCCTCTGCCCACTCGGAGCCGCCGTCGCAATCGCATGGGGGGTCCCCGTGCCGATCGTGCTGGCAGGGCTGATCGCGACCATCCTGCAGAGCGCGGGGGAACTGCATCTCACCATGCTGCGGTTCCGACAGGCCTTCCGGCTGTTTTCCTGGCTGCAGGGCATGCGGGCCACGATCTTCGCCGTGGCGTCTCTCGGCGGCGCAGCCATCGCGGCCGATTTCCAGCATGTCGTACTGGGTATCCTCGCCGCCAATTTCCTCTACAGCGCCATCGCCTGGCTCGCGACCCGCCGGCTGCTGTCGCCGGTCCCGCGCTGGAATGGCGAGGCCGCCCGCCGGCATCTGGCCTATGGCGGGGTTTCCGCCGGAGCCTCGATCGCCAGCATGTTCGCGCCGCTCGGCCTCAAGGCGATCCTCACCGCAGCGCTGGGTCCGGCAGGCGCGGCGGCGCCAATGCTGGCGCTCGACCTGCTGCAGCGGCTCTTCGTGCTGATCGTCTCCTCGCTGCACGCCATCCGCTATCCGGAGCTGGTCTTCCTGTTCGACCGCGACGGCGAGAGCCCAGCCATGCGCCGGGAGCTCGGCCGCTACTATTCTCTCCTGGTCGCTTTCTCGCTGATCGCCGTCGCGGGGCTCATGGCGCTGCTCGAGCCGATGACGCATTTCGTTGTACCGGGCGAGCTTCAGGCTTCTTTCCTGCGAACCGCGCCCCTGCTGATCGTCATGGCACTCATGCGCGCCCTGACGCAGACCCTGCTGCCGACCCCGGCGCATCTGCGACGGCACCTGCCGGCCATAGGCTGGCTGGCGGCGGGCGATTGCCTGGCGACCTGCGTCGGCGCCTTCCTGGCCATGAAGCTCTTTCCCGGCTCCGATCTCGCCATCGCGGCAGGGGCGGCGGCAGGGGCGGCCATCGCGGTCGTCGCCGGCTCGGCGCTGCTGCGGCTCGTCGCCTTCGAGATGCCGTGGCGGCCTGTCCTGTTCTCGGGTGGAGCCGCGGTCGCGTCCTTCGCCTGCATCCGCTGGTTCGCTGACGCTCCGCTGCTTGCGACCGGCAGCGCTCTCGCCGTAACGCTCCTGCTCGGCGGGCTGGCCTGTCTCAAGCTGCTGCGCTGGATCGCGCGCTAACCTCCTGAACCAGACATAAAAAAACCGGGGCGGCGACGCCCCGGAAGTTTCGTTCGACCGCTGGGAGCGGTCGGGGAGGCCGGCCGCCCCGCGGAGGGGCGGCCGAATTCCTCAGTAGGAGTAGTACATCGCGAACTCGACCGGGTGCGGCGTCATCTCGAAGCGCGCCACATCCTGCATCTTGAGTTCGATATAGCTCTCGATGAAGTCGTCGTTGAACACGCCACCGGCCTTGAGATAGGCGTTGTCCTTCTTGAGCGACTCCAGGGCCTCGCGCAGCGAGCCGCAGACCGTCGGGATCTTCTTCAGCTCGCGCGGCGGCAGGTCGTAGAGGTCCTTGTCCATCGCCGGGCCCGGATCGATCTTGTTCACGATGCCGTCGAGGCCGGCCATCAGCATGGCCGCGAAGGCGAGATAGGGGTTCGCCATCGGATCGGGGAAGCGGACCTCGACGCGCTTCGCCTTCGGCGAGGTCGTCCACGGAATACGGCAGGACGCCGAACGGTTGCGGGCCGAATAGGCCAGCAGCACCGGAGCCTCATAGCCCGGGACGAGGCGCTTGTACGAGTTCGTCGACGGGTTGGTGAAGGCGTTCAGGGACTTGGCGTGCTTGATGATGCCGCCGATGTACCACAGGCACTCCTGCGAGAGGTCGGCATACTTGTTGCCGGCCATGGTCGGCTTGCCGCCCTTCCAGATCGACTGGTGGACGTGCATGCCCGAGCCGTTGTCGCCATAGATCGGCTTCGGCATGAAGGTCGCGGTCTTGCCGTAGCTCTGGGCGACGTTGTGGATGCAGTACTTGTAGACCTGCATCGTGTCGGCCATCAGCGTAAGCGTGTCGAACTTCAGGCCGAGCTCGTGCTGGGCGGAAGCGACCTCGTGGTGGTGCTTCTCGACCTTGGCGCCCATGGCAGCCATGGCAGCCAGCATCTCGCCGCGCATGTCCTGCGCCGAATCCTGCGGGGGAACCGGGAAGTAGCCGCCCTTGGTGGCGATGCGGTGGCCGAGGTTGCCGCCCTCATACTCGGTCATGCCGTTGATCGGCAGCTCGACGTTGTCGAGCTTGAAGCCCGTGTTGTAGGGGTCGGCAGCGATCTTGACGTCGTCGAAGACGAAGAACTCGGCCTCGGGGCCGACATAGATTGTGTCGCCGATGCCGGTCGACTTGAGATAGGCCTCGGCCTTCTTGGCGATGCCACGCGGATCGCGGCCATAGGGCTCGCCCGTCGACGGCTCGAGCACGTCGCAGGTGATCACCATCGTGGCGGCGGAGAAGAAGGGATCCATGACGGCCGTCGTCGGGTCCGGCATCAGGAGCATGTCGGACTCGTTGATGGCCTTCCAGCCGGCGATCGAGGAGCCGTCGAACATCGTGCCCTCGGCGAAGATGTCCTCGTCGATCATGGTGACGTCGAACGTCACGTGCTGCCACTTGCCGCGCGGGTCGGTGAAGCGGAAGTCCACATACTTGACGTCGTTGTCCTTGATCGCCTTGAGGACATCCTTGGCGTTCTTCATTTCAGCATTCCTCTTGCCAGCAGTTATCAAACTCTTGGGCCGCAGCTGGCTCCACTCCAGCCGGCGGCTCCGGAACTCACGATGCGGGGAAGGTCCTCAGATCGCGTCCGCGCCGGTTTCACCCGTGCGGATACGGATCGCCCCCTCGACACTCGATACAAAAATCTTGCCATCGCCGATGCGACCGGTCTGCGCCGCCTTCATGATCGCCTCGATGGCGCGGTCGAGCAGATCGTCGCTCAGCACGATCTCGATCTTCACCTTCGGGAGAAAGTCGACGACGTATTCGGCACCGCGATAGAGCTCGGTATGCCCTTTCTGGCGGCCGAAGCCCTTAGCCTCGAGAACGGTGATGCCCTGAAGCCCGACCTCCTGAAGCGCCTCCTTCACCTCATCGAGCTTGAAGGGCTTGATGATCGCTTCGATCTTCTTCATGAGCCGACCGGCCTCCTTTGCGCCTCGAGGGTCCGGCTCGCGCCGGCGTTTACGGATCGCAGCTCGCTTCCGCTGCCAGAGCACGCTTTCGGCAGCCGGCGGATGCGAACTCCATTCTGCTCATAGCATTGGCGCATGCGCCCCGCCATGCGGCAGCCCCTGTCGAGCAGCCCGGTGCGGAGGCAAGAAACAGATTAAAAATTGTGCATATGATTATTTGACGATCAATATCATCTTTCGGACCTCGCTTGCGGGGAATGGGCCGGGCGCTCCATGATCCGTTCATGACTGCCCGACTGATCGCAGCGCCGCGCCTGACCGACCTCGTTCTGCTGTCGACTCGGCAGATGGCGCATGCGGACCGGATCGCGATCGCGGCCGGCACGCCCGGAATCGTCCTGATGGAGCGCGCCGGCGCTGCCGTTGCGGACGCAGCCCTCCGGCGAGTCGGCGCCAGAGCCTCCGTGACGGTCGTCTGCGGCCCTGGCAACAATGGCGGGGACGGCTTCATCGCCGCACGCATCCTGCGCGAGCGGGGCATGCAGGTGCGGGTCATGCTGCTCGGAGCCGCCGAGACGCTGGCAGGCGATGCCGCGCTCGCCCTTGCACGCTGGGCCGGGCCGGTGTTCCCCGCGACCGCGATCGAGGAGGGGCCTTCGGATCTCTTCATCGATGCGCTGTTTGGGGCCGGGCTCGCGCGCCCACTCACCGGCGAAGCGGCGCACGCCGTGGCTCTGATGAACGCCTCCGGGCGGCCGATCATCGCTGTCGACGTGCCCAGCGGCCTGTCAGGCGATACGGGACAGGCCGAGGGGCCGGTCGTGAAGGCGAGCGAGACGGTGACGTTCTTTCGCTTGAAGCCCGGCCATCTGCTTGAGCCCGGCCGGGCCCTTTGCGGGCCCGTGACGGTCGCGGATATCGGGATTCCAGCTGAAGCCGCCCTCGATGCCATCGGGGCAAACGCCTTGCGCAACGACATCGCGCTGTGGCGCGACGCCTGGCCGCACCATGCCGCCGATACTCACAAGTTCCGCCGCGGTGCGGTTGCCGTCGTAGCGGGCGGAGTGGCCTCGGTCGGCGCTCCCCGGCTGAGCGCGCGGGCGGCCATGCGTATCGGTGCCGGGCTGACGACGATCCTTTGCGAACCGGAGGCTGTGCCCGTCCATGCCGCGCGCGGCCCGGATGCGCTGATGCAACGCGCGGCGCCCGACGCGGCTGCGCTGACGGCGTTCCTGGAGGACAGGCGGATCGCCGTGGCAATGGCCGGGCCGGCGCTGGGCTTCGACTCGCGGGCTGCGGGTATGGTGCGGGCGCTCGCCGCCTGCGACAGGCCGATCGTACTTGACGCCGATGCGCTGACCCTGATCGCAGGCCAGCCTGGCGGGGCGAGGGCAGTTCTCTCGCAGAGGACCGCGGCGAGCGTGCTGACTCCGCATGAGGGCGAATTCCAGCGTCTGTTTGGCGGGGAGCCCACCGTCGTCGGCGAGGCGTCGAAGCTGGAGCGCGCGCGCAAGGCGGCGGCGCTGTCGGGCTGCGTCATCGTCTACAAAGGAGCGGATACGGTCATCGCCGCGCCCGACGGACGGGCCGCGATCAACGCCACGGGCTCGGCGGCCCTCGCCACGGCTGGCTCCGGCGACGTGCTGGCCGGCCTCATCAGCGGGCTGCTGGCACAGGGGATGCCGGCTTTCGAGGCGGCCTGCGCGGCCGTCTGGCTGCATGGCCGCGCCGGAGAGGCGCTCGGGATGGGGCTGATCGCAGATGATCTCCCGGAGGCGATCCCTTCGGCGTTGCGCGCGTCGTCTCTGGCCTGAAACGACGAAAGGCCCGCCCCTTGCGGAGCGGGCCGATATTTCAGTCCATCGGGACCTTAGCTGCCGGAATACGTCACCGCCGGAGCGGTCTGGAGCTGGTCCTTGGTCAGGGTGATCTTGCCGTGATCCGGATACATCGCCGGAGCCTTCGGCGCGGCGGAAGCCGCCGGGGGCGAGGCCATGCTGCCGGAGCCGGCCGAGCCGCTGCCGGACGCGCTCGGCGCCGGAGCCGGCGAGGCGATCGGCTGATCGCTCCAACTGACCTGCTCGAAGGGGACTGCGACATCCTTAGCGCCGATGCCGAGGAAGCCGCCGACACCGATCGTCACCATCTCGACCTTCCCGGTCTTGTCGACGATCACCTCGGTGACGTCCCCGACCTTCTTGTCGTCTGGGCCATAGATGTCGACGCCGATGAGCTTGCTCGAACGCCACTTGCCCTGGCCAGCCAGGTTCGTCTCGGGCGTCTTGACGGGCGCCGGCGCAGTGGTTGCCGGTGCCGTGGTCGCGCTGTTCGGAGCCGCGGAGGGCGGGGTCGGAGCGCTGGTCTGCGCGACGGCCGTAGCAGCCAGAAGCCCCGCGCCGAGGGAAGCGAAGACAACATGCCTGATCATTTTTTCCTCCTGAAAGTGTTTCCGCCAAGAGGCGGGTCGCCTCTACAACAATCGATCGGCGTTTTTGTTCAGATCGAAATCATCAAATCTGTGGCAAATTGAAATTCACATGAAGCTTCTCTTTAGAGAAACACGGTTACGCCCGCGGCTACAGCTTGCTTGTCGTGTAAGGCCGTGCTCGTATGCCGTCACGTGGAAACGCCGCAGTCGCGACGCTGTTCCGCCCGACAGGGGAGGTTGGGAATGCCGCCGGTCACGCTAACGGTTCCTCTTAGCGAGGAAGAGATTGCGGCGATCGATCGCTATATCGACAGTCACAGGCCCGGCCGGTCGCGGGCGGAAGCCGTGGCGGAGATCGTCGCGCTCTGGGCCGCCTCGCAGGGCAGCCGGCCGTCGAGCCCGGACGAGGGCATGCGCCCCGAGGATCTCAACGCCAGCAACGATTCCTGAGCGGCGCGGGAACAGCGCGGCTTCGGCCGCTCAGCTCTCCGCCTCATCGCGCCGGAGTTCGAAGGCCAGCATGGCCTCGGCAAGTGCCTGCAGCTCGCGCTCCTTCTCGGAGCTGTCCGGCGCTGCGTTGAGTTCTTCGAGGCGCTGCTGCGCGCGTTCGTAGTCCTCGTCGGTGTGGATCACGATGGGCAGCTTCACGCGGACCTCCAGGGGTTGGTTCGAGGCTGTGTCGGTACAGCGGAGATAGACGCCGGATCGGCCTCGCCGGTTCCGCCGCGCCGCAACTTAAGCCTTCGGCAAGGCGGAGCTCCCATCATAGGGCTCCTTTGGTTGGCTGGAAGGGCCCGGCGATGAACAGATGGCTCGTCTGCGCGCTTGTCTCCAGCGTCGGGGCGACGCTCGCATCCGCTCCCGCGGCGGCCTTCTGGCAACGCTCCCAGTTTTCCCACTGCAGGGACGCCACGACCGAGAGCGAGCGCCAGCGCCATCGCTGCTGGGAGCTCGACGGCTACGTGGATTCCGGCTGGCCGGCGCTCGGCGCGGCCGGTGGCTATTTTCCGGGCGGCTCCAAGCCGCCGGGGGCGCGCTGGCCCAAGGCCGGCGTGACCCAGCGTCTGGGCTGATACGCCCACACATCCTGAACGGATCGTCGGCAAGCAGCTTCGGCAAAAACGGCGACGTGAGAATTTCCTGAGTTGTCAAAGTAGTTTCGCAATCGGTCCCTAGCCTCGCCGCAGAGTGACAATCGGGGACCGAGGGCCCGTCTGCATGCTGCTGCGTCGAGTTTCCGTCGTCTTCCGCCGCGACAATCTCGAAGAGCGCCGACGGGCCGGGTTTCCGCTTTCCTGACGCACGGCCTCCTCGAGTCCGTCGCCCGGGCGGCTCACAGCTTCAAGCCCAACACCAACATAGCGAAAGTCGACCCCATGCCCTCCAGCACCATGGACCGCATCAAGGCCGAGATCACCGACTCCTTCGACGAGGAGCTGGAACTGCAGCTCGAGGAGGAAAGGCTCGACGAACTGGTGGCGGAAGGCCTCGGAGCCCCGAACGGGGCGACGCTGGATCGCAGGATCTATTTCCGCGAACTCTTCCGGCTCCAGCATGAGCTGGTCCGGTTACAGGACTGGGTGCAGCACAAGAAGCTCAAGGTCGTCGTGCTCTTCGAAGGGCGCGATTCCGCTGGCAAGGGCGGCGCGATCAAGCGCGTCACCCAGCGGCTCAACCCGCGCATCTGCCGCGTCGTCGCCCTGCCGGCTCCGACCGAGCGGGAGCGGAACCAGTGGTACTTCCAGCGCTACGTCCCGCATCTGCCTTCGGCGGGCGAAATGGTGCTCTTCGACCGCTCCTGGTACAACCGCGCCGGCGTCGAGCGCGTCATGGGCTTCTGCACGCCGGCCGAGCTGGAGGAGTTCTTCCGCTCGGTGCCGGAGTTCGAGCACATGCTCGTCCGCTCGGGCATCATCCTGATTAAATACTGGTTCTCGATCACCGACGAGGAACAGGAATTCCGCTTCCGCATGCGCATCGAGGACCCGATGAAGCAGTGGAAACTCTCGCCCATGGATCTGGAGAGCCGGGTGCATTGGGAAGACTACACCCGCGCCAAGGAGGAGATGCTGGAGCGCACGCACAGCACCCACGCCCCCTGGTGGGTGGTCGAGGCTGTCGACAAAAAGCGGGCGCGGCTCAATTTCATCGCGCATCTGCTGGGCCAGATTCCCTATGAGGACGTGCCCAAGCCGGATATCGTCCTTCCGGAACGCGTGAGAAACCCCGACTACCTCCGCCACCCGGTTCCGCCGGAAATGTATGTGCCGGATGTGTATTGAAGCATCGCCCGGAGCCCGCGGAGCGAATGGGGGGCTCCGGCCGCTTCCATCCCGCGCCCTTCGATGGCCTTTTCGATCGGAAGGAGGGCGTCCTTACGCCGAATCTCGCCGCAGTCGGAGCAACCGAAGCGGCAAGATCGGCGAAAGGCGTTTGGTGAGCGGGGTGGGGATCGAACCCACGACCACATGATTAAAAGTCACGTGCTCTACCACTGAGCTACCCGCCCTCAGCGTGGCGCTGACATACGGAGCCGCGATGCGCTGGTCAACTCGCCGGTGGACAGGGCCAGCGCGATCGTCGGTCGGACTGGCTCATCGGTGAAGTCTTAACGGATCGGAAACCAAGCCGATCTAGCGTCACCACATGGTTATTCGCCGTGGTCTCCGCTCCGTTTTCGTGACGTTGGCGCTCTATCTCGTTTCGGGAGCGGCGGTGTCCTATTTCATGTTCCATGCCCAGCATGGAGCGCGCGGCCTGGAGGCGCGCGGCGCCGTTCGGGAATCGCTGCGGGACATGGAGGCCGAGCTCGCCGGGCTCGTCTCCGAGCGCAAGTCCTGGGAGCAGCGCCTCGCCCTTGTGCGCGACGAAGCGATCGACCGCGATCTGCTGGAGGAAAACGCCCGGCTCGTTCTCGGCCGGACGCATAAGAACGATGTGATCATCATGGGCCGCTGAGCCTTGGTAACAAAGGTGAAATTTAGTCCCGGACGTATCGATTAACTGGATTCCAGTTATCCTTTTAGCCAGTCATGTTTTCAATGACTTAGCTCATGCTGCAATGCGAGATAGCGTCCTCGCCAAGCATTTTGCGATCCTCTACAACAAAGGTCGAAAGACCCGGAGGATCGTTCATGGCAGTTGCTGCGCGTAAGTCGAAAGCCCCCGCTCAACCCAAGGCCGCTGCGAAGCCGGCGAAGGCGCGCTCCGCCAAGGACGGCGCCGGGAAGGCGGCTCCCGCCCTCAGCAATGTCGCCAGCTTCAGCAAGGACGAAGATCTCCACGCCTATCGCGAGATGCTGCTGATCCGGCGCTTCGAGGAAAAGGCCGGCCAGATGTACGGCATGGGCCTGATCGGCGGCTTCTGCCACCTCTATATCGGCCAGGAAGCCGTGGTCATCGGCATGCAGATGGCCTCCAAGGACGGCGATCAGGTCATCACCGGTTATCGCGACCACGGCCACATGCTGGCCTGCGGCATGGAATCGCGCGGCGTGATGGCGGAGCTGACCGGCCGGCGCGGCGGCTATTCGCGCGGCAAGGGCGGCTCCATGCACATGTTCTCCCGCGAGAAGAACTTCTACGGCGGCCACGGCATCGTCGGCGCCCAGGTCTCGCTCGGCACGGGCCTGGCCTTCGCCGACTGGTATCGCGGCGACAAGACGGTCTCGATGACCTATTTCGGCGACGGCGCCGCCAATCAGGGCCAGGTCTACGAGAGCTTCAACATGGCCAAGCTCTGGAAGCTGCCGGTCGTGTTCATCATCGAGAACAACCGCTACGCCATGGGCACCGCGGTGAACCGCGCCTCCGCGCAGACCGATTTCTCCCGCCGCGGCGTGTCCTTCGGCATCCCGGGCGAGCAGGTCGACGGCATGGATGTGCGGGCGGTCCGCGAGGCCGGCCTGCGCGCCATCGAGCATGCACGCTCCGGCAAGGGCCCCTACATCCTCGAGATGCAGACCTATCGCTATCGCGGCCATTCGATGTCCGACCCGGCGAAGTATCGCTCGAAGGACGAGGTCCAGCGCATGCGCGAGGAGCACGATCCGATCGAGCAGGTGAGGGCGCGTCTCGTTCGTGACTTCAAGATCGCCGAGGACGAGCTCAAGTCGATCGACGCCAAGGTCCGCGAGATCGTCAACGACGCCGCCGAGTTCGCCACGCATGATCCCGAGCCCGATCCCTCGGAGCTCTTCACCGATATCCTGCTGGAGCCGGCGCAGGGCTGACGCCTCAGCGCAACGCCTGCCTCGTCCTTTCCCGCGTATTCAGATCCGGGTGCGTTCATGCCGATCGACATTCTCATGCCTGCCCTTTCTCCCACCATGGAGGAAGGAAAACTGGCCAAGTGGCTGAAAAAAGAAGGCGATCAGGTCAAGGCCGGCGACATCATCGCCGAGATCGAGACCGATAAGGCCACCATGGAGGTCGAGGCGGTCGACGAGGGCATCCTCGCGAAGATCCTCGTCGCCGACGGCACCGAGAACGTCGCGGTCAACACCCCGATCGCGGTGATCGCGGCCGAGGGCGAGGACGTCTCCGCCGCGGCAGCTGTCGACCCGGCAACGATCAACCCGACTGCGCCGCAGGCAGCAGCGGCGCCCTCCAAGCAGGAGGAGGTCGCTCCGGCCGCCGCCCCGGCAGCGAGTGCGCCCGTCAGCGTGCCGGCGCAGGCGAAGGCCTATGACGCGTCGAGCGAGTTCCCCGCCGGTGCCGAGATCGGCATGCAGACGGTCCGCGAGGCGCTGCGCGATGCCATGGCCGAGGAGATGCGCCGCGACGGCGATGTCTTCGTGATGGGCGAGGAGGTCGCCGAATACCAGGGCGCCTACAAGGTCACGCAGGGGCTGCTCCAGGAGTTCGGGCCCAGGCGCGTCATCGATACCCCGATCACAGAGCATGGCTTCGCCGGCATCGGCGTCGGCGCGGCGCTCTCGGGCCTTCGGCCCATCGTCGAGTTCATGACCTTCAACTTCGCCATGCAGGCGATCGACCAGATCATCAACTCCGCAGCCAAGACGCTCTACATGTCCGGCGGCCAGATGGGCGCGCCGATCGTCTTCCGCGGCCCGAACGGCGCCGCCGCCCGCGTCGGCGCCCAGCACAGCCACGACTATGCCGCCTGGTACTCGAACGTGCCCGGCCTCAAGGTGGTGGTGCCCTATAGCGCTTCCGACGCCAAGGGCCTGCTGAAGAGCGCGATCCGCGACCCGAACCCGGTGATCTTCCTCGAAAACGAGATCATGTACGGCAAGTCCTTCGAGGTTCCGAAGGGCGACGACTTCCTGATCCCGATCGGCAAGGCCAAGGTCGTGCGCCCCGGCACGGATGTCACCATCGTCTCCTTCGGCATCGGCATGACCTATGCGCTCGGTGCCGCCGAGGCGCTGGCGAAGGAAGGCATCGAAGCGGAGGTCATCGACCTGCGCACGATCCGGCCGATGGACATCGAGACCGTGATCGCTTCGGTGCGGAAGACCAATCGCTGCGTCGCGGTCGAGGAGGGCTTCCCGCAGTCCGGCGTCACCGCCGAGATCGGCATGAAGATCATGGAGGCGGCGTTCGACTATCTCGACGCTCCCGTCGCCCGCGTCACCGGCAAGGACGTGCCGATGCCCTACGCGGCGAACCTCGAGAAGCTCGCCTTGCCGAATGTCGGCGAGGTCGTCGCGGCGGCCAAGGCCGTCTGCTATCGCTGAGAGGGCTGACCGATGCCGACCAACATCCTGATGCCCGCGCTCTCTCCCACGATGGAGAAGGGCAATCTCGCCAAGTGGCTGAAGAAGGAAGGCGACGCGATCAAGGCCGGCGACATCATCGCCGAGATCGAGACCGACAAGGCGACCATGGAGGTCGAGGCGGTCGACGAGGGTATCCTCGCCAAGATCGTGGTGCCGGAAGGCACGGCCGATGTCGCCGTCAACGAGGTCATTGCCGTGATTGCGGGCGAGGGCGAGGATGCCAAGAGCGTCTCCGCTCCGGCTGCGAGCGCCGCCCCGAAGGCGGATGCTCCCAAGGCCGAACCTGCCAAGGCTGAAGCTGCTCCGGCGGCGGCGCCCGCTGCCGCCAAGGCTCCCGAAGCGCCGGCTGCTCCGGTGAAATCGGACGGCAGCCGTCCGTTCGCTTCGCCGCTGGCGCGTCGCATGGCCAAGGATGCCGGCCTCGACCTCTCCGCCATCAAGGGCTCCGGCCCGCATGGCCGTATCGTCGAGAAGGATGTCGAGGCCGCGAAGGCGGGTGGCGGCGCCAAGCCCGCGCCCGCGGCTGCTTCGGCAGCCGCTTCTGCGCCGAAGCCCGTCGCCGCGCCGCTCGCCACTGGGCAGTCCGACGAGGCGGTCAAGAAGCTGTTCGCGCCGGGCTCCTATGAGGAGATCCCGCATGACGGCATGCGCAAGACCATCGCGCGGCGCCTCACCGAGGCAAAGCAGACCATCCCGCATTTCTACGTCACGGTGGATTGCGAGCTCGATGCGCTGCTGAAGCTGCGTGGCGAGCTCAACGCCGCCGCCCCGGAGAAGGACGGCAAGCCGGCCTACAAGCTCTCGGTCAACGACATGGTCATCAAGGCGCTGGCGCTGGCGCTCAAGGCCGTGCCGGACGCCAATGTGAGCTGGACCGACGGCGCCATGCTCAAGCACAAGCACGCCGATGTCGGCGTCGCGGTCTCGATCCCGGGCGGGCTGATCACGCCGATCGTGCGCGATGCCTGCCACAAGACGCTGTCGCAGATCTCCAACGAGATGAAGGACATGGCGGCGCGCGCCAAGACCCGCAAGCTCAAGCCCGAGGAGTACCAGGGCGGCACGACGGCCGTCTCCAACCTCGGCATGTTCGGGGTCAAGGACTTCGCCGCGGTCATCAACCCGCCTCATGCGACGATCCTGGCGGTCGGCGCCGGCGAGCCGCGCGTCATCGTCAAGGGCGGCCAGCCGGCCGTGGCGACCGTGATGTCGGTGACGCTCTCGACCGACCACCGTGCCGTCGATGGCGCGCTCGGAGCCGAACTGCTCCAGGCCTTCAAGGGCTTCATCGAGAAGCCCATGGCAATGCTGGTGTGAGGCGGCGATGACCCGCCGCGCCCGCATCCTCGCCTTTGGCGATTCCCTCACCTGGGGGCGGATTGCCAACCGACCTGAGCGTCATGGCGAGGATGTGCGGTGGCCGCGCGTGCTGGAAAAGGCGCTCGGCGGCTATGCGACGGTCATCGAGGAAGGGCTCAATGGGCGGCGGATCGCGCTCGAGGACCCGCTGCGCCCTTACCGCTCCGGCATCTCGCTGCTGCCGCTGTTCATCGAGTGTCACGCGCCGCTCGACCTCGTCATCCTCATGCTCGGCACCAATGACTGCCAGCGCCAGCACTCGCTCTCGCCTTACGATGTCGCCCGTTCGATGCGGATGCTGGCGCAGGTGGCACAGCGCCCACCCGTTGAGCCCGGCATGCCCGTGCCGGAGGTGCTGATCGTCGCGCCGCCGATCGTACGAAAGCCTGACGATCCGGAACACGAGGCCCACTTCACCATGGAGGGGGCCTCCGAGAAGATGGCGCTGCTGGCGACCTATTATCGCCGCATCGCCGACGAGATCGGCGTCAACTTCTTCGATGCGGCGGCTGTCGCGAAGGTATCCGGCGAGGACGGCATCCATCTCGACGCCGAGAACACCCGTGCCATCGGCCTGGCGCTGGCTCCGGTCATTGACAGCTTGCTCGGCCTGCCGCTGCCAGCGCGCGGTCCCGCGCTGCAGATCACCGGTCCATGAACACCATTCGACCGGGGGCCTGCCCCCCAACAGCAACGCCTCCCGCATTGGGAGCAATGAGCCGAGGTATTACCCATGGCTGACTACGACATCATCGTCATCGGCTCCGGCCCCGGCGGCTATATCGCGGCGATCCGGGCCGCCCAGCTCGGCTTCAAGACCGCGATCGTCGAGCGCGAGCATCTCGCCGGCATCTGCTCCAACTGGGGCTGCATCCCGACCAAGGCGCTGCTGCGCTCGGCCGAGGTGCTGCACAACGGCCAGCACGCCAAGGATTACGGGCTCGTGCTGGAAGGCTCGTTCAAGGCCGATCTCGAGGCCGTGGTGCAGCGCTCGCGCGGAATCGCCGTCCGGATGAACAACGGCGTCCAGTTCCTGATGAAGAAGAACAAGGTCGACGTGATCTGGGGCGAGGCCAAGCTGACCAAACCCGGCACCATCACCGTCGCGCCGACCAAGAAGGCGATCATGCAGCCGCAGGGGCCGATCCCGAAGAATGCGAAGGGCGAGGGCACCTATACGGCCGATCACATCATCGTCGCGACCGGCGCCCGGCCGCGCGCGCTGCCCGGCATCGAGGCGGACGGCAAGCTGATCTGGACCTACTTTGAGTCGCTGGTCCCGAAAAAGCTGCCGAAATCACTCCTCGTGATGGGCTCCGGCGCCATCGGCATCGAATTCGCGTCCTTCTACAGGACGCTGGGTGTCGAGGTCACCGTGGTCGAGCTGCTGCCGCAGATCCTGCCCGTCGAGGATGCCGAGGTTTCGGCCTTCGCGCGCAAGGCCTTCGAGAAGCAGGGCATCAAGATCCTGACCGGTGCCAAGGTCACCAAGGTCGAGAAGGGCGCAGACTCCGTCACCGCCCATATCGAGGATGAGAAGGGCGGCAAGCAGACGATCACGGCCGACCGCTTGATCTCGGCCGTCGGCGTCGTCGGCAATGTCGAGAACATCGGGCTGGAGGCGCTCGGGGTGAAGACCGATCGCGGCACCATCGTGATCGACGACTTCTGCCGGACCAACGTCAAGGGCGTCTACGCCATCGGCGACGTTGCTGGCCCGCCGATGCTGGCCCACAAGGCCGAGCACGAGGCCGTCATCTGCGTCGAAGCGATCAAGGGCCTGCATCCGCACCCGATGGACAAGCAGATGATTCCGGGCTGCACCTATTGCCACCCGCAGATCGCCAGCGTCGGCCTGACCGAGGCGAAGGCCAAGGCTGCCGGCTACGAGCTGAAGGTCGGCCGCTTCAACTTCGTCGCCAACGGCAAGGCCGTCGCGCTCGGCGAGGATGCGGGGCTGGCGAAGACGATCTTCGACGCCAAGACAGGCAAGCTGCTGGGCGCCCATCTGGTCGGCCCGGAAGTGACCGAGCTGATCCAGGGCTTCGTCGTCGCGATGAACCTCGAGACGACCGAGGAAGAGCTGATGCACACCGTCTTCCCGCATCCGACCCTGTCGGAGGTGATGAAGGAGAGCGTGCTCGACGCCTACGGCAAGGTGCTGAACGCCTGAGGGACGAAGAGGCTCGGCTCTTGTCCGGAGGAGATCGCGGTGAGGAGAATCGTGCTGGCGGCGGTCGCCGCGTTGGGGCTCGTCACTTCGACGGCGGCGCTCGCCTGCGAGGGCGGTAGCTGCGTCAACGGGCTGGCTTATGAGGCCTTCGGCCCGGCGCCGGGGACGGGCTCGCCGGTGCTCGCCATCTTCGTGCATGGCGACGTCTCGGACGGTGGCCCCGCGGACTACATGTATTCCTATGCGAGGCAGTTCGCCGCTTCGCGCAAGAACGTCGTCGCGATCGCGCTGCTGCGGCCAGGCTATTACGACCGGGCCGGACGGCGCAGCGACGGCTCGGACAACGGCCGGCGCGACACCTTTCACTCCGGCAACAACAGGGCCGTTTCCGGCGCGATCCGCGAATTGCGCCAGATCTACAAGGCCCGTGCGATCGTGGCGATCGGCCATTCCGGCGGGGCCGGCGCGCTCGGCGTCATCGCGGGTAGCGATCCCGGGCTGATCAACGGGCTCGTCCTGGCGTCCTGCCCCTGCGACGTTACGGCCTGGAGAGCCAGTCGCGGGCGCGGAGGGCGGTATTCCTCGCAATCGCCGGTCGACTACCTGTCCGGCATCCCGCGGGGGATCCCGATCGTCGCCGTCACAGGCAAGGCGGACGACAACACGCGCCCAGAGCTGGCCAACGACTACGTGGCCAGGGCCCAGGCGCTTGGATTGAATGCCCGGCTGCAGCTCGTCGGCGGCGGGCACGGCTTCGGCAGCGGCGTCGGTAGCGCGGCGGTCTCGGCGCTGGGCGGGATGGCACGCTGAGGTGGCGGGAAGAGCTTTCCTCCGGAACCGTCCATGCTCATGGTGGCACGCATGACCCCACGCCAGTCAAAACGCGGGCCGCGCCCCGTCCCGGACGAGAAGGTGGAGATCCTGCCGCCGCGCCGGGAGCTGGGGCTGGACTGGAGCGTCATCATCCCCACGGTGGCGTCCGGCATGGTGATCGGCTTCGTCGCGAGCCTGATCGTCGGCGGCGGAGGGTTGATACGCCATGCCGTGGTCGGCGTGCTCGGCATGCTGGTGGGGCAGGGGATCGTGAGATTGACCGGCTGGCGGCTGAGGACAGGCTATTCCTTCCTCGACGATGCCGGAATGGCCGTGCTGGGGGCTATCATGGTGATCCTGCTGGCGCGCTTCATCGCCTAGCCGGGATGGTTCGACGGACGCGCATCGGCGCAAGGCTTGGAGAGTGTCTGATATGGAAAGCTTCGCCGCCACCATGGCCCAGCCGGGCTACGGCTTCTTCGCCACCCTTCTGATCGGGCTTCTCGCCGGCTGGATCGCCGAGCGCCTGACCTCCGAGGATCACGGCCTGCTGACCAACATGCTCGTCGGCGTCGCCGGCTCCTTCGTCGGGGCCAAGCTCGCCGAACTGCTGGAGATCCCGGTGTTCGGCTTCTGGCGCACGCTGCTGGCGGCGGTATGCGGCGCCGTGGTCGTGATCGTGATCTGGAACGCGCTGCGCAAACGCGGCTGAAACCCTGTTGCGCCGCAGGCTGTTGCGGCGCAGCACTTTGAGGATTAGCTAGGTCGAAGCCGGTATTGCCGGCTCCGCTGATGACCCGGACCCTGACATGGCGCTTGTTCTAGACCTGCTGAACCGCGATCCGCGGCCCAACGTCGGCAATCCGAAGGCAGAGGCTCGCCAGCCCGCCGCGGAACTGCGGCACCCGGAGAAGCAGAAGCGCCCGGAGAACCCGGTCCTGCGCAAGCCGGACTGGATTCGGGTGAAGGCGCCGGGCTCGCCCAAATGGGCCGAGACCAAGGCGATCGTGAAGGCCGAGAAGCTGGTCACGGTCTGCGAGGAGGCCGGCTGCCCCAATATCGGCGAGTGCTGGGAGAAGAAGCACGCCACCTTCATGATCATGGGCGACACCTGCACGCGGGCCTGCGCCTTCTGCAATGTGAAGACCGGCGTGCCGCTGCCGCTTGATGCCGAGGAGCCGCGCAAGGTCGCTGACGCCGTCGCGAAGCTCGGGCTGGAGCATGTCGTCATCACCTCCGTCGACCGCGACGACCTGAAGGATGGCGGCGCCGAGCACTTCGCCCAGGTCATCGGCGCGATCCGCAAGGCCTCGCCCGGCACCACCATCGAAATCCTCACCCCGGACTTCCTGCGCAAGCCGGGCGCGCTCGAAGTGGTCGTGGCGGCGAAGCCCGACGTCTTCAACCACAATCTCGAGACCGTGCCGGGCAGATATCTCAAGGTGCGGCCGGGCGCGCGCTATTTCCATTCGCTCAGGCTGCTGCAGCGGGTGAAGGAGCTCGACCCCACGATCTTCACCAAGTCCGGCATCATGGTCGGCCTCGGCGAGGAGCGGAACGAGGTGCTCCAGCTCATGGACGACCTGCGCTCGGCCGAAGTGGACTTCATGACCATCGGCCAGTATCTCGCGCCCTCGCGCAAGCACCATGCGGTGATGCGCTTCGTCACGCCCGACGAGTTCAAGAGCTTCGAGACCATCGCCTATGCCAAGGGCTTCCTGATGGTGTCCTCGACGCCGCTGACCCGGTCCTCGCATCATGCTGGCGAGGATTTCGCGCGGCTCAAGGCCACGCGGGCCGAGCGTCTGGGTCACTGACGGCGCCGCCGCCATGCCGATGTTCAAAAGCGCCCGTCGGGTGAAATATTCACCCGAGCAGATGTTCGCGCTGGTGGCGGATGTCGAGAAATACCCGCAGTTCCTGCCGCTCTGCGAGGGGCTGGCCGTGCGCAAGCGCCTGCCACGGGAGGGCGGCGGCGAGGTGCTGCTCGCCGACATGACCGTCGGCTACAAGGCGATCCGCGAGACCTTCACCAGCCGCGTCACGCTCGATCCGGAAAACCTCAAGATCCTCGTCGAGTATGTCGACGGGCCATTCCGGCATCTGGAGAACCGCTGGACCTTCAAACCGCATGAGAACGGCTGCGAGATCGGCTTCTTCATATCCTACGAATTCGCCAGCCGTATGCTCGGCCTGCTGATGGGCACGATGTTCGACAGGGCTTTCCGCAAATTCGCAGAAGCCTTCGAGAAGCGCGCCGATCTCGTCTATGGCAAGCAAGCGCCGGCGATCGGCTCCTAGGGGCCGGTCATCGCCGTCTCGCGCAGCAGGTCGAGCGCTTCCAGCACGCTGAGGCGGCGGATTTCGTCGCGTGATTGCTCGCCGAAGCGCTTCTCGCGATGCTTCGTGCCGGAGGGGCCGGCGCAGGCGAAATGCACAAGCCCGACAGGCTTCTCGACGCCGCCGCCCCCGGGGCCCGCGACGCCGGTGATCGAGACGGCATAGGTCGCGTTGAGCCGCTCGCGGCCGCCCTCCGCCATGGACCGGGCTACAGGCTCGCTGACGGCGCCGTGCCGCTCGATGAGCTCGATCGGGACGCCCGCGAGCGCGACCTTCGCCTCGTTGGCATAGGTGACGAGCCCGCCCTGAACCATGATCGACGAACCGGCGACCGTCGTCAGCGCCCCGCAGACGAGCCCGCCGGTGCAGGATTCGACGGTCGCGATCGTGAAGCCGCGCTCCTTGCTGATGTTCAGCAGCTCCGCCGCCAACGAACGGATGTCGAGGTCGAACATGGGCTCACTCCTCTTCGGGCAGGCGGATCGTCGCCGTCGCCAGCGCCGCCAGCCCCTCGCGCCGGCCGGTGAAGCCCATGCGCTCGGAGGTCGTGGCCTTGATCGCGACCTTCCCGACCGGCACGCCCGCGACGGCCGCGATCTCGGCACGGATGGCGTCGCGATGCGGGCCGACCTTGGGCGCCTCGCAGACGATGGTGAGGTCGAGATGGTCGATCCGCCCGCCGCGCTCGCGCACGCGATCCGCCGCGAAGGCCAGGAAGCGAGCCGAGGCCGCGCCGCGCCATTGCGGGTCGCTTGGCGGGAAATGCGTGCCGATATCGCCATCGGCCAGCGCACCGAGGAGGGCGTCCGTCAGGGCATGCAGCGCGACATCGCCATCCGAATGGGCGACGACGCCGTGGTCGTGTCCGATCCTGATCCCGCCCAGCCAGACATGATCGCCGGGCCCGAAGGCATGGACGTCGTAGCCGGTGCCGACACGCGTCACGAGCACCTTGCCGGAGCGGGACGCCGCGCGCAGGAAATCCTCGGCATGGGTCAGCTTGATATTCGCCGGATCCCCCGGGAAGGTCGCGACAGGATGGCCAGCCCATTCCATCAGGGCGGCATCGTCGGTGAACCCGTGCAGCTGCGCGGCCTGGGCAGCCTCATGGGCTTTCAGCAGGGGTCCGAAACGGAAGGCCTGTGGGGTCTGGACGCTGACGAGCTGGTCGCGTGGCGGCGTTTCGGCGACATGGCCGCTGGCGTCGGTCCGCTTCACCGTGTCGGTCACCGGCAAGGCCGGGATCGCAGCGAGCTCGCTCCCGCCGAGCCTCCCGACGGCCGCCGCGATCTGCGCAGGAGAGACGAAGGGGCGCGCGGCATCGTGAACGAGCACGATGCCTTCGAAGCCCTGCCGCGAGAGGGCGAGCAGACCGCGCCTCACCGACTCCTGACGAGTCGTGCCGCCGAGCGTCGGCGCGGAAAGACGAGAGCTGTCGAGGCCGGCCACCGCGTCGGCATAGCGGCCCTCGTCGCCATCGCCGATCACCACGCCGATGCGGCCGATGGACGGATCGGCGAGAAAGGGCAGCAGGGCATGGGCCAGCACGGGACGACCATTGACGAGGCGATACTGCTTCGGTTCTCCGCCTCCGGCGCGCAGGCCTTTTCCGGCCGCGACGAGCAGGGCGGCGACGGGCATCGACGCGTCGGGATTGTTCTGCAAGGGCGGGCGTCCTGGCTAAGCAAGCGGGTTACACGGGCAGCCATAGCCAATTTCGTCGGCATGCGGCAGGGGGGGCGGCGCTGCTGCATTGCAATATCCGCTTGCATTGGCTTGCGCTTCTGCAGCAATGTCCAATAAATATGCATAATCGCGGCTGCCTCAAAAGCAGGCTGAACATTTTGAATATCGCTGGAATTTCAATTCGCTCCCGCGCCTTCCTGGCGCCGATGTCCGGCGTGACCGACATCGTGATGCGCCGCATCGCTGCGCGCCGGCATGCCGGGATCGTGGTCTCGGAGATGGTCGCTTCGGACGAGTTCGTCCGCGGCAGCGAGGAAGCGCGCATCCGCGCCGAGGGCGACGGCGTCTCGCCGCATGTCGTGCAGCTCGCCGGCTGCGATCCGCACTGGCTCGGCGAGGCGGCCCGCCTGGCGGAGGCCAATGGTGCTGCGATCGTCGACATCAATATGGGCTGCCCCGCCAAGAAGGTGACGGGCGGCTGGGCCGGATCGGCGCTGATGCGCGACCTCGACCATGCCTTGACGCTGGTCGAGGCGGCCGTGGCTGCGGTCAAGATTCCGATCACTGTGAAGATGCGGCTGGGCTGGGACGACGCCTCGCGCAATGCGCCTGAGCTCGCCCGCCGGGCGGTCGCTGCCGGGGCGCAAATGATCACGGTGCATGGCCGCACGCGCCAGCAATTCTACAAGGGCAGGGCGGATTGGAGCGCCATCGCCGCGGTCCGCGCCGCCGGAGATTTCCCGCTGGTGGCGAATGGTGACATCCACGATTCCGAGGACGCCCGAACCTGCCTGGAGCAGTCCGGTGCCGATTTCGTGATGGTCGGGCGTGCCGCGCTCGGGCGCCCCTGGCTGGTCGGCGAGATCGGTGCAGAGCTCGATGGCCGCGACCCCGAAAAACTGACGGTTTCGGAGAAGCTCGCGCTCGCCTGCGAGCATTACGAAGGGCTGCTGTCCCTGATGGGCATTGCGCATGGCGTGCGCCATGCGCGCAAGCATCTCGCCGCCTATGCGGATGAGGCCGTCGCGGCGGGCTGCGCACCCGATGCCGAACGCCGCCGTAGCCTGCTGACTTCAGACGATCCCCAAGTGGTCCTTGCGGCCCTGAGGGGACTGTTTTCCACCGAATATGACCGCGTTGCAGCCTGAGTAGTGGAAGGAGGGGCCAGATGACGGCGATGTTTGCCGAAAAGGGGCTCGAAAGCAGGAGTACATACCTGCTTGACCCGATTGAGGTGCAGGCCCTGAACGTCCTGCCCATGCCCGTCCTGGTGATCGGCGACGGGCATGCGGTGATCTATGCCAATACGGCGGCCGAGGATTTCTTCCAGTCCAGCGCCGCGCTGCTGAAACGCCAGCGCATTGATGATCTCATCGCCTTCGGCTCGCCTGTGCTGGGGTTGATCGAAGAGGTGCAGCGCCGCGGTGCCAGCGTCAGCGAATATCGCCTCGATCTGGGCTCGCCCCGCCTCGGCATTGATCGCATCGTCGATGTTTTTGCCTCTCCGTTGCCCAGCCAGGGCGATGCAGTCGTCCTAATGCTGCAAGAACGGACAATTGCTGAAAAAATGGACAGACAACTGACGCACAGGGGGGCTGCCCGTTCGATCACCGCACTCGGCGCCATGCTGGCTCATGAGATCAAGAACCCGCTGTCCGGCATTCGCGGTGCGGCTCAGCTGCTCGAAGGCTCGATCCCGGATTCGGACCGGATGTTGACCCAGCTGATCTGCGACGAAACGGATCGGATCGTGAAACTGGTCGAGCGAGTGGAACTCTTCGGCGACGAACGCCCGAGCGAGCGCGACCCTGTCAACGTCCATGACGTGCTCGACCATGTGAAGAGGCTGGCCCAGTCCGGATTCGCCCGGCACATCCGCTTCACAGAGGTCTACGACCCCTCGCTGCCGCCGGTTTCCGGCAATCGGGACCAACTGGTTCAGGTTCTGCTCAACCTGGTGAAGAACGCCGCGGAAGCCATTGGCGAACATGCGATCGACGGCGAGATCATGCTGACTACGGCTTATCGCCCGGGTATCCGCATGCAGGTTCCCGGCTCGCAGGAGCGCATCGCGCTGCCGCTCGAGATCGGCGTCCGCGACAACGGCCCCGGAGTGCCGCCGGATCTGGTCCAGCACCTGTTCGATCCCTTCGTCACGACCAAGGCCCAGGGAAGTGGCCTTGGACTTGCACTCGTGGCCAAAGTGATCGGGGACCACGGCGGAATCGTCGAATGCGAGTCCGTTCCCCGCCGCACGCATTTCAGGATTCTCCTGCCGCTGCACCAGCTCGGTCACGGCAGTCAACGCAAGGCCTAACAGAACAGATGCCGACAGGTCACATCCTCGTCGCCGACGACGACGCCGCGATCCGCACCGTGCTCAATCAGGCGCTCGCCCGCGCCGGTTATGAGGTGCGGACCACCGGCCAGGCTGCGACGCTCTGGACTTGGGCTGCCCAGGGACTGGGCGACCTGATCATCACCGACGTCGTCATGCCGGACGGCAACGCCTTCGATCTGCTGCCCCGCATCAAGCGGGTTCGGCCCGAACTGCCGATCATCGTGATGAGCGCGCAGAACACCTTCATGACGGCGATCAAGGCGTCCGAGCGCGGAGCCTATGAATATCTGCCGAAGCCCTTCGACCTGAAGGAGCTCGTGGCCATCGTCGGGCGGGCCATGTCGCGGCCGCGCGGCGGCGACGCCCGCAGCCATGCGGCAGAGCCGGAGGATATCCCGCTGATCGGCCGCTCGCCGGCGATGCAGGATGTCTACCGTGCGCTGGCGCGGCTCATGCCGATCGACCTGACCGTGATGATCAATGGCGAGTCCGGCACCGGCAAGGAACTGGTGGCCCGGGCGCTGCACGATTACGGCAAGCGCAAGAACGGCCCCTTCGTCGCGATCAACATGGCGGCGATCCCGAAAGACCTGATCGAGTCCGAGCTGTTCGGCCATGAAAAGGGTGCCTTCACCGGGGCGCTGACCCGCTCGTCCGGCCGTTTCGAGCAGGCGGAAGGCGGCACGCTCTTTCTCGACGAAATCGGCGACATGCCCATGGAGGCTCAGACCCGGCTCCTGCGCGTCCTGCAGCAGGGCGAATACACCACGGTCGGCGGACGCACGCCGATCAAGACCAATGTCCGCATCGTCGCTGCGACCAACAAGGATCTGCGCATTTCGATCGCGCAGGGCCTGTTCCGCGAGGACCTGTTTTTCCGCCTGAACGTCGTGCCGATCCGCCTGCCCCCCCTGCGGGAGCGCGTGGAGGACATCCCGGACCTTGTCCGTCACTTCTTCTCGCTGGTCGAGAAGGAGGGACTGCCGCGCAAGCAGGTCGATTCGGAAGCGATGGACGTCATGCGGCGCTATCGCTGGCCGGGTAACGTGCGTGAGCTCGAAAACCTCGTCCGCCGTCTCGCCGCGCTTTATCCACAGGAGACCATCACCGCGCCGATCGTCGAGGCCGAACTGCAGCCTGCGGCCGCGGGCACGGGCTTTTCGGGCGGGCAGGCGTCGCCTGAGCGCGCGGAGACGCTCTCCGGCTCCGTCGAACGTCATCTCGGCCAGTATTTCGGTAGCTTCGGCGACAATATCCCGCCGCCCGGGCTCTATCACCGCATTCTGCGTGAGATCGAACCGCCCTTGATCGCCGCTGCGCTGGCTGCGACTCGGGGCAATCAGATCCGGGCCGCCGAGTTGCTCGGCCTCAACCGGAACACGCTACGCAAGAAGATTCGCGAGCTCGACATGCAGGTGGTGCGCTCGCCGCGGTGATCCGTCGGAAAAGAGCGACCTGCCTGCCTCCTTCCTGTCATATTTTGACAACACCGTTGCGGCGGCGCATCAGTGCGCGCCGAGAGGCGATCGTTTTGTGATCGCGTTGCAACGGAGTTGTCAGAGAACGTGTCCGCTTCTGTCAGCGAGACCAGGATGGTGCCGCGCGGCGAGGAGAAGTCCCGCCGCGTCTCCGGATGGATCGGGGCGACCGTCGTCGTCCTGGCGCTGGTCTCTGCGCTGTTCACCTTTCTCGTTCTCTCCGGCGCCACGCCGATCGCGCCAGTCCACGAGGTGGTGGTCGGCGTCTTCATCCTCAATGCGCTGCTAATCCTCGCCCTCATCGTCATCGTCGCCTTCGAGGCGGCGGTGCTGATCCGGGCTCGCAAGGCCGGCGCAGCCGCTGCCGGACTGCACGTCCGCATTGTCGGCCTGTTCAGCATCATCGCGGCCCTGCCGGCCGTGCTCGTGGCCGTGATTGCCACTTTCACGATCGAGCGCGGCCTGGAGCCCTGGTTCTCGGACCGGATGCGCGACGCGATCTTCAAATCGGTCGAGGTGGCCGACGCCTACGCTGCCGGGCAGTGCCGCTCGCTCGGCCGCGAAATCCGCATCCTTGCCGACGATCTCACCCGCGCCAGGCCGACCTATACCGTCGACCGCAAATGGTTCGACAATTTCATGACCGCGCGCGCCACGGCGCTGGGCGTACCCGTCGCGGCCATCATGTCGGGGCCCGACAACGTTCTTGCGCGCGCGAATATCGACGTGCTGCGCGATGCGCCCAAGCCCGATCAGGCAGCCTTCGACGACGCGCAATCCTCGCCCGAGCCGATCTGTGTAATCCCGCGCACCGGGCGCGTCTTCGGCGCATTGATGAAACTGCCGGCCTATGACAACGGCTTCCTGCACATCGCGCGCGAAGTCGATCCGCTCGCGGTCGAGTTCCCTGCGGTCGCGCGCGGGGCGGCAGTCGAGTATCTCTCGATCGATGCGCGCCGCAAAGGCGTGCAGATCGCCTTCGCCTCGATGTACGGGCTGATCGCGCTCATCCTGCTGCTTTCGGCGATCTGGCTCGGCCTGAGCTTCGCCAACGGGCTGGTTGCGCCGATCCGGCGGATGATCCACGCGACGGACCAGGTCTCCAGCGGCAATTTCTACGTGCAGGTCCCGATCCGAAGATCCGAGGGCGACCTGGCCCATCTGGGCGAGACCTTCAACAAGATGACTGCGGAACTCCGCCGCCAGCGCGACAGCCTGGTGACGGCGAGCGAGGTCATCGACAAGCGCCGCCGCTTTACCGAGACGGTGCTCTCGGGCGTATCCTCCGGAGTGCTCAGTATCGACAGCGACGGCCACATCACGACGATCAACCGCTCGGCCGAGAGCCTGCTCGGAACCGGCGGGCGGCTGCTCGGCAAGCCGATCGAGGAGATCGCGCCTGAGGTGACCGAGTTCGTCTCGGAGGCTTTGCACGGCCGGCAGCGCCAGAGCGCGGGGCAGGTGACGCTCAGCCGGGGCGGGCAGGACCGCATGGTCAACATCCGCGCCGCCCGCGAAGGGGAGGGGATTGGCGCGGGGCTCATCGTGACGCTCGACGACATCACCGACCTTGTCTCGGCCCAGCGCACCGCGGCATGGGCCGACGTGGCCCGCCGCATCGCCCATGAGATCAAGAATCCGCTGACCCCGATCCAGCTTTCGGCCGAACGCATCAAGCGCCGATTCGGCCGCGTCATCACCGAAGGGAAGGATGTCTTCGACCAGTGCACCGATACGATCGTTCGGCAGGTCGAGGACATCAGGCGCATGGTCGACGAGTTCTCCTCCTTCGCGCGCATGCCGAAGCCCTCGCTGGCGCAGGAGGACATCGTCGAGACCGTTCGCCAGATCGTCTTCCTCTGGAGGGTCGGCAATCCCGAGATGACGATCGAGGAGAGCTTGCCGGCTGAGCCCGCAACCGCCCGCTTCGACCGGCGGCTGATCTCGCAGGCGCTGACCAACGTCATCAAGAACGCCACGGAGGCGATCGAGGCCGTGCCGGCGGAAGAGCGCGGCGGGCCGGGCCGGATCGAGGTCAGCCTGGAACGGCGTGATGACGGGCGGATCGTCATCGACGTCATGGACAACGGCAAGGGACTGCCAGCCGACCAGCGCCAGAAGCTGCTCGAGCCTTACATGACCACGCGCGAAGGCGGCACCGGGCTCGGCCTCGCCATCGTGGGCAAGATTCTGGAAGACCACGGCGGCGGCATCGAACTGCTCGACCGCCCCGACGCAGCCAGCGGGACCAGGGGCGCCCGCATCCGGCTGTGGTTCCCCGAGACCGGCCCCGCCCAGGACGAAGAGAGTGGCGATGTGGCGGCCCAAAAGGGCCCCTCATCGTCCGATCAAGAGATGAGGAATGGGATACGCCTATGAGCGCTGACATCCTGGTGGTGGACGACGAAGTCGACATCCGCGATCTGGTCGCCGGCCTTCTCGAGGATGAGGGCTACCGCACCCGCAAGGCGGGCTCCGCCGACGAGGCGCTGGCGGCTATCGCCGCGCGCCGGCCCAACCTCGTCTTCCTCGACATCTGGCTGCAGGGCAGCCGGCTCGACGGGCTGCAGGTGCTTGAGATCATCAAGGAGAACCATCCCGACCTCGCTGTCGTGATGATCTCCGGCCACGGCAACATCGAGACGGCCGTCTCCGCCATCAAGAGCGGCGCCTACGACTTCATCGAGAAGCCGTTCAAGGCGGACCGGCTCGTGCTCGTCGCCGAGCGCGCGCTGGAGGCCTCGCGCCTGCGCCGCGAGGTCCGCGACCTGAAGACGCGCTCGGTCCAGGCCAACCGCATCGTCGGCCGCACCACCGTCGTGAACCAGCTGCGCCAGACGATCGAGCGCGTCGCGCCGACCAATGCGCGCGTGCTCATCACCGGCGAGCCCGGCTGCGGCAAGGAGCTGACAGCGCGCACGCTGCACGAATCGTCCAGCCGCTCGAGCGGGCCCTTCGTCGTCATCAACGCGGCGACGATTACCCCCGAGACGATGGAGGAGGAGCTCTTCGGCGTCGAGGGCGGCGACGGACGTTCACGGCGGATCGGCGCGCTCGAGGAGGCGCATGGCGGCTCGCTCTATATCGACGAGATCGGCGACATGCCGCGCGAGACGCAGAACCGCATCCTGCGTGTGCTGGTCGACCAGAATTTCCAGCGTGTCGGCGGCGCGACAAGGGTCCATGTCGATGTCCGGATCGTCTCGTCGTCGAGCCGCGATCTGGCGCGGCTCATCGCCGATGGGCACTTCCGGGAGGACCTCTACCATCGGCTGAGCGTGGTCCCGATCAAGGTGCCACCCCTCTCGGAGCGACGCGAGGACGTGCCGGAGCTGATCGAGTTCTTCATGGACCAGATTTCGGTCGCGACGGGCCTGCCCAAGCGCAGGATCGGCTCGGATGCCATGGCGGTGCTGCAGTCCCATGAATGGCCCGGGAACGTCCGGGAGCTGCGCAACAACGTCGAGCGGCTGATGATCCTGACCAAGGGGGATCCGAGCGCCGAGGTCACGGTCGAGATGCTGCCGGCCGAGGTCGGCGCCATGGTGCCGACGACGCCCTCTGGCTCCGGCGGCGAGCGGCTGATGAGTCTGCCCCTGCGCGATGCGCGCGAGATTTTCGAGCGCGAGTACCTCGTTGCGCAGATCTCGCGCTTCTCCGGCAACATCTCGCGTACCGCCGAGTTCATCGGCATGGAGCGCTCGGCACTGCATCGCAAGCTCAAGTCGCTCGGCGTCGGCTGAGAGCGGCTGGACTGCCTGTCGCTTGGGCGCATCTGCGCTCAACGCAGGGGCCCTGCGTAAAAACGCGGCTATGCTGCACTTGCGTTGTAGGTGAACTCGACGGTCTAATAAGGCATCGGGCTCCGAGGTCGGCGGAATACGCCGTCGGTCGTAACGGGGCGAACTGGATCGCGGGGCGTAAACCGATCGGCGATCCCAACAAAAGGGACTACCCATGGCCGCTGAGCGGGCACAGAACCTCCAGGACACCTTTCTCAATCACGTCCGCAAGCAGAAGATTCCGCTGACGATCTTCCTCGTGAACGGCGTCAAGCTGCAGGGCGTCGTCACCTGGTTCGACAATTTCTGCGTGCTGTTGCGGCGTGACGGGCATTCGCAGCTGGTCTACAAGCACGCGATCTCGACCATCATGCCGGGCCATCCTGTGCAGCTGTTCGAGCCCGAGGAAACGGACAAGAACTGATTTGGCGGCCAGCCGCGGAAGCGACAAGGAACGAGCGGCTACGAAGGTTACAGGCCTCAAGCCGCTCGACGAGATCGAACGCGAGATCGCGGCGAACACGCGCGCCTATGTCGTCGGTCCCTATCTCCAGAAGCGCGGCGTCGCGCTCGATGCCAACCAGCGTTCCTTCGCCGCCCGCCTCGATGAGGCGGTCGGCCTTGCCGCTGCGATCGACCTCACCGTGGTCGAGCCGGTGCAGGTGCTGCTCACGGCGCTGAGGCCCGCGACCTATCTCGGCAAGGGCAAGGTCGAAGAACTGGCCGAGCGCATCAAGATCGAGGAGATAAGCCTCGTCGTGATGGATTGCGCGCTCTCGCCGGTCCAGCAGCGCAATCTCGAAAAGGTCTTCGGCTGCAAGGTCATCGACCGTACCGGCCTCATTCTTGAGATCTTCGGCCGGCGCGCCCGCACCAAGGAGGGCGCGCTTCAGGTCGAGCTTGCCCATCTCAACTATCAGAAGAGCCGGTTGGTGCGGTCCTGGACTCACCTCGAACGCCAGCGCGGCGGCTTCGGCTTCCTCGGCGGTCCCGGCGAGACCCAGATCGAGGCCGACCGGCGCATCATCCAGGAGCGGATGACCAAGATCGAGCGCGATCTGGAGTCCGTGAAGCGCACCCGTTCCCTGCACCGCGCCAGCCGCAAGCGCGTGCCTTATCCCGTCGTCGCACTGGTCGGCTACACGAACGCCGGCAAGTCGACCCTGTTCAACCGGCTCACTTCAGCCGAGGTGCTGGCGCAGGACATGCTCTTCGCCACGCTCGACCCGACGGCGCGCGCGATCAAGCTGCCGCATGGCGCGCGGATCATGCTGTCCGATACCGTCGGCTTCATTTCCGACCTGCCCACGCAGCTCATCGCCGCCTTCCGCGCGACGCTGGAGGATGCGATCGAGGCAGACGTCCTGCTGCATGTCCGCGACGTCTCGCATGAGGACACGCAGGCGCAGGCCGCCGATGTCCAGGCGATCCTGCGCGACCTCGGCATCAACCCGGATGACGGCAACCGCGTCGTCGAGGTCTGGAACAAGTCCGATCTTCTCGACCCGGCCGAGCGCGAGCGCCAGCTCGGCATCGCTTCGCTTCGGCCAGAGGGGACGCAGCCCATGCTGGTCTCGGCCCTGACGGGGGAGGGGATGGACAGGCTGACGCGCGCCATCGAGGCTCGCATCGCTCTCTCCCGGCCCGTCTATGCGCTGAGCCTTGCGCCCGGCGACGGCAAATCGCTCGCCTGGCTTCACGCCAATGGCGAGATCCTGTCGCGCGAGGATGCCGAGGACGGCGCGCTCAACCTTCTGGTCAGGCTGCCTCCGGAGCGGGAAGGGGCGTTTTCGGTGCGTTTCCCTGAGGCTCAGCGGCAGAATTGACCGGCGATATTCTCGGGCGAAGCGAAGCGCCGACCCGACCATCTCGGCCAACGAACTATCCGCCTGCCTTCTCCGCCTTCTTCACCGCCTGCCAGAGCGCTTCCATCTCGTCGAGGCTCGCCTCCTTCGCGGTCCGGCCCTCGGTCGCAAGCGCCTCCTCGATACCCTTGAAGCGGCGTTCGAACTTGGCGTTTGCGCTGGCGAGGCAGCCTTCCGGATCGGCATCGACATGGCGGGCGAGGTTGGCGACGACGAAGAGCAGGTCGCCGATTTCCTCGCGGATCGCCGCCTTGTCGCCGCCGGCGAGCGCTTCCTCGATCTCCAGCGTTTCCTCGCGCACCTTGTCGAGCACGAGCCGCGCATCATTCCAGTCAAAGCCGACGGTCGAGGCGCGCGCCTGCAGCTTCCAGGCACGGGTGAGGGCGGGGAGGCTCTGCGGCACGCCGGCGAGAACGCTTTGATCCTCTTGCTTGGACGGCAGGCCGGCGGTCTCTCGCTCCGCGGCCTTGGCGGCCTTCTCGTCGGCCTTGATCCGGTGCCAGAGCGCCTTCACCTCCTTAGGCGAGAGATCGCGCGCTTCGCCGAAGACATGAGGGTGGCGGCGGATCAGCTTGGAGGTGATCGCCTCGACCACGTCGGGGAAGGCGAAGGAGCCTTCCTCCTCGGCCATGCGGGCATGAAAGGCGACCTGGAGCAGCAGGTCGCCCAGCTCGTCCTTGAGATCGAGCCGGTCGCCGCGCGCGATCGCATCGGCGACCTCATAGGCTTCCTCGACCGTATAAGGAGCGATGGAGGCGAAATCCTGCTCCAGGTCCCAGGGGCAGCCGGTACCGGGCGTGCGTAGCGCCGCCATGATCTCGATCAGCCGGTCGATGTCGCGGGAAGGCTTCAAGGCCGCAAATCTCCACTGAAACTCTCCGCTGCAAGTCTGCGGGAAGTGAAGTAGCCTCCTCCCATGATTCAAGTGACCCCGTCCATCGCGATCGACGAAAGCGAGATCGAGGAAAGCTTCGTGCGGGCCTCCGGGCCGGGCGGGCAGCATGTCAACAAGGTGTCGAGCGCAGTGCAGATCCGCTTCGACATACGCCGCTCGCCCACGCTGCCCAACGATGTCGCGATCCGGCTGATGAAGCTCGCCGGCAGCCGCCTGACGCAGGAAGGCGTGATCGTCATCGTCGCCCAGGCCCATCGCAGCCAGAAGCGCAACCGCGAAGAGGCGGTGGAGCGCCTGCTGGAGCTGATCCGCGCCGCGGCCGTTCGCCCCACCGTACGGCGCGCGACCAAGCCGACGAAGGCCTCGAAAGAGCGCCGGCTCGCCTCGAAGGAGCGCCGTTCGGGCGTCAAGGCCGGCCGCTCCAAGCCGATATCGGACTAGGGCGCTGCTGCGAATGGCCGACCAGAAGACCGGGCCAGGGCAGGGGCCTCGAACAGCCCGCGCGCCGCGGCGCATCACCGCCGCGTATCTGCAGCGGGCGGCATTGCACTATCTCGAGCGCTATTCCGTGCCGGCTGCGCAATTGCGCCGGGTGCTGGCGCGCAAGATCGCCGCGAGTTGCCGCCATCATGGCGAGGACCCGGCGCTTCACACGGTCACGCTCGATGGCGTTGTCGCGCGCTGCATTGCCAGCGGGCTCGTCGACGACCGGCGCTTTGCGGAGGCGAGGGCGGCGACGTTGCGGCGGAAAGGGCAGTCGAGCCGCGCTGTCGCCGCCCGACTGGCAGCGAAGGGCGTCTCGCGCGACCTCGTCGGAGAACTCGCGAGGGCGGATGCCGGCGAGGAAATGATAGCGGCGCGGGTGGCGGCCCGGCGCCGGCGTCTCGGCCCCTGGCGGGTGGCAGCTCAGCGCGCCGCCTGCCGCCAGAAGGACCTCGCCGCGCTGGCGCGTCTCGGCTTCGACTATGCCACGGCGCGCGCCGTCATCGACGGCGAGGCGGAGATGGAGGCCTGAGCGGCGAGGGAGCGCCTCACTCCAGTTTCACCTGCGCCTCCTTGACGACCTTGCCCCAGCGCTCGATCTCGGCGGTGACGAACTTGGCGAAATCATCGCCGGCCAGCGTCGGGATCGGCGACCCACTCTTCTTCCAGGCGGCTTCGATGGCCGGCGTCTTCAGCGCCTTCGCCACCTCGGCACGCATCCGCGTCACGACCTCGGCCGGCGTGTTCTTGGGCGCCCAGAGCGCATACCAGGTCGACACCTCATAGCCGGTCAGGCCCGCTTCCTTCGCGGTCGGGACATCGGGAACGGCGTCCGAACGCGTGGCTGCGGCGACCGCAAGCCCGCGCAATGCGCCACTCTGGATCTGCGGCGCGGAGGAGCCGAGACCATCGAACAGGATATCGACCTGACCGGCGACCGTGTCCTGCAGGGCAGGGCCTGCGCCGCGATAGGGCACATGGGTCAGCTTGGTCCCGGTCGAGAGCTGGAAGAGCTCGCCGGCGAGATGGTGCGTCGTGCCGTTGCCGGCCGAGGCGTAGTTGAGCTTCTCCGGGTTCTTCTTGGCGAAGTCGATCAGCTCGGCCACGGTTTTGGCCTGGACCTTGCCCGGGTGGACGACGATCACCTGCGGCGGCTGGGCGATGACCGCGATCGGGATGAAGTCCGTCTTGATGTCGAAGTCGAGCTTCGGATAGAGCGCCGGCGCGATGGCGTGGTGGGCCGCGCCGACGAAGAAGGTGTAGCCGTCGGGTTGCGCCTTCGACGCGGCCGAGGCGCCGACCGTGCCGCCGGCACCGCCGCGATTCTCGATCACGATCCTCTGGCCGAGCTGCTGGTCGAGCTGTGCCGCGAGCGGCCGCGCGAAGGCGTCGGTGCCGCCGCCCGCCGGGAAGGGCACGATGAAGGTGATCGGCCGTTGCGGCCAGCTCTGGGCTTCAGCCGGCGCGTTCAGCGCCAGAACGGACACAGCCATAGCGGCAGCGAGCAGATGTCGCTTCGTCATCATCGGTTAGTTCTCTCCCTGTAGAAGCCTGTGCGGCTCTTGCTGTCGCTCCCGGTCTTGGCGCCGGAGTCGTGCCGCGATTAGGCCATCGACCCGATCGGCTTGGCAAGCGCCCATGGCGTGGCCATGATCCGGCCGGACAGGAAACGAAAGGGCTGGAAGCGGACGTGAGTCGCCTGGACAGCTTCATCCGCCGCCTCGAAGCGCAACGCGCCGTGCTTGATTGGGCGGCTGCCGCGATCGAGGGGCGGGAGGGTCTCGTCATCGAGATCGGGCTCGGCAACGGGCGGACCTATGACCACCTGCGCGAATTGCTGCCTGACCGCGAGATTTACGTCTTCGAGCGCGATCCGCACCCGAACCCGGTCTCGATGCCGCCTGCGCCGTTTCTCGTCGTCGGCGACATCGCCGAGACGCTGCCGGCGTTCCGCGAGCGCCACGACGCCGCGGCAATCCTGATCCATGCCGATGTCACGACCGGTGTGCCGGAGCGTGATCGCGTCGTCTTTGCCAGCCTGCCTGCCGACGTCGTCGCTCTGGCACAGGTCGGTGCCATCGTGGTCAGCGGCTGGCCACTCGATCACGACAGGCTGGAACCCTTGCCACGGCCGGGGAAGGTGCCCGAAGGGCGCTATTTCATTTACCGCTGTGCCGCCTGACACGAAACCGCATTTGGCGGGATAGGCGCAATTTTAGGATAATTGGCACCGGAGCGTTAGCGCGAGCCCTCTAAGCCGATGGGAGACCTAGCCCGGAGGCTCCATGACTGCGATCCTTCCCATTTTCGGCATTCTCGGTTTCGTGGCTTTCGCCTATGCGCTGCTGGATGCCAGCCGGAGCGTTTCAGGAAGCGCCGACGCCGCCGACAGCCCCAAGCCGTCTCTCATTTCCTGAGAGCGGTTCGCCGCGGCCGACCACTGAATGGATGGTGCGGCCGAGCCGGTTTCCGCCAGCTACGAGCCGAGGGGGCCGATCTCCCTCCGTCCGCTCTTCATTCATGTTTCAAGCAGCGCCTCAATCGCGGCGGCTGAGCCGGTACAGCGTCGCTGTGATGAACCGCTATATCGGACCGAGGCATTCGCGGCAGCCAAATCGCGCACAGCAGAACAGAGACTCGGCATCTTCTTCGAAACGAGAGGGAGGCGGCTCAGAGCGTCGGTCGGGCCCTCAGTCCACACATTCATGATTCGCATAAGATATATTATGGAACTTAAATTACCTAGGCCGGCAACCTTTCGCGTATGGCCCTAATGGGAAAAAGCGCTTTAAGCGAGCGGCGCAAAGCACTGTCAGAACGTCCAGATCATCGGGACGCCGAAAACCGCGACGACGAAGAACCAGATCATCAGCGGAGTGCCGAGCTTCCAGTAGCTGTTGAAGTTGTAGCCGCCCGGACCCATGACCATCATGTTGGTCGCGGTCGCGATCGGCGTCAGGAACGAGGCCGAGCCGGCGATACAGAGGCTCATCAGCACCGGCCTCGGCGAGACGCCCATGCCGGCAGCCGCGGCCATGGCGATCGGGATCACCAGCATCGTGGTCGCCGTGTTGCTCATGACCTGGCCGAGGCACGCGGTCAGCACGAAGAGGCCCGCGAGGAAGACGATCGGACCGCCGCCGCCGGTCAGCGCCACGAGATGGTCGGCGACGACCTTGGCGGCGCCCGACTGAACCATGGCCGTGGACAGCGGCATCATCGCCGCGATCAGGATCACCGTCGTCCAGTTGATCGCGCGGTAGGCCTGTTCGACATTCAGGATTCCAGCGCCGATCAGCGCTCCGGCGCAGAGCAGCCCGGCGACGGCCGGCGGCAGAATGCCTGTCGCGAGCGCGGTGACCAACCCTGCGAGCACCGCCAGCGCCACGCCCGCGCCGGGTCCCATCGGCACGGCCTGGCGCCGGACGAGATCGGGAGAGTTGACCACCAGCACATCGGGATCGTCCAGATGCAGATCGAGCGCCTCCCAGCTGCCTTCGAGCAGAAGCGTGTCGCCTGCCAGCAAGGTTTCGCCGGGCGCGATATCGACGCCGGCGCGCTGGATGGCCAGCACCACGAGATCGCCGCTATCCGTCACCATCCCGGGAAACAGGGCGCGGCCGATCAACGCCGAACGCGGCGGTATCACGACCTCGGCAAGGCCCGAGCGGCGGCTGAACAGCCCGGTCGCGGCGCCCTCCTCCCGCAAAGCCAGGTGCCTGTCGGCTGCCAGCGTAGCGACAGCCTCGGCGTCTCCGCGCACCAGCAGGTAGTCGCCTTCGGAAACGGCGGGCGCCCGCAACGGCATTCCCGTGTCTCCGGCCTGCACGGCCATCAGGCTGATCCGCTCTCCGCCGACTTCGACATCGTTTGGAGAAATCCCGACATAGGACGACGTCCGGCGGACACGAAGCCTGTGAATCCCGTCGCTTAACCCATAATGCTCGACAAGCGTTTGAGCGTGCCGGCTGAAATCGGCCGGCAGCCGCGCGCTGTTCTGCGCCGGCAGCAGACGCTTGCCGAGCAGCAGGATGATCGCGATCGTTCCCGCCAGCAGGGGCGCGCCGATCAACGCGAATTCCGCAAAGGCGAAGCCCTGCAGCCCGATATCCTCTAGCGCTTCCGACACAAGGATGTTCTTCGGCGCGCCGGTCAGCAGCAGGTTGGCGCCGGCATGCGAGGCAAATGCGAGCGGCATCAGCAGCTGCGACGGAGACTGACGCAGCCTCACAGCGGCCATGACCGCAACCGGCATCAGCGCCGCGACCGCGCCGCTGCCGCTGATCAGCGCGCTGAGGCAGCCGGCCGCGACCATGATGATGATCAGCAGCCTTGTCTGGCCGGTTCCGGCCTTGGCGATCAGATACTGCCCGGCCCAGGCCGTGACGCCGGTCTTCTCCAGCGCCGCGCTGACAATGAAAAGGCTCGCGACGAAGAGCGCGGCCCTGTCGCCGAAGCCGGCGAAGGCCTGCTCCAGAGAGACCACCCCTGTCGCCCATAGGGCCAGTGCCGCCCCGATCGCGACGACGACGACCGGCAGCCGGTTCCAGGTGAACAGCGCGATCGCGGCCACGGTGACGGCTGCAGTGCTTTCGATCGGTGTCACGCGGCGATCCCTTGGAGGCGGCTCGTCAGGCCCGGAGCATCAAAGCCCCGCCAAGCAGGATGGCAAGAGCGATCAGGCCGAAACCGGCCATCGGCCAGCGGCGGAGATGGGCGTCGACATCGCCGACACGATCCGAAGCACGGCGAACCAACGGCTCCCCTGCCCCAGCCAGCTCGACGATGTCTCCCTCCGGGATCGCGCCGAGCCTCCGCGGGAAGCGGAGCAGAATCAGCATCGCCGCCGCGCCGAGCAGCATCGGCCACGCGACCTTCCAGAGCGCGGCCGGCTGGAGCAAACCGGCCACCGGCTCGCCGGAAACGATCGGATAGAGAGCCCACGGGATGATGAGCGACGCGGCCGTCACGGTCAGCCAGGGCACGAGCTGGCCGCGTGGCGGCGATGCAGCCGGGTTGTCGCGCGTGTCATTCCGGACAGTCAGCAGGAAGTGCACCATCAGCATGGTGCTGCCCGCGCCGGCCATCGTCATGGCGCCGGCAATCCAGCCATAGCCGAGCATCGGCTTGGTCGCGAGCTTTGCCAGCGCGCCGCTGGTCAGCGGCAACCCGCCGAGGCTCAGCGCGAGCACGGCCGTCAGCAGCAATACAAGCCCTAGCCGCCGCCCGCCCGTCGCGCCCAGAACGCCGATCCCGAGGAAGAGCGCGCCCTTCACCAGCGTGTGGTGAACCGCGTAATAGGCCGTCAGCTCCGTCGCGGCTGGATCGGCGGCGTCGAGGCCGACACCGAGCAGCACCGCCAGAAGCCCCATCTGGCTCACCGTGGAGTAGGCCAGGATCGTCTTGGCGCGCCGCTGGGTCACCCCCACGATCACACCGTAATAGGCGGTGATAATGCCGAAACCGATCAGCACGCCCCCCCAGACCGGCATGCCCGCCTCGAAAGGCAGGAAGCGGATCAGCCCGATCACGCCGGCTTTGACCACGACGCCGCTGAGCACGGCGGAGGCCGGCGTGGGCGCGGCCGGATGTGCCAGGGGCAGCCAGACATGCAGCGGCACCAACCCCATCTTCAGCGCGAAGCCGAGGATGAACAGCGCTACGATGCCGTCCCGCATCGGATTGCCCGAGAGATTGGCGACCACACTGCGGATTTGCGGATTCGCGTCGGGATAGGTCGCTGCGAGCATGACCAACGCAATCAGCAGGAATGCCTCCGCCAACAGCGCCAGCACGACGTAGATGACGCCGGCCCGATGCGCCGCCGCACTCTGTTCATGGATGATCAGGCCGTAGGCAGCGAGGCTCGCCAGCGTGAACAGGAGGTAGAAGTTGACGACATCGCCGACGATGAAGAGGCCCAGGCAGCCCGCGAGCGTCAGCAGCCACCAGATTGCGAAGCGGGACCTCGCTGGATCGCGCGCCATCGACGAGGCGGCATAGGCGCCGGCCGCGCTCCAGAGCAAGGCCGCACCGCCGAGCAGGATCGCGCCCGGCCGGTCGAGCACGAGCGTGAGGCGAAATGGCGCCGGGAAGAGCGCGAAACGCCCGTCCGGAACGAGGAGCGCCGCCGCGAGCGCCGGGAGCGGGGCCAGGACGAGCACGCCCAGCGCGCGAGCCCGGAGCCTCTCCGACAGGCAGCCTGCCGCGAGAGCGAGCGGAAAGAGCAGTGCTGCGACGAGAACCAGGCCCGAGGCGGTCATGGCAGCCCCGCCATGCTGACGCCGCTGCGGCCGATCTGCAGGAACTCGAAGGGGCGTAAAGGCAGAAAGCCGAGCATCACGGCAGCTGCGGCCAGCGCCAGGGCCACGATTTCCAGCCGGCGCGGCACCGCACGCTGCACAACGATCGGAGCGGCGGGATTGGCCAGCGCCTTGTCGATGACGCGAAAGACATAGCCGCCGGCGAGAAGCCCGCCGGCCAGGATCGTCGCCGCCAGCCAGGGATAGCCCTCGGCCACGGCGGCCGTGAGCAAAAGGCATTTCGCAACGAAGCCGCCGCTCGGCGGAATCCCCATCAACGACAGGCCCGCGAGGCCGAACGCCGCCGCGCTGATCGGCAGCACCCGGCCGAAGCCGCGCAGATCGGCGATGCGGTCATGGCCGAAAGCCTCGTAGACGACGCCCGCGGCCAGGAACATCGCGGACTTGGCAAGCGCATGGGAGATGAGCTGCAGCGCGCCGCCGGTCCAGGCGATGGTGCTCCAGGGCGGCAGATCGGCGGAGCCGGCCGCGAGCGGAAAGACGATGAAGAGATAGCCGATCTGCGCGACGGTGGAATAGGCGATCATCAGCTTCAGCCGCGCCTGCCGAAGCGCCATGACGCTGCAGAAGAGGATCGATACAGCCCCGAGGACGGCCAGCATCTGGCCCGCGACGGCGGCCGCCTGCGGCGGAGCGACATCGAGCACCAGCCGCAGGATCAGGAAGACGGGCGCCTTGATCACCAGCGCCGAGAGCACGGCGCTGGCCGGAGCGGGCGCTCCGGCATGGGCCGGTGGCAGCCACAGATGCAGCGGGAACAGCGCCGCCTTGGCGAGCAACCCGACGATCATCAGCGCGAGCGCGGCCGACAGGGCTGGATCCTCGCGGCTCAGTTGCGAAAGCGCCAGCAGATCCAGCGTTCCGTACTGCCCGTAGATCAGCCCGGTCCCGAGCAGATAGAGCAGCGACCCGAGCAGCGCGAACAAGAGGTAGCGCAGGGCGGCCTTCACGGTTTCCGCCCGGCCGTCGAGGCAGACCAGCGGCACCGCCGCAAAGGTCAGCAGCTCGAGCGCGACATAGAGATTGAACAGATCCTCGCCGACGAACGTCGCGTTGAGGGCGCTCGCGAGCGCCAGCAGCAGAATCCAGAACGTCGTCTGCGCCCGGCCGGCGCCCCCGCCGTCGTGAAGCGCGTACTGGGACCGCGCGAAAAGCCCGACCGCGCCCAGGACCAGCGCCGTCATGACGATCATTGCGCCCGACAGGCCGTCGGCCCGTAGCGCAATGCCGAGCGGCGGCTGCCAGCCGCCCACGACGTAGGAGAGCGCCGTCCCGCCGGCCACTAACTCCATGGCAATCGCGATGGCGACGGCAAGACCGGCCGCCAGCGTCGTCATCGCGATCCGGGCGGCGCTGCGGGGCCCGCAGGCGACGATGGCGAGGACGGCGCAAACCGGCAGGATTACGGCCAGGACCAGCAGGAAGCCGCTCGGCGTGGTGGCGTGGACTGACGTCACGTCTCACTCCGGGGGGCGGCTGGTTCCGCTGCTCGCCCCTCGCCCACGCTCAGCTCGGACAGCCTCTTCAGCAGGGCCACCGCAAGCGCACTTGCCGAGAAGGCGACGACGATGCCGGTGATCACCAGCGCCTGGGGCACAGGGTCGGCATCGAGCCCGGCGCCTGCGCCACGCCGGGCCACGGCGCCGAAGACGAGGAAGATGCCGGCGCCGAGGATGTTGCAGCCGACGATCCGCCGCAGCAGCGCGGGGTGCGTGACGATGGCAAACAGCCCGATGCCGACGAGCACCGCGCCACACAGACCGAACAGGACGCCGGGCTGAAGCACCGCCGTCATCGTGCCGGCGCCTTTCGGGCCGGGCCGGCGACCAGCATGGCCAGCGCGGCTGCGACGGACAGCGTCAATGCGGCCTCGATCGCGACGATGAGCGGCTTTGCGAACCCCTCCGGGTAAGCGAGGAAGCCGTCCGCGACGATGAAGCCGAGAAAGGCGATGGCGAGAAACAGGGCTGGGCCGCCGACCAGCACGAGCCGCAGCGCAGGGCTTGCGGCATCCGGCGGGGGAAGAAGGCCAGCCATGATCACCAGCAGCCACATCGCGGCCAGGACCGTTCCGGCCTGGAAGGTGCCGCCCGGCGCGTCCGCCCCGACCCAGAACATGTAGACGCCGATCACGACGCCGAAGGGCGGCAGGATGCGGGCCAGCCAGGCGAGCGGGCCGGGAACGGCAGCGGGTGCGACCTCGGGAGCGCCGCCCCAGATGCCGTCGGGCGCCAGCGACCAGATGCCGACCAGTGCGAGCAGCACCACCACCTTCTCCAGCAGAGTGTCGAGTGCGCGATAGGCCAGAAGCACGGCGGTGACGGGGTTGCCGAGCCCGGTCGCGGCGATCGCGTCCGATGCCGCCGGTGCAAGCGTGGGCGCGGGGGACGCCAGAGCCAGCACGGCGAATCCGAGCCCCGCGGAAATCACGGCGCAGCCGGCCGCCACGGCGAGCTTGCCCCCGCGCGTCGCTCCTTCTTCGTGCTTGCCGCGGCCGCGCAGCGCGGCCTCTGCCCGAAGCAGCAGGATTCCGGTTCCCCCTCCTCCGATGGCGATCTCCGTCAGCGCGACGTCGGGCGCCGCGAGACGAACCCAGACCAGCCCGAGCAGAAGCCCGAGGGCGAGGAAGGCGATGATCGCACTGCGCTCGTTGCGCTCCATCACGACATGGAGCGCGAGGGCGAGCAGCCAAGCGGCCAGCGCGAGGTCGAGCAGGACCATCATGACCTGCCTTCATCGCGATGGATCTTGCGGGCGAGCAATTGGCTCGCCGTTGCGGCCGAAATCTGGGCGAGCAGCCAGACGCAGATCAGCTTGAGGCCGCCGGAGACGCTCTCGGCCTGCGGCAATAGGCCCATCACGATCAGGCCGAGTCCGAGATTGTCCGCCTTGCTGACGGCATGAAGCCGGCTGAGCGTATCGGGGAAGCGCAGCAACCCCAGAGCGCCCGCCAGGAAGAGAACCGCGCCCATGCTCACGAGGACCATGGTGGCGATATCGACCAGCCCGTTCATGGCTGTTCCTCCGGCGAATCTTCGCCGGCTGGTTCGGCGGGATCGAGCACGAACGCGACGCAGGCGAATGCGGCGAACAACGCCAGCAGCAACGCGACGTCGATAGTCGCGGGCGATCCGGAGGCCGCCCCCAGCAGCAGGAGCGCTCCGGCGCCGCCCGTCCCGAGCAGTTGCACCGCCATCATGCGCTCCGCGGCGACCCGGGAACGCAGCACCCGGAACAGCGCGACTGCCGTGACGGCCAGGATGACGAGCGCCGCTGCGGCGAGAAATTCAGGCATCGGCTCGCCCCTGCTGGAGGATTCGCCGGAATGACATCTCGTCGTCGGCAATTTGCTCGGCCACGGCCTCGCGGATGTCGAGGCAGTGGATCAGCAACGTGCCGTCGGCATCGGCGGAGATGGGCAGCTTGCCCGGCTGCAGGCTCATGACCGCGCAGGCGGAGTCGCGCGCGAGGCCTGCGGGAATCGTGGAGCGGCAGGTCGTGAAGCCGGGCTGCAGGTCGGGCGTGGGCGCAAAGGCGCGGCGAGCAACCTCGAGCCCTGCAGCCACCGACTGAGGCAGGAACCGGATGACGAAACGGACGATGCCAAGCCCGGACAGTTTCCCGTCAGGCGGCCAGAGCCATGTACTCGCCCAGACACCGGCAGCGCTCGCGGCGAGCCCGACGGGCAGATCGCCGAGTGCCGGCCCGATCAGGATCAGCCACAACAGCAGCAGCCCCAAGCCCCGGCCGAGAAGTGCCGAGAGCGGCGTCTCTTCGGCTGCTGCCGCCGCCTTCATGCCAATTCCGCCTCTGCTGATCGTCGCGCTCGACGGCAAGGTAGCCTCAGCCCCGAAGGGCAACATCAGCCCGACGTCTCACTCCTGTGCGCCCCGTCCCATTCTGGCTGCCTCGGGTGGCGGCCGGCGCCTCGATATGCAGGATGGCTTTCCGTGCCGCATCTCGGGGACAGCATGCATCAGCCAAGGCTTCCGCCCATCGAGGTTCCCTGCCCGGCCAGACCGCCATGCCGATGATCATCGAGCCGCGCGACGGCGACGCCGAGGACGATGTCAGCAGCACCAAGAAGCGTTCGCTGATCGCCATTGCGGGCAGCCTCCTCGGCGAGATCAGCCTGCCCAAGCTCGCCCTCGCCTGGGTTCTCGGCGCGCTGCTGCCGAGCCTCCTGCTGGGCGCGGCGCCTCTGGTCGTCACGGCATGGATCGCCTCCGTGTCCGGCCGCGTGATGGCGCTGACCGGGATGGGCAGCCTCACGCTGCTCGCGCTCGTCGGCGTCCTCGGCTGGTATGCGTTCCGGCCGCTGTTCCGCATGGCAGAGAAGAGCTTCTGGTCGCTCAATGCGCTGGTGGTTCAGCCCGGCTACGCCATCTGCCGCGAGGGTCTGCAGCACCTGGCCGAGAGCTTCATTCCGGCCGGCGCCGATCCCGATCGCCGCGCCAAGCTGCGCTCCGGCAGCGCTATCGGTGCCGGATTGCTCGGTTGCGCCGCCGCCGCAGCGGTGTTTGCCCTGGTCTGGCCGGCGACGCGCTGGTCGGGGGGCTTCGCCGACTTCATCGCCCCCCAGCGACTGCTGCTCCCCGCGCTGGCCAATGCCGTGGCTCTGATGGCGCTCTACCTGGCGCTCGCCTCGCTGCTCTGGGGCCTGGCCGACGGGCTGATGGACCAGCCGCGCGACCTGGGCGGCTTCGACATCGTGCCGGAAGGCACACGCCGCTGGCGTGTAGCGCATCTCTCCGACGTCCACGTCGTCGGCGAGCGCTATGGATTCCGGATCGAAAGCGGGCGCGCCGGCCCGCGCGGCAACGAACGCTTCCTCCAGGTCCTCGACAGGCTGGAAGAGATACACCGGCGCGAGCCCCTCGACCTGCTGCTGATCACCGGCGACATGACCGATGCCGGGCGCTCCGCAGAATGGGGCGAGTTCCTCGATGCGATGCAGCGTCATCCCGCGCTGGCGGAACGCTGCCTGATCCTGCCGGGCAACCACGACGTCAACATCGTCGACCGCGCCAATCCAGCGCGGCTCGAACTGCCGGGCAGCCCCGGCAAGCATTTGCGGCAGATGCGGACGCTCTCGGTCATGGCGGCTCTTCAGGGCGGTCGCGTGCAGGTCTTCGATCAACGCCGGACCAGCCTGGCGGGGAGCCTGAACGCCGCGCTGGAGCCGCATCGCGAAAAGATTGCCGCCTTCGCCGATTGCGGCGGGCTGCGTCGGTCTGCCGGGCTCGAAGCGGTCTGGGCGGACGCGTTTCCGATGGTGTTGCCGCCGTCCGAGCCGGATGGGCTCGGCGTCATCCTGCTCAACTCCAATGTGGAGGCCCATTTCTCCTTCACGAACGCGCTCGGGCTCGTGGCCGAGGAAGACATTCAGGCGACGCTCGCCGCGGCCCGCAGCTTTCCGGACGCGCGCTGGATCCTGGCGCTCCATCATCATCCGATCGAGTACCCGAAGCCGGCGAAAGCCTTTTCGGAACGGATCGGGACGGCGCTGATCAACGGCAGCCGCCTGCTGCGCCTGCTCCGGCCGGTCGCACCCCGGATGGTCGCGATGCACGGTCATCGCCATATCGACTGGATCGGCCGTTGCGGCGCGCTGAAGATCGTTTCCGCCCCCTCCCCGGTCATGGAGGCGACGGATGCCGAGCCGACCTGTTTCTATATCCACACGCTGGCGGCGGCTCCGGACGCCCTCGCATTGCTCGAGCCGCAGCGCATCGTGATGGCGCCCGGGCAACCGGCCATCACAACGTGATTGCGGCGCTTTCGGCAGGCTGCTCGTCCTTCTGCGGCGAGCCGAAGATCTCGGCGAGCCATAGGCTCGAAGGGTGCAGGGCGCAGAAGGTCAGAAAGGCGATGGTGATGGGCACGCCGATGAATGCCCCGAACACGCCCCAGAGATAACTCCAGAAGAAGACCGAGAACAGCACCGTCACCGGCGAGATCGAGAGCGCGCTACCGGCCACCCGCGGCTCGACATAGCTGCCGACGACGAACTGGATCAGGTTGAGGCAGGCAAAGACCGCGACCACCGCCTGCCAGGAACCGAACTGCGTCAGAGCGAACAGCGTCGGGAAGACCGTAGCGACGAGGGGGCCGAGGAACGGAATATAGTTCAGCGAGAAGGCGATGAAGCCCCATTCCTCGGCCAGTTGAAGCCCGACGGCCCTGGCGAAAAGCCAGACCAGGACGCCGGTGATCACGCTCATCAGCGTTCGCACCAGCATGTAACGCCTGATCTTGGCCGCGGTCAGCATGCTGCCGTGCAGAAGCAGAGCGCCAGCGGCACGATTGCGCATGCCTTGGAGCTTGCGGCCGAAATCGTCGACTTCGAGCAGGCCGAGAAAGACATAGACCAGAACGACGAGCCAGAAGCTCATCGTGCTGTTGAGGCGGCCCGTGACGGTCTGTGCGGTGCGCAGCATCCAGCTGAAGCTGAAGGCCTCGGACCAGGCTCCGGCCACCGCGATCCCGTGTCCCTCGAGCCAGGTCGTGATCTGGTCATAGAACGTCTGGAAGCGCGCCGCGTCGCTGACGATCCAGCGCCCGACGCTCCCGAACGCCGACACCACCAGCGAACCGACATAGATGAATGCGACGGTCATGACGACGACACTGACGGCCAGCGCCAGAAGCCGCGGCAAAAAGCGCTGCAGGGCTTTCTGCAGCGGCCAGACCAGCGCGATGATGAACAGCGCGAAGGCGACAGGAGCGAAGACGGAACTCGCGATCGACAGCGCCGCGACCACCAGGATGGTGGCGACCACGACCTGGGCTGCCTGAGGGATGCTGCCGCTCGTCATCGCCCTGCCCAACCCCGCACCGGAATCCATGCCGCACCGGCTCGATACTGCTGTAAAGACACGCGTCAGACCCCTTTGGTGAATTCGGCGAGATCGAGCGTCGATCGCTTCCCGATCTCGTCGCGATGCGTCCGATAGAACGCTTCGGCGGAGCGCCTGCCCTCGTCATGGAGCATCGTGAGAAACTCCCATTCGGCGTTGAGCTTGGAAGAGTAACCGAGCTCCGTCATCGCGTCGCTGGCGATACGGTGGACACGCATGCGCGCCCAGCGTGCACCCTCCCCCGAGCCTGACACGGCCTCGCGCTGCAGGAGCGCCATCATGCGCAGCTCCTTCAGCAGCACGGCGTTGAAGGAAACCTCGTTGAGGCGGTTCAGTATCTCCCGCGCCGTCCGGGGCGTGCCCGGCCGTTCGACCGGGTTGATCTGCACCAGGATCGTATCGCTGGCCGTGCTCTCCTCGATCAGCGGGGTCATGGGCGGATTGCCTGAATAGCCGCCATCCCAATAGCTCTCGCCGTCGATCTCGACCGCGTGGAACAGGGTCGGCAGGCATGCGGATGCCAGCAGGACCTGCGGCGTGATCTCGGCGTTGCGAAACACGCGGTTGCGCCCCGTCCTGACATTGGTCGCGGAGATGAACAGCTTGATCGGGCCTTTCGCGACGGCGTCGAAATCGATGATTTCGGCGAGGATGTCCGTCAGCGGGTTCGTGCCCATCGGGTTGAGGCTATAGGGCGAGACGACACGGGACATCATGTCCATCGCAACGAAGAGCGGTGAGGTGTCCAGTGTCCAGCGGCCGAGCAGCACGTCGAGCGGCGAACGCTGGAAAGGGCTGAAGCGTGCAGCGTCGGCAACCTTCCGCCAGTAGCGGTTCAGGGTATCGCGCGCGCCCTCTCGCCCCCCGCTTGCGTAGCCGGAAGCCAGCACCGCCGCATTCATGGCGCCGGCCGAGGTGCCCGAGATCGCCTCGATCGTCAGCCAGTCCTCTTCGAGGATTCGGTTCAGCACGCCCCATGTGTAGGCGCCATGCGCGCCGCCGCCCTGCAGGGCGAGGTCGATGTTCAGCGGCGCGCGCCGTGGGTTTCCGCCGCGCTCGTCGTCGGCGCGACCGGGGTTGGAAGGTGCCTTGCTCAAAACGTCACCCCTACTGTTGCGACCAGCCGCATCATGACGACTTGACCAGGCCGGAGAAGCCGGCGACGGCGAGCAGGCTCAAGGCCCAGCCGACGACCGACTGAAAGTAGAAATAGTTGATCGCGATGCGCCCGCCCGGCTTGCTCGGATTCGGCCGCCAGAAGCTGCGCTGGCCCATGTCCAGCACCGGCAGAAGCGTGTCGAGCGAGTACATCCAGGGGCTGAACACAGGGTAGCTCGAAGCCTCCCAGCGCTGCCGGAAGCAGGCGAGCTGGTTCTGCCCCGGTTCCGCCAGGCCCTGCGAGGTTCCACTCGCGACCAGATGCCTGTTCTCGCCCCGCTCGACGCCGCACAGGGTCCATTCCGGCGCGCGCAGCACCACGGCGCTGTTGGGCATCACCGCGCCCTGTGTTTCTGCATGAGCGAAGATGGCAACGCCCGCCAGCCAGAAGAAGGTGAGCCAGACGAGGGCGAAAAGCGGCCGGCGGCCATAGCCGAGCGTGATGCCGAGGATTCCGTCGGAAACGAAGAGGGCTCCGCGCCAGACACGGTTCTCGCGGCGCGCCCGGCGTGCCCGGCGCTGCAGCCTCTCCTTGATAACGAGCACGGAGCTGGCATCCTCGCCATGCCCCATTTCGCGGAAGACGGAGGCAAGCTGCTCATAGGGTTGCGGCCAGAAATCCTCGCCCCAGCGCTCCGGCGTCTGGCGGGCCAGCCAGTCCAGCCGGCTCCGGGCGTCCACGGGGCCGTCGATGAAGGCGCCGTAGCGGCAGCGGTTGAGCAGTAGGTCGCCGACCTTCGGCCAGCAGGCGGCCTCGTCATGGATCGTGCCGATCGAAGCGCCCGTGAGCGCCAGCGTGCCGCCGAGCCGGGCCTCGCGACGCAGGAAGAACGCGCCCTTGACGGCGATCCGGCTCGCTTCGATCGCTGCCGCTCCCTCGTTCTCGACGACGGTTCCCGAGCAGTCGAGATCGCCGGCAATGGCCGAGCCGGTCAGCCGCACCTCGCCGGCGATCTGCGCGTTCCGCAGCACCACGCTGCCATCGCAGGTGATCTCCGCGGCGTCGAGCGCCATGCTTTCGAAGGCCGCGATCACCGCGCCGGCGGCGTCGAGATCGGCATCCAGCGCCGCGCCGGACAGGCTCGCGCCGCCCTTCAGCGTCGCCCCGCGCAGGAGGAGATTGCGAACTTCCAGGCTGCGGCCGAGCAGCGCATAGCCGCCGCGATTGCGCACCGCCGCGCCGTCACATTCGAGATTGCCGCCGAGACGGGCCTGATCGAGATTGATGCCACCCTCGACCTCGGCGCCGCGGAGATAGATTCCGCCGCGCGCCTCCAGCCGTTCCGCCTGAAGCCCTGGTAGACGCGAGCCATCGAGGAACAGACGATTGATGATGGCCGCGCGCAGCACGGGCGTCGCCTCGAAATGGCAATCGTTCAGCCCGATGTCGCGAAAGACGCGGCAGGCCTCGAGATCGAGCGCATCCGATATCCAGGCGCCCCGGACCAGAACGCCCTTCTCATGCGGGCGGCAGCCTGGCTCGCCGCCCAGGATCAGAAAGCGCAGAAATGCCGCCCGCACGACGCGCGCGGGATCGGGCTCCGCCGGGAGGACACCGTCCCCCAGCCTGTCGAAGCTGCCAGATTTGAGCCGGGCAACGATCTCCTCCTCCGCCGGAAGCAGAGGCCGGAAATCGTCGAGACGCGCAGTCGAGGCCGCCCATGAGGCGGCCTCCGCTCCCGGGCTCCAGTCCAGGCTCACGTCGTAGCCGGATGCGCGCTCGTCACCGCAGCGAGCGCCTCGCGCAGCTGCTCTTCCTTGGTTTCGTCGAAGGACGTCTTGATCAGCGTTCCGCCGGCACCCTTGAGATCGGCCAGCACCTTGTCGGTCGTCATCTTGCGGATGAGCAGGAACAGGCCGGCAGTATTCGGCTGCAGCGACGAGGCTGCGTCCTTCATGAACTGGTCGTTGATCCCGATGTCGCTGAACCGGCCACCCAGCGCGCCCGAGGCCGCGCCGATGGCTGTGCCGACGAGCGGTGCCAGGAAGATGAACCCGATCAGCGTGCCCCAGAGCGCGCCCGAGGCAGCGCCCGTGGCGGTCAGGTTGATCATCTGGTTGAGCTTGACGTGACCCTTCTCATCCTTGACGACGACCACGGCATCGCCGAGCTCGATCAGGTACTCGCGTTGAAGCGAGAGAACCTTCTGGCGGACCTCTTCCGCCTGCTTTTCCGTCGGAAATCCGATGAAGACCAGATCGCTCATGAGTGCAGCTCCGTACTCTGGGGGTGGTGGAAATTGGAACGGCCCGGGGCCGCCCGCGCGCGTCCGAGCAGGAACTCGGACAGCAGGGGAACCGGACGTCCGGTCGCCCTGCGCATACATCCGGCGGTCGAGGCCGTTCCGGAAATATCGAGATGAGCCCAGGGATACGCGGTCGCGAAGCGGGCCAGGTTCGAAGCGGCAGCAACCGCGTCCGGAGGCCCCTCGGCCTGTTCCGCCTCGCCACGGACCGAGGACAATGCGCCCTCCTCGTCCCATAATGGCAGCTGCCAGACGCGGTCTCCCGAGGTCCCGCCGCATCTCAGCAGCTCGGATGCCAGCGCCTCGTCATTGGCGAACAGCCCACTGGCCTGGTTGCCGAGCGCCACGACGCAGGCCCGGGTCAGCGCGGCGACGTCGATCACGCAGCTCGGCGAGAAATCCGCGGCATAACTCAGCACGTCGCCGAGCAGGGACGGTCTCGGCGCGGCGGCCCGATGGCCCGGCGCGGCACTTCGCGACCGTGGCCGAACGCTCAGTGGAAGCTCGCTCTGGCTGACCACGATCAGGCTCACGACGTTCAAGGCGAGCCGCAGCCTTTCCACGGTCCGCATGGCTCCGAGAACGCTGCCGATGCTGCGCATGTCGCGGATCGGCGCGCGATGCAGGCGGTGCTCAAGCTCCGGCACGGCCTCGGAAGCCGCCAAACCATTGCCGATCAGCACGATGGGGCGGCCTGCCGCCATGCGCTGGTTCCGTTTCAGGACGATCAGCCTGCAGTCGTCGGCCGTCTGCTGCTGGAGCGCGAGAAAGGTCGCGAGACCGTGGCGTTCGAATTCGCGCCGTCCGAGAATTTCGATGCCAAAGCCGAACTGCCGCGCCATCGCCTCCGCCGTCTGGGTCACGAAGGCCGTCGTGCACTCCTCCGGCGGCAGGTTTCCGAGCTCCTTGGCGAAGGATACCCCCTCTCCGATCGCGACACCCTGGCGAAGCGCAGCGACCAGCTCCGAAGTCAGCGCCTGAGGGACGAGCAGCATGAGGCTGCGTCGCTCCTCCCGCACGCTCCGATCGTTGAGCCCGAAATCGTAGCGGCCGTCCGCGAGAATGAGCCCGGCCTGCTGCATCCGCCAGCTGAGCGTCCGGCGCGGCACCTCGTTCTCCGCGAGCGTCACGACCACTTCGTTCACAGGCTCGTCGTTGAGACGTCTGGCGACGGCAGCGAGAGCCTGCCGATACGCGCGCTCCGAGAACGCCTCGGCGCGCCCCAAACCGACCAGCAGGATGCGCCGTGCTGCGACGCCGGGCAGCCGGCCAATCGGCAGCGTGGCTCCGGCATCCTCCCAGAGGCCGTCGCGCGCGAGTTGCGCGGCAAGCCGGCCGGCACTGCGGTCATTCACGGCGCGCGCCGAGCCCGTCAGGGGGCCATCGCAGAAAACGCCGAGGACGAGCAGTTCCGTTCCCAGTTTCTCCGCTTCTCCGACTGCTGGAATGATCTCCATCGATGCCCTCTGCCAGGGAAACATCACATTGGTCGGCCAGACCCGAAACGCACCGGCTGCGGCGCCGGAACCAGATCCTGCCGCCGCGCTCACAGCGGCAGGGGCGAGGCGGCAACCAGCCATCCCGGCCTTAAGGCTTCCGCTCCGGCAAGGGCCTGACGCGCTGGCCAGGGTGCAGCGCCTGAATGCCTGCCGAGACGATCGTCTCCCCGGGCTCCAGCCCCTGCGCCAGGATGACCTTCCCGGGATCGAAACGCAGCACGTCGACACTGCGCAGCGACACGGTGGACTTGCCGGGCTCGACGATCCAGACGGCCGGCGAGAGCCCCTGTTGGGTCAGGGCGCTCGCCGGAACCGAGATGATCGCAGCGGTGGTCAGCTCGATGGTGCCCACGACGGTCGAGCCGAGCCGCATGGCCTCTGGCGGGTTCTGCAAACCGACCCTGACCGCGAAGGTTCGCGTCACCGGATCCGCCTGCGGAGCCACCTCGCGCACGGTGCCGTAGGCCGTGACCGAGGGCGCATCGGCGAGCGCGACACGAATTCTGGCGTCGCTGAGATGGGTGTCGAGCACGGTCGCGGGTACGTTGAAGACGGCGTCGCGGTCGTCGTCTCGTGCGATCTGGACGACGATCTGGCCCGGCTGCACCACTTCGCCCGGTTCGATCTGCCGCGCCGTGACGACGCCGGCGACATCCGTGCGAAGCTCCGTGAAGCCCAGCCGGTCCCGCGCCAGCTCCACCTGCGCTTCGGCATTCTCCAGCACCGCCTGGGCGGTTTCCTGCGCGCGCTGCGCCTGGTCGAAGCGTGGCCGCGTGGTGAAGCCTTCCGACATCAGCCGCTCCTGACGCTCGAAGGTGCGGCGTGCCGTGTCGACCTCTCCGCGCGCCGCCGCCAGCGCCGCCTTGGCGGCGGTCAGCGCGTTCTGTTCCAGGGCCGGCTCGAGCCTGGCGATGATCTGCCCGGCATTCACCCGGTCGCCGACATTGACCGGGCGCTCGAGGACGCGCCCAGCGATGCGGAAGCCAAGCCCGAGGTCCTTCTTGGCCTGGATCTCGCCACTGAGCTGGATGTCGTCGGAGAACTGCCCCGCCTCGACGGTGACGACCCCGACGGGCCTGCCCTCGGATTGCGGCGCAGGCTCATTGCCGCATGAGCCGAGGGCTGCGCCAAGCAGCGCGATCACTGCCGCCCGCCCGAAGCTGTTCATGGGTCCCCGCCTGGTCTTGGCCGCGCTCATGACAGGGAGCCCCCCGCATTGACGGCCCGCCTTGTCCCACTGGGCGCCGTCGCGCGGTCGAAGACGGCGACGTAGAGCACGGGAAGGAGGACGAGCGTCAGCACCGTGGCGACCAGCAGGCCGCCCATGATCGCGAAGGCCATCGGCCCCCAGAACACCGTCGGCGCGATCGGGATCATGCCCAGCACCGTCGAGATCGCCGTCAGCACGATCGGGCGGAAACGTGTGCCGGCTGCATCGACCGCAGCCTCCACCACGCCCTTGCCCGCCGCCCGCTCGTCTTCGATCTGCCCGATCAGGATAACAGCGTTCTTGGTGATGATGCCGATCAGCGCGAGGATGCCGAGCAGCGCGACGAAGCCGAGCGGCTTGCCAGACAGCAGCAGCGCTCCGACGACGCCCACGAGGCCAAGCGGCGCGATGCTGAGCACGATCGCGAACAGCCTGAAGCTCCTGAGCTGCGCCATCAGGACGGTGAACATGATCAGCAGCATCACCGGGATCACCGCCATGACCGAGGCCTGGGACTTGGCGCTTTCCTCGACCGTGCCGCCGACGGTGATTTCGTAGCCGGCCGGCAGCGTCTTCCGGAGCGCGTCCACCGAGGGCTGCAAGGAACTCACCACGGCGTCCGGCAAGGTGCCGGGCGGAACATCGGCAGCGACCGTCAGGTTCGGTACGCGGTCGCGGCGCCAGATCAGCGGCGCGTCGAGCCCGTAGCTGAAGCTCACGAACTGCGACACCGGCACGGAACGGCCGCTAGGCAGCGCCACCTGCATACTGCGCAAGGTGTCGAGCGAGGCACGCTCGGCATCCTGGGCACGCACCACAACGTCGACGAGGTAGATGGAATCCCGCACCTGGGTCACGACAGTGCCGGAGACTATGGTGTTGACGATCGCAGCGACCGCCGCCGAGCTGAGACCGAGCCGCCGGGCCTCGTCCTGATCGACGCGCAGGCGCAGCTCGCGGGCGGGCTCGATCCAGTCGAAATTGATCTGCAGCGCCTTGGGATTCGAAGCGACGACCTGAGCCAGCTGCATCGCGATGCCGCGGACCTCGGCAATGTCCGGGCCGCTGACGCGATACTGGACCGGCCAGCCCACCGGTGGACCGAGTTCGAGCGGCGAGACCCGCCCCACCACGTTCGGGAACTCCTTGGCGAGCAGCGTCTCGAGCTTCTTCTGAAGCCGCTCGCGCGCCGCCACGTCCTTCGCGACGATCACCGCCTGGCTGAAGAAGTCGTTCGGCAGCTGCGCATTCAGCGGCAGATAGAAGCGGATCGCGCCGCGGCCGACATAGGTGCTCCAGCGCTCGACATCGGGGTCGCCCTTGAGCGACGCCTCGAAGCGGTTCACGAGGTCCTCGCTCCCATAGATCGAAGCGTTCTGCGGCAGCGTGAGATCGACCAGCAGCTCCGGGCGGTCCGACGCCGGGAAGAACTGCCGTGGCACGAGTGGCAGCGCGAGGATCGATACCGCGAACAGCGCGAGCGTCACAGCGATGGTCACCCAGCGCAGCCTGATCGCACCCGAAAGCAGCGAGCGGAAGCCGCGCTCGACGCGGCCCGGTTCCTTGCGCTGGGACGCGGCATCGGGCGCCTTCAGAAGCGCCACGCCGAGCACCGGCGCGAAGAGGACAGCCACGAACCAGGAGACGACGAGCGCGATCGTCACGACGGCAAAGAGCGAGAAGGTGTATTCGCCGGCGGAGCTTGCGGCGAAGCCGATCGGCACGAAGCCGGCGATCGTCACGAGGGTGCCGGCCAGCATCGCCGTTGCGTATTTGTCGAAGGCGAAGGTCGCCGCCTTCATCTTCTCATCGCCGGCGGAAAGCCTCGTGACCATCGCATCGGTCGTGGTCATCGCGTCGTCGACCAGCAGCGCCAGCGCGATGATGAGCGCGCCGAGCGAGATGCGCTGCATGTCGATCCCGGCCACCAGCATGCAGGCGAAGACGATCGCCAGCGTCAGCGGAATCGCCAGGGCGACCACGAGGCCGGGGCGCACCCCGAGGCTGATGAAGCTGACGACCAGGATGATGCCCACGGCCTGCCAGAGCGAGGTCATGAAATCGTCGATCGCGTGGGACACCGTCACGGCCTGGTCGGCGACGAGATAGGGTTCGATCCCGAGCGGCAGGCCCGCCGTGACCGCGGCCATCGCCTTCTTGATGTTGTTGCCGAGCGCGAGGATGTCTCCGCCTTCGCGCATGGCGATGCCGAGGCCGATCGCGTCGCGCCCATTCACGCGGAACATCGGGGTCGGCGGATCGGCCTGCCCGCGGCGCACAGTCGCGATGTCGGCGAGGCGGACCATGCGGTCGCCCACCGGGAAATTGATGCTCAGCAGGTCTGCTTCCGACTGGAAGGCGCCGGAGACGCGCACCGAGAACTTCTCGTCCTGCGTCTGGACCTCGCCTGCTGGCCGTACGACATTCTGCGCCTGGAGGGCGGCGAGCAGCGCCGAGCGGTCGAGGCCGAGATTGGCCAGTTCCCTGACCGAGAACTCGACGAAGATGCGTTCGTCCTGCGCGCCGACGATCTCGATCTTCGACACGTCGGGCACCAGCAGCAGGCGCGACCGGACGGTCTCGACATGGTCGCGTAGATCCCGGCTGGTGAAGCCGTCCGAAGTAAATCCGTAGATGATGCCGAAGGTGTCGCCGAAGCGGTCGTTGAAGAAGGGCCCGAGCGTGCCCGCCGGCAACGTGTGCCGCATGTCGGCGATGAGGTTGCGCACGCGGTACCAGGTATCCTGCACCACGCGGCCCGGGACCTCGCCCTTGAGGTTGACGAAAATCGTCGTCACGCCGGGTTTGGTGTAGCTGCGCACGCTGTCGAGGCCGGGCGTCTCCTCGAGCTGCCGCTCGAGACGCTCTGTCACCTGGCTCAACGTGTCTTCCATCGTGGCGCCGGGCCAGACCGCCGAGACGACCATCGTTTTGATGACGAATGCCGGGTCCTCGTTGCGGCCTAGGCGGATGAACGCGAAGATTCCAGCCGCGACCGCGACGATCATGAGATAGATCACGACCGAGCGGCTCTTCAGCGCCCATTCGGAGAGGTTGAAGCTCATCGTGGCTCGGCTCCGATCAGGCGTACCCGCTGGCCTTCACGCAGAAGCCCGGCTCCGGCGGTGACGACGATGTCGCCAACGTCCAATCCCTTTGTGATCCTGGCGGTGGCTGGATCTGCGTTCGCGACGTCGAGCTTGCGCAGCGAGACGGTCAGGTTCTTCGGGTCGACGACCCAGGCACCGGTCGCCTGGTCGCGCCGTGTCAGGGCGGTCGCCGGGATGGTCATCGCGCTCGCCGCCCCCCCGCTGATAGCGCCCGAGACCGCTGCACCGAGCCTGAAGGCCGGCGGCGGCTCGGTCAGCCCGACCCGGACACGAAAGGTGCGGGTCACGGGGTCCGCCTGCGGCGCGATCTCGCGTATGCGGCCGGCCGCCTCGGCTCCGGCCTCCCCGGCGATGGTGACCCTCACGGGCATGTCCGGGGTGAGCCGGCGCACCAGATCGGCCGGCACTTCGAAGACGCCGTCCCGCCCTTCGCGTCGCGCGAGCTGGACGATCATGCGGCCGGCCGTGACGACCTCCGAAGGCTCGGCGCCGACGCGCGTGACAATGCCGGGCGCATCCGCCTTCAACGTCGTGAATCCGACGACGTCCTCGGCTGAGCGCACGCGCGCCTGGGCTGCCTCGACCTGTGCACGCGCGGCGGTGAGCGCTTGCTTGGCGGCGTCGAAATCCGCCTGTGTGGTGATATGGCGCTCGAGCAGATGGCTCTGCCTCTGGAACTGGTTCTCGGCCTTGCGAAGGTCGCCCTGCGCCGCCGTCAGGGCCGCCTGAGCCGAACGGAGATCGTTGAGCTCGTTCTCGGGGTCGAGTCGCGCGACGATTTCGCCCTCCCCCACGCTGGCGCCGACGCCGACCCGGCGCTCGGCCAGCCGCCCGCCGATGCGGAAAGCCAGAGAGGCCTGATCCTGAGCCTCGATGTGACCGGTGAAGCTGAGGTCGGGCGCCTGGCGCGGCGGCTCGACCGTCACGGTCCGAACGTATCGAACCGGAGGCGCCGCCTCCTTCTCCTCCCGGTTGCAGGAGGCGACGGCGAGCGCGACGACGACCACGAGCACGACCCCGCCGGTGCGCGATGAAGCCCTGCTGCGCGTCATGCCCGCTCCGCGGCAGCTTCCCGGTGCCCCGCCACTGCGCCCGGACGCCGTAAGCCTCGCCTCTGCATCGAACTCTTCCTCTGAGGGCCGCCGCACGATGCCTCCGCGAGCGCCGTTGCGCCCTGCGAAGTCCGTCGGGACGGTATGCGAGACGCTAGCAACAGCGGGCGGAGCGCGGATTAGCTCAGAATCCCAACTCTGGGCTGGTCATCCCATTGTTGCCGGCAGGCTTGCCGCCACTCAGGCCAGGTTCGCCGGCTCCCGCGCCACAGTGCGGCGCAGTCCGAGTGCGACGCCGACCAGAAGCGCGAGCCCTATTGCGGAGACGGCGGACATGCCGAGATAGATCTGCTCGCCCCATGACTCGTAGAGCGTGCCGCACAGCGCCGTCAGCCCGGCCATCGCGCCGGCCCAGCCGCCTGCGAGCCAGGCCTGCACGCGCGCCTCCATCCCTTCCGGCGCCAGCCGCGCCAGCAGGAAGATGCTCCCGAGATGTGTCGCTCCGAACGTGATGCCGTGCGTCAGTTGCAGGAGCGCCAGCGCCGTTACACCCGGATCCTGCGCCATGAAGCTCCAGCGCAACATCGTGACCAGGGCCGCGCCGAGCAGGAGGGTGGCAGCACTCGCCGCACCGCGGATGCGATAGCCGAGCATGGCGAAAAGCGCGATCTCCGACAGCACGCCGAGCGCCCAAAGGCCTCCCATCGCCGCACCGGAGATGCCGTTCGCCTGCCAGTGCAGCGTCCCGAAGCCGTAGAATGCGGCGTGGCTCGCCTGAACGAGCGCGGCACCGGCAATCACGCCGGCGAGGAGCGCGGGGCGGACCGGTGACGCGCCTCCGGCATTTCCTGCCCTGGGCGCGGCTGTTGCAGGCCCAGAACAACTGAAGGCGGCCGCGGCCGTCAGGATCGCGGATGCCAGCAGCAGCACGATGACGGACGAAGCCGAGAACCACTCGAAGGACCAGCCGGCGACCAGGTTGGCGACGGCGAAGCCGATCGCTCCCCAGAGGCGGATCCGCCCATATGCCAGTTCGGGCTGGGATGTGCCGACAAGACGGCCGAGCGTCATGGCATCGGCCAGCGCGATCAGGGGTCCTTGCGCCAGGGCGATCGCGATCACGACCAGCAGAATCGGCCAGAAGCCCGACACTGCGAACAGCAGCCCGGTTCCGGCCGCCACCAACACGGCGCATACCGAGAGCGCCAGCCAGATGCGCCCGCTGCGATCGGCGACCGACGCGACGAGCGGATTCGCCAGGACCCTCGCGATCAGCGGGGCGGCGAGAATGATGCCGATCGCCTCGCTTCCGAGGGACTGAGCCTGCAGCCACAGCGGGAAGAACGGAAGATTGACGCCGAGCTCGAAGAACAGAAAGGCGTAGAGGAGCGCCAGCCGCCAGCCGGCACCGCTCACCATGGCTCTCGCCGGCATGGAAGCAGGCCTGCCTCGCCTTGGCTGGACGAGCGACGTCTCAGGACGGACCTGCGGAGCACTGCTCGCCCCCGGCGGTCTCCTCCGGTTCCCCGGCGAAGGAACGGACAAGCCCTCGCTCGCGAGCCTCGGTCGGGCTGTAGCCGAACTCCCGTCGGAAGGCCCGGCTGAAAGTCGAGTGATCGATGAAGCCGACTTCGTTGCCGATCGCATGGATCGAGAGCGCGTTGCGGAACGAACTCAGGCGCTGATGCGCCTCATGGAGCCGTTCGCGGTTGATGAAATGCGCCACGCCCCCGCCATGCTCGAACAGGCGATACAGCTTCGAGCGCGACATGGCCAGGAGCCGCGCCAGCCGCTCCGGTCCGAAATCGGGAGATGCCATGTTCTGCCGCACGACCATGCGGGCCCGGTCGATCAGAACCGATCCCAGCGGCGCCCTCGCCGCATCCTGATAGACCGATTGCGGAATGATGCAGGCCGCGATGAGCGCGCGGGTCGGCATCTCAAGGCTCGCGGCGTGCTCGGCGGTGACCTGAGGCAGCTGCCGAACGAGGCTGTCCATGTAGTCGATCAGCACCTGTGCGAAGTCCGGGCTGACCTCGAGCCCGTGGACGCCGTCGAAGCGCTGCTCGTCGGCCAGGCGCTGGTCGCGCGGCAGGTAAAGGGTAATGACCTCGCTGTCCTGCGCCCTCCCCTCATAGGGCAGCGCGAGAGAGCGGAAGCTCAAATCCACGCATGGCGTTCCGTCGGCGGCCGCCGTTCGCGCCAGAACGACGCACCAGTGATCGAGATATGATTTGGGATGATGCCGCCATTGCCGATCGGGCGCGCCCGAATAGACGACACGCGTCAACACGAGTCCGCCGAGGCGCCAGGAGGAAAACGCGGCCGCAAAGCCGCCCTGAGCCGCACACGTCGGCAGAAGCTCGATCGTCCCCTTGTGCAATGACCGCCAAGCGTCGAACTGATCCTGCGCCGGCAGGCCGTCTGTACGAAAATGCGCCACAGAAAACACGCTGACCTCCTTTCTCACCCCGCCATGAGAGAAAGCCGGCTTCGGACACTCCGATTATTCTGCACCTTGCAGAAATGGATTAGATTTCTGCAACTTCCGAATTTCGATTGGAATTGATCGACATAAATTGAATGCGACAAGAACAGTACTTGAACCGAAGTACTTTGAATTTCTTAGTATGCGCTAAATATTGGCACCTGCATCTTGCCACGTCAACCCTAGGGCACCGCCGCGGCATCGAACACCCGGATCGGGGCTGTCACCAGCAGGGCCGCGGCCGAGCTCAACGCACCCGCAGCCGCCACCGGCGCGGGAACGTCAGAATCGGTAATGACCTGGCCCTGCAGCAGCCTGCCGCCGATCAGGCGGACGGCATCCGGGCTGGCCGCGAACAGGTCGTGATTGATCCGGTCGCCCGCATTGACGGCGGAAAGATCGATCACCGTGATCCCGGAAAGCCCCGCGAACTGGCTTCGATATTCCTCCTGCGTGGGGTCGATGCCGCCAAGCCGTGTCGCGCCGCGCGAGATGAAGCGCGACAGTTGCAGAGCGCGATCGTGCTGCGCCGTGAACAGCGTGATTCGGGGTCTCTTAGTCCCCATGTCCTCGACCTGGCGGCGGAACACGCCGACATCGAGGTCGGGCGATGCCAGGATGAGGTTGCTGATCTTCGGCGAGATGCGTCCGTCCTTGAGACCGATCTGCCGCACGGCCTCGACAGCCGGCCAGCTGCCCATCGAATGCGCTAGGATGACGACCTCGCGGACCGAGGGGCTGGCCACCGCCACCCTCAGCAGATCCGCCAGATCGGAGCGCGAATAGGACGCGTTATCGAAATCGCGGGCATAGTCGAGCAGATAGCCGCGTGACGGCCAGGAGAACAGCACCGGCGCCGCGTCTGCATCCGCGTCGTGCGCCAGCTGGGCGAAGCGGAAGACCGCGCGGTCGAACGCCGTGTTGAACCCATGGACGAAGACGAAGACCCGCTTGGAGCGCCCGCTCGTCGATCTGAACCAGTTGATCAGCTCGGGCTTCGACAGAGGCGTCTCGCTGGTCACCACGAAGTCGGTCGCGGGGTTGCCTGGGACGGAGCGCGGGAGCTGGATGGTCCCTACCTCGCGATTGCGCGGAATCGAAACAACGATGTTGTTGAAAGAAACCCCCTCGCCCCGCTCGCCGGTGAACAGGGCGCCGGGATCAGGTGACCGCGCACGGGTCGTGGCGGCGAGCATGTCGACGCGGTCTGTCCCCGGAGCGGCTGCGACCGGCCTCAGCAAGCCTTGCGGAACGGACGCGCAGGCGCCCAGCCCAGCGGCGACGACCAGGACCAGCGGCTTCAGCAGCAGGCGGATGAGCCGGGTTCGCGAGCGCCGCTCCTGCCCCCTCGCGTCGCGTGCTTCCATGCCCGGAATATCCCCGTCTCCACGCTGATGCACCTTGCCGCAAGCCGGCATCGTCTCGTCTGGGATCATCGTCGACCGGCAGGGTTTCCACGCTGCACCGACCGTAGGAAACCGTTCCGCCGACGGCAAGCTGCAGCGTTCCCGGCCCGGTGGGTCGGTTCGAGTTTGGGACAGGCGGTCCAGAGTTTGGGATTCTCTGCCGATGCCCTCCCGGCGGCTCGATTTTAGGTTCGCCCCGAGACTCGGAGTCTTGTCCGCGCCGGCTGCCGGCCTGGACGGGAGGTCTTGCGTCAAAGGCTTTGGCTCAAGGGGGATAAGAGCGATGACAACTGCCACCGCTGCGCCGAAGACGACCATGCAGAGGTTCCTCGACACGGTCGAGAGAGTGGGGAACATGGTTCCTCACCCCGTCGTGATCTTCCTGATTCTCATTGGCATCGTCATCGCCCTCTCGGCCGTGCTGGGGCTTTTCGGCACCGCAGTCACCTTCGAGCGGATCAACCCGGACACGCACAAGATCGAGACGGCGCGCACGGCGATACAAAGCCTGCTGACCATCGACGGCATCCGCTTCATGTACTCGTCGCTCATTCCGAATTTCATGAGCTTCACGGCCGTGGGCCTGATGATCGTCGCCATGATCGGAGCCGGTGTCGCCGAGGAGTCCGGGCTCGTCACCGCGCTGATCCGCAAGCTGGTCATCGTGTCGCCGCACTGGGCGCTGACCTACATCCTGGCCTTCGTCGGCATCCTCGCCAGCATCGCGGCCGATGCGGGCTACCTCGTCCTGATCCCGCTCGCCGGCGTTGCCTATCTCGCCGTCGGCCGTCATCCGGTCGCGGGCCTGGCCCTGGGCTTTGCCGCTGTCGCGGGCGCGTTCACTGTGAACATGCTGATCAAGCCGCTGGATGCGGTGCTGGTGGAATTCACCAACGATGCGGCCCGCCTCGTCGATCCCAACCGTACGATCGGCCTGGCCTCCAATCTCTGGTTCTCGATCGCATCTGTCTTGTTCCTGACCGTCGTGGTCGCGTTCATCACCGACAAGATGATCTCGCCGCGCCTTGGCGCCTATGATCCCAAGCTCGCCGCCGAGGGGACCGTCACCGAGCAAGGAGCCGTGCTGTCCGAGGCGGAATCGCGGGGCCTTCGCTTTGCCGGATTCGGCCTCCTCGCACTGATCGCGGTCTTCTGCCTGCTCACGCTCCCCGCCGGTGCGCCCCTGCGCAACCCGACGACCGGCGAGCTGATCGGCAATTCTCCGTTCATGAACGGCCTGATCGCGCTGATCATGCTGATGTTTCTTGTCACCGGCTGGACCTACGGCATCGGCGCCGGAACGATGAGGACCCTGTCCGAAGTCATCGCCGCGATCGAGAAGTCGATCAAGAGCATGGGCGGCACGATCTTTCTGTTCTTCGTGCTGAGCCAGTTCGTCGCCTACTTCACCTACACGAATATCGGCACCGTCATGGCGCTGAGCCTTTCGGGAGCGCTGCAGGCGGCCAATATCGGCGCGCTGCCGCTGTTGCTCGGCTTCATCGTGGTGGTCGCGCTCATCGACTTGCTGCTGACCGGCGCGATCGCGAAGTGGGCGATTTTCGCCCCGGTCTTCGTCCCCCTGCTGATGAAGCTCGGCGTTGAGCCGGAGGCCGTCCTGGCCGCCTATCGCATCGGCGACTCGCCCATGAACGCGATCACCCCGCTGAACGCCTACTTCGCCCTCGTGGTCGGCTTCATCCAGAAATACGACAGGCACGCCGGTGTCGGCACCGTGGTGTCGCTGATGCTGCCTTATGTCGTGTGGATGTTCGTGCTGTGGACGGCCCTCTTCGCCGTCTGGAAGATGCTCGGCCTGCCCTGGGGCCTGTGACCCCGCGCACGCCACCCTCCCCGTCGCCGTTCCAACCGCACCGGATGCAGATCATGACGACACCCGCCATCCCGCTCGACGTCGAAGCCGCCATCGCGCATCTCATGCGCTTCCTTTCGGTCGAGGGCGTCACCGGCCAGGAGGCGAACATCGCCGCTGCCGTCAGCGATGCCCTGAAGGCCGTCGGCGTCCCGGCCTCGGCCATCCGCTTCGACGATGCGAACAAACGCATCCCGCTGCCGACCGAAACGGGCAACCTCATCGTCGAGCTGCCGGGCACGAAGCCCGGTCCGCGCCTGCTGTTCTCGACCCATCTCGACACCGTGCCGCTCTGCGCCGGCGCCAAGCCGAAGCGCGAGGGAAACCGCATCGTGTCCGACGGCACGACGGCGCTCGGCGGCGATGCCCGCACGGGCGTGGCCCTGCTGGTCGTGGTCGCCGAGACGCTGATCAAGCACAAGCTGCCGCATCCTCCCATCACGCTGTTGTTCACGGTTCGCGAGGAGAGCGGCCTGCACGGCGCCCGCGAGCTCGACCCCAAGGAGCTCAAGCAGCCGGCCATGTGCATCAATGTCGACGGCCAGCTCGCCTCCGAGCTGATCATCGGCGCTGTCGGCCAGGAGAACTGGGAAGTCGAGATCAAGGGCCGCGCCTCCCATGCCGGTGTCGCACCCGACAAGGGCATCTCGGCGACTCTGGTCGGCGCGATCGGCCTGGCCGAGGCCAAGGCGGCCGGCTGGTTCGGCAAGGTCGTCAAGGGCAAGGAATTCGGCACAAGCAATATCGGCATTTTCGGCGGCAGGGACGGCAAGCCGGCCGGCGACGCCACCAACGTCGTCACCGACTACGCCTTCCTGAAGGGCGAGGCGCGCAGCCCCGAGCTGAGCTTCGCCACCAAGATCGTCGACGGTTACGAAGCGGCCTTCGCCAAGGCCAAGGCCGCGGTGACCGACCACGCAGGCGACACCGCCGAGGTCACCTTCCGCCGCGCCGCGGCTTATCCGCCCTTCGAGCTCGACAAGGACTCGCCCGTCGTGAAGCGCGCCACCAAGGCGCTCGGGCTGCTCGGCATCGAACCGAGCTACCTGTTCTCGAACGGCGGGCTCGACGCCAACTGGCTCGACAAGGCCGGCGTCCCGACCATCACGATCGGCGCGGGCCAGGCCGAGATCCACACGATCAAGGAATTCGTGAAGCTCGACGAATACGAGAAGGGCTGCCGTCTCGGCATCCTGATGGCGACGCTCGAGGACTGAGACCCGTCAAACGGGTCTGCCGACGAGCTGAACCCATAAGGAGCTGATGCGTGAGCCCGATCGCCTATACCGGCCTTATCATCGCCATTGCCGTCGTTCTGTTCGTCACGAACAAGGTGCCCGTCGTGCTCGTCGCGATGGGTACAGCGCTGGGCCTCTGGGCGACCGGCGTGCTCACGCTGCCGCAGGCACTCGCCGGCCTCGGCGATCCGGCCGTCATCTTCATCGCATCCCTCTTCGTCGTCAGCTCAGGGCTCGAGATGACGGGTGTCACTGCTTGGGCGGGGCAGCTCCTGATCAAGGGAGCGGGAGAGGAAAGCCGAACACGGCTCCTGCTGCTGATGATGGCGCTGGTGTCGCTGCTGGTCGCGCTGATCAGCCTCAACGGCGCCGTTGCAGCGCTGTTGCCCGTCGTCGTCGTCACGGCGGTTCGGCTGAAGCGAAATTCCTCGCAATTGCTGATGCCGCTCGTCTTCGCGGGGCATGCCGGCTCCATGCTCGCCCTCACCGGCACGCCGGTGAACGTGCTTGTCGCGGAGGCCGGCATCGACGCCGGCGTCGGCGGCTTCGGCTTCTTCGAGTTCGCGCTGGCCGGCATACCCCTGCTCGCCGGCACCATGGCGATCATCGTCCTGTTCGGCGAGCGCCTCCTGCCGCAGCGCAACGGCGCCACCATGCCGGCGGATTTCAGCCGTCACGCCAGGACGCTGATCGAGCAGTACGGGTTGGCGAGCGGCGTCCATCAGCTGCGCCTGCGCGCCACCTGCCCCTATATCGGCAGGCCGTCCCGCGAGATCGATCTGGGTTCGTGGTCCGGTCTCCAGCTCGTGGCGGTACAGGACGGCACGACGGGCGGGCCGCTGCACCGTATGCTTGCCGAGGGCGACCAGCTCCTCCTGCGCGGCGATGCCGAGGCCGCAGCCAACTTCGCCGCGCAGATGCACCTCGCCTTCCGTGAGGAAAGCGCCGGGGATAGCGAAGAGACGCTGTTCAACCGCCGCTCCGGCCTGGCCGAGGTCGTGCTTCCGCCCCGTTCCGGCCTGATCGGCCAGACGGTGTTTCCGGGCATGGTCACCGAGAGCGGCGACCTGATCATCCTCGCCGTGCAGCGCGGCGCGGGCGACGTTCAGGCCCCCGATGCGGTGAAGTCGGCCGGAATCGTGCTGCAGGCGGGCGACACGATGCTGCTGCAGGGCACCTGGAAGGCACTCGACACCCATCTCGACGACCCGGACGTCCTCGTGGTCAGCTCCCCCGAGCTGGTCCGACGGCAGGCCGTGCCGATGGGACCGGGCGCCAAGCAGGCGATCATCATTCTGTTTGCCATGGTGCTGATGCTGGCCACCGGCATCGTTCCCTCGGCGGTGGCAGGGCTGCTCGCGGCGGGCGCCATCATCCTTTGCGGCATCATGACCGTCGAGCAGTCCTATCGTGCCATCAGCTGGACGACGGTGATCCTGGTCGGCGCGATGATGCCCCTTTCCACCGCGATGATCGAGACGGGCGCCGCGAAGATGCTGGCGGATCGCCTCGTCGGCCTGGTCGGCGATGCCGGTCCGACGGCGTTGCTCGCCGGCCTGTTCGTGCTGACGGCGATCATGGGCCAGCTCATCAGCAATACCGCGACGGCCCTGATCGTCATCCCGATCGGCGTCGCGGCCGCGACCGCCATGGGCATCTCGCCGCGTCCGGTGCTGATGAGCACCGCCGTCGCCGCCGCCGGCGCCTTCCTGACGCCGATCGCGACCCCCACGAACCTGATGGTGATGGGCCCGGGCGGCTATGTCTTTAGCGATTACTGGAAGCTCGGATTGCCTCTGCTGATCTGGTTCTTCGTTGTCGCTGTCTTCATCGTGCCAATGATCTGGCACTTCTGAGGGAGGAAATACAATGCGTTCGAAGCTAGCTCTTCTCGCGGTCTGTCTCGCGCTCGCCGGCTGCAACACCAACTCGGCCGATCAGCGGACGCTGGGCGGCGCGGCGATCGGCGCCGGTACCGGTGCCATAGTCGGCGGCATCGCCGGTGGCGGACGCGGCGCGGCGATCGGCGCGGCCGTCGGCGGTGTGGCGGGCGCCGTGATCGGCCGTGCCACCACCCCCAACAACTGCATCTACCAGGACCGTTACGGCCGCAGGTTCGAAGCGCGCTGCCCCTGACGGACGCGCCAATCGCGGATGATCCGTTGCCCTGCCCTGCCCGGTCGGTGCGGCGCTCCTTGCGCCTCACCGACGGGACTGCTGCGTTACGGGTCTGCCAGGCTGTCATGAGGCCCGCGGCCAAGCGGCCGAGGACACACGTATCGGCTGTCGCCGCGGGATCGGACAGGCAAGACATGATCGACAGGCGACTGTTTCTTGGGGCGCTCCTGGGCGCGCTGGCGCTGCCGCCGAAAGGCACTGCGGCAGAAGCCGGAGCCGCCCAGCCGCTTCCGGCCCAGACGGCCTTCGCGCTCGACGGCGCGGATGCCGCATTCAGCCAGCAGCGGCCCCAACTGCACTACAACCGCCAGCGCCAGCATAAGCCGCCGAGCCGGCAGCGGCGGCGGCCACGCCGGCGCTCGCACGGGTCTCGGTAAGCTCGCAATCTCGCTTGTGGGGCGGCTCGACGCCGTCAGGCCTGAACGGCGACAGCCATGCCATCGAACGCCACTTCGGTACCATCCGGCAACCGGCTGGACAGCGCCGCGTAATCCAGATCGACGTGGAGATTGGTCAGGATCGCTCGGCGTGGCTTCAGCGCGGCGATCGCCTCCAGCGACTGCGCCAGATGGAAATGGCTCGGGTGTGGCGTCTCGCGCAGGCAATCGAGGATCAGCACGTCGAGGCCGGCCATCGCCTCCATCGCGGCCGGCGGGATCAGGCTGACATCCGGCAGATAGGCCAGCGCGCCGAATCGGAAGCCCAGCGCCTCGTAGTTGGGGCCGTGCTCGACGCGGAACGGCAGCGCCGTGATCGGCCCGCCGGCGCCTTCCACGGTCTGCGGCCGGCCGGCCGTGATCTGGTCGAGATCGAGGATCGGCGGATAGTAGCTGCCGGGCGGCGTCTCGAAGAGATAGCCGAAACGCGAACGCAGCGAGGTCTCCGTCGGCGTGTCGGCATAAACCCGGATACGCTGGCGGGTGTGCAGGACGAGCCCGCGCAGATCGTCTATCCCGTGGCTGTGGTCGGCATGGTCATGCGTCATCAGCACCCCGTCGAGCGCTGGCACATCGGCCGAGAGCAGCTGCTCGCGCAGGTCTGGCGAGGTATCGACCAGAACCCGCGTAATGCCCTCGGCGCCGGAGCGCTCGACCAGGATCGAGCAGCGGCGGCGACGGTTCTTCGGATTCGAGGGATCGCAGGCGCCCCAGCCCGAGCCCGGCCGCGGCACGCCGCCCGAGGAACCGCAGCCTAGGATCGTGATCGTCAGCGTCATGGTGCCGGTCAGGCGACCTGCGCCACTGGCGCGGCGTGGTCCATCTTCCAGTAGCAGCGCCGCGCATTGGCGGTCGTGATCGCGGCGACTTCTTCGAAGGAGACGCCGATCGTCTCGCCCAATATCTTAGCCGTCTCAACGACATAGGACGGCTGGTTGCGCTTGCCCCTGAACGGCACGGGCGCAAGATAAGGCGCATCGGTTTCGACCAGCAGGCGCTCCTTCGGCACCATCCGGGCGATACGGCGCAGGTTCTCCGAGGTCTTGAAGGTCAGGATTCCGGAGAAGGAGACGTAGAGGCCAAGCTCGACGCCGGCCATGGCCAGCCCCTCACCAGCCGTGAAGCAGTGCAGGATCGCAGGGAAGGCGCCCTTCCCCATCTCCTCGCGCAGGATCGCGATCATGTCCTCGTCCGCTTCGCGGGAGTGGATCACGAGCGGCAGTTGCGTCATCCGCGCGGCTGCGATGTGCGTGCGCAGCCCCTGCGCCTGCGCCTCGCGCGGGCTGCTGTCGTAATGGTAGTCGAGCCCGGCTTCGCCGATGGCGACGCAGCGCGGATGGCGCGAGAGCTCTGCGAGCCGCTCGGCCGTGACGTCGAGTTCCTCATGCGCGTTGTGCGGATGCGTGCCGACCGAGAACCAGACCGAAGCGAAGCGCTCGGCGATGGCCGCATACTCCGCAAAGCGCGCGACGCGTGTCGAGATCGTGACCATACGCCCGACGCCGGCAGCTTCCGCCCGCGCGACATACGCCGGCAACTCCTCGGCGAAATCCGGGAAGTCGAGATGGCAATGCGTGTCGATCAGCATCAGGCCGCTTGCCCATCCTCGGGCTCGACATAGCGCGGGAAGATCGCGCTCGGCGCCGGCAGGCTTAAGCCACTGACGAGCCGATGCTCCGCGCCCAGCGCTGCGAATCTGCGCGCCTCGGGCGCGACGCCCAGCAGGTCCAGCAGCTTGCCCGCCGCGACCGGCATCACCGGCTGCACCAGGATCGCGACCTCGCGCAGAACCTCGATCGTAACGTAGAGCACGGTGTCGCGGCGCGCCGGGTCGGTCTTGGTCAGGCGCCAGGGCTCGTTATTGGCGAAATAGCGGTTCGCCTCGGCAATGACGGCCCATAGATCGGCCAGCACGGTGTGAAGGGCAAAATCCTTCATCGCCGCACGCGCGCTGGCGAGCGCCCCGTCGGCCATGGCGAGCATGGCTTCGTCGGCCTCGTTCAGCGTCCCGCGCGGCGGCACCCTGCCCTCGCAGTTCTTGGCGATCATCGAAAGCGAGCGCTGCGCGAGGTTGCCGAGGTCGTTGGCGAGATCGGCATTGATCCGCCCGACGATGGCCTCGTGGCTGTAGTTGCCGTCCTGCCCGAACGAGACTTCACGCAGGAAGAAATAGCGCAGCTGGTCGACGCCGTAGCTCCCGGCGAGTTCGAAGGGGTCGACGACATTGCCGAGAGACTTCGACATCTTCTCGCCCTTTGAGAGCAGGAAGCCATGGCCGAACACGCGCTTCGGCAGCGGCAGGCCGGCCGACAGCAGGAATGCCGGCCAGATTACCGCATGGAAGCGTAGAATGTCCTTGCCGATGATGTGGACATCGGCCGGCCAGTAATGCGCGCGCGGGCTTGTCGGGTCGGGGAAACCCGTCCCTGTCAGGTAGTTGTTAAGCGCATCGACCCAGACATACATGACGTGCCTCGGGGCGCCCGGCACGGGCAGGCCCCAGTCGAAGGTCGTGCGGCTGATCGAGAGGTCGTCGAGCCCGCGCTTGACGAAGGAGACGATCTCGTTGCGGCGCGTCTCCGGTGAAATGAAGTCCGGAACCTCGTCATAGAGCTTCAGCAGCGCGTCCTGGTACTTGGCGAGGCGGAAGAAATAGCTCTCCTCCTCGACCCACTCGACCGGCGTCCCCTGCCCTCCCAGCCGCGTGCCGTCGGGCTGAAGGGTGGTTTCCTCCTCGCCGTAGAAGGCCTCGTCGCGAACCGAATACCAGCCGGAGTATTTGGCGAGATAGATGTCGCCATTGGCCTCCATCCGCCGCCAAAGCTCGTCGGTCGAGACCTCGTGGTCGGGGTCCGTGGTGCGGATGAAACGGTCGAACGAACAGCCGAGCCGCTGCTCCATCTCCTGGAAGCGCCCGGCGATCTTGTCGACGAAATCCTTCGGCGACAGGCCGTTCTGGGCGGCGGTTCGCGCCACCTTCTGGCCGTGCTCGTCCGTACCCGTCATGGCGAAGACGTCGTAGCCGTCGAGCCGCTTGAAGCGCGCGATCGCGTCCGACGCCACCATCTCATAGGCGTGCCCGATATGAGGCGGCCCATTCGTGTAATGGATCGCGGTCGTCAGGTAGAATTTCGGGGCCGTGGCCATGGTCTGTCCGAAAGCTTCGCTTCACGCTGCGCGCGAACGGGAAACCGCAGCCGACAGATCATGAAACATCGAGATCACGAGCGGGCGGCGGTCGAGATTATAGGTCTCTACCTCGCGCGCTGCCTGTCCCAGCTTTTCCCATACCTCTGCCAGCGGTGCAAGGCGCGCCGGCCGCGCGCCGGCGTGCGCATGAAGATGGTCGGAGAGCCAGCCCTGCACCGTCTCGATCATCACGGCGAAATCCCGCTCGCCCGCCTTGCCAGCGACATCCTCCGCCAGCGCCAGCAGCGCGGTGGTGTCGACCTGCGGCAAGGCGTCGAGCCGCGCCCGGACGGCCTCGACCAGCGCCAGCGTCTCGGGGTCGACATAGGTCAGAGCGCGCCGCACCGAGCCTTCCGCGAGCCTCGCAGCCCGCAGCAGCGCCGAATCGTCGAAAGGAGCCTCCATGCGCTCAAGCGCGATCCGGCCGGCTTCCACGACGCTCGCCTCCCTGAGGGGCTCGAAGGTGACGAGGCGGCAGCGCGAGCGGATCGTCGGCAGCATCCGGCCCGGAGCATGGGCGACGATCAGGAAAAGCGCCCGCGGTGGCGGCTCCTCCAGCAGCTTCAGCAGAGCATTCGCCGTTGGGCGGTCCATGTCCTCAGCCGAATCGACGATGCAGACGCGCCAGCCGCCTTCGGCTGCACTCGATCCGAAGCGGTCGATCAGCCGGCGCACCGCGTCGACCGGGATGTTGCTGGTATAGCCCTTGCCGTCCGGCTTCGCGATGCGGCGCAGCACATGAAGATCGGGATGGGACTGCGCCATGATGCGCCGCGTCGCGGGATCGGCCTCCGGCATGGCGAGGTCGGCCCGGCCGGTGGCGCGATCCTCCGGCCTGCCGCCGGCGAGCATGAAGCGGGCGGCGCGATAGGCGAAGCTCGCCTTGCCGATACCTTCCGGCCCGCCGAGCAGCCAGGCGTGGTGCATCCGGCCGGAGGTCAGCGCATCCAGGAAGGCGCGCTCCTGCGCTTCATGGCCGACGAGGCTCAGCGTCTCGCGCGGATGCGGCGCGATCGGCAGCCGGTCGGGTTCGTCACTGGTCTCTCGCATCACGGATCCGGATTGGTGGGCAAGCGCTCGCGCAGGATGCTCCAGGCAGCCTCCGCAAGCTCATCGGGAGGTAGCGTCGCATCGAGCACGGCGCAACGCCTCGGCTCCCGATCAGCGATGTCGAGATAGGCCTGCCGCAGCTTGCGGTGAAAGGCGAGCGTCTCGCCCTCGAAGCGGTCAATCGCTTCTCCTGGCCGGCGCCGCCGCGCGGCACGGGCGAGCCCGATCTCGGGGTCGAGGTCGAGGATGAGCGTCAGCTCCGGCATCAGCCCGGAGATGGTCACGGCCTCCAGCTCCGCCAGCAGCGCTGCATCGACCTTGCCCAGCACGCCCTGATAAACCCGCGTCGAATCGATGAAGCGGTCGCAGATCACCCACTGGCCGCGTTCGAGCGCCGGGCGGATCAGGCTGTCGATGTGGTCTATGCGGGCGGCGGAGAACATCAGCGCCTCGGCGAAGGCGCCATGGTCCTTCACCTGCCCTGAGAGGATCAGCTCGCGGATCGCCTCGGCCCTGGGCGAGCCGCCGGGTTCGCGCGTGGTCGTGACGGCGCGGCCGCTCTCGCTCAGCCTCGCCGCGAGCGCGCGCGCCAGCGTCGACTTGCCGGCCCCTTCTCCGCCTTCGAGCGTGATGAAACAGCCCCGGCTCACGTCGGCCCGCTTACGCTCCGGCTCAGCGCCTTGCGAACCCAACCGGTCGTCGCCTCGAAAAGCGCATCGAGCGCGCGGCTCTGCAGCGTCCCCTCCCGCACGGTCTCTGCCGCGTAGAGCGGGACGTCCAGCGTCTTGACGTCGCCACGCGTCACGACGAGCCGGGCCACCTCCGCCCCCTCCTGAACCGGGACGGCAAGCGGGCCACGATAGACGATGCGCGCAGCCAGCCGCTCCGAACTGCCACGCGGCAGGAGCAGGCTGATCGCGCCCCTGGCGCGCAGCCCGACGCGCCCCTTCTCGCCGCCATAGACGCTTGCCTCGCCGACGATCTCGCCGTCATTGAAGAGCTGGCGCCGCTCGAACGCCCGGAAGCCCCATTCCAGCAGCTTGCGGGCTTCGACCGCCCGGTCTCGTCCGCTCTTGAGCCCATTGACGACGATGATCAGGCGCTGGCCGTTCTGCACAGCGGACCCGACGAGCCCGAAACCCGATTCGTCGATATTGCCGGTCTTGAGCCCATCCGCGCCGATATCCATCGTCAGCAGCGGGTTGCGGTTCTGCTGCCGGATCTTGTTCCAGGTGAAGTCGCGCAGGCCGAAGATCTTGTAGAGTTCCGGATAGGTCTTGATGATGTGGTCGGAGAGCCGGGCGAGCTCGCGCGCCGTCACGCGCTGCTGCGGGTCCGCCATGCCGGTGGCGTTTCGGAAGACCGATTTCGTCAGGCCCAGCGCCCGCACCCGCTCCGTCATGACGCGGCCGAAGGTCGGTTCGTCCCCGGCAATGGCTTCCGCCAGGGCGATGGAGGCGTCGTTGCCGGATTGGACGATGACGCCATGGAGGATGTCGGACAGCCTGATCCGGCTGTTGAGCAACGCGAACATGGTCGATCCGCCGGAGGGTGCGCCGCCCTTGCGCCAGGCGTTCTCCGAGATGCTGATCTCGCTGTCGAGCGTCAGGCGGCCGGCCGCGATCTCCTCGAAGGCGACCAGGACGGTCGCGAGCTTGGCCATGCTCGCAGGAGCCATCAATTCGTCCGCCGCCTTCTCATAGAGGACGGCGCCGGTGTCCGAATCGAGCAGGATGGCGAAGGGCGCCTGCGACTGGAAGCTCTGGGCATGGCCGGAGGTGGCGAACGCCAAGATGCAGAGCGCCGGAAGCGCCCCGCCTGCCAGCCACCGAGCCAACGGTGGCGCCCCGAAAGACCGGAAGGAACGGGCAAAAGCGCTCATGCTTCGATGTGAAGCAGAGCGCCCTGCATCAGGTCAAGACGATTGCGTCAGTTCCGCGTCAGCGACTGCAGCTGCTGTGCGGTCATCCGGTTGAACGGATGCGTCGCGGCGAAGCGCTCGGTCGGCGCCTTTTCCGGCGCGGTGAAGAGGCTGGCCATGCTGGTCCGCGGCGGCGGCAGCGTCGTCACGCGAAGGCTCGCGGGAACCGCGACGGGCTTTCCGGCGTTAGCGATGGTGTCAAGGTCGAAGGGCCGGTTGGGCGGCAGCGGCGCGGCGCGGACCGGCGTACCGCCGAGCGGGACCGAATTGGTCGAGGCCAGGGTCGCAACGATCGGGGCGGACGGGCTGATCGTGCGGGTTTCCTGCGCGGCATAGGCCTGCGTGACCGGCACGCTCTGCCTCGCGACGGGCTCCAGTTCCTGTTCGACGACAGGCTGGATGTCGATGTTTCTCGTACGGGCTGACGCGACAGGCGCCGCGCTCGCGACCATCGTACGGGCGCTCATGCCCGGAATCGGGGCCGGCGAACCGTCGGTACGAAGAGTGGCGAGGAGAAGGTTGTCGTCCGAGCCGGCCAGCGAGGCCTGCCCGAGGTATTCCATCTTGATTCGCGCCGTCCCGAGATGGCGGAATGCCAATGCGTCGGCGGTCTTCTGCGACAGATCCATCATGCGGCCGCCATGGAAGGGGCCGCGATCGTTCACGCGCACGACGATGGAGCGGTTGTTCATCAGGTTGGTGACGCGCGCATAGGCCGGGAGCGGCATCGTGGGGTGCGCGGCGCTGATGCTGTTGCGGTCATAGACTTCGCCGTTGGCGGTCTTGCGACCGTGGAAGGCGACGCCGTACCATGAGGCCATGCCGACGGCGCTGAAGCCGACCGGCTTCTCGAACGGCGTATAGCGCTTGCCGGCGACGGAATAGGTCTTGCCGACGAGCTGGCGGCCGCCGCCCTTCGGGGCGTCCTCGTTTTCCCCGACCACGCGCTCGCTCGCCGGGCCATATTTCGACGACGGGAAAGCACCGATCTCCTTGGAGCGGCGGGAAACCTGGCTGTTGGAGCAATTGGCCACGAACAGCCCGACCAGCACCACGCAGCCGAATCGGAGGATGAAAGGAAGGGGCGAAGACGCCGATAGCGATCCGGTCATTTCGGAAGAGGTCTCCCCGGCCGAAAAGCGCGCGTCTCGTGTCATTCCGTCATTCCGCCTTCTGGCCACAAACGAACACACCGGCCAAGCCGCATCGGCGGCTGGCCGAAAGCTTTCGGCCAATTCCATTAAGGGGGCGTTAAACGGCGGGATCTTCGCAAAAACGCAACGTCGAAGCAGGCCGTCCCATGCCCTAGAGCGGGCATATGGGTGTTGGAAATGCGGCGACTGTCAACCCGAGGGACCCGATCCCGCCATTTTTCCACCGACCGTTGCCCTCCGGCCACGATCCTCTGAGGCCTTGGACATGAGCGGAATCCTCACACCCGGACGGCGATCGGCTGATCTTCACGAGCGCCGGTCATGAGGCGACCCCAGCTTCGAACGCGATCGACGTGCCGGCGCGATGTCGCCCTTGCAAATCCGCCCTGAGGGCTGCAATGAACGGCTCGCTGGAAGGGTGGCCGAGTGGTTTAAGGCAGCGGTCTTGAAAACCGCCGTGGGTGCAAGCCCACCGTGGGTTCGAATCCCACCCCTTCCGCCACGCTGCCGCACAGGGCCTGCGTCCTTGCTTCTGACGTATCTTCCTTTGGTTTCTCGTCCAACCGTCAGGCAGGGATGATATTCAGCAGCCTCTCCTTCGTCGTGTTCCTGGCGGTGGTCGTCCTCGTCTAATACCTCCCCTCTGCGCGGCGCTGGCAGGTTGAATGGCTCGTTCTCACGAGCCTGTTCTTTTATGCTTGGGAACAGCCGGCGCTGCTGTCGCTGCTGCTTGTATCCGCGACGATCACAAGCGCCGCGAGCTACGCCATCCTCAGAGGTTCCGAGCCGCGGTTGGCCGCCACGCTCGGGGTGGTGGCGAACCTCTCGATCCTCGCCTTCTTCAAATACAATCATCTGGTAGCGGCGAGCCTCGGCGCCCAGGTCGGCCAGATCGGGTCACTCGGCCAGGCGCTGCTGCTGCTCCCGCTGCCGGTCGGGATCAGCTTCTACACCTTCCACGGCATATCGCTCGTCGTCGACGCCTGGCGCGGCAAGGTTCCGAAGGCAGAGCCCTTCCGGCCGGCGCGGCATTATCGGAACACCCTGCTCTACATCATCTTCTTCCCGCAGCTCGTGGCGGGGCCGATCGTCAAGGCGGCGGATTTCATGCCGCAGATCGGCTGGAAGAAACTGGACGATGTCGATTGGCGCACGGTCTTCCACCACACTGTCGTCGGCTATTTCCTTAAAGTGGTGATCGCCGACAATCTGGCGCAGCAGACTACCTTCATCGCCTGCCCGGCCTGCCAGAACCTCTCCAGCATCGACCTGGCGACCTTGCTCGTCGGCTATTCGGTCCAGATCTTTGCCGATTTCTGCGGTTATTCCAGCATCGCGATCGGCATCGCCGCCCTGCTCGGTTATCGCTTGCCGATCAACTTCAACCGCCCCTACATCGCCTCCAGCATCGCCGACTTCTGGCGCCGCTGGCATATCTCGCTGTCGAGCTTCCTGCGCGAGTATCTCTATATCCCGCTCGGCGGGAACCGGCGCGGCCCGGTCAGGACCTATGCCAACCTGATCGTCGTCATGGGGCTCGGTGGGCTCTGGCACGGTGCCGAATGGAGCTACGCCGTCTGGGGCCTCTGGCACGGGGTCGGGCTCGCGGTCGAACGGGCCTGCGGCGGCAGCGAACCGACGAGCAGATCTTTCCTCCTGCGCGCCTTCCGGATCGCCGGCGTCTTCGTCTTCGTCACGCTCGGCTGGTTGCTGTTCAAGCTGCCGGACTTCAGCGATGCGCTTCAGTACCTCTCGGCCATGGCGACGAACACGCATATCAGGCCGAGCCTGCTGCGCTGCCTCGTCATCGCGGCCTATGCCCTGCCCGTCTTCGCCTATCACCTGCTTCCGTCGCAGCGGTTCGGAACCGTGCAGCGGCAGATGGCCGTGGAAGGTCTGCTGCTGGGCGCCATCATCCTGAACAGCGGCAGCTCCAATGCCTTCATTTATTTCCAATTTTAGGATCGTCCTCGGCTGGGCCGCCGCGGCTGTGGCGGTCTATGCCGCCGCGATCGAGATCAGTCGGCCGCGGATCACGCTCTATCCGGATCAGCAGGCCTACAATCTCGCCCGAGCGGAACGGGCCCTGCTGGCCGAGGGGCACCCCTCGACCGTGCTCGTCGGCAGTTCGCTCGGTGTGCGGATACCGGATGACTGGCTGCCGGAGAACTGGCTCAACCTGTCGCTCGGCGGCATGGGGCCGACGACAGGGCTGGCGCTGATCGAGGCGGGCGGCTTGCGACCTCGCCGGGTCGTCGTCGAGATCAACACCGTGGACGTGCGGCTGGACGGCAACCTTCAGGCCGAGGCGTCCGGGCCGATTCCCCTCGCGCTGCGCAAGGCGGTCCGCGGGCTGCGCATCGAAAATCGACCGATCAACCTCCTGCTCTCCGGATTCGGGGCGCTTCGGCCGGGAAGCCATCAGTCTCCGGGCCCGGGAGGCCTGAAAGCCGCTTGCGAAGCCCTGCCCCGAACGCCCGACGCCATCGCGGCTGATGTGGTGGCGCGTGAAGTAGAGCGGCAAATCCAAGCACCGGTGCCCGCTGAGCTGGACCGCCGCGTATCCGAGCTCAAGGTGGCGGTCGAGAAACTTTCCGGACGCGGGGCGGAGGTCGTCCTGCTCGAATGGCCGGTCGATCCCCTCGTCGCCGCCGCGCCGCGCCAGGTCGCGATCCGCGCCGCCGTGCGGGCTGCCCTGCCGGGGCTGAGATGGTTGTCCCCCGCCGCTGGTGAGCTCCAGACTGAAGACGGGCTGCACCTCGCCCCTCTCAGCGCCCGCCAGGTCGCCTGCGCACTTGAGCTGGAGCTTTCGGCCTGAGGAAGCGCTTGGCCAAGGCGAGACCCTTGAACTTGTCCAAGAAAGCAGTCACCAAACCACTGGTTCTCGCCGGCACCTGACAAAGGGGCTTTCTCGATGAGTGGTCTCATTCTCCCCTATACGTCCCCGGATGCGGGGCAGCCCTCCTCGCTGCATCCGGACTATCGCTCGACAGTGCTACGCAGCCCGCGACAGGCCCCGCTCGTGATCCCGCAGACGCTGACGGAGGTGACCGGGCCGAGCGACTGGGCCCGGCTGATGGGCCCCGCGATGCAGGACCTCACCACGCAGCACAAGGGCGCGCCGCAGGGCCAGCGCATCGTCGTCACCGGCCGGGTGCTCGACGAGGATGGCAGGCCTGTGCCGAACACCGTCGTCGAGATCTGGCAGGCCAATGCGGCGGGCCGCTATATCCACGCCAAGGACGACTGGCCGGCGCCGCTCGACCCTAATTTTACCGGCGTCGGCCGTGTGATCACCGACGCCGAAGGCCGCTATCGCTATGTCACGATCCGGCCCGGCGCATATCCCTGGGGCAACCATAAGAACGCCTGGCGCCCCGCCCATATCCATCTCTCGCTGCTGGGGCCGGCCTTCGCGACGCGGCTGGTCACGCAGATGTATTTCCCCGACGATCCGCTGATCGAGATCGACCCGATCGCCAACGCCGTGCCGATGCCGTATCGCCAGCGCATGGTTTCGCGCTTCGACATCGGCACAACCGTGCCGAACTGGGCGCTGGGCTATGTCTTCGACATCGTGCTCAAGGGCCGCGACCAGACGCCGTTCGAGGACGACCATGACGACGACCACTGATCTGGAAAGCCGCAACGCTGCCCCGCGGCAGGACAGCCAGGATCCGTCGATCTTCGGCCAGACGCCCTGGCAGACGGTCGGGCCTTATTTCCATTACGGCTTGCCCTGGAAGGGCGGGGCCGATCTCGTCAGCCGCTCGGATATGGGCGCCCGGCCCGATCTGATGCCGCCGGAGCACTTCCTGCTCTCGGAATCGAACCTCTCCGGCACGCCGCAGGGCGAAGTCATCGAGATCGCCGGCTCCGTCCTTGATGCCGATGGCCAGCCGATCAACGACGCCATGATCGAGATCTGGCAGGCCAATGACGCCGGCCGCTATGCCAGCCTTGACGACACCCGCGAGGACGTGCCGCTCGACGAGCACTTCATCGGCTTCGGCCGCGGTTCGACCGACAAGGGCGGCGTGTTCCGCTTCCGCACGGTCCGGCCTGGCCGCGTGCCGGGCCCCGGCAACACGCTCCAAGCGCCGCATATCGCGCTCTCGGTCTTCGGACGCGGGCTCCTGAAGCGCCTGGCGACTCGGCTCTATTTCGCCGATGGCGAGGGCAACGAGACCGACCCGATCCTGAATCTCGTGCCGGAATCGCGCCGCCACACCCTGATCGCCCAGCGCAAGCCGGACGGGACATGGTGGCTCGACATCAATATCGCCGGCGAGAACGAGACGGCCTTTTTCGACCTGTAGGGAAGCGAAACGCGCACGAAACCACAGAGGCCATCCCGGGCGACCGATCGGCGCGGCTTTGCCGCTTGTCCGGGATGATACGCGAGGGGCGCCCTTCACGTCGAAGACGAAAGAGGCTCCGCTCAGGCCGCCTTCTTCCTTTCAGCGATGCGCGCGAGATCGGTGAGCAGTCGCCGGGTCGCCTTGAGGCGCTGCTCGACATTGTCGAAATCGTCGATGAAGACGACACGCATGTCTGGACGCACCTTCGCCAGCGTCCCGATCTTGGCGACGTAAGAAACCAACCCTTCCGGATTGGCGAATTCATTGTTGCGGAAGGCGACGATGATGCCCTTTGGCCCAGCCTCGACCTTCTCGACATTGGCGCGCTTGCAGAGCGCCTTGATCGCGACGATCTCCAGCAGCTGATTGACCTCCTCCGGCAGCGCGCCGAAGCGGTCGACCAGCTCGGCGCCAAAGGACTGCAACTCGGCATCGTCATCCATGGTCGAGAGGCGCTTGTAGAGAGAGAGGCGAAGCGAGAGGTCGCCGACATAATGCTCGGGGATCGTGACCGGCGCGCCGATCTGGATCGCCGGCGACCACTGCGTCTCGGTCTCGAACTCGATGCCGGCCTTGAGGGCCGCGACAGCCTCCTCCAGCATCTGCTGATACAGTTCGTAGCCGACCTCCTTGATATGGCCGGACTGCTCGTCGCCGAGCAGGTTGCCGGCGCCGCGGATGTCGAGATCGTGGCTGGCGAGCTGGAAGCCCGCGCCCAGCGTATCGAGCGATTGCAGAACCTTTAGCCGTCTATCAGCCTGCTCGGTCAGCTTGCGGTTCGCCGGAACGGTGAAGAGAGCGTAGGCGCGGATCTTCGACCGGCCGACGCGGCCGCGCAGCTGGTAGAGCTGGGCGAGGCCGAACATGTCGGCGCGGTGAACGATCAGGGTGTTGGCCGTCGGGATATCGAGGCCGGATTCGACGATCGTGGTCGAGAGCAGGACGTCATACTGGCCCTCGTAGAAGGCCGTCATCACGTCCTCCAGCGTGCCCGCCGCCATCTGGCCATGGGCGATGCCGACCTTGCACTCCGGCACCTGCTTGTCGAGGAAGTCCTTGACGTCGGCGATGTCCTCGATGCGCGGCACCACGTAAAAGGACCGCCCACCCCGGTAGCGCTCGCGCAGCAGTGCCTCACGCACGATCAGCGGATCGAAGGGCGTGACGAAGGTGCGCACGGCCAGGCGGTCGACCGGCGGTGTCGCGATGATCGAGAGCTCGCGCACGCCTGTCATGGCGAGTTGCAGCGTGCGCGGGATCGGCGTCGCCGAAAGGGTGAGCATATGCACCTCGGCACGCAGCTCCTTCAGCTTCTCCTTATGGGCGACGCCGAAATGCTGCTCCTCGTCGACGATGACGAGGCCGAGATCCTTGAAATCGACGCCCTTGCCGAGCAGCGCATGGGTGCCGACGACAATATCCATCGTGCCGTCCTTGGCGCCCTGCTTCACCGCCTTGAGATCGGCGCTGCCGACGAAGCGAGAAGCCTGCCCGACATGAACTGGCAAGCCGGCAAAGCGATCAACGAAGTTCCGATAGTGCTGGCGGGCGAGCAGTGTCGTCGGTACCACGACGGCGACCTGCTTGCCATTCAGCGCGGTGGCGAAGGCCGCGCGCAGCGCGACTTCCGTCTTGCCGAATCCGACATCGCCGCAGACGAGCCGGTCCATCGGCCGGCCGGCGGCGAGATCGTCCAGTACCGCATCGATGGTGTTTTGCTGGTCTTCCGTCTCCTCGTACGGGAAGCGGGCGACGAACTCGTCATAGACTCCCTCGGGTGGGACGAGGCGCGGAGCATCCTTGAGCGCGCGCGCGGCAGCGATCTGGATGAGCTTGCCTGCCATCTCGCGGATGCGCTGCTTGAGCTTGGCCTTGCGGGCCTGCCAGCCACCGCCGCCGAGCCTGTCGAGCTGGACCTCGGTGTCCTCGGAGCCATAGCGCGAGAGCAGCTCGATGTTTTCCACCGGCAGAAACAGCTTGGCATCGCCGGCGTAATGGATCTCGAGGCAATCATGCGGCGCGCCTGCGGCCGTGATCGACTTCAAGCCAATAAAGCGGCCGATGCCGTGGTCGACGTGGACGACGAGGTCCCCCACCGCGAGCGAGGACAGCTCGGCAATGAAATCCTGCGGGCGTCGCGTCTTGCGGCGCGGCCGCACGAGCCTGTCGCCGAGGATGTCCTGTTCGCCGACGACCGCGAGCTTGCCGGCCTCGAAACCGGTCTCGAAGCCCCAGACCGCGAGCGCGACCGTACCGGGCTTGAGATCGAACGCGGCCCGCAGCGAGCCCGTCATCTGGACGCTCTTCAGGCCGTGGTCTTCGAGCACATGGGCGAGGCGCTCGCGCGAGCCTTCGGACCAGGCGGCCAGGATGACGCGCTTGCCCTCGGCTTCGAGCGCGCGGACATGGGCGACGGCGGCCTCGAAGACGCTGCCGGAATCGCCGGCTCGCTCGGCCGCGAAGCTGCGGCCCTGCTTGCCGCCGAGATCGAGGATCAGCTTACCTTCGCTATCGGGCAACTGGAACGGCGTGAGAGCCGCCACGCCCGCGGCATCGATCACCGCGCGCCACTCGGCCGGCGAGAGATAAAGCGCGTCCGGGAGCAACGGCTTGTAGGGGATGCCCCCTGCTGCGCCCTGCTGGTCGAGCGCGGATTTGCGGGCGTCGTAGTAATCCTTGATCAGGCTGATGCGCTCGCCCACCGCATCCTCGGCCTGATGGTCGAGCACCAGAGGCACGTCGGGCAGGTAGGTGAAGAGCGTATCGAGCTTTTCCGCCAGCAGGGGCAGCCAGTGCTCCAGCCCGGCCGGGCGGCGGCCTTCGCTGACGGCCTCGTAGAGCGTGTCGTCGCGGCCGGGTGTCCCGAAGGTCGCGATATAGGACTGGCGGAAGCGGCGAATGCTCTCGCTCGTCATCTGCGCCTCGGACATCGGCACGAGATCGAGCCCGCGCATTTGCCCGGTGGTCCGCTGCGTCTCCGGATCGAAGGTCCGGATGGATTCGAGCGTGTCGCCGAAGAAATCGAGTCGGATCGGCGCCGGCATGCCGGGCGGGAAGAGATCGACGATGCCGCCGCGCACGGCGAACTCGCCGGTCTCGCGCACGGTCGAAGTGCGTAGATAGCCATTGATATCGAGCCAGCGCGCCAGCTCCTCGATATCGACCATGTTGCCCGGCGCCGCCGAGAAGCTCTCTGAAGCGACCTTGCCGAAGGCCGGCACGCGCTGGAGCGCGGCGTTGACGGTGGTGAGCAGCAGGCGCGGCCTGTCGCCGGATTTCGTCTTGGCGAGGCGCGAAAGCGTCGTCATCCGGTGGGCGACGATGGAAGGAGCGGGCGAAACACGGTCGTAAGGCTGGCAGTCCCAGGCCGGAAAGCTCATCACCTCGATATCGGGCGCGACGAACTGCAGCGCGTTCTCCAGAACCTGCAGGCGCTGGCCGTCCCGGGCGATGAAGACCAGCATCGCTGAGCCCTCGGCCTTCTTGGCGCGGGCGCGCGTCAGATCGGCGAGGACGACGGCGTCGAACCCGTCCGGCACGCCGGCGAGGGTCGGCTTGTCGCCGCGATTGAGCGCATCGAGCAGGCGGTCGAGCTGGAGCTTTGCGATCTGGGAGGGAGGCGGGATGCTCATCGGGACGCTTCAGTTCTGACTATCTCTCGTCATTCCGAGGCGCGCCGCAGGCGCGAACCCGGAACCCACGACTGGTTCAAACATGTTGTGCCCGATTATGGGCAGCTCACCCGGTCGTGGGTTCCGGGTTCTTCGCTGCGCGAAGCCCCGGAATGACGATAAGGGGAGCGGGCCGGCGTTACTCACACATGAATCGGCTTGTCGTGCCGGTGAAACGCCTTCAGCCGCCGGTATAGTTCCGTGTCGTAGTTCTCCGGCACGGCGGCCTCACCGGTCACCCAGCTCAGCAGATCCCGGTCGAGCACCTCGATCAGGCGCTCGAACTCATCCAGCTCGGCCTCGCTGAAACCGGCGATCGCGTCGTCGGCGAAGCGGCCCATGATCAGGTCCATCTCGCGCATGCCGCGATGCCAGGCGCGGAAGAGGATCTTGCAACGGCGCGGATCGAGATCGGCGCTGGAGCGGGTCGAGCCGGACATGACAACCTCGGGCAAGAAGATTTCGGGTGAAATGCTAGGGGACGGCGCAATGACAATGGGGCCGGCCCCGTCGCGGAGCCCGCCTCTGCGGGTTATATAGCGACCCAAGCCAGCGGAGTCAGCGGCCACGCGGCTGCGATTTCCGCACTCCTGACATTTCCGCGAGACGCCTTGCGCCCCTCGATCCTCGACCCGCTGTTCGCCGCCGTAACGACGCTTTCCGGCGTCGGGCCGAAGCTCGGCAAGGTGCTGGATCGCTTTCTCGGCAGCGAGACGCAGGCAGCGCGCGTCGTCGACCTGATGTTCCATCTGCCGACCGGCGCGGTCGACCGGCGGCCGAGCCCCTCCATCGCGGATGCGCCGATCGGCGATGTCGCGACCTTCGCGGCCCGCGTGACAGAGCACCGCCCAGCCCCGGCCGGCAAGAAGGCGCCCTATCGCATCCTCGTCGAGGACGAGACGGGCGACGTCACGCTCGTCTTCTTCCATGCCGATTCCCGGCATCTGGCGCAGAGCCTGCCGATCGGCGCCTATCGGATCATCTCCGGCAAGCTCGAACTCTGGGAGGGCATGCGCCAGATGGTGCATCCCGAGCGCATCCTCGATCCCAAGCTCGCCGATACGTTGCCCGCCTTCGAGCCGGTCTATCCGCTGACGGAAGGCGCCGGCCCGCGCGTGATGATGCGGATCGCGCAGGCGGCTGCCGAGCGCTGCCCGGACATGCCGGAATGGCAGGACCCGGCCTTCCTCGCCAAGAGCGACTTCCCCTCCTTCCACGCGGCGGTCGAGGCTCTGCATCACCCGGTCGACCGCAAGGCCGCCGAGGGCGACACCGTCGCGCGCCGGCGCATCGGCTATGACGAACTGCTCGCGAGCCAGATCGCGCTCGCTTTGGTGCGCCGCCAGCAGAAGAAAATCGCCGGCCGCGCGACCAGCGGCGATGGCGGCCTGCGCTACCGCATCCAGTCCGCCCTGCCCTTCGAGCTGACCGACGGCCAGCGCAAGGCCATCGCCGATATCCATTCCGACATGGCCAAGCCCGAGAAGATGCTACGCCTCCTCCAGGGCGATGTCGGTTCGGGCAAGACCGTGGTGGCGTTGATGGCGATGGCTGCTTCGGCCGAAGCCGGCCGGCAATCGGTGCTGATGGCGCCGACCGAGATCCTTGCCCGCCAGCATGCCGAGAGGCTCGGGCCACTGGCCGAGAAGGCCGGCCTGAAGCTCGCCTTGCTGACCGGACGCGAGAAGGGCGCCGGTCGCAGGCAGGTGCTGGAGGGGCTGGCGAATGGCAGCATCGACATTGCGGTCGGCACCCATGCCCTGTTTCAGGAGGGCGTCACCTTCCACGACCTCGCGCTCGCCGTGGTCGACGAGCAGCACCGTTTCGGCGTGCACCAGCGCCTGCTGTTGGGCTCCAAGGGCGAAGCGGTCGATGTGCTGGTCATGACGGCGACGCCGATCCCGCGCACACTCTCGCTGACCTGGTTCGGCGACATGGATATCTCGATCCTCTCCGAGAAGCCGGCGGGCCGGAAGCCGATCGTCACCCGCGCCGTCTCCTCCGAGCGCCATGACGAGGTCGTCGGCGCCATCGGCCGGGCTGTCGAGAGCGGCGCCCAGGCCTATTGGGTCTGCCCGCTCGTGCAGGAATCCGATACGCTCGACGTCGCCGCCGCGCAGGAGCGCTACGAGGCGCTGCGCGAGATCTTCGGCGACAAGGTCGGGCTGCTGCACGGCCAGATGCCGGGCCGCGAGAAGGACGCCGCCATGGCGGCTTTCGTCGCCGGGCAAACGCGCGTCCTCGTCTCGACCACGGTGATCGAGGTCGGCGTCGACGTGCCCAATGCCAGCGTGATGGTGATCGAGCATGCCGAGCGCTTCGGCCTCGCCCAGCTCCATCAGCTGCGCGGGCGGATCGGGCGCGGCTCGGCCGCCTCGACCTGCCTGCTGCTCTACAAGGGTCCGCTCGGCCCCATTGCGGAAGCACGCCTGACCATCATGCGCGAGACGGAGGACGGATTCCGAATCGCGGAGGAAGACCTGCGGCTGCGAGGCGAAGGCGAGGTGCTCGGCACAAAGCAGTCCGGTTCGCCCGACTGGCGCATCGCCCGGCCAGACATCGACGGCGACCTGCTGGCCGCGGCGCGTGACGACGCGCGCCTCCTCATCGAGCGCGATCCGCATCTGGAAACGCCGCGCGGCCAGGCGATCCGCGTGCTGCTCTACCTCTTCGAGCGCGACGTCGCGATCAGGCTGCTGCGGGCGGGCTAGCCGCGCCTTCCGATGGCGGCAGGCTGCTTCCCGCCTTCGGCTTCGGCCCGGCCTCCCCCGGCTGGATCAGCCCGGCCGACATGATGAGCTTGGCGCCGTCCTCGATCGAGATCGACAATTCCACGACCTCGCGGCGCGGCAGGTAGAAGAAGAAGCCCGTCGTCGGGTTCGGCGTGCAAGGCAGGAAGACGCCGATCTGCTCGTCCCCATCCGGCAGGCGGCCGGCGATCTCCGGCGCGGCCTCCTGCGCGATGAAGACGATCGACCACATGCCCGGCTGCGGAAACTGCACCATGCCGACCTTCCGGAAGGAGGTGCCCGTCTGGGAGAAGATCGTCTCGAAGACCTGCTTCACGCTCTTGTAGAGTCCGCGGATCACCGGCATGCGATGCAGGATCGCCTCGCCGGCATTGAGCAGCGAGCGGCCCACGAGGTTCGCCGTCAGGAAGCCCAGCAGCGTCAGCCCGACCAGAGCGATGATCAGACCGAAGCCCGGCACCGGATAAGGCAGGTACGAATCGGGCAGGTAGGAGGCCGGGATCAACGGCTTCACCAACCCATCGATGAAGTTGATGAACCACCAGGTCACCGAAGCCGTGATCGCGAGGGGGGCGGCGATGACGAGACCGGTCAGGAAATAGCGCCGCAGCCGCGTGCCGAGCGTGGTGTGAGTAAGCTCTGGCGGCAGGACGAGGCGGGGATCGGGTGGGCCGGCAGTCATCCTCTGATCCCCATCGGGCGCGACTTTGAGTCGGCTTGCAGGCGCAGCATCGTGCCGCGATATGACAATAAGCGAGGCGCCGGCATCTGCCAGCCCCTAGCATCGGACCGAAAAGTGGAACCCACTTTTCGGAAGAATCCGATGCGATAACGATCTGGTAGATCATCGTTATCGCGTCCGATAGGACGCGCGATGATCTACGCCCAGCAAGCAAGGACGAGGCCGTGAGCGAGGACGATCAGCCGCGACGCCGTTGGCCGCGGCCGCTTCTGTTTGCGGTCGGCTGGATTTTCACGGCGCTCGGCGTCGCAGGGCTCATCCTGCCGCTGATGCCCGGTACGATCTTCCTGATCGCAGCGGCCTGGTGCTTCTCGCGGTCCTCGCCGCGCTTCGAGGCCTGGCTGGTCGGCCACCCCCGGCTCGGACCCCATGTCCTGCGCTGGCGCGAGACGGGCTCCATCGCCCGGCGCGCGAAATATCTCGCCTGCGGCTCGATGGTGCTGAGCTTCGTCCTGCTCACCCGGACATCGGCGCCGCCGGTGGCATTGGTCGTGACGGCGATCTGCCTGCTCGGCTCGGCGGCATACGTGGCGAGCCGGCCCGAGGCCTGACACCGCGCGTCATGCTCGGGTTTGCCCCGAGCATCTCCTGACGAGGAGACGCTGGCGCCTCCTCCGGGCTGAGATTCTCGGGGCAAGCCCGGAGAATGACGGCAAACGGTCACTCCACCGTGACGGATTTCGCCAGGTTGCGCGGCTGGTCGACGTCCTTGCCCATGAAAACCGCCGTCTGGTAGGCGATCATCTGGATCGGCAGCGCGTAGACGATGGGCGCGAAGGTCGGGTCCATGTCCGGCATGATGATCGTCGTCTCGGGCTCGATGCCGCATTCGGCGGCGCCCCTGGCGTCCGTGATCAGGATGATGCGACCGCCGCGCGCCGCGACCTCCTGCATGTTCGAGGCGGTCTTTTCGAAGAGCGCGTCGTGCGGGGCCACGACGATCACGGGCATCGCCTCGTCGATCAGCGCGATCGGGCCGTGCTTCAACTCGCCCGCCGGATAACCTTCCGCGTGGATGTAGCTGATTTCCTTGAGCTTCAGCGCGCCTTCGAGCGCCAGTGGGAAGCTGGTGCCGCGGCCGAGATAGAGCACGTCGCGGGCCTTCGAGAGCTCGCGGGAGAGCTTCTCGATCTCCGGCTCCATCTCCAGCGCCTTGGCGATCAGGCCGGGCAGCGCGATCAGGCTCTGGACATGCTGCGCCTCCTGCTCAGCCGAGAGCGTGCCGCGGCCGCGAGCGGCGGCGAGCGCGAGGCAGGCGAGCGCGGTGAGCTGGCAGGTGAAGGCCTTGGTCGAGGCGACGCCGATTTCCGGGCCTGCGAGCGTCGGCGCCACGGCATCGCTCTCGCGGGCGATGGTCGAGGTCGGGACGTTCACGACGGAGAGGACCGTCTGCTTCTCCTGCCGGGCATAGCGCAGGCTCGCCAGCGTGTCGGCCGTCTCGCCGGACTGGGAGACAAAGAGCGCCAGCCCGTTCTCCGGCAGCGGCGCCTCGCGATAGCGGAACTCCGAGGCGACATCGATCTCGACCGGCAGGCGGGCGAGCTTCTCGAACCAGTATTTCGCGGTGAGCCCGGCATAATAGGCCGTGCCGCAGGCCGAGACGGAAAGCCGCGAGAGGCCCTTCCAGTCCACCTTGTCCTGGAACGGCAGGCGCACCGAGCCGTTCGCCATGTCGAGATACTGCGTCAGCGTGTGGCCGACGACCTCCGGCTGCTCGTAGATTTCCTTGGCCATGAAGTGGCGGTGGTTGCCCTTCTCGACCAGGAAGGCGCCGGCGGCGACGCGCTGGGCGCGGCGCTCGACCTGCCGGTTGTGGCGGTCGTAGAAGGTCGCGCCCCGGCGGTGGAGGACGACCCAGTCCCCTTCCTCCAGATAGGCGATGAGATTGGTGAAAGGCGCCAGAGCCAGCGCGTCGGAGCCGAGATACATCTCGCCATCGCCAACGCCGACCGCCAAGGGCGAGCCACGGCGGGCGCCGATCAGCAGGTCTTCCTCGCCCTGGAACAGGAAGGCGAGCGCAAAGGCGCCCCTGAGACGCGGCAGGCTCGCGGCCACCGCCTCGACCGGCGTCTTGCCGCGGTCGATCTCGCGGGTGACGAGATGGGCAACGATCTCGGTGTCGGTCTCGGTCGCGAAGACATAGCCATCGGCCTGAAGCTCGGCGCGCAGCTCGCGGAAATTCTCGATGATGCCGTTATGGACGACGGCGAGCTTGTCCGTCGCGTGCGGGTGGGCGTTGGTCTCGTTGGGCTTGCCATGGGTCGCCCAGCGGGTATGGCCGATGCCGATCAGCCCTTGCAGCGGCTCGTTCGAGAGGCGGACCTCGAGGTTCTTGAGCTTTCCCTCGGCCCGGCGGCGCGTCAGCTGGCCTGCTTCCAGCGTCGCGACGCCGGCGGAATCGTAACCGCGATACTCAAGCCGGCGCAGCGCCTCGACGACCTGCGTCGCGACCGCTTCCTTGCCCAGAATCCCGACGATGCCGCACATGGGCGAACCTCTCATGACGTTGCGTTGCCAAAGCGCATAGCCGCGAAGTGCGCCGAAGCCCAATCACTCTAGATGACGAACTGTGAACGGGGGATGGCCCGATCTGCGGAAATTCCGGGTTATTCGGCGGCTTTCTTGGCCGCTTTCCGGGCTGCGGCGGCCTCCCGGAAGGTCTTCGCCCAGCCAGGCTTGTCGACCTGCCGCCCACGGCCGACGGCAAACGCATCCGGCGCTACGTCGCTGGTGATGACGGAGCCCGAACCAACATAGGCGCCGGCGCCGATCGTGAGGGGCGCGACAAGCGAGGAGTTGGAGCCGACGAAGGCGCCTTCGCCGATGGTGGTCTTCGACTTGGAGAAGCCGTCATAGTTGCAGGTGATGGTGCCGGCGCCGATATTCGCCGCCGCCCCGACGCTGGCGTCGCCGATATAGGTCAGGTGGTTGATCTTGGCGCCGGGGCCGATCTCGGCCGCCTTCACCTCGACGAAATTGCCGACCTTGGCCTTCTCGGCCAGCACGGTGCCCGGGCGCAGCCGGCCGTAGGGACCGACGCTGGCGCCCGCACCGACCTTCGCGCCTTCCAGATGCGAGAAGGCGTGGATCACAGCCTCGTCAGCGACGCTGACGCCGGGGCCGAAGATGACATTCGGCTCGATCACGACATCGCGGCCGATCTGAGTGTCATGGCTAAAGAAGACCGTCTCGGGCGCGATCAGCGTGGCGCCTTCGAGCATGACGGCGTGGCGCTTGCGCCGCTGGAACTCGGCCTCGGCGGCGGCGAGCTGGGCACGGTCGTTGACGCCCTGGACCTCGCTCTCGGGCGCCGTCAGCACGACGGCGTCGAGGCCGCGGGCACGGGCGATGGCGACCGCGTCGGTTAGATAGAACTCGCACTGGGCATTTTCGCAGCCGATGGCCTCGAGGATGGTGAGCGCGTGCTCGCCGGCGAGCGCCATCAGCCCGGCATTGCAAAGCCGGATTTCGCGTTGCTCGGGCGTTGCGTCCTTGTGCTCGACGATGGCCTCGAGCTTGCCGCCCTGCTCGACGAGCCGGCCATAGCCGGTCGGATCGCGCGCCTCGAAGCCGAGCACGGCGACGGCAGCCCCGCCGGCGAGCGCGCCGCGCAGGGCCGTGAACGTTTCCGGCTGGACGAGCGGCGTATCGGCGAAGGCGATCAGGACGTCTTCATGGCCGGCGGCGAGCGCCTCACGCGCGGCGAGCGCCGCATGGGCGGTGCCGCGGCGCTCGTGCTGGGTAGCGATGCGCGCCGCGGGCAGAAGCTTCAGCGCCTCCGTTCCGACTTCGGGCCGCTCGGAAGAGATCACGACGGCGACGGCATCCGCCCCCGCCTCTGCGACCGCGGACAAGGCATGGCCGAGCAGGGACCGGCCCGCGACCTGATGAAGCACCTTCGGGCGCCGCGATTTCATGCGGGTGCCCTCTCCCGCGGCCAGGACGATCGCGAGGCAGGAGCGCTCCGGCTGCATTTCGGTCATGTTTCTCATTTCCCTTGCAGGCCACGACGGGCGGCCGCGGCGGCCGGGCCCATGATGGGACGTCTCGCCAGCCTGTCGTGGTCGAATTTGCGCATGCTGGCGTTGCAGGCGCCGTGGATAGCCGATCCTGAGGGCATTTGCCAAAGTCCGGCCGGATCAAAGGGGAATCGTCCGATGACGCACTCAGCTTCCATACCCTCCTGAGGCTGTTCAGGACCCGTTCAGGGGCGTCCCGCTTCCTGATGGGAAATGCCACTATTTTCCTGAATGGAAACGCTTTTCAGCCGCGCTGGAAATGCTAGAAGCGCGAAGGGCGAGGGCGTCGCCCGAGCAGTTTTGGATAAGATGTCGACACCGTTGAATCGCAGGCAGTTTCTGGAAGGCGCCGCCGGTGGCGCGGCCTTGCTGTCCCTTGCCGGCTCGGCTTCGGCCCAGGCCCCGACCGGCGCAGCAGCCTTCAATATCCCCTCCCTTCTCGACGGCCAGCGCTTCGACCCGGCCCTGGTGGTGGATGCCGCCCGGATGCTGGCGCAGCGCCCGCTGGTGCCGCTCGCCGCGACCGACCTGCCGGAAGGCTATGCGACGATGCCGGCAGACCAGTATGCCGGCATCCGGGCTCAGCCCGGCGCGACGGTCTGGGCCGGCGAAAATCGCGGCTTTACGGTCGAGCCGCTGCATCGCGGCTATGTCTTCTCCAATCCCGTGAGCCTGTTCACGATCGAGGACGGCACGGTGCGCCGCATCGCCTTCGATCGGGCGCGGTTCGACTATGGCCGCGTCACGCCGCCTGCCGCGAATGCGGACCTGCAGTTCTCCGGCATGCGCATCGCGGCCGGGCTGGAGCGGCCCTTCGAGGTCGCGGTCTTCCAGGGCGGCACCTTCTTCCGGGCGCTGGCCCGGGGCCAGAACTTCGGCGCCATGTCGCGCGCGCTCATCCTGCGCCCCGGCGAGACGCGCGGCGAAGAGCTGCCTTTCTTCCGCGCCTTCTGGATCGAGCGGCCGAGCCCCGCGGTGGGCTCGCTCGTGATCCACGGCCTGCTCGATTCGGAAAGCGTCAGCGGCGCGGTGCGGATGACGCTGCGCCCCGGCGACGTGACCTTCATCGATGTCGAAATGACGCTCTTCGCCCGCCAGGCGCTGGAGCATGTCGGCTTCGGCTGCACGAGCGCCACCTTCCTCTCAGGCCCGCAGAGCCGCCGCACCTTCGATGATGTCCGGCCCTCGATCGGCGAGGTCTCGGGCGTGCAGATGTGGTCGGGCGGCGGCGAGTGGATCTACCGGCCGGTCAACAACCCGGCGACGCTGCAGGTGTCCTCCTTCGTCGACGAGAACCCCAAGGGCTTCGGCCTCGTCCAGCGCGAGCGTGACCCGGCCGCGTTCCAGGACGACGACCAGCGCTTCGAGCTGAGGCCCAGCGTCTGGAACGAGCCGCTCGGGGACTGGGCGACGGGGTCTGTCCAGCTCATCGAGATTCCAAGCGACTCGGAGCCCAACAAGAACATCATCATGTACTGGCGGCCGCGGCAGCCGCTCGCCGCCGGCAGCGAGACTTCGGTGAGCTATCGCCAGGCCTGGTGCTGGCAGCCGCCGGAGCGCCCGCCGCTCGCGATCGCCAGCCGCACGCGGCAGGGCAAGGGCTCGCAAGGCCGCCGCCGGCGCTTCGTCGTCGACTTCACCGGGGATCGGCTGGCGGACGCGGCCCTCATCGCTTCGACCCGTCCCATGATCACGGCCCAGCCTGGCGCGGTGCACGGCGTCCGGCTCTGGCCCTATCCGGAGCGCAAGCTGATGCGCGTCGGATTCGAGGTCGATCCCGGCACGGATTCGCTCTCCGAGCTCAGGCTCGTCCTGCAGTCGGGCGGGCAGCCCGTCTCGGAAACATGGTTGAACCGATGGACGTGGTGACCGCCATCCGCCCGGACCCGGCTGACGCGGAGCAGCATGGCTACGGCCCCGCCCGCGAGCCGGCGACGCCGCCAGAAGAGCGGCTGGTCATGCCGGTACAGTCCTTCCGGAGCTGGAAGGCCTCCGAGCGGCGCAAGCCCATCGGCCGCTGGGCCACGCCGTGGCTGATGCGCCTCTTCGTCTTCGGTGGCGGACTGGCGCTGACGGCCTATGGCGCCTGGGAGATGTACAGCGTCGTGTCGGTCAGCCGCACGACCTCGCTGCAGTACGCCCTGCTCGTGCTGTTCACGATCAACTTTTCCTGGATCGCTCTCGCCTTCACCAGCGCGGTGCTCGGCTTCTTCGGCGTGCTCTTCGGCGCCGGCAAGGCTGAGCGGCCGGAAAGCCTGAAGCATCGCACCGTCGTGGTGATGCCGATTTACAACGAATCCTCGGCGCGAATCTTCGCGGCCGTCGCAGCAATCCGGGAATCGGTCGACGCCACCGGGCTCGGCGAGCATTTCGACTATTTCATCGTCTCGGACACCACCAATCCGGACGTCTGGGTGTCTGAAGAGCGGGCCTTCCTGGCATTGCGCGAGCGGCTGGGGCCGAATGCGCGCATCTACTATCGCCATCGCCCGAAGAACCACCACCGCAAGGCCGGCAACATCGCCGACTTCGTGACGCGCTGGGGCGGGCTCTACGAGCATATGGTCGTGTTGGACGCCGACAGCCTGATGACGGGCGACTGCATCGTGCGCCTCACCGCGGCGATGGAGGCCGATCCCGATGCGGGCATCATCCAGTCGCTGCCGCTGATCATCAACCGCAACACCTTCTTCGCCCGGCTGCAGCAGTTCGCAGCGCGAGTCTACGGCCCCGTCATCGCGACCGGGCTCGCCATGTGGTCCGGCCGCGACGGCAATTACTGGGGCCACAACGCCATCATCCGGGTGAAGGCCTTCGCCGACCATTGCGGCCTGCCCGACCTGAAGGGCAAGCCGCCGTTCGGGGGCCATGTTCTCAGCCACGATTTCGTCGAGGCGGCGCTGATGCGCCGGGCCGGCTGGTCGGTCTACATGCTGCCGAAGCTGACGGGCTCCTACGAGGAAAGCCCGCCCTCGCTGATCGACATCTCGGTGCGCGACCGACGCTGGTGCCAGGGCAATCTGCAACATTCGCGCATCATGGGCGCGAAGGGTTTCGTGCTGGCGACGCGCCAGCACTTCGCCACCGGCATCATGGGCTATCTCGCCTCGCCCCTCTGGCTGCTGCAGCTCGTGGTCGGCATCCTGATCGTGCTGCAGGTCAACTACGCGCGCCCCGAATATTTCACCCAGGAGTTCACGCTCTTCCCGGTCTGGCCGCGCTTCGACCCCGAGCGCGCCTTGAACCTCTTCGCGCTGACGATGGCGATCCTGCTGGCGCCGAAGCTGTTCGGCCTGCTGCTGACGCTCTTTAACTCCAAGCTCCGGCGCGCCGGAGGCGGAGCGCTGCGCCTGATCGTCTCCTCGCTGATCGAGGTGCTGTTCTCGGCCTTCTTCGCGCCGATCATGATGCTGATCCAGTCCGGCTCGGTGTTCCAGATCCTGCTCGGGCGCGACACCGGCTGGAACCCGCAGCGACGCGACGACGGCTCGATTCCGATGAAGGACATCGTGCGCCGGCATCGCACCCATACCGTGCTCGGCCTGATCACCGGCATCTCGGCCTTCATGATCGCGACCTCGCTCTTCGCCTGGATGTCTCCGACGATCGTCGGCCTCGTGCTGGCCATCCCGCTGTCCTGGGCTTCCGGCCAGCTCGCCATCGGGCTCTGGCTGAAGCGGCATGGCCTGCTGATGACGCCGGAGGAAGGCGCCCCGCCGACGATCGCGCTGCGTGCCAATGAATTGCAGGACGAATTCGAGAAGGCCGGCTACGACGATGCCGACGGCCTCAGGGCGCTGCATGCCGAGCCGGAGCTGCGCCACGCCCATGAGCTGATGCTGCCACAGGTGCAGTCGCGCCGGCGCGGCGAGATCGAGCCGGATCGCGCCGTGGCGCAGGCCAAGCTGGTCGATGCCGAGACGATCGAGGATGCGGCGATCTGGCTGAAGCCGAAGGAGCGCATGGTCGTCCTGCACGACCGCGCCCTGATCGGCCTGCTCGCCGCCCTGCCCCCGGCGAAGGCGGAAGCGTAGCGTCTAAGACTTGACGGAGCCTCGCCGTCATTCCGGGGCTTTGCGAAGCAAAGCTCCGGATCCATGAACCAGTAGTTTTGCGTCATGGTCGGGCTTGTCCCGACCATCCACGTCTTCGCTGGTCGAGTGTCGTGTTCAAGACGTGGATGCTCGCCACAAGGGCGAGCATGACGGCTGGCGGAACGTCATGTTCATCGCTTCCGGGTTCAGGGCTTAATCCTGCCCCGGGATGACGGTGCCGCTCAGACCTGCTCGAAGGCGATCATGCAGCCGAAGGCGGCCTCGGCCGGGACGAACAGGCGCGCCTCGCCGGTCTGGAACGGAATCTCGGCCTCGGTCAGCCGCTCAGCCACCGCGTCCAGATCCGGCACCGAGACGCAGAAGCCGAGGAAGCGGGCCGGCGTCGTGTCCGGCTCGACGTGATAGGCGCCCTGCGCCGCCTCGGGGTCGAGCACGTCGATGCGGCCGCGCGGCAGTGCAAGCACATAATCCTCGTTGCCCTCCAGCACCTCCGCCCCGCCTGAGAAGGCCGTGAGGAAGGCGCGATGCGCCGCCGGATCCTCGGCGAGCATCACCACCGAACTCAGCGCGGTCGCGCCGTTGGCATGGCGCTGGAATTCTGGATTCCAGAAATTCTGCGGCTCGAGCTGCTGGCAGACGAAGAAGCCGCATTCCGGCGCGCGCGAATCCGCGGCAAAGGCGAGTTCGAAGGCGACCCGCACCTCGCTGCCGTCAGGCCGAGAGGCCCGGCGCTCGAAGAAGAAAGGATTGTAGTCGCCAATTCCGGCTGCCTTGAAGGCTGCGGCGTCGGCCTTCGCGTCTGTGCTTTCCAGCACGACCATCGACAGCCCTTCGCCCTGACCTGCAAGCGCATCGCGGACGAAGGCGCCGAAGGAGAAGCTGCGCTCCGCATGGGGCGGGATCGCCGCCTCCTCGGTCACGGCGATCAGCTCGAGGAACGAGCCGGGGAACTGGACGATCCGATTTTCGGTGCCCCAGGGATGGCGATTGCGCGCGCCGACGCGGAAGCCGAGCTTTTCATAGAACAGGCCGGCGCTGTGGAGGTCGCGGACACCGATGACGAGATGGTCGAGGCCGCGGGGCGATGGCGCTGGGACGGGCATGACAGGCTCTTTCGACAGGCATATCGGAGCTTGAAGCTAGCAAGACTTCACGGCGCGGTCATGTCGGAGGCTGCTCAGGGCTCGATATAATGCGGCAGGAAGCGCGAGGTGTTCTTGGTGATCGGCGAGGCATCCTCGCGCAGGCATAAGCCACAGGCCTGCGAGGCGACGAGCCAGGAGCCGAGCACGGCATATTTGCCATCCTCCGAGAACAGATTCAGCGCCGCGTCCTGCAGCACATGGCCCTCGGCGCCATAGGGGCCGTCATCGCTGTCCAAGACCCTGCCGCGCTCGATCAACGTCACATTGGCGCCTTCGCGCGAGTAAAGCGGCTTGCGGACATGCCGGGGCGACAGCGTAGCGCAGCGCGGATCGCCCTCGAAGAAGGCCGGGAGCAGGTTGGGATGGCCGGGCTCCATCTCCCAGAGGCAGGCGAGCAGCCCCTTGTTGGAGAGAAGCGCTTTCCAGGGCGGCTCGATGAACTGGCAGCCGGAGCCGGCCAGCGCCTTGCCGTAGCTCTCGCGGAACATCCATTCCCAGGGATAGAGCTTGAACAGCGTCTCGATCGGCTGGTTGGCGCCGTCGCAGAAGCGGCCATCCGAAAGCAGGCCGAGTTCCTCGATATAGGTGAAGCGGGCGTCGAGCCCGGCCTGCACGGCACAATCCGTCAAATAGTCGACCGTGCCCTTGTCTTCGGCGCTGCCCTCGACGCAGGTCAGGTGCAGCCGGTAAGGCGACGGCTCGCGCAGGGCCTTGAAGGCCGCGATCAGCCGCTCGTGCAGGGAGTTGAACTGGTCGCTTCCACGCGGGATGACGCCGCGCGCCATCGCCTGCTCGAGCCAGTCCCACTGGACGGCGCTCGATTCGAAGAGCGCTGTCGGCGTATCGGCATTGTATTCGAGGAGCTTTGCGGGCCCACGCCCATCATAGGCGAGGTCGAGCCGGCCGTAGAGGTTGCGCTCGCCGCGCTGCCAGCTTGCGCGGATATAGTCCCAATGCTCTGCCGGAATGGCGAGCTTCGTCAGGGTCTGCTCGCTTCCGAGCGCCTTCTCGATGAAGGCGAAGCAGAGTTGTTCGATCGCTTCCGAGGGCGCCTCGATGTCGCGCTCGATCTCCTCCAGCGTGAAGGCGAAGGCGGCGCTCTCGTCCCAATAGGTCTCGCCGTCGATGGTATGGAAGGCGAATCCCAACCGCTCGACCTGCTGGGTCCAGTCCGGGCGGGGCGGCAGCGCGATGCGGCGCATCTCAGGACGACGAGGACGAGGAGAAGGAGCGGGCGAAGGAGCCGAAGCCGCCGCGCGACGACACGCTGGACGAGGAGACCCCGGCGCGCGCGATGGCGGCCCCCGAGGCGGCGCTGAAGGCGCGCCCGCTCGTCGTGGAGTAGGCGCGCGACGAGCTGCTGCTGCGCCCAGAGGTGCCTCCGCTGCCGCCGGAGGACGATGAGGAACTGCGCGCCTGCTGGCATTCCGGCTGGGTCGAGCCCGGCGGGCAGCTCGCCGTCGTCGGCGGCAGGAGCGGCTGGGCCTGCGCCTGCCCTCCGGAGAACCCCCGCGCCAGCATGAAACCGGCGAGCGCTGGGATGAAATACTGCGCCCCGCCGATACTCGCCGAATTGCAGCCGCTGGCGCCGTATTGCGCCTCGCACTCGCTCTGGCTGCGAAACTTCGGCGCGTCCTTGATGCGTGCGGCCGCAGCCTCCGAAAAGGCCGTCTCGCATTGCTGCAGGCTGAGTTGGCCGCCCGCCTGGCACTCGCTCAGGCTGTTGTAGACGAGGTTCTCGGGCGGATCGTCGCCCGTCAGCGACCAGGCGGTCGCCACGAGAAGGACGCCGGCGGCGCCAAGGCCGATCTGCGTCGAGCGCTTCATCGCCGTTACTCCGTCATGCTGGCGGCCGCCAGCGTCCCGGAGATGACGGCGATCAGGGCGAGCATCACCGCGGCGGGAAGGCGGTCCTCCTCGATCTTCTTCGAGAGATCCGGGATCAGCACCCGCGCCAGCCCATAGGCAGCGAACTGGATGATCATGGCCGCGAGCGCCCAGAGCACGCAGTCGGGGATGCTGCTGGCCTGCTCGATCGCCTTCTCAAGAGGGATCGAGAAGCCGACAACACTGCCGCCGAGCGCTATCGCCGCGGACAGGTTGCCGCCACGGATCAGCCCGATCTCGTCATGCGCCGTCATGCGCAGATAGATCACCGCGAAAGCGGCGATCAGGGCCACGCCGACGACGAAATAGAGGAGAAATGCGGGCAAGCCCGCCATCGAGATCGTCATGCCGCCCTGCCCCAGCCAATCCGACGCCGCAGCATCTCATCAAACGTGACGGATTGTCCAATGCGACGGAACCTGGCGGAACAAGCTCATCAGGCCGTCATCTAAAGCAAGGATGCAGGCTCGAGAGGCGCAAGCGCGCCTGCCGCCCGTCCGGCAATAGATGAGCATGGAGAGCCGGCCGGCTTCTCCCTCCGAACGACCGTCGCCGGGGTCAGACCAGGCGGCTCTGGACCACCGCCGCCTCGATGAAGCTGGCGAAGAGCGGATGCGGCTCGAAGGGGCGCGATTTCAGCTCGGGGTGATACTGCACGCCGATGAACCAGGGATGGTCGGGATATTCGATCGTCTCCGGCAGCAGCCCGTCCGGCGAGAGGCCCGAAAAGCGCATGCCTTGCGCCTCCAGCCGCTCGCGATAGCCCATGTTCACCTCGTAGCGGTGGCGATGGCGCTCGGAGATCTCGGTCGAGCCGTAGATCTTCGCAATTTTGGTATCGGCGGCCAGATTGGAAGCGTAGGCGCCGAGCCGCATCGTTCCGCCGAGATTACCGTCTGCGGCGCGCTGCTCCAGCTCGTTGCCGCGCATCCATTCGGTCATCAGGCCGACGACGGGCTCCTGCGTCGGGCCGAATTCGGTCGAGTTGGCGTTCTCGATGCCGGCGAGCGAGCGGGCGGCCTCGATGACCGCCATCTGCATGCCGAAGCAGATGCCGAAATATGGCACCTTGCGATTGCGGGCGAAGGTCGCGGCCTTGATCTTGCCCTCGGCGCCGCGATGGCCGAAGCCGCCTGGCACGAGGATGCCATGGACATGCTCAAGGAAGGGCGCCGGGTCCTCCTTCTCGAAAACCTCGGATTCGATCCAGTCGAGATGGACCTTGACGTTGTTGGCGATGCCGCCATGGATCAGCGCCTCGATGAGGGACTTATAAGCGTCCTTCATGCCCGTATACTTGCCGACGACGGCGATGGTGACCTCGCCCTCGGGATTTTTCACGCGCTCGGAGATACGGCGCCAGTTCGAGATTTCGGGCTCAACCGAGGCGTCCATGCCGAAGGCGGCCAGAACCTCGTTGTCGAGCCCCTCCGCATGGTAGGAGAGCGGCACGTCGTAGATCGAGGCGACGTCGCGGGCCTCGATCACCGCGGTCTCGCGGACATTGCAGAACAGGGCGAGCTTGCGGCGCTCCTCGCGCGGAATCTCGCGGTCGGTGCGGCAGAGCAGGATGTCGGGCTGAATGCCGATCGAGCGCAGCTCGGCGACCGAATGCTGGGTCGGCTTGGTCTTCAGCTCGCCGGCCGTCGGGATATAGGGCAGCAGCGTCAGATGCGTGAAGATGCACTGGCCGCGCGGCAGCTGCTGGCTGATCTGGCGGATGGATTCCAGGAACGGCAGGCTCTCGATGTCGCCAACCGTGCCGCCGATCTCGACCAGCGTGAAGTCGTAGCCCTCGTTGCCGGTCAGCACGAACTCCTTGATGGCGTTCGTCACATGCGGGACGACCTGGATGGTGGCGCCGAGATAGTCGCCGCGCCGCTCCTTCGTCAGGATGTCCATGTAGATGCGGCCGGTGGTGATGTTGTCACCCCGGTTGCAGGGCCGGCCGGTGAAGCGCTCGTAATGGCCGAGGTCGAGGTCGGTCTCCGCGCCGTCATCGGTGACGAAGACCTCGCCGTGCTGATACGGGCTCATCGTGCCCGGATCGACGTTGAGATAAGGATCGAGCTTGCGCAGGCGGACCTTGTAGCCACGAGCCTGCAGAAGGGCCGCGAGAGCCGCCGCCGCCAGGCCTTTGCCGAGCGAGGACACCACGCCGCCGGTGATGAAAACATACCGCGTCATGGGAGTTCTCCTCTATCGCCACGGGTTCGATTCGCTAAGCGTCTTCAGAGCAGTCCCGACCTGCCCTGCGCGCTTGTCCACAAAAGATAAGGCCGGGGATACCCGGCCTACACAAAAGAGAAGGGCCGGTCGCCCGGCCCTTGCCTTGGTTACTGCTGCGGCGCCGCTGGCGGCGTCGGCGGCTGTGCGCCGCCCTGATTCTGGTTCTGCATCTGGCGCAGCTGATCGAGCACGCCGCCCGCATTCGGTGCGCTCGGAGCCGCGGGGGCGCCCGGCACTGCAGGGGTGGTCGCCGCCGGCGCGCCGTCGATGATCGAGCGCTGGACCCGGCCCTGCGTCGCCAGCACGGCGAGAACGATGGAGGTCAGGAAGAACAGGCCGGCGAGAATCGCCGTCGCCCGCGTCAGCGCATTGGCCTGGCCGCGCCCCGTCATGAAGCCGCCGGCACCGCCGCCGCCGCCCGAGCCCATGCCGAGACCGCCGCCCTCGGAGCGCTGCAGCAGCACGACGCCGACGAGCGCGACGACGATGATCAGATGGATGACGATGAGAACGTTCTGCATGATCTCACGAAATGGGCATGGCGCGGGTTGCCGGCAAGGGCCGCCCGCTCCTCGAAGGCCGAGATGATTTCGGCGGCGCACATAACACGCGTATGCCGGCAGCGCCACCCCTGGAGGGCAACCGATGCACGGTCATTCAACCCTGGCAGGCGCGGGCGATCGCCAGGAACTCCTCGGCCTTGAGGCTCGCCCCGCCAACGAGGGCACCATCGACATGGGCGACGTTCATCAGCTCTGCGGCATTGGAAGGCTTCACCGAGCCGCCATAGAGCAGCCGGACGCCAGCCGCCGCCGCCTTGCCGACGATCCGGGCGAGATCCTGGCGGATCGAAGCATGAATCTCCGCAACGTCGTTCGCCGTCGGCGTCAGCCCGGTGCCGATAGCCCAGACCGGCTCATAGGCGATGATGAGGCTCGCTGCGTCGAGCCCCTCCGGCACCGAGCCCTTGAGTTGCTTGCGTACCACGGCCAGCGCCTTGCCAGCCTCGCGCTCTTCCTTCGTCTCGCCGACGCAGATGATCGGCACGAGCAGCCCCCTGCGCGCCGCTTCCGCCTTGGCGCGCACCGTCGCGTTGCTCTCGCCATGCAGCGTGCGGCGCTCGGAATGCCCGACGATGCAGTAGGCGGCTCCGGCATCGGCCAGCATCGCGACCGAAACTTCGCCGGTGAAGGCGCCCGAAGGCTGGATGCTGCAATCCTGCCCGCCGGTGGCGATGCGCGTGCCGATCAGCGCGGCCGTCGCGGTGAAGAGCAGCGTCGCGGGCGGGCAGATGGCGAGGTCGACAGCCTGCTTCAGCGCAGCGTCATAGCCCCTGGCGACTTCGGTTGCGATGGCGAGATCGGCCTTGAGGCCGTTCATCTTCCAGTTTCCGGCCACCAGCGGCCTGATGCTACGCGTCACGTCGATCCTCCGAAAATCCGTCCTTCGCCTCTAGCAACGCCCGGCCTCCGCCGCAATCGCATGCGAGGCCGGAACACGAATCCGCCACGGCGATTGCGGCTTTCGCCTCCGGTTCCTATAAGCAGCGCCGCAAATCCGCGCGCGGGGGCATGCTCCCGCGCCACATGCAGGGTCAGGAAAGACAGCTTCGATGATGATGCAGGGCATCCGCAAGGCGGGACAGGGCTTCTTCGGCAAGCTCCTCATCGCCGTCATGTTCGGCTTCCTCATCGTCTCCTTCGCGATCTGGGGGGTGGGCGACATCTTCCGGGGCTATGGCCGCAACGAGGTGGCGCGTGTCGGCAAGAACGAGATCGGCCTTGAGCAGATGCGCACGGCCTATCAGAACGAGATCCAGAACCTGACGCGACAGCAGCGCCGGCAGATCTCGCCGGAGATGGCGCGTGCCTTCGGCATCGACCGGCAGGTGCTCTCGCGCCTCATCAGCGAAGCGACGCTGGACCAGACGGCGCGGGACATGCGGCTGGCGGTCTCCGACGAGACGATCCGCAACCTGATCTTCGACGATCAGGTCTTCCGCGATGCCTCGGGCCAGTTCTCGGCCGCACGCTTCAACGAGCTGCTGCGCTCGAACGGCTATACCGAGCAGAGCTACGTCGCGCTGCAACGCTCCAACATCCTTCGCCAGCAGATCTCGGAGATGCTCGCCGGCGGGCTTGCCGCGCCGGTCGCGCTGCAGGAGCTCGGCAGCCGCCTGCGCAACGAGAAGCGCAACGTCACCTTCGCCCGCATGCCGGCGAGCGCCGCCGGCGAGATCGCCGCGCCGAGCGAGGACCAGCTCAAGACCTTCTTCAACGATCGCAAGATCGCCTTCCGCGCCCCGGAATTCCGCACCGCAGACATCCTCGCGATCTCGGCCGAGGCCCTGGCGGACCCGGCGAAGGTCACCGACGATGAGGCCAAGGCGCGCTACGAGGCGCTGAAGGCGCAGCGCTTCACCACGGCCGAGACCCGCACGGTCCAGCAGATCTCCTTCCCGAATGCCGAGGAGGCACAGGCCGCCAAGGCGAAGATCGACGATGGCGAGACCTTTGACGAGATCGCGACCGAGCGGAACGTCGCCTTCAACGACCTGACGCTCGGCACCTTCACCCGCGAGCAGATGATCGACCCCGTCGTGCGCGACGCTGCCTTTGCGCTCGAGCAGGGCAGCGTCAGCGCTCCGGTGACGGGTGCCTTCGGCACGGTGCTGCTGCGCGTGACCAACGTCGACAGCGCGCATGAGCGCCCCTTCGAGGAGGTGGCGGCGGAAGTGAAGCAGGAAGTCGCGACCAGCCGCGCCGCCAGCCAGATCACCGAACTGCACGACAAGATCGAGGATCAGCGCGCCTCGGCCCGGCCGCTCGCCGAGATCGCCAAGGAATTCGGCCTGAAGCTGCGGACGGCGGGCCCGATGAGCGCGAGCCTCGCCAGGCCCGACGGTTCCCAGGAGGAAGCCCTGCCCGGCGCCGAAGCGGCGCTGCAGGCGATCTTCCGCTCCGACATCGGCGTCGACAACGAGGCGATCCGCCTGCCGCGCGACACGGGCTATGTCTGGTTCGACGTCACCAAGATCGATCCGGCCCGCGAGCGCGGCTTCGACGAGGTCAAGGCCGAGGTCGAGAAGCAGTGGCGCGCCGACGAGACGGCGACAAAGCTCTCCGCCAAGGCACGCGAGCTGGTCGAGCGCCTCGACAAGGGCGAGAGCTTCGACGCGGTCGCGGCTTCGGCCGGGCTCACCATCGAGACCGCCGCCGATGTCGCCAGGCAGGACCAGCGTCCCGAGCTGCCGGCCGGCGTCGTCAGCCAGATCTTCGGCACGGCCGCGGGCAAGAGCAATTCCGCCGCCGGCGCCGATGGCGGACGCATCCTGTTCAAGGTCGATTCGGCCATCGTCCCGCCTTATGTCCGCACGACGCAGGAGGCGGCGAATTTCGAGCGCATCCTGTCGTCGAGCGTCACGGAGGACATCCTGCTGGAATATGTCGCCAAGCGGCAGGCCGAACTCGGCGTCAGCATCAACGAAGCCGCCTTCCGCAACGCGACAGGCGGGGCGCAGAACTGACGATGCAACCCACCGACGCGTTCGAGCGCTTCGCGCAGGTCTACGAGACGGGTACTCCGCAGCTCCTGCGCCAGGTGCTGGTCGGCGACTGCGAGACGCCGGTCGCCGCCTTCCTGAAGCTGCGCCACGCCACAACGGGCCCGGCCTTCCTGCTCGAATCGGTCGAGGGCGGCGCGGTCCGCGGGCGCTACTCCATGATCGGGCTGGAGCCCGACCTGATCTGGCGCTGTCACCGCGGCGAGGCCTCGTTGTGCCGCCCGGCCCTGGGCGAAGACTTCCTGCCCGATCCGCGCCCGGCCTTCGAGAGCCTGCGCGCGCTGCTCGACGAGAGCGCCATTCCCGAGGCGGAGGGCCTGCCGCCGATGGCGGCCGGCGTGTTCGGTTATCTCGGCTACGACATGGTCCGGCTCATGGAGCGGCTGGCGGAGCCGAAGGACACGGGAACGGGCGTGCCCGACGCCATCCTGACGCGGCCGACGCTGATGGTGGTGTTCGATTCGGTCCGCGACGAGATTCATGTCGTGACTCCGGTTCGTCACCGGCCTGGCATCACCGCGCGACAGGCCCAGGAGCAGGCCCAGGAGCGGCTGGAGGCTGTCGTCCACGCGCTGGAAGGCCCCCTCCCCGCCGAGGCCGACATCGACATCGCGAACCTGCCGGAGCCGGCGACGGTCTCGAACACCACCGAAGCCGAGTTCCACGAGATGGTCGCGAAGGCGAAGGAGTACATCCGCGCCGGCGACATCTTCCAGGTGGTGCTGTCGCAGCGCTTCGAGGCCCCCTTCCAGCTACCGCCCTTCGCGCTTTACCGGGCACTCCGGCGGGTCAACCCGGCGCCCTTCCTCTGCTATCTCGATTTCGGCGGCTTCCAGATCGTCTGCTCGAGCCCCGAGATTCTGGTCCGGCTACGCGACGACACGGTCACGATCCGCCCGATCGCCGGCACGCGCCGGCGAGGCGCCAGCGAGGCAGAGGACGAGGCGCTGGCCGAGGAGCTGCTCGCCGATCCCAAGGAGCGCGCCGAACACCTGATGCTGCTCGATCTCGGGCGCAACGATGTCGGCCGCGTCTCGCAGATCGGCAGCGTGAAGGTGACCGATTCCTTCTTCATCGAGCGCTACAGCCAGGTCATGCACATCGTCTCGAACGTCGAGGGGACGATCGATCCCAAGCATGACGCGCTCTCGGCACTGGTCGCGGGCTTCCCGGCAGGCACCGTCTCGGGCGCGCCGAAGGTCCGGGCGATGGAGATCATCGACGAGCTGGAGCACGATGCCCGCGGCGCCTATGGCGGCTGCATCGGCTATTTCGGCGCCAATGGCGAGATGGACACCTGCATCGTGCTGCGCACGGCGGTGGTCAAGGATGGGCGCATGCATGTCCAGGCCGGCGCTGGCATCGTCTACGATTCGAACGCCGCTTCCGAGCAGGACGAGTGCATCAACAAGGCGAAAGCGCTGTTCCGCTCCGCCGAGGAAGCGATCCGCTTCGCCGCCCGCACCGGCCGCGGTCAATAGAGGTTCGCGAGGGGTTCGCGCCCCCGCGGCATCGTTCTCGGGCGCAGCGAAGCGCAGACCCGAGCATCTCGACCAGGACAAGGGGCCGAAGCCTCTTTCGGCATGGGATGCTCGGGGCGAGCCCGAGCCTGAGGTCTCTTGATCGGCTGCCTGCTTCAGTGCGGCTTATGGTTGGGCACGACCGTCATCCGATCGACCCAGGCGATGCCGATGGCCGACAGGATGAAGACGACGTGGATCATCGTCTGCAGCAGGACGCCGGTCTCGGTATAATTCGCCGTCCTGCCCGCAATGCCGATATTGCCGGCCTCGATGAAGGTCCGCAGCAGGTGGATCGACGAGATGCCGATGATCGCCATGGCGAGCTTGATCTTCAGGACGCTCGCATTGACGTGGCTCAGCCACTCCGGCTGGTCGGGATGGCCCTCGAGCCGCAGCCGCGAGACGAAGGTTTCGTAGCCGCCGACGATCACCATGATCAGCAGGTTCGAGATCATCACCACGTCGATCAGCCCCAGCACGACCAGCATGATCTGCTGTTCGCTGAAGTCGAAGGCATGGGTGACGAGATGCCAAAGTTCCTTGAGGAACAGGAAGACATAGACGCATTGCGCCACGATGAGGCCGATATAGAGCGGCAACTGCAGCCAGCGTGAGCTGAAGATGAGCGCCGGCAAGGGGCGCATCGGGGCCAATGAGGGAGAGCGTGACGGATCGCTGGTGGGGGACATGGCCTGTTACTGGTCCTTGGAATAGAAGACGCGATCCTGGTGCAGTGCAGCGGTAGATGGCGCGAAACCGGTGCGTGCGCAAGGCGTTACCCGCCGCTTTGCTGCCGTGCAACGACAATGATGTGACGGCGCAATTACGCCGAGATTCGGGACTAGTCTTTCCCTCCGATCGTGAGATCGCTACAATCGACGCCGGCCGGGGGAACATGCTCAGTTCCACTCGCATGGGACAGCAGAGGAGTTTCGTCATGATCAGGACGCTTGTCGTCGCCGCCGCTCTCGTCGGCACGGCGGCTCTTGCCGCGCCGGCTTCGGCCGCGCCGCTGGCGAGCGGAGCCGCCACCGTCGCTACGGCGAAGGACGGCAGCCCGCTCGTCCAGAACGTGCAGTATCGCCGCTACGGCTATGGTTATGGCTACGGACCCGGACCGCGCTATTATGGCGGCTATCGCCGTGGCCCCGCCATCGGCGCCGGCATCGCGGCCGGCGTTATCGGTGGTGCTCTCGCAGCCGGCGCTCTCGCGGCCCCGCCGCCCCCGGTTTATTACGCGCCGCCTCCGGCCCCGGTCTACGGCATCGAGGATGTCGATGCGGTCGCCTATTGCTCGCGTCGCTTCCGCTCCTACAACCCCGAGACCGGCACCTATATTGGCGCCGGCGGCGTGGTCCGCTACTGCCCCTGACGGCAGGCGACACGACGATCGAGGACAACGACTCCCCGCAGCGATGCGGGGAGTTTTTTTATCTTCGGCTGGCCTCTACGCTGCGGCTGGAGCATCGACTCGAAAAGTGGGATGCGGCTTTCGGAAAAGCCGATGCTAAAACAAGAAACTGGATCATCGGAGCGTCTCGTGCGTATCGCCACCTGGAACTGCAACTCCGTCCGCCAGCGGCTTGGCCATCTGCTCGACTTCCTGAAGGAGGCCGAGCCCGACGCGCTGTGCCTGCAGGAGATCAAGTGCGTCGACGCCGACTTCCCGCGCGCGGAGATCGAGGCCGCCGGCTGGCAGGTCGAGACGCATGGCCAGAAGACCTTCAACGGCGTGGCGATCCTGAGCCGCAGCAAGCTCGAGGATGTCCGGCGGGGACTGCCCGGCGACGATGGCGACGAGCAGGCTCGCTATATCGAGGGTGTCCTGCCGTTCGGGCAGGGTGTGGTGCGGCTGGCCTCGATCTACCTGCCCAACGGCAACCCGCCCAATACCGAGAAATACCCCTACAAGCTCGGCTGGATGCAGCGACTGACCGCGCACGCCCGGATGCTGCTGGAGCATGAGGAGCCGCTGGTGCTGGCTGGCGACTACAACGTCATTCCAGAGCCGCGCGACGCCCGCGATCCGGGCGCCTGGGTCAGCGACGCGCTGTTCCTGCCGCCGACGCGTGCGGCCTTCCGCGGGCTCCTCAATCTCGGTCTGACCGAGGCCCTACGCGCGACGACCGATGCCGGCGGGCTCTACAGCTTCTGGGATTATCAGGCCGGCGCCTGGCAGCGGAACAACGGCATCCGCATCGACCACCTGCTGCTCTCGCCTCAGGCAGCCGACAGGCTGGCAGGCGTCACCATCTCCAAGCATGTCCGCGGTTGGGACAAGCCTTCGGACCATGTGCCGGTCATGTTGGATCTGGCGGCCTGACCGCGGTCGTCATTGTCGGGCGGAGCGAACCGCAGACCCGAGAATCTTGTGACGGGAGAGCGTTGGAGCCTCCGTCGGCCCACGATGCCCGGGTCAAGCCCGAGCATGACGAGGTCGGCGTCGCTCAGCGTGTGGTCGGTGCACCAGCGGCCCGCGCGCCCGCGACCTGCTGACGCTCGACCAGAGCCAGCGCCGCCGTGCGGTCTGCCGTGGAGGCGGCCGTGAAGGCGGCGTCGTAGCGCTCGAGTATCCAAGCCTCGCGGGCCGGATCGGCGCCCTCGCGGGCGAGCGAAAGCCACATCAGCCCGAGCACCGGCTGCCGCGGCACGCCTTCGCCACCGCGGATCAGCATCTCGCCGAAGGCCGCGCGGGCGGGCGCATGGCCCTTCTCCGCCGCGAGCTTCATCCAGCGCGCCGCTTGGCGCGGATCGCGGGAGGTGCCCTGCCCCTTCATGTAGAGGCGCGCAAGGTTGTACTGCCCGTCCGGATCGCCGAAATACGACGCCGCGTAGTGGAACATGTCGAAGGCGCGGTCGGGATTGGGCTTCACATAGGAACCCTTGATCCCGTCCGAGAAATAGCTGCCGAGCGCGACGAAGGCGCTGCCGACGATGCGGCCGTCCGCCGTGCCCGGAATGGCATCGGCATTATCGTCCGCGATCTTCGAGAAATACTCGAAGGCCTTGAGATCGTTGGCCGAAACGCCCTCGCCCTCGGCATACATTTTCCCGAGCTTGTACTGGGCGGTGAGATGGCCCTGCGAGGCTGCGTATTCGAGCGCCCGCACTGCGCCGAGCTGGTTGCCGGCGGAGGAATCGCGCATCCAGGCCCGGATCGCGTCGCGGGCGCTGCTGAAGGGCACGAGAGGAAGCGCGGAATGCGCCATCGGCGTGTTCGGGGCCGGCGCGCGCGTGGCAGCGCCACCGGAATCGCGTGCGGGCTCATCCTCCGGCTCGGCCAGCGTGGCCTCCGGAATCGCCCGTGGCGGCAGCAACGGCCGGCCGCCCGGGAAATCCTGCGCCTGCGCGGCCATGGGGCCGACGAGCAGCAACAGGCATGCTATGGTTGAGCTAGATGTCCGCATAGCAATGGGTTTCGGCCGCCCCTCCTGGGTGAGTCACGGCGCCGCCTTTCGCGGAGCCGACCGTTTGCGCGTATTTCCAGAGCGCTCCCGAATTGTAGTCCGTCTTTCTCGGCGTCCAGGCCTCACGACGCGCTAGAAGTTCGGCATCAGAAAGGCGGACTGCGAGCTTTCCTGTGATGGCGTCGAGCTCGATGATGTCGCCGTCCCGGATGAGCCCGATCGGCCCGCCGACAGCCGCTTCGGGGCCGACATGGCCGACGCAGAAGCCGCGTGTCGCGCCCGAAAAACGGCCATCGGTGATGAGCGCGACCTTGTCGCCCATGCCCTGGCCGTAGAGGGCTGCGGTGGTCGACAGCATCTCGCGCATGCCGGGGCCGCCCTTCGGCCCCTCATAGCGGATGACGATGACGTCGCCTTCCTTGTAGGTCCGGTTCTTGACGGCCTCGAAGGCGTCCTCTTCCCGGTCGAAGCAGCGTGCCGGGCCGGTGAAGACGAGCTGGTCCTCGGGCATGCCGGCTATCTTCACGATCGCACCATCCGGCGCGAGATTACCCTGCAGCCCGACGACCCCGCCGGTCACGGTGATGGGCTTGTCGGCGCGGTAGACGACGTCCTGCTGGTCGTTCCATTTCACCGAGGCCATGTTCTCGGCGATGGTGCGGCCGGTGACGGTCATGCAGTCGCCATGGAGGTAGCCCGCGTCGAGCAGGCTCTTCATCACCAGCGGGATGCCGCCGACCTCGAACATGTCCTTGGCGACGTATTTCCCGCCCGGCTTCAGATCGGCGATATAGGGCGTCTTCTTGAAGATCTCGGCGACGGCGAACAGATCGAAGTCGATGCCGCATTCATGCGCGATCGCCGGCAGGTGGAGCGCGCCGTTCGTCGAGCCGCCGGTCGCGGCGACGACCATGGCCGCATTCTCCAGCGCCTTGCGGGTGACGATGTCGCGCGGGCGGAGGTTCCGCGCTATCAGCTCCATCACCATCTCGCCGGCGGTGTAGCAGAAGGTGTCGCGCACATCGTAGGGCGCCGGCGCGCCGCAGCTATAGGGCAGAGCGAGGCCGATCGCCTCGGCGACCGTCGCCATGGTGTTGGCGGTGAACTGGGCGCCGCAGGAGCCGGAGGACGGGCAGGCAGCCTCCTCGAGCTCCTTGAGGTCCTCATCCGACATCGCGCCGACGGAATGCTTGCCGACGGCCTCGAACACGTCCTGGACGGTGACGGGCTTGCCCTTGAAGGTGCCGGGCAGGATCGAGCCGCCATAGATGAAGATCGACGGCACGTTGAGGCGCACCATCGCCATCATCATGCCGGGGAGAGACTTGTCGCAGCCGGCCAGGCCCACCAGCCCGTCATAGCAATGGCCGCGCATGGTCAACTCGACCGAATCGGCGATGACCTCGCGCGAGGCGAGCGAGGACTTCATGCCCTGGTGGCCCATGGCGATGCCGTCGGTCACGGTGATGGTGCAGAATTCGCGCGGCGTGCCGCTGGCCGAGGCGACGCCCTTCTTCACGGCCTGGGCCTGGCGCATCAGCGAGATGTTGCAGGGGGCGGCCTCGTTCCAGCAGGAAGCGACGCCGACGAAGGGCTGCGCGATCTGCTTCGCGGTCATGCCCATCGCATAATAGTAGGATCGATGCGGAGCCTTCGCCGGGCCCACGCTCACATGGCGGCTCGGCAGCCTCGACTTGTCGAATACCCGCGCGTCCATTGTCACGTCGCCTTCGTCCCCCCGAGCCCGGCCTGGCAAAGATGTGCCATGCCGGCCATGTCGGGAGCAACGCTCCGCCCCAAAGCCCCGCTGCGGCGTGGAACCATTTCCATGCCGGTGCGTTGTGTCCCGTTTTGTCTATATCTCAGGGACTTAACGCGACGTTGTGCTGAGCTTGGTTTGTGGCGGCTTCACGGCGATGACGGCAGCGACAGTAGCCGTGGTTACCGTTCCCCTGAGACTGTTGCGACGATGTCACAAATATCGAAGCTTCAGGCCGTCTGCCGGTGGCTCACAGCACCAGCGGCAGGACGAAGAAACCGCCGACTACAATCACTAGCAGCGTCAACGCCGCAAACGGCAGGTGCTTCTCGATGAAGATGCGGATGTCGTCGCCATAGTAGCGCAGCGCCACCGCGATCATCAGGAAGAAGGTCGCGCGGGAGACCACCATGCCGACCGTGAACTTCCACAGGTCGAAATGCAGGAAGCCGGACATGATCGTGACGATCTTGAATGGAATCGGCGTCAGGCCCTTGGTCACGAGCACCCAGAACCAGTAGTCCTGCGAGGTCGAGATCAGGTGCGCCGCCTTGTCCTGAAGGCCGTAGAGGCTGATCAGCCAGGAGCCGAGCGAGTCGTAGAGCAGCGCGCCGATGGCATAGCCGAGATAGCCACCGAGCACGGCCCCGAGCGAGCAGATCCCCGCATAGAACCAGGCGCGGTCCGGACGTGCGATGCACATCGGCAGCAGCAGCGGAATCGGCGGCAGCGGGCTGACCGAGCTTTCCACGAAGGTGAGTGCGAAAAGCAGCCAAGGGGCCGCGGGATGGGATGCGTAGGACACGCACCAGTCATAGGCTCGCTTGAGCATGGGTCCTGAACAGCCGGTCCTTCCGCCGCCACGCAGGTGCATGGCGGATTTGCGTCGGGCGCATCTAATAGAGGTCGACGAGAGAACGCCAGTCCTCTCTTCGCTCAGCGTCAATTTGACGACAACGCCGTGGCCGGAATGCGTCGCTCGGCGTCTGCCCCCGGGCTCGCTCGTCATTGCGAGGAGCTACGCGACGAAGCGATCCAAGGGCGGCAGCGCGCTACGTCCCCTGGATTGCTTCGCTTTGCTCGCAATGACGGCCCTCGGACCGCTCAGGACAACCGCGTCAGCGCCTCGGCGATCTTGAGCTTGCGCGCTTCTGCCGCAGCCTTGCGCTCGCGGTTCTCGTCGACGATCTCCTCCGGCGCGCGGGCCATGAAATCGGGGTTGCCGAGCTTCTTCTCGACGACCGCGATGTCCTGGTCGAGCTTGGCCAGTTCCTTGGTGAGGCGCGAGCGCTCCGCATCGAGGTCGATCAACCCGGCGAGCGGCAGTGCCGCGACTTCGCCGCGGACGATGATCTGCGCCGACTGTGCCGGCGCCGCGGTCTCGAAGGCAATCTCGGAGACGCGCGCGAGGCGCTCGATCATCGGCTGCCAGCTCTCGATGGTGGCGCGCGTCGCGGCCGAGGCGTTGACGAGGACGAGCGGCGCCTGCGTGCCGGCCGGCACGTTGACCTCCGAGCGAACCGAGCGGATGTCCGAGATCAGATCCACGACGAAACCGATCTCGGCCTCGGCCGCCGCATCCTTGAGCGCCGACAGCTCCGGCCAGCGCGTCAGGCAGACCAGAGCGTCGTCGCCGGCCGCGAGCTTGCGCGGGGCGCCGGCCTCGGCCTTCTGGGCCCAGAGTTCCTCGGTGAGGAACGGCATGAACGGGTGCAGCAGCTGGCAGATCAGGTCGATGACGTAGGCGACCGTCGCCTGCGTCTCGGCGCGGGCGGCTGCATCGACGCCCTCCCCCTGCAGCACCGGCTTGGCGAGCTCCAGATACCAGTCGCAGAACTGGTTCCAGACGAAGCGATAGGCCGCGCCCGCTGCCTCGTTGAACTTGAAGCTCGGGATGCCCGCGGCGATCTCCTCGGCCGCCTGCGCCGCCTCGCTCAGGATCCAGCGATTGAGCGGCTGCTTCACCGAAGCCGGGTCGAAACCTTCCGCCCGCGCGCAACCGTTCAGCTCGGCGAAGCGTGCGGCGTTCCAGATCTTGGTCGCGAAGTTGCGGTAGCCCTCGACGCGCGAGGTGGCGAGCTTGATGTCGCGGCCCTGCGCCGCCATGGCGGCCAGCGTGAAGCGCAGCGCATCGGCCCCGTATTTGTCGACGAGCGTCAGCGGATCGATGACGTTGCCCTTCGACTTCGACATCTTCGCGCCCTTCTCGTCGCGAACGATGGCGTGGATGTAGACGTCCTTGAACGGCACCTCGTCCATGAAGTTGAGGCCCATCATCATCATCCGGGCGACCCAGAAGAAGATGATGTCGAAGGCCGTGACCAGCGTCGCCGTCGGGTAGTAGCGCTTGAGCTCGTCCGTCTCATCCGGCCAGCCCAGCGTCGAGAAGGGCCAGAGCGCCGAGGAGAACCAGGTGTCGAGCACGTCCTCGTCGCGCGTCAGCGCAACCGGGCCGCCATAATGGCCGACGGCAAGCGCCTGGGCTGCGGTCTCCGACTCGGCGACGAAGCACTCGCCGTCCGGCCCGTACCAGGCCGGGATCTGGTGCCCCCACCAGAGCTGGCGCGAGACGCACCAGGGCTCGATGTTCTCCAGCCAGTCGTAATAGACCTTGGTCCAGTTCTCGGGCGTGAACTTCGTGCGGCCGTCGCGGACGGCCTTGATCGAGCGCTCGGCCAGGGGCTTGACGTCGACATACCACTGGTCGGTCAGCCAGGGCTCGATAACGACGTCCGAGCGGTCGCCATGCGGGACCGTATGGGCATTGGGCTCGACCTTGGCGAGCAGGCCACGCGCCGCCATCAGCTCGACGACGATGCGGCGGGCAGCGAAGCGGTCGAGACCGTCGAGCGCCAGCGTCTCGGCTTCCGGCTTGGCGCCGGCGAGGAAATCCTCGTTGCCGGCGAGCGTGATGCGCGCCTCGCCGTCGAGGATGTTGATGATATCGAGCTTGTGACGCTTGCCGACTTCAAAGTCGTTGAAGTCATGCGCCGGGGTGATCTTCACCGCGCCGGTGCCCTTCTCCGGGTCGGCATAATCGTCCGGCACGATCGGGATGACACGGCCGACCAGCGGCAGCACGGCATTGCGGCCGATCAGATAGCCGATCTTCTCGTTGTCGGGATGAACCGCGATGCCGCTGTCGCCCAGCATCGTCTCCGGCCGCGTCGTGGCGACGGTGATGAAGGTCGAGGGATCGTTGGCGTCATACGCAACGCCTTCGAGCGGATAGTCGAAATAATAGAGATGGCCGTTCGGATCGCGGCTCAGCACCTTGTCGAGCTTGGCGGCGTCGAAGGGCTCCTCCCCTCCCCGCTCCCATTTGAAGCTGCCGTTCTTCTCGACCTGAAGCACTTCGAGGTCGGAAATCGCGGTCTGGAACTTCGGGTCCCAGTTCACCAGCCGCTTGGCGCGATAGATCAGCCCCTGCTTGTGCAGGCCGACGAAGACCTTGAGGACGGCGGCGCTCAGACCCTCGTCCATGGTGAAGCGCTCGCGCGACCAGTCGCAGGACGCACCGAGGCGCCGCAGCTGATTGAAGATTGTGCCGCCCGATTCCTCCTTCCACTTCCAGACCTCCGACAGGAAGGCCTCGCGGCCCATGGTCCGGCGGTCGGAGCGGTTCTCGGCGGCGAGCTTGCGCTCGACCACCATCTGCGTGGCGATGCCGGCATGGTCGGTGCCCGGCTGCCAGAGCACGTCCTTGCCGCGCATGCGCTCGAAGCGGCAGAGCACATCCTGCAGCGTGTTGTTGAGCGCGTGGCCCATATGCAGCGAGCCGGTCACATTCGGCGGCGGGATCACGATGCAATAGGGTTCGGCGCCGGGCGCGGCGCCCCGGCCCGCCTTGAAGGCCTGCGCCTCGTCCCAGGCCTGGCTGATCCGGGCCTCGACGGCTGCCGGCTCGAAAGTCTTGTCCATCATCGCTTCGCTCGAACGCCAAAAGGCCGGGGAACCTGCCCCGGCCGGAAATCATCACGGGCCAAAAGGTCTTGGGCCCTTAAGAGCCCATGCGGAGCCCGCGCGTCAACGTTTTCCGCAGGCGCGCGGACTCTCTGGCCCGGCAGACCGGCTCAAAGGTTCGACTGCAGGAACCAGAGCGACTTGTCGAGCGCGCGCGAATACCCCGTCAGGATATCGGCGCTGCCCGCGTCGCCGGCCTCGTCGCAGGCGTCGATCGCCTCGCGGACCTTGTTGCCGGCATCGGCATAGCGCTCGATCAGCGCCTTGAGATGATCCTGCACGGAGACGATCCCGGTCGGATAGGCGGATAGCGAGCTCGAATCCGCCGTCGCCTGCGTCGTCCCGAGCGCGATGCCGCCGAGCTGGGCGATGCGCTCGGCCATCGTGTCGACGTGGTTATCCAGCTCGCTGCGGAAGCCGTCCAGCATCTCGTGGATGGCGATAAAGCCCGGCCCTTTCAGATTCCAGTGCGCCTGCTTGGTCGCCAGCGCCAGGTCGATGCCGTCCGCAAGGCGCTCGTTGAGGAGGCCGACCACCTTGGCCTTGGTGTTCGAGGCCAGATCGATCCGGCTGGACTTCGGGATCTTCGTCGCAGCGGAACTCTTCGACGATGCTGTCTTGGACGATCCTGTCTTGGTCGCGGATTTGGATGCTGACTTGGCCATGGCGGGGTCTCCCAGGGGTCGAAAGCAGGACGGATTGAGCGCGCCTCGCAAGCCGAACAGCCGGCGCCATCGCGCTACGCGCGAGCCCGCCCGCTGTTCCGCCGCACCGCGAGCCTAACCGGCTGCGTGGTGGACCCGCAATCGGCTCATGCTTGACGGTGCCTGATGAGGGAACCTGCTGTCCGGCAGCCCGTTGGATCGGCAACAACAGGAGGACCGTGATGAGCCAACGCCATGATCAGGACCGTGTCTGGGACCTCGTCGACTCGATCAAGTTCGCCATGCTCGTGACCCATGACGGCGATGGTGACCAACTGCGCGCCCGCCCGATGCACGCGCATGGCATCCGGGAGGAGGATACGATCTACTTCCTCACCGATCGCCGTCACCACAAGGACGACGAGATCCAGGTCAACGAGAACGTCTGCCTCGCTTTCGCCGACACTGGCGGGCAGCGCTACCTTTCGATCACCGGCACCGCCACGGTGCTGGACGACCGCAAGCGCGTGCACGAGCTCTGGAGCCCGACCAACAAGGCTTTCTGGGACGATGAGAACGATCCGAACATCCGCGTCCTGCGCGTGCGGCCCGGCATGGCCGAGTTCTGGGACAGCCCGGGGCGGATCGTCACCACCGTCAAGATGGCCGCCGCCGCGCTCACCGGGGCGAAAATCGAATTCGGAGAGAACCGCAAGGTCGTGCTCTGAACGCCAGAAAGGTGGAACATGATGATCAGACTACTCGTCCACGGGCTGGGCGCCTGGTTCGCCGTGGAAGCCGCCTCGGGCCGCTATCCGAGGCCGATCGCCGTCGGCCTGACGATGCTGGTGACCCGGCTCGGCGCGCCGGCGACCGCCTTCGCCATGGCTGGCTACGGGCTCAAGCGGCTTCGTGACGCTGGTGCCTTCGAAGGCTGGCGCGGCCTCACTCCGGGCCCGCGCCGCGGGTCCGCGAGCGCGCAGCGCCGACGCAGCCGGCGGGTACGCTCAACCGGGCCCGGCTGAGCCTGCTATTGTCTTCAAGCGAAGCGCGCACCGCTTCGCTTGAAGATCATATGGCAAGACGAGCGAATAAAACGTTCAGATACTTACAGAAATTCGGGCCTGCCTTTGGGCGGCGCGGATCAATTCCGGCCGCCGCGGGCCACGCGTTCGATCTCGGTGCGGACCAGGCGCTCGACCATCGTCGGCAGATTGTCGTCGAGCCATGCCTTCAGCATCGGCTTCAACATCTCCTTGACCAGGTCCTCAAGCGTGCGCGCATTGTTACTCAGCACGGTATTGGCGAGATGGCCAAAGGCGTTGGTGACGACGGAACTCGCCTGATCCGACAGGAGGCTCGCCATATCGACGGCTGGCCCCGCCCCCATCGATGGCAGCGGTGCAGGCGGAGGCGACGGAGGAGCGAATACGGCTGCGGGCGGCGGCTCGGGGGCCGGTGCGGGCGGCGGCGGATCGACGAACGCGACGTCGGGCTCTTCCGCCATCGGAGACGGCGCGGGCGTAGCAACGGCCGGCTCGGGGGCAGGCGCTGCGACCAGAGCTGCCTCCGCGCCGAGGTCCAGGACATCTTCGTCGGCCGCAGTGGCGGTCGCAGGCGCCGGTTCTGGCGCAGGAGCCGCCGCCGCTTCAGCGGGAGCCTCGGCGTCCGTAGCAGCCGCAGCCTCGCCATCGGCCGGCTTTACGTCGTCGTCCGATATGATCCGACGAATGGAGGCGAGAATTTCCTCCATTGACGGCTCGGTGGGCTTGGCTTGCGCGCTCATGAAAGCCTGACTGTTGAACACCGGGCGCGCCGACAGAATCAACGCCTCTCCGATTGGGGAGTATTCCACGACCTGTCGGCCAGACAAGGCGACAGGCCGCTATCCCACAGAGAAATCGGAGATGTTGCCCGAATGTGCCTGTGCGCGGCCTGAGCCGCCGCGCACGAACGGCTCACGGCCGCTCAGGCCGCGTCGTCAGCGGCCGTCAGGCGTCTGGGTGCCCCACCACAGGCCCTTGACCTGATCGTAGTGCTGGCGTGAGTCGTAGACCGCAGCCTTGAGCTTCAGCGTCTGGGCCGAGAGTTTCCCGACAGCCGAGAGCACCGCATAGGAAGCGACGACGCGGTCGCGCTGCGCGGTCACGAGGCTCGAACGGGCGCTGACCAGTTCCTGCTGGGCATTGAGGACGTCGAGCGTGGTGCGCTGGCCGACCTTGGCCTCCTCACGCACGCCGGCGAGCGCCGTCTCGGCAGCCTGGACCTGGGCCTGGGCCGCTGTGATCTGCGCCTTGGCAGCCTCGAGACCGCCCCAAGCGGAGATGATCGCGGCGCGGACGGTGTCGCGCTGCGTATCGACCTCGATGCGGCGTTGGCCCGCCGTTTCCTTGGCCTGTCGTGTGCGGGAGTAGACCTGCCCACCCTCGTAGATCGGGATGGTCAGCGTGCCGACGACACTCGCCGACATGCGGTTATCGCCGAAGAGCTGGCTGTCATAGCGCTGCTGGACCAGGCCGCGGACGCCGACGACAGGATAGAGATCCGCCTCGGTGACCTTTACCTGCAGCTCGGCGGCATCGACGCCGTGGAGCGAGGCGATGATCGCCGGATGGCCGGTGAGGCCATGCTGAAGCGCCAAGGGGAGCGACTTCGGCAACAGATTCTCGATCGGACGGCCCGGCGCCAGCGAACGCGGCTCGGCGCCGACATTCTGCCGATAGCGAGCGACCGAGGTCTTGAGGTTCGATTCCGCAAGGATCGCCTGCGACTGGGCCGAGGAACGACGGGCTTCGGCCTGCGCCACGTCGGTGCGCGTCACTTCGCCGACCTGGAATCGGTCGCGCGTCTGGCGCAGCTGCTCTTCGAGCACCTCGACGTTGTTGCGGTTGAGCTCAAGGATCGCCGTGTCGCGCAGCACGTTCATATAAGACGTGGCAGCGTCGAGCAGCACGTTCTGCTCGGTGTTGCGCAGTGTGGCGCGGGCGCCGAGCACCTGCGATTCGGACTGGCTGACCGCGCTGCGCGTCCGGCCTGAATCCCAGATGTTCTGGTCGATCTGCACGCCGGCGCCGCGAGGCGCCAGGCGGCTCGTGGTCGCGCCGCTTCCGGGCAGATTTGTATCGAGGATGCTGGCGCCGATATCGGCGGAGGCGGTGATGCGGGGCCGATAGCCCGACAGCGCCTGGGGAACGTTCTCGTCGGTAGCGCGGACGGAAGCCCGCTGGGCATTGAGTGTAGGATTGGCGGAATAGGCCCGCGCGAGCGCGGCATCCATTGTCTGAGCTTTGCCGGGCGCGGCCCATCCTCCCGCTATCGCCAGAGCGATGACGGCGGAGAGCCCGAACCCGGAAGCCTTGTCTTTATGTCTTTTCACCGGACGTCTCTCGTGCGCAGTACAAACGCGCCCAGGCATCGCCCCAGCCTCGGCAGAAGGTTCAAAGTCATACCCGTGATGGCGCCCGACGCCAACGCATGCCGGATGCCAGAAGCGTTTCCCTGAGAAACTGCCACAAAAATGCGACACCTTCCTTAAGAACCGCCCTTCAGAAAACGAACGATTCCGGGCGACGAAATTCGGCCAGTATCGGAGCGGCCGCATCGAAAACCGGGCGCCCGGCGACGATATCAGTGGATTTCCGATAAAGCTTGACCCGCGCGGACCGCCCGGAGCCCTCCACCACGATCAGCCGTCCATCGGCCCGCAGCAGCGGAAAAAGCGTTTCCGGCTGCGTCTCGCAGGCTCCGCTGACCAGAATCACATCGAACGATTCGTGCGGCGGTTGAGCGGCGACGACCGCGACCGAGGCCGCACCGGCGCTCTTCAAAGCGGTCTCGGCGAAGCTGCGCGCAGCGGCATCGGGCTCCCAAAGCGTGACTTTTGCGCCCATATGCGACATCAGCGCCGCGCCATAGCCGGAGCCGCCGCCATATTCGAGCGCGTCCTCGCCGGGCTGCAGATCCAGCACCTGAATCATCCGCGCGATCACCATCGGCGTCATCAGCGCGCGCCCGGTGCCTGGCAAGGCAATGGACTGGTCGAGATAGGCCAGGTGCGAAAGGCTGCCCGGCACGAAGGCCTCGCGCGGCACGATGTCCGCCGCCGCGAGCACGGCCCGATCGGTCACGTCATAGGTGCGCAACTGGCAATCGACCATGTTGCGGCGAAGCCCGGTGAAATCGTCCATGCGCAGAACTCTCCGTGCGCAGCGCCAGTCCCCGCTCGGCCGGCCGGCCTCTAAGACCGCGCAATCGGCTGCGGCGGCTTGCGCCGTCCATCGCTGCTTTCTGTTCGACGCAAGCGCAAAAGGCAAGCGCACCTTGTGAGGTACGGCGCGGCAGCGTTTACGACGCGGGGAAGAGCATTTTCTGATGCCAGCGGGCTCCTCTGCACATTCTCAGAGCTCTGCGAAGCAAGAGAGCGCCAGCGTGGACCCCGTCGAGCCAACGTAGTTCTTCCGTGTCGCGGCAGGATAATCGATCAGTTTGCCGTTTCGTGCTCTCGGCAACTCCGTGGCGACCCGCCCCGGCGGCGCCACAACCCCGACGATCTCGTCGAGATGGCTGTCGTTGATGCCGACGATCGGCGTCAGCACCTTGACGCGGACGACGGCGCCACGGGCAAGGCCCGCCCTATCCGGCGCAATCGCATTGCCTTCGTACCAGGATATGTCGTCCATGGAGCAGACCACGCGGACGAGGTCCTTCGCGGTGATCGAGCGGTTCGGATAGCGCGCTCGCGCAGCCTCGAGTGCGGCCGGCAGCTTGGCGGGCTCGACCGGCCCCTTTACCCACGCCACCGAAGTGCTTCCGACAGGCGGCGGCAAGGAGCCGCAACCGGAAACCCCGAGCGCCACAACCAGCCCCAGCGTTCCCCTTCCGTAAAGCTTGCGCATGCATCCCCCCGCGACGAGCTCTTGGAGCACCAGCCAGACGTCTAGACAAGATGGCAGGATCGTCTTGCGTCGCCGTTGCCTAAGCTTCGGGGATCTTCTGAACGACAGCCGACGCAATGGCAACATTGCGTCCTCAGACGGCATTGGTTGTCCGTCTCGTCCTCGATTCGGAAGTGGGGCGCTGTCGACTGTAGGAAATCCGGCTGAGACGCACGGCCGGCATCCGAACCGCCGGCCAAAACCAAATCCGACATTCTCGAGCATCTCGGTCGGCTTGCCGAGACGGGGCTCGCCGATTCTGCTTGGTCGCAGCGACCAGCAACCGGACCAACGACGACTGTGGTCGCCAACAAAAGCGAAAAGATACCGCCGAACTCGCTCCGACCTGGAAAGCCAGGAAACGCTAGTATTTCGACTGGGATCTGGAAAGCGCCGCAAGAGGCGCTGGCTCCCGGAGCAGGATTCGAACCTGCGACCAATCGATTAACAGTCGATTGCTCTACCGCTGAGCTATCCGGGAACGAACAGTGGCGGCGTCATAGCCGCGACATCTCGGTCGCGCAAGCCCCTAGCGAGCCGGCGGAGCATTTTATCATCGTTTCAGTGGAACGCGCGATGCCGGGTTGCGGCCGCGCGCGGCTTGTGGTTATTGCGCTCTCGCTGAAGCGGCCAAGGCGCTGCTTTCGCCGGAAGGCCTCGTGGCGGAGTGGTTACGCAGAGGACTGCAAATCCTTGCACCCCGGTTCGATTCCGGGCGAGGCCTCCAAAAAATTCGACAGAACCGATGACCTGCCTTCGGCGTATACAGCGCCGATAGAAGGCGCATGCGCGCCGCACCGTTCGGCGAGGTCATGACGAAACGCGCCCTGCACTGGTTCCGGGACGATCTGCGTCTCGCCGACAACCCCGCTCTCACCTGCGCCGCCGAGGCGGAAGCCACCGTCTGCGTCTATATTCTGGATGAAGGCAGCGACCGCCGGCCGCTCGGCGGGGCTTCGCGCTGGTGGCTGTCGCGCTCGCTCACCGCTCTTTCCGAAGCGCTAGACAGCAAGGGCGGAAGGCTCGACATCCTGCGCGGCGATCCGGAAAAGCTCCTGCCGGCCCTGGTCGAATCCGCCCGTATTGAGCGCGTGACCTGGAATCGCCGCTACGAAGCCCCCTCCATCGCTCTCGATACCCGGCTCAAGGAGGCGCTTTCGGGCGCCGGCGTCGAGGTCCGCAGCTTCAATGGCAGCCTGCTGAACGAGCCTTGGCAGGTCACGACCCGCACCGGCACCCCGATGAAGGTCTTCACGCCCTATTGGCGCGCGGCGCGCGAGCGCGGCGAGCCGGACGCTCCCCTGCCCGCTCCCAAGCGCCTGACAGCCTTGCCGCTGCCCGATTCGATCAAGGGCAAAATCTGCGGATTGGCCGAGCTCGGCCTCGAACCGACGAATCCGGACTGGGCCGGCGGATTGCGCGAAAGCTGGACGCCGGGCGAGCATGGCGCGCTGGCGCGGTTCGATAATTTCCTGGACGGCGCGCTCGGCGGCTATGCCCCGGGCCGTGACAAGCCGGCCCGCGATTCGACCTCGCGGCTCTCCCCGCATCTGCGCTTCGGCGAGATCAGCCCACGGCAAATCTGGCATGCGCTCGGGACGGCGCGCGAAAGCGGAGAGGCAGCAGGCTCTGCCACCGACGCGGAGAAATTCCTGTCGGAAATCGGCTGGCGGGAGTTCTCCTACCATCTGCTCTTCCACAATCCGGATCTCGCGACACGGAACTACGATTCGCGCTTCGATGCCTTTCCGTGGAATCGGGACGACGATTCGCTGCGCCGCTGGCAGCGCGGCCTGACCGGCATCCCGCTCGTCGATGCCGGGATGCGCGAGCTCTGGCACACCGGCTGGATGCATAACCGCGTCCGCATGGTCGTCGCCTCCTTCCTCATCAAGCACCTGCTGCTGGACTGGCGCGAGGGCGAGGCCTGGTTCTGGGACACGCTGGTGGATGCCGATCCGGCCAACAACGCCGCGAGCTGGCAGTGGGTGGCTGGATCGGGAGCCGATGCCGCCCCCTATTTCCGGATCTTCAACCCGGTCACGCAGGGCGAGACCCACGATCCACAGGGCGCTTACATCAGGCGGTGGATACCGGAGCTGGCCGGGCTCTCCGATGGCGATATCCACCAGCCCTGGAAGGCGTCTGCCGCCGCGCTGCGCGAGGCGAGCGTCCGGATCGGCGAGACCTACCCGGCGCCAATCGTCGATCTCGCCTTCGGCCGTCAGAGGGCACTCGATGCCTTCGCCAGCATCCGCAACGGCTGACGCGGCCGATCACCCTGCCTTGGTGGTTCGCTGCGCCACGCGCGACATCAGCGCGAAGTACGCCCCATAGGGCAGGCAGCGCCCGATCTTGAGCAGCCATGCGAGCCGGCGCGGGAAGGCGATCTCGAAGCCGCCGCGCTCGAAGCCGTCGACGATTCGCCTTGCGCCCTCCTCGACCGTCATCAGGAACGGCATGGCAAAGCGGTTCTGCCGCGTCATCGGCGTGTCGATGAAGCCCGGATTGACGACCTGCAGCCGCACGCCCGCCGCCTCGCAGTCGAAGCGCAGGGATTCGCAGAGATGGATCGCGGCAGCCTTGGAGGCGCCATAGGCCGCCGCGCCCGGCAGGCCGCGATAGCCGACCAGCGAGGCGTTGACCGCGACCTGTCCGCGCCCGCGCTTCATCATCGAGCGCAGCGCCGGCGAGAGGCCGTTGGCGACCCCGACGAGATTGACGGAGATCGCCTCCGCGACGTTCTCGCCATTGACCGGCTCGACCGTGCGACTCTGCGGAGCGATTCCCGCATTCAGGAAGGCCAGCGCGAGCGGGCCATGGATGGCCTCGATGGTCTCGACGGTCGAGCGCATGCCACGCGCATTGGTCACGTCGCCGGTGTGGGCGACGATCCGGCCCGGCAGCCCCTCCGCCTGCCGCGCGACCGCCTCCAGCCCGTCGATCCTCCGGGCGGTGACGGCGACCGTCCAGCCGCGGCGCGCCAGCTCCAACGCGACGGCCGCGCCGATGCCGGAGCTTGCGCCCGTCACCCAGGCAACGCCGTCCTGCGGTTTCATGCGGCTCGTGGCCATGGCAGCTCCAGGGAACAGGAGCTTCCATCTAGGCGGCGAAAGCCGGCACCGGAAGCCATGCGAGCTCCGCCATCCCCGCTATCCCTGCAACGAGGTGGCAAGATCGGCGCGATCGGTGCAGTCTGCCCGCCACGGCGCCGCGGCGCTTCAGCGAGATCACGAGACGATGCCGACAGAATTGCTGTTCCGCGAGGATGCTTATCTCAAGGAGACGCCCGCCACCGTGGAGGCGGTCAACGAGCGCGGCGGAATCATCCTCGACCGTACCGTCTTCTACGCGACAGGCGGCGGCCAGCCCGGCGATGCGGGGCAGATTCGCCGCGCAGATGGCAGCCTGATCGACATCGGCACCACGATCTATGACCCCGAGGACAAGAGCCGGGTGATCCATGTGCCGCTCGAAGGCCAGGCTCTGCCGGCGCCGGGCGAGGCGGTGACGGTCGTGCTCGACTGGGAGCGCCGCTTCAAGCGCATGCGGATCCATACAGCGCTTCACCTGCTCAGCGTCGTGCTGGCCTACCCCGTCACCGGCGGCTCGATCGGCGAAGGCGACGGGCGGCTCGACTTCGACATTCCCGAAGGCGGGCTCGACAAGGCCGAAGTGGCGGAAAAGCTCAATGCGCTGGTGGCGCGCAACGCTGACGTCACCGAGCGCTGGATCACCGATGAGGAGCTCGACGCCAATCCGGGCCTCGTCAAGACGATGTCGGTGAAGCCCCCGCGCGGCTCCGGAAGGGTCAGGCTCGTCGCCATCGGCGACATCGATCTGCAGCCCTGCGGCGGCACCCATGTCCGCAACACGTCCGAGATCGGGCTTGTCGCCGTCACCGACATCGAGAAGAAGGGCAAGCAGAACCGGCGCGTCCGGATTGCGTTGGCCTGAAGGAACCGAGGATAAGCCCATGTCCCGCGAAGACGTTTTCGTTTCGACCGACTGGCTCGCCGCGCATCTCGACGACCCCAATGTCGTGGTGGTCGACGGCTCCTGGTATCTGCCGGTTCACAACAAGGACCCGCATGCCGAATATGCCGAGCGGCGCATCCCTGGCGCGCTGCGCTTCGACATCGACACGGTGAAGGACACCGGCTCGGCGCTGCCGCATATGATGCCGACGGCCGAAGCCTTCGCCGCCACGGTCGGCGCGATGGGCATCGGCGATGGCATGCGCATCGTCGTCTATGACGGGCTCGGCCTGTTCTCGGCGCCGCGCGTGCGCTGGACCTTCCGCAGCTTCGGCGCGCCGGATGTCGTCATCCTCGAGGGCGGCTTTCCGAAATGGCAGGCCGAGGGCCGGCCGATCGAGAACGGCCCTCCCCGCGCTCGCGCCGCCCGCAGCTTCACCGCCAGGCTCGACAACTCCGCTATCGTCGGCGCCGACGATGTCGCCAAGGCACTGGCCGACGGTGCGGTGCAGGTGGTCGATGCCCGCCCGGCTGATCGCTTCCGCGGCGAGGCGCCGGAGCCGCGACCGGGCGTCCGCTCCGGCCATATGCCGGGCTCCCTCAACCTACCCTTCCCCGCCATCGCGGCGGACGGAACGCTGAAATCACCGGAGGCGATCGCAGCCGCTTTCGCAGAGGCCGGCGTCGATCTCGACAAGCCGCTGATCACGAGCTGCGGCTCGGGCGTTTCGGCCGCGATCCTCTCGACGGCGCTGGAGACGATCGGGAAGCCGGCGCGCGCGATCTATGACGGCTCCTGGGCCGAATGGGGCGCGAGCGACCGGCCGATCACGACAGGGCCGGCCAAGAAGAGCTGAATGGGAGGGTGCCATGGGTCACGACCACGACCATCCGCAGGATCATGATCACGAGCCGCGCTGGAAGCATGACGGCGTGCGCGTGATCTCGGGCGACAAGCTCGACCCGAACACGGCGCAGACGCCCGGCATGTTCAGGCAGGCAGCAATCAACCATGCCCGCGTCGGCGCGCAGAAGATCTGGGCCGGGACGGTGGCGATCGAGCCCAACGCCAAGACCGGCGTGCACCATCACGGCGAGCTCGAAAGCGTGATTTACGTGGTGAGCGGCAAGGCGCGCATGCGCTGGGGCGAGCGGCTGGAATTCGTCGCCGAAGCAGGGCCGGGCGACTTCATCTACGTGCCGCCCTTCGTGCCGCATCAGGAGATCAACGCCGACCCGGACAACCCGCTGCAATGCGTGCTGGTGCGCTCCGATAACGAGGCCGTGGTCGTCAACATCACCGATGTCGACCCGGTCGAGAAGCCGGAAGAGGTCTACTGGGTCGACCCGATCCACAAGCACCCGCACGGGTGAGACGGACGCTCAACCTGTCTCGAAATCACCTGGCTGCGGCGGGGCGATTGGGGTGAACAGCGTGCGGTCGGGCTTGATGTCGAGTAGCGGCGTCTTGTCGAGACAGTCGAGCCCACGCACCAACAGCACCGAACCCTCGCGCTGAACCAACGTCGCGATTGAGGTGCCGATGGGGTTTGGCCTCACCGGCGTGCGCAGCGCGAAGGTGCCATAGGTCTCGCCGTTATTGGCCGGGCTCTGGCGCACGAGGTCGCGGCGCGACTGATGCAGCCAGTAGAGCACCTCCAGCCGCTCGAAGCGCTCGATTCCCTCCAGCGCCTCATGCCAGGGCGCAAAGAGCTCGATCCGGCAGATCGGCCCGTCCGCCCTGCCCTGGCGCGGGCAGGTCAGCCGCGAAGTCCAGGGCGTGCGAATGGTGCCGATGAAGGCGAGGCCGGCATCGGTCGCCTGCGGCGGCGCGACAGCGACCTCCCTGTCGCGAATCTCGTTCTCGCGGACCATCAGTCCACCGCGATCATGACGTCGGAGGCCTTGATCACCGCATAGGCCTCTTGCCCCACGGCGAGCTTGAGGTCGTCCACGGCGGCATTGGTGATCGACGAGGTCACGATCGCGCCGCCGATGTCGATGCGGATATGGGCCGTGGTCGCACCCTTGGTGATCTCGACGACCTTGCCCTTGAGCTGGTTGCGCGCGCTGATTCTCATCTCGATCCCTCTCCATGGGGCAGCCAGCGGCCGGACGGCTCCTTGACTTGGCTCCGGGCGCACGGCAACCATCGCTATACCCGACGATATACAACGACAAGGCAAGCGAGGAACAGCATGATCAAGCGACGCAGCCTGCTGGGCATGGGCCTCGCCCTTGCCGTGAGCCTTGCCCCCGCTTTCGATGCGGCGCAGGCGCAGACGAAGGAACTGGTGATCTTCGCCGCCGCCAGCATGAAGAACGCGCTGGACGAGGCCGCCGCAAGCTGGGTCAAGGAAACCGGCAAGCCCGCGCCGAAAATCTCCTACGCCGCCAGCAACACGCTGGCGAAGCAGATCGAGAGCGGCGCGCCGGCCGATCTCTTCGTCTCCGCCGACCTCGACTGGATGGACTATGTCGCGGGCAAGAACCTGATCAAACCGGAGAGTCGCGTCAGCCTGCTCTCGAACCGCATCGTGCTGATCGCCAGCAAGGATTCGGCCGCCAAGATCGATCTCAAGCCCGGCGCCGACCTCGCCGCCGCGCTCGGCTCCGGCCGCCTCGCCATGGGCAATGTCGATGCCGTTCCGGCCGGCAAATACGGCAAGGCGGCGCTTGAGAAGCTCGGAAGCTGGGACAAGGTTAAGGACAGGATCGCGCAGGCCGACAGCGTCCGCGCCGCGCTGCTGTTCGTCTCGCGCGGCGAGGCGCCGCTCGGCATCGTCTACGCCACAGATGCCGCCGCCGACCCGCAGGTCAAGGTCATCGCGACCTTCCCGGAGGATACCCATCCGCCGATCGTCTATCCCGTCGCCGTGACGAAGGATTCGACCAATCCCGATGCGCAGGCCTTCCTGACCTGGCTGCGCAGCGCGGGCACCAAGCCGGTCTTCGAAAAGCAGGGCTTCACGGTGCTCAACAAGCCCGCCACCTCGTCCTGAGCCCTTCGGCTTGAACCACTGGCTTTCCCCCGAGGAATGGACGGCGGTGAGGCTCAGCCTCATCGTCGCCACGACGGCCATGCTCGCGAGCCTGCCGCTGGGGCTCGCCGTCGCGCTGCTGCTGGCGCGCGGGCGCTTCTGGGGCAAGTCGCTGCTCGACGCCGTCGTGCATCTGCCGCTGATCCTGCCGCCAGTCGTGACGGGCTATCTGTTGCTGGTCGGCTTCGGCCGGCGCGGGCCGATCGGTGAGTTCCTCTACGACTGGTTCGGCATCGTGCTCTCCTTCCGCTGGACGGGGGCGGCGCTCGCCTGCGCGGTGATGGGCTTCCCGCTGATGGTGCGCGCCATCCGGCTTTCCATCGAGGCCGTCGACCGCAAGCTGGAGGATGCCGCCGGCACGCTCGGCGCGAGCCCGCTCTGGGTCTTCCTTGTCGTCACGCTGCCGCTCTGCCTGCCCGGCATCATCGCGGGCATGATCCTGTGCTTCGCCAAGGCGATGGGCGAGTTCGGCGCGACGATCACCTTCGTCTCCAACATCCCCGGCGAGACGCAGACCCTGCCCTCGGCGATCTACACCTTCACCCAGGTGCCGGGCGGAGACGCGGGCGCGATGCGGCTGACGCTGATCTCGATCGTGATCTCCGTCGCCGCGCTCTTCCTCTCCGAGTTGATGGCGCGGATGGTCGGGCGCCGGATCGCCGTCGAATGAGCCCCGTCCTCGACATCGCCATCCGCCGCCGGCTCGGCGATTTCCTGCTCGACGCCTCCTTCACTTCCGAGGGCCGGCTCACCGCGCTGTTCGGCTCCTCGGGCTCGGGCAAGACCTCGCTGGTCAACGTGGTCAGCGGGCTGATCCGCCCCGAGGCCGGCCATGTCCGTATCGAAGGCGAGACGCTGGTCGATACGGAAGCCGGCATCTTCCTGCCGAAGCATCGCCGCCGGATCGGCTATGTCTTTCAGGAGGCACGGCTGTTTCCGCATCTCACCGTGCGGCAGAACCTGCTGTTCGGGCATTGGTTCGTGCCGCGTGGCACCCGCAAGCCGGCCGAGCTCGACAAGGTGCTGGGGCTGCTGGGCATCGGCCATCTGCTGCGCCGACGGCCGGGCGCGCTTTCCGGCGGCGAGAAGCAGCGCGTCGCCATCGGCCGTGCGCTACTGGCAGAACCCCGTCTTCTGCTGATGGACGAACCGCTGGCGGCGCTGGACGAGGCGCGCAAGGCCGAGATCCTGCCCTATATCGAGCGGCTGCGGGACGAAACGCGCATCCCCATCGTCTATGTCTCGCATGCGCTGGCGGAGGTCGCCCGGCTCGCAACCACCGTCGCCATCGTCGAGAACGGACGCATCGCAGCCTGCGGCCCGACCGCCGACATCCTCTCGCGCCCCGATCTCGCCGCAAGGCCCCGCGCGCCGGAAGCCAGTTCACTCCTTACAGCTGAAGTCATCAGGTTCGACGAGCCTTTCGGGCTGGCGCAGCTCAAGACGCGGGCCGGGCCGCTCGTGATCGCGCGCGGGTCGCTGCAGGCCGGGCAAAAGCTCAAGATCCGCGTGTTGGCGAGCGATGTCATGCTGAGCCTCGAGCCGCCGACGGGCATCAGCGCGCTCAACGTGCTGCCCGGCCGCATAACCGAGATCAGCGAACGCACCGGCCCCGGCGGCAGCACCGTGCATCTGCGCCTGATCTGCGGCGAAGCGCTCATTGCTGCGCGGCTGACGGCCAAATCGGCTGAAATGCTGGAACTCGCCCCGGGCAAGGCGGTCCATGCGGTGATCAAGAGCGTCTCCGTCGAGACGCCGTAGCCGTCATTGCGAGAAGCGAAGCAATCCATGGGACTGGGCAGAACCGCTCGCCCAGTCCCATGGATTGCTTCGCTACGCTCGCAATGACGGATTGCCTCACGCTAAGCGCATAGCATCGCCCTTGACCTTCCCATGATGGGAAGCCCCATATGCCGTGTCATCACCATGAAGGAGACGGCGATGACGCTCATCGACGAAGCCCCGAACAAGCCGGCCGCCGACAGGCTCGCAACGCTCGACATGGCCGTCGAAGGCATGTCCTGCGCGAGTTGCGTCGGGCGCGTCGAGCGCGCCATCGCGGCGGTGCCAGGCGTCGAGACGGTTGCGGTCAATCTGGCGACCGAGCGCGCTCATGTCGGCTTCGCCAAGGGCGTAACCGATCTGAAGCAGATTGAGGACGCGATTCGCCAAGCCGGCTACAAGCCGGTCGAGACGGCCGTAGAGCTGGCGATCGACGGCATGAACTGCGCCTCCTGTGTCGGTCATGTCGAGAAGGCGCTGCGCGCCGTGCCCGGCGTGGTCGATGCAACCGTGAACCTCGCTACGGAGCATGCCAGCGTAAAGGTGCTCGGCGGCGGCGAGATCGTCCCGGCGCTGGTCAAGGCTGTCGCCGCGGCGGGTTATGAGGCGAAGCTGCTGGCCGATAGCGATGCGGAAGCGCCTGCGCGCGTCGAGGCCGCCAAGGAGGAGGAGCAGGGCCGGCTGCTGCGCTCGGTCATCCTCGCCGGGCTCCTGACCCTGCCACTGCTCGTCGCGGAGATGGGGAGCCACATGGTCCCTGCCCTGCACCACTGGCTCGCCATGACCTTCGGCGAAGGCAATATCCGCATCGCCTCCTTCGTGCTCGCGAGCATCGTGCAGTTCGGGCCGGGCCTCGTCTTCCTGCGCAAGGGCTGGCCGGCGCTGCTGCGGCTCGCGCCCGACATGAACTCGCTCGTCATGCTGGGCACCGGCGCGGCCTATCTCTATTCCACGGCCGCGACCTTCTGGCCGGCCCTGCTGCCCGAGGGCACCGCCTTCACCTATTTCGAGGCCGGCGCCGTCATCGTGACGCTGATCCTGCTCGGCCGCTGGTTCGAGGCCCGCGCCAAGGGTCGCACGAGCGCGGCTATCCGCAGCCTGATCGCGCTCCAGCCCAAGGCCGCCCGCGTGCTGCGGGACGGCACAGAGAGCGACGTGCCTGTCGAGTCCGTCCGCCCGGGCGACATCGTCATCCTGCGGCCGGGCGAGCGCGTGCCGGTTGATGGCGAGGTGACGCAAGGCTCCTCCTTCGTCGACGAATCGATGATCACCGGTGAGCCCGCCCCTGTCCGCAAGGAAGCCGGCAGCCTCGTCACCGGCGGCACCATCAACGGCTCGGGCGCGCTCAGCTTCACCGCTCGCAAGGTCGGCGCGGATACGGTTCTGGCCCAGATCGTCCGCACCGTGCAGGCGGCGCAGGGCGCGAAGCTGCCGATCCAGGCGCTGGTCGACCGCGTCACGCTCTGGTTCGTGCCGGTTGTGATGGCGCTGGCGCTGGCGACCTTCCTCATCTGGCTCTCATTCGGCCCGAGCCCGGCGCTGTCGCATGCGCTGGTGAATGCCGTCGCCGTTCTGATCATCGCCTGCCCCTGCGCCATGGGCCTCGCGACGCCGACCTCGATCATGGTCGGGACCGGCCGCGGTGCCGAGCTCGGCATCCTGTTCCGGCAGGGCGACGCGCTGCAGGCGCTCCGCGACGTGCAGGTCGTCGCGCTCGACAAGACCGGCACCCTGACCCGCGGCAAGCCGGAGCTGACCGACATCGAGGCAGCCTCCGGCTTCATGGAAGATGAGGCGCTGCGCCTGATCGCCTCGGCCGAGAACCGCTCGGAACACCCGCTGGCGCTCGCCATCGTCGCAGGCGCCAAGGCACGCGGGTTCGTGCTGGCGGAGCCCGCCGGTTTCGCCAGCGACCCCGGCCTCGGCGTCACCGCGACCGTGGAGGGTCGCAGCGTCGCCATCGGCGGCCACAGGTTGATGGAGCAGATCCATGTCGATGCGGCGCCTTTCGCAGACAAGGCCCGGGCGCTGGCGGAGGCGGGCAAGACGCCGCTCTATGCCGCCATCGACGGCAAGCTGGCCGCCATCATCGCCGTGGCGGATGCCGTGAAGGAGACGACGCCGGCCGCCATCGCCGCGCTGCATCGGCTCGGCCTCAAGGTCGCGATGGTGACGGGCGACGACCGCCGTACGGCCGAGGCCGTGGCGCGCACGCTGGGTATCGACGAGGTTCGGGCCGAAGTGCTGCCGATCGACAAGGCCGCCGTGGTGAAGGGCCTGCAGCAGGGCGGCGCGAAGGTCGCCTTCGTCGGGGACGGCATCAACGATGCCCCTGCCCTGGCCCAGGCCGATGTCGGCATCGCCATCGGCACCGGCACGGACATTGCCATCGAGAGCGCCGATGTCGTGCTGATGTCGGGCGATGTAATGGGCGTGCCTCGCGCCATCGCGCTCTCGCAGGCCACCATCGCGAATATCCGGCAGAACCTCGCCTGGGCTTTCGGCTACAATGCGCTGCTGATCCCGGTCGCCGCCGGCGTGCTTTATCCGGCCTTCGGCGTCCTGCTCTCGCCGGTCTTCGCCGGGCTCGCCATGGCGCTCTCCAGCGTCAGCGTGCTTACGAACGCACTGCGTCTGAAGCGCTTCCGCGTCCCGGCCGCACATGAGGGAGGCGTCAAATGAATATCGGCGAGGCTTCGACGCTCTCCGGCGTCAGCGCCAAGATGATCCGCTATTACGAGAGCATCGGGCTGATCGAGCCGCCGGCCCGCACGGCGTCCCAGTATCGCGTCTATGCCGATGACGACGTGCATACGCTGCGCTTCGTGCGGCGCTCGCGCGATCTCGGCTTTTCGCTGGAGGAGACGCGCGAGCTGCTCGCGCTTTGGCATGACAAGAGCCGGGCCAGCGCCGATGTGAAGAAGCTCGCCATGGCCCATGTCCGCGATCTCGAGGCGAAGGCGGCCGAGCTCAGCGCCATGGCCGACACGCTGCGGCATCTGGCGACGCATTGCCATGGCGACCACCGGCCGGACTGCCCGATTCTCTCCGATTTCGCAGCCGGCGCTCCGACGCAACGGAAAGCCTGAAAGGCCGCTCGGCCATGCATCTGGCGTCTGGACGGCGGCAGGAGACATTGGTCATATGCCCGCCTCCAATAAGGCGGAACGATCATGGACAATCGAAACGATCTCTGGCGGCATGTCGATGCGAACAAGGAGCGCCTGATTGCGCTCTCCGACCGGGTCTGGGGCATGCCGGAGGTGTGCTACACGGAGAAGCGCTCGGTCGCCGAGCACATCGCCGAGCTGAAGCACCAGGGCTTCAAGATCACCGAAAACGTCGCCGACATCCCGACCGCGGTCATCGGCGAGGCCGGCGAAGGCGGCCCGGTCATCGCGTTCCTCGGTGAGTACGACGCCCTGCCCGGCCTGTCACAGGAAGCCGGCGCCTCCGAGCACAAGGAGATCGAGGCCGGCGGCCACGGCCATGGCTGCGGCCACAACCTGCTCGGCTCGGCCGCCATGCTCGCGGCCGTCGCGATGAAGGACTGGCTCGCCGAGAACAAGATCCCCGGCCGCGTGCGCTATTATGGCTGCCCGGCCGAGGAAGGCGGCGCCGCCAAGGCCTTCATGGTCCGCGCCGGCGCCTTCGACGACGCCGATGTCGCCATCTCCTGGCACCCGTCGAGCTTCTGGGAGGTCGCGCCCGCGCTGGCACTTGCCAACACCCGCGCCGATTTCGTCTTCACCGGCCGCGCCTCGCATGCCGCTGCCGCGCCGCATCTCGGCCGCTCGGCGCTCGACGCCGTGGAACTGATGAATGTCGGCGTCAACTACATGCGCGAGCACATGCCGAGCGATGCGCGCGTGCACTATGCGCTGCTCGACACGGGCGGCATCGCGCCGAACGTCGTGCAGGCCCATGCCCGCGTCCGCTACTCGATCCGGGCGCGCGACCTGCGCGGCATGCTGGAGCTGGTGCAGCGCGTGAAGAAAATCGCCGAAGGCGCTGCGCTGATGACGGAAACCAAGATGGAGATGCGAATCGTCAGTGCCGTCTCCGATCTCGTCGCCAATACACCGCTTGAAGAAGCCATGCACAAGGTCATGGACGATCTCGGCGCGCCGCATTTCGACGATGCCGACAAGGCCTATGCCGAGAAGATCCGCGCCACGCTCTCCCCCCAGGAGATCGCCTCGATCTGGCGCACCATCGGCATGCCGGATACGGGTGCGCCGCTGGGCGACTTCCTCGTTCCCCGCGACGCCAAGCGCAACCCGGCGATCGGCTCAACCGATATCGGCGATGTGAGCTGGGCCGTGCCGACCGTTCAGGCCCATGCACCGACGGTCGCGATGGGCACGCCGTTCCACACCTGGCAGGTGGTGGCGCAGGGCAAGTCTCCCGCAGCCCACAAGGCGATGGTCCATGTCGCTAAGGCCATGGCGGCGACCGGAGCGGCCGTCCTGAGCGACCCTGCCCTGATGGCGGCCGCCAAGGCCGACCACAAGGCGCGCCTCGGCAAGGAAGGCTACACCTCGCCGCTGCCGCCCGAAGTGAAGCCCCCGCTGACCATGTCGCTGGGCGGATAGCTCCGCCGTCATTCCGGGGCTTCGCGCAGCGAAGAATCCGGAACCCACGACCGGGTGAGCCCTGTCAAATCCGCGACATGTCGTGGAGCCCAGCCGTGGGTTCCGGGTTCGGCCCTTCGGGCCGCTCCGGAATGACAGCGCGAGGCCCGATTGAACGAACACACATGATCCGGGAGAATGGCGTTCCGCCCTTTGGCGGAATCGCCGGCCCGGAGCTGTAATGGATCGCGGAAAGAGAACAGAGGACGAGGCCGGGCGGCATCGCAGGTCGGCCAGCAGCCGAACGGCTCCGGCGGAGCCGCAGCCTGTCGATCTCGACGGCTATGTGCTGGAGGAGCAGTTCGGCTTCCTGCTGCGGCAGCTCCAGCAGCGCTATGTGGCGATGTTCCAGCAGCTCATGGGCGAGGACGGCCCGACGCCGCCGCAATTCGCCGCGCTCTGCCGGCTCGCGGTGGGGACACGCATCTCGCAGAACCAGCTCGGCCGGATGACGGCGATGGACCCCGCGACCATCCGCGGCGTGGTCACGCGGCTGGAAGAGCGCGGGCTGGTCGAGCGCCTGCACGATCCCGACGACAAGCGGCGCGTGCTGGTGCAGCTCTCCCCGCGCGGGCGGGAGCTTCTGCCCGGCTATGTGGTGCGGGCGAAGGCCATCACCATCGAGGCGGTCAAGCCGGTCGAGGCCGGAGAAGTCGAGCCGCTGCTGGACCTCATGCGCGGCCTGATCGGGAATCTTCAGCGCTAAGTATTGCTACAGCGCTAGATACTGGCTGCGCGCGGCCTCGTCCGCTTTCAGTGCATCCATCGTATCGTCGAAGCGGATCAGCCCCTTTTCGATGATGACGGCGCGGTCGGCGATGCTGCCAGCGAAATGCAGGTTCTGCTCGGAGAGCAGCACCGAAAGCCCCTCGCCCTTCAGCACGCGGATGGTCTCAGCCATCGCCTCGACGATGACGGGTGCCAAGCCCTCCGAAGGCTCGTCCAGCAGCAACAGGCGGGGATTGCCCATCAGCGTGCGGGCGATGGTGAGCATCTGCTGCTCGCCGCCGGACATCGCCCCGCCCGGCCGGTCCCGCATGCGGCCGAGATTGGGGAAGAGCGCGAAGAGCCGCTCCGGCGTCCAGTGCGGCGCATCCGCCCGCGGCGGCTGGCGGCCGACCTCTAGATTCTCCATCACCGAAAGCTCGGAGAAGACGCGCCGGTCCTCGGGCACATAGCCGACGCCGGCCCGCGCAATGGCGAAGGGCTCGCGGCCGGCGATCTCCCTGCCCTCGAAGCGGATCGAACCGTGCGGTTGCGGCACCAGCCCCATCACTGTCTTCATCGTCGTCGACTTGCCGGCGCCGTTGCGGCCCATCAGCGCGACGACCTCGCCGTGCCCGACCGCAAAGCCGACGCCGTGCAGGATCTTGGCGCGGCCATACCAGGCCTCGACGCCGGAGAGTTCGAGAAGCGCGACCATCAATGCCCTCCCGAGGTCGCGCCGGAGCCGAGATAGACGGCACGGACTTCAGGATTCGCGCGCACCTCGGCACTGGTCCCGGCAGCGATCAGGCGGCCACGATCGAGCACCAGCACGCGGTCGGCATGGGCAAAGACGACATCCATGTCGTGCTCGGTAAAGAGCACGGCGATGCCGCGTTCCTTCGCGATGCGCGCCGTCAACGCCATCAGGGCGATGCGCTCCTGCGGCGCCATGCCAGCGGTGGGCTCGTCCATCAGCAGCAGCTTCGGGGCGTTGGCGAGCGCGATGGCGAGTTCGACGCGCTTCAGGTCGCCATAAGCGAGCACGCCGCAGGCGCGCTCGGCCTGCGAGGTCATGCCGACCTGAGCGAGCAGCGCGTCGGCGGCCGCGCCACGGCGGTCCGCGGCGCAGCCGAACAGGCGCCAGCTCTCGCCGGCGTGGGAGATCAGTGCCATCTGGACGTTTTCGCGCACCGTCATCGAGGCGAAGGTCGCGGTGATCTGGAAGGTACGGCCGACGCCGAGCCGCCAGATCCTGCGCGGCTCGAGCCCGGTGATCGGCCGCCCTAGCAGCATGACCTCGCCGCGATCGGGCTTGAGTTGGCCGTTGAGCATGTTGAAGCAGGTGGTCTTGCCGGCGCCGTTGGGGCCGATCAACGCAACGAGCTGCCCGGCATCAACAGTGAAGGAAACGCCGTCGACCGCCTTCACGCCGCCGAAGGATCGGGCGAGGTCGCGGGCTTCCAGCACGGCAGGCATGGACGCGCTCATGCTGCCGCCGTCGCTGATGCGGCGCCGTCGCGCCGGGCGCGCCAGAATAGCCATGTGCCGACGAGGCCGCGCGGGAACAGCACGACCAGCAGCACGATCAACAGCCCGAGAACGAAGCGCCAATAGGCCGTCAACTTCATCAGCTGTTCGTTGAGGCCCATATAAGCGAAGGCGCCGACGACCGGCCCGGCGACCGTCTGGACGCCGCCGAGCAGCACCATCAGCAAGGCGTCGACCGAACGCGGGATCGCCATATAAGTCGGAAAGACCGAGCCTTTCGAGAAGGCGAAGAGGCCGCCGGCAATGCCGGCCGCAATCGCCGCGATGACGAAAGCCGCCCATTGCAGGCGCCCGACATCCAGCCCGATGGCCTCGGCCCGCAAGGGGCTGTCGCGGCCTGCGCGCAGTGCGTAGCCGAAGGGCGCGAAGATGATGACGCGCAGGGCGAGGATCACCAGCGCCGCGATGGCGAGCGCGAGATAGTAGAACACCGTCTTCGGGACCGCCCAGGCCGAGGGCCAGACGCCGAGGATGCCATTGTCGCCGCCGGTCAGGTCGACCCATTGGAAGGCCGTGGCCCAGGCGATCTGGGCGAAGGCCAGCGTCAGCATGGCGAGGTAGACGCCCGAGAGCCGCACGCAGAACCAGCCGAAGATGGCGCCGGCGATGCCGGCCATGAGCGGCGCGGCCACCAGCGCGGGCTCCATCGAGGCTCCCAGCCATTTCACCGCCAACGCCGCGCCATAGGCGCCGAGGCCGAAATAGGCGGCATGGCCGAAGGAGGTGATGCCGCCCGGGCCCATCAGCAGATGCAGCGAAGCGGCGAAGACCGCGAAGATGACGAGGTCGGTCAGGGTCAGGACGAGATGATCCGGCACGACCAGTGGCGCGAGGGCGAGCAGCCCGAGCGCAACGGCGCCGAACAGCTTCGCCGCGCGATCGGCCGGGCTCAGCAGGAAGAGCTGCCCGGCATGACCACGCGGTTCGACGCCGGCCTTGCCGAGCAGGCCATGCGGCCGGACGATCAGCACCGCCGCCATCACCAGGAAGACCAGCACCAGCGTGATCTTCGGCAGGATCAGGATGCCGAAGGCATGAAGCACGCCGATCAGCACGGCGGCGAGATAAGCGCCGGTGACGCTGCCGAGCCCGCCGACCACCACCACCACGAAGGCCTCCGCGATCATGGAAAGATCCATGTGCAGGTTGATCGCCTCGCGCGGAAGCTGGAGCGCGCCGCCTAAGCCCGCCAGCGCCGCGCCGAAGGCGAAGACCGAGGTGAAGAGCAGGCGCTGGTTGACGCCGAGCGCCGAGACCATCTCACGGTCCTGCGTTGCAGCGCGGATCAGCACGCCCCAACGCGTCCGGTGGAACAGCAGCCAGATCAAGCCGAGTACGACAGGGCCGACGGCGATCAGGAAGAGCTCATAGCTCGGAAAGCGATTATCGAACAGAATGACGAAGCTGCGGAAGCCCGGCGCGCGCGGGCCAAGCTTGTCCTCCGGACCCCAGGTCGCGAGCGCGATGTCCTGCAGCATCAGCACGACACCGAAAGTCGCGAGCAACTGGAACAGCTCCGGCGCCTGATAGATTCGGCGCAGGATCAGCACCTCGATCAACACGCCGACGAGGCCGGTCAGCAGCACGGCAAGAGCCACCCCGCCCCAGAAGCCGAGGGGATCGGCGGGGCCGAACCAGGTGACCACCGTGAAGGCCAGATAGCCACCCAGCATGTAGAGCGAGCCATGGGCGAAGTTCACGATGCGCGTGACGCCGAAGATGATCGACAGGCCACAGGCCACGAGGAACAGCGACGACGCCGAGGCCAGGCCGTTCAGGGTCTGGGTGAGGACGAGATCAAGCATGTCGTCTCGGGCGAAGCCATCAGTCTCGGTCCGGACAGGACCGTGCAGCGGGTTGTCCGGGCCATGTCGGAGCCTCACTCCGTCATTCTCGGGCGAAGCGAAGCGTAGACCCGAGAATCTCAGGCCGGAAGAGGCTCAGGACCTTCAGGGGCATGAGATGCTCGGGTCAAGCCCGAGCATGACGTGCTGGTCTTGGACGGGATCAGACAGCCGGGCGAAGTTTCCGTACCTCATCGTCGCTCGGCAGGTATTTCGCGCCGTCGCGATAGCTCCAGTCGACCATCACGCCCTTGCCGTTCTTCAGCGCGCTCTTGCCGACATAGGCGCCGAGCGTCGACTGGTGGTCGATCTTGCGGAACTCGATCGGGCCGAAGGCCGAGCCGAGCTTCAGCCCCTCGAACGCATCGACCAGCTTTTCGTTGTCGGTGGAGCCAGCCTTCGCCAGCGCGGCGGCAATCGCCTGCACCGTCTCGTAACCGACGACGGAGCCCAGCCGCGGATAGTCGTTGTACTTGGCCTTGTAGGCGTCGCGGAACTTGACGTGCTCGGGCGTCTGCAGGTCGGGATGCGGATAGCCGGTGATGATCCAGCCCTCCGGGGTCTCGGCGCCGAGCGTGTCGAGATATTCCGGCTCGCCAGTCAGCATCGAGACGACCTGGCGCCCCTCGAACAGGCCGCGCGTATTGCCGGCGCGGACGAAATTGGCGAGGTCGACCGCGAAAGTGACGTTGAAGATCGCATCGGGCTTGGCGGCCTCCAGCGCCTGGACGGTGGCGCCGGCGTCGATGCGGCCGAGCGCCGGGAACTGTTCGGCGACGAAGGTCACGTCCGGCCGCGCCTTGAGCAGCAGCTCCTTGAACCACTTCACCGCCGACTGGCCGTACTCGTAGTTCGGCGCGACGATCGCCCATTTCTTGGCCGGCAGCTTGGCCGCTTCCTCGACCAGCATCGCAGCCTGCATGTAAGTCGAGGGCCTCAGGCGGAAGGTGTAGCGGTTGCCCTTGGCCCAGACGAGCGCATCGGCCAGCGGCTCGGAGGCGACATAGAGCCGCTTGTTCTGGTTGGCGTAGTCGGCCAGAGCCAGCCCGACATTGGAGAGGAAGCCGCCGGCGATGATGTCGACCTTCTCGGCCGTAGCGAGATCGGCGGCATGGCGCACCGCATCCTCCGGCTTGCCGGCATCGTCGCGAAACACGGTCTCGAGCTTGCGGCCGAGCACGCCGCCAGCTGCGTTGATCTGCTCCAGCGCCAGTTCCCAGCCCTGGCGATAGGGCTTCAGGAAGGCCGGCTGGGCGGTGTAGCTGTTGATCTCGCCGATGCGGATCGGCCCGGTAGCTTGAGCGCGCGCCAGCGAGGGAGCCCCCAGCGCCGCGACACCGGCGAGGAAACTGCGACGGTCGATGTTCATCAGGCTATCCTTCGCCCTGCTCCGGCTGCAATCGCAGCCTAGATCGGCAGACAAGGCCCGGCCGGGACGGCGGAGCCAAATTCATATGTGCACATATGAATTGACGCGCAAGCCTGATGTCAATGGCGCGGCGGCGCTTTCCGGCCGCCCGCATCGCAGTGCAGCAGATCGTCGCACGCATGGCAAGCTCTGCCGCTTCGGAACGCGTTACCGCTGCTTCCCTTTGATTTCAAAGGGAAATCAAACGCCCAAAAATAAGTCAGCCATGCTGCCCTTTTCGGCTTGCGATGTGGGAGTCCCCATCCTATCTAGAGTGCACCGCAGCAGCGATGCTGCGTCGCCCTCCTTGGGCGTTTCCTCCCTAGACTTGGGCTGCGCCTCCAGCGCGGCCCTTTTTTCTTTCTGGGGTTTGCTAAGCTTTTTGGGCTTGCGAAGCGCTTACCAGCGCCGTCCGTAATAGCCGGAATAGGGCCAGGGCGGGCCGAAGGCCGTGTCCATGCGGTAGCGCAGGGCCGCCGAGCGATCGAGATCGATCTGCAGCAGGCAGTTGGCGAGACCTTCGCTCTGACCGCGGAACCCGTAGTTGCGGCAGCGCGCCTCGTCGGCCGCCCGCCGCTCGGCATCGGTGACGCAGCCGGAACAGGCGAGCGCCAGCAGCGCGCCGGCGAGCACCTTGGTGATCGAGAGCCTGGCCATCGTCATCTCACCCTCCTGCGGCAGCCATCGCGCCCTGACTACGCGCCGGAAGCGCGGCGGTTCCAAGGCTGACGGCTCTAGCCGTGCGCTTCAGAATGTACTGATTTTCTGCGGAAACGGAACGACATCCAAGGCGTGGCCCGGCATGACGTCGTGATTCCGTGCGAAATCAGCATGCCCTAGCGAGAGAAGCGCACCGGCACGGCCAGCGCGACCTGACTCCCGCCGACCCCGTCCGGCGGCGCGGGAACCGGGCTCGCGCGCCGGACCATCGCCACGGCCTCTTCATCCAGGCTCGCATCGCCCGACCCGCGCACCAGCCGCGCCGACAGCACCCTGCCGGCCCTATCGATGCTGAAGGCGACCTGCACCGTCCCGGGGCTCGCGCCGCCGGGGAAGCGCTTGTAGCGGTTGAGATGCGCCATCAGCATGCCGCGCCAGCTCGCCTGCGCCGCCGGCGAAGCCGAGGAGGCGCCGGAATTGGGCGCCGCGGCCTGTGGCGCGACCTGCGCCTGCGCGGTGGGTGCCGATGTCCGCTCGGCCTTCGGCTTCTCGGGATTGATGGGCTTCTTCCGCTCGACGACGCGCGGCTTCGGCTTGGGCTTCGGCTCCGGCTTGACCTCGGGCAGCTTCGGCTTCGGCTCGGGCGGTGGCGCCAGGACGGCCAGGGCATCGGGCAGCGCCGGCAATTCGGGAATCTTGATCTCGGGCTCGGGCAGCGCGACGGGCTCGGGCTCCGGCGGGGGAGGCTCCTCCTTCGGCGGCTCGACCACGGGCTCGGGCGGCGGCGGCTCCACCTCTGGCTGGGCCTCGGCCATCTCGGGCCCCGGCGCCACCTCCTGCTGAGGCACCTCGGGCGCGACAGCGAGCGGCGCGAGCTCGATCATCACCGCTGCCGGCGGCGCGCCCGCCGCGGCCTCGGCGCGCTGCCAATTGGCGATCACCCAGCCGGCCGCGCCGTGGGCGCTGACCACGACGAGCGCGGCGACGCCCCAGCGCAGAGCCGCCGGCGCGAAGCGGGACAACGAAGGCCGCTCCACGCTCATGGCTTCGGCTCCGCGGCCGGGACTGGCGCAGCGGCGGGCGCAGCGCCCTGCCCGGTGTCCTCGAGCCCGACGAGGGCGATCTTGAGGTAGCCGGCATTGCGAAGCAGGTTCATCACATCCATCAGCTCGCGATAGGCCACGGCCCCGTCGGCGCGCAGGAAGACGCGCTGCTCGCGGTCGCGGCCGGTGCGCTGGTCGAGCGTCGCCTGCAGCGCCTCGCGCGGCAGCGGGTCGTTGCCGAGCGCGAGCGAGAGGTCGCCCTTCACGGTGAGGAAGACCGGCGTGTCAGGGCGCGACTGCGGCTGCGCGTTGGAGACCGGCAGGTCGACGGCGACATCGACGGTCGAAAGCGGTGCAGCCACCATGAAGATGATCAGCAGCACCAGGATGACGTCAATGAACGGCGTGACGTTGATGTCGCTGACCTCTCCGAGGTCGCCGTCCTGCGGATCCTTGAGGGAGACGCCCATGGCTTACTCCGCCGGAACGAGCGGCACTGCGGCGGGCATCCCGCCCGCCTGCACGGCATGGAGCGGAGCACGCGCAGGCGCAGGCGCCGCCGCGACCATGCCGCGCTCCAGATCGCGCGAGAGATGCCGCAGGATCTCGCCGGAGGCGTCCGACAGCGTGGCGCGATAGCCGGTGATGGCGCGGGCAAAGACGTTGTAGATGATGACGGCAGGGATCGCCGCGACAAGACCGATCGCGGTCGCCAGCAGCGCCTCGGCAATGCCCGGCGCGACCACGGCGAGGTTGGTCGTCTTCGCCTGGCTGATGCCGATGAAGGAATTCATGATTCCCCAGACCGTGCCGAACAGGCCGACGAAGGGGGCGGTCGAGCCGATGGTGGCGAGCAGGCCCGTGCCGCGCGCCATGGCCCGGCCGGCGCGGGCCTCGATCCGCGACAGCGCGATCGAGACGCGCTCCTTGATGCCGTCTTCGCCGAGATCGGCCGAGCGGCGCGTTTCCGCCAGCGCGGCCGTCAGCAGATCGCCGACGGCGCCGCGCAGCCTGCCGCTCTTGCCCGCGACGGCACCGGCACCGGCGGCGAGGCTGTCGGCCGCCTCGATGCGGCGCAGAGCCCGGCCGGCAGAGCGCTTGGCCGCGGCGAGCTCCATCGCCTTGGCGAGCCAGATCGTCCAGGTGACGAGCGAGGCGAAGGCGAGGCCGAGCATCACGGCCTTCACCACGATGTCCGCCGCCATGAACATGCCCCAGGGCGACAGGTCATGCGGCAGCACCGCCATGGCGGCCGGCGGCGCCACGGGCGTGACAGCGGGAGCCGGCGGCGTCTCGCTCGACGGCAGCGGGGGATGGGCGTTGGTCGGCGGGCTGATGCCGAGCTGTGCGGGCACCTGCGGCAGCGGGCTCATGGCCGGGTTCGCGGGAGCGGCCGTAGCAGGAGCGGAGCTCGCAGGAGCCGGGCTGACAGGCGCGGCAGGCTGGGCCGCGGCAGGAGCCTGCGCCGGTGCCGGCTGGGTCTGCGCCTCGGCGGGCGGGGTCTGGGCCGGCTGGCCCTGAGCCTGGACCGCCAGTCCCGACAGGGCCGAAAGGCCCGCCGCGACGAGAACCAGACGAAACGCACGCATCATGACCAAATCCAGTCTTCGCTGGAGGCGAACCGCCTTGCCTTCATCGGCATGGACCCCGTCGATTTGCGGGCTTCCGAATGGCGTTCACCGCCGTCCTGAAACGCACATCCCGAGTATGAGAGGTTCGGCAGCTTCCTCTTTGGAATCATTACAAAAAAAGACTTGCAGCCGTCGTGCTGCACATGCGATACGCCTGTGCGAATCGCCTCCGCATGTCAAGGCAAACCGGCCTTGCCGGGGACCTGTTTCAGGGCGCCGAACGCGCCGCCGGCCCCAGCGACAAGGGCCTGCGCGAAGTCTCACATATCCGCTATTCGATGGGTGCAGATCGCCGCGGCGATGTGCTCAGCGATCGGCAGGCCGGTCGATCTCGGCCTGCAGCGCCGCCAGATGCTCGGCCGCAGCCGCCGTCGCGGCCTGCTCGACGGCGCGGAAGCGGGTAATGAGCGCCTTGCCCAGCTCGGTCAGCCTGGCGCCGCCGCCATTGCGGCCGCCGGTCTGCCGTTCGACGACAGGCTTGCCGAAGAGCGTGTTCAGCTCGTCGACCAGTTCCCAGGCGCGCCGATAGGACATCTCCATCGCCCGGCCGGCGGCCGAGATCGAGCCCAGCGCGCCGATCTTCTCCAGAAGCTCGATCTTGCCTGGCCCGACCCTGCCCTCGGGATCGAGCTGGATGCGCAGGCTGAGCGACGGCACCGCGCTGCTCAGGAAGCTTGGGCGAGAGCAGGCTGGGCGAGAACAGGCGCCGCTGCTTCGCCACAAGCTGCAAGCCAGATCGCGGCGATGCGCTCGATGCCGGCCTGATCGGCGGCGTCGAAGCGTGCGGGCGACGGGCTGTCGAGGTCGATGACACCGATCACGCCGTCGCGGCCGATCAGCGGCACAACCAGCTCCGAGCGTGAGGCGGCGTCGCAGGCGATATGACCCGGGAAGGCATGCACGTCCTCGACCAGCATGGTGGCGCGGCGCTCCACGGCCGCGCCGCAGACGCCCCTGCCGACGGGAATGCGCACGCAAGCCGGCTTGCCCTGGAAGGGGCCGAGGACCAGTTCGCCCTCACGCATCAGGTAGAATCCGGCCCAGTTGAGGTCGGGCAGCATCTGGAACAGCAGCGCTGCGGTATTGGCCGCATTGGCGATGGTGTCGCGCTCGCCCGCCAGCAGGGCTTCGAGCTGCCCGGCGAGCTCGCGGTAGAACTCCGCCTTGTCGGTACTGTCGATGCCGCGTGCCTCGAACATGATGCTGTCGCCTTGCTGAAACGGTCCGCCGGAAGCGTCGGGCGGGTTCTACCACCTTCATCCGGGCGGGGCCAACGGCGGCCTTCTCCCTCCTGACTTGTCGCCCGGCGGCGAGCCAGCTACCGGCTGTCATGCTGGTGTCATCCGCACGTCATCATGGCTGCCATCGTGACGATCTATGCCTTGGGAGGCGACGCATGACTCTCGAAACGAAGCCCTCGTCGGATAAGCGCCATACCGATGGCAGCGCGGGCGATGCCGATTACGGCCGGATCGGTCAGGGCTACGCCTCCTATCGACAGCCGGAGCCGGCCATTGCCGCGCTGATCGAGGCCGCGCTCGGCCCGGCAGGGCGCATCCTCAATGTCGGCGCCGGTGCCGGCTCCTACGAGCCGCGCGGGCGCGACGTCACCGCCGTCGAGCCCTCGGCCTCGATGCGCGCGCAGCGGCCGGCCGACATCGCCGTGGCGATCGACGCCACCGCCGAGAAACTGCCCTTCGCCGACGGCGCCTTCGACGCCAGCATGACGACCTTCTCCGTGCATCAATGGCAGGATCTCGACGCCGGCCTGAAGGAGATGCGCCGCGTCACGCGCGGGCCTGTCGCGGTCCTGTCCTGCGATCCGGAGCTGGTCGAAGCCTTCTGGCTGTCCGAGTACGCACCGCAGGTGCTCGCCACGGAGGCGCGGCGCTATCCCTCGCTCGGGCGCATGAGCGAGGTTCTCGGCGGCGCTGTCGAGATCGTCCCCGTCCCGATCCCCTTCGCCTGCCGCGACGGCTTCAACGAGGCCTATTACGGCCGACCGGAACTATTCCTCGATCCAAATGCGCGCTCGGCCTGCTCGGCCTGGAGCTTCGTTGGGGAAGCCGAGAACGCCGCCTCGATCGAAAGGCTGCGCCAGGATCTCCAATCCGGCGCCTGGGATGCACGCTACGGCGCGCTGCGGACGCAAGGCACCTTCGAGGGCTCGCTGCGGCTGCTGATCTCCCGGGTTTGACAGGAAGGCGAGAGGCCAACGATGCGGTCGGAATTCCCGGCATCGGCGTCCGTCGTTCGAGCTCGGTCAGGCGACGGCACGGCTACAGTCGAACGGCCTCAATCGTCTGGCTGATCAGCTCGCAGGGCTTGTCTGTCGTCAGAAACGCGATATCGGCCGCATCGCGGCCGTGTGCGATGCGAACAAGCCCTTCCACCGGCGCTAGCCGCGTCGGGTCGACGAGCCACCATTGATTCTCGAGGAAGACCTCGACCACCGCATGGAAATCGGGAGGCTGGAGATCGACCGCATAGGCGCCGACCGCTCGCGCCGGGATCGAGAGCGCGCGGCACAGGGTGATGGCGAGATGGGCGAAGTCACGGCAGACCCCAGCCCTGACCGTGAAGGTGTGCGCCGCGTTCGATTCCGCCGTGCTGACACCCGCCTGGTAATCCACATGGCGATGGATCCAGTCCATGATGGTCATGACCCGCGCGACACCGTCCCCGGCGTTGCCGAATTCACGGAGGGCGAAGCGCTGGAACTGGTCGCTGGGGCAAAAGCGGCTCGGCAGCAGATAGGGCAGCACGTCCGCCGGCAGGTCGCTCCAGAGATGCTGCCGGCCTGCAGCAGGGAGGAGACTTCTGCGCCCGTTATCGACCTCCGCCTCATAGGAGATCGTGACCTCCCCGCTGAGACAGGCTCGGATGCGTCGCGTGAAGCCATCGTCGTCCGTGATGAGCTGGGCCTCGGGCGCAACTTGAAGCGCCTCGGAAAGGATTGCTTGATCGGGGGACCGCGCACACTGGATGAGGCCGATGATCTGCGTGGCATCCGGAAAGCGGTAGCTCAAGGTTGCGCTGGCGCGGATCTTCATCGACGTCCTCTCTGTTTGCTCGCAAGGCCAGACAAACACACGACTGCGTCTTGCGTTCCGCCGCTTGCGCACAGGCGGAACACGTCAGCATCACCGATGTTCAGCATGAAGACTTCCGTGGTGATGGAGATCCAAGGCCGATGGCAACGCCAATGATCCGGGACGAGCCCCGGCAGAACCGTTTCGTGATGGAGGTCGAGGGCGGCGAGGCATTCGCCACCTATCGGCGCATCGACAATTCCATCGTCGTCTCGCATACCGAGGTGCCGCACTCCTTGCGGGGCCGGGGCATCGGCTCGCAGCTTGCGGAAGCGTTGTTCGACCATGCACGGCAGCACGACTTGCGCATCGTGCCCGCCTGCTCCTTCGTCGCCGACTGGGCGCGACGACATCCCGAATACCGCGATGTTCTGGCCCCGCCGCCGGAACGCAGCCGATGATCGCGCCTATTTCCGTGAGCACCAAAGGAGCTGAGTGAAGGCGCCCCCTTCTCGGAGGCCGTTCTTCCCGAGCCTGGCATCAGCTCCCCGATGCGCGACCCGGCAAACGCCGGCGTAGCCCGCCTCAAGACGATCGACACGCTTTTGGCGGCATGAGCCCGAAGGACATGCCGCATCCTGAAGGCCGATGCGAGAGCGCCTCGGCACGCCGCTGCCGGGCATGGGGCATCTGCCGCGCGTGACGCGCGGCAGATGCCCTTGACCTCAGACGACCGGCGGCCGGTAGGGGCCTGCGTTCTCGTCAAAGCGATCCCACCCGCCGGCGCGATACTCCGCTTCACGCGTGGACCGGTCGATCGGCGTCGCGCCGTCCAGGATCGCGCTCACTGCCGGCTCATGCTCGGGTTCGGTCCGGACCGAAACCACCGTGCCGCCTCGACGGACCGTTTCCGCGTAATATTCGGCCTCCTCCTTGTCGTGCCCCTCCTTCACGAAGGACCCGACGAGGCCGCCCGCGGCGGCACCTGCCACCGCGCCAGCTGCCGTGGCGGCGAGCCAACCCGCGGCAACGACGGGGCCGACCCCCGGGATCGCAAGCATGCCGAGCCCGGCGAGCAGCCCGGCGGCTCCGCCGACGCCGGCGCCGATTCCAGCTCCCTCGGCAGCGTTCGTCTCGTCGGTCTTGCCGTCGCGGCCGACGATGCTGATGTCGCTGCTTGAGACACCGGCAGCTTCAAGCTGTTCGACGACTGCGCGGGCGGTCTGATAATTGTCGTAGGAACGGGTGATCGTGCGAGTCATGTGGGTTTCCAATCTTGGGGGCCTGAACGTTTTGCGGGCCTGAACGGATCAGTTGCGGGTAATGTTGCCGCGATAGTCGACGGACACGTTCACCTTCGAGCCGCTATGGGTCGCGGTGCCCTTCCAGACGCCATTGTCGTCCTTCTTCAGCGCGCCCACGTTCGAATAGCCATTGGCTTCGAGCCGGCCCTTGGCCTGGCCCTCGGTGAAGCTGTTGGCGCCCGGCAAAGGCGCGTTCTTGTCGGCCTGCGCGGGAGCCGGCATGGGCGAGGTGGTCGATGTCTGCGCCATGGCGCCGAACGACATCGCCGAGGCGATCAAGCTTGCGATCAGCAGCTTCTTCATGGGGGTCTCCTGTGCTCTGAACGGCATTGCCGCGATGCACAACGAAACGGCAGGCTGCCTACGAAAGTTCCCACGAAAATCTCGGGAAAGCGGCGGAACAGCCTTCGGAGCCGCCCGTTAGAGGGGCATCAGCCACCCCTTCCGGAGACATCATCATGGCCAATACGCCGAAGGCCCTCGAGGACATGTTCCACGACATGCTCAAGGACATCTATTACGCCGAGAAGCAGATCCTGAAGTCGCTTCCGAAGATGGCGAAAGCGGCGAAATCGCCCGAGCTCAAGCAGGCCTTCGAAACCCATCGCGAGGAGACCGAGGGGCATGTCGAGCGCCTCGGCGACGTCTTCGAGGCGATCGGCAAGGCTCCCCGCGGCAAGACCTGCGACGCCATCCTCGGCATTCTGGAGGAAGGCAAGGCGGTGATGGAGGATTATGCCGACAGTCCCGCACTCGATGCCGGCCTCGTCGCCTCCGCGCAGGCGGTCGAGCACTATGAAATCACCCGCTACGGCACCCTGAGCGCCTGGGCCAAGCAGCTCGGATACAAGGATGCGGTGGCCCTGCTCGACGCGACGCTCGCCGAGGAGACCAAGACCGACAAGCTGCTCACGCAGATGGGCGGCAGCGTCAACAAGGCCGCTGTCGCCAAGGCGGCGTGAGGCCCTGCGGTCAGGGGCTCTTCAATCCCTGACCGCAGCCTGCCGGTTCGCTGAGTGGGCGTCGAGGCTCGCGCGTCGCGCCTCGACGCCACGGTTCCGGCTCGGCGCGCATCCGTTTGTCGACGCGCGCCGGAGAAAATGCGGCATCAGAAAGGGAACCGACATGGCGACTTCGAAGGGACGAGACGCAGGCGCTGCGAGCTCCCATTTCGGCGAGGGAGGAGAGCTTCACCAGTCGGCCAGCGCTCCCGATGCGCGCATCACCACCAATCACGGCGTTCCGATCAGCGACAATCAGAACTCCCTGAAGGCCGGCAGACGCGGCCCGAGCCTTCTCGAAGACTTCGTGCTGCGCGAGAAGATCCAGCATTTCGACCATGAACGCATCCCCGAACGGATCGTCCATGCGCGCGGCTCGGCCGCGCATGGCTTCTTCGAGTTGACCGACTCCCTCGCCGACGTCACCCGCGCGAAGGTGCTGACGGAGCTCGGCGCGAAAACCGAGGTCTTTGTGCGATTCTCGACCGTCGCGGGCGGTGCGGGCTCGGTCGACACGCCGCGGGACGTGCGCGGTTTCGCCGTCAAATTCTACACCAGGGAAGGCAACTGGGATCTCGTCGGCAACAATATCCCGGTCTTCTTCATCCAGGACGCGATCAAGTTTCCGGACCTCGTGCACGCCGTGAAAATGGAGGCCGACCGCGGCTATCCGCAAGCGGCGAGCGCCCACGACACCTTCTGGGACTTCGTCGGCCTGATGCCTGAGACGACCCACATGATCATGTGGGCCATGTCCGACCGCGCGATCCCCCGCTCCCTGCGGATGATCGAAGGCTTTGGCGTCAACACCTTCCGCCTGCTCGACGAGAACGACGAGCCGACCTTCGTCAAGTTTCACTGGCGGCCCAAACTCGGAACTCAATCGACCTGCTGGGATGAGGCGGTGAAGATCGCCGGAGCGGATCCCGACTATCATCGTCGCGACCTGCATGAGGCCATCGCCGCCGGCAATTTCCCGGAATGGGAATTCGGCGTGCAGCTGCTCAGCCAGGCCGAGGCCGATGCGCTGCCCTTCGACATCCTCGACGCGACCAAGCTGATCCCGGAGGAGATGGTCCCGATCCGGGTGATCGGCCGTCTGGTGCTGGACCGCAACCCCGACAATTTCTTCGCGGAGACCGAGCAGGTGGCGTTCCTGCCGACGAATATGCCCCCCGGCATCGACGTTTCGGAGGATCCGCTGCTCCAGGGGCGGCTCTTCTCCTACCAGGACACCCAGTTGTCGCGGCTCGGCACGGTCAACTTCCACCAGATTCCGATCAACCGGGCCAAGGGCTGCCCCTTCCAGAATCTCCAGCGCGACGGCCAGATGCAGACGCAGGTTTTCCGCGGCCGCGCCAATTACGAGCCCAACAGCCTGTCGGAAGCCGGCGAGATCGGCGGCCCCCGCGCCGATCCGCAGGGCGGCTTCAGGACCACCCGCGAGCCCCTTGAAGGCGGCAAGGTGCGGCTTCGCTCCGAGAGCTTCGCCGACCATTACACCCAGGCGCGGTTGTTCTTCCGCTCCCAGACCGAGATCGAGCAGGCCCATCTCGCCAGCGCGATCGTGTTCGAGCTGTCCAAGGTCTCGCTCGATCACGTCCGGAAAAGGGTTCTGGCAAATCTGGGCAATGTCGATGCCGGCCTGGCGAAGCGCGTCGCTGCCGGACTGAACATCGCACAGCCTCAGCCTTCCAAACCTGCGGTTGCCCCGAAAGACATGGAGGTGTCGCCCGCGCTCAGGATCGTTGGAAAATACCCTGACACGCTGAAGGGCCGCGCCGTCGGCATCCTGGTGACCGACGGGGCAGATGGCGCGGTCGTCGACGCCGTCAGGAAAGCGGTCGAGGCCGAAGGCGGGACGACCAAGATCGTCGCTCCGAAAATCGGCGGCGTGACCTTGAAGAGCGGCCAGAAGCTCAAGGCAGACGGTCAGCTCGCCGGCTCACCATCCGTGATCTTCGATGCGGTGGTGCTCGTGCTGTCCAAGCCAGGCTGCGACGAGTTACTCAACGAAAGCGCAGCCGTCGATTTTGCCATGAACGCCTTTGGACATCTCAAGGCGATTGGCTTTACGCCGGAGGCCAAGCCCCTGCTCGACAAGGCAGGCGTGGTCGCCGATGCAGGCGTGGTCGAGCTTGCCGGCAAACCCGCTGATTTCGTGACGGCGGCGCGGACGCGGCAATGGGACCGGGAACCGAGTGTCCGATCCTTGGCGTGATCTCGTGAGCTTCGTTCGGTGATCGCTCCACTCATCACTTGCCGTCCATAAGGGTGAACGCGGCGCTCGAACCCGGGCGCCCGTCACGAGGCGGGCGTCCGGGCTTGCCGAAACGCTACATCGCCGGAAGGACCGCGATGTCCCGCGCCGCTGCGCCGAGGCCAGCGACCTTGCCGACCATACTCGCCTTGCCGGTCGCAAGATCGACCTTGTGGAGCGCGCCGTCGGCGAGCAGCCAGCCGGTGTTGGAGCCATCGGCCGCAGCCTCGATGTCGAACGCGATCGCCTTCGGCATGACGCCGAGCTTGCCGACCGCTCCCAGCACGCCGTCATTGGGCGGCGCCTGCTTGATCAGGCCGCCGATCTTGCCGTCGATGTCGTAGAGCGCCGTTTCCTTCGTGCCCTTGACGGAATTGGTGTAGGCGCCGGCCACGATCATCGGGGCTTCGCCCTTGTGCATGTCGGCTTCGGCGAATTTCAGCTTGCCGTCGACCGTCGTCTTGCCGTCGTCGACGTTGACGCGCAGGTTCGTGCCGTCGGAGCCGATCACCCGCAGCCGGTCGGCCGCCGGATTGAAATCGACCGTTGCCATGGCATTGGCGGCAAGCACCGTGTCCATCTTCGACTTCATCGAAGCCTTGCCGGCCTTGTCGACCGTGTAGATCGTGCCGTCGACGGCGAGCGCGTAGAGCATCCCGTCCGCCGGACGGACGTCGATCCCGGCGATCTTGCCGGCAATGCCGCTGACCTTCATCGACTTGCCGGCCTTCAGGGTCGCGGTATCGATCATGGTCAGCGTGTCGTCGCCGGTCAGGGCTGCGAGCATGGCGGCCTGTGCTGTGGCGCCGCTGGCGAGCATCGTGGAAATGACAAGGGCGAAACGGATCGTCTTGGTCATGGTGTCCTCCGGTTCTGTGCGGCGCCGCGGCGTTGATGCCCGATGGCGGCGCTCCTGCCGGATAGAGCCCGGGCAACGCATTGGATGCGCTCGAAAAAATAAAACGGGCGGGATGCATCCAATGCGACCGGGACCGCGTATCCTTGCGTTGCGCGGTCCGGCGGGGACCGCCGGACAAGGGATTCCGCATGGCCGTCCATGCCGCGCATTCGCACGGGGCAGACATCGAGCAGGCACTGGCAGCCTGCGCAGGCGGCGATAAAAACGCACTCCGGCGCATCTACGACCAGGAATGCCCGCGTATGATCGGCGTGGCGCAGCGCATGCTGAAGCGCCGGGCTCTGGCGGAGGAAGCGGTGCAGGACAGCTTCATCCTGATCTGGCGACATGCGGCTCGTTTCGATCCGCAGCGCGGCTCCGGCTTGACCTGGATCTACGCCATCCTGCGCAATCGTTCGCTCTCGATCCTGCGCGACGAGCGGCGCATGGAGACCGATGACGGCCCGGTCGCCACCGAAGCCGCCAGCGAAGAGGACGATCCGGAGACGGTGATGGCGAAGCTCTCCGATGCAGAGGCGCTGCGCGGCTGTCTGGACGCCCTGCCTGCGCCGCGGCGCGGCATGGTGCTCCTCGCCTTCGTGCAGGGCCTGAGCCATGGCGAGATCGCGGGCAAGCTCGGCATGCCGCTTGGAACAGTGAAGTCGTGGATCCGCCGGTCGCTGATCGCGCTCAAGGAGTGCCTCGGATGACGCAAGGACCCGACCGCGACATTCCCGCCGGAGAGTATGTGCTGGGCCTGCTCGACGGCGGGGAGAAAGACGCGTTCGAGAGACGGATGGCCGGTGACGCGGAACTGGATGCAGCGGTGGCGCGCTGGCAGGCGAGGCTGGCGCCGCTCGACGCGACCGCACCGTCCGTCGAGCCCTCGAAGGGGCTCTGGCAGCGCATCGAGGGCGGTCTCGATGGAGCGACGGCTCGTCGCCAACCCGCCGCTGCGAAGGCGGCGCCCGACAGCCGGTTTGCGCGATGGTGGAACGATCTGCGGCTCTGGCGCGGCGCAGCTCTTGCCGGCGCAGCCGCCGCGGTCCTGCTCGCCATCGGGCTCGTCGCTGCCCTCGAACGCGCCCGCCGCCAGCCCGTGATGGTCGCGGTTCTGCTGACGGACACGAACAGCGCGGCGGCCGTGGTGAACACCTTCGCCGACGGGCGGGTCGAGCTTCTGCCGCTTCAAGACATCCCGGTGCCGCAGGGACGCGCGCTCGAGATCTGGACGCTCTGGGACCGAGCCGCCGGGCCGCGCTCGGTCGGGCTTATCGACCGGGCGCGTGCCGTATCGCTGCGGCTGGAGAACCTGCCTCTCGGCACCGACCAGCTCTTCGAGATCACGGTGGAGCCGGCTGCCGGTTCTCCCACCGGGCGCCCGACCGGCCCGATCGTCGCCAAAGGCCTGACCGCACGGCGTCTCTAGGGCATAGGCCCGAAAAGGGGAGCGCGGTTTTCGGGAAAGCCAATTCAGGATCGAAAGACTGGGTGATCGGGCCGAAACGGAAGCTCGGTCCGATCCCCTCGAGCCCGGGCTCGACGGCCCCCGCACGCGCATGCTGCTGCGAGCGGGGTACGCGACCGGTCGCTCCGGGCGAGCCCGTCGTGCCGTCTGTCAACGCGCCGGCATCCTTGAGCCGGCGCAGCGCCACCGCGAGCAGCAGGATTGCAACTGCAATGCCCCGGAAAGCTCTACAAGCAAGGCCTTAATCCAGGGAATCTCCTCGGATCAAGGCTCTCGCCTCTAAAAGGGAAGTCTGGAACTGGGGACTGTAAAAAATGAATGGCACCCCCCACGAAATATAGCGTCTGCGATCATCCCGACCCCCTTCTGCGCGGTTGATTGTAAAGAATGACAACCGTTCTGCCTTCATTCGATGCCCGTTCTTTACAAATTGCAAGCGCGCCCGCTCATGGCTCCGGAGCATTTCCATCGAGCCTTGAAATGCGGATCTCAAATTGCGGGGTCGAGGCGCACCATCTATTCGTGGCCACGATAGAACAGGTCGCTACTCGAGCAGTTCGCTCCGGTGCGGCTGCTGGCAGGTGCCGGCGCCTCTAACGCCTGGATGACGAGCTCGTGCCGTCTCGAGTTGTCTTGCCGGGGCCTCGCTTATTGCCGGTCGCGTGCCGCTCGACGGTCGGCAGTGGTAGATTCAAATCGCGGTCCGACATGCCCCGATTCCGAGCGTTATACTGCCACGTCGCGAAGACTTCCAAAAAGCCTGTCCGCTCGTCCCTCAGTAATGCCACTTGCGTCTGGAGCGCGTCTACGCGCTCCAATGCCGCCGCCAGTTCGGCTGAAATCTCGGGCGCCCCTGGATTGAGCCGCTTGGCGCCACGAATTCGCTTCTTCCCCGACTTGAATGCCCGGCTGATCGCGTCGTGACCATCAAGCGCCTGCCGGGTGAAGGGCCGGCCTAGGACGGCGGCAACCTTGTCTAGCAGGCGCCCCCACGTGAGATCACCGCGCCATCCGACCAACATGCCGACGATCTGATCGATCTCGTCCCCAGACAGCTTAGCCTTGGCCACCGTCAATCATTCCACATGTCATCGACCGCGTTCCTCAACGAAACGTCGGAAGTCTCTTCAACCTCATCGCCGAGCCGTGCTTTCCGATCCCGGACGGCCATCGAAATCGCGTTGTCGCGTCCCGACGCTCCCATACTGATGACTGTGCCGTCGGCTATCGAGGAATCTTCGTGGACGACCAAGATTGCACGCATCCTCTCGATCTTCTGCAAATGGTCCTGTGTCCACCGATCGGCGCCATAGATGCCAATGGCATCCGCTTGTCCTGATTGCTCGAGTTGCTTCAGGGCGAGGTTCAGGCGCTGTTCGATCTTCTCACGATGTTTGAGATCGCCCTTCTGAAACACATTCTCAGAGCACCCCAAGCAATCTCCGTAATCAGGGCAAGGCAACAGCGAGTAGTCGTGTATGCAGATGCCAAAATCGGTGATGTGCGCCGCGCCGATCTGAGCCTTGAGAAAGTCCTTCGGGCTGACAGGCTGGTTGATCCGGGTAGCCGTAGTGGGTTCAAACATCGGCCCCAGCCCACCGCATTCTTCAATTTTCTCGCGAAGTCGAGACAGCGTTTCTTCCGGAGAAACATGGTCATATGCCGGATTCTGAGATGGATCTCGCCCGCTCCACTTGGCAATGTCGAGGTCGCTCATCCCCCTGAGCTGCGCAATGGTGTTAAGCCAGTGGCGAAAAGCATGCGTGGTAATCTCGATCGCGGAGCCGTCCCGCTCTTTGAATCCCCATCTCTCGAACACGCTCGGCTTCTTGCCGCCATCATGCCCCGACAGCCAATGCTCGAACGTCTGGACTCCGCAATGCCCGATGACGCAGGGGATCGTGCTCCGTTCAGCGTGCGTCTCATTACGTCTCAGAACGATGAGGGTATTGGAATAGGGCTGATCAGGATCCCCATTGAAGAACGGAAAATCCTTTGGCATCATCGCGACAAGGTGTCGTTCGACGTCCCTGAAGTTAGCGACCGGCTCACCGCTCGAATTAGTGCGGATAGAGGGGGCACCGTTTAACCACTGTCGAACACTCGAGACCCTTTCGAATCCGAGTATTTCTCCGAGCTCAACCAAAGTTATCCATTCGGACCGTCGGATGTATTCGATATGCGGCGGTAGCCACAGCTTCGTCGGATTTTTTTCGTACCAGACTGCAAGCTCGCGTCCTGCCGCGCCCAGTCGCCTCAGATTGCCAATCGCTTGCCTGACGACTGAGGCCATCACTGTCGGCACCCACTTGATTTGCTCGCTATGCCCCTTGCCGGGCCATACCCGGATTCCGTAGGCGCCCCCCCTTTCGTCGAAATCGATCTGTTCTGCACCACCGCCCTCTTCCGGACGACGGGCCGTAGAGATGTCTGTATCGACCTCGCATTTCTCCCGGAGCTGGAGCACTTCGTGGGCGCGGATTGGAACGGAGCAGCAGATCACGCAGACCGACGACATGAGGATGTCAATGAACGACTCAGCATTCCGGAACACATGTGCCAGCGCTCCGAATGCCTCCGGGCTAGGCAGACGATCTTCTCGCCAAGCTTTGGCCTCTTCACCCAGCCGCTGCATGCGGTCCTTGGGCTTCTTGATGCCGTGCTTCCAACGGAAAGAGGCGTTGTAAAACCGATGATCTGAGCAAAACCGGTGAACCTGCTCGATATAGATCGCGAACTGGTAGTGCCGGTCGTCCCCGACTCCACTCTTCGCCAGAGCAACCGCAGTATTCAGGATGACAGCATTGCAATCGGCAATATTCGGCGTGAGGCCCAGCGAGTGAAACGCGGCTTCGATGAATTGGAGAGCATTCAGCCGCTTAGCCTGGTTCTCGAACTGAACTGGCGAGGTTGAATGCCTATAGCGGCAGTAAGCCTTTGCAAAATCTCCGTAGAACGCATCGAACGGAACGCCATCAACCGTACCGTCTCGATTTGCGATCGACCCGAGACGGTAAAAATGCAAGAATCGATTAACTCGATTCTGCCCTTTTGTAATAAATGAATCAGATACCTTCCAACTTGAACGATTCCATTCTTCCGATCTAATTAGAGAATTTAATTCATACTTGGCAAGATTTATGAAATCGACTAACCGAGTGGACGGGTCGACAAAACCACGAGGAATAAAATTAACTACATTAGAATTCATTTATCGACTCCCGCGTGACCTTCGCGGGCCCCATCGCATAGCTGGATCACTTGCGCGACGGCCAGGATTGTTGGGTATTTATTATCGTATACCTTGCGCGAATAACCTTCTGCAATCATACGGTCGCGGTCTTCAATCAGGAAAGAAAGTAACTCCTCGTGCGGCGCATGAATCCATGCCTGGAAATGCTGGCAAGTATAGCAAGCGTATGGAGCATAGAGCCCGCAAAAGCTCATCTGGCCGCATGAGCCCAGCGGATCGATATTATTTTTTAGCGTCTTGTCGTAGATTCTAAGCCTAGGGTTGCCCGCTGCCGCCGAGATCAAGACACCAGCGAAAGCCTGCGCCAATGGAGCCAGCTCCATGGCCAAATGCCTATCGAGCCGCTCCACCATCGCCGGGCTGGCCTCAAAATAGGGGCCGACATTCTGCGTATCGGACTGGTCCAGAAGGTCCGCGACCGTATACTTGTCTTTGCCATCGTCGACGGCTCGCTGAGCCAACGTGATCCTAAATCTCTTAGCATTAGCCTTCAGGCCAGTGATTTCAAAAATTGATTTCTTTAGATGATGTCCAAGCTCCTGAGAACTCATGTGAAATTCCATACCGGGAATACGGCCCCTGTCATCACCGAAAAACAACGGCATTTCGCCGTCCTCGAGAGATAGATGACCGTAGTTTTTTATATTAAACTCGATGAGTAGTTCAATAAGTTGACCGAGCTGCTTGCTGCAATATCTATCCTTTATTTTATCTCTTATCCTTCTTCCGCGCTGTTTCGCGCGAGGGATCCTAAACATGTAAAGGCGGGACCCGTCGCTCGCCAGATTGACAATAAGATCCTTTACTTTCAGGGCCGCGATCTGGATTGGCCTCGCGCCATACGCGAGGAAGACCCACGCCATTACGTAGGTCGGAAGCGAAATATCGCCGGCGACATATGCCCTGTTGAGGGCAACTTGAATGGAGCGCAACTCACTGTCATTGAAAGCGCCTGCATCTGCGTCGCGAAGTCGAATCGACGTACCCTTGATGTTCCCCGCGATCGTAGAATCCCGGAGAAAGCGGACCGCTTCTTCGGAGCAGCCCCCGTAACCAAGATCATTCATGTCCAGCAGGAGAATTCTGACAACACCAAGCTTCCACTCGGTCTTTGGATTGAGACTAGACCTATAATTAATCAAATCAGCCATCGTTATCTCAGAACAATATCCATCTCTTATAGCAATTTGATCTCGATAAAACGCAACAAACCTACAAAAAATATTGAAAAAATGCGCATAAGAGTAGCTTGTGATATAATGTATAAGAATGAGCTTTATTCTCAATTTCAGATCAGAAGTCAGTCTGCTGAATTCGGAAATTTTAATTGTTTCATAACCGTAGATGGGGCCGTATGTCTCCCAATCGTCCGGCCTCGGATCGAATGTAACACCATCTCGCGTTTCGACAGACGCGGGAAGCGTCGGAAAATTAGCTGGCGCGGCGCTCTCACCCTTGGTCATGTGTTCGTTCCATCCCTTTCACGTCTGGAATCTCGAGACCGTCCTGGATTGTGACGAGAACCTCGTCCGAGCGACGACGGATGGTGCGGCGAAGATATGGCTTGGCACTCCCCTCGCTTCGCCAGCCCATCAACCTTGCACGCCATTTCGACTCGTCATCGGGAGCTACGCCGTTGCGATCCATGACGTCTGAGAAAGCGTCGTTCCAGCTATGCCGGAGCTTATGTGCCGAGAGATTTGCCGGCAGACCCGGGACCCTGCCTCGCATCTCGCGCATCATCTTATTGACGGAAGAGAGACAGAGCGGTCGGCCGTTGCGGCAATCCACGATCAAGAAGGGGTGGCTTTGCGCTCCGGGAATCTTTGTACGATGGTGGACAATCCACTCGTACAAAATCTCGGTGAGCCTCCGGCCCAACGGAAGGGTACGTGCATTTGTTTTCGACGACGGCTGCTCTGGGCGTGGGTCTTCCGGATTATCCGGCCGCCGATGCACAGTTATGCTCCCTGCTCCCCCGACCTTACAATCTTCGACGTAGAGACCCAGAAGTTCGCCACGGCGAAGGCCAAGATCCAAAAGAAGCCGCACGATCAGGTAATTCCGGAAGCGAACCGGGAACGTGAAGGGATTCCTGTCGCCATCGGGCTCAATCACCGACCGCAAGAGACGAAGCTGGTCTTCCTCCAGCCCCTCGCTCCCACCGATGTCGTCACCGCGTGGCTTCGTGATCGCCTCGTACCGCTTTTTCAGCCAGCCAAGGCACTCCACTCGGACTTGGTTGTAGTGAGCCCATCTGTCTGGCCAAAATTGCAGCCGCGACAGATATCCAGCGCTCGCGTACTCCAGAAACGAATATATGGCCGTTAGCCGGTTGCGCTTCTGAAGGAGACTGGTCTCGAGACGCGCGCCCTTGCCGCGTTTGGACTTTTTGATTGGGGTCGCACTCGCGCTGGGCAGCTCCGTTAAAGCATGAGCAACCCGCCGTCCGCAAAACGTGTCCAGGTCGACGATCTCAGCAAGCGTCAATAGTGCGCCGCTTGCGAGTCTGTCTTCGATATTTACACGCCGTGCTTCTGCCCAGAGATATAGGTGAAGCAGTGCCCGCAAATCATTACGCAGCGTGTTCGGCTGAAGCCCGCCTGGACGCCTTGCCGAAGTGATCCAGTACGTCGGTTCCGCGATGGGGATGCCTGTCGCTAAGCGGATAAGGAATGGCATGCGCTCGCCAGCGGCGAACTTCGCCCAGCGAACCGCGAATGGGTTCGAAGATGAACGCAAGCGCATTGGCGCCATCCCCCTGCTATCGAAACCATCTGTGAATTGGGTGCGGTGCGCAGTGAATCTGCGCTCCTGAGGGCTCCGCCGCTTCGCGTCCCGGGCACCGATGTTGAGACCTGCTCCTCACGGCTTCTTCCTGTTGCTCTTGAGCTGCGACAGAACCGAGAGCGCGACCGCCCGGAGGTCCTCGTCTTGGACAGGGCAGAACGCGCGGCACACTTCATGAGCCTTGCAGCGCGAAGGCGCCTGCGCGGAGTTCACACGGTCCGCACTCAATAGAACTGCATTGCAATCTGGTTCGCCCAACCTAAAACCTCCGCCATCCCAAATATATCGACCAGATAATCGCGGTGGAGTCAACTTGAACGATCAAAAATCCGGGAGTTGCACGACACGTTACACGAATCCTTGAGGCATTGAGCTCAGTCTCACCTTTGTAAATGAATCCTTCTACTGAATTTAATCCCACATTTTCGAAGGATTCGCAGAGAATGAATCCTTCTCCACAATTGAAAATATCCTCGAATCCTATTCGGTTCATTCGCTTGCAATTGTTGACACGAGTGCTTTCTGTGGCGGCTCGCGTCCTCGCGCAGCATGGAGGCACCGTCAGTGCAGCCTTGGTTTAGGGCCGCCTGGCGCCGCTGGCGGCTACGACATCATGGGGCCGGCCGCTACGGTGGCTGCGGCGTTGACGGTGCTCGGTAGCCAACGCCCCGACGCCTGCGTCCTGGATGTCAATCTGCGGGGCGAGCACAGCGCCCCGGTGGCCGCGCGTTTGAAAGAGCAGGCCGTGCCGTTCGTCCTCTCCAGTGCTTACGGTCCCGAGACACTCACCCAGTACGATGCCTTTCAGGGCATCACCAACGTCGGCAAGCCGGTGCCGCCGGGCCTGGCCATGATGATCGGCAAACTGCTGAAGATCGCCGACGCGTGAGGCCGGGCGTTCCGGGCAGGGTCAACGCTCGCTCCGCAAAGCGCTGCCGATAGACCTCCGTCCGGCTTCGCTCGGAGGAACCGTTCACGATCGCGACAGTTGCACTGTAATCGAGCGGCCAATCAGCCGCGTGCAACGCGCTCGCCACGCTGGCGACGCCCTTGAAGTGCCAACGCCATGACAGATTACAACTCCCGTGGCGTCGTCGCCGACGCCGCAACCGGCCGCGCGTCCTCTGCCGTCTCTTGGGGAGCCATCTTAGGCGGCGCGGTCGTCAGTGCCGCCGTCTCCCTGATGCTGCTCACCGCCGGTGCGGGGCTGGGCTTCACCTCGGTCTCTCCATGGAGCAACGCCGGCGTCACCGCCACGACCTTCGGAATCGCGGCCCTGGCGTGGCTCGCCATCGTTCATCTCATCGCGGCGGGTGCGGGTGGATACCTTGCGGGCCGCCTTCGCACCAAGCGGGTTGGGCTCCACACCGACGAGGTCGCCTTCCGCGACACGGCACACGGCTTCATGACCTGGGCCGTCAGCGCGATCGTCAGCGTGATGCTGATCGCCTCGGCGACCTCGGCGATCGTCGGTGGCACCGCGCGTCTGGGCGCCAGCGCCGCATCGGGACTCGGCTCGGCCGTATCCGGCGCCGCGAGCCAGGCGGCCGGGCGCGTCGACGTGTCGAACCTCGATCCGTCGGCCTACGTGACCGACACGCTGTTCCGGACGGACAAGCCTGCTCCCTCCCCGACCGATCCCGCGCCGGCGCGCGCCGAGGTCGGCCGGATCGTCGCGATGAGCATCCGCAACGGCGAGATCGCGCCCGCCGACAAGACTTACGTGGCCAGTGTCATCGCCGCGCAGACTGGCATCAGCCAGGCCGACGCCGAGAAGCGGATCGATGACGGCATCGCCAAGACCAAGGAGACCGCCGCCAAGGCCGAGCAGACCGCCCGCGAGGCGGCGGACACCGCGCGCAAGGCAGCCGCTTCCTTCGCCCTGGCCTCCTTCATCGCGATGCTGATCGGAGCGCTTGCCTCCAGCTACGGCGCCACCCTCGGCGGCCGCGCCCGTGACAAGTTCGACACCTGATTTTCAAACGACCACCACCCCGAACCCGGAGAGAAACCATGGCCAGCAACACCCCGAAAGCCCTCGACGACCTGTTCCACGACATGCTCAAGGACGTCTATTACGCCGAGAAGCAGATCCTGAAGGCCCTGCCGAAGATGGCGAAGGCGGCCAGGTCGGCCGAACTGAAGAAGGCCTTCGAAACCCATCGGGACGAGACCGAAGGGCATGTCGAACGTCTCGGCGACGTGTTCGAGGCGATCGGCAAGGCTCCTCGCGGCAAGACCTGCGACGCCATCCTCGGCATCCTCGAGGAAGGAAAGGCTGTGATGGAGGACTACGCCGATAGCCCAGCACTCGATGCGGGCCTCGTCGCCTCGGCGCAGGCCGTCGAGCACTATGAGATGACCCGCTATGGCACGCTCAAGTCCTGGGCCCAACAGCTCGGTCACAAGGACGCGGTGACGCTCCTCGACGCGACGCTCGCCGAGGAAACCAAGACCGACGAGCTGCTGACGAAGATCAGTGGCTCGACGAACTCCGCCGCGGTCGCGAAGGCGAAAGCCGCCTGATCGTCGCCGGCATGTCTGAGACCCGCTGGGCTCGGCTGGGCGGGTCTCGTCTTTCCTCAAACGGTGTCGCTCCGCGGGCCGCTGACCAGCCCGGCACCGAAAGCATGCAATGCCAAAGCTCGTCGTACTGGTCGTTGAAGACGAGCCGCTCCTTCGCATGGACGCCGTTGATTTCATCGAAGAAGCGGGGTTCGAGGCGCTAGAGGCGGCACATGCCGATGACGCCATCGCGATCCTGAATTCCCGTCGAGACGTGGCGGTGGTCTTCACCGATATCGAGATGCCTGGCTCGATGGACGGTATCAAGCTGGCTCACGTGGTCAGGAGCGGCTGGCCTCCCATTGTGATCGTGGTCGCGAGCGGTCGGGTGGTCCCGGCTCTTGGTGTGCTGCCGGACAATGTCCGCTTCCTCCGGAAGCCATATCGACCCGCCGAAGTGATCGAGGCTTTGCGGCAAGCGCCCTGATCAATCGGCCGTCAGTGCTTCGACGGGACCGCGAAGCGAGAACATCGCGCCAGTCGGGGCATAAGTCATCCCGGCCGTGCCATTGAAATAGCCCGCCAAGGCGCGTTCGATCATTCGCGAACCGAAGCCCCGTCGGGTAGGTGCCTCGACGACAGGGCCGCCGCTTTCTCGCCATTCGAAAATGAACTCTCCGCCCTCGATCGACCATGAGATGTCGATCCGTCCGGTATCGCGGCTGAGCGCACCATACTTGGTCGCGTTGGTCGCCAATTCGTGCAAGGCGAGCGCCATTGCCAAGGCCGTTCTGGACGACAGCTCGACAAGCGGCCCGTCGATCCGGAAGCTGGTCGGGCTGCCGTGACCCTTCAAGGCTTCCTCGACAAGGAATGCGAGGCTCGCCTTCGCCCATACCGTCTGGGTCAGGATATCTTGGGCGGATGCCATCGTATTGAGCCGGGCGACGAAAGTCTCCTTCACGGCGTCGACCTCGGGTCCACCGCGGATCGTCTGGTTCGCGATCGCCTGGATCATGGCGACGGTGTTCTTCATCCGGTGCTGGAGTTCGAGAGCGAGCAAGCGTTGGCGCTGCTCAGCTTCCTTTAGGCTGGTGATATCCCGGGATACCGACAGGATCGCCTCAGGCTTTCCATCCGGACCTATGATGGGAGTGATGTGGACATCCCAGAACCGCGGGTTGCCCGCTGCCGTATTTGCGGCCCCCTGGAAACGATAGCTGCGCCCGGCGCGCGCTTCCTCGATTGCGAATTTCGCGTCGACGTTGCCCTGATCGGCCCAGAAATCCGGCCAGGGACACCCCTTGATCGCATTGAAGTCGCTGACCTCCATGACGCGCTTTCCACCTTCGCTCATGAAGGAAAGCTTTCCGTCCAGATCAATGACCTTGATGCAATCGTCGGACGCCGCAAGCAGGCTACGCATGAAGCGGGCGTCACGTAATTCCTGCGATGTCAAAACGGATCCGATCCTTCCCGGGACTGGGCCGTGCCCGGCATCACGGGTTTATGGCATACGGCACATGCGCGACCTAATCGAGACGCATGCCCGGGACAGCATCTCGACGTAGGGTACGCGTTCGCTCGCTGGGCAATGCCGTTAGCCAGGAAGACGTGACAATGCCTCCTCGGTAAAGGAATTCGAAGACGCGGACGATCTAAGCACCGCCTTGAAACCTCATCAATGACATCCATATACCATCCTCTTGGATGGCTTGAGGATGGAACATGAAGGCACCGGACAGCGAGAAGCTGACGATCAATCTCGGCTTCGTCGATCTCGGCAGGATCGATCTGCTCGTCAGGGACGGCTTCTACTCGAACCGATCCGACTTCATCCGCACGGCTATCCGCAATCAACTCGTGACCCATGCCGATGTGGCTGCCCAGGCGACGAACCGCCTCTCGCTCGAACTAGGCCTGCGCACGTTCACCCGCGCCGACCTTGAGGCGGTGGCGGCAGCGAGCGAGCGCCTCGAAATCCGCGTCCTCGGGTTGGCGATCATTGCTGGCGACGTCACGCCCGAGCTGGCTCGTGAGGCGATCGCTTCGATCACGGTCCTAGGCGCTTTCCATGCATCCCCCGAAGTCAAGGCCGCGCTGGCGGACCGCATCTCCTAACCGACGAGGACGACACGATGACCTTCCGAATCCAGGATGCCGTCGCCGATGCGATGGCCCGCCTCAAGACGTCTGATGTCACCGGAGCCACCAGCGCGATCCGCGACGCGCTGATGGGTGACACCTCCTCGCAACGAGCGACGCCGGGCCATCCCTTGGGCCGCCCCGTGTCACGGCGGCTCGGAGACGTGCTGAACGCGCTCAAGTCCACCCGGGGTCAGTTCCAGTCCCCGATGTCCCGGCAAATCCGAAAGGCCGGCGAGGTCGACCCGCGCTTCACATCGCGCTCGCTGGACTCGGTGGCTGGGAAAATGGACTACAAGCTCTACGTCCCGGAGCATCGCGATCGTGAGTTGGCCCTCGTCCTGATGTTGCATGGCTGCACCCAGGATCCCGACGATTTTGCACGCGGGACGCAGATGAACCGGTTGGCCGACGAGTTCGGTCTCGTCGTCGCCTATCCCCATCAGCCGCGTTCCGCCAACGCCAACGGCTGCTGGAATTGGTTCGATCGTCGTCATCAGTCGGCCGGGTCCGGTGAACCCGCGATGCTCGCGGCGCTAGCCCGGGCGCTGTCCCAGGAATTTGGCATCCCTCCGGATCGCGTCTTCGCTGCCGGACTGTCGGCCGGAGCGGCGATGGTGGACGTTCTCGCCGAAACCCATCCCGAAACCTTCTCCCGGGTCGGCCTGCATTCCGGCCTGCCGCATCTCGCCGCTCATGATGTGATGTCGGCCTTTTCTGCCATGAAAGGCGATGGAAAGGCCGGACGCCGCGCATCTACCGGCCCAGCGAGCCGGAAGATCATTATTCATGGTTCTGCCGACCCGACGGTCCATCCGTCCAACGGGGACGCGATCTTCGAGCACATGCGCGCGCGGCAACCGGGATCGTCGATCGTGCTGAGCGACGCAAAGACCGCTGGCCGCAAGGCGACACGCCAAATCCTACTTGGCCCATCAGGCGAGGCACTGGCCGAACACTTGCTGATCGAGGGCGCGGGTCACGCCTGGTCCGGCGGCGATGCCGGCGGAAGCTACACCGATCCGATGGGGCCCGATGCCTCGCGGGAGATCGTGGCGTTTTTCCTGCGATCCTAGCTGCCTGCCTGCTTCGATAAGCGCCCGGGTCGGCTCGAACTTATTCGACGCGGATGCGTTTTGGGTGCGTTCTATCCCGCCATCGGCAGCTCCGGGCTTTGGCTGTCAAACGGAAGTCGATCCGTGCCAGCCAACCATTCGAATGCGCGCAAGTTCTTCAGGATGGCATGCGGGTTCTGGGCTGGTGACACGGCTCTCAACGCATGGCTGTTGACCGTATCCGTGGGAGCGTGTGTCGCCGCACAGATCAGCCTCGCCGTCTGGATCAACACCTGGAACAGGCAGTTCTTCGACGCTCTCGAAACACGTCATTCCCCGGCTATATGGGCGGTTGTCGCGTGGCTTCCCGCCCTCGTCTTGACGGCGGCGGTTGTCCTGTCGGCCTTGGTCATAAGCCGCATCGCCCTTCAGATCCGGTGGCGCCAGTTCGTCACCACCAGGCTGGTCGGCCGATGGGTCTCAAGCCAGCGCTATTACCACCTTCAATTCTCGGCACCTGACTTGCCAGCACCCGAGTATCGGATCGCCGAGGACGGCAGGCTTTCCGTCGAACCCCTCGTCGAATTCGTCATCGGATTGATCACCGCCGCGGTCAGTGCCCTGACCTTCGCGACCATCCTCTGGCGGGTGGCAGGATCGGCCAACTTCACGTTGGGTGGCACCGAGGTCGTGATCCCCAGTTACATGGCCCTGTCGGCGATCGTTTATGCCGCGGTGACATCCTACGCCGCCTACCTCGCTGGCTGGCCTCTCGTCAGACGGATCTCGGGGAAGAACGAGGCGGAGGCCCGCTTTAGAGCCGAGATGACGCGCTTGCGCGAGAATGCCGAAAGCATCGCGCTGATCCGCGGTGACGCCGACGAACGGAAGTCGGTAATGCTTAACTACGGGCGTGTGGTGTCGGTCTGGTTCCGCGTCATGCGCCAGCAGGGGATCGTCGCGCTGGTCCTGAATGCCAACAGCGCTCTGTTCCCGATCGTGCCGCTCCTGTTGATCGCGCCCAAATTCGTCTCCGGAGAGGTGACGCTCGGGGCGGTCATGCAGATCGTGGCGGCGTTCATGGCGGTGCAGGCCGCCCTGATCTGGTTCGTCGACAACTTCCTGCGTCTGGCGGAATGGTTCGCATCCGTGGCGCGCGTCGATGAACTGCAACAGGCTCTCGATCAACTCGACCATGCGGCAACGACCGTTCCGGAGCGGTCCTTAGAGCTGGTGCATCTCCCGGTCGACACGATCGAACTGGTCGAGCTTTCACTTCATCATGCCAATGGAGCACCAGTTCTCGCGCCCTCCTGTCTGGTGATAGAGCGCGGCGAGCGGGTCCTCATCACCGGTGAGAGCGGCATCGGCAAGAGCACGCTGATCAGGTCCCTTGCCGGCTTATGGCCATGGGGAAGCGGGACGATCATCATGCCTGCCGGACGCTCGATGGCGTTCGTGCCGCAGAAGCCCTATCTGCCGATCGGCGACCTTCGAACAGTGCTTCTCTATCCTCATGCCGCAAGTTCGCCATCGGATGAGAGCCTCATGGCGATGATGCAGCGATGCGGGCTCGCCGCGATGAAGGCCCGACTTGACGAGACGGCACCGTGGGACCGCCTTCTCTCGGGTGGCGAACGACAACGCGTCGCCTTCGTGAGGCTGCTGGTCCAGATGCCGGACATCATCATCATGGACGAAGCGACGTCGGCACTGGACGAGACCAGCCAGTCATCTCTGCTCGCCCTGTTCAGCGACGAACTCAGCGCAGCGACGCTGTTGAGCGTCGGTCATCGTCCAAGCCTGGATGCATTCCATGATCGCAGGTTGACAATGACCAAGTCAGCCAACGGCGCGGTAATCGTATCCACGACTTTGAACTCGGAGGTTGGCATTCGAGAACTCGAGGCGCCATGACCCCGTGGCATTCCGGTCGTCGGCGTTCAAAACCGAGCGCTCCGACGCCCCTACGTCCGAGGCGAGCCAACCCGCACGCAATATCAAAAGACATCTCTCCCAAAATATTATCTCAGGAGATCGTGGTGTTTTATTTGCGAGATCAAAGATTTGGGCGGAACTAAAAGCATTCAAAACTAGTTCAAGTCACATCCCGCTCAGGCGGAACTTCCATAGGTCAGGCCAAGCTCGAAGCGACGTCGCAGATCAGCGGCTCAGCGATGATGCACGCCCGAAATCACCGGAGCGGACGTTGCGTATCGGCATCATTGCACACCTCAAGCACGCCATCCGGGAGCCCTTCGCGGGCGGGTTGGAAATGCACACCTCGATGTTGCAGAGCGCTCTCCAGCGCCGCGGCCATGAGGTCACCGTGTTCGCGTCATCGCACTCCGAACCGGAGGCTTGCGTCGAGGCGATCTGCGACGAGACATCTTTGACCGAGGTCGGATGTGACGAAGCCCCGGACAAGGTCTTCTTTCAGGAGCATCACGCGTATCTGTCGTTGATGAACGGCCTGCGACATCGCGGCTTCGACGTGATCCACAATAATTCGCTGCACTATCTGCCCGTCGCGATGGCCGACGCGCTGCCGACGCCGATGGTGACGACGCTCCACACCCCACCCTTCGCTTGGCTCGAAAGCGGGGTGCGGCTGTGCAAGGCGCCGCACGCAACCTTCGTCGCCGTTTCGGAGTCGATCCGCCGCACATGGAGCAAGGTCGCGCCGATAGACCACGTCATCATGAATGGCATCGACCTCGATCGCTTTTGTTTCAAAGCGCACCCCGCCGACGAGCCGTACTGGGTCTGGTGTGGACGCATCGTTCCGGAAAAGGGCCTCCACCATGCTATCGCGGCTGCCGGTCTGAGTGGAGCGACCTTGCTGATCGCGGGGCCCATCTCCGATCAGGACTATTTCGACCGTGAGATCGCCCCGCGGCTCGACGAACGGGTCAGGTATCTTGGACATCTTCCGCATTCCGAACTCGCCACAGTTATCGGGGGCGCACAGATCTTCCTGTGCACGCCGTGCTGGGAAGAGCCGTATGGCCTGGTCGTCGCTGAGGCGCTCGCCTGCGGGGTTCCCGTCGCTGCCTTTGCACGCGGCGCCATCCCCGAGCTGCTCGATACCGCCACTGGCGTCCTTGCCGTCCCGGATGACCCTGCTTCACTAGCGCAGGCGGGCATCGCCGCCCAGAAGCTCGACCGGCAGGCTTGTCGAACGCACGCCGAGCAGCGCTGCGACGCCTCGCGGATGATCGACGAATACGAGGCGCTCTACGCCAGCCTGATCGAGGCCTCCTCCGAGACGAAATTCGCCGCCTGACCAGCCCCCAAGCCAAGGAAGGATTCTCCCATGGCCCGTACTCCGCGAGACGACACGAAGGCACCAGACGCTCAGCCCGGCAACGGTGGCGAGCTTCACCAGACTGCCTCGACACCTGAAACCCGCATCACGACCAATCACGGCGCGCCCGTCAGCGACAACCAGAACTCGCTCAAGGCGGGCCTCCGTGGACCGACACTGCTCGAGGACTTCGTCCTCCGGGAGAAGATTCAGCATTTCGACCACGAACGCATCCCCGAGCGCATCGTCCATGCTCGTGGTTCGGCGGCGCATGGCTTCTTCGAACTGACGGATTCCCTGGAGGAGTTCTCGCGGGCGAAGATCCTTACCGAGGTCGGCGTCAAGACCGAGGTGTTCACCCGCTTCTCGACCGTTGCCGGCGGCGCGGGCTCGATCGACACCCCGCGCGACGTGCGCGGCTTCGCGGTCAAGTTTTATACCAAGGAGGGCAATTGGGACCTCGTCGGCAACAACATCCCGGTCTTCTTCATCCAGGATGCGATCAAGTTTCCCGACCTGGTCCACGCGGTGAAGATGGAAGCGGATCGCGGCTATCCCCAGGCCGCCAGCGCGCATGACACCTTCTGGGACTTCATCGGCCTGATGCCGGAATCGACCCACATGATCATGTGGGCGATGTCGGATCGCACGATCCCGCGCTCGCTTCGCATGATCGAGGGCTTCGGCGTCAACACGTTCCGCCTACTCAACGATGACGACGAGCCGACCTTCGTCAAGTTTCACTGGCGCCCGAAGCTCGGCACGCAGTCGACCTGCTGGGACGAGGCCGTGAAGATCGCCGGGGCGGACCCGGACTATCACCGTCGCGATCTCTTTGAGGCAATCGACAAGGGCGACTTCCCGGAATGGGAGTTCGGCGTGCAGTTGCTGAGCCAGGAGGAAGCCGATGCCCTGCCCTTCGACATCCTCGATGCCACCAAGCTGATCCCGGAGGAGCTGGTGCCGATCCGCGTGATCGGCCGCATGGTGCTGAACCGGAACCCGGACAATTTCTTCGCCGAAACCGAACAGTCAGCCTTCCTGCCGACCAACATGCCGCCGGGCATCGACGTCTCCGAGGATCCGCTTCTGCAAGGCCGCTTGTTCTCCTACCAGGACACGCAGCTCTCACGGCTCGGGACGGTGAATTTCCACCAGTTGCCGATCAACAAGGCGAAGGGCTGTCCCTTCCAGAACTTCCAACGTGACGGACACATGCAGACCCAGGTGTTCAAGGGCCGCGCGAACTACGAGCCCAACAGCCTTGCCGAGGCAGGCGAAGCCGGAGGGCCGCGCGAAGACCCGGTCGGCGGGTTCCGGACGACGGCCGTGCCGGTCGAGGAGCACAAGGTGCGGCTGCGGCCGGAAAGCTTTGCGGACCACTACAGCCATGCACGGCTGTTCTTCCGCTCCCAGAGCGAGATCGAGCAGGCCCATCTCGCCAGCGCGCTCGTCTTTGAGCTCTCGAAGGTCACGCTCGAGCATGTCCGCACTCGCGTCATGGCCAACCTTCTCAATGTCGACGAGACGTTGGCTCAGCGCGTGGCGGACGGGCTCGCCATGCCATTGCCCAAGGCTTCTGCCGCAGCAGTCGAAGCCTCGGACATGGAGCCTTCCCCGGCGCTTCGCATCGTCGGCAAGTACCCCGAGACGCTGAAAGGGCGCGCGGTCGGTATCCTCGTCTCAGACGGGGCAGATGGAGCATTGGTCACTGCGCTCAAGACATCGGTCGAGGGCGAAGGCGGGACGGTGAAGATCGTTGCGCCGAAGATCGGAGGCGTGAAGCTCAAGGACGGCAAGATGCTGAAGGCTGACGGCCAGCTCGCCGGAACGCCTTCCGTGATTTTCGACGCGGTGGCGATCATCCTCTCCGAGGACGGGTGCGCAATGCTGATGAAGGAAGGCGCGGCGGTCGATTTCGCCAAGCACGCTTTCGGCCATCTCAAGGCGATCGGCTACAACGCAGAGGCCAAGCCTTTGCTCGACAAGGCCGGCGTCGAGCCCGACGACGGCATCGTCGAACTCGGCAAGGAGAAAGAGGCTTTCCTCGCGCCGGCACGGACGCGGCAATGGGCTCGGGAGCCCAATGTTCGCATGCTCGCCTGACAGTGGCGACACGCGCTACAGAAGGTATATCGGCGAGTCGGGGCGTTTTGCCTCGCCTCCCGTTCTGCGTCTGCGTCCCTGCCCGGAATGAGGAAGAGCGACTTCCGCTCTTGCTCAAGGCGCTGGCTGAGCAGGATGTCGAGAGTCCGATCCCGATCGCGATCTGCCTCAACAACACCACCGACCGGTCGACGGAAGTTATCGCGGCCGTCTCCAGGCGATATCGCGACCGACTGGCCATTGCCCTGGAGGTCGCGACGTTCCCGCCCGAGCTGGCCCATGCAGGCTCGGCACGGGCCTCGGCGATGGCTGCCGGCATGGCGCGTCTCGAGCCGTCGGGCGGCGTGCTCATCACCACCGATGCCGACGCGCGTCCTCCAGCCCACTGGATCTCCGCCAATCTCGAAGCGATTGCGCAGGGCGCCGATATTGTCGGAGGTCGTCTGGTTCTCGACGAGGACGATGACATCCCTCCCGGCGTCGTCGCCAGCCGGGCGCTGTGGGATCGCTACTGGGCCGCGGTCCGGCAAATCGAGGACGAGATCGATCCCTGTCCCTGGGATCCGCCACCTCGCCATGGCGACCACACCGGCGGCAGCCTGGCGATCACCACCGAGATGTATCGCCGTTCGGGCGGCGTTCCCTTGATCGCCTCGGGCGAGGATCGAGCCTTCGTCGAGGCAGCCGTTGTTGCCGGTGGGCGCCTCGTCCATCCCCCGGAGGTCTGGACACGGGTCTCGGCCCGGCCGTTGGGTCGCGCGGCAGGTGGTATGGCCGAGATGATGCGGCGGATGAGCGATACGGCATCGAGCGGCGAGGCTGAGATGGCACCGGCGCTGCGCCACTGGCGCGAGCGTGCCCTGTGGCGTCGTGAGACGCGGCAGGATGTCTGCGGGGCGAGCCGCTTTATTGCGGCCGAGCATGCCCTGCCTCCGATGCCACACGACGCGGTGTTGGCCGAAATCGATTGGACCGGAATCGCCGGATCCGACGCGGGCAGCGGCCGATGATCGGGCCGATCGGATATTACGTCCATCACCATGGCGATGGGCATCGACAGCGCGCTTTGGCGATCGCGAAATCGGCCCCGCATGGTAGGTTCACCTTGATCGGAACGGGACTCGCAGGTCGCACCGAGGGCCTTCCCTATCTCGACTTGGCCGATGACCGGCTGACCGACAATCGCGTCTTCGACGGGCGCGACGACACCGTCGACCGACCTCTCGCCCTGCATTATGCCCCTTCGCAACATGGTGGTATCCGCAGCCGTGCCGCGTTGCTGACAAGCTGGATCGCGCAAGAGCGGCCGTCGCTGATGGTGGTCGATGTTTCGGTCGAGATCGCGATGCTGGCGCGACTGGCCGCTACGCCGACCGTCTATGTCCGGCTAAGCGGCCTGCGCGATGATCCCGCTCACCTCGAGGCGTTTCGGGGCGCCAGCGTGATCCTCTCCCCCTTCAATCGCGAGCTCGACGATCCCGGCATGCCGGACTGGGTGCGCGCCAAAACGCGCTTCTGCCCCGGGCTGACGTCTTCATCTCGGTCGAGCGAGCCTAATCGGCAGGACACCATCCTCGTCGTCTACGGCAGGGGCGGCACGGGCGGGGTTGGCGATGCGCTCGCCGCGGCTGCCCGCGCGGCGCCCGGATTCGACTGGCGCGTGATCGGTCCGGTTTCGCAGCCGCAGTCATGCCCCGACAACCTCTCCATCCTCGGCTGGGTGGAGGAAGCCGAGCGCGAGATTGCGCGCGCCGGCCTCGTCGTCGGCGCGGCTGGCGACGGCCTCGTCAACGCGGTGATCGCGACGGGTAGCCGCTTTATTTGCCTCCCAGAGCCGCGCCCCTTCGACGAGCAGCTCTCGAAGGCGCACCGTCTTGCCGCAATAGGCGCCGCGGTCGTGATCGAGCGCTGGCCCCAAGTCTCTGACTGGCCGGGGCTGATCGCTGCCGCGCGCGACCTCGACCCCGGCGTTCTGAACAGGCTGCACGAACCCGACGGCGCCCGCCGCGCGGCCGACTTCCTCATTGCAACGGCCCGGGAGGGCATGCCCCGTGCATCAGCGTGATCGACAGATACCCGGAGAGGCGCCGTCTCCCGCTCCGTCGCAGCAGGATTTCAGGCCGCGCCTCCAAGCGGTGTTCCCGCATCTCGTCGCGTCCGGCGCACGCTACGACGCAGCACCGCTCTATCCGCAGGAAAGCGTCGAGACCCTGCGCAGCATCGGCCTGCACCGCCTTTTCGCTCCTCTGGAGAGCGGAGGCGAAAGCTTTGCCGATGCGCGAGCCGAGAACGCGTCACTGCTCGGCGTCCTCCGGATCATCGGTCGGGCTGACCTGAGCCTCGGTCGGATCTTCGAGGGCCATGTCAACGCGCTGAAGCTGTTCGCTTGGTTCGGCTCTGCCGAGCAGAAGGTGGAGCTAGCGTCGACGCTTAGAGATGGAGCGTTCTATGGCGTCTGGGCAACCGAGCCGCCGCCGGGCGTCACCCTCGGTCGCTCCGGCACGGACTGGCTCCTCACCGGCGCCAAGGCCTTCGCGACGGGGGCCGGCGGTCTGGCCTTCGCCGTCATCACCGCACGGGGCGAGGAAGACGGCACGCAGCTCGTCGTGGTCCCGGCGAATGTTGCGACCCGCGCCGATCTGTCGGCCTGGCGCGTGCGGGGCATGCGTGCGACCGGCAGCGGCAGTTACGATCTCACAGGCATGCAGCCGAGCGAGGACAAGCTCTTGGGCGCTCCCGGAGACTATACCCGCGAGCCCCGCTTCACTGCGGGTGCATGGCGTTTCCTTGCGGTCCAATTGGGTGGCGTCGAAGGCCTGCTTGCCGAAACACGCTCAGCGATGTCGGAGATCGCCCGCAATGATGCTCTCCAGCGGGTCAAATTCGGCGAAGCAGTCGCCGCGACCCGAACGGCCTATCTCTGGGTGCGGGAGGCAGCGCAGCGTGCTGCCGATGACGCCGGGGATGCTCCGGATTTCGTGCGTATGACCCGCGGCATCGTCGAACGGGCGGCGCTCGATGTGATGGAGCTGTCGGCCCGGATCGTCGGCACGCGCAGCGCCTTCGACGGCCAGCGGATCGACAAGATCATCCGGGATCTGAGCCTTTATCTGCGTCAGGCCGGCCCGGACTATGCCCGCGATCAGGCAGCCATTGCTTGGCTCGACCATGATGTCTGGGGCGAGGATGACCGACTATGGTGACGCGGCCGCTGTCAGCGCGATCGCTCGCGTCGAGTCCAACGGCGTCCGCTCGCTGGCTCGTGCTGGCGCCTCATGCCGACGACGAAACCCTCGGTTGCGGCGCGCTCATTGCCGACGCGGCCTCGCGGGGCGCGCTGGCGGGAATCGTCATTCTTACCGACGGGGTCGGCTCGCACAGCCACGACGGCCCGGCTTCGCGCGCTCGCCTTGTCGCAGCCCGCCGTCGGGAGGCGGCGCGCGCCGTCAGGGTGCTGGCCGGCCCGGCGCATCCGCCGCCGCTCTTCCTGGACTGGCCGGACGCGCGGCCCTTTGGGGCAGGCGAACCCGGCTTCGAACAGGCAAGGCGCCGGCTCACCGCTCTCTGCCGCCAGCGCCGGGTCGATGCGCTGGCTGTGACGGCGCGGCATGAGCCGCATTGCGATCACGAGGCCGCCTATCGGCTGGCCAGCGCCGTTGCTTCGAGCGCCATGCGTCCCGTCACGGTCTTCGAGTACGTCGTCTGGGCGCCCGAGCCGCCCGACGAAGGCTACCGGGCGCTGCGCACGCCGCCGATTCCGATCGGCCTCCGCAACGCCGCGCTGGCGGCTCATGTCAGCCAGCTCACCCCGCAATTCGGCGAGGGCTTCAGGTTGCCGGCAGCGAAGCTGCGCATGCCCGCATCCGACCTGCTCTATGAAAGGACCGGGCTCAATGCGCGCGCGGAAAAGCCTGCCCCCTGAGTACTTTGAGCGGATGTTCGCGGGCACGCCCGACCCCTGGGGCTTCGAGACGAGCCCCTATGAGCGAGCCAAGTACGAACACAGCATCGCGGCACTGGGCGGCCGCCATTACCGCCGGGGCTTCGAGATCGGATGTGCTAACGGCGTTCTCACGCGTCAGTTGGCGCGGCATTGCGACGATTTGCTCGCCGTGGATGTCAGTGAGACGGCACTCGCCAGCGCGCGAGACCGGTGTTCCGAATTCCATGGAGTTCGCTTCGCCATCATGGGCTTTCCCGGCGAAGCGCCGACCGAGGCCGCATTCGACCTGATCGTCGTCTCTGAAGTCGCTTATTACTGGGACGACGCCGATCTCCGGCAAGCCGCCCGCCAACTGCATGGCCTGCTCGCGCCAGGCGGAGATCTGCTGCTCGTCCACTGGACCGGAGAGACCGATTATCCCCAGAGCGGGGATGACGCCGTCGGAGCCCTGCAACAAGCGATGGCCTCCGACGTTCTGTCCGTTCTGCATGAGCGTCGGCCCGAATACCGGCTCGATCTCTGGCGCCGGAGCCCAGCGTGATCAGCGTCCTCACCTTGGTGAAGAACCGAGAGGCGCATCTGCGAAACCTCGTGGAAGGCTTGCGGCGCAGTGACATGGCGCCGGCCGAACTCGTCATCGTCGACATGAGCGACACGCCGGTCGCGCATCCCGCCGCGGATTTTCAGATCAGGCTCATCCGCCTCGCGACCGAGGGTTTGCCCTTGGCGGAGGCCCGCAACCTTGCGGCCTCTCATGCCAGTTCGCCCTTCCTGTTGTTCCTCGACGTCGACTGTATCCCTGGCCCGGGCCTGGTTTCCGCGATGGCCGATGCCTTGGATCAGCGCGATGCCCTGATCTGCGCAGAGATCCGCTACTTGACCGCGGGCGACGCCAACGAAGGGCAATGGTCGGATGCCTCGCTCAGCGCAGCCGGCGTGTCGCATCCCGCGCGGCGGTTTCCACCATCCGGGGTGGCTGGGCAACGAAATTTCGGGCTGTTCTGGTCGCTCGCCTTCGGCGTGTCCGCCAGCGCCTTCAAACGCATCGGCGGTTTGGACGAGGCTTTCACTGGCTATGGCGCCGAGGATACCGACTTCGCCTTTCGCGCGAGGGAGACCGGCATAGATCTCCTCTTCCTTGGCGGCACGTGCGCCTATCACCAGCACCACGGCGTCTTCGACCCGCCTCTCCAACATTTCGATGACATCGTGCGGAACGCTCGCGTCTTTCATGCCCGATGGGGGAAATGGCCGATGCTCGGATGGCTTGATGCTTTCGCAGATCGAGGCCTACTGATCCGCAACGATGATCAACTCGAGATCACGCGTCAGCCGACCGTCGAGGACATTCGCCAGGCCGAGCGTCCACGCAGTCAGCCGTTCTGAACCCTAAGCTGGGGCGGATCGTCCATGAACCAGTATGCACTCTGGCGGAAGGAAAAACGGTCCCGAGGCGCCTCAGCTCACTTCAGCGCGTCCGCGATCTTGGCCTTCTGCTTCGACGACGCCAGCGTCATCGTCAGGATGAAGGCTGCCAGCACGAGGCAGATGCCATTGGTCAGGATCAGCGGCCATTGGCCCAGCATCCCGCCATAGATCAGCCAGAGCAGGAAGCCGATCGTGTTGATCGCGTACATCGGGGCCGAGAGCGAGGACGTGTCGCGTGTCTTCACGATCCGCCAAGCCTGGGGCATGAAACTGACCGTCGAGCAGAGCGCTGCACCGAAGCCGATGACGGTGATCCAGTTCATCCGCAGGGTTTCCTATAGGATTGGTTTGCCGCCGGTCACCGCGATCGTGGCGCCGGAGACATAACTGGATAACGGATCGGCCAGCATCACATACGCAGTGGCGAGTTCCGCCGGCTGCCCGGGTCGCTTCATCGGCACCTGCTTGCCGAAATTCGAGACACGCTCGGCATTCATCGTCGAGGGAATGAGCGGCGTCCAGATCGGCCCTGGGGCGACCGCATTCGCCCGGATCTCCTTCTCGGCCAGGAGTTGCGCCAACCCGGCGGTGAAGTTCTGGATCGCCCCCTTGGTCGTCGCGTAGGCAAGCAGGGTGGGGTTCGGCATGTCCGAGTTCACCGAGGCGGTGTTGATGATCGCGCTGCCGGCGGGCATGTGCGGCACCGCCGCCTTGGTCAGGTAAAACATCGAGTGGATGTTGACCCTGAACGTAAGCTCCCACTCCTCGTCCGAAATCTCGCCGATGTCGTCGAAGGTCGCCTGACGGGCGGCATTGTTGACCAGGATGTCGATCCCGCCCAGTTCCGCCATGGCCGTCTTGACGATCCCGCGGCAGTGGGCCGCCGACTGGATGTCCCCGGGTACGAGCACCGCCTTGCGGCCCGCCTCCTCGACCCAGCGTTTCGTCTCGGCCGCATCGTCCTCCTCATCGAGATAGGAGATCAGGACATCGGCGCCTTCCCTGGCATAGGCGATCGCGACAGCCCGGCCGATGCCGCTGTCGCCGCCGGTAATGATTGCTCGTTTGCCCGCAAGACGGCCCGAGCCCCGGTAGGAGGTCTCGCCATGATCGGGGCGAGGCTCCATCTGGTCGGTCGAGCCTGGCATCTCTTGCTGCTGGTGAGGAAACGGCGGCTTCGGGTGCTCGGTCATGGGCTTTCCTTCGGGGATCGGACTCTCGAGGACGTGTTGATGCTCGGCCCCGGACCTCTCGGAGCAGAACTGGCCGTGAAGCTCGGACGACTGCCGCTCTACATCTCGCGAATTCAGGAATGGAACCCGAGGGCTGGGTGATGATCAGCCAACCCCTCAAGGTCGTTGGCGTTCCGCGGCTTTAGCGAAATGACCGCAAGGGCGCCGGGACCGGAACATGGCGGCATGGCCCCCGTTCCCTCTCCACGAACCTTCGGTCCCGGGCGCTGATCGCTTCCTGCGTCGAATCCAGGAGCGCTGGCCGAATGGAGGCAAGCGATCCCTTCTCATCTTCGGACATCATCATGGCCCGCACAGTCTCCGACTTCATCTGGACGCGTCTTCACGACTGGGGAGTGAAACGCGTCTACGGCTATCCGGGTGACGGCATCGGCGGCCTGATCGCGGCCTTGCAACGACGCGAAGACGACCTCGAGTTCGTCCAGGTCAGGCATGAGGAAGCTGCGAGCCTGATGGCATCGGGCGAAACCCGATTTACGGGCGAGGTCGGCGTATGCATCGCCACCTCGGGACCCGGCGCGGTCCACCTGCTCAACGGCCTTTACGATGCGCGCCTCGATCACCGCCCGGTGGTCGCCATCGTCGGTCAGCAGGCGCGCTCGGCGATGGGCTCGCACTACCAGCAGGATCTCGACCTGCAATCGCTCTTCAAGGATGTCGCCGGCGCCTATGTCGAAACGGCCTCCGTGCCGGCGCAGGTGCCACATCTGATCGATCGCGCCTTCCGGATCGCCATCGCCGAGCGGCGCGTCACCTGTGTGATCCTGCCCAACGATCTCCAGCTCGAGGAGATGGTCGAGCCGTCTCAGGAACATGGCATGACGCACTCGGGTGTCGGCATCGAATTGTCGCCTGTGGTTCCTGCTGCGACCGCCCTCCAGCGTGCGGCAGACGTGCTCAATGCGGGCGAGAAGGTCGCCATCCTCGTCGGTGCCGGCGCGATCAAGGCGACCGACGCGGTACTCGCCACGGCAGAGAAGCTGAAGGCGGGAATTGCCAAGGCCCTCCTGGGCAAGGCTGCGGTGCCCGACGACGTGTCGTTCTGCACGGGCTCTATCGGTCTGCTCGGGACGAAGGCGAGCTGGGATCTGATGCAGGGCTGCGACACGCTGCTGATGATCGGGTCGGGCTTCCCCTACACGGAATTCCTGCCGAAACCCGGACAGGCCCGCGGCGTCCAGATCGACATCGACGCCGGGATGCTCGGCCTGCGCTACCCGATGGAAGTCAACCTCATCGGAGACGCTGCCGCGACGCTGGAAGCGCTTCTGCCGTTGCTGAAGCCCAAGACCGCCGACGATTGGCGGGCTACGATCGAAGCCAATGTCAGCGATGGCTGGCAGGAGGTGGCCGACAGCGCAATGGTCGAGGCATCTCCGATCAACCCGCAACGGGTCGCCTCCGAACTGTCCGAGCGCCTGCCGGAACGCTGCATCGTCACCGCCGACAGCGGCACGACAACGGTCTGGTATGCCCGTCATCTGCGCTTCCGGCGTGGCATGATGGGCTCCGTCTCGGGCACGCTGGCGACGATGGGCTGCGCCATCCCCTATGCCGTCGCAGCGAAGTTCGCGCATCCGGATCGTCCGGCCATCGCGCTGGTCGGCGACGGCGCGATGCAGATGAACGGCATCACCGAGCTGGTGACGATCGCGAAATACTGGAAACGTTGGGCCGATCCCCGGCTCGTGATCATGGTGCTGAATAACCGCGAACTCGCCTATGTAACCTGGGAGGAGCGGATCCAGGCCGGCGATCCGAAATGGCCGGCGAGCCAGGAGCTGCCGGACTTGCCCTACGCCGAGATCGCGAAGCTTATGGGACTTTCCGGGCGGCGGGTCGAGGATCCCGAACAGGTTGGGCCGGCCTGGGACGAGGCGCTCGCGTCCGATCGCCCCTTCGTCCTCGACATGGTGACCGATCCGAACGTTCCCCCACTGCCGCCGCACATCACCTTCGCTCAGGCACGCGGACTCGCAGGCGCCTTGGCCGCGGGAGATCCCGATGCTGGGAGCGTCATCGCGAATACGGCGCGCTCACTCCTCGGCACGCTGCTGCCGACGCAAAAGCGCTGATCGCCGTTCGACAGGAAAGAACTTCCTCATGATCGCCAAAGGACTTGAGCACGGCGGGATCGGCGGAAACGGCCTGCATCTGTGCGTGGACATGCAGCGCCTGTTCGACGTCGGGTCTCCCTGGGCCGTGGACTGGTTCGAGCGTGTGCTTTCTCCGATCGAAGAGCTATGCGGTTCCCATCCCCATCGGACCATCTTCACACGCTTCATCCCTGCGACCCGCCCCGGTGACGGGCGCGGGACATGGGCGCGCTATTATCGGCGATGGGCCGACGTGACACTGGAACGGATCGGCGCCGACGCCATCCGGCTGGTCCCCGCCCTCGAGCGCTTCGTGCCGCCGGCTCGGGTGATCGACAAGCACGTCTATTCGCCATGGAACGAAGGCAATCTCGACGCTCTCCTCGCTGGATCCGGCATCGATACCGTCATCGTGACCGGAGGCGAAACCGATGTCTGCGTCCTCGCAACCGTCCTCGGGGCGGTCGATCGTGGCTTGCGAGTCATCTTAGCGACCGATGCGGTGTGCAGTTCGTCCGATGCGACCCATGACGCGCTGATGGAACTCTACCTTTCGCGCTTCACCGAGCAGATCGAGGCGGTGAGCACCGCCGAGATCCTGCATGCGTGGCGATAGACGGGGAGCTCGATGAAACCGATCATGCGCAACAACGGACTGACCCTGGTACTGCTCGGAATGTTCCTGTTCTCGCTCGCGGGCATGGCGCTTACCGGCCTCGCCTCTCATAATGAAGAACTCATCCAGCATGGGCAGCGGGCTCTCCCATTCGGTGCTTACCTGACGAGCGGACCTTTCCTCTCGGCCCTCTTCGAGAATTGGGAGAGCGAGTTCCTTCAGATGGCGACCTATGTCGTCCTGACCGCGATGCTGTTCCAGCGAGGGTCGGCGGAGTCCCGCGATCCCGACGCTCCGGGGCGGGAGAACGATGACCTGCCCTGGCGGGCGCGCAATCCCAAGCTAGCGTGGCTCTATGAGCATTCGCTGGGCTTGGCGCTCGCCGTTCTTTTCATCGCCTCCTTCGCGCTGCACTGGTGGTTCAGCGCCATTGCCGCGAACCAGGAAGCGGAGGTCCACGGCCGCGAATTGAAGACCATGCTCGGCTATCTCGCAGACTCTCAGCTCTGGTTCGAATCCTTTCAGAACTGGCAGTCCGAATTTCTGTCCACCGCCGTCCTGGTCGTGCTGTCGATCTTCTTGCGCCAGCGAGGATCGCCCGAGTCCAAGCCGGTGGCGGCCGATCATTCCGAGACCGGGGCCTGATATTGCAGGAGTTCTATCAGCAGGGTTCGATCTGCTTCCCTCTTCGCCGCCGGATGAATCCCCATGGCCGATCATGTCATGCTCGAGCTTCCGCCACTCGCGGACAGCTTCTACCGAAGGCCGGTGGCGCTGGTGGCGCGAGAACTGATCGGCGCGACGCTGCTGTTCAGGGGCGCGGGCGGTCCGATCGTCGAAACCGAGGCCTATGACCATGAGGATCCGGCGTCGCACAGCGTGAAGGGACCGAATTCGCGGAACCGCAGCATGTTCGGCCCGCCCGGGCACGCCTACGTCTATCGCTCCTACGGACTTCACTGGTGCCTGAACGTGGTCTGTGGGCTGACGCCGGGTGCCGCCGTTCTCATTCGCGCGATCGAGCCGCTTGTCGGCATCGAGGAGATGAGAAGCCGGCGAGGCGACCTCCCCGATCGTCAACTCTGCTCGGGTCCCGGCCGCCTCTGCGCAGCTTTGGGCATCGAGGGTAGCTGCGATGGTCACGACCTCACGCGACCACCGTTCTCCTTCTCCTCAGGACCGTCCTGTTCCAAGGTCCTAATCGGAACGCGCATCGGTATATCGCAAGCGTCAGATGTTCCTGGGCGTTTCGGCCTCGCCGGCTCGGCGTTCCTCAGTCGGCCGTTCCGTTGAAGGAGGGTTCTGGATCCTCCTTCCCGTCGGAGTGTTCAGTGGCACGACGCCATGTCGTCAACGATCAGCCGAGCCCGGCTCCGCCATCTTCCGGTGTTGCTTGGCGAGCGTCTCGGCCGGGGTCACGTTGGCAAGCGAGGACTGGAGCTTGTTTTTCCAGCCACTGACGACGTCGCCCTCTCCGGCGAGAACTGCGTCATAGCCTGCTTTCGCGACGTCGGCCGGATCGTCCTTTTCGTCCTGGCCGATCTTGGTATCGAGCAACCCCGCACGCTCGAAGAAGCGGGTCTCGGTCGCGCCCGGCATGAGGCAGGTGACGGTGACGCCCGTGTCCCGCAACTCCTCGCGGAGCGCGAAGGAGAAGGAATCGATGAACGCTTTCGTACCGTTGTAGACGGCCTGGAACGTCCCCGGCATGAATCCCGCGATCGAGCCGGTAATGAGGATGCGCCCCTCGCCCCGGTCGCGCATCTGAAGACCGACCTTCTTCAGCAGCAGCAGCGTGCCGACAATGTTGGTGTCGATCACGCGCAGCCACTCGGTGTCGTCCTGATCGAGGAAGCCGTGCCCGAGACCTCGTCCTGCATTGGCGAAGAGCAGGTCGATCGGCCGCCCCGCTTTGGCGATTTCCCCGACGAGTTCTTCGACCCCCTCCTCGTCGCTCAGATCGGCGACGATCGAGACAACGTTGGCGCCCTCTGCCTTCAGTTTCGCCGCAGCGTCGTGGATGTCGGTTTCGTCGGCCGCAATGATCAAGTCGTAGCCGTCCGCCGAGGCAAGCTGGGCCAGCTCGAAGCCAATCCCGCTCGAAGCGCCTGTGACGACTGCGAGTTTCCCCGTTCCATTTGCCATGTCGTTCTCCTCGTTCACGGGGTAAGGACAACCTTGATGCAGCCGTCCTCCTTGTCGCGGAATGTCTGATAAAGCCCGGGCCCATCCTCAAGCCCCGCCCGGTGCGTGATGACGAAGGAAGGGTCGATCTCGCCGGACGTGATCTTTTCGAGAAGCGGCGCGAGATAGCGGTGCGTATGCGTCTGCCCCGTCTTTAGCGTCAGTCCCTTGTTCATGAAGGCGCCCATCGGGATCTTGTCGAGGAAACCGAAATAGACGCCGGGCATAGAGATCGTGCCGCCCTTGCGACAGCACATGATCGCCTCCCGGAGCGCATGCGGACGATCGGTTGCGAGGTAGGTCGCAGCCTTGATCTTGTCGATGACGGCATCGAACGAACCGCTGCCATGGGCCTCGGCGCCGACCGCGTCGATGCAGCGATCGGGGCCACGGCCCTTGGTCATCTCCATGAGGCGGTCGTAGACGCCGACATCGTCGAAATTGATCGTCTCAGCCCGCCCCTTGCTCGCCGCCAGCGCAAGCCGCTCAGGAACATTGTCGATCGCGATGACGCGACCCGCGCCGAACATCCAGGCCGACTGGATCGCGAACTGGCCGACCGGGCCGCAGCCCCAGACCGCGACCGTGTCGCCTTCCTCGATCTCCGCATTCTCCGCCGCCATGTACCCGGTCGGGAAGATGTCCGATAGGAACAGCACCTGCTCGTCCGGAATGCCGTTCGGGACCTTGATCGGTCCGACATCGGCATAGGGCACCCGCAGGTATTCGGCCTGCCCGCCCGGGAAGCCGCCGAGCATATGCGAATAGCCGAATAAGCCGGACGGCGACTGGCCCATCGCCTTCGTTGCCTGATCCGCGTTCGGATTAGAGCGGTCGCAGAGTGAGAAGAGCTGCTTGCGGCAGAAGAAGCAGTCGCCGCAGGCGATGTTGAACGGCACGACGACCCGATCGCCGACCTTGAGGTTCCGGACGTCGCGCCCGACCTCGACGACCTCCCCCATGGTCTCGTGTCCAAGTACGTCGCCTGCCTCCATCGTCGGCGTGTAGCCGTCATAGACGTGCAGGTCGGAGCCGCAGATCGCGCAGGCCGTAACCTTGATCACGACATCGCCGGCATCCTGGATTTGTGGATCGGGCACCGTTTCGCAGCGAATATCGCCCTTGCCGTGCCAGCAGAGTGCTTTCATGTCGTGGGTCCTTGATGACCCCCCACTCTGCGAACGCGCCCTGCCAGCGACCGTTCCGTAAAAATATCCTTGCGACTCAATTATTTGTCGCTCGCCGTCTTGGTCAGAAACCGTGCCGCGAACACCGGGTTCGGCAGCCCAGTGTTCGGGCGCCTAATGCCCTCGAACTCGATCGTCGGCCCTCGGTTCGGGATCACCGGATGGCAGCGTGCAGGAACGCCATGCCCTCCATTCTTTGACGTCCGCAAGCCTCCTTCGGTTATCGGCCCAGCGGCGCAACCCCTTCGTCCTTGTTGCGTTGCCTTCGAAAGGGAGCATCGACATGCCACATCCATCTTCGCCTACCGGACGTGAACTGGCGGTCGCCCTCGCGAGAAAATTTTCCGGTCAGGACTGGATAGCGCGGCTATCCGAACGCTCGGGGATGGATCGCGATACGGTCGAGTGGCACCTACAGGAAAATATTGCCCCACCGGACGCGGTCATGAAAGCCGCCTCGGAAATGGACGGCGAGCCCGAGCAGCGCGGTGACGCCATGGCACGCGATGATCGCCCGCTCGTGGGCCTGCCCGGCAACCTCGGGAAGCTCCGCAAGGATTAGCACCTGCACCCATCTCTGGAGACGTTGATGCCCAACCGTGGGAAAGAAGCTGAAAAACATCAAGCGGACGCCCTGACCTCCCAGAAGCCCGCAAAACGAGATGCCGCAGGTCAGTACGCCGCCTCACCGCGCACTTCTCCGAATCCCGACGGATTGGTGAGTGCTAACCCGGTCGTGCTCTCCGGCGACGGTGATGCGACGACGGGGAACGGGCACGGCCGAGACCGCGAACAGAAAGGGGCGAAGGCAGGCTAGACTGTCGAATTCCCAAGATAGCGATTGCGGTGTTGTGGTTAGCCACCTTTGGAAGAGTCTCCCTCTTCGGCTGCGCGACGGGCTTTGGAAGCGCGCTTGCAGAAATCACGCCGGATCACGACGAGGTCTTCCTCGTCCAGCTCCTCGAGATCGAGGAGCTCTTCGCGCGCGCCTTCAAGCCTGATGATCAGTTCATCAAGCTTGATCTGCATCGCTGCGGTGTCGCGGTTTTGGCTGTTCTGGATGATGAAGACCATCAGGAAGGTGATGATGGTCGTCGAGGTGTTGATGACGAGCTGCCACGTGTCGTTGAAACCGAAAACTGGACCTGAGGCGCCCCATACGAGGATCAGGCCAACCGCGACGAAGAATGTGATCGGTTTTCCAGTCCAACTAGCGACCGCCTGCGCAATACGGGTGAACAGCGACGCCTTGCTGCCCTTGTGGATGATGTGATCGTAACTCGACATGGTGCACCTCGACCGCTGGACCGGCGGATTCGTCCGCGATCCAACTGAACTGTCCGCGCTCCAAGCCAGTTCCAGTGTTCTGGATCGGAGGGAATGACATGAAGTGGTTCGATGCGTTCTCCACCGGCTGCGCCCGCTTCGCCGGGCGACCTGCGATGCTGCTCATTGCTGGGGCCCTGTCGCTGGCCGGGGTCGTGGCCTTCGCTTCCGGGAGCGATCACTTCCTGGGAGGCGCCAGCCTGGCAATCAGCACGGTCACCCTCTTGCTGCTGCCGATCCTCCAGGCCACCCAAAACCGGGATGGAGCAGCACTTCAGGCGAAGATCGACGAACTCATCCGTGCGCAGGAGGGCGCTCGGAATTCCTTGATTGGGGTCGAGTCCCATAGCGACGAAGAGATCGAAAAGGCACGACGATGCGAGGAACGGAATACCGACCCGCGCCGCGATTAGCGCGCGCATAGGTCTCGAGCGCTGGATGCCTCGCCTAGGGGTGAGCCTCCACGAAAAAGGCTGGGCACCTTCAATGTCGCGGATGCGCCTATTGCGGACAGAGGCGCTCTCTATCCTGAGTCGGTTGCCGCGTCCGCGGACGCCGACGACGACCTCCGCGATCAGCCCCCGGTCCCCCCGCAAAGATTCCGGACTTTCCTCCATCCGCTACAGCATACCTCACCGTCGCGTGTCAGATTGCGTGGGAGGCGAACACTGACCGAGCCGCAGCTAATGCGAATCCTTCCTGGCCCGTCTTTCCCTCCCCACTTGCCGAGTGTTCAGGCCTCCGGCTCGAAACGACGAGCCAAGGACCCGGTTTCCCGCATCACCGTTTATACAAGGTGGAAGGATGTTTCGCATGTTCGAGGGATTCAGCCTTGAGACGGTGGAAGTGGCCGACGGACCGATCCGGGTTCGTGTCGGAGGAAGCGGGCCGCCGATTCTGCTTCTCCACGGACACCCGCGCACCCACACGACCTGGCATGCGGTCGCCGCGAATTTGCACACCCGGCACACCATCGTATGTCCCGATCTGCCGGGCTTCGGAGCTTCATTCAAACCGCCTGACCGGCCCGACCATGCGAATTCGTCGAAGCGGGCGAAAGCTCGTGCCCTTGTCGAGCTGATGGACAGACTGGGACACGACACGTTTGGTGTCGCAGGCCATGACAGAGGCTCGTATGTCGCGTTCCGAATGGCGATGGATTATCCAGAACGTGTTCGGAAGCTAGCGGTCCTTGACGGTGTTCCGATCCTGGAGGCACTCGACCGTTGTCGCGCGGATTTTGCCCAGCGCTGGTGGCATTGGTTTTTCTATGCCCAGCCTGAGAAGCCAGAGCGCGCGATCGGAGCCGACCCGCTGGCGTGGTACGGCGGTTCGCCTGAAGCGATGGGCGAGGAGAATTTCGCGGACTTCGTTCGCGCCATCTGCGACCCGCCCACGATTCACACGATGATCGAAGATTACCGCGCGGGCTTGAGCGTTGATCCACAGCATGATCGCGAGGACCTTGCACAAGACCGCCGGATTCGGTGTCCACTGCTGGCTATCTGGTCGGAGCGAGACGATCTGCCGGGCCTTTACGGTGATGTCGTCGCAGTCTGGAAAAATTGGGCTGACGATGTTCGCGGTGCCTCGATCCCGAGCGGACATCATATGGCGGAGGAAGCCCCCGCAGAACTGGCTCGGCTCCTCGACTGCTTCTTCCACGATTCCGAAGGAATGGAAGCCAGGAGGTGATTTCTGCCAGACGTCTTGCCTCCGTTCGCACGAAGCTAGGCAGTTCTCTCCACCGTTCTCGATCTCGGCAACATGCGAGCCACCACAAGGAACGGGGCATTCCCTTCAATCTGAGGAACCTCGCTACGTCGGCACGGTTGAGTGTCTCGCAGCGGCGAGATTCACATGGCGAAGAATTCGAAATCGAAACCCGGCGACGGACCTCATGGAGCATCGCAACTGCCCTCCGTCCTGGTGACGAGTTATAATCTTGAAGCTCGTGACGAGGAGGGTTTCGTCGGCGATAAGGCGAGGCGTGCGGCGATCTTCGAGCATCTGGAGGAGGTGCGCGCGGTCTTGCGTGAAAACGGCGACGATCCGCTGGAAGTGCCGAGCGAAGACCTGAAGAAGAAGGATCTCGACGCCCTGCTCATCGAGGGTGCTCCGGAGGAAGCCGCACTGGTCCATACCGCTGTCGAGCGATACGCGGATTCTTTAGCGACGGTCGTTCGGCGTTTCTGCCGCGGCAAGGCCTGGGCTCAGATCGAACGGGTCGTCGTGGGGGGCGGATTTCGGCAGAGCCGCGTTGGGGAACTCGCGATCGCCAGAGCAGGCATCATACTGCGCACGCAAGGCCAGACAACTGAACTCCAACCTATCCGGAATCATCCCGACGAAGCAGGCCTCATCGGCAATGCTCACATCGCTCCGACATGGATGTTCGAGGCGTTCGACAGTCTCGTTGCCGTTGACATCGGCGGTTCCAACATCCGCGTCGGAATCGTTGAGCTGCGCCAGGACAAGGCACCCGACCTTAGCAAGGCGAGGGTCTACGAATTCGAACTCTGGCGTCATGCCGACGAAACCACCGATCGCGATCGGGCCGTCGAGCGAATGGGCGACATGATCCGAAGCCAGATCAACGCTGCCGAGCGCGGTGGCCTCCGGGTGGCGCCTTTCATCGGGATTGGATGCCCGGGGATCATTCAACCGGATGGCACCATCGATCGCGGTGCCCAGAATCTCCCGGGGAACTGGGAAAGCAGCCGCTTCAATCTGATCGAGAACATTCGAGAAACGGTCCCGACGATCGGAAAGCACGACACCATGGTGACGATGCACAACGATGCCGTCATCCAGGGATTGAGCGAGATGCCGTTCATGCAAGATGTCCGGCATTGGGGTGTCCTGACGATCGGTACCGGTCTCGGCAATGCGAGCTACGAAAACCGAGCGCGGCCTAGCAAGCGGACTTGAACGCTTCTCCGTCTCCCGCATCGATCGGCTCTGACCAGCAGGTGCGCTTCTCATGGTTCGACTCTCGCGCTCGCGGAGATGTTCTCGCCTAGACGACGAGACGAGACCGGGAATGATGGACGCAGAGCTGGCGCACGAAACGGATGCGCGCGTGAAAGGCGAGCGATGCCGGAAACCTTGCACTGCCTGATAGTCGGAGGAGGACCTGCTGGTCTGACGGCAGCGATCTACCTGGCCCGCTTTCATCTCAAGGTCGCCGTTGCCGATGACGGGAACAGCCGGGCACGGCAGATTCCCTGCACCCACAACCACGCCGGGTTTCCGGAAGGCATTGCGGGGACGGAACTGCTGGAACGGATGCGTCGCCAGGCGCTGAAATTCGGCGCCCGCTTCGTCGATACCCACGTTGACGGCTTGGCGATCATCCCCGGTGGGTTCGAAGCTGGCGGTTGCAACGGATTCGGTCCCGCGCGAACGGTCCTTCTGGCGACTGGGGTGACCAACCGACGTCCGGCGATTCCGGAGCCGCTGCACGCCGACGCACTACGCACCGGCAGACTTCGCTATTGCCCGGTGTGCGACGGCTATGAAGTGACCGACCTGAACGTCGCCGTTATCGGCTGCGGCGCCCGAGCTGTCACGGAGTGCATCTTCCTCAGGTCCTACACCGCCCGGCTGACGCTGATACTCGACGAAGGCACCGAGTTGACCGAAGACGATGCTGCTCGGATCCATGCGAACGGCATCTGCATCGTTCGTGGAAGGCCCACGGACTTCATTCTCGATGAAACCGGAATCCACTTCGCAGTCAGCCAAGGACGGATGACTTTCGACACCGTTTATCCCGCCCTGGGTTCCGAGATCCATTCGGGGTTGGCAGCGTCGCTCGGCGCCGCCCTGACCGATGAGGGATGCATCAAGGTCGATGCCCATCAGCGCACGAATGTCCGGGGGCTCTACGCCGCCGGCGATGTCGTGGTGGGCTTGGACCAGATCAGCCATGCGATGGGCGAGGCCGGTGTCGCCGCCACGACGATCCGAAACGACCTCACAGCCTACGAGCCGATCCTGCGCTAAGGGATGTCATGGCGGCGCGTAGGTTGGTCCGGACGGGAGTCTCCAGATCCAGAAGACCGCCTCAGGAACGCCAGCGTGACGACGGCCACGGCGCCAGCCAGAGCGCCCGCAGCAGCCGGAGCCAGTCTGCGCTTCGGCCGAGCCAGATATCTCGTCATCCGCGTAAGCTCCGGAGACGCTCCCAGTCGTTCGTAAAGCGACTCGGGCCGCGTCCTTGATAGCAGATATCCCGCGACGGCCAGGCCGAGCGCGCAGGACAGCAGTCCTCCCGCCACGACGAGGCTGGCGGTGATAGGTCCCCAGCGGAACATCAGCGATGCGTGGAGTGCGTTCAGCGCGTAACCGGCGGCGAAGACCAGGAGCAGACCGCTGGCAGCCCAAAGGGCATAGACGATCACGCGGCGCTTGATCGCTGCCGTCGCCCCAGAGACGAACTGGGCGACCAGGGCGCCCACGGCCTATTTCGCAGCCCAGAAGCCGATGACCACTCCGGCCGCCGCTGCCCACGCCAGGGCTCTGAGAGGCTGCGCCCTCACCTCTTCGATGAGCATTCTCTGCAACTCTCCGGCACGATCACCGGCCGCCTCCGTCATGCGGTCGGTGTCGATGCCGACAGATTTCAAATTCGACGTCACGTCGCTTGCTTTCTCTCCGGAGCGTGAACCAGAATTACCGAACTCATTCTCGTCTGCCATCTCGCGCTCCTGAGGTTCCAGCGAGGCTTCCCGATGAGGTTCCAACCGCCCGCACGCCACTCCGGTTCCTCGTTTTCGGCGGACCGGATCTCATCGTTCAGCGGAGCGGCTTTTTCCCGACTCGTCATCGGAACCCGACTTGTTGTCGGCGGCGTCGGCGCCGCGCAGTCCGATCGGCCGCGGGGGACCTTTCGTGGTGTCGCGCAGCGTCTGACGCTCCGCTTCGGAGTTCAGCTCCGCGCCGACCAGGATGATCGTGGCCGATAACCACATCCACATCAGGAGCGCGATCACAGCGCCGAGCGCACCATAGGTCTTGTTGTAGTCCTCGAAGCTGGCGAGGTACCACGAGAATAGGACCGACCCGAGTAGCCAGGCGACGCTCGCGAAGCCGGCGCCAGGACTCACCCACGCCCACTTGGCGTCGTCACGGCTTGGTCCGAACCGGTAAAGTGCTGCGAGGCCGACCATGAGAATGACGACCAACGCGGGCCAGCGGCCGAGCCACAGAACCCATTCCGCCAAATCTCCGAGGTAGAGATGATCGAGGATCACCGGGATGGCGGCCACGGCCCCGATCGCCAAGACGGCAAAGACCAGAATGCCGAGCGTGAAGGTCAGAGAGGTCAGGTTCAGCCGAATAAAGCTTCGCTTCTCGTCCTCGCCATAAGCAACGTTGAGTGCATCAAAGACGGCCTTCACGCCCGCATTGGCGCTCCAAGCCGACAGTCCCAATCCGATGACGAAGGCGAACCCGAGCTTGGCCTCGTTGCCTGTCGTGATCCTCACGATCTGGTCGCGGACCACTTCGATCGCGCCGCCCGGCAGCACGCCCTCCGCTGCCGATAGTTGCTCCGCGACCGTCCCCGGATCGGCCACGAGACCGTAGAGGGAGACGAAGGCGGTGATCGCCGGAAAGACCGCGAGCAGCCCGTAGAAGGTCACTCCCGCGGCGACAGCGAGAACCCTGTCTCTGCCGACCTCGCTATAGGTCCGCCAGAGGATATCCCGCCAGCCGGACGGCGGGATCTCGGTCGGCCCGTTGGCATCGCCGCCCTCGGTAGCGTCTGAGTTGCCGTGTTCATGTGCGGTCCCGCGACCACCGATCATCAATGCGTAGGCCTGCGATGCGATCAACGACGTCGTAAGACCGGCCAGGATGGCGAGTGAGGCCTGTTTGACTATCAGAGGTATGCGCACGTGATCGCCCCAAAATCCCGCAACTTCGGGCGGTCAGAAAGGTTGCAGCAATTGCGCCAAGTCTGGCCTCTCTGCCGGTCGCCGGACGTCAACGCAGCAGCCCGTCGGCATCGAATTCGTCCCAGCCCCGGAGATCGGGCGGCTTGTCCGGCGCGACTGCTTTCGCAGCTTGCGCCGGTCGGGACTCGGCTCTTCGAGCCCCGGCGAGAGCGGCCTTAGCCGCTGCACGCCGGCGGTTCTCGGAGCTTCTGATTGCATCTTCTTCTCGCCAAATAGCAGGTAGGTCGCCGTCGAGGATTGTCTCGATATGTCGCGGCTCGAAAACGTGGAAGGTCACGGCCCGCGCGCGCCCCCGAAGTTTGACGGTGCGAGTCCCCGCGCTTTGCAGCCGTCCGTCTTCCAGCCATTTGTGGCGCTCGCGAGAGCAGATTGCCAGTACGTCTTCCACCTCGCTTGGAAGCAACGGCATTTCCGAGATGACTTCGATTGCGCTGGCAATTCGGCTTTCAAGCGGTTGAAGGTCGACGGGGTCAGCTACTTCGAGGATGACTTGCCTTCCCTCCACGTTCAGGCACTTGCGCATCGGCCAAGGAAGACGACGCCGCAGCTCGCGTTCAATGCCCTTTGCCCTGACGGATGAACCGAGCGTCGTGGAGGACGGAAGCTCCCACCTCGCAATCGATGGGGATGGAGAGGATTTCATGCCGGGACCTCTGTACCCAACTTCGGCTGCGGGTACTCGGATGAACCGTCAGGTGACGACCACGTTCCAGTCAGCCCTCGCGACACTCAAAACAAGCTACGCTGAATGGGTGTCGATGGCTCCAGCATCGGAAACTCTCCTCGGCGTTTCAACTCGGTCTCGGCGCTGAAGCGAAGGTCGACGTCGCGATCCAACGCCAAGACGCGTAACGCAACCTCGGAAACCTGATCCCAGCCCTTGCCGCGATCCGGGCCGGACGGGACTCGCGGCAGGAGCCCGGGCTCGCCACTCCATCGCAGCAACTCATCCAGAGAGGCTGCATTCAGCATATCCCTCAGATGATGGGCGGTGACATAGGCGTCAGGCATCGCCTGCGCCGGAAGACCAATCTCGTGTACCAGTCCGTCCGGCATTCGCTGGTAGCGCAGCATCTGGTTCGAGAAGCGCTGGAGATGGGGCCATATCCTGAGTGCGCATTTCCAGGTACAAATCCAGCGCGCTCCCCCACTCAGCGCAGGAGTGCAGTACCGCATCTCGAAACCGGCGCGATGCGCCGCAAGCGCGATGACGCCGCCGCCTTCCGGACGCAATACCGATGGCGCAATCTGCTTCCAGAAAGGTGCTCCCACCACGTCGACATCCCTAATGTGGTGGATCGCCATCGTATCCGCGGAAATCGCGCGTCCCGGGTCGACCAGGTGTGCGCCCCGTTCGTCATCGAGGCGCCAGCTTCCGTCGGCGTCGCGCGTGACGTCCTGCCATCCGATCTCGCAGACTTCGTGTGGTCCGTTTCCCGCGGTTTCGAGGTCAATTACCCTGATGCGTTCTCTCGTCATGGGTGGGAGATCGGCATCCTCTTTGTCGAAACAAGTCAGGAATGCTTTGACTCGCGGTCTGAATCACGGGCCGCGGAGGGCGATACCCCCCTCACTGCAACGTCTCGGCCTTTCTAGTCAGATCCGATTGGGCATCACGCCGCGCGGCGTTCAGGAGGATCATCAACGCTTTTCGCACTGCCGCGGTGAGATCCGAATTCTCTCCGTCACCGGTCTCGCCCTTGAACGCGAGCCTACCGATCTCAGCCGTCAGGACTTTCATGAGCTCGTCCATTTTCCCCTCGTCACGCTCACTGCCGGCGGAGTGAACAAGTGCCCTGACGACGAGCCGTCGCAGCCCGGCATTGAGCCCCTTGGCGATGATCGCGTCATCCTGTGCCACGTCGGTCTTCCTCATGTTGCGCGGAAGCGGAACCATCATGGTGCGTCACGGTTCCTGACCTCGTCGGACGGAGGAACTGCCATGGCACCGCGGGCGATCTGGAAGGGCGTTTTGAAGGTCGCTGAATTGACCTGCCCCGTCGCGCTCTACACGGCTGCTTCGACCGCGGAGCGCATCTCGTTCCACACTCTGAACCGGAAGACCGGCAATCGGGTCCAAAGACAGTTCGTGGATGAGGTAACGGGCAAGCCGGTCGAGCACGACGATCAGGTCAAGGGTTATGATCGCGGCGACGGCGACTACATTGTCCTCGAACCGGAGGAGATCGCGGCAGCTATTCCGGAAAGCGACAAGACGCTTGATGTCTCAACCTTCCTGCCCTGCGACGAGATCGATGACGTCTTCCTCGACCGCCCGTATTACATCGCACCTAGTAGCCAGATCGCATCAGAAGCGTTCGAGCTAATCCGAGAGACAATGGCGGAACAGAAATGCGCCGCGCTGGCCCGAACGGTGATCTTCAGACGGATGCGCTCGATCCTGATCCGGTCGCACGGCAAGGGTCTGATCGGTACGACCCTAAATTTCGACTACGAGGTGCGCTCGGCTGAGGATGCGTTTAGCGACGTGCCGAAGATGAAGATCCAGGCCGAGATGCTCGATCTCGCGAAGCACATCATCGAGACGAAAGCGGGCGAATTCGATCCCAAGGCTTTCGACGATCGCTACGAGGCCGCCCTCGCCGAGTTGGTCAAGGCCAAGATCGAAGGTCGTAAGCTCAAGCCTAAGAAGCTGCCTGCGCCTGCGAAGGTCGTCGACTTGATGGAGGCGCTGCGGCAGAGCGCCAAGGGTACCGGCAAGGCGCCGGCGGCGGCAAAGTCCTCGACACGCAAAGCCGCCGCCAAGCCTCGCGGCAAAACGGGTCAGGAGGCAGAGCGGCGCAAGGCGAGCTGATCAGGATCGCCGCGGTTCGAGGCTCTTCTTCAGCGCATCCATGATGCTGACGACGTTGCCTTCGCTCTTCGGCGCCGGACGCGCCTGCGTCGCCTTCCTTCCCTTTTCCTTGGACTTGATGATCGACAGGAGCTCGTCCTGCACGGGATCCTCTGCCAGGTCGGGCGACCAGTCCTTGGTCCGCGACTTGATCAGCTTCTCCATCAGCGGCTTCATGTCCGCCTCTGGCTCCATCTTCTTGATCCCAGCGAAGTAAGGCTTTTCGTCGCGCACCTCGTCGCCGTAGCGCAGTGTCCAGAGCACGATCCCGTTGTCACGAGGCTCAAGCAGCACGGCCCGCTCGCGGCGATAGAGGACGACGCGCGAAATCCCCACGGTTTTCGTAGCCTTCATCGCTTCCCGGATGACAGAGAAGGCTTCCTCACCAACCTTGCCTTCAGGTACCAAGTAGTGAGGCGCGTCGTACCAGATCCAACCAACCGATGAGCGCGGAGCGAACACCTCGATGTCGATGGTGCGGGTACTTTCAAGTGCCACGGAATCCAGTTCGTCCTCCTCCATCATGACGTACTCGTCGTCATCCTTAGGATAACCACGCACCTCGTCTTCGTCCGCCACTGGCTTGCCGGTGACGGCGTCGATGAAGCGGCTCTGGATCCGGTTCCCGGTCCTCCGGTTGAGCGTATGGAAGCGGACCTTTTCGCTTTGGGACCGCGCCGGCATCATCGCGACTGGACAGGTCACCAGCGACAGCTTGAGATAGCCCTTCCAGAACGTCCGTTGAGCCATGAAGCACCTCCGCGACGATAACGGCAGCCATTGACGTTTCGTTCCTGCGCTCTACGCAGCCTTGCTGTCACGACCCAACCGCTTGATCGCCTCAATGAGCGGCACCCCGGCATCGGCATAGCCGTCCCAGGCCTTGCTCTTCGCAAGTAGGCCGGGGACTGTCCGAAGGGTGAACCGGGCCGGGTCGAGGCCCTTTTTCACCTGCGTCCATGGCACCGGCATCGAGACATGCGCGCCTGGCCTCGCCCGAGGTGACAGCGGCGCGACGGCCGTCGACATTCTGTCGTTGCGCAGATAGTCGAGGAAAATTCGGCCGTTCCGTAGCCGCTTGGCCATGTTGATCACGTAGCGGGACGGCTCGTCCGAGGCCATCTCGGCGCATACCTGCCGGGCGAAGTCCTTGGCCGTCGGCCAATCCAATTTCTTGCGCCCGGCCGCCTTGAGTGGTGTGACGACGTGCAGTCCCTTGCCGCCGGTCGTTTTACAGAAGCTGTTCAGCCCGAGCGCCTCCAGCCTCTCCCTCATGCCGTTTGCCGCGGCGACCACGTCGTCGAACGCGATGCCAGGCCCAGGATCGAGGTCGAAGACGAGGCGACCAGGAACCTCCGGATCGCCCGGTTGACAGTTCCACGGGTGCAGTTCGATGCCGCCGATCTGGGCAGCGGCGATCAGGGCCTCCATGCGATCGATCTGGAGATAGGGCTTCTTGTCCCCGAAGACGTGGACCAGCTCGAATAGGTTGGACGTGCCGAGACCCGCGTGGCGTTGGAAGAAGGTCTCGCCGTCGATGCCGTCCGGAGTTCGAAGCAGCGAGCAGGGTCTGCCCTTGATGTGTGGGATCATCCATTCGCCGACGGCGGAGAAGTAATTCGCCAGATCCAGCTTGGAAACGGGCCTGCCGTCCTCGGCATCGGGCCACAGCGCCTTGTCCGGATGCGAGAGGCTGACCCCGAGCACGTCTACCCTCCCGCCCTTCCGGCGCGGCGTCGCCGTCGTCGGCTTCGCGGGCTCGATGTCCTCGGGCGAGGCCGGGAGATCGGTCTCGACCTCTGCCGCTGGCTTGTCCTCGCGGAGGCCCTTGAACGCGGCCTGCCTAACCATGCCGTCGCCGGTCCAGCCTGCGAACTCGATCTCAGCGACGAGCACGGGTTCGAGCCAGGTCACGCCCGGTGCGCGCCGCGGCGCATTAGCGCCGGTGAACGGGGATGCCTTCGTCGCATGCTTCTTCAGCCGCGGCAGCAAGGAAGCGACCTTCGCGGCGCCGTAGCCGGTGCCGACCCGGCCGATATAGACGAAGTGCGAGCCCCGGTTGACGCCGACCAGCAGCGAACGGAATTTCCCCTCCGTCGTTGCCCAGCCGCCGATCACGACCTCATGCCCGGCCCGGCATTTCGCCTTCATCCAGGTGTCGCTACGACCCGAGACGTAGGGCGCCTCCGTCGATTTTGACACGATGCCCTCAAGCGAGAGCTTGCAGGCTGATTTCAGAACAGCGTCGCCGCCGCTCTCGAAATGCTCGACATAGCGCAGGACAATGCCGTCGCCATGGAGCTCTACCAGTTCCTTCAGCCGAGCCTTTCGGGCCAGGAGCGGCTGGCGGCGCAGGTCCTCGTCCTCGATCCACGGCAGGTCGAAGGCGAAGTACACGAGGTCGTTGGTCTTGCTTTCCGACAGCGCGGCCTGGAGCGCGGCGAAATCAGGCGCGCCGCTTTCGTCCAGCGCCACCACCTCGCCGTCAACAATGCTGTCCGGCCAGCCTCGCGCAGCATCAGCGATCACCCGGAACTTCTTCGTCCAATCCAATCCTTTACGCGTCTTTAGGGTGACCTCTCCGCCCTCGACGCGAACCTGAACGCGATAGCCGTCGAACTTGATTTCATGGACCCATTCCGCGCCGGCCGGGGGCCGCTGGACCGAGGTACAGAGCTGGGGCGGCAGGAAATCAGGCATCGTTCCCGCCGCTGCGGTCTTGCTTCGCGAGTTGGCCTCTCGGGCCGGCGCGCGGCGTTCGGCAGCGGCGAGGCCAACGCGCGAATCCCAGACCGCATCCGCATCGACAGCATCCTTCGCGAGCAGGAATGGCGTCGGAGACCTGCCGTTTCCTGCGGCGATCGCAGCCATCGAGCGGCCCGAGGCAATCGACCTCTCATCGGCCAGGACTTTCTCGCCCTCGTCGTCCGACGCGTGCTCGTCGCGATGCTTGATCAAGAGCCAATTGGTCCGCTTGCCGCCGTCCCGATCGCGTTTCATCCGCACGAGGACGAAGCTGCCCTGCAAACGTTGCCCATCGAGCGTGAACTTGAGGTCGCCTTTCTCGAGCTGACGCTGCGGGCTTAGCTTGCCCTCTGGCTCCCAATGACCTCGATCCCAAAGCATTACGGTGCCCCCGCCGTACTCACCCTTGGGGATCGTGCCTTCGAAGTCGCCATAGGCCAGCGGATGATCCTCGACCTCGACGGCCAGCCGCTTGTCGTGGGGATCTAGGGAGGGACCCTTCGTCACTGCCCAAGACTTGAAGACGCCGTCGAGCTCGAGGCGCAGATCGTAGTGAAGCCGGGTTGCGTCATGCTTCTGGATCACGAAGCGGAGCCGTTTCGAAGGCGCCACGGCGGTCTCACCGCTCGGTTCCTTGGTCTTCTTGAAATCGCGCTTGGCCCGGTATCCTTGCAGCTTGCTCGACATCGACGACACTCCCGATGCATCGGCAACCGCGCTGTCTTGTGGCGGTTCCGTAAACCGAGCCGAGAACCGTCCCGGGGACCTTGGTCCCGCCAATCGCATCGAAGCTTCGGAAACTCGGAACTTCGTCGGCCGGCTCCCGTTGCCGCAACGAAGCATTTTGCAAGGGGAGTCCGTCATGATGTTCGTCGAGCAGATCAAGGAGGGCCAACGCGTCATCGGCGCGGACGGCGGCCACGTCGGGACGATCGACGGCCTGAGCGGACAGCTCCTCAAGCTGAAGAAGAACGATCCCGAATCCGGTGGAGCGCACCATTATCTCGATATCGGCCTCGTCGTGGCCGTCGAGGGCGATACCCTCAAGCTTATCGTCCCGGCTGCCGAAGCGAAGGAACGCTGGTCCGAGGCGGCCGAATGAGAGGGATTGATCGTCGAACCCTGCTCGGTGCCGCCTGCATGGTTGGAACGGCCAAGCGTTCGAGTGCGGAAACGCGGATCGGCGTCGACAGGTTCGGTTCGTCGGGATCGGCCGTCTACCTGCTGCACGGCTCGGACGGGCTGAGCAATGCAGGGCGCTATCAATTCGCGGCGCAGACGATCGCCAACGCGGGTTACTCAGTGCTGCTGCCGCGCTATTTCGAAGCGACCGGCGACAGTCGAGCGCGCTATGGCGACATCCGGTCCAAATACGCGATCTGGCTGCGGACGCTTGAGGTCATCCTTGCGGAGCCTCCGCGCGGCACCGAGGCAGACCGCGTTGCGGTCGTTGGCTTCTCTCTGGGTGGCGCTCTTGCGCTCTCCCTCGCCTCGCGCTCATCACGGATTCGGGCTGTCGTCGATTTCTTCGGCTTCGAGCCTGAGAGCCTCGGCGCGGGACGCAGGCTCCCGCCGACACTGATCCTGCATGGCGACGCCGATCGCGTCGTCCCGGTGGCCAATGCGACGGCGATCGAACGCCTGATAAGGTCGCAGGGCGGGACCGTCGAGAGCCGCATCTATCCCGGCGAGGGACATGGGCTGTCGCTTGCGACATTGCCGGATGCCATCGGAAGGACGCAGGATTTCCTTCGGCAACATCTGTAACGGATCCGATGCCATGTTTCGTCTCGACTGATCGATCCGGTAGAATCCGACGATGCCAGCTCAGCCGCCCGATCGGATCGAAATCCGAGCTGCCGATGACGACGCGGGCGCGATCGTTGCCTTCCCCTATGATGCCGCGCTCGTGGAACGCTTCCGCGCTCGTTTTCCCGCAGCACGATGGAGCGATCATGCCTGTGCCTGGTTCGTTCCCGGGACAACCGCGGAGCGCCGGGTTGCGGTCTGGCTTCAACGCGAGCTGCCCGAGCCCCTCGCGTTTGCCGACGAGCGCGGCCGGGATGCATTCTCATTCGATCCGATCGAGAGCGACTATCTTGAGGCGAACGGAGACGTGATCGTCAGGACACCGTATTCTCGCACCGTCATCGACAACCTCCGCGGCGTTCCTTGGGCGGCGTGGGATCGCGAGGGGAAGGTCTGGCGCGTACCGTATCGATCTCTCGAGGCGTTGAGATCTTGCTGGCTCTCCATCGAGATCGCTGCACGGCGGGCGGAACCCAGCGAGCGCAAACGGCGCCGTGAGGAGCTGAAGCGCTCGCCGGAGTTCGCGGACATCAAGCAACGCGAAGCGGAGAGGCGGCGCAAGCGGCTGGCCGTTCCGACTTCGCAACTCCCACCCCCGGGTCGACCGGTGATGACGGTGAGGGGCATCGTCGTGGTGACCGGCAGTGATGGCGAGCTTGTGGATGTCGGTGGGGCGGACGGGGCTGAAGCCGCTGCCGTCACCGAGGATCATGTCTGGATCTTCTGGCGTTCGCCGACCCTCGAGGAACTCATCCGGACCTGGCCGGCGCGACGGGAGCCCGATATGCCGGAACGAGCCAGGGGGTGGTGGCAGCCGACGCTCGAGGAACTGCGCGCGGCCCGGCGGAAAGCGAAGTCGATCGAACGCGCGGCGGCCACGCGGAGCGCTCGACTGGTATGAGGGGCCTCTGCCGCAACCGCAGTTCGCATTGAACACGCGCTGGGCTCAATGCCTGAAATCTCACCAAGCCCCTCAGGAACAGCGCCTTTCCTGCGGTGTTGGGCTCTCACGTTCAGCGACGAGATGAGAGCATGGAAATCCGCGTCGGCTATCAGATCGAGATCACCACGGCGCAGCCTGTCTCGTGCATGACCCTGCTCGATCCGCACCCCAGCCGCGACGGTGACATGTTCAGCTTGCCGAGGCCCCGGGTGACCTCGCTAGCTGACGGGTCGAAAGTGCGGGTGCGTGAATACACTGATGGCTTCGGTAACCGGTGCCGACGGCTTCTCGTCCCCGCGGGGGGCGTCCTCTTCACCAGCGATTTGGTCGTTCGCGATGCAGGCATACCCGACCAGTGGGACAAGCAGGCACCCGAAATCCTGCCGGACGACCTGCCATCCGAGGTCATCGAGTACATGCTGTCGAGCCGCTATTGCGAGGTTGACGAGTTGTCGGCCACGGCGTGGAATCTGTTCGGCTCATTCGCTCCGGGTTGGAATCGTGTCCAGCAGATCTGCAATTACGTGAATGCGCAGATCCGGTTCGACTACCAGTTCGCCCGCAATACCCGCACCGCGGCCCAGGCGATGAACGAGCGTGTGGGCGTCTGCCGGGACTTCACTCATCTCGCCATCGCGTTGTGCCGCGCCATGAATATCCCTGCCCGTTATTGCAACGGATTCCTCGGGGACATCGGAGTGCCGCCGGATCCAGCGCCGATGGACTACAACGCTTGGTTCGAGGCCTATCTGGGCGGCAAATGGTACGCCTTCGACGCTCGCCACAACATGCCGCGCATCGGTCGCATCCTGGTGGCGCGGGGACGGGACGCGGCCGACGTCCCGATGATCCATACCTTCGGCCCCCACCTTCTCCAAAAATTTGAGATCGTTACCGAGGAGGTGGCGGCCAACCGGGCTTGAAGCGGAACCTCACCCGGCCAGGACGCGTTTTCCGCTCCGACGCCGCCCCAAGGCGGCACCGCAACAGGAGAAGCGCAATGGGCAGCACCACGGACAAGATCAAGGGCATGGCAAACGAGGCCGCCGGCAACGTCAAGCAGGCCGCGGGCAAGGCGATGGACAAGCCCGGTCTTCAAGCCCAGGGCGTGGCGCAGGAACGCAAGGGCGAAGCCCAGCAGGCACTCGGCAAGGGCAAGGAAGCCGTCAAGAAAGTCGTCGATAAGGCGTGATAGGCCACGTTGACCAAATCGAACGGGCTGCCGAAAGGCGGCCCGTTTCGCTTTTCATGAAGGCGGCAACAGATTCCGGCGCCGTCCCGGTGTCGCGTGAAAGCCGCGGGAGCTTTGGTTCTGTGGTGATGGGTGTTGGGGCAACGGCGAGTGGCTGGTGGAACCCAGACAGACGTCGAGCGATGTCTTCTTCTCCAAGAGCGCATCCGCCCACCTGGAACTTTCATGGGCATTTTGCGGTTGGATTGTGCATCGCGGCACGTGCCGCCCGCCTTGCAGGAGACCATCATGAAGACGCTGCTCATCGCCACGCTGATCGCCTCCGCCACGTCCTTCGGTGCCATGGCTCAGACGTCGACGACGGCACCGACGCCTGCGCCGAATGCCGATGCTGATAAGAACGCGCCGCTCCCGGGTGCCAACAGCTTCACCGAAGGCCAGGCCAAGAGCCGCCTGGAAGCCAACGGCTACTCTAACGTCGGCGCCCTCAAGAAGGACGACAACGGCATCTGGAAGGGAACGGCCACGCACACCGGCGCGCAGGTGAACGTCTCGGTCGATTACCGCGGCAACATCACCCGCAACTGATCCGTGCCGCTCGCACCACGAACCCTGGAGACGAATATGACCCGCACCATCACGCGTTCCTACGATAACCATGAAACCGCGCGCTCCGTCGTCGACCAGCTCGAGGCTGCTGGCATTTCGAGCAGCGACATCAGCCTCGTCGGTCGCAACGGCGACGGCGAGACCAATGCCGCCGAGGGCGCAGGCATCGGCGCGGGCGTCGGCGGCGCCGCCGGGCTGCTCGCCGGCATCGGCCTGCTGGCCATCCCGGGCATCGGCCCCGTCGTAGCCGCAGGCTGGCTTGCGTCCACAGCGGCAGGCGCTGTCGCCGGCGCGGCCGCTGGTGGCCTGGTTGGCTCGTTCGTGAAGGAAGGCCACGATAAGGAAGAGGCCGAATACTACGCCGAGACGGTTCGCCGCGGAGGCTCCGTCGTCTCGGTCCGCACCGAGCCGGAGCATGAGGCCACCGTTGAAGCCATCCTGGACGGCGCTACCCCGATCGATCGCTCGTCTCGCGAGGCGGAGTATCGCGCCGGGGGTTGGGACCGCTTCGACGAGAACGCCGGCCCCTATCGCCCGCCGGTCGTCTGATCGCATCGTTCAGGTGAAGGACGGCCCCGGGAGTCCGGGGCCGTTTCCGTTGGCTCTCGTGCTTACGGGACACATGGAACGACCGCGCGAAGCAATGAGCCGAAGCGGCTTGGTTGGCCGTTAACGGGGCGCGAAGGTCGCTCTGGAGCTGCTCCGTGCATAGCTCTTTAACCCCGCCTCTGCCGTCCAGCACATCCTGATTGATCGCAGCCAAAATGGGGTCATGGACCCGCCATTACGCTTTCGACGGCCTTCCCGATCCGGCGGTCGCGTGTTTCGAAAGTTCGATCCAAACCGGTGCGTGGTCGCTCGCCTTCTCCCAGCCGCGGACATCGGTGTCGACGCCGGCGGATTTAAGCCGGCCGGCCAGTTGCGAGCTGAGCAGCAGGTGGTCGAGACGCAGGCCCGCGTTCCGACCCCAAGCGTTTCGGAGATAATCCCAGAAAGTATAGATGCGCTCACCCGGATGCAGTTCGCGCAGGGCATCGGTCCAGCCGGTTTCGACCAGGTGTCGATAGGCCTCGCGGACGTCGGGGCGGAACAGAGCGTCGCCTTCCCAGCGCTCGGGCTTGTAGACGTCGAGCGCGGTCGGGATGACGTTGAAATCGCCGACCAACGCGACGGGGATTTCATGCGCCAGCAGTTCGTCGGCATGGCTCTTTAGGCGCTCGAGCCAACGCAGCTTGTAGTCGAATTTCGGCCCCGAGGGGGGATTGCCGTTCGGGAGGTAGAGGCAGCCGATCAGGACGCCCTTCACGGCGGCCTCGATGTAGCGGCTCTGGTCGTCCTCCCCCTCGCCGGGCAGGCCGCGGCGGGTCTCAATCGGGTCGGCATTGCGGGCGAGGATCGCGACACCGTTCCAGCTCTTCTGGCCGTGCCAGACCGCTCCGTAGCCGGTGCTCCTCAACGCGGCTTCCGGGAAGTTCCGTTGAGACGCCTTCAGCTCCTGAAGGCAGACGATGTCGGGCTTCGTCTCGGCGAGCCAACGCAGCAGCACGGCAAGCCGACCGTTGATGCCGTTGATGTTGAAGGTCGCGATCCTCACCCGGCGGGCTCAGCGCTTGCGTTCGCCGCTGTCACGCTCTGTTCCCGCTCTGACATCGCTGGCTCCCTTCATCCACAGCCGATCCAACGCACGAAACCCCGTCCGGATCGGGGGCGGGCCGGACGGGCGCGCCCCGGGGCATTGCGCCGCGCTTGACTCCGAGGAACCAAACTAGAACAAAGAATGAACATAACACGCATTGCAGGTCATCCCCATCGTGCGGCCCCAGCCCGCCCTTCAATCCTTGCGCGACCGGATCGAACGGATCGAGGGACGGCCCGCGCGCGAACGCAGCGTGCTTCCCTTCGGGATCGCCGCGGTCGATTCCCGTCTTCCCGGCGGCGGGTTGGCGCTCGGGGCCTTGCACGAGGTAGCGGGCGGCGGAGACGGCGCGATCGACGGGGCTGCTGCGGCCTTGTTCGGGGCGGGCATCGCGGCGCGGACGCGGGGAAAGGTGCTGTGGTGCCTGACGCGCAGCGATCTCTTCGCCCCGGCTATCGCGCAGGCAGGTCTGGGGCCCGACCGGGTGGTCCATGTCGAGGCCGGGGATGACGGAACGGTGCTGGCCTGCATGGAGGAAGGGCTTCGCCATGGCGGGCTCGGCTCCGTGGTCGGCGAGGTGGCGCGACTGTCGATGACGGCGTCTCGGCGCCTGCAACTGGCGGCCGAGGGCACCGGGACGCTGGGGATCGCGCTCAGGCGCTGGCGTCGCCAGGCGGAAGCCTCGGATTTCGGGCAGCCGACGGCGGCGATGACGCGCTGGCGGGTCTCGGTCCTGCCCTCGACGGCGTTGCCGGTGCCGGGCGTGGGTCGCCATCGCTGGCTGGTCGAGCTGATCCGGGCACGGGCGGGCGAGAGTGCGGATTTCGAACTGGAGGCCTGCGATGGCAAGGGTCGTCTCGGTCTTCCTGCCGAGCTGGTCGATCGATCGGTTTCGGCGCAAGGCTGGCGACGCGGCGCCTCCGGCTGAGGTTCCGCTCGTCCTGATCGGCCGCGACGGCGGCAGGCGGCAGGTTGCGGCGGCGAACGCCGTGGCGCTTGCCGCCGGCCTGCGTGTCGGCATGCCGGCGGCTAAGGCGCAGGCGCTCGTCCCCGGGCTCTCGGTGCTCGACGCCGACCCAGCGGCGGATGAGGACGAGCTCGTGCGCCTTGCGGCCTGGCTGCTCGCGCGCATCGCCCCGGTGGTCGCGACCGACCCGCCAGACGGCATCGTCATCGACACGACCGGCGCCGACCATCTGCATGGCGGCGAGGCGGCGATGCTCGAGGGCATCGTCGGCCGTCTCGCTCTGTCGGGCATCGCAGCACGGGCGGCGGTCGCCGACACATGGGGGGCGGCGCATGCGCTCGCCCGCCATGTCGCCGCACCGACGCTGGTCGCATCCCAGGGCGAGGGGATGGCGCGGATGGGGCCGCTGCCGCTGGAATGCCTGCGGATCCCGCCCATTCTGGCACGCGACCTGCGCGTCCTCGGTTTCGCGACGGTGGGCGATCTCGCCGTTCGGCCGCGCGCGCCGCTGGCGTTGCGTTTCGGTCCTGAGCTCGGGCGCCGGCTCGACGAGGCGCTCGGCCGTCTTCCCGAGCCGATCATCGCAATCCGCCCGCCCGACATGATCGAGGTCCGGCGCGCCTTCGCCGAGCCGATCGGTGCGGCCGAGACGATCGCGCGCAACATCGGCAAGCTGGTCGTGGCCCTGTGCGGGCGGCTCGAGGCGGCCGGGCTCGGCGGTCGTCGGCTGGATCTGGCCTGCCACCGCGTCGACGGTGGGGTGCAGGCGATCCGCATCTGCCTCGCGCGACCCGTGCGCGACGCGAAGCGCCTGACCCGGCTCCTTTGCGACCGGATCGAGACCATCGAACCCGGGTTCGGCATCGAGATCATGACATTGGCAGCGGTTCTAGCCGAGCCGCTGGAGGAGCGACAGCTCGCCGGCGGGCTGATGCAGGAGGCCGAGCCGGACATCTCGGGGCTGATCGACACCCTGACCAACCGGGTCGGCGAGCGCGCGGTCTATCGCTTCGCCGCGGTCGCCAGCGACGTGCCGGAGCGCAGCGTCGCGCGGGTGCCGGCGCTGGCCCTCGAGACCGGAGCGATCTGGCCCGATCACTGGCCGCGGCCTGCCAGGCTGCTGCCCCGTCCGGAGCCGGTCGAGACGCTGGCGCTACTTCCCGACCATCCGCCGGTCTCGTTCACCTGGCGCGGCATCCGGCGGCGGGTGAAGCGGGCCGACGGCCCGGAGCGCGTCTTCGGAGAATGGTGGAAGCGCGAGGCGGAACTCGCTGCGGTCAGGGACTACTTTCGGGTCGAGGACGAGGCGGGCGAGCGCTTCTGGCTCTACCGTGCCGGCGACGGCGAGGACGCCGCGACGGGGTCGCATAGCTGGTTCCTGCACGGGGTGTTCGGATGAGCGCGCGCTATGCCGAACTCCAGGTCACCAGCCATTTCAGCTTCCTGCGCGGCGCCTCCTCGGCCGAAGAGCTGTTCGCGCAGGCTGCCGCACTCGGGATCGAGGCGGTGGCGATCGCCGATCGCAATTCGCTGGCGGGTATCGTCCGGGCGCATGAGGCGGCGAAGATCACCGGGGTCAGGTTGATCGTCGGTTGCCGCCTCGATCTCGAGGACGGCACGGCGATCCTGGTATATCCGACTGACCGGGCAGCCTATTCGCGGCTGTGCCGGCTGCTCTCGATCGGCAAGAGGCGTGGCGGCAAGGCCAGATGCCGTCTCGACTGGCCGGACGTCGCCGAATATGCGGAGGGTCTGGTCGCCGTGCTGGTGCCGGACCTCGCCGACGGGGAGTGCGCCTTCCGGCTCAGGCGGCTGCGTGAGGCGTTCGGCGACCAAGCCCATCTGGCGCTGACCCTGCGGCGACGTCCTAACGATCGGCTGCGATTGCACGAGCTTGCCAACCTGGCGGTGCGGATGCGGGTGGCGACGGTGGTCACCAACGACGTGCTCTTCCATGAACCGGCGCGGCGCATCCTTCAGGACGTGGTGACCTGCATCCGGCACAACGTCACCATCGATGCGCTGGGGGAGCGGCGCGAGCGCCATGCCGACCGGTATCTCAAGCCGCCGGACGAGATGCACCGGCTGTTCGATCGCCATCCCGAGGCGCTGGCGCGCACTCTTGCGATCGCCAACCGCTGCCGGTTCTCACTCGACGAGCTCGCCTACCAGTATCCGGAGGAGCGCGACGACCCGACGCTGACGCCGCAGGAGACCTTGGCGAAGCTCACCTGGGAGGGGGCGGAGGAACGCTATCCCGAAGGCGTGCCGGACAGCGTGCGCGCCAGCCTGGACCATGAGCTTACCTTGATCGAGAGGCTCGCCTTTGCGCCGTATTTCCTGACGGTGAATGCGATCGTGCGCTTCGCGAGGTCGAGGGACATCCTCTGCCAGGGCCGCGGCTCGGCGGCCAATTCGGCCGTCTGCTACGTGCTCGGCATCACCTCGATCGACCCCGGCCGCAACGACCTGCTGTTCGAGCGTTTCGTCTCTGAGGAACGCCGGGAGCCGCCCGACATCGATGTCGATTTTGAGCACGAGCGGCGCGAGATCGTCATGCAGTGGATCTTCGAGACCTATGGCCGCGACCGGGCGGCCCTGTGTTCGACGGTGATCCGGTATCGGACCAAGGGGGCGCTGCGCGATGTCGGCAAGGCGCTAGGCCTGCCCGAGGATTTGATCGGTGCGCTGTCCTCGCAGGTCTGGGCCTGGTCGGAGGATGGCGTCGAGGACCAACAGGTCGAGGGGCTGAATCTCAATCTCTCCAATCGACGGCTGCGGTTGGCGCTCGATCTCGCGCGGCAGTTGCAGGGAGCGCCGCGGCATCTGTCGCAGCATCCCGGCGGCTTCGTACTGACCCATGACAGATTGGACGATCTCGTCCCCATCGAGCCCGCGGCGATGGCGGATCGCCAGGTGATCGAGTGGGACAAGGACGACATCGATGCGCTGAAGTTCATGAAGGTCGATGTGCTGGCGCTCGGCATGCTGAGCTGCATGAAGCGCGGCCTCGACCTGCTGGCCGATCACAAGGGCATCGATCTGGAGCTCGCGACGATCCCGCCGGAGGATCCGCGCACCTATGCGATGATCAGAAAGGCCGACACGCTCGGCACCTTCCAGATCGAGAGCCGGGCGCAGATGTCGATGCTGCCCCGGCTCAAGCCCCGGACCTTCTACGATCTGGTGGTCCAGGTCGCGATTGTGCGCCCCGGGCCGATCCAGGGCGACATGGTCCATCCCTATCTACGGCGAAGGGAGGGACGCGAGCCGGTGCATTTCCCGACGCCGGAGCTGGAACGGGTGCTCGGCAAGACGCTGGGAGTTCCGCTGTTCCAGGAACAGGCAATGCGGGTCGCGATCGAGTGCGCGGGTTTCACTCCGGGCGAGGCCGACATGCTGCGCAAGTCGATGGCGACGTTCAAGTTCACCGGCGGCGTCTCGAAGTTCAAGGACAAGCTCGTCTCCGGGATGGTGGCGAAGGGCTACGAGGCGGAGTTCGCCGAGCGGACCTTCCGGCAACTCGAGGGCTTCGGCAGCTACGGATTTCCGGAGAGCCACGCGGCCAGTTTCGCCCTGATCGCCTATGCCTCGAGCTGGTTGAAGTGCTGGCATCCGGACGTGTTCTGCGCGGCGCTGTTGAACAGTCAGCCCATGGGTTTCTACGCCCCGGCGCAGATCGTGCGGGATGCGCGCGATCACGGCGTCGAGATCCGCCCGGTCTGCGCGAATGCCTCGCGCTGGGATTGCACGCTGGAGCCGACGCCGGACGAGGGTCGTTTCGCGGTCCGGCTGGGGCTTCGTCTGGTGAAGGGATTGGCCAATGCCCATGCGGCCGCGATCGTCACGGCACGGGCCGACCAGCCGTTCCGGTCCGTCGACGATCTCTGGCGTCGGGCGCGAGTTCCGGTCGCGACCCTGACCCAGCTTGCCGAGGCGGACGGGTTCCGGCCGTGTTTCGGGTTGGGGCGGCGGGAGGCGCTCTGGGCGATCCGGGGCCTGCGCGACGAGCCGCTGCCGCTCTTCGCCGCGGTCTCGAACCGATCCGAAGAGTTCATCCCGGAGCTCGACGAGCCGGCGCCCCTGCTGCGGCCGATGACGGCGGGCGGCGACGTCGTCGAGGATTATCGTCATGTCTCGCTGTCGCTGCGAGAGCATCCGGTCATGTTCCTGCGGGCTGATCTCAGGCGGCGGCGGATGGTCACTTGTCTCGAAGCGATGGAGTCCCGTGACGGGCGCTGGGTGGAGGCTGCGGGGATCGTGCTGGTGCGCCAGCGCCCGGGGTCGGCGAAGGGGGTGATGTTCATCACGCTGGAGGACGAGAGCGGCATCGCCAATCTGGTGGTCTGGACCAAGGTGTTCGAGGCCCATCGCCGCGTGATCCTATCGGCGGGGATGATCGCGGTCAGGGGCCGGATCCAGCGCGAGGGCGAGGTCGTGCATCTGGTGGCGCAGCGGTTGACCGACCTCTCGGCCGAGTTGGCGAGCGTCGGGGGTCGCGATGCGCCCTTCCCCGTTCCGCATGGCCGCGGCGACGAGTTCCATCACGGCTCGCCTGCGCCCGATCCACGCGGATTGCCGCCGAAGGGGCTGAAGACAAGGGACATCTATGTGCGCGATCTGCACATCGACACGATCAAGGTCGCGACGCGCGATTTCCGATGAAGGTCAGCGCCCTGCTGGAGGCTGGCAGCGCGCCCTGATCGGCGCCTCGATCGCGAGAAGTCCAGACGCCGGAGGGAGGCGCTGGGTGGCTGAAACCAGCGCACGGGCGCGGCGTTCTGTTCCCGGCGGCGGCAGGCCTCGCCTGCCAGAAGAAGGCATGGATCATGAAAATCACGATGCGCTCAGCCAGGTACACGATACGGCTGGAGCTGATTCCCGTTGTGGGCCGGGCATGAACGCGCGCGCTCACCCGACGACACCTGACGGTCGCTACTTCATGGTCGCGGGCCGTCTGTGGCGCTCGACCAACCCGGCGATCCCGGAAGAGCGTCGTCACCGCCTGGTCGTCGAGCTCATGCATGCTCGGCGGGCCGTCAAGGATGCCAAGCGCGGGAACGGCGACCTTCGGTTCGCCCGCGACCGCGTCGATGCCGCGAAGGTCGCATTGGGAGAACGTGGCCCCGTCTGGTGGGGCGACGGCGCGCCTGATCTGAACCGCCACATGGCCAAGAACACGCCCTATGCGGAATGGGCGGGAGCACTCAAAAAATGCGCGACCGAGCATTAGATTTAGCTGAGGCAGGGTCCAAGTCGCAGGATTCTTCCATGTCGACACGACATGTGAACGTCACGACACGCGTCGGCACGGAGGGACCTTACCGGGTCGACCTGCCGCTCGATCCCGGCACGCTGAATGAGCGCCTGTTCGACATCGGGCTGTGGCTGGTCGAACGCGATATCCCTCATCAGGCTCGCATCCTGATGGAGCCCGAGCACGAGCGATTGAGGGTCAGCTTCCCTGATGTGGAGAACGCCGATGCGTTCCGGAAGCGCTTTGGATCGCGGCTGAATTCATAACGGAACGGAACCGTCGGCCCACCGTTGACTCGGCGTTTCGTTGAGTCAGTTGGGTGGAGTACGGCATGGCCAAGCGCATGCTGCGAGCCGGTACCGGCGGGGACATCGCACGGAGCCCCGTCGTCACAGGGCGCCCGAGCCGCCGGCAGGCTGTCCTTCGGTTCGATCCGATGCCGGACCGCGTCGAACCATGCCTGGCACTGCTGTCGCCCAGGGCCCCGGTCGGACCGGAATGGGCCTTCGAGGTCAAATGGGACGGGTATCGACTGGCCGTGCATATCGAACGCGGCAAGGTCCGCATCCTGACGCGCGGTGGCCACGACTGGACAAGCCGTTTCCCGACGATCGCTCATGATGCCTTGGAGATGGGTCTGGACAGCGCCATCCTCGACGGCGAGGCGGTGGTGCTCGATGAGCGCGGGGCATCCGACTTCGGTGCCTTGCAACGGGCACTGGGTGGGCGTGGCGGGAAGAAGTCCGCCGCTGGGGCGATCCTTTATGCCTTCGACCTGCTCTACCTCGACGGTCGCGACCTGCGGGCGCTTACGCTCGACGAGCGGCGCGACCTGTTGGTGGCCGCAATCAAGCCGCATGGCTCGATCAGGATGAGCGAGGAGCTCGACGCAGAGGGAGCCGCCTTCCTGAAGCTCGCCTGCGAGCTGGGCCTGGAAGGGATCATCGCCAAGCGCCGGGACGCGCCCTACCGATCCGGTCGGGGCGGTGACTGGCTCAAGATCAAGTGCGTCCAGTCGGAGACATTCCTGATCCTGGGCTACGAACCATCGTCGGCGGCGTTGGGCGGGATCGGTCGCCTGCTGCTGGCGGCTCGTCGCGGCGACGGTCTGGCCCATGTGGGCAGCGTCGGCACGGGTTTCACCACCAAGACGGCATCGGAACTCAAGAAGACGCTGCGGTCCCTGGAAATCGAGAAGCCCGCGATCCCGCTCAAGGCGAAGGGCATGGTTTGGGTGCAGCCCATCCTACCCGCCGAGATCGCCTTTCGCGGCTTGACCGACGACGGCAACCTGCGCCACGCCTCCTACAAGGGCCTGCGCGAGGATGCCGATCAGTCGGAAGTCTTCCAGCTCGACGAGGACTAGCCCCCGCCCGCGCTCAGGGTCTGCTTCCGGAGTTCTTCCTCGACGGCGCTGGCCGACGACCCGACCTTGCGTACGACCTGTTCGAGCTGGGACTTCGAGATGCCCAGCTTGTCGGTCCAATACCGAACCTCGTAGTCCTCGCCGAGGCTAATGCGGGACCGATCCTGCGGGCCGCGGTTGCTCTTGTCGTCTGCCATGGAAACCTCCTCTTCCCGAGAAGGAATCCCTCGGGTGCCCATTGGTTCCCTATCGCCAGCCCGTGGCATCGTCGTGAGCCTGGTCCCACTTCATGATCGCATCGACAAGCGCCGCCAGTTCGCGTTCCTCTGAGGTGCTCTCGAAATGTCCCGCAAGTTCGGCGACACGGATGGTCGCTTTTTCGTAATCCTCGAGTGTCTCGATCTTGATCGCCGCGAGCGGCATCTCAGTCGGGATGCCCTCTGGTTCGATGTCGGTTCTCATGGCGCCCTCCGTGTCGACGATAACGTCGTTGCAGCGATCCGGGTCCCTCTTTGGGATGAAGGTGACCATGTATCGCCGGGGGCAATCCTCACGACACTGCGCGAAGCCAGGGCACCACCTTGGCGGCCGCTTGCAGCGCCTCGCTTTCCGTCGCGAAGGATAGGCCGCTGTAGTGATGAACCGGGACCCATCCGTCTTCATCGCGACGGAATTCCTCGAACCCGTGGGATCGATCCGGTCTGAGGATCAAATCGACGCAACGATCGTGCTCATCATTCTCGATGCTACGATAGATCGTCCAGGATTTATCCAGGCGTCGCGTCATCATCGGACCTAGCTTCGTCGCACCCAGTGACCGAGCAGACCCCGGCGCCGTCTTCCAAGCGTCCAGCCCGGGCTGTCGGGCAGCTTTCGCTACCTCACTTCGCCGCGCTCCAGCAACTCGATCCGGACGCCGTCGGGCGCACGGACGAAAGCGATTAGCAGACCCGGCCGCACGGTGGTGGGGCCCGAGATGATCTCGACGCCGCTCCCGGAAAGTTCCGACAGCGCATCTTCGAGCTTGTCGACGGTGAGCGCCAGATGGTCCATGCCGCGCACGGGTCCCTCGGGCCGGGTGACGGCTCCCTCAGCGGCACGATCAATGAAGATCGGTAGCCCGACGAGATCTACGGTCACGCGAAGCTGATCGCCGTTCTCGACTCGGGAAACGCGGATCGCGCCGAAGTGAGTCTCGTAGAATCCCGCCGCTGCATCCGGGTCATCGGACCGCAGGTGAATGTGATCCCACTTCGGCTTAATCGCCATTTCGGTCTCCGGTTCACTCGACCGGACGTGCCGGCGATCGTTGCAGGGTGCCGTCGGACCGGGGCACCGATTATGGGCGGATGGCATGCCCTTTCCGGGTATCCCAATCGGTGTCCGTTTGCCATGGCATTCGGTGTCGCCTTAGCCCCAAGCGGGGCTGCCCGATCGAATTTAGCCTGCAAGATCCGAAGGTACTGACGATTGCGGGTTGCGGTTGCCGTACAGTTCGGGAGACAGCTTTCCTGATTCGCGGGATTGGCCATGCCCGACTTCTCGGCCGAACGGCCGTGCCGCATTCTCAGCCTTGATGGCGGGGGCGCCAAGGGCTTCTACACGCTCGGGGTCCTCCGGGAGATCGAAGGACTCGTCGGCTGCCGCCTGCACGAGAAGTTCGACCTGATCTTCGGCACGAGCACCGGTGCCATCATCGCATCCTTGCTTGCGCTGGGGCACTCCGTCGAGGAGATCCACGTGGTGTACAAGCAGTACGTCCCCACGATCATGAAGCAGAAGACGCCTGCCGAGAAATCGGCGGCCCTCGCCAGGCTTGCGGTCGAGGTCTTCGGGGATGCGAAGTTCGACGCGGTGAAGACCGGCGTGGGCGTCGTGACCACCAAGTGGGAGATCGAGCGGCCCATGATCTTCAAGGGCAATATCGCCCAGGCACATGGTCGGGTTGGCACCTTCGTGCCCGGCTTCGGCGTCACGATCGCTGAAGCCGTTCAAGCATCCTGCTCGGCCTACCCGTTCTTCGAGCGAAAGACCGTCACGACCGCGGCAGGCGATCACATCGAGCTCATCGACGGCGGTTATTGCGCGAACAATCCGACGCTCTACGCGATCGCGGATGCGATGATCGCTCTGAAGGTGCCGCGCGAGCACATCAGATGCGTGAGTGTCGGCGTCGGCGTTTATCCGGAGCCGAAACCGGGCCTGATGATGTGGCTCGCGAAGAAGTACCTGGTCAGCGTGCAACTCCTCCAGAAGACGCTGGAGATCAACACGCAATCGATGGATCAGCTCCGCGACATCCTGTTCAAGGACATCGGCACGATCCGCATCAGCGACACGTTCGAGAAGCCCGAAATGTCGACGGATCTGTTCGAGCACGATCTCAAGAAGCTCAATCTGCTGCGCCAGCGCGGCGCGGATTCCTATGCGGCACGCGAGGCGATGTTGAGGAATTATCTGGTCTAGGGGGAACGATGGCGATTTCGGAGGCGCAGCTCGGAACCTGGTCGCATCAGGGGCCGACCGGGCAGTTCACGGCGACGTACGAGACCTTGCGGGGTGTCCTGAATGACAGCGGGTCGCCGTACTACCTGAAGGATTTCGAGATCTTCCTCCAGGGCTCTTACAAGAACACCACCAACGTCTATGGCGACAGCGACGTCGATGTCGTGATCCGCCTGGATTCGATCCGTTATACGGACCTGGACTTTCTGAACGCCGAGGAAAAGGCGCGCTACAGCGCGCAGCGTAGCCCAGGGTCGTACACGCTAACGGAGTTCAAGGCATCGGTCGTCGCGTGGCTCGTCCGGCATTACGGGAACTCGGTGAAGGTCGGAAAGAAGGCGGTCCTGATCCAGGGGAACGGCACGCGCCGGGACGCCGACGTGCTCGTCTGCGCGAAGCTGCGGCGCTACTACGCGTTCCCGGCCTATGGCGAACCGCGTTACGTCGACGGCATCTGCTTCTTCTTGCCCGATGGCACGCGGATCGAGAACTTCCCCGAGAAGCACAGCCTGAATTGCACCGCGAAGCATCAGGCGACGCGGGAATGGTTCAAGCATACCGTGCGCATCTTCAAGAATCTGCGGAACACGATGATCGAGCGACGGATCATCGCGGACGGCCTGGCGCCGTCGTATTTCATCGAAGGGTTGCTCTACAACGTTCCGGCCGACAAGTTCGGTGGCAGCGAGCAGCTCAATTTCAGGGACGTGCTGAACTGGCTGATGGCAGCGGATCGAAGCAGCTTCGTATGTGCGAATGAGCAGTTCAAGCTTCTCGGCAACGGGAATGTCACGTGGCCCGCGGCCAATTGCTCGGAATTCCTCGGTGCGGTGGTGGCGTTCGATCGGGCCGCATAGCGAGCCGGGAGGTTGACCACCGGCTGCGCCCGCTTCCATGCTATCGTCCGCACGCCCCTGTTGCCTCTGCCCGGTCTCGTCCGGTCATGCACCTGCGGTGAGCTTCAGAACCCGAGGTCAGGCTAACGCCGCATGGGGTTTGCACTTCCGCTATTGCGGCGCCCTTCGAGCCTTCAGCGCGCTTTCAGGCTCTCGAGACCGGAGGCAGCCCGAGTATCGTTCGAACGCGCGCCTCCAGCCTGGCCTGCAAGTCGGCCCGGCCCTCGCCATTGTTGTGATAGGTGACGACGCGCAAATGGCGAAGGTCGAAGGGGATGTCGTCGATATGCTGGGCGATAAGGATTACTTCACGCCCCAGCGCGTGTGCGATCCCGGCCTCATAGAACACGTTGGGGTTCTTGCCCGTGCAGTCGGCGATGATGATCCGCGAGCGGTCGATCAGCCTGACGATGTCCTGGATGATCGCGTGGTCGATCCAGATGTCGTCGGCACGATTGACCTGCATTCCGACAGCCGCACCCACGCCCTGAATCGTCCGATAAACCTCCGTGAACGCCGGGTTGAACGGCATCATCGCTGACATCTGGTTGTCGTCAATCTGGGGTGGCTCGTTGATCTGGAACAACGTCGGGCGATTACGGCGCGCGGGAAGCGAGCGCACCATGACGCGAAACAGGTCGACCCTCTTGACCGCCCAATGGGTGCGCGTGAACTCGAAGTCCCCGATTTGGAGATCACGCTTCACGCGATCCAGCGCTCCGAGATCGATCGGCGGGACCTGCTGGTCGAAGGCATACTCGATAAGGACTTCGCCACGACCATGCGGTGTGACCCGCGTTATGTGGCCGATCCTCGCGATCTCCTCATCCGCACCGATCTCCGGCATGAAGAGGCAGGGATAGCGCATCAGCTTGTCGAAATCGATTTCGCCATCCCGGCGGTGAGCCGCGGCGACGGCGGCATCGGTATGCTCGAGGATACGACTGACGGTGAACGTGCTCTCGTGCTCGGGCCAGCCTAGCCCCATGACCAGTAGGTTGTACAAGCCGATCTCCCATCACTGTCGAGGATTGCTTATCGCGAGGGACGCCCAAATCCAACGGCTCGCCCCCGGACCGAATCCTTGTCGATCGGATCATCGCTCGAGCGTCGGAGGCCGTTCTCGTCCCGGAGCCGATCATCAGAGCAAGTCGAGATGAGTGCTCGCGGCCGAGTGCACGAACCGGACGGACCGGTAGAAGGCGTTCGCATACTCCGGGTGCAGGGCGGTGGTCAGGCCCAACTGCTTGCAGCCATCCCCGCCGAGCCATTGGTATACTCAGCCGCGCCTCTCGCTGACGAAGTAGTTGAGTCGGGCGGCGACGTCCCGGTTCAGTGCCGCGATCCCCTCGTTGTTATTGAGATAGCGAATGAAACGGTGGTGCCGCAGGTCGAACGGGATGTCTTCGGCGTTTTGGGTGATCGGGATGACATGCTTGCCGAGCGTATGCGCGATCCCGGCTTCGTAGAACACGTTCGGGTTGCGGCCGGTGAAGTCGCACACGACGACGAACGACCGGAAAATCAGACCAAAGATGTCCTGGATGATCGTCGAGTGCTCCCAGATGTTGTCAGCCCGCAGGCAGTTCATGCCCGCAGATCTAGAGGCCTCCACGAGGGTCGCGTGCACCGGCGAGAACGACATGTCGAAGGGCATCATAACTGACACGAGGTCCGGATCTGGGACTGCGTCGGGCACCTGGAACACCGTCGGCGCGAATACGATCCGGCGGCCGACAATCGGCGTACTGGATACGTTCTCTCCGCCGCCGAACTTGTCTTGTAGGTAATCCTCGATGACGGTGAGATTGTTCGGATCGGCCCTAACGAGCATCATGACCACGGACAGGACGTGTCCGCCGTAATCGCTGTCCGCGAAGTCGAGACTGCGAAGCAGCCGAGGGTGGTTCTGGATCGCGTCGGGCCGATTGGTGAGCAGTCCGAGTTCGAGCCAATTGGATTGGTCGAACTCATTCTTGATCACCTCGACCAGACGCAGGATTTTCTTGTTTCTGTTCAGCTCTTCGTAGGCCACGCCCTACTCCCCCCGACCCGCATGCATAGGGTCAGCGCACCATAACCTTGGATCACGATTGATGCTCGGCGGACGTGGTCTTCTTCAACACCTGGCTTCTGGCGCGCGGGTCTAAGCGGCCTACGCCATAAGCGAGAGCATGCGCTCGCGACGCTCGAACCACCAGCCGAATTCTGGCGGTCGGGGGCGCGAAGCCCCAGTTCCGGGAGCTTAGCACGGGCGCGGGGCACTCAATGCGAGTCGAGCAGCAGCTCGTCAACAAGGGCAACGAGGTCGGCAAGGCCGCGGGCGACAATCTCCTCCACGTGATGGAGGGCGGTGATCAGGCCGACCGCCACGCTTACGAGGCCCGCCATCAGACAACGGCAAGGGATCGGAGCAGAGCGCAACCAGCCTCCCAGATCTGTACGAGCTTTGCTCCTGTCCATGTCATGACCAAGGATGGATCGACGTATCCTGCCTCGACCAGCGTCGCGAGCACGAGCAGCAGCACGACAATGGAGACAACGCGGCGCGCGCGGCGCTCGGTCACCCGATAGTCTTCGATCGCGGCGGACAGCGGCGTCCCCGCGAGTTCACGGTAGTCGTCATCGTCGAGAAAAGCATAAAGCTTGGTCCGCCACGCGGCTCGGCTCTGTTCGAGCGAAGAGAGGAAGCGTCGGTTGATCGTGACTGTGAGCCAGAACGACGCAATGAAATAGGCCGCTACCAACAGGTAGATCGTCGAGAAGGCGAAGGAGGACGGCACCGTCTTGGCGGCGTCGAGACCGAAGCGCACCGCCATGACGCCGATGGCGACGGCAACATCGCGCCACACGGCGCTCGACAGGTCGCGCGCCTGCTGGACGAGCTTCTGGACGTCATCGGCCAATGTCTTCCGGAGATCAGCAAGGGCCTTCAGGGTGTCCTTGCTGCCAGCCCGGAGATGCGCCTTGTAGAGCAGTCGCGCGGAATCGAGCGATGACGCCAACTTGCCCGAAAGACCGCTTGAGAACGATTTGCGGGCGGGCCATTCCCGTGCCAACTCGGCCGAGAGAAAGGTATGGCGCACCTCGACGTCCGTCCCCTCCGTGTAGACCCAGCACGCCGCGTCTTGGAGGGCCGTGAACGGAACATCGCCATCGCTGAATCGGCCGAGTTCGAGTCGCCGGGGTGGTTGCCCCACTAGACTGACCCGCTCCTCACCTGCTTCGACATAGAGCTCGTTAGGAAGCGATCGCGAAATCATTGCGCTGGCGACGTCTTCCCAAATCTCCCACGCCGTACCCTGGCTATTGTCCCCGTCCACCAGCCAAGGCTCGATCCGGGTCGGCGCCATCAGAACGGACGATTGCGACCGGACCTGCCGTCTCGGACTGCTATCCCGTGGCGGCGGAGCGGCGAGCCCGACGGCAAGCACCCCTTCCCACGGGGCCACGTCGAAGGCGCGGGTTCGGAAACGCGCAGCGTCGAAGGCAAGCCGAACCGACGTTGCCGATGACACCCTTGCGTCCTCCAGAAGGAAGGATCGCCAACCCTCCCGGGTGAACAGATGGGGCATGTTCGCGTTCGACGCGAACGTGATGGTGATGCGGGCGCGCTCCCCCGCGATGGCGTCCCGGGGAAGGATCCGATCGTCCGCCGGGTCGATGAAGGAGAACGACAGCCAGTCGGGAGCTTCGTCGGATACGGCTTGCCAGGCATCGAGCGCGGCGCGCGTCAGCGACCCCGCTAGGCTGAGCCTACCCGGATCCTCGCCGATCCCGAGATCGGCGACCGCACGACTGGCCTCAACGGCGTCGTGTACCCGTGTCGCTATCGACATCGTCGCTCTTCACGCCGGTGGTGACGATCACAATCTCCTTGCGGCCATCCGGCCGCGGCCGCACGCTGGGAGCGTGATCCTCGTCGTAGAGAATCTGCGTGCCCTCGTCGGTTTCAAGGCGCCGCCTGCGCGGCTTCTGCACCCTATCGGGATTGATGTCGAAGGTTTCCTCGGAAACCCCGTGCTGCTTGAGGTTGCGTGTCAGCGTCCTGCGAAGCGGCGCGTCCTCCGCGACCTGGCCGAAGATGGCCGTGAGAATCGGTTCGAGGTCCTCGGGATCGAAGCGGTGCCCTTGCCGCATGACCTCATAGATTCGGTTGACGCCGCTGCGCTGGATCTCTTCGGGTAAGCCGCCTTTGTGTTCCTTGAAGGTGGCCTTGAACGCCTCGACGAGCTTCCCGCTCATCTCGTCAGGCGAGTTGACGCGCCGGACCTTGAGGAAACGCTCGAAGTAATCGGAAATGTGGGCGGTGTTGCTGCGATCCCGGACCATCAGGTGACCGCCCGTTTCGGCGTCGAGGCGAACCAAAGCGATCTTCTGCATGGCTTCGGGCTTGCGGACGAACGTCTCCTGGAATCGTTCGAGTCGCGGCGCCTGCGGCTCGTCCCCGTTCCTGAGGATGTACCGGACCACGTCCTCGTTGTCATACTTGATCAGGGCATAGATCGGATCGGCTCCGCCGACGCCCAGTTCGAAGACGAAGAACACGCCGACGCTCGTCACCTTGGAATGCTGGTCCTGGAATGCCTGTGCCAATCCCTGACTCTGCTCCGCGAACGCATCGGCATTGCCCTTGATCTCCCGGAGCATGCGTTCGGCGTCCGATCGGGGGCGGAACTCGAATAGATTCCCCCTCAGGGCGGATCTGACCCGATCGACGAAGAAATCGGCGTGTTGAGGCGGCGTGATCTCCGCTAACAGGATGGGATCCTCCAGCGTCTTGCCGACGACATGGAAGATCATTCGCCGGATCTGGAGTGCATCCTTTTCTTCGTCCGATAGAAAACCCATGCCATCCCCCCGGCGAGCCCCTTGTCGGTGACTCTCACCCGTCCATCGATTTTTGCGCAGCTTCGGGCAGGGCTTAGCCTGACGCAATGGAAGGCCGGGCGCGTCGCAAATGAAGCTGTTGATCGCATGAGAGTTTGTTCTCTTTATGTTCCGTTCAATTGTCGAAAGGATGACCGAGTTGGACGGGTACGAGAATGGAGTCGATCGGGCTGAGCGCAATAGGCCGCGACGAAAGCGGCCACGACCTAGGACGGCCGAGGCGTATGACGGTCAGCACCGCCAGCGGTAAGGCTATCGCGTCCTGTTTCATGGCCTCCGCCCAACGTCTCGCCGTCTCGAACATCCAGACGCCATGCAGGACATCCGCGAATGCCGCAAAACGCCCCTAGTCCGGATCCTTCGGCTTTTCCTGCCACCACCGGGCACTGAAGTTGTTTAGGGAGCCCTGGGAATCGGTGACGGCCCTGAACGTCTTCGGGATCGTGCTCCCGTCACCACCGGCCTGGAAGTAGTCGCGAACGGTGTAGAGTGCCGTCTTGTAAAGATGCTTCCACTCGCGGGCGATTTCCTCCTGCAAGGCCGCCTCCCGCTTCGCTGCGCTTGGCTTCCGCTTGGGAGCGGAATCGCCGTATCGCGAACGTGCCCTGTAGGTGTGGCTGAATGTAATGGCCCCGTAAGTCCAGGCCTCGTCAACGGTCTTCCGCCAGCGGAACGAAACCTTGATGTCGATGTCCGGGTGATGATGATGCGGGCGGAAATTATCATCATCGACGTGAAACAACTCGTCGAAGCGCTCCTCGGTCTTCATCCGGTCGACCATGGCGGCGAAGGCGTTCGAGAGGGTGTATCCCGCGCGAACGGCGCTCTCGCGCGTCTCGGAGACCTTGCGGGCAGACTTCGCGTCCCGGTATCTCCGGATGGCGGTTTCGAACGCGCTCAACTTGCCCGCCACGTAAGGCCCGCAATCCGCCAGTCGCATCCGGTGAAAATCCGCCAGGGATTCCCCGTCGAGCGCCCGGTCGATCGTCTTGCCCAATGCGTTCCGATCGACGGATTTGAGGGCATCCTTCTCCCGGATGCTCAGATTGATCTCGCCCATTTCGTCATTCCCCCCCGGTGGGAGTGTCAACAGGCAAGGGCTTCCTTGCAAGGGGAAGGATCCATTGCGGTGCGAGCCGCTCTTTCGACCGACGGTAATCAAAACGTCGCCACCGGTCGGCGGCGGCGAAACGAACCTCAGGCTTACGTCAAATAAACGATTCCTTGCCGCGCGACCGGCGTCACCCGATCAGTTATCCGTCATCCGCAATCGAAATCCCTCTCCTCTGACATCCGAGGGCGACAGGAATTCGATGCCGAGTGACTGAAGGGCATCCCGGACGGCCACGCTGGCGACAGTGGCCTCGGCGTTCGGCGCTCGGCTCTCGACTCGCGCGACGGTTCTGGGATGGACCCCGGCCCGAGCTGCCACCTCATCGAGGCTGAGTTGGAGAGCGAGCCTGGCGGGTTTTATCAGGGCGGCGAAAGCCAGCCTCGTAGGCCTTTGACCGCTTTCGCCCGCTTCCGGAGGCATGCGAAATCCGACCACCCGACCATCCGATGCTTTGAGGAATTCGATTCCCTTGGCTTCCAACGCCGCCTGCACCGCGACGGCACCGCGTGATGGGCGGGATTCCGCAGCCTCGATCCTACCTACCGTGCGGGCATGCAATGCCGCGTCGGCCGCGATCGTTTCCAGGCTCGCGCCCATCGCAATTCTCGCCGCTTTCAAGAGCTTAGCGCTGGCAAGCATCCGGAGGGGATGACACGCACGAATCCTGAAATCCAGAGCATCGATGGAATGCCCTCCCATCGGCTTGAATGCCTATATGCGGACTCACTTGCCTATATATGGGCATCCGCTATATATCGAATCCTCGATCGGGCTGCGGCGCTCCGACGAATCGCTCGCCAGACAAGTGCCCGGAGACACGATCGATGGAGATTTTCGCCCTTGCCGGATCGGGTGATCAGATCGCGCGGACGAGTGTCAGCCTGGTGCTCGCTCTCGGCTTGGCCCGGCGCGGATTGAAGCCATTGCACATCCAGGTGCTGGACGACGAGGACGCCGCCCCCGTCCTATCGAGGCCCGAGCACGCCCCCTTCACGAGCCTCGCGCTGGCCCCTGGCGATGCCGGACCGACCGGCTCCGGTATACTTCAGCGGGCATTGGCCCATGGCGATCTCGGCCCGGTCGTCGTCGACCTGCCCGGTAGAGACGTTCCGACGAGGCTGCTCGGCCACCGGCACTGCAACCTCCTGCTGCCGATGGCGACACATCGGCCCGAACTCAAGCGATCGGCCCAGGACTTCGCGTGGCTCGCGGCGAGACGGTCACCCTTCGGTAGCAGGAACGTCTTCGTCGTGCCGGTCGGATGGCCGTCGGTCCTGAGACAGGCCGACTATCAGCGTCTGCTCAAGCGCGAGGCCGCTCGCGCTGCCGCAGCGATGTTGCCCGCGGCGCGGCACATTGTCCCGCGCGGGATATCGGACGTCATCCTGGGTCTCGGCCCGCTCCTCATCGACGGGGCGGTCAACTCGGAACGGCAACTGGCTCACGAAGCGGCGGTGATCGCGCAGGCCGTTCTCCGGTCGACGGGCAGTTCCTGGATCGAAAGCGATCCGACCCGAGACACATCCGGTTCCTGAATCCGAGCGGGTCAGCCGAGTGTTCGTAATCGCAACCGATCCTTGGGAAAGCATCGTATGGACAAGAATATCATGGGCCAAATTCGTGCGGCCGTCCTTCGCGGTGACCGCAAAGCCACGCTGGCGGCCTTGCGTGAACTCGGCCGGGGAAAGGACCCTCACGACTCGGATGATGCCTCCGCCTCCGAGGGGGTGAACGTCACCCTGTCCTTGGCCGAGCTGATGGCCCTCATCGAGCTGGTCACCAAGCCGAAGTCGTTCGGCGAGGCCCTGGCGGAGATCGGGTTCGAACCGGTCAAGGGCGCGCGACTGGCGCCACGTGAACCTCATCCGATGCGGCGCGGGCCGCTGCCACGCCGCTCCGAGGATGACCAGACCTGACCCCGACATTCAGTCGGCCATCATCCTCGCACCGCTAACCGATCCGAAGACGGGACGTCGACAACCATGAAATGGGGTTCCCTCGCCAAGCAGGAACGCAGGAAGCTCACGCGGTCCGTATCTCGTTTCCTGGCGTACTGCGATCTGATCCGGCATTGCCGACCCTATGTAGACTCCCATGGCTCGTTCGCGATCGTCGTCGTGCTGCCCCCGGAAGGGAACATCGACCAGTACAAGGAAGCTGCGCTGTTCGCTTTCGCGGAGCCTGAACCGCGGTCGCGCTTCGACTTCGAGAAGACGAACTATCTGATCGCTGACAAGGACTGGAGCCGCAAGGAACGGCTAACCCTCGAAGGGTTGGTCAATTACGACCGCCTCGTCGTGCTCGCGAGGAACCGGTCGGACGTTCATGAGAAGGGCCTCGCGGTGGCGGATGCCGTCATCACCCTCGGCCCGCCCGAGGTCGGTCACGTTGTGGCCGCGGCCCGTCTCTGCCTGAAGCAGCACATCGGCGAGAACCTGGCGCGCGAAGTCGCGGGCATGCCGCTCGACCTGATCGCGGCGACGGTTCGACGCGGTCGGCCCGTGGAACGGTCGGCCGAGATGGTCCGGATCATGATGCGTAAGCAGGAGAAGCCCGAGGCCGGTCAAGTCGGCGTCGAGGCCCTCCACGGTTTCGGCGAGGCGGCAACCTGGGCACGCGAGCTCGCCACCGACCTGAAGGATTGGCAAGCCGGCAGGATCGCATGGGGCGACGTCGACCGTGGCATCCTGCTAAGCGGCCCACCGGGTGTCGGGAAAACGACCTTTGCTATGGCCCTGGCCACGACCTGTGGAGCTCATCTCGTCGTCGGTTCGATCGCAAGGTGGCAAGCTCGCGGGCACCTCGGAGACATGTTGAAGGCCATGCGAGCCGCCTTCGAAGAGGCGAAGCAGCGCGCCCCCGCGATCGTGTTTATTGACGAGGTCGATGCCGTCGGCTCGCGGGAGGATTTCCGCGGCCACAGCGCGCAGTACAACACGGAGGTCGTGGCCGCTCTGTTGGAGTGCATCGACGGCGTCGACGGGCGTGACGGCGTCATCGTCGTCGGCGCCTGCAATCATCCTCACAAGCTCGACCCGGCCCTCGTCAGGCCCGGAAGGCTCGACAGGCATGTCAGGATCCCGCTGCCCGATGGCGCCGCCCGTGAAGGGATCATCCGGTTGCATCTCGCCGGGGACCTGGCCGATCACGATGTCAGCCAGGTCGTCCGGCGGACGGAGGGGTGGAGCGGCGCCGGCTTGGAGAAGCTGGTTCGCGAGGCCCGTCGCGTCGCCAGGCGCGGGCGTAGACCCGTGTCGTCATCGGACCTGGAAGCGTCGCTGCCGAAGCGGATCGCCATTCCGGAAGAACTGCTGCGACGGGCCGCGATCCACGAGTGCGGTCACGCCATCGCGTTCCTCTCTTTCGGGCACCCGTTCGAGGCGCTGGAGCTGTACGACGTGTCGGAGGGAGCGGACGGCTACCAGCCGCTGGGGTTCATTCAGATGACAGGCATTGAGCCGCGGGCGTCGACCGCCGCCACGATTCGCGACGATATCTGCGGACTGCTCGGCGGCATGGCTGCGGAGGAAGTGTTGCTCGGCGCTCGATCATCGTCGGGCGGCGGCGCCCGGGATAGCGATCTGCATCGGGCCACCCTTGCCGCGGTTCGGCTCGAGGCGTCGTTCGGTCTCGGGGCCGGGATGTCGTTCATCGCGGAGGATCGCGAGGCTGATCTGATGTCCGCTCTCCGACTGTCCGGCGACTTGCGGTCAAAGGTCGACAAGACCCTTGCGGGGGAGATGGCCAGAGCCTGCGCGATCATCGAAGCCCGTCGGGGGCCCTTGCTGAAGGTCAGCAACGAGTTACTGGTGAGGCGGCGGCTTTCGAGTGACGAGTTTCGAGGAATGATCTCGAGCGATGAGCGCGCGGAAGGCGAAGGCCAGAATGCTTTCCCACACTAGCTGTACCACCCGCAGGAACGCGCGCCTGATGACGCCCTCGGGCATTTCCTTCTAATCCGGAGTTGCACACAGGCGGAGCGGCTACGGCGCTATTGAGGGGCGCGCCGCTCCGCCCATGCACAACTCCTATCCGCCGAGGCAAGCAGCGCACGCGCCGGGCCCGTTGCACGCGAATCCTAAACGCCGCTTCCAACCCGCCAAGCGGGAGACCTACTGCGCTTTTTTTACAAATGTGAGTTTTCCACACTGTCTAAAACGAGCGTTGATTGGCGCAACTCCATTTGTAAAGAAAAAAGGCGTTGTATAACAACGCCTTAAGGTCAATAACTTTACTATTGCGATGGAGGTCGTGCCTAGAACGGAATATCGTCGTCGAGATGGCTGGACGAGGAGCGACCGCCGCCGCCACCGCTTCCACCGCCGCTGCCCGACATGGCCGGCTGGCGCGAGCCGCCGCCGCCCATCGCACCGGAGCGGCCGAAGGAAGAGCCGCCGCCGCCCGAGCGATCCTCGACATAGCCGCCGCCACCGCCGCCTTCGCTATATTCGTCACCGCCGCCCTGGCGGCTGTCGAGAATGGTGAGCTCGCCGCGGAAGCGCTGCAGCACGATTTCGGTCGTGTATTTCTCGACGCCCGACTGGTCCTGCCACTTCCGGGTCTGAAGCTGGCCCTCGATGTAGATCTTCGAGCCCTTCTTCAGATACTGCTCCGCCACCTTCGCCAGGTTCTCGTTGAAGATCACGACGGAGTGCCACTCGGTGCGCTCCTTGCGCTCGCCGCTCTGCTTGTCGCGCCAGGTCTCCGACGTGGCGATCCGCAGATTGACGACGGGCTCGCCGCTGCCGAGCCGGCGCACCTCGGGGTCCCGCCCCAGATTGCCGACCAGAATGACCTTGTTGACGCTGCCAGCCATGAGAGGCTCCACTTCCTGCGCACTAAAAACACGAAACCCGGCCACATGACCGGAGCCGAACCCTATCGGCTTGCCCGGTCAATATCAATCATGTTCCCGTTTTGTTCAATAGGCTTCAACCGGGTTTTCCCCGGTTGATTCGCGAGAGCAGAAGCGGCGGGCTTGCTTGCCGCTCCTTCTCTTAGGATCAGCCTCGCGGCGCGAAGGCCTTCAGCGTCGCCGCCGCGAGGGCAGACTTCAGGATCGCGCCGAGGATGAAGGGCATAGCGCCGAGGGCGATGGCCTTCTCCACGCCGATGAAGGTCGCCAGCCAAGCCGTGCCGAGCACGAGGCAGAGACCGTTGCCAAGCAACATCGAGAGCGTGGCGAGGCCGACGCGACGGCCGTTCCAGCCGCGCTCCGCGAGGAATCCGGTCAGCGCCGCGGCGAAGGGAAAGGCCATCAGGTAGCCGCCGGTCGGACCAACGATATAGCGCAGCCCTCCGGTCGCGCCGGCGAAGACCGGGAGGCCGGCGGCGCCTTCGAGCAGCCAGGCGATCACGGTCACGGCGCCTAGGCGCCAGCCATAGAGCGCGCCGATCAGCGTGACCGCGAAGGTCTGCATCGTCATTGGCACCGGCACCATCGGCACCTTGATCTGCGAGGACAGAGCCAGCAGCAGCGTGCCGACGAGCACGGCGGCGGCCTGCCAGGCGAGCGAACGGCTTCGCGGCTGCAACGGGCTAAACGGGCGGGCGAGAACAAGATCGGTCATGATCGCTCCATACACTTGGCCGGCGCCGCGTCGTCACGACTCCGATGCGGCCTTGTGGGCCTTTTCCCGAAGTCGTTTCAAGCCCCGCAGCGGCGACGTGCACCGCTTCAGCCAATCCTTTCACCATGCGTGGCGGGAGTGCGGGCAATGCCGCGCCACAGCTTGCGCGCGGCCGCGATATATCCGATTGGCTGCGTCAGGCGACCTTTCCCACCTTGAGGATTAGCGATGACCGTGGCGAACGGCCGGGCCTTCCTGGCGATTCCTGGCCCGACCAATATTCCAGACCGCGTGCTTCAGGCGATGATGCGCCCGGCCGAGGAGCTGGCCTCGGAGACGATCGTCAACCTCACCGACTCCCTGCTCGCAGACCTCAAGCCGGTCTTCCGCACCAAGGGCGACACCTTCATCTACGCCGCCAACGGCCATGGCGGCTGGGAGGCGGCGCTGACCAACGTGCTCTCGCGCGGCGACAAGGTGCTCGTCCTCGCCAGCGGGCGCTTCGCCGTCGGCTGGGGCGAGATGGCGGCCTTCATGGGTGCGGATGTCGAGGTGCTGCCGGGGAGCTGGCGCTCGGCGGTCGATCCGGCGGCTGTCGAGGCGCGTCTCAGGGCCGACAAGGGCCATGAGATCAAGGCCGTGCTGATGACGCAGATCGACACGGCCTCTGGCGTGCTCAACGACGTGCGGGCCGTGCGCAAGGCGCTCGATGCGGCCGGGCACCCTGCCCTGTTCATGGTCGACGGTGTCGCCTCGGTCGGCTGCATGCGCTTCGAGATGGACGCCTGGGGCGTCGACGTCGCCATGTCGGCCTCTCAGAAGGGGATGATGAGCTCGCCAGGCCTCGCCTTCGTGGCCGCCAACGAGAAGGCGCTCGCCGCCCACAAGACCGCGAACATGCGCACGCTCTACTGGGACTGGACCTCCCGGATGAGTCCCCTCGCCTATATGAAGCATTGCGGCACCGCGCCGGAGCATCTGCTCTTCGGCCTGCGCGCGGCGGTCGACATGATTTTCGAGGAAGGGCTGGAGGCGGTGTGGAAGCGCCATGAGCTGCTGGCAGGGGCGACCCATGCCGCCGTCTCGCGCTGGGCCGAGGGCCAGGCGCTCGCCTTCAACGTGCCCGAGCCGGCGCAGCGCGCGCCGTCCGTGACGCCTGTCCTGGTCAGCGGCGTCGAGACGGCGGAGATCATGGAGTATGCCCGCAAGACCTGCGGCGTAACTCTCGGCCTCGGCATCGGCGATCTGAGCGGCAAGGCCTTCCGCATCGCCCATATGGGCCATGTCAACGCGCCGATGGTGCTGGGCACGCTCGGCGCCGTCGAGATGACGCTGCAGGCCAAGGGCGTGCCGCATGGCAGCGGCGGCGTGGCGGCCGCGGTGGCTTATCTGGCGGAAGCGGCCTAAGAGACCTTTCCATTCCCTCACAGCCCTCATCCTGAGGTGCAGCCTTCAGGCTGCGTCTCGAAGGATGCTCCAGATGCCTCCCGGGCCTCCTGAAGCATCCTTCGAGACGGCCCTGCGGGCCTCCTCAGGATGAGGGCTCTGGTTCACATATTCGGTTCCCGACACCCATGATCCGGCTCGAAAACATCAGCAAGCAGAACGGCAAGCAGATCGTCTTCATCGAGGCCTCCGCGGCCTTGCAGAAAGGTGAGAAGATCGGCCTCGTCGGCCCCAACGGCGCGGGCAAGACCACGCTGTTCCGCCTCATCACCGGCGAGGAGGCGCCCGACGAGGGCCAGGTCTCGATCGATCGCGGCATCACCATCGGCTATTTCAGCCAGGATGTCGGCGAGATGGCCGGCATCAGCGTGGTCGCGGCGGTGATGGACGGCGCCGGCCCGGTCTCGACCGTGGCGGCCGAGCTCGCCGCGCTGGAGGCCGCCATGGCCGACCCCGAGCGCGCCGACGAGATGGAGGAGATCGTCCTGCGCTATGGCGAGGTGCAGGGCCGCTTCGAGGAGCTCGATGGCTATGCGCTCGACGGGCGCGCCCGCGAGGTTCTGGCGGGGCTGGGCTTCAGCCCGGCGATGGTCGAGGGCGATGTCGGCGCGCTCTCCGGCGGCTGGAAGATGCGCGTCGCGCTCGCCCGCATCCTGCTGATGGCGCCGGACGCGATGCTGCTCGACGAGCCGAGCAACCATCTCGACATCGAGAGCCTGATCTGGCTGGAGGCGTTCCTCAAGGGCTATGAGGGCGCCCTGCTGATGACCTCGCACGACCGCTCCTTCATGAACCGCATCGTCGGCAAGATCGTCGAGATCGACGGCGGCTCGCTCACCACCTATTCCGGCGACTACGAGTTCTACCAGCAGCAGCGCGCGCTGTCCGAGAAGCAGCAGCAGGCGCAGTTCGAGCGCCAGCAGGCGATGCTCGCCAAGGAGATCGCCTTCATCGAGCGCTTCAAGGCCCGCGCCTCCCATGCCGCGCAGGTGCAGAGCCGGGTCAAGAAGCTCGACAAGATCGAGCGGGTAGAGCCGCCGAAACGCCGCCAGACCGTCAAGTTCGAGTTCCAGCCCGCGCCGCGCTCCGGCGACGACGTGGCGGGCCTGAAGGGCGTCGGCAAGCGCTATGGCGAGAAGATCATCTATGACGGCTTCGACTTCCAGATCCGCCGCCGCGAGCGCTGGTGCGTGATGGGCGTCAACGGCGCCGGCAAGTCGACGCTGCTGCGGCTGATCACCGGCTCATCCAAGCCGGATACCGGCATCGTCACGCTCGGCGCCGGCGTCAAGCTCGGCTATTTCGCCCAGCATTCGATGGAGATTCTCGAAGGCGACAGGACCGTCTTCGAGACCCTGGAGGACGCCTTCCCGCAGGCCAACCAGGGCTCTCTACGGGCTCTGGCCGGCTGCTTCGGCTTCTCGGGCGACGACGTCGAGAAGCGCTGCCGCGTGCTTTCCGGCGGCGAGAAGGCCCGGCTCGTCATGGCGCTGATGCTCTACGATCCGCCGAACTTCCTCGTGCTGGACGAGCCCACCAACCATCTCGACATCGCCACCAAGGAGATGCTGGTCGAGGCGCTCGCCACCTTCGAGGGCACGATGCTCTTCGTCAGCCACGACCGGCACTTCCTCGCAGCCCTCTCGAACCGCGTGCTGGAGCTGACCCCGGAAGGCGTCCACGCCTATGGCGGCGGCTACACGGAATATGTCGCGCGCACCGGCCAGGAGGCGCCGGGCTTGCGGACCTGAGTGGGCTTGCTTGCCGCTGGCGGCAGATCGCGCCCAGCCTTCCGGACTATGCCAGACTAGTCATCTGCGCTGGCGCCTCGTCGCCAGCTCGAAATGCGACCGGTCATTGTCCTTGTAGCGCCCGAAGTGGCCGCCCCAGCGAAGCCGGACGCCGCTGTCGGAGGCAGCCTTCCTCATGGCGGTGGCGATCCGCACCTGCCGGGCCGGATCGAAGACGACGCGCCCCTCCCCGTCCAGCGGCCAGATATCGACAGCCCGTCCGGAGCGGTGTGCCGAACTTCTCGTTCTCGACCATCCCCAGGCTACCGCCTGAGCTTGCTCATCTCTGTCCCTGCGGCCCGAGCCGATCACGAAGCGCAGATCCGGAAGGCTTTCTTGCGCCCTCCTCACGATCGCCGAGAGCACCGGGTCGAGCGCACGCAGCTTCGCATCGTGGTTCCCGACCGGATCGGGATTCCAGGCGCGGAACATCGCAATCTGGTCGCGCCCGAACTCGTCGTAGATCGGGATCTTGGCGTAGACACCGCCAGGGCCAAAGGCGCCCGGTTGGCTATGCGCGGCGCAGACCCATGCAAGGCTCGTCAGCACGAGGCTGATCCGCTTCAGGCCGGCGACGCGTGCGCGAGACGACATGCGTATCGACGATTGCCGAAGAAAGCCTCGAAAGGAAGGCAGGCAGATGATCTGGGTCGTCAGGATCAGGACGCTCTACGATCCGCCGAACGTCCCGGTGCGGGGCGGCCTGACCAACCATCTCCACATCGGCAGCAAGGAAATGCTGACCGACGCACCCGCGTCCTTAGAGGGCACGACGCTCTTCGTCAGCCACGGCCGGCAGGGCGTGGCCTTGCCAGGCCCCACTGAGCTCAATCTCACACGGACTCTGAGGCTGCCGATGTGCCTGGTCGTCAGGGACGGACGCCCGGCGGCAGCGGCGGCTCCCCATTGAGCAGCGTGATCGTCACCCGTCGGTTCGCCGGGAGGTCGGGATTGTCGGGGAAGACCGGCTCGCTGTCGGCGCGTCCCGCCACGGAAGAGAAGCGGTCGTTGGGGAGCCCGGCACCCGACAGGATCTCGCGCACGGCGAGCGCGCGCCCGGCGGTGAGAGCCCAGGGTTCGACGGCCCGCACCGTGCCCGGGCGCGCGGCGGCCGTGTGGCCGGTGATAGACAGGCGGCCGGGCAGCCGGCGCAGGGCGGGCGCGAGCGCCTCCAGCACGAGACGGGTGCGATCGTAGGGCTGGACCGAGTTCTCGGGGAACATGGCGCGGCCGTACTCGTCCATGAGGGAGATGTTCAACCCCTCCTTGGTCGGCTCGATCACGATGTTGCGCGACAGCTCGGTAATTTCGGGCACGTTCTGGAGCGCCTGCCGGATGCTGGCCGCGGCGCTGAGATGGGCCTGCAAGCCGGCTGCCGGGCGACCCGAGGTGGCCCGGCGCGTTCCATCCTCCTGCCCGATGACGCGCGCGTCGCGGGGCGACGACGACTTGTTGCCCGACTTGTCCAGGGAGGTGCCCATCAGAACGGCGCCAGCGCCGCTGGTGCTGGGACTCAGAGCCTCCGGCGAGAAATATTCCGCCAGGCCGATCTTCTGCTCCTGCGTCGTCATGCTGATCAGCCACATCAGCAGGAAGAACGCCATCATGGCGGTCACGAAGTCCGCATAGGCGATCTTCCACGCGCCGCCGTGGTGCGCATGAGCGGCCTTCTTGACCTTCTTGATGATGATCGGCTGGATCGGCTTGTCCATCGAGTCCCTACTGGAGATTGGGTCAGATCTAGGCGGGCAGATCGGCGGTTGCCTGTTCCACTTCGCTGAAGGTCGGGCGGACGTCGCTCATCAGAGCCTTGCGGGCAAACTCGACCGCCATTACCGGCGGCTGACCGCTGATATGAGCCAGGAGGCCTACCTTGAGGGAAAGGTAGTATTTGGATTCCGCCTCGTAGATGCGCTTGAGAGACTGCGCCATGGGCCCGAAGAAGCCGTAGGCGACGAAGACGCCGAAGAAAGTGCCTACGAGCGCGCCGCCGATCAGATGTCCCAGCACCTCCGGCGGCTCGGTGATCGACCCCATCGTCTTGATCACGCCGAGCACGGCGGCGACGATGCCGAGCGCCGGTGTTCCGTCTGCGAGCGACTGCATGGCCGAAACGACACGCTCCTGCTCCTGGTGGTGCGTCTCCAGCTCCTCGTCCATGAGAGCGTCGATCTCGTGGACGTTGTTGGAGCCCATCGTCAGCATGCGCATGTAGTCGCAGACGAACTCGACCGCATGATGGTTCGCCGCAAAAGTCGGGAAGGCGTTGAACAGCGTCGAATCACTCGGGTTTTCGATGTGCTCTTCGATCGCGAGCACGCCCTTTTGCTTCACAAGCTTGTACAACGAATACTGCATTCCCAGCAGCTCGACATAGTCTTCCTGCTTGTACTTGGAGCCCTTCATGAGCGTGCCAAGCATGGCGGGCACGGCCTTGAGCACCGGCCCGGGATTGCCGATGACGAAGGCACCGATCGCTGCACCAAGGATGATAACAAACTCGAATGGCTGCCAAAGGACCAAGAGGTGGCCACCCATCGCCGCGTAGCTGCCGAAAACGCAGACGAAGACGATGATTGTGCCAACGATCAGCCGCATGGTTTGCCACCCTCGAACCGCAGCCGCAGCAGGGACTACCCACGCGAAGCCACTATTGGTCCGAAATGACCTATCAAGGTTAACGCTGGGTTTAGAGCCATTGGCCCGCAGGTTTGTCAGCGTCGTCTCGGGCCGCGGCTTTGAGGTTTGGGGCGGCCGGCGAGGCCCAGGGGAGGAAATCCGGGTGCAATGAGTCGCCCTCTGCTTGCGGCCCCTTAGCGACCCTTCCCCCTTGCCAACACCGCTCCAGCCATACGGTCGAGCAGGATCGCCAGCAGCACGATCGCCAGCCCGCCGACGAAACCGAGTCCCGGATCGGCACGCTGGAGGCCGAGCAGCACGATCTCGCCCAGGCCCTTAGCGCCGATCATCGAGGCGACCACCACCATGGCAAGCGCCATCATGATCGCCTGGTTGAGCCCCTGCAGGATCGCCGGGCGGGCCAGGGGCAGCTCGACCAGCCAGAGCGTCTGCCGGCCGCTCAGGCCCAGCGCTCGCGAGGCCGCCACCAGCTCGCGGTCGATCTCGCGCAGGCCGAGTTCGGTGAGGCGCGCGAAGGGCGGCAGCGCGTAGATCACCGTGGCGATCAGAGCCGGCGCCCGGCCCAGCCCCAGCACCATCGCCACCGGGATCAGGTAGACGAAGCTCGGGATCGTCTGCATCAGGTCGTAGACCGGCGCCAGCACGCGAGAGAGCCGGGGCCAGCGCGCCGCCATGATTCCGAGCGGCAGCCCGAGCATCGCGACCAGCAGCACCGCCACCGCGATCAACGCCAGCGACTGCATCGTCGCCTGCCAGACGCCGAGCAGCGCGATGGCCGCCGGTAGCGCCGCCATGCCGAGCACGAAGAAGGGACGTGGCCGCGCCAACAGTGCAGCGCCGGCGACGATGGCGATGCCGACCGGCGGGGAGAGCTGGAGCAGCCCGGCCTCGACCCAGCGCACCGGCGCGGTCAGCAGCGCGGAGAGGCCGTCGAGACTATCGCCATGGCCGGTGACGACCGCATCGACGGCGCGGTTGACCGCCTGCTGCAGCGCCTTGCCGAGATCGGGCAGCCAGTTTTCGCTCACCGGTCGGTTTCGCTCACAGGCTTGCCGCGACCTTCTGGGCGGCCTCCGCCGGAAGCCAGCGCTTCCACAGCTCGGGCTGTGCCTTGAGGAAGGCCAGCGCCTGCTGCTCGGGCGTGATGCCCTTCTCGCGCGCCTCGGCTAGCATCTTCGAGGTCATCTCCGCGCTCATGCCATAGGCCTTGAAGAAGGCGGCGAGCTGCGGCGCCTTCGTCGGGAAATCGACGTTGGCGCCGATGACGACGCGGCTGACCGGATAGGCCGTGGCGCGGGTCGGCGCGTCGTTCGTCTTCAGCTCGGCCCAGATCTTCTCGTCGAAGGGCGGCTCTTCCAGCTTCACCAGATCATAGGCGCCCAGCAACCAGCTCGGCCCCCACTAATAGAACAGCACGGGCCGCTTGCGCTTCAGCGCGGCCTCGATGGCGGCCACCAGCGCTTCGGGCGAGCCGCCGCGGGTGTTGGTGAAATCCTGCGCCAGCCCATAGACGCCAAGCTTCTTGGTGTTGATGCCCTCGCAGACCCAGCCGGCGACACAATTGTAGAACCGGCCCTTGGACGGCTCCTCGGGATCGGCGAAGAGGTCCTTGTAGCGCTTGAGGTCGGTGACCGATTTCAGCTCCGGCGCCTTGGCGTCCGGCCCGGAAACGAGATAGCGCGGCACGAACCAGCCCTCGCTGGCGTCCGGGAAGGTGGTGCCGAGCGGAACCACCCTGCCCGCCTCCGCCGCCTTGACCCAGGCCTCGACCGGGTTCGCCGCCCAGATCTCCATGACGATGTCGACATCGCCGCGCGCCATTCCGTTGACCAGCGGGGCGATGGCTCCCGGCACCCGCTCGACCTTGCAGCCGAAGCCGCGCTCGGCGATGGCGCTGGCGACGGCGGTGTGGAAGGCGGCGGAGTCGTAATCGAGCCCGGCCATCTTCAACGGCCGGTCGAGCTCGCAGGCCGCCAGCGGCCCTGCCATCAGGATGCCGAGCGCCATCGCGCCGGCCTGCAGAACGGTTCTGATCGACATCGCGCCTCTCCCTGGTTTCGAAGACCCGCCGTTTAACGCGGGACGCCCCGCGCTTGATCCGTCGCCGATGAAGCGCTCCGCGCCCATAGATCGCGAGGGGCGGAGCGGCGTATTCCTGCCATCTGCTGTCAGCACGATGAGGGGGAGCGGCCTGCGCCGCCACGCCTGCGTGCTAGACATTGCCGTCGCCCGGCTCGCCGGGCTGGCATGGCCCGGCATTTGCCCTATCTAAAGGGCCTCACCGCAACGGACGCCCCGATGGCCCGCAAGACCGATCCCGCTGCTGCCAAGTCGGCTGCACAACAAGCTGCTGCGCTTGAAGACATGTTCGACCGCAATCGCGTGGCCGACCCGAATTCGCGCGCCATCACCGTGCGCGGCGCCCGCGAGCATAACCTCAAGAACGTCGATCTCGCCATTCCGCGCGACAAGCTCGTCGTATTCACGGGGCTTTCCGGCTCGGGCAAGTCCTCGCTCGCCTTCGACACGATCTATGCGGAAGGCCAGCGCCGCTATGTCGAGAGCCTCTCGGCCTATGCCCGCCAGTTCCTCGAGATGATGCAGAAGCCCGATGTCGACCAGATCGACGGGCTTTCTCCCGCCATCTCGATCGAGCAGAAGACGACTTCCAAGAACCCGCGCTCGACGGTCGGCACCGTCACCGAAATCCACGACTATATGCGCCTGTTGTGGGCGCGCGCCGGCATTCCCTATTCGCCCGCGACCGGGCTGCCGATCGAGAGCCAGACCGTCTCGCAGATGGTGGATCGCCTCACCGAGCTGCCGGAGAAGACGCGCGGCTATCTGCTCGCGCCGGTGGTGCGCGGCCGCAAGGGCGAGTTCCGCAAGGAAATGGCGGACTGGCTGAAGCGCGGCTTCCAGCGCGTCAAGGTCAATGGCGAGTTCTACGAGATCCCGGACGCGCCGCCACTCGACAAGAAGTTCAAGCACGACATCGACGTCGTCGTGGACCGCATCGTGATCCGGCCCGATCTCGGCGCCCGTCTCGCGGATTCGCTGGAGCAGGCGCTGGAGCTGACGGACGGCATCGCGGTCTTCGAATATGCCGACGAGAAGGAGGAGAACGGCGAGGCGAAGCGTGTCACCTTCTCCTCCAAGTTCGCCTGCCCGGTTTCCGGCTTCACCATTCCCGAGATCGAGCCCCGGCTGTTCTCGTTCAACAACCCCTTCGGCGCCTGCCCGACCTGCGACGGCCTCGGCCACGAGATGCGGATCGACCCGGACATGATCGTGCCGGATCATTCGCTCACCCTCAAGAAGGGCGCCATCGCCCCCTGGGCCAAGTCGACCTCGCCCTATTACGGCCAGACGCTGGAAGCGCTCGCGAAGCATTTCGGCTTCTCGATGACCAAGCCCTGGTCCGAGCTGCCGGAGAGCGCCCACAAGGCGATCCTGTTCGGCACCGGCACGGAAGCCGTGCGCATGGCCTATAATGACGGCCTGCGCGCCTATGAGGTGAAGAAGCCCTTCGAGGGCGTCATCACCAATATGGAGCGGCGCTGGAAGGAGACGGAGTCGGACTGGGCGCGCGAGGAGATCGGCCGCTTCATGTCCGAGACGCCCTGCGCCGCCTGCAACGGCTATCGCCTGAAGCCCGAGGCGCTGGCGGTGAAGATCGACATGCGCCATATCGGCGAGATCTCGAAGCTCTCGGTCAAGGACGCGCTGGAATGGGTCACCGCCCTGCCCTCGCGCCTCTCGAAGAAGCAGAACGAGATCGCCCCGCGCATCCTCAAGGAGATCCGCGACCGGCTGACCTTCCTGCTCGATGTGGGCCTGGAATACCTGACGCTCGCGCGCGGCTCGCGCACGCTGTCGGGCGGCGAGAGCCAGCGCATCCGTCTCGCCTCGCAGATCGGCTCGGGCCTCACCGGCGTGCTCTATGTGCTGGACGAGCCCTCGATCGGCCTGCACCAGCGCGACAACGAGCGCCTGCTCGGAACGCTGCGCCGGCTAAGAGACCTCGGCAACACGGTGATCGTGGTCGAGCATGACGAGGACGCGATCCTGACCGCGGATTATGTCGTCGATGTCGGCCCCGGCGCCGGCATCCATGGCGGCGAGATCGTCGCCAAGGGCACGCCGCAAGATATCCTCAACGATCCCAATTCGTTGACGGGCAAATACCTGACCGGCGAGATGTCGGTGCCGGTGCCCGAGAAGCGTCGCAAGGCGCAGAAGGGCCGCGCGCTGAAGATCGTCGGCGCGCGCGGCAACAACCTCAAGGACGTGACGGTCGAGATCCCCTTGGGCATGTTCACCTGCATCACCGGCGTCTCCGGCGGCGGCAAGTCGACGCTCGTCATCGACACGCTCTACAAGGCCGTGGCGCGCAAGCTCAACGGCTCGATCGAGCACCCGGCCCCGCATGACCGCATCGAGGGCATCGAGCATCTCGACAAGGTCATCGACATCGACCAGTCGCCGATCGGCCGCACGCCGCGCTCCAACCCCGCGACCTATACCGGCGCCTTCACGCCGATCCGCGAATGGTTCGCCGGCCTGCCGGAGGCGAAGGCGCGCGGCTACGGCCCGGGCCGCTTCAGCTTCAACGTCAAGGGCGGCCGCTGCGAGGCCTGCCAGGGCGACGGCGTCATCAAGATCGAGATGCACTTCCTGCCGGATGTCTACGTCACCTGCGACGTCTGCAAGGGCAAGCGCTACGACCGCGAGACGCTGGAAGTGAAATACCGCGAGAAGTCGATCGCCGATGTGCTCGACATGTCGGTCGAGGAGGCCAAGGTCCTGTTCAAGGCCGTGCCCTCGATCCGCGACAAGATGGAGACGCTGCACCGCGTCGGGCTCGACTACGTCAAGGTCGGCCAGCAGGCGACGACGCTCTCGGGCGGCGAGGCGCAGCGCGTCAAGCTCTCCAAGGAGCTCTCCAAGCGCGCCACCGGCCGCACGCTCTACATCCTCGACGAGCCGACGACCGGCCTGCATTTCCACGATGTCGCCAAGCTCATGGAGGTGCTGCACGAGCTGGTCGACCAGGGCAATTCGGTGGTGGTGATCGAGCACAATCTCGAGGTGGTGAAGACCGCCGACTGGGTAATCGACATGGGCCCCGAAGGCGGCGACGGCGGCGGCCAGGTCGTGGCACAGGGCACGCCGGAAGACATCGTGCGGATCGGCAAGGGCCATACCGCAAGGTTCCTCAAGGAGGTGCTGGACCGGCGGCCGATCAAGAAGGGGAAGGCCGTGCAGCGCGAGGCGGCGGAGTAGGCGCAAACGCGCCACTTCCGGCCACAGCTTGCGGCGCCTTAATCATGGGCGCTACGCTTCCTTGAGTTCGCTAGCACTGTAGCGAGCATCGTGCAAATTGAGTAGATCTATCGGACTTGAGGTTGCATATCCGATTTGTATAGCGACCTCTTCTACGCTCCTGCGATGGCCTGCGCTTCCAGAAATCACACTATGTCGGTTGACGATGTGCATAGTGCCAACACCGTCGTAAAGTTGTTCGATTGATGAGTGGTGCGCGTTGAGCACTAAGACTGACGCGCCACGGCCCGCAGCAGCTGCCGCCGCTTCCTTCAATCGCTCTTGGTCCGACCAAGAAAAGATATTCTCGTTATACTTTAGAAAACCGTTATTGTTGTGCGCAACGGTATAAGGCGGATCGAGAAAAACAAAATCTCCGTGCCCGGCTTCTGCCAAGGTCGCTTCAAAATCTTTCGTAGTGATCGAAGCCTTTTGGAGCGCCGATGATACCCATTCGAAATCATCCGTTTCCATCAACACGCGATCTTTTGTGCCTCTGGGAACATTAAATTCTCCACGCAGATTGACCCTATAAAGGCCGTTCCAACAGGTTCGATTTAGGTAGATGAATCGCGCGGCTTCCGCAGCGCTTTTGATCTGAGGAGTTGCGCGAGCTTCGTAATAAAAATTATCAGAATGCTTATGGGCATACTCTTCAAGATGCGCGAGCACAGATTGCCAATCATCCCGGATCGCATTGTAAGTAGCGACCAATTTCTCATTCGCATCAGAAAGAAGCGCGTTGCTGGGCTCTTGGGCAAAGAAAATTGCGCCACCTCCAAGGAACGGCTCGACATAACGGTCGTAGGATGCAGGGAAGAGCCAAGAAAAGGAGCGCGCCAGCCACCTTTTCCCACCGGCCCACTTCAAAAACGGTTCACGCATTGGAGCCTATGACGCCGCTACTCAATAAGCTGTCAAAGACGCTTTCGAGAACCTCGATATCTCGTTCTTTGTACTTTTTACCAAACGGGTGAGCCGGGATCCTACGAATGCGATTAACCTCATCAAACCACTTCAAATAACGAGCTGCATGAGACTCGTCAGGCAATCTAATACTCAAAATATCGCTAAAATTTGGCCAATTCTCCTTAGTTTCGACAATCTTACGAAAATCAATGAAATCAATATAAGTTTCCAGCGGACCTTGATCGTCAACCTCAGCCGCGAGCTGCTTCTTAAAAGCTCCCTCCAATATATCTTTATTCTTTATCGCTTGTTGAAGATATTTTTCGCCATCATAAATTCGCTTCAACCTGGATACGATAAACGCAGGAACTTGCTCCTGAATAATTCGCACACGCTGATCAGCAAGCTTAGTAATCTCCTCTTCGCTCTCCTTCACGAAGTCATCGTATCCTACGGGTGCGAAGCTTGGGAACTTAGCCTTCACGATGTCCGCGAGGCGATGAAAATATCTCGTGGGACCACCGGAACCGAATGGAACCTTGAACCGCTGCGAAAAGGCATGGTCTGTGGCGGTCTTTATCACTTCCAATATCGGCTCCAAGTAACGCCCAACCTCTCCCAGCAGCTCGGTCTCCGTTAGGTTTCTGGGGTCGTTTCCGGTTTCCCTATGGATGAACGGGCAAAGCTCGCCCAGAAGCCGGATATAAGCCTCAACTGCTACGTTCGTGCAGAGCATGCCGGCCTTGCCAGCGTCCCATCGAACGATGTTTGCCTGCCTAACAAGGTCGAAATAGTCGGACAGGGTTGAGGCAGCAGAATTAATCGTCTGCGTTGGGGTATCTCCACTGAGAGGGCCTTGTATAAAACGGGTCGGCTTCGACCTCATTCGACCGATCAACCCAGACGATGTGATCGCGTTGATGATAGAGGTGATCGTCAGCGTGCGCTCTGGCCCGTCCGGTAGATCAGCACTTTTGAAGCGGTCCTCGAAAGGTCCGCCGACATCGGAACGAAGCTGCTCAATAATGCGAGCGGCAATTGCCCGGCTTTGCCGCTGCCGATCTTCCGAGTGGAGGTCCTGTTCACCTCGCAACTCATCAAGCAGACCCGGTGAAACCATTTTCTGCTGACTATTGATCGTCTTGAAGAGGCGCCCCTCCTCTTCGCTCGCAAGCTTTTCAAAAGCAATGACAGGCACCCGATGCGTCGGGTGGCTCTCCGCCAACTCAGCATACCCATAAAGGCGATGTTGTCCGTCAATCACCCAAACTGACTTATAATCAGATGGGAGAGTTAACATCCCCATCGTGGTTCCATCTTCCGTCTGTGGAGCAGCTTGATCAAATCGAACAGTATTCTTGAAATTCACAATGATTGCGTTTGCGAAATACCCCCCATCGTGAATGAAATTGGCGACAGCCTGAAGGCGATTTCGTGTGATTAGTCGCTGATAGCTTGGGGCAGCCTCAGGATCACGCAGATCGCGATGGTTAACATAGGAAATTGGTAGAAGTTTTCTGGCAGGCGCAACGAAGAAATATGCTTGGCAGCCGCCAACCTTTGTGCGGATGGCTGGAACCTTTACATCTCGTAGCGCATCGACTTTGGTAGCGGCAAGGTAAGTGGCATGAAACTGAAATCGTCCAGCGGGGCCGAGCCGCTTTGCAATCTCTGAAAAATATCGAAGATCCCTTTCACTCACAATGCGGATGTTATGTTGTTCCGCGAGCCCTCTATCCGTTGTACTCCACTCGATATTTCGCGTAACGAAGAGCCAGAGAAACTTCTGACCACCATCCTTACCAAGGTAATGCTTGAGTGCGTTCGCGATGGCTTTCTTGTTGGCCTCGAATTCTGAAATGTCCTTGCGGAGCGAGCGCTTGCTTCGCGTCTCACAGGCCTTGCATTCGGCAACAACGACTGTTTCGTCATCAAAGGCCAAGACGTCGATTTGCTTGGTGATCGGCTTGCCGCCGTGCTGTGACAATTCGACAGTGAACTTCCGACCCGCGTTTAAGTTCGGATAGCCGAAAAGATAAAGCACCGTCCAAAAGTCGTTCTCCAGAAGTTCATCGAAGCTTTTGGAGCGTTTAAGACGAATCTTCTGACCCCGACCTGGGGCTCGTTCCCAACCATCGGCGATCAATTCATCTGCCTTAGAAGCGACAACGCTTTGAAGATCGTAGCGCGACTTTCGCTTCTTATACTCGGCAATGCGAGCCATTTTCTCGCTGACAAGCGGTCTTAGCATGCCCCCCAGAGCCCCGCGATTCGAGTTTTTTTCAGCCTAAGCGGGTCTTAGCGCCCTCGTCACCACCATTCGCATGTTTCCACAGTACCTTTTTGTAGATGAAGGGAGGAATTCGACGAAAGGCGAAAAGCGGACATGCTCCACGTCTGACTCCGACCAGACACTTATCCCCGCCCCTTCTCACCCGCCTTATCCTCCCTTCGCCCATCACCCAAACGGGGCGGCCATCCGGAGGTGTGCCAATGGCTGGGTGGAGGGTCGGCGCCTGCGGCTGGTCTCACAAGCCAGGCTCGGGAGGCTTCGGGGCACCGCCCTGGGGACATTACGATCCCTGTGCGAGGAGCTCGCTGGAAGGCTCGGCCGGTGACGGACCCGCATGGCGACGACGCGACGACCCGATGAGGGAAACTGGCGTCCAAGCCCGCAGGTCCTGAGCCACCAAGCCGTATAAGCGCGGCCCGGAGTCCGAAATCGCCGGAGGCGGAGCGCCACGGGGCGTGCGACGGGTGGCTCAATCCCGCCGCGCCGCAGCCTGGCTCAATGGTTGCGGATCACTCTCGCGCCTCGCGGCGCTCCGCCAGCCCCTATCCAGCAGCCGCCGCGCTCCGGCGCGGGCGGAATCTTTGCGCGCCTGTCGCTCGGGGGCGGCCGCGCGCCAACCCACAGGAGCTATCATGGCCGCGCGCGACATATCGCCCTTCTCCGCCGAACAGATCGCCGACTTCAACCGCTCCCAGGCGCAGCGCCGCGAGATGCTGCAGGCGCTGGGCGATGCGTTGGAGGTCTGGCGCGGCTGCCGCGACGCCGCCTGCAAGCGGGCGCGCAGCTGCCGCCGCAGCGACGGCGCCTGCTTCATCGCCTGCATGCGGTCTTCGTCGGAGGAGGACCGCATGGTGCTCCGCTTCGCGCTGTTGAACCCGAACCCCAGCGACGCCGATATCGCGGCGTTGGAGCGGCAGATCGCGCAGATGCAGGGCGAGACGGGGCAGTTGGGGGCGTGAGGGGGGCGTTGAAGGGCGCGGGAACCACGGCGCCTCTTCCTTCTCCCAGATGGGAGAAGGTGGCGCGGAGCGCCGGATGAGGGCCTGCCATTGCAATAAGGGGCGGGCCCGTGGTGCTCACGCGATCAAGGGCGGTCCCTCACCCCTGCCCCTCTCCTACCCGGGAGCGGGGTTCCCCGCGGTTCCAACGCCCTGCCCGTCATGCTCGCCCTTGTGGCGAGCATCCACGTCTTGAACACTGCGTTCGATGAGAGAAGACGTGGATGGTCGGGACAAGCCCGACCATGACGTAAGGGCCGAAACGAGGCGAAGGGCGAGCGCCCTCCCCGCCTCAGGCAAACGCCCAGACGTCCTCGGCATAGAGGCCGACATCGTAGCCGGCGGTCTTGAGCTTCACCATCACCTGCCCGATCTCGGCGGCGGGCAGCGCGCCGATCTCGATCTTGATCAGGCCCGGCCGGTAGCGCGCGAGGTCGAGCTGGGAGAAGACCTCCCAGTCGGCGCCCTCGCAATCGACGAGGAAGGCGTCGATATGGTCGATGCCGTTGCGGTCGAGCACGGCCTGGAGCGTGTCGGAGGGCACCTCGATCGTCTTGATGAAGGCCTTGAACTTCTCGAAGTTGCCGTCCGCCTCGCCCCAGACGTCGACGCCCGACATCAGGTTCGTGTCGGTGATCGAGGAGCAGCCGATGAATTCGGGCGGCAGCTTGCCGCTTTCGAGCGCGGCGGGGTCGAAGGTCTTGACGGTGATGGTGCCGGGCTCGCGCGTCACGGCGAGCTTCTCGATGACGAAGCGCTCGGTGTCCGGGTAGTTGGCGCGCAGGCGCTCCTGATTATAGGGGATCGGCTCGACCAGGACGGCGCGCGAGCCGGCGATGCGGTTCAGCCAGGGCGTGGCGTCGTCGAAGAGCACGCCGTCGCAGGCGCCGACATTGACCATCTGGAAGGGCCGGCCGGAGCCGAGGCGGGCCCGGATGGCAGCCTTCGCGAAGAAGGCCGTGCCGCGCAGCGCCGCACCGCGCTTCAGGATGCCGTTGGGCACGGCGAGCGCCGTCGCCACCCGCGCCAGCTCGGATATCGCAGCCATGATAGCCTTCCGCCTTTTGGTCATTTCACAGTTTTCAAGGCCGCGAAGCTAGCATCGTCCGCTAAAATTTGCCGAAGGTTCTACGCAAGAGCCTTAATGCCGACGGTACGGAACCTTCGAAACATCCGGGAGACTGTTCAAAACGTGGCAGGCCGGGCCCGAGCTTCCTCGCACGGCATTTGCGAAGGCTTAGCCCTTATCTGCAACAAGGGCCCGCAGACGTTCCAGAGCGGAACAGGCGGGAAGTTCGATGTCCCAGTTCGATCCAGCCATGCGCGCAACGGCCGCGCGGGCCCCTGCCCGGTTCGAGGCGCTGGATTCCTGGCGGGGCATCTGCGCGCTGATGGTCGCGCTGATGCATTTTCCGGCTGCCGGGCCGATCGCGGAAAGCCCGCTGGTGCGGCACGCCTTCCTGTTCGTCGATTATTTCTTCGTGCTCTCCGGTTTCGTGATCAGCCATGGCTACAGGAACAGGCTCGGCAACGGGCGCGCCTTCGGCGCCTTCCTGATCAGCCGCTTCGGCCGCATCTACCCGCTGCACGCCGTGGTGCTGGCGATCTTCGTCGGCTGGGAGCTGCTGCGGCTGCTGGTGCCGCTGCTGCGCGGCGCGGGGCCGGCGCCCTTCACCGGCCCCTACAGCGTCGACGGCCTGGCCAACGCCCTGCTCCTGCTCAACGGCCTCGGCTTCGAGCCTTCTTTGCGCTGGAACAGCCCGAGCTGGAGCATCTCCTCCGAGTTCTGGACCTATGTCCTGTTCGGCCTCGCCGTCGTGACTCTGCTGGCCCGCTACTGGCTCGTGTTGCTCCCGGCCGTCATCCTGGGGCCGTTCGCGCTGCTGGCCTGGTCGCCCGACTACATGGACACGACCGTGCAATTCGGCTTCATCCGCTGCCTCTACGGCTTCTCGCTGGGCGCGCTGGCCTATCTCGCCGCCGGCATCGTGTTTCCGGCGGAGCGACCGGCGAAGGCGAGCCCGGCCTTCTGGACCGGGCTGGAAATCGGGACGCTCGCCGTCATCCTGGCCTTCGTGGCGCTGGCGGGGAAGACCGCCGTCGGCCTCGCCGCGCCTTGGATCTTCGCCGCAGCCGTCCTGGTCTTCTCGCGGGAGGGCGGCGCGGTCAGCCGGCTTCTGCGGCTGCGCCCGCTCCTCTGGCTGGGGACGCTCTCCTATGCGGTCTACATGGTCCACATCTTCGTGCAGAGCCGCATGATCAATCTCGGGACGATCGCCGGAAAGCTCGCCAACCTGCCGATAGTCGGCGATTTCACCCTGCAGGGGGAGAAGTTCTACGGCTTCGGGCTGCAAGGCCCTGTCTGGGGAACGCTCTATACGGCCGTGATGGTCGCAGCGGTGATTGCCTTCGCCTCCATGCTCCATATGCTGGTCGAACGTCCGTTCATCCGGATGTCGAAGCGCGCGGCCCAGGCCTATCTGGAGCGTCCTTCGTCCGTGCAAGCCACCGCCCGGCCGTGAGGCAGGGCTCTTCCGAACCAGCCGCATGAGCCAGACAGCGCAGGGTCAGATCGCCGGAGTCGGGGCCAGCCTTCGCACTGGCGAGGCCAGCGCCTCGCTCGGCACGGTGCTCGCCGGCTTTGCCCTGTTCATCCTGATCCTGTCGCTGCAGCCGTTTGCGGGCGTGCCCGATGCGGCCGGGCCGGACGGCTCGACCAGCAATCTGATCAACCAGATCGGCTATCTCGCGCTCGGCCTGCTCTTCGGAGCGGCGCTGCTGCGGCTGACGCCGCCTTCCGTCCTGGCCGAAATCGGGCTGGGCGGCTGGGCCGTCGTGTTCGGGGTCGCGGCGATCTCGACCGTGCAGGCCCTCGACATGGCGGGCTCGATCCGCGGCCTGATGCTGACAGCCGTCGCCATGATCATCGTGGTCGGCGCCCTCATCCTGCCGCGCGACGAACCGAGCTTCGCGGAAGGCGCCGTCAATGCCAGCCTGGCGGTGCTGGCCCTGGTCTATGGCGCACTGATCTTCGCCCCGCATCTCGCCGTGCACAGCTCGGAAGGGTCCGAGGGTGTCCACGCCGGCGATTGGCTCGGTCATCTCTCGCACAAGAACGTCGCGGCGCCGGTCTTCTCGATCGTGGCCATGCTCGGCATCTATGCCTGGCGGGGCGGGCTGAAATGGCGCGGAGCCATCGTCATCGCGCTTTGCATCGTCTTTGTCGTCAACAGCGGCTCGAAGACGACGATGGGCTTCCTGCCGCTATCCGTCGGCCTCGTCATGTTCGCACGCTGGACAGGGCGCCCCGGCCTGAGCGTGCTGATCCATTTCGGGCTGGTCGCGGCCGTCGCGGCGCTGACCCTGGGCGCGGCAGCCTCTCCGCGGCTTTATGCCATCACCTCGGCGCTGATCTCGGACCCGACCTTCACCGGGCGCGACGATATCTGGAAATTCTCGTTTCAGCGCATCGCCGAGCGGCCCTGGGCCGGATACGGCTTCGTCGGCTTCTGGGGAACTGCCAATCCGACGAGCCTGGAGCAGAATCTGGAAGCGGTGTGGGACGTGCGTGCCATCGGTTCCGGCCACCAGAGCTATCTCGATGCCGCGCTGGCGTTCGGCATCCCCGGCGCCGTGATCGTGACCTATCAGCTGATGGTCCGGCCGCTCCTGAGCTATGTCGCGAGCTGGCGCATCCCCGGAAATGGCCATCTGGCGGATCTGTTCGCCACGATCGTGATCTTCATGACCTATATCGGGATGCTGGAATCCTTCATCCTCAACCGCGCGGACCCGCTCTGGTTGCTGTTCGCGCTCGGCGTCGTCGGGCTCCACCTCGCCGGCCGTGTGCGGGCGAAGCACGTCTGATCCGCCGGCGCGGGCGCAGGTCTTTCACACCCGGGCACTTGCCTCCCGAGCCGCGCCCTGCGATGTCGCGAGCGGCCTGCCCACTGCCTGATGAAAGATTCCCATGACCGCCAATCCCATCTCCTTCGGCCTGATCGGCGCCGGCATCATGGGCGAGCGCATGCTGAGGGCGGCGCTCGCGCAGCCGGCCGAAGCGCTCGTCGTTTCCGGCATCTGGGACCCGTCCGCGGCGGCGATGGAGAGGATCGCAGACACTCTTCCGGAGGTCCCGCGCAAGGCCGACGCGGCTTCGCTGATCGCGGCCAGCGACTGCATCTACATCGCCTCGCCGCCTTCCTCGCATCTGGCGCATGCGCGCGCGGCGCTCGCTGCCGGCAAGGCCGTGTTCTGCGAGAAGCCTCTCGCTGTCGACCTCGCCGATGCCCGCGCCTTCGTGGCGGAAGCGAAGGAGCGCGGCGCGGTAAACTTCCCCTTCGCCTCTTCGCCCGCCGTCGCCAAGTTGCAGGAATGGATCGCGGCCGGGGCGATCGGCACGGCGTCGCGCATATCGATCGAGGTCGCCTTCGCGAACTGGCCGCGTTCCTGGCAGGCCGATGCGGCAGGCTGGCTCGACGGGACGGCGCAGGGTGGCTTCACACGCGAGGTCGTCTCGCATTTCCTGTTCCTGTCGCGGTGCCTCGGCGGGTCTTTCGCAGGCCTCGCCGCCAAGGCGGACTATTCGGAAGCCGGCAAGAGCGAGCGCCGCATCGAGGCGAAGCTCACGGCGGGCCACCTGCCCGTCACGATCACCGGCAGCGTCGGCACGACGTCGAAGGACGACCACAACATCTGGACGATCGAGGGCGACAAGGGCGCGGTCAGGCTCTGCGACTGGTCCCATGCCGAACGGCGCCTGCCCGACGGCCGCTGGGAGCGCGATCCGAATGCCCTGCCTCAGGACCAGGCGCGCCCGCTCGCGCTGAAGCGCCAGCTCGAAGGCGTGGCGAAGCTGACGCGCGGCGAGCCACACCATCTGGCGACGCTGCAGGAAGCACTCGATGTGCAGGAGATCGTCGAGGCCGTCCTGAAGGCGGTGTGACATCGCGGACCGCTGCGGAGGCCGGAGGGCGCTGGCCCGCTCCGTGCTTTCCTCCTATCATCCCGTCGTGGCCCCCGATGCGGCGGGCGGAGCGGCTGCAGCAAAAGATGCGATGAACCAGAGACGGCCCCAGATCACGGCGCGGCGGATCGAACCGCTGGCAACACTGCCGCTCTTCCATAAGCTGGAAGAGCGCAAGGCGGTGCTGGCCGGCGCGACCGAGGGCGCGCTCTGGAAGGCCGAGCTTTTGGCCGCTGCGGGCGCCGAATTGCATGTCTTCGCGGGAGCGGAGGCGGCGCGGTTCGAAGGCCTTGCGGGCCATGAGCGCGTGCATGTCCACGCTCGCGGCTGGGAGCCGCAGGATCTGGAGGGTGCAGCGCTCGCCATCGGCGATCTCGACGAAGAGGCGGAGATTCACGCCTTCGTCGCGGCGGCGCGGCGGGCAGGCGCGCCGGTCAACATCGTCGACAAGCCGGAGCATTGCGATTTCGCCTTCGGCGCGCTGGTCAATCGCTCGCCGCTGGTGGTGGCGATCTCCACCGATGGCGCGGCCCCGGTCTTCGGGCAGGCGATCCGCACCAAGATCGAGGCCCTGCTGCCGCCGGGCCTGAAGAGCTGGGCGCAGGCGGCGGCCGACTGGCGGCCGGCCGTGCAAGCCCGCAACCTGCCCTTCGCGCTGCGGCGGGCCTTCTGGGAGCTGTTCGCCGCGAAGGCGCTGGCGGAACCAGGCCGGGAGCCCGGCCCGGAGGACGAGGCGGAGCTGTTCGCCAGGCTTGCGCAGGCCGAGACCCAGCACGACGGCAAGGGCCGCGTCACACTGGTCGGAGCCGGTCCGGGCGATCCCGACCTGCTGACGGTCAAGGCCATCCGCGCGCTGCAGAGCGCCGACATCATTCTCTATGACGACCTCGTCTCCCCGGGCGTGCTGGAGCTGGCCCGGCGCGAGGCCCGGCGCATGCTGGTCGGCAAGACCGGCTATGGCCCCTCCGTAAAGCAGGGCGAGATCAATACCCTGATCGTCTCGCTTGCCGCACAGGGCAAGCATGTGGTGCGGCTGAAGGGGGGCGATCCCGGCATCTTCGGCCGCGCGGGCGAGGAGATTGAGGCCTGCCGCGCCGCCGGCATCCCGGTTTCGCTCGTGCCCGGCATCTCCGCCGCGCAGGGTGCGGCCGCCTCGCTCGGCCTGTCGCTGACCCATCGCGACCACGCACGGCGCCTGCAGTTCGTCACCGGCCATGGCCGCAGCGGCGCCCTGCCCGACGATCTCGACTGGCGCGCCATGGCCGACCCTGCCGCGTCGACGGTCATCTACATGGCGCGGGCCACCCTGCCCGGCTTCCGCGAATCCGCGCTGGCCGCCGGCCTCGACCCCCGCACACCGGCCGTCGCGGTGATCGCGGCCACGCGCCCCGACGAGATGCGGGTCGCTGCGACGATCGCCGAACTACCGGAACGGCTTGCCGAGATGCCGGCGAGCGGCCCGGTCCTGGTCCTGCTGGGGCATGCCTTCGGGCCGGCCCTGTCCGACGAAATCCCGGCCGCCGATCGCCGCCGGGCCTGAGGTTAGCGCCGGGGGATGTGCCCCCGAGCACCCTGCCCGCCGGGGCCGGTCGCCGGCATCCTGGAACGCCGGTGCCGGAGATGCGTTTTCTCTTGCGAGGCCGAAGTTTGAAAGGGGAATTCCCCCTAACGCGTTGAGACAGAAAACAAAATTCAGTACGTTTTGTGTGTTGCCCACAGCTATCGAGGCTAGACCTCATCGCCTCCGCGAACGCAACGGAGCCCTGACATGACGCGACCTCTGTTTCGCCGCTTCCTTCGGGCCGGACTGGTTCTGGGAGCCTTTACCCTTGGCCTCGGCGTGACCGCGGGAGCCCAGGCCCAGACTGAGCTTCTCAACGTCTCCTATGATCCGACGCGCGAACTCTACCGCGAGATCAACGCCGCCTTCATCGCCGAGTGGAACGCGAGGAACCCCGCAAAGACGATCAGCACGATCCGCCAGTCGCATGGGGGGTCAGGAGCGCAGGCGCGCACCGTCATCGACGGCCTCGCCGCCGATGTGGTGACGCTGGCGCTGGCCGGCGACATCGACGCCGTCGCCGAACGCTCGAAGAAGCTGCCTCTCGACTGGCAGAACCGCCTGCCGCACAATTCCTCGCCCTATACCTCGACGATCGTCTTCCTCGTCCGCAAGGGCAATCCGAAGGCGATCCAGGACTGGGGCGACCTGGTGAAGCCCGGAATCCGGGTCATCACCCCGAACCCGAAGACCTCGGGCGGGGCACGCTGGAACTATCTCGCCGCCTGGGCATATGCCGAGAAGGCCTTCGGCAAGGACGAGGCGAAGGTGCGAGACTATATCGCCAAGCTCCTCGCCAATGTCCCGGTGCTCGACACCGGCGCGCGCGGCGCGACCACGACCTTCACCCAGCGCGGCATCGGCGACGTCTTCCTGTCCTGGGAGAACGAGGCCTTCCTCGCGCTGAAGGAGTTCGGTGCCGACAAGTTCGAGATCGTGGTGCCGAGCCTCTCGATCCTGGCGGAGCCGCCGGTGGCGCTCGTCGACGGCAATGTCGACGCCAAGAAGAGCCGAGAGCAGGCTCAGGCCTATCTCGACTTCCTCTACACCCCGAAGGCGCAGGCGATCATCGCCAGGAATTTCTATCGCCCGCGCAACCCCGAGGCGGCCGACCCGAAGGACCTCGCCAATTTCCCCAAGGTCGAGCTCATCACCATCGATGACGTCTTTGGCGGCTGGAAGAAGGCGCAGCCCACTCATTTCGGCGATGGCGGCACTTTCGACCAGCTCTACAAGCCGGCGCGCTGAGCCATGGCGGCGGCGACGCCCTTGCGCTGGCGCGAGCCCAGCATCCTTCCCGGCTTCGGGATGGCGCTGGGCATCACGCTGACGGCGCTCTCGCTGATCGTGCTGATCCCGCTGGCGGCGCTCTTCATCAAGGCCGCCAGTGCCGGGCCGGCCGATATCTGGGCCGTTGCGACCTCGCCGCGCACGCTCGCGGCGCTGAAGCTCTCCTTCCTCGGCGCGCTCTTCGCGGCGCTGGTCAACGCTGTCTTCGGCCTGATCCTCGCCTGGGTGCTGGTGCGCTACGAGTTTCCGGGCCGACGGCTGATCGATGCGGCCGTGGACCTGCCCTTCGCCCTGCCGACGGCGGTCGCCGGCATTTCGCTCGCCGCGATCTATGCACCGAACGGCATCGTCGGCTCGCTCTTCGCGCCCTTCGACATCCAGATCGCCTACACCCCGCTCGGCGTGATGGTGGCTTTGATCTTCATCGGCCTGCCCTTCGTGGTGCGGACTGTCCAGCCCGTGCTGGAAGAGCTGCAGAGCGATGTCGAGGAAGCCGCCGCCCTGCTCGGTGCCAGCCGGGCGCGGACGATCTTCAAGGTCGTGCTGCCGCCTGTCCTGCCAGCCCTGCTCACCGGCTTCGTGCTCGCTTTCGCCCGCGCAGTCGGGGAATATGGCTCGGTGATCTTCATTGCCGGCAATGTGCCGATGGTCTCCGAGATCGCGCCGTTGCTGATCGTGATCCGGCTCGAGCAGTTCGACTATGCCGGCGCCGCCGTGGTCGCGACCATGATGCTGATCATCGCCTTCGCGCTGATCCTCTCCGTCAACCTGATCCAGGCCCATGCCCGGCGGAGGTTCGGCGATGTCTGACGCTGCCCTGCCCCTCGCAGCCGCCGCGCCCGCCCGCCGCAGCAGTGCGCGCGGCGAAAGCCTCGGCGTGCGGATCGCTCTGATCGCCGTCTCGCTTCTCTTCCTGCTGCTGTTCCTGCTGCTGCCGCTCGCCGCCGTCTTCGTCGAGGCAGGTTCCAAGGGCTGGGAAGCCTATCGCGCCGCGATCACCGAACCCGACGCGCTGGCGGCGATCCGGCTGACGCTGCTCGTGGCGGCGATCGCCGTGCCCTTCAACATCGTCGTCGGCATCGCGGCGGCCTGGGCCGTCGCCAAGTTCGAATTCCGAGGCAAAAACCTGCTGATCAGTCTGATCGACCTGCCCTTCTCGGTCTCGCCGGTGATTTCCGGCCTCGTCTTCGTGCTGCTCTTCGGCGCGCAAGGCTATTTCGGGCCCTGGCTGCAGGCGCACGACATCAAGATCGTCTTCGCCCTGCCGGGGCTGATCCTCGCGACGGTCTTCGTCACCTTCCCCTTCGTGGCGCGGGAGCTGATCCCGCACATGCAGTCGCTCGGCACAGCCGACGAGGAGGCGGCGCTGACGCTCGGCGCCTCGCCCTGGCGCGTCTTCTTCCGCGTCACGCTGCCGAATGTGAAATGGAGCCTGTTCTACGGCGTGCTGCTCTGCAACGCCCGCGCCATGGGCGAATTCGGGGCGGTGGCGGTGGTCTCCGGCAAGATCCGGGGGCTCACCAACACCATGCCTCTGCACATCGAGATCCTCTACAACGAGTATATGGGCGCGGCGGCCTTCGCCGTGGCCTCGCTGCTGGCCGGGCTGGCTCTGATCACGCTGGCTCTCAAGACCTTCCTCGAATGGCGCTTCGGCGACGAGATCGCCGCAAGCCGCCGGCACTGAACCCGAACACGGACGAAGGACCCCGCTATGTCGGTCGCCGTCACCATCGAAACCATCGAGAAGCGCTTCGACAGCTTCACGGCGCTGCGCGGCGTCTCCCTGGACATCCAGCCGGGCGAACTCGTCGCCCTGCTCGGCCCCTCGGGCTCGGGCAAGACGACGCTGCTGCGGCTGATCGCCGGGCTGGAGCAGGCGGATCGCGGGCGGGTGCTCTTCGGCGAGGCCGACACGCAGGAGCTTTCCTTGCGCGATCGCCGCATCGGCTTCGTCTTCCAGCATTATGCGCTGTTCAAGACCATGAACGTTGCCGAGAACATCGGCTTCGGCCTGCGCTCGAGGCCGCGCCAGGAGCGCCCGAGCGAATCGGAAATCAACAAGCGAATCAGCGATCTGCTGGAGCTTGTTCAATTGCCGGGGCTGGAAAAGCGCTATCCGAGCCAGCTCTCCGGCGGCCAAAGGCAGCGTGTCGCGCTGGCGCGCGCGCTCGCGATCGAGCCCCGCGTGCTGCTGCTCGACGAGCCCTTCGGCGCGCTCGACGCGAAGGTCCGCAAGGATCTGCGCGCCTGGCTGCGGGACCTGCACGGCCGCACCGGCCACACCACGGTCTTCGTCACCCACGACCAGGAGGAGGCGCTGGAGCTTGCCGACCGTGTCGCCATCCTCAATGACGGCAGGATCGAGCAGGTCGGCTCGGCCGACGACGTCTACGATCATCCCGCAACGCCGTTCGTCTGCGAGTTCCTCGGCGAAGCCAACAAGCTGCCGGTCAAGGTCGTCGGCGGGCAGGCCTTCTTCGGCGACCGGCCGGTACTGGGCGGCATCACCCAGAACCAGGGCGGACCGGCCTCGCTCTATGTCCGCCCGCAGCATCTGCGCATCGTCGACGAGACGCCGCTGGCGCTGCCCGGCACGGTCGAGCACCTGCGACGGAACGGGCCTCTGCGCCGGGCCGAGATCGCGGTCGAAGGGCTGAAGCGGCGGCTCGATGTCGACCTCGCGAGCCAGGTCGCGCCGGCGATCGGCGAGCGGGTGCGGCTGCGCATCACCCATGGCAACCTGTTCGCGGCCGCCTGATCCCTATAGGCTCGCGGCCGAATCCGGCGGACGCTCTCCGGCCGGCGGCGCTTCTGTTGGAGATCGCGATGAAAGCACGCGCGAAATGGGTTGATGGCATGGCCTTCATGGGCGAGTCCGGCAGCGGGCACGCCATGATCATGGACGGCGCGCCGGAATATGGCGGGCGCAATCTCGGCATCCGGCCGATGGAGATGCTGCTGATCGGGCTTGCCGGCTGCACAGGCTTCGACGTCGTCAGCATGCTCAAGAAGGGCCGCGAGAACGTCACCGGCTGCGAGGTCGAAGTCGAGGCGGAGCGCGCCACGACCGATCCCAAGGTGTTCACCAAGATCCACCTCTCCTACCGCATTACCGGCAAGGGGCTGTCGCAGGCGAAGGCCGAACGCGCCGTCACATTGTCGAAGGAAAAGTACTGCTCGGCTTCGATCATGCTCGGGGCGACGGCCGAGATGGACTACAGCCTCGAAGTGATCGACGAACTGCAGAAGGAGGCCGCTGCATGAGCGAAAACGAATTCTCGGGACTCATCACGCCACAGGCGCTGGCCGCACGGCTTGGCGATCCGAAGCTCGTCATCGTCGACATCCGGACCACCGCCGATGGCGGCCGGGACGCGTTCGAGGCCGGACATGTTCCCGGCTCCGTGCATTCCGACTACGCCGCCGATGGCTGGCGCGCCAAGGTCGGCAATGCGCCGGGCATGCTGCCGCCGCTTCCCCATCTTGCCGCGCTGGCGGGCCGGCTCGGCATCCTGCCCGAGAGCGATGTGGTCATCGTCTCGGCCGGCAGCGCCCCGAACGACTTCGCCGCCGCGGCGCGGGTCTATTGGACGCTGAAGTTCATCGGCCACGGCCAGCAGGCGGTGCTCGACGGCGGCTTCAAGGGCTGGACGGCCGATCCCGGCCGAGCGGTCGAGAGCGGGCCGTCGAAGCCGAACAGCGCGGCCCCCTACCCCGTCGTCGCCAAGCAGCAGTTGCGTAGCACCGCGGACGCCACCCTCGTCGCCTCGCGCAGCAAGCAGGCGAGCCTCGTCGATGCGCGCGCCGCCAGCTATTTCGAGGGGCGCGAGAAGGCCGCAGAGGCGATGCGGGCCGGCCATATCCCCGGCGCGATCTCGCGGGACTATAGCGGCGCCTTCGAGCCCGGCAGTGGCAAGCTCAGGCCCCCCGCCGAACTGCTGAAGCTTTACGCCGCCGTGCCCGAGGGACCGGTGGTCTCCTACTGCAACACCGGCCATACGGCATCCTCGAACTGGTTCGTGCTGTCGGAGGTTCTCGGCCGCGACGAGGTCGCGCTCTACGACGGCTCGATGACCGACTGGACGCAGGATCCGGCGCGGCCCGTCGCGACCGTCGAGGCGGCCTGACGTATCAACGTCATTGCGAGGAGCGACAGCGACGAAGCAATCCAGGGGCCGCCAAATTCCAAGTCCTCCTGGATTGCTTCGCGGCGCTCGCAATGACGATGGAATTGCCAAACAGGCTGAAAAGGTTCAAAGGAAGCGCCGTTGGCACATCGCGCTGCCGGCGCCTCCTGACATCATGAACCGAGCCATCAGCCGATGAACGCCGTCGCGCCGAAAATTTCCTTCGTTTCGCTGGGCTGCCCCAAGGCGCTTGTCGATTCAGAACGGATCATCACCTCGCTGCGCTCCGAGGGCTACGAGCTTTCGAAGAGCCATGCCGGTGCGGACCTCGTCATCGTCAACACCTGCGGCTTCCTGGACTCGGCCAAGGCGGAATCGCTGGAAGCGATCGGCTCGGCCATGGCCGAGAACGGCAAGGTCATCGTCACCGGCTGCATGGGCGCCGAGCCGGAGCAGATCCGCGACGCTTTTCCGAACGTGCTCGCGATCACCGGTCCGCAGGCCTATGAGAGCGTCGTTTCGGCGGTGCATCAGGCGGTGCCGCCCAGGCACGACCCCTTCGTCGATCTCGTGCCGGACCAGGGCGTCAAGCTGACGCCGCGCCACTACGCCTATCTCAAGATTTCAGAGGGCTGCAACAATCGCTGCACCTTCTGCATCATCCCCAAGCTGCGCGGAGACCTCGTCTCGCGGCCGATCGGCGATGTGCTGCGCGAAGCCGAGAAGCTGGCCAAGGCCGGCGTCAAGGAGCTGCTGGTGATCTCGCAGGACACCAGCGCCTACGGCCTCGACATCAAATATGCCCCCTCGATGTGGAAGGACCGCGAGGTCCGCACCCGCTTCTTCGAGCTCGCCAAAGAGCTCGGACAGATGGGCATGTGGGTGCGCCTCCACTACGTCTACCCCTACCCGCATGTCGACGAGGTCATCCCGCTGATGCAGGAAGGGCTGGTGCTGCCCTATCTCGACATCCCGTTCCAGCACGCCTCCCCGAACGTGCTGAAGGCGATGAAGCGCCCGGCGCATCAGGACCGCACGCTCGACCGCATCCGCAAATGGCGCGATATCTGCCCGGATCTCGCCATCCGCTCGACCTTCATCGTCGGCTTCCCCGGCGAGACCGAAGAGGACGTCCAGTTCCTGCTCGACTGGCTGAAGGAAGCGAAGCTGGAGCGCGTCGGCTGCTTCAAATACGAGCCGGTCAAGGGCGCACCCGCCAACGACCTCGGCCTGCCCCTCGTTCCTGAGGAGGAGAAGGAATCTCGCTGGCACCGGTTCATGAAGGCGCAAGCCGAGATTTCGGCGCGCATCGTCCGGGCCAGAGTCGGCAAGCGCATCCCGGTCATCATCGACGAGGCCGGGCCGACCGTGGCCAAGGGCCGCTCGAAATGGGACGCGCCGGAGATCGACGGCAATGTCTATGTGGCGAGCCGGCGGCCGCTGCGGCCGGGCGACATCGTCACCGTGAAGATCGAGCGCGCCGACGCCTACGATCTGCACGGAACGGCGGTCTGAGCGAGGCGGTTGCCTGAGCCCTCATCCTGAGGAGCCATTTCGTTAGAAATGGCGTCTCGAAGGATGGTTCAGGAGGCTCCGGAACCAGCTGGATCATCCTTCGAGACGGCCCTGCGGGCCTCCTCAGGATGAGGGCTGAGGTTCGAGTGGCCTTCCCGACCCGGCTCCGTCAGTTGAAGGCGCAGAGGCGGCGGATCGGGCGGCCGTTGCGGTCGCGCGCCGTGCCGAGGCTGCTGCAGGATTCGCCGACCGGAACGATCTCGGTCGCGGCGGGCTTCGGCGGTGCGTTACAGATGTCGGCGCGGCACTCGCTGCCGACGGAGGCGAACTGGGTGCGGACGGGGCGCGGAACCCGCAGTTGCTCCTGCTTCGCCAGCCGGGCCTCGACGCCCGCGCCGCGACCGGCGACGGCGGAGTGCCCGTTGCCCTGCTGGGCCAGTGCCACGCCGGTGAGAACCAGCGTGACGGCGAGAAGTCCTGCGATCCTGAATTTGTTGGCCACGACGGCGTCCTCGGATGGTGCGTCAGCAACCTGCTGACCGCCATTCGTCGCGGCATGCGGCGTCCGGGTTCATTGTCCGGAATAAAAATGCGCCCGGAGTTCCGGGCGCATGTGGTGTCTTGGCGTCATTCTCTAGCTTGACCCGAGAAGCTCAGGACCAGAGAGCGCTAGTTTCCGAGATGCTCGGGTCAAGCCCGAGCATGACGCGGTTGGACGATCACGGGATCAGCAGCGTCGAGCCAGTCGTGCCGCGCGATTCCAGCAGGCGGTGCGCCTCGGCGGCGTCCTTCAGCGGGAAGGTGGCGTTCATCGAAACCTTGACCTTGCCGCTCGCCACCGTCTCGAACAGGTTCTTCGCCATGGCGATCATGGTGTCGTGGCTGGCGGTGTGGGTGTTGAGCGTCGGGCGCGTCACGTAGAGCGAGCCCTTGGCAGCCAGGATGCCGAGGTTGAAGGCCTCGACCGCGCCGGAAGCGTTGCCGAAGCTCGCCATCAGGCCGAAGGGCTTGAGCGTGTCGAGCGACTTCATGAAGGTGTCCTTGCCGACGCCGTCATAGACCACGTCGCAGAGCTTGCCGCCGGTGATCTCCTTCACGCGGGCAGCGAAATCCTCCTCGCGATAGTTGATGACGTGGTCGGCGCCATTGGCCTTCGCCAGTTCGCCCTTCTCCTTGGAGCCCACGGTGCCGATGACAGTCGCGCCCAGCGCCTTGCCCCATTGGCAGAGGATGAGCCCGGTCGCGCCGGCGGCGGCATGGACGAGGATGGTGTCGCCCGGCTTCACCTTATAGGTCCGGTGCAGCAGGTATTCGGCGGTCAGGCCTTTCAGCATCATGCTGGCGGCGGCCTCGTAGGAAATCGCATCAGGCAGCGCGACGGCGGTCGTAGCCGGCACGATGCGTTCCTCGGCATATGCGCCGAGCGCGGACACCACCGCGATGCGGTCTCCCGGCTTGAAGGCGGTGACATTGGGTCCGACGGCGAGCACATCGCCCGCACTCTCGTTGCCGAGCACGAAGGGCATCTGCGGCGCCGGGTAGAGGCCCGAGCGGAAATAGGTGTCGATGAAGTTGAGACCGATGGCGCGGTTGCGCATCAGGATCTCGCCCGGACCGGGCTGCGGCAGCGTGACGTCCTCGAACTGAAGGACTTCCGGTCCGCCCGTCTTGTGAGCGCGAATGGCTTTGACCATGAAATGTCTCCCTAAGTCTTGATAGCCGAACCTAACCCAAGACCACCGAACACAGCATCCTCGCCCGCGCAACACGCGCTTGCGACTTTGCGCCCCATAGCCTGACCACTTGGCGAACGCAGCCCGCATCGGATAGCCAGAGAGCATGAGCGGAACAATCGCCGAACCGATCGACATCGCCATCGTCGGCGCGGGCGCCGTGGGCCTGGCAGCCGCGCTCGCACTCGGCCGGGAGGGACACAGCGTCGCCCTGCTCGGTCCGGTCGCGACGCCGCGCGATGGCCGCACGGTCGCCCTGCTCGACGGCTCGTGGCGCTTCCTCGAAGAGCTCGGCCTGCAGGGCGCGCTGACCGAGAAATCCGCACCGCTCGCGGTGATGCGCCTCGTCGACGACAGCGGCAGCCTGTTCCGCCAGCCGCCTGTCGAGTTCCGCGCCTCCGAGATCGGGCTGGAGGCCTTCGGCTGGAACATCGAGAACGCCGACCTGACCGCGATACTCGCCGAAAAGGCGGCTGAGCTGCCGGGCGTCAGGATGATTCCGGGCTTCGTCCGCTCCATCGAGCCGGAAGCCGCTGGAATTCGCCTCGCCGGCGATGGCTTCACGCCGCTGATCGCCCGGCTCGTTGTGGGCGCCGACGGGCGCAATTCGCAGGTGCGGGCCGCCGCCGGCATCGAGGCGCGCGAGTGGCGCTATCCGCAGGTGGCGCTGACCGCGATCTTCGAGCACACACGCGACCATCGGGAGACCTCGACAGAGTTCCATACGCGCCAGGGCCCCTGCACCATCGTGCCGCTGCCGGGCCGGCGCTCCTCGCTGGTCTGGCTGCTCGAGCCCGAGCAGGCGGAAGCGGTGGCTGGCCTCGACGACGCCACCTTTGCGCGCCGGGTCGAGACTCAGGTGCAGTCGCTGCTCGGAGCCCTGACGGTGACGGGGCCGCGTGGCAAGATCCCGATGGGCGGCCTCTCGGTGGAGCGCTTCGGCGCCGGTCGCATGGCGCTCGTCGGCGAAGCCGCGCATGTCTTCCCGCCGATCGGCGCGCAGGGGCTCAATCTCGGCCTGCGCGATGTCGCGACGCTGAGCGAAGCCATCGCCGGCGCCTCCGATCCCGGCAGCGAAGGCGTGATCGCCGATTACGACCGCGCGCGGCAGGCCGATGTACGGCTGCGCACGGGAGCCGTCGACATGCTCAACCGCACCCTGCTCACCGACCTGCTGCCGGCCGACCTGCTGCGTGGGGCGGGGCTTCTGGCGCTTTCGCGGATCGGGCCGCTGCGGCGGCTGGTGATGCGGCAGGGGCTGGCCGGCGGCGCGGCGGGCTGAGGCGGAACCACCTGTCATTCCGGAGCGCGCCGCAGGCGCGAACCCGGAACCCACGACCGGTGAGACGGCCGACACCTCATTGCAGGCCGCACCCGGTCGTGGGTTCCGGGTTCTTCGCTTCGCGAAGCCCCGGAATGACAGCCGTTCGTCAGCTCTCTCCCAATACCTTCCCCGTATCGGCGCCGCTCGCCGTGACACGGCGCAGGTCCGCCGCCTCCTGCCTGAAGACGGGCGCGAGCGGTAGTGGCGTCGAGACGAGGCGCCGGCCGCCCGGCTCCTCGACCTGGGCATCGAGAAGGCCGCGCGCCGTGACATGGGGGTCGTTCACGGCCTCCTCCAGCGTGCGCACCACCGTGCAGCAGCAGTCGAGCGGCTCAATGACGGTGCGCCAGTGCTCGGCGCTCTCTCCTGCAATGATCCGGGCGATCCCGGCGCGGGTCGCTTCGGGATCGCGCCTGTCGTCGCGCAGCCGCTCCTCGAGGTCGATGCCCGCGCAGAAGCCCTGCCAGAACTTCGGCTCCAACGCGCCGACGGCGAGGAACCAGCCATCGGCCGTGGCATAGAGGCCGTAGCGCGGGCTTGCGCCCGTCAGCAGCCCCTCGCCGCCATCGGGGAAGGAGCCCGTGGCCTGTCCCTGTGCCAGCCCGTACCAGGCGAAGGTCGGCATGGCGTCCGCCATGGCGATGTCGAGATGGCAGCCCTGCCCGCTGCGCTCGCGCTGGCGCAGCGCCAGCAGGATGTTGATGACCGCCGGCATGGTGCCGCCGGCAATGTCGGCGACGAGCGGCGGCGGCAGCGGCGCGGCGCCGTCGCGCTTCAGCGATTGCCCGAGCAGCCCGCCGAGCGCCTGATAGTTGATGTCGTGGCCGGCCTCCTGCGCCCTCGGGCCATGCTGGCCGTAGCCGCTGATCGAGCAGTAGATCAGGCGCGGATTGAGCGCCTTCAGCGCCTCATAGCCGAAGCCGAGCCGCTCCATCACGCCCGGCCGGAACTGCTCGATCAGGATGTCGGCCTTCTCGATCAGGGGCTTGAGCCGCGCCAGCGCGTCGGAGGCCTTGAGGTCGAGCTCGACGCTCTCCTTGCCGCGGTTGAGCACGGCGAAGGGGGCGGAGGTCTCGCCGAAGCGCGGCGGGAAGCCGCGCATGTCCTCCCCGCCCGGCCGCTCGAATTTGACGATACGGGCACCCGCCTCGGCCAGGAACAGGCTCGCGAGCGGCCCCGGCAGCAGCGTCGAAAAATCCAGGACCAGAAGATCGTCCAGCGGCAGCATCGGCACCTCAGGCTCTCGGAGGCGGATGGCGTATCCGGCCCTAGTGAAAGAGATCGGCCGTGATCCTGCCCGTCTTCACCAGCCACAGGAAGCCCGGCAGCGTGATCATCGAGACGATCGTGCCGATCAGCAGGCAGGCCGAGGCGCGCTCGACGCCGACGCGATACTGCGTCGAGACGACGAAGATGTTCAGCGCAGGCGGCAGCGCCGCCATGATGATCGCGGTGTAGACCCATTGCGCCGGAACGCCGCCGATGGCCGAGAGCAGCACCCAGACCAGCAGCGGATGCAGCAACAGCTTGATCGCGACCAGCGCCGGCACCTCGGCGGGCACGCTCTTCAGCGGGCGCAGCGCCACGGTGACGCCGAGCAGGAAAAGCGCGCAGGGCGCAGCCGCCTGCTGCAGCCAGAGCGTCATCTTGTCGGCCACCTCCGGCAGCTGGAACTTCATGAAGCTCGCCAGCACGCCGAGCAGCGTCGCGACGTTGAAAGGGTGGGTCAGCACCCGCCAGACCACCTCGCGGGCGGTGGCGAGCACGCTCTTCTTCTCGACGCCACCCAGCGCCATCAGGAAGGGCACCAGCGAGAACAGCAGGATGCTGTCGAAGACGAAGACCAGCACCACGGCCGCGCTGGCGTCCGGCCCGAGCGCGGCCAGGATCAGCGGCGGCCCCATATAGCCGATATTCGAGTAGGAGCCGGCCATCCCCTGCATCACCGACTGGGGCATGTCGCCCTTCGTGAACCGATAGCCGAGCACGAATGACAGGCAGAAGGCGCAGAAGGTGGCGAGCGTCGTGCCGGCGATGAAGCGCCAGTTCGCCAGCTCGCTCAGTGGCTTGTCGGCGATCAGCCGGTAGAACAGCGGCGGCAGCGCGACATAGATCAGGAAGAACTGCAGCCAGGCGAGCCCCGACTCCGGCAGTTGCTTGTAGCGTCCAATGGCGAAGCCAAGCAGGATCAACCCGAAGAACGGCGCAACCAGATTGAAGATATTGACGAGGTCGGCCATAGGGGCTGCGATCGATCCTGACGCTTCAGTTCCGGCGACCGCGGCGGGCCGGACAGTCTGGCCTCCAGCATCTAGCGCCTCGCACCCTCCGAGCAAGGCCATTGCCGCCGGGCGCCCCTCCCCAGCATGCAGGGGCGGAGATTATACCTAGGCATGAAATCCCATGCGCGGTCCAAGGAATTTAAGCACATTTATATACTTGACAAAGCAGATCATAGGCCTATGATCCTAAGCCATAGGAGCAAGGCAATGGCTGGCGCACTCGACAACCCGATTTTCACCGATGCCGACAAGGCCCGCGAGCATCTGGAAGCCCAGCGCTGGCCGAACGGCGCGACCTGCCCGCATTGCGGCAATGCCGATCCTTCCCGCATCGCGGCGCTGAAGGGCAAGGCTCATCGCGTCGGCCTCTATCAGTGCGCCGAATGCCGCGAGCAGTTCACCGTGACTGTCGGCACCGTCTTCGAGCGCTCCAAGATCCCGCTCAACAAGTGGATGCTGGCCGTTCACCTCATGTGCGCCAGCAAGAAGGGCATGAGCGCTCACCAGCTCCACCGCATGCTTAGCGTCACCTACAAGACCGCTTGGTTCATGGCTCACCGCATCCGCGAGGCCATGCGCGACGAGAACCCGGAACCGATGGGCGGCGAAGGCCAGATCATCGAAGCCGACGAAACCTATTTCGGTGACAAGGAAACCGTCACCAAGCGCACGAAGCGCGGCAAGGCTGGCTTGGGCAGCAAACGCGCCGTTGTCGCCCTGGTCGAACGCGGCGGCTCCGTCCGTTCCTTCCACGTCAACAGCGCGGACGCTACGACCGTCCGCGAGATCGTCGTCACCAACGTTCGCCGCTCGTCTTCCCTCCATACCGACGAAAGCAAGCTCTACACGAAGACCGGAACCGAGTTCGCTGCCCATGAGACGGTGAAGCACACGGCCAACGAATACGTCCGCGGCGTGGTTCACACCAACACCGTCGAAGGCTTCTTCTCCGTCTTCAAGCGCGGCATGAAGGGCGTCTATCAGCACTGCGCTGAGAAGCATCTGTTCCGCTACCTCGCGGAGTTCGACTTCCGCTACAACAACCGCACCAAGCTTGGCGTCAGCGACGTTGAGCGCCGCGACAATGCCTTGAAGGGCATCGACGGCAAGCGCCTGACCTATCGGCGGATTGGTGGCGCCGCGCTCGCTTAAGCAGAAAGCGAAGCGCTTGCTACGTAAGCGTCAGTCAACGCGGTGAATCATGTGGATGCCTCGCGGGGGCGGACTCGGCTTTTTGTTCCGCACGTGTTCCCATCATCGATGGCGGGAATCAAAAGGCCGGGTGCTTGCGACACCCGGCCCTCGCTGTGGTGGCCGCGTAGCTCAACTGGAAAGAGCGTGTGGTTTCGTATCCCTCAGGTGCTGGTTCGAGTCCAGCCGCGGTCGCCACTTATAACTTCGCAAACTGCGGTCGAGAGCGTCAATCGGTCTTTGTGTTGGATTCCTTCTTTGTTTCCTTGACGGGCTTTTGAGGCCGTTTCGAATCGTCATGCGGCTTCGGCGGCGTCGCTAGCATCCGCTTCAACACCTCGTCGCGGCGCTTCTCGTCTTCTGATTGAGGCTTGCTAGCCATGACCATCACTAACCCTTGGGACGTTCCGCCGATCCTACCAACTGGGGATATGGAGCGGAAAGACATTCATCTCGCCGTTGGCATGGCGCTAGATGCCTGGGAGGGCGTTGAGCAGGCTTTTGCCGACATCTTCGTAGCCTTCGTAGGCGGCTTTCAAGAATGGCCGTCGCCTCACCCTGCTATTCGGGCCTACGGCTCCGTAGTCAGCTTCAAGGGCAGGTCAGACATGGTATCGGCGGCCGGGGAAGGCTTCTTCCATAATCGGAACGAGCCACAATTGAAGACCCACCTAAACAAAATTCTCAAGGATGCCGCTAGATTCAGCGCCCGCCGGAATGAAATTGCTCATGGTAGGGTTTACCCCCGAGATGACGACAATAACAGGTGGCTTGGTCACTACCTTCAACCTGGACTATTTGCATCGGGGAAACGTCCCACCAGCGGCGACGTGAAATACGCATACGTCTCTGCCCAGATACATGAGATCAGGAAACACTTTTCCTCGTTTGAGGATCAGGTTCGGGACGTTGAAAATCGGATCTGCGACCTTCCAGAGCTCCCATAACCAAAAAGACCTCGCGGGCTATCTCCTCAGCAATGCCGGGGGCCGCATCGCAGCAATCTACGATGACGCCGGCCCCCGCCTCGATCATCTCGGGCGTGATCTCTATCTCACGTAGCTCTATGCCGGCCTGTCGCCCGGAATCATTAGGCATTTTTTCTGCTTTGTCACGTATATAATTGCGAATTTAAGCCTAGGCATCACATCCCATCGCCGCCTGCGAAAGAACCATGGACGCGCCGGGCGGGCTGATTCACACTCGTTGCGCTGCAACAGGACCCGCCCGATGACGACCAGGACGCCGCGCCAGTTCTTCCGCCCGCTCGCCATCGGCGCGCCGGAGCCCTTCCGCGAGCTGCCGCTCAGGCTCGAGCGCATGATCCATTTCGTGCCGCCGCATCTGGAGAAGGTGCGCGTCAAGGTGGGCGAGCTCGCACCGCAGGTCGACATCGTGCTCGGCAATCTCGAGGATGCAATCCCGGTCGACGCCAAGCAGGCGGCCCGCGAGGGCTTCATTACGATGGGCAAGGCCGTGGATTTCGGCAAGACGGGCCTGTGGACCCGCGTCAATGCGCTGAACTCGCCCTGGTTCCTCGACGACATCACCGCGATCATGGCCGAGATCGGCGGCAAGCTCGACGTGGTGATGGTGCCCAAGGTCGAGGGGCCGTGGGACATTCACTATGTCGACCAACTGCTCGCCCAGTTCGAGGCGCGCCATACCCTGCCGAAGCCGATCATGATCCACGCCATCCTGGAGACGGCCGAGGGCGTGAAGAATGTCGAGGCGATCGCCACCGCCTCGCCCCGCATGCACGGCATGAGCCTCGGCCCCGCGGATCTCGCTGCCTCGCGCGCGATGAAGACGACACGCGTCGGCGGCGGCCACCCGGACTACAAGGTGATCGCAGACCCCTCCCCCGATGGCGGCGCGCGGGCCGTCGCACAGCAGGATCTCTGGCACTACACCCTCGCCAAGATGGTCGATGCCTGCGCCGCTGCCGGCATCAAGCCATTCTACGGCCCGTTCGGGGATTTCGCCGATGCGGCCGCCTGCGAGGCGCAGTTCCGCAACGCCTTCCTGCTCGGCTGCGCGGGCGCCTGGACGCTGCACCCCTCCCAGATCGACATCGCCAAGCGCGTGTTCAGCCCGGACCCGGCCGAGGTCGCCTTCGCCCAGCGCATCATCGAGGCGATGCCTGACGGTTCGGGCGCCGTGATGATCGACGGCAAGATGCAGGACGACGCCACCTGGAAGCAGGCCAAGGTCATCGTCGACCTCGCCACGCAGGTCGCCGCGCGCGACCCCGATCTCGCCCAGCGATACGGATTGTGATGGATCGCTCCAAATACCCAATTGATCTCGACGCATTTGCGACGCAATCCTCACGCAATCGCAGCAGCGTAATAAAGGTGCAGGCGCCGCGTCGGCGTCGTTCGAGTACGGGCACAACAGAAAGATGCAGTCGCGTTCCGCCAAATTCAGGATCGGCCAGGTGGTCAAGCACCGGATCTACCCCTTCCGGGGGGTGATCTTTGATGTGGACCCGGTCTTCTCGAACACCGAGGAATGGTGGATGGCGATCCCGGAGAACATGCGTCCGTCGAAGGACCAGCCGTTCTACCATCTCTTCGCCGAGAACGAGGAGACGGAATATGTGGCCTATGTCTCCGAGCAGAACCTCGTCAGCGACGAGTCCGGAACGCCTGTCCGGCATCCGCGCGCGAAGGAATTCTTCCGGCGCGACCGCAAGGGCCATTATCTGATCGACCGCGGCGAGCTGAACTGAGCCGGACCTGACCGCGCGCGTCAGTCGCAGGCTTGATCGGGAATCTCCGGACCAGAAGGCGCGGGAGCTCCATCCGGCAGGAGATGCTCGGGGCAGGCCCGAGCATGACGGCGCGTTGCGCTCCCCCACAGATCAAACGAAAAGGGCCGGTCCTCGCGGACCGGCCCTTTCTATATTCCGAGTTCCGTTGAGCCCGATCAGGGCTTCGGAGCGGGAGCGGGAGCAGCCCCCGGCGCAGGCGCCGCGCCGCCCGGAGCGGCGTTGGCACCGCCGGCACCGAGACGCTGGCGCAGTTCTTCCTGGCGCTTGGCGAGCTCGTCCTGGAGCTGCTTCTGCTGCTCTTCCAGAACCTTCGGGTCGATCGGCGCGCCGTCGAAGCCCTTGGCGAAATCGGCCAGCGGGATGGAGAACGACACCTCACGCCCGCCCTGGTTCTGGACGCTGACGTTCATGTTCGTGCCCTTCTTCATGGCGTTGATCATGTCGTCCTTGACCTGCGCCTCGGCGAAGCAGCCGTTCGGGAAGCAGATCGCATAGCGGCCGCCGGTCGGCTGGGCGGTGTCGACGCCGAAGCGGATGCCGGGCTGCAGCAGCAGGCCGAGCGGCATCAGGAAGCGCACGATCTTGTTCGGGTCGCCCTTCACGTCATAGACCGCGACGGCGAGCACCGGCTGCCCCTGGTCCGAGACGAAGTCGCGGGTGGTGTAGCAGATTTCCTTGTTGGCGCCCTGGTCCTTGCCGCAGACCTTGGTCCAGCTCGTCTGGGACGGCTCCGGCTTCACCTGAACGACGGTGGGGCCGGCGGGGGCTGCGGCCTGGCCCTGCGCCGGGGCGGCGGGCTGCTGCGCGGGAGGGGTGGCCGGACGCGCCGGAGTGGCCGGGCGCTGGGCCGGCGCCTGGGCGAAGGCGGCGATGGGGGAGAGGCCGACGGCCGCGCTGAGGACGAGCCCCAGGGCGCAGGATGACAGGCGAAACGAAGCGGACATTCCTGGGTCTTTCCTTATCAGTCGAATCTCGGGGGATCACGACTTCGCAAAGCCGCGCGCGTCACCGCCGGCGGCCCAATCGCATCCCGGCGCCGGCCACCGCAAGCCTGCGCACATTCGATGTGATTGAGGCGTTTGAATGACACCCTGCCCCGCCTTTAGAGCATCGGCCCGAAAAGTGGAACCCGGTTTTGGCCCTGGGCGGAGACAGAACCGAAATGACTCCGTCCGCCGCTTTCCTGCCGGAATGGCTGCGTGACCCTGCTGAGCCCATGCTATTCTCAGTCAGGGAATCAGGTTGCGCGATGGATTTGCTTCGAAAGGCCTTGGCGACGACGCGTCGCAGGGCCGGCCTCATGCTCGTCATGACGCTGCTCGCCGTTCCGGCGGGCCGTTCGGTGCTGGCCGATTCGGCGCCGGCCACGCATGCCATCGCCATGCATGGCGAGCCCGCGCTGCCTCCGGGCTTCGCGCATCTGCCCTATGCCGACCCCGCCGCGCCGAGGGGCGGACGCATCACCTTCGGCATCCAGGGCACTTTCGACAGCCTGAACCCGCTGGTCGTGCTCGGCGTCGCGCCCGATGCCGTGCCGAAATACGTGCAGCAGAGCCTGCTCTTCCGCTCGGCCGACGAGCCCTTCACCGCCTATGGACTGCTTGCTTCCAAGGTAGAGCTCAACGCAGACCGCACGCGACTGGCCTTCGAGATCGACCCGCGCGCCACCTTCTCGGACGGCGCGCCAGTGACGGCGGAGGACGTTCTCTTCACCGTCGAGATGCTGAAGACCAAGGGCAAGCCTTTCCACCGCTCCAGCCTCGCGCGGATCACCAAGGCCTCGGCCCCCTCGCCGAGGCGCGTCGAGTTCGAGCTCGGCGATGGATCGAACCGCGAATTGCCGCTGGTGATCGGCTCACTGCCGATCTTCGCCAAACACGCCACCAATGCCGAGACCTTTGGCGACACCAGCTTCAAGCCCGCCCTCGGCTCCGGCCCCTATCTGGTCAGCGAGGTCCGGCCCGGTGAAGCGCTGACGCTGAAGCGGCGCAAGGACTTCTGGGCCGAGGATCTGCCGCTGATGCGCGGCCTCTTCAATGCCGAGGAGATCCGCTACGACTTCTACCGGGACTCGAACGCGCTGTTCGAGGCGTTCAAGGCCGGACTCTACGATGTCCGGCTCGAAGGCGACCCGACGCGCTGGATGAGCGGTTACGACATCCCTGCGGTCCATGACGGGCGGATCGCGCGGCATACGCTGCATTTCGACACGCCGAAGGGCATGACCGGGCTGGTCTTCAACACGCGCCGGCCGATCTTCGCCGATATCCGCGTCCGCGAGGCGCTGGGGCTGCTGTTCGATTTCGAATGGGTCAACCGCAACCTGTTCTACGGGGTCTATCGCCGCGCCGGCAGCTTCTTCTCGGATTCCGGCCTTTCGGCGCTGGGTGTGCCGGCCGATGCGCGCGAGAAGGCGCTGCTGGCACCGTTTCCGGGCAGCGTGCGCGAGGACATTCTGAGCGGCGCCTGGAAGCCGGCGGAGAGCGACGGCTCGGGCCGCGACCGCGAGCAGGCGCGCAGGGCGCTCGAACTGCTGAAGGCCGCGGGCTATGCGCTGCAGGACGGGGTGCTGAAGAGTGCCGGGGGCGAGCCCTTCGCCTTCGAGATCACCGTGACCAGCCGGCCACAGGAGCGGCTGGCGCTGAACTTCGCGCAATCGCTCTCCCGGCTCGGCATCACGGCCAATGTCCGGTTGATCGACGACGTGCAGTACTGGCGGCGGCTCTCCGCCTTCGATTTCGACATGATCCAGTGGACCTGGCCGGCATCGGCCTCGCCCGGCAACGAACAGATCGGCCGCTGGGGCGCGGCCAACGCCGAGCGCAAGGGCTCGCTCAACTATGCCGGCGTGAAGTCGCCCGCGGTCGACGCGGCGCTGCAGGCGCTTTTGGCGGCGCGGGCGCGTGAGGATTTCGTCGCCGCCGCGCGCACCCTCGACCGGCTGCTGATCTCCGGCTTCTACGTCGTGCCGCTCTACTACCTGCCCGACACCTGGCTCGCATTGTCGCGCGGCGTGGTGATGGCGGGGCGCCAGCCGGCCTATTTCCTATCCAACGAAACGCTGGCGCGCCTCCCGGCCGCGCCGGCACCGGCGAACTGAGGTAGTCGATGCGGGCCGAACAGGACGAAGCTTCCGCCCTGCTCGACGGGCTCGATCTCGATACGCTGCTCGGCGCGCTGACGCGAGGACGCGGTTACGACGCAGCGTTGCGCGACCCGCCGGGGCGGCGCGGCTGGAGCGACATCCAGCCGGCCTCGGTCAATTTCCTCCAACTGGAGCAGCGCATCGACCGGTTGGCGCGGCTACTTTCTATCAACAAGGGCCAGCCCGGCGCCAGCGTCGCGATCCTGGCGCCGCTCGGGCCGGAAGCGGTCGTCGCGATCCTGGCGAGCCTCAGGGCGGGCCTGTCCCCGTTGATGCTGCCGCTGCACGCCAACGAGCTGGAACTGCTCAAGCTGATCGAAGCCTCCGGCGCGGTGATGGCGCTCGGCGTCAGCCGCTTCGGACCGGAGCGGCCCTTGCTCACGCTGCGCAACCTCGCCATGCGCGCCTTCAGCACGCGCTTCGTCGGCGGCTTCGGCCCCGACGTGCCGGACGGCGTCGCGCCGCTCGATACGCTCATGGGGAGCGCGGAGCTGCACCCGTTGCCCGACAGGCTGGAGCGGCCGGAGCTTCAGGTCATAGACGCCAACGCCTTCGATGCTCCGGCGCGGGTGTCGGAGCGCGCGGTGCTCGGCAAGGCACTCGAAATCTCGCGGGCGCTGAAGCCGACGACATCCTCGCGCATCGTCACGGCGCTGATCGGCGGGGACCTCGCGGCGCTGGCGAGCGGGCCCGGCATGGCGCTGCTGACCGGCGTCGAGCTTCTGCCGCTCGGCCTGTTCAGCCTCGGCGACCTGCAGGCCTGCATGGAGGGTGGGCGCAGCGTCCATCTGGTGCTGCCGGGCGCGATGGAGCCCGCTTTGGCTCATTCCCGCCTTGCCGGTCACCCGGCTCTGGCGAGCCTCGTATTCGTGCAGCGCGAGCCGGAACGGACCTATCCCGCGATCGACCGGCCCGACATCGCCGTGGTGGACATCGAGGTGTGCTCCGCCGCGGAGATCGCCGTCGTCAGGCGTCAGCTTCCGGAAGCCTGACGGCGATCTTCGCCGGAAAGCACCGCCGCGCGCAGCAGCCAGTAGAGCACCAGCGCATTGAGCAGGTGCCAGAGCCAGTGCGTGCCGAGCGGTAGCCCGGCGCAGACCGCGAAATCGATGCTGCGCATCGTCAGGGAAACGGCGAAGGCGACCCCGGCGAGCCCGAGAAGCCTGCGCTGGCGGCTGAGCGCGGCCGGCAAGGCAGCCGCGATGCCGAAGAGGCCGAGGAGAAAAGCGGCATAGCCCGCAGAGCCGGACGCCGGCATCGGCAGGAGCGCGCGCCCGGCCCATGACAACGCCAGACCGAGGCCGAAGAAGGCGAGCGTCCCGGCCGCCGTCACGAGGCCGGAGGCGCTAAGATAGCGCCGCAGCGCGAAGGCGAAATAGCCGAAGGCGAAGAGCTGGATCGGCACGACATCGGCCAGGACCGTCCGGCCGTTCGGCATGGTGTGGAACAGGAAGGAGCCGATCCCGATGGCGAAGACCAGCAGGATCAGGACGAGCACGGTCCGGTCGCCTCCGCCCCGCCGTCGCCAGAGCAACAGGGCCGTGAGCGCCGCGACGAGGAAGGCGGCATTGGTCACCGCGTTGACGGGCTCGGCCCAGAAGCCCCCGTCCAGTCTTTCGCAATAGCCGAACCGCATTGCCCCCGCCCGTTCTTGCCTGCTCCAGCGAAGCCGGCGATTGCGACGGCTTCAAGTCACCGCTCGCTGCAGTGCGATTGCCTGTGGAATGCAGCCCGGCCCTGCGCCCAGCGCGGGAAACTCCGTGCTAGAAGCGCCGGCCGTGCCCTCCGCGCACGACCTACCAAGGCGATTCACGACCGGCATGACGACAGCGATCGAGATGGGAACGACACGAACCGGCGAGCCCGGTGTGATCGATCTCGCCGAACTGCTGGCGACGCGCCTGCTCGTGCAGGGCAATTCCGGCTCGGGGAAATCGCATCTGCTGCGCCGCCTGCTGGAACAGAGCGCGCCGCTCGTGCAGCAGGCCATCATCGATCCCGAAGGCGATTTCGTCTCGCTGGCCGAGCAGTTCGGCCATGTCGTGGTCGATGCCGAATGCGGCGAGGCCGAATTGCAGCGCGTGGCGCTGCGGGTGCGCCAGCATCGCGTCTCGGTGGTGCTCAACCTCGAGAACCTCGAGGCCGACGAGCAGTTGCGCGCCACGGCCGCCTTTCTGGGCGGGCTCTTCGATGTCGACCGCTCGCTCTGGTTCCCAATGCTGATCGTGGTGGACGAGGCGCAGCTTTTCGCGCCCGTGATGGCGGGCGAAGCCTCGGACGAAGCACGCCGCCTCTCGCTCGGCGCCATGACCAACCTGATGTGCCGCGGCCGCAAGCGCGGGCTCGCCGGTGTCATCGCCACGCAGCGCCTCGCCAAGCTCGCCAAGAACGTCGCCGCGGAAGCCTCGAACTTCCTGATGGGCCGGACCTTCCTCGACATCGACATGCAGCGCGCCGCCGATCTGCTCGGCATGGACCGGCGCCAGGCCGAGATGTTCCGCGACCTCGAACGCGGGCAGTTCGTTGCGCTCGGTCCCGCCCTGTCGAAGCGGCCGCTGCCGATCAGGATCGGCACCGTCAGCTCCGTCGATCGCGGCAGTGCGCCGGGCCTGATGCCGCTGCCCGAGCAGGCGCCGGAGGAAGCCGGCAAGCTGATCTTCACGCGCGGCGAGGACGAGCCGCTGCCGATGGCGCGTATGGTGCGGCCCGCACCGCGCCCGCGCCCGGCCGCAACCGAAGTGCTGCGCCAGATCGAGAACTACCGCCCTGCCCCGCAGCCAGATCCGGAACCCGAGATCGAGATGGAGCCGGCCGAGCGCGAGGCGCTGATGGTCGAGATTCTGCGCGAGCTGATGGCCGACCCCGAGGCGCGCTCGCGGCAGGTCGCGGTGCTCTATCAGGACTTCACCGTGCGCTGCCGGATGCGCCGTCTCGGCCGGACGAATCTGAGCCTGGAGGAATTCCGCCGCAGGCTCGCCGTCGCCCGCGCCGGGGTCAGCGACAGCATCGCGGAGAGCGACGGCTGGCAGGCCGCCGTTGCGGCGTCCGCCGCGCTGCCCGAGGATCTGCAGGGATTCTTCCTCTTCATCGCCCGCACCGCCATCGAGGGCGCGCCCTGCCCCAGCGATGCCGAGCTCGCGCAGGTCTATGGCAGCCATTCGCCCAGCCGGGCGCGCCGCCTCCTCACCTATATCGAGGAGCGCGGGCTGATCGTCGTCCATGTCGACTTCCGTGGCCAGCGCACGCTGGCCCTGCCGACGCTCGGCGTCGAGACCGCGCCGGGCCTGGCGCAGCCGCGCACGGCGGGGATGCCGCGCGGCGCGCGGGGCTGAAGAGCATATCATGCTCGGGCTTGACCCGAGCATCTCGGAAACCAGCGCCTTTTCCTGCCAGAGATTCTCGGGTCTGCGCGGAGTTTATCCTTGGGCCGCTCGAAGATCGGACCCGAGGGCTTCGCCCGAGAATGACGGCGGAGGACGGCTCGGCTCCGCTCAAAACTTGACCGCCCGCCCCCCGAACGTGCATGACCTCAAGCCGCATTCACGGGTCCGGCCATGCGCGTTCTGCTGATCGACAACTACGACAGCTTCACCTGGAACCTCGTCCACCTCATCGGCGGTCTGGGGGCGGAGGTCGACGTCTGGCGTAACGACGCGATCTCGGTCGAGGACGCGCTGAGCGGCGGGCATGATGCGATCGTGCTTTCGCCCGGCCCCTGCACGCCGAACGAGGCCGGGATCTGCCTCGACGTGATCCGGCAGGGTGCGGGACAGAAGCCAATCTTCGGCGTCTGCCTCGGCCTGCAGGCGATGGGGCAGGCGTTTGGCGGCGACGTCGTGCGCGCGCCCATCCCGATGCACGGCAAGATCTCGCCGATCCGGCACAAGTCGCGCGGGCTCTTCCGCGGCATCAACGGCCCGTTGCAGGCGACGCGCTACCACTCCCTCGTGGTCGACCGCGCCACCTGCCCGGATGTCTTCGATATCGAGGCCGAGACCGATGACGGCCTGATCATGGCGCTCTCGCATCGCGAGCTGCCGGTCCATGGCGTCCAGTTTCACCCGGAGAGCATCGCCTCCGAGCATGGCGAGACGATCCTGCGGAACTTCCTCGATCTCGCCCAGCGATGGCGCAGCGAGCACGATGCCGCCGCCCTTGCCCCATCCGCCTGATTTCCCGAAGAAATCGCAGGTTCACAGAGTTTCCATGGACGATTTCAAGCCCTTCATCGCCAAGGTCGCGACCGGAGCGACGCTCTCCCGCGAGGAGGCGCGCGACGCCTTCAACACAATCCTTTCTGGCGAAGTGACGAACGCGCAATCCGCCGCCTTCCTGATGGCGCTGCGCGTGCGCGGCGAGACGATCGAGGAGATCGCCGGCGCCGTCGGCGCCATGCGCGGCAAGATGCTGCCGGTTAAGGCGCCGGCCGACGCGATCGACATCGTCGGCACCGGCGGCGATTCCTCCGGCTCCTACAACGTCTCGACGCTAGCCTCGATCATCACCGCAGCCTGCGGCGTGCCGGTCGCCAAGCACGGCAACCGCGCCGCCTCCTCGCGCTCGGGCGCGGCGGACGTGCTGACCGCGCTCGGCGTCAAGGTCGGGCTCGATCCCGCCGGCACGGAGCGCTGCATCGCCAAGGCCGGGGTCGGCTTCATGTTCGCGCCGACGCACCATGCCTCGATGCGCCATGTCGCGCCCGTCCGCACCGAGCTTGGCACTCGCACCATCTTCAACCTGCTCGGCCCGCTGTCGAACCCGGCCGGCGTCAAGCGCCAGCTCATCGGCGCCTTCTCGGAGACCTGGCTGGAGCCGATGGTGAAGGTGCTGGCCTCGCTTGGCTCGAGCCGCGTCTGGGCCGTGCACGGCTCCGACGGGCTCGACGAGATCACCACCACCGGCCCGACCCGCGTCGTCTCGCTGGAGAACGGCAAGATCGAGAGCTTCACGATCAGCCCTGCCGATATCGGCCTCGCCCCGGCCAAGCCGGAGGATCTGCGCGGCGGTGAGCCCGAGCAGAACGCCGCGGCGCTGAACGCGGTGCTCGCCGGCGAGAAGACGGCCTTCCGCGACATTGCGGCCTTCAACGCGGCCGCAGCCCTGCTGGTCGCCGGCAAGGCGAAGGATCTGAAGGACGGCTTCGCACAGGCGACGGCCGCGCTCGACTCCGGCAAGGCCAAGGCCACGCTGGCGTCCCTGATCCAAGCCTCGAACGCTTGAGGCCGGCATGACCGACATTCTCGCGAAGATCGAAGCCTATAAGCGGCAGGAAATCGCAGCGGCCAAGCTGGCGGTGCCGCCGGCCGAGATCGAGCGGCTGGCACGGACCGCGGGCAAGCCGCGCGGCTTCGGCGATGCGCTCGCCGGCAAGCTTGCGGCCGGAACACCCGCCCTGATCGCCGAGATCAAGAAAGCGAGCCCGTCCAAGGGCCTGATCCGGGCCGATTTCGACCCGCCCTCGCTCGCCCGCGCCTATGCGGCCGGCGGGGCGGCCTGCCTCTCGGTCCTCACCGACGCGCCCTCCTTCCAGGGCAAGCCAGAGTTCCTGACCGCCGCGCGCGAGGCCGCCGGCCTGCCGGCGCTGCGCAAGGACTTCCTCTACGAGCCCTATCAGGTGTTCGAGGCGCGCGCCTGGGGGGCGGACTGCATCCTGATCATCATGGCCGGCGTCGACGACGCAACGGCGAAGGCGCTCAGCGACACGGCCGGCGAGCTCGGCATGGACGTGCTCGTCGAGGTCCATGACGACGCCGAGCTCGACCGGGCTCTCCAGCTCGACAGCCGGCTCGTCGGCATCAACAACCGCGACCTGCGCAGCTTCAACGTCGACCTTGCGGTGACCGAGCGGCTGGCGCCGCGCATTCCGGCCGGCCGCATCGTCATCAGCGAGAGCGGCATCTTCACGCATGACGACATCGCGCGGCTGAACAAGATCGGCGTCAACAGCTTCCTCGTCGGGGAGAGCCTGATGCGGCAGGCCGATGTCACCGCCGCGACGCAGACGCTGCTGACCGGCAGGGCGCAAGAGAGCGCCGCGTGAGCAGGCTCAGCCATCTCGACGCGCAGGGTCAGGCGCATATGGTCGATGTCGGCGACAAGGCCGAAACGACCCGCATGGCCATCGCCGAAGGCCGCGTCGTGATGGCGCCGGAGACGATCGCGATCGTCCGCGACGGTAATGCCAAGAAGGGCGACGTGCTCGGCACCGCCCGCCTCGCCGGCATCATGGCGGCCAAGCGCACCCATGAGCTGATCCCGCTCTGTCACCCGCTGCTCATCAGCAAGATCGCCGTCGATCTTGAGATCGACGAGGCGCTGCCGGGGGTGCGCGTGCGCGCCGAGGTCCGGATGAAGGGCCAAACCGGCGTCGAGATGGAGGCGCTGACCGCGGTCTCGGTCGCGTGCCTGACCGTCTACGACATGGTCAAGGCCGTCGACCGGGCGATGCGGATCGAGGAGATCCGGCTGCTGCACAAATCCGGCGGCCAGTCCGGCGACTATAACGCCGGATCTCGCTGATGGCTCTCACCCCGGTCCCCGTCGCTCGGAAGGCCCTGCTCGACAGCATTCCGGGGCCGACCGCGTTTGAGACCCTACCTCTTTCCGAATGCGCCTGGCGGGTGCTCGCCGCCGATGTGAAGGCACTCAGGACCCAGCCGCCCTTCGCCAACTCGGCCATGGATGGCTATGCCGTTCGCGGCGACGACATGGCCGAGGGTGTCGAACTCGCTGTGATCGGCGAATCTGCAGCCGGCCGCGGCTTCGAGGGTGCGGTCGGTCCGGGCGAGGCCGTGCGGATCTTCACCGGCGCGCCGATGCCGGCGGGCGCCGACACCGTCCTGATGCAGGAAGATGCCGAGGGCGTCGGCAGCCCGCGCATCCGCGTGCGCGTCCCGCCCGCCAAGGGCAAGTTCCTGCGCGCGGCCGGGCTGGATTTCCACGAAGGCGACATGCTGCTGCCGGCCGGGCGCGTGCTCGACAGCGCGGCGCTGGGGCTCCTGGCGGCGGGCGGGCATCCCGTCCTGCCTGTCCGGCGCAAACCTCGGGTCGCGATCCTCGCCACCGGCGACGAGCTCGTTTCGCCCGGCGAGCCGGTGGGCCGCGACCAGATCGTCGCCTCCAACTCCTTTGCAATCGCCGCGCTGGTCGAGAAGGCGGGCGGCTCGGCCATCGATCTCGGCATCGCCCGCGACGATCACGCCGATCTCGCGGACAAGATCGCGCGGGCGCGGGTCATGGACGCCGATGTGCTGGTGACGCTCGGCGGCGCCTCGGTCGGCGCCCACGATCTCGTGCAGGAAGCGCTGACGCGGGCCGGCATGTCGCTCGGCTTCTGGAAGATCGCGATGCGCCCCGGCAAGCCGATGATGACCGGACGGCTGGGGCGCATGGTGGTGGTCGGCCTGCCGGGAAACCCCGTTTCCTCAATCGTTTGCGGGCACCTCTTCGTGCTGCCGCTGATCGAGGCGCTGCTCGGCATGGCGGATGCCGACCGGGATCGCAGCATCCCCGCCATCCTCGGCCGGGACATGCCGGCCAATGACGAGCGCGAGGACTATCTGCGCTCGGAACTCGTCATGACGCCGGAGGGCTGGGTGGCGACGCCCTTCGGGCGGCAGGATTCCTCGATGCTCGGTACGCTCGCCCGCGCGCAGGCGCTGACGATCCGGCCCGCCTTCGCCGAGCCGGCCAAGCAGGGCGATCCCTGCCGGATTATGCTCCTGAGGTGAGCCGCTTGCGGAACACAAGGCGAACGGGTATGGTGTTCGTGCTTTGTTTCGAATCTGCGCGCTGAGCCGCGGCGGGGATCATGCTGACACGCAAGCAACACGAACTCCTGCGCTTCATCCAGGAACGCTTGCGCGAGAGCGGCGTACCGCCCTCCTTCGACGAGATGAAGGATGCGCTCGACCTGCGCTCGAAATCGGGCATCCACCGGCTGATCATGGCGCTGGAGGAGCGCGGCTTCATCCGCCGCCTGCCCAACCGGGCGCGCGCGCTCGAAGTCATCAAGATGCCGGACGGGCTTGGCGCCCCCACGCCGCGCGGGCGGTTCAACCCGGCTGTGGTGCAGGGCGGGCTCGGCACGCAGCCGACGCTTCCCAAGCCCCGGCCGGCGAGCAATTCCGACGACGAGGATGGCCGTCATTCCGTCGCGATCCCGGTGATGGGCCGGATCGCCGCAGGCACGCCCATTTCCGCGATCCAGAGCCGCAGCCACACCGTCTCGCTGCCGCCGGACATGCTCGGCTCGGGCGAGCACTACGCTCTGGAAGTGCGCGGCGATTCGATGGTGGAGGCCGGCATTCTCGACGGCGACACCGTCATCATCCGCAAGCAGGACACGGCTAACACGGGCGACATCATCGTCGCGCTGATCGACGACGAGGAGGCGACGCTGAAGCGGCTGCGCCGGCGCGGCTCTTCCATCGCGCTGGAGGCGGCCAATCCGGCCTATGAGACACGCGTGCTTGGCCCCGACCGGGTCAAGATCCAGGGCCGCCTCGTCAACCTGATGCGGCGCTACTGAAGCCGCTCGGTTTCCGCCTCGCTGTCCGGTGAAGCGATGAGCGGACCGGCTGTGGGGGCGGGTGACGGGTTTGCACCTGCGCCGGGCGTTGTGCGGCGCTCTTCCCGGCGGCGATCCCATGGACGGTCGCTGCCCTGCTGCTCCGAGATTCGGCTGCTCCAGCCGCCGCGCGTGCGGTAGAGCGACGTTGCGCCGTCTCGCATCAGCGCCGTGCGATCGATCAGCTTCGCCTTGCAGGCAGCGCTCCAGGGAATGGCGGTGACGACGAGGTCGGCGCGCTGGCAGTCCTCGATGATGGCGAGCCGATTGAGCGCGTAGGAGACGCTGCGCCCCTCGGCCGTGCGGACGACGCAGGCGAGCGTGTCGCAGGCGATGCCGGCACGTAAACTGGGATCGTCCGGCGAGCGGCTGTCGCCATCGGCGGCCAGCCACTGCTGCAGGACGAAGCGGCTCGGCTTGCCCGCGACCGCGAGGCGCCCGTCGGCGCCACGCGCGGCGAGGCCCGAGCCGTCGCGCTCGATCAGGATTTCCGGCTTCTCGGGCTTGCCCGCCGTCGCAACGCCGATCATCAGCGGCAGCGCCGCGAGCCAACGCCAGGCGGTGGTCCAGAGCGCCAGCCAGAGCAGCGACAGCACGAAGCAGATCAGAACGGCGGGGCCGAAAGCCGCGATCATCACCGTCGAATGGTCGATCGTCGCGACCCAATGCGCGACCTTGATCACGACATCGGAAGCAAGCCCCATGAGCGCCCACGCCGGCCAATCCAGCCCGAAGGGAAAGGCCAGCACGCCGAAAACGGCCGCCGGCATGACGAAGAGCGAGACGAAGGGCAGCGCCATCGCATTGCCGAGCAGGCCGAAGGGGTTGAAGGTCTGGAAGTGATAGGCGCCGAAGGGGGCCGTCGCAGCGGTCGCGAGCAGGGTCGTCACGACGATGCCAAGCGCGGCGGTCCAAAGAGTGCCGAGCGGCCAGGGAAGGCTCGGCGGCGGGTTGGCGCGATTGCGGCCCTGCCAGCGCTCGGCGAAGGCGATCAGCGCCGCCACCGCGCCGAAGGACATCTGGAAGCTCGGGCCAAGCAGCGCCTCCGGCTCGCGCAGCAGCACGATCATCGCCGCGAGCGCGAGGTTGCGCATGCTGAGAGCCGCCCGGTCGAACAGGATCGCGCCCAGCATCACCAGTGTCATGATCAGCGATCGCTCCGTCGCGACCTCCCCTCCCGAGAAGACGCAATAGGCGATCGCACCCAGCATGGCGGCAATGGCGGCGATCTTCTTGACCGGCCAGTTCAGCGCGACGGTCTGCGAGAGCGCCAGCAGCGCCCGCATCAGCCAGAAGATCGTGCCGGCGGCCAGCACCATATGCAGGCCGGAGATCGAGACGATGTGGTAGATGCCGGCGGCGCGCAGGTCGTTGTTGGTCGCTTCCGTGATGAGGCCTCGCTTGCCGGTGACGAGAGCTGCGGCGACGGCCCCGCCCTGCCCTCCGGCGGCCTCGGCGATCCGCTGCGTCAGCGCGTTGCGGGCCCGGTCGATGCCGGCGTCGAGCGTGAGCCGCAGCGGCGGCGGATGCGGCGGCGGCGCCAGCGCGATCTTGCCCGAAACGCTGCCGACCGCGCCGATACCGCGGAAGAAGGCGTCGCGCCCGAAATCATAGCCCCCGGCCCGCGCCGGTCCCGGCGGAGGCAGCAGCCGGGCGGTGGCGGCGACATGGTCCCCCGGCGCGACGGAGCCGGCGCGGATATTGACGCGCACCCGCCTTGGGCGCTGCGCCTCCGGCAGCCCGGTGATGTCGGTAACCAGCAGCACGAGCCGGGCGCCGGTATCCCGCGTCTCGACGCTCTCGACGAACCCTGAGAGCTTGCCAATGCGCGGTCGCTCCAGCATGGGAGCGGCAATGTCGGCCGTGCGCCAGACGCCCGCCGCAAAGCCGGCAAAGGCCGCAGCGAAAGCGAAGCAAGCCATCGCGGCGAAGCGGCGCGTGCGCAGCGCAAACGCCAGCACCACGCTCGAGCCGAGGCCGAGGAGCGGCGCCCAGAGCGCCGGCTCACGGTCGGCGGCGAAATAGAGCAGAATGCCGATGCCCATCGCCACGGGCAGCCAGAGGAAGGGCCGGCGGCGCTCCTCTTCCAGCGCCAGCGCTGCAGCGAAATGCGCCCTGCCGTCCCGGAGCCACGCGGCGAGATCGGAGCCCGCAGGAGCTGCGTTCCAGAGGCGCGCCGGCAGGGCGACCGCGCGGGCGCCGCGCGGCTTCGCCAGCGGCGCGTTCGGCCGCTCCCCCTGCACTGGCGGTGCCGGCTGCATCGCCCGCTCCCCATCCCCCCGGAGGTGCGATTTGACCGCTTACCCTTTCCGGCCAAGCCATGTTACAGGGCGCGCGCCGGTTGTCATGTCGCAACGTCGTCATGCACAGCTTGCCATTTTCCCTGTCTTGCGCCGGACGGCCCTGAGCTGCCCGGTCGGAGTTGCCTCGATGAGCAATGCCGTCGTCACGCGCTTTGCGCCCTCGCCCACCGGCTTCCTCCATATCGGCGGCGGCCGCACGGCGCTGTTCAACTGGCTCTATGCCCGCCGGCATGGCGGCAAGATGCTGCTGCGCATCGAGGACACGGACCGCGAGCGCTCGACCGACGCGGCCATCGCCGCGATCCTCGACGGGCTCTCCTGGCTCGGTCTCGATTGGGACGGCGACACGGTCTACCAGTTCTCGCGCGCCGGCCGCCACCGCGAGGTCGCCGAGCAGATGCTCGCCGCCGGCAAGGCCTATTATTGCTATGCGACGCCGGCCGAGCTCGATGAGATGCGCGAGAAGGCTCGCGCCGAGGGCAAGCCGCTGCGTTATGACGGGCGCTGGCGGGACCGCGATCCAGCGACCGCGCCGGCCGGCCTCAAGCCGGTAATCCGGCTCAAGGCGCCGCAGACCGGCGAGACCGTGGTCGAGGACGAGGTGCAGGGCCGCGTCGTCTGGCAGAACGAGAATCTCGACGATCTCGTGCTGCTGCGCTCGGACGGCACGCCGACCTATATGCTCGCGGTCGTCGTCGACGACCACGACATGGGCGTCACCCATGTCATCCGCGGCGACGATCACCTGACCAATGCCGCCCGCCAGACCCAGATCTACGACGCGCTGGGCTGGTCCGTGCCGAGCATGTCCCATATCCCGCTGATCCATGGTGCGGATGGCGCCAAGCTCTCGAAGCGCCATGGCGCGCTCGGCGTCGATGCCTATCGTTCGATGGGCTACCTGCCGGTGGCGCTGCGAAACTACCTGCTGCGGCTTGGCTGGAGCCATGGCGACCAGGAGATCTTCTCGACCGAGGAGATGATCGCGCTGTTCAACCTCTCCTCGATCGGCCGTTCCCCGGCACGCTTCGACTACGCCAAGCTCGAGAACCTGAACGGGCTCTATATGCGCCAGTCCAGCGACGCCGATCTGCTGGCGGCGCTGAAGGTGATCCTGCCGGAGATCGGGCCGGCGCGCGGGATCGACGCTTCGCTCTCGCCGGAGCTGGAGACGAAGCTCCTCGCCGCCATGCCCGGCCTTAAGGAACGCGCCAAGACGCTGGTCGAGCTGCTCGACAGCGCCTTCTATCTCTATGCGCAGCGCCCCCTTCAGCTCGACGAGAAGGCAAAGGGCCTGCTCGATGAGGCGGCCCGCGCGCGGCTGCCGCAGATCGCCGAGAAGCTCGCCGCCGTCGCCGACTGGACACCCGCCCCGCTCGAGGCGGCGGTGCGCGCCTATGTCGAGGAGAACGGCCTCAAGCTCGGCCAGGCGGCCCAGCCGCTGCGCGCCGCGCTGACCGGCCGGGCGATGTCGCCGGGGCTTTTCGACGTGATGGCGGTGCTGGGCCGGGAGGAAACCCTGGCCCGCCTCGCCGATCAGGCGTGACGTTTGCGCCCGGCGCGATTCAGACCGCCTTTTGGCTCGGTTGAATGCGCTGGGCAAATGGTCTAGTGACGCGCAAGTGCTCGTTTCGCCATCGGCGGACGGGCACGAATATTGCTTGTAAATCAGCTACATGGATTGCCTTCTCTTTCCCACCGACATGTTCCCGTCACATCGCGGCCTTCGGATGAGAAAAGCTTCGCGCAAGCGCGGAGAGGCGAGACAGGGACTGGGAAGCAGCGAGCCTTGAAAGGATCGGTACCGATGAGCGGAAACACCAGCCAGCTCCAGGTCGACGGCAAGACCGTCGATATGGCGATCAAGTCGGGATCGGTCGGTCCCTCCGTCATCGACATCGCCAAGCTCTACGCCCAAACGGGCATGTTCACCTACGATCCCGGCTTCACCTCGACGGCGAGCTGCGAGTCGCAGATCACCTATATCGACGGCGACGCCGGCATCCTGCTCTATCGCGGCTATCCGATCGAGCAGCTCGCCGAGCACGGCGACTTTCTCGAGACCTGCTACCTGCTGCTCGAGGGCGAGCTGCCGACGGCGGCGCAGAAGGCCGATTTCGACTACCGCGTCACGCGCCACACCATGGTGCATGAGCAGATGGCCCGCTTCTTCCATGGCTTCCGCCGCGATGCCCACCCGATGGCGATCATGGTCGCCTCGATCGGCGCGCTCTCGGCCTTCTACCACGACTCGACCGACATCTCGGATCCGCATCAGCGCATGATCGCGTCGATGCGCATGATCGCGAAGGTGCCGACGCTGGCGGCGATGGCCTACAAGTACACGGTCGGCCAGCCCTTCGTGTATCCGCTCAACTCGCTGGACTACACCTCGAACTTCCTGCGCATGTGCTTCGCGGTCCCGGCCGAGGAGTACAAGGTCAACCCCGTGCTCTCGCGCGCGCTCGACCGCATCTTCATCCTGCACGCCGACCACGAGCAGAACGCCTCGACCTCGACGGTGCGCCTCGCGGGCTCCTCAGGCGCGAACCCCTTCGCCTGCATCGCGGCCGGCACGGCCTGCCTCTGGGGGCCTGCCCATGGCGGCGCCAACGAGGCGGCGCTCAAGATGCTCGAGGAGATCGGCTCGGTCGACAACATCCCGAAGTACATCGCCAAGGCGAAGGACAAGAACGATCCGTTCCGCCTGATGGGCTTCGGCCATCGCGTCTACAAGAACTACGATCCGCGCGCCAAGATCATGCAGAAGACCACGCATGAGGTGCTCAACGAGCTCGGCATCAAGGACGACCCGCTGCTGGACGTCGCGGTCGAGCTGGAGCGGATCGCGCTCTCGGACGAGTACTTCATTGAGAAGAAGCTGTACCCGAACATCGACTTCTATTCGGGCATCACCCTGAAGGCGATGGGCTTCCCGACCTCGATGTTCACCGTGCTGTTCACGCTGGCCCGCACGGTCGGCTGGATCGCGCAGTGGAAGGAGATGATCGAGGACCCGTCCCAGAGGATCGGCCGTCCGCGCCAGCTCTACACCGGCGCGCCGCAGCGCGATTACACGCCGATCGGCCGTCGCTGAGCACAGGCCAGGGTCTGGATATGGAAGGGCGCGGTGGTCTCCACCGCGCCCTTCTTTTGTTGCAGATGATTGATGCATGCGGCGGGCATGATCCCCCGGCGAAGCCAGATAAAGTTGCTTCATCCAACGGAGATACTCCCATGACAGACAAGCTCTTTCTCGACCGCCGTTCCTTCTTGCTCGCGACCGGCGCGCTCGGGCTCGCGGGCACGCAGGCGCAGGCCCAGGCCGCCTTCCCGACGCGCCCGATCACGCTGGTCGTTCCGTTCGCCGCCGGCGGTTCGACCGACATCGTCGCGCGCCTGGTCGGGCAGAAGATGAGCGAGATCCTCGGCCAGAACGTCGTGATCGAGAACCGCGCCGGGGCCGGCGGCAATGTCGGCTCGACCGCCGTCGCCCGCGCGGCGCCGGACGGCTACACCCTGCTGCTGGGCACCATCTCGACCCACGCCCTGAACCCCGCCATCCTGAAGACGGTCACCTTCGACGCGGTGAAGGACTTCACCCCGATCTCGCTGCTCGCGATCGTCCCCAATGTGATGGTCGTGAATCCTTCGTTCCCGGCGAAGACGGTTCAGGAAGTGCTGGAGGTCCTCAAGGCCAATCCCGGCAAGTACTCCTATGCCTCTTCGGGCGTCGGCACCCCGCTGCATCTCTCGGGCGAGCTGTTCAAGTCGCTCGGCAAGGTCGACATGAATCATGTGCCTTATCGCGGAGCCGGCCCGGCGCTGAACGACGTCGTGTCCGGCGCGGTGCCGATCATGTTCGACAACCTGCCCTCCTCCGCCGGCTTTATCCGCAACGGCCAGCTGCGGGCGATCGGCGTTACGACCAAGGATCGCGTCTCGTCCTTCCCGGACGTTCCGACGATCGCGGAAGGCGGCCTCGCCGGCTACGAAACCTATACCTGGAACGCCCTGTTCGGCCCGGCGAACATGCCCCGCGCCATCGTCGAGAAGATCAACCAGGCTGCCAACCAGGCGCTCAAGGATGAGACCGTCAAGAAGAGGCTGAACGACGTCAGCGCCGATATCGTCGGCTCGACGCCGGAGCAGCTCGGCGAGCACGTCAAGGTCGAGCTGGCCAAATGGGCGCCGATCGCAAAGGCGTCCGGCGCAGTCGTCGAGTAGGCCGGACCTCTCGCCTCACGCCTCGCGGCGCATCCGCGAGGCGACCATGGCATCGGATCAATCCGATGAACCGCGGCGTCATTCCGGGCTCAAGCGCTACGCGCTTGCCCCGGAATGAGGGGTGGCTCCGTGCAAAATCAGCTCGCTAGCGCCAGCGCCGCCTCGACGGCGTTGGCCGCCGGGCTCGGCCCGGCCGAGCGCATGATCGTCTCGACTTCGGCGAAGCCGGCGAGCTGTTCCTGCCGCTTCGGACCTTCGACCAGCGCCTCCAGCAGATGCCGGCTCAGCGCCTCGGCCGTCGCCTCCTCCTGGATGAATTCCGGCACGACGCTCCGACCCAGGATGAGGTTGGGCAGGATCACGCTCGGCAGCTTGATGAGGCGCCGCGCCAGGACAGCCTCCCACCCCGCTCCGCGATAGGCCGCGACGGTTGGGACGGCAGAGAGCGCGAGTTCCAGCGTCACCGTGCCCGAAGCCGCAAGCGCGGCCCGCGCCTGCCGGAAGGCCGCGAGCTTCGCGACCTCACCTGCGACGATCTCGGGAACGACCGGCCAGCGGGCCGCAGCCTCCGCGATCATCGATTGGAGGCGGGGTACAGCAGGCAGGATGAAACGCGCCTCGGGGACCGCTGCGGCGACCCGCGCGACAGCCTCGCCAAAGACCGGCATCAGATGGCGGATCTCGGAGCTGCGGCTGCCGGGCAGGACCAGAACCTGCGGGCGCTGCGCATCGTCGCGCGCGCGCTGCTCGGCCACGTCCGGCCGCATCTCGGCGAGCCGCTCCATGAGAGGGTGGCCGACATAGACAGTCTCCGGGCCGTGAAGCCGCGTCAGCGCAGCCGGCTCGAAGGGCAGCAGGGCCAGGATGCGGTCGACATGCGGCGCCATCGCCCGCGCCCGGCCGGACCGCCAGGCCCAGACGCTGGGGCAGACCCAGTGCACGATCGGGATCGAGGGTGCCCGGGCGCGGACCTTCTTGGCCACGCGCAGGCAGAAATCGGGGCTGTCGATGGTCAGCAGCAGGTCGGGCTCGAAGGCCGCGATGCCGCGCGCTGCATCCTCCATCCGCCGCAGCAGCAGCGGCAGGCGCCGGATCACCGGGCCGAAACCCATCACCGCGATGTCGGCCTGCGGAAACAGGGATTTGAGTCCAGCCTCCGGCAGGCCGTGATCCCCGACGCCGCACAGCTCCAGCGGGCGGTCACCCAATCTCTCGCGCAGCGCGGCCAGAAACCGCAGCGCCAGAGCATCGCCCGAGGCCTCGCCCGCGATGACGGCGAGCTTGAAGGGACGCATCAGGTGAAGCCTTCGACGAAGAGACCGAGCTGGTCGGCGAGGCGCCCGAGCGCCGCCCGGTCTCCGACCAGCACCCGCCCGGCCCTGATGCCGATGCCCGAAAGGCCGGCCTGCGCAACGTTTCGCAGCGTGTCCGGGCCGATGGCCGGCATGTCCATCCGCAGGTCCTGGCCGGTCTTGGGCAGCTTCACGAGGACGCCGTCGCCCTTGCCGATCTTCAGCCGCCCGCGCGCGACGAGGTCGGCGACGCGCCCGATCATGGCATCGGTGCCTTCGGCGGCTTCAATCGCGACGACGCGGTGATCGGCCAGGATCGCCGCCTGCCCGACATCGAAGGGCGACAGGGCGTCGAGCAGCGCAAAGCCACGCTGCAGCAGCTCCCGCTGTTCGGCGGTCGCTTGACGGCGGCCGAGCGGACCTTCCGGGGCAGCCAGCTCCGGCGCGAGCTCCGCTGGCCCATGCACACGAAAGCCCTGCTGCTCAAAGAAGAGAACCACACCGCGCAAGAGGTGGTCGTCGCCACCCCGGAAGGCCTTGGCGAAATGCGGAAGGTATTTCAGCGTCGACGCCTCGGGCCGCAGCGCGCCGAAGCTCGGCCGGGGCAGGCCTCCCAGCATGACGATATCGGCGATGCCGCGCCGGCGCAGCTCTTCGAGCAATCTGCCGAGCTGGCCCAGCCGATAGCTCTGGACATCGGCATCGCCAAAGGCTGCCGGGTCGGCCGCACCGTCGAGAGCGGCGACATAGGGGCGCTCGCCATGGGCCGCCAGGGCGCGCGCAAGCTGGACCGGATAGTCGCCACCGCCCGCGATCAGGACGAGCGGGCCGCGCGCGGCGCCCGCCGGGCTCACCTTTCGACGGCGGAGGCGTCCTGCGGCATGCAGATCGCCTTGTCGCCGCCTTCCCTGATGAAATCGAGGATCTCGTGAATCAGCGGATGCTCCGCGAACTCCGCCGCGACGTCCTCGACACGCTCGGCCAGCGTTCCTTCATTGGCGAACAGCAGCCGGTAGGCGCGGCGCAGCTCATGGATCTGCTCGCGCGTAAAGCCCCGGCGCTTGAGGCCGATCAGGTTCAGGCCAACGAGATGCGCCGGGTTGTCCCGCACGGTGCCGAAGGGAATGACATCGTTGAGCACGCCGGCGCCGCCGCCGATGAAGGCATGGTCACCGATGCGAATGAACTGCTGCAGGCCGGTCCCGCCGCCGACGATCACGAAATTGCCGACCGTGACATGCCCGGCGCACATCACATTGTTCGAAAAGATGACGTTGCTTCCGAGCCTGCTGTCATGGCCGACATGGGAATTGGCGAGGAAGAAGCAGCGATCGCCGACGCTCGTGATCATGCCCCCGCCTTCGGTGCCGGGGTTCATGGTAACACCTTCGCGGATCTGGCAATCGGCGCCGATCGTCAGCGTCGAGGGCTCCCCCCGATACTTCACGTCCTGCGGCGGATGGCCGATCGAGGCGAAGGGATAGATCCGCGTGCGCGGGCCGATCGTGGTGCGGCCCGCGAGGGCGACATGGCTGACGAGCTCGACGCCTTCCCCCAGCACCACGTCGGGACCGACGGTGCAGAAGGGCCCGATCTTCACCCCGGCGGCGAGCTGCGCCTTGGGGTCGACGATCGACATGGGATGGATGGAAGGGCTCATCGCCGGAGTATCCTGGCCTTGCAACGTCGCGGCCCCGCTCAGATGACCATGGCCGAGATCTCGGCCTCCGCCACCAAAGTCCCCTCTACGCGGGCTTCGCCACGGTAGAACCAGATGTTGCGCTTGCGCGCGACCTTGGTCATGTGGAAGCGCAGCGTATCGCCCGGAATGACGGGCTTGCGGAACTTCGCCTTGTCGATCGTGGTGAAGAGGACGGTCTCGACCTTCGCCTCATCCGCTCCGCGTGCATTGACCACGAGCACGCCGGCGGTCTGCGCCATCGCCTCGATCATCAGCACGCCCGGGAAGACGGGCCGTTCCGGGAAATGGCCCGTGAACTGCGGCTCGTTGACGGTGACGTTCTTGATGCCGACGCCGTAGTCGTCGCCGTTGATCTCGACCACGCGGTCGACCAGCAGGAACGGATAGCGGTGGGGAATGCTGGCCATGATCTTCTGGATGTCGATCACACCCAGTGCCGTCGTCGCCTCGCTCATTGTCTGTCTTCTCCCGCGCGCCGTTCCTGGGCCGCGCACCGCTCTTGTATCGTCGACCACCGTCCGGAAATCATTCGGCGACCGGCAGTAGCTCCAAATCCTTCCGCGCCGTTTGCCCGAAACAGGGCAGTCCGGGCAAGACAAATCTCTCGCTCGCGTCCGGAGCGTTCTTATTCCGCACGGAACTGCGCCGCCACCGCGGGCTCGCCCGGGGACGCATGCCGGAGCGCTGCCCAGGAAGGTTCAGGCATGGACCGCACTTCCGTGAAAGCGTGGCAGGCTCTGGAGCAGGCCCCGTGCAGAGGAAGCCAGAAGCCTCCGCTCAATCCTGACCGGCTTCCGGCTTGCGGCCTCGCTTGGCCACCAGTGACTTCAGCAGCGCCGCCTCGCGTGCCCAGCTGAGCGCCGGCTGTGCCGGATAGCCGCCATAGCGGGCGCCGCGCGGCACATCGCCGGCGACGCCGCTCTGCGCTGCGATCTGGGCGCCGGCGCCGATCGTGAGATGCCCGGCGAGGCCGACCTGCCCGCCCAGCACGACGAAATCCTCGAGCGTCGAGGAACCGGCGATGCCGACCTGCGAGACGATGACGCAATGGCGCCCGATGACGACGTTATGCCCGATCTGGACGAGGTTATCGATCTTGGTGCCCTCGCCGATCACGGTATCGCGGCTGGCACCCCGGTCGATGCAGGTGTTGGCGCCGATCTCGACATCGTCCTGGATGATGACGCGGCCGATCTGCGGCACCTTCATGTGCCCCTTGGGGCTCATCGCGAAGCCGAAGCCATCCTGCCCGATGCGCGCGCCGGGATGGACAATGACGCGGTTGCCGATCAGCGTCGACTGGATGGTGCTGCCCGCACCGATCGAGCAGTTGCGCCCGATCCGGACCTGAGGGCCGATCACGGCATGGGCCGCCACCACGGTGCCGGCGCCGATTTCCGCGCCCGGGCCGATGACCGCGCCGGGATCGACCGTCACGCCCGGCTCCAGCACGGCCGTGGCGTGGACGATGGCGCCGGGCGCCACGCCCTGCGATCCGAAGACCGATTCAGGCTTGAGCGCCGTAGGGAAGAAGCGCGCCAGCACCTTTGCGAAGGCGTGGTAGGGCGCCGAAGAGACCAGCGCCACCGTTCCGGCCGGCACGCGATCGGCGAAGCGAGGCGATACCAGGCACAGCCCCGCCTTCGTCGCGGCGAGCGCGTCGGTATATTTCGGGTTGTCCATATAGGCGAGGTCGGCCGGCCCCGCCGTTTCGAGCGCGGCTGCGCCAGCGACCCGCAGCGTCGGCTCGACGCCCTCGGGCAACGTCGCCCCGGAAATGCTTGCGACCTCGCCATAGTCCAGCGAGGTCGCCAACGGAAAGAAAACAGGTTCTGCCATGGCTGGGTCCGAAGCGGGGCCTATTGCGCCGGACCGAAAAGTGGAACCCACTTTTCGGGATAATCCGATGCGATAACAAATGATTAGATCGCCGTTATCGCGTCCGTTCGGACGCGCGGCGATCTAAGCCCCGCCGCGTCAGAAGCGAGTGCCGCCCGAGAAGCGGAAGGCCTGCAGACGGTCGCCGCCGTACTTGCCGGTGATGCCGGTGGTCGGGTTGGTGCCCCACTGCCCCTCGTCCTTGGTGAGGGCGTAGGCGTAGTCGAACCGGATCGGGCCGAGCGGCGACTGCCACAACAAGCTGACGCCGACCGAAGAACGAAGGATGTTCTTGTCCCGGATACAGCCGACATTGGACTGGCCATACTGTCCGCCGCCCGTCGCCACGTTGTACTGACGCGCCTCGGAGCCGGTCGGGCAACCGGTATAGGCCGAGCCCTGCCCACCGTCGTAGTTGAACAGCGTACCGGCGTCTGCGAAGACCGCGCCGCGCAGGCCGAGATCGCGCGGGAGACCCCAGATCGGGAACTGCACTTCGACGGTACCGCCGAAATAGGTCGTGCCGCCAACCGCGTTCGCCGTCGGGTCGTTCAGGACGTCGCGCGGGCCGATGCCTGACGGCGCGAAGCCGCGCACCAGTGTCGGTCCGAGGAAGTAATGATCGACCATGCGCAGGTTGCCGCTGGTCGCCTGGACGTGACCGCCCTGGACGCGGAGGAAGCCGACGACGTCGTCGAAGATCTCGCGATAGTAGCGCGCATCCGCGGCGACACGCAGGAACTTCGAGTCACCGCCCACACCTGCGAATTCCGGCTTGAGCTCGGCGATGAAGCCGTTGCGCGGATTTTGCACGCTGTCGAGCGAGTTGTAGTTGAAGTTCAGGCCGACGAGCGAGGTCAGGGTCGAGCCCTGCGCCTCCTTGACCGCCAGCGTCGCCTCGCCGTTCGTCACGCAGTTATAGATCGCGGTCGGGGCGAGAGCGCCATCCGTGCCCGGAGTGATGCCCGGGAGCGGAAGGGTACAATCGTTATAGGGCCGGCTGTACTCGTTCGGAATGTCGATCTCGGTCACGTAGAGCGAGTAGCGCGGCGTGATGGAGAACTCTTCCGTGATCGGGAAGGTGAAGCGAACCTGCCCGCCGGTGACACGGCTCTCGAAACGACCCGTGTTGTAGTTGTCGTTGAACTTCGAGAACAGGTCGATGCCGGCCGCCACGCGGTAGCCCAGGAAATAGGGCTCGGTGAAGGAGAAATCGACACCCTGCGTGCGCTGGCCGAGTGTGCCCGCGATGCGAACGAACTGGCCGCGGCCAAGGAAGTTCGCCTCCGACAGCGAGACCTCGCCGATGATGCCGTCCGACGTCGAATAGCCGCCCGCGATCGAGAAGGAGCCGGTCGCCTTGTCCTCGACGTCGATGTTGACCACCACGCGATCCGGCGCCGAGCCGGGCTCGTTGGTGATACGGACCTTCTGGAAGAAGCCGAGGTTGTTGAGGCGCCGCTCGGCGCGGTCGATCATGACCTTGTTGTAGGCATCGCCCTCACCGAGATCGAGCTCGCGGCGGACGACGAAGTCCCGGGTGCGGGTGTTGCCGCGCACGTTGATGCGCTCGACATAGACCCGCGGCCCCTCGTCGACGACATAGGTGATGCCGATCAGGCGGCCCGAGGCATCGCGATCGCCACGGGGGCGGACCTGGGCGAAGGCATGGCCGCGGCGGGCCACCTCGGTCGTCAGCGCGACGAGCGACTTTTCGACAGCCTCGGCATTGTAGGTATCGCCCGCCGAGGTTGCGACGTAGCGCTGCAGCCCGGCCCCGTCGACATCGCGCAGGGCGGAATCGACCGCGACATTGCCGACCTTGTACTGCGGACCTTCCTCGACCTGGACGTCGATGACCCAGCCGCCGGCAGTCTCGTCGAAGCGCGCGGCGTTGTTGACGATCTGGAAGTCGGCATAGCCGTTCTTCAGATAGAAGCGCCGGATCAGATCGAGGTCGGAATTGATGCGATCCGGATCATAGACATCCGAGGTCTTGATCCAGCTCAGGAAATTCGACTCGGTCGAGGTCATCAGCCCGCGCAGCCGGCCGGCCGAATAGACCTCGTTGCCGCTGAAGTTGATCGACTTGATGCCGGTCTTGCCGCTCTCGTTGATGGTGAAGACGATATCCTGGCGACCGTTCGGCAGCGGCGCGATGCGGCCACTGACGGAGGACAGCCCGTAGCCGGCGCGGCGATAGGCCTCGCGCAGACGCTCGACGTCGGCGTTGATGAGCTCTTGGCTCAGCGGGCCGCCGGCCTTGGACTGCACGATCGAGGAGAGCTGCTCGCTCTTGACGCGGCGGTTACCCTCGAAGGCGACGCGATTGACCGTGCTGTTCTGCTCCTGGACCGAAACGACGATCTGCGGGCCGCGGCGGCTGACCTGGACGCTGCTGAACAGGCCCGTGGAGAGCAGGCTCTCGCGAATCTCCTGCGGATTCTCCCGCCCGACCGCATAGGAGCGGATCGTCTCCGCATCGACGCGTCGGTTGCCGTGGACGACCACAGCCTGCGCGAAAGCCACACCACCACTCACGGCCAGAATCAAAGCCGAAAGTCCGATCGATCGAGAGAGCCGCGTCTTGATCGGGCTCTTTTGGGTCGACGTCATCGGGTCGCCTATTCCATCTCTCTGGTCACCACCCCGAACGGGGACCCCCGTCTTGAGACGGCAGCACGGCGACATTGCAGTTAAATCGCTTCTACAAAGTTTCCCGCAGGGTGCAAACCGCCATCATCGTTAATAAAGTATTTTTAGCGGCGGTCGTTGCGGAGAGGCCACGCGCCCTCTCGGCGGGCGCAGGCAAGAGCCCGATCGGGCGTATGTGCGCGAAGCGGGCTTCAGAGCAGCCCGCGGACGTGAACGATGTCGTTCCAGGTTACGAACAGCATGAGCATGAGCACGAGGCCCAGGCCCAGGCGGAAACCGATTTCCTGCGCGCGCGGGCTCAAGGGGCGGCCCCTCAGCGCCTCGTAGAGATAGAACATGAGGTGGCCGCCATCGAGCATCGGCACGGGCAGGAGGTTCATCAGGCCGATCGAGACAGACAGGATGGCGGCAAGGTTGATCAGCCCCAGCAGCCCTCCGCTCGAGGCGACGATGCCGGAGACCTGGGCGATCCGAATCGGGCCGGAGAGCTGATCGACGGATTCGCGGCCCTTCACCAGCTTGGCGACGTAGTCGTAGGTCCGGGTGACGACGAACCAGGTCTCATTCAAGCCGGACTTCATGGAATCGACGAGGCCGAAACGCTGGGTCTTCCAGTCCTCCGGCCGGGGCGAGGCCTTGACGCCGATCACCCCGATGCGCTGCACGCCCACGGGCGTCTTCATCTCGGATAGCGCGGGCACCACGGCCAGCGTCACCTGGCTGCCGCTGCGATCGACCGTGACCGCGAGGTTCTCCTCCGGCCTGATCGAGACAATGCGCTGCATGTCGGCGAAGGATTCGATTGGCTGCCCGTCGATGGAAATGACGACGTCGCCGGCCTTGAGCCCGCCGCGCTCGGCGGCGCTGCCGGCCACGACCGCATCGACGCGCGGCATGAGGACCTGCTTGCCGAAGAAGAACGCCATTCCGGCGAAGATCACGATGGCGAGCAGGAAGTTCGCGATCGGGCCGGCGGCGACGATCGCTGCTCGCTCGCCGATCGACTGCGCCGGGAAGGAACGGGCGCGCTCCTGCGGCGTCATCCGGTCCACGGCCGCATCGTCCGGAGAACTCGCGGCATCGGCATCGCCAGAGAACTTGACGTAGCCTCCGAGCGGGATCAGCGCGAAGCGCCAGCGTGTTCCATGCTTGTCCGTGAAGCCGAAGATCTCGCGACCGAACCCGATCGAGAAGGTCTTGACGTCGACACCACACCAGCGGCCGACGAGGAAATGGCCGAGTTCGTGGACGAAGACGACGATGGTGAGGACGAACAGGAACGGCAGCAGATAGCCCAGACCGGTATTCCAGAGCGAGGCTACGAATTCCATCGAACTCTCCAGTTCCTTCTAGCCGAAGCGACGCTCCGGCCTCCTGCCACACGGCACGTCCCGACAACCGGGCGCGCGGCAGAGCGCTTTAGGTGACAGTGAACCGTGCTTGCGACAAGAGCGAGGCAGCCCGACGTCTCGAATCGTGGTCAATGGCGAGTGCTCCCGCGAGGTCGCGCGGCGCCTCGGCACCGCCCGGCACCCCGGCGCAGACCGCTTCGACCAGCGCGGCGATGCCTGAGAAGCGCAGCCTGCCCGACAGGAAGGCGGCAACCGCGACCTCGTTGGCGGCATTGAGGATCGCCGGCATGGCGCCGCCCTGGTTGAGCGCAGCGATGGCGAGGCCGAGCGCGGGAAAGCGCTCGAGATCGGGCTTCTCGAAACTCAGCGGCGCTGTCGTCACCAAATCCAGGAAGCGCTCGGCCGGCGCATCGAGGCGGCCGTCGACGCCGAGGCAGTGCGCAGCCGCGACCCGCATGTCCGGCACCGCCATGCCCGCGCTCACCGAGCCGTCGCGGAAGGTGACGAGGCCGTGGACGATCTGCTGCGGATGGACCAGCACGTCGAGCTGTCCGGGCTCCAGCCCGAAGAGGAAGCGCGCCTCGATAAGCTCCAGCCCCTTGTTCATGAGGCTGGCCGAATCGACGCTGATTTTCGCGCCCATCGCATAATTCGGATGCTTCAACGCATCCTCGGGACGGGCGGCCGCGATGCGCTCGGCGCTCCAGTTCCGGAACGGCCCGCCGGAGGCCGTCAGCGTCATGCCGCGAATCGCGGAAAGCGGCTCGGCTCCAAGCACTTGGAAGAGCGCGTTATGTTCCGAATCGAGCGGCAGAACCTTAGCGCCCACTTCCACCGCGCGCGCCATCACCGCTTCGCCGGCACAGACCAGGCTTTCCTTGTTGGCGAGCGCGATCGTCCGGCCAGGCGAGAGCGCGGCGAAGGTCGCCTCCAGCCCGGCGGCGCCCGCAATCGCGCTGACGACGATATCGGCGGGCCGGGCCACGGCCTCCATCACGGCCGAACGCCCCGCCCCGCTGCCGATCCCCGTGCCGGCCAGCGCTTCCGCCAGCGCCGGGCCGCAAGTCTCATCGGCGAGCGCGGCAAAGCGCGCGCCCGTCTCGATGGCGACCCGCGCCAGCGCCTGCGCATCCCGGCCGCCAACCACGGTCCCGATGGACAGCCGCTCGGGATTTTCGGCGACGACATCGCGAACGGAGCGTCCGACAGAGCCTGTGGCCCCTAACAGCGTGACGGTGCGAAGGGCCATGAATCAGACGTTGAGATGAACGGCGAAAAGAGCGAGTCCCGCCAGCACGAGCACGGCCCAGTAGCCGTCGAGCCGGTCGAGGAAGCCGCCGTGGCCGGGAATGAGATGGCTCGAATCCTTGGTGTCGAAGCGGCGCTTCAGCGAGGATTCGAAAAGATCGCCGGCTTGGCTGACGATCGAACCCGCCAGGGAGGCGGCAACGACGGGGCCGGCCGCGGTCAGGCCGTCGAGCCCAGGCACCAATCGCCAGATCAGGTAGCCGCCGATCATCCCGGCGACAGCGCCGCCGATCGCGCCCGACCATGTCTTCTTGGGGCTGACGCTCGGCATCAGCTTCGGCCCGCCGAGCTTGCGCCCCGTGAAATAGGCCGCGATGTCGGTGAACCAGACGACGGCGAAGCTCCAGAGGATCAGCGCCAGGCCGATCTGCGGCAGATCGCGCAGCGCCGGCGTGATCAGCGCGAAGGCGAGCGCATAGGCGACGCCGCAGAGCTCCAGCGCGAGTCGCGAGCGGACCATGGGCGTGAGGAGCGCACCGACCAGGGCCGCAGCAGCGGCAGCGCCGGCCAGCGCGGCGGGGCTTGCCGGCGAGAAGGCGAGCGCGAGCCCGGCCACCACGACGCCGATACCGGCCGGGATGGCGTTGCCGCGGTTGACCATGGCGAGCCATTCATAGGCAACGATGCCAGCGACAAGCGTCCAGATGATACGGAAGGGCCAGCCGCCCCAGATCGTCGCGAGCAGCACCATGGCCGCGAGCACCAGCGCCGAGACGACCCTGAGCTTCAGCTCGCCTGGGCCCTTCTGCGGCGTCCCTGAAGGCCGGTCATTCACGCGACGTCCACGCTGCGGTCGGCCGAAGCGGAAATGCCGCCGAAGCGGCGCTCACGCTGCCGGTATTGGGCGAGAGCGTCCTCGAAGGCAGCGCGGTCGAAATCCGGCCACATCACCGGAGCGAAGACGAACTCCGCATAGGCGGCCTGCCAGAGCAGGAAATTAGAGATGCGCGTCTCGCCCGAGGTGCGGATCACCAGTTCCGGGTCGGGCAGGTCATGTGTATCGAGCCTGCCTGCAAGAGCCGCCTCGTCGATCGCCGCCGGATCGAGACGTCCCGCCGCTGCATCGACGGCGAGCGAGCGGGCGGCCCGCACGATCTCGTCGCGCGCGCCGTAGTTGAAGGCGATCACCAGCACGAGGCCGGTATTGGCGCGCGTGCTCGCCTCGGCATGCTCGACGAGCCGCCGCAGATCGGGCGCGAGATCCTCGCGGCTGCCGATGATGCGGACGCGGACATTGGCGGCGGAGAGCTCGGCCAGGTCCTTCTCGACGAAATGCTTGAGCAGCCCCATCAAGAAGCTGACCTCGGCATGGGGGCGGCGCCAGTTCTCGGTCGAGAAGGAATAGAGGGTCAGCACAGAGAGGCCGAGATCGCTGGCATTGCGGACCGTGCGCCGCAGCGCCTCCAGTCCGCGCCTGTGGCCTTCCTGCCGCGGCAGCCCGCGCATCTGCGCCCAGCGCCCGTTGCCATCCATGATGATGGCGACATGGGTCGGGTTCGGAACGCCCGCGTCGCGCTGGCTGGACGACATAGGAATGGGCCTCGCTCGGCTACCGGCCGGAAGGACGCGCGGGAAGGCCCGCGCGAACGGATCAGACGTGCAGGATTTCCTTTTCCTTCGCCGCGAGCGCCTGGTCGATCTCGGCGATGTGCTGGTCGGTGGCCTTCTGGACGAGATCGGAGTTCTTCGCCGCATCGTCCTTGGTCATATCGCCGTCCTTCTCGAGCTTCTTGACGACGTCGATGCCATCGCGGCGGACATGCCGGACCGCGACCTTGGCCTCCTCGGCGTACTTATGCGCGACCTTGACCATCTCCTTGCGGCGCTGCTCGTTCAGCTCCGGGATGCGGATGCGCAGCACCTGGCCTTCCGTCTGCGGATTGAGGCCGAGATCGGATTCGCGCACCGCCTTGTCGACCGCCTGAACCATCGAGCGGTCCCAGACCTGGACGCTCAGCAGGCGCGGCTCAGGCACACTGACGGTGGCGAGCTGGCTCAGCGGCGTGCGCGCGCCATAGGCCTCGACCATGATCGGGTCGAGCATGTTGGTGGAAGCGCGGCCGGAGCGCAGCGAGGCGAGATCGCCCTTGAAGGACTGCACCGCGCCGGCCATGCGGCGCTTGAGATCGGCGAGGTCGAACGTCGTCTGGGCCATTTCAATCAAGACCTTGCGGTGATTTCAAAATCGGCGCGACCATGGCGGCGGGGCCGCGCAGGGTCAAGAATTTCGTGCTCGAACAGCATGTTCCCCACCGTCAGGCAAGGAAAAACGGCTGATGCGGCCGGTAGCCAGTTCATTCTAGTGACTTGTCGCAGTATGGGCCAGTGCCCGGGCGGCACGTCTTCTCGTGCGGAGCGAGGCGCTGCCCCCGGGATCTGCGGACCGAAGGCTCGCGTTTCCGGGATGCTCGGGAACCTCTTCCTGCATGAGATGCCCGGATCAAGGCCGAGCATGCCGCGCTTCCCCGCCTCAGGGCGTGACGTAGGTCGCCCTGCCCTCGCCGCGCAGCACGGCCGCAAGCGCCCCGCCTTCGGCGATGGAGAAGACGACGATGGTCAGGCCCGCATCGCGCGCCAGCGCGAAGGCGGCCGTATCCATCACCTTGAGGTCGCTCTTGATCGCGTCCTCATGGGTCAGCGTGTCGTAGCGGGTTGCGGCCGGGTTCTTCTTCGGATCGTCGCTGTAGACGCCGTCGACCTGCGTCGCCTTGAGCAGATGGCTGCAGCCGAGCTCGGCAGCGCGGAGCGCCGCGCCCGTATCGGTGGTGAAATAGGGATTGCCGGTGCCGCCGCCGAGGATGACGACCTTGCCGTTGCTGAGATGGTCCAGCGCCCGCTTGCGGGCATAGCTCTCGCAGAGGGAAGGCATCGGCACGGCCGACATGGCGCGCGCCGGCGCGCCGGCGGCCTCGATGGCGTGCTCCAGGGCCAGCGCGTTCATCACCGTGCCGAGCATGCCGATCGAATCCGCTGTGGTGCGATCGAGCCCCTTGTTCAGCCCCTGCACGCCGCGAAAGAAGTTGCCGCCGCCGACGACGATGCCGATCTCGACGCCCTCGCGCGAGGCATGGGCGATGTCGGCGGCGAGCGCCGTCAGCGTGACGCCGTCGAGGCCGTTTCCGACAGGCCCCGCAAGGGCTTCGCCGGAGAGCTTCACGAGAACGCGTTGGGGTCTCATCGATGTCTCTCCGTTTTTTTTCGCATGCCGCGATTCGCGCCCAGGTCATCGCGCGTCCTACCGGACGCGGCCATGATGATCGACCGCTTTGTTATCGCACCGGATTGATCCGAAAAGTGGATTCCCCTTTTCGGTCCGATGCTAGAGCCGGATCCGATCAGGTTGTTTCAACCTGATCGGTAAATCCGTCTCTCACTCATTGATAGAGAACGCGTGATCCGATCAGATTGCTGCGCAATCTGATCGGCGCGTGCTCTAGCCATTCTTCCTACAAAAAAGGCCGCGCGATGCGCGGCCTTTTCTTGTTCGTGGATAACCCGGATCAGCCGGTGGTGCCGCCGGCGGCGGCGACCTCGGCCGCGAAATCCTGCTCTTCCTTCTCGATGCCCTCGCCGAGCGCATAGCGGGCGAAGCCCGTCAGTTTGACCGGCGCACCGAGCTTGCCCTCGGCCTCCTTGAGAACCTGAGCGACCGACTTCGAGCCATCATGGATATAGGCCTGCTCGAGCAGGCAGTATTCCTTGGCGTAGCTCTTCAGGCCGCTCTCGGTGATCTTCTCGAGCACGTTGGCGGGCTTGCCGGCGTTCTTCTCGGCCAGGATCGCCTTCTCCCGCTCCAGGACCTCCGGAGCGACCGAGGCGAGGTCGAGTGCGACCGGGTTGGTCGCCGCGACATGCATGGCGAGTTGGCGGCCCATCGCAGCGAGTTCGTCGCCCTTCGCGGTCGACTCGAGCGCGACGATGACGCCGATCTTGCCGAGGCCGTCGGTGATCGCGCCATGAACATAGGAGCCGATCACGCCGGACGAGACCTTCAGCGAGGCGACGCGGCGCAGCGTCATGTTCTCGCCGATGGTGGCGATGGCGTTGGCGATGGCATCCTGGACGGAGCCGCCACCCGGATAGTGATGGCCGAGCAGCGCCTCGACGTCGCCGCCGCGCTCCAGCGCCACCTCGGCAATGGTCTTGGCGAGCGCCTGGAACTCGGGGTTGCGGGCCACGAAATCGGTCTCGGAGTTGACCTCGACGACGACGCCTTCCTTGCCCTGCACGACGACGGCGACGAGGCCCTCGGCGGCGACGCGGCCGGCCTTCTTGGCGGCCTTCGAGAGGCCCTTGGCGCGCAGCCAGTCGACGGCGGCCTCCATGTTGCCGTCAGTCGCCGACAGCGCGGTCTTGCAGTCCATCATGCCCGCGCCGGTCTTGTCGCGGAGTTCCTTCACCATCGCGGCGGTGATCGCTGCCATCTGTCTTGTCCTTGCTGTCGGAGCGGCACGGGTCCGGAGACCAGCCGCGGATCGGGATGTCCGGACGCCCTATGGGGAAACGCCGACGCTCCGTTTCCGGTCGTCGGCGCTTGTAGGCGTCAAATCGAGAGTTTGATTGCGACGCGCCGATGACGCGCCGCCATCACGCAGCTTGATCAGGCGTCGGCGAGTTCGCGAGCCTGGGCGACCCAGCCCTCGCGCTCGATCTTTCCGCCGAGCTTCAGATCGTGGTCGATCTTGGTCACGTCAGCCGGCGACATGGCCGCGATCTGCCAGAAATGGTAGATGCCGCCGTCGTTCAGCTTCTGCACCGCATCGGGACCCATGCCCGAGAGCTTGGTCAGATCGTCCGGTGCGCCGCGCGGGGTGGTCAGCGTCTCGAAGACCTGGCCTTCGGCAGCGACCGGCTCCAGCGCCTCTTCGACGACCGGCGCAACAGCGGCGCCGACATCGATGCCATGGTCGCCCGAGGCGCGGCCGATGCCGTCGATCGCCGAGCGGGCGATCAGGTCGCAGTAGAGCTGGATGGCGCGGCCGGCGTCGTCATTGGCCGGGACCGGGAAGGTGATGCCGTCCGGATCCGAGTTCGAATCGACGATTGCCGCGACCGGGATGCCGAGGCGCTGAGCCTCCTTGATCGCCAGCTGCTCCTTGTTGGTGTCGATCACGAAGATCATGTCCGGCGTGCCGCCCATGTCCTTGATGCCGCCCAGAGCCTTCTCGAGCTTGTCGCGCTCACGCGACAGCATCAGGCGCTCCTTCTTGGTCAGGCCCGAGCCGCCGCCGTTGAGCAGCTCGTCGACCTTGCGCAGGCGCTGGATCGAAGCCGAGATGGTCTTCCAGTTGGTCAGCATGCCGCCGAGCCAGCGGGAGTTGACGTAGTACTGGGCCGAACGCTTGGCAGCATCCGCGATGGCGTCCTGCGCCTGGCGCTTGGTGCCGACGAAGAGCACGCGGCCGCCGCGGGCGACGGTGTCCGAGACCGCCTGCAGGGCACGGTGCAGCATCGGCACCGACTGCGACAGGTCGAGGATGTGGATGTTGTTGCGGACGCCGAAGATGTAGGGCGACATCTTCGGGTTCCAGCGATGCGACTGGTGGCCGAAATGCGCACCGGCCTCGAGGAGCTGGCGCATGGAGAAATCGGGCAGAGCCATGGTAATTCTTGTCCTTCCGGTTGAGCCTCTGGGGAGCGAATGAAACGGCCATAGGCTGGCCGATCACCGGAACGCCTCGGTGTCGAGGTGATGCTCCCCATGTGGAATGAGGCGCGCCATACACGCGATAGCGCGGCAATGCAAGCCGAAGCAGCCGAAAAGCCGGCGTGCCTCCTGAAAAACCCGAGTAAAACGCCGCACCCCCGCTTGATGGGAAAGCCTAGGGGCGGCCTGGCGCATCCGCGCGACGGCAGGCGCGGCACACGCCGGAAAAGCCGCGACCGAGGCGGCGATCACCGACTTTTAAAAGATCATGCTGGATATTTTTGAGGCAATATGGTCCCACGCATGTCGTCATGCACGCCACTTACCACGCCCTGACCGCTACCCGCAGCCAGCTCTGCGCCCCTGCAACCCTACGCAGCGCGAGCGCCCCATGGCGTTGACGCTCGACCTCAGGACGATTTTCGTCACAGGCGCGCTGACCTGCTTCATCATTGGCGTGACGCAGTTGATGACCTTCGTGACCGGCCGCTTCACGCGCAGCCCGGTCTGGTGGGGCGCGAGCAGCCTGTGCATCGGCTTCGGCCTTCTTAGCGCGGCCTTCCGCGACACGCTCCCCGACGTGATCACGGTCGAGTTCGCCAACACCGCGATGCTCGCCGGATGCCTGCTGCTGCTCTTCGGCATCCGCGCATTCGGCGGCCGGGAGCTGAACTGGTTCCTCTTCGGGCTCGTCCTGCTCGCGACCTGGACCCTGCTCGCGCTGTTTCCCGGAAAAGAGGGTTTTACGACGCGGGTCATGGTCGTGGCGACGGTCATGGCGCTGTGCGACGCCTCTATCGTGCGCGAGGCCGTCCGCCTCGCGCGGGAGGAAGGGCTGCGTTCGGCCTGGCTGCTGGCCGCCCTCTTCGCGCCGACCGTCCTGATCTATGCCGGTCGCATCATCCTGGCAGCGCTCGACCAGATCGGCACGACGCTGTTTCCCCAGGATTCGGGCGCGACCGGCTGGCTTGCCGCCTCAGGCGTGACCTTCGTCATTCTCAGGGGGCAGGCGCTGCTGCTGCTCGCCGGCGAACGCACCAACCAGATGCTGGCGAGCCTCGCACAGCACGACCCACTCACCGGCGCCATGAACCGCTCGGGCCTCGAGCAATGGCTCGCGCAGCAGCGGCGCCGATCCCAGCGGGTCGGCCCCAAGGCCTCGCTGCTGCTCGTCGACATCGACCATTTCAAGGCACTCAACGATTCGCGCGGCCATGCGGCGGGTGACGAGATCCTGCGGATCTTCACGAGCGCGGTCCGCGGCCAGTTGCGCAGCGACGATATCCTCGCCCGCCAGGGCGGAGATGAATTCGCGATCATCCTGCCCGGCGTCAGCGTGCGCGAGGCGGTGCGGATCGCCGATCGCATCCGCAACGTCTTCCGGGACGCGCTCGCGATCGTCGACGACCTGCCGCTGCCGCCGACGCTCAGCATCGGCGTGGCGGAGGTGGACTTGCGGGGCGTGAGTCTCGAACAGCTGCTGGCGGAAGCGGACGAAGCGCTCTACCGCGCCAAGCGGCTCGGGCGAGACCGCGTCCAGGCACAGCTCAAGACCGCCGAGGCCTGACGGCCCGGCCTTCCCGGAGCCTCCTAGAGCATCTCGACACTGACGACGCCCGGCGCGGCGCGCACAGCGTTGGCGATTTGCTGGTTGACCGGGAACTTGCCGGGCAGCTCGATCTCGACCTCCTGCGCCCCCTCGTCGAGGATCATCACGATCGAGACCTTGCCCTCGGCACGCGTGCCCTCACGGGGACGGATACGCTCCGCAATGGAGGCGACCGCCTTGTCGTCGCGCAGATAGATCAGCAGGTCCTGCTTCTGGCGCGAGGCGAGATCGTCGAGCACCTCGACCCCCTCGATGCGCGGGCGGACATCCTCGCCGTCGAGCACGGCGGAGAGGCGCAGCACCAGCGCCCTGCCCGGCTCGAGCAGATCGCGGAACTTCATCAGCCCCTCAGAGAACAACACGGCCTCGAACTGGCCGCTCGGGTCCGAGAGGTTGACGATACCCATCTTGGAGCCGGACTTGGTGCGTCGCTCCGACTTGTCGATGACCGAGACCGCGACCTTGCCGACACCGGTGCCATTCGCCCGCACGACCTGCGCAAAATCGGCATAGCGCTGCACCCGCAGGCGCTTGAGGACGTGCTCGTAGTCGTCGAGCGGATGGCCGGAGAGGAAGAAGCCGACCGCCTCGTGCTCGCGCTTGAGCTTCTCCGCCGGCGCCCAGGGCTCGACCTGCGGGATGCGGAAGGCTTCCGGGACAGCGGCCCCGCCGAGCAGATCGAACTGGCCGGCAGCCGCCTCGTCGCGGGTGCGGTTCGAGAGGGCCAGCATGCCGTCGATTGCGGCCATGGCGCGCGCCCTGTCGGCTTCTAGCTCGTCGAGCGCGCCGGCGGCGATCAGCGCCTCCAGTGTGCGGCGATTCACCAGCCTGGTATCGATGCGTCGTGCCAGATCTGCGAGATCGCGGAAGGGGCCGGCCGCCTGCCGCGCCGCGACCAGCGCTTCCACCGCCGCCCGGCCCACGCCCTTGATGGCGCCCAGCGCATAGAAGATCTTGCCCTCGGCAACATCGAACTCAACGCCGGAATGGTTGATCGCCGGCCGTTCGACCTTGATGCCGAGCCGCTCGGCATCGCGGCGGAATTCCGAGAGCTTGTCGGTGTTGCCCATGTCGAGCGTCATCGACGCCGCCAGGAACTCCACCGGGTAATTGGCCTTCAGGAATGCGGTTTGGAACGCGACCACCGCATAGGCGGCCGCGTGGCTCTTGTTGAAGCCGTAGTCGGCGAACTTCGCCAGCAGGTCGAAGATCTCGGAGGCGATGTCCTTCTTGATGTTGTTGTCGATCGCGCCCTTCACGAAGCGGTCGCGCTGGGCGTCCATCTCCGCCTTGATCTTCTTGCCCATGGCGCGGCGCAGCAGATCCGCCTCGCCGAGCGAATAGCCCGAGAGCGCCTGCGCCACCTGCATCACTTGTTCCTGGTAGACGATGATGCCGTGCGTCTCACGCAGATAAGGCTCCATGCCGGGATGGAGATAGGTGGGATCCTCCTGACCGAGCTTCCGGCGGCAATAGGTCGGGATGTTGTCCATCGGGCCCGGCCGGTAGAGCGCGACGAGCGCGATCAGGTCCTCGATACGGTCCGCCTTCATCTCGACCAGCGCCTTGCGCATGCCCGCCGATTCCACCTGGAACACGCCGACCGTCTCGCCGCGAGCCAGCATGGCGTAGGTGGTGGGGTCGTCGAAGGGGAGTTGCGCGAGGTCGATCTGGATGTCGCGCTGGGCGATCAGCTTCACCGCCGTGGTCAGCGTCGTCAGCGTCTTGAGGCCGAGGAAGTCGAACTTCACCAGCCCGGCCTGCTCCACCCACTTCATATTGAACTGGGTGACGCGCATGCCTGTGCGCGGATCGACCGACAGCGCGACGAGCTGCTCAAGCGGCCGATCGCCGATCACCACGCCTGCAGCGTGAGTCGAGGCATGGCGGTGAAGCCCTTCCAGCTTCTGGCCGATTTCCAGCAGCCGCGCGACGATCGGCTCCTCCTCGGCCGCCTGCTGCAGCTTCGGCTCGCCCTCGATCGCCTCCTTCAGCGAGATGGGCTTGGCGGGGTTCTGCGGCACGAGCTTGGTCAGCTTGTCGACCTGGCCGTAGGGCATCTCCAGCACGCGGCCGACATCACGCAGCACGCCGCGCGCGAGCAGCGTGCCGAAGGTGATGATCTGGGCGACGCGCTCCGCCCCGTAATGATGCTTCACATATTCGATCACCTCTTCCCGCCGGTTCTGGCAGAAGTCGATGTCGAAGTCCGGCATCGAGACGCGGTCCGGGTTGAGGAAGCGCTCGAAGAGCAGGCCGAAGCGCAGCGGATCGACATCGGTGATCGTCAGCGCATAGGCGACGAGCGAGCCCGCGCCCGAGCCGCGGCCCGGCCCGACCGGAATGTCCTGATTCTTCGCCCATTTGATGAAGTCGGAGACGATCAGGAAGTAGCCCGGGAATTTCATCCTGGTGATGATCGAAAGCTCGAATTCGAGCCGCTTCTCGTAATCCTCGACGTTGAAGCCCTCGGCCGGGCCGTGCTTGGCAAGCCGCGCGGCAAGGCCGGCGCGCGCCTGCTCCTGCAGCTCCTCGGCCTCGTCGCGCCCCTCCTCGCCGAAGCGCGGCAGGATCGGCTTGCGGGTCGAGACGCGCCAATGGCAGCGCATCGCGATCTCGACGGTGTTCGCCAGCGCCTCCGGCAGATCGGCGAAGCGCTTCTTCATCTCGGCCCGCGAGGCGAAATAGTGCTCGGGCGTGACCCGGCGGCGCGTGCCGTCCGAGACCAGCCGGCCCTCGGCCACGGCGAGCAACGCGTCATGGGCGTCGAAATCGGCCGGCTTGGCGAAGAAGGGCTCGTTGGTAGCGACGATCGGCAGATCGGAATCATAGGCGAGGCGCAGGAGATGCGCCTCCAGCGCCGCCTCGTTCTCGCGGCCGTGGCGCTGCAGCTCGACATAGAGCCGGTCGCCATAGATGCCGACAAGCGTCGCCAGCCGCGAGGCCGCCAGCGGGCGCTGGCCATTGCGGAGCGCCATGTCGACCGGCCCGTCCGAGCCGCCCGTCAAAGCGATGAGACCGGCATGATAGGCCGCGAGCCGCTCGACGGTGGTAACGGGCTGCCCTGCCCCGCCGCTGGCGAGCGCCGCCTCGCTGACGAGCTTCATCAAATTGCCGTAGCCGGCCTCGTCCATGGCCAGCAGGACGAGATGCGGCAGGCGCTGCTGCTGGACGGGCCTGCGCCCGCCTTCGCCGCCTTCATCGGCGAAATCGACCGAGAGCTGCACGCCGGCGATAGGCTGCAGGCCGGAGCCCGCGAGCTTCTCTGAAAACTCCAGGCCGCCGAAGAGATTGTCGGTGTCGGTCAGCGCCATGGCCGGCTGCCCGTCCGCCGCCGCGAGCTTCGTCAGCGTCGCGATGGTCATGGCGCCTTCGAGCAACGAATAGCTCGAATGGACATGCAGATGGACGAAGCCGATCTCCGACAGGATGCGCGCCTCGTCCGCTTCCCGAGCCATGTCCCTCTCCTGCCGCCCCTCGGGCGACTCGCCGATCCTCGGAATTCTTATGGGGCGTCAGCGGGGCCGGCGTCGAGAATTCCTTTGCCGGCCCTGTGGATGGCCGGCCTCATAAACAGCTCCTGCCGCTATCGGGCAGGAGCGCGATCAAACATGCGGGAAAGAGAAGATCGCGGCCCAGAGCCAGATCATGCCGAGGAAGACACCCAGCGAGGCAACCTCGGCAAGGCCTACGGCGATTTTGCGCGCTGCAGTCATGTGAACCTCCGTTGTTTTCGATATGTTCAGTTTAGTTCGCGTTTTGTTCTCGTCAATGATTGAGAAAGAATTCGGGCTTGCCGGCCGCCGGAAGAGTTAATGAAATATTGACACGACAACGATGTCGGGATGACGGCTCCAGGCGCCTCAGTGCATCGGCACAGTAAAGGCGGGTCATCTCGGACCTAGCAAAGCGGAGATCCGGGATCCATTCCTGAACCTCTTACGGAAGCGTTCCGACATGAATCCCGGGTCAGGCCCGGGATGACGCCGTGGTTCCGCATAAAGCCGTCATGCGCCAGCGACGAAGCAATCCAGAGGGCGTGGCGCGCGATGAGAGAAGAACCGCCTCAGGTCAGCGGAACCACGCGCCCTTCGCGGATCGTCACGCGCCGGTCCATCTGGCGGGCGAGTTCGAGGTTGTGCGTCGCGATCAGCGCCGCCAGCCCGGAGGCGCGCGCCAGTTCCATCAGCGTGCCGAAGACATGCTGCGAGGTATGCGGGTCGAGATTGCCGGTCGGCTCGTCGGCCAGCAGCAGGCGCGGCCCGTTGGCGACGGCGCGGCCGATGGCGACGCGCTGCTGCTCGCCGCCCGAGAGCTCGCCCGGCAGATGGTCGAGCCGCTGGCCGAGGCCGAGGAAGCTCAAGAGCTCGGTCGCGCGTTCCTCGGCGACCTTGCGGTGAAGGCCACGGATGCGCTGCGGCAGCACGACGTTCTCCAGCGCGGTGAACTCGGGCAGGAGGTGATGGAACTGGTAGACGAAGCCGATCTCGGTGCGGCGCAGCCGCGTGCGCCCGGCGTCGTCGAGCTTGGTCGTGGCGAGCCCGCCGACGAATACCTCGCCGGCGTCGGGCTTCTCCAGCAGGCCGGCGACATGCAGCAGCGTCGACTTGCCGGTGCCGCTCGGCGCGACCAACGCCACGACCTCGCCCGGCCAGAGTGCGAAATCGGCCTTGCGCAGCACCTCCAGCGGCGCATCGCTCTGCGGATAGAAGCGCTCCACCTGCGAGAGGAAGAGCGTGGGCATCTCCTGTGCCATGCTCAGCCCATCCTCAGGGCTTGCACGGGGTCGAGGCGCGCGGCCTTCCAGGCGGGATAGAGCGTCGCCAGCAGCGAGAGCGTCAGCGCCATCACCACCACGCTGACCACCTCGCGCCAGTCGGTGACCGAGGGGATGTCACTGAGGAAGCGCACCGTGGGGTCCCAGAGATTGGCGCCGGTGATCCAGTTCAGCACCGCCATGATCGACTTGATGTTCTTCGCGAAGAGCACGCCGAGGATGAGGCCGCCCAATGTACCTACGACGCCGATCGCCGCCCCGGTCATCAGGAAGACCCGCAGCACCGTGCCGCGCGTCGCGCCCATGGTGCGCATGATCGCGATGTCCTCGGTCTTGTCCTTCACCAGCATGATGAGGCCCGAGACGATGTTGAGCGCCGCGACCAGCACGATCAGGGTCAGGATGATGAACATCACGTTGCGCTCGACCTCGAGCGCGTTGAAGAAGCTGCGATTGCGCTGACGCCAGTCGGAGAGGACGAGCGGGCGCGGTGCATCGGCCTCGATGGCATCGCGGACCGACTGGGTGCGGTCAGGATCGTCGACGAAGATCTCGATGACGTTCACGTCGCCGTCGCGGTTGAAATACGCCTGGGCTTCGGCCAGCGGCATGTAGACGAAGGTGCCGTCGAACTCGGTCATGCCGATCTCGAAGATCGCCTTCACGGGATAGGCCTTGATGCGCGGCGCCGTGCCGAAGGGCGTCGAGGCCCCTTGCGGCGAGACCAGCGTCATCGAATCCCCGACCTGGATGCCGAGCGCGTTGGCGAGGCGACGGCCGATGGCGACGCCCGGCTGCTCGTCGAAGCCGTCCAGCGTGCCCGCCCGGATGTTGCGGCCGATGAAGGGAATCGCCTTGATGTCGGCCTCGTGCACGCCGCGGACGAGCACGCCGTTATTGCCGGTCTGCGAGGAGGCGAGCGCCTGCCCCTCGACCAGCGGCAGGGCCAGTTGGACTCCGCGGATCTTGCGCAGCCGCTCGGCCACGCTGTCGTAATCATCGAGCGGGCGATCGATGGGCGTCGCGAAGATATGGCCGTTCACGCCGACGATCTTCTCCAGCAGTTCCTTGCGGAAGCCGTTCATCACCGACATCACGATGATCAGCGTCGCGACGCCGAGCAGAATGCCGAGGAAGGAAAAGCCGGCGATGACCGAGACGAATCCCTCGCGCCGGCGCGTGCGCAGGTAACGACCGGCCAGAAGCCATTCGAAGCCCGCGAAGGCCTTCGTGCCGGTCGGGATATCTCCGCTGTCGGCGACGGCGCTCATGTCGTTACGCCGCCCGGCCCTTGAAGCGGTCGAGCGCGGCTTCGAGCGAGACGAGCTCGCGCTCGCCGCCGGCACGGCGCTTCAGCTCGACCTTGCCCTCGGCCAACCCCTTCGGGCCGACGATGATCTGCCAGGGCACGCCGATCAGGTCTGCCGTGGCGAACTTGGCGCCCGGCCGATCGTCGGTGTCGTCGAGCACGGCGTCGTAGCCCTTGGCGAGCAGGTCCCTGTAGATGCGCTCCGCCGCGCCGTCGGTCGCGGCGTCGCCGGCCTTCAGGTTGATGACCGCGATGTCGAAGGGCGCGATCTCCTCGGGCCAGACGATGCCGGCATCGTCATGGCCGGCCTCGATCAGCGCCGCGACGAGGCGGCTCGGCCCGATGCCGTAGGATCCGCCATGCAGGAGCACGGGCTGGCCGTCGGGCCCGGCGACCGTGGCGCCCATCGGCTCGGAGTATTTCGTGCCGAAATAGAAGATGTGGCCGACCTCGATGCCGCGCGCCGAAACGCGCTTGTCTTCCGGCACCGCCTCGAAGGCGGCCTTGTCATGCATTTCCTCGGTCGCGGCGTAGAGGCTCGTCCACTTGTCGAAGACGCCCTGCAGGCCGGCGACGCTGTCGAAGTCGGTATCAGCGGCGGGGGTCTCGAAGTTCAGGTAGTCGCTGTGGCAGAAGACTTCGCTCTCGCCGGTCGAGGCGAGCACAATGAATTCGTGGCTAAGATCGCCGCCGATCGGGCCGGTATCGGCCTTCATCGGGATCGCCTTCAGGCCGAGCCTCGCGAACGTGCGCAGATAGGCGGTGAACATGCGGTTATAGGCGTGGCGCGCCGAATCCTTGTCGAGATCGAAGGAATAGGCGTCCTTCATCAGGAACTCGCGCCCGCGCATCACGCCGAAGCGCGGACGGACCTCGTCCCGAAACTTCCACTGGATGTGGTAGAGGTTGAGCGGCAGGTCCTTGTAGGACTTCACGTAGGAGCGGACGATCTCGGTGACCATCTCCTCGTTGGTCGGCCCGTACAGCATGTCGCGATCATGCCGGTCCTTGATGCGCAGCATCTCCTTGCCATAGGCGTCATAGCGCCCGCTCTCGCGCCAGAGATCGGCCGACTGGATGGTCGGCATCAGGATCTCGACGGCGCCCGAGCGGTTCTGCTCCTCGCGGACAACGTTGCTGATCTTGTTGAGGACGCGTAGGCCCAGCGGCAGCCAGGAATAGATGCCCGCGGACTGCTGGCGGATCATGCCGGCGCGCAGCATCAGCCGGTGCGAGACGATCTCCGCCTCCTTGGGCGTGTCGCGCAGGAGGGGCAGGAAATAGCGGGACAGACGCATCGTCAAACCTGTCGGAAAGCATGGCGCGGGAATCGCGCCGGGATCGAAATTTACGAGTCGCTTCGGCCCAGAGACACCATCGCTCAAGCTGAAATGCAAACCATAATCAGCAGAGAACGGCGGAAGATGGCGAAGTTGTGCCGCCTTACGCCTTCGCGAAGCGCGCCTTCAGCGCCGCGAGCACCGGCGTCGGCACGAAGGGCGAGACATCGCCGCCCATCGCCGCGATCTGGCGCACCAGCGTCGCCGTGATGTAGCGCACGCCCGGCGAGGCCGGCAGGAAAACGGTCTGCACGTCAGGCGCCATGGTGCCGTTCATGCCGGCCATCTGCATCTCGTAGTCTAGATCGCTGCCGTCGCGCAGGCCGCGGATGATGATCGAGGCCCCTGCCCGACGCGCGGCATCGACCGCGAGATCGTCGAAGGTCACGACATCGAGCACCGCCCCCTTCGCAGCCAGCAGCGGCGTTGCGACCTGCCGCAGCAGATCGGCGCGCTGCTCGACCGAGAACATCGGTGTCTTGCCCGGATGCACGCCGATCGCCACCACGAGCCGGTCACAGAGGCCGGCAGCCGCGGCAATGACGTCCGCGTGACCATTGGTCACCGGGTCGAAGGAGCCTGTGTAGAAAGCGATGCGTGCCATGGTTCCAGCGTTAGCGGCTGGCCCGGAGGACGACAAGCTCTCAGGCAATAGGCACGACCGCCACGAGCGCGGCCGCGCAGCCGACGATCATCGAGACGAGAACCATGAGGGACGCGGCCGCGGAGAGGCGGCGCGGGTAGGCGAAAGGCTGGTCGGCATGCATGGGCACGATCCTGCGAATCAGCGAATACCAATCTCTGGTTGCGTGCGGGTGGCGCCGGGCGCCCGCGTGGCAAGATCGTGACTAAACCGTGACGGCGCCCTTCCGGTTCCAGCGTTCCATTGCGTTTTCGCGCGGTTCACGCCAAACCCCGCGCCATGCTGACGATCAACGACATCACCTACCGCCTGGGCGAACGACTCCTGCTCGACCATACCGGCGCGGCCATTCCCGACGGCGCGCGCGTCGGCTTCGTCGGCCGCAACGGCACCGGCAAGACCACGCTGTTCAAGATCATCACCGGCGACCTCGGCACCGAGAGCGGCAATATCAGCCTGCCCAAGGGCCGGCGCATCGGCGGCGTCGCGCAGGAGGCGCCGGGTGGCCCCGAGACGCTCATCGAGGTCGTGCTCGCCGCCGATACCGAGCGCACCGCGCTGATGAAGGAATCGGAGACCGCGACCGATCCGCACCGCATCGCCGAGATCGAGACGCGCCTCGCCGACATGGGCGCGCACTCCGCCCCGGCCCGCGCCGCGATGGTGCTGCACGGTCTCGGTTTCAACGAGGAGGCGCAGCAGCGCCCCTGCTCCGATTTCTCGGGCGGCTGGCGCATGCGCGTCGCGCTCGCGGCCGTGCTGTTCTCCGAGCCCGACCTCCTGCTGCTCGACGAGCCGACCAACTATCTCGACCTCGAAGGCACGCTCTGGCTCTACGACTATCTGGAGCGCTACCCGCATACCGTGATCGTCATCAGCCACGATCGCGAGCTGCTCGACACCTCGGTCGATCACATCATGCATCTCGACCAGGGCAAGCTCACGCTCTATCGCGGTGGGTATTCCTCCTTCGAGAAGCAGCGCGCCGAGAAGCAGATGCAGCTCGCCCGCGCCAAGGAGAAGCAGGACGCCGAGCGCAAGCACCTGCAATCCTTCGTCGACCGCTTCAAGGCCAAGGCGACCAAGGCGCGGCAGGCGCAGTCCCGCGTCAAGCGGCTGGAGAAGATGCAGACCATCGCGGCGATCGTCGACCGCGACGTCCAGCCCTTCGTCTTCCCCGGCCCGGAGAAGCCACTCTCGCCGCCAATGATCGTGCTGGAGGATGCGAGCGCCGGCTATGGCGAGCGCAAGGTGCTGTCCCGGCTAAATCTCTCGCTGGCGCCGGATGACCGCATCGCCCTGCTCGGCTCGAACGGCAACGGCAAATCGACCTTCTGCAAGCTGATCGGCGGGCGACTTCCCGCGATGGCGGGCGAGATGAAGAAGTCGAGCAAGCTGGAGACGGCCTATTTCGCCCAGCACCAGCTCGACGAGCTTCGCATCGAGGACACCCCCGTCGGCCATCTGCGCGACCTGATGCCGGACGCGCCCGAGGCGAAGGTCCGCTCCAAGGCGGCGCAGATCGGCTTTCCGGCGTCGAAGGCGGACACACCGGTGAAGCTGCTCTCCGGCGGCGAGAAGGCGCGGCTGATGCTGGGGCTGGCGACCTTCCATGGGCCGCATCTGCTGATCCTCGACGAGCCGACGAACCATCTCGACATCGACAGCCGCACGGCGCTGGTCACCGCCATCAACGACTATCCGGGCGCCGTCATGCTCGTCAGCCACGACCGGTTCCTGATCGAGGCCTGCGCCGACCGGCTCTGGCTCGTCTCGGGCGGGACGGTGAAGAATTTCGACGGCGACATGGAGGATTACCGCTCCTATGTGCTCGATTCGGCGAAGGCCGAGCGGCGCGGCAAGCCTGCGCCGGAAGCCGGCGCTGCCAAGCCGAAATCGGATGAGCGCAAGGAAGCCGCGACGAAGCGCGCGGCACAGGGGCCGCTGCGCCAGAAGCTCAACCTTGCGGAAGCACGCATCTCCAAGCTCACCGGCCTGATCGAGAAGGTCGACGCCGCTCTCGCCAACGGCGCCTTCGCCCGCGAGCCGGACAAGGCACTGCAGATTTCCCGCCAGCGCGCAGAGCTGGCCGAGGCGCTGACGGCGGCTGAAGAAGAATGGCTGGCGCTGGGCGAGGAGCTGGAGGGGGCTTGAGCCTTCCCGGCGAGGCAGCCGCGACGCCTCTTTCCTTCTCCCGGATGGGAGAAGGTGGCGCGGAGCGCCGGATGAGGGCCTTCGCTACCCGCAGAGGGTTCCACGGCGTCGCTGCTTGACGATCAACGGCGGTCCCTCACCCCTACCTCTCTCCCACACGGGAGAGGAGTTCCCCGCGCTTCATCCACGTCGGGTCTGGAGGCCACCGTCACTCTAGAGCCCCCAGCTCTCGCCGCGGGACTCTCAAGCACCCGCCCCTCAATAAGGATGGCGATCCTTCTTGTTCGTCCAGGCCTCATAGGCCTTGAGGCCGACCTCGCGCTCGAAGTTCTCGCTCACCTTGATCCGCCGGTCGGCCCACGGCTTGGCGAAGTCCTCGTACTGGAAGGCGTCGTCGAAGCCGATCGCGCTGGTGTCCTTCAGGCTCGCGGCGAAATAGACGTGGTCGATGCGAGACCAGTAGATCGCGCTCATGCACATCGGGCACGGAGCACCGTTGATGTAAATCTCGCAGCCCTTGAGCATGCGCGCACGCTCCGGCACGGGATCGGGCGATCCGGCCTCGCGCGGGATCATCTCCAGGATCGTGCCGGTGCCGTATTCGCTGCCGAGCAGCGCCTTGGGGTTGAGGCGGGCCGAGGCGTCCATGATCGCGGTGATCTCGGCGTGGAAGACCGGGATGCCGGTGAGGAGCACGCGGTTCTGTCCGCGCCCGATGATCTGCCCATCCTTGACGATGACGGCGCCGAAGGGACCGCCCCAGCCCTTCTCCACCGACTCGATCGCCAGACGCGTCGCCTCTTCCATGAACTTGCGCTTCTCGGGCGAAGGCGTGGCGGCGACGGCTCGCGTTACCGGAAGTCCCGCCGCGCCGAGGGCCATGGCCGCCGTGAAGAACTGGCGGCGGCCCGGATCCTCCGGCGCGTCGCAGCAGAATTCATGGGCAGTGGTGCAGGAGCAGCTCGGCATCGCATTCCAACCTTCGGTAGGCCAACTCAAGCCGGGCGCGCCACCGCGCCGGGCGACAGCCCATGCTGGATCTGCCGTTACGGCACTTAGCCTCCCAAGTGCTGTAGACGCGTTAATTCAAATGGTTGGTTGCTGGCGAACGGGCTGAATCAGCGATCCGCTGGCGCATCATCTCGGCCCGCGTGTCGCGCATGGCCCGTCTGAAGATGTTGGACGCGTCCCCGTTCTGTGAGCCGTATCACATTCAGTTTCCGCGAATTGCGTATCCATGGCTTCCAACTGAGCCGCGGAGCGCGCCCATGTCCCCCACCTTCGATCAGAAAATCGCGCTGTTCCATCGCAGCGCCATCCAGCAGATGAAAAGAGCGGGACTATCGGCCTACATCCTGAGGGACGACGGAAGCGTGATCCGCTTCAAGCCCGACGGAAAAAGAGAGCTCATCGTCTCTTCGTCAGCTTTCCGAGGACACGTGAAACCGGGCGCGTGCGCACTGCCTACAGGTTGAAGGCAAAGGCGAAACCGCGTCGAAATTCGAGTGGCAGCCGCGGATGCGGCGGCGCCATCGCACCCGCGGATCGATGCCCCCCGACGGGCACGACAGATTCAATCGGCCGCAATGTGCCGAGAGCAGATCCGACCAACTGGCATCACGGACGTACCGCTCAGCCCTCCCCGCCCGGCTTCACGATCCGGCTCAGGCGGTTGTCGGTGAAGAGATAGAGCTCACGTCCGCCTGGCTCGGAATAGAGCACCTGCACTTCGCGCTGGCCCTTGCCGCTCTCGCCGATCAGCACGTCGGTCGGTGCCTTGGCCTTGATCTTCACCAGCTCGCATTCGGTGATGCCGGGCGCGATCTCCTGCGGCAGCGGACGCGTCGAGGGATTGAGCGAGGCGCCGACGCTGCACTCGCCTTCCGGCGTCAGCACCGGCTCCCGCGTCGAGACGCCGATGCTGCCGGTCGTGGTCGTCGTCGTGGTGACGCCCCGCTTCGTCTCGGACTGGAAGGCGAAACCGCCCATGTCGACGGAGCAGCCCGCGAGCGCGGCGGTGCAGAGAAACAGGATAGGCAGTCTCACGCTTTCTTCTCCCAGCGGCCGGCCTCGTCCTGCTGCCAATAGCTGGCGGCATGGCCCGAGGCGCGGGCCTTCTTCCAATCCTCGCGGGCGGCATCGAGCGCCTCGGGATCGTCTCCATCGAATATCAGAACGACGCGCTCGTAGGCATCCATTGCGTCGGGAATGCGAACGCCGTCGGCGCAGACCCTGACCGCGGCCGCGTTCGGGTTATGCGCCTGCGTCGTCAACACCACCGGGTTCGAGGGCGCATCGGCCTCCAGCGCCGTCACATGCGGAAGGAAGCTCTCATCCGCATAGGTCCATAGGTGATCGTCGATCACGCTCAGCCGCTCCTGGCTCGACACCTCGACGACGACCTTCTGCCCGCGCGAAAGCGCGCGGTCGACAATCGTCGGCAGCACCTGCTCCAGCGGGCGGGACTGCAAATGGAAGAACAGGATTTCAGCCATGTCGGTTTCAGCGGCTACCGCCATTGCGAGGAGCGAAGCGAACGAAGCAATCCACGCACGGCAGAGCTCTGCGCTCCCCTGGATTGCTTCGCTTCGCTCGCAACGACGTGTCAGCCTTCGTAATGTTCCGCCACCAGCCGGTCGAGCAGGCGTACGCCCCAGCCGGGGCCCCAGGAGCGGTTGATCTCGGAGTTCGAGGCGCCCATTCCGGTACCGGCGATGTCGAGATGGGCCCAGGGCGTATCATTGACGTGACGCTGCAGGAACTGTGCCGCCGTGATCGAGCCGGCATGGCGCCCGGAGGAGTTCTTCATGTCGGCGAACTTTGAATCGATCATCTTGTCGTAGGCCTTGCCGAGCGGCATGCGCCAGACGGTCTCGCCGGTCGCCCGGCCGGCGGCACCGAGCCTCTCGGCCAGCTCGTCGTTGTTGCTGAACAGGCCGGCATTCTCCTGCCCGAGCGCGACCAGGATCGCGCCTGTCAGAGTCGCGAGATTGATCATGAAGCGCGGCTTGAAGCGCTCCTGCGTGTACCAAAGCACATCGGCCAGCACGAGCCGGCCCTCGGCGTCGGTGTTGATGATCTCGATGGTCTGGCCGGAGAGCGAGGTGACGATATCTCCGGGCCGCTGGGCGTTGCCGTCCGGCATGTTCTCGACGAGGCCGATCACGCCGATGGCATTGACCTTCGCCTTGCGGGCCGCGAGCGCGTGCATCAGGCCGGTGACGCAGGCCGCGCCCGCCATGTCGCCCTTCATGTCCTCCATGCCGGCGCCGGGCTTCAGCGAGATGCCGCCCGTGTCGAAGGTGACGCCCTTGCCGACGAAGGCGACGGGCTGCACGCCGTCCTTGGCGCCGTTCCAGCGCATGATGGCGACGCGGCTTTCGCGGCGTGAGCCCTGGCCGACGCCGAGCAGCGCGCGCATGCCGATCTTCTTGAGGTCCTTGTCGTCGAGGATCTCGATCTCGACGCCGAGCTTCTTCAGCTTGGCTGCGCGATCCGCGAACTCCTCGGGGTAGAGCACGTTCGGAGGCTCGTTCACGAGGTCGCGCGCCAGCACGACGCCCGAAGCGAGCGCGTCCGCCGTCTTCAGCGCCTTCTTGAGGGCGGCCTGATCAGCAGTGCGCAGCGTCACGGCATAGGGCGCAGCCTCGTCCTTGTCCTTGCTCTTCGTCTTGTAGCGGTCGAAGGCATAGGCGCGCAGCTTGAGGCCGAGCGCCAGATCGGCGCCCTGCCCCGATGCGACCTCGCTCTCGCCCAGTGCCAGGACGATCTCGGCGCTGCGGCCGGCGCCGAGCCGGCCGGCGATGGCGCCGCCCAGCTTCACGAAATCGAGCGTGGCCCTGTCGTCCTCGGGACCGGTGCCGACCACGATCAGGCGCTCATAGGCCGCGCCTTCCGGCGCCGGCAGCGTCAGCCCGCCATAGACCTTGCCCTTGAACCGCTCGGCCGCCGCCGCCCGCGTCAGCAGCGCCTGCGCGCCCTCGCCTGCCAGCACCTCGGCCGCCGCGGCCAGGGCCAGCTTGTCGGAAACCAGGACCACCAGATCCTGTCCTTCGACGGCGTTCAGGGCTTTGATATCGAGCTTCAGGCGCTGCGACATGATCCGCTCACAATCTTGGGAGAACTGGTCAGGAAGGATACGAGGAGGACAGGCGCGACACGATTCCCGTTTGCGCCGTGACCGCGCCTATACCATAGGGTGTGTCCGACTAACCACCTCGGGAGGCCGCGAGTCTCCCGAACCGCCGGAAAGCGACGCGTGCTGCTGAACCGCCTCGACCGATACATCCTGAAGATCGCGGCGGTGGCAGCGATCGTGCTGCTGCTCGGCCTGACAGGTGTCATCTGGGTCACGCAGGCGCTGCGCGAGGTCGATCTCATCACCGGCAAGGGCCAGACGGTCCTGATCTTCCTGACCGTCACGCTGCTCTCGCTGCCGGCGCTCATCGCGGGCATCGCCCCGGTCGCGCTGTTCATGTCGACGCTCTACACGCTCAACAGGCTCAACGGCGATTCCGAGCTGATCGTGATGAACGCCGCGGGCGTGGCGCCGCATCGCATTACGCGTCCGTTCATCGTGCTGACGATCGCGACCTCGCTCGTCGTCGCCTGGATGACGATCTCGGTGATGCCGGCCAGCTTCCGCATGCTGCGTGACCTGATCACGCTGATCCGCGCCGATTTCGTCGCCAACGTTGTGAAGGAAGGCCAGTTCGTCTCGCTCGATTCGGGCGTGACCTTCCATTACCGCGAGAAGGCGGGCGACTCGCTAGTCGGCATCTTCATGCAGGATCGCCGCGACCCGGCGCAGCCCTCGATCTACCTCGCCGAGCGCGGCCGCACGGTCGAGGCCGAGGGCCAGAGCTTCCTCATGCTGGAGAAGGGCACCATCCAGCGCGAAGCCAAGAACACCAGCACGACGTCGATCATCTCCTTCGAGCGCTACGCTCTGAACCTCTCAGCCCTGACGGGCGACACAAGCGGCGGCCCGGGCGAAGGCGACGGCGACAAGGTGATCTACAAGCCGCGCGAACGCTCGACCTGGCAGCTCCTCACCCAGGATAAGAACGAGAGCTACTACAAGATCCAGGAAGGCCGGTTTCGGGCCGAGCTGCACAACCGCCTCTCCTCCCCGCTTTATCCCTTTGCCTTCATGCTGATCGCCTTCGCCGCGATCGGCGAGGCGCGCACCACGCGCCAGGGCCGGGCTTTCGCGATCCAGGCCGCCATCCTGATCGTCGGCGCAACGCGAATCGCGGCCTATGCCGCCTGGACCGCGAGTGTGCGCTCGCCCTTCGCCGCCGCGCTGCTCTACATCCTGCCCATCGTTGCCATCCTGCTGGCCACGGCGCTGATCTTCCATGGAGAGCGGCTGCGGCCGATCATCACCCGCCTGACCGCTCCGCTCACCCTGCCGCTCATCGCCTTCGCGGCCCGTTTTCGGCGCGCCTGATGCTGCTCTTCACGACCTTCGGGCGCTATCTGACGAAGCGCTTCGCCCGCGCCATCTTCAGCGTCTTCGGCACATTTTTCTTCCTGATCGGCACGCTCGATTTCGTCGAGCTGATGCGTCGCGCCGGCGATTCTCCGATCGCAACGACGCCACGCATCGTCCAGCTCGCGCTGTTTCGCGCGCCGGCGGTCGCCGAGCAGATATTCCCCTTCGCCGCGCTGTTCGGCGGCATGTTCGCCCTGCTGACGCTGAGCCGTAAGCTCGAGCTCGTGGTGGCGCGCTCCGTCGGCGTCTCGGCCTGGCAGTTCCTGCAGCCCGCCGCAGTGGTGGCCGGCGTGGTCGGCCTGTTCTCGATCATGGTCTACAACCCTGTCGCCGCCGACCTGAAGCGCAAGGCCACCGCGCTGGAGACCCGCCTCTTCGTCCGCAGCGGCGGCAACGTCAGCCTCTCTAAGGAGATCTGGCTGAGGCAGAGCAGCGTCGATGGGCAGGCGATCATCCGCGCCGCCGGCGCCATGCCCGACGAAGACGGGCTCTCGCAGGTGGCCTTCTTCCTGTTCAATCGGGACGGCAGCTTCAAGGAGCGAATCGACGCGCGCCAGGCGCTGTTACGACCCGGACACTGGGAGCTGACCGACGCACGCAACACCTCCGCGTCGGAGGAGCCGCAGACCTATGCCAACTATGTGATCGCAACGACACTAGAGCCGGAACAAATGCGCCAAAGCTTCACGCCGCCGGACGCGGTGGGCTTCTGGTCCATGCCGGCAGTGATCGATCGCACCCAGCGAGCCGGCCTCGACACGACGCCGTATGAGCTTCGATATCAAGCACTTATGGCGCGCCCGCTGCTGCTGATCGCCATGGTGCTGGTGGCAGCATCCGTTTCTTTAAGATTTTTCCGATTTGGTGGTGTGACCAAGCTGGTGATAGGTGGCGTCGCGGCTGGGTTCGTGCTCTATGTTGCGACACAACTGTCGGAGGAACTCGGATCGTCGGGGATCGTCAATCCGATCGTAGCGGCGTGGCTACCTGCAGCATTGGGAACAATGCTCGGGGCGCTCGCTCTCCTTCACCAGGAAGACGGGTGAAATATACTGTGCCTATGGTTAATTTTGGGTTGAGCGGATGGGTCCAGGGGTAAAACGCGCCGCGCGCTTTGCCGCAGCGACCGCTCTCGCCACCAGCCTGGCTTATCTGCTGGTGGCGCCGGCGCACGCCCAGAATCGGGCGGCGGGCGCCAAGCCGGCGCCTGCTGCTGCTGCTACCGCCACTCCGGCCAAGGCGCCGGATCGGATGGTCGTGGATGCGCGCGAACTCGTCTACGACAACGACAAGAAGACGGTCGCGGCCGTCGGCGACGTCCAGATCCTGTACCAGGGCCGGACGATCGAAGCCGATCGCGTGATCTACGACCAGGCCGGCAAGCGCGTCACCGCCATCGGCAATGCCCGCATCACCGAGAGCAACGGCACGGTCATCACTGGCGACAGGTTCAACCTGACCGACGATTTCCGCGACGGCTTCATGGATTCGCTGCGCGTCGTGAACCCGGACAAGACGCGATTCTCGGCGCCGCGCGCCGAGCGCACGGACGGTGAGACCTTCGTCTTCGAGAAGGGCATCTACACGGCCTGCGAACCCTGCAAGGACAACCCGGAGCGACCGCCGCTCTGGCAGGTTCGCTCCGCCCGGATCATCCACAAGAAGTCCGAGCAGACGATCTACTACGAGGATGCGCGGCTGGAATTCGCCGGCATCCCGATGGCCTACATCCCCTATATGTCGGGGCCGGATTCGACGGTGAAGCGGAAGTCCGGCTTCCTGGCGCCGACGCTCTTCAACACCTCGGCGCTCGGTTTCGGCGTCGGCCTGCCCTATTTCATCAACCTGGCGCCGAACTACGACCTGACGGTCACGCCGACCTATCTCAGCCGGCAGGGCTTCCTCGGCCAGGCCGAGTGGCGCCACCGGCTGATGAACGGCTCCTATTCGATCCGGGCCTCGGGCATCTTCCAGCAGGAGCCGAGCGCGTACTTGCCAAGCCCGCTCGGGCCGGCCGACAAGGACTTCCGCGGCGCGATCGAGACGACCGGCAAGTTCTTCATCAATCCGCGCTGGAACTTCGGCTGGAACATCGCGATGTCGACGGATCGGTGGTTCTACAAGAACTACCGCATTCGCAGCGAGAGCCTGAGCAGCATCAGCTATCTTCAGGAAGTGACCTCGACGGCCTATCTGAACGGACAGAGCGAGACGGCCTGGTTCGATATGCGCGGCTATTATTTCCAGCCGCAGAATTATCAGGACTGGCAGAAGCAGCAGCCCGTCGTGCTGCCGGTGATCGACTACGACAAGCGTGTCCACAAGCCGTCCTTCCTCGGCGGCGAAGTGGAGTTCAACGTCAACATCACCAGCCTGACGCGGGACACGGCCGCGTTCTCGGAACTGCCCGCGCAGAAGACCTATCTGCTCACGAACCCCTATTCCCTCTATGACGGCTGCGCGGTCTACCAGAAGGACCAATGCCTGGTTCGCGGCCTGGCCGGGAACATGTCGCGCGCGACGGTGCAGGCCTCCTGGCGGCGCAACTTCATCGACCCGCTCGGCCAGGTCTGGACGCCTTATGCCTCGCTGCGGGCCGACCTCTTCTCGATCAACCCCGACACCAGCGGCGTCATCAACTCGCGCGTCACGACCATCGCCGACACTTCGGACGAGGTCTTCGGCCGCGTGATGCCGGCCATCGGCCTGATGTATCGCTATCCCTTCGTCGCCAAGACGGACTGGGGCACGCATATCATCGAGCCCGTTGCCCAGATTGTGGCGCGCCCGAACGAGACGAACAGCCTGAGGGTCGCCAACGAGGACGCGCAGAGCCTCGTTTTCGACGCCAACAACCTGTTCGAATGGAGCGGCAAGTTCTCGGGCTACGACAGACTCGAGGGCGGCACGCGCGCCAATGTCGGCGCGCTCTACACCGGCCGCTTCGGCAAGGAGGCCTTTGCCAACCTCCTCATCGGCCAGTCCTACCAGATCGCTGGGCGCAACTCCTTCTCGAGTGGTGATCTCCTCAATACCGGGCTGAATTCCGGCCTGGACACCGACACCTCCGACATCGTCGCCCGTGCTCAGTTTTCTCCCTTCAAGGGCCTCTTCCTGACGGGCGCGACGCGCCTCGACTCGACCACCTACGAAGCTCAGCGGATCGACGCCGCGGCGACCTATTCGAACAAAATCTTCTCGGCCTCGATCGGCTATGGCCGCTACGAGCCACAGCCGGAACTTGGAATCTCGCGTCGCCGCGAGGGCCTGTCGCTGAACGGCTCCGTGAACGTCACGACGAACTGGAGCGTCCGCGCCGGCGTGCTGTTCGATCTCGACAAGTACAAGTACGACCGCGAGCGCTATCGCGATCTCTACGCGTCCTATCTCGCGGCGCCGACCGTCACCGCCATGCCGGTCTACCCGAATACCGGCCCCTTCCAGACCGCATCGACCTCGTTCGGCCTGAACTACACCGATGAATGCACGGTCTTCGACATCCGGTACCTGCAAAGCTACGCCGACCGTCAGGCGGGTTCCACGAAGGATACCCGAACGATCATGTTCCGCCTCGAACTGCGTACTCTGGGTGAAATCAGCTACTCGCAGAACATCGGCGCCGCCTCGACCAGCGATGGCGTCAGCTCCAGCCAATGACTGACCGGGCCTGAGGCCCGGTCGATCCTTCGATCCGCGGAGATCGTCTTGTCTGCGGAGGTTCTCTTGCCGGCATTGCCGCTTGCGCTGACACAGGGCGACCCGTCCGGAATCGGGCCGGAGCTCACCTTGCGCGCATGGCAGGAGCGCCACGCGCGAAATCTGCCCGCCTTCGCCTTGATCGGCAGCCTCGACCACCTCGCCCGGACCGCCGAAAGGCTGGGCTGGGACGTGCCGTTGCTGGCCTGCGACTGGGCCGAAGCGACCGATATCTTCCCCGAATCGCTACCCGTAATCCCGCTCGAAGGAGCGACCGGGGCCGAGCCGGGCCGGCCGGACCCGGCCACAGCGGCAGGAACGATCGCCTCGATCGACCGGGCGGTCGCCGCAGTGCGGCGTGATGAAGCATCCGCCGTCGTGACCAATCCCATTGCCAAATCGGTGCTCTACCAGGCTGGCTTCAGGCATCCGGGCCATACCGAATACCTCGCTTATCTGGCTGCCGACGCGGGCGTCGAGCCGCGGCCGGTGATGATGATCTGGTCCGAGGAACTGGCCGTGGTTCCGGTCACGATCCATGAGCCGCTCAGGCGCGTGCCGAACCTTCTCACCAAGGAGCTGATCGTCGAGACCGCCCGGATCGTCGCCCGTGACCTCCAGAAGCGTTTCGGCATCGCTGCGCCACGTCTGGCTCTCAGCGGCCTCAACCCCCATGCCGGGGAAGGTGGAGCGATGGGCGAGGAGGACCGGATGGTCATCGAGCCCGCCATCGCCGCCTTGCAGGCCGAAGGCATCGATGCGCGCGGCCCTTACCCGGCCGACACCATGTTCCATGCCCGCGCGCGGGCCGGATATGACGTCGCGCTGGCGATGTATCACGACCAGGCGCTGATCCCGATCAAGACCATTGCCTTCGACGATGGCGTCAACGTCACGCTCGGCCTGCCCTTCATCCGCACCTCGCCGGACCACGGCACGGCCTTCGACATCGCGGGCAAGGGCATCGCGCGGCCGGACAGCCTCTGTGCCGCCCTGAAGCTCGCAGCGCGGATGGCGGCCTCCTCATGAGCCAGATCGACGACCTGCCGCCGCTGCGCGAAGTCGTGGAACGCCACGGGCTGATGGCGCAGAAGGCGCTCGGCCAGAACTTCCTGTTCGACCTCAACCTGACGAGCCGGATCGCACGCTCCGCCGGTCCGCTCGAAGGCGAGACCGTCGTCGAGATCGGCCCCGGCCCCGGCGGGCTGACGCGGGCGCTGCTCGCCAACGGCGCAGGCCGGGTTATCGCCATCGAGCGCGATCGGCGCTGTCTGCCGGCGCTGGCCGAGATCGCGGCGCATTATCCCGGCCGGCTTGAGATCATTGACGGCGATGCGCTGGCCGTCGACCTCTCGCCGCATCTCAAGGGCGGGCGGGCGAAGATCGTCGCCAACCTGCCCTACAACATCGGCACGCCGCTGCTGGTCGGCTGGCTCAGCCTCGAGCCCTGGCCGTCCTGGTGGAGTTCGCTGACCCTGATGTTCCAGCGCGAAGTGGCGGAGCGGATCGTCGCGTCTCCGGAGGAGCGGGCGGATTACGGACGCCTTGCCGTGCTCTCCAACTGGCGCTGCGAGACGAGAATCCTGTTCGACGTGCCGCGCAGCGCCTTCGTGCCGCCGCCGAAGATCACCTCGTCGATCGTCCAGCTCCTGCCACGCGAGAACCCGGAACCCTGCGAGCGGCGTCTGCTGGAGCGGGTCACGCTTGCCGCCTTCGGCCAACGCCGCAAGATGCTGCGGCAGAGCCTCAAGGCCGTTCTGCCTGATCCAGCGCAGATCATTGCCGCAGCGGGCCTGTCCGAAACCGCGCGGGCCGAGGAGATTCCGGTCTCGGGCTTCGTCAGGCTTGCGAACGCGCTGGGCGAGAGGTTGTGAAAATCCGCCGTCGTGTCCAGGCTTGACCCGAGCATCTCAGGATGAGAACGCGCCGGTTTAGATGTCCAGGTCGAGCCCGGGCATCACGAGCCAAGGACTACGGCAGCTTTTCCGACAGCAGCTGCTCGACGAAAGCCTCCATGCCGACCGCGCGGCTGCGCTTCAGGCGCTCGGCGGCGAGGATCGAGCGCACGGCCTCATAGGCCTTTTCGAGATCGTCATTGACGATGACGTAGTCGTAGACCGTCCAGCGCGCGATCTCCTCGCGGGCATTGGCGAGACGCTTGGCAATGACGTCCGGCGCATCCTCGGCGCGGCGCACGAGGCGCGAGCGCAGCTCCGCCATCGAGGGCGGCAGGATGAAGATCGAGACGACATCCTCCCGCGCCTTTTCGAGAATCTGCTGCGTGCCCTGCCAGTCGATATCGAAGAGCACGTCCCGGCCGGCCCTCAGCGAGGCCTCGACCGGCTTGCGCGGCGTGCCGTAGCCGTTGCCGTGAACCTCCGCCCATTCCAGCAGCTCGTCGCGCTGGCGCATGTCGTCGAACGTCTCGCGGTCAATGAAATGATAATGCACCCCGTCGATCTCGGAGGGCCGCTTCTGACGCGTGGTCACCGAGATCGACAGGTCGAGATTGGTTTCGCTCGCCGATTTCGAGAGCGTGCGCGTCAGCGTCGACTTCCCCGCGCCCGAGGGCGAGGACATGATCATGATCAGGCCGCGGCGGGCCGGGCGTGCGGTTTCGGCCATCGATCCTTACTCCACGTTCTGAACCTGCTCGCGCAGCTGGTCTACCACCGTGCGCAGCTCCAGACCGATGCGGGACAGGCCCGGATCATTGGCCTTGGCGCAGAGCGTCGAGGCCTCCCGACCGAACTCCTGCGCCAGGAAATCGAGCTTGCGGCCGATCGGTCCACCCTTCGCGAGCAGCTCCCGCAGAGCCGCGACATGGGCGTGCAGCCGGTCGATCTCCTCGCGGATGTCGGCGCGCACGGCGATCAGAGCCGCTTCCTGATGAAGCCTCTGCGCGTCGAAGCCGCTACTGGCGCCGAGCAAGGTCTCGACCTGCTGGGCGATACGGGCCCGGATGGCCTCGCTGCTGCGCGCCGGATGCGCCTCCGCCTCGGCCGCCAACCCGGCGATCGTCTCGAGATGGCCGAGCACGATGGCTTCGAGCGCGCGCCCCTCCGCCAGACGGGCCTCCTTCAAGGCGAGCGCCGCGGCCTCCAGACCGGCGAGAGCCGGCGCCTCGACGGCGCCGAGCACGTCCTGGGCCTCGTCGGCATAGTCGACGACTCCACGGATACCGAGCAGGCCGTCATAGGATGGCGGGTTGATGCCGGCTGCCGGCCGCAGACGCTCCACGGCCTGAAGCAGCGCAGCAAGCACTGCCTCGTTGACACGCGGGCGCGGCGGACCGGCATCGCTGGTGACCGCGAGATTGACGTGGAGGGTGCCGCGGGCAAAAGCCCCGGCGAGATGCTTGCGCGCCGCCTCGGCCAGCACCTCGAAGCCGGGCGGAACGCGCACGCGCAGATCGAGCCCGCGCCCATTGACGCTGCGGATCTCCCAGGCCCAGCCATGGACGCCGGCCGTGCCCGCCTCGCGGGCGAAGCCCGTCATGCTCTCGATGGCCATGCCTTTACGGTCTCCTTGGCGTCGGCCGGCAAGCGAAACCCGCTTCCCGGAAAAATCGGACGCAGAAACAAAAAGCCAAATCGACCTTTCGCACCCGGGCGGGCGCGCGGCGATCTGGCAATGCGCGGGACCGTAGTGGCGCCACTCAGCCGCGGCAAGCACCGCAAGGCTTGAAAATGGGGATGGTCCGCCCTCGCCGCCGCCTCAAGGGTTCTTGAGCTGCGGCACCTGCTTGGGCGAGTTCAGGTCGAAGGTCTTATTGAGCAGCGGGTCGCGCGCCGTGCCCTCCGAGGCATCGAAGGCCCGGGCACGCGTTCCCGCAACGCCCGCCGGCTGGGCAAGCGGCGCTCCGGCATTGTCGCTCGCGGGCTGCGTCGTGGCCGGCGCCTCGGTGCGGTTATCAGGCGACGGTGGCGGCTCGACCCGGTCGACGGTCTCGGACGCAGGCGGCTTGCTGCCCTGCTGGTTGCGTGTCGACTCGATCTGGCGCCAGCGGCCGACATTGCGGTTGTGCTGCTCCAGCGTCTCGGCGAAGGCATGGCCGCCGCTGCCATCCGCGACGAAGTAGAGATCCTTGGTCCGCGAATGGTTGACCACGGCTTCCATCGCCGCCCTGCCGGGATTGGCGATCGGACCCGGCGGCAGCCCGTCGATGACATAGGTGTTGTAGGGCGTCGCCTGGGTGATCTCGTTGCGCTGGATCGGCCGCCCCAGCGTACCCTTGCCGCCGACGATGCCGTAGACGATCGTCGGATCGGACTGCAGCTTCATCTTGCGATTCAGCCGGTTGATGAAGACGCCGGCGACACGCGGGCGCTCGTCGGCGCGGCCGGTTTCCTTCTCGACGATGGAAGCCAGCACGACGAGATCCTGCGGCGTCTTCACCGGCAAATCCGCGGGCCTACGCTCCCAGATGCGGGCCAGAACCACGCGCTGGTCGCGGGCCATGCGATCGAGAATCGCCTGCCGCGAGAAGCCACGCGGAAAGCGATAGGTATCGGGCAGGATCGAGCCTTCCTTCGGCGCCTGCGAAATCTCGCCGGTCAGGAGCTCGTTGTCGCGCAGACGGGCGACGATCTGCTCGCTCGTCAATCCCTCGGGGACGGTGATCGAATGCTCGACGACCTTGCCGCTGGAGATGATGTCGAGGATCTCCTGCGGGCTGACGCGGGCCTTGAACAGATATTCGCCGGCCTGGAGCTTGTGCCAATCCCCGCCCATCATCGCCGAAACGCGGAAGCTCAGCGGATGCTCGATCAGCCCCTCGCGCTGGAGAAGTTCGGCGATCTCGGTCAGCCCGCTTTCCTTGGGGATGATCAGAACGCGGTCGCTGGCCAGCGGGCCCGGCGACTTGCTCTGGTTCGAAACGACCGCGATTCCCGCGCCGATGACGCCAGCCAGGACGAGCGCGACGGTGAACAGGCCGCTCAGCATCGACAGGAACGGGCTGCTGCGGCGACGCCGGCGGGCTTTCGGCGGCGGCGCCGGCGGAGCTACGGGCTTGAGGGCCTCGCTCGGGCTTTTCGGGGCGACGCGGGGCGTATCGTTCACGTTCAGGTGGCTCGCAGCACGGGGTAGACGATTTCGGCTTGAACCGGCCCCGGGCGCCGGCCTCAGCAAGGAGCCGGCCGCGCCAAGTCGCCGATCCGGCATTAGAACCGGTTTCCTCGCGGCTGTGAACGCGAAATCGCCCACCACCGACTCGGAGCGTCGATTCTACCCAAGAATATGGCGAAACGGCGCTGTCCGCGCGCCGGCTCAGGCGTCGGCCCGGTAACGCCTCATGACGAGCGAGGCGTTCGTGCCGCCGAAACCGAAGGAGTTCGACAGTGCGTAGTCGATCTCCCGCTTGCGCGGCTTGTGCGGCACGAGGTCGATATCGGTCTCGACGGAAGGGTTGTCGAGATTGATCGTCGGCGGCGCCACCTGGTCGCGGATGGCGAGCACGGTGAAGATCGCCTCGATCGCACCCGCCGCGCCAAGCAGATGGCCCGTCGCCGACTTGGTCGAGGACATCGAGGGACGCTTCGGCGCATTGGCGAGCAGGCGCTCGACGGCACGCAGCTCGATCTCGTCGCCCAACGGCGTCGAGGTGCCATGGGCGTTGATGTAGTCGAGGTCCGAGGCCGTGATGCCGGCCCGGTCCAGCGCCGCCTGCATGCAGCGATAAGCGCCGTCGCCATCCTCGGAGGGCGAGGTGATGTGATAGGCATCGCCCGACATGCCGTAGCCGACGACCTCGGCATAGATGCGCGCGCCGCGGGCGAGCGCGTGATCGAGCTCCTCCAGCACGACGACGCCGGCACCCTCGCCCATCACGAAGCCATCGCGATCCTTGTCATAGGGGCGGGAAGCCTTCTCGGGCGTATCGTTGAAGCCGGTGGAAAGCGCCCGGCAGGCGCAGAAGCCCGCGATGCCGATGCGGTTGATGGCCGATTCCGTCCCGCCGGCGACCATGACCTCGGCATCGCCGAGCGCGATCATGCGGGAAGCGTCACCGATCGCATGCGCGCCGGTCGAGCAGGCCGTGACCACGGCGTGGTTCGGGCCCTTCAATCCGTGCTCGATCGAGACATAGCCAGCGGCCAGATTGCTCAGGCGGCCGGGAATGAAGAAGGGCGAGAGGCGGCGCGGACCGCGCTCCTTGAGCAGGAGCGAGGCCTCGTAGATGCCGCCGAGGCCGCCGATGCCGGAGCCGATGGCGACTCCGGTCCGGATCTGGTCCTCGTAGCTTTCAGGCTTCCAGCCGGAATCCTTCAGCGCCTGCGTGGCAGCAGCCATGGCGAAGACGATGAAGTCGTCGACCTTGCGCTGCTCCTTCGGCTCCATCCACGCGTCAGGATCGAACGTCCCGTCGCTGCCGTCACCCCGCGGGATGTTGCAGGCGATCTGCGCCGGCAGGTCGCTGGCGTCGAAGCTGGTGATGGGCCCGGCGCCGCTGGCGCCGGCGAGCAGGCGCTCCCAGGTCGGCTCGACGCCGCAGGCGAGCGGCGTCACCATGCCGAGGCCGGTGACGACGACGCGCCGCATCGGATAACTGCGAGAAGCCATTTTTCTTTCTGCGTCGATCAGCCGAGGGAGGCCGATCAGGCGCTCTTCGACGACAGGAACTTCACGGCATCGCCGACGGTCACGATCGTCTCAGCCGCATCGTCCGGGATCTCGACGCCGAACTCTTCCTCGAAGGCCATCACGAGCTCGACGGTGTCGAGGCTGTCCGCGCCCAGGTCCTCAATGAAGTTGGCGCCCTCGACGACCTTCTCGGGCTCGACGCCGAGGTGCTCGACCACGATCTTCTTCACGCGCTCGGCGACATCGCTCATGAGTCTATTCCTTGGAAACTGAAACGCATCGCAGGGACGCGACGCGCGTATGATGGACCTTCATCCCGAGCCGCTGCGCCATCGTGACGATGTCCGCGATCCGGAACGCTCGAAGCCTGCACAAACGCAACAACCGGGGTTTCGTCAAGCCCCCCGGCCTGCCTGATGGCAGCGCGACGGGGCTAGTTAACATATGCTTACGGGGCTGGCGAGAGCGCCCCGAACTTATCAAAAGCGATCCAGAAACGACGTTAATACGCCTAAATCATTGCCATTCCGCCGTTAACGTGGAGCGTCTGGCCGGTGACGTAGCCTGCTTCCTCGCTGGCGAGAAAGGCGACGGCGGCGGCGACATCCGCACCGGCTCCCAGCCGGCCCATCGGCACATCCGCAAGGATGCCCTCGCGCTGCTTTTCGTTGAGCGCCTGGGTCATCGGCGACTCGATAAAGCCGGGGGCAACAATGTTGACGGTGATGTTGCGGCTCGCGACCTCGGCGGCCAGCGCTTTCGACATGCCAATCAGCCCCGCCTTTGCGGCGGCGTAGTTGCCCTGCCCGGGATTGCCGGTCGTGCCGACGACCGAACCGATGGCGACGATGCGGCCATAGCGCCGGCGCATCATCGACTTCACGGCCGCGCGTGAGAGGCGGAAGGCAGCCGTCAGATTGACCGCCAGCACATTGTCCCAATCCTCGTCCTTCAGGCGCAGGAACAGGTTGTCGCGCGTGATGCCGGCATTGTTGACCAGGATGTCGAGCCCGCCGAGCTTTTCCTCGGCCGCCGGCACCAGCGCCTCGACCGATTCCTTGTCGGAGAGGTTGCAAGGGGTCACCACGACGCGCTCGCCGAGCTCGGCGGCGAGCGCTTCCAGAGCCTCTGCGCGCGTGCCCGAAATGGCGACGCTCGCGCCCTGCGCATGCAGGGTCCTGGCGATGGCTCCGCCGAGGCCACCGGTCGCGCCGGTGACCAGGGCCTTGCGGCCGGTCAGATCAAACATCTTCGCTCCCTTTCGGCATTCTGCCGTCATGGCCCGTTCCGGGCCTTGCATTTACCCGTTTCGGGCCTTGTAGGCCGCGATGTCGTCAGCGGTGCCGATCGAGATCGGCGCCGCACCTGCAACAATGCGCTTCACCAGACCGGCGAGGACCTTGCCGCTGCCGGCCTCGACGAAATCCGTGACGCCGGCCGCGGCCATCGCCTGCACGCATTCGCGCCAGCGCACCGTGCCGGTGACCTGAGCGACGAGCGAATCCCGGATCGCATCCGGGTCGCTGAGCGGGGCCGCGCCGACATTGGCGACGACCGGCACCACGGGCGCATTCATCGAGACCCTGGCGAGGGCCTCGCGCATCGCCTCGGCCGCGGGCTGCATCAGCGCGCAATGGAAGGGCGCGGAGACGGGCAGCAGCATGGCGCGCTTGACGCCGCGTTCGCCGGCGAGCGCAATGGCGCGCTCGATCGCGGCCTTGGCACCCGACAGCACGACCTGGCCGCCGCCATTGTCGTTGGCCGCCTCGCAGACCTCGCCCTGCGCGGCAGCCGTCGCGATCTCGCGGGCCAGATCGAGCTCGGCGCCGAGAAGGGCCGCCATGGCGCCCTGGCCGGCCGGAACAGCCTTTTGCATCGCGTCGCCGCGGATGCGCAGCAGCCGGGCGGCGTCGGTGACGGAGAAAGTGCCGGCGGCGGCGAGCGCCGAATATTCGCCGAGCGAGTGACCGGCGACGAATGCGGCATCGCGCTTGAGATCAAGACCGGCCTCGCTCTCGAGAACGCGCACGACCGCGAGACTCACCGCCATCAGCGCCGGCTGCGCGTTCGCCGTCAGGGTCAGCTCTTCGGCCGGCCCTTCCCACATCAGCACGGAGAGCTTCTGCGAGAGCGCGGCATCGACCTCGTCGAACACCGCCCGGGCAACCGGGAAGGCTTCGGCCAGGCTCTTGCCCATGCCGACGGCCTGCGAACCCTGGCCAGGGAAGATGAAGGCTGTGGTCATCTGCGGAACGCCCTGTCTTTTGGTCACTCTTTTTATATGACGCGGCTGTCACAACGGTTTGCCGCCCAAGTCAAGCGCCGCGCGGGAGTTATCCTGCATTAGGCAGCGAATACCAAGCATATCGCGGGTGCCCGCGGCCGGCTGACGGCCTGGTGCGCCTTGGGTCAGAGGCCCTCAACAACCGAGCCCGGGCGGATCGCGGCCTGCCCGCTCCTTGCGACCAGAGGGGACAGGCCGCCGTCAGGGGGCACTATTTCAACGGCAAGAACAGATCCGCGACCGTCTCGTGCTCCGGCACCTCAGGGAAGAAGCTGAGCCGCTGACAATAGATCGGGAAATCGCGCGGCTCCTCGCCGCTGGCCGGAAGCCAGTCGCGATAGAGGTAGAGCGCGGCGGGCTCCAGGTTATGAGTATTGCCGACGACACGCAGCACCGCGCAGCGTCCGCCAGGGATCTCGCCGGCTTCGATCTGCTCGCCATTCGCCTCGATCGGTTGGTCGGTCCCGACACAAAGGTCCACGCTATAATCGCCAGGCGAGGCCGGGCGCCGCTCGGAACGCCAGATATTGAAGGTCGGACTTGTCCTGGGGTGCAGGCCAGCGGCTCTGCGCCATGCTATGAATCGCTGGATGGTGACATTGAGCGTCGCCGGGTCGCCTCGATGCTCCATGATTGCCACCCTTGTGGCGGGGACATCGCGAATCGTGACGTCGTCAGCGCTAAAACTCTTCTGCATGAGCTTGCTCCTCGCGTTCTCGAGAGGCCCGAAGGCCGCAAGCCACGGCTCCCAGTCGGGAGATTTCCGGAACGATGAAGGCGATTGCCTGAACCGTTGCCGAAAGGCGCGGGCGAAGGCATCCGGCGCATCGTACCCGGCATGCATCGCTATGTCCGTGATGCTTTTTTCGTCGATGTAGGCCAACTGGTGCGAAGCGCGCTTCATGCGGGCAAGCTGGACATAACGATGCGCGGACAAACCGAAAGTCGCCGTGAACTGCCGGTGGAAATGAAACTTCGAGAAGGCCGCGACGGCGCTCACCGTTTCCAGGTCGAGATCGTGGTCGAGATGCTGGTTGATATAGTCCAGCGCCCGTCGCATCCGAGCCTGATAGTTCTGAAGCGCCGCCTTCATCGTCCCTCCTCCGTGGCGGCACCAGCTAAACGCACGCAGGCCTGAGCGCTCGACCGATCTTGCGCTTCTGCCGTGGATCGCGGAATCTCGCCAAGGGACGTCCGATTTATGGATGAACGGCGGCCTGCCGGAATGATGCGCCGCGCAAGCTCCTCAGCCGAGATTCCGGTTGCTATCAAGCCTCGAACCCTGTAACGACCGCCTCCTGCTTGTTCGGCCGGAGGCTGAACGGATGGCGCATGTCCGCTTGGATTTGCGCAGGTTCCCTGGAACCGGCATCCCGTGTCTCCGCCTTCGATGAAATCCTGTCGGGCCTTATCCAGGGCTCGGAGGGCTCCGCGCCGGGCGAAGCAGGGTAAAACAAGGAAGGCCAATCATGGCATTGTACGAGCATGTGCTGCTCGCGCGGCAGGATGTCAGCGCGCAGCAGGTCGAAGCTCTTGTCGAGCAGTTCAAGGGCGTGATCGAAGCGAATGGCGGCGCCATCCGCAAGGTCGAGTACTGGGGCGTCAAGTCCCTCGGCTACCGCATCCGGAAGAACCGCAAGGCGCACTACACGCTGCTGAACATCGAGGCTCCCTCCGCCGCCGTGCTGGAGATGGAGCGCCAGATGCGCATCAACGAGGACATCCTGCGCTTCCTGACCGTCAAGGTCGAGGAGCTGGAGGAAGCCCCCTCGGCGATGCTCCAGAAGCGTGACCGCGACGACCGTCCGGAGCGTGGCGGCGACCGTTTCGACCGCGGCCCGCGCCGCGATCGTCCGCGCCGCGAAGACGAGCCGGCGACCACCGAAACCGCCGAAGCGGAGGCCTGATCCATGTCGACTGCATCCGCTGGCGCCCGTCGCCCCTTCTTCCGCCGCCGCAAGTCCTGCCCCTTCTCGGGCGAAGGCGCTCCGAAGATCGACTACAAGGACGTGCGTCTGCTCTCGCGCTACATCTCCGAGCGCGGCAAGATCGTTCCGTCCCGCATCACGGCGGTCTCCGCCAAGAAGCAGCGCGAGCTCGCCCAGGCGATCAAGCGCGCCCGCTTCCTCGGCCTGCTGCCCTACGTCATCCGCTGAGCGGGTGAGTCTTTTTCCGGAGGTGCCCAGGCACCTCCGGCTTCGTTTCCAAGTTAGAACCATTAGTCGCCCGGCGGTGAGACTCCCCCGGGTTCGTTGAGGCAAAGAGCCTCTCACCCTGCCAGCGAGCAGCGGGACAGCAGGACGGACCATGATTCCGATTGTCGGCATCGGCGCGGGCCTCGTTTCGGCCCTGCTCTTCGCAGTGGTGATCACCGGATCGCCGCTCGCCGCGTTGCTGTATTCGGCTGCCCCCCTCCCGATCTTCATCGCCGCGCTGGGCTGGAACCACCGTTCCGGCCTCCTGGCCACGGCTGCCGGCGCCCTCGCCATTGCCGTCGCGCTCTCGCCCTCCGGCGGCATCGCCTTCGCGCTGATCATCGGCCTGCCCGCCTGGTGGATCGCCTACCTCGCCTTGCTGGCCCGCGGCGACGATCAAGGCGGAGCGGAATGGTATCCCCTCGGCAACCTGCTGCTCTGGATCGCCGCCACCGCCGCCCTCGCCACCATCGGCAGCGCGCTGGTGATGACCACCGACTACGACGCCTATCGCATGGTGATCTCGCGGATGATCGAGAACCTGCTGAACGAGATGGTGCGCGGCCGGCTGGTCACGCTGCCCGCAGATGTCGACATCAAGGAGCTGGCGCAGAACCTCGCCCCGGCGGTGCCGCTGGGCATCGGCGCCTCCTTCGTCACCACCATCACGGCCAATCTCTGGCTCGCCGCCCGCGCCGTGAAGCTCTCCGACCGGCTGCCCCGGCCCTGGCCGTTCATCCCTTCGACGGCGCTGCCGCGCCGCGCGCTGCTGCTGCTCGTCGGCGCGGCCGTGGTTTCCGCGGTCGGCGGCTTCGTCGGCATCGCCGCGATGGCTTTCGTCGGCGCGCTGCTCGCCGCCTTCATGTTCAGCGGGCTCTGCCTGCTGCACGACATCTCGCGCGGTCGCCCCTGGCGGCTGCCGATGCTGATCTCGGTCTATGTCTCGCTCGTCGTGATGCAGGCCGTGCTGACGCCGCTGCTCGCGGTCGCCGGCCTGGTCGACACAGCCTTCGGCCTGCGCAGGCGGGCCGCGCTGCCGCCTCCGCCTACGCATTCCTGAACTCCGAATACCTGCCTGAAATCCGAATACCCGAACCTCAAGGAGAAGAACCATGGAAGTCATCCTGCTCGAACGCGTCGCCAAGCTCGGCCAGATGGGCGAGATCGTTAAGGTGCGTGACGGCTTCGGCCGCAACTACCTGCTCGCCCGCGGCAAGGCGCTGCGCGCCACCGAGGAGAACAAGAAGCGCTTCGAGAGCCAGAAGCTCGAGCTCGAGACCCGCAACCTCGAGCTGAAGTCCGAGGCCGATGCGGTCGCCGAGCGCCTCGACGGCCAGAGCGTCGTGATCCTGCGCCAGTCGGGTGAGTCGGGCGTGCTCTATGGCTCGGTCTCGACCCGCGACATCGCCGAGGCTCTCGTCGCCGACGGCTTCAAGGTCGCCCGCAGCCAGGTGACGCTGAACACCCCGATCAAGACGCTCGGCCTGCACACCGTCCCGGTCGTGCTGCATCCGGAAGTCTCGGTCACGGTCACCGTCAACATCGCGCGTTCGGCCGAGGAGGCCCAGCGCCAGGCCGCCGGCGAGAACGTCACGGCCCGCGAGGAGTTCGATCTCGACGATCTCGGCCTCGAGGTTGGCGCGGCGCTGGCCGAGGCCGGCGACGTCGAGCTCTGAGCCTAACCGCTCTCAAAACGAGTCAAGGGCGCCGTGGCAACACGGCGCCCTTTTTCGTCCGCGTTGTGGACATCGGGAACAGCCGGCGCTAATTGAGTTGTTCTTTAAATGTTCCCGTTTCTCCGCCACGCGATTCTACCTTAACGAAGGTCATGTCCACAGCTACAGCTCTCGTCGCCCGCCTCGACAACCGCGAGGCCGAGTTCCGCGTCCAGCCTCACAACATCGAGGCTGAGCAGGCGCTGCTGGGCGCGATGCTGGTCAACAACGACGCCTTCTATCGCGTCTCCGACTTCCTGCTGCCGGACCATTTCTTCGAGCCGATCCATCAGCGCGTTTTCGAGCTGACGAGCAGCCTGATCCGGGCCGGCAAGATCGCGACACCGATCACGCTCAAGACTTTCGTCAACGATCTCGACCTCGGCGATATCACGCCGAGCCAGTATCTCGCGCGGCTGGCCGCCGAGGCGACGACCGTCATCAATGCCGGCGACTACGGCCGCACCATCTACGATCTCGCCGTGCGCCGCCAACTCATCGGCGTCGGCGAGGACCTCGTGAACGTCGCCTATGACGCCCCCGTCGAGATGGCGCCGCGCGAGCAGATCGAGGAGGCCGAGCGCAAGCTCTACGAGCTCGCCGAAAAAGGCCGGTACGAGGGCGGCTTCCAGAAGTTCGACGGGGCGCTCCGGCTCGCCATCGATATGGCGGCGAGCGCCTATCAGCGCGCCGGCGGCCTTTCCGGCATCTCGACCGGCCTGCGCGACGTCGACCAGCGCATGGGCGGCCTGCAGCGATCGGACCTGCTGGTGCTCGCCGGCCGCCCCGCCATGGGCAAGACCTCGCTCGCAACCAACATCGCCTTCAACATCGCAAAGGCCTGGCGCGGCGAGCGGCAGGAGGACGGCTCGATCAAGAGCGTCGATGGCGGCATCGTCGGCTTCTTCTCGCTGGAAATGTCGGCCGACCAGCTCGCGACGCGTATCGTCGCAGAGCAGTCCAGCATTTCCTCCTACAAGATCAGGCAGGGCCGCATCACCGAGGGCGACTTCGCCCGGCTGACAGACGTCGCGGCGCAGATCGAGAAGCTGCCGCTCTACATCGACCAGACCGGCGGCATCTCGATCGCCCAGCTGATGGCGCGCGCCCGGCGCCTCAAGCGCCAGAAGGGGCTCGACGTCCTGTTCATCGACTATCTCCAGCTCCTCTCCGGTTCGGCCAAGAGCGCCGGGCAGAACCGCGTGCAGGAGCTGACCGAGATCACCACCAGCCTGAAGGCGCTGGCGAAGGAACTCAACGTCCCGATCATCGCGCTTTCCCAGCTCTCGCGCCAGGTCGAGAACCGCGACGACAAGCGCCCACAGCTCTCCGACCTGCGCGAATCCGGCTCGATCGAGCAGGACGCCGACGTGGTGATGTTCGTCTACCGCGAAGAGTATTATCTCAAGGGCAAGGAGCCGCGCCCCGGCACCGAAGAGCACAACAAGTGGCAGATCGAGATGGAGGCCATGCACGGCGTCGCCGAGCTGATCATCGGCAAGCAGCGCCATGGCCCGACCGGAGCCGTCGCCCTGCAGTTCGACGCCGATGTGACGCGCTTCTCCGACCGCGCCGACGAACTTCGTCTTCCGGACCGTGAATGATGTCTGCAAACCAGATTGACACCGGCGCTGACGGCGCCACGCTGACCGTCGATCTCGACGCGCTGGTCGCGAACTGGCGTTCGCTCGGCGCCCGCGCCGGCACCGAAGCCGCGGCGGTCATCAAGGCCGACGCCTACGGCATCGGCATCGAGCCGGCCGCGACGGCTCTGGCGAAGGCCGGCTGCAAGAGCTTCTTCGTCGCGCATGTCTCCGAGGGGATTCGAGCCCGCAAGGTCGCGCCGGAGGCTACGATCTATGTGCTGAACGGCCTTTTGCCCGGAGCCTGCGGCACCTATGCCGAGCATTCGCTCTCCCCGGTGCTCGGCTCGCATGAGGAATTGCTGGAATGGGCTTCCTTCCGGCAGACGGGTGCCCAGGTGCGGCCGGCGGCGCTGCATGTCGACACCGCGATGAACCGGCTGGGCCTCTGGCAGGGTGAAGGACTGAACCTGGCGCGCGAGCGCTCCGGCGTGGTCGCCGCAGCCGGGATCGGGCTGCTGATGAGCCATTTCGCCTCCTCCGAGGTCGAGGCAGACCCGGCCAATGCCCGCCAGATCGGGGCCTTCGCCGAGATCGCGGCCGCCCTTCCCGAGATCCCTGCCTCGCTCAAGAACTCGTCGGGCCATTTCCTCAAGGATTGCCCGTCCTACCAGCTCACCCGACCGGGCTATGCGCTCTATGGCGGCAACCCGACGCCCGGCAGGCCGAACCCGATGAAGCCCGTCGTCGGGCTGGAGGCGCGCATCCTCCAGATCCGCGAGGTCGAGGACGGCATGCAGATCGGCTATAACGGCCGCTGGACGGCGCGCGGGCGGCGCAAGCTCGCCACGATCTGCCTCGGCTATGCCGACGGCTATCCCCGCAATGCCAGCTGGACCGACACGACGACGGGCGGCACGGCTCTGCTCGAGGGCGTGCCCTGCCCCTTCGCCGGCACGGTCTCGATGGATCTCATCATCATCGACGTCACCGATGCACCGGCCGGCGCGGCCCGGCGCGGCGCGAGCGTGACGCTGATCGGCGGCCCGCTCGATCTGGAGACGGTCGGCGCCGGAGCCAAGACCATCGGCTACGAGATCCTGACCAGCCTCGGCCGCCGTTATGCGCGGCGGTATATCGGCGGCTGATGGCCAAGCGCGGTCCAACCTATCACTGCCAGGCCTGCGGCGCGGTCTATCACCGCTGGCAGGGCAAGTGCGACGCCTGCGGGACATGGTCTTCGCTGGTCGAGGATGCGGCTTCCGCGCCCGTTCCGGGTGGCGGACGCCCCTCCTCAAGTGGTCGGGCGCGGGGCAGAGTCTTCGCGCTGGAAACGCTCAAGGGTGAGACGCAGGATGCGCCTCGCATCGTCTCGGGCATCGGCGAGCTCGATCGCGTCACCGGCGGCGGCTTCGTGCCGGGCTCGGTGCTGCTGATCGGCGGCGATCCCGGCATCGGCAAGTCGACCCTGCTGATGCAGGCCTGCGCCGCGCTGGCGATGAGCGGAAGGCGCGTCGTCTATGTCTCAGGCGAGGAATCGACGGGCCAGGTCAGGCTTCGGGCCGAACGCATGGGCCTCGCCAAAGCGCCGGTCGATCTCGCAGCCGAGACCAATGTCGAGGACATCGTCGCGACGCTCGGCCAGGGCGAGCGCCCTGCCCTCGTCGTCATCGATTCGATCCAGACGATGTGGTCCGGCGAGGTCGAGAGTGCGCCCGGTACAGTGACGCAGGTCCGCGGCTCGGCGCAGGCGCTGATCCGCTACGCCAAGACAAGCGGCACCTGCCTGATCCTCGTCGGCCACGTCACCAAGGACGGCCAGATCGCCGGACCGCGAGTCGTCGAGCACATGGTCGATGCCGTGCTGTCGTTCGAAGGAGAAGGGGCGCACTCGTTCCGCATCCTGCGCGGCCAGAAGAACCGCTTCGGCCCAACCGACGAGATCGGCGTCTTCGAGATGACCGGCAAGGGTCTCTCCGAGGTCACGAACCCCTCCGCCCTCTTCCTGGCGGGGCGGGACCAGGCCGCGCCGGGCGCCGCCGTCTTCGCCGGCATCGAGGGCACGCGGCCGGTGCTGGTCGAAATTCAGGCGCTGGTCGCGCCGACGGCGCTCGGCACGCCGCGGCGCGCCGTCGTCGGCTGGGAGAACAGCCGGCTGGCCATGGTGCTCGCCGTGCTCGAAACGCATGGCGGCCTCAGGCTCGGCCAGCACGATGTCTATCTCAACGTCGCGGGCGGCCTGCGCGTCAACGAGCCGGCGGCGGATGTCGCGGTGGCGGCGGCGTTGGTCTCCTCGCTCAGTGGCGCGATCCTGCCGCCGCAGGCCGTCTATTTCGGCGAAATCGCGCTTTCAGGTGCGGTAAGACCGGTTTCCGTGACCGCGGCGCGACTCAGGGAGGCTGCCAAGCTCGGCTTCGAAGCGGCGCTGATGCCGTCGGGCGGCGCCGACCATGGCGACGGCGGCGGGCTGAACCTGCGGCGTTTCGGCCATGTCACGGAACTTGTTGCCGATATCGCCGCCCGGGCACCTCGCAGAGATGTGAAATGACTCTGCCGAAAGGGTGACGCACAGGCCCGGAACGCGTATAGCAAAACCGAAACGGCCTCCTATCTCCCCCGGCCGACACCAGACGTCAGCGAAGCGGCTTTTCAATGCCTGTAACTATTCTCGATCTCGTCGTCATCGGCGTGGTTCTGATCTCGGCTTTGCTCGCGGCAGTGCGCGGCCTCACGCGCGAGGTGCTCGCGATCGCCTCATGGGTCGCGGCCGCCGGAGTCGCCTGGGTGTTCCACCCGCAGCTCGTGCCCTTTGTAAAGCAGTACATCCCGACGAGCTCGGCGCAGGACACGATCGCGCTCGTCGCCTCGATCGCCGTGCTGTTCCTCGGCACGCTGATCATCGTCTCGATCCTGACGGCCCGAATCTCCGATTTCGTGCTCGATTCGCGCATCGGCGCGCTCGACCGCACCCTTGGCTTCGTCTTCGGCGCGGCACGCGGCATGCTGCTGGCGGTGATCGGCTATCTCTTCTTCGTCGGCCTCGTCGGCAGTGAGAAGATGCCGGTCTGGGCGAAGGACGCCAAGTCCAAGGACATGCTGCAAAGGACCGGCGAATCGCTGATCGCGATGCTGCCGCAGGACGTCAACGCCGATTTCATCAAGAACCTGCTCAAGAAGACCAAACCGGAGGATGCGACCGAGGCGCCGGCGGAAGAACCGCGCACGCCGGGTGCACCAGCACCCATTGCGCCTGCCCCAGCCCGACCCTAATTGACGCGTACAGAGAGCCCATCCCCGCGCGTTGGAGCCCGACATGATCTCGATGGAGAGTGAGACCGCCTTCGATCCCAACGCCGACCGGCTGCGGGAGGAATGCGGGGTCTTCGGAATCTTCGGCCATGCCGACGCTTCGGCGCTGACTGCGCTCGGCCTGCACGCGCTGCAGCATCGCGGCCAGGAGGCGACAGGTATCGTCTCCTTCGACGGCAAGCGCTTCCACACCGAGCGCCGGCTCGGCCTCGTCGGCGACGCCTTCTCGGAAGCGAGCGTCATCGACAAGCTCAAGGGCAAGCAGGCCATCGGCCATGTGCGCTATTCGACGACGGGCGAGACCATCCTGCGCAACGTCCAGCCGCTCTTTGCGGAACTGCATGGCGGCGGCTTCGCGCTGGCGCATAACGGCAACCTCACCAACGGGCTGACGCTGCGGCGAGAGCTCGTCCGCGACGGCGCGATCTACCAGTCGACCTCCGACACGGAAGTGCTGCTGCATCTCGTTGCGCGCAGCCGGAAGCAGAATTTCATCGAGCGCTTTATCGAAGGCATTCGCCAGATCGAGGGCGCCTATGCCTTCGTCGGCATGACCAACAAGAAGCTCATCGGCGCGCGCGATCCGCTCGGCATCCGCCCCCTCGTCTTGGGCGATCTCGACGGCTGCCCGATCCTGACCTCGGAGACCTGCGCGCTCGACATCATCGGCGCCAAGTTCGTCCGCGAGATCGAGAACGGCGAGGTGGTGATCTGCTCCGAGAACGGCATCGAGAGCCACAAGCCCTTCCCGCCGGTCGCGGAGCGGCCCTGCATCTTCGAGTACATCTACTTCGCCCGGCCGGACTCCATCGTGAAGGGCCGCAGCATCTATGAGCGGCGCAAGGCGATGGGCGCAGTGCTGGCGAAGGAAGCACCTGCCAATGCCGACGTGGTCGTGCCCGTGCCGGATTCGGGCGTGCCGGCTGCGCTGGGCTATGCGCAGGCGAGCGGCATCCCCTTCGAACTCGGCATCATCCGCAACCACTATGTCGGGCGCACCTTCATCGAGCCGACGCAGAAAGTCCGTGAGCTCGGCGTCAAGCTGAAGCACTCGGCCAACCGCTCGGTGGTCGAGGGCAAGAGCATCGTCCTGGTCGACGATTCGATCGTGCGCGGCACGACCTCCTTCAAGATCGTGAAGATGATGCGCGAGGCCGGCGCCCGCGAAGTGCATTTCCGCATCTCCTCGCCGCCGATCACCCATCCCGACTATTACGGCATCGACACACCGGACCGCGAGAAGCTGCTCGCAGCGACCCATTCGCTGGAAGAGATGCGGCAGTTCGTCGGTGCCGACTCGCTCGCCTTCATCTCGGTCAACGGCCTCTACCGCGCCATGGGCCATGAGCGGCGTGACCCGGCGCGGCCGCAGTTCACCGACCATTGCTTCACCGGCGACTACCCGACCTCGCTGACCGACGTGATCGGCGAGAGCGCCAAGCAGCAAATCTCCCTGCTGGCCGAAGCCGGCTGATCCAGCGGAACCTGTCATGACCAAGCCTCTCGAGGGGCGCGTCGCGCTCGTCACCGGCGCGTCGCGCGGCATCGGGCGGGCGGCCGCGCTCGCCTTTGCCAATGCCGGCGCCCATGTCGTCGCGCTTGCCCGCACCACCGGCGCGTTGGAGGAACTCGACGACGAGATCCGTGCGCTTGGCGGCACCAGCACGCTGGTGCCGCTCGATCTCTCGGACGCAGGCGGGCTCGAGAAGCTCGGGCCGGCGCTGATGGAGCGCTGGGGCAAGCTCGACATCCTGCTCGCCAATGCCGGCGTGCTCGGCTCGCTGACGCCGCTCGGCCATGCCACAGAGGCCGACTGGGCCAAGGTGATGGACATCAACGTCACGGCGAACCTGCGGCTGATCAAATCGCTCGACGTGGCCCTGCGCGCTTCCGACGCCGGTCGGGTGATCCTGCTGTCTTCTGGCGCGGCGCATAAGTGCCTCGCCTATTGGGGCCCCTATTCGATCTCGAAGGCGGCCGTCGAGGCGCTGGGGCGCACCTATGCGGCCGAGACGGCAACGACCCCGATGAAGGTGATGCTCGTCAATCCAGGGCCGCTGCGGACCCGGATGCGGGCCGAGGCCATGCCGGGCGAAGACCCGCAGACGCTCAGGACACCGGAGGATCTGGCGCCGCATCTCGTCGAGATCGCCTCGCCCAGCTGGACCGAGAGCGGCAAGATCTTCGACTTCCCGCAGGGCAAGGTGCTGACGCCGCAGATGCCAGTATAAAAGCCGTAGCCGGATCTGTCCGGCGCAATGTGAGATTCCGATGCCTGGTTTTCGGCTCCTGCTCGCCCCGCTGGCTCTCGCAGCAATCCTTATATCCGCAGCCCAGGCAATGGCGGGCACAGGGTTTCGCCAGTTCGAACTGGCGGACCCATCCGGCTCCCGCGCCCTGCAGGTATCGCTCTGGTATCCAAGCGAGGACGGCGGCACCGAAAGCAGCCTCGGCGAGAACCGAGCCTTCTACGGCGTGCCCGTCATCAAGAACGCCGCCGCGACGCAGCGAACGCTTCCACTTGTCGTTCTCTCCCACGGCTATGGCGGCAGTTGGCGCAACCTCTCCTGGCTCGCCGACGTTCTTTCCCGAAGCGGCTATATCGTCGCCGCGCCCGACCATCCCGGCACGACGACGCTCAACAAGGACCCAAAGGAGGCAGCAAGACTCTGGGAAAGGCCGCGCGATCTCAGCCGCGTCATCGACGCGCTCATCCGGGACAACGCCTTGGCCGGCAAGGTCGAACCGTCCCGCATCGCCTCGATAGGTCATTCACTGGGTGGCTGGACTGTGACGGCGCTGACGGGAGGGCGCTTCAGCACGGAACGTTTCGCGCGTGAGTGCAAGCTGCACCCGAATCCACGGATCTGCCGGCTGAACTCGCTACGGGCCGACGAATTTCCGCCTGCTTCTGTGCTCAACGACGATATGCGCGACATGCGCGTCCGGGCGATGGTCTCGCTCGACCTCGGCTTGGCGCGCGGCTTTACGCCGGAAAGCCTTGCGGCGTTGCCCGTGCCGGCCCTGATCATCGGAGCCGGAACCGATATTGGCGACCTGCCCGCGAGGCTCGAATCGGGTTATCTCGCGGAGCATCTGCCCGCGTCCGGCGCCCGCTATGTCGAAATCCCGGACGCGATGCATTTCAGCTTCATGCAACGCTGCAAACCGGAAGGTGCGGCCTTGCTCGAAGCGGATGAGCCGGGCGACGGCATCGTCTGCAAGGATGGCGGCACGCGCGGCAGGGACGCCATCCACCAGGAGGTCGCCGCCCTTATCCTGGGCTTTTTTGCCAAGGCCATACCGACCCAATAGCCCGCACAATCCGCCGAGCCAGCCGGCGTACCATCGGCGAACCGCCTACTTCCTGCCCTTGTCGAACGGGTTCTCGCCGCCGCGCCTGTGCAGGCGGATCGGCGTTCCCGGCAGCTCGAAGGACTCCCGCAGGCTGTTGACCAGATAGCGGGTGTAGGACACCGGCAGGTGGTCGAGCTGGTTGCCGAAGAGCGCGAACGTCGGCGGGCGGGCCTTCGCCTGTGTCATGTAGCGGATCTTGATGCGGCGCCCCGCCACGGCCGGAGGCGGATGCGCAGAGAGCGCGCCCTCCAGCCAGCGATTGATCCGCGCCGTAGAGATGCGGCGGTTCCAGACGTCATAGGCTGTGATCACCGCCTGCATCAGCCTGTCGATGCCCTCGCCCGCGATGCCGGACAAGGGAACGATCTGCACGCCGCGCACCTGCGCCAGCAGGTGATGCGCCTTCTCCTTCAGCTCCGCGAGCAGGCCCTGCTTGTCGGCGACGAGGTCCCATTTGTTGAGACCGATGACGACGGCCCTGCCCTCGCGCTCGGTGAGGTCGACCAGCGTCAGGTCCTGCTTCTCGAAGGGGATGGTCGCGTCGAGCAGCACGACCACCACTTCGGCGAAGCGGATCGCGCGCAGCGAATCCGCCACGGAAAGCTTCTCCAGCTTCTCCTCGATGCGGGCGCGCTTGCGCATGCCGGCGGTGTCGAAGAGCTTCAGCTTGCGGCCACGCCATTCCCAGTCGACCGAGATGGTGTCGCGGGTGATGCCCGCCTCCGGGCCGGTCAGCATCCGCTCCTCGCCGATGATGCGGTTGACGAGCGTCGACTTGCCGGCATTGGGACGGCCGATGATGGTGACGCGCAGCGGCCGGTCGGGATCGAGATCCTCCTCGTCGCCGTCCGAATCGGCAGCGGGAACGTCCGCCCAGGCTTCCTCCTCGTCTTCCTCCGGCTCGTCCGGGATGAAAGGAGCCAGCGCTTCCAGAAGATCAGAGGTGCCTTCGCCATGCTCGGCCGAGAAGGGGACGGGATCGCCGAGTCCGAGCGAATAGGACTCCATGATCCCTTCGGTGCCCTTCTTCCCCTCGGCCTTGTTGGCGAGCAGGATCACCGGCTTGCCGGAACGGCGCACCAGATCGGCGAAGGGCTGGTCCATCGGCGTGAGGCCGAGGCGGGCGTCGATCATGAAGAGCACGACATCGGCCTGCGCGATCGCCGTCTCGGTCTGGGCGCGCATGCGGCCGGCGAGCGAATCCTTGTCCGCATCTTCCAGCCCCGCGGTATCGATGACCTTGAAGCGCAGATGGCCCAGCGTCGCATCGCCTTCACGGCGATCGCGCGTCACGCCCGGCCGGTCGTCGACCAGCGCGAGCTTCTTGCCGACGAGCCGATTGAACAGCGTCGACTTGCCGACATTCGGGCGGCCGATGAGGGCGACGATGGCTGTCATGGTCTTTGATCGAATCCCAGCAGCGTCATTCCGGGCGTCGCGCAGCGGCAATCCCGGAATCCATGAACACAGGTCTAGAACACGCGCCGATCTGATCGCAATGCGATCAGATCGGATCACGCGTTCCCTATCAATAGTTTAGAGGCGGATTCACCGATCAGGTCGATTCAACCTGATCGGATCCGGCTCCAAGGAAAAAGGAAACACCATTTGCGCCGACATCCCGGCGCAAGCGGTGTTCAAAGGCTCCGGGTGTCGGCTTTAGGCCAGCCCCCGCGAAACGGCGACACGCTCAATTCTTCACCGTGACCGGGCCGCCGCGAACCAGAGCGAGATAGAGGTCGACGCGCTGGCGCAACGCCTGCGGCACCTGGGGATCGGTGATGGCGGCGTCGAACCAGCGCCCGGCCTCGTCGTAGAGATTGGCCTTGAGCGCTGCGACGCCGAGGAACTCGCGGGCGCTGTGGCGCCAGACGCCCTGCGGCGCGGCAAGCGGCTCCAGCGCAGCCTTCACCTCAGCATAGGGCGCGAGGTCGACGCGCAGGATGCCGGCGCGCAGCTTCGCCAGATCGCGGAAGGTCTGGTCGAGCGTCGCGTCATTGGCGAGCGCATCGAAGGCAGCGGCACCGGCGGCAGGGTCGCGCTTGCCCGTCTCGGCGGCGAGGCGGAAGCGCGCGATCTGCCGATAACCGGCCGGAGCGCTGGCGACGAGTTCCTTCAGGATGGTCTCGGCCTGTGCGCTGTCGCCGTCGCGGGAAGATTTCAGCGCCGCTTCGAGCCGCGCGCCGACCGCCTGCGAGGCCTGGGCCTCGCGATGCAGCCAGTACTGCCAGCCGGCGACGGCGAGCACGGCCAGCACGGCCAGGGCGCTGATCACCCAGCCATATTTCTTCCAGAGCTCCGCCGCCTTGTCGCGGCGGACTTCCTCATCGATCTCGCGAAAAATATCGGCCATTTGACTGTCAAAATCCCTGTTGGGAGCCCGGTAGCATTTTCAGGCCGGGAATGCGAGCCGGAACAGCTCTGTCGTCATTCCCGTCATTGCGAGGACCGAAGGGACGAAGCAATCCAGGAGGACGTGGAGCGCTGCCGCCCTCTAGATTGCTTCGCTACGCTCTCAATGACGGGGTCGAGGCCCGATACAGCAGGCTGCCGTCGCCATAGGAATAGAAGCGGTATTTCGCCGCGATCGCATGAGCATAGGCGCGTTTCATCACGTCCAGCCCGCAGAATGCGGAAACGAGCATGAACAGCGTCGAGCGCGGCAGGTGGAAATTCGTCATCAGCATGTCGACCGCGCGGAAGCGGTAGCCCGGCGTGATGAAGATCGCCGTGTCGCCCGAGAAGGGCTGGATGGTGCCGTCCTCGCTCGCCGCGCTCTCGATCAGCCGCAGCGAGGTGGTGCCGACGCAGACGATCCGCCCGCCCCTTGCCTTCAATGCGTTGAGGGCGCCTGCCGTCTCGGCCGTGACCGTTCCCCATTCGGCATGCATGCGGTGGTCGTCGGTGTTCTCCGCCTTGACCGGCAGGAAGGTCCCGGCGCCGACATGCAGCGTCACGAAATGGCGCGAGACGCCGCGCGCTTCCAGCGCCGCAAAGAGTTCCGGCGTGAAGTGGAGGCCCGCCGTCGGCGCGGCGACCGCCCCATCCTGCCGGGCATAGGCCGTCTGGTAGTCCGTGGCGTCCGCACTGTCGGCTGGGCGCTTGCCCGCGATATAGGGCGGCAGCGGCAATTCGCCGAGCCGCGCGATCGCCTCGTCAAGATAGGCGCTGGTCAGACTGAACTGCAGCTCGACCTCGCCGCCCTCGCTCTTGGCGAGCACCTCGGCCTGCAGACGGCCCAGTTCGCAGGCGTTGCTGGCGCCCTCCGCATCGAAGACGACCGTCTCGCCGACGGCGAGCTTCTTGGCGGGGCGGGCGAAGGCAAGCCAGCGATCCTCGCTCTCGCGCTTGTGCAGCATGATCTCGATGCGGGCCGAATCCGCCCCGCGATAGCGGCGCCCGCGCAGGCGCGAGGGGATGACGCGCGTGTCGTTGAGGACGAGCGCGTCGCCCGGCTGCAGCAGCGAAACCAGGTCGCGAACATGGGCGTCCGCGAGGGGCTCGGCGGCATCCGGCCGGACGACGAGCAGCCGCGCCGCATCGCGTGGGCTCGCGGGCCTCAGCGCGATACGATCCTCGGGCAGGTCGAAGTCGAAGAGATCGACGTTCATCGTCAGCAGGGATTGTCCAAAAGCAGCGAGCCCTCATCCTGAGGAACGAGCGAAGCTCGTATCTCGAAGGATGTTCCAGTGCGTACTGGAACTGCCCTTCGAGACGCCGCGCAGCGCGGCTCCTCGGGACGAGGGCTCGCCTTAAACGAAGTCCTCAGGCCGCGTCGGCCATGACCTTCATCGAGACGATGGAGTCGGGATCGCGTACGGGCTCGCCGCGTTTGATCATGTCGACATTGTCCATGCCTTCGACCACCTGGCCCCAGACGGTGTACTGCTTGTCGAGGAAGCGGGCGTCATCGAAGACGATGAAGAACTGGCTGTTGGCCGAGTTCGGGTTCTGGGCGCGGGCCATCGAACAGATGCCGCGCACATGCGGCTCGGCGTTGAACTCCTGCGCAAGGTCCGGATAGTCCGAGCCGCCGGTGCCGGTGCCATGCGGGCAGCCGACCTGGGCCATGAAGCCGTCGATGACGCGGTGGAAGACGATGCCGTCATAGAAGCCCTCGCGGGCCAGCATCTTGATGCGCTCGACATGGTTCGGCGCGAGGTCGGGACGCAGCTTGATGACGACGGGGCCCTTGGTCGTCTCCATGACGATGGTGTTCTCGGGATCAAGCGACATCAGATTTGCCTTTCGTTGGACGGCCCACGGCCGTGGAAGCGGATAGTGAAGGGGCGCCCCGCGATACTCGCTCCGAGGCCCGCCGACAACCTCATTGGCGTGCAGCTGCGAATGGCCTCGACGGCCGAATCGCTGAAACGCTTCTGGAATTCGGCATCGCCCCGGCGCGTCTCCCAGGTCACGCGCGGCTGCCCGAAGAGGCTGCCGTCGCGGCGCAGGCTGAAGCGGACGGAAACCATGGCGCCGGTGAGATCGCCCGGCAGAGCTGGCGGGCTCCAGCAGCGTCTTAGCGCCGGCGCGAGGTCGACGAGCTTGTCGACGGCCTCGCCGCCCTCCTGCGAAGGCGTCTCGGGCGAAACCGAGCCGATCAGGCCGATTTCTCCGCTGCCCTGCCTCAGCGGCGGGCCGACACGGCGCTGCTCGAGGCCGGGAACGTCCTCCTGGCCGCCGAATGGTCCGCCGATGCCGGGATTGTAGCGCTGCCCGCTCTGCGGGGGCAGGATCGGGTTCTGCGAGCCCGAAGGCGGCGGCAGCACCGGATTCTGCGAGCCGGAGGGCGGCGGCAGGCCGAGATCGCGCGTATCCTGCGCCATGGCGGCGATGCCCGGGGGCCCGAAGGCCAGGCCGGCGAAGGCGAGACACAGGAGAGCCGTCCGTTTCATCGCCACGGCCCTCCTTGTCCGTGTCACTGGGTCACCTGGACCGTGTCACTTGCCCGGCAGCGTCACTTGACGTCGGACTGCATCCGCATGCGGACGATCTTGTCCGGGCCGCTCACCTGGCCGTTGTTAGAACTCGAGCCCTTCTTGATCTTGCGCACCGCCTCCATGCCGGAGACGACCTCGCCGAAGAGCGTGTACTGGCCAGTCAGCGAGCCGCAGCCCTCATAGCAGATGAAGAACTGGGAATTGGCGGAATCCGGCGACTGCGAGCGCGCCATGCCGAGGGAGCCGACCTTGTAGGGTGTCGGCGTGAACTCAGCCGGGAGGTTCGGCAGGTCGGACTTGCCCGTGCCGGTGCCAGTCGGATCGCCGGTCTGCGCCATGAAGCCGTCGATGACCCGATGGAAGACGATGCCGTCATAGAAGCCGCGCTTCACCAGCGTCTTTATCTGCGCGACATGCTTGGGCGCGAGATCGGGCCGCAGGCGGATGGTGACAGGCCCGTCCTTGGTTTCCAGCACGACTGTGTTCTCGGGGTCGGGCTTCGGCGCCTGGGCCTGAGCGGCCCCCAGCGTGACGACGACGGCAAGGGCGGCGAGCGAGCTGCGCAGCATGAAGATCTCCATGGCCGCCGGCGAACCCGGCGGATGGCCGGTCGATAGCCGCATCCTTTGGCCGGAACAAGGCATCTGCGTTGCCGAATCGAGCGTTGCTGCACTGCACAAGAGCAGTCGAAACAAATTTTGCAAAAATTCGAGGCTTACGATGCCTAAACTGATGACAGCACCGTCACAATCAGCTAATCCTTTTCGCGCTGGGAGCGTTTTGTCAGACAAGACGCTGCGGACCAGGTCTCGGGAGGAGCAAACGCCCGCCTTGCATATGAGCCGCCCGCTTTGAATGGGCGCTGATGCAGCGGTAAAAAAAGACTACCAAGAGGCAAGGCATCGGCCTTGCCTTTTTTCTTGGGCGAAAGTCTTTCAGCGGCCTCGATTCGATTTCACCGAACAGTCCGTCGTTGCGAGTCCCCCGGGTCTTTCCTTCGGCAAGCTCGAGAACAGGCGCTGCGAAGCAATCCAGGGGGCTGAGTTGAACGGCTCGCCCAGCCCCCTGGATTGCCTCGTCGCTTCGCTCCTCGCAATGACGCGCGGTCAGATGTCGTAGGTCACCCAGACATACCAGACACCGACGAAGATCACCGCAGCGATGACCGAGGTGATTGCCGCTTTCTTGAGCAGGCCCGGCAACACCGGCGCGCCCGGCTCCGTTCCTGCTACGACATCGCCCGTCTCATGCTGGCTGCGGACCCCGAAGGGCAGCACGGCGAACAGTGTGATCCACCAGATCACGAAATAAAGCGCGATGCCCCCGACGAGGTTCATGTTCTTCCCTTGGCCAGGGCGATGCACGAGAAGGCGACCCGCGCCTGCGTCGGCACGCCGAAGCGGGCCGTGTGGCGCGCCGGCAGCCCGCCCGGGAAGTGCTTCACATATTCGGCGTTGCACGCAGCGTAATCGGCCGGATCGGTGATCAGCATGGTCATCTGGACGACGCGATCGAGGCCGCTGCCCGCCTCCACCAATATCTCACTCACACGGCCGAGCGCGTTGCGGACCTCTTCGGCAGGCGTCTCGCCGCGATGGATGCCCCGCGCAGGATCGTGCGGCGCCGAATGGCCCGAGACGAACACGAGGCCGCCGGCGACGGTGGCGGCGCTGAAGGGGCGTGGCGAGCCGGGCTCCGGCTCTCCGAGAAAGGCGATCTCGTCCATGGCCTCAGGCCTGCTCCAGCTCGACCAGCGTGCCGAGGAAATCCTTGGGGTGCAGGAACAGCACCGGCTTGCCATGCGCGCCGATGCGCGGTTCGCCGGAACCGAGCACGCGAGCGCCTTGCGCCTTCAGCCTGTCGCGGGCGGCGAGGATGTCGTCGACCTCGTAGCAGATATGGTGGATGCCACCATCGGCATTGCGCTCGAGGAACTTCGCGATCGGCGAATCGGCGCCGAGCGGCTCCAGCAGCTCGATCTTGGTGTTGGGCAGTTCGACGAAGACGACGGTGACGCCGTGCTCCGGCTCGGGCTGCGGCTGGGAGACGCGTGCGCCCAGAGTGTCGCGATAGAGCGCTGTCGAGGCCGCAAGATCCTTCACGGCGATGGCGACATGGTTCAGGCGTCCGATCATCTTCGCTTTCTCCGGCGCGGCACTCTAGCATCGGACCGAAAAGTGGAATCCACTTTTCGGTCCGATGCGATACCAATGCGATAGATCATCGTTATCGCCTCCCATGGGCGGCGCGATGATCTAGGGCCTGTTCTACACCTCGATCACCAGCGCGTGCACCAGCGGCTTCTTGCCCCACTCCTCGTTGACGGCGCTGCGGACGCCGCGCTCCAGCGCGTTGCGCAGCGCCTCCGGGTCACGGCGGCGGGCCTTCGGAATATTATCGAGCAGGTCGGCGACGGTGTCCGCAACGTACTCGTCGAAATCGGTGCCGTCGCGGGTGCGCGGCGGCAGGCCGAGCACGGCGATCTCCGGCTCGCCTGCGATGCTACCCTTCTCGTCGACCGCGACCGCGATCGAGACGATGCCCGCAAAGGAGAGGCGCCGGCGCTCCTGCACCGTCTTCTCCAGCGCGTTCACCAGCAGGGCGCCATCCTGATAGAGCCGGCCATGCGGGACCTCGTCGATCTTGGAGGCGCCTGCGGCCCCGATCGCGACGACGTCGCCATTGCCGGCGCGCAGCACGTGCTTGACGCCGAGGTTGCGGGCGAAATGCTCATGCTCGGCCAGATGCAGGTCCTCGCCATGGGCGGGGATCGCGATCTGCGGCTTCAGCCAGCCATAGAGCCTGGCCATCTCCTCGCGGCGCGGATGGCCGGAGACATGGACCAGATGGGTGCGGTCTGTGATGATCTCGATATTGTCCCGCGCCAGGGCGTTGTGGATGTTGCCGACCGACTTCTCGTTGCCGGGAATGGTGCGCGAGGAGAAGATCACGCGGTCGCCCGGCGACAGCGCGATCTCGGGGTGATCGTCCGCAGCAATGCGGGAAAGCGCCGCGCGCGGCTCGCCCTGGCTGCCGGTGAGCAGCGCCACGACCTTGTCGCGCGGCAGGTAGCCATAGGCGTCGACAGGCCGGAAGGGCGGGATGCCGTCGAGATAGCCGCATTCGCGCGCAACATCGATGACGCGCTCCATGGCGCGGCCCACGACCACGACATCGCGGTCATTCGCCATCGCGGCCTCCGCCACGGCGCGAAGCCGCGCGACGTTGGAAGCGAAAGTGGTCACGGCGACGCGGCCCGGCGCCGAGGCCACCAGCTCCTTCAGCTTGGCGGCGACGTCGGCCTCGCTCGGGCTCGTGCCGTCGCGCATGACGTTGGTCGAATCACAGACGATCGCGAGCACGCCCTCGTCGCCGAGCTCACGCAGGCGCTTCTCGTCGGTGGGCAGGCCGACACGCGGCGTGGGGTCGATCTTCCAGTCGCCGGTATGGACGACGAGGCCGGCCGGCGTGCGGATCGCAAGCGCGTTCGATTCCGGGATGGAGTGGGCGACCGGCACGAACTCGATGTCGAAGGGGCCGAGCGTGATGCGCCCGCCCTGCGGCACGCCGTTGATCTCGACCTTGGGCGCGCCCGGCTCCCCGAGACGGCGGGTGGCCAGGAGGCCTGCGGCGAAGCGCGTGCAGTAGACCGGCGCGCGCAAGGACGGCCAGAGCGCGGCGAGCGCGCCGATATGGTCCTCATGGGCATGGGTGATGACGATGCCCAGCAGGTTCGCGCGCTCCTCGATGATATAGCGCAGGTCGGGCAGCACGATATCGATGCCCGGAGCCTCGGGCCCGGCAAAGGAGATGCCGCAATCGACCAGGATCCATTTTCGCCGCCCCTCGGGCCCGAAGCCGTAGAGCGCGGCGTTCATGCCGATCTCGCCGAGGCCACCGAGGGGAACGAAGACAAGCTGATCGCTGGAGCGGGTCACGAGTTATCCTGAAAGGCATGGATGCTGCCGGCGGCGCGCTCATCGCATCCCCGTCGCAACGTCCTGAAAGATGTTTCGGGAACGCGCGCCATCCCGGATGGAGCAAAGCCGAGCTGAGATCCGGGATGGCCCGTGTTGGGCCGGAAATATCCCTTTAGCATGGTCCCGGCTGGGCAGGCCAGCAAGGCCGCTTGCAGCGTCAGCCTGTCCCGAAGAAAAGATCGCCCGCGTCGATCAGGCGGCGCCCGTTCTCGGCTTCGAGCTCGAGGCGCCCGGTCGGGTCGAGCCCGGCGAAGCGGCCTGAAAGCGGCCCTTCCGGCAGGCGGATCGTGATCGTCTCGCCGAGGAAGGCGGCGCGCTCGAGCCAGGCCGCCCGGATCGGGCCGAAGCCGCCGGGCTGCGACCAGATCTCGAAGCGCTTGGCCCAGGAATCGCTGAGCGCGAGCAGCATCGCCTCGACGCTCGCCTGCGGCGACGCAGCCTTGAGGAAGGTCGCCGGATAGGGCGTGTCCGAAGGGCAGGAGGCGATGTTGACGCCGCAGCCGAGGATAACGTTGAGCCGCCCTGCCCGGCTCTCACCCTCGAGCAGCAGCCCCGAGATCTTGGCGTTGCCGAGCAGCAGGTCGTTCGGCCATTTCAGCTTCAGCCCGGCGCCGGCAGGCCCGAGCACCCGGGAGGCCGCATCGTGCAGAGCCAAACCCGCGACGAAGCCGAGCTGCGGGGCGACCACCGGCTCGCAGGGGTCCTTCAGCAGAAGGCTGGCGTAGAGATTGCCGGGCGGCGAGCCCCATTGCCGGCCATGCCGGCCCCGGCCCGCATCCTGACTGCGGGCGACGATCCAGAGCTTGCCCGGCTCGCCCTGGTCGAGCGCGCGGCGGGCCTCCTCCATGGTGGAAGCGACCGCGTCGCGGACGATCAGCCGGTAGCCCGCGGCGCGGGCGGCTTCACCGAGCATGGCACCGACCCGTCATTGTGAGAAGCGAAACGACGAAGCAATCCAGGGGCGGCAGAGTTCCATCTCCACCTGGATTGCTTCGCTGCGCTCGCGATGACGAAGGCTCAGAACAGCGACTTCGCCGCCGCGGCCGCCGAATCGAACAGCGGCGCCGGCACGAGCGAGAGCGCCAGCACGAAGATGGTCGACAGCAGGAGGACGGCGCGCACGCCATAATCCGCCTTCTCGAAGGCCGGCTTCGGCTCGTCGAAATACATCACCTTGACCAGACGGAGATAGTAATAGGCGCCGACAACGCTGGTCAGCACGCCGACGACGGCGAGCACGTAGAGCTTGGCGTTGATCGCGGCCAGGAAGACGTACCACTTCGCCCAGAAGCCGGCGAGCGGCGGGATGCCGGCGAGCGAGAACATCATCATCGCCATCGCGAAGGCCATCCACCCATTGGTGCGGGACAGCCCGGCCAGCTCCGAGATGTCCTCGACCAGCTTGCCGTCGCGGCGCATCATCAGCACGCAGGCGAAGGCGGCGAGCGTCGTGGCGAGATAGATCGCCATATAGGTCATCACGCCCTGGACGCCATCGGCCGTGCCGGCGGCGAGGCCGACCAGCGCGTAGCCCATGTTGGCGATCGAGGAATAGGCGAGCAGGCGCTTGATGTTGCGCTGGCCGATCGCGGCGAAGGCGCCGAGCGCCATGGAGGCGATCGAGATGAAGACGATGATCTGGCGCCAGTCATGGATCGCGCCCGGGAACGCGCCGACGAAGACTCGGATGACCATGGCCATGGCAGCCATCTTGGGCGCCGAGGCGAAGAAGGCCGCGACCGGGGTCGGCGCGCCCTCATAGACGTCCGGCGTCCACATATGGAACGGCACGGCCGAGATCTTGAAGGCGAGGCCGGCGGCGATGAAGACGATGCCGAAGATGAGCCCGAGGCCGGCATGGCCGCCGGCCGTCGCCGCGGCGATGCCGGGGAAGGTGACGGTGCCCGTGAAGCCATAGACCAGCGAGCCGCCATAAAGCAGCATGCCGGAGGACAGCGCGCCGAGCACGAAGTACTTGAGGCCCGCCTCGGTGGACTTGGCGTTGTCACGGTCAAAAGCGGCAACGACGTAGAGTGCCAGCGACTGCAGTTCGAGGCCGACATAGAGGCTGATGAGATCATTGGCCGAGATCATCATCATCATGCCGATGGTCGACAGCACGACGAGGATCGGGAACTCGAAACGCATCGAGCCCTCGCGCCGGAGCGTATCGGCGGAAAGCAGGATGGCGGCGCCCGCGCCGATCAGCGTCAGCACCTTCATGAAGCGGGCGAAGCCGTCGACGATGAAGCCGTTGTTGAAGGTGACGAGGGTGCCGGTGCCTGAAACAGTGAGGACCAGCGCAACCACCAGGAGCAGCAGTGTCAGCCCCTCCAGCAGTCGGGTTGAACGCTCGCCCTGCACGGCGCCGATCAGCACCATGGCGATGGCGCCGAGCGCCAGGACGATTTCCGGCAGGGCCGGGCCGAGAGCGGGCAGAGCCATGACGAAACCTTACTGCACGGCCGCCACCGCCGTCTTCGCGGCGGTGAGAGCGGCCTGATAGTTCTTGATCAGCGCTTCGGTCGGCGCCGCGAAGGCGTCGAGGATCGTGTGCGGCTGCACGCCGTACCAGATCGTCAGCAGGACGAGCGGCACGAGGATCGCAATCTCGCGGCCGTTGAGGTCCTTGATGTCCTTGAGCTCGGGCTTGACCAGCTCGCCGAAGACGACGCGGCGATAGAGCCAGAGCGCATAGGCCGCCGAGAGGATGACGCCGGAGGTGGCGATGAAGGCCACCCAGGGATTGGCGCGGAAGGCGCCGAGCAGCGTCAGGAACTCGCCGACGAAGCCGGCCGTGCCCGGCAGGCCGACATTGGCCATGGTGAAGACCATGAAGATCACGGCGTAGATCGGCATGCGGTTCACGAGCCCGCCATAGGCGGCGATCTCACGGGTGTGCATGCGGTCATAGATCACGCCGACGCAGAGGAAGAGCGCGCCGGAGACGAGGCCATGGCTCATCATCTGGAACATCGCGCCCTGAACGCCCTGCGGCGTCAGGGTGAAGAGGCCCATGGTGACGAAGCCCATATGGGCGACGGAGGAGTAGGCAATCAGCTTCTTGATGTCCTCCTGCATCAGCGCCACCAGCGAGGTGTAGACGATGGCGATGACGGAGAGCGCGAAGACCAGCGGCGCGAAGTACTCGGACGCCTCCGGGAACATCGGGATCGAGAAGCGGATGAAGCCGTAGCCGCCCATCTTCAGCAGGATGGCCGCCAGGATGACGGAGCCGGCGGTCGGCGCCTCGACGTGCGCATCAGGAAGCCAGGTATGGACCGGCCACATCGGCATCTTCACCGCGAAGGAGGCGAAGAACGCGACCCAGAGCCACTTCTGCATCTCGGACGGGAACTTGTGGGCCAGCAGCGTCGGAATGTCGGTCGTGCCGGCGTTCCAGTACATCGCCATCACGGCGAGCAGCATCAGCACCGAGCCGAGCAGCGTGTAGAGGAAGAACTTGTAGGAGGCGTAGACGCGCCGCTTGCCGCCCCAGATGCCGATGATCAGGAACATCGGGATCAGGCCGGCCTCGAAGAACAGGTAGAACAGCACGAGGTCGAGCGATGCGAAGACGCCGATCATCAGCGTCTCCAGCACCAGGAAGGCGACCATGTATTCCGGCACGCGCTTCTCGACCGAGGTCCATGAGGCGAGGATGCAGAACGGCATCAGGAAGGCCGTCAGCACGATGAACGGGAAAGAGAAACCGTCGACGCCGAGCTTGAACTTGATGGCCTCGGAGACCCAGGCGTGGGTCTCGACCATCTGGAAGCCGGGATTGGCGGGGTCGAAACGGCCCCAGGCGAAGCAGGCAAGCACGAAGGTCAGCACCGTCGTGATCAGCGCCGCCCAGCGGGCGTTGGAGTCGACCGAGGCCTGATCGCCGCGCTGCGCCAGGATGAAGGCAGCGCCGACCAGCGGCAGGATCAGGAGACCGGCGAGGATACCGAAACCGAACATCATCTCACCCGCGGGTCACAAGATACCAGGTCACGAGCCCGGCAACGCCGATCAGCATCGCGAAGGCATAGTGATAGAGATAGCCGGTCTGCAGCCGGACCACCCGGTTGGTCACGTCGACCACCCGGGCCGAGACGCCATCCGGCCCAAAGCCGTCGATGACGAAGCCATCGCCCTTCTTCCAGAGGAAGCGGCCGAGCCACTTCGACGGGCGCACGAACAGGAAGTCGTAGAGCTCGTCGAAGTACCACTTGTTGAGCAGGAACTGATAGAGCGCCGGGTTCGCGGCCGCGAGCTTGCCCGGAACCTCCGGCCAGCGGACATACATCAGGTAGGCCAGCACGAAACCGATCACCATCGCCACGAAGGGCGACCAGACGACCCATTTCGGCACCTCGTGCATGGCGTGCAGGATGTGGTTGTCCTTGCCCATGAACAGCGCCGACTTCCAGAAATGCTCGAAGTCGTGGCCGATGAAGTATTCCTTGAAGGCATAGCCCGCGAAGATCGCGCCGATCGAGAGCACGACGAGCGGGATCAGCATCACCCACGGGCTCTCATGCGGCGTGTGATCATGGCCGTGGCCGTGATCGTCATGGCCGTGCGCGTGGTCGTCATGGCCGTGAGCGGCATGGGCATGGTCGTCGTGACCATGCGAACCATGACCGTGTGAATCATGGCCCCAGCGCGGCGCGCCCTCGAAGGTCATGAAATAGAGGCGCCAGGAGTAGAACGAGGTCATGCAGGCGGCAACGACCAGCAGCACGAAGGCATAGGACGAGGCGAAGCCGCCATGCGCCACCGAGGCGTAGGCGCTCTCGATGATCGCGTCCTTCGAGAAGTAGCCGGCGAAGCCCGGGAAGCCGGTCAGCGCCAGCGTGCCGATGGTCATGGCCGCCGCCGTCAGCGGGATGTGCTTACGCAGCCCACCCATGTTCCGCATGTCCTGCTCGTGGTGCATCGCGTGGATGACGGAGCCGGCGCCGAGGAACAGCAGCGCCTTGAAGAAGGCGTGGGTGAACAGGTGGAAGATGCCGGCGCCGTAGTTGCCGACGCCGAGCGCGACGAACATGTAGCCGAGCTGCGAGCAGGTCGAATAGGCGATGACGCGCTTGATGTCGTTCTGCACGAGGCCGACCGTCGCCGCGAAGAAGGCGGTGGTGGCGCCGATGACGACGACGACCGTGAGCGCGACCGGCGCATATTCGAAGACCGGCGACAGACGCGCCAGCATGAAGACGCCGGCGGTGACCATGGTCGCGGCATGGATGAGCGCGGAGACCGGGGTCGGGCCTTCCATCGCGTCCGGCAGCCAGGTGTGCAGCAGGAACTGCGCCGACTTGCCCATGGCGCCCATGAACAGCAGCAAACAGGTCAGCGTCAGCGCATTCCAGTCATAGCCGAGGAAGTGGAAGCTCTGGTTCACCAGTTCGCCGGCGCGCGGGAAGATCGCGTCGAAGGTGACCGAGCCGAACAGAACGAAGACGAGGAAGATGCCGAGCGAGAAGCCGAAATCGCCGACGCGATTGACGATGAAGGCCTTCATCGCCGCCGCATTGGCCGAGGGCTTCTGATACCAGAAGCCGATCAGCAGATAGGAGGCCAGGCCCACGCCTTCCCAGCCGAAGAACATCTGGACGAGATTGTCCGACGTGATCAGCATCAGCATCGCGAAGGTGAAGAGCGACAGATAGGCGAAGAAGCGCGGCCGGTGCGGATCCTCGTGCATGTAGCCGATCGAATAGAGGTGCACGAGCGAGGAGACGGTGTTGACCACCACCAGCATCACCGCCGTCAGCGTGTCGATGCGGAAGGCCCAGTCGACCTGCAATTCGCCCGAGGCGATCCAGCTCGCGATCTGCACGCGCGTGGTGCCATGGCCGAAGCCGACCTGGAACAAGGCGACCCAGGAGAGGACGGCCGAGACGAAGAGCAGCGAGGTCGTGACGATCTCGGAGCCGCGCGCGCCGATCAGCCGGCCGAACAGGCCGGCGATCAGGAAGCCGATCAGGGGGAGGAAGACGATCGCGTGATACATGGGCGTGAGGTCCAGGCGCGTGGGCGCGCTCAGCCTTTCATCATGTTGATGTCTTCGACCGCGATCGAGCCGCGGTTGCGGAAGTAGACGACGAGGATGGCGAGGCCGATGGCGGCCTCGGCCGCCGCCACCGTCAGCACCAGGAGCGCGAAGACCTGGCCGACGATGTCGTTCATGAAGCTGGAGAACGCGACGAAGTTGATGTTGACCGAGAGCAGGATGAGCTCGACCGACATCAGGATGACGATGACGTTCTTGCGGTTGATGAAGATGCCGAGCACGCCGAGCGTGAACAGGATGGCGCTGACGGCGAGATAATGGCCCAGTCCGATCGTCATCACGCCATCTCCTCCGGAACGCCGGCGCGCGAGGGTACCTGCTTGACCTCCATCGCCGCGTCCTTGGTGCGGGCGTTCTGGGTCGGAACATGCTGGCGCTTGATGCCGGTCCGCTCGCGCAGCGTCAGCACGATGGCGCCGATCATGGCGACGAGCAGCACGAGGCCGGCCGCCTGGAAGTAGTAGATGTACTGCGTGTAGAGCACGCGGCCGAGCGCCTCGGTGTTGGTGATGTTGCTCGGAATGGCCGCGACCGGCGCCTTGACGATCTGCGGATCGATGACCCAGGCGCCGACGACCAGCAGCAGCTCGACGGCGAAGATGAAGCCGATCAGCGCGCCGATCGGCAGGTAATTCAGGAAGCCCTGGCGGAACTCGGCGAAATCGACGTCGAGCATCATCACCACGAAGAGGAAGAGCACTGCGACCGCGCCGACATAGACCACGACCAGCAGCATCGCGAGGAACTCGGCGCCGAGCAGCATGAAGAGCCCGGCCGCGTTGACGAAGGCCAGGATCAGATAGAGCACCGAATGCACAGGGTTGCGCGACGTCACCACCATGAAGGCGGACGCCAAGGTCACTCCTGCGAAGAGATAGAAGAAAGCCGCTGCGGCATTCATCTCGGCCAGCCCTTCCCGCCCCTTTTTGAAGCGGTCCTCGTTTGGTTCGTGCTCCGGGACTCAGGGAGCCCGAAGCAATTTGGAGCGTCTATAATCAGGCCCGCCGGACACGACAACCGCGTGGCAGGCGCCGCGATCTCAACGGTAAGGCGCGTCCATCGCGATGTTGCGCGCGATCTCGCGTTCCCAGCGCGCGCCGTTCGCGAGCAGCTTGTCCTTGTCGTAGAACAGCTCCTCGCGGGTTTCGGTCGCGAATTCGAAATTCGGCCCTTCGACGATGGCATCGACCGGGCAGGCCTCCTGGCAGAAGCCGCAGTAGATGCACTTGGTCATGTCGATGTCGTAGCGGGTAGTGCGGCGCGTGCCGTCGTTGCGGCGCGGGCCGGCCTCGATGGTGATGGCCTGCGCCGGGCAGATCGCCTCGCAGAGCTTGCAGGCGATGCAGCGCTCCTCGCCGTTCGGATAACGCCGCAGCGCATGCTCGCCGCGGAAACGCGGCGAGAGCTGCCCCTTCTCGAAGGGGTAGTTCAGCGTCGCCTTCGGCTTGAAGAAGTAGCGCATCGAGAGCCCGATGGCCCCGACGAACTCCTTCAGCAGCAGGCCCCTTGCGGCTTGCGCGGGTGACATCGCCTTCGTCCTTCCATCCTCAGTCGAACAGCGTCCGACCGATCACGAAACCCAGGATCGGCATGAAGCCGATCGTCATCACAACCAGCACCGCCCGCAGGATGCGGATGCGGCGCTCGTAATCATCTTTCTCGGCCTGCGTCTCCGAGCGATCCGTGCGCCTCAGCGCCCCGATCACCACGGCCGAGATCAGCCGGTATTCCAGCAGGCCGAGCCCGAAGCCGATCAGGGCGCCGAGCGGGCCGGCCCAACTCATCCGTTCACCGGCCCCCAGCCCGTGATCTGCAGCACCAGCGCCACGATCACCACGCAGGCGAGCGAGAGCGGCAGGAAGACCTTCCAGCCCAGGCGCATCAGCTGGTCGTAGCGGTAGCGCGGCACGAAGGCCTTCACCAGCGCGAACATGAAGAACACGAAGCAGACCTTGAGCGCGAACCAGAACACGCCGGGCAGCCAGGTGAAAGGCGGCAGCGCGACCGGGGGCGCCCAGCCGCCGAGGAAAAGGATCGTGGTCAGCGAGCACATGGTCATGATCGCCACGTATTCGCCGAGCATGAACAGCAGGTACGGCGTCGAGGAATACTCGACCATGAAGCCCGCCACGAGCTCCGACTCGGCTTCAGCCAGATCGAAGGGCGGCCGGTTCGTCTCGGCCAGCGCCGAGATGAAGAAGACCACGAACATCGGGAAGAGCGGGATGAAGTACCAGTTCAGGATCGAGAGCCACGGCACGCCAAGCGCATGGGCAAGGCCGCGGGTCTGCTGCGCCTCGACGACGGCCGACAGATTGAGCGAGCCGACGCAGAGCAGCACGGTGATGATGACGAAGCCGATCGAGACTTCGTAGGACACCATCTGCGCCGCCGAGCGCAGCGCGCTCATGAAGGGGTACTTCGAGTTCGAGGCCCAGCCGGCCATGATGATGCCGTAGACGCCCAGCGAGGAGATCGCGAGGATGTAGAGCACGCCGACATTGATGTCGGCGATCGCCCAGCCTTCCGCCACCGGGATCACCGCCCAAGCGCCGAGCGCCAGCAGGCAGGAGATGAACGGCGCCAGCAGGAAGATGCCCTTGTTGGCGCCGGACGGGATGATCGGCTCCTTGAGCGCGAACTTGATCAGGTCCGCGAAGCTCTGGAACAGGCCCCAGGGACCGACGACGTTCGGGCCGCGGCGAAGCTGCACCGCCGCCCAGACCTTGCGGTCGGCGAGCAGGATATAGGCGATGAAGACGAGCAGGCAGACCAGCAGCAGCAGGCTCTTGCCGAGGATGATCGCGAGATCGAGGACGAGGTCCCAGTTCATGGCCGCTTACTCCGCCGCCTGCTGGTGCCGGCCGGAGGCCAGCGCCGAGCATTCCGCCATCACGGCGGAGGCGCGCGCGATCGGGTTGGTCTGATAGAAATCGCTCACCGTCGAGACAAAACCCGCCTTGCCGGTCTTGCCGCCGAGGCCGGCGAGCTTGCCGATGGCGGCGGCATCGTTCTCCGACAGCGTGTCGAGCGCGGCGAAGTGCGGATGCGCCTCGTAGAGCGCCTTGCGCAGGCCGGCCAGCGAGTCGAAGGGCAGCGTCTTGCCGAGCGCGGCGGACAGCGCACGCAGGATCGCCCAGTCCTCGCGCGCGTCGCCCGGCGGGAAGGTGGCGCGGTCGGCCATCTGCACGCGGCCTTCGGTGTTCACATAGGTGCCCGATTTCTCGGTATAGGCCGCACCCGGCAGAATGACATCGGCGCGGTGCGCGCCCTTGTCGCCATGGGTGCCCTGATAGACGACGAAGGCGCCTTCCGGCACTTCGACCTCGTCGGCACCGAGCAGGAAGAGCACGTCGAGCGCGCCCGGCTGCAGCATGCCAGCAACGTCGAGACCGCCCTCTCCCGGCACGAAGCCGAGATCGAGCGCACCGACGCGTGAGGCGGCGGTGTGGATGACGCCGAAGCCGTTCCAGCCCTCGGCGACGGCGCCGAGCGCCTGCGCCGCCTTGGCGGCGAGCGAGAGCACGGCCGCGCCGTCCTCGCGGGCGAGAGCGCCCTGCCCCACCAGCACCATCGGCTTGCCACCGGCGGCAGCGGCCGACTTCACGACATCGGCCAGCGTTTCCGGGCCCGCGCCGAGATAGTCGTAGGTGTAGGTCAGGTCCGCCTTCTCGCCGATGACGCTGATCTTGATGTCGCCGCGCAGCCAGCGCTTGCGAATGCGGGCGTTCAGGATCGGCGCTTCGCGACGCGGATTGGAGCCGACGATCAGCAGCGAGGTCGCCTCCTCGATACCGGCGATGCCGGCGTTGAGGACGTAGGACGCGCGGCCGAGCTTCGGATCGAGCTTCGTCCCATCCTGCCGTGCGTCGAGATTGGCGCTGCCGAGCGAGGCGATCAGGCTCTTGAGCGCGAACATCTCCTCGACGGCGGCGAGATCACCGGCGATGGCGCCGATCTTCTCAGCCTTGGCACCCTTCACCTTGGCGGCGATGGCGGCGAAGGCCTCGTTCCAGCTCGCGGGGCGCAGACGGCCGTTCTCGCGCAGATAGGGCCGGTCGAGGCGCTGGGTGCGCAGGCCGTCGGCGACGTGGCGGGTCTTGTCGGAGATCCACTCCTCGTTCACCGCCTCGTTAAGGCGGGGCAGGATGCGCATCACTTCCTTGCCGCGGGAATCGACGCGGATCGCCGAGCCGACGGCGTCCATCACGTCGATGCTCTCGGTCTTGGAGAGCTCCCAGGGCCGGGCCTTGTTCTGATAGGGCTTCGAGGTCAGCGCGCCGACCGGGCAGAGATCGACGACGTTGCCCTGCAGCTCCGACGACATCGCCTGCTCGAGATAGGTCGTGATCTCCATGTCCTCGCCGCGGCCGATGGCACCGAGGTCAGAGGCGCCGGCGACCTCGGTGGTGAAGCGGACGCAACGCGTGCACTGGATGCAGCGCGTCATCGAGGTCTTGACCAGCGGGCCGATATACTTGTCCTCGACCGCGCGCTTGTTCTCGGCATAGCGCGAGGTGTCCACGCCATAGGCCATGGCCTGGTCCTGCAGGTCGCACTCGCCGCCCTGGTCGCAGATCGGGCAGTCCAGCGGGTGGTTGATGAGCAGGAACTCCATCACCCCTTCGCGGGCCTTCTTGACCATCGGCGACTTGGTCATGACGACCGGCGGCTCGCCATTCGGGCCGGGGCGCAGGTCGCGCACGCCAATGGCGCAGGAGGCCTGCGGCTTCGGCGGCCCGCCCTTCACCTCGACGAGGCACATGCGGCAGTTGCCGGCGATCGAGAGGCGCTCATGGAAGCAGAAGCGCGGCACTTCGGCGCCGGCAGCCTCGCAGGCCTGCAGGACAGTGTATTCGGCCGGGACGTCGACTTCGATGCCGTCGATGACGAGTTTGGTCATGGTCTCACTCCGCCGCCATCAGCCGCACAGGCTCGCTGTGCGGGTTGGCGGCATAGTCGTCGATGCGCTGCTCGATCTCGTGACGGAAATGCGCGATCAGGCCCTGGATCGGCCAGGCCGCAGCGTCGCCGAGCGCGCAGATCGTGTGGCCCTCGATCTGCTTGGTGACGTCGAGCAGCATGTCGATCTCGCGCTTCTGGGCGCGGCCCTCGGCCATGCGCTCCATGACGCGCCACATCCAGCCCGTGCCTTCGCGGCACGGCGTGCACTGGCCGCAGCTCTCATGCTTGTAGAAGTGGCTGAGGCGGGCAATGGCGCGGATCACGTCGGTCGACTTGTCCATCACGATGACTGCCGCGGTGCCGAGGCCGGAGCGCAGCTTCGAGAGCGAGTCGAAATCCATCGGCGTGTCGATGATCTGCTCGGCCGGCACCATGCGGACCGACGAGCCGCCGGGGATGACGGCCTTGAGGTTGTCCCAGCCGCCGCGGATGCCACCGCAATGACGGTCGATCAGCTCGCGGAAGGTCAGGCCCATGGCCTCCTCGACGTTGCAGGGCTTGTTCACATGGCCCGAGACGCAGAAGAGTTTGGTGCCGACATTGTTCGGCGTGCCGATCGAGGAGAACCAGGCGGCGCCGCGGCGCAGGATGGTCGGCGCGACCGCGATCGACTCCACGTTATTCACCGTGGTCGGGCAGCCATAGAGGCCCATATTGGCCGGGAAAGGCGGCTTCAGCCGCGGCATGCCCTTCTTGCCCTCGAGGCTCTCGAGCAGCGCCGTCTCTTCGCCGCAGATATAGGCGCCGGCGCCGTGATGCACATAAAGGTCGAAGGGATAGCCGTGGACGTTGTCCTTGCCGATCAGCCTGGCCGCATAGGCCTCGTCGACGGCGCGCTGCAGCGCCTCGCGCTCACGGATGTATTCGCCGCGGATATAGATATAGGCCGCATGCGCGCCCATGGCGAAGGAGGCGATCAGGCAGCCCTCGACCAGCGTATGCGGGTCGTTGCGCATGATCTCGCGGTCCTTGCAGGTGCCCGGCTCCGACTCGTCGGCGTTGACGACGAGATAATGCGGGCGCCCGTCGCTCTGCTTGGGCATGAACGACCATTTGAGACCCGTCGGGAAGCCGGCGCCGCCGCGGCCGCGCAGGCCGGACTTCTTCATCTCGTCGACGATCCAGTCGCGGCCCTGCTCCAGGATGAACTTTGTGCCGTCCCAATGGCCGCGCTTGATCGCGCCCTGCAGGGTGCGGTCATGAAGGCCGTAGAGGTTGGTGAAGATGCGGTCGCGATCTGCCAGCATGTCCTAGTGCCTCACTCTGCCGGCTTGTCGCCGCCCTTGGCGGGCTTGGCGCGCGAACGGGTCGCCTTGGGCTTGCCTTGGGCGGCCGGCGTATCCTGGGCGGCGCTCGTCGGCTGGGCGGGCTCCGAGGGCTTCGGGCGGCCGGCAGCCGCCGTCTCGCTCGCAGGCTTGGCAGCGACGGCAGCCGGCGTGGCCTCCGCCTTGTTCGCCTCGGCCTCCGCAGCCTTCTTGGCCTCGGCTTCCGCGGCGGCCTTGGCGGCAGCGGCTTCGGCGGCAGCCTTGCGCTGCTCAAGGACCCGCTTCTGCCAGTCGCCGGCGCCGATCATCGAGCCGTCATAGAGGGCCTTGTCCGTCAGCGTCTCGCCACCGCCTTCCGGTTCCGAGCCGGTGCGGCTGTTCTGCGGGCCGGGCTTGGTCGGGCGGCCGTTGCGCAGATCGTCGAGGAGCTGGCGGAAATTGTCCGGCGTCAGGTCCTCGTAATAGTCGACATTGATCTGCGCCATCGGAGCGTTGCAGCAGGCGCCGAGGCATTCGACCTCGAGCCAGGAGAGCTTGCCATCGGCGGTGACGGTCGATTGCGGGCCGATGACCTCGGCACAGACCTTCTTCAGCGCCTCGGCGCCGCGCAGCGCGCAGGGCGTGGTGCCGCAGAGCTGGACGAAATACTCGCCGACCGGCTGCAGGTTGAACATGGTGTAGAAGGTCGCGACCTCCATCACCCGCATCGGCGCCATGCCGAGACGCCTGGCGACGGTCTCGATCACGGCGCGCGAGACCCAGCCCTCCTGCTCCTGCGCCTTCCACAGCAGCGGAATGACGGCCGAGGCCTGCCGGCCTTCCGGATACTTGGCGATCTGCTGGTCGATCCAGTTCTCGTTCGCCGCGGTGAAGGCGAAGGAGGCGGGCTGAACCGGATCAGGTGCAAGACGACGGACAGACATCGTTCAATCTCGTTTCAACATTGCCCGGCCGCGCGGACCACGCGGCAGCCGGCGAAACCTTCATTCGGGCAGAGATAAGCCGGCTGGGCACAGCCCTTGTCATAGGCATGCCAAAGCTTTCCATCTGCCTGACGAATTCCCGAATAGCGATAACCGGCACGCTGCAGATCCGGGATGCGCACATGTCGTGGCAGAACCCGCGGATCGCGCTGGCTGTTGGGGAAGCAAGCGCCGGTGCTCCAAGCCTTCTGTGCGCAGTGATACTCGCGACCGTCGGCATGGCGATAGACATAGTAGACATACGGCGAATGACCGTCGGTGCCCACGTAGCGAAAACCGCTCGCTTCCAGCTCGCGATGATCGCGCTGGCTGGCCTTGAGCCGCTGTATGCGCTGGCTGAGCTCGGAGCGCCCATCGGCACGAGCGGGCTCGGCCCGCGTCGGGGAAGTCCCGGCGAAGCCAGCCATGACCGCGACCGAGACGGCCAGCGGAACAGCTCGATGCGAGAGGCGCCCGACGTGCTCCATCAGCGATCGACCTCCCCGAACACGATGTCGAGGGAGCCGAGGATCGCGGAGACGTCGGCGAGCATGTGCTTGCGGCACATGAAATCCATGGCCTGCAGATGGGCGAAGCCCGGGGCCTTGATCTTGCAGCGATAAGGCTTGTTGGTGCCGTCCGAGACCAGATAGACGCCGAATTCGCCCTTCGGCGCCTCGACCGCGGCATAGACCTCGCCGGCCGGCACCTTGTAGCCCTCGGTGTAGAGCTTGAAGTGGTGGATCAGCGCTTCCATCGAGCGCTTCATCTCGCCGCGCTTGGGCGGCACCATCTTGCCGTCGAGCGAGGAGACCGGCCCGCCGCCATCGGCTGCCAGCAGCTTCTCGCAGCACTGCTTCATGATGCGCACCGACTGGCGCATCTCTTCCATGCGGATGTGGTAGCGATCGAAGCAGTCGCCGTTCTTGCCGACGGGGATGTCGAATTCCATCTCCTCGTAGCACTCGTAGGGCTGCGACTTGCGCAGGTCCCATGGCGCGCCGGAGCCGCGCACCATCACGCCCGAGAAGCCCCATTTCCAGCAGGTCTCGAGATCGACCACGCCGATATCGACGTTGCGCTGCTTGAAGATGCGGTTGTCGCTGAGCAGCCCTTCGAGGTCGTCGCAGACCTTCAGGAACGGATCGCACCATTCGGCGATGTCGTGGATCAGCGAGACGGGCAGGTCCTGATGCACGCCGCCGGGCCGGACATAGGCCGCGTGCATGCGCGCGCCGCAGGCCCGCTCGTAGAAGATCATCAGCTTCTCGCGCTCTTCGAAACCCCAGAGCGGAGGCGTCAGCGCGCCGACGTCCATCGCCTGCGTGGTGACGTTCAGCAGATGCGAGAGGATGCGGCCGATTTCGGAATAGAGCACGCGGATGAGCTGGCCGCGGCGCGGCACCGTCACGCCGGCGAGGCGCTCGATCGCCAGAGCGTAGGCATGCTCCTGATTCATCGGCGCGACATAGTCGAGCCGATCGAAATAGGGCACGGCCTGGAGATAGGTCTTGGCCTCGATCAGCTTCTCGGTGCCGCGATGCAGCAGGCCGATATGCGGATCGACGCGCTCGACCACCTCGCCGTCGAGTTCGAGAACCAACCTGAGAACGCCATGCGCAGCAGGGTGCTGCGGGCCGAAGTTGATCGAGAAGTTCCGGATGTTGTGCTCAGTCATGTCCGGCTCCGATCAGGCCGTCTTCGCCTTCTCGTCACCGGGCAGCACGTAATCCGTGCCTTCCCAGGGCGAGAGGAAATCGAAGTTGCGGAATTCCTGGTTCAGCTTCACCGGCTCGTAGACGACGCGCTTCTGCTCGTCGTCATAGCGGACCTCGACGAAGCCGGTCAGCGGGAAGTCCTTGCGCAGCGGATAGCCCTCGAAGCCGTAGTCGGTGAGGATGCGGCGCAGATCCGGGTGGCCGGAGAACAGGATGCCGTAGAAATCGTAGGCCTCGCGCTCGAACCAGTTCGCCGCGGGGAAGACCTCGATGACGGAGGGGACCGGGGTCGCCTCGTCGGTCTGCACCTTCACGCGGATGCGCCGGTTATGGTGCGGCGCCAGCATGTGGTAGACCACGTCGAAGCGCTTCTCGCGGCCGGGATAGTCGGCGCCCGCAAGGTCGGTGAAATTGACGAAGCGGAAGCGCTGATCCTCGTAGAGCGTCTTCAGCACCGTGACGATCGAAGCCGCCTCGGCATGGATCGTCAGCTCCTCGAAGGCGACGACCGCCTCCGTCACCGCGCCGGGCAGCGCGGCCTTGATCTCTTCGCCGAGTTGTACGAGCGCTTCGCTCATCGTCTCACCTTCATCGCCTGCGACATCGACCGACGGTAGCGCTCAGCGCTCGATCGTGCCGGTGCGCCGGATCTTCTTCTGCAGCAGCAGCACGCCGTAGAGCAGCGCCTCCGCCGTCGGTGGGCAGCCCGGGACATAAATGTCGATCGGGACGATGCGGTCGCAGCCGCGAACCACCGAGTAGCTGTAGTGATAATAGCCGCCGCCATTGGCGCAGGAGCCCATCGAGATGACGTAGCGCGGCTCCGGCATCTGGTCGTAGACCTTGCGGAGCGCCGGGGCCATCTTGTTGGTCAGCGTGCCGGCGACGATCATCACATCCGACTGGCGCGGGCTGGCGCGGGGCGCGAAGCCGAAGCGCTCGACATCGTAGCGCGGCATCGAGAGCTGCATCATCTCGACGGCGCAGCAGGCCAGGCCGAACGTCATCCACATCAGCGAGCCGGTACGGGCCCAGTTGACCAGATCATCCGTGGCGGTGACGAGGAAGCCCTTGTCGGCCAGCTCGTTGTTGATCTCGACGAAGAACGGATCACGCGTGCCGAGCGGCTGCCCATCGGGGCCGAGCAGCCCCTTCGGTGCCGGCGCGACGAGCGGGTCGCCGCGATCGATCGCTGTGATTGCCATGCTCTAAACCTCGTGAAGCTCTTGGCGTGAAACTCTTGGCCTATCGGACGAAAACGCGAAAAACCGGATCGCGGCCCGATCGGCCTAGTCCCACTCCAGCGCGCCTTTGCGCCACTCGTAGACGAAGCCCACGGTCAGCACGCCGAGAAAAACCATCATCGACCAGAAACCATACCAGCCGAGGCTGCCGAAGGCGACGGCCCAGGGGAACAGGAAGGCGACCTCGAGATCGAAGATGATGAAGAGGATCGCGACCAGATAGAATCGGACGTCGAACTTCATGCGGGCATCGTCGAAGGCGTTGAAGCCGCATTCATAGGCGGAGAGCTTCTCGGCATCCGGCTTGGAATAGGCGATCGCGAAGGGGGCGATCAGCAGGGCGAGGCCAATGACCGCCGAGACGGCGATAAACAGCACCAGCGGCAGATAGTCGTTCAGGATCGACGACACCGGGACAGCTTGCATGATCTAACTCACTTCAGGCGGCCGCGGGACGGCGCGCTGTCCCAGTCGCTTAGACCCTCGATTAGAATGAAGCAAGACTCCGCCGCGCTGCACAATCGCGCGATGGGGTTGAATACAGTGCAGTGCGGCGGATTTCGACAGCTCGGAGCAAGCGTCGCTGGGGCTGGGGGCCGGAATCGTGAGCAAACGCCTCCGTTTTGGAATTCCGGGGACGGCAGCAATCCATTCACTCTCCGAATCGTTTGCCATGCCGGGGCATGGCGGGCGAGCCCTGATCAGGCGGGCTGCAGCGCCCATCGGGAGCGCTCACGCGCGATGTGTCGCCCCTCGCCCGGCGCTCCTTCGAGGACGCCGTCGCGCACCACGACGCGCCCGCGCACGATGGTGGTGACCGGCCAGCCCTTCACCCGGATGCCCTCATAAGGCGTGTAGTCGCTGCCGTGATGCAGCAGGCTCTGGCTGATCGCGAGCTCGCGCTCCGGGTCCCAGATCGCGATGTCGGCATCCATGCCGATGGCGATCGAGCCCTTGCTGGTCAGCCCGTAGGCCTGGGCGTGGTTGGTCGCGGACAGCGCCACGAACTGGTTCAGGCTGATGCGCCCCTTCCCCACCCCTTCGGAGAACAGGATCGGCAGGCGCGTCTCGACGCCGGGGATGCCGTTCGGCACCCAGCGGAAGGAGGTTCGCCCCTTCGGATTGAGCTTGCCGGCCGGGTCGTCGTAGCGGAACGGGCAATGATCGGAGGAGAAGGTCTGGAAGACCCCGCTCTGCAGCCCCTCCCAGCAGGCCTGCTGGCTGGCGGTATCGCGCGGGGGCGGCGAGCAGACATATTTCGCGCCCTCCATATTGAGCCCGTCCATGTCCTTCTCGGTGAGCACGAGATATTGCGGGCAGGTCTCGCCATAAACCTTAAGGCCGCGCGAGCGGGCGCGCGCGATCTCTTCCATCGCCTCCCGGTTCGAGACGTGGACGATCATCACCGGCACGTCGATCAGCTCGGCCAACGAGATCGCCCGATGCGTCGCCTCGCGCTCGACGGGGATCGGCCGCGAAGTGCCGTGGAATTTGGGGGCGATGCTGCCGCCGCGCTCCAGCCGGTCGGTCAGGAAGCGGATGGCGTCGTAGTTCTCGGCATGGACCATGACGAGCGCGCCGGTCTCGCGCGCGACGCTCATCACCTGCAGCATCTCGTAGTCGGCGAGCGCCAGCCCCTCATAGGTCATGAAGACCTTGAAGGAGGTGTAGCCGTCCGCGATCAGTGCCGGCAGGTCCTGCCCGAGCACCTGTTCCGTCGGATCCGAGAGGACGAGGTGGAAAGACACGTCGGTGTGGCATTTGCCGTCGGCAAGGCCGTGATAGGCCTTCACCGTCTCGCGCAGGCTTACGCCCTTCTCCTGCATGCAGAACGGCATCACCGTGGTGTTGCCGCCGAAGGCCGCCGAGCGCGTGCCGCTCTCGAAATCATCGGCCATGACGATGCCCTCCCCGCTCGGCTGCGAGATGTGGACATGGCTGTCGATGCCGCCGGGCAGCACCAGCCTGCCGCTTGCATCGATCGTCTCGGTCGCGCCGCCCAGCCCGTGGCCGAGCGCGACGATGCGCCCGTCGCGGATGCCGATGTCGCAGGAGAAGGTGTCGGTCGCCGTCGCGACCGTGCCGTTGGCGATGATCAGGTCGTAGCTCATGCGAATCCTAAGGGCGTCGGAACAGCGGCGGAATGGGGGGCAAATCAGGACGCGGCGACGAGCCCGGCATCGACGCCGCGCCGAGCGTCGATCTCCTTGCGCAGCACCTCTTCCAGCGACGGCCCGGCATCCTCGCAGAGGATCGGCCGCAACCGCGTCTCGACAAGGGAGAGATGGGTTGCCATCGCCTTGACGGCCTTCCCGCGCTCGCGCATTGAGAGCGCACGGAAGATGGCGCGATGCTCGTCGCAGCCGCAGGCGGAGCCCGCATTGGTCTCGTAGCGCTTGACCAGCATCAGCGTGCGGCTGATCAGCTCCTGCGCCTGACGCTGGACCAGCGGGTTCTCCGTCATCTCGGCGAGCAGGTAATGGAATTCGGCCGACAGCTTCTGCCAGGTCGGCTGGTCGCCCTGCCGCAGCGCCTCGGCCTCGGCGTCGACATGCTCGCGCAGCCTCTCGATCTGCGCCTGCGTCAGGCTGTCGGCGAGATGGGCGGCCATGCCGCTCTCCAGGATGCGCCGCGCCTCGTAGACCATATGCCCTTCGCGCAGGTCGGGCGCGATGGTGAAAGCCCCGCGGTTCTTGACGATCTCCAGCAGCCGCTCATGCCCCAGCCGGTGCAGCACCTTGCGGGTGCGCTCGCGGCTGACGCCGAAGATCTCGGCGAGACGGTGCTCGCCAAGCTTGATACCGCCCGGCAGATCGCCGGTACGCAGCACACGCGACAGGACCGCGTAGATCTCGTCTTCCCTCATGCGTCGATTATCGCCGTTCCGGCTCCAGGCGCCAACGGCCCGCCTGCACGTTCTCTAGCCAGCCGCGCCACCATAAAGAGCACAATCAAAACAAGATTGTGCACAAAAATTCGCTCCCACTCTCGCTCTAGTTGTCAGGAATAACCTGACAATAATTAGCTCATCGCATTGATAAATATGATTTAAATTGCTTTATCCGGCTACTCTGCGCGGTTGGCACGGCCATTGCTGAAGGTGAAAAGACCTTTCGTCACATAGCAAAGGACCTCGCCCCATGGACGCTTTCGCTCAAGCCAGGCTGACCCGTCGCTCGCTGCTCGCCGGGGGCGCAGCCGCCGCCACACTGGTCGCGAGCCCCTCGATCCTGCGCGCCCAGACGAAGGAACTCGTCGTCGGCGGCGCAGCCGGCCACAAGCCCTGGGTCGAGTCGACCGTCGTCCCGATGTTCGAGAAGAAATACAACTGCAAGGTGATCTTCGAGGGCACGCGCTCCCTGGTGAACCTCGAGAAGATGCAGAAGAACAAGGGCAGTCAGTACATGTCGGTCGTCCAGATGGACGATCCGGTGATGATCCTGGCGGTGAAGGAAGGCCTGCTCGATCCGCTCACCCCTGCCAAGGCGCCGAACCTCGCCAACCTCCTGCCGGGCTCGACCCATATGGACGCGATGTGGGCAAACTACCTGCAGCCCTGGCTCGGCGTCGCCTACAGCAAGACCGCGATGAAGACCCCGCCCTCGTCCTGGGCCGAGATGTTCGACCCGAAATACAAGGGCCGCATCATCATCCCGTCCCTGCAGAACACCGAGGGGCTGCCCGCGCTCTTCGTCGCCGGCCTGCTGGCGGGCGGCACGCTGGAGGCGGTGCAGAAGGACACCGACGCCGGCTTCAAGAAGCTCGCCGCACTGAAGCCCAACCTGCTGACGATCTACACCCAGCAGCCGCAGGCCTATAACCTGCTCGAGCAGGGCGAGGCCTATATGATCGGACCGGCGATGTCCTCCTATGCGCTGGAGCGCAAGGCGGCCGGCGCCCCCATCGACCTCGTCGCGCCGAAGGAAGGCGTCTTCGCCATGCCGTCCGGCATCGCGGTCATCAAGGGCGCGCCGCAGTCCGAGCTCGCCTTCGCCTATGTCAACGAGATGCTCGGCGCGGAGCTGCAGAGCAAGCTCGCCGGCCCGACCTTCTCGCTCGCCACCAACAAGGCCGTGCCGAAGCCGGAGGGCCTGGGCGCCGACGTCAAGATCCACCAGATCGACTGGGCCAACGTCGCCGCCCAGCGCAACGACTGGATCAAGCGCTGGGATCGCGACATGGCGATCTAACGGCCGGCCACTCATCAGCCCTCGTCCTGCCAGAGGCCCGCTCTCGAAGCCCCATCCTGAGGAGCCATTCCACAGGGATTGGCGTCTCGAAGGATGTTCCAGGAGGCTCCGGAGACATCTGGACCGCCTTCGAGACGGCCCTGCGGGCCTCCACAGGACGAGGGCTCGACACGATCGTTCCGCGACGCCCGGAGACCGCATGACCGCTGCCTTCCTCGACATCACCGGCGCCAGCAAGAGCTTCGGCTCGGCCACCGTCCTCGACGGCGTCGATCTCGCCGTCGGCCAGGCCGAGTTCATCTCGCTGCTCGGCCCCTCGGGCTGCGGCAAGACCACGCTGCTGCGCATCGTCGCCGGGCTTATGACGCCCGACACCGGCAAGGTCGTGCTCGACGGCGAGGAGATCACGCGGCGCCCGCCGCATCGGCGCGACATCGGCGTCGTCTTCCAGAACTACGCGCTCTTCCCGCATCTGACGGTGGCAGAGAACGTGGCCTTCGGGCTGAAGGCACGCGGCGCGCCGAAAGACACGATCGCGCCGACCGTGTCGCGCTTCCTTTCGCTGGTGCAGATGAGCGCCTTCGCTGACCGCTCGATCAAGGCGCTCTCCGGCGGCCAGCAGCAACGTGTGGCGGTCGCGCGCGCACTCGCGGTCGGGCCGAAGCTCCTGCTGCTCGACGAGCCCTTCTCGGCGCTCGACCGCAAGCTGCGCGAGGCGATGCAGATCGACCTGCGCCGTATCCTGCGCGAGGTCGGCACGACGGCGATCTTCGTCACCCATGACCAGGACGAGGCGCTGACCATGTCCGACCGGATCGCGGTGATGTATCGCGGCCGGATCGAGCAGCTCGATACCCCGGCCGAGATCTATCATCGCCCGACGACGCCCTTCGCGCTCGACTTCGTCGGGCTGTCGAGCCGCCTTCCCGGCACTGTCGTCTCCGAAGACCAGGGCACCGTCGCGGTCGAGACGCCGGCCGGCACCGTCCGCGCGCCGGGCAACTTCATCCCCGGCAGCAAGGTGCTCGTCGGCGTTCGGCCGGAGCGCATCATGCTCGGCGGCAGCGGAGAGAACGTCATCCAGGCGAAGCTGACGGACGCCGTCTTCCAGGGCGCGCGCGTCCAGCTCCATTTCGAGGCGCCGGAGGGCGGGCGCCTGATGGTCGAGGCGCATGAAGCCCCGGCCGGCCTCGCGCCCGGCAGCACGCTTTCGCTCGGCTGGCGCGAAGCCGACACGCTGCTCTACCCGGCCCCGGCCGAGGAGGCCGCGGCATGAGCGCGGCGCGACGCCTCGACCCGGTCCTGCTGCTGGCGGCGCCGGCCGTCCTCTACCTCGCCATCGTCTACGGGCTGCCGCTCCTTTTCCTGCTCGGGCGCAGCCTGTTCGGCGCCGGGGGACTCGCGTCCTTCGGCAGCTTCTTCGCTGACCCGTTCAGCTGGATCGTCCTCGGCAATACGCTGCGCAGCGCGGCGCTGGTCACGCTGGTCTGCCTCGTCATCGGCTATCCGACGGCGCTGGTGCTGGCGCGCGCCGGCGGGCTCGTGCAGGCCGCGATCCTGGTCGCTATCATCCTGCCGCTCTCGGTCGGCGTCGTGGTCAAGGCCTTCGCCTGGCAGATCGTGCTCCGGCGCGACGGCATCGTCTCGCAGATCATGACCGGCATCGGGCTATGGTCCGAGCCGCAGCGCCTACTCTTCACTGAGACGGGCCTCGTCATCGGCGCGGCCAACATCTTCGTGCCCTTCATGATCCTGCCGATCTACTCCGTCCTTAAGCTCGTCGATCCACGGCTCGGCGAGGCGGCGGCGACGCTCGGCGCCTCGCCGGTCTATCGCTTCTTCAAGGTCGCGCTGCCGCTCTCGCTTCCCGGCATCGTCACCGGCATCGCCTTCGTCTTCTCGATGGCGGCCTCGATGTACGTGATCCCGAGCCTGGTTATCGGCGACCGCTTCCAGACATTGGCGACGCTGACCGGCCGCTCCTTCCTGTTCATGCGCAACGAGCAGCTCGGCTCGACCACGGCGGTGGTGCTGCTGGCGCTCACCGTCGCCATCGTGGTCGCGAGTTCCTGGCTCTCGCGCCGACTGGGAGGCGCTTCATGACCACCGTCGAGAAAGTCGCAGGCTGGCTGACCGGCATCCTCGCCTTCGTCACCGTCGCCTTCCTGATGACGCCGCTGGTGGTGACGGTCGCAGTCTCCTTCGGCTCCAGCGCCGTCTTCACCCTGCCGGCGCCGAGCTGGTCGCTGCGCTGGTACGAGGCGCTGATGCGCTCGCGCGATCTCTGGCCGCCCGTCTTCGCCTCGGTGAAGCTCGCCGTGCTCTCGACGGCGATCGCGCTGGTGCTCGGCACGCTCTGCGCCATCGGCCTGCTGCGTGGCCGCTTCCGCGGGCGGGAGGCGGTCGTCACCTTCCTCGTCTCGCCACTGATGCTGCCCGGCCTCGTCATCGGCATCGCCATGCTGGAGAGCTTCCGCGCCGCCGGCCTGCGTGACGTCTGGCTCAGTCTGATCCTCGCCCATGTCGTCATCACGCTTCCCTATGTGGTGCGAACCGTCTTCGCCTCGCTCTCGCTCTTCGATTTCACGCTGATCGACGCGGCGCGCACGCTTGGCCTGACCTATCCCAAGGCCGTGATGAAGGTACTGGTGCCCTCGCTGGCGCCGGCCTTCCTGACCTCGGGCATGTTCGCCTTTCTCGCCTCGATGGATAACTATCCGATCTCGATCTTCTTCACTGACGCCTGGACGAAGACCTTGCCGATCCAAATGCTGCAATATGTCGAGGAAAGCCCCGACCCCACCATCGCCGCGATCTCGACGCTGCTGATCCTGCTCTCCATCGGCGTGCTGGTGATCGGCGACCGGCTCGTCGGCCTCCGGCGCATGGCGGATATCTGAGATGCTGCCCGATTATTCCACCGACCGCGATTTCCGCGGCTATGGCAGCAACCCTCCGGCCGTGCGGTGGCCGAACGAGGCCCGGCTCGCCGTCAACCTCGTCATCAATGTCGAGGAGGGCGGGGAGCTCTCCATCGGCCAGGGCGACGAGAAGAACGAGTCCATCTACGAGGTCGTCGAGGAAATCCCCGGCGTCCGCGACCTCTGCATGGAGTCGCATTTCGAATACGGCACGCGCGCCGGCTGGCGGCGCATCCGCCAGGCGCTGAAGGCCCATGGCGCCAAGGGCACGGTGAACGCCATTGGGCGCTCGCTGATGATCTCGCCCTGGCTGGTCCAGGAAGCGGTCGCGGATGGGCACGAGATCGCGGCGCATGGCTGGCGCTGGGAGCGCCACGCCAACATGACGATCGACGAGGAGCGGCTCGCCATAGCGAGGACGGTCGAGGCGATCACGCGGACGGCCGGCACGCCGCCGCGCGGCTGGCACACCCGCTCGGCCACCTCGCCGAACACGCGCCGGCTGCTGATCGAGCAGGGTGGGTTCTTCTACGATTCCAACGCCTATAACGACGACCTTCCCTATCTGGTCGATGTCGATGGCCGCGACCATCTGGTGGTGCCGTATTCGTTCGACACGAACGACATGCGCTTCACGCGCGGCGGCGGCTTCGTCTTCGGCGACGATTTCGCCCGCTACTGCATCGACGCCTTCGACCGGCTCTATGACGAGGGCGGAAGCGAGCCGCGGATGATGACGGTCGGCCTGCATCTGCGCATCATCGGCAAGCCAGGGCGCATCGGCGGGCTGGAGCGCTTCCTGGCGCATGTTGCATCGAAGCCGGGCGTCTGGTTCGCGCGGCGCGACGAGATCGCCCGTCACTGGCTCAAGGCGATCGGGCGCGAAGAACTGATCGGCGGGCGCTAGCGCGTGTTCCGATCTGAGCGTTTCACTCAGGTCGATGCCATCCCAAGTATTTTCGAGCGAAGCGGACACCACAAAGAAACGCCATGCGCATCCTGCTGCTCAACCCCAACACCACCGAGGCGATCACCCAGCGCCTGCTCGCGGCGGCTCAGGCCGTCGCGGCGCCGGGCACCGAGATCGTCCCGCTGACGGCGCCGCGCGGCGTGCCCTATATCGCCAGCCGCGCCGAGGCGCAGATCGGCGGCGCCATCGCGCTCGAGATGCTGGCCGAGCAGCATGACAAGGTCGATGCCGCGATCATCGCCGCCTTCGGCGACCCCGGCCTGATGGGCGCGCGCGAGCTGTTCGATATCCCGATCGTGGGCATGGCCGAGGCCGCCATGCTGACCGCCTGCATGCTGGGCAAGCGCTTCGCCATCGTCACCTTCGCCCGCGCGCTCGGCCCCTGGTACGAGGAATGCGTGGCGATGCATGGGCTGGAAGGCCGCTGTGCCGGCATCCGCATGCTGGACGAGGGCTTCGCCGACATCGCCGACGTGCAGGAGGAGAAGGAGGCGGTGATCGTCGAACTCGCCCGCCGGGCCGTGGTGGAGGACGAGGCCGATTGCGTCATCCTCGGCGGGGCACCGCTGGCGGGGCTTGCCGTCAAAGTCGCGGACCGCATCCCCGTCCCGGTCGTCGACCAGATGGGCGCCGCCCTGAAGCAGGCCGAGGCGCTGGTCGCGCTGAAGCCGCGCAAGGCGAGCGCCGGGACTTTCCGCCGCCCGCCTGCCAAGCCGACGATGGGATTGGCTTCGAGCCTTGCCGCCCGGATCGAGCATCGATGACAGCCACGGACCAGCTCTGGCAACTCGACGCGGCGGAGCTCGTGCAAGGCTATCGCACGGGCCGGTTCACACCTGTCGATGCGACGGAAGCCTGCCTGGCGCGCGCGAACGCCTGCGAGCCGGCGCTGAACGCCATGGTCGCGCTCGACAACACGGGCGCGCTCGCGGCAGCCCAGGCCAGCGCCCGGCGCTATGCCCAAGGCGCGGCGCTCGGCCCGCTGGACGGCGTGCCTATCAGCATCAAAGACAACATGCATGTCGCCGGCCTGCCGACCGGCTGGGGCAGCCGTCTGCTGCGCCATGTCGTACCGACCCAGGACGAGATCCCGGTCGCGGCGCTGCGGGCGACCGGGGCCGTCATCACCGGCAAGACGACGCTTTCCGAATTCGCGATGCAGGGCTTCACCTCGACCCTCGCGACCGGCACGACGCGCAATCCCTGGAATACGGCTCTGACGCCCGGCGGCTCTTCAGGTGGCGCCGTCGCCTCCGTCGCGGCTGGCTATACGCCGCTGGCGCTCGGCACGGATGGCGGCGGCTCGACCCGCAGGCCTGCCTCGCATTGCGGGCTCGTCGGCTTCAAGCCCTCCACCGGACTCGTGCCGCGCGGCGGCGGGCTGCCCGAGATCTTCCTCGGCTATGAGGTCACCGGAAGCATCGCCCGCAATGTCGCAGATGCCATCGCCCTGACGGAGGTGCTGGCAGGACACGCCATCACCGAGGCAGTGCCGGAAAAGGCGCGCATCCTGTTCGTTCCGGGCTTCGCCGATCATCCGGTCGATCCCGGCATCACTGCCCGTGTCCACCATGCGGCCGAGCATCTCGCCGGCATGGGTCACGAGGTCGAAGAGATCGGGCATGCCGATTTCGCCGAGCGACTGAACCCGATCTGGATGCGGCTCTATGCCATCGGCCTCGCCTGGATGATCGACAACCCCGCCTGCTGGTCGGCGCTCGGCTATCCCGAGGGCGAGAAGCCCGACATGACGCTCTGCATGGCGGCGGCGCAGGAGAATTATCGCAGCGGCGCGGCGGCCGGCGGCGGAGCGCTCTTCGAGATCCTGATCGAGATCGAGGCGCTCAAGCGAAAGCTGGATGGGCTCTTCGCCCGCTACGACGCGCTGCTGATGCCGGCGACGGCTGCCCTGCCTTGGCCAGCCGAAGAGAGCCACCCGCCGATCATCGATGGCCGCCCGGCCGGGCCGCGCGGGCATGCGATCTTCACCGGCTTCGTCAACGCCGCGGGCCTGCCCGCCATCGCCCTGCCCTGGGGAGAGGTGGACGACCTGCCGACCGGCTTCCAACTCATCGCGCCGGCAGGACGGGACGGGTGGCTGCTCGCACTCTCCCGCGAGATCGAACGCAGCGCCCCAGCCTTTGCCGGAGCCGTGTCGCCGCTGATGCGCTCGTTTTCCTAGCTCTGGAGCGTGCTGATTTTCGCGGAATGACGGCGTGGCAGCCTGCCCTTAAAGCCCCAGCCGCTCCACGACTTCCTGCACGATCGCGTCCTTGCTCTCCTCGACCGAGACGACGAGCGGCCGCTCGTCCGGGCCGGGTTCCTCCAGGGTGGCAAACTGGCTGTCGAGCAGGGCCGGCGGCATGAAATGGTGCTGGCGGGCGGCCATGCGCCGGCCGATCAGCTCGCGCGTGCCACGCAGATAGACCAGCGCCACATCCGGGCGATTTCCGACGATCACCTCGCGATAGGCGCGCCTCAGCGCCGAGCAGGTGACGATGCCGTGCTCGCCCTTGGCCCGCAGGTCGTCGATCCAGGCGGCGATGGCCGCCAGCCAGGGCTTGCGGTCTTCATCGGTCAGCGGCGTGCCGCCGGCCATCTTGGCGACGTTCTCCGGCGGATGGAAGGAATCGGCATCGCGGAAGGGCCAGCCGAGGCGAGCCGCCAGACGCTCGCCGAGCGAGGTCTTGCCGGAGCTGGCCACGCCCATGACGACGACGACGGCCGGGCGACCGCCTTTGGTTTCGCTCGCCACGTCTCAGCCCTGCTTTTTCGGTTCGACATGGCCGCCGAAGCCGGCGCGCATGGCGGACAGGATCTTCTCGCCGAAGGTGTGATCGACGCGCGAGCGGAAGCGAGCGAAGAGCGCCGAAGTCAGCACCTCGGCCGGCGTCGCAGTCTCGACGGCGGCATCGACCGTCCAGCGGCCCTCGCCCGAATCCGAGACGTTGCCGGTGTAGGAGGACAACTCCTCGTCGGCGGCCAGCGCCTCGGCGGTCAGATCGAGCAGCCAGGAGGTGACGACCGAACCGCGGCGCCAGACCTCGGCGATCTCGGCAACGTCGAAATCGAAGCCGTAATCGGCCGGCAGGCCTTCCTTGGCGGAAGCGTTGCGCAGCAGATCGAAGCCTTCGGCGAAGGCCTGCATCATGCCGTATTCGATGCCGTTGTGGACCATCTTGACGAAATGGCCGGCGCCGGTCGGGCCGCAATGCAGATAGCCCTGCTCCGACGTGGGGTTGCGGCCCTCGCGATGCTTCGTCGGTTCGATGTCGCCCTTGCCCGGCGCGAGCACCTTGAGGATCGGCTCCAGCCGATCGAAGGCCTCCTTGTCGCCGCCAACCATCAGGCAATAGCCGCGTTCCAGCCCGTGCACGCCGCCGGAGGTGCCGATATCCATATAGTGGATGCCCTTCGCGCCCAGCTCCCGGCCGCGGCGGACATCGTCCTTCCAGAAGGCGTTGCCGCCGTCGATCAGCGTGTCCCCGGGGGCGACGAGGCCGGCGAGTTCGGTGAGCGTGGCTTCGGTGATCTTGCCGGCCGGCAGCATCACCCAGATCGCGCGCGGCGCCTGCAGCTTCGCGACCATGTCCTTGAGATCGCTGGCGAGCTTCGCCCCATCGGCGGCGAGCGCCTGGCCCGGCTTCGGATCGCGATCATAGACGACGCATTCATGCCCGGCCCGCATCAGCCGGCGCACGATATTGCCCCCCATCCGGCCGAGGCCGATCACTCCAAGCTGCATCTGCAATACTCCCGCCGAGAAGCCGGCTTTGCGCCTGCTTGAAGCATGGAGGCAGCAGACGGGGCAAGCGGGTTGCGGTCCCGCTGCCTGATCGTGCTCACGGGAAAAGCGGCAAAGCCGGCTCCCTTACCCGGACCGCCTCGAGCTTCAGCGTCCTGATCTCCACGCCAGGAGGGAACGATGCATCCGCTTGCCAGAACGAGAGCAACGCTGCCAGCCCTGCCGGCTTCGACAGCTCCAAGGCCATGATCTCGCGGAGGGGCAGGTCTTGCCCTTCGCGCTCGGTCGCGACAAAGCGCAGCCGGCCTTGCGAGGCGAGCGCGAGCCGCTCGACCCGGCCGAGCAGGGCCTGCCGGGTGCCTTCTGCTCGCGCGTCGTATTCGAGAAGGAGCAGCGCTTCCATGGCGGCTCAGCCGTTGCGGAAGGTGTAGCTGTAGCCGTTGATCGCCGGCACGCCGCCGAGATGCGCGTAGAGCACCTTGGAGCCGGCCGGGAAAAAGCCCTTCCGCACCAGATCGATCATGCCCTGCATGGATTTCCCCTCATAGACGGGGTCCGTCATCATGCCTTCAAGCCGGGCAGAGAGGCGGATGGCCTCAATCGTCTCCTTCGAGGGCACGCCATAGACCGGATAGGCGTAATCCTCGTTCAGGACGATATCGTCGGCCACGATGTCCTTGCCGCCGACCAGCGCCGAGGTCTTCTGGGCGATGTCGAGCACCTGCGCCTTCGTCTGCGCCGGGGTGAAGGAGGCGTCGATGCCGATGACGTTGCGCTGGCGGCCGTCCTTCGCAAAGCCGACGACCATTCCGGCATGGGTCGAGCCCGTAACGGTGCAGACGACGATGTAATCGAAGTTGAAGCCGAGCTCCGCCTCCTGCGCCCTCACCTCCTCGGCGAAGCCGACATAGCCGAGGCCGCCGAACTTGTGGACCGAGGCGCCAGCCGGGATGGGATACGGCTTGCCGCCCTTGGCCTTCACATCCTCCAGCGCCTTCTCCCAGCTGGCGCGGATGCCGATGTCGAAGCCTTCGTCGACCAGCTCGACATGGGCACCCATGACGCGGGACATCAGGATGTTGCCGACGCGGTCATAGACCGCATCGTCATGCGGCACCCAGCTCTCCTGCACGAGGCGGCACTTCATGCCGATCTTGGCGGCTGTCGCGGCAACCATGCGGGTGTGGTTCGACTGGACGCCGCCGATCGAGACCAGCGTGTCGGCGCCCGAAGCGATCGCATCCGGCACGATGTATTCGAGCTTCCTCAGCTTGTTGCCGCCGAAGGCGAGACCGGAATTGCAATCCTCGCGCTTGGCATAGAGTTCCACGCCGCCGCCGAGATGGGCGGAAAGGCGCGGCAGCTTCTCGATCGGGCTCGGCCCGAAAGTCAGCGGATAGCGTTCGAATTTGCTCAGCATGGCGGCTTTCCTCCATCGATTGAATGGCCGAAAAGCTAGCGAAACAGGGCTGAAACGTCCTTCCGAAGTGAGGCGCTATATTTCTCTTCAAGCTACATCGATTGGCTTGTCAGGTTGTTCTGCGACCATAGAATAGCGCTGAAATGAAAGGTTCTTTCATGAGCGCTGAACTGGATCGGACCGACGTCAAAATTCTGCGCCTGCTGCAGTCCGACGGGCGGCTCGGCAACGCCGAGATCGCCAAGCGATGCAACACCAGCCCGGCCACCTGCCACCGCCGCATCCAGCGCCTTTTCGCCGAAGGCTATGTCACCGGCGTGCGGGCACAGATCGCGCCGCACAAGGTCGAGATGGGCACGCTCGCCTTCGTCGGCGTGGTGCTCGACCGCTCGACGCCAGAAAGCTTCGGCGCCTTCGAGGCCGCAATCCGCGAGATGAAGCTGGTCCTCGACTGCCATATCGTCGCCGGCGATTTCGACTACATCCTGAAGATCCGCGTGCGCGACATGGCCGACTTCAACAAGCTTCATGCCGACCGGCTGATCGCCCTGCCGGGCGTGCGCCAGACGCGCACGTTCTTCGTGATGAAGGAGGTCGTGGACAACGCGCCGCTGGTGTTTTGAGGGAGCCGTTCGAGCGCCGTCATGCTCGGGCTTGACCCGAGCATCTCTTCAACCAGCGCCTTCTCGTCCTGAGATGCTCGGGTCAAGCCCGAGCATGACGAACCCTCCTCACACCTGAATCAGCCGCTGCACCTGATTGCCGTCGAGCTCGGCCATCGGCCCCGAGAGCACGACCTCGCCGCGGTCCATCACGAACATCGTGTCGGCGAGATCGCGGGCGAAGTCGAAATACTGCTCGACCAGCACGATCGCCATGCCGCCCTTCTGGCGCAGATAGTCGATGGCGCGGCCGATATCCTTGATGATCGAGGGCTGGATGCCCTCGGTCGGCTCGTCCAGCACCAGCAGCCTGGGTCGGGTGACCAGCGCCCGCGCAATCGCGAGTTGCTGCTGCTGGCCACCCGAGAGGTCTCCGCCGCGCCGGCCCAGCATGGACTTCAGCACGGGGAATAGGTCGAAGAGTTCATCCGGGACGTAGCGCTCCTTGCGCTTCAGCGGCGCGAAACCCGTCTCCAGATTTTCCCTCACCGTCAGCAGCGGGAAGATCTCCCGCCCCTGCGGCACATAGGCGATGCCGGCGCGGGCGCGATCCTCGCTGCGCAGGCCAGAGATGTCCTCGCCGTCGAAGCGGATATGGCCGGCAGAGATCGGCTGATGACCGACGATGGCGCGCATCAGCGAGGTCTTGCCGACGCCGTTGCGGCCCATCACGCAGGTGACCTTGCCGGTCTCGGCCGTGACGGAGACACGGCGCAGCGCCTGGGCGGCGCCGTAATGGAGGTCGATGGCGTCGACGGTCAGCATGCGACGTTCTTCCACCGCATGATCAGATCGGAAAACCGGTTCCCACTTTTCCGGATCATGCTCAGCGCCCCAAATATACTTCGACGACGCGCTCATTGGCGCTGACCTGGTCCAGCGGGCCTTCGGCCAGCACCGAGCCTTCATGCAGCACCGTGACCTTCACGCCGAGTTCGCGGATGAAGCCCATGTCGTGCTCGACCACAATCACCGAATGGTCTTGCGCGATCTCCTTCAGCAGCACGGCCGTCTGCGCCGTCTCGCCGTCGGTCATGCCGGCGGCGGGCTCGTCGACGAGCAGAAGCTTCGGGTCCTGCGCCAGCAGCATGCCGATCTCGAGCCACTGCTTCTGGCCATGCGAGAGCGAGCCCGCGAGCCTGTCGCGCTTGTCGGCAAGCTTCACGATGCCGAGGATGTCGTCGATGCGCCTCTGCTGAGGCACTTCGGTCTTCCAGAACAGCGTCTTGCCGACGGTGCGCTTCGACTTCAGCGCCAGCAGGATGTTGTCCTCGATCGTGTGGAAGTCGAAGACGGTCGGCTTCTGGAACTTGCGGCCGATGCCGAGATTGGCGATCGCCGCCTCGTCGAGCCTGGTGAGGTCGACCGAGCCGCCGAACATGACCGTGCCGACATCCGGCTTCGTCTTGCCGGTGATGATGTCCATCATGGTGGTCTTGCCGGCGCCGTTGGGGCCGATGATGGCGCGCATCTCGCCCGGCTCGATGGTCAGCGACAGGTTGCGGATGGCCTTGAAGCCATCGAAGGAGACGCTGACGCCGTCGAGATAGAGCAGCGAGGAGGTGAGCTGGCCGGTTACGGGAGCATTCATCGCCGTCACTCCGCCGGGGCCGGCTCGGCGGCCGGGGTCGGAGCGGGCTTGCGCCGGCGCTCCCAGAGCGCCTCGAACGTGCCGACGATGCCCTTGGGCAGGAAGAGCGTCACCACCACGAAAAGGCCGCCCAGCGCGAAGAGCCAGTAGGGCGCCATGAAGCCCGAGGTGAACATGGTCTTGGCCCAGTTGACCACGACAGCGCCCAGCGCCGCGCCGACCAGCGTACCGCGCCCGCCGACCGCGACCCAGATGACCGTCTCGATGGAGTTCGCCGGGGCGAATTCGCTGGGATTGATGATGCCGACCTGCGGCACGTAGAGCGCGCCGGCCACGCCCGCCATGCAGGCGGAGACGGTGAAGACGAAGAGCTTGAAGCGGTCGACCCGGTAGCCGAGGAAGCGCGTGCGCGATTCCGCGTCGCGGATCGCGATCACCACCTTGCCGAGCTTCGAGACGACGATGCCGCGCGCGATCAGGAAGCCGGCAGCCAGCATCACGCAGGTCATGGCGAAGAGCGCCGCGCGCGTGCCCTGCGCCTGCACGTTGAAGCCGACAATGTCCTTGAAATCGGTGAGGCCGTTATTGCCGCCGAAGCCCATGTCGTTGCGGAAAAAGGCAAGCAGCAGCGCATAGGTCAGCGCCTGGGTGATGATCGAGAGATAGACGCCGGTGACGCGCGAGCGGAAGGCGAACCAGCCGAAGACGAAGGCGAGCAGGCCGGGAACCGCCAGCACCATCAGCATGGCGAAGGGGAAGGACGAGAACCCCCACCAGTACCAGGGCAATTCCTGCCAGTTCAGGAAGACCATGAAGTCCGGCAGGATCGGGTTGCCGTAGACGCCACGCGTGCCGATCTGCCGCATCAGGTACATGCCCATCGCGTAGCCGCCAAGGGCGAAGAAGGCGCCGTGGCCGAGCGAGAGGATGCCGCAATAGCCCCAGACGAGATCGAGCGAGATCGCCAGCAGCGCGTAGCAGAGATACTTACCCCAGAGCGACATCGTCGAGGTCGGGACATGCAGGAAGGAGCCAACCGGCAGAAGCAGGTTCGAGAGTGGCACGAGCAGGGCAAGCCCGAGCACGACGGCGAGGAAAATGCCGGCGCGCCGGTCCATGTTCTGGAGGAGGAAGCGGGTGATCATGCTTCCACCGCCCGGCCCTTGAGCGCGAACAGCCCGCGCGGACGCTTCTGGATGAAGAGGATGATGAGGACGAGCAGCGCGATCTTGCCGAGCACCGCGCCGGCATAGGGTTCGAGCAGCTTGTTGGCGACGCCGAGCGTCATGGCGCCGACCAGCGTGCCCCAGAGATTGCCGACGCCGCCGAAGACCACGACCATGAACGAGTCGATGATGTAGCTCTGGCCGAGATTGGGGCTGACATTGTCGATCTGCGAAAGCGCGACGCCGGCAAGCCCCGCGACGCCGGAACCCAGCCCGAAGGTCAGCGCGTCGATGCGGCCCGTGCGGATGCCCATGGCCGAAGCCATGCGCCGGTTCTGCGTGACGGCGCGCATCTGCAGGCCCATCGGCGTGAGCTTCAGGATGGCGAGCAGCGCGGCGAAGACGAGAGCCGCAAAAACGATGATCCAGAGTCGGTTATAGGTGATCGCTAAACCGCCGAGTTCAAAGGCGCCGGACATGAAGGACGGCGCGCCGACCTCACGGTTCGTCGGCCCGAAGGCAGTACGGACCGCCTGCTGCAGCATGAGGCTGATGCCCCAGGTGGCGAGCAGCGTCTCGAGCGGGCGCCCATAGAGGAAGCGGATGATGCCGCGCTCGATCGCCACGCCGACGGCGCCGGCGACGAGGAAGGCTGCAGGAAGCGCGATCGCCAGCGACCAGTCGAAGAGCCAGGGCGCCTTGGTGCGGATGATCTCCTGCACGACGAAGGTGGTGTAGGCACCGAGCATGACCATCTCGCCATGAGCCATGTTGATGACGCCCATGACGCCGAAGGTGATGGCGAGCCCGATGGCGGCGAGCAGCAGCACGGAGCCGAGCGAGAGCCCGTACCAGAGGTTCTGCACGACACGCCACAGCGCCAGCTTGCCCTCGATATCGGCGATCGCCCTCGCCTGAGCATCCCTGAGTGATGGCGAGACTTCGCCTGAGAGCCCGCGCAAAGTCGCCAGCGCATCCTGATCGCCGCGCTCGCGCAGCACCTCGACGGCGGCGACGCGGTCGAGCGACTGTGCGTCCGGCTTGGTGATGATGATCGCAGCCTGCGCCTGCCGCAGCGCCGCGAGCGCCTTCGGGTCCTTCTCCTTGCCGATCGCTGCCTCGACGACGGGAAGCAGGTTGGCGTCACGCGACTTGAAGACGGCTTCGGCCGCCGTGACGCGCTTGCCCGGATCGGGATTAAGAAGGCCGAGGCCGCCAAGCGCGGCCTGAACGGCGCGGCGGACGGAATTGTTCTGGCGCACGGGGTTCAGGCCGTCCGGCGCGGCCGGCAGCGCCTGCCCGGTGCGGGCATCGACGAAACCTCCGGCTGTCGTCTTCACCACGACGCCGCCCGGCCCGGCCAAAAGCCGGCCATCGCCCAGCGCCTCGACGATCAGGGCAGCATTGGGATGAGCCGTCGTGATGAGGATCTCGATAGCCCGGGAGGTATCCGAATAGCTGTCGGCGCCAAGCCGGGTGAAGGCCTCGTCGGCATTCTGCGCGAAGGAAGCGACCGAAGCGGCGACCAGCGCGACGACGATCACCACCGCATGCAGCAGGCGATAAAGGAGAGACATCAAATGGCTTCTCATCGTGAAGCAAGACTTGAAGAGAAGAAGCGCGGGGAACCGCCATTCCGCTCCTGGCCGTGCACACCGGGCAAAGCGAAGGCGAAAACGAGGGGCGGCCGGGATCTTTCCCGTGCCGCCCCTCCCCCTCAAAGACTCAAGCGCCGCCGCACTTGTTGGTCTTGGTGTTGAAGTTGCCGCACTTCTTGTCGACCCAGTCGCCGACCAGATCCTTGGAGTCCGGCAGTTCCTTCGACCAGGCATCGCCCGCGACGAGACCGGTCTTCGACACCACGTCGAACTGGCCGTCGGCCTTGATCTCGCCGATCAGAACCGGCTTGGTGATGTGGTGGTTCGGGAGCATCTTCGAGATGCCGCCGGTCAGGTTCGGCGCCTCGATGCCCGGCAGCGCGTCGATCACCTTGTCCGGATCGACGCTCTTCGCCTTCTCCGCCGCCTTCACCCACATGTTGAAGCCGATGACATGGGCTTCCATCGGGTCATTGGTGACGGCCTTGTCGTTCTTCTTGAAGGCCTTCCACTGCTTGATGAAGGCCTCGTTCTCCGGCGTCTTCACCGACTGGAAGTAGTTCCAGGCGGCGAGGTGGCCGAGGAGCGGCTTGGTGTCGATGCCGGCGAGCTCTTCCTCACCGACCGAGAAGGCCACGACCGGGATGTCGGTCGCCTTGATGCCCTGGTTGCCAAGTTCCTTGTAGAACGGCACGTTGGCATCGCCGTTGATGGTCGAGACCACGGCGGTCTTCTTGCCGGCCGAGCCGAACTTCTTGATGTCGGACACGATCGTCTGCCAGTCGGAGTGACCGAACGGCGTGTAGTTGATCATGATGTCTTCCTTGGCCACGCCCTTCGACAGGAGGTAGGCCTCGAGGATCTTGTTGGTCGTGCGCGGATAGACATAGTCCGTGCCGGCGAGCACCCAGCGCTGAACCTTCTCCTCCTTGGCGAGGTAGTCGACCGCCGGAATGGCCTGCTGGTTCGGGGCGGCGCCGGTGTAGAACACGTTGCGCTCGCTCTCCTCGCCCTCGTACTGGACGGGGTAGAACAGGATCGAGTTCAGCTCCTTGAAGACCGGCAGCACGGACTTGCGCGAGACGGAGGTCCAGCAGCCGAACACGGCCGAAACCTTGTCCTTGGTGATCAGCTCGCGCGCCTTCTCGGCGAAGAGCGGCCAGTTCGAGGCGGGATCGACCACGACGGCCTCGAGCTTCTTGCCGAGGACGCCGCCCTTCTTGTTCTGCTCCTCGATGAGCATGAGCATGACGTCCTTCAGCGTCGTCTCGGAGATCGCCATCGTTCCCGAGAGCGAATGAAGGATGCCGACCTTGATGGTCTCCTGCTGCGCCGCCGCCGGCAGATAGGAGGATCCGAGGAAAGCGGCGCCAGCCAGAGCGGTGCCGAGGAATTCGCGACGATTGCTGTTCACGGACATCTCCCGAAGGATGTTTGTTGCGCGACGCCCCTCGACGCCGGCGGGCCTTTGCTGACCCAGCGGCAACTTTCGCAAACCGCATGCCAACGCGATCGGAAGCGGCATCAACCACGCAAAACTCTGTCGCCAGCAGGCCGTCCCTGACATTTTTTGCGAATCTCGCGGCTTCCAGCGCAATCATCCGAGCGAAACGCCTGCAATTGCCCGCCAATTCATCAGATTTTCCGCCTATTTTTTAGTCATGACCGCGATTGCGTCATTTTTTGCCGGCGCCACAAGGCTTCTCGCGCTTTGGGACAGCGATTTTTTTGGCGTTTACGCCCCCGGCAGAATCGCCTTAGCCTCTCCCTTGTCGGTAACAACTGAAAGGAGGTGATCCAGTGTCTCATTGTCATCAACCGCTGGTGCAAGGCGGGCGGACCTGGACTTCCTCTTGCTGGGGTTCGCGTTCCGCGTGAGTTTTCGCACCTTTGGCTCGGTTCGCCGGGTCGCGGTTCGACAATGGAAGGGCTGCCCGAAAGGGCGGCCCTTCTTCTTTTGATCTCGCGAATGCTAGATCATCGCGCGTCCTATCGGACGCGATAACGATGATCTATCTCTTTGTCAGGGCATCGGATTCGTCCGAAAAGTGGATTCCACTTTTCGGTCCGATGCTCTGGCGCCGGCGCGCAAGGCATGGCAGACAGACGCCGTGTCCCGTTGTCCCGACCTTTGCCCCAAGAGCGCCGGCCGTGTCCGTTCCTGAGCCCAGCCGGCAAGCCATCCTCGACTTCATCGAGGAAGAACGCGCCGGCGGCCGCGAGGTCGGCCGCCGCGAGATCGCCAAGGCCTTCGGGCTCGACCAAGGCGGCAAAATCTGGCTGAAGCGCCTGTTGCGGGAACTTGAGGCAGAGGGCGAGACCGGCAGCGACGGCTCCGTGCGGCCGGTCCACCCGCGAAACGCCCTGCCGCCCGTCCTACTCTCCGAAATCAAGCGCCGCGACCGCGAGGGCGACCTGATCGCCCAGCCGCTGGAATGGGACGACGAGCAGGGGGCCGCTCCGCAGATCCTGATCGAACGGCAGCGCGCCTTGCGCTCGCGGAAGACCGCGGCCGCGCCTGCTCCCGGTGTCGGCGACCAGGTGCTCCTGAAGCTGACGCGGCTCCGGGGCGTCGAGGGCTTCGCCTATTCCGGGCGCGTGCTCAAGGTGATGGGCAAGGGGAAGGCGGCCGTGCTCGGCATCTTCCGCGCCCTCCCCGACGGCTCGGGCCGGCTGGTGCCGATCGACAAGAAGGCGCAGGGGCGCGAGGCGCTGATCCCGAAGGGCAGCACCGGCGAGGCGCAGGACGGAGACCTTGTGTCCGTCTCGCTGCGCCGCGAGAGCCGGTTCGGGCCGCCGGAGGCACAGGTGCGCGAGCGGCTCGGCTCGATCAAGTCCGAGCGCGCCGTCAGCCTGATCGCGATCCACGCCCATGGGATTCCGCATGAGTTTCCGCCCGCCGCACTGAAGGAAGCCGCCGAAGCTCCGCTCGCGAGCGTGAAGGGGCGCGAGGACTGGCGGGAGCTGCCGCTCATCACCATCGATCCCGCCGACGCCAAGGACCATGACGATGCGGTCCATGCCGCGCCGGATGAGAATCCCGACAATCCGGGCGGTTTCGTCGTCACCGTCGCCATCGCCGATGTCGCAGGTTACGTGCAGACGGGCTCCGCGCTCGACCGCGAGGCGCTGGAGCGCGGAAACTCGGTCTATTTCCCGGACCGCGTCGTGCCGATGCTGCCGGAGCGCATCTCGAACGACCTGTGCTCCCTTCGCGAGAACGAAGATCGGCCAGCGCTGGCGGTCAGGCTCGTGCTCAAGGCGGACGGCTCGAAGAAGGGTCATTCCTTCCATCGCGTGCTGATGCGCTCGGCCGCCAAGCTCTCCTACCAGCAGGCGCAATCGGCCATCGACGGCAGTCCGGACGAGAAGACCGGGCCGATCCGCGAAAGCATCCTGATGCCGCTCTGGGCGGCCTATGGGGTAGCAGCGCGCGCCCGCGACCAGCGCCAGCCGCTGGAACTCGACCTGCCGGAGCGCAAGCTGATCCTGAAGCCGGACGGCGCTGTCGAGCGGGTGACGGTGCCGGAGCGGCTGGCGGCGCACCGGCTGATCGAGGAATTCATGATCCTCGCCAACGTCGCGGCGGCGGAGACACTGGAGAAGGCCGGCAGCCTGCTGATCTATCGCTGCCATGACGAACCCTCTCTGGAGAAGATGCGCGCGCTCGGCGAGGTTCTGGCTTCGATCGGGATCAAGCTGCCGAAGGACGGCGTGCTGAGGCCGGTGCTGTTCAACCGGATCCTGGCGATGATCAAAGGTTCCGAGAACGAGACCCTGATCAACGAAGTGGTGCTGCGCACGCAGGCGCAGGCCGAATATGTCGCAGAGAACTACGGGCATTTCGGCCTCAATCTGCGCCGCTATGCGCATTTCACCTCGCCGATCCGCCGTTATGCCGATCTCGTCGTCCATCGTGCGCTGATCGCCACGCAGAAATTCGGCGAGGATGGCCTGCCGAAGAACACGACGCTGGAAGCCTTGCGCGAGGTCGCGACCCGGATTTCGGCGGCGGAGCGGCGCGCCATGGCGGCCGAGCGCGAGACGACCGACCGGCTGATCGCACATTTCCTCGCCGACCAGATCGGATCGAGCTTCGACGGGCGCATCGGCGGGGTTCACCGCGCCGGCCTCTTCGTGAAGCTGGACGGCACGGGCGCGGATGGCTTCATCCCCGCCTCGACGCTGGGCGGTGATTATTATCGCTATGACGAGGCGGCCCACGCCCTGATCGGCGAGCGCACAGGCGAAAGCTGGCGGCTCGGCGACAAGGTCCATGTGAAGCTCGTCGAGGCGGCGCCCGTCGCGGGCGCACTGCGCTTCGAGTTGCTCTCCGCCGGACGGCAGGTGGCCACGACAAGCCGCTCTTCCAAGCGCCGCGGCGGCGCCCCGTTCGGCGCGAGCCGGCCGGCCGCCTTCGACCGCAAGGGCAAGACCGGGCGCGCAGGCCCTGGCAAGAGGCGCTGATGGGCCTCCAGATCCACAGCGCCGCGAGCCATGCCGAGGGGCGCGACTGGCGCCAGGCCGTCGCGCATGGCATCCGGGGCCGTTGTCCTCACTGTGGTCGTGGCCGGCTGTTCCGCGCGTTCCTGAAGCCGGTCGAAACCTGCGAGGTCTGCGGCGAGGAGCTGCATCACCAGCGCGCCGACGACCTGCCGCCCTATATCGTCATCACCATCGTCGGCCATATCGTCGTCGGCGGCATCCTGCTCGTCGAGAAATACGGTGACTGGTCGATGGGGCTGAACATGGCGGTGTGGCCGGCGCTGACGCTGATCTTGTCCGTTCTCCTGATGCAACCCGCCAAGGGCGGCGTTGTCGGCCTGCAATGGGCGATGCGCATGCACGGCTTCGGCGGCGAGCCCGACCGGCCGGAACGCCAGCCCCTGCCCTCACCGGGACCGCGACCATGACCGACCATACCGTGACCCTGACCCAGGCCGAACGGACCCGCACGACGGTCAATCTGCGGCCGAAGGACGCCGCGACCATGCTGATCCTGGATCGCAGCGGCGCCCGGCCCAAAGTGCTCATGGGCAAGCGCCATCCCAGCCACAAGTTCATGCCGGGCAAATACGTCTTTCCCGGCGGGCGCATCGACGCCGGCGACCGTCACATGGCCGCGACCGGCGCCCTGCCGCAGATCTGCGAGGACAGGCTCGGCAAGCGCATGATCAGGCCGAGCGCCGGCAAGGCCCGCGCGCTCGCGCTCGCCGCGATCCGCGAGACCTTCGAGGAGACGGGGCTGCTCTTCGGCTCGGCCGAGTTCGGCCAGCCGGAGAACCCGCCGGAGGGCACCTGGCGGGATTTCGCGGCGCAGGGCGTGTTCCCCGATCTCTCGGCCGTCAGCTTCGTCGCCCGCGCCATCACGCCGCCGCGCCGGCCGAAGCGTTTCGACACCCGCTTCTTCACCATCGACGCCTCGGCGCTCGGCGGCAAGGTCGAGGGTGTGACCGGCCCCGATTCGGAGCTGATCGATCTGGTCTGGGTCGATTTCGACGAAGCGAGGGAGCTCGACCTGCCGACCATCACCAAGGTGATCATCCAGGAGGTCGAGGCACGGATCGCCGCCGGCTTCGCTCCTTATCTGCCAGTGCCGTTCTATTGGGAGCGGCGCGGCCACTTCGTACGCGAGGAACTCTGACGCTCCCGTCACGGGATCGTCATTGCTCCTTGACTTCGCCGGCCCTTTGCGGCATTCCCGCGCCACTGGTTTCGCCGGGCCGCGCCCGGCCATTTTCTTTTCCGAGGGCCAACGGCCCGCATGGTTCGAGGATAGACCCATGGCCAAGGCCGTGACGATCAAGATCAAACTGCTTTCGACCGCCGACACTGGCTTCTTCTACGTGACGAAGAAGAACTCGCGCACGATGACCGAGAAGATGTCGAAGAAGAAGTACGACCCCGTCGCGCGCAAGCACGTCGAGTTCAAGGAAACCAAGATCAAGTGATCTGCCTTCGACGGCGCCTGAGCGCCTGCGACATGGCCTGATTTCGAAGAGCCGCCCCACCGGGCGGCTTTTTCGTTCTGGGGAGCCGCAACCAGTGGCCGCCTCCGGAACCACCTGCCATGAAAGATCATTGACTCCATCGTGAAAGCGCGGGCGAAATGTCGCCCTTCCCTCCCATCGAGGTCCGAGCCGCAAGATGCGTTGGCTGTTGAAGCTTCTGGTCGAGGTCGATTCCTCGCGCTTCGTGACGACGCGGCTCGGCGCCGCGGCAGGCCTGCTGATTCTGCTCTTCGGCTTCGCGGCGGCCGGATACTGGCTGCCGACGGCGGTCGCAGGCTATCTCGGGCAGTAAGGGGTGGCCGGCCGGCAACGGTTCTGATGAGGCCAGAAAATCCGTTACCGACCGGCCTGCCCTTCGGTTTCCCAGGAGATGCGGCGGACCTGAGCACCCGAGGGGCTTCGGGGCGCGATCCAATGGATCGCTGCGTTGCAAAACACTTACAATGCAACGTATCCAAATCAATCAAATCCGACCGATTCCCCAATGTTCATCGATCGTTAACCCTACCTGGAAAGGTTAAACGGGCGGGTTGAGTAGCATGCTGCCGGGACCATGCAGGTCGTTTTCGGGGCCCTGCCGCGAAAACCGAACTGTCGAGCTCCTATTTCGAAATGGTCGGCTCTCGCCTACGCGGCGCTCGCGACGATGACGCGATTTCGGCCGCCGGCCTTGGCCCGGTAAAGCGCATCGTCGGCGCGCTTCATCATATCTGCCGAGGAGAGATCGCCGGCGCGGCGATGCGCGACGCCGACCGAGACCGTAACCTTGATGTCGCGGGTGCGGTTCTGGATCGCGAAAGGCTGGCTCTCCACCTTCTCACGAATGCGCTCGGCAACGTGATAGGCGGCATCGCGGCCCGTGTCGGGCAGCAGCACCACGATTTCCTCCCCGCCTACACGCGCGACGAGATCGATGCCGCGGGTGCAGGCGCGCACGCGGTCGGCGAATTCGCGCAGCACTTCGTCGCCCGCATCGTGGCCCCAGCTGTCGTTGACAGCCTTGAAGTGATCGACATCGAGCATCAGGACCGAGAGCGAGCGAGCGCGCAGGGCGGACTCGTCGAACATTGCGGCGAGCCGGTTGTCCATGAAACGCCGGTTATGCAGCCCCGTGAGCTGGTCCATCACCGCCATTTCCATCGAGGACTGGACGCTGTCGCGGAGCCGCTCGGTGAATCGCTTACGGCGCACCTGGGTCCGGACGCGGGCGAGAAGCTCGTTGCGGTCGACCGGGCGCATCAGGAAGTCATGCGCGCCGATCTCGAGCCCTCGCAGGATTCGGGCGCGATCCTCCGTCTCGCCCATCAGCAGCACGGGCACGTTGCGGGTGGCCTGCAGCGAGCGGAGCTGGCTGCACAGGCGAAGCCCGTCCTGGCCCTCCAGGTCCAGGCTGATGATGACGCTGTCGAAGCTGCCCTCCCCGGCCCGGAGCAGAGCGTGCTGGGCGTCGCCCTCGACATCGACCTGATGGAAGGCGGACAGGGCGCTCTGAAGCCTTTCGATGACCGTCGGCCGATCCTCGACCAGCAAGAGGCGCCCGTTGAGCCCATCCTCGGCGGCGGCGGCGGCGAGCGGATCGGCGATGCCGAGCCGCGTCGAAGCGACGGCGCGGCTGCGCAGCTCGTCCGTCACCGTCTTCAACCGCGCGAGGCTGCGCACGCGGGCGAAGAGCGCGACATCGTCGAGCGGCTTGGTCAGGAAGTCGTCGGCGCCAGCATCGAGCCCCTGCAGGCGGTCCCGCGGCTGATCGAGCGCCGTGACCATGACGACGGGGATGTGGGCGGTGGCCGGCGTGCTCTTGAGCCGGCGGCAGACGTCGAATCCGTTCATGCCCGGCATCATCACGTCGAGCAGGACGATGTCGGCGTCTCCACGCTCGCAGATCGCGATCGCCTCAGGCCCGTTCTGCGCCGTCACAACGTCGAAATACTCGGCTGCAAGCTTCGCTTCGAGAAGCTTCACATTCGCGGCGATGTCGTCGACGACGAGGATTCGGGCGGACATGGCAGGCCTTCAGGCAGTTCAGGCGGCGCCGGCGTAGGCGCGAACCGTCTCCAGGAATTTCGCGACCGAGATGGGCTTGGAAAGATAGGCTTCGCAGCCGCCCTCCCGAATCCGCTCCTCGTCGCCCTTCATCGCGAAGGCGGTGACCGCGACGACCGGGATCGCCTTCAGGTCCTCATCCTCCTTGATCCATTTCGTGACCTCGAGGCCGGAGACCTCGGGGAGCTGGATATCCATCAGGATCAGCGCCGGATGATGGGTCCGCGCCAGTTCGATGGCCTCGATGCCGTCCGAGGTCTTCAGGGTCGCATAGCCATGCGCCTCGAGAAGATCGTTGAAGAGCTTCATGTTGAGCTCGTTGTCCTCGACGATCAGAACCGTCTTCATCAAGCCGCCCTTACATTTGCGCCGGGAGCGTCCGCCGGGTAGCCAGCGGCCTTCCCAAAATGGCGACGTCGTTCGATAATTTAAGTAGCACGCAAGCTGTTGACGAAACGCAAACCGGATACGCGGAACAAGGGCCCATGGCGCTACGACTGACCCTCGAAGAGGCCGAAACGCTGGCGCTCCGCGCGCTGGGCTTCCTGGCCGCGGAACCCGAGCGAATCGAGCCTTTCCTCAGCACCACCGGGCTGGGGCCTGAAAATCTGCGTTCTGCTGCGAGCGAACCCGGGTTTCTCGGCGCCGTGCTCGACCATATCGCGGGAAGCGATTCGCTTCTGCTCGAATTTGCCGAAAATTTAAGGCTAAATCCCGAAATCATCGGCGAGGCGCGCCGGCTTCTCGCCGGACCGGAGCCGGACGACTTCCCGTGACATCGCTGAGCATGGCGTTACGCGGCCTGTGCCGCGACTGCCTGACGGATCACGAAGCGGCAGGATCGCTCAGGCGCTGCCCGGCCTGCGGCTCTCCGCGCCTGATACGCCATGCCGAGCTCAACACCCTGAGCCTCGCCCATATCGACTGCGACGCCTTCTACGCCACGATCGAGAAGCGTGACGACCCGAGCCTGCAGGACAAGCCGGTGATCGTCGGCGGCGGCAAGCGCGGCGTCGTCTCGACCTGCTGCTATATCGCCCGCACCTATGGCGTGCGCTCGGCCATGCCGATGTTCAAGGCGCTGAAGGCCTGCCCCGAGGCCATCGTCGTCAAGCCGGAGATGGCGAAATACGCCAAGGTCGGCCGCGAGGTCCGGCAGATGATGCGGGAGCTGACGCCGCTGGTCGAGCCCCTCTCGATCGACGAGGCCTTCCTCGACCTCTCCGGGACGGAGCTGCTGCACCATGCGAGCCCCGCGCTGACGCTGGCGCGCTTCGCAAAGCGCGTCGAAAGCGAGCTCGGCATCACGGTCTCGGTGGGCTTGTCCTATGCCAAGTTCCTGGCGAAAGTCGCCTCCGACCTCGACAAGCCGCGGGGCTTCTCGATCATCGGCAAGGCCGAGGCCGTCGACTTCCTCTCAGACAAGCCGGTCGGGCTCATTCCCGGCATGGGGCCGGCCAGCGTCGGCAAGCTGGCGGAGGCTGGTTTCAGGCTGATCGGCGATCTGCGCGAGGCGCCGGTCGAGAAGCTCTTCCGCCTCGCCGGCAAGGACGGGCCGCGACTCAAGAACCTCGCCAACGGCATCGACTCGCGCAAGGTCACTCCGGAACGGGAAACCAAGAGCGTCTCCAGCGAAACGACGCTCGATATCGATCTTTCGGCCTTCGAAGAACTGGAGCCAATCCTCTGGCGGCTTTGCGAAAAGACATCGAAGCGATTGAAGGCGGCCGAGCTCGCCGGCCGGACCGTGACGCTGAAGCTCAAGACGGCCGATTTTCACAGCATCACCCGCGCGACGCGCCTGCCGGAGCCGACGCAGCTCGCCGCGCGCCTCTTCACCGCCGGGCGTGATCTGCTCAAGCGGGAGAGCAACGGGCCGCGCTACCGGCTGATCGGCATCGGTATGAGCGATTTCAGCCCGCCGGGCGAGGCCGACCATGGCGATCTCGCCGACACCGAGACGCCGAAGCTGAAGGCGATGGAAGGCGCGCTCGACAAGCTCCGCGCGCGCTTCGGCGATGACGCCATCGGCAAGGGCCTGAGCCTGCGCCTGCCGCCGCGCCGGGCTTCCGGCCCCGCTATTTCGCGCAAGATTCCTGAGGAAGGAGATCCAGACGGGTGAGCGTGCCGCGCAGCGCGAAATTGCCGTAGTCGAGCCGGATCGCGCCGGTAATGCCGTTCTCGTAAAGCTCGAAGGAGATGGTGTAGGACGGCGTCGATTCGCCCGAGCCGACCTTGAAATAGGAGATCGTCACGGGCCAGCGGGCGGCCTTCTCGAATTCCGGGCGCTGCAGCGGTTTCTCGGAGGGCGCGCTCTCGATGCGCTTCCCGATAACCGAGAGCGTGTCGTACACCTCCTTGCCGCTGCTGGCGCCATCATAGAGGCGCACGTTCAGCGTGCTCTTGCCGGCGCGGGCGGCCTGGATCACCGCTTTCATCTGCGCATTCGGGAAGAGCGCGTCGATCGCCTCACGATGGGTCTCGGGCTTGGGCTGGCGCAACTTCACTTCATAGCCGCCGCCGCTCTTCTCGGCCGTACCGTCGACCGTGTCCGGGCTGGCGCCGCCGGCGGAACTCTCGGTCTTGAAGCGGTAGCTTGCGCCGTCGCCGGCCTCGAAGCTGGTGGTGCGGGCGTCGATGACGCGTGGACCCGCCTCGGTGCCGAGCTGCGTGACCTGCCGGAAGGACAGGGCATAGCCCTCGCAGGCGTCGCCCGTGAACTCGAAAGCGATGCGACCGCGCGCGCTCTCGATGTTGCCGGACGGCTTGCCGCCGTCGAGGACGAGATCATAGACGGCTCGATGCGGGGCGAGAACGACGCGGCCGGTCGCCTCCTGCGCGCCTGCGCCCTGGGCCAGTCCCGGCGCCAGCAACAGCGCCGCGATGCCGAGCAGGCCCATTCTCTTCGGGAGCTTCGATCCGTATCCGCTCATGCGCCGCACTGCCTTTTGGATGTCACGCGAAATCTAGGTGCATTGCAGCGATGGCGCAAACATGGCGACAGGCCAGGATTGTGCATGACATCGGCCGGTGACATCGGCCCTGCCCGCGCGGCATGGGCGCGTCCTTGCCGCCCTGCTTGCGGCGCGTCCGGGGTTCGGCCATGAAAGGTCGAACCATAAGCCCCCTCCCACGCGCGGAGCCACGCCATGAACGCCGTCGAAGCCAAGCTCAAGGAACTCGGAATCACCCTGCCGAGCCCGGCCGCGCCGGTCGCCAACTATGTGCCCTATGTCATCACCGGCAATCTGCTGGTCATCTCGGGGCAGATCTGCTTCGGCCTGGACGGCAAGCTTTCCGATTCCCACAAGGGCAAGCTCGGCGCCGAAATCTTCAACGAGGCGGGGCTGGAAGCCGCACGACTCTGCGCCATCAACGTGCTGGCGCAGGCCAAGGCGGCTCTCGGCGGCGATCTCGGGCGCATCGTGCGCTGCGTTCGCCTCGGCGGCTTCATCAATGCCGCTCCGCATTTCTCGGCGCTGCCGGCCATCATGAACGGCGCCTCCGACCTGATGGTCGAGGTCCTCGGCGACAAGGGGCGCCATGCCCGCTCGACGGTCGGCGTCGCAGAGCTGCCCGCGGATGCGGCGGTCGAGGTCGAAGCCATGTTCGAGATCGCCTGATGGCGGCCAGGCCTGACCTCGGCTGGCTCGTCGCCCGTCCGATCGCCCACCGCGGCCTGCACGACCTCACGGCAGGCGTGATCGAGAACAGCGCCTCGGCGGCTGAGGCCGCTATTGCTGGAAACTTCGGTATCGAGTGCGACGTGCAGCTCAGCGCCGACGGACAGGCGGTCGTGTTCCACGATTTCGTGCTCGACCGGCTGACCGGCGAGAAGGGCCGCGTCATCGAACGCAAGGCCGCAGAACTCGCCGAGATCAGCTTGAAGGGAAGCAGCGATGGAATCCCGACGCTACCGGCCTTCCTCGACCTGATCGGCGGGCGCGTACCGCTCGTCATCGAGATCAAGAGCCGCTTCGACGGCGATCTCGCCCTCACCAGGCGCACCGTCGAGGTGCTCGCCGGCTACAAGAGCCATCCGATCGTGATCAAGTCTTTCGATCCCGAGATCGTGACGGCCCTGCGCGAGATCGCGCCGGAAATTCCTCGCGGCATCGTCGCGATGAACGCTTATGATTACGGCGATTACGAGCGACTTTCGCCGGAACGGAAGCATGCGCTGGCCAATCTGCTGCACTTCACCGAAAGCCGGCCGGACTTCATTTCCTGGAAGGTCGCGGATCTCGACAGCGCCGCGCCCTATCTCTGCCGCAACGCGGTCGGGCTGCCTCTGATGAGCTGGACGGTGCGCACGCCGGAAGAGCGGGAGAAGGCGGAGACATTCGCCGACCAGATGGTCTTCGAGGGCTTCCGTCCTTGAGCGAAGGGGGAAGCGGCGACCTTACCCTTCGCGTCGCGTCCTCGCTCAAGGCCGTCCCCGCAGGCTCATGGAACGCCTGCGCCAATCCCCATGCGCTCGCGGAGGCCGTCTCGACGTCCTGCGCCGCTTCGACCGATCATGGAATCGACCGGGATAACCCGTTCGTTTCCCACGAATTCCTGACGGCGCTGGAGGAAAGCCGCTGCATCGGCGGGCGCAGCGGCTGGTCGCCGGCCTATCTGGTCGTCGAGGACGAGGCTGGCACATTGCTCGCGGCCGCTCCGAGCTTCCTCAAGAGCCACAGCCAGGGCGAATATGTCTTCGACCATGGCTGGGCCGATGCCTATGAGCGCGCCGGCGGGCGCTACTATCCCAAGATACAGGTCTGCGCGCCCTTCACGCCCGCGACGGGCCCACGCCTGCTGGTCGCCGACGGCCCCCGCGCGGAGGAGGCCCGCCGGACCCTGATCGGCGGGCTGGAGGCGCTGCGCGGGCAAACGCAATCCTCCTCTGTCCACGTCACCTTCGCGCAGGAGCCGGACGTGGCGGCGCTGAAGGAAGCCGGATACCTGGAACGCAACGACCTGCAGTTCCATTGGCGCAACGAGGGCTTCGGCTCCTATGACGACTTCCTCGGCACGCTGGCATCGCGCAAGCGCAAGGCGCTGAAGCGCGAGCGGCGCGAGGCGGTCTCGGCCGGGATCACCATCGAGGCGCTGTCGGGCCGGGACCTGACCGAGGCGGTCTGGAACGATTTTCACTCGTTTTATGAGGATACGGGCTCGCGCAAATGGGGCCGCCCCTATCTCAACCGCGCCTTTTTCTCGCGGGTCGGCGAAGCGATGGGCGAGCGCATCGTGCTGATGATGGCGAAGCGCGCCGGCCGCTATATCGCGGGCGCGATCAATTTCCGCGGCGCCAACACGCTCTATGGTCGGAACTGGGGCTGCATCGAGGATCACCCCTTCCTGCATTTCGAGCTCTGCTACCACCAGGCCATCGACTACGCGATCGCGCACGGTCTCGCCCGGGTCGAGGCCGGCGCGCAGGGCGAGCACAAGATCGCGCGCGGATACAGGCCAGTGATCACCCGCTCGCTGCACCATATCGCCGATCCGGGCCTGCGCAGGCCCGTCGCGGCCTATATCGCGCAGGAGCGCGAGCAGATCGCGCATGCGCAGGCGGCGCTCGAGGCCGAAGGGCCGTTCCGAAAAGAGAATGCCTCCGATGAATGACACAGCCGCATTCACCCTGCCCGTCTTCTGCGCGGATTCGGAACTGGGCTATCGCCGCAGCCTGACCGATTTCTCCACGCCGCTCCTGCTCGACGACAGTTACCGGTTGGCGCATCTGCCGCTGGTCGCTCCCGAGCACCCGCGCCTGATCGCGCGACGGGAGGATGGCTTCTACGAGATGGGGCGGCATGCGCGGGTGTTCTCGCTGGTGCTGCCGGTCGAGGACGAGGCTTTGCGAGCTTCGCCGGCCTTCGTCGCGCTGGAGGAGGAGCTCAAGGCTGCGCCCTTCGCGACCAAGATCGCCTGGGAGATCCTGCCCCGGCGCAGCGACCGGCTGCATGCGACCGTCTGCGGTTCGCTCGGCCTCGGCGAGCCGCCTGCCATCGCACCGGAGGCGCGCGAGGCGCTCGGCAGGATCGAGCCGTTCGCCGTCGAGCTGCGCGGGCTGCTCTCCGGCAACGTCAATCGCGGCCGGCTCTATCTCGCAGCCTACCCCGAGAAGCGCGACGGTTCGAACAGGCTGCAGGCCGTGCAGGCCGCTTTCGGGCGAGCGCCCGGCGATCTCTGGCTGGTGGGCCTCTACAATCTGAAAGACGATCTCGATGCCGCCGAGACCGCTGCGCTGGCGGAGATCGTCTCGCGCTGGTGGAACCGGCCGCTCCTGCGCTTCACGGCAAGCCAGCTCCAGCTCATGGGCGCCAGCGACGACCTCGTTCTCGACGCCCATGTCGAGGCCGTACTGCCGCTCGGCGCCCGAAGCTGACCGCCGGGCGGACGGCAGCCTTGACGCCTTGGCGAGCCCGCCACAGTTTGCACCTCCCGTTCCAAGCCAGAGCCGGAACCGCCATGACCGCCTATGACCCGTCCAACGTCTTCGCCAAGATCCTGCGGGGCGAACTGCCCTCCCACACCGTCTACGAGGATGCCGAGACGGTCGCGATCATGGACATCATGCCGCGCGCCGACGGGCATGTGCTGGTGGTTCCCAAGACGCCCTGCCGCAACCTGCTCGACGCGCCGGCAGATGCGCTCAAGGCCGTAGCGCTGACCACGCAGAAGCTCGCGCGCGCGGTGAAGGCCGCCTTCGCAGCCGAAGGCGTCACCGTCCAGCAGTTCAACGAGGCGGCCGGCGGACAGGTCGTGTTCCACATGCACGTCCATGTCATGCCGCGCTTCGAGGGCGTGGCGCTGCGGCCTCATACCGGCGCGATGGAGAAGACCGAGGTGCTAGCGAACAATGCCGAGAAAATTCGCGAGGCGTTGAAAGCGCTCTAACCGCCGAACAGCCAGACGCCGCCGACCAGCACCACCTCCCCCGTGACGACGGCAAGCATCATCCGCCGACGGGTGAGCGCCATGACGGTGGCAGCCGCTGCAATTGCCGCGACTCTGACCAGCAACGGGGCTGCGGCGAGCACGCCGGGCGGCGAGACGATCAGCTTGGCGACGATGCCGGCGAGCAGTGCCGTCGCGACCATCCTCACCCATTCCAGCAGCGGCGAATCGGCATCGAGCCCGCGGGCGAAGCCGACCGCAAGCCAGCGCCAGATCTCCGTCGGCAGAAACGCGAAGAGGACCAGGGCGAGATAGGGCCAGAGCGGCCCGTCGAGCATGGCGATGGGCTGGGTCATGTGGCGGCCTTGCGCCTGCGGCCGATCAGGAAGGCGATGCTGCCTGCCATCAGGCCGGACACGATGAGATCGAAGCCGCCGCCGATGAAGCGTTCGCAGATCGGCGCCAGCGCAAGCCCCAGCCCAACGGCCACGACGTCAGCGACGTGGCGCAGGCCCGCGGTGAGCGAGACGAGAAAGAAGATCGGGGTGAGGCAGAGCAGTCCCGCGGCCAGGGGCGTCGGCAGGGCGCCCAGCAGGTAGTAGCCGCTGAAGGTGCCGATCGAACTCACCACCATGCAGGTGTTGGCGAAGCCGAGAAAATAGACCGCGCGCTGATGCGGCGGGATGCCCGGCAGGCGGCGCAAGCCCTCTGTCCAGGCGGTCACGGCGACGTAATGGGCGAGCCAGATCTGCAGCCAGACGCTCTGGCCCGGGCGGCGCAGCAGCGGCATGATCGCCATCGTCATCGGCAGGAAGCGCAGCGAGGCGAAACCGACCGCAATGGCGATCGCGCTCCAGGCGGCACCGGCGGCGATCGAAGCGAAGAACAGAACCTGCGAAGGACCGGCCCAAACCAGAATGGTCGAAAGGACCGCGACATCGACCGGGTAGCCGACGTCGCGCGCGAGCGAACCGATGCCGATCAGGCCCAAACCCACAATCCAGGCCGGCAGGCGCAGGGCATCGCGTGCGCCCGCCAGCGCCACACGCGGCCAGCTCCAGTCGGCGGATACGCTCATGGGGTCATCGACAAGGGCAGTCCCGGGAACGGCTGGGCGGTCCGGAGACGACAGGCGAACCGCACCGACCTATGGCCCGGCGACGCAACGCTCGCCAAGACCTGCGGTGGATGAGCGGACCTGCACGGCCCGCAGGGCCAGGGTCGGGCGCGCCGAGGCGGCGAGACTCAGCCCTTGCCGCCCTTCATCGCCAAGGCGATCAGCTCGTTGGCGAAATCGATCAGCTCCTTCGGGATGCCGCCGACCGCCTGCACGCCGAGATAGATCAGGTAGATAAAGGCCGGAACCAGAATCCAGCCCAGCACTTCCTCGAAAATCTTGCGCCGCCGGCGCCGACGGTCGCGCCTTTCGAACCAGCCCAGCTTTTCCTTCGGCGGCCGAACGGGAGCCTGCGCCTGAGGCGCAGTCTCTGCCGTCTCGGCCGCGAGGCTGGCGGTTTTCCGTTTGAACAGCACGATCTCAGGCCTTTGTCAGCGGAACCTTCGGCACGGTGCGAACAGCCCGGCCGGCGGCCTTCGGCGGCTCAGCCGGGCCGTCGTCCGGCCCCCCGCCACCCGCGGAGCGCCCCTTGGGGCCGCGCCGCGGCGAGGTCTTGGCCGGCTTGCCGTCGGCAGCAGCCTTAGCGCGCGTCTTCGGCTGACGCTTGGCGGTGGCTGCCGCGACATCCTTCTCGGGCTTGGGCTTGACCGGCCCGTCCGGGAATTCGAGGCCGAGCACCTTGATGCCCGTCTCGGACTGGACCACCACGACCTTGACCGCGCCGCCGTTCTTGAGGCGCCCGAAGAGCACCTCGTCGGCGAGCGGCGTCTTGATCGTCTGCTGGATCAGCCGCGCCATGGGCCGCGCGCCCATCGCCTCGTCATAGCCGTTCTCGACCAGCCATTCGCGCGCCTCTTCCGAGAGCTCGATGGTGACGTTGCGGTCGGCGAGCTGCGCCTCGAGCTGGAGCACGAACTTGTCGACGACGCGCGCCACCACCGTCTTCGGCAGATGGCCGAAGGAGATCACCGAATCGAGACGGTTGCGGAACTCCGGCGCGAAGAGCTTGTTGATCGCCTCGGCATCGTCGCCTTCGCGCTTCTGGCGCGTGAAGCCATAAGCGTTGCGCGCCATGTCGGCAGCTCCCGCGTTGGTGGTCATGATCAGGATGACGTTCCTGAAATCGACCTGCTTGCCGTTGTTGTCGGTCAGCTTGCCGTGGTCCATCACCTGCAGGAGGATGTTGAACAGGTCGGGATGAGCCTTCTCGATCTCGTCGAGCAGCAGCACGCTGTGGGGATGCTGGTCGATCTGGTCGGTCAGCAGCCCGCCCTGGTCGAAGCCGACATAGCCCGGAGGGGCGCCGATCAGCCGCGAGACGGTGTGGCGCTCCATGTATTCCGACATGTCGAAGCGGATCAGCTCGACGCCGAGCGAAGAGGCAAGCTGGCGCGCGACCTCAGTCTTGCCGACGCCAGTCGGGCCAGCGAAGAGATAACAGCCGATCGGCTTCTCGCCGTCGCGCAGGCCGGCCCGGGCGAGCTTGATCGAGGAGGACAGCGCCTCGATCGCCTTCTCCTGCCCGTAGACAGTGCGCTTCAGGGTGTTCTCGAGGTTGCGCAGCACCTCGGCGTCGTCCTTGGAGACGGTCTTGGCCGGGATGCGCGCCATGGTCGCGATCGCGGCCTCGATCTCCTTCACGCCGATGGTCTTCTTGCGCTTGTTCTCGGCCACCAGCATCTGCGAGGCGCCGGTCTCGTCGATGACGTCGATCGCCTTGTCCGGCAGCTTGCGGTCATGGATGTAGCGCGCCGAGAGTTCCACCGCCGCCTTGATGGCATCGTTGGTGTAGCGCAGCTTGTGGAACTCCTCGAAATAGGGCTTGAGGCCCTTGAGGATCTCGATCGTGTCCGGAACCGACGGCTCGTTGACGTCGATCTTCTGGAAGCGGCGCACCAGCGCCCGATCCTTCTCGAAATACTGGCGGTATTCCTTGTAGGTGGTCGAGCCGATGCAGCGCAGCGTGCCCGAGGCGAGCGCCGGCTTGAGCAGGTTCGAGGCATCCATCGCGCCGCCCGAGGTCGCGCCGGCGCCGATCACCGTATGGATCTCGTCGATGAACATGATCGCCTTGGGGTGCTGCTCGATCTCCTTCATCACCTGCTTGAGGCGCTCTTCGAAGTCGCCGCGATAGCGGGTGCCGGCGAGAAGCGTGCCCATGTCGAGGGAGAAGACGGTGGCGTCGTGCAGCACCTCCGGCACCTCGCCGCGGATGATCTTGAGGGCGAGGCCCTCCGCGATCGCCGTCTTGCCGACGCCGGGATCGCCCACCAGAAGGGGGTTGTTCTTCTGACGGCGGCAGAGGATCTGGATCGTGCGCTGCACCTCGGCCTCGCGGCCGATCAGCGGATCGATACGCCCATCCCTCGCCTTGCGGTTGAGGTTGACGCAGTAAGCCTCGAGCGCGCTTTCCTTCTTCTTCTTGTCCTTGTCCGGATCGCTGCCCTGTTCGGAGCGCTGCTCGCGCTGGGGCTCGCCCTCCTCTTCGGAGCCGCGGACAGGGCGACTCTCGGCCGAGCCGGGGCGCTTCGCGATGCCGTGGCTGATGTAGTTGACCGCGTCGTAGCGGGTCATGTCCTGCTCCTGCAGGAAATAGGCGGCGTGGCTCTCGCGCTCGGCGAACATCGCGACGAGCACGTTGGCCCCGGTCACTTCCTCGCGACCGGACGACTGGACGTGGATGACCGCGCGCTGGATCACCCGCTGGAAGCCGGCGGTGGGCTTCGAATCGTCGCGCCCGTCGGTGACGAGGTTGGTCAGCTCGGAGTCGATATAATCGACGAGGTTGCGCCGCAGTAGGTCGAGATCGACGCTGCAGGCGCGCATCACCGCCGCCGCGTCCTGATCGTCGACCAGGGCGAGCAGCAGGTGTTCGAGGGTGGCGTATTCGTGACGGCGCTCATTGGCGAGGGCCAGAGCCCGGTGAAGCGCCTGTTCGAGACTGCGCGAGAAACTCGGCAAGGGAGCGCTCCTATCTGTTTCGGGAGTGTGCTGTTTGGCCCAAGGCTACTTCTTCTCCATCACGCATTGCAGCGGGTGCATGTGCTTGCGTGCCAGATCCATGACGAGCGTGACCTTGGTCTCGGCGACCTCGTAGGTGAAGACGCCGCATTCGCCGACGCCGTTCTGATGCACATGCATCATGATGCGGGTGGCTTCGGCGCGGTCCTTGTTGAAGAACCGCTCCAGAACGTGAACGACGAACTCCATCGGCGTGTAGTCGTCGTTCAGCAGCAGGACGCGATAGAGGTTCGGCTTGCGGGTCCGGGTGCGGGTCAACACCGCCGTGCCAGAGCCCTCGCGGCCACCGTCCGCGGGAGGGCCGGCGCGCCGCGGACGATCGGCCATGACGAACTCGGCCGTGCCCGCCCCAAGGAGCGACACGGAAACGGCCCGCATTGCTGTACCCTCGTCTGCCTGCATCTCGTCCGCCTGCGCCGTCACCACAAAAAACCGATCCACCCGATCCTGCATTCCCACCCGAGATAGTGCTTCGCTCCTGAATTTACAGACCTCGATCCCGCTCCGCCAGCCCGTTCGACGCCTGCGCACCAAACTCTTCGCCGCAGGGCGAGCGATTTTATGGCAATGGCTGCCGAGGCTTGCGCGAGCCCGTGCTTTTGCGGCATGGCCGCCCTCCGGCCGCCGCGACTTGACCCGTCCGTAGCTGCGCAGACATAAGCCGCGGCATCTGGACAAGGAAACCGCCATGAATCCCAAGGCCGTCGTCACCATCGGCGCGGATCTCGCCCGGCCGGTTCGCTTCGGGAATGCGCTGCCGCTTTCCCTGATCGCCGGCCCCTGCCAGATGGAAAGCCGCGACCATGCGCTCGAATGCGCGATGGCGCTCAAGGAGATTGCGGCTGCGCTCGACATCGGGCTCGTCTTCAAGACCTCCTTCGACAAGGCCAACCGGACCAGCGTGAAGGGCCAGCGCGGCATGGGGCTCGCGGCAGCCCTGCCCGTCTTCGCGGAGATCCGCGAGCGCACCGGCCTGCCGGTCCTGACCGACGTGCATGATGCGGGCCAATGTGCGCCGGTCGCAAAGGTCGTCGATGTTCTGCAGATCCCCGCCTTCCTCTGCCGCCAGACGGATCTGCTCGTGGCGGCAGCCGAGACCGGCCGGGTCGTCAACGTCAAGAAGGGCCAGTTCCTGGCGCCCTGGGACATGGTCAACGTCGCCGCCAAGGTGACCGAGAGCGGCAACGACAACGTGATGCTGACCGAGCGCGGCGCCTCCTTCGGCTACAACACGCTGGTCACGGACATGCGCTCCCTGCCGATCATGGCCGAGATCGGCGCGCCGGTGATCTTCGACGCGACCCATTCCGTGCAGCAGCCGGGCGGCAAGGGCTCTTCCAGCGGCGGCCAGCGCGAATTCGTGCCGGTGCTGGCGCGGGCGGCCGTCGCGGTGGGCGTTGCCGGCGTCTTCATCGAGACGCATCCCGACCCGGACCGGGCCCCCTCCGACGGGCCCAACATGGTGCCGCTGTCGCAGTTCAAGGACCTTATCGCCGAGCTGCAGGCCTTCGACCGCCTCGCCAAGAACCGGATGGCCGCCGCAGCCCATGTCTGAACCGGTTTCCGAGCCCGCATCCCAGCCGGGCCCGGCCGGCGGCGACAATCTCCACCTGCTGATCCCGGTCCTCGGGCTCTGCGGCTTCGCCTCGACCTTCACCATGCGGCTCGTCGACCCGCTGGTGCCGACGCTCGCGGCCGAGTTCGGCCAGAGCGTCCATCAGATCGCATTCCTGGTGACGGCCTTCTCCGGCTGCTACGCGCTCGGCCAGCCCTTCCTCGGCCCGATCGCCGATTCCATCGGCAAGCTTCGCAGCATAACGTTCTGCCTCGCCGGTCTCAGCGTGATGTCGGCGCTCGCCGCCTTCGCGCCCGAGTTCTGGATGCTGCTCGTCCTGCGCGCCGCGGCAGGGGTGATGGCCGGCGGCGTCATCCCGGCGGCCATGGCCGCCATAGGTGACCGTGCGCCGATGGCCGAACGGCAGATCATGCTCGGGCGCTTCCTCGTCATCATGATCATCGGGCAAATGACGGGAGCGACCTTCTCCGGCATCGTGTCGGACCATATCGGCTGGCGCGCCGTGCTTGTCATCGCGGCGGCGATCGCTGCCGGCGGCGCGCTGACAGTGCGGCTGGCGCTGAAGCCGCGCCCGGCCGCGAACCGCCCGCCGCTCAGCCTGTCCGGCGCCATCGAGAGCTACAGGGCCGTCTTCAGCAACCCGCGCAGCATCCTGCTCTACCTGATCGTGCTGGTGGAGGGAGCGCTGGTCTTCGGCCTGCCGCCCTTCGTCGCCGCCATCCTGCACGAGCGCTCCGGCGTCGGCGCCTCGGAGGCGGGGCTGGTGATCGGCGCGCTCGGCCTGGGCGGGCTGTTCTACGGCATGTTGACGCGCATCCTCGTGCAGCGTGTCGGCCCGCGCCAGATGATGCGCTATGGCGGCGTCGCCATGGGGCTCGGCTATATGGCCTTCTCCGTGCCGGGGCCTTGGTGGACGGCGTTCGGCCTGTTCCTGCTGACCGGTTTCGGCTTCTTCCTGCTGCACGGCACGTTCCAGGCGCAGGCGACCGAGCTCGCGCCGACGGCGCGTGGCTCGGCCATGGCGCTGTTCGCCGGCTTCTTCTTCATGGGCCATGCCACCGGGCCGCTCGCCGCTGGCGGATTGCTGCATGTGCTCGGGACACAGGCCGCGATCGTGGTGATCGGTCTCTGCATCGGAGTGCTCGGCCTGCTGTCGCCGTGGCTGCTGCCGCCGCTCGGCTCGCGGACCTGAGCGCCGGCCCTTATCGGCCGCGATAGGGCGCCACGCCCTGATCGGGCAGCCAGAGCCCCTTTGGCGCCTCGCCCGTCTGCCAGAAGACGTCGATCGGAATGCCGCCGCGCGGATACCAGTAGCCGCCGATGCGGAACCATTCCGGCTCCAGCAGCTCGACCAGCTTCTTGCCGATGCCGACGGTGCAATCCTCGTGGAAGGCGCCGTGATTGCGGAAGGAGCCGAGATAGAGCTTCAGGGACTTCGACTCCACCAGCCATTGCCCCGGCAGGTAATCGATCACCAGGATGCCGAAATCGGGCTGTCCGGTCACAGGGCAGATCGAGGTGAATTCCGGGCAGGTGAAGCGGGCGAGATAGGATGTGCCGGCATGGGGATTGGGCACGCGGTCGAGCCGGGCTTCCTCAGGCGAGGCAGGCAAGGCGCTGCTCTGGCCGAGCTGCAGGGTGGAGGCATCGATGGCCATGGGGAGATACTCCTGTTTGCGCGGCTTCTAGAGCATGCCGGCTTCGCCGTCATGCCCCGGATTTGCCGGCGGGACGTCCGAAGTATCCCGTGAACGCCAGGTCGAATACCGCCACAATTCGCGTCAATATTGAGCGATCTTTCACACGCTTCCTTGCCGGAGACGCCGCATCTTCTAGCCCGACTTCAATCATAATCTGGCGCACAAGAACGCTCTATGATCATTGCGGGCATCCTGTTCCTGGCAGGCCTTCTCATTGGCCTGTCCCGCGGCTATCCGGCCATCATCGCCGCGAGCGCCGTCGTAACCCTTGTTGCCTTCCCGACCTGGCTGATCCGCGGCGAGCTCGACCTGTTCCGGGTGCTCGTCTGGATCGGTTACATCTTCGCGTTGCAGGCCGGCTTCATGCTCGGTGGCTATCTCGGCCTGCGCGAAGGCGAAGACTGATCACCAGAGCCAGACGGCGCGCCCCGCGAACAGGTTGAGGCCCACCCACCACGCGACGGTCAGGATGACCCAGAACAGGACAGCGGCAAGAGAGGGCCGAGGGCGCATAGACATATTCTGCAACATGATCGTTTCCCGGTGGGGCTATGGGCGCAAACCCGCCGGAAAAGCCGCAAGCGAAGGGCCAACCGTGCCTTGCCTGGCTCCGGAATGCGGATTGAGACTTTCCCCGCCACGGCCAGGAAGCTAGAAGCGCTTCGAGCCAACTCGCCTCCCCGGAGCCTGACATGACCGCGATCATCGACATCATCGGACGCCAGATCCTCGATTCCCGCGGCAACCCGACTGTGGAGGTCGATGTCGTGCTCGAGGACGGCTCGATGGGCCGTGCCGCCGTTCCCTCCGGCGCCTCGACCGGCGCGCATGAAGCTGTCGAGCTGCGAGACGGCGACAAGAGCCGCTATCTCGGCAAGGGCGTGCTGAAGGCCGTGAATGCGGTCAATGTCGATATCGCCGAGGCCATCGTCGCCATGGACGCCGAGGACCAGACCGCCATCGACCAGACGATGATCGAGCTCGACGGCACGCCCAACAAGTCCAAGCTCGGCGCCAACGCCATCCTCGGCGTCTCGCTCGCCGTCGCCAAGGCCGCCGCGGAGGCCGCCGGCCTGCCGCTCTACCGCTATGTCGGCGGCACCTCGGCCCGCGTCCTGCCGGTGCCGATGATGAACATCGTCAATGGCGGCGCGCATGCCGACAACCCGATCGATTTCCAGGAATTCATGGTCATGCCGGTCGGCGCCACCTCCTTCGCCGAGGGGCTGCGCATGGGCTCCGAGATCTTCCACACGCTGAAGAAGAAGCTGCACGACGCCGGCCACAACACCAATGTCGGCGACGAGGGCGGCTTCGCGCCGAACATCAAGTCCGCGGAAGCCGCGCTCGACTTCGTCATGCAGGCGATCGAGGCCGCCGGCTACCGCCCGGGCGAGGACGTCGCTCTGGCGCTCGACTGCGCCGCGACCGAGTTCTTCAAGGACGGCTCCTATGTCTATGAAGGCGAGCGCAAGACGCGCGATCCCAAGGCGCAGGCCAAGTATCTCGCCAAGCTCGTCGGCAACTACCCGATCGTCTCGATCGAGGACGGCATGGCCGAGGATGACTGGGAGGGCTGGAAGGCCCTGACCGACCTCGTCGGCGCCAAGTGCCAACTCGTCGGCGACGACCTCTTCGTCACCAACGTCACGCGCCTCTCGCAGGGCATCAAGTCCAAGACGGCCAACTCCATCCTGGTCAAGGTCAACCAGATCGGCTCGCTGACCGAGACGCTGGCCGCCGTCGAGATGGCGCAGCGCGCCGGCTACACCGCCGTGATGTCGCATCGCTCGGGCGAGACCGAGGATTCGACCATCGCCGACCTCGCCGTCGCAACGAACTGCGGGCAGATCAAAACCGGCTCGCTCGCCCGCTCCGACCGGACGGCGAAGTACAACCAGCTCCTGCGCATCGAGGAGGAACTCGGCACGCAAGCGATCTATGCCGGCCGTGGCGCGCTGAAGGCCCTGGCCTGACCCATATTCCGCCTCGGCTCGTCATGCGCATCGCGCATAGCGGGCCGAGGCGGAGCCGGCTCGCTGCACCGCAACGCGAGGGCGCCATGCGCGCCGGCCCGTAACGGCGGGGGCCAGCCGGGGCTAGACAGGGGCGATGGACCAGCGCGCGCCTGCACCGCACAAGACCCAGGCCGAGCTGGCCGATGGCAGGTTGCGCCTGAAGCGGCGGCTGGCCGTCGCCGGCATGCTGTTCAGCGTGGTGATCTTCGGCTCCAATTTCGCGATCAGCCGCCACGCCGTCCTGCACGGCCTGACACCCTATGACCTGCTGGCGGTGCGCTTCGCGATGGCGGGCACGCTGCTGCTGCCGCTGTTCCTGAAGCCGGGCCTTTCCAGCTGCGGCGGGGTCGGCTGGAAGCGCGGCTTCCTGCTCTTCGCCTCGAGCGGGTTCCCGATGACCTATCTGATGCTGACCGGCCTCACCATGGCGCCCGCAGCGCATGGGGCCACGATCGGCCCCGGCACCGTCACCGTCATCGGCATCGTCGGGTCGGTGATGCTGTTCGGCGCGGCGCTGACACGCAACCTGCTGATCGGCATCGGCGGCGTGGTGGCGGGGCTCGCCTGCCTCGCCATAGCCGGCACGACGGGCGCAAACGCCAGCACGCTGCGTGGGGACCTGATGTTCCTCGGCGTCGGGCTGCTCTGGGGTTTCTATCCGCTGATGATCCAGCTCTGGAAGGTCGACGGCCTGCGCGCAACGGCCGTCGTCTCCGTGCTGTCGCTGATCTGGCTGCCGATCTACTTCCTGTTCTTCTTCCGCGGCTTCGACATCGCGCCCTGGTGGGTGCTGCTGTTCCACGCGGTCTATCAGGGCGTGCTCAACGTCATCGTCGGGCTTTGGATCTGGGGCTGGTCTGCCCATGTGCTCGGACAGACCGTCGGCCGCTTCCCGCCGCTGATCCCGGTGACCGGCACGCTGCTGGCGATCCCCGTCCTCGGCGAGATCCCCACCTCGCTTCAGCTCGTCGGCATCGTGCTGATCATCGGTGGGCTGTTCGTCGCCTCGTGGCGCCGGCCGGTGCGCGCCGCGCCCTGAGGCCCATCAGCCCAAGATTCCAGACGACGCTGATCAGGAGGCCGATGAGCAGGGCCGGCCAGGAGCCGAGAGGCATGGCTGCGGCATGGACGGCGGCGAGCGCCAGCCCGAAGCCCATCAATCCCAGGGCGCTGTTGGCGACGATCGCGGCCATGGCAGGACCGCCGATCAGCGGCTGCAGCATCGCGATGAGGCTGGAAAAAACCACCGGCAGCGCCGCCAGCGTGCCGGACCAGCCGGAGCCGACATGGGAACTCGCCACGGTAACGGTGCCCGCCAGGAGGGCGACGCAGCCTGCTCGCAACGGGATAGCATACCAGAGACGCGCGGGCGGCGCCGCTGGCCGGATCTCGAGGTAGGGGCGGAACAGGCGGTGGAGTCCACCATAGGCAAGGATCGTGGCGAGGATGATCGCCACAGCCGGCAACTGCACGAAACGCAGCGCCGTCGCAACAACGGCCCAGAGCGCCAGCGCGGCTCCCAGGGAAAGCATCGCGCCATGGCGCTGCGCCATCAGCACATGGACGAGTACCATGCTGGCGGTCGCCAGATTGGCGCCCATGCTCGCGAGTACGGCCTGGGACAGGAAGGCGGCATCATGATCCAGCGCGAGGAAGACCAGCACCGGCCCGATCGAAATCGGCAAGGTCGCGATCATGGCGGCCAGCAGCGGCCCCGAGCGCTCGGCAATCACTGAGCAGCCGACGACGATGCCCGCCGCCGTGGTCATCTTGACGAGGAGCAGGCCAAGCCAGGGGTCGTTCACGCCGGCTCGCCCCGCTCCCAGCCTTCTTTCGTCTCGGCGATGAAATCGGTGAGCCTGCCGGCTGCGATCGCTGCGCGCAGGCCCGCCATCAGCTCCTGATAATAGGCCAGGTTCACCCAGGTCAGCAGCATCTTGCCAAGCATCTCCTCGGCCTTGACGAGGTGGTGCAGATAGCCGCGCGACCAGTCCCTCGCCGCCGGGCAAGAGGATTGCTCGTCGATCGGGCGCGGGTCCTCGGCGTGCTTAGCGTTCTTGAGGTTCATCCGGCCGAAGCGCGTGAAGATCTGGCCATGGCGGCCGGCGCGGGTCGGCATCACGCAGTCGAACATGTCGATGCCGCGCGCGACGGCCTGGACGATGTCGTCCGGCGTGCCGACGCCCATCAGATAGCGCGGCTTCTCCTGCGGAAGATGCGGCTCCACCGCCTCGATCATCGCCAGCATGATCTCCTGCGGCTCGCCGACGGCAAGGCCGCCGACGGCATAGCCCTTCAAATCCATGGCGGCGAGTTCGCGGGCGCTCTCCACGCGCAGATGCGGCACCGCCCCGCCCTGGACGATGCCGAACAGGGCGCGGCCGGGATGGTTGCCGAAAGCCGCCTTGCAGCGCTCGGCCCAGCGCAGCGAAAGGCGCATCGCCTTCTCGGCGACCTTGTCCTCGCAGGGGAGCGAGACGCACTCGTCGAGCTGCATGACGATGTCGGAGCCGAGCAGGTTCTGGATCTCGACCGAGCGCTCGGGGCTGAGCATGTGCTTCGAGCCGTCGATATGCGACTGGAAGGTCACCCCCTCCTCGGTCAGCTTCCTGAGCTGCGACAGCGACATCACCTGGAAGCCGCCGGAGTCCGTCAGGATGGGGTGCGGCCAGTTCATGAACTTGTGCAGGCCGCCGAGCTTCGCGACCCGTTCCGCGCCCGGGCGAAGCATCAGGTGATAGGTGTTGCCGAGCACGACATCGGCGCCGAGCGCCCTCACCTGCTCGGGATACATGCCCTTGACGGTCGCGGCGGTGCCGACCGGCATGAAGGCCGGCGTGCGGATGACGCCGCGCGGCATCCTGATCTCGCCGGTGCGCGCGGCGCCGTCGCGAGCGGCGAGATGGAAGCTGAAATCGGTCGTCGCGGCGGTTTCCGGCTGCGCGATCTGAGGCTGTGCGGTCATGGCCTGCGAGGTAGAGCAGCGCAGGCCATTAGGGAAGAGGCTTCACCCCTTCGCCACCGCCGCCTCGTAGATCTCCGGCTTGAAGCCGACCAGCGTCCTGCCTTGACCCATATCGAGCACCGGGCGCTTGATCATCGAGGGCTGGGCCAGCATCAGCGCGATGGCCCTGGCCGCGTCGAGCCCCTGCTTCTCGAGATCCGGAAGCGCGCGGAAGGTGGTGCCGGCGCGGTTCAGCACCGTCTCCCAGCCATGCTCCTTCACCCATCGCTCAAGCGAGGCCTTGTCGATGCCGCTCGCCTTGTAGTCATGGAAGGCGTGGGAGACGCCATGGCCATCGAGCCAGTTGCGCGCCTTCTTCATCGTGTCGCAGTTCTTGATGCCGTAGATCGTAATCATCGCGCCTTCGCCAGGTTCGGCCTGAAAATCGTCGCGCCCGCCGCCAGACTGTCATCGGGGTTTGTCAGTTGCCCCGCAAACAGGCATGAGTTGACGGGGGACATCGTCGGATTCGGGCAGCAGATAGCATGGATACCGTCTCGGCCTCTGCGCAGAATGCGCCGACTGCCACTGCTTTTCCACACCGCCGCTGGAAGGACCACCCGGTCGTCGGCATCGATTTCCCCGATGCGGCGACCTTCACCTGCGACGGCCGCTGGATGCGGACGGCCTGCGAGGCGCTGGCGGCCCAATTGAGCCCGCAGACCGATCTTCTCGGAGGGATCGACATCGGCGGCATCGGCTTTGCGGGCGCGCTGGCGCTGCGGAACGGCCTCGGCTTCATCGATATCCGCAAGGTCAGCTCGATCCGGGCCGGCGTCATCCGCAACCTCGCCGCCAATTACGAGCTCGGAGACGGCGTCGCCCTGTCGAAGGGCTATGATTTGGCCGGGCGGCACGTCACCATCATCGACGACTGCCTGATCTCAGGCGGCACCGCGCTGGCAACGGCGCAGTTACTCCGCCGCCTCGGCGCACATTGCATGCAGGCGCTCTTCATCTTCGAACTGGAGGGGATGGGCGGCCGGGAGCGGCTCGCCCCATGCGGCATGTCGGTGCATGCGCTGGAAAAGCTGGCGCCGGTCGAGCGCTAGAGTATTCCCAGCGACGCTCCACACCGATTCGCGCAAACGCATGCGCCAATACGGATGGGCACCCCTCCCCGCGCCTCGGAGAAACGCGGAGACGGTCAAGCCGCGCAACTCAGGGGCGCTTCGGGCTGTCGAGGCCGCGCTGTACAGCGGGGCGGGACAGGCAGCGCTCCAGCCAGATCGGCACATGAGTCAGGCTGGCATAGTCGACGAGTTCGCCCGCGCCGTAGAAGCCGACAAGATTGCGCACCCAGCCGAGCATGGCGATGTCGGCGATGGTGTATTCGTCCCCCATCACCCAGGTGTGGGTGCCGAGCCGGCCTTCCAGCACGCCGAGCAGGCGCTTGCTCTCGCTGGCGTAGCGATCCCGCGGGCGCTTGTCCTCGTATTCGCGGCCCGCGAACTTATGGAAGAAGCCGAGCTGGCCGAACATCGGGCCGAGCGACGCCATCTGGAAGAAGACCCACTGGATCGTCTCGTAGCGTCGCGCCGGGTCCTGAGGCAGGAGCTTGCCGGTCTTCTCGGCGAGATAGAGCAGGATCGCGCCCGACTCCCACAGGCCAAAGGGCTTTCCGGCCGGCCCGTTCGGATCGATGATCGCCGGGATCTTGCCGTTCGGGTTGAGCGAGAGGAATTCCGGCCCCCAGGTCTCGTTCTTGCCGATGTCGATCAGATGCGGCTCGTAGGGCAGTTCGAGCTCCTCCAGCGCGATGGAGACCTTCACGCCGTTGGGCGTCGGCAGCGAATAGAGCTGGATGCGGTCGGGATGGCTGGCAGGCCAGCGCTTGGTGATCGGAAATGCGGAGAGATCGGCCATCGGGGGCTCCGGTTGAATCGGAAGAGCTTCGGGGCAGGACGATAGAGCCGGGCGCGTCCAATGCAACGGGAGGCCCCGCCCATGGCTGCAAGCCCGCCTTGCGTGACTGCATGATCAGCCTTGGAGCGGCCAGCGGTCGAGGATTTCGTAATCCTCCCTCCGGACACTGCGGATCAGGACGAATTCGGTCGCTAGCCAGCTTAGCGGCCGCACGCGGACCGGCGGAACGAGCCGGTGATCGTAAAGAAGCGTCAGATGAGGTTGACCGGACACCCGCCGGCCTAGGAAACCCGCCGCACGCATCTCTCGATCGAGCGCATCGTGGAGCCGATGGGCTCCGACGACCGTATCGCGGCCCGTCATGACGAGCGCCTTCTTATCCGCTCGTTGGGAGAAGCTCGCGACCTCATCGAAGGTCAGTTTGAATGCTGTCTGCCTGACGCGTGGCGCGGCCCGGCGCATGAGCGCTAGGCCCTGTCCATCGGGCTCTACGACAGCCGACCAGCCCCACAGTGAAACATGATACTTGTTGGTGCGCGGGCGGCCCGCGAGCTCGAACCAGTGTATGAGCGCCTTCGCCATACGATCGGCGGCAGCCGTTGCAGCGGGATCCGGCAGAAGCGCAAAAAAATAGTTCGCGCGTTCGGAAGGCCCGGCATCGCGTTCCATCGCGGCCTCCATCGACGGTAGACGGTCGCGAAAGCATAAAAGAACAAAATAAGAACAAACGCAATCATCGCGTTCGCTGCCGTGCGAGGTTCCGCCGTCCTGTGCCTCACTGCACGCAAGCGCGGGAGGCAGCCCGGCCTATCCGCAGAAGGCGCGCAGGATCTTGCCGGTTTTCGGATCGGTTTCGATGGTCACGCGCTCCTGCCGGAAGTCCATCGTCACAGGCTGTCCCGGCTTGATCTGGCGCACGAGGGGGGCGCCGGTGATCTGCATGGCCTGTTCATCGGTGACGCGGTCCTTGCCCGCGAGCGTCTCAGCCGCGTCGCGCCGGCAGAGGCCGGGCGCAGCGCCGGTTTGTGACTGCGTCGTTTCGCTCTGACAGGCCGCCAGGACCACACCAGCCAATATCAGTGCCCCGACGGGCAACAACTTCGCATCGAACGGCAAGGCAGCTCCCTTCCCTGAAACCCAGATGTCATTCCGCAACTCCCCTAAGGGATGATGCGGCATAACGAAGGTCAGACTAGGCGGGCGTGCTGGCGCGTCCGACCTCACTCCCACTCGATCGTGCCTGGGGGCTTGCTCGTCACGTCGTAGACGACGCGGTTGATGCCCTTGACCTCGTTGATGATGCGGGTCGCAGCGCGGCCGAGGAAATTCATGTCGAAGGGATAGAAATCCGCCGTCATGCCGTCGACCGAGGTCACGGCGCGCAGCGCGCAGACATGGTCATAGGTGCGGTAGTCGCCCATCACGCCGACGGTGCGCACCGGCAGCAGCACGGCGAAGGCCTGCCAGATCACGTCGTAGAGGCCCGCCTTGCGGATCTCGTCGAGATAGATCGCATCCGCCTTGCGCAGGATGTCGAGCTTCTCCCTGGTGATCTCGCCGGGGCAGCGGATGGCGAGGCCCGGCCCTGGGAAGGGATGGCGGCCGACGAAGGCCTCGGGCAGGCCGAGCTCGCGGCCGAGTACGCGGACCTCGTCCTTGAACAGCTCACGCAGCGGCTCGACCAGCTTCATTTTCATGCGTTCGGGCAGGCCGCCGACATTGTGGTGGCTCTTGATGGTGACCGAGGGGCCGCCGCTGAACGAGACGCTCTCGATCACGTCCGGATAAAGCGTGCCCTGCGCCAAGAAATCCGCGCCGCCCAGCTTGGCGGCCTCGGCATCGAACACGTCGATGAACAGCCGGCCGATGGTCTTGCGCTTGGCTTCCGGGTCAGCGCCGCATTTGGCGAGTTCGGAGAGGAAAAGCTCTTCGGCCTCAACATGGACGAGCGGGATGTTGTAGTGATCGCGGAACAGGCGCACGACCTCCTCCGCCTCGTTCATCCGCATCAGCCCATGGTCGACGAACACGCAGGTGAGCTGGTCGCCGATCGCCTCGTGGATCAGCACTGCCGCCACGGCAGAGTCGACGCCGCCGGAGAGACCGCAGATGACCCGGCCGGTGCCGACCTGCTCCTTGATCTTCTTCTGCATCTCGGCGCGATAGGCCGACATGGACCAGTCCGGCTGGCAGCCGCAGATGTTCACGACGAAATTGCGCAGCAGCTTGCCGCCATCCGGCGTATGCACGACCTCGGGGTGGAACATGGTGGAGTAGAAGCGCCGCGCCTCGTCGCTCGCCACGGCGTAAGGCGCGTTCTCGGAGGTCGCCTTGACGGTGAAGCCCGTCGGGAGCTGCGTGACGCGGTCGCCGTGGCTCATCCAGACTGGGTAACGACCGCCCTCTTCCCAGATGCCCTCGAACAGCGCCGAAGGCGTTACGATCTCGACATCGGCCCGGCCGAATTCGGCGGCATGCCCGCTCTCGACCTTGCCGCCGAGCTGCTCGGCCATGGTCTGCTGCCCGTAGCAGATGCCGAGGATCGGCAGGCCGGTCGAGAAGACCTCCTGCGGGGCGCGGGGCGAGTTTGCGTCCGGCACCGAGGCCGGGCCGCCGGAGAAGATGACGCCCTTGGGCTTCATCCGCCGGAAGGCTTCGGAAGCGGACTGGAACGGTGCGATCTCGCAGTAGACGCCGATCTCGCGGATACGGCGCGCGATGAGCTGGGTCACCTGCGAGCCGAAATCGATGATGAGGATGGAGTCGTGATGGGGCTGAGCGCTCGTCATCGCGTTCCGTTAATGGATCGCGATGATGCGCGCAACGGGCGCCAGCGCCTCAATCCCCGCGCCTGAGGCAGGCCAGATAGAACCCGTCCGTGCCGGTCCGCCGCGGCGAGAGCTGCAAGCCGAATTCGGTGGCGAAGCGGGCGAGCAGCGAGAAGTCGCTCTCGGCCCCCTTCAGCACGTCGACCGGCGCGACGGGCGCGAAGCCGGGATGGCGGGCGAGGAAGGCGCGGATGGCCTCGTCATTCTCTTCCGGCAGCACGGAGCAGGTGATGTAGGCGATGCGTCCGCCCGGCTTCACCAACTTGGCGGCGCGCGCCAGCACTTCGGCCTGGTCCTTGATGCGCTCGGCAAGCGCGCCGGGGCGCACGCGCCATTTCGCATCCGGGTTGCGCCGCCAGGTGCCGGAGCCTGTGCAAGGTGCGTCGACCAGCACGAGATCGGCCTGGCCCGCGATGTCGGCGAACGGCTCGTGGCCGCGCGAGCGGGGAATGCGGACCTCGACGATGCCGGCACCCGAGCGCGCCACCCGGTCATGCAGCGGGGCAAGGCGGCGGCTGTCGAGATCGGTGGCGTAGAGGCTGCCGCGATTGGACATCAGCGCCGCAAGCGCGAGTGTCTTGCCGCCTGCCCCGGCGCAGAGATCGATCACCGTCTCGCCGGGTTTCGCGCCGGCCAGCAGCGTGACGAGTTGCGAGCCCTCGTCCTGGATCTCGAAGGCGCCGGCGAAGAAGCCGGGCTCGGTCTGCAGGGAAGGCCCGCGCCCGTCATGGCCGGGCTGAAAGCGCAACGCATCCGGCGACCATGGGCCCTGCTCCGGCTGGAGATGGGAGAGGTCCTCGAGCACGGCATCGCGGCTCGCCTTGAGGCGGTTGACGCGCAGGTCGACCGGCGCGCGGGCAGCGAGCGCCTGCCCCTCGGCCACGGCCGCCTCACCGAAGGCGGCTTCGAAGGATGGCCAGAGCCATTCGGGGACATCGGCTTGCACATGGCCGGGCGCATCATCGCTCGAAAAGACCGTGAGAAGCGCCGTCTCATCCTCGCTCAACGGCGCAGGCGCGTGGTTTTCGCCGGAGCAGAGCGCCTCGATCTCGGACACGGCCATGCCGCGCAGCCCTGCCAGCATGCCCAGCACGAGCGCGCGCGGCGTCTCGGAAGCCATCGCATGGGCGGAGGAGGCCTTGCGCCTGAGCGCGTCATAGACCAGCGAGGCGATGGCCGCGCGGTCCTTGGAGCCGGCGAAACGCCGCGACAGGCCCCAGTCCTTCAGCGAATCGGCCGCCGGCCGGCGTCGCTCGATGATGTCCTGCAGCACCTCGATGGCGGCGCTGATCCGGGCGGCTGGGGTCATGATAGCTGGTTTCCTGGCTGCCCGGCGGGTCCGGCGCCTCGAGGCGAATGAATGATGCTTTCGACCGGTTCAAACATGACGCAGGGACATGGAGGCCACTGCGGCATGCTCTTGACGCGGTCGTTTCACAAGCGGCAAGACGATGCAACCGCATGTCGCGGCCACTGAGGTATCCACATATGAAAAGCGCCAGCCGCATCGTCATCCTGAGCCTCTTCGCCATCGGTCTCGCCGCCTGCGCGACCCAGGCCCAGCAGGACCTCACGCCGCCAGCCTCCAAGCGCCTCGACGCCAAGACGACGCTCGAGACCCGCCGCTGAGCCAGCGCTGGCGCGGGCCGTTCCGGGAAGCCGGACGGCCCGTGCGCAGGAGCCGCAGCCGCATCCGCGTGCCGGCTTCAAATTTCGAAGTATCCGCCCGACGCCGGTTCGTGCAGGATGCTTCATGGGGGTGTCACAGGCCCCGACCTATTTTGCACGCCTTTCCGCGAGCCGAGGTCAAAACCATGACAAGATCCTTCCTTCTCTCGACATCGCTTTTCGCTGTCGTCGCCCTGCAGCCGCTGACGGCCCTCGCCCAGCCCGCACCGACACTTTCCGGCCAGAAGCCCCTCGTCGTCGCGCATCGCGGCGCGAGCGGCTACCTGCCCGAGCACACGCTGGAAGGCTACAAGCTCGCGATCGAGCAGGGTGCGGACTTCATCGAGCCCGACCTGGTTTCGACGAAGGACGGCGTGCTGATCGTGCGCCATGAACCGATGCTGAGCGGCACGACGGATGTCGCCGCGCGGCCCGAATTCGCCAACCGCAAGATCACGCGCAAGGTCGACGGCATCGACACCGCCGACTGGTTCGCCAACGACTTCACCCTGGCCGAGATCAAGACGCTCAAGGCGAAGCAGGCCTTCGCCGACCGGGATCAGTCGCATAACGGCAAATACGCGATCCCGACCTTCCAGGAGGTGATCGACCTCGCCAAAGCCGAGAGCGCCCGCACGGGCCGCACGATCGGCATCTATCCCGAGACCAAGCACCCGACCTATCACGCCGCGCTCGGCCTCGCCTTCGAGGACAAGCTCCTCGACATGCTCAAGGCCGCCGGCTGGACCGAGAAGACCTCGCCGGTCTTCATCCAGAGCTTCGAGACCGCCAATCTCAAATACCTGCGCGGAAAGACGCAGCTGCGCCTCGTCCAGCTCGTCGATGGCGACGGCGTCGACAAGGACGGCAAGGTCACGCTGGAGGCGCCTTTCGACCGGCCGTACGACTTCGCGGTGCTCGGCGACAAGCGGACCTTCCAGGACATGCTCTCGCCCGAAGGGCTGAAAGAGATCGCGACCTATGCCGACGGCGTCGGCCCCTGGAAGCCCTATCTGATGGGCGCCAAGCAGACGATCGGCGCCGATGGCAAGCCGCAGGATCTCAACGGGGACGGGGCGATCGACGAGCGCGACCGGACGCTGATCGCGCCGACGAGCGTCGTGAAGGATGCCCATGCGGTCGGTCTGCTCGTCCACAGCTGGACCTTCCGCAGCGAGCCGAAGCGCCTCGCCTCGACCTACAAGGGCGATGCAGGGGCCGAGTACAAGGCCTTCTTCGCGCTCGGCATCGACGGGCTGTTCTCGGACTTCCCCGATCAGGCCGTGAAGGCGCGCAACGCGCAATAGGCAATATCGGAAAAGCGAAGGCCCGCGATGCAATGCGCCGCGGGCCTTCGCCTATCGGATTTGGGCCTTGGCCCGATCAGTCGCAGACGCGCGTCGTGCGCCTCACCGTGCCGCGCGGGGTCTCGCGCTCGGTGGTTACCGTTCGGCAATCGTCGCCACGGTAATTGGCGCGCCGCCATTCGCGCTCGCGCATGCGCTCGTGGCGCTCATGACGCATCTCGCGATCCATCGCCCGCTCGTGCGGGGTGCGCGTATCGACGCTGACTCCGCCCGGACCGACATTGATCGACTGGGCATAGGCTCCGCCGCCCAGCGTGAGAGCGGCGATCAGGACAGGAACAAACCGTTTCATCGTGGATCCTCCATTCCCGCCAAAAACGGCTCAGGGGAGGATTCGTTCCGCAACGACGAAGCGCGCCGGCCCAGGCCGACGCGCTTGCAATGGTACGGAGCAGGCTTCGCTCAGTGCAGGATCTGGCTGAGGAAGAGCTTGGTGCGCTCGTGCTGGGGGTTCTTGAAGAACGCGTCGGGGGTGTTCATTTCGACGATCTGGCCGGCGTCCATGAAGATGACGCGGTCGGCGACCTGGCGAGCGAAGCCCATCTCGTGGGTGACGCAGAGCATGGTCATGCCCTCGTCGGCCAGCGAGACCATGGTGTCGAGCACCTCCTTGACCATCTCCGGGTCGAGCGCCGAGGTCGGCTCGTCGAACAGCATGATCTTGGGGCTCATGCACAGCGAGCGGGCGATCGCCACGCGCTGCTGCTGGCCGCCCGAGAGCTGGCCCGGATATTTCAGCGCCTGCTCGGGGATCTTGACGCGCTTGAGATAGTGCATCGCGATCTCCTCGGCGTCCTTCTTGGGCATCTTCCTGACCCAGATCGGCGCCAGCGTCAGGTTCTCCAGGATCGTCAGATGCGGGAACAGGTTGAAGTGCTGGAACACCATGCCGACGTCGCGCCGGATCTCGTCGATCTTCTTCAGATCGTTGGTCAGCTCCGTCCCGTCGACGATGATCTGGCCCTTCTGGTGCTCTTCCAGACGGTTGATGCAGCGGATCATCGTCGACTTGCCCGAGCCCGACGGGCCGCAGATGACCAGCTTCTCACCGCGAGACACCTTCAGGTTGATGTCGCGCAGCACGTGAAACTCGCCATACCACTTGTTGACGCCGATCATCTCCACCGCCGTCGCCGTGTTCAGCGAAGTCGGCTTCAGCGCCGCGGGACGGGAGTCGGTCGTCTTGGTTTCTGCCAGTGCCATGGTCTTGGTCCTCTCAACGTTTCTGGCCGGCGGCTAGGCGCTTCTCGACCGCGACTGAATAGCGCGACATGCCCCAGCAGCACAGGAAATAGAAGATAGCGGCGAAGGCATATCCTGTCCCTCGCGTGGTCGGCGTCGCCCAGGTCGGGTCGACCAGCGTCGCCTCGATGGTGCGCAGGAAGTCGAAGATGCCGACGATGGCGACCAGCGTCGTATCCTTGAACAGCCCGATGAAGGTGTTGACGATGCCCGGGATGACGATCCGAAGCGCCTGCGGCAGGATGATGAGGCGCATCATCTGCCAATAGCCGAGGCCGAGCGACATCGCGCCCTCGTACTGCCCCTTCGGGATCGCCTGCAGGCCGCCGCGCACCACCTCCGCCATATAGGCAGCGGCGAAGACGGCGACACCAATCAGCGGCCGCAGCAGCCGGTCCGGCGACCATTCCTGTGGCACGAAGAGCGGCAGCATGGTGTTGGCCATGAAGAGCACGGTGATGAGCGGGACGCCGCGCACGAACTCGATGAAGATCACCGAGAGAAGCTGGATCGCCGGCAGGCGCGAGCGCCGGCCGAGCGCCAGCAGCACGCCGAGCGGCAGGGAGAAGACGATACCGACAGCAGAGATCAGCAGCGTCACCATGACGCCGCCCCACAGCCCGGTATCGACGCGCGGCAGGCCCACCTTTTCATCCAGCACGGCGAGCAGGCCGAACACGACCATCGCGATCAGGATCAGGCGCTTTGGCCGGTAGAAGCGCTGCCAGGGCGGCATTGCCTCCTCGACGCCGAGCTGTCCCTCGCCGATCCAGAACTTGATCAGCGACGGCTTGAAGGACAGCACGAGATAGACGACGGCCAGCGCGAAGGTCGCCAGGATCAGGAAGCGCAGGAAGCCCTCCGCCCGGTCGCCGCCGAGCAGCAGGATGAAGGCGCTGGCCGGCAGGATGACGAAGAAGAAGAAGACGCCGACCTTCTTGAGCGGCGCACGGTTCCAGAGCAACCAGACCACGCCCAGCGCGAACATTGCGAAGACGATGTTCACCCGCCAGCGCTCGCTGACCGAATAGGAACCGTAGATGAAATATTGCACGCGATCGGCCACATAGGCCCAGCAGGCGCCGACTGGCCGACCGACCTTGTCGGCCAGGCAGGCGTCGCGATTGCTGCCGGTCCAGACCGCATCGATCAGATAGAAGCGGATCATATCCGGGACGGTGTCGATCACCAGATAGATGCCGATCAGCGTCAGGATGCTGCTCAGCGGGCTGGAGAACAGGTTCGTCCGGATCCACGCCAGCGGCCCGGCCACGGAAAGCGGCGGGGCTTCCTGCGGCAGCGTGTCCTTCCGAACGAAGGAGTAGGGTGCGTTTTCGAGTGTCGCGTCGGTCATCGCCCCCTCCTCACCGTTCCACCAGCGCCATGCGCTTGTTGTAGATGTTCATGAAGAAGGACGTCACCAGCGAGATCGTGAGATAGACCGCCATGGTTATCGCCACGACCTCGACGGCCTGACCGGTCTGGTTCAGCACGGTGCCGGTGAAGACCTGGACGAGGTCGGGATAGCCGATCGCGACTGCCAGAGACGAGTTCTTGGTCAGGTTGAGATATTGCGAGGTCAGCGGCGGGATGATGACGCGCATCGCCTGCGGGATGACGACGAGCTTCAGCGTCGGCCCCGAGCGCAGGCCGAGCGCGTTGGCCGCCTCGGTCTGGCCCTTCGACACCGCCAGGATGCCGGCGCGGACCACCTCGGCGATAAAGGCCGCGGTGTAGGTCGAGAGGCCAACCAGGAGCGCCACGAACTCCGGGAAGATCTGCATGCCGCCGGTGAGGTTGAAGCGGCCCTGCTGCGGATAGTCGAAGGAGAGAGGCTGGCCGACGAGAAAGAAGACGACGAGCGGCACGCCGAGGACCAGCGCCAGGGAGATCCAGCCATTGTGATACTGCCTGCCGGTCTTCGCCTGCTGGCCGCGCGCCCAGATGAAGAAAGCGATCGCCGCGGCGACGGCGATGAGGAAGGCGATGACCACCACTTCGAAGGCCGGCCCGAATTGCGGGCTCGGCAGGATGATACCGCGGTTGTTGAGATAGATGCTGCCCGGCAGATGAATGGAGTTGCGCGCATCGGGCAGCGGCTTCAGCACCGCGTTGTACCAGAAGAAGAGCTGGAGCAGCAGCGGCAGGTTGCGGATGACCTCGACATAGATGGTCGCGAGCTTGGCCACGACCCAGTTATGCGAGAGCCGCCCAACGCCGACGAGGAAGCCGAGAACGGTGGCGAAGACGATGCCGAGGGCGGCGACGAGCAGCGTGTTCAGCAGGCCGACGAGGAAGGCCTGACCGTAGGTCGAGCCGCTCGATGCGGAAAACGGGATCAGCTTCTGGTTGACGTCGAAGCCTGCGGGATTGTGCCAGAAGCCGAAGCCGGACGCGATCTTCTGCGCCCGCAGGTTCTCGATGGCGTTGGACGCGGCGGACCAGATCAGGAAGCCGACGATGGCCAGCAGAGCGATCTGGTAGAAATACCCCCGGATCTTCGGATCGTAGAGCAGGGAAGCCCTGCCCGGTTCTCTCGCATCGCTGGGAGTGCTCGCCACGTTTTACGCCCTTTTTTCGTTATGGTGGTGTCGGGTCCACCGGCGGAGGCCGCCGGTGGTCTTTTCATCGCGAGTTGCGGAGCCGCGAAGATCGCGGATCAGCGGATCGGCGGCGCGTATTGCAGGCCGCCCTTGGTCCAGAGTGCATTGAGGCCGCGGGCGATCTTGAGCTGCGAGCCCGCGCCCACGTTGCGCTCGAAAGATTCACCGTAGTTGCCGACGAGTTTGACGATGCGGTAGGCCCAGTCGTTGGTCAGGCCCAGCGCCTCGCCGAACTTGCCCTCGGTGCCGACGAAGCGCTTGATCTCGGGATTCTCCGATTTCAGCATCTCGTCGACATTGGCCTTGGTGATGCCGAGTTCCTCGGCGTTAAGCTGGGCGTTGAAGCTCCACTTGACGATGTCGAACCACTGATCGTCGCCATGACGCACGACCGGGCCGAGCGGCTCCTTCGAGATGATCTCGGGCAGGACGATGTGATCCGTCGGAACCTGGAGCTTCAGGCGCTCGGCATAGAGGCCAGAGGAGTCGGTGGTGAAGGCGTCGCAGCGACCGGACTCATAGGCCTTGATCGTCTCGTCGGAGGTGCCGAAAGCGACGACCTCGTACTTCATCTTGTTGGCGCGGAAGTAGTCGGCGAGGTTGAGCTCGGTCGTGGTGCCCTGCTGGGTGCAGACCGAGGCGCCGGCGAGCTTGAGAGCCGAGTCGACGCCGAGCTTCTTGCGGACCATGAAGCCCTGGCCGTCATAGTAGTTGACGCCAGCGAAGTTCAGGCCGAGCGACGTGTCGCGCGAGAGCGTCCAGGTGGTGTTGCGCGAGAGCAGATCGACCTCGCCCGACTGCAGCGCCGTGAAGCGGTCCTTCGAGGACAGCGGCACGAACTTGACCTTGCTCGGGTCGTTGAAGATGGCGGCGGCGATGCTGCGGCAAAGGTCGACATCGAGCCCGCTCCAATTGCCCTGGGCATCGGGAATACCAAAGCCGGCGAGGCCGGGGCCGACGCCGCAGGTGACGCTGCCCTTGCTCTTGATCTGGGCCAGCGTCCCCGACTGCGCCTGCGCTCCGCCGGCACAGGCCACAGTGGCGGCCACGGCGAGCGTAGCGGCAAAAAACATCTTCATCTGTCGATCCCCTATTGGCGGAACGGGTTGATCCCGTCCTCAATCCGCTAGCAAGTCCCGGACCACTCCCTATGGCCGCGTCATTCTCCTTTGGTGGCGCTTCCTGCCCCCTTCGGCGTTGCGCCTGCGAAACAAAAGAGGCGCGGGAGTTGCCTCCCGCGCCCTTGTCATGATCTCAACGAACCGGCGGGGCGTATTGCAGGCCGCCCTTGGTCCAGAGCGCATTCTGGCCGCGCGCGATCTTGAGCAGCGAGCCCTGGCCGACATTGGCCTCGAAGGATTCGCCGTAGTTGCCGACGAGCTTGACGATGCGGGCAGCCCAGTCCGGGGTCAGGCCGATCTGCTCGCCGAACTTGCCCTCGGTGCCGAGCAGGCGCTTGACCTCGGGGTTCTCCGACTTGAGCTGGGCGTCGAGATTAGCCTTGGTCACGCCGAGTTCCTCGGCGTTCAGCATGGCGAAGCCGACCCACTTCACGAGGTTGAACCACTGCGGGTCGTTGTTGCGCACGGACGGGCCGAGCGGCTCCTTGGAGATGATCTCCGGCAGAACGATGTGCTCATCCGGGTTCGTCAGCTTGAGGCGCTCGGCGTAGAGGCCCGAGGCGTCGGTCGTGAAGGCGTCGCAACGGCCGGAATCATAGGCCTTGACCGTCTCGTCCGAGGTGGCGAAGGCGACGACTTCGTACTTCAGGTTGTTGGCGCGGAAGTAGTCGGCGAGGTTGAGCTCGGTGGTGGTGCCCTGCTGGGTGCAGACCGAGGCGCCGGAAAGCTGCAGCGCCGAGTTCACGCCGAGCTTCTTGCGGACCATGAAGCCCTGGCCGTCATAGTAGTTGATGCCGGTGAAGAGCAGGCCGAGCGAAGCGTCGCGCGTCATCGTCCAGGTCGAGTTGCGGACCAGGACGTCGATCTCGCCCGACTGGAGCGCGGTGAAGCGGTCCTTGGCCGAAAGCGGGATGAACTTGACCTTCGAGGCATCGTTGAAGATCGCCGCAGCGATGGCGCGGCAATAATCGACGTCGAGACCCTTCCAGGTGCCCTGCGCATCCGGAACGCCGAAGCCGGCGAGGCCGGTGTTGGAGCCGCAATTGAGCATGCCGCGCTGCTTGACCTGCGCGAGCGTCGCCTGCGCCGAAGCCGCCGTCGCGGAAATGGCGAGGCCCAAACCTGCCGCAATGGCGGCTGCTACCAATTTCTTCATCGCTACTCTCCCGTTGAAACTTGTTTCCGGCCTGTGCCGGAAGCCATCCCGGTCTCGCCGCCAATGGCGTTTTCGCCGATCGGTCAACCTGCGCTGCTCGGCTGCGCTATTCTGCGCAGTTCACTTTGCAATTGTGCGGCGCCCCCTTGATTGCAGTCGATTGCCAGAGCAACCCATGAGCGTCAAGCAACCGCCATCCACCCCCGGCGCCCCTTGTCCACCGCATACATCACATGCGACTTTGTAGGGGCTGGTCAAGCCTGACCGCATTTCTCCCCTTCCTCAGACGTGCCGTTCGATGAAAAAGCTGTCTTCGCCTGAATTCGCTCGCCTCGACGAGCGCACGCGTCTCGTTCTCGCCGGCCGCGACCCCACAGACAGCTACGGCTTTGTCAATCCGCCCATCGTACGAGGCTCCACGGTCATCTATCAGACCACGGAGGACTTCCTCGTACGCAAGGCGCGCTACACTTACGGGACCAACGGCAATCCGACGCTCGACGCGCTGGAGGCTGCGGCCAACACCATCGAGGGCGGCGCCGGCGTCGTGGTGACGCCGACGGGGTTGCTGGCCTGCACCCTGCCTTTCCTCGCCTTCCTCTCGGCGGGGGATCACGTTCTGGTGACGGACAGCGTCTATCGCCCGACGCGCAACTTCTGCGATTCCATGCTGCCGCGCCTGGGCATCGAGGTCACCTATTACGACCCGCTCATTTGTGAGGGCATCGCCGCTCTATTCAAGCCCAATACCAAGGCCATCTGGACCGAAGCGCCGGGTTCGCAGACCTTCGAGATGCAGGACATCCCGGCGATCGCCGCCGCCGCCAGGGAGCGGGGGATCCTGACGATGATGGACAACACCTGGGCCTCGCCGCTCTATTTCGACAGCCACAAGCTCGGCGTCGACATCTCGGTGCAGGCCGGGACGAAATACTATGCGGGCCATTCCGACGTGCTGATCGGCACCGTCTCGGGCCGCACGCCGGAGCTCTACCGGACGCTGCGCAAGTGCTGGGAGACGCTTGGCATCTTCGTCGCGCCCGAGGACGCCTTCCTGACGCTGCGCGGCATGCGCACCATGGCGATCCGCCTGAAGGAGCAGATGCCAGCCGGCATCGAGATGGCGAAATGGCTCCAGGCCCGTCCCGAAGTCGCCAGAGTGATGCATCCCGCCCTGCCGGAAGATCCGGGCCATGCGATCTGGAAGCGCGACTTCACCGGCGCCTCCTCGCTCTTCGCGATCGAGCTGAAGCCGGTTTCGATGAAGGCCGTTGCGGCGATGCTGGACAATCTCACCCTGTTCGGGATGGGCGCGTCCTGGGGCGGCTATGAGAGCCTGGTGCTGCCTTTCGACTGCCGCCCCTACCGCACGGCGACGACTCCGGGCTACGAGGGCCCGACAGTGCGCATCCATATCGGGCTGGAGGCTCTCGACGACCTCAAGGCCGATCTGGATGCCGGCTTCGCCCGGCTGCGCGCGGCAAGCTGAAACGGTCAGCGAAGCCGGCACGGAACCACGCCCTCATTCCGAGGCTAACGAAGAAGGGGCCGCATCGCTGCAGCCCCTTTTTTCATTGCGCTGTGTTCATGGGTTCCGGGCTCAGGCCCTCGTGCCCCGGAACGACGGCGCGGCTATAGCCATCAAACCCGCCCGATCTCGAATTCCTTGTCGAGCAGCTTGGCGAGCTGCTTGAGCCGGCCCTCAACGCGGTCGCTGGCCAGAGGTGCAAGATCGTCCGGGAAACGCAGCCGAAGACGGTTGTCGACGCAGGCCGCCGGGATGCGTGGCAAGATGCCCGCCATGCCGGCCGAGAGCAGGTAGGCGACACGGAAGATCGCCGCGATCAGCGTCGCGCGAGCGAAGAGCGCGGGCGTAAGGAGCGTCTTCAGGCCGGCAGCAGCCGGGGAACTGGCCTTCAGCCCCGCATAGCGCAGGAAGATGGCCAGCGCCAGGAAGGCCCGTCCGACATGGTCGATGCCCGTGAAGTAGGCATGGGCGATCACGTTCATGCTCTGCTCGCCACGGTAATCCGGATGAGCGCGCCAGCCGATGTCGGAGAGCAGGCAGACCGCCTCGATCAGTCGGCCGGAAGGCTCGTCCTGCGAAAGTCCGGCGGTTTCGAGGATGCCGCGTGTCCATCCGATCAGGTCGGCGGCGTGGCGCGGGTCGCGGGCGCGCAGCAGGTTGTAGTCGCGTGCCGCCTGCAGCAGCGGGTCGGCGCCCTGCTCTTCCGATGAAAGCTGCTCGTGCAGCAGTCCCTCGCGCACGCCCTGCGCCGAGATGATGACGCCGCGCGGCCTGCCGCGTTTGATCAGCTCGTCGAGCACGAGCGCGCCATAGGCCAGTAATGGCCGGCGCGCCGAGGACACGGCGTCGATCGCATCGACAACCGAGGCGTCCGCCCGCTCGACCAGCTTGACGAAATCGGCGACGTCCCTGGAAGGCACGGTGTAGCCGTGCATCACGTTGAGCGGGTAGTCGGTTCGGCGCTGGTGCAGCGTCGCGAGCGCGCGCCAGGTCCCACCGACGGCGTAGAAATCGCGGCCGCGCATTGCAGCGACCTGCGGCAGCTTGTCGAGTTCGTCCCTGACGATTTTCTCGGCCGTCTTGAGCGAGCCCTTGGCTCGGTCGAGCAGGGCCAGGCCCCCGAGCGGCACGCTGGAGCCCTCCTCGACCGCGCCGTTCCTGACCGAGATCAACTCCAGGCTGCCGCCGCCAAGGTCGCCCACGACCCCGTCGGGATTGTCGAAGCCGGAAATGACGCCGAGCCCGGAGAGCACCGCCTCGCGCCCGCCGGAGATCAGCTCGATCGGCTGGCCGATCGCCTCCTCGGCACGGGCGATGAAAGCCGTCCCATTCTCGGCATATCGCGCAGCAGCGGTGGCGATGACGCGCAGCTCGCCGACATGCATCGCCTCACAGAGAATGCGGAAGCGCACCAGAGCGGCGATCGCCTTCTCGATGGCGTCTTCCGCGAGGCGGCCGGTCGAGGCGACCTGACGGCCGAGGCCGGCCATCTCCTTCTCGTTGAAGACCTGCGAGGGCGCCCGCGCCAGCATCTCGTAGACGACGAGGCGGACGGAGTTCGAGCCGATATCGACGATCGCAATCGTATCGGAAAGCGCCAGGCGCCCCGGCGCGTGCCTCAGCTCAGGCTTTCCGCCCTCCGCGACGCGAGAGGGAACGGGGACTAGAGTTGGAGAGCGATTTTCCACGTCCGGACAGACTCGGGTTCGTCATGAAGTACTTATGCGCGTTGAACGGCTCTTCGTTCGGCGCGGGGACAATGCGGCGTGAGCCGCCATCGGGCAATATCGTCCAGCTCTGCTCGTTGTCGAGGAGATTGGCCAGCATGATCTGATCGAGGAGCTGCTGATGCACAGTCGGATTCAGGATCGGCGTCAGCGCCTCGACGCGGCGGTCGAGGTTGCGCGGCATCAGATCGGCCGAGGAAATGTAGACCTTGGCCTTGGCTGACGGCAGGCCGTGGCCGGCGCCGAAGGCGTAGATGCGGGTATGCTCCAGGAAGCGGCCGATGATCGACTTGACGCGGATATTCTCCGACAGGCCGGGCACGCCGGGCCTGAGGCAGCAGATGCCGCGCACCACGAAGTCGATCTCGACGCCGGACTGGCTGGCGTCATAGAGCGCGTCGATGATCTCGGGGTCGACGAGCGAGTTGCACTTGCCCCAGATCGCGCCCTTGCGGCCGGCCCTGGCATGGGCGACCTCCTCGGCGATGTGGTCGAGCAGGCGCTGCTTCAGGTTCGTCGGCGAGACGGCCATGCGCTCGAGCCCGGCAGGCTCGGCATAGCCCGTGATGAAGTTGAAGATGCGCGCCACGTCCTGCGCGATCGCCGGATCGGCCGTGAAGAAGGAAACGTCGGTGTAGATCCGCGCCGTGATCGGGTGATAGTTGCCGGTCGCGATATGGCAGTAGGTGACGAGCTGGCCGGCCTCGCGGCGGACGACGAGCGACAGCTTGGCGTGGGTCTTGAGCTCTATGAAGCCGTAGACGACCTGGACGCCGGCCCGCTCCATCTCCTTGGCCCAGCGGATATTCGCTTCCTCGTCGAAGCGGGCCTTGAGCTCGACCAGCGCCGTCACGGACTTGCCGGCCTCGGCCGCCTCGGTCAGCGCCTTGACGATCGGCGAGTTGGCAGAGGTGCGGTAGAGCGTCTGCTTGATCGCGACGACATTGGGATCACGCGCCGCCTGCTGCAGGAACTGCACGACGACGTCGAAGCTCTCATAGGGGTGGTGGACGAGCAGGTCCTTCTGGCGGATCGCGGCGAAGCAGTCACCGCCATGCTCGCGGATGCGCTCCGGGAAACGGGCGTTGTAAGGCTTGAACTTCAGGTCAGGCCGGTCAACGCCGACGAGTTGCGAGAGTTCGTTCAACCCGATCATGCCATCGACCTCGACCACCTCGTCGAGGAGGTCGACCTTGAGCTCGCGCACGATCATCCGCCGCAGATGATCCGGCATGCCGGTCGAGACTTCGAGGCGGATCACAACGCCGAGCCGGCGCTGCTTCAGCATGGTCTCGAAGACACGGACCAGGTCCTCGGCCTCCTCCTCGATGTCGAGATCGGAGTCGCGGATGACACGGAAGGAGCCGGTGCCCTTCACCTCATAGCCAGGGAAGAGCTTGCTGATGAACAGCGAGACCGCATCCTCCAGCGTGATGCAGCGGTGCAGCCCCTCGCGGGCGAGGTCCGGCAGCTCGATGAAGCGGTCCATCTTGGCCGGCACGCGGATCAGCGCGTCGAGCTGGCGTCCGTCGCTCTTGCGCTCAAGCGCCAGCGCGACGGTGAAGCCGAGATTCGGGATGAAGGGGAATGGATGCGCCGGGTCGATCGCAAGCGGGGTCAGCACCGGGAAGACGTAGTTGAGGAAATAGTCCTCCAGCCAGACGCGGTCCTGCGGGCCGATATCGCCGGGCTGGAGCAGGTGGATGCGGTTCTCATGCAGGTCGTGGCGTAGTTCCGCCCAGCGCGCTTGCTGGTCGCCGGTGAGGGCCGCGACCGCCTTGCCGATGGCGACGAGCTGCTCGGCGGGCGTCAGACCATCCTGGCTCGGCGTGATCACACCGGCCTTGACCTGCTCGCGCAGGCCAGAGACGCGGACCATGAAGAACTCGTCGAGGTTGTTCGCCGAGATTGAGAGGAAGCGCAGCTGCTCCAGCAGCGGGTGGTTGCGGTTCGAGGCCTCCTCCATGACCCGGCGGTTGAACTGCAGCCAGGACAGCTCGCGGTTGACGAAGCGCTCGGGCATCTGGCGCAGCGCCGGCAGGCCGGAATCGTCGGAAGCCGCGTCCCGGGCATCCGCCGCGGAGTGGAGGTTCATGCGCTTCTTCCGTGTCCCGCTGGTCGCGTTGCTCATGCTCATCTGTTGAAGACACTCTAGCGTGACGGTTCGATGACGATAGACATATTCAACGCAGCGCGAGGCGCGGTGTTCAGCCCGGCTCCTCGGGGAAGAGCTCGGCCAGCACCTCCTGCACCAGCGGGCGGGTGACACGGCGGCCGCGCTCGAGCGCGACACGGTCGAGCCTGTCCACCACCTGCCGGGCGGCGGCGAAGGAGCGCTCCATCCGGAGCGCGAGCGCATCGATCACTGCGGTGTCGACCACGAGCTGCCGGTCGATGAAGAGCTTGACGAGAACGGCGCGCAGCAGCGCGTCGTCGGGCGGCTCGATCGTCGCGGCGGGGGCGAGCCTCAACCGCGAAAGGAGGTCCGGCACGGCCAGGCCCCAGAGATCAGGCGGCCGGCGCGCCGTCAGCAGGAGAGAGCCGCCGCGGGCCTTGATCGCGTTCATCAGGTGGAACAACGCCGGTTCGTCGAGGGGGCCGGCATCGCAATCCTCGATCACGAGCGCGCCGCCCGATACCAGATGCGGCACCTTGTCCTCGTTCAACTCGGAGGCGGAGAGCGTCCAGGCATGGGCGGTGCGAGCCCAGATGGCGGCGAGATGCGTCTTGCCCGCGCCTTCCGGCCCGGTCAGCCGCAGCCAGGCTTCCGGCCATGCGGGCCAGCGCTCGATAAGCCCGTAGGCCGCCTCGTTCGAGGCGCCGACGAGGAAGTCCTCGACGCCGTGGCGGCTGTCGACCGGCAGATCGAATGCGAGCTGGCGCGGGCGTTGCGGAATCTCTGGCACGGGCCGATCAGGCATCGGAGCCGCGGCGCGACCTGGTCTTCGCCTTGCTCTCAGCCACCGGCGCCGGGGCGTTGCCGTGGTAGAGGCGGCTGGCCAGATACTGCCTGAGCATGAAGCGGCTGAGCACACCGATGACGGCCGCGAGCGGCACCGCCAGCAGGAGCCCGACGAAGCCGAAGAGCGAGCCGAAGGCGAGCAGCGCGAACATCAGCCAGACCGGGTGCACGCCGATCGAGTCGCCGACGAACTTCGGCTGGAAGATGTTCCCCTCCAGGAACTGCCCGGCGAAGAAGACGCCGAGCGTCGCCAGGGGCCAGGTCCAGTCCGGCCAGAATTGCACGGTGGCGACGCCGACCGAGAGCACCAGGCCGGTCAGCGAGCCGACATAGGGAATGAAGGAGAGGAAACCAGAAATGATGCCGATCAGCGCGCCGAAATTGACGCCGATCATGCTCAGACCGATCGCATAGAAGGTGCCGAGCAGCAGGCAGACCAGCGCCTGCCCGCGCAGGAAACCGGCGATTGCCACGTCCATCTCGCGGGCAAGGCCGCGGATGGTTTCGCGGTGGTCGCGCGGCAGCCAGCTATCGACCGTCGCAATCATCCGGTCCCAGTCGACCAGGAGATAGAAGGCGATGACCGGCGTCAGCACCAGCAGCGAGAACACGCCGACGATCGCCGTTCCGCCAGTCCAGAGCGACTGAAGCAGGCCGCCGACCCATTTCGTCGCCTGGCCCACGAGGTCGCCGAGCGAGCTCTGCGCCTGCTTGGCGAGCTCGCCGCCGCCGAAGCGCTCGAGCCAGGGGGCGCCCCTTTCGAGCACGAGCGACTGCAGCTTCGCCGCATCTTCGGGCAGCCGCGCGACCAGGCCAGCAAGCTGCTGGCCGAGCAGTGGCATCAGCAGCACCAGCGCCAGTACGAAGAGGAACAGGAAAATAATGAGGATGACGATCGTCGCCGTCAGCCGGTTCATGCCGATGCGTTCCAGCCGGTCGGCGAGCGGATCGAGCAGATAGGCCAGAGCAAGCGCCGCGATGAAGGGCAGCAGCACATCCCGCAGCAGCACGAGCATCAGCACGAAGACGAGAAGGGAGCCGAGCCAAAAGCCGATCTGGCGTTGCAGGGTCATCGATCAGCCTCTTTCAGCCCGCCATATGCCGCAGCCAGAAGGCGAGATAGGCCGTCATCGAGGCGAGCGTCAACAGCGCGACGACGACCTCCCCGACCGCCAGACTCAAGCCCGGATCGACGCCGAAGGCGCGCGAGCCCAGCGCCAGCGCCGCGAAAGCGATCTGCGCCGCGGTGTTCAGCTTGCTGACCAGAAAAGGCGCAATCGTGACGGGCCGGGCCAGCAGCCAGGACAGAAGCACCGCCGCAACAATCATCAGGTCCCGCGCAACGACGAGGATCACCAGCCAGACTGGCACCGCCCCGACGAGCGCAAGCGTGATGTAGATCGAGACGATCAGCGCCTTGTCGGCGATCGGATCGAGATAGGCGCCGAGTTCGCTCGCCATGCCGCAGTTGCGGGCGAGATAGCCGTCGACGGCATCCGAGACGCCGGCCGCGACGAAGATGATGAAGGCCGCGTCCCAGCGCTCATTGACGATCATGACGATCACCAGCGGCACCAGGAAGAGCCGGCCGACCGTGATCAGGTTGGGGATCGTCATTCACAATGCCTGGCGGATCGCGACATAAGACGACGCTAAGGTCGGCGCCGGTGGATCGGCAAGAGCGAAAACGGCGATACGCCTTGCCAGCCGCGGCGCGCTTGCCTATCGCTCGCCCGGAACATCAAGGAAGGCCAGAACCCTATGAGCAAGCCCGGCGCAAACGGACTGACCTATGCGCAGGCGGGTGTCGACATCGACGCCGGCAACGCCATGGTCGACGAGATCAAGCCACTGGTGCGCGCGACGCGCAGGCCCGGGGCGGATGCCGAGATCGGCGGCTTCGGCGGGCTTTTCGACCTCAAGGCGGCCGGCTTCAAGGACCCGATCCTCGTCGCCGCCAATGACGGCGTCGGCACCAAGGTGAAGATCGCGATCGAGAGCGGGCTGCATTCCACCATCGGCATCGATCTGGTGGCGATGTGCGTCAACGACCTCATCGTCCAGGGCGCCGAGCCCCTGCTCTTCCTCGACTATTACGCCACCGGCAAGCTCGATCCGAAGGTCGGCGTCGAGATCGTGCGCGGCATCGCCGATGGCTGCCGGCAGGCCGGCTGCGCGCTGATCGGCGGCGAGACGGCCGAGATGCCCGGCATGTATGCCGAGAAGGATTATGATCTGGCTGGCTTTGCGGTCGGCGCGGCCGAACGCGGCACGCTGTTGCCGCGAGAGGACCTGAAGCCGGGCGACGTGGTGTTTGGCCTGCCCTCCTCCGGTGTTCATTCCAACGGCTATTCGCTGGTGCGCCGCATTGTGGCCCTGAGCGGGCTCGGCTGGGACGCACCAGCCCCGTTCGCTACAGCCAAGAGCCTCGCCGAGGCGCTGCTGGAGCCGACCCGGATCTATGTGAAGCCGCTTCTGCAGGCGCTGAAGGCCACGGACGGCATCAAGGCGCTGGCGCATATCACCGGCGGCGGCTTCCCCGACAACATCCCGCGTGTGCTGCCCGAGGGGCTCGGCGTGGCTCTGGACCTGCCGGCGATCCCCGTGCCGCCTGTCTTCGGCTGGCTTGCAAAGGTCGGCGGCGTCGCCGAGCGGGAGATGCTGCGCACCTTCAACTGCGGCATCGGCATGATCGTCGCCGCGGATGCAGCCAAGGCCGACGACGTACTGGCCGCGCTGAAGGCTGTCGGCGAGGCTCCGGTCAAGCTCGGCGAAATCGTGCCGGCTGCGAAAGACGAAGAGCCCGTCAGCTATCGCGGCAAGCTCTCGCTGTGAGCATGACGGGCCCGCGCAAGCGCGTCGGAGTGCTGATCTCCGGCCGCGGCTCCAACATGGTCTCGCTCGCGGAAGCTGCGAGAGCGGCGGATTATCCGGCCGAGCTTTCGCTGGTCGTTTCCAATATTCCCGATGTCGCCGGGCTCGAACGGGCGCGGAACTTCGGCATCGCTGCGGCAACGGTCGATCACCGCGCCTTCGGTAAGGATCGCGAGGCATTCGAGCGGGCGGTGGATGAAGTTCTGCGGGTCAACCAGATCGATCTGGTCGTTCTCGCGGGCTTCATGCGCATCCTCACACCCTGGTTCGTGAAGCGCTGGGAAGGGCGGATGATCAACATCCATCCGTCGCTGCTGCCGCTGTTCAAGGGCACGCATACGCACCGACAGGCGCTGGAGGCCGGTGTCACAGAGCATGGCTGCTCGGCTCATTTCGTCGTCCCGGAACTCGATGCCGGCCCGGTGATCCTGCAGGCGAAGGTGCCGGTGCTGCCGGGCGACGACGAGGACAGGCTGGCGGCGCGCGTCCTCGTCGAGGAGCACAAGCTCTATCCGGCCGCGCTGGCCGAGGTGGCCTCCGGCCGCGCCAGGCTCGTGGACGGCGCCGTCATCCGAAGCTGAGCCTCGTCCGGGCGATTGTCCGCGGACACATCCCCGCCACCCTCGCGCTTGCAGCGGTCCCATTCCTCACGGGCCTGCTGCTCCTCCTTCTGCCAGCGGCGGAAGAGATCTGCGCGGCGGGCGGGATAGCGCTCCTCCAGCGCGTTGAGGCCGGTGATGCGGTCGGTGCGAAAATGGCGGAAGGCCTGCCTCAGCTCGCACCAGGCGATGACGACGCGCACGCGCTCGTAGAAGGTCATGCCGATCGGCCAGATCATGCGCTGCGTCGCCTGCCCGCTCTCGTCGCTGTATTCGATCGACAGTTTGCGGCCATTGCGGATGGCCGCGCGCACGGCGGCAATGTCGACGCGGTCCACCGGCAGATCGCCCGGGTAGGAGGCCGCAAAGAGGGCGCCGTCGAGCAGCACCGGCCTAAGATGCGCCGGCAGCACGGCGGCGATCTTGCTGACCACATCCTCGGCCGCGCGGGCGAGTGTCGGATCGGCGCGGTCGCTCAGCCAGCGCATCCCAACCAGGACGGCCTCGATCTCGTCAGGAGAGAGCATCAACGGCGGCAGGTCGAAACCGGCGTCGAGAACATAGCCAATGCCGGCCTCTCCGCGCACGGGCACGCCCTGGCGCACTAGCGCGCCGATGTCGCGGTAAACTGTGCGAACGGAGACATCGAGCTCGGAGGCCAACGTCTCTGCCGTGACGGGGCGCCTGCGGCGACGCAGGCTCTGAATCATATCGAGCAACCGTTCGGCGCGCTGCATGGCGTCGTCTCCTCACCCGCCTTCCGACCTACGGCCAGAATGAACGGGCGCGGTGACAGGTTCTGTCAGGAGCGTGTCAGGAGCAAGGCTAAGATGGAGAGGACGTGAAACCAGCGCACCGTCATGCTCGGGCTTGACCCGAGCATCTCGAAAACCGGTGCCTTCTTGTCCTGAGATCCTGGGGTCTGCGCTTCGCCCGAGAATGACGGCTGCTCAGCTCAGAACGGCCGCTTCAGCTTGCACTGGTCGATGAAGCCCAAGCCCTTCTCACGCGCGGAGTCGTTGAAGTAGCCCGTGTCGCGGAAGGCCTGGATCTCGTCCTTGGTCATGGCGCTGACCGTGCCCTTGGCGTAGCAGGAGCACGGCGAGTGGACGGCCTCCTGGGTGGTGTTCAGCAGGCGCGACTGCGTGATCAGGCAGGCATCGAAAGCGCGCAGCTGAATCCGATAGGGTGAGAGATTCTTTGCGGTGGGGTCCGGCGGCGGGAGAGCGGTCGAGCTGCTTGCGGCATAGGCCGAGACGCTCGCCATCATCGACAATCCACCGGCCAGAATGACCGCACACATGCGCCGCATCGCCATGATTTCCGCCTGCCCTTCGAAAACAGCCGCGCGCGCGAAAATGCTCGCCCGACGCTGTTTTCCGCATGAAGCCAGTGCCATCCCAACGTCAAGTGCCGAGACCGTGACCGGCACCGGTTTTCGAGCGTCGTGCCTTCCCTGTGACAATTGCGAATCGCGCTGGTGCAACGCATCATCAACGCTAACTCGACATTAATCCCCCGCCCTCAGACTGCAGGCATCCGTTTCGTTGCGGGCGCCTTTGCGCCGGAGTTCTGGACTATGCGTTGCGTTGCCTATCTGACGGCCTTGGCGATCTGCCTCTCATTCTCGCTGACGGGTCGCGCCGAAGCGCAATCGAGCGATTATTCGACGCTCACCTCGCCCCAATCGGCTCAGAACTGGTATCTGACGCTCGGCGCCGGCGTGCGCTATCAACCGGATTACACTGGCTCGGATGACTACGTCTTCCGCGCACGGCCGATCATCTCGCTGGGCAGGGGCCTGAAGAGCACATGGTGGAGCGCCGAGGACGACGCGATGCTGAGCATCGGCGTCTTCTCCGGCCAGGGCTGGCGCATCGGTTTCTCGGGCGATCTGCTCTGGAAGCGCAACGCCAAGGTCAACCAGGCGCTCGTCGTCGTGCCGGAAACCAAGTTCGGGGCCGAGGCCGGCGCCTTCGTCGAGTTCTACCCGACATCCTGGCTGCGGGGCCGCGTCGACCTGCGCCGCGGCATCGCCGCCCATGACGGCGTCGTGGCAGACCTGAAGCTCGATGCCTTCACCAATATCGGCGCCTGGACGCTCGGCGTCGGCCCGCGCATGCGGGTGACCTCGGCCGATTATGTGCGAACCTATTTCGGCACCTATGGCGCAATGCCTGGCACGGGCGGCGTGCTGCAGCGCTTCAACACCGGCGTTCACACGCTCGGAGCACTGGCACAGGCGACCTATCACTGGTCGGACAACCTGAAGACCACGGCCTATGTCGAGTACAAGCGCCTCGTCGGCGATGCCACGCGTTCCCCGATCGTCAGGCCGTACGGCTCGCGCGACTCGATCACGGTCGGCCTCTCGGCGAGCTACTCCTTTGATACCGGGTCCAACTACTCGCTGGGCGGGCTCTGAACGACTGCAACACTGTGGCCGGGCCTTCTCCGGCCGTAGCGAGAGCAGGCAAAAAAGAAAAGGCGGGCCGGAAACCGGCCCGCCTTTTCTTTTGAATCGAGCTGGCGGCTGGGATCAGCCGACGATCTCGTTGCCGGCGAAGAACTGGGCGATCTCGACCGCCGCCGTCTCCGGAGCGTCCGAGCCGTGCACCGTGTTCTCGCCGACCGAGAGGGCGAAGAGCTTGCGGACGGTGCCCTCGGCGGCGTTGGCCGGGTTGGTGGCGCCCATGACCTCACGATACTTGGCGATGGCGTCCTCGCCCTCGAGGACCTGCACGACGACGGGGCCGGAGGTCATGAACTCGACGAGTTCGCCAAAGAAGGGCCGCGCCGAATGGACGGCGTAGAAGGTCTCGGCCTGGGCCTTCGTCATCTGGATGCGCTTCTGCGCGACGATGCGCAGGCCAGCCTTCTCGATGACCGCGTTGACCGCACCCGTGAGGTTGCGCTTCGTCGCGTCGGGCTTGAGGATGGAGAAGGTGCGCTGGACAGCCATCGAATGATCCTTGGAGGTGTTCTGTCAGGAAAGGTGGCGCGCTTATAGCGACCCCCTCCCCGCCTCACAAGGCTCGTCGGCCCGAGCATCAGCCCGAAACGTGGAATCCGGTTCTCGGGAAAAGCAGATGCGAAATATGAACTTCGTCAGTGCCGCGTCAGGAAGGCGCGGGCCTCGCGCAGCGCCTCGGCGATCTCGTCGCGGCTCATCTCCAGCGCCAGCTCCTGCCGATGCGCCGCTGCACGGACACAACCACGAGCCTGAGCGACATTGAACCACTTCTGCGCGGCAACCAGATCGACCGTCCCTGCGCGTCCCGAGGCATGCATCAGGCCGAGCTCGTAATAGGCCTCGGCGGAAGCTTCCGCCGGAATGACCAGAGAAGCCGGAACCGCACTCATCTCCATACGCGCCATGTCGAAATCCCCTGTTTCTGTCCTGTGGGGCCACCATTCAAGGCCGGCCTGATGGGGTGAGACTGGGCGGCCGCCACTGAAAGCGATGCTAAAATTCGCGATGAATCGAGTCTCAACGAGACCTGATTAGATGATTAAGGTAACGGGTCGTTCATCTCAGAATCGCGAAATCGATAGTCATTTCAGTGACCTGAACAGGGTTACCGAGATCTTCGATTGACACTGGATTCACCTTACGTCGCGGAAGGGTCTCAACCGCTTGTCCCTGCGGCAACTTGGAAAGGCGCAAGCACGGCGATATGGTTCAGATATGAACCATGCAGCATAGCTGGCCGAAAGAGGGAGGATCGGATGCATTTCTGGAACAGATCCGGCTGCGCCGCGCTGGCCTTGCTGGCCGGCATCGCGACGGCGAGCGCACAGGAGGTAGCCGGGGTCTGGGAGCGCGAGACCGGCGCCTCGCGCGTGCGCTTCGCCAAATGCGGCGAAGCGCTGTGCGGGACGATCGCCTGGCTCAAGGATGCGAACGGCCCTGCCAAGCTCGGCCAGCGCATCTTCTACGACATGAAGCCGAATGGCGGCGGCAAGTGGAGCGGCAGCGCCTTCAATCCGGAGGATGGCAAGACCTATTCCGGCACGATGACGCTCTCGGGCGAGACGCTGACCACTGCCGGCTGCATCCTGGGCGGGCTGATCTGCCGCTCGGTGAAGTGGTCGCGAAGCAACTGATTAGCCGCAGTGGGCCGTCACGGTCGGGCTTGTCCCGACCACTTACGTCTTCGCCTGACCGATCGCATGAGGAGCCCTAGACGTGGATGCTCGCCACAAGGGCGAGCATGACGATGGAGTTCCGTCAGCGCCTCACCTTGCCCTTTGGCCGAAGAGGATCGCCTTTTCCTCCGGCGTGCTGATGCCGGCGGGGTTGCGCAGTTCCTCGCCGATTTTGACACCACGCAGCACGGCGGGGCGCGCCATCATGGTCTCGATCCAGCGACCGACATTGGGAAACTGCTTGATGTCCTGGCCCTGCCGCTCCCAGCCGCGGGCCCAGCCGATACAGGCCATGTCGGCGATAGAATAGTCACCGCAGATATAGTCCCGGCCTTCGAGGCGCTTGTTCAGCACGCCATAGAGGCGGTTGGCCTCGTTGGTATAGCGGTCGATGGCGTAGGGAATCTTCTCTGGCGCATAGAGACGGAAGTGATGCGTCTGGCCGAGCATCGGGCCGAAGCCGCCCATCTGCCAGAACAGCCATTCGTCGACGGCGACGCGGCCGCGCTCATCCTGCGGATAGAACTTGCCGGTCTTGCGTCCAAGATACTGCAGGATCGCACCGGATTCGAAGATCGAGATCGGCTTGCCGTCCGGCCCTTCATGATCGACGATCGCCGGCATGCGGTTGTTGGGTGAGATGGCGAGGAAGTCCGGCTTGAACTGGTCGCCCTTGCCGATGTTCACCGGGATGACGGTGTAAGGCAGCCCGCATTCCTCGAGCATGATGGTGATCTTGAAGCCGTTCGGCGTCGGCCAGTAATAGAGGTCGATCGGCTTGGCGGGGACCTGGGACATCGGCGTTCTCCTCGCGGATTGGCGGTTCGTCACAGACTTAAGGCCCTTGGATGACGGCCGGAAGGGCTGCGGCCTGCCTCAGGCGCGGCCGCGCCATGCCGCCGCTGCGTGGAACCCCTCAGTCGTCGAGCGCCTTCTTGAAGCCTTCGTGACTCTGGTCGAAGCCGAGCCTGCGGTAGAAGCGGTGAGCGTCCTCGCGGCTCTTGTTCGAGGTGAGCTCGACGAGCCCGACGGCGTTTTTGCTGGCGAAGGCGAGCGCGTGCTCGATCATCAGAGCGCCGATGCCGAGACCGCGACATTCCGGCGCGACATGCACGCTCTCGATCTTGGCACGCTTGCGCCCGCGCGCGGCGAGGCCTGGGATCAGCGTGACCTGGAAGGTGCCGACCACCTCGCCTGCCCGCTCGGCGACGAAGAGCGCATTGGCCGGGCTCGCCTCGACCTCGGCGAAGGCCTCCGCATAAGCCGGATGCCGGGCCTCGGCCGCAACCTCTTCCAGCGTCATGGTCTGCGTCGCAGCACCGAGCATGATGAGTTCAGCAATGCGGGCGGCGTCCTCGGGCCGGGCGCTGCGGATCGCGATCTCTACGGGTGCGACGGGTTCTCGGGACATCGTCTCAGGCTTTCGGCTCGCTCACTCGACGAAGAGGCGCTTCGCCATCAGCAGCGTATTGGGTGTGTCGTCGCGCCCGTCGAAACGGGCCTGGCGCTGCAGGAAGAAGCCCATGCGCTCGTAGAAGGCGATGGCCGCCTCGTTCTGGCTCTCGACCTCGAGCCGGGCCACCGGCGCCTTCGGGAAGCAGGCCAGCGCCACCTGCAGCAGCGTGCGTCCGATGCCGGCGCCCTGCCAGGCCGGGAGGACGTAAAGCCGCGTCAGCAGGGCAGCGCCGTCGCGCTCCGGCCGGGCCGAGGCCGTGGCGACGATCTCCTCGCCGATCAGCGCAACGAGGAAGACGCCCTCGTCGCGGCCGAGCTGGCTGTGCAGGTTCTCAGGCGAATGCCAGGCATTGGCGATCTCGGCGACGCGCTGCCAGCCATAGATCCCGTCATAGGTATGGTGCCAGGTCTCGACCAGAAGCGCCCTCGCCGCCGGGATATCGGCGGCTTCGGCGTCGCGGATGACGAGATTGGCCGGTGTCACATGCTCACTCGATGCCGAGCTTCTTCTTCAGGATCTCGTTGAGCGCCTGCGGGTTGGCCTTGCCGCCCGAGGCCTTCATCGCCTGGCCGACGAACCAGCCGAGCATGGTCGGCTTGGCCTTGACCTGCTCGACCTTGTCGGGGTTCGCCGCGATGATTTCGTCGACCGCCTTCTCGATGGCGCCGGTGTCGGTGACCTGCTTCATGCCGCGGGCCTCGACGATCTCGCGCGGATCGCCGCCTTCGGTCCAGATGATCTCGAAGAGGTCCTTCGCGATCTTGCCAGAGATGACGCCCTCGCCGATCAGGTCGACGAGCCCGCCCAGCTGCGCGGCCGAGACCGGCGATGCCGTAACGTCCTGGCCTTCCTTGTTGAGGCGGCCGAACAGCTCGTTGATCACCCAGTTCGCAGCGGCCTTGCCGTCACGCCCCTTGGCGACGAGTTCGAAATAATCGGCCTGATCCCGCTCGGCGACCAGCACCGAGGCGTCATAGGGCGACAGCCCGTATTCGGCGATGAAGCGGGCCTTCTTGGCGTCCGGCAGTTCCGGCAGCGCGCCCTTCAGCGAATCGACGAAAGCCTCGTCGAATTCGAGCGGCAGCAAGTCGGGATCGGGGAAGTAGCGATAGTCATGCGCCTCTTCCTTGGAGCGCATCGAGCGCGTCTCACCCTTGCCCGGGTCGTAGAGACGCGTCTCCTGATCGATCGTGCCGCCATCCTCGATGATGCCGATCTGGCGGCGCGCCTCGACATCGACGGCCTGGCCGATGAAGCGGATCGAGTTGACGTTCTTGATCTCGCAGCGGGTGCCGAGCGCATCACCCGGCTTGCGCACCGAGACGTTCACGTCCGCGCGCAGATTGCCCTTCTCCATGTCGCCGTCGCAGGTCCCGAGATAGCGCAGGATGGTGCGCAGCTTCGAGACATAGGCTTTCGCCTCGTCGGCCGAGCGCAGGTCCGGCTTCGAGACGATCTCCATCAGCGCGACGCCCGAGCGGTTCAGGTCGACGAAGCTCATGGTCGGATGCTGGTCGTGGATCGACTTGCCGGCATCCTGCTCCAGATGGAGGCGCTCGATGCCGACGGTGATCTGCTCGGTCGGCGACAAATCGACCACGATCTCGCCCTCGCCCACGATCGGGCTCTTGTACTGACTGATCTGGTAACCCTGCGGCAGATCGGGATAGAAATAGTTCTTGCGGTCGAAGACCGAACGATTGTTGATCTGCGCGTTGAGGCCGAGACCTGTGCGCACCGCCTGGCGGACGCATTCGGCGTTGATGACCGGCAGCATGCCGGGCATCGCGGCATCGACGAGGCTGACATGCTCGTTCGGCTCGGCGCCGAAGCCGGTCGAGGCCCCGGAGAACAGCTTGGCGTTGGAGGTGACCTGGGCATGGATTTCCATGCCGATCACCACTTCCCAGTCTCCGGTCGCGCCCTTGATCAGCTTCTTCGGATCGGCGGGGCGGGCATGCGCGTTCATCTGCGGTCTTCCGGCTGAAATTCGTAGCCTACGCGTTACGATGTCGGCGGGCAGGCGGCAAGGGGCGCGAGCGCGGCAAGGGCGCTGCTCGCCCCTCGCATGGGGACGCAGGCCGGAAAGTCGCTGTGACGGCGCCTTTCGTTGCGCTCCTGCAACCTGATGACGCAATTGTGGCCTATGCGGCACAAGATCGTGGTTTTTGACGGGTGATGGATATTGACATTCGTCACTCTCTGTTTCAATTGCGCCCAAGGCCGCGAAACCGTCATGGTTGACGCCAGCCTACCCATTCGGAGTTCCCTCATGTCACGCAGCCGTTCCATCGGCCTGGTGCTCGCCGCCGTTTTCGCATCGACTGGCCTTCCGGCCTCCGATGCGTCGGCCCAGGGCGCCCCGCCGGCTCCTCCGGTTCAGGTCGCGAGCCCGCTCGCCAAGCGGATCACCCACTGGGACGAGTATACCGGCCGCTTCGAGGCGAGCGACCAGGTCGAGGTGCGCGCCCGCGTCTCCGGCTTCATCGACAGCGTGCATTTCGCGGACGGCAAGCTGGTGCAGAAGGGCGACCTGCTCTTCACCATCGACCAGCGCCCCTACAGGCTGGCTGTCGACGTGGCGCGCGCCGAGGTCGCCCGTGCCAAGGCCCAGGTCGAACTGGCGCAGAACGAGGTCGACCGCGCCGAGGGCCTGACCCAGAACCGCACCATCACCGCGCGCGACGTCGACCAGCGCCGCGCCAACCTCAACAGCGCCGTCGGCTCGCAGCAGGGCGCGGAGGCCAATCTCAAGAACGCCGAGCTCAACCTCGAATGGACCGAGGTGCGCGCGCCGCTGGCCGGTCGCATCTCGAACCGCCGCGTCGATCCCGGCAACCTGATCGCCGGCGGCCAGTCCGGCGCGACGCTGCTCACCACCATCGTCGCGGTCGATCCGATCTACTTCACCTTCGACGTCTCGGAGGCCGACTTCCTGCGCTATTCCCGTCTGGCGAGCCTGCGCGAGAACAGCGGCGGCGAAGCTGGCACGCCGGTTGAGGTGCGCCTCTCCGACGAGACGAAATGGGGCCGCCGCGGCAAGGTCAACTTCGTGGACAACGCGGTCAACGCCCGCTCGGCCACGATCCGCGGCCGCGCCGTCTTCGAGAACAAGGACCAGTTCCTGACGCCGGGCGTCTTCGGCCGCCTGCGCTTCTTTGCCGGCGAAGGCGACGCGCTCCTGGTGCCCGACACGGTCATCTCCTCGGACCAGGCCAACAAGGTCGTCATGACTGTCGGCCCGGAGAACAAGGTGGTGCCGAAGCGGGTCGAGCTCGGTCCTATCAGCGAAGGGCTGCGCGTCATCCGCTCGGGCCTGACCGTCCAGGACAAGGTCATCATCGGCGGCACAGCCAATCCGATGGTGCGCCCCGGCGTCGCGGTCACGCCGCAGCCGGGCGAGATCAAGGTCGCGACGACCAACTAGCGGCTCCGGCGCCGGCTCCCCCGCGGGCCGGCGCCTTGGACGCGATACCACATCAGGGGCGCCCATCGGGGCGCCTGCCCGCCTTTTCCGGACAGGACATCTTCCATGTTCCGCTTCGCCCATTTCTTCATCGACCGGCCGATCTTCGCCACCGTGCTCTCGGTGCTGCTGACAATCGCCGGCGCTATCGCCCAGCGTTCGCTGCCGATCGCCGAATATCCCGAGATCGCGCCGCCGACGGTGTCGATCCGCGCCACCTATCCGGGCGCCTCGGCCGAAACCGTCGCGGCCACGGTCGCGACGCCGATCGAGCAGGAGGTCAACGGCGTCGACGACATGCTCTACATCACCTCGCAATCGACCGGCGACGGCGTGGTGACGATCAACGTCGTGTTCAAGGCCGGCGTCGACATCGACCAGGCGCAGGTGCTGGTGCAGAACCGCGTTTCGCAGGCTGAGCCGCGCCTGCCGCAAGACGTGCGCGCGCTCGGCATCCAGGTGCGCAAGGCCTCGCCCGACTTCCTGATGGTCATCAACATGATCTCGCCGGACGGGTCCCGCGACGCGCAGTACATCTCCAACTACGCCTCGCTCTATGTGAAGGACGTACTGACCCGCATCGACGGCGTCGGCGACGTGCAGGTCTTCGGCGCCCGCGACTTCTCGATGCGCATCTGGCTCGATCCGGCCAAGGTCGCATCGCGCAACCTGACGGCGACGGACGTCATCACCGCGTTGCGCGCCGCGAACGTCCAGGTGGCCGCCGGTGCACTGAACCAGCCGCCGGCCAAGTCGAACGAGGCCTTCCAGCTTGCGGTCAACACGCTTGGCCGCCTGACCGAGGTCTCGGAGTTCGAAAACATCGTGGTGCGCGCCGACGCCGATGGCGGCACCATCCGGGTGCGCGACATCGCGCGCGTCGAGCTCGGCTCTCAGGACTACACGACCAACGCCTATCTCGATAACAAGACCACCGTCGCCATCGGTGTCTTCCAGAGGCCGGGCTCGAACGCGCTCTCGACCTCGGACGCGATCCTCTCGCGCATGAACACGATGGCGAAGGATTTCCCGCCGGGGCTCGAGCACCGCATCATCTACAATCCGACCGAGTTCATCGGCGAATCGGTCAAGGCGGTGGTCAGCACGCTGCTCGAGGCGGTGGTCCTCGTCGTGATCGTGGTGATCCTGTTCCTGCAGACCTGGCGGGCCGCGATCATCCCGATCGTCGCGATCCCGGTCTCGCTGGTCGGCACCTTCCTGATCATGAGTGCCGTCGGCATCTCGTTCAACACGATCTCGCTGCTGGCGCTGGTGCTGGCAATCGGCATCGTCGTCGACGACGCGATCGTCGTCGTCGAGAACGTGGAACGCTATCTGGCGCAGGGCATGACGCCCAAGGAAGCCGCCCACAAGACGATGGACGAAGTCGGCGGCGCGCTGCTCGCCATCGCGCTCGTGCTCTGCGCGGTGTTCATTCCGACCGCCTTCATCAGTGGCCTGCAGGGCACCTTCTACCAGCAGTTCGCCGTCACCATCGCGGCCTCGACAGCGATCTCCTGCTTCGTATCGCTGACACTGTCGCCGGCCATGTCGGCGATCCTGCTGAAGCCGCACCGGGCTCATGACGCCCCGCAGCCGCGCGGCATCATCCATTCTCTCGGCGCACCGCTGCGCTGGTTCTTCCATTACTTCAACGCCGGCTTCGACTGGCTCTCGAACACCTATGGCAGGGTGACCTCGCGGCTGATCAGGCTCGCGGTGATCCTGCTCATCGTCTACGCCGGGCTGATCGCTCTTACGGCCCAGCGGATCAACAATACGCCGACCGGCCTCGTGCCCCAGCTCGACCGCGGTTACTTCATCATCGCCATGCAGCTCCCGGCCGGAGCGACGCTTGCGCGCACCGACGAGGCGCTGCGCAAGGCGAACGACATCTTGCTGTCGCGGCCGGGCGTGGCGCATACCGTCGCCTTCGCCGGCCTGGACGGCGCGACCTTCACCATCGCGCCCAACGCCGGCGTCGCCTTCGTCACGCTCGCGCCTTTCGCCGAGCGCGAGAAGCAGGGCCTGACGACCGACGGCATCCTGAACGACCTGCGCCAACAGATGTTCGGGGTGACGGAAGCCTTCACGCTCGCCATCCCGCCGCCGGCCGTGCCCGGCATCGGCACCGGCGGCGGCCTGAAGGGCTATGTGCAGGATCGCGGCGGGCGCGGGCTTGCGGCGCTCGAAGGTGCGGCCTGGATCGTTGCCGGCTCCGCCGGGCAGGTTCCGGGCATCCAGCAGCCCTTCACGCTGTTCTCGACCAAGACGCCGCAGATCTATGCCGACATCGACCGCACCAAGGCTGAGATGCTCGGCGTGCCGGTCACGCGCATCTTCGAGACGCTGTCGATCTATATGGGCTCCGCCTATGTGAACGACTTCAACCTGCTCGGCCGCACCTACCGCGTCACCGCGCAGGCGGACAACCCGTTCCGCCTGACCACACGCGATGTCGCCAACCTCAAGACCCGCAACGCGGACGGCGAGATGGTGCCTATCGGCTCGGTCGCGTCCTTCGAGAACACCACCGGTGCCTATCGCGTGCCGCGCTACAATCTCTACCCGGCGGCCGAGGTACAGCTCTCGATGGCGCGCGGCTATTCAACGGGCCAGGGCATCGCGGCGATCGAGCAGATCGCCGAGCAGCGCCTGCCGGCCGGCTTCGGCTTCGAATGGACCGAGATCGCGCTGCAGGAGAAGCTCGCGGGCAACACGGCGACGATCGCCTTCGGCCTGGCCGTGGTCTTCGTCTTCCTGCTGCTGGCAGCACTCTATGAGAGCTGGCTCCTGCCGCTGGCGGTCATCCTGATCGTGCCGATGTGTATCCTGGCCGCGATGTTCGGCGTGAACTATGCGGGGCTCGACCGCAACATCCTGGTCGATATCGGCCTGGTGGTGCTCGTCGGCCTCGCCGCCAAGAACGCGATCCTGATCGTGGAGTTCGCCAAGCAGGCGGAGGACGAGGGCATGAACCGGCGCGACGCGGCCATTGCCGCCGCCCGCACCCGCCTGCGGCCGATCCTGATGACGTCGATGGCCTTCATCCTCGGCGTGCTGCCGTTGACCGTCTCGGTCGGCGCCGGCGCCGAGATGCGCCAGGCGATGGGCATCGCGGTGTTCTCGGGCATGCTGGGCGTGACCATCTTCGGCCTGATCTTCACGCCGGTGTTCTACGTGATGGTGCGCTGGCTGGCCGATCTGCGCGGGAACCGCCGCAAGGCGCTGGCGGCCCAGGCGACCCATACGGCGCACTGATCCCGCGCCGCTCCTCTCAAATGAAAAGGGCCGCTTGCGCGGCCCTTTTTTGTATCTCGCTGCGATGTGGCTTAGCCCCACCACTTCTCCGTCACGGGGAAGCGGCCGGCGGCCTGCTCGATGACCTCGCCGAGCGAGAACAGCGTCTCCTCGTCGAAGGGGCGGCCGATGAGCTGGAGGCCGAGCGGCAGGCCCTGGGCATCCAGACCGGCCGGAACGGCAATGCCGGGCAGGCCCGCCATGTTCACCGTCACGGTGAAGACGTCGTTGAGATACATCTCGACCGGATCGGCCGAGCCCTTCTCGCCGATGCCGAAGGCCGCGGACGGCGTCGCAGGCGTCAGCACCGCGTCGATGCCGGCGGCGTAGACCGTTTCGAAATCGCGCTTGATCAGCGTGCGGACCTTCTGGGCGCGCAGATAATAGGCGTCGTAGTAGCCGGCCGAGAGCACATAGGTGCCGATCATGATGCGGCGCTTGACCTCGGCGCCGAAACCGGCGGCGCGGGTCTTCTCGTACATCTCGACGATGTCCTTGCCCTGCTCGCGCAGGCCGTAGCGGACGCCATCATAGCGGGCGAGGTTCGAAGACGCCTCAGCGGGCGCGACGATGTAATAGGCCGGCAGGGCGTATTTGGTATGCGGCAGCGAGATCTCGACGATCTCGGCGCCGGCGGCCTTCAGCCAGTCGATGCCCTTCTGCCAGAGCGCGTCGATCTCGGGGTTCAGCCCCTCCAGACGATATTCCTTCGGAATGCCGATCTTCATGCCCTTCACCGAGCGGCCGACGGCCTGCTCGTAATCCGGCACCGGCGCATCGACCGATGTGGTGTCCTTCGGGTCATGCCCGGCCATGGAGCGCAGCATCGCGGCGCAGTCGCGCACCGTCTTGCCGATCGGCCCGGCCTGATCGAGCGACGAGGCGAAGGCAACGATGCCCCAGCGCGAGCAGCGGCCATAGGTCGGCTTGATGCCCACCGTGCCCGTGAAGGCAGCGGGCTGGCGGATCGAGCCGCCGGTATCCGTCGCGGTCGCGGCGAGGCAGAGACCGGCGGCGACAGCCGAGGCCGAGCCGCCGGAGGAGCCGCCCGGCACGAGATGATTGCCCTCTACGCCGCCGCCCTGCCCGGCCGACACGTTGGAGCCCTTCCGACGCCACGGATTGACGACGTTGCCGAAGGCGCTGGTCTCGTTCGACGAGCCCATGGCGAACTCGTCATTGTTGAGCTTGCCGAGCATCACCGCGCCGTCGCGCCAGAGCTGGCTGGAGACGGTCGATTCATAGGGCGGCACGAAATTGCCGAGGATCTTCGAGCATGCGGTGGTGCGCACGCCTTCCGTGGCGAAGAGATCCTTGATGCCGAGCGGCAGGCCCTCGAGCGGGCGGGCCTCGCCCTTGGCCAGCTTCTCATCGGAGGCGGCGGCCTGCTTTAGCGCATGGTCGGGGGTTTCGAGCACATACGCGTTGAGCGCCCGCCCCTTCTCGACGGCGGCGATATGGGCCTTCGTCAGCTCGGTGGCGGAGAAACTCTTGGTCTTCAGGCCGTCGCGGGCCTCGGTCAGCGTCAGGCGGGTGAGATCGGTCACGATGGTTATCCGAATGAACTTGTCGGGAGAACCGTCATTGCGAGGAGCGCAGCGACGAAGCAATCCAGGAGCGGCAGCGCTCGACGTCCCCCTGGATTGCTTCGCTTCGCTCGCAATGACAGAGGACGATGCACGCTACTCGATGACTTTGGGCACCATGAAATAATCGTCCTCGGAGGCCGGGGCGTTGGCGATGATCTCGTCGGCGATTTCGCCGTCGTTGACCACGTCCTCGCGCTGCTTCATCGCCATCGGCATCACCGAGGTCATCGGCTCGACGCCATCGACATTCACCTCGCCCAGTTGCTCTACGAAGCCGAGGATGGCGTTGATCTCGCCTTGCAGCTTGGGCAGGTCGGCCTCCGGAACGGCGATGCGCGCGAGATGCGCGACGCGTTTGACGGTGGCGAGATCGACCGACATGGCGGACTCCTGAATAAGGCGCGGATCACGCGCCGAGAAAGCTTCGCCGCGCTATAGCAGATGGCGGCGCGTAAGTAAGGGCCAAGACCAAGCGCGGCATGGTCGGGATTGACCCGACCATCTCCCTTCCAGAGGTTCGCGGCTCTCCGCTCCGCTTCGGCCGAGAATGACGGCAGGCTCAGACCGCGAAGGCCTCGCCCTTCTTCGGCACCACCGCTTCGATGCCGCTCCCCTTCAGCCCGGCGACGAAGGCGTCGGCGTTCTGGTCGATCAGCGGGAAGGTGCCGTAATGGCTCGGGATCGCGACCTTCGGCTTGACGAAACGGGTCATGGCGAGCGCGGCGACCTTGCCGCCCATGGTGAAGCGGTCTCCGACCGGGCAGATGCAGATCTCGACGCCGTGGATTTCGGCGAGCAGCGCCATGTCGGAGAAGATGTCGGTATCGCCCATATGCCAGAGCGTCTTCTCGCCCCCGGCCTTGATGATCGCGCCATTGGCGTTGCCGACCGGCACGTTGACACCGCCTTCGCCCATGCCGGCCGAATGGTCGGCGCGGACCAGCGTGACGCTGAACGGACCGAGATCGACGGTGCCGCCGGTGTTCATCGGCTGGAAGCTCTTCAGCCCCTGCGAGGCGAGATGCATGGCGAGGTCGTAATTGGTGATGACCGTCGCGCCGGTCTTCTCAGCGATGGCGAGCGTGTCGCCGACATGGTCGCCATGACCATGGGTGACGACGATATGGCTGACGCCGCTGGAGATCCCCGCGACATCGCCCTCGAACGCCGGATTCCCTGTGAAGAACGGGTCGATCAGGATCGCGGCGCCTCCGATATCGAGGCGGAAGGCGGAATGGCCGTACCAGGTGAGCTTCATGCGGGAACTCCGGGCGTTCGCAGTGCCGGCCCCTTCTAGGCCGATCCGTGCCACCGACCAAGTCGACAAGCCGACAGGAGCCATGCAGGTTGCCCGCAAGCCAACTTCACGGAATCGCCCCATGACCGATGCCGCCACTCTCGCCCGCCGGATCGCCCAGGGGCATGGCGACGAGCCGGCCGATCTCGTCATCAAGGGCGCCCGGCTGCTCGATTTTGTCACCGGCGCGCTCGTCGAGAGCGACATCGCCATCTGCGGCGACACGATCGTCGGGACCTACGGCACCTACCAAGGCAAACGCGTCCTCGATGCCAAGGGGCTGATCGCCGTGCCGGGGTTTATCGACACGCATCTGCACATCGAATCCTCGCTGGTGACGCCGTTCGAATTCGAGCGCTGCGTGCTGCCGCACGGCGTCACCACCGCGATCTGCGATCCGCACGAGATCGCCAATGTGCTGGGCGCGGAAGGGATCCGCTATTTTCTCGCCTGCGCCCAGGCGATGCGGATGGATCTGCGCGTCAACCTGTCGAGCTGCGTGCCGGCGACGCATCTTGAGACTGCAGGCGCAGTGCTGGAAGCCGGCGACCTGACGGCGCTGATGGACCATCCGAAGGTCATCGGGCTGGCCGAGTTCATGAACTTCCCCGGCGTGATCCATCGCGATCCCGCCTGCCTCGCCAAGCTGGAGGCTTTCTCCCACCGTCATATCGACGGCCATGCGCCGCTGGTGCGAGGCCTCGACCTCAACGCCTATCTCGCCGCCGGCATCCGCACCGACCATGAGACGACGACGGCGGACGAAGCCCGCGAGAAGCTCGCTAAGGGCATGGCGATCCTGATTCGAGAGGGCTCGGTCTCGAAGGATTTGCATGCGCTGATCCCGCTGATCTCGCGCGATGCCTCGCCCTTCCTTGCCTTCTGCACCGATGACCGCAACCCGCTCGATATCGGCGAGGAAGGCCATCTCGACTACATGATCCGCACGGCCATCGCCCATGGCGCGGACGTGCTCGCGACCTATCGCATCGCCTCGCATTCGGCGGCGCGGAATTTCGGCCTGTTCGACCGTGGCTTCATCGGACCGGGCAAACGCGCCGACATCGTGCTGCTCGAGGACCTCGCCGCCTGCTCGGTGAAGCAGGTCCTGACCGGCGGCAGGCTGGTCGAGGAGGCGCTGTTTGTGGATCGAGCGACCATCCCTGCGGTCGGGCACGGCAGCGTGAAATGCCAGCCCGTCACGCCGGAGGCCTTCCACGCGAAGGCGCGCGAAGGCGAGACGCCCGTGATCGGCGTGGTGCCGGGCCGGATCATCACCGAGCGGCTGTCGATGCCCCTGCCCTCCCGCGACGGCTTCGCCCTGCCCGACCTGGCGCAGGATGCGGTCAAGGTCACGGTGATCGAGCGGCATGGCAAGAACGGCGGCATCGCGACCGGCTTCGTCCATGGCTTTGGCATGAAGCGCGGCGCCATCGCCTCCTCGGTCGGGCATGACAGCCACAATCTCTGCGTGGTCGGCGTCGATGACGCGGCGATGGCGGCCGCCGCCAACCGCCTGATCGAGATCGGCGGCGGCTTCGCCGTGGCCGAGGGCGATAGGGTGACGGCGGAACTGGCACTGCCCGTCGCCGGGCTGATGAGCGAGCAGCCCTTCGAGACGGTGCGGCACGATCTGGAGAGCCTGCGCGCCGCGGCAAAGGCGCTCGGCGTCGTGCTGGCCGAGCCCTTCCTGCAAGTCGCCTTCCTGACCCTGCCGGTGATCCCGCACCTCAAGATCACCGACAAGGGGCTGGTCGATGTGGACCGGTTCGATTTCGTGTGAGGTTGTGAGGGTGAGTCAGGTTGTGAAGCGAAAGGTGGGGCGTCTGCAATGAATCGGAAGCCGACGTCCACCAAAGCAGCCCAATCTGGCCGGATCGCGCCAGGAGCAGACTCTGGCGGCCTACCCGAGAGCGGACGTACCCGAGCTGAACATCACGCGCTGCGCGCTCTCGCAAAGTCAGACTCAACAAAGCGGCCAGCGTGTTCTGACAATCGAGATCAACGCGCCGATTGCCAATAAGGCTGCTTGCGTCATCGTGTTGCCGTTCGGCTTGGCTCTCGCTTCTGGCGCAGGGCTTCAGATCGAAGACAGATCGGTAGGACAAGCACTTCCCTTCCGGACATGCCTGCCAATCGGCCCTCGTACCGGTGAGTTTTGATGCGCCTACCCTCGCACTGCTGCGTGCTGGCGGAGTGCTTAAGGTGAAGACCGTCGCAGACGGCGGTCAGGAGGCATCATTTTCCATCTCTCTCAAGGGATTTGCTCCCGCCTTCGACAGGGTAACCGCACTCGCCAGCGCCGTCTGCCTCGCTGCAAGGCCACCTTGTCCTGCAAGCTCGGCGATCACCACATCTTCGCCATCCGCATCGCAGGGGGGCGCCTCGATAACATCGCCTCGCGTCTCTAATCCAAGCGCTCGTCGAGGAGATCGACCGTTCCAGCAAGCGCACGGGCTCCATCTTCCGCTTGCCCTGGCTCGATCGACTCCTCCGGAGCGTGGCTGCGCCCGTCGAGGCATGGCACGAAGATCATCCCCACTGGGCCAAGGCGGGAGACGAATACGCCGTCGTGGCCGGCGCCGCTCGGAAGATCGCGCGCGGCCAAACGGCACGAAGCTGCCGCGTCCGCAATCGCCGAGCGGATCGAGGCTGCGCAGGCGACGGGGGCGACGTGGCTGACGCGTTCGGCCGTTGCCGTTACCCGCACGTCCGCCAGTGCAGGAGCCAGTTCGCGCAAGAGCTGTTCCCCGAAGGCGGCGACGGCCGCCTCGCTGCCGCATCGTACCTCGAGGGTCATCACGACCGAGCCAGGCACGGCGTTCGCCGCGTTCGGCCAGATCTCGATCTTGCCGAACGTCGCAACCAGCGGCTGCACATCCCGAGACGTCGCAAGCGCCTTCTCGTAAGCGCGCTCGATGAGCTTCGCCGCCCCGACCAACGCGTCCGAGCGCAGCGGCATCGGCGTCGCGCCGGCGTGGTCGGCGCGCCCCTTCACCGTGATCCGCTCGCGGCGGATGCCGACGATGTCGGTCACGATGCCGAGCGGAATCGCTTCCGCCTCAAGCATCCTTCCCTGCTCGATATGCACCTCCACATAGGCGGCGACGCTGCCGGCAGCGCGTGTCTCAGATGCGATCTGATCCGGGCGACCTCCGACATAGGTGATGGCATCGCGCAGGCTCGTCCCATCGGCTCGGCGCAACTCCATGTGCTCGTCTGTCAGCGCTCCGGACATCGCCCGGCTGCCGATGCAAGAGAGCCCCTGGAACTCGCTCGGTTCCTCGGCGAGGAAATCGATGACTTCGAGCGGATGCCGCAGGCGCCGGCCGCTCTCGATCAGGCTCTGTGCGACTTCGAGCGCGGCGAGCACTCCTAGCATGCCGTCATAGCGCCCACCGGACGGAACGGTGTCGGAATGCGAGCCGATCAGGATCGGCCTGAGGCCCTGTTCGGTGCCGGGCAGCCGCCCGATCAGATTGCCGCCGGCATCGAGCGTGGTTTCCAGCCCGACTGCACGGAATTCCTCCGCCAGCCACGCCCGGCCTTCAAGGAAGCGTGGCGTGAACGAACGGCGCGTCCAGGGCATATCGGGCTCGGTGATGCGGGAGAGCGTCTCCAGGCGCGCCCACAAACGGTCTCGATCGATCGGCATCGCATCACACAAGGAAATTCAACGAGCGGGAGAGACGGCGGCATAGATCGCCGTCTGCGAGGTTGTCGCCTGCTCTATCCGCGTGCCGAAGCGAGCGTGTCAAGGAAGGCCGCCAGCGCGCGGCACTTCCCTTCGATCGAGGCGATTTCGAGGAACTCGTCCGGGCTGTGCGCCCGGCCGCCATGGACGCCAAGGCCGTCGAGGGTCGGCGTGCCGGCTGCACCGGTGAGATTGCCGTCCGAGCCGCCGCCGCTCGAGGCTTCGCCGAGCGCAAAGCCGACATCCGCCGCAATGGCGCGGAACTGCGCGCTGAAGGCGAGCGAGGCTTCGGACGGCTCCATGGGCGAGCGGTGGAAGCCGCCGGTGATCGTCGCACTGGTACCCGGCACGGTCGATGAAGCCGCAATGGCATGGATCGCCGCGATGACACGTGCCTCCTCTGCGGCCGAGGTAACGCGGCAGTCGATCTCGATCTCAGCATGACCGGGCACGACATGCGGCTTGGAGCCGCCGGAGACGACGCCGGGCGTGATGGTGGTACCGAGGTCCCACGCATTGAGGGCCTCGATTGCGACGATCTTGTGCGCCGCCTCGACCACGGCATTGCGGCCGTTCTCAGGCTCGGCGCCGGCATGAGCCTCCTGGCCGGTGACGACGATGTGGAAGAAGCCGACGCCCTTGCGCGAGATCGTCAGCGACGGTCCCGGACGCCCCGGTTCGAGAACCAGCGCAAGATCGTGCTTCTTCGCCTCCTCGATGATGACGCGCCGCGAAGCCTTGGAGCCCAGTTCCTCGTCGCTGTTGAAGATGAAGGTGACGGGCAGCGGAAAACCGCCGCGCACGCTCGCCAATGCCTCCAGCGCGAAGATGCCCAGCGCCAGCCCGCCCTTCATGTCGTAGAGGCCGCATCCATAGGCCTTGTCGCCCTCGACCTTCCAGGGCCGCTTCGCGACCGTCCCGGCGGCATAGACAGTGTCGAAATGGCCGACCAAGAGCACGCGGGGGCCCGGCCGGTCCTGGCCCGCGCGGCAAACCAGATTGTCCCCGTACTCCGATTGCGGATCGCGCTCGACGCTCATGCCGATGCTCCGCACCTTGGCCTCCAGCACGGCGGCGACGGCGTCGCAGAGCGGTTTGTCGAGCGTCGGCGAATCCATGTTGACGATCTGGGCGAGGAAGGCGGTCAGCGCTTCCTTGCGCGCCGCGACGGCGGCGGTGACGGCCTCATGCGGCATCGTTCAGTCTCTCCAGAAAAGTCGTCTCGATCCTGGCTTCGGCCTGTCCGACAATGACGCTGCCGCGCCAGCCGGGATCGGTGAGCGGGAAATCGTTGCGGAAATGCGCCCCCCGGCTCTCACGCCGGAACAGGGCGGAGCGAAGCGAGAGTTCGGCCGTCGCGGCGAGGAAGGCGAGTTCGTGAAGGGCCCGCCGCGCCTGAGGCTCTGCGTCACACCCGGCCAGGTCCTGAGACAGGTTCTGCACGTAGCTCAAGCCGCGCTGCATCCCGCCGGCATCACGGATGATACCCAGAGATTTCCACATGATCGCTCTCAGGGCGTCGAGCCGGGTGGCGATCTCGATGGCCGGAAGCTGTGTGTGCATGCCCGCGCTTGCCGCCTGTTGGAGCAGAGCGTCGGCCAGCACAGCCTTGCCCGCCTCTCCACCCGCCATGCCAGCTGCAGCCCGGCCGGCACGTGCGCCGAAGACCTGCGTTTCCGGCAGAGCGTTGGAATTCAGACGGTTGGCTCCATGCACTCCCCCTGCCACCTCGCCGGCCGCGAACAGGCCGGGCAGGCTGGTGGCTCCGTCGGAATCGATGGCGATGCCACCCATCCAGAAATGCGCCTCGGGCGTCAGGATGAAAGGATAGCTCGCGTGGTCGATGCCCTGCGCCGCGCAATAGCGCGCGACCTTGGGATTGCTGCGCGCGAAATCCTCGGCCGAGAGCGCAGACAGATCGAGCCGCACGCCGCCGCGTACCCCGAGGCCCCGGCGCATCTGGTCGTAGATGCCCCGCGCGGCAACGTCGCGCGTCGTGGCCTCGGCACCGTCCGGGTTGAAGGCGACCATGAAGCGCTCGCCCTCGCTGTTGTAGAGCCGCCCGCCGAGCACGAAGGTCGAGGGCTGGATCGAAACGCGGGCCTTGTCGAATGGATCGATGCAGCGCCACGGATAAAACTGGATGAACTCCATGTCGCGCAGCCGCGCGCCGGCTGCCGCCGCCAGAGCGAACCCATCGCCGGTCATGCCGTTCGGATTGCTCGTCATCGCGAAGAGCCGCCCGGCACCACCGGTCGCGATCACCACGGCGCGCGCAGCGACCGCGAAGCAGGCTCCGGTCTTCAAGTCCATCAGGACCGCGCCGGCGACGCCCCTCCCATCCGTGACGAGGCGAAGCGCCATGCAGGGGGCCGGCACGATGACGCCAAGCTCGGCCGCGCGTGCCGCCAGCGGCACAGTCAGATCGATGCCGATATGGTTCTCGGTAACAAGGACGCGCGGGCGCGAATGCTCGCCGCTCGGCGCGCGGCGATAGTCGGCGCCGCTGCGTTCGAAGCGGCCACCGAGTGCTTCGAGATCGTGGATCCAGGCCGCGCCCTCCTGGCACATGATCTCGACCAGCGCCTCGTCGCAGATGCCGGCGCCGCCCTTCAGCGTATCCGCAGCCCATAGCTCCGGACCATCGGCCGGATCGGCCTCCGGCATCGCCGCGGCATAGCCGGCCGTGGTCATGGCCGAACAGCCGCTGCGGCCCGGCTTGCCCTTGACCGCCAGCATGACGCGCGCGCCGGCTTCGCGGGCAGTGATCGCGGCGCGCAGGCCGGCGAGGCCGCCGCCGATCACGAGAACATCCGTCTCGTAGATCTCCTGATCAGTAGAGATCGCGCCGGAGGAGATCATCGGATCGCCAGGCTGCGCGGAGCGCGCCCCATCACCTCGACGCCGGTCTCCGTGACCGCGACGGTTTCGGAGAAACCGATGCCGGCCTCGCCGTAATAGCGGATCGCGATCGGGATGTGGTAGCACATGCCGGGTTTCAGCACGGTGGTGTCGCCGATCTTCAGACTGCCGATCGCACCCTCGATCCAGGTCGAGAAGCCAACGCCGACAGCATAGCCGCTGCGCTTGCGATAGTTCTCCCAGAGCCCCTCGCGCTCGATGACCCGGCGCGCGGCCTCGTCGACCTCGCCCGAGGTGGCACCCGGCTTGACGGCGTCGATCGCAGCCTCCAACGCCTCGATGCAGACGGCGGCAATGCGCTCGACCTTCGGATTGGAGCGGCCGACCAGCGCACCGCGCATGAGCGGCGAGTAGTAGCGGTTGTAGACCGCCGAGATCTCGATGAGCACGGCGTCGCCGCCATCCAGCTTCTGGCGCAGATGGTTTGAGTGAGGAAGGCCCGAGCGGTCGCCCGTCGTCACGATCGGCGAGCGGCACATCCACTCGGAGCCGGCGCGCGTCATGGCTGCGAAGCATTCCGCCGCTATATCCTGATCCGAGCTGCCCGAGGCGACCGCCTCAATCGCCGCGGCCATGCCGATGTCCGAGAGCTTGCCCGCCTCGCGCATGAAAGCGAGTTCGCGCGGCGACTTGATCGCCCGCGAGACCTCGACGACGCCCGAGCCGTCGACGAGCCCAGGCAGCGCGGCCTGTAGCTTGAGGAAGCTCGAAACCTGGAGGAAGTAGGCCTTCTGCTCGACGCCGACCTTCCCCGCCGCAAGGCCGCGCTCCTTCAGCGCCGCCAGCGTGATCTCGATCGGATCGTCGGTGTCGTCCCAGGTGACGATGTCCGTCACCCAGGAATAGCGATGCGCCAGCAGGCTTTCGAGATAGCGCAGGATCAGGAAGGGCTTGCCCTCCAGCGGGATCACCAGGAGCTGGTAGGAGTGATAGCCGAAGGTCTGGTAGCCGCTGGCGTAGAAGATGTTCTCCGGCCCCGAGCACAGCATGACGTCGACGCCGCGGCGCGCCATCGCGGCGCGGATCGTGGCGAGGCGCGTCTCGTATTCCTCCCCCGGGAAGAAGAGCTCCTGCGCAATCGGATGCGTCGTCAGCATGGTGTCGGTTCCTGTTGGCGTGCCCAATGGGCGAGAACGATGGCCTCGGCCTCGGCGGCCGAGATGAGGCGGGCGCCATTGCGGCGCGCATGGTCGAGAAAGCGCAGCGCCTGATCGCGCCAGCCCTCCGCGACGAGGCCGAACCCGTGCGTGAGGAAATTGACAACCGGTGGCGCCAGTCCGGCATCGAACCGCTGCCGGATCGCATCCCAGACGCGCTTCAGCCCGTCGAGATCCTGGCGCTCGTTGAAAAGGTAGTCTCGGCTGAGATCGGTGCCTTCACCGTTCCAGCCGAGCGGCACTTCGACGATCGTCTGCTCGCCGGCATCGAGCACGATCTCCTCGCGATCGGGCCAGGCGATATCGCGCGAGGCATCGACATGGCCGGGTGCAGCCGAGCAATCGAGGCGAATGCCGGCCTGGGCCAGCAGCGCCGGCAATGCGTCATGGAAGGCGAAACCGCCGGATCGGAACACCGTGAAGTCGATGCCGATCCGCCGGCCCGCTTCCATCGTCTCCTCGACGACACCGCGCATATGAGCGAGGTTGCCGTAATGGGTGCGGCCGTCGAGGCGTTCCTCATGCGGGTGCAGCGCCAGATCGGTTCCGGCATCGCGCAGGCCCTGCCAGATGCCGGCATAGGGCTCGGCGAAAAGATGCTCGCGATGACGCGGCGAGGTGTGGATCGTGACGACGGCGCGCCCACCCGCTTCCGCCGCGATCAATCGCGCAGCCGTGTTCAGCCGCTCGACCATCACGCGCTCGTCCGGTGGATCGGTGCGGCCATTCGCCGGATAGAAGCCGCGCCCACCAGGCGCCTCGCTCGGAGGATCGGCGTCGACGAGCCAGAGCAGGCCGATCTCGCCGCTCATGCCCGGACGGCCTCCAGCCGCGCGACATGCATAAGACCGGTCTCGTCGACAGCGATGCCGAGCCCCGGCGCGGCCGGCAGATCCATATCGCCATCGATCATGGCGATGCCCGAGAAGGGCTGCGCCGCGACGCGCTGAAAGCCCCAGAGCTCGCAGGAGAGCGGGTTGGTGGCGGAGGCGACAGCGAGTGCGGCGGCAGTGGCCAGCATGCCTTCATCCATCTGGCCGATCAGATAAGGCAGTCCGGCTGCCTCGGCGATGGCCGTCATCGCATGCAGCTGGCCGATCCCGCCCGCCTTGCAGAGTTTGAGGTGGACTCCATCGACGGCACGCGCTTCGATCAGGCGCAGCAGATCCTGCGGCGTGCCGCAGGATTCATCGGCGTAGACGGGTAGCGCTACCGACTCTCGCAGCGCCTTGAGCGCCTCGGTCGCGCCAGCCGGGACAGGCTGCTCCAGCCAGGCCAGAGCGAAACCCAGCCGGTCCACCTCCAGCCGCCGTGCCTTGGCCAGCGCCTCCTTCGGCGTCCAGCCTTGGTTCACATCGGTCGCGATAACCGTATCCGTTCCCGCAACCGCCTCCGCCACGGCGGCGAGGCGAGCAAGATCGTCGGCGAAATCGGGCAGGCCGAGCCTGACCTTCATGGTCAAGATGCCCTGTTCGAGATAGGTCCGCGCGCGCTCCGCCGCGATCTCAGGCGGGCAGAACGGGATAGTGCCGTGGACATGCACCTTCGTCGCGCCGGCGGGCCCGCCCAGCAACGCCCGCAGCGGCAGGCCGAGCGCGCGGGCGGCCGCATCATGGATCGCGATATCGAGCACGGCGCGCGCGCTCGACGCGCCAGGCAGTGCGGCCGCCATGACCCGCGCATGGCCAGCGGGCGTATCAGCTGTGGAGGTAAGCAGGCGCGGCACGAGCAGTTCGCGGAGCAGCGCGACGATGCGGCCGGGCGTCTCGCCGGTGACGTAATGCGCATTACCGCGCACCTCGCCCCAGCCGACAGCTCCGTCGCTCGTTTCGACGCGGACGACGACCTCGGCGAGCCTGTCGATCAGCCCGGAAGAGGCATGGCGGAACGGCTCTGCCAGCAGCAGGTCGACCGTGTAGATATCGACGGCAGCGATCCGCATCGGCCCGTCACTCCCGCCCGGCGAGGTATTTGTAAACGCCGATCGTGCGGTCCAGGACGATGAACACCGCCACACCGACGACCACCAGCAGGAACGACACCGCCGGGATGACTGGGGTCATGCCGCCCACATACATGCGGTTGAACATCTCCACCGGCAGCGTGCGCTCGCCGATGCCCGACAGAAACAGCGCCATGGTGACGTTGTTGAAGGACAGGATGAAGGTGAAGATGAAGGCCGCGATGACGCCGGTCTTGATCTGCGGCAGGACGATCAGGCGGAAGGTCGTCGCCGGGCCGGCGCCGAGGATCGCGCTCGACCACTCCAGCCGCCTGTCGACCGAGGCGACCGAGACCAGCACTGTGCGGAAAGCGAACGGGATCGAGACCACGAGATGCGCGATGACGAGCCCGAGGAAGGTCTCGCCCATGCGCAGCCGTTCGAAATAGACCAGCAGCGCCACCGCCAGCACCAGCTGCGGGATCATGCGCGGCCCGGTGATGAAGGTTTCCAGCGTGGTGCGCCAGCGGCCTTTCGCCCGTTCGATCGCGAAGGCACAGGGGATCGAGATCGCGACCGCCACCACCGATGCCGTGATCGCCAGCGTGAAGCTGCGCCATGCCGCGCCGAGCAGGACGCCGTCGGCGAACACCGCCTGAAACCAGCGCAGGCTCAATCCCGGCGGTGGGAAGGCGATGCGGCTGGTGTCGGTCAGGGCGACCGGCAGGCTGATCAGCGTCGGTGTCAGCATCAGCAGCACGACGACATAGACGAAGATGCGCAGGCCGGCCATCACACCATCTCCCACGAGCCGCGGCGGGTCAGGCGGTTGGCGACGAGCACCGCCGAATAGGTGCACGCCGCCACCATCACGAGCAGAATGAACGCCAGCGTCGAGGCCATCGGCCGGTTCAGGAGCTCGCTCGAGTAGGAGAAGATCGAGATCGGCAGCACTTGCGTCCGCGGCCCCGCGATCAGGATGGGGATAAGATAGGACGAGACCGACAGCGAGAAGACGAGGATCGCGCTCGCGATCAGCCCCGGCGCCGTTAACGGCAGCATCAGGCTCCAGACGATGCGCGGCATGGAGGCCCCCAGGATACGCGCGGCGTTGATCTTGTCCTGCGGCACATTCTGGATGGTCGAGGCGAGGATCAGGATGGCGAAGGGCAGGTGCTCATAGGTCAGCACGGCGACCAGCGCCGAGGACGAGCGGATCCACTGGATCGGCCCATCGACCAGCCCCAGCGCGGACAGCAGCTGCTGGAACACCCCGAACGGCAGAAGGAGAATGTACCAGCCGAGAATGCCGACGATGAGGTTGGTGAAGATCGGCAGCAGGCAGGCCACCGAGATCAGCGTGCGCTCCCAACCCGAGCTGCGTGTCAGGTAGAAGGCGACCGGATATCCGATCAACAGCGTCGCGATCACCGTCAACAGGCCGAGCAGCAGCGAGTTTCCGGCCATGGCGAGGTAGAATGGATCCCCGAGAATCTTGACGAAATTAACCAGTGTCAGCGCGGCGTTGGGGTCGCGCGGGCCGGGCTTGTGCTCGGTCAGGCTGAGGCTCAGCAGATCGACGAGCGGAACGACGAAGAAGACGATCAGCAGCAGAACGATCGGCGCGATGAACAGAACCCAGCCGCGCATGCTCTCGCCGGCACGCGTGACGCGGGTCGCGGTGCCCTCAGCCATGGCCCGCCCCCGCCAGCAGGATCACGGCCTTGCGGGAAAAGGCGATGCTGACGGCATCGCCACGGGCAAAGGGGGCTTCGCCAATCTTCGGCAGGCCGAGTACGAGGATGTCGCGGTCTCCGACACGGACCTCGTAGAGGATGTTGCTGCCCTTGAAGATCGTGTCCGAGACGCTGCCCGACAGCACGTTGTCGCCGCTGGCCATGCCGGCGGGCGCAATCGCGATATGCTCCGGGCGGACGGCGATGCCGAGCGTGCCGGCCTGCTCCGGCAAAGGACCGTCCGCCAGCACGGCCCAATCACCGACCATGAGCCGTGGCGTGCCCTCATGCGCCGCAACGCGCGCCTCGAACAGGTTCGCGTCTCCGACGAAGGTGCAGACGAAGGCGGTGCGCGGGTCGGAATAGACCGTATGCGGCGGCCCGATCCGCTCGATGCGGCCCCCGCGCATCACCGCCATGCGATCAGACATCACGAGCGCCTCCTCCTGGCTGTGCGTCACGAGCAGGGTGGCGACCTTGAGGCGTTCCTGGATGTGCTTGATCTCGACCTGCATGTCCTTGCGCAGGGCGGCATCGAGATTGGAGAGGGGCTCGTCGAGCAGCAACAGGTCCGGCTCGGTGACGAGTGCACGGGCCAGCGCCACGCGCTGCTGCATGCCGCCAGAGAGCTGCGAGGGGTATTTGCCTTGCGCCTGGCCGAGGCGGACGAGATCGAGCATCGCGGCTACGCGGTCGGACACTTGCCCGGACGGCACGCCGCGCCGATGGAGGCCGTAGGCGACGTTGTCGAACACAGTCATGTGCGGAAACAGCGCATAGCTCTGAAAGACCATGCCGAGCTTGCGCTTCTGCGGCGGCAGCTCGTTGGACAGCGCTCCGCGCAGCGAGATGTAGCCGGCATCAGCCTTCAGGAAGCCAGCTACGAGATTGAGCGTCGTCGTCTTGCCACAGCCGGACGGGCCAAGAAGCGACAGGAACTCGCCGGCCCCGATCTCAAGGTCAAGGTCGTCGAGGACGACCTGGCCCTGGAAGGTCTTGCGAACACGCTGGAGCTTCAGGATCGGCCTGGGCGGATCCAGTTCAGAGGCGTTTACGGTAGGGCTCGACATGCAGGTCTCCGATCGAAAGCGGGCGCCGGGCGGCGCCCGCTCCGTTCCGCTCAGCGGATTTCGCGCTGCCAGCGCTCTATCCAGCCCGGCCTTGCGTCGTTGATCGCCTTCCAGTCGAAATCGACGAGCTTCTCGAAGTCGGCAGCAGTGATGCCCATGCCGGACTTCTCCTCGGCCGAAAGCTTGTCCCAGGACGTCTTGGTCGGGCTGGCGGTGCCGCCCTTGCGCATGCGCAGAACCTGGAATTCGTCGCTGTAGTACAGGTTGACGTACTCGTAAGCTGCGTCCTCGCAGGGACCGCCCTTGATCATGGACAGCCCGCCATTGACGGTCGGAGAACCCTCTTTCGGCAGCACGAACTTCATGGGAATGCCCTGCGAACGCATCGCCGGGGCGATGTTGGAGCTCGTCACCGCGGCCCAGACCTCGCCGAGCTGCATCAGGTTCGAGAGCTCCGACGTCCACGTGAAGACCGTATGGACGTTGGGCAGGATCTTCTTCGTCGTCGCGAAGCCGGGCTCGATGTTCTTCTCGCCGCCCTTGTCGAGCTTGGCCAGCATGACCAGAGCGGCGGTGCCCATCGTGCTCTGGGGCGCGGTGATCGCGAGACGCCCCTTCATCTCGGGACGCTGCAGATCAGCCCAGGAGGTCGGGATGGGGAGCTTGTTCTTCTTGAACTGCTCCTCGTCATAAATGATGCCGACGCCGAGAACATTGGTCGCGAGCACGTAGGGTTGGCCATCGGCCAGCTTCGTCACGGCCCAGTCAGAGAGGCCCTTGGCGTTCGGCGCCTTGGTGAAGTCGATCGGCTTGCACAGGCCGCGCTCGCAGGCGGTCAGGCCGATCGGCGCGTCCCATTGCGCAATGGAAATGCGAGGGTCGGCGACCTGCGCCTGAACGCGCTCGACCATGGCGGCCGAACCAATCGCCTCCGCGACGAGGTCCACGTTGAACTTCTGCTTCAGCTTCGGAGCGATGAACTCCATCACATGCTCGCGGTGATTGGGAGCGATGCCGAGCAGCACCTGCATCGACGAGCACGCCTGTTGGGCGAGCGCCGCTCCGGGAGCGACCAGGCTCACGCCGAATGCCAGCGCAGTTGCGATCCTTTGATTGAAGGTGATGGCCATTCCGATCTCCATGCAGCGCGAGTGATCCGAGTGGGGAGATTAAAGACCCGAGTGCGCCGCCGGTCGATCTGCAGCTTTGTTTTTTTTGCATCAATTTCAGCAATTATTTGCACAGAATGTCGGCATGATGCTTTCCCGCGCACCACGATGAGTCGTGCGTTCACCTGAGCGACGCCGAGTTTACAGGCCATATTACTGACAGAAACGGGTATTTTGGAGCCTCGGAGAGGCGGAAGCCGTCATGGCGGAAGCTCACGCTGTCTCCAATCAAGGCGCCGCAAATTTGAACTTGAGTTGGACTGTTTGTTGCTAATTATACAATCATTCACATGCCCGCAGCGGCACAGTGTGCCTGAGGCAGTAGAGCGGTTGAAAAGGTCAGACCATGTCCGATGCTGATTTCGACACCATCATGAAGCAGGTGCCGCAAGGCGCGGAGAGCGCCTTCCCGAAGTCCGAATATGATCGGCGGCTGACGCAGCTCCGCGGCGTCATGGCCGAGCGCGGCCTCGACCTTCTCCTGCTGTCCGGCGCTGAGAACGTCTTCTACATCTGCGGCCAGCAGACCCCCGGCTACTACAGCTTCCAGTGCCTGTGCGTGCCGGCGAACGGCGAGCCATTCCATGTGCTCCGCGGGCTTGAAGCCATGAATGCGCGGCTCAACACCTATGTCGACGAGATCATCGGCTATGCCGACGACGTGAATCCGGCTTCCGCTCTCGCCGCCGAATTGAAGCAGCGCGGATATGCGGGCAAGCGCGTCGGCATCGACCAGGGCGGCTGGTTCCTGACCATCAACCTTTACAATCGGCTGATCGCCGAATTCGGCACGCTGCTCGACGCCACGGGTCTGGTCGAGCCGCTGCGCCGTGTAAAATCCCCGCTCGAGATCGCGCAACTCGAAGAGGCCGGCCGTGCGAACGATGCCGGCATGCTCGCCGGGCTTTCCGCCACCCGCATCGGCGCCAGCGAAAACGACGTCGCCAGCGCCATCATGGGCGCAGCGATCAAGGCCGGCTCGGAATATGTCGGCATGGAGCCCTTCGTTACCTCGGGGCCGCGTTCCGGCATCCCCCATACCACCTGGCGCCGACGGACGATCCAGAGCGGCGACGTGACGGTCCTCGAAACATCGGCCTGCTACAATCGCTACCATGCCGCGCTTTTCCGCACCGTGGCCTGCGGCCCAATTCCGCAGCAAGCCCGCGACATGTATGCGGTGTGCGCCGAGGCCCTCGAGGTCGCGATCGGCAAGCTGCGCGTCGGCAACACCTGCGCCGACGTCCACAACGCCGTTCAGGCGGTGATCGACAAGCACGGCCAGACCGCGGGCTTCCGCAAGCGCACCGGCTACAGCATGGGCATCTCCTTCGCGCCCGATTGGGGCGAGGGCAACATTCTGAGTCTGTTCCGCGGCATCGACGTACCGCTGCAGGCAGGCATGGCGTTCCATGTTCCGATCACGCTGCGCGTCTACAACCAGTTCACGGTCGCGGTCAGCGAAACCGTGCTGGTGACGGACGGGGCGGCGCGCACCCTCAGCACGATTTCGCGCGACATCGTCGAGGCCTGAACCCATCAACCCTGCCGGAAGGCCGACCTGGCGTTCAGGAAGCAGCAGAATGTCTGGCGACAATCCCGCCATCCACATCCTTCCGGCACCGCTGCCGACAGCCTGGCCAGAGCCGACTGTCGGTGCGGTTGCATTGCTGGCGGCAGGCAGCACCATAGCGCAGGCCGCGGTCGTGACGACGCCCTCTCCCTGGCGCGCCGTTCAGCCGATGCTGACCGCCAGGCCCGCCCGCCAGTTGATCATTGCCAGCAACCATCGCAGCGCGCTCGACCGCGCTGCGCAAGACCTCTCCGGCCCGCCGACGCTCGTCGGCATCGGCGGGGGACTGGCGATGGACGCGGCGAAATACATCGCAAAGGTCAATCGCCAGAAGCTCATCCAGCTCCCCGGTTCCGCGGCCAACAATGCCTGCTTCACCCGCACCGCCTGGGTGATGGATGGCGAAACCCGGACGGCCGAGCGCAATTGCCCGATACCGGACGCCGTGCTCGTGGTGCCGGAGCTGATCGCCGCGGCGCCCGACAGGCTCAACCGGGCCGGGTTCGCCGAGATTCTATGTAGTCACACTGCTTTGTTCGACTGGTCGCTAGGACACGAGGCCGGACACGATGTGCAGTGGGACGAAGGACTGCGTGGGCTCGCGCGTGCTCAGCTGGCGGCGCTCGACACGCTAGCCCCCGGTGTTGCTGCGGGGGAACTCTCCGCGTTCCTGGAGATCGTCACGATCTCGGCCCGCTTTGCGCCCGGTTTCGCTTCGCATCCCAAAGCACGGTTCAACGCCGGCTCAGAGCACATCTTCGCCTGGGCGCTGGAGGCGGCGAGCGGTGGCACGGTCCTGCATGGCGAGGCGGTTGGGCTCGGCACTGTGTTGATGGCGCTGTTGCAGGACAACGATCCGGCGCGCGCTGCGCAGCTGGCCCGCTCCGCGGGGCTGCCCCTGCGGCCGGAGGCGATGGGCGCTTCCTGGGCCATGGTCGAAGGGCTTGCACCGGCGTTGGCCGCCCGCGCCGCCGCCTCAGACTGGTACACCGTGCTGAACGCACTCGGCGAGAGGCTTGAAAGCGCCTTCGTGGATGCCATGCCTCGACTTCGCGCCCTGATTGAGGATACCGAAGCCAGGACCGAACCGGCGCTCGCCGCCCCAATCTCCGCAGGGTCCGGAAGCGACGCTAACGCGCGCGGACCGGCCCCGTTCTGCAGTTGACGTCATAGATGGCACGCAGCTCCTCCCAAAGCCGTCACCGCCTGGCCAATCAGATCCTCGATCTGATCCGGAATGCCCGTTTCGAGCCGGGGCATCATCTGCGTGAACAGGCGCTCGGCGATCTGCTTGGCGTGTCGCGTTCCCCGATCCGCAGCGCTCTGCAACTTCTCTGCGAGCTCGGTGTCGTCGAGGCCCGGCGCAATCACGGCTTCTTCCTCCTGAAGCCTTTCGACGCTTTGCAGCGGCTCGAATTGGAGGTGCCGAGTTCGGCCGACCGCGACCTCTACGACCAGTTGGTCGGAGACCGCCTGCGCGGACATCTGCCGGCATCACTGACCCAAAGTGAAATTGCGCAGCGCTACAGTGTCGACCGCGTCGTTCTGATGCGCACGCTGGCGCGGCTCGCCGAAGACGGGCTGATCGCGCGCAACAAGGGCCATGGCTGGACGTTCCTGCCGATGCTGGATTCGCGCCGAGCCATGGCTTCGAGCTACGATTTCCGCCGGGTGATAGAGCCGGCCCTCTTTCTGGTGCCGACTTTCAAGGCCGACCCGACGGCGCTCAGCCGTGCGCGCGCTCACCATCTCTATTTCCTGTCCCACCCAGACCTGTCCACCGTGGACGCCACGGCCCTGTTCGACACGGATGCCAGCTTCCACGAGATGTTCGCGGAGTTCAGCGGCAACGCCTTCTTCCTTCAGGCAATCCAGCAGCAAAACCGGCTGCGCAGGCTGTTGGAGTTCAACAGCTACGGCAATCTCCGCCGGGTCCGCGACTGGCTGCGCGAGCATGTGGCCATCATCGACACGGTGCTCGCCGGCGACCTCGAGCGATCGAGCACGATGATGCGTGAGCATCTGACCGCGGCCTTCGGCAAGGCCGACTCCACGGCGATCAGCGACTGATGATCTCGGCCCGGTACAAGCGAGGGCAATGATGAGCGTTTCCCCGGATATTCCCCGCATGAAGCGGGACCTTGCCGATCTCGTCGCGCTCTGCACCGAAAACCCACCCGGGCGTGAGACAGAAGCGGCCAGTTATGTTGCGGCTCGCCTCAGCGAAGCAGGGCTCGATGCCGTGATCGACGAATACGAACCCGGCCGGGCGAATGTCGAGGCACGGCTTTCGAACGGTCCCGGACCGACACTGGTCTTCAACACCCATATGGACGTGGTCCCGGCAGGCGAAGGCTGGTCTTCAGACCCGTTCGTGCTGAGGGAGGCCGACGGGCGGCTCTATGGGCGGGGCACTTGCGACTGCAAGGGCCCGCTCGCCGCGATGCTGGAGGCGGTGCGCATGCTGGCAGCCGAGCGGTCCGCCTGGTCCGGCACATTGCTGGCGGTATTCGTCGGCGACGAGGAAGTCGGCAGCAAGGGCGCGCGCCACTTTGCCGCCAAGCGCCCGCCGATCGACTTCGCCGTGGTCGGCGAGCCCACCTCCAACACGGTCTATAGCTGCCACAAGGGAAGCCTGCGGCCGATCGTGCGGGTGCACGGCGTCCCCGCGCATTCGGGCACGCCGCATCTGGGCGAGAACGCCATCCTGCGCGCCGGCGAGTTGCTCGGGCTGATCGCCCGGGAACACGAGCAGAGCGTCAGGCGCCGCACGCATCCGCTCGTCGGCGAAGCCAGCCTGACCGTGACGCGCATCTCCGGCGGCCATGCGGACAATGTCCTGCCCGGGGCCTGCGAGATGCTGCTCGACCGCCGTCTCGTCCCCGGTGAGAACGAGGCGGAAGTGAAGGCCGAAATCGCCGCCTTCCTCGCCAGGGCTCAGTCCGAACTCGGTGTCAGGGCGGAGATTATCGGCTTCAAACCGACCACGGGCGGGGCCACCGAAACGGCCTCCGACCGGCCGATCGTTCGCCAAAGTGTCGCCGCCGCAGCCGCCAACGGCATCGCGTCACCGGGCCCGTTCGGTTTTCAGGGGGCGTGCGACCTCGTCCATTTCCGCGACGCCGGAGCGGAAGGGATTGTGATTGGCCCTGGCGCGGCTCTCTATGGCGCACAAGGTCGACGAATTCGTCCCCGTCGACGAATTCGTCGCTGCGAGCTTGATCTACCGCGACATCGCACGCCGGATGCTGTCGGCATGACAGGATGGTGCTCTTGCTGCGCCGGTCTACGCTGATTGGCCATCAGTCGACGGAGTCTTCAATCTCATTTCCGAGACGCACCGCAGGTTTGGGTTATGCGCGAAAAGCGAATTTTGGCGCCACGATCAAAGCAAGCGTCCGACCAACTTATCGCGCAGGCTAACGCAGTGCTCGCGACACCATCTCGAAATGCTGCTCGGCGGCGCATTCTCGGAGAACGGGGTCACACCCTCCGCAACGCGAAACGAGAGCGCATCCGTCTGACCCAGGGCAGATTGTTCAGCCTCTTGTTGCTCAGGGTTTCGAACTCGCTGAGCGTGGTCGTCTGTATCTCGAGGATGTAGTCCCATCCTCCCGAGGTCACGTAGCAGTTCTTGATCTCGCTGATGCCGGCTACGGCCTTCTCGAACTCCAGCATCGACTTCGATTCCGTCGATTTGAGCTGAATCTCGGAGAAGGCCATCACATTGAGGCCGATCTTCTCGCGGTCCACGCAAGCCTGATAGCCGGTAATGATGCCGCTGCTCTCCAGCGCCTTGACCCGGCGCAGGCATGGCGCGGCCGAGATGCCGATGAGCTCGGCGAGCTTGATGTTCGAGATCCGGGCATTTCTCTTCAATGCCTCCAGGATGCGCTCGTCGGTCGCGTCGAGTGTCTGCTCCGGTTTCGCCCGCATCCCATCCCCGCTTTCGCCGGACCGCAAAAACTTATTGCGCCCTTCGGCAATCTTGACGTCCAGATCCTGGGGCAGCTGAGCAAAAATTGCCAATACCGTGATGGCGCCCCCCGTATCTCCTGTTGTTGTTGCGTCGCAAAAATCCGACGCTCTTCGAAAGACAGAGAGCTTCCGGCCGCCCGCCCAAGAGGGCGTTCGGAAAGCCGGGACGAGGGGATAATATGGGTCAGAAGTCGCTGATTTCAGCGTCGATTCCGCTTGACCGGGATGGCGTTGCACGGGGCCACCTGCGGATTCCGCATTCGGTCCACGATTCCGCATACGGTCATATTCCGGTGCCTATCGCCGTGGCGAAGCGTGGCGAGGGACCAACGCTTCTCCTGACCGCCGGCGTCCATGGCGACGAATACGAAGGGCCGCTCTTTCTCTACAGCCTGATGCGGCAGCTCGAGCGGCTCGATCTCGCGGGGCGCGTCATCATCGTGCCGTCCGTCAACCAGCCGGCCTATCTCGCCGCCACACGCACCTCGCCGATCGACCAGATCAATCTGAACCGCAGCTTCCCGGGCAGCCGGGACGGCACGGTCACGCAGATGATCGCGCACTACGTCTCCAGCGAGCTCCTGCCGCTCGCCGATTATGCGATCGACATGCATGCCGGGGGCTCGTCGCTGCAGTATCTACCGACGCTGTTTGCGCCGACATGGGAGGATGGAGAGAAGAAGGCAGCCGTAGCCGGCCTCATCGCCGCCTTCTCGCCGCCGCGCGTGGCCTATTTCGACAGCCTGAAGGCGCTGGACGGCCAGGACCGCGTCTTCGGCAATGTCGCCGACCAGAACGGCTGCCATTTCCTGACCGGCGAATTCGGCGGCGGCTCCACCGTCAATCTCGCGGGGAAGGCGATGCTCGAAGCGGGCGTGACCGGCGTCCTGCGCCATCTGAGCATGCTGCCGCAGGCCGCGCCCTCGACGGCGCCTTTCCCGACCCGCCATCTCACGATCAGCGATGCGGACCTGTTCGCCTTCGCGCCTGCGGCCGGCATCTTCGAGCCCGCCTTTGCGCTCGGCGACGAACTCTCGGCGGGAGCGCTTGCAGGTTTCATCCACGACCCGACGACACCGTGGAATCCGCCGGTCGAGGTCCGTTTCAAAGGCGGCGGCCTCGCCATCTGCATCCGCACTTTCGCAAGCGTGAAGCCAGGCGACTGCCTCGGCCATCTCGCCCGCGACATCGCACTCTGACAGCCGGTGCTCTCGCCATGCCCATCCAGATCCCCGTGACCCGCACGACAAACCCGAAGCCCATCCCGGCCGATGTCGGCCGCAGCTTCGGCGACTATTTCACCGATCACATGTTCCTGATGGACTACGACAGCGCGAAGGGCTGGCACGATCATCGCATCGTGCCCTTCGACGCAGTGACGCTGCATCCCTCCGCCTCCGCCATTCAGTACGGGCAGGCCATCTTCGACGGACACAAGGCCTATCGCTGCGATGACGGTGCGATCCGCCTCTTTCGCCCCCACGCCCATCTGGACCGCCTCAACGGCTCGGCGGCGCGCCTATGCATGCCGGCCGTCGACAAGGACGACGTGCTGGAAGGCCTGCTCCGGCTCGTGGACCTCGATCGCGATTGGGTCCCGCATCAGCAGGGCACGGCTCTCTATGTCCGCGAGACAATGATCGGGACCGAGGGCTTCATGGCCGTGCGCCCGGCCGCCCGCTACACCTTCATGATCTTCCTCTCGCCGGTCGGCTCCTATTATTCCGAGGGCAGCGCTCCGGTCAGCATCCTGGCCTCCGAAACGCATGTGCGGGCGGCGCGCGGCGGCATCGGCTCGGCCAAGGCCGCCGCCAACTACAGCGCCAGCCTGATGGCCAGCGAACAGGCCAAGGCGGCGGGCCACACCCAGGTGCTCTGGCTCGACAGCGTCGAGCGTCGCTTCCTCGAGGAAGTCGGCACGATGAACGTGATGCTGCGTATCGGCAACGAGATCGTCACCCCGCCGCTGAGCGACTCGATTCTGCCGGGCGTCACCCGCGACACCGCGCTGACGCTGCTGCGCGAATGGGGCGAGACCGTCAGCGAGCGCCCGATCGCCATCGACGAGGTCATGGCGGGCATTCGCAGCGGCGAGATCGAGGAGGTCTGGGGGCTCGGCACGGCGGCCGTCGTCTCGCCGATCGGCCAGCTGACCTATCGCGGGGAAACGCTGACCGTCGGAGGGGGAAAGACCGGATCCGTCACCTCGAGGCTCTACGCCGAGATCACGAAGCTGCATCGTCGGCCCGACAACGATCCGCACGGATGGTCAGTCCTCGTCGACGGCTCCGGAGCGGCGTGAGCATGGTCGCGACGACGGTCGCAAGCGCTGGAATTTCGCTGGCGGGACTGTTCTCGCTGGCGGGCGACATCGCCCTGGTGACAGGCGCGGGGCGCGGTCTGGGCTTCGAGATCGCCCGGGCCATGGCGGCTGCCGGCGCGACCGTCATTCTGTCGGGACGCGACGCCGACCGCCTCGGCCAGGCGGCGGACACGATCGCGAACGAAGGCGGCAAGGCCATCGCCCTGCCTTTCGACATGACGGACGCCGAACAGACGCGCGCCGCCTTTGCGGCAATCGCGCGCGACCATGGCGGGCTCGACATCGTCGTCAGCAATGCCGGCATGCGCAACCGCAAGCCGCTCGAGCAGTTTAGCGACGCCGAGCTGTCGGAGATGGTCGAGGTCAATCTCGTCGCGACCTATCGGCTGGCTCGCGAGGCGGCCCGCCTCATGCGCGAGCGCCAAAAAGGGCGCCTCATCATCGTCACCTCGATTGCCGGCCATGTCGCGCGGCCGAACGATGCCGTCTACGCCGGCTGCAAGCACGGCCTGACCGGCATGATGCGCGCGCTGGCAGCGGAATACGGCCCGCACGGCATCACCAGCAACGCAATCGCGCCGGGCGTCTTCGCGACCGAAGCCAACGAGGCGCTGCTGGCCGCGCCGGAAACGGCGGCGGCTCTCTCCGGGCGCTCCTTTCTCGGCCGGCTGGGTCGACCCGCGGAAATCGCCGGCGCAGCGGTCTTCCTGGCCTCGCCCGCCGCATCCTTCATCACGGGCCACGTGCTGACCATCGACGGAGGGCTGACAGCGAAGATGTAGCGCGTCGCAAACCCAGATCGGAGACCATGCAAGTTATTGAAAATAATAATCTATTCTCAAGACAAATTCTGAATCTCATCAAGTCAAAAACAGTCCGGAAAACCGGCGAGGCGGAACGGTAGTCGACATCTTTCGTGGAGATAGACATGAACAGCTCGGAACTGCAGACCCTAATCGACGATGTGAAGGCTGGTGGCTTGTCGCGCCGCGGGTTTCTCCAGCGCGTCGCGGCCGTGGGCATCGCGGCCCCCATGGCGAGCCAGATGCTGCTGTGGAACGGCGTCGCCATGGCGCAGAGCAAGCATCAGTACAAGCCGACCAAGGCCGGCGGCGGCGGCCCGCTCAAGATCCTGATCTGGCAGGCGCCGACGCTGCTCAACCCGCATTTCGCCAGCGGCGGCAAGGACCAGGAAGCCTCGCGCATCTTCTATGAGCCGCTCGCCGGCTGGGACGAGGAAGGCAATCTCGTCGCACAGCTGGCCGCCGAGATTCCGACCCGGGCAAACAACGGCCTCGCCGCGGACGGCTTGAGCGTGACGTGGAAGCTGAAGCCGGGCGTCAAATGGCATGACGGCAAGCCCTTCACCGCCGACGATGTCGTCTTCAACTGGGAATACGCCTCCGATCCGGAGACCGCTGCGGTCACCTCAGGTGCCTACAAGGACGTCAAGGTCGAGAAGATCGACGGGCTCACCGTGAAGGTCACCTTCAAGGAGCCAACGCCGTTCTGGGCAGATGCCTTCGTCGGCGTCGCCGGCGTCATCATCCCGAAGCATCATTTCGGCGAGTACAAGGGCGCGAAATCGCGCGAGGCGCCCGCGAATTTGAAGCCGATCGGCACCGGGCCCTACAAATTCGTGGACTTCAAGCCGGGCGACATCCTCACCGCCGAGCGCTTCACGGATTATCACGTCAAGAACCAGCCCTTCTTCGACACGCTCGAATTCAAGGGCGGCGGCGACTCCGTCTCCGCAGCACGCGCCGTGCTGCAGACCGGCGAATACGACTACGCCTGGAGCCTGCAGGTCGAGGACGAGGTCCTCAAGCGCATGGAGACCGGCGGCCGCGGCAAGGTACTCTCCGTGCCCAGCGGCAATGTCGAATTCATCATCCTGAACACGACCGACCCGTGGACCGAGGTCGACGGCGAGCGCTCCAGCGTCAAGACCAAGCACCCGACCTTGTCGGATCCGAAGGTCCGCGAGGCGATCAACCTGCTGCTCGACCGCGACTCGGTCGAAAAGTTCATCTATGGCCGTGGCGGCGTCGCGACCGCGAGCTTCGTCAACGAGCCGAAGCGCTTCAAGTCGGCCAGGCTCAAATACGAGTTCAACATCGACAAGGCCAACAAGATCCTCGACGAGGCCGGCTACAAGCGCGGCGGCGACGGCATCCGCGAGAAGGATGGCAAGAAGCTCAAATACGTCTTCCAGACATCGATCAACGCTCCCCGCCAGAAGACGCAGGCCATCATCAAGCAGGCCTGCCAGAAGGCCGGCATCGACCTGGAGCTCAAGGCTGTCGCCGCCTCGACATTCTTCTCATCGGATGTCGCGAACCCCGACACCTACACCAAGCTCTATGTCGACATGGAGATGTACACGCAGACGCAGCCGCAGCCGGATCCCGAGCGCTTCCTCAACCAGTGCGTCTCCTGGGAAATCGCCAGCAAGGAGAACAAGTGGCTGGGCCGCAACATCTCGCGCTACTCGGACCCTGCCGCGGACGAGGCCTACAAGGCCGCACAGAAGGAACTCGACCCGGCCAAGCGCGCCGCGCTGCTGATCAAGGTCAACGAGATCTTCTGCGAGGCCCATGTCCTGCTACCGCTGATCGCACGCACGCGCATCGCTGCAGCGGAAAACGGGCTGGTTCCCAATTATAGCGGCTGGGATGTGGACACCTGGAGCCTAGCCAGCTGGTATCGGGCCTGAAGACATCTGGTCCACGCGAGGCGCGTCGCTTCGCGTGGACCGTCATGGCCTGCGATGCCGTATCAGTAGCATCTTACGAAATCGCGTCCCTTGCCGGGCAAGCGGTGGGGCCACCAGAAGACTTCCTGAAGGGCCAAAGTGGACCAGCTCCGGGTGGTAGCTAAGGGGCCATTCCGGTCGCGGACGCCACTATCGGGCTTTAGCTCACGGGCCGTTACCGGACATAACAGAGCAAATTCGGCAAAATCGGATCCGTCTAGATCTCGATGTCTTATCGAGCGACGGGAATGGCTGGTGCATGCGCGTCGTCTGCATCACTTCGCTCTGATCCGGCGCCACTGGCCTCAGCCGGATCCGCCGAAACGGGCACCGTTCGTTTCGGCATTTGCAATCAATTGTAAGCTCCGGGAGGCGGCCTCTCCCATTCGCAACGCCCTGTCATTCAGCGGAGGCTCCCGAAATCCTAGAGCGAAGTAGATGAGGCATTGCGTTACGGCATCCCCCTCGTTCAAAGTGGCGCTACATGCCCTAACGGAATGCGCCGTGATCCAAGCCGATAACTTCAAATGCCCTGTGCTGGTAACGGGAGAATGGGTCCGGCTTGACGAGCAGGAACTGCAGATCGCATCGCAGCTTCTTCAAACGAACCGCAGCCGTTGGTGGAATCCGTCATATCTCGAGCCGATACGCCGTGGCCGTGCGCTACAACTGCCCTTCTATGGCGATGATTGGAACCTGATCGAGGTCGAGGCCCGGACGGTCGACGGCTACGGCGCTTGCGCATTTATCATCGGCGACGGCAGGTTTGTTCCGGTGACGGGCAGTTCGCCCGCCATTCACGATCTCAACGAGCGGCTATCGCCTCGTCTAGACGCCGATTCGGTCCACCAGTCGGCCTATCTCAAGTTCTTCACCGGTGTCGTCTGGGGCGCTAGCGGCCCCTTTAACATCGTGGAGACGGCCGGCGAGGCCGCGACGCTATTACTTTCGACCGAGGCGCTGAAGGTAGAACCGTTGAGATCCGAACCAGCCGAGCACGGGCTGACCTGGCACGCGAACGTCATCTACGGATCGCAGCTCAGCAACGCTGCTTTCCGGATCGATGCGTCCGGAAAGGTCGAGATGCTCGAAGATCACGAGCTAGTCACCGGCCAGTCGCGCGTTGCGATAAGGCCGCCGCTACGCGTCGTTCCTTTTCGAAACCCTGGAGCGATCGAGTGACGTCCTTGTCAGAAGCCTTCACGTCTCTCGGCCCTCGCCTTCCCGAAGCGCTTGATACCCCCGATATCCTTGTGGGCTGGTCGCTGGAGCACGAGCATCGCCGCCAGCCTATCGGCTTCCATTTCGGGGACCCCAACACGTCGCCCAGGCATGGCTTTCTGGACCCGGTCCTGCTCAGCGGTGAGGGGCACCTCGTCACGATTGCCCCGACCGGCGCCGGAAAGGGTGTCAGCGCGATCATCCCCACACTTCTGCGCTTCGGCGGACCGATCATCGTCATCGATCCAAAAGGGGAGAATGTGATGGTGACGGCCCGGCGGCGTCGGGAGCTCGGGCAGCAGGTCATCGTGATTGACCCGATGGGCATTACCGGCTTCACCAGCGACTGTCTGAACCCCCTTGATGCGATTCAGGCCTTCGGCGCGGGAGACGTCGACGATACCGCCGCGCTGGTCTCGGCCCTCTTCGCCGAGTACGTCGATCCTCGAGACGCATTCTGGTCCAACCGAGCGCAGGACCTGATCATCGGCGTCATTCTTTACGTCTTGGCCGACGAACCGCAGGAGCAGCGCCATCTCGGCAGGGTCCGGGAGATCGTCAGCGCCCTGGCGGCGGACACGGAGACGGTCGCGCAAATGCTGTCCAATTCGAGCCACCCAGAAGCTCAGATGATTGGCCGCAGCATCCGCAGCCCCGCCGAGCAGACGATGGGAGGAATCGTGAGCTTCGCTCTCGATGGCCTCGGCTTCCTCCGCGGGGGTGAGGTGCTCGAATCCGTGGCCTCCTCAACCTTCGATATGGCTGCGGTCACATCCGGCGAGCCCCTGTCGATCTACCTGGTGCTGCCGCCGAACAAGCTTGAGTCCCATGGCGGCTTGCTAAGGCTCTGGATCGGCGCGTTGATGAGCGCACTCGTGCGGCGGCGCGGCAAGCCGCCGCGTCCTACTCTGTTCATGCTCGACGAAGCGGCGCAGCTCGGGACCCTACCGCAGTTGCGCCAGGCCATGACGCTGATGCGCGGGTATGGCGTGCAGACCTGGAGTTTTTGGCAGGATGTGACCCAAATTCAGAGACTTTATGCGGGCGACTGGCCAACTATGCTGAGCAATTGCAAGGTTATCCAGGCCTTTGGCGCAAACAATATCCTGGCGGCCCGCGGCATCGCGGAAGTCACTGGTTTTGCGACTCCCTTCGCCATTCTCGATCTTGAGCCGGAGGAAATGATCCTGCAGATCGCAGGTGACGAGCCGGTCATCGCCCGCAAGCCGAACTACCTCTCGGACCCTGCCTTCGCCGGTCAAGCCGATCCGAACCCGTTCTATCTCGCGCAACCACCGGAACTCGTCATGCGTCGGCAGCCCAGCCGATGGTATCAGCGCCCCGCCAGTACCGACACCGCATCCGCGCCGGATACGGCGGAGCTTGCCCGTAGGCTGAGCGCCAGCCTGCGCGGTCGCGCATCCAAAGTGCCACCAGCTGGATGAGCGCCGCCCCACCTCTATTTGCGTCGACAGTCGCCTGTCTTATCGCCGCGTTACGAGTTGAGATGTGAAAGCTGGACGAGGCTGCGTTAGAGATGATTGTAGAATCATGGACGCTCGCTGCAGCGGCTGAGGCGCTTCAGAAATGCGGCTCGATGCTCGGCCTCCCTCTGGCCATTCCGGCGGTCAAGGACTGGGCAAATGGCTGCCTGAAGCGCGGGATGATCGGCAGAAGCCGGCCGGTCAACCATGATCTGGTGCGGGGAATCCGGACAGCGCATCTGGGGGCCGTTCGTGCGGTGCTCGACGACCACAGAAGACTGGTCGATGCAGTCGATGCAATGGGGCAGCATGCCCGGGACGAGGAGCGCTCATTCAATTCGAGCGTCAAGGCGTTCCTCGATGAGCGCCTCAAGGTGTTCGACGCCAATACCCTGCGCGAGGACGCGCTGACCTTCGACGATATCGATCGCGTGCTGGGCCATGTCATCGATCCGCGTACCGAGGCGCTTTATGACCAGCCGGACAATCGCGACGGTCTCAAAGCGCGGCTCCTCGAAGACAGCAGGCGGGCGCGCGCCGAAGCTGTCGAGCGCGCGCTGGCAGAAATTCAGGCGACTACAGGACGACCATGTCCAGACCTTTTCGGCAGCGTCTTCCGCGGCGACCATGGCTGCGGCTGGTACGACGTGTTCGCGCTCTATATCGCCGAAGAGATCAAGACGAACCCACGTTTCCAGGCGATCTTCTTCGCAGCCGAGTTCGTCGATCTCAAGCGTGCCGTCGCCGGCATCGATGACGAGATCAAGAAAGCGCTCGCGGTATTTCCCCAGCTGCAAGACGCCCAGAACGAGATCCGGTCCTCGCTCGGGCGCGTCGAAGGACTGCTCCGCAGCATTCACGAGTCCATTTGCCTGAACCAGATGAGGGGGCTGACATGGCCCCGTATCGATAAGGCCGAGCTCGGACATGCGGGCGCCGACCCGCAACACATGAGATTCAGCTTCAAATTCGCCATCGACGAACTGCAGGGGCGGGCCAAGGATTTCGCGGAGGTCGAAGCCGTCCTGTTCGGCGAATCCGCCAGCAGCGACGGCGGCATCCGCAGGTCTTTCCGATGGCACGCGATCTGTGGCGACGGGGGCTCCGGCAAAAGCCGTTTCGCGATGGAACTTCTCGAGCGTCATCGACAGCGCTGGCCAGCCAGCGGGTTCGTGCAGGCCTTCGCGATCGACGGCAAAGGCGCCGCGCTGTGGCCGGTGGGCGAGCACCCGGCGATCCTGGTGATCGACTATGCGGCCGCCCATCCGGGAACCATGGAGTTTCTCGAGGGCCTAGCCATCCGGGCGCAGAACCATGAGCTGAAATCGCCGGTGCGCGTCGTGCTGATCGAACGCAATGCGAATGACCCGCTCTTCTCGAAGCTGAAAGGCGCTGCGGCGCATGAATGCCTGCGGATTGCAGCCCCGCAGAATATCCATCGTCTTGCCGCGCTTTCGGATAAGGATCTTGTTCGGTTGATGCGCAACCGGGCCGCTGATGCGCCCGTGGCACAGAGCGACAGCGAGTTGCTCGAAGTGTTGCGTGAGTATGACAAGGCCTGCCGTCCGCTCTTTGCGGCCATCGTCGCCGATTTCCTGTTCGCGCGAATGCTGCCGGAGGTCGATCAGGACGCGACTGCCGAGGACAAGAGGCTTGCCCTGTTCAGCACGCTGATCGAGCGTGAACGCGAAATCTGGCTCGATCGCCTGGCGGCTTCCCGCGGCGACCGGCTCGCCGCCGAGGAGAGCCGCGATCAGCATGAAAGGCTCGTCGCCGCGGCAACCCTCGTCCGAGGGCTAGATCGCCGTGCATTTCACAACCTGTCGACGGCGGGTAAGACGTCCTATGACCTCGGAGCCGCACATTGGCCTCGCCCTGTAGACGAGGCGCTCTACCAGTCGATCACGGGGTCGAGCGGGGGCGCAGGGCAGTTGGCGCCACTCGTGCCGGACCTGATCGGCGAGCGCCTCGTGCTCGATCTGCTCGCTCCCGCAGGCGACCGGCCCGTTGACCCCCTGATCTGGGCTGACCGCGCCGATTGGCTGAGGCAGACGGCGTGGATACTCTCTCCCTGGGATGTCGCCTTCTTCGCGCGGCTCTGCTTTCAGGACTATCCCAGGACCACAGCAGCGCTCGATTATCTCCTTCCAGCTGCGGGGACCCTAGATCCGGTCGTCATATCGGCTCTCGTCCGCGGCCTGATCGTGGATATGGCGGAAGCCCGCAAGGATGAGACACCCTCTCAGGAGGATCTCGAAGCCGCCTTCGCGGTTTACGACCGTTTCGAGAGTCAGCTTCTAGCCGCTGCCCCCGGCAACGAGGCCGTGGCGCGGAATCTGGCCGCCAGCCTGCAGCAGCTGGCCAATTTCGCCGGTCGCGCGGTGAACAAACATATCAATTACGAGTACGCCGACCACGATGCAAAGCTTCGGGCAATGTCCGCTGGCAGCGATCCGACCACCGACCGAAAGGGGGGCGCAACGAGCCTTTCGGGCAGCTTCGACAGCGCGCAGGGACAGCCATGAGCACGGCCGCCTTCGCTCTTGACCGTCTGCGTCGGCTTGGCGACGTCGTCTTGCGGCTTCGGTCCACCACAGGCGACTCTGAGACTTTGGCGGCCCTGGCGCAATCGCTAGCCTATGTGATCGGCAGTATCTATTGGGAAAAACGTGGAGACGAGGCAGCTGGCGGCCTGGCGGAAGCCGGCCTGACCGAAGGTGAGCGGGCCGAGCGCCGGCGGTTCGTAGATTCGGTGATGGCAGATGCCGCTCGATTGACGCCCTCGCCGGACGACGTGGCCTTCGCCTTGCGCATCGCAGCAGCGGATATGTATGCGGTATTCGATGGCAGCCAGCTTGATTTTGCTACGGACGCGGCGCGCTGGAACCTCCTGAAGCCCCTGTGGTCTCGACACGGACTTAGCCAATGGGGCGAGCGCGGTTTTGCGGGGTTCATTGCTAATGTCACCGTAACGGCGTGCCAAGCCGGCGACGGGAGCGAGGCAGCGCTCCTCCTGTCGGAGATCGTCGACAGCCTTGAAACCGCGCCGATCAACACCGCTGCCATGTTGCCGCATACGCGCAACCTCTTGATCGAAACCTCAGCAGGCATCTTTTATCGTTTTCAGATGCCCGAACGCTCATCCTTGTCCGTAGACAAACTATGGCAGAGGTTGACGCTCCTACCTTGGGTTGGGACCGGAGGCGAGGATGGAGCCCAGCGCCAGCGTGTCCAACTGGCGGTGGCTGCGTTGCGTGCCAGCCTGACAAGCGGCTCCGGCGATCGCCCGGCCATGTGGCGATCTCTTACGCAATGGTGCGGCCAATCCAGTTGGTCATCTGCCGATGCTGATAAACTGGAGATCGGCCCTCTCGCTTATATGATCCTGATGGAGACGGATCATCTAGCTCTGATCCGAGACTCGCTTGGGGTGCTTTTCGTCGCACTCCAGGAACCGCAGCAACCGGCCGATAAACATCGGCTCCTCCGCGGCATTGCGGCAGCGGTGGAAGAATGGCTCCCTGCGCGAGAACCCAGAGGCGTCGCAGGGGCTCTCGCTCTCGCCGAGCTTCTGCTGAAGGCACTCGACGCTGAGTCGTCGAACGAGCCGTCAGCCCTGACAGGGGCGCTCGTCTCACTCTGGCTTCACCTGGCCTGGCTGGGCGAGGTCGAGTTGGTCCTGTCGGTTATCGACAAGGCGTGGACCGCGCCAGCCACCAGGCGAAGGCCTTGGTTAGCACTCGCGGTGCTGCGGGCGACAACCGCCCTTGTCGGGTTTCCTTCGGTCAGCTCCGCGCACCTGGAGCTTTTTGCAGACTATGCGCGCTCTGCGGCGTTCAGAGGCGGAATACCCTATGTCGGGCAGGCGATCGTTTCGCTCATCGACACTCTCGTGGATCCGTCAGGCGCCGGACTGGACCCAGCCAGTTTCACGTATCTCCCATCGAGGTCACATATGGACGCCAGCGCTGCTACGACCCTCGACCGAAAACTTGCCGCTCTTCTCGCGGCGAGGATAGCCGAGTCGGGTACGGCCGGTGATCTTGCATCCGCCAAACGCGATCTCGACCATCTCAAAATCATCGCCTGGCGGACGCCGAGCACTGAGGCGATCGGTGGCTTCGAGGCGTATATGGCCATGCTGGATGCCGTCGATCCAGCCCTGTCGCACCTCATGGCAGACCGGGACAAGATTGCTCAGGAGGTCGAGCAGCGCGCTGCGCTTGGTCGTACCAAGGTGGCCATTGCGGCCGACATCAACGATCCTCTGCTCTTTCCATACCTCACCTCGCCGCCGATCGCCGAGACGCCGCCACCCCGGTCGGAACTGGGGTCCGCAGCCTGGCCATTCCAGCCTCTGTATTCCGGAAGCTGGCACGAGGTTGAGGACGCTGCAGAAGCCGAGAGCCTGATGTCGCGCCTGGAACGGGCGATGTCGACGAGACCGTTCTTCCAGTCGATCCGGCAGCGCCCGATGCGCGCGATAAGGACTCACCAACCGCGTTGTTACGAGGCGGCCACGGTCGTCGAGGTGCTGCTTGGCGGGCGCAGCGACGAAACCGAGGCGCGGAGTGCGCTGTTCATGCTCGGAAAGACTGTCGCCTTTCCTATCGAAGGCAACGCCCGACGTGTCCACCTTTTCAATCAGGCAGAGAAGGTCCTTCTCGAAAGGCCGGAGCAGGCAGCCGACTATGCCAGATTTTTCTGCGGCGTCGTGCAGGGCGAGGCGGGACCCTTCATGCTGGCCGAGAGCATTGGCGACCTCGATCAGTCTTGGTCCCCTGAGCGTCCAACCAACATTGCGGACATAGTTAAGCAGATAGGCCCCGTAGTACCCATGCCGGTCAGCGGAGTTGCTGGACGTCCGGAGATCACTTGGCAAATAAATGCAACAGTGCGCTATGATAAAGGCCTATTCAGCGCCGTATTTACTGTCGCTCCCGATGGAAAAATCTATATGGACAGCGACGATCCGTTGACATCCGGTGTCCTCGACAGGGTGCCGATGATCCGCGATGGCCTGCGCGGCTGGTTTCACGATCGCGGATCCACGTAAGCAACCGTAGCGAGACGCTCTTCTGTCTCGTATGCTCAGCCTGTCGTACGGCGCCGCAAAGCGCCACTCAAGTTCCGGCTATCGGTCAGTTGCTTTCATCAACTGAGATCAGCCAAACGGCCTAGCTATCGTAGGTGACCGACTTGGCACGCGTCGCATGCTCGCTAATAGGCGAGCCGCTGTAGGCATGCAGCATTGTCCTTGCCGTCACCCTGCACATGGCAAGTCTGACCTACAGAATTATTGTAGCGGTTAATCCGTCTCGCCTTAGCCATTGCACGGCCGGGTTGTGCTAGCAGGCGAACGCGATTGTTATCTCGATCGGCTGCCATAAAGCAGACTTGGACGACGTCGGCTATGGGCCAGTTTAGGTCGTAATGCGGGCTGACGCCCAATCACCGAACTGGGTCGAGAGCGGTCACTCCCCGTCCACAAGCTTGTAGCCTAGATTCGCCCGTCCAGCGCCGCCAGGACCTTCTCGGCGACGAGGCCGGAGACGCGGCCGTTCGATTCCACCGTGTTGCCGGCGATATGCGGGGTCAGGATCAGATTCGGCGCACCGGCGAAGACCTGCGCGGCGGCCTTGCCCAACGGCTCCTGGTCGTAGACGTCGATCGCCGCGCCGCCGAGCCGGCCGGCCTTGAGCGCCTCGACCAGCGCCGCCTCGTCCATGATGCCGCCGCGGGCGGTATTGATCAGGATCGCATCCGGCTTCATCCGGGCGAAAGCCTTCGCATTGATCAGGCCCCGCGTCTCGTCCGTCAGCGGGACATGCAGGCTGATCACATCGGCGCTCGACAACAGCTCGTCGAGCTCCATCCGACGCACGCCAGCCCAGGCGGGATCGTTGGTGGCCAGGCGCGGATGGAAGGCTGCGACCTCCATGCCGAGCGCCCGAGCGCGCTGGGCGACGTCACGCGCGATCGCGCCGAAGCCGACGAGCCCCATCAGCTTGCCGGTGATCTCGCGGCCGATCAGCTTCGTCTTGGGGAATTCGCCAGCCAGCATCGCCGCATTGGCGAAATAGGCTCCGCGCAGGAGCGTCATTGCGGTGCCGATGACGTATTCGACTACGGAGAGGCTGTTCGCGCCAGTGGCCGGGAAGACCTTGATGCCGCGCTCGGCGCAGACCCCCATATCGAGATTGTCGAGGCCGACGCCGAGGCGGCCGATGACCCTCAGCGCATTCGCCGCTTCGAGCACCTTGCCACGCACCTGGGTCTGGTTGCGCACGATCAGGGCCGGCACCCCCCCGAGCAGGCGTGCGAGCTCATCCGGTTTGGCAAAAAGCTCCGGGTCGTGATGGACGCTATAGCGCGCCCTGAGGCTCGCCACGGCGGCCTCGTCCATGAATTCGGTGATGACGATGTCGGTCATGTCGTTTCGTACAGCTCTACCCTGCTCAGCCGATGAGGAAGAGGCCGGCGGTGACGATGACGAGGATGGTCAGGGTCGTGCCCGTGACCAGCGCCAGATGCCGCCAGCCGAGCCGCACCATGGCGCCCATCGAGGTGCCGAGTCCCAGCGCCGCGATCGCGATGAGCAGGCCCCAGCGCGAGGCCTCTAGCAACCCGTCCCGGAGCGGCCCATAGAACGGCTGAACGGCAGGCGAGAGCGCAAGCACGCTGTTCAGCACGCACAGGCCGAGGAAGACGATGGCGAAGACTGGAACCGGCACCTTCGCCTTGGTCATCTCGCTGCCGTCCCGCACCAGCCACCAGCCGACGATCAGCACGGCGGGAAGCAGCAGGAAGACGCGGAAGAGCTTGACGATGACGGCCGCATTGGCGACCTCGTCCGAGACGGACTGGCCGGCGCCGACGACCTGCGCGACGTCGTGGATCGTGCCGCCGAGCATGATGCCGGTCTGCTGCGGCGAAAAGCCGAGCCAGACGCAGATCAGCGGATAGGCCAGCATCGCTATGGTCGCCACCACGTTCATCGCGATGACGGTGAAAGCGACGTCGGCGGCCTTGTTACGGTAGTCCGGCACGACGGTCGCGGTGGCGAGCGCCGCGGAGGCGCCGCAGACAGCGGTGGCGACACCAGCGAGCGCGCCCATGCCGGCCTCGCGTCCGAGCCGGCGCGCCAGAACGAAGCCGACCACAACAGTCGCCACCATCGAGCCCACGACCAGCAGCGCCGTCGAGAGGCCGAGCGCGGCGATGTCGCCCAGTGCAATGCGCAAGCCGAGCAGCGCGATCGCCCAGCGCAGGAGCTTCTTGACGCAGAAGGTCATGCCCGGCGCGAAGCGGAGGTTATTGGCCAGCGGATGCAGCACCATCCCGATGATGAGCGCGACCACAATGGCCGGGATGCCGATGCGACCGCCGGTGGCCGCCTTCAGCACAGGCTCCAGCAAGGCGGAGGCGATCGCGACCGCGGCCGAGAGCAGGATGCCCGGCAAGAGCGAGACCGGGGCGTCCATCTTGCGGGTGGCTACATGAGACATGAAAAGATTCGCGCTGGCAGCGGAGCGGTTTCTGGGCGGAAATGTTCTACCGACCCACTCTTCGACAGGCGGAACATTCTCCGCCGGCATATAGCGCGGCTCGCCGCTTTAGGCGATGGCACTGGCGCCACGGCTCCCGCGAAACGGCCATTCGTCGGGCGCAGGACAAGGTGCGCTCGCAACCGCCCACCATGCATGCTACCGCCCTATGCATGACCAGCCCCCTCGTCGAGCTCGAAACCTTCCTGGAACTGCCGCCCCATGCGCGGCTGCTCGGCCTGGACCTCGGCACAAAGACGATCGGGCTGGCGCTGTCGGATGTCGAGCGGCAGATCGCGACCCCGCTGGAAACCATCCAGCGCGTGAAGTTTGGCCTCGATGCCGCGGCGCTCCTGAAAATCGCGGAAAAGTATCAGGTCGCCGGGCTGGTGATCGGCCTGCCGCTCAACATGGACGGGACGGAGGGGCCGCGGGTGCAGTCGACCCGCGCCTTCGTGCGCAACCTCGCGCCGCTCACGGCGCTGCCCATCGTGTTCTGGGACGAGCGGATGTCTACGCTGGCCGTGACGCGGACGCTGCTCGATGCCGATGCCTCGCGCGCCAAACGGGCGGCCGTCGTCGACAAGATGGCCGCCGCCTACATCCTCCAAGGCGCTCTGGACCGGCTCGGCCGGCTATCTGCGGTCGAGGAAGACGACGAGGAGCAGTTTCGCCGATAACTCGCGAAACGAAACAGGCCCGCGCGGAGCGCGGGCCTGTCGATGATCGCCTCTTTGGGCGGAAACGCCTCAGCGATAGTCGCGGAAGTCGCCGTACCCATAAGGCCGGTAATAGGCCCGCGGTGCATAGACCGGCGGCGGAGCGTAGTACTCGTCGTAGTAGGGCTCCGAGTAGTAGGCCCGGCTGTTCGCCGCGGCAGCGGCCGCGCCGAGAATACCGAGACCGATCGCACCGGCGACCGCAGCGCCACGCGCCGATCCCCCGCGATAATAGCCGCCGCGGTAGTGGCGATGGCGATACTGGCTGTACTCGGCCTTCGCCTTATCGAGGCGGGCCGGATCAAAGCTGCGGCTTTCCTGAGCCATCGCCGGAACAGCGAAGCTGCCGGCCACGACGCTCGCAGCGGTCAGAGCAATGGCGACGTTCTTCTTAAGAGACATAACGGCATCTCCTTTAGCGGGATCCCCGAACCATGAGCCGAGGTTCGCGCAATCCGGTTGAACAGGGCCTGAACCAATCGCGGCGGCATTGCGGCACGAACAGAGCGCGCTTTCGTCGCCGCTCTTGCCGGACGCTGCCGGGCATGGGACAGGCCGTTTCGACAGTCGATGCATCAACGGATTCCGGGCTCCGTTGTTCCCCATCCCGCCCGCCCGGCCAGTTTCCCGGACATGCTCGACAGCCTGATCGCCGTCTTCCTCGTCATCGCGACGGGGTGGGTCCTGAAGACCCGGAACATCGTCTCGCAGGCTCATTGGGTCGGTGTCGAGCGGCTGACCTATCAGCTCCTGTTCCCGGCCGTGGTCATCCATACCCTCGCCATGGCAGACCTTCGCGGCGTGCCGGTTCTCGCCATGGGCCTAAGCCTCGTCTTCGCCATCCTGAGCGTCGCGGCCCTGCTGCTGGTGGCGCGTCCCGCACTGGCGCATGCGGGCATCGACGGCCCGGCCTTCACCTCGATCTTCCAGGGCTCGGTGCGCTGGAACACCTTCGTGGGCCTCGCGGTCGCGGCGGGGCTTCAGGGACGGGCCGGCACGACGCTGATGGCCATCGCCATCGCGGCGATGATCCCGCTGCTCAATGTCATGTGCGTGCTGGTGCTTGCCCGCTTCGCCAACGGCAAGCCGATGAGCGCCGGGGCGACGATTCGCTCGATCCTCGTCAACCCTTTCATCTGGTCCTCGGCGGTCGGCCTTTTGCTGAACCAGGTCCAGTGGATGCTGCCTTCGGCCTTCACCGGCTATCTCGACGTTCTCGGCCGGGCCTCGCTCGGCATCGGCCTGCTCGTCGTCGGCTCGGCACTCGATCTCAACCGGCTGGCGCGCCCGCGCTTGGCCCATGGCATCGCGGTCGTGCTCAAGCTGGTGGCCATGCCCCTCCTGGCCTGGCTCTATGCCGGGCTTCTCGGCGTGACCGGCCCGGCGCTGGCGATGACGGTGGTCGCCGGCGCGGTCCCCACAGCGACGGCGGCCTATTTCCTGGCGCGCGACCTCGGCGGCGACGCGCAACTCATGGCTGAAATCACCACGCTGCAGACACTGCTTGCGCTGGCGACGCTGCCGCTTGCCGCGCTTTTTCTTACGACCTGAACTTGCAGTTTCCGATAAAATGCAATCTATAATTGTATATTCCTGGAAGGGATCGACACCTCCCGGGCGCAGCGGTCGTCGAGCTTGGGGAGATTCCATCGGCGATGAGGCATATTGTTCGAAATCTGACGCCGCCTGACCGAGCCGGCCAGGGCGGCGGCGACAATTATCCCCCCCAGCATTATGCTTCCGCGCTCGACGCCGCGTCCTTCATCGAGGGCATGGCTGCCGAGATGAGGATCATGGCGCGAGACGCGCAGCTGAACGCCCTCTCCTATTTCCTGGAGATGGTCCGGATCGAAGCCTCCGCCGAGATTGCGCGCCTCGCCAAGACAGGCGGCCCGTCCGGATAAGTGCCGCGCCGCCGAAGCCTCTTCGGCTCAGCCGCGCGACACGGCGCCGCCGGGGTGGCGGCGGGCTGCCCCTTCCAGCTCCAGCTCTATCAGAGCGCGATTGACGTCGCGCGCCGAGCGCCCGCTGGAACGGACCAGATCGTCCAGCCCGACCGGCGTCGGGCCAAGCAGGTCGAGCACGAGGCGGCCAAGATCGGTCGCCTGCGCCCCTTCTCCGGATTGCGCCCCCGACGGGTGTGGCTGAAAGCCATCGTCGTTGCCGGGAACAGCCGGCGCCGGCTCGACCTCGGCAAAATCGAGCTCGTCCCACATCGACTCGTGCGGTCGCGCACGATCCGGCTCGCGCAGGACGCGGCGTTCCGACACGAATGCGAGTTCGCCCTGCCGGAGCGGCGCCAGCGCCTCGACAACATGCGCAGCATCAGCGCAGAGCGTCGCGCCTTCGCGGATCAGGTGGTTGCCGCCCTCGGCGCGAGGATCGAGCGGCGAGCCGGGCACCGCGAAGACCAGCCTGCCCTGCTCATTGGCAAAACGGGCGGTGATCAGCGAGCCGGAACGCTGTGCGGCCTCGACGACGACCGTTCCGAGCGAGAGCCCCGAGACCAGCCGGTTACGGCGCGGGAAGTCGCGGGCGCGGGCAACCCAACCGAGCGGCATCTCGCTGACGAGTGCGCCGCGCTCGATGATGCGCCGGGCCAGCGGAATGTTCTGCGGCGGATAGATTTCATCGAGCCCGCCGGCCAGCACGGCCACGGTGCCGGTGTCGAGGCTTGCCTCATGGGCGGCCGTGTCGATTCCGCGCGCCAACCCCGAGACGATGGCGAAATCCGCCTCGCCAAGCTCGCGCGCTAGCCGGCCGGTGAACTTCAATCCTGCCGCCGAGGCGTTACGGGAGCCCACGAGCGCGACGGATGGCCGCCGCAGCGCGTCTGCCTCGCCGAGCACGGCAATGAGCGGGGGAGCCGAGTCGATCGCTTGCAGCGGAATAGGATAGTCAGGCTCGCCAAGCGCGATGAAGCAGCCGCCGAGACGATCCAGCGCCGCAAGCTCGCGCTCAGCCTCCGCCGGAGAGCAGATGCGGACGGAGCGGCCAGCCTGCCGGGCAAGGTCCGGCAAGGCATCGAGCACGGCGGCGGCACTGCCGAAGCGGCTCATCAGCGAAAGGAAGCTGCGCGGGCCGATATTCTCGCTGCGGATCAGCCGGAGCCATTCAAGACGCTGGCGATCGGAAAGCGCGATGCCAGCCATTCCCGGTCAGCCCTTCTGGCCGATCTTGCCTTCTTTTCCGGCCAATAGCCGGGCGATATTCTCCCGGTGCATGATCCAAAGCAGCACGGTCAGGACGGCCATCACGACCGCGGCCTGCGGCATGCCGGCCCAAAGCCAGAGCAGCAGCGGCGTCAGCAGGCTCGCAACCAGCGCCGAAAGTGAGGAATAGCGGAAGAGCCAGGCGAGCCCGAGCCAGACGACGCAGAAGGCGAGCGCGACCACCGCCTTCACGCCGATCAGCACGCCGATATAGGTTGCGACGCCCTTGCCGCCCTTGAACCCCAGCCAGACCGGGAAGAGATGGCCCAGGAAGGCGCCGATGCCTGCCGCCAGCGCAGCCTGAGGTCCGCCCAGAAGGTGCATGCCGACAAGGACGGCGACCGTGCCCTTCAGCATGTCGCCGACGAGGGTCGCGGCGGCGAGCTTCTTGTTGCCGGTGCGCAGCACATTGGTCGCGCCGATATTGCCCGAGCCGATGCTGCGCAGGTCAGGTCCGCCGGCGAGCTTCGTCAGGATGATGCCGAAGGGAATCGAGCCGAAGAGATAGCCGACGACGAGGGCAACCAGCGTCATGGGCCCGGAAAGGCTCCAGTTCAGCGTCTCAGCCATTTAGCCCCTCACGTCGCCCGCCCAGGCGCACAATAGAATCGGTCAGGTCCAATAGAAAGCGCGACGTCATCCCGGACAAGCCGCCCGGGATGACCCGTGGAGGTTCAAGCGCCTTTAGCTTTCAGCCTCGTAGACCACCCGCCCGCCGACGAAGGTCGCCTGCACGATGCCTTCGAGCCGCGCCTCGTCGAAGGGCGAGTTCTTGGCCCGCGACTTGAGCTTGCGCTTGTCGACGACATAGGGCGCCTCGGGATCGAGCAGGATGAGATCGGCCGGCGCGCCGGGCTGGAGCCGCCCGCAGCCGATTCCGAGCAGGGCGGCAGGGCGTGCCGACAGGGCGGCCAGCAAGCGCGGCAGCTCGATCTGCCCGGCCTGCACCATACGCAGCGCGGCCGAGAGCATGGTCTCGATGCCGAGCGCGCCGTCGGCGGCCTCTGCGAAGGGCTGCCGCTTGGTCTCGACATCCTGCGGGTCGTGGTCAGAGACGACGACGTCGATCACACCCTCCGCCAGCGCGGCGACCATGGCGAGGCGCTCATCCTCGGAGCGCAGCGGCGGCGAGACCTTGCAGAAGGTGCGGTAGTCGCCGACGTCGTTCTCGTTGAGGGACAGGTTGTTGATGGAGACGCCGCAGGTGACGCGGACGCCGTCCTGCTTCGCGCGCCGCACCAGTTCGGCCGATTCGGCACAGGAGATCATCGCCGCGTGGTAGCGGGCGCCGGTCGCGCGGGCGAGGCGCAGGTCACGCTCCAGCATCACCGTCTCGGCCTCGAGCGGAATGCCGGGCAGGCCTTTTCGGCTGGCGAACTCGCCCTCGTTCATCACGCCCGAGCCGCGGAGCTCCGGGTCCTCGACATGGTTCATGATCAGGGCGTCGAAGTCGCGGGCGTAGATCATGGCCCGGCGCATGACCTGCGGATTGCGCAGGCCCTTCGCCCCATCGCCGAAGGCAACGGCGCCAGCCTCGAGCAGCAGGCCGAACTCGGTGATCTCCTTGCCCTCCAGCCCCTTGGTCAGGGCGGCGGAGGGCAGCACGTTGACGATCGCCTTGTCGCGGGCGCGGCGCTTCAGGAAGTCGATGATGGCGGGGTCGTCGATCGGCGGGTCAGTGTCCGGCCGACAGACGACCGTCGTCACGCCGCCGGCGGCGGCGGCATGGGAGCCTGAGCCGAGAGTCTCGCGGAACTCAGCTCCCGGCTCGCCGAGGAAGGCGCGCAGGTCGACGAGGCCGGGCGTGACCACCATCCCCTTGGCATCGATGCGGCGCAGGCCCTCGGGCGTCGCGGGTGCGGCCCCCCATTCAACAGAGGCGATCGCGCCGCCGCGCAACAGCACGGAGCCCCTGCCCTCGCGCCCGCTCGCGGGGTCGACCAGCCGGGCGTCGACGATCGCGAGATCCTGCGGATCAGTCATGCTCGGTTCCATCCCGTCAAGCATTCGGCAGATGCTGCGCCAGCGCGTCGAGCACCGCCATGCGGACGGCGACGCCCATCTCGACCTGCTCGCGGATCAGCGACTGGGCGCCGTCGGCGACCTCGGAGGAGATCTCGACGCCGCGGTTCATCGGGCCGGGATGCATCACCAGCGCGTCGGATGCGGCGCGCTCAAGCTTGTCACGGTCGAGCCCGAAATAGCGGAAATACTCTTTCGAAGACGGCACGAAGGCGCCATGCATGCGCTCGAGCTGGAGACGCAGCATCATCACGATGTCAGCGCCTTCGAGGCCCTTGTTCATGTCGGTGTAGAGTTCGACGCCCATGCGCTCGATGCCGGGCGGCATCAGCGTCGAGGGTGCAATCAGCCGCACCTTCGCGCCGAGCGCATTGAGCAGGATGATGTTCGAACGGGCGACGCGCGAATGCACGATGTCGCCGCAGATCGCCACCGTCAGCCCCTGGATACGGCCCTTGTTGCGGCGGATCGTCAGCGCGTCGAGCAGCGCCTGCGTCGGGTGCTCATGGGCGCCGTCGCCGGCATTGACCACCGAGCAGCCGACCTTGCGCGCCAGCAGGTTGACCGCGCCCGCCGCATGATGGCGCACGACGATGATGTCGGGCCGCATGGCGTTCAGGGTCGCGGCGGTGTCGATCAGCGTCTCGCCCTTCTTCACCGAGGAGGAGGCGACGGACATGTTCATCACATCGGCGCCGAGCCGTTTTCCCGCAAGCTCGAAGGATGCCTGCGTGCGGGTCGAGGGCTCGAAGAAGAGATTGATCTGGGTGCGGCCGCGCAGCGTCGCCGCCTTCTTCTCGACCTGCCGGGAGAGCGCGACATAGTCCTCGGCCCGGTCCAACAGCGCCTCGATGTCCAGATGGGACAACCCCTCGATCCCGAGGAGATGGCGGTGCGGATAGAGCGGGGCTGGCGATGTCATTTGAAGCAGACTGTCTAGGCGCGAGTCGGGAGCTGCGCAAGCCGCTCCGAGGCGGGAGGGCGTCATGTCCCCAGGGGCGTGGAGCTTTCAGCCAAACGGCGCTAGATCAGGTCCTTTCCGCTGCCGGAGAGGACGATAGCCTTGCCCAAGCCGACCGACGCCTATGTTCCTTCCACCCATGGCGCCGACTGGCAGAGCCTGACGCCGACCGAGGCCGGCTTCGATGCCGGCAGGCTCGCGGCGGCAGTCGCCTATGCCCAGGAGCATGAGAGCCCCTGGCCGCGCAGCCTCTACTATCCGGACGGCTCCTATGTCGGGAATGTCGAGTGGAACGAGCGCGGCCCCTGGACCGAGATCGTCGGCCCGGTGCGGGAGCGCGGCGGCCCGGCCGGGCTGATCCTGAAGGGCGGACGCATCGTCGCCGAATGGGGCGACACCAACCGCACCGACATGACCTTCTCCATCGCCAAGAGCTATCTGGCCGTGCTGGCCGGCATCGCCTTCGACGACGGGCTGATCCGCGATGTCGAGGAGCCCGTCTGCAAGAGCGTGGACGATTCCGCCTTCGCCGGCCCGCATAACGGCCAGATCACCTGGCGCCACCTGCTGCAGCAGTCGAGCGAGTGGCAGGGAGAGCTCTTCGGCAAGTCCGACCAAGTCGACCACAACCGCCAGATCGGCCCCGGGGCCGATAACAGCCGGAAGGGAGAGCGCCGCGAGCTCAAGACCCCCGGCAGCTTCTACGAATACAACGACGTGCGGGTGAACGTGCTGAGCTATGCCCTGCTCCAGCGCTTCCGGCGCCCCCTGGCGGAGGTGCTGCGCGAGCGCATTATGGACCCCGTCGGCGCCTCCCCGGACTGGGAGTGGCAGGGCTACGAGAACTCCTATGTCGAGATCGACGGGCGGCGCATCCAGTCCGTGCCCGGCGGCGGCCATTGGGGCGGCGGCCTCTTCATCGGTGCGCGCGACCATGCCCGCTTCGGCTTGCTGGTTGCCCGCAAGGGGGAGTGGGCCGGCCGGCAGCTCCTGTCGAAGGTGTGGGTCGAGCGTATGCTGACGCCCTCGCCCACGCTCGGCAATTACGGCTATCTCTGGTGGCTGGCGCAGGGGCCGGCAGCGCGGCCCAACGTGCCGCAGAGTGCCTTCTCGGCGATGGGCGCCGGAACCAACATCATCTGGGCCGACCCCGAGCAGGACGTCGTCGCAGTGCTGCGCTGGATATACGGAGCCTCGCTGGAAGGCTTCGTCGATCGGCTGCTGGCAGCTCGGGGCTGAGGTCCCAGCCGTCATTGCGAGCGGAACGAAGCAATCCAGGGAGACGTAGCGTGCGGCGCCCCTGGATTGCTTCGTCGCTTCGCTCCTCGCAATGACGGGTAGACCGCGCCAGCCGCTTGCAAATGCGGGCCGGGCGCCCATGTCTCACCCTTGCATCAGCAGGCGGCGGAAGCGTCGCAGGCTGCTCCCGCAGCGCAATAGGCGTTTGACACGGCGGACGCCGTGACCCACTTTCGCGCGCAATTCCGAACCGCAGGGGTCTTGCGGGTCGCGGAACCGTCCGTCTCGGCCGGTTCCGCGCTCTGATCAGGGCTGTTATCGAGACCAAACCATGAAGCTCCTCGTCGTCGAGTCGCCGGCCAAGGCCAAGACGATCAACAAATATCTCGGCTCCGACTACGAGGTGATCGCCTCGTTCGGGCATATCCGCGACCTGCCGGCCAAGGACGGCTCGGTGGAGCCCGAGAACGATTTCACCATGAAATGGGAGATCGAGGGCCGCGGCGCCAAGCAGGTCGCCGAGATCGCGCGCGCCGTGAAGGGCGCCGAGAAGCTGATCCTCGCCACCGACCCCGACCGCGAGGGCGAAGCGATCTCCTGGCATGTGCTGGAGGCGCTGAACCAGAAGAAGGTGCTGAAAGGCATCCCGGTCGAGCGCGTGACCTTCAACGCGGTCACCAAGGACGCAGTGCAGAAGGCGCTGGCCAATCCGCGCGCCATCGACCAGGCGCTGGTCGACGCCTATCTGGCGCGCCGCGCGCTCGACTATCTCGTCGGCTTCACGCTCTCGCCGGTGCTGTGGCGCAAGCTGCCGGGTGCGCGCTCGGCCGGGCGCGTCCAGTCCGTGGCGCTGCGGCTCGTCTGCGACCGCGAACGCGAGATCGAAGCCTTCCGGGCGCGCGAATATTGGTCCCTGGTGGCGACGCTCGCGACCGAATCCGGCCAGACCTTCGAGGCCCGCCTCGTCGGGGCGGATGGCAAGAAGATTACCCGCCTCGACATCGGCAACGGCGAGGAGGCCAAGGCTTTCAAGGAGGCGCTGGAAACAGCCCTTTTCACCGTGGCGGAAGTCGAGGCCAAGCCGGTCAAGCGCCACCCCTACCCGCCTTTCCAGACCTCGACGCTGCAGCAGGAGGCCTCCCGGAAGCTCGGTCTTGCTCCGGCGCGGACCATGCAGCTCGCCCAGCGTCTGTATGAGGGCGTCGACATCGGCGGCGAGACGGTCGGCCTCATCACCTATATGCGTACCGACGGCGTCGACATGGACGGCTCGGCCATTGCTGCGGCGCGCCGCGTCATCGGCAAGGAATTCGGTGACCGCTATGTCCCGAATGTGCCGCGCAAATACACGGTCAAAGCCAAGAACGCGCAGGAGGCCCACGAGGCCATCCGCCCGACCGATCTCGGCCGGCTGCCGGCCATGGTCGCGCGTCAGCTCGAGCCGGAGCAGGCAAAGCTCTACGAGCTGATCTGGAAGCGCACCATCGCGAGCCAGATGGAATCGGCAGAGATGGAGCGCACCACGGTCGATATCGCGGCCAAGGTCGGCGGGCGCAATCTCGACCTGCGCGCCTCCGGCCAGGTCGTGCTCTTCGACGGGTTCCTGACGCTCTATCAGGAGAGCCGCGACGACGAGGAAGACGAGGATTCGAAGAAGCTGCCCGCGATGAAGGGCGGCGACAAGCTGGAGAAGCGGTCTATTGCCGCCGACCAGCACTTCACCGAGCCGCCGCCGCGCTATTCGGAGGCGAGCCTCGTCAAGCGCATGGAGGAGCTCGGCATCGGCCGACCCTCGACTTATGCCGCGACGCTTTCGACCCTGCGCGACCGCGAATATGTCCGCATCGACAAGAAGCGCCTCGTGCCCGAGGACAAGGGCATGCTCGTCACGGCGTTCCTTGAGAGCTTCTTCAAGCGCTATGTCGAGTACGACTTCACGGCGAACCTCGAAGAGAACCTCGATCGCGTCTCGAATGCCGAGATGGACTGGAAGGCGCTGCTGCGCGCCTTCTGGGAGGAGTTCCAGGCCTCGATCGGCGAAACCAAGGACCTGCGCGTCGGCGAGGTGCTGGAGGCGCTGAACGGCTTCCTCGGCGAATACATCTTCCCGCAGCGCGCTGACGGCTCCGATCCGCGGGTCTGCCCGACCTGCGGCAACGGCACGCTCTCGCTCAAGCTCGGCAAGTTCGGCGCCTTCGTCGGCTGCTCCAACTACCCGGAATGCCGCTATACGCGCCCCCTCTCCGTCCCTGCAGCAGATGGCGAGGCGAGCGCCGAAGGCGGCCAGGGCCAGCCCGGCGTGCGCATCCTCGGCCCCGACCCGGCGACGGGCCTCGAAGTCACGATGCGGGATGGCCGGTTCGGCCCCTATATCCAGCTCGGCGAGGGCGAGAAGCCGAAGCGCTCCAGCCTGCCCAAGGGCATGAGCCCGGCGAGCGTGACGCTGGAGAAGGCGCTGGCCCTGCTCTCGCTCCCGCGCGAGGTGGCGCGCCATCCCGAAAGCGGAGAGCCGATCCTCGTCGGCATCGGACGCTTCGGACCTTATGTCCAGCACGGCAAGGTCTACGCCAATATCGACAAGGGCGACGACGTTCTCGAACTCGGCGCCAACCGCGCCATCGACCTGATCGTCGCCAAGGAGAGCGGCGGCGGCCGTCGCGGAGGTGCTTCGGCCACGCCCGGCCGGCCGCTCGGCGAGCATCCCTCGGGCGGGGCGCTGGAGGTCAAGGCCGGCAAATACGGCCCCTATGTCGCCTGGGGGAAGATTTTCGCCACGCTGCCGACGACTCTGGCGCAGGACAGCATCACGCTGGAACAGGCGATCGAGCTCGTGAACGCCAAGGCGGCGACGAAGGGCGGCAGCGGGGCCGGCAGGACCGGAGCGCGAGCCAAGAGCACGAAGACGGCGGCCAAAAGCAAATCCGCTGCGAGCAAGCCCGCCAAGAGCAAATCCGCCGAGAGCAAGCCGACCGCGAAGGCACCGGCCCGGAAGAGCAAGGCATCGGAAGGCTGACGACCTTCCGGCAGCCTTGCCTGCCTCGTTTCTCGCCCCGCATGATGCTTATTTCACCATAAGTTACGCGCCGGAGTTAACCCAGCGTTCAATGCCCTTCGTTACGACTTATTACACGGCAAAGCCGTGGAATGGCCTACGGAGGGGATGATGAAGTCGATCGGGACCAAGATCGTGGGGCAAATCGCGATCGTCGCGGTCGGCGCCCTGATCGCGATGGGCTGTGCGCTGCTCGCGATCTCGCGGATGGAGAGCATGTATGGGCACTCCTCCGACCAGAACAACATCGCCCTGTTCACCGAACGCCTGAACGTCGCGGTCAATCAGGTCGTCGCCGATTCGCTGCAGGTCTACTCCGCACGCAATCCTCATGACGCCGGCAACGCGGCAGCCACGGTCGAGGCCGGGCTCAAGCGCGTAGACGATCGCATCAAGGGCCTGGTCCGGATCGCGCCCGAAAGCGAGCGCGAACGTATGGACAAGATCGGCAAGCTGATCGGCGAGTTCGTCACGATCCGCACCGAGACGGTACGCCTCGCCCGAGAAGTCTCCGGCCGCGCCGCCGATGTCTGGGGCAACAGCGAGGCGAGCAGGAAGAGCCGCGCCGCTCTGCAGGAAGAGCTGACGGCCTTCAGCAGCCTCAACGAGAAGCGCGCCGATGCGGCCGAGGCCGACACGGTTTCCTTTGCGGCGCAGGTCCGCACCTTTCTGCCGCTGGCGCTGATCGTCCTGCTCGGAGTTGCGATCACAGGCGCGCTGGTCTTCTCACGCCGCTCGATCGTGCGCCCGATGACGGATCTGAGCTTGGTGATGGAGCGCCTGACCAAGGGCGACACCTCCGTCACAGTCCCCCATACCAAGCGCGGCGACGAGATCGGCATCATGGCCCGCTCGGTCGCGGTGCTGCGCTCGGCGATCGAGCAGGTCGCCGAATTGCAGGAACAGGAGCGGGCAGCGGCAGCCACCCGTCTCGCGCGTGCCCAGTCGATCGAGGCGGTGGTCTCGGATGTCGGCGAGGTGGTCGCGGCGGCTGCGGCCGGCGACTTCTCGGCCCGGCTCGAGATCAAGGATGCCGACGAGCAGATGCAGCGCCTCGTCGCCGGCATCAACGAGATCAACGCGGTGGTGGATTCCGCCACGACCGAGTTCGCCGGGACGCTGTCGGCGATCGCCGGCGGTGACCTGACCAATCGGGTCGAGACCGCCTATCGCGGCAAGTTCGCCGATCTGAAGGGCGCCATCAACGAGACGGTCGACCGCCTCTCCGAGACGGTCTCGACGATCCAGACCACCTCGGCCGATGTCGGCCTCGCGGCCCGCGAGATCAACATGGGCGCCGACGACCTCTCGAAGCGCACCGAGGAGCAGGCCTCCTCGCTGGAAGAGACCGCGGCCACGACCGAGGAACTCGCC
>NZ_JAIMCA010000004.1 GCF_025499465.1 Allobosea sp. BH3
CTCCTACATCCAGCGCCGCCTGCAGATCGGCTACAACCGCGCCGCCTCGATCATGGAGCGCATGGAGCACGAGGGCATCGTCGGACCCGCAAACCACGCAGGAAAGCGCGAAATCCTGGTCGATGGCGTGCGCATGACAGACGACGAGGACTAGAGCACGCGCCGATCAGATTGCGTAGCAATCGGATCGGATCACGCGTTCTCTATCAATGTGGTAGAGACGGCAGGCCCTGCCCCCGCCGGCCCCATAAGGTCGAAACGCCTACCGGCTGCGCTGGCGCAAAGCGCCAGGCAGACGATCGAAGGTCAATGCGACGCGCCGGCCCTGACGAAGTTGCTGAGCTCGGGCGTCTGCGGGTTCGCGAACAGCTCCTTTGAAGGCCCCTGCTCCCAGATCTTGCCCTGATGCATGAACACCGTGGTGTCCGCGACCGTGCGGGCAAAGTTCATTTCATGGGTCACGAGCAGCATGGTCATGCCGGCCTTCGCGAGCTTCTCCATCACGATCAGCACTTCGCCGGTCAGTTCCGGATCGAGCGCCGAGGTGACTTCGTCGAAAAGCATCACCTTCGGCTGCATAGCCAGCGAGCGGGCGATGGCGACGCGCTGCTGCTGGCCGCCGGAGAGGTTGTCCGGGTAGCTGTCAAACTTCTCGGACAAGCCGACCTGCGCCAGCACATCCTTCGCCAGCGCCAGCGCCTCGGCGTCTGGCACATTCTTGGTGATGCGCGGCGAGAGCATGATGTTCTGGCCGACCGTCAGGTGCGGGAACAGGTTGTAGCTCTGGAAGACGATGCCGACATCCTTGCGCAACTCGCGCAGCTTCTTCGGGTCCTGGGTCATGGTGTGGCCCGCGACCTCGATCTTGCCGGCGTGGAAGGTCTCGAGGCCGTTGATGCAGCGCAGCAGCGTCGACTTGCCGGAGCCCGAGCGGCCGATGATCGCGATCACCTGCCCCGGTTCGACGCTGAGCGAGACACCTTTCAGCACCTCCAGGGAGCCGAAGCGCTTGTGGACGTCTTCAATGAGAACGGCTGGCATTCATCACCTTTTCGAGATGGCGGCTGAGCCGGGACAGCGGGAAGCAGATCGCGAAATAGATCGCGCCGACCAGCGTGAAGATCTGGAAGGCCTGATAGGTCGCGTTGTTCACCAGCATGCCGGCGCGCATCAGGTCGACGAAGCCGACGACCTGCACGATCGAAGTGTTCTTCACGAGCTGGACCAGGAAGCCGACCGTCGGCGGCAGCGAGATCCGGACCGCCTGCGGCAGGATGATGTAGCGATATTGCTGGGCGGTCGTCAGCGCGAGCGAGGACGAGGCCTCCCATTGCTGGCGCGGCACGGATTCGATCGACCCGCGCCAGATCTCTGCCAGATAGGCCGAGACGTAGATCGACAGCGAGGCGGACGCGGCCAGGAAGGGCGGCAACTCGATGCCGAGAGCCGAGAGCCCATAATAGCTCATGAACAGCACCATGAGCACCGGAATCGACTGGATCACCAGGATGTAGCCGGAGGCGAAGCGGCTCAGCCATTTCGACCGCGAAAGGCGCATGATCGCAAGAACGCCGCCGAGCGCTCCGCCGATGAAGAAGGCGATTGCCGTCAACGCCAGCGTCCAGCCGGCGGAACGGAGGATGAAGAGGGCCTCGGGCCAACCGAAGGTCTGCATCAGGCGGCCTCCCCATGCGCTTCGGTCAAGCGGGCGAGGCCCGACACCTGCGGGAATAGCCTGTGGCCGAGCCAGTTCAGGAAGAGCTTCAGCGAGAGCGCCAGCACGAGATAGATCACGGTGACGACGATGTAGGTCTCGAAGCTGCGGAAGGTGTCCTGCTCGATGATCGCGGCCGTGCCGGACAGCTCCTGCACCGAGACGAAGGAACAGATACTGGAAGCCAGCATCATCAGCACGAACTGGCTCGACAGCGCCGGCCAGACGCGCGCGAAAGCCGGCTGCAGCACGACATGCTTCAGCACCTGCCAGCGGCTCATCGCCAGGGCCAGGCCCGCCTCGATCTGGGACCTGTGGATCGAATCCACACCGGCGCGGATGATCTCGGTGGCGTAGGCGGCGAGATTGAGCGTCATCGCAAGGATGGAGGCTTCGAGCCCGTTGAGGCGAATGCCGATCTGCGGCAGCCCGAAGAAGATCATGAAGAGCTGCACCAGGAACGGCGTGTTGCGCATCAGCTCGACATAGGCATCGACGATATAGCCGGCCCAGCTACCCGCGAGGCTGCGCAGCGCGGTCATGCCCGTTGCGAGCACGAGGCCGAGCACGATCGCGATGAAGGACAGCGCAATGGTGAGCCCGACCCCGTTCAGGATCATGGGCCATCTGGAAAAGACATCTTGGAAGAGCAACAGCGCGCTCCTTCGGCCTCAGGGGGTGAGGATGGTCGCCGGCGCGCGCACGCGGCGCGCCGGCTCGTTGGCCGATCCGAGCGGAAGGCCGCTCAGGTGCCGGATCAGAAGGTGGGCAGCGGCGGCAGCGGGCTGCCGACCCACTTCTGGGCGATCGCGTCGAGTTCGCCGTTCTGCTTGACGTAGTAGATGAAGTTGTTGAGCCACTGGCGCAGCTCATAGGCGTCCTTGCGCATGGTCATCGAGTTCGGCTGCATGCCGAACACGAACTTCAGCTCGGTCTCGGTCTCGCCGCGCGCCTTCATGGCGGCATTGGCCTGCGCGTCCGGGCCGGCGATGGCCTCGACCTGGCCGGAGAACAGCGCCTGCATAGTGGTGGCGTCGTCCTCGAAGCGCAGGATGGTGAGGTTCAGCTCCTTCTCGCGGCTGGTGAACTCGCGCTCGACGCTGGAGCCGCGGTTGACGCCCACCTTCTTGCCCTTGAGATCGGCCCAGGTTTTGATCGGGACGTTCTTCTTGGCGTAGATGCCGGTCTGGAAGGCGCTGTAGGGGATCGAGAACATCACCGCCTTGGCGCGCTCGGGCGTCGGAGCCAGCGTGGCGACGAGGAAGTCGACCTTGTTGGCCTCCAGCGCCGGGATGCGGGCCGGCGGGGTGAGCTGCACCATCTCGACCTTCACGCCGAGATACTTGCCGATCAGCGCGATGACGTCGGCGTCGTAGCCGATCGCATTGCCCTGCGAATCGACCGAGCCGTAGGGCGGTGCGCCGATCAGCACGCCGATCTTCACAGAGCCTCGCTTGATGATGTCGGTGACAGACTGGGCCGAAGCCTGGCTGGCCGCCAGCATGCCGGCGCCGAGAGCCAGCAGCGTGCCGGCAATCTTGATATGCTTGAGAATCTTCACTGGCCGTCTCCCGTTATGCGGCGTTCGCGCTGATTGGTGCCCGGCTTCTTGCGGCCGGTGAGTGGGTAAAATTAGCGTCCTTCTCGAACGACGTTCTCCAGCTTCTCGCCGGAAAAGCGCCGCCTGATGTTGGCTGCAATGACCGCCTGGCGCCGACGGATCGTTCCGTTGGTCCAGCCGGACATGTGCGGCGTCATTAAAACGTTTGAAAGCTCCTGAAAAGGCAGTCTCGACGGCAATGGCGCAGGATCGTTGGGCTGTGGATAACGATACCACGTATCGATGATCGCGCCGCCGATCCGCCCGCCCTTCAAGGCGTCGTAGAGCGCCTGCTCGTCGATGGTCGGGCCGCGCCCGACATTGACGACCACCGCATCCGGCCGCATCGCGGCGAAGGCGGCAGCGCCCACGATGCCCTTGGTCTCCTCCGTGAATGGCACCGAGACGACGACGGCGTCGACCGAGCCGCAGAACTCGGCGAGCTGGTCGAGGGTGAAGGCGCGGTCCACCAGCGCCGAAGTCGCGACAGGGCTGCGATTGGCGACATGCACCGTCATTTCGAAGGCCTTGGCCCGGGCCGCGATCGCCTTGCCGATATGGCCGAAGCCGAGCAGGCCGATGGTCGTGCCGGCGACCTCGCCATGGACACGCTCCGGAGCGCCGGCCCAGTAGGTCCAGTCCCCGCTCCGCAGCCGACGATCGGCATCCGCGAGCGGGATCTGCCGGGCCAGGAGCGCGCTCATCACATATTCGGCTATGGCCTGCTCATGGCCGAAGCAATTGCACACGGCGGCGGAAGCCGGCAGCAAGCCGAGATCGACCATGTCGTAGCCAGCGCCCGGCACGTGGAACAGCTTGAGCTGAGGCGGCTGCGGCAGGGTCGCGTCGAACTTCACGCCGATGATGGCGTCGGCCTCCGCATAGGTGCGCCGATCCGCATCGCTGGAAAGCACGTCGGGCAGCAGGTCGACCTGCGCGTCCCGGCCCAGAACCGCTGCGAAACCGTGGCTGAAGGAAGCGGCGTTCTCGCCATGGAAGACAATGCGCATGGTGCGAGGTTTCTCCTGTCAGGCGCCGAGCAAGGGCTCGACGCTGCAATCCAGCAAGGACGGGTCGATGGCCGCCTCCATCTCCTCGAACATGCCGTCGACGAAGCCGATCAGCGCGTCCGAAGCCGCCGTGGCACGCTCGGCGTGCCGGGTCGCGATGGCGTTCAGCACGGCGAGATGATGGTCGATCGTGCCGCTTAGGCCGATCTGCCGGGGCATGTGATTGTGGTAGATGAAGCCGATGCGCCGGAAGATCGTGTGCAGCGGGCGCAGCGTATGCTCGAGGAACGGTTCTCCGGCAGCCGCCAGAACCATCCCGTCGATGCGCCGGTCGAGCGTGTTGAATTCCGGTAGCGTCAGCGTATCGCGGCGCTCGCGCAGCAGGCGCTCCATATGCAGCATCTGGTTGCGATGCGAGGGCCCTGCCCTCTCCGCCGCCAGCCCGATGACGAAACGTTCGAGGTCACGGCGCAGGCGCAACAAGAGCCGCTCGCGCGCAAGGTCGATCGGAGCGATCTGCAGGCCATGCCGCGGCCGGATGACGATGAGCGTATCCGCGGCCAGCTGATTGACGGCGTGATGGATCGGCGTGCGGCCGAGCCCGGTCATCGCCTGAATATCCTGCAGCGAGAGGAAGCGGCCAGGAGGCAGCTCGCAGGTGACGAGCATCTCCTCGATGCGCTGGTAGGCGATCTCAAACAGGTTGACGCGGTTGCGCCGCGCCGGCGCCGCCTCGGCCTCTACCAGTTGGGGACGCTGTTCGCGCCTCGCCATCCGCATTTCCTCCGTCGCGATGCTCTTGTGTCGGCATCCTTTCGAGCGACGATAAACATGTTGTGAAATTTTACAAGCGCTTCTAAGCTTCGCCGAGGCGCCCGGCTTCCCCGACCGGCCGAAACCGGGCCGCCATCCATCAAGACGCTCCCGAGCCTTGCTCGCAGAAGAGCGTTGCCTCCGGGAGGTTCTGTTGAAAATCACCAAGATCGAGACACTGCGGACCGACGAGTTCGCCAATGTGCTGTGGGTGCGCGTCCACACCGACGCCGGTGTGATCGGGCTCGGCGAGACCTTCTACGGCGCGGCCGCCGTCGAGGCCCATCTGCACGACACGCTCGCCATGCGCCTGCTCGGCAAGAACCCGCTGCATATCGAGGCGCTGCACCGCGAGATGACCAACCTGCCGATGGCGCAGGCCTCGACCGGCGTGGAGTCGCGTGCGACCTCGGCTGTCGACATCGCGCTCTGGGATCTGTTCGGCAAGGTCTGCGGCCAGCCGGTGCACCAGATGCTCGGTGGGCTCTGCCGCGACAAGCAGCGCATCTACAACACTTGCGCGGGCTACAATTATGTCCGCTCGCAGAACATCAAGCCAGTCTCGACCTGGAATCTCGGCGCCACCGAAGGCCCCTATGAGGATCTTGGCGGCTTCATGAACCGAGCCGACGCGCTCGCCGAAAGCCTTCTGGAAAGTGGCATCACGGCGATGAAGATCTGGCCCTTCGATCCCCCCGCGATCGAGAACCAGGGCCTCTTCATCACGCCCGATCAGATGCGCAAGGCCTGCGAGCCTTTCGAGAAGATCCGCAAGGCAGTCGGCGACAAGATGGAGATCATGGTCGAGTTCCACTCGCTCTGGAACCTGCCGACCGCGATCAAGATCGCGCGGGTCCTCGAGCAGTATGAGCCGACCTGGTACGAGGACCCGATCCGGATGAACTCGCCGCAGGCTCTGGCGGAATTCGCCCGTTCCACGACGGTGTCCGTGACCGCGAGCGAGACGCTGGGCTCGCGCTTCCCCTACAAGGACATGCTCGACCGCGACGCGATGCACATCGTGATGGCCGATCTCTGCTGGACCGGCGGTCTGACCGAAGGGCGCAAGATCGCTTCGATGGCGGACACCTATCACCGCCCCTTCGCGCCGCATGACTGCATCGGCCCGGTCGGGTTCATCGCGGCGATCCACGCCTCCTTCAGCCAGCCGAACACGCTGGTTCAGGAATCGGTCCGCGCCTTCTACACCGGCTGGTACAAGGAACTCGTCACCGAGATGCCGGTGATCAAGGATGGCTATGTCTTCCCGATGGAAGGCCCCGGCCTCGGCGTCGATCTGCTGCCGGCCGTCTACGCCCGCCCGGATTTGCACCATCGCGAAACGAGCCTGTGAGGACGCCGTGATGACCAACCCCCTTTTCGATCTCACGGGCCGCACCGCTCTCGTCACCGGTTCCTCGCGCGGCCTCGGCCGCGCCATGGCCGAAGGGCTCGCGGCCGCAGGCGCGCGCATTCTCGTCAACGGCACGGACCCGGCACGCGTGAACGTCGCCGTCGCGGAAATGCGCGCCGCGGGCTTCCAGGCCGACCCGGCCGCCTTCGACGTGACCGACGAAGCTCGGATCAAGAAGGCCTTCGCCGGTTTCGACGCGGCGGGCATCGCCGTCGACATCCTCGTCAACAATGCCGGCATCCAGCTCCGCAAGCCGATGGTCGAGCTGGAGACGGCCGACTGGCAACGCGTGATCGACACGAACCTGACATCGGCTTTCGTCATCGGCAGGGAAGCTGCAAAGCGCATGATCCCGCGCGGCCATGGCAAGATCATCAATATCGGCTCGCTGACCAGCGCCCTCGCACGCGCCACCGTCGCGCCCTACACGGTCGCCAAGGGCGGCATCAAGATGCTGACCCAGGCCATGGCGGCCGAGTGGGCGGAGCATGGCATTCAGTCCAACGCCATCGGCCCCGGCTATATGCTCACCGACATGAACCAGGCGCTGATCGACAACCCCACCTTCGACGCCTGGGTCAAAGGCCGCACGCCGGCGAAGCGCTGGGGCAAGCCCGAGGAACTGATCGGAGCGGCGGTCTTCCTCGCCGCCCCCGCATCGAACTACGTCAACGGGCAAATCATCTATGTCGACGGCGGAATGATTTCCGTCCTGTAGTCATTTCAGAGACGTAGCGCCGAAGATCCTGCCGCTATGAGATGATAGCGGCAGGCACGGTACGGGCGTCGGGCGATCGGGGACGGCCGCAATCACCGCAGCAGCGCCCCGCCCCCTCGCCTGCTGGGCCTTCGCCGTTCAGGACGGTGCCCCGTCTCACGCCTCGTTCAGCAGAAGCGGCACGGTCAGCGCACCGAAGATACGCGCGGTCGGGAAATCAGCCTCGCTGAAGAAGCCCGCCACGTTCGAGATGTTGAGCGTTCCCACGCAGCGCCCGCTCACCAGGAGCGGAATGTTGATCATGCCGCTGGCGCCGAGGCTCGCGATCAGCTCGTGGTCGAAGAACGTCGCCTTGATGTCCTCGGCATTGTGCGAGATGTGGAATTCGCCCTTTTCGAGCACATGCGCGCCCCAGGCCGTGCCCTGCTTCGGCTTGCGGCCGCCGACAGGATAGGCCGTCTCGTTGCTGGAATAGAGCCGCTCGACCTCAACCGTTTCAGCCCGGTAGGCCAGCACGGTCAGGAGCTTGTGCCCCCAGACCTTCTGCACCAGCGCGTCGATCGCGCTGTACGCCACCTTGGGTTCGGCCTTGGCGACGAGTTCGGCCACCTCGGCGATGTCGGCGGCGGTGATCGGCTGCTTGGAGCTGGACATGGGACGCAAGGCCTCTGCTTGGGGGATCAGGAGCGGGTCGGCGCCGGCAGCGCTGCCGGCACGACGAGATGCGAGCGCGCCTCGGGTATCAGCCCGCCCGAACGGAAGCGCAGGATGACGAGCAGCGAGACGCTGACGATCAGCTCGCGCAGCGCAGCGCCCTGCACTGGCGTGATCGCCGGGATCAGCGGCACGATGAAGCGCGTGCATTCCAGGAAGAAGACGACGACGAAGGCACCCAGCACGGCGCCCTTGCTGTTGCCGACACCGCCCGCAAGCAGCGCCAGCTTGATGTAGAGCGTCAGCAGCGGCACGAAGATGTCCGGCGCGATATATGAGGTGTAGTGGCCGTAGAGCGCACCGGCGACACCGAGCGCGACGCTGCCGAGAGCGAAGGCCTGCACCTTGTAGAGCAGCACCTGCTTGCCGGCGACCGCCGCGACCTGTTCATCGTCGCGGATCGCGCGCAGCACGCGGCCGAAGGGCGAATAGCTCAATCGCTCGACCAGCACATAGGCGACCGCGACCACCACGACCATGATCGCGAGGTAGAGGGAGTTGAACTCCACCGGCGTCAGGGCACCGCGGAAAGGGCCGGGTATGCCGGAGATGCCGTCGCTGCCGTTCGTCAGCCAGATCTCGTTGGTGGCGAAGACGCGGATCGTCTCGGCGAAGCCGAGCGTCACGATGGCGAGATAGTCTCCGCGCATCCGGACCGTTACGAGCGAGACGATGACGCCCACGAGAGCCGCCGCAGCACCGCCCGCCATGACCCCGACGACGATGGGAAGGCCGAACTTCACCGTCAGCAGCGCCGAGGTGTAGGCGCCGACGGCGAAGAAGCCGACGAGGCCGAGGTTGATCAGCCCCGCCATGCCCCAGATGATGTTCATTCCGAGGGCCATCAGGGCATAGATGCCGGCCGACACGCCCATCGCGATAATGTAGTTCTCCACGGCGCGAACTCCTCAATAGGCCCGCTGGCCGAGGATGCCGCGCGGGCGCAGCACCAGGACGAGCAGGATCGCCAGGAAACCGACGGCGCTTCGATAGCTGGGCGAGAGCACCAGCAGGCAGAGCTCTTCGCCGATGCCGACGACAAGCGCTCCGACGATGGCCCCGGGAAGGCTGCCGAGCCCGCCGACGACGGCGGCGGCGAAGACCGAGAGCATGGCGCGGAAGCCGGTGAGCGGGTCGATCGAGGTGTCGAGGCCGATCAGCATGCCGCCGAGGCCGGCCAGCCCCATGCCGCCGAAGGAGACGATGCGGGCGACCGTGTCGGCATTGATGCCCTTGATATCCGCGAGCATCGGATTGTCCGCGACGGCCCGCATCGCCTTGCCCATGCGCGTGAAGGTGAGGAAGGCGAAGACGAGCCCCATGATCACCACGGAGATCGCGAGGTTCTGCATCTGCTGCGGGCCGATGCGGACGCCGCCGACGATCATGTCGCGCGCGATCGGCAGGTCGTAGCCGCGCAGTTCGTTGGCGAAGACGAAGCGGATCAGATTTTCGATGGCGATGGTGAGCGCGATCGAGCCGATCGCGGTCGTGATCGCGCCCATCGCGCGGAACGGCTTGAGCACGACCTCGTCGCTGACGAGGCCGAGCAAGCCGGCGAAGAAGAAGGCGAAAACCAGCGATGGGATCAGCGGCAGGCCGAAGCTGACATTCGCGACATAGCCTGCGAAGGCCCCTGCGGTGGCATGCGAGGCGAGCGCGAAATTCGGGAAGCGCAGCACCGCGAACATGGCGGTGAGGCCGAGCGCCGGCACGGCCAAAATGGCACCGGCCATGACGCCGTTGAGGAGGAGTTGAACGAATTCGGCGAGAAAGGGGGACATGGCGTCGTCAGCCTCCGAGGAAGACGCGCCGGATCTCGGCGTCGTTGGCGATCTGGCTGGCGACGCCCGTGCGGTGGTTGCGGCCGTCGACGAGGATGTAGGCGCGGTCGGAGATGTCGAGCGCGTCACTGGCGTTCTGTTCGACCAGGGCGATGGCGACACCCTCGCGGTTGATGGCGCGGATGTCCTCGAACAGCCGATGCGCGGCGACGGGAGACAAACCCGCGGAAGGCTCGTCGAGCAGCAGCACCTTGGGCTCCACCATCAGTGCCATGCCCATGGCGAGGATCTGGCGTTCGCCGCCCGAAAGCGTGCGCGCCGCCTGCCGCCGCTTGCGTTGCAGGACAGGGAAGCGCTGCATCACATTGTCCATGCGGGATGCGACCCGGCCAGGCTCGACATAGCCGCCCATCTCGAGGTTCTCGACGATGCTCATGCTCGGGAAGACATTGTGCTCCTGCGGCACATAGGCGAGGCCGAGCCTGGTGATCTCGCGCGGCGCCCGCCCGCCGATCGGCTCGCCGTTCAGCGTGATCGAGCCCTTCGAGGACCGGATCAGCCCGGCGATGGCCTTCAGCAGGGTCGACTTGCCGGCGCCGTTGGGGCCGATGATGCAGGCGATCTCGCCCGCCGCGAGGTCGAAATCGACCTGCTTGAGGATCTCGTCGGCAGCAGAATAGCCGGCGACGAGCCCGGAGACGCTGAGTACGCTCATGCTCGGCGCCCCATATAGGCCTGCTGGACCTCGTGATTGCCGGCGACCTCCTCGAAGCTGCCTTCGAGCAGGCGGCGGCCTTCGGCCAGCACGATGACGTGGTCGCAGAGGCGGGCGATCATATCCATCTGGTGCTCGATCAGGAGGAGCGTGACACCCCGCGCCACGATCTCGCGCAGCTTCTCGCCGATCTCGCGCACCAGCGTCGGGTTCACGCCCGCGGCCGGTTCGTCGAGCAGGATGAGCTTGGGTTCGCTCATGAGAGCACGGCCGATCTCGAGCAACTTCTTCTGGCCGCCCGACAGGTCCGAGGCCTTGTTGGCGAGCACATGGCTCAGGTTGAGCATGGCTGCGATCTCCACGGCCTTCGCCATGATTTCGCGCTCGCGTGCGACCGCAGCCCTGGAGCGCAGCAGCGCCGCGCCGACATGCTCCCCCGGCTGATCGGGCGCGTAGAGCAGGAGATTTTCCAGGACGGTCAGCCGCGGAAAGCCGCGAGCGATCTGGAAGGTCTTCACCAGCCCGCTCCGCGTCACCTGGTCGGGCCGCAGACGGGTGATGTCCGTGCCGTCGAAGCGGATCGAGCCGCCATCGGCAGGGACCAGGCCGGAAATGCAGTTGAACAGCGTCGTCTTGCCGGCGCCGTTCGGCCCGATCAGCCCGGTGATCTTGCCGGGCTCGACGTCGAGATCGACGCCGTTCAACGCATGGACGCCATAGAAGCTGCGCGTGACGCCGCGGACTTCCAGCAGGGACATCTCACCTCACGGGACGACAGAAGTGGCGGGAGCGGGCCAGCGCACGCTCCCGGGGTTTGCGGTCGGGCGTGTTGCTCTCAGGCGACCTTGAGGAACTTGAACTGGCCCTTCTCGACGATCTGGAAGCGGAACTTGCAGTCGATGATGTCGCCGATCTCGTTGAAGTCGCAGGGGCCGCTGGCGCCCTCGTAATTGATCTCCTTGCCGGCAGCGATCGCCTTCAGCCCGTCGACGGCGGTGTAGACCTTCTCGCCCGAGCCCTGCGAAATCTTGCGGACCGCATCCTTGATCGCCGTGCCTTCCGCCTGGCCGGCCTTGGCGATGGCGAGCGACACGAGGCTGATCCAGTCGGTCGCCTGGGTCTCGTAGGAATCCGGCGCTTCGAGCTTCAGGCGCTTCGCCGCCAGCGCGAAGGCGGGCGACTGGATGTCGGCCGAAGGGGCCACGGTGTAGACGCCCTCGGTCACCTCCGGCGGCAGCGCCTCCAGCACCTTGCTGGTCACCGAATAGGATTGCGCGAAGCGCGGGCCGTTGAAGCCGGCGCGGTAGAGGTCGCGCAGGATGACGCTCACATCCGGCGCATAGCCGTTCACATAGACGACGTCCGGCTTGGCGCGGAGCACCTGGTCGACCTCGGAGCGATAGGTCGTCTTGTCCTTCTCGTAGATCAGCGCGCCGGCCATGGCGGCCCCGGCCTTCTCCACCGTCTCCTTCAGCTTGGCCTGGGTCGGTGCGGCGAAGGGGGACTGGATCGACATGATGAAGACGCGCTTGCTGCCGAGCCCGAGGAGGAACTCGCCGTGCTTGGCGGCCTGCAGCGCGTTGTTAGGCTGGGTCCGGATCAGATAGCCCTGGTGCGGCAGCAGGGTGATGCTGTCCGCGCCCGAGACCGTGGTCAGGAAGGTCTTGCTCTCCCAGCAGACGGGTGCGACGGCGGTCGTCACCGCCGAGGCCCAGGTGCCCATGATCACCGGCACGCGGTCGACGTCGATCAGCTTGCGGGCAGCGCGCACCGCCGCCTCCGGGTTGGTCTGGTCGTCCTCGACGACGAGATCGATCTTCTTGCCGAGCAGGCCGCCCGCGCCGTTGATCTCTTCGGCCACGGCCTGCATCGCCTTCAGCATGCGCGGGCCGTCGAAGCCCCCTGCCCCGGTCAGCGGCGTCAGAACGCCGAGCTTGAGCGAAGCGGACTGTGCGCGAACGAGCGTGGGCGCGGCGAGCGTCAGCAGCGCGGCAGAGCCGGCCTTGAGGGCCGAGCGGCGGGAGATGGAACGCGTCAGGCTGGTCATCGCATGTTCCCCTTGTTGTCAGTCGTTCGATGGGCGTGATGGAACGGGTGAATCCGCGGCCGAGGCCCGCCGGCGGCTTCCGAGGAAGGCCTGCAGGGTCTTGTGCACGTTCTCGATATGCGACCTGAGCAGGATCGCCGCCTTCTGGAACTCGCCGGCCTCGCAGAGATCGACGAGCGCCACATGCTCGTGCTCCGCTCGTTCGCGCCCGTCGGTGAGGGTCAGCTGCATGCGGGTCAGCCGGTCGCTCTCCTGCATCAGGTTGGCGACGACGGCGAGCGAACGGCCGCGGCCGGCGCGACTGTAGAGTTCGCTGTGGAAGGCGCTGTTCAGCTCCCCCCACCGGCTCGGATCGTTCGAGCGCAGCGCAACGCCGAATTCCGACAGGATGGCGCGCAGGCGCACATAGTTATGCGCCGTCAGCCGGGGCGCCGAGCGCTTCAGCAAGCGCGGCTCCAGCAACAGCCGCAGCTCAAAGACCTCGTCGACGTCATCGCCCGAAATCTCCGAGACGACCGCGCCGCGATGCGGCACGATCTTGACCAGCCCCTCGGCCTCAAGCTGAAGCAACGCCTCGCGCAGCGGGATGCGGCTGATGCCGAACTCCTCCGCCAGCGCGGCCTGTCGCAGCGCCCGCCCGGCAGCCAGCGTGCCGTCCAGGATGCGTTGCCGGAGCTCGGCGGCGGTGGCGCCGGAGATCGTCTTGTGCTGCAGCCCCTTGACGACGCGCCAGCCCATCCCCGCGAGCGGGTCGCTTCCCATGGGTATCGGCGCGCCAAAAACCATCACGGCATCCCGTGCGAGTAGCTCTAGCGATAGATTTTATACAATCTGCATTTCCCGGGCAGACGGCAAGCGCCTATTATTTAGCGCCCGGCCGACCGAAAATTATCCGGCAGGCGAGCAATTGGGCGGGAAGTCGACGACGCTACAACCAGAGCTGGCGAGAACGCCCGCCATCCCACCAGCAATAAAGCGATCTCGCAGAAATCAGGCCGAAGCGGCCCTAGGAGACGGCGATCGCCATGCCGTCGCGCTGCGGATCCGCGCCACCCGACCACCCCTCCCCATCGACCTCGACGCCATGCGGCGCGCCGAAGGCGAAGGACTGGTAGGAGCGGGCGACCGGATAGCCCATCGCCTCGAGCTCGCCGGTGACGCGGCGCTCTACGCGGTTCGAGACGTCGATCGTGTCGCTCAGGCAGACGACGCGCGGCGCGGCCACCGCCTCGGCCATGCCCATCCCGAAATCGATCACGTTGCTCAGCGCCTGCGCCAGCGCCGGCACGATGAAGGTGCCGCCGGGCGCGCCGATGGCGATGACCGGCTTGTCGTCCTTGAAAACGATGGTCGGCGCCATGGCGCTGCCGCGCGCCTTGCCCGGGGCGATCGAGGCGGCGCGTCCGGGGCGCGGGTCAAAGCCGCTCATCGTGCCGTTATACATGAATCCAAGGCCGTTCGTGATCGCGCCCGAGGGCTGGCCGAGCGTATGGGTGATCGTCACCGCATTGCCTTCTTCATCCATGACGCAGGTCACCGTCGTGTCCGGCGGATCCTTTGCAAGCTCGGAACGCGGCACGCTCGCCCTCTCGCCGGCGCGAATGCGGGCGGCACGCTCGGCCGCATGCTCCCGCGACAGCAGCATCTCGATCGGCACCTCGACGAAATCGGGGTCGCCCATATGAGCGTCCTTGTCGATCGTCATCCACTTCATCGCCTCGGCGAGAATGCGGACATGCTCGGTCGAATTGTGCTCCAGCGCTGAGAGGTCGAATTCCTGCAGGATATGCATGAGTTCGATCAGCGAAACACCGCCGGCAGCCGGCGGATTGCCGGCGATCCGCAGACCCCGGTAGGAGCCCCAGACCGGCTCCTTCTCGCGCACCTTGTAGCCGGCGAGGTCCTCCATGCCGACGAGCCCGCCATGGGCTGCCATGTCGGCCGCGATCTCCTGCGCGATCTCGCCGGTGTAGAAGATCTCGGGGCCGCTCTCAGCGATGCGCTCCAGCGTGCGGGCGAGATCGGGGTTGGCGACGATGTCGCCGGGGCGCTTCAGCGTGCCGTCCGGATGGAAATAGATCGCCCGGCCGGTCTCGCTGAGCCTCAGCTTGTCCTCCGTATTGACCTGTCCGGTGGGGCGCTGGTCGATGGTCCAGTAGTAGTGGACGTATGGCCGCAGCATGAAGCCCTCGCGCGCCTGCCGGATGGCCGGCGCAACGACATCCTTGAGCGTCATCGTGCCGAAGCGGGCCAGCGCCTCCGCATAGCCCTTGACGTTGCCTGGCGTCCCGGCGGCGAGATGGCCGAGCTCGTTGGCATGGTCGCTCAGCAGGAAAACGAAGCCGTCGCGCGTCTGGCCGACGAAGCGGTCGGCCCACATCGCGGCGGTCGCGGAGAGCGGCGCCCGCGCCAGGAATTCCAGCACGGTATGGACACCACGCTTCGGCATGCTGATCTGCATCGCGCCGAAGCCGCCGATCCCGCACATCTGCGGATCGACGACACCCTGGCTGAAGGCGCAGGCGATGGCCGCATCGACGGCGTTGCCGCCGCGCCGCAGGATCTCCGCTCCAACCTCGGCGGCCTCCGGCTGCGCCGCGACGATCATTCCGCGCATGGTATTCCCTCCGTCTTCCGGTCCGCTCAGTGCAGCTCGTTCTTGAAGAACTGCCCCCCCCGCATGATCGCGCGCAGAGCCCGCCCGTCATTCTGGAACAGGGTCGCGTCGCGGGTCGGATCGCCATCGACCACGAGCAGGTCCGCATAGGCGCCCGGAACGAGCGCGCCGATCTCACCCTCCATCCGGCAGAGCTTCGCCGCAACGCTCGTCGCCGAGGCAAGCACCTCCGGCAGCGGCAGCACCTGCGCGCGCAGCTCGAATTCGAGCGTCTGGTACTTCTGGAGCTGGCCGAGCAGGTCCGAGCCATAGCCCATCGGCAGCCCGGCATCGCGCATATAGGAGAGCGATTCCATGCCGCCCTTGCGCACCGTCTCGATCTTTGCGGCGGATTCCGGCCTGAGCCCGAAAGCCGTGCCCTCGCGCGCCAAACCCTCATAGGCGGCGAGCGTCGGGACGGCGAAGCAGCCAGCCGCCGCGGCCTTCTTCGCGGTGTCCGGCTGGATCAGATTGCAATGCTCCAGAGAAAGGACGCCGCACTCGACCGCTCGCGCGATCGCCTTGTCGGTATAGAGATGCGCGGCGACATAGGTGCCGGCATTCTCCGCCTCCTCCACCGCCGCCTTGATCTCGTCGCGCGAGAAGCCGAGCGCGTGGATCGGGTCGTTGGGTGAAGCGACGCCGCCATTGGCCATGATCTTGACGAAGGTCGCGCCGGCGCGCAGCTGCTCGCGGGCGGCGAGACGCACCGCGTCGACGCCGTCGCAGAGCTGGCCGACCTGGCCGAGCCGCCCGGTATAGAGCGGGCGCGTCTCCGAGCGGTCGCGCGGGTCCGAATGGCCGCCGGTCTGGCTCAGCGCCTTGCCGCAGATGATCAGCCGCGGCCCCTCGATCAGCCCCTCCTCAACCGCCATGACGAGGCCGAGATCAGCGCCGCCGAGGTCGCGTACCGTCGTGAAGCCGCGCATCAGCATCGCCTTCATCGTCCGCGCCGTGCGCAGCGCGACGAGCGACGACGGCGTCATCGCATTGGCGACGCCGTTCACCACGGCCGAGACGACATGGACATGCATGTCGATCAGCCCCGGCATCAGGGTCCGCCCGCGCAGGTCGATGCGCTGGGCCGAGGCCGAGGCGATCGGCTTCTCGGACACTTCGCGGACGCGGTCGCCCTCGATCAGCACCTCGATGCCATCGATCAGCCGGTCATGCTCCGGCGCGAGAAAACGGCCACCGGCCAGGATGAGCTGGGACATGATCGGGCTCCGACGCCTGAGGAGAATGACCATCCCCGGACGGATCGCCCGGCGCTTTCTGACGGCCGGAGACAAGTGGTCCCACAGAACAATCCACCACGCAATTGCATAATGGCGATTTTATCCAATTGACAGGCGTGCCCTTGCCCCGCTCTTCTCGTAGGCATCGCGGGAGGGGTCCCGACGGTCTGGGTAGGGGATCGAAACTTGGCGAAAGGCAGCGGCTCGGCAGCGATCCAGGCGAACGGAGCGCAGCTCTCGGCACGCCTTATCGTCGGTGCGCTGATGGTGGTCGCCATCGCGCTGATGACCGTTCCGCTGCTGATGACCGCCTATATGAGCGTCTTCGCCGACGGTGTGGTGACCTTCCCCCCGAGCGGCTACACCCTGTCCTGGTACGGCAAGCTCGCCGAGTTCCCGAAATTCGGGCAGGCGCTTGGGACGAGCCTCAAGGTTGCGGCCGCAGCGACTCTGCTGAGCCTCCTGATCGGTGTGCCGGCGAGCATCGCGCTGGTGCGCCTGAGCTTTCCCGGTCGCGGCCTGCTCAACGTGCTGCTCCTCTCGCCGCTGACCGTGCCGGGCGTCGTCATCGGGCTCGGCCTCTATGTGCTGCTGGTCGAGGTCGAGATCCGCAGCGAGCTTCCTTTGACCGGCTCGGACGGCGTGCTGATCCTCGCCCATCTGCTCATCACCACGCCCTGGGTGGTTCGGCTCTGCGTCGCCAATCTGATCCAGCTTGACCGCTCGATCGAGGAGGCGGCGGCCAATCTCGGTGCCCCGCCCGGCCGCGTGCTCTGGAGCGTGACGCTGCCGATGATGCGCCAGGGCATCGTCGCCGCGGCGCTTTTCGCCTTCATCGTCTCCTTCGAGAACATCGAGATGACGCTGTTCCTGATCAGCCCGGGCACGATCACCTTCCCGATCTCGGTGCTGCAATATCTCGAATACCGCTTCGATCCGCTCGTCGCTTCGGTGGTGGTGGTCCAGACCGCCGTCATCGCGCTGCTGCTGTTGGCGATCGATCGTTACGTCAAGCTGAGCAAGGTCGTGTAATGAGCCAGGACGCCTATCTGCGTATCGAGGGGTTGACCAAGGCCTATGGCGCGACCACGGCCGTGCAGGACGTCAACATCGAGGTCAGCCGCGGCGAGATGATCGTGCTGCTCGGCCCCTCCGGCTGCGGCAAGACCACCACTCTCAGGCTCGTCGCCGGCTTCGTCGAGGCGACGCGCGGGCGCATCCTCGTCGAGGGCGAGGACTATGCCGCGCTGCCGCCCTACCGGCGCGAGATGGGCATGGTGTTCCAGAGCTATGCGCTCTTCCCGCATCTCACGGTGGCGCAGAACATCACCTTCGGCCTGCGTATGCGCAAATTGCCCAAGGCCGAGATCGCCCGGCGTCTCGACGAGGTGCTGGAGATGGTCAAGCTGACGCCGATGGCCGACCGCTATCCCCGCCAGCTCTCCGGCGGCCAGCAGCAGCGAGTGGCGCTGTCTCGTGCGCTAGCCATCCGCCCGAAGGTGCTGCTGCTCGACGAGCCACTCTCCAACCTTGACGCCAATCTGCGCCAGTCCGTGGCGCGCGAAATCCGCCAGCTCCAGAAGGCGGCCGGCCTGACCGCCCTGATGGTCACGCACGACCAGGACGAGGCCATGACCATGGCCGACCGGCTGGTGCTGATGAGCGAGGGCAAGGTCCAGCAGATCGGCTCGCAGGAGGAGCTCTACGAGCAGCCCCTCAACCCCTTCGTCGCCCGCTTCATCGGCCACAGCAACCTCGTCGCGGGCGAGTTGGTCGATGCCGACACCTTCCGCCTGCCCGGCGGAGCCGTGCTGAAACTGGCCGGCCGCTACACGCAGAGAGGCCCGCACACGCTGGCGCTGCGGCCCGAGCGCGTGCGCCTGCACGGGCCTGCGGACGACGCCCCGCCCCGCGCCACCGTTCAGGTCGAGGATGCGACCTATGTCGGCGGCCACGTCGATTACCTGCTCGGTTTCGCAGGCGGGGGCAGCCTCGCCTTGCACGAACCGACCGGCGCCTCGGGTTCCGCGCGCCGCGCGACGGGCGAGACCGTCACCATCACCTGGGACGGACTCAGCGAGCGTCTCTTCGGCAGCGATGATGCCGCTGTCGCCGCTCAGGCTGCCTGAAGCGCCCAATCGAAGCGACGATCAGAAAACCAGAACGAGGGGATCACAGACCATGACCGAACTGTTCAAGCCCAGCCGACGTTCCATCCTCACCCTGGCAGCAGGCGCCGCCGCCACGCCTTTCGCCCCCGCAATCCTGCGCGCCCAGCAGGCCTCGGGAACGGTCGTGATGAGCACCTGGGGCGGCGACTACGCCAAGCTCCTGACGCAGAACATCGACAATCCGCTGCTCAAGCCCAAGGGCATCGAGGTTGTGCAGGATGCCGGCACGGAGCCGACCCGCGTCGCCAAGGCGATCGCCCAGCGCCGCCTGCCACGCGGCAGCGTCGACGTGATCTCGGTCCAGGCGCCGGCCGCCTTCGACCTCGAAGAAGCCGGCATGCTGGAGCCGCTCGACGAGAGCAAGGTCCCGAACCTGAAGTACGTCCAGAAGACCTTCGCGACGCCCTACTCGATCCCCCATATCTACAGCCCGCAGGTCATCGCCTATAGCCCGGAGCGCGTGAAGGAGCCGCCGAAAAGCTTCTCCGACCTCACCAGCGAACGCTATGTCGGCAAGGTCGGCATCCTCGACAACAGCTACATCTGGGTCGCCATGGCGGCGGCGCTGAAGGAACAGGGTGACGCCGGCAAGATCGCCGAGGTCAAGGCGGTCATGGAGAAGCTCATCAAGAGCGGCGCCAAGACCTACACCTCCACGGAAGCCTTCGCGCCCGGCATCAAGTCGGGCGAGATCGATGTCGGCCTGGTCTGGTTTGCGCGCGTGCTGTTCTGGTCCAAGGGCGGCGTCGAGATGAAGGCGGCCTTCCCGGCGGAAGGCTGCCTGACCTATGTCTCCAGCATGGCCGTGCTCAAGAACGCACCGAACAAGGCTGCCGCCTTCGCCTATCTCAATGCGGCGCTCGAGCCGGCCGCGCAGCGCGGCTTCGCCGACAGCATGGGCTACCATCCGACCATCACCAACGCGGCGCTCGAAGGCGATGTCGCCCAGCGCCTCGCCCTGCCCGAGCCGGCGCCCAAGCTGATCCCGGCCCCCTACCCGCAACTCAGCGCCGTGCGCGACGACATGAACGACTGGTGGCGTCGCCTGCTGGAGCGTCGCTGACCATGACGAAACGCCGGCCCGAGGGGCTCACCGCTACGCTGCTCATCGGGCCGGCGACCATGGTCGTCCTGCTCTCGCTCGTCCTGCCGCTGGCGCTGCTCGCCCGCTACAGCATGAACCGCTACGACCGCCGCACCTTCATGGTGGAGGCGTTCACACCCGAGAACTACCTGCGCTTCGTCACCGACCCGTTCTATACGGGCGTGCTCTGGACCACCTTCAGCATCGCCATCGTCACGACGCTGCTCTGCCTCATCCTCGGCTTCCCGGTCGCCTACAAGCTCGCCCGCTCGCAGAGCCGCTGGAAGTCGATCGGCGTCCTGCTCGTCATCCTGCCGCTCTTCATCGGCAGTACGGTCCGCGCGCTGGGCTGGATGGGCGTGCTCGGGCGCGGCGGCATCGTCGACGCAATCTACGGCGCGCTCGGCGGCAGCGGCATCTCGCTGCTGAACTCCTCCTTCGCCGTCGCGCTCGGCATCCTCTCGATCAACCTGCCCTATATGATCCTGACGCTGCAGAGCGTGATCGAGGGCATCGACGCCCGCGTTGAGGAGGCGGCCGACAGCCTCGGCGCCTCGCCGCCGCGACGCTTCTGGCATGTCGTGCTGCCGCTCGCCCTGCCCGGTATCGGCACCGGCGGCATCCTGGTCTTCATCCTGGCGATGAACGCCTATGCCACGCCCTTCCTGCTCGGCGGCGCCCGCTTCCAGATGATGGCGCCGATGCTGTATCGGGAGTTCGCAGTCAACAACAACTGGCCTTTCGCCGCGGCGATCGCCTTCATCCTGATGCTGACGACGTTGACGCTCACAGCGGCATCCAGCCTGTTGGTCCAGCGCCGCTACCGCGCTCATTGAGACATCCAGCCCCATCATGATCGAGCTTCAGCCGCGCAACCCGCTTCCGCAATTCCGGCAGACGGTCACCGGCGCGGCCGTAACGGAGCTCAGGCGGCGCATCCTCTCCGGCTCGGTCGCGGCCGGCGAGGCGCTGCGGCAGGACGCGCTCGCCCGCGAGTTCGGCATCAGCCGCATCCCGATCCGCGAGGCTTTCCGCCAGCTCGCGGCGGAAGGCCTCGTCACGCTGCACCCGCATCGCGGAGCGGTGGTGACGGCGCTGTCCGCCTCCGACATCGCCGAGCTGTTCGACTTGCGTGCCATGCTGGAGCCGGACCTGATCCGCCGCGCCGTGCCACGCCTCCAGCAGGGCGACTTCCTGCGCGCCGAGCAGATCCTCACCGAATATGCCGAGGCGATCCGCGTCGGCGATCTCGACGCCTGGGGCGAACTCAACACCGAATATCACCTCGCGCTCTACCGCGCCGCCGACCGCCACCAGACGCTCGATCTCGTCCGCATGCTGCTCGCCAATACGGATCGCTACACCCGCGTCCAGCTCGCCATGTCCGAGGGTGCCACCGCCCGCGCCAAGGCCGAGCACGCCGCCCTGCTCGATCTCTGCCGCAGCGGCGACGCCGACGGAGCGGCGCAGCTCACGCTGGAGCACGTCCTCGCCGTCAGGCACGACCTTCTGCGGCTTCTCGCGCCGCCGGAACCCGCATCGGACATTCCGCAGGCACCGGCCGACTGACCGGCGCCCTCGCCTTTACGCAGCACCAATGAGGACGGAACAGATATGACGATTGGAGTGGGTGGGTCGAGCTTCGAGGCGGAGCTCGCCAAGCTGAAGCCGATGACCGACGGCATCGAGCCGATCACGGTCAAGGAATACAAGGCGCGCATCGCCAAGGCGCAGGCGCTGCTGCGCGAGCAGGGCCTGCAGGCGCTCTATCTCGATACCTCGACGAGCCTGGCCTACTACACGGGCATCCAGCTCAACCTGACCGAGCGCCTGCACGGCGCCATCATCCCGGTCGAGGGCGAGGTGGTCTATCTCAGCCCCACCTTCGAGGAGCCCAAGACCCGCGAATACATGAAGTTCGGCGACGACGTCCGCTGCTGGGAAGAGCACGAGGACCCGACCGAACTGGTCATCGATACGATCCGCAGTCTCGGCTACGAGAGCGGCCAGGTCGCGCTCGACCCGCACACCCCCTTCTTCATCGTCGACGGGCTGCGCAAGGCCGGCAACCGCTTCTCGTTCACCCATGGCAACACCATCACGGCTGCCTGCCGCCAGCTGAAGTCGGCAGCCGAGATCGCCCTGATCCAGCGCGCCATGGACATCACCATGGAGGTGCACCGCGCCGCGGCCCGCACGCTGCAGGTCGGCATCACCACCGCGCAGCTGAAGCAGTTCCTGGATCAGGCGCACCGCAAGCTCGGCATGAACTGGACCAGCGGCGCCGCCCAGTTCGGCGAGGCGACCGCCTATCCGCACGGCGTGCCCTATGAGCAGACCCTGGCCGATGGCGACATGGTGCTGATCGACATGGGCACCAAGGTCGGCGGCTACCGCTCAGACATCACCCGAACCTATGTCTTCGGCGAGCCAACCGACCGCCAGCGCGAAATCTGGGACCTGGAGAAGCGGGCGCAGCTCGCGGGTTTCGCGGCGGCCAAGCTCGGCGCGCCCTGCGAGAACGTCGACTTCGGCGCCCGCGGCGTCATCGAGGCGGCCGGCTACGGCCCCGGCTACAAGGTGCCCGGCCTGCCGCATCGCACCGGCCACGGGCTCGGCCTCGACGTCCATGAGGAATCCTTCATGGTGAAGGGCAACAAGACCCCGCTCCAGGCCGGCATGTGCTTCTCGATCGAGCCGATGATGTGCATCTACGGGGAGTTCGGCGTCCGCCTCGAGGACATCGCCTATATGACCGAGGACGGCGCCCGCTGGTTCACCGAGCCCTCCCATACGGTCGATGACCCCTTCGCTTACGAGGCCTGAGACGGCAAACTTCCGGCTAGTCCCGGCGGATCGGGCGCGGACTCTTCAGCAGGCCGCGCCCGCATTGCTTGCTGCGCCGGCGCAGCCCGCCCTAGCCGCGAAGCCGGGCATCCACTAGAAAATGGGGACACGGATGTTTCGGAACTCGTCGTGCTCCCATTTCGACCCTCTCGACCGGCGCCATGGCCGGCTCGGCCCACCACAGACCCGGGCGTAAGCGCGACGCTGTCGGGAACGTTCGGCATGCGGCTTGGTTTGATGCTTCAATCGCGTCTCATGGAGGTCCCGATGAGACATGTCGCGCTAGCGGCTTTTCTCGCTCTGGCGGCCGCGACGGCCGCCGACGCCCAGACACGCCCGTCCACCGTCTCCCGCCCCTGCGCGGCGAGCCAGCGCGACGTACAGGTGCATGGCGCCATCGTGCTCGGCACCGGCGGCTATACCTATGATCGCTTCGTCGCCAATCGCAGCTTCTGCCAGTTCGATGAAGGCTTGGACCCGGCCTGGGTCCCCAGCCGGGACCAGCAGGCCTGCTTCGTGGGCTATCGCTGCAAGTCGCAGTCGCGCTGGTTCGAAGATTGAGCGGCTGCGCCAGATTCGCATGAACGACCGAACCCATCTTCTGTTGCTCGCGTCACGCTGCGAGGCTTCGAGCAAGCCTGACCGCATGCTGGACGCCGATATCTACGAGGCTCTCGGCTACACCGTGCGGCGCAAGCCCACGCGGCTCGCGACGCGCCGGACGCCCGCCGGCGGCATCTACCAGCACGGCGGCTTCTGGAAGACGCTCGGCGCCGTCAGCGCCGATATCGACGTCGCGATCTCACTGCTGCGGCATAGGGCGCCCGGCTGGAGCTGGAGCCTGCAATGCCTGGCGGGCGAAGAGGCGATGGCCTTCCAGGCGCTCGTCGCAGAATGCTCCGGTCAGGGCGCGATGGGTTCGCTCGCGCTCTGCGCCGCCATGCTGAGGGCGCTGGCCCGGCGCGATCCGCCCTCCCCCGTCGAAACAGAGGAATCGGAAGCCGGCTCCGATGCGCGCCTCACGGAAACTTGACCATCGGTCAATCGCTTGCAGTTGAATGCTGGCACGCCATGGCTAGTCTGCTGCCGGTTCCGAGGGGGAAAATCATGCAGGAAGCCTATATCTCGCGCCGCGCCGCTCTCGCGGGCGCCAGCGCCCTCGTTGCTGCGACGACACTCGATCTGCCCGGCCTCGCCTACCCGGCCCAAGCACAAGGAACGCCCGTGAATCAGGCTCCCGGTTTCTACCGCTACAAGATCGGCGACATCACGCTGACGGCGATCAATGACGGCTTCGCCAGGCGCCCGCTCGAGGGCTTCGTCCGCAATGCCGAACTCGCCGACGTCAAGAAGGCGATGGAGCAGGCCTTCCTGCCCCAGGATGCGCTGAACATCACCTTCACCACCCTGGCGATCCAGAGCGGCGGCAAGCTCACCCTGATCGACACCGGCAACGGCGATTCGGGCGCGCCGACCTCGGGCGCCTGGATGACGAACTTCAAGGCCGCCGGCTTCGATCCGAAGGACGTCTCCACCGTCGTGTTCAGCCATTTCCACGGCGACCACATCAACGGCTTCCGGCTCAAGGACGGCACGGCCGTCTTCCCGAATGCCGAAGTCATGGTTCCGGCGGCCGAATGGGCCTTCTGGATGGACGACGCCAAGGCGAGCGCCGCGCCCGAAGCCATGAAGGGCGCCTTCGCCGGTGTCCGTCGCGTCTTCTCGCCGATCGCCAAGGATGTGAAGCAGTTCGAGGCCGGCAAGGAAATCTTGCCCGGCATTACTGCGATCGCCGCTCCGGGCCACACGCCCGGTCACACCGTCTTCGCCGCCACCTCCGGCAGCGGCAAGCTGATGATCATGTCGGACACGACCAACCACCCGGCTCTCTTCGTCCGCAATCCGGACTGGTCGGCCGTCTTCGACATGGACGGCCCGCAGGCTGCCGCCACCCGCCGCAAGCTGCTGGACATGGTCACCGCCGAGCGGATGCAGGTCGCCTTCTACCATGCGCCCTTCCCGGCCGTCGGCCATATCGGCAAGGCCGGCAACGGCTTCGAGATGGTACCGGTGCAGTGGAGCACGGCTCTCTGACCGACAGCCTCTGTCGCTCGATTGAAGGCCGGGCGCCCTGCCCGGCCTTTTTCGTTCGGTGACCTCGCGACGCGCCATCCTTGCGTGCTAAGCCTGCGCGCTATTGCAGGGCCTGCGTTCAGGACACGCCATGACCGATCGATACGGCGCGATTTCCTTCGTCGCCAGCGAAACCCCTGAAGCGCAGGCCGCGCTCGACAAGCTGGTCGAGCGCTATGGCAATCCGGACCCGGCCGAGGCCGATGTCGTGGTCGCGCTCGGCGGCGACGGGCTGATGCTGCAGACGCTCCACCGCTTCCTCGGCACCGGCAAACCGATCTACGGCATGAACCGCGGCTCGGTCGGCTTCCTGATGAACGAATTCAAGGAGCGTGGCCTGCGCAAGCGGCTGGAGGCCGCGCAACGCAGCATCGTGCACCCGCTCTCGATGCTGGCGGTCGACCGCAAGGGCGGCACGGTGCAGGCCAAGGCCATCAACGAGGTTTCGCTGCTGCGCCGCTCCTATCAGGCCGCGAAGCTGCGCATTTCCGTCGATGGGCAGGAGCGTCTGCCGGAGCTGATTGCCGACGGCGTTCTGCTCGCCACGCCCGCGGGCTCCTCGGCCTACAACCTCTCGGCCAATGGCCCGATCCTGCCTCTCGACGCACCGCTGCTCGCGTTGACCCCGATTTCGGCGTTCCGGCCGCGTCGCTGGCGCGGAGCGCTGCTGCCGGACCACGCCAAGGTGCTGATCGAGGTGCTGGAGGCGGACAAGCGGCCGGTCAGTGCTGTCGCCGATCACACGCAGATCGACGAAGTCAGCATGGTGGCCATCGAGATCGACCGCAATGTCGACCTCGTCATGCTGCACGATCCCGGCCACAGTCTGGACGAGCGCATCCTGCGGGAGCAGTTCGGCTACTGACTGCCGTTAAGCCGCGTCGCGCAGATCGCCCGCTTCGAGCTCGATCAGGAAGGATGGATCGGCCTCGATCAGCAGCGCGAGTGCGGCATCGTCGGCGAGCGAATCCGCCAATACGCGCGCTTCCTCGCGCGCTGCCTCGGCGTCCATCCGCCGCAGCAGCGCCATCAGCGCGTTGGTCTCCGGCCCTTGAAGCGCCTCGCAGGCGATCAGCACCGCGCGCATCAGACCCCGATCGATACCCTGGCGAGCGTTGCCGGCGTCGAAGCCCCGCCCATTGAGGGCGAGGATGGCCGACGTGAAGGCGGGCTCCAGCGCGGCCGGCAGCCCGGCCTTGCGACAGAGAGCCTTGAGGCCGGCGCCCCGCCTGTCGCGCAACAGCGCCGCGACGCGCTCGGCCGGCAATTCGGAGAGCGAGACGAACGCGGCCTCCGCCAGCGCCGGCTCGCCGCTGAGCAGCGAGCGCAGCATCAGTCCCGGCGTCAGCCGTCCGGTCGCGCGCAGCACCTCGACGATCGAGGGCGCATCGCTCGCCTCTCCGCCGGCGGCGAGCGAGACCGCGACCCGCTCGGTCGCCTCCCGCGCCAGCCTTGCGCTGCGTTCCGGCGTCAGCCAGCCGCAGCCAGTGACGAAATTCGCCAAAGTATCCGACACCCGGGCCGCGATGGTCTGGCGCAGCCCGGCCGGCAGGTCAGGACGCTCCAGCAGAGCCTCGCGCAGCGGGCCGCTGTCGCCGCAGCGCTCGACGATGCGTTCGAGCGAGAAATCCGCGATGAGTGCCGTGCGATTGCCTGCGAGCGTGACGAGCGCGTCCTCGCAGCCGACCTCCGCCAGAGCCGCACCGACGCTGGCCGGAAGACAGCGGCGCATGGCGATGGCGCGCTGCGCCAGCTTGTCGCCGATGGCGGCGGCATCGACGAGGTCGGCCTCGGTCAGCACCGGAGAATGCGCCAGCATCAGCGCCGCGACATCGCTCTGCTCGGCAATCAGCGCGAGCGCGAGCGTGCGCGGCGTGTCGGTCGACGAGGCCATCTCCTCGGCGATGGCGCGGCGCACCAGCGGCGAAGGATCGTCGACCAGCGCGATCAGCGCGGTCTCGGCCTCATGCCGCTCTTCCTCCGAGAGGACGGAGCGCAGATAGGCGCTGGCGAGCGTGGCGGCTCCAGTGGCTCGCGCCTCGGCGGGCGCGGTCCGGGCCCAGAGGAGGAAACGGCGAACGATCATGCTCCGCCCCGCTGGGTCATGAAGGAGGACAGGTCGAGTGGCCCGGGGCGCGCGGCGCCCGAGCCGGAGAGATCGGTCGGCCGCGACGGCGGCAGCGGCGAGGTCACCGCCTTGCCAGCATCCGCACCTGCAGCCGCATCGCCTTGCCGCATGCGCGGATAGAAGCGCTCGACGCTATCGAGCGAAGCCGTACGCGTGCCGCCCTGCACCGGCGTCGTCCACAGATTGGCGACAGCCCGCGAGACCGGCTCGCGAGAACCGCCCGTCGAGAACAGTCCAACGAGCCCCCGCGCCCGCTCCGGGCGCAGGCCAACGGCAAGTTCGGCCACCGGCGTATCGTCCTGCACCGGCTGCACGGCCTGCCCCTGCTGCGTCGCCGCGGCGGCTGCGAACTGAGTGCCGGCATGGCTGGCGGAGAGCACGCCATAGACCTCCTGGGCGCTGCGCGCCCGGCCGGCCTTGTCGTAGAAGATCGAGCGGTTCGAGGCCGCAGCCTCCGGGAAATCCCGGGCCGCCACGCGGTTCGGGTCGCTGGCCGCGGCGCGGATCAGGTCGGAGGCACCGCGCGCGCCGAGCACATGCGCCATGTAGAGCTCGCCGGATTGCGGCTGCCGGCCGAGGCTGGAGGAGAGCTGCTCCCGGTTCTTCTGGGTCAGCGCCCCGGCCATCACGGCCGAGACCTGCGGATCGTTGCGAAGCTGCAGGATCTTGTCGCGCGTCGCCGGGTCGGCGACGCTAAGGCGCCCGCCATTATCGGAGATGGCAGCGGCATATTGCGAGAGGCCCTGCTTCGGCCCCTCCTGCTTCACCATCGCGAGCCAGGTCTGCTCGATGAACTGGAAGAGCCCGGTGGCGCTCGATGTCTTCGCCTTGGCGTCCGGCTCCAGGGCGGATTCGCGCTGCGCCGTCTTGAGCAGGTAGTCGAAGCCCGTCCCCGTCTTCTCGGCGCCCTGGCGGATGGCGCTGACGACCGGGTTCGCGGCTGGCTGCGCCTCGCGGCTCTGCGGCGTGCTGAAAAGGAACATCGAAACCTTCGGCGGCGGCCTCCGCGCAATGCGGAAGCACGATCCGAAGAGTGAAGGATTATGGTAAGCGAAGCGTTAAGCGCAGTCCCGCACAGAGCTGAGGCGCGCTTTCCGCTTTCCAGCCACAAAATCGCGTTCTAGGACTTTCCGCCGGCTCATCGGCCGGACGGCGATGCGGAGGACGACGAATGGCGGATGCGGTGCGCCACAAGCGCGGCGGAATCTATTTCGAGGATTTCCACGTCGGCACGGTCATCGAGCACGGCCTGACCCGGACCGTGACCCAGATGGACAACATGTTGTTCTCCAACATGACGCTGAACCCGCAGCCGCTTCACATCGACGCGCATTTCTGTGCGACCGAGACCGAATGGGGCAAGCCGCTGATGAACTCGCTGTTCACGCTGGGACTGATGATCGGCATCTCGGTCCACGACACCACGGTCGGCACCACCATCGGCAATCTCGGCATGACCGACGTCACCTTCCCGGCCCCGCTCTTCGAGGGCGACACGGTGAACTGCACCACCGAGATCGTCGCCAAGCGCGAGTCGCGCTCGCGGCCCGATGCCGGCATCGTCGAGTTCCTGCACAAGACCTACAAGCAGGACGGCACGCTGGTCGCGCAGTGCCGCCGGCAGGCCTTCATGAAGAAGCGGCCCGCCCCTGCCACGGTCGCGGTCTGACGGCATGCGCTCGCTCCTGTTCGTGCCGGGCGACAGCCCGAAGAAGCAGCAGAAGGGCTTGGAGAGCGGCGCCGACGCGCTGATCCTGGACCTCGAGGATTCCGTCGCTCTGAATCAGAAGCCGCAGGCGCGCGAGATCACCCGCGCCTTCCTCGAATCCGCCCGCGCCCTGCCGCGCCGGCCCCTCCTGATCGTGCGGATCAACGCGATGTCGACCGGCATGAGCGACACCGATCTCGATGCCGTCATGCCCGGCGCGCCGGATGCGATCATGCTGCCGAAATCGGAAGGTGGCCCCGATGTCGGCCATCTCGCCGCCCAGATCGCGGTGCGTGAAGCCGAAACGGATCTGCCCGACGGTGCGACACGGATCATCCCCATCGCCACCGAGACCGGCAAGGGCATCTTCGGGCTCGGCAGCTATGCCCGCTCCTCGCACCGGCTGATGGCGCTGACCTGGGGCGCCGAGGACCTCGCGGCCGATCTCGGCGCCGAGACCAACCGGCTGGAGAGCGGCAGCTACACCGACCCCTATCGCCTCGCCCGCGCCCTGACCCTTCTCGGCGCCAGCGCCGCGCAGGTCGATGCGATCGATACCGTCTTCACCAATTTCCGCGACGACGCGGCCTTCCGTGCCGAATGCCTGGCCTCACGGCGCGACGGCTTCACCGGCAAGATGGCGATCCATCCGGCGCAGGTCGCCCCCATCAACGAGATTTTCTCGCCATCGCCGGAGGCGCTCGCCAAGGCGGAGCAAATCATCGCGCTGTTCGAGGCCAATCCGGGCGCGGGCGTGATCGGGCTCGATGGCGAAATGCTGGATCGTCCCCATCTGACAAAGGCGCAGCGGCTGGTCGCGCGCGCTCGTAAGCTGGCTGAATAAGCGGCTGGAGGCGATTCGAATGACTCAGGTTTTTGAAATCTCGGGGATGCATTGCGGCGGCTGCGCCTCGCGCGTCCAGCAAGCTGCGACGGCGCTCGCGCCCGGCGCGACCGTGACGCTCGACCCGCCGCGCATGACCCTGCCCGACAGCGCGAAGCTCGATGCCGAAGCGATCAACCGCAAGCTCGCCGAACTCGGCGACTATCGCGCCAAGCCGCTGGCGGGCTGAGACACGTCCGCCACAGCGCGTCATCTCGGGCCTGACCCGAGCATATCTGCCCGAAGGAGGCTCTGGCGCTCTCTCTTCCCGAGAATGACGCCTTGCCGTGTCTAACCGCCCGGCGGTCGCTGGATCGAGAACAGGCTCGTCACCTCGGCATAGTCGGCATAGCCGCAGCGCGCGATCGGATTGGCCCCGGCAGTATCGAAGCGCCCGTCCTTGACGAAGGCGTCGTCGATGAAGGTGCCGACGACCTGCCCCAGCACCATCCAGCGCGGCACCAGTTCGCCGTTCATGTCCTGCAGTTGCTGGATCGAGATGAGCTTGCATTCGAGCGCGGCCGGCGTGCCCGCGACGCGCGGCGGCTTGACGAAGCGCGACGGCGCCATCTCAAGCCCGGCATGGGCATATTCGCTTGTCCCCCGCGGCAGCGGCGCCGAGGTCAGGTTCATCGGCCCCGCGAGAGCCTTCGTCACCAGCGAACAGGTGAATTCGCCGGTCTCCTCGACGAAGGCAACCGCATCCTTCTTCTGCTCGGAGGAGAACATCACAATGTTCGGCCGCCCCGAGATGGCGTTGAAGAAGCTGTAGGGCGAGAGATTGACCTCCCCCTTCGCGCTCAGAGCCGTGATCCAGCCAATCGGCCGGGGTGCCACGATCGCCTTGAACGGATCATGGGCGAAGCCGAGATCGTCCTTCGTTGCGGAATAGCAGGTCACGCTCAGGCTCCGTAGTGGCTGACGATCTCGGCCATCACGGGCCGGTCGCGATCGGTGATCGGCGCGGTCGGCGTCCCGATATGGACGAAGCCGGCGATGCGCTCGTCATCGCCGAGCCCGAAGGCCGACAGCACCTCGCGGTCAAAGCCGAACCAGTTCGTCAGCCAGGAGCCGGCATAGCCCATGGCATGGGCGGCGACGAGCATGTTCATGCAGACCGCGCCGGAGGAGAGCTCCTGCTCCCAGAGCGGGATCTTGACGTGTTCGCGGGCCCGCGAGACCACCGCCACGATAACGGGCGCATGCAGCAGGCGCTTGCGCTCGAACTCCACCTGCTCCTCGCTGGCCTGCGGGTTGCGCTCGCGGAAGACGCGGGCGACGACCTCGGCCGCCTTCTCACGCGCCGCGCCGCTGAACACGATGAAACGCCAGGGCACCAACTTTCCGTGATCGGGGACGCGCGCCGCAATGGCGAGCAATTCGTCGAGCTGGGAGCCTTCCGGCCCCGGAGTGGCGAGGAACTGCGGCGGCACCGAGCGACGCAGCTTGAGCAGGGAGAGCGTATCGGTCATGAAGCATCCGGAAGATGGCGATCGCATTGACCTATGCCTTCGCCTTGATGAGGACAAGCGAGCCTGCTCATACATCGCCGCAGGATCGCCGAGGACCTGGAAGCATGCTTGAACTGGATGGTTTCGAAGCTGGCCGCCGCCTCGCCGGCGTCGCCCTGGCGTTCGCCGTCCTGCTCGCCCCGGCTTCGGCCCAGACTCCGGCGCCGACCCAGCCCCAGAGCCCCGCCCAATCGCCCGGCACGGGCGCGCCTGCCCCGCTCGGGCCGGCACCGCTCGGCGCCTCGCTGAACCAGGCGCGCCTCTCCGTATCGGCCCAGTTCTTCGGCAGCCGCCAGCCCATCCGCTCCGGCCTGAACTGGCGCATCCTGACCGAGATGGCCGACGGCTCCCCCGCCCGAATCGTGGCGCGCTCCACCGACGCCGAGGCCACCTTCTCGCTGCCGCCGGGCGTCTACGTCATCCATGCCGCCTATGGCTTCGCCAGCGGCACCAAGCGGATCAACCTCGGGATGGCGGGCCTGCGCGACCAGGTGGCGATCAGCGCCGGCGCGCTCTCTCTGGCGGGCTCCATCGGCGATGCGCCGATTCCGGCGGCACAGCTCACCTTCTCGGTCTTCGTGCCATTGCAGGGCAACTCCGAAGGCCGGCTCGTCACGAGCGGCGCGAAGGCCGGCGAGATCGTCCGCCTGCCCGAGGGCACCTATCATATCGTCTCGACCTACGGCGATTCGAACGCCATCCAGCGCGCCGACGTGAAGGTCGAGACCGGCAAGGTCACGGACGCCACACTGCATCACCGCGCCGCCAAGGTGACGTTGAAGCTCGTCGCCGCGGCCGGTGGCGAGGCTTTCGCCGGCACCGCCTTCAGCGTGCTGACCCCGGGCGGCGACGTGATTCGGGAGGCGATCGGCGCTTTCCCGCAGGTCATCCTGGCCGAAGGCGACTATGTCCTGATCGCCCGGCAGGAGGGTCAGGTCTATTCGCGCGACTTCAAGGTGGAGTCCGGAGCCGACCGCGACATCGAGGTCCTGGCGAAGTAGGACTCCGTCATGCTCGGGTCTGACCCGAGCATCTCCGGCAGGATGAGGCCCCGGTTGCTCCTTGTCCCGACATTCAATTGGTCGGCTTCGCCCGGCCGCCCGCCGTCTCGATCTTGATCGTGCCGACCCCTGCGACGATGCCGTCGGCGAGGCGCAGCGCCATGCAGCGATACCCGGCATCGACCAGATGCAGCCCGTCCATGCCGACGAGTTCCTCCGGTGTGAACTGGCGCGAGCTCGACCAGCCCTTCATCATCGCATAGCGCGGGAAGAGTGCGACGCCCTGCTCCTGCGCCGTCTTCCGCATCACGGCGCGGTAATCGTCGTAATGCGGATAGCGCCCCTCGCGCGGCAGCCACGGCAGGTCCATGAGGATCATGTCGATCCCGGCGGCCCGGCTGATGCCGATGCCCTTGCGCAGGATCTTGGCGAGCTTTTCCTCGCCGATATCGCGGATGGCTTCCGTGATCGCCGTCTGCCAGATCACGACGGCGGGCTTCTCGGCCACAACGTCCGCTTCCATGCGCAGTAGCATATCATAGGCCGACTGGCCCCCGACGCCCTTGTTGATCACCTTGATCTCGGCGCCCGGCAGCCGCCGCCTGAGCTCGGCCTCCAGCACGGCGGGGTAGCTCTTGTCTCCGGCGCGGTCGCCGGAGCCCGCCGTGGTCGAGGAGCCGAGCGCCACCACCGTCAGGGCGCCGGTCTCCTGCAGCGCCTTGCGCGCGGCGGGCAGATTCGGCTGAAAGGGTGATTTGACCGCATCCGCCCGGCAACGTGCATCGGCCGCCGCTGGCGTCGGAGCCGCATGAACGGAAGAATTCAGCGCAACGACAAGGAGGGCCGCGGCAGCGCTGCGCCACGTCCAGCAGTAGGCTCGGCGCTCGCGCCACGATTCGTGATGATTTGATACCACGACAGGAAAATCCCTAGCCCTGTCAGAAATGTAACCCCGCCAGCGCAGATCAGCAACTGAACGCCCGGCGCGAAGGATGTTTCCGCCAGCACGATCTGGCCGATGATCGACAGCACGATCCCGACGCAGAAGACATGCAGCGAGTTCCGCCCGGCTGCGGCGAAGGCGCGCCCGAACGCATGCCTGCCCATCGCCGACCCCGCCGGCAGCCAGCGGATCGCCAGCCAGCTCAGCGCCGCGATGTGCAGAAGCCGGCTCCAGGCGAGATTGGTCTTGTCGGAGCCGAGCTGTACGGAATCGAACCAGTCGTTCAAGGCGCCGATGCCGGTCGGGTTGCCGGTCGAGGTCTTCGCCCACCAGGCCAGGACGATGAAAGTGACAGCCCCGACATCGAGCCATCTCAGCCGCGGCAGGCCGACGCCGAGCAGCGCGCCACGGCCAATGACGATGCCGAGCGTGAACACGACCTGCCAGGCGAAGGGGTTGAAGAACCAGCCCGCTTCTCCATTGGGCAGATTGAGCTCGAAGGCCAGCGCCGCCTGCCATATCGCCAGCGAGCAGAGCAGCGTTCCCAGCGGGCTCGCCCGCACACCGGCATAGATCGCGGGGAAGAGCGCCAGCAGGACGATGTAGAGCGGCAGGATGTCCAGATAGGACGGCTGGTAGGTCAGCGTCAGCGCGCCGATCAGCGCCTCGACCGTGTCTCGGAAGAAAGGCTGGATGTTGATGGTCTCGATATAAAGCGGGTTCTGCGTCTGCGTGACGGCCGTCGCGACCACGCCGCATACGATGATGAACACGGCGATGTGGGCAATGTAGAGCGTCCAGAGCCGCCCGCCGAGTTTCAGGGCCGCAAGCGCCAGGCCGCGCTGCTCGATGAGTCCGCCATAGGCCAGCGCCGCCGAGACGCCGGCGAGCAGCACGAAGATGTCCGCCGCATCCGAGAAGCCGAAATTATGCGGCATATAGGCCGCAACCACATTCCCCGGCATGTGGTTGATGAAGATGATCATCAGCGCCAGCCCACGCAGCACATCGATCCGCGCATCCCGCACTTTCTCCAGCCGCACGGCACCGTCGGCCGGACGGCCGAAGAGCAGAAAGTGCCGGAAGGAGGCGATGGACGACACGGAGAGGCTCCTCCGGCAGGCTTGGGGCAGATCGGCAAGGGAACGCGGCTGAACCGTCGTCGTTCCCGATGGAGGCGACGAGGATGAATGAATCCTGCAATCGCCGTTCATCTGCCGTTCATAAAACTGGAAGCGCTCGACGTCACGCAGCAGATTGTCACAACCCCGTGTGAGGCAGGGTCGCGAGGCATTGCGGCGGCAGCGGGACGAGCGCGGCGTCAGCACGTCAATGTGAACCGGAGGGGCGCCACGGGTCGGGGCAGAACCGTCATTCTCGGGCGAAGCGAAGCGCAGACCCGAGAATCTCAGGAGAAGAAAACGCCAGAGCTTCCTCCGGCATGTGATGCTCGGGTCGAGCCCGAGCATGACGGCGAGCCGGCCTAGTAAGGCGGCTCCGCATAGACCGGCTTGCCGTCGATCAGCAGGCGCTTGATCGCAGCCGCGCCGGAGGACGAGACTGAGGCAACCACTTCGATCCGGGCCTTATCGGTGGTCTCGATGACCTTGCCCTCGCCCTGAGGCACGAAGAAGCTTTCGAGCCCATAGGTGACGCGCAGGCGTCTGCGGTTGCAGTCTGTCGTACCATCCTGGTTCAAGGCACAGGCGCCGGTCGTGGTCACCTGCCCTGCGATCACCACGGCGTCGCCGCTCGCCCTTGGCCATTCGCGCGAGACGCTGGCGGCCTGCGCGAAGCCTTCCGCGTCGCGCTGCAGCGCCACATAGACCTTCTCGCCACGCCTGTACCGTTCGCCACCTGCCTCGGCCTCGACCGTGCTGATCGGATAGGCCAGCACGACATAGTCGCCGCGGAAGAGATCGCGCGGATCGATCGGCACGGTCCTGAGCCGGATCTCCGCGCCGCTTCGCAGAATCCGCGCCCGCTGCTCGACGAGCGCGAGCAGCACGAGCGCCAGCAGCAACACAGTCGCCAGCGCGCGCCACGCCAGCGGCACCTTTGCGATCAGCGCATCGGCAGAAAGCGCGCGCATCACGAGGCCTCCTTCTCAGGCGGATTGAGGCGCGCGAACAGGCGCCGCGCGCCGGAGGCGATCGCCAGCAAGGCGGCCCCCGCGACGAGGAAGAACAGCGACTGGTCGAGCAGCGTGCCGATCGTCTGCCAGAGCAGGATCAGGATCGCGACGCCGAACAGAACCGAACCCGCCATCACCAATCTCCGCACGCCTCCGGCCGCACCCGCAGCCACCAGCGCCGTAGCCGTGAGCAGGACCAGGCTCGCAACGATGATCTTGCCGGCCATGGCGGTGACGATGCCGCTCCAGAACACGGCCGGAACCAGTAGGGCGAAGGCGAGCGCAGCCGCCAGCGGCCAGGCGAAACGTCGCTCGCGGGCGAGCCCCGCCAGGCTGGCGACGAGCGGGACGGCGACGGCATAGGCCAGGAAGACGAAGCGGAAGGCATGTCCGGCACGCGCTTCCTCGCGGTCGAGGATGCGGATCAACTCGACGTTCAGCACCAGAACCAGCCCAAGCAGCCCCCAGGGCAGGCATGCGGTCAGCACCGATGGCAGGCCCCGGTCGAGCGCCAGCGCCCCCAGCGCCACATAGAACACGGCAATGGCCAGCCCATAGGCCAGGAGCCCGTAGTCGAAGCGGTTGAACAGCACATAGCCCGGAGCCATGACCAGCCAAAGCGCCGCCGCCAGCACCACGAGATGATGAACCAGCCGGTTATCGCGCGACAGCGAGAGCCAGAGCGCCGGCAGGTAGAGGATGAAGAAGCCGAGATGGACGCCGCTTTGCGCCTCCTCCCAGCGCCCGCCGCTCCAGGCGCAGATCGCGATGAGCGCGATCGCCAGCGCGCCGTTCGAGCGCATTAGGAACGCGGCGATGAGGCCGCCCAGCGCGACCAGCAGCGCCCCGCCCGGCCAGTCGGCAGGCAGGTGGTACATCTGGCCGATCAATGCGAGCCCGGCACCGAAGATCAGCACGCCGCAGGTCGCGGCGGCATCGGCGCCTCGCGGCGAATCGCGGAGTTCCAGCCGGAAGGCATATGCGAAGCAGGCCGCAATGGCCGCCAGGATCATGCCGAGCTTGACGAGGCGCGGGATATCTTCCCAGCCCGCCGCGACGAAGGCCGCGACGCTGGCCGCGATCAGCAGGCCGCCGAGCAGCCCAAGCAGCGCCGGCAGGCGCACCCCGCCCTGCTCGCGGGCGACCGAGCGCCGGATCGCGCCGGCGCTCTCGGCGCTCAGCAGCCCTCCGGCTACCCAACGGGTAAGGTCGGCCTCGAGCCGCTTACGATAGGAACTCCCCAGCATGGCCGGCAATCTGGCATGACGGGGTGGGGATTAGCTAGTGGCGCCGGCCACCCCCGTCATTCTCGGGCGAAGCAAGGCTTCGACCCGAGAATCTCTTGAAGGATAGGGCGCCCTCTTGTCCCGGGATGCCCGGGTCGAGCCCGAGCATGAAGGCAGATCACGCCGCCCTGACGGCCTTCAGACGCGCCAGATCCGGCGCCAGCGCTTCCTGCGTCAGCAGGGCGAGCATCTCCGAGAGCGGCATCACCGTCTGGGCCTGGCTGCCGAGGCGGCGGATCGTCACGGTCTTCTCCTCGGCCTCGCGCTTGCCGACGGCGATAATCACCGGAACCTTGGCCAGCGAGTGCTCACGCACCTTGTAGCTGATCTTCTCGTTGCGAAGATCAGCCCGGGCGCGCAGGCCTTCCGCCATGCACGCCATGACGACCTCCTCGGCATAGCCATCCGCATCCGAGGTGATAGGCGCGACGATGATCTGCTCGGGCGCGAGCCAGAGCGGGAAATGCCCGGCATGGTGCTCGATCAGGATGCCGGTGAAGCGCTCCAGCGAGCCGCAGATGGCGCGATGGACCATGACCGGCTGCTTCTTCTCGCCATCGGCGCCGATATAGAAGGCGCCGAACCGCTCCGGCAGGTTGAAGTCGACCTGCGTCGTGCCGCACTGCCAGTCGCGGCCAATGGCGTCGCGCAGCACATATTCGAACTTCGGCCCGTAGAAGGCGCCCTCGCCCGGATTGATCTCGGTCTTGATGCGATTGCCGGACTGCTTCGCGATCGTCTCCAGCACGGACTGCATCACCTCCTCGGCATGGTCCCAGAGTGCGTCGGAGCCGACACGCTTCTCGGGCCGGGTCGAGAGCTTGATGACGAGCTCCTCGGTGAAGCCGAAATCCTCATAGACCGACAGGATGAGGTCGTTGATCTTCAGGCACTCGGCGGCGAGCTGCTCCTCGGTGCAGAAGATGTGCGCGTCGTCCTGCGTGAAGCCGCGCACGCGCATCAGCCCGTGCAGGGCGCCGGACGGCTCGTAGCGATGAACGTTGCCGAATTCGGCAAGCCGGATCGGCAGATCGCGATAGCTCTTCAGGCCATGCTTGAAGATCTGGACATGGCCCGGGCAGTTCATCGGCTTCAGGGCGAAGACCTTGTGGTCGCGCTCCTTGTCCTCCGGGTTCTCGAAGGCCGAGGCGGACTTCACCGCGAACATGTTGTCCTGGTACCAGCCCCAGTGGCCCGAGGTCTCCCAGAGCGACTTGTCGAGGATCTGCGGCGCATTCACCTCCTCGTAGTCGGCGGCGAGCCGGCGGCGCATATAGGCGATGATCTCCTGGAACATCCGCCAGCCCTTGGAGTGCCAGAACACGACGCCCGGCCCCTCCTCCTGGAAGTGGAACAGGTCCATCTCCCGGCCGAGCTTGCGGTGGTCGCGCTTCTCCGCCTCCTCGAGCTGCTTCAGATAGGCATCGAGCTCTTCCTGCCTCGCGAAGGCCGTGCCGTAGATGCGGGTCAGCATCGCGTTGTTGCTGTCGCCGCGCCAATAGGCGCCGGCCACCTTCATCAGCTTGAAGGCGGTGCCCACCTTGCCGACGGACGTCATGTGCGGTCCGCGGCAGAGGTCGATCCATTCCCCCTGCGCATACATCTTGAGCGTCTGGTCGGCGGGGATCGCATCGACCAGCTCGACCTTGTAGGCCTCGCCCTTCTTGGCGAAGAAATCCTTGGCCTTGTCGCGGCTCCAGACGTCCTTGGTAAAGGGTTTGTCGCGCGCCACGATCTCCCGCATCTTCTTCTCGATCGCCGGGAAATCCTCCAAGCTGAAGGGCTCGTTGCGGGCGAAGTCGTAATAGAAGCCGTTCTCGATGACGGGGCCGATCGTGACCTGCGTGCCAGGGAAAAGTTCCTGCACCGCCTCGGCGAGGACGTGCGCGGCATCGTGCCGGATCAGCTCCAGCGAGCGCGGGTCCTCGCGGTTGAGGAACTCGATCTTGGCATCGCGGTCGATCGGATCGGCGAGATCGACGACAGTGCCGTCGAGCGCCATGGCAACCGTGCGCTTCAGGAGGGAGGGAGAAATGCCGCCCGCGATCTCCGCGCCGGTAATGCCGGAGGGGAACTCGCGCTTGGCGCCATCGGGAAATGTCAGGGAGATCGTCATCGATCGCGCTCCTGCTCACTCGGGGATACGAGCCCCGTAAGCCAAGGCCGGTTGCCTGTCGGAAGGACGCATGGACCCGCAACCGGATCGGTCCATGCGCCGCCACGGCCTATACGAGCCGCGGCGCGCAGGCAATCACGCAACGCTGGTGCGAGGCCGACCTTTCCATCTTGTCATCTCGCGCCCATGCCGCCGCAAAGCCGCCTCTGCATCATGGCAGGCTCCCGCCATCCGGAGGTTCGCCCATGCTGCGCACAGCGATCATCGCCGCCACCCTCGTCGCCCCCCTGCCCGCCCTCGCCCAGGACCAGGGCGCGGTGCGCAACGCCTGCAAGGCGGATTTCACCCGCAACTGCCCCGGCATATCCCCCGGTGGCGGCCGGCTGATCGCCTGCTTCAAGGAAAAGCAGGCCCAGTTCTCGGAGGGGTGCAGGACCGCCATGCAGAGCGCCCAGGCGAGCCGGCAGAAGAACTAGCAGAAGACCTAAGCGGCCTCGTCCGGCGGGGCATTGACGCCGCGCCAGCGGCCATAGCGCCAGGGCAGATACCAGCGCGCACCGCTCGGTATCTCCTCGCAGACAAGGTCGATCCCGCTCGTGCCCCAGGGATTGCAGCGGCAGATTCGCGCCGTTCCCATCCAGCCGCCGCGCCACAGCCCGTGGCGTTGAATCGCCTCGTCGGTATAAGCCGAGCAGCTCGGCCAGTGCCGGCAATGGCGGCCGACCAGCATGGAAAGGCTGAGCTGGTAGCCGCGAATCGCGACATGCGCGGCCCGGCGCGGCAAATGCGCGACAATGCGACCCCACGAACATCTTTGCTTAACAAAGACTCGGTGAAATAACGAAACTGCTTCGCGTTTTTCAGCCGCCACCAGAACCGCTTCCATCGCTCGATCCGGGAACATGATGTCCGCCGCCCGCTTTTGCCATGCCTTGCCTCGCCTGGCTCCCTTGCGCCAGCCCGCTTTGCGCGGGGCCCTCGCCGGCTTCGCATTGGTGCTGGGGCTCGGGCTCGCGACGCCGGGCCTCGCCCAGCAGCGCCCCTACCTGCTCTGGCTGGATGGCGCCAAGCTCGACATGGCCAAGATCATCGGCCTGCCTCCAGCGCAAAACAGCCCCGAGGACAAGGCCGAGTTCGAAAAGGTCCAGCAGATTTCGCTGAACCGTACGCCGGAGCGCGAGAAGGAGGCCATCGCCGACCAGCGCGTGGCGCTTGTGAATTTCCTGAACGGCATGGACACGGGCTATGTCGACGGTACTCACCGCGAGGTCCGCCTGCTCTTCCGCGAGGCTCAGGTCGAGCTCTCGATCCTGCTGAAGAGCGTCCACCGCCTGACCAACCGCACGCGCCCGTTCCAGCTCTGGGCCAAGGTCCGCGTCAAGCCTTGCCCTGGCGCGCGCCCCGAGGGCACCTCGTTCCCCTCGGCCCATGCCGCGACCGCTGCGCTCTACGCGGAGCTGCTGAAAGCGGCCGCTCCCCAGATGGAGGAGAAGCTGGAAGCGCGGGTGAAGAGCTACAACGAGAGCCGCCTGATCTGCGGCTTTCACTTCCCGAGCGACCTCGTCGCGGGCGAGAAGGCCGGCCGCGCCGTGGCCAAGGCCCTGCTCGCGGAACGCGCCTTCAAGGCTCGCTTCGACGATACCGTGCCGGAGATCAAGCAGGCCTTCGGCGTCAGGTAAGCGGGGAGCCGGTCAGGCCGCGGCCTCGCGCCGGCGCGCCTCAATCTGGTCGATCGCGTCGACCACGGCATCGAAAGTCAGCATCGTCGAGGCATGGCGCGCCTTGAAATCGCGCACCGGCACGAGCACGGCGAGATCCGCCCATTTGCCCTCCGGCGGCTCGGCATTCTCCTTGAGGATGGCGCGGGCCTGCTCGCGCACCTGCCGAAGCTCCTCGGCGGTCGAGCCGATCACATGCCGCGCCATGATCGAGGAGGAGGCCTGGCCGAGCGCACAAGCCTTCACGTCATGGCCAAAGCCGGTGACGACATCGCCATCCATGTTGACATCCACCGTCACGGTGGAGCCGCACAGCTTCGAATGGGCCTTGGCGGTGGCGTCCGGCGTTTCCAGGCGCTGCAGCAGGGGAATGTTCGCGGCAAAGGCGAGAATGCGCTTGTTGTAGACGTCGTCCAGCATGGCTTGTGTCTCTAGCGGCTCTGGAATGACCGGCTCGGACAACCAATATAAGGTTGATTGCTGCAAAGCGGGAGGGCATGGACTGCCCTTTCGCAGCAACGCAGCCTTCATGGGGCTGCAAAGCGTGAAGCTTATCTCAATGAAAGGCTCCACATGATCCCTGTGGTCAAGCCCTTACCCGTCGAGGGCGTTCCCTCAGCAGACCCGTTTCTGGTCCGCAAGCCCACTCGGGCCGAGGCCGAGGCCGCGGTGCGGACGCTCATCCTATGGGCGGGCGACAATCCGTCGCGCGAGGGGCTGGCCGATACCCCGCGCCGCGTCGCCGAGGCCTATCGCGAATATTTCAAGGGCTATGCCGAGGACCCGAACGAGGTCCTGGATCGCGTCTTCGAGGAGGTCGAGGGCTACCGGGACATGGTGCTGGTGCGGGACGTGCCCTTCCACTCCCATTGCGAGCACCACATGGCGCCCTTCTTCGGCAAGGCGCATATCGGCTACTACCCCGCGAACGGCGTGGTCGGCCTCTCCAAGCTCGCCCGCATCGTCGACGTCTTCGCACGACGCCTCCAGACGCAGGAGACGATGACGGCCCAGATCGCCGATGCGATCGAGCAGGCACTGCAGCCGCGCGGCATCGCCATACTGGTCGAGGCCGAGCATATGTGCATGACGATGCGCGGCGTGCAGAAGCACGGCTCCACGACCCTGACGACCCAGTATCGCGGTGTCTTCCGCGACGATCCGTCCGAGCAGGTCCGCTTCTTCACCATGGTGAAGTCGCCCGGCCTGTAAGCGGCAGCCCCGTGAGTATCGCAATGACTGCCTTTCCCGCCGTCACCGACAAGCGCGCCCTCGAGGAGGGCACGGTGCTGAGCCCGCGCTTCGATGCTAACGGCCTCGTCACCGTGGTCGCGACCGAGGCCGACAGCGGCGCCGTTCTGATGGTCGCGCACATGAACGCCGAGGCGCTGAAGCGCTCGATCGAGACCGGGGAAGCCTGGTACTGGTCCCGCTCGCGCCAGGAACTCTGGCACAAGGGCGCGACCTCCGGGCAGATCCAGACCATCGTCGAGATGCGGATCGACTGCGACCAGGACGCGATCTGGCTCAAGGTCAAGGTCGGCGGCGACGGCGGCTGCTGCCACACCGGCCGCTGCTCCTGCTTCTACCGTGTCCAACCCCTGCGCGACGACGGCGCGAAGCCGCTCATCCTATGCGACTAGAGCATTTTTGGGCGAAATCGACACCGGTTCGCGTGAAGAAAATGCATCAAGGACTTCAGAGGCTTTCGGACGCGCCTTCGCCCCTTCACCGTCCCGTCAAATGCAGGCGATAATGGCTGTTCGACATGCCGTTCACCTTTCGCTCATCGCGATCTGAGACGCTGCTCCCCTGCGGAGGAACAGCTTCATGCTCCGGGACGATATCGCGCGGGCCTTTGGACTCGGCGGAGACGGTGCTGCCATGACCGATATGCGTCTGCCCGAAGAGCAGCCGGCATCGGCAAGGCCGAAGATCGGCCTTGCGCTCGGTGGCGGCGCCGCCCGCGGCTGGGCCCATATCGGCGCGATCCAGGTGCTGGCTGACGCTGGGTTCAAGCCCGATGTGATCACCGGGACCTCGATCGGCGCGGTCGTCGGCGGCTGTCTCGCCGCCGGAAAGATCACCCAGCTCACAGAATTCGCCCGCAGCCTGACCAAGCGCCGCCTGGTGGGGTTGATGGACTTCCACATCGGCGGCGCCGGCCTGATCGGCGGCAGCCGGCTCAAGCGCCTGCTCGACCAGCACCTCAACGGCATCCGCATCGAGGAACTGCCGCAGCGCTTCGCAGCGATCGCAACCGAACTCGGCTCCGGCCACGAGATCTGGCTGACCCATGGCCCGCTGGTCGAGGCGCTGCGCGCTTCCTACGCGCTGCCCGGCGTCTTCGACCCCGTGAAGCTCGGCGGGCGCTGGCTGATGGACGGCGCACTGGTCAATCCCGTCCCCGTGACGGCGGCGCGCGCGCTCGGGGCCGATATCGTGATCTGCGTGAACCTCAACAGCGATCTCGCCGGCCGCGGCACGATCATCCAGAGCCACGGCTCCGATCCTGGCCCGCTCGTGCCCGAGCTCGAGGTGCGGCCCGAGCCGCGCTGGTATGACGGCATCAGCGGCGCCGCCCAGCGCGTCCGCAACATCGTCGGCCGCCCGGCCGAGAACCGGCCGGGCCTCGCCGGCGTGATGATGGACGCCTTCAACATCACGCAGGACCGCATCTCGCGCTCCCGCCTGGCGGGTGACCCGCCGGACGTGATGATCGGCCCGAAGCTCGGCCGCATCGGCCTGTTCGATTTCCACCGCGCGGAAGAGATCATCGAGCTCGGCCGGCAGGCGGCGCTGCGCTCCCTCGACGACATCACCATCCTCGCCGCAGCGGAACAGGCCGCAGCGGAAGACTAGAGCGCGCTGATTTTCTGCGGAAACGCGCCGTCATTCCGGGGCTTCGCGTCGCGAAGAGCCTTGAACCCATGGATACAGGCCTTTGAAGAAAGGGCGGCAGTGATGCCGCCCTTTCTCATTCCGTCAGTGTTCGTGGATTCCGGGCTCAGGCCTGCCCCGGAATGACGGCGCGTTTCCGAATGATGGGCCTCTCACGCCATGGCGATATAGTCGCGCATCGCCTGGCTCTCCGCCTCGATGGCCGCGACACGATGCTTCACGACGTCGCCGATCGAGACGATGCCGGTGACGCGGCCATTCTCCACCACTGGAACGTGGCGGAAGCGGCCCATCGTCATGATCTCCATCAGTTCGTCGACGCTGGTCTGCGGCCGGCAGGTCACGACCTTCGAGGTCATCGAGCGCGAGACCGCGCTCTCCAGCGCCGCTCCGCCCTGCTCGCCCAGCGCCCTGATGATATCGCGCTCGGACAGGATGCCGACGAGAGCGCCGTCAGCCCCCATCACGACGACCGCGCCGATACGCCTCTCGCTCAACGTACGGATCGCTTCGGCGAGCGTCCGGTGCGGCAGCACCGAGATGACTTCGCGTCCCTTGCCGCTCAGGAGCTGCTCGACATTCATGGACGTCTCCTCCTCGAAGGCGCGCCTTGGCCGGCGCGCAGGTTGGCTTGCGCCTCCCGCGGGCCGCCGGCAAACGCACGATGCCCGGGCGGCTCGAGGAGTGCTTCGCGATGAAATGAGTGTGTGGGAAGAGTTGGGCGCGCGCAAGGCCGGCAAATTGGCCGTCCAGCGCTCAGCGCCTCTGCGCGCCGCGGTCGAGAAGCGGAAAGAGCAGCAGGCCGACGACGAACCCGCCGATATGCGCCTCCCAGGCGATGCTGGTCTCCTCGCCGAAGATCGGTACCATCCCGGCGCCGAACAGGATGTTCGTCGCGAACCAGATGGCAATGAAGAGCAGGGCCCGCGAATTGCGCCACAGCTGCCCGAATGGCTCGGCGGGAATCGCCCGGACGACCGCATCGTTGCCGAGTTCGCCGAAGCGCATGCCGGGCGCGAAGACGAAGCGGACCGCCGCGGCCGTCGCCCCCGAGACACCGGCCGAGGCGCCGACCAGCGGCAGGACCTCGAGCTCGCGCGACCACCAGTGCAGCAGCGCCCCGCCGATCGTCGAGAGCGCCATCAGGTTGAGGAAGCTCCAGCTGCCGAGCCGCCGGGCGACCGGACTGCCAAAGGCGGCGAGCCAGACGGCGTTGGAAACCAGATGTAGCCAGGAGCCGTGCAGGAAGCCGTATGTCAGCACGGTCCAGAGCCTGACGCCGCCATCGGCCAGCAGCAGCCTGACGAGCTGCAGCCGCTCGACGACATCCGACCCGCCCGCCTGCGACAGGGCGCCGACGACATCGTCGATCCGCTCGGGGCTTATCCATAACGTCAGCCGCGCCGGCACGAAGGCGAGCCACGACATCAGCAGATAGTCGTCATAGTCCGACAGCAGCGAGCGGCCGGCTTGGATCAACGCCAGAATGCCCAGGAGCCAAACGACCGCTGAGGGCAGGTTGAAGGCGGGTTCGCGCGCCGGAGGATGGGATTCAGGGTATGCCATGTGGGCGCCACACTTGCCGAAGCGGCAGGGCGGCGCAAGCGCCGCAGCCTCCCTGGCACGAAAAAGGGAGAGAGCTTTCGCCCCCTCCCTTCGCCGGCTGTGTCACCGCGCAGCCATGCCGCGCGGCGTGTCACGCCCCCCCCGCCTCGCCTGGCCAATGATGGCTCTCATTCGCGAATTCGGTGGCATTTGATATGCATTTTAGCGGTCATCCACAAAGGTAACACTTGGTTAACCCTAATGGCCCGCGTTACCTCCCCCCGCCGGACCGGGAGTGGCAAAACGGCATGGCGAATGCGTTTTGGAAATTCCGAAGAACAATTCGTCCCCTTCTTGAACGGATATGCGTCATCACTGAACGCAAGCACGTTCCAAAGGGAGGCAGCCGGTTACAAGGGCACAGGATGAAGAACGCAAGCACCCGTCTGGTCTTCGAGTATTGGGACGCGCTGCGCGGCGAACGGGCCGCGCCGGAGCGTGGCGAGATCGAGCCCGGCGCGCTGCGTCCTGCGCTGACCGATACTTTCATCCTGGAGAACGAGCCGATCGGGCCGGTGTTTCGCCTGGCCGGCACAAGGCTTTGTGCCCTCGTCGGCCAGGAGTTGCGCGGCCGCGCCTTCTCCGCGCTCTGGCCCGATATCGAGTCGCAGGGCGACATGCGCCGCCTCGTCCAGACCGTGATGGATGAGAGCGCCGGCGCCGTCGCCGGATTATCCGGCGAATCGACGACAGGCACGCCGCTCTATCTCGAACTCCTGCTGCTGCCGCTGCGCTATCGCGGACGCACCCACGCCCGCGTTCTGGGCGCGCTTTCGCCCGCCGCCTCGCCGGATTGGCTCGGCCTCGACACGGTCGAATCGATGCGAATGATCTCGCTCCGGATGCTTTGGCCCGCCGAGGCCGCGCGCCCGGCGCCGATGCCACAGCGCGCCGATCCGCCGCGATTCATCGTCCTGCCTGGCGGACGCGCCTGAATCTTAAAGTCCGCGCTCCGGCCGGAACGGTCCGTTAACCAGCCGCCACCTAGGATCGGACCGGAATTCCCAGGTCGGTCATTCAATGCTGAGCGCGCTCCAAACGCCCCGTACGGCTGCTTTCCCTGTCGAGCGCAGGCGGCATCACCGTATGAAGGTCGTGCTGCTGGGCCGCTACATGCTGCCCAACCGCATGGAATATCCCTGCCAGACGATCGACATCTCGCCGGGCGGCCTCCATCTCGCCGCGCCGGCGAAGGCGAAGCCCGGCGACCGCGTCATCACCTATCTCGACCATCTCGGCCGGATCGAAGGAACCTGCGTCCGCACGACGATGGAAGGCTTCGCGATGACGATCACCGCGACCAGCCGCAAGCGCGAGAAATTCACCGCACAGCTGACATGGCTCGCCAATCGCGAGGAACTCGGCCTGCCCGAGGATCGTCGTCACGAGCGCATCGTGCCGCGCAACCCGCGCGCGGTGCTGACGATGGATGACGGCGCGGCGCATGTGATCCGCCTCATCGACATCTCGCTGTCCGGAACGGCCTTCTCGAGCGATCTCGACCTCCCGCTCGGCACGCCTGTGCGGATCGGCTCCACCCCGGCCCAGCTCATCCGCCGCTTCGACGGCGGCTATGCGGCCGAGTTCCGCTTCCCGCTCTCCCCCGACGTCCTCGACGAGAACATCGAACTCTGAGGCCGGGCTGACGGCGCCCGCCGCGCTGTCGAACCTCCCCCTCCGCCGCAGTCGATTCGTCATGCCCGGGCTTGATCCGAGCATCTTTCCCGGATGAGGCTTCACTGCCCACGCCGCCGGAGCTTCTCCGGTGGGCCTGCAGACCTTCGAGAAGCCCCTGCATGCTCGAGCGATTTCCTTGCGCAACGCGCGCGTAGGTTAATCACCCGTTTCAGCATAACGAAATAGCAATGGTTAATCGATCGTTCCGCAATCGTTGCGAATCGTTACTGTCCAGTTTGATCAAGGTTGATCTTGATATTTACTTGGGGCCTTAGGCGCCCGAATACATAAATTTGTTCGTTTCCATTTCAGGTCGAATCCATCGACCTGCCGGCATCGTCTCCCCGGGACAGAAAGGGGACGACATGCTCCAAATTCATCGCAGTCTGACCGGGATAGCTTTCGTGGCGCTGGTCGCCGTGACGGGCGCTTCTTCCGCCAACGCCCAGAGCATGGCCGGCATTCCGGTCGCGAGCGCCCCGGCCGACGCCTCGGGCGATGCGCGGGCGCCCTATGCCTGGACGGATTTCTGCAAGCGTTCGCCGGCGGAGTGCCGCACGGATACACGCGAGCCGGATCAGGTCGCGCTGACGCCGAAGCTCTGGAAGACCATCCTGGGCGTCAACAACGGCGTGAACCGCGAGATTTCGGCCATCACCGACGAGGATCATTGGGGCGTCGTCGATCGTTGGGACCTGCCGACCGACGGCAAGGGCGACTGCGAGGACTACGCTCTGCTGAAGCGCAAGCGCCTCGCCGAGGCCGGGCTGCCGCGCCGCGCCATGCTGATGACCGTGGTGATCGACGAGGAGAATGCCGGCCACGCCGTGCTGATGATCCGCACCGACCGCGGCGACTTCGTGCTCGACAACAAGCGCAACGCGATCCTGCCCTGGAGCCAGACCGGCTACGTCTACGTCAAGCGTGAGTCGCAGTACCGCACGGGCTGGACCTCGCTCGGCGGCGCGCAGACGCCAACGGTCGCCTCGGTGCAGCGCTAGGCCTGGCTCCTTCGACAATCTGGCGGGACAGGCGAGGCTCGGTCACGTCCCCACACCCGTCCCCAAAGGATCGGGTTTCGCCAGGGCCGGCTTCCCAGCGGGGAGTCGGCCCGCTTCTTTTGAAATGGGCCGGGCCGGCCAGGCGCTCAGTCGAGCCTTTCGAGCCCGGCCGCGAACTGCCGCCAGCGCTTCACATACCCCCGAGCCGAGGCGGTGATGCCCGCTGCCGCCTGCTCGTCCAGCGTCCGGACCGCGCGCGCGGGAGAGCCGACGATCAGCGAATTGTCGGGAAACTCCTTGCCCTCCGTGACCAGCGCATTGGCGCCGACGAGGCAGTTGCGGCCGATCTTCGCGCCGTTCAGCACGGTCGCCCCCATGCCGACGAGGCTGTTTTCGCCAATCGTGCAGCCATGCAGGATGGCGCGATGGCCGATCGTGCAGTTGGCGCCGACCGTGAGCGGCGAGCCCATGTCGGTGTGCAGCACGCACCCTTCCTGGATGTTGCTGCCCTCGCCGATCTCGATCCATTCATTGTCGCCGCGCAGCACGGCACCGAACCAGATCCCGACATCGCGTCCGAGCCGCACCCGGCCGATGACATGCGCGTCCGGCGCCAGCCACCATGCCCCCGCGTCCGGCGTCTCGGGCCGCGTCCCATCCAGTATGTAAAGTGGCATCGCGCTATCCTTGGGCTTCCCCTGGAGCCGGATCCAATCAGGTTGCTTCAACCTGATCGGCGAATCCGCCTCTCGATTATTGATAGAGAACGCGTGTTCCGATCGGCGCGCGCTCTAGCCGAGGATTGCAGACGAGCGGTGCCTCCCGTCAAGCGCCGAGAAACATCAGCAGGTCGAGCACGATCCGGCCAGAGGCCATGCTCCAGACCGCCGCGATCATGCTGGCGAGCATCACGAAGACGAGCGGCCGCCCCTCGATCCGCCGGCCGCGCACCGTGTTGCGCAGGATCAGGAACGGAGCGCTGAACACGACGACCGGGACGCTGGCGACGGCGGCGAGCCCGCCCGCCTGCAGCAGCTTGAAGTCGGCCCGGCGGGTGGTGAACAGCTCATAGGCGCTGGCCAGCAGGCCCGCGAACGCGAAGCCGAGAAAGAGCGACTGGAGCGCCTCGAGCGCGGCGGGCTGAATGGTCACGGGCGCAATCCTCCCCGAACGACGCGCCCGGAACCTGCCGCAGGACGGGCCGCCTGTGAAGGACAGGCTTAACAAATGGTTAACGCCAAATCGCTAAAGCCCCCATCCGGCACAGTTCGGCAGAGCTGGCGATTTAGAGGGTCTTCATGGCACGATCGTCGAATATTTCCGGAGGGCGACATGACTGACGCCGAGGCAAAGCCTGCGATCTTCGATGCCGCGCCAGCGCACCCTGAAGAGATCAGATCGGAATTCCAATTGAGGGTGGGCAAGTCCATCACCCTGGAGGGCAAGGCCCGGATCACGCCGGCGGGGCTGGTATGCTCAGGTCTTGCCGTCGCACTGATGGGATTCGGGCTGGGGTATCTCGCTCGTTCCCGTGTTCGGCGGGCCAGGTGACCTGAGTTGAACAGACCAACGGCGATCCGCCGGCTTATGGTTTACGGACCGTTAAGGCGGCGGTGATTCAGTAGCGCGGAACCCATCCCCGGCCGTCTGGCGAAGGTATCCGGAATGACCGCGTCGCTGTCCCATCACAGGCCCGGACATCAAGCAGCCCATCTGGCCTCGATGGTGCGGATGCGCCTGCAGCAGCGCGTGCCGGCGCCGCTGCCGCGCGCCGACGGCGCCCTGCTCAAGGTCGCGCTCGGGATCATGATCGCGGGAATGCTGGCAACGGCGCTTGCCCTCTACCTTACCCATGGCAGCGAAGAGCAGCCCTCGGTGCTGCAGGCGGCCCGCGTCGGCCATGTCGCGCTGATGATCCCGAAGGACCTGACCGGACCGAGCGAGCAAGACGACACCAGCCGTCTCGTCGGCATGGCCCGGCTGCGGCTGGACTGGCCGAGCCTCGGCCCGGTTCAGCCCGGCCCCGTGCAGCCGCAGAGCCGCAAGCGCCTGCTGATCACGCTGAGCCCGCCCGACAAGGTCAACGAGCCGGCGCGGCAACTCGCCACCTATGCCCGCTTCCTGACCTCGACCGTCTGGTCCAATCCCGGCGGGCTCGTGGTGCGCGGCTTCCGCAAGGGCTCGCCCTTCGAGGGCGACGAGTTCTATGTCTCGGTGCCGGATGGCAGGGGCTTCGCCGCCCGCTGTCCGATCGAGACCGCCGCCAATCTCGACGAGCCTTGCCGCATCACCTTCCAGCATCGCGGCATGGACGTGAACATCCGCTTCCCCCGCGCCATCATCGCCGACTGGGCTTTGATGCTCGGCGGCGTGCGCCGGACGATCGACGGGCTCATCCGCTAACGGCAGGTCGTCATTCTCGGGCTGGCTTCCCTTCTCCTCTTGCGGGAGAGGGCGGCAGCGCGAAGTGCTGACGGATGAGGGTCGCTCAAGTCGGAATCGTGAGTGGATTGAAATGCGCAGATTCAGGGCGGCGCACCTTCCCCTCAACCCTCTCCCTCAGGGGGAGAGGAGGTTGTCACGCGGCTTCGGCAGGCGCCTCGGAACGAAGGTTCAATCCTCGAGATCGACGTCGAGGATCGCCATCGTGAAGTTGAAGGAGCGGTCGCCGTCCTCGTCGTCGACATGGATGATGCCGATGAACTCCTCGCCCAGATAAACCTCGGCCGAGTCGGTCTTCTTCATGCGGGCGCGCACGCTGATCGCGTGGTTGTTGAAGGTGCGGCGCAGATAGGCTTCGAGCTTGGCGAGTTCTTGCTTGTCCACGATCGGGATCCTTTCGATTGGCCGGGAGCGATGCCACGGCACGTCCATCAGGGCAAGCGAAAGCAGCCGGGTAGACATGACGGCCCCCCTCTCATCCCGCTTGCCTGTCGCCCGCGGAATCGTGCGATGCTCTCCGCCCCTCGAACGTGACGGACCGCCCTGATGAAGCCGTGGCTTGCCCCCGCCCTCGCCTATGTCGCGAGCTGGCTCGAATTCCAGCGCCGCTTTCACGGCCAGCCGGGCTGCGCCGTCGCCATCGCAAACGGCAGCGAGATCGTGCTCGAAGCCGCCTTCGGCAGCGCGAATCTGGAGACTGGCGAGGCGCTGACGCCACGCCACGGCTTCCGCATCGCCTCCCATTCCAAGAGTTTCACCAGCGCCGGCATCCTGCGCCTCGTCGAGGACGGGCGCCTGAAGCTCGACGACAAGGTCGGCCAGTTCGTCGATGGGCTGCACCCCGAGATCGCCGCCGCCACCATCGGCCAGGTCCTCTCCAACAGCGCCGGCCTCACCCGGGACGGGCCGGACAACGGCCAGTTCCTCGACCGCAAGCCCTATTGCGGCAAGGCCGAACTGCTGGCCGACCTCGCCAGGCCGCCGGTCTATCCCGCCTCGCAGCGCTTCAAATACTCCAACCACGGCTTTGCTCTGCTCGGCCTCGTCATCGAGGCGGTGACGGGGCTGAGCTACAGCGAATGGATCACCGACGAGGTCGTCTCCAAGGTCGGCCTGCTGGAGACCAAGCCCGATATCAATCTCTGGGGCGAGCGCCCGATGGCGAAGGGCCATAGCGGCATGCATCCGCTCGGCCGGCGCATTGTCATCCCCGCCGACAATCTCGGCAACGCCATGATCTCGGCCGCCGGCTTCGTCGCCACGGCGGCGGATGTCGCGCGTTACTTCGCACAGCTCTCGCCAAAGGCGAAAAAGAGCGTCCTCTCCCCGCTGAGCCGGCGGGAGATGACGCGCCGGCTCTGGCCCGACGACGAGGCGAGCGTCGGCCGTCATTACGGGCTCGGCACCATCTCCGGCGGCGAAGGCGACTGGCGCTGGTTCGGCCATTCCGGCGGCTTCCAGGGCTTCATCACCCGCACCGCCGTCTTCCCGGCGCATGGCCTCACCGTCTGTGTACTGACAAACGGCATCGATGGCCTGGCCCATCAGTGGCTCGACGGCATCGCCCATATCCTCAAGGCCTTCTCGGAGCGCGGAGCGCCCCTACCCGAGGCAAAGGACTGGACCGGCCGCTGGTGGACCATCTGGTCCGCCAGCGATCTCGTCCCGGCTGGCAAGCATGTCCTCGTCGCCAGCCCCGCCCTTTTCACGCCCCTGCTGGACGCCGCAGAGATCACGCTGGAAAGTCCCGACCGTGGCCAGATCACCCGCGCCTCGGGCTTCAACAGCCCTGGCGAGCCCGCCGAACTTAAGCGCGACGGCACCGGCACCGTAAATTCGGTCCAGCTTGGCGGCGCCCGGCTCGTCGGCGAAGAGGAGATGAAGGGGGAGATGCTGGAGCGCTACAGCGGAGCGGCATCGTAGCGAAAGCACCGCTAAGCCCGCTCACCTTCAATCCACTGCGGAAAAAGGGGAGCGGGCGCGCCTGCCGTTTCCGCCCTCCCGCCACGCATTCGCCTCGATCCCACCGCACCGTCCTCCCGAGGGCTGGCCGATGCGCTTGACCGCTTCAATCGCCATGGCGGCTTTGCTGGCCGTGGGAGCGACGAATGCCCACTCCCATCAGGCACCGAGCCGCTGGGAGTACCCGCCGCTGTGCTGTACCGGTATCGACTGCGCGCAGATCGAGCCCGAGGACGTGCGCGAGAACCCGGCCGGCTTCATCGTCACGATCGTCCCCGGCGGGCATCCCATGTGGCCGACCACCCGGCGCGAGCCGCTGGTTATCGAAGTTCCCCATCAGAGAGTGCAGCCCTCACCGGACGGACACTGGCATCTCTGCATCGATGCCCTCGGCGGATTTCTCTGCTTCTTCGCCCCTGCGGGCGACTCCTGAGACGATAAAGCCCCTCGCGTCATGGTCGGGCTTGTCCCGACCATCCACGTCTCCCTTCGGCCAGCGCGGTGTTCAAGACGTGGATGCTCGCCACAAGGGCGAGCAGGACGACCCTGGAGGGACGACCGGCGCGTCCGATCAGATATAGGCGCCGCAATCGCCTTCGAGGATTTGGTCCATCGAACGCGAGGGCTCGGCGCAGCCGGCCTGGCCCACGACCTTCGCCGGCACACCTGCCACCGTCATGTTGCGCGGCACCGGCTGCAGCACCACAGAGCCGGCGGCGACGCGGCTGCACTGGCCCACCTCGATATTGCCGAGGATCTTGGCACCGGCGCCGATCAGCACGCCCTTGCGGATCTTGGGATGGCGGTCGCCGCCCTGCTTACCCGTGCCCCCCAGCGTGACGCCATGCAGCATCGAGACGTCGTCCTCGATCACGGCCGTCTCGCCGACGACGAGGCCGGTCGCATGGTCGAGGAAGATGCCCTTGCCGATCTTCGCAGCCGGGTTGATGTCCGTCTGGAACACCTCGGAAGAGCGCGTCTGGAGGTAGAGCGCGAAGTCACGCCGATCCCGCCGCCAGAGCCAGTGCGCCAGCCGGTGGCACTGCAGGGCGTGGAAGCCCTTGAAGAAGAGCACCGGCTCCAGCACGCGATAGCAGGCCGGGTCGCGGTCGAGCACCGCCAGCACATCGGCGCGCATGCCCGGCCCGATCGTCTCGTCATCGGCCATCGCCTCGGTGAAGGCCTGCTCGATCAGGTCCGAGGTCACGGCCGGATGGCCGAGCCGGACGGCGACGCGATGTGCGACCGCACTTTCGAAGCTCGGCTGGTTCAGCACCGAGGAGACGATGAGGGTGCCCAGAGCAGGCTCGGCCGCGACGGCGGCCTCGGCCTCCCGGCGCAGCCTGGACCAGACGGAATCGACCAGCTCGAGGCCAGCGACGTTAGCGCGTGCTTCCACGGCGGAGCGCCCTGCAGGCATGTTCGTTCTCCGGAGATCACCGTCGGCGGAAGGACAGCCTAGCCCGAAGCGGGCGGCCGCGCCAAAATTTCATGCGGACGGATTTTGAATCGAAAGAGGAGGCGGCGGACTCAGTTTTTCAGAGAACGTCGACAACACATTGGCGTCGCCCGCTTTTCCAGTGCGCCCCTCGGGAGCCAGATCGTTCTCACAAACGCGCGAGAAAGTCGAGCACGGCCTGTTTGTGGCTCCTGTCGCCGACCGCGAGATTGTGGTCGCGCCCCTCGATGTCGAAGGATTCCGCATCGGGGATGAGCTTCGCCAACTCCGGGCCGGAGCCTGAGACATCATCCTTCGTGCCCACGCTGATGAGCGTCGGCATCGAAATCTCTCCGACCTGCTCGGCGGTGAGGGTCTGGCGCGAGCCGCGGATGCAGGCGGCTAGCGCCTTTAGATCGCTCTTGGTCTGCTCGGCGAAGGCCCGGAACATCCGCTGCATCGGGTCGGTCAGCACCTCGAGAGAGGGCGCCTCCATCGCGTCAGCGATGCCGAGCGGCAGCCCCACCCCCTCGACCAGATGGATGCCGAGCCCGCCGAGCAGCAACGCATCGAGTCGGCGCGGATGCGCCAGTGCCAGATGCGCCGAGATGCGCGCGCCCATCGAATAACCCATCACCGCGGCGCGCGGGATGTCGAGATGGTCCATCAGCCGACGCACATCCTCGGCCATGATATGGGAGGAATACGCGGCGGGATCGTAGAGCTTCTCGCTATGACCATGGCCGCGATTATCGAGCGCGACGACACGATAGCCCGCATGGGTCAGCGTCTTGGTCCACTGGGTATTGATCCAGTTCGTCGCCATGCTGGAAGCGAAGCCATGGACCAGAACCACGGCGCGGTGCTGATCCACCTCCCCGGTCGGGGCGAGGTCTGTATAGGCGAGGCTCACGCCGTCGGAGGAGAAGCTCTTCATGCGGATCTTGGCAACGAGGCCCCGAAAGGCAGGGAATGAACGAGTTGCCCTTCCCTGCCATGACAGGGCCGCCTTGGATAGCTGCGGCCATGCAGCTTGCCTATGAGCCGCGGCCATGATGAAGCCGAGGCCATGAGCCAGACTCTCGCCGGCCAGACCGCCTCCACCGCGCCCTCGTCGTCCCGCTTCGCGCTGGTCGACCTCGCCCGCGGCTTCGCGCTGCTGGCGATGTTCGTCTACCACTTCGCCTATGACCTCTCCTTTTTCAGGCTGATCGAGACCGACGTCGTCATCGAGCCGGGCTGGCGGCTCTTTGCGCGCTGCATCGCCGGCTCGTTCCTGACCATCGTCGGCTTCAGCCTCGTGCTGGCGACGCGCAAGGGCCTGAATCGCAAAGCTTACCTGAAGCGCCTCGCCATGGTCGCGGGGGCCGCCGCGCTGGTTTCACTCGGCACATGGTTCGCCCTGCCGGGGAACTTCATCTTCTTCGGCATCCTGCATCACATCGCGGTCGCCAGCGTGCTCGCTTTGCCCTTCCTGCGCCTGCCGGTGGTCCTTGTCGCGCTGGCGGCAATCATCGCCTTCGCCCTGCCCCGCTTCGTCGACCTGCCGCCGTTCGACGAACCCTGGGCGGTCTGGCTCGGCCTCTCCCATGTGCCGCTCCAGACGGCCGATTTCGTACCGGTCTTTCCCTGGTTCGGCTTCGTGCTGAGCGGTATCGCATTGGCCCGGCTGCTGCTGCCGCGCCTCGCGGATACCAGGCTCGCAAGCTGGCAGCCCCACCTGCTCCCCGCGCGAATCATCGCCTGGGGCGGGCGCCACAGCCTGCCGATCTACCTGCTCCACCAGCCGCTCTTCATCGGCGGCCTGATGCTCGCGACCCTGGTCGTGCCGACGCCTTCGCCCGAGGAGCGCACCTTCCGGACCGATTGCCAGCTGAGCTGCGCCAGCCCGAACCTGCCCCAGCAGGTCTGCCGCGCGGTCTGCGCCTGCACGGTCGAAAGCCTCAAGCGCGAAAAGCTCTGGCAAAAAGCGCTCGACGGGCTGCTCGCACCGCAGGAAACCCTCCGGATGACGGAGCTGGCCCAAAGCTGCCTGCGCGAGCGGGAGCGGCAATAGCGCACTGGCGTCCGGCCGCCCGACCGGATAGGTTGCGCCCGAATTCAGACCTGCGAAGAGCGACGAAGATCATGGCCGACCACGCCATCCCGCATTTCCACAACGAGCCCGGCGTTCCGGTCATCCATGTCGGCGCGCATGAATTCATGTGCATCGGCGCCAAGCCGCCCTTCGATCATCCGCATGTCTTCCTCGACATGGGCTCGGATCACGAGATCGTCTGCCCCTATTGCTCGACGCTGTTCAAATACGAGCCGTCGCTGAAGGGCGCACAGTGCAACCCGCCGGAATGCGCCTATCAGGACGCCGCCAAGGCCGCCTGACGACGGCTAGCATCGGACCGAAAAATGGAATCCGCTTTTCGGATTGATCCGATGCGGCAGCGATCCGAGGCCATCCCGCCGGCGGAGTGATCAGGGGCCGCCGCGCCCCCGTTCTTCATCGAAGGCATCCAGCGTGTCCGCTCCTCATCTCGTCATCGCCGGCGCCGGCATCGGCGGTCTGGCCATGGCGCTCAGCCTCGCCCGCCGGGGCATCGCCGTCACCGTCGTGGAAAAACGCACGAGCTTCGGCGAGCTGGGCGCAGGCCTCCAGATCAGCGCCAATTCCGGCCGCATCCTCGATGCGCTGGACCTCACCCTGCCGCTCAAGCGCGTCGCCGTCTCCTCGCAGGGGCTAGTCGTCAGGCGCTGGGGCAACGGCTCGCAGCTGCTGGAGATGCGCTACGAACCTGAGCGCATGCCGACGCCCTTCCGGCTGATGAAGCGCAACGACCTCCACACCGTCCTGCTCGACGCCGTCCGCGCCATGCCGAATATCCGCCTCGTGGTCGGGCGTGGCGTCGAGGACCTCAGCGCGGACGAGAACGGCGTTACAGTCGGCCTCGCCGGTCAAAGCGGCAGCGCCGAGACCATCGCCGGGCTCGGCCTGATCGGAGCGGACGGAGTCAGGTCGCGCGTGCGGGACCTGACCGGCGATGCCTCGCCACCCGTCTTCACCGGCTATGAGGCCTGGCGCACCACCGTGCCCGCCCGCCCCGGCGAAAAGCCCGGCGTGACGCTCCATCTCGGCCCCGGCCGCCATGCGGTCCATTATCCGGTCGCGGCCGGCCGCGAGATCAACCTCGTTGTCGTGCGCCAGGCGAAGGAAGCCCGTGAGGGCTGGTCGCGCGAAGGCGACCGCGCCATCGTGACCGAGCATCTCTCCGGCGCCTCCCCCGCCCTGCGGGAGCTCGCCGGCGCTGCCACGGACTGGCAGGTCTGGTCGCTCTTCGACCGCAAGCCGGCCGCGATGGCGAAGGGCCGGATCGCGCTGATCGGCGATGCGGCCCACCCCGTCCTGCCCTTTCTCGCGCAAGGCGCATCGCTCGCCATCGAGGATGCCGCCGTGCTGGCGCGGCTCCTGGCCGAAAAGCTCGGCAGCGAAGGGGCTTCCGGCGTGCCGGCCGCCATGGCCGACTATGCGAAGCTCCGCGCCGCCCGTGTCGCCCGCGTGCAGGCCGAAAGCCGCGGCAACGGCCGCAATTACCATATGAGCTGGCCGCTCAGCCTCGCCCGCGACCTCGCCCTGAAGCGGATGGGCGCCGAGGGTCTGCGCAGGCGTTACGACTGGCTCTATGATTGGTGCGACGACAACTGATCTGGTGATCGCCGCAATGCGTCCCTATCTTTCTCTCCGGGAAGGGATGGAGACCATATGATCCGCGTCAATCTGCTGGGGCTCAACGGCCGCGTCCGCACCATGCCGCGCTGGGCGACATGGCTTGCCATGGCGGCGAGCTTCGTCGTCGGCGTCGCGCTGTTCCTTGTCGCCGCGAGCCTCGCGCTGATCCTGATCCCCGTGGTGGCGGTGGCGGGCGCCATCGCGGTCTGGCGGTTCAAGGCCAAGCTCAAGGCAGCGGGCATCGATCCCGCCGACCCCTTTGCCGGTCAGCCGCAGCAGGCCGGGCGCGTCGAGGTCATCGACGCCGAATACCGCATCATCGAGCCCGGCGAGCCGCCGCGTCGTTGAACCTCAGCCAAGTCCGCCTTTGAGCAGGACGCCAGCGACCGCACAGGCCGCCAGCACCGGCATCATGCCCAGCTTGAAGCGCAGCAGCATGATGGCCGCCGCAGCCGAGAGTAGCGCGGCGCGCCAGTCCAGCGAGGCCAGTACCGGCAGGTCCGGCTCGAGCCCGAGGATCGCCATGCTGCGGACCTCGTGGAACAGCACATGCAAGCCGAACCAGAGCGCGAGGTTGGCGATGACGCCGACCACCGCCGCCGTGATCGCCCCCAGTGCAGCCGAAAGGCCACGGTTGCCGCGTAGCGCCTCGACGTAAGGCGCACCGAGGAAGATCCAGAGGAAGCAGGGCGCGAAGGTGACCCAGAGCGTCAGCAATGCGCCGAAACTGCCCGCCAGGAGCGGGGGCAGGCTCCCCGGAGCGCGGAAGCCGGCGAGGAAGCCGACGAATTGCAGCACGAGGATCAGCGGCCCCGGCGTCGTCTCGGCGAGGCCGAGCCCATCCAGCATCTCGCCGGGCTTCAGCCAGCCGAAACCGTCGACCGCCGCCTGCGCGACATAGGCCAGTACCGCATAGGCGCCTCCGAAGGTCACCACCGCCATCGTGCTGAAGAAGCTGCCGATCTGCGTCCAGACGCTGCCCGACCCAGTCAAGAGCCACAGCAGCGCCACGGGGCCAAGCCAGAGCGGCAGCCAGACGGCGAGGACCGCGATGGCCTTCGCCGCGCTCGGCCGGACATGCGCCAGCTCGCCTCGCGCCAGCAGCCCGTCGATGAGCCCGACGCTCGCGGGCCCCGCCGCGCCGTGGCGAGAGCCGTTGCCGAACCAGTCCGGCCGGATGCGGTGGCCGAGCCAGCCGACGAAACCGGCGCCCAGGATGATCGCCGGAAACGGCACCTTGAACAGAAAGAGCAGAATGAAGGCGGCCGCCGCGACCGCCACCATCGCGCCGTTGCGCAGCGCCCGGCGGCTGATCCTGACACCCGCCTCGATCACGATGGCGAGCACCGCCGCCTTCACGCCGAAGAACAACCCGTCGACCAGCGGGACATGGCGCAGCGTGACATAGAGAATGCTGAGCCCCAGCATCACCAGCGCGCCGGGCAGGACGAACAGCAGGCCGGCGATCAGCCCGCCCAGCGTGCGGTGCAGCAGCCAGCCGATATAGACGGCGAGCTGCTGCGCTTCCGGTCCCGGCAGGAGCATGCAGTAGTTCAACGCATGCAGGAAGCGCTCCTCGCCAATCCAGCGCCGTTCCTCGACCAGCTCCCGGTGCATCAGCGCGATCTGCCCCGCAGGCCCACCGAAGGACAAAAGGCCGATGCGCGCCCAGACGCGGGTGGCCTCACCGAAGCTCGGCAGGCGCTCGTCCGCCCGCTCGACGGCGACCTTGCTTGCGATGTTCATGACCGGGCCTCCCCCGTAGGGCGTGCGGCCGGCCAGTTATGCGTCTCCTCGCTCGCATCCCGGCACCAGCGATAGAAGGCGTCATAGAGCAGCATCCCGGCTTCCAGCTGATCGAGATCGTGCTTGAACATCCGCGAAAGTCCCAGTGATGCGGCCAGCAGCCCTGCGGCGCGGGGCTCGGCCTCGAGCGTCGCGGTATCGGCCGCCCGGACGATCAGAGCCAGCGCGTCGAGCGCCGGCGATTTCAGCCCAAACTCCTCGATCATGATGTCGAACGTGCAACGAGGCCCGCGATGACTCCAGAACACGCCCTCGACATCGAAGGGCGTGGCATCGAAGCGCTCCGCAACCGCCTGCACCTCTGGAGACGCGACGAAGAGAAAGACAGCCTCGCTGTCGACGAAGCGCCGGATGAGCCAGGGACAGGCGATGCGGTCGACCTTCGGCCGCGCCCGCGTGACCCAGACGCTGCCACCGGATCGCCCGCGGGGCGGCAGAAGGGCCGGCGAGAACACGAGCCCCCCGGCCTGCCGCCACGCGACATGCCCGCCCTCAAGCGTCTCGGCCGAAATGCCTGCGTGCCGCAGCCAGGCCGCGACCCCTTCGCTGAGCTTCTGCCCCCGATGGCAGACGACGACCACGCGCCTGTGGTCACCGTAGAGCGGCGCCCAGTCGGCGACGTCGCGATGGCTGCGGCGCTGTGACGCCGGCAGGAAGGTCGGATCGGCATCGACATCCTCGTCGATCCGGACATCGATGATCGTCGGCGCGTCAGGCAATCCGACGAGCCGCGCAAGCTGAGCAACAGTGATCTGTTCGTTGGAAGACATGGCGTCCATCCTAAGATTAGGAAGCTGGACGCGATCGTTTGGCCGTGGCCTCACGGGGTTGTCGCGATGAACCCCTTGCGGGATTTACACCATGGGTGATCCGCCGCCGTCAACACCGGCGATCAAGAGGCTGCTGCCCCATCACGGAACCGCATGTCATCCCGGACGCAGCGAAGCGAAGATCCGGGATGACGTCGTGTTTCCGCGCAACGTCAGCGCGCTCTGGCTCAATCGATCCGGCTGACCAGGATCTTGTCAATGCGGCGGCCGTCGAGATCCACGATCTCGAAGCGCCAATGCCCCTTGTCGAAAGTCTCGCCGACATTCGGCAGGTGGTTCATCTCGGCGAGCACGAAGCCGGCGACCGTCTGGAAATCGGCATCGCGCGGGATCTGGATGCCGAGCTCATGCGAGAACTCGTCGACCTGCATCCAGCCGGCGACGAGATAGGAGCCGTCTGCCCGCGTGACGATGGCCTGCTCGCTCTCCTCCTCCTCCTGGAAGGCGCCGATGATCGCCTCCAGAACGTCGCCCGGCGTGATGATGCCCTCGAAATGGCCGTACTCGTCGAAGACCAGCGCCATGTGGACGCGGCTCGCGCGGATTTCGCGCAACACATGCAGCGAGTCGGCGGTGTCCATCACGATCGGCGCCTCCTGCACATGCGCGCGCAGACCCTGCAGGTCGCCATCGCTGGCGGAGAGGAAATCGATCAGGTCCTTCACAAGGACCACGCCGGTGATCGAGTCCGCCTCGCCGTCCTGGACCGGCAGGCGCGAGCGGCGCGTTGCGCGAAGCTCCTCGCGAATCTGCTCCAGGCTGTCGGAAAGATCGATGACCTCGACCTCACGGCGCGGCGTCATCAGCGCGCGCGCCGAGCGATCGGCCAGTCGCATGACGCCGGCGATCATCTCGCGCTCGTCGCGCTCCAGCACGCCGGCCGTCTCGGCCTCGGCGATGATGGTACGGACCTCCTCTTCGGTGACCCTTTCCTCCGATTCGCCCTTCTGCCCGAGCAGCGCCAGCACCGCCTTGCCCGAGACATCGAGCAGGAAGACGACCGGCGCGCCGATCTTGGCCACCAGCGACATGGCCGGCGCCACACGCGCCGCAACGCGCTCCGGATCGCGCAGCGCGACCTGCTTGGGCACCAGTTCGCCGAGGATCAGCGAAAGATAGGTGATCGCCACCACGACGAGACCGACGCCGAGGGTGTCGGAGACCGAAGGCGAAAGGCCTTGGGTGCCGAGCCATTCGGACAGGCGCGTGCCGAGCGTCGCGCCCGAGAAGGCGCCGGAGAGCACGCCGACGAGCGTGATGCCGATCTGGACACTGGAGAGAAAGCGACCGGGATCATTGGCGAGGCGCATCGCGGTCGCGGCGCCCCTGCTTCCCTGATCGCTAAGAACCTTGAGGCGCGCCGGGCGCGAAGAGACCACGGCGAGTTCCGACATGGCGAGGAGACCATTGACGATCGTCAGCGCCACGACGATCAGGATTTCGGTTAACAAAACCAGCCTGCTTGCTGTGAAGCCGCGACATATGGCAGCCCACTTCCAGGCCCCTTATAGCGGATCGCTGCCCTAACGCGATGGGGCGGGCGAAAGATTTCGTGAGCGAATGATGAGCAAGCCGAGCTTCTGGCAGCCGACGCAGGACGAGCGATCCGCCGCCGATCCGCGCCTGCGCGCGCCTTCCGCCCTGCGCAACCGCGATGCGATCCTGGCGGTCCTGCGCGACGTTCTGCCGGCGGCCGGGCTCGTGCTGGAGGTCGCCAGCGGCTCCGGCGAACATGCCGTCCATTTCGCGTCGGCCCTGCCGGCCCTGACCTTTCAGCCGAGCGATCCCACTCCCGAAGCGATCGAGAGCATCGCGGCCTGGATAGGGGAATCAGGGCTTCCCAACATCCTGCCACCGCTCCTGCTCGACGCCGGAATGCCGCAATGGCCGATCGCAGCCGCCGACGCCGTTCTCTGCATCAACATGGTCCATATCTCGCCCTGGCGCGCGACCGCGGGCCTCTTCCGCCAGGCAGGGCGTTTGCTGAAGCCCGGAAGCCCGCTTTACCTCTACGGCCCCTACCGCCGCCCCGGCCAGCCACTCGAGCCGAGCAACGCCGCATTCGACGAAAGCCTGCGCAGCCGCAATGCCGAATGGGGCCTGCGCGATCTCGAAGCCGTCGAAGCCCTCGCCGCCAACAACGGCTTCAATGCCGCGCAGGTCATCGAGATGCCGGCGAACAATCTCAGCCTGATTTTCAGAAAGCGCTGACAGACAATGGTGCGGACGGCGGGGATCGAACCCGCATACCCAAAGGGCGAGAGATTTTAAGTCTCTTGCGTCTACCAGTTTCGCCACGTCCGCGTGGATGAGAGCGGTAGCGGCCGGATGGCCGACGTGCAAGCGCCGCAGAGCGTCGTCAGCGAAAGCTCAGCGCCGATGCGCCGGCTTGTACCACTCGACCCCGTCGGGATCGACATAGAGGCCGGGCGCCACGTCGGAGCCGATCGCCTTCTGTTCCATCGGCACCGGCACCGTGTCGTCGCGGTCGCCTCGCTTGACATAGGTGCCCGAGGGCTGGCCGGCATGGCGATGACCGCCGCGCCCGGCGCTGCTGGCGAGCCCGACGACACCCGCCCGCCCCGCGACCTTGTCCTGCAGCTCCGTCACCGGCCGCCCGACGAAGGCGACCTTGGCGCTGCCCTCGACCACGGGCAGCGCCCGCCGCGCGGCGCCCTCGCCCGTCACTCTCACGCCGATGAAGCGCGGCACATAGCTCGCCCCGCCCTTGCCGAAGGATTCCCAGCCGCCGGAGGAGACGATCTGCGCCCCGCAGCGCTTGTGGCTGCGCTCGCAGGCCGCCCGCGAGGCGTAGCGTGGCGCGCGCTGCTCGAACTCGGCCCTGGCGTTGCGATAGGCGAACTCGCATTGCTCGGCGGTCAGCCGCCCCGCCTCGATGCATTCGTCGCGGCGCACATAGGTCGCAGCCGGCGATTGAGCGGCGAGATCGGCCGGGTTTGCGAGAGAAAGGACGGGCGCGAGCGTGGCGACGCGAAGCGTGGCGAGGATCGAAGCCGGAATCATCATGGCGCGTAAGAGCATGATGATTATGGCTTTAAAGCATCGCCCCGAAAGGTGGAATGCGGTTTTCGGATAAAATCGATGCACAATCAAAGAGCTGAAGCATCGGCCGAATACGGTATTCGGTCCTATGCTTTAGAGCAGCGCGCGGCGTGATGCGGCCAACTCCCGCGTCGAGCCATAATCGATCTTGCCATTGCCCAGCACTGGGATCGCCTGCGTCACCAGGATCGCGCGCGGCACCCAGAGCTCAGGGAAGCCCTCCGCCTTCGCTGCCTCCTGCAGCGCCGCGCGATCGGCATCGGGCTTCTCGGTGACGAGGACAAGCTGCTCGCCCTTGCGCGGATCGGGCAGACCGACGACGACATGGTTCTGGTCCGGCCAGACCTTCGCGACCATGCTCTCCACCGCCGCCAGCGAGACCATCTCGCCACCGAGCTTGGCGAAGCGCTTGGCGCGGCCGCGGATCGCGACGAAGCCATCGTCGAGCACGACGATGTCGCCGGTATCGTGCCAGCCGCCTTCGGGCGGGACGACGCGGCCGGGCTGCTCGGGGTCGAGATAGCCGAGCATGACGTTCGGCCCGCGCACGGTGAGCCGCCCGCCCTCATGGATGCCCTCGACCGGTTCCAGCTTCGCCTCGATCGCCGGCAGGAGCTTGCCGACGGTTCCCTCACGGATAGCAGCCGGCGTGTTGACGGCCAGCACCGGCGAGCATTCGGTGCAGCCATAGCCTTCGAGGATGGTGGTGCCATAGGGCTCCCACATCCGGCGCGTATCGGGCTTCACCCGCTCGGCCCCGGCCACGACGTAGCGCACGCTGCCGAGATCGTTGGCATCCGCGGCGCGAGCATAACCTTGCAAAAACGTGTCGGTCGCGAGCAGGAAGGTCGCCTTCGTCTCGCCGATCAGCTTCGGCACCTGCTTGTAGTGCAGCGGGCTCGGATAGAGCACGACCTTCATCCCGTGCAGCAGCGGCACCATCATCCCCGCCGTCAGGCCGAAGGAATGAAACGCCGGCAGTGGGTTCATGAACACGTCCCGCTCCGAGATCGCCCCGCCGGCATGGGCGAAGACCTGCCTGGCGTTCGAGACGAGATTGGCATGGCTCAGCACCACGCCCTTCGGCCTGCCCTCCGTGCCCGAGGTGAAGAGGACAACAGCCGGATCGTCGGGCTTTGCCTCATAGGCGCGGTGCGCCAGCCCCGGCGCGAGGCTCATCAGGGCGCCGAGCGCCTTGTCGAGGCTGGTGAGCTGCTTGCGGATGTCTTCGAGATAGACGATCCGCCGCCCCTCCCCCAGCGCCGCGATCTCGTCGTCGAGCTTGCCCTGGTCGACGAAGCGGCGCGAGGTCAGGATGATCTTGAGCTGCGCCAGCTCGCCCGCTGCCCTGAGATTGCGGACGCCCGCCGTGAAGTTGAGCATGGCCGGTACGCGGCCGTAGGCGAAGAGCGCAAACAGCGTCACCGCCATGCCCTGCATGTTCGGCAGCAGCACGCCGACATGCTCGCCCGGCTTCGTCAGCGCCGCGAGTTTGCGGCCGAGCACCAGAGCGCCCAGCACGAGATTGCCGTAGCTGACCGGCTTGCGCTCCGGATCTTCAAGCGCGATGCGCCCGCGGCCATGCCGCGCCACGGTCTGGAGCAGCGCGCGGAAGACGGTGATCCGCGACGCTGCGGCGTCGAAGCTGTTGACGGCCATGTCCGGTGCCCCTTCCGGGTCGGCGTTTCCTCGGGGGTCAACCTAATGAGATCGGCGCGGGTTTCAACGGAGAGCAGCCGTCATTCTCGGGCGAAGCGAAGCGTAGACCCGAGAATCTCTTGCAGCATAAGGCGCCTCTTCCGGCCTGATATGCTCGGGTCAAGCCCGAGCATGACGCGCTGAACACCTGCTTCACCCCTACCCGAACGCCCCGATCTCATGCTGGATCGCGCCGGAAATCTCGCGGATCAGCTCGAACTGGGCCAGCATCGGCGCGAAGATGTCGCGATGCAGCCCCTCATAGGTGCCACCCTCGCGCGGGCCGGGCGGCTCGCCGAAATCGAGCCCCACGGTCGGATCGGGCGCCTGCGGGAAGATTTCGGCCATCAGCGCGAGGCAGGCCGGCACGTCGAGCCTGAGCAGCCGCTCGACCAGCGCCTCGCGCGTCAGCCCCGCATGCGGGCGGAAATCCGGGATATGGGCGAAGGCGAGCCAGATGCGGTGCATGGCCGCCAGCCGCAGCGCATGCAGCGCCGCGAGCCTGACCGGCATCTCGGGCACGTCCTCCGCCACGGCCTTGAGCTTCAGCGCATCGGCCGAAAGCCGCCAGAACAGCCGGCGCAGCGCCGGCGCCAGCTCCAGCCGCGAGAGCGCCTCCGCCACCGCCAGCAGTTCCTCCCGCCGTCCATCGCGCACCGTGCGCCGCGCCCGGTCGAACCAGCTTCCGGGGTCGAGCGAGTCGAGATAGGCGCGCAGCACGTCGAGGTCGCTGTTGGCCATGGCGGCGGCGGCGAGGCGATAGGCCCTGTCGAAGCGCTCGGAGCGGTCGCGCATCTGGCGGAACAGGTCGGGGGAGCGCGAGGCGGCATGGCCGATGCCGTGCATGCTGTTCGCCATCCAGCCGAGCTGCTGCAGGATGGCGTTGTTGGGGATGGCGCGCAGCTCGCGCGGGTGGCGGATACGCGTCGGCCCGCCGGCATCGCTCTGCCGCGCCGCCGGGCGCGAGCCGGTCTTGTCGAGCAGCGAGGGGCCGAAGGTGCCGATCAGCGCGGCATAGCCCGGATCGTCGACGAGGACGTTCATTTCTTCGCGCACGGTCTGGAAGAACTCGCTCGCGAAATCCGGCTCGTCATAGATCGGATCGGGCGCGCTCTCCGACGAGGCGAAGACAGCTTCCGCGATGCGCCCGACGGTGGCCCCCGCAAGCTGCGGCGTGCCGAACAGCAGATAGCCGTCGCTGCCCTGGAAGCTCGTCTCGCGCACGGTCCGGATACCGGCCTTGGCGAAGGCCTGCCGCGCGAAGGCAGGGTCGAGATAAGCGAAGCGATCCGCCAGGCTGCCGGGATGAGCCCCGCGCCCGACCGACTCGCCATGGGTGTCGAAGATGACCAGCTCGACATCCTGGAGCTTGTAGCGGGCGAGCAGCTCGCAGATGCGGATGCGCAACCGCTCGACCCAGAAGGTCGATGCCACCTGCCCGATATAGCGGCCGGAATCGGAGTAGCCGAACTGGATGCAGAGCCGGCCGTGCTGCTTCAGGTACTCGCGGAAATGCGGGCTGCGCAGCGCCTCGTCGATGATGCGCGGCCCCTGCTCCAGCGCATCCGAGGTCTCGAACAGCGGCGAGATCTCGATCCGGTCGGCGATGCCGAAGCGGCTCGCGAGCCAGAGCGCGCAGAGCAGCGTGTAGCCGGTCTCGGTCTCCGCGATCAGGAAGCGCACCGGCTTCGAGCCGTCGAGATGCTTCACGATCTGCGCGATCGTCATCATCATCCGCGTGGCCGAGGCGCGCTCGGCCGCGAGCGCGCCGAAATCCACCGCCACCGGCTCGACCTGTGCCAGTGCATTGTTGGCAGCGGCCAGGAAAGCGCGCCGCTGCGCCGGCTGCTCCGGCTCCTCTTCGAGCGGGATCACGCTGCGCAGCGCATTATGAAGCTGCGAAGCGTTGAGCCGGAAATGCGGCAGCGCGATCGAGACGCCATGGGCGACGCAGCCCGCCCGGATCAGCGCCAGATCGAGCTTCGCATCCTCCGGGGCTTCCGCCAGCGCCTTGTCGAGCGCCGCGATCAGGCCAGAGGCCTCCGGCAGCGCCGTCGCGCGCTCCTTCACCAGCGACAGGGCGAAAGCCTGCAAAGCCGGCAGCGAAGGCTGCGTGCCGATCGCTGGCGCCAAAGCCAACTGGCTTTCCACGGCCGCCAGCGCCTCACCGACCAGCCTGCGCACGCCATCGGCGGCCGGCACCTGCGGCAGCTTTTCGAGGATGCGGGCGAACTGGCCGCGCTTCGATTCCAGCCGGTAGCGCAACGTGTCCCACCAGCCGATATCGGTGCGCCCGTCCGTGTCGCAGCCGACCCAGGAGGCGAGCGTCACCGGCTTCGGCGCGAACGCGGTCCACTCCTTGGGCCAGCGCTCGCGCGCCTCGGTGAAGATGGCCGCGTTGAGCCGGTCGATGGCATCGCGGGCATGGCGCACGGCGTAGCGTGCCTGCTCGAACTCGTCCTGCAAGGTGATCCGGCCATCGGGGCGGAAGGTCAGTTCCGGCGCTTCGAAGACCGCCTCGCCTTGCGTCCCTCCCGAAGCGAGATCGGCGAGCGCATGGCAGAGCTGGCGCGTCATGCCGAAGGTCGGATGGGCGGTGAACACGGCGGCGAAACGCGTGCGCTCCGTCGCCTGCCGGAAATCCTCGAAGGAGCCCGCCGTCGAGGCCGCCTCGGCTGCCAAGGTGGCGAAGACGCCGGCCTCGTTCCTGTCGAGCCCGACATAGCGCGAGACGCGGCCCGCACGCTGGCGCAGAGCCTGCCGTCCGAGATGGCGGACCAGCTCACCCGCGCCCTCGGCCGTCAGCTCGCCGCGATCCATCAACCGGGTCAGCCAGAGCGTCACCCGCAGGATCGGGTTGCCGAAGGGGTCGTCGCGGGAATCGCGGCGCGCCTTCTCGATGCGGATCAGCAACTCCTCGGCGAGCGTAGCAATGTCAGGGACGGAAGCCTTGTTCTTCGCGGTCATTCCGGTCATCGCCAGCCTCCACGCTCCGCCCGGCCATGGCCGCGGCTCGCGCCTTCACGGCAAGGCTTCGCTGCATTGCATCATCGGAAAGCCGGGCCGGCAAGCATCGCGAATGTTGACGTTGCGTCATTTTCAGGCGCGAGCCGCCTGCGGCAGAAGCATTCCGGCCTCGTCTCCGAGGCGGGTTGCCGGCCTTTCGCGGCACGGGCATAGCGGCGGGCCTCTTCCCTCCCGCTTTATCGCCCTCCGAAAGCCTCACGACATCATGACCTCCCGCACGCAATGGTTAGGGCTCCTCTGTGGGCTCGCGACCGCGCTCATCTGGGGGGTGCAATCGGTCGTCACGCGCCACGCCATGCTGATCGGGCTCGCGCCAGCGGACGTGACGATTCTGCGCTTTGTCGCAGCGGCGGCCGCGCTGCTGCCCTGGGCCCTGTGGAACATGCGCCCATTCCCAACAGGCTCTCTCGGCTGGCGGCGCGCCTGGGTCGTGGTGCTGCTGGTCGGGCCGCCCTACAGCCTCGTCCTCGTCGGCGGCGCTGTCTTCGCTCCGGCCCTGCACAGCGCGGTCATCTCGCCCGGCTTGATCCCGGTCTTCACGGCCGTGCTGGTGTTCCTGGTGACGGGCGAGCGCGCCGGGCGCATGCGGATGGTCGGCCTCGGCGTCATCATCCTCGGCATCGCGATCTTCTCCCGCGACGCGCTCGCCGCGGCTCCGTCCCGGCCCGATGCCTGGATCGGAGATCTGCTCTTCGTGCTCGTGGCGCTGATGTGGTCGATCTTCGGGCTACTGGCAAAACGCTGGAAGGTGAGCTCGGTCGAGGTCACCGCGGCCTCCTGCCTGCTCTCGGTGCCCTTGCTGCCTCTGCTCGTGCTGGCCCTGCCGGTCAACCTGCTGCGGGTACCCTTGGCCGAGATCGCGCTGCAGGCGGCCTATCAGGGCGTGCTCGTCGGCGTGGTCGCGCTTTATCTCTATGCCCGCGCCATCGAACTTCTCGGCGCCGCCAGAGCGACGCTCTTTCTGCCTCTCGTCCCGGTTGTCACCACGGCCGCAAGCGCAATGCTGCTGGCCGAAACGCCGACGCCGGCCGAACTCATCGGGATGGCCGTGGCTGTGACGGGCATGGCGATCGCCTTCCGCTCGCCCTCGGCGGGGTGAACGCCGGCCCCTTGGGCGGTTGCCTCAGCCCTGATGCCCCTTGGCGATCGGCTCGACATAGGAAAGCCCCATGTCCCAGGGGAAATAGATCCAGGTGTCCTGGCTGACTTCGGTGATGAAGGTGTCCACCATCGGCACGCCGGCGGGCTTCGCATAGACCGTGGCGAAATGCGCGTTCGGCAGCATCTCGCGCACCACGCGGGCGGTCTTGCCGGTGTCGGTCAGGTCGTCGACCACGAGCACGCCCTTGCCCATGCCGTCGCCGATCTCCTTGATGTTCGGCGCGACGTCCTTGAGCACCTTGAGCTCGGACTGGTTCTTGTAGTCGTGATAGCTCGCGACGCAGACCGTCTCGATCAGTCGCAGACCAAGTTCCCGGCAGATGATCGCCGCCGGCACCAGGCCGCCGCGCGTGATGCAGACCATCGCCTCGAAGGGCCCCTTCTCGGCGAGCCGCCACGCGAGCGCGCGGGCATCACGATGGAACTGGTCCCAGGAGACCGGGAAGGCCTTGTTGGAGGTCGGTTCGGCCATGGCGCTGCGCTCCGGAATGCTCGCGGCACAGGCATCGCCGCTCGCGTCGGAAAACCCTATCGGCGCGCGGCTGGCAAGAGGATTCGCGCTCGCAATCCCCAGCGCAGCCTGCTGCAGGGCAATGGCGTCAGCTCAGGAGCTTAGCCCGCTCGGCCTCGACCATGACCTTGACGTCGGCCATGGCGGCTTCGAGCTTCTGCGCATCGCGCGACCGGACGACGATGTTGGTGTCCGGCCCCGTCTCCGACCAGAACGGGTAGGAACCGATCGAGACGCCCGAATGCGCCTCGGCGATCAGCGCAAGCGGCCCGCCGATATCGCCTTCGCGCAACCCGGCGCGGACCGTATCGGACAACACCTTGCGGCCGGTCTTGAGCGTCGGCCCGACCACGTCGAGCATCGCCTGCATGATCGCCGGCACGCCCGCCATCACATAGACATTGCCGATATTGAAGCCGGGCGCCTTCGACACCGAATTGGCGATGAGGTCGGCGCCGGCCGGAATGCGCGCCATCCGCATCCGCGCCTCATTCAGATCGGCCGGCGAGAAGCGCTCCGCCAGCATCGCCACCGCCCTGGGATCGTGGTCGATGCTGACGCCGAAGGCGGCGGCGACCGCATCCGCCGTGATGTCGTCATGCGTCGGCCCGATGCCGCCTGTGGTGAAGACATAGGTGTAGCGGGCGCGCAACGCGTTGAGGGCCGCGACGATCTCATCGGTGATGTCCGGCACAACCCGGACCTCGCGCAGCTCGATGCCGATATTGGTCAGGTATTCGGCGATGTAGCCGATGTTCTTGTCCTTGGTCCGCCCGGACAGGATCTCGTCGCCGATGACCAGGATGGCGGCCGTGACGATGGCTGTGGAGAGGCTGTCTTTCGTGGCGGTCATTGGCGGTGCCCCTCTCAGGCGATAGTCAGGCGCTCTTGCGCTCGAAGACGAGGTTCAGCCGCGTCTGCTTGATGAGCTCGTAGCCGTTGCGCTTGAGCAGACCGACGAGATCGCTCTGCCAGCGCTGGCGCGAATCTTCGATGATGACGAAGCCCGGCCAGAGCGACTCCGGCGCATCCCGCAGGAAGGGCTCGAGGATGATGTCCTCCGCCCCTTCGACATCGAGCTTGATCGCATCGATGCGCTGGTAGCCCTCGCCCTGGACCAGCGCCAGCAGCGTCATCGCCGGAACCTTGATAGGCTTGGCCGTGCTCGAATTGACGATGCGGACGCTCGACTCGCCGCGATTGGCCGTGTCGATGAACAGGGTCAGCTCGCCCGGCTTGTCGGCGAGCGCACAGGCGACGGCCTTGACCGTGCCGAACGGGTTCTGGGCGATGTTGAAGGCAAGCCGCGCGAAGATTTCCGGCTGCGGCTCCACCGCCAGGATGCGGGCTCCGCGCCCGGCGCGGGCCGCGACGAAAAGCGAGTAGGCGCCGATATTCGCGCCGACATCGATGAAGGTGAAGCCCTCGCGCAGCCTCGCGGCCAGCATCTCGCGCTCGGTCGCATCGAAATATTGCGGCGTGAACAGCACGCGCTTCTCGCAGACGTTGCCATCCGGATAGAGCCGCATCCGGGCCCCCAGCGACTCGATGTCGACCGGCGCGCCGTCGAGCGCGCGCAGGCCGATCCGACGCAGCGCATAGGCGACCTTGCGCCCGAGAAAGCTGTCTGACGCCGAGCGCGTCCAGCCGATGATGCGGGAGAGATAGGCTTTCGGCGCGAAGCTGCCAAAGGGCTGTTCTTCCGCCTGGGACTGTTCTGTGATGGCCATGAGCCGCCTGATACACCTCGCCGCGCCCCTGCGCCAGCCGCTCGCGCAACCCGCTTGCGCGAGCGGCCAAAGACAATAGATAAAGGGGCCGGAGGAGTTTTCCGCGCACAATGACATTTGAAGAAACTTTGGGGCGTTCGCGCTCGCGCGAGCCCGCTATCAAGATTCATGGTCCCGAGGCTTTTGCGGCCCTGCACAAGGCCGGTCGACTCACGGCCGAAGGCCTCGACATGCTCGGCTCCTACGTCAAGCCCGGCGTCACCACGCAGCGCCTCGACGACCTCGCCTTCCAGTTCGCCATGGACAACGGCGCCTACCCGGCGACGCTGTTCTACCGCGGCTACACCAAGTCGATCTGCACCTCGATCAACCATGTCGTCTGTCACGGCATCCCTGACGACAAGCCGCTGCGCGAAGGCGACATCGTCAATATCGACTACACGCTGATCGTCGACGGCTGGCACGGCGATTCCAGCCGGATGTACGGCGTCGGCGAGGTCTCGCGGAAGGCCGAGCGGCTGGTCGAGATTACCCATGAGAGCCTGATGCGCGGCATCAAGGCCGTGCGCGCCGGTGCCACCACCGGCGATATCGGCTTCGCCATCCAGCGCTATGCCGAGGCCGAACGCTGCTCGGTGGTGCGGGACTTCTGCGGCCATGGCATCGGCCAGCTCTTCCACGACGCGCCGAACATCCTGCATTACGGCAGCCCCGGCGAAGGCGTCGAGCTCAAGCCCGGCATGGTCTTCACGATCGAGCCGATGATCAACCTCGGCAAGCCGGGCGTGAAAGTGCTCTCCGACGGCTGGACGGCCGTGACGCGGGACCGTTCGCTCTCGGCCCAGTTCGAGCATCAGATCGGCGTCACCGAGACGGGCTGTGAGATATTCACCGCCTCGCCCGCCGGGCTCTTCAATCCGCTCGCCGCCAGATGAGCGACGCCGTCGGCAAGGCTGGGGGCAAGGGAACGCGCAAAGCGCCCTCGCCCGCGGCTTTTGCCGAGGCCTCCGTCCCTCAGCCCCACTACCACGGCCATCGCGACCGGCTGCGCGCCCGCTTCCTGGATGCTGGCGCCGAGGCTCTGCCTGACTATGAGCTGCTGGAGCTGCTGCTTTTCCGCTCGATCCCGCAGCGCGACGTCAAGCCCCTCGCCAAGGAGCTCCTCCAGCGCTTCGGCTCCTTCGCGGAGGTGCTGGCCGCGCCGATCCATCGCCTGACCGAAGTCAAGGGCATCGGCGAAGGCGTGGCGCTGGATCTCAAGGTCGTCGAAGCCGCGCTGCAACGCATGGCCAGGGGCGCCGTCGCCAAGCGCACCGTGCTGTCCTCATGGTCCTCAGTGCTGGATTATTGCCGCATGGCGATGGCCTTCGCCGAGCGTGAGCAGTTCCGCATCCTCTTCCTCGACAAGAAGAACGCGCTGATCGCCGACGAGGTGCAGCAGACCGGCACAGTCGATCACACGCCCGTCTATCCGCGCGAAGTGATGCGCCGGGCGCTGGAGCTTTCGGCCTCGGCGATCATCCTCGTCCACAATCACCCCTCCGGCGACCCGACCCCGTCCGGCGCCGACATGCGGATGACGCGGGAGCTGGTCGACATCGCCAAGCCGCTCGGCATCGCGATCCACGATCACATCGTCGTCGGCCGCGACGGCCATGCGAGCTTCCGCAGCCTCGGGCTGATCTAGCTCCGGTCATGGCGCAGCTTTCGACCAAGCGCGTCTACGATCCGCCCGCGCCCGAAGACGGCACGCGCATCCTCGTCGACCGACTCTGGCCGCGCGGCGTCTCGAAGGACAGGATCGGGCTCTGGCTCAAGGACATCGCGCCCAGCGACGCGCTGCGGCGGGAGTTCCACGGCAAGCCGGATCGCTGGGAGGAATTTCGCGCAGCCTATGCCGCCGAGCTTGGCGACGCCGCGGCGGAGGCAGCGCTAGCCGTCCTCGACACGAAGATGGAAGCCGGCCCCGTCACACTGCTCTATGCGGCCAAGGACGAGGAGCGCAACAATGCAGAGGCTCTCCGGCTCTGGCTTGAAGAGCAGCGGAACCACCGCGCCTGAGCCGCATAGGCAGGCCGCTTCCTCAGGGCTCGCAGCGGAATGCCGCGGCAAACCCGAGCGACTGCCCAACAATGAGGCACATGGGTATTTTTCCCTGACCATCTCCCCTCTTCCCGAACGCTGGCGAATGCGCATAGGCTGCCGAAAAGGGGAAAAGGGCTGCATGGTCGCGTTCGATGAAATGACCGGCTCGGGGGCCGAACTCAGATCGGCCTACAGCGCCCTCGACCGCTGGCTGAAGGAAACGCCGGCCGAGACGCTGGCGCTCAGGCGCAGCCAGGCGGAGCTGTTCTTCCGCCGGATCGGCATCACCTTCGCGGTCTATGGCGACGAGGAATCGACCGAGCGGCTGATTCCCTTCGACATCATCCCGCGCGTTCTCATCAAGCCGGAATGGGAGAAGCTGGAGAAGGGCCTGCGCCAGCGCGTCACCGCGCTCAACATGTTCCTGGCCGATGTCTACGGGCCGAAGGAATGCCTGAAGGCCGGCATCATTCCGCCCGATCTGGTCTACCGGAACGCCTGCTACCAGCTCGAAATGGTCGATTTCAAGGTGCCGCACGGCATCTATTGCCATATCGCCGGCATCGATGTGGTCCGCGTCGACGCCGACACCTTCTACGTGCTGGAAGACAATGCCCGCACGCCGTCCGGCGTCTCCTACATGCTGGAGAACCGGGAGGTGATGCTCAGGCTCTTCCCCGAGCTCTTCGCCACGCATCGCGTGGCCCCGGTCGATAACTACCCTGACCAGTTGCTCGCGACGCTGCGCTCGGTGGCGCCGCGCAGCGCGTCCTCCGACCCGACGATCTGCCTGCTGACGCCCGGCCAGTACAACTCGGCCTTCTACGAGCACTCCTTCTTGGCCGACAAGCTCGGCATCGAGCTGGTCGAGGGTTCCGACCTGCTGGTCAAGGACGACGTCGTCTACATGCGCACGACCCAGGGGCCGAAGCGCGTCGACGTGATCTACCGGCGCATCGACGACGATTTCATCGACCCGCTGGTCTTCCGCGGCGACTCGGTTCTGGGTGTGCCGGGCATCATCGGGGCCTACAAGGCCGGCAACGTCACGCTCTGCAACGCAGTCGGCACCGGTGTCGCCGATGACAAGGCGGTCTACAGCTACATGCCGGAGATCGTGAAGTTCTTCACCGGCGAGGAGCCGATCCTGAAGAACGTGCCGACCTACAGATGCCGCGAGCCCGAGGCCAACGCCTATGTGCTCGACAATCTGGAGAAGCTCGTCGTCAAGGAAGTGAACGGCTCCGGTGGCTACGGCATGCTGGTCGGCCCCCACGCCAACAAGGCGCAGATCGAGACCTTCCGCCGCAAGCTCAAGGCCCAGCCCGAAGGCTTCATCGCCCAGCCGACGCTGGCGCTCTCGACCTGCCCGACCTTCGTCGCGTCCGGCGTCGCACCACGCCATGTCGACCTCAGGCCCTATGTGCTCTCCGGCGCCAACGGCATCTCCTGTGTGCCGGGCGGACTGACGCGCGTGGCACTGAAGGAGGGCTCCCTCGTCGTCAATTCCAGCCAGGGCGGCGGCACCAAGGACACCTGGGTGCTCGACGCATGATGGCCTCGATATCGCCCCCCATGAAACCGCTGCCCGCCAAATCACTGCTCCTGTCGCGGAAAGGCATTCGCTGACCATGCTTTCGCGTACCGCCGACAGCCTCTACTGGGTCTCCCGCTATGTCGAACGGGCGGAGTACCTCGCCCGTATCCTCGACGCCACGACGCGCCTCACCAACCTGCCGACCACCTATGGCGGCGCCGGCACGGAATGGCATAGCGCGGTCTCGACCGCCGGTTGCGAGGAGGGCTTCGCACAGGCCTATAGCGAGGCCAACGAGCGCAATGTCTGCGACTTCCTGACCTTCAACCCGGACAACCCCTCCTCCATCCGCAACTGCCTCGCCCAGGCGCGCTCCAATGCGCGGGCCGTGCGCACCGCGCTGACCTCGGAGATGTGGGACGCGCTGAACAGCGCCTGGCTGGAGCTGCAGCGCTTCGAGAAGAAGCGCATGGATCGCGAGGAATTCGCCCGTTTCCTCGACTGGGTGAAGAATGTCTCGCTGGCCTTCGACGGCTCGGCCTATCGGACGATGCTACGCGACGACGGCTACTGGTTCTCGCGGCTCGGCGTCTATCTCGAACGCGCCGACAACACCGCGCGCATCCTCGACGTGAAATACCATGTGCTGCTGCCGGCCGACGAACAGGTCGGCGGCTCGCTCGACTATTTCCAATGGACCACGGTGCTGCGCGAGGTCTCGGCGCTGACGGCCTATCACTGGGTCTATCGCGAGGCGGTGAAGCCCATCCTCGTCGCCGACCTCTTGATCCTCAATCGGCGCATGCCGCGCTCGCTGGCCGCCTGCTACGAGAACATCTCGCGCTTTCTCGATCTGCTCGGCGATGCCTATGGCCGGCAAGGCCCTGCCCAGCGGCAGGCCCGCAAGACGCTCGGCGGCCTCAGCAACACCAAGATCGACGACATCTTCGTCCATGGCCTGCATGAGTTCATCGAGGAGTTCATCACCGAGAACAACCGCCTCGGCAACACCATCATAGAGCAGTATCTGCAATGAGCGGCTGGCTTGCGAAGCGGCCTGCCGGCCGAGCATCCCTGCCGTAACCGCCCGGACCGGACCATGCGGATCAGGATCTCTCACGCCATCGGCTACGAATATGCGGAGCCGGCGCGCCACATCACGCAGATCCTGCGGCTGACCCCGCGCGACCATGACGGCCAGCACGTCATGTCCTGGCGCATCGAGCCGAGCGTCGACGGTCGCCTGCGCGCCTCGAAGGATGCCCACGGCAATATCGTCCATAGCTTCTACGTGGAGGGGCCGATCTCCACGCTCTCCATCCGCATCGACGGACTGGTCGAGACGCTCGATCTCGCCGGCGCGGTCCGTGGCGGCACCGAGCGTGTGCCCTGCGACGTCTATCTGCGCGATACGCTGCTGACGGCGCAGGACGACGCGCTGCGCGGCTTCACCGACGCGGCCGTGGCGGGCGCAGGCACGCCGCTGTCGCAGATGCATGCGCTGATGGCCGCCGTCAGCGACCGCATGGACTGCGTCGAGGCGAGCGGCCGGCAAGGCGTCGGCGCAGCCGCAGCCTTCGCGGCGGGCGAGGCGATTGCCCAGGACATCGCCCATGTCTTCATGGCCGGTGCCCGGCATCTCGGCCTGCCGGCGCGCTACGTCTCCGGCTATGTCGCGCAGTCGAACAGCCTGCCCCATGCCAACGGCGCCCATGCCTGGGCGGAGGTGCATCTGGACGACTATGGCTGGATCGGCTTCGACTGTGCCAATGGCCTGTGCCCGATCGACACCCATGTCCGCGTTGCCATAGGACTGGACTATGCTGACGCCGCGCCGGTGCGCGGCTCGCGCCAGGGCGGAGAGGGCGAGAACCTCAACGTCGCCGTCAGCGCCCATGAGAGCGAAAATCGCTTCGCCAACCAGTGACCGCGCCTCCCCGCGGGAGGACGCCAAGACTTACAAACGACAAGACTTACAAGGGACGGAAACTGTGACCTATTGCGCCGGAATCCTCGTGCAGGATGGGCTCGTGATGATCGCCGACACCCGCACCAATGCCGGGCTCGACGACATCTCCACCTTCCGCAAGCTCCATGTCTTCTCTTGGCCCGGAGAGCGCAATTTCGGCCTGATGACGGCCGGGAATCTTTCGATCACCCAGTCGGTCGTGAGCTTCCTGCACGAAGGGCTGCCCAACCCTGAAACGGGCGAGATCGACACGCTCCACAACGCGCCGACCATGTTCCGCGCCGCCCAACTGGTCGGAAGCTGCATCCGCCATGTCCGGGAGATCGACGGCCCGGCGCTGGACGAAGCGCGAGTGAAGTTCGACATCTCGATGCTGTTCGGCGGGCAGATCAAGGGCGAGCCGATGCGGCTCTTCATGATCTACAGCGCCGGAAACTTCATCGAATGCGGTGTCGATGCGCCGTTCCTGCAGATCGGCGAGCACAAATACGGAAAGCCGATTCTCGACCGCGCCGTGACCTTCAAGACTCATCTCTACGATGCGCTCAAGGTCGGGCTGATCTCGATGGATTCGACGATGCGCTCCAATCTCGGCGTCGGCCTGCCGATCGACCTGCTGGTGATGCGGCGCGACGCCCCGGAGCCTGAGCTAAACCGCCGGATCGAGGCCGGCGAGCCCTATTTCCACGACCTGCGCGAGCGCTGGTCGGCGGCGCTTCGGGCCGCGCATATGGCGATCCCCCGCCCACCCTACGGACCGGCCGAAAGCTGATCGCACAATTGATCATGTGTTCGATCGATGCAACGGGATGTCAATAATTGCGCTGTTAAGTCGGGTCTCTAGGTATTGCCTTGGATAACCGATGTCGCAACCTTTTGCCGCGAAGATGACGAACGCGGGTTCCTCCGCTCGCATGTTCGCGAGCACGGTGGTGACCCTCGGCTTCGCGTTCGTCGTATTGATGGCGGCAGGCGTCGCAGTCGTGATCGCCTTGACGCGCGAGGCGAACCGCCTCGAGGCCCAGCGCCAGACTGAGCGCATCGAGGCGGCCTTCAACGGACAAATCAGGCTGAATGAGCTCAGGCTCGAAGGTTTGGCGGCCGGCGGCGATTTCACCGACGCGCTCCATCAGCCCAAGCAGCACCAGACGTTGCAGGATGCTCTCAAGCGCCTGCGCAGCCAGATGCTTGAATTCGACGGCGCGCATATCGTCTCGATGAACGGGACGGTTTTCGCGAGCATCGAGAATACGGTGCCGGTCGGCGCGGAAAGGCCCGAAGGGCATCGGCATCTGGACGTCTTCCTGCATGGCGCAAAGAGCTCCGCCGTCTCGGTCGTGATCGGCGGGGAGGCCTTGCCCCAGACCGGGCCGACACGCACGATGATGTTCAACGACGACGGCGAGAGCGTGCTGCTGACGGTCACCGACCTCTCGCGCCTCGCACCGATCGACATCGCGAACGTAGGCGAACCGATTTGGCTCATGGCCTATCGGCACATCACGGCCAGCCTCCTCACGGAGCTGGCCGAACGCTATCAGGTCGCCGACATCCGCTTCGGCCCGTCGGCTCCGGCCGATCCGTCCTCGGCGCTGGCGCTGCGGTCTCCGGACGGCACTGTCGGCGGCTGGCTGACCTGGTCCCCGGCGCGTCCGGGCGATGCCATGCTGCACCGCTTCCTCTGGGCGCTGATTCTCGTCGCCCTGCTGTTCTCCGCGATACTCGTCTTCGTCGTCCAGCGGCTGCGCTCTGCCGCCGAGCAGATCGAACTGCGCGAGCGGCAGATTCAGCGGCTCGCCGGCCAGGACGAGCTTTCCCTGCTTCCCAACCGCCGCAGTTTCGACCTGACGCTCGACCAGAGCCTCGCCGAGCTCGAACGCAACGACTCGTCACTCGCGGTCATGCTGATCGACCTCGACCGCTTCAAGGCCGTCAACGACACCTATGGACACAACGCCGGCGACGAGCTGATCCGTCAGGTCGCGTCGCGCCTGTCCAGTGCGATACAGCCTGGCGATACGGTCGCGCGCCTGGGCGGCGACGAGTTCGGCATCATCAGGACGCATGTGGCGACGCCAGCCGGTTGCGCTGCCCTCGGCGAGTGCATCCTCGCCTGCCTGACCGAGCCGTTCATCGTCATGGACGTCGAGGTCACGATCGGCTGCTCGATCGGCATCGCCATGGCCCCTCGTGACGCCACGAACCGCCTGACCCTGCTCAAGCTCGCCGACACCGCTCTCTACGAAGCCAAGAATGGCGGCCGCAACCGCTATTCCTTCTTCGAGCCGCAGATGAACCGCTCGCTGCAACTCAAGCGGATGGTCGAGGACGACCTGCGTCGCGCCATCGAGAACGACGAGCTGACCCTGCACTATCAGCCGCAGGTCTCGGTCGATGGCTCGACCATCGTCGGCGTCGAGGCGCTGGTGCGCTGGCCGCATCCCGAGCACGGCATGATCCCGCCCTCGGACTTCATCGCCATCGCGGAGGAACGCGGCCTGATCGTGCCGCTGAGCGAATGGGTGCTGCGTCGCGCCTGCACTGAGGCGAAGCGCTGGGAAGGCGTGCGGCTGGCCGTCAACGTCTCGCCGATCCAGTTCCGCCACAAGGATTTCGTCGCAAACGTCATCCGCATCATCCAGGAAACCGATTTCGACCCGACGCGGCTGGAGCTGGAGCTCACCGAAGGCGTCCTGATCGAGGATGCGGATGCGGCGGAGGCCGCGATGATGGACATTCGCGCCCATGGCGTCGGCCTGGCGCTGGATGATTTCGGCACCGGCTATTCGAGCTTGATCTATCTGCGCCGCTTCGCCTTCGACAAGATCAAGATCGACCGCTCCTTCCTCGAATATATGGAGGCGACGGGCGAATCCGCCATCCTCGTGCATTCGATGGCGCATCTCGGCCGGGCGCTCGGCCTGCGTGTCTGCGCCGAGGGCGTCGAGACCGCCGAGCAGCACCGCTTCCTGCAGGCGATCGGCTGCCACGAACTCCAGGGCTTCCTCTTCTCCCGCGGCGTTCCGGCCGAGCAGATCGACCGCCTGCTCTCGGTGGAGAACCCCTTCGCCGAAGTGCTCTCGGCAGCCTGAAGCGACCTAGAAGAACAGTTCCTGGATGCCGCTGAAGATCGCGTAGGCGAAGCCCGCGCTGAGCAAGAGCCCTGCCGCGCCGAAGACCGCTCCCACGATGATCAATACGCCATCGCGCTCGACGAGCCCGAGCCCGACGAGGCACACCGCGAGGCCGAGTGGGATCTGCCCGATGAAGGGCGCCGCGACGATCAGGCCCAGCGCCAGCACCAGGATGACAAGCCCGAGGATCGGAACGGCATAGGACCCGCCGAGCATGGTCAGGCGCGGCTTCGAGAAGCGCTCCAGCCATGTCAACGCGGGCAGCGCCCTCCCGATGGCGCGGCTGAGTTCCGGCTTTCCGATGCTGCGCTTCAGCAGCGCCTGCGGCAGCCATGGGATGCGGCGGCCCATCAGCATCTGCAAGGCCACGAAGGCGAGCACGAAACCGCAGACAAGCGGGATCGGCGGCGGCATCGGCAGGCAGTTCGGCAGGCCGAGGAGGACGACCAGCAGCGCATAGGCCCTGTCCTGCAGCGCGGCCATGATGGTCCCGACCGCGAGCCGCTCTCCGGGAAGGCCGGCGAGCGCCGTCAGAAGTCCGGAGGTGCGCAGGGACGATGACAAGGGAGCCAGATCGAGCCGAAACAGGAGCGCCCGCCTAGCACGCCCGGACAGCTACCAACAAGCGCGCCCGGCGCAGGCGTAAGATGTCCGGGGCTCGGGACCGGCGCCCCGCGGCAGTCGCGGCGGGAGCCAGACCTCAGTGCAGCGTCAGCACACCGTTCAGGCTGCGGATTTCCGCCGGGCGGATCAGCCGCGAATGGGCGACCGTCACGGAATGAAGCGGCCCGTCGAGCTCCCGCTTCCAGAACTCCAGGAAATCGTGCAGCACCGGAAAGCGTGGCGCCAGGTCGTATTGCTGCCAGATATAGGTCTGCAGGACGCTGAGGTGATCCGGCATCCGGTACAGGATTGTCGCCGTGGTCAGCCCGTAGCCCTCCAGCTGCTTGATGAAGTCTGTCGAGACCATCGAAACCTCCTCTCCCGTCACGGAATGAAAGCTTTGCCGGATATGCTGAGGCTGCTCCTGCTTGGTTAACGAAAGCTTGCAAGTCTAACGCCAAACTGCTGAAATCCCAAGACATGTCGGGGCCTGCGGGCTCGTTGGCATGGCCGGCGCTGGGGGGCGTGCGTGGCGTATGGGTGGAGAAGGTCCGGTCTGGCCGGGCTGGCGATGGTCGTCGCCGCCGCTCACTCCCCCATGGCTTTGGCCGAAGAGGCGGAGGAAACCGAGCCCTCCCCTATCTCCATGGTCATCTTCGGCTCGATGGAGGCCGGGCCGACGAAGAGCTTCGCGGCCGTCGGCATGAAGCGCGCCATCGGCGGTGGGTTGGCTCAAAGCGGCTTCCGGCTGCTCCTGAAGGCGGGTGGCTCGCGCGAGGATACGCGCGTGCACAAGCCGCACGGCACCACGTACAAGGCCGAGAGCCAGTCCATGCTCGGCTATGAGTGGCGCATCGGCGACACCTTCCTTGCGGTCTACGCAGGTTCCGATGCCGAAAGCGAGCAGCGGATCGGGCCCTTCTGCTCATGTGTGTCGACGCGCTACGGCGCACGCCTCCAGGGCGATCTCTGGATGACGCCGGCCGAGGGCATGATGCTCCAGGCCAGCGCTTACGCCTCCTCGATCAACGGCCGGCTCTGGGGTCGCGTCGCGCACGGCTGGCAGACGCCGATGGGTTTCTATCTCGGGCCGGAGCTGGAGGCCTATCGCGAGCGCGACTACAGCAAGCTCCGGCTCGGCCTGCATCTCACAGGCCTGCGCCTGCTCGGCGTCGAATGGCGTCTTTCCGGCGGCTGGCAGACGACGAGCGACCGCCCGTCAGAGGCTTACGGCACGCTCGGCCTACACTGGCTTCGCTGACGCGTGTCCCCGCATCGCCGTTGCGAGCGCAGCGAAGCAATCCAGGAGGCCTGGGCCGCACCGCTCGCCCGGTCCTCCTGGATTGCTTCGTCGCTTCGCTCCTCGCAATGACGCTGGAGAGCGCCCTGATCCGCCTACCCCTGCAGCGCCTTGAGCGCTTCCGGCGTATCGACGTCGATGGCGATCGAGGGATCCTCGAAGGACACCTCGACGACGCGCTCACCGGCCTCGTCGAGCAGGCGGCGCGCGCCGCGGTCGCCCGTCAGCAGCGAAACGGCCGGGAATATCTCCCGCGCCAGCAGAACCGGATTGCCGCGCTGGCCGAACAATGTCGGCACGACGGCAAGCATTTCCGGCTGACGCTTCAAAGCCTCGACGAGCCCACCGATCACCTTTGGAGTCACATTCGGCATGTCGCCGAGCGAGACCACGGCGCCAGGCGCATCCGGCGGCAAAGAGGCGACGCCCACCTTGAGCGAACCGGCAAGCCCCGACGCATAATCGGGGTTGTGAACGATCCTGACCGGCAACTCCGCCAGCGCCGCCTCGACGGCCGCCCGCTCGTGGCCCGTGACGACGATGACGGGGAAGAGTCCGGCTTCCAGCTGCGCCTCGACGGCATGGCGCAGGATCGGCTTGCCGCGCAGCGGCTGGGTGAGCTTGTTGCGCGCGCCCATCCGCGTCGATTGCCCGGCGGCCAGCACGATGCCGGCGACCGCCCCGCTACCCTCATGCCCCGGCGTGCGCGGTTGCGGTCGGGAAACGATCTCCATCAGCAGCCCACCGACGCCCATGCGCTGGACATCGGCCTTGCCGACCGGGATGCGGGCGAGGCTGCGCTGCAGCACCCAGTCGAAACTGTTCTCCTTGGGCGAACGGGCGCAGCCCGGTGCACCGATCACCGGCCTGCCCCCAAGCCGTCCGAGCATCAGGAGATTGCCCGGATCCACCGGCATGCCGAGATGCTCGACCGTGCCGCCGGCCTCCACCAGCGCCTGCGGGATGACGTCGCGCCGGTCGGTAATGGCGGAAGCGCCGAAGACGACGATGATGTCGGCCTCCGCCTTCGCCTCGGCGGCGATCGCCGCCGCGAGCGGCTCCGGCTCGTGCGGCACGCGCCGGTCGGAAGAGAGAACCGCCTCGGCCGGCGCCAGCCGCTCCTCCATGATGCGCAACGTCTTGTCGACCACGCTCGGCTTCAGCCCCGGCAGCAGCGTCGAGATCACGGCCACTCGCGAGGGCTTGTAGGGCGCGACCGCGATCGGCGAGTCCGGTCCGAGTGCTGCGAGCGCCTCGGCGACCTGCGCCGCCGGCACCGCATAGGGGATGATCTTGACCGTGGCGACGAGTTCGCCCGCCACCACCGCCTTGAGTGCTGGCAGCGTCGCGACCGTGATCGCCTCGTCGATCGCGTTGAAGGCGTCGATCGCCGCCACGTCGACCTTCAGGACGCCCGCAGCGGTCGAAAAGAGATTGACCCGGCCGGTGAAGGGCACCTCGGCCCTGATCGCCTCTCCGGTCATCCGGGCGGCGAGCTGCTTCGCCGCCTCGTTCTCACCGATATCGTCCGGCTCGAGCCGAACCGCGACGATCTCGGTGATGCCGGCCGCTTTCAGCCCGGCGGCGAGTTCAGCCGTCACGGTCGCGCCCTTCTTCACGATAGTCGCACCGGCGCGGATGCTGTGCGCCGCGATGCAACCCACCGCCTCGGTGATGGCGACCGGTCCGAACTTCATGGTCGCCTCAGGCCGGCTTGCGGCGCGGGCCGCGCAGCGTGTTGACGATCTCGGCGAGGATCGACAGTGCGATCTCGGCCGGCGAGACGGCGCCGATGTCGAGGCCGATGGGCGCGTGGATGCGCGCGATGGCCTCTTCATCGAAGCCCGCCGCCGTCAGCCGCTCGACACGCTTCGCATGCGTCTTCCGGCTGCCGAGCGCGCCGATATAGAAGCAGTTCGAGCGCAGCGCCGCATCGAGCCCAGGATCGTCGATCTTCGGATCATGCGTCAGTGCGACGAAGGCGGTGTAGCCGTCGAGGCCGATGCGCGGGATCACCTCCTCCGGCCATTCCGGCAGCAGCGTCACCTCCGGGAAGCGCTCCGGCGTGGCGAAGGCGGTGCGCGGATCGATGATGACAAGGTCGAGATCGAGCGTCTTCGCCATCGGCGCCATCGCCTGCGAGATATGCACCGCGCCGGTCACGACCACGCGCGGATGCGGCGCCTGCACCGTCAGGAACCAGGCTTGGCCCGCCGCCTCGACCATGCCGCTCTTGCCCATGCGGAGCTGCTTTTCGAGCAGTTCCGACAGCGGATCGGCGGTGATGTCCTGCTGCTTCACGAGGCGCTGCGTACCGGCGGCGATATCCGTCACCAGCACGGTCGCCCGCCGGGCCTCGCGCTCGGCGTTGAGCGTCGCGAGAACGGAAAGATCCATAGCGGTCAGCCCTTGTCGGTCGCGAGCTTGAGGCCGAGCCCGATCATCAGCGAGCCGCCAAGCCAGCGGCCGAAGGCGAAGCTCGCGCCCCTCTTCTTCATCGCGCCGACGATGGCGGAGGCGCCGAGCACCGTGATGAGATCGGCCGAGGAGAACACGAAGTTCACGATGGTACCGAGGATCAGGAACTGCGCCCAGACCGGCAGCGACGCCGCTGGATCAACGAACTGCGGCAGCAGCGCGATGAAGAACAACGCGACCTTCGGATTCAGCACCTCGACGATGAAGGAATCGACCAGCGCGCGCTTCACCGTCTTGTGCGGCGCAAGCGGCTGATCGGTCGTGACCATGCGCGAGCGGATCATGCCGATGCCGATCCAGATCAGGTAGAGCGAGCCGGCGATCTTCACCGCCATATAGAGCTCCGGCACATGCTTGAACACGGCCGAAAGGCCGAAAGCCGCGGCGAAGACATGCAGATAGCAGCCGAGATGGATGCCGAGCATGGCCATCAGCCCGGCCTTGCGGCCATGGCTGATCGTCTGGGCGGCAGTGTAGAGCAGCGCAGGCCCCGGAAAATAAGCAACGAGCATCGTGACCGTCGCGAAAGCGACAAGCGTCTCCCAGGAGGGCATGTCAGCTCACCTTCTCCACATAGACCTTGATCCGCCCGCCGCAGGAAAGCCCAACCTTCCAGGCCGTCTCGTCGGCGACGCCAAATTCGAGCATGCGCGCCTTGCCGTCGGCGATCACGTCGGCGGCCTCCGTCACGACCGCGCCCTCGACGCAGCCGCCCGAGACCGAGCCGACGAAATTGCCATCCGCATCGATGACGAGATGAGAGCCGACCGGGCGCGGCGCCGAGCCCCAGGTCTCGACCACCGTCGCGACCGCGACCTGCCGCCCGGAGCGGCTCCACTCCTCGGCCGCACGCAGGATGTCGGTGTCCGTGCTGATCATGGTCGAAGCTCCGCTTGCTAATGGATGATAGCCGTCATTGCGAGCGGAGCGAAGCAATCCAGGGGGCTGGGCGGAAGTATCCAACCCAGCCCCCTGGATTGCTGCGCTCCTCGCAATGACGATCACCGCTGTTGCTGGCGGTAAACATCATGCCTCAACCCGCCTTCTTCAACCACAGGCGCGGATCGCTCTCCCGCCCTGCGTCGTGCGAAAGGGCGGCGCAGAGATCGGTCATCGCCGCGAGGTTGTGGATCGGGCGGAAGCTGTCGACATGCGGCAGCATCGCCTTGATCCCGCTGGCGCGCGCCGCGAAGGCGTCGTAGCGCAAAAGCGGATTGAGCCAGACGAGCTTGCGGCAGGAGCGCTGGAGACGGTCCATCTCGAAACCGAGGCTGTCGTCGAGATGCCGCTCCAGCCCGTCGGTGAAGAGCAGCACAACCGCCCCGCCCGGCAGCACCCGGCGCGACCAGACACGGTTGAACTCGTGCAGTGCCGTCGAGATCCGCGTGCCACCCTCCCAGTCCGGCGCAGCCTTGCCGGCGAGCGCGAGCGCCTCGTCCGGATCGCGCGCCTTCAGCATGCGCGAGACATTCGTGAGCCGCGTGCCGAAGACGAAGGAATGCACGCGGCGCCGCCTCTCGGTCAGCGCATGCAGGAAATGCAGGAAGATGCGCGAATATTCCGCCATCGAGCCCGAAATATCGACGAGCGCGACGATCGGCGGATGCACCTCGCGCCGCTCGCGGAAGGCGAGGTCGATCGAGCCGCCCCCACCCCTGAGCGAACGGCGGAAGGTGCGGCGCGGATCGATGCGCAGGCCCCGCGTCGCAGCGATGAAACGCCGCGTCGGAACGCTGTCGTCCGGCAGTCGCAGCTCCGCGATGAGCTGCTTGGCGCGGGCGATCTCTGTCGCCGTCATCTGGGCAAAGTCGCGCGATTGCAGCGTCTCGCGGTCGGAAACCGTGAGACGCGCGGTCAGCTCCGTGAGCTCGGCCGGAGGCTCCTCCTCGCGCGGAGGCGGCTGGAAGGCCTCCGCGACGCGCAGCGCCCCAGCCTCGGCCTTCTCAGGCTGGCTGTCGGCGCCGGGCGAGACCGGCGACATCTGCGCCATGATCTTCTCGATCAGGTTGCGCCGGCGCCAGAACAGCCGGAAGGCCTGATCATAGACCGCGCTGTCCTCATGCTTCTTCACGAAGATCGCATGCAGCGCCCAATAGATGTCGTCGCGCCCGCCGAGCGCCCCTTCGGCAAGAGCCTCGACCGCCTCGACCACCGCGCCCGGCCCCACGGGCAGCCCCGCCGCGCGCAGGGCGCGCGCGAAATAGGCGACGTTCTCGGCGAGCTTGCCGGTCACGCTCCGGCCGTATCGGTCATGAAGACCTTCTGCACGATCTGCCACTGGCTCTCGACTTTCAGGAACGAGAGCAGATCGGTGAAGTAGCGCGGCGGCATCTGGCATTTGACCTTCACCAGAGCCAGCGTCGGCCCGACCAGGTCGATGGTCAGGATATGATCCTCCCGCGCCATCCCGGCCGCCTTCGGCGACGGCCGGTTGCGCACAGCGTCCAGCCATTGCTCGCGCGGCACGATCTGGATCAGGCCGTCGTCCTTGACCGTGGTCAGCGCGCTGGTCGGATGGAAGGCGTGAGCCAGCTTGGCGACGTCGCCCTCATAGAGCCCGTCAAGATAGGTGCGCGTCACGGCCTCGATGGCCTTGATGTCGTTGTTCATCGCTCGATCGTCCTGTTCCCGGGTCATTTAGGCACGGCCCTCGAGCCGCCCGCCTTATGACCTATCGTCAGAGTCTGGTGTCCGCCTTGATCTGCTCCAAAAGCTCCCGCACCTTCGAGCCCTGCATCGCCTGGATGTCGTCCTGATATTTGAGCAGCGCGCCCAGCGTATCGGAGACGATGGCCGGGTCGAGCGCCACGGCGTCGAGCTCGACCAGCGCCGTCGCCCAGTCGAGCGTCTCGGCCACGCCCGGCGCCTTGAACAGCTCCTCCTTGCGGATCGCCTGCACGAAGCCAACGACCTGCTTTGAGAGCTTGGCCGGCGCATCCGGCACCTTGGCCTTCAGGATGGCGAGTTCGCGCGGCGCGTCGGGATAGCCGACCCAATGATAGAGGCAGCGCCGCTTCAGCGCGTCGTGAATCTCGCGCGTGCGGTTCGAGGTCAGGATCACGATCGGCGGCTCAGCCGCCTTGATCGTCCCAAGCTCGGGAATCGTCACCTGCGCATCGGCCAGCACTTCGAGCAGGAAGGCCTCGAAGGCCTCATCCGTACGGTCGAGCTCGTCGATCAGCAGGATCGGCGCCCCGCCCTCCTGCGGCTCCAGCGCCTGCAGAAGCGGCCGCTTCACCAGATATTTCTCGGAGAAGATGCCGGCTTCCAGCCGCTCGCGGTCTGCCGCGGCCCCGCCCGCCTCGGCGAGGCGGATCGCCATCATCTGCCCGGCATAGTTCCATTCGTAGACGGCCGAGGAGAGATCGAGCCCCTCATAGCATTGCAGCCGGATCAGCCGCCGCCCGAGGCCTGCCGCCAGCACCTTGGCGATCTCGGTCTTGCCGGTGCCGGCCTCGCCCTCCAGCAGCAGCGGCCGCTTCATCCTGAGCGCCAGGAAGAGCACCGTCGCCAGCGCGCGGTCGGAGACATAACCCTGCGCCTGCAGCAGGGCGAGCGTGGCGTCGATGGAGGTCGGAACGGGAGAGGACATCAGGACACACGTCATGCCCGGGCTTGACTCGGGCATCTCTTGGGAATGAGCCATGAGCTAGGCGTGGAAGAGATGGCCGGGTCAAGCCCGGCCATGACGTCCCTTCCATGCGCCGGAGACTTACTTCCCGGTCGCCTGCGCGACGGCCTGCCTGGTCATCACGCCGATCAGATGGGCGCGATATTCCGGGTCGGCATGGATGTCGCCGTTGATGCCCTTCGAGCCATGCTTGAAGCCTTCGAGCGACTTCGGCGAGAAGCGGACCTTGAGCGCAGCCTCGGCCTCCGGCCAGCGGAACACGCCGCCCTCGCCTGCCCCGGTCACCGCGACGCGGACTTCCGATCCGCGCTTGGCGACGAAGACGCCGACCATCGCATAGCGCGAGGCCGGGTTGCGGAACTTGGCGTAACCCGCCTTGGAGACCAGCGGGAAGGAGACCTTGGTGACGATCTCGCCCTCCTCCAGCGCCGTCTCGTAGAGCCCGGTGAAGAACTCTTCCGCCGTGAGCTTGCGCTTGTTGGTGATGACGGTGGCCCCCAACGCCAGCAGCGCCGCGGGATAGTCCGCCGCCGGGTCGTTGTTCGCGACCGAGCCGCCGATCGTGCCGCGATGGCGCACATGCGGATCGCCGATATGGCTGGCGAGATAGGCGAGCGCCGGGATCGCCGCCTGGACCACGGCGGAATCGGCGACCTCGGCATGGGTCGTCATCGCGCCGATGACGATGTTGCGGCCCTTTGCGGCGATGCCCTTGAGATCGGCGCAGGCGCCGAGATCGACGAGCGCGGTAGGCGAGGCCAGCCGCTGCTTCATCGTCGGCAGCAGGGTGTGGCCGCCGGCGAGCAGCTTGGCGTCCTCCTTCTTGGCGAGCAGCGTCACCGCCTGCCGGGCGCTCGTGGGCTTGTGATAGGTGAAGGCGTACATGTGCTCTTCCTTTCAGCTCACTCTGCCGCCATGCGGCTGATCGACTTCTGCGCCGCGCGCCACACCGCCTGCGGCGTGGCCGGCATCGCGATGTCCTCATGGCCGAGCGCGTCGGTGATGGCGTTGATGACGGCGGGCGGCGAGGCGATGGCGCCGGCCTCCCCGCAGCCCTTGATGCCAAGCGGGTTCGACGGGCAGGGCGTCACCGTCATGCCGACATCGAAGGATGGCAGATCGTCCGCGCGCGGCATGGTGTAGTCCATGAAGCTCGCGGTCACGAGCTGCCCATCGCCATTGTAGCGCGCGCCTTCCAGCAGCGCCTGGCCGACGCCCTGGGCGATACCGCCATGGACCTGCCCCTCGACGATCATCGGGTTGATGACGACGCCGAAATCATCCACCGCCGCCCAGCGTTCGATCGAGGTCACACCGGTCTGCGGGTCGATCTCAAGTTCACAGATATGGACGCCGGCCGGGAAGGTGAAGTTGGTCGGGTCATAGAACGCCCCCTCCTTCAACCCCGGCTCCAGCTCCTGCCCGTTGAACTTGTGGGCGACATAGGCCTGCAGCGCGCAGGAGCCGAAATCGAGCTTCCGGTCCGTGCCCTTCACCGTGAAATTGCCGTCGGAGAAATCGATATCGGCCTCGTCGGCCTCCAGCACATAGGCCGCGACCTTCTTGCCCTTGGCGATCACCTTGTCGATCGCCTTGTAGATCGCCGACATGCCCACCGCGCCGGAGCGCGAGCCATAGGTGCCCATGCCCATCTGCACCTTGTCGGTGTCGCCATGGATGATCGAGACATTGTCGATCGGGATGCCGAGCCGGTCCGAGACGAGCTGGGCGAAGGTGGTTTCATGGCCCTGCCCGTGGCTGTGCGAGCCGGTCAGCACCTCGACGGTGCCAATCGGATTGACCCGCACCTCTGCCGATTCCCACAGGCCGACGCCCGCGCCGAGCGAACCCACCGCCGCCGAAGGGGCGATGCCGCAGGCCTCGATATAGGAGGAGAACCCGATGCCGCGCAGCTTGCCGGCCCGCGCGGAGTCGCGCTTGCGCTTGCCGAAGCCCTTGTAGTCGATGATCTCCAGCGCCTTCTTCATGGAAGCGGCATAGTTGCCGGTGTCATAGGCCATGATGACCGGCGTCTGGTGCGGGAATTTCCGGATGTAGTTCTGCAGCCGGAACTTGGCGGGGTCCTTGCCGAGCTGCCGGGCCGTGACCTCGATCAGCCGCTCGACCACGAACGTAGCCTCCGGCCGGCCCGCGCCGCGATAGGCATCGACCGGCGCGGTGTTGGTGTAGACCGCGTCGACCTCGCAATAGATCGCCGGGATGTCGTACTGGCCGGAGAGCAGCGGCGCGTAGAGATAGGTCGGCACCGACGAGGAGAAGGTCGACAGATAGGCGCCGAGATTGGCGGTGGTGTGGACCTTGAGCCCAAGGATCTTGCCCTCGGCGTCGGTCGCGAGTTCGGCATGGGTGACATGGTCGCGGCCATGCGCGTCGGACAGGAAGGCCTCGGTGCGGTCCGCGGTCCATTTCACCGGCCGCCCGACCTTCTTCGCCGCCCAGACGCAGACCGTCTCCTCTGCATAGATGAAGATCTTGGAGCCGAAGCCGCCGCCGACATCAGGCGCGATCACCCTGAGCTTGTTCTCCGGCGCGATGCCGATGAAAGCCGAGAGCACGAGCCGCGCCACATGCGGGTTCTGGCTCGTGGTGAAGAGCGTGAAGACGCCCTCGCCCGCATCGTAGTCGCCGACCGCGGCGCGCGGCTCCATCGCGTTGGGCACGAGCCGGTTGTTGACGAGGTCGAGTTTCGTGATGTGCTTGGCCGCCTTGAACGCCTTCTCGGTCGCGTCCTTGTCACCCAGATGCCAGTTGAACACCGTATTGTCCGGCGCCTCGTCATGGACGACGGTCTTGGCACCTGCGGCCGTGCCCGTGTCGACCACGGCCGGCAGTTCCTGGTAGTCGACGACGATCGCCTCGGCCGCATCCTTCGCCTGCGCCAGCGTCTCGGCCACGACGACGGCGACATGGTCGCCGACATAGCGCACCTTGCCCTGCGCCAGCGCCGGATGCGGGCCGGCGCGCATCGGCGAGCCGTCCTTGTTGTGGATCATCCAGCCGCAGATCAGCCCGCCGATCTTGTCGGTGGCGAGATCGGCCCCCGTGAAGACGCCGAGCACGCCCGGCATGGCGGCGGCGGCCTTTGTATCGACCGATTTGAGCGTTGCATGCGCATGGGGCGAGCGCAGGAAATAGGCGTGGGCCTGCCCCGGACGATTCACGTCGTCGGTGTAGCGACCCTGCCCCGTGATGAAACGATGATCTTCCTTGCGGCGGACTGCGGCGCCGATTCCGGTTGCGGACATGATGTTCCTCCCTCGCACGGCGCCTCTGGCGGGCGCCTCACTGCATGGAACCTGGTTCGAAAAGCTGCTCAGGCACGCGGGATTCGCGGCCTCACTCGGCCGCGTGGCGAGGAGGCTCGCGGTCCTTCAGAGAGCCGCCGGCCATGGCCTCGGCGCCGGCCGCGATCGCCTTGACGATGTTGTGGTAGCCCGTGCAGCGGCAGATATTGCCGTCGAGATCCTCGCGGATCGTCTTCTCGTCGAGTTCGTAGCCGCGCCGGTTCACCATATCGACGGCCGACATGATCATGCCCGGTGTGCAGAAGCCGCATTGCAGGCCGTGATGCTCGCGGAAGGCCTCCTGCATCGGGTGCAGCTTGCCGTCCTGGGCCAGCCCCTCGATGGTGGTGACGTTGGCGCCGTCCACCGAGACGGCGAGCAGCGTACAGGCCTTCACCGCCTTGCCGTCGAGATGGACGAGGCAGGCGCCGCACTGGCTGGTGTCGCAGCCGACATGCGTGCCGGTCAGTCGGAGATTCTCTCGCAGGAACTGCACCAGAAGGGTGCGCGGATCGATATTGGCGGTGACGGCTTTGCCGTTCACTGTCAGCGAAACAGTGGTCATGAGCACATCTCCTGTGACCCGTCTCCATCCCCCCGTCCGCCCTCCCTGGGTTTCGGCCGGGTCGAGCCCTTTCGGAATGCGCCGCCCCATCGGGCAGCCCTTCCTTGGAAAAGCTCAAAATCGAATGTGGACCCGCAGTTTTGCGGGGTCAAGCTAGAGACGGCGGGATGAGACCGGCCGTTTGGCGTTGTTTCTGGCCGATTTCGCCGCATCGGCGACCCGATTGGTGCCGAGAAGGCCGTGCCGGGGTCCCGTTGCCGGAATTTTAACAGAGCTGCCCTAGAGTCATCCGGCTCGACAGAGCGCTTTTGTCGGCGCGGAGGCCGGTCGTTGACGTCGATTCCCGATCAGGTCGAGCGACGCCTGCGCTCGACAGGTTACGGCGCGCGGGAGCGCAGCGCGCTGCGGTCCTATCGCATTGATGTCAATCTCGTCATCAAGGACATCGTCGCCGAGTCATTCGCTTACGGGCGCCAGATCCATACTGGATTGAAGGACCAGCTTGCGTCGCTGACAGATGAACTGCGCGAAGCGACCGAACAGCATTTCAGATTGATCTTCGAGGGAGATTTCGACGAGCCATACGTCAAGTCGATGGAGCGGGTGTGTACGCTGGAGCGCTTGGTCAAGGTCGGCACGCGCTCCCGCGTTTCAATTGCGGCCGCCTTGTTCAGGGTCATCGCGACGAAATCCCGCTTGAGTTCTCTTGTGTTCCGTCGCCGTTTCGCCAAGGACATGCAGATCGTCGAGCACGTGCTCGTCATGGACATCAATACCGCGATCACGCTGGACCAGGCGCTCGAGGCGGCCGAAGCGAGGCATCGCAGCGAAGCGTTCGACGCCGCCGCTCATATGCTGAAGTCGCGGATCGGCACGCTCGATTCGAGGATCAGCGGCGCCGTCGAGCAGTTCGTCTCCACCGCCGACGAGACCAGCCGCGCCACGCATTTCATCAAGGACACCGTCGGCAAGGTCGCCAACGCTTCGATCGTCGTGCGCGAAAAATCGGCGCAGACGGCCCAGGCCACGGAAGAAATGTCCGCCAACATCGCCGACATCGGCCAGCGTGCACGGCAGAGCCTGACGATCACGCATCAGGCCGTGCTCGATGCCGGGCAGATGAACGACGCAATCGTCAGGCTGCGCGAGGTGACCGGCAGCATCGGCAAGGTCGTCGGCATGATCGCGGATATCGCGGCGCAGACCAACCTGCTGGCGCTCAACGCCACGATCGAGGCCGCCCGCGCGGGTGAGGCCGGCCGTGGCTTCGCCGTCGTCGCGGCGGAGGTCAAATCGCTGGCGACGCAGACCGCCAGTGCCACGCAGGACATCGGCGGCCAGATCGCCGACCTCGCCGCCAGCACCGAGGCCTGTGGTGGCCATGCAACCGCCATCGCCGCGACCGTCGATGCCATCCGCCTCGATTCGGAGGCGATCTCGGAGGCCGTGATGCAGCAGAGCCGTGTCACGGCCATGATCGCTCACGATGCCGCCCTGGTGGCCGACTCCTCCGATGCAGCGATCGAAAGCGCCAACGCCGTCAACGACAGCCTGACCAGCACCCAGATGGCGCTCGAGCGGGCGAACGCAGCCGCTGCCGACATCGCCCTTCAGGTCGGCTCGGCCGAAGCCGCGGTCGGCAACGCCCTCGACGCGCTGCGCCGGGCGTCGTGAGCGCACTCAGCCCTTACTGACGGGCCGTTGCGAGCAGACGCGGCTCAGCCTTCGCTGACCGCTTTGGCGAAATTGGCGAAGAACTCGTCGGCGAGTTTCTTGGAGACCGAATCGATCAACCGCGCGCCGAGTTGCATCAGCTTGCCGCCGACCTGCGCCTCGACATCGTAGCGCAGCAGGGTCTGGCCGCCCTCGGCGTCACTCAGGGCCACCCTGGCCCCGCCCTTGGCGAAGCCCGCGATGCCACCCTCGCCCTCGCCCGAGATGCGATAGCCATTCGGCGGGTCGATTTCGCTGAGCTCGACCTTTCCCTTGAAGGTCGCCTTCACCGGGCCGAGCTTGACCTTAACGACCGCCGACAAATGCGTATCGTCGTCCTTGGTGAGCTGCTCGCAACCGGGGATGCAGGCCTTAAGCACCTCGGGGTCGTTCAGCTTGGCCCAGACCACTTCCTTGGCGGCCGGCAGCGTGGCCTCGCCCGTCATCGTCATCGCCATGGGCATCTCCCGCACTGAAGGGCCGCACGGCGCGGGTTGCAGCCGGCGCGGCTCGAAGGCTATCCAATTCCCTATCCATGATCGCAAAGCTTCCGCCGGCACAAGAGGGGAAGCGCCCCGGTCTCATGCGGCCGGCTATAGCATCGGACCGAAAAGTGGAATCCACTTTTCGGGAGAATCCGATGCGATATCAATGTGGCCGATCATCGTGATCGCGTCCGATAGGACGCGCGATGATCTAAGGAGACCCGATGCTCGATCTCACCGCCGAGGAACGCGCCGCCGCGGCGGGGGAAAGCGGCGAAGGCGCGGCCATGGCGATGCGGATCGTCGCCGAGTCGGCCCGCCTGATGGGGGCGCCGCGTCTGATTCCCGTCGCCTCCGCCCATATCGACGGCGCGCTCTACCATGGCGATTCCGGCACGCTCTTCGCCGAGAAGCTGGTGGAGGGCGGTGCCCGCGTGGCAGTGCGTGCGAGCCTCAATGTCGGTTCGCTCGCGCCCGCCGGCTGCGCCGCGATCCGCCTGCCCCCGCATGAACGGGACATGGCGCGCCGCATGATGCGCGCCTATGAGGCGATGGGCTGCGAGCCGAGCTGGACCTGCGCGCCCTATCAGGCCGGACACCGCCCTGCGCTGGGCACGGATGTCGCCTGGGGCGAGTCGAATGCTGTCGTGTTCTGCAATTCCGTCCTCGGCGCGCGCACCAACCGCTATGGCGATTTCCTCGATATCGCCTGCGCCATCGCCGGCCGCGCGCCGGATTACGGCCTGCATCGGCCCGAGAACCGTCTCGCAACGCTGCTGATCGATCTGAGCGGTCTCTCGCCGGGCCTGCGCCGCAGCGACGTCTTCTATCCCGTGCTCGGCACGATCCTCGGCCGCGCAGCCGGCGGCGCCGTCGCCGTGATCGAAGGCCTGCAGGGCTGCACCACTGAGGATAGGCTCAAGGCGCTGGGCGCCGCGGCGGCCTCGGCCGGTGGCGTCGGCCTCTTCCACGTCGCCGGCGTGACGCCGGAGGCGCCTGATGCGGCAACCGCGCTCGGAGGCGCCCCACCGCGCGAACGCATCACGCTCACCGCCTCCGATGTGGAAGCCGCCCTCGCCCGGCTGTCGACCGCGGGGGAGACCGAGCGCGTCGATGCGGTCGCCGTCGGCTCGCCGCATCTGTCGCTGGCGGAGATCGACGAGGTCGAGCAGCGCATGGCGGGGCGGCGCCTGAAGATCCCGCTCTATGCCAATACCGGCCGGCACGTCGTCGGCCCGTTGGAGGCGCAGGGCCGCAGGCGAGCGCTGGAAGAGGCCGGAATCGTCTTCGTCGTCGACACCTGCATCGTCGTCACGCCAATTCTCCCTGAGCTTGAGGGTGCGGTGCTGATGACCAACTCCGGCAAGTTCGCCCATTACGCACCGGGCAACACCGGCTATGCGGTGACCTACGGCTCGCTCGGCGAATGCGTCGAGAGCGCCGTGGCAGGCCGCCTCGTCAGGGAGCCCCGGGCATGGCGTTGAAGGCAACGTGGGAGCTGAAAGCTGAAATCCTCCTGCCCGGCGGCCCGATAGGCGGCGAGTGCCTGGCTCTGACAGCGCCGATCAGCTTCTGGGGCGGCGTCGATCCCCGCAGCGGCCTCATCATCGATGCGCGCCACCCCGAGCGTGGCCGCGACATTGCCGGGACGATCCTCGCCCTTCCCGGCACGATCGGCTCGTCCTCGGCTTCAGCCGTGCTGCTGGAGCTGGTCCATGCCGGACGGGCGCCGGCGGCGCTGCTGATGGACGCACCCGACGCCATCCTGCTGCTCGGCCTCGTCGTCGCCCGCGAAATGGGCTGGCCGACCCCACCCGCCTATCGGCTGCCGGCGACAGAGCAGAAGCAGCTCGCGGGGAAGAGGCTTTCGATCTCGGCGGAAGGTGTAATCCGGGCGGAGTGAGCGATTCATCAGGCGTCATTCTTGGGCTTGCCCCGAGAATCTCATGATCAGAGCGCGCTGGTTTCAGAGATGGTCGGGTCAAGCCCGACCATGACGCCCGGCCCCTAGACCGCCCCGAAAACCCGCTGGCGATAGATCAGGCCGCCGCCCTGCCCCGTCCCGCCGAGGCCGACGACCTCGCCGATGAGGATGCGATGGCTGGCGATGTCATGCGTCGCGACGAGCCGGCAGTCGAAGGCAGCCACAGCATCGAGTAGAACCGGCGCACCGGTCGCAAGCTGGCCCCAGGGCGCCGTCGCGAAACGGGCCTCGCCATTGATGCCGCGCCGGCTGGCGAAGATCTCGGCGAGATCGGCGCCGTCGCCGGGCAAGGTGTTGATGCAGAAGATGCCGCTCGCCTCGATGGCGGCCAGCGTCCGGCTCGACCTGGCGATGCAGGCCAGCACGGTCGGCGGCGTGTCCGACACAGAGGCCACGGCCGTCGCGGTCAACCCCGTTCGCCCTGCAGGGCCCAGCGTCGTCACGACATGGACGGCACTGACGACCTGCGCCATCGCATCGCGAAACGCGGGCGGCTCCGGGCGCTCGGGCACCGGCGGCAGAGGGTGAACGGTCTTGGTCATCGGCTCGATCGGACTACGTCGGCGGGCTTCCGCAGCTTATCCGACCATGTAGAGGCTCGCAGCGGCGAATGCCAGCGGCCACCGGCCGCGAACACGGCACTGCAATATCCCACTGATATATCAATTTGCCCGAGATCGACGTTCAACTTGTCACGACGGCGAGCAGCCCCTTGCGCAAATGCAGCATAAGCGTGTCGCTGGCCGCCGCGGCGGCCTCCGGATCGGCAGCTCCAATCGCCTGTGCCAGAGCTCCGTGATGGAGCGCCGACGGCCCCAAATCGTCCCGGCGCTCGAAATGATACCAGGCGCGGCGGATCAGGACCTGCAGCGGCTCGACAGCCCGCGTCGCATAGGGGCTGCGCGCGGCCGCCGCCACGGCGGCATCGAGCTCCTTGTCGACGCGCATGAACGCAGTCGCATCGCCCGAGTCGGCCGCCAGCCGCATTTCCCGTGAGGCCTCGACGATGGCGATCCGCTCCGACGGGCTGGCCCGCAACGCGGCTTCCTTGACGACCAGCCGCTCCAGCACCTGACGCGCGTCGAGCGCGGCCATGATGTCGATGGCGTTGATGTCGGCGACAAGGATGCCCTTGCGCGGCAGGATTTCGACCATGCCGTGTTGCGCCAGTCGGATCAAAGCCTCGCGCACGGGCGTGCGGCCCAATCCGACGAGTTCTATGAGCTGCGCTTCTGTCAGCGTCCCGCCAGGCGGCAGCGAGAGCGTCACGATCGCTTCTTCCAGCCGGCGATAGGCGATCTCGGCGAGGCTGTGGCCGGCCGTGCCCGCCCCATCGCCTGCCCTTACCGGATCGGCCGCGCCCTTCCGGCTCATGCTCCCTCCGTCCGCACAGCGGCAACCATCTCTTCAGCCAGCTTGATATATCAATTGAGATATATCAAGCTGGGTAATTGCTCGGCAGATTGAGGTATCGTCCCTGTCATGAAGGTCGCGGTCGTCGGGGCTGGCATCGTCGGGGTTGCCGTCGCTCACGCGCTCCTCGACGAGGGGCACGAGGTGCTGCTGGTCGAGAGTCGGGAGCCGGCCTTCGGCCCCTCGCGCGGCAATGCCGGCTGGATCGCGCATACCGACATTCTCCCGATCGCGAGCCCCAAGATCCTGCGGCAGGTTCCGAAGTTCCTGGCCGATCCGCTAGGCCCGCTCAGCATCCGCCCGGCCTATCTGCCGAAGCTCCTGCCCTGGCTCGTCCGCTTCGTCCTCGCCGCCCGTCCCCATGCCTATGAGCGCTCGATCGCTGGGCTCGGCGCCCTCCAGCAACGCGCCCTGCCCGCTTGGCAGGCGCGCGCCGAAAAAACCGGCCTCACCCGCCACATCCATCATAATGGCGGCCTCTACGTCTTTGGCGACACCGACGTCCTGGAAGGCGCGCGGTCGATTGCGAAGCGCCAGGCTTCCTTCGGCATCCGGGTCGAGATCATCGGTCCCGACGCCCTGCGCGAGCTCGAGCCCGCCCTGAAGCCCCGCTTCGCCGGGGCGGCCTGGCATCCCGACACCGCCCATATCAGCGATCCGCACCAGCTGACGCTCGCGCTGTTCGAGGCGGCTCTGGCGAGGGGCGCCGTCTTCGAGAAGGCGGAGGTGAGCAACATCTCGCTGGGCGACCGCCCTGCCCTCATCGGACGTGACGGCTGGCAGCGCGTCGCCGACCGTGTCGTGGTCGCGGCCGGCGCCTGGGCCAAGCCGCTTGCGGCTGCGATGGGCGACGCCGTGCCGCTCGACACCGAGCGCGGCTACAATGTCAGCTTCCCGGATGTCTCCGGCATCCTCGCCCGCCCCGTCTCCTTCGAGGGGCACGGCTTCGTCGCCACGCCCCTCGATTCAGGCTTCCGCATCGGCGGCGCGGTCGAATTCGCCGGCCTGCATGCCCCGCCCAATCATGCGCGCACGCGCCGGCTCTACGACAAGGCGTCCAGCCTGATCGACGGGCTCCCGCCCTTCGAGAGCGGCCGGCTCTGGATGGGCTTCCGCCCCTCGCTGCCCGATTCACTGCCGGTCATCGGCAGGGCCAGCCGCAACCCCAACGTCCTCTACGCCTTCGGCCATGGCCACTACGGCATGACGCAGTCCCACGCGACCGCCGATCTCGTTGCCGCACTCGTCGCCGGCCGCGAGCCTGCCATCGATCTTGCGCCGTTCAGCCCGAAGCGGTTCTGATACGGCCATGGCAGGCCCTATCGTCCATATCAACGGCTGGCCGGGAACCGGAAAGCTGACCATAGCGCGCGAACTCGCTCGCCTGCTCGACGCGCGGCTGCTCGACAACCACAGCATCCTCGACCCGGCCCATGCGCTCTTCGACCGGCGCGACCCGCTGCATCATTCGCTGCGGCGCTCCCTGCGCGCCGCGGTCTTCGACCATCTGCGCCGCATGCAGCCGCAGACGGCCCTGCTCTTCACCGATGCCCTCTCCGAAGACGCGCATGACGTCGCCGTCTTCGACGAGTATCGCCAGCTTGCAGGCGACCGCGCGGCGCCCCTCGTCGCGGTGGTGCTGGACATCGATGCCGAACGCAATCTCGAGCGCCTCACGGCCGTCGGTCGCTCCGAACGGCACAAGCTGACCAACCCAAAGATCCTCGCCGCGCTGCGCGCCAATCACCGGCTCCTGCGCGCCACCGGCCTGCCATTGGTCGAGCTTGACGTCTCCGAACTCTCGCCTGCCGAGGCCGCCGGCATACTCAGCCGGCACATCGCCACGGCGCTTGAATCAGATCCGAAGCCCCCGAGCCCAACATCATGACCACACACACTTTCTTCTGCGTCGACGGACATACCTGCGGCAATCCGGTGCGTATGGTCGCGGGCGGTGCTCCGCAGCTCAAAGGCGCCAACATGATCGAGAAGCGTGCGCATTTCCTCGCTGAATATGACTGGATCCGCACCGGCTTGATGTTCGAACCGCGCGGCCATGACGTCATGTCCGGCTCGATTCTGTACCCGCCGACGCGGGACGATGCCGACATCGCCTTCCTCTTCATCGAAACCTCCGGCTGCCTGCCGATGTGCGGCCACGGCACCATCGGCACCGTGACCATGGCGCTGGAGCGCGGGCTGGTGAAGCCGCGTGAAGAAGGCGTTCTCAAGATCGACACACCCGCCGGCCTCGTCACAGCGCGCTACACCCGCAATGGCGATTATGTCGACGCGGTCCGCATCACCAACATCGCCTCCTACCTGCACGCCACCGGCCTTAGCGCGGAGATCGACGAGCTCGGCGAGGTTACCGTCGACGTCGCCTACGGCGGCAACTTCTACGCGATCGTCGATCCGCAGCCCGCTTTCTCGGACGTGGCCGACATCAACCCCTCGGACATCCAGCGCTGGAGCCCCAAGCTGCGCGCCGCGCTTAATGCGAAATACGAGTTCGTCCACCCGGAGAACCCGGCGATCAACGGCCTCTCGCACATCCTCTGGACCGGGGCCGCAACCAAGCCCGAAGCCCACGCTCGAAATGCGGTCTTCTACGGCGACAAGGCGATCGACCGCTCGCCCTGCGGCACCGGCACCTCCTCGCGCATGGCCCAATGGGCCGCCAAGGGGAAGCTCAAGGTCGGCGACGACTTCGTCCACGAGAGCATCATCGGGACGATGTTCCGAGGCCGGGTCGAGGCGGCGGCGAAGGTCGGCAACCACGACGCGATCATCCCCTCGATCGAGGGCTGGGCCCGCATGACCGGCTACAACACCATCTTCATCGACGACCGCGACCCCCTGGCGCACGGCTTCCTGGTGACGGACAAGGCCTGAGCGCGCCGCCTGTCCAACGTCATGGTCGGGCTTGTCCCGACCATCCACGGCTTTCTTCCTTGATCGATGAGGCGCCCAAGGCGTGGATGCTCGCCAAAAGAGCGAGCATGACGGGGAAGACCGCGAGGCCCTCATCCATCAGCGCGTGGGCTGCGCCCTATTCCCGCCCGCGGGAACGGAAGGCGCAACTCGCCATGTGCTGAGCGCAATCCACAACCCGACAGGACCGGATCACCCGCGCAAAACGCAATCATCATGCGTGAAATGAGCGCTGCCTGGCAGAGTATTCTGCACAGTTTCGAGGCAGTTCGTTCGGAATTGCTTTTGACAGAAAAATGACCCGGAGCGATTGTCGCTGGTGCAAGGCGTTGGTAGCTCTGCATGGCAATCGCATCCCGCATGCATCGGCGTCATGCCGTTGACGAGAACGGGAGCTGGTTCGAGGGGTCGGCGTCGTCAATGGAAGTCTTCCTGCAGCAGCTCATCAACGGGCTGACACTGGGATCGATCTACGGTCTCATCGCCATCGGCTACACGATGGTCTTCGGCATCATCGGCATGGTGAACTTCGCCCACGGCGACATCTTCATGCTCTCCGCCTTCATCGCGCTGATCTTCTTCATGCTCATCACGGCGGTCGTCGGCACCGGCGCCGGCATGGTCATGCTGGCGCTGATCGCGGTGTTGGGGCTGGCGATGTTCTTCACCTCGCTGTGGAACTGGGCGATCGAGCGTGTCGCCTACCGGCCGCTGCGAGGCTCCTTCCGCCTCGCCCCCCTGATCTCGGCGATCGGCATGTCGATCTTCCTGATGAACTTCGTGCAGGTCGTGCAGGGACCGCGCAACAAGTCGATCCCGCCCCTGCTCAACAAATCGATCACGCTGATCGAAAGCACGACCTATTCGGTCCAGATTTCCTACAAGCAGATCGTCATCATCTTCACGACGGCGATCCTGCTCGCCGCCTTCTGGTACATCGTCCAGAAGACGCCGCTCGGCCGCGCCCAGCGCGCCTGTGAGCAGGACCGGAAGATGGCCTCGTTGCTCGGCATCGACGTCGATCGCACCATCTCGATCACCTTCGTCATGGGCGCCGCCCTCGCTGCCGTCGCCGGCGTGATGTACCTCGTCCTCTACGGCGTGGTGAACTTCGCCGACGGCTTCACGCCGGGCGTCAAGGCCTTCACTGCGGCCGTCCTCGGCGGCATCGGCTCGCTGCCCGGCGCCGTGATCGGCGGGCTGCTGATCGGCCTGATCGAGGTCATGTGGTCGGCCTATTTCACCATCGACTACAAGGACGTCGCCGCCTTCTGCATCCTGGCGATCGTGCTGGTCTTCATGCCATCCGGCATCCTGGGCCGGCCCGAGGTCGAGAAGGTCTGAGGGCATGGCGAGCAACCCGACCGCAACCACGGCAACGGCCTCGCCCGCCGCGGCCGCCCGCTACGACATCAAGGCGGCGCTGAAGGAGGCCGGATTCGCCGCCCTCGTCACGCTCGGCCTGTGCATCCCGATCGTCGCCTGGGGCACGCGCCAGAACATGGACAACGTCCTGGTGCTCGATCCGCGCTGGGACGCGGTGGCCTGGGCAGTGGCCATCGTCTTCGTCGGCCGGCTCCTCGTCGTGCTGCGCAAGCAGGACCGCACGGAGAAAAAGACGCTGGTGCGCATCCTTCCGCACGGCACCTTCGCCTTCTTCCAGCGCCATTCGCGTCTGTTCTCGCTCTTCGGCCTGGGTTTCCTGGCCACCTTCCCTGCCATCGCCATCGGCCTCGCCGGCTGGGGCGGCGCGCTGAAGTGGATCGACAATTTCGGCGTCCAGATCCTGATCTACGTCATGCTCGGCTGGGGGCTGAACATCGTCGTCGGCCTCGCCGGCCTGCTCGACCTCGGCTATGTCGCCTTCTACGCGGTCGGCGCCTATTCCTACGCGCTGCTCGCGAAGAATTTTGGCCTCTCCTTCTGGGTCCTGCTGCCGCTCGCCGGCATCCTCGCCGCTTTCTGGGGCATGCTGCTCGGCTTCCCCGTGCTGCGCCTGCGCGGCGACTACCTCGCCATCGTGACGCTGGCCTTCGGCGAGATCATCCGCCTCGTCCTCGTCAACTGGACCGAGTTCTCGAACGGCTATGCCGGCATCTCCGGCATCCCGCGCCCCACCTTCTTCGGCATCCCCTTCACAGCGGCAGACAACGGCTTCGCGGCCGTCTTCGGGCTCGAATTCTCGCCGATCTACCGAACGATCTTCCTCTACTACCTGATCCTGTGCCTGGCCCTGCTGACGGCCTTCGTCACGCTGCGGCTGCGGCGCCTGCCCGTCGGGCGCGCCTGGGAAGCGTTGCGCGAGGACGAGATCGCCTGCCGCTCGCTCGGCATCAACACCACCAACACCAAGCTCACCGCCTTCTCGATCGGCGCCATGTTCGGCGGCTTCGCCGGGGCCTTCTTCTCGGCACGCCAGGGCTTCATCTCCCCTGAATCCTTCGTCTTCATGGAATCGGCGGTCATCCTCGCCATCGTCGTGCTGGGCGGCATGGGTTCGCTCTGGGGCGTAGCCATCGCCGCGGTCGCGATGATCGGCGGCACCGAGCTCCTGCGCGAGCTCGAATGGATGAAGCAGATCTTCGGCAACGATTTCGACCCGACGAAATACCGCATGCTGATCTTCGGCTTCGCCATGGTGGTCATCATGATCTGGAAGCCGCGCGGGCTGATCTCGACGCGCGAGCCGACCGCCTTCCTCAAGGAGAAGAAGGCGATCTCTTCGGATCTCGTCCAGGAAGGGCACGGCTGATGACCGCGACCTCTCCGCAGACCCGGCCATTGCTCGAGGTCGAGCACCTCACCATGCGCTTCGGCGGGCTGACCGCCGTCAACGCCCTCTCCTTCCAGGCCCGCAAGGGCGAGATCACCGCCCTCATCGGCCCCAACGGCGCCGGCAAGACCACCGTCTTCAACTGCATCACCGGCTTCTACAAGCCGACGCAGGGGCTGGTCGCCCTGAACCACGAGGGCGGCGCGAGCTACCTGCTCGAGCGCATGCCGGATTTCCGCATCTCCTGGAAGGCCAAGGTCGCCCGCACCTTCCAGAACATCCGCCTTTTCGGCGGCATGACCGTTCTGGAGAACCTGCTCATCGCCCAGCACAACCCGCTGATGCTGGCTTCAGGCTTCACCTTTCTCGGCGTACTCGGCATCGGCGGCTACAAGGAGAGCGAGAAGGCGGCGATCGAGAAGGCCCGCTTCTGGCTCGACAAGATCAACCTGATCGACCGCGCCGACGATCCCGCCGCCGACCTGCCCTATGGCGACCAGCGCAGGCTGGAGATTGCGCGGGCCATGTGCACCGACCCCGTCCTGCTCTGCCTCGACGAGCCGGCCGCGGGCCTGAACCCGCGCGAGAGCCATGACCTCAACACGCTGCTGCTTTCGATCCGCAAGGAGATCGGCACGGCCTTGCTCCTGATCGAGCACGACATGTCGGTGGTCATGGAGATTTCCGACCACGTCGTGGTGCTCGACTACGGCACCAAGATCGCCGACGGCACGCCGGCCGAGATCCAGGCCGACCCGAAGGTCATCGCCGCCTATCTCGGCGTCGACGACGAAGAGGTCGAAAAGGTTGAAGCGGAGGTCGGCATCTCGTGACTGTGGCCCAGCCTCTCCTCGCCGTCCGCGGCGTCAAGACCTATTACGGCAAGATCATCGCGCTGAAGGGCGTCGACCTGGACGTCAATGCCGGCGAGATCGTCACCATGATCGGCGCGAACGGCGCCGGCAAATCCACCCTGATGATGACGATCTTCGGCAACCCGCAGGCGCGCGAAGGCTCGATCACCTATGAGGGCCGGGACATCACCCGGATGCCGAGCCACCAGATCGCGCGCCTGGGGATAGCGCAGTCGCCCGAAGGACGCCGCATCTTCCCGCGCATGACGGTGTTCGAGAACCTGCAGATGGGCGCGGCCGTCGGCAACCTCGCGCATTTCGACGAGGATCTGGACAAGATCTGCGTGCTCTTCCCCCGCATCAAGGAGCGCCTGCAGCAGCGCGGCGGCACGCTCTCCGGCGGCGAGCAGCAGATGGTCGCGATCGCACGCGCGCTGATGGCAAGGCCGAAGCTGCTGCTGCTCGACGAGCCCTCGCTCGGCCTTGCACCGTTGATCGTGAAGCAGATCTTCGAGGCGATCCGCGAGCTCAACAGGACGCAGGGGCTGACCGTCTTCCTGGTCGAGCAGAACGCCTTCCATGCGCTCAAGCTCGCCCATCGCGGCTATGTCATGGTCAACGGCGTCATCACCATGAGCGGCTCCGGCAAGGAGTTGCTCGCCAATCCGCAGGTGCAGTCCGCCTATCTGGAAGGCGGGAAGCATTAGGAGTTCCGTGATGCAGGGCATCCTCCACGAAGAACGCACCATCTGGCTCTTCCTGCTGGTCACCGTCGTGATGGGCGGCTGGCTCGCCTGGATGGCCGGGCGCGCCATCGCGCTGACCTGGCGGCCGAACTGGCAGCTCGTCATCTACATGCTGGTGCTGGGCCTGTTCGTGCGCTTCATCCATTTCGCCCTGTTCGAGGCGACCTTGCTGACGTTGCACTACTACATCGTCGACACCGTCATCCTCATGGCGTTCGGCTTCGCCGGCTGGCGCTACAACCGCGCCAGGCAGATGACGAGGCAGTATCACTGGCTTTTCGAGCGGGCCGGACCCTTCGGCTGGAAGCCCCGCGAGGGCGCCGCCATCAGGCCCGAACTGGTCTAAAGGCTCACGAGCTTGTCGCGTGACACACCACCGAAAAAGCGCAAGACTGCGGTTTAGGGTGGCGAAAACGCGCCGAGACGGGCGGTCCGTCCAGCCCGTTGTCAAACCATAGAGGGGAGTTGCATCTCATGAAGAAACTGCTGTTGGGCGGCATTGCACTGGGCGCGGTCATCGCCCTTTCGGGCGCCGCCAATGCCCAGATCAAGGTCGGCGTCGGCGGCCCCATCACGGGCCCGAACGCTGCTTTCGGCGCGCAGCTCAAGAACGGCACGGAGCAGGCGGTCGAGGACATCAACGCCGCCGGCGGCGTTCTCGGCCAGAAGCTCACCGTCTCGGTCGGCGACGACGTCTCCGATCCGAAGCAGGGCGTCTCGGTCGCCAACAAGTTCGTCGGCGACGGCGTCAAGTGGGTGGTCGGACACTTCAACTCCGGCGTGACCATGCCGGCTTCCGAGGTCTATGCCGAGAACGGCATCCTGATGATCTCGCCCTCCGCCACCAACCCGAAAATCACGGAGCGTGGGCTCTGGAACACCTTCCGCGTCTGCGGCCGTGATGATCAGCAGGGCGAGGTCGCAGCGGCCTACATCGCGAAGAACTTCAAGGACAAGAAGATCGCGATCGTCCACGACAAGACCACCTACGGCCAGGGCCTGGCCGACGAGACCCGCAAGGGCCTGACCAAGGCCGGCATCAAGGACGTGCTCTATGAAGGCGTGAACGCCGGCGAGAAGGACTTCTCGGCGCTCGTCTCGAAGATCAAGGCTGCCGGCGCCGACTACCTCTACTGGGGCGGCCTGCACACCGAGGGCGGCCTGATCGTGCGCCAGATGCGCGACCAGGGCCTCAAGACCGTGCTGATCTCGGGCGACGGCATCACCACCGACGAGTTCGCCACGATCGGAGGCCCCGGCGTCGAAGGCACGCTGATGACCTTCCCGCCGGACCCGCAGAAGCGCCCGGAGGCGGCCGCCATCGTCAAGAAGTTCGAGTCCAAGAACTTCAAGCCCGAGGCCTACACCCTCTACAGCTACGCCGCGGTGCAGGTCATGGCCGAAGGCGCCAAGCGCGCCAACTCGACCGATCCGAAGAAGATCGCCGCCGCCCTGCAGGGTGGCGCTCCGGTCAAGACCGTGATCGGCGACATCGGCTTCGACAAGAAGGGCGACATCACCCGCCCGGACTACACCGTCTACACCTGGAAGAAGGGTGCCGACGGCAAGATCACCTATATCGAGAACTGATCTCGAAGGCTGATCTCAGCCCTGCATGAGGAACCCGCCCCGGAGCGATCCGGGGCGGGTTTTTCTTGAGCAATATCGACGCTCTAGGCCTGAGCGGCGAAGGAAACCTGGCCAGTCGCAATGTCGTGCATGGCGGTGGCGATGCCGATCTCGCCCTTCCGGACCATCTCGCTGATCACGGCGCTGCGCCGGACGAGCTGGCGCGCCGCGAGCCGGACGTTCTCTTCCGCAACAGCCTGGACGAACCCGCCATTCTTCGACGAGCGCGGGCCTCCGGCGGCCGTCACAGCCTTCACCGCCGGCTTGATATGGGCCAGCGTGGCCGTGAGGTTGCCGAGCCTGACGTCGTCGATAGCGCCTTTGACCGCGCCGCATTCGCTGTGGCCCAGCACCACGATGAGCTTGGCCCCGGCGACCTTGGTCGCGAATTCGAGGCTGCCGATGATGTCGGTATTGACGAAGTTGCCGGCGACACGGGCGACGAAGACATCCCCGATCCGCTGGTCGAACACGATCTCGACCGGCACGCGCGAGTCGATGCAGCTCACCACAACCGCGAAGGGCGCCTGGCCGTGTGCGGTCGCCTTCACCTGTGCCAGCAGGTCGCAATTCACGGTCTTGCCGGCGAGGAAGCGGGCATGGCCCTCGCGCAACCGCGCGAGCGCCGTCTCGGTCGTTTCCGCTTGCTGGCGGCTCTTCGTAAAGACCTCGCAGGCCGGCGGCTGGGCCTGTGCAGCGCATTCGGACGAGATGAAGCCGGCGGCGAGCGGCAGGCATCCGCAGAACAGGCGACGAGTCAGCATGGCATTGGGCCCCCCAGCCGAACGATACCGCCGGTATCCTAAGGGAACCCCACGATGAAAGCGTTAAAGGCTGCAGCACCAAGCGCTGTCGGCCTAGGCCGTCGCCCGGCTCAGCTCGCCGTCAGCCCCTTGAGGAACCCGCCGAAGCGCAGCAGCCCGTCCGGCCAGGGGCCATGCCCGGATTCGCTGTTGATGTGGCCGCTTTCGCCGGCATCGACGAACTCCGAGCCCCAGGCCGCGGCCAGCTCCCGCGCCTCGTCCTGCGTGCAGTAGGAATCGTCCGTGCTGGCGATCAGCACCGAGGGAAAGGGCAGCTTCTCGCGCCGATGCTCGATGAAATCAGGCCCCATGCCGGGCACGGCGCGCTTGGCTCGCTCCGAGGCCGGCGCGACCAGGAAGGCCCCGGCCACCTCCCCCTTGTGCAGATGCTCGGCGGCATAGGCGACCGCGCTCACCCCCGCCGAATGGGCGACGAGGACGACCGGCCGCGTCGCGCCGCGGATCGCCGCGATGATGCGATCGGCCCAGACATGGCGGGAGGGCTTGTACCAATCGGGCTGCTCGACCCGCCGGGCGGTCGTCAGGCGGGCTTCCCAACGGCTCTGCCAATGGTCGGGCCCGGAGCCCCCCCATCCCGGAATGATGAGGATATCGGTGTCGGAGGATTTCATGGCTGGATCAGTCGGGATTGAGCGCGAAACCGGTGGAGAGCGCATGCGCCCAGTCGGCACGGCCGCGCGAGGCGGCGAGCGCTGCGGCGGCCTGCCAGTCGTAACGTAGTGCGCGAAAGGAAAAGCGCCACCCTGCCCTGCAGCGCTCCGCGATGCCGTAGCGGGCATGCGGGCTTTCGGCCTGCATCACATGCGGCGAGGGCAGCACGTCGTCATAGGCCGGCTGGCCGACGCTGCCCGGATTGAACACGCAGCGCCCGTCCGGCAGCTCCATCACGCGCGCCAGATGCGAGTGCCCACACAGGATCAGGCTGGCGTCGATACCGGCCGTCTCGGCCTGCACCAGATCCACAGGCCGCATGTCCACGCGCCCATCGACGACGCACTCGGTGAGATAGCGGTTGTCGTCGGTCGGGGTCGCATGGAACATCGCGACGTCATCATCGACGCGTGCGTTGAATGGCAGCCGGCCCAGCCAGTCGCGATGGCGCTGTTCGAGTTCGCCCGCCGCGGCCCGGTCCGACGCCCCCATCTCGTCGATCGCCTTCTCGACGATGTAGCGATCATGATTGCCGCGCACCGTCGGCCAGTCCCGCGCCATCAGGAAATCCGCGGTCTCGCGCGCCTTCAACGGTCCCGAGAGACTATCCCCGAGATTGACCACGAGATCGGGCCGAACGGTCTCGAGATCCTCGACAACTGCCGACAGCGCATCGAAATTGCCGTGGATGTCGGCGAGCACCGCGATCCGCATCGTCGTTCAGGCCTCCCCGAACACTCGGCGGAAGATCGTGTCGACATGCTTGAAGTGGTAGCCTTCGTCGAACATCGCCTTGAGCTCGGACGCCGAAAGCTTGGCAGCCACGTCCTTGTCGGCGAGCAGGTTGGTGAGGAAGTCCTCGCCATGCTCCCAGGTCCGCATCGCGTTGCGCTGGACCATCGAATAGGAGTCCTCGCGGCTGGCGCCGGCCTGCGTGAGCGCGAGCAGCACCCGCTGCGAATTATGCAGGCCGCCGAGCTTGTCCAGATTCTTGCGCATGTTCTGCGGATAGACCAGCAGCTTGTCGACGACGCCGGTGATGCGCGCCAGCGCGAAATCGAGTGTCACGGTGGCGTCGGGGCCGATCATGCGCTCGACCGAGGAGTGCGAAATGTCGCGCTCATGCCAGAGCGCCACGTTCTCCATCGCCGGCACAGCCATGCCGCGCACCAGCCGGGCGAGGCCCGTCAGGTTCTCGGTCAGCACCGGGTTGCGCTTGTGCGGCATCGCCGAGGAGCCCTTCTGGCCCGGCGAGAAATACTCCTCCGCCTCGTAGACCTCGGTGCGCTGAAGGTGCCGGATCTCGATGGCGAGGCGCTCGATGCAGGAGGCGACGACGCCGAGCGTCGCGAAATACATCGCGTGCCGGTCACGCGGGATCACCTGCGTCGAGACGGGCTCGATGGCCAACCCCATCTTCTGCGCCACATAGGCTTCGACCTGCGGGTCGATATTGGCGAAGGTGCCGACCGCGCCGGAGATGGCGCAGGTCGCGATCTCGGCCCGCGCCGCGACGAGGCGTGCCCGGCAGCGATCGAACTCGGCATAGGCCTGCGCGAGCTTGAGGCCGAAGGTCACCGGCTCGGCATGGATGCCGTGCGAGCGGCCGATCGTCGGCGTCATCTTGTGCTCGAAGGCGCGGCGCTTGATCGCGGCGAGCAGCGCATCGACATCGGCGATCAGCAGGTCGGTGGCCCGCGCCAACTGCACCGAAAGCGTCGTGTCGAGGATGTCCGACGAGGTCATGCCCTGGTGGACGAAGCGCGCCTCAGGCCCGACGATCTCGGCCAGATGTGTCAGGAAGGCGATGACGTCATGCTTGGTGACGCGCTCGATCTCGTCGATGCGCGCAACGTCGAAGACGGCGTCCTTCGCCTTGGCCCAGATCGTGGCGGCGGCCTCCTTCGGCACCACGCCGAGCTCGGCGAGCTTGTCGGTCGCATGCGCCTCGATCTCGAACCAGATGCGGAACCTGGTCTGCGGCTCCCAGATGGCGACCATCTCGGGGCGGGAATAGCGCGGGATCATCGCAAGCCTTTCACACAATGCGCGCCGTCATCCCGGACGACCGCAGGTCGCTCCGGGATCCATCGTAGGGCGCTGAGCCCTACGATGGATCCCGGCACTCCGCTTCGCTACGGCCGGGATGACGGCCGCTATCTCAAGTCCAAAAATCTCAAACCCAATCGCCACGCGCGGCTTCCGCCGCCTTGCGGATCGCGGCGATATTGCCGGCATAGGCCGAAGGCCCGCCCTTGAACACCGCCGACCCGGCAACCAGCGTGTCGGCTCCTGCCTTCGCGACCAGCGGCGCGGTCTCGGGCGTCACGCCGCCGTCGATCTCGAGCGCGATCGGTCGCTCGCCGATCAGCGCCCTCACCTGCGCGACTTTCTCGACCACGGAACGGATAAAGCTCTGCCCGCCGAAGCCGGGATTGACCGTCATCAGCAGGATCAGGTCGACATCCTCGATCAGCGCCTCGATCGCGCTCGCCGGCGTGCCGGGATTGAGCACGATGCCGGCCTGCTTCCCTTGAGCCTTGATCGCCTGCAGCGTGCGATGCGGATGCGGGCCTGCCTCGACATGGAACGCGATCAGGTCGGCGCCGGCCTTGGCGAAGGCCTCGATATACGGGTCGACCGGCGCGATCATCAGATGCACGTCGAAGAACTTCTTGGTGTAGGGCCGGATCGATTTCAGGATGTCCGGGCCGAAGGTGATGTTCGGCACGAAATGCCCGTCCATCACGTCGCAATGGATCCAGTCGGCCCCGGCCTCGTCGATCGCGCGCACCTCCTCGCCCAGCTTCGAGAAATCGGCCGAGAGAATGGAGGGAGCAATGCGGATGGGGCGCGTCATGGCTGGCGGTTTAGCGCCATGACTTTGTTGCCGCAATCAGGCGGAGCGTGATTTCACCGGAAAGGACAGCCTTCTGTCGGCCTCCGCCACCTCCGCGACCACCTGCGCGAAGGCCGGCCGCAGCTTCAGCCGCGTAAACCACGCTGCCAGCGCCGGATGCCCATCGAGCGAGGGGCCGCCGAGCCGGCGCGCGAAGAGCACGCTCATGAACAGTGCAATGTCCGCGAGCGAAAGGGCGCCGCCGAAGAAGTCCCGGCCAGCCAGCTTCTGCTCCAGCACCTCGTAATGCCGCACCAGCTCCTCCTCGGCGATCAGCGCGTCGGCCTCCTGTGCGATGCGCCGGTCGCGGTCCGGCGAGGGTGGGCCGGTCCGATGCATCAGCGGCCGCAGGGCCTGCAGCATGATCTCGTCGGCATAGAGCTCGTCCAGCCGGCAACGCGCCCGCTCGACCGGGCTTTGCGGCATCAGCGGCGGCTCGGGATAGGCTTCGTCGAGATATTCGTTGATGACGGTGGAATCGTAGAGCACGAGGCCGCAATCGCTCAGCACCGGCACCTGCCGCTTGGGGTTGAGCGCGACCACCTCGGGATGCCTGGGGTCGTAGCCCGTCGTCTGGTTGAACGGCACCATGACCCGCTCGAAGGCGAGGCCCTTCTCCCTGAGCGCGATCTCGACCTTGCGCGAGAACAGGCTGAGCGGGCCGGAATAGAGCGTGATCATGGCGCGAAACCCCTGCGACTGCGGAAAGCCTCGCAGCGCCGAGCGTCAGCGCCCGTCAGCAGCCTCCCGCCGCCGAATACGGGCGGCGAGCCCGCGCAGCGCCCAGGGCAGCAGGTAGATCGGGAACTGTGCTAGCGCGAAGAACAGGAAGGTCGTGGGCGAGACGCCCGCCCCCAGCGCCGCGACCAGCAGCCCCATGTTCCGCTGCCCCGAGCCGTAGCCGACCATGAAGCGCTCCGGCCCTGGCAGCCGGCGCAGCACCAGCCAGCTGACCAGCAGCGCCGCGGCCGAGACCGCGAAGGTGCAGGCCAGCATGAAGAGCACGAGCCGGGGATTGTCGAGCGCCGCCCGCGTCACGCCATCCATCGCAGCGATGGCGAAGACGAAATACATCAGCACGCCGAAACCATCGAGATTGGCTTTCATCGCCCTGATCCGGTCGATGCCGAGCCAGAGCCGGATCGCGGCCGCCACAGCCATGCCGCCGCCGATGAAGATCAGGAGGCGCAGCGCCAGCACCCAGCGGTCGAGCGGCACCGCCGCTCCTGCGAGGATCTCCACCAGGAAGGGGGCGACGACAGGGCTGATGATCGTGGTCAGGATGACGCTGGCGATGATCAGCGAAGGCTCGAAGCCGTAGAGGATGGCCACCGCCGGCGAGGACATGATCGGCGGCGCCGCGCCCATGATCGCAAGCCCGAGTACGAGGCCGGGGTCGAGGTTCTCGCGCCCGACGATCAGGAACGCCCCGCCGATCAGCAGCATCGGCGCGGCGATGAGCCAGAGGCAGGCCAGCGAAAGCTTGGCGGGCCGGCGCAGCAGCTGCGCGGTGATGCCGAGGTCGACCCGCATAAACACGACGGTGGTGAAGCAGAAGATGGTGATCGGCAGCACCGGCCGCGCCATCGCCGAGAATTGCGGCAGGGCCAGCCCGAGAAAGATCGAAAGCGCAAAGCCTTGCGTGCCGTAGCGACCGAGCCATGCGAGCCCGGAGGCAAGGAAGGCGGTTGGAGACATCGGAACAGGCTCTGGAATCGCACGCGAAAGGGCCCGCACACTGGCCCAAGCCGGAGAGTGCGTCACCTGCCTCCGAGGCAGGGCGGTCCTGCGCCGGCATAAAATTGCGCGATTACTGCACGGCCTCTGCGCGGAACCGGCGCTCCATCGCAGTTGGCGCAGAATTTGCGAAAGATTGCCCTATACGACGCAAAAACCCGCCGCGGCGCTGACAAGCTGCCGCAAAGCGGTATCTTTTGCACCAAGGGGCTGGCAGGAGCAGTTTTTATGCGTGCGGATACGATCGTTCTCGGCGCCGGCATCGTCGGCATTTCGGTGGCGCTTCATCTGCAAAAGGCGGGCCGTTCCACGCTGCTCGTCGACCGGCGCGGCCCCGGCGAAGAAACCAGCTACGGCAATGCCGGCCTGATCCAGCGCGAGGGCGTCTATCCTTACGGCTTCCCGCATGATTTCGGCGCCCTGTTCCGCTACGCGATGAACAACACCATCGACGCGCATTATCACTGGAAGGCGATCCCGAAGCTCGCGCCCTTCCTGTTTTCCTACTGGATGCATTCGCGCGCCTCGCAGCATGAGGCGATCGCCCATAAATACGCGACCCTGATCGAGCACTGCGTCACCGAGCACGATGCTCTGGCGGCGGAAGCGGGCGCCACCGGCCTGCTGCGCCGCAAGGGCTGGATGAAGGTGTTCCGCACACAGCAGCAGCAGGAAGAGCGCCTCGCCGAAGCAGCGCGCTGGAACCGCGAGTTCGGGCTGAACTACCGCGCCCTCGACATCGAGGCGCTCAAGATCGAGGAGCCGCATCTCGACCATGGCAGCCTCGTCGGCGGCCTGCATTGGACGGACCCCACAACGGTCATCGACCCGCTGGGCCTCTCGAAAGCCTATGTCGCGCAGTTCGAGAAACTCGGCGGCAAGCTGGCGCTGGGCGATGCCGCGACGCTCACGCAGGAGGGCGCCGAATGGAGCGTCACCCTTGCGGACGGCACCAAGGCGCAGGCGAAGAACATCGTCGTCGCGCTCGGCCCCTGGGCCGACGTGCTGACCGCGAAGCTCGGCTATCACTTCCCGCTCGCGGTCAAGCGCGGCTACCACATGCATTACAAGGCCGAAGGCAACGCCGTGCTCAACCACCCGGTGCTCGACACCGAGCGCGGCTATTTCCTCGCGCCGATGCAGCAGGGCATTCGCCTGACGACGGGCGCCGAATTCGCTGATCGCGACGCGCCCAAGACGCCGGTCCAGCTCGCCCGCGCCGAGCCGATCGCCCGCTCCCTCTTCCCGCTCGGCGAGCGCCTCGAGGCCGAGCCCTGGCTCGGCCGGCGTCCCTGCACGCCCGACATGATGCCGATCATCGGCCCGGCACCGAAGCACAAGGGCCTCTGGTTCTCCTTCGGCCATGCGCATCACGGGCTGACGCTGGCCGCCGTCACCGGCCGCATGATCGCCGAGATGGTCACCGGCCAGAAGGTCTTCGTCGATCCGGCGCCGTTCGCCCCGGCGCGCTTCGTCTGACGACCGGCGTCATTCTCGGGCCGCGCCTGCGCGGACCCGAGAATCTCTTCCCGAAAGAGGCGCCCTCTGCGGCATGAGATGCTCGGGTCAGGCCCGAGCATGACGCCTCGCTTTGGCCGCCCTGCGCCATCCCCCCTCGCCTCTTGCCGCGCCGCCTGCCACGATCCTGCCTCCGATTCGGATCGAGACCTCGCCATGGCCCTTGCGAAACCGCCCGTCCAGGACAACGCCTACGTCGCCGCGCTGGCGCTGCTGGATCGCGTCCCGCTGATCGACGGGCATAATGACCTGCCCTACGTCATCCGCAAGCACGCCACCGCGAAGGGCGACGTCGAGACCTACGACCTGACGACGGTCCACGCCGAGGTCGACACCGACATTCCGCGGATGCAGGCCGGCAAGCTCGCGGGCCAGTTCTTCGCGGCCTATGTCCCGCCGAACGAGCCGAAGCCCGCCGGCTTCGCGCTGGCCCAGATCGCGCTGATGCGTGACATGCTCAGGCGCCATGACGACGTCTTCCGGCCCGGCCTCTCTGCCGACGACGTCGAGGCCGCCAAGGCGGAGGGGCGCATCGCGCTCTTCATGACGATCGAGAATGGCTCGGCCATCGACAACCAGCTCGATGCGCTCGACGCCTATTACGATCTCGGCGTGCGCCTGATGACGCTCTGCCACAACGGCACCACCGATTGGTGTGACTCCGCCACCGATGCCCCCAAGCATGATGGCCTCTCCTCCTTCGGGATGCGCGTGATCCGGCGGATGAACCGGCTCGGCATCGTCGTCGATCTCGCCCATGTCGCCCCGAAGGCGATGCATGACGTTCTCGACGTCACCCGCGCGCCCGTCGTCTGGTCTCATTCCAACGCCTTCAGCCTGTGCGACCACCCCCGCAACGTGCCCGACGACGTGCTGGAGCGCGTTGCCGGCAATGGCGGCGTCGTGATGGCGACCTTCGTGCCCGATTTCATCAGCCAGGCCTCGCGCGACTGGCATCGCCCGGCCCGCGACCAGTTCGGCAAGGCACCCGAAGGCGTCGACTACGCGAAGCTCGAGGCCGAGATCCAGGCCAAGGCGGGGCCGCGCCCGAAGGCGACGCTGGCGCAGTATTGCGACCATGTCGAATACCTCGCCAAAGCCGTCGGCCACGACCATGTCGGCATCGGCTCGGACTTCTTCGGATGGATCAACCCCGAGGGGCTGGAAGACACGACCACCTTCCCGTCGGTGATCGCGGAGCTGATCCGCCGCGGCTGGTCGGAGGACAACCTGATCAAGCTCGCAGGCGGCAACACGCTGCGCGTCCTGCGCGCCGTCGAGCAGGAAGCGGACTAGCTCCGTCGTCGTCACGGTTTCAGATGGGCATGCTCGCCACGGCAGCGAGCATGCCGTATGAGCTTGCGCTTCGGCCCGGCTTATCCGGCCCCGACGCAAGCCTCATCGCGAAGACAAGACCTGATCACCCATGACCGGTTCCGGCACCGACCGCACCCGCCCGGCCGTCCAGGCCCCCGCCCCCATCGTCATCCTGGTTGAGCCGCAGCTCGCCGAGAACATCGGCATGTGCGCCCGCGCCATGGCGAATTTTGGCCTCTCCGAGATGCGCCTCGTCGCTCCCCGCGACGGCTGGCCCAGCGGCGGCGGGCTCAAGAAGGGCGCGACGGCGGCCGCTTCGGGCGCGACGCATATTCTGGAAAATGCCCGCCTCTATCCCACGGCGGCCGAGGCCATCGCCGACCTGAACCATGTGCTCGCCACCACCGCCCGCGAGCGCGGCCAGATGAAGCGCGTGCTCACCCCGGCCGAGGCCATGCCGGAGGTCGCGGACAGCATCGGCGGCGGCGAACGCACCGGCATCCTCTTTGGGCGCGAACGGATCGGCCTCACCAATGAGGAGATCAGCTTCGCCGACGCGATCCTGACCTTCCCGGTCAACCCCGCCTTCGCCTCGCTCAACCTCGCCCAGGCCGTGCTGCTGACGGGCTATGAGTGGTTCAAGGTGACGGGTGGCGAGCCGCCCTTCCGCGAGAACAACCCCTCCCCGCCGGCAAGCCGCGCCACGATCCTCTCGATGTTCGATTTTCTCGAGGGCGAACTCGACCTCAGCGGCTTCTTCCCGCCCGGCAAGAAGCCGGTCATGACGGCCAATCTCCGCGACATCCTGCACCGCCTCGACATGACCGAGCAGGAGGCGCGGACGCTGCGCGGCGTCTTCAAGTCGCTGGTCGAGGGGCCGAGGAAAGCCCGCCTCATCGCGCGGCAGGCTGAGGCGTCCGAGGACTGAACCCGAGCCGCCATGCGCGGGCTTGACCCGAGCATCTCGGAAACCAGCGGCATCTTGTCATGAGATTCTCGGGTCTGCGCTTCGCTTCGCCCGAGAATGACGCTCCCAGATAAAAAAAGGCCGGCCCCGAAAGGCCGGCCTGCTAAAGCGGGGGTCTCGAAACGCCCGGTTCAGAACTGGTACTTCAGCGTCGCCTTCACCGTACGGCCGGGCTCGCTGTAGTAGTCGCGGGCCTGCGCCAGCACGCCGGTCGGTACGCTGACCGCGTCGAAATACCTACGATCGAAGATATTGTAGACACCGACCTGCAATTCAAGGTCCGCGATCTGCGGCATCGGGCGCCACCAGGCCGAGGCGTTGAAGAGCGCATAGCCCGGCGCGCGGAAGCCCTGGGTGGTGCCGGTCGTGGCGGCGACGTCGTTGCGATCCCCGGCGAGCTTGGTCGAAACCTCAGCCCCCCAGTTATCCGTGCCATAGGCGATGGCGATGATGCCCTGCATCGGCGGGATCGAATTCAGGAAGGTGTCGTTGTCCTGGTTCTTGCCCCGCGTATAGGCAAACGAGCCGCGCACCAGCCAGTTCGGCGCAAAGGCAAACTGCCCGTTGATCTCCACGCCCTCGATCTCGGCGCGGTTGATGTTCTGGAACGAGACGATGCCGCCTTGCGGGTACAGGCCGCCCGGAGGCGCGATCTGAACCTGCTCGATGAAGTTGCGGTAGTTGGTGTGGAAATAGGTGATCGCACCGCCGAGCTGCTTGTCGCCGAAGCGGAAGCCGATATCGACGCCGTTGCCGACCTCCGGCCGCAGCATCGGATCGCCGGTGCGCAGATAGGTGCCGGGACCGCCGAAGCGTCCGTAGAGCTCGTTCGCCGTCGGCGCACGGAAGGTCTTGGCCCACTGCGCGAAGAAGGTCAGGTCCTTCACCCCCGGGGCATTCTTCAGGATGTCGTATTCGATCCGCACCCGCGGCGACCAGGCGGAGTCGCTGGAAGACGGCGGCAGCGTCGTCGGGCGCGAGCCGCCCGCGAAATAGGCGGCCGTGTTCTGCGGCTTCTCCTCGTACCAGTCGAAGCGGACGCCGGGCGTGATGCGCAGGCGGTCATCGAGCAGGCCGATCTGGTCATGCACGTAGAGGCCGAGCAGCCGCCCGTCGACCTTGGGCTGGTCCGCCTGATTGGTGTGGAGGTTGTTGCAGGTCGCGAACGCGCCGGTGTACTGGCCCGAGGCGGGCTTCGCCGGGCAGTTGTCGACGCCGGACGAATATTGCTCCAGCGACGACATCCGCAGTTCCGTGCCGAGCATCAGGCGGTGCGACAGCGCACCGGTCTGGAAATTCTTGATCACGTGGCCGTTGAAGCCGTACGCGTTCTCCTCGTTCTCGTTGTCGCGGCCATAGGGGCCGACGATGCTGGTGTAGCGCCAGGCGCTCGTGAGGTCGTTGCGCTTCAGCTTCTGCCAGTAGGCGATCGCATGCGCCTCGTCGAAGAAGCCGCCCGGCAGCTTGTAGTCATAGGTCAACGAGACGCGATTGCGCTCGATATCCTCGCCGGTCTCATAGGAGCCCGGGCGGAAGTTGCCGGTCGTCGAAACCGTGCTCGTGCGGACCTGCGTGCGGTCGGCGCGCTTGAAGAACTCGCCCTGCAGGCCGAAGCGATGAACGCCATCGATCTCGTGGTAAACCTTGCCCAGCAGGTTGTACTGGTTGAAATCGCTTGGATTGGGCGCGGTGCGCGTCGCGCCGATCGTCTTGATGTTGCCCTTGTTGTCGATCTCGTGCCCGTTGCGGAAGCCGCCTTGCAGAAGCGCTGAGGTGTTGCCCCACTTGGCCGCTGCGGCAGCGCTGCCGAACCAGGCGCGGTCCGTGCTGTCGAAGCCCGTCTTGGCGAGGGCGCCATAGCTGCGGCCGTTGCGGAGCAGATCCTCAGGATCGAGCGTGCGGACGGCAAGCGCACCGCCCAGCGCGCCGGCGCCGAGCGTGCTCGCGCCGCTGGGGCCGCGCAGCAGGTCGAGCGTCGAGAGCGAATCGAAGTCGAAAGCGTTCTGCGCGCCGCGGTTGATGCGCGTGTCGATCAGGAAGGGCTGGCGGATGCCATCGATCGTCGTCAATACGCGCGCGCCGTCGAGGCCGCGGATATTGAGCGAATTGGTCTGGCGGTTGAAGGTGATGCCGGCCTCGACCCGGTTGGAGAGATCCGACAGGCTTTGGATCTGCTCACGGTCGAGTTCCTGGCGCGTGACACGCGTCGTGGTCGGCCCGCTCAGCAGCGCGCCGCCCGGCACGCCCTCGCCCTGGACGTTGATCTGGTCGAGCACCACCGGCGCCTCGACCGCAGGAGCAGGTTGAGCGGCTCGCCGGCTCTGCTGCTGCGCTTCCGCAGGGGAAGCGAGAAAAGCAAACGTCAAGCTGCAAAGCGCCACGCCCCCGCGTAGCCTGCCGGATAGATCGCCCATAACCCCAGTCCCGCCATCGCCGCGCGGCCCGCCGAGGGCGCGCCGCTGATTAAAATCAGTAAAAAGAACGCCTTATACTCAAATATAAGACTCGATGACGGATATTGACTCGATTGATGCATGTCAATTCATGGCGATCGCAGGGCAAAACAATAGAGTCATTCTAATTCATAACTATTATAATGTAGATATTCGGAAGTGCGCTGCGCGAGCCAGAAGTCGCCGCTCCCGATGTCGTGATGGCCGGAGCCGGGCTTCGGCCTCTTCCGTCATTGCAACGCCGGCAGCGGCGCGCATTGTCCCGTCATGAAGCCACGCCATGCCAGGATCGACCGCCGCAAGCTGCTCTCGGGGGGCATGAGCATGGCCGCTGCCTTTGCCGTGACCGGCCGCCCGGCTGCCGCAAGCGATGCCGACATCGTCGTGATCGGCGCCGGCGCAGCCGGCATCGCCGCGGCGCGGACGCTTCGCGAGGCGGGGCGCAAGCCGATCGTGCTGGAAGCGCGCCGCCGCATCGGCGGGCGCGCCTTCACCGACGCCTCGCTGGGCCCCGCCTATGACGCCGGGGCGATGTTCATCCACTGGGCCGAGCGCAACCCCTGGGTCCAGATCGCGCGCGATCTCGGCATCGCCACGGCGGCCGAGTCCTGGGGCAGCGGCTTCAAGGTCTTCGCCGAGGGCAGGCCCATGGCCGATGAGGACCGCCGCCGCCGTCGTGCGGCGTTCGGCCAGATCGACCGGCGGCTCGAAACCGTCGATCTCGGCCAGCGCGACATGTCGATCGCGGAGCTGCTCGGCGATCTCGGCCCGGACCAGGCCCCCATCGCCGCCTCCGGCCTGCTGCTCTCGATCGGCGAGGAATCGAGCCGGATTTCCGCGCGCGACTATCAGCGGCTGTGGGCGGGCGACGATCTCGTCGTTCCATCCGGTTATGGAAACCTCGTGGCGGCCTCCGCCACCGGGCTCGACATCCGGCTGGACGAGCCGGTCAGCGCGATTCGCTGGGGCAGCCGCGGCGTCACCGTCACCTCCCGCTCGGGGGAGATCAGGGCGCAAGGCTGCATCGTGACAGTGCCGGTCGGCGTGCTGAAGGCGGGCGCCATCCGCTTCACCCCGGAACTACCCGCCGCCACGCGCGATGCGCTCGCGGGCATCCACATGGGCGCGTTGACCAAGATCGCCTTCCGCGTCGAGGGAGACCGCTTCGGCATCGCGCCGGGCACGAGCTTCCTTGAAGCCGGGGCACCGGGGCGGCTCGTGAATTTCGACATGTTCCCGGACGGCAGGGATCTCGTCATCGGCTATTTCGGCGGCGACTATGCCCGCAAGCTCTCCGAGGCGGGAACCGAGGAGGCCCGCACCCAGATCGTCGACATGCTGGCGCAGATGGTCGGCGGGGATTTCCGCAAGACGGTGAAGGCCGTCTCCTTCCCGGCCTGGTGGACAGACCCCTTCGCCCGCGGCTCCTATTCCGTCTGCGCCCCCGGCCATGAAGGAGCCCGCGCGGCACTCGCCCAGCCCATCGGCGGCCGCCTCCTCATCGCCGGCGAAGCGACGGCCGGCGGCGGCGCCATGACGGTCGGCGGGGCGACCCTGGCCGGGCGCGCCGCAGCAGCCACTCTGGCGCGGCTGAAGGCGTAGTCCCCTCAGCCCTCATCCTGAGGGCTGAAATGTCCAATTCGAGACATCGCAGAAGGAGATCGCTAACCCTCCCTTAACGGGTCTCTGGCGCAATCGGGCTTTAACAGCCCCCAGGCCCGCCATGCAGGTCGATCTCCTCGCCGGAACGGGCTATCGCCCCCTCGCGCTCCCCCGGCCCCAACCCACCATCCTCGTCTTCGATTCGGGCCTCGGCGGCCTCACAGTGCTTTCGCGCACGACCGAGCTTTGCGCCGACGCTCATATCGTCTACGCCGCGGACGATGCGGGCTTTCCCTATGGCCGGCTGAGCGAGGACGCGCTCGTCGCCCGGGTGCTGGCGGTGATGGAGCGGCTCATCGCGCGCTTCCACCCCGATCTCGTGGTCATAGCCTGCAACACGGCTTCCACGCTGGTGCTGCCGGCGCTGCGCGCGCGCTTCGCCATCCCCTTCATCGGCACCGTCCCCGCGATCAAGCCCGCCGCCGCCGCCACGCGAAGCGGCATGATCACGGTGCTGGCCACGCCCGGCACCGTCGCCCGCGTCTATACGCGCGAGCTGATCGAAAATTACGCCGCCGCCTGCGAGGTCACCCTCATCGGCTCGACGAAGCTCGCCGGCCTCGCCGAAAAGGCACTGAAGGGGGAGCCGGTCGATGACGAGGCCCTGCTCGCCGAGATCGCACCGTGCTTCAGCGAGAAGGACGGCCAGCGCACCGACGTCGTGACGCTCTCCTGTACCCACTATCCGCTGCTGCTGGAGCGCATGCGACGCCTTGCGCCCTGGCCGGTCGAATGGATCGACCCGGCACCGGCCATCGCGCGGCGCGTTTCGCAGTTGCTTGGGCCGAGCGGGCGCCTTCCCTGCCCCGACGCCACGGCAGTCTTTACCTCGGGGCAGAATCTGAGCGGCCCCCTCCGCATCGCGCTCGCCGGCTATGGCCTCGCGCGTATCGCCACGGAGCCGATGCCGCTGGTCAATTGAGGGGCTCCCGGCGGCCGGGAAGCCATTCCTTGTTTGACAAAACAGCCGGCGCATGGTTCTAGAGCGCCGTCGCGCGGCTCCTGACGGGGCCGCGTGGCTTTTCCGCACCCGCGATCCGCTCTCTTCGGAAGCTGGATCTGTCGCCCCGGTGCATCGGACCGAAAAGTGGCTTCCACCTTTCGGGCAAATTCGATGCAGAGAAAATGGCAGCTTGCGAAAGCAGCCTGGGACAGGAGGGCGCGGTCCTCAATAATCGCGAACCATAGAGGACACGCGACATGTCGAAGCGCCACGAGGCGAAATACAAGATTGACCGTCGTCTCGGTCAGAACATCTGGGGCCGCCCGAAGTCCCCGGTCAACCGCCGCGAATACGGCCCCGGCCAGCACGGCCAGCGCCGCAAGGGCAAGCCTTCCGACTTCGGCACGCAGCTGCGCGCCAAGCAGAAGCTCAAGGGTTACTACGGCTCGATCTCCGAGAAGCAGTTCCGCCGCTACTACGCCGAGGCGATCCGCCTCAAGGGCGACTCGGGCGAGAACCTCGTCGGACTGCTCGAGCGCCGTCTCGACGCGGTGATCTACCGCGCCAAGTTCGTCCCGACGGTCTTCGCCGCCCGCCAGTTCGTCAACCACGGCCACGTCACCGTGAACGGCAAGCGCGTCAACATCGCCTCCTATCAGGTCCGTCCGGGCGACGTGATCGCGATCAAGGAGAGCTCGCGCCAGCTCGCCATCGTCATCGAATCGGCCGCGCTCGCCGAGCGTGACGTGCCCGACTACATCGACGCCGACCACACCAAGTCGACCGCCACCTTCACCCGCACGCCGACCCTGACGGACGTGCCCTATGCGGTGCAGATGGAACCGAACCTGGTCATCGAGTTCTACTCGCGCTGATCGGCTCGCAGCGGATCGAATGATCCGCTCGTTCATCGGATATCGGAGGGAGGGCGAGCTTTCGCCCTCCCTCTTTTTTGGTCCGTGCACCGCAAGCAGGCGCCGCCCTACCTCACCTTCCCCATCGTCACCTTCCCGCAGCCATGCTAGAGGGTTTCTGAACTGGGAGGGTGCTATGCGCGCATCGTCGATCAGCTACCCGATCGCCATATTGTCGGTCGTGGTGGGGATGCTCTGGGGCGTCCATATGGCCGTTTCGCACGATCATTCGGCGATGCCGGCACACGCTCATCTGAATCTGCTCGGCTGGGTCTCGCTCTTCCTCTTCGGGCTGTTCTATCAGGCCCACCCGGCCATCGATCGCGGTCGCCTCGCCCTGTTCCAGGTCTTTATCTGGATCGTCGGGACCGTGGTCATGACCATCGGCGTGGCGCTGGTTCACACCGGCTCGCCGGCCAGCGGCGAGCCCCTCGCCGGCATCGGCTCCATCATCGTCATCATCGGCATGCTGCTGTTCGGCTGGATCGTCATGCGCCGGTGAGCGGCGCGCCCGGACATCAAAAAAGGGCGGCTCCTGCGAGCCGCCCTTTTTTGATGTCACCCGGATCGCCCGCCCTAGAGGTGCGAGCCGACCTGGTGGCGGAAGAAGTAGCAGCCGAGGCCCAGGCAACCGATCAGGATCGACAGCGCATAGGGCCCGAACAGGCACAAGACGAATACGGAACCGATAAAGGCCCGCATGGCCCATGTTAACCATGTCTGCTTCATGGCCCACCTTTCGCATCGCAGTTCCTGACAAACCGTAAACGGTAAGACGTGAATCGCAACTGAATAGAGATGGTAAATTCCGGATTCCCTATTTAAATCCGTGCGTTATGGAATTGGTCTAAATAGCGGCGAAAGCAAGGCGGGAACAGCAGGGTCGTTCCTCTCGAAGGCGCCATGCCCTAATCTCAGCGCCACCCAAGGAGGAACGATCATGATTCGTATGGTTTTGACCGCTTTCGCGCTGTGCTGCACGGTGAGCCTCGCCCAGGCCCAGAGCTGCACGGTTCAGGCGACCGACAAGAAGCTCGCCGGCGCGGCGAAGACCAGCTTCCTGACCAAGTGCGAAAAGGATGCAGGCGCGACCTGTGACAAGCAGGCGGCGGATAAGAAGCTCGCCGGCGCTGCCAAGACGAGCTTCACCAACAAATGCGTCAGGGACGCCGTCGGCGGCTGAACACAGGCCGCGTAAGGCAAACGAAAGAATTTTCAAGCGAACCGGGCTCCGGTTCGCTTGAAGAAAGTACGATAAAACAAATAGATAGAGGCTTTCCGCGATTCAAAGAAACGCGGAAAGCCTCTGACGGCAACGCAGAACCTGTTCAGTCCCGGTTGCGGTCCCGACGCTCCCAGCGACGATCACCGCGGTCGTCGTCGCCGTCATGGTGCCAGCCGCGCATCTCGCGGAAGCGCTCGCGCCCTTCCGCCATCGCCTCTCGCACGGAGCGGCGCAGCACCGTCTTCTGCTCGTCGGCGAGCGTGGCCCAGAGCGGACGCACCGCATCGGCCAGCTCCTTCGCGCGCGTCGCCCGCTCGTTCGCCCGGCTGGCCATGGCGTCGAGCCGCTCCATCATGTCGGCATGGCGCATGGTCTCGCGCTGCTCGCGCATTGTCGCCCATTGCTCCATGCGCTGTGAGCTGCGCTGCTTGATCAGCGCCTCGACCTTGTCGAACAGGGCCGTCTGCTCGGGCTTGAGCTTGAGGTCTGCGCGCAGCTTGCCGAGCCGCTCGTCGAGCCGCGCCTTGGCGCGCTCGGCCCGGCGCTCACGCATCCCCTCGCGCCGCTGTTCGCGGCTCTCGGTGCGCTCCTGGGTCTGCTGTGCGCCGCCTGCGGGTGGCACCGGCTGCGGCTGCGCCAGGGCAAGGCCTCCGGCAAGCATCGCGATGGACGAAGCGGCGATGAGGGCGATGGGTTTCATGGGAATCTCCCTTGGACATCCAGTCGGTACAGGTCGCTTCGCGGGTCTCGAATCCGATGGGCGATGAGGTCAGCCTGGGCTTCGATGCCTGAACCGGCCATGGCCCGCGCATGAAAAGATCGTAATGTGACGACAACGCGTGCCGCCCGATTCGGTTCGCTCTCGCATCGTCCCGCGGACAATCTCGCTCATGCTCAATCTTATCACCGATGTCCGCGGCGTACGCGTCGGCCACGCAGATGACGTAACGGCAGCGACCGGTGTGACCGCCGCGATCTTCGAGCGCCCGACCATCGCCTCGGCGGCCGTGCTCGGCGGCGCGCCCGGCAGCCGCGACACCGCGCTCCTGTTGCCCGAAATGACGGTCGAGCATGTCGACGCCATCGTGTTCTCAGGTGGCTCGGCCTGGGGTTTGGGGGCGGCCGACGGGGTGATGCGCTGGCTCGCCGGCCAGGGCCGCGGCTTCCCGGTCGGCGCCTTCCGGGTGCCGATCGTGCCGCAGGCGATCCTGTTCGACCTCTCCAATGGCGGCGAGAAGCCCTGGGCGCGCGGCGAGGGCGACACGCCCTATCGCGAGCTCGGCGCAAGGGCAGCGGCGGCAGCCTCCGCCGACTTCGCCCTCGGGACCACGGGCGCGGGCTATGGCGCGACCACCGCTGGCCTGAAGGGCGGCATCGGCTCGGCCAGCGCACGCGCCGCGACCGGGCAGATCGTCGGCGCGCTCGTCGCCGTCAATGCGGTCGGCAGCGCCACCATCGGCACAGGCCCGCATTTCTGGGCCTCCCCTTACGAACGTGATGGTGAGTTCGGCGGCCTCGGCTGGCCCGATGCCATCACGCCCGCCGATACGGCGCTGCGTTTCAAGGGTGGCACCGGCCAGAACACCACGATCGCCATCGTCGCCACCGACGCCGTGCTGACCAAGTCGCAGGCGCGCCGCCTCGCGCTCGCGGCCCATGACGGCCTCGCCCGTTCGCTGCGCCCCGCCCACGCCCCGCTCGACGGCGATATCGTCTTCGCCGCCGCGACCGGCCATAGCGGAGCCCCCTCGGACGCCTTCGCCCTGACGGAGCTCTGCGCGACCGCGGCCGATGTGCTGGCCCGGGCCGTGGCCCGCGGCGTCCATGCCGCGACGGCCCTGCCCTTCCCCGGCGCGCTGCCGGCCTGGCGGGATCGGTTCGGCAGTTGAAAGGCTCCGTCATGATTGGGCTTGACCCGAGCATCTCGGGAAGGAGTGGCGCCCCTTTCTGCAGGAGATTCTCGGGTCAAGCCCGAGAATGACGCGCACTCGCCCCGCGACAGGCCAGAGCTTCCCGCCACCCTCCGAAATGCGCTAAGGCAGCGCCATGTCCACCGATGATTTCCTGGCCCGCTTCGGCGCCGAAGGCCAGCGCCAGCCCGATCCCGTCGCCGCCGCCCAGCAGGCGATGCGCAATCCCCTGCCCGCCCGCTTCTACAAGGAGGCGAGCGTGCTGGAGCGCGACGGGCTCTTCCATGTCGCGCTCGACGGCAAGACCGCCCGCACCCCGGCGCGCAAGCCCCTTGCCGTCGGCTCTCGCCCGGTCGCAGAGGCGCTCGCCGCCGAATGGGATGCGCAGGCCGAGCGTATCGACCCGGCCCGCATGCCGCTGACCCGCCTCGTCAACTCGGCGCTCGACGGCGTCGCGGACCAGCAGGAAGCCGTGCGCGCCGAGATCGTGCGCTATGCCGGCTCGGATGCGCTCTGCTACCGCGCCGGCGAACCCGAGGCACTGGTGGCGCGCCAGAACGAGGTCTGGCAGCCGCTCCTGAAGGGTGTCGAGGAGCAGGTTGGCGCCCGCTTCGTGCTGGCCGAGGGCGTGATCTTCACCGAGCAGCCCGCGCAAACGCTCGAGGCCGTCGCCCGGCGCGTCGCCGCCATCCCCGCCCCGCTCGCGCTGGCAGGCGCCCACAACGTGATGACGCTGACCGGCTCGACCATCCTCATGCTCGCGCTGGCGGACGGCGCCATCGATGCGGACGCCGCCTGGCAGGCCGCCCATCTCGACGAGGACTACCAGATCGGGATCTGGGGCCAGGACGAGGAAGCGGCCGAGCGCCGCGCCATCCGCAGGCGGGAATTCGACACCGCCGTGCTGCTCCTCGCACACGGCTAGCCGAAAGCCGAACGGCGCGGGCGTAGACTCCCGCCGCGCCTCCGCTTAAGCCGGCTCTGGAGCATCGGCCCGAAAACTGGACCCCGGTTTTCGGTCAAAGCCGATGCAAAACCAACGAACGGGGTCATCGGATCGAATACGATATTCGGTCCAATGATCCAGAGGCGTTTTACGGTCCGGAGCCCGCCGCCATGAAGGACATCCTCGAACAGCTCGAAACCCGCCGCGACGGCGCCCGCAAGGGTGGCGGCGAGAAGCGCATCGAGGCGCAGCACAAGCGCGGCAAGCTCACCGCCCGCGAGCGCGTAGAGCTGCTGCTCGACAAGGACTCCTTCGAGGAGTTCGACATGTTCGTGCAGCACCGCTGCGTCGATTTCGGCATGGACAAGGCCGAGAAGATCCCCGGAGACGGCGTCGTCACCGGCTGGGGCACGGTCAATGGCCGCACCGTCTTCGTCTTCTCCAAGGACTTCACCGTCTTCGGCGGCTCGCTCTCCGAGACGCATGCGCAGAAGATCATCAAGATCCAGGACATGGCGCTGAAGATGCGCGCGCCTATCGTCGGCCTGTTCGACGCCGGCGGCGCCCGCATCCAGGAGGGCGTCGCGGCGCTCGGCGGCTATGGCGAGGTCTTCAAGCGCAATGTCGCTGCTTCCGGCGTCATCCCGCAGATCTCCGTCATCATGGGCCCCTGCGCCGGCGGCGACGTCTATTCGCCGGCGATGACCGACTTCATCTTCATGGTCCGCGACACGTCCTACATGTTCGTCACCGGACCGGACGTGGTGAAGACCGTCACCAACGAGACCGTGACCTCCGAGGAGCTCGGCGGCGCCAAGGTCCACACCTCCAAATCCTCGGTGGCGGACGGCTCGTTCGAGAACGATGTCGAGGCGCTGCTGCAGGTCCGCCGCCTGCTCGACTTCCTGCCCGCCAACAACACCGTCGGCGTGCCGGAATGGCCGAGCTTCGACGTGCCGGACCGTGTCGACATGAGCCTCGACACGCTGGTCCCGGACAATCCGAACAAGCCCTACGACATCAAGGAACTGATCCTGAAGACGGTCGACGAGGGCGACTTCTTCGAGATCCAGGCCGCCTATGCCGGCAACATCGTCACTGGCTTCGGCCGCATCGAAGGCCGCACCGTCGGTATCGTCGCCAACCAGCCGATGGTGCTGGCCGGCGTGCTCGACTCTGATGCCAGCCGCAAGGCCGCCCGCTTCGTGCGGTATTGCGACGCCTTCGAGATCCCGATCGTCACCTTCGTTGATGTCCCCGGCTTCCTGCCCGGCACGGCGCAAGAGTACGGCGGGCTCATCAAGCACGGCGCCAAGCTGCTCTTCGCCTACAGCGAATGCACCGTGCCGCTGGTCACGATCATCACGCGCAAGGCCTTCGGCGGCGCCTATGACGTCATGGCTTCAAAGCATGTCGGCGCCGACGTGAACTATGCTTGGCCCTCTGCGCAGATCGCGGTGATGGGCGCGAAGGGCGCGGTGGAGATCATCTTCCGCGGCGGCGACGCCGAGACCATCGCGCGCCAGACCAAGGAATATGAGGACCGCTTCATGTCCCCCTTCGTCGCGGCCGAGCGCGGCTATGTCGACGAGGTGATCATGCCGCACTCGACCCGCCGCCGTATCGCCCGCGCGCTCGCCATGCTGCGCACCAAGAGCGTCGAGCGGCCCTGGCGAAAGCACGACAACATTCCGCTCTGAGCGGAGTCAGCGCTTCACATATGGCGCAGGCCGATATCCTTGATCAGCGGCACGAGTTCGTCGCGGGCTCCGACGCGATGCGCCCGCGCCTCCAGCTGAGCCTGCGCGACATCGCCGGCCCGGATCGCGGCCAGTATCCGGCGATGTGATGCGGCCGCCCCCGACGGGCGCGAACGAAGCTTCAGCGTCAGCATGCGTGCGCGGTGGGCCTGGTCGGTCACGGTCTGCGCAACGCGCCTGAGCCGCCCATTGCCGCAGCGCTCGACGAGCAGCCTGTGGAAGCGATCGTCGGCATCCGCCCAGCGCCGCAGATCGTCCTGCGCCAGAGCTGCGTCCATCTCGGCGTTTGCCGCCTCCAGCTCGTCCGAGGCCGCTATCCGCTCCGGCTCGGGCAATGCGGCCAGCAGTTCGGCCGCCATCGCCTCGATCGCGATCAGAACCTCGTAGATCTCGCGAATATCCTCGGGCGCCAGCGGACAGATCAGCACGCCGCGCTTGGCAAGCACGCGCACCAGCCCGTCCTCCTGCAGGCGAATGATCGCCTCATGCACGGGAGTGCGGCTCATGCCGAGCCTTACGGCGATTTCCTGCTCGGAGCCCTGATAGCCCGGCGGGAAGGCGGTGTTGCGAATCGCCTCCTTGAGCGCGGCATAGGCTTCGTCGACCAGCGACGGCCGCCTGCCCTCCTGCTCCTGATGATCCTTGCGCGCCAGTTCCACCATGTTGGCGATTGAGCATGACGCCACCTTCCATGCAAGCACGAATGCATCATTGACAGTCGCTTCATATGCGGCAAGCATCAAGCATCCAAACTTCCATGGAAGCTAATGGACAAGGCTCGCAAAGAGCCCTCGACCGGGAGAGGAAACATGAAGCGATTGCTGCTCACGCTGGGTCTCGGGCTCTGCGCGCTGGCGCCCGCCATGGCGCAGACCGACTATCCGACGAAATCGATCACGCTGGTCGTGCCGTTCGCGGCCGGCGGCACCACCGACATCGTCGCCAGGCTGATGGCCGACCATATGGGCCGCACGCTCGGCCAGTCCCTTGTCGTCGAGAACATCGCCGGCGCCGGCGGAACCACCGGCGCCAATCGCGTCGCAAGAGCGACGCCTGACGGCTACACGCTGCTGATGGGCAATCTCGGCACCCAGGCGGCCAGCGTCGGGCTCTATCCGAAGCTCTCCTACGATCCGCGCACCGATTTCGAGCCGATCATGAACTCGGCCTCGACGCCAATGCTCGTCGTCGCGAAGAAGGACCTTCCGGTGAAGGATTTCCGGGAGTTCGTCGCCTATCTCAAGGAGAACGCCGCCAAGCTGAACTACGGCTCCGGCGGCGTCGGATCGACCTCCCACCTGACCTGCCTGTTTCTCGATTCCCTGCTGGGGGTGAAGCCGCAGCATGTCCCCTTCCGCGGTTCGGGCCCGGCGCTCAACGCGCTGCTCGGCGGGCAGGTCGACTATGTCTGCGACCAGACGGTCGCGATCGTCCCGACCGTCCAGGCCAAGGAAGGCAAGGGTCTGGTCGTCGCGGTGCAGAACCGTCTGCCCGTCATCCCCGACGTCCCGACCTCTGCCGAGCAGGGACTGCCGCAGTTCCAGGCCACCGGCTGGAACGCGATGTTCGCGCCCAAGGGCACTCCAAAGGGCATCGTCGACAAGCTCAACGCCGCGGCCCGCGCCGCGCTGAAGGACCCGGCGACGCGCAAGCGACTGCTCGATCTCGGCGCCGAGCTTCCCGACGATGCCGGCCAGACCCCTGCCGCGCTCGGAGAGCTGGTTCGCAGCGAAATCGACAAATGGGTGCCAGTGATCCGCAACGCGGGCGTCACGGTCCAGTGAGGAACCGACGGCGCCGGAGTTGGTCCGGCGCCGCGGCAATCGAAACGGAAAGATTGCGAGAAACATCATGCGTACACACCGGATCGCCGCGATCGGCGGCGATGGAATCGGCCCGGAAGTCATCGCGGCAGGCCTGCAGGCCCTGGAGGTCTGCGCCGAACGCGACGGCGGGTTCGCGCTGGAGGTCGAATCCTTCGACTGGGGTTCGGGCTACTACCGCAAGCACGGCGTCATGATGCCCGCCGATGGCGCCGACAAATTGCGCGCCTTCGACGCCATCTTCTTCGGCGCCGTCGGTGCGCCCGACATCCCGGACCATCTGACGCTCTGGGGCCTCAGGCTCGCCATCTGCCAGCCGCTCGACCAATACGCCAACATCCGGCCGACGCGCATCCTGCCCGGCATCGTCAGCCCGCTCCGCCATGTCTCGGGGCCGGAACTGGATTGGGTCATCGTCCGCGAAAACTCGGAGGGCGAGTATTCCGGCGTCGGCGGGCGCGTCCACAAGGGCCTGCCGGAGGAAGTTGCGACCGATGTCGCGATGTTCACGCGTGCCGGCGTGACACGGATCATCCGCCATGCCTTCCGGATCGCGCAGTCGCGGCCCCGGAAGCTGCTGACGGTCGTGACCAAGTCGAACGCTCAGCGCCACGGCATGGTAATGTGGGACGAGATCGCGGCGGAGGTCGCACAGGAATTCCCGGACGTGACCTGGGACAAGATGCTGGTCGACGCGATGACCATGCGCATGACGCTGAAGCCGGAGACGCTCGACACCATCGTCGCAACCAATCTCCATGCCGACATCCTGTCGGACCTTGCCGCAGCGCTGGCCGGCTCGCTCGGCATCGCGCCGACAGCGAATCTCAACCCGGAGCGCACGACGCCTTCCATGTTCGAGCCGATCCACGGCTCGGCCTTCGACATCACCGGCAAGGGGATCGCCAATCCGGTCGCAACCTTCTGGACCGGCGCGATGATGCTCGAGCATCTCGGCGAGCCGAAGGCCGCTGCCAGGTTGATGCGCGCCGTCGAGCGTGTGACCGGAAATCCGGAGCTGCACACGCCGGATCTCGGCGGCAAAGCCACAACGCATCAGGTGACGAAAGCCGTCTGCGAGGCACTGCGAGGCGACAATATCTGATCGGCCCGCCTCGGACCGGATCAGCCCCAGCGCCGGAACACGACGCTGGCATTCACCCCGCCGAAGCCGAAGCCGTTGGAGATGGCATAGTCCGTCTCCAGCTTCCGCCTCTCGGGGCCGACGATATCGAGGCCTTCCGCCGCCTCGTCCGGATTAGCGAGATTGAGCGTCGGCGGCGCGGTCTGGTCACGCAGCGCCAGCACCGTGAAGACTGCCTCCAGCCCGCCGGCCGCGCCAAGCAGATGGCCGGTCGAGGCCTTGGTCGCGCTAATCGCGATGCCGCCCGCGGTTCCGAATACGGCCTTGATCGCGGCGAGCTCGCCGCGGTCCCCGACAGGGGTCGAGGTCGAATGCGCGTTGAGATGACCGACATCGCTCGGCGCGAGCCCCGCTTGCTTCAGCGCAGCCTCCATCGCCCGCCTCGCGCCCGAGCCATCCTCCGGCCCTGCCGTGATGTGATAGGCGTCTGCGCTCGTGCCGTAGCCGACCAGCTCAGCGATGGGCTTCGCCCCGCGCGCCTCAGCATGCTCCAGCGTCTCGATCACGAGCAGGCCCGCCCCCTCGCCCATGACGAAGCCGTCGCGATCCCGGTCGAAGGGGCGCGAGGCCTGCTCGGGCGTTTCGTTGAAGCCCGTCGACAGCGCCCGCGCCGCAGCGAAACCGCCGAGGGCGACGAGATCAATGCAGGCCTCGGCACCGCCGCAGAGCGCGATATCGGCCTCCCCTGCCCGGATCATCCGCGCCGCATCGCCGATGGCCTGCACGCCGGCCGCGCAAGCCGTCACCGGCGCGCCCATCGGCCCCTTGAGGCCATGCTCGATCGAGACGTGGCCCGCCGCCAGATTGACGAGGAAGGACGGGATCGTGAAGGGCGAGAGGCGGCGGACGCCGCGCGCATCGCTCGTCCGAACCGCCTCGGCAATGGCGGGAAAGCCGCCGATGCCGGAGGCGATCACCGTTGCCGTCCGCTCCTGCTCGGCTTCGCTCGCCGGGTGCCAGCCCGCCTGCTCCAGCGCCTCCTTGGCCGCGACCAGCGCAAACTGGATGAAGCGGTCCATCTTGCGCTGATCCTTCGGCGCAATGACCGCGTCCGGATCGAAGCCGCCCTCGCTATCCGCGCCCTTCGCGGGCACGCTCCCGGCGACCTTGGCCGGCAACGTCTCCGCGATGGCTTCGGGCAGCCGGCTCAGGCCCGAGCGCCCGGCCAGCAGCCGCGCCCAGGCTGTTTCGGTTCCGCAGCCGAGCGGCGACACCACGCCGAGGCCTGTCACGACGATACGACGCATGAAACAACCTATCCGTTGGAAGAGGGAATCGGGCGCAGCGCAGCGACCATCGCCAGCCTCTCGCGCATCTGCGGGCTTGCCTGCGGACCGGCGACGGCCATGGCCGTATCGGCATCGATCGGCTGCAGGCTTGCCGAATCGACCAGGACCGGATCGAGCGCACGCCCGGAGCTGCGGTCCGCCAGCAGCAGCGCCGGGCCGTCCTTGGCGAAGTGGCGGTTGCCCCATCCGACCATCGCTGCGATGACCGGAAAGAAGTCCCGCCCCTTCTCGGTCAGCACATATTCGTGACGGGCCGGGCGCGTGCTGTAGAGCCGCCGCTCGAAGATGCCGCTGTCCGTCAGATGCTTCAGGCGCCGCGCCAGCATGTTCGGCGCGATCCCCAGGCTGCGCTGGAATTGCTCGAAGCGCGTGAAGCCCTGCATGGCGTCACGCAGGATGAGAATGCTCCACCATTCGCCGACCGTCTCGACCGTGGCGGCGCAGGGACATTCCGGAAGCGGGCCGAGCTTGAACTGCATGGGGCACGGTTATGCCAGTAACTATCATTTTGCAAGCGACATCATGTCCGCGATCCCAAGCATGACTCAAGCCGAATTATCCGCTAAGGCGGCAGCCATCCCGAAAGCCGCCCGCCTCAGATGCTCTTCAATTCCTTCGTCTTCCTGCTCGCTTTCCTGCCGCTGTCGCTCGCGCTGCACTGGCTGGCGGAGCGCTTCGCGCCGAGCTGGCGACTGCCGGTTCTGGTGGCGCTCTCCTTTGCCTTTTACGGCTGGTGGGATTGGCGCTTCCTGCCGCTGCTCGCGCTCTCGATCGGCCTCAACTGGCTGATCGCGGAAGCCTTCCAGAAGACAAAATCCAGCGGGCTCATCACGCTCGCCATCGTGCTCAATCTCGCCGTGCTGGCGATGTTCAAGTACTTCAACTTCTTCGCCGATCTCGCTGGGATGATTCCGGGATTGCCGGCGCCGAAATTCGACATCGCCCTGCCGCTCGGCATCTCCTTCTTCACCTTCCACCACATCATGTACCTGACGGATCTCAGGCGCGGGCAGGCTCCGCGCTACGATCTGGTCCGTTACGCACTCTACATTGCCTTCTTCCCGCAGGTGCTCGCCGGCCCGCTGGTGCGCTGGCGCGAGATCATGCACCAGCTCGACGAGCGGCCCTATCAGCGGCCGGACGCGGCCGAGCGCTTCGCGCGCGGCCTGCTGCTGCTGACCGCCGGCCTCGCCAAGAAGGTGCTGATCGGCGATCCGCTGGCCGAATACGCAAACCCGGTCTTCGCCGCCGCTGCGGCCGGCAAGGTCATCAGCCTGGCCGAGGCCTGGCAGGCGACGCTCGCCTTCACCTTCCAGATCTATTTCGACTTCTCCGGCTACACCGACATGGCGCTGGGCCTCGCTTTGCTCTTCGGCGTCGTGCTGCCGCAGAACTTCGAGGCGCCCTATCGCTCGCTCTCGATCCAGGATTTCTGGCGGCGCTGGCACATGACGCTGTCGCGCTTCCTGCGCGACTATCTGTACATCCCCCTCGGCGGCTCGCGCGCCGGCCTGCCCACGCAGGTCTGGGCTCTGTTCGCCACCATGGCGCTCGGCGGCCTCTGGCATGGCGCGGGCCTGACCTTCGTCGCCTGGGGCGTGGCACATGGGCTGGCGCTGATCGCCGCCCTGTTCTGGCGCCGCGCCGGCTGGCCGATGCCGGCCCCGCTCGGCTGGCTCCTGACCTTCCTCTTCGTGATGGCCTGCTGGGTCCTGTTCCGCGCCACGAGCTTCGAGGCGGCGCTCGCCATCTACAAGGGGCTCATCGGCCTCGGGCCTATCGGCAGCGGCTTCAAATGGCGCGCGCTCCTGCCGGCGGCCGCCTTCGCCATCATCGGCCCCACCGCCTGGAACCTCGTTCACAAGCTGCCGCCCGCGCGCTGGATCGCCGTGGTCGCGGGCCTGCTGTTCGTCATCATCCTCCTGAAGATCGGCGAAGACGCCAATTATGAGTTCATCTACTTCCAGTTCTGAGCCGGCCGGCAAGCCCGCTCTGGCGGCGAGCTGGAAGGGCTTCGTCACGACGCTGCTGGCGGCGGCGGCGTTGTCTTCGTTCGCCTTCATCGCCACCGCCTTCCTGCTCGACCCCTATGACAGCGGCCGCTCGCCGCTGCAGCTGAAGGACGGCGTGCGCCCGCAGGGCCCGCGCACGGCGCTGGCGAGCCGCGGGCGCGATCCGCAGTTCACCGGTGCGATCTTCGGTAATTCGCATATCCAGCTCATCTCGCCGGAAGAATTGCGGGCAAAGACCGGCATCCCCTTCGTCTCGCTGATCGCCCCCGCGACGCGGCCGAAGGAGACCCTGCTCACGATCGACTGGTTCCTGCGCCACCACCAGAAGACGCCGCCCAAGGCGATCGTCATCGGCGTCGACGATTTCTGGTGCACGCCGGACCCGGCGATGCCGAACGACAAGCCCTTCCCCTTCTGGCTGCTCAGCCGCAGCCTGCCGGAATATCTCGGCAAGCTGATGCGCTACGATCTGCTGGAGGAGATCCCGCGACGCATCGGCTATCTGGCCTCCTCCAGGGCCGAGCGCGCCCGGCCCGACGGCTACTGGGATTATGAGGCGGGCTACCACGACCAGGGTTACGCCACCCGGCCCGACCTGCGCGAGAAGCTCGAGAAGCCGATCGATTCGGGCGGCGGCAATGTCGACGGCCCCTACCCGGCCGCCGCCGCGCTGGAAGCGTTGATGAAATCGGCTCCACCCGAGACGAAGCTCATCCTCGTCCGGCCCCCGATCTATGTCGCGGGCCTGCCCAGGCCAGGCACGCCCGGCGGCGCGGCCGAAGCCGCCTGCCTCAAGGCATTTGCCGACCTCGCGAGCCGCCGGCCCCGCACGGCAATGGTGAACTGGCGCCTCGACCGGCCGGAACTGCGTGATTCGAATCTCTTCTTCGACCACACGCATTACCGCCTGCCCATCGCCCGGCTGATGGAGGCCGACATCGCCACCGCGATCCGGGCGCTGGATTAAGGCCGCTACCGCGAAAAGGCAGCAAAATCCGCCTTTTGGAACGCTCTTTCCGGCAAACTTGGCAAGAACCGGTTGAAGCCCTGTCGGAAGCGATTGTTCCGCTTGATGCGTATCGCTATAAGGGCGCCAACTCGGCTCACCCTCCCGCGGCATAGCTGATGGGCGCGTGAGCGGACAACGTAGAGAGCGCCCCCATGTCGAAGCAGATCATCCTCGATGCGGACTACAAGCCGAGCGATGACGAGCCGTTCATGAACGATCGTCAGCGCGAGTACTTCCGCGGCAAGCTCATCGCCTGGAAGGACGAGATTCTGAGGGAGGCGAAGGAGACCCTCGCCACTCTCCAGGCCGAGAGCGAGAACCACCCGGATATCGCCGACCGGGCCTCTTCCGAAACCGACCGCGCCATCGAACTGCGCGCCCGCGACCGCCAGCGCAAGCTGATCGCCAAGATCGACGCGGCCATCGCCCGGATCGACGATGCCTCCTACGGCTATTGCGAGGAAACCGGCGAGCCGATTTCGCTCAAGCGCCTGGAAGCCCGCCCGATCGCCACGCTTTCGCTCGAAGCCCAGGAGCGCCACGAGCGCAATGAGCGCGTGTTCCGGGACGATTGAGAGGCAGCCAACCGGCTACTTTTGTTTTTTGAAGGCCTCGCGCCACGGGCGCGGGGCCTTTTGCGTGAATGTGCCACCCGCCATCATGCTCGGGTTCGGCCCGGGCATCTTTGGCCGAGAAGCGCCGGAACCGCGGGAACCCCTCTCCCGCGCAGGAGAAGGATTCCCGGTTACCTAGACGCCTTCGACGATGCGGATGTCGCGCTCCGCGCCGCCGGCCAGCAAGGCCAGCGCCTCCTGATAGGCCGGGCTGTCATGCGTCGCCTTCGCCTGCTCGACGCTGTCGAACTCGATGACGACGGTGCGCTGCTGGAGCCCGGATTCGTAGACCAGCGCGGGCAATCCGCGCGCCAGGATGCGGCCGCCGCCGGCGACGATCGCCGGGCCGCTGAGCTTCGCATAAGCCGCGAGCGCATCGGCATTGCTGACCGAGCGATAGGTGCCGACCCAATAGGCCTTGGCCATCGTGCATCTCCTGCGTGGAACCATTCCTGCGGGCGATATTTTCACGATGGGATCGGCGGCGAAAGAGGCATGGTTGGTTTGAGCCTGCCCGCCCCTTGGGCCGATATTCGACATGGCGCGGAACGTCGCCTCTCGGCCCGTTGCCGACGCCTGGATCATCGCTTGCCGCGATCCGGACGACCCTGCATCATCGGCATATGGCAAAGTACCTCATTTCCTTTCCAAGCGAAGCGATGGCTCTCTCGGACGAGGAAATGCGCCTCGCGTCGGATGAGTCGCACGCGGTGATCGAGGAGGCGAAGGCGGCCGGTGTCTATGTGTTCGGCGGAGGCATCAACGAGGCGGTCGATCCGGCCCTGGTGAGCGCTGATGGATCGGTCTCGACGACCATCTATCCAGGCAGCCGTCTGACCGGCGGGTTCGCCGTGCTGGAAGTGCCCAGTCGTGAACTGGCAGTCGAATGGGCGAGGAAGCTCGCGGCGGCATGCCGCTGCGCCCAGGAACTGCGCGAGTTCGGCTACGATCCGGCGAGCTAGAGGCCATTTTCGCGGCCTGCGCCATGTGTCCGCTTCCGGCCCACAGCTGACGGCGGGATGGTCCGCTTTATGGCATCCCGCCTTGCTGCTCGTGCTCACCACCTGTAGCGAAGCGCGCCCTTGCCGCCGAGGCTGCGGCTGTTCTCGCCGAACTCGCCGTCGAAGGTGGCGGCGATGGAGAGGCCGTTCTTCAGGTCGAGCTCGGCAGTGGCGGTGGTGCGCAGCGCGTTGCGGTCAAGCGCCGCGCCGCTGACCAGGAAGGTCGCGCCCGGCAGCGACTGGAAGCTGGCAAGCGCGCCGGTCGCCGTCTCGAAGTTGTGCACCCAGGCGACGCCGCCCCGCAGCGAGAGCGGCAGCCCGCCGATGCTGACATTGGCGTCGGCCCGCAGGCCAAGCTCGCTGCGCGTCGTGGTGACGTCGCGCGAGGCGTATGACAGCGCGAACAGGCTGGGGCCCGCCAGCGCCCGCTCGGCATAGTCCGGCAGCGCGATCGCGGTGAACTGCGCCGCGACATAAGGCGTCAGCGCGGCCGGGCCGAGCGCGAAGCGGTGCCCAGCTTCCAGCTTGCCCGACCAGCTGTTGACGTCGAACTTGGCCTCCAGCCGCTCGCCGAGGACGCTGCGGTCGGTGGTGACGTCCTGCCAGCCATAGGCGAGGCCGGCCGAGAGATAGGCCTGGCCGAAATGCTGGCGCAGGAAGAGGCCGGCCTGGAACAGGTCGGACTTGCCGGAGCCGAGCCCATAGGTGTTGAAGCTGGTGGCGCCGCCGGCGAAGGCGAAGCCGGCGATGGTCGAGGGCGTCAGCTTGTAGTCGGCGCCGACGGCCGCGCCATAGACTCGGTTGGTGTTGGCGGCGGTGCCGGCGGATGCGTGCGCGCCGGTGAACTGCGCGCCGCCGAAGCCGCTGCCCCAGACACTCCAGCGCCAGAGATCGGGGTCGGCGGTCAGCGCGACCTTGCGTGTGGGCAGATCGGAGCCCTTGCCGGAAGCCGAGGAATAGGAGGCGAAGCCGGTCGGAGCCGCGCCGAGCGCGATGCCGCGGCCCTCCGGCGAGGGATCGACCAACGTGCCCATGAACTGGGTCATGGCGTCATGAGTGGCGGTCTGGGCGCCGGTCGCAGGCTCCCCCGAGGCTTGGGACAGCCCAGCCGGCGTCAGCGTACCGAAGGCCATCGGGATGCTGCCGGCCGCATCGAAGTATTTCGTCAGCGCGTGGGAGACGCGGCTCTGGTTGCGGTTCAGGCTCGCCGGGAGGAGTTCAAGATCGAGGTAGGCGTTGTTGGCGTCATAGCTCAAGACGGACTTGAAGCCTGCGGGCAAATTGGTGTCGACCTTGGTGCCGAAGGTCCCGCTGACGCCGCCGGCGGCGTTGAGGATCGTGTACTGCTTTGCGACATAGCTGCCGGCCGCGAAGCTCGCCGCGACCGTGGCTCCGCCGAGCGTAGCGGTGCCGCTGACATTGACCCTGTCGGCGCTTGAGGGCGAGACCTCGACCGCATAGGTCGAGGCGCTCGTGAAGGCGAGGTTGCCGGCGACATTGAGAACCCCAATCGAATTGCCGGGCGCCAGCATGCCGCCGTTGATCAGGGCCCCGCCGACCGTGCCGGTGCCGCCGAGCTCGCCGCCGGCATTAACGATCACGGAACCGGCGAGTGAGCCGTTTACCGCCAGCCGGCCGCCGGAGACCGTGGTCGCGCCCGAATAGGTGTTTGCGCCCGACAGCGTCAGCGTGCCCGTGCCGAGCTTGACCAGCGAGCCGCCCGCGCCGGAGATGATGCCGCTTACCTCGGTCGAGCGATCGTTCGAGCCGACCGTCAGTTCGTTGGCGCCGAGGAGATAGTTTCCGGCGCCTGCGATGGAGGCAGCGCTCAGCCTGCTGTCGCCGTTCGGGCCCGTGCTGAACGAGAAGTCGACTGTGCCCCCGGCGTTGTTGATCAGGGTGGCGTTGCCCGCCGTCGTGGTGTTCCGGAAAATTATTCTGTCGTTGTTGATGATTGTGGCGCTGCCCGCCGTGCTGCTGTTCCGGAATTCCACGGTGCCCGTGATGTTGGTAATGGCGGCGTTGCCCGCCGTGCTGCTGTCCCGGAATTCCACGGTGCCCGTGACGTTGGTAATGGCGGCGTTGCCCGCCGTGGCCGTAGCCGAGAACGCGATATAGCCGTCGCTGTTGAATGTGGCGCTGCCCGCCGTGCTGGAATCCGAGAAAAATATGCTACCACTGCTGGTAATGGTGGCGCTGCCCGCCGTGCTGGAATCCGAAAAAGATATGGCGCTACCGACTGTACTGTTGGTAATGGTGGCGCTGCCGGCTGTACTGTTGCTGGTGAAGCTTAGTCCGCTTGTGTTGTTGATGACCGAACTGCTTGCTGAGCTGCCGTCGTGGAAGATCATGGTAGAGTTGTTGGTAATGGTCGCGCGGTCGGCTGAGCTGGTATTCGAGAAATTCATAGTATTGGTGTTGATAATGGCCGCACTGCCGGCTGAGCTGGCATTAGTGAAGTACATATCATTGTCGTTGTTAATGGTCGCGCTGCCGCCATTGATCGTGATGCCAAATCCCGAGAAGCTCGTAAGCTGCTGGATATCGAACGTGTAGTTCGAGGCTCCGGCGCTGAACGTCCAGCCGCTGATGGTGCCGGGAAGGCCCAGCGTCAGCGCGGTGGTGTTCGAGGCGCCGAACGATGCCGTGCCGGCCGGCACGCTGCCTGAGCTCCAGTTGCCCCCGTCGTAGTAATTGCTCGATCCCGGATTGGCCAGCCAGGTCTGCGCCTGGGCCGGCCCGGTCGCCAGGGGCATCGATGCCAGCGCCAGAGCCGTCGAGGCCAGCAAGGCTGCTCGCAAGGGAGCACGCATCAGGCTGCGCAGGGAGGGGACGCCCGGCGCCGACGTCCAATGTGTTCCCGCCTCCAGAGCTCCCCGGCCCACAATGCAACGTGCGAAGAGAGCGGTGGAGCGCGTTAAGGCGCTGCGAAGGGGCGACGGCGTCGGCATAGGCAGGTCGGCAAGCATAGAGATAGTCAGCCCCGTCATCGGCGCCGTCGCGACGCTGCCCCTGAGTAAGCCATCACGGTTAACGATTCGGCAACGAACTCGGGGTTGCGCTCGGGCGAGGCTGTCGGGAATAGCGCTTGGTGACGGGTGAAGCGCTGCAAAGGTCTGGTTTCAGGCGTAAAGCGAGAGTCCGCTCCCGACCCATAGGCGACATCGCCATAGCCCCACCCCAACGCAAAAAAGCCCCGCGTCGGGAGGACGCGGGGCTTGTGGCTGCCTGCCTTGGATAGCTTGGGGAGCGTGGCGGGCGGCCGGGGCTTTCGGCGGCTCGGGAGAGACCGCCGGCCGGGGCGGCGCGGAGACAAGGGGGAGCGTTCCGCGCCGTCCGGGATTTCGTGGGGGCCGTTCGGACGGGCGGGTCAGAACGGCAGGAGGATGTCCATCACCTGCTGGCCGTAGCGCGGCTGCTGGACATCGGTGATCTGGCCGCGGCCGCCATAGGCGATGCGGGCCTGGGCGATCTTCGAGGATTCGATCGTGTTGTCGGACTCGATGTCCTCCGGCCGGATCACGCCGGCCACGATCAGCTCGCGCACCTCGAAATTGACCCGGATCTCCTGCTTGCCCTCGATCACGAGGTTGCCGTTCGGCAGGGTCTGGGTGACGACGGCGGCGACGTTCGTGCTGAGCTGCTCGGCCCGGCGGATCGTGCCCGAGCCCTCGCTGGATCCTTCGGAGTCCAGCTTCAGGAGCTCGCCGGCGCTCGAGCCGTTGGGCAGGAACTTGTCGAGCTTGTTCTCGAAGCCCATCAGGCGCGACGCACCGAAATCCTCGCCGTTCTTGCGGCTGCGCTTGGTCGAGTTGTCGAGCTGGGCCCGGTCGGTGATCTTGACCTTGACCGTCACGAGATCGCCGACGAGCCGGGCGCGCTGGTCCTTGAAGAAGGCGCGCGAGCCGGTCCGCCACAGCGAGTTCGGCGCGTAGGACGCATGCTCCATCGCCGGCATCGGCATCTGCACCGGCTTGTAGCCCTTGGTCGCCGTCGGGTCCTCGATCGGCGAAAGGTTCGGCGGCTGGCCGACATTGGCAAGGCGGTCGGCCATGCCGCAGGCGCCGAGCGAGGCCGAGAGCAGCAGGAGGCTGGAGAGCTTGGCGAGGCGGGAAAGGGTCATGGCGTTTTCCATGGCTGTCACTTGGAAGCCGTCAATTGGCGCTGGCGATGCGGCCGGAGGCGGAGGGCTGGACGGAGATCCGCCCCTGCCCGCTCACCCTGCCCTGCAGCACGCGCTTGGACTGGGGGTTGGTGACGGAGATGACGTCTCCCATGGCGCCGGCCTCGTTGGCCCGGCCGCGCAGGGTGATGACCAGTCCCGGGGTTTCGTAGCTGATCGTGACGAGGTCGCCCTTGCCGACGATCTCCTCGCGCTGGACGTCGCCGCTGCGCAGCGGCGCCCCGGCGAGCAGCGCCCGGCGCGCCACCTTGTCGATGGCGCCGCGGACGTCGGAGAGGATTTCCGTGCCCTGCCCGTCGCGCGGGCGGCGCTCCAGCGAGACATCGTCCTTGGTCAGCGTCTCGCCGCGTGCGATCGCCCGCTTCGGCACCACGACCTCTACGGTCTCGACGAGCTGGCCCGAGATGCGCAGCGGCTTCAGCCGCATCGCCATGCTGCCCGGCACGGCGAGCCGCGCCTGCAGGCGCCGCGTGCGGGCGTCGAAGGACAGGTCGATCACACCGACATCGCCGGTGAGCTCGGGCTCGACCGCGATGGCCGGCGCGCCGCCGTCGATGGCCAGAGCAAAGAGCCGTGCATCGACGCCGAAGCGCTCCTGCAGGCCCGCCTTCACGGCAGCCTCCAGATCGGCGGCCGTGATGCGGCGCGCGGCGCGCGTCACCACGACCTGGGCGAAGCCATGGCTCTCCAGCTCGGACACCTCGCGCACGACGCCGGCGGCGCGCGCCGCCTCGACGATGCGCGCGACCTGGATCGTGCCCGTCTCGCCCAGGCCCGGGGCCCGGAAGGCAGCCGTGGTGGCAGCATCGCCAGCGAGGCCGGGAATGAGATCGCCGAAGGTGACGAGATCGCGCGAGAGGCTGACCTCGGATTTGAGCCGGAGCTTCTGCGGCAGAACGGGCGCCGGTGCGGCCGTCACAGCGGCGACCGAGACCGGCGCGGAAACCTTCGGCTGGGGCGCGGCGAATGCGGCGGCGCTCGAGAGAACGAAGGCTGCGAGAGACAGACGGATCATGATGCGCGCTCCCCTGCTAGCCGCGGAACATCTGGGTGGTCGCCGACATCATCTGGTCGGCGGCGGTGATGACCTTGGAGTTCATCTCGTAGGCGCGCTGCGCCGCGATCAGCGAGGTCAGCTCGGTCACGGCCTGGACGTTGCCTTCTTCGAGGTAGTTCTGCTGGAGCGTGCCGAAGCCCTCGCCGCCGCCGAAGCCGTCGATCGGCTGGCCCGATGCCGCCGTCTCGATGAAGAGGTTGTCGCCGATCGATTCGAGGCCGACCTTGTTGACGAAGCGCGCGAGCTGGATCTGGCCGAGCTGCTGCGGGGCCGTCTGCCCCGGCATCTGCGCCTCGACCATGCCTTGCGCGTTGACGCTGACGCTGGTGGCGTTGTTCGGCACGGTGATACCGGGCTGCACCTGATAGCCGTCGCGCGTGACGATCTGGCCCTGCGAATCGAGGTCGAAGGAGCCGTCACGGCTAAAAGCGGTCCGCCCGTCCGGCATCTGGATGCGGAAGAAGCCCTCGCCGCGAACGGCGAGATCATAGGGCTTCTCGGTCGGCGTGATGTTGCCCTGCGTCATGACCCGGCCGGTCGAAACCGTCTTGACGCCGGAGCCGACGAAGGTGCCCGCCGGCGCCTGGGTGTTCTGGTCGGAGGTGTTCGCGCCCGCCCGCCGGAAGTTCTCGTAGAGCAGGTCCTGGAAATGAACCTGCTGGCGCTTGTAGCCCGTGGTCCGCACGTTGGCGATGTTGTTGGAGATGACCTGGACGTTCATCTCCTGGGCCATCATGCCCGTTGCGGCTGTCTGCATGGCGCGCATGGCGCTTGCTCCTTATCAGGCTTGCTGGTCGGCCAGGCGCGAGATCGCCCGGCTGCGCAGTTCATCGGACCTGCTGATCATGTTCGCGACGCTCTGGTAGTTGCGCTGCACCTCCATCAGACGGGTCATCTCGACCACGGCCTTGACGTTCGAACGCTCGATCGCGCCGGGCTCCAGCCGCGCCAGCGGCCCTGCCGGCTGCGCGGGCACGGACGAGGAGAACAGGTTGGTACCGTCGTTCGCGAGGTCCCGCGGATTGGCGAAGGTCACCTGCCGCAGCCGGCCGCGCACGCCCTGGTCGCTGGTCACGGTGCCGTCGGGCGCGATCCGCATGTCGTATTCGGCCGCGCCGAAGGTGATCGGGCCCGCCTCGCCCATCACCGCGAGGCCGGTCTGGGTGACGAGCCGTCCCTGCCGGTCGACGGTCAGCGAGCCCGCGCGGGTGTAGCGTTCGCCGTTCGGCGTCTGCGCGACCAGGTAGTTGTCGTCCTTGAGCGCGACGTCGAGCGGGTTGCCGGTGCGCTCGATCACGCCCTGCGACAGGTCGAGCGGCGTGCCCTTGTCGATGACATAGGAGAGCGGCCGGTCGAGCGGCTTGAAGGCCTCTGCCTTGGCGCGCGGCATGATGTATTCGTTGAAGCGCGCGCTGCGCGCCTTGAATCCATTGGTGCCGACATTCGCCATGTTGTTGGCGATGACGTCCAGCTCGCGCGCCAGGGCCACCTGGCGCGACAGGCCGACGAGAAGCGCATTCTCCACGGCTCAACTCCCGATCTTGTCCCGCGACGACCTCGACGCTCCCCAGCGCAGTCGCCACGGCAAGACATCCGCAACCGGCATGCCAACCCGAGAAATTCAGCTAAATCTCTGAATTATAATTGATTTGGAGGTTACCCCCTCCCCATTCACACCCGGCACGAGCTGCTGAACCGGCAAGATTGACTCGGCAAATTCTGCCGCCCTTAACGACGCGTTAACCGTGATTGGGGAAGCTCTGCAGGAACGGGGGCAGAAGCCGCCGACGGCCCGGGGCGTAGGATCGAGATGGCTAAGAAGCCGAAGCCGAAGACGGACGACGAAGACGCCTCCGGCGCTGACGCGCCGAAGAGCAAGAAGAAGCTCTTCATCATCGTGGGCGCCGTCGCCTTGCTGGCTGCCGGCGGCGGTGGCGGCTGGTTCTTCCTGAACAAGCCCAGCGCCGAGCAGACCGCGGCGGCCGAGGCTGCTGCGAAGGCCAAGAAGCCTGCCTCCTTCATCGAGATGAAGGACATGACGATCGGCATGGCGGCATCGGGCCAGCAGGAACGCGCGCCACTGATGAAGATCAAGGTCGTGCTGGAAGTCTCCGATCCGAAGATCTCGGAGGATGTGAAGCCGCTGCTGCCGCGCGTCGAGGATGCCTTCCAGGTCTTCATGCGGGAGCTGCGCCCCTCGGACCTCGAAGGCTCGGCCGGCATGTATCGGCTGAAGGAGGAGCTGCTGCGGCGCGTCAACCTGACGGTCTATCCGGCCAAGGTGGATGCGGTGCTGTTCAAGGAACTGCTGGTGCAGTGAGTGGGCTGAATTCGGATCGAAAAGCGGAAGCCGGTTTTCGGTTCGATGCAAAAGCAATCTAGACCCCACGCAGAGATGACGACGGAACGATGAGCACCGATCGCGACAATTCCCTTCCCGGCGACGAGCCGCTGACGCCGGAGAACATGGCGGCCGGCTGGGTCGCCATGCCCGAAGTCGTCATCGAGGACGGCGAGCAGGAAGGCGGCACCGACCGTCTGATGTCGCAGGACGAAATCGACACGATGCTCGGTTTCACCAGCGGCGACGACAAGGATGACCGCAACGGCATCCAGGCGATCGTCGATTCGGGCTCGGTCGCCTATGAACGCCTGCCGATGCTCGAGATCATCTTCGAGCGTCTCGTGCGCCTGCTCTCGACCAGCCTGCGCAACTTCTTCACGGACAATGTCGAGGTTACGCTCGAGAGCATCCGCTCGGTGCGCTTCGGCGACTACATCAACTCGATCTCGCAGCCGGCGCTGCTCTCGGTCTTCAAGGCCGAGGAATGGGACAATTTCGGCCTCGTCACCATCGAGTCGGCGCTGATCTACTCGGTGCTGGACACGCTCTTCGGCGGCAAGCGCGGCCAGCCCGCCCCGCGCATCGACGGGCGCCCCTTCACCTCGATCGAGATCCGGCTGATCCGCCGCGTCATCGCGCTCGTGCTGAGCGATGCGGAAGCGGCCTTCAAGCCGCTCTCGCCGGTGAGCTTCACCATCGACCGCGTCGAATCGAACCCCCGCTTCGTCTCGATCTCGCGCCCGGCGAATGCCGCGATCCGCGTCGAACTGCGCTTCGACATGGAAGGTCGCGGCGGCGCGCTGCACATCCTGCTGCCCTACGCCACCATCGAGCCGATCCGCGAGCTCCTGCTCGAAAGCTTCATGGGCGAGAAGCTGGGTCGCGATCCGACCTGGGAGAGCCATCTCGCGACCGAGGTCTGGCAGGCGGATGTGGACGTCACCTGCGTGCTGCACGAGACGCAGATGCCGCTCAAGCGGATGATGCGGCTCGAGATCGGCGACACGCTGATGTTCGACGCGCGCCCCGACGCCTCCGTCTCGCTGCGCTGCGGCGATTTCATGGTCACCGACGGGCGGATCGGCCGCGTCGACGGCAAGATCGCCGTTCAGGTCACGAGCCCGCTGCGGCGCTCCAAGACCACGCTGGCGGCCTTCGACAGCCTCGCCAGTCAATTCGGCGCCACGAGCTGAGACGGGATGTCATCATGATCAATCTCATCGCCGAAGCGCTCGTGGCCAGCCTGCTCGTCGCCACCATCATCACCTGCTTCGTGCTCTCCCGCCGGATCGAGCGCCTGAAGGCCGACGAGGCCGGCATGCGCCAGACCGTCGGCGCGCTGATCACCGCCACCGACAGCGCCGAACGTGCCATCAGCAGCCTGAAGCTGACCCTCGGCGATTGCGACCGCACGCTCGACGAGCGCCTGCGCACGGCCGAGCGCTATGCCGCCGACCTCCACGCCCAGGTCGAAGCCGGACATGCGGTGATGGATCGCATCGCCCAGATCGTCGCCGCGGCCAATCGCATCGGCCGGCCCGTCGCGGAGCCGGCCGCGGTCGAGACCTCCTCCGTCTCGCGCCTCGACGATGCCGCCAGGTCCGCCGCGGCGATCCGCAATCGCGCCGCCCGCCGGCTGGAGGAAAACGCGGCGTGATCGAACGGCCTCGCCTCCTTCCGGCCGTCATCCTCGGCGCCATGGGTCTCCTGGCGCTGAAGCTGCTTGCCTGGACGGGGGCGGATACCATCGTCAGCGAACGTCCGGCGCCCGCCAGCGTCGCCGCAGCGAAGCCAGCCGCAGCCAAACCCGCCGCCGGCAAGCCCTCATCCGGCAAGCAGGGCGACGCGGAGCCGGACGCTTGGGGCCTGGCCAAGATCATCGGGCGCGCCCACACCCCCGGCCGCTTCTTCGATCCCGAGACGACCGGCTCCAACCCCGCTCCGGATCCCAAGAAGGACCAGGAGAAGAAGGAAGCCGAGGCGAAGGCCGAGGCCGCCCGTGCCGCCAACCCCAACAACAAGGCCGCCATCATCAATGGCACAGCCCGCGCGGTCTCGCCGGCCGAGAAGGCGATCCTCGAACGCCTCGGCGAGCGGCGCGAGGAACTCGACAGCCGCATGCGCGAGCTGGAGATCCGCGAGCGCCTGCTCGACACCGCCGAGAAGCGACTCGACGGCCGTGTCGGAGATCTCAAGGCGCTGGAGGAGAAGACCAGCGTGGGAGGCCCCAAGCCGGCCGTCGAGGAAGCCAAGGCGATCCGCAACCTCGTCATCATGTACGAGGCGATGAAGCCCAAGGACGCCGCCCGCGTCTTCGACCGGCTCGGCCTCGACGTGCTGGTTCCGGTCGTCCAGCAGATGAACCCGCGCAAGATGTCCGAAGTGCTCGCGGCCATGGCGCCCGAGCGCGCCGAGAAGTTGACCGTCGCGCTGGCCACATCGAGCCGCTCCGCCCAGCCTGAAAGGCTCAGCGCCGAGGCACCCCTGCCGATCAACGAACTGCCCGCCATCGCCCCTGCGCCGCTGCGCTGAGGGAGATGGTCGGCGCCTGCGCCGAAATCGCCTGTCGTTAAGACCGTATTATGGTTGACGCGGTAGCGTGCCCGAGGGCCGCTCCACCTCCGACGGATGCGGCGTGGCCCGCTGTCGCGTTGGGTCGAGTGTTCCGGTTTGCGTCTGTCGCGTTCCTTCGCTTTCGGTATCGGGCTGGCCGCGCTCGCGCTTGCCGCCGGTCTCGACGCGCCTGCGCTCGCCGCAGGAGCCACCGTCCGCGGCGAGGCCATGCCCGCCGGCTTCGGGCGCCTCTCGCTGGCTTTTGAAGGGCCGGTCCAGACCCGCATCCTGACGTCCAATGGCGTCCTGATCGTCTCCTTCGGCACACCGGTCCAGGTCGACGTCGCCAAGATCGCCCGCGAACTGCCGAACTATGTTTCCGTCGCCCGCGTCGATCCCGACGGGCGCGGCATGCGCTTCGCGCTGACCCAGCCCTACAAGGCGAACCTGATCGAGGCCGGCGACAGGGCCTTCATCGACCTGCTGCCGCAAAGCTGGACCGGCGTCATGCCCGGGCCACCCGCGGATGCGCTCGCCGCCCTGACCGAGCGGCTGCGCCAGGCCGAGGCGAAGGCGCGACAGGCCGCCCGCGATCCCCTGCCCGCGATGCTCGGCCTGCGCGCAGCGAGCCTGCCGACGCTGGAGCGCCTGATCTTTCAGGCACCGCCCGGCACCAAGCTGACCACCGCCCTGTCCGACGGCGCGCTGAAGCTCGGCTTCGACCGTGCGATGAATGTCGAGGCGCCCGCGATCCGCAGCGCTCTGCCCGAGCAGGTGAAGCTCGCCGCGCTGGATTCCGGCACGGACAAGGTCGGGCTTACGCTCACCATCCCCAAGGACTGGCAGGTTCGCAGTTTCAACGACGAGACCGGCCTCGTCGTCGACCTGCTGCGCCCCGCGACCGCGAACGCATTGTCGCTCGCCGATCTCGAAAAGCTGCAACCCGAGGCCGCACCCGCCGCCGCTGCCAAGCCTGCGGAGGCCAAGCCGGGACAGCCCCAGCCGGCGGCTCAGCCCGCCGCGGCGCCTCCACAGGTCGCAGCGGCAGCCCCGGCCGCTCCCGAACCGCCTCCCGGGCCCGTCGGGATCTCGGCGGGCGAGAAGCGCCTCGATTTCCGCTTTCCCCGCCGGACGGGTGCCGCCGCCTTCCTCGACGCCGGCACGATGACGCTGGTCTTCGATACGCGCGACACCATCGACCCCGCCCATCTCAGCGGGCTGCTGCCGAAGCTGATCGCCGAGAGTTCGGTGACGCGCGAAGGCCGGGCGACGCTGGTGCGCCTGCGCCTCACCGGGCAGCCCCTCGCCCGCTTCTTCGACGACGGCACAGGCTGGTCGCTCGACCTCGGCGAGAATGCCGGCAAGGCCTCCGTACCGATCGAACCGGCGCGCGGCACCGACGATCGCGAACAGACCATGCTCGCCGTGCCGATGCCGGGCCTCACCGGCGTGCACTGGCTGGAGAGTGGCCCCGCCGGCCTGCCCGCAGCCGTCGCGACGGCGACCGGCCCGGTGCGGTTGACGCCGAAGCCCTATCAATTCGTCGAGTTCGGTCTGCTGCAGACGGCTCAGGGGCTCGTCGTCCAGCCGCGCTCGGACGATATCATCGTGCGGGAAGGCACGGGCCAGGTCCGCATCGGCCGGGCCGGCGGCCTCACCGTCTCGCTCGACATCCCCGGCCCCGCGCGGCTGGCCGAGACGGAGACCGCCAAACAGGACGAGCCGCCGCTGCTCGACCCCGAGCTCTGGACGAAGCTGCGCCGCGGCAACCTGCGTGAAACCGCACGCGACCTGATGCTCGACGTCACCGACGTCTCGCGCGGCCGCAAATCGCAGGCACGGTTGGCTCTCGCCCGCTTCTACGCCGCCAACGGCCTGATGCCGGAGGCCAGCGGCCCGCTGGACACGATGCTGGCGGACGATCCCACGACGCGCGACAAGAGGGAGCCGCACTTCCTCAAGGGCGTCATCGCGGCGGGCATGCATCGCAACCCGCAGGCGCTCGCGGCCTTCGACGCAGCCCCGATCAAGGACGATGCCGAGGCGGGGCTCTGGCGCGCCCTGATCGAGCAGCGGCTCGGCCGTAGCGCGCAGGCGCTGGTCGGCTTCCGCCGGGGCGAACCGGCGCTCGACCGCTACCCCGCCGACCTCCAGGGCGAATTCCGCGAGGCGATGGCGCGTGCGGCCCTCGCCACGCAGGAAATCGGCGTCGCCGACCAGCAGGTGCAGCTGATTAGCGACCTTCCGCGAGGCAGCTTCGACGGCGAACGCCTCGCCCTGCTGCAGGCGCGGCTCAACGAAGTCAGCGGCCGGCCGGAAGCCGCGATGAACGGCTACAAGGCGCTGTTCGAAGCCAAGAGCCGGCCCGTGGCGGCGGAAGCCCAGCTTCTCGCCGTCAAGCTCGCCAATATCAGGCAGAACGGCGACATCTCGCCCGACGAGGCCATCGCCCGGCTGGAAACCGTCTCGGTGATCTGGCGCGGCGGCCGGCTGGAAATGGAGAGCCTGGCCGAACTCGGCCGGCTCTATGCCGACCAGCAGCGCTGGCGCGACGCCTTCACCGTCGCCCGCCGGGCCAACGAGACCTTCCCCGACGACCCGCTGACGCGGCGCATGCATGACGAGACCGCCCAGCGCTTCGCCGAGCTGTTCGGCGGCCAGCATCTCGCCGCCCTGCCGCGCATCGAGGCGCTGGCGCTGTTCTACGACTTCAAGGAGTTCCTGCCGATCGGCCGGCGCGGCGACGAGATCACGCGCCTCCTCGCCGACAGGCTGGTGGAGCTCGACCTGCTGGATCAGGCGGCCGAGATCCTGCGCTACCAGATGGAGCGCCGCCTGACCGGCGCCGCACGCTCCACCGTCGCGGCACGTCTCGCCATGGTCGAGCTGATGAACGGCAAGCCGGCCGAAGCGCTGCGCGCGCTGGCCGCGACCCGGCTCGTCGAGCTGCCGGCCGACGTCAAGCGCGCTCGCCTCCTGCTCGAGGCCAAGGCGCTCTCGGATCTGTCCCGCACCGACCAGGCGCTGGAGATGCTCGAAGGCGAGAATGGCAGCGAGGTCGACCGCCTGCGCGCCGACGTCAACTGGACCGGCCGCCGCTGGCGCGAGGCCGGCGAGGCCTATGAGCGCCTCCTCGGCGAGAGCTGGCGCAGCGACTCAGGCCTGACCGATGCCGAGCGGGCCGACACCATGCGCGCCGCCGTCGCCTATGTGATGGCGGGCGAGACGCTCTCGCTCGACCGGCTGCGCAGCAAGTTCGCGCCGAAGATGGCGAGCAGCATCGACGCGCGCACCTTCGCCTTCATCACCACCGCCAACCGTGCACGGGCGGGCGACATCCGCGAGATCGCCCGCGTCACCGCCGGGTCCAACACGGTCTCGGAATTCCTGAAGGCCTATCGCGAGCGCTATCCCGCGCTCTCGTCGGCAATGCGCAATCCGCAGCCGCAAGGCGAGGCCCTGCCCTCCCCGGCCGATGGCGCCAAGGCCGAGCCGGCGACGCCGCAGCGGAGTTGAGCAGGCGCTAGAGCCGGATCCGATCAGGTTGAACCAACCTGATCGGTGAATCCGTCTCTACCCTATAGATAGAGAACGCGTGATCCGATCGGATTGCTACGCAATCTGATCGGCGCGTGCTCTAGCCCGGCCCGGAATTCGTGTCCTCGCCCCGCGCCCTGGCGCGCAGAACGAACTGCAGGTTGCGGATATAGACGAAGACGCCGAAGCCTTGGCCCAGGATGAAGACCGGGTCGCGCCGGTAGAGCGCATACATCAGCAGCAGCGCGCCGCCGCCGATCGAAAACCACCAGAAGGTCATCGGGACGACGGAGCGCCCGGCCTTCTCGCTCGCCAGCCACTGCACGACGAAGCGCATGGTGAAGAGCCCCTGCGCCACGACGCCGAGCAGCACCCACCAGTCGATGTTGTTGACGAAGACATCGTGGAAGTAGTTGCCGATGGTTTGCTGAAGATCGATCAGCATCACAGCGTCTCCGAGACGATCCGGGGTACGCGCCGCCGCCGCCGGATCAGCCACCATACTCCGGCGAGATCGAGGATGCCCACCCAGAGCCGGTCGAAGAAGCCATAATTCGAGACGCCGGACAGCCGCGGCCGGTCGCGCACGTCGACATGCAGCACCTGATAGCCCTCGCGCGCCATCAGCGCCGGCATGAAACGGTGCAGCGCGTCGAAATAGGGCAAGGCGAGATAGGCCTCGCGCCGGAAGCATTTCAGCCCGCAGCCGGTGTCGCGGGTCTCGTCCCTGAGCACGCGCACGCGCACGTTGTTGGCGACCTTGGACTGCCAGCGCTTGAAGCCGGTATCCTTGCGCCCGACGCGCTGGCCCTGCACCAGCCCGGCATGGAGCCCGCCCTTCTGGAGCGTCTCGACCATCTCCGGCAGGAAGGCCGGGTCGTTCTGGCCGTCGCCATCGAGCGTCGCGACAATAATTGCCCGAGCATGGCGCACGCCGCTGCGCACCGCTGCGCTCTGCCCGCAGGACTCGGCATGGGTGAGGACGCGCAGCCAGGGCCGCGTGGTCGCGAGGTCCGCCAACGCTGCGGCGGTGCCATCGGTCGAGCCGTCATTGACGTAGACGATCTCGAAGGCGCCGATGCCGGCACAGGCCTTCTCGATGTCGGCGACGAGCGGCGCGATGTTGCCGACTTCGTTGCGCACAGGCACGACGACGCTCAGCAGCGGGTGGGAGGAGGTTTCGGTCAAATCGGGTTCATCCGGAAAACGATTGGCATTGCTCTAGAGCAAGATGCGCCGGCGAGGGAACCAATTTTGCGTTCTGAGATGCGGAGCAAACATGGCAGCCCTCATCCTGAGGGGCAGCGCCAGCGGCCTCTTGAAGGATGCTCCGGGAGGCTTCGGAACCAACTGGAGCATCCTTCGAGACGCAAGCTTCACTTGCTCCTCAGGATGAGGGCTGGCGCATGTCGGGCGGCCCGCGTCAACCCGGCGCATTGGTGAAGACGCCGATCTCCAGCCTGCGGCCGCCATTGAGGTTGAAGCCGCGGATCGTCGTCAGCAGGCGCGGCTTCTGCGCGCCCTTCGCCAGCGCCGCCTCGAAATCCGCCGCGAAGCGCTTCTCGACGAAGGCGACGCGGCAGCCCGGCTGGTTCAGGAAGGCAGCCGCCTGCTCGCCGCTCGGCGCCATGGCGAGGTTGGTGCCAGTCAGGAAGACGAGGCTCGGCTCGCGATAGCCCAGCGTCATCACCGCCGGCTCGGCGCAGGCCGACCTAGCCGCCTCGGCCAGCCGCGGCGAGAGCTTCAGCGAGCGCAGGCTCTCGATGGCCAAGGGATAGACCGCCGCCGTCAGCAGGATGCTCGCCAGCACGCAGCGCCAGAGCGCGCCCTCGAAATCCTCCCGCCGGAAGGCCGCGATGACGCTGACGGCCGCGAGCAGCATCAGCGCGAAGAGCGGCAGCGCGAGCCAGGGCAGCGTCTGGTCCAGCGTCCAGTTGCCGTAGAGAATGACGCCCATCAGCGCCAGCGGCACGATCAGGACGAGGCAGGCGGTCGCAACCGCGCCCCAACGATGCCGGTCGATGCCGCGATTGATCACCGCCAGCAGCAGCAGCGCCGTGACCGCCGGATAGAGTGGCAGCACATAATGCGGCAACTTGGTCGGAACCGCCTCGAACACCAGCCAGGACGGCACGATCCAGGCGATCAGGAACAGGATCTGCGGCTCCTTGCGCCGCGCCCAGGCGAAGGGGATCGCCATCGCCGCGAAGGCCGCCGCCGGCCAATAGGTGCCGAAGAAGACGACGAGATAGAGCCCGGGCGGCCCCCAATGCTTCTCCTGACCCTCCGCGACCTTGCCGAGCATGTCCTGGCCGACGCTGTCCGCGAAGAAGCTGCCGCCCGTCTTGAGCATGATCGCGACGAACCAGGGCAGCGCGACCAAAAGGCAGAGCAGCAACCCCGATCCGAAGCGCAGCGGCTTCAGCCAGCGGAACGAGCGCTGGCTCGCGCTCAGCACCAGGATGGCGAGGCCCCAGACCATGGGCACGATCGGCCCCTTGATCAGCAGGCCGAGCGCCGTCGCGCCCCAGAACACCAGCCAGTTGTGGCGATGGGGCACGAAGGCGAGCGAGCGCGTCCAGTCGAGCCAGGCCCGCGCCAGCGCGCCCATGGTGGCGACGGCACAAGCCGCGAGCACGGCATCCGTCTTGGCGATGCGCGCCTCGACGCCGAGCAGCACGGCCGCCGCCATCAGCGCCCCGCCGAGCAGCGCATAGCGCCGCGCCAGGAAGGCGAGCAGCGCCCAGTAGGTCAGCAGCACGGTCGCGATGGCGCCGATCAGCGAGGGAATGCGATAGAGCCAGATCTGCGTGCGGGCCTGCGGCACGCCCAGCGCCTCGCCCGCCTTCACCGCGGCGCTCTGCAGCCAGTAGATGCCGACCGGCTTCTTGTGCCGGGCCTCGTCCTGGAAGCGGATATCGACGAAATCGCCGGTCTCCAGCATCTGCTTGCTCGCCTGGGCGAAGCGCGGCTCGTCGCGGTCGAGCGGCTGCAGCGTGCTGAACCCGGGCAGGAAGCAGGCGAGCGAGATCAGCAGCAGGACGGCGCAGGCCCGCGCATGGCTGGCGGTGGCCCAGTCTCGAAACCGCTCGATCGCAGGGCTCAACGAAAACATCATCCATCCTCGCGGCCGCGAAGCCGCGCCTGTCTCGAACCGCATCACGCTGGACACCGCCCCGATGCCGCCCCTTTCGGGCACGATCAAGGCGAGGTTGCCGGCGGTTTACGCTGCGCTGCAAGGCGCGGCAAGGCAGCACTCGCTCCCGGCGCCTTTCGATAGGATTGGGCTGAGAAAATCACGCTCACCGCCCGAAGACGAGCGGCCGAGTCGGCGACCTCTGCCTTTACCTGGATGTTAGCAAAGAGGCCCTTGCAATTCGATTCAACTAATAGTTGCATCGCCATGCCATTGCGTTATCAAAAAGTGCATTTATGATTTTTGCGCTGTCGACGACGACCACCTCCCTACAATCCGAAACAAGATGGAGGAAAAAATGAAGCTGTTAACGCTTACAACGACCGCGTTCTTGGCCATTCTAGCAACAATAAATGAAAGTTTATCTCAGAATTCATTCATGTCTAGATCAGAAATTACGCTAAGAGACCTCTCCAACGGACCAATAGGATTGCCGCCCCAAATCCCAAAAAAAATTGCAGATTCAATTAAATCGGCGCCGAATATAAAGGATATACTTCCAATAACAGGATCAGAATCATTTAATCAGCAAATAATTAAAGCAGAAGATATTGTTTTCGATAAAGATTCAAAATTAATAATCAAGAACCTGTCGAATGAATGGATTGCGATCGCTGCTCGACGCATTAAATTTCGTGACCCGCTGACCTACTCATTTATCGAGCGCGATATGTCAATGAACAGCGCGCCAGATGGCCGCGCTGGTGCGACGGGACCTAGAGGGGCCGATCGCCCTGGGGAAACCAATCGTCGAGGCAATAACGGGGATCCTGGAGGCCCTGGCGGAACGGGTGAGCCTGGCGCTACGCGGCAACTGCCTACCATTTATATCATCGCGGAACAGTTGCTCGATGAGAACAGTAAACCGATTCCACCCGGCATCCTCAATCTCGCGCTGATTGTGCGAGGATTTGATGGAGGCATGGGCGGCGCGGGCGGCCGAGGAGGTGATGGCGGCAATGCCGGGAACGGCAAAGAAGGGGCGGACAGCCTGTTCGATTGCAAAGAAGGGCCTGGCCCCGGTGGCGACGGCGGTGCTGCGGGGATGGGCGGAATGGGAGGAGCCGCAGGTAACGGTGGCGCAGGGGCGACGCTAGTTTTCGTTTCCCTGAAACAAGGCGCCGAGACGTTCAGCTATTCCCGCGTTAATAACCAAGGCGGCCGCGCTGGACTGCCGGGGCGAGGAGGACCGCCTGGCTTGCCAGGTCGCCAAGGCGACGGGGCACCGCGCAACGGTTGGTGCGGGCCGTCCGGACCAGGATCGCCGGGTTCGTATCCCAACCCGGCCAACCTAGGAAATGGTTCCATTGGCCAGGACGGACCAAAAGGCGAAATGTTCATAGTGTCAGTTACGAGCTTGGATGACTTCTTAAAGAAGTGATCTCTGGGGCGCTGCCCGCTTCATAGGGCGGCGCCCAACGTCTCGATTAGCCCACCGTGCGTTCTAATGACGCTAAGAAGTCGTGCTGAGGTTGGCATATGCGCTGCGTGGCGGACCAACCGTCCTAGAACACCGTGTTACGCCAACGGATGGCGGCCAAAAAAGTCAGAATGACCTACAGCATTCGTGTCGAAACGCCTCAGAGAACGAAGAGGAATTCGCAATACAATCAATGGCGAGCCCGGCAGGATTCGAACCTGCGACCTGCGGATTAGAAGTCCGCTGCTCTATCCAACTGAGCTACGGGCCCGAGAGCTTGGTGCTGACGCCCAAGCCGGTTGGTGTCAATGCGTCCACTGGCCGACGCGCGAGAACTTGAAATTGTCGGAATAGGAAAGCGAGCGGCGCTTCGCCTCGTGGGGCTGCTCGACCCGGAAGGGGATGCCGTTGCGCGTGGCATAGGCCACGGCGTCCGCCTCGCTGTCGAACCAGAGCTTGAGCTGGCTCTTCATGTCAGAGGACGAGGTCCAGCCCATCAGCGGCTCGATTTCGCGCGGACGCTCCGGCTCGTATTCGAGCAGCCAGCGCTCGGTCTTGGCGGTGCCGGACTGCATGGCCGTACGGGCGGGGCGATAGATGCGTGCAGTCATGGATAGCGCTCAGCCGTCACCAGATCCGTTGATGTCTTGAATGGTCGGGGCACCAGGATTCGAACCTGGGACCCTCTGCTCCCAAAGCAGATGCGCTACCGGGCTGCGCTATACCCCGACTGGCATTCAAAACGTTGCGGTTGGCTATCACGCCGCGGGCTCAGGCCGCAAGCGAAAGCCGTCCGCATGGTATCGGCATTTGCTCCGCGCCGCTCAACGCTTGAACAGCGCGTGCTCGACCTTGTCACCTGGCTTGATGCCGAGCTCGCGGCTCGCCCCGCCATTGATCTCCAGCACCGAGAGCACGGGCTCGCCCGACGGGATGGTACGGGTCGAGAGCGGCTCCGTCCGTTCCGCGATCCGCGCGATCGTGCCGTCGGCGCGGATGAACAGCATATCGAGCGAAATATAGGTGTTCTGCATCCACATCGCCACCGGCTCGCTGGCGCCGAAATCGAACAGCATGCCGCGGTCCGCCGGCAGGTAGTTGCGGTGCATCAGCCCGCGCGCCCGCTGGTCCGGTGTCCGCATGACCTCGACCTGGAAGGCATGGCGCTTGCCGGCGCTGACGATGGTGAGCGCTTCCAGCCCCGCTGCGGCCGAAGCCGGCTGGCCTTGAGCGTGCGATACGGCCGGAACGAGCGCAATGATGGCAAGCGCGAAGGCGGCGAAAGCGGTTCTGAGGGCGAGCATCGCGTCCGAACTCCATGGCGGTCTTCGCCCTGCGCTAGAAAAACGAAATGGCGAATCTTCGGCAGATGGCAGCCTTCGCCGCCTTTCGGTCAAGACTTTCCTCATCCTATGAAGAAAGGACGATTCGCCCGGCCTTCGGCGCCTTTCTTTCGTCCGTCGCTTGCGGCAGTTTCAGCAAGTTCCCAAGCAGGAGTTCCTCATGACCGTGGCGTGCCTTCGTCGGCCGATGCATCTTGCCGGGGTGGCCTTCGCCGCGGCAGCCCTGACATTCGCCCTTCCCGCCCGCGCAGCCGACTTCCAGCTCGACAACGTCCGCATCGACATGGGCGCGATGGTCATCAGTGCGCCGAAGATCGCGATCAAGGGCTCGACGCTGGAGAAGGACGCTTTCCTGGCGCTGTTCAGCGGCTCCGCCGCCGATTCGGCCGCCAGCCGCGCCAAGCGCCTCAACGCCGCCGAGATCAGCGCGCCGGAGCTCACCCTGCTGCAGACCATCGGCGACCAGAAGCAGACGACGACCTATCGCGACATCCGCCTCACCGACATCCGCGAGGGCCGGATCGGCCGTGGCGAATCGGCGAGCGCAGCGGTCTCATCCGATGGCGGCCCCGCCGGCCAGGTCACCGGCGTCCTGAAGCGCACCGCCTTCGACGCCCTCGACCTGCACCAGGCCGCACGCATCCTGACCGAGAAGGCCGCTCCCGGCACCGAGGAGCCGATGAAGCCGCTGATCGGCAATTTCGAGCAGGACGGCTACAGCCTCGACATGGGCAAGGCCGGCAGGATGTCCCTCGGCAAGACGACCGGCCGCGGCTTCGCGGGCCGCGTCGGTCCCGAACCGTTGCTCGACCTCCTCGCAAAGGTCGCCACCGCCTCCGCCGAACTCGAGAAGAAGGACGCTACCGGCGACAAGGCGGCTGATAGCGACGCGGCGAAGCCCCTCGCCCTCTCCATGCTCGCTTTGTTCGACATGTTCGAATACGGCAGCGGCGAGGCGCGCGACCTCGTCATGACCGTGCAGGCCCCGCCGACGCCCGGCGCGAAGCCCGAGACGGTGGACGTGCAGATCGCCCGCATGGTCTTAGGCGACGCGACGCCGGCAAAGTCCGGCTTCGCCGTGGAAGGCCTGCGCTTCACCGCCGGCCCTGCCAAGGGCGGCATCGACTTCATCGGCCATTCGGGCTTTTCCATAAGCCCGGTGCTGCGCGAGCTCAGGGCGATGCTGAGCCAGCCCGATACGTCGTTCGACGAGATCGACTTCCGCAAGCTCGTCCCGACGCTCGGCACGATCCGCCTGGCCGGCCTTTCGGTCGACGCGCCGCCGGTCCCGCCGGCGAAGGCCCCGATCAAGGTCTCTCTGGGAACCTTCGAGGTGAAGGCCGGCGAGCAGCTCAACGGCATCCCGACCAGCCTGGCGCTGACCATCGACCGCCTCGTCGCGCCGATCGTCGAGACCCCCGGCAACCCCGCCGCCAAGGACATGATCGCGATGGGCATCCGCTCGCTCGATCTCTCGCTGCGTCTCGACCTTGCCTGGGAAGCGGCAAAGAACGAGATCGCCATCCGCTCGCTCTCGCTCGGCGGCGCCGGCCTCGCCCAGCTCGACGCCTCGGCCACGCTCGGCAACGTCACCAAGGACCTGTTCTCGAGCGACCTCGCGCTCGCTCAGGTCGCCGCGCTCGGTGCCACGGCGCGTGGCGTGCAGGTGAAGCTGCAGAATCTCGGCCTCGCCGAGAAGCTGATCGAGAACGAGGCCCGCAAGTCGAAGCGCAAGGTCGAGGATGTCCGCCAGCAATTCGCTATGATCGCGAGCCTGGGCCTCGCCGCCATCCTCGGCCCCTCCGATTCGGCCAAGGCCCTGACGGCCGCGGTGGCGCGTTTCGCCGCCAAGCCAGGCACGCTCACCGTCGCCGCCAGCGCGAAATCGAGCAGCGGGCTCGGCCTCGCCGACGTCATCACCATGACGGAGCCGACGGAGATCTTCGACAAGATCAACATCAAGGCCGATGCCCAGTGAGCCAGGCATTTTCAAGCGCAATGGAAGCCGGTTCGCGTGAAGAAAATGCGGGATGAAGAGATGGAGGGCGCGCCCGAAGACTGCGTCGCGCCCGCAGACCGCAACTGGCGCCCTTCCACGCTGCAGGCCTGGTGGGCCGGCCTGCCGCAGGTGACGCGCGGCTGGCTGCGCAAGCGGCTGAACCCGCACAACCAGACGAGGCTGCATCTGGCCCATCTCGTCGCGCGGCGGCCGGGCCAGATCGTCGCCGGCTCGTACACCTATGGCCGGCCCAAGGTCCGCTTTCCCGAAAGCGGGGCGAAGCTCGTCATCGGCCGCTACGGCTCGATCGCGGACGGGGTCGAGATCCTGCTCGGCGGCAACCACAGGCTCGACTGGGCGACGACCTACCCCTTCCCCGCCCTGCCCGGTCTCTGGCCGGAGGCGGCAGGCCGGACTGACCACGACACCACGCGCGGCGATGTCGTCATCGGCCATGATGTCTGGCTCGGCTCGCAATGCATGGTGTTGTCCGGCGTCAGCATCGGCCATGGCGCGGTGGTGGCGGCGCGCGCCGTGGTGACGCGCGATGTGCCGCCCTACGCCATCGTCGCCGGCAACCCGGCCCGCGTCGTGCGGCTGCGCTTCGGCGAGGCGACGGTGGCGGCGCTGATCGAGAGCCGCTGGTGGGATCTGCCGCGCGAGGCGCTCGCTCCCCTCCTGCCGCTGATGATGAGCGAGCGGACCGGCGAATTTCTAGCCGCGCTCAGGACCCGCGCAGCAGCCGGCGCTTGAGGCCGAGTGCCGGCTTCTCGACGAGATACCAGGACAGCGCCGCGATGATGAAGGTGCCGGCGAGCGAGGGCCAGAGCAGCGCAACGGCGCCGAGGCTCGGAAACAGCGCATGCAGAGCCTGCTGCACCGGCCAGCCATAGAGATAGACGCCATAGGACAGGTCCGCCGGCGGCTCGACCGAGCGGCGCGTCAGAACGGGCGACAGCGCCAGCACGAGCGAGCCCCAGGCCGTGACCAGATAGAGCGCGGCCTTGTAGAGCGGCGTGAAGGAGAGCGGCACCAGCGCCAGCAGGACAAGCGCCAGCAGCGGCAGCGCGAGCGTCACCCGCTCGCGGTAGAGATAGATCACGCCTCCGGCGAGGAAGATCAGCGGCAGGCGCAGCGCCGTCTCAGTGCCCTTGGGTCCATCCGGCGTCACCACCTCCCGCAGCACCACCGCCAGCGTCAGTGCGACCAGCGCCGACAGCGCCACGCGCGGCTTCGTCAGCAGCCCGGCTAGTCCGGCCAGCAGCACGCCGAGATAGCACAAGGTCTCGTATTTCAGCGTCCAGACGGTTCCCATCGGGAACTGCAGCGGGTTGTTTTCGAAAACACCCGGCAGGGCAGCCGCGCTCTTGAAGGTCGTCAGCGTAGCGGTGATGAAGCGCCAGAGTCGCGGGTCGCTGAAATAGGCGCCCTTGTCGAGGCTCGTCATCGCCCCGCCGAGCAGCAGCGCCACCACCAGCACCGCCGCGATCAGCCCCGGTGCGATCCTGAGCGCCCGCGCCAGCACATAGTCGCGCCAGCCCCGGCGCAGGAAGCTCATGGTCACGAGGAAGCCGGAGATCGCGAAGAAGCCGTTCACCGCATGCTCGCCCAGCGTGAAACCTGTGGTCTGGAACCAGGGCTCCTGCTCGACGCGTCCATCGGTGACGCTGAAGGCGTGCGAGATCACCACCGCCACCGCCATGACGAGGCGCAGCAGGCCGAAATTATTGTGCGGATGGGCAAGCGCCTGCCCGACCTTGGCGCCGCCGAAGATCATGGCGAGAGCCCTTCCTGTGCCAGCGCCGTCTCGCCCCGCGCCCAGGCCCGCGCCCCGGCGGCCGAGCCGGCATGGGCATAGGCCTTGTCGCGGTTGAGCAGCAGGCCATATCCGGCCGCCTTACCGAGGTTTTCCAGCGTGCGGACGAGGCTGGGTTCCGGCAGGCCGTATTTGCGGGCGATGTAGCCCTCCGACCAGGCGAGGTGCCAGCGCGCCTTGAAGCGCCGCTGCGGCGATGGCGCCGTCGAGCGCCCGCGCCCGTGCCGCGCCTCCGCCTCATGGACATGGACGAGTGCATGGCCGGCGTCGCGCATACGCCGGCACAGATCGTCATCCTCATAGAACAGGAAGATCGCCGGGTCGAAGCCGCCAAGCGCCAGGAACAGCTCGCGGCGGATCAGCAGGCAGGCGCCCGACAGGAAAGGCAGGCAGGCATCTCCATCGGGGATCGCCATCGCGCCGCGGAGGTTGAGATGCGGCGGCGAGAGCATCGAGCGCGGTTGGAGGAAGATGCGGCCCGACGGCTCGACGATGCGCGGCGCCAGCATGCCGGCATCGGAATACCGCTCGGCTGCCGCCAGCAGCGCCGCCGCAGCGCCGCGCCCCAGCTCCAGATCCGGATTGACGATCAGCACGAAGGGGGTGTCGGCGGCCGCGACTCCGGCGTTGTTGGCGCGCCCATAGCCCTCGTTGCGGGCGTTGGCGATCACCCGCGCGCCGCGCTTCTCGGCGATGCAGCGGCTGTCGTCGCCGCTCGCATTGTCGACGACGATCGCCGGCACGCCCTCCCCCGCCAGCGCATCGAGGCAGGCAGGCAGGACCTCGGCGCTGTCATAGGAGACGACGATGGCTGTGATGGCGGCGGCGGGCATCGCGGGCTTCTGGCCATGCCGGCTCATCAGACGCAAGCGAATTCAGCGCATCGGACCGGAAAGTGGAACCCACTTTTCGGAAGAATCCGATGCGCATGACAACGCGCAAGATCACGGTGATCTAGCGCCGTGCCAGCGCGACGATCTCGCCCCGGACCCGCTCGCGCTCGGCCATTCCGCAGGCATGCGGCGCCCGATAGGCGGATACGGCGTAGCGCTGGTTGGCCTCGACGAAGCGCTGGCGCTCCTGCCGGTCGATGCGCGCGATGATACGCCCGCGGTCGACGCGCAACCCACAATCATAGGCGCGCGAGACTGTCGCTGCTGCATATTCCACCGTGCCCGGCGCCGGCCCCGCGACGGTGCAGGCTGTGAGCCCGGCGAGAGCCGCGCCGGCGAAGCCTAACTTGAGGATTCGCGCCTTCGGCATAGCGGATCAGCGCGCCTCGAACGTCCCGGCCCGGATGGCGGCCATGCGCTCCTTGAGCGCCGCCCGCTCTTGTGCCGTGCAGGGCTGCGGCTTCACGCCCTGGTTGATCATCTCGGCCTCCGAGATGGAGACATAGGCCGAGCGGGCGGCGGCGATCTGGTCAACGCTCGCTCCACGCGCCTGCTCGGCGGCGATGAAGCGGTCCAGCGTACCGCGCTGCGGCGAGCCCGCCTTGCAAGCCGTGGCGCGCGAAACCGTCGTCGCCAGCGCCGAGGCACGCCCGGCGCTGGTATCCGCATGCGGTGAGACGCAGGCCCCGAGCGGCAGCAGGAGAAGACAGGCGAGCGCCAAGGCTCGCCCGGCAGGCAGCGGGGCCATGGTCGTCAGCCGTTCTTCTCGGGCGCGTTGATCCGCAGATGCGCCTCGCGCAGCTGCTTGGGCGAGGCTTCGGCCGGCGCGCCCATCAGCAGGTCGACCGCCTGCTGGTTCATCGGGAACAGGGCGACCTCGCGCAGGTTCGTGGCCCGGGCCAGCAGCATGATGATGCGGTCGACACCCGCCGCCATGCCGCCATGAGGCGGCGCGCCATACTGGAAGGCGCGATACATGCCGCCGAAGCGCTCGATCACCGTCTCCTCGCCATAGCCGGCGATCTCGAAGGCCTTCACCATCGCTTCCGGCTTGTGGTTGCGGATACCGCCGGAGGCGAGCTCATAGCCATTGCAGGCGATGTCGTACTGGAAGGCCTTGAGCGAGAGCGGGTCTTCCTCGGTCAGCGCCTTCAGCCCGCCCTGCGGCATGGAGAAGGGGTTGTGCGAGAAATCGACCTTCTTCTCGTCCTCGTTGTACTCGAACATCGGGAAGTCGACGATCCAGGCGAAGGCGAAGGCGTTCTCGTCGATCAGGTTGAGCTCCTGCCCGACCTTGCTCCGCGCCGAACCGGCGAACTTGTAGAATTTGTCCGGGTCGCCCGCGACGAAGAAGCAGGCGTCGCCGCCCTTCAGCCCCATCTGCTTGACGATCGCGGCGACGCGCTCAGGCCCGATGTTGTTGGCGATCGGCCCCTGCCCTTCGCCATCCTCCTTGACCATCAGATAGCCGAGGCCGGGCTGGCCCTCGCCCTGAGCCCAGGAGTTCATCCGGTCGCAGAAGGCGCGGCTGCCGCCGCCCGGAGCGGGAATCGCCCAGACGCGGTTCTTCTCGCCCTCGAGGATGCGCGCGAAGACCTTGAAGCCCGAGCCGCGGAAATGCTCGGACACGTCCTGCATCTCGATGGGGTTGCGCAGATCCGGCTTGTCGGAGCCGTACTTCGCGATGGCCTCGGCGTACGGAATACGCGGCCAGTTCTTGGCGACGCTGCGGCCTTCGGCGAACTCCTCGAAGACGCCGGTGATCACGGGCTCCATCGTCGCGAAGATGTCCTCCTGCTCGACGAAGCTCATCTCGACGTCGAGCTGGTAGAACTCGCCCGGCAGACGGTCGGCGCGCGGGTCCTCGTCCCGGAAGCAGGGCGCGATCTGGAAGTAGCGGTCGAAGCCCGCCATCATCAGGAGCTGCTTGTACTGCTGCGGCGCCTGCGGCAGCGCATAGAACTTGCCCGGATGCAGCCGGCTCGGCACCAGGAAGTCACGCGCGCCCTCCGGCGAGGAGGCGGTCAGGATCGGCGTCTGGAACTCCGAGAAGCCCGAGGCCTTCATGCGCGTGCGCATCGAATCGATGACCTTGGTGCGCAGCATGATGTTGTTGTGCAGCTTCTCGCGGCGCAGATCGAGGAAGCGGTATTTCAGCCGCGTGTCCTCGGGATATTCGAGATCGCCGAAGACCGGCAGCGGCAGCTCGGCCGCCGGGCCCAGCACTTCGAGCTTGGTCGCGAAGACCTCGACCTTGCCGGTCGAGAGGTTGGCGTTCTCGGTGCCCTCGAGGCGCGCCTTGACCTTGCCATCGATGCGGATGACCCATTCCGAGCGGGCTGCCTCGGCATCGACGAAGGCCGGCGAATCCGGGTCCACCACGACCTGCGTCACGCCGTAATGGTCGCGCAGGTCGATGAAGAGCACGCCGCCATGGTCACGGATGCGGTGGCACCAGCCGGAGAGCCGCACGGTCTGGCCGATGTCGCTCTCGCGGAGCGCGCCGCAGTTATGGGAACGGTAACGGTGCATGGTCACGGAATCGTCTTTCGCGGGCGCGGGTGCAAGGCACGGGGCCGAAACGTAGCTTCGGGCGTAACCACACGCGCTGGGGCGACTTGTCAAGAACAGCGGAGCCGCCGCATCCTGTCAGTCAGAAAAATGGTGGCGAAGCTGCCACGCGGCCGGGGGACGAAGACATGCTTTGGAAAGCGGCGCTCAGCGCCGGCTTAGGGTTATGCGCGATGGTACCGGCGTCAGCAGCGGCGCCATCGCCTGCGTATCGTGCAGGGCTGAAGGTCGCCAAGAGCCGCCATTACGAGCGCCCGGAATGCTATGCACGCGTCTTCGCCGAGCAGGCCCATCTGGTTAACCATCGGAAAGCCAAGAACTTCTGGGCCATTTCCGACGGCCCGCGCTTCTCGACCGCCGTCTGGAACGAATGCCGCATCAGCCGATGATCCGATGCAACACGGACTCGACGGCTAGCCCGTTCCTCCGCTAATCCCACTCTATGCATCTGATCACCGACACCGCCGAGCTGGCCGCCGCTTGCGAGCGCCTCGCGACCCACCCCTTCATCACGGTCGACACCGAGTTCCTGCGGGAGACGACCTATTACCCGAAGCTGTGCCTGATCCAGATCGCCTCGCCAGATGAGGCGATCCTGGTCGACCCGCTCGCGCCGGAGCTCGACCTCGCCCCCTTCTTCGGGCTGATGGTCGACGAGGCGGTGGTGAAGGTTTTCCACGCCGCACGGCAGGATCTTGAAATCGTCTGGCTGCTCGGGCGCGTGCTGCCCGTGCCGCTCTTCGACACGCAGGTCGCCGCCATGGTCTGCGGCTATGGCGACTCGGTCGGCTACGAACAGCTCGCCAACGACCTCGCCAAGGCACGCATCGACAAATCCTCCCGCTTCACCGACTGGTCGCGCCGGCCCCTCTCCGAGGCCCAGCTCGCCTACGCGGAATCGGACGTCACCTATCTGCGCCAGATCTATCTCGCCCTGAAATCCGATCTCGACGAGAGCGGCCGCGAAAGCTGGGTCGCCGAGGAGATGTCGGTACTGGCCTCCCCCTCGACCTATGAGGTCAAGCCCGAGAACGCCTGGCAGCGTCTCAAGGGCCGCGTCCGCAAGCCGCGCGAACTGCCGCTCCTGATGGAGATCGCCGCCTGGCGCGAGCGTGAGGCGCAGAACCGCGACGTGCCGCGCCAGCGCGTGCTCAAGGACGATGCGATGATGGACATTGTCCAGCGCGGCCCGCGCTCGGTCGAGGCTCTTGCCGAGCTGCGCTCGGTCCCCAACGGCTTCGAGCGCTCCCGCGCCGGCGGCGAGGTGCTGGCCGCCATCGAGCGTGCGGCTGCGATCGATCCCAAGACCCTGCCCCGGCTGGAGCGTGAGCGCGGCCGGCCGACCAACGGCGCGGTGCTCGACCTGCTCAAGGTGCTGCTCAAGGCCGTGGCCGATGCCGAACGCGTCGCCCCCAAGATCATCGCCACCGGCGACGACCTCGAGGCCATCGCCTCCGACGATCTCGACGGCGTCCCGGCCCTGCAGGGCTGGCGCCGCGGCGTCTTCGGAGAAAAGGCGCTGGCGCTGAAGAACGGGCAGCTCAGCCTGCGCATCCAGCGCGGCAAGGTCGTGGTGGACTGAGCTCGGCCGTCATGCTCGGGCGAGGTGAAGCGCAGACCCGAGAATCTCATGACGGGAACGCACTGGTTTCCGTCATGCCCGGGTCAAGCCCGAGCATGACGGATTCCGCCCTCACCCGCCGCCCATATAGCTCTTCACCAGCGAGCCGGTGACCAGCCCCCAGCCATCGACCAGCACGAAGAAGATCAGCTTGAACGGCAGCGCCACCGTCACCGGTGGCAGCATCATCATGCCCACCGACATCAGGATCGAGGCAACCACGAGGTCGATGATCAGGAAGGGCACGAAAAGCAGGAAGCCGATCTCGAAGGCGCGGCGCAGCTCCGAGATCATGAAGGCGGGCACCAGCACCTCGATGCCGATATCCTGCGGTTGCTGCGGCCGCGGCGCCTGCGACATGTCGATGAAGAGCTGAAGGTCCTTCTCGCGCACATGGCGGAGCATGAAGGTCTTGAAGGGTACGACGCCGCGCTCATAGGCCTGCTGCGGCTGAATCTGTCCTGCGATCAGCGGCGCAGCGGCCGTGGTGTAGACCTCGCGCAGCGTCGGCGCCATGACGAACCCCGTCAGGAACATCGCCAGCGCGATGATGACGGAGTTCGGTGGCGCGGTCTGCGTGCCGAGCGCCGAGCGCAGCAGCGACAGCACCACGACGATCCGCGTGAACGACGTCACCATGATCAGGATCGACGGCGCCAGCGACAGCACCGTGATGACGGCGATGAGCTGAAGCGCCCGCTCCGCCACGCCGCCGCCCTGTCCGAGATCGAGCGACAACGTCTGCGGCAGGGCCGGCGTGGAGAAGGCGAGCATGAGCGCAGCCGCGATCAGGGCGCGCCCGTATCGATGCCGTCTCGCTGGTCTTGGGGTGAAATTCACGCGCAACCGCCGGCGCCCGACTCAACCGATCGGGCCGGACGAAGCTAGCCTCCGGAGAAGGCCGCGCAACCGGCGTGCGGCGGCCGGGGGCCGGAAGCGCGACATTCCTGTTGATGGCCGCCGGGACGAATGTCGGCGGCACGATTCGCCGGCGCCCGGCTCAGGACCTTGCCTTGAGACTTAGCCTTCAGGACTTGGCGTTCAGGATTTGGCCTTGGGGTCGCGGCCGAGCAGCCGCGCGAATTCGGCCTCGATCGCGTCGACGGAGAAGGGATCGATCTCCTTCGGATCGGGAGCAGCCGGCGGCTCGGGGGCAGGCTCGGGCTTCGGCTCCGGCTTCGCCTCGACGACGACCGGCTCCACCTCGGCCACGGCCGACATGGGTTCCGGCTCCAGCTCCGGCTCGGGCTCGGGCTCGGGCGGCGGCGCCGGCTGGGGCTCGGGCTTCACGGCAGCTGGCACCGGCTTGGATTCCGCGGGTTTGGGCTCTGCGGGCTTCGGTTCCGCAGGCTTGGGCTCCACCACGCGAGGCTCGGACGGCCGCGTTTGGACGAACTTGGGTTCGGGCGCCCTCGGCTCGGGAACCCTGACTTCGGGAGCATTGATCTCGACCGGCCTCGAAACCGCATGATCGGGCGACAGTCCGAGTGCGGCCGCGAGTTCCGCCTCGACGCTGCCCGGAAGCGGCCCGTGTTGCGGAGAAGCCGGCATGACCGGGATATGCGATGCGGCCGGCACCACCTTCGGCGCGGGCTTGGGCTCCGGCTTCGGTGCGGCGACGGCAGGCTGCACGACCGGCGCAGGCGCCGGTGGCTTGACCGGAGGCGCTACAATCTCCGCCGGAGATTCATCGGGCAGATGGGCCGGGCGCACGGCCGAGAACGGGCGCTTCAGCGCCTCCTCGAGCTGGCGCGTCATGTCGTCAAGCTCACCGGGGCTGACAGGCGGCTGCGGCGCATGCTCCCGCGCGAAGCTCGGCGCCGGGCCAGTGGCGACGGAAGGCAGCGGCCCGGGCGACGCAGCCGGCTTGGTCGGCGCGAAGCCGGCCTGCGAGATACCGAGCGAGGCGGCCACGCCAGCGGTCGCCGAGAATTCCGACGACGATGCGGGCCGGGTCGGAAGCGCCGGCAGCACATCCGGCGTGGCGGCGTTGCGGCGTGCCTCCTCGCCTGCCCGGATGGCGGGCTCGCTGGGCGGAACCAGTGTCTCGAAGGGCGGCAGCGGCCGGTCCGGAATCGCCGTTTCGGCATAGCTCGGAACCACAGCGCGCGAGCCGCTGCGCATGATATTGGTCTCGACCACGACATCGGACGAGCCGCCGATCATCACCAGATGCTCGATATTGTCGCGGCGGATCAGCACGAGCTGGCGCTGACGGTCCAGGTCATAGGTGTCGACCACGCCGAGTCGAGGCTGGCGCTGACGGCCCGCCACCTGACCGCGCAGGCGCAGGCGGCCGCCCTGGATCTGCCGCACGATGAGCCCGAGAAGAGCGAGAAGAATGAGAATGACGACAGAGGCAACGATGACCTTCTGCGCGGTCGAGAGTTCCAATCCGAACAAGCTCTGCAAGGTATGCCTCTTCTGCCACGGCGGCCGGGCCTACTGATCGTTCAGCCAGTTCCGCCCGAGGTTCAACACCGTGCCTATAGCATAAGGCTTTCGCTAGCGGGAAACATGGTGAACGCGTGGTTAACCGGAACGGTGAAATGCCCCGCAATTAACCCCATGTTAACCATGCACCCGGCAGGATTTGCCCAGTAGCCGGCTCTGTCCGGCGGCAAATCGGGGAACTGGAGCCATGGCGGACGACGGCCTGCGCATCGGCGGTGGACTGATGCAAGCGCTCAAGACGCGCATGTATTACCAGCAATCGCGCCAGAAGGTCCTCGCCGAGAACGTCGCCAATTCCGACAGCCCCGGCTTCCGCCCGGTCGACCTGAAGCCGCCGAGCGTCGACCCCAACCGCGCCGGCGTGCACATCGCCCTCACCCGCCCCGGTCACCTGCAGCTCGACACCGCCAATGGCGGCTTCGACAGCACCGGCGCGCCGCGCTTCGAGACGACCCCGAACGGCAACGCCGTCAATCTCGAGGACGAGATGCTCAAGGTCGCCCAGAACCAGTCCGACTATCAGCTCGCCGCCTCGCTCTACAGCAAGGGCCTCGGCCTGATGAAGATCGCCATCGGCAAGGGCCGCTAAAGGCTGGGCCGCTGAAGGCAGGGAGCTGAACCATGGACCTGATGAAGAGCATCGTCGTCGCGGCCTCCGGCCTGCGCAGCCAGTCCGGCCGGATGCGGATCATCTCCGAGAACATCGCCAACGCCGATTCGGGACCGGAGCGCCTCGGCGCCGACCCCTATCGCCGCAAGGTACCGAGCTTCCAGCGCCATATGGACCGCGAGATCGACGCCCAGTTGGTGGCGCTCGGCAAGGTCGAGCGTGACCGCAGCCCCTTCAGGGTCAAGCACGAGCCGGGCAACCCCGCAGCCGACGCCAGCGGCAACGTCCAGATGCCCAACGTCAATCCGCTGATCGAGATGGTCGACATGCGCGAAGCCCAGCGCAGCTACGAGGCCAACCTCAACCTGATCTCTTCGACGCGCCGGATGATCCAGCGCACCATCGACATCCTGCGCGCCTGAGCGCCGCTCCAGAGGGAGACTGACAGGCCATGGCTACTCCGGGTTTCGCCGCCAGCGCCTATGCCTCCATGCAGGGGGTGGGCGCCGGCAATCTGATGCGCAAGCCGCTCACCTCGGGCGGCGCGGAAGCGGGCGGGCCGGATTTCTCGGCCCTGCTCGGCAAGGCCCTCGACGCGACGGCCGATGCCGGCCGCAAGGCTGACGCGCAGACCGCGAGCGTGGCCGGCGGGCGCGCCGACATCGTCAATGTCGTGACGGCGGTGGCCGAGAGCGAGGCGGCGATCGAGACGCTGGTCGCGGTCCGCGACCGCGTGATCGCGGCCTATGAAGAAATCATGCGGATGCCGGTCTGACGGCCGCGGAATCGAGAGAAGATCATGACCTCCGGAGCCATTCTCGACGTCGCCCGCGACGGCATCGTCGTCTTTCTCAAGGTCGGCGGGCCGCTGATGGTGATCGCGCTGCTCGTCGGCTTCGTCATCTCGCTGTTCCAGGCGCTGACGCAGATCCAGGAGCAGACCCTGATCTTCGTGCCGAAGATCGTCGCGGTCTTCGCGGCCATGCTGCTGTTTCTCCCGTTCATGGGAGACGCGATGGCGGGTTATATGGGACGAGTCGCCGTCCGAATCGCCACGGGCGGATGACCTCGTCGCGGCTGCTGCCGGCTATCGCCGGAGCGGCCCCGCGGCGCCCGATCTGGCGCGAAGGTGCCCGCGGCACGATGCAGATCGCGATCCTGCCCGAGATCAGCGCGCTTTTCGTGCTCGTCTTCGCGCGCGTCGGTACGCTCGTCATGCTGATGCCGGGCATCGGCGAGCGCTTCATCTTCTCCCGCGCGCGGCTTTCGCTGGCCTTCTTCATCGCCCTGATGCTGCTGCCCGTCGCTCGCCCGGTGCTGCGCGTCCCCACGGACATGACCGGCGTCTCCACCCTCCTGATCAGCGAATTGCTGATCGGCCTCATCATCGGCCTGAGCGCGCGCCTCGTGATGGCGGCCCTGCAGACGGCCGGCACCCTCGTCGCCCAGGCGATGGGTCTCGGCTTCGCCATGACGGTCGACCCGACGGGCGGCATGCAGAACCCCTCGATCGGCAACTTCCTGACGATGCTCGGCATCACGCTGATCCTGACCACCGACCTGCATCACCTCGCCATCGCCGCGATCCATGAGAGCTATCGCCTGCTGCCGCCGGGCGGCATGCCGGATCTCACCGACATCCTGTCGCTGGTGGTTCGCGCAGCGGCCCGCGGCTTTGCGCTCGCGATCCAGATTTCGGCGCCTTTCTTGGTCTTCGGCCTGCTTTTCAATCTGGGCCTTGGCGTGCTCGCCCGGATGATGCCGCAGCTCCAGGTCTTCTTCCTCGCCGTGCCGGCCTCGATCCTCGGCGGCATGCTCATCCTGCTCGTCGTCGTCGGCGTGATGATGAGCGTGTTCATGGACGACCTCGGCGCCTTCCTCCGTCAGTTCACCGGAAACTGAGGGCGCGATGAGCGAAGAAGCCGACAAGGAAGACCAAACAGAAGACCCGACCCAGCGAAAGCTGGACGAGGCTACTGAGAAAGGCGACGTACCCAAATCGCAGGAGATCGGCACCTTCTTCGTGCTGAGCGGGATGACCCTGGCGCTCGTGGTCTGCGCCGGCTGGTCGGCGCGCGATGCGATGCTCTCGCTGCGCTCCTTCCTGATGAACGCCCACCAGGTCCCCTCGGACGGCGCGGCCTTCATGCAGGTCACGCAGCGCGGCGTGCTGACCGGCTTCATGGCGCTCGGCCTGCCCTTTGCCTTCATCCTTTGCGCGGGGCTGGCTGGCGCGATGCTGCAGCACAAGCCGCTCTGGACCGTCGAGCCGCTGATGCCGAAGTTCAGCCGCCTCTCGCCGATGGCCGGCCTGAAGCGCATGTTCGGCAAGGAAGCCTGGGTCAATTTCGCCAAGGGCCTCGCCAAGACCCTCCTGATTGGCACCGTGGTCTGGGTCATTCTCTGGGGCGAGCACGACCGGCTCGAAGCCATGGTGCAGATGAACGTCGCCGCGCTGATGCCGGCGACGCTTGTCCTCGCGATCAAGCTGATGGGCGCGGTGCTCGCCCTCTTCGCCTTCATCGCCGTCGGCGATTTCGCCTGGCAGCGCTTCTCCTGGTACCAGCGCCAGAAGATGACGAAGCAGCAGATCAAGGAGGAGTTCAAGAACTCCGAGGGCAATCCCGAGATCAAGGCGAAGCTGCGCCAGATCCGCGCCCAGCGCGTGCGCAAGCGCATGATGGCCGCCGTGCCGAAGGCGACCGTGGTCATCACCAACCCGACCCACTTCGCCGTCGCGCTGCAATACGAGCCGGGAATGCCGGCGCCGCTCTGCCTCGCCAAGGGCGTCGACGCCATCGCGCTCAAGATCCGCGAGGTGGCGGGCGAGCACCGCGTGCCGATCATCGAGAACCCGCCGCTCGCGCGTGCCCTCTATGCAACCGTCGACATCGACGAAGAAATTCCTGTCGAACACTATCAGGCGGTGGCCGAAGTCATCGGTTACGTCTTGCGCCTGAAGGGCCGGCGCGCCTAACTCGATATGGAACGAAGGATGAAGGGCTGCGAAATTACAGAGTATGCTGAATTTGCACGGAGCCACGACGTCACCCCGTCAGATCACAGCAGGCTCTAGGCACAGCCAGAAGCGAACGGACCTCCCCGCATGAGCGGCACCACCACGATCGATCGCTCCGACAAGCCCGGCCATATCGGCGTGATCCTGCTCGTCGCGGGCCTTCTCGTCGGCGCGGCTGTCTTGCTCGGCTTCATCGCCCATGAATGGGCGCAGCCGCTCATCCTAGGGTTGCTCGCCGTCCTCTCCGTCGTCGGCGTCTTCGGCCTGTTCGCCTTCGCGATCGGGCTGGTGCAGTTCTCCGGCCGCGCTGCCCGCAACGACCTGACGAAGATCATCGTCGATCACGCCGATGACGGCATCGTCGTCACCGAGGGCGAGAACGAGGTCGTCTACGCCAACGAGGCCTATCTGTCCCTTGCCGGCGCGACCGGTGCCAACGACCTGAAGCCGGTCGGCCGCCTGCTGACCGGGCGCGCAGACGTCTCGGAGGCGATTTACCGCCTGGCCGCCGCGGCCCGCGAGAACCGCCGCCTGGTCGAGGAGGTACGGCTGGAGCCGGCTCTGAACGGGCGCGGCGAAGTCGGTTGGTATCGCGTGCGCGTCTCGCCCGTGCGCCGCGAGAACGGCAATGCGACGCTCTGGTCCGTCTCCGACATCACGCCCGAGCGCGAGCGGCAGGAGAACGCCTTCCAGGAGCTCCAGCACGCGATCGACTATCTCGACCATGCGCCCGCCGGCTTCATCTCGATCGATGCCGATGGCGAGGTTTCCTATCTCAACGCCACGCTCTCGGGCTGGCTCGATTTCGACCTCGCCCGCTTCGGTTCCGGCGGGCTGCATCTCGACGACATCTGCACGCCCGCCGCCGCCGCATTGATCCAGGCGATCCGCGGCCAGCCCGGCGATGTCCGTGTCGAGGTGCTGGACGTCGATCTGAAGCGCCGCAACGGCTCGCCCCTGCCCGTGCGCCTGCATCATCAGGTCGCCTTCGGGCAGGATGGCCGCGCCGGCGCCTCCCGCACCCTCGTGCTGAACCGCGCGGCCGGAGAGGCGAGCGTCGATCTCGGCAACGATGTGGAAGTCAGTTTCGCCCGCTTCTTCCACTCGACGCCGATGGCGATCGCCACCGTTGACAGGGCCGGCGCGATCCTGCGCTCCAATGCCGCTTTCTCCCGGCTGACGCCGAGCGGCGCCCAGCCCCAGACTATCTTCGACCTCGTCACGACTGATTCGGGCCTCGAGCGCGCGCTGACCGAGCTGGTCGAAGGCACCTCCGCCCCCGCGCCTCTGGACCTCACGCTCGCCGGCGAGGACGGCCGCTCGGCCAGGCTCTATCTCACCCCCGTCTCCGCCACCGACGATGGCGACGGCGAGCGCGCCATCGTCTACGCGCTGGAGACCACGGCCGAGCGCAAGCTGCGCGACAACATGGACCAGGCCGGCAAGATGCAGGCCGTCGGCCAGCTCGCAGGCGGCATCGCGCATGATTTCAACAACGTGCTGCAGGTCATCATCAACGCCTCCGAATTCCTGCTCGCGAGCCACAGGCCGACCGATCCGTCCTTCCCGGACATCATGCAGATCAAGCAGAACGCCTACCGCGCCGCGGCGCTGGTTAGGCAATTGCTCGCTTTCTCGCGCCGCCAGACGCTGCGCCCGCAGGTGCTGGAGCTCGGCGAGGTGCTCTCCGATCTCTCCTTGATGCTGAAGCGCGTCGTCGCCGACAAGGTGACGCTCGACGTGCGCCAGGGCCGCGACCTCTGGCCGGTTAAGGCCGATCTCGGCCAGCTCGAGCAGGTCATCGTCAACCTCGCCGTCAACGCCCGCGACGCGATGTCGGACGGCGGCAAGCTCACCGTCCGCACCCGCAACGTCGCCCGCGACGAATGCGGCTCCTTCGGCCATGCCGCCCTGCCCGCCGACGACTATGTGCTGCTGGAGGTCGAGGACAGCGGCACCGGCATCCCGCAGGAGCATCTCGACAAGATCTTCGAGCCCTTCTTCACCACCAAGGAAGTCGGCAAGGGTACGGGCCTCGGCCTCTCCATGGTCTACGGCATCGTCAAGCAGACGGGCGGCTACGTCTTCGTCGATTCCGTCGTCGGCCGGGGCACGGCGTTCCGCATCTTCCTGCCCCGCCATGTGCCGAGCCAGGAGGAGATTGCCGCCGAGGCCGCCGCGAAGGAAGCGCCGAAGGCGCTCGCGGCCGACCATACCGGCGCCGGCGTCATCCTGCTGGTCGAGGACGAGGACGCGGTGCGTGCGCTCAACGCCCGCATGCTGGTTTCGCGCGGCTACACCGTCCACGAGGCCGCCTCGGGCGTCGAGGCGCTCGACATCTTCCTGAAGAACGACGGCCAGATCGACCTCGTCGTCTCCGACGTGGTGATGCCCGAGATGGACGGCCCGACCCTGCTGGGCGAACTGCGCCAGCGCAATCCGGACACCAAAGTCGTCTTCGTCTCCGGCTACGCGGAGGAAGCCTTCCGCAAGAACCTGCCCGAGGGCGAGGGCTTCCACTTCCTGCCCAAGCCCTTCACGATGAAGCAGCTTGTCGAGACGGTGAAGGCGGCGATGGGCTGAAGCTTCGCGGCTCCCTTCGAGACCCAACGAAAAAGGCGGCGGCCGGGATCACCCCGACCGCCGCCTTTCGATTTTCAGTCCGATGGCCTCACTCGGCCGGAGCAACCTTGGCCGGTGTCGTCTTCTGTTCGACCGGCTGGCCCATCGCCAGCAATGCGACGATGGTCACCAGCGCCGCAGCCGTCATGTAGTAGCCGACATGGCCCAGGCTGTAGGTGCTCGCCAGCCAGGTCGCGATGAACGGCGCGAGCGAGGCGCCGACAATGCTGCCCAGGTTGAAGGTCAGCGAGGCGCCGGTGTAGCGCACCGCTGTCGGGAAGATCTCGGCCAGCGCCGTGCCGATCGGCCCATAGGTGAAGCCCATCAGCGCGAAGCCGAGCACCGAGAACAGCAGCACGCTCGGGATGCTGCCTGCGACGAAGAGCGGCCCCACCAGGAAGCCGAACAGCGCGATGCCCAGCGAGGTGCCGATGAGCGCGCGGCGGCGGCCGAAGCGATCGGCCAGCACCGCCGAGACCGGGATCATCAGGCCGAAGAAGACGACGCCCGCCATCTGCACGGGCAGGAACTGGTTGCGGGTGTAGCCCAACCGGGTCGTGGCCCAGCTCAGCGAGAACACCGTCATAATGTAGAACAGCACGAAGGTCGCCAGCGCCGCGAAAGTGCCGATCAGCAGCGGCAATTTGTGCTCCGCGAAGACGCTCGCCAGCGGCACCTTCACGCGCTCCTGCTTGTCCATCGCCTTGCGGAAGGCCGGCGTCTCGCTGATCTTCAGCCGCATCCACAGGCCGATGAAGACGAGCAGCGCACTGGCGATGAACGGGATGCGCCAGCCGAAGGCGAAGAACTGCTCGTCACTCAGTACATCGCCGAGCAGGAGGAAGCTGCCGGTCGCCATGATGAAGCCGATCGGCGCGCCGAGCTGCGGGAACATGCCGTACCAGGCCTCCTTGCCAGGAGGGGCATTCTCCGTCGCCAGCAGCACCGCCCCGCCCCACTCGCCGCCGAGGCCAAGGCCCTGGCCGAGCCGGCACAGCGCCAGCAGCAGCGGCGCGGCGATGCCGATCTGTGCGTAGGTCGGCAGCAGCCCGATCGCGACGGTCGACAGGCCCATCGTCATCAGCGCCGCCACCAGGGTCGCCTTGCGGCCGATCCTGTCGCCGAAATGGCCGAACAGCGCCGCGCCGACCGGGCGCGCGAAGAAGGCGATGGCGAAGGTCACGAAGGAAGACAGCATCGCCGAGGTCGGGTCGGCCGCCGGAAAGAACAGCTTCGGGAATACGATCACCGCCGCCGTCGCATAGATATAGAAGTCGAAGAACTCGATCGTCGTGCCGATCAGGCTGGCGAACAGGACACGCGCCGGCGAGTTCAGGGATGCGGATTCAGGCGGTGCGGAAGACACGTTTGCAACTTTCGATAAGGAGCGAGAAGCCGCGCGCAATAACAGGAAAGCGTCGCCACCGGCATACGAAACGCATCGCCCTCGATATGCATCAATCGCATGCCCGGCTAAATTAGAAACGAAACAAACGATCTTCACGCATGACCGGCAGCGCTCCGAAACCGGGATCGCGCCTCCATGACGGCCCTCCTGACAAAAACTGACACCGGGAACAAAAAAAGAACTTGTTGACAGGAACAAAGCATGATCATTCTCCTGTCAAGACGCATTGAGATGTCCCCCTCGCCCTGCCATAAGGAGCCCGAACCGTGAATCAGGCGAATCTCAAACTCGTGGAAGGCTCCTCGATGGACAAAGCCAAGGCGCTCGACGCCGCGCTCTCGCAGATCGAACGGGCCTTTGGCAAAGGTTCGATCATGCGTCTCGGCAAGAACCCGCAGGCGATCGAGATCGAGACCATTTCCACGGGTTCGCTCGGCCTCGACATCGCGCTCGGCGTCGGCGGCCTGCCCAAGGGCCGCGTCATCGAGATCTACGGGCCGGAATCATCGGGCAAGACGACGCTCGCGCTGCACACCATCGCCGAAGCCCAGAAGAAGGGCGGCACCTGCGCCTTCGTCGATGCCGAGCACGCGCTCGACCCGGTCTATGCCCGCAAGCTCGGCGTCAATCTCGACGAACTGCTGATCTCCCAGCCCGACACCGGCGAGCAGGCGCTCGAGATCACCGACACCCTCGTTCGCTCGGGCGCCATCGACGTGCTCGTCGTCGACTCGGTCGCGGCGCTCACGCCCCGCGCCGAGATCGAGGGCGAGATGGGTGACGTGCAACCTGGCCTGCAGGCCCGCCTGATGAGCCAGGCACTGCGCAAGCTCACGGCCTCGATCTCGCGCTCGAACTGCATGGTGATCTTCATCAACCAGATCCGCATGAAGATCGGCGTGATGTACGGCTCGCCCGAGACGACCACCGGCGGCAACGCGCTCAAGTTCTACGCCTCGGTGCGACTCGACATCCGCCGTGTCTCGACGCTGAAGGAACGCGACGAGGCGACGGGCAACCAGGTCCGCGTCAAGGTGGTCAAGAACAAGGTCGCACCGCCCTTCAAGCAGGTCGAGTTCGACATCATGTTCGGCGAAGGCATCTCGAAGGTCGGCGAACTGGTCGATCTTGGCGTCAAGGCTGGCATGGTCGAGAAATCGGGCGCCTGGTTCTCCTTTGACAGCCAGCGCCTCGGCCAGGGCCGCGAGAACGCCAAGACCTTCCTCAAGGCCAACCCCGAGATCGCGGCGAAGATCGAGGCCACGATCCGCCAGAACTCCGGCCTCGTCGCCGAACGCATCCTCGACCAGGCGACGCCGAGCGAGGACGATCTCGACGAGGGCGAGGCCTGAGCTTCATCGTCTCGAGCCCTCATCCTGAGGAGCCGCGAAGCGGCGTCTCGAAAGATGCTCAAGGAGACTCGGGGAAGCATCCGGACAATCTTCGAGACGCGGCCTGCGGCCGCTCCTCGGGATGAGGGCTCCAGGAATTCCCAGCAGTCGAAGTGCTCTTTCCATCGGGCGGCCTCTCCGGGCCGCCCGTTTTCGTTTCGGCCCAAGGCTTTGCGGCGTCACAGTCTCTCGACAGCGACAGGCCGCCTGACTAGAACGCTTGGAACCGCCGGCCCGCACCCGGCCGAAGCCTCAAGACAGCAAGAGTTCGAACAGCGATGAGCGGCGTCAACGAGATCCGGTCGACCTTCCTCGACTACTTCAAGTCCCAGGGCCACGAGATCGTGGCATCGAGCCCACTCGTGCCGCGCAACGACCCGACGCTGATGTTCGCCAATTCGGGCATGGTGCAGTTCAAGAACGTCTTCACCGGCCAGGAGAAGCGCCCCTATTCGCGCGCCACCACCGCGCAGAAATGCGTGCGCGCCGGCGGCAAGCACAACGACCTCGACAATGTCGGCTATACCGCCCGCCACCACACCTTCTTCGAGATGCTGGGCAACTTCTCCTTCGGCGACTATTTCAAGGAGCAGGCGATCAACAACGCCTGGACGCTGATCACCCGCGAATTCGGCCTGCCCAAGGATAAGCTCCTTGTCACGGTCTATTCCGAGGACGACGAGGCGCATGCGCTCTGGAAGAAGATCGCCGGGCTGAGCGACGACAAGATCATCCGCATCCCGACTTCGGCCAATTTCTGGCGCATGGGCGACACCGGCCCCTGCGGCCCCTGCTCCGAGATCTTCTACGACCATGGCGACCATATCTGGGGCGGCCCCCCCGGCTCTCCCGATGAGGATGGCGACCGCTTCATCGAGATCTGGAACCTCGTGTTCATGCAGTACGAAGAGGCTGCGGGTGGCATCAGGACCAACCTGCCCCGCCCCTCGATCGACACCGGCATGGGGCTGGAGCGCATCGCAGCCGTCCTCCAGGGCACGCATGACAACTACAATATCGACTTGTTCCGTGCCCTGATCGGCGCCATCGCCGATCTGACCTCGGTCGAGCCTGACGGGCCGATGAAGGCGAGCCACCGCGTCATCGCCGACCATCTGCGCTGCTCCGCCTTCCTGATCGCCGACGGCGTGCTGCCGTCGAACGAGGGCCGCGGCTATGTGCTGCGACGGATCATGCGCCGCGGCATGCGCCATGCGCAGCTGCTCGGTGCCAAGGAGCCGCTGATGCACAAGCTCGTGCCGGCGCTGACCCGCGAAATGGGCCGCGCCTATCCCGAGCTGCTGCGCGCCGAGGCCCTGATCACCGAGACGCTGAAGCTGGAGGAAAGCCGCTTCCGCACGACGCTGGCGCGCGGCCTCTCGCTGCTCGATGATGCCTCGAAGAGCCTGACCGCCGGCCAGAGCCTGAAGGGCGACGTCGCCTTCACGCTCTACGACACCTACGGCTTCCCGCTCGATCTGACGCAGGACGCGCTGCGCGCCCGCGAGATTACCGTCGATCTCGAGGGCTTCGACGCCGCCATGCAGCAGCAGAAGGCCAAGGCGCGCGCCGCCTGGGCCGGCTCCGGCGAGGCCGCGACCGAGACGCTCTGGTACCCGCTGCGCGACAAGCTCGGCGCCACCGAATTCCTGGGCTACGACACCGAGACCGCCGAGGGCGTCGTTACGGCGCTGATCCGCGACAATGCCGAGGTCGACTCGCTGAAGGCCGGCGAAAGCGGCTTCGTGCTGGTCAACCAGACGCCGTTCTACGGCGAGTCGGGCGGCCAGGTCGGCGATGCCGGCCTCATCAAGGCTCCCGGCATCGTCGTCGAGGTCTCCGACGTCCAGAAGAAGCTCGGCGACGTCTTCGCCCACGCCGTCACCGTCAAGGAAGGCGAGCTCAAGCGCGACGCCGCCATCGAGCTCCTCGTCGACCATGACCGGCGCACCGCGATCCGCGCCAATCACTCCGCGACCCATCTGCTGCATGAGGCGCTTCGCCTCGTGCTGGGCGACCATGTCGCGCAGAAGGGATCGCTGGTCTCCCCCGACCGCCTGCGCTTCGACTTCTCGCATCCCAAGCCGATCAGCGACGAGGAACTGCGCGAGGTCGAGGAAATCGCCAACGCCATCGTCCTTAAGAACGAGCCGGTCACGACGCGGCTGATGAGCGTCGACGAGGCCATCGCCTCCGGCGCGCGCGCCCTCTTCGGCGAGAAATACGGCGATGAGGTCCGCGTCGTCGCGATGGGCACCAATCCGGCCGGCCGCGCCTATTCGGTCGAGCTCTGCGGCGGCACCCATGCGACGCGCACCGGCGACATTGGCGTCGTCAGCATCGTCGGCGAAGGCGCCGTCGCGGCCGGCGTGCGCCGCCTTGAGGCAATGACCGGCAATGGCGCACGCCTGCGCCTCAATGAGGAATCACGCCTGCTCGAAGGGCTGGCGAGCCTGCTCAAGGTCCCCGCCGCCGAGGCCGGAAACCGCCTCGCCGCGCTGATCGAGGAGCGACGCAAGCTCGATCGCGAACTCACCGAAGCCCGCAAGAAGCTCGCCATGGGCGGCGGCGGCGCGGCCGAGGACCCGATCCAGGAGATCGCCGGCGCCAAGCTGCTCGCGCGCGCCGTCACCGGCATCGAGATGAAGGACCTGAAGAGCCTCGCCGACGAGGCCAAGGCCCGCGTCGGCTCCGGCGTCGTCGCCATCGTCGGCGTCGCTGATGACGGCAAGGCCGGCGTCGTCGTCGGCGTCACGCCGGACCTGACCGAGCGCTTCGACGCGGTCGCGCTGGTGCGCGCAGCCTCCGAGCAGCTCGGCGGCAAGGGCGGCGGCGGCCGGCGCGACATGGCGCAGGCCGGCGGGCCGGACGGCAGCAAGGCGCAGGCAGCGCTCGAAGCCGTCGCGGCAGCGATGGGCTGATGACCACCGATGGGCGCCGCCTCGCCGGCGCCCTCTCCCGCCGGGTGCTGCTGCTGGCTGCCTGCGCCCTGCCCATAGGGGCGGGCGCGCAGACGAGACCGGCGAAGCGCCAGGCGGAGGAACCTGCGCTTTCGGCCGCCCGCAGCATCATGGCCGGCGCCCCGCTCAGCGTCTTCCTGACGCGCCCACCCCCGGGCGCGCGGCTCGCCATCGCGCGCGCCGGCGACCCAGCGGCGACGGCCATTGTCGTCGTGGAGCCGAGGACCCTGGTTCCCGCCCTGCCCACACCCGGCATCGCGGGTGCTTACGAACTGCGCCTCACCGTCGAGAAGGATGGCGCGCCGGTCATCCTGTTGCGCCAGCCGCTGGTGACGACCGAGCCGACAGCGACCCTGGCCGCGCCGGAGAAGGTCGGCCGCGGCCAGCACCTGCCTGTGCGCGGCATCGGCCCCAACGGCGAGATGGACCGTGTCGTGTTGGTGGCGCCCGACGCGCCCGCCGATGCGGACAGCCAGCGCTTCTTCCCGGCCGAGAATGTCGAGGCGACGCTTGAGGCGCCGGACCAGCCGGGCCTCTACGAACTGCGCTACATACTGAACGCTCCGGTCAGTGGCCTGCGCATCCTGGCCCGCCGCCCGCTCCGTGTGGAGTGAGACGCAGGTCCGGTAGACCATCCCATGGGCTTGCGAGGCTCGGCGCGCAGCGGCCATCCTGCCCCACTGCCTTTACCGAGGAGAATGACGTCCCATGCCGTTCGAATGCACAATCCCAGCCGTCGCCACGCTGCTCACCGAGGACGACAAGGCCAAGATCACGCGCTGGGATTTCGAGCCGGGCGCGACGACGGGCTGGCACGAGCACGGCATGGACTACGCCGTCGTCATCATGACCGACGCGACCATGGCCTATGAGGTCGACGGCGTGGTGACGCAAGCCGAGGTCAAGACCGGCCAGAGCTACATCCGGCCGGCCGGTGTGAAGCACGACGTGAAGAACGCAGGCGACACGCACCTCACCTTCATCGAGATCGAGATCAAGCGCTGAGCAACGGCAGTTGCATCGGTTCGACGCTTCGAAGAATAGCGCGGGCCTCTAGGTGCGAGTGGATGAGCCCATGAAAAAGCCCGGCCTCTCGGCCGGGCTTCCCGTTTCACAAGCGTGAGGCCTGAATCAGGCCGCCATCGCCTTGCGCATGTTGTCGCTGACCTTCTCGAGGAAGCCGGTCGTCGAGAGCCACTTCTGATCGGCTCCCACGAGCAGCGCGAGATCCTTGGTCATGTCGCCGGCCTCGACCGTGTCGACCGTGACCTTCTCCAGCAGCGAGGCGAACTTGGCGAGCTCCGTATTGCCATCGAGCTTGGCCCGGTGGGCGAGGCCACGGGTCCAGGCGAAGATCGAGGCGATCGAGTTCGTCGAGGTCTCCTTGCCCTTCTGGTGCTCGCGATAGTGGCGGGTGACGGTGCCGTGCGCGGCCTCGGCCTCGACGGTCTTGCCGTCCGGCGTCATCAGCACCGAGGTCATCAGGCCGAGCGAGCCGAAGCCCTGCGCCACGGTGTCGGACTGCACGTCGCCATCGTAGTTCTTGCAGGCCCAGACATAGCCGCCCGACCACTTCATCGCGGAAGCGACCATGTCGTCGATCAGGCGGTGCTCGTAGGTGATGCCGAGCTTGTCGAACTCGGCCTTGAACTCGGCCTGGTAGATCTCCTCGAAGATATCCTTGAAGCGCCCGTCATAGGTCTTGAGGATGGTGTTCTTGGTCGAGAGATAGACCGGGTACTTGCGGATCAGGCCGTAGTTCAGCGAGGCGCGGGCGAAGTCCTTGATCGACTCGTCGAGATTGTACATCGCCATGGCGACACCGGCGTCGGGGGCCTTGAAGACCTCCTTCTCGATGACGGCTCCATCCTCGCCGACGAACTTGATCGACAGCGTGCCCTTGCCGGGGAACTTGAAATCGGTGGCGCGGTACTGATCGCCATAGGCGTGGCGGCCGATCACGATCGGCTGGGTCCAGCCCGGCACGAGGCGCGGCACGTTCTTGCAGATGATCGGCTCGCGGAAGATCACGCCGCCGAGGATGTTGCGGATCGTCCCGTTCGGCGACTTCCACATCGACTTCAGATTGAACTCCTTCACGCGGCCTTCGTCCGGCGTGATGGTGGCGCACTTCACCGCGACGCCATGCTTCTTGGTGGCGTTGGCGGCGTCGATGGTAACCTGATCGTCGGTCGCGTCGCGGTTCTCGACGGAGAGATCATAATAGTCGAGTTCGAGATCGAGATACGGGAAGATCAGCGTGTCCTTGATCTTCTGCCAGATGATCCGGGTCATCTCGTCGCCGTCCATGTCGACGACCGGGTTGGCGACCTTGATCTTGCTCATGCGATGACCCCTGTGCTCTCAAAATAGAACGATCCGCAGCTGCGGCGCTGGCCCCAGCTCAGGCTGGACGCTTCCTAGCCGGTTCGCGGCGACGGGGGAAGCGCAGCTTTCGGTCAATATCGAGCCCGAATGCTGCACTGCCGCAAAATCGTCGCGTTCGCCGTCCAGGCTTTGCGCTCACGCTCGTCAGCGCAAGGACGACCGTCGTGCTTCGCACCACCGTCAGAAGATCAGCCGGCCTGTTTCCGGTCATGCCAATCGTTTATGCCGCGTTGACTCCGGCCTGGGCCGAGCCGTTCGAGGCGCCGCAGCTGCCGACGCTGCCGATTCCGCGCGCCGCGCTTCTAGACCCGGCGGCGGAAGAGGCATCCGAGATGCCTGCTGCTCAGGATGGCGTAGATACGCTGCTGTTCCAGCCCGGCCTCGCCGCAGCCGGCCGGGCGGCCGCCTCTTCCGGCGCCCATCTGCGTGCCCGCGCCCCCATCCCGGTCGACATCATCCGCGAGGGATTTGCCGCCCGCGCCGACACGATGGGACCGAACCGGGATCGCTCCGTCGGCTTCAAGCTCGGCCAGGATGCCCTCTCGGTCCAGACCAGTCTTTCACAATCCGCCGCGGCCGGCTCCGCTCGGGATGCGCGGCTGAGCTGGAGGCTGGCCCAACCCGTGGCGGCAAGCACAGGGTTGGTCTGGGGGCTCTCGACAGGCGGCAATACGACGCTTGCCGGCCGGCCCGAGCAGACCGGCGATGCGGTGGTCGGTTATCGCCAGCGCATCTTCGAGCACCTGACGCTGACCTCGCAGCTCGGCATGGGCGGCAGTTACGTCTTCGCGACGGATGGCCGCTTCAATTCCGCCCTCACGCCCGAGGTGAAGCTCTCGGTCGATCTCGCCAAGCCCGCCGACCTGCCCTGGCAGACCTCGCTGGACGTGTCCCTAGCGCGCAAATTGCCGCTTGTCGCCAGCGATTTCGAAACGCGGGGCACGGCCCTGCTCTCGTTCAAATACAGGCTGCAGTAGCAGCCCCGCCCGCCAGGACATGGCGACCTGCAACGGGCGGGCTTTCCCCGCGCGGCCCGTCGCTCTAGCCTCGCGGCCATGACCAAGCACGCTCCCACGAAATTCGCTCTCGTCACCGGCGGCACGCGCGGCATCGGCGCCGGCGCCGCGCTCGCGCTCGCCCAGGCCGGCTACGACGTCCTCGCCACGGGCCTGACCGAAGAGGAGGTCGCGGCTGCCCCGCCGCACCCCGCCATCCGCCACGCCCGCCTCGACGTAACGCGCGACAACGAGGTCGCGGCGATCGTCGCCACCTGCCCCCGCATCGACGCGCTGGTGAACTGCGCCGGCATCATCCAGCGCGGCGGCAAGGAATTCGAGATCGACGCCTTCCGCCTGACCATCGAGGTCAACCTCAATGGGACCATGCGGATGTGCCTGGCAGCGAAGGACAAGCTCACGGCGAAGCTGCCCGGCAAGACGGGCGCTGCCATCGTCAACATCGCATCGATGCTCACCTTCCACGGCTCACCCTTCGCGCCGGGTTACTCCGCCTCGAAGGGCGCCATCGGCCAGCTCACCAAGTCGCTCGCCGCCGCCTGGGCCGCCGACGGCATCCGGGTCAACGCCGTCGCGCCCGGCTGGATCGAGACCGAGCTGACGCGGCCTCTGGTCGACGACGCCGTGCGCTCGGCGCCCATCCTGGCGCGCACGCCGATGGCCCGCTGGGGCAAGCCCGGCGATGTCGGCGGCGCCATCGTCTTCCTGCTCTCGGACGCGGCGCAGTTCGTCACCGGCGCCATTCTGCCGGTCGATGGCGGCTATCTCGCCGTCTAAGAAAACTGATGAATATCAAAAACATGGGCCAAGCGGCTGAATCAGTTTGAGCAGCTCTTGAATCAAAAAGCCAATATGGGAGAGAAGCCATGAACGAGACGAGCCCGATGCCCGTCGCCGCGACGACGGAGGAGCGCTGGACGCCCTATCGCCATCCCCAGCCGAAGGAATCGCCTCCGGAGCTCGTCGTCCCCAACGTGATCCCGACCGACGAGCGCGTCTGGGTTCCGGTCGACGATAATGTCTGGTTCCGTCCCCTGCTCCTCTGCGTCTCGCGCGGCTACTGGATGAACCTGCTCAAGGTCCGCAAGGCCGGCGTGCTCTCCCGCCACCGCCATCCGCTGCCGGTCCATGGCTATGTGCTCAAGGGCAAGTGGCGCTATCTCGAACATGACTGGGTCGCGACCGAGGGCAGCTATGTCTACGAGGCGCCGGGCGAGACGCACACGCTGGTCGTCGATCCGGACGTCGAGGAGATGATCACCATGTTCCAGGTGAACGGGGCGATGATCTATGTCGACCCGGACGGCAAGTGCCTGGGCTATGATGACGTCTTCACCCGCATCGACAAATGCCGAGCGCATTACGCGCAGAACGGCCTCGGCGCGGAGTATGTCGACCAGTTCATTCGGTGAGGTTCACCGTCATGCTCAGGCTTGACCCGAGCATCTCCTGACGAGGAGACTCTTGCGCCTCTTACGGCCCGAGACTCTCGGGTGGGGCTTCGCGCCGCCCGAGAATGAAGCGTGTCGGTCAGCGCCCGAGCTTCGCCAGCTCGACCGCCGCGCGCAGCTCGATATGGGCCAGCACCTCGTCGAGGCGCGGATCGTCGGTGGCCTCCCGCTGCTGCGTCAGCGTGGCTCGCAGCCGCTCCAGCTCGGAAGGCAGCACGCGGCCGGCGAGCAGGGCCGCCTTCAGCCGGTCGAGTCCGTCGAGCAGATCGTTGCCGCGCCGCGCCTGGCGGCGCTTGCGCTCCTGCTGATCCCCCTGCTCCTGCACGGCAAGCAACATGTCGAGCGACCCTGCCGCGCCGACCCCGGCGCTGCGGGTGGTGCTCGCAGATTCGGTTGAATCCTGCGTCGGAAGCGAGAAGGATGCGCCGCTAGAGCGCCTCGCGGAACCGGTAGGGCCGGTATTCGAGACGGGCGCGCGCTGGTCGATCCTGATCATGGCGGCCTCTTGGGAGCATCGGCCCGAAAAATGGACCGCGGTTTTCGGATGAAGCCGATGCTGCGAAACGTGCGCGAGCCTCGCTCCGGCATGGTTAACAGCTGGTAAACGACCCGGCAGAAACTGCCGCCCGGCAGGAAGCACCCTGCGGAAGAGCCTTGCCGGAGCATGGCGCCGAACTCCAAACATTTGATAAAAAACGATTTTCGTTTTCGAGCGGATTGGCACGCGGCTGGCAAGGACGAAGCACCGTTTCTGTTTCCGGTGCCGAGAGCAATGTTCCGCAACCCCGTCCTGACCTCGCTGCTAAAGCCGCTGGCCGCCGCGCTCGCGGTGGCGGTCGCGCTGACCGCGCAGCCGGTCTTCGCGCTGTCGCGGATCAAGGATCTCGCCTCGGTCGAGGGCGTGCGCTCCAACCAGCTTCTCGGTTACGGCATCGTCGTCGGCCTCAACGGCACCGGCGACACGCTCAACAACACGCCCTTCACCAAGCAGTCGCTGCAGGCGATGCTGGAGCGCCTCGGCGTCAACACGCGCGGCGCCAATATGCGCACCGCCAACGTCGCGGCGGTGATGGTCACTGCGAACCTGCCGCCCTTCTCCACGCAGGGCACGCGCGTCGACGTCACCGTCTCGGCCATGGGCGATTCCAAGTCGCTGCAGGGCGGCACGCTGCTGGTCACGCCGCTGCTCGGCGCCGATGGCGAGGTCTACGCCGTCTCGCAGGGCCCGGTCGCGATTTCCGGCTTCTCGGCCGAGGGCGACGCCAGCAAGATCACCCGCGGCGTGCCCACGGTCGGCCGCATCGCCAATGGCGGCGTCGTCGAGCGCGAGATCGACTTCGCGCTGAACAAGCTCTCGACCCTGCGGCTCTCGCTGCGCAACCCGGATCTGACCACGGCGCGCCGCGTCGCCTCCGCGATCAACGATTTCATCGGCGGCGAGTCCGCCGAGCCGACCGACCCCTCGACCGTGGTCCTGCAGATTCCGCCGCGCTTCAAGGGCAACATGATCAAGATGCTCACCGACATCGAGCAGCTGCGCGTCGAGCCCGACCAGCTCGCCCGCATCGTCATCGACGAGCGCTCCGGCATCATCGTCATGGGCAAGGATGTGCGCGTCTCCACCGTCGCGGTGGCGCAGGGCAACCTCACCGTCACGATCAGCGAGCAGCCGCAGGTTTCGCAGCCCGAGCCGTTCTCCAACGGGCAGACGGTCGTGACGCCGCGCACCAACGTGAAGGTCGACACCGGCAACACCAACAAGCTCGCCCTCGTCAAGGAGAGCGTCTCGCTGGCGGAGCTCGTCGACGGGCTGAACGCGCTCGGCATCGGCCCGCGCGACCTGATCTCCATCCTCCAGGCCATCAAGTCGGCCGGTGCCCTCCAGGCAGAAATCGAGGTGATGTGATGACCGCCGCTCTCGCTCTCCCCGCCGCCAATCTCGCGCTCGGCGTCGCCGGCAAAGTGGCTGGCAAAGTCGTCAACGGCATCGCCGAGGCGCTCGACCCGGCGAAGGCCAAGGCCAAGAAGCAGGCCGACGACTTCGAGACCATGTTTCTCGAGCAGTTCACCGAACGGCTCTTCGCCAGCAGCGAAGGCACCGAGGGCCCCCTCGGCGAGAACGGCCAGGGCGGCGGCATCTGGCGCTCGCAGCTCAGCCAGCAATACGCCAAGCAGATCCAGAAGGCCGGAGGCATCGGCCTCTCGGACCAGATCATGCGCGATCTGATCGGCCTTCAGGCCCAGAACACCAGCGGAGCACAGAATGTCGGCGGCTAGGCCCTTGCTCGACGAGCGTCCGCGCATCAGCGACGCGCTCGGCGCCCGCGCGCTGATCGAGGCCGTGCTGGAAGCGCTCGGAGCCCTGTCGCATCTCGTCGGCGAGGAGACCGAGCTGATCCGCGCCGGCCGCCTGCCGGAGGCGCTGAGCCGCGAGGCCCGCAAAACCGAACTCGGCGGCGTCTATATGCGTGGTGTCGAGCAGGTGAAGCTCAATGCCGTCGCGCTTGCCCGCTTCGTCCCGGATCAGGTCCGGCGGCTGAAGGAAGCACATCTCGATTTCCAGCTGCTGATCGAGACGAACCGGATCGTACTCGCCACAGCCCGCGCCGTCTCGGAAGCCGTCATCCGCGATCTTGCCGCCGACGCCAACAAGCCCGCGCGGGCCGCCGGCTACGGCCCCGCCGTCTCGGTTGGCGCCGGTGCTTTCGCCCGCCCGAACTCCGGCCCGCTGGTCGTCTCGCGGAGCCTTTAAAAGCGAAACGTCTCCCGGGCGGAGCGCGGGCGAAGTCATCTGGCGCGCGGCTACGTCAGCAAGCCTCAATATTTACCTAATTCCCTTACGTCATATTCAGTCTTCTCTGACACGCTCCACGACATCCGGCGGCAGAGTGTCCGCCTTTAAGAGGAGGCGGCGCAACGGCGCCGTGAATGACTCCAGAAGGAGTGGGTCATGGATTTTAGCAATTCACCCAGGCTCGCGCCCGCGCCGGGCGTCCTGGTCGTCAGCCGTTCGGACGTCAATGCCCAGCAGGGCAGCGTCGCAGTAGAGCTTCCTCCCGAGAAGACCGTTCAATCCGCCTCCGCCGGCGTCGCCGTCAATGTCGAGCTGGGCGCGCAGGCGCGCGACGCGCAGATCCGCACCAATGGCGAACAGCGCACCGCCGAAGCACAGCAGAACGGCCGCAACTCGAACCGCACGCTCGACGAAACGGTGGAGCGCAAGCTGGTGGTCGATCCGCGCACGCGTTCGGTCATCCTGCAGAAGAAGAACACCGACACCGGCGAGACCGTCTCCCAGCTGCCCGACGAGACGCTGATCAAGATGCGCCTCTATACCCGCCAGCTCGCCGAGCTCGAACGCCAGGCCCAGGAAAGCCGCCACGAACTCGAGCGCTCGGCCTGAAACAAGCGCCCCCGGCCTTCCGACGCAAACCGCCCGCCTCGCGCGGGCGGTTTGCGTTTGGGAGCGCCGCACAGGCGACGTTCGCAGACTGGGGGCGATGAAGGGCCGGGCCAGCCCCGTTTTACATCCGCTTAACCACGCGCCGGCTTTGCCCGATCTGGCGGCAATGCGACCGCCGAAATTTACCAGTTGTTACGGAGCGGCGCCCGAATGTCCGCTCGACCCGGCCAGAATGGACGGGCGCCAGAATGGCAAACTGACCAGAAGGTAGACGATCATGGCTGTTACTCTTTCCGCCGGCGTTCGCGGCGCTCTCACCTCGCTGCAGAGCGTCACCTCGCAGTCCACCGGCATCCAGAACCGCCTCGCGACCGGTAAGAAGGTCAACTCGGCGGTCGACAATCCCGTCAACTACTTCACTGCCGTCGGACTGAACGATCGTTCGAGCCAGCTCACCGGCCTGCTCGACGGCATCTCGAACGGCATCCAGACTGTCCAGGCGGCCTCGAAGGGCATCGACGGCATCACCAAGCTCGTCGGCTCCCTCCAGTCCACCATCAAGCAGGCTCAGGCCGACGCGGCTCAGAACCGCCCGACCAAGGCCGGCACGGCTCTCGCGACCGCCACTGAAGCGGCCGTCACCTCCAAGAGCCTGAAGGACATCGCTCTCGACAAGCGCATTACCGACAACAACGCCGCCGTTGCGAACGACGCGACTGCGACCTATTCCGGTAACATCGGCGGTCCCGCCCTGGCGGCTGGCAGTGAGTCGATGACCAGCATCTACCTGAAGTCGGACACCAACACCTATACCGCCTCGTTCAAGAGCACCACGGCCACCGTCCGTGACGTTGTGAACGAGATCAACAAGTCCGGCGTCGCCACCGCTTTCGTCGACGAGAAGGGCCAGCTCAACATCAAGGGCAACGGCTCCGAGGAAGTCCAGTTCGGTATCGACACTGTGGTCTTCGCCCCGGCAGCCGCTGGCGCCCCGACCCAGACCGAATTCGACACCGCAGGCACCGCGTCGGCAACCGCCGCCGCGACCGCCACGAACGACAACACCAGCTTCGGCTTCGAGGCTGACGATGTCACCGCCGGTAGCGGTATCACCGGCCAGAACATCACGTCGTCCGTCCGTTCGAACCTCATCCAGCAGTACAACGACCTGCGCACGCAGATCGACGAACTCGCCAAGGACTCCGGGTTCAACGGCCTGAACCTCCTGCAGGGCGACCGTCTGACGGTCACCTTCAACGAGAAGGGCGGCAAGAACCAGTCGAAGATGGACATTCAGGGCACCAACCTGACGTCCGACAACCTCGGCATCATCTCCGCGAACAACACCAAGATCACTGGCTTCACCAACTTCCAGAACGACGCCGACCTGGCGAAGGCTGGCGAGTCGCTGAACAGTGCTCTGACCTCTCTGAAGTCCCTGTCCTCGACCTTCGGTGCGAACCTCTCGGTCGCGCAGACCCGTCAGGACTTCACCAAGGACATGGCCAACGTCCTGACCATCGGCGCCGACAACCTCGTCAACGCCGACGTGAACGCCGAAGCCGCCTCCCTGCTCGCGCTGCAGACCCGTCAGCAGCTCTCGCAGACGGCTCTGTCGCTCTCGAACCAGGCCGACCAGGGCGTCCTGCGTCTGTTCTGATCCTTCGTCCGCAGAAGCGGATCCCCCCACAGAAGGTGGGGCGAAGACAAAAGGCGGCGGAGCGAAAGCTCCGCCGCCTTCTGCATTTTGGCGATCACGATAAGCCCTCATCCTGGGGAGCGCTTCGCAGAAGCGCGTCTCGAAGGAAGAGGGCTGAAGCATTCCTGCCGGGAATTTCGCAGATGCTTAACCGGCTCCGGCGCCGTTAACCCTTTTTTATCCTTAACAATGAATTATCGGTCCCATCGAACTTGCGGGCGCGGATTCGCGTTTCAGGGGACCCGAAGATGGCCGGAACTATCCTTTCAAGCGGCGTGCGCTCGAATCTGCTGACCTTGCAGCAGACGACGGCGCAGCAGACCGTGATCCAGAATCGCCTTGCCACCGGCAAGCGCGTCAATTCCGCGATCGACAACCCGGTCAACTATTTCACGTCGCTGACCCTGAACGATCGATCGAGCCAGCTCACTGGCCTGCTCGACGGCATCTCGAATGGCATCCAGACCATTCAGGCGGCCTCCAAGGGCATCGACAGCGCCACGACGATGGTCCAGACGCTCCAGTCGGTGATCAAGCAGGCCCAGTCCGACGCGGCTCAGAACCGTCCGACCAAGTCCGGCACGGGGCTGGCGTCCGCGGCCGAGGCGACGCTCACCTCGAAGAGCCTGAAGGACCTCGCGCTCGACAAGAGCATCGTCGACATCGCCACTGGCGTGCCCGCCGACAACGGCGTGGCCACCACTGCGACGGCGACGCGGTCGGGCGACCTTGGTCTCACGGCCGGCGCCAACGGCACACGGCTCGCGATCTCGCTCAAGACAGGCACGGCGCCCAACGACAAGACCTACACGGCCGCTTTCAACGGCGCCAACGCGACGCTCCGCGACGTCGTCAACGAGATCAACAAATCAGGCATCGCCACCGCCTTCGTCGACGAGAAGGGCCAGCTCAACGTTAAGGGCGTCGGTTCCGAGGAGCTGCAATTCGGCTTCGGCAAGTCCGACCCGGCCTCGACATCGGCGGTGGACATCGCCGCCGCCGATGCGCTGGCGATCACCAATGCCGGCGCAGCCGGTACCAACAGCAACACCGCCCTCGGCTTCCTCGCAGCAGATGCCACGGCCGGCACCGGCATCAAGGGTCAGAACCTGACCTCTTCGATCCGCTCGAACCTGATCCAGCAGTTCAACGACCTGCGCGAGCAGATCGACAAGCTCGCCAAGGACACCGGCTTCAACGGCATCAACCTGCTCCAGGGCGACCGGCTGTCGATCATCTTCAACGAGAAGACCGGCGCGAACCAGACCAAGCTCGATGTGCAGGGTTCGATCCTGAGCTCGGCGACGCTTGGCATCAACCAGGCCACCAACACCCAGCTCGACGGCTTCATCAACTTCCAGAACGACCTGGATCTCGAGAAGGCCGGGGACACGCTGAAGAATGCGCTGACCTCGCTGCGCTCGCTGGCCTCGACCTTCGGCTCGAACCTCTCGGTCGCGCAGACCCGGCAGGACTTCACCAAGGAAATGGTCAACGTGCTGAAGACCGGCGCCGACAACCTCGTCCTGGCGGATCCGAACGAGGAAGGCGCCAGCCTGCTCGCCCTCAACACCCGTCAGCAGCTCTCGCAGACGGCGCTCTCGCTCGCCAACCAGGCCGACCAGGGCGTTCTGCGTCTCTTCGGCTGATCTCGCGCCGGAAGACAGCGCCCCTCCCCTCCAGCCAGAAGGCAGGACCGATATGGCCCTCAAGGTCGAGCTCAAACCGCGCGAGCGGATCATCATCGGGCAGGTCGTCATCCGCAACGACGAGCAGCGCACGCGCTTCTTCATCGAGGGCGACGCGCCGATCCTGCGCGAGAAGGACATTCTCACCGCCGCCAGCGCCGACAGCCCGGCCAAGAAGATCTATCTCGCCATCCAGCTCATGTATCTGGCACAAGACCCGACCTATGAGCACGAGGTCTTCTTCCAGCTCGTGCGCGATTTCCTCGCGGCAGCGCCCAGCGCTCTCGAGCATGTTCACGAGATCAATAACCGCATTTTAAGCGGCGACCTGTACAAGGCCTTGAAAGCGGCCAGAAAGCTGATCGCCTACGAAGCGGATCTGATCGAGAATGCAAAACGGGTTTAACGCCTACGCCGCCGCTGCCAAAACAGCCCAGACCGTCGTATCCCCCCGCGAACTCGAAGCCTCCCTCCTCGTCAAGGCCGCCACGCGCCTGCAGATCATCGCCGACGACTGGGATCAACGCGCAGCCGAGCTCGACGAAGCACTTTCCTATAATCGCCGGCTCTGGACGCTGCTCGTCTCCGCCGTGATCGCGGAAGACAATCCGCTTCCCGTCGAGATCAAGCAGAACATCCTCGCTCTGGCGAATTTCATCTTCAACCAGACCTTCAGGATCGCGGCCGAGCCGCAGGCCAAGAGCCTCGGCGTCCTGATCAACATCAACCGCGACATCGCTGCCGGCCTGCGCGGACGCTGAGGCGCCGCTGCCGTCAAGTCCGATCAAAGAAAAGCGCCGGCCGTTTCCGGGCGGCGCTTTTCTTTGATCGGACTGAGACTTAGCGAACTCAGAGGTAGTTGGTCAGCGACAGTCTCGACAGCGTCGAAGTCACCTCATAGCTCGCCTGCAGTCGGTTCTGCAGGGCCAGGATCTGCATCGCGACCTCTTCCGGCTTGACGTTCTCGACGCCTTCCAGCGCGGTCGTCAGATAGCTCTTGGTCGTCGTATGGCGCTCCTTGGCGCTCGCCATCGCGGTCTGCGCCGAGGCGAGATCGGTGACGATTTCCGTGGGCTTCTGCACCGTGCCGCCATAACCGAGCCGCTCGCTGACGCGGTCGGTCATCGCCTGATAGCGCACCTTCGATTCCGTATCGCTGGCCGGGAAGGTCTCGGTCGCCATGATCGCGAACTGCGCGAGCCCGATACGGAAGGCCTCCTCGTTCGCGCGAGCCCCCATCTGCACCGTCTGCGCCTGATCGACCTGGACCGTCGCCGTCGAGCGCGCCGGATCGGTGCCGTCTTCGCCGCGATACCAGATCACCGTGCTGGTCGCATAGGCGCCGGTGTTGGTCGGCGGCAGCGTCGCGCTGGCGTAGGGCGGGCCCGGCACACGCAGCGGCGGATTGCTGTTGCTGCCGGCGAAGAAATTCTGGGCCGCCACCTGCGCGGACGCCGCCGAAAGCGATGAGCGCGCCTCCTTGCCGAGCGCTTCCGTGATCGCGACCTGCAGATTGGCCGCCGTGGCGTTGACGTCGGCGCCGATCTCGAAGGTGTTCGGCATCAGGGGCTCGGTGTCGGCGGCTCGCGCCGTCAGTACGATCTCCTCCTGGGTGCCGTCAGGAAGGGTGAGTTTGAAGGTCACCTTATCGCCGGCCGCCGGCAATGTCGCGACATCGACGGCGAGGCTGGCCGGCGGGCCGGCGGTGAGCGTCGTGGTGATCGCGGCGGAGCTGGAGGTCGCGCCCGAGATCTTGAAGCCGTACGGATGGGCGACCGCTTCCTCGGCGACGGTCACCGTCGCCGCGGCCACGGTCGCGCTCAGCCGGCCGAGGCCGGAGCCGAGATCGGCCTGCTGGCGCTCGTCGATGAGCTGCTTGACGCCCGCCTTGCCGGCGCCGTCGCCATCCATGATCTCGTTGAACGTTGCCGTCGGCTGCTTGTCGGAGGTCTTGCCGGAGAAGAGATAGCGGCCATTCACCGAGCTATCGAGCAGGTCGAGCGTCTGCTTCAGCTTCTCCTGCGCCAATATCTGCGGCGGGGACTGTCCGGTGGAGGTCTCCATATAGCCGTCGGCGCTGGCGTCGGCGCGCGTGCCGTTCGTCAGCTTGGCGAAATTCTCGACCGACGAGGTCAGCAGCTTCAAGCTCACATCGGCGAGGCCGATGCCATCGAGCCATGAATTGATCGAGGAGAGCTTGCCGTTGACGTCGAGGCTGACGCGGCGGTCGATGCCGAGATCGCCGTAGCTGGTGGCGCGCTGCTGGGTGTCGAGCTGGCGCTGGAGATCGTCGAGCTCGGCGCGGCTGGAAACGAAATTGTTCGGCTTGGCCGCGCGGTAGGCACCGGTTCCGTAGGCAGTGATGGTCATGAGCTTACACTCTCATCAGCACGTCCATCATCTCCTTGACGGTGGAGATGATGCGGGCGTTGGCGGCGTAGGCCGTCTGGAGTTCGATCAACAGCGACATTTCCTGGTCGACATTGACCTGCGAGGTTTCCTGGAAGCGGCTCTGGATCGAGGCGAGCGCGACCTGCTGGCCCTCGTCCAGGCGCTTGGCGGCCTCTACCGCCTGCCCCTGCGAGGAGACGACGCGCTGCACATAGTTGGCGATCGTCGTGTTCTGGGTGGCGCTGTTGCCGTCGAGCCCGACCGCGTTGGTGAAGGCCTGCTGGCTCTTGGTAAGCCGGTCCAGCATGAGCTGCGGGCGCGTATCGTCGCCTTCCGGCGTCGGCAAGCCGCTGTCGTGAACAACGAGCAGCTCACGATTTTTGATGAGCTCCGGATTGACCGCAATCCGCGAAGCGAAGCCGACGGTTTGCGAGCCGCCTTCATAGGACCCCGTGAAGGGCGTGCCAGCGAGCCCGTCGACAAAGAAAGGCAACTCCGCCGGTCCGCCGGCGGAGGACAGCGTCGTGCTGGTCGGCCGCGCGGTCAGACCAAGCACGTCGCGCGTGCCGGCCGCGCCGTCGTCGACGATGTTGAGCGTCGTGCCGTCGTAGGTCGCGGTGAAACCGCCGGCGCCCGCCGCAGTGTTGAGCGCGTTCTGGATCGCGGTCTGGACGGCGGCTGGTCCCGCCGAGAAGTCGACGGCGATGACGCGGTTGTTGGCATCGCCCATCGCCGAAGCGGGCAGCGTGGTGCCAGCCGCGACATTGACGAAGGTCAACCGCTGCTTCGCGCCACCCGCCGTCGCCTGATAGTCGAAGGTGAGGGTATCTCCTCGAGCCAGGTTCGACAGGTCGAAGGCCAAATCGCCCTGGCTCGCCGGGCCTGGCGTCAGGGTGGCGTCGATCTGCTGCTGGGAGAGCGCCCGCGACATCTGTGCCGCGATTTCGTCGAGCTGCGCCTGGGCCTGGACCAGCGTCTTGTCGCGCAACTCGATATTCGCGGCGATCTCGCCGGAGCGGAACACCTTGTTGGCGATCGCATCGGCGGCGTTGCCGGAGGTATCCAGCATCCGGATGGTGCCGACGCCGCGGGTGGCAGGATCTGACGTCCACTGATCGTCTGCACCCAGGCCGAAATGCTCGTCGAACGAAAACTTGACCGTCGGGTGCCCGTCGAAGAGCTGCGTGCCGGAGCCAGTGATGACGGAGATACTGCCGCGCGCATCCTCGGTTGTCTTAATGTCTACATATTGCGACAACTCCGACAGGATCCTGTCGCGCTGGTCCCGCAGGTCGGCCGTGCTGTTGTCGTTAGGCCGCGCGACGATGCGGGTGTTGACGTCCGTCAGCGCACCGAGCAGTTCGTTGACCTTGGTGACGCCGTTGGCAATGCCGCTCTCCGCCTGGCTGCGCAGCGTCTGCACGCCGGCCGAGAGCGTGTTGAGCTGGCGCGCCAGCCCCGAAGCCGCATCCAGTACATTCGTGCGCAGATTGTAGTTGGACGGGTCGTTCTGCAGCGCCTGCAGCGAGGACGTGAACTTGTTGAAGATCGTGTCGAGGGCCGTCGAGCTGCCCGGCGCGCCGTAAAGCTTGTCGAGGTTGGAAAGCGCGCTCGCCCGCGTGGAGGTGTAGCCGGCGCCCGAAGCCTCCTGCCAAAGCTGGTGCTGGACGATCTTGTCGAGCAGCCGCTGGACATGGCTGGTCTGGACGCTGGAATTGCCGCCCGAGTAATCCTCGACGGTCGAAACAGCGCGCCGGACATAGCCCGTCGTGCCGGCATTGGCGACGTTCTGCGAGACGACGCCGATGCCGAGCTGCGTGGCGTTGAGCCCGCCGATCGCCGTGTTCAGGGAGGTACTCAGACCCATCCTCAACTCCTGTCGCTAGAAGCGGCCCTCCTGGGCCGCGCCGCCCTTGGCAGAAGCCTCAGCGAATGATGTTGAACACCGCAGACAGCATGTCCTGCGCCGTGCTGATCACCTTGGTGTTGGCCGAGTAGGCCTGCTGGGTGATGATCATCTTCGAGAACTCGTCGGCGATGTCCGTATTCGACTGCTCGACATTGCCGCCGACGAGCTGCGAGGTGCCGAGGCCGGTGATCGGCGGACCGGACTCGACCGTCTCCTCGAAGGCGCCGCCATCGAGCCGCTTCAGCGAGTTGTCGGCGTTGAAGCGCGCCGTCGCGATCTGGGCGAGCGCGACCATCTGGCCGTTGCTGAACGTGCCGATCACCGCCCCTTCGGAGTTGACCGAGACCCGGTCCAGCGTGCCGGCGGTGTAGCCGTCCTGCCGGATGCTGCGCGCGTCGATAAGGCCGCTGACGTCGCCGTTCTGGGTCAGGCCGTTGGCGCCCAAAGTCAGATCGATCGGATTGGTGGCAGTGCTGATCGCCGTGCCGCCGATCGTCAGCTGCGGGAGCTGGATGCTGCCACCAGCCGGATTGAGTAGCTGGCCAGTCGTCCCGAAGGTGACGTTCACGCCCGCGCTACGATAGGCGACCTGAGCCGCGCCCGTCGCGCCGGTATTCTCAGCGACGAAGAGCTGCCAGGTGCCTGTCGTCGGCGGCACCGCCGCGGGGTTGCCATTATCGACCTTCGCCCAGCGCAGATTGACGGAAACCGCCTGGCCGAGCGGGTCGTAGACCGTCACCGATCCACCCTCGATCGAGCGCGTCAGGAAGTTGGTGACCTCGCTGCCCGCGATCACGGTCGTGGGCTGGCTTGCAGAGAGCGCCGAGCTGTCCGGATAGCTCGCCGCGAAGGTGGAAGCGGGGTTGAAGAGTAGTTCCGAACCCGGCACCGTGCTGTCGGCGTTGTTGGTCTTTGGATAGGCCGGGAGATTGGCGCTGAATTCGATGGACGTCGTGGCCTTGGCGGGGAATTGCGTCTTGGCGATCTGGATCACATCCGGCTGGGTGCCGATGAGCTGCCCGGTCGTCTGGTCGATCTTGAAGCCCTTGAGGTAGTAGCCGGCTCCGTTGACCAGATAACCGTTGGCGTCGAAATCGAAATCGCCGCGGCGGGTATAGAGGTTCTTGCCGTCGAACTGCATGTTCGCGCCGATGCCGGAGGCACGCTGGTCGACCACGAAATAGCCATCGCCGTTGATCGCGACATTGGTGTCGATGCGGGTGGCCTGCAAGTCGCCCTGGATCGTATTGGTCGCCAGGCTGTAGGCGGCGACCGAGCCACCGATCTGCCGGTTCAGTGCCGTATCCGGCACGAGGTCAGAGAAGGTCGTGTCGATGCGCTTGTAGCCGGTCGTCCGCGCATTCGCGATGTTGCCGGAGATGTTCTCGAGCGCATAGGACTGCGCCGTCATCCCTGTAACCGCTGTCGTCAGCGCACTGAAAACACCCATGATACCCTCGCCTCAACCAGCTGCCCCCCAAGGGCGGCCCGCAACTCTAAGGCTGGGATTGCACGGCTTATGCCATGCCGCGACGGGTTATATTTCAAGGAGTTGGATGCTTTACGAAGCGTGTCGCGGCAGTCCCGACCGGGCAGATTCGGCGCGGCCGGCAGATTCTGCCGGGTCGAGGGCCTAATCGGCCGCCGTTTCGCCGCGCCAGGAGGTCAGATCGCCCGCGACGTCCGAAAGCGTCGGCGGCCTCGCCTCGACGAAGGGCAGCGGCCGGCATACCGCGAGCGCCGCCAGCCCGATCCGCGCCGTCAACATGCCGTTGATCACGCCCTCGCCGAGCTTGGCCGAAAGCCGCGCCGCGAGCCCCTGCCCCACCACCTGCTGGATCACCGCATCGCCCGCCGCCATGCCGCCCGTCAGGACGAGATGGTTCAGCACCTGCCGCGCCAGCCTGACGAGGCCGAGCGTGCCCGGCCGTCCGGCATAGATGCCGGCGATGGCACGCAGGAGCCTCGCGCAGGCGACCAGCACGAAGACGACGTCGACCAGTGCCCGCGGGCTCACCGCCGTCACCAGCGAAACGCGCCGCGCCGCCTGGGCGATCAGCGCCTGCGCCTGCGCATCGAGCGGCGCGAGCAGGCTGCGCTCCGCGACGGTGAGCATATCGCGCGCGGCGAAGAGCTGCGGCAACGCCGTTTCGAGCGCCGCGCGGCCCTGCGCGGTCTGCGGCCGGCTCTTGTAGAGCCCGATGAGTTCGCCCGCGATCGCCCGGCCCTCGTCCGGCGTGCCGCCTGCGAGCGCTGCGATGGCGCGCTCGCGCAGGGCCTCGACCTTCCGCTCGCGCAGGATGTCGCGCAGCACCCGCGCCCACATGACGACGAGCGCCAGCACGGCGACCACGGCGCAGGCCAGCGCCGTATAGCCGAGCACCGGGCTCTGGCTCATCAGCGAGGAGATGGTGTTCTCGACCCAGACCCCGGCCGCCAGCGCGAGAAACCCCGAAAGCCCGGCGACGAAGAGCGAGCCCCAGGAGAAACGGCGTCGCGCCGGAGGCAGCGCTGCCGGCTCCACGGCATCGATCGGCTCGCTCTCCGGTAGGATCGCGACGTCGCCACGGCGGACGGCAGTTGCTTCGCCGACGACATTCCCTTCGCCGGGGCTGTCGAGACGGATTGCGCGCGGTGCCTTGGTCATGGCCCGAACCTGTTCATGTCGCCCTTCATGCCAGCCTGTCGCCGATCAGGAATTCCAGCGCGCGGTCGAGGCGGATCTGCGGCGGCGGCCTCACGCGCCCGCCCGCATCCGGCTGGATGAGCGGCGGCCGGAAGCGCGGCGCCCGCACCTGCCAATGCGTCTTCGGATCGAAGATCGCTTCCGGTCGCTCCGGCAGTTCGCCCGGAAACACGGCGGCTTCCGCAATGCCATCGAAGACCTGTCCGTCGATCTCCTCCCCGGCCTCCGGCACGCCGGCGATAGCCGGTAGCTCCTCGCGGCCCTGCCTGATCCGGACTTCATGCGTCGCGCGCACCGCCGCCAGCGCCATCGCCTCGACCTGCGCGCCCGCGCCCTGCGCCCGCGTCGACGCCCGCCCGACGAGATGGGACATCACCGCCGCCAGCCGGTCATGGCTGCCATGGTGGATATGGTCCGCCTTGGTCGCGGCGAAGAGCACGCGCTCGATGCGCGGCGCGAACAGGCTCGACAGCCAGGAATTGCGCCCGACCGAGAAGGCGGCGAGCGCCTGCCCCAGAGCGGTTTCCAGATCGGCCAGCGCCGGCGCGCCGGCATCGAGCGCCGCCAGCACGTCGACGAGCACGATCTGCCGGTCGAGCCGGGCGAAATGGTCGCGGAAGAAGGGCGCGACCACCACACGCTTGTAGGCCTCGAAGCGCTCCGCCATCAGCCCCGCCAGCGTGCCCGGCTTCGGCTCGCTGTCATGGCGCAGATCGAGCGGCGCGAAGGTCAGCGCCGGCGAGCCCTCGAGATCGCCCGGCATCAGGAAGCGGCCGGGCGGCGTCACCGCCACGGCCTCGGGGTCGGCCCGCAGCTTTGCGAGATAGCCCTTGAACAGGTCGCTCGCCGCCTCCGCGGCAAGCTCGTCCGGCGGCCCCTCGGGACCTCGCTTGACGAGATCGGCGAGCCATTCGGCGGCGGACGCCTTCCGATGGGCCTTGCGCGCGTCGGCGACGGCCTGCGCCGACCAGGCCTTGTAATCCTGCCCGATCAGGGCGAGGTCGAGCAGCCATTCGCCGGGATAGTCGACGATGTCGAGCGTCAGCGTCGCCGGCCCCTTGAACCAGCCGGCGGCGCGCTCGTAATCGATCTCGACCCGGAGCTCCGAGATGCGCCGCGTCGACTCCGGCCAGCGCCGGTCCGGCCCGTTCATCGCGGTACGATGCGCTTCATAGGGAAAGCGCGGCACGTCGGGATCGGGCTGCGGCACGAGGCGCACGCGCGCGACGCGCCCTTCTGAAGCAGCCTTCAGAACCGGCAGCCTGGCCCCTTCCATCAGGTTCTGGATCAGGGCGGTGGTGAAAACCGTCTTGCCCGAGCGCGAAAGCCCGGTGACGCCCACCCGCAGGCGCGGCCGCGCCAACCCCAGCAGACTGTCGCCGAAAGCCAACGCCGCATTGCGGGCGCTGTCGAGATAGGAGGCATCGCTCACTCGTCGGGGCCTTCACCCAGCGACGCCGGTGTGACGAACCTGTCGAGCCGGCCGCCGCGCTCGGCGACGTCGCGCCAGTCCTCGACGGCGAAATCGAGCACCGCGAGCCCGCAGGTCGGGTATTTCTGCCCCATTCGCGCCGCCGCATAGCGGTCGCCATGGCCGGTCAAACCAGCCGCGAGATCGGCGAAGCCGGGATTATGGCCGATCATCAGCAGGGTGCGGACATCGCCCTCGATCGCCTGCACGACATCAAGCAGCCGGTCCGTCCCGGCTTCGTAGATGCGCGGCTCGAACTGCACAGCCGGCCTCGAAGGCAGCATCGGCGCGACGAGATCCCAGGTCTCGACCGTCCGCCGCGCCGGCGAGACCAGCACCAGATCGGGCAGCAGCAATTCGTCGGCGAGATAGCGCCCCATCACCGGAGCGGCCTCCCGCCCGCGTGCGGCGAGCGGTCGGTCGCGGTCGGCCACACCGGTGGGCCAGTTGGACTTGGCGTGGCGCAGGAGCATGAGGCGTCGCATGGAGAATATCTAGCGGCGCCGGCTGCGAATTACGAGAGCATCGGGAGCAGATCGGCAGTCAATCGCCGCCGTCACCTCCGCCGCCATCGCCCACCTCGCAACCACTGTCGGACCCGCCACTGCCCGTATCGGACGCGCCTTTTCGCTTTTCCTTCTGCAGGCGGGCCAGAAAGATGATCAGAACCGTCAGGATGATGACCAGGGCAATGAAGCTGGAGCGGCTCATCCTGGGCTCGTCGTCAACGGCTCTCGCGCCTGGCCATGAAGGCGAGTTTCTCGAACAGCGAGACGTCCTGCTCGTTCTTGAGCAGCGCTCCGTGCAGCGGCGGGATCAGCTTGCGCGGGTCGCGCTCGCGCAACACCTCGGGGCCGATATCCTCGGCCACCAGCAGCTTCAGCCAGTCGAGCAGCTCGGACGTGGAAGGCTTCTTCTTGATGCCGGGCACCTCGCGCACCTCGAAGAAGAGCCGCAGCGCCTCCTCCATCAGCCGCTTCTTGATGCCCGGGAAATGCACCTCGACGATGGCCTGCATCGTCTCGGCATCGGGGAAACGGATGTAGTGGAAGAAGCAGCGGCGCAGGAAGGCGTCCGGCAGTTCCTTCTCGTTGTTGGAGGTGATGATCATCACGGGCCGCTGCGCCGCCTTGATCGTCTCGCCGGTCTCGTAGACATGGAACTCCATGCGGTCGAGCTCCAGCAGCAGGTCGTTCGGGAACTCGATATCGGCCTTGTCGATCTCGTCGATCAGCAGGACGGGCCGGACCGGAGCCGCGAAGGCTTCCCAGAGCTTGCCGCGCTTGATGTAGTTGGCGATGTCCGAGACGCGGGGGTCGCCGAGCTGGCTGTCGCGCAGGCGGCTGACGGCGTCGTATTCGTAGAGCCCCTGCTGCGCCTTGGTGGTCGACTTGATGTGCCAGGTGATCAGCGGAGCGCCGAGCGCCGCCGCGATCTCCTCCGCCAGCACGGTCTTGCCGGTGCCTGGCTCGCCCTTGACGAGCAGCGGGCGCTCCAGCCGGATGGCGGCATTGACGGCGACAGTGAGATCCTCGGTCGCGACATAATTCTCGGTACCGGCAAAGCGCATGGAAATTCCTTCGGGCAAGCCTCCGGACGCTAGAGCACCGGACCGAAAAGTGGAATCCACTTTTCGGACGATTCCGATGCTCCGCCAACGAGGTCGATCATCGTTATCGCGTCCGACAGGACGCGCGATGATCGATCGCATCGCCGGCGCCGAGGTGAACCGCTTTTTTGGCAAGCCGGCAGCGCGGCCTTTTACTAACCACTCGTCCCGCAACGCGAATTTCTTCGCTTGTGACGATTCAAAGGTTGTGCAGCGCAGCCCTCAGCCGCCAAAGTCGGAGCACACCTTCTTCCGCCACGATTCGTAAGGTCAGGCCTTGGCCGGAACAGTCGACCCTTCTGCCTACAGGGATGCCATCGTGGTGCTCGCGACGGCTGGCATCGTCGTGCCCTTCGCCAAGAGCTTCAAGATCAACTCGGTCATTGCCTTCGTCGCCTGTGGCGCGCTGCTGGGCCCCTATGGTCTCGGCAGCCTCTCCTCGAAGCTGCCCTTCCTGAGCACGTTCACCGTCTCGAACGCCGAGGCGCTGGCCGGCCCGGCCGAGCTCGGCGTCGCCTTCCTGCTGTTCGTGATCGGGCTGGAGCTCTCCTTCGAGCGCCTGAAGACGATGCGCCGGCTGGTGTTCGGGCTCGGCCTCGGCCAGGTAGGGCTCTGCGCCGGCGCGATCGGCCTCGTCGCCTATGCGCTCGGCCAGCCGGCGACGGCAGCGCTGATCATCGGCTTCGGCCTGGCGCTGTCATCCACCGCCATGGTGGTCGAGCTGCTGGCCGGCCAGCGGCGGATGACCACGACGGCAGGTCGCGCCAGCTTCGCGGTCCTGCTCTGCCAGGACCTGGCGGTCATCCCGCTGCTGTTCCTCATCGGCGTGCTCGACGCGCAGAACGGCAGCGGTTCGCTGCTCGCCGGCCTGGCCCAGGCGTTCATCCAGGCCTTCGGAGCCATCGCGGCGATCACCGTCATCGGGCGCTTCGCACTGCGTCCGCTCTTCCGGCTTGTCGCCGCGAGCCATTCCACCGAGAGCTTCATGGCGGCGACGCTGCTCACCGCCATCGGCACGGGCCTGATCGCCGCGGCGGCGGGCCTGTCCATGGGACTCGGCGCCTTCATCGCCGGCCTCCTGCTCGCCGAGACGGAGTTCCGCCGCGCCATCGAGGTCACGATCGACCCGTTCAAGTCGCTGCTGATCGGCGTCTTCTTCCTGACCGTCGGGATGGGTGTGAACCCCGCCGAGATCGCCGCCCACCCTGTCGCGATCCTTGCCGTGGCATTCGGGCTCCTGGGGGTGAAGGGGCTCATCATCTTCGCCCTGGCGCGCCGGTTCCGGCTGTCGCAGGCGAGCGCGCTTGAGACCGCCATCATGGTGGCTCCCGGCGGAGAATTCGCCTTCGTGCTGCTCAACGCCGCCACCGGCGCCGAACTGCTCGACCATCGTGCGAGCAGCATCGCGCTCGCCGCCGTCTCGCTCACCATGGTCGCCCTGCCGCTGCTCGCGCGCTTCGCCCGCCATTTCGCGCAGAAGCTCGCAGTGCCCGTCGTCCTGCCGGCTGAAGCCGCTGTGCCGCCCCCGACCGATCATACGCCCCGCGCCATCGTCGTCGGCGGCGGACGCGTCGGCCGTCTCGTCAGCTCGATGCTGGACGAGCACGGCAAGTCCCACATCGTCATCGATTCGGACGCGTCGCTGATCACCGCCCAGCGCCGCGCCGGCCGCCCGGCCTTCTACGGCGACGCAACGCAGCCCCATTTCCTGAAGCTATGCGGCGTCGAGGAAGCGACCGCCCTGATCGTGACGATCGACAACCAGCGCGCCATCGACGAGACCGTGCGCGCCGCCCGCGCCTTGCGTCCGGACCTCATCATCGTCGCCCGCGCCCGCGACGCGACCCATGCCCGCCATCTCTACGAGATCGGCGTCAACGACGCGGTGCCGGAGACGATCGAGGCCAGCCTGCAATTGTCGGAAGCGGCATTGGTCGGGCTCGGCGTGCCGATGGGCCTCGTCATCGCCTCCGTTCATGAGCGGCGGGACGCCTTCCGCAGTCAGCTCAAGCCGGCAGGCGCCACGGCAGCCGCGCCCGCTGTTCCCCGCCACGCCCGCTCGCGAAGGTTGTGAAGCCCGCGTTCCTGGTCGGCCCCGGCTCGACCGGTGTGTACCCCGCCTGCAGCGCCACGCGCTTGATATGCCCGTAGAACTGAGCGGCGCTGCTGGTCCAGCTATGGCGCTGGGCGAGTTCCAGGCAGGCCTCGCGCGGCACCCGGAGCGCCTGCAGAGCAGCGCTGCGCAGATCCTCGTCCATCACGGCCGCGCCGCTGCCGGCGAAGACGTCGCGCGGTCCCTGGACCGGGAAAGCGGCGACGGGCAGCCCGCTCGCCACGGCCTCCAGCAACACGATGCCGAAGGTGTCGGTAAGGCTCGGGAAGACGAAAACATCGGAGGCGGCATAGATGGTCGCAAGCTCCTCGCCCTCCTTCACGCCGAGGAAACGCGCATCGGGAAAGGCGCGCTGGAGATCGGCCCGCGCCGGCCCGTCGCCGACCACGACCTTGCTGCCCGGCAGCCTGAGCGAGAGGAACGCCTCGAGGTTCTTCTCCACCGCCACGCGCCCGACGCTGAGGAAGATCGGCCGCGGCAGGTCGAGCATGGACGCCGGCATGGTCTCGGGCAGGCCCTGCGGACGTGGCTTGAACACGCTCAGGTCGACGCCGCGGCCCCAGCGCACCAGCTTCTGGAAGCCGTGCTGGCGCAGCTCATCCTCGACCGTTGCCGTCGAGACCATGACGGCCGCCGCCGCCCCATGGAAGCGCCGCAGCAGGCCATAGCTCCAGCTCTCGGGGATCGGCCAGCGAGCGGCGATGTATTGCGGGAAGCGCGTATGGTAGCTCGTCGTGAAGGGGCGCTTCTGCGCGAGGCAGACGGCGCGCGTCAGCCAGCCGATCGGCCCTTCCGTCGCGATATGGACATGGTCCGGCTCGAAGGCCGCGATGCGCGCCGCGAGCGCGCGGCGCGTCGCCAGCGCGAGACGGATATCGGGATAGCTCGGCAGGCCGATCTGGTGGAAACCCTCGGGCGTCAGCGCCTGCGCCGTCACGCCGAAATCCGGCGCAGCCTGGATCATCCGCTCCAGCGAGCGCACGACACCGTTAATCTGCGGGCGCCAGGCGTCGGTCGCGACGAGGACGCGCATCAGCGCGCTTTCCGGTCAGCCGTTTCCGGCCGAACGCCAAGAATTCGCGCAAGATCCAGAGGCCGGAGCGTGGTCCTTGCCGCCTCGACGAGGTCCGGAACAGGTATCGGGCGCGTCGACGCGACGACAGGCGCGGTCTCCTGCCCTCTCAGCCGGCCCTGCGGCCAGCGGATCAGCTCGAAACGCCCATCATGATGCTCGACGAAGGCCGTGCAGCTTTCCACCCAGTCGCCGGTGTTGATGTAGGTCAGCCCGTCGATCTCGCGATAGGCGGCGTGATGGATATGGCCGCAGATCACGCCGTCCGCCTCATGACGGCGGGCCTCGGCGGCGAGGCAGGTCTCGAACTCGCCGATATAGTTGACCGCGTTCTTGACCTTGGCCTTGGCCCAGGCCGAGAGCGACCAGTGCGGCAGTTGCATCCAGCGGCGCACCTTGTTGAGCACCATGTTGAGCCCGAGCGCGACCGTGTAGGCCCAGTCGCCGAGCAGCGCGAGCCATTTGGCGTTGCGCACCACGAGGTCGAACAGGTCGCCATGGATGACGAGCAGGCGCTTGCCGTCCGCCGTCTCGTGGACGACCTCGTCGACGAGCGTGATGCCGCCAAACTGCAGCCCGGTGAAGTCCCTCAGGAAGTCGTCGTGGTTGCCGGTGACGTAGATCAGCTTCGAACCCTTGCGCACCTTGCGCAGCAGCTTCTGGACGACGTCATTGTGCGACTGCGGGAAATACCAGCCGTTCTTCAGTCTCCAGCCATCGATGATGTCGCCGACCAGGTAGATCTGCGGAGCATCGTAGGCGCGGAGGAACTCCAGAACGAGATCGGCCTGCGCACCGCGCGTGCCGAGATGCAGGTCCGAGATGAAGATGCTGCGAACCTGCTTCGCGTCGCTGTCGTCGCTCATGCCGCAGGGCCCGATGTTGTTGCGATGTTCCGGGCGTTTGTCTGATTTGCGTTGCGCTTTGATGACGGTGCGGCCAATCCATGCTCTGACTGCGCGCCTCGCATGTAACGATGCTTAACGGAGAAAAGTCATGGACCTGGGAATTGCCGGCCGCACGGCCATCGTCTGCGCCTCCAGCAAGGGGCTCGGCCGCGGCTGCGCCGAAGCATTGGCTCAGGCCGGCTGCACCGTCGTGATCAACGGGCGCGACGCCGCCACCCTGGAAGCCACCGCCAGCGCCATCCGCGCCGCGACGGGCGCGACCGTGATCGCCGTCGTCGCCGACGTCTCGACCAAGGCCGGCCAGGACGCCCTGCTGGCGGCCGCTCCCAACCCCGACATCCTCGTCAACAACAATGGCGGCCCGCCGCCGAAGCCCTTCCGCCAGGTGACGCGCGACGGCCTGCTCGAGGGCGTGGTGCAGAACATGGCGACGCCGCTCGAGCTCGTGCAGCGCGTCATCGACGGCATGATCGAGCGCAAATTCGGCCGGATCGTCAACATCACCTCGGCGAGCGTGGTGACGCCGCTCACCGGCCTTGACGTCTCCTCCGCCGCCCGCGCCGGCCTCACGGCCTTCCTCTCAGGCGTCGCCCGCGAGGTGGCGCATGCCAACGTCACCATCAACAACATCCTGCCGGGCGTCTTCGACACCGACCGGATCAAGACCTCGACCACCAAGGTCGCCGAGATGAAGGGCATCACCATCGAGGAAGCGACGAAGCAGCGCCTCGCCGCCGTCCCGGCCGGCCGCCTCGGCACGCCGGACGAGTTCGGCAAGCTCTGCGCCTTCATCGCCAGCGCCCATGCCGGGTACATCACCGGCCAGAACTTCCTGATCGACGGCGGCTCCTTCCGCGGCTCGTTCTGAGGTCATCGCCACAGCGTCATGCTCGGGCTTACCCCGAGCATCTCGTGCCGAAAGCGGCGCCTTCTCCTGCAGGAGCTTCTCGGGTCGCTGCCTCGCAGCGCCCGAGAATGACGGAGCCCCCGCTTCATCGAATCATAACCACCCCGCCTGCCGTCTGGCCGGGTTGCAGAGTTCACGCTTTGCCGGGCCTCGGCCGCGTGATCTAAGGGACTATGGTTTCGCTCGAAACCAGTTCATTTCCCGCGAATCAGCTGCTTTGTCCCCTCTCCTCGGCATTTCCCTCAAGCTGATTTCGGCGCTGGCCTTCACGCTGATGGCCGCTCTGATCAAGACCATCTCGACGCGCTATCCGACAGGCGAGATCGTCTTCATCCGCTCCTTCTTCGCGATGATCCCGCTGCTGATCTGGCTCGCCTGGCGTGCGGAGCTGCCGGCTGCCCTGAAGACCGAGAACATGCGCGGGCACGTCAAGCGCGGCATCATGGGCTCGACCGGCATGTTCTGCGGCTTCGCGGCGCTTCAGTTCCTGCCGCTCTCGGAGGCGGTCGCCATCGGCTATGCCGGCCCGCTCGCCGTGGTGGTGCTCGCCGCGCTCATCCTCAAGGAGCGGGTGCGCATCTATCGCTGGAGCGCGGTGACGATCGGCTTCGTCGGCGTCCTCATCATGCTCTCGCCGCATCTCGGCAGCGGCGCCCATCCCGTCGGGAGCAACGCCGCCATCGGCGCGGCTCTGGGGCTTGCCGGCGCGCTCTGCTCGGCCTTCGCCTCGGTCGAGGTTCGCCTCCTGACCGCGACCGAGCGCACCGGCGCGATCGTCTTCTACTTCATGCTGCTGACCAGCCTGCTCGGCCTCTCCACCATCCTGCTCGGCTGGAACATTCCGGACGCCCGGGACGCGCTCCTGATGGTCGTCATCGGCATCCTCGGCGGGCTCGGCCAGATCCTGATCGTGCAGGCCTATCGCTATGGCGACGCCTCGCTGATCGCGCCCTTCGAATATTCGACCATGCTCTGGGCGGTGGCGATCGGCTGGTTCTGGTTCGGCGAATGGCCGGCGACGGCGATCCTGATCGGCGCCTTCATCGTCATCTCCTCCGGCATCTATGTGATCCTGCGCGAGCACCAGCTCGGCCTCGCCCGACGCGAGCAGCGCGAAGTCGGCGGCCCCACCCGCATCACCTGACCGCGGTGCTGGCCCTCCCCCCGCTTGCAGCGGCAGGGAGCAAACCCGGCACGCCGCGAAAGAGGAAACTTGCCCCCCCGGCGGCGAGCAGGCATTGTTCGCTTCTGCAAACGATCGTTCGCTGTCGCAAACGATACGGCATCGAAAATGGAACCTGCCTGATGGGAATCGAGACGAAAGAGCGCGGCGGGCGGGAGCTTGAATCCGGGGCTCAGGTCATCTCGGGCCAGCTCGGCAAGACGATCCAGCGCCTGCGCAAGGCCTATAATTTCTCGCTCTCCGACCTCGCCGAGCAGTCCGGCGTCGCCAAGTCGATCATCAGCCAGATCGAGCGCAACGAGACCAACCCGACGCTGGCGACGATCTGGCGGCTCTCGCAGGCGCTCGACATCTCGATCGAGCGCGTCCTCTCCAGCGGCGAGGAAGAGCCCTTCATCGACAAGACCACCCGCGCCGACACGCCGATCCTCGTCTCGGAGGACGGCAAGCTGAAGCTCGCCATCATCGGCTGGATCAAGACCGTCGAATGGCTGCAATGGTACGACGTCTCCTCCGAGCCCGGCGGCGAGCTCGATTCGGAAGGCCATCAGCGCGGCTCGATCGAATCGCTCTCGGTGACGGCCGGCGAGTTCGAGGTCGAGGTCGGCGACATCATCCAGCGCGCCAAGGCCGGCGAGACGCTGCGCTACCGCTGCGACCGCCGCCACATCGTCCGCTGCGTCGGCAACGAGCCGGGACACGCGCTGATGGTCTGCATCCTCAAGGCGGCGGTGATGGAGTAGACGCTGCCGCGTCGGCTTCTCGGAAGCTTTCCCGTCATGGTCGGGCTTGTCCCGACCATCCACGTCTTTCTTCATGCAGAGAGGTGTTCAAGACGTGGATGCTCGCCACAAGGGCGAGCATGACGGCCGTTGCTCAATCGCCCGCCTTCTCGCGGTCCCGCACATGCTGCTCCGCGCCCTTCTGGTGGGCGAGCCAGGCCTCCCGGCGGATGGTCCAGAGTTCATAGGCCGGCAACAGCGCGCTCGGCGGGCTGTCCAGCGAGCCGAGCTTGATCTCGATCTCGTCCGAATCGTCCGCCCAGCAGAACAGCGGCGAGCCGCATCGCCGGCAGAAGCGCTCGCCCCCCGCCCGGACCTGCCAGCATCCGAGTTCGCCCGACAGGGTCACACCTGATCGCGGCCAGATCCCGAAGAAGGAGAAGGCCGAACCGGACGCCTTCCGGCAGGTCTCGCAATGGCAGATGCCGACGCGGACCGGCTCACCATCGAGTTCGTAGCGGACCTGTCCGCAATTGCAGCCGCCGGAGAGTTTCATCTTGGTCTCGCGCGTTGCGGGAAGTGATGGGCGGCCGATGAACCGACAGCTGGCCCGATCGGTTCCGGAATCGGACCCCGGCGCATTCCAGCCCGCCGGGTTCTTCTGCAGGCTTTCACGGAATGACGCCGTGTTTCCACGAAAACCCGGCATGCTCTAGAACGATCCGACTAAGCGGAGACGATGATGAGCCTCGGCGCAATCGACAACCTCGACTACACCGTCATCCTGTGCAGCAGGATGGAGGAGACCCGGAATTTCTACAGCGAGATCATGGGCTTCCCGATCGCCGAGGACCGGGAGAATTGGGTGAGCTTCCGGCTCGGCGCGACTTTGCTCACGCTTCGGCCCCGCGGCCCCTGGTCCGTCTGCGACGATGGCCCGAGACCACAAGGCTCTGCGGCCGTCCAATTGGCCTTCCGGGTGCCGCTCGCAGCCGTCGATCGCTGTCACGAGGAACTTGTCGCCAAGGGCGTGCCCATCCTGCGAGGGCCGACCGACCTGCCCAAATGGCGTCACCGCACGCTGTTCTTCCGCGACCCGGAGGACAACATCATCGAGATTTACGCAGAGTTCTGAGGGCGCCCGCAATCGACCCATGGCTGCTGTTGGTCTTATGCCGCCAACGAGGGGCCGTGGCCAAGACGCGCGTGCCGTGCAGGATCACGCCCAGCGGAGGCTCAAATGCGCCGCTTGCGACCAGCCCGTCGCCAGCCAAGCCAACCGCCGAGCACGGCTCCAAACAACCCACCCAACGGCCCGAGCTGGAAAACCGCTCCCATCGCAAACGCGCCTTCGAACTGGGAGACACCAGCCAGCTCTCCCACGACGAGGGCGCCAGCGGCCGTCATGAACCAACCGAGCACCAAGCCAGCAAGCGAGCCGAACAGGCAGAAGAGGACCCTCATTCATCGGCATCCGTTCTTCCGAGGTCTGCATGCATTATCGAGTGCCGATACGTCATGCGCAATCTCCGACGCGCGCTTTGCGGAGATTGCTACATCGCCCCTTGGCGGAGGTCTCGGCTCTGACGTCGGATGTCCGCTTCCGGCCCATAGCGGACGCTGCACGGCGGTGTTCCGCGTTGAAGTCACCGAGCGTTAATGGCGCACGCACAACAAATGACGTGAAGCCCCCCACGCGGAAGTCAACATGATTGACTGGGGCCCAACGTTTTGAAGCGAGCACTCACGCGGCTATTGGAGATCTCCCCTGCCTCCTCGCCGAAAGTCTCGGACGAGGTTCCTTTTGTCGTAAATGGAAAACCTATCTACGGCTCTGACTTGTACGACCAAGTTATGGAGGAAGAAAGGAAAAGGCGGCTCGCGCAGTTGGCCGAGGAAGCTGAAGCAACTCGGAAGTGGATGGACCTTCCCAATAGCTGACTGGTCGGATTTCTGTTCGAGGAAGTTCCGCTTCCGACCCATACCCGACTGAACCATCGTCTCCCGCCCTACCGCCCCTTCGGTCCCTCAACCGCCGGCAACGACTTCAGATATTCCGCCATAGCCGCCCGGTCGGCGTCGGGGAGCTGCGCCATGTTGCGCACCACCTCCGCCATCGTGCCGCCGACGCTGTCGAAGCTCGGGGTGAAGCCGGTCTTGAGCAGCTCGGCGATCTCCTCGACCGACCATTTGGCGAGCCCGTTCTCGGACTGGGTGATGTTCGGCACCATGCCCTTGCCCTCCGGGTCCGGCCCGCCGGCGAAGCGCGTCGCGGGCACGATGGCGCCGAGCGCATTGCGGGCGGAGTGGCATTCGGCGCAGTGGCCGGGGCCGTTGACCAGATAGGCGCCGCGGTTCCAGCTCTCGCTCTTGGCGGGGTCGGGCCGGAAGGAGGCGCCCTCGAAGAACAGCAGCTTCCAGCCGCCGACGAGCCGGCGGATGTTGAAGGGGAAGCGCAGGTCATGCGCGGCCGCCCTGCCCTCCACCGGCGGCAGGGTGCGGATATAGGCGAACAAATCCGCCAGCGCCTTGGGCGGGATCAGCCTGTAGGAGGTGTAAGGGAAGGCGGGATAGTAATGCTGTCCCCGTGGCGAGACGCCCGCCGCCATCGCGTCGACGAAATCCTGCACGCCCCAGTTGCCGATGCCGTCTCGCGTATGCGGCGAGATGTTGGGCGCATGGAAGGTGCCGAAGGGCGAGGCGAGCGCGCGCCCGCCGCCGAGCCGCGTCCTCTCCTCCTGCCCCGGCGTGGCGTGACAGGAGGCGCAGCCGCCCGCTGCGAAGAGCAGCTTGCCGTTCTCGATATCCGCCGCCGGCAGCGCGCCGATCTCCGGCGAAGGCGAGACGACGCGCGGGTCGGTCAGGACATAGAAGCCCGCAAACGCCAGCGCCGCCAGCAGGACGAGCGTGACGAGCAGGCGGCGCAGCAGCAGCATCGGCTTCTCCGGAAGGCGCAGTCGGTAGATTGGACGCGATGACGGTCGCCCTGCAACCCTGGAATCAGAAGCGTTCCAGTGCCGCCGGTTCCGGGCGGCCATCGTCATGCACGGATAGCGCGGGGAACCCTCTCCCGGAGGGCTAGGGCAGGATGAGGGGTAGGCCGTTGGACGCTGCGGCGGTGACCTGCCCCCGCGGTCAGGGCGGCGCTCCGCTGGTCCCGGGGCCTAAACCTCGCCCCTGCCCCTCTCACCGATCTCGGGCCTGCCCGAGATCGGCACTCGACGTGTCGAAGTCGGCAACAGCCGACTTCTATGCAGGAGAGGGGTTCCGCGGAGCGTTTCCCGCGCTCTACTTCTTGACGCGATAGGCCTCGTGGCAAGCGCCGCAGTTCTTCGTCGCCGCCCCGAAGGCGGTGCGGAAGCCGGCGAGGTCCGTCACACCTGCGCCAGCGGTGGCATCGGCTTCGAACTTGGCCAGAGCCGCCTTGAACCCGCCCTGGTCCTCCCAGATCTTCGGCGCAGCGGTGGTTTCGCCGCCCGTCTTCGAGTCGTCGGGGAACAGCGCCGGCAGCTTCTTCGCCGCATCGGCGTAGGCCTTGAAGACGGCCTGCGCCTTGGCTGCTTCGAAGGGAGCTTCGCCCTTGGCAATGGCCGCGCCTTCGCGCGTCGCCGCGCCCACGGCCTTCATCGCCTGCTGGCGCTCTGCGATCGGATTGGCCTGCGCCGACACGGCGCAGAAGCCGACCGCAAGGCCGGCGAGGACGACAACGCTTCGGATCATTCGCTTTCTCCCTTGAAGCAAGGCGGCACGACTAGTGCCGTTTAGAACTTCTCCAGATCAGCGAATGATTGCAAACAATCCAACTAGCGATTGCGTGATCGGGCTTGCGGGAGCGCAAGACCGATCTTGCATCAAAGCCCGTAGCCCGCTTCCTTCAGCGCGTTGAAGACCTTCACCGGCGTCGCCGGCATGTCGATCTTCTTGATCCCGGCCGCCCGGTCGAGCGCATCGATCATTGCGTTCATCACGGCCGGGCAGGCGCCGATCGCGCCCGCCTCGCCCGCGCCCTTCACGCCGATGGCGTTGGTGACGCAGCGGACATTGCGCGTCTCGAAATGGAAGTTCGGGATATCGATCGCGCGCGGCAGCGCATAATCCATGAAGGTCGCGGTCAGCATCTGCCCATCCGGATCGAAACGGATTTCCTCCATCAGCGCCTGGCCGATGCCCTGCGCCGAGCCGCCATGGACCTGGCCCTGCAGCATCAGCGGGTTCAGCGTCACGCCGAAATCGTCGACGACGACATAGTTGAGTATCTCGGTGCCGCCGGTGCCTGGGTCGATCTCCAGTTCGCAGACATGGGTGCCGTTCGGATAGGTCGCCTCCGGCGGCGTCCAGCTCTGGTGCACCTTGAGCAGGGTCGGCGTCGCGCCCGGCAGCGCGGCGATGGCCGCGAGATCCAGCGCCTTGTCCGTGCCGACGATGCGCACCGCGCCGCCCACGATCTCGAGGTCGCCGACGCCCGCCTCAAGTTTCTCGGAAGCGAGCTGCTTGAGGTTGTCGCTCAGGATCTCGGTCGCCTTGTTCAGCGCCGCACCACCGACGGGAATCGAGCGCGAACCGCCGGTGCCGGAGCCGGTTTCGACGAGATCGGTATCGCCCTGCACGACGCGGATGCGGTCCATCGAGATGTCGAGATGCTGCGAGACGAGCTGTGAATAGGCCGTTTCATGCCCCTGCCCGTTCGACTGGGTGCCGATCAGCACCGTGACGGTGCCGTCCTTCTCCAGGATCACGGTGGAACTCTCGGGCCCCCCGCCGCCGCAGGCCTCGATATAGCTCGCCATGCCGATGCCACGGATCTTGCCGGCTTTGGTCGAGGCCTTCTGGCGGGTCTTGAAACCCTTCCAGTCCGCGACGTCCATGGCGCGGCGCATATGGCCCTCGAACTCGCCGGAATCGTAGACCGGCCCAGTCTGCGTCTTGTGCGGCATCTCGGTCGGCTTGACGAAATTAAGCGCGCGCACCGCATCCGGCGACTTGCCAGTTTCGCGGGCGATGGCATCGACGAGCCGCTCGATCAGATAGGCGGCCTCGGGCCGGCCCGCGCCGCGATAGGCGTCGACCGGGGTGGTGTTGGTCAGGATGCCGCGGAAGCGCACATGCACGGCCGGGATGTTGTAGCAGCCCGGCGTCATCGTCGTGCCGACCCAGGGGATGAAGGGCCCGTACTGCGAGAGATAGGCGCCCATCTCGGCAGCGAGATCGACCTTGAGGCCGATGAACTTGCCCTTGGCGTCGAGCGCCATCGTCGCGGTGGCGAGATTGGCGCGGCCATGGGTGTCGGCGAGGAAATGCTCGGTGCGATCGGCCACCCACCGCACCGGGCGCTTCAGCTTCTCGGCCGCGATCATCGCCAGGGGATATTCGCGGTAGAGGAAGATCTTGGTGCCGAAGCCGCCGCCGACATCCGGCGTCACCACGCGAATGCGCTTGGGATCGACCTTGAGCACATAGTTCGCGATCAGGTCGCGCATGCCATGGCTGCCCTGGCTGCCCAGCGTCAGCGTCCAGCGCTTATCCGCCTTGTCGTATTCGGCGATGCAGGCGCGGGTCTCCATGTAGTTGGAGGCCAGCCGATTGTTGACGATGGTCAGCGAGACCGTGCGCGCCGCCTTGGCGAAGGCCTTCTCCGTCTTCTCGCGGTTGCCCTGCTCGGCCTCGAAGGCGACGTTGCCCGCCCGGTCCGGCCAGACCAGCGGAGCGTCCTTTTCAAGCGCGTCCTCGATGCCGTTGACGGCGGGCAGCGGGTCCCAGTCGATCGCGATAGCCTCGGCTGCGTCGCGCGCCTGGGCCAGCGTCTCCGCCACGATGAAGGCGACCGCCTCGCCGACATGGCGGACGGTGTCGGGCGGCAGCACCGGCACGGGGAGCGACTTCGACATGTCGCCCGAGACGGTCTTGATGTGCCCCTTGCAAGGCAGGTCGCCGTAATGGGCGACATCCTTGCCGGTCAGGACCATCTTAACGCCCTTCATCCCGCGCGCCACGTCCGTGTCGGCCACAGTGAAGCGGGCATGGGCATGGGGCGAGCGCAGCACGAAGGCATGCAGCGCGCTCTCGGTGGCGATGTCGTCGGTGTAGCGGCCGGTGCCGGTCGTCAGACGCTGATCCTCGACCCGCCGCACAGGCTGGCCGAAACCGAATTTCATGGGACGCATGAGGCATATCCTCAGTTAGTTCGAATGAAAGACTGGAACAGAAAACGCGCGACGTCATCCCCCGGCGCATGCCGCCGAGGGGCGCACGCAGCGCATTGGCCTTTATCGCGACATGCGGATCGCCGAATCCGACAGCGAAACCATCGTATTGTAGTTGTTGACGATCCAGTTGGCGTCGCTCGCCGCGCCGCGCCGGACGTCGCCCTTGCTCTTGGCCAGCTTGTCGCTGAAATCGCGCAGCTTGCCGAGCCAGGAGCCCGCCTGGCTGTCGATCATGGGCACGCCCTTCGGCTCCTTGTCCTTGAAGGCGTCCATCTCGCGGACGGCGCCGGCATAATCGGCGATGGCGGCGTTGAAGGCCTTGAGGTCGACGATCGGCTGCTCGTTGCTCGGCATCAAATCCATGACGGCGCGCGCATTGATCATGATGTTGCGCACCTGCCAGCGGGCCGACCTGCCCTCGCGCTGCTCGACGGAAGCCAGCTCGCGCTGGTCGAGGCCGCGCTTGTAGACGCGCATCAGCGCATCGATCTTGGCGCGCTCGTCGAGGAAGCTCTTGGCAGCGGGCACCATCGCCGCATGCAGCTTCTGCCCCTCGGCGAGATTGTCGTCGCGATAGTCCTTGCGGTCGTAATAACGCTCGGCGCGGGTGATCAGCGGCGCGAGTTCCTGATAGGCCTTGATGTAGCGGCCCATCGTCTCGTCGATCGCCGGCAGCCTCGGCTCGCGCGCCATCGCCTCCTCGGCCTTCTTGATCTCGCTGTTGACGTCATAGAGGCTGTAGAGCCCGTAACCGATGTAGCGCTCCTTGCCGGTCGGGCCCTTCTTCATGTCGACCCAGCTGCCATAGCGCTCCCAGGACTGGATGGCCCGCAGCGTGCGGTTCATCAGCGCCGTATAGGCGTTCGACTTGGCGATCGCGGCCTGGAGGTCGTCATCCTGCACCCGGCCCGCGGTCGCGGCCGGAGCCGTCGCCGCGCCCTGTGCCCAGGCAGCGCCCGGCACGGCGATGATCAGAGTGGTGGCGCAGGCCGCACGGCGGAGAAAGGCTCGGAGGGTCATCGATCTTTTCCTTCGTCTATCGCGTGCGCCGCGCACGAGACGCAAGGCACGCGCCGTCAGTCCTGCGCGACCGGCTCGCCATGCATCAGCCAGTCCTTGAAGCCGCCGGCATAGTGGCTGTCGATGTCGAGCCCGGCCGACTGCGCGAATTCGAGCGCGCGGCGGGAGCGGACGCCGGCGGCGCAGGAGAGCACGAGGCGCTTGCCCGGCTCGTTCGGCAGATCCGCCGGGTCGAATTGCGAAAGCGGTCGCGAGATCGAACCGGGGATATGTCCGGCGGCGAATTCATGCGGCTCGCGCACATCGACGATCAGGATCGAGCCGTCGCTCAGCCCGGCCTTGACCGCGTCGATGTCGAGGTCGTTGACGATCATGGGTACCTTCAAAAACGAAAAAGCAGCCGCGAGCATGAGCTCGCGGCCGCGCTAAGGCAAAACACTGTCAGGCCGCGAGCGGCGGAATGCGCAGCACCCAGCCGGGCAGGATCAGGTCGGGGTTCTTGACCGGCGGCGTGTTGGCCTTGACGATCTCGGTGTATTTCGCGCCCTGGCCCTTGCCGTAGTGCGTCTCGGCGATCTTCCAGAGCGTGTCGCCCTTCTTCACCGTGTAGAACACTGCCGCCGGCGTCTCCTTGGTCACCGCGAGTTCGGACTCGACCTGTGCGACGCCGGTGGTGTTGCCCAGCGCGAGGATGATTTTCTCGGCTTCCTCGGTCGAGACGGCCTTGCCCGAGACCTTCACCTTGTCGCCATCGATCTGGACATTGATGTCGGAAGGCAGACCGTGCCCCGCCAACTCCTTCTTCAAATCGTCGGCGGACGCGGCCTTGGCCTCGCTGGATCCGAAGATCTTCGCGCCGGCTTCCTTGATGAAACTGAACAAACCCATTGAGATGTCCTCCCTGTGTCGCGACGCTATCAAGCATCGTCGTCTAGTCATGCGCAAGCGGACGACGGCCAAGGGTTGTGTTGCCCCGCATCGCGACTTCTTGATGACGCACCCTCTTCGTGACGCGTGCCTTGCGCAGGCCCCTTCCCTCTGCGCCCCTCGGCTGGCAAGAACGCTTGCGTTGAAAACGGAGCTTCCCATGCTGACCCTTGCCCAGGCCGAAACCATCCTCGCCGGCGTGCTCGCCCACGCCAAGGAAAACGGCTTCAAGCCTCTCGCCATCGCGATCGTCGATGCGCGCGGCGCGCTCAAGCTCTTCACCGCCCAGGATGGCACGCCCCTGAAGCGCGGCGATATCGCGACCGGCAAGGCAGATGGCTGCATCGCCCTCGGGCTCGGCGGCCGGGCTCTGCAGAAATTCGCGATCGAGCGGCCCTATTTCATCCAGGGCGCGACGCATGCCACCGGCGGCTCGCTGGTCCCGGTCGTCGGCGGCGTCCTGATCCGCTCGCCCGAAGGCGAGGTCCTCGGTTCCATCGGCATCTCGGGCGACACCTCCGACAACGACGAGATCGCAGCGCTCGCCGGCATCGCCAAGGCGGGCCTCGTCGGCGAAACGGGCGCCTGACTTAAGACGAGGCCAGCACGATGAGCGAGGCAGGCGCCGCTGACGAGACCGAAGTCATCACGACCGACGTCGTCATCGTCGGCGCCGGCCCCTGCGGCCTCTTCGCCGTCTTCGAGCTCGGGCTGCTCGACATCCGCGCGCATCTCGTCGACATCCTGCCGAAGCTCGGCGGGCAGTGCGCGGAACTCTACCCGGAGAAGCCGATCTACGACATTCCCGGCTTTCCGATGGTGACCGGCCAGGGGCTGGTCGACAACCTGGTCGAGCAGATCAAGCCGTTCGGACCGACCTTCCATCTCGGCCAGATGATCGAGGCCGTCACGCCCACCGGCACCGCGGAGGCGCCGCGTTTCCGCGTCACGACGGACGCGGGCACGATCTTCGACACGAAGGCGGTGATCGTCGCGGCCGGCGGCGGCTCCTTCCAGCCGAAGAAGCCGCCGATCCCAGGCATCGAGGCTTACGAGGACGGCTCGGTCTTCTATGCCGTGCGCAGGATGGAGGAGCTTCGCGGCCGCGACGTCCTGATCGTCGGCGGCGGCGATTCGGCCCTGGACTGGACGCTCAACCTCCAGCCCATCGCGAAGCGCGTCACGCTGATGCACCGCCGCGACGATTTCCGTGCCGCTCCTCACTCCGTCGAGCAGATGCGGGCGCTGGTCGCAGCGGGCGCGATGGAGCTGAAGCTCGGGCAGGTGATGGCGCTCAGAGGCGAGGATGGCAGGCTCGAAGCCGCGATCTGCCGCGGCACCGACAACGAAACCTTCGAGATCGCCTGTGATGCGATGCTGCCCTTCTTCGGGCTCACGATGAAGCTCGGCCCCATCGCGAACTGGGGGCTGGACCTGCATGAAAACCTGATCCCGGTCGATACCGAGAAATTCGAGACCAGCACACCCGGCATCTTCGCCATCGGCGACATCAACACCTATCCGGGCAAGCTGAAGCTCATCCTCTGCGGCTTCCACGAAGCCGCGCTCTGCGCCCAGAAAATCCACCGCTACGTCTATCCGGAGAAGCGGCTGACCTTCCAGTACACCACCTCCTCGACGAGCCTGCAGAAGAAGCTCGGGGTGGCCTGACGGCGAAAATCGGCCGTCATGCTCGGGCTTGCCCCGAGCATCTCAGGACGAAAAGACACCTAATCCCGCGAGAGTGTCTCGGGTCTGCGCTTCGCTTCGCCCGAGAATGACGCCCCGGACCCTCAGTGCGCCGAGGCGTCGCCGGGCAGTTGCGCCGATGCGGTGCCGCTGCGCGCCGGCTGGCCCGCCCCCGCGCCCAGACCAAGCGAATTGCGCACGCTCTCCGACGGCCCCGCGAGTCGCGGCCCATCGGACGGCGCCGCGACGATCTGCGGAGCCTCGCGGTCCGACCTGGGCGGCTGCGGCAGCGCATCCTCAGGCTCCTGCGGATCGATGCGCGCCCTCAGTTCGGCGATGGCGCCGTCGAGCGGATGGAAGCTGAAGCGCACCTTGTGGGTGCCGGCCGGCACCTGCACGGCGCGGAAAATGACGTTCGCCTTCAGCATCTCGGCCTCGACGCCATCCACCTCGACGCGCCACCAGGGATGCCAGATGTCGTTGAGCACGACGAAGCCGGCAGCCGGCGTCGTCACCTCGATCTCGACGCGCGAATTGCGGTAGTCGGTCAGCCGGACGCTGGCCTCGACCGCAACCGGCCCTTCCGGCGTCGCCACAGGCGGCTCGACATCGAGCAGCACGGCCTGCCGCGGATCGGTCTCTGGCCAGTGGCCGGACAGCCGCATGCTCTCGAAATCGGCGAGCTGCCAGCCGCCGACGAACTGCACGCGCAGCAGCGCCCGCGGGTTCTCGTAGACATAGCCCTGCTTCGTCCGCGCGATCAGCTTGAGATCGCCATCGCGCAGGTTCTGGTCGACCTGCTCGATCGGAACCGGCGAGGCGATGTAGCGCAGCCCCAGCAGGTCGGCGAGGCGACTGCGATAGGACGGGAAGAGCGGCGTGAACTTGCGATCCTGAGGCGCGGCAACCCCGTCGCCGGTGCCGACCGCCTCCGAGAACTCCTCCAGCCGCAGCGGATTATAGCCGAGCGTGTGGTCGAAGCCGTGGATCATGCCGGCGTTTGGCCATTCGAAGCCCATGCCGAGAAGCTCGACCCGGTCGCGGCGCGTCGAGCCCGGAGTAGCCGACGTCAGCTGCTTCAGCAGCGCGATGGTGTCGTTCTTCGTGTCCGTCTGCAGCACGTCGTACATCTGCGGCGGCAACGCGGTGGAATCGTTGGGGCCGTTGTTGACGCCGAGATCGGCCGCCACGACGGCGGTGACGAGCACGAGGGCTGCGGCTGAGCCGGCCGCGCCGCGCCAGCGCCGCATCAGCAGCACCCCGCCTGCCGCGATCACGAACCAACCGACGGCAAAGGCGACCGGCTTCAGAGCATCGCGAAGATGCCCGTCGTCATAAGCGACCACGAACCCGGTGAGGACGCTGGCGAGCACGAGCCCTGCGCCGATGGCGAGGTCGCGCTTGAATGACGTGCCTTCCGGCGCGGTCAGCACGCGATGCAGCACATAGCCCGAGAGCAGAGCGGCCAGCGCACCGACCAGGAAGGTCGCGTCGGCCGGCCGGCGGAACTGCTTCACACCCGGCAGATAATCGTAGACCAGATGAAACAGCGGCGTGTAGCGGCCAAGCGCATAGAGCACCATGAAGACGAAGCACAGCGTAAGCGGGCGGACGGCCTTGTCCCAGAGCCAGCCGCGCGTCAGTCCCGGCGCCAGCATCAGCAACAGCGGCAGCGCGCCGACATAGACCTGCGCCATGTTCTCGGAGAGCGCGAGCTCCATCGCCCGCTGAGGCGTATTGTAGGGCCCCCAGAAATCGATGACCGGGTCCTTGGCCCCGAACAGGTCACCGATGAAGGCGGTCAGCAACGAGACCGGATGCAGCGAGCCACGCCCGGCCTCGACAAGGCCGATCTCCGGCCGCGTCGTCGCCTCCGCAAAAAGGAAGGTCCAGATCAGCGGCATGGCGATCACGGCAATGCCCACGAAGCAAGCGGCACCGATCGGCAGCAGGCTTGCCCGGACGGCCGGCCAGCCACCTTCGATCCAATGCGCCACGACCACCGCGACGAGCACATAGCCGCCGAGCAGCGCGACCTGGTCGGGCTCCAGCACCATCAGCCCACCGGCCAGACCGGCGAGCACGCCCGCAAGGATCGAATTCCGCTGCAGCATTCGCGCCGTCAGCCAGAAGGCGATGGCGAAGAAGGCGAGGCTCGCGATCTGTCCGACATGCTGCACGCGCCAGGCGGCCGAGGCGCCGAAGGCGAAGACCAGCGCGGCCATCAGCCCACCGGCCGGATGCCAGCCCCGGTCGCGGAAGAACATCAGGAAGCAGAGCCCGCCGACGAGCAGATGCGCCAGCACATAGGCATCGACCGCGCGGAAGCTCGGTGCGGAGTTGAACAGCGCGAGCAGGATGGCGGGCGAGAAGATCAGGGATTGCGGATCGGCGATCTGCGGCGAACCACCGAAGATGTTGTGGTTCCAGAACGGCGACTGGCCGGTGTGCAGGGCATTGGCGAGGAACTGCACCTGCGCCTGGAAATGCGCCTTCGCGTCGAATGGAATCGTCACCGACCCCGAGAGCCAGGGCCAGCACAGGACGGCCCATGCCACGACAAAGCCGATAGCGGCCAGCAGGTAGCTGGCGCTCCTTGCATCCACGCGCTTCAAACGGACCCCCACGGTCCCTCGGCCCGGACGCTCCCTTCGTGGGATCTGTCTCCGAGCCTGTCAGTGGTCGGACAATGGCGGCGCCGACCTGAACCGAATCTGAACACGATCACGCAGACGTGAGGTCGACGTGATCGGACCGGGGACAAGCTGAAGAAAGGGAAAAGACGGCACTCCGGCTTTCGAGGAATGCAGGCCGTCATTCTCGGGCGGAGCGTCGACGACTGCCGTCATTGCGAGGAGCGTGTGACGAAGCAATCCAGGGGGACTGGGTTCAAGCCTTTCAGCCCTGCGGCCCTTGGATTGCTTCGCTCCGCTCACAATGACGAAGCGCCCTCGCCCTTTAGCGCATCGCCGCAAGCCACCCCGCGAGCGTCCTGCGTTCTGCATCCGTCATCCCGGAGAGGTTGTTGGGCGGCATGGCGTGGGTCATCACGGCCTGCATGCGGATGGCGCGGGCATGGGCTGCGATCTCCTCCGGCTCGTGCAGCAGCACGCCCTTCGGCGCGATCTGCATGCCCGGCCAGGACGGCTCGGGCGCATGGCACATGGCGCAGCGCCCCGTGACGATGTTGGACACCTCCACAGGGGGCAGCGCGACGCCGGCCATCAGCACGCGCTTGCCCGTCTCCGGCGGCTTCAGGCCGAGTTGCTCGCGGCCGCCGGGCGAGGATGACATCGCCACCCAGAAAGCGAGCCACAGGGCCAGGATTGCCACCGCCCAGCACCACCACGGCGATTTCGCATGGTCGGCATGGCGAATGTTGAAGAAATGCCGGATCAGCGCGCCGGCCACGATCACCAGCGCCACCAAGAGCGGGATCACCGCCGAATTGGCATAGGTGACGGGGTAGTGGTTCGACAGCATCAGGAACAGCACCGGTAGGGTGATGTAATTGTTGTGCGTCGAGCGCTGCTTGGCGGCCTTGCCGTATTTGGGATCAGGCACCTCACCCGCGACCAGCGCGGCGATCACCTTCCGCTGGCCGGGCATGATGTTGAAGAAGACGTTGGCGGTCATGATCGTCGCCATCAGCGCGCCGGTATGGATCAGCGCGCCGCGGCCCGAGAAGACATTGGCGAAAGCCCAGCTCGCCGCGACCACATAGCCGAAGCCGACGAGGCCCAGCAGGACATCGTTCTGGCCGAGAGGCGACCGGCACATCCCGTCATAGATCAGCCAGCCGACGACCAGCGCCGTGATCCCGACAGCGCCCGCCGCAAAGGGCGAAAGCTGCATCACCGCCGGGTCGATCAGATAGAGCTCCGACTGCGCGTAATAGACCCAGACCAGCAGGAAGAAGCCCGAGATCCAGGTCCAGTAGCTCTGCCATTTGTGCCAGGTCAGCTCGGCCGGCATCACGGCCGGCGCGACCATGTATTTCCGCATCTCGTAGAAGCCGCCGCCATGCACCTGCCAGGCGCGCCCGCCTGTGCCGGGCGGGATGTCGGCCGCCGGCTTCAGCGAGGCGTCGAGATGGATGAAGAAGAAGGACGAGCCGATCCAGGCGATAGCCGTGATGACATGGAGCCAACGCAGCATCATGCCGCCCCATTCCATCAGATAGGCTTCGAGCATCGCGTTTCACCGTTTTCGATCGGGCGTGCGTGGCGGAGTGCGCCGTTGGATTTCGCCCCGTCGCAAATTACGGTTGCCGCGAGGCGGCATGCAAGTTGCTGGTCCTCACGCTCAACCGATGAGGCAATCTTACATGGCCGGGCTGACGACGCATATTCTCGACACCCATGGCGGCGTGCCGGCTGCCGGCGTCGCGATCACCCTGCGCCGCGTCACGGACGGCGCGCGCGAGACGCTGGTCGAGACCGTCACCAATGCCGATGGCCGCACCCAGGCACCACTGCTCACGCCCGAGGCGACGAAGCCGGGCGTCTACGAGATCGACTTCGCGATCGGCCCCTATTTCCGCAACCGCGGCGTCGACCTGCCCGAACCCGCATTCCTGGACGTGGTGACGGTGCGCTTCGGCATCGCCGACACGACCCGGCACTACCATGTGCCGCTGAACTGCTCTCCCTACGGCTACACGACCTATCGCGGCAGTTGAGGCAGGTCCCGACGCCGTCATTCCGGGGCGTCGCGTAGCGGCAAGCCCGGAACCCAGAACCGCAGCGCGTGCAAAGGAAGCGAATCGATCGGCCGTAGCTTTCCCGGCCCCCTCGATGGTTCTGGGTTCCGGGCTCATTGCTTCGCAATTCCCCGGGATGACGAAGCGGTTTTCCCTATCGCCATCAGGCCTTAAGCTCATCGCCTGAATCAATCTGCGAGCACCCGCCCGATGACCACGACCGCCTATCCCCGAGACCTCAAGGGCTATGGCCGCACCCCGCCGCATCCGCATTGGCCGGGCGAGGCCCGCATCGCGGTGCAGTTCGTGGTCAACTACGAGGAAGGCGGCGAGAACAACATCCTGCATGGCGATGCGGCCTCCGAGGCCTTCCTCTCGGAGATCGTCGGCGCCGCCCCCTGGCAGGGCCAGCGCCACATGAACATGGAGTCGATCTACGAATACGGCTCCCGCGCCGGCTACTGGCGGCTCTGGCGGATGTTCACCGAGCGCAAGCTGCCGGTCACGGTCTTCGCCGTCGCCAGCGCGCTCGCCCGCTATCCCGAGATCACCGCCTCGATGCAGGAGGCCGGCTGGGAGATCGCTACCCATGGGTTGAAATGGATCGACTATCGCGACGTGCCAAAGGAGCGCGAGCGCGCCGACATCCTGGAGGCCATCCGTATCCAGACGGAGCTCGCCGGCGAGCGCCCGCTCGGCTGCTATCAGGGCCGTACGTCCGAGAACACGATTCCGCTGACGATGGAGGAAGGCGGCTTCCTCTACACGGCCGATGTCTATGCCGACGAGCTGCCCTACTGGCTCTCCGGGCCGAAGGGCCCTCAGCTGGCGGTGCCTTACACGCTCGACGCCAACGACATGCGCTTCGCCACCCCGCAGGGCTTCAACAGCGGCGAACAGTTCTTCGCCTATCTGAAGGATAGCTTTGACACCCTCTATGCCGAGGGCGGGACGGCGCCGAAGATGATGTCGGTCGGCCTGCATTGCCGCCTCGTCGGGCGGCCCGGCCGCGCGGCGGCGCTCGCCCGCTTCCTCGACTATGTCCAGAGCCATGAGAAGGTCTGGGTGGCGACGAGGCTCGACATCGCCCGCCACTGGATCAAGACCCATCCGCCGGCTGGCGGATATGTGCCCGCGAAGCTGCCCAAGGCGCTCTTCGTCGAGGTCTATGGCCGCGTCTTCGAGCACGCCGCCTGGATCGCGGAAGCCGCCTACGACGCCGGCATCGGCGCGGCGCAGGACACCGCCGAAGCGTTGCATGCGGCGATGTTCGCCGTCGTGCGCGGCGCGGGACCGGAGAAGCAGAAGGCCTTCCTGCTCGGCCACCCCGACCTCGCCGGCAAGCTCGCCGCCGCGGGCGAGATGACCGAGGAATCGACGCAGGAGCAGCTCTCCGCCGGCCTCGACCGGCTGACCGGCGACGAGCGCGTCCGCTTCACGGCCCTGAACGAAGCCTACAAGGCCCGCTTCCACATCCCCTTCATCATGGCGGTGCGCGGCGCCTCGAAGGCGGACATCCTGGCAGCCTTCGAGGCTCGGCTGACAAACAGCGCAGAACAGGAATTCGAGACCGCGCTGGCGCAGGTGGAAAAGATCACGCTCCTGCGGATGAAGGAGCTCCTGCCTTAGGGCGAGGTCATTGCGGGGCTTCGAGCCAGCGAAGAACCCGGAACCCGCGAGCGGGCAATGCGCTCGCCACAGCGCGACCGACAAGTCGAGCATGCCCGACCCAGTCGTGGGTTCCGGGTTCGACCCTGTCGGATCGCCCCGAAATAACCGAGGGCGCGCTACGCCTCGCCAGTGCTCTCTCGCCCCGCCGGATCGAGATACTGCGACAGCCACCATGTGGTCCCGGCCGGGTCCGTTATGCCGCCGCGGCGGTCGCCGTCGCCCTTCTCCGAAAGCTCCTGCACGACGCTGCCGCCGGCCGCCTTAGCCCTGGCGAAGACCCTGTCGACCTCGGGCACATAGACATGGACATGGCATCCCGTCGCATCCGGCATCTGGCCCAGCATCACCACCGAATCCTCGATGACGAACTCGGCATGGCCGATCTCGCCACTGTCGCGACGATGGATGAAGATCGGCTCGCTGCCGAAGGTCGCCTTGGCGAAGGCGAGCGCTGCCTCCGCATCGGCAACCAGCAGATACGGCGAAACGGCATTGTGGTTCGGCGGCTTGTGCATCTGACCTCCCTCGCTTTCAGGCTTGCAGACGTTCACGCCGCCCGGCGGCGCTTCAACTCCGGTACCAGTTCCCCGATCCGACGAAGATCGGCGACGAAACGCTCCCGCTCCTCGCCTCTGCGCGCCTCGTCGGGCAGCCGCAGCAGATAGGAGGGATGCACGGTCGCCAGCATCGGCGCGCCATCCTCCAGCGTAACGTCCCGGCCGCGCACCGAGGACAGCGACATGGTCCGTCCCATCAGCGAGCTCACCGCCGTCGCGCCCAGCGCCACGACGAGCTGCGGCTTAAGGAACTGCCGCTCGATACCCAGCCAGAACCGGCAGGCCTGCACTTCGCCGGCATTCGGCCTCTCATGGATGCGCCGCTTGCCGCGCAGGCTGAACTTGAAATGCTTCACCGCATTGGTGACATAGGCGCGCTCCCGCGCCAGCCCGGCCTCCTCCAGCGCCGCATCGAAGAGCCGCCCCGCCGGGCCCACGAAAGGCCGTCCGGCGAGGTCTTCCTGGTCGCCCGGCTGCTCGCCGACGAAGATGACGGGCGCATCGAGCGGACCCTCCCCGAACACCGTCTGCGTGGCGTCGCGGCAGAGGTCGCAGCGCTTGCAATCACGGGCAGCGGCAGCCGCCTGTTCCCAGTTCTCGAAACTCTCGAGGTCGGTCGAAGGCGCCGGCACCATGCGGGCCTGCTGCCTCAGATGCCTTTCGGGAGGCAGCGTCGGTGCACGCATCACCATCTCCTCCGCCTGGCGGGCCGCGCCCGCGATCAGGGGAGCAATCAGCTCGGCCTCCGGAAGGTTCCGCCAGTAGCGCACCGGCATCTCCTTGCGCATCGCATCGGTCTTCAGCCGGGCCGGGTTGAAGATGTTGGCATAGTAGCAACGCCAATACGCCTCCATTGCATCATCGTCCGGCGCCTGCGCGCGCGTGGCACCCTCGCCCATGCGAAGCGAGGTTCCGTCCCAATGCAGCGAGCCCTGCGGCGTCAGGATCGACCAGCGCATCGTGGCGAAGCGGCCCGTGAAGAAAGACGAGACCCGCTTCAGGATGAAGTGCTCGGGCTCGAACCAGGCGACGAAGACCGGCTCTTCCCCCTCTTCCCGCACCTCGCGGAAGCGCACGAAGGCGGTCATCTTGTGCATGTCCCGCCGTACCGTCCGCGCCATCGCCTCCGCACGATGAACGTCGTCGTCGGTTGCCACCGTCAGCAGAGATGGCTCTGCCTGAAGCCGCAGCAGCAGCCGGTAGAGCAGGCCGAAGCGCTCGGGATCGCGATGGCAGATCACCGTCTCTGCCAGCTCAGGGAAGGCGCGCGGCACGCGCAGCGCGGCAGGCGCCTCCATCTCCGCCACCTCGACCCCGGCATCGCCGGAGAACAAATCCTCCTCGCCAGCCACCAGCCAGCTGATCGCTTCCGGCGGCGCACCCTGCCCGACCAACCGCCGCGCCTCGTCGCGCCAGCCCTCGAAATCCGCGGGTTGGGACAGCCGTGCCAGAATCATCCGAACAGCGCCAGTTGCTTCGGTTGCGGCGATACCAGTGCGCGCAGCCGCTCGCCGTCAGCCGAAGCGCCAGGGCGCCAGCCATCCGCGACGATGAAGTGCCGCATCGTCCGGGCCGAGCGGGTCAGCTTGGCGACATCCTCGAAGCGCACCCGGCGCTGGCGCCGCACCGCCAGCAGCCTGTCGACGCTGCGCACGCCGAGCCCCGGCACGCGCAGCAGCGTCTCGCGATCGGCCCGATTGACGTCGACGGGAAAGCGGCCGCGATGCCGCAGCGCCCAGGCGAGCTTGGGATCGATCGCGAGGTCGAGCATGCCGCCCGACGCCTCGTCCAGGATCTCGCCCGCCTCGAACCCATAGAAGCGGGTCAACCAGTCGGCCTGGTAAAGCCTGTGCTCGCGCATCAGCGGCGGCTCGCTCGGCGGCAGCGCCGAGGAAGCGTCCGGAATCGGGCTATAGGCGGAATAATAGACCCGCTTGAGGCCGAAGCTGCCATAGAGCTGGGCGCTGCGCTTCAGGATCGCTGCGTCGTTCGCCCCGTCGGCGCCGACGATCATCTGCGTGCTCTGCCCCGCCGGCGAGAACTTCGGAGCGGACTTCGCGGTCTCGGCTTCGCTCTCCTCGATCCTGAGCCTCAGGCCGCCCATGGCCGCGCTGATCTCGCGGGGGCGCTTTTCCGGCGCAAAGCGCCGCAGCGAATCCTCGCTGGGCAATTCGATATTGACCGAGACCCGATCGGCGAAGAGGCCCGCCTGATGGGTCAGCTCCTGGCTCGCTCCGGGGATCAGCTTGAGGTGTATGTAGCCGCGAAAGCCATGCTCCCGGCGCAAGCTTTCCGCCACCCGCACGATCTCGGCCATGGTGTAGTCCGGCGAGCGGATGATGCCCGAGGACAGGAACAGGCCCTCGATGTAGTTGCGCCGGTAGAAATCAAGCGTGAGCTTGACCACCTCCTCGACCGAGAACCGGGCGCGGCGGACATTGCTCGACGAGCGGTTGATGCAGAACACGCAATCGAAGCTGCAAAAATTGGTCAGCAGGATCTTGAGCAGCGAGATGCAGCGACCGTCCGGCGCATAGGAATGGCAGATGCCGGCGCCCGTCGTCGAACCCAGCCCCTTGCCGTCGCGCGAGTCGCGGCGGGTCGTGCTGCTCGACGCGCAGGACGCGTCGTATTTCGCGGCATCGCTCAGAATCTCGAGCTTTTCCAGGGTCGTAAGCTGAGACATGACAAACCTTATGTTCACTATTTGTTCTATCAGAACAAACGGCTTTCCCGCAAGTTCCGTCCCGCGAACGGAACCGCTTCTCGCCCCGCAACGTTGATCGGCCGAAACCAGGGGAGAAACAGATCGTGTTCCGCATATTGCTGGTCATCATCGTGCTGGTCGTCGGCTATGACGCCGTGGTCCATCAGGGCACCTATACCCGGGAAGCTTGGGACGGCATCACCCGGCTGACCCATTCTGCCGTCGAAGGCGCGAAGGGCATCGCAAATCGCAGCAATGCTGCCTGAGACGACTGAAAGCCTGCCTCAGGCCGCCGCCGCCCGCGCCTCGACGATACCGGCGATCGCTTCCAGCATGCGCGTGTCGTCGCCGGCGAGCCCTTCCATCGCGGCCATGCGCTGGATCACCGTCCCTGCGATGGCCTCCTCCACCGTGTCCTCGGCATACGCATAGAAGATCGTGGCGTGCTGGCCGTCGCGATGGCAGCGGCCCTCGATCTGCTGGAGCTGGATCGCGCTGTGGCGCATATCGTGGATGACGAGCGCCCGCTCGCGCTCGCCGCCCGGCATTTCGCCCCGATGCAGAGAAATCGATTCGGTCACGGTAAAGATCACCGCGTCGAGCCCGCCCGTCTGGAAAGCGATGCGCGTCTCTTCGTTCTGCGCGCCCGAGTGCTCGCCATTGATCTCGCCCACACGCCATCCTCGCCCGCGTAGCGTCTCAGCCAGCATGGCGCTGGTCTCGAGGAAGGCGACCGAGATCGCCACCTGCTCGTCATTGCCGAGCAGATCCTCGCAGAAATCGGCTGTGCCCGGGATGCGCAGCAGGCTGCCTTTTTGTCGGAAGCGAAGATCGGCCGCCCAGCCCTGCGGCTTGCGCGTCGAGCCGCCCGCGAGGCCGAGCTCCTTGCGGAACTCCCGCCATGTCGCGTCATAGAGCTTGCGCGCAGCGGCATCGAGCGCGACCGGCGCCAGTTCCCGCTGCACCTCCGGCCAGCCCGCAATCTCCTCCGGTCGTCGACGCAGCCCGATGGCGTTCGCCCCGCGATAGAGCAGAGCGGCCATCGCCTTGCGGTCGGCCTCGTTCGGCTCCCAGCTCCAGTTCTTCCAGCGCCCCTTGGCCCGGCCGATCTTGAGCCGCTTCATCAGCATGCGAAAGCCGTCGAGATCGGCGCTCGGCATGCCCGCAGCCTTCGCCAGCAGCGGCGCGAGGTAGGAGAGTTCATGCGGTGACTGGCCGGCAGTCGCGCTCATGAAGATGGTGAAATCGGCGGCGGCCGCGATCTGCCGGCAGACCAGCCCCTGCTGCGAATTGGGATTGCGGATGCGATGCGCCTCGTCGATCACCACGAGCGGCCAGACGCGCTTCGGTGTGCCATGCTTGGCGAGCTCGTTGTTCTTCGCCCGCGTCGAGCGCTTCTTGCTCTCGGGCGGCGGCGCGAGCAGCGATTTCGTCCGCTCAAAATTCATCAGCGTCACGCGCTTCGCCGGCAGTCCCGACAGCGCCATGGTCCGCCGCCATTGCGGAATCGCCCCCTTCGGGCAGATCACCAGCACCTCCTGCTCCGGCATCGCGGACAGCGCGAGCCAGGCCGAGAGCGTCTTGCCGAGCCCCGTGAGGTCCCCGAGCAGAAAACCGGCCGCCCCTTTCGCCCGCGCAGCGAGGATCGCGTCGCGTGCGACAAGCTGATGGGGGTGGGGAACGAAGCTCATTACGATCCGGGGGAGAGGTTGTCATGCTCTCTTGGCACTGGCGGTGAGCCGCGTCCATCGGCACTGTGCGGGCCTTCGATTCCGGGAGACCTCAGAAATGACCCGCGCCCAGGCGATCGCGCATGCGCAAGACTATTACGATTCCGGCCGCCTCAAGAGCGACCTGTCCCGGCTCATCGCGATGCCGACCGAGAGCCAGAACCCGGAGCGCGCGCCCGTCCTTTCCGAATATCTCGAAAAGGAAATGCGCCCGCTGCTCGAATCGCTCGGCTTCGACTGCAAGACGCTGAACCATCCGATCGCCAAGGGCCCCTTCCTGCTGGCGCAGCGCATCGAGGACCCGTCCCTGCCGACAATCTTCGGCTACGGCCATGGCGACGTCATCCGCGGGCTCGACGCGCAATGGAGCGAGGGACTTTCGCCCTGGAAGCTCACCGAGCGCGACGGGCGCTGGTACGGGCGCGGCGTCGTCGACAACAAGGGCCAGCACGTCATCAACATCAACGCGCTGAAGGCCGTGCTCGAAACCCGCGGCAAGCTCGGCTTCAACGTCAAGTACCTGATCGAGATGGGCGAGGAGTCCGGCTCGCCAGGCCTGCGCGAGCTCTGCGAGGAGCAAAAGGAGCTGTTCAAGGCGGACGTCCTGATCGCCTCGGACGGGCCTCGCCTCAATGCCGAGCGGCCGACCGTCTTCTTGGGCGCTCGCGGCGTCATCACCTTCGACCTCTCCATCGTCGCGCGCGAGGGCGGCCATCACTCCGGCAACTGGGGCGGCATCCTCTCCGATCCCGCGATCCAGCTCGCCCATGCCATCGCCTCGATCGCCTCGCCCACCGGCCAGATTCGCATCCATGAATGGGTGCCGAAGGAACTGCCGCGCGCCGTGCGCGAAGCCGTGGCCGATTGCGTCATCGATGGCGGCCCGGACGGCCCTGTGATCGACCCGAACTGGGGCGAGCCCGGCCTGTCGCCGGCCGAGCAGGTCTTCGGCTGGTGCTCCTTCGACGTCCTGGCCATGAAGTCGGGCGTGCCCGAGACGCCGGTCAACGCCGTGCCTCCGAGCGCCTGGGCGCGCTGCCAGTTGCGCTTCGTCGTCGGCATCGACGCGCAAGACGTCATCCCGGCCCTGAAGCGCCACCTGATCCGCCACGGCTTCCCGATGATCGAGGTCTCGACCAATGGCAGCGAGCGCTTCGGCGCGACGCGGCTCAACCCCGAGGACCCCTGGGTGACCTTCACCCTCGATTCGATCGCGAAGAGCACCGGCAAGAAGCCGGCCCTCCTGCCCAATCTCGGCGGCTCGCTGCCGAACGACATCTTCGCGGACATTCTCGGCCTGCGCACGATATGGGTGCCGCATTCCTATCCGGGCTGCTCGCAGCATGCGCCTGACGAGCACCTGCCGGCCTTCATCGCCCGCGAGGCGCTGACCGCCATGGCCGGGCTCTACTGGGACATCGGCGAGCCGGGCCGACCGGGGGTCTGACCGTCACTCCTGCGGCTGGCGCGGATCGCGCCCCGGCGGCAGGTCGATCGGCGTCGCCGGCGGAGCCTCCGGCGGCGCGTTGGGCGGCAGCTCAGGCGGCGGATCGCGCGGCACGCCGAGCGGTTCCTCGTCGGGCGGCGACTCGACCGGCGGCGCGGGCGAGATTTCGCCTGGCATCAGCGGCGGCGCCTCCGGCGGCGGATTCGGGATGGCCGGCGTATTGCCGGGAGCGGCAGTCGCGGAAGACGCGAGGGTCATGAAAGCCTCCGTTATGGGGAGGCAACGCCGCCACGACGCGAAAGTTCGTGGAGCGGCCCGCTACGGGGCTCCCTCGTCATCCTGAGGCTGAACGGCCCTGCCCCGCGCCCAATGCTCGATCGAATGGTCCAGCGCCAGCAGGAGCAAGGCGAGCGCCGTGGCGGCAAAGGCGACCAGCCAATGGCCCAGCCCTGCCGCGGAGCCCAGCGCGGCTGTCACCCAGACTGCCGCGGCCGTGGTCAGGCCATGCGGGGCCGTCTCGTCCTCGCGCCGGACGATCAGCCCCGCGCCGAGAAAGCCGATGCCGGTCAGTACGCCCTGGATCACCCGCCCGGCCGCATCGGGATGAGTGGCGTCGTCGAACAGCGTCGCGGCCAGGGCCGTCCCTAGCCCGACCAGCCCGAAGGTGCGGATACCGGCGCGCTTGTGCCTCAGCGCCCGCTGCCACCCGATCGCGACGCCGGCTAGCAGACCCGCGACGAGCCGAAGAATCAATTCGAGTTCGGTCAAGGCGCCCTGCGCTCCAGCCCCGTCCTTAGCTGACGACAGCATGATCCCAACGCCCATTGCCGAGCAACCACCGGATAAGCCGGAAGCAGATCTCATGCCGAAAGAGCGCCAAGATCCAGTATATTCGAAATTAACATCACATTACGAAACATTAATGTCGCTGTTAATTTTCCGTTTAGCGGTGAAATTCGAAGATTAGCACATCGAAACGAAAGGTCTTCAGCCATGAAAACACTGATTTATTCTGCCGTCATCGGCCTCACCATCATCGGCGCCGCGGCGCCCGCCTTCGCCCAGTCCCATCACGGGCCGCATCACGGCCCGGTGCACGTCCACAAGCAGGTCACCCATAAGCACGTCACGAAGAAGGTCGTGGTGGTGAAGAAGCAGCGCTGGGCGCGCGGTCATGCCCTGCCGTCGCATTACCGGCAGCACCATGTCAGGGACTATCACAGCTATCACCTGCGCGCGCCGGGCCGGGGTCAGCGCTGGGTCCGCGTCGACAATCAGTTCATCCTGATCAATGCCGTCTCAGGCATGATCGCGGCGCTTGCAGCCACGCGATGATTGAGGAAGAACCGCGGCTGGGCGCAAAAGGCCAGCCACTTCTTCAGCGGCTTCCGAGTATTCAGCGATGTTCGGAAAGGTCCGTGGTGGGTGATGTAGGGCTCGAACCTACGACCCGCTGATTAAGAGTCAGCTGCTCTACCAACTGAGCTAATCACCCATACGCCACGAAGCGTCGCCGTCGCGGCGGCAGTGGCCGCGTCAGGCAGGGGGCGTGTAGCAAACGCCCCCTGCCCTGTCCACCCATCCATGACAGAAATTTTGCAGTCGCCGGAATTTTACCCAAGGACCTTAGCATCGGGCCGAACTGGGAAAACGGCTTCCTGGAAAATCCGACGCGAGAACAGGAGCTGCCTCAGGCCGCGCGGCGATTCAGCAGGTGATAGAGCAGAATCGCACCGAAGGTCGCGGTGCCGATTCCGCCGAGCTCATAGCCGAAGATCGGCAGCTTGAGGTCACCGGCACCGAGAATCAGCGCAACCGCCACCGTGATGAGGTTCTTCGGCTCGGAGAAATCGACCTTGTTCTCCACCCAGATCCGGCCCGCTGTCGCAGCGATCAGGCCGAAGACCACGACGGCAAGCCCGCCCAGCACCGCGACGGGGATCGTGCCGATGACCGCGCCGAATTTCGGCGAGAAACCGAGGATGAGCGCGATGATGCCCGCAGCGACGAAGACCAGCGTCGAATAGACCCGCGTCACCGCCATCACGCCCATATTCTCGGCATAGGTGGTGACGCCTGTGCCGCCGCCGGAGCCGGCGATCATGGTGCTCAGGCCGTCGGCGAAGAAGCCCCGGCCGATGAGATGGTCGAAAGTGCGCCCGGTCATCACGGCGATACCCTTGATGTGCCCGAGATTCTCCGCGACCAGGATGATCGCGACCGGCACGATCAGCGTCATCGCCCTCGCGTCGAAGACCGGCGCCACGAAGTGCGGCAGGCCAAACCAGGGCGCAGCCGCGATCTTGCCGAAATCGATCGGCGGCGCGCCAAAGCTGGTCGCCGAGACCGCATAGAGGGCATAGGCCGCAAGCCCGCCGATCAGCACCGGCAGGCGCTGCGCCAGGCCGGTTCCGTAGACGGCGACGAGCGCCACGGCCGCCACGGTGAACAGCGCGAGCCATTTGGTATAGGCGCTGGCCGAGATCATACCGATCGCCACCGCCGTGAGGTTGAGCCCGATCGCCGCCACGACCGCGCCGGTCACCACCGGCGGCAGCAGCTTCTCGATCCAGTTCGTGCCGACCGCCTGCACGATCAGGCCGATCAGCGCATAGGCCGCCCCGCAGGCGATGATGCCGCCCAGCGCCACTGCGATGTTGGGATTGGGGCCGGAGCCGGCATAGCCCGTCGCGGCGATGACCACGCCGATGAAGGCGAAGGACGAACCGAGATAGCTGGGAAGCTGTCCGCGCGTGATGACGAAGAACAGCAGCGTCGCGACACCGGAGAAGAAGATCGCGACATTGGGGTCGAAGCCCATCAGCACCGGCGCCAGCACGGTCGCCCCGAACATGGCGACGACATGCTGCAGGCCGGCGATGATGGTCTGCCCGGTCGGCAGCCGCTCGTCCGGCATCACAGCGCCGGATGTCTTCAGGGTCCAGTTCGGAAAATAGCCCATCGCATCGCTCCCCACGGGCCGCCGGAGGAGCGACCGCACCGGAAGAGCAGATGAAGGCAAGAAACCGCCCCGCGCCAGATCGCCACGGCGTCATCCACCGGAATCGAAGAGCGTCGTCCCGTGCGCGCTGCGGCACGCAGTGCTTCCGCGCAGACACGGGACCGTGTTCAGGAAAAGGCGCCCTTTTTCGGAAGCCAAAAGGAAGGGCGCTTTACGCGTCACGCGCCCCCGTGTCTGCGCCGCAGCGTTTCACGCTGCAGCGCACACGGGATGACGCGCTTCCCTTCCTTCTTACTCCGCCGCCTGCGCGTGCAGGCGTCCGCCCCGCGCGATCAGCTTGTTGAGCGCCACCAGATAGGCCTTGGCCGAAGCGACCAGCGTGTCCGGATCGGCACCGCGACCCGTCACCGACGAACCGTCGCGCGAGAGGCGCACGGTGACCTCGGCCTGCGCGTCCGTGCCCTCGGTGACGGCATGGACGTCGTAGAGCTCCAGCGTGACCTCATGCGGGACGATGGTCTTGATCGCGTTGAAGATGGCGTCGATCGGGCCGTTGCCCTCGACCTCCTCGGTGACGTGCTTGCCGTCGACATCGAGCTTCATGGTGGCACGCTGCGGGCCGCGCGTCCCGGCGATCACGGTCAGCGATTCCATCTTGATGCGGTCATGGGCGGTAGCGATGTTGTCGTCGACCAGCGCCTCGATATCCTCGTCGTAGACGTGCTTCTTGCGGTCCGCCAGCGCCTTGAAGCGGGTGAAGGCGTCTTCCAGCTGGTTGTCGCCGAGATCGTAGCCCATCTCCTTCAGCTTGGAGCGGAAGGCGGCGCGGCCCGAATGCTTGCCCATCACCAGCGAGGTCTTGGTCACGCCCACGGTCTCGGGCGTCATGATCTCGTAGGTGGTGTTGTTCTTCAGCATGCCGTCCTGATGGATGCCGCTCTCATGCGCGAAGGCGTTCCGGCCGACGATCGCCTTGTTGTACTGCACCGGGAAGGAGCAGGCGCCCGACACAGCCTTGGAGGCGCGCATCAGCTGGGTCGCATCGATGCCCGTGTCGTAGGGCAGCACGTCGCCGCGCACGCGCAGCGCCATCACGATCTCCTCGAGCGAGGCGTTGCCGGCGCGCTCGCCGATGCCGTTGATCGTGCACTCGACCTGCCGGACACCGCCCTCGATCGCCGCCAGCGAATTGGCGACGGCCAGGCCCAGATCGTTGTGGCAATGCGCCGAGAAGATCGCCTTGTCGGCGTTGGGTACGCGCTCGCGCACCGCCTTGAACATGGCGCGATACTCGTCCGGCGTGGCGTAGCCAACCGTGTCGGGCAGGTTGATCGTGGTCGCGCCGGCCTTGATCGCGGCCTCGACCGTGCGGCAGAGATAGTCGATCGGCGTGCGGGTGGCGTCCATCGCCGACCATTCGACATCCTCGACCAGGTTGCGCGCCTGCGCCACGGTGGCGGTGATGATCGCCAGCACGTCCTCCTGGCTCTTGCGCATCTGGTGCTCCAGATGGATCGGCGAGGTCGAGACGAAGGTGTGGATGCGCGGCTTGACCGCATGGCGCACCGCCTCGCCGGCCCGGGCGATGTCGACGCTGATGGCGCGGGCCAGGCCTGCAACCGTGGCGCGCTTCAGCCGGCGCGCGATCTCTGACACAGCCTCGAAATCACCGTCGGAGGCGATCGGGAAGCCCGCTTCGATGACGTCGACGCCCATGGCGTCGAGCATCTCGGCGATCTCCAGCTTCTCCTCGAAGGTCATGGTGGCGCCGGGGCACTGCTCGCCGTCGCGCAGGGTGGTGTCGAAAATCAGGACGCGCTCTTTGGAGGAGCCGTTGGCGGTCGGGTTGCTCATGGTCTTGTTCCGGTGTCGGCGCGCCGCGGATATCGGAAAAGGCGGGCGCTGGGTTTCTGTCGGCGGTTCTCGTCAGTCCCCTGAGCGCCCAGGCAGAAGCCCGGCCGGCCCTCAGGGGCGGCTAAGGAGAAGAAGGCCGAGAAGAGCAAGCGGAGCGCGCACGCCGACGGTCTGCGTCGCTGCGCAGCCTTTCGTCAGGTCGTGGCGGGCGGTCGAAACCACGGGCGCTCCTCAAATCACCGAGACAGGATGTAACCGAAGCCGGGGGTCCAGCGCAAGCATATGTCGCATGCGGTTACCGGATCATGACGATGCGGCGGCAAGGCATATGCTATGCAGGTGTCGATTGGGCCCGGCCGACGCGCCGGGCCATGGGCCGGGGATCGATGTTCCTATGATGCGCTACCAGAGGCGCGAGGTCGCGCTCGCTGCCTGTTTCTCCGCGCTTGCCGGTTATGTCGACGCGCTCGGCTTCATCACGCTGGGTGGCTTCTTCGTCTCCTTCATGACGGGCAACACGACGCGGCTCGGCATCGAGCTGGCGAGCGGGAACCCAGGCGGGATCGCGCTGGCCGGCAGTGTCATCGTCCTCTTCGTCTGCGGCGTCGTGCTCGGCTCCCTCGTCGGCCATTTTGCCGGCAGAGACCGCCCGCCTGCCGTGCTGGGCGTGGTGACGTTGCTGCTCGTGCTCGCCGCGCTGATGCAGACGACCGGCCACACGCTTCCGGCCGTCGGGCTGCTCGCAGTGGCAATGGGCGCGGAGAACGCCGTTTTCCAGCGTGACGGCGAGGTCACGATCGGCCTCACCTACATGACCGGGACGCTGGTGAAGCTGGGACAGCGGATCGCGGCAGCGACTCTCGGCGGGCCGAAGCGCGCCTTTCTGCGCCATTTCCTGCTCTGGCTTGGCCTGATGGGCGGCGCCTTCGTCGGCGCGTTCGTGCACAGCCGCATCGGCCTCGCCGCCATCTGGGTCGCAGCCGCCGCGGCGCTGGCCTTGACGTTCGCGGCCCTGATCTTCCTGCGCGAGGGCTGAGCGCGCTCGCTGGCGCGGCTCCCGAGAATCGGCAATGGTCGGCGTCCTATTTGCCGGAGAGACCGATGCGCGCGCTGCCCCTCCTCGCCTTTGCGGGCTTAGTCCTTGCGGCCTGCCAGACAGCAACGACCAGCACGCCGCCTGCCCCGCCGCCGGAGCAGGCGGCTCCCGGCGTGACGCCGAACACCTTCCGCATGCCGACCGGCACAGGCTGCTCCGGCGAGGTCGAGCGCTTCCAGGCCGTGATGGACAACGACCTCGCCACCGGCCACACCACCAAGGGCGTGCACACGCGCGTCAGCTCGGAGATCTCCTCCGCGCGCTCGGCCTGCTCGACCGGCAACGAAGCGGGCGCGATCAGCCAGATCCGCGCGACCAAGGCCCGGTTCGGCTATCCGGGCTGAGGCAAAACCGTCATAGCGAGCGAAGCGAAGCAATCAAGGCGGCAGCGCTTTACGTCCCCTGGATTGCTTCGTCGCTGCGCTTCTCGCAATGACGGCTACGCCGCCAGCCCCCGCTTCTCCAGCAGTGCGTCCGGTGTCGGCAGCCGGCCGCGGAAGAGCGTGTAGGCCTCGGCCGCGTCGCGCGTGTCGCCGGCGGAGTAGATGTAGCGCTTCAGCTTCTCCGCGAGCGCCGGCGAAAACACGTCGCCCGTCTCGGTGAAGGCGTTGAAGGCATCGGCGTCCATCACCTCGGACCAGAGATAGCTGTAATAGCCGGCCGAATAGCCATCGCCCGAGAACACATGGGTGAAGTGCGGCGTGCGGTGGCGCATGATGATCTCGCCCGGCATGCCGATGCGTGCGAGTTCCGCCGCCTCGAAGGCGAGAGCATCGATCTCCGCCGGCTCCTCCAGCGAGTGGAAGGCGAGATCGACCAGCGCCGAGGAGGTGTACTCCACGGTGGCGAAACCCTGATTGAAGGTCTGCGCCTTCTCGATCTTGTCGATCAGGGCCTCGGGGATCGGCTCCCCCGTTTCGGCATGGCGGCAGTATTCGCGCATCACCTCGCGCGTCAGGAACCAGTGCTCGTAGAGTTGTGAAGGCAGCTCCACGAAGTCGCGCGCCACGGCCGTTCCAGCGAGCGAACCATAGGTCACGTCCGAGAGCAGCCCGTGGAGGGCGTGGCCGAATTCGTGGAACAGCGTGCGGGCATCGTCCAGCGAAAGCAGCGCAGGCTTGCCCTCGGCGGGCTTCGCGAAATTGCAAACGTTCACGATGATCGGACGGGTCTCGCCGTCGAGCTTTCGCTGGCCGCGAAAGGCACTCATCCAGGCGCCGGAGCGCTTCGAAGCCCGGGCGAAGTAATCGCCGACGAACAGCCCGATATGGCGCCCGCTCGCCTCCTCCGTCACCTCGAAGATGCTGACATCGGGATGATAGCCCGCGAGCTCCGGGCGCTCCTTGAACGACAGCCCGAAGAGCTTGCCGGCAACGTCGAAAGCCGCCTGCCTGACACGGCCAAGCTGGAGATATTGCTTCAGCACCGCCTCATCGAGCGCATAGGTCTTCTGCCGCACCTTCTCGGAATAGTGGCGCCAGTCCCAGGGGCGGATCGGGCCGTTCTCGCCCTCGTCCTGGGCGAGCGCCGCAAGATCGGCGGCCTCGCGACCCGCCCGCGCCCGCGCCGGCTTCCAGACCAGCTCCAGCAGGTCGCGCACATGCTGCGGTGTCTTCGCCATCGTGTCGTCGAGCTTGAAATGGGCGAAGGTGGCATAGCCGAGCAGCTTCGCCTTCTCCGCCCTGAGCTTCACCATCTCGGCGACGATGGCGCGGTTGTCGCTCTCGCCACCGTTCTCGCCGCGCTTGCTCCAGGCGATGAAGGCCTCCTCGCGCAGGTCGCGCCGGGTCGAGAAGGTCAGGAAGGGCTCGATGATCGAGCGCGAGAGCGTCACCGCATGCAGGCCCGGCTTGCCCCGGTCAGCAGCGGCGCGCGCCATCGCGGCCTGCAGGAAGTCGGGCAGCCCGGCAAGTCCCGCCTCGTCCTCGATGAACAGCACATAGGAGGCCTCGTCGTTCCGCACATTCTGGCTGAACTGGGTGCCGAGCGCCGCGAGCCGCTCGTTGATCGCGGCGAGCCGCTTCTTGTCCTCAGCCCCGAGCTTCGCCCCGGAGCGGATGAAGCCCTTGTAGCTGCGCTCCAGCAGCCGCGCCTGCTCGGCGCTGAGCCCGAGCGTATCGCGCTTCGCATTGACAGCATCCACGCGGGCGAAGAGCCCCTCGTCCATCATGATAGCGGACCAGTGTCGCGAGGTGATCGGCGACATCTCGCGCTCGATCTCCTGCAGCGCGTCGTTCGTGTCGGCGCCGGCCAGGTTGTAGAACACACCGCCGACTCGGCTGAGCGCGCGCCCTGCCCTCTCCAGCGCCTCGATGGTGTTGCCGAAATCGGGCGCCACCGGATCGGCCACGATCGCCGCGATCTCGGCCTTATGCTTGGCCAGCGCCGCCTCGAAAGCCGGGCTGATATGCTCCGGCTGGATCTCGGCGAAGGGCGGCAGGCGGAACGGCGTCTCCCAGCGCGCAGCGAAGGGGTTCTCGGCTGGCAATGCGGGCAAGGCTTCGGGATGGGCAGTCTTGGAAGAAGTCATCGCTTCGCTTTCGGAAGGACGGGCGGGATCGGTCGCCCAGGATCAGCTGCGATCGAAGATATGTGCGAGATAGCCAGCCCGCACTGCGTCGTCTTTATCGTTTTGCGCGGCATGTCGACAAGCTGCTGATCTCTAAGGTAAATTTTCTTCATCGCTGTGCGTCGTTTATCGCCATTTGTCTCGTTGTTTTCCGTTTTCGCTCCAGTTTCACCGCATCGCCACCGCATCGACCGCATCGCCGGCCTCGGTTTGTTCACCCTTCGGAAGCGGTCAGGCTGGCAAGACGATCACCCATCAGATTCGCCGCCGCCTCGGCCCGCTCGTCCTTCACATGGCCGTAGACCTCCAGGGTCACGCGCGGGCTCGAATGGCCAAGCCGGTGTGCGACCGTCACGGCGTCCAGCCCGGCCGCTAGGAGATCCGTGGCGCAGGAATGCCGCCAAGCGTGACAGGGCTGCGCGCCCTTCACTTTCGCCCGTCGCATGACGCGCTTCATCAGTTTTGTGATCCGGTCAGGGTGAAACATCTCCCCACCGAAATTCGGGAACAGCAGCAGCGGCTCGCGCTGGTAGCCCGGCCCCCATTTCAGCGCCTGTTCGAGAATGGTGGCTCGATGCTTCTGCAGCCGTGCGATGAAGGCCGGCGGCAGCTTGATCCGGCGCAGGGACTTCTGCGTCTTCGCGGCATTGCGGAGGATCGGAGCACGGCCCGGCCCGACGCTGACGGTGCGCGAGATCACGATCTCACTGCGCTCGGCATCAATCTGGTCGAACGCGAGCGGCGCAAGCTCGCCGCGCCGCATCCCGGTCAGCATCAGGACCGACACCATCAGGTCGATATGGTCATAAACCTCGGCCTGGACGGTGGGGTTGCCCACGGCCGTAAGCAGCCGCCGGATTTCGTCATCGGCGAGATTGCGCGCAGCACTCCTGACCGTGCTGGGTGGCGTGGCGTCGGCAGCGGGGTTGCTGACGATCCAGCGCCATTTGCGGGCCTGCTGCAGAGCGGCATGGACCGCAGTATGAACGACCCGGACCGAGGCCGGGCTCAGGGGCTTTGTTTCCGGCTTCCCCGGCGCTTTTGGCGTGCGTTTGCTGACGCCCCCAGCCTTAAGGAGCAGTGCATAAGCGCGGTCGAGGTCTGAGGCGCTCAAGCGGCGTAGTTTGATCGGGCCGATGATCTTGCCGATCTTTGCAAGGCTCTCGCCATAGGTTCGGACCGTTGCGGGAGCCTTGCCCTGGCTTTCCAGCACATCGACAAAGACCCTGAAAAACTCCGAAACCGTGCGGTCCTCGGGGTCGCCGGCAACGACGCCCGTATGGGCAACTTCCATTTGCGCCGCATGAAGGCGCGCGTCTCGCTCCTTCTCGAAACTCTTGGATCGTTCGCGCGACTTGCCATCGGCCCCCGTTTCCCGCCAGCCGGCACGAAAGAAAATGCGACCGGCAGCGCTGGTTTCCTTGCGGACATAGGCCATCAGATTTCTCCCGCGTTAATCGCCGCCGGGCGACGATGGTGGGCGACCTGGCATCGGGTCGAGCAAAAGCGCGCGTCAGTTCGGCCAAGCGCGAAATAGTCGCCGCATTCGATGCAAATCCGCATCAGCGCTTCTGCTTCCAGATGATCAGCAGCTGAGACCGCCATGTAGGCGGCAAGGCTCGTAGCCTGCCGCACTAGGCCGCCTGTGCTACGATCTTGACGCAATGTTACATCGCGAAGAAGCGGGATCTCTGCATCACCGAAAAACCAGCGTGCCAGCGCCCGTCCTGATCGCCAGCCTCGAAGATGGCGCGGATGAACTGCGCCGCCGGATCCTGGCCGCGCGGATTCATCACGGCATCGAACGCGGCGAGCTCAAAGGCTGGCTCTTCCTGGCGGCACTCGGCACGAAGGATGGCAAGCTGATGGTGCTCGACCCGAAGGGACAGCCGGTGCCCGGCAAACTGGGCGCGAAGCTCGTCAACACCATCATCAATCGCGGGATCGATCTGGTCCTGCTCGACCCCTTCATCAAGACGCATGGCGTGCCGGAAAACAACAACAACGGCATCGATGAGGTCGCCTCGATCTTCACCGCAATGGCGCTCAGCTTCGGTATCGCGATCGATGCGCCGCATCACATGAGCAAGGGACCGCCCGACCCCGGCAACGCCAGTAAGGGGCGCAGCGCCTCGTCCTTGAAAGATGCCTTTCGGTTGGTCCGCACGCTGACACCGATGAGCGCCGACGAGGCCAAGGCGTTCGGCATCGACGAGGTCGAGCGCCGCAGGCTGGTCCGTGTCGACGACGCCAAGGTGAACATCGTCCCTTCGGCCGAGGCGTCCTGGTTCCGGCTGGTCGGCGTCGACATCGGCAATGGCACCGAGCTCTATCCGAACGGTGATTCCGTGCAGACCGTCGAGGTCTGGATCCCGCCGGAACTGTTCGCTGATGTCAGCAGCGTGATCATCAATCGAATCCTCGACGAGCTCGATGCCGGCCTGCCCGATGGCAACCGCTACAGCAACGCCCCTAACACCGACCGGCCGGCCTGGCGCGTGGTCCAGAAGCACTGCGGCAAGGACGAGGGACCGTGCCGCCAGATGATCCAGACCTGGCTCAAGTCGGAGCTTCTCTCCGTCGAGGTATATGACAATCCGAGCACCCGAAAACCGGTCAAGGGATTATCGGTCGTCAACGCTCGGAGGCCGTCATGAGGGTTGCGCCATTAACCCGATTTCAATGGCGCGCTAATGGCGCAAAACGGGCCTGCGCCGTTATTGATCGGGCGTCTATAATATCAATGGCGCATTGGCACGCGCCATCATTGATCTTTTTAACGGCGCCCAATGGCGCAATGACGCACCGGCCGGTGCCATGCCGCCTGCGGGCTGATGCTTCCTCACCACCAATCCGTGCAACCCAAAGACAGGGGAGAAAGAACGATGGACGCTGCGGACATCATTCGTGAGATCTATCAGCTTGGAGGTGTGATCGGGGCGACCGATCACGGCGTGGTCCTGGCGCACCCGCTCGATGGAAGCTTCCGGCCCGACTGGTGAGGCTGGCCGTGGCGCGCCAGCCCGCGCTCAAGCAATTGATCCTGTCCGGCTGGAAAGTGGACGAGCCGACGCCAGAGGATGCGAGCCTTAAACGACCGGCAGAGCAACATTGTTGCAACCGCCGATCGTCTCCTGGCGGAGACAGTCCAGTCGAATGCGACCGGCGCGGCGAAAAATCGGGAGCCGACCAGGCCGGGGGGGAGGTCAAAAAGGCCGGGCCGGGCCGACCTGAACCAACCCGTGGCCCCATGTTCGCGGATCCGCAAAATTGGTGGAAATTTTGGGATCTACGGCGCCACAATGGCCGTAGCCGCGCCAGAACAGCCCCTCCGGAGCCCCTTCTGATGACCGCAGGACGTCCACCGAAACCCAGCCGCATCCGCAGGCTGGAAGGCAATCGGGGCAAGCGAGCCATCCCCGCCAGCGTCGAGAGCCGCGGCCGCCCGCTGATGCCGGACCACCTCGATGACGAGCAGCGCGGGCTTTGGCGTCAGATAGAGGCCGGCATGCCGCCCGGCTTGCTGACGCTGGCCAACAGCCAGGCCGTCGAGAGGATGACGGTGGCGTGGTCGCGGTTCCGGGAATGCCAGCGCAAGATCGCGGCGTTGTCGATGTTCAGCAGGGGCTCGACCGGCCAGTTGGCAATGTCGCCGCTGATCCGGATCCAGAACCTCGCAGCGCGGGAGATGCACCTGGCCGGTGAGGCGCTCGGCCTGTCACCGGTCGCCCGTGCCCGGATCTCGGCGCCAGAGAGCGTCGACAACGATCCCTTGGCGTTGTTGCTCGACGGCCACGCCTATTGTTCGGCCGTACCGCGGAGGTCGAGGGCGAACTAAGAGGTTCTGTAGAGACGGCCTACCGCCCGGCCGCCAACGAGGCCTTCCTCGACAGGCACGGCTGTCAGCCGCGACCACCGTAAGAGCCGAAGGGCCGCCGGTGCCGGAGGCGCCGCGCAGGCCAACGACGCAAAGTCGAAGGTCCGCTCCCGCGTTGAGCATGTTCTGCCGAGCAAAAGGCGAGGATGGGCCTCTACGTTCGCACCGTCGGCCTTGCCAGGGCGAAGACGAAAGTCGGCATGGCCAACCTCGTCTATAACATGCAGCGGCTGGCCTGGCTCTCGCGGGTCGCCGCAGCGTTGTTCGCCGCAGCGCAATAACGGGGGGCTCCTGTGTCCACGCTGCAGGATGAAGCCCAGGGCCACATCATCCTCTGCAAGCTCGGGCTGCGCCGAAAATGCGCGCCGGCCCAAAATCGAGGTTCTTCGAACCGTCCGGCTGGATTATAGCCACCCAAAAAAATGATCGCTCGACACCGGCCAAAGGCGGCGTTAACGGCAACTTGCCTCCATTGACATCGATGGACGAATAGCCTGCTGGGGTCGCCTCGGCGAAACGGAGAAGGACGATGAGTGCCGAACCGTTCGATGATTTTTCCGGCAATTTCGCGCCCCTCCGACGCGAACTTTGGAGCGCGGAAAACTACTCGTATAAAAGCTTCCTGAAATCGCTGAAGCCAGACTACAGAAAAATTGGGCGAGACATTGCATTAGGCTATCTCGCCCTCGCGGTAACCTTGCTGGGGACAGCAGCAATGCCTGCTGTCGGCGTTTGGGCTGGCGTTGCCGCCGGGGTCGGAGCAGTGTCTGTTGGCTATTGGATTGCCTACCTCCAGCTCTTTATACATGAGGGTGCGCACTACAATCTCGCGCCGACGCGAGCAAAAAGCGATCGTATCTGCAATCTCCTCATTGCCTGGATGATTGGAACTAATGTCGCCGCCTATCGGACAGTGCATTTTCAACACCACCGCGCGCTGGGCACCCCCGAAGACAGCGAACACTCCTACTTTTTTCCTCTCAATCTGACCTTCTTCGTCAAGGGCCTATTCGGCATCAGGGCCGCCGAGGTCGTTTTCGCGAGAAAGAGCGCTGTCGCCGACGCGGCCGAAAGGCAAGTTGGAAGCGCGACTGATCTTCCATTCAACTGGGCGCTCGTGACAGCCCCCATCGTTCACGGTGGCATTGTCGCGATCGCCTACTGGCTTGGCTATTGGTGGGTTTCGATCGCTTGGCTTGTCGGGGTAGGCATGGTGTTCCCGTTTCTAGGCGCCTTGCGGCAGGTCCTGGAACATCGCGACGAAAATGCGATGCCGGACACCGATTTTACTAAGATCTCTCATGGCGCAATCACTCGACTGTTCCCCGACGGTGCGTTCTCTTCGACGTTCGGAGGGGCGGGCTTCAATCGCCATCTCCTGCATCATTGGGAGCCGTCAATCTCCTACACCAACTTGCCGGAATTTGAGCGGTTCCTGATGCAAACGCCAGCCAGAGCATACATCGAGCGACGGCGGACAACCTATATGACGACTTTTCTCAAGCTCCTTTCGCTTTAGATAAATCAACGTTGATGACCGCTCAATTCCCCACCTGCCCGCTTTGCAGCTCGCAATCGACGTCGGTTTATGCGAAGGCGACGGATATCGAGTACTTTACGTCGGACGACGTGTACGACATCAGAGCTTGCGATGAATGCGGGATATTATTTGTCGACCCAATGCGCTCGCAAGAGCTCAACAAAATATACCCAAAAAACTATTATTCTTTTCAGAACAATAAGAAGAACCTTGTTGTCCAGCTTAAAGAGTGGCTCGATAGGCGCGCACTGCGCCAATTGACGCAACAAATTCCCGGCCAAGAGCTTTCTATACTTGATATTGGCGGCGGCACGGGCTGGCTCGTCGACCAAGTCAAGCGCGCCGATTCACGCGTAGCGCGCGGTACCGTCATCGATATCGATGATGGCGCCAAGGAAATCGCATTGCGGAATGGCCACGACTTTTTTCTCGGCCGATTTGAAGCTTACGAAGTGGCCGATCGACAGTTCGATCTGATATTGATGCTCAATCTAATCGAACACGTCGCCGATCCGCATGCAGTGATGGCCAAGGCAGCTCGATTGCTCAGCCCAAATGGCCTGATCTGGATCAAGACGCCCAATTTCGACAGCCTCGACGCTCGGATTTTCCGGCATCAATCTTGGGCAGGATACCATACGCCCAGGCACTTCGTTATCTTCAAGAAAGAGAGCCTCGAACGGCTGAGCGACATGAGCGGCTTACGATTGAGGAGCTTTGCCTACACGCAAGGCGCCCCCTTCTGGAGCGCTTCACTCCTGGCGCTCCTGCAAAGAATGAAGCTGGTGCGCGTATCGGCCAGCCGCCCGGCCATATATCATCCCTTGATGCCGATCTTGCAGGCCGTATCTGCAGCTTTCGACTTTGTCCGGCGACCATTCGGCGCGAAGCTGTCTCAAATGGTGCTAACGCTAGAGTTGAATCGAGACATGGACACGAGCCGCGACTGATGCCGGCTGACGCGTGCGGCATCGGCACATCCATCATCCGACCAATGAGATCGCCCGATTTCAGGCAGACGCCACAGGCGACCTCTCGATCGGACGCGTGCTCGATAGCACGAGTTTGAGCGCAATCGATTTGCGGCAGAGCCAAATCGGGGGCATTGGAAATGCGCGCCGCCACGGCCGGGAGAACACTATATGCCACTGAGGTTTGGCGCTGGTGCGCACCCGCACCCTCGACTATAAGCGCGTCACGTTGGCATCAATCGGATTCCTTCCGTATTCACCTGAAAAAAGAGTATGCTAGTTGACTGCCGCATCACCATCTCAGGACGACGGGGCAAATAAATCGGAGATTCGTCGCCGATTGATCTCGATCTCAATTCCTGTTCTGAATGAAGAGGATAATATCGGCCCCCTACTGGATCGCCTTCGCGCGATCACGGAAATCAACAACCGATATGATTTCGAGTTCATTTTCACAGACAATGCAAGCGATGATCGAACTTTTGAGATACTATCCACTGAAGCTGTAAAAGATAATCGTATTAGAGTCATTAGATTCACGCAGAACTTCGGATTTCAGAGGTCTATATTAACAAATTACTTAAACTCGAAGGGCGAAGCCGCGATTCAAATCGACGCAGATTTGCAGGATCCGCCGGAAATGATTTCGGAATTCCTTTCGGCATGGGAGCGCGGCTATAAGGTAGTCTACGGAGTTCGACGCACGAGGCAGGAGAGTTCGTTATTGAGCGGCCTAAGGCGACTGTTCTACAGAGCGCTCAATCGCCTTAGTAACGTTGACATTCCCGTTGATGCTGGTGACTTTCGGCTTATCGATAGAATCGTAATAGAAAACCTTAGAGAAATGCGCGACAATTCTCCATATATTCGTGGAGCTATTGCCGAACTCGGTTACCCGCAGATCGGAATTCCTTACGACCGCGATCGCCGAGCGAATGGAGCGAGCAAATTCAAGATATTGTCGCTAATTCGGCTCGGAATGGATGGAATTTGTAGCCATTCCACGAAGCCGCTAGAAATTATCACATTGTTTGGATTTATACTCAGCTTCATTTCTTTTATATCGATAATTTTCTACTTACTTTGGTTCGTCGTCATCTCAGATGATCAGACGCCGGGTTTCACGACGATTGTCATTCTGATTCTTTTATCGATGGGAATGAATGCAGCTTTTATCGGAATTCTCGGCGAGTACATCGGTCGGATATTCCGGAACACCCGGCACATTCCTGCCCCGATCATTGAGCATCGAATCGAGCCGATACGCCAGTTGGCGGCAAGCCTGACCTCCGTTCGAGAAAACCTCTCCCGCCCAAAAGCGGATTGATGCCGCAATGCCAGGCCAACCTACGGGAGCGCATCGATGGATCCGCAGCAGAAAGCCGTCGCCGAAGAATTTGATCAGTATGGCGATACGTATGACGATGCGGTAAATCGCTCGATCGCCTTTTCTGGCAAGAAGCTGGAGGCGTTCACCCATGCCAAGGCCAACAATCTTCTGCGCTATCTGACCAGAATCTTCGGTTCGCTTGGCCACCTGAGCGTGCTCGACGTGGGGTGCGGTGTAGGCAACTACCATCCGTATCTCGTACCGCATGTCGGCTCGTTGAGCGGGGTGGATGTGTCCGCCGCATGCATAGAACGAGCGGTGCTCAGGAATCCACAGGTTGCGTACTCTCTGTACGATGGCGGGACACTCCCCTACGCGGATCAGGCGTTCGACGCTACTTTCTGCGTCTGTGTTCTTCACCACGTTCCGCCTGCGCATTGGCAGCGTTTCGTTGGCGAGCTTCGCCGCGTGACCAGACGCGGCGGTAGCGTGATCATCTACGAGCACAATCCGGATCACCCCTTGACCCGAAAGGTCGTCGGGGACTGCGCGTTCGATCGCGATGCTGTTTTGTTGAAGCGATCCCAAACTCGCAACCTGCTGCAGCAGGCGGGCTGCGATTCGATCTCGATCGAATCCATTCTGACGGTCCCCCCTTACGGAAGACTTGCGGAATGGATCGACTCATTGCTGCGGTTTTTTCCGTTCGGAACGCAGTACAGGATCGCCGCGACGGTCGGGCACGGCGATGAAGCCGGCCAGAAACAAATCTCGGAAAATTCCGGACTAGATGCAGTCAATGGCCGATAATGACTAACCAAAACCTCTCGAAGATATTGCATGTTGCTTGCTTAGGAATTCCTGTTTTAGCGCTTGTCTGGCTTGCCGGTGCATGGCCAGCTCGCCTCGGATTCTTCAGCGATGACTGGATGGTCTTGCTGCACCCGAATGTGGGGAGCATCACGGCCTTTGCGGACATATTCACGCTCGTTTCGACGCGCCCGACATCCGCTCCCTTTATCTGGCTCGCCCAGCTTCTCGCCGACTGGTCACCCGTCCGGGCTCAGATCCTGAATGTCGTGATGCTCGGTATAACCGGGCTTGCGGTCGGTCGACTCACGCAGGCCACGCTCGCGTCTTCTCGCGTATCGCACGCATCCGCAATGATCGGGCTCAGCGTTTCCGCCACCAGCTTCATACTATTTCCAGCGAGCGTCGGAATATTCGCGTGGAGCACCGGAATGCTCGTTGCCATACCGGCCGTCCCGCTTTTTTGCTTCGGCATGGTCCTGCTGCTGAGCGCAAATCTGACCCGCAGCCGAATGCTCGGCGGCGCTGCACTACTGACTCTGTCGCACCTTGCTTATGAAGCACTTTACTTTCAAGAATTTGCAATTCTAGCTATTGCATATGCGCTTGGCCGGAAAGACATTGGCCGCAAATTATGGATTCTGCTGGCAACCATATTTCTAATAAACGTTGGATGCATCGCATATAATCGGCTTGCCCCGGGCATAATCCACAAATCATTTTATGCAGATTGGTGGAATCTGTTCTTCGGCGGCCACCTGAGATTAGCGGAGATATATCGCAACGCTACAAGAGAGAATGCATCTTGGTTGGGAGTTTCGCTAGCGACCCTGTTGGCATCCAGCCTCCTATTTGCCAGGACGACGATCGGGATCGTACGGATCATGACATTTTATGTCGTTGTTTCCGGTGCAATTGCTGCGGCAGGAATACTGTATGCCTTTGCCGGCTATGGCCTCGCGGCCGAAGGGCCAATGGCAAGGACCTCATTGGTCCTCACGATATACGCTGGAATTGGGATGGGCATTTTGAGTGCCCTAGCGTGGCAAGCGCTAGCTGTCCGACCAGTGTCGGCGATTGCTGGAATTGCTTCGATCGCCGCCATAATCATCGGCATCGGAATCTCATCGTCGCACCGCATTGATGAATGGGCTCGCGCTTGGCAATTCGAGATGACCCGCCTTTCTCAAATTCCGGAGGAGATCGTCTCCCTTCAAGGCAACGATCGCGCCTTCATCGCCATCAGTGACACCAAATGGCAGTTCGTTGCGCCCGCATCCGCTCCTTGGGAGATTTCAGGCGCCGCTGCATGGGCCCTTTACAATCGGACTGGCGACCGCAAGGCGATGGCGGATGTCTGGAATATGCGATCGCCGAGCTTCCGGTGGTACGCAGCATTTCCAGGATGGTTTAGCCGATGGAATGGATCGAGGTTTGAGCAGGGCCCCTGCGGCAGCGACGCTGCGGTCTATGGGAGGTCGGCATCACAAACGTTGCTGTGGAAGCCCGGCAATCCGAAATTGGAAGATGCCGGCGCTTCATGGGAATCAAACTGTAAGATCGACTAATCGACGTCGCCAGCGAAAACATCTCTGATAATCACATGAAAATTCTGAGTGAATATGATTTTATAAAGATTGCTCGATTCGCACTCATAGGCGCGCTTGTAACAATATCGTATTCTTTAATAAATTTATTATTAGGAGAAAGATTTATTGGCTTACGAGCTGGATGGGCGAGCTTAATTAGCTTTTCAATTTGTTTATTACTATCATATTTTGGGCACGCCATCATTACATATAAGATATCACATAACCATAAGAAGTATGGATTAAGATACATTGCAGTAACCTCTGCACTTGGAATAATTATAGCAATTGCATCTGACGTAATGGTAAATGTATTTAACGTAGATGTAATTTTAACCGGAGTTATATTGTCTATAGTATACCCAATAACAAGTTTTGTAATTCACAATTATTGGACATTCATAAATAATAATAAGATTTAATCGGAAAATTATTTGATCAGATTCAAGCGACTATATTTATGATGCCAGCTCGGAATCTTCGATTCGTCAAGACGACGGAGCGGCTAGGGCGGCCTCGAAAACTCTCCCTAGCCGCGCAGCCCTTGTGGAGCCTTGCCTGGCGCGCCCGAGGGACTGGGAGATGGTCCGTCGCATCTCTCAGCCCCCACCATCTCCCAAGCGGCGCTTTCCGAAAGCACGATCCCTGTGTGAAATGGTGCGCGGAAGTCGCACGGAGCGCGGGCGCCTTACCGTTTCACCGCATCGCACCGCATTTCTGCATAAAGCGCGACAAATTCTGCACACAAAGCCAATACTTATGCGCAAAAATCGTCAATTCCGAAGATATGTGCGAGATAGCGGCGCATGAAGGGCGGCATGTCGTGGTTTTCGGTCTCGGCGAGATCGCGCACGATCACAATGTCGGAGAGTTCCTCCTCTTCGAGGTGCTCCATCCGCCGCAGCATCAGCGCCCGCGCCTCCTCGGCTGGACGGTCGATGCGAACCTCGCGCATGAAGGCGATGCGCCCCTGTTCGATCAGCGCGGTCCAGCCCTCGCCGATCGCAAGCTCCTCGATGCGCAGGCCCGTTTCCTCGCCGAGTTCGCGGGTGACGCTGCCGGCCAGATCGAGCGTGCCGTCGGGACGGGCATCGCCGCGGTCAGGCGTGCCGGCGGCGAAATAGACCTTGCCGGCATTGGCGGTGTGCTCGCCCATCTTCCCGCACAGGAAGGCGCCGTCACTGGCACGCAGCGCCGCCATCGCGAAGCCGTTGCGGACGACGGGGCCGGGATGGCCGATATTCCGCCAGGTCATGAAGGCGGCATAATCGGTCTCGAAATAGCCGGCCTCGAACACACCATCGCGGATCGCGGCGCGATGCTGCAGCATGATGCGGCCATTGAACATCGCCGGCTTGCCGGCGCTGATCTTCGCCCAATGCGCTGCGATCATCGCCGCGTTCTCGCGCGCGAACGCCCAGTCATACGGCTCGACCTGCGCATCGACCCGCGACAGCCGCACGATCAGGCCGTTCTCGACGTCATCGCTCAAAGCAGAACGCCCTCGCTGACCACGATCGCGGAGCCGCCGATCCGCGCCGAGGCCAGCGCGCCATCCTTGACGCTCACCTCCAGCGTGATCTGGGACGGACGGCCCATCTCGTAGCCCTGCTCGATGACGAAGCGATGGTCGCCGTCCTCCGGCTTGTCATAGGCCATGATCGCGCCGGCGAAGGCGGCGACGGCGCTGCCGGTTGCCGGGTCCTCGACGATTCCCGATCCCGGCCAGAACATGCGGGCGTGATAGCTGTGCCCCACCTCGGCGGTCTCGCGGCAATAGACGAAGGCGTTGCCGTTCGGTGACCCGGCCATGATGCTCTCGAAGGCACCCGCGACCCGTGCGCGGGCCACCGCCTCGCGGCTGGCGACAGGCACGGTCGTATACGCGACACCGGCGGAGAAGAGGCTCGGCCGGTGCGCGTCGAAGCCGAGATCGGCCGGATCGAGCCCAAGTGCCTCAGACAAAGACGCATCCGCGAGGGGCTGCCCGAGCTGCTCCGGCAATCTTGGCAGAGTGAAGGTCGCGTGGCCCGCGTGGCTTCCCTTGATCGAGACCGCACAGGAGACCGGCCCCACCTTCTCCTCCAGCACCAGCAGGTCGGCAGGCCGTCCCTCGGCCTCGTCGCTGAGGGCGAGCCAGACCGCCGTGCCCACGGTCGGATGCCCGGCGAAAGGCAATTCGCCGCCCGGCGTGAAGATGCGGATTGCGGCGCGGTGGCCCGCCTTTTCCGGCGGCGCGACGAAGACGGTCTCGGACAGGTTGAATTCCTTGGCGATGGCCTGCATCGCCTCGGTGTCCAGCCCCTCCGATTGCAGCACCACGGCCAGCGGGTTACCCGCATGGCGACGGGTGGTGAAGACATCGAGCGTGACGAAGCGGCGTTTCATCGGGCCTATCCTGCCGGAATCTCGAGATCGATCGTGACGGGGCAATGGTCGGAAGCCTTCGGCCTGTCCCAGCCGACGCGCGGATAGCGGTCGGCGCAGGTTGCGAGGCGCGCCATCGAGCGGTCTGGCTCGCGCGGATCGAGCGGCACGCGATAAGGCAGGCCGCGCCGGATCATCCGCATGGCAGACTTCGGATTGGCGGCAGCGAGAGAGGGCGAGAGCAGGATGCAGTCGAGCGGCATGTGGCTGTCGACGAGCCTGTCCTCCTGGTCCGACCAGTAGCGGCGGAAATGCGTCCAGCGCTCATGCGCCGGCAGGGTCTGCATCGGATCGACGGCGAAATCGTCCAGCAACGGCTCGATGCCGCTCGAACCCTCGTCGACCGGCCCGGCCCGCGGGCCGAGGCTGTAGCGATAGCCGTTGAGGTCTCCCAGCACGATCCAGTTCGCCTCGTGCCAGCCGCCGCCGAAGCGCTGCTTGACCAGCCATTTCACGGCGCGCGCCTCGGCGCGCCGCACCGGCAGCGTCATTTCCCGGCCGTCGTCCCGCCCGTTGTTCATCGATTTGAAGTGGCAGCCGAAGAGCGAAAGCCGCCGGCCGCCGAACGAAAGCTCGATCTCCAGGCAGTCGCGCGCGAAGACCTTGCCGTGCGGGCCGATGCCGAGCATGGCGAGATCGCGGTCATGCACTCCTGCTTCGGCGAAGGTCAGATCCTTGTGCGAGCGGACCTTCACCTGCCCGTTGCCGAACAGGTCCCGCCGCGCGGCAAAGCCGATATCGATATTGCGCCGGTCATTGCCGTCCATCAGCGTGAAATGGCCGTAGCGGTGGTCGGCGATGCGGTGGACATAGTTGGCGAAGAAGGCCTGCAGGCTCGCCAGAGAATCCACTTCCTGCAGCATCCAAAGATCGGCCTGCGCCTCCGCGATGGCGAGCGCCGTCATCTGGCGCTTGTCGTCCTCCAACGCCACCGCCAGCGAACGCTCCACCGCGTCCCGCTCGTCGGCGCGCGGGAAATGGAAAAGCGACATCGCCGCCGCCGTCTCCGAGCGTCCGCCCGGGTCGAAGCGATGGCGCGTCAGCAGGTTCTCGACGTTGAAGGTCCCTACACGCAGCTTCATCGCAACGACTCAGAGCGCTTCCGGCGTGAAGACATGCGTGGGCATGACGAACTCGTCCTGCGCCGCCACGGTCAGGATCTCGCGGGAGCCGGCCTCCTTGGTCCGTTTCAGCAGGCCGTAAATGGAAGAGGCCGCCTTGCCCAGCGCCGTCGCCGCCGACTCCTCGCGCAGATAATGCGTGAAGAACAGCGCCGCGATCGCGTCGCCGGCGCCATTGACGCTGACGTCGAGCTTCGGCGTGCGCACGCGCCAGCTTCCCTTCCCATCGGCGGCCATCAGGTCGATCGCATCCTCCGGGGTTTCCTCGGTCGCGAGCGAGGTCACCATCACCACCTTCGGCCCGGCATCCCGCAAGGCCTCGACGGCGCGATGGGCGTCGGCCGCGGTCCTGATCTCGGTATCGGTCAGGAGCTCGAGCTCGAACTGGTTCGGCGTCACGATGTCGGCCGCCGGCACGGCCTGCTCGCGCATGAACTCCGGGATGCCCGGCCGTACGAAGATGCCGCGCCCGACATCGCCGATCACCGGGTCGCAGCAATACAGCGCCTTCGGGTTCGCCGCTTTCACCTGCTCCACCGCGGAGAGGATCGCGTGGCCGATATCGGCCGAGCCCATATAGCCGGAAAGCACGCCGTCGCAGGTCGCGAGCGCGCCGCGCTCGACGATGCCTTCCATCACCTCCTCGATCATGCCGCCGTCGAAGACCCGGCCCTTCCAGGCGCCGTAGCCGGTGTGGTTCGAGAACTGGACCGTATGGATCGGCCAGACCTCGACGCCGAGGCGCTGCATCGGGAAGACGGCGGAAGCGTTGCCGACATGGCCATAGGCGACATGCGATTGGATCGAGAGGATGTTCATGATGGGCAAAGCCGGCCTTCAACGAAACGACGCGGCGAACCTAGAGCATTTTCGAGCGAAGTGGACACCGGTTCGCGTGAAGAAAATGCGGCAGGCCAAGAGGCTGGAGCAATTCCGCGCGGAAATGCTCCAGCGATTGGCGCGCCGGGCGCAAATCGGAAGCGTTGATGCCAACGATAACGGGTTGGGATCAGGCCGCCGCCAACTGCATCACGCTCGCCGTATCGGTGAACTGGGTGATGTTGCGCACCTTGCCATCCTCGAAAGTCAGGATGTCGAGGGCTTCGAAATTCTGGGTCCGCCCCGTCGGGCGAAAGGTGATGTCGGCGCGCCAGCGATAGGCTGCGCGGTCTCCCTCGACGATCAGGTCGAGCGTCTCGAACTTCGAGAAGCCGAAGGTCTCGATGAGGCCGGCCATGTGCTCGCGAACGGCGTCGCAGCCGCAATGGGGACTGCAGGCCGGGATCATCTCGGGCGCCCCCATCAGCTGAAAGCGGCATTCGGGATGGAAGTAGGACATAACCTTCTCGAGGTCGCCTTGCACCCGCGCCTGATAGGCGTCCTTGAGCAAAGTCTCGATCGCAGCGCGCTCGGTCATCTTTCGCTCTCCTAGGGTAAGGCGCGAATAGTGACCGAGGCGCTGCCGGGTGTCGAGGGCTTAGGACCCCGACGCCGCCTTCTTGGCGAAGCTGTCGATGAAGGTCTTCGACAGGTCGACATTGGAGTTGGTCAGCTCGGGATCGAGCAACTTCAGCGAATCGTACATGCTCTTCATGCCGTCCGGCGTGGAGATGCCGGTGCGCGAATAGGCCTCCTGCGAGTTCTTCACCGCGCGCAGATAGAGCGGCTTGTCGCCGAGCAGGTATTCCTCCGGCACCAGCGCCGCCACATCTTCCGGCGTCGCCGTCTCGACCCATTTCAGCGCCTTCATCAAGGCGTTGACGAGCTTCTGCGTCGTGACCGGGTTCTTCTCGGCGAAATCATTCTTGAGATAGAGCACGGCCGCGGGGTTGGAGCCGCCGAACAGCGCCTTGGTGCCGGCCTCGGTGCGGGTGTCGATCAGCGAGACGACGTCTCCATCGGCTTCCAGCTTCGAGGTGACGGGGTCGAGATGCGAGATCACGTCGACCTGCTTCTGCTTGATCGCGGCGATGGCGCTCGCGCCCGCGCCGACGCCGATGATCGGCGCATCCGCCGCCTTCAGCCCGGCCTTGACCATCGCGTACTGCGCCGTCAGCGCCGTCGAGGAGCCGGGCGCCGTGACGCCGATCTTGAGCCCCTTGAAGTCGGCCGCGGACTTCACCTTGTCGGCGAGGTCCTTGCGCACGGCGATGGTGATCGCCGGGAAGCGGCCGAGCTCGATCACGGCCCGGATGTCCTGTCCCTTCGCCTGCATGCGGATGGTGTGCTCATAGGCGCCGGTGACGACGTCGACCGAGCCGCCGACGAGCGCCTGCAGCGACTTCGCGCCGCCGCCGAAATCGTTGATCGTAACGTCGAGCCCCTGCTCCTTGAAGAAGCCCTTCTTCTCCGCGATCGTCAGCGGGAGATAGTAGAGGAGCTGCTTGCCGCCGACGCCGAGCGTCACATTGGGCTTCTCGGCGTTCTGGGCCAGCGCGCCATAGGGCGTGAAGCCCAGAGACGTGGAAAGGGCGAGCGCAGCCAGCGCCGCGCGGCGGGTGAAGATCATAGGCGTTACCTCCGGTCGATTATCTTGTGATGATGCGCTTCTATGGCGAGCGCTTTAGTGGAAACGATAGGCGAGTTTGCCGCGTGAGGGCAACCGAAGCTGCCCCTCACGCCGTCGTGGCGCTCTGGCCCGGCCGCCAGACCAGCAGCCGCTTCTCGACCAGCGTCACCACTGCATCGATGGCGATGACGAAGATCGCCAGGATCAGCATGCCCGAGAAGACGCCGGTGACGTCAAAGACGCTCTCGGCCTCGTGGATTTTGTACCCAAGCCCCGCCGAGGAGCCGAGATATTCGCCCACCACCGCGCCGACGAGCGCGAAGCCGACCGAGGTATGCAGCGAGGAGAACATCCAGGTCAGCGCCGAGGGCCAGTAGACATGCTTGAACAGCTGGCGCTCGTTCATGCCCAGCATGCGGGCATTGGCGAGGATCGTCGGCGAGACTTCGCGCACGCCCTGATAGACGTTGAAGAAGACAATGAAGAAGACGAGCGTGAAGCCGAGCGCCACCTTCGACCAGATGCCGAGCCCAAACCAGAGCGCGAAGATCGGCGCCAGCACCACGCGCGGCAGCGCATTTGCCGCCTTGATGTAAGGGTCGAACACCGCAGAAAGCAGCTCGCGCCGCGCAAACGCAAAGCCGAAAAGGATGCCCGCGAGCGAGCCGATGACGAAGGCGAGCACCGTCTCGGTCAGCGTGATGCCCAGGTGCCAGTAGATGTCGCCGCTGGTGAGCTGCTTGAAGGTGCGCGTCAGCACGGCCGTCGGTGTCGAGAAGAAGAACTGCAGCGTCTTCACATCGCCGAACAGGCTCGTGGTCGTAACCACATGCCAGGCGCCGAGGAACACCAGCATCACCAGGACCTGGAGCGAGAGGAGCTTGATCCGCTTCACGACACGTCTCCCCCGACCAGCTCACGCCCCTCGCCCATCGCATAGGCCTTCTGGACCTCCACCTTGAGGGACGTCCAGATATCGCGGTGGATTTCGTGGAAGGCCTTCTCCAGCCGGATGTCGGCGATGTCGCGCGGGCGCGGCAGCGTTACCTTGTAGTCGGCGACGATGCCCGCCGCCGGCCCAGCCGACATCACCACGACACGGTCGGAGAGCGCGATCGCCTCCTCAAGATCGTGGGTGACGAACATCAGCGCCTTGCGGTCCCGCGACCAGAGATCGAGCAGGAGATTGCCCATGATCTGCCGGGTCTGCGCGTCGAGCGGCCCGAAGGGCTCGTCCATCAGCAGGATTTCGGGATTGCGGATCAGCATCTGCGCGAGGCTGACGCGCTTGCGCTGCCCACCCGAGAGCATGTGCGGATAGCGGTCGACGAAGGTGCGCAGGCCCACCCGCGCCAGCCATTCCCGCGCCCGCTGATCCGCTTCCTTGTCGGAGACGCCCATCGGCTCCAGCGCCACCTTGACGTTCTCGAGCGCCGTCTTCCACGGCATCAGCGCATCCTGCTGGAAGAGATAGCCGGCGCGGCGGTTGAGGCCCGCGAGGGGCTTGCCGAAGATGTCGACACGGCCGGTCGAAGGCGTAAGCAGCCCGGCCGCCGCGTTCAGCAGGGTGGACTTCCCGCAACCGGTCGGCCCGACGATCGATACGAACTCCCCGGGGAAGACGTTAAGGTCGATGCCCTTCACAGCCTGATAGCGGCCGCCATCGGCGAGATGGAAGGTGATGTCGACGCCGCCGAGTGCAACTGCCGGCTCGGCCGGCGCATGCGCTCCTGCTCCCGCACCGGCCTGCGGGTTACCCTGCAACTCCATAGAGTCCGTTTCCTCGTCGGCCACTTGTCCTGGAGTTTTCACTCCAGCCCGGGCCAGCTTGTTGAATGTTGCTGAAATTAATAGGCGATCGGTCAGGGAAGGCAACGTCTCTGAACGGCGCGGAGCACAGGCGCCGCCCCTGGCCCGCTTGCATCGCAGGCCGGCTGCGGCCATATGCCAGGGCCCGTCAGCAGGAGCCGAGCCGTCCGCAATGGCCATTCTCGATCAAGCCATGCACACGCTCGTCGAGTTCATGCGGACGCATCAGCAATGGGCGATTCCGATCGTGTTCGCCATCGCCTTCGCAGAATGCGTTGCGATACTGTCCTGGTTGGTCCCGGCGACCGTGTTCTTCACCGCTTTCGGAGCCGTCGCTGGCGCGTCGGGCATGAACCTCGTGCCGCTCGCAATTGCAGCTTCGCTGGGCGCAGGCAGCGGCTTCTGGGTATCATACTGGGCAGGGCTCTACCTCGGTCCCCGCGTCGACGATCACTGGCCGTTCCGCGACAATCCGAAGATGCTGGAGCGCGGCCACGCGTTCTTCGAGAAATGGGGCGTGCTCAGCATCCTGATCGGCCACTTCTTCGGGCCGATCAGGGCGGTCATCGCGATCGTGGCAGGTATCGTGAATATGCCGTTCTTGCCCTTCCAGATCGCGAACTGGCTCGCCTCCTTCGCCTGGGGCTTCGCCCTGCTCTACGGCGCAGGACGCATCGGCGAGCTCATGGCGCGCTGAGACAGCAGTCACCTGACTGCCCGGTGAACGCAGCATTCGGGGCTCGTTCAAACCGAAAGGCGCTTATTCGCGTCGTCGCATCGCGGAACGCCACAACGGTGAGCCCGGCGCGACACGCTGAACGGCCTCGCGCCGCCAGCGTCGTCCGGCGGAGGGACCCGGCCCCCGGCGGATGCGACGTTTCCGGGCCGACCCGCGAGGTCCAGTCATGACGATGTCACGCTATCTGCTCCCCCTCGTCGCGCTTGCCGCCATGGGCGGTCAGGCCTTCGCCCAGACCGCGACGCAGGCTCCCGCCGCCAAGCCGGCCGCACCTGTGACAGCCCCTGCTGCTCCGGCAGCGCAGGTCAAGAAGATCAACATCAACACCGCGACCGCCGCCGAACTCGACACGCTCAAGGGCGTCGGCGAGGCCCGTTCCAAGAAAATCATCGAGGAACGCAACAAGGCGAAGTTCAAGGATTTCGCCGACCTCGTGAAACGCGGAACACTGCCTGCGAATGTCGAGGCCGACATCAAGGACAAGATCACCTTCTGATCGGCACTCCCCAAGCAAAAAGCCTCCGGTGCCAAGCGCCGGAGGCTTCCTCGCGATCGTCTTTCGAGACGGACCTCAGGCGAGGCCCAGGACCACCGCCAGCATCATTGCCAGCGACAGCGCCATCATCACGCGGATGGCCACCGGCGTTTCGAGAATGCGAAATAGTTCCATCACGGCCTCCCCTGGAGCGGGCAAACACGAACGGCTCCGCAAGAACAAAAACCTGAAAACAACAAAGCCTAGACCAGCGCGTCGACCACGATCCACGCCATGGTGACCAGCACGAGCCCACCGATCAGCACCATCAGAACCGGCCGGTCGAGAAAGCCCTGCCGCGCCTCGACGGGCGTCTCCACAGCCGGATCGGCATTGCTGTGATCGTCGGCCCGCATCGGCGGTATCGGATCGCCGCCGCGCAATTGCTCGAGATCGGTCTCCGGCTCTGTGGGTCTGGTATCGACCGCCATGATCGTTCTCCCTGGCCTCAGGCTGGCCTTCTCGGCCATGCCTCGCAGAATGAAACGCGGGCGGCGCCAGTGGGTTCCGATAGCCCGAAGCAAGAAGGCGGCGCCTCGCAGCGCCGCCTTCTGAAGCATTTTAATCAAATGATCTCAGAGCCTTGCCGGGAGATCCGGAATCATTCCCGCAAGGCGTTGAATCAAATTGGAAACCGAGGCGTCATTCTCGGGCGAAGCGAAGCGCAGACCCGAGAATCTTTGTCAGCAGATGCTCGGGGCGAGCCCGAGCATGACGCGCCCCGCCGACTCAGTTCTTCGACTTGTCGACGAGCGCCTTGGCCTTGATCCACGGCATCATGTCGCGGAGCTTGGCGCCGACTTCCTCGATCGGATGAGCGGCGTAGCGGGCGCGGGTCGCCTTGAACGAGGTCTGGTTGACCTTGTTCTCGAGCATCCAGTCGCGGGTGAACTTGCCCGACTGGATGTCGGTCAGCACGCGCTTCATCTCGGCCTTCGTCTCGGCCGTGATGATCCGCGGGCCGGTAACATACTCGCCATACTCGGCCGTGTTCGAGATCGAGTAGTTCATGTTCGCGATGCCGCCCTCATAGATGAGGTCGACGATCAGCTTCACCTCGTGGAGGCACTCGAAATAGGCCATCTCGGGGGCGTAGCCCGCCTCGGTCAGCGTCTCGTAGCCGGCCTTGATCAGCTCGACGAGGCCGCCGCAGAGCACGACCTGCTCGCCGAAAAGATCGGTCTCGCACTCTTCCTTGAAGGTCGTCTCGATGATGCCGGCGCGACCGCCGCCATTGGCCGAGGCGTAGGACAGGCCGAGGTCATGGGCGTTGCCCGTGGCGTCCTGATGGATCGCGATCAGGGTCGGCACGCCGCCGCCGCGCTGATATTCGGAGCGGACAGTGTGGCCCGGGCCCTTCGGCGCGACCATCAGCACGTCGAGGTCCTTGCGGGGCTCGATCAGGTTGAAATGCACGTTGAGGCCGTGCGCGAACAGAAGGGCAGCGCCCTGCTTCATGTTGGCATGCAGCTCGTCGCGATAGATGTCGCCCTGCAGCTCGTCCGGGGTCAGCATCATCATGATGTCGGAGACCTTGGCGGCCTCGGACGGCGTCATCACCTTGAAGCCGGCCTCCTCGGCCTTCTTGCGGGTCGGCGAGCCCGCCTTCAGCGCGATGACAACGTCCTTGACGCCGGAATCGCGCAGGTTGAGCGCATGGGCATGGCCCTGGCTGCCATAGCCGACGATGCAGACCTTCTTGCCCTTGATCAGGTTGATGTCGGCATCACGATCGTAATAAACGCGCATCGGTATCTCCTTGGGTTACGCGTTGATCTTGCTGCGGCTCGGCTCATTTGATGCCGCGCCGTAGAGGGTGAAAAACTGTTCCGTCGCACGCTCAGCGTCGCTTGCGATCTCGGCCCTGCTCAGTGTCAGCGGGTCGCCCAGCAACAGGCGGATCTGCACGTCGCGGCCGACGAGGCCGAACAGCGTCCGGAAGGCGGTCTCGGTATCGTCGAAGGCGATGAGCCCGGCCTCGCGCCCGGCTTCCAGCACGGGCTTCAGCCGTTCCCCGATGGCGAAGCGGCCATTGGCCAACATGATCGAGCCGAGATTGCCGTCGCGCGAGGCCGCCTGGCTGACGCCGATGCGGTTGAGCGCGATCGAGGTCGGCGAGGAGATGACTTCCAGCCAGTTCGCCGCAAAGCGCTTCAGGCTCTCGCGCAGCGCACCGGCATCGAGCTTCTGCCGGTCGTAATTGCCCGCCCTCACCTTCGAGGCCTGCCACTGCACCGTGGCGGTCAGCAGGCCGTCGCGGTCCCCGAACCACTTGTAGAGCGTTTCCTTGGAGCAGCTCGCCCGCCGCGCCACCGCGGTCATGGTCAGCCCGCTGCCCTTCTCGACCATCAGGCTCAGCACAGCGTCGAGCACGGCCTGCTGGCGCGCGGTCAGCGCCTCGCCCTGCGTCTCTGCGGCAGCCTGCGTCATGGGATCGGAAAATCCAGTACCGTACGTTACGGTTCAGCCATCTAGCGCAGCGGCGAATGGCGGGCAAGCGTTATTCGGGCCTGGCTTGGCCGCTTCGAGTAACTATCTCCGCCCGTAGAGAAAGCAGGAGACCGTCACTGATGACCTTGCCGAGCGCCGCCGAGACGATCGCCTTCTGGCACGAAGCCGGTCCGGAGAAATGGTTCGCCAAAAACGACGCCTTCGATGCGGCAATCAAGGCGCGCTTCTTCGCCGCGCATGAAGCCGCAGCCGCAGGAAAACTGCCGGATTGGGAACAGACGCCGGAAGGGGCCTATGCGCTCCTCATCCTGCTCGACCAGTTTCCGCGCAACCTCTTCAGGGGAAGCCCGAGGGCCTTTGCGACGGACGCGCAGGCGCTGGCCATCGCGCAGCGCGCCATCGCCCGCGGTTTCGACACATCCTACCAGCCGCCCGCGCAGCGCTTCTTCTACATGCCGTTCATGCATTCCGAAGCGCTCGCCGATCAGGATCGCTGCGTCGCGCTCTGCCAGGCGGCCGGCGACCCGGACGGCGTGAAACACGCCGAAATCCATCGCGACATTATCCGCGATTTCGGCCGCTTCCCCCATCGCAACCCGGTCCTCGGGCGCGAGACGACCGCCGAGGAACAGGCGTTTCTCGAGAAAGGCGGCTTCGCGGGCTGAAGAAATCAGCCGGCGGCGCCCTGCGCCGCCACACGCTGCAGCATGATCGCCGCGACGGTCATCACGAAGCCCGCCCACCAGAGCGGCGAGCGCAGGATTTTGCCGCTGCCGGGCGGCTCGGCAGCCGCGCGGCCGCCCATTCGCATGATCACGGGCCCCGCAAGGCAGGCGAAACCCGCGATCCCGAGCCCGAGCGAGATCAGGTTGAGGGCTTCCGGCGTCAGCGCCATGCTTACATCGCCTCGGGCCCGCGGCTCATCGCCGCGATGCCGGTGCGCGAGACTTCCGTGAGGCCCACCACGGTCATCAGCTTGATGAAGCGCTCGATCTCGTCGGTCGATCCGGTCAGCTCGAAGACGAAGGAGGTCAGCGAGGCATCGAGCGTGCGCGCTCCGAAGGCGGAAGCCAGCCGCATCGCCTCGACGCGGTGCTCGCCCTTGCCGACAACCTTGATCAACGCCAGCTCGCGCTCCAGCGCCTCGCCCTGCTCCGTCAGGTCGACGACCCGATGCACCGGCACCAACCGGTCGAGATGCGCCTTGATCTGGTCGACCACGGAAGTCGTGCCGGACGTCACGACGGTGATGCGCGAGAGATGCTTCTCATGCTCCGTCTCGGAGACGGTCAGGCTCTCGATGTTGTAGCCGCGCCCGGAGAAGAGCCCCGCGATACGGGCGAGGACGCCGGGCTCGTTGTCGACGATCACCGCCAGCGTATGGCGCGCGCTCGGCTGGGATTTCGGGGCGTTCGGGTAATGGGTCGCGGGCTTGGACATGACGGACCTGTGGGCGAGGTTAAGCGGGCAAGGTTTAAGCAGGAAAGGATTCAGCTATGGCGGAGATCGACGAGGGCGGGCTCGTCGACCTCGTCATGCGCGACGATCCAGGGCTCGGAGAGCGCTGCCGCCAGCCACTGCCGATAGGCCGGCAGCGTCAGGATCGACCGCATATAGCTCTGCGAGACGGCGTCGACGGCGATGCCATAGGTGTCGAGGCGGGTGACGACAGGCGCGAACATCGCATCGGCCGCCGAGAAATTTCCGTAGAGGAACGGCCCCGAGCCGGCCTTGCCGAAGCGCTCGCGCGCCTCACGCCAGATCGTGGTGATGCGCTCCACGTCGCGGGTTACGGCCGGGCCGCGGTCGCGCGCGGCATAGCGCTTGCCGAGATTCATCGGGCAGGCGCCACGCAGAGCCGTGAAGCCCGCATGCATCTCGCTCGAAACGGCACGGGCATGGGCGCGGGCGGCCGGCTCGCGCGGCCAGATGCCGGCAGCGGGATGCTTTTCATGGAGATACTCGGCGATCGCCAGCGTCTCCCAGACGGCGATGTCGCCATCCACCAGCGTCGGCACCGTGCCGCCGCTCAGCGGAGCCTCGGCATAGACCGTCTCCTTGAAGCCGGGCGCGTCGAGCAGCACGAGCGTCTCCTCGAAGGCGATGCCGGTCGCCCGCATGAGGAGCCAGGCCCGAAGCGACCAGGAAGAATAGCATTTGTTGCCGATCAGCAGTTTCATGCAGCGACGCTCTCCACTTGGTCGGCGAAATCGAGCGCCGCGGCGACATGCAGGGCGGTGGTGTCGAAGACGGGAACGGCGAAATCAGCCTGCGACACCAGCAGCGTGATCTCGGTGCAGCCGAGGATGACGCCGTCGCAGCCCTGCTTGCGCACCGCCCGTTCGACGATGGCACGATATTGCGCCCGCGAGACCGGCTCGATGCGCCCGCGGCAGAGTTCCTCGTAGATGATGCGATGGACAGCCTCGCGCTCCTCCGCGGCAGGCACCAGTGCCTCCACGCCGAAGGCTCTCAGCCGGTCACGATAAAAAGCCTGCTCCATGGTGAAGCGCGTCGCCAGCAGCAGCGGACGGCGCGAGCCCGAAGCCAGGATCGCGCGCGCCGTCACATCGGCCAGATGCAGGAAAGGCAGGTTCGTCGCACCGATGATCCGGTCCGCCACCTTGTGCATCGTGTTGGTGCAGAGCACGAGGCAGGAGGCCCCGGCGCGCTCGAGCCGGCGCGCGCTCTCGGCCAGCGCCGCGCCCGCCGCCGCCCAATCGCCCTGCGCCTGCATCTCGGCGATGGGCGCGAAGTCGACCGAATGCAGCAGCACGTCGGCCGAATGCAGCCCGCCCGCCCGCTCCCGCACACCCTCATTGAGCAGCCGGTAATAGACCGCCGTCGATTCCCAGCTCATTCCGCCGATCAGGCCGATCGTGGCCATGTCGTTCCCCCAACCCTGTGGCCGTCATTCTCCGGAGCAGTGAAGCGCAGACCCGCGAAGCTCTTTCCGGAGATGCTCGGGTCAGGCCCGAACATGACGGTGTTACCTCAAACCAGCTGCTTGCCCTTGGCGTCGATGATCAGACCGGTATCGCCTTCGAAATCCGGCAGGATCATCTCGTTATGCGCCTTGCCCGACGGGATCATCGGGAAGCAGTTCTCTTCCTTCGCCACCAGGCAGTCGAAGATCACGGGCTTGGGCGTATCGATCATCTCCATGATCGCATCGTCCAGCTCGGCGGGGTCGTCGCAGCGAATGCCATGGCCGCCATAGGCTTCCGCCAGCTTCACGAAATCGGGCAGCGATTGCGAGTAGCTCTCCGAATAGCGCCCGCCATGCAGCAGCTCCTGCCACTGCCGCACCATGCCCATGTATTCGTTGTTAAGGATGAAGATCTTGACCGGCAGGCGATACTGCACCGCCGTCGACATCTCCTGCATGTTCATCAGGATCGAGGCCTCGCCGGCGACGTCGATGACGAGCGCCTTGGGATGCTTCATCTGCACGCCGATCGCCGCCGGCAGGCCGTAGCCCATCGTGCCGAGGCCTCCCGAGGTCATCCAGCGGTTCGGCTCCTGGAACTGGAGATACTGCGCCGCCCACATCTGGTGCTGCCCGACCTCGGTCGTGATGTAGGTATCGCGATCCTTGGTCAGCGCGTGAAGGCGTTCGAGCGCATATTGCGGCTTGATGATGCTGTCGGAGCGCTTGTAAGCGAGGCTCTTGCGCCCGCGCCAGCCATCGATCTGCGTCCACCATGCGGCAAGCGCGGTCTTGTCGACCTGCGCGCCACTCTCGCGCCAGATGCGGACCATGTCCTCCAGCACATGCGCGCAGTCGCCGACGATGCCGATATCGACCTTGACCGTCTTGTTGATCGAGGACGGATCGATGTCGATGTGGATCTTCTTCGAGCGCGGCGAGAAGCCATCGATCCGCCCGGTGATCCGGTCGTCGAAGCGCGCCCCGATATTGATCATGACGTCGCAGTCATGCATGGCGAGGTTGGCCTCGTAGGTGCCGTGCATGCCCAGCATTCCGAGCCACTGCTTGTCGGCGGCCGGGAAGGCACCGAGTCCCATCAGCGTCGAGGTCACCGGATAGCCAGTCAGCCGCGCCAGCTCCCTGAGCAGTGCCGACGCATGCGGGCCCGCGTTGATGACGCCGCCGCCGGTGTAGAAGACAGGCTTCTTGGCGGCTGCGATCAGCTCGACCGCCGCCTTGATCTTCTCGATGTCGCCCTTGACCACCGGGCGGTAGGTCTTGTGCTGGTTGTCGCGCGGGCGGCTATAGGCGCCCGTCGCGAACTGCACGTCCTTCGGGATGTCGATGACGACCGGGCCCGGCCGGCCGTTGGCGGCGACGTAGAAGGCCTCGTGCAGGATGCGCGGCAGGTCATGGATGCTCTTCACCAGATAATTGTGCTTGGTGCAGGAGCGGGTGATGCCGACCGTGTCGCATTCCTGGAACGCGTCCGACCCGATCAGATGCGTCGGCACCTGCCCCGTGATGACGACGAGGGGGATCGAGTCGAGCAGCGCGTCGGTCAGGCCGGTGACTGCGTTGGTCGCGCCGGGGCCCGAGGTCACGAGCACGCAGCCGACTTTGCCGGGCGCGGAGCGGGCATAACCCTCGGCCGCGTGCACGGCGCCCTGCTCGTGACGGACGAGCACGTGCTTCACCGCCTCCTGCTGGAAGAGCGCGTCGTAAATCGGAAGTACGGCCCCGCCGGGATAGCCGAACAGATGCTCGACACCCTGGTCCTGAAGCGCGCGGACGACCATCTCGGCTCCGGTCATCATCTCGCTCATAACGCTCTCCTCGGGCTGTTCTTCTGATTGGATTGTCTGGGATGCGGGCAATAAAAAAGGCCCTCGGAGGGGCCTGGGCGTGCGCTGGCGTCGGGGACGCCCGGTTCGTTGAAACCGGCCCCTACCAGCGCACCTGTACGATAATAAGCTTGCGCATCGCGCGATCGATCCTTGGCGGAAGTTGCGAAACGCTAGCGGAGCGCCGCAAGCCGGTCAAGCGCAAACATGGTTTCCCGACCGTGAGCATCGGCCCGGGAGCAGCCTGCCCCTGGGGAACGCTTTTTCAACCCCTGGTTTCATAGATTTTGCGCTGGGATCGGGATGGACATGTATTACGAGGTTCACAGCGAGAATATCGCCGCGCGCGGGCATGCGCCGCAGGTCGCGGAGCTGCTGACGCGCTTCGCTCTTCATACGCGTGAAGACGGCCTTGTTTCGCATGAAAGCTTCACCTCCGACGTGTTCGCCGCCTTCGGCGAGGAGCTGATGGTCCTCGCCCCGACGGCCGACGGCGATTACCGCTGGACCCACTACGGACGCGAGATCGTGCGCTATGCCGGCGGCACGCGGCTGGGGGAGACCGTTTCGGGAATGCGCCCGCAGGTTGCACGCTTCACGATCGACTGCCTCACGCAAACGCTCGCGGAGAACCGGCCGCTCTATACGATCCACCGCTCGAGCAGCACGGTGCGCGTCGCCCTCTGGGAGCGGCTGCTGCTGCCGACGACGGACCGCGCCGGCGGCCGCCATGTGGTCGCCTTCAGCCGGCCGCTGCGGTTCCGCGAGGATTTGCTCGATGCCGTGCTCGAAACCTCGCCCAGCGGCATCGTGGCCTTGCGCGCGCTGCGGGACGAGGCAGGCTGCATCGAGCAGGTTGTCATAGTCACCGCCAACCAGCGCGCTTCGGAGCTGTGCGGGCGCCCGGATATCGACCTGCTCGACACCGACGCCCGCGAGAGCCTGCCCTTTTTCGCCGACGCGGCGATCTGGCGCCGTTGCCGCCACGCCGTCGATCTGCAGCGCGCCGACACCATCGAAACCTCGATCACGCGGAACGGCGGCACAAGCTGGCTCAGGATCGCAGTGGCGCCAATCAGCGACGGGCTCCTGCTGACGCTGACCGACATTACCGACCTGACCATTGCCAACCAGACGCTGCAGCTGCGGGCCGCGACGCTCGCGCTGGAGATCGGGCGGGAGCGCGCCACCCGCCGGGCCCTGTCCGAAGAGATCGGCCAGCGCGAGGAGCGCGAGCGGGAGCTCCGCCGCCTCGCCGAGACCGATCCGCTGACCGCGTTGCTCAACCGCCGCTCCTTTACCGAGAAGGCTAACGCCGACATCGCCAGGGTGACGGCGGCGGGCGGTGACATCGCGCTGATCATCGTCGATCTGGACCACTTCAAGCAGGTCAACGACACGCATGGCCATCCGGCGGGCGACGCCGTCATCCGCGCGTTCGCCGATCTGCTGCTCGGCTTGTTCCGCGGCGAAAGCAATCTCGTCGGCCGCTTCGGCGGCGAGGAATTCGCGATCCTGCTGCAGGATTGCGACCTGGGCTCCGCCAGCGCCGAGGCCCGGAGGATCCAGGAGGCGCTGGCCGCCCGCGCGCTGCCGGTCTCGGAAACGCTCGCCCTCAAGGTGACGGCGAGCTTCGGCGTCGCGATGCGCCTGCCCCGCGAGGGGTTGCCCTGCCTGATGGCGCGTGCCGACCAGGCGCTCTACCGGGCCAAGAGCGAAGGCCGCAACCGCCTCGGCATCGCCGGGCCCGACGCGGCTGCCGCCGCCTGATCGTGCCCCATACCGAAAACCAGCCGGCGCCTTAGCCTTCGAGCCCCGCCAGCGCCGCGCCGAGCGCGTCGCTCGGCGAGACGGCTTGCCAGCCGGCCATCTGGTGGCGGAACCAGGTGACCTGCCGCTTGGCATAGGCACGCGTATCCGCCTGCCCGCGCAGGATCGCCTCCGCCAGCGAGATCTCGCCGTCGAGATGGGCGATCAGCCCCGGCACGCCATGGGCGCGCATGATCGGCAGCAACGGGTCGAGCCCGCGCGCCTTCAGCCGTGAGACCTCGTCGAGCGCGCCCGCCTCGATCATCGCCTCGAAGCGGCTGTCGATCTGCCGCCGTACCGTCTCCCGCTCCGGATGGATGAAGAGCCGCAGCAACCCTTCCTCGCCGAGCGGCCCGGGTTCACGCTCGCCCTGGAAGCTGGCAAGCGACCGCCCCGTTGCCTCGAACACCTCCAGCGCACGCATGATCCGCATCCGGTCGGAAGGTTTCAGCCGCTCGGCCATCGCCGGATCGACACGCGCGAGCTCCGCATGGAGCGCCACCGTCTCCAGCCCTTCGGCACGCATGCGGAAGGCCGCGCGCACGGCCTCGGGCACGGGCGGCATGGCCGAGAAACCTTCCGTCACCGCCTTGAAATAGAGCCCCGTCCCACCGACGAGGATCGGGAGGCGCCCCTCCCCCCGCAATTCGCCGAGCAGTGCCGTGACATCGCTGGCGTAGCGCATCGCGGAGTAGTTCACCGCCCCATCGACATGGCCATAGAGCCGGTGCGGAACCATCGCCTCTTCCGCCTCGCTCGGCCGGGCGGTGAGGATGCGCAGATCTGCATAGACCTGCATGGAATCGGCGTTGACGACCACTCCGCCGGTCCGCCGCGCGATCTCGATCGCCAGCGCGGACTTGCCGCTGGCAGTTGGACCTGCGATGAGCACCGCCCTGATCCTTTCCCCCTGCCGCACCCCGGTCCTCGCCATGTTCGTCGCCACACTCGTATCCGCCCATGGCCAGGCGCTGGTGAGCGAGGCCGTTCTGGCCGGGCTCGCCCGCAGCGTTCCGGGCATCGCCCGCACGGCCGCTCTCGACGGCGCCATCGCCGCCGACCTCTTCGCGGAAGCCATCGACGCGCGCAAGCTCGAAGCTGACATCCGCTCCGCGCTGGCGGACGCGCCGATCGACGTCATCGTCCAGCCGGTGGCGACGCGCCGCAAGGCGCTGTTCCTCGCCGACATGGATTCGACCATGATCGGCCAGGAATGCATCGACGAACTCGCCGATGTCGTCGGGCTGAAGGAGCATGTCGCCGCTATCACCGAGCGCGCCATGCGCGGCGAGATTGCCTTCGAGCCGGCGTTGCGGGAGCGCGTCGCCCTGCTCAAGGGCGTGCCGCTCGGCGTCGTCGAGGAGATCATTCAGAACCGCATCACCCTGACGCCGGGCGGGCGCGAGCTCGTCCGCACCATGCGCGCCCATGGCGGCTACACCGCACTGGTCTCGGGCGGTTTCACCGTCTTCACCGGCCCGATCAGTGCCGTGATCGGCTTCGACGAGCATCGCTCCAACCTGCTGCTGGCGGACGACGGCATCCTGCGCGGCGAGGTCGCCGAACCGATCCTCGGCAAGCAGGCCAAGCTCGACGCCCTCGTCGAGCTGCGCGCTCGCTTCAACCTCGCTCCGGAAGCGACGCTCGCCGTCGGCGACGGCGCCAACGATCTCGCCATGCTGGGCGAAGCGGGGCTCGGCGCCGCCTTCCGCGCCAAGCCGGCGGTTGCGGCCGCGGCCGACGCCCGCCTCGACCACGCCGATCTCACCGCGCTGCTTTACGCGCAGGGCTATGCGGGTAGCGAGATCGTCCGGGACTGAAAAGCGTCATTCTCGGGCTCGACCCGAGAACCTCGGGACCAGAAGGCACTGGTTGAAGAGATGCTCGGGTCAAGCCCGAGCATGACGCGGTGGTAAGCCAAACGACAAAGGGCGGCCCCGCCGCATCTTCGCTCGCTCCGTCCGGGATGACCCGCGTTTCGGAGGGGAACCGTTCAGTCGACGATGAAGAGCTTCGCGCCGGTCTTCGTCGCGGAGCGATGCGCCTCGGCGCCATCGGCGACCTGATAGCTCATGCCGGCTCTGAGCGGCATCACACGCCCATCGGCGAGCGTGGTCTCCATCTCACCATCGAGGCACAGGATGATGTGCCCCTTCGAGCACCAGTGATCTGCGACGTAGCCCGGCGAGTATTCGACCATCCGCACCCGGATGCGGTTCTCTTCGGGGCCGAAATACTGGACCCGCCAGGTCGCTTCGCCGCTGTCGCCGGCATGATGCTCCGGCGGAACAGTCGACCAGTCCGTGGTCACGAAGGGAATCTCGCTGATCTTCATCTCGATCTCCGAACGAGGCATGAAAAAGGGCGGCCTCGCAGGGCCGCCCTGATCCCTTAACCTGAAACGAGCAAGACAGCTCAGTTCATCGACACCGCGACGAAGCGAACCTCGCCCTGCCCGTTCGAGACGAGCAGCAGCGCCGACTTCTTGCCTTCCTTCTTCAGCGCGTCGAGCCGCTTGGTCACGTCCTGCGGCGCGTTGACGGGCTCCTGACCGACTTCGACGATCAGCTCGCCGACCTGGATGCGCTTGTCGGCCGCATTCGAATTGGCGTCGACCTTGGTGATGACGACGCCCTTGAGGCCGTCCTTGATCGAATAGCGCTTCTTCAGCTCGTCGGTCTGCGGCGAGAATTCGAGGCCGAGCGCGCTGGTCACCGCGGGCTTGGCCGGCTCCGCAGCCGGCTTGTTGGCCGAGGCGGTCTGGACCTTCTCGCCATCCTCGAGCCGGCCGAGCTTGACCGTCTTCTGCTCTTCCTTGCCCTTCCGGACGATGGAGACCGGCACGTCCTTGCCGACGGGCGTCGCCGCGACGATGCGCGGCAGGTCGCGCGAATCCTTCACGTCCTTGCCGTCGAACTTGACGATCACGTCACCGGTTTCGAGGCCGGCCGGCTTTGCCGGGCCCTTGTCGTCGATGCCGGCGATGAGCGCGCCGCGCGCCGTGCCGAGCCCGAGCGCCTCGGCGGTGGCGTCGTCGACGCTCTGGATGCGCACACCGAGCCAGCCGCGCCGCGTCTCGCCGAACTCACGCAGCTGATCGACGATGTTGGTGGCCAGCGACGACGGCACGGCGAAGCCGATGCCGACCGAGCCGCCGGTCGGCGACAGGATCGCCGTGTTGATGCCGATGACCTCGCCCGCCATGTTGAACAGCGGCCCGCCCGAGTTGCCCTTGTTGATGGCTGCGTCGGTCTGGATATAGGTATCGTAAGGCCCCTGGCTGATGTCGCGGTTGCGGGCCGAGACGATGCCGGACGACACCGAGCCGCCGAGGCCGAACGGATTGCCGATCGCCATGACGGGGTCGCCGATCCGCATCTTGTCGGAATCGCCGAACTTCACGGCCGGCAGAGGCTTGTCGTGCTTCACACGCAGCACGGCGATGTCGACCTTGCTGTCCTTGCCGATGACTTCGGCCTTGAGGCGCAGTCCGTCACCGAACACCACCGTGATCTCGTTGGCGTCGCCGATGACGTGGTTGTTGGTCACCACGATGCCCGAAGCATCGATCACGAACCCCGAACCGGCCGATTGCGAGCGGCGCTGCTGGGGCGCCTGGCGCTCGCCCTGCTGGTTGCGGCGGTTGAAGAATTCCTCGAACAGATCGCCGAAGGGCGTATCGGGGCCGAGCTGCGGCAATTGCGGCAGGTTGCGGCCCTTCTGGTCGTTGGTGGTCACGGCAGCGATGTTGACCACCGCCGGCATGACCCTGTCGACGAGGTCGGCGAGAGAGGTCTGGCCCGTCAGCAGCGGCGTGTTCGCCTGCGCCGGCCGCGGCGCCAGGACCGGCGCAGCCATCAGCGCGAGACCGGCGACGCCGGCGGCGAACGCAATGCGGAGAGGCCGGTCTGCGAAAACGGTTTTCAATGCCATAGGGTCCTCATGACGGAAAAATGCGGGCCTGTCGGGCAGGCGTTCGATGCTGGCTTGGGCGCCAGACATTGAACCCCGAAATGCGGCGGAAGGGCGACGCACGATCGTGTCATCGAACGCGATCGCCCTGCCTTACTGTTATTCTATCAGACCCCGCGCACCAGCCATACCAGGATCACGCCCAGCACGGCCGAGGCGATGCCGATGAGCCGCATCCGTTCGGCCGGCGTCTCCGCCGCGCTCCTGAGGGCATCCTTCGCCAAATGCGGGATCGCGGCGAAGAGGATGCCCTCGATAGCGAAGACCAGACCGAGCGCCGCGATGAAATCCCGCATCGGGTCGCTCCGCCGGGATCAGGGCCGCGCGGGCGCAGGCGCTGACGGCGTCGCCGCAGCCCCGCCGTCGCGCTGCGCGGTCGGACCGTTGAAGAAGCGGAAGAACGGCGAATCGGGCGAAAGCACCATCCGCGTGTCTCCCGGCTTGATGCTGGCCTCATAGGCCTGCATCGACCGATAGAACGAGAAGAACTCCGGATCCTGGCCGAAAGCCTCGGCGAAGACCTTGTTGCGTTCTGCCTCGCCCTGGCCGCGGATCACGTCCGAGTTCTGCTGTGCCTCGGCGACGATGACCGTCGCGTCCCTGTCGGCCCGCGCCCGGATCTCCTGCGCCTGCTGGCCACCCAGCGCGCGCGCCTCGGCCGCCTCGCGCTGGCGTTCGGTCTGCATGCGCTGGAAGACTGCGGCCGAGTTCGCCGCCGGCAGGTCGACACGGCGCAGCCGGACATCCACCACCGTCATGCCGAAGCGGGTCGCCTCGCGGTTCACGTCGTCCCGGATGCGGTTCATCAGCCGCGAGCGCTCCGTGCGGACCATCGCGGTGAAGCTAGCCTCCGCAAGAACGGAGCGGACATTACCGTTCACGATCGAAGCCAGCTGCGAATTGGCCCGCGGGATGTTGTTGACCGCCTGGTAGAAGCGCAGCGGATCGGAAATGCGGTAGCGCGTGAAGGCATCGACAACGAGCCGCTTCTGGTCCGAGGCGATGATTTCCTGCGCCGGCAGGTCCAGATCGAGGATGCGGTTGTCGAGCAGGGTCACCGTCTCGATCGGCGCGAACCACTTGAAGTAGAGGCCCGGCTCGGTCTTGACGGCGCGCACCGCGCCGAGGCGCAGCACGAGGGCGGACTGCGTCTGCGAAACCACGAAGGTGCAGGCGTAGAGCACCGCCGCGACGGCGACGACGGCGACAAAGAGCGCTGCGCGAAGGAAGGAGCCGTTCATCGGGTCTGCCCTCCCTGCTGCTGACGCAGTCCCGGAGCCGCCGGTCGCGCCTGCTGGAGCTGATCGAGCGGCAGATAGGGCACGACGCCCTGGCCCGTCGAGTCGAGGATGATCTTGTCGGTCCCGCCCATCACGCGTTCCATCGTCTCCAGGAAGAGCCGCTCGCGCGTCACGCCCGGGGCATTCTTGTACTGCTCATAGACCGCGTTGAAGCGGCTCGCCTGACCGCGCGCTTCGGCAACGGTCTGCTCCTTGAAGGCTTCCGCCGCCTGGACGAGCTGGGCCGCCCGGCCACGGGACTCGGGAACGACCCGGTTCGCATAGGTCTGCGCCTCGTTGCGCAGGCGCTCCTGGTCGGCGCGCGCCGCCTGGACGTCGCGGAAGGCGTCGATGACCTGCTGCGGCGGATCGACCTTCTGCAGCTGCACGAGGCGGATCTGCACGCCGGCATTGTAGCCGTTGAGCGTATCCTGCATCAGCTGGCGCACTTCGGTCTCGATCGCGCCGCGATCGGTGGTGAGCACCGGCTGGATGTTGCGACGCCCGATGATCTCGCGCATGGCGCTCTCGGCCACGGCCTTCACCGTGCCCGGCGGGTCCTGGATGTTGAAGACGTAGTTCTCCGGCGTGGCGGGGTCGATCTGCCACTGCACGATGAAATCGATGTCGACGATGTTCTCGTCGCCCGTGAGCATCAGGCTCTCCTCGCCGACATCGGTCTGGCGCGACGTGCGCACCGACTCGATCGTGCGGAAGCCGACCTCGGTGGTGATGACGTTGGTCACCTGGGGCTTGATCACGCTGCCGATGGGATAGGGCCAATTCCAGTTGGCGCCCTCGCCTGTCTTGCCGGCGAACTTGCCGAAGACGACGTTGAGGCCGACCTCGTTCGGCCGCACGAAATAAATGCCGGAGCCGAGCCAGACCAGGATCAGCGCCAGGATGCCGAGCGCCAGCCCGCGCCCTCCGATATTGCCGCCGGGGACCAGGTTCTTCAGCCTGTCCTGGCTACGCCGCAGGATCTCCTCGAGATCGGGCGGATTACCGTTGCCTCCGCCTGAGCCACCGCCGCCCCATGGGCCGCCGCCGCCACTGCCTCCGCGCTGACCCCAGGGGCCTCCCCCGCCACCGCCGCTCTGGTTGCTCCAAGGCATTCTCGAGCCGTTCCCTTCCGTTATGTCGCGGCCGAGCCATAGGTGAGGCATGGCCGCTTGTCAGCGCCTTCGAGCGAAGGACGCCGGGCTGAATTGGTCATGGGCCATGGATTCGTCAACGGCGCAAGCCGTTCATCGTGAACGGGAAGCGGCGATCAGCCGCGCCTGCGCCGAGTTATGCGGGCCTGCGCCGAATTCTCACGCGCGCCTGCGCCAGGTCACGAAGGTGAAAGGATGCTCGTTGTCGGGGTCGGCCGAGTGGCGCTCGTTTGCTCCGGCCTGCTCGAAGGCGGAGCGTTCCCAGTCGGGAAAGAGCGCGTCGCCAGGCGGCTTGGCGTGGACCAGCGTCAGTTCCAGCCTGTCGGCCAGTGGCAGCGTCTGGCGGTAGACGTCAGCGCCTCCGGCCACGGTGACCGAATCCGCCCCATTGGCCGCGGCGATGCGCTGCCCTTCCGCCAGCGCCTCGTCGAGCGAATGAACGACTGTTACGCCTTCCGCCGTGAAGCCCGGATCGCGGGTCAGCACGATGGTCTGCCGCCCCGGCAGGGGCTTGCCGATCGAGAGGAAGGTCTTGCGCCCCATCAGCACGGGCCGGCCGATGGTCAGGCTGCGGAAGCGGCGCAGATCCGTCTTCAGCCGCCAGATCAGCCGGTTGTCGTCGCCGATCACGCCATTGTCGGCGACGGCTGCGACCAGAACGATCGGGCGCTTCTCCATCTGTTCAACTCCCGCCGAGCCGCCGGAGCGCCTCGCCCTCCAGCCGTTTCACAGTCCACTCGTCCTGCGCCTGCGCACCGAGCGAACGATAGAAAACGCGCGAGGGCTCGTTCCAGTTCAACACCCACCAGGCCAGCCGCGGCAGGCTCTCGTCGACGCAACGCTTCGCCAGCCGCGCGATCAGCGCCTTGCCGATGCCCCGCCCGCGTTGGGCGGGCTGGACATAGAGGTCCTCGAGCCAGATGCCGTGGCGGCCGGAGAAGGTCGAATAGGTGTAGAACCACACCGCGAAGCCGACCGGCTGCCCCTCCCATTCGGCGATGTCGCAGAACACCTTCGGGTCGGGCGAAAACAGCGCCTGCTCGATCTCCGCCTCGCTCGCGGAAACCTCGTGCAGCAGCTTCTCGTATTCGGCCAGTTCGCGGATGAAGCCGAGCACGAGCCCGGCCTCGCCAGGCCGTGCGGAGCGGATGGAGAGTGTCATACGGCGATCGGAGCCTTGATGCCGGGATGCGGATCGTAATCCGTGATCGTCACGTCCTCGAACTGGAAATCCTCCAGCCGCGTCACCGCCGGGTTCAGCGTGAGCTTCGGCAGCGCGCGCGGCTCGCGCGAAAGCTGCAGCCGCGTCTGGTCGAGATGGTTCACATAGAGGTGGGTGTCGCCGAAGGAATGCACGAAATCCCCGACGCCCAGGCCCGTGACCTGCGCCACCATATGGGTCAGCAGCGCATAGCTCGCGATGTTGAACGGCACGCCGAGGAAGACATCCGCCGAGCGCTGGTAGAGCTGGCAGGAGAGCTTCCCATCCGCCACGAAGAACTGGAACAGGCAGTGGCAGGGCGCCAGCGCCATCTTCGGGATATCGGCCGGGTTCCAGGCCGAGACGATAAGGCGGCGTGAATCCGGGTTGCGCCGGATCTCGTTCACCACCCAGGCGATCTGGTCGATCACCTGTCCGTCCGGCGCAGCCCATGAGCGCCACTGCCGGCCGTAGACGGGGCCGAGATCGCCGTTCTCGTCCGCCCATTCGTCCCAGATGGTGACGCCGTTTTCCTGCAGGTAGCGGACATTGGTGTCGCCGCGCAGGAACCAGATCAGCTCATGGATGATCGAGCGCAGATGCAGCTTCTTCGTCGTGACCAGCGGGAAGCCCTGCGAAAGGTCGAAACGCATCTGGTGGCCGAAGACGGCGAGCGTGCCGGTTCTGGTGCGGTCCTCCTTGCGGACGCCCTCGGTCAGGACGCGTTGGAGCAGGTCTTGGTACTGGCGCATGTCGAATCTCTGGAGAGCGGGCGAGCATAGCCGCTCGCGGCCCGGCTCGCCCACCCCGGCTGCGGGGCTTCCCCAACTTTGCGGGGGTGCCGCGACAGCTTCCGGCGGGAACCTGCCCGTTGCCGCGCCCGTTCTTCCCCAAACACACCATTCGAGCAGAACACACAATTCGAGAAGGAGAGGCAGAGATGCTTTCGCGACGCTCCACGATGCTGGCCGCACTGGCCACATGCGCAATCCCGGCGCTGGCCTCGGCTCAGTCCCCCGAGACGCCCAAGCCTTCAGACCGGATGATTTCGAAGGACGATGCGCGTCGAATCGCCAATAAGCACGGCATGGCCCGCGTCGAGGACATGACCTTCGATGACGGCCACTGGAAGGTCGAAGGCCGCGACGCCACCGGCGCCGTCATCCAGATCAATCTGCGCGGCAGCGACGGGACCGTGATGCGGCTGGAACGCGAACGGCCCGCCTCCGCCAAGGCCGATCGGAGCTGAAACTCACGCGATCGCGACTTGCCGTGACCGCCCGCATCCGCAAACCCGCCTCAATCGGGACCGCTCATGGCGGCCCGATCGACGCGGGATACGCCGATGCGAATGACAAGAAGAACGATCTGCCTCCTCGCGGCCCTTGGCCTGAGCGGATTCGCCGCCGGACCGGCCCGCGCCAGCAAGGCGAAAATCCGAGAAACCATTGCAATCATCTCCGAGAGCCAGGCTCGCTCCATCGCCTGGAGCGCTGGCCTGGTCCATGTCGAGGAGATCCTGCGATACGGCGACCGCTGGGAGATCGCCGGCCGCAGCGCCGACCATGACGAAATGATGCTCGATATCGACATCAGAAATGGTCGTATTCTCGACTGAGGCGGGAAAACCGCACATCCTGTCGAAATCCGCGCTACGCTCTTTCCCCGCGCCCACGCTCGCCCTATATTCCCTGTGCCGCTCGCAAGAACGGCTATGGCGATAAACGGATCTCGAAATAAGCCTTTCGGACCCGGGGGCAGTACCCGGCGCCTCCACCAAAGCCCTGTGAAAGCAGAGTTTTGGCGGGGGCGAAACAGGATCGACGAGGGTGTAAAGGTTATCCCTTTGCTCGGCATGGTTCCGCCGTTATCGGGCCAAAGCATAGTTGCCAACGACAACAATGCTCGGGTTGCTGTCGCCGCGTAAGCGGTGCTGGTTCCCAAACCAAAGCCCTTGCGTTTAGCCGCGTAAGGCGGGGCTCGGAGGCGCCTGGCAACAGAAGCCTCCACTTTCTTCTCAGCATGCCGGCTCTTCCCGCCGGAGCAACAAGCGGAACACGTCGACCCGATGTCCAAGGATGTGCTGCGTTACGATCTGATGGTGCAGGAGGCGCTGAAGGGCGTCGTCCGCAAGATCCTGGCGGAGGCGGCACGGGACGGACTGCCGGGCGAGCACCATTTCTACGTCACCTTCCGAACGGGGGCTCCGGGCGTGCGCCTGTCGCAGCGCCTGCGGGAGAAGCATCCGGACGAGATGACGATCGTCCTGCAGCATCAGTTCTGGGACCTGAATGTCTCCGACCACTCCTTCGAGGTCGGGCTCTCCTTCTCCGGCGTGCCGGAGCGCCTGCTCGTGCCCTTCGACGCGCTGACGACCTTCTTCGACCCCTCCGTCCAGTTCGGCCTGAAGTTCGAGACCCAGGGCGAGCCGGAGGGAGCGTCGGAAGCGACCGAGGCCGAGGAGCCCCCGGCGGCGGCGCCCACCCCCGTTCCGGCAAAGGTTGTCCCGGCTGGAAAGGTCGTCCCGGCTGGCGTGCCGGCGCTGAAATCCCGCACGCCCGCAGCCGAGACCGCCGAGAAGGATGGCGATTCGGCCCCTGCCCCGGAGGCCGAGGATGCGGCCAAGGGCGCCGAGGTCGTCAGCCTCGATGCCTTCCGCAAGAAGACCTAGAGCCCGGATCCTCCAATGACCGAGACGCGCACCGAAACCGATTCCTTCGGCCCCATCGCCGTGCCGGCGGATCGATATTGGGGTGCGCAGACGCAGCGCTCTCTTGAGAACTTCAGGATCGGCAGCGAGAGCGAGCGCCTGCCATTGCCGCTGGTCCATGCGCTGGTACTGGTCAAGAAGGCCGCGGCCCATGTCAACGCCCGGCTCGGCCTGCTCGACCAGCGTGTCGCCGGCGCGATCGGCCAGGCGGCTGACGAAGCGCTCGCCGGCAAGTTCGACGGGCATTTCCCGCTCGTGGTCTGGCAGACCGGCTCCGGCACCCAGTCGAACATGAATGCCAACGAGGTGCTGGCGAACCGGGCGAACGAGTTGCTCGGCGCGCCCCTCGGAGCCAAGACGCCGGTCCATCCCAACGACCACGTCAATCGCGGCCAATCCTCGAACGATTCCTTCCCCACCGCGATGCATATCGCCGCGTCGCTTGAGATCGCCCGCAGGCTGCTGCCCGCCCTGCGCAGTCTCGAGAAGGCGCTCGACGACAAGGCGAAGGCCTTCAAGGACCTCGTCAAGATCGGACGCACGCACCTGCAGGACGCGACCCCCGTCACGCTCGGGCAGGAATTCTCGGGCTACGTCATGCAGGTTCGCCTCGGCATCGGCCGGATCGAGGCGATGCTCGGCGGGCTCCATGCGCTGGCTCAGGGCGGCACCGCGGTCGGCACCGGCCTCAACGCCCACCCGGACTTCGCCGTCGCCTTCGCCAAGGAGGTCGCGACGCTGACCGGCCTGCCCTTCCGCACGGCCGAGAACAAGTTCGAGGCGCTGGCGAGCCACGGCGCGCTCGCTGCCGCCCATGGTGCGCTCGCTGCGCTGGCCTCCGACCTGTTCAAGATCGCCAACGACATCCGCCTGATGGGCTCCGGCCCGCGCTCCGGCCTCGGCGAGATCAGCCTGCCGGAGAACGAGCCCGGCTCCTCGATCATGCCCGGCAAGGTCAACCCGACCCAGGCCGAGGCGCTGACGATGGTCGCGACGCAGGTCCACGGCAATCAGGCCACGATCGGTTTCGCCGCCTCGCAGGGTCACTTCGAGCTCAACGTCTTCAAGCCGGTGATCGCGGCCGCATTCCTTCAGTCCGTGCGGCTTCTGGCCGATGCGGCCGACAGCTTCCGCACCAACTGCGTCGAGGGCATCGAGGCCAACGAGGCGCAGCTCAAGGACCTGCTCTCGCGCTCCCTGATGCTGGTGACGGCGCTGGCCCCCGCGATCGGCTACGACAAGGCAGCGGGCATCGCCAAGGCCGCGCATCACAACGGCACCACGCTGCGCGAGGAAGCGCTCAGGGCCGGCGTCGCGGCCGATCTCTTCGACCAGACGGTCAGGCCCGAGCTTATGCTCGGCCCGGCCTGACGAACGGGAACGCGCGATGGCCGAGATCGTCAACCTCCGCCAGTTCCGCAAGCAGAAGGCGCGCGTGGAGGCCGGGAAGACGGCCGAGCAGAACCGCATCGAGTTCGGCCGCACCAAGGCCGAGCGCAAACTCACGCAGGACGAGCGCGACAAGGCCGCCCGCCATATCGAGCGCCACAAGCTCGACCGCGATGAGCCGGAGCCGGCATGAAGCCGGAGCGCAAGCGCTCGCTCAGCATCGCCGGCCACAGGACCAGCATCTCGCTGGAGGACGCCTTCTGGGAAGCCCTGAAGGAGATTGCGGCCGAAGAAGGCCGCTCGGTCTCCGCTCTGATCGTCGAGGTCGATTCCGGGCGCGGCGAAATCAACCTCTCCGCTGCCCTGCGGCTGCACGCATTGGCGCATTATCGCGAGCGGGCGAAGTAAACGAATAGCTAAAAATCAGCGCAAACAAAAGGTTAACACCAGATCCTGATTCAGATTGCGAAGCACTTGAATCAGTTTCGCAAGCCGTTGAATCGGCCCGCGAGCCCGTTGAATCAGTTCGGCAGCGCGCTGCGCGAGAAGGGCCGCGGCACCGGCTCGATCTGAAGCGGCGGCGGCAGCGGCGGAGCGGTGTTGCGCGCTGGCGCCGGCTGCTGCCGGAACCCCTCGGGCGAAGGCGCTGGCGGCGCACTGGGCAGGACGAGCGGCCCCGGCTGCTGCGCCGCAGCCCGCTCGGCGGCGGCGCGCGCGCGTTCCTCCGCCTCGACACGGCGGCGGATCTCCTGCTCCATCCGCACCAGTTCGGCGCGCTTGGCCTCCTCGGCCCGCTTCTCGTCCGCGAGCCGCCGTTCCTCTTCCAGGCGACGGGCCTCTTCCGCACGCTTCAGTTCGGCGAGGCGGCGCTCTTCCTCCACCCTCAGGAACTCGTTGAGCTTGCGCTCGTTCTCGCGCATCTCGCGCTCGGCCCTGAGCCGGCGCGCATGGGTGGCCCGCTCGCGGGCATCGGCCTCAAAGGCCTCGACCCGCTCGATCTCCCGCGCCAGGGCCCGCGCCGCCACCGTGTTGGAAAGCGCGCTGACATCGCTCTCGCGACGCAAGGAGCCGAGCGGCCCGCGCCAGGCGATCCCGATCTGCGGCGCATCGCCCGGCCAGCCCTTGGGCATCGGCCCCAGCGGCCTCAGGGCAAGCCTCAGATCGGCATTCAGGGCACGCAGATCGACGATGCCGCTCACCTCGGTCCGCATGCCGCTGCGCTCGAAGCTGAAGGGCTGGAGCCGGATCAGCCCACCCGCGAGCGTGAAAGGAAGGGTTACCTCGCCGAGCGCCCAGGCATCGCGTTCGAGCGCGGCGTTGAGCCTGTCCTGCAGCCGCGCCGTCTCGCTCTCGGAAGCGTCCTCGCCGGTGCCGGCGATGACCAGCGCATAGGCGGCCGGGTCTAAGCGGGCGAGCCGCGTGCCCGTCGTCGAAAGGCTGCCGGCACCGCTCAAGCCAGCGATCAACCGCGCCGGTGTCTCGCCGGAGCCGCCGAACTCGATCCGCCCCGAAGCCTTGCCGCCAACCGCGCCGCGCGTCAGCTCGCTCAGATCGATGGCAGTGAGATCGAGCCGTCCAGTGAGCTGGGCGAGCCCGCTGTCGCGCCGCAAGCCCAGCCTCCCCGCGACCTGCCCGCCGCCATAGGCGCCCGCGACATCCTCGACCCTGAGCCCATCCATGTCGGATTTGAGCGAGAAGCGCGCATTGCGCAGCACCCCGCCATCGAAGGCGGTCAGCGCGCCGGCCTCGACCGCAACCTCTAGATCGGGAAGCTCCGTGACGCGCCCGAACCGGCTCGTCGACCAGGTTGAGCCCGCCGTCGGCGCCGCGCCACCGAGCGCGGCGGCCATGAGCAGGCGCAGATCGGCCGTGGGAACCGCGAAACGCCCTGTATAGCGCCCCTCGCGCGGCAGTATGAGCGAGCCGCTGGCGGAGAGGCCGCCGAGATGGGCAGAGATGGCGTCGAGCTTCACCGCCTCGCCCGTCATGTCGAGGCGCGCATGAGCGTCGAGCACGCCGTCGGGCAATAGCCGCACCGGGCCTTCGGGGAGGATCTGGCCCGGCCCGTCCGCCTGCAACGAGACCTGCGGCCCGCCGGCCCCGTCCTCCACGATGAGCGAAAGCCCCGGCCCCGCCAGTGAGCCCACGATGCGGCCCTTTGCGAGATCGAGCGTCAGCCGCCCCGGCCCGCCCTGCAATGGCGCAGGCATTCCCAGCGCCGTGAAGGCCTGCCGCCGGTCCCCGAGATCGAAGCCGAGCGTCGCGCGGCTCCAATTGCCGGCGCGGTCGACCAGCCCGTCGACTGAGAGCTTGCCGGCCGCGGCCGTGCCTTCGGCCGTGAGCCCCGTCTCGCCGGAAGCCGCCCGCGTCAGGCGGAAGCCGGCATCGAGCCGCGCCAGCCCGTCGCCGGTCCGCGTCAGCGCCTGCGTAACGATCTCGGGCAGCAGAGGCCCGGCAAGCGCCGTCAGCGTCTCGATGCGCGGCGCGCGCACCCGGCCCGAAATCTCCCCGCCCTCGGCCAGAAGCGCGCCCGCGCCGGTGACGTTGACCCCGCCGAAACCCTCGACGGAAAGCCGGCTCAACCGCCAGACATCCCCCTCGCTGCGGATGTCGAGCCGGGCCGAGCCCGGCGGCACATTGCGGAAACGGGCGTCGGCCAGGGTGAGATCGAGAGCGATGTCCCGCTGCCGGACCAACCCTGTGAAACTCTTGCCCGGCGGCAGCGTATCGAGGGAAAGCCCGCTCACCGTGGCCTTGGCCGTCAGCCGCGCCGGCAGAAGCTCGCCCGAAGCATCGAGCCGAAGCCCCGACGAGCCGGCGACCAGCAGGCGCTGGAAGGCGATGCGCCCGGCCGCCCAGCTCCCCGTCGCATCGGCATCGATCCGCCCGAGCGCGGCGACGAAATCGGCCAGCGCAGGGTCGAGCCCGGCGCGCGCCAGCACCAATGCGACCCGCCGCGCATCGTCGGCCTTGAGGTTCAGCCGGCCCGACGCTCCCTCGGGGCCGAGATGGCCGCTCGCCCCCACCAGCGCGCCGGCGACACGGACAGAGGCAGAGGCATCGCTCAGACCTGCATCGTGCAGCCGCCCGCGCAGCGCGAGCCCGGAGAAGTCCTCGCCGCGCCAGATCACCTGGTCCAGGTCGAGCCCGATATCGAAGGCGCCTGGCAGGCCGTGCAGCGCGCGTTCGGCACCAGGCCGCTCGGCCAGCGCCGTCGCCAGCGCATCGGCGTCGAGCCGGCGTGCGCGCAGGGCGAGCGAACCCGTGCCGGTCCCGGGCATGAATTGCCCCTCGCCCTCCAGCCGCGCCGCGCCGCCCGCAAGGTCGAGCGTGAGCCCGGCAAGGTCGAGCTGACGGCTGCCGCCCTTGACCCTGCCCGAGAGCGCCACCGCGCCGCCCGGCGACAGCGTGAACGAGCCGTCGAGCTGCGCCCCGAAGCCGCCCTGCCCGGCGGGCAGCACGAACGCGCCGTCGAACGACACCTGCAGCTCCTCGCCGGTGAGGAAGGTCTTGGTGCGCAGCCGCCCGCCCTCCTCCAGCTCGCCGGTGGTGATGCGCAGCGAAGCGCCCGCCACCTCGCCTTCGAAGCGCCATGGCCCGGCAAGGCTCACCGCCGAGACCTCGGCCGCTATGGGAGAAATCGTGACCGGCGGCTTGCCGGCCTCGCGCCAGATCAGGGACGAGCGGCTGATCCTGAGACGGTCGATCTGCGCCTCGGCCGGAATACCCTTGCCCACACGCTCGGGCAGGCGGATCAGCCCGGCCTCGTCGAGCGAAAGCGCGATCGACGCACCGTCCAGCGCGGCCTGGGAGAAACGGAACTCCCCACGCGCCAGCGCCGCAAGCGCGAGTTCGACCGTCGCGCGCTCAACGGTGGCGGAACTCGCCGCACCGTCGCCATTGCCGATCCGCACGTCTTCCAGCGAGATGCGCGGCGAGGGCAGCAGCGTGAGACCGATAGCGCCGCCGATCTGCGTCTCGACGCCGAGCGCCTCGCTCAGCCGCGCCTCGATCTGCGGGCGATAGGCGCGCCAGTCGACGAAGCCGGGGCCGATCAGGGCCGCCAGCAACGCCAACACCAGCAAGCCGGCCAGAACTGTCAGGCTTTCACGCAAATTACGCTTTCTGTCCCTGTCGCCATCGTGGAAAGGCGGACTTGGCCGTCATTGCGAGCGCAGCGAAGCAATCCAGGGGGCGTAGAGCGCGGCCGCCCCTGGATTGCTTCGTCGCTGACGCTCCTCGCAATGACGGCTTGCACCGCCATCTACTCCGGATCTTGCCTGCAAGTCGCGGCAGGATCACGACCTTCCCGCGAAGGGCCATGGCAGCGCAAGCAGTACCGATGTCACAGGGCGATGATTTTCCCTGGATTCAGGATATTGCGCGGGTCGAGCGCCCGCTTCAGCGTCCGCATCACGGCCAGCGCCTCGGCCCCGTGCTCCTGCTCGAGATACTTGATCTTCTTCTGGCCGACGCCGTGCTCGCCGGTGCAGGTGCCGCCCATGGCGAGCGCACGCTTGACCAGCCGGTCGATGAAGGCCTGCGCCCGCTCGACCTCGCCCGCATCGTCGAGATCGACGAGCGGCTGGGTGTGGAAATTGCCGTCGCCGACATGACCGGCGATAGGCGCGATCAGCCCGGAGGCCTCGATATCCTTCTTGGTCTCCTCGACGCATTCGGCGAGCCGCGAGATCGGCACGCAGACATCGGTCGCGACGGACTCGAAGCCCGGCCGCAACGCCTTCGCCGCCCAATAGGCATCATGCCGCGCCTGCCAGAGCTTGGAGCGGTCCTCGGCCTTGGTCGCCCATTCGAAGGGGCCGCCGCCGAACTCGGCCGCGATGTCGCCGAAGCGCTCGGATTGCTCCTTCACACCGGCCTCGGTGCCGTGGAATTCGACGAAGAGCATCGTCGTTTCCGGCAGGCCGAGCTTGGAATGCAGGTTGACGCCGCGGATCATTACGTCGTCGACGAGCTCGATGCGCGCCACCGGCAGCCCGGTCTGGATGGTCAGGATCGTCGCGTCGCAGGCGGCCTTCACCGAGGGGAAGGGACAGACGCCGGCGGCGACTGCCTCCGGGATGCCATGCAGCTTCAGCGTGATCTCGGTGATGATGCCGAGCGTGCCTTCCGAGCCGACGAGCAGGCGGGTCAGGTCGTAGCCGGCCGAACTCTTGCGGGCGCGCGTCGAGGTCTTGACGACGGAACCGTCAGCCATCACCGCCGTCAGCGCCAGCACATTGTCCTTCATCGTGCCGTAGCGCACAGCATTTGTGCCCGACGCTCGCGTCGCCGCCATGCCGCCGATCGAGGCGTCGGCGCCGGGGTCGATGGGGAACATCAGGCCCTGGTCGCGCAGATGCTCGTTAAGCTCCTTGCGGGTCACGCCGGCCTCGACCACCACGTCGAGATCCTCGCCATGCACGGCGACGATGCGCTTCATCTGCGACATGTCGATCGAGACGCCGCCATAGATGGCATTGACATGGCCCTCCAGCGAGGTGCCGGTACCGAAAGCGATGACAGGCACGCCATGCTCGGCGCAGAGCTTCACGATCTCCGAGACCTCTGCCGTGCTCTGCGGATAGACCACCGCGTCCGGCGGCATGTTCGGGATCCAGGTCAGCGTATGGCCGTGCTGCTGGCGCACCGCGAGGCTGGTGACGAGCCTGTTTCCGAAGCGCGCGGCGAGCGCCTGCGTCACAGCGGCGATCGCAGCCGGCGAAGGCGGCAGCGCTGCGGCGGGGACAGGGCTGTCATGAAGGGCGGCGGCGGGCAGGCTCATTGTCAATGTCCGTGATTGGAGCTTTAATTTGGAACTGATCGGTTTCGCAGCTGGTTACGATGTGACAGCTTCGTCACCTCGCAGCCGGCCACTATGCTGGCGCCGACATATTAGAGCATGCGACGAGAGATTGGGCAGCCGCAATATTGCTGCGAGCCCCTGAACCAAGCGCCTGACAGGGAGGGCAGTCATGAAAAGCGATTCACGCGCCCCGGCGCTGTTCTTCGCACCTTTCGTTTCCTCGGCCATGCGGGTCGAGCCGCAGTGGATCGACTATAACGGTCATCTCAACATGGCCTATTACCATGTTCTGTTCGACCGGGCGGTGGACGAGGTCTTCTCGCTGGTGGGCCTGAGCCGCGACTATGCCGAGACGCGCAACGCCTCGACCTTCACGGCAGAGTGCCACATCCTCTACAAGCGTGAATTGACCGAGGGCGATGCCGTCCGGGTCACCGCCCAGCTCATCGCCTTCGACGACAAGCGGCTGCACTATTATCTCGAGATGCGGCACGCCAACGAGGGCTGGCTGGCGGCCACCAGCGAGAACTTGTCGCTGCACGTCGACATGGTCCACCGCAGGGTCGTGCCCTTCCCGGCCGATATCCTCGCCAACCTCGCTTTGATGAAGGCCGCCCACAGCATGATGGCGCTTCCGGCCACGATCGGCCGGATCATCGGCATGCCGAAGAAATCGGCGATCCGCGTCGATGATGGGGTCGAGCCCCAGCATGCCGAGGCCGAGACGCGGCACTGAGCCGTCTCGTCAGCCGTCGTCGCTGTCCGGGATCTTGAGCTTGTGGCCGCAGGCCTTGCAGTAGACGGCGTCGGGCTCGTGCCGCTGCAGCGCGCATTCCGGGCACGTGAAGGTCACCTTGTTGGGCCGGAACAGCGCCTGCGCCAGCCGCACGAACAGCGTGATCCCCACGATCATCACCACGATCGAGGTCAGCTTGCCGGCGATCCCGGGGAGCGTGATGTCGCCGAAGCCGGTCGTCGTCACGGTCGCGACGGTGAAATAGAGCGCCTCGACATAGCCCTCCAGCCCGCCGCGTTGCTGGAAGAAGAAGGTGTAGACGAAGCCCGTCACGACGAAGAGGAACGTCACGACATTGCTCAGCGCGCGAACCACGTTCTCCCATTCGTGGAAGGGTGTTTCGCGGAACTGCGCCCAGACGATGCCCTTATGCGACAGCGACCACAGCCTGAGGATGCGCAGGAAGCCGAAATTCTCCAGCCATTGCGGCGCAAGCAGCGTCAGCAGGATGAAGAGGTCGAGCAGCATGGTCGGCTGGCGCAGCAGCCGCAGCATGTTGGTCGCGGCGAGCAGTCGCGCCGAGATCTCGGCGACCATGATCACGGCGATGGAATAGTCGATCCAGAGAAAGGCGGCCTTCTCCCTGAGTAACGGCGTCAGGATGAAAAAGGCGATGATGAGCAGGTCGACGACCGTCGTCACCGCCTGGAAACACAGCGCCGCCGGCGAGCGGCCATGATAAAGCTGGCGCAAACGGTTGCGAACCGCTTCGAACCGGCTCACATCCTCAGCAGGGGAATCGACGCCATCCATCGCCGTCGAGCATAGGCTTCCGGCCCGCGAACCGCTATGCGCCGCTCAGCCCCGCGTCAGCACCGCATGCACGGCATAACCGCGATAAGGAGCGGCCAACCGGCAATCCGCCCCCGCCGCCTCGGCAAGAGCCCGCACCGTCGCGGGTAGATCCTCGCGCGGCGTCACGTGGAACAGGCCGAGCCAGCGCAGCAGAAGCTTCTTGAAGCCCGGCGGCAGGCCCGCCTGATCGCCGAAATCGACGATATGCACCGAGCCGCCCGCATCGAGCCGGCGCAGCGCCTCCTCGACGACAGCCTGCCAGGGCGGGATCATCGAGAGCGCATAGGAGATCACGATCCGGTCGAAGCCCGCCCGGTCGAACAGCGCCTGTGGGTCGAAATCCGTGGCATCGGCCTGCGCCAGCCCGATCCGGCCCTCCAGCCCAGCCTTCGCGACCGAAGCCCGCGCCGTCGCCAGCATCTCGGTCGAGACGTCGAGCCCGTAGCAGGCCGCGGCAGGATAGCGCTGCGCGATCTTGATGAGGTTGCGCCCGGTGCCGCAGCCGATCTCCAGCACGGTCCCACCCGCAGGCGGCGCCAAGCCTTCGATCAGCTGGTCGCGGCCGAGCAGGTAGAACTTCCGGCTGGCGTCGTAGATGTGGCGCTGGTGCCGGTAGATCCGGTCCATCAGCCCGGCGGCGGAGCCGGCCGTGGCGTCCGCCGCGCTCACGCGGCCTCGCCCTTGCGGACGTAGAGGTGGAACCCGCCATAGATCGCCGAGCGGTCCTGCCGGCAGAGAACGCGGCTCTTCTCTTCCTCATAGTCCCACTGGTCGAGGATCTCGGCCGGAACACGCCCGGGCAGCAACCGTTCATCGGCCGCGGTGCGGAAGATCACCCGCGCGCCCGGCCGGGCCGTGCGCGTGATCTGCGACCAGAGCGCGGTGAGATCCGCATCGTTCATCCAATCCTGTGCGTCGAGCAGCACATAGGCGTCGCAGCTTTCGGCCGGTTGCTCCGACAACATCGTGGTGACGGAGCCCTGCCGATACGAAACCGCCGCCGAGCGCGTCTTCATCGCCTCGAAGTGCGCGGCCTGCAGATAAGGCGGCACGGCGGCGTCCGCGCCCTCCGCATAGGCGCGTCCAAAGGCCTGCTGAGCGAAATAGTTGTCCTTGAGATCGAAATCGCAGGCGAGCCGTTCCAGCCTCAGCTTCAGCGCCCCGAGGATGCCGTCCTCACCATCCGCCGCCAGCGCCTTATACTGCGCGGGCGGGATGCCGAGCCCGTAGAGAGAGGCGGGCTGCCGCACCAGCCAGCGCACCAGCCTGCGCTCGAACATCGGGGCGAGATGCCGCTCATAGAGCGCCCGCTGCTCGGCGAGGTCGCGCGCTTTAAGCATCGCCCGCGGATTGCCGCCCAGCAGCCGCGCCAGCACATGGCCGGTGCCGATGAAGCGGCCGAGCAGCCCATAGCGGTAGACGCCGTTGGCGTAGAGATTGATCCGCCGGCGGCCGTTCAGCCCCCGCCCTTCCCAGTAGCCACGCGAGACGGCGTCGAGATACGGCGCGATCTCGTTGTCGTAGAAGGCAACGTTGGCGCGGCTGTTGGCCCGGCCGAAGAAGCCCAGGAAGGCGTCATGGCTTTCGATCCGAGCCAGCGCCGCGAGCTTGAGCCGGCCGAGCGCGATATGAGCCCCGTTCAGATCGACCGCGCTGATCCTGACCGGCGCCGCCGTCAGATAGGACAGGACGTTGCAGGAGCCCGAGGCGATGGCGACGACATGGTCGCCGGCCCTGAGCTGCAGCGCCTGCATGTCGACGACCGGGTCTTCCCAGATCTGCGGATAGACCAGCCCCGAGAAGGCGCGGGTGAAGAGCCATTCCAGCATGCCCGCCCGGGAGAGCGGCTTGCTACGGCGGACCGCCGTGCCGAGACCGGAGGTCGTCATGCGCTTGACTGCGCGCGCCGTCTGCGTCGCCTGCTGCATCATCGAGCCCTTCGCTCTCTTCTGCGGGTGGCGGGGCTGCTAGAGGAGTCGCATGACGGTTGGGTGACGGGGGCGGGCCCGAGGGCACCCGATCGTGAAAACCGGGCGCTCCCGACGGGGCTGAAATCCGGCCGGCGAAGGACCATATTGGGGGCCAGCAACCGGGGGGCGCTTCAGGCCGCCCGGCACGACAGGAGATCGCCATGGGTCTGATGAACATGTTCGGCGAGGCCAGAAAGCCGGAGGACAACTTCCCCTTCCAGCTCAGCGATACCGAGTGGCGCGAGCGGCTGACACCGGAGCAGTACCAGGTCCTGCGCGGCCACGGCACGGAACGGGCCGGCTCCTGCGCGCTCAACTATGAGAAGCGCGCCGGCACCTTCTCCTGCGCCGGCTGCGGCCAGAAGCTGTTCAAGTCGGGCAAGAAGTTCGAGAGCGGCACGGGCTGGCCGAGCTTCGACCAGCCTCTGGAAGGCGCGGTCGGCGCCTCGGAGGATTTCAGCCACGGCATGCACCGCGTCGAGGTGCATTGCGCGAACTGCGGCGGCCATCTCGGCCACGTCTTCCCGGACGGCCCGCCCCCGACCGGCCTGCGCTACTGCATCAACGGCGTCGCGATGAACTTCGAGGCAGCGGAAGCGGCCTGAAGCCAGAGCCGTCATGGTCGGGCTTGACCCGACCATCTCATGACCCAGCTAGACGCGCGAACCGCGGGAAACCCCTCTCCTGTAAGGAGAGGGGCACGGATGAAGTGTAGGCCCCTGGCCCATTAGAGTGCCGGCCTCACGGCGGCGCAGCGACCACGTCACAGCAACCCGGTGAACGGCCTACCCCTCACCCTGCCCTCTCCCTCCGGGAGAGGATTCCCCGCGTTGTCCGATCCTAATTCACGACCGGCATGGCCCTTCGCGCCAGTCCTGCCGCATCGACGCTGACCGGCAGATCCCCGAACTGCCCCGACCACCCCTCGCCCAGCCGTGTCGCGACAAAGGCATCCGCCACCGCCGCCGGAGCAAACCGCAGCAGCAGCGAGGCCTGCAGCATAAGCGCCAGTTTTTCCGTCAGCCGCCGCGCCTGCCCCTCGTTCCGCATCAGCTCCGGCAGCTCACCCTCCAGCCGCCTGAGCGCCGCGTCATAGCGTCGGTCCGCTCCAGCCGCCGCCATCAGCTCCGCCCGCAACACATCGACGGCCCCCTCCTCCCGCGCCAGCGAGCGCAGCAGGTCGAGGCAGATGACATTGCCCGAGCCCTCCCAGATCGCGTTGAGCGGCGCCTCCCTGTAGAGCCGCGCCATTGGGTTCTCCTCGATGAAGCCATTGCCACCATGGCATTCCAGCGCCTCGGTCACGACCGCAGGCGCCCGCCGCGTGATCCAGTATTTCGCGATTGGCGCTGCCACCCGCGCCAGCAGCCGCTCGCTTTGCGACGCATCCTGCCGGTCGAGCGCAGCAAAAAGCCGGAAGGCGAGCCAGGCGGCCGCCTCCGCCTCGATGGCGATATCCGCCAGCACGTTCTGCATGATCGGCTGGTCGATGAGCGCCTTCTGGAAGGCGCGACGATGCTGCGCGTGATGCGCCGCGAGCGACACCGCCATCCGCATCAGCCCGGCTGAAGCTGCGGCGATGTCCAGCCGCGAATTATGATTCATCGACAAGCCCGTGCGGATGCCCCGTCCCGGCTCCCCGAGCAGATGGCCGATCGCGCCGCGAAACTCGACCTCGGAGGAGGCATTCGAGCGATTGCCGACCTTGTCCTTCAGCCGCTGGATCGCGACCCCGTTGCGCGCCCCATTCGGCAGCCAGCCCGGCACGGCGAAGCAGGAAATGCCCTCGTCCGTCCGTGCCAGCGTCAGGAACAAATCCGAATGCGGCACCGAGAAGAACCACTTTCGTCCGTGGAGCGAGAAGGTGCCGTCGCGATTGTCCTCGGCGACCGTCTGGGTCTGGCGCAGATCCGAGCCGCCTTGCGTCTCGGTCATCGCGGTGCCGACCGTTGCTCCCGTCTTGATATGGGCCGGGCCCTGCCGCGCGTCATAACGGTTCGAGGTGACGAGCCGCCCCCACTGTTCCCAAAGCCGAGCGTCCTGCTTCAGCACCGGAACGGCGGCATAGGTCATGCTGATCGGGCAGCAGATGCCGCTCTCCGCGCCGTACCAAAGATATTGCAGCGCCGCCCGCGCCACCTGCGCGCCGGGCTCCGGCCGGTTCCAGGCGAGCGCATGCGTCTCCTGCCCAATGGCGAGGCCCATCAGCTCATGCCAGGCGGGATGAAAGGCGATCTCGTCGATGCGGTTGCCGAAACGATCAAAAGCCTTCAGCTCCGGCCCATGGCGATTGGCGAGATAGGCCAGCTCCTGCACATGGGCGGAGCCGACAACCCGCCCCGCCTCATGCAGCCGCTCCCGCGCCCAATCTGCCCCGAAGGCCGATACGATGGCGGGCAGCACCGGATCGGCGGCGAAAGCGTCGTAATCGGCCAGCACCGGCACCTGATTGGTGACCTCCCAGCGCTCTTCCCTGCCCTGCTCGGCCATTGCTGCCACCTCCCTGTGGAACGGGATATAAAATGAGCGCTCCGGCAGGGCGCAATCCTGACACGAGCGCCCTATATTCGCCGGAGAACGAATCACGCACGAGCAGCACCACCCTTGTCCGACACAGACGCCTTTTCCGCTCCCCAGCCCCGCCCCGGCGGCCTCGCCGCGCGCGCTGCCGCCCAGCCCGCGGCCGGTTATCTCGCGGGGCTGAATCCGGAGCAGCGGCAGGCCGTCGAGGCGACGGACGGGCCTGTCCTCGTGCTCGCCGGCGCCGGCACCGGCAAGACCCGCGTGCTCACCACCCGCATCGGCCACCTGATCTCGACCAACAGAGCCTTCCCCTCGCAGATCCTCGCCGTCACCTTCACCAACAAGGCGGCGCGCGAGATGAAGGAACGTGTCGCCCATCTCGTCGGCCCGGTCGCCGAAGGCATGCCCTGGCTCGGCACCTTCCACTCGATCTCGGCCAAGCTGCTGCGCCGCCATGCAGAGCTGCTCGACCTGCGCAGCGACTTCACCATCCTCGACACCGACGACCAGATCCGCCTGATGAAGCAGGTGATCCAGGCCGAGGGCATCGACGAGAAGCGCTGGCCCGGCCGCATGCTGGCAGGCTTCATCGATAGCTGGAAGAACCGCGGCCTCGCGCCCAAGGACGTTCCGGCAGGCGAGGCCGCCGTCTTCGCCCATGGCAAGGGCGGCAAGCTCTACGCCGCCTATCAGGAGCGGCTGAAGGCGCTGAACGCTGTCGATTTCGGCGATCTGCTGCTGCACTGCCTGACGCTGTTCCGCGACTATCCGGACGTGCTGCAGACCTATCACGACCGCTTCCGCTACATCCTCGTCGACGAGTATCAGGACACCAACACGGCGCAGTATCTATGGCTGCGCCTGCTGGCGCAGGGCCGCCGCAACATCTGCTGCGTCGGCGACGACGACCAATCGATCTATGGCTGGCGCGGCGCCGAGGTCGACAACATCCTGCGCTTCGAGCACGATTTTCCGGGCGCGACCGTGATCCGGCTGGAGCGCAACTACCGCTCGACCGGCCATATCCTCGCCACCGCCTCGAAGCTCATCGCCCGCAACGAAGGCCGCCTCGGCAAGACGCTCCGCACCGAGGATGCGCTCGGCGAGAAGGTCACCATCACCGGCGCCTGGGACAGCCAGGAGGAAGCGCGCCTGATCTCCGACGAGATCGAGGCGATGCAGTCGAAGGGCTACAATCTCAGCGAGGCGGCGGTGCTGGTCCGCATCTCGGCCCAGATGCGCGAAATCGAGGAGCGCTTCGTCCAGGCCGGCGTGCCCTATCGCGTCATCGGCGGCCCGCGCTTCTATGAGCGCGCCGAGATCCGCGATGCGCTGGCCTATCTGCGCTGCGTCGTCTCGCCCACCGACGACCTCGCCTTCGAGCGCATCGTCAATGTGCCCAAGCGCGGTCTGGGCGATGCGACGGTGCAGCTCCTGCACAACCATGCCCGCGCCACCGGCTCCTCGCTGATGCACGCGGCCCGCGCCGCAGTCGAGAGCGACGAGCTGAAGCCGAAGGCTCGCACATCGCTGCGCGAGCTGGTCGAGGCCTTCGGCCGCTGGCAGGCACGCGCCGAGCACATGCCGCAGGGCGAGCTCGCCGAGCTGGTGCTGGAAGAATCCGGCTACACCGAGATGTGGAAGAAGGACCGCTCGGCCGACGCCGCGGGGCGCCTTGAAAACCTCAAGGAACTGGTCCGCTCGCTCGACGAATTCCCCGACCTGCCGGCCTTCCTCGAGCACGTCTCGCTGGTGATGGATGTTGCCGACGGCGACGCGGAGGCCCGAGTCTCGATCATGACGCTCCATGCTGCCAAGGGGCTGGAGTTCGACACGGTCTTCCTGCCCGGCTGGGAAGAAGGCCTGTTCCCCAACCAGCGCGCGCTCGACGAGAGCGGCCGCGCCGGACTAGAGGAAGAGCGCCGCCTCGCCCATGTCGGCCTGACCCGGGCCCGCAAGAAGCTGAAGCTCTATTTCGCCTCGAACCGTCGTATCCATGGTCTCTGGCAGACCAGTCTGCCCTCCCGCTTCATCGACGAATTGCCGGAGGAGCATGTCGAGGTCGAGCAGGCCGCGACCAGCTACAGCCAGGGCGGCTACGGCGCCTCGCGCTTCGACCGGATGGAGAGCTTCGGCTCCAGCTACAACACACCGGGCTGGCAGCGCGCGCAGGAGAACCGGGCGAAGAACAGCGGCGGCGGCGGCAGCGGCTTCTCCGACAGCGGCCGCGGCTTCGGCCAAGGTGGTTTCGGCAGCGGCTCGCGCCAGCGCGGCCCGCTCCTGATCGAAGGCGAGTTGACAGCCAAATCGACCGGCGAATCCGCCTACGGCACCGGCGCCCGCGTCTTCCACGTCAAGTTCGGCCCCGGCTCCGTCGCCAGCGTCGACGGCAACAAGCTCACCGTCGATTTCGACAAGGCCGGGCGGAAGATGGTGCTGGATTCCTTCGTGCAGAAGGCGGGGTAGTTTCTGGATCTCGGGGAAAACCCCGTCGATTCACTTTGAACAAAACATGAACATCATTCAATCTGGTTCAATGCGATGGTATAGAATGCAGGTCCGTCGCAAATCAGCAGGCTTTGATGCTCAACAACAGCGCCGACATCATTCGCCGCCTCGAACGCGAGGGTTGGGAATGCGTGCGCGTCGCCGGTTCATACCATGTCTTCAAAAAGCCGGGCGTCCGTGACACTATCGTCGTGCCGCATCCGAAGAAGAATTTCGGACCCGGCCTCGTGTTGAAGATCTACAAGCAGGCAGGCTGGCCGCGCGACTGACATGACCCACTACGTCGCCATCATCGAGGATGCTGGCCCCGACCATGCGGTCGGTGTCTGGTTCCCCGACCTGCCCGGCTGCTTCGCGGCCGGCGATACACTTGACGAAGCCTTGCAGAACGCGCCGGAGGCCCTCGCCCTCTGGATCGAGACAATGCGGGCGGACGGCCATGACATCCCACATGCCCGCACACCGAGTGAACTGAAGAACGATCCTTCCGTCGCCAGCGAGATGGAACAGTTTGCAATCGCGCTGATCCCCGCTCCTGACCTCGCCCTCCAGCCGGCGGCAGAGTAACCACTCCCCCTCACGTTCCGAATGCCTTCCGCACCACGCGGCACCTGGGCTCGCCCCGAAATTGCTCTTTTGTGCAGAAGGCAGGTTGAGCCATCTGCACAAAGCCGTGACCTAGCTTGATCACCTACTAACTAGTAGATAGACCAACTCCATGACTGGGTCGACCTCCACATCCGATAAAATCCTGCGCTGCGCCCGCTCGCTGCTGATCCAGGGCGGCTACAACGGGTTCAGCTATGCCGACATCGCCAAGGTGGTCGGCATTCGCAATGCGAGCATCCACCATCATTTCCCCAGCAAGGCCGAGCTCGTCCGCACGCTCGTCGCCCGCTATCGCGAAGAGGCCGAGGCCGGGATAGCCCAGCTCGAGCGGCAGGTGTCCGATCCGGCCGCCCAGCTCGCCTCATATGTCGGCTATTGGGAACGCTGCATCGCGGATGCGAGCGCGCCGTTCTGTGTTTGCGCCCTGATGGCAGGCGAAATCCCCGCCCTTCCCGCCGAAATCGTCACGGAAGTGCGCGCTCATTTCCGATCGCTCTCCGCCTGGCTGACTTCGGTTCTTGAACGCGGCGCGAGGCAGGGCAGCCTGCATTTCGCGGGCACAGCCAAGGCCGAGGCGGAAAGCTTCATGGCCTGCGTTCACGGCGCGATGCTCTCGGCCCGCGCCTATGGCGATCCGGGGACATTCGGCCTCATCACCCGTCCGCTGCTGGAGCGCCTCGCACCGCGGCATTGAAGCCAGAACGCTCCGAACAATGCCTCCGCGCGTCATTTTTAACTACCAACTAGTAGGTAGAAATAGATGGCGCGCCGAGTTCCTTCCTCAGACCGTCAACGACCCGATGAAAGGCATTCCCATGTTTGGCATTTCTCCGCTCGGCTGGGTTCATACCCTCGGCAGCCTGCCAGCCATTCCCGCCGCCGCCTACATGTTCGCCGTCCATGGCCGGATCGTGCCGCGCTCGACGGCCGGCATCATCTATCTGATCGCGATGCTGATCGGCGCCGTCACGGTCTTCTTCGTTACCCACATGCCCGGCGGCCATATCGCCGGCGCGCTGACGCTCGTGCTGCTCATCATAGGCTATACGATAGGCCGGACGCCGCTCCCCGCGCGGCTCGTCGCCTATGTCGAGACGATCGTCCTCAGCATCACCACCTTCCTGCTCATGCTGCCGACCGTCTCCGAGATCCTGCGCCGCGTCCCCGACGGCCACCCCTTCGTCACCGACCTGAAGTCGCCGCTCCTGCTCGGAGCACAGGCAAGCATCCTCGCCGCGCTCGTCATCGGGCTGACCGCACAGATTATCTACCTGCGCAGGCAAGGCAGGACGCCCGCAGCCTGATCCCAGAACCAACCGGGAGCGGTGCCGGAAGCGTGGGCGCTATGCCCCCTCTTCCCGCTCCCGGAACGCCTTTCGCGCAGCCGACACCTGCGCGTAATAAGTCTCCGCCCAGGTCCAGACTCCGCAGAAGGCCGCGCTGAGCTCGCGGCCCAGCTCCGTCAGCGTGTAGTCGACATGCGGCGGGATGACCGGGTGCACGGTGCGCACCACGAGCCCGTCGCGCTCCATCTCGCGCAGGGTCTTCGTCAGCATCTTCTGGCTGATGCCGCCCACGACGCGGCCCACCTCCGTGAAGCGCAGCGTACCGCGCTCCTCCAGCGCTTCCAGCACCAGCATCGTCCATTTATCCGCCACCTGGGCGATCACCTGCCGCACCAGCGACTCCACCGCCGGGCTGACCGGCGGGATCGCCTCGCTGCGCGCATGCATTTCCGCCATGGCTTCCCGGATCGCATGCATTTGACACTCTCCTTTTGGTGCGTATGGCACCTTCAGGCGCCTTCTTTCGAATAGAGAGTTAGGTCTCCAACTGATGTTCCGCAACCACGAAAGGGTACTGCGATGAACATCAGCGGAAACACCATCCTCATCACCGGCGGCGGCTCGGGCATCGGCCGCGCGCTCGCCGAGGCGCTGCACGCCAGGGGCAACAAGGTCATCGTCGCCGGCCGCCGCGAGCGCGCGCTGGACGCCGTGACCGAGGCCAATCCCGGCATGGAATCGATGCTGCTCGACATTCAGGACGCCACCGATATCGCCCGCTTCGCCCGGCAGGCGGTCGAGCGCTTTCCCAAGCTGAACGTCGTCATCCAGAACGCCGGCATCATGAAGCCGGAAAAGGTCGTGACTGGCGATACCGCCATCGCCGAGGAGACGATCGCCACGAACCTGCTCGGCCCGATCCGCCTGACGGCAGCGCTGCTGCCGCACTTCCTGAGGCAGCCGCACGCGGCGATTCTCACCGTCTCCTCGGGCCTCGCCTTCGTGCCGCTGGCCGCAACGCCGACCTACAGCGCCACCAAGGCTGCGATCCACTCCTGGTCGGCCTCGCTGCGCGAGCAGCTCAAGGAAACTTCGGTCGAGGTGATCGAGATCGCGCCGCCCTATGTCCAGACCGAATTGCTCGGCCCGCATCAGGCGGTCGATCCGGCAGCGATGCCGCTCGCCGACTTCATCGCCGAGGTGATCTCGATCCTGGAGAGCGGAGAAACGGAAGAGGTCATCGTCGGGCGCTGCAAGCCGCTGCGCTTTGCCGAGGCCAGCGGCAGCTTCGCGCAGGTCTTCGCCGGGCTGAACGCCCAGCACCGCTGACCGCCCCGCGGTTTACTCCGCCCGATGGCAGCAGACGCAGAGCTTGTTGCCGTCGGGGTCGCGGAAATACGCGCCATAATAGTCGGGATGGTAATGAACTCTCAGCCCCGGCGGCCCCTCGCAGGTGCCGCCGGCGGCAAGCGCCGCCGCATGGCAGCGATCGACGACAGAGCGGCTTCCCGCAAGAAAAGCGGCCATCTGGCCATTGCCGGGAGTGGCGGGCCCTCCGTCGAAAGGGCGCGTCAGGAACAGCAATGGCCGATCTGAATCCAGCGGCTGCCACGCTGCCATGCCGGCTTCGGCATCGCGAAATCGCTGCCGCATTCCCAACACGGTAAAGAGTGCCGCATAGAACGCCTCTGCGCTCTCGAAATCATTCGTCCCTACGCAGATATGCGAGAACATGGCGAGCCCCAGCTTCCGATCCGCGCCTAGCTTACCAACCTGGCGTTGGGCTGGGAAACGGCCCGCGCCCGCTCCCCGCATGACAACCGCCCCTCGCCCTGCTAAGCCGCCCGCATGCGCGAAGGCCTCCTGCCAGCGACGGTTGCGACCGTCCTCGAACTCTCCACCTCGGGCGAGAAGGCCCGTGTCCTGACCGAGCTGCTTGGCGAGGTCTTCGACCCCACGGAGACGGCGATTTCCGCCTTCGAGGTCGAGGACGGCGTCACCACGCTCTCGCTCAACGCCCCCTGGAAGGTCGAGATTTACTTCGCGACCCATCCCGACGAGGAGGCGGTGCGGGACCTGCTGCGGCCGATCGTCGGCGACGTCATCGACGGCACGCCCTTCACCACGGTCAACCAGCAGGACTGGGTGGCCGCCAGCCTCGATGGCTTGAAGCCCGTGCGGGCCGGCCGCGTCCTCGTCCATGGCGCCCATGACCGGGAGGCGGTGCGCATCAACGATGTCGCCATCGAGATCGAGGCGGCGCTCGCATTCGGCACGGGCCATCACGGCACGACGGCGGGCTGCCTGCTCGCCCTCGATGCGGAACTGAAGAAGCGCCGGCCGCGCCATGGCCTCGATGTCGGCACCGGCACCGGCATTCTCGCGCTGGCGCTGGCCAAGCAGATCAAGCGCAAGGTGGTCGCGGGCGACATCGACGCCATCGCCGTCGAAGTCTCGGCTCACAACGCCCGGATCAACCACGCCCCGCAGGCGCTCGATCTTTATGTCGCGCCGGGCCTGCGCCATGCGAAGGCGAACCGGCCCGGCCACTTCGACCTCGTCTTCGCCAACATCCTGGCAGGACCGCTGAAGCGCCTTGCCCCCTCGCTCGCTCGTGCGCTCTCGGCCGACGGCGTTCTGATCCTCTCCGGCCTGCTGGAGATGGACGTCGCCGGCGTGGTCTCGACCTACCGGCATCAGGGGCTTTATCTGGCCAGCCGCTCGCTGCGCGAGGGCTGGGCGACGCTGGTCATGAAAAAGGGCGGCGCAGCCCCGAGGCCGCGCCGCCCTTATTGATCAGAATAGCCGAGGCGTGGCTCGGAGCGAGGCTTGGCTCAGAAGCCGGTCGCGCGGCCGTACTTGCGCTCGGCCTCTTCCTGCATGCGGCGGGCGTCCTGCAGGGCGCCGGCGATGAGCTTCACCCAATCGATGGTCTCGGTGACGATGTGCTTGATGAGAGCGATCATGGTTTTGGTCCGAAAGTTTGCGTGAACGGAAGGATCAGCGGCTGAAAGGCAGGGCGACGTCGCTCGACAGCGTCGCGGAGGGATATCCGCCCAGAACCTGCTCGGCCTCGTTGACCACCATGTTGCGGGCACGCAGCTCACGCGCGGCGGAGCGCATGCGGCTCTCGACCAGCGCATCAAAGAAGCGCTGCATCAGGCCCGGCTTTTCAGCGTTCGTCTTGGCACCGGCCACCACCGCTACGGGCAGCACGTCGGCATTGTTCAAAACATAAGTCATGGGTCCATCTCCGAAAAACGAAGGACAGTCCCTGTCGCTTCCTCGTTCTCTTATGCGACTAAGGTGGTATCATTTCGCACTTGCGAGAAGATGATTTTGCATATGCGAGATATGCACTGAATGCATGAGTTGCGCATGAAACAGTTATTATCTTTGCGTTAATTGCATAATGGAACAGCACAATGCCTCGGCCTGCGCCTAGTTTGGCAGCAGCGAAATTCGGTAGCGTCTCCGCTTCTCGCTCACGCTCGGCTTGACCCGGCATCGACTGCCGGAAATTCTCGGGTTCCGCTTTGCACCCTTGAGAACGACGCTGCTTCCATGACCCTGCCGACCTGCCGCTTCCAGACCTTTTCAGAGCCCAGCGACCCGACGCAGGTCGCCGGCCGCGTCGCTGCCCTGCGAAAGACCCTTGCCGCGCAGGGGCTCGACGGCTTCGTCATCCCGCGCGCCGACGAGCATCAGGGCGAATATGTCCCGGCCCATATGGCCCGCCTCGCCTGGCTCACCGGCTTCACAGGTTCGGCCGGCAATGCCGTCGTGCTGGCCGACAAGGCGGCATTGATCGTCGACGGGCGCTACACCCTGCAGTCGGCCGCGCAGACAGACACCGCCGTGGTGACGGCGGTGAAGATGGAGGAGACGCCGCTCGACCGCTGGATCGAGCGCAACCTGCCGGCCGGCGGCAAGCTCGGCTATGATCCCTGGCTGCACACGGTCGATGGCGTCGCAAAGCTGGAGAAGGCCGTGGCGGCAGCCGGCGGCAGCCTCGTTGCCCTGCCCGCTAATCCCATCGACGCCATCTGGACGGACCGCCCCGCCCCGCCGACCGCCCCGGTGAAGGCGCATGCGGCCGCTCACGCGGGCGAGGACACCGCCTCCAAGCTGGACCGCATCCGCAAGGCGCTCACCGAGGCGAAGGTCGATGCGTTGGTGGTCTCGGACCCGCATGCGCTGGCCTGGGTCTTCAACGTCCGCGGCGGCGATGTCGAGCACACGCCGCTGCCGCTGGGCTATGCCATCGTCCCGCGCGAGGGCCGCCCCACCGTCTTCCTCGCGCCGGAGAAGATCACGAACGAGGCGGGGGACGCCATTGGCGCCGTGGGCGAGATCGCCCCGCCGGCCGCGCTTGAAAGCCAGCTCAAGAAGCTCGGCGCCGCCAAGGCCAAGGTCCGCCTCGATTCAACGACCGCCGCCTCGGCGCTGGCGACGCTGATTGCTGATGCCGGCGGCACGCCAGATGCCGGCGCGGACCCTATCGCGCTGATGAAGGCGCGCAAGAACGCAACCGAACTCGACGGCGCCCGCGCCGCCCATCTGCGCGACGGCGCGGCGATGGCGCGTTATCTCTTCTGGTTGGCGCAGGAGGCGCCGAAGGGCGGCATCACGGAGATCGACGCCGTCGCCGCCCTTGAGAACGAACGGCTGCAGACCGGCCTGTTGAAGGACGTCTCCTTCACCACCATCGCCGGCGCCGGCCCCAATGCCGCCCTGCCGCATTACCGCGTCAGCGAGGCGAGCAACCGCGTGCTGGAGCCCGGCATCTTCCTGGTCGATTCCGGCGCGCAATACGAGGACGGCACCACCGACATCACGCGCACCATCGTCATCGGCGAGCCCACGCCCGAGATGAGGGACCGCTATACCCGCGTGCTCAAGGGTCATGTCGCGATCTCGCGGCTGGTCTTCGTCAAGGGCACCTCGGGCGCGCAACTCGACGCCTTTGCGCGGCTGCCGCTCTGGCAGGGTGGGTTCGACTTCGACCACGGCACCGGCCATGGCGTCGGCAGCTACCTTTCGGTGCATGAGGGGCCGCAGCGCCTCTCCAAGCTCGGCACCACGCCGCTGGAGCCGGGCATGATCCTCTCCAACGAGCCCGGCTACTACAAGGAAGGCCATTACGGCATCCGCATCGAGAACCTGATCGTGGTCGAGGAGCGCCGGATCTCTGGCGCCGAGCGCACGATCTACGGCTTCGAGACGATCACCTGGTGCCCCTATGAGCGGGCGTTGATCGACAGGTCGATGCTCGATGCCGGCGAGATCGCCTGGATCGACGCCTATCACGCCACGGTCTGGGGGAAGATCGGCCCGCTGGTCGAAGGCGAGGCGAAGGCCTGGCTGGAGGAGGCCTGCAGGCCTTTGTGACGACAGGCGTCATTCTCGGGCGGAGCGAAGCGCAGACCCGAGAATCTGCTGCAGGAAAGGGCATCCCTTCCGCCCTGAGATGCTCGGGTCAAGCCCGAGCATGACGCCAGTCACATCACCGCCCGGAACCCGACGACTGCCACCACGCCAACCGCCACCACGGCCAGCAGCGGGAGCCGCGTCGCTGCGAGCACCGTCACCGCCGCGGCCGCCGTCTCGGCCCAGCCCGTCGCGAGCGCGCTCGGCGCGATCACCGCGACGAGCACCGCCGGAGGGATGGCGTCGAAGGCGGCCTGCGCCCTTGGCGACAGGCTGAGCCGGCCGGCCAGAGCGAGCCCGCCGATACGCGTCGCATAGGTCGCGACCGCCATGCCGAGGAAGGCGAGGAGGTTGATCGGATCGACGCTCATGCCTTGGCCTCCTCCGTCACCGGCCGCTCATCCGCGCCGGCGGCGAGCCAGGCAGCCATCAGCCCGCAGAGCGCGCCCGCCGCGACATGCCAGGGCGGCCCGGCCAACCGATAGGTCAAGGCCGAGGCGATGCCCGCCGCAGCCACCGTCCAGAACGTCACCCGCCCCTTCCAGAAGGCGGCGACGAGGGCGATGAACAAGGCCGTAAAGGCGAAATCGGCCCCAAGCCGCTTCGGGTCACCCAGCACGGCGCCGATGCTCGCCCCCAGCGTCGAGGTCGCGAGCCAGGCCGAGACGAAGGGGATGACCATCGCGAACCAGTAGGCCGGGCTGAGGCGATGCGTGCGCGCACGCTTTTCCGCCAGCGCCCAGTTCTCGTCGGCCATGTAGAAGAGCCCCAGGAATTTCTGCCCGCGGCTGAAGCCATCGAGTTTCGGCGCAAGCGAGGCTCCCATCAGCACATGCCGCGCATTGATCAGCAGCGTCGAGAAGACGAGCGCGGCGACCGGCGCGGGCGTCGTCCAGAGCTCGATCGCCGCGAACTGCGCGCCGCCCGCGAACACCATCGCACTCATCAGGAAGACTTCGAGCGCAGAAAGACCCTTGCCGGCCGCGAGCGCCCCGAAGAGGAGGCCGATCGGGGCGGCCGCGACCATCGCAGGCCAGATGTCGCTCAGGCCGCGCCTGACGTCGTCACGCGTCGTGGACATGTTCTAAATTCTCTTGGAATGAAGCGGCCGGCTCAGCCGGCATGTGCCGCGCGGAAGGCCCCTGGCGTTACGCCGAAGCGGGCCTTGAAGGCGCGGGTGAGATGGGCCTGGTCGCAGAAACCCGTTGCGGCCGCGACGTCGCCCGGCATGTCTCCACGTCGGAGCCGTTCCCGCGCCCGCCTGATCCGCACATCGACCAGATAGGCATGGGGCGTCAGCCCCGTCTCCCGCCGAAAGGCGCGGATCAGGTGATGGCGCGGCATCCCCGTCAGCCGCCCGAGATCGGCGAGCGAGAGATCCTCGTCATAGCGAGCCTCGAACAATTCGCGGGCCTGCGCGACCGGCCCGGCCTCGCGGCCCAGCGGCCGCACGGCGAGGTCGGCATGGCGGGCAAGGCAGCGGGCATAGAAGGACAGCAGCATCTCCTCGCCAGCCAGCTGGTCGCCGCCCTGCTCGATCGCGCGATGGGCAGCGGCGAAGAGCGCCGCCCCCTCCGCATCCTCGACCAGCGGCTCCGGGAAGAAGGGCGTGCCGACCGCCTCGCGCCCGCTCAGAGAGGCCGCGACCTCCTGCATCAGCCCGATCTCGGGATAGGTCATGCGATAGCTGTAGCCCGGCCCGTAGGGCTCCCCGTCATGGGTTTCAAGCGGATTGACGAAGGCGATCTGGCCCGGCCGCGCATAGTGCCGGACGCCGCGGATGCGGAAAGTCTCGCAGCCGGCTTCGATCGTGCCGATCACATAACTTTCGTGCAGATGCGGCGCATAGGCATGGCTGCGGAAGGTCGCGGCGAGGCAATCCAGCCCGCCGAAGCGCACGGCCGGGAACAGCTTGGCCCGTTCGCCTATGACGAGCGGCTCCAACCCCAAAGTCTCGCCCTGTGTGATCGCATCCATCGCGTGAGCATAAACCCACTCGCGCCGCCGCTGTCTTGAAGAAAAGTGATCGGGTCGATCACGCACCCGATCGGTTTCGGCTTTCAGTGGGCCCCGGTGACAGTGCCACCATCGAGCCTTTCCGGGCTGCGCGAACCCAGAGCCAACACAGCGAGTGCGCCGATCAGCGCCGCCCCGGCCGCATAGGCGATCACGCCGAGCGTCCCGAAACCATCGACCAGCAGGCCGCCGAATACGGCCCCGCTCGCGATGGCGATCTGGAAAGCGGCGACGAGCAGCCCACCGGCCGACTCCGCCTCCTCCGGTGGCGCGACCCGCACCAGCCAGGTCTGGAAGCCGACCGGCAACGCCCCGAAGGCGAAGCCCCAGAGCCCGACCGCGACAGCGGAAACGACCGGCAATGTCCCCGCGAGAAGAAGGGCCGACGCCGTCGCTACTATCAGCAGCGCGCCAAAGATCACCGAGGCCTTGGCGCTGCGCGCAGTGATCGCTCCGCCAACGAGATTGCCCAGGAAGCCTCCGATGCCGAAGGCCAGCAGGACGAGCGAGATCGCCTCGACCGAAAGCCGCGGAATCTGCTCCAGGAAGGGGCGCACATAGGTGAAGCCGGCGAAATGCCCGGAGATCACCACGACGATGCTCGCCAGCACGAGCGCTATGCTCGGCCGGCCGAGCAGCTTGAACAGGGTGCGGACATCGGGCGCGCCTCGCGCCGGCAGACGCGGCAGCACCGCCATCTGGACCGCCAGCACGCCGACGCCGACCAGCGCGACGATCCAGAACACGACACGCCAGCCGAGCACCTCGCCGAGATAGGCACCGACTGGCGCCGCGCTGACCGTAGCGACCGAAACGCCAGCGAAGATCAGCGACATCGCTTTCGGCAGGGCGCTCGGCGGAACGAGGCGCATCGCCATCGCCGCGACCATCGACCAGAAGGCACCGAGCCCGATGCCGAGCAGGACACGGGCGAACAGCAGCGTCGCAAGATCGGTCGCGAGCGCCGCGATGATGCTGGAGATCACGAGCAGGCTCGTCAGCGACCAGACCACGATCCGCCTATCGATGCCGCGCGTCACGATTGCGGCGGCAAGGCCCGCGATGCCGGCGATGACCGCGGTCGCCGTGACGGCCTGGCCGGCCACGCCGACCGAGACGCCAACATCGGCCGCCATCGGCGTCAGCAGGCTCGCGGGCAGGAATTCGGCCGTGACAAGGCCGAAGACACCGAGCGTCAGCGAGACGACCGCGGCCCAGGCCGGCGTGTCGCGGACCTCGTCCGCGGGAAGGGTCGAGGAATCGGGAGGCTGCTCGACGGCGTCGAGCGTGGCCGAAAGGGAATTGGACATGCGAATCTCCAAGAGGTCGCGGCAAGATGGGCCTGACGTCGTGGAGTTTCCATGCTACATAATCCGCATTCCTTGACCATTCGTCCAAAGCTGCCATGAACGCTCCCGCCGACCATCTCACCGAAATGCTCCGGGGCCTGAGGCTCGATGGCGTCGATTACAGCCGCTGTCAGCTGGCTGCGCCCTGGGGTGTCGCCTATCCGCAGAGCCGCGAGGCTTGCTTTCACTTCATCTCCCGCGGCAGCTGTTGGCTGAAGACACCCGAAGGCGAATGGCTCGAACTGCAGGACGGCGACGCCGTGCTCCTGCCGCAAGGCGGGGACCATGTGCTAGCGAGTTCGCCGGAGGTCGTCGCCTCCCCGCCCTGCAACTGCCGGGTGCGCGAGGCCTATGGCAATGTCTTCGACGTCGAGGGCGGCGGCAGCGGAGAGCACATGTTGGTCTTCACCGGCCGCATGACCTTCAATGTCGATCTCGACCACCCTCTGCTGCGCCTCATGCCGGACATGATGCGGATGAGCGACTTCATGGCGAACGAGCCTGGAATTCCGCATCTGCTGGAGGCGATGGGCCGCGAGGTCGCAATGGACCGTGTCGGCGCCGGCGGCATCCTCGCGCGCCTCGCGGATGTGCTGGCCGCAGCGATCATCCGTGCCTGGGTCGAGCGCGGCTGCGGCGCCGCCAAGGGCTGGGTCGCGGCGGCGCGCTGCCCACAGATCGGCAAGGTGCTGGCGGCGATCCACGCCCACCCCGAGAGGGACTATACGGTGGAAAGCCTCGCCGAGCTGATGGGCGCCTCGCGCTCCGGTTTCGCCGAGCGCTTCGCGGAGGTCGTCGGCGAGACGCCCGCCCGCTATGTCGCGCAGGTCCGGATGCACCAGGCCAGGCAATGGCTCGCCCGCGACAAGCTGCGCATCGCGGTCGTGGCCCAGCGCCTCGGCTATGAATCGGAGGCTTCCTTCAGCCGCGCCTTCAAGCGCGTCACCGGCCAGGCCCCCAGCCAGGTGCGGGCAGCAGGTGAGACACAGCCCACCGGCATGTTCACGCCGATGGCGACCGCCGCCGAATAGCCCTCAACCGCCGACCAGATCGAACCAGCCGGCCTCATCGATCACCTCGACGCCGTGCTTCTGTGCATCCTTGAGCTTGGAGCCCGCCCCGGGCCCGGCGACCAGCAGGTCGGTCTTCGACGACACCGAGCCCGCGACCTTGGCGCCGAGCCGCTCAGCCATCGCCTTGGCCTCGTCGCGCGTCATGCGCTCCAGCGCGCCGGTGAAGACCACGATCTTGCCGGCGACCGGGCTGACCGAGGCCACCGCCTCCAGCGGCTGCGGCTGGACCTCTCCGAGCAGCCTGTCGAGCAGTTGCTCGTTATGCGGCTCGCCGAAGAACTCGATCAGCGCCTCGACGACCGTCGGGCCGATGCCGTCGATGGCATCGAGACTCTGCCGCTCGGGCGAGGTCTCGTCGGCCGCCGCAATGCCCGCCTCCCGCAGCGCTTCGAAGGTCCCGTAGTTGCGCGCCAGCAGCCGCGCCGTCGTCTCGCCGATATGGCGGATGCCGAGCCCGAAGATGAAGCGATTGAGCGGCGGCCGGCGCCTGTCCTCGATCGCATCGAAGAGCTTCTTGGCGCTGACGGCGCCGAAGCCCTCCTTGTCCTTGAGCTTCTTGAAGTTGGCCGCGTCCCGCTGCGCCAGCGTGAAGATGTCGGCCGGTTCCAGCACCGGCAGATCGGGATCGCTGTGGAAGAACTCGATCTGCTTGTCGCCGAGCCCGTCGATGTCCATCGCGTCGCGCGAGACGAAATGCTTCAGCCGCTCGACCGATTGCGCCGCGCAGATCAGCCCGCCGGTGCAGCGGCGCACTGCATCCTCCTTGCCGGTGCGCGGGTTGAGTTCGCGCGTCGCGTGGCTGTCGCAGACGGGACAACGCGTCGGAAATTCGTAAGGCTTCGAATCCGCCGGGCGCTTCGTCAGATCCACCGCCTCGACGCGCGGGATCACGTCACCCGCCCGTTTGACGGTCACCGTGTCGCCGATGCGGATATCGGCGCCGTCGCGGATCGACTGGCCCTTGGAATCGAAGCCGCGAATGTAGTCCTCGTTGTGCAGCGTCGCATTCGTCACCACGACGCCGCCGACCGTCACAGGCTTCAGCCGCGCCACCGGCGAGAGCGCGCCGGTGCGACCGACCTGGATATCGATCGCCTCGAGGACCGTGGTCGCCAGCTCGGCCGGGAATTTATGGGCAATCGCCCAGCGCGGCGCGCGCGACACGAATCCGAGCCGCGCCTGCAGGGCAAGATCGTCGACCTTGTAGACCACGCCGTCGATGTCATAGCCCAGCGTCGCGCGCTGGCCTTCGATCAGCCGGTATTGCGCCACCAGCTCCGCGACGCTCTCGCAGCGCTTCATCAGCGGGTTGGTGCGGAAGCCCCAGCGCCCGAAGGCCTCGACCACGCCGGCCTGCGTCGCGGCGGGCAGCATCGGCATCTCGCCCCAGGCATAGGCGAAGAAGCGCAGCGGCCGGGCGGCGGTGATGCTCGCGTCAAGCTGGCGCAGCGAGCCGGCGGCGGCGTTGCGCGGGTTGGCGAACTCCGGAAGCCCCTTCTCGCGCTGGCGCTCATTGATGGCGGCGAAATCGGCATGGCCGAGATAGACCTCGCCGCGCACCTCGGCGATATCCGGCACATCCGGGCCGGCGAGCGTCTGCGGTATCTCGGAAATGGTGCGGGCATTGACCGTGACGTCCTCGCCCTCCTCGCCGTCGCCGCGCGTCGCGGCGGCGACGAGTTCGCCCTTCTCGTAGCGCAGCGACAGCGAAAGCCCGTCGATCTTCGGCTCGGCGGTGAAGGCGATGCCCCCATCCTCCTCCTTGCGGCCGAGGAAGCGGTAGACGCGGGCGGCGAACTCGGCGACGGCCTCGTCCGAGAAGGCATTGTCGAGCGAGAGCATCGGCACGCGATGCCTGATCTTGGCGAACCTGCCCGAAGGCCGGGCGCCGACCGCCGCGCTGACGCCGCCGGCCTCCTTCAGCTCCGGAAAAGCCTCTTCCAGCGCCACCAGCCGCCGACGCTTCGCGTCATAGGCCGCGTCGTCCATGATCGGCTGGTCTTCCTGGAAATAGGCATCGTTCGCCGCCTGCACCTCGGCGGCGACGCGCTTGTGCTCGAGCTTCGCCTTGCGCGGCGTGAGGTCTGCGACGGGGGTGGAGTCGGTCTCGCTCATGGACCTTCATTAGGCGAGATGCGGCTACCGAGGGAAGTCAGCAGCGCGGCCTTCTCCCGAGCCTCATCCTTCGAGACGCCGCTGACGCGGCTCCTCCGGATGAGGGCTCATGAAGGAAACCCCTGCGACAATTCCGCTCCAGCGCGTATAATGATGCGACTGGGAATGGGAAGCTCGACGCCGCAGGCGGTTGACGCCCTCGTCAGGTCGATCGACAGCCATGGCGCACCGGGCCGGAACCGGGAGATACGCCATGGCCAATATCGACCACGCCTTCCACGACATTGCAGGTGAGCATCCACAGATCCGCAGCATCACCCCGCGGGATCTGACCGACTCGCTCAGGCAGGGCTGGGAGGATTTCAAGGCTCAGCCGAGCCACCTCGTCTTCATCGCCTTGATCTACCCCGTCGCCGGCATCCTGCTGGCGCAGCTCACGGTGAGCTACAACATCTTCCCCCTGCTCTTCCCGATGCTTTCAGGCTTCGCGCTGATCGGCCCCTTCGCCGCGATCGGGCTCTACGAGGTCAGCCGCCGGCGCGAGCAGGGCTTGGATTCGTCATGGCGCCACGCGCTCGGCCTCCTGCGCTCGCCGTCCATCGGGCAGATCGTACTGCTCGGCGCCATGCTAACCGGGCTGTTCCTGGCCTGGCTGTTCTCGGCCTGGTTCATCTATCGCAGCCTGCTCGCCCTGCCGGCAGACGTCTCCACCACCGATTTCCTGCGCGCCGTCTTCACCACCTTCGACGGCTGGGTGATGATCGTGATCGGCAACTCGCTGGGGCTGCTCTTCGCCATCCTCGCCTTTTCGATCTCGGTGGTATCCTTCCCGCTGATCATCGACCGGCATGTCGACGCGCCGACGGCGATCCGCACCTCGATCGCCGCCGTCGAGGCCAATCCGCGCGTGATGATGTACTGGGGCCTGATGGTGACCGGGCTTCTCGTGCTCGGCTGCCTGCCCGTGCTGGTTGGGCTGATCGTGGTGATGCCGGTGCTCGGCCACGCGACCTGGCATCTCTATCGGCGGGTCGTAGTTTAGAACCGCACCGTCATTCCGGGGCATTGCGAAGCAACGAGCCCGGAACCCAAAACCGATGCCGTCGCCGGAAACGCGGCGGGCTTCGGTTCAGAGAACGATGATCCGTATCGGTTCTGGGTTCCGGGCTCGGGCCTGCTGCCCGCCCCGGAATGACGGCGCGCACAACCCCCGATCGGGAACCTTTTCCCCCCGGCTGCCGTTCACCCCCCGCTAAATCGAGCCTTCCGGCTCTTTCTGATCAGGGGGTCAGCATGAACAACATCATCTATATTGTCGGCCTTATCGTGGTCGTGCTCGCCATCCTCTCCTTCCTCGGCCTGCGCTGAGGCGAGAGAGTACGGCGACCAGACGGCCGCTCAGCCGCGGCGCGGCTTGCCCTTGCCGAAGGGCTTGCCGCCGCCGGCGGGGCGCCCCCCGTCCTGCCGCTCCGGCCTGCCGGCGAAGGGCTTACCCTTCGAAGCAAACGGCTTCTTGAAACCGCCGGCCGGCTTGCCGTCCTCCCGACGCGGGCGACTATCGTCGCGTGGGGGCGCGCCCGCGGGGCGATAGGGTTTGCGATCTTCGCCGCGCTGTTCGCGATCTCCACCATCCTTCGAGGGGAAGCGCTTGCGCGGCGCACCCTCTCCGGCAGCCTCAGTCGAATCCCAGCTCTTGCGCGGCGCGGCCGGGCGATCGGGCTTGTCGCCGAAGGCCTTCGCCGGGCGCCGCTCCGCCGCTTCCGCCGGCTCGATCGTGATCTTGTCGCGGTCGGGAACCTTCGCGGCCTCGTAGAAGCGGTCCGCGATATCGGCATCGATCTCGACCTTGGTCTCGCGATCGAAGATGCGGATCGCGCCGACCTCGTCGCGCGTGATCCGCCCGCGCCTGCACAGCATCGGCAGCAGCTGGCGCGGATCGGCGCCCTGCTTGCGGCCGATGTCGAGCCGGAACCAGACCGTGTCGCCGCGCGGCCCAGCCTGCTTGCGCGGCCGCTCTCCGGCTTCGCCTTCCTCACGGCCCGCCCCGAAGGGCCGACGCTTGGCGGCATAATCCTCATTCGCGCGAACCGGCCGGCGCTCGTCGTGGCCGAAGCCGGGGTCGCCCGCTTCCTCGCCCGCCGGCAGACGCGCCCGATAGAGCCGGACCAGAGCGGCGGCGATCTCGCGCGCCTCGCGACCGGCCATCAGCGCATCGATCATCTTGGCATCGTCTTCGCCGATCTCGCCGCTCAGCATCGGGTCGGCGAGCATGCGCTCCTGATCGAGAGCGCGAATCTCGTCCGCCGTCGGCGGGCCGATCCATTCGGCCTCGACACGGCCTTCCATCAGCAGTCGCTCCGCCTTGCGTCGACGTGACTGCGGCACCAGCAGAACGCTCGTACCCTTCTTGCCGGCGCGGCCGGTCCGACCAGAGCGATGCTGCATCACCTCGGAATCGTTCGGCAGCTCGGCATGGATGACGAGGTCGAGCCCCGGCAGATCGATGCCGCGCGCCGCCACATCGGTCGCGACGCAGACCCGCGCCCGCCCGTCGCGCAGCGCCTGCAGGGCGGCGTTGCGCTCATTCTGGCCGAGTTCGCCCGAGAGTGCGACGGCAGCGAAGCCGCGCTCCAGCAGGATCGCCTCCAGATGGCGCACGGCGTTGCGCGTGTTGCAGAAGACGAGCGCGACCGGAGCATCGTGGAAGCGCAGCAGATTGACGACCGCCAGCTCCGCTTCCTTGGGATAGACGCGCACGGCCTTGTAGGCGATGTCGGCATGGCCGCTGCGCGCCGCTTCCACCTCGATGCGCAGCGCATCGCGCTGGTAGCTTTGCGCGAGCTGGACGATCGCCTTCGGGAAGGTGGCCGAGAACAACAGGCTGCGCCGGCCCTCGGGGGTCGTCTTCAGGATGAATTCGAGATCGTCACGGAAGCCGAGATCAAGCATCTCGTCGGCCTCGTCGAGGACGACCGCCTTCAGCGCCGAGACGTCGAGGCGGCGCCGCTCGATATGGTCGCGCAGGCGGCCTGGCGTGCCGACGACGATGTGCGCTCCCTCGTCGAGCAGCATCGCCTCGCGGCGCGGGTCCATGCCGCCGACGCAGGAGATCACGCGCGCCCCGGTCTGGGCGTAGAGCCAGGCGAGTTCGCGCTGGACCTGCAGGGCAAGCTCGCGCGTCGGCGCGATGATCAGGGCGAGCGGCTCTGCAGCCGGACCCAGCTTCTCGGCGCTGCCCAGCAGGGTCTCGCCGATGGCGAGCCCGTAGGCGATGGTCTTTCCGGAGCCGGTCTGCGACGAGACAAGCAGGTCCCGGCCGCGAGCGCGATCCTCGAGAACGGCGCTCTGCACCGGGGTCGGCTCGGAATAGTTGCGATCGGCCAGCGCGCGCGCGAGCGGCGGGCTCGTGAGGGAAAAGGACATCTGCAAAGCCTGGAGCTACGGCGCGAAACGTCGCGTCAATTCGGGGACGGCAGAGCGGCGCGGGCGCGCCTGCAAGCCATCGATTGAAGCGGCTCTTAGAGCAAACCGCTCAAAAAGGGAATGGAATATGCACGCGCCCGCTGCAGGGCCGCTCCCTGCGGTGCGGCGTTGCCGCTGCGGCGTGCCGGCGGCTACGCCTTGATCGGACTGGAGACGACCCGATGAATGCGCAGCCCCTCTCCTTCGCCGGGTATGAGGTCATCACCCTGCTCGACGGCATTTTCGAAGCGCCCGCGGACATCATCGTGCATGAGCGCGGCGAGGCTGCACGCACCGCTGCCATCGCGCGTCTCGGCCAGGAGAAGATCCGCATCGACGTCAACTGTTTCGCGCTGCACGGCGCGGGAGGCATAACGCTCGTCGATGCCGGCACCGGCAAGGCCTGGGGTCCGGCTCTCGGCCATGCCCGCGCCGCCATGGCAGACGCGGGCATCGCACGCCAGGACGTCGGCCGCATCCTGATCACCCACCTCCACGGCGACCATGCGCTCGGCCTCTTCGACGGCGAAGAACCCTGGTTCCCCACGGCCGAGATCATCGTTCCGGAAGCCGATCTGCGCTTCTATGGCGACGAAACGCACCGCGCTGCCGTGCCGGAGAACAAGCGAGGCGCCTTCGACATCGCGGCGAAGCTGCAGCGGCTCTACGCAGGGCGTGTCCGCAGCGCTGCGCCGGGCCCGGTCCTGCCGGAGATCGAGCTGATCCCGCTGCCGGGCCACAGCTTCGGCCATAGCGGCTATCTCATCGGCGATGAAGAGCGCGCCCTGCTGCTCTGGGGCGATGCCCTGCACCTCGCCGACCAGCAGGCGGAAGACCCCGAGACCGGGATTCTCTACGATCTCGACGCCGCGCAGGCCGTGGCCTCGCGCCGCGACATCCTGGCGCGCGCCGCCGATGCGGGCTGGGTCGTTTCGGGCGGGCACGTCACCGGCTTCAGGAAGGTGCGCCGGCAGGGCTCCGGCTTTGCGCTCGAGCCTGCAGCCTGATCAGCCGCGCAACCCGGCAGCTTCCAGCAGGCGGCCGGCCGCCGCCCTCGCCTCTTCCGTGATCGAGGCGCCGGCGAGCATGCGCGCGATCTCCTCGCGCCGTGTCTGGTCGGCGAGCGGGGTGACCCGCGTCACCGTCCGCGAGGCCTCGCCCTCGCCGGCCGATTTGGCGATCAGGAAATGCTGCCCGGCCTTGGCCGCAACTTGCGGCGCATGCGTCACCGAGATCACCTGCACCCGCCCCGCGAGACGTGCCAGCCGCTCGCCAATCGCATCCGCCACCGCGCCGCCCACGCCGGTGTCGATCTCGTCGAAGACGAGCGTCGGGGCCGAGCCGCGCTCGGCCAGCACCACCTTGAGCGCCAGCATGAAGCGCGAGAGCTCGCCGCCCGAGGCGACTTTCATCATCGGGCCCGGCCGCGTGCCGGGGTTGGTCTCGACCCAGAACTCGACGCGGTCGAAGCCCTCCGGCCCCCGCGCCGTCTCGTCGCTCTCGATGCGGGTGATGAAGCGCGCGCGCTCCAGCTTCAGCGGCGGCAGCTCGGCCTTCACGGCGGCGTCCAACCGCGCCGCGGCAGCCTTGCGCGCTTCCGACAACGCCTGCGCCTGCACGAGATAGGCCGCTTCCGCTTCCTTCAGATCGGCTTCGAGCCGCGCCAGCGAGGATTCGCTCTCGTCGAGCGCCGCGAGGTCGCCTGCCATGGTGGCGGCAAGCACGCTCAGCCCCTCGACAGGCACGTCGTATTTGCGGCCCGCGGCGCGCAAGCCGAACAGCCTCTCCTCGATGCGCTCCTGCTCGCGCGGATCGTATTCGGCGGCGCGCATAGCGGCACCGAGCGCCTCGCCCGCTTCCTCCAGCGCGACGATGGCGGTGTTGAGCGCAGCGAGCGAGGGATCGACCAGGCCTGGCGCCTGCGCAGCCCGGCGCTCAAGCCGCCGCAGCACCGCGGCGAGCGCCGGCACAGGCGAAGACTGGCCACCGACCGCCTCATGGGCATCGATCAGGTCCCGCGCCACCTTCTCGGCCTGCATCATCGACTGGCGGGTAGCGGCGAGCGCGTCCTCTTCACCCGGCTGCGGCGCGAGCTTGCCGAGTTCCTCGACGGCGTGGCGCAGGAAATCGGCTTCCTTGCGCGCCGCCTCAACACGCAGGCGCTGCGACTGCAGGGCCTGCCGCGCCTTCTTCAGCGTCTCGCTCGCGCTCGCGACGCCTTCCGCCCGCAGCTCCAGCTCCCCGAAGCCGTCGAGGATGGTGCGGTGCTGGGCGGGGTCGGTCAGGGCGCGGTCGTCATGCTGGCCGTGGATCTCGACGATGGCCGCCCCGACCATGCGCAGGATCTGCACCGAGACCGGCTGGTCGTTGATGAAGGCGCGCGTGCGCCCGTCGGCATATTGCACGCGCCGCAGGATGAGGTCGCCGTCGGTGTCGATCTCCTGCGCCTGGGCGAGCCTGCGCGCCGCATGTTCGAGCGGCAGGTCGAAAACAGCGCTGACCTGTCCCTGCGTCTCGCCATGGCGCACCAGAGATCCGTCGCCGCGCCCGCCCAAAGCCAGCGCGAAGCCGTCGAGCAGGATCGACTTGCCCGCGCCGGTCTCGCCGGTGAGCACGGAAAGACCCTCCCGGAAACCCAGGTCGAGCCGGTCGATCAGAACGATGTCGCGGATGGAGAGCTGGGCCAGCATGGCTCAGCTCGGTTCCGGAAGCCGGCAGGGTCGATCGGGGCTCGTCATGAGTCCGGACCCTTGCGCCGTCAGAGGCTGCCGAGCCCGATGATACCGCCGACCGTGCGCGAGAAGCCGTTGAAGGCGCGGCTGATATAGGAGCCACGATCCTCACGCGGCTCCAGGCCGCCGCTCTGCAGCAGCTTGTAGGCGTCCTTGTACCAGGGGCTGTCCGGGAAGTTGTGCCCGAGAACCGCGGCGGCGGTCTGCGCTTCATTGGTGACGCCCAGCGCCATATAGGCCTCGGACAGACGCATCAGCGCCTCCTCGACATGGCGGGTGGTCTGGTACTTGATGATGACCTCGCGGAAGCGGTTCACCGCCGCCGTGTAGTTGCGCTTCTCGAGATAGAAGCGCCCGACATTCATCTCCTTGCCCGCGAGCTGGTCGCGCGCCACCAGGAGCTTCTCCTTGGCGTCCAGCGCGTATTCCGACTTCGGATAGCGTGCGAGGAGCTCCTCGAAGGCCTGGATCGCCTGGCCGGTCTTCTCCTGATCGCGGGTCGTGTCCGGGATCTGGTTGAAGTAAGACATCGCCATGATGTACTGCGCGTAGGCCGCGTCCGGGCTCGCCGGGTTCTGCGCGATGAAGCGCTTCGAGGCGGTGATCGCCTCCTCCCACTTGCTCGCCTGGAAATTCGTGTAGGCCGTCATCAGCACGCCCTTGCGGGCATAGGGCGAGAACGGCGCCGTCTTGTCGATCTGGTCGAAGCGCTTGCTGGCACCCTCGCTGTCGCCGTTCTGCAGGCGCGCGAGACCTTCGTTGTAGAGCTTGTCGGCCGGCTCCACCGGGGTGAGGTCCGGCTTGTAGACCTCAGGCCGGTCGAAGGGGTTCAGCGAGGATAGCGTATCGCAGCCGCCGAGCAGCATGGCGGCACCCAGCGCCAGGGCGATGCCCTTGCGCGGCGATGTCCCGCGATGGATTGCCGGAAGGCTTTGCCGCGTCACGCTCACGTCGTCCGTCCTCTTGTCGCTCGTCCCAGGAAGCGGATCCGCAAATCCGTCTCTCATGCTCTGGCTCACGGGAAGCATGCCTTACCTCAGACGCCTTGCCCGCGCCACTGCCGAAAGCCGGTCGTGGTCCGATTCAACCTCTCTGCGGCATGTCGGACAAAAAACCGGCGAAGGAAAGGCGAAAAAACATCCGGCCGGAACCTGTCCAGCCGGATCATGGCCTGACGCGACGATTCTCAGTGCAGATCGGGCGCGTAGGCGGCCGGCGCCATCTGCACGGCCCGCGACGTGGCCGCGAAAACCGGCTGGGATTCGACGATCGCGAAATTCGCGCGGTCGGCGAAGAGCGCCTCCAGGATACGGACATTCATCCGGTGGCCGCCGCAATAGGAGCGGAACTCGCCGATGATCGGATAGCCGGCAAGCGCCAGATCGCCGATGGCATCGAGCACCTTATGGCGCACGAACTCGTCGCCGTAGCGCAGGCCCTCGGGGTTGATGACCTTGTCCTCGCCGATCGCGACGGTGTTGTCGAGCGACGCGCCGAGCGCGAAGCCGGCCTTCCAGAGCTGCTCGACATCGCGCATGAAGCCGAAGGTGCGGGCCTTGGAAATCTCGCTGGCATAGGCCTTGGCCTCAAGATCGAAGACCTTGCGCTGGCGGCCGATCACGGCGGTGTCGAAGTCGATCTCGACATCGAGGCGGAAGCCCTTCTCCGCAGGCATCAGCTCGGCGAAGGCGCGGCCCTGCTCGATGCGGACCGGCTGGAGGACCTTGAGATAGCGGCGCTGCGCGGCGAGCGTCACGAGACCGACCGCCTCGATGGCGGTCACGAACTCGGTCGCGCTGCCGTCCATGATCGGCATCTCCGGCCCGTCGATCTCGACGAGCACGTTGTCGAGGCCGAGGCCAGAGCAGGCCGACATCAGGTGCTCGATGGTCGAAACGGACGCGGAGCTGCGATCGCCGATCACGGTGCAGAGCTCGGTGGCGCTGACCTTGGTGTGCTTGGCGTGAATGAGCTGGGGAGGCATGCCCTCGATGCCGGTGCGCAGGAACACGACGCCGGAATTCGCGCTGGAGGGCTTGAGGCAGATACCCGCCGGGGCTCCGGAGTGGACACCGATCCCGGTCAGGGTCACGGCCGTCCGCAGGGTCGTCTGCCGATCGAAACTCATGAGCTATCCAATCCTGATCGAAGGCTGTGTCCGGCCTGCTGAAGCAGCGGCTACCGACCCGCGATGTCGTCCAAGGCTGTGCAGAGCAGCCTGGTCGAGGCTATCCGCTTGACGGGATGGAACATAGGCCCTTGAGGCATTCACTCAAAATCACTCTTTCTTTCGCTGTGTAACAACCGAAAGCCGAGTGGTCAGACCTTATAACGCCCTGAGATATAACGATTTCTTAAGACGAAAAATCCCGCCGCGAGAGGTCGCGGCGGGATCTGTCATTGAGCCGTCATTAACCAGCCGTGTTCAGTTCGCCTGGCGGCGCAGGAACGCGGGAATCTCGAGGTGGTCTTCCTCGCTGGGCCGATTCGGGGCTGCACGGCCATGCGGATCGAGCTGGCCCTGCGCCGGGCGCGACGCCGGCTGCGGAGCCGGGCGGCGCATATATTCAGCATGGGCCGCGCTCGGCCCTGCCCCGGCCGGAATCGCCGGAGGCTGGGGCGCCTGGCGGACCGGGGCGGGAGCCTGATGATGCTCCTCATGCTCATCCTCCTTGCGGCCGAAGCCGACGGAGGCGAGGCGCTGCATCAGCGACATGCGCTTCTGCTCGACGGCGCTCGGCGGCTGCGGGGCCGGCTGGACGCCGCGCTGGGCGGCGAGCTGGGCCTGTCCCGGGGCCGGCAGGTCCTCGACGCGGGGCATGCGGGTTGGGCGCATGGCGCGCTCGGCCATCGGCGGGATGAAGCTGTCGGCGATGTCGAGGTGCGGCTCCGGCGCGGCCATCGGCTCGTGCGCAGGCGCGGCTGCCATCACCGGGCGCATCGGCTGAACTGGCTCGATGCGGATGTCCTGAATGGCCGGCATCGGCTCGGGCTGCGGCGCATGGCGCGCGGTCTCGACGATCGGCATCGGCTGCGGGGCCGGAGCGGCCGGGCGCGGCGCGGCGGCGGCCGTATTGCGCAGGCGCGCCTCCTGCTTCAGGCGTTCAGCGACCTGGGCGATGCGGGCCTCGGTCTCGTCGACCTCGACCTCCCTGGAGATCGGCTTGTCGATGCCGGTGGCGACCACGGAGACGCGCACCGTGCCCTCGAGCGATTCGTCGAAGGTGGCGCCGACGATGATGTTGGCTTCGGAATCGACCTCCTCGCGGATGCGGGTGGCGGCCTCGTCGACCTCATAGAGCTTCATGTCGCGCCCGCCGGTGATCGAGATCAGCAGGCCGCGCGCGCCCTTCATCGAGACGTCGTCGAGCAGCGGGTTGTTGATCGCGGCCTGGGCCGCGGTCAGAGCGCGCTTCTCGCCCTGCGCCTCGCCGGTGCCCATCATCGCCTTGCCCATGCCGCGCATCACGGCGCGCACGTCGGCAAAGTCGAGGTTGATGAGGCCGGGGCGGACCATCAGGTCGGTGATGCAGGCGACGCCGGAATAGAGCACCTGGTCGGCCATGCCGAAGGCGTCGGCGAAGCCGGTCGTCTCGTTGGCCACGCGGAACAGGTTCTGGTTCGGGATGACGATCAGGGTGTCGACCGCCTCGTTGAGCTCGCCGATGCCGGCCTCGGCCATCCGCATGCGGCGCTGGCCCTCGAACTGGAAGGGCTTGGTGACGACGCCGACGGTCAGGATGCCCATGTCGCGGGCGACGCGGGCGATGGCCGGGGCCGCGCCGGTGCCGGTGCCGCCGCCCATGCCGGCGGTGATGAACACCATATGCGCGCCCGCCAGATGGTCACGAATCTCGTCGATGACCTCTTCGGCCGCCGCGCGGCCGACTTCCGGCTGCGAACCGGCGCCGAGACCCTCGGTAACCTGAAGGCCCATCTGGATGATGCGCGGGGCGCGCGACAGCGCCAGAGCCTGGGCATCGGTATTGGCGCAGACGAAGTCGACCCCGTCGAGGCCCGCCTCGATCATGTTGTTGACCGCATTGCCGCCGGCGCCGCCGACGCCGAAGACCGTGATCCGGGGCTTCAGTTCCCGAATATCCGGGGCTTGCAGATTCATCGCCATGATTGCCTCTTTTGATTCCTTTGTCCGGCGCCTGGCGGGAGCCGTCCCGATTGCTACGTTCGACGCCGTGGCCCCTTGGGGGCCCTACTCACTCAAAGTTGGAGCATGATTCTCGTCATGCTCAGAAACTGTCCTTCAGCCACCGCCCGACACGCGAGAAATAGCCGTCCGTGCCCGTCGCGAAGTAGCTCGCTCCGGCGGCACGCGGTTCGAAATGCTCGATATGGGCGACCTGCGGATAGACCAGCAGGCCGACCGCGGTGGCGAAGGCCGGACCCTTTCCCGCTTCAGGCAGGCCCTTGATCCCGAGCGGACGGCCGGTGCGGACCTGGCCGCCGAGAATGCGCCGCGCGACTTCCGGCAGCCCGGTGAGCTGGCAGGCGCCGCCTGTCAGCACGACGCGCCGCCCGGCCTGGGCGGAGAATCCGGCCTGGTTGAGCCGGTCGCGCACCAGTTCGAGGATTTCCTCGACGCGCGGCTTGATGATCCGCACGAGCTGCGACTTCGGCAGGTGATTGGGCGCGTCGCGCTCGTCGTCGTCGACCTGCGGCACTGCAATCATGTCGCGCTCGTCGGAAGCGCTGGAGATGCAGGAGCCGTGCAGCGTCTTCAGCCGCTCGGCCGCCGAGACGCGGGTGGAAAGACCACGCGCCACGTCCATGGTGATGTGGTTGCCGCCGACCGCGATGCCGTCGGCATGGACGAGATGCCCGCCGGAGAAGACACCGAGGCTGGTGGTGCCGCCGCCGAGATCGACCACGACAACCCCCATCTCGGCCTCGTCGTCGACCAGCACGGAAAGGCCGGAGGCATAGGGACTCGCCACCACAGCCTCGACCTCGAGATGGCAGCGCTCGACCGCGAGCATGACGTTGCGCGCCGCCGCCGCTTCGCTGGCGACGACATGCATGTCGACCGAGAGCTTGCCGCCGATCAGCCCGCGCGGATCGAGCACGCCCGGCACGCCGTCGAGCGCATAGCCGGTCGGCAGCGCATGGAGCACAGCCTTGCCGGGGCGGATCGCATGGGTCGCGGCGGTGGCGAGCACGCGCCGGATGTCGCCGTCGCCGACCGAGCCGGAGCGCAGGTCGACGCCCGCGGCATAGTGCTGCGAGCCGATGCGCCCGCCGGTCAGGTTCACGATGACCGACTGCACCTCGACCTTGGCCATGCGCTCGGCCGCATCGACCGCAGCGCGGATGGCGCGCTCGGCGCTTTCCAGATCGATGATCGCCCCGCCCTTCAGGCCAAGCGAACGCTGATGACCGATGCCGATGATGCGGCAGACATGGGTGCGCCCGCGCAGCCGCTCATTGGTCTCGGCCGGCGAAAGCTCCGCGATCAGGCACACGACTTTGCTCGTGCCGATGTCGAGAATCGAAAGCGTCGCGCTCTTGCGCGACGAGAGGGGGCGCATGCGCGGCGTCAGGCCCTGGGAGGTCAGGTGGTTCACGCCTCGCCTCCCTTCTTCTTGCCGGTCTTGCTCTTGAGCATTTCGGCGCGGGCGGCGGCGGCCTCCTCGGAGAGACGCATCACGACGCGGTCGGACTGTCGCAGGTCGATGGCGAGCACGTCCTTCTCGAGGAGGCGGAAATCGCTCTCCAGCGAGACGAGGCGCTGCAGCGCGGCCTCGGGTTTGCCTTCCGGCAGGCGAACATCCATGCCGTTGTCGAGCTTGAGGTTCCAGCGGCGGCCAGAGACCAGCGTCGCCGCACGGATATGCTTGGCGAAATCGCCGGCCTGGCCGAGCAGCTTGAGGTATTCGCCGGCGCGGACATTCGCGTCCTTGCCGACGACGAGGGGCAGATAGGCGAATCGCCCGTCATCCATCTTGTCGATCACCGTCCCGTCGGCTGCGATCACGAAGAGCTCGCCCTTCACCTGCCAGAGCGCATAGGGCTCGCGCTCGGTCAGCGAGATCGAGACCTCGCCCGGATAGAGCTTGCGTACCGCGGCCTCGCGAATCAGCGGCGTGGCCTCGAGCTGCCTGCGGGCTTCGTCGGCGTCGAAGAAGACGAGCGAGGTCTTCGAATCGAGCCCGGCCGCGACCAGGACTTCCTGCTCCGAAAGGCCGGAAAGGCCGGAGATGGTGACGCGGTCGACACCGAAGCCGAGCACGCGCGCCAGCATGTGGCGCGGCTCGCCATGCTGCTCCTGCATCGCCTGCCAATGGCCGCCGAGGACGAAGCCGGAGCCGATGCTGAGCGCGAGAAAACCGAGGCTGAGCCAGCTGCCGAGGCCCTGAGGCAGGCGCTGGGACAGCGGCACCGCGATGGCACTGCGGCGCGAGCGGCGCAGCAGCCCGCGCCCCTGCCGTTCACCGACGAGGAGCTGCGGCCCGGCATGCGCGACCGGCAGACGCGAAGAGGGCTTCGCCGTCTTCGCTTTCACCGATCGAGGGAGGCGTCCTCCACCATCCATTTGACGAGCTCACCGCAATTCAGGCCCGCAGGGGCAGCCATCCGGGCATCAGGCTCGTCTCGGTCGACCCGGGCCGCTCATTGATTCCAGCCGGACGAGCCCGCCGGCCCCGCCCCTTTCCGGAAATCAAATCTGCTGACGCCCCGGCACCGATTTGCTTGATGCGCCGTTAACGCCACTCTTCGATCTGCTGGTAAATTTTTGGTAAAGTTTGAGCGACCGAGATGTGGATCGGCCTCGTTTCATGCCCTTGGCGTCACCGTCTCGGAACGCGCCGGCAGCGACTTGCATTTCGGTCACACCGGGACCGCCCGGTCGGCGCGCAGGATGGCGCCAGCGCGGCTTTATCCTCGGGCGAAATGCAGAAGCAGGGCTTGGCCAACGCGAAATCAGGCCTTGAAGATGCGTGTGATTCGGCCGCTCAGGCCGGCACCCCGAGCCGCTTGATCTCCCATTGCAGCTCGTAGCCGGAATGATCCTTCACCCGGCGGCGGACCTCTTCGCCGAGCCCCTCGACATCGGCCGCGGTAGCGCCGCCGGTGTTGATCAGAAAGTTGCAGTGCATCTCGGAGACCTGCGCCCCGCCGACACGCAGGCCGCGGCAGCCGGCAGCGTCAATCAGTTGCCAGGCCTTTCCGCCTTCCGGGTTCTTGAAGGTCGAGCCGCCGGTGCGTTCCTTGATCGGCTGCGCCGCCTCGCGCGCCTCGGTCACCCGGTCCATTTCGGCCAGGATCGCCTCCCGCTCGCCCGGCCGGCCCTGGAATAGGGCCGAGGTGAAAATGATGTCGCGGGTAGCCGCAGCACTATTGCGATAGGTGAAGCCCATATCGGCGTGGCTGAGCGTGACGATCTCGCCCTTGCGGGTGACACCACGCGCCTCGACCAGCACATCGGTGGTTTCCCCGCCATGGGCACCGGCATTCATCCGCAGCGCCCCGCCGATCGAGCCCGGGATGCCGCGATAGAAGGCGAGCCCGCCGAGCGAGGCATCGGCCGCCGCCCGCGCCACTTTGACGTCCGGCACCGCGGTGCCTGAGCGCAGCCTGTCGCCCGGTTCGACAGTGATCTCCGCGAAACCCTTGCCGCCGAGCCGGATGACGACGCCGGGAATGCCGCCGTCGCGCACGATCAAGTTGGAGCCGAGCCCGATCACCGTGATCGGAACCTCGGCCGGCAGCCTCGACAGGAAATAGGCGAGGTCTTCCTCGTCCGCGGGCGTGAACAGGAGCTGCGCCGGCCCGCCGACCCGGAACCAGGTCAGCGCGGAGAGATCCTGATTCGCAATCAGCCGCCCGCGCAGATCGGGCGCCGCGGCGCGGAGGTCGGAGGAGATGTCGGGGAATGCCATGTCGGACGCTTTAGCCGGTCCGGACAGCCTCGCAAAGACCTCAGCCCAGCGCCGCGAGCTCTCCCGGCAGCGCATAGGCCCATTGCGTGATGTTTCCTGCCCCGAGGCAAACGACATAGTCGCCCGGCCCGGCCAGTTCCGCCACCATCCCCGCGAGCTTGTCTGGAGCCTCCAACGGCAGCGCATGGCGATGGCCGCGGGCCTTGATGCCAGCGACCAGCGAGTCGCGGTCGGCGCCCGGAATCGGCGCCTCGCCGGCTGCGTAGGTATCGGCCACGATCACGGTATCGGCGTCGTTGAAACAGGCGGCGAAATCGTCGAACAGGCTGGAAAGCCGCGTATAGCGATGCGGCTGAACCACCGCGATGACCTTGCTTTTGGTCGAAGCGCGCGCCGCCTTGAGCACGGCCGCGATCTCGACCGGGTGATGGCCGTAATCGTCGAAGATCAAGGCGCCGTTCCATTCGCCGGTCTTGGTGAAGCGCCGCTTCACGCCGCCGAAGCCGGCCAGAGCCTCGCGGATGCGCTCGACCGGCACCCCGAGATCATAGGCGACCGCGATAGCGGCCGTGGCGTTGAGCGCGTTGTGATGGCCCGGCATCGGCATGACGAGATCGCGGATCACGTCGTCACGGCCGTTCTTGCGGTCGCGGACCAACAGGGTGAAGCGCGCCTGCCCGCCCGATAGATCGATGTCGAGCAGGCGGAAATCGGCCTGCGGGTTTTCGCCATAGGTGATGACGCGCCGGTCGGTGATCTGCCCGACCAGCCCCTGCACGGTCGGATGATCGATGCACATCACCGCGAAGCCATAGAAGGGCAGGTTCTCGACGAAGGTGCGGAAGGCGGCCTTGATCGCGTCGAAGGTGCCGAAATGGTCGAGATGCTCGGGGTCGATATTGGTGACGATCGCGACGTCGGCCGGAAGCTTCAGGAAGGTGCCGTCCGATTCGTCGGCCTCGACCACCATCCAGTCGCTCTCGCCCATCCGGGCATTGGTGCCATAGGCGTTGATGATGCCGCCGTTGATGACGGTCGGGTCGAGCCCGCCCTTCTCCAGCAGCGTCGCGACGAGCGAGGTCGTGGTCGTCTTGCCATGGGTGCCGGCGATGGCGACGCAACTTTTCAGCCGCATCAGTTCGGCCAGCATTTCGGCGCGGCGCACCACCGGCAGACGCTGTTCGCGGGCGGCAAGCAACTCGGGATTGTCGCGCTTGATCGCGGTCGAGACCACGACGACCTCGGCCTCGCCGAGGTTCTCTGCCTTGTGGCCGACGAAGGTGGTGATGCCCTTCTCAGCGAGGCGCTTGACGTTGGCGCCGTCCGAGGCGTCCGAGCCCTGCACCTTGTAGCCGAGATTGTGCAGCACCTCGGCGATGCCGGACATGCCGATGCCGCCGATGCCGACGAAATGGATGGGGCCGAGCTTCGGCGGCAGCTTCATGGTCTGCTTGTCCTGTCAGTTCTAAAGATGCGCCGTGGCGATCACGAGATCGGCGAGGCGGTCGGCGGCATCGGGAATGCCGGCGCTCTTCGCGTTTGCAGCCATGGTCGTCAAGTGTTCAGGCTCGGCGATAAGCCGCGAAAGCTCGCTCGCCAGCCGCCGCGGCGTGAGTTCGGGCTGCAGGATGCGGATCGCTGCGCCCGCCCCCTCGAGGAAGGCGGCGTTGGCCGCCTGGTCCTGGTCGAGCGAGCCCGGCAAGGGCACGAGAATGCCCGGGCGCCCTATCACCGAAAGCTCGGCGACGGTCGAGGCACCCGAGCGGGCGATGATGAGATGTGCCGCCGCCATCTGCGCCGGCAGGTCCTTGAAGAACGGCGCGACCGTCGCCCGAATGCCGAGCTTCTCGTAGATGCCGCGCACCCGCTCGTCGTCCTCGACGCGCGCCTGCTGGACGATGGAGAGCCGCGCTCGCTCAGCCTCAGTCAGGAGTTGGATCGCCGGCGGGACGATGTCGGCCATGATGCGCGCGCCCTGGCTGCCCCCGAAGACGAGGAGCTTGATCTTGCCTTCGCCCGGCGGCTCGTAGACCTGCTCCGCCGCTGCAATGACCGCCGGCCGGACCGGGTTGCCGACATGGCGGCATTTCGCCTGCTGGGCCGGCGTCAGCCCGCCGACCTTGGCGAAGCCCGTCGCGATGACGTCGGCGCGGCCGGCGAGGAAGCGGTTGGCCCGGCCGATCACGGCGTTCTGCTCATGGATCAGCGTGCGCACGCCCGCGAGCGAAGCGCCGAGCACGGGCGGCACGGTCGGGTAGCCGCCGAAGCCGACGACGATGGCCGGCTTCACCTGCCCGATGATCCGCCGCGCCGCGAAGGTGCCCTTGGCGACGGCGAACAGCGCCTTCGCCTGCTGCAGCGGCGAGCGGCCGGACGGCGTGGCCGCCGGCACGGCATGCACGGCCTCGGCCGGGAAGCGGCCGGCATATTCGGCCGCGCGCGTGTCGGTCATCAGCACGACGCGCATGCCCTTGGCGTGGAGTGCGTGGCTCAGCGCCTCGGCGGGAAAGAGATGGCCGCCGGTCCCGCCGGCCGCCAGCATGATGAGCTTGGCCGTGGCCATCGCTTCAGCGCCTGTAGGAGCCGAAATCGACCGCCCGCGGGCGGCGACGCGTCAGCGCGAGCAGAAAGCCGGTGCCGACCGCGAGCGAGAGCAGCGACGAGCCGCCATAGGAGATGAAGGGCAGCGTCATGCCCTTGGCCGGCATCATGTGCAGGTTCACCATCATGTTGATCGCCGCCTGGATGCCGAAGAGCAGCGCGAGCCCCGTGACGGCGAGCCGGACGAACGGATCTTCCGCCTTCTGCGCCACGAAGAGCGAGCGCAGCACGATGACCGCGAAGAGAAGCACCAGGACCATGCAGATGACGATGCCGAACTCCTCGGCCGTCACGGCGAAGATGAAGTCGGTATGCGCGTCGGGCAGGATGCGCTTCACGGTGCCCTCGCCCGGCCCCTTTCCGAGCCAGCCGCCCTGCGCGAAGCTCTCCAGCGCCGTATCGACCTGGAAGGTGTCGCCCGAGCCCTTGTCCATGAAGCGCTCGATGCGGGCGCGGACGTGTGGCACGAGCTCATAGGCGACGAGGATGCCGACGGCGCCGACCCCTCCGAGCCCGATCACCCAGAACCAGTGCAGGCCGGCAACGAAGAACAGCCCGCACCAGACGAGGCTGACCAGCATGGTCTGGCCGAAGTCCGGCTGCAGCACCAGCGGCACGATGGTGATCGGCAGGAGCAGCATGGCGAAGAAGGTGCCCGGCAGATCCGGCCGGCGCGTGCCGTCGGCAAAGGCCCAGGCGGCCAGCACGACGAAGGCGGGCTTCAGGAATTCGGAGGGTTGCACCGAGCCGAGCGGCCCCAGAGTCAGCCAGCGCCTGGCGCCCTTCACCTCGACGCCGAAATAGAGCGTCGCCACCACCATCGCTAGCGAAGCGACATAGATGATGAGGGCGGAGCGTCGCACCTGCCGGGGGCTCATGAGCGAGACGCCAAGGAAGATCACCAGCGCGCCGGAAAGATAGGCCGCCTGCCGGTTGACGAAATGGAAGGTGGAGAGGCCCAGCCGCTCGGCCACCGGCGGGCCGCCCGCCATCAGCAGCACGACGCCGGAAACCATCAGCGCGACGAGGGCCGTGAGGATCAGGCGGTCGATCGACCACCACCAGCGGCCGCTGAGAGAAGGTTCCGCGCGCGAGACCATGATGGGCATCCCGGAGAATTCTGCGCGGACGAGCCGCGCCTTGCATGACGAATCATTCTGTCAATGAATGGTTAACCGATTGATTCCGATGCGGCCGATCACGGCGCCTCGACTTCGCGCGATTCCAGCCGGGCCAGACTCATTCCCGCCGCGACATCATCACGAAATGACCGCGGCGAATTCAGGGTGAAACCCCATTCGCGGCGCCAAATCGAGCGCTCATCTGCAATCGATGGAAGGACACTCCATGCGTATGACGATGCTTGCCGCCCTCAGTGCCGCTGCTCTTCTGGCCGGCGCGGCCCACGCCCAATCCCCCTCTCCGGCCCAGACGCCCAACGCGCCCCCCGCCGCTTCGCCGCAGGCACCCGCGGCCGCGCCCGCGATCAAGTCCGTGAATGTGGTCGATCTCAACGAGCTTCCCGAGGCCACGAAGACGCAGGTCAATGACATCGTGGCCAAGCGCTCGGCGGAAGATAACCAGCGGCTTCAGCAGGCGATCGAAGGCGCGCCGATGGCCAAGACGGCCATCGAGGCCAAGGGCTTCTCCTCCCGCGACGTCCTCGTCGCCCAGTTGAATGATGAGGGCGAATTGATCGTCGTCGCCAAGCGGGCCGGTTAGCCTTTCGCTCTATCGGCGCAGCTCAGGCGAGTTCCCTGACTCCGGAAGGCGTCTCGATCTGCGCGCGATAGCGCAGCTTCGGCCCGTGCAGGATCGTCGGAGGCCGGTCGATCGCGAGTTGCTCATAGAGCGCCGCTATCGCATCCGGCTCCCGATGCTCAAACGTGAACGACCTGAGCCGCGCGCCGAGATCGGCGATCGTCGCCATCGAGCGAGCTTTGCCGCGCCGGTCGATCAACGAGGGTGCCGCCCCGTCGAGAGGCAGCGATCCATCCGCCGGAATCGCAAAGTCGAACGCGGAATCGACCGGCGGCAGCGGCACCTTCTCGCCGAAGGCGCTTTCGCGCCCCGCAATGAACTCCCCGAGCCCATCGACCCGCGCCACCCAGCCCCTCAGCCGCCTGCCCTCCTCCCAATCGGCCCGGACCTTTGCCTGGTCGTCCAGCCCGAACCAACGCCGCCGGCCGGGGGTCTCGCCTTCGGGATCGAGCGCGACGATCTCCAGATAGGTCATGCCCCCGAGCTGAAGCAGATGGTTATGCGTGCCCATGTAGAGGTGGCGCTGCCCGAAAGGCACATCGAGATCGAGGCAGGCGCGAACATGCGCGACGCCCTCCGCCAACGTCGGGGCAATGACGGTAAGATGGTCGAGTTTCAGCATGGCGCCGAACCGCCCCCTACCCCTTCACCCCGAAAGGTTCGAAACCCGGCAGAGTCTGCACCAGCCCCCTGAACGCATCCCCCCGCACCTCGAAATTAGGGAACTGGTCGAAGGAGGCGCAAGCCGGCGAGAGCAGCACCGCGATCTCACCCTCGCCCGGTTTCGCCAGCGCGTCGCGCGTCGCATCGGCCACGGCCCTGTCGAGCGTCTCGCTGCGCTCATAGGCCACGCGGCCGTCGTCGTCGAAGGTCGCGGCGAAAAGGTCGCTCGCCGCCCCGATCAAATAGGCCTTGGCGATGTTCGGGAAATAGCGGCGCAAGGACTCGATGCCGCCCTCCTTGGCCTTGCCGCCGAGAATCCAGAAGATGTCGCGGAAGGAAGTCAGCGCCTTCTCGGTGGAATCCGCATTGGTCGCCTTGGAATCGTTGATGAAGACGACGCGGCCGGTTCGGCCGATCTCCTCCATGCGATGCGGCAGCCCGGGATAGCTCCTGAAGCCAGCGGCGATCTCCGCATCGCTCAGGCCCAGCGACGCACAGGCGGCGAAGGCCGCCGCCGCGTTCTGGGCGTTGTGTGCGCCGCGGAGCGAACCGATGCCCGCAAGATTGGCGACGACACGCGGCTTGCCGCCCTCGACGGCGACGATGCGCGTATCGAGCCGGCCTGCATTCGCGGTGACACCGGCGAAGACGCCCTCGTCGAGCGGTTGCTCGCCGCTGATCTTCACGAGCTTCCTGCCCGAGGCCGCGCGCCGACGCGCCATCTGCTTCGAGGGCTCGTCGTCGACACCGATGACGGCGATGTCGGATGCAGCGACCAGCCGCTCCTTGATCGCGCCATAGGCCTCGAAGCTGCCGTGCCGGTCGAGATGGTCCGGCGTCAGGTTCATCTGGATGCCGACGCTCGGCACCATCGAGGGCGCGAGGTCGATCTGGTAGCTTGAGCACTCGACGACATGGATGCGGTTCGCAGCCGGCGGCTCCAGCGCCAGCACGGCGGTCCCGATATTGCCGCCCATCTGGGCATCGCGCCCGGCCGCCTTGAGCACATGCGCGATCAGCGCCGTCGTCGTGGACTTGCCGTTGGTGCCGGTGATGCAGACGACGGGCGAACCAGGCGCGATCTTCGCCCGCTCGCGGAAGAGCAGCTCGACATCGCCGATGATCTCGACGCCCGCGGCCTTGGCCTTTTCCACCGTCCAGTGCGGAACGGGATGCGTCAGCGGCACGCCGGGCGACAGCACGAAAGCCGCGAAGCCTGACCAGTCGGCGCTCGCGAGATCGACGACGGCGATGCCCTCGGCCGCAGCCTTCTCCCGGCTGTTCTCATTGTCGTCCCAGGCCGCGACATCGGCGTCGCCCGCCTTGAGCGCGCGCGCCGTGGCGAGCCCTGAGCCGCCGAGGCCGAAGAGCGCGACCCTGCGCCCCGCGAAGACCGTGACCGGGGTCATTGGCCACCACCGTCAGAGATAGGCTTCATCTGGTCAGCGCAGCTTGAGCGTGGCGAGGCCGACCAGCGCCAGCACGACAGAGATGATCCAGAAGCGGATCACGACCTGCGGCTCGGTCCAGCCGAGCTTCTCGAAATGGTGGTGGATCGGCGCCATCAGGAAGACGCGCTTGCCCGTGCGCTTGAACACCGCGACCTGAATGATGACCGAGAGCGCCTCGACGACGAAGAGCCCGCCGACGATAGCGAGCACGATCTCGTGCTTGGTCGCCACCGCAATGGTGCCGAGCAGGCCGCCGAGGCCGAGCGAGCCGGTGTCGCCCATGAAGATCTGGGCCGGCGGCGCGTTGAACCAGAGGAAGCCGAGCCCCGCCCCGATCACCGCGCCACAGATCACGGCCAGCTCGCCCGCGCCAGGGATGTGGTGGATCTGCAGGTAGTTCGCGAAGATGGCGTTGCCGACGAGATAGGAGATGAAGCCGAAGGTGCCGGCCGCGATCATCACCGGCACGATGGCGAGCCCGTCGAGCCCGTCGGTCAGGTTCACCGAATTGCCCGCCCCGACCACGACGAAGGCCGCCACCAGCGGGAAGAGGATGCCGAGCGGAATGATCGCTTCCTTGAGGAAGGGCATGGCGAAGCCGGACGAGATCGCCGGCGGCTGCGTCTGCATGACGAAGTAGCAGGCGACGAGCGCGACCACGACCTCGATCGAGATGCGTGCCTTGCCGGAGAAGCCCTTGTGCGACTGCTTCGTCACCTTGAGATAGTCGTCATAGAAGCCGATGGCGCCGTAAGCGGCCGTGACGCCGAGCACGATCCAGACATAAGGATTGCGGAGGTTCCCCCACAGCAGCACCGCGGCGAACAGGCCGGACAGGATCATCAGCCCGCCCATGGTCGGCGTGCCACGCTTGGCGAGATGCGATTCAGGCCCGTCCGTGCGGATCGGCTGGCCCTTGCCCTGCTTGATGCGCAACCAGGAGATCGCCGCCGGCCCGAAAAAGAAGACGAAGAGCAGCGCCGTGGCGGTGGCTCCGCCGGCCCGGAAAGTGATGTAGCGGAAGACATTCAGCACCGGGAAGGTGCCGGCGAAATCGGCGAGCCAGACGAGCATTGCGGAAAGTTCTCTTAGATCACGATGACCTTGGATCGATTCGATCCAAAATCACAAAACGTGATCGTTTCCAGAAGGTGAGAGCGGGATTGATGCGAAAAACCGGCTTCCACTTTTTCACATCCCGCTCTTGGGGTCAGTCTTCGGCAGGCACGGCAGGAAAGCGCGCGAGGATCGCCTTGACGATCGGCCCCATGCGCGAGCCCAGCGACCCCTTCACCGTGATGACATCGCCGGCACGGATCGCATCGAGCACGAGCGGCTCCAGGTCGCCCGCTCCGGGGGCATAAGCCCCTCGCATGGCCGAAGGCAAGCTCTCATAGAGCCCTTTCATCAGCGGCCCGCACGCGAAAACCTTGTCGATGGCGTTGGCGTTGAGCGGCTCGGCCAGCCCCTTGTGCAACTGCTCGCCGGTCGGCCCGAGTTCCAGCATGTCCCCGAGCACGGCGATGCGCCGTCCCCGCCCCTCCACAGGCAGCCGGCCCAGATTCTCGATCGCGGCGCGCATCGAAGCCGGGTTGCCGTTGTAGCTCTCGTCGAGCAGCGTGATCGGCCCGCCCGGCGCCTGCAGGATCTGCCGCGCGCCGCGCCCGACAGGCGGCTTGAGATCGCCGAGCGCCAGCGCTGCGAGCGCGAGGTCCGCGCCGAGCGCATGGACGACCGCCAGCACGCCGAGCGAGTTCAGCACGATGTGCTTGCCCGGACTGCCGAGACGATAGGCCACAGCCTCGCCGAAGACGCGCGCCTCGACCGTCGACATATCGGGCTTCAGCGCGCAGGAGACGAGCCGCACATCCGCATCCGGGCTTTCACCGAAGGTGATGATACGGCCCGCCGGCCCCGACTTCGCGATATCGCGCAGCAGCTCGGATTGCGGGATGTCGGCGTTGACGATGGCCGTGCCGCCCTTTTCCAGCTCCCAGAAGACGCCGGCCTTCTCCTCGGCGATGCCCTCGACCGAGGCGAAGGCGGCCAGATGCACCGGCTGGATCGTGGTGATGATCGAGACCTGCGGGCGCACCAGCCGCGCCAGCGGCAGGATCTCGCCGGGGCTGTTCATGCCGATCTCGTAGACGCCATAGGCAATATCGGCCGGGGTGCGCACCAGCGTCAGCGGCACGCCCCAATGGTTGTTGTAGGAGGCGACCGGCGCATGGGTCTTGCCCTGCCGGGAGAGCACGAGGCGCAGCGCCTCCTTCGTCCCCGTCTTGCCGACGGAGCCCGTCACGGCGACGATACCCGCTTTGAGCTGCGCGCGACGCGCGGCTCCCGCCTGCTCCATCGCCTTCAGCACGTCCGGCACGATGGCCAGCGCCCCAATCCCGGTGAATGCCGCCGCATGCTCCTCGTCGATCACGGCGAGCGCCGCACCCTTGTCGAGGGCAGCCTTGACGAAATCATGCCCGTCGCGGGCCTCGCCCTTGATGGCGAAGAAGACGTCGCCGGGCTCCAGCGTGCGGGTGTCGATCGAGGCGCCGGTCACTGCCGGCGGCACAGCGCCTTCGGCACGTCCGCCCAGCGCGGCGATCAGCTTGTCTCCGGTCCAGAGCGGGGCGCTCATCATCCAATCTCCGATAGCGCTTTCCGCACCACGTCGTGGTCCGAGAAAGGCAGCGTGCGGTCGCCTATGATCTGGCCGGTTTCATGGCCTTTTCCGGCAACGACCAGCAAATCCCCAGGCGTCAGCATGCACACCGCGCTTCTGATCGCCTCCTCGCGGTCGCCGATCTCCAGGAGCTTCGGCGAACTCGCCATGATCTCGGCCCGGATCGTCGCCGGGTCCTCGCTCCGCGGATTGTCGTCGGTGACGATGGCGATATCGGCCTTCTCCGCGGCGATGGCGCCCATCAGCGGGCGTTTGCCTTTGTCGCGGTCTCCGCCGCAGCCGAAGACGCAGATCAGCCGGCCCGTCGCATAGCGGCGCAAGGTCGTCAGAACCGCAGCCAGCGCATCGGGCTTATGGGCGTAGTCGACCACGACGAGCCCGCCATTGGCCTCCCCGACCCGTTCGAGCCGCCCGGCCACGCCCTTAAGGCCGGAGATCGCCCGCAGTGCCGCCGCCTTGTCCTCGCCCGTCGCAATCGCGAGGGCCGCGGCCACGAGCGCATTGCCTGCCATGAAGTCCCCGACCAGCGGCAGATCGACCGAGAGCTCCTTGCCGTCGAACCCGATGGTCAGGCGCTGCGAGAAGCCATCACGCGTATTGGCCAGCAGTTTCAGCGTCTCGCCCTTATGACCGATGCCGATCAGCGGATGGCCCGCCGCGACGGCAGCCTCTGCCGCTTCGATGGCGTAGGGCTCGTCCCGGTTGACCACGACCGGGGCTCCGTCCGGCAGCAGCGCCCAGAGGCGCAGCTTCGCCGCGAGATAGTTCTCCACCGTGGGATGATAATCGAGATGGTCGCGCCCGAGATTGAGGAAGGCGCCGGCCTTCAGCCTCACCCCGTCGAGCCGGTGCTGGTCGAGGCCATGCGAGGAGGCTTCCATCGCAAGATGCGTGATGCCCTCCCCGGCCAGTTGATCGAGCGAGGCGTGGAGCGAGAGCGGATCCGGGGTTGTCAGCGAGCCGTAATCGGCGCCCTTCGCCGTCACCACGCCGATCGTGCCGAGGCTCGCCGATTCATGGCCCAGCGCCTGGAAGATCTGGCGGGTGAAATCGGCCACGGAGGATTTGCCGCTCGTCCCCGTCACAGCGACGATGGTGCCGGGCTGGCGCGGGTGCACCCGCGCCGCCGCAAGCGCCAGCGCCAACCGCGGGTCCCCGACCTGCGCGAAGGCGACCAGCTCCGGTAGTTCCGCGGGCCGCGGCTGTCCGGAGACCACGGCCACGGCGCCGCGCACGACGGCATCGGTGATGAAGCGCGCCCCGTCCGCCTTGGCGCCGGCCAGCGCAACGAAGACATCCCCGGGCGCCACCTTGCGGCTGTCGAAGGCAACGCCGCCAACGTCGAGGCCAGCGGCACCGGCATCGAAAGCCCCGGGGAAGAGTTGGCCGAGGTTCCAGGACATCGAACTCACCATTCCGTTGTCATATCCGGCAACAGGGCGTCATTCTCGGGCGGAGCGAAGCGCAGACCCGAGAATCTCCAGCCGGAGGAGGTTCAGGAGCCTCTTGCGTCACGAGATGCTCGGGTCAAGCCCGAGCATGACGGCATGCGATCCGCCATCGTCAAGCCTCAGCGGGAACCCCAGGCGCCGAGCCTCGCCATCAGCGGGAAGGGCGAAGGCGGCGCGTCGAAGCGCGGCGTCAGCCCCAGCAGCGGCGCGGCACGCTCGATCAGCTTGCCCGTGGTAATGCCGGCATTCCAGGCCGCGGTCGAGTAGCCGCCGCTCTCGGCATAGCCCTTCGGCTCGTCATAGATCGCGAGGAAGAGGTACTTCGGCTTGTCCGAGGGCGCGATGGCCGTGAAGGTCGTGAAGTTCTTGTTCTTCGCATAGCGGCCGTTGATGACCTTTTCGGCCGTGCCGGTCTTGCCGCCAACGAAGTAGCCGGGAACGTCAGCCTTGCGGGCCGAGCCCTTCTCGCCGTTCAGCCGCATGATGAAGCGCATCGCCTCGGAGGTCTCGGGCTTGATGACGCGGATCGCCGTCTTCTTCGCGTCCTCCTCGCTGCGCTGCAGGAAGGTCGGCTTGATCAGGTAGCCGCCATTCACCAGCGAGCCGACCGCGGCCAGCGCCTGGATCGGCGCGACGGCGAGGCCATGGCCGAAGGCGATGGTCGCGGTGTTGATCTCGCCCCAGCGCCCGGGAACGATCGGCGCCGCGCTTTCCGGCAGCTCGGTCGTCATCCGGTCGAGCTGCCACATCTTCTTGAGGAACGCCTTGTGGCCCTCGACACCGACGGCGAGCGCCATCTTGATCGAGCCCATGTTCGACGAGTGCAGGAAGACCTCCGGCACTGTCAGCGTGCGGCCGGTGCCGTGGTATTCCTTGATGACCTGCCGGCCGAAACGCATCATGCCGCCGGCGGTCGAGTAGGTCGAATTGATGTTGGCCTTGCCGGAATCCAGCGCCATCGCGATGGTCAGCGCCTTGAAGGTCGAGCCCATCTCGTAGACGCCGACATTCATCCGGTTGATCCGGTCCTTCTCCAGCGCGTCGACGGGGGTATTCGGGTCGAAATCCGGCAGCGAGGCCAGCGCGATCATCTCGCCGGTGGTGACGTCCATGATCGCGCCCGCCGCGGCGATGGCCTTGAAGCGCTCCATGCCCTTCATCAGCTCGTCGCGCAGCAGATGCTGCACCCGCAGGTCGATCGAGAGCCGGAGCGGCTTGAGATCGGTCGATTCCGTCGCGAATCCCGCGCCGTTGAGGTCCTGCAGCCCCTGCGAGTCGATGTATTTCTCGATGCCGGCGATGCCGACATTGTCGATATTGGCGAAGCCGAGGATGTGGGCCGCCGCCGGCCCGTTCGGATAGACGCGCTTGTTCTCTGGCACGAAGCCGACGCCGGGGATGCCGAGCCGGTGAACCTCGGCCTGCTGGCGCGGCGTGATTTCGCGCTGGACCCAGACGAAGCCCTTCTTGGTGCCGAGCTTCTCGCGCAGGTCCTTGGCGTCGAGGTCCGGAAGGACGGCTGTCAGCAGCTCGGTCGCCTCGTCCTTGTCCAATATCTTGCGGGGCTCGGCGAAGACCGAGACCGTACGGATATCGGTCGCCATCACCTCGCCGTTGCGGTCGACGATGTCCGGCCGCGCGGCGGAGGTGGCCGTGGCGGTCGCGCGGCGCAGGCCGACCTGCTCGTTCGGCAGCGTCGCCAGCATCACGAGCCGGCCCGTGATGCCGGCGAACAACACGGTGAAGCCGAGGATGATGAGGCCGACGCGCGGCTCGCTCTTCTCTCCGCTCATGCGGAAGACGTCGCGCAGCCAGGAGAGGCGCCCGCGCCGCGGCGCAGTCTGAGTGGCCTCGCTCGCCTCGTCCATCGCCGCCTCGTTCTCCGTCTGGTGGGTCATGGCAAGGGCCCGGGCGTCGTGCCGCCTGCCTTGGTGCTCTTCGGCGTCTCGGTGGGAACCCCCAGCCCGAGATCCTCGAGCTTGCGGCCGATGGTATCGACCTTCGGGCCGCGATTGGGAATTTCGGAGGCCTTCACGACCTGCGTCGCGGCGAAGGCCTGCAAATCGAGATGCCGCTCGGCCAGCGTCTGGATGCGGTCCGGCCGGTTGAGGAACTGCCACTCGGCCTTGAGCACGGCGATAGCGTCGCGCTCGCGCTGGGTCTTGGCCCGGATCTTCTGGAGCTGCTCGTTCTCGAGCGTCGTCTCGTATTTGACGGAATAGGCATAGACCGCCGAGGAGACCAGCGCGCCGATCGCGATGACATGCAGGAGCTTGATCACGCTTCAGGGCCTCCGGCGCGGCTGCGGATCGGGAACGGTCGAGAGCGCGACGAGCCCCGGCTCGGCCCGCCTTGCGGGGGCGGCATTGCGTTCGGCGGCGCGCAGCTTGGCCGAGCGAGCCCGCGGATTGGCCCGCATCTCGGCCTCGGAAGGCGCGACCGCGCCCTTGACGACGAGGCTGAAGGTCGGTTGCGCCGCCGCGACGGCTGGCGCATGGCGGGAGCCCGTCGGCACCCGGCCGGAGCGCTCGGCGAAGAACTGCTTGACGATGCGGTCCTCCAGCGAATGGAAGGTCACAACGACCAAACGCCCGCCCGGCTTGAGCACGGTTTCGGCCGCATGCAGCGCCCTGACCAGTTCGCCAAGCTCGTCATTGACCGCGATGCGCAAGGCCTGGAACACTCGCGTCGCCGGATGCGCACCGCCAGGCTCCCCGCGCACGATGCCGGCGACGAGGTCCGCGAGCTGCTTCGTCGTGGCAATAGGCGCCTTGCGCCTGGCCTCGATCACGGCGCGTGCCACGGCGCGCGAGCGGCGCTCCTCGCCGTAATGGTAGAAGATGTTCGCCAGCAGCCCTTCCTCGGCCTCGTTGACGATGTCGGCGGCGCTCTGCCCCGCCCCGCTCATGCGCATGTCGAGCGGCCCGTCGAAGCGGAACGAGAAGCCGCGCTCCGCCTGATCGATCTGCATCGAGGATATGCCGATATCGAGCACGACGCCGTCGAGCGGGGCCATGCCATGGCGCTCCGCTTCCTCGGCAAGTTCCCCGAAGCAGGCCTGCGAAAGCTTCAGCCGCCCGCCCATCGCGGCAACGAGTTCGGCGCCGCCGGCGATCGCGGTCGGATCGCGGTCGAGCCCGAGCAGCGTCGCGCTGGGTGCGACCTCCAGGATCGCGCGCGAATAGCCACCCGCACCGAAAGTGCCGTCGAGATAGCGCCCGCCGGCCTTGGGCGCGAGCGCCTCCAGCACCTCGGCCAGAAGCACGGGCACATGACGGGCCGGTCCGCCAATGGCTCCACCGGGGTGGTCGCCATTGCCCGTCATGTGCCCGCACCCCCGGCCGGAGGGACCAGCCCTCCGGCAGAAGGAACGAGGCCGCCAAGCGTCCGCTTGACGTCGCGCAGCCGTGTCCGCGCCGCATCGAGATGCGCGCGGAAGCGTTCCGGCTCCCAGATCTGGAATTTGTGGCCGTGCCCGACGAAGGTCACGGCATCGCCGATGCCGGCATGCGCCTTCAGCGCCTCGCTCAGCATGATACGCCCCTCCGGATCGACCTTCAGCACCTCCGAGGTGCCGTTGAGCGCCGTCGAAAGCAGCTCCCACTCGTCCGAAAAGGGCGAGAAGCGCGCCAGGATGTCGTCGATCGTCGCCCGCAGCGCGTTGCCGCCGGCATCCAGCGCCGGCAGGTCGAGCCCCTGATGGACGTAGAGCCCCTCGTACCCGTCCTTGGCCAGGACGGAGCGGAAACCGGAAGGAATGGAGACGCGCCCCTTGGCGTCGAGCCGATTGGTGAAGTTCGAGACGAAGCGGTCCGTCAACGCCGCCTCCCGGCCTGCTCTTCACATCTTCGCCGCGCCAAACGGCGGGCGGCGGAAAGTCGCCCCGTCGAAGCAGGCAAAGCTCAGGCGAGGGCCAAATTCCGCGCGGCACACGGAGCTTGACCTGACGATTGCCTGCCGGCTTCGACGGGATGATTTGGGATAGCATGGGCGATCATGGGCGTCAATGGAATCGCAAGCGCGAAGCAGCACCGGCGACGACTCCGGATCATCACAGACTGTTAAGGTTAAGTATCCGTAAATCATGCGGAATCGGCCCTGTCCCATGCCCGTGGGGCAGCGGCGAAGTCCGAGAACGGCTGAAGAAAAATTTCGAGGCCAGCGCCGGGCGTCATGCTCGGGCTCGGCCCGAGCATCGCAGGACGGAAAAGCGCCCTCTCCGCCGTCATTGCGAGGAGCAAAGCGACGACGCAATCCAGGAGGGCTGGGTCGAGCGATTTAGCGCAATCCCCCTGGATTGCTTCGCTGCGCTCGCAATGACGAAAGGCCCGGCCCTACTCCTCCCGCGACGACGCCAGAAGCGCGTCCCTGACCCGTGCCAGCCCCTCGCGCAGATCCCCGGCGCCAGGGGCCGTCGGCCCGAGCGCGCAGCCGATCGCCTCCTGCACGCCCTGCCCCTGCGCGCGCATCGCATCGCCCTTACCGGTCAGCCGGATGCGGACCTGCCGCTCGTCGGCCGCATCGCGCTCGCGTCGAATGAGCTCGGCGCTCTCCAGCCGCTTCAGCAGCGGCGTCAGCGTGCCGGAATCGAGCATCAGCTTTTCGCCCAGCGCCTTCACGGTCGGGCCGTCATCCTCCCACAATGCGAGCATGACGAGATATTGCGGATAGGTCAGGCCAAGCGCGGCCAGGATCGGGCGATAGGCCCGGTTGAAGGCGTGGCTCGCCTGATAAACCGCAAAGCACAGCTGCTGCCCCAGCCGCGGCGCAACGCCCTCGCCCGTGCCCGCGCCTTCGACCGTGCCTTTGCCCTTCTGCGCCATCTCACCCTCACCGACCGCGTCAGCCTCCACGCAAAGCCTAAACCGGCCTCGTAATCAACTGTCGCCTCGCTTCAAATTTAGTTGTTGACAATCTAATTGCACACAATCTAAATAGCAACCATCGACCCGCAGACAGACAGGAGCACCCCATGAAGATCCTCTACACCGCCCATGGTTCCGCCACCGGCGGCCGCGAAGGCCAGGCCGCGACCGATACCGGCAACGTCAAGCTCGTGCTGAACACCCCGAAGGAGCTCGGCGGCAGCGGCGGCGAGGGCACCAACCCGGAGCAGCTCTTTTCGATGGGCTATTCGGCCTGCTTCCTGGGCGCGCTGAAGTTCGTCGCCGGCAAGGAGAAGATCGCGATCCCGGCGGAAGCCAAGGTCAGCGCCGATGTCGGCATCGGCCCGCGCGACGACGGCCAGGGCTTCGGCATCGCCGCGAAGCTGACCATCTCGATCCCCGGCCTCGACAAGGCCGTGGTCGAGGACCTCGTCAAGAAGGCGCATGTGGTCTGCCCCTATTCGCATGCGACGCGGGGCAACATCGAGACCGAGACGGTCGTCGCGTAAGGCGAAGACTTCCGACTGAAGCGCCGTCATCCCGGACGCAGCGAAGCGGAGATCCGGGATCCATCGAAGAGCGCCGCGCTTTATGATGGATTCCGGGTCGACCTTTGGCCGCCCGGGGCGACCCGCGTTCTGGAAAGATACGCAGAAAGTCGCGCGAGATGCCCGCCGGAGCAGAATTCACGACGGTAGAGGTGCCAGTCGGCCTGTAAGCCGGGTTCTGGATGGCTGCAGGATTTCTCCCGCAACGTGACGGCCATTCCTCTGGGACGCACATTGCTGCGCGCCTCGAGCAACCAACCCGGACGACAAGGCCCAGAAACAGGCCCCTCCCCGCTTGCGCGGAAAGCATCGTCCCTATTCGGTTTTGCTCCCGGTGGGGCTTGCCATGCCGTCCCCGTTGCCGGGTCCGCGGTGCGCTCTTACCGCACCTTTTCACCCTTACCTCGCCGGAAAAGCCGAAGCTCTCCAGCGCGAGGCGGTTCGATCTCTGTGGCGCTTTCCCTGGGGTCGCCCCCGCCGGACGTTATCCGGCACCGTGTTTCCGTGGAGCCCGGACTTTCCTCCCTCGCGAACGAGAGCGGCCGTCCGGCCGACTGGCGAGGGGGGAATGCGCGCTGGCGGGGCCGGCGTCAAGCACGGGCCGCAGAGCAGAGCATTTTCAAGCGAAGCGGACACCGGTTCGCGTGAAGAAAATGCGCCAAGACAAATAGCTGCAGCGCTTCAGCGGTTCGGAGAAACGCGGAAGCGCTGCAGGCGATCGTCAGTTGCTCGCCGTGATCGTGCGCACCTTCGAGCAATAGGTGCGGTTGGCGCCGCTCATGCGGGTGGTCATGTGCCCGCTCTGATATTTCATCACGGTGCGGCAGGTGTCGCCGCCTGCGAGCCGGTAAGCCTGCGCCAGATACTTCATGGCGTAGCGGGCATTGGTCTCGGCATCGAGCAGGCCGGCAGCGCTGCCGCTATAGCCCATGCCCCGCGCCGTCTGATGACGGATCTGCATCAGCCCGTAATTGCCGGCATGCGAAGCGCGCGGATTGTAGCGGCTCTCGATCCGGACGACGGCATCGGCCAGCGAGAACGGCACGCCATTGGCCGCGGCATGGCGGGCGACGATCGCCTTGATGCCCTCGGAACCGGCGGGAGCGGCCAGCGCACGGCTGCTACGGGTTTCGGTCTTCGCCTCGTCGCGAGCAACCGACCAGCTCGCCTCGGAGGCGACACGCTTGCCGCCCGTCGCCTCGGCCTTGGCGCGAGCGATCTCGGCCTCACGAACAATGAAGGCCCGGGCGTCCGTTTCGGCGTTAACCATTTCGCTGGCCGAAGCGGCCGAAGCGAGGCTAATCAGGCACGCCGCAGCGAGACTACCGCAGATATATTTCATGTTGAACTCAACCCCATATCGCCATGACTGGCTGGTGGGGCCATTCAACTGATAGCAGAATGTGACGATAATCTGGCGCATTGCATGGAAAAACACAGAAAAAAATACATCAACAGGACTCTATGCTATATTTAACTATTCAGTATCCATATGTATTTTTGGGGCAACAAAGCTTGAGCCGGCCAACCACCCAAGAACGAATCAAGCAAGCGCCGGATTCGCCCAATTTCCGCCTTAATTCAGCCGACGAACCATACCGGGGCTGAGGCGTTGTGGTTTCGGGGCTGCTCGGCTTCGGTCGGGGCGCGGCGCGGCAGGTGGTCGCGGGGTGCGCTCTTGCATCCGCGCCGGGGCTTCTCACATCATCCGGCCGGGCTTCCAGGGGATATCTGTCTTGATGGCTTCAACGTTCTGGGGCGCGCTCGGCGGCGGCGGACTCGGGCTCGTGGTCGGCGGACCGCTCGGCGCGCTGCTCGGGGCGCTTGCCGGCCATGTCCTGGTCGACCGGGAAGGCGCGCCGTTCGGCCCGGCGCCGCGGCAGCTCGTCTTCACCACGGGCCTCGTCGCGCTGGCGGCCAAGATGGCGCGCTCTGACGGCGTCGTGACCTGCGACGAGATCACCGCCTTTCGCCGCATCGTCGAGGTTCCGGCCGACCAGCAGGAGCGCATCGAGAGCCTGTTCGACCTCGCCAAGCAGACCAGCGCCGGCTTCGAGGCCTATGCCGGGCAGATCGCGAGCGCTTTCCATGACGAACCAGCCCTGCTGGAGGACGTGCTGGACGGGCTCTTCCTGATCGCTGCGGCCGACGGGGCGATCCATGAGGCTGAGCACGCCTATCTGCGCTCCGTGGCAGCGATCTTCGCCATCTCGGACAAGGATTTCGCCCGTATCGAGGCCCGCCACGCGCGCCGCCCGGACGATCCCTATCTCGTCCTCGGCGCCAATCGCGATATGGGTGATGCCGAGCTGAAGCGGCTCTATCGCCGTCTGGTGGCCGATACGCACCCCGACCGCGAGATCGCGCGCGGCCTGCCCGAGGAAGCTGTGACGATCGCGACGAAACGGCTCTCGGCGATCAACGCCGCCTGGGATCTGATCCGCAAGGAACGCGGCCTGAGCCAGAGCCTCACGCCGGAGCCGGCCTGACCCAATGACCGACACAGCCAAGCCGGACAGCCGCTTCGCGGCCAAGGTCTTCCCTTCCCCCAACCACGGCGAGCGCAAGCTGCAAGACGGCTCGACAGACCGCCGGCCGGACATGCTGATCCTGCACTACACCGGCATGCCGGTTGCCGGCGAAGCCTTGCAATGGCTCTGCAACCCGATCTCGCAGGTCTCCTCACACTATTTCGTCTTCGAAAACGGACACACGCTCCAGCTCGTGCCGGAAGCCCGTCGCGCCTGGCATGCCGGCGCCTCCCATTGGGCCGGCGAGAGCGACATCAACTCCTGCTCGATCGGCATCGAGATCGCCAATCCCGGCCATCCCGCCGGCCTGCCCGACTTCCCGCCCGAGCAGATCGCCGCGACCCTGAACCTTTGCCGCGACATCTGCGAGCGCTGGTCGATCCCGCCCGAGCGCGTTCTCGCCCATTCCGACGTGGCGCCCGGCCGCAAGATCGACCCCGGCGAGAAATTCCCCTGGCGGCACTTTGCCGAGGGCGGCGTCGGCCTCTGGGCCGAGCCCGCGCCGATCCACGGCGGCCGCTACTTCGCGCGCGGCGATGCCGGCCAGCCGGTCGAAGCCCTGCAGGCGATGTTCGCCATGCTCGGCTACGGCGTGGCGGTCGACGGCATCTATGACGAGAAGCTGGAGGCCGTGGTCGCGGCCTTCCAGCGCCATTGGCGGCCGCAGACAGTCGACGGCGTCGCCGATTCCTCGACGATCACGACGCTGCGCGACCTGCTGGCGACGACGCAAGGGTCCCGCACCGCCTGACCCGAAGCTCTCCCAAAGATTGCAGGAAGTTAACTCGCGGACAGTCGCCGTTTCTGTCAATCTGCGGCCCTTATGGCGCTTTGCGCCGACAAGGGGGCAGACCTTGCGTAGATGGCTGATCGCATCGGGAGTGATCGTGCTGGCGGCAGCCGGAGGCTATTGGGCGCTGCGCCCGGCCGGCGGCGCTGCCAATGAACCCGCTTACCGCACAGCTTCGCTGGACCGCGGCCGCATCACCGCGGCAGTGCGCGCCACCGGCACGCTGACCCCGGTCACGACCGTCCTCGTCGGCTCCCAGCTCTCCGGGCAGATCGTAGAGATCCTGGTCGACTACAACTCGCAGGTGAAGGCGGGCCAGGTCGTCGCGCGGCTCAACAGCGATCAGATCAGGACGCGCCGGGACGCTGCCCAGGCCGATCTGGAGCAGGCGAAGGCCGACCTCACCGTCAAGCGCGCCCAGCTCGAACGCGCCCGCACCGCCCGCACCAAGGCCGATTCCGTCATCCGCGACATCGAGGCCCAGCGCGACCGGACCACCGCGCAGCTCAACGATGCCAAGCGCACCTTCGATCGTCAGAACGAGCTGTTCAGCCGCAGCACCGGCTCCCAGCAGAATCTCGACACGGCCCGGACGCAGGTCGAGATACAGACGGCGACTCTGACCTCCAACGAGGCACAGCTCACCTCGGCCCGCGCTGAGTTGAAAGGGCTCGATGCCGACATCCAGCTCGCCGAGGGCCAGGTCCAGTCCGGCCTCGCTTTGATCGGCAGCCGCGAGGCCAAGCTGCGCGACATCCTGATCGACCTCGAGCGCACCGACATCCGCTCGCCGGTGGACGGCGTCGTCGTCCAGCGCCAAGTCGATCTCGGCCAGACGGTCGCGGCCTCCCTCTCCGCGCCGACCCTGTTCCAGATCGCACAGGACCTGCGCACCATCGACATCTACGCCAATATCGACGAGGCCGATGTCGGCCGGCTGAAGCCGGGCCAGCCGGTCTCCTTCACCGTCAACGCCTATCCGAACCGCAATTTCCAGGGCCGCGTCGAGATGGTCCGTCTCGGCGCCCAGACCATCCAGAACGTCGTGACCTATACCGGCATCGTCCGCGTCGAGAACCGCGACATGGCCCTGCTGCCGGGCATGACCGCGAATTTGCAGGTCGTGACCGAGGACCGGCCCGACGTGCTGCGCGTCCCGAACGCAGCCCTGCGCTTCCGCCCCGCGGGCGCTGCTGCCGTGGCCTCTACCACGGCCGCCGGCCCCGAAGGCGAGCGCGGCCCGCGCGCCGGTATCGCGCTGCGCGAGCGGATCGAGGCCGAGCTGCAACCGACCGCCGAGCAGAAGCAGGCAATCGCCGAGATCCTGAAGGACCGCCGCGGCACCCGCGAGGCCATGGCCGGCCTCTCGCAGGAGGAGCGGCGCGCCGCCTTCCGCGCCGCGCGCACCGAGCTCGTCGCCAAGATCGGCGCCGTCCTCGATCCCGAGCGGCGCGCGAAGTTCGAGGCGATCATGCAGGAGGGCGCGGCCGCCCCGCGGCAAGGCGTGCCGGGCCGGCTCTATGTCCTCGACGGGGCGGGTCAGCCCAAGCCGGTTCCGGTCATGCTCGGCCCGACCGACGGTGCTTTCACCGAACTGCTCGGCGGCGAGGTCAAGGACGGCGCACTGGTCGTCATCGGCGGTGGTCCGCGCGTCACCACCGCGCCCGAGCAGCCGGCGGTGCGCCCCCGCGGCGGCGCGCCGCGGCTGTTCTGAGGGCACCGGCGATGCCCCTGATCGAAACCCGCGATCTCTCCCGCGTCTACGACCTCGACTCCGGCCGGGTTACGGCGCTGGACCGCGTCTCGCTCGCCATTGAGGCCGGCGACCTCGTGGCGGTGATGGGCCCCTCCGGCTCGGGCAAGTCCACCTTCATGAACCTCATCGGCTGCCTCGACCGGCCGAGCGGCGGGCATTATCGGCTCGATGGCGTCGCGGTCGAGACGCTGTCGGGCGACGGGCTGGCGAGCCTGCGCAACCGCAAGCTCGGCTTCGTCTTCCAGCAGTTCAACCTGCTGCCGCGCATCGACGCCTGCGCCAATGTCGAACTGCCGATGGTCTATGCCGGCGTCGCACGCGCCGAGCGGAAGCGGCGCGCCCTGGCGGCACTCGCGCGCGTCGGCCTCGCCGAGCGGGCCCATCACCGGCCGATGCAGCTTTCCGGCGGCCAGCAGCAGCGCGTCGCCATCGCCCGCGCCCTCGTCAACGAGCCTCGCCTGCTTCTTGCCGACGAGCCGACCGGCGCCCTCGACAGCCGCACGGCGCTGGAAATCCTCGCCCTTTTCCAGGAGCTCAACCGCGAAGGCGTCACGGTCGTCCTCGTCACCCACGATGCCGAGGTCGCGCGCCATGCCCGCAGGCTGATCCGCTTCCGCGACGGGCATCTTCTGAGCGATACGCGGCAGGAGCCGGCTGATGCCCGCGGCGCGCTCATGGCGCTCGATACCGGCGCGGTTCTGCCGGAGGCCGCGGCATGAGCCTCCTCGAAGCCCTGCGTTCCGCCCTCTCGGCCATCGGCGCCAACGCGCTGCGCTCGGCGCTGACCATGCTCGGCATCATCATCGGCGTCGCCGCCGTCATCGCCATGGTCGCGATCGGCTCCGGCGCGCGCGAGCGTGTCACCGGGCAGATCAAGTCGCTGGGCGCCAACCTCGCGATCATCCAGTCCGGCAACGTCACGCAGGGCGGCGTTCGCCTCGGCGCCGGCGCTTCCTCCACCCTCACCGACGAGGATGCCGCGGCGATCCTCAACGAGGTCGAGGATGTCACCGCCGCTGCCCCCGTCATCGTCACCCGTGCCCAGGCCGTCTATGCCGGCACCAACTGGTCGACGCAGATCACCGCGACCGATCTCGACTTCTTCGCCGCCCGCGAATGGGACATTGCCGAGGGCCGGCTGTTCGAGCCCGAGGAGCTGCGCAAGGGCGAGATCGTCGCCGTGATCGGGCAGACGGTCGCTCGCAATCTCTTCGGCGAGGAGAACCCGCTCGACCAGCAGTTCCGCATCCGCAACGTGCCCTTCAAGGTCATCGGCGTGATGGCGCCCAAGGGCCAGTCGGCACTGGGGCAGGACCAGGACGACGTCATCTTCGTGCCGCTCGACACCGGCCGGCGCCGCATCGTCGGGCGCAACTATGCGCGTGATCGCTCCGTTCAGAGCATCATGGTGAAGTTCGCCAATGAGGAGGCGATCAATCCGGGCATCGCCGGGGTCTCCGCCCTGCTGCGGCAGCGCCACCGCCTGCCTGAGGATCAGGAGGACGACTTCACCATCCGCAACCTGACCGAGATCGCCAATACGGCGACCGCCGCCGCGACCACCCTCTCCTGGCTGCTGGCCGCCGTTGCGGCCGTGTCGCTGCTCGTCGGCGGCATCGGCATCATGAACATCATGCTGGTCTCGGTGACGGAGCGCACCCGTGAGATTGGCCTCAGGCTCGCTGTCGGCGCGCGCCAGAGCGCGGTCCTGACCCAGTTCCTGATCGAGGCGACGACGCTCGCGACCATCGGTGGCGCAGCCGGCGTCGCGCTCGGCGTCGCCGCCGCATTGACCATTGCCCGAATCGCCGGCTGGCCCTCCGTGATCTCGATCGAGACGATCCTGATCGCGGTCGGCGTCTCCGGGCTGATCGGCGTCTTCTTCGGCTTTTACCCGGCGAGACGCGCCGCGCGGCTCGACCCCATCGAAGCGCTGCGCAGAGAATAAGGCGGCGCAAGAATCCGTTAACCAGACGATCCTAGGTTGCAATTTGTCGACAGGGCAGCCGGGAGAAGCACCTTGAACAGCCTGCGACCAGCCCCCGCCGCAACGTTTCTGGACGGAGCCGTCCAGCCCGGCGCGATCGGCGCCTGGGAATGCAACCTTGCCAACAACGCACTGACCTGGACCGACGGCGTCTACGATCTCTTTGGCCTGCGCCGCGGCAGCGAGATTTACCGCAGCTCAACCCTGGACCTCTATGAAGAGAGCTCGCGCCGCGAGATGGAGCGCCTGCGCGCCAGCGCCATCCGCGAGGGCCGGGGCTTCGCGCTCGATTGCCGGATCGTGACGGCCGCCGGGGAGAAGCGCTGGATGCGCCTCGTCGTCGGCGTCGGCCACCAGAACGGCCGGCCGTTCCGCATTTTCGGCTCCAAGCAAGATATCACGGCCGAGAAGGAATTATGGACGGGCCTCTCCGCCCGCGCGCGGGGCGAGCCCCTCACGAGCGTCACCGCCCGTTCCGGCCTCGGCGATGCGTTGCGCCATGTGCAACCCGGTCACGACGCCGCCTCGGCGCGCATCGCCCTCGTGATCTTCTCGATCGATGGCTTCGGCCCGCTTCTCGACCGCTTCGGCAAGGTTTCCGGCGGCGTCCTGGAGCGCTGCCTTGCCGAGCGGCTGAAGCGCGTCTTCCCAGACTCCCTCTCGATCGAGAAGGCCGGCGAGGGAAGCTTCACCGTGCTGCTGCGCATGCCCGGCGACCGGCGTCATCTGCAGGCGGCTCTGAACGGCATGCGCCCGCTCCTTTGCCGCCCCGTCCCGCACGGAGCCCTCGTGTTGGATTTCACCCTCTCCATCGGCGCCTCACTGGGTACGCCCGAGCGCTGCCGTGCTCCTCAGGAGCTCCTTGCCGAGGCGGAGGCCGCGCTGCTCGTTGCGGGCACGGCCGGTGGCAACTGCGTGAACATCTTCGATGGTCCCATCGCGAGGCCGCGCTTCGCCGGCAGTTCCGCGCCGGCCTGAAGCCTAGTCCAGCGTCCGTATGAAGATGATCGAACCGTCCAGGCCCCTGCCCATGTCGCGCCAGCCGTGGCGGCGATAGAAGCGCTCGGCCCGCGTGCCGCTGCCCGTGGTCAGCCAGGCCTGCGAATGGCCGGCGGCCTTCAGCCCGGCCAGCGCCGCATCCAGTAGCGCACGGCCATGGCCGTGCCCCTCATGCGCCGGATCGATGAACAGCGCCCAGATCAGCGCCGTCTGATGATTGGCGCAGCTGAAGCCCACCACCTCCCCGTCGCATTCGGCAACGAAAAAGATCGCCTGCTCGCGATACCAGTCGACCTCGGCCTGCGTGACCTTCGACGGGTCGGAGAGCTGGTTCTCGCGCACGCCCATGCGGATCGCAGTGATGCGCGGCTGATCCTCTGCCCGCGCCGGGCGAATGAGGGCCGGGTGAGCTTCCAGCGCGTTCATCAGCGCTTGCGCACGAATTCGGTGCGCAGCACCAGGCCCTTGATCGTGTCATGGCGACAATCGATCTCCTCGGGGTCGCCGGTGAGGCGGATCGAGCGGATCACCGTGCCCTGCTTGAGGGTCTGGCCGGCGCCCTTGACCTTCAGGTCCTTGATGAGGACGACGGAATCGCCATCGGCGAGCAGATTTCCGGCCGCATCCTTGACCTCGACCTGCGATGCCGCGGCGGCCGCAGCCGCAACCTCCGAAGCCGGGCGCCACTCGCCCGTCGCTTCGTCATAGACGTATTCGTCGTTGTCGTCGGCCATGACCGCCTTGCTCGTCCTGTCGCCGCCGGTCACCCCGGCCTGATCCGCGGTTAAACGAGCCGACCGGATAATTCAACAAGACACGCTTGTATAATCTGCAGCCGCAAGCCTTCCGAGCAGCACGCCACTGGCGTGCCGCTCGGGCGGAGCTCGCTACTCCGCCGCCTGCAGCCGGTAGGCCGCCGTGTCGTAGTTGAGGATCGGCGCGAGCCAGCGCTCGACCTCCTCGATGCTCATGCCCTTGCGCGCGGCATAGTCCTCGACCTGGTCGCGCTCGACCTTGGCGACGCCGAAGTAATAGGCGTCCGGATGCGAGAAATAGAGCCCGGAGACCGAGGAGCCCGGCCACATCGCGTAGCTCTCCGTCAGCTTCACGCCGACGCGCCGCTCCGCTTCCAGCAACTTGAACAGCGTCGCCTTCTCGGTGTGGTCGGGCTGGGCCGGATAACCCGGTGCCGGGCGGATGCCGTGATACTCCTCGCGGACCAACTGATCGTTCGTCAGGTTCTCGTCGGGCGCATAGCCCCAGAACTGCGTGCGCACGAGCTGGTGCATCCGCTCGGCGAAGGCTTCCGCGAAGCGGTCCGCCAGCGCCTTGACCATGATCGAGCGATAATCGTCGTTGTCGCGCGCGAACTTCTCGGAGATGCGCTCCTCCTCCGCGCCCGCCGTAACGACGAAGGCGCCGATATAGTCAGGCGACGAGCCCTCGGGCGCGACGAAGTCCGACAGGCACATGTTCGGCTTGCCGTCGCGCTTGCTGAGCTGCTGGCGCAGGCCATGGAAGGTCGCAAGCTGCTCCTGCCGGCTCTCGCCGGTATAGAGGCGGACGTCGTCGCCGACCTGATTGGCGGGCCAGAAGCCGATCACCGCCTTGGGGTTGAACCAGCGCTCATCGACGATGCGCTTCAACATCGCCTGCGCATCGTCCCACAGCGCACGGGCCGCCTCGCCCTGCTTCTCGTCCTGAAGGATGGCCGGGAAGCGCCCCTTCAGCTCCCAGGTCTGGAAGAAGGGTGTCCAGTCGATCACCGGCACGAGATCGGCAATGTCGTAGGTCCGGAAGGTGCGCGTGCCGAGGAAGCTGGGCTTCGGCGGCGCGTAGCTGGCCCAATCCGGCTTGAAGGCATTGGCGCGGGCCTTCGCGATCGGCAGGCGCTGCTTGTCGGCCTCGGAGCGGCGATGGGCGTCGGCGACCTTGGCATATTCGGCCTGCACGCCGGCGACGTAAGCAGGCTTCTGCTCGGCCGAGAGCAGGCTGGAGACGACGCCGACGGCGCGCGAGGCGTCGTTCACATGCACCGCCTGGCCCTTCTCATAGGCCGGGTGGATCTTCACCGCCGTATGAACGCGGCTCGTCGTCGCGCCACCGATCAGCAGCGGGATGTCGAAGCCCTCGCGCTCCATCTCGGAGGCGACCGTCACCATCTCGTCGAGCGAGGGGGTGATGAGGCCGGACAGCCCGATGATATCGACGTTTTCCTTGCGTGCCGTGTCGAGGATCTTCTGCGTCGGCACCATCACGCCGAGGTCGATCACCTCGTAGTTGTTACACTGGAGCACGACGCCGACGATGTTCTTGCCGATGTCGTGGACATCGCCCTTCACCGTCGCCATCAGCACCTTGCCGGCGGCGGAACGCCCGGAACCGCCGTTGAGGCGCTTCTCCTCCTCCATATAGGGCATGAGATAGGCCACGGCCTGCTTCATCACGCGGGCGGACTTCACCACCTGCGGCAGGAACATCTTGCCCGCGCCGAACAGGTCACCGACCACATTCATGCCGGACATCAGCGGGCCTTCGATGACGTGCAGCGGCTTCTCGGCCTTCTGCCGCGCCTCTTCCGTGTCGACATCGATGAATTCGGTGATGCCGGCGACGAGAGCATGCTCCAGCCGCTTCTCGACCGGAAGCTCGCGCCAGGCGAGATCCTTGCCGGATGTGGCGACGGAACCGTCGCCCTTGAAGCGGGGCGCCGCCTCCAGCAGCCGCTCGGTCGAATCCTTGCGGCGGTTGAGCACGACATCCTCGCAGAGCTCACGCAGCTCCGGGTCGAGATCGTCATAGGAGCCGAGCTGGCCCGCATTGACGATGCCCATATCCATGCCGACCTTGATGGCGTGGTACAGGAAGACCGAGTGCATCGCCTCGCGGACCTTCTCGTTGCCGCGGAACGAGAAGGACAGGTTCGAGACGCCGCCCGAGATATGGGCGTGCGGCAGGCTCTCGCGGATCGCCTTGGTCGCGTCGATGAAGTCGTTACCGTAGTTGTCGTGCTCCTCGATGCCCGTCGCCACCGCGAAGACGTTCGGGTCGAAGATGATGTCCTCCGGCGGGAAGTTGAGCTTCTCCGTCAGCAGCTTGTAGGCCCGCGTGCAGATCTCGATCTTGCGCTGGAAGGTGTCGGCCTGGCCGACCTCGTCGAAGGCCATTACGACGACGGCCGCGCCATATTGCCGGCAGATGCGCGCCTGCTCGAGAAAGGCTTCCTCGCCTTCCTTCATCGAGATCGAGTTGACGATCGGCTTGCCCTGGATCGTCTTCAGGCCCGCCTCGATCACCGGGAACTTGGAGGAGTCCACCATGATCGGCACGCGCGAGATATCGGGCTCGGAGGCGATCAGGTTGCAGAATTCGGTCATCGCCTTCTCGGAATCGAGCAGGCCTTCATCCATGTTGATGTCGATGACCTGCGCGCCGTTCGCGACCTGGTCGCGCGCCACGTCCAACGCCGCCGCATAGTCGCCGTTGGTGATGAGCTTGCGGAACTTGGCCGAGCCGGTGACGTTCGTGCGTTCGCCGATATTCACGAACGGGATCGTCTCGTCGAGCGTGAAGGGTTCCAGCCCCGCGAGCCTCAGATAGGGCTTCACCTCCGGGGGCTTGCGCGGCGACTTGCCGGCGACGGCCTGCGCGATCGCCTGGATATGGCCGGGCGTGGTGCCACAGCAGCCGCCGACGACGTTGACAAAGCCGGCATCGGCGAATTCGGCGATCATCTCTGCCGTCGCCTCCGGCCGCTCGTCATAGAGGCCGAACTCGTTCGGCAGCCCGGCGTTCGGATAGGCGCAGATCAGCGTGTCGGCGACACGCGACAGGTCCTTGATATGCGCCCGCATCTCGCGCGCGCCGAGCGCGCAGTTGAGCCCGATGGTCAGCGGCGCGGCATGGCGAACCGCGTTCCAGAACGCTTCCGTCGTCTGGCCGGAGAGCGTGCGGCCCGAGAGGTCGGTGATCGTGCCGGAGATCATCACCGGCAGGCGGATGCCCTTCTCGCGATAGACCTGCTCGATGGCGACGATCGCCGCCTTCGCGTTGAGCGTGTCGAAGATCGTCTCGATCAGCAGCAGCTCGGAGCCACCGTCGATCAGCCCCCGCACCTGCTCGGCATAGGCGTCGCGGACCTGATCGAAGGTCACCGCGCGGAAGCCGGGATTGTTGACGTCCGGGGAAATCGAGAGCGTGCGGTTGGTCGGGCCGATGGCGCCGGCGACATAGCGGCGGCGGCCGTCCTCCTTCTGCGCAATCACGGCCGCCTCGCGGGCAAGCCGTGAGCACTCGACGTTCAACTCGTAGACAATATCCTCCATGCCGTAATCGGCCTGGGCGATCGAGGTGCCGGAAAAGGTGTTGGTCTCGACGATGTCGGCGCCCGCCCGGAAATAGGCGAGATGGATGTCGCGCAGCGCCTCGGGCTGGGTCAGCGCGATGATGTCGTTGTTGCCCTTGAGATCGTGATTGAAGCCCTTGAAGCGCTCGCCGCGGAAATCCGCCTCCGAGAGCTTGAGCTCCTGGATCTGCGTGCCCATCGCGCCATCGAGCACGAGGATGCGCTGCTGCGCGGCTTCGCGCAGGGAGCGCTCGATCTCAGCGCCGTCGACGGGTGCAGGCTTGTAATCGGACATCAGTTCACTCCGCAGCCACGGCCTGCGCTGCAGGCTTCTCGGGCTTCAGGCCGACGAGATGGCAGATCGCATAGACCAGATCGGCTTTATTCATCGTGTAGAAATGCAGGTCAGAGACGCCGCGGTCGATCAGGTCCAGCACCTGCTCGGCGCAGACGGCGGCGGCGACCAGCCGGCGCGTCGCCGCGTCGTCCTCCAGCCCCTCGAAGCGGTCGGCCAGCCATTGCGGCACGCTCGCACCGGTCTTGCGGGCGAAATTCGCGGTCTGCTTGAAGTTCTGGACAGGCACGATGCCCGGCAGGATCGGGATCTCGATGCCCCGCGCCCGGACCTTGTCGAGATAGCGGAAATAGACGTCGTTATCGAAGAAGAACTGGGTGATCGCCCGCGTCGCGCCGGCATCCACCTTCTTCTGCAGAGCGTCGATATCGGCATCGAGCGAAGCGGCTTCCGGATGCTTCTCCGGATAGGCCGAGACCGTCACTTCGAAATCGCCGATGCGCCTCAGGCCCGCGACGAGGTCCGAGGTCTGGTGATAGCCGTCCGCATGCGGCTCGTAGACCGTGCCGAGCCCGCCGGCCGGGTCGCCGCGCAGCGCCACGACATGGCGAACGCCGGCATCCCAATAGGAGCGGATCACCTCGTCCACCTCGGCCTTCGAGGCCGAGACGCAGGTGAGATGCGCGGCCGGCTTCAGCCCGGTCTCGTCGACCATGCGCTTGACCGTTGCGTGGGTACGCTCGCGCGTCGAGCCACCGGCGCCGTAGGTCACGGAGACGAAGGCGGGCGAGAGCGGCTCGAGCCGGCGCACCGACTCCCACAGGGCGACCTCCATCTCCTCCGATTTCGGCGGGAAGAACTCGAAGGAGACGCGCGGGCGGCGCGTGCCGTGCCGGCTGGGGCGGAAAGCATTCATCACGCAACCTCGAGATTGATCGAACGGACCGGCGGATCGGCCTGGATACGGCGGTCGCGGCCCCGCCAGAGCATGACGGGGAGCTGGCCGGAGCCGCCATCGGCGAAAGTGACTTCCTGAGCGAGATCGCAGGAAAGCCCCGCTTCCGCAAACCAGCCGGCGATCTGCTGGCGCGAGAAACCGAGCCGGCGATGCGCATGCTCGGTGCGCAGGAATTCCATGTCGTGAGGCGCAAAATCGACGACGATCAGCCGTCCGCCCGGCGCCAGCATCGCTGCCGCCTCGCGCACCGCACGGCCGGGATCGTCGAGGAAGTGCAGCACCTGATGCACCACGACGAGATCGAAGGAGCCACGCGCGAAGGGCAGCGCATAGATGTCGCCTTGCCTGAGCTCGACGCGCGAGAGCCCGGCCTGCTCCAGATTGGCTCGCGCCACCGCCAGCATCGCATGGTTGGCGTCGACACCGACGGCACGGCCGAACCGGGGCGAGATCCGCTCCAGCATCCGGCCCGTGCCGGTGCCGAGATCGAGCATCGCGCCGTTCGTGCCCTCGCCCACCGCCGCCTCGACAGCGGCCTCGACGGCATGGTCCGGCACATGCAGCCCGCGCAGCCGGTCCCAATCGCGCGCCACGCTGGCGAAATAGCTCTGCGCGGCTTCCGCGCGGACAGCGCGCACGGCCGCGAGCCGCTCCCGGTCGGCAGCCAGCACCGGGTCCTTGAGGTCGAGCCAGGCTGCCAGCGAAGCGGCAAAGGCCCCGCCCGGCCCGGTTTCGTCGAGCCTGAAGAAGGCCCATGCCCCCTCGCGCGAGCGCCGGACGAGCCCGGCCTCGGCAAGCAGCTTGAGATGGCGGGAGATGCGCGGCTGCGACTGGCCGAGAATGTCGGTGAGGTCCGAGACCGAAAGCTCGCCCTCCGCGAGCAGCGCGAGAATGCGCAGCCGCGTCTCCTCGCCCGCGGCCCTTAAGGACGCGAGAAGCACCTCGGAGGAGAAGGTCGTCGGTTGCCGCACGCTCTCACACAGCCCGCACAAGGAAAGACATATAAAGATATGTTTATGTCGAACGTCGCGTTCGCGCAAGCGGATTATCGTACGGCGAAGAGGACGGCGTCGCCAAAGCAGGCTCGGGCAGCGCGGGGTCCCTCATCCGGGGCTCCGCGCCACCTTCTCCTCTGGGAGAAGGAAAGAGGCGTCGCGGGTCTTTCATCAAACTTATCCCCACCCGCCAATCCCGCCCTATCCTCTGCCCGTTCCATCCGACCGAGGGGGCTGTCGCGAGGCATCGTGCGGCCGGATGGGATTGCGGGTTTCGCGCCCGGGCCGTTGCGGGCCCTTCAGGTGCGGAGGTGCCGACTTCGTCAGGGCCGAACAGGCAGGCCCGTCCTCGCCGGACTTCGACGACGAAGCGGAACCCCCAGATACCCGTGCGCGGAGCCGAACGGCGCGAAGGTCGTCGCTGTTCGACATCGACATCGACATCGACATCGACAATCGGCACGCAGCCGTCGACTGCGAACGCTGCAAGGCTCCGCGCATCCCCTCGGATACGCTTGAAGCCCGAAACCCCGCAGGCCCACGCCTGACGGGGCTTTCGGTGCGCCACCTGTCGGTCGTCTCCGGAAACGGAAGCGCCGGCGACCCCAGCCGCCGGCGCAGTTCTCTCAAGGGCCTGCCGCATCTGGCAAGCGATCCCCAGCCACAGAGAAAGAGATCTCAGATCAGTTTCAGATCGCCCGCAGCAGTCTTTCCGCGCTCGGTCTTCATCTCGAAAGAAATCTTCTGCCCTTCCGTCAGCGTCATCATACCGGCTTCCTTTACGGCAGTTATATGAACGAATACGTCCTTGCCGCCTTCCGCCGGTTGAATGAAGCCGTAACCTTTCTCAGTGTTGAACCACTTCACGGTCCCAGTCGCCATAGCCACACCCTTCGAAGCCGCTCCGCTGGACAAGCCCTCGGAGCGCACAGGCCGCGCACATTAGAAGAATTGTACGAAAATCGTTCCTTGTCGAGATCAAACATCGGACTCTGCGCAACGGCCTAATCAAGGTTTGGCCAGGCTGACCTTGACCATTACTGCCGCCCGGGAAGAACCCCCGAGATATATCTCGAACTGCCCGGGCTCGACGACATAAGCTCCCCTATCGTCATGAGCTCCCATCGCGGCCGCGGCGAGCCTGAAGCGAACGGTTTTCGTTTCGCCATTCCGTAACGTCACTTTGGAGAAACTCTTCAGCTCTCGCAATGGCCGGGACCGGCCTGCGACGGGCTGGCGGATATAGAGCTGCACCACCTCCTGCCCGTCCCGCGGTCCGGAATTGCCGACATCGACCGAAACATCGACAGCCCCGTTCAGCGGCATCGAAGCAGCTGAGACACGCGGGCTGGAGTAGGTGAAGCGGCTATAGGACAACCCGTGGCCGAAGGGGTAGAGCGGCTCGTTCCGCTCGTCCATGTAGACCGACGAATAGCGCTCGCCCGGCCTCGCCGGCCGCCCGGTCGGCAGCCCGCCGTAATAGACCGGGATCTGCCCAACAGAGCGCGGAAAGCTCATCGGCAGCCGGCCGGAAGGGTTGTAGCGCCCGGTCAGAATGTCGGCGATCGCCGCCCTCCCCTCCGTGCCGCCATGGAAGGTCTGCAGGATCGCGGAGACATGCTCGCTCGCCCAGCCGAGCACCAGCGGCCTCCCGGTCGCCAGCACCAACACGACGGGCTTGCCCGTAGCGACGAGCGCCTCCAGCAGTTCCTGCTGCACGCCGGGCAGGCCAAGCTTCGTGCGCGACGCCGCCTCGCCCATGAACTCGCAGTCCTCGCCCAGCATGGCAACGACGAGGTCGCTGGCGGCAGCGGCGCGAATGGCGGCCTCCCTGTCGGCGAACTCCGTGCCGCAATTCTTGGTCAAGGCCGGCTCGAAGGTGACGCTCACATCCTTCGGCAGCCGTTCGCGCAACGCGTCCGGCAGCGGCGTGATGGCGCGCCGGCCGAGACCGGCCGGGTCGGTCCAAACACGCTCGTCCTCCGGCACCGCCATGGCGCCGATCACCGCAACGGATTTCACCCCCTCGCGGATCGGCAGGATGTCGGCGTTCTTGAGCAAGATCGCGCCCTCGCGCGCCGCCTGCAGCGCGACCTCGCGAGCGGCCTCCGTCTGCATCAGCTTCGGGGCGGCAGCGGGATCGACATCGGGCCTGTCGAACAGGCCGAGATGGAACTTGACGCGCAGCACACGCCGGACCGCCTCATCCACGGCCTTCACCGGCACGCGGCCGGCCCGCACCTCTGCGGCAAGGTGGTTGTGGTAGACGTCGCCCATCATGTCCATGTCGATGCCGGCGAGCAGCGCCTTGCGCGCGGCTTCCGCATCGTCTCGGGCGATGCCGTGCAGCCGGAGCTCCGTGATCGACCCGAAATCGGAGGTGACGAAGCCGCGGAATCCCCATTTCCCGCGCAGCAAATCCGTGAGCATGCCGCGATGGGCCGTGGCCGGCACGCCGTTCAGCGTATTGAAGGCGGCCATCGCCGTCATCGCACCGGCCTCGAACGAGGCCTTGAAAGGCGGCAAGTGAAGGTCGAAGAGCTGGCTCGTCGGAATCCAGGCCGTGTTGTAGTCGCGCCCGCCCTCGACCGCGCCATATCCGACGAAGTGCTTCGCGGTGGTCGCGACGCCGCCGCGCTGATAGCCCCGGGTGCGCGCCGCGGCGACGACGGAGCCCAGATAGGCGTCCTCCCCCGCCCCCTCCAGCGTCCGGCCCCAGCGCGGATCGCGGGAGATGTCGACCATCGGCGCGAAGGTCCAGTTGACGCCGGCGGCGGAGGCCTCGCGCCCCGTCCAATAGGCGGCCTTTTCGATCAGCTCCGGATTCCAGCTTGAAGCCTGGCCGAGCGGCAGCGGGAAATAGGTCGAGAAACCATGGACGGCATCGAGCCCGATGATGAGCGGAATCCTGAGGCGGCTCTCGCGCACCGCCTTCTGCACGGCGAGGATCTCGGCCGGCACGACGAAGTTCATCACGGCACCCATGGCGCCGCTGCGGACCTGCTCGACATCGAAGCCCTCGCCGCGCCCGGAGAGATGAAGCTGCCCGACCTTCTCCTCCAGCGTCATGCGCCGGAGCAGAGCGTCGATCCGCCGCTCGATGCCTTGCGCCTCCCGCCCGGTCTTCCAGGAGACGGCCTGCTGAGCCGATGCGGCCGTGGCCAGGCATAACAGGAGGAAGGCAGCGACGAGCCGCAGAGCCATGCGAGACGATCTCCCTATCGCCACGCAAGGCAGCGCAGCCGAACAGGAACGCCTGACTGGCTCAACCGTTGCATGCCACTGGCGCAGAATGCCGCCAGCCGATACAGGCCTAGGGTCTGAACTCATCATGTCACACACCGCCAGCGTACCGATGCCGCAGAAGCACCGCCTCTATGAGGACCTCCTCGCTTTGCCGCTGGGCACGCTGATGATCTCGATCGGCGTCGTGCTTTTTGCCAAGGCGACAGTGCTGACCGGCGGGGTAGCGGGGCTGGCCCTGCTGCTGCAATTCGCCACCGGCACGGAATTCAGCATCCTGTTCTTCGTGCTCAACCTGCCCTTCTACTGGCTGGCTGCGGTCCGCATGGGCTGGGGCTTCACGCTGCGCACCGTCGCAGCGGTGGCCCTGATCTCGTTCTTCGTCTGGGCGACGCCGAACTGGCTCAGCATCGAGGCGATCTCTCCGCTCTATGCGGCGATCGCCGGCGGCTGCGCCATGGGGCTCGGCCTGCTCGCGCTGGCGCGTCACCGCACCGCCATCGGCGGCCTCAACATCCTCGCGCTCTATCTGCAGGAGCGGCATGGCCTACGGGCCGGCTGGGTCCAGCTTGCGGTCGACGCCGCGATCTTCGCCGCCGCGATCTTCGTCCTGCCGCTCGACAAGGTGGCGATGTCGGCGGTCGGCACGCTGGTGATCAACGCCATCCTGGCGATGAACCACAAGCCCGGCCGCTACATGGCGGTGTCCTGAGCTTCACTGCCCGGGAATGACGGCCGCGTCACGCTGACAGTTGCGCCTCGCCTTTCGTCATGCGAGTCAGCCCCTTGAGGAAACGACCGGACGTAAACGGCGAGACGAGCGGCGAGTACGAGACATGGCCCAGCCCCTGACCATCGAAGACCTGCGTGTTCTGGCGAAGCGCCGCGTCCCGCGCATGTTCTACGACTATGCCGATTCAGGCGCCTGGACCGAGGGCACCTATCGCGCCAACGAGGCAGACTTCGCCAAGGTGAAGCTGCGCCAGCGTGTCGCCGTCGACATGACGAACCGCTCGCTGGCCTCGGAGATGATCGGCCAGCCGGTCTCGATGCCCGTCGCGCTCGCCCCGACGGGGATGACCGGCATGCAGCACGCCGATGGCGAGATCCTCGCGGCCAAGGCCGCCGCCAGGGCCGGCGTGCCTTTCACGCTTTCGACCATGAGCATCTGCTCGATCGAGGACGTGGCGAACCACACCCAGGCACCGTTCTGGTTCCAGCTCTATGTGATGAAGGACCGGGACTTCATCTCCCGCCTGATCCAGCGCGCCAAGAAGGCAGGCTGCTCGGCTCTGGTGCTGACGCTTGACCTGCAGGTCCTTGGCCAGCGCCACAAGGACATCCGCAACGGCCTCTCCGCTCCGCCGAAGCCGACGCTCGCCAACCTGATCAACCTCGCCTTCAAGCCCCGCTGGTGCCTGAAGATGCTGGACACGCCGCGCCGGCATTTCGGCAACATCGTCGGCCATGTCACCGGTGTCGCCGACATGTCCTCGCTCTCCAACTGGACCGCCAGCCAGTTCGACCCGCAGCTGAACTGGGACGACATCAAGTGGATCAAGGACCAGTGGGGCGGCAAGCTGATCCTGAAGGGCATCCTCGATCCCGAGGATGCCGAGATGGCCGCCAGGAGCGGCGCTGACGCGCTGATCGTCTCCAACCATGGTGGGCGACAGCTCGACGGCGCCCTCTCCTCGATCGAGGCCCTGCCGGGCATCGTCGACCAGGTCGGCAGCCGCATCGAGGTGCTGTTCGACGGCGGCATCCGCTCGGGGCAGGACGTGCTGAAAGCGGTTGCCCTCGGAGCGAAAGGCACCTTCATCGGCCGCGCCTTCCTCTACGGGCTCGGCGCCATGGGCGAACAGGGTGTCACCGCCACGCTCGACATCATCCGCAAGGAACTCGACGTCACCATGGCGCTGTGCGGCCTGCGCGACATCAAGGATGTCGACGAGCGCATCCTCGTCGGCGGCCGCGCAGGCGCGATCAAGCGGCTGACTGCAGTCTGAGTTTCACCGCGGAAGAAGCCTGAGATGACCGAGCCGCAGATCAAGGGCCCCGCATCGTACTTCCCCTCCATCGAGAAGAAGTACGGCCGCCCGATCGCCGAATGGAAAGCTCTGGTGCGCGCCCGTTGTCCCGCGAAGCACATGGAGCTCGTGGCGTTCCTCAAGGCCGAGCACGGCATGGGCCATGGGCACGCCAACGCCATCGTTACCCATACCCTCGCCGAGGACGCGAAGTAACCGGCTCCGGCCAGGCCGCGCAGCAAGACAAAAGAAGGCCCGGCGGATCGCATCCGCCGGGCCTTCTGCATTTCAGAAGAGAACCCCGCCTCGCGATCAGACGCGAGGCGGGCAGCTCACGCTCAGGCGCGATACCAGGATGCGAGGTTCCAGGTGTCCACATCCCAGCCCGAATGGTCGATCGACAGGCTGTTCGCCGCAGCGACGACCTTCTTGCGCGACAGGAGCGGCAGGATGACGTTGGCCTCGCAGAAGATCTCGTTGACCTTGATCAGCAGCGCGGCGCGCTTGGCCGGGTCGAGTTCCTTCTGCGCAGCCCGGTAGGCCTCATCGGCAGCTGGGTCCGTGTAGCGGGAGACGTTGCGGCCGAGCCACTTGTTCTCCTTGTTGGCGATCTCCCAGGAGACGAACTGGTTGAGCAGGCGCTCCGGATCGGGCTGCGGCTGCGTCGTCGTATACATCTCGATGTCGGTGTAGAGCTTGGTGTAGGTGTCGGGGTTCGCGACGTCCGACGAGAAGAACACCGAGGCCGTGACCGACTTCAGCTCGATATCGATGCCGGCGCGGCCGCAGGCTTGCTTGACGATGGCCTGGACCTTCTGGCGCGGAGCGTTGATCGAGGTCTGGTAGACGTATTTGAGCTTCTTGCCGTCCTTCTCGCGGATGCCGTCCGAGCCCTTCTTCCAGCCGGCGTCGTCGAGGATCTTGTTCGCCTTCTCGATATTGAACTCGTATGCCAGCTTCTGCGACTTGAACTGCTTGGGCTCGTTGACGAAGCTCGCGGTCGCGGCGCCGCCACGGCCATAGATGAACTTCTGGATCGAGTCGCGGTCGATCAGCAGGTTGATCGCCTGGCGCACGGCCGGATCCGACAGCGTCGGGTGCTTAGTCTTGATGCTCGAGCGCTCGCCGTCGACCTCGGTCCACGGATCGGTCGTGTTCAGCGTGATGAACTCGATGTCGCCGGCGGAAGCAGCGCTGATGCGGCCACGGCCGCCGGTCTCCATGCGCTTGAGGACCTCGTCCTCGACCAGCGTGTCCCAGGCGTAGTCGTATTCGCCGGTCTGCAGCACGGCGCGCGCCGCCGAAACTGCGTCACCACCGCCCTTGATCTCGAAGGTGTCGAAATGCGGCCGGTTGGCGACGTGATAGGCCTCGTTGCGGGTGGCCGTGAGGATGTCACCCGGCTTGAAGTCACCGAACTTGTAGGGGCCGGTGCCGACCGGCTTGAGGTTGACCGGGTTCTCGCGCGACTTGGCGCCCTTGAACTCGGCGAAGAGATGCTTGGGGATCACCATGCCGGCGACGCCGACGAAGGGATCCGCCCAGAACGGCGTCGGCTTGGCGAAGATAACCTTGACGGTCAGGTCATCGACCTTCTCGACCTTGATGTCCTTGTAAGCGCCCGAGGTGTAGGCGGCGGTCGCCGGATCGGCGGCATATTCCCAGGTGAAGACGACATCGTCGGCGGTGAACGGCTTGCCGTCATGCCACTTCACACCCGGCTTCAGCTTCCAGGTGACGGTCGTGCCGTCCTCCGAGAGGCCGCCATTGGCCTTAGTGGGCACCTCGGCGGCGAGCTGCGGGATCAGGTTGCCTTCCTTGTCCCAGCCGGCAAGCGGCTCGTAGAACACGCGCGATGCGATCTGGTCCTTGGTGCCGGAGGCGAAATGCGGGTTCAGCAACGTCGGGGCCTGCCACAGCAGCATCTTCAGCGGGCCGCCGCCGCCGGCCTTGGTCGGCTTGTACTCGAGCGTGGCGTTTGCCATCGCCACATCGTTCCAGGCGAGGATCTGGCTCGCGATCGGCGCGGTAATTCCTACTGCCGCCAGCCTCTGGATGAAAGAACGGCGCGACATCTGCCCGTCCTTCACGCCCTGAACCATATCCTGAATTTGCCGGCTATTCATAACACACCTTCGCAGTACAGCACTCAACGCCCACAACAGGGCGTCAAGACTCACATAAATTTCGTCAAAGCTACAGCATTACTATGCCGCAACCGCGAGACACCCATAGGGGCTCCGCCTTAAGCCCCTCTTAAGGGGATCGGTCAAAGCGGCGCATCTTTGACCAGAATGGCGCCGCTTTAGCCACCCCGCGCAACGCATGCCGCGCGTGCGCCGGCACAGCGGAAAAGCCCCGCGACCCAGTGCCGCGGGGTCAGAAACGCCTTCAATGATCGCGTCTCCACGGCCGCGCGCCATGAGCGAACAGGGGCATCGCCCTCCGCTCGACCTGCTCGCAACGAACTCGAAATCACCGTGGCGTTGTGCGGCCTGAGAGCCCACGGACGGTCTACCGCAGCGCCGCGCGCAAACCGCATCGGAGCCTTCCCGAAGCTGGCGTCACGTTTTGAATAAAATTCGTCGATCGAATACGGTTAAAATCATTCCGCGTCGATCAAAATCAACTTAATTCAACCGCAGAAAAAAGATCGACTCTAATATACACCTAGAACAAGGTGTGACTTATCCATAGGTCATCGTGATCGATATGCATCACGAGTATTGCTGTCGGAGACTGCCATGTCTACGGTCACGCCTGTCCAGGGAGCCGCTTCGCTGCTGTTGCAGCAGGCCATCCTTGTGCCGGCTTCCAACGCCCCCCGCGCCGCGGCGGCGAGCGAAACCGCCGATGCCGTTCGCCCCGTCGAGCCGATCTCGAAACTCGATCCGGTGACGACCCAGGCGCGGTCCCGCGTTTCGGAGGCCTTGTTCGATGCCGAGCACACAAGCCTGACGTCCATCAAGCTCCGTGTGATCGAAAGCGTTGCGGGCGCGCTCGGCATCAACCAGGAGAATTACGGATCGGACACGGCCTTCCGCGCCGCCATCCGGGCAGCCTTCGACGAGCTGGCGTTGAACCCGAACGCGCGGGAGATCATCGCAGGCCTGCCTCGCGATCTCGGCGTCGATACCTTCAGCGCCTCGCTGAAGCAGGCCGCCGAGGCCGCCAAAGCCGCCACCGAGGCCCAGCGCGCGGCGAACGAGGCCCAGCAGGACGCCAGAGCCGAGCAAGCCGCCCGGATCGAGGCTGCCGATGCAAAGGCGGTCGATACCAAGGCAGCCAACGCCAAGGCGGCCGAACAGGCTGCCGAAGCCGCCAGGCCGGCCCCCGCACCAAAGGCGGCCGAGCCGCCGGTTGCGAAGACGGTCGAACAGCAGGCGGCTCCCCAGACGGCTGCGGCATCCGCGCCAAAGGCCGAGAGCGCCCCCGCACCGGCGCCCGCCGCCGCTGCACACGCATCCCCGGCTCCCGCTTCCGCCCCCACCGCCAGCCCCGCGCCTGCCGCGGCATGACGGGCTGACGGTACTGGCGACGCAGCGATCGTCTTCCAAAGAAAAGCCCCGCGGCACCAGGTGCCGCGGGGCTTTTCAATTCCGGCAGCTGAAGCTCAGCGCGAGAACTTCTTGTACTGGATGCGCTTCGGAATGGTCGAGTCGATGCCGAGGCGGCGCTTCTTGTCCTCCTCGTACTCGGCGAAGTTGCCCTCGAACCACTCGACATGGCTGTCACCCTCGAAAGCGAGGATATGGGTCGCGATGCGGTCGAGGAACCAGCGATCGTGGCTGATGATGACGGCGCAGCCGGCATAATCCTCGAGCGCTTCCTCAAGCGCCCGCAGCGTGTCGACGTCGAGGTCGTTGGTCGGCTCGTCGAGCAGCAGCAGGTTGGCGCCGCTCTTCAGCATCTTGGCGAGGTGGACGCGGTTGCGCTCGCCGCCCGAGAGCGAGCCGACCTTCTTCTGCTGGTCGCCGCCCTTGAAGTTGAAGGCCGAGCAATAGGCACGGGAGTTTATCTCCTTCTTGCCGAGATAGATGATGTCGTTGCCGCCGGAGATCTCCTCCCAGACGTTCTTCTTGTCGTCGAGCGAATCGCGGCTCTGGTCGACATAGCCGAGCTGGACGCTCTCGCCGACCTTGATCGTGCCGGCATCCGGCTTCTCGACGCCGGTGATCATCTTGAACAGCGTCGTCTTGCCAGCGCCGTTGGGGCCGATCACGCCGACGATGCCGCCCGGCGGCAGCTTGAACGAGAGATCGTCGATCAGCAGCTTGTCCTGGAAGCCTTTCGACAGCCCCTCGAAATCGACGACGTTGTTGCCCAGCCGCTCGGCGATCGGGATGATGATCTGGGCGGTGTCCGGCCCCTTGTTGTTGGCCTTCTGCACCAGCTCGTCATAGCGCTGGATGCGGGCCTTGCTCTTGGCCTGGCGGGCCTTCGGCGAAGCGGCCATCCACTCCGATTCGCGCTCCAGCGTCTTCTGGCGCGAGACGTCCTCGCGGCCTTCCTGCGCCAGCCGCTTCTGCTTCTGCACCGACCAGGCCGAGTAGTTGCCCTCATAGGGGATGCCCTGGCCGCGATCGAGCTCGAGGATCCAGCTCGTGACATTGTCGAGGAAGTAGCGATCGTGGGTCACGATCAGGATCGCGCCCGGATAGGTGCGCAGATGGCCTTCAAGCCAGGCGGTGGTCTCGGCGTCCAGATGGTTGGTCGGCTCGTCGAGCAGCAGCAGCTCCGGCTGCTCCAGCAAGAGCTTGCACATGGCGACACGGCGGCGCTCACCGCCCGAGAGCTTGTCGACCGCCCAGTCGTCCGGCGGGCAGCGCAGCGCGTCCATCGCCTGGTCGACCTTGGAATCGAGGTCCCACAGCCCCTTGGCCTCGATCTCGTCCTGGAGATTGGTCATCTCGTCGGCGGTCTCGTCCGAATAGTTCATGGCGAGCTCGTTGTAGCGGTCGAGGATCGCCTTCTGCGGCGCCACGCCGAGCATGACGTTCTCACGCACGGTCAGGCTCTCGTCGAGCTTCGGCTCCTGCGGCAGATAGCCGACGCGCGCACCGTCCGCGACCCAGGCCTCGCCGGTCCATTCCTTGTCCATGCCGGCCATGATCTTGAGCAGCGTCGACTTGCCGGCGCCGTTGACGCCGAGCACGCCGATCTTGGCGTCCGGATAGAAGGAGAGGTGGATGTTGTTGAGGACCTGCTTGCCACCCGGATAGGTCTTCGACAGGCCGCGCATATGGTAGATGAACTGGCGGGACATGAGGCGAGCGGGCTCCGCTTTCGGGGCATTGCGACGAGATGTCGGGAAATCTGGCCGCTATGTAGCGATGACGCGTGACGCCCGCAACAGCCGCGCGCGCTATCTGGCCGCAAGACCGTTCAGCAGCCGCACGAAACGCCGCGTCGTGCCGCCCCCGGCCTCGGGCGGCCTCGCGATCGTCTGCGCGACGACCATGCGCTGACGCGGCAGAACCGCGATGAACTGCCCGCCATGCCCCGCCGCGAAGCCGGCCCCTGCGCCGAAGCGTTCGGCCGGCAGCGTCCACCACAGATAGCCATAGCCCAGCCCCGGCCGGGCCGACTGCGAGCGCGCCGTCAGCGATTCCGCGAGCCAATCCGCCGGCACGATCCGCCTGCCCTCCCATTGCCCCTGCCCCAGCACCATCTCGCCGAAGCGCAGCATGTCGCGCGTGCTGAGGCTGAAGACATAGGCCGCATGCTCGGAGGCGGGACTGCGGGCATAGCGCCCATCGGTCGGCACAAAGTCCCGCATGCCGATCGGCTTCGCAATGCGCTCTGCGAAGCTCTGGAAGATGTCCTCGCCCGTACGCTGCCGGTAGATCGTACCCAGCGCGTTGAAATCCCAGTTGTTGTAGAACCAGAAGCTGCCGGGCGGATGACTGCCGCGCTCCGGCCGCCGCGTCCGCATATCGGCCGTCTCGCGCGCCGCCACATGGTAGATGCCCGAGCGCGATGCCAATAGATCGGCCACGGTGGCCTGCCTTTCGGCCGGGCTCAGCGATGGCGCGAGATCGTCGATCCCGAGCTTCTCCAGCGTATCCGCCAGATCGATCCGCCGCTCCGCCACCGCGATCCCGTAGAGCGCGCCGATGAGGCTCTTGCGGACGGACGCTACCGGTAGCTTTCGCGCCGGATCGCCATGGCTGAACACCGGCTGCCCGGCGCGCACCGCAAGCAGCGCCGTCGGCGCGGCCTCCTCGGCATAGGCGGCGAGCACTGCCCCCGGATCGTCGACCTGCGCCAAGGCCCGGCGAGGCCCGATGATCAGTGCTGGAGCCAACGCCAGAACCGAACGGCGGGAGATGGTTAGGCCGGACATAGCGCGCTGCACTCCTTCGGGATCGCGATGCGGGAAACCTCTGCTTTCCATCCGCCCATGACCAATTTGCGGCCGCCGGACGAGTGATCACAGGTCTCGATCACCGGCGAAGATCAAGCCCGATCAAGCACTCTGCATGCAGCATACAGTTATTGCCTTTCGCCGCCGTTCGATTACCATCCTCCCACAAGATCGCCCGAGAGCGATCTGAACAAAGGTCTTGGGAGGATCACCATGAAGAGATTGGCAAAGGCCGCGCTCGCGCTGGCCCTGATGGCAGCCGCCTCCGGAACGGCCTGGGCCTTCCCGGACCGGCCGGTCCAGCTCATCGTGCCCTGGGCCGCCGGCGGCGGCATGGACTCGGTGATGCGCATCTTCGCGGCGGGCTTTGAGGCGGAACTGAAGCAGCCGGTCAATGTCATCAACCGCACCGGCGGCGGCGGTATCACCGGCCACACCGCCATCGCGACCGCACAGGCGGACGGCTACACCGTCGGCGGCATCAGCCCTGAGATTTCCTTCTTCAAGACGCTCGGCATGGGCGAACTGACGGTCGACAGCGTCGATCCCTTCTCCCGCCTTTCGCTGATCCCTGCGGGCGTGACGGTGAAGGCCGACAGCCCGCTGAAGACCCCCGCCGATTATCTGAAGGCGGTGAAGGACAGCCCGAAGGGCACCTTCCTGGGCTCCGGCACCGGCGTCGGCGGCTCCTGGCACATCGCTTCGGGCGGGCTGCTCAAGGCCGCTGGCATCGCGCCGGACGCGGTAAAATGGGTGCCGAGCAACGGCGGCGCGCCTGCACTAAACGACCTCGTCGCCGGCGGCTTGAGCGTCTTCACCGGTTCGCCCATCGAGGCCAAGGCGATGCTCGAGGCCGGTCGCGTGCGGACCATCCTGCTGATGACCAACGAGCGCCACCCGAACTTCCCCGACGTGCCGAGCGCCAAGGAAGCCGGCATCGACTGGACCTATGAGAACTGGTTTGCACTCGCTGGCCCGAAGGGCATCCCGGCCGACCGCCGCAAGATCCTCTTCGAAGCGGCCGAGCGCACGATGCAGCGCCCCGAGGTCCGCAAGGCAATGGCGGATCGTGGCATTACGCCCGTCTGGGACAAGCCCGGCGAGTTCGCCGCCTATGTGAAGACCTTCACCGAGCGCGGCAACGCCGTGCTCAAGGACCTCGGCCTCGCCAAGGAGTGAGCCTTCACAAACGCGGGATCGCCCCGTCCGACACCTTCCTCTCGGCCCGGACCATGCATCAGACTGGCCGGGCCGAAATGTCAGGGAGAGATGGGATGGCACGACCGACGATCCGCGCGGCGATCCTTCGGCTCTGCCTCTTCCTTCTGGCGGCTCTCGCGCTCGGCCCCTCCCCGGCCAGTGCCCAGACCGACGAGCCGGGCTGCCGGCCGGAGATGGCGAGCCTCAGGCTCCCGCTCCATCGCGCCAACCTGGCGAAGGACGAGGTCCGCCTCACCTTCGTCGGCCATGCCACCTTCCTGATCGAGACGCCGGGCGGCGTGAAGATCGCGACCGATTACAACGACTATGTCCGCCCGCCGGTGACGCCCGACATCGCCACGATGAACAAGGCGCACTCGACGCATAACTCCCGCAGCCCCGATCCGGCCATCCGGCATGTGCTGCCCGGCTGGGACACCAGCGGCCAGGGCGCGGCCAAGCACGATCTTACATTCGGCGACATCCGCGTCCGCAACGTGCCGACCAACATCCGCGACTATGCCGGCGGCACCGATTACGACGGTAATTCGATGTTCGTCTTCGAGATCGGCGATCTCTGCATCGCCCATCTCGGCCATCTGCATCACCCGCTGGAACCCGGCCATCTGCGCGCGCTCGGTCGGGTCGATGTCGTGCTCTTCCCCGTCGACGGCAGCTATACGCTCGACCAGGAAGGCATGCTGCAGGTGCTGAAGTCGCTTCAGGCGCGCATCATGATCCCGATGCACTTCTTCGGCGGCGGCACGCTGAACCGCTTCCTCGCCCGCACGGAAGCGCTCTGGCCGGTCGAGCGCCGCGAGCGGCCGGTCATCACGGTGAGCAAGGCGACGCTCCCGGCCACGCCGAAGATGATCGTGCTGCCCGGGCACTAGGGCGCTACGGTTTCACTCGGAACCACGCCGTCTTTCGGGGCCTGTCCGGGATGACACCACGGTCGCGTTAACGTCCCGCTGAGGCTGACTCGAAGCTTGGCTTTGCGGCAGCGGCCGATCGCATCATCCTGCCGGCAAACGGGAGATCGTCCATGCGCCGCATCGCTGCCGCCGCCTGCCTCTTCGCCGCCGCTGCGCTGCTGCCCGCCCAGGCGGAAGCCCGTCCACGCGGCGGGCGCAGCGACAGCGCCGCCACCACCAAGACAAGCAGCACCCTGGTCGTCATTCCCGGCGCAGCAGGCGCCGGCCGCGTTCAGGCCGGGGAAACGGGCAAGCCCGAGCGGGTGCCGTTCCCGCCTTTCACCATGGCGCGCGAAGAGCCCCCGCAGCTTCGCCTGACCACCGCCAATGAAGGCACCCAGAAGCCCTGGTGCCGCAGTGACATGGTGGTCGGCGGCTTCTGCCTGATGAACTGAGCCAGAGCATCGGACCGAAAAGTGGAATCCACTTTTCGGAAGAATCTGATGCTGAAACAATGAGCTAGATCGCCACTTTGCATCCGATAGGACGCGCGGCGATCGAGGCGCCTAGGCCTCGCTGCCAAGATCGTCCGGCAGGTTGGCCGGCATCTGCCCCTGCCGCTTCGGCTTGGTCAGCGGTGTCGGCGTCGGCGTATTGCGGCTGAGCAGGTGCCCCCCCGCATGGAAGTCGCCCGCGAGCTGCAGCGTGAACCGCTCCTCATCCCGGCGGCGCACATCCTCCTCGATCTCCTTCGCCTCGTCATGAGACACGCCGAGGCTCTTCAGCAGCTCCGTGCCAAAAACCACCGCGGATTCGAGGGTCTCGCGGATCTGGTAGTCGACCCCGGCACGAACGAGATCGAGCGCGTGGCCGCGATCATAGGCACGCACGAACAGCTTGGCGTGCGGGAACTCATGCTGCGCCAGCCGTACGATCGCATCGGTGACATCGCGCCGCTCCACGCAGATGACGATCACCTCGGCCCGCTCCGCGCCGGCCGCGTGGAGGATGTCGCGCCGCGTGCCGTCGCCATAATAGAGCTTGAAGCCAAAGGCCGAGGCGGCCCGGATCATCTCGACGTCAAAATCGATGATCGAGACGCTGATGCCGCGCGCCAGCAGCGCCTGGCTGGCGACCTGACCGAAGCGGCCGAAGCCGACGATGAGCGCCCGCCCGCTGAGCCCTTCGGCAACCTCGATGCCGTCCATGTCGGTCTTCGCTGCCGGCATGAAGCGATCGAGTGCGAGCGCCAGCAGCGGCGTCAGCGCCATGGAGATGATGACGGTGCCGCTGGCGATCGCGGTGATGCGCGGATCGAAGATGCCGGCCGCCGCAGCCGCGGCATAGAGCACAAAGGCGAACTCGCCGCCCTGCGAGAACAGCGCGACGCGCGTGATCGCCTGGCGCCAGTTCGAGCCGAACAGCTTGGCGACGATGAAGATGCCGAGCGCCTTGACCGCCATGAAGCCGATGACCGCCACCAGCACCAGCTGCCACTCGCGCGAGACCACCGCGAGGTCGAGCGACATGCCCACGGCGAGGAAGAAGAGCCCGAGAAGGACGCCACGGAAAGGCTCGATATCCGCCTCCAGCTGGTGTCGAAAGGTCGATTCCGAAAGCAGCACGCCGGCCAGGAAGGCCCCCATCGCCATGGAGAGCCCGCCGAGTTGCATCGCCAGCGCCGAGCCCAGCACGACGAGCAGCGCCGCCGCCGTCATCACCTCGCGGGCTTCTGCCGCGGCTAGCACCCGGAACATCGGATTCAGCAGCCAGCGCCCCGCGGCGATCAGCCCGCCCAGCGCGCCCGCACCGATGGCGAAGGAGACCCAGGCCTGTTGCTCGCCGCCGGGCTGCGGCGACAGCAGCGCGACGATGGCGAGCAGGGGCACGATGGCGAGGTCCTCGAGCAGCAGGATCGAGACCGCCTGCTGGCCCTGCGGCGTCGAGGTCTCGCCCCGCTCGTTCAGCATCTGCATGACCACCGCCGTCGAGGACAGCACGAAGCCCATCGCGGCGATGAAGGCGACCGTGGGCGCAAGCCCCCCGGCCATGCCCAGCAGCGTCAGCAGGAAGCCGCAGAACAGGACTTGCGCGACACCGAGCCCGAAGATGGCACGCCGGAGCCCCCACAGTCGCGAGGGCTGCATCTCGAGCCCGATCACGAAGAGGAACATCACCACGCCGAATTCGGCGACGTGCAGGACGCCTTCCGGCGTCGAGAACAGCCCGAGCCCGAAAGGCCCGATGAGGATGCCCGCGCCGAAATAGCCGAGCACGGAGCCGAGCCCGAGTTTCCGGAAGATCGGGACCGCGACGACCCCTGCGCCGAGCAGCGCCACGACCTTGACGAGGTCGCCCGTCATTCCTGCCTCGGCCGCCATCCGATCCTTCGCCTCCTTCGAGCCCACCGCGGCTCGGCATACAACCTACCGGCCCGGGGCGCCGATCAACAAGCGCAGCGGGGGCGCTCTTTGCATTTTGCCCGTACCGGCCTCAGCCGGTGCGGGCGGCGCGGCCTTCCAGCGGATAGGCCGGATCGTTGTAGCCCGGCGTCGAGGGATGGCCGGGCGCGACCAGCGAATCGACCAGCGCCTCGTCCTCTTGGGTGAAGTCTGCGTCGAGCGCGGCGAGATAGGCCTGCCACTGCTCGAAGGTACGCGGACCCGCGATCGCAGCCGTGACGAAGGCGTTGTTCAGCACCCAGCGCACGGCGAACTGCACGGGCGTCAGCCCGCGCTTCTCGGCATGCGCCTTTATCGTCTGGGCAATGTCGAGGCTCTCCTCGCGCCATTCCGACTGCATCATGCGCCGGTCCTGCCGGCCGGCGCGGGTGCCTTCTGCAGGCGCCGAGCCGGGCGCGTATTTCGCCGTCAGCACGCCGCGCGCCAGCGGCGAATAGGTCGCGACGCCGAGGCCGAAATAGCCGCAGGCCGGCAGATGCTCGACTTCGGGCATCCGGTTCATCGCGTTGTAATAGGGCTGGCTGACCACCGGCCGGTCGATGCCCAGCTCGTCGCAGAGCCGGCAGATCTCGGCCAGTCGCCAGGCGCGGTAATTGGAGACGCCGAAATGCCGGATCTTACCCTGACGGACGAGATCGGCCAGCGCATGCACCGTCTCCTCCAGCGGAGTGTGGTGATCCTCCTTGTGGAGGTAGTAGATGTCGATCGTCTCGGTTCCGAGCCGGCGCAGGCTGTCCTCGCAGGCGCGCATCATCCAGCGCCGCGACAGCCCGCCCTTCATCGGCCCCGGACCCATCAGGCTGGCGACCTTGGTCGCCAGCACCCAGTCGTAGCGATTCGCGGCGACAGCCCGGCCGGTGACCTCCTCCGAGCGGCCCTCATTGTAGACATCGGCCGTGTCGATGAAGTTGATGCCCGCCTCGCGGGCATGGTCGACGATCCGGCGCGAGGCGGCCTCGTCCGTCTGGCCGCCGAACATCATCGTGCCGAGGCAGAGCGGCGAGACCTCGAGGCCGGAGCGGCCGAGACGACGGTATTCCATGGCGATCCTCCTCGGACAGGGCGGTGAAACCTGCCGCAGCGAGGCCGGCCACGCCAGAGCCCGCAACGCAGGAGCGCCCTGCGCGAGGCAACCCCGGCGACATTCGATGCCGTGTACCGAGAGACGCAAGCGAAGCCTAGCCTGGCCCAAAGCAAGGAAATACTTAAACTTTGCTGACAGGGTGGCGGGATCGAACCTGGCCATCCGATGAACATCGCCCAGCTCGTCCAGAGCAAGACCCTCGCAACCCTGCTTCAGGCGCTCGACATTTCGGGCGAGCTGCCGGTCGGCAGGACCGTGCAGGCCAGGCTTCTGATGCTGGACGCGGACGGCACGGCCACGGCGATGATCGGCGAGACCAAGGTCGCGCTCGTCCTCGCCGGCCCGCAGGCCAGGCAGGCAGCGCTGGAGCCCGGCACGACATTGATGCTGCGGCTCGACGCGCCGGCCGAATCCGGCGGCGAGCTGCGCGCCACGCTGGTCGAGACGCGCCCGCCCGCCGCTGCGGCAACCGCTGCCACGCCCCAAGCCGCCACGGCCCAGGCCGCAGCCACCGCGCCCGATGTGCCGACGCCGGCCGCCGCCCGCGCGCTCGCCGGCCCTATGCTCGCCTCGGCCTTGCAGCAGCAGGACAGCCTGGCGCCGCTCCTCGCCAATCTGCGCAGCCTCGCGCGCGGCGAGATCGTGCCCACCCTGCCGAAGGAGCTGCTCACCGCCGTCAATCGCGTGCTCGCTCAGGCCGTTCCCGGCGAGCAGCCGATGACGGCGCGGCAGCTCAGGGAAGCCTTCCAGAGCTCGGGCCTCTTCCTCGAAGCGCAGAAGGCCGCCGGCCTGCAGCCTCAGAGGGATCTCAAGGCCGGGCTCCAGGGACTGCGCGAGGCGTTGATCCCGATCATCGACGCGCTCGCTCCGGCCACGAAGATCGGCGCGCAGGACCGCCCCGCCTTGCCCACGCCGGACGGCCGGACCGAAGCCGCGCCCGATCAGGCGAGCCGCCCTGCCCCGCCGCGCCGTGACGGCCCCCTCCTGCCGCAGGCCCCGGCTGAGCCGACGCTCTCGCCCGGCGAGAAGACGCTCGCCATCGCCGAGACCCTGCTCGACCAGACGGACTCCGCGCTCGACCGGATCCGGCTGACGCAATACGCCTCGCTTCCGCTCGAATCCGCCCGGCAGGACACCTCGCAGCCGGCGCAGCGCTGGCTCGCCGAAGTCCCCATCGCCTTCCAGAACGGCGCGACGGTCCTGCCCATGCAGGTGGAGAGGGATGCGCCGCGCCGCACCGCGCAAGGCGTCAGCCCGCCGCTCTGGCGCATCCGCTTCGCGCTCGATGTCGAGCCTATCGGCCCGCTGCAGGGCATCATCACGCTGCAGGGCCGCGAGGTCGGCGTCACGCTCTGGGCCGAGCGCGAGGACACGAGCAGGATCCTGCGCGGAGCAGCCCCCGGCCTCGAAAGCGCGCTCCTCGCCGCCGATTTCGCCGGCGGCGCCGTCGATGTCCACACCGGCCAGCCCCGCGTGGCGCAGCCCACTGCCGGCCAGTTCCTGGACCGCCTCTCATGAGCACGCCGCAGCCGCCGCGCATCGCCGTCGCGCTCGAATATGACGGGCAGAACGCGCCGCGCGTCACCGCCAAGGGCAGCGGCGAACTCGCCGAGCGCATCGTCGAAACGGCGCGCGAGCACGACGTCGCCGTAGAGCAGAACCCGATCCTCGCCCAGGCGCTCTCGGCCGTCGAGCTTGACGACGAGATCCCCGAGGAACTCTATCGCGCCACCGCGCAGGTGATCGCCTTCGTCCTGTCGCTGCGCGGCGAGTTAAGCCGGCAGAACCGGGACGGGCAGCAGCCTTGAATCCAAACATCACCGTCCGGCGCCTCGGCGCGGCCGCCTACGCAGACCTCGGACCGGCCTTCGCCGAGCTCGCCGGCCATGCGCTGGAGCCCAATCCGCATATGGCCCCGGCCGCGATCTCGGCCGCGACGCTGCTCGTACCGGAGGACGACATCGTCGTCCTCTGCGCCTGGTTCAGCGCGGCGCTCGACTTCGAACAGCTCATCGGTGTCTGGGCGCTGCGCCGCGAACGTGGCTGGCGCTCCGGTTTCTCTGCCGCGCTGGTCTCCCCGCTGGTGCCGCTCTACGAGGTTTCCTCCCTGCCGGTCATCGACCGCGACCATGCCGAGGAGGGGACGCGTGCGCTGGTGCGCTACCTCGCCGCATCCAGCGACCTGCCCCATCCCCTCATCCTGCCCGTTCTGCCGATGGAAGGGCCGGGCTTCGCCGCGCTCTGCGAAGCCTGCCGCGTCACCGGCAGCCGCATCTTCCCTTACGAGCGCTGGAACCGGCCCGTCATGGCCCCACAGCCGGGCGAGACCTCCGAAGCCTATCTGCGGCGCTCGCTCGGCTCGAGCTACAAGAAGCGGATGCAGCAGTTCCGGGCCGTCGCAAAGCAGGGCGCCCTGACCTTCCGGCGCAGCCGCGGCAAGGCGGCGCTCGATGCGCTCGACACCTTTCTCGCGCTCGAGGCCTCCGGCTGGAAGGGCGAGGAAGGCACGGCGATCGCCTGCCTACCGGAGGACGCCGCCTATATCCGCCGGCTGGCAGAACTCTTCGCCGCCGCGGACGGGCTGCAGATCGACACCCTCCTGCTCGACGGGCAGGTTCTCGCCATGGGTCTCTTCCTCGAAAGCGGTGATCGCCGGCATTTCATCAAGATCGCCTATGACGAGGCGCAAGCGCGCCACTCGCCCGGCCGCACCCTGACGATCGCGATGCTGCAGGCCGATCTCGCCAGCACGCCGCCGGCCATGCTCGACAGCGGCGCCGGCGAAGGCGTCGACGCCGGCACCTATGTCTGGGCTGAGCGCCGCGCGATGGCCCATGCCATCATCCGCACCGGCCCAGGCCGCCTTGGCCTGCCCGAGGCCGCCGCCTACGCCCGGATGTGGCTGCGCCGCCTGCGGGGCTTTGTCCAAGCCCGGGCCGCCCGACACGGAAAGAAGTGAGCCGATGACTACGATCGCCCGGATTGGAATCGTCACGGTCTCGGACCGCGCCTCAGCCGGCATCTATGCCGACGAGGGCGGCCCGGCGATCCACGACTACCTGACGAAGGCGCTGGCCTCACCCTGGGAGGCGCTCCCGCGCCTCATCCCCGACGACCGCAAGCAGATCGCCGGGACGCTGATCGAGCTGGCCGACCACGAGGGCTGCTGCCTGATCGTCACCACCGGAGGCACGGGTCCGGCCCCGCGAGACGTCACGCCGGAGGCGACCGAGGACGTGATCGAGAAGCCCATGCCCGGCTTCGGCGAACTGATGCGGCAGGTCAGCCTCGCCAAGGTGCCGACCGCGATCCTCTCGCGCCAGACGGCAGGCATCCGGGGCCGCACATTGATCGTCAATCTGCCCGGGCGCCCGCGCGCCATCGCCGAATGCCTCGACGCGGTGATGCCGGCGATCCCCTACTGCATCGACCTGATCGAAGGACCGCGACTCGAAACCGACCCGGCGGTGATCGCGGCCTTCCGGCCTAAGAAGTGAGCCTGAGAGGCTACCCCGCCCCCAGCTCCCGCCCGATCGCCTGCACGAGCTGCGGCGAAAGCGGATCCGTCGCGGCCGGGAAGCCGCCGAGCAGCGCGCCGTCACGGCCGATCAGGTATTTGTGGAAATTCCAGCGCGGCGTTTCCGCCGGCCGCTCCGAAGCCGCCCAGCGATAGAAAGGGTGGGCCTGCGGCCCGCGCACCACCGCCTTCTCGACGAAGGCATAGGTCGCGCCATGGCTCTGCAGGGCAGCCTCCGCGATGGCCGCGCCATCGAGCGGCTCCTGCCCGCCGAAATCGTTGCTCGGCACCGCGACCAGCATCAGCCCGCGCTCCCTGTAGCGCTGCCAGAGCTGCTCCAGCGTCGCCATCTGCCCGGCATAGCCGCAACGCGTCGCAGTGTTGACGACGAGGATCGGCTTGCCGCGGTAATCGGCCAGAGACAATGACGCCGCGCCAGGTCGCTCGAAGCCGAAGGCGTGGGCGCCGGGGTCTGCCGCGTTCGCGGCGCGCAAGGCGAGGCCCGGCAGGGCGATGCCGGCCATGGCTGCGATGATGTTCCGGCGCGACGGCTTCATGACTGCTGCCCCTGCTTGCGACCGGGCGATCATGCCGCAAAGCGAAGAGCCCCGCAGCCTTTCGGCGCGGGGCTCTCTTTCACGAAGGCGAGACCGGATGTTGCCTCAATCCCTCAGCAGGCGAGAACCTTTTTCACGCGCACCTCGAGGTCGCGCAACTCGTAGGGCTTCACGACGTAGTGGTCGGCGCCGTTGCTGGTCGCCTCGTCCATCTTGTCGACCGAGCGCTCGGAGGTCGCCATGATGATCTTGATCTGGTTGAGTTCCGGCACGGAGCGGATGGCGCGCAGCAGGTCGATGCCGCTCATGCCTTCCATGTTCCAGTCGAGCAGCAGCAGGTCGTAGCGCTTCTGCTGCATCTTCATCAGGGCCTCGCGGGCGTTCTCGGCCTCGTCGATGTCCTGGAACTCGATCTGCTTCAGGAAGTAGGTCGCAAGCCCGCGCATGCTCTTCTGGTCGTCGACCACCAGGATGCGGTAATCGCTTCTAGCCCTTGACATTCCATTCTCCTTAAGCGGTGCGCAGGCTAGGCCGCTCGCCCAGCAACTGACCAACCGCCGCACCGATCTGATTCAGCGGGACGACTCTCTCGGTGGCGCCGATCTCGAACGCCGCCTTCGGCATACCGTTTACAACGCAAGTCTCCCCACTTTGGATTAACGTTTCCGCCCCGGCTTTGCGCATGGCTAACAAACCGTCAGCGCCGTCGCGCCCCATGCCGGTGAGCAGGATTCCGACGGCATGCGGCCCGAAGCTGCGCGCCACGGAATGGAACATCACGTCGACGGAGGGCGAGTGCCCGCTAACGAGCGGCCCCTCCTTCAGCACGCAGGTGAGCTCGCCGCGCCTGTCCTCGATCTCGAGATGGCGCGGGCCACCCGGGGCCACGACCGCCATGCCCGGCTTCAGCTTCATGCCGTCGGCCGCCTCGCGCACGTCGAGCCCGGTCGCCGTGGCGAGACGCTCCGAGAAGCGCGCCGTGTAGCCGGGCGGCATGTGCTGCACGACTGAGATCGGGATCCTGAGCGGCGCGAGGTCACGCATCACGGTCTGCACGGCCGGCACGCCGCCGGTGGAGGCGCCGATGGCGATCAGCGAGGCCTTGCCGCCTTGCGCGAACTCCGCCCGCGCCGTCATGCGCGGTTGCGCGAGCTGCGCCATCTGGGCCATCTGCCGCGCGGCGGCGAGCATCTTGCGGCTGGCCGCGGCGCGCTGCAGCGCCGCGACGAGATGCTTCATGAAGCCTTCGAGTGTGTTGGTCGAACCATCGGGCTTCTCGATGAAGTCGATGGCACCGAGTTCCAGCGCTTGAATGGTGTTGTCCGCACCCGGCCCGCCGAAGGCCGAGACGATCAGCACCGGCAGCGGGTCCTGCTTCAGGACACGAGCGAGCAGCTTGAGCCCATGCCGGCCCGGCAGCTCCAGGTCGAGCGTCAAGACATCGGGCCTCAGCTCCTGGATGGCGTCCCAGCCCTCCTCGGCGCTGCCGGCGATGCCGATCACCTCGAAGCCCGGGGCTCCGTTGATGATCTGCGTCATCAGCTTCTGCATGAGCACGGAATCGTCGACGACCAGCACCTTGACTGGCGCGGCACCGGAAAGATTGGAAGAAGCGAGGGTCATGAGAAGATCTCCACCTCACCTGCGACAGGCTGGGTCTTGAGACGGTTGAGATAAGCGATTTCCTGCTCCTGGTCGCTGTCCCGCGCTGTGGGCTGCACATGCTGGACCCAGGCCCGCCCCGTCGAGGGCTGGTAGTGGATACGTCGCGAACGGTTGCCGCCGACATCCTTCGAGACGACGGGAATGCCCTCGCGGTTCAGGAACTCGGTGACGAAGGCGACATTGTTGTCGCCGATGGCGAGCATGGTCGCACCGGAGAGCACGCGCGCCCCGCCGAAGACCTTCGCCTCGAAGTGATTGCGCTTGGCGCCGCGCTTCAGCAGGTCGTTGATCAGGACCTCCATCGCCGTGTCGCCATAGCGCTCACCGGCCCCGGCATCGTGGTTGCCGTTGCTGCGCGGCAGCAGGAAATGGTTGAGGCCGCCGATGCCGAGCTGCGGATCGCGCATGCAGACCGAAACGCAGGAACCCAGCACCGTGGCGACGATCTCGTCCTTGGCCGCAGTGATCTCGTGCTCGCCGGGCGCTACGGTGATGATGGTCGCTTCGAAACGCGGGTCGAAATAGCGGCGAGAGGCTCTCGAAGGGCTCATGCAGTCCTCTCGTAGATGGTGCGGCCGATCAGGCGCAGATTCTTGTGTGGCGACGGCAGCGATTCCGAGTGGCCGAGATAGAGGAAGCCACCTGGCGACAGCAGGTCGACAAACCGGTCGAGAATGGAGGCCTTGGTCTGCGTATCGAAATAGATGAAGACGTTGCGGCAGAAGATGATGTCGAACGGGCCGCTCATCGGCCAGCGCTCGATCAGGTTGAGGCGCTTGAAGGCGATCATCCGGCGCTGTTCTTCCGCGATCCGGACCTCGCTGCGGCTCGCCCCGGCCTCGAACTTGAACATCCCCCGCACATCGGCCGGCAGGCGCTCGAACTGCTCGGCCGGGTAGATGCCGGCCTCGGCCTTGATCAGGATATCCGTGTCGATGTCGGTCGCCAGGATGCGGAAGTCCAGGTCGCTGCGCGGACCCAGAACGTCCCGGCAGGTCGCCGCGATCGAATAGGGTTCCTCGCCCGAGGAGCAGGCCGAGGACCAGATGCGAATGCGCCCGCGCCGGCCGGACCGTTCCTGAATCAGCCGCGGCATCACCTCCCGGGCGAGATGGTCGAAATGGTGCCGCTCGCGGAAGAAGGCGGTGTGATTGGTCGTCACCGCATTGATCAGCTCCGTCATTTCGCTGGCGGCCTGCGGCGTCTTCAGGAACGCGCAGTATTCCGAGACGGAGTTGAGCCCCAGCACCTTGACGCGCCGGGCCAACCGGCCGCGCGTCATCGCCTCCTTGTGCTCGCGGATGACGATGCCGGCCTGATCGTAGACCAGCTTGGCGATGAAGTTCATGTCCTCCCGCGTCAGCATGATGTCCGCGGAAGGCTGCTGGAAGGACGGGAACGGCTGGGTAGCGGTCGATACGGACATGGATCAGGCTCCCATCCGGCCGCCAGCGACACGGCGCTGCAACGGCTGGAACGACATGCGCGGCTCAGGCTGGACAGGGGCGGGCGCCGCCCGACGCGGACTCGGTCGCTCGCTCCACCCGGCCGCCGCAGCAGGCCGGAAAGCCTCGACGATCTCGTGCATCGCGGCGATCTGGCCGGCGAGCTCGCCCGCGACCTGTGCACCCCGTTCGGCCAGCTCGGCATTCTGCCGGATACCCGCATCAACCTGTGTCACGCTTTTGCTCATCTCCCCGATGCCGCGGGCCTGCTCGGCCGAGACGGCTGAAATTTCTGCTACGGTCGCCGAAACCTTGCCCACCGACGCCAGGATCCGCTCCAGCGTCTCGCCGGTCTGCCGGACGAGGCCCGCGCCTTCCGCCACCTGGCTGTTGGAGGAGGCGATCAGGCCCTTGATGTCCCTGGCGGCCTGCGCCGAGCGCTGCGCCAGCGCCCGCACCTCGGAGGCCACCACCGCAAAGCCCTTGCCGGCATCGCCCGCGCGAGCCGCCTCGACGGCAGCGTTCAGCGCCAGCAGATTGGTCTGGAAGGCGATCTCGTCGATGACGCCGATGATCTCGGAGATCCGCTGAGAGGAGGTTTCGATCCGCTCGATGGCGCCGACAGCACGGGCGACGACGCCCTGCCCTTCCTGCGCCACGTTCATCGTCTCGCCGGCGAGCTCGCTCGCCTCGCGGGAACGGTCGGTGCTGTCCTGCACCGAAGCGGCGATCTTCTCGGCGACGCCGGAGGCGGCGCCGAGATCGGCCGCGGCCCGGTCCGTGCGTGCGGAGAGGTCCTGTGTCACGCCGCTGACGCCGACCGCGGCGTCGGAAGCCCGCCCCGCCGCGTCGCGCAGCGCCTCGACGGTCTCGCCGAGCTGGTTGAGCGCGCCGTTGAAATCCTGCTGGAGCGCGGCGAGCCGGCCCTCGTAACTGCCGGCCATTCGCCGGGTCAGGTCGCCCTGGGCGAGCCCTTCCACGACGCTTGCGACGTCGGCGACGGCGGCGTCGAGCAGCGCGTTGATCCGGTTCGTTTCAGCGCTCTTCTCCGCCGCGGAGAGTTCGTCCGTCAGCTCCCGCCACTCGACGGCGGTGCCAATACGCACACCGTCGGCAGCGGTGATCGGCGTCAGGGTCAGGCAGACCGTCCGGCGGCCGAGCGTCAGCTGCACAGGCCCACTGCCGGCGGGATGGAACTGCACGCGCTCCATAACCCGGCCCAGCATGTCCTTGGCCGAGCAGCCCGGGAATGCGGCGCGGAAGTCTTCCTGCGCCTCGGCAAAGAACCGCAGCAGCCCCTTGCTGACATAGACGGCCTGGCCGGCCGGGTCGCAGATCATGACATTGGCGCGGCCATGGTCGAGCGCGGCCCGCAGCCGCACCGCCTCCTGGCCCTGCTCCTGAAGCGCGGCGATCGCACGCGCGAGTTCGGCGCCCTCTCCCGAAGCCGGCATCGCCGCCGGATCGAAGGCGCCGCCTGCCACGAGACTTGTCGCCGCCTTGGAAACCCGCCCGAGCGGGCGTGTCGCAGCCCAGGCCGAGAGCCCGCCAAGCAGCGCGACGGCCGATACGGCGAGGACGCCCATCAGGGGCGCGCCTGCTGCGGCGGCATAGTGAACGAAGCCGCCTGCCAACACCGCCGAACCGGCGGCCGTCAGCGGCTGGCTGACGGAGAGATGCGAAAGGGGGCCGAGCGCGGTGCCCATGAAGTGTGATCGTTTCTTGGTCAGGCCCGTATCTGAACGCTACGCTCGGGCAAGTCTCTCTGAAATCAGGCGGCGCGTGCGGTCTTCAGGCCGGCGTCGCCGCCGCCGTCACGAACCACAGCCGCCAGGTCGAGCAGCGCCACGATGTCGCTGTCGAGCAGGACGAGGCCCTCGATCAGGCCGTTCTCGTCGCGCTCCAGATCCGGCACCGGACGAACGGCCGAAACCGGAACGTCGACGATGTCCGAAACCGAATCGACCAGCAGGCCGGCGGTCTTGTCTTCGACATCGACGACGACGATGACGTGGGTGGCGGTGGCGTCGGTCTGGCCCAGCCCGATCGCGGTGCGCAGATCGTAGACGGCCAGGATGACGCCGCGCAGGTTGAGCACGCCGCGGACATGCGGAGCCGCATGCGGCAGCGGGGTCGTCGCCTGCCAGCCCTTGATCTCGCGGACCATGCCGACATCGATGCCGAAGGTGCGGTCGCCGACCTTGAAGGTGACGATCCGGCGCGCGGCGGATTCCGGCTGCGCGGAGGAGAAGTGCTTTTCGCCGAGTTCGAGGCTCATGGTTATCCCGCCAGCTTGAGGTCAGAGAGTGTGTTCTTGATGTCGGCGCTATGAGCCCGGCCGCCGGAGGCGGCCAGCCGCAGCATCGAATCGATGTCCAGGATCAGGGCGACGAGGCCGTCGCCGAGGATCGTCGCCGCAGAGGCTCCGTTGACGGCGCCGTAATTGGCTTCGAGGCTCTTCACGACGACCTGCTGCTGGCCGAGGATCTCGTCCACCGCGATGCCGACATTGTTGCCACGCTCGGTCTCGGCAATGATCACGATGTTCTCGTTGGTCTGGCCGCTCGAGCCCATCACGTCGCCGAGCCGGTAGAGCGGCGTCACCTCGCCGCGCCAGCGCAACACTTCCTGCCCGAAGGGCAGGCGCTCGATCGGGGTCGAGGACAGGTGCTGCGTCTCGATCACCGAGGCGATCGGGATGACATAGCGATCGTCGCCGCAGCGGATCACCATGCCTTCGAGCACGGCGAGCGTCAGCGGCAGCGCCAAGGTGAACTTGCAGCCGCGGCCAGGCTCGGAGTCGACGCTGATGCGCCCACCCAAGGATTCGACGTTGCGGCGCACGACGTCCATGCCGACGCCGCGGCCCGACACGTCGCTGATGACCTCGGCCGTCGACAGGCCTGCCGCGAAGATGAGTTGGTCGATCTCCTCCGGCGCGAGCTTTTCGTCGGCACCGACAAGGCCCCGCGAGCGGGCCTTGGCAAGCAGCCGGTCGCGGCCTATGCCGCGCCCGTCATCGGTGACAGAGATCACGATGCGGCCGGCACGATGCTCGGCGACCAGTTTGATCGTGCCCTCGCGCGGCTTGCCGGCCTCGACGCGCTCGTCCGGCGTCTCCAGCCCGTGATCCATCGAGTTGCGGATCATGTGCGTGAGCGGATCAGCCAACTCCTCGATGATCGTCTTGTCGACCTCGGTGTTCTCGCCTTCGAGAACCAGGCGCACTTCCTTGCCGAGCGTCTGGGCGAGCTCGCGCACCAGGCGCGGCATGCGCTGGAACACCGCCTTCACCGGCTGCGCGCGCACGGCCATGACGTGGTCCTGCAATTCGCGCGTCTGCCGCGACAGGGTCGCGATGCCCTCGGCCGTCTTCGCATAAACGTCGTAGGGCAGCGAGCGGACGCCTTCGACCAGCATGGACTGGGTGATGACGATCTCGCCCACCAGGTTCATCAGCTTGTCGATGCGGTCGAGATCGACACGCACGCTGACCGCCTGGCGCTGACGGCCAGCGGCTTCGTTGGCGGGAGCGGCACGCATGGCGGCGCGCTGGGCGGCGGGTTCCGCCGCCGTGGGGGCCGCAACGGCAGCCACCGGCTGGATGTCGGGCTGCGGCGCGGGCTCGGAGGCCGGGCCGAGTTTGGCGAGGATCGCCGAGAGATCGGCGGCGACGGCGCTGGGGACCTCGGCCGTAGCCTCGGCTTCGGCCGGGGCCGGCTCGGAAACCTCGGCCTGCTCGGCGATTTCGATCTCGTACTCCTCGCTCGCGAGGGTGAAATCGAAACGGCTGTGCAGGTCCTCGATCGACAGCTCGGTGCGCAGCACCACGTCGAAGCGCATGAAGCAGTCGGAAACGTCGAGGGTTTCCAGCGGCGGGACGTGGCTCAGGTCGCAGCGGATCGAGACGACGTCGTCCGCCGGCAGCGAGCCGAACACGACACGCGGCTCGATGACACGGCGGAACAGGTCGCTCTCCGGCGCGATGCGCAGGCGGACGTCACGGCCGGGCTTGCCGGAAGCGGCGGCCGGCGCGGCCGGCTCATCGTCCCAGCCATCGTTGGAGGAGGCAGCGGCACCCGTCTTGGCCTCGACCATGGCGAGCAGACCGCCGAGAGCTGCGATGCCGGGAGGTGCGTCGTCGCCCTTCGCGGCGGCCGGAGCCGATGCCGGGGCAGCCGGAGCAGGAGCAGCCGGCGCCGCGGCAGGAGCCTTGGCAGCGGGAGCAGGCGCCGCGGCGGCGGCGTCCTGCGGGCTCTTGCCGACCTGGGCCAGCGCTTCCAGCAGATCGGGCCGCTCGGTCGCGGGCTCGTCATTGCGCGCGGCCGAGACCAGATCGGCGACCGCATCCGCGCAGCGCAGGAAGAGGGTGAACGGCGCATCTTCGATCGCGACGCGGCCGGAACGCAGGTGATCCAGCGCCGCTTCGAAGACATGGGCGAAGCCGACGAGCTCCGTACAGCCGAAGGCCCCCGCACCACCCTTGATCGAGTGGATGGCGCGGAAGGCTGCATTGACGTCTTCGGAATCGCTCGACCCCTCGTCGAGCGCTTGGAGCGTCTGCTCCAGCGCGCCGAGGAGTTCCTCGCATTCCTGGAAGAAGGTCTGCTTGAGTTCTGCCAACGGATCCATCAGCCGGCCTTCAATTCTGGTAGCGGGCGACGAGGCCGAGCAGCGTGTTGGGTTCGAACGGCTTGACCATCCAGGCGCTGGCGCCGGCACGGCGGCCCTCGGCCTTGATCTCGGCCCCGTTCTCCGTGGTGAGCACGATGATGGGCGTGTTCTCGCCGGCGGGCCGGGCGCGGCATGCGCGTGTGAACTCGATGCCGTCCATGATCGGCATGTTGAGGTCGGTGATCACGAGGTCCGGCTTGAAGGCATCGAACTTGTTCAGCCCCTCCTCGCCGTTCTCGGCCTCCGCCACCTCATGGCCGGCATTGCGCAGCGTCATGCTGAGCAGGCTGAGCAGAGTCTTGGTATCGTCGATCGCCAGGATTTTCATGCGTCACTCCAGGACGAGGGCGCTTTGGCCGGCGTCGAAGCCGATGGCGCGCAGGGATTCGCGGCATTCTTCCGAAGCCGCCTTGAGCGAGACCGAAAGCCCCAGCGCCTTGGCGCTGACGGCAGCCGAGTGAAGGAGCTGAATCCAGAGGCTGGGCAGCGGCCCGGCATCGGCGCATTCAACGGAAATGCTTTCCTTCTGCTCCAGTGCGACCAGCAACTGATTGCGGAATGTCGCGGCCTCGGAGCGGCCAAGGAATTGAGGAAGCGAGACGGTGATGACCATGCAGGTGACCCAGGTTGCGCTCGGAGCATCGCCGCAAATTGGTAAAAATTTTTCTAACTCTCGGGCCGGCCATCAATATTTCGGGCGCTTTGAGGGCAGCCCCGCGCCAGCTCCGTGCCGGGTGCTATTTTGGCGACAGGCCGCAAGGCTTGAGCCGGGAGCGTAACGGCCACGAATCCTCCGTCAGGGTCGGGCTTGTCCCGACCATCCACGTCTTCTCGGGGCCAAGGCCGTGTTCAAGGTGTGGATGCTCGCCACAAGGATGAGCACGAAGGCTGGAGAAGCCGCCATGGGGCAGGGTCCGGCTTTTTTCGCCGGCAGAGGTCTTGGAATGACCGCAGAAGTCTTCGAATGACGGCCCGCGCCCCGCCTAGAAAATGGCGTTGCTGATGGCGCGGGGCACCAGCGTGGTCTTGCCTTCCACTTCCTTATACCGGCGCGGCATGTTGATGACCCCGGACAGGTGAAGCCAGAGGTTGTTCGGCGAGATCGGCTTGGTGACGATCTCATGCGCGCCGAGCTTGGCGGCCTGCAGCACCGAGCGCCGGTCCGGCCGCTCCATCATCACCAGCACCGGCGCCTTGGTGAAGGGCGAGGTCTTGAAGGTGCGGATCGCGGCGAGGCACTTGATGCTGCCGCCATCCGGCAGGTCCCAGTCGAGGATGACGATGTTCGGCTGCTTCTGGATGAAGGTGGAGGCTGCGGAGGTGAGGTCCGCCGCCTCGAAGATGCGGTTGAGCTGCGCCTGATAGAGCATCGTCCGCACGATGCGCCGATAATGCGCGCTGTGGTCGATCAGCAGCACCGAGAGGTTCGGGAAGGATGGCGCGATATGCATGGAGCGGACTCAGGATTACTCACTCGACGCGACGGGCAGGCATGGACAAAGAACTCTAGACCTTGAGGCCGATCCGGAAGCCGCCCCAGTGCCGGCCCTTGACCATGATCGGCGCCGAGAGGTCTTCCATCACCAGGAACTCGCCCCCGCCCATGTCGCGGCGGTAGCTCTGGAGCAGGAAAGGCTTGCGATTGCGCGCCCCTGCCAGCCCGGTGCGATCGTCGAAGATGCGCCGGTTGCGGCAGTTGGCGTTGTTCCAGACCGGGTCGGCCCCCTGGGGCTGCGCATATTTGCGGTTGTGCGTCGGCAGGAAGCCGTTGCGGTCCACGGCCGCGCAGAAGACGATCCGCGCGTTCGAGGCGAGGAGTTCTTCCTGCAGCGGCGGCAGCAGGCGATCGGTCAGGGCGACAAAGCGTGTCATATGCTGCTGCGGGTCGGAACCCGGCACCGGCCGGTAGCTCTCGTCGAACAGCTCCTCGGGCGTGATCTCCCGGCGCTCCAGCGCGGTCTCGAACAGGCGGCCGATCTTCGTGGCCGCCTCGACGGCGACGGCGATCAGATCCGACTGCGGGGTCCGCACTCCGGAGGCTGCGATCGAGCCGAGGATACCCTCGCTGATCGACACCAGGTTCTGCGTGCGCTTCACGGCCTGATCGAGGATGTCGGTAGAGGCGTCGACGCCGGCGACGAGGCCGGCGAGATCCTGCCCCGCCTTGGCGCAGGCCTCGGCATTCTCACGCGTCGGCTGCGAGACCTCCTCGATCCCGCCGATCAGATCCACGACCGAGCGGCCGAAGCTGTCGAACTCGCTGACCTGCTGCGAAATCGTCCGGCTGCCCTCGCGGGCGCGCCGTGCGGTCTGCGCGTTCGCCTGGCTGCGATGGGCCAGCGCATCGACCGCCTTGACGAGCAGATCGAGCTGGACCGCGCTTGCAGCGGTCGCCTCGCGGGTCTGTTCGGCGAGCGTCTTCACCGCCGCGGCGATGACCGCGAAGCCCTTCCCGGCCTCGCCGCTGCGCGCGGCCTCGACACCGGCGTTGATCGACAGCAGCTGGATTTCGCGGGTGATCGACTGGATCGCGTCGCTGGAGGCACGCGCCTTGTGCGCGTCGCTGACGGCCTGCGCCAGCGCCTGCGACATCGATTGGGCTTCCTCCGACAGCGTCTCGATGTCGGTCTGCGCGGCGCTCAGGCCGAGCTTCACCGAGCCGGTCACGCGCTCGAGCCCGCTGCGCACCACGGAGGCCGCCTGCTGCGCGCCCTCGGCCGCCTGGCGGATGGCATGGTTGGCGCGGGAGACCTGCTCGACCGCGCCGACGACGCGGCGCAGGCCAGCCGTCTGCGCCCCGAACTGCTGGGTCACGTCGCCGATGCGGCCGGCAACATCCGTGATTTCGGCGGAGAGCTTGCCGAAACGGTCGGAGATCTCGCGCACGGCACGCTCGGCTCCCGTCTCCGGCGGCACGGCCATCAGGACCGGCGCAGGAACGGAGGAAGCGGAAGCGGGAAGCAATACGTCGAAGCTCGGCGGGTCGGCCTTCAGAGCCAGGGCGTTCATGCGGGGCGTTCCTCGGTGTCCCCCAATGGACCGGGACTTCTTTCTAAAGGTAGAGAAACGCGGTAAACCGCTCGTTAAGAGGGCATTTCCGGGCGCTGGGTGCAAATTTGCGGATGGGCCGGCCTGCGGTCTATTCAATTGACCGGCGGGGCTTCCCCAACGGCATGAATCTTCAGACATTGACCGGACAACAGAGCCGGCGGCGGTCGCAAGCGCTGCCGGACAAACGTTTCCCGCAGGAGGACGTCATGAAGGAATTCGCAGTCTTTTCCCGGCGCGGCGTGCTCGGCCTCGGCGCAGCAGCCCTCGCCAGCGCCGCCGCACCCAAGGTCTGGGCCCAGGCCGCCGCCCCCGCAGCGCCGGCCGGCCCCTTCTCGCTGCCGAAGCGCAGCTATGAGGCCAATGCGCTCGAGCCACATATCGATGCGGCGACCATGGACATCCACTACAACCGCCACCACGCGGCCTATGTCGCCGCCCTCAACAACGCCGCCAAGGACAATGGCGTGATGGCGAAAGCCTCGCTGGGCGAGCTTCTCGCCGATCTCGGCCAGTTGCCCGAAGGCATCCGCACGCTCGTCCGCAACAATGGCGGCGGCCATGCCAACCACAGCATGTTCTGGGAGGTGATGGGCGCGGGCGCAGGCGGAGCTCCGACGGGCGACGTCGCCGCCGCGATCTCGCGGGACCTCGGCGGCTTCGACAAGTTCAAGGCCGATTTCGAGGCGGCCGGCCTGCGCGTCTTCGGCTCGGGCTGGGTCTTCGTCACGGTCGACAAGGCCGGCAAGCTCGCCCTGCTGCCGAAGCCGAACCAGGACAGCCCGCTGATGGAAAAGCAGATGGTGCTCTTCGGTAACGACGTCTGGGAGCACGCCTATTACCTGAAGTACCAGAACCGCCGCGCCGACTACCTCAAGGGTTGGTGGAACGTGGTCGACTGGACGAAGGTCGGCGCGCGCTACGCGGCCGCCAAGGCCGGCACGCTGGCGATCTGACAACTCTCCCTGCCGTAGAAGACCGCGGGGAACCCCTCTCCTGTAAGGAGAGGGGCAGGGGTGAGGTGTAGGCCCCTGGACTAGTCGAATGCTGTCCTCACGGCGATGCAGCGGTCAGGTCACGGCTACAGTGTCCAACGGCCTACCCCTCACCCTGCCTCTCCCTCCGGAAGAGGGTTCCGCGCGGTTCCGAGCGCAAATGGGCCTTAATGCCCCACCCGCGTGCTGCCTGCGCTGAGGCGGGGCAGGAACCAGGCGAGCAGCCCAATCAGCGGGATGAACGAGCAGATCTTGTAGACCGCCTCGATGCCGACCCGGTCGGCGACCTCGCCGAGCAGCGCTGCCGCAAGCCCGCCGAGCCCGAAGCTGAGGCCGTAGAAGAAGCCCCCCACGAGCCCGACGCGGCCCGGAAGCAGCTCGAGCGCGTAGATCAGGATCGCCGCGAAGGCGCTCGACATGATCACGTTGATCAGGATGGTCAGCACGCCCGTCCAGAACAGGTCGGCATAGGGCAGGATCAGCGTGAAGGGCAGCGCGCCCAGGATCGAGAACCAGATGATCTTGTTGCGGCCGATCCGGTCTCCAAGCATCCCGCCGCCGAGCGCGCCGGCCGCCGAGGAGGCGAGGAACAGGAACAGCATCACCTGCGAGTTCTGCACCGTGATGCCGAACCGGCCCATCAGGTAGAAGGTGTAGAAGTTGGTGAAGCTCGACGTGTAGGCGTTCTTCGAGAACAGCAGCACGATCAGGATGAAGATCGCGAAGGCGACCGCCGCCGTGCTGCGCTTCGGGGGAGCGGCCACGGCCGCAGCCGCCGGCTTCGGCGGCCGCTGTCGGTCGAGCCTGGCATAGCTCATCGCCGTCCAGACCATCAGGACCATGGCGACGAGCGCCGCCAGCGAGAACCATGACAGGCTGCCCTGCCCGCGCGGTACGATGATGAAGGCAGCCAGCAGCGGCCCGAGCGCCCCGCCCGTCTGCCCGCCCACCTGGAAGATGCCCTGCGCGAGCCCATGCTGTCCGCCGGACGCATTTCGCGCCATCCGCGTCGCCTCCGGATGGAAGATCGAGGAGCCGATGCCGACGCAGGCGGCCGAGAGCAGCAGCATCCCGTAGCTGCCGGCATGCGCCAGGCCGATCAGCCCGGCCAGCGTGAAGCCCATGCCCGCGACCATCGAATAGGGCATCGGATGCTTGTCGGTGTAGAGCCCGACGACCGGCTGCAGCAGCGAGGCCGAGACCTGGAAGGTCAGCGTGATCAGGCCGATCTGGCCGAAATCCAGCCGATAGGCCTCCTTGATGATCGGATAGATCGCCGGGATCAGCGACTGGATCATGTCGTTGAGCAGGTGCGTCACGCTGAGCACGATCAGCACCGGCATCATGGCCCGCTGGGTCGTGGAGGCGGCAGTCGGCGCGCTGACGGTCATGTCGGCAGTCCCGGTATCTCGCGCGGCCGGGCGATTCCCGTCGCGATGCGGACGAACGCTCTAGAGGATTGACGGACCCGGCACAATTTGGTGAGCCGGCGACACGGCAATGCTCCCGCTGCATGGAAAGGCGGCAACGGCCCCTGCCCCGCAGACGGAGCATTGGACCGGCATAGGGGCCATCGAGCCGACACGGGTTGAAATTCCGCCCGACGCACCCGTTATTCTGCCGGCGACGCGCTGCCGTTCTCGAAAGAAAGCGAGCCGCCTGATGATGGCCCGCAGAGGGAAACCCGGTCTCGCATGCATCTCAAAGCCATCAGCGACCTGCATCTCGCGAACGCGGCCAATCGCGAAGCCCTGCTCGAACTGCCGGATTTCGGAGACGACTGGCTGATCGTGGCCGGCGACATCGCCGAGAAGATCGAGCATGTCCGCTTCGCCTTCGATGTGCTGAGCCGGCGCTTCGCCAAGGTGATCTGGGTTCCGGGCAACCACGAGCTCTGGAGCGGACCGGAGGCGAACGGTGGGCCGGTCATCGTCGGCGAGAAGCGCTACCGGACGCTCGTCTCGCATGCCCGGGAATACGGCGTAGTCACGCCCGAAGACCCCTATGAGACCTGGCACGGCCCGGACGGCCCCTGCACGATCGCGCCGCTCTTCCTCCTCTACGACTACAGCTTCCGGCCCGACGAGGTGGCGCGAGAGGATGTCGTCGCATGGGCGCGCGAAGGCAGGGCCGTCTGCTCCGACGAGCTGTTCCTCGATCCCTCGCCCTGGAACAGCCGGGAAGATTGGTGCGCGAGCCGTTGCGACGAGGCCGAACGGCGCCTCTCGGAGTTGCCGCCGGGCCGGCCGACCATATTGGTCAATCACTTCCCCTTGCGCCGGGATCTCGCCCGGCTGCCGCGTGCGCCGCGTTTCTCGCCCTGGTGCGGCACGCGCCGGACCGAGGACTGGCATATTCGCTTCAACGCCAGCGTCGTCGTATCCGGCCACCTGCACATCCGCCGGACCGACTGGCGGGACGGCACGCGCTTCGAGGAGGTTTCGCTCGGCTATCCGTATCAATGGAACCGGAGCCTCGGCATCGCGGCCTATCTGCGCGACGTCCTGCCCGGCTCGGCTGTTTCCGAGCTGGAGATCTCCGAGGCGAGGCTGGTGAGATAGGCCAGCGGCGCCGGGCCGATCTCGACAGTGAGGCGGGCCGGCTCGGGATGGCAAATCGCGAGCGCCAGCAGATGCTCCGGCCCCGGCCGAATCTCGTCGAAATGCCAGCGCGCCGGATCGTCCGCGTTCGGATCGGCGAAATGGATCCCCGGCTGGTCCAGCTCGAAGGAGAAGGCGTCGAGCGGCTGTGACAGCCCCTTGCCGATCGCCTTCACATAGGCCTCCTTGCGCGTCCAGAAGCGCAGGAAGGCCTCGATCCTCTGCGCATCAGGCACGGCGGCGAGCTGCTCGCGCTCCCGTTCGGCAAACATCCGCCCGGCCAGCTCGTCCACATGAGGATGACGCTCGAGCCATTCGACATCGACGCCAATATCATGCTCGGCGGTCAGTGCGACCGCCGCCAACCCGCGCGTATGGGAGATATTGACCCGCAGTTGCGGCCCATCGCGGGGCGAGAGCACCTCAGGCTTGCCATGTGCGCCGACGGAGAAGGCCCAGCCTTCCGGCGGCAATCCGGTCGCGGCGCTGAGCAGCCCGCGGCAAAGCGCGTGAGCGGCAGTGTAGACCAACCCGTCGCGCTCGAAATGAAACCGATCCGCCCGCGCCCGCTCCTCGGCCGCGAGCAGCGCCCGCAACCGAGGCCAGTCGCCGGGGTCCACGCTATCCAGCGCCAGCCACCAGACGACGGCCCGGTCGCGGCCCACCGCCGCCATGCCGCCCACCGGCAATCCTTGCTCAGCCGCCACGTCCGCCGGAACTCCTGCATCGCCTCGGGCGTCGCGTCCCCGGAGCCGGAACCGCTCGCGGGACGGCGACAGCACACTCCATTCCCGCACCGGGAGCCGGGAGTCAAAAATCGCGGCGCGTGCGCTCTCAGCGCGAAGCGAGCTCGAAGAAATTCGGCGGCCCCATCTGGCCGCCCTTGAGCACGATATCGAGCCCGTCGAGATGAGGCGCCGCACTATGGGCCCGGCACAGCGGCGCGCCCGCCACCAGCGGCGCGCGATAGGACAGCCCCCAGATATCGAGCGCCTCGATGGCGAGCGTCGAGGTGTCGCCGCCCGCGACCAGCAGGCGGGCGACGCGCGCCTCCCGCATTACATCGCGCAGCAGCGCCCCGGTTGCCTCCGCCACCGCGCGCGGATTCTCGGGCGCACCCTCGGGAGCGGCAGTCAGCAGCATCGTATCGCCGGCGGCGAGTTGCGAGACGGCGCGCCGGCACAGATCGTCGGCATGGCCCGGCTCCGACAGCAGGCGAGCGGGGTCGATGATAACCCGCGCAAAGCCCGTCGCCGCCTCGACCTGCGCCCGCGTCACCGGCGAGAGCGAGCCGGCAAGCGCCAGCACCGGTCCTTCCGGCCGGACAACTGCCGGTAAGGAAGCCGCCCCGGTTGTCGCCCAGCCGAGCCCGGCCACCATCTGCGCGACCGAACTGGCTCCGACAGCGAGCATCGGCGCGTCAGCGAGCGGGCCGGCCACCAGCCGACCGATCGCGGCGAGATCTTCCGGGCGCGAGACATCGAAGAGCACGGCCTGCGCCTCGCCGGCACGCTCGAGCGCCGCGGCACCGCCTTCATCTTCGTAGGAACGATAATCCAAAAGACCGATGGAGCCGAGCCCCTGCGCCGCGAGGTGGCGGCGCAGATCGGCCTCGCCCATCGGCGTGACGGGGTGGCGGCTCATCGTCGGATGTCGGTCGATGCGGTGCACCTCGCCGCCGGTGCCGGCCGCGGCGAAGAGCTGGCCGAACAGGCAATAGCGGCCGAGGTTGGGCTGGCCGCCGATGACTGGCACCAGCGGGTTCGGAAAATGCGGCCCCAGCGCCGCCACCGCCGCACCGATACTGCCGACATGCGGAGCGCTGTCGAAGGTCGAGCAGCACTTGTAGTGCATCAGCCGAACGCCGAGCCCGGCGAAGAAGGCCCCGGCAGCATCCAGCACGGGTGTCATCTCGGCCGGAGCCATCGAACGCGTCGCCCCCGCAATGCCGACGGCATCGAGCGGGCCGACGGCGGCGAGTTGCTCCGGCGTCGGGATGCCGAGAAACAGCAGCGCCCTGAAACCGCGCTCCGCCAGTGTGGCGAGCGTATCGGAGGCGCCGGTGAAATCGTCGCCGAACCAGCCATATTGCGGCGCCGCGTTCGCCATGACGCGTCAGCCGGCCTTGGCGCCGAAGAAATCGAGCGCCTGCTTCAGTTCAAGCCGCGAACGGGCGGCTTCAGCAAGCGGCACGCCCTCGGCGACCGCGGCCCAGGCCTGCCTGATGCTGGCGACGCCGGCAGCAGGCCCGCCCGGATGGGCGAGGATGCCGCCCCCGGCCATGAAGAGCAGGTCCGAATGGCCGACCGCATCCCAGGTCGGTTGGGCCGTACCGGCCCACTGGCCCGAGGAGAAGGCGGGCACGACGCGGTCGTCGAGGCCATCAGTCAGCGGCGTCACGCAGTCCCGCGCGGAGGTGACGACCTCCTCGTCTTCCTGCGCGAACTTGCCCTGCAATCCATGGACATGCATGTGGTCGACACCGGCCAGCCGCCAGAGAACCTGATAGGCCTGGAACGAAATGCCGAGCCAGGGATGGCGCGAAAAGGCGCCATAGCCGTTGCGATGGCCGTGAAGGGTGAGATCGGTCGAGCGGCGCAGCGTCTCAATCCCCGAAAAGCCGCACCAGTTCAGGCTCGCCATGACGCAGGTGCCTTCCTCGCGCGCGACCAGATCGGCATGGCGGCGCATGGCATCGGTCTCGTCGGTGATGTTGAAGGCCACCATGACATGCTTGCCGGTCTTGTCGGCATGGCGGCGCACGGCCGCCATCACCGCCGGCACGCGCTCGGCCAGCGGCGCATGGTCGGGGTTGGCGCTGATCTCGTCGTCCTTGATGAAGTCGAGCCCGGCCTCGCAAAGCTTCGCCACCAGCACGGCGGTCTCGGCCGGGCTCAAGCCCACATTCGGCTTGATTATCGAGCCGACCATCGGGCCTTCCATGACGCCGGTCAGCGTGCGCGTGCCTGCGATGCCCTGTCGGGGCAGCTGGAAGCGACGGCGGAAGGAAGCGGGGAGTGTGATGGTGTCGAGCCGCAGCCCCGTGACCTCGCCGAGATCGAAGAGATTGCCCGCGACGATCGAGGCCAAGGTCGACAGGTTGGCGCCGACATTGGCCACCGGGAACGAGATCGCGACGCGGGCGCGCCGCCATGGTCCCGCGATGCCCTTCCGCGCCAGCCAGGCATTGGGCAGGCTCGGCTCCGACGCGCTTTCCAGCTCCGTGATGCCGGTGACGACGGCGCGCGTGCGGTCCCGCAGCTCGTCGGTCTCGCCGGCGACGCGGGTGAAGGTGCCGCTCGACTGCTCGCCGGCCATGACCTCGGCGACCTTCGCCGGGTCGAGGGGCGTCTCGATGAGGTAGGTCGCTTCGAAACGGTCGTCGGTCATCGGACTGTCTTTCAGGGCGTCATGCTCGGGCTTGACCCGAGCATCTCAGGACCAGACCGCACTGGTTTGCGAGATGGCCGGATCAAGCCCGACCATGGCGCGCTTCATCCCAAGGCCTCAACCGGCCGCGGCGGCGAGCTTGCTCAGATCCGGGAAGGGCCGCACCGGGTCCTTGCCGTCCCAGGTTTCGGAGGCCTCGCGGATCAGGCGGAACATCTCGCCCTTGGGCCCGGCGACCTCGGAGAGCTCGATCACAGTTCCCGGATGATAATGCGTGTCGAAATAGATGAAGCGCCCGCGCTCGCCGACCTCGCCGCTCATCACCGGCTTGAAGCCCTCGGCGACGAGGCGCTCCAGATCGGCGTCATAGTCCGAGGTCCAGTAGGCGACATGCTGCAGCCCGGTCAGGCCCGCATCCGTGAAGTCCTTGTACATGGACGGCACGTCGTTGCGGCACTGGATCAGCTCGATCTGCAGCGGGCCGGAATTGGCCAGCGCCACCGAGTTATGCGGCTCGTAGCTCTCGCCCTTGTAGCGGTAGTTCTTGATGGGAACCTTGGGGTTGTAGAAGAACGGCCCCACCCCGAGCACACGGCTCCAGTAGTCCATGGCCGCCTCGATATCCGGGACGACGTAACCCGCCTGGCGGATCTGGCCGAAGAAACGGCTCATCGGTGCACCTCGTAAGCGCGAGAAATCAGAATTTGAGGAAGCCCGTGGAAATCCACGGCACGGCAACGACGATCGCGAGGCCAATCAGCAGCGCGAGCATGTAGCCCCAGATGTATTTGAGGCCCTCGTCGGGGTTGATCTTGCTGATGGCGCAGGCGCCGTAGTAGCCGACGCCGAAGGGCGGAGCGAAAAGCCCGATGCCCATCGCGAAGATCACGACCATCGAATAATGGACCTCGTGAACCCCGACCTGCTTGGCGATGGGGAACAGCAGCGGGCCGAACAGCACGATCGCCGGAATGCCCTCGAGCACGCTGCCGAGGATGACGAAGGCGACGACCGAGATGCCGAGGAAGCCCCAGGTGCCGCCCGGGACCGATGCCATCGCCCGCGCCAGATCATGCGAGAAGCCGGACTGCGTCAGGCCCCAGGCCATGGCGGTGGCGCTGCCGACGATGAAGATGATCGCGCCCGTCAGCGAGGCCGTCTCGATCAGCATCTTCGGCAGCCGGCGCCAGTCGAACTGGCGGTAGATCATGAGGCCGGCCAGCACGGCATAGGCGATGCCGATGGTCGAGACCTCGGTCGCGGTGGCGACGCCCTCGACCACGGCCGCGCGGATGACGAAGGGCAGCGCGATGGCCGGCAGCGCGATCAGGCAGAGCTTGCCAATCTCACGCTTCGAGACCTTGGCGACGCCGCTCAGATCCTCGCCGCGATAGCGCCACCAGACGACGACGCAGAGTGCGAGCCCCAGCACGAGCGCCGGCAGCATGCCGCCAGTGAACAGCGCAGCGATGGAGACGCCCGTCACCGAGCCGATGGTGATGAGCACAATGGAGGGCGGGATCGTCTCGGTCTGCGCGCCGGTCGCCGAGAGCAGCGCGACGAGATCGCCCGGCTTGGCGCCGCGCTTCTGCATCTCCGGGAAGAGCACGGGCGCGATGGCCGCCATGTCGGCGATCTTCGACCCCGAGATGCCCGAGACGAGGTACATCGCGCCGATCAGCACATAGGAGAGGCCGCCGCGGACATGGCCGAGCAGCGAGGCGAGGAACTGGATCATGGCGCGGGCCATGCCGGTCATCTCGATCAGCGCGCCGAGGAAGATGAACAGCGGCACGGCTAGCAGGATCAGATGGCTCATGCCCTCGTCGAGCCGGCCCACCATGACGACCAGCGGCGTCGAGGTCGTCAGCGACAGATAGCCGAAAGTGGCCAGCGCGAAGGAGAAGGCGATCGGCACCCCGGAGAAGACGTTCAGCGCGACGACGCCGACGAAGAAGACTACGAGGTTGAGCTTGCCGAGCGGCTTCAGCGCCGGGCCGAGGAGCCAGAACACCAGGACAAGCGCGATGGTGATGCCAATCGCGAACAGGGCGGGCTTCAGCGAGCTGAACCGCAGAAGCCGGAAGCCGGCGGCGACCAGCATCAGCCCCATGCCGACCGGCAGGGCCGCAGCCCGCCAGGCATTGCTGATCTCCAGCGCCGGCGTGACGATGAAACGCTCCTCCTCCGCATATTCGAGCCCATGCGGCAGGATCAGCAGAAGGAAGGCGATGGAGGCGGTGATCGCCAGCGCCTCCAGCACAGTGCGGACTTCCGGCGAAACACGGCTGACGAGTCCAGTCATGCGCATGTGCTCGCCGCGGCGCAGAGCGATCACCGCGCCGAGCATCGACAGCCAGAGGAACAGGATCGAGGCCAGCTCGTCCGCCCACACCAGCGGCGCATGGAAGACGTAGCGCGCCGTCACGCCCGCGCCGAGAATGCAGATCTCGGTGAGGACGATGAGGGCGGCGACGACTTCAACAGCGCCGCCGAGACCGCGGTCGAGGCGGTCCGCCAGCCAGGAAATCCCCGTAAGAGGCAGGCGCGCGGGCTCCTGCAGCGTTCCGGCGTGAAGATCCATGGCTTTCGTCCGATCCTTCGTATTCTGCGCCGGCGGCTCAGGCGAGCTTGCCGACGGCGCCTTCGAGCACGCTCCAGGCTTCCGGCCCGAAGCGCTCCTGCCACTCCTTATAGAAGCCGCTGTCGCGCAGCTTGGCCTGGAAGGTCGGGGCGGCGGCCTCGTTAAAGGCGAGGCCGTTTTTGGTCAGCTCGGCCTGGAGGCCTTCATTGAGCTTGCGAACGTCGGCGCGCTGCTGGAGCCCGCCCTCGTTGAAGGCGCGCGATACGACGGTTTTAACATCGTCCGGCAGGCCACGCCACGAACGGCCGTTGAAGACGAGATGGTAGCCGTCCCAGCTGTGATTGGTCAGCGAGCAGAATTTCTGGACCTCGAAGAGCTTGGCGGTCTGGACGATCGCGAGCGGGTTCTCCTGCGCATCGACGACCTTGGTCTGGAGCGCGGAATAGACCTCGCTGAACTGCAGGCTGGTCGGCGCGGCGCCCAGCGCCTTGAACATCGCGATACCCATCGGGCTGACCGGCACGCGGATCTTCAGGCTGTTGAGGTCCGCGGCGGAGGCGATGGCGCGGGTGCTGGTGGTGATCTGGCGGAAGCCGTTGTCCCACATCTTCTCGAAGGTGTGGAGGCCGACCTTGGCGAAGGCAGCGCGGATCAGGTTTCCGAGCGGGCCGTCCACGGCCGCCCAGACCTGATCATAATCCTTGAAGGCAAAGCCGACGCCGGTGATGGCGCTGACCGGGGCCAGCGTCGCGATCACCAGCGTGCCGGCGTTGAAGATGTCGATGCCGCCGCTGCGCACCTGCGACAGCATGTCGGTGTCGCCGCCAAGCTGGTTGTTCGGGAAGATCTTGAGTTCGACCCGGCCATTGGTCTCCTTCGCGATCCGCTCGGCAACCTCGGCGCCACGGATGTTGAGGGGATGGCTGAGAGGCAGGTTGTTGCCGTACTTCAGGGTGATCTCGGCGGCGCGAGCCGGGCGCGGCAGGCCGACGACGAAGCCGGCGGCAGGCACGAGCGAGAGGGTCTTCAGGATCTGTCGGCGCGTCGAATGCGTCATGGTCGTTTCCCCGTTTGGCTGGGCTGCCTTTTGGCGACCCGTTCTTGAAGATGCGCCGCTGGAAGGCGGCATTGTCGAACCGGGCCCTGGGGCCAGGTCCAGTTAGTTGCAGCGAGCGTGCATGCCGCCATCGACGAACAGCTCGACGCCGTTGATGTACTTGGCCTCGTCGCTGGCCAGGAACACGGCCGCATGGGCGACATCCCAGCCGTCCCCCATCCGCCCTGTCGGCGACATCTTGTGCCGGGCCGCAACCATGGCGTCGTTGTCCTGGTAGAAGCCCGAAATCTGCTTGTAGATGTGCGGCGTATCCATCACGCCGGGCAGGATGCAGTTGGCGCGGATGCCCTTGCCGGCATATTGCAGCGCGATGCTCTGCGTGAAGCTGTTCACCGCGCCCTTGCTGGCCGCATAGGCGCAGTAGGCATAGCCCGTCCAGCGAACGCCGCCGAGCGCGCCGATATTGATGATCGCCCCTGCCCCCTGCTGCTCCATGAGCGGCAGCACCGCCTTGCAGGTCAGGAACATGCTCTTGACGTTCACCGTCATGACGCGGTCCCAGACATCCTCGCCGGTCTCGACCGGGCCCCCCTGCGAGGTGATGCCGACATTGTTGTGCAGGATGTCGATGCGACCGAACGCCGAGCGGGCGGCCTCGACGCTGCGCTCGACATCGGCCAGGCTCGTCGTGTCCGCCGCGACAGCGATCGCCTCATGTCCTTCGGAAAGGATGATGTCGCGCGTCGCCTCGGCCGCTGCGGCATTGAGGTCGACCGCGACAACCCGCGCGCCGGCCCGGGCATAGGCAGCGGCAGCGGCCTTGCCGTTGCCCCATCCCTCGCCGATGGAGCCCGCACCGAAAACGATCGCAACCTTGCCGTTAAGCCGAGGGCCAGACACCCGCATTCTCCTGCAGTCACCGAACAGCGCCACCGGAAGATGACGTGTTTTGATTTATATGATTCTGATTTGAGAGGCACCGATGACGTCCGCGCTCCCGATTTACGGGCGACATCGAGACATATCGATCGCATGAATCCGCATTTCTGCGGCAGTAATGACCTCCCAAGCTCGTTTTTCTATCGGCGTCTTATGGCGCTTTCGATGGAACATAAATTTCAGCGATCGGACTGGTCAAAACTTATTTTTGATGTCATTTGATGTTTTATGCCGAACAGCAAGCTCTCCCCCGTCCGCCATCTACCGACGCTGGCCGACGTCGCCGCGCTCGCTGGCGTCTCGACGGCGACGGCCGACCGTGCCCTGAACCGGCGCCCGGGGGTGAGGCCGACCACGCTCGGGCGGGTTCTCGATGCGGCCAGCGAGCTCGGCTACATCACCGATGCAAGCGAACGCGCCTCCACCGTGGCGAAGCCCTTGCGCCTCGCCGTGCTGCTGCCTTCCGGCGAGAACAGCTTCGTCGCGATGCTGAGTCGGTTGATCGGCAATGCGCAGAGCATGCTGGCCGGTTTCAACATGCGGGCGCGGGTCGAGCGGATCGAGAGCTTCCGCCCCGACCTGCTCGCCCGGGAGCTCAAGCGAACGGGCCGCGAAGTCGACGGCATCGCCTTCATGGCGCTCGAGCATCCGCTTGTCCGGGAAGCCGTGAATGGGCTGGCCGAGCGCGGCGTGCCGACCGTCACGCTGATCTCCGACGTCGCGAACACGCAGCGCGCGGCCTATATCGGGCTCGACAACCGAGCGGCCGGGCGCACCGCGGGGCAGCTCATGGCCCGCTTCGTCGGGCCACGGCCGGCCAAGGTCGCGATGATCGCCGGCAGTCTGAGCTACCGCGCGCATGAGGAACGCGAGATGGGCTTTCTCCATCTCTTCCACGAGCTTTACCCGGCGATCGAGGTGGTGGGGCTGCGCGAGGGGCACGACGAAGAAGCCCGGAACTATCGCCAGACCAAGATGCTGCTGGCCCAGCACCCCGATCTCGCCGGGATCTACAACATCGGCGGCGGACCGGAAGGCATCGCCCGCGCCTTGCGGGAAACGGGGCGCCAGCACGATGTCGCCTTCATCGGCCACGGGCTGACGCCGGAGACCCGCGCCTTGCTGGTCGATGGGGTGATGGACGCCGTGATCAACCAGAATCCGCAGGCGACGCTGCTCGACTGCGTCTCGATCTTCGCCAATATCCGCGCCGGCCGGCAGCCGCTCGAGGGCACGGCGCGGCCCAACATAGAGATCGTGCTGCGCGAGAACCTGCCCTGAACCGGCATGTCACGGGGCTGACGAGGCGCGGGGGCAATGGCCACGCGCGATGATCACGGCTTCTGATCTCCCTCCTCGTCGAGGAGAATGCGCTCGGCCGCTCCATCGAGATCGTCATACTGGCCGCTGCGCAAACTCCACAGGAAGGCGGCGAGCGCCGCCCCGCCGAGCAGCAGCGCCAGCGGGATGAGGAAGACGAGGCTGCTCATTCGCCGGCCTCAGAGGTCGCAACGAGCCTTCCCGACGGCCGCGGGGCGGATCTGGCGGGAGCCACCGCTCTCCCCGCATCGAGCCGCAGGGCATTGGCGACGACGAGGATCGAGGACAGCGACATCGCAAGCGCAGCGATCAGCGGCGTGACATAGCCGGCGATCGCGACCGGCAGCGCCAGCGCATTGTAAAGAATCGCCAGGGCGAAGTTCTGCCGCACCAGCCGGCCGGCGGCTCGCGCGACTGCGACAGCGACCGGAACCGCATCGAGCCCATCATGCAGGAAGACGAAATCCGCAGCGTTGCGGCCGATATCGGCGGCCGAGGCCGGCGCCATCGAGGCATGCGCCGCCGCCAGCGCCGGTGCATCGTTGAGGCCGTCCCCGACCATCAGCACCTTGCGGCCCTCGGCGGTCAATGCGGCGAGGCTTTCCACCTTGCCGGCCGGCAGCAGCCCGGCCGCGACTTCGTCGATACCGAGCCGCCCGGCGATCGTCTGTACCGCCTCGGCGCGGTCGCCGGATAGCAGGACGATGGCGAGCCCCCCCGCACGCAGCGCGTCGACAGCGGCGCGCGCCTGCGGGCGCAAGGTCTCGGCGAAGGCGAAGCGGGCGACGAGCGCGCCATCACGGCCCAGCACGGTGCCGCTCTCCCGATGACCGCCCTCCTCCGCGAGCGCCCATGCCGCCCGCCCGAGTCGATAGCGATGACCTTCCAGCTCTGCCTCGACGCCCAGGCCCGGATGCTCCCGGATCTGATCCAGTGCCAGATCTCCATCTGGCGCAGCCGCAGCGATGGCGCGCGAAAGCGGATGGCTCGACCGTCGCGCGATGGCCGCTGCGATCGCCAGATCGGCGGCCGGGATCGACGCGGGATCGATGAGCCGCGGCTGGCCGAACGTCAGCGTGCCCGTCTTGTCGAACGCGACCGTGTCGATCTCGGCGATGCGCTCGATGGCGGAGCCGTCCTTGACCATGATGCCGGCCTCGAACAGGCGCCGCGAGGCCACGACCTGCACGATCGGCACGGCCAAGCCCAGCGCGCAGGGGCAGGTGATGATCAGCACGGCGATGGCGACAGTGATCGCGCGGTGCCAATCGCCCGTCGCCGCCATCCAGCCCAGGAACGCGATGAGCGCCGTGGTATGGACAACGGGCGAATAGAGCGCCGCCGCCCGGTCTGCGATGCGCCGATAGCGGGCCCGGCCGCCCTCGGCCGCCTCCATCAGGCGCACCATCTCGGCCAGGAAAGAGGTTTCGGCCTTGGCCGTCGCGAGGATCGTCAGCGGGCCTGAGAGGTTGAGCGTCCCGGCCTGGACCGCCGCGCCCGGCGACACCGACCGCGGCGCGCTCTCGCCGGTGACGACGGCGCAATCGAGCTCGGAGGCGCCCTCCTGGACAATTCCGTCGACGGGCACCCGCTCGCCAGCCGTGAGCGCGATCCGCATGCCCGGAACGACCTCCGCGAGCGGCAGATAGGCCCGGCCGCCATCGGCGCCGAGCACGGTCGCGCCTCGGGGCGCGAGTCGCATCAGGCCCCGCACGGCCGCGCGCGCCTTTTCGTGCATCAGGTGATCGAGCGTGCGGCCGATCAGCAGGAAGAAGATCAGCGAGGTCGCCGCGTCGAAATAGGCATGCGGGCCGTCATGGATCGTGTCGTAGAGGCTCAGGCCGAAAGCGAGGCAGATACCGACCGAAATCGGCACGTCCATGTTGGTGCGGCCTCGCCGCAGCACCGCCCAGGCCGAGGTGAAGAAGATGCGGCCCGAATAGATCAGGCACGGCAGCGCCAGCGCGCCGGAAATCCAGTGGAAGGCCTGCCGCGTCTCCGCTTCGGCCCCCGACCAGACCGAGACCGAGAGCAGCATGATGTTCATGGCGCAGAAGCCGGCGACCGCCACCGCCCGGATCAACCGGTCGCGCTCGGGATCCTTCTCCTCGGCCTCGCTCTCGAAGAGGTGGCCGGAATAGCCGAGGCCGGCCAGCGCCGTCAGTAGCTCGGGTGCCTCATCCCCCTGCCATTGCACCGCGACACGGCGGGTCGAGAGGTTGACCCGGACCTGCGCAACGCCCGGCAACCGGGCAAGCCCGGTTTCCACCGCCCGGATGCAGGCGGCACAATGAATGCCGGGCACCGAGAGATCGCTCTGTCGCAGGCCGTTGCCGAGGTCGCGGCTGGCGAGGCGGATTTCCTGCGGCGCAGCGGAAGGGTCGGGCGCACCGTCGAGGGCCATCGGCGGCGCGCAGCAGCTCATCTGATCGCCCGGTAGCTGTGCCAGGTCGCATGGCCGAGCAGCGGGAAGACCACGATCAGCCCGAGAAGCCCGGTCGCGACGGCGATGAGGAAGAGGGCGAGCACGATCGCACCCCAGGCGAGCATCACCGGCAGGTTCCTCCAGACCATGGAGATGCTGGTTCCCATGGCGGTGAAGGCATCGACCCGCTCGTCGAGCAGCATCGGGATGGCGAAGGCGCTGATCGCGAAGGAGAAGGCCGCGAACAGCCCGCCGACCACGGTGCCAACCAGCAGCATCGCCCAGCCGATCGGCGTCCCGAACAGCATGGCGGAGACATCTTGCAGGCCGGGGAACGGCCGCAGGCCGAAGAACAGCGCGTAGATGATCACGGCCGCCCGCATCCAGACCAGCATCAGCAGCGACAGGATCGCGCCGGTATACCAGACCTGCCCGCCCGAGGCCGCCTTGACGAAGATCATGCGGGAGAGACTGACCGGCTCGCCCTGCTCGATCGCGCGGCTCTTCTGGTAGAGCCCGATCGCCAGCAGCGGCCCCATCACCATGAAGCCCGCCAGCGCCGGAAAGAGGATGTAGTCGAGCCCCAGCCGGAAAAGCCCCCCGACGATGATCAGCGAGACCGCGAACACGGCGAGCCCGTAGAGCAGGCTCGGCGCCGGATTGCGCCAGAGGTCGCGCCAGCCCGCCCCGAGCCAGGACAGGGCCGCGCCCGCCGGCAGGTTGCGCCGCCGCTGGGCGGAAAGAGGCAGGGGCATCTCCTGGCCGTTCCCGATCGCACCCATGTGCTCCTCCTTCAGCAGGACGGCCGGGCGGCGCGGAACCCGCCCGCCTCGCCCGCCGATTTCGCATGCGGCACGCAGTCAGGCTGCGAGCCGACCGCGACATAGACCAGATGGGCATTGGCGAGGACGAGCCCGCCCGCCAGGACGCCGGCAAGAACCAGCCAGAAGGCCTTCCGCCCGCCGCGCCGCGCCGTGTCGCGTCCCACCGGGGCGCTCATCGCTTCGCCTCGCCTAGCGTGCCGACATAAAGCGCCAGAAGCTTGATGTCGGTTGGCGAGAGCCTGCCTCCCCAACTCGGCATCTGGCCCTGCCGCCCGCCATGGACGCTGTTGACCACCGATTGCAGATCCTCGCCATAGATCCAGTTGGCGTCGGTCAGGTCCGGCGCGCCGACATCGTGCTGCCCCTTGCCGTCGGCCCCGTGGCAGGCGACGCAGTTGGCCGAGAAGACCTCCTTGCCTGCCGGAACACGCGCCTGTTCGGCGGCGTCAAGCTTCTGGCCGGAGAGCGAGCGGACGTAAGAGGCGACGGCAAGCACCTGCTCGCGCTGGAGCACCCCGTCGCGGCCGAAGGCCATCATCTGCGCGACGCGCGTATCCTTGGCCGTGCCGTTGATGCCGACGCGGATCGTCTCGGCAATGGCATCCGGGCTGCCGCCCCACAGCCAGGAGCCGGCGGCGAGATTGGGGAAGCCCGGCCCGCCCTTCCCCTGCACGCCGTGGCAGACGGCGCAGTTGTCCTCAAAAAGCGTGCGGCCGGTATCGCGGACATGGCGCATCAGGGCCGGATCGGCCGCGATCTCGGCGAACGAGGCCTTGTCGATCTTCGCGGTCCAGCTTGCCCGCTCAGTGGCGGCATCGCGCACCTGCTCGGTCACGACCTGACGCTGGTCGATGCCGAGCAGCCCCTTGGTATAGGTCACGCCCAGCGGCCAGGCCGGCATCAGCAGCCAGTAGCCGACCGCGAACAGGGTCGTCGCCGCCAGGAAGAACAGCACGACCCGTGGGATCGGCGTATCCAGCTCCTCGATGCCGTTCCACTCATGGCCGGTCGTCTCGGTCCCCGTGACGGGATCGCGCGTCGCATCTGCCATCGCTCAGTCCCCCGGCCTGTCGTCCTTGTCGAAAATGCTCTTCTTGGCCCGGTCGAAACGTTTCCGGTTCGACGGCCAAAGGGCGTAGATCAGCACGCCGATCGCCAGAGCGATGAGGTAGAACAACCCCCAGCTCTTGGCGAAACCGACCAGCGATTGATGATCGACGTCCATCGTCTCATTTCTCCGCCGCGGCGGCCTGCTTATGCGCGGCATCGGTGAGGCGGCCGAGCACCTGGAGATAGGCGACCACGGCATCCATCTCCGTCAGGCGGCCGGGCACTCCATCGAAGGCGCGCACATTGGTGGCCTCGCCGTAACGCTCGCTGACGCCGCCGGCATAGGCGCTGTCGGGGCTGGCCTGACCATAGGCGTCGCTGCCGGCATTGGCGATCATCGCATCCGTATAGGGCACGCCGACGGCACGCTGGGCCTTGAGATGCCGGCCGAGATCCTCGGTCTTCAATTCGTTGCGCATCAGCCAGCCATATTTCGGCATCACCGACTGGGGCACGACATCGCGCGGGTTGATCAGATGCGCGACATGCCAGGCATCGGAATATTTGCCGCTGAGCCGCGCGATATCCGGCCCCGTGCGCTTCGAGCCCCACAGCATCGGATGATCGTATTTCGACTCGACCGCGAGCGAATACGGCCCATAGCGCTCGACCTCGTCGCGCAGCGTCCGGATCATCTGGCTATGGCAGGCATAGCAGCCTTCGCGGATGTAGATGTTGCGCCCTGCCAGCTCGAGCGGCGTGTAGACGCGCATGTCCGGCGCCTTCTCGACCGTCTCGTGGATGGTGAAGAGCGGCGCGATCTCGACGAAGCCGCCAATGGCGGAGACGCCGATGATCGCGAGCACGAAGCCGATCGCACTGCGCTCAAGCTTGCGATGGAAGAACTCACGCACCGGCCTCACTCCCCCGCCTGAAGCGTTGCGCCCGCGCCCCGAAGCGCCGGCAGGTCGCTCTCGCCGGCCTCCGCGGCTGCCTGGGAACGGGACATCAGGATCGTCATCCAGACATTGTAGGAGGCGACGATCGCGCCGAGCAGGAACAGGAACCCGCCAACGGTGCGCGCGATGTAATAGGGGCGCATCGCGACCAGGCTGTCGATGAAGGAATAGGCCAGCGTGCCGCTGTCGTTATAGGTGCGCCACATCAGGCCCTGAATGATGCCCGAGTTCCACATCGCGAAGACGTAGATGACGGTTCCCGAGAGCGCGAGCCAGAAATGGACCTCGATCAGCTTGGGCGAATACATCCGCTCGACCTTCCACATCCACGGCACCAGCGCATAGAGCGAGCCGAAGGTGATCATCGCGACCCAGCCGAGCGCCCCGGCATGGACATGGCCAACGGTCCAGTCGGTGTAGTGCGAGAGCGAGTTCACGGCCCTGATCGCCATGAACGAGCCCTCGAAGGTCGAGAGCCCGTAGAACACGGCGGCCACCATCATGAAGCGCAGCGTGGCGTCGTCACGGACCTTGCCCCAGGCGCCATTGAGGGTCGCCAGCGCGTTACCGGCCGAGGCCCAGGACGGCACCAGCAGCACGACCGAGAAGGTCATGCCCAGCGTCTGCACCCATTGCGGCAGCGCCGTGTAGTGCAGGTGGTGCGAGCCCGCCCACATATACATGAAGGTGATGCCCCAGAAGCTGATGATCGACAGCCTGTAGGAGTAGATCGGCCGCCCTGCCCGCTTCGGCAGGTAATAGTACATCATCCCGAGGAAGCCGGAGGTCAGGAAGAAGGCGACGGCGTTGTGGCCATACCACCACTGCGTCATCGCATCCTGCACGCCGGAGAACAGCGAATAGCTCTTCGCTTCGCCGAAGGAGATCGGCACAGCCAGGTTGTTGACGGTGTGCAGCACCGCGACGACCAGGATGAAGGCCATGTAGTACCAGTTGGCCACATAGATATGCGGCTCCTTCCGCCGCTGCAGCGTGCGGATATAGAGCAGGAAATAGGTGACCCAGACGATTTCCAGCCAGAGATCGGCATACCATTCCGGCTCGGCATATTCCTTCGACTGGGTGACGCCCATCAGGTAGCCGGTCGCGGCCAGCACGCAGAACAGGTTGTAGCCGATCAGCACGAACCAGGGCGTCACCTGATCGGGCAGACGCGCCCGCGTGGTCCGCTGCAGCACATGATACGAAGTCGCGATCAGCGCATTGCCGCCGAAGCCGAAGATCACGCCGGAGGTATGCACCGGCCGGATGCGGCCGAAGCTCGCCCAGCCGGCATCGAAGGTGAGATCCGGCCAGGCCAGCAGCGCGGCGACCCAGACGCCGAAGAACATGCCGACCACGGCCCAGCCGAGCGAGAGCACGATGCCGACCCGCGTCGGGTCGTCGTAATAGCGCGTCAGGCGCTCCTCGGAAGGCTCCGGCGCGAAGTATTGCGACATGACCAGGCCGACGAAGCCGAGGCCGAACAGCAGCACGATGACGCCGTGGACCCCGAACAGGTCGTCGCGGCCGGCGATCGCCATGGCGAGTCCGCACAAGGCGAGCAGCGCCGAGATCGAGATGGCGCGCTGACGCTCCGCGATCGTGAGTGCCGCAATCATCGCTCCCCCTCTCCGTAGCCGGCGCGGGCCGACAGACTCACGCCGTTCAAGGGTCGGTATCGCACAAAAGCATCATCTCAGATACGCAATTTGCCGATGGGGACCCGGACAAAATGCCATAGGCGGCCGGCGCGGTCTTCCGACGACGGCTGCGCCTGACTGCTTCTGGATCTCCATCGATGGCATGTCCTGCTGCGGCCGGACTTCCTGACCACCCTGCTGGAAGCGCCGCCCGGATCGATGAGCCCGGACACGTCGCAGGATTGTTTGCCGAAGCGCAAAGAGGCCCTGCGCCTCGCCCGATAAGACCGGTGTTCCCTGCCCCTGCGGCGGGTCAAGAGCCGGCTGTGCCGGCGCCGCCTCGCGGAGGCGCAACGGAAGGGTGAACGCATGGCCGAACGTCTGACAAAGGCGGGAGCCCGAAATGTCTTCTACGGCGGATCGATCTTCTTCTTCGCCATCTTCGTCGGGCTCACCGCCCACAGCCACTGGTACATGCGGACGAAATCCACCGACGAGTCGACGCTGACGCCCGCCGTTGCCCGCGGCAAGCATGTCTGGGAGCGCAACTCCTGCATCAACTGCCACACGCTGCTGGGCGAAGGCGCCTATTTCGCGCCCGAGCTCGGCAATGTCTGGAAGCGCTACGGCGGCGACAAGGACGCCGCCGGCGCCCGCGAGAGCCTGAAGGCCTGGATGGCGGCCCAGCCGACCGGGATCGAGGGCCGGCGCCAGATGCCGCAGTTCAACCTGACCGAGCAGGAACTCAACGATCTCGCCGACTTCCTGGAATGGACGAGCCGGATCAAGACCCAGAACTGGCCGCCCAACGATGCCGGCTGAGATGTCGCGACAGGAGAGAGCCATGCCCGGCTACAATACGACGAGATATCAGACGCAGAGCGTCGCAATGCTGTATTTCTACGGCGCGCTGACACTGTTCGTCGCCCAGGTCACCTTCGGACTGGTCGCCGGGCTGATCTACGTGCTGCCGAATACGCTGTCGGAACTGCTGCCCTTCAACATCGTGCGCATGATCCACACCAACGCGCTGGTGGTCTGGCTGCTGCTCGGCTTCATGGGTGCCACCTACTACCTGCTGCCCGAGGAGGCGCAGACCGAACTTTACAGCCGCAAGCTCGCCGTCCTGCAGTTCTGGCTGTTCTTCATAGCCGCGGCGATCGCCGTCGTCGGCTACCTCTTCCGCATCCATGAGGGGCGCGAATTCCTCGAGCAGCCCTTCATCATCAAGGTCGGCATCGTCGTGGTCGTGCTGATCTTCCTGTTCAACATCACCATGACCTCGCTGAAGGGGCGCAAGACCACCGTCACCAACATCCTCCTCTTCGGCCTCTGGGGCCTGGCGATCTTCTTCCTCTTCGCCTTCTACAACCCGGCCAACCTCGCGCTGGACAAGATGTACTGGTGGTACGTCATCCATCTGTGGGTGGAGGGCGTCTGGGAGCTGATCATGGCGTCCGTGCTCGCCTTCCTGATGATCAAGCTCAACGGCGTCGACCGCGAGGTCGTCGAGAAGTGGCTCTACGTCATCGTCGGGCTGGCCTTGTTCTCCGGCATCCTCGGCACCGGGCATCACTATTACTGGATCGGCGCGCCCGGATACTGGCAGTGGATCGGCTCGCTGTTCTCGACGCTCGAGATCGCGCCCTTCTTCACGATGATTCTCTTCACCGTGCACATGACCTGGAAGGCCGGCCGCAACCACCCCAACCGCGCCGCCCTGCTCTGGTCGGTCGGCTGCTCGGTCATGGCCTTCATCGGCGCCGGCATCTGGGGTTTCCTGAACACGCTCTCCTTCGTCAACTACTACTCGCACGGCACGCAGCTCACCGCCGCCCATGGCCACCTCGCCTTCTTCGGCGCCTATGTGATGCTGAACCTCGCGGTGATGGCCTACGCGATCCCCGAACTGAAGGGCCGCGCGCCCTACAACCAGTGGCTCTCCATCGTCAGCTTCTGGCTGATGTGCTCGGCCATGATCGTGATGACCTTCGCGCTCACCTTCGCGGGGGTGGTCCAGATCCATCTACAACGCGTGATGGGCCAGTTCTTCATGGAGGTCCAGGAGCATCTTGTCCTGTTCTACTGGATCCGGCTCGGCTCCGGCGTGGTCGTCGTCATCGCCGCGCTGATGTTCGCCTGGGCGATCCTGGTGCCCGGCCGCGAGCGGAGCGCCGAGCCGCTCGGCCTCGCCCAGCCCGCCGAATGACGGTCCATCCCCGGCGGCGCCCCGCCGCCGGGCCTCATTTCCGCGCCATCGCGTGAGGACACCAGCATGAACATGATTCAGATGCCGTCCGCGGGCCTGCCCGTTCCCGCCCCGGCGGATATCCCGGCCTACACCGCCTCCGGCAACGAGCGCGCCCTGTTCGAAAAGGCCTGGGAAAAGCGCCTGCCGCTGTTGCTCAAGGGGCCGACCGGCTCGGGCAAGACCCGCTTCATCGCGCATATGGCGGGCAAGCTCGGCTTGCCGCTCTTCACGGTCGCCTGCCATGACGACCTCTCCGCCGCCGATCTCACCGGCCGCCACCTGCTCAAGGGCGGCGAGACGGTCTGGGTCGACGGCCCCCTGACGCGGGCCGTGCGTGAGGGCGGGCTGTGCTATCTCGACGAGATCGTCGAGGCCCGCAAGGACGTCGCGGTGGTGCTGCATCCGCTCACCGACGACCGTCGCATCCTGCCGCTGGAGCGCACAGGCGAACTGCTCGCCGCACCGCCCTCCTTCATGATCGCGGTCTCCTACAACCCCGGCTACCAGAATCTGCTCAAGAACCTGAAGCCCTCGACCCGGCAGCGCTTCGTCTCGATCAGCTTCGACTTCCTGCCGCGCGATCGGGAGATCGCGGTCGTCGCGCAGGAAAGCGCGCTCGACGAGACGGCCGTCGCGCCGCTGGTCGACCTCGCCCGGCGCCTGCGCACGCTCAAAGGGCAGGATATCGAGGAAGGCGTCTCGACCCGCCTCGTCGTCTATGCCGCGAGCCTGATCGCCGCCGGCCTGCCTCGGCAGGAAGCCGTGATGGCCGCGATCATCGAACCGCTGACCGACGAGCCCGAGATTCGCGCGGGGCTGGTCGAAATCGCCCGTGCGGTGCTCGGCTAGGAGCCTTCGCGATGTTGGACTTCCTGGAGCTGGAAGAGACTGTCGGACGATTCTGGCACAAGCTCGTCGGCGATACCGCGAGCCTGCCGCATCATCCTGAGGCCGCAGTGGCACTGTCCACGATCGCGCCGACCCTGGCTGTTTGCTTCCGCGGCTTCGGCGGCGAACCCGGCGTCAGGATCGTCCCCGCACGCGGACGCGCCGCCACTCACCGGCTGCGGCTGCGCCAGCGCGTCGGCCTCGGCGAGGAGCGGCTGGTCCAGGCGCTGCGCACGCCGGACAGCCTGCAGCTTCCCGCCGAGCTCGCCCTCTTCCCGGAGCGCAGTCTCAACCGCGATCTCTATGTCTGGCTCGCCGCCGCCATGTCGGCCGTGCCGCCGGCCCCGGTCGCGCTGGTCGATCCGCTCCGGCACGACCTCGCCCTGATCGCGGCGGCACGCGCCCTGGTCAGGACCGTCCTCGACAGCTTCGCCGGCCTGGTCCCTGTCTACCGCCGGCTCGCCGAGGCGACGCTGGCTAGCCGGCGTCGCGAGGGCCTGCCTGCAACGGAGGCGAAAGTCGAGGCGCTCATATGCGCGTTGCTGCGGGGCGACCAGGTCGACCTTTCTCCCGCGGTCTGGTCGGCGGCTGCACCGGCCGGCTATCTGCCGGCGCTCGGCGTGCCACTCTGGCCGTTGGCGAGCGCGGTAGCCCCCGCCCGCACGCGCCGGCGTGACGAGGACCAGCCTCCACCAGCCTCGGCTAAGGTCGAGGAACAGATGAAGGCCTATTCCGCCAGCCGCGACGAGACGGCGGAAGAATGGCGCGAGCGCAGCCCCTTCATCCTCAACCGCTTCGAGAAGATCCTGGCGATGTCGGAGATGGTCGCGGTCGACCGCCCCTCCGACGACAGCGAGGAGCATGATCCGGAAGCCGCCGACGAGCTCGACGAGATGGTGCTGAGCGAGCGCAAGGGCCGCCCGGCTTCGCGCTTTCGCTTCGATCTCGACCTGCCGCCGGAAGCGATGGACGAGGCTGCGCTCGCCGGCGCCCTGACCTATCCGGAATGGGATTTCCGCAGCGCCTCCTATCGCGAGGATCATTGTCGCGTGCTCGCCGGGCTGGCCGGGCAGGAGTTGGCGCCGCCGGTGCAGGACGCTGCGACCCGCGCGCTGGTGCGCCAGGTCCGCCGCCAGTTCGAGGCATTGCGTCCGCTGCGCGAGCCGCAACGGGGCCAGATCGACGGCCCCGATCTCGATCTCGACGCCGTGGTGCGCCGCCAGGCCGATCTCGCCGCCGGCGGCTCAGGCAGCGACCGCATCCATGTGGCGAGCCGGCCGCAGGCGCATGACCTCGCCGTGACAACGCTGATGGACGTCTCGCTCTCCACCGATTCCTGGTTCGACGATCTGCGCGTGCTCGATGTCGAGAAACAGGCGCTCACCGTCTTCGCCCATGGCCTCGCTGCCTGCGGCGACCGCCACGAGATCCTGACCTTCACCTCGCGTCGGCGCGACTGGGTCCGGATCGAGACGGTGAAGCGTTTCGACGAGGCGATGGGGCCGGCGGTGGAGGCCCGCATCGCCGCGCTGAAGCCCGGCTATTACACCCGCATCGGCACCGCGATCCGTCATGCCGCGGCCGGGCTGAAGGCGAGGCCGGATCGCAGAAAGCTCCTGCTCGTCCTGACCGACGGCAAGCCCAACGACATCGACCATTACGAAGGACGTTTCGCCATGGAGGATACGCGCATGGCGGTGATCGAGGCGCGGCGCGCCGGCATCTGCGTCTTCGCCGTCACGGTCGACCGCGAGTCGCGCGCCTATATCCCCCATCTCTTCGGCCGCAACGGCCACGCCGTGGTCGCCCGGCTCGATCGTCTGCCGGCCGCGCTGCCGGCGATCTATCGCGCGCTGGCGGCCTGAGCATGATCCCGAAAAGGGGGAACCGGTTTTCGGATCAGATCATGCGACATCGCGCCCTGAGGAGAACACCATGACCGACGCTCAGATGGGCCTCGTCGTCGCCACGCCCGCCATCATCGTGATGGCCATGCTGCTCTACCGGATGGGCGTGCTCCAGAAGGGCGGCGTCGCCATCGCCGTCATGGCGTCGCTCGCCATCGCCGCCCTGCTCTTTCTCGAACAGTGAGGCTGCCAAAAGCAGGCAGTTTGCGCTTCGGCAAATTGCCGCCGCGAGACCTCCGCTAGGCTGGGACGCCGCCCGCATCGGGGCCGCAACCGGAGCCGAACCATGACCATCCAGCCTCTCGAACCGCTCGACGTGCGCGCGATCCCGCCGGTCGTGCGCCATGCCACGATCTTCGGCATCCTGGAGCGGCTCCCCCCCGGCGATGCCTTCAGCATCGTCAACGATCACGACCCCGCGCCGCTGCGCCGGCAGATCGACGCGCGTTATCCCGGCACCTATTCCTGGGCCTACATCGTGCAGGGCCCGGATATCTGGCAGGTCGAGATCGGCCGCAACGAGGCCGGCAACGAAGAGCATGCTGCCGATTGCGGCGGCCACGACGAAGGCCATTCCTGCACCTGCGGTCACTGACCGCTGCACATCCGGGAGATCGCAGCCATGCCGATGGCATCGCTGTCCCGCTGGACGATGAGCTACTTCGCGGCTGCGCTCGCTTTGCTGCTCGCAGCCGAAGCTCTCGCCGTCGCCGGCATCGGCTATCCCGCCGCCGGCCTCGGCGAGCCCGCGACGCTTGTCCTTGTCCACCTCGTCGCGGTCGGCTGGCTCAGCCTCGCCATGGCGGGCGCGTTGCTGCAATTCGTGCCGGTTCTGGTCTCCCGCCCCCTCGCCTTCCCGAGTCTCGCCCTGCCGGCGCTGACAGCGCTCATCGCCGGCCTCCTCCTGCTCACCGCCGGCTTCGCCACGCTGGGCGGCTGGATCGATGCCCCACTCGACATCCTGCCGCTGGGCGGCGCCTCGCTGCTCTCGGGCTTTGCCCTGCTCGGCCTGATGCTGGTCGCGACGCTGCTGACCGCGCGGCCCATCGCCTTGTTCACCCGCTTCGTCCTCGTCGGCCTCGCCTGCCTCGCAGCCACGGCGCTGAGCGGAGCGGCCTTCAGCGCGCTCCTTTCGGGACGCGGTGGCTGGCTCGGCACCATCGCGTTACTTCCGGAAGGCCTCCCCTTCCACGCCCTGCTCGGCCTCGGCGGCTGGCTCGGCCTGATCGCGTTCGGCGTCAGCTACCGCCTCTTCGTCATGTTCATGATGGCCCCGGAGCCGCCTGCGCGCGATGTACGTCCCGTGCTGCTCTTGGCCAGCCTGGGGCTCGGCCTCGCCTTCGCCGGCCTCGCCGCGCCCTTCGCCGGCATCGAGCCGGGCGCCAGCTGGGTTGCGACGGCGCTCGCCCTGCTCGTCCTGGCCGGCCTGCTCTACGGCCGGGGCATCCTGGCACTCTACAGCGCCCGCCGGCGCAAGGCGCTGGAGATCAACATGCTCGCCAGCATTCCAGCCTTTGCCGCCCTTGGCCTCGGACTGGCGCTGCTGCCGGTCGCCGTCATCGCCCGCGCGGGCGACGGTTCGATCGCGGCGCTCGTCTTCCTGCTCGCCTTCGGCTGGCTGGGCGGCTTGACGCTGGCGCAGTTGGTCAAGATCGTCTCCTTCGTGACCTGGCTCGAAACCTATGCCTCTCGGCTCGGGCGCGGCCCGGCGCCGCGCGTCGGCGATCTCGTCGCCATGCCGCGCACCGGCTGGTGGTTCCTGCTCTATTATGCCGGGGTCGCGTTCGGCACGGCCGCGCTCGCCATCGGAGCGACCGGCGGCTTCCGGTTGAGCATGGCGGTCTGCCTGGCCGGAACGATCGGTATCGCTGCCGAGCTGATCCGCATCCGCCGCTTGTCGCAGATCAAGGCTGCCGATCGGCCGCCGGCGCATGAACGCCCCAGGCTCTTCGCCGCTCGGGCAGAGGAAAGGAGACCGGACCATGTCCACACCGGAACCATCGCCCATCCGCGAGCTTGACGTCCGCCCGATGTTGCGGGCCGGCGAAGAGCCATTCCAGGCGATCATGGAAGCCGTCGGCGCGCTCCAGCCCGGCGAATCCTTGCGCCTCGTCGCGCCCTTCCGGCCGGTGCCGCTCTTCTCGGTGATGGCCAATCGCGGCTTCGCCGCCAGCGACCGCGCGCTCGACGGCGGCGACTGGGAGGTCGTGTTCTCTCCGGTCGCCGGTATTGAGGCCGAAGCCGGGCTCGCCACCGGCAGCAGCCCCTCCGCCATGTCCTGGGGCGATCCGATCGAGGAGCTCGACCTCGTCGATCTCGAGCCGCCCGAGCCGATGGTCCGCATCCTGGAAGCGCTCGAAGACCTGAAACCCGGCGACGTCCTGTTCGCGCTGCTTGCCCGCGAGCCGGTCTTCCTCTTCCCGGAGCTGGCCAAGCGCCAGCACGAATGGGCCGGCAATTTCGACGCTTCGGGCACGGCCTATCGCCTGCTCGTACGCCATGGCGGCGGGAGGGCGCACAAGTGAGCGCCAATCTGGAACGCCTGGTCGAGATCGCGCTCCGCGACGTGCTCGATCCGGAGATCGGCCGCAGCGTCGTCGATCTCGGCCTCGTCTACGCGATCCATGCGGCACCGGACGGCAGCGTCGCGATCACCATGACGACGACCACGCGCGGCTGCCCGCTCGCCGGTTTCCTGAAGGAGGCCGTGGGCTTTGCCGCCGGCGCTGTCGAGGGCGTCACCGCCGTGACGGTGACGCTCACCTACGAGCCGGCCTGGGAGCCGGCCATGATCGCTGCGGAGTGACCTAGGGTCCCGCCGCAATCATCAGAGATGTTGTGCTGCAACAAAGACCGAATTCGCCAGGCTCCTAAAGTGCTGATGACCGATCCATTGACGGTCGTTCGGCAAGGAGACAAGCCATGGGCGAAGAGCTCAAACTGACCCGCCGCAGCATTCTGGCGGGAGCGGCAGCCACCGGGGCCATCGTCCAGGCGGCCACTGCGCCGGCGCAGGCACAGGCCGTGATGACCAAGGCCACCGCAACTGACGTGGCCAAGCTGCCGCGCATCAAGCCGAAGCTGGTCGACCCGCCCTTCGTCCATGCGCATGAGCAGGTCGCGACCGGCGGTCCGAAGGTCGTCGAATTCGAGATGACCATCCGCGAGAAGAAGATCGTCCTCGACGACGCCGGCACCGAAACCTTCGCCTTTACATTCAACGGCACGGTTCCCGGCCCGATGATGGTCGTCCATGAGGGCGACTACGTCGAACTCACCCTGATCAACGCCGAAACCAACGAGTTGATGCACAACATCGACTTCCATTCGTCGACGGGTGCGCTCGGCGGCGGTGCGTTGACCGAGGTCAACCCCGGCGAAAAGGTCGTGCTGCGCTGGAAGGCCACAAGGCCGGGCGTGTTCGTCTATCACTGCGCCCCCCCGGGCATGGTGCCCTGGCACGTCACGGCGGGCATGAACGGCGCCATCACGGTGCTGCCGCGCGACGGCCTGAAGGACCATCAGGGCAAGCCACTGAAATACGACAAGGCCTATTATGTCGGCGAGCAGGACTTCTACGTGCCGCGTGACGAGAACGGGAAGTTCAAGCGCTACGCAAGCGTCGGCGAGTCGCATGAGGACGTGGTCAAGGCGATGCGCACGCTGACCCCCAGCCATGTCGTCTTCAACGGCAAGGTCGGTGCGCTGACCGGCAAGAACGCGCTCACTGCCAAGGTCGGCGAGACGGTGTTGATCCTGCATTCTCAGGCGAACCGCGACACGCGGCCCCACCTGATCGGCGGCCATGGCGACTATGTCTGGGCCACCGGCAAGTTCCGGAACCCGCCGGAGCGCGATCTGGAAACCTGGTTCATCCCCGGCGGCTGCGCGGGAGCGGCGCTCTACACCTTCCTGCAGCCGGGCATCTACGCCTACGTCAACCACAACCTCATCGAGGCCTTCGAGCTCGGCGCTGCCGGTCACTTCAAGGTCGAGGGTGAGTGGAACGACGACCTGATGAAGCAGGTCGTGGCGCCGGCGGGCATCTGACCCGGCGCCTTGCCTCCCCGCCGGGCGGCGGGGAGGCAAACTTCTCTTCATAGGGGGCCGCTATGGCCACGACTTCGCATCTCTCGCTGCCGCGCCTGACGACCTCGCTCGGCCTCCTGTTCATGGCAGGCGCTGCGGCGCTCCTTCTCGCCGCTGCCGTACAGCGGCCGGCTCCGACCCTGCCGTTTCCCCAGACGGCGATCGTTCCGGCCGGAACGCTGCTCCACAGGCTCGATGGCGAATACAGCCGCGCCGGCCAGCCGGTCGATGCACCGCGCGCCGCGATCCGCCTCAGTCAGCCGCTCGAGATCATGCGCTATCAGGTCACGGCTGCCGATCATGCGCGCTGCGTCTCTGCCGGCGCCTGCAAGCGCCTGGACACTCCGGCGGCGCGCGGCGACCTGCCCGTCACCGGCGTCAGCCATGTCGACGCCACCGATTATGCCCGCTGGCTCTCGCAGGAGACCGGCGCGAGCTGGCGCCTGCCGACCGACGCCGAATGGGCGCATGCAGCCGGCAAGCGCTTCGTCGACGATGCCCGTGGCCTCGACGGAACCAGCACCAACCCCGCGCTCCGCTGGCTCGCCGACTATGATCGCGAGGCCAACCGCAAGGCGGCGAGCAACCCGGCCCCGCGGCCGGTCGGCAGCTTCGGCGGCAATGAGCATGGCGTGCACGACATGGCCGGCAATATCTGGGAATGGACGCAGACCTGCCTGCGCCGCGTCTCGCTCGACGCCGCTGGCCGCACGATCGGCGAGACCAGCAATTGCGGAATCTATGTTGTCGAGGGCCAGCATCGTGCCCCGATGAGCTTCTTCATTCGCAACCCGAAGGCCGGCGGCTGCTCGGTGGCGACCCCGCCCGACAACCTCGGCTTCCGGCTGGTTCGCGAACAGGGCTGGCGCGACAGGCTGCGCAGGCTTCTGCCGGCATGAATATCGCCGTACGCGAGGGCCTGGACACCGCGCAGCCGGAAACCGGGAGTGGCGTCGAGCTCCTGCTCTGGATCCTGATCTGGAGCGAGCTCGTCGTCTTTGGCGCGCTGCTTGGCGCCTTCCTGCTCCTGGGAGCGCTCGATCCGCCGGCGCTGGCGGCGTTGCGCAGCGGGCTCGAACTGCCCCTCGCCGGCATGGCGACGATCGTGCTGGTCTCCAGCGGCTTCTTCGCGGCTCGCGCCGCGTTTGGGCATCATCCGCGCCGCAATCTCGTTGCCGCGGCATTGGGCGGCTTCACCTTCTGCGCCCTCAAGATCGCAGCGTTGGTGCATGAGCTCCCGGCGCTCGCCGCGACGGAGGGACGCCTATCCGAGCTCTATATGCTCATCGTCGGCTTCCACTTCGCCCATGTCCTCTTCGTCGCCGGCCTGCTGCTCCTCGTCGCCTTGCGGCCAACGCCGCGCCATGTCGCCGGCGTCGCGACGATCTGGCACCTGATCGACCTCATATGGCTCCTGATCCTTCCCGTCATCTATCTCGGCTGACATGCGCTCGCCTCGTGCCCTCCCCCTTCCGGCGGTCCTCCTCTGCCTGTTCGTTGCGACGGGCCTGAGCCTGCTCGCAGCCAGTGTTCTGCCCTCCGGGTTTCGCGGTCCGGCGATCGCGGCCCTCAGCCTGGCAAAGGCGATGCTCGTCGTGCTGGGTTTCATGCGGCTGCAGCGCGAAAGCGCGGGGCTGGCCGGCGCTCTCATCGGCTATGCCGCCCTCATCTGCTTGCTGGCCGGCGCCCGGATCGCACTATCCGGGGTATCGTGACGCACTTGAACCGCCGGCGCGATTGCGGTCATATCGCGCGCCCAGTCCGGCTGAGGCAGGATGGGGGCACTTTTCAAAGCCCCTTAGGGAACGGCATCGTGGCATTGGATCGCAGCGTGTTGCGTAGCATCCCGCTCTTCGCGGCGATGAGCGACGCGCAGCTCGACCGCATGACCGCGCAAGCCAGCGCGCGCCGGATTCCCCAGGGCGAGGCTGTCTTCGAGCAGGGCGATTCGGCAAAGGCCTTCTATCTCCTGCTGCATGGCCGCCTGAAGGTGACGCAGGTGACGCGCGATGGTCAGCAGATCATCGTGAGGGTCGTCCATCCCGGCGACCTGTTCGGCTTTACCCGCGCGCTCAGCCGCCCCGATTATCCGGGCACAGCGACAGCGGCCGTCGACAGCCTTGTGTCGGCATGGCCGAGCGAATCCTGGGACAGCTTCGTGGAAGACAATCCGCACTTGGCGATGAACGCCATACGGACCATCGGCCAGCGCCTCGACGAAGCCCATACCCGCATCCGCGAGATGTCCACCGAGGAAGTCGAGCGCCGCGTCGCCCACGCCGTGCTCAGGCTGATCGACCAGGCCGGACGGCGCGACGAAACGGGGATGCGCATCGATTTTCCGATCTCGCGCCGCGACATCGCCGAGATGACGGGCACGACCTTGCACACGGTCTCGCGCATCCTCAGCGCCTGGGAGTCGAACGGGTGGGTCGAGGGCGGCCGGCAGAAGCTGGTGGTTTGCGATGCCCCCGCCCTGCAGCGCCTGGCCGAGAACGTCAAATAGCGCCGGGACCGGCCGCACTCACCGCTGCTTGTAGAACTCCACGAAAAAGCGGACGGCGCCACAAGGCTCGACCTCATGCGTCGCCGCCGGGAAAATCCGCGAATGGATGCCCTCGGTCAGGATGAGATCCTCGCCGCCCTCCAGATCGCGGAAGCGCAGCGAACCGGCGAGCACATGGAGCTTGGCCCAGACGCCCGGCTTTGTGGCGTGGGCCTTGAGGAGGCCGGCCGGGATGGTGTTTTCCGTGAATTCGGGCGAACGCCGATAAGCGACGAGCCCCTCAGGCCACGAAGGCATCGGCCGAGTCCCACTCGTAGAGGTGGATCAGCTTGGGATCGTCCGCATGCTCGATCAGCATGCGGCGGACGCGATCCTGCCACAGCGCCGCGAAGCTGGAGAGACCGGCTTCGTCGGCCGCCCCGGATACGGCCTGCGGCATGACGGCCGCCATCGCCTCGGCATGCGGCACGGCTCCCGTATCGATGTCCACGACAACGCCCCGGCCGGTATCCCGGCGTCGCAACGCCATGACGCCCTCGATATCGGCTCCGAACCGGAGCAGGTCGCGCCGGGCAAAGCGATGGGCGGGGCCGATGCCGTGAAAGCCGGCCCCTGCAGCTGCGCCGGTGAGCAGCGTCACGATGGAGGCCAGAACCCCGGTCGTTCCCTGGTCGCACTCGTCCCGCATCAGCACCTCGACGCCACCGCGCTCCGGCAGTTCCTCGTCATAGAGGTAGGAAAGGCCGTTGATCACCATCAGATAGGCGCCGGCGACGGCCGGGCAGGAATGGCCTGCGAGCCGGACGGCATCCTCGTAGCCGTAATCCAGGATGCCATCTTCGCTGGCACCGAGAAAGGCAGCCAGCGGATCCCTGACCTGGAGGCGGGGAGCCCGCGCGAAAAAGGACGGAAACGTCATCATCCCACCTCGATCTCAGCCCGGCACATCGCTTGGGGCCACCCGAAAGACAGCTTCGATCTAACGGATTCTGCCATAATGCTTTTTGCGCCGACGCAAGCACCCGTTGACCGGCGCACGACAGAGGAGGCTGTTCAGGCGGCCGGGCGGCCCATGCCGAAACGCTCCGGATCGGCAGCGAGATCGCACAGCGAATACCTGTCGAGCTCGGCCAGGAAAACCTCCATCGCGCCGGAGAGGATGCCGCGCCAGCGATCCAGGCTCAGCAGGGAGCGCCCCTCCGCCTCCCCGAAGCACTCCACGATGGAGAACGCCGGCTCGGTCACCCGGATGATCGCGCCCAGCGAGATGTCCTCAGGATGCAGCGCCAGCGCCAGCCCGCCCGAGCGGCCGCGCACGCCTTTGAGGAAGTCATGCCTAACCAGGAGGTTGGCCACCTTCATCAGATGCGTTCGCGAAATGTCGTATGAGGCCGCGGCTTCTTCGACGGTGACCAGACGGTCCGGGTGAGCGGCCGCAAAAATCAGGAGCCGCAGCGCGTATTCGCTGAATTGGGTCAACCGCATTCCAGAATCCACCACCCCTGTCGCAGGCCAGCATTCTCCCTCCAATTTGTCGGAGATGCGGCATAATATACAGATACCGAACTAAAATTATATCTGGAATAATTCTATTTAATATTCAAAACGAACAGAGACAGAGCGATAAATACATATCAATAGACGTGGAACAACTTGTCGCACCACGCAGATCGGAGTTTACAGCCTCCGTCTCCGCACGTAGAAAAAGTGCCATCTGAAATTCCTATTTAGAATCTTCCCATGTCGAACGCCAGCCTGAAACGCATCGCCCCCCGCCCATGGCGGGCGAGCCTGTGTCGGGCCGCGCGATCGTCCGCATAGCGGAGCCGCAAAGCGGACAACGCCCTCCTCATTCCAGCACCTGCTCCTTCAGAAGGCGTCGAGACCATGACGACCAGCAATGCACACCCTCGCGCCGGTGCGCGCGCGCCGCGCCGGAGCACCGCTCTCGGCCGGCTCACGCTCGCGACGCTCCTGACGGGCGTGTCCGCCCAGGCATGCCTGGCCCAATCGGCCTCGCCGGGCTCCGCGATCATTCTCGACACCATCGTCGTCGAGGGCTCTTCGACGGGTGTACCGGCCTTTGTCCGGGACCGCTTCTTTGCCACGGCCGGCGGCGCGACGCTGCTGACTGCCGAGGACATTCCGCAGAGCGGCAATCCGACCCTGGCCCAGGCCCTGCAGAACGCGCCGGGCGTGGTCGTGCAGGAGTTCTTCGGCGGCAATGACCAGCCGCGCATCCAGATTCGCGGCTCCGGCCTGCAGCAGAACCCGGTCGAGCGCGGCATCCTCGTCCTGCGCGACGGGCTGCCGCTCAACCGCGCCGACGGCTCCTACATCGTCGGCCTGGCCAACCCGCTCCAGGCACAGTCGATCGAGGTGTATCGTGGACAGGCGGCGCATCGGCTTGGCGCCACCGTGCTCGGCGGTGCCCTCAACTTCGTCTCGCCGACCGGCAACACCGCGCCCGGCACGCAGGTTCAGGTCTCGGGCGGCAGGTTCGGCCAGCTCAATCTCTCCGGCCAGACCGGCTACCGTGGCGAGGGTGTCGACGCGCTGATCCAGGGCGATTTCAGCCGCCGCGACGGCTACCGCGTCTACAATGAATCGCAGCGCGCCAGCGTCAGCGGCAATGTCGGCATCGCGCTGACCGAGAACATCAAGACCCGCTTCTTCGTCGGCTATACCGATCTGAGCTTCGACGTCGCCGGCCCGCTGACCAAGCAGGGCCTGCGTGCCGACCCGAAGCAGGTCCATGGCGGCCCGCGCGTCGTCAACGGCGTGGCCGTCGATCCCGGCCCCAACGTCCTCCGAGACCGCCCGCGACGGGAGACGCGGCAATTCTTCATCGGAAACCGCACCACGGCAGAGTTCGGGCCGCATCTGTTCGATCTCGGCCTCGGCTACACCTATACGGACGACATGTTCCGCTTCCCGATCTCCTCGGGCGTGCGGGTCACCAAGGGCGGCGATGCCACGGCCGTTGCGCGCTATGCCTACAAGCCGGATCAGGCTGCCGCACTGCCGCTCTTCGAGACCACCGCGCAATACGTCATCGGCTCGGCAAAGCGCGAGAATGACCTCAACCAGGGCGGGACCACGGGAGCGCTGTTCGGCGAAAGCGATCTCGATGCGACCACGCTCTCGCTCTATGCCGGTGCCAACATCCCGGTCTGGCAGAGCGTGACGCTGTCGCCGGCAATCTCCTATGCCCATGCGACACGCGACAACACCGATACTTACCCCTTCGCCCGCCGGCCGACCAACGCCTACAATCCGGCTTCGCCCTACGCGCTCCTGCCGAACGGCTCCGTCCCGACACAGGATTCCAGCTACAGGCGCACCTATGACGGCTGGAGCCCCAGCCTCGGCCTGAGCTGGCGCCCGAACGCCGAACAGATCGTCTTCGCCGCGTTGTCGCGCAGCTTCGAGCCTCCGACACATGACGACCTGCTGGCGACGATCAACGGCACGCCCAACAGCAGCCCCGGCCGCCCCAATCCCGGCGCTCCCATGGCGGCCTCCGCGGTGTTCTCCACCCCGGCGCTGAAGGCACAGACCGGCACCACTCTGGAAGGCGGCTGGCGCGGTCGGCATGGCGACTACTCCTGGGACGGCGTCGTCTATTATTCCTGGATAGACGATGAGCTGCTCAGCCTGCGCGACGCGACCGGCGCCTCGCTCGGCGCGATCAATGCCGACAAGACCACGCATTTCGGCGTGGAACTTGGCCTCGGCGCCAGGATCTTCGAGCGGCTGACCGGGCGCCTCGCCTACACCTATCAGGACTTCCGCTTCGACAACGACCCGACGCGCGGCAACAACCGCATCGCCGGAGCGCCGCGCCATCTCATCAACGCCACGCTGCAATACCAGGCGACACAGGCCTGGATGCTGCAGGCCTCGCTGCGCTGGAACCCGGAGAAGACGCCGGTCGACAACATGAACACCCTCTATGCGGACCCCTATGCGCTGGTCGACCTGCGCACCGAATACCGCATCAACGACAGCGTCACCGCCTTCGGCGAGGTCAGCAACGTCTTCGACAAGACCTATGCCTCCTCGACGCTGATCGTCGACCAGGCCCGCCCCGACCAGGCGGCCTTCCTGCCAGGCACCGGCCGCGCCTTCTATGCCGGCCTCAAGGCCCGCTTCTGAAAACACATCATGATCCGCGTCGCTGGCTTCCGGCGACGCGGCGAGGAGATCAGCATGCTCAACCGCCGCCGCTTCCTGGCTGCCACCGCCGCCACAATCGCCCTGCCGCATCTCGCGCGCGCCGCCGAGCCGCTCGTGCTCTGGGGTCCGCCGGCGACACCGGGACTACTGCTCGTCGCCGCCGCCAAGGACCCGGCGCTCAAGCCCTTCGCCGACAGCGTCGAGGTCAGGATCTGGCGCACCCCGGATGAAATGCGCGCCGGTGTCGCGTCGGGCGGCATGAAGGCCGTGGTGGTGCCGAGCTATGTCGCTGCCAACCTGCACAATCGTGGCCTCGGCATCCGGCTGGCCAATGTCCTCACCCACGGTCTGCTTCAGGTCGTGGCGCCGGCTGGCACGGTGAGAACCCTCGCCGACCTCAAGGGCAAGCGCGTCGCGGTGCCGTTCAAGAACGACATGCCGGACTTCCTCTTCCGCCGCATGCTCGCGGCGCAGGGCCTCAAGCCGGAAGAGCTGAACATCGACTACTCGGGCACGCCGCCCGAGGCGGTCCAGCTCCTGTTGGGCGGCCGCGTCGATGCCGCTTTGCTCTCGGAGCCTGCAACCTCCGGCGTGATCATGATGTCGGGCCTGCGCGGCAAGCCTCTCGAGCGGGCCGTCGACCTGCGCAAGCTCTGGGCCGACGCGACCGGGCGCCCGAACCTGCCTCAAGCCGGCCTCGCCGTCACCGACGGGCTGACCAGGCAGATCGGCCCCGATGGGATCACGGCGTTGCAGCGCGCGCTGGTGGCGGCGCTCGGCACCGTCGCCGCCGATCCCTCCGCAGTAGCCTATGAGGCCGGGACGCTGTTCCAGCTACCAGCCCCCCTGCTGGCGCTGGCTGTGCCGGAGAGCAACCTTGTCGTGCAGCCTGCCTCGGCCGCGCGCCCCGATCTCGAAGCGCTGTTTACCGCGCTGGCCTCTGACGATCCGCGCATCATCGGCGGCAAGCTGCCGGGCGACGCCTTCTACGCCCTGTGACGCGATGCGCCACGGGCTCGCCTTTCTCGGCTGGGCCGGTCGCTATCTCTGGTCCGGCTGGGCCGGCGCGGCCGGGCTGTTCTGCATCGCCGCAGCCTGGCAGGCAGGCCACGAGCTCTACGGCTCCTTCATCCTGCCCGCGCCGCTCGAGACCGTGCGGGAAGTGGCGAAGCTGGCGCAGGATGAGGCCTTCCGCCACGCGGCGCGCGAGACGGCCGAACGCGCCGGGCTGGGCTTCGGGCTCGCGGTCCTCATCGGCACGACGGCTGGCATCGCCGCCGGTTATTCCTGCGCGGCGATGCGATTGATGCGCCCCGTCGTCACCGTCATCCTCGGCGTGCCGCCGATCGCCTGGATCGTGCTGGCGCTGATCTGGTTCGGCGCCAGCGGCGGCACCGCGATCATGACCGTGGTCGTCGCCTCGCTGCCCATTTCCTTCGCCGGCGGCCTCGAAGGCGTCGCCACCCGCGACCGGGGGCTCGATGCCATGGCGCGCTCTTTCGGCGCCGGCCCCTTCATGCGGCTGCGGACCGTCACCGCCCCCCATATGGTCTCCTATCTCTTCCCGGCCTGGACGACGACGGCGGGCTCGGCCTGGAAGGTCACGGTGATGGCGGAGCTGCTCTCCAACGCCGGCGGCCTCGGCGGGGATCTCGCCAGCGCGCGCGCCCTGTTCGACATCCCGCGCGTCACCGCGATCGTGCTCGTCACCGTCGGCTTCGCCCTGTTCACGGAATACGCCGTGCTGCAGCCCGTCCGCGACCGGCTGGAACAATGGCGCCAGGCGGGCCAGCCCTGGGGCGTGAAGCGATGAGGCTGGAGCTGGACCGCATCGGCCACGCCTACCTCGGCAGGCCCGTCTTCGAGGATCTGTCGCTTGCGCTCGGCGAAGGCGAGGTCGTCGCGCTGGTCGGCCCGTCCGGCTGTGGCAAGACGACCGTGCTCCAGATCGCAGCCGGGCTGATCGATCCGCTGCGCGGGCGTGTGCGCCGCCACTACCGGCGGCACGCCGTCGTCTTCCAGGAACCGCGGCTGCTGCCCTGGCTGACGGCACGCGACAACATCGCCTACGGGCTCGCCGCACGCGGGATCGGCAGAACCGAGCGCCGGGCCACTGCCGATCGGCGCGCAGCCGAGGTCGGCCTGCTCGAGAGGGACCTCGACAAGTACCCGGCCGAGCTTTCCGGCGGCATGCGCCAGCGGACAGCCGTCGCTCGCGCGCTCGCGACAGACCCGGAGATCGTCTATTTCGACGAGCCCTTCACGGCGGTCGATGTCGGATTGCGGCGCGTCCTGCAGGACCTGGTCATCGCCGCCTCGGCCCGGGAGAAATTCTCCGCCCTTTTCGTCACCCACGACCTCGCCGAGGCGGTCAGGCTGGCCCATCGCATCGTCGTGCTCTCGGGCCGGCAGGAGGGCATCGTCGCGGAGCGCACGCTCGACGGCATGCCCGGCCAACGCGACGACCGCTCCGTCTTCGAGACCGTGCAGGCCTGGATGCAGGACCCCGCCTTCGCGGACCTGTTCGATGGCGACAGGGATTAGCATGACCCGACATTCGCCGAACCATCCGCTGCTCGCGGAAGCGCTGAAGCTGTTCTTCCCCGTCGCGGCAGCCCATGCGGTGCTGCTGCCGCTCATCTGGGTGACGGTCCTCGCCTTCGACCTGCCCTTCGCTCGGCAGGTGCCGGCCGGGCAGTGGCACGCCCATGAGATGATCTTCGGCACCTATGGTGCTGCGCTCGCCGGCTTCCTCGGCTCGGCCATGCCGGAATGGACGGACACGAAGCCGCGCCGTGGCCGTGCGCTCCTGCTCCTGCTCGCCCTCTGGCTGCCCGGCCGGCTGATCGGCTTCCTCGGCGCCGATGCCCTGATCGTCCCGGCGACGCTGACCGACTTGGCCTTCCTGTCCCTGCTGCTCGTCTACGTCACCGGGCCGCTGATCGAACGGCGCACCACACGCCACGGCTCCTTCGCCGTCTGGATCGTTCTGTTCGCGCTACTCGAGCTGTCGATCCGCGCGGCCTGGCTTCTGGGAGAGACGGCCCTGTCCGGGCGGCTGCTGCAGGCCGCGCTCGCGGTCTTTCTGGTCTTCTTGTCGCTCGCCATCGCGCGGATCAACGTGGTGGTCGTCAATCACGCTCTCGACCCCAGCGGCGAGACGACACCCTACCGCCCTCATCCAGGCCGCCAGAACCTGACGGCCGGACTGGTGGGGCTCCAGCTCGTCGCCGCTCTCGTCGCGCCGGACTCGGCCGCCCCGGCTTGGCTCGCGCTTGCCGCGGCGGCGGCCTTTTTCGATCGGCTGGCGGAATGGTTCATCGGCCGTGCCGTGCTGCGCCTGGAGGTGCTCGCGCTCGCGGCGGCGAATGCATTTGGCGGCCTCGGCTTTCTGGTGCTGGGCCTGGCCGGCCTCGGCGCCCCGCTCGCGCCGGCCACCGGACTGCACCTGCTGTCCGTCGGGGCGCTCGGACTCGCCGTAATGGCGGTCTTCGTGATCGCGGGTCTGCGCCATAGTGGGCGCGATCTCGTGCTGCCACCCGCCGCCAAGCTGGCATTGGTGCTGATGGCAGCCGCCGCGGCCATGCGTGTCCTGCCCGAACTCGGCATCGGCGAGAGCCTGCTGGGGCTGCACCATGCTCTGGCCGCTGGGCTCTGGTCGGCCTCCTTCGCCACCTGGCTGGTTGGCTTCTGGCCGATCCTGAACGACCCGCGTCGTGACGAAGGCGGCTGCGGCTAGATCATCGGACCGAACCTCGCATTCGGTCCGATGACCCAGTTCTTTGATCCTGCATCGGTTTTGTCCGAAAGCCGCGCTCCACATTTCGGACCGATGCTCGAGAGCACGCAGCGGATTCACCGATCGATCAGGCTGATTCAACCTGATCGGATCCGGCTCTGGTCAGGCTCGCTGAGCGGCGGAAGGCGCTTTCGGAGCGGCGCGCACGCCGGTCAGGACTTGCCAGTAGGCCGCCGCGAAGACGAGGAAGGCCAGAGACCAGCCGAGCCCCGCGACATGCAACAGTGCCACCGGCCCATGGCCGGTCGCCGAGCAGATTCGCGCCACGGCGCCGATAACGACGAGCCCATAGCAAAGCTGGGTCGCGGTCGTGGCGGTGAGTGCACGGCCGGTGTGTCCGAGGCTGGCGCGCGACATCACGGCGAGCGTCATGGTGGCGAAGGCCCCGGCCGTCCAGGCATGGGTGCCGGCAGCGGGCGCGATGAAGCCGAGGCTCGCCGCGGCCGCCAGCGCGAATCCGACCGGCACGAAGAGATAGCCGACATGCAGGATGACAAGCAGCGGATTGCGCCAGGTCCGATCGCCGGCCCAGCGCGCGAGCCTGAACAGATGGAACCCCGCAGCGAGCATCAGCGCGACGCCGGGCGCGGCGGCTTCCGGCATGGCGACCCAGCCCAGAAGCGCGACGGCGCTGCCGGCGAGAACGGCCTTGTCATAGGCGCCGAAGGGAACCGGCATCCGCCCCTCGCCGCGCTGCGCCAGCCAGTTGCGCGTGAAGCTCGGCACGATCCGCCCGGCAATCAGCATGACCAGCATCAGGACGACGGCAATCGCGAAACGGCGGGCGAGATCGGCCCCCCCGGTCAGCCCCGCTTCGAGATGGAAGGCGAGGTTCGCCGCCAGCAGAAGCACGATCAGCACGACGACCTTGAGGTTGCGCCAGTTGCGCCCCGCGACGATCTCGCGCGCGGCCGCCGCAGCGAGCAGCAGGAGGAACAGCGCGTCGATCGCCATGGCCAGGCGCCAGCCGATCAGGGCCGAGGCCGAGACGGCGACGCGCCCGGCGAGCCACGCCAGCACGAGGACCAGAAGCGGCTTGCCCTGGACGGGCAAGCGACCGGTCCAGTTCGGGATCGCTGTCAGCAGGAAGCCGGCGATCGCGGCCGCCTGATAGCCGAACAGCATTTCGTGAACGTGCCAGTCGACCGGCGCGAACGCCGTCGGAACGGCGAGATGGCCGGTGACGAAAGGCAGCCAGACCAGCATCGTCAAGCCGGCCTGCAGCGCCGCCAGAAGGAAGAACGGCCGAAAGCCGTAAGACAGAAAAGCGGGCCCGTCATAGGCCCGCAGTCGCGGTATGGGTGCCATGGGCTCCCTCCTTCCCGCGGCCGGGAAAGATCCGGCCGCGCCCGATCGCCGGGTTTCGAGCTACGGTGCCTTGGCGACCTGATTGGCCTTGGCGACCAGATCGGCGAAGACCTGCTTGGCCTTGCCGGGGTGCTTGGCGGCTGCGGCGGCATCGAGGTTGGTCGGCTCGCCGACCACGATCAGCGCGACCATGCCCATGCCGTAATGCGGCTTGCACTTGATGCCATAGACACCAGCCTCCTTGAAGGTGACGTCGACCTGCTCGTTCATCTTGCCCAGGAAGGGCTCGGCGCCGGCCGGCATCATTTCGGCAATGCTCTCGGCGTTATGGCTCTTGTCGGTGGGAACGAACTTCACGGTGTCGCCCGGCGCGATCTTCACGAGCGCGGGCTCGAACACCATGGCGCCGGCGGCGCCCTTGTTGAGCATCTTGACTTCGACCTCGGCGGCATTCGCGCCCGCGATCGCCAGCGCCATCAGCGCGCCGGTTAGAACAGTCCTGAACATCTGACTTCTCCATCACCGCAGCGAACTCATCGGTTTCTCGCTGCACCGCAACACTAGCGGGAGAGAGCCGGTCGCAATTTGCGATAACGCAAAGAGAAGGCGGGATCGGCGGGATCAAAGGCCGCGCAAGGCCGCAACCGCCGCGTCCGCGCTGTGCGCGATCTCGACGAACAGGAGAGCGAACTCCTCGAAAACCGTGCGATCGCTTTCCGCTTCGGTGAGCGCATCGAGTTCCGACAGGAAATGCAGGATCGACGCGATGCGCTCCTTGTGCTCGCGCGCTGAGGCCAGCCGACGGCGCGTCTCACGTCGACGCTCCTGCTCGTCGAAGCGGGCGAGAGCGCCATTCAGCCTCTCGCGACAAGCGCAATCGAGGTCCTCGGGACGCAGCACCCGCTGCAAGCGGCCGATCAACTGGCTCGCCGAGGTCGTCGCCACGTCGGGGTCGAACCTGTGCTCGGGATTTCCGTCATGCCCGGTTCTCATGAAGGCTCCCTCCGCGCGCTTGCGAGACGAGGCGATCGCCCGGGGTCGCGCCACCCGCTCCCGTCCGAACGTGGCCGGGCGCCCCGTGCAGGAAGCCGTTGGAGAACGGCACGTTCGGATAGATTTCGCCCAGCCGCCTCTCGGCTTCTTCCGGATCGATCCGCTCGTCGACGACATCGCGGAACAATCGCGCGACCGCGACCATGTCGCAGCCCTGCGGCGAGAGACGAAGCGACGCCACACCGGCCTGGCGCAACGCGGGAACGTCACGCAGCAGGCTGGCGCAGCTATCTGAGAGGGTCTGCACCCCGTTGACGGAGAGAAATCCGGCGCCGTCGAGTGTCTTGACGGGCATGCCGTCCGGGTCCTGCTCGCAAACGAAGCGGCAATTGTCCTTGGTCAGCTTGTGGGCGCGCGCATGGTAGCAGCGCGCCGAGATCGCGAGCGGCACCCTGCCGAAGGCGAAGACTTCGGTCGCGAGCTGCGGCACCGCGGCAGAGATGGCCGCGACCGCAGTCAGCGGCAGTTCCGGGGGCAAACAGATGCGCGTCGCGCCGCGCTCGGCGAGAAACCCGGCGGCCACCTCGTTGTAGACGTTGACGAAAGGGCCGACTGCGAATGGCTTCGGTGCCAGCCCGGCCAAACAGCTCAGGTCGTTGATTTCGACCTCGGCCTCATCGCTCTGCATCAGCTCGCGGGTCTGGCGGCGTTCGCGCGGCAGCGAGATCAGGATCAGGCTGGAATGCAGCACATGTTTTCCCGCAGCCTCCAGTCGCTCGACCACGGCGGGGATATGGTCCTGCTTGAAGGGCGCACGCTTGGAACAGACGGCCTCACCGACGACCACGGCATCGACCTGCGCCTCGTCGGCCACGCGGTAGTAGAAGTCGCGCCAGCGCTCCGGCGACCAGTGATAGAGGACGGGACCGAGGGTAAGCTGCATCGCGTGTTCCTTTGCGGGCCGGCTGCTAGCGCCAGCCCTTGCGATAGGCGCCGACCGTGCCGGCCTGCCCTTCGGCCATGGCCATCAGACTCGCTGCCGGAGGGCTGCGGCCTTCGTCGATCGCCGCGAGGATCTTGCGGAAGGAGCGCACCACGCCCGCGATATAGGCGCGCCCGCGCTGCCTGCCCTCGATCTTGAAGGCGGTCACGCCGGCATCGCGCAATGCCGGCAGCATCACGGCCGCGTCGAGGCTGACAGGCTCTTCGAAGATGTAACCGGAGCCCTTGGGCGTAGCGAAACGCCCCTTGCACAGGGTCGGATAACCGGCCGGCTCGTCCTTGCCGAAGCTGTTGATGGTGAAGCCGCCGAGCCGGGAGTCGATCCGCCCGTCGCGCTCGGAATAGGCGACATGGCTCGCGGGCGAACAGACGCCGTTCATGTTCGGCGACTGGCCGGTGGCGTAGGAGGAGAGCGAGCATCGCCCCTCCTCCATCACGCACAGGCCTCCGAAGACGAACACCTCCGTCTCGCAGGAGGTCTCGCGCACGATCGACGCGATCTCCATCACGTTCAGCACACGCGGCAGCACGACACGGCGCGCGCCGAAATTCTCGGCATAGAAGCGGATCGCGTCGGGATTGGCGGCGCCGGCCTGGACCGAGACGTGGAGCCTCTGGCCGGGATGCCGGCGATGCGCATAGTCGAGCGTCGCGAGATCGGCGAGGATCAGCGCGTCCGCGCCGGCAGCCACTGCATCGTCGATCGCCGCCTGCCAGAGCCCGAACGCCCCGGCGCGCGCGAAGGTGTTGATCGCGACCAGAACCCTGACGCCGCGCCGATGGGCGAAAGCGATCCCCTTGCGCAGTTCCTCGCGCGAGAAATTGAGGCCAGGGAAATTCCGGGCGTTGGTCTCGTCGCGGAAGCCACAATAGACCGCATCGGCTCCCGCTTCGACCGCCGCTTCGAGGCTGGCCGGCGTGCCGGCCGGGCAGATCAGCTCCATGTCTCGGCTCCGGAAACGGTGCGTCGCGCTTGCAGTTGCCTGCGCAACGCATCGCCCAGCCTTCGGCCCAGCGGGCCGAAATGACCGAACATCACGGCTCCGAAATCGATCCGCGCATCGTCGATCGCATTGCGCAGGGCGAGCGCCGCCGCGACATCGCCCTCCACCCAGAGAATCCGCGAAAAGAACAGCGCATCGCCGTCGAGCGTGCCCTCCGCCATGCCCACGAGCCCCGAAAGCGGGCCGCGGATGCTGGCGTCGAGACCGGCCGGCAAGGTCCGCACGGCGCGCACCCGGGGTTGGCGCAACCTCGGCTCGAGGACGAAGGCGAACGGCAGGTCGGTCGGATCGATGCCGAAGCGCTTGTCCGCATGCTCGCCGAGGCGGCTGTAGAGATCGGGATACATCCGGCTGATGCGATGAAGCATCAGCGCCAGGACCGGTTGCAGCGGGCCAAGCGGCAACGGCGCGACGGCGCGCGCCAGCACCGGCGGCAGCACCGGTGGAATCGCCGATCTCCCGGTCATCTCTGAATCCGACATCAATCACCTCCGGACCCCAATCTGGACCGAAATCCGAAACCTTCGTTGCTCTGGCTCAAAGTCGGCTGCGAATGAACGGCGCATGGTCCGGCAACCGGAGCCCTTGCCTTGTCGATCCGCACCCTGCCGCGTTTCCGCGATCTCAATGCTTTTCTCGCGCACCTCGATGCCGCCGGTCAGTTGCGGCGCATCGCCGAGCCGGTCAGCGTGATCCACGAGATCACCGAGATTCATCGCCGCGTCATTGTCGACGAAGGGCCGGCCCTGCTCTTCGAGCGCCCCCTTCTTGCGGACGGCACAGCTTCGTCCATGCCGCTGCTGACCAATCTGTTCGGCACGGTCGAGCGCGTCGCCTGGGGTCTCGGGATCGAGCGCGAAAACCTGCTCGCCTTCGGCCGAACGCTCGCCGAGCTGCGCGAACCGCGGCCCCCGCGCGGGCTCGCCGAAGCGTGGAGGTCATTGCCGCTGGCACGCGCCGCCCTATCGATGAGGCCGCGCGAGATCAGGCGCGCACCGGTCCAGGAAAGGATATTCCGGGGCGATGCGATCGACCTGACGGCACTGCCGGCCCAGCTCTGCTGGCCGGGCGAAGCCGCGCCGCTGATCACCTGGCCGCTGGTGCTGACGGCGCCGCCCGAACCCTCGCCCGAGGATGAGGGTAATCTCGGCGTCTATCGCATGCAGGTGCTCGGCCGGGATCGTGCCATCCTGCGCTGGCTGGCTCACCGCGGGGGCGCCCGCCACCATGCGCAATGGCGCCGGCTCGGCCGCGACATGCCGGTCGCGGTCGTGATCGGCGCCGACCCTGCCACGATCCTGTCGGCCGTGCTTCCGCTGCCTGAAACCGTCGCGGAGCTGCGCTTCTCCGGCCTGCTGCGCGGCGAGCGGCCGGCGCTCATTCCCTGTGTCAGCGTTCCGCTTGCCGTGCCGGCGGAGGCGGAGATCGTCATCGAGGGCCTGGTCTCGCCGGACGAGACGGCGCCGGAAGGCCCGTTCGGAGACCATACCGGCTACTACAATGCGGTCGAGCCCTTCCCCGTGATGCGCGTTACGGCGGTGACGATGCGGCGCGCGCCGCTCTATCTCTCGACCTTCACCGGGCGGGCGCCGGACGAGCCCTCGCGCATCGGCGAGGCGCTGAATGTCCTGTTCCTCCCCCTGCTCCAGCGCCAGTTTCCCGAGGTGGTCGATATCTGGCTGCCCCCCGAGGCCTGCTCCTACAGGATCGCGGTCGTCGCCATCGACAAGCGCTATCCGGGGCAGGCGCGGCGGCTGATGCTCGGCTTGTGGTCGCTGCTGCCTCAGTTCAGCTACACCAAGCTCGTCATCATCGTGGACCGCGACATCGACCCGCGCGACTGGGCGCAGGTGATGTGGGCGGTCGCGACGCGCAGCGACGCCAGCCGCGATCTCGTCACCCTCTCCGACACGCCGATCGACTATCTCGACTTCGCCTCGCCGAAGCCTGGCCTGGGCGGCAAGCTCGGCATCGACGCCACCAACAAGCTGCCGCCCGAGACCGAGCGGGAATGGGGTCGGCCTATGGCCATGACGCCCGAAATCATCGCCCGCATCGATGCGCTCTGGCCATCGCTCGGGCTGCAGCCGGCCGGAGCGGCACGATGAGCCCTCGCGTCGTCGTCGGGATCAGCGGCGCCTCCGGCGCGGCGATCGGCCTGCGCGTGCTCGAACTGCTGGCCGAAACGGGCAGGGTCGAGACTCATCTGGTGATCTCGCCAGCCGCCGAACGGACACTGGCCACTGAGGTCGACAGGGCGGCGCCCGCGCGAGCCCGGCAACTCGCCACCCGCTACCATGAGCCTTCGGACATCGGAGCCGCCATCGCCAGCGGCTCCTTCCGCACGGCGGGGATGATCGTCGCCCCCTGCTCGATCCGCAGCCTGTCCGCGATCGCCTACGGCCAGCTCGACAATCTCCTGGCGCGAGCTGCCGACGTCCATCTCAAGGAACGGCGCAGGCTCGTCCTGCTGGTGCGCGAAAGCCCCCTGCATCTCGGCCATCTCCGCGCCATGGCCCAAGTTACAGAATACGGCGCCATCGTCGCGCCGCCTGTGCCGCCCTTCTATCTGATGCCCGATACGATCGCGGAGCTGATCGACCAGATCGCGCGGCGCGCCATCGGACTGCTCGACCTCGACCTCCGGACCGCAGCCTTGCCGATCAACGAATGGCAAGGCGGTGAGGCGTGACGGCCGGCGGCGACTGCTCCGCCTGCTCACACCGGCCCTTCCGCATCTGCTTCGTCCTTGCCGCGTTCGCTGCCGTGACGGGAGTTGCGCCCTGGCTCGTCGGCCTCTCGCCGCCCGGCATGACAGCGGCGGCCTGGCACAGCGAAATGCTGGTGTTCGGCATGATGCCGGCGGTCATGGCCGGCTTCCTGCTCACCGCATTGCCGCGCTGGACCCGCTCGGCGCCTGTGTCGCGCCCCCTTCTGCTGAGCTTCGCAACGTTCTGGCTGGCGGGCCAGGCGATGCCGTTTTGCTATCCGGCGTTCACGGGCCCGATGACGGCCGGCTTCGTGCTGGGCGTCGCGGGAGTCGCGGCCATGCGCGTGATCGCGGCCGGTGCCCTGCGGGAAATCAAGATCGTGCTTCTCATGGTAGCCTTGGCTGGAGCCGCGGCATCGGAGACCGCGCTCGACGCCGTGGCCGTCGGCTTGCGCCTGCGGCTCGCCCTGGCGGCCGAAATCGGGCTCGTAGCGGTGATAGCGGGCCGCGTCGCGCCGGCACTGACGGCCGCCTATCTTGCTCTGCACGGGCAGGAATGCGGCCCGCGGCTGCCTCGCGCTTTCGAGGTCGTCGCCGCCTTGTCGCTCGCGGCCGCTCTCGGCCTCTGGACCTGCGATGCTGCAGGACAAGCTCCTGTCAGCCTGGCAGCAGCCGCTCTCCAAGCCATCCGCTTGCTCGCCTGGCAACCCTGGCGCGTCGCCCGTTACGCAGGCCTCGTCGCCATTCACCTCGCCTATGCCTGGATTCCGCTGGGCCTGGGGCTGAACGCTTTGCGCGCAGCCGGCCTCGGCGTCAGCGGCAATGCAGTGTTTCATGCCTGGGCGGCGGGCGCTGTCGGCGCGATGTGCCTCGCCGTCATGGCCAGCATGGTCCGGCGGCAGTCGCGGCAGGCCTTTTCCAGCCCCGTCGGATCACAGGCGATGCTGGCCGCGAGCGCGGCCGCTGCACCGTTGCGGCTGCTTTCGGAAATCAGCGCGCCGCTGCACCCAGGCTACGCGGCCCTGTGCTGGAGTGCCGCCTTCCTGCTCTTTCTCGCAGCCTACCGGCGCCCGCTCGGCCTGTCCTGAGACACGGCTCAGACAGCTCGGCTATATTGCCGTGGCGCGTTGTCGAGATGCGCGTCGAAGGTCGAGGCGACCTTGCGGACGAGCAGGCGCGCATCCCCGGGCAGCAGCACCCGGCTGCCGTCGAAGTTGACCACGCCCTCCTGCGCGAGCTGAGCCAGCGCATAGCGCGACGGAACGAGCACGCCGGCATCGACGGGATGCTTGGCGCAGACGGCATCGATATCGACCGTGAGGTCGCACATGACGCGCTCGATCAGCTCCGCGCGCAGCCTGTCTTCCGGCGTCATGCGATAGCCCTTCACGGTCGGCAGCGCGCCGTCCGAAATCCGCTCGGCATAACGCCCGATCACGACCTCGTTCTGCACATAGCCCTGTGGCAGGCGCCCGATCGCCGACGCTCCGAAGCCGATCAGCGCCTCGCACGGATCGGTGGTGTAGCCTTGGAAATTGCGGTGCAGCCGGCCCTGCGACAGCGCCCTGGCCATCGGGTCTTCCGGCCGGGCGAAGTGATCGAGCCCGATGCAGACATAGCCGGCCGCGACGAGACGGCGCGCCATCGCCTCCGCCTGCGCGTGCCGCTCTTCGCCGTCCGGCAGCTCGGCTGTCACGATCCGGCGCTGGTGCTTCTTGAATTCCGGCACATGAGCATAGCCGAAGATCGAGAACCGGTCGGGCCGCATCGCGAGACATAGCTCGACGGTGTCGATGCAGGATTGGACGGTCTGCTTCGGCAGGCCGTAGATCAGATCGAAACTCACCGAACCGATGCCCGCTCCCCGCAGCCCCGCGACGACGGCAGCGGTCTGCTCCATGCTCTGGATGCGGTTGATGGCCTTCTGCACGTCCGGATCGAAGCTCTGCACGCCGAGGCTCGCCCGGTTGACGCCGGCTGCGGCCAGGGCTGACGTCATGGCGGGCGCGAGGCGGCGCGGATCGATCTCGACCGCGATCTCGGCGTCGGGATGAACCGTGAAATGCTGCCGCAAAAGCGCGACGAGCGCGACGAAATCCGCCGGCTCCAGGATCGTCGGAGTGCCGCCGCCGAAATGGATGTGCCGCACGTCGACAGGCGCGGAGAGCTGCCCGGCCACGAGCGCGATCTCTCCGCGAAGCGCCGCGAGATAGTCGATGATCGGGCCGTCGCGCAGCGCCACCGTGGTGTGGCAGCCGCAGTACCAGCACATCGAGCGGCAGAACGGCACATGCAGGTAGAGCGAAGTGGCCGTCCCCGCCGCAAGCGCTCCGAGCCAGCCGGAATAGATGTCCGGGCCCACCCCGGCGTGGAAATGCGGAGCTGTGGGATAGCTGGTGTAGCGCGGAAGCCGCGCGTCTCGATATGGCGTCGCCTGCATGGCGCGGCTCCGATCGACCGTTCAGGGAGCCCCTGTTTAGTCCGCCGAGCGATCGCCTTCTTTGACATGTTGCAAAGAAGCGCCGTGTCTCGGCAGGCGGGCCACGGATCGCAGTCCGGTTCGCAGTTCTGATCGGAAATGGTGGGCCGGGCCGGAGCGCCCACCACCGCTTCGCAAGCGTTAGCCGTCAGTTGCCACAGGGCTTAGTTCGACTGGAAATGTCATATAGCTATGGCTGCCCTGTGTCGACGCCAGCACGTTATGAGATGTACGCATTAAACTGCAGCCTGCCCGAACCCGGATTACTGCACCGGTAGAGCTCCTTGGCCTGTTGCGACCAAACCGCAAATCAGGTTTGCTACGCGGCAGGCTGGAGGAAATCATGAAAGTCACGCCTGTATCAAAGTCGTTAGCGGACGTTCTGCGCGGAAATTTCATTCGAATCCCAAGATTTCAACGCCCCTATGATTGGGATCGCGATAATCTAACCGAGTTTTGGAATGACCTAAAAGATCGAACCGACCCGGATTATTTCATGGGGTCGATTGTCATATTCACCGATTCAAAAGAGAAAAACTTAATATCTCTCGTTGATGGACAACAGAGAATCACGACTATTACGATTATGCTCGCTATAATCCGCGATTACCTTAAAGAGATCGGCGAGGAAGGCTCATCTAAAGGGATTCACGAGCTTATTGAGACTAGAGATATCGACGACAAGAGCCGATTCGTCCTTGAGCACGATCCGCCAGACCGTTTTATGCAGTACGCAATTCAGCAGCAGAAACGGGATTCAAAACTTCAGCCAGAGGGTGCTCAGCAAAACAACTTGCAATCTGCGTACCGATACCTGCAAGCAAGCGTTCAATCTCATGTGAAGAACGAATTTAAGGGAGATAAAAATAAGACTGTAACCTATCTCCGGCACCTGAGAGATTGCCTTCTACAAATGCAGTTCATCTCAATCGAGCTCGACAATGAGGATGACGCCTACCTTATATTTGAAACACTTAATACCCGTGGAAAGGATTTGAGAGCCTCAGATCTCCTTAAGAATCATTTCATGAGACTTCTGCCTCAGTCAACAAAAGGATTAGATAAGACCAAAAATGATTGGGGCGATATAATGGAGACCCTAGGTAGTGCAACAATATTCATAGATCCAGATTCGTTTTTGCTTCATTATTGGCTTTCTAGTCATGGATATGTGTCCAAAGCCAATCTATTTATGAACTTCAAAAAAGAAATTAAGAAATCGGACGCCAAGAATTGGCTCGATGACATTAAGAGTTCAGCCGCCACTTATATGAAATGTATGGCTCCCATGGAGATGGAGTTCAGCAAACAAGAACGCGAAATCAGAGAGTCGCTTAACGCTATACGAATTTTCGGCGTGGCCCAAGCGGCGCCATTGATGCTTGCTGTGATGACATTATACGAAAGAAAGATAATTTCTTTAAAATCAGCGCGCAATACATTCGAATTAATCGAGAAATTCACGTTCCAGTTCAACGCATTGACGCAATCGAGAGGCGGCGGGGGCGTGTCGAACATGTACGCACGGCTGGCTCAGAGCGCCATGTCGTGCCGTGATCCTCAGAAGTACGCCAATGTGCTCTCGGAGATAAAGGATAAATTCGAAGAGAGAATACCTGATGAAACTGAGTTCACGGTCCCATTTTCAAGAATTATATATCGAAGCAATTATACACGTGAGAGACCGCTTGCCCGATATGTTCTTACAAAGATCGCTAAACATTATGGCATGCCTGACGAGATAGATACCAACTTGCTGACCATCGAACACATCCTGCCTCAGTCACAAGGATCAGAAACAGGAGACGCGTTTGACGTTGGAGCGATTGGCAATCTCATATTCATGACCGACAAACTTAATGGGAAATTAGACAATAAGAATTTCGCTGACAAAAAGACGTTCTATACCAAGGAGAACAATGTTTACTGTGACGACTTTCTATCTAAATCAAAAGCATGGACCGACAAGACGATAGCCGACCGTGGCGTCGAGCTCGCTTCAGTCGGCTACAACAAGATTTGGAATATATGACGCCTTATGAGCTCATCATCTGAATAGCGAAATTTTTCGTGGACATATCTAGAAGGTAGGGTGGGCAACAGCCCCCCTACCCCGGGCTTGTTAATTCCCTGCCTATACGGATTGACGAAACTGATTCTGACAACTTTCACCTCTGAACCGGCAATGTAATGACCATACCATCAGCATTACAAGAAACAGATGAAAGATATGATCGACAGCGACCGGTATCAGTTTAACCGATACCCATAGATATATGCCGTATAAATATAACTAGATATATACAGTTGCACATAATTATAGATCTATATGTAATAATACAAATACTTTACTATACATGTATAGTATATACAGATATCTACCGATTTTATATAGACAGACACTGATCACTATAATTTCGGCAAAGTGTGCACCCAACAACCCACCGAAGGCGACGCCCGGCCGTTAGACTATACCCTATCGGACACATCCGGCATCCTCATACCGGCTGTCCATAAGGGTTGACACGAGTCAACGGACGTCAAATTATACGGACACTACCCTTGTCTACAGATGAAGGTGTCCGGATGCAGACCGTTCTCTATGCCCGCGTCTCCACGACTGACCAGACAATCGAGCATCAGGAAACTCAGGCACGACAAGCCGGCTTTGCAATCGACCGCATCGTTGCTGACCACGGCGTCTCCGGCCTAGCAACCAAGCTGTCTGAGAGACCGGAAGGCAGGCGCCTCTATGACATCCTCCGACAAGGCGATGTCCTCGTAGTTCGCTGGGTCGATCGCCTTGGCAGGAACTATCGAGATGTGTGCGACACCATTCGGAGCTTCATGGATCGGGGCATCGTCATTAAGACCGTCATCAATGGCATGACATTCGACGGTGAAACGACAGATCCGATACAGCAAGCCGTCCGTGACTCCCTTATCGTGTTCATGGCCGCTATGGCCCAAGCTCAGGCCGAGGCGACAAAGGAAGCTCAGCGTGCCGGCATTGACCACGCCAGACAGGCACCAAAGAAGTACAAGGGTCGCAAGCCAACATTCGACAGTGACCAGCTGTCACTTGTTCAAGATATGCTCGCTACAGGCGCAGGGGCTTCCACCATCGCGAAAGAGACCGGCCTGACACGACAAGCGATCCTGCGGATCAAAAGCGCCCCCGAGCAGGCCGAACGCGCTTTGGCGAGGTGGGAGGATTGGACGCCCATCCAGCATGCGCCTCAAACGCCCACAGATCGCCGCTGAGGGCATCTGGAAGGCAGCGGGCGGTATCCCCTGCAGACTTGGCAAAACAGCCGCCACCACGCTTCTGAGGCGATTTCGGAAGGATCGGCTGCGGCCAACTACCTGCGTGGGCGAGTTTCCGATCTAATTAAATCGCTTAAGTGCCAGCCTTACTAAGTTTCTGTATGAATACATCCGCCAGCGATTCTGGCATAATGCCATCTCGAAACGCCTCTCTAAAAGGACCGTCTCCATACATTTCGACCATCATCTCAACATCACGGTCATAGGTATCTGTTGGTCCGCTTTTCTGCTTTAGAGCGGCAATGAGCGCGCGATAGTATTGTTGGAATTCGGCCTCAGAGGGCGCTCGATCAAGCGATCTAGCAGCTGCTGCTGACCCCGAAGCAGGCAAAGCCCCCTCGTTCACTTGAAGGCCGTCCGCTTCTCTGGTGGCTGGCCGCGCCCGCCCGTAAGTAACTTCGATGGCACGAGTTACTGGCGCCATCTGAGCAATGATGCCGTACCAAAATGGCATTGCCGGGCGCAGTCCCTGCCGATAGGCATAACCGACTACAGCAAGAACTTTGCCTCCATGGACCTCCGCATATGCGCGCTTCGCCATGCCAATGGAGATAGTCGCCATATCTGATCCAAGGTCATGCAGCGCGGCATCTACAAACGCGTTCCCATCTCTAGCACTTTTTCCTTGATTAACGCGCTCAAGGAACAGATAGGCGCGGATAGCTTCTCTGCCCGCACGCGTATTAGTTCGGAAAAACTGATATCCGGCAAACGCCAGCAGCGCCAATATGATGATTTCCATGGAGCCCCACCCTACCAAGGTCATCTGATTTTTGGATAATCCGGTTTGCGGATTAGCGCCCTGTTGAATCTCACGTCAACAGGCAATGGCGAAATCAGTCCATTCAGAGCGTCAGCAGCTGATCGCGAAAGCGTTGGCTGACCAGCGGCGAGCCAGAGGCCTCTCTCAGGCTGACGTTGCCAAGGCGTTCGGTCGACATCAGCCGTTCATCGCGAACATCGAAAGCGGAGAGCGGCGCGTCGATCTCGTCGAGCTGCTTGTGATTGCTGATGTCATCGGCCTGGACATTCATGCCCTCATTGAGCAGCTACGGACGGCTCCTCACTGAAATCCAACTTTTCCAAGCCTGCAGCCAGCTGCTGAGGTTTGTAGCCTCGCTTGAAATAGTTCTGATGGGTCACACCCTCAGGCGCATGGCCTACAATCGCCTTCACAACCGGCGGCTCAACATCAGCACGCGAAAGTTGTGTAACAACCGTGTGGCGTAGGCTGTGGAAGACGAGCCCTTTTTGCTTCATCCCCAGTTTAGGGAGCAGCCCTTCATTGAACCATCGGCCCAAGTGGCGACCCCAGCCATTCTTCGAACAATGAGTGAAATCGGGGAACAGCTTAGTATGCCCCTTGTCGCGCATCGATTGGACCCACTCCAATAGACCAAACTCGACAAGCTTAGAATGAACAGGCACTAGCCGTTCAGATGCAGCTGTCTTCAGGTGCTTATCGCCGTCCGCGTTAATGTCGAAACACCAGATGCCATCTTGTTGGCGAATATCACTCAAATGAAGCTGGGCGATCTCGTTGAGGCGCGCGCCGGTATATATGCCGATTAATGTCCCCCATTTCTGATATGGCTTGTTAATTAGGCCCCCATTGTCTTGCCTAACTATCGTAATGATAGAAACGATCTGATCGGCGGTGAACCCGTCCCGTCTATCTTCCTTTTTTCGTCGTGACTGCCTGATTGTCTGACCAGAGAATATGTTCTTTGCAATCAAACCATTACGGCTTGCCCATTCAAATATGTCGCTGTAGGTCTGAAGATATTTGTTTATCGTAGTCGTATGTAGCTTTTCTACGCCTTCAACACGCAGAGCTTGCTCAAGATTTTTTCCTCTTGTTTTAATATTTTTGGATCTGTTTTTTGGATAATCGATGAGAGTGTCTTTGACGCGCTTGGCATCGATAGCCACAAGTCGAGTGGTATCTGTTTCAGCGCCAAGAATTTCCTTTAGAAGCTTGATATGGTCAGCGCGCTCAAGCTCGGTCTTTGCACCCCATTGCCCGGCGCGCTTCTTCTCCACCGTATAGGAACTGGTCAAGGCAGCGATTGTCATCCCGACCGCTCTTGAATTGGCCGGCTCGTCACTGACCCGCGGAATCGCTTCAGCTTTGAAGCTGTATGAATCTAGCGATCTATCGTGCTCTAGCACCGCCTTGCAGTAGTCACTGTAGGCAAGCTGGAACTCGCGTTCGAGCCAACCATAGGGCTCTGACCCCGGCTTGATATCGAGATCGTACTTCGCTGCGAACTCCGCGATCTTCTCCGGAGTGATAGCCAACTCCGCTAAGTCCCGGCCTGCGGAGAGTGCGGCCTTATCGTCATCACTCAAACGGCCCGATTCCGCGATGCCCTCAACTCGATCACTGAAGCGCGTTTGGAAATGAGCCCTCAACGCAACCCGAATATCATCGTAGCGCATCCCCTGCTTTGCAGCGGCTTCGACCAGTCTGTCTGCTGACTGGCTGGCGGATCGAGAGAGGCGCAGTGCCGCTTTCGGGTCTCGGGTCTTCAACGACATTCTCAACGTGCTCGGCTTGTTTGCCGGATGAAGTCGCCGGGGAATCGGCCAACGGAGATAGAAGATGCCGCTTTTGGAACGCTGCAAATAGGCCGGATTGAACACCAGAATGCCCCACCAGAATGTCCCAGCGGCACAATCCTCTGGCTAAGGCATTGATCTGAAACGGAATGGTGGGCCGGGCCGGACTCGAACCGGCACCGGCGCTGTTATGAGCAGCGAGCTCTAACCATTGAGCTACCGGCCCATATCTCGCCTAGCATCGCGTGAGCCCGGCAAGCAAGGCCGGCAAGGCGCGAAGCCGATATGGAAAAGGCCCCGCGATGTTCCGCGGGGCCTCTCGTTTCGTCGCAGGTGCGCAGGACGGGCCGTCAGGCCGCCGCTGCAATCTCCGGCGCGCCCTCATGGGCGGACACGTGGCCCTGCCGGAAGGTGAAGCGGCCGATATGCTCGGTGAGCGCGCGGGTCTGTTCGTCGGTGAGCGCCAGCGCCGCATTGGTCTCCTCGACCAGCGCCGCATTCTGGTGGGCCATCTCGCCGATGCCGCCGATCTCGCCGTTGATCGCCGAAACGTCCTCGGCCTGGTTACGGGCCGTCTGCGAAATGCCGTTCATCAGCCCGGTCAGCTCGTTCACGGCGCCGACGATCGCGCCGAACATGGCCGAGGTTTCCTCGACCAGCCCGACGCCGACCTTGACGTCGCCATGGGCAGCCTCGACCAGCTTCTTGACGTCGTTGGACGCATCGGCCGAGCGCTTGGCAAGGCTGCGCACCTCGGTCGCGACCACCGCGAAGCCCTTGCCGGCATCGCCGGCGCGGGCCGCCTCGACCGCCGCATTGAGCGCGAGCAGGTTGGTCTGGAAGGCGATCTCGTCGATCATCGCGATGACCTCCGAGATCTTGCTGGAGGACTGGCGGATGCGCTGCATCGCTTCCAGCGCCGAAGTCACGACCTTCTCGCCCTGCTGGGCGCGGGCCTCGGCGCTCTGGGCCATGCCCGTGGCCTGATCGGCCTGGCTGGCGGTTTTCTGAACCGTGCCGGCGAAGGTGCCGAGCTGGTTGGTCGCCTGGGAGACGGCGTTGCTCTCCTCGCTCGTGCGCTGGGCGAGGTCGGTGACGCCGTCGAGGATCTCGCCGGTGGCGCTGCGGACGGCCGAGACCGTCTCGGAGAGCCGCGCCAGCGTGCTCTCGAAGGCGTCGGCCAGCGCGTTGCTGCCGTCCTTGAGTTCCGCGAAGGCGCCCTGATACATGCCCTCGACGCGGGTCGAGAGATGGCCGGCCGAAAGCTCGGCCAGCACCGTGCAGGTTTCGGACAGACCGGTCTGGACGGTCTCGATCAGGCTGTTGACCGAACCTGCGAGAGCGTTGAGCTCGGGATCGGCGAAGTTCGCCTCGACGCGCTTGCCGAAGTCGCCGGCCGCAGCGGCGGCGACGACGACGCCGAAGGCATCGGCCAGCTCCTGCATCATCTGGCGGCGCTGTTCCTGGGCCTTGGCCTGATCCTCGAGCTTCGCCTCCTCGGCAGCGCGCAGCGCGACTGCATTGTCACGGAACAGCAGGACGCTCTTCGAGATGTCCGAGATCTCATCGTTGCCCTTGGTGTCGACCACGGTCTCGAGCGCGCCATTGGCGATCGCTCGGGTCGCGGCCCAGAGCCGGTTGAGGCGGCCGACGATCTGCGGACGGACATAGAAGAGGCCGAGAGCCAGGGCGATCAGCAGGGAGCCGGCGCCGATGCCGCCGAGCCAGAGCTTGCTCTGCTCGATCAGCGCCGTGGTCGAGGCGGCGCTGGCCGTCGCCTCGCTGCGGGCGCCCGCGACCAGCTCGCCGACCTGCCGGCGAACCGCCTCAGCCGCCTTCTGCGTCTCGGCCAGGCCCTTCATGATGTCCGCGCGCGTCTCGATCTCGCGCTCGCGGATCGCGACGATGCCGTTGCGGTCATGGCTCAGATTGATGACGGTCTGCACCGCCTGTGCACGCTCGGGGCTGGCCTTCAGCTTCTCTGCATCGGTCTGCAGCGCCATGAGGCGCTTGATCGATGCATTGAGCTGGGTCTTCAGCTGCGCCAGGCGGCCGGGATTGTCGACCTGCGAGATCTCGCGCAGCAGCCCGACGAGCTCGCTGGTCTGCAGCTGCAGCGCCTGCAGCGAATTCACCAATGCGAGATCCTCGTCGATGATCTTCGCCAGCGCCTTCTCGACCTCTTCGCCGGAGACCTGGGTCGCGCTGGCGATGCTCATCTTGACGTTGAACTGCGCGTCGCCGGCTTCGAAATCGGCCACGCCCGTGAAGGCGTCGCGCGCCTTGGTCAGGTTGGCGAGCGCGGTGGTCTGCTCGGCCGCATTGCGCAGACGATCCCCGGTCAGGTCGTTGATGTCGTTGATCTGGCGCGAAAGTGCGTCGATCGCGCCCTGGGCCTTGCTCTTGTCGACCTTGCCCTGCTCGGCAATGCGCCGCAGCAGATCCATCTGGCGGCCCTCGACGGCATCGAGCTCGCCGGTCAGCGCCGCGCGCTGCTGCACGCTCTCGACCTCGCTGAAGCGCGCGGCCAGCGCCGTCGACTGCGTGGCCGCCTGCGCGAGTTCAAGCGCGACTTCGACGACAGGCATCTTCCGCTCGACCAGTTCGTCGACCGTGTTGTCGACGCGATCATAGGAGAACCAAGCGACGCCCGACGAAACGATCGTCAGCGCAGTCAGGACACCGAGAGCTGCGTAGATCCGGGCTGCGATACCGATCCGCGCGCCTCTTGCCTTTCGCGCGGGCTTGGCTTTCGTCATGACGTCTACTCCCGGTATCACGCAACGGAAGCACCGGGAACGGAAGCGCCGGGTCCGCAGCCGGAAAGCCCGGCGGCTGGACATAGGATGCAGCGTCGAACGAACCTGGAACCCCCGGTCGGGACTGCCTCCCCGACCTCTGCATACAACTTTGCAAGAAGGGCGCTTAAGGAACGTTTAAAGTGGACTCTTTTGAATCACATCGAAGACGGCCCGATTCAGCTCCCGTTAGGACCTGAGTCGGGACTGAGGCGCCTTCAGCCCTCGGCCGGGCGGGGCACTGGCCGCGGCCGGCCCTCCTCGTCGATCGCGACGAAGGTGAAGGTGGCGTCGGTGACCTTCTCGTGCAGCGTCGTGCGAAAGCGTTTGGCCCAGGCCTCGACATGGATGCGCATCGAGGTCCGGCCGATCGACTCGATCTCCGTATAGACGCTGAGCACGTCACCGACCTTGACCGGATGGATGAAGGTCATCGCCTCCACCGCGACGGTGACGACCCGCCCCTGCGCCCGATCGACGCCGGCGATGCCGCCGGCCTGGTCCATCCGCGACATCACCCAGCCGCCGAAGATGTCGCCGTTGGCATTGGTATCGCCCGGCATGGCGGTGATGCGCACGGACAACTCGCCGCGCGGTTCCCCGCCATCCGCTTCGCTTCTCTCTGCAGCCTTGCTCATCGTCACCCTTCGGAATCGCCTGCCTGACGCATTTTCGAGCGAAGCGGGCACCGGTTCGCGTGACGAAAATACGGCACGATAAAAGACTGGAGCATGTTCGCGAGTCAGGGAAACGCGGACATGCTCCGGATCATGGCGTCGCGGCAGGGCCCGAGGCAAGCGCTACGGACGGCCGCGGGCGCGCCCGCAGCATCAGCCAGCAGACAATGGTCAGGTTGACGAAGTTCCAGGCGAGCCCGTGCAGGAAGGCGATCCGGTACGAGCCGAAATAGTCGAAGATCACACCCGAGAGATAACCGCCCGCCGCCATGCCCAGGATCGTCATCGACATGACGACGCCGATGCGCATGCCCGCCTGTCGCGCCGGGAGGTATTCGCGGGTGATGACCGCATACATCGGCACGATGCCCCCCTGGAACAGGCCGAAGATTGCGCTGACGACGTAGAGCGACTGCAGCCCGTCGAACCAGAGATAGAGGAAAAGCGCCACGCCCTGCATCAGCGAGCCGATCGCCAGCGTCGCCGCACCGCCGATGCGGTCCGCGATGAAGCCGGATCCGATGCGGCTGACGATGCCCAGCGCCATCATCAGCGAGAGCATCTCCGCGCCGCGGGCGACGCCGTATCCCAGGTCCCCGCAATAGGCGACGATATGGACCTGCGGCATCGCCATCGCGACGCAGCAGGCGAAGCCGGCAACGCAGAGCAGCAGCTGGAGCTGGCCTGCGCTCAGGCCGAGATCGCCCCGTGCGCCAGCGCTGCTGGCATCAGCCGCAGCCAATGTCGCGGCGGCCGGGCTGCGCCGGAAGAAGGGTGCGAGCGGCAGCATGATCGCCATCGCGACAATCCCGATGCCCACATGCGTCGCGCGCCAGCCATGGGTCGCGAGTCCCCAGGTGATGATCTGCGGCCAGACCACGCCGGCAAGATAGCTGCCGGAGGCGCCGACGACGACCGCCAGCCCGCGATGGCGCCGGAACCAGTGCGACAGGTCGGAGATCAGCGGCGAGAAGCCGGCGCCGGTGCCAAGCCCGATCAACAGCCCATGCGCGAGCGCGAACTGCCAGAGCGACTGCGACATCGCGGCAGCGGCATAGCCCGCCCCGAGCAGCAGCCCGCCCGCCGCCACCGGCACCATCAGACCGTAGCGATCGGCGATGCGGCCCATGGCGATGTTGCCGACGCCATAGCCCAGCATGGCGAGGGTGTAGGGCAGCGAAGCGCCGGAGCGCAGCGTCTCGAACTCGCCCTGCATCGCGGGCAGCACGACCACGACGGACCACGAGCCAACGCAGGCCACGGTGCCAATCAGCAGCGCGACGGCCAGCCTCAGCCACGCATAAGGGGAATCCGGTTCGTACCGACGCGCATGGGCGTCGTGGTGAGCGTCCTGGGGCATGCTTCCTCGCCGGCCGCCTGAACTGCGGCTTCTGTCGCACGATTAGCAGCACGGACGAGGCGGGCAAGGCCGCGGGGAGCAGCCCTGCCCAGCGCGCCTGACAGGCGCGAATATCAGACAGGAGGCCGTTCCCGCTGTCGTGGAAACGAAGCCGCGCCCAACCGCTCAGGCCGCTTGCCGCTGATGCCGCCCTTCCTGGACTTCCTCGATGATCTTCGTGACGAAGGCCTTGAGGTCGTCGGGCTTGCGCGAGGTCACGATGCCCTTGTCATTGACGACCTCGCGATCCTCCCACTGCGCCCCGGCGTTCACCAGGTCCTGCCGTATGCTCGGCCAGGAGGTGAGCTTGCGGCCCTTGGCTATGCCGGTGTCGATCAGCAGCCAGGGGCCATGGCACACGGCCGCGACCACCTTGCCGCCGTCGTAGAAGGCCTTGATGAGCGCCAGCGCCTTGTCGTTTCCGCGCAGCGTGTCCGGATTCATCTGCCCGCCGGGCAGCACGATGGCATCGTAGTCGTCGGCCTTCACCTGATCGAGCGACCGGTCGACCTTGACCGGGGTGCCCCAGTCCTTGTCCTTCCAGCCCTTGATCTCGCCGGCCTCGGGCGAGACGATCTCCACCGTGGCGCCGGCCTTCTTCAGTTCGGCATGCGGCACGTCGAGCTCCGATTGTTCGAAGCCGTGCGTTGCGAGGATGAGAATCTTCTTTCCAGCCAGTTGGCTCATGGCGTTCTCCTGAACTTGCGGGAATATGTTCAGGAAACCGCCGGAACGCGCCTGCGTTCCCGAGGCCAAAGGTCGCGGAGAGGCTCAGCCGAAGATCCGCTCGCCTTCCATGTCGACGATCTGTTGGCCCTTCAACAGCGTGAAATCGGCCGCCTCCGCCTGGCCGGGGAAGCGGTCGGCGCGCACGAAGCGATGGCTGCGCGTCTCGCCGTCGATCACCTTCTCGATCACGCCGCAGAGCTGGTATTGCCCGCCCTCCTGATAGGGCGTGGCATGGATGGTGAAGCCGTTGTGCTCGATGCTCTTGACCGGGCCGGCGGGCTTGTCCTCGGCGGCCTTGCGCCCGCCGAACAGGGATTTCAGGAAGGACATGGGTTCTCCTCGCGGCCGGACCTGCGCTGCTGCCGGAGCAGTAGCCCCGCCCGCCGCCGCTGCCAAGCCGGCACGAAGACTGAAAGAGATCGCCGAACGGCGCATGGGTGCATGCGCCTGACGCCCTTGGCAGAAAAATCGCTCGTCACTAAGCAATCGCCATCGGGCTTCGTTCCCGTTCGTAAGCGTCTCACGTCAGGCAACGCATCCATCGGGCAGTAGCCGACAGGATGCGTCCAACGGCCTGCTCTTGCGAAAGCCAGCCCCATGCCGCGCCCCGTCTTCCGCCGCCTGCCTCCCCGCTATGCCGGGCTGGTGATGCCCTTCATCCTCTCCGTGATGATGACCTTCGTCGTCTCGGCCATTTCGACCGTGAAGGCGCTCGGCCTCACCGCCGAGTTCCTGCAGACCTGGCCGAGTTCCTGGGCCCTGTCCTGGGCGGTCGCCTTCCCGACGCTGCTTCTGGTCCTGCCTCTCGTGCGGCGCCTCGTCGCGCTCATCGTCGCGCCGCCGGGCTGAGAGGCTTACGTAGAGAAGTGCAGCACGACCTCGCGCCGATGCGGCCGCTGGCGGTGCTCGAAGAGATAGATCCCCTGCCAGGTGCCGAGCGCGAGGCGCCCGCCCATGACCGGAACCGATAGCGAGACCGGCGTCAGCGCCGCCTTGATATGCGCCGGCATGTCGTCCGGCCCTTCGGCGCGGTGAACGAGATAGTCCATCGCCGGATCATCCGCGGAAGGCACGAGCCGGCGGAAAAACGCATGGAGATCCTGCTGGACGTCGGGATCGGCATTCTCCTGGATCAGCAGCGAGCATGAGGTGTGGCGCACGAACAGCGTCAGCAGGCCGCTCGGCTCGCCGGCAGCACGGATAAACGCCTGCGCCTGATCCGTGAATTCGTAGAGGCCCGGCCCCTTGGTCCCGATCGTGATGATGCTCTGTTGCGACATCGCGCCAGCAAGCCCTCGCCCGGCGGCGAGATCAAGGCCGGCCTCGCGCGAAGCGGCGCGGCCGGCGTCAGCGTGCCTGCCAGAAATAAAGCTGGCCTGAATGGGTGTTGCCGGCGAGCCGCTGCTCCTGCGCGACGACGTTGGTGCCGTCGAACAGGTCCCAATGGTCCCCATTGGTCCATTGGAAGAACAGGAAGGAAAACGTCTTGTCGCCGGTCGTCTGGTAGCAGTTCTCCAGATAGAGCACGCCCCTGCGACCCAGCACCTCGGGAGTGACGTCCTTGCAGACCCCCTCGATATCAGGGTCGCCATAAACGCGCCGGACGCGCGGCAGCAGTTCCGACGCGCGGATGAAGAGCAGCTTGCTCAGCCCTCGCAACGGGCCCCCGGAGCCGGGCAGCACGCCGGGCTGTGGCCCACCCGCCAGATCTGTCGCACGGCCGAACGATGTCGCAACCGCTCCGGACATGATGGTCTTGATCGTCGCATCGTCCCCTGACGGGGTTATCTGCAGCGTATAGCCCATGCAGATGGCACAGCGATTGGTGGCGTCGCCGATAGCGTTCTTCGCCCAGGGACGGACCTTGGCAAAGCGATCCTGCAGCGTGTCATAGGTGAATGGCAGCATGGGCAACCTCCTGGAGCGGAAGTGTTGGTCCCGATGATAGGCACCTGCCCGCTCGTCGAGTTGCCGCACACTGACCAGCTGCCGGCGCAGCAGCATCCTTCGTTCATATGAGAACGACATGGCAGCCTCTCTTGGGAGACGCCAAAGAAAAGGCCCGCCTCCGCAGCATGGAAGCAGGCCTTGTTCAAGGGCGGCTGGAGCCGGCGCAGGTCTTTGAAAGCTCAGTTATCCAGGAAGCTCCGGAGCTTCCGGCTGCGGCTCGGATGCTTGAGCTTGCGCAGCGCCTTCGCCTCGATCTGGCGGATACGCTCACGGGTGACGCTGAACTGCTGGCCGACCTCTTCGAGCGTGTGGTCGGTGTTCATGCCGATGCCGAAGCGCATGCGCAGCACACGCTCCTCGCGCGGCGTGAGCGAGGCCAGCACGCGTGTCGTCGTCTCGCGCAGGTTGCTCTGGATCGCGGCATCGATCGGCAGGATCGCGTTCTTGTCCTCGATGAAGTCGCCGAGATGCGAATCCTCCTCGTCGCCGATTGGCGTCTCGAGCGAGATCGGCTCCTTGGCGATCTTCAGGACCTTGCGGACCTTCTCCAGCGGCATGGCGAGCTTCTCGGCCAGTTCCTCCGGGGTCGGCTCGCGGCCGATCTCGTGCAGCATCTGGCGCGAGGTCCGCACGATCTTGTTGATCGTCTCGATCATGTGGACCGGGATGCGGATCGTGCGGGCCTGGTCGGCGATCGAGCGCGTGATCGCCTGCCGGATCCACCATGTCGCGTAAGTCGAGAACTTATAACCCCGGCGGTATTCAAACTTGTCGACCGCCTTCATCAGGCCGATATTGCCTTCCTGGATCAGGTCGAGGAACTGCAGGCCGCGGTTCGTGTACTTCTTGGCGATCGAGATCACGAGGCGCAGATTGGCCTCGATCATCTCCTTCTTCGCCTGCCGGGCCTCGCGCTCGCCCTTCTGGACCATCAGCACGATCTTGCGGAACTCCTGGATTTCCAGCCCGGTTTCGGAGGCGAGCGTGTGCACCTCCTCGCGCAGGCTCTTGATCCGCTCGAGCTCCGATCCGACGAACTCCTTCCAGCCGCGCGAGCCGAGCTTGGAGACGCGCAGCACCCATTTCGGGTCGAGCTCGCCGCCGACATGCTGCTTGAGGAAGTCCTCGCGGCCGACACCATAGCTCTCGGCGAGGCGCAGCAGGCGCGTCTCATGGCCGATCAGGCGCTTGTTGATGTCGTAGAGCTGCTCGACGAGCGCCTCGATGCGGTTGTTGTTGAGCGAGAGCGACTTCACCGCGGTGATGATGTCGTCCTTGAGCTTCTTGTATTTGCGATCCTGCGACGGCGAGAGCTTGTTGTTCTCCAGCCGGCCCGCAATGTCCTGGTCCTGCAGGCGGCGCAGCTTCTTGTAGTCGTCGGCGATGGCGTTGAAGGTCTCGAGCACGCGCGGCTTGAGCTCGGCCTCCATGGCCGAAAGCGACACGTTGTTCTCCATGTCGTCGTCGTCCATATCCGGCGGGGTTTCCCCCTCCGGAGTCTCGGCCGCCGCCGGCTCGCTCTCCTCGGCCTCTTCCTCGCCGGAGACGGCGGGGTTCTTGCCGTCCGGGCCGGCATAGGTGGCCTCGAGATCGATGATGTCGCGCAGGAGGACTTTCGCCTCCAGCAGCTCGTCGCGCCAGATGATGATGGCCTGGAAGGTCAGCGGGCTCTCGCAGAGTCCGGCGATCATGGCCTCGCGGCCGGCCTCGATGCGCTTGGCGATGGCTATCTCGCCCTCGCGGGAGAGAAGCTCGACCGAGCCCATCTCGCGCAGATACATCCGCACCGGATCGTCGGTGCGCTCGGTCGGCTCGAGGTTGCGCTTGGTCTCGGTGGGCAGGGCCGAGCGCGCGGTCTCGACCATGTCGCCGCCCTCGGGCTCCTCATCGTCGCCGCCGCCATCCTTGCGGTTGGCGCGCTCCTCGCCCGACGCTTCCGGGTCCTCGTTGTCGACGACGTTGATGCCCTGCTCCGAGAGCTGGCCCAGCACGTCCTCGATCTGCTCGGAGCTGAACTCCTCCGAAGGCAGGACCTCGTTCAGTTCGTCATAGGTGACATAGCCGCGCTTCTTGGCGAGCTTGATCATCCGCCTTACGGCCTGATCGGTCAGGTCGAGCAACGGGCCGTCGGTAGTCGGGGGTGCATCCGGCGCGACCTGGTCGGTCTTTTCCCGTTCGCTCGCTTTCGTCGCCATCAATCAGCGCTCCGCACTTGCGCCGGCCATGACGAGACAGTCATGCACCGACGCATAAAGGGGCGGCGCGACCGCAGGCCCGGCGCGCTCACCCATCCAAATCATCTCATGCAGATGGCACCGAACGTCGTTGACGAATCGTGAACCACCCGACAGCTTGCGCGCAATCGAACGGGCGTCCGCCATTCCCTGGGTTATCAATCCTCGGACGTGGCCTGCGTGCCGTCGATAGTATCGAGGCGGGCCTTCACGTCCTTGATCCAGGCGAAATTGGCTTCGGTCGCATCGTCAGCCAATGCGCGCTCGGCTGCTCTCAACTCGCTATTTAGCGTTCGCGCGCGATGATGCAAGACGATGGCCTGATGAATCGAGTCAAAAACCGATTCTGGATCAGCATCTTGCGCCAGCTTGCGCCGCTCGGCCGGCCCCGTGACCGCCATCAACTGGTTCTGCGCCTCCTTCACCCGCGGCTGAACGAGGCGATTCGACAGCGCTTCGCGGTCGAGCGTGTCCTCGACCGCATCGAGCAGCGCCTGGCGGAAGCGCTCCGCTGCCGGCCCGTCGAGCGATAGCTCCGCGATCTCGTCGGCACAGCGCAGCAGAAGTTCGGGATGGCTCGCCAGCGCCAGCAGGATGAAGGCCTCGCGCTGGTCCTCGCCGCGCAGCCGCGCCACGAGCCGCGACTGGGTCAGCGCGCTTGACGCCTTGAGAGGCCCCGCGAGCCAGGCCGGCACCGATCGCCCGCCGCGGAAATTGCCCCCGCCGCCGCGACCACGCTGGAAGTTCCCCGCCCCGCCACCGCGTTCAGGCCGCGCCGGCGCGGTGCTGGCGAAGAGCTGCGCCAACCGCTCGTCCATCTCGCGCCTGTAATGCTTGCGGGTGGTTTCGTCGCGGATCTGCGAGAGCGGCTCCTTGAGGCGCCGCTCGAAGGCGGCCCGGCGCTCCGGCGTATCGAGCGGCCCGGCCTCGACCTCGCGCTGCCAGAGCATATCGACCAGCGGCCGCGCCGCAGTCAGCACTTCCGCGATGGCCTGCCGCCCGCCAGAGCGGGCAAGATCGTCCGGGTCCTGCCCGTCCGGCAGGAGCGCGAAGGAGAGCGACTTTCCCGGTTCCAGCAGCGGCAGCGCCAGATCGATGGCGCGGCTCGCCGCCTTGCGCCCCGCCTTGTCGCCGTCGAGGCAGATCACCGGCTCGTCCGCCATCCGCCAGAGCAGGCCGAGCTGGTCCTCCGTCAGCGCCGTGCCCAGCGGCGCCACCGTCTGCGGGAAGCCGGAGAGCGACATGGCGATGACGTCGACATAGCCCTCGACCACGATGACCTGGCTCGTGTCATGCGCCGCCTTGCGGGCGTTGTGGTGGTTGAAGAGCAGGTGGCCCTTGTGGAAGAGCGGCGTCTCCGGCGAGTTGAGGTACTTCGCCGCCACCTCTGAACTCATCGCCCGCCCGCCGAAGGCGACGACACGCCCGCGCACATCGTGGATCGGGAACATGATCCGGTCGCGGAAACGGTCATAGGGCACGGCGATGTCCTCGCCATGAACCAGCAGCCCCGTCTCCGTCATCAACTCCGAAGGCACGCCCTTGCCCGCCAAAAAGTCACGCAGCGCGAAGCGGTCGGCCGGGCCGTAGCCGAGGCGGAAGCGCGTGCGCGCCTCGCCGTCGAGGCCGCGCGAGGCGAGATAGCGCCGCGCCGAACCGCCACGATCCCCCATCAGCTCGGCCTCGAAGAAACGCGCGGCAAGCTCCATGACGTCGTGCAGCCCCTTGCGCTTCTCCTCCTGGACCTGCGCCTCCTGCGTGATCTTCGGCAGCGTCACCCCGGCCTCGGCCGCAAGCTTCTCCACCGCCTCGGGGAAGGAGAGCCCCTCGGTTTCCATCACGAACTTGAAGATGTCGCCGTTCTTGCCCGATGAGAAATCGAAGAACGAGGCCTTCTGGTCGTTGACGAAGAAGGAGGGCGTCTTCTCGGCGTTGAAAGGCGAGAGCCCCTTCCATTCCCGCCCCGCCTTCTGCAAGCGCACGCGCTTGCCCACGACCGCCGAGACAGGCAGCCGCGCCTTGATCTCCTCAAGGACGGAGGGCGGGAATTTCATCGGTCTTATGTGATCCTACAACGGACGAAAGCCAACCACCGATCGCATCGGCGGCTGGCTTGCTCCCGTGATTCACAGAGATGGCAGCTCGCTTCGCCCCGGCAGGGCTCAGCCGCCGAGCGCCGCCTTCACCATCGGGCTGACCTTGCCGAAATCCATCTGGCCGGCATAAGCGGCGCGCAAGCTGCCGATGACCTTGCCCATGTCCTTGACGGCGCTCGCGCCGGTCTCGGCGATGGCGGCGTCGATCGCGGCCTTCACCTCGTCGTCCGACATCTGCTTGGGCAGGTAGGACGAGATCACCGCGACCTCGACGCGCTCGCCTTCGGCGAGTTCGGGGCGGTTGTTCGCATCGTAGATCGCGATCGATTCCTGGCGCTGCTTGATCATCTTCTGCAGCACGCCGAGGATCTCGTCGGCCGTGGCCTCGCCCTTGCCGGCGCCGCGGGCCTCGATGTCCTTATCCTTCAGCGCGGCGCTGATCAGGCGGATCGCCGCGACCTTGGCCTTCTCGCCGGCCTTCATCGCTTCCTTCATGTCGGCCGTGAAGCGCTCGCGCAGGCTCGTCATCGTGGTCGTCCTTTTCTCTTGCTCATTTATCCAGCGTGGCTTGCGCCTGCCTCGATTGACGGGCAGCGCCCGCCTCTTTAAGGCTCGCGTTCCAGACCGGTGGAGCGAAATTTAGTGCCCCGCCCCGCATGAATGCCGCTCGAAGCGGCCTGGACCGAGACATAGACATGACCGCTCCCGAAGGAAACCCCGCCGAAACCGGCTGGACCGAACCGCGCGCGACCGCGCTCCTCGTGCTCGCCGACGGCACGGTGCTGGAAGGCTTCGGCCTCGGCGCCGTGGGCGAGGCGCCGGGGGAGGTCTGCTTCAACACGGCAATGACCGGCTATCAGGAAATCCTGACCGACCCGTCCTATGCCGGGCAGATCATCACCTTCACCTTCCCGCATGTCGGCAATGTCGGCGTGAACGAGGAGGACACCGAGACGGTGAACGCCGCCGCCTCGTCCGGCGTGCGCGGCTGCGTGCTCCACGCCGCCATCACCGAGCCCTCGAACTGGCGCTCGGCCAAGCATTTCGACGCCTGGCTCAAGGCCCGCAACATCGTCGGCATCTGCGGCATCGACACCCGCGCGCTGACCGCGTTGATCCGCGACAAGGGCATGCCGAACGCCATGCTCGCCCACAACCCGGACGGCGTCTTCGACATCGAGCGGCTGAAGAGGGAGGCCGCCGGGCTGCCCGACATGGCCGGTCTCGACCTCGTCCCGCTCGTCACCTCCGCCCAGCGCTATGACTGGGACGAGACGCCCTGGGTCTGGCCGGCCGGTTACGGCAAGCGCGAGAGCGCGAGCTACAAGGTCGTCGCCATCGACTACGGCGTGAAGCGCAACATCCTGCGTCTCCTCGCCAAGGCCGGCTGCGACGTCACCGTCGTCCCCTCGACCACCACTGCCGCGGACATCATGGCGCTCAAGCCCGACGGCGTCTTCCTTTCGAACGGCCCGGGCGACCCGGCCGCGACCGGCCAATATGCCGTGCCGGTCATCAAGGAGCTTCTGGACCGGAAGGTGCCGACCTTCGGCATCTGCCTCGGCCACCAGATGATGGCGCTCGCCATCGGCGGCCAGACCATGAAGATGAAGCAGGGCCACCACGGCGCCAACCATCCGGTGCAGGACAAGACCACCGGCAAGGTCGAGATCGTCTCGATGAACCATGGCTTCGCGGTCGATCCGGCCAGCCTGCCGGCGAATGCCGTCGAGACCCATGTCTCGCTCTTTGACGGCTCGAACAGCGGCATCGCGCTCACCGACCGCCCGGCCTTCAGCGTCCAGCACCACCCGGAAGCCTCTCCCGGCCCGCAGGACAGCCACTACCTCTTCAACCGCTTCGTCGAGCTGATGGCGGCCGAGAAGAGCAAGCAGGCGGCCTGATAGCGCGTTTCGCTCTGCGCGGCGGCAAGTCGTTTGACTTCGCCGCCACGGGAAGCTTTAAGCACGTCATGACCAGCCTGATGGCCTCGTTCCGCAGCTATTACGCCCCGTCCTCATAAAGGCGGTGGCATTCCCATGTTCAACCGCCGCGATGGCGGTTGAAATCAGGCTCTCCCCCGACATCGCGGCCCTCACAGGACCAAAGCGATGTCTTCCAGGATCAGAAACCTCTCCACCATCGGCATCATAGGCTTCGGCGCCTTCGGCCGCCTGATGGCCCGCCATCTCCAGCCGCATTTTGCGCTGCGGATCTGCGATCCCGGCACCCCTCCCCCGCCCGATGTCTCCGGCAAGGGGCTGAAGCCGGCCGATCTCGCAGAGGTCGCGGCCTGCGACCTTGTCATCCTCGCCGTGCCCGTCTCCGCGATACCCGCGGCCATCGCCGCGCTGCGCCCGCATCTGAAGGCCGGCGCCATCGTGCTGGATGTCGGCTCGGTGAAGATCGGCCCCGCCCGCGCCATGCTGGAAGGACTGCCGGATCACGTCGAGATCATCGGCACGCATCCGCTCTTCGGCCCGCAGAGCGCGCGCAATGGCATCGCCGGCCTCAAGATCGCGCTCTGCCCGGTCCGCGGCCGCAGTATCCGGCGGATCGCAGCCTTCCTGCGCCGTGTCCTGGGCCTCGAAGTGATCGTCACGACGCCGGACGCGCATGACCGCGAGGTCGCGATGGCGCAGGGCCTGACCCATCTGATCGCAAAGATTCTCGTCCGCATGGAGCCGCTGCCGCAGCGCATGACCACCGCGAGCTTCGATCTGCTGATGCAGGCGACCGAGATGGTGCGTCACGATGCGCCCAATGTCTTCATGGCGATCGAGCGCGCCAATCCGCACGCCAAGGCGGTGCGGGACCGCTTCTTCGCGCTGGCGGACGAGATGCGGCTGTTCCTGGAGCATGGCGATGCCCCACAGGCTGAGAGGGCCGCCGCGGCGATAGCTAATGACGAGCGCCTCGCCGTCTGATCGAAACGCACGTCATCCCGGCCGCAGCGCAGCGGAGCGCCGGGATCCATCATAGGGCTCGGAGCTTTACGATGGATCCCGGATCGGCGCGGCTAAAGCCGCTTGTCCGGGATGATGGCCTGGTTCCGGGCAAGATAAATGTGCGCCAGGAAACTGGAAAAGGCCTGCGACGCTGACGGACCTACCCAGCCGGCTCCGCATTCGCCATATCGGATGCAGTCACTCTCTGATCGCAGGACGATGACCGATAATCCCCTGACCCATCCGGGCGCCGCCCATCCCGATCTGCGCGAGCCGATGATCGCCGAGCTCGTGCGCAGCTTCTACGGGCGGGCGCGGCAGGACGTCCTGATCGGCCCCGTCTTCGAAGCCGCCGTCGAGGATTGGGACGAGCATATCGGCAAGATCACCGATTTCTGGAGCGGCGTGATGCTGCGCACCGGCCGCTATAACGGCCGGCCGATGCGCCCGCATCTCATCCTGCCGCTGACGGGCGAGCATTTCGACCGCTGGCTCGATCTCTTTGAGGCGACGGCCCGGGAACTCTGCCCGCCGGAGATCGCCGAGGCCTTCATCGTCCGCGCGCGGCGCATCGCCGACAGCTTCGAGATGGCCCGAGCCAGCCAGCGCGGCGAGATCGCGGCGCCCCGGCACGTCTCGCGCGAGAATCCTACGCCGCCCTGGTCTCCCGGCTGAGAAAACCCTCGATCTCGCGGTCGGACACACCGGCTTCGCGCGCGATCCGTCCCGCGAGCGCCGCCGCCGAAGCCCTGAGTGCACCAAACGGCCGGTCGAGCCAGTACGACACAGGGTTCAGAGCCTCGCGCGCATCGGCTCTTACGATCCGCCCTGTCGCCAGTTGCTCGCGCGCCAGCGGCGGCCGGGCCAGCGCGATGCCGAGTCCATGGGCGGCGGCATCGAGCACGAGATTGTAATCCTCGAACCGCCGGTCCTGCGGGCGCGGACGATAATCCAGCCCCTGCGCCGCGAACCAGGCCTTCCAGCCGGCCGCGTCCGAATCGTGGATCAGCGGATATGCTAGCAGCCGTTCCGGCGCCCCCTCCCCGATCGCGGCCGCCAATTGCGGCGAGGCCACCGGGAAGCACCATTCCTCGAACAGCTTGAGCGAAAGCCTATCCGGCGCGCCGCCGCGCCCGCAACGTATCCCGAGGTCCACCCCCTCTTCTTCGAAATCCACCTTGCGGTGCTCGACCTGCAGCACGATGCGCAGCGAAGGCTCTCCCGCCTCCAGAACCGACAAGCGCGGCATCAGCCAGAGCGAGCAGACGGAAGGCGGCGCGCTGACCCGAACGACCGCCGCGCCCCGCGCCTCGCGCCAACGCTCGGATGTGTCGGCGATCAGCGCGAAAGCCTCTTGCGTGCGGGCCAGCAGGCGTTGCCCCTCCGGCGTCAGCGAGACCCCGCGCGCCTGCCGCAGGAAGACGCGCAGGCCGAGCCAATGCTCCAGCCGCGCGATCTGCCGGCTGACAGCGCCATGCGTCAGGTTGAGCGCCTGCGCCGCAGCCGAGAAGCTCCCCGTCCGCGCAGCCGCCTCGAACGCGCGCAGCGTGTCCAGCGGTGGCAGGTTCGAGCTGTGATCCATCATCACAGCTCATGCCTCATTTGTTCGTTTGTCAATCAGGTCCGGCAGTCGTCTATCGGGTTAACTTGTCTTTCAACGCGGATCGACGCCATGTCCTCTCCCGCCTGCACCCATGCCGGAACCACCACGTCGAGCGGCGCGCGCCTCGACCCGACGCTGGTCTTCACCGTCGCCTTCACCGTGACGGCCTGGGCCTCCTCCTTTCCCGCCATCCGCGCCGGACTCGCCGGCTTCGGCCCGGCCGAGATGGCGGCGCTGCGCTTCGCGCTCGCCGGCACGCCGGCCGCGCTTTTCCTGATCGCGACGCGCGCCAAGCTGCCGGAGCGCACCGATATCTGGCGCTTCCTCATCGGTGGCGTGGTCTTTATCGCGGCGTATGCGGTGCTGCTGAACTTCGGCCAGCGCGTCGTGCCGGCAGGGCCGGCAGCTTTCATCATCAACACCAACCCGATCATGACCGCCGTGCTCGCGATGATGATCCTGGGCGAGCGCTTCAGCCTCACAGCCTGGCTCGGCACAGCGCTCTCCTTCGCCGGCATCGGCGTCATCGCGCTCGGCAAGGGGCTCGATGTCGAGATCGGCCTGAGCGTGCTGCTCATCCTCGGCGCGGCTTTCTGCAATGCCATCACCACCGTGGTGCAGAAGCCGCTTTTCGGCCGCTACAAGCCGCTGCATGTCGCCGCCTGGAACCAGGCGATCGGCGGCTTCGTGCTGCTGCCCTTCCTGCCGGGCGCGATCGCACAGGCTCAGGTGGCGTCTGCGGTCTCCTTCTGGTCGGTGGTCTATCTCGCCGTGGTGCCGAGCCTGATCGCCTACGGCACCTGGGCGATCACCCTCTCGCGCCTGCCGGCCGGCCGCGCCGCCAACTTCCAGTACTGCGTGCCGCCGATGGCGACGCTGATGGGCTTCCTCTGGCTCGGCGAGGTGCCGACCCTTTTCGGCATCATCGGAGGTGCCATGGCCCTCGCCGGCGTGGTCGTCGTCAACCTGAAGCGCTAGCCTTCCCCGGCGGCCAGCCGCGCCGCCTCATCTCTCGAAAATAATCGAGCACAAAACTCCAGAAAAACGCCAAACTCGACTTGAAAATACCGTGACTGGATCCGGAAATACCTGCTGCAGGCACATGAATTCGACCAGAGGAAAAAATAAAACAAACCGAAGGTTGACATTCGGATCAAAAGAAACTAGATAATTCGTTGTCGATATTTGTTTGGACGGTTGTTTTTATTTTCGCGCCTCGGCGCGCTTCTGATGAACTCCCCTTTCGAAATCGTTCTGAATCCGCCGGGCAGTCGCATGGCGGACGACAGGTACTGCCAACAAGGAGGGTTCTTCAATGGCCACCGGCACAGTGAAATGGTTCAATTCCACCAAGGGCTTCGGCTTCATTCAGCCTGACGACGGCAGCCAGGACGTGTTCGTCCACATCTCCGCTGTCGAGCGCGCCGGAATGCGCGAGCTGCAGGAAGGCCAGAAGATCGGCTTCGAAGTCGCTCGCGACAACAAGTCGGGCAAGATGGCCGCCGAGCAGCTTCAGGCTGCGTGATCGGACGTCATTCGTCGCGGTGACCATGGATGTACCGGCACCACTGACTGGAATGACTTCCAAGGGAAGGCCAAGCGCATGCTTGGCCTTTTTTCGTATCTGAACGACGACCCACACGATCGGAAGGCCGCCATGGCTGAACATTCGAAACAGCGCACGGAAGCCGACAACAGCTTCCTGAAGGTCCAGACGCAGTCGCTGGCCCGCAACCGCATCATCTCCGAAAGCGACAACATCGCCCAGGCTCGCGATGAGAAGACCGCGAGATTGCGCGAGTTGCGCTTGCAGAAGGAGGCGCTCGATCGCGAAGCGCTGGCCCTGGCCCCCGCCAAGCCCAAGGCCCGCCGCAAGACCGTCAGCGCCTGACCACGCGCCTTCGCGAGCGCAGCGATCAAGAGGTCTCGCGGACAGCAACGAAGCGCGCCCGCTCGACGGGGGGACGCGGATACGCAGCCGCGCCTCAGAACCCCTTCGCCGCCAGCGCCTTCTCGTCATCCGCGATGTAGTCGCGGATGACCGGGACGGCGCTCTTGTGCTTTCCGAGCAGAAGCTGGAACACCATGTCGCCGCCGATGTCGAAGGAGATCGAGCAGGCGCAGAGATAAAACTCCCACATCCGTGCGAAGCGCTCGCCCAGCATCGCGACCGCCTCCGCCCGATGCGCCATGAAGCGCTCGCGCCAGGCTTCCAGCGTCCAGTGGTAATGGCGCCGCCAGAACTCACAGTCGGACGACCACAGCCCGGTCTGCTCGACGGCTGCGAACACCTCCGACATCGCCGGCGCATAGCCGCCGGGGAAGATGTACTTGTCGAAGAACGGACCGGTGAAGCCCGGCGGGCCGACGCGGCCGATGCAATGCACCATGGCGATGCCGTCCGGAGTGAGCAGCTCGCGGATCTTCTCGAAATATTCGAGGTAATGCGCGACGCCGACATGCTCCATCATGCCCACCGAGACGACACGGTCGAAGGTGCCGGTCAGCTCGCGATAGTCCTTGTTGATGAAGGTCACGGCGTCGCCGACGCCCGCCGCCTCGGCCCGTTTTTGCGCCGCAGCCATCTGGTCGGGCGAGACGTTGAGCCCCGTCACCTTCGCCCCGCAGGCCTTGGCGAGATAGATCGCGAGTTGCCCCCAGCCCGAGCCGATGTCGAGCACGGTCATGCCGGGCTCGATCTTCAGCTTGGCGGCGATGTGCCTGAGTTTAGCCTGCTGCGCGGCCTCCAGCCCCACCTCGGGGCTGTGCCAGTAAGCGCAGGAATAGGTCATCGTCTCGTCGAGCCAGAGTTTATAGAACTCGGTCGGGATGTCGTAGTGGTGCTTGACCTTCTTGCCCGCGACGCCGAGCGGGTTGTGCATCCGCCAGCGCCGCAGCCGGAAGCGGATCTTGCGGATCGCCTGCTGGAGCGGATGCTTGCGCAGTTCCTGGCGCTGCAGCCAGAACAGCGTCAGCAGGTCGTGGATCGTGCCCTCCTCGAAGTCGATCCGCCCGTCCATATAGCCTTCGGCGAGCGCCAGTTCCGGATTGAGGAAGAGCTCTCGCTCCACCTTGTCGTCACGGAAGCGCACGGTGACGGAAGGCGCCGTCTTGACGACGCCTGCAAACAGCATCTCCTCCGGCCCCGTCCCGAAAACATGCCGCCGTCCATCCGGCGTGATGACAGTCAATCGGCCCTTTCGCACGAACCGTTTCAGCAGTCTCGGAAGCAGCAGCATCGGAAGTCCCGTAAAGGCAGCAATTGCGAGATTGGCTTAAGCCTCGCTCAATCTCCATTCTCTAGGCTCTGCCGCAAACTGACAATCTCTGGGACGGCAGGATGGGCATCGAGCGCAGGGAGGCGGCACGCTGGCGGGGCAGACTGCGCTCTGGCAAGCTTTTCGACGCCGCCAAACGCTTCCTCGTTTCGTGCCGCGTGGTGGATATTTCCGCGACCGGCGCGCGGCTGCAGCCCGAGACCGACCGGCCGCTGCCGATGGATCTGCACTACCGCGCCGACGACGACGATGATTTCCGCGCCGCCTCGCTGGTCTGGGTCCGGCAGCGGCAGATCGGCATCCATTTCGCCAAGCCGAAGGCGCCGGGCGCCTGACCCCCAAAAGCGGTACTTGTCCAACGCCCCCAACAGCCTCTAGTCCTGCGGGGAGGCAGCCCGTCGCTGCCCCTCAACGGCAAATGGCGAGAGCATGTCCTGGCGCGACTTCTGGAACGGCGAGCACTCCATCTACGTATCGCCGCGGCACAAGGCCCTGCATTACCGCGCCATTGCCAGCGACCTGATCGCTCATATCCCCTCGCCGGACGCGGTGGTCCTGGACCATGGCTGCGGCGAAGCGCTGGATGCGGCCCGCGTCGCGGCGGCCTGTGGTCGGCTCAATCTCTGCGAGGCCGCGCCGAATGTTCGCGAGAAGCTGCGCACGCAGTTCGGCCGCCTCGGTAACATCGCCGTGGTCTCGCCGGAGGAGGTCGAGGCGCTGCCGGACGCTTCCCTCGACCTCGTGGTCGCCAATTCGCTGCTCCAATACCTCTCCCGCGACGAGCTGCAGGCGCTGCTGCGGATATGGCACGCCAAGCTCAAGCCCGGCGGGGCGCTGATCCTCGCTGACGTCATCCCGCCGGATGTCAGCCCGCTGACGGACGCCTCCCAACTCCTCGCCTTCGCCGGGCGCGGCGGCTTCCTGACCGCAGCGCTGGCGGGGCTCGTCCGCACGGCCTTTTCCGACTATCGCAAGCTGAGAGCGCAGTACGGCCTCTCGACCTATACGGCCGAGGCCATGTCCGCGCTGATCCGCGAGGCCGGCTTCGCCGAGCCCGCGCGCCCGGCGAATTTCGGCCACAACCCGCACCGGATGACCTTCAAGGCGCTCAAGCCGGCCTGAAGCCGGGCGGCGCCATGCTCGACAATGAAGGAACCTCGCGCGGGACGCGGAAGCGCGGCCATGCGCAAGCGCGAGCTTGCGACTTTTGGGTCATCGGGGCACTTTCCGTAAATGAAAAATCCTCTGAATACTTGATTTGCAGCGGCACTTGTGTCTTTGAGCGCGCTCTTCCCAAAGACCGAGATTTCCGTGCAGGATCAGACTGTCTGTCCCTATTGCGAAGCCGTGCTCGGTGGCGGCGTGCTGTCCTGCCGCTGCTGCGGACGAGATCTCACGCCCGTGCTGCCGCTGCTGCGCCGGATCGAGGCGCTGGAATGCCGCCTGGTGGAGGTCGAGAAGGCGGCGGAGGAAAGTCGCAAGGCGCCCGTAGCGCCCATCTTCAGCGCGCCCCAGGCGCCGCTGGCCGCTGCAGAGCCGCACCATCGGGAGCATAGGCACGGCCTCATCCACCGCAGGCGCTACCATGTGCTTCCGCTCGGCTTCCTGACGCTGCTCGGCAGCTATGCCAGCGTCGTGCTCTGGCTGGACCTGCCGCTCTCCGTCCTGCGCTTCGCTTCGGTCGCGATCCCCTTCTTCACAGGCCTGGCCTATTTCGGCATTCGGCCGCGCCTGACCCGGTTCGACGCCTCCGTTGCGGCAGGCTTCGCAATTTTTTCTGTCGCGAGCATGAACGGATTGCTCGGTTGGATCGACAACATACCGCTCCTTCCGCAGGGACCGGCAGCTTGGCGAGAAACGATCTTCTACGCGCTGAGCATCGGCGCTTCCATGCTGACCGGCATGCTGCTGCGCATGACGCAGGCCGCGCTGACCGCGCGCGGCATCGTCTCGCTGCCTGCCCTGCGTGAGGTTCTATTGGCCGTCAACGGCAAGATGCCGGTCGATACCATCAAGAACATCGAGAAGGCGGTGCTCATGGCCACCACCGTCGTCTCGGCCATAGCCGGCCTGATAGCCGTTCTTTTGGGGGTTAAATAGGAAGATGACCAAGATTAGATTCTCCCGGCAGCTCCTGCCGACACTTCTTCTCGCTGCCTGCGCATTTTCATCGGCGATGGCGGCAGACCCGGTGCATCTCATCACGCATGAGGAAGCCGGCTTGCCGGCGGTCGAGATCAAGACGGGATCCGTGCGCAACCTCACGCGCGGCCCGGGCATCGACACGCTCGGCACACCTTCAAAGGTGAGCAGCGGGCCGTTCCGGCTCGCGGTGCGCTTCATGCCCAGCAACGGCGTGCCGATCGACCCGGCGAGCGTGCGCATCACCTATCGCCGCCAGCAGCCGATCGACCTCACCCCCCGCGTGAAGCCCTTCATCACCGCGGCGGGCATCGAGGCGCCCGCGGTCATCGTCCCGCCCGGCCGGCATGTCGTCGAGATCGAGGCCACCGACAAGGAAGGCCGCACCGGCCGCAGCCAGCTCACGCTGACGGTCGAACCGCCCAAGTGAGGCAGGCGGGCGTTCCGCCCGCCTCTATCGCCTGCGTGCGAAGGGCACAGCCGCAGCGACGAAAGGCGCAGCCCGCAGCGCGGGCAGCGCGATGGACTTGTCGCAAGCGGCATGAAACCTTGCGTCGGCTCGGGGGAGAGACTGACGTGAGATACTGGCTTGCCGCGACGGTTCTGTCGTTTGTCGCATTGGGATTCCCACCGCCGGCCTCGGCGCAACAAGGCGGGATCCACCCGGAATGTCGTCGGATGAACGACCCGCGCGCCTGCAACTGCGCCCTTAACAACGGCGGCAGGCTCTCGCCGGACAATCACCGGCCGGGCCGGATGCGATGGCATTCGCCGAAGCGCGGAACCGGCGCCCACATGGCATTCATGAACTGCTCCAGCGGCATCCGCTGAGGGGCCGGCACGTCCCGCCTCCGGCGCCCTTTCAGGCCGCCCGGTCGGCGAAGCTGAAGAACTTGTGGCCGAGGAACGAGAACACCATCACCACGCCGGTCGTCACGATCTGCATCGGCAGATAGGGCAGGCCGGCGCGGCTGACGAAGAGATGCATCAGGATGCCGGTGAGCACGAAGCCGCCGGCCGCGATCACGGCGAAGCGCCAGCCGGCCTCGACATGGCCGCGGGTGGCGTCGAAGGTCATCCAGCGATTGAGCGTGTAGGAAACCAGCGCACCGACGACGAAGCCCGCCAGCGTCGCCGGGACCGGATCGACCCGGCCCAGCTCGACCAGCCCGACCAGCACCCCGTAATGCGCCACGGCCGTGAGCCCGCCTGCGACGACATAGGCAGCGAGCTGGCGGAACTGGCGCGGATAGCGGCGAAACGGCATGCGGGTCTTCTAGAGGCTGTCCGGCGGCTTGGACAGCCTCACCCCACGATCACGCCGGCTTTCAACACCAGGCTCGTGAAAATCAGGCCCGCACCTCGAACACCATGTTGAAGGGCGTCTCGGTCGCGCGCCGGAAGCGCGAGAAACCGGCATCGAGCGCGACCTTGCGCAGCCGCATCTCGCCCGCCTGCGCCCCCAGCCCCAGCCCAACCTCCTGCGACAGCGAGGCCGGCGTGCAGATCATCGTCGAGGCGCCGTAATAGATCCGCCCGACCGGGTTGAGATTATCCTGCAGCCTGTCATGGGCGAAGGGCTCGACGATCATCCAGCTGCCGTCTCGCGCCAGCGAATCGCGCACATGCTTTCCGGCACCGACGGGGTCGCCCATGTCGTGCAGGCAGTCGAACATCGTGACGAGATCGTATTTCTGCTCCGGGAAGTCCTTGGCGGAGGCCTGTTCGAAGACGATGCGGTCCCCCACCCCTGCCTTCTGCGCTTCCTCCCGCGCCCGCTCGATCGAGGGGCCGTGATAGTCGAAGCCGTAGAAGCGCGACTGCGGATAGGCCTTGGCCATCAGGATCGTCGAGGCGCCGTGGCCGCAACCGACATCGGCGACCGTCGCCCCCCGCTCGAGCTTGGTCTGGACGCCATCCAGCGCCGGAATCCATTCAGCCGTCAGATGCGCGTTGTAGCCCGGCCGGAAGAAGCGCTCCGTGCCGCGGAACAGGCATTTGCTGTGCTCGTGCCAGCCGAGGCCCTTGCCGCTCCGGAAGGCTTCCTCCACCTTTGGCTCGTCCACCCACATCGACTGCACGACCTCGAAGGCGCCCGCGAAGAAGGCGGGGCTGTCGTCCTCCGCGAAGGTCATGACCTGCTCGGGGGAGAGGCTGAAGCGGTCACTCCCCTCGTCATAGTCGACATAGCCCGCCGCCGCCTGGGCGGAGAGCCATTCGCGGACATAGCGCTCCTTGAAGCCCGTCCGCGCGGCGAGCTCGGCCGCGGTCACCGGCTCGCCATCGCCCATCGCCTTGTAGAGACCGAGCTGGTCGCCGAGCACGATCAACGCCCCGGTGACGGAAGCCCCGACATCGCCGACGAGGCGTCCCACCAATGCATCGAGTTTCTGAGGGTCGGCAGCACGCATGGTCATGCTCCCTGTTTCGGGCGCCGCCGGAGCGTTCGCGATCCGGCTTCACGCCAGCACGGAAGCGGTCACGCTAGGCTCATGCCCTACCCTGTCAACGCACAGAACGTTTACCCGGCATCGGCACCGGCGAGGTTGGCCGGCTTGCCTTCGACAGGGAGGTCGAGCCCCTGCTTGAGCGTTCCGAGATTGAACTCGCGGATGCGGCCGTTCTCAGGGTCGCTGACGAAGGCGATTTCACCGATCACGGCAAGCGAGGGCGTCGGGGTGCGGGCGCCATAGGCGCAGTCGAAGGCAGGCACCGCATCGAAGGACGCGACCTCCTTCCAGGCCGGAGCCATCTCGTAAACGCGCAGCTTGCCGTCCGGCGTCAGATTGGCGAGCCACTTGCCGTTTCCGGACAGCTCAAACTGGCAGGCGGACTGGCCGCCCGGAACCGGCTGCACGTCCTGCGCCTCAAGCTTCCGCACCTTCGGATCGATGCGGATCAGCGCGTCATAGGGGCTGGTGCGTCCATAGTTCGCGACCATGTATCGCCCGGCGTCGCGCCCCCGGATGGCGCTGATGCGCCGCTCTGCATCGGGGTAGCGCAACCTGCGCGCCTCGAAGCCCTTTTTCCCGCGCTCCAGCACGAGCACGCCGCCGTCCGGCCCCTCAGTGCAGCCGAGCACCTGGCGGCCGCCGGCACTGGCCTGCCCGTGATAGAGCTTGCAGGAGGCATCCGCCTTCGCGGCATCGGCGAAGGATGCCAGGCGCTTCCAGCCCTTGCCCTGGTCCAGCACCTCGAAGCCGTTCGGCCGCGACGAGGCCTGCCGGTCGTCGCCCTTCACATAGGCCGGGTTCGGCACGGACATCAGCCATTGCCCGCGCCCAAGCGGCACCGCGATGCCGTGCTGCGGCCCGGGGCTCTGCCACACGGTCTGCGTCGGCGCGGGCTTGTCGAGGCCCTTGATGGACAGCAGCACCGCCTTGGCCGTGCTCGCTCCGTCCCAGGGCCGGATGCCGTCGAAGAACAGCGCGAGCTGCCCGTTGCCCGAGATGACATGCGCCGGCTTCTGTCCGGTCACCGCGAGATCGAGCAGGCGCACCGGCCCTTTCTCAACGTCGACATGGTCGCCATGCGGCTCGTAGAGGAGGCCCGTATCGAGCAGCCGCACCGTCCCGGCATCGTCCCCGGTCTTGATCGCGACATAGCGCCCGCCATCGACACCGGCGAAGACCGGGTTCGGCTTCGGCACCGGAAACGTATGAGTGACCTCGCCGCTGTCGAGATCGAGGACGCGGACCACCGGCTTCTCATGATCGGCGAAGACGAGCCGACCGCGCGACGGCGCGTGATCATGGGCGGAGGCGATGGACGCTGTCAGCGTCGATGCCAGGAGAATTGCGGCAAGGTGGGAGAGAGCGGGGACGGGAGGGCGCTGGTGCACGACGAAGCCTCAATATGAAATAATATAACATTTCATATTAAGCAATCGCGCGGGACGCAAGCGGCCGATCGTCCCCCGGGGCTGACGCCTGCCGGCCCTGCCCCTAAGCTCCGCGGCGAGCCCCGAGTCGCAGTGGAGAAGCCCGTCCGTGACCGAGATCGACCTGCTGGTCCGTGCCGAGTTCCTCTACCCGATGAGCGAGGGCCTTCCGATCATCTCCGATGGCGAGGTGGCTATCGCGGGCGGCCGCATCCTCCACGCCGGGCCACGGCAGCCTGAAGGAACCTGGCAGGCGCAGCGCGTGCTGCGCGGGGAAGGCCGGGCCGTGCTGCCGGGCTTCGTCAACTGCCATTCCCACGCCGCCTCCCTGATCTTCCGCAGCCAGACCGACGACCATGCCGCCAAGGCCGCGCTTCTGGAGGTGGCCTTCCGCATGGAGAAGGACATCGCGGAGGAGGAATGGGCCCTGCTGGCCGAGGCAGGCTGCGCCGACATGCTCTGTTCCGGCATCACCACGATCAACGACATCTGGTATGCGCCCGACAGGCTGGCCGAGACCGTCGAGCGCTGCGGCCTGCGCGCCCAGATCGCCCACAAGGTCTTCGATGTGCGCCTGCACGAGCTCTGGCGCGGCGACTACACCCACCACGCCGAGATCGGCGAAACGCGCCTGAAGGACGGCGTCGCCTTCGCCGAGCGCTGGCACGGCACGGCATCGGGCCGCATCTCCGCACGCATCGGCACCCATGCGACAGACACCTGCTCGGCCGGGCTGCTGCGCGAGGCGCGCGGCGAAGCGAATCGCCTCGGCGTCGGCATGCATATCCACGCCGCCCAGAGTCTCGGCGAGACGGAGCAGATCAGGGCTGAACATGGCTGCGGCCCGCTGGAATTCCTGCGCGATGTCGGCATGCTGGCGCCCGATGTCGTGCTCGCCCATCTCGTCTTCGCCGGAGCGGGCGATCTCGACGCCGTTCAGGAAAGCGGCGCGGCCTACGCCCATTGCCCCACCATCTATCCGCGCCGCGGACGCTACCCGCCGCTCGACGACATCCTCGCCCGCGGGATACCCACCGGCTTCGCCACCGACTGGATGATGAACGACCCGTTCGAGGGCATGCGCAACGCTCTCAACGCCATGCGTCTCAGGCTGGGGGACCCGAACGCCCTCTCCTGCGCGCAGGCGCTGCAGCTCCACACCATGGGCGCCGCGCGCGTTCTCGGGCTCGATGCCGAAATCGGCTCGCTCGACACCGGCAAGAAGGCTGATCTGATCGCGGTCGACATCGACCGGCCCCATCTCCAGCCCTATTACGGCGGCTACGCGGCGCTGGTCTACTATGCCCGGGCGAGCGACGTGGTGACGAGCGTCATCGACGGTCAGATCGTGCTGGAGGATGCACGCCCGACACGCCTCGACCGCGACCGCGCCATCGCCACGCTGCGCGGCCGCGTCCCGGGCTGGCGCGCCCGGCTCGCGGCGCTGGGCAGCCGTGCGGTCTTCGGGCCGGGCTGCCCCTGCTGCGGCTGAGGCTTTCCGCCGCCACCCACGAACTGTCGAAAGCTCAGCCTTTCCGCTTCCCCCCGCCGCCCAGCCCGTCTATAGCGAGCGCCTAGCATTCATTCTGGCGTTCGCACCGGCCCGCTCTCTCGATCGGACGGCCGTGCGCGCGCCCGCGAAAACGGCCGAGATCATGCCCAAGCGCACAGACATCAAGTCCATCCTGATCATCGGCGCCGGCCCCATCATCATCGGACAGGCCTGCGAGTTCGACTATTCCGGCACCCAGGCCTGCAAGACGCTCAAGGCCGAGGGCTATCGCATCATCCTGGTCAATTCGAACCCGGCGACGATCATGACGGATCCGGACCTGGCCGACGCGACCTATGTCGAGCCGATCACGCCCGAGATCGTCGCCAAGATCATCGAGAAGGAGCGGCCCGACGCGCTGCTGCCGACCATGGGCGGTCAGACCGCGCTGAACTGCGCGCTCTCGCTCAACAAGAAGTCGATCGTTCAGCCTGACGGCAGCAAGATCAGCGTTCTGGAGAAGTTCGGCGTCGAGATGATCGGCGCCACCGCCGAAGCCATCGACAAGGCCGAGGACCGCGAGCTCTTCCGCGAGGCGATGACCAAGATCGGCCTCGACACCCCGCGTTCGCACCACGTCAAGTCGCTCGGCCAGGCGCTCGACGCGCTGGAGGACATCGGCCTGCCCGCGATCATCCGCCCCTCCTTCACCATGGGCGGCACGGGCGGCGGCATCGCCTACAACAAGGGCGAGTTCATCGACATCGTCGAGCGCGGCATCGACGCCTCCCCCACCAGCGAAGTCCTCATCGAGGAGAGCGTGCTGGGCTGGAAGGAATACGAGATGGAGGTCGTCCGCGATAAGAAGGACAACTGCATCATCGTCTGCTCGATCGAGAACTTCGATCCGATGGGCGTCCATACCGGCGATTCGATCACCGTCGCCCCGGCCCTGACGCTGACCGACAAGGAATACCAGATCATGCGCGACGCCTCGCTGGCGGTGCTGCGCGAGATCGGCGTCGAGACCGGCGGCTCGAACGTGCAGTTCGCGATCGATCCGGAAACCGGTCGCATGATCGTCATCGAGATGAACCCGCGCGTCTCGCGTTCTTCGGCGCTGGCGTCGAAGGCGACCGGCTTCCCCATCGCCAAGGTGGCAGCGCGTCTGGCCGTCGGCTACACGCTCGACGAGATCGAGAACGACATCACCGGCGGCGCGACGCCCGCCTCGTTCGAGCCCACGATCGACTACGTCGTCACCAAGATCCCGCGCTTCGCCTTCGAGAAGTTCCCCGGTGCCGAGCCGACGCTGACCACGGCGATGAAGTCGGTCGGCGAATCCATGGCGATCGGCCGCACCTTCCAGGAATCGCTGCAGAAGGCCCTGCGCTCGCTGGAGACCGGCCTCGACGGCCTCGACGAGATCGAGGTCGAGGGTCTGGGCCTCGGCGACGACCGCAACGCCGTCAAGGCGGCGATCTCGACGCCGACGCCTGACCGCATCCTGCATGTCGCCCAGGCGATGCGGCTGGGCTTCACCGACGAGCAGATCCACGAGAGCTGCAAGATCGACCCGTGGTTCCTCGAGCAGATGCGCGGCATCATCGACACCGAGGAGAAGGTCCGGAAGTTCGGCCTGCCGCAGACGCCCGGCGCCTTCCGCCAAATCAAGGCGATGGGCTTCTCCGACAAGCGCCTCGCCGCCGTCTCCGGCAAGACCGAGGCCGAGGTCCGTGCGCTCCGCAGGTCGCTCGACGTCCGCCCGGTCTACAAGCGCATCGACACCTGCGCGGCCGAGTTCGCCTCGCCGACGGCCTATATGTATTCGACCTACGCCATGCCCTTCGCGGGCAAGGTGGCCGACGAGGCCAACCCCTCCGATCGCAAGAAGGTCGTCATCCTCGGCGGCGGGCCGAACCGCATCGGCCAGGGCATCGAGTTCGACTACTGCTGCTGCCACGCCTGCTACGCTCTGAAGGATGCGGGCTACGAGACCATCATGGTCAACTGCAATCCGGAGACGGTCTCGACCGACTACGACACCTCCGACCGGCTCTATTTCGAGCCGCTGACCGCCGAGGACGTGCTCGAGATCCTCGAGACCGAGAAGCAGAACGGCACGCTGCACGGCGTCATCGTCCAGTTCGGCGGCCAGACGCCGCTCAAGCTCGCCAACGCTCTGGAAGAGGCCGGCATCCCGATCCTCGGCACCTCGCCGGACGCGATCGACCTCGCCGAGGACCGCGACCGCTTCAAGCGCCTGCTCGACAAGCTGCACCTGAAGCAGCCGAAGAACGGCATCGCCTATTCCGTCGAGCAGGCCCGGCTGATCGCGGCCGAGCTCGGCCTGCCCTTCGTCGTGCGGCCTTCCTATGTGCTGGGCGGCCGCGCCATGGCGATCATCCGCGACGAGGTGATGTTCGAGGACTATCTGCTCGGCACCCTGCCCTCGCTGATCCCCTCCGAGGTCAAGGCCAAGTACCCGAACGACAAGACCGGCCAGATCAACACGGTGCTCGGCAAGAACCCGCTGCTGTTCGACCGCTATCTGTCGGACGCGATCGAGGTCGATGTCGACTGCCTGGCCGACGGCAAGGACGCCTTCATCGCCGGCATCATGGAGCATATCGAGGAGGCCGGCATCCACTCGGGCGATTCGGCCTGCTCGCTGCCGCCGCGCTCACTCTCGGCCGAAGTCCTCTCCGAGCTGGAACGCCAGACCAAGGCCATGGCGCTGGCGCTCGATGTCGGCGGGCTGATGAACGTCCAGTATGCGATCAAGGACGGTGACATCTACGTCCTTGAGGTCAACCCGCGCGCCTCCCGCACCGTGCCCTTCGTCGCCAAGGTCATTGGCGTTCCCGTCGCCAAGATCGCGGCCCGCATCATGGCCGGCGAGAGCCTGGCGAGCTTCGCACTGAAGCCGGCGGTGCTCGACCATGTCGGCGTCAAGGAAGCGGTGTTCCCCTTCGCGCGCTTCCCGGGCGTCGACGTGCTGCTCGGGCCGGAGATGCGCTCGACCGGCGAGGTCATCGGCCTCGACCGCTCCTTCGACACCGCCTTCGCCAAGAGCCAGCTCGGTGCCGGCTCCAAGGTCCCGGTCAAGGGCACGGTCTTCGTCTCGGTGCGCGATGACGACAAGCCGCGCATCGTGCCAGCCGTTCGCATCCTCTCCGATCTCGGCTTCCGCATCGTCGCGACCGGCGGCACGCTGCGCCTGCTGCAGGAGCAGGGCATCAGCGCCAGCAAGATCAACAAGGTGCTGGAAGGCCGACCGCACGTCGTCGACGCGATCAAGAACGGCGAAATCCAGCTGATCTTCAACACGACCGAGGGGCCGCAGGCGCTGGCGGATTCCCGTTCGCTACGTCGAACGGCCCTCTTGCACAAGGTGCCCTATTATACCACCTTGGCAGGCGCGATCGCCGCGGCAGAGGGCATCAAGGCCTATTGCAGCGGCGATCTCGAAGTACGATCGTTGCAATCCTACTTCGAACGCGCGGCCTGAGCGGCCGGAAGCGTCGAGGTTCAAGATCGATCGGAAGCGCGGAAACGCCGGCGTGCCATTCGCCCGGCGAGCCGCGCTTTTGAAGCTTACGGGACGGAAAGAATGGAAAAGGTTCCCATGACCGCGGGCGGCTTCGCCGCTTTGGAGGTGGAGCTGAAGCACCGCCAGCAGGTCGAGCGTCAGCGCATCATCACCGCGATCTCCGAGGCGCGTGCCCTCGGCGACCTCTCGGAGAACGCCGAATATCATGCCGCGAAGGAAGCGCAGTCCCTCAACGAGGGCCGCATCCTGGAGCTCGAGTCGCTGATCGGCCGCGCCGACATCATCGACGTCTCGAAGCTCGGCGGCGACACGATCAAGTTCGGCGCCACCGTCAAGCTGATCGACGACGATACCGAGGAAGAGAAGAGCTACCAGATCGTCGGCGAACCGGAATCGGACGTGAAGTCCGGCAAGGTCTCGATCGGCTCGCCGATCGCGCGCGCGCTGATCGGCAAGAAGGTCGGCGATTCCGTGCAGGTCAATACGCCCGGCGGCGGCAAGTCCTACGAAGTCGTCAGCGTCGTCTTCCGCTGACCGAATGCGTCATGCTCGGGCGGAGCACAGCTCCGACCCGAGAACCTCATGCAGGAAAGCGGCGGCTAGCCTCTTCGGCCAAAGATGCTCGGGTCAGGCCCGAGCATGACTCCCCCCGTTCCGCTACCCGGCGACAATCACCCTCGCCGCCTTGACGAAACCGTCGACTGCGACGCTCGCCAGGATCAGCCCCATGACGCGGCTGATGATGCTGGCTCCCGCATTTCCGATGACCGCGATGATATGCGAGGCGCAGAACAGCAGCACGAGCAGCGCTGCCAGGATGATGCCGACCTGGATCAGGGTCTCCGTCTGCTCGACGATGCTGAACCGCGCATTGTCGGTCACCGTCATCACCGTCAGCATCGCGCCTGGGCTCGCAATGCTCGGAATCGCGAGGGGATAAACCGCCTTTTCGAGATCGGATGAGCTCAGCAGCTTCTTGTCTTCGTCCAGCTTCGATTCGCCGAAGATCATGGTCAGGGCGAACAGGAACAGCACGATGTTGCCGGCGATCTGGAAGGAGCTCAGCTCGATCTCCATCGCCGTCAGCAGGACCTGCCCCAGCAGGATGAAGAACAGGAGCACAATGAAGGCGACGAGCGTGCCGTGCAGGGCGACGCGTCGCGCAGCCGCCTTGCTCATCCCCGCCGTGACCGCCAGGAACACCGGCAGGGTCCCGATCGGGTCGATCACGACCCATAGTTTCACGAATTCCGTCAGCCAGCGTTCCATGAGAATCCCCCCTCGAATGCGAATCCCATAGAGTAAGCCGCTGCCGATGGCACGCGAACGCGCCCATGGACTATCGAAAACCCGCGCTTACATTGAAGGAACGGTTTTCACGGAGTTTCCGATCATGACAACGCGTCGACACTTTCTGTCCTTCGCGCTCGCTGCCGCCGCGCTGGCGCCGTTCGCAGGGGCCGCCGCCCTGGCGCAGGCCGCGCCGATCGGCTCGATCCAGGTGACCTTCGCGCCGACTGTCGTGCAGGGCTGGGGCGCCAACACCGCCCTGGTCAAGGCCGAATTGGAGAGCAAGCTCGCCGAACTGCTCGGGCCCTCGCTGCAGCGCGGCGCGTCTACGCGGCTCATCGTCAATGTCACCAGCGTCTGGCTCTCATCCTATGTGGGCAGCGGAGGCGGCAAACCGAACGGCGGCGGCGGCACCAGCGACTTTCTCGAGAGCACGGCGACGATCTACGATCGCAGCGGCCGGCCGCTCGCGAGCTACCCCATCATGTCGTCGGAACACCCCGCCGGCGGCGGCTGGAATCTGCCGGACATTGACCGGCGCCGGCTGAAGGCCCTCGCCCGCAACAACGCATACTGGATCAAGCGCTACGTCGCTGGCTGACCGCAGGTGCGAGGCCGGAATAGACGCTAGCCGGGCCGCCTGACCTCGAAGGCGGTCTTGCCGCGGCTGAAGCCGCAGGCCTCGTAGAACCCGAGCACGGCCGGGTCCTTGCGCCCGGTCAGCAGCATCACCTTGTAGCAGCCGGCGTCCCAGGCCTGCGCGATGGCGGCCTGTACGACACGCTTGCCGACGCCCTGGCCGCGCAGCCCTTCTTCGGTGACGACGTTCTCGATCAGCCCGAAGGGGCGCATGTTGCGTGTCAGATTGGGCGCGATCACCAGCACGCAGGTCGCCACGACCCTGCCGTCGAGCTCGGCGACATGCACAGTCATGAAGCCGCTGGCGAGAATCTGCCGCCAGGTTTCGGCCGCCGCCGCGGCGTCCGGCACGAGGTCGGTGACGCTGAGCTGGCGATAGAGCGCAAGGATCGCCGACAAATCCGCGTCGGCCGCCGTCCAGACCGTCACCGGCATGGCAGCCTCGCTCTCAGCCAAAAGGCACGATCGGCTCGTCCTTGACACGGTCGAGGGCGAGCGCAGTGCGGACGTTCCGGACATTCGGCATCGCCGTCAGCTCCGCCACGAAGTCCTGGAAGGCCTTCAGGTCAGGCGCGACGCATTTCAGCACGAAGTCGATGTCGCCGGAGAGCGTCCAGCATTCGCGCACGCTCGGCCAGCCCTTCATCCGGACCTGGAAGGCGGCGAGGTCGACCTCCGCCTGGCTCGCCAGATGTACGAAAGCGAAGCAGACCACCTCAAAGCCCAGCTTCCGCTCGTCGAGATCGGCATGGTAGCCGCGGATCAACCCGGCCTCCTCCAGCGCGCGCACGCGGCGCAGGCAGGGCGGGGGCGAGATGCCGACGCGGCTCGCGAGCTCGACATTGGTCATGCGCCCATCGGCCTGGAGCTCGCGCAGGATGCGCAGGTCGATCTCGTCGAGTTTCGGACGCACGAATATCCCCAAGGAAGGTCGCGCTGGTGTAGACGGCGCGGCCAAGCGATACAAGGCGCATGCCGCGGACAGGCGAAACGATGCACGACAATCCCGAACCGCAGTTTCCCCAACCAACCGTCTGGGTCCTGACCGATGGCAAGGCCGGCGACGAAGGCCAGTGCCTCGGCGTGGCAGAACGGCTCGGCGTCATGCCGGAAATACGGCGCGTGAGGCCGCGCAAGCCCTTCGCCTGGCTGATGCCGCGCGGGCCGATCGACCCGCGAGAGGCGCCCGACCGGTCGGAGAGCCCGATCCGCCCGCCCTTCCCCGACATCGCCATCGCCTCGGGCCGGCGCGCCGTCCCTTATCTGCGGGCGGTGAAGAAGGCCTCGAACGGCCGGACCTTCACCGTCTTCCTCAAGGACCCGCGCACCGGCGCCGGCACGGCCGACTTGATCTGGGTCTCAGGACACGACCGGCTGCGTGGAGACAATGTGCTCGTCACCGCCACCTCCCCCCATCGCCTCACGCCCGAGAAGCTGGCCTCGGCCCAGGCCGCGCCTCCCGGCCCCATAGGGGCTTTGCCCGCGCCGCGCGTCGCCGTGCTGGTCGGAGGCGACAGCCGGCACCACCGCTTCTCCCCGGCCGATATCGAGGGCTTTAGCAAGCAGCTCGATGCCCTGGCCGGCTCCGGCGCCGCGTTGATGGGCTCGCCCTCACGCCGCACCTCGCCCGCCCTCGCGAATGCGGCGTCGGCCGTCTTCGCTCGCCATGGCGGCTGGTGGTGGGACGGCTCGGGCGAGAACCCTTATCTCGCGTTGATCGCCAATGCCGACGCCGTCGTCGTCACCGCCGATTCGACCAACATGATCGGCGAGGCCACGGCGACCGGCGTTCCCGTCCTCGTCTTCGAGCCGCAGGGCGGCCATCCGAAGATCACAGCGCTGATCGCGACGCTGATGCAGGAAGGCGCTGTGCATCCTTTCCGTGGACAGCTTGCCGGCAAGCGCTACGCGCCGATAGACTCAACGCCCGTCATCGCCGATGCGATACGGCGGGGCTGGCTCAGCCACCGGGCCGCTCTCGGGCTCGACGCATAGATCACCGCGCATCCGATAGGACGCGATCACGGCGATCGATCTGATAGTGAACCAGGCCGCTCTTGTTTCGGCGCGCCGCCGCCGTATCTGACGGAACGAAACTGCGGCCGTTCGCCCGCAGGAGAGGAATTGAGACGATGGCCAACATGCACGCCCGCGTCATCATCATCGGCTCCGGCCCGGCCGGCTACACCGCCGCGATCTACGCCGCCCGCGCCATGCTGGAGCCGGTGCTCATCTCCGGCCTGCAGGCTGGCGGCCAGCTCATGATCACCACCGATGTGGAGAACTATCCGGGCTTCGCCGATCCGATCCAGGGCCCATGGCTGATGGAGCAGATGCGCGCCCAGGCCGAGCATATGGGCACGAAGATGGTCTCGGACCACATCGCCCGCGTCGACCTCTCGCAGCGGCCCTTCCGCCTCTGGGGCGATGGCAACGAGACCTATTCCTGCGACTCGCTGATCATCGCCACCGGCGCGCAGGCGAAATGGCTCGGCCTGCCTTCCGAGCAGAGCTTCCAGGGTTTCGGCGTCTCGGCCTGCGCCACCTGCGACGGCTTCTTCTTCCGGAACAAGGAGGTCGTGGTCGTCGGCGGCGGCAACACCGCGGTCGAGGAGGCACTCTATCTTGCCAACCTCGCCAGCAAGGTCACGCTGGTTCATCGCCGCGATCATCTGCGCGCCGAGCGCGTGATGCAGGAGCGCCTGTTCAAGCACCCGAAGATCAAGCTGGTCTGGGACAGCGAGATCGCCGAAATCTGCGGCGCCACCACCCCGCCCAATGTCACGCATCTGCGCCTGAAGAATACGAAGACGGGCGCCGAGAGCGAGCTGAAGGCCGACGGCGTCTTCATCGCCATCGGCCACAAGCCGGCGACCGAGCTTTTCGCCGGCCAGCTCGACATGCGCGAATCCGGCTATCTCGAAGTCGAGGTCGGTACGACCCGCACCAACATTCCGGGCGTCTTCGCTGCCGGAGACGTCACCGACGAGCATTATCGGCAGGCGGTGACGGCGGCGGGCATGGGCTGCATGGCGGCGCTCGACGCCGAGCGCTGGTTGCTGAACAGCGCGCTCGATCAACGCGAGGCAGCCGAATAGGCTGCACCGCCAACTCATCACCAAAATTGATGGATATCGCCACCAAAATCAGTGGCAAAATGGACTATCTCTGCCGTCTAGACATTGACGTACAGCAACTTCATCCCCCATCATGCACAAAACGCATAACGGGGGACGCGCGGTGGATTGGGACCGCATCCGAATTTTCTACACGGTCGCAGAGTCAGGCAGTTTCACCAAAGCTGGCGATGTTCTGGGGTTGAGTCAATCCGCCGTCAGCCGGCAGATCGGGGCGCTTGAGCGTGAATTGCGCGCGCCTCTCTTTCATCGGCATACGCGCGGACTGATCCTGACCGAGCAGGGCGAACTGCTCTGGCGTGCGGCGCGCGAGATGACGCAACGGCTGGAGCGCACGCGCTCGCAGCTATCGGAGACGCGCGAGCACCCCTCGGGCGAGCTCAAGGTCACGGCGACGCGCGGCCTCGGCGGCCATTGGCTGACCCCGCGTTTGGCCGAGTTCCTCGATCTCTATCCCGACATCCGCGTCGAGCTGATCCTCACCGATGAGGAGCTGGATCTCTCGATGCGCGAGGCCGACATCGCGATCCGCCTGCGCCAGCCGCAGCAGCCGGACCTGATCCAGCGCAAGCTCTTCACGGTCCATTTCCACGTCTACGCCTCGCCGGCCTATGTGAAGCGCTTCGGCGAGCCGAAGAGCTATGAAGACCTCGACAACCACCGCATCCTGTCCTTCGGCGGCACCTCGCCGTCCTATCTGACTGCAGTGCACTGGCTCGGCACCATGGGGCGCGACCAGCGCAACCCGCGGCCGATCCACCTCACGGTGAACAACATCACCGCGATGAAGCGGGCGGTCGATTCCGGCGCCGGGATCGCCGTGCTGCCGGATTACCTGATCGAGACCGGCTCGCCCCTCGTGCAGCTCATGCGCGAGACGGATATGCCGCAGCTCGAAAGCTATCTGGTCTATCCGGAAGAGATGAAGTCGGTCGCCCGCGTCCAGGTCTTCCGCGACTTCCTGATCCAGAAGGCCCAGCGCTGGACCTATTGAGGCCCGGGAAGCGCGGGGCATAGTCGCGCTCGCCCTTGTGGCGAGCGCCGCCGGCTGGTCTTGCATCGTTTCGAGGCAGCCTTCACGGCCGGGCAGGGGCGCGGCCATTAAACAGGCATCGCACTCTCCGATCCGGCAGCGAAGCAACCAGCCGACCGGAGCGCGACCTGAATTCTGTCTGTTTTGTGACCATTGCCCCGGCGCGATTGCACCAAATCCGAACAAGCCGGCGAAAAATCACTTTCGAAAACGTTAAAATGGCCATTCTCGGCGCTTAATCGGCTTGGCCGCATCGCGCCAGCCTTGCATCAAACGCATATTTCTCAATCATTTAAGCCCGAATTAGTACCATCTGCTCCCAAGACATGCAGCAACTGCATGTCAGACCCAAGCTATGTTGCATTGCAAAAAGGCAGCTCCTGCACAATATTGCACTCACGGTTGTTCGAAACGGGCTCCGCAATCTCCTCCCGGCGTTGAGTTCGTTTCAGCCGTTCCCCTCTGAAATGTTTGGCTTTTGCCAGATGTTTCAAACTTTCGAGGCCGGCTCCCCTCGGGGACGCCGGCCCTTTTTTTGTCCTTTTGCTGATCCCGTCATTGCGAGCCCTCGGGTCTTGCCTTCGGCAAGCCCAAGGACAGGCTCCACGAAACAATCCAGGCGGACGGAGAGCTCTGCCGCCCCTCAATTGCTTCGTCGCTGACGGTCACCCAGCCAGCTTGCCGGCGATCGTCGCGAAATTGTCGATGAAGCCCTGCAGGAACTTGCGGGTGCCCTCGTCCGTGACCTCGTGGGCGCCGTCGATCAGCCCCTCCTTGTAGGTGATGAACACCTGGCCGCCGACCACGACGCCCGCAAGATTCGTCATGATCATGCGCAGGTTCTGCTGAGCGACGGCCGAGCCGATGGCGCCGCCGCTCGTGCCGGTCACGGCCACCAGTTTGCCGGCCCAGGAATTCTTGCCATAGGGTCGCGAAGCCCAGTCGATAGCGTTCTTGAGCGCGGCGGTGATCGAGCGGTTGTGCTCCGGAGTGACAATCAGGATGGCATCGGCGGCCTCGATCTCGCGCTTCAGCCTGAGCGTCGACTCCGGACGGTCGGCCTCGAGGTCCTGGTTGAACAGCGGCAGATCATCGATCCTGACGAAGGACGGCTCGAATGCGTCGGCTCCGAGTTTGGCCAGCGCCTCCGCCAGCTTGAGATTGATCGATTCGCGCCGCGTGCTGCCGACGACGATAGCGAGCTTCAACTTGGCCATTACAATCCTCGATGCTGGGCAAGAAACCGACCGACGGTAGAAGCCGCCGGCTGGTCGGGGCAAGCTTCGCCGTCGCAAGAGGGGTATTGCGGAATTTCAAGGCTGGACGGTGTCAGCGCCGGGCTGGCCTCGCCGCCAGAGGCAGCGCGTCGAACAGGCCCGGCTCCGGGCTGGTGCGCGCCTTCTCGATGGTCAGCATCCTGAGCTTGGTCTCGACGCCGCCATCGGCCGAAAAACCACCGGTGCGGCCGCCCGCGGCGAGCACGCGGTGGCAAGGCACGATGATCGGCCACGGGTTCTGGCCGAGCGCGACACCGACGGCCCGCGCCGCGCCGGGATCGCCGATCCGAGCGGCGACCTCGCCATAGGTCAGCGTCTCACCGGGCGGTATGGCGAGCGCGACCTCATAGACCCTGCGGTTGAAATCGGAGACGGTCTCGATCGTGATCGGCAGGTTCGAGGGATCGCTCGGGTCGCCGTCCAGGAGATGCCGTATCGCGGCGACCGCTTCGGCAATGAAGCCCCCCGGCGCCATCTCTTCGATCGCATCCGGAAAGCGCCGGGCGAGCCGGCGCCGCGCGGCGTCCTCATCCCGCTCCGGCAATTGCGCCCCGATGAAGCGCTCGCCTTCCCAGATCAGCGCACAAGTGCCGATCGCGGTCTCGAACAGGTGGAAATGCTGTGCGGCCATGAGCTACTCGCGACGTTCCGGCTGCCGGATCACGCCGATTTAGCACGCATCATGACGTACAGGGCACCCGAAAGCTGGCAGCAGCCGGCCTCACATGAACAGCTTCTCGCCTTCCAGCCCCTTGTAGAGCCCTGCGACCTGCTCGCCATAGCCGTTGAAGATCAGCGTCGGGCGCCGGTCGCGCGAGCCAAGGATCTGTTCAGTGGCCTGGCTCCAGCGCGGATGCGCCACGGCCGGGTTCACATTGGCCCAGAAGCCGTATTCGCTCGCCTGCAGCCCCTCCCAGAAGGTCTTGGGCCGCTCGGCGACGAAGCTGATCTTGCGGATCGATTTGACCGATTTGAAGCCGTATTTCCACGGCGTGATCAGCCGGATCGGCGCGCCATGCTGGGTCGGCAGCGGCTTGCCGTAGATGCCAGTGACGAGCAGCGGCAATTCGTTCGTCGCCTCCGCGATGGAAAGCCCTTCCGTATAGGGCCAGGGATACCAGCGCTGGTTCTGCCCCGGCGCGACGCGCGGGTTCATGAAGGTCTCGAAGCGGATATATTTCGCGCCCGAGAGCGGCTTGGCCAAAGCAACGAAGGCTGCCAGCGGGATGCCGGTCCACGGCACCGCCATCGCCCAGGCCTCGACGCAGCGGAAGCGGTAGAGCCTTTCCTCGAGCGGCAGCTTGCGGACGAGATCATCGAAGCCGATCTCGAAGGGCTTCTCGACCATGCCGTCGACCTGGATGCTCCAGGGCCGCGTCGCGAGGCGCTTCGAGGCATCGACGATGTCCTTCGACATGCCGAATTCGTAGAAGTTGTTGTAGTTCGCTGCGTCGTCTTCCGCCGTCTGCGCCACATCGAGCTTGTAGGCTTCGTTGCGCTTCGCGGGATAGAGATCGAGCGTCGGATCGGGCGCCTGTGCCGATGCGCCGCCCGGCAGCGCCGCCCCGGCGATCAGGCCGGCTCCGGCAGCCATGAGCTGGCGGCGATTGAGGAACACGCTCTCCGGCGTGGCCTGGCTTTCCGGCATTTCCCAGCCGGCACGGCGCTTGATCAGCATGACGGACATACTCCGCTTTCGCCCGATCGCTGCGCGCCCGTTCGGGCGCGACAACAGTGATCGACCGATTTGTCGTCGCATCGGATTCTCCCGAAAAGTGGCTTCCACTTTTCGGTCCGATGCGATGCCGGAGTTAGGTCACGAAAGCGGGGTAACGGCAATTCACGAGGGGGAGAGGAACTGCCGCGTCGTCATGCCCGGGCTTGACCCGGGCATCTCTTCGGGAGTCTGGCTGGTTTCCGAGATGGCCGGGTCAAGCCCGGCCATGACGTTCGACGCTCAGCCCCGCGCTTCCAGCGCCTTGACGATCGCCTGGCCCATCTCGCTGGTCGAGACGGCGTTCGCGCCGGGCGCGGCAATATCCTTGGTCCGGGTGCCGGAGCCCAGCACATCGGCAATCGCGCCTTCGAGGCGGTCCGCCGCGTCGCCCGCGCCGAACGAGTAACGCAGCGCCATGGCGAAGGAGCCGATCATCGCGATCGGGTTGGCGAGGCCCTTGCCGGCGATGTCCGGGGCCGAGCCGTGGACCGGCTCGTAGAGCGCCTTGCGCTTGCCGGTGGCCGGGTCCTCGGCGCCGAGCGAAGCCGAGGGCAGCATGCCGAGCGAGCCGGTCAGCATCGCCGCCACGTCGGAAAGGATGTCACCGAACAGGTTGTCGCAGACGATGACGTCATACTGCTTCGGCCAGCGCACGAGCTGCATGGCGCAATTGTCGGCGAGCACATGCTCCAGCTCGACATCGGCGTATTCCTTGGCATGCAGCGCCGTGACGGTCTGCTTCCAGAGCACGCCGGTCTTCATGACGTTGTGCTTCTCGGCCGAGGAGAGCTTGTTGCGGCGTGTGCGTGCCAGCTCGAAGGCGACGCGCGTGATCCGCTCGATCTCGCCGGTCGTGTAGAGCTGCGTGTCGACGCCGCGCTTCTGCCCGTCCTCCAGCGTCACGATCTCCTTCGGTTCGCCGAAATAGACGCCGCCGGTCAGCTCGCGCACGATCAGGATGTCGAGACCCTCGACAACCTCCGGCTTGAGCGATGAGGCCGAGGCCAGCGCCGGATAGCAGATCGCGGGGCGCAGATTGGCGAACAGGCCGAGATCCTTGCGCAGACGCAGCAGGCCCGCTTCCGGCCGGTGCTGATACGGCACGTCCGCCCATTTCGGCCCACCGACCGCGCCGAACAGCACGGCGTCGGCGTCCTGAGCGAGCTTCATGTCGCTGTCGGAGATCGCCTTGCCATGGGCGTCGTAGGCGGTGCCGCCAACGAGGCCCTTCTCGATCTCGAAGGAGCCGAGCCCCTGCTTGCCGAACCAGGACACGATCTGCTCGACCTGGCCCATCACCTCGGGGCCGATGCCGTCGCCGGGAAGCATCAGGAGCTTGTGGGTCGCCATGATCGTTGCCTCGTGTTCTGGTCGCGTTTCTGGAGCCGGATCCGATCAGGTTGGATCAACCTGATCGGTGAATCCGCCTCTCAATTATCGATAGAGAACGCGTGATCCGATCGGATTGCTGCGCAATCTGATCGGCGCGTGCTCTAGCGCAGGCTGATAGGCGGCCGGGCGGCTGCACGCAAGCCGCGGCGCAGCAATGCTGCTCACGCAAAAAAGCCCGCGCTCGGGGGCGCGGGCTTTCGGAACGTTGCAACGCGATGCGTGCCGCTCGCCCGGCTGCAACGTCACTCGAGACTGCAGGTCACTCGATGATGTGAATGATCCGGCGCGCCGGCGGCGCAGGCAGCACGGTGCCATCGCTCACGCTTCCGACACCGTCTCCGGCGAGATCATCCTCGCCCTGCACAACCTGCTGCTGCGACAGCACCTTCCCGAAAGAGACCGGTGCCGTATAGACGAACGGGCCCGGACGCTCGGCGACGGCGTGCTTCTTCAGCAATGGCACGAGGCCGCTTTGCGAGGAGAGCACGCTGCGTAGATCATCAGGCTGCCCCTGCGCCATGGCCGCGGCCGGCATCAGGATCAGGCCAGCGGTAAGCAGAACTGTCCGAAGCATGGGAACTCCTTTCCTAGCCGGGAGCCGAAAGGTCGTCCTCGCTATCCCGCCAGCAGCAACGGCCGGCGGGCAGGAAGGTTCCGTATCATGCTGCGGCAAGCTCCGATGCCCTGCCGCAGCATGATTGCGAGCCTGATCAGGCCTTCTTTTCCATGTTCCAGAAGAACTGCACCGGCGAAAGCACCATGCCGGTCAGGTTGGCACGGAAGGCCATGGGCTGCTGGACCAGGCCACAGGGCACATAGGGCACGAAGTCGAAGGCGCGCCGCTCGATCGAGGCCGCGATCTCCTTCTGCTTGGCTTCCTCCGGCGTCGCGATCCACTGGTCGCGCAAGCCCTCCATGGTGGTGTCCTCGGGCCAGCCGAACCAGGCCGCCCCGCCATTGGCCCGCATCAGCGGATGCAGCGCCGGGTTGAGCGTGTCGGCGCAGGACCATAGCGTGTGGAACACCGACCACCCGCCCTGATCGGGCAGGCCGCGATTGGCGCGCCGGCCGATGAAGCTCGCCCAGTCGGTCGCGACCAGCTCCGCATTGATGCCGAGCTTCTTGAACAGATCCTCGGTCACCATGCACTGCTGATAGGCGATCGGCTGGTCGGCCGGGGCGAGCAGGATGACCTTTTCGCCCTTGTAACCGGCCTCCTTGAGCATGGCCTTGGCCTTCTCGAGATTGGCCGGCATTGCCTCTGCGCCGCCGGCGCCCGACGACATCGGCGAGCCCGGTGTGAAGAAGGTCTTGGCCTCGCTGTAATAGGCCTTGTCGCCGACGACGGCCTCCATGTAGTCGGCCTGGGCGACGGCGGTCATCACCGCCTTGCGGATCGCCGGATTGTTGAAGGGTGGCTGCATCTGGTTGAAGCGCATCAGCAGGAACAGGCCGAGCGGCACGTTCGCGATGGCGACGTCCTTGTTGCCCTTCAGCATCGGCAGCAGATCGACCGGCGGCTGCTCGTACCAGTCCACCTCGCCCTGCATCAGGGCGCCCGCAGCCGCAGCTGGCTCGGTCAGCGGCAGCCACTCGATCCGGTTGATCTTCGCCACCTTGCCGCCGGCCGCCCAGGAGGGCGCCTCCTCGCGAGGCTTGTACTTGGCGAAGCGCTCGTAGATCGCGTTCTGGCCGGGGACCCACTGCTTGTCCATGAAGCGCCAGGGGCCGGACCCGACGGCCTCGGTGATGTTCTTCATGTGGTCCGTCTGCGCGACGCGCTCGGGCATGATGAAGGGCACGTTGGACGAGAGCTTGCCGAGCGCCGCCGGCAGCATCGGGAAGGGCTTCTTCAGCCTGATCTTGAATGTCCGCTGGTCGACGACGTCATAGCCCTCGACGAAGGTCGCGAAGGTCTGGCCGAAGGCATCGCGCTTCGACCAGCGTGCGATCGAGGCGATGCAGTCCTGCGCCTTCACCGGCTCGTCATCGTGGAAGACGAGTCCGTCGCGCAGATGGAAGGTCCAGCTCAGCCCGTCCGGCGCGGTCTCCCAAGCCTGCACCATCTGCGGCTTGATCTGGAAGTTCGCATCGGTCGCGAACAGGGTGTCATATATCAGGTAACCATGGTTACGGATGACGTAGCTCGTGGCCGTGATCGGGTCGAGCGAGGGCAGCGGCGTCGACGGGATAAACCGCAAGGTAGACGCCGCACTCTGCGAAAAAGCGCGATTCGAGAGGAAACCGGAGGCCGCAAGCGCTCCGGCTCCGGTCAATAACTGACGGCGGTCGATCGGCATGACATCTCTCCCAGCTGACGGAGCGGGCGCCCCGCAAAGCGCAATCTGAAGCAAGAGATATACCAGAAGCGGCGACGCCGCATCGGCCGTGCCGAGCGATGCGATCAGCCAGAAGCGAGCCGCGCCGTCACCTCGATCTCGACCTTCATCTCTGGTTTCAGCAGCCCGGCAATAACATAGATGCCCGCCGCCGGCCTGATCTCGCTGAAGACCTCCCCACAGACACTTAGCACCGGCTCGCAATAGCTGCGATCGGTGACGAAATACTGGGCGCGCACCACCTGTGACAGCGAGGACCCCGCCTCCTCCAGCACGGCCTCGAGCGTGCCGAAGATGTTGCGGGCCTGCTCGGCAACATCGTCCGGCATCGCCATGGTGACGTAATCATAGCCCGTCGTACCGGATACGAAAACCAGATCGCCATCGACCACGGCGCGCGAATAGCCGAAGGAGCGCTCGAAAGGCGAACCGGTGGAGATGAGGCGGCGGGTCATCTGGGTCTCCAAATAGGGAAGGACGCGACTTGCGAGATCGCAAACCTCCCTTGCCACCCGTTTTCTGGCAAGACGACGTACGATGTCATTCCGGGGCAGGCCGCAGGCCTGAACCCGGAACCCACGACCAGGTGACACCGTCCTGCAGCCGTCGAGAAAAGCGGCGCAAACTGCCGTTCCCCGTCGTGGGTTCCGGGTTCTTCACTTCGCGAAGCCCCGGAACGACATATGGGGCGCCTTTTAAACCCGCCCGCCCTTCAGCGCGCGCAGCACCTTCTCGCCCGGCCTGCCCGTCTGCGGCATGCCGAGCCGGGCCTCGATCTCCTTGATCGCACCGCGCGTCAAAGCGCCGACCGCGCCGTCCGGCTCGCCGACATTGTAGCCGCGGGCGATCAGGAGCCGCTGCAACTCGCGCCGCTGCTCTCGCGAGAGCGGCAGGTCGTCCGTTGGCCAGTCCCCCTGCACGCCGGGCTTGCCGCGCAGCCGGTCGGAGAGGAGCGAGATCGCGAGAGCGTAGGAGTCAGCACCGTTGTAGCTGTAGGCCGCGTCATAGTTCTTGAAGACGAGGAAGGCCGGCCCGTTGCGGCCCGCCGGCATCAGCAGCCCCGCATTGCCGGTGCCGCTCAGGCCAGAGCCGTCGAACTTGACGATGCCTTGCGAGGCCCAGTGCGAGAGCGGCCGCTTCGGGTTTCGCCCCGTTCCACCGGAATAGCCGCCCGGCACGCGCACCTCGTAGCCCCATGTCGCGCCCGTGACCCAGCCGGCCTTGTCCATGAAGTTGGCGGTCGAATGCAGCGCGTCGGGGATCGAATCGACGAGGTCGCGGCGCCCGTCGCCATCGCCGTCGACGGCCAGCCGCATATAGGTCGAGGGAATGAACTGGGTATGGCCGAAGGCGCCCGCCCAGGAGCCGAACAGCCGTTCCGGCCGGACATCGCCGCGCTGGATGATCTGCAGCGTCGCGAAGAGCTCGCCCTTGAAGAAGGCGTTGCGGCGCGGGGCCAGGCAGGCGCCGGTCGAGAGCGCCTGCACGAGCGGCATCTTGCCCCTTGCCTTGCCGAAGTCGCTCTCCACGCCCCAGACAGCGGCGATGGTGTGGCGATCGACGCCGAAGCGCTGCTCCGCGGCGGCGAGCGTCGAGGCATGCTGACGCATCATCGAGCGGCCTTCCGCGACCTTCTCCTCGTCGACCAGGGTGCCGAGGTAATCCCAGATCGGCGTCTTGAACTCCGGCTGGTTGTTCATCGCCTCGATCACCTTCATGTCGGGCTCGACGCCGGCCATGGCGCGGTCGAAGGTCGCGCCCGAGATGCCCTTGGCGGCAGCCTCGGAGCGCAGCCCCGCGACGCAGGACTGGAATCCAGCCTGGGCGAAGGCCGATGAGGCGATGAGGATGAGTGGCAAGGCCAATGTGATGGCGCGCATGGGTCTCCACCGATTCGCAAGGAAGAGGCGAGGCTAGGCGGGTGTGGTTAACGGAGGTTAACCAGCGAGAATGGCGGCGCGAAGGAGCAAAAGCCGCTATGGAAAGGCATCCGTTCTTCCGCGATTCGCCTTCTGAGCTACTCAGCCATGTCGCCGGCCGCCATCGAACTCCTCGGCTTCGCCGCCGCGACGCTGACCAGCCTGTGCTGGCTGCCGCAGGCCTGGCGCACCATCCGCACCCGGGACACCCGCGCGATATCGCTGTGGACGCAAGGGTTGTTCGCCCTCGGCACGGCGCTCTGGCTGGGCTACGGCATCCAGATCCTGTCCTTGCCGGTCATTGCGGCCAACGCGCTGACCCTGCTCCTGGTGCTCCTTATCATCACGATGAAGCTCCGCTTCGGCTGATCCGCCGCCCGCCCGCTGCCGCCAAGGAATATCCGGCATGCCCTCCCTCACCATGGCCCACATCCTGCCGATCGCGATGCTGTTCGGCTCGAACATCTTCATGACCTTCGCCTGGTATGGACACCTCAGCTACAAGAGCGCCGCGATCTGGATCGCGATCCTCGTGAGCTGGATGATCGCCCTGCCGGAATACATGCTCGCCGTTCCGGCCAACCGCATCGGTTCCGCCGTCTATTCCGCCGCCGAGCTGAAGACGATGCAGGAGATCATCACCCTCATGGTCTTCGCCGGCTTCTCGGTGTTCTGGCTGAAGGAATCGCTGACCTGGAGCCACGCCGTCGGCTTCGCCCTGATCGCGGCCGGGGCCTTCTTCATCTTTCACGCCAAGAGCTGACGCTCTTCTCTGAAGACAACCTCCCAACAGGATTTACGACCGTGAAGAAGACAGCACTGATTGTCTGCGGCCTCCTGCTCGCCCCGGCGGCGGCGATGGCGGGTCCGACCTGCAGCCCGAGCGATTCCAGCGCGAAAATCCTCGGCGCGGCCTCTCCGACCGCCATCCATCGCGCCTGGCAGGGCAAGCAGGTCGGCTATGGCTGGTCGCTGCAGGTAGACCGCAGCGCCCATGACGCCGACGGCACCGAATATTACGTCGGGGACCTCTACGACACGAACGGCCACCTCTCGACGCGCAAGGTCTTCGTCATCGAGCGCGAATGGGATTGCGGGCCGTAAGCGCGCTTGGTCCACCGACCTCGGAATGACGGCGTGGTTCGGTAGCCAATCACCGCGCCGGCCGCACCCGCATCACCTTGCCGTTATCCTCGTCGCTGAGCAGGTAGAGGAAGCCGTCCGGTCCCTGCACGACGTCCCGGATGCGCTCGCCGATATCGACGAGCAGCCGCTCCTCGCCGGTGACTTTCTCGCCTTCGGTCGAGAGCCGGACCAGCATGCTGCCGGCGAGCGCGCCGACGAAGAGCGAGTTCTTCCAGGCCGGCCAGGCCGCGCCCGTGTAGAACGCCGCGCCCGAAGGCGCGATCGACGGATCCCAGTAGAACAGCGGCTGCTCCATGCCGGGCTTCGACGTGCCCTCGCCGATCTTCGCGCCGGAATAGTCGATGCCGTAGGTGATGACCGGCCACCCATAGTTCAGCCCGGCCTTCGGCGTGTTGACCTCGTCGCCGCCGCGCGCGCCATGCTCGGCCGTCCAGAGCTGGCCCGTCTCCGGATGCAGCACTGCGCCCTGCACGTTCCGATGCCCGATCGACCAGATCTCCGGTGCCCAGCCCGGCTTCTTCGGATTGTCGTTCGGCGCTCCGCCCTCCGGGCGGATGCGGATCACCTTGCCGATATGGTTCTCCGGATTTTGCGCCTGGTCGCGCTGGCTGTAGCGATCCCCCACCGTGACGAAGAGCGCCCCTGTCCGGTCGAAGACGAGGCGCGAGCCAAAATGCAGGTTCGAGCTGATCGCCGGCATCTGCCGGAAGATCACCGAGACGGCCGTCAGCGCGGTGCCCTGCTCGTTGAGACGCCCGCGCGCCACGCTCGTGCCGTTGCCGCCGGCGCGCGGCTCCGAGAACGACCAGTAGACCAGCCGGTTCTGGGCGAAGCCAGGATCGAGCGCGATGCCGAGCAATCCCCCCTGCCCGCGCGCCGCGACGCTGGGCAGGCCGGAGATCGCGGGAGAAAGCCGGCCGTCTTGGCCGACGATCCTGAGCCGGCCCGGGCGCTCCGTGACGAGCATGCGCCCATCCGGCAGGAAGGCCAGGCCCCAGGGCCGCTCCAGCCCGCTCGCGACGGTTTCGACCGCAAGCTCGCCCGCGCTGGACGGAAAGCGCTGCTGGGCAGGGGCCGGTTCCGCCGCCAGCACGGCCGCGCATAGCCCCAGACCCGTCGTCCAACCGATCAAACCACGCCGCATAGCGCTTCCTCCATCATCCGCTCGCGGCAGAGATAGAGGCCGGCGCCGCCCAAGGCCAAGCCTGAGCGGCGCGCTCACGACGAATTGAGGCGTGTCGCTAACCCCGACCTGCCCCTCAGCCCTCATCCTGAGGCGCCATTTCGTCAGAAATGGCGCCTCGAAGGAGGATCGAGGAGGCTCGGTAACCAGCTGGATCATCCTTCGAGACGGCCCTGTGGGCCTCCTCAGGATGAGGGCTGAGAGAGAAGCAAGCCTAACGCTTACTCCGGCTTCACGCCCGCATCGGCGATGATCTGCTTCCAGGTCGCGATCTCCTGGAGGTGATAGGGCTTGAATGCCGCGGGATCGCGCACCTTGAGCGTGAAGCCGAGCTTCAGGATCGCCTCGCGGGTCTCGGGCTTGTTGAGCGAGGCGAGCACCGCCTTGGAAAGCGTCGCGAGCACGTCATCCGGCGTCTTCACGGGGGCGAAGAAGGCGGCCCAGGAATCGGCGTCGGCGTTGCTCACGCCCTGCTCGCGCAGCGTCGGGATGTCCTTGGCGCGCGGATTGCGCTCGGGGCTGGCCAGCGCCAGCGCCCTCAGCGTGCCGGCATTGATCTGCTCCAGCACGCTCGGCAGCGTCGAATTGGCGATATCGATGCGGTCGCCGATGATCTCCTGCACCAGCGGCGCTGCGCCGCGGAACGGCACATGCGTCATCTTGATGCCCGTGCGCTGCATGAACAGCTCCATGGCGAGGTGCGAGCCGGAGCCCACGCCGGTCGAGCCGTAGTTGAGCTTGCCCGGCTCGGCCTTCGCCAGCGCGATCAGCTCCTGGATGTTCTTGGCTGGCAGCCCGTTGCGGACCACGAAGGCGTGCTCGAAGGCGCCGACGCCGGCCAGCGGCGCGAAATCCTTCACCGCGTCGTAGCCCGGCTCCTTGAGCAGGAACATGTTGTTGCCGTGCGTCTGGTTGTTGCCGAACACGATGGTGTAGCCGTCCGGGGCGGCATGGGCGACGGCACGCGTGCCAACTGCGCCCGAGGCGCCGGCGCGGTTATCGACCACGACATTATGCCCGAAGGCGACCGTCAGATCCTGCGCCACGAAGCGCGCGATGGCGTCGGTCGGCCCGCCCGCCGGATAGGGCACGACCAGGGTGACGACCTTGCTGGGAAAACTCTGGGCTCGGACGACGGACGGAGCAAGGACGGCGCCGGCCATCAGGCCGAGCGTGGAGCGGCGGGTCAACGACATGAACTTCCTCCCGGGTGCCCGTCTATGCAGCGGGCGTGGCGGTCCTTTAGGGGCAAAGGAGCCATGCGTCCAGCGCCCGGCGCTGCCGGGCGAAGCAGCCTAATCTGCATGGATAACAGAGGGAGGAAGGCGATGGCGGTGCGTATCGAAAGACAGGGCAAGGTCGCGACGGTCATCCACAGCCGGCCCGAGGCGCGCAATGCGATGGACCCCGACAGCGCGGATGCCTTGACCCGCGCCTTCACCGAGCTCGATCGCGACGATGAGACGGCCGCCATCGTGTTCTGGGGCGAAGGCGACGCTTTCTGTGCAGGCTGGGATCTCAAATACGCGCAGGCCTTCACCGATGCGGGGCGCTTCGACCGCGAGATCGTCGATGGCCTGGCATTTCCGGCGGCAGGCGCGCCACCGCGGGGGCCTATGGGCCCTTCCCGGCTTGAGATGAGCAAGCCGCTGATCGCCGCGATCGAAGGGCCTGCTGTCGCGGGAGGGATGGAACTCGCCCTCTGGTGCGATATCCGCGTGATGGCCGAGGACGCCTATTTCGGCGTCTATTGCCGGCGCTGGGGCATCCCGCTGATCGATGGCGGCACGGTGCGCCTGCCGCGCCTCGTCGGGCAGGGCCGCGCGCTGGAGATCATGATGACCGGCCGCAAGGTTGCGGCCGACGAAGCGCTCCGCATCGGCTTGTGCGAGACGGTCGCGCCGAAGGGTGAAGCCCGCGCGGCGGCCGAAGCCATGGCGCAGGAGATCGCGCGCTTCCCGCAAGGCGCAGTCCGGGCTGACCGCGCCAGCGCGATCGCGGGGCATGGATTGCCGGTGCAGGAGGCGCTCGGGCGGGAGTGGCAGCGCGGCGTCCAGACGATCGCCACCGAAGGCGCGGCCGGCGCCGGCCGCTTCGCCGCGGGCAAGGGGCGCGGAGGCGACTTCTCGGAGATCTGACGGATCAGGCGCCGAAGCCCGCGCGCTTCAGCCGCTGGATCGCCAGGTCCAGCGCCTGCAGGAAGGCGGAACGGTCCTTCTGCGAGAAGGGTTTCGGCCCGCCCTGGACCGTCCCCATCGCGCGCAGATCCTCCATCATGTCCCGCGTCGCCAGCGCCATCCCGATCGAGGCCTCGGTGAAGGGCTTGCCGGTGTTTCCGATGACGTCGGCGCCGGCCTTGATGCAGCGATCCGCCAGCGGGATGTCGGCGGTGATGACGATGGAGCCACGCCCCACCCGCTCCGCGATCCAGTCATCGGCCGCGTCGAAATTGCCCGGCACGGTGACGCGCTCGATCCAGGGCTCACGCGGCACGTTGATGAAGCTGTTGGCGACGACGAAGACATGCAAGCCATGCCGGCCGGCGACGCGATAAATCTCGTCCTTCACCGGGCAGGCATCGGCGTCGATATAGATCGCGATAGGGTTCGTCATGCTCCGCGACATCGCAGGCCGCGCGCGGCAGCGCAAGCCGCCTTGATAAGGTTCCTATACGGCGAGCGCGCCACTCACATTGTTTCCCTATGCTGGTCGCTCCTAGAGCATTTTCGAGCGAAGTGGACACCGGTTCGCGTGAAGAAAATGCGCCAGAAAAAATGTCATGGCGCCGAAGGAGGTCGCCATGACCCAGCGCGCCATCCTCGCCGTTTTCGACGAGGCCGCTTCCGCCCTGATCGGCCAGTTGGTGGAGGTCGGCATCGCCGATCACGCCGATATCGCGCGGCGGCTCAATCGCCGTGGCTTTCCCTGCTGGGGCCGGCCCCGCTGGACCGCCGGCGCTGTCGCCAGGGTGATGCAGCGCAAGGCACGGCACGACGACACGGCATGACCGCCCGCAATTCATGACGTTTCTGCAAAGCATCAAGCAGTTGCGCTTGCGATGCGCGCCCGCGCGCCCTAAACCACGCGCGCGCCTCGACGGCGCGCACCCTCCCGCTCCCCCGGAGACCAGTCCCATGGCCTTTCTTGCCGAAGCCCTGAAGCGCGTGAAGCCCTCGGCGACCATCACGATCACGCAGAAGGCCCGGGACCTGAAAGCGCAGGGCAAGGACGTGATCTCGCTCTCCGTCGGCGAGCCCGATTTCGACACGCCGGACCACATCAAGGAGGCGGCCATCGCCGCGATCCGCCGCGGTGAGACCAAATACACCCCGGTCTCGGGCATTCCGCAGCTGCGCGAGGCCGTGGCGCGCAAGTTCAAGCGCGAGAACGGCCTCGACTACAAGCCGAACCAGACCATCGTCTCGACCGGCGGCAAGCACGTCATCTACAACGCGCTGCTCGCCACGCTGAACCCGGGCGACGAAGTCATCTGCGTCTCGCCCTACTGGGTGACCTATCCCGAGATCGTCGCGCTCTGCGGCGGCACGGCGACCTTCGCCCAGACCTATATCAAGGACGATTTCAAGCTTCAGCCGGAAGCGCTGGAGAAGGCGATCACCCCGAAGACCAAGTGGGTCATCCTGAACTCGCCCTCGAACCCGTCGGGCGCGGCCTACACCCATGACGAGCTCAAGAAGCTCACGGACGTTCTGATGCGCCATCCGCATGTCTGGATCCTGACGGACGACATGTACGAGCATCTCGTCTATGGCGACTTCAAGTTCGTCACCCCGGCGCAGATCGAGCCGGCTCTGTATGAGCGCACGCTGACCATGAACGGCGTTTCCAAGTCCTACGCCATGACCGGCTGGCGCATCGGCTACGCCGCCGGCCCCAAGCACCTCATCGACGCCATGGACATGGTCCAGGGCCAGCAGACCTCGGGCACCTCGGCGATCTCGCAATGGGCCGCGGTCGAGGCTCTCGACGGCCCGCAGGATCACCTGCCGGTCTTCAAGAAGGCCTTCGAACGCCGCCGCGACCTCGTCGTTTCCATGCTGAACCAGACCCGCGGCCTGGTCTGCCCGAAGCCCGAGGGCGCGTTCTACGTCTACCCCGACTGCTCGGCCCTGATCGGCAAGACAATGCCGAACGGCAAGAAGATCGAGACCGACGAAGATCTGGTCATGGGCATCCTGGAGACGGAGGCCGTCGCGGCCGTGCACGGCTCCTCCTTCGGCCTCGGCCCAAACTTCCGGATCTCCTACGCCACCTCGGACGAGAAGCTGGAAGAGGCCTGCCGCCGCATCCAGCGCTTCTGCGCCGAGCTGCGCTGAGACAATGCAAAGAGGCGCCGCAACGCGCCGCATCGTTCTGGCCGGGAGCTTGCTGCTCCCGGCCTCTTTCGTTTTCGGGCAGGCTGTAACGAGCCTCTCCGTCCGCGAGACCTATGAGGCCGTGCAGGCAAAACGGATCGTCCTCGTCGACATCCGCAGCGCCGACGAGTGGGCCGATACCGGCCTTCCCCACGGCGCAACCCCGCTCGATGCGGACGGCCCCGCCTTCGAGCCCCGGCTCGCCGGGCTTCGCCTCGACAATCCGGGCAAGCGCATCGCCCTGATCGACCGCACCGGCGCGCAAGCCGCCGCAATCGCCCAGAAACTGGCCGGGCGCGGCTGGCGCGATCTCGCGGCGGTGCGTGGCGGGATGCTCGGGCCGGGCGGGTGGCTGGCGGAGAAGCTGCCGGTCACTGAATATCGCTAGCAATGGCCGTCATGCTCGGGCTTGACCCGAGCATCTCAGGCAGGAAAGGCACCGCTCCGGGGCAGAGATTCTCGGGTCTGCGCTTCGCTCCGCCCGAGAATGACGGCCAGGCCTCAACCCTCGCCGCGCTCCTTCAACAGATCCGGCCGCCGCTCCCGTGTGATCGTCTCCGCCTGCTCGCGCCGCCATTTCGCGATGCGCGCATGGTCGCCGGAGAGCAGCGCCTCGGGCAGGCCCCGGCCCTCCCATTCGCGCGGCCGCGTATAGTGCGGATATTCGAGCAGTCCGCTCTCGAAGCTCTCGTCCTCGCCCGAAGCGACCTTGCCCATCACGCCCGGGATCAGCCGCACGCAGGCGTCGAGCAGGGTCAGCGCCGCCATCTCGCCGCCGGAGAGGATATAGTCGCCGATCGAGACCTCGGTGAGGTTGCGCCCCTCGATCACGCGCTCGTCCACGCCCTCGAAGCGCCCGCAGACGATGACGAGGCCCGGCCCCGCAGCCCATTCGCGCACCTGGACCTGCGTCAGCGGACGTCCGCGCGGTGACATCAGCAAGCGCGGGCGCGGGTCGTCGTGCGGCACCGCGGCGTCGATCGCCGCAGCCAGCACGTCGCAGCGCAGCACCATGCCGGCGCCGCCGCCGGCCGGATTGTCGTCGACGTTGCGGTGGCGGCCAATGCCGTGCTCGCGGATCTGGTGGGTATCGAGAGACCAGAGCTCCTTACGCAGCCCCTCCCCCGCCAGCGAGATGCCGAGCGGTCCCGGGAACATCTCCGGGTAGAGCGTCAGGATCGAGGCGCGAAAGGGCATGGCCTCAAGCAAAGCGCAGGGCCGGCAGCCCGTCCAGCGCCGTGAAATCGCCGACGGCGGCGATCAGGTTTTCGTAATGTCCGAAGCCCTCGGCTCCGAGCAGGGTCAGGAGCGCAACGGCCGGCATCCCGGCGCGGCGCGCCGCCTCCACGCCATTGGGCGCATCCTCGAAGACGATGCAATCGGCGGGCTCGACCTTCATCCGCTCGGCCGCCGCCAGGAACATGTCGGGATGCGGCTTGCCGCGAAAGCCCTGGCTCGGCGAGACGATGGTGGCGAAGCGATCGCGTAAGGCCAGCGTGTCCAGCACCAGCGCGACATTCGGCGGCGGCGCGGCGGTTGCAACCGCCATCGGCACGCCCGCCGCTTCGGCCCGCGCCATCAGCTCGAGCAATCCGCCCGTCGCGGCGATATGCGGCCGATAGGTCTCGCGGTAGAGCGCTTCCTTGGCCTCTCCCATCGCGGCGATCTCCTCGGCCGTCGCCGCGGGGAAATAGGGCCCGATGATCTCCGAGACCGCCATGCCGGCTGTGCGGACCGAGAAGGTGGCGCGGTCGAAGGGCAGCGCGTTGCGCAGATGCCAGCTTTCCCAGGCATCGTCGTGGAAGCGCATATTATCGACGATGGTGCCGTCCATGTCGAAGATCAGCGCGCGGGCAGGCCTAGCGCTTGTCATTCTCGGGCTCCGGCTCGAACAATCCCAGCGGCGGCTCGGCCTCGATCCGGCGTGCCGCGATGTCGATGCGCGGCGCATAGGCCTTGGTGAAGGGCATTAGCACGGAGCGCCCGTCCGGCGTGGCGATGTCGAGCAGATCGCCGGCACCGTAATTCTCGACGGTCGAGACGGTGCCGAGCACCACCCCATCGGGGCCGACCACGCTGCAGCCGAGCAGATCGGCCTGCAGGAACTCGTCCTCGTCCTCGGCTTCCGGGAGCTTGTCGCGGGAAACGAACAGCTCGACGCCGTTCAGCGCCTCGGCCGCCTCGCGTGTGGCGACGCCCTTGATCCGGGCGACCACCACCTCCTTCGCGGGGCGGATTTCGGCGATCGTGAAGCTGCGGCCTTTGCGGTCCGTCAGCGGGCCGTACTCGGCGATCGCGAGCGGATCGCCGGTAAAGGCCTTGATCCTGACCTCGCCGCGGATGCCGTGCGGCGCTCCGATGACGCCGAGGAGGATCAGGTCAGACATACCGGCACGTCATGCTCGGGCTTGACCCGAGCATCTCTTGCAAGAGGTTCTCGGGTCGAAGCTGCGCTTCGCCCGAGAATGACGTGCCGATCATCAAGCTCACGCCTCGGCGGCAGCTTCTTCGGCGGCCGGAGCCGGCGCCGGCTCGGGAGCCGGGGCAGCGGCCTTCTCGGCGCGGGCGGCAGCGCGCTCCTTGGCCTTGTCGCCGGGCTCTGCCTTCTTCGGGTTGTTGCGGGCCGGGCGCTTGGTCAGGCCGGCGGCATCGAGGAAGCGCAGCACGCGGTCGGTCGGCTGGGCGCCCTTGGCGAGCCACTCCTTGGCCTTCTCGACGTCGAGCACGACGCGCTCGGCCGAATCCTTCGGCTTCATCGGATCATAGGAGCCGATCTTCTCGATGAAGCGGCCATCGCGCGGCGAGCGGGCATCAGCGATGACGATGCGGTAATAGGGGCGCTTCTTGGCGCCGCCGCGGGTCAGGCGGATCTTGAGGGACATGGCTCTTCTCTTTCTCTGGTCTTGGTCTTGGTTGGTCTTACCGGCTCGCGCCGGGCACTAGCCCGTCATGCTCGCCCTTGTGGTGAGCATTCACGTGTTTTCCCGGCCTCGACGTCGCAAAGACGTGGACGGTCGGGACAAGCCCGACCATGACGATCTGCGTCACGGCCGAACGATGTCTCACTTCTTCTTCCCCCCGAACGGCCCGCCCAAGCCCGGCAGGCCACCGCCGCCAAGGCCCGGCAGCTTCGGCATCATGCCGGCCGGCGGCGTGACGCCCTTCGGCAGGCCGGGGAAACCGCCCGGCGGCAGCGAAGGCAGCCCGCCGCCCGCGCCGAGCTGCTTCTGCAGCGCCTCGAGCTGGGCCGGGTCCATCTTGGAGGGATCGGGCATGCCGGGCGGCAGTCCACCGCCGCCGAGCCCGAACATCGAGCCCAGCTTGCCGAGCATGCCGCCCTTCTGCTTGCTCATTGTCTTCATCATGTCGGCCATGCCGCGATGCATCTTGAGCAGCTTGTTGATCTGCTCCGCCGACGTGCCGGAACCGGCCGCAATACGCTTTTTGCGGCTGTTCTTGAGCAGATCAGGGTTCTTCCGCTCCGCCGGCGTCATCGAGTCGATCGCCGCAATCATGCGCTTGAACATCTTGTCGCCGACACCTGAGCTGGCGAGTTGCGCCTGCGCCTGCTTCATGCCCGGAAGCATGCCCATCACGCCGCCGATGCCGCCCATCTTCTCCATCTGCTGCAGCTGGGCGCGCATGTCGGAGAGGTCGAACTGCCCCTTGGCCATGCGCTGCGCAGTCGCCTGCGCCTGCTCGGCATCGATCGTCAGCGCCGCCTTCTCGACGAGCGAGACGATGTCGCCCATGCCGAGGATGCGGTTGGCGACGCGCGAGGGATGGAACTCCTCCAGCGCATCGGTCTTCTCGCCGGTGCCGACGAGCTTGATCGGCTTGCCAGTGACAGCGCGCATCGAGAGCGCCGCGCCGCCGCGCGAATCGCCATCCATGCGGGTCAGCACGATGCCGGTCAGCCCGACGCGGCCGTCGAAGGCGCGCGCCGTGTTGACGGCATCCTGGCCGGTCAGCGCATCCGCGACCAGCAGCACTTCATGGGGATCGGTCGCCGCCTTGACCTCGGCGACCTCGGCCATCAGCGCCTCGTCGAGCGTGACGCGGCCGGCCGTGTCGAGCATCACGACGTCGTAGCCGCCGAGGCGCCCGGCCTCGATCGCGCGGCGGGCGATCTGGACGGCCGACTGCCCGGCGACGATCGGCAGCGTCTGCACGCCGACCTGCTGGCCGAGGATGGCAAGCTGCTCCATCGCAGCGGGGCGCCGCGTATCGAGCGACGCCATCAGGACCTTCTTCTTGTCCCGGTCGGTCAGGCGCTTAGCGATCTTGGCGGTCGAGGTCGTCTTGCCCGAGCCCTGGAGGCCAACCATCAGGATCGGCACCGGCGGGACTGAGGCGAGCGAGATCGCCTCGCCCTCGCCACCGAGCGTGTCGATCAGCACGTCGTTGACAATCTTGATGACCTGCTGGCCGGGCGTGATCGACTTCAGAACCTCGGCGCCGACAGCGCGTTCTCTGACCTTGTCGGTAAAGCTGCGCACGACCTCGAGCGCGACGTCCGCCTCCAGCAGCGCGCGACGCACTTCGCGCAGCGCGGCGTTGACGTCTTCCTCGGTCAACGCGCCCCTGCGGGTAAGCCCCGAAAGGATGCCGGAGAGTCTGTCGCTCAGCGTGCCGAACATGCGGACCTGCTTGCTTGCCTCAGGAAACCGGCACCGCCAGAACTGCATCGCCAAGCGGTTTCGCGCCCGAGGGCGCAGACGCGCTGTCGGGCGTTGACCTCCGGGCTCATGGAAGCGACTAAGGCGCGGCCCGGTCGGCGGATGTGGTTTCGGCGATGTCGGCGAAACGGATGGCCGGACTTAAAGCGGAAGAATGTGGCGAAAGTCAAGTTTCGGGGACAATCGCCGCCGCTCGCGCCGGCTGCGATTGCATCCGACTCCACACTACCGCAATCCTGCACCGCTTGATTTGCACGCCGAAGGATAGACGATGCCTTGCCTCTTTAGAACGATCCTGCCTGCCGCTGTCGGGGCCATCATCGTCTCGACCTCGGCTCTCGCCCAACCCTGCGCCAGCAACTTCAAGGTTGACGGCGTACCGATGGTCACGGGCCTGAGCTATCGCACCTGGGATCTCGTCAGCCGGCCGCCTGCCACCGTCCTCAAGGACCTCGCCGCCGCCGTTTCGGCAGAAGGTTTCGCCGATATGCGTATCGACAAGTCGACCAGCGCCGTCGTCGCCATTCAGGAGACCTCAGGCTCGGGCCGTCCGCAGACGCTCCGCATCACGGCTCGCAAGAACGGCAAGAGCACGCGGGTCGATGCCGTCTTCGTCGTCCAGGCGGGGCAGGTCGCGCCGGAAGATTATGTTCGCAAGGCATTCTGCCGCGTCATCGACGGCGCACGCGGCTGATCGTGCGGCGGCCCTAGAATGGCCCCGATCCGGCGGCATCGCTGCTCAACCGATTCGAGATGACGCCAGAATGAAACGCCACACAGCCCTGTCCCTGCTGATTTCTGCCATCCTCCTCGCGGGCTGCGCCGGCGACGCGCGCCGTGAAGGGCCGATCACCCCGGGCGCGGCGGAGAAGCTTGCCGCCGTCTCGCTCGATCCGGCCTCGGCGGGGCGCATCCTGAATGCCTATCGTGCGAGCCACGGCCTCGGCCCCGTCAGGCCCGACCCGCGGCTGATGGGCATGGCGCAGCGCCAGGCGGATGCGATGGCGAAGTCGAACTCCCTGTCGCATGACGCCGCCGGCGCCTTCGCCGCCCGCGTCGAGTCGGCCGGCCTGAATGGCGCCCGCGCGGCGGAGAACATCGGCGCGGGCTATTTCTCGACCGAGGAGGCCTTCACAGGCTGGCGGCAGTCTTCGGCGCACAACGCCAACCTGCTGATGCGCGAGGCGACCCGCTACGGCATCGCGCTGGCCAAGGACCCGCGCACGAGCTACGGCGCCTGGTGGGCGCTGGTCGTGGCGGCCGATCCCGAGCCGCGGCGCGAGATCAGCGCAGGCCCCTTTGGCTCGGCCGGCAGCATCCGCTGAGCCTGCCTCACAGAGTTCAGCCCTCATCCTGAGGAGGCCCGGAGGGCCGTCTCGAAGGATGGTCCAGTTGGTTCCGGACCTCCTGAAGCATCCTTCGAGACGCCGCTTCGCGGCTCCTCAGGATGAGGGCTTAGCCTTGCCGCTTTCACCAAGCTTACCCCTTTACAAGGCGCCCCATCTGGTGATGGCTCTCGCCTTTACAGGGAGAGCCCCGTCATGACCTTCGAAGCCTGGGCTGCATTCGCCGCCGCCACCGCCGTACTGCTGGTGATCCCCGGCCCGACCATCCTGCTCGTCATCTCCTATGCGCTCGGCCAGGGCTGGCGCACCGCCCTGCCGACCGCGATCGGCGTGGCGCTCGGCGACTTCACGGCAATGACGCTCTCCATGCTCGGCGTCGGCGCCTTGCTGGCGACATCGGCCTTCGTGTTCACCGCCTTGAAGTGGATCGGCGCCGCCTATCTGATCTGGCTCGGCATCAAGCTCTTCCGGGCGGGCGGCTCGCTCGATGCCAAGCCGCGCGAGGATGCCGTCTCGGGCTGGAAGATGCTGGCTCATGCCTGGCTGGTGACGGCGCTGAACCCGAAGAGCATCACCTTCTTCGTCGCCTTCCTGCCCCAGTTCCTCGATCCGAAGGGCGATTTCTGGACACAGATGCTGATCTTCGAGGCCACCTTCGTCACGCTCGCCTTCGCCAATGCGCTGGGCTACGCGCTGATCGCGTCGCGCGCCCGCGCCGTGGTCAGCAACCCGCGCGCCATCGGCCTCTTCAACAAGGCCGGCGGCACGCTCCTCGTCGGCGCCGGCATCGCCACCGTCGCCATGCGCTCCAGCAGCAACTGAACCCGACCATGCCTACGAATAAAGACAGCCGGACGCTCGACTTCTATGCGGCCGAGGCCGGCGCCTACGCCGAGCGGCGGCGCGAGGCCGAGCACCACCGCATCGACCTGTTCGCCGCGCGCCTCCACACCGGCGCCCGCATCCTCGAACTGGGCTGCGGCGGCGGCCAGGACAGCGCCGAGATGCTCGCGCGTGGCTTCGACGTCGTCCCGACCGACGGCTCTCCCGAGCTCGCGCGCGAGGCCGAGCGCCGGCTCGGCCGCCCCGTGCGGGTGCTCCTCTTCGAGGATTTGAACGAAGCCGCCGCCTATGACGGCGTCTGGGCGCATGCCTGCCTGCTGCACGCACCTCGCCCGGCCCTGCCCCGCATCATCGACAGGATCCATGCCGCGCTCCGGCCCGGAGGCGTCCTCTACGCCAGCTTCAAGGCCGGCGAGGCCGAAGGCCGTGATAGCCTGGGCCGCTATTTCAACTACCTGTCGCCATCCGAGCTCGCCGCCGCCTTCGGCGCGCCATCGCGCTGGTCGTCCTTCGAGATCGAGGAGGATATGGGCGGCGGATACGACAAGATGCCGACACGCTGGCTGCATGTCCTGACGAGCAAGTCTCCGGAGGCTTGACCAGGCGTCGCGGCGTCCTACCTCTTCAGGGCCATGGATCGTCGCAAACTTCTCTCCTTCGTCGGCCTCGGTGCGCTGCTGGCTTCCAGCAGCGCAGCCTGGGCCGCCATCTCCCGCTCCCGCAACCCCTATTACCAGGGTCCGGTCAGCGACCATTTCAACGGGCTCGTCTTCAGCGACGGTCGCACCCCCAACAAGGGGCTGATGGACGTGCTGCGATGGCAGACCGGCAAGCGCGAGCGCGAGGCCTTCCCGCAGCTCTACGAGGCCCCGCCGCAGGACAAGCCGCCCGAGCGCGTCGAAAGCGCCCGCATCGTCCATCTCGGCCATGCCTCCTTCCTCTACCAGATCGGCGGGCTGAACCTGCTGGTCGACCCGGTCTATTCCGAGCGCGCCAGCCCCTTCACCTTCCTCGGACCCAAGCGCGTGAACGCGCCCGGCGTCGCCTTCGACGATCTGCCGACGATCGACGCCGTCCTCGTCACCCACAACCATTACGACCATCTCGACATCGAGACGCTCGCAATGATCCATGGCCGCGACCGGCCGCGGATGATCATGCCGCTCGGCAACGACACCATCGTCAAGGCGCGGATTCCGGATGCCCGCGCCGAGGCGCATGACTGGAACGACAGACTTGCCCTGTCGGACGATGTCGCGCTCACCCTGGTCCCGACCTATCACTGGTCGGCCCGCGGCGCCTTCGACCGGCGCATGGCCTTGTGGTGCTCCTATATCCTCGAAGCGGCCGGCACGAAGATCTTCCATGTCGGCGACACAGGCTTTCACGACGGCTCGCTCTATGAGCGGCTGGGCCGCGAGCACGGTCCGTTCGGCCTCGCGGTTCTGCCCATCGGCGCCTATGAACCGCGCTGGTTCATGTCGGACAACCACATGAACCCGGAGGAGGCGGTGAAGGTCATGCTCGCGCTCGGCGCCGAGCAGGCGATCGGCCACCATTGGGGCACCTTCCAGCTCACCGACGAAGGCGTCGAACGCCCGCCCGAGGCACTGAAGGCGGCGCTGCAGGCCGCCGGCCTGCCCGAGGAGCGCTTCAGGCCGATGCGGCCGGGGTTGAGCTGGATGGCGTGACGGGCGGCCGTCATTGGGAGCGCAGCGAAGCAATCCAGGGAATTGCGCAGGACCGTGCTATCCCGTCCTGCTGGATTGCTTCGTCGCTTGCGCTCATCGCAATGCCGACTGCAGCAGAGTCTATCGCTGCTGCACGTAGACGTTGATCTCGAGGTTCGGATCGCCCGGATCGTTGAGATCGCTGATGTATTCCTCGAGGAAGGTATCCTTCACGACGATGTTCTTCGCCTCCAGATAGGCGGTGATCGTCTCGTAGGTGGAGTCGATGTCGTCATAGGGCGCCTGATGCAGGAAGCGCAGCGCCGGCCCCGCCGGCGAGGTGCCCATCCTGAAATCGGGCGCAAGCGAAGGAGCCTGCCCGCCGGGCGGGATCGCAACCGGCAGCATCGCATCGAAGCGGAAGCCCTCATCGGTCGTCTCGACGAAGAGCGTGAGCGGCCGACCAGCGATGGCAAGGCCGGACCTCTGCGCCTCGGCTCTCAATGCCTTGAAGCTCTCGGACAGCTTCAGGAAGCCCTGGTCCCAGGTCGACTGGCCGGAGAGCGTCAGCACCGGCTTGGGCGCCAGCATCACCTCGCCGACATCGCTCGGATCGGCGCTTCTGGCCGAGAGCGTCGCATTGGGGTCCGGCAACCCGGTCTGCTGCTGGGAAGGCGCGGGCGGCAGCGGCTGGCCGGGGGCCGGCAGCGTCGGCGGCGGCTGCACAGGCTGCGGCTCGATAGGACCGGGCGGCGCGGGCGGTGGCTGCATCGGCTGCGGCGTCACAGGGCCTGAAAGCGGCGGAGGCGGCTGCACCGGCTGCGGGACAGGTTGTTGTTGCGGCTGAGCCTCCGGAGCGGGAACTGGCTGCGCCTGCGCCGGAGCAGACGGCATCTGGACCGGCGTGCCGGGTGGTGGCGCGAGCGGCGCGGATTCGACGGGCGCAGGCGGCGCCACGCCCTGCGCGAAGGCCAAGCCGCCGGTCGCAGCCGCCATCACCGTGAATGCCAGAACACAGACCCGGGAATACCGCATCGTCACGACCCTGAATCTCAAGCGATTCGCACCTTGCGGCGCAGCATAGGATGTCCACTTACTCTCAGGAACGGGCAGGAGGGTGGCTTTTTCGCGTCGCCTCCGCCATAGACGGCCAATTGATGGGATGTGTGACCAAATGAACGCTCTGGCCAACCGCCGGTTCCTCAAGATGAACGGGCTCGGCAACCAGATCACAGTGCTGGACCTGCGCGGTTCGAAGCACCGCGTCAGTGAATCCGAGGCGCGCGCCATCGCTTCCGAGCCGCGGGCCCGCTTCGACCAGCTCATGGTGCTGCACGACGCTGTCACCCCCGGCACCGACGCCTTCGTCCGCATCTACAATACGGACGGCTCGGAGGCCGGCGCTTGCGGCAACGGCACGCGCTGCGTCGCCTGGGCGATGATGGCCGATCCGCAGATGGGCAGCACGGCCAAGAGCCGCCTTGCGATCGAGACCCGGGCCGGGTTGCTGCCGGCCGTCCGCGACAGCGAGACCGTCTTCACCGTCGACATGGGCGCACCGCGCCTCGGCTGGGAGGAGATCCCGCTCGCCGAGCCCTTCGAGGACACCAGCCATTTCGAGCTCCAGATCGGGCCGATCGACGATCCGATCCTGCACACGCCCTGCGCGGTCAACATGGGCAACCCGCACGCCGTCTTCTTCGTCGACGACCCCTATCGCTTCAATCTGGAGCAGATCGGCCCGCTGCTCGAGAACCACCCGATCTTCCCCGACCGCGCCAATATCGAGCTCGCCGCCGTGAAGGCGCCGAACCATATCGTCCTGCGCGTCTGGGAGCGCGGCGCCGGCATCACCCAGGCCTGCGGCTCGGGCGCCTGCGCGGCGCTGGTCGCGGCCGTGCGGCGCGAGTTGTCGGACCGCAAGGCCATCGTCAGCCTGCCGGGCGGGGATCTCACCGTCGAATGGCGCGAGAGTGACGGTCATGTGCTGATGACCGGCCCGGCCGAATTCGAATGGGAGGGCACGCTGGACCCGGCCCTGTTCACGAACGCGGCCTGAGGGTCGCCCCGATGACTCTCGAGGTCGTCACCTTCGGCTGCCGCCTCAACATCGTCGAGAGCGAGGCGCTGCGGCTCCAGGCGGAAGCCGCCGGCCTGACGGATGTGGCGATCGTCAATTCCTGCGCCGTCACCTCTGAGGCGACCCGGCAGGCCCGGCAGGCGATCCGGCGCCTCAAGCGCGAGCGACCGGACCGCCCGGTCATCGTCACCGGCTGCGCCGCGCAGATCGAGCCCGCCCGCTTTGCCGCCATGCCGGAGGCCGACCGCATCCTCGGCAATGACGAAAAGCTCGCCCCCGAAAGCTGGGCCGCGCTCGCGCGCTCGAACAGCCTGGGCGAACCCGGCGCGACACCGGACGAAAAGGTCGCGGTGGGCGACATCATGGCGCGCTCGACGCTGCGGGCACCGGTTACGGGCCGCTTCGCCGGCCATACGCGCGGCTTCGTGCAGGTGCAGAATGGCTGCGACCATCGCTGCACCTTCTGCGTCATCCCCTTCGGGCGCGGCAATTCACGCTCGCTGCCGCAGGCCGATGTCGTCGCGCAATGCCGCCGGCTGGTCGAGGCCGGGGCGCGCGAGATCGTGCTGACCGGCGTCGACCTCACCAGCTATGGCCGCGATCTGCCCGGCTCACCGATGCTCGGCACGTTGGCGCAAGCGATCCTGGACGCCCTGCCCGAACTGCCGCGCCTGCGCCTGTCATCCATCGACGCCGTCGAGGTCGACGATACGCTGCGTGACCTCATCGCTGGCGAAGCACGGCTGATGCCGCATCTGCATCTTTCGCTGCAGGCCGGCGACGATCTGATCCTGAAGCGCATGAAGCGGCGCCACAGCCGGGAAGACGCCATCCGCTTCTGCAGCGAGATCCGCACCTTGCGCCCCGACATCGTCTTCGGCGCCGACCTCATCGCCGGCTTCCCGACCGAGGACGAGGCGATGTTCGGCCGCTCGCTATCGCTGGTGGAGGAATGCGGCCTGAGCTTCGTCCATGTCTTCCCCTATTCCGCCCGTCCCGAGACGCCGGCCGCACGGATGCCGCAACTGCCGGGCGGGGTCGTTGCCGAGCGCGCCGCGCGGCTGCGGGCTGCAGCAGAGCTGGCGCAGGAACGCCACCTCGCGCAGCGCATCGGCCGCCGGCTCACCGTGCTGACAGAGCGCGGCAATACCGGCCGGGCGGAGGATTTCACGTTGGTGCGCTTCGCCCGCGACGTCGCGGCGGGCCAGATCGTCCCGGCGACCGGCCACACGGCCGATGGCCGCGCGCTGCTAGCTGCTTGAGGCTGGAAAAGAAAAGCCGCCTCGGTCGCCGATGGGAGGAGGGAGAGACCGAGGCGGCAGAGCCATGCCCGGAATGGCAGACCCACGCATTAGACGCCGCAGGACCATGAAAGGTTCAAAAACTCAGGCGACGATCCTGCCTTCCACGCGCTGCACCTGATTGTTGCAATAGCCGCGCGGATTCCAGACCGGCTCGAGCGGCTGGCTGTTGCCCTCGGCGTCCCGCGCCCGGGCCATGATGGCGATCGGCCCTGCCCGCTCCGCCGGCACCTGCGCCTCGAAGCGCTGCCACGCGAAGGGCCCTTCGCCTTGCTCCAGCCGCACTTCCCGCCAGCTTGCACCGCCGTTGCCCGAGACCTCGACGGAGGCGAGCGGAATGGCGCCGCTCCACGCGAAGCCCGTGACCCTGATGCGCTCGCCCAGCCGTGCCTCGAAGCCGTCCTCCGGCGCCGTGAGCAGCGATTTCACCGGCATGTCGGTGATGACAGAGAAATTCGCCGGATCGAGCGCCTCGCCGGGTGCAACCAGGCTGATCGGCAGGCGATAATCCGTGCCGCGCATCTTCTCGCCGTCATGCTCGTCCTTGCGCAGCGTGATCCGCTCCAGCCACTTCTGCCAGGCCGAGCCCGGATAGCCCGGCGCGACGATGCGCAGAGGTCCACCATGCAGCCGCGGCAGCGGCTCGCCATTCATGCCGAAGGCGATCAGCGTCTCCGGGGACAGCGCCTTGGCGATAGGCAGCCCGCGCGAGAGCGCCGCCTTCTCCGGCTTCCCGATCTGCCGATCCGGCGAATGATGGCCGGTATAGACGACCTCCGGCTTCACTCCGGCGGCCCTCAGCACATCGGCGAGGCGGACGCCGGTCCAGCGCGCGCAGCCGACCGCTCCCAACCGCCATTGCAGCCCGTCCGTCGCCGGCTCGAACTGCGAGCGGCCATTGCCGGCGCATTCCAGCACGGCGGTCACGCTGACGGTCTCGAAGGCATCCTTCAGCTCGGCCACGGTCCAGACGGTCGGCCGCTCGACCTCCCCGTCGATGGCGAGCCGCCAGTTCCCCTCCGCGACGGGCTCGGGCAGCTCGCCATTGTTGCGGATAAAGAAGGCATCGATCGGGGTTATCGCCTCGCCGAGCAACGAGAGCGCCGGCTCCGCATTCAGCGCCTCCTCGTCATGGACATGGAGGCCGGGCTTCAGCCGCCGCAACAGGGGCAATTCGACGAGACGGTGAGGCAAGCGGTCAATCTCTCCGGCGAGGGGCCATGGCGCAATAGATCATGCCGATGGCCGGCCCGGAAGACATGGTGCTCTTCGCGGGCCGATGCCTCCCCCGCGCCCCGCCTCACTTCCTGACCACGAGCTCCTCGCGCAACACGCGGCGCAGCACCTTGCCGACATTGGTCTTCGGCAGCGTCTCCCGGAAGAAGATCTGCTTGGGCACCTTGTAGCCGGTCAGGTTCTCCTTGCAGAAGGCGCGCAGCTCGTCCGCCGTCAGGGTCTGGTCCTTGCGCACCACGAAGGCGGTGACCGCCTCGCCCGAATGCTCGTCGGGCAGGCCGATCACGGCCGCCTCGAGAACGCCGGCATGCGAGGCCAGGACATCCTCGACCTCGTTGGGATAGACGTTGAATCCGGAGACCAGCACCATGTCCTTCATCCGGTCGACGATCTTGATCTGCCCGTCAGGCAGCATCAGCCCGATGTCGCCGCTGCGGAAAAAGCCGTCTGCCGTCATGGCGCGGGCCGTCTCGTCCGGGCGGTTCCAGTAGCCCGCCATGACCTGCGGGCCGCGGATGCAGATCTCGCCGGCTTCGCCCAGCGGCATGTCGTGGCCGTCGGCGTCGCGGATGGCGATCTCGGTCGAGGGGATGGGGAAGCCGATCGTTCCGGTGAACTCCTGGATGTCGGGCCGGTTGATCGTCGCCACGGGCGAGGTTTCCGAGAGGCCGTAGCCCTCGATGATCGTCCGGCCTGTGACTGCTTTCCACTGCTTCGCCACCGCGGCCTGGGTCGCCATGCCACCGGCGACCGCGAAGCGCATCTCGGAGAAATCGACCTCCTTGATCTCGGGATGGTTGGCGAGCGCGTTGTAGAGCGTGTTGACGCCGGAAAAGAGCGTGAAGCGGCCGCTCTTCAGCGTCTTGATGAAGCCGGGGATATCTCGCGGATTGGCGATCAGCAGGCTCTTCGCGCCGATGCGCAGCATGAACAGGCAGCAGCAGGTCAGCGCGAAGATGTGGTAGAGCGGCAGCGCCGTGACCATGACATGCTGGTAGTCGGCGCGGCCGAGCGGCGGCTCCAGCATCCATTCCAGCCAAAGCCCCGACTGCTGGACATTCGCCGCGACATTGCGATGCGTCAGCGTCGCGCCCTTGGCGATGCCGGTCGTCCCGCCGGTATATTGCAGGAAGGCGATATCGCCCGGAGCGACGGAGACCGGTTTCATCCGCTCCGCCGCCCGCAGGATGTGGCGGAGCTCGACGGCGCCCGGCAGGTTGAACGGCTTGACGACCTTCTTGATCCGCCGCGCGACGAAATTGACGATATGCCCCTTGAAGCCCATCAGGTCGCCGGCCGTGGCGACGACGACGGCGTCGAGCCTCAGATGCGGCTTCGCCTCTTCGACGACATGGGCGAAATTCTCGATCACCACCAGCACCCGCGCACCGGCATCGTTGACCTGATGGGCGAGTTCGCGGGCCGTATAGAGCGGGTTGACGTTGACGACCGTGTAGCCGCCGATCAGCGCGCCGAAGAGCGCCGCCGGATAGGCCAGGATGTTCGGCATCATCAGGGCGACGCGGTCGCCCGGCTTGAAGCCCTTCGCCTGCAGCCAGCCAGCGAAGGCCTCCGCCGCGTGCAGCGTTTCGGCGAAGGTGATCGTCTTGCCGAAGCTCTCGAAGGCGGGCCGATCCGCAAAGGTGCTGCCCGCGGTCCGGATCAGATCGACTAAGGTCCCGATCCGCGCCTCATCCAGCTCGGGCGGCACGGCCGGCGGATAATGCGCGAGCCACGGGCGCATGCCCTGCCTGGCCTGCGCGGCGCCAATCGCATTCATCATCCCCTCCCTATGGCCCGGTTGACCGCCGCGGGGCGGAGTCCGGTGCATTTTCAGTATCATACAGTGCGGAAACGCCGGCCTTGGCGCAAGGCGCTTCCGCATCTCACGATAGTTCATACTTAAACTGTCTACAGGATATGAACGCAAGCGGAACCGCAGGCCGCCGCCTGCGATTCCGCCCTCGCCTCTTGGATGCGCCTCAGCGCGCCTGCGCCATGGCCAGAGCCTGCGCGCTCACCACCGCCTCGGCCGGTTTGCCGGCGAGCTCCGCCAGATGGTCGAAGCGCGCGCTGAAGGAGCCGACGCCGGAGGTGGCCGAGCGCAGCTCGACGATGAGACCCGTCATCTCCGCTTCCGGCACCAGTGCCTTGATCTGGTCCCAGCCGCGCCAGCCGGGGCGCGTGTCGTATCCCAGTATCTGCCCGCGCCGCGCCGAGATCAGCGCCGAGGCGCGTGACATCGCATCGGAGGGAATAACCACCTCGACGGAGAGAATCGGCTCCAGCAGCACGGGCCTCGCCAGCGGCATCGCTTCGCTCATGGCCAGCCGCGCCGCCTGCCGGAACGCCATGTCTGAGGAATCGACGGTGTGATAGGAGCCGTCCGTCAGCGCGACAGCGATATCGACGACAGGGAAGCCGAGCGGCCCTTTCTCGCAATAATCGCGCATTCCGGCCTCGACGGAGCCGATATACTGGCGAGGCACCACCCCGCCGGTGATCCTGTCGACGAAGCGGATGCCCTCCCCGCGCGATAGCGGCGCCACCTCGATGACGACGTCACCATACTGGCCATGGCCGCCGCTCTGCTTGCGATGCCGGCCGCGTGCATTCGCCTCGCCGCGAATGGTCTCGCGGTAGCCGACCTGCGGATTGCGGCTGGTCACCGTGACGCCGTAGCGGCCGGACAGTTTCTCCAGCGCCACCCGCAGATGCATCTCGCCCTGGCCGGAGAGCCGGGTCTCGCCGAGCTCCGGCACCTGCGTCACCATGAGCGCACTGTCCTCCTCCGTCAGCCGCTGCAGCGCGGCAGCGAGCCGGACATCGTCCTTGCGCTCCTTCACCGCGATGGCCAGCGTGTGGACCGCCTCCGGCGGGGCAATCGCGCTGACAACGCCCGCCCGCTGCTTACCGAGCATGAACGCCTCGCCCGTGCTGATGCCGTCGAGCTTTCCGAAGCCGGCGACCTCGCCCTCCTCGGCCGCGGGCTTGCGGCTCTGCTCGGGGCCCTTGAGCGCAACCACGCTGGCAATGCGCGCCTCGGCGCCGCCCGACGAGGTCACCACATCGCCCTCGGCCAGGCGCCCGCGCATTACGCGGGCGAGCGAAAGCTTGCCGCCCTGGCTGGAATGCCATGTCTTCATCACCTGCGCGAGCGGAGGCCCCTCGGCGAGGATGCCGGCGCGGCCGCGCGTTTCGCTGAGCCCCGGCGCCTCGTGCCGCAGCGCCTTGAGCAGCCGCGTCACGCCGTTGCCGCGCTCAGCCGCCCCGATCAGCACCGGCACGACATGGCGGTGCTGCAATTCGCGGGCGAGATCGTCGAAGATGCGATCGCGCGGCGGCTCCATGTCGCCGAGCAGTTCCTCCATCAGCTCGTCGTCGTAATCGGCGAGCCGCTCCAGCATCGAGAACCGCGCTTCCTTCTCCCGGTCGGTCTCGTCGACCGCCAGAGGCACGACCTCGCTCGGCGCATGCTCGCGATAGATGAAGGCCCGCTCCAAAGCGAGGTCGATGAAGCCGACGGCGATGCCCTTCTGCCAGATCGGGATCTGGCGCAGCAGCAGCGGCGTCCGCGAGGCGCGCTGCAGGATCGAAAGCGTCTCGCGCACCCGGCGCGAGGCCGTGTCGATCTTGTTCAGGAACAGGAAGCGCGGAATATCGGCCTCCTCGAGTTCGCGCAGCACGAGCTCCAGCGCCGGCGCCTTGCGGTCATCCGCCTCGCAGACCACGACGGCCGCATCGACCGCCGGCATCACATGGCGCATTTCGTGGAGGAACTCGACCGAGCCGGGGCAGTCGATGAAATGGAAGGTCTCGCCCAGGAAATCGACCGTCGCGATGGAGGGTTCGGTGCTCATCTGGTGCGCGCGCGCCTCGGGCGCCGCATCGCCGACCGTGTTGCCGCCCTTCACCGAGCCGGCGCGGGAGAGCGCGCCGCAGCGCATGAGGATGCTTTCGAGCAAGGTCGTCTTGCCGCTCTGGAAGGGGCCGACGATCGCGATGCATCGTGGCCCCGCGCGTCGGGTACCTGCTGCGGAGACTCCGTTCTGTGCCGATGCGGGCATGGCTTCCTCCTTGGGGTCTGGCCACGAAGGAGGAAGAGGCTCGACGCCCCCGCTCCGGCGCAGCGGGAAGCCGGCGGGAACGGGAAATGCGCTCGCGCCGGAGGGGCGGCGGTCGCTCGGGCCCGACAGGGTCGGGCGGCCGTCGAAGAGGCAGTCGGGGCAGGTTCGCGCCGTTTGGAGGCCGGCGCAAGCGCTTTATCCGCTGCGCTGCAGCGCTCGGCGGAAGACGGGTCGATCGCTCAATCGACGATGCCGTCGCGGCCTTCGATCGCCATCAGCGTCGCGCTCAGCATGGCGATCAGCCGCTCCTTGCCTTGCGCTTCGGCGAAGACCTCCGCCTGGGCGAGCGTCAGCGTGCGCCCGGCCTTGACCACCTTGCCGCGCGCGACGATGCGCTCGCCCGCAGCAGGAGCCAGCAGGTTGATCTTGAACTCCACGGTCAGGACGCCGCGGTCCGGCGGCATCGTGCTGAGCGCGGCATAGCCGGCCGCGCTGTCGGCGATGGCGCCGACTGCGCCGGCATGGACGAAGCCGTGCTGCTGCGAAATCTCCGGCCGCGGCACGAGCGCGATCTCGACCAGCCCGGGTGCCACGGCGTCGAGCGTCGCGCCCAGCGTGTGCATCAGCCCCTGCTTGGCGAAGCTCGCCCTGATGCGGCGATCGATCTCGGCGACGTTGTCGTTCACCCCTGCCCCCGTTCTTCTGCTGGAGCCCTGGAAGGCTAAAGATTCCGCCGCTCGCCCCTGAGCGTCGGAAGCCCGATGCCGGCCGCGTCGAAGCCCCCGTCGACGGCCAGCACCTGCCCGGTGATGTAGCTGGCCTTGTCGCTGCACAGGAAGAAGATCGCCTCTGCCAGCTCCTCTTCCAGCCCGTAACGCGCCAGCGGGACGGCGTCGCGATAATCGGCGCGGATCTCGGGGCTGTGGACGGCCTTCGCCATCGCCGTATCGACCGGCCCCGGCGCCACGGCGTTGACGCGAATCCCCAAACTCGCCAGTTCCACCGCCTGCTGCTTCGTCAGATGGATCAGCGCCGCCTTCGAAGTCCCGTAGGCGACCCGCAACGTCGAGGCGCGCAGGCCCGAGATCGAGGCGATGTTCACGATGGCGCCGCCGCCATTATCGGCCATCATCGGCGCGGCGAGCTGCGTCGCCAGGAACGGACCGGAGAGATTGACGGCGAGCACGCGCTGCCATTCGTCATGGGTCGTCTCCAGCAGCGGCTTGAACACGGCCGTGCCGGCATTGTTGACCAGCGCGTCGAGCCGCCCGAAGCGCTTGGACATGCCCTCGAAGGCGGATGCGAGCTGGGTCGGAAACGCAACGTCGCAGGGCAGCACCAGCGTCCGCTCCGGATCGGCGATATCGGTCGCGGCCTGCGAGAGCCCGGCACTGTCGATGTCGAGCAGCCCGACCTGCCAACCCTCGGCCAGGAAGCGCTTTGCCGTGGCGAGCCCGATGCCGCGCGCGGCGCCGGTGATGAGGGCGGTCTTCGTGGCGGTTTCAGTCATGGCGTCCATCCCGGTATGTCTTGCTTTGCGCCAACGCTAAGCATGCCGGCGGCGCCCGCGCCAAGCGCCCTGCCGCTCGCGGCCTTGGCCGGCATTGTCGCTCGACAAATGCGGCGCGCTCCTGTATGGCCCGGCACTCAACTGAAAACAGCGAGCCGAAAGCCCGCGCTTCCGCGCGAACACGGCCATGGAGAAACCCATGAATATCATCGAGCAGCTCGACGCCGAGCAGATTGCCAAGCTGAGCGAAGGCAAGGCCATTCCCGCGTTCCAGCCGGGCGACACCGTGCAGGTCAACGTCAAGGTCAAGGAAGGCGAGCGCGCTCGCGTCCAGGCCTATGAAGGCGTCGTGATCGCCCGCAACGGCGGCGGCCTCAACCAGAGCTTCACCGTCCGCAAGATTTCCTATGGCGAGGGTGTCGAGCGCGTCTTCCCGCTCTTCTCGCCGAACCTCGACTCCATCAAGGTCGTCCGCAAGGGCAAGGTGCGCCGCGCCAAGCTCTATTACCTGCGCGACCGCCGCGGCAAGTCGGCCCGCATCGCCGAGCGCGTCGATGCCAAGCCCGCCAAGGGCGAGAAGGCCGGCAAGTAAGCCAGAGCCGACACTGGCAGATTTCAGGAAACGCGGCCCCCGGGCCGCGTTTTTTTGTTGCGTGAGCGGCCGTCATGCTCGGGCTTGACCCCAGCATCTCGGGACATGGAGGCTCCAGCGGCCCCTCTTGCATGCATTTCTCGGGTCTCCGCTTCGCCTCGCCCGGGAATGACCGCCGCCCCACCTCTGCGCTCGGCCGATGGCATGCACGCATCAGCATCGATTGTCCGGCTTCATTGGAACTGCTACATAGTGGTCATGTCGCCGCGTGTGCATCAGTTCCAGCGCTTCTGCGCCGTGCAGGGAGAGGGCCATCTGCCGCCCCTGCCGACGACGCAGGATTTCGTCGCGCTGCATGACCATGCCCGCCTGCCCTGGCGCTTCTTCGGCCGCTTCACGGCCTCCATCGCCGCAGGCCTTACCGGCGCCTGAGACCGGCCGCCCGAGAGCGGCCGGCGACAGGCGAACCGTTTTTGCGAGTCGGCCTCGAGCGCCGGCTTAATCGTTCCCAAGACAGTTCAGAAGACCGAGGCTTCACGCCATGACTGCCAACAACGGCCCCCGCACGCTCTATGACAAGATCTTCGACGACCACGTCGTCGACCGGCAGGACGACGGCACCTGCCTGCTCTACATCGACCGCCACCTCGTCCATGAGGTGACGAGCCCGCAGGCTTTCGAGGGCCTGCGCATGACCGGGCGCAAGGTCCGCGCACCGGAGAAGACGCTCGCCGTCGTCGATCACAACATCCCGACGACCGACCGCAGCAAGGGCATCGCGGAAGAGGAAAGCCGCATCCAGGTCGAGGCTCTGGCCAAGAACGCCAAGGAGTTTGGCGTCGAGTATTTCAACGAGCTCGACAGGCGCCAGGGCATCGTCCACATCGTCGGCCCCGAGCAGGGCTTCACCCTGCCCGGCACCACCATCGTCTGCGGCGACAGCCACACCTCGACCCACGGCGCCTTCGGCGCGCTGGCGCACGGCATCGGCACCTCGGAGGTCGAGCATGTGCTCGCCACCCAGACCCTGATCCAGAAGAAGGCGAAGAACCTGCTCGTCCAGGTGGACGGCACGCCTGCGCCCGGCGTCGGCGCCAAGGATATTACGCTCGCCATCATCGGCGAGACCGGCACCGCCGGCGGCACCGGCTCGGTGATCGAATATGCCGGCGAGGCCATCCGCGGCCTCAGCATGGAAGGCCGCATGACGGTCTGCAACATGTCGATCGAGGGCGGCGCCCGCGCCGGCATGGTCGCGCCCGACCAGAAGGCGTTCGACTACCTCAAGGGCCGGCCCAAGGCGCCGAAGGGCGCCGCCTGGGAGGCCGCCCTGCGCTACTGGGAGACGCTGTACTCCGACGAGGGTGCGCATTTCGACCGCATCGTCAGGCTGGACGCCGCCAACCTGCCGCCGATCGTCTCCTGGGGCACTTCGCCCGAGGACGTCATCTCGGTCACCGGCACAGTGCCGGATCCGGAGCTGATCGCGGACGAGGTCAAGCGTGCCTCGAAGAAGCGCGCGCTCGAATATATGGGGCTGACCGCCGGCACCAAGATGACCGAGATCCCGCTCGACGTGATCTGGATCGGCTCCTGCACCAATGGCCGCATCGAGGATCTGCGCACCGTCGCCCGGATCGTCGAGGGCAAGAAGATCCATGAGAGCCTCGACTACGGCATGATCGTCCCCGGCTCCGGCCTGGTGAAGCAGCAGGCGGAGCTGGAAGGTCTCGACAAGATCTTCCTCGCCGCCGGCTTCGAATGGCGCGAGCCCGGTTGCTCGATGTGCCTCGGCATGAACCCCGACCAGTTGAAGCCCGGCCAGCGCGCGGCCTCGACCTCGAACCGCAATTTCGAGGGTCGCCAGGGCTATCGCGGCCGCACCCACCTCGTCTCTCCGGCGATGGCCGCGGCGGCGGCGCTGACCGGCCATTTCGTCGACGTGCGCACGCTGGGCTGAGCGGCAACAGCGGGGAGGCCATCCATGTCGGACAATCCCCGCGAAGCCGCCCGCGCCGCCGAAGCGAAGGCGGCATTGCAACGGGTCAAGCGCGACAGCGAAAGCCTGCTCGGCTCCTCCATGGGCCGGGCGGCAGAGCACTTCTCGGCGGCGGACGCTCCCGAGGGTGACCGGATCGAGCTCTGGGGCAGGCGCATCGGCCGGTCCCTTTCGCTGCTCGGGGTCGTCGTGCTGACCTGGTGGCTCGGCCACCAGCTGAAGTTCTGGTGACGGATATGGACGCCATGGTGGCGAAAACGACGGAGATCGACTGGGACGGGGCCAAGGCTCCGTCGCTCGACGCTTTGGAGCTGCTGGCGCAGGCAGCATTCGACCGCCTGCCCGACGAGTTCCGCGCGCTCTGCTCGGACGTCATCTTCAACGTCACGGAGTTCCCGGAGGAGGACGTCCTGAAGGAGCTGGAGGCCGAGAGCCCCTTCGACCTGCTCGGCCTCTTCACCGGCGTCGGCCTGCCGCAGCAGGGCTACGCCCCGCAGACCGGCCAGATGCCCAACACCATCCACCTCTATCGCCGGCCGATCCTGGACTACTGGGCAGAGAACGACGAGAGCCTCGGCGCCATCGTCACCCATGTCATGGTCCATGAGATCGGTCACCATTTCGGCTTCTCCGACGAGGACATGGAAGCCATCGAACAGGCGGCCGGCTAGGCCGGCCCGAAGCAGCAAGGACGAGAACCATGCAGCCCTTCACCACCCTGACCTCCACCCCCGCCCCGATGAAGGTGGTCAATGTCGACACCGACATGATCATCCCCAAGCAGTATCTGAAGACGATCAAGCGCACCGGCCTCGGCACCGCGCTGTTCTCGGAGATGCGCTACAAGGAGGACGGTTCGGAGAACCCCGATTTCGTGCTGAACCAGCCGGCCTACCGCAAATCCGAGATCCTCGTCGCCGGCGACAATTTCGGCTGCGGCTCCTCGCGCGAGCATGCGCCCTGGGCGCTGCTCGACTTCGGCATCCGCTGCGTGATCTCCACGAGCTTCGCCGACATCTTCTACAACAACTGCTTCAAGAACGGCATCCTGCCGATCAAGGTCACGCCCGAGCAGCTCGACGCGCTGTTCGACGACGCCGCGCGCGGCTCCAACGCGACGCTGACCGTCAATCTCGAGAACCAGACCATCCAGGGCCCGGACGGCGGCACGATCACCTTCGAGATCGACCCCTTCCGCAAGCACTGCCTGCTGAACGGCCTCGACGACATCGGCCTGACGATGGAGAAGGGCGCGAAGATCGACGCCTTCGAGGACAAGCTGAAGCAGCGCGAATGGGCGTGAGCTGATCCGGCTACAGCTAGCAGCCCTCATCCTGAGGAGCCGCGTCAGCGGCGTCTCGAAGGACGGGGGCTGCGGAAAACCGGCTACCCAACCACCCCCTGCATCGGCTTGAGCTCGCCCGTTCCGGGAAACACCTTCTCCGCCAGAACCGGCCCCGAGAGCCCGAAGAGATCGGCCACCACGCCCTTGGCGACGGAGCGGATATCGGTCGTCGGCCGCAGGTCGCGGTTCTCATAGAGCTGCTCGGCCCTGAGCCCCGGCCAGTCGGCGATGACACGCCCGCCCCTGACCGCCCCGCCGACCAGGAAGGCGACCGTGCCAGTGCCGTGATCGGTGCCGGTGGTGCCATTGACCGCCGCCGTTCGCCCGAACTCGGTCACCACCATGACGACCGTGTCCTTCCAGACGGAGCTCAGCCCCTGCTCGAAGGTCGCGAGCGCACCGTCCAGCCCACCGAGCAGATTGGCGAGCCTGCCCTTGGCCCCGCCCTCATTGGCATGGGTGTCCCAGCCCTCGAAGGCGAGCGCGGCGATGCGCGGGCCGTCATCCGCGCCGACAAGGCTGGCTGCCCCCTCCGCGATGCGGCGCATGCCGTCCGCCGAATCTGGCCCCCCCCCGCCCATCTTGCCGTTCATGCCGCGCCGCTGCGCCAGGGCTTCCGTCTCGATCGCCTGCTGCAGCGCCACCGAAAGCCCCGGGTCGCGCTGGCCGTAGAGGTCCGACAGCCGCATCGTCAGGTCGACGCCCGCCCGCGCCATGCGCGGCGGCGCCCAGCCGAGCACCGGTGCCTCGCCGCGCACCACCAGAGGCGGCACCACGCCGACGCCGAGCACACCCTTGCGAGCGATGCCCTCGCCCGCCGGCAGGCTGGCGAGCAGACGATTGAGCCAGCCGCTCGCCGTTTGGCCCGGCCCGGCCTGGCCGCTCTCGAGCACATCCTGCCCGTCGAAATGCGAGCGCTCGCGATAGCCTGTGGCCGCCGCATGGACGATGGCCGCCTGACCGCCCCGGTAGAGCCGCGCCAGATTCGGCATCGCGGGATGCAGATAAAAGAAGCCGTCGAGCGGCAGGGCCGCATCGGGTCCGTCCTTGGCGAGTCCTATGCCCTCGCGCAGTCCCTCATAGGCCGGGTCCCCGATGGGCGGCACCGCCGAGAGCCCGTCGAGCGCGCCGCGCAAGACGACGATGAGGAACCGCGGATCGCGCGCGCCGGGCGCCGCATAGGCCGTCTTCGGCACGAAGGACCACGCGAAGAGCGCGCCGGCCGCACCGAGAACGGCGCGCCGCGACGGCGTCATCCGTTCGCAATCGTCGTCGTCGCGATGATCCATGGCTTCACCTCCGCTGGAATTCGGGGGACATCAGCATCAGCGCGATCGCCTGAGGCTTGCTCTCTGCCCGCGCCACCGCCTGCCTGGTCTCAGGGGACAGAAGCGGGCCGAGGATGTCATCGGTCAGGCGGCGCGGGTCGGGCGCCGCATTCGCCGCCTGCCGCCCCCAGCCGGCTGCCACGTCGATGCGGGTCTTGATGCCCTCGGCCGAGGCCCAGACGGCGTTCGTATCGGCATAGCCGTTCGGCCCCGAGGGCTGCCAGAAAGGCTGCCCCATCGCGCCGAGCGGGCCGAGGATCTGGCCGAAATTCGGCTGAATGCCGGTCGCCCGATAGGCGGCGAGCATGAACTCCTGCGGCGAGCGCAGCTTGGTCGCCGGCGCCTTCCAGGCCTCGTCGCTGGCGATCAAGGCGCGATAGACGGCAGGCAGGTCTCCCCCGCTGTCGCGGAACGTGGCGCTGAGCAGATCGACCAGCTTCGCTGGCGGATCGTCGGCCACGAAATAGCGAACGAGCTTGGTCGCAATGAAGCGGGCGGTCGAAGGATGGCGGGCGAGATCGATCAGCGCCGCGACGCCCTGCGCGCGCCCGGGCTGATCGTAGCGCCGTCCGAGCAGAGGCGTGACGCCGGGCTCGTGCAGCCCGGCGTTGAAGGCGAAGGAGCCCGGAAAGCCGAGCACCGCCTCGCGCCCCACAACGGTCCAGCCGGTGATGATGCGGGCGAGATTGGTGACGTCCGCCTGCGTGTAGCCGCCCGAGACTCCGAGCGTGTGCAATTCCAGAATCTCGCGGGCGAGGTTCTCGTTGAGCCCGCGCCCGCGGCGGCGGCCCGCGGACGAATTCGGGCCGATCGATAGCCGGTTGTCGAGAAAGTCGAGCATCGCCGGGTGGCTCTCGGCCGCGATCAGCATGTCCTCGAAGCGGCCGAAGACATGCGGGCGGATCGCCTCGCGCTCATAGGCGCCAGCCATGATCCGGCAGATATTGCTCTTGGTCGCCCCGATGCAGAAATGGTTCGACCAGAACATCGTCAGCCGCTCACTGAGGCCTGTATCGGCCGTGAGCGCCAGATCGACCCGCGCCTTCACCTCGTCGCGATAGGTCCGGAAGGGCAGCTCCGGCTCGTTTGGCGCCGGCTTGGGGGTTTCGGCCATCTGGTTCTGCGGCGCCGAAGCCGTGGCCTTGCCATCTGCGGGCATGGCGTTGGCAAGCTGCATGCTGGGCTGCGCCGCGGCGGGTCGCTTCGTTTCCCGCTCCAGTTTGACCTTGTCCTCGAACGCATAGAGCGCCCGCCCGATCTCGGCTGCACCGGAATAGGCCACTCCGGCAGGCTGCGCCGGCGGCCCGGCCGCGATCTCGGCCAGCATCCTGTCTCGTGCCTCGGCCCGGATCGCGTCGCTCTGCCCGAGTGCGAAGCCTAGTCCGAAACGCTGAAGGCCAACGGAACCGGCACGCATATCGCCTGGGGTCGCCATCGCATAGTTCCGTTCGCCAGTAGTCGCCTATGGCAGTGAGGCGCATGAAAATGGCGAAAGAGCGGAGCGTTCGTCAACGCAGGCGCCGGCGACGATGGTCGGCCAGTACCGCCATGGCGGCATTGCGCCCCGGCGCACCGGTGACGCCCCCGCCAGGATGCGCGCCCGAACCGCAGAGATAGAGCCCCGGCACCGGCATGCGATAATCGCCATGGCCGAGCACCGGCCGCGCCGAGAAGAGCTGGTCCAGCGTCAGGCGGCCGTGGAAGATGTCACCGCCGACGAGCCCGAAGCGCGCCTCCAGATCGGCCGGGCCGAGCGCCAGCCGCCCGATCACCGAGGCCCGGAAGCCCGGCGCATGGCGCTCGACTGTGTCGATCATCAGATCGGCAACCGTCTCGCGGCATGCCTCCCAATCCAGCCCCTCCGGAAGCACGGGCGCGACATGCTGGCAGAACAGGCTCGCGACATGCCGGCCGGGCGGCGCGAGCGTATCGTCAAGCGTCGAGGGGATCAGCATCTCGACGATCGGCTCCTGCGACCAGCCTGCGAGCCGCGCCTGCGCATGCGCCCGGTCCATATAGGCCAGGCTCGGCGCGATGATGATGCCGCTGGTGAGATGGTCGCCGGCTTCTGGCAAGCTCGTGAAGCGCGGAAGCTCCGAGAGCGCGACATTCATGCGGAACGTCGCCGAGCCCGACGCGTAGCGCCCCATGCGCTCGCGGAAATCCGCCGGCACCACGGCCGGATCGACCTTCCCGAACAGCAGGCGCGGGTGCAGGTTGGAGACCACGGCCCTGGCTCGCACGACGTCGCCAGCCTCCGTCACGGCCCCGACAGCGCGCCCGCCTTGGGTCAGCACCTCCGCGACCGGCGCCTCCAGCCGGACGTTGACGCCCGCCTCGGCGCAGGCCTTGGCCATGGCCTGCGTGATCGCGCCCATGCCGCCGATGGCATGGCCCCAGGCGCCCCTGTTCCCGTTCACTTCACCGAAGACATGGTGCAGCAGCACATAGGCCGAACCCGGCGTATAGGGACTGGCATAGTTGCCGACGACGGAATCGAAGCCGAACAGCGCCTTGATCGGCGCGCTCTCGAACCAGCCGTCGAGCCAGTCCCCGGCTGATTTGGTGAAGAGGTCGAGCACGTCCCGCCGCGCGGTGGTGTCGAGCCCGCTGATCCGCCGTCCGATCTTGCCCGCGGCGAGGAGCTCCGGCAATGCGGCGAGCCAGCCGCCTTCGCCGACATTCGGCGGCGCCTGCAGCACGAGATCGCGCAGCACCGCTGCGACGGCCTCCAGCCGGGCCTCATAGGCCGGCAGCCTCTCGGCGTCAGTGGCTGAGAACTTCGCGACCTCGGCCTGGGTCCGTCCGGCCCCGGCAGCGAGGTAGCCTCCCTCCGGCAGCGGCATGAAGTTCGAGAGCCGGCGCTCGACGATCCGCAACCCATGCCGCGCGAGTTCCATCTCGCGGATGATCTCGGGACGCAGCAGGCTGACCGTGTAGCTTGCGGTCGAGTTGCGGAAGCCCGGGTGGAACTCCTCCGTCACCGCCGCGCCGCCGACGACCCCGCGGCGCTCCAGCACCGTGACCTTCAGCCCCGCCTTCGCAAGATACCAGGCGCAGACCAGACCGTTATGCCCGGCTCCGAGAATGACGATGTCGGTTTCGCTGGTCGGCATTCCCCGGCCTTCTCCTCACATCACCACCGTGATCGTCTCCGCCGCGCGTGTCAGCCCGGTATAGAGCCAGCGCGCGCGATGCTCGCGGAAAGCGAAGCTTTCGTCGAAGAGCACGACGTCGTCCCATTGCGAGCCTTGCGATTTGTGCACCGTCAGGGCGTAGCCGAAGGTGAATTCGTCGGTGTGCTTGCGCAGTTCCCAAGGCACCTCGTCCTCGGTCCCGTCGAAGAAATTAGGCATCACCGAAACCTTCACTGCCTTGGCGCCGGTGTCGTCCTCCGGCGTCACGCGCATGGTGACGAGGCCTTTCTTCGAGGTCTTGATCTCCTGCACGATCCAGGAACCGCCATTGAGCAGGCCCTTGCTCTTGTCGTTGCGCAGGCAGACCAGCTTCTCGCCGGCGACCGGGTTGATCTCGGTGCGGCCCATCAGCTGGCGGATGCGGGCGTTGTAGTTGCGCCGTGTCTTGTTCATGCCGACCAGCACCTGGTCGGCCCCCATGACGATCTCGGGATTGATGTCCTCGCGCCGGATCACGCGGCTCGGACCATAATCGCCATAGTCGAGCCGGCCGCCTTCGCGCACGATCATCGACATCCGCACGATCGGGTTGTCCGCGGCTTGGCGGTGGACCTCGGTCAGCATCACGTCCGGCTCCTGCTCGGTGAAGAAGCCGCCGCCCTTCACCGGGGGGAGCTGCGCCGGATCACCCAGCACCAGAACGGGCGTACCGAAGGAGAGCAGATCCCGCCCCAGTTCCTCATCGACCATCGAGCACTCGTCGATGATGATCAGCTTCGCCTTGGCCGCCGCGCTCTCGCGATTGATCGAGAAGACCGGGCTCTCCTCCTCGACGCCGCGCGAGCGATAGATCAGCGAGTGGATGGTCTGCGCGCCATGGCAGCCCTTGTTGCGCAGCACCAGCGCGGCCTTGCCCGTATAGGCGGCGAAGACGACCTCGCCATCGACAGCCTCGGCGATATGGCGCGCGAGCGTCGTCTTGCCGGTGCCGGCATAGCCGAACATGCGAAAGAGCTGCGGCTCGCCGGCCTGCAGCCAGCGCGCCACGGCGGTCAGCGCCGCATCCTGCTGGGGCGACCAGCTCATCGTCAGGGTCTCGCGAAGAATGGCATCGCGCAGATGGGGCAGAGTCGCGCGCGGAAGGCAAGCGCCGTAAGGCAGAGTTCCGTCAGGCCGCTCGCAGACGCTGCACGAAAGCTCCGGCTTCAGCCTGCAGGGCGTTGATCCGCTGGTCGAGCTCGCGGGCGCTGGTGGCCTTCGTCTCGGCCTGCTCAACGGTCTGCATATTGGCCTGCGCGATCTCGCCCATCGCGACCGCAGCCGTCCCAGTGATGTCGGAGATGCGCGCCACCGTGTCGCCGAGCGAACCCAGCAGCTCAACATGCGAGCCGACCATGATCGCGATCTCGGTGCCGGTCTGCTCGACGGCGGCGACACTGGCGCCGATGGCGGAGACCGCTTCGGCTGCATGCGACAGTGCCTCGTCCGCTTGCGCGATCCGGCCGACAATGCGCGAGGCCGCCTCGCCCGCCTGGTTGGCGAGCGTCTTCACCTCGGCAGCTACCACGGCGAAGCCTCGGCCATGCGCTCCGGCACGCGCGGCCTCGATCGTCGCGTTGAGGGCGAGCAGGTTGGTCTGGCGCGCCACCGCCTCGATGATGCCGACGACATCGCGGATCTGCGCCGCGTTCTCGGTCAGGCGCCTGACGAGGTCATGCGTGCCGGCCGCTTCCCGTGTTGCCGCCGAAGCCGTCTCCGAGACGCGCCGCACCTCGCCATTGATCTGAAGGATGACCTCCTCCATGCGCGAGGCCGCCTCGCTGCTTCGATGCGCCTCGGCGCCGGCTCCCTCGACGGACGCCGCTGCGATCTCGGTGCTCTTCGAAACCTGGTGGAACCTCACCGCCGAGTCCTGGAGCGCGAGGCGCAGCACCTCGCTGGCCTGGCCGATCTCGCCGAGCAGCACTCCGAGGCGGGCCTCGAACTCGTCGGCGATGCGCTCCAGCTCGTCGCTGCGCGACTGCTGCAGGCGGCGCGCATCCCCCGCCTCCGCCTCGCGTGTCACCAGCGTCGCGCGCACCTCGTTGAGCTCCTGGACGACGCGGGCGAGCTGCCCGATCTCGTCGGCGCGTCCGCTATGGGGAACCGCGATGACCTCGTTGGAGGAGGTCGTCCGCCGGATCGCCTCCATCAGATCCCGCAACGGCCGCGTCAATTGGCTGCGCAGCATCAGCAGGGCCGCGAGCCCGCCGCCGAGCGGCAGCAGCAGGGCGAACAGCATGGTGCGCAGCCGGATGGCCTCAGCGCGCTCGCTGGCGCGGCCGGTGGTCCTGGCCGCAAGCCGCGCGAGCTCGTCCCGCAAGGCCGCGGTTGTCACGATAATCTGCTCGACATTGACATGCGCCTCGTCCGCTCCGGCTTCGAGCAGCGCAGCCTTGGCCGAGACACGTCGGCCGATTTCGACGATGCCGCGCTGGAAATCGAGGAACGTCCGGATGCGCGCTTCGAGAGTTGGATTGGCCTCGCGCAGATTCTCCGGCAGCGAGGACATCAGATAAATTCGTGCCGCATCGACGCGCTCGATCGAGGCGTCGAGCCTGCCGAGCATCGCCTCGACCTCCCGCGTCGGAGCATCCGGGTCGATGCGGCTGAGCAGGGCCGTGGAGGCGACGCGGCTGGAGAGAAGCGAGGCACTGCTGGCAAGTCCGAGCGCGGAGAAGGCGGATGCATCGATGGCGCGCGCCTCGTCGAAGCCCCTTAGCGCACTGGCGAGTCCAAGCGCCCCTGCAAGACCGAGGAGTGCGAAGAACAACATGATCTTCGCCGTCAGTCCCAGTCGCCGCATCATAATCACCGTTCGATAGCCCGCGCCCTTCTTGCAGGTGCGAGCGAACAGGAGGTTAACGCCCGCACGGCATGCCGTAACAATTTCAGCAGCTTAGCCGGTTATGAACAGGCTCCTCGCCCTGGTGCGCCACACCGCCGCATGACGCGCCCGACTGCGATTGCCCGGCGCCGAACGGCAGCCTAGCTTGGCGGCATGAAGCCCCGAGCCATCCGGATTCTCCTGTTCTGCCTCTGCCTTGTGCTGGCGGGCTATGCGGCATTTGCCCTGTCGCCCTGGCCATCGGCCATGCTGATCCGCCTCGCCTTCGGCTACGGGGCGGCGAAGACCACCGCAGCGCTCGCCCCGCATGTCCCCGCCGGCATTCGCGAGCAGCGCGAGATTGCCTATGGCAGCGCCCCCGAGGAGCGGCTCGATATCTACCTGCCGCAGGGAGGGCCGCAGCCGGGCAAGCCCACCATCGTCTGGATCCATGGCGGCGGCTTCGTCGCCGGCGACAAGCAGGACGTGGCGCCTTACCTCAAGATCCTGGCCGGGCGCGGCTACCCCACCGTCGCGATCGGCTATGCGCGCGCGCCGGACGCCCTCTATCCCGGCCCGGTCATGCAGGCGAACGCCGCGCTCGGCTTCCTGCAACGGGAAGGCCGGCGCCTCGGCCTCGACCCGGACCGCATCGTGCTCGCCGGCGATTCGGCCGGCGCGCATATCGCCGCCCAGCTCGCGGCCGGCCTCACCGGCGTGGACTATGCGGCGCTCATCGGCCTGAAGCCATCGGTCGCGCCCGCCGCGCTGAAGGGCATCGTGCTGTTCTGCGGGCCGTTCGATCCCACGGCCGTGGAGATGACCGGCCCCTTCGGCGGGGTCGCCCGCGCCGTGCTCTTCGGCTATTTCGGCACGGCCAATCCGCTGGAGAACGAGCGGATCACCGAGGCAGCCATCCCACGCTACGTGACGGAGGCCTTTCCGCCGAGCTTCATCTCGGTCGGCAACGGCGATCCGCTCGCGCCGCAATCGGTGGTGATGGCGCAGGCGCTGCGAGATCGCGGCGTCAGGGTCGACACGCTGTTCTTCCCGCCAGAGCACGAGCCGAAGCTCGCGCACGAATACCAGTTCGATCTCGACAGCTCCCCGGGACGCGAGGCGCTCGAAAGGCTGACGGCCTTCCTCGCCAAGGTCGCGCATTAGGCGGGTCGGCGCCGGGATCGGCGCCGCAACCTGGGGATGGCCCGGCACAACGACGCGCAACCCATGGAACGCTTATTGCATCTCTTTACGTGGCGTTCCTGCTCAGGAACGCAACGCGCCGACATGAATTTTGCTGCGAGAACTGGATAGCATCGAACGATAAAAGCCCAGAACAGGAGCTCTCATGGTGAACAATTTTTTCATCGCCAGAGATTTCGACTGGGAGGTGAGGCGATCATCTCACCTCGATCGTGCGCTTAATGTCATAGCTAGGCGGCTCGGGACCCAAATCTATACAGCCCCGATCATCGACAGGTTGATTCTGACCCTCACCGGCTTCAGATTATCCGCCACATGGTCAGGCTCTTCGACAAATCTCGAGCAGAGAATCAATATCTATCATCTCGTCAGCCAGGTTTTGGCTTATGAGGTTGAAGGCGATCTGGTTGAAGTCGGCTGCAATGAAGGCCAGTCTTCAATCCTGATCCGGACTGTGATGAACGACTTCAAGTTGCAGAAAGCGTTTCACGTCTACGACAGTTTCTCGGGGTTGCCCGATACTCGCGCCGAGGACGGCACGTCCTACAAGGCCGGCGATCTGGCGGTATCGGAAGCGGCTTTCCGAAAGAATTTCGCCGATCGCGGCCTGTCGATCCCGGTGATCCACAAGGGTTGGTTCTCGGATACGCTGCCGACCGGGCTTCCTGACAGGATCTGCTTCGCCTATCTGGACGGCGATCTTTACGATTCGATCATGGTCAGCCTGGAGCACGCTTATCCAAGGCTGTCGAAGGGGGCGATCTGCCTGATCGACGACTATTGCGACACAGCCGTCGATCCGCATGGCTGGAACGAGCTGCCCGGCGTCAAGAAGGCCTGCGACGACTTCCTGGCCGATAAGCCGGAGAAGATCTGCTACCTCTACTCAGGCTCCTATACGCACGGCTTCTTCCGTAAGCTTTAGCGGATCGATGAAAAGGACGAGAGTGCTCGCCAAGGGAGCGAGCACTCAGACGGTAACGGCCGACCGCCTCAGCCCTTGGGCTTGCCGTAGCCGCCCGCCGTCGGTGTGATCACCGTCACCGCCTCGCCCGCCTGCAGCAGGGTCTGGTCGGAGGGCTTGAGTTCCTCGACAGCTCCGGAGAGGCGCCTCACCAGCGTCCGCCCGAGCTCGCCCGGCTCGCCGCCCTTGACGCCAAAGGGGCGCACACGGCGATGCGAGGCGAGGATCGCGCAGTCCATCGTCTTGAGGAAGCGGATGGTCCGGCTGGTGCCGTCACCGGCGCTCCACTCGCCCTTGCCACCGGACCCGAGACGGATGTGGAAATCCTCCAGCACGACCGGAAAGCGCGTCTCCAGGATCTCGGGATCGGTGAGTCGCGAGTTCGTCATGTGGACATGGACGCCCGAGGTGCCGTTGAAGCCGGGGCCCGCCGGCGAACCGGAGCAGATCGTCTCGTAGTACTGGTACTCGTCGTTGCCGAAGGTGAGGTTGTTCATCGTGCCCTGCGAGCACGCCATCGCCTCCAGCGCGCCGAACAGCGTGTTCGTCACCGCCTGGCTGACCTCGACATTGCCCGCCACGACCGCGGCCGGATAGCGCGGGCTGAGCATCGAGCCGTCCGGCACCACGATCCTGATCGGCCTCAGGCACCCCGCATTCATCGGGATCGCGTCGTCGACCATGACGCGGAAGACATAGAGCACGGCGGCGCGCGTGACGGGCGCCGGCGCGTTGAAATTGTCCGGTCGCTGCTCGGAGGTGCCAGTGAAATCGACCGTCGCTTCGCGCTTCTCGCGGTCGACGGTGATCTTCACCTTGATCGCGCAGCCCTGGTCCATCGGATAGGTGAATTCGCAGTCGTGGAGCTTGGCGAGCAGACGCGCCACGCTCTCGGCCGCGTTGTCCTGCACATGGCCCATATAGGCCTGCACGACATCGAGCCCGAAGGAGCGGATCATCTTGCGCAGCTCCGCCACGCCCTTCTCGTTGGCAGCGATCTGCGCCTTCAGGTCGTTGACGTTCTGCACGACGTTGCGCACCGGATAGCGCGCGCCGGTCAGCACCTTGACCAGCTCCTCCTCGCAGAAGCGGCCCTGATCGACGATCTTGAAGTTGTCGATATAGACGCCTTCTTCCTCGATATTCGTCGCCAGCGGCGACATCGAGCCCGGCGCCGTGCCGCCGACATCGGCGTGGTGTCCGCGGCTAGCCACCCAGAACAGGATCTCCTTGTCCCGGTCGTCAAAGACCGGCGTGCAGACCGTGATGTCCGGCAGATGCGTGCCGCCATTGTAAGGTGCGTTCAGCGTGTAGACGTCGCCCGGCTTGATCACCGGGTTGTTGGCGATCACGGTCTCGACCGAACGGTCCATCGAGCCCAGATGCACCGGCATATGCGGCGCATTGGCGACGAGCGCGCCGGTCTGGTCGAAGACGGCGCAGGAGAAGTCGAGCCGCTCCTTGATGTTCACCGAATAGGCGGTGTTCTGCAGTGTCACGCCCATCTGCTCGGCGATCGACATGAACAGGTTGTTGAAGATCTCGAGCATCACCGGGTCGGCCTTGGTGCCGATCGCCGCCTGCTGGACCAGCGCCTTGACGCGCACCAGGACGAGATGGTCCTTCGGCGTCAGCTTCGCGCTCCAGCCTTCCTCGACCACGACGGTCTGGTTCGGCTCAATGATGATGGCAGGTCCCGCGACGCTCTGGCCGGGCTTGATCGCCTCGCGCCTGACGACGGCGGCATCGTGCCATTGCCCCTTCGAGAACAGCCGCGTGCGCTCAGCGACCTTGGGCTCGCCCGCCAATTCGGCGGCGGAGGCCTCCTCGAACTTCGCGCCACCGCCGACCGCCTCGACCTCGACAGCCTCGACCACCAGCGCCTTGGTCTCGTCCATGAAGCCGAAGCGCGCCTTGTGCGCCGTCTGGAAGGCGCTCTTCATGGCCTGCGCCTCACCGGCCGGGATCGCGATGGCCGTGTCTGTGCCGGCATAGCGGATATGGGCGCGCACATGGATGGCGATGTCGCCCTCGGCCACGCCCTGGCCAGCGACCTCGGCGCGGGTCTCGGCTCCGAGCCTCCCGGCCACCGCGTCGATCGCCGCCTTGACCTTGTCGTCGAGCGCGACATCGAGGGCCGCGGTGCGTGTCGAGCGGATCTCGGCGAGGCCCATGCCATAAGCCGAGAGCAGGCCCGAGAAGGGGTGCAGCAGCACCGTCTTGATCCCGAGCGCATCGGCCACGAGGCAGGCATGCTGGCCGCCGGCGCCGCCGAAGGAGTTCAGCGCATAGCGGGTGATGTCGTAGCCGCGCTGGACGGAGATCTTCTTGATCGCCTCGGCCATGTTGGCCACCGCGATCTGGATGAAGCCGTCCGCGACCTCCTCGGCCGAGCGGCCGTCGCCGACCTCGGCGGCAAGCGTCGCGAACTTCGCCCGCACAGCCTCGACATCGAGCGGCTGGTCCTGCCCTGGCCCGAAGATGGCCGGGAAATAGGCAGGGATCAGCTTGCCGACCATGACGTTCGCATCCGTCACCGCCAGCGGCCCGCCGCGGCGATAGGCGGCAGGGCCTGGATTCGCCCCGGCGGAATCCGGGCCGACGCGGAAGCGAGAGCCGTCGAAATGGAGGATCGAGCCGCCACCGGCCGCAACCGTGTGGATCAGCATCATCGGCGCGCGCATGCGCACGCCGGCGACCTCCGTCTCGAAGGCCCGCTCATATTCGCCGTCGAAATGGGCAACGTCCGTCGAGGTGCCGCCCATGTCGAAGCCGATCACCTTGTCGAAGCCGGCCGAACGGCCGGTCTCGGCGAGGCCGACGACGCCGCCGGCGGGGCCGGACAGGATCGCATCCTTGCCTTGGAACAGCTCGGCGGCCGTGAGCCCGCCCGAGGACATCATGAACATCAGCCGCGCGCCGGTGCGGGCGATGTCGAGTTCGTCGGAAACCTGCTTCACATAGCGGGCGAGGATGGGCGAGAGATACGCATCGACCACGGCCGTGTCGCCGCGCCCGACCAGCTTCACCAGCGGCGAGACCTCATGGCTGACGGAAACCTGCGGGAAGCCGATGTCGCGCGCGATCCGGGCCGCGACCTGCTCATGGGCCGGGTAGCGATAGCCGTGCATGAAGACGATGGCGAGCGCGCGGAAGCCGGCATCGTACTGCGCCTGCAGCGCCTTGCGGATCGCCGCTGCGTCAGGCTCACGCTCGACCGCGCCGTCGGCCAGCACCCGCTCCTCGATCTCGACGACATCCTCGTAGAGCTGCTCGGGCTTGATGATCTCCTTGGCGAAGATGTCCGGCCGCGCCTGGTAGCCGATGCGCAGCGCGTCGCGGAAACCCTTGGTCGTGACCAGCAGCGTGCGGTCGCCCTTGCGCTCCAGCAGCGCATTGGTGGCCACGGTCGTGCCCATGCGGACCTCGCCGATGGTGGCGGCCGGAATGGCCTCCCCGGCCTTCAGCCCGATCAGGTCGCGGATGCCCTGAACCGCGGCGTCGCGATAGGCGCCCGGATTCTCGGAAAGCAGCTTTCTGGCATGAAGCTTGCCAGCCGGCTCGCGGCCGATCACGTCGGTAAATGTGCCGCCGCGATCGATCCAGAAGTCCCAATGCGCCGACATGGAAGCCCCTCCTCCGTCCGCCCCTGGGTCGGAGCGATCTACGTTGACGTTTCATCGATAAATCGTCGATGACTTATTGACAAGCCGGTTTCGCCGGCTACGATCTCGATTGTGGCTGGAACATGGCTGAGGGGCCGGGCCAGCTTGAGGCGGAGGATGCAAGAATGCGAGCTCTCCTGACAACCGGGTGCACCGGCGCCGCAGACCTGTGGGAAGGGCGCATCTCATGATCCGCCGCGCACTAGACGCCCTCTATCTCTGGGCCGGCTATGCCGCTGGCTGCTTCCTGGTGGTCATCTTCGTGCTGATGATGAGCTTGTCGCTCGGGCGCGAGATCGGCCTCAACATCCCCTCCGGCGACGACTTCGCCTCCTGGTGCATGGCGGCGATGGCGTTCCTCGGGCTCGCCCATACCTTCAAGTCCGGCGACATGATCCGGGTCGGCCTGCTGATCGACCGGTTCAAGGGCAAGACGCGCTGGTGCTTCGAGGTCTTTTCGCTGGTGCTCGGCCTGGGCTTCGTCGGCTTCTTCGCCTGGCACGCCGTGATCATGACCTGGCAGTCCTATGAGTTCAACGACATCGCCGGCGGCGTCGTCGCGATGCCGATGTGGATTCCGCAGCTCGGCTATTCCGGCGGCCTTGTGATCCTGTTCATCGCCTTCGCCGACGAGTTCGTTCACGTCGTGCTGCGCCGGCAGGAGCCGCGCTACGAGAAGCCGCCCGCGCAGTCCGACGAGGAAATCGTCGAGCGCGCCATGGCGAGCGGGGTTTGACACGATGGCAATGATCGAAATTTCGGGGCTCCTGCTCCTGCTGCTGATCGTCTTCCTGGCCGGCGGCGTCTGGATCGCGATCTCGCTGATGGCCTGCGGCTGGGTCGCGATGCAGTTCGTCGCTGGTGGCATCCCCGCCGGCGCCGTGCTGGCAACCACGATCTGGGGCAACAGCGCCTCCTGGACGCTGGCGGCGCTCCCGCTCTTCATCTGGATGGGCGAGATCCTCTACCGCACCAAGCTCTCCGAGGAGATGTTCCGCGGCCTCGCCCCCTGGCTGAACTGGCTCCCCGGCCGGCTGATGCATGTCAACGTGCTGGCCTGCGGCATCTTCGGCTCGGTCTCCGGTTCCTCGGCAGCGACCTGCGCCACCGTCGCCAAGATCGCCCTGCCCGAGCTCAAGAAGCGTGGCTACAACGAGAAGCTCGCGCTGGGCTCGCTCGCCGGCGCCGGCACGCTGGGCATCCTGATCCCGCCCTCGATCACCATGGTGGTCTATGCGGTCGCGGCGAACGTCTCGATCATCCAGGTCTTTCTCGCCGGCTTCCTGCCCGGCCTGCTCGTGATGGTGCTCTATTCCGGCTACATCGCGGTCTGGCACCTGCTGCATCCGGACCAGGCTCCTCCCAAGGAGCCGAAGATGAGCTTCCGCGAGAAGATGCGGGAATCGGCGCAGCTCATCCCCTGCATGCTGCTGATCGCGCTGGTCTTCCTCTCGCTGCTGCTGGGCTGGGCAACCGCGACGGAATGCGCCGCCTGGGGCGTGCTCGGCTCCTTCGGCATCGCCTGGTGGTCAGGCACGCTCACGAAAGAGGCCTTCTGGCAGAGCGTCATGGGCACGACGCGGATCACCGGCATGATCATGCTGATCCTGGCCGGCGCCTCCTTCATGTCGACCTCCATGGCCTATACCGGCATCCCGCTGGCCCTGGCTGCCTGGGTGGATTCGCTTCACCTCTCGCCCTATGCGCTGATCGCTGCCCTGACGGTGATGTACATCATCCTCGGCACGGCGCTGGACGGCATCTCGATGATCGTGCTGACGACCGCGATCGTGCTGCCGATGATCAAGGCCGCGGGCTTCGATCTGGTCTGGTTCGGTATCTTCCTCGTGCTGATCGTCGAGATGGCGGAAGTCTCCCCGCCCGTCGGCTTCAACCTCTTCGTGCTGCAGACGATGTCGGGCAAGGATTCCAACACCGTCGCGCTCGCGGCGCTGCCCTTCTTTTTTCTACTGGTCGCCGCCGTCGCGATCATTACGATCTTCCCATGGATCGTGATGGTGCTGCCGGAGATGGCCTTTCCGCCGCAGTAAAAGAGACCAACAACAGGGAACGGAGAAAAACGACATGACGCGTAACGACTTCATCAAGGGCCTGCTTGCCATTGGCGTGGCCGCCGGCACTCTGGCCCTCGCAAGCACCGGCGCCATGGCGCAGACCAAGTGGAATCTGCCCGCCGCCTACCCGGCCGACAACCCGCACAGCGAAAACCTCGCCCTCTTCGCCAAGGACGTCGAGACGGCGACCGGCGGCAAGCTCTCGATCACGGTCCACGCCAACGCCTCGCTCTTCAAGGCGCCGGAGATCAAGCGCGCCGTCCAGACCGGCCAGGCCCAGATGGGCGAAGTGCTGATGTCGATCCACGAGAACGAGGACCCGGTCTACGGCATCGACGTCGTGCCCTTCCTCGCCGCCTCCTTCGAGGAATCGAAGAAGCTCTATGCCGCCTCGAAAGCGGCAGTCGAGAAGAAGCTCGACAGCCAGGGCGTCAAGCTGCTGTTCATGGTCCCCTGGGCGCCGCAGGGCGTCTACGCCAAGAAGGACATCAACACGATCGAGGACATGAAGGGCCTGAAGTGGCGCTCCTACAATGTCGGCACGACCCGCCTCGGCGAGTTGCTCGGCATGCAGTCGGTCACGATTCAGGCCGCCGAACTGCCGCAGGCTCTGGCGACCGGCGTCGTCAACTCGTTCATGTCGTCGGGCGGCACGGGCTATGATTCCAAGGTCTGGGAGTCGCTGACCCACTTCTATGACACCAAGGCCTGGATCCCGAAGAACGCGACCTTCGTCAACAAGGCCGCCTTCAACGGCCTCGACAAGGCGACGCAGGACGCCATCCTCAAGGCTTCGGCCGACGCCGAAGCGCGCGGCTGGAAGATGTGGGAGGAGAAGGCCGGCTGGTATCTCGACCAGCTCAAGGCCAAGGGCATGAAGGTCCAGGCGCCGAGCCCGGAACTCGCGGCCGGCTTTAAGAAGGCTGGCGAGACCCTGACCTCCGACTGGCTGAAGAAGGCCGGTGCCGACGGCCAGGCGATCGTCGACGCCTACAAGAAGATGTAAGGCTGCAAGCCTCGAGAAAGGGCGCGGGATTCCAACTCCCGCGCCATTTTCGTCACTGAAAGGTGCAGCTGGACAAGCGATGCAGCCAGACCTCGACGACCTTGGCCCGATCGTCTCCTCCGGCCATCTCGCCTCCGGCGCGCTGCCGGCGCTGTCGGAGTACGAGTTCGCGCTCAGCATGTCGGTGCATGCCTTCCATCGCTGGATGGTGCGCTGCATGGCGGCGGCCGGCGTGCCGGACCTCTCGCCGCTCGACGTGCTGGTGCTGCACAACGTCAACCATCGCGGCAAGCCGAAGCGGCTCTCCGACATCTGCCTCGTCCTCAATATCGAGGACACGCATATCGTGAACTACTCGCTGAAGAAGCTGGAGCGGCTGAAGCTCATCCGTGGCGGCCGCAAGGGCAAGGAAAAGACCGCCGAGGTCACGCCCGCCGGCGGCGAGGCCTGCCGGCGCTACGCCCAGATTCGCGAACAGCTGCTCGTCAAATCCGTGCGTGCCACCGGCCTCGATCCGGCGCGCCTCTCCGAGATCGCCGCTGTCATGCGCTCGCTGTCAGGGCAGTACGATCAGGCCGCACGAGCGGCGGCGAGCCTGTAGAGGACTGATATTGCACGGAACCACGGTGTCATCCCGGACAAGCGGCGCAGCCGCGCCGATCCGGGATCCATCGTAGGGTTCAGAGCTTTACGATGGATCCCGGCGCTCCGCTTCGCTGCGGCCGGGATGACGCGGCGCTTCCGGGTGAAGTCGGCAAGCCTTTAGGCAAGTCCTGAAGGCTCGGGCAGGTGCTTCTGCCGGGCGGCATAATCCTGCTCCAGTGCTTCGTGCTTTGACCAGAAGCCACGCGGCTTGCTGCCGTTGAGCTGATCCTCGAGCAGGCCCAGATGCAGGTGCCAGCCGCTGGAAACCATGGCCATCCGCGCCTTGGTGCCGAGCCGGCGGTGGGTCAGCACGAGGCGCACCTTCTCGCCCTCCTTCGTCAGCTCGAACTCGACATCCGAATCCGGTTCCCCCATGCCCACCCAATTGAAGGCGAAGCGATGGGGCGGTTCCCAGGCCGTCACCGTCCCGGACATCATCGCCCCCTCGTCATTCATCTTGCGGGCGCTTTCGGGCGGCCGCTCGTCGGTGATCTCCGAGTGCTTGAAGAAGAGCGCGACCTTGCCGCCCACGAGCGGCTCCGTCTCGCCGCCGCAGAACCAGGTCGAGCGCTTGCCGCCCTCGGTGATGTAGGCCCACACCCGCTCGATAGGGCCGGGCAGCAGGCGTTCGAAACGCACAGCTCCGCCTTCCAGAACGATACCGTACTCACTCATCGCGTTCTCCCTCGCTTGTGTCGGGTTTTGCCAGTTCCTGTTCGAGCAGATCCAGATGGTGGCCCCAGAAGCGGCGCACGCGGCGCAGCCAGGCGTCGAAGGCATCGAGCCCCACCGGGTCCAGCCGGTAGATCCGCTGCTGGCCGCGGACCTCGACCGTCACCAGCCCCGCCTCCCGCAGCACCTTCAGATGCTGCGAGATCGCGGGAGGACTCGCCTTGAACCGAGCCCCGATCTCCCCTGCCGGCAGCGCGCCTTCGGCCAGCATCTCCACGATGCTGCGGCGGGTCGGGTCGGCAAGGGCGGCGAAACGGTCCATGCCCAGAATATTGCGCATCTACTTAATTAAGTAAATACTTAAATTATAGGGCAAGCCTGGCCATGCTGCAGCGCAGGATTGCCTCCAGCGCTGGACTGGGCCAGAGGTGGCGCCCCTTCGGAAGCCGCCGCAGCAGCATGACCTCCCGCAACGCCTCGCTCGCCGGCATCGCCATGATGCTCCTCGGCATCCTGCTGTTCTCGCTCAACGACGTGATGGGCAAATGGCTGGTCTCGACCTACACGGTCGGGCAGGTGCTGGTGCTGCGTAGCGCCGCCGCGCTCGTCGTGATCCTGCCCTTCGTCGTCATGCAGGGGCCCCGCCGCACCCTCAGGCCCGAGCGGCCGGGCCTGCAGGCGCTGCGCGTGCTCTTCGGTTCGCTGGAGGTCGCGCTGTTCTATGCCGCTGTGGTCTATCTTCCGCTCGCGGACGCGATGACGATCTGGCTGGCAGCCCCGGTCTGGGTCGTGATCCTCGCGGCCCTTCTCCTGGGCGAGCGTGTCGATGCAAGGCGCTGGCTTGCCGTCGCGGCTGGCTTCGCCGGCGTCGTCGTCGCCCTGAACCCGACCGGCGCGAGCCTCACCATGCCGGCGCTGATCGCCGTGCTCGGCAGCGTGCTCTTCGCCGCGATGATGGTCGCCGGCCGGCAGTTGCGCGGCACGCCCGACGTAACGCTGGTTTTCTGGCAGACGCTCGGCGCCCTCGTCATGGGCCTCGTCCTCCTGCCCCTGGGTTGGGTGAGCCCGAGCCTGACCGATCTGGCCTTGCTCGGCCTGCTCGGCATCGTCGCCATGACGGCCCACATCTGCGTCACGCGTTCGCTCAAGCTGGCGGAAGCCTCGGTCGTCGTGCCTTATCAATATACACTGATCATCTGGGCGCTGATCTTCGGCTGGTTCGTCTTCGGCGATTGGCCGACGCCGTCGATGCTCTGGGGCGGCGCGCTGATCGTCACCGCCGGCCTCACCCTGCTTGTTCTGGAGCGGCGGGAGTCAGTGGCCGGCCGAGACGTCGCGGGCGAAACGGCTCAATCAACGAAGCCCTCTGGCGGCTAGAGCACGCGCCAATCAGATTGCGCGGCAATCCGATCGGATCACGCGTTCTCCCATCCGGCTCTAGTCAGTTCCCTCGTCCGTGCCGGGGCCGCCTGCGCTGGGCTCACGCCTCCGGGCTGGCATCGGGGCGGCGGACGCGCCACAAATCTCCCCGCATTAAAGATGACGCCGGCGGGAGGAACGATATGGCGCTGATTACCTACCTCACCACGATCAAGTTCGGTTTCGGCGAGATCGCCGGCATCGAGGCGGATCTGACCGGCCTGGGCATCTCAAAGCCGATGATCGTCGCCGACAAGGGCGTCGCCGCCGCCGGCATCGTCGCGGCCGTGCAGAAGCACGCTGCCGCGCTGAAGACCGCCCCCGTCTTCCTCGAAACCCCGACCAACCCCACTGAGGAGGCGGTCGAGGCCGCGCTCGCGCTCTATCGCCAGAATGGCTGCGATGGCCTTGTCGCCATCGGCGGCGGCTCGCCGATCGATCTCGCCAAGGGCGTCGCCCTGCTCGCCACCCATGAGGGCTCGCTGGAGACCTACGCGGCGATCCTCGGCGGCATCCCGAAGATCACGGCGAAGGTCGCCCCCGTCATCGCCGTCCCGACCACCTCCGGCACGGGCAGTGAGGTCGGCCGCGCCGCGCTCATCACGCTGAAGGACGGCCGCAAGCTCGGCTTCATCGCGCCGCACCTGATCCCGCGCATCGCGCTCTGCGACCCCGATCTCACCATGGGCATGCCGGCCTGGCTCACGGCCGCGACCGGCATGGACGCCGTCACCCACTGCATCGAGACCTATCTCTCCCCGCGCGAGAACCCGCCGGCCGAGGCGATCGCGTTGGACGGCCTCAAGCGCGCCGTCGCCCATATCGAGCGCGCAGTGAAGGACGGCACGGACCGCGAGGCCCGCAAGGAGATGATGATGGCCGCGCTGCAGGGCGGCATGACCTTCCAGAAGGGGCTCGGCGCCGTCCACGCCCTCTCCCACCCGCTCGGTGGGCTGAAGGACGTCTCGCTCCACCACGGCACCCTGAACGCGGTGCTGCTGCCGGCCGTGCTGCGCTTCAACGCTCCGTCGGTGGAGGCGAAATACGCCGAGATCCGCCGCACGCTGGGCTTGGCAGCAGACGCCGATCTCGCCGTCTGGATCGCGGAGCTCGTCGCCCGCATCGGCCTGCCGGCGAACCTGACGCAGATGGGCGTGCCGCGCAGCGTCGTGCCGGCGATCTCGGAAGCGGCGGTGAAGGACCACTCCACCGCGAGCAACCCGCGCCCGGCTACCGCCGCAGACTACGCGGCGATGCTGGAAGCCTCGTTCTGAAACCTACCCGCGACCCGGCTCAATAGAGCCGGGTCCGATAGGCTTCCTCCAGATTGCGGTCGGCCTCGTCAGCATCGACCGCCTTGGTCTGGTCGGCGATGATGCGGCCGAGTGAAGGGAAGGAGGCGCGCGGCACTTGGGAAGCGGGGTCCCATAGCTTCGAGCGGATCAGCGCCTTGCCACAATGGAAGAAGGCTTCCTCGACCGTGACGAGGAGGCCTGTCACCGGCGGGCGCTCCTGCACGGTCGAGGCCGCCAGGAGCTCGGCATCGCGCGTTGCCCGTCCCTTGCCGTTGACGCGCAGCGTCTCCGGAATGCCCGGCACCATGAAGACGAGGCCGACGCCCGGCGCCGAGAGAACATTGCCGAAGCTGTCGACCCGGTTGTTGCCCCGCCTGTCCGGGATCAGCAGCGTCTTCTCGTCCAATACGCGCACGAAGCCGGGCGCATCGCCGCGCGGGCTGGCATCGGCGCGCCCCTCGCTGTCGCAGCTCGCGAGCACGAGGAAGGGCGAGAGCGCGATGAAGTCGCGGCAGAAGCGATCGAGCCGGTCGAGGACCTTGTCGCTCGCCAGCGGAGAGACCACGCCGATATGCCCGCGAAGGGTTTCGGGATCGTCGATGAGCACGGCCGGGTCGTCGAAGCAGTTCGTCATAACGTGTCCTCGCATGTCGGCGGCAGTCTGGCGGATCGCTGCAACGGACGCCAGAGCGCGCACCGATCGGATGGCGCAGCAATCCGATCGGATCATGCGTTCTCCATCAATAATTTAGGGACGGGTTCACCGATCAGGTCGAGCCAACCTGATCTGATCCGGCTCTCGTGCAGCATAGCGCCTTGACCCCCGCCCCGCGCATCGCCATCGTGCAAACATATCGTCCCGTTCTCGAGGCTGATTCATGCGCCGCGCTCTGCTGCGAACCGCCCTTGTCTCCCTCGGCTGCCTGACGGCTTTTGCCGCCGCCGAAGCCGGCAGCCGGCGCCATGTCCACCCGGCCGATCGGGCGGAGGCGCGCATCATCCCGATGTATGGCGCATTGCCGGCGTGCGAGGACCCCGCCGTCCTCAGCGAACTGAGCGGCCGGTTCAATTCGCGCGAGGCGACGTTCTGGGGCCCGCTGCAGGCAGGCTCCTATGACCGTATCCGGCAGATCGGCTTCCGCACCTGGGGCGACGATTTTGTCCCGCGGCGCTTCTGCAGCGGCCGCGTCCTGCTCAACGACGGCATCTTCCGTCGCGTCGACTATTCCGTACGCGAGAATCTCGGCCTGTTCGGCATGACCTGGAACCTCGACTGGTGCGTGGGCGGCCTCGACCGTCAGCGCAGCCATGCGCCCGACTGCCAGATGGCGCGGCCCTGACGCAGCTGTCATCCCGATGAGACGGCTCGCGCTGATCGCCTTGGCGTGGCTGGGACTCAGTGGCCTTTCCCACGCACAGGATCACGCTCGCGGCGGCGCGCCCGGCGATTTCGACTTCTATGTGCTGGCGCTGTCCTGGTCGCCGGGGTTTTGCGAACTGGACGGCGACCGTTCGCGCAATCGCGAGCAGTGCGCGCAGGGGGCCGGCCTGCGCTTCGTCGTGCACGGGCTCTGGCCGCAGAACGAACGGGGCTACCCGAGCGAGTGCGGCCCGGCCGGGCGCGTGCCCTCGCGCATCGCGTTGCAGGAAGCCGAAGGGCTGTTCCCGAGCGAAGGCCTCGCCCGTTACCAATGGCGCAAGCACGGCACCTGCAGCGGGTCGAGCCCGGCCGACTATTTCCGCGACGCCCGGCGAGCCCGCGATGCGGTGACGATCCCACCCGCTCTCGCCAAGGCTGAGCGTGACCAGAGCTGGACCGCGATCGACCTCGAACGCGCCTTCGTCGCAGCCAATCCCGGGCTGCGGACGGACATGATGTCGGTCGCCTGCAAGCGCGGCGTACTGCAGGAGGTCCGCATCTGCTTCAGCAAGGACTTGCGCGGCTTCCGCTCCTGCCAGCAGGTCGACCGCTCCGGCTGTCGCGCCCCCGAATTCACCGTCGTCGCGCCGCGCTGACTTCGTTCGCGAAATCCCGTAGGACCGGGCGATGAATTACCGCCACGGCTTCCACGCCGGAAACTTTGCCGATGTGCTGAAGCATTCCCTGCTGACGCGCGTCCTCCTGCACCTGACGGCGAAGGATACGCCGTTCCGCGTCATCGACACCCACGCCGGCGCCGGCCGATACGATCTCGGCTCCGAGGAGGCGCTCAGGACGCATGAGTGGAAGGACGGCGTCGCGCGGCTCGATCAGTCGCCGCTGGCGCCCGCCGCCGAGGCGTTGCTCGCCCCCTATCGCAGCGCGCTCGCCGGAGCTCGCGCGCTCTACGGCCCGGACGCCTATCCCGGTTCGCCCTGGCTTTGCCGCCATGCGATGCGCCCTGACGACCGGCTGATCGCCGCCGAACTGCACCCACCGACCTATCAGAAACTCGCCGAGGCGCTCGGCCGCGACAAGCGTTGCAAGGCGCTCGCCATCGATGGCTGGACGGCCCTGCGCGCCAATGTCCCGCCCAAGGAGCGGCGCGGCCTCGTGTTGATCGACCCGCCCTTCGAGCAGAAGGACGAATTCGCGACGCTGGCGGAGCAGTTCATCGCCGCCCACCGCAAATGGCCGACCGGCATCTACATGCTCTGGTATCCGCTGAAGGAGCGCCATGGCATCGAAACCCTGCTCGACGGCGCCAACGATGCCGGCATCGGCCGGCTGCTGAGGCTCGAGATCGACGTCGACCGCCCGGAAGCCGCAGGCGGCCTCGGCGCGACGGGCCTGCTGATCGCCAATCCGCCGTGGCGCCTGGCGGAGGAGGCCGCGATCCTGCTGCCGGCATTGACCGAGCGGCTCGCCCAGGGCCGGCGGCCGCGCTATCTATGCGAGCCGATCCGCCCCGACGGCTGATCGCCCTCTCACGTTCCGCCTTCCGCCTCAAGGATTTTGCCGATGCTCGTCCTGCGCTCCTCCCCCGCCTCACCCTTCGGCCGCAAGGTCAAGATGGCGGCCATCGAACTCGGCCTGATGGACCGCATCGAGGTCGTCGCAGCCGACACCAACGATCCCGCCGAGCCGCTGCGCCAGCAGAACCCGCTGGGCAAGATCCCGACATTGGTGCTGGAGGACGGCACGACGCTGTTCGATTCGCGCGTCATCGTCGAATATCTCGACCATCTCGCCGGCGGCAGGATCTTTCCGGCAGGCGAAGCGAGATTCGCGCAGCTGCGCCTGATGGCGCTCGCCGACGGCATGGCGGACGCCGCGCTGCTGCAGGTCTATGAAGGGCGCTACCGCCCCGAGGAAGGACGCAACGCGAACTGGGTGGCGCATCAGGCCGGCAAGGTCGCGCGCGGGCTGGAAGCGCTCGAAGCGGCGCCTCCAGCCTTCCCGGACCGGCCGCGCATCGGTGAAATCGCTCTGGCCTGCACCCTCGGCTATCTCGACCTGCGTTTCGAAGGCAAATGGCGCGCGGATTTCCCGAAGCTCGTCGCCTGGCTCGACGATTTCGCCGCCCGGGTCCCGGCTTTCGAGACGACACGCTTCAAGGGCTGAGCGGCAGGCGTCAGTTCCCGGGCGCCGCATGGCGGTGCCCGGGGACCCCGGACGAAAGGCGCATCGCAAAATCGATGTCACGAGATGCTCGGGCTCAAGCCCGAGCACGACCCGTATTCGCTTCCCGCAGACAACAAAAAACCCGGCAGCCGAAGCTGCCGGGTCATAGGTCTCCCGAAGGAGGAGGAGATCAGAACTTGTAGCTGAGGCGAGCGCGGACGACCGAGAAGTCGTTGCCGATCTTGACGCCCGTGTTGAGCACGGACTTCTCGCCCAGGTCGACGTACATGTACTCGACGCCGCCGATGATGTTGTTGGTGAAGGCGTACTCGAGGCCGGCACCGATGGCGTAGCCGCCGGTGTGGCTCTTGTCGGTCGAGCCGAGGCCGCCGATCGTGGTCTTCACGTTGCCGTAAGCCCAACCACCGGTGACGTAGGGCATGAACCGGTCGAAGGCGACGCCGACGCGAGCGCGGACCGTGCCGTAGAAGTCGGTGCTGACGCTGTCGCCGAAGGCGTTCGTGCCGGTGCTGAGGTCAGCGCCCTGGATGTCGGCTTCGAGGCCGAGAACGAACTGGCCCATCTGGTAGTTGTAGCCGACCTGGCCACCACCGACGAAGCCGTCCATGTCACCGATCGAGACCGTGCGGCCGTTGAACACGTTGCCAGCGTTCACATTGCCCCAGCCGTAGCCGGCGTTACCACCGACGTAGAAACCGGTCCAGGTGAAAGCCGGGACGTAAACGGGAGCAACGACCGGGCCCTTGCGGGAGGGCAGATCCGCCGCCGCGGCGGCGCCAGCGGCGACGATGCCGAGCGCAGCAACGCTCGCAAGCAGATACTTCTTCATGATTAACTCCTCAGTCGTCGCAGGAGCCGGACGGGTCCGGCTGTTGATGTCAGTGCACCCCTTATAAGGTGCTCTATCGGTTTTGTCTGTTGCGTCGGCAACACAATCAGCTTGCAGACCGCGGCAAAAATGCGGCACGAATGCGTTAACCGAACACAAACAAGTAAACTCTCGTTAATCTCTCCGCCCCTGCCCGCCATGGTAAATCGAATACTAATAACGGCTCACCACGCGCCCGTAATACCCACACCGGGCCGGACTAGAAACCAGGCAATTTAGCCAAAGTTCCCTCGCTCAAATGCATCTTTTTCAGGCATGGTTGCTGCTGACAGAGTAGCGTGCTTAAGGCTCGAAATCACAAGGATCGAATGACTCGTGCCGCCGCTCTCAATCTTCATCATTGCCCAGAATGAGGCGGACCGGATCGGTCGCACGATCGAGGCGGCGCGTGGATTGAGCGACGATATTCTCGTGGTTGACTCCGGATCCAGCGACGGCACTCAGGCTCTGGCCGAAGCGCTCGGCGCGCGCGTCATGTTCAACCCTTGGCCGGGCTATGGCCCGCAGAAGCGCTTCGCCGAAGAGCAGTGCCGGCATGACTGGCTGCTCAATCTCGACGCCGACGAAGTCCTGCCCCCCGATCTCGCCGCCGAGATCGCCGCGCTCTTCGCCCGGGGCGAGCCCTCGGCCGACGCCTACAAGATTCGCATCGCCGAAATCTTCCCCGGCGAGCGGGCGCCGCATCGCTTCGCCTATGCGCTGGCGCCGGTGCGGCTCTACCGCAAGAGCAAAGGTCGCTATTCGCCTTCGCCCGTGCATGACCGTGTGGACCTTCAGCCCGGCGCCCGCGTCGGAAAGCTGAACGGAACGGTCCATCACTTCTCCGTCCGTTCGCTCGGCGAGCAGATGGAGAAGCTCAACGCCTACAGCGACGCGCAGGCCGACGATCTGGATGCGCGCGGCGAAACGCTCTCGGTATTCAGGCTGGCCGCCGAGTTCCCGGCCAATTTCGTCAAGGCCTATATCGGGCGGCGCCATGCGCTGCGCGGCATCTACGGCTTCATGACCGCGATGAACTACGCCTTCTACCGCTATCTGCGCGTCGCCAAGCATTGGGAGCGGCGCCTCGAACGACGCGCTGGAATCGTCCCGTCCGCGACGCCGGCGAAGCACGAGCCCGCCGAACGCTGAGCCGGAGAGCCGGCCCTGCCGTGCCGGCCTCGGACCTTAGACCGCCCCTTCGACCCGATACGGAGCCCGGCCGCTCGCCAGTGCCGAATCGAGCAGTTCCAGCCGATCCTGCCCCCAGAACACCTCGCCATCGAGCACATAGCTCGGCGCGCCGAAGACGCCGGCCGCGACGGCCGCTTCCCGCGAGTCATTATATCGTTGCTGCACCGGCTCGCTTTCGGCCGCCTCCAGCAAAGTCGAGCCGTCGAACCCGGCGCGCGACGCGACGGCGAGCAGCGCCTCCGGCCGGCTCATATCGTCCTCGCGAGCCCAGACGCCGGCCATCACGTCTTCGATGAAACCGGACGGATCGCCCCCACCCAGCATGATCGCGATCGCCATGCGATCCGCCTGTGCGGGATCGAAAGGGAAATGCTTCGGCTGCAGCACGAGCTTGCGGCCGCGCCGCTCGCGCCAACGCTGGAGATCCATCAGCCGGTAGCGCTGGCGCACGGGATGGCGCTTCGGCAGCGGAACCCCGCCCGTCTCGTCGAAGACGGAGCGCAGCGGCACCGGCCGATAGTCGATGTCGCAGCCATGCCGCCGGGCGATCTCATGGAAGAGCTCGTTGCCGAGATAGGTCCAGGGCGAATGCAGCGAGAAGTAATAGGCGATGGACCGAGGCAAGGCAGGACTCGCAGGCGAGAGAGGAAGAGAAAGACCCTACACCCCGAATGACGGGACAGGCAGGGGATTCAACGCGGTCAGGCAGCCTTGTTCTTCATGGCGCCGATGATCACGGTGAGGATCGCACCGCCGGCACCGCCACTGATCAGATTGGCGAGGATGCTTCCAACGCTGAGATTGCCGCCCTGCGCCGCGGCGCTGATCGCCGGCAGGACAAGCGGGACGAGTTGGCCCAGCACGCCGCCGCCGACCAGCCCCGAGATCGTATTGCCCAAGGTTCCGAGATCGAAACTGGGGCTGGCCTTGCCGGCCGCATTGCCGCCGATCGCACCGGCGACGAGGTTCATCAGAATCTGCTCCATCTCGGCCCCGCATCTCGCATGCACCGCCCGACGGACATCCCGGGCCGGGGAAGCGATGCATTCGACCGGCCTGGGCGCGACGATGACTCCGTCCGCACAATCCAGCAAGCGCTGGTTGCAGACCGCCGCCGGCTATCGGTGAAGTCGATACTAGTCGAGCGCGATCGCCGAGATCAGCCGGCCATAGTCGCTTTCACCACGATGGGTGGTGCGCCGATAGCTGAAGAAGCGCGTCTCGTCGGCATAGGTGCACAGGCCCATATCGACGAAGCGGCCGATCCCGGCCTCCTGCGCCTTCAGCGCGATGAAGGCCGGCAGGTCGAACATCGCATGGGCGGCGCGCTCGGACGCCGTGAAGAAGCGGGCATAGGTCCGGTTCTCGGCCTTGAAGCGCTCGATGAATTCCGGCCCGACCTCATAGGCCCTGGCGCTGATGGTCGGCCCCAGCACGGCGAGGATGCGCTCCCGCCTTGCGCCGAGCTTCTCCATCGCCGTCACCGTCGCGCCGACCACGCCGCTAAAGGCGCCCTTCCAGCCGGAATGCGCCGCCCCGATCACCCGCGCCTCGCCATCCGCGAAGAGAATCGGCCCGCAATCGGCGCTGGAAACGCCGAGCGCGACGTTCTGCGAGACCGTCACCATCGCATCCGCCTTCGGCCGCTCGCCGGCCCAGGGGCCCGTCACGACTTCGACGTCGGGAGAATGCACCTGGTACAGGCTGACGAGATGGGTTGGTTCGACCTTGAGATGCCGCGCCATCCGCGCCCGGTTCTCGGCAATGGCTGCCGGCTCGTCGTTCGAGCCGAGCCCGCCGTTGAGCGAGCCGTAAATGCCGCCGGACGCGCCGCCCTCGCGGGTGAAGAAGGCGTGGCGGATGCCGGCTTCGCCAGCGAGTTCGCGGGAGGTGATGAACATGGCGTCGTCCGGTTTGGCGAATCCGCGAGGGGCGGCAAAGAGAGCGGCGGATATCAGCCCTGATCTGGCAGCCGATGAAGGTCAAATCCGGGCAGCAGCGGCAGGTCGGGTCGGGATAGAGCGAGAACCTTGAACAATTCGCCCATGCCGGTCTCACCCGGCTCGATCAACCGGTCGAAAGCGGCTGAAATCGCATCCCGCTGATCGGCATCGGCCTTCAGCGACAGCGCCTGCGCGCGTTGCGCCAGCCCCAGCGCCAGCAGGAAGTCGCGCTGGCTCGCCGGCCCGTGCAGCGCTGCGCCCGCCTTCAGGGCTGCGTGCCCCATGCGCTCGAAATCGACATGGACGGTGAGGTCCGCCTCCCCCGGCTGAGCGAGAGGATCGACGAAGCCATGCTTGCGCATCGCCTGCAGCGTGTCGCCGTAGCCGGAGCGGACCGAGCCATAGTCGATGAACAGCGCCGCCCCACCTTCGGCCGCGACGTGCCCCGCCACCTGCCCGACGATGTCCAGCGCCAGCGAAGGCTGCTCGAAGACGGAGCCTGCCGGCGCACTGACCCCAAGCGCCCCCTCGGCTTGGGCCGCTAGCCCGAAAGCGAGCTTTCCCTCCGAGTCGAGCCCCACCAACCGCTCGCGCCAACCCTCTTGTGTCATCACGAACTGGTCGAGCGGCAGGGCGTCGAGGAATTCGTTGGCGACGAGAATGACCGGCCCTTCGAGCGCGCTCGCAAGACCATCGTGCCAGACCGGGTCGAAGCCCGTGAGTGCCGCCGCCTGCCGGGCGCGCAGCGCGGGGCTCGTCTCGACCAGATGGATCGAAGCCGCCTCGCGGAAGCCGGGCAAGATCCGCGTTGCCCGCAGCATGTCGGACATCAGCGTGCCGCGCCCCGGCCCGAGCTCGACCAGCCGGAACCGCGCCGGCGCGCCCATCGCCTGCCAGAGATGCGCGGCCCAAAGCCCGATCAACTCGCCGAACATCTGGCTGATCTCGGGCGCCGTGGTGAAGTCGCCCTCGCGCCCGAAGGGGTCCCGCGTCGTGTAGTAGCCATGGCGCGGATGGCCGAGGCAGAGCCCCATATAGCGCGACACGGGCATTGGCCCGTCAGCTCGGATGATCTCGACGATCTCTGCTTCGAGCGCGTTCACGCGCGCGGCCCGGCCCTGCTGCGCAGCGCGAGCCAGAGCCCGGCGAAGAACACCGGCAGCGACAGCACCATGCCCATCGTGATGCCGCCCGAAAGCGCATCGACCGAGGTGCCGAACAGGAAGCCGAGCTGCGGATCGGGCTCGCGGAAGAACTCGCAGACGATGCGCGCGACCGCATAGCCCATGCCGAAGACGCCGGCGACCAAGCCCGGTCGTTTGAAGCCGCCGAAGCGCACCAGCAGGTTGACCAGCACGAAGAGCAGAATGCCCTCCCCCAGCGCCTCGTAGAGCTGGCTTGGATGGCGCGGCACCGGCCCGCCATGAGGAAAGACCATCGCCCAGGGAACGTCGGGAGCCGGCCGGCCCCAGAGCTCGGCATTGATGAAATTGGCGATGCGCCCGAGAAAGAGCCCGATCGGCACGACAGCGCCCGCGAGGTCGAAGACCGAGAGCGCCGGATAGCCGCGCCGCCGCGCGAACAGCCACAGGCCCAGCGTCGCGCCGATCAGCCCGCCATGGAAGGACATGCCGCCCTGCCAGATCGCGATGATGTCCTGCGGCCGGGAGAGGTAGCGTTCGAGATCGTAGAACAGCACGAAGCCGATCCGCCCGCCGAGCACGACGCCGATCGCCACGAAGAGCAGCATGTCGTCGAGCTCTTCCGGCTTCGGCCGCGCCCGCCCGCCCCAGAGCCCCTCGGCCATGACGAGCCGGCGCGCATACCACCAGCCGCCGATCAGGCCGACGACATAGGCGAGCCCGTACCATTTCACCGCAAGCGGTCCGAGCTGGACCGCGACGGGATCGATCATCGGAAAGGGAATCGCGAAGACGGGCATGAGGAGTATCCGGCAGCGGGCGCACGGTGATGGCTGCCGGGCCGTGATGCGGTCAAGCGAAAAGGCGCCCTGCCGGTCCAGGCAGGGGCCAGTTGATGCGCCGGGAAGCAGCGCTCCGGCTCAAGACAAGCGGCAGCAACCTTCGGCAAACGCCTTAGGAAAGCCCTGCGCGATTCTCGTCGTTGCTATTGGCCAACGAGCGCCGGAAGTCCCTGAATTTTTGTCATCGGCGGCGGATTCCAGCGCCCGGTAAGCGCCTCCGATTTCGGGCCATAGAGCCGCATCGTCAGGTTGAAGGCGCCTTTCGGAGACGGAAGCCAGTTGGCCTCCCTGTCCGGCCCGGGGCTTTCGTTCTGCATATAGAGCGTCAGGGAACCGTCGGGATTGTATTTGAACGGCATCCAGCTGCTCACGGCAAAGCGGTTGAGGCTGTTGGCGACCTGGAAGCCCTCCTGATCGTAGAGGGTGATCGACCAGAACGCGTTGACCGGCGGCGCCGCGCCGCGCTCGAACTGGATCGTGTACTTGCTGCCGCCGTCGAGCGGCCTGCCGGCTTCGTCGCCGAGATTGAGCGGATAGATCGCATCCTCGGGCAGGTTCGCGCCGAGACCGACCTGCGCGACGATGGCCCGCTTGAGATAGTAGTTGCCGTAGACGCCCATCGTGTCGGTGTTCATCGACCAATGATTGGCGACACGCGCCAGCGTCGGGATTTTCCACTCCATCAGCTTGCGTGCAGCCTCCGGCGTCCCCTGGAGGCCGCTCCGCACAGCCGGAGAGAGCTTTTCGACATCGAAGCTCTTGCCGGCCTCGATCCCGATTCGCCTCATCTGCGCGATGATCGGCTGGTCGGTGAGATGGGGTGGGTGGAGCTTGAGTAGCTCTGCGGCGTAGCCGAAATAGGCTGCCGCCGGCATGGCGTCGACCTGCGCCTTTGGCGCCGTCTTCATATCGACATTCGGGTCGATCCTGACCTCGGCGGCGCGGGGCGGCTTCCCCCAATCCGACAGCAGCGTGACCTTGTAGCCGGCCTGGATCTTGTGCACGGCTTCATAGTCGGGCGGCCCGTCCGTCTTGGTCCGGCCGATCACCCAGACCGTCGGCGTCGGGGCGTCGATCCGCGTCATCCCGTCGGGAACCGTGCCGCTCCATTTCGGCGGCGTGAGCAGGAAGTTGCCGGCCTGCGTTCCCGTCGTGCGCCAGCCCGGCGATGCGAACACGTCCGACCACATGTCGAGCATCGGCAGGAGATAGAACCGTCCGCCGGTGTCGGGCACGGATACGACGGCGGCATCCTTCGACATGTCGATCCAAGCGATCGAATACAGCGTGTCGAAGTTGGGCCGGACGACGTCCCGGAAATCGGCAGGCGGGAACTCAGGCACATTGACGAACATGTTCATCGGCCCGCGCCCGAAGACCTTGCCGGGCTCGATGTTGGTCGCCTGCCGGCGTGTCACGTCCATCGTGACCAGCGGGTAGAGGTAAATATAGGCATCCACCCCGATCGAGTGGGCCTCGGCCTCGGTGACGGCTGGCGGGCTGCTTTGAGCCATCGCCACGGGAGCAAGAATTGAAGCCAATAAAGCGCAGAAAGAATTAACAAGTAAATGTCTGCCCATCCTGACCTCCCATTTTATTTTCTTCACGGTTTCTCGGATATGGCCGCCCTTTTTCAGTAATCTTCTGCAATATAGATCTGCTGCAACATTGCGTCGAGCATGCAAAGGCCGGCGCCTCCTTGATCCGGAGGCCATTTCGCCAGCCCGACCGATTATGACCCAAGGTCAGATGGGCGCAAGTTCTCGGGTTCTGGAGATCGCCATTCCCCCTGACTGCGCATGGCATGCCGCCCGCGGGATCGCGGGGGCCGTGCCTCACCTCATCGTCAAAGCTTCACGACCAGCTTCCCGAAGTTCTTGCCTTCGAGCAGCCCGATGAAGGCTTCCGGCGCGTTCGCCAGCCCCTCGACGACGTCCTCCTTGTATTTGACGGCGCCCTCGGCGATCCAGCGCGCCATCTCGCTGCGGAAGCTCGGCCCCTGGGCCTCGGCGAACTCGCGCTGGATGAAGCCCCGGATCGTCAGGCTCTTCGACAGCACCTGCCGCATCAGAACCGGCAGCCGGTCCGGCCCCGGGAAATCGCCGGTCGCATTATATTGCGCGATCAGCCCGCAGACCGGAATGCGCGCGAATGTGTTGAGCAGCGGGAAGACGGCGTCCCAGACATGGCCACCGACATTCTCGAAATAGACATCGATGCCGTCAGGGCAGGCCGCTGCCAGCTTGCCGGCCAGGTCCGGATCGCGATGGTCGACCACCGCGTCGAAGCCGAACTTTTCCTTCACATAGGCGCATTTCTCCGGCCCGCCGGCGATGCCCACCGCCCGCGCGCCCTTGATCCGCGCGATCTGACCGACCGCCGAGCCGACCGGCCCGCTCGCCGCCGCGACGACCACCGTCTCGCCCGTCTTCGGCTGGCCGATGGTGAGAAGCCCGGAATAGGCGGTGAAGCCCGGCATGCCGAGCACGCCCAGCGCCGTCGAGAGCGGCGCGGCCTTCGGATCGAGCTTGCGAAGCTGTGCGCCCTTCGCCACGGCATGGGACTGCCAGCCGGAGAAGGACAACGCGAAATCACCGGCCTTGAAATCGGGATGGCGGCTTTCGAGCACCTCGCCCACGGTGCCGCCTTCCATCACCTGCCCGATCTCGGTCGAGGCGGCATAGGATTTCGCCGCGCTCATCCGGCCGCGCATATAAGGATCGAGCGAGAGGTAGCGGATCGCCAGCAGCACCTCGCCCTCCGCGGGCGCGGGAACGGCAGCATGCTCCAGCCTGAAATTCTCAGGCTTCGGCCGCCCTTCGGGACGGGAGGCGAGAACGATCCGAATATTGTCGGGCTGGGGCATGGTATTGATCCTCGTTGGGGAACGCCGCCGGCGTCTGTGACCATCTTGAAACGGCTCGGCGCCTGCGGCCCTGCATTTCCGGACGATACCAGGCGCATTCCTGACATGACGAAGCCGCTCCGGCATCCTACATGCAGGCCATGAGTCGCGAACGTCAGGACGATCTGCCACAGGACGAGTTCGAGGACGAGGAGGAGGCCCTCCCCGCCACCGAACCCGTGCTCGCTCCCGAGGCGGCACCCGGCGCGCTCAAGGCCGGCATCGAGGTCATCCAGCAATTCGCCAAGCACCTGCCGAACGGGCCGGGCGTCTACCGGATGTTCGATCGGGCCGGCGAGGTGCTCTATGTCGGCAAGGCTAAGAGCCTGAAGAACCGCGTGACCTCCTATGCCCGCGGCATGGCGCATACCAACGCCGTCGCCCGGATGATCGCCGAGACGGCGAACATGGAGTTCGTCACCACCGGCACCGAAACCGAGGCCCTGCTGCTCGAGTCGAACCTCATCAAGCAGCTCAGGCCGCGCTACAACGTGCTGCTGCGCGACGACAAGTCGTTTCCCTATATCCTCCTGAGCGGCGACCACGAGGCGCCGGCGCTGGTCAAGCATCGCGGCTCGCGCCATCGCAAGGGCGACTATTTCGGCCCCTTCGCCTCGGTCTGGGCTGTTACGCGCACCATCGATGCGCTGCAGAAGGCCTTCCTGATCCGCACCTGCTCGGATTCCTTCTACGAGAACCGTACGCGCCCCTGCCTGCTCTTCCAGATCAAGCGCTGCGCCGGCCCCTGCACCGGGGAAATCCCGATCCCCGAGTATCAGGCCCTCGCCGGACAGGCCCGCGACTTCCTCTCCGGCCGCTCCTCCGCCGTGAAGCAGCTTCTCTCCGCCCGGATGCAGGAGGCTGCCGAGGAGCTGGAATTCGAGAAGGCAGCCCGCTATCGCGACCGGCTCGCCGCGCTCTCGGCCGTGCAGGCGGGGCAGGACATCAATACGCAAGGCGTCGAGGAGGCGGATGTCTTCGCCATCGACGAGCAGGCCGGCCAGTTCTGCGTCGAGATCTTCTTCTTCCGCAATCACCAGAACTGGGGCAACCGCGCCCTCTTCCCCCGCGCCGACCGCTCGCTGACGCCGGCAGAGGTGCTCGCCTCCGTCGTCGCCCAGTTCTACGACGACAAGCCGCCGCCGCGCCTCGTGCTGCTCTCGCACCCGGTCGAGGAGATCGAGCTGATCGCGCAGGCGCTTTCGGCGCGGGCCGGCCGCAAGGTCGAGGTCGCGCATCCCAAGCGCGGCGAGCGCGCCGACCTGATGGCGCACGCCCTCAAGAACGCCCGCGAAGCGCTCTCGCGCAAGCTCGCCGATAATGCCGGCCAGAGCGCGCTGCTCGCCGCGCTCGGCGCCGCCTTCGGCATGGAAAGCGCGCCCCGCCGGGTCGAGGTCTACGACAACTCCCACATCATGGGCACGAACGCGGTCGGCGGCATGATCGTCGCGGGGCCGGACGGCTTCGTGAAGAACCAGTACCGCACCTTCAACATCTCGACCGACACCATCGCGGGCGACGATTTCGGCATGATGCGCGAGGTGCTGACGCGCAGGTTCGCGAAGCTCGCGAAGGAGGAAGGCTTCTCCCTCAGCCCTCATCCAGAGGAGGCCGCCGACGCAGCCGTCCCGAAGGATGCTCCAGAGGGCGATGGAACTTCGGCGATCATCCTTCGAGACGCGCCTGACGGCGCTCCTCAGGATGAGGGCTCACGCGGAAAAATCCGCAAGGCTCCGAAACCGCGCAAGGACGAAGATGGTTTCCCCTCCCGCCCCGACCTCGTCATCGTCGACGGCGGCAAGGGCCAGTTCGGCGCAGCGCTCAAGATCATGCGCGAGCTCGGCGCGGCCGATATCCCCCTCGTCGCGATCGCCAAGGGCGAGGACAGGAACGCCATGCGCGAGACTTTCCACATGGCGGGCCGCGAGCCCTTCAAGCTGCAGCCGCGCGATCCGGCGCTCTACTTCATCCAGCGCCTGCGCGACGAGGCGCATCGCTTCGCCATCGGCACGCACCGGGCCAAGCGCAAGCGCGAGACGATGAAGAACCCGCTCGACGAGATTCCGGGCATCGGCCCCTCGAGAAAAAGGGCGCTCCTGCTGCATTTCGGCACGGTCAAGGCGATCCAGCGCGCCAAGCTCGACGACCTGATGCGCACGCCCGGCGTCAATGCCGCGACCGCCAAGGCGGTCCATGATTTCTTCCATGATGCCTGAGGCATCTGGCCGCCTCGCGGCTTTGCGTGTTGACGCTGTCATGGTCGCGCTGCTTTGGTTCTCGTCGTGACGATTCTTCCAGACGCCATCAGGCGGCGGGGCCCTTGGTCGCTGCCGAACCTCCTCACCTACGGCCGGATCCTCGCGATCCCCGCGCTGGTGGCTATCCTGTTCTGGCCGCGCGACGACTGGATGCGCTGGATGGCCCTGGCGATCTACACGGTTGCCGCGATCACGGACTATCTCGACGGCTACATCGCTCGCGCCTGGAGCCAGCAATCGGCCATCGGCCGCATGCTCGACCCCATCGCCGACAAGCTGCTCGTGGCTGCCCTGCTGCTGATGCTGGTGGCGGACGGCACCATCCATGGCTGGACGCTCTGGGCCGCCATCGTCATCCTCTGCCGCGAAATCCTCGTCTCGGGCCTGCGTGAGTTCCTGGCGGAGCTGAAAGTCAGCGTCCCGGTCAGCAAGGTCGCGAAATGGAAAACGACGGCGCAGCTCTTCGCCCTCGGCTTCCTCATTGCGGGCCCCGCCGGCGACAAGGTTTTGCCCGGCAACACCACAATCGGCATCGTCCTGCTCTGGGCGGCGGCCGGCCTGACGATCTACACCGGCTGGGACTATTTCAACGCCGGCGTCCGCCATCTCGTCGCGCAGGACGAGCGCACGCCATGAGAACCCTGCGATGAGAACCTTGCGATGAGCAGCGCAGTCGCCACAGCGGCAGCCGGCACGCGCCCGGTCCGCATCGTCTATTTTGCCTGGGTGCGGGAGCGTGTCGGGCTCCCCGAGGAAACGCTCGACATTCCCGCCGATCTCGCCACCGTCGCGGATCTCGTGCGCTGGCTGAAGGCGCGTGGCGAAGGCTACGAGGCCGCTTTCGAGAATGAGAAGATCGTGCGCGCCGCGCTCGACCATGTCCACGCCAAGCCGCAGGCCGCTCTCGGAACCGCCCGCGAGATCGCCTTCTTCCCGCCGATGACCGGCGGCTGAGGCCGTCCATGACGCCCCTCATCCGGATCCAGCGCGAGGATTTCTCGCTTCAGGACGAGATCGACGCTCTGAGTACCGGCCGCGCCGATATCGGCGCCGTGGTCTCCTTCACCGGGCTCTGCCGCGACGAAGCCGGCACGCTCACGGCTCTCGAACTGGAACACTACCCCGGCATGGCCGAAGTGGAGATGAGCCGCGTCGCCACCGAAGCTGTGGAGCGCTGGCCGCTGATGGGGCTGGTCGCGATCCACCGCTATGGGCTGATCCGGCCGGGCGAGCAGATCGTGCTGGTGCTCGCGGCCTCGGCGCATCGCCGCGCCGCCTTCGAGGCCGCCGATTTCATGATGGATTACCTCAAGACCCGCGCCCCGTTCTGGAAGCGCGAGCACCGCGCCGACGGCACGCTCGGCGGCTGGGTCGAGGCCAAGGCGGAGGATGACGATGCCGCGCAGCGCTGGAGCTGACACCGGTTTTGCTGCGTTGCTCCTTTCGCTGGCCCTGTGTGCGCCGGCGCAGGCCCAGATCGGCGAGATGAAGGTTTTCCGCGACTGGATCGCCGGCTGCGACAACACCAGGGCCTGCACAGCGCTCTCGCTGCCGAACGAGGCCGACGACGAAATCGCCTTTCTGCGCCTCGACCGCCCGGCCGGGCCGACCGGCGCGCCGACACTCGCCCTCAAGCTGCGGGCATCGAAACTCCCGAAGCAGTTTTCGCTGGAACTCGCATTGGATGGCGCCCCCTTCCCGGCTGCCGGCCGTCGCCTGCAGACGACGAGCATCGATAGCGAAACCGCAGAAATCGCGATTGCGCCCGCCGATGCCGACGCGTTGATAGCGGCCGCGCGCAAGGCCACGACGCTGACGGCGAAGATCGAGGCGCGAAGCTTCAAGCTCTCGCTCGCGGGCTCGGTCGCGGCCATGCTCTGGATCGACGAGCGGCAGGGGCGGCTGAACACGCCGTCCGCGCTGATCCGCAAGGGGACGGCCGTGACCGTGCCGCCCGCGCCGCCGCTCCCCGTCATCGCCAGCAAGCCGGCCATGGGCAAGCCCTTGCCGAAGGAGCAAGCCGCGGCGCTGGTGAAAGCCATGCGCGCCGAACTGAACCGGCGCGAGCCGGATTCCTGCGAGGAAATGTCCGAGGGTTCCGACGGCGCCTTTCCGTTGGACGATTCGACAAGGCTGATCGTCATCGCCTGCTCGCGGGGCGCCTACAACGTCGCCAGCCAGTTCTGGCTGGTGCCCGGGCGCGACGTCGCGAAGGCCAAGCCCGCCGAGTTCGAAGGCAACCGCGGTCGCGAGGGCAATGAACTGGTCAACGCGGATTACGACCCGAAGTCGGGCCGCGTCATGTTCTACGCCAAGGGCCGCGGCATCGGCGATTGCGGCACATCCGGCTCCTATGGCTGGAACGGGACGCGGTTCGCCGTGCTCCAGCTCAGCGGGATGGACATCTGCCGCCTCATTTCCGGCGATGACTGGATCACGTTGTTCAGGAGCGACGAGAAGTAGAGCGTATCGATTTCGCACGGAGCCACGCCGTCATCCCGGATCTGCGCGGCTACGCCGCTTGTCCGGGATGATGTGGCGTTCCTCAATGGAAGAGGCCTGGCTCGCCGAATGCGCAAAGGGGCCGCATCGCTGCGACCCCTTCTTCAAACCTCGTTCCATGGCCTCCGGCGTTGACCTTGCCGGGCCGCTTCCAGAGCGACCTCGCGGCTCTCACGCCGCCTTCGACGCCGGGCGCACCGATGCCGAATAATCTTCCATGATCACCTTGCCCATATTGCCGGTGATGAAGTTGTAGGGACCGATCTCAGAGACGAGCGTCACCTCGGCAGCCGATCCGGTGATGAAGCATTCCGAGAAGCCTTCGAGCTCTTCCGGCCGGATGCGCCGCTCCACCACCTCGAAGCCGCGCTGGCGGCACAGCTCGATCACCGACTGGCGCGTGAGGCCGTTCAGGAAGCGATCCGCCTGCGGCGTGTGGATCACGCCATCCTTGATGAAGAAGATGTTGGCGCCGGTGCATTCGGCGACATTGCCTTCCCAATCGAGCATCATCGCGTCGGCATAGCCGGCGCGCTCCGCCTTATGCTTGGAGAGCGTGGCGATCATGTAGAGCCCCGCCGCCTTGGCATGGACCGGCGCGCAGGCCGGGTCGGGCCGGCGATAGGCGGCGACATCGAGGCGGATGCCCTTCAGCTTCTGCGCCATGTCGAACATGCTCGGCCACTCCCACACCGCGATCGCGGTATGGATCGTGTTGTTGAGGCCCGAGACGGCCATCATCTCAGAGCCGCGCCAGGCGACCGGGCGGACATAGGCGTCCTTGAGGCCGTTCTCGCGCAGGCAGAGATATTTGGCCTCGTCGATCTCGGCGACCGAATAGGGGATCGTGAAATCCATGATCTCGGCCGACTTGTGGAAGCGCTTCGTGTGCTCCGTGCACTTGTAGATCACGCCGTCATAGGAGCGTTCGCCCTCGAACACGCAGGAGCCGTAATGGAGCCCATGGGTCAGTACGTGCACCTTCGCGTCCTTCCACGGCACGAGCTTGCCGTCGAACCAGATGACGCCATCGCGCTGGTCGAAAGGAATGACTGACATGGGACCTTCTCCTGGGTGCTTCTTGAGGCGCCGGAATTCGACACAGGCTTTCCCTGAACGCAAGAACAGGTCTAAAGCTGCATCTCAGCGTCGGACTTTGAAATAATCGTTCGCCCGGCGTGCTTGACCGGTAATCTTCCGTCTGAGATATGTCAATATCATTGACCTAAATTTTCGGAGCAGCTTTTGTCCCTGGCACGCCCCGATCTCGAAGAAGCCCCGGTCCGCTCGCCTGCGGAGGCCGTCCCGCACGACCTGATCGAGCTGCTCTTCTTCGCCTATCGCGACTTCGTCGGCGACCCGGACCGCATCCTCGCCGATTACGGCTTCGGCCGCGCGCATCACCGGGTGCTGCATTTCGTCCAGAGGCGGCCGGGCCTGACCATCGCGGAGCTGCTCGACATCCTGCAGATCACCAAGCAGAGCCTGAACCGCGTGCTCAAGGAGCTGGTCGAGAAGGGCTATATCGAGCAGCGCACCGGTCGACTGGACAAGCGCCAGCGCCATCTCCACACCACTGCGGCGGGGCAGGATCTGGCGCTCAGGCTCGTGCGGCTGCAGGCCGAGCGCATCAACCGGGCGCTTGCGAGCGTCGGCCCCGAAGCCGCGGCGACGGCGGCACGATACCTCTCCGCGCTGATCGACCCTTCCGAGCGCCCCAAGGTGGAGCGCCTGCTCGACGGATCCTGATTTCAGCCCTCATCCTGAGGAGCGGCCTTGAAGGGGACCCGTTTCGCGCGTTGTGCTATGGCTCGATCGCACTGCGATCTGCCCGAAGCACGGGCGCGAGGACAGAGGAGCGTGGATGATCGCGACCGAGACCCTGGCGAAGCCGGCCCGCAAGCCCCTGCCTGACGAGGCGCCGCACGTTCTCGTCGTCGATGACGATAGGCGCCTGCGCGACCTGCTCGGCCGCTTTCTCGGCGACAATGGCTACCGTGTCACGACCGCCGCCAGCGCCGCCGAGGCCGATAATCGCCTCGGACATCTCGTCTTCGACGCCATCGTGCTCGACGTGATGATGCCCGGCGAGAACGGCTTCGACTTCGCGCGCCGCTTCCGGGGGTCTTCCGCCATCCCGATCCTGATGCTGACGGCCCGCGCCGACGGCAAGGACCGGATCAACGGCCTCGAGATCGGCGTCGACGATTATCTCGCCAAGCCCTTCGAGCCGCGTGAATTGCTGCTGCGCCTCGGCAACATCCTGAAGCGCACTGTCGTCGTCGAGCCTGCCCAATCCGGCGCGCGGCCCGATTTCGTTCGCTTCGGCCCCTTCCTCTACGGGCTGACCCGTGGCGAGTTGCGCAAGGGCGACGAGACCATCCGCCTGACCGAGCGCGAGCGGGAGATTCTGACCGCACTTGCCGAATGCGCCGGCGAGGTGGTGCCGCGCGAGGATCTCGCCGCGCAGGGTTCCGCCGCCAACGACCGCACCGTCGATGTGCAGATGAACCGGCTGCGCCGCAAGATCGAGCGCGATCCGGCCGACCCGCTCTATCTCCAGACGGTGCGCGGCGTCGGCTACCGGCTCGTGACGGACAGGGCGTGACCCAACTGCAGCAGGACAGGAAAGGCCCGGCGGCCCTGCGCTTCGCCGCATCTGCGCTCGCTCGTTCCGTCGTGCAGGTGCAGCGGGGCGCAAGCCGCCTGAATCGCGCGATACGCCCTGCGCTGAGGACCATCGGCAGGCCGCTGCGGCACGTTGCGCGCTACATGCCCAAGGGGCTCTATCCGCGCGCGCTCGTCATCGTCATCGCGCCGGTCGTGCTCCTGCAGTCAGTCATCGCCTATGTCTTCATGGAGCGGCACTGGCAGACGGTGACGCAGCGGCTCTCCTCGGCCGTCTCGGCCGATATCGCCATGCTGATCGACGTTTATGAAAGCTATCCGCAGGACCCCGACACTGCGACGCTCTCGCGCATCGCCGCCGAGCGTCTTGGCATGGACGTCGACATCATCCCCGATTCCGACCTGCCGGCGCCGGGGCCGCGTCCGTTCTTCTCACTGCTCGACAACGCGCTCTCGACCGAGCTCAGCCTGCAGGTCGCCCGCCCCTTCTGGCTCGACACGGTCGGCCGCTCCAGCCTGATCGAGATCCGCATCAAGCTCGGCAAGGACGTGATGCGCATCCTGACCCGGCGCAACGCGGCCTATGCCAGCAACAGCCACATCTTCCTGCTCTGGATGATCGGCACCTCGCTGATCCTGCTGACCATCGCGGTGCTGTTCCTGCGCAATCAGATCCGCCCCATCCTCAAGCTCGCCGATGCGGCTGAAGCCTTCGGCAAGGGCCGCGAGACGGAGTTCCGCCCGCGCGGCGCCCGCGAGGTCCGCCGGGCCGGCAATGCCTTCATCGAGATGAAGCGGCGCGTCGAGCGCTCCATCGGCGAACGCACGACGATGCTGAACGGCGTCAGCCACGACCTGCGCACCATCCTCACCCGCTTCCGGCTTTCGCTCGCCCTGATGGAGCGTTCCTCCGAGATCGAGGCGCTCGAGAAGGATGTCGACGAGATGAGCCGCATGCTCGAGGACTATCTCGCCTTCGCGCGCGGCGATGCGGGCGAGGCGGCCGTCGAAACCGACATCCGCGGGCTGCTCGAGGAACTGAAATCCGACGCCGAGCGGCAGGGCCATCAGACCGAGCTGACGGTGATCGGCGATCCGCTGGTGGTGGTCCGGCCGGACGCCTTCCGCCGCGTCATGACCAACCTCGTCTCGAATGCGGCCCGATACGGTGACCGCATCGCGATCAGCGCCGCCCATGACGCCCGCTACCTGATCGTGATGGTGGACGATGACGGCCCGGGCATCCCGGCGGATCAGCGCGAGGACGTCTTCAGACCCTTCTTCCGGCTCGACGAGGCCCGCAACGTCGACGGCGGCGGCACCGGGCTCGGCCTCGCGATCGCCCGCGACATCGCCCGCTCCCATGGCGGCGACATCATGCTGGCGGATTCGCCGCTCGGGGGCTTGCGAGCGACGGTACGACTGCCGGTTTGAGGCCTTCAGGCTGGCGGCGCGAAGACGAAGGGTGTGACGGCGACGATCAGCGCGAACTGCGTGGCATTGTAGGCCATGGCGCGCCAGTGCAGCGCGTGCAATCGGCGGATCGCCTGTCCGTCACCGGCATCTCGCGCACTGAGTTCGGCATCCATGTTCCGAAGGATCCACTGCCGCATCGCGATCGCCATACCGCCGATCAAGGCAGGGCCGGCGGCGAAGATCGGGCGGTCGGCTACCACGAGAGCGATGGCTCCGATGAAGGAGCCGATGCAGATCAGCCGGAAATGAACGCTGAACAGGCCTCGCAACAGCCAGGTCACGATGGGATCTTCGAATTTAGCCAGAAGGAAGGTCGGCGAGGCGATCAGGAAATACAGGGTCGGAAGCAGAATAGCGACGATGGCAGCCACGGCATAAGCATCGTTGGACATGGCACAGTCCTCGCGCACGAATGGCTGTGCGGACAGTATGGGGGGCCGGCGCGGGCGGCAATAAAACATAGGTAGCGGGTGGGCCGGCTGCCGGCGGGGGCCAAACCAGAAGGCGCAGGCAGCGCGGGGAACCCCTCCCCCGGATGGGAGAGGGGCAGGGGTGAGGGACCGCCGCTGATCGAAAAGTCGCAACGAAGCCGCCTCGCCTTCGGCTGAAACGGCAGGCCCTCATCTGGCGCTCCGCACCACCTTCTCCCGTCCGGGAGAAGGGATAAGCGCCGCAGTTCCCAAGCACCACCCGCACCGAAAGCCCCGTCCAGGCTAAGCCTGCGGGGTTCTCGCACTTTCACATCCAAGGGGATGCGCGGGGTCCGGGCGGCGCACGGCTTTTGCCGCGTGCCGAATGTCGATGTCGAATGTCGAAGTCGATGCGGCGCCTGCCGGCACCGCCCGAACCCCGCGCGCGGTTCTCTCGTGGGTCCGCCCGCCTTAGGCACGACCGGGCCTGCCTGTTCGGCCCGGCGGCGAGAAGACCCTTCCGAGCCCCGCCACCAGCGACGAGAACCCGGAACACCGCATCCCGCCCGGCCGCACGACGCCTCGCGAAGCCCCCTTGGTCGGGCGGGACGGGGGGAGGATAGGTGCAGGTGGATGGGGCGGGGATAAATTGGGGGTTGGCGAGGGCAGGCCGGACGAACGGCAGCTATGGGTCGAAAGCTTACGTTTGCTAGATTCGGCTGCGCTCACTTGCTCGTCGGTGCGCGCTGATCAGGCGGCTTGTTTCCGTGCTGCGGACGCCGGGTCACGCGCATCGCCGTCCCGATAGACTGCTACACGGTCACGGCCCTCATGCTTGGCACGATAGAGTGCGACATCCGCCCGGGCGAACACCTCCTTCAGCGCTTCACCCGCCTCATAGGCCGCCACGCCGAAGCTCGCGCTCAATCGATAGTCTCGCGGAACAAGCGGGTGGCCGGCAGCGGAGAATCGCGCGCGGACCGCGTCAGCAAGCTCGGCAGCCGCCGAGGCGCCGATTCCCGGCAACAGCAGTGCGAATTCCTCACCGCCGATGCGGGCAGCATGCACTGCAGGTTGTTCGAGCAACCTCGCAAATGCGCAGATGATCTCGTCACCTGCAGAATGGCCATATCGATCGTTCACATCCTTGAAGTGATCGATATCGCAAAGGATCAGCGAACCGCCGCGCGATCGATTGGTCTGGATCAGCTCATCGAGCGCGCGGCGGTTGAGCAGCGCTGTCAGACTGTCCCGCTCAGATCGTGTTCGATAATTTTCGATGACTGCGCCGATGATCTTGCCCAGAAGCAGGAACACCGCGGTCGGTGTGGCTAGTGCCGTAAAGCGCATCAACCCCTTTTCCAACGCCGAATCTCTGACGCTGAGATACGGGGCGCCGCCCTCGAACAGGAGCGGGAAGAGAGGCACGCGCATGAAGAACACGCCCGCTATGCCGGTTAGCGTTAGCATGAGGCCCATGCCTAAAATGCCGCGCTCCCGCGCCCGCAAGAGCCTGAGGATGCTGTCTGTCACCGCCAGTCCGCAAGCGAGCTGGAACGGCAAGGTTTGGTAGACAAAGGGAGCCTGGGTAAACAACAAAACAAGGGCGAGGCCGACCAAGCCGACCACCGTCGCGAGCAGCCACGATTGCGGCCGCCGCTCGCCGGTTACGATGCCGACTGACCGTCCGACGCAGAGATAGGCGGCTGGCACGAGGACTGTGGCGGCAAGCAGTTCGAAGAAAGAGCCGTTCGAAAGGCTGATGATTAGCACCTCGACGCTGCCACACAGCAGCGCCACAGCCAGCCAGGCGAGAGATGATTGCCTGCGCATGCCGAAATAGATGGCGATACAGAGGAGGCCGAGAAACGCGAGGACGCAGGCCTGCACGAAACTCAAGCTAACCATCGAGTTCATTGAAGCCATGCTCCGATCACAGAGGCTCGGATCGCATCATCAGGAAAAATTTCAGTAAACGGACAGCGATTTTCGGCTCTTTCTCCGCCTGATTGGCCTTTTAAATCGGCGATTAGGCGCCAATTCCGGTCGCGATGCGGGCAGGCCGGCAATGTGCGCAATGGCCGATTGGCGACGCAATTTCAGACGCCGCCGCCCGGTCCCGCAATCGTCAGAACAACCGCCCGCCGGCCGGCACCTCATGCCCCGGTCCGATCAGCACCACCTCGCCATCGGCATCGGGGATGCCGAGCGTCAGCACCTCGGACATGAACCGGCCGATCTGTCGCGGCGGGAAATTCACCACGGCGAGAACCTGACGGCCCGGGAGATCCTCGGGCCGGTAGTGCTTCGTGATCTGCGCCGAGGATTTCTTGCGACCGATGCTGCCGCCGAAATCGATGACGAGCTTGATCGAAGGCTTGCGCGCCTCCGGATAGGGCTCGGCTTCGACGATCGTGCCGACACGGATGTCGACCTTGAGGAAATCGTCGAAGCCGATCTGCGCGGCGGGTTCGGCAGAGGAGCTCAAAACTCCGACCAACCCCTGTCATGGCTCACGGCGTCGAGCTTCGGCGCTGCCGAGCCGCCGACATAGGCCCTGGCGCGAGGCGCTGCGGCGCGCGGAGCGGCGACCGGAGCCACGGCGGCCTGCATGGTTCTGGCCATGGCCTTGAGGCCGCCGATATCGCCGCCGACCTGGAAGCGGGCGACCAGCGCGGAGAGCCTGTCGGCCTCCTGCGAGAGCGAATGCGCCGCGGCAGTCGATTCCTCGGCCATCGCTGCGTTCTGCTGCGTCGCCTGGTCCATCTCGCCGACAGCCGAGTTGACCTCCTGCAGGCCCGAAGCCTGCTCCTGCGCCGCGCCGGCGATCTCGGCGACGAGTCCGGTCACGCGGTTGATCTCGGAGGCCATGCGCTGCAGCGCTCCGCCCGTCTGTCCGACCAGCGACACGCCCTTCTCCACCTCGATCGTCGAGACGTCGATCAGCGTCTTGATCTCCTTGGCCGCGGAGGCCGAGCGCTGCGCCAGCGCCCGCACTTCGGAGGCCACCACCGCGAAGCCCTTGCCGGCATCGCCCGCGCGCGCCGCCTCGACCGAGGCATTCAGCGCCAGCAGGTTCGTCTGGAAGGCGATTTCGTCGATCACACCGACGATCTGCGAGATCTCCTGCGACGACTTCTCGATGCCGCCCATTGCTGTCACCGCGTCGCGCACGATGCTCGTCGACTGCTCGGCCTCGGTCTTGACCTGATCGGTCGCCTGATTGGCGAGGCGGGCGCTCTCGGCAGTCTGGCGCACCGTGGCCGTCAGTTCGTCGAGCGCAGTGGCGGTCTCCTCGACCGAGGAAGCCTGCTGCTCGGTGCGGCTCGCGAGGTCGTCGGCCGCCTGGCTGATCTCGGTCGAACCCGCCTTCATGCTCTCGGTATTGGTCGCGATCTGGCGCATCGCATCCTGGAGCTTGGCGATGGCGCCGTTGAAATCGTCCTTCAGCTTCACGTATTCGGCCGAGAAGGCTTCCTCGATCCGGTATGTCAGGTCGCCCTCGGAGAGATGCTCCAGGCCCCGGCCTAGCGCCTGCACCACGCCGGCCTGAAGACGGGCCTGCTCGCCGCGCTCAGCCTCGTTGCGGCGGCGCTCGCCTTCGGCGGCCGTGCGGTGGCCGGCGGCCTCCTCCTCGACGCGCACCTTGTCGGCCTCCATCGTCTCCTTGGCCAGGGCCGCGTCGCGGAAGACGACCAGCGCCCGCGCCATCGAGCCGACCTCGTCGGGCCGCTCCTGATGCGCGATCTGCGTGTCGAGATGCCCCTCCGCCAAGCGGTCCATCGAACCCCGCAGCGACTGCAGCATCCCCGTCGCGCGGCGGCTCAGGAACACCACCAGGCCCAGCATGACCAGGCCGAGCGGAACAAGGACCTTGGCGACACCGAGCACCATGCCGCTGAAGGCCGCGTCGACGCTGTGGACATGCAGGCCCGAGCCGACCAGCCACTGCCACTTCGGAATCCCGATCACATAGGAAATCTTGAGGGAGGGCTCCTTGTCGCCGGCCTTGAGCCAGCCATAGTCGAGGAAGCCTTCGCCCTTTGCCTTCACCAGCGCGATCATGTCCTGGACGAAGAACTTGCCGTCCGCGTCCTTGAGCGGCTTCATGTCCGAAGACTGGATCTTCTTGTTGGCGTGCAGGACGCTGATGCCGTCGTAGTTGACGAGGAAGTAGTAATTGCCATCGTCGAAGCGCGCGCTTCCAAGCGCTTCCATCGCCAGCTTCTTGGCATCCTCTTCCTTGAGTTCCCCCGACTCGACGCGCGCGAGATAGCCTTTGACGGTCGTCGCGGCAGCGTCGACGAGATTCTTCATCTCGGCGCGCTTGAGCACCATCATTTCATTGCGGGCGGCGTTCAGCGAATAGCCGATGCCGCCGACAGCGATCAGAACCGCCAGGGCCGCGATCAGCGCGAAGGAGCGACCGATCGACAAGGTAGCAAGCTTCTTCAAGAACAGCATAAACGTGTCCTGCGCCGGAGGGAGGTTTCCTCTATTGCCGCAGATCGACTTAAGACACGTTTAACGATGACTCCTTTTAGCCGCATTTCGGCGAGGATTTGCGCTTGGTCAATTCGGCCGCGCAAACGGCGAATTGGCGTCAATGGCGCCGGCCTCTTGCGAGATCGAATGTGCGGCGCCGATCAATGCTTCGGCCATGGGATGGGGATGCTGAAGAACACGGCGCAAGCACGCCGACCGTAGGAAAGAGGGGAACTCTCTCCTTGGCCACGTCGGCTCGAACACGCTTGTCAGCCGAACTATACAGGCCGCTCCATGCTGGAGACTCCGGGTACTGTCCGGAAAGATCAGATCGCCGGAGCGTAATCCTCATTGTCCTCGCCGCGGTCCGATGCCCGCTCGCGCCTGCGCGCCTTGAGCGGCCGACCCGAGCAGATCGCACGCGCCAGCCCGCGCAACGGCGCCGTCAGCCGATGGACATCCTCGACGCGCGCCATGATGCAACCGGCCGTCTTCAGTTCGCGGTCGAGCCTCGCCATGGTCTTCGACAGTTCCGGCTCCTCGTCGTCGAGCCAGACCTCCGACACCCGCGCCATCAGCAGCACCGCGCCCTGAACGCGCACGGTGCCGAGCGCATCCTCGGTCGGGATACCGGCCGACGCTAACATATAGCGCCAGGAATTGACCGCGCCGCTATTGAGCGCCGCCAGCGCCAGCGGGTCGCGGCGGATCACCGGCAAGATCCTGCGGAGGCCCGCCTTGTAGGGCGCAAGAGCATCGAGCCGGCGCATGACGAGATCGAACATCCGCTCCTTGAAGGGCTCGCCCATGAGATCGTCGGAAGAGCCGGCGAGGACTGCGTCGTCGACCATGCGCGTCAGCCCACCCAGCATGGCGAGCTTGGAGGGGAAGAGCCCGCGTAGCTGGGCGAGCGTGAGCCCGGCCTCGGCGGCGATCTCCGGCAGCTCGATCTGGTCCCAGGGCTGGCCGGCGGCGAGCCGCATCAGCGCCTCGACGGCGCGCTTGCGCGGGTCGGCGGCCGGCGCGGCAGGCTCCGCCTGGGGTGAAACGGGTTTGCGGGCCATGGCACTGCTCCTCTCGCTTCGCAGAGCATCGGCCCGAAACGTGGAATGCGGTTTTCGGATAAAGCCGATGATCCAGCGAAAGGGAGGTTAGGCCCCTATGATGGCAGGCGAAAGGCCGTTCAGCCTGAGAGTTCGCCTGCGCGGCGCTTGGCCGCGGCGACGGCCTTGCGCATCAGGGGCTTGAGCCCGTCATCGGCCATCAGCACCTCGAGCGCCGCTGCAGTCGTCCCGCCAGGCGAGGTCACGTTCTGGCGCAGCGTCCCGGGCGGCAACGGCGACTGGAACAGAAGCTCGCCCGCCCCCTCGATTGTCGCCCGCGCCAGGCGCTCCGCGACATCAACCGGAAGTCCGGCCTCTACGCCGGCTGCGGCGAGGCATTCGACGAGATGGAAGACATAGGCCGGGCCGGAACCGGACACCGCCGTGACGGCGTCGATCAGTGCCTCGTCCTCGACCCACTCGACCACGCCGATGCTGCGCAGCAGCGCATCGGCCATGGCGCGCTGTGCGGCGCTGACGCCCTTGCCGGCGGCCGCCCCCGTCGCGCCGCGCTGCACCGAAGCCGGCAGGTTCGGCATCGCCCGCACGATCGCCGCCGCATTCGGCAGCCGCGCCGAAAGATCGCCCAGTGTCTTGCCGGCGAGGATCGAGATCAGCAGCGTCTTGGGATGGATGAAGGCCTGCACGGCCGGCGCCGCCGTATCGAGCATCTGCGGCTTCGTCGCCAGCACGAGCACCTCCGTAGCCGGGATATCCTTGGCGGAGGGGTTGAGCTTCAGGCCCTTCTCATTGGCGAGCTCGACCATCTCGTCGGAGGGCTTGGGATCGATCAGGGCGATGGCGGCCGGGTCCATGCCGATGCGCAGCCAGCCCTCCAGCATCGAACCGCCCATCTTGCCCGCGCCGATCAGGACAAGGGATTGCGGAAGGGCATTCGACATGGCGGCCTCGCGACGGCTGGGATGAGAGCGTCAGGCCCGGGCGCGCGCCCGGACCATCGCAGGACCAGAGCCCGCAACGGAGGGCCGGGTCAAGCCCGGCCGCGACGCACGCACCTGGCGTTCAGGCCTCGCCAGCCGTCTCGAGAATGGCGCCCTCCATGCCCTCCTTGGCCGTCTTGCCGGCCCAGACGACGAACTGGAAGGCCTGATAGTAGCGCTCGCAGGCCTCGACCGCGCTGCGAACCAGGGCAGCCGCTTGCTCCTCGGTCGGCTCCGCGCCGCCGGAGAGCAGCAGCGCATGGCGATACATGACCACGCTCTCGCTGCTCCAGAGGTCGAAATGGCCGAGCCAGAGCTGTTCGTTGACGAGGCTGACGAGTTGCAGCACCTCGCCGCGGCGCCGCTCCGGCACCTTCAGGTCGAAGGCGCAGGCGATGTGCAGGGCCTCCACCTCGGCGAGCCATGTGATCGCGACGTGATAATCGGACCAGCCGCCTGTGACGGCGACGGAAAGCTCATCCTCGCTGTCGCGGTCGAAGGTCCAGTCGTTGAGGGAAGCGAGGCGTTCAAAGAGGTCCAGCGGGTTGGAAGGCCGATCCTGATCGGCATCCATATCGAGATCCATCATGCCCTGGTGTCCACCTTCCGGGGCGGGAACCCCGGCGCGTTCGAGAAGAGGAACACGGCGATTGGAAAGCGCGAGGACGCAACACACCTCGGAACGCTCCTTGTAGGAACCTTCCCATCCACCGACCGGAACCGAATCCGCCCGACGAATCAATTCTTTCCACCGACGATAGCGCAGGCGCTGTGACGCTCCCAACACGGGAGCGAAGCTCTCCGGATTCGGGCGCCGCGCTCAATCCCCTCTCAGGGCTGTCCACAGCACTTGGCTGTGGACACTGGACCGACTCAGGCTTTGCCGAGCTTCTCTTCCAGCGCCTTGAGGCGGGCGGCGAGCTTGTCGTTCTCCTCGCGGGCGATCAGCGCCATCTCGCGCACCGCCTCGAACTCCTCGCGGGTGACGACGTCGAGATCGCGCAGCAGGCGCTCGATCTGCGTCTTCACCACGGTCTCGACCTCCCGGCGCACGCCCTGCGCCGCGCCCGCTGCATCGGTGGCGAGGCGGGCGATGTCGTCGAGGATGCGGTTGCTTGTGCTGGCCATGGTTCTCTCCATCGGCACCAAATTCCTGTCGTCAAAGCCTATAGGGAGCCGGCGCAGGCGCCGCAATCGAAACGCTTGGGCCCCAAGGCTTGCGGCTGGGGCCGCGCCAAGCTCACATGGCCGCCAGCCCAAGGGAGTCGTCTTCATGGCCCTGCATTTCACCCCCGCCGAATTCGCCCGCCGCCGGCAGGCCCTGCTCGCCGCGATGCAGGCTGAGCGGCTCGATGCGCTCTTCCTGTTCCAGCAGGAATCGATGTTCTGGCTGACGGGCTACGACACCTTCGGCTTCTGCTTCTTCCAGTGTCTGGTGGTCAAAGCCGACGGCACCATGGCGCTGCTCACCCGCTCGGCCGATCTCAGGCAGGCACAACACACCTCGAACCTGAGCGACATCCGCATCTGGAAGGACGGGCGCGATGCCAACCCCGCCGTCGACCTGCTGGCACTGGCCCGCGATCTCGGCCTCGGGAACAAGCGCATCGGCGTCGAATTCGAATCCTACGGCCTCGTCGCCTCGAACTACCGCAAGCTGGAAGCAGCCTTCGCCGCGCAGGCCGATCTCGTCGACGCCTCGCTGATCGTCACGCGGTTGCGCGCCGTGAAATCGGCTGAGGAGATCACTTATGTCCGCCGCGCCGCCGCGCTCTCCGATGCCGCCGACCGCGCCGCGCTCGACACCATCCGGGCCGGCGCCGACGAGGGCGATATCCTCGCCGGCCAGCACAACGCCATCTTCGCCGACGGCGGGGACTATCCCGGCAACGAGTTCATCATCGGCTCCGGCCGCGACGCCCTGCTCTGCCGCTACAAATCGGGCCGCCGCAAGCTCGAGACGCAAGACCAGATCACGCTCGAATTCGCCGGCGCCGACCGGCATTACCACGCGGCGATCATGCGCACCGTCGCCGTGGGCAAGCCGCGCCCGCTGCATCTGACCTATCACACCGCCGCCAGGGACGCGTTGCTCGCCTGCGAAGCGGAGCTGAAACCCGGCCGCACGGCGGGCGATGTCTTCGCTGCCCATGCGCGCGTGTTCGACGCGCACGGCCTCGGCCAGCACCGGCTCAATGCCTGCGGCTATTCGCTTGGCGCCAAGTTCACGCCGTCCTGGATGGACTGGCCGATGTTCTACGAGGCCAATGAGTGGGAGATCGTGCCCGGCATGGTGATGTTCGCCCACATGATCCTGATGGATTCGGAAACCGAGACGGCCATGTGCCTCGGCCGCACCTATCTCGTCGGGGAACACGGCGCCGAAGCGCTCAACCTGCCCGATCTGGACCTCGCCATCCGTTGAGCCTAGAAGAGCCGTTAGGGAATCATTAAGAAGCGGTTCGTGGCTCAAAGGGTGGGAGGCGTCATGTTCAACCGTCTGAGCGGCCTTGCCGTGGGTTCTGTCTTCGCGCTGGCGCTGGCCGGCTGCCAGGAAACCACCCAGACTGCAGCGCGTCCGCGCGTCGATGCGCCCGGTATCCCCGTTTCGGTGCAGAGCATCTCGGGCGCGCCGGATGACGTGACCAGCAACTTCACCAGCTTGCTCGGCGAGGCCGCGGCCGAGCGCCGGATGGAGATCGTCCCCGGCGACAAGCCCGCCCGCTTCCGCGTCAAGGGCTATCTCACGGCGCTGCCGACCGAGGACGGGCAGACCGCGCTCGCCTTCGTCTGGGACGTCTATGACGCCAGCAAGCAGCGCGCCCAGCGCGTGCAGGGTGAGAGCATCGGCAAGCGCGGCGGCGGATCCGACCCCTGGACAGCTATCGATCGCACGGTCGTCGCGAAAGCGGCCTCCGACTCGATGGACGCCATCGCTGGCTTCCTCGTGACGATGCCGCCGGACGCCACGCCGCTCCCGACCGCGACCACGGGATCGAAGACCGACGGCAAGAAGACCGCAGCGGCCGGCACAGCCACCACCGGAAGCGGCAAGCGCCTCTGACAGGAGGCCTGTCATATAATTTGCATGCCGATATTGCAGCGCAGCAGTCGACTCAGCCCGACCGCGCTGTTAAGAGCCGTTCGAATTGAGCCGGCATGGCCGGTTTCTGCCCCGCTCAAAGCCTGCCGATCGGTCGGCGGCCTCCAATTCAGACGGTACGCCACGGCATGGCCTCTCACTTCAAAGTCGTCGCCGGCAACTCCAACCGGCCGCTCGCCGAAGCGATCTGCAACCATCTCAGCATCCCGCTCGCCCGGGCCTCGGTCCGGCGCTTCGCGGACATGGAGGTCTTCGTCGAGATCCAGGAGAACGTCCGCGGCCAGGACGTCTTCGTCATCCAGTCGACCTCCTTTCCCACCAACGACCACCTGATGGAGCTGCTGATCGTCACCGATGCGCTGCGCCGCTCCTCGGCCAAGCGCATCACGGCGGTGATCCCCTATTTCGGCTATGCACGGCAGGACCGCCGCGCCTCCGGCCGCACGCCGATCTCGGCCAAGCTCGTCTCCAATCTCATCACCCATGCCGGCGTCGACCGCGTGCTGACGCTCGACCTCCATGCCGGCCAGATCCAGGGCTTCTTCGACATCCCCACCGACAACCTGTTCGGCGCCCCGCTGATGGCGCGGGACATCAAGGATCGGCTGGATTGGAAGAACGCCATGGTGGTCTCGCCGGACGTCGGCGGCGTGGTCCGCGCGCGCGCGCTCGCCAAGCGCATCGACGCCCCGCTGGCCATCGTCGACAAGCGGCGCGACCGGCCGGGCGAGTCCGAGGTGATGAACATCATCGGCTCTGTCGAGGGCCGCTCCTGCATCCTGATCGACGACATCGTCGACTCGGGCGGCACGCTGGTGAACGCCGCCGAGGCGCTGCTCGCCGACGGCGCCAAGGAGGTCTTCGCCTACATCACCCATGGCGTGCTCTCGGGCGGGGCGGTGGCGCGCATCGCCTCCTCCAAGCTCAAGGAACTGGTCATCACCGACTCGATCTTGCCGACCGAGGCCGTGAAGGTCGCCCGCAACATCCGCGTCATCTCCATCGCCGGGCTGATGGGCGAGGCGATCGAGCGCACGGCGAGCGAGACCAGCGTTTCCAGCCTGTTCGACTGAGGCGGGCAAGCGTGGGCAAGGCAGGCGCCCTCGTCCTGTTCTCCGGGGGACAGGACTCCACCACCGCGCTGGCCTGGGCGCTCGAGCGCTTCGACGCGGTCGAGACCATCGGCTTCGACTACGGCCAGCGCCATAGCATCGAGATGGAATGCCGCCTCGCCATCCGCGAGAAGCTACCCGCCCTCTCCGCGACCTATGCCGAACGGCTCGGCCCCGACCATCTCGTGGATCTCAAGGCGCTCGGCGCCATCTCCGAGACGGCGCTGACCCGCGAGAGCGAAATCGCCTTCGCCGAGACGGGCCTGCCCACCACCTTCGTGCCCGGCCGCAACCTGATTTTCCTGACCTTCGCAGCGGCCGTCGCCTATCGCCGCGACCTGAAGCACATCGTGCTCGGCGTCTGCGAGACCGACTATTCCGGCTACCCGGACTGCCGCGACGACACGATCAAGGCGATGCAGGTCAGCCTGAGCCTCGGGCTCGACCGCCGGCTCGTCCTGCACACGCCGCTGATGTGGCGCGACAAGGCACAGACCTTCGCGCTCGCCCGGGCACTCGGCGGGCAGGCCCTGCTCGACCTCATCGTCGAGGACAGCCATAGCTGTTACCTTGGCGACAGGACGACACGGCATGGCTGGGGCTATGGCTGCGGCCGTTGCCCGGCCTGCGACTTGCGCGCAAAAGGCTTCGCGGCTTATCTCGCGGCACCCGACGACAGCGGACCTTCCTATGACTCATGACCGGCAGCGCCTCACCGAAGGCCTCATCGCCCTCGCGGCCTTCGCCCTCACCATTCCGGCGGCGAATTGGCTGATCGGCAATGCAGGCGCGGTCTGCGTGCCGAACGGGCCCTGCCTCGTCCCGGTCTGGCCCGGCGTCATGGCCCCGAGCGGCGTGCTGATGGTCGGCCTCGCGCTCGTGCTGCGCGATGTCGTCCAGCGCCGCCTCGGCGCGCTCGCGGGGCTCGGCGCTATCGCGGTCGGCACGCTGATCTCGGCATGGCTGGCCCCGCCCGCCATCGTGATCGCCTCGGCCAGCGCCTTCCTGCTCTCCGAACTCGCCGATTTCGCGGTCTACACGCCGCTGCAGCGCCGCCGCTTCGTCACCGCCGTCTTCGCCTCCAGCGTCGTCGGCCTCGTCGTCGACTCGATCGTCTTCCTGCACCTCGCCTTCGGCAGCCTCGACTACCTGTCGGGCCAGATCATCGGCAAGGCCTGGATGGTTCTGCTGGCCCTGCCGCTGATGTACCTGCTGCGCCGCCGCGACGAACGGCTGGGCCTGATCGCGGCCTGAGCGGCCCGACACAACGACTTTGAGGCAACGCCTCAACCGGCCCTTAAGGCACGCCGTGCAATAGCGCGGGTCTGCGATGCGCCATCCGTAGGGAACCGCGTGATCAGACCCTCGGACAATCTGCAGGCTTTGCAGAACGACATTCTCGAAGACATTGCGCGGGGCGAGTCGCTCGTCGCGTCCATGGAGCGCCTGTGCCGGCGTGCCGAAGCGACATCCAGGGGCGCCGTCTGCTCGGTCCTGGCAGTCGACGACCAGGGTCGCCTGCAGCCCCTCGCCTCGCCCAGCCTTCCCGAACACTACACCGCGGCCCTCATAGGCCTTCCGACAGGTCCCTGCGTCGGCTCCTGCGGGACGGCCGTCTACCGTCGCGAGCCCGTCGAGGTCACCGACATCGCGACCGACCCGCTCTGGGAAGCCTACAAGGAACTGGCCCTGCCGCTGGGCCTGCGCGCCTGCTGGTCGACGCCGATCAAGGCGCGCGACGGCCGCGTCGTCGGTGCCTTCGCCTTCTATTTCCGCGAGCCGCGCAGGCCGCGGGCGCTCGAGCGCCGTATCGTCGCGACCTGCGTCCACCTCTGCGCCATCGCGATTGAGCATGACGAGGTGCGCGCCCGCAATCACCGGCTCGCCTATTTCGACACGCTGACGAAGCTGCCGAACCGGGCGCAGTTCAACGACGCGATCGCAGCCATCAGCGCGACCTCGCGCCATTACGGGCTGATGCTGATCGACATCGACCACCTCAAGACGATCAACGACACGCTCGGCCATGGCGCCGGCGATGCCTTGATCGCCGAGATCGGCGCCAGGCTTGCCGCGACGCTTCCCGACTGCCTGGCCTGCCGGATCGGTGGCGATGAATTCGCGGTCCTCATCCCCGATTGCGACAGCGGCGCAAGGATGCGCAGCCTGGCCAGCGCGGCCCTGGCCGCGATAGCCGCTCCGCTCGATCATGATGGCCAGACCATCCTGCCGAGCGTCACCATCGGAGGCGCCCTCGCCGGCGAGGACGGGCAGGACAGCGGCGCCTTGCGCCAGAACGCCGACCTCGCACTTTATCATGCCAAGGAAACTCAGCGCGGCCGCTATGTCCGCTTCCGCAGCCAGTTGCGCAGCGCGATGATGCACCGCATCCGGATCAGGAAGGACGTCAGCAGCGCGCTCGAGGACGACCGGATCATCCCCTATTATCAGCCGATCATCCGGCTCGAGACCCCCGAGATCGTGGGGGTCGAGGCGCTTGCCCGGATGCGCCTCTCCAATGGCCGCCTGGCCACAGCGGATGAATTCCACGAGGCCCTGCTCGATCCCAAGATCGCCCATCGCATCACCACGCAGATGCTGATGGCGGTCGCGGCCGACATGGCGCGTTGGCGGGACGCGGGCTTGCAGCTCCAGCATGTCGCCCTGAACGTGACCTCGGCCGATTTCAGGAAGGGCGATCTCGTCCAGCGGATCAGCCGGATCACGGAAAAGGCCGGGCTGCCGATGCAGCACCTCGTCGTCGAGATCACCGAGCAGGTCTTCATGGGCGGGCGCAAGGACGGCGTCGCGCGCACGATGGAGGCATTGCAGGACTGTGGGATCGCGGTGGCGCTCGACGATTTCGGCACCGGCTTCGCGTCCCTGACCCATCTCCTCGATTTCCCGATCGACATCATCAAGATCGACCGCTCCTTCGTCGCGGCGATCGACAGCGGCGCGCGCAGCGGTGCCATCGTCGAATCCCTGCTGAACATGACCCGCCGGCTCGGCATGAAGACCATCGCCGAGGGCATCGAGACGCAGTCGCAGGCCCAGCGCCTCGGCGAGATGGGCTGCCGCCTCGGCCAGGGCTACCTCTACTCGCCTCCGGTCCCGGCGGCCCAGGTCCGCGAGCTGTTGCGGCGCTTCGCCCGCGCTCCCGAAGTGAAGGCCGCCGACAGCCGCCCCATCGCGAACGCGGCCTGAAGCCGAGCCGCTTTCGCAGCCGGCCCGTATCCGACGCAATGGACTTGAGATCGCGCCGCTTTTCGCCTATGAGCACCCTCGCGTCCCGCTGACACCCTTGGAGGCTCTGGACGCGCAACCCGATGGCCGCCACGAGGCGGCCTTGTCATTTTGAACGTCAAGGACAGTAACATGACCGCCGTGAAGCAAATCGAGGCTTCGGCGCGCGCACAGGTCGGCAAGGGGGCCGCCCGTGCAGTTCGCCGCCAGGGCCAGACGCCTGCCGTGATCTATGGTGGGGGCGCTGCTCCCGAAGCGATCGCGCTCGACGCCAACAAGACGCGCCAGCTCATTTTCAATGGCCACTTCCTGACCACGATCTTCGAGATCACCGTCGGCAGCAAGAAGCAGCGGGTCATCCCGCGCGACTACCAGCTCGACCCGGTCAAGGATTTCCCGCTCCACGTCGACTTCCTGCGCGTCGCCAAGGGCCAGACCGTCACGGTCCAGGTTCCGATCCACGTCGTCGGCCAGGAGTCGAGCCCCGGCGTCAAGAGCGGCGGCCTGGTCCAGATCGTCGAGCACACCCTCGAGATCACGGTCGAGCCCGAAAACATTCCGGAGGCCTTCGAGGTTTCGGTTGCCGGTCTGAACATCGGTGACCAGATCGAAGCCAAGGTCATCAAGCTGCCGGCCGGCGCCAAGCTGACCGTCGGTTCGGACGCGACGATCGTCACGATCGCCCCGCCGACCGTCGAGGTCGAGCCGGCCGCCGACGCCGCTGCCGAGGCTTCGGCCGAAGCCAAGGCCTGATGAGCGGCGCCATCCGGCGCCCTCTCTTCCTGCTTCTACAGTCTGACGAGACGGCCGGGACCTCCCGGCCGTCTTGCTATGGCATCGGACCGAAAAGTGATTTCCGGTTTTCGGACAAGGCCGATGCTGAACCGATAAGCCTGCCGGAGTCCCGCCATGCTGATCTTCGCCGGCCTCGGCAATCCGGGAGCGCGCTATGCCCGCAACCGGCACAATATCGGCTTCATGGCCGTCGAGGAGATCGCTCGCCTCCACCGCGCCTCCCCCTGGCGCGCACGCTTCCAGGCCGAGGCCTGCGAGGCTACGATCGGCGGCGAAAAGATCATCCTGCTCAAGCCGCAGACCTACATGAACGAATCCGGCCGCTCGATCGGCGAGGCCGCGCGCTTCTTCAAGATCGCCCCCGCCGACGTCGTCGTCTTCCATGACGAGCTGGACCTCCCCCCGGCCAAGCTGCGCGTGAAGCTCGGCGGCGGCAATGCCGGTCATAACGGCCTGCGCTCGACCACCGCCGCCATCGGCAACGAGTATCGCCGCGTGCGCATGGGCATCGGCCATCCCGGCGACAAGGCGCTGGTCCACGCCTATGTGCTCAACGATTTCGGCAAGGCCGAGCAGCCCTGGGTCGAGGACATGTGCCGCGCCTGCGCCGACCATGCGGAGCTGCTCGCGGCCCATGACGACACCGGCTTCCAGAACAAGGTCCACCTCTTCATGGACGCACGCGGCCACGCCGCAGTGAAGCGGCTCGGCGAGAAGGACGGCGACTGAGCGCCCGGAGTATCTTCAAGCGAAGTGGACGCCGGTTCGCGTGAAGAAAATGCGGTGAGACAAAAGTCAGAACGGCAGCTTCGCCCCGGACTTCGCGATGGTGATGCGGCTCGCGCTGTAGCTGCCGTCGGCTTGACGGCTCGCGGTCATCGCGACCTGCACCCCGGGTTTGAGTTCGGAGGCCTCGGCAGCCCCGGCCATCAGGATGGTGGCGTCCGGCGTGATCGTCACCTTCTGCTCGCCACCCGGATAGCTGAGCACGAGATTGGCGCCATCGACTTGCGAGACCGTATCCGCCACGGTCGCATTGGTCATGGTCGCGTCCGGCAGCACGCCCCAGGGGCGATGCCCTTCGCCGGTTCCGCGCATCGTTTCGGGAAAGATGACGACCTGCACCGCCAGCAGGGTCCCATCCGGTTGTGGCCGTGCGCCGACGCCGATGAACGCCCCCTTGCCGATGTCCGACGCCTTGGCGGGCACGACGCCACCGGCCGAGAATCCCGGCGTCAGCATCACTTTAGCTTCCCGCCCGTCAGAGGTTTTCAGCATCAGGGTTGAGCCGCTCATGGCCTCGACTTCGCCGCGCAGCCGCGTGCCGCCCTGCTGGGCCTGGGCCGTTCCGGCGGCCAGAACGACTGCGAACGCGGCGGCGGCGAGAGGAAATTTGCGCATGTCGGGACACCGAAGGTCGAGGAGAACCGCCCACGATCCAGCACCGGCGTGAAGTCTGCCGCCATGCACGTTCCCGTGAGGCTGGAACTCCCGCCTTTCCGTTCTGCCCCTTGTGTTTATGGCGCTCTCACCCCAATAAGGCGCCATCATTTCTTCAACATCATGCGCGCCCGCCATCTGGCCGCGGCAGCGCGACGGATCGGCGATCATGGGCTTCAAATGCGGAATCGTCGGCCTGCCGAATGTCGGCAAGTCGACCCTCTTCAACGCGCTGACGCAGACGGCCGCAGCGCAAGCTGCGAACTATCCCTTCTGCACCATCGAGCCGAATGTCGGCGACGTCGCGGTGCCCGATGATCGGCTGGAGCAGCTCGCTTCGATCGCGGGCTCGAAGGAGATCATCCCGACGCGGCTGACCTTCGTCGACATCGCCGGCCTCGTGCGCGGCGCCTCGAAGGGCGAGGGCCTCGGCAACCAGTTCCTCGCCAATATCCGCGAATGCGATGCCATCGCCCATGTCGTGCGCTGCTTCGAGGATGGCGACATCACCCATGTCGAGGGCAAGGTCGCGCCGATCAACGACATCGAGATCATCGAGACCGAGCTGATGCTGGCCGATCTCGAAAGCCTCGAGAAGCGCGTGCTGCCGCTCGAGAAGAAGGCCAAGACCGGCGACAAGGACGCCAAGGAACTGGCCGAGTTGATGAACCGCTGCCTCGTCTTGCTGCGCGACGGCAAGCCGGCCCGCCTCGTCCAGGTCGCCCCCGATGAGCGCAAGGCCTTCGACATGCTCGGCCTGCTCTCCTCCAAGCCGGTGCTCTATGTCTGCAATGTCGAGGAAGCCAGCGCCGACAAGGGCAATGCCTTCTCCGAAGCCGTGAAAGCCCGCGCTGCGGAAGAAAACGCGGTCGCCGTCGTCGTCTCCGCCAAGATCGAAAGCGAGATCGCGGTGCTGCCGGCAGCCGACCAGAAGGATTATCTGGAGGCCGTAGGCCTGGAGGAGCCCGGCCTGAACCGCGTCATTCGCGCCGGCTACACCCTGCTTGATCTGGTCACCTACTTCACCGTCGGCCCGAAGGAAGCCCGCGCCTGGACGATCGAGAAAGGCACCAAGGGGCCCCAGGCCGCCGGCGTGATCCATACCGATTTCGAGAAGGGCTACATCCGGGCCGAAACCATCGCCTATGACGACTATGTCGCCAACAAGGGCGAGGCCGGCGCGCGCGAGGCCGGCAAGTTCCGCCTCGAAGGCAAGGAATATGTCGTCGCGGACGGCGACGTCCTGCATTTCCGCTTCGCGAACTGAGCTTGGATAGCCGCGCGTCCTGTCGGACTTACGGCGATCTATCTGATTGTGATCGCATCGGATTTTTCCGAAAAGTGGATTCCGCTTTTCGGTCCGATGCCATAGGAGCGGCCGGCGATGCTGCAGTTCGAGGATTTCATCGTCGGCGAAACGGTCTCCTTCGGCCGGATGGCCGTCTCGCAGGAGGAGCTCGTCGCCTTCGCCTCGCGCTACGATGCGCAGGATTTCCATGTCGATCCCGAGGCTGCCAAATCGAGCTTCGTCGGTGGGCTGATCGGCTCCGGCTGGCATAGCTGTGCCATGCTGATGCGGCTGGTCGCCGAAGATTTCCTGCTCGACTCGACCGGCATGGGCGCGCCCGGCATCGAGGAGATCAAATGGCTGCGGCCGGTCTTCCCGGGCGACACGCTGCATGCCCGCCGCACCGTGCTCGAAACCAAGGCCTCGCGCTCGCGCCCCGAGATGGGCCTGGTTCGCTTCCGCCTCGAGCTTCTGAACCAGCGCGACGAGCCGGTGATGGACCAGGTGAACTGGATCATGTTCGGCCGCAAGGGTTCCGGCGTCGCGCCCCAGCCGAAGGGGGACTGGCTTGCGCACGCATCCCGCTACGCGCGGCCGCCACGGGAAAGCGCTCTCGAAGCCCCGGCGGAAGCGCCGGAGCCGACCCGCTTCTTCGAGGAGCTGGAGATCGGCCGCCGCTACGAGCTCGGCAGTTTCGTCTTCACGGCCGAGGAGATCGTCGCCTTCGCCCGCAGCTTCGATCCGCAACCCTTCCACATGGACGAGGCTGCGGCGGCGAATTCTTCCTTCGGGCGACTTGCAGCCTCGGGCTGGCACACGGCGGCGGTCTGGATGGCGACGATGGTGTCGCACCGCCAGCGCCAGCTCGGCGCCACGACCGGCCGACCGGCCCGGCTCGGCCCCTCCCCCGGCTTCAAAAACCTGCGCTGGTCGAAGCCCGTCTTCGCGGGCGATCGGATCACCTATTTCTCCGAGATCGCTGACAAGCGCGAAAGCGCCTCGCGCCCGCAATGGGGCCTGTTCTTCCACCGGAACACCGGCGTCAACCAGCACGGCGAAGAGGTCTTCAGCTTCGACGGCTGCGTGTTCGTCGAACGGAGCTAAGCCGTCCGGAAAGGATGGAACAACGGCCGAGCCGCCCGGTTCTGGGTCCATGTGCTGGGGGATTCCCCAACAGGATGGAGAGCGGCATGGGTTGGTTTTCAAAGGATATCGCCACGATGGACGACCTGTTCGTCCACACGCTTCAGGACATCTATTACGCCGAGAACCAGATCAGGAAGGCGCTGCCCGACATGGTCGCCAAGGCGACGAGCCCCGCGCTGAAGCAGGGCTTCGAGACCCATCTGCGCGAGACCGAAGGGCATATCGGCCGCCTCAAGGAGGTGTTCCGGATGCATGGCGCGCAGGAGAAGGGCGTCACCTGCCCGGCCATCGACGGCATCATCAAGGAGGCGAACGAGATCGCCGGCGAGGTAGAGGACAAGCAGGTGCTCGATGCCGCCCTCATCGCCGCCGCGCAGGCCGTGGAGCACTACGAGATCACCCGCTACGGCACGCTCGTCGCCTGGGCAAAGCAGCTCGGCCGCGAGGACTGCGCGGCCCTGCTGAAGCAGAACCTCGATGAGGAAGCCGCCACCGACGAGAAACTCACGAAGCTCGCGATGGGCGGGATCAATCGCAAGGCCGCGTGACGGCAGGAGCCCCGCTGGAGTGCCGGCGGGGCTCTCGCATCTCAAGGACGCACACCATGAAACTGTCCAGCCACGACGACTATCGCGCAGCCACAGCGCGCGCCGCATCGCTCGGCGACGCGCCGGAAGGAACGGAGCAAGCCGAGGAGTTGCAGAGGCTCGTAGCTGCGATCCGCGATTGGGACGCTGCGCATAAGGGCGAGAACAGTCACGGGCCCGAGCCCGATACCAGCCTCCTGCGTCCGGACGACCTGCCCTTCTCCGGCCTACCGGGGAATATGGGCAAGCTTCGGAAGGACTAGGAGCGCTCGTCACGCTCTCGGAATAGACCATGACGAGCGTTCCCTAGCGAAGCTCAATGCTTCGTCTTGTGCTCGGGTTTCCCTTCGCGCTTCGTGGAGGCCATCTTCTCCAGCTCGGTCTCGCTCATCGACTTCTCCATCGATTTCGAAGCCCCCTTGAGCTCACTCTTCTTCATGTCGCCGCGCTTGGCTGCGAGCGCAGCTCCCGCGGCTTTCTGCTGGGCGGCGGATTTCGCAGGCATGGAGCCCTCCTTCTCTGACAGGATGAACCGGGCGGCAGCCTGACTGCAGCCGCGCCTGATCGATGAACACCGGGCCTGTGGCAGGGTTCCGTCGCAATCCCACCATGACGCCCGCGCCATTGCCGGGCTCCGCACCCGCCGGCATAGATCGTCGGAAGCCCGACAAAGAGGCGGTGGGAGGCAGGCCGTGCCGAGCAAAGGCATCTTCACGACGCGCCAGATGGAAGATATCGCGCGCAGGCGCCTGCCACGGGCCGTCTTCGACTTCATCCAGGGCGGCGCGGGGTCCGAGCTGGCGATCGCGCGCAATCTCAGCCGCCTCCAAGGGATCGCCCTGCTGCCGCAGGCCCTGCGCGACTGCTCCGCCGCGAGCGCGGAGGTCACGCTCTTCGGCCGCCGCTATGCCGCACCGTTCGGCGTCGCACCGATGGGCTTCGCCGATCTGGTCCGCCCCGGAACCGACCGGGCACTGGCTCGCGCAGCCAAGCAATGGAACGTCCCCTACACGCTCTCTACGGCAGCGACGACCTCGATCGAGGCAATCAGCCCGATCGCGCAGGACAATCTCTGGTTCCAGCTCTATCCCGGCTCCGACGAAGCCATGGCCGCGAGCCTGATGGAACGGGCGCTGAAGGCGGGCGTCACCACGCTTCTGGTGACGGTCGACATTCCGGTCCCCGGCAAGCGCGTCCGGGATCGCGTCAACGGCCTCGCCATCCCCTTGCGCCCCTCGCTGCGCACCGTGCTCGACGTCGCGCGCCATCCCGCATGGCTCGCCCGGGCCGCTCTGGGCGAACGGCTTGGCATGGCGAACTTCACGGCGAGCAAGGGCGGCATGAGCGGCCTCGCCCATGCCGAATTCGTCTCCCGCCAGCTCTCCTGCCCTGGCCTCGATTGGGCCCGGATCGCGGCCATCCGCGCGATCTGGCCGCATCATATGGTCATCAAGGGCATCCTGAACCCGCAGGATGCGGTCAGGGCCGCGGAGCTGGGCGCCGACGGCATCGTCGTCTCGAACCATGGCGGCCGCCAGCTCGATCCGGCGCCGTCCTCGATCGAGGTGCTGCCCGCCATCCGCGCCGCCTGCGGCGACGCGCTGACGCTCATTCTGGACAGCGGCGTGCGCAATGGCGACGACATCGCGCGGGCGCTGGCCTCCGGCGCCGACTTCGTCCTGCTCGGGCGTGCTTTCCTCTATGCCGTCGCAGCCATGGGGACGGAAGACGGCCCGTCGGCGATCATCGACATCCTGCGCGAGGAACTGCTCAACACGCTGATCCATCTCGGCTGCGCCACGCCGGCCGACCTGAACCGAAGCTTTCTTTGGCCGCAGCCGGCCGATGCCCGCTAAGCTGGCTTGGACCGGATACAGGGGACTTGACCGATGAAGATCGCCGTCATGGGGGCTGGAGCCGTCGGCTCCTACTACGGGGCCATGCTGGCGCGGGCTGGCCATCAGGTCACGCTGGTGGCCCGGCCCCAGCATGTCGAGGCCATCAGTGGACGCGGGCTCGTCCTCGAGGCGCGCGGCACCACCGAGACCATCCCTCTCGCCGCAACCACCGAACCCTCCGGCGTGGCAGGGGCTGGGATCATCCTGTTCTGCGTCAAATCGGACGACACGGCCGCGGCAGGCCAGGCGATGATGCCCTATCTCGCCCCCGGCGCCGCGATCCTGAGCCTGCAGAACGGCGTCGACAATGCCGAGCGGCTGCAGGAGGTGCTGCAGCGTTCCGTCATTCCGACAGCCGTCTACGTCGCAGTCGAAATGCCGGCGCCCGGCCATGTCCGCCATCACGGCCGCGGCGAGCTGGTCATCGGCTCAAGCCCTGCCAGTGCAGAGATCGCCGCGACCCTGACTAAGGCCGGCATCGGCACCGAGATCTCCGACAACGTCATCGGGGACCTCTGGGGCAAGCTGATCGTCAACTGCTGCTACAACGCGCTCTCCGCCATCCCCCAGCTTCCCTATGGCCGGATGCGCGCAGTGGATGGCGTCGAGGCCGTGATGAAGGACATCGTCGCCGAATGCGTGGCGGTGGCGAAAGGCTGCGGCGTCAGCACCGACGAGGCCATCCTCGGCAAGGTGCTGGGCCTCGCCTCCGCGATGCCGAACCAGTTCTCCTCGACAGCGCAGGATCTCGCCAAGGGCAAGCACACCGAGATCGGGCATCTTAACGGCTATGTCGTGCGGATGGGGGAGACGCTCGGCATCGCAACCCCGGCCAACCGTCTGCTGATGGTGATGGTCAGACTGATGGAAGAGGCCAACCGGACCTGAACGGACCAGCGCCGAAGGCAAGGCGGCAATGCCGCAGCGGCCGGGATGCTGTCCTTGTGAACCCGGACGGGCGCATGCCATGCTGCCCGCACGCCGGCTTCGGCGAACGATAAAATCAGGCAGGAAACGTCTCTATGAAGCGCAGATCATTTCTGGCGGGCGCCGGCATCGGCGCGGCCGCAGGCATCGCCTCACCCGCAATAGCGCAGAGCATGCCGTCCATTTCCTGGCGCATGGCGTCGAGCTATCCGAAATCGCTGGATACGCTCTTCGGCGCCTGCACCTATCTGTCGGAGGCCGTCTCGGCCGTCACCGACGGCAAGTTCAAAATCCAGGTCTTCGCCACGGGCGAGATCGTCCCTGCGCTGCAGGTCGCGGATGCGGTGACGAGCGGCACCGTCGAGATGGGCCATTCCGGCTCTTATTTCTACACCGGCAAGGACACCGCGTTCGCCTTCGGCACCGTCATCCCCTGGGGGCCGAACAGCCGCCAGATGCAAGCCTGGCTCTTCCATGCCGGCGGGCTGGAGCTGCTCAACGAGTTCTACGCCAAGTTCAACATCTACAACCTGCCGGCCGGCAACACCGGCGCCCAGATGGGCGGCTGGTTCCGCAAGGAGCTCAAATCGGCTGCCGATCTGCAGGGCCTGAAGATGCGCATCGGCGGCCTCGGCGGCAACGTGCTGCAGAAGATGGGCGTGATCCCGCAGCAACTCGGCGCGGGCGACATCTATCCGGCGCTGGAACGCGGCGTGCTCGACGCCGTCGAGTTCGTCGGACCCTATGACGACGAGAAGCTCGGCTTCGCCAAGGTCGCCCCATACTACTACTATCCGGGGTTCTGGGACGGCTGCGCCGAGCTCAGCTTCTTCATCAACCTGGAGAAGTGGAACAGCCTGCCGCCGATCTACCAGAAGGTGCTGAAGACCTGCGCCATGGCCGCTGGCCACGACATGCAGGCCAAATACGACGCGCTCAACCCGCAATCGCTGAAGAAGCTGATCTCGGGCGGCGCGCAGCTGCGCTCGATGCCGAACGACATCCTCAAGGCCAGCTACAAGCACACCAAGGATCTCTACGCCGAGATGTCGGCCGCCAATCCGAACTTCAAGAAGATCTACGACCATCTCTGGGCGTTCCAGCAGGACAGCACGCGCTACTGGACGATCTCGGACCTTTCGTTCGATCTGATGTCGGCCACCGCGCAGCAGCAGCGCTGGCAGGACGGCTGATGCGATAGCCGCGACAACGCCGTCATGCTCGCCATCGTGGCGAGCATCCACGTCTTGAACGCCGCTCTGCTCGAAGGAAGACGTGGATGGTCGGGACAAGCCCGACCATGACGGGGCGAGCGCCCTTTTGCTCCCCGCCTTTTCCTCACCCCACCTTGCCGTAACCGGCGAACTTCGCGCCGACCAGCGCCATCTCCTCCTCGTCGAGGATCACGGGCTCAATCCCCGCGGCGAGGATATCGAGATATTGCCCCGCCAGGTTCTCGACCTCGGCGACGATGGTGTGCGCGCCGGCCAGCGTCTGGCCGAGTGCGATCACGCCGTGGTTGGCGAGCAGAACGGCCTTGCGCCCTTCCAACCCCTTCACCGCATTGGCGGCGAGTTCCGGCGTACCGAAGGTGGCATAGTCGGCGCAGCGCACATCGGCCCCGCCGCAGAGCGCGATCATGTAGTGGAAAGCCGGGATGCCGCGCCGCGTCGAGGAAAGCGCCGTGGCGCGCGGCGAATGCGTATGGACGATGGCCTGCGCATCGGGCCGCGCCTTGTAGATCTCGACATGGAAGGGCCATTCCGAGGACGGCTTGCGCGCCCCGCCCAGCACCGTGCCGTCAAGGGCGAGATGAATCAGGTCCTCCGGCTTGGTCTGCGCATAGAGCAGGCCCGAGGGCGTGATCAGTAGGCCCTCGCCGAAGCGGGCCGAGACATTGCCGGATTTCGACGGGCAGAACCCCGCCCGGTCGATCGCCTGCGCGACCGCGACGATCTCCTGCCGCAACTGCGTCTCGTTCATCATGCCGCCTTGTTCGCCATATCGGGGAAGAGTGTTGCCAGCCCCGTAGCCGAGGCTGCGCAGACCCCGCGCTCGGTGATAAGCCCGGTGACGAGCCGCGCCGGCGTCACGTCGAAGGCCGGGTTGGCCGCAGCGCTGCCCGGCGCGACGACACGGACCGAGCGGACCTCGCCATCTTCGGCCAGCCCCGACAGATGCGTGACCTCGCGCGCCGCACGCTCCTCGATCGGGATATCCCGGAGCCCGTCGCGGATGCTCCAGTCGATCGTCGGCGAGGGTAGCGCGACATAGAAGGGCACGCCGTTGTCATGGGCGGCGAGCGCCTTGAGATAGGTGCCGATCTTGTTCGCGACATCGCCATTCGCCGTCGTCCGGTCCGTGCCGACGATCACCATGTCGACCTGGCCGTGCTGCATCAGATGGCCGCCGGCATTGTCGACGATCACGGTGTGCGGCACGCCATGGCCGCCGAGCTCATAGGCCGTCAGCGCCGCGCCTTGGTTGCGCGGTCGCGTCTCGTCGACCCAGACATGGACCGGAATGCCCGCATCATGCGCCATGTAGATCGGCGCCAGCGCCGTGCCCCAGTCCACCGTCGCGATCCAGCCGGCATTGCAATGGGTCAGGATGTTGACCGGCTGCCCGGCAGGCTTGCGCGCCGCGATCTCGCGGATCAGCGGCAGGCCGTACTCGCCAATGGCATGGCAGAGCGCGACATCCTCGTCGCAGATCGCCGCCGCCTCGGCATAGGCCGCCTCGGCCCGCATCTCGACAGGCAGGCCCGACAGCACGCGCCGCATCCGCGACAGCGCCCAATGCAGGTTGACGGCCGTCGGCCGCGTCGCGCCCAGCAGGTCGAGAGCCGCCGCCAACGCAGCGTCCGAAGCATCCACCCGCACCGCCAGCGCCACGCCATAGGCGGCCGTCGCGCCGATCAGCGGCGCGCCGCGCACGACCATGCTGCGGATCGCCCCGGCCGCCTGCTCGGCCGAGCCGAGCGCCACCGTCTCGAACCGGAAAGGCAGCCGCGTCTGGTCGATGACCACGACGCGCCAGCCATCCTGCGCCAGCCAGATCGTCCGATAGTGCTGGCCGTTGATCTTCATGGCTCAGTGGCCCGCGAAGGAAACGAGTGTGCGCACAGGCACGCCGAGCCTGCGGATGCGGTCAGCCCCGCCAAGGTCCGGCAGGTCGACGATGAAGCAGGCCGCGACCACCTCGGCCCCGAGCCGGGTCAGCAGGTTGACCGCAGCCTCGGCCGTGCCACCGGTCGCGACCAGATCGTCGACCAGCAGCACGCGCTCGCCTGGCTGTACCGCATCACGATGAATCTCGATCTCGTCCGTGCCGTATTCGAGCGCATAGGTCGCCCGCAGCGTCTCGCGCGGCAGCTTGCCCTGCTTGCGCACCGGAATGAAACCGGCGGAAAGCTGATGCGCCACCGCTCCGCCGAGGATGAAGCCCCGCGCCTCGATACCGGCGATCTGCGCGATCTTCAGCCCGGCAAAAGGCTGGACCAGCTCGTCCACCGCGCGCCGGAACGCCCGCGCATCGCCGAGCAGCGTGGTGATGTCGCGGAAGATGATGCCGGGCTTGGGATAGTCCGGGATCGCGCGGATGCTGTCGGCCAGGTTCATGGACACGGTCTCGGCAAATGGGCGGAAGCCTTGGTCGGCCGCGACGCCGCCTTCGTCAAGGGCGCAGCCATGCGTCAGCCTTTCAGGACCCGCCCGGCCACGGCATCGAGCTTGGCCAGCAGCGCGGGATCACGATAGGGCGGCGCGGTGATGATGGCGGTGTCCAGCGCATTGTGAGAGCCGGCGGGACAGGGCTCGCGCTCGGCCGGAAAATCCGCCGCCAGCCGGGCGACCAGCCGCTTCGCCTTGTCGGCATTCTGGTGCAGCACCTTGACCACCGCCGCGACGTCGACCGGCCCGTGCTCCTCGTGCCAGCAATCGTAGTCGGTCACCATAGCGACCGTGGCATAGGTGATCTCGGCCTCGCGGGCGAGCTTGGCCTCGGGCATCGCGGTCATGCCGATCAGATCGTAGCCGACGCCCTTATAAGTGAGCGATTCCGCAAGCGTCGAGAATTGTGGCCCCTCCATCGTCACCAGCGTGCCGTTCCGGACGAAGGGAATGCCCTCGGCCTCGGCCGCATCGGCGAGCCGCTGCTGCAGCCGCGGGCCGACCGGATGGCCGAACGAGACATGCGCGACGCAGCCGCGCCCGAAGAAGGAGCTCTCGCGCCGGCTGGACCGATCGACAAACTGGTCCACGAGAACGAACAGCCCCGGATAGAGCTCCTCTTTGTAGGAGCCGCAGGCCGAGAGCGAGACGAGATCGGTCACGCCCGCGCGCTTCAGCACGTCGATATTGGCGCGGTAGTTGATCTCGGAAGGCGGGATCGCATGGCCGCGCCCATGCCGGGGCAGGAAGACGATCTTGGTCTTGCCCATCCGGCCGATGCGCAGCACGTCGGACGGCTCGCCCCAGGGGCTCTCGATGCGCTCCTCGCGCAGGTCGGTGAGGCCCGGCAGATCGTAGATGCCCGATCCGCCGATAATTCCGAGAACGGCTTCGCTCATGCGTGATTCCCTGTTGCGGCCATAGCATCGGACCGAAAAGTGGATTCCATTTTTCGGAAATATCCGATGCGACGACAACGATTTAGATCATCGTGACCGCGTCCGATAGGACGCGCGATGATCTAGGGAAGGCACCATCTTTCCATGACGCTCGCAATACGGTGGCCCAATGCGAGCGACCGCCTCGTGGCCGGGAATGACGACGCAGCTCCAAACAGCCACGGCCGGCTGCGCTGCCAACAAAAAAAGGCCCCGTCACCGGGGCCTTTTCCAGAACGATATCGAGGCGGCGTCAATGCGCCGGCGAGCCGTCAGGCATGCGCGACCACACCTTCTTCTTGGTGTAGTAGAGCAGCCCCGCGAAGATCACGAGGAAGATCATCACCTGCATGCCGAGACGCTTGCGCGCCTCGAGATGCGGCTCCGCCATCCAGACCATGAAGGCCGCGACGTCGCGGGAATACTGGTCGACGGTCTCGGGCACGGGAGACTTGCCATCCGGCCCCTTGGGATACTCGACCTGCCCATCGGAGATAGGCTTCGGCATCGCGATGAGATGCCCCGGCATGTACTTGTTGTAGTTCTGGCCCGGCAGCAGCGTGACGCCGGCCGGCGGCTCCTCATAGCCCATCAGCAGGGCGTGGATGTAGTCCGGCCCCTGCTCCTGGTACTGGGTGAAGATGTCGAAGATGAAGGTCGGGAAGCCGCGGGTATAGGTCCGCGCCTTGGCGAGCACCGAGAAGTCCGGCGGATAGGCGCCGCCCTGGGCAGCGCGGGCCGCCTGCTCGTTCGGGAACGGCGACGGGAAGGCGTCGGCCGCCCGGCCGGGCCGCTCGAACATCTCGCCCTGGTCGTTCGGGCCGTCCTTGATCTGGTAGGTCGCGGCGAGCGCAGCGACCTGGCCCGGCGTGAACTCAGGACCGCCGGGCTGCGACAGGTTGCGGAACCGGACGAGGTTTGCACCATGGCAGCTCGCGCAGACTTCCTTGTAGACCTTGAAGCCGCGCTGGAGCTGCGCGCGGTCGAACTTGCCGAACGGCCCGGCAAAGGACCAGCTCAGCGCCGGCGGCTTCGGGCCGGCCTCGGCCGCCTGCGCGGCCGGCTGCATGGCGGCCAGCGAGAGGCCGGCGGCGAGCCCGGTCAGGGCGAGACGAAACGATGTCTTGGTCATGTCCCGTCAGCCCTTGACGTTCGGTTCGGCAGCAGTGGCGGTCGCCATCCGCGCCGCCGACCCGCCCTTGGCGGAAGCGAGCACGGAATCGGCGATCGAGGTCGGCAGCGTCTTCGGCCGCTCGAACAGGCCGACGACGAACAGCGCGACGAAGTAGCCGAAATACAGCACGGTGAAAATCTGCGAGGCGATGACGTAGCCGCCTTCCGCCGGCATGGCGCCGAGATAGCCCAGGCCGATGCAGACGACGAGGAAGGCCCAGAAGAGCTGGCGCGCGATCGGCCGGTAGCTCATCGACCTGACCTTGGAAGTGTCGATCCAGGGCAGGAAGGCCAGCACGACGATGGCCGAGCCCATGGCGATGACGCCGCCGAGCTTGTCCGGAATGGCGCGCAGGATCGCGTAGAAGGGCAGGAAGTACCATTCCGGCACGATGTGCGCCGGCGTCGCGGCCGGATTCGCCATGATGTAGTTGTCGGCGTGGCCCATGAAGTTCGGCTGGTAGAACACGAACCAGGAGAACACGATCATGAACACGACCATGCCGAAGACGTCCTTGACGGTCGCGTACGGCGTGAACGGCACGGTGTCCTTCTCGACGTTCTTCACCTCGACGCCGGTCGGGTTGTTCTGCCCGACGACATGCAGCGCCCAGATGTGCAGCACGACCACGCCGAAGATCATGAAGGGCAGCAGGTAGTGCAGCGAGAAGAAGCGGTTCAGCGTCGGGTTGTCGACCGAGTAGCCGCCCCACAGGAAGGTCACGATCGTCTCGCCGATCACCGGCAGGGCCGAGAACAGGTTGGTGATGACCGTCGCGCCCCAGAATGACATCTGGCCCCAGGGCAGCACGTAGCCCATGAAAGCCGCCGCCATCATCAGCAGGAAGATGACCACGCCAAGGATCCAGAGCACCTCGCGCGGCGCCTTATAGGAGCCGTAGTAGAGCCCGCGGAAGATGTGGACGTAGACAGCCACGAAGAACATCGAGGCGCCGTTGGCGTGCAGGTAGCGCAGCAGCCAGCCATAGTTCACGTCGCGCATGATGTGCTCGACGGAATTGAAGGCCATGGACGCGTGCGGAGTATAGTGCATCACCAGGATGATGCCGGTCACGATCTGCGCCACCAGCATGAACACGAGGATGCCGCCGAAGGTCCACAGGTAGTTCAGGTTCCGCGGAACCGGATATGAAACCGCAGAATCATGGGTGAGCCGGATGATCGGGAGGCGCGCGTCGAGCCAGCGTTCGATGCCGGTCTTCGGGACGTAGGAACTGTGACCACTCATCAAGAATGCCTCAAGGCTGTCTCATCTTGGCGGGAAAGCGTCGAGCGCATTGCTCAGCCGATCCGGATTTTCGTATCCGCGGTGAACGCGTAGGGCGGGACCGGCAGGTTGAGCGGTGCCGGGCCTTTGCGGATGCGGCCGGAAGAATCGTAGTGCGAGCCATGGCAGGGGCAGAACCAGCCATCGTAGTCGCCCTTCGGCTCGCCGGGCGCGTTGCCCAGCGGCACGCAGCCGAGATGGGTGCAGTTGCCGTAGACGACGAGGAACGGCTCATGGCCGGCCTTGGTGCGCTGCTGGTCCGTCTGCGGGTCCCGCAGCGTGGCGATGTCGACCGCGAGAGCCTCGTCGATCTCCTTCTTGGTGCGGTGGCGCACGAAGATCAGCTTGCCGCGCCAGAAAAGCTTGATCGCCTGGCCTTCCGCGACGGGCGCCAGATCGAGATCGATCGGCGCGCCGGCCGCAACCACCTGCGCGTCGGGCGCGAGCTGACTGATCAGGGGAACGACCAGTGCGCCGACGCCGACGGCGCCAAAAGCGCCGGTTGCGAGCATCAGGAAATCGCGGCGGGTGGTTCCGGTCGATGTATCGCTAGCGTGCGCCACGATCCAAGCCTCTCAAACGTCTTGCGAGCTGTAACAGCTCGAAATTAATCGCCTCTCGCCCTCATACGGGCGCGCCGCACCAGCCGCAATGCGGCGCTGCGTCACTCGGCTCTTTGACATGCAGATTGGAGGAAGTCTACTGTCACAACTGTCGCTGCCATGCATGGCGCACAGTCCGCAGGCGAGGGCTTCAGACCGCGAGCTTTTCCGGGTCGACGGCCGCGAGGAAACCACCGGACTGGCGCGCCCAGAGCCGGGCATAGAGCCCTCCGCGCGCGATCAGCTCCTGATGGCTGCCCATGTCGACGATGCGCCCCTTGTCGAGCACGATCAGCCGGTCGAGCGCCGCGATGGTCGAGAGCCGGTGGGCGATGGCGATCACCGTCTTGCCCTGCATCAAAGCCGAAAGCTGCTGCTGGATCGCCGCCTCCACCTCGGAGTCGAGCGCCGAGGTCGCCTCGTCGAGGATGAGGATCGGCGCGTCCTTAAGCAGCACGCGCGCGATGGCGATGCGCTGGCGCTGGCCGCCCGAGAGCTTCACGCCGCGCTCGCCGACGCGCGAATCGAAGCCCTGGCGCCCGTCCTGATCGCCGAGCCCGACGATGAACTCATGCGCCGCCGCCTGCCGCGCTGCGTCCGCGATCTGCGCCTCGCTGGCCCCGATCCGGCCATAGGCGATGTTGTCGCCGATCGATCGGTGGAGCAGCGAATTATCCTGTGTAACCATGCCGATCTGGGCGCGCAGGCTATCCTGCGTGACATGGGCGATGTCCTGCCCGTCGATCAGGATGCGCCCGCCCTCGAGCGGGTAGAGCCGCAGCAGCAGGTTCACCAGCGTCGACTTGCCGGCGCCGGACGGGCCGACCAGCCCGATCCGCTCGCCCGGCTTGATCTGGAGGTCGAGTCCCTCGAACAGCCCGGCCGCCTTGCCATAGTTGAAGTGGATCTTCTCGAAGTTGATCGCGCCCTTGTCGACCACGAGCGGCGCGGCGCCGATCGCGTCGGTCAGGTCGTGCGGCTTGGCGATGGTCTCCATGCTCTCCTGCACGGAGCCGAGATTCTCGAAGATGCCGCGCACCAGATGGATCAGCCATCCGGACATCTGCACCAGCCGCAGCACGAGGCCGATGGCGGCCGCGACCGCGCCGGACGTCATCTCGCCCGTGCTCCACAGCCAGAGCGCGAGCCAGGCCGTCGCCACGACGACCGCGCTGTTCATCGTCTGCAGGATGACGCTGACGCCGGTGATCAGCCGCGACAGGTCGAGGAAGGAGGCGTTCCAGCGCTTCAGCGAATCGCGCACGGCCGAGCGCTCGGCGTCGGCGCGGGCGAAGAGCTTCACGGTCAGGATGTTGGTGTAGGCGTCGACGATGCGCCCGGTCGTCGTCGAGCGGCCGAGCGAGTTCGCCTCGGAACGCTTCTTGGCACGCGGTACGAAATAGATCAGCAGCGCGACATAGCCCGCGAGCCAGGTCAGCACCGGAAGTGCCAGCCACGGGCTCGTCTTGCCGAAGAAGCCGACCGCGACGGAGGCGAACACCAAGGCGTACCAAAGGTCGTCGATGATCTCGATCGTCGCGCCGCGGATCGCCTGCCCGGCCTGGATGACGCGGGAGGAAAGGCGCCCTGCAAAATCGTTCTGGAAATAACCCAGCGCGTGGCCGAGCGTGTAGACGTGGTTGCGCCAGCGGATCTGGTTGGTGATCTGCGGCACCACGACCTGGTCGACGATGGCGTGGTTCGCGAAATAGACGAGCGGCCGCACCACCAGCACCAGGATGGCGGCGCCTGCCAGCATCAGGCCATGATCGCGAAACAGCGTCTCCGGCGACTGCGTCGCCAGCAGGTCGACGAACCAGCCGACCATCAGATACATCGCCGCCTCGATGCCGCTGAAGCAGAGGCCGGTGATCATGATCGCGACCATCCAGCCCTTCACACCCCTGATGTGGTGCCACATGAAGGGCCAGACGCCGTTCGGCGGCGTCTCGCGCTCGTCGAAGGGGGCGAAGACGTCGACGCGGCTTTCGAGCCAGCGGAAGAGCGGAGCGAACATGTCTGCCCTCCTAGAGGCTGTTAGGCACGACGACGGAACCGAGGCAGCATATGGCCCTCGCCCAAGCGAAGCGCCAGCCTGCTTGACGCATATCGGAACGTCGCCGCATGACAGCAGCCATGCTGCGCCTCGCCCTCTTCCAGCCGGACATCCCGCAGAACGCCGGCACGATGATCCGCATGGCCGCCTGCCTCGGCATCGCCGTCGACATCGTCGAGCCCGCGGCCTTCGACGTCTCGGACCGGCATTTCCGCCGCTCGGGCATGGATTATCTGGAACGAGCAGCCGTGATGCGCCACGATTCCTTCGCGGCCTTCGATGAATGGCGGCGCGGCAGCGGACATCGCCTCCTGCTCGCCGAGACGGATGGCGCGACGCCATTGCCGGACTTCGCCTTTCAGCCCGGCGACATCGTTCTGGTCGGCAGGGAATCGGCGGGGGTGACCACGGAAGTCCGCACGGCGGCCGACGCCTCCCTGCATATCCCGATGCGCCCGGGATTGCGTTCGCTCAATGTCGCGCTGGCCGCGGCGATGGTAATCGGCGAGGCGTTGCGCCAGACAGGCGGCTACCCGCGCCGCGATGGACATGAAGCATGAGCATCCCCAAGCCCGTTGAAGCCCCTCCTGCAGATCCCGCTCTCGTCGAGACGCTGAAGCCGCGCGCGGCCGCCTGGTTCGAGAGCCTGCGGGACCGCATCTGCGCCGCATTCGAGGAGATCGAGGATACTGCGACGGGCCCCTTCCCCCCGGAGGACGACAAGGCCGGCCGCTTCGTGCGCACGCCCTGGCAGCGCACCAACCATGACGGAGCGCCCGGCGGCGGCGGCGTGATGTCGATCATGAAGGGGCGCGTCTTCGAGAAGGTCGGCGTGCATGTCTCGACCGTCCACGGCAGCTTCTCGCCCGAATTCGCCAGCCAGATTCCCGGTGCGGCCGAGGACCCGCGCTTCCACGCGACGGGCATCTCGCTGATCGCCCATCCGTGGAATCCGCACGCGCCGACCGTGCACATGAACACGCGCTTCGTCGTCACGACGAAGCCCTGGTTCGGCGGCGGCGCCGACCTGACTCCCGTGCTGGACGCCCGCCGCAACCAGGAAGACCCCGACAGCCGCGATTTCCACGCGGCGATGCGCGCGCCCTGCGAGCGCTTCCCGGCCATCGCGGATTACGAGCACTTCAAGCGCTGGTGCGACGAGTACTTCTTCCTGAAGCACCGCAACGAGCCGCGCGGCATCGGCGGCATCTTCTACGACTATATCTGGACCGGCGACGCCGAGGCCGACTTCGCCTTCACGAGGGCGGTGGGCGAGGCCTTTCTCGACACCTACCCGAACATCCTGTGCCGCAACATCGGCAAGCCCTGGAGCGGGGGCGAGCGGCACGAGCAGCAGGTGCGGCGCGGCCGCTATGTCGAGTTCAACCTGCTTTACGACCGTGGCACGATCTTCGGGCTGAAGACCGGCGGCAATGTCGCCTCGATCCTGTCCTCGATGCCGCCGACGGTGAGGTGGCCGTAAAGCGCGCAGCATCCCCGACAAGATAGCGGGGAACCTCTCTCCCTACGGCAGAGGGTTCCCCGCGCTGTCCGAGCCTAAGTGTCCGCCGTAAGCGCCGCCTTCACGAGACCCATCTGCTGTTCGAGTTCAGCCGGACACCCCGCTTCGATCCAGCCCTGCCGCGCCGCTTCCAGCACGCGGCCGATCTCCGGCCCAGGCGGCACACCGAGACCGATGACGTCCTTCCCCGTCGGCAGGAAGGGCGGCGTGCGGCCCAAATCGCCGATCAGCCGCTGCACATCGCGGCCGACGTCCTTCTCGGCAGAAGCAGTCAGCAACACGAGCGCCCCGGCCGCCGCGTCGTTCCCCACCGCATGAGCGATGCGGCGCAGCGCAGCGAGCCCTGGCAGCTCCGCCTGCCCGCCCAGCCGCTGCAGCGCGAGCGCGATCCGCTCGATCCGGTCGAACTCCTCGTTCGAGAGCCTGAGTCGCTCCCTGAGCCTCGGCGCATCCTCACGAACGGCGACAGCCAAAGCCGCCAGCCGGAACGCAGGATAGACGCCCTCCCCGCCCTCCGCAGCCACAGCGGCGAAGCGCGAGAGATGGGGCACGCCGCCGATCACCGGCATCAGCAGCCCCGCCCCCGCCATGGCCTCCAGCGTCGCTGCGGCGCCCGGAGCCACCAGAAGCTTCATCGTCTCGGCACGGACACGCTCGCGAGAGAGCCCGCCCAGTCCCGTTCGGCCCGCGATGCAGGCGCGCAACCCATCGGCATCCGGGCTCCCCGCGCCGTATTGGGCATGGAATCGGAAGAAGCGCAGGATGCGCAGATAGTCCTCGCGGATGCGTTCCTCGGCCTTCCCGATGAAGCGCACGCGCCGGGTCGCGAGATCGGCCAGACCGTCACTGTAGTCGTGGATCGCCCCGTCCCGGCTCAGGCCGAGCGCGTTGATGGTGAAGTCGCGCCGCAGCGCATCCTCGGCGAAATCACGCCCGAACGCGACCTTGGCCCGGCGTCCGTCGGTCTCGACGTCGTGCCTGAGCGTCGTCACCTCGAAGCTCTGGCCCTTGGAGACGAGCGTAACAGTGCCGTGCTCGATGCCGGTCGGCACCGCCTTGAAGCCTGCCGCCTTGCCACGTCGAATCGTCTCCTCCGGCAGCGCCGTGGTGGCGAGGTCGACATCGCTGTGCGCTTCGTCGAGCAGGAGATTGCGCACCGCTCCGCCGACGACGCGCGTCTCCTCGCCTTCGCCGTTCAAGGCAGCGAGGAGCTGCGCCAGGACCGGCTCAGCGAGAAACGCCGCGATGGCGCCATTTCGCGCCTCGATCATTTAAAGCGGCCGGGCACCAGCACGCCGTTCTCCATATGCGGCGGTTCATAGGCGCCCTGGCTGCGCGGCGCGATGAAGCCGGTATAGGCGAGAACCGCGATGGCCAGGAGAAGACCGGTCACCGAGAGCCAGAAGGCATGGCGGCTCCAGTGCTCGACATCGAAGGGGTTTCGCCGCTTGACGACGAGATAAGCCGCAAAGACGCAAAAGGGTAGAACGAAGAGCAGGACCTCTTCGATGATTACGCGCAGCATTGACCGTCGTCTCCCGCGCGCTTTTCGTGGCGGGCCAAATCGCCCGCGCGCCCGAAATGCGCGCCTGTCGCAACTCTATCCGGCAAGCCGCTCGTAAAGGTTACGGATCATGCCGGCGGTCGCCCCCCAGATATAGCGATCCGCGAACGACATCGCATAGTAGGTGCGCAACTGCCCCTGCCACTCCCGCCCCTCGCGCTTGTGATTGGCCGGATCGAACAGGAAGGAGAGGGGCGTCTCGAAGGCCTCGTCCACCTCATGGGGGTTGATGGTCAGCGAGAAGGGCGGCTCGATCAGCGCCACCACCGGCACGATGCGGTATCCGGTGCCGGTCAGGTAAGCGTCGAGGAAGCCGAGCGTGCTGATGTGCTCACGCGCAAGGCCGATCTCCTCCTCCGTCTCGCGCAGCGCCGTCACGACTGGCGAGCCATCGACTGCATCGACCCGCCCGCCAGGAAAGGCGACCTGCGCCGAATGCTTGCGCAGGCTGGCGGCACGCGTGGTCAGCAGCATGGTGGGCCCCTCCACGCGGGGCACGATGCCGATCAGCACGGCGGCGGGAATCGCACGCTTCTCGTCGGGGACAGGCACCGGCTGGGGCTGATTCTCATGGTCGCCGCGCGGACGGCTGATGATATCGCCGAAATCCGGCGGCTCGGGCCGCAACCGCTCGCGCGCGAGCGCTGCGAAGGCCTCGGTATCGAGGTTCAGGGCATGGCCGTTGATCGTCAAATCTCGATGCCCTCGATCTCGCTCGCCGGCAACGCCGGGTAGAATTGCCCGGCAGCCGCGATGCCGAACATCGCCTCGCCCCCGACCTCCCGAACCTCGCCGAGCGCGAGCAGATCATAGGTCAGCGCCCGCGTCAGCCGAGCCCAGAGGCCGCGTCTCACATGGACATAGGGTTTGAGACCGTCTTTTTCAGCCCGCTCGAAACGCAGCTCGTGGTCCGGCCCGACGCTGAGCAGGTCATCCACCTGCGTTCTGAAGGCGATGCTGCGGGCATCCCCCTCCCCGTCGACCTGCATCTCGACCGCCTGGAAGGGCGCGTCCTCGACCCGGATGCCGACCTTCTCGACCGGGGTCACGAGAAAGTAATCGTCGCCCTCTCGCTTCAGGACGGAGGAGAAAAGCCTCACCAGCGCCGGCCGGCCGATCGGCGTGCCGAGATAGAACCAGGTCCCGTCGGCGGCGATACGCATGTCGAGATCGCCGCAGAAAGGCGGGTTCCAGCGCTCGACAGGCGGCAAACCGCGCGGTTTGCCGGGCGCGCCGGCCCCGCCGAGCGCGGCCATGAGTCGCTCCATCGCGCTGCCTTCCGCGGTCATCGAAAAGCCCGTCCCTGTCGGATGCGGCATAGTGGTTGCATCGTCTTTCTGCCTTGAACTCCACATAATCGTGAAGCCGAGTTTATGTGCACCGCTCCAATCGGCGCTTGAGCCCCTCCAAGGGGCCGTCCACATTGAACGACGGAAGACGACGACAGGTTCACGCGTCCATCGGCCCCGATGCGGCAACGGCAGGGCCAGACTGAAGGAGACCGACATGGCGGCGCAAGCCCGGGCGAGCGAGAGCAATTCCCCGATCGATCTCGACACCGGCATCGTCGAGGCGGCAGAAGCCGCGCTCGGTGCGATCAGCGCGGCGCGCAAGGAGATCGGCCAGGTCATCTTCGGCCAGCAGCAGGTCGTCGACCTTTCGCTCGTCACGCTTCTCGCCGGCGGCCACGGCCTGCTGGTCGGCGTGCCCGGCCTCGCCAAGACCCGCCTCGTCGAAGCGATGGGCACGGTCCTGGGGCTCGCCGCGCGGCGCGTCCAGTTCACGCCGGACCTGATGCCGTCGGACATCCTCGGCTCCGAGGTGCTCGACGAATCCAGCGACGGCAAGCGCCACTTCCGCTTCATCAAGGGCCCGGTATTCGCCCAGCTGCTGATGGCGGACGAGATCAACCGCGCTTCGCCCCGCACCCAGTCCGCACTGCTGCAGGCGATGCAGGAGCATCATGTGACGGTGGCTGGCGAGCGATACGACCTGCCCGCTCCATTCCACGTGCTGGCGACCCAGAACCCCATCGAGCAGGAAGGCACCTACCCCCTGCCCGAAGCGCAGCTCGACCGCTTCCTGCTCGAGATCGATGTCGGCTACCCGGATCGCGACGCCGAACGCCGCATCCTGCTCGAGACAACCGGCGCGAGCGAGCGCAAGCCCGAGGCCGCGATGACCGCCGAGACGCTGATGTCGGTGCAGCGGCTGGTGCGTCGCCTGCCGGTCGGCGAGGCCGTCGTCGATGCCATCCTCGATCTCGTGCGCTCCGCCCGTCCTAGCGACAGCAACGATGCGATCACCGGCAAGCTCGCCTGGGGCCCCGGCCCGCGCGCCAGCCAGTCGCTGACGCTCGCCGTCCGCGCCCGCGCGCTGGTCGAAGGCCGGCTCGCCCCCTCGGTGGACGACGTCGCGGCGCTGGCGCTGCCCGTGCTCAAGCACCGTATCGCGCTGACCTTCGCGGCGCGTGCCGATGGCGAGACCGTCGAGGGCGTGATCGGCAAGCTCGTGGAACGGCTGGGATAGGCCGATGCTGCGCACGCGCGTCCTGGGTCCGAGCGAACGGCAACCCGCCAAACCGATCCTCACGGAATCGCTCGACCTCGCCGCGCGCCTGCCGCGTCTCATCCTCGAAGCCCGTCGCGTCTCGGCCAGCATCCACGGCATCCACGGCCGGCGCCGTTCTGGCCCGGGCGAGACCTTCTGGCAGTATCGCCCGCTGGTCGCCGGCGAATCGGCCTCGCGCATCGACTGGCGCCGCTCCGCCCGCGACGGCCACCTCTTCGTCCGCGAGCGGGAATGGGAAGCCTCGCATTCGATCTGGCTCTGGATCGACCGCTCGGCCTCGATGGGTTTCGCTTCCTCGCTGGCACTCGCCTCCAAGATCGACCGCGCCCTGGTCGCAGGGTTCGCGCTGGCCGAGACGTTGGTCGAGGGCGGCGAGCGTGTCGGCCATCTCGGCTTGACGCGGGCGCTCGCTTCCCGCCGCATCGTCGAGGTGCTGGCGCAGGCCATCGTCGCCGACAGCCGCGGTGCCGAAGACGATCTCCCGCCCGGCGGACCTCTGCCGCGGCTGGCGGACGCGATCATCGTGACCGACGGGCTCACGCCCGGGACATCGCTGGCACAGCGCATCTCCTCGATGGCCTCCAGCGGCGCCCGCGGCCATGTGCTGCTCATCGCCGATCCGATCGAGGAGACCTTCCCATTCAGCGGGCAGGCCGAGCTCTTCGACCTCGAGGACGGGCTGACGCTGCGCGTCGGCGATGCAGGCTCTTGGGGTGAGGAATACCGCCAGCGCCTCGCCGCCCATCGCGATGCGATCTCCGAGGCATGCCGCAAGGCGGGCTGGACGCTGACGCTCCACCGCACCGACCGCCCGGCCAGCGAAGCCGTGCTGCGCGTCGCCAGCCTCGTCGCCGCCGCGCGCGGCATGGTCTGAGGGAGAGCCCATGTTCAGCGCCCTCCCCTTGAGCTTCACCGCCCCGCTCGCGCTCGCCGCGCTCGCTGTTCTGCCAGCGCTCTGGCTGATCCTGCGCGTGACGCCCCCACGGCCGCGCCGCATCGACTTCCCGCCGCTCAAGATCGTCGCGGACCTCATCGCCAAGCGCGAGCTGCCGGCTCATACGCCCTGGTGGCTGCTCGCCATGCGCATGGCCGTGGCTGCGCTCGCCATCCTCGCCGTCGCCGGTCCGATCTGGAACCCGACACGGGAGAGCGCGCCGAGCACTGGCCCGATCCTGCTGCTCATCGACAACGGCTTCGGCGCCGCCTCCGACTGGCCGGAGCGCATCGCTGTCGCCGAATCCCGCATTGCCGCCGCGACGCGCGAGGGCCGCCCCGTCGCCATCGTCGGCCTCGCTGAAGCACCGACCGCTATCGCACTCGCCGAACCGCGCACCGCGCTGGACCGACTGCGGGCGCTCGCGCTCGAGCCCCACGCCCCCGATCGCGCCGCCCATCTGCCGCGGATCGAGGCCTTCCTTCAAACCACGCCCTCGGCCGAGATCGTCTGGGTCAGCGACTCGCTCGCTGTCGCGGACGAAAGCGAGTTCCTGGCAGGGCTCAAGCAGCAGGCCGGTGCGCGCCGCCTCTCGCTCCATGCCGGCCCGCCGGGCCAGATCGCGCTCGCCGCGCCGGAAAACCTCGCCGGCGCGCTGACCGTGAAGGTGCTGCGCCCCACCGCGAGCGCCCCTGCCAGTGGCCAGGTCCGCGCGCTGGACCTCAAGGGCCTGCCGCTCGGCGACGCGCCATTCATTTTCGAGGGTTCGAACTTGCAGACGACGGCGCGCCTCACACTGCCGATCGAGGTCCGCAACGCCGTGTCGCGGCTCGAGATCGCCGGCGAGGGCAGCGCCGCCGCCGTGGCCCTGCTCGACGATCGCGCCAAGCGTCGCCGTGTCGGCCTCGTCTCGGGCGCCACGGCCGACACCGCCCAGCCGCTGCTCTCGCCGACCTACTACATCGCCCGCGCGCTCCAGCCCTTCGCCGAGGTCCGCGAGCCGCGCCAGGGCTCGACCGATCCCGTCGGCGAGTTGCTGGCACAGAACCTCTCGGTGCTGGTGCTCGCCGATATCGGCGCGCTCGACCGCGAGACGAGCGCAAAGGTCAGCGAGTTCGTCGAGCGTGGCGGCGTGCTGCTGCGCTTCGCCGGCGCGCGGCTGGCAGCCTCCTCCGACGACCTGACGCCGGTGCGCCTGCGCCGCGGCGGGCGCACGCTCGGCGGCGGCCTGTCATGGGAGACGCCGCGCAAGCTCGCGCCCTTCACCCGCGAAAGCCCCTTCGCCGGACTGCAGATCAGCGACGACCTCCGCGTCAGCCGCCAGATTCTGGCCGAACCCGAGGCCAATCTCTCGCGCAAGACCTGGGCGGCGCTGGAGGACGGCACACCCGTCGTCACCGGCGAGCGGCGTGGCGACGGCATCATCGCCATGGTTCATGTCACGGCCGACACGACCTGGTCGAACCTGCCGCTCTCCGGCCTTTTCGTCGAGATGCTGCGCAAGATCGTCGGCCTCGCCGGCACCGGAACCGCTTCCGAAGCCCAGAGCGACGAGGCCCGCGTCGAGACGCTCTCGCCCACCCGCGTGCTCGATGGCAGCGGCCGCTTCCGCACGCCGCCGGCCACCAGCCAGCCGGTCGCGCGCAACTTCGCCGGCCGCGCCACACTGGCGCATCCACCCGGCCTCTACGGCCCGGCGGACGGCTCCCTCGCCGTCAACGCGCTCAAGCCCGACGACACGCTGGCGGCGCTCGATCTCGCCGGGCTCGGCGCGCCGATCCTGCCGATCGACGAGCCGGTGGCTCGCGACGCCCGCCCCCCGCTGCTGGTCATCGCCCTGCTGTTGCTCGTGGCCGATACGCTGGCGACGCTCTGGCTCGGCGGCAGGCTGAACTTCGCCCGCTTCCGCAAGGCGACCGCCCCGGCCGCGATCCTCATCGCGATCGCCGCCGCGGGCATGCTTGCCCCTGACACGGTCCGCGCCCAGCCGGCGCCGGGCGCCCCGCCGGAGAACCGCCCGCCGATCCCGCGCGCGCTCTTCGCCAATGGCGCGGTGACGCGGCTCGCCTATGTCGTCACCGGCGACAGGGGCGTCGACGATATCTCGAAGGCAGGCCTCGCGGGCCTCAACACCGTGCTGGGCGCGCGCACCGCGCTGGAGCCGGGCGATGCGGTCGGCGTCAATGTCGAGCGTGACGAACTGGCCTTCTTCCCCGTGCTCTATTGGCCGGTGGTCGCCGGCCGGCCGATCCCTTCGGGCGAGACCCTGCGCAAGCTCGAAGCCTATATGAAGGGCGGCGGGCTCGTGATCTTCGACACGCGCGATGCCATGAGCGCCAGGCCGGGCGGCGGCACGACACCGGAGGGCGACCAGCTCCGGCGGACACTGCAGACGCTCGACATTCCCGAGCTGGAGCCGCTGCCGCGCGACCACGTCCTGACCAAGACCTTCTACATCCTCGACGAGCTGGTCGGCCGCTACGACACCGGCACGACCTGGGTCGAGATTCTGCCGCCGGCCGATAGCGACGGCAAGCGCCCGGCGCGGGCCGGCGACAATGTCTCCCCCATCGTCATCACCGGCAACGACCTCGCCGCAGCCTGGGCCATCGACAAGCGCGGCGACGGGCTGGTGCCGCTCTCCGGCTCCGATCCCCGCCAGCGCGAGATGGCGCTGCGCGCGGGCGTCAACCTCGTGATGTACGCATTGACCGGCAACTACAAGGCCGACCAGGTCCACGTCCCGGCCCTGCTCGAACGTCTGGGACAGTAAGCCATGTGGAGCGTCTCCTTCGCCCCGCTGGTTCCGCTGCCGCTCCTCATCGGGCTCGCCGTCCTTGCGGCGGTTGCTGCGGGTGCGGCCATCGTGCTCGCCGGCCGCAGCGCCATCCTGAGGGCTCTGGCACTCGCCGTGCTGACGCTCGCCCTCGCCGATCCCTCGCTCGTCGCGGAGGACCGTGACCCGGTCAAGGACGTCGTCTCGGTCGTGGTCGATCGCTCGGCCTCGAATCGGCTCGCCGACCGCTCCGCCCAGACCGACGAAGCCGTCGCCGAGGTCGAGCGGCAGCTCCGTGGCATGCCCAATATCGAGCCCCGTATCGTCGACCTTCGCGATGCGCAGGGGTCGAGCGACGGCACCCGCCTGTTCGAGGCACTGGCGGCGAGCCTCGCCGACGTGCCCTCGGAGCGCGTCGCCGGTGCCATCGCCATCACCGACGGCCTCGCCCATGACAGCCCGCCCAATGCCGAGGTGCTCGGCCTGCGCGCGCCGCTGCATGTGCTGACCACCGGCCGCAATGCCGAGATCGACCGCCGCATCATGCTGGTCGATTCGCCCCGCTTCGGCATCGTCGGCAAGGACCAGGTGATCCGGCTTCGCGTCGTCGACAAGGGCGGGCCCGGCCGCGCCGGGCTGACCATCCGCCGCGACGGCGAGATCATCGCGCGCCGCGACGTCGTCACCGGACAGGTCGTGCAGGTGCCCGTCCGCATCGACCGCGGCGGGCCGAACGTCGTCGAGATCGAGGCCTCGGCCCTCGATCAGGAGCTGACGCTCGCCAACAACCGCGCGGTCATTACGATTGAAGGCGTGCGCGACAAGCTGCGCGTGCTGCTGGTTTCAGGCGAGCCGCATCCGGGGGAGCGCACCTGGCGCAACCTCCTCAAGGCCGACGCCAATGTCGACCTCGTCCACTTCACCATCCTGCGCCCGCCGGAGAAGCAGGACGGCACGCCGATCAATGAGCTCTCGCTGATCGCGTTCCCGACGCGCGAGCTGTTCCAGGTCAAGATCAAGGAATTCGACCTGATCATCTTCGATCGCTACGCCAACCAGTCGATCCTGCCGCTGCTCTATTTCGAGAACATCGTCCGCTATGTGCGGGACGGCGGCGCGCTCCTCGTCGCGGCCGGCCCGGAATATGCCGGCGGGCAGACGCTGGCGCGCACCCCGCTCGGCCAGATCCTGCCGGCCGTGCCGGACGGCAGCGTCATCGACGAGGCCTATCGCGCCCAGGTCAGCGAGCCCGGCAAGCGTCACCCCGTCACCCGCGACCTGCCGGGCTCGGAAGTCTCGCCGCCGCGTTGGGGCGAGTGGCTGCGCATGGTCGGCGCCCAGGCGCGCCCCGGCGCGTCCCCGGTCATGACCGGGCCTGGCGAGCGCCCCCTGCTGATGCTGGCTCGCGAGCAGAAGGGCCGCGTCGCGCTCTTCCTCTCCGATCATGCCTGGCTCTGGGCTCGCGGCTTCCGCGATGGCGGCCCGTATCTCGACCTGCTGCGGCGCCTCAGCCACTGGCTGATGAAGGAACCGGAGCTGGAGGAGGAGGCGCTGCGCGCCACCGCCCGCGGCGGCACCGTCGAGGTCGAGCGCCAGACGCTGCGCGACAACCCGTCCCCGATTACCGTCACCGGGCCGGACGGCCAGTCCCGCAGCATCCCGCTCGAAGCCGGCCGCCCCGGCCTCTTCACCGCCCGCATTCCGGCCGGCGAACAGGGGCTCTATCGGCTGACATCCGATAACCTGACCGCCTTCGCCAGCGTCGGCCCGGAGAACCCGCGCGAGCTGATGGAGGTGGTGAGTGATCCAGCCGCCCTGCAGCCGCTGGCACAGGCCACCGGCGGCTCCTCGCGCCGCATCGGCCGTGAGAGCGGCTCGGCCGTCAATGTGCCGCGCATCGTGCCGGTGCGTTCCGGCAGCCAGTTCTCCGGCAATGACTGGATCGGCTTGAGGATCAGCGATTCCGGCATCGTGCGCGGCGTTCGGATCTCTCCGCTCTTCGTCGGGTTGATCGGGCTGGCGCTGCTGTTCGGTGCTCTGGTCGCAGGCTGGCTCGGCGAAAGCGGCCGCCGCTTCAAGCGTCAGGCTTGAGATGGCCGCGCAGGCAGCGCGTCATTCTCGGGCTTGACCCGAGAATTTCAGGACCAGAAGGCGCTGGTTTCCGAGATGCTCGGGTCAAGCCCGAGCATGACGCAAAACCTCAGCCCGTGACCCGCGCCGACATCACCGCGCCGCGCCGCTCGCTCAGCACGCCTTCGAGCAGCTCAAGCGCCAGAAAACGACCCGGATCGGCCGGGCCGGGCAGGACGAGCTGGCCGGGCGGCAGCACCTTGAAGCCGAAGCGGGCGTAATAGGGCGCATCGCCGATCAACATGACGAGGTCATGCCCGGCCTCGCGCGCAGCCTCGATCGAGCGGTTCATCAGCGCCGCCCCGATGCCCCGCCCCTCGAAGGCGGGGTCGACCGTCAGCGGCCCCAGCATCAGCGCCTTGTGGCCGCCGGCAACGACGGGCGTCACCTTCACCGAGCCGACGAGGAAGGTGCCGACATGGGCGGCGAAGGACAGCGCTGGATCGGGCGGCACGCCCTCGCGCAGGCGGAAGGCCGTGCGGGCGAAGCGGCCGGGGCCGAAGGCGCGCTCATGCAGGCGCTCGATGGCGGCGGAATCCACGGGCAATTCGTGGCGGATGGTCAATGGCAAGGAGGTCATGGCAGCAGTCAGCAGAGCGGGGAGCGATCGGCGATGACGAGGGCGCGCAAACACTCCTCGCCCGGAAGGCGCATTCAGCGCGTCGGTCGTCGCAGGTCGCGGAGGCTGTGCCCGTTGCTCATGGCAAGCGCCTGTACAGCATCGTCTCGCAAAGGGGAATAGCTACCATTCGGCAGGAGGCGGCGCGCCCGTCATGATCTCGTCGAGCCGCTTTCGCGTCGCGGCCGTCGTGCCGTCCGGCAGGGCATCGAGCGGGAAGAAGCCTGCCTCCGCGATCTCTCGGTCTGGCTGCTTGACGCTTTCGATCCTGAACTCGCGCACGACATAGAGCGCCACATGGTCCCGCCGTGACGCATGGCGGTTGAAGAACAACCCGTGCAGCGCCGGCACTCCGGTCAGCGCGAGCCCGGCCTCTTCCGACAATTCACGATCGAGCGCCTGCAGCGCCGATTCCGCGACCTCGACGCCGCCGCCGGGCAAATGCCAGCCCGAAACATAGGTATGGCGAATCAGGAAGACCTCTCCGCGCTCATTCAGCACGGCGGCGCGCACGCCGAAGGTCATGCCACGGGCGAAGCGGAAATAGAGATGGAGCAGCCTGACCAGAAGCCGCTCTCCCGGCCGGCGGGAGGTTTCGGGATCGGCGGCGGAGGTCGGCGCCTGCGATGGCATCAGGGAAACTCTCAAGATCCGGTTAATTGTCTATGCAAATGACGCATAGCGGAGTCGTTTTCGCGGTCTTGTTCCGTCATAAACGCGTCCCAAATAGGGAGCACTAACGCAACGTCACCAACCGGAACCACGACCATGCTTCTCTCTTTCATCATCGCCCGCCTCAGGGCCAAGCCCGCCTATGTCTGGAAGCCCGCCGTCACGCTGACCGATTCGCGCATCGTGTCGGAACTCACCGGCGCCGCCAACTGAGGCCGTTCCGCCTTCCGCCAGTCCAGGCGCGTCAACGGCGCGCTTGACTGACGGCCCGCGGCGGGAGAAGCGCTGGAGCGTGTTCAAGCTCGCGCATCTGTCCGACCCGCATCTCGGCCCGCTGGCCGGGTTTTCGCTGCATCAGCTCTTCGGCAAGCGCGCGACCGGCTACGTCAACTGGCGTCGGAAGCGCCGGCATGCCCATGACATGGACATCCTGGCCCGCATCGTCGCCGATATCCACGAGAAGCGGCCGGACCATATCGCCTGCACCGGCGACGTCGCCCATATCGGCCTGCCGAACGAATTCCGCACTGCCGTCGCCTTCCTCGACACCCTGGGGCCTCGCGAGACGGTCAGCTTCGTACCGGGCAACCACGATGCCTATGCCCGCTCATCATTGAAGCCGCTGGCGGCCCAGCTCGCACCCTGGAGCGCGGATGACGAGAGCAAGGTGGGCTATCCCTGGTATCGCAAGCGCGGCCCTGTCGCGCTCATCGGCGTCAACAGCGGCGTGCCGACGCTTCCCCTGATGGCAACGGGCCGGGTCGGCAGCGAGCAGATCGCCCGCACCGAGGCACTGCTGGAACGCGCTCGCGACGAGGGCCTGATTCGCGTCGTGCTGATCCATCACCCGCCCTATGTCGGCGGCGCCAAGCGCGGCCGCGAACTCATCGACGCCGCAGCCTTCGAGGCCATGCTGAAGCGCAAGGGCGCCGATCTCGTGCTGCACGGCCACAACCACAGCTTCTCGCTGGCCTGGCGGCCCGGTCCCGGCCAGAAACACGGTCATGACGTGCCAATCGTCGGCGTGCCTTCCGCCTCGCTTGGCCCCCTCGGCCATGGCGAGCTCGGAACCTGGCACCTCTTCCGCATCGCAGGCGATGCCAAGGCGCCGCGCATCACGCTGGAACAGCGCGGCTTCGAGCCCGACGGCACGGTGGTGCGCCGCCAGGAGATCGCATTGCTGGGCGAGTTGGTCTGAACGACTAGCCGTCATTCTCGGGCGCAGCGGAGCTTCGACCCGAGAATCTCAGGAAGGAAGGCCACCCTTTTCGGGACGAGATGCTCGGGTCAAGCCCGAGCATGACGCCTCCTTAGACGCAGCGGCCGCCGTCCACCGCCAGCACGCTTCCCGTCACCATGTCGGCCTCGTCCGAGCAGAGGAAGAGCGCCGCATTGGCGATGTCCTGCGGCGTCGAGAAGCGGCCCCACGGGATCGTGGACGTGAACTGCTTGCGGCGCTCCGGCGTGTCCTCCCCCATGAAGGTGGCGAGCAGCGGCGTCTCGCCCGCGACCGGCGCGATGGCGTTGACGCGAATCTTGTCGGGCGCGAGCTCGACGGCCATCGACTGCGAGATCAGGTTCGCCGCGCCCTTCGAGCCATTGTACCAGGTCAGGCCCGGACGCGGACGCAGGCCGGCCGTCGAGCCGATGTTCAGGATGACGCCGCCGCCATGCTCGCGGAAATGCGGGATCGTCGCCCGCGCCATCAGGTAGATCGACTTCACGTTCACAGCGAAGACCCGGTCGAACTCTTCCTCGGTCACCTCGGTCATCGGCTTGTTGCGATGGGTGGTGCCGGCATTGTTGACGACGATGTCGAGCCGCCCGACCTTCGCGAGGATCTTCTCCACCGCCTTGTCGACGCTCTTGGCCTTGCCGACATCGCAGGTCACGGCGAAAGCGCGGCGGCCGATGGCCTTGGCAGCCTCCTTGGCCTTGTCGCCATTGAGATCGAGCACCGCGACCCGTGCGCCCTCGCGCGCGAACGTCTCCGCAATCCCGAACCCGAAGCCCTGCGCCGCGCCAGTCACCAGCGCCGTCTTGCCCTTCAGTCTCATGGTCGTTCCTCGTGTTTTTTGATGGCTTGGATGTTTGAGACGATTGGATGCCGTCGTAAATGCGTTTTGATGCGCAGCCGGATACGGAAATCGTATGGCTCAGGCCCCGATCTCCTCCCGCAGCATCTCCAGCTCCAGCCAGCGCTCCTCCGCGTCGGTGATCTCGCGCGTCACGTCCTCCAGCCGCGCCGTCGCCTTGGCGAAGAGCTTCGGATCGCGGCTGTAGAGGTCGCCGGCGAGCGCGACGTTGAGCTTGGCCACCTCGCCCTGCAGCACCTCGATCCTCTTCGGCAGCGTCTCCAGCGCATGCTTCTCGTTGAAGGAGAGCTTGCGCTTCGACACAGGCGCGGCGCTCGCAATGACCGCCGGTGCTTCGGCGGTGGGCTGCGCTTTGCCAAGGGGCGCCCTCACCTTTGCGCTAACGCCGCGGCCGCGCTGGGCCAGCATGTCGGTGTAGCCGCCGGCGAACTCGGTCCAGACGCCATCGCCATCCGAGATCAGCGTCGCCGAGACGACGCGGTCGATGAAGTCGCGATCATGGCTGACCAGCAGGACCGTGCCCTGGTAGTCCGAGAGCAGTTCCTGAAGCAGGTCGAGCGTCTCGAGATCGAGATCGTTGGTCGGCTCATCCAGCACCAGCATGTTGGAAGGCTTGGCCAAGGCGCGGGCCAGCATCAGGCGGCCTCGCTCGCCACCCGACAGCGCGCCGACGGGCGTGCGCCGCTGCAGCGGCTGGAACAGGAAGTCCTTCATATAGGCGATGACGTGGCGCGGCGTGTCGCCGACCATCACCTGATCCGAGCCGCCGCCGGTCAGCGCATCGCCCAGCGGGGTCGCCGGATCGAGGCTCTCACGGCGCTGGTCGAGCGTGACCATCTCGAGCGAGACGCCGAGCTTCACCGTGCCTGAATCCGGCGCGAGCGCACCGGTCAGCAGGTTGATCAGCGTGGTCTTGCCGGCGCCGTTGGGGCCGACGATGCCGATCCGGTCGCCGCGTGCCACGCGCAGCGACAGGTCCTTGACCACGACATTCGAACCGAAGGCTTTAGCGACATTGACCGCCTCGATCACGAGCTTGCCCGAGGTCTGGGCCTCGCTCGCCTCGAGCTTGACGCTGCCGACCGCGAAGCGCGCCGTCCGGCGCTGCTCGCGCAGCCCGTGCAACTCGCCGAGGCGGCGCTGGTTGCGCGTGCGCCGGGCGCTGACGCCATAGCGCAGCCAGTCCTCCTCGCGCGCGATCTTGCGGTCGAGCTTGTGGCGGTCGAGCTCCTCCTGCGCGAGCACTTCGTCGCGCCAGGCCTCGAAATCGCCGAAGCCCCGGTCCATGCGTTTGGTCAGGCCGCGATCGAGCCAGATCGTCGCACGCGACAGGTTGGTCAGGAAGCGCCGGTCGTGGCTGATCAGGACCATCGCCGAGCGCAGCGATTTCAGCTCCTGCTCCAGCCATTCGATCACCGGCAGATCGAGATGGTTCGTCGGCTCGTCGAGCAGCAGGATATCGGGTTCGGGCGCGAGCACGCGCGCCAGCGCCGCGCGGCGGGATTCGCCACCCGACATCGTCGCCGGGTCCTCCTCCCCAGTCAGGCCGAGCTCGTCGATCAGGTACTGCGCGCGATAGTGATCGTCTCCCGGTCCAAGCCCGGCCTCGACATAGGCGAGCGAGGTCTTGTAGCCGGTGAAGTCCGGCTCCTGCGGCAGATAGCGGATCGTCGCACCGGGCTGGACGAAGCGGTCAGCGCTGTCGGCCTCGACCAGACCGGCCGCGATCTTGAGCAAGGTCGATTTGCCCGAGCCGTTGCGGCCCACGAGGCAGACGTGCTCTCCGGCCGACACGGCGATTTCCGCCGCTTCGAGCAAAGGCTGTCCGCCGAAGGTGAGCGCGACGTCGCGCAGATGCAGCAAAGGGGCCATGATCCGTCCTGTGTTCGGCCTGCGGGATAGACCGCCGCTGCGGTCCTGTCACGCGCGCAGGAATCACCAATGTCATTCCGGGGCTTCGCGTAGCGAAGAACCCGGAACCCACGACCGGGTTGGCCGCCTGCAAGCGGGCATGGAGATGTCTCACCCGCTGGCACGGCCCTTGCCAGCTCCTCCCCGCCCCTTATCGTGACGGAACACGGCCTTCATGAGTTCAAAAGCGATGCTCAGCGACCGCCCCATCGGGATCGGCCACAATGGCGGCCCGCCGCTGAAGGAGCGGAAGCGCCGCTCGGGGACGGGCAACGGCAATATCGGACGCTATTTCGACTGGCGCTTCGCCCATCGCCGGGCCTGGAAGAAGCCGCGCGAGGTCGCGCTGAATCGACAGGAAAAGGCCGAGGCGCTCGGCCTGACCTATGAGGAATATTCGCTCGAGATCATGGAGCGCGGCTACTATCCGCAGCCCGAGCATGCCGATGCGATCAAGGCGAGGCGCGCGGAGCGTCGCAAGGATGGCGGCGTCGTCGGCCAGTCCCTCAAGGGCATGAAGTTACGCTAGCCACCGGGCGTCATTCTCAGGCGAAGCGCAGCGCAGACCCGGGAATCTCGGGAGGGTAAGGCGCAGGAGTCGCTCTGGTCAGGAGATGCTCGGGTCAAGCCCGAGCATGACGGCGCACTCACCCTCCGATCCAGCGCCTTACAAGCCGCGTCGCAGGCTTCTCGAAGAAGCGATAGACCAGCAGCGCCGCCAGTACCGCGCCCGCCAGCGCCAGCACGATGTAGAGCGCGGGCGAAGCCAGACCGATCCGCAGCGCGACCTCCCTCATCCCGCGGATCACGAAGGGGTGCACGAGATAGAGTGCATAGGAGGCGTCGCCGACGACCGCCAACGCCCTCACCGGCCTCGGCGCGACGATGCCTTCCCGTCCGCAAGCAGCCGCGAGCATCAGCAGGACAGCCGCCCCGCCGCGCCAGAGCACGCTGCTCCAAGGTCCGTCAGCACCCGGCAGATGCGCAGCCGCCAGCAGCACCCCGACGCCCGCCACGGCAACCGCGACGCGCAGGGCTCCGTGCAGGCGCAGGCCCTTCCGGCGCAGCACGGCGATGCCCATGCCGGCTGCGAATTCCAGCACGATCGGCTCGCTCCAGAAGCCGAAGGGCAGCGGCAGCGGACCGGCGAGCGTTCCGGCCGCGACCATGAGCACCAGCACGGCGGTGATCGCCGGCAGCGTCCAGCGCGCCGGCAGCGCCAGCCCCGCGGCGAAGAGGACGTAGAACAGCATCTCGTAGTTCAGCGTCCAGCCCAGCGAATAGACCGGCTGTGCCAGCCCCTGCGTCGAGAGCACAGGCCAGAACAGGTAGGAGGCAAGAATCTGCGCGAGGCTCGGTGCGCCGGAATTGAGCACCGCCGGGATGAACAGTGCCACCAGCAGGAACAGCGTCGTCATCGCCCAGTAGAGCGGCACGATGCGCGCCAGCCGCCGTTTCAGGAAGGCGACCGAGGCCCCTTCCCGCCCGAACAGCTCCTGCGAGGCATGGACCATGATGAAGCCGGAGACGACGAAGAAGATGTCGACGCCGGCCATCCAGGGCAGCAGGTCGTTGCGCGTGAAGCTCAGCCCGAAGCGCTGAGCCACCACCGCCGCATCGGGCTGGACATGATGGATCGCGACCATGAAGGCCGCGAGCGCGCGCAGGACCTGGATCGAATGGATGGGCTGCACGCGGACCTTGGGAGAAGCATTCGAACGAGCGGGAGGCTCAGCCAAACCACAGCCGCTTCGGATCGTCGAGGCCGAAACGATGGAGATTCGCGGCAATCGCCGCGAGTCCCTGCTCGGCGGCATCCGGCGCCGTGACGACGTGGAGTGCGAAACGACCGGCCAGTTCCTCCATCGGCGGCTTGCCGGCGAAGACGGTGCGGATCGCCGCCTTGTCGGCGAGCGGCAGCAGATGGGGCGCGATGCCGCCCGCAATGAACACGCCGCCCGTCGCCTTGAAGATCAGGGCGAGATCGCCAGCGACACGCGCCAGCAGGCGCCAGAAGCAGACGACCGCCATCAGAGCGCCCGGGTCGCCATCCTGCGCGAGCCGAGAGATGTCGGCGGCGCTGACATCGGCCGCCGGCGTGCCGGACGTTCGCGCCACGGCCTTGTGCAGGCGCACCAGCCCGTCCCCGCTCAAGAGATGCTCGACGGTGAGGCGCGGCACGCCCTCGCTCAGCGCCGGCCAGATGCGTTGCTCGGCCTGGTCCTCCGGGCCGATGCCGATATGGCCGGATTCGGTCGGGATCAGCATGCCGCGCTCGCCATGCGTCAGCAGCGCCGCCGCGCCGAAGCCCGTGCCCGGCCCGAGCACCAGCCGCACGCCCTCCGGCTCCGGCTGCCCCTCGACCAGCGTCACGACATCTCGCGGCCCGAGCACTGCGAGCGACGCGGAAAGCGCCTCGAAATCATTGACGAGCAGCCCCTGCGTCAGGTCGAGCGCCGCGGCGATGCGGCGCCCGTCGAGCTCCCAGATCGCGTTGGTAAGCTGGGCCTGTCGTCCGTCGAGCGGCCCGGCGACGGCGATGACAGCGGCGCGCGGCTTCTCGGGCAGATCGGCGAGCACGGAGGCGAACGCAGCCTCAGCGGTCGGATAGCTGCCCGTTCCTAGCCGCGCCAGCGGGCGATGCGCACTGTCGGGATCAGCAACCAGCGAGAGCCGGCAATTGGTCCCGCCGACATCGGCCACCAGAACCGGGTAGCTGATCGAGGGCGGACGCATCAGACGTGCTTCCGCCAGGGCGCGAACCAGCCGAGCCCCTCGAGCGTGCTGCGCTCGGGCCGGTATTCGCAGCCGACGAAGCCGTCATATCCGAGCGCATCGAGCTCGGCGAAAAGGCGTGGATAGTCGGGGCCGGACGCGTCGGGCTCGTGGCGGCCGTTGGCGCGGGCGATCTGCACATGGCCGACGAGCGGATAGAGCGCCTTCAGCCGAGCCGAGACGTCACCATGGATCAGCTCGCAATGATACATGTCGAACTGCAACCGGACATTCGACCGGCCGGATTCGCGGATATAGGCTGCGGCCTGATCGAAATCGTTCAGGAAGTAGCCCGGCATGTCCTTGCCGTTGATCGGCTCCAGCAGCAGATCGATGCCATGCTCGCCGAGCCTGTCGGCGGCATAGGCCAGCGAGGCGCGATAGGTCTTCTGCGCGACGGGGTCCTTCGGGTCGGCGAGCCCCGCCATCATGTGGAGTTTCTTCACCCCGGTCTCGTGGACATAAGAAAGGGCCTTCTCGACCGAGGCGCGGAACTCGTCCTCGCGGCCCGTAAGCGACGCAATGCCGCGCTCGCCATTGGCGAAATCGCCCGGTGGCAAGTTGAACAGAGCCTGTTGAAGTTCCCCGCCGGCAAGCGCCAGCCCGACCTGTTCGGGGCTGTGCTCATAGGGGAAGAGGAACTCCACAGCCTCGAAGCCAGCCTCCGCGGCCGCCTTGAAACGGTCGAGGAAGTCCCATTCCGTGAACATCATCGAGAGATTGGCGGCGAAACGCGGCATGGCAGTCCTAGAAGCTAATCGGCATCGATGGCGGCAAGCTAGCGCGATGCGCACGCCACGTCATGCCGCAACGCGGCAGGGAGGGGATGCGTTCCGTGGCGAGGCACTGAGCCTCGTCATTGCGAGCGCAGCGAAGCAAGCCAAGGGGGTTGGGTCGGACGTTACCCAGTCCCCGTGGATTGCTTCGTCGCTACGCTCCTCGCAATGACGGCGTGCTTACGGCTTCTTCTCCGGTTGCGGCGGGACAGGATCGGCCGAGAAACGCCGGAACACCATGTCGGGCGAGGAGGTGTTGTGGCGCGAATGGGTGGCGCGGCCCATCCAGATATCGGTCGCCTTGCCGCCCTGGAACGGCATCAGCGGCTCTTCGCGCCACCCCTTGGCACCGGGTTCGCGCACCGCGATGCGGGCGACATCGTTGTTGAACTCGGTGACGTACATCGAGCGCAGCGCGAGGAAGGCCTTGCCGCCCGTCACAGGCCGATCCAGCACGGCGTCGAGCACCATCCGGTTCTCGTCGACGCTGCCGAGCTTCAGCGTGCCGTTGGAGCCGTCCTTGAAGGCGAGCTTGAAGGAAAGCGTCTTCGGATCGAACTCGATCTCGCGGATGTTCACCACCGGCCGGCCGTCCTGCTCCACCGGGCCGAACAGGAAGGAGGAACCGTAGGAGGAATAGCCGAGATGCTCCGGTGGCATCGGCCGGGCCCGCCAGTAGCCATCCTGCGGATAGACCACCAGAACCTCGTAGGACTTGTCCTTGCCGAGCTTCCAGAGCTGGACGATGTGCAGCCCTTTCTCCACCCTGTCGCCGACGCGGAAGGTCGTGTCGGCCGGGCGCCAGAAGCTCGGGAAGGTGTAGCCCACCAGCCAGTAATCGATGGTTTCCCAGAAGGTCACGCGGCGCGGCGGCGTCGGCGGGGCGAAGGACGGGTCGCCCTTCATGTCGCAATTCGTCCAGTCGGCGTCCCAGTTGTCGCGCACCAGCCCCGCGATATAGGCCGGATGCGCCGCCTCGATCTGGAAGCGCCGAACGTCGGGCGAGATCGCCTTGATGGTGACGTTGTCCTTCTCGGCGCAGAGCACCGGCTCGGACTCGTTCTTCACTTCGACAGGGATGTCGCCCGCGGCGAAAGCAGGCGTCGCGATGCAGGCGAGAGCCGCAAGCAGGGCGGCAGCGCGCAGGCGCAAAAACGTCATGAACGTCGCTCTCAGCGTTGCAGGATAGCGTAGACATCGCCTGAATTGGCGGCGTGCGGCAGGGCGCGCAGATAGGCGCCCATGGCCTCAACGTCGACGGGTGCGGGGAGTTCCAGCTGCTGGCTCTCGCCGAGCGCGACGTTGAAGCGGTAGAAGCCGAGCGTGTCCAGCAGGGCGAGGCAGGCCTCGGCCACGTCGCGCTGGATCGTGGTGAACTCGAAGGAGATCACCGGCACGGCCCGCGTCAGCCCCGCCAGCACATGCGCCTCGAAGCCTTCGACATCGATCTTGAGCAGCTTCGGCAGGCCGTATCGCATGATCAGCCGGTCGAGCGTCGTGCAGGGCACGGTGATCTCATGGTCCCAGGCCTGCCCCTCCCAGCCATTCGCCCCGGCAGCGGCGCCGATGAAGGCGGCCGAGGCTGTCGAGACGGTGGGGTTGTCGCTGTTGATCCTGAGCCCGATGGAGCCTTCGTGGTCGCCGCAGGCCGCCTCGATCAGCGTCACCAATGGGTCGCGCCGATGGATCAGGCGGATGACGCGGGCCGGCCCCGGCTGCGGCTCCAGCGCGACGACGCGCGCGCCAAGCCGCCGGAAGGAGGACACGCGGTCGCCGACATGGGCGCCGATGTCGAAGGCGAGATCGCCGGGCGCCAGGAAGGCCTCGTAGAGCCGGTCCATCGCCGCATGGCGCTGCCGATCCCCGTGATAGACGCGCAGAGAGCGCGACAACGCCTTCACAGTCCCCTTCGGATAGGCGACGGCATTCATGCTCGCTCCCCCTCGCGAATGGCGGCCAGCACCGGCGGCATCGCGAAATCCTCCGGGATGCCGCAGAGCCCGCGCCGCGCCAGCCAGGCTCCGAGCGCGGGCGAGGCCGTCATCATGGCGAAGGGAATGGCGAGGAGGTAACCGGCCGCCAGCGGCAGCGACCAGAGCAATATGGCGGGTGAAAGAGCCCACAGCGCCGCGAACAGATAGACCCCGAACAGGAGATGCGGCCACAGGCCCGCGAAGGCAGTGGCAAGCGAGAGCGCATGGGCATCCCGCGCCTGGCCGTTCCAGCCGATCCGCGCCCGCCCGAAAGCGAGCCCGATCATGAAGAGCGTGGTGCGGAAGCTGGAAACGGCGCCCTGCAGGAACGCGAAGACGATCTCGATCGCGGCCGAGGCGAGGAAGCGCACCATCCCGCCATAGCGCCGCACCCCGCCCTTCGTCAGCAGGATGTCGACGAAGCCGGCGAGCTTCGGAGAGAGATACATCGCCAGGAACATGAGGTAGAGGCCGGCCGCCGCCAGGGCCGGATAATCGGCGATGGCGCGGTCCTCCAGCACCTTGAGCGGCGCGAGCGCGATCATCAGCGTCCAGGCCGGCAGGCCGAGGAACATCAGCACCGCCCAGATGAGCTGGAAGCGGCTCATCGGCTTGAGATCGGGCAGGTCGAGGAGCTTCAGATATTGCAGATTGCCCAGGCACCAGCGCAGGTCCCGCCGGGCGAAATCGAGCATGGTCGGCGGGTTCTCCTCCCAGCTTCCGTCCTCGACCGGCAGCACGCGCACCTCGTAGCCGGCGCGGCGCATCAGCACCGCCTCGATCTGGTCATGGCTCATCACCGCCCCGCCGAGCGGGCCTTTGCCCGGCAAGACCGGCAGATGGCAGAAATTCCGGAACGGCGCGATCCGCACCAGCGCGTTGTGACCCCAGAACGGCCCGCAGTCCCCGCTCCACCAGGCCGATCCCATGGTGTAGGGCCGCATGCCGTGGCGCATGCCGAACTGGAAGATGCGCGCGAAGGCCGAGCGGCTCGGCATGCCGACGACGAGGCTCTGCAGGATGCCGAGCTTCGGATGCGCCTGCATCATCCGTACGAGCTTCACGATGGCATCTCCCGCCATGACGCTGTCGGCGTCGAGCGGCAGCATCAACTCGTAGCGATCGCCCCAGTGCTCGCAGAAATCGCGGAGATTGCCGGCCTTGAAGCCGGCATTATCGAGGCGTCGGCGATAGGTCAGCCGCGCCGGCTCGCCGATCTCCTGCGCCCAGGCCGCAGCCAGCGCCTCCTCGGCGGCCGCCACCTCGGGATCGCTGCTGTCGGACAGCACGAAATAATCGAACCAGACGCCCTCGCCCGTCGCGTCGAGACTTTCCTTGACAACCTTGAGCCGGCGGAAGGCACGGGCCGGGTCCTCGTTGCGCAGGGTCATCAGCACGGCGGTGCGCAGCGTGATGGGTGAAGCCCGCTCGCCCGCCTCGACGAAGGGCGCGACGGCCTTGAGCCCGTCCTGCCGCCCATGCAGCAACCAGAGCCCGATCACGGCGTTCCAGAATCCGACCACAGTCCAGGGCGCACCGATGAGGAAAGCAATGAAGATCGCAGCATCCGCCGCTGTCCAGCCGCCGGCGCCGAGCACATGGCCCAGTCCCGCGAGCAGCGCAGCGAGGGTCGAGAGGTTCAGCGCGAGCATGAGAAGCCGCCGCCGGCGCAGCGTCGCCCGGGCCTGCAGCCCGGCCGGTGTCATACCGGTCGGCTCGGCCTCTTGCGCTGCCCGCTGGAACGTGGTCGGAGCGGGTCGTTGGTTCGTGACGGTCTCGGTCATGGAGCGGCGGCAGGCAGGCTCGGACGGACGGGATCGGACGTAAATGGCGCGGGAGCTAAAGCCGGCATATACGGCTAACGCAAGGGCAAAAGCTCTGGCGCTTTGGTATACGGCCCCCCGTGAATGCCGCCTGAATGAAGTTTCGCTGCCTGCGGCCGGTCCGGACGACTGTCAGATCACGACATTGTGGAGTGGTGTCAGCCGCGGCACGGAGCGTCTGGTCTCCGAAGGTCGCGTGCCGGCCTGCGAGCATGAGCGCATGCGCGCGCCCTTCCAGGAGGGGGACTTTCCCTTTCCGGTCAAGTTCGGCTACTGCGCCGTCGGCCGCGTCGATGAAGGCCCGGCCGATATGCTCGGCCGCACGGTCTTCTGCCTGCACCCCCACCAGGATCGCTTCGTCGCCCCTCGATCCTGCCTGATGCCCGTGCCCGATGCCGTGCCGGCGCGCCGCGCCATCCTCGCCGCCAATATGGAGACGGCGCTGAATGCGCATTGGGACGGCGGCTCCGGCCCGGCCGACCGCATCGTCGTGGTCGGCGGCGGCGTGCTCGGCCTGCTCGTCGCCTGGCTCGGAGCGCGACTGCCGGGCGCGCAGGTGACGCTGGTCGATATCGAACCTGCACGTGCGGCACTCGCCGACAAGCTCGGCTTCGGTTTCGCCCTGCCGGACGCAGCCCCGCAGGGGGCCGACCTCGTCTTCCACGCCAGCGCAACCTCAAGCGGTCTCGCCACGGCCATCGCCGCGGCTGGAACAGAAGCGCGCATCGTCGAGCTGAGCTGGTATGGCGAGGGGGCGGTGTCGGCACCGCTCGGCGGCGCCTTCCATGCGCGGCGGCTGCAACTCATCTCGTCGCAGGTCGGCATGATCTCTCAATCGCGCCGCGCCCGCTGGGACAGTTCCCGCCGCGCCGAGGCTGCCATGGCACTGCTGGCCGACGACAGGCTCGATGCCCTCATCAGCGAGGAGATCGCCTTCCGCGACGCCCCTCGGCGTATACCGGAGCTGCTCGAACGTGGTGCCGCTGGTCTGACCGCTGCGATTTGCTATGAGACGCGGCCATGACCGCGTTGGCACTCGTTCAGGATCCGGACGGCTGTCTTCTGCGTTTCTCGCAGCCCCTCGGCCGCCGGCCGGCCGCGCTATCCGAGCGCTGAAACGCCATATCGGGAGACCGCATGTACTCCGTCGAAGTCCGCGACCGCATCATGATCGGCCATTCCCTGCCGGATCCGTTCTTCGGCCCGGCGCAGAACATGCACGGCGCGACCTTCGTGGTCGACGTCGCCTTCTTCCGCGAGGCGCTCAACCGCCAGAACGTCGTGGTCGATATCGGCGCCGCGCTCGATGTGCTGAGCCGGACGCTGAAGCCGCTGAACTACCAGAACCTGGACACGCTGCCGCAATTCGCCGGCGTGCTGACGACCACCGAATTCCTCTGCAAGCATATATTCGACGCCATGGCGGCTGCCGCGAAGTCCGGCTCACTGGGAGCGGATGGCGAAGGCCTCGCGAAGATCCGCGTGACGCTTCACGAGACCGACCTCGCCCGCGCCGCCTATGAGGGCGCACTGGCGTGAGCGCCGTCGTCTTCGCCATTCCGGGCGACATCGACCTGCCGACCGGCGGCTATGGCTATGACCGTCGCCTGCTGCGGGAATGGAGAGAGGCCGGCATCGAGGCCCGACATCTGGCCCTGCCGGCTGGATTCCCCTTCCCGACTAAGGCCCACCTCGCCTTGACCGAGAAGCTTCTCGTGACGACTTCCGCCGACGAAACGCTGCTGATCGACGGGCTGGCCTTCGGAGCCTTTCCCGAAGCGCTCGCCGCCCGCTTCTCGGACCGTCTGGTCGCGCTCGTCCACCATCCGCTCGCGCTCGAAACCGGGCTCGCCCCCCTGCAGGCGGAAGCGCTCCGGCTCAGCGAGCGCGCCGCCCTGCGCCATGCCCGCCGCGTGGTGGCGAGCAGCCCCTCGACGGCGCGCATCCTGACGGCGGATTTCGACGTGGCTGCCGACCGCATCGCCGTCGCGGAGCCCGGCGTAGATACGGCCCGCCGCGCGACCGGCAGCGGTGGCGAAGGGCCGCTGCGGCTCACCGCCGTAGGCTCGCTGATTCCACGCAAGGGTTACGACGTGCTGGTGGAGGCGCTCACCCGGATCGCCGATCGCGACTGGCGCCTGACCATCGCCGGCTCGCCCGACTATGCCCCCGCGACGACAGCGGCGCTGCGCGCCCAGATCGACGCCGCCGGGCTGTCGGACCGCATCTTGCTTGCAGGAGCCGTTCCACCGGAGCGGCTCGATGAACTTTATGGAGAGACGGATCTCTTCGTCATGCCGTCCCTGTTCGAGGGCTACGGCATGGTGCTGACCGAAGCCCTGGCGCGCGGACTGCCGATCGTCTGCACCTTGAGCGGCGCAGGCGCCGAGATGTTGCCCGACGACGCGGCGCTCAAAGTGCCCCCCGGCGACACTGCGGCACTTGCCAAGGCGCTCGCGACGCTGATTGATGCGCCCGCCGAGCGCAGGGCACGTTCCGATGCCGCATGGGCGGCAGCTGGCAACCTGCCGCGCTGGCACGACACGGCCCGCATCGTCGCCGCAGCCTGCCTGCGCGACGGCGGCTAAAAGGTGGTCTGATGACAGGTTTTTCTCCCGAATGGCTGGCGCTGCGCGAGCCGGCGGACCACGCGGCGCGCAATCCGCAGGTGCTCGCCGCCGTCGGCGCCCATTTCGCCGAGAAGTCCTCTATCGCCGTGCTCGATTTGGGCAGCGGTGCGGGCTCCAACCTCCGCGCGTCCTATGCCGCCCTGCCCGACCGGCAGCACTGGACCCTCGTCGATCATGACGTCGAGCTGCTCGACTTCGCACGCGAACGCCTGAAGGACTGGGCGGATGAAGCCCGCGAGCAGGGCGAAGAGCTCGTCCTCACCAAGGGGGGCAAGTCGATCACGGTCGACACCCGCCGGATCGATCTCGACAGGGACCTGGAATGGGTGCTGGGCTGGCAGCCCGACCTCGTCACCGCGGCCGCCCTGTTCGATCTGACCTCGAAGCGCTGGATCGAGCGCTTCGTTGCGGCCCTGGCGAGCCAGCACCTGCCGCTCCATGCGGTGCTGACCTATGACGGCCGCGAGGACTGGCAGCCGGCCCATCCCGCCGATGCGGGCATCCACGCCGCCTTCACCGAGCATCAGCGCCGCGACAAGGGCTTCGGCCCGGCAGCCGGTCCCGATGCCTGCGAGATCATGGCAGAAGCCTTCCGCAAATCCGGCTTCGCCGTCTCGACGGGCGACAGCAGCTGGCTCGTCGACGATCGCTTTGGTGAGCTTCGCGCAGTGCTGGCAGAGGGTATCGCCGGCGCGGTCGGCGAGACGGCGCGGATCGAGCCTTCCGCGCTGAACGAATGGCTCCTCGCCCGCCGCGAGGCGCACTCGGCCCGCATCGGCCACCAGGACCTCTGGGCCCGGCCCGTCTGAAGGCACGGGCCTAGCGCAGCCCCGGCAACATCCGGCGCAGGACACCGTCCCGGCGGATCAGGTGGTGGAACAGCGCCGCGCCGATATGCATCAGCGCAAGCGCGCCCAGCAGCAGCGCAAGCTTTCCGTGGATGCCGAGCACGCGCTGCGCCGCCGCCTCGTCGGGGCTGGTGAGCGCCGGCAGATTGAACAGGTCGAAGATGCCGAGCGCCGGGTAAAGCGACACGCCGATCCAGCCCAGCACCGGCACGACCAGCAACAGCCCGTAGAGCAGCCAGTGGACGAGATGCGACGCCGCCTTCTCCCACCATTTCAGCGTCGGCTCGTCCGGCGGCGCGCCATGCAGCAGGCGGTAGATCAGCCGCCCGGCGGTCAGCCACAGGATCAGGAAGCCCATGAGCTTGTGGCCGCTGTAGAGCGCATTGGTCAGCCCGTCCCACAGGTTGAGCACATTGCCGCGATAGCTCATCGTGACGCCGACCGGGATCATCGCAAAGACGGCGATCGCGGTGACCCAGTGCAGAGTGCGGGCGGTGACGCTGTAGGAGCGCCCCATCATCGTTTCTTTCCGCATCGGGGCATTTCCTCTCTCTGCCGCTAGGGAAGATATTCATCTCAGGTTCAAAGGGTCGAGCCTACAGGCCGCTGTGGAAAGAGGGGTGATCCATTTCCCCAATTCCGGCGTATTTTCCTCAAGACGTGTTCAGACCGATGCGGTTTTCTGATACGGAACCGGCATCGGGGCGGGGCGTTGCTGGCAGGGCGGTCAACGAACCCCTATATCGCTGTTGAATGGTGCCCTCGATGCTCCCCGGCCGGCCCCCGGCCCAATCTGACGGACTTCCGATGCCTGAGTCGCGTACGCTCTTCGGCCCTGCCCTGGAAACCGCTCTCGTGAAGGTCGACCGGGCGATCGCCGAATTCCGGGCCGCCCGCCCCGTGCTGTTGCGGGACGGGAACACGCTTGCGCTCGCCCTTTCGGCGGAGCTCGCCGATGACGATCTCGTGCAGCGGCTCGACCAACTGGCGCGCGGCAACGGCCATCTCGTGCTCAGCGCGGCACGCCTGCGTCGCCTCGGCGCCAAGGCTCGTGGCGAGGCCGGCATCTTCGCCCTGCCCACCATCGATCTCGCCCGCATCGAGACGCTCGCGCTCAAGCTCGACGGCCGCATGGACGCCCCCATCGCCCCAGCTTCCGCGCTCGACGAGGCGGCGCTGGAGCTGTCGCGGCTCTCGCTGGTCCTGCCCGCCGTCATCCTCGTGCCCGTCGAGGCTGCCGATATCGCCGGCGAGCCCCTGATCGAGGTCGGAATGGCTGCCGTCGGCGGCTATCGCGCCGAGCAGGCTGCCTCGCTCAGGATCGTCGGCCGCGCACCCGTGCCTCTGGAAGGCGCCCCCGAAACGGAGTTTGTCGTCTTTCGCGGCGGCGAGGGCCTGCGCGACCAGGTCGCGATCATCGTCGGCCAGCTGGATTTCGACGCCGCCGTGCCGGTGCGGCTGCACTCCGCCTGCCTGACTGGAGATCTCTTCGGCTCGCTGAAATGCGACTGCGGCGACCAGCTGCGCGAGACCGTGCAGTGGATGGCCGAGAATGACGGCGGCGTGCTGCTCTATCTGGACCAGGAAGGCCGCGGCAACGGCATCGCCAACAAGATGCGCGCCTACAAGCTCCAGAGCCAGGGCTGGGACACCTATGAAGCGGACGAGGTGCTGGGCTTCGACCTCGACCAGCGCCATTTCGATTTTGCCGCCACAATGCTGAAGCAGCTCGGCGTCTCGCGCGTCGTCGCGCTGACCAACAATCCGCAGAAGATCGGCGCGATCGAGGCGGCGGGGCTGGAGGTCGCGGCGAGCCAGCGCGTGCTCGGCCGGCCGACCGCCCACAACGTGCGCTATCTCGCCTCCAAGCGGGACCGCGCCGGCCATTTCATCGACATGGACGCGCTGATGGCGCGCGCCGCGCCGAAGGACTAGGAGCCGTCCTTGTGAAGGGCGCGCCCACGATCATGCGAGGCTGATGCCGGAGCCCGAAGCCGCCCTCCACAACGACATTCCGCCACGCTGGCCGCTGGCCAGCGTCTGCCTCATCGTGTTCCTCGGCTGGCTCGCCTTGTCCTGGCCCTGGCTCTCGGGCGCCGTCACTATTCCGTGGGATGCCAAGGCACATTTCCACCCGCAGCTCCAGTTCCTCGCCGATGCCTGGCACAAGGGACTCTCGCCTTTCTGGGCGCCCTATGTCTTTTCCGGCTCGCCGCAGGTCGCCGATCCGCAATCGCTGATCTTCTCGCCGCCCTTCGCATTGATCGCAGCGCTGAATCCCGCGCCGGACTTCCGCTGGAGCGACGGCGCCGTTCTCGGCACCCTGCTCGTCGGGGCGCTGGCCCTCGTCCTCGTCTTCAGGGACCGCGGTTGGCATCCGGCCGGAGCGGTGGTTGCTGCGCTGTCCTTCGCCTTCGGCGCGGCCGCCGCCTGGCGCATCCAGCATGTCGGGCAGGTCCTCAGCCTCGGCTATTTCGCGGTGACGTTCTTCCTGCTCTCCCGCGCGCTGCAGCGTGGCTCGGTGGGGTATGGCTTCGCCGCCGGCATCGTCTCCGGCTTCATGGTGCTCGGACGCGATCAGGTGGCGCTGATCGGCGTCTACGTCCTCGCATTCCTCGTGATCGCCGCCATCCTGATGGCACGGCGGCCTTGGCACGCACTCCGCACCTGCCTGCCGCCGCTCCTGGCCGGCACACTCGGCGCGATCCTCGTCGCGACGGTGCCGATTCTGCTCACCGCCTTCATCGCGCAGGAATCGAACCGACCCATGATCGACCTCGCCGGGGCCGAGAAGGGCTCGCTTCACCCCGCCGCGCTCCTGACCGGGCTCATCGCCAATCTCTACGGCGCGGCCGGGCCGCTGATGAACTTCTGGGGCGCGCCAAGTCCCGGGTGGGAAGCGCGTTTTGGCCCGCTCGATCTCTTCCTCGCCCGCAATATGAGCCAGCTCTATCTCGGCCTGCTGCCGATGGGGCTGATCCTGACCGTGGGTCTCGTCCGCGGGGGCCTCTGGCGCCGGGAGATCGTGGCTCTGACCGTCGCGGCGCTGATCGTGCTCGTCTACGCACTCGGCCGCTACACGCCGGGTTTCCGGCTGCTCTTCGAGCTGCCGGGCGTCAGCTTATATCGCCGCCCGGCGGATGCGCTCTTCATCCTCGGAGCGCTGCTGGCGATCATCGGCGGCTATCTCACACACCTCGTCATGGCGGGAACCGCCCCGAAAGCCCGCTGGTGGCAGATCGTTATTGAGGTGCTGATCTTCGCCGGTCTCTTCGGCCTCGCCGGCTGGCTCGCCTGGACGGTCGGGCGGGTGCCGGTCGCGATCTCGGCCGGTATCATCACCCTGCTCTGTGGCGTCCTCACCCTCGGCGCGCTGGTCGCGGCCCATGGTCTGGCGAAGCGCGGATCGTGGCTCGCAGCAACGCTCGTTATCGCCGCGATGCTGGTCATGGACCTCTCGGTCAACAATGGCCCGAGCGAATCCACCGCCCTGCCCGCACAGCGCTACGACGTACTGCGCCACGACAGCACCAATGAGACCATCGCCCTGCTGAAGCGCGAGACCGCCCGCACCGCAGCGCCCGACCGACGGGACCGCATCGAGCTCGCTGCCATCGATTTCCACTGGCCGAACGCCAGCCTCGTCCACGAACTCGACAACACGCTGGGCTACAATCCCCTCCGGCTCGCCCTCTACAGCAAGGCGACCGGAGCCGGCGACCATGTCGCCCTGCCCGACCAGCGGACTTTCTCAGCCTTGATGCCGGGCTATCGCTCGCTGCTGGCCGACATGCTGGGCCTGCGCTTCATCGCGACGGGCGTGCCCGTCGAACAGATCGACCCGAAGCTCAGGCCCGGCGACCTGCGCCAGATCGCCCGCACCGCCGACGCCTATGTCTACGAGAACCCGCGCGCCCTGCCGCGTGCGCTGCTCGTGACCCAGGCCCAGAAGGCGGATTTCGACACGATCCTCGCCACCGGCCAATGGCCGCAGAACTTCGATCCGCGCCAGACCGCGCTGCTCGACCGCGATACACCGCCTCTCCCGCCCGGCCCGGCCAGCGCCGGCACGGTGGCTATCCGCGACTACGGCACGACGACGGTGACGCTCGCTGTCGACGCGCCACGCGGCGGATACCTCGTCCTCAACGACGTCTGGCAGCCCTGGTGGCAGGTCGAGGTCGACAGCGAGCCGGCCGAACTGCTGCGCGCCAATGTGCTGTTCAGGGCGGTTGCCGTGCCGGCTGGGCGCTCGAACGTGCGCTTCGTCTTCCGCCCGCTGCACGGGCTCTGGCGCGATATCGCCACGCGCATCCACGCAGCACTCACCGCCGGCTGATCAGCCCAGGGCAGCGATCGCCGCGATCGGCTGAACCGAGAGCCCGTCGAGCACCTTGGCGAGTCCGGCAGGATCGACCACGCCATCGCGCATCGTCTCGTCCCGGTGGATGCCGCCTGCGATGAACAGGCTGTCGAAGCCCATCATCCGCGCCCCGGCCAGATCGGTCCGAACCGCGTCGCCGATCACCAGCACCCTGCCGGGCTCCACGCTGCGCCCGCCATGCGCTTCGGCCGCGGCAGCGAGCGCAAGGTCATAGGCCGGGCGATAGGGCTTGCCGGCCCAGGCGACCGAGCCGCCCAGTTCCTCATAGATCATGGCCAGAGCCCCGGCGCAGGGCAGCAGATCCTCTCCGACATGCACGACGAGGTCGGGATTGCCGCAGACGAAGGGCAGGCCGCGCTCGGCGAAGCGGGCCAGCAGCGGCCGGTACTGTTCGGGCTGCTCCGTGCGGTAGTCGAAGAGTTCGGTGGCGACGACGATGTCCGCCTTCTCCTCATCGACCAGCTCGACATCCTGCCCGGCAAAGACCGAGCGGTCGCTTTCCCAGCCGATATGGTAGACGAGGCGGTGATGGCTTTCCGCGATCAGCGCGCGCGTGACGTCGCCGGAGGTGACGAGCCTGTCCCAGGCGTCCCGCGGCACGCGTTTCTTGTCGAGCAGCTTCGCGACCTGTTCGGATGGAGCCGGTGCGTTCGACAACAGCACCACCGAGCCGCCCGCCGCGCGGAAAGCGCTCAGCGCCGTGCAGGCCGGCTCCAGCGCCCAGACCCCGTCATGGACCACGCCCCAGACATCGCTGATCAGCACGTCGTAGCGAGCGAGCAGCTCGCCCGCCCGCTCAAGCACCGGAACGCCCATCAGCCCTTGGCTCCGGCGTTGTCGGCCTCGTCCGCGATGCGCGCCTCGACATCGGCCCGGCTCGGCAGCGGCGCCACCGCGCCGTAGCCCTGCGTCGAGAGCGCTGCGGCGACATTGGCGTAGGCGCCGGCCGCAAACGCATCGCCCGTGCGCAGATATTCGGCGAGGAAGGCGCCGTCATAGCAGTCGCCGGCGCCAGTGGCGTCGATGGCGTTGACCTTGATCGGCCGGAAGCGCTCGCGCCGCACCGGCGTCGCCACCAGCGAACCCTCATGACCGAGCGTCAGCGCCACGACGCGCGCGCCGAGGCCGAGATAGAAATCGGCGATGGCGTCGGGATTGTTGAGCCCGGTGAGTTGCGTCGCGTCGTCGAGACCGGGCAGCACGATATCGGCCATGCCGCAGGCGGCGTGGATGATGGCGCGAGCCCGCGTCAGCGGCCAGAGCTTGAGGCGCAGATTGGTGTCGTAGGCGGTCAGCACCCCGGCCTTGCGCGCCGTATCGAAGGCATCGAACACAGCATCGCAGGCGACAGCCGAAATCGCCTGGCTGATGCCGGAAGCCTGCACGATGCGCGCCGAGCGGATGAGATCCCGCGGCAGGTCGCGCGGGCCGTAGAGGCTCGCTGCCGAGCCGGCGCGCAGATAGGAGAAGACATGGCCGGAGGGGCCGTGATCGACAAAATAGAGCCCGGTCGGCGCGCTCGGATGCGTCGGGACATGGGCGTCGTCCACGCCCTCGCGCTTCCACAGTGCGCGGATCGAATGGCCGGCGGCATCGTCGCCGAGCGCGCCGAGATAGCCCACGGACATGCCCTGCCGTGCCGCCGCCACCGCGCAGTTCGACGTGTCGCCACCATGTCCGAACAGGAAGGCGCCGGTCTCGGCGCGGGTCGCGTTGAACTCGCCGAGCGGCTCGCCGAGGCAGAGAAGGTCAAAATGGCTGTCTGTCACGGGGCTCGAAACCATTCAGCTGGCGCAAAAGCGTCGGGAGGCCCGCCTTCCTAGAGCATCGGACCGAAAAGTGGAATCGACTTTTCGGAACGATCCGATGCTGAAACAAGCGGCTAGATCGCCGCTTCGCGTCCGATAGGAGGCGCAGCGATCTGGAGCATCGGCCTGAAAAAGGGAACGCGCTTTTCGGGCCGAACCTATTCGGCGGCTTCCTGCTTCGGTGGCAGGCTCATCAGCCGGTCGGCAAGGCGGACGATCTCTTGTCGCAGCGCTGCGCCGTCCTGTCTTGCCTCGGTGCCCGTCTTGCGCAGGTCGGAGATTTCTTCGCGCAGCCGCTCTCTTTCCTCCCGGCCCTGGCTCAGAGCGCCCTCCAGGGTCTGGAGTTCGGCATGCAACACCTCGATCTGGCTCTCGCGCTCACGCTGGCTGTCATGCAAGGCGGAGACCTCCTTCCGATGTCCGAGCTGGGCGGCGGCCAACTCTTCCCTGGCCGAAGCCAGCGCCTGCTCGCTCGACTGCTCCGCTTTGGCCAAAGCCGCTTCGCCGCGAGCGAGCCGATCCTCCGCCGCCGTCAACCGGGCCGCAAGCTGGTCGCGCTCGCCCTGCAGCACCATAATCCGCGTTCGGTCCTCGACCTGGGCGACGCGCAGCGCTTCATGGGCATCGCGGCTGCCCGCAAGCTCGCGCTCCCGCCCTGCGAGCCGCGCTTCGACCTGCTCTATTGTCTCGCGTTCGCGCTTGAGCTCTTCGTTGCGCGCACTGAGATCCGCGCCGGTCCCCTTCAGCGCCGCCCGCGTCTCGCCCAGGACCTCCTCAAGGCTCGCCAGATCCGCGACACGCTTGTCGAGGGTCGCATGGGTATCGACATGGCCGGCCTTTTCCGTTGCAAGGGCCGCACGGGTCTCCTCAAGCGTTCCCCGCGTCGAGGCCAGCTCGCCTTCGAGTTTGCCGATCCGCTGGTCCCGCTCGCTGCGCTCGCGCTCTAGCCGGCCGATCGTCATGTCGCGCTGGCCGAGCTCCTGCATTGCGCTGGCCTTGGCTGCGAAGCCACGCTCGGCTTCCTGCTCGACGGCGCGCATGCGCATGGCGAGCTCCGCCCGCAGATGGTCCCGGTCGGCCGCGATCTCGGCGAGCGACAGCGGAAACGCAGCCTCGGCGCGCTTCCGCGCCAGCCGGTCGGCCCGTCGCGACAGGGCCGGGACGGCAGCCAGCGCGAGCAGGCTCGCGCAAAGGAAGCCGAGCGCGAACAGCATGGCGGCTTCGATCAAGGCTACAGGCTCCTGGCTACGCAACGCGGGCTTGAGCGAAACTGCCATGCCGGCTCAGGCTTGGCCAGCAATTGTCGCCAATTGCCCTAACGCAGGAGCACGAGAAGAATGCCAGGCCGGCAGCATCGGGCCGAAAAGTGGAATCCACTTTTCGGATCAATCCGATGCGATAACCAAGAGAGAGATAGTCAGCACGCAGCGATCTAGAACGGGTTCCAGGTCGCGCTCGGCGTGAACTTGAGGTAGCCGAGATTGACGCCGAGCCGCCAGCCGAGGCCGGTGCGGATCGGCACCACCGTGATGCCCTCCGCCGTCAGCGCCGTGAAGCCGAAGCCGCCGACGAAATAGGCCGAACCGTCCACGCCGGCAAAGCGCTGATAGAGCGCGTCGACCACCGGCAGATTATAGACGAGCATCATGGTGCGCGCGCCCTCGCCGCCGAAGTCGAAACCGATCGACGGCCCTTGCCAGAACACACGCCGATCGCCGGCATTGCGGGTGAAGAGCTGGCCCTCGCCATAGCGCAGCCCGCCGACGAAGGCGCCGGACGCCTCCTGGCCGAGCACATAGCCATTGGGCTCGCCCCAGCGCCGCACGGCTTCCTCGATCGTCAGCGCAAGCCCGCGCGAGACGTTGCCGAAGAATTTGTGGCCCGAGCCGACGAGCTCGTTCTGCGAGAAGGAACGCTGGTTGCTGTAGCCTTGGTTGCTCTGGGCGAGCGCCGGAGCAGCGAGCCCCGTCAGGCTGGTGCCTGCGACGGCGAGACCGCTCTTGATGAGATAGCGGCGGGTCTGGTTCATGGACATGATCTCCGGACAGGGGCCAGGCCGAAGCCCGGCGCCAAGGGCGGTTTGATCGTCCGGCCGATCGGCTCCGGGCGGATGCGATGCGAGCCGGAAGGCGGGCCGATCCTGGGCTGTCCGCCACTCGCCCGGCATGCAAAGCGCAAAACCCGGCGAATACGAATCAATTACGTAACGGGTTTGATACGCCGCAAATCTATCCAAGGGATGAAGATTGGAGACAGAAGCAGGCCCGGCAGAGCTTGCGAGCTTTCGACTCGCGCGAATCGGCCTCTAGAGGATTTGACGCGATGAAGGCCGTAACATGGCGCGGTTTGCTGCCGCTGGCCGCTTGCCTGCTCTCCCTGGCTGCCGCCGGCCCGGCCGCGCGCGCCAACGCGCCGGGGCTGCCGGCCGACTTGCCGGCCCTGCCCGCGCTGGGTGAGTTGATGCAGCGCGACCTGCGCACCGGGCTCGCCATCAACGGCTTCGACCCGGTCTCCTATCGTCTCGGGGGCAAGCCCGAGGCCGGCCTCGCTACATATGAGCTGATGCAGGACGGTATCGTCTGGCGCTTTGCGTCGCAGGCCAATCTGGAAGCCTTCCGGGACGCGCCGGCGATCTATGCGCCGGCCTTCGCCGGCTTCGATCCGACCGGCGTCGCGGACGGCGTCGCGGTCGACAGCGATCCCAGCCAGTTCGCCATCGTCGGCTCCCGGCTCTTCCTGTTCCGGACGGCGGAGAACCGCCGCCGCTTCCTGCAGAATGCCGGGATGCTGGCCCAGGCCGAGGGGCGCTGGAGTTCCGTGCTGCGCTTCGTCGCGCGGTAAGCGGGCGACTTTAGCAGCCCGTATCGCCGGCGATCGCCCTGCGCGCGAGCGCTTCGCTGGAAGCCGCGACGAAGGGCGGATTGCGAAACTGCCTTTCCGCCACGCCATAATGCGGCCGCGCCCCGTCCAGCGTCAGCACAATCCCGCCCGCGGCCGAGAGGATCGCATCGCCGGCGGCAATGTCCCATTCCATCGTCTGGCCGCAGCGCACATGCAGGTCGGCCTCGCCCGACGCGATGATGCAGAACTTCACGGCCGATGAGAGCGGAATGCCCTTGCTGCAGCATACGGCAGCCGTGATGCCGTCGCTGCGACCATCGCCATGGAAACGGCTGATCAGAGCGACCGGTCCGTCCTTGGGCAGGTCGCGGACCGCCACGGGCCGCGCCGGGCCGAGCGCGGAACCATCCGGCGCGAAATCCTGCGCATAGGCGTGCTCGCCTGCGAACCAGAGCCGCCCCATCTCGGGGGCCGCGATCGCGCCTGCGATCGGCCTGCCCTCGCTCACCACGGCGATCGCCACGCAATAGCTGTCGCCGCCGGCCAGGAATTCGCGCGTGCCGTCGAGCGGATCGAGCAGGATGAAGATGGCGCCCGGAACCACGCTGCCGACGGTTTCCTCGCTGACGATCGGAAAATCCGGCAGCAGCCGGGCCAGCGCCGCCTTCGCCGCATCGTCGGCCGCGAGATCGGCGGAGGAGACGGGCGAGCCGTCCTGCTTGAGCTTGACCTCGCAGGCGGCCCGTTTCCCCAGGAGGACGGCAGCACTCAGCCTTGCGGCTTCCGCGAGTTTGCGCCCCAGCCCGTCGCGGTCCCGCAGGCGGGGGTCGTCACGGCCGATCATGGCCCATCCTTCGAACATTCACCCCGAGGGGCTGTGGAACCTCGCACGAATGTCGGCTCGGGGTCCCTAACAAGCGGTTCATATGGGGATTAACCACATGAAAACCAACATGACAGCATACCTGACAGCAAGGGCGCCCTACCCCAGGCGCATCGCAGAATGCAGGATTTCACCTCCATGTCCGCTATCTCGCTCGACTCGCTCGATCTGGCCGCTCTTCTCTGCAGCCGCGTCTGCCACGACGTGATCAGTCCGGTCGGCGCGATTGTGAACGCCCTGGAGGTTCTGGAGGAGGATGACCCCTCCATGCGCGAATTCGCGCTCGAACTCATCAAGAAGAGCGCCCGCAACGCCTCGGCGCGGCTGCAATTCGCCCGCCTCGCCTTCGGGGCAGCGGGCTCGGCAGGGGCAATGATCGACCTAGGCGATGCCGGCAACGTCGCCAACGGCTTCCTCAACGACGAGAAGCTCTCGCTCGACTGGGAAGCGCCGCGCGCCCTCCTGCCGAAGAACCAGGTCAAGCTCCTGCTCAACCTTCTCGTCATCGCGGCGCAGGCCGTGCCGCGCGGCGGCAAGCTCGTCTCGCGCGCCATCGTCGAGGGCGAGCAGGGTTCGTTCGAGATCACCGCCACCGGCTCGCATGCGCGCATCCCCGCCCATGTCGAGGAATTGCTGGCCGGCAACGCGCCGGGCGGCACGATCGACGCCCATGCCGTCCAGCCGGTCTACGCCGGCATGGTGGCGCGGGCAGCGGACATGGATATCGCGATCTCGATCGAAGGCGAGACCGTGACCATCAAGGCCGGCAAGAAAAGCTGAGGCGCGGGTGGTTTGGGGGCCGTTCCGCGACACGGAAGGCCCCTTCTCTCAACCGATCTTAAACCGTTCTCATGCTTAAGTTCCTGCAGCGTGTCGCGTTGAGTGATGTTCCTGCATGGACGAGTTGCTGCAAGAGTTCCTGACGGAGACCGGCGAGAACCTCGACACGGTCGACCGGGAGCTCGTCCGCTTCGAGCAGGATCCCAATGACCGGGAAATCCTGCGCAACATCTTCAGGCTCGTCCATACGGTCAAGGGCACCTGCGGCTTCATTGGCCTGCCGCGCCTGGAAGCGCTGACCCATGCCGCGGAATCGGTGATCGGCCAGTTCCGCGACGGGGCCACCGTCAACACCATCGCCGTCACCGCGATTCTCGAGACGATCGATCGGATCAAGGACATCCTCTCCGAGCTCGCCGAGAAGGGGCAAGAGCCGGAAGGCAACGACGAGACGCTGATCGCCGAGTTGCAGGCGCTGGCGGAACACGCCAGGAGCGAACTGCGCGCAACCGGCGCTGACCACTCGCTCGATCCCGTCGCCGCCTATCTGGCCCGCCACGGCCAGACCGCTGACTTATCGCAAAACGTCCCGGCCGCAGAGCCTTCATCCGCGGCCACGCAAGAGGACCTCGTCTTCCGCAGCGCTCCCGGTCCGCATCGCGGCCGCGACGGCCGCATCGACGGCAGCGAAGGCTCCGCGGAGGATGGTGCCAGCTTCTCCCGCAGCGGTGGCCCCGCGACGCTCAGGGTCAATGTCGACACCATCGAGCATCTGATGACCATGGTTTCGGAGCTGGTGCTGACGCGCAACCAGCTCCTGGAGGTCGCCCGCCGGCAGGAGGATGCAGGGCTCAAGGGGCCACTGCAGCGCCTGTCGCTGATCACTGCCGAATTGCAGGACGGCGTCATGAAGACGCGGATGCAGCCCATCGGCAACGCCTGGTCGAAGCTGCCGCGCATCGTACGCGATCTCAGCGGCGAGCTCGGCAAGCGCATTGAGCTCGTCACGGAAGGTGCCGAGACAGAGCTCGACCGCCAGATCCTCGATCTGATCAAGGATCCGCTGCTCCACATGGTGCGCAACTGCGCCGACCACGCCATCGAGACGCCGGCGGAGCGTCGCTCGGCGGACAAGCCCGAGCACGGAACGATCCGGCTGGCGGCCTCCCACGAGGGCGGCTCCGTCTCGATTTCGATCTCGGACGACGGGCGCGGGCTCAATTTCCAGCGCATCCGCACCAAGGCAGTCGTCAACGGCCTGGCCACCGAAGCGGAGGTCGAGAAGCTCAGCGACGCCCAGATCGCCCGCTTCATCTTCCAGCCAGGCTTTTCGACCGCCGAGAACGTGACGGCGATCTCCGGCCGCGGCGTCGGCATGGATGTCGTCAAGTCGAATGTCGACTCGATCGGCGGCACGGTCGACATCACAAGCCGGCCCGGCCTCGGCACGGCCATAACCATCAAGATTCCGCTGACGCTCGCCATTGTCTCCGCCCTGATCGTGGTCGCGGGCGCGGAGCGCTACGCCATCCCGCAGCTCGCGGTCCGCGAACTGGTGCGGGTGAAGGCCGGGGACGACACCCATATCGAGGAGATCAACGGCGCGCCGGTGCTCCGGCTGCGTGGCCGCCTGCTGCCGATCGTTTCGCTCGGCGAGCTGATGCACGCCCCGCGGACGGCGAGCGGCGACGGCTTCATCGTCGTCACCCAGATCGGCGAACGGCAGTTCGGCATTCTCGTCGACAGCGTCTTCCACACCGAGGAAATCGTCGTGAAGCCGATGTCGAGCAAGCTTCGGCATATCCCGCTCTTCTCGGGCAACACCATCCTCGGCGACGGCGCCGTGGTCCTGATCGTCGATCCCAACGGCGTCGCCAGCCTCGTCGGTGCGGCCATGGTGGACGAGAAGGGCGCGGACCCTCAGGATACCGCCAATGCCGCCCGGGAGGGCGGCGAACGCACCACGATGCTGGTTTTCCGGGCCGGCGGCGGCCGCCTGCAGGCGCTGCCGCTCTCGCTGGTGACGCGGCTGGAAGAAGTCGATGCGAGCGAGTTCCAGCAGGGCGGAGGCCGCACGCTCCTGCATTATCGCGATCGCCTCGTCCCGGTGATGCCGGTTGCCGGTTCGGTCCTGCAGAGCCAGGGCGTCCAGCCCCTCGTCATCGTGTCCGACGGTGACCTGACCGTGGCGCTCGCCGTCGAGGCCATCGTCGACATCGTCGAGGAGAGCCTCGATCTCGAGATGGCGGCGGCGGATGAGCACGGCGTCATCGGCTCCGCGATGGTTCGGGGCCGCGCCACGGAAATCGTTGATCTCTCCCACTACCTGCCGCTCAACGAGCCCGGCTGGTTCGCCGGCCGCCGTGGCTCCATGGCGCCGGGTCGTGTGCTGCTGATCGAGCCTTCCGACTTCCTGCGGGAGATGCTGAGCCCCCTGCTCAAGGCCTCGGGCCACTCCCTCACGATGAAGAGCGGGTTCGAGACGCCCGGCGCCGATGCCACGGAGGAACATTTCAGCACGGCCCTGATCGATCTCGATCGCGACGCTGACGCTGCCTTCGCTTTCGCGGCAGCTTTGCGGGAGCGGGCCGGCACTGACCGGCTGCGCATCATTGGCCTGACGACCTGCGCGACGCCGGATCTCTATGCCCGCTCCGGCCAGGCTGGCCTCGACGACATCGTCGCGAAGTTCGACCGTCGCGCGCTGCTGCGCGAACTGAATGCCGCCGGCGTGGATATCAGGAACGCAGCATGACCCTCACGGAGCGCAACAGCATGCAGGTCGAGCCTGCGCCCGGTTTCGGCGACTCGCTCGATTATGTGACGATCCGCATCGGCGAGCAGCTGCTGGGCCTGCCGATCAGCCGCGTGCAGGACGTCTTCATCGCCAACCGCATCACCGCGGTACCTCGCGCGCCCGACGAGATCGTCGGCCTTATCAACCTGCGCGGGCGCATCGTCACCGCGATCTGCCTGCGCAAGCGGCTCGGCCGGCCGGCCACCTTGAAGTTCGACACGCATGGCCGCAGCGAGCTCACCGCCATCGGCATCGACCATGGCGGCGAAGCCTTCGCCTTGATCGTCGACGCCGTAGGCGAGGTGATCCGGCTCGACCGCTCGACTCTCGAACCTCTCCCCGTCCATCTCGACCGCATCTGGGCGACGCTGGCGATGGGGGTTCACCGGCTTGCAGACCAGCTTCTCGTCATCCTCGATCTCGATGCCGTCCTTGACCTCGACCTTCGCGCCGCAGCCTGACCGGCGTGGCCCCCGTTTTGGAGACCGACCATGAAGTATTGCCTTGTTGTCGACGACTCCGCGGTGATCCGGAAGGTGGCCCGCCGCATTCTTGAAGGCCTGCAGTTCCGCATAGCGGAAGCCGAAGACGGCGCGCGCGCCATCGACGCCTGCAAGGGCGAGATGCCCGACGCCGTGCTGCTCGACTGGAACATGCCGATCATGGACGGCTACGAGTTCCTGCGCACGCTTCGGCAGATGCCGGGTGGCAAGCGGCCGAAGGTCGTCTTCTGCACCACGGAGAACGACATCGCCCATATCGCGCGGGCCATGCATGCCGGCGCGGACGAATACATCATGAAGCCCTTCGACAAGGAGATCGTGGCGTCGAAGTTCCATCAGGTCGGCCTGCTCTAACCAGATCGGACACGACGAGCCTGCCCGTCGGCCTTCCGCCGCCGGTGCCTCCAAACAGAACAACAGCACCGGTATGACAGTCCACCGCCCCATTCCAGCCAGCCCGGCAAGCCGGCACAAGACGGTCGTCATCGCCGACGACTCCGCTCTCGTGCGCGGCCTGTTCGCGCGCTGGCTGGGCGAGATCGGCCATTTCCATGTCGTCGCCGTCGCAGCCGACGGCGAGACGGCGGTCGCTCATGCCATCCGCTACAAGCCCGACGTGATGGTGCTGGATCTCGACCTGCCCGGCGATGGCGGGGCGGCCGCGCTGCCGCAAATCCTGCGCGAGAGCCCCCATACCGGCATCCTGCTCTCCGCGACGCTGAACGAGAACAGCACGCGCATGGCGCTCGAATGCATGACGCAGGGCGCCATGGACATCGTCTCGAAGCCCGACAACCGCAGTGGCATGACGCTTTCGCTGGAGTTCCGCAGCGAGTTCCTCGCCAAGCTTGGCAACCTCGCCCAGACGGCCGCCAAATCCGACGCTGCGTCGCCGGGCGCCGACCCGCGGCAGGCGCGCCTCGGCCCGATCAACCTGCGCCCGCTCGTCTCGGCGATGCCGCGTTATCTCGTTATCGGCGCCTCGACAGGCGGGCCGCGCGCCGTCGCCAAGGTCCTGTTCGACATCGGCGCGGGGCTGAGCGACCTGACGGTCCTCATCGTCCAGCACATGCCGCCACTCTTCACGGCTTCCTTTGCCGAGCAGGTATCCGGCCATATCGGCGTGCCCGCTCGCGAACCTCACGATGGCGAGCGCCTGATGCGCGGCACCATCTATGTCGCGCCGGGCGGCCGCCATCTCGGTATCGATCGTCGCCTCGGTCACATCGTCGCGCGCATCGGCGACGAGCCGCCCGTCAACTTCTGCCGCCCCGCCGTCGACGTGCTGTTCGGCGACGCTGCCCGCCATCTCGGCGCGGCCGCGCTCGGCCTCGTGCTGACAGGCATGGGCAGCGATGGCACCGATGGCGCCGGCGCGCTCCGCCAGGCCGGTGCGGCCGTTCTCGTCCAGGACGAGCCGAGCAGCACCATCTGGGGCATGCCGGGCTCGGTGGTGCGGGCCGGGCACGCCAGTGCCGTCATCCCGCTCGACGCCATCGGCGTCTCGATCCGTTCCCTCGTGAAGGGGGTGCAGGTCGCATGACTGAAGCCGATTTCGCCTTCCTGCGATTGCTGCTCCAGCAGCGCTCAGGCCTCTCGCTCAGCGTCGATAAGCGCTATCTGGCGGAAAGCAGGCTGAGCATCCTCTGCCGCCGCCGCGGCATCGTCGACATCGCGAGCCTCGTCGACCAACTCCGATACGGACGGGACCGCAGCCTCGAAAGCGCCGTGGTCGACGCCATGACCACGAACGAGACGCTCTTCTTCCGGGACAAGATCCCCTTCGACCAGTTCCGCGACGTGATTCTGCCCGAGCGTATCGCGGCCAATGCCGGCAGCCGCACGCTGAGGATCTGGTGCGCCGCGGTCTCCAGCGGTCAGGAGGCCTATTCGCTCGCCATGCTGATCGACGAAGCAGCCGACCGTCTGGCCGGCTGGAAGATCGACATCGTCGGCACCGACATCTCTGCGGAGGTCCTCGATAAGGCAAGGGCGGGCGTCTACAGCCAGTTCGAGGTCCAGCGTGGCCTGCCGATCCAGATGCTGCTGAAGCATTTCCAGCAGCGGGGGGACACATGGCAGGTTTCCGAGCGGCTGCGCGCGATGGTCGACTTTCGCCAGCACAACCTGCTGGAACCCAACGACCATTTCGGCCGCTTCGACATCATCTTTTGCCGCAACGTCCTGATCTATTTCGACGTTCCCACGAAGATGAAAGTTCTGGACCTGCTGACCCCGCGCCTGCTCTCGGACGGCGCCTTCGTGCTCGGCACGCCGGAGACGGTGCTGGGATTGACCACGAAATTCGCGATCGACCCGGATCATCGCGGCATCCACCGCCTGACACGAAGCTTCCCGGCCGGAACGAACCGGCTCGCCGCGGTCGGCGGGCGGCGTCGCTAGAGCCTCTTCGAGCGAAGCGGACACCGGCTCGCGTGAAGAACACGTAGCGAAACATGAGATGGAGCCTTTCCGCGACTCAAAGAGACGCGGAAAGGCTCTACAGAAGCGCGCCGTCATCCCACGGTAGGTCGGCGAAGCGCCTGGAGCGGCCCTCGCGACGGCGAATGGACCATGCCACCGCACAAACAAAAACCCCGCCTCTCGGCGGGGTCCCCGTCGACCTGTCGTGTACATCCGACGATCAGGTCAAGCGTCATGTCGCATCGTTTCGTGACCGCCTGATGACGGTCGAGCGATCGGAAAGCGTCAGGCCGGGATGCGCTCTTCGGCCTCTGACGGCTCGCGCAGCACATAGCCGCGGCCCCAGACCGTCTCGATGTAGTTCTTGCCGTCGGACGCATTCGCGAGCTTCTTGCGGAGCTTGCAGATGAAGACGTCGATGATCTTGAGCTCGGGCTCGTCCATGCCGCCATAGAGATGGTTGAGGAACATCTCCTTGGTGAGCGTCGTGCCCTTCCGGAGCGAAAGCAGCTCCAGCATCTGGTATTCCTTGCCCGTCAGATGCACGCGGGCCGCGTCGACCTCGACCGTCTTGGTGTCGAGGTTCACGACGAGGTCGCCGGTGGTGATGACCGACTGGGCATGGCCCTTCGAACGGCGGACGATCGCATGGATGCGGGCGACCAGCTCGTCCTTGTGGAAAGGCTTGGTGAGGTAGTCGTCGGCACCGAAGCCCAGGCCCTTAACCTTGTCCTCGATGCCGGCGAGGCCGGAGAGGATCAGGATGGGCGTCTTGACCTTGGCGACGCGGAGCGACCGCAGCACCTCGTAGCCCGACATGTCGGGCAGGTTCAGGTCGAGGAGGATGATGTCGTAATCGTAGAGCTTGCCGAGATCGACGCCCTCTTCGCCGAGATCCGTCGTATAGACGTTGAAGCTCTCGGATTTGAGCATGAGCTCGATACTTTGAGCGGTCGCGCTATCGTCCTCGATCAGCAGAACCCGCATGTCCACGTCCCCAATTTCGCCCGCAGGGCAGGTTTGACCGTTGCTTCCGCCCGAGCCTTGCCGGCCCTCGACGACGACGCACTTGCCCAATGAAACGCCACGCGACACGCTATAAGGAAACTGGTTAACAAACCGTGATTCCCGTGCGCAAGCGCTTCCTGGGAGAAAGTGAACGATCCTGTCCGGGTGAGTCGAATATGACACGGACCGATCAACTTTCTTCCGCGAAAGCGCCCTTTCGCGGAGAGTGCTTCGCGAATCGGAGCGAAAACGCCCCGCGACACGCTGCAGCCTCGATCCTTAGTGTTAACCACACACCTTAATGAATGGTAAAAGGACGTGATTCGTTAGGAACTGTTACCAACCTTTTGCAGCATCGGCCTGCATGACCCACACCACCCACGGCCAGGATCGCCTCTCCGCTCTCGCCTCCGCGATCGGCGGGCTCGACAGCTTGAGCATTTACGGGCGCGTCATCGGCGTGCGCGGCCTGCTCGTCGAGGTGGCGGGCCCCATCGGCGCGATGAGCCTCGGCGGGCGCGTCGGCATCGAGATCGCACCCGGCACCCGCGTGCCTTGTGAGGTCGTCGGCTTTTCCGGCGAGAAGGCTCTGGTCATGCCCTTCGGCGGGCTCGACGGCGTGCGCCGCGGCTGCCCTGTCCATGTCGACCGGGCACAGCCCGGCCTGCGCCCCACCTCGGCCTGGCTCGGCCGGGTCGTCGATGCGCTCGGAAGGCCGGTCGACGGCGGCCCGCCTTTGCCGCAAGGCGACACGCTCTACGCCTTCCGCAACGACCCGCCGCCCGCCCATGCCCGCCGCCGCGTCGGCGCCCCGCTCGACCTCGGCGTGCGGTCGCTCAACGCTTTCCTGACCTGCTGCATCGGCCAGCGCATGGGCATTTTCGCCGGCTCGGGCGTCGGCAAATCGGTCCTGCTCTCGATGCTCGCCCGCTATGCGAGGGCCGACGTCAACATCATCGGCCTCGTCGGAGAACGCGGCCGCGAGGTGCAGGAGTTCCTGCAGGAAGATTTGGGGCCGGAGGGTCTCGCCCGCTCCATCGTCGTCGTCGCTACCTCCGACGAGCCCGCCCTGATGCGCAAGCAGGCGGCGCTGACCTCGCTGACGCTCGCCGAATATTTCCGCGACCAGAACCTCCAGGTCATGTGCCTGATGGATTCGGTGACGCGCTTCGCCATGGCGATGCGTGAGATCGGCCTGGCCGCCGGCGAGCCCCCGACCACCAAGGGCTATACGCCCACGGTCTTCGCCGAATTGCCCCGCCTGCTCGAGCGCGCGGGGCCGGGTATCGGCGAGGGCGCGATCACCGGCCTCTTCACCGTGCTGGTCGATGGCGGCGACCATGACGAGCCTGTGGCCGACGCGGTACGCGGCATTCTCGACGGCCATATCGTCATGGAACGCTCCATCGCTGAGCGCGGGCGCTATCCGGCGATCAACATCCTCAAATCGGTCTCGCGCACCATGCCGCGCTCCTGCGATCCGGCCTATTACCCGGTCGTGCAGAAGGCCCGCGCCACGCTCGCAACCTATGCCGACATGGAGGAGTTGATCCGCCTCGGCGCCTATCGCCAGGGTGCCTCCGTCGAGGTGGATGAGGCCATCCGCCTGCATCCCGCCCTGGAGGGTTTCCTCAAGCAGGCCAAGGACGACGCCACGCCCTTGCCGGAATGCTACCAGCGCCTCGCCGAGATCATGGACGGGACCGCCTGATGGTCGCAGCATTTCTGACCGGCTTCGTCGCCCTGATCCATGTCTATATCGTCATTCTGGAAATGGTCTGGTGGGACACTCCGCGCGGCCACAAGGCCTTCGGACTTACGCCGGAGTTCGCAGCGGGTTCAAAGGTGCTCGCCGCCAACCAGGGGCTCTATAACGGCTTCCTCGTCGCGGGCCTCGCCTGGGGGCTCTGGCTCGGAGCGGAAGGCTTCGGGATCAAGCTGTTTTTCCTGACCTGCGTTCTCGTCGCCGGCCTCTTCGGCGCGATGACCGCCAGCCGCAAGATCCTATACATCCAGGCCCTGCCGGCCGCGCTGGCCATCGCCACGTTGCTGGCCCGGATCTGATCGCCTCAGCGGCGGGCCACCATCCGCACCAGCGCAAGCATCGCGGCGAAGCCGACGGCTTGGATGGCCGCCGAGATCATCAGCGTCGCGTTGGCCCCGAGCCGCTCAACCATCACCGCAAAGAGCAGCGGCGCGGCGGCGAAGGTCATGTTCTGCGGCACGGCGAGCTTGCCGAGCATCGTCGCGAAGCCGTTGCGCCCGAACAGGGCGAGCGGCAGAGTCGCCCGCGCGATCGAGATCACGCCTAGCGCTCCGCTGAACAGCGTGATGAACACTGCGGCAGCGATGACCGTCATCCCCACGAAGGGAAGCGCCAGGCACAGGACCGGCCCCAGCAACAGGCCGAACAGCGCCACTTTCTCGGCCGGCAGCCGCTCCCCCAGCGTCGCATCGATCGCGCGCGCGGCAAGCGTGGCCGGCCCGCTCAGGGTCGCGACCCAGACGGCCTCGGCCTGTGTCAGCCCCGCCTCCTGGAACAGGCTGATCAGATGCAGCGGCAGCCCCCAGGAGACGAGCCCGCTGGCGGAAAAGGCGAGCGCCACCAGCCAGAACGCCGTTCGGCGAGCCTCCGGCGCGACGCGCCCATGCTCGCCGACTGAAGCGACTTCAGGCTTGGTCGCCGGCGCAGGAACCGGCTGATAGCGCGGGATCGCGGCATATATCGGCAGCACGATCACGATCTGCATCGCCGCGAAGATGATGAGCGTCATTCGCCAGCCGAAAGCGTTCATCAACGTCGCGGTCAGAGGCCAGAATACGCTGGAGGCAAGCCCCGTGATCAGCATCATCAGGCCGATCACCCGCCGCGTCCGGTCGCCCATCAACTGGGAGATGGTGACGTTGCCGGTATTGGCGAGCGACATCGCATGGCCAAGCCCGATCACGAACCAGCTCGCGAGATAGCTCACCGGTCCCTGTGCCAGCGACAGCACACCGAGCCCGAGCGCGCAGACGATCGCGCCCACGCACATCGAGCGGCGCGTGCCCTCGCGGTCGAGCACGCGTCCGACCGCAGGCGCGACCAGCGCTCCGGTGATCAGCAGGATGGTGATGCCGCCGAAGACGACCTCGGCATTGAGGCCGATCTCGCGATCGAGCGCACCGACGAGCACCGAGGGCGAATAGAAGGTCGAGCCCCAGCCGATGATGCGCGTGAGGCCGAGGCCGACAAGCAGCGGGGCATGCCCGCCGAAGCGATGGGAAGCAATCAAGGCAGGAATCCGCGGGGAACGGCGCCAGACGGGCACCGCCGCAGTCACTAGATCATCGCGACAGGCCGCGGCAGGAGCGGCGGCGCGACCTGACCATGCAGAAAAAGCAGCCCGTTTCGGTAAGGAAAGGTCAACCTCCTTGAGTCATCTTGGTGCCGTCTCGCGGAAAAGAGTTCGGACGCGGCCGAGGGGTCGGCTGCGGCCAATGCGTAGTCAGGAGTTTAACGACATGAAGTCGCGAGAGACCCTTCTGAGGTTGAAGCGCTTCCAGGTCGACGAAAAGCGTCGCCGGGTGAGCCAGATCGAGATGATGATCGCCGATTTCCATCGGATGGCGAGCGATCTCGACCGTGAGATCCAATCCGAGGAAGCCCGCGCCGGCATCGCCGATCCCGCGCATTTCGCCTACCCGACCTACGCCAAGGCGGCTCTCGGCCGGCGCGACAACCTGCGCCAGTCGGCAGACAACCTGAAGGGCCAGCTCGACGAGGCCAAGGCCGAGCTTCAGGAAGCCTTCGAGGACATGAAGAAGGTCGAGATCCTCGAGGATCGCGAGCGCGCCTCCGAGCGTGCCGCCGAAGCCGCACGCGATCAGGCCACCATGGACGCGATCGGCCTGCGCTCCCGCGCCTGAAGCCGACCGTCGATCATTCCGGGGAGCCGGGCGGACTGCCGCCGGCTCCCTTTTTCGTTTCTACCTGATGACCGGATGATGCGGCACGCTGTCGGCGGGCATCTGCCCTTTGACCCGTGGGTCGTCGTCGATCTCGATGCCGCGCATGAAGACGGCAAAGCCCGAGCGCTGGTAAAAGGCGAGCGCGGCCGGATGGTCGAGCGTGCAGGTATGCACCCACAGGCGTGAGATCGGCTTGGCCCAGGCCAGCGCCAGCGCCCGGTTCATCAGCCAGCGCCCCGCCCCCTTCCCGACGACCGGCTCGTCCAGCCCGAAAAAGGCGATCTCGCCCTCCCCTGCCACGCGGAAGTCGAGTTCAAGCAGCCCGACGTCGCGGCCCTCGAAATGCACCGCATAAAGGTCGACGGCCGGGTCGGAGAGGATCGCCTGAAGCTCATCGCGCGGCTTGACCAGCCGACTGAACCACATCCAGCGCTCACCCAGCAGGCGATAGATGGCGAGATAGCGCTCGACATCCCCGCCATCGATCGGATCGAGCGAAAACGCTTCCATGCCCTCCGGGTCCGGACGCTCCGGCGGCCGGGCGAACATCTCGAGCGAGGTGACGACCGCGGCGATCTTGCCGGGCGGCAGGTCGGTCGTGCCGGTGAGAGTGACGGTGAGGCTGTTCGACATGGGCCGCTTGCTACGCGGCGTCCGGCGAAAGTGCAACGCCGCCGCGATCATGACATGATCCGGTCCGAAGGATCGCCTCGCAATGACTCTCGCCCGGCCCGACAGCGCAGCGAACTCGACACGGCAGCGCCATGGCGGGCGGAAACTCGGCTTGGTCTTCGCCCTGCTTGTGATGTGCCTGGCTGTCTTGCCGCATGTCACGCTGGCCGCTTCGATGATGATGAGCCCCGCGAGGCCGGGCCAAGCCAATGCAGCCGCGCATGCAACCGTCACGGACACGTCCGGAGCCGCCACCACGCCCTGCCATGAAGACGCAGGTGCTGCCACCACCCATCAGGCACCCGCGCCATGCTGCGTCGTCGGCTGCGGCCTGATCGCGGAGGCGCCGGAGGCGCCGCTTCTGCCCGCCGCCTTGTCCTGGTCGCGAGCCCGCCTGCCGTCGGCCAGCCCGGTCCGAGGCCTGTCCCCGGAACCCGCCGAGCACCCGCCTCGATCCGGGCTCCGGACGACCTGAGAGCGAACCAATAATGCGAGGGGTCATGACGCCGCCGCGCGGCGCGATCCCCGATTCCACCGATCAAGGACAAGACAGATGAACCGTATCGCCCTTTCACTGGCCGCCCTGCTGGCGGCCGGCATGCCGAACCTCTCTCTGGCTCAGCAGCACCAGCATCATGGGGCGCCCGCAGCAGCTGCTCCGGCCACCGCTGAGAGCGCCGCCACCAAGGCCTTCAAGGACGCGAATGCCAGGATGCACAAGGACATGGACATCGCCTATTCAGGCGACGCCGATGCCGATTTCGTCCGCGGCATGATCCCGCATCACCAGGGCGCGATCGACATGGCCAAGGTCGCCCTCGCCCACGGCAAGGACCCTGAGATCCGGAAGCTCGCCGAAAGCGTCATCCGAGACCAGGAGAAGGAGGTCACGATGATGCACGACTGGCTGAAGAAGAACGGCAAGTAGCCCGTGCTGACGGGCGTGGGCAGGCGCCTTCGGGCGCTTGCTCTCGTCCCTTCCCACTGGCAGAGAGATTGGACAGGTTCGCGCCTTAGATCATCGCGCGTCCTATCGGACGCGGTCACGATGACCTAACTCATTGCTATGGCATCGGACCGAAAGTGGAACCCACCTTTCGGTCCGATGCCATAGCTGTGACGACGTGGGCCGCCTACCACGCATTCCCACCCTCGGTTTCCAGCCCAGCGGCCTGCATGAAACGCTATCTCGACTACCTTTGGCCGATCATCGGGCTCATCGCCGTCGTCTGGTCCGTCGAACTGCTCTGGGACAAGCTCAAGGCCGAGGCCGGGACCGACGACGCGATCCAGGCGCTGCTGGAAAACGCCGGTCTCTGGGAGAGCATCAAGATCATCGCCCACCGGATCGGGCACAAGATCGCGGTCATTCCGCACGAGGCCTTCTTCCATGCCGCGCTCGCGACGCTCGTCGCCTATGCCGCGCTCGCCTGGTACGACCGGATCGCCCTGATCCATCTCGGCAAGGAGAAGGGCATCTCCTGGTTCTACATCTCGCTCTGCTCCTTCGTGACCTATGCGCTCTCGCATAATATCGGCGCCTCGGTCTTCTCGGGCGGCATGGTGCGCTACCGGGCCTATACAGCGAAGGGCCTGAATGCGGCTGATGTCGCCGTGCTGGTGGCGCTCTGCTCCTTCACCTTCGCCTTCGGCACGATCCTGCTCATGGGCATCGTGCTGGTCTACGAGCCCGAGATCCTGCGACCTTTGACGCGGATGTCGAAATGGTTCGCCATCGGCGACGGCACGGCGCGGTTGATCGGCGTCGGCATGCTCGCCTTCGTCGCGCTCTACACGATCGGCTCCTGGCTCAAGCTCAAGCCGCTCAGGATCGGCAAGTTCGAGCTCATCTACCCACGGCTGCGCATCGTCGCCCGGCAATATCTGGCTGCGCCGCTGGAACTCGCGGGCGCTGCGGGCATCATCTATTTCGCCCTGCCGGAGCAGGGAAATCCGGGCTTCATGATCGTCCTCGGCGCCTTTCTGCTCTCCTTCTCGGCCGGGCTTCTCAGCCAGGTGCCGGGCGGCGTCGGCGTGATGGAAGCGGTCTTCCTCGCGGTGATGCCGGGCATGCAGGCGCCTGCCGTCTTCGCCGCGCTGCTGATCTGGCGGCTGTTCTACCTGATCCTGCCGCTGGTGATCTCGCTGCCGATCGTGCTCGCCTTCGAGCGTGCCCAGCTCAAGCGCAGCACGCGCATCGCGCCACCACCCTAGAAGCTGTCAGCGGCGCAGCGCGATCGCCGCGGCGGCGAACATCAGCACGGCTCCAACCGCCTCGCTCGGGCCGAACGGCTCGCCCAGCAGCAGGACGCCGGCAATGACGGCAATGACCGGGCTGACGAAGGCATAGAGCCCCGCCCCGAACGCGCCCCAGTCCCGCAGCAGCCTGATGTAGATGGTGAAGCCGACGAGCGAGCCGGCGACCACCAGGAAGGCTACGGCGGGCGCGACCGGCCAGCGCAGCAGGGTCGCGAGTTCGCGAGCCCCGACCGGTTCGAGCGCCAGCGTCGCTGCAACGAGACCGAGCGCACCGATCGCGGTCTGCCAGCTTGCCAGCGTCAGCGTCGGCATCGTCCCCGCGATCCGCCGGCTCAGCACGGCGCCCACGCAGTAGCAGAGCGTGCCGAAGGCGACCGCGGCTAGGCCCCAGGCCTCGAGGACATCTCCCGACGCGCTTCCACCGCCGACGAGACGCTGCGCGAAAAGGAAGCCGAGCCCGACAATTCCCAGCGCGATGGCCAGCACCCGCCGGGCGGTGATCGCCTGGCCTTCGAGCATCCGGCTGGCGAGCAGCGTCCAGACCGGGATCGTCGCCATGTTGACGATGGCCGAAAGCCCGGACGGCGCGTGGGCCGCGCCCCAGAACAGGAATGCGTAGTTGGCGGTGTTGACGAGAAGCGAGGTCGCGATCAGCCGCGGCCAGGCGGCACGCGGCACCTTGAGAACGTCGCGCCCGGCCCAGGCGAGCAGGAGCACGCCGGCTATGACGAAACGGGCCGACGCCAGCAGCAGCGGCGACGCGTGCTCCGAGGCGACCCTGACCGGCAGGAACGTCAGGCCCCAGACCAGACACAGGATGGCGAACAGGGCGGCGTTGCGGCTCATGCGCGCCGTCATAAGCAAAGGCCCGCGGCGCCACCATTGCGCCGCGGGCATCGACGACCCGTGGAAAAGCGGCCTGCCTCAGACCGAGCCGACCGTCTTGAGGCGCACGCGCGGATGGATTTCCGCCTGCGACAGCACCGGCGTCTCGCGGCGGAAGCGCTCGATGATCTGGCGCACGAAGGGACGAGCCAGCCCCGAAGCGACCAGCGCCGGCATCTCGCCGATGCGCGCCGCGTCCTCGAACTTCTCGCGGACATGATGCACGAATTCCTGCAGACGCGAGGGCTGCATGGCGAGGTGGCGTTCCTCGCCCTGACCAATGATCGATTCGGCGAAGACGCTCTCCCAGGCGGGCGACAGCGTGATGATCGACAGCACACCCTGCGGATTGGCGAACTGCGCACAGATCTGGCGCGAGAGCCGGGCGCGGACGTGCTCGGCGATGTCGCGCGGGTTGCGTACGGTCGCCGAGACCTCGGCGATGCCTTCGATGATCGTCGGCAGGTCGCGGATCGAGATGCGCTCGGAGAGCAGCAGTTGCAGCACGCGCTGGATGCCGGTGGTCGAGATCTGGCTCGGCACGATCTCCTTGATGAGATCGGCATGGTCCTTCGGCAGCTCGCGCAGCAGCTTCTGCACCTCGCCATGCGAGAGCAGCTCCGGCATGTTCGACTTCAGCACCTCGGTAAGATGCGTCGAGATCACGGTGGCGGCGTCGACCACGGTGTAGCCGCGGATCTGCGCCTCGTCCTGCAGCGCCCCGTCGATCCAGGTCGCGGGCAGGCCGAAGGTCGGCTCCAGAACGTTGTGGCCAGGCAGGTTCACCGCCCCGCCCATCGGGTCCATCGCCATGTACTGGCCGGCATAGACGATGCCCTGGCCGGCATCGATCTCCTTGATCTTGATGAAGTAGTGGTTCGCCTCGAGCTGGACATTGTCGACGATGCGGACTGCCGGCATGACAAAACCGAGTTCCGCCGCGAGCTGCCGGCGCAGCGCCCTGACCTGATCCGTCAGCCGGTCCTGCCCGTCCTGCGCATTGACCAGCGGCAGCAGCGCGTAGCCGATCTCGATCTTGAGCTCGTCCATCTTGAGCAGGTCGTTGAGCGTCTCCTCGCGCGGCGTGCCATCGGCGGCAACCGCTCCCGCTTCGCCGGCCCCGGCCTCGACCTGAGCCGCGCGCTCCTTCGCCGTCTTGCCGAAGCGATAGGCCAGGAAACCTGAGCCCCCCGCCAGCACCAGGAAGGGCATCATCGGAATGCCGGGCAGCAGCGCGATCAGGAGCATCACCCCCGCCGACATGCCGAGCGCCTTCGGATAGCCAGAAAGCTGCTTGCCGAGCGCCTTGTCGGCCGAGCCGCGGACGCCGGACTTGGAGACGAGCAGGCCCGCCGCGGTCGAGACGATCAGCGCCGGAATCTGGCTGACCAGACCGTCACCCACCGTGAGCAGGGTGTAGTTATGCGCCGCCTGGCCGAAGCTCAGGTTCTGCTGCGCCACGCCGATGATGATGCCGCCCAGCACGTTGATGAAGGTGATGAGCAGGCCGGCGATGGCGTCGCCGCGCACGAATTTGGAGGCACCGTCCATCGAGCCGAAGAAGGAGGATTCGTCCTCCAACTCCTTGCGGCGGACCTTGGCGACCTCCTGGTCGATCAGCCCCGCGGAGAGATCGGCGTCGATGGCCATTTGCTTGCCGGGCATGGCGTCGAGGCTGAAGCGCGCCGCGACCTCGGCGATGCGGCCCGAGCCCTTGGTGATGACCACGAAGTTCACGATGATCAGGATGGTGAAGACGATCACCCCGATCACGAAATTGCCGCTCATGACGAAGCCGGCGAAAGCCTCGATGACATGGCCCGCAGCCGCAGTGCCCTCATGCCCATGCGCCAGGATGAGGCGCGTCGAGGCGAGGTTGAGCGCCAGCCGGAACATGGTGACGATCAGCAGCACGGTCGGGAAGGCCGAGAACTCCAGCGGCTCCTCGATGAAGAGCGCGGTCATCAGCACCAGCACCGACAGGATGATCGAGAGCGCCAACAGCAGGTCGAGCAGCAGCGCCGGCATCGGGAAGATGAGCACCACAAGGATGCCCATGACGCCGAAGGCGAGGAAAAGATCAGGCCGGTTGAAGATCTTCGCCAGCGCATCCCGATCGGGAAGGCGGAAACCGCTACTGCCTTGCCCCGCCGTCACATCGGTCATTGACCGCTCCGCCCATCCCTTGGCCCGCCATGCGGGCTCGCGCGCCCCGAAGCGGGGCACGACCCGGCAATTCTTGCCGGGCATATGGTGAACGAATTGCTAAGAAGGCTCGGAGCCACCTGCCCCAATCCTGGGCGGAACCTTCCCGCGGGCAGCCGGTTATCCCACCGCCCCGGCAGCAGGTGGAGGAAACCGGCATGACAGCGCCGGCCGCGGAACAGCGCGGCACGATCGAAACCGACGTGCCCGCGCGGCTGGATCGCCTGCCCTGGTCCCGCTTTCACACGCTCGTCGTCGTCGCGCTCGGCGTCACCTGGATCCTGGACGGGCTCGAGGTCACGCTGGCCGGCTCCGTCTCCGGCGCCCTGAAGGAAAGCCCGGTCCTCAGGCTCACCAATACCGAGATCGGGCTGGCCGGTGCGGCCTATATCGCAGGCGCCGTGCTGGGCGCCGTGCTCTTCGGCTGGCTCACCGACCGGCTCGGCCGCAAGAAGCTCTTCACCATCACGGTGCTGGTGTATCTGGCCGCCACGGCGGCAACCGCCTTCTCCTGGAACGTGGCGAGCTTCATCGCCTTCCGCTTCCTGACCGGAATGGGCATAGGCGGCGAATACACCGCCATCAACTCTACAATCCAAGAACTCATCCCCGCCCGCATGCGCGGCTGGACGGACCTCGTCATCAACGGCTCGTTCTGGATCGGCGCGGCGCTCGGTGCGCTGGGCGCCATCATCCTGCTCGATCCCGCCGTGATCGATCCCGAGAAGGGCTGGCGCCTCGCCTTCTTCATCGGCGCGGCGCTGGGCCTCGTCATCCTCTTCCTCCGGCAATGGATACCGGAGAGCCCGCGATGGCTCATCAGCCATGGCCATACCGAGCGCGCCGCAGCCATCGTCTCCGACATCGAGCGGCGCTGCAGCTCGGTCCCGCGGCCCGGCGAGACGCTCCAACTGACCCGCCTGCGCCCACGCACCGCCATTCCGCTCGGCGAGGTCTTCGAGGCGCTCTTCGTCATCCATCGCGAGCGCGCGCTGGTGGGGCTCGCTCTGATGCTGGCGCAGGCCTTCTTCTACAACGCGATCTTCTTCACCTACGCCCTGATCCTGACCGACTTCTACGGCGTGCCCTCGCAACAGGTCGGCTGGTTCATCCTGCCCTTCGCCGCAGGCAATTTCCTCGGCCCGCTCCTGATCGGCCGGCTTTTCGATACGCTGGGCCGGCGCGTCATGATCGCGACGACCTATGCGCTGTCCGGCCTGCTGCTGGCCGGAACGGGCTATCTCTTCCAGCAGGACCTGCTCACCGCCACGCAGCTCACCCTGTGCTGGAGCGTCGTCTTCTTCTTCGCCTCGGCAGCGGCGAGTTCCGCCTATCTCACGGTCTCCGAGACCTTCCCTGTCGAGATGCGCGCGCTCGCCATTGCGCTCTTCTATGCCATCGGCACGGGCGCAGGCGGCATTGCCGGCCCCTGGCTCTTCGGCATCCTGATCGACACCGGCTCCCGCACCAGCGTCTTCGGCGGCTATCTGCTCGGTGCGGCCCTGATGCTGGCCGCCGCTTTCATCGCGGCTCGCTACGCCGTCCGCGCCGAGCGCAAGCCGCTCGAAGCCGTCGCCCGGCCGCTCAACGCCGTCGACTGATGGTGGGCCACCCGCAGTCGCCGATTGCCGAACGCAGCTGGACGGAACAAGCCATCCTCTAAATGCATTATTTCCCGCCTGCATTCCGCGCTTAAGAATGCATGGGAGATGCAGTCAGACAGCCTGGAGGTCATAGTGGACAGACGTTCATTCCTGATGGCGCTGGTCGGTGGCGTTACGGCAGCCGGCTTCGGCGGCATTGCCGTAACGGAAGCCGCACAGCCGAAGCTCGTGCCGGTGCCGCGCCCGGATCGCGCGCCCGACAAGGGTGAAGAGCACAAGAGCGACGAGGCCGTCTCGGCCGAGACGAAGGAAGCGCTCGACAAGACCGACGCCGAATTCAGCCAGTACTACTATTACCGGCGCCCACGCTATTATGCTCGTCCGCGCTACTATGCCCGTCCGCGCTATTATTATCGCCCGCGCTACTATGCACGACCGCGCTACTATCGCCGCCGCTATTGGTGAGAGCGAACCTCCGGGTCAGGCCGCGTTGATGCGCGTCTGACCCGGCTCCGCCACGGTAATTCCCGCAGAGGTATATTCGCTGAGCTTGTTGCGCAGCGTGCGGATCGAGATCCCCAGAATCTTGGCCGCATGGGTGCGGTTGCCGAGGCAATGGTCGAGCGTGTCGAGGATCAGCTCCCGTTCGACATCGGCCACCGTATGCCCCACCAGCGAACGCGTCATCGCCTCCGCCGTCTGTGCCGCGCGTGCGGCGGTATCGCGCGCAGGAGCGGCGGCCGAGAGCAACTCGCCCTCCGGCGTCAGCACCGCTTCGCCCCCGATTTCCACGCCTGTCGCCAGCAGCACCGCCCGGTGCATCGTGTTCTCGAGTTCGCGTACGTTGCCGCGCCAGGCATTGGCGGTGAGCAGTCTGCGGGCCTCGGCGGCGATCGGGCGCTGCGGCAGCCCGTTCAGATCGGCATATTTCTTCGAAAAATGCTCGGCCAGCGCCAGGATGTCGCCGGGCCGCTCGCGCAGCGCCGGCAGGCGCAGATGCACAACGTTCAGCCGGTAGAGCAGATCCTCGCGGAAGGAGCCTTCGCGCACCGCATCGCCCAGGTTGCGGTTGGAGGTCGCGATGATGCGGATGTCGACCTTCACCGGCTGCGTGCCACCGACGCGGTCGATCATCCGCTCCTGCAGCGCGCGCAGCAGCTTGGCCTGCAGGCGCACATCCATCTCCGAAATCTCGTCCAGCAGCAGCGTGCCGCCATTCGCTTCCTCGAATTTGCCGATGCGGCGGGCAATGGCGCCGGTGAAGGCGCCCTTCTCATGGCCGAAGAGTTCGGATTCCAGCAGGTTGTCGGGAATGGCGGCGCAGTTCACCGCGACGAAGGCCTTGTCCTTGCGGCCCGACTTCTGGTGCAGGTGACGGGCGATCACCTCCTTGCCGGTGCCGCTCTCGCCGGTGACCAGAACAGGGGCTTCCGAGCGCGCGATCTGAGAGGCGAGCTGCACGACCCGCTCCATCGCCGGATCGCGCCAGATCAGGCTCGACTGGTCCGCTGCGACGGCCTCGAGCACTGCGGCGATCAGGTCCGGATCGGGCGGCAGCGGCACGTATTCGCGCGCGCCGGCCTGGATGGCGGCAACGGCGGCGCGGGTGTCGGTCGAGGTTCCGCAGGCCACGATCGGTGTGCGGATACGCTCGGCCTCCAGCGCGGCGACGTAAGCTGCGATCGGCTGCACCACGTCGATCATCAGCAGATCGGCGCCCTTCGAGCGCAGCACGGCGAGCGTCTGTTCGAGCCCGTCGGTATGCGTCACCGCCGCCCCATGCGACATCGCGATCTTGGCCGCGGCGATGATCTGTCCCTGGAGACCGCCGGCGATGATGAGACGCATGGCTCAGCCCCTTCTTTCTGTAGTCGTATAGTCGCGGCCCGACGTCACCGGTCGGCCTTGATGATTTCGGTCATGGTCACGCCCAGCCGGTCCTCGACGACGACGACCTCGCCGCGCGCCACCAGCCGCTCGTTGACGAAGATGTCGATCGCCTCGCCGACACGCCGGTCGAGCTCCAGCACCGTGCCAGGCACGATCTGCAGCATATCGCCCACCGCCATCTTCGAAGAGCCGAGCACCGCTGAAACCGTGACCGGCACGTCGAAGACCTGCTCCAGATCCTCTGCCGTCTTGACCGGGACCGGGCCCGAGCGGTCGGGCTTGGCGTTGTCCCGATCGAAGGACAGGTCGGCCTGGTTCAGCGGCGGCAGGTTGAGGTCGTTCTCCTGGCTCATGGCTCAAACCTTCATGATTCTGTGAGGCTGCGGCCGAACACACGCAGCACCGCATGCTCGACCAGCGCCGCAATCTGCTGGCTGTCGAGGACGAAACCGCCCTCCGCCCATTCGATACGTCCGTCGCCGGGCGCGATCTCCGGCTCTCCCAGCACGATCAGCCTGCCGGCAAAACCCTGCTCGGCGGCGAGCCGGCGGGCCAGCTCCTCGGCCATCTCGACCGCCGCCTCGTTGACGCGCAGCACGAGATGGGGCGCCTGCCGAGCGTGGCCGAGGCATTCGCGGATGGCTCCGGCGAGAGCGGCCTGCGGCTTCTCCGCGAGCGCGGCACCGGCGAGTGCCCTCGCCAGCGTGATGGCGAGATGCCCCGCCTGTTCCTCGATCATGGCGGAACGAGCCGCCTGTTCCACGAAGAGCCGCTCCGCCGACTGGGCGAGCTGGCCGGCAAGCGCGCCGAGCTGCGCCTCAATCTCCTGCCTGGCCTGGTCCTGACCGGAGCGAAAGCCCTCAGCGAGGGCCTCGACGCGGGCCTCCTCACGGGCGGCGGCCTTCTGCGCAGCGAGCTCGGCCCGGGCTGCGGCCTGCTCCATTTCGCCGCTCCGGCGTCCACCCTCACCGAAGTCCGTCCCAAAGGTGAATTTCGTGGCGGTGGCCATCTCAGTACACCAGCTCGTCTTCGGAATTGCCCTTGGACAGGACGATCTCGCCCCTCTCCGCGAGGTCCTTCGTGAGCTGCGCGAGTCGGCTCTGGGCCTCGTCTACCTCCTTGAGGCGCAGGGGGCCGAGCCCCTCCATGTCGTCCTGCATGATCTTGGCCGCGCGTTGGGACATGGCGCCGAAGAAGAAGTTGCGCATCGTCTCGCTCGCGCCCTTGAGCGCACGCGTCAGCGTGTCCTTGTCGACCTGCCGCATCAGCGTCTGCAGCCCGGCGGGGTCGAGCTGGATCAGGTCCTCGAAGGTGAACATCAGGGCGCGGATGCGCTCGGCCGATTCCGCATTGGAGGCGTCCAGCGCCGACAGGAAGCGCAGCTCGGTCTGGCGATCGAAGCCGTTGAAGATGTCGGCCATCATTTCGTGAGGGTCGCGCCGGCGGGTCTGGGTGAGCGTCGAGACGAATTCGGTGCGCAGCGTGTTCTCGATGTGGTCGAGCGTTTCCTTCTGCACAGATTCGAGCCTCAGCATGCGGCCCACCACTTCGACGGACAGCTCGTTCGGCAGGTTGCGCAGCACGTTGGCGGCATGGTCCGCCCGGATCTTGGAGAGGATCACGGCGATGGTCTGGGGGTATTCGTTCTTGAGGAAGTTCGCGAGCACTGCGGCATCGATGTTGCCGAGCTTCTGCCACATGTTGCGGCCGGCCGGGCCCCTGATTTCCTCCATCAGCAGCGCGACCTGGTCGCTCGGCAGGATCTTCTCCAGCAGCGAGATCGTGCGGTCGAGTGAGCCGGTGACGGCGCCGGCAGCCGAGAGCGAGCCGACGAAATCGACCATCAGCTTCTCGACATCATCGGAATCGACCGTGCCGAGCTCGGCCATGGCGCGGGTGACGATTCGGATCTCGTCGTCGTCGAGTTCCTTCCAGAGCTGCCGGCCGTGCTCGTCGCCCAGCACGAGCAGGATGACAGCCGCGCGCTGCGGGCCGGTCATTTCGGCAACGTTGGTCACCGTGCCGAAACTGTTCGGTGTGACGTCCGATTGCCCGGTGCCGCGCGTCGCGAGGGCTCTGTTTTCCGCCATGGCTCAGATACCCGTCACGCTGCTGACTTCTCGTGGATCCAGCTACGCAGCACGGCGAGCGAGTCCGCCGGGTTCTGCGACACCATCTGGCCGATCTTCTCCACGGACTGCGCCTTGAGCTGGCCCTTGATCTGCGCGAGCGCGAGCATCCGGTCCGAGGCGGGTGGCTCGATCTGGATCACCTCTCCATCGGGGCCGATCGCCACCGGCATTCCCGTGCCGGCCGGGTCCCCCGTCGGATTGCCATCGGCATCGACTGCATCGCGCATGAAGGACGGGAGGCCGCGCACGTCGGCGCTGTTGTCGGTCGCCAGCACCTGCTTCAGCAGCGGCCGGACCACCGTCATCAGCACGATCAGCGTCAGCAGCGAGATCACGCCGAGCTCCACGAAGCGGACGATGTCCTCCTTGCTGAAGGAGAGCATCTTCTGCATCAGAGTCTGCTCGACGAGGTCGTTCGGCGGCGGCGGCGCGTCGGCGAAGCGCAAATTGACCACCTCGACCTTGTCGCCGCGCTGCTGGTCGAAGCCGACAGCGGTACGCACCAGCTCGCCGATCCGCTCCAGCTCCTCGTTGTTGCGCGGCTGGTAGGCCATTTCGCCGGAGGGGCTGCGGTTGTAGACGCCGTCGACGAGCACGGCGACCGAGAGTTTCTTGATCCGCCCGCCTTCCAGCACCTCGGTGCGGGTGGTGCGCGAAATCTCGTAGTTGGCCACTTCCTCGTTCTTCGCGGAATTCTCGCGCTGGTTCTGGTTCGTGCCCTGCGTCTGCTGGGCGCCGGGCAGTTCGTTACCGACCGTGACCGTGCCGTTGTTGTCGGTGGTCGTCGAGCTCTCGTTGCGGTTCTGGCTGGAGCGCAGGACGCGGCTCTCCGGGTCGAAATTCTCGGAGCGGCTCTCGACCCGGTTGGTGTCGAGATCGGCCGTGACCTGCACCCGCGCCCGGCCATAGCCGACGACGCTGGCGACGATCTCCTCGACCTGCGACTTGAGGCGCTTCTGGATCGTGGTCTGGCGCTCCTCGATGCCGAGCCCGATCAGGCCCTGCTCGCTCTGGGCGCCGTCCGCCAGGAGCCGGCCGCGCTCGTCCACGATCGAGACGCGCTCGGGCTTCAGCCCGTCGACCGCCGACGCCACGAGATGGCGCACGGCCCGCACCTGCGCAGCGTCGAGATCGCCCGCGAGCTTGAGTGCGATCGAGGCGCGAGGCGGCTCGCGGTCGCGCTCGAACAGGCGCCGTTCCGGGATGACGAGATGGACGCGCGCCTGCTGCACCCGGCCGATCGAGCGGATCGTCCGGGCGAGCTCGCCTTCCAGCGCCCGCAGATGGTTGATGTTCTGGACGAAGCTCGTCGAGGAGAAGGCATCGCCCTTGTCGAAGATCTCGTAGCCGACGCCGCCGCCGCTCGGGATGCCCTTGCCGGCGAGGTCGAGCCGCAGGCGCGGCACGTCTTCCTTCGCCACCAGCACCGTCTGCCCGTCATTGCGCAGCTCGTAGCGGACGCCGCGCGTGTCCAGGTCCTTGACGATGGCGTTGACGTCCTGGGTCGAAAGGTCGGTGAAGAGCACGCTCATCGTCGGCTGCGACATCCGCAGCATGACGAAGCCGAAGAAGCCGACAAGCACCAGCGTCACCGCCAGCATGGCCGCCAGCCGCGCCGCACCGAATTTGGCAAACTGCTCGATCAGGGCGTTCACGCCGTCATCCGTCCCACAGAATCGAAGGGAGGGCGCGCTTGCCCCGACCCACTAGGCAAGTTTTTCCCAGTGCATGGTTAGCAGTCGGTTAATTTTTGTCTGCGGCCCCAAACTTTGCCTGTATGAGCGCGGCAAAAATGCAAAAGGCGCCGGCCCTGTTGGGGCCGACGCCTTTGAAAGAAATCGGAAAATCGCGCCGCTTACTGGCGGTAATGCTGGATCCGGGTCGTCCGCAGGCCGGCGAGGCCATGCTGGTCGATCGACATCTGCCAGCTCAGGAATTCATCGACGGTCAGCGTATAGCGCTGGCAGGCTTCCTCGAGGCTCAGTAGCCCACCGCGCACTGCGGCCACCACCTCTGCCTTGCGCCGGATGACCCAGCGCCTCGTATTCATCGGCGGGAGGTCCGCGATCGTCAGCGGACTTCCGTCCGGTCCGATCACGTACTTGACCCGCGGTCGCAATGGCTCGGTCATGATGCTACTCACACAACTCAACAGCGCTACTGTGAGCCAGCATAGGCAATCGTCTTTAAGAATTGCCTAAAGCGCCGGGGCGGTGGTGCATCACTGATTCGCTCCCTCAACCGTTCTTCCGCACGACGCTCTTGACCTTGTCGATCGGCACGCCGATGTCGCCGATCTTGAGCGACGGGATGGAGCCGGTGAAGTCGACGCCATCGACGACGCCGCTGATCTGCGTCTTGGCGGTGATCGATTCGCCGGCGACGTTTTTCGCGTCGATCGTGATCGTGTACTGGCCGTCCGCCGCCTTGCTGCCGGTCGAGGTCGTGCCATCCCAGCTATAGGTCTGGTCGCCGGCGGTCATGGTCTTCGTCCCCGAATAGACGATGCTGCCGTTCGAATCCTTGATGGTGATGGTGGCGCTGCCGGCCTGAGGCATGTTGACCTGCCAGTCGGCCTTGCTGTTCACCATCTGGGCCGTCGCACCATCGGCCGTGATCGTCGCGCCGATGAAGCCGACCGCGTTCGTCGCCGTGCCGGCCGCGTTGAGGCTCAGTAGCGAGGCCAACGTCTCGTTGGTCTTGAGCTGCTGCTCGACGCCGGCGAACTGGACGAGCTGGGCGGTGAACTGGTTGGTGTCCATCGGATCGAGCGGCGACTGGTTCTTGAGCTGCGTCGTCAGCAGCGTCAGGAACTGGTCGAAATTGTTGGCGATGCCGGTCGTACCGCCGGTCACCGTTGTGGTGTTCGACGTGCCGGAGACGCCGCCTGTCCCGGTAAGGGCCATGGAGATTCTCCTCGCTCAGATGCTGAGATCAACGCCGCCGAGCCGGACGAGGCGGCGCTGCGGAACGGGATCAATCGAAAGGGAAGCGTCGTCGCCTGCATCAGCGCCATGCTGCTGCCGCGAGCGCTGCGGCGCCTCGTCGTGCTGCCGGTTCTGGCGGAAGGCCGACTGGTCGGACGGATCGCGCAAGGTGATGTCGACGCCGCCGTCGGAGGGCTTCAGCCCCGCCTGCTCGAAGGCGCGCTCCAGCGTCCGTGCGTCGCGCTGGAGGAGATGCAGGGTCTCGACCCGGTCCACCACCAACCTGGCGCTGACCTCGCCGCTGTCGGAAATGGAGAGATTGACGTCGACGCGTCCGAGTTCGGCCGGATCGAGCCGGATGTCGAACTGCTTCGCGCCCGACATGGCCCGGAGACCGATCTCGATGGGAACGAGATGCACCGGTGTCGGTGCGCCGGTGGCGGTAGTCCCCTGCCCCGCGGCGGCGGCTGCGCCCGACATCAAGCTGTTCGGATCGAGCTGCTGCACAAGCTTGCCGGCCTCCGCCTTGGCGACCGGCTGCTGCAGCAACATCTCGAACGGTTTCGGATCTGCCGGAGAAGATGAGGTTGCATGCGCTGCATGCTTGGGGGCATCGCCAACAGGTTCGGCCTGGGCTTTCCCGTCGGCCTTATCCGCACCCTCGAGTGCGAGCGCCGTCTTGGCTGCCTGCGCCGTCCCGTCGCCGGCGACCTGCTGCAGGGCCTCTCCATCGGCGTCCGCGGTCATGCCGGCGCCATCGAGAACTGGGCCGGATTGGACCGGCAGCGGAACCACCGGCACGGCGACGGGCTGTGGCGTGGCGGCGGCAGCCTCCTTCGCCTTGCCTTCGCCCGCTTCGCCTTCGGCAGCGGTCTCGCCGACGCCGGCTTCGGCATCCGTCTCTGCCCCCGCCTCGCCGGAGGCGGCCTCGAGTTGGGCTGCCGCCATCGCGAGCAGGAAATCAATGCCCGTCAGCGGCGCGGCCTGCTCGACCTTGTCCGTCTCGTCGGCGTTCTCGACCTCTTCGGACGTCGCGGCAGCATCGTTCTGCGCGGGCGCCTTGGGGGCGGTGGAAGCCTTGGGCTCGTCCGGCTTGGCGGCAGGCTCGTCCTTCGCCGCTACGTCGTTCTTCTTCGGCGGAGGAGCTTCCTCCGCGCGCTTGTCATCCGCAGCGGATGATCTGGCTGCCGGACGCTCCTTCTCGGCCGGCGCGGCGTCGCGGTTGCTCCTCGTCGGCTCCGGCAGCGCGAAGGTCGCACCCGTCTCCCGCCGCCCCGCTTTATCGGAGCGGGCACGGGAGACGGCAGCCTCTGGAGCAGCCGGATTATTGAACAAGGCCTGGACAGACATGAACTGCTTTCGCAACAGGGCAACCGAACGCCTGTGGCGTCGAGCAAGTTGCGAGCCAGAGCTCTCTTGTTCCAAATCAATGACTTAGCGAAGCGGATCGCCATATTGGCGGCAAGAATCGCCTTCGATACCGCGCGGGGCCGGCAGGAATTGCCGATCCTGCTGGCCGCAGCGGGCCAAAGCCGGTATAGAGCGCGAAAAGCCGCCTAAGCGCCGCCGGATCCCATTGCAGCCGATGAGCACACCCCGCAACTCCCTCGATATCGCCAAGCCGCCCGCGGCGACGCGCGTCGTCGCGGCGATGTCTGGCGGCGTCGATTCCTCGGTGGTGGCCGCCTTGCTCAAGCGCGAGGGCTACGACGTCATCGGCGTGACGCTACAACTGTACGACCATGGCGCCGCGGTGCACCGCGCCGGCGCCTGCTGCGCGGGGCAGGATATCCACGACGCGCGCCGCGTCGCCGAGGCGATCGGCATCCCGCACTACGTGCTCGACTATGAGAGCCGTTTCCGCGACGCCGTGATCGAGCGCTTCGCCGAGAGCTATCTCGCGGGCGAAACGCCGATCCCCTGTGTCGAGTGCAACCGCACGGTGAAGTTCCGTGACCTGCTCGATCTGGCGAAGGAGCTCGGCGCCGATGCGCTGGCCACAGGCCACTATGTCGTCAGCCGCGATCTCGGCAACGGCCATCGCGGCCTGTTCCGCGCCGCCGATGCCAACCGCGACCAGAGCTATTTCCTCTATGCCACGACGCAGGAGCAGCTCGACCTGCTGCGCTTCCCGCTCGGCCATATCGACAAGGCCCGCACCCGCGCGCTGGCCGCCGAGCTGGGTCTCGCCATCGCCGACAAGCCGGACAGCCAGGACATCTGCTTCGTGCCGAACGGCCGCTATGCTGACGTTATCGAAAGACTGAAGCCCGGCGCCTCCCGCCCCGGCGAGATCGTCCATCTCGACGGCCGCGTGCTCGGCCGGCATGACGGCGTGCTCCACTACACCGTCGGCCAGCGCAAGGGCCTCGGCATCAGCGCGGCCGAGCCGCTCTACGTGCTGCGGCTCGATGCCGATGGCGCCCGCGTCATCGTCGGCCCGCGCGAGGCGCTGAGCACCCGCGAGATCCGCCTGCGCGACGTGAACTGGCTGGCTGAGACGGCGCTCGAGGATCTGCCGCCCGAGGGGCTCGACGTTGCGGTGCGCGTGCGTTCGACGCGCGCCCCGCGCGAGGCCCGCCTCTTCCGCGACGAGGAGGGGCTGCGCATCGAGCTCGCCATCGACGAGGAGGGCGTCTCGCCCGGCCAGGCCTGCGTGATCTATACTGACGCCGGGCCGGGTTCCCGCGTGCTTGGCGGCGGCACCATCCTGCGCCGCCCCCTCGCCCTGCCGGCGGCCGCACCGCCCGCCGCCCTCGCCCTCTCCTGACAGCCCCCCTCGCGGAACCTTCCATGCCGGCGACCGACGATCTCGACACCCAGAAGCGCGCCTATGCGACCTGGGCGAAGTTCTACGATCGGATCTATCAGCGCCTGCTGGCCCGGCCTCAGCGCGAGGCGGTGGACGCGGCCTGCGCCTGCGGGCCGGACATTCTCGAGATCGGGGTCGGCACCGGCCTTACCCTGCCCTATTTCACGCCGGATTCGCGGGTCTTCGGCGCCGACCTCTCCTTCGACATGCTCAAGGTGGCGCATCGCAAGGTGGCGGAGCAGAAGCTCGCCCATGTCCGTGGGCTCATGGTGATGGACGCCTGCCGGCTCGGCTTCGGCCCCGAGCGATTCGACGCCGTGACGGCGCAGTTCGTCATCACGCTGGTGCCCGACCCCGAGCAGGCGCTGGCCGAGATGGACCGGGTGCTGAAGCCGGGCGGCGAGATCATCATCTCCAGCCGCCTGATCGACGACGGCGGCCTGCTCGCGCCGTTCTGGACCGGGCTCGCCCCGCTGATGCGGCGGATCGGCTGGAGCACGGACTTCAAGGTCAGCCGCCTGACGGGCTGGGGCGCGGCGACGGGCCGCTATGAGACGGTCCATGTCGGGCGCGGTTATTTCAAGGTGGTGCGCCTCCGCAAGCTCGCCTCCGCCTAAGCTTGATCCACAAGGCTTGACGAGCCCGCATCACGACGCCTATATCGCGCCTCGACGACGAGCCGGCCAAGCCGGCTCGCCTGTCCGTGGCGGGGTAGCTCAGCTGGTTAGAGCAGCGGAATCATAATCCGCGTGTCGGGGGTTCAAGTCCCTCTCCCGCTACCAAATTCTCCTAAGCTATTGTAATCGCTTAGGATTTTGCGAATTTCACAATACCCAAGGCGCTACCACTACGCGCGACGGAAATCGGAATGCCCAGTGCGTCCGCTTTCGACCCATTGCGGAACCAATCTCAGAACGTATGCTTGCGCGAAACCCTACCAGACGATGGCGATGCGTATTATTCTGACAATGTTTTGGATTATCGCGTTCCAGCTCATTCTGGTGAGCGGACTTGCGCTGGCGTCGGGGCGCGGTGATTTTTTTCTGCGGCAGTCTACCTGGCTGCATTTGGCCCTGGTGTGGCTGCTATCTGCAATCGCCACCGCAATACTGGGCCGTCTCACTAAAGCAAAAGTACGTTTTCTGCTGATAATCTTAGTAGCGGCTGCTTTCTCTCCATTTTCCTACATTTTTGGAGCGTGCTTTTCAGTCGGATGCCCAGAATAAGTTGGGATGGTTCACATATTCGGCGCACACGGTTGCCTCACCGTGATGGCCGCTTCCGACCCATAGCAGTCATTCAAGCCGCTAGGCCCACATGCGCTGCGCTCGCAAATTGATGCGGAACACGATTTGTTCTGCTCGGGGGGGTAGACTGAGACGATCTCCCGCTACCACTTTCCTTCGCAGGTATCATACCCTTTGAAGAGCTCCCGGCCGCTGGCGAGCTTGGACGGTCCGTTAGCGCTCGCTGTCCCGTTCTTCCGAACCCGGCTCCAGCCACTTCCCCTCCAGGGTGATCTTGGCCTGATACAGCTCCCCGCCCGTCGCGTTTCGAACGTTCACGCTGAAGATCCGGTGGTCGCCGTCGGGCAACACGTCGCGGACCATATCGGCGAGGGCATCGAGCGCCGCCGAGCGCGCCGCCCTGTCGCTTGCGAGTTCTAGGCCGCTGTCGTCTTCGACGTCACGTGCACCATCAGAACTGTCGATGAAATACCTCGGCATGTCGCATGAATGCGCCACGGGGCAGGGAGTTCCGCCAGAGCATCGGAGCGATAGGTGCAATCCGCCTTTCGGGAAGATCCGAGCTTCGACAACAAGCGAGATCGCTTCTTCGCGTCCGACGGGGCGCGCGCTGATCTAGCGCGGCTCCTGGATCAGATTCAGGTATGTCGGATCGAAATCGGCGAGCTTCGCCAGCCGCTTATAGTCCAGCATGCGCACCCGTCCCCCGTCCCATGTGAAGTAGTTCAGCTGGCGGAGCTCCTTCAGCGTCCTGCTCACATGCACGATGGAGAGGCCCAGCATGTCTGCAAGGTCCGGCTGCGAGATCGGGAAGTCGAATGTATCGCCCTCGACGAGGCCCGCGACCTGAAGGCGCAAATACATCTCGCAAAGCAGATGGCTGATATGCGACAGCGGCGAACGCCGCCCCATGGAGGCGATCCAGGCTCGCTGGATAGCGCCGTCGATCACGGTCGAAAGCCAAAACAGTCGCGTCAGATGTGGCGATTGCTCCGAGATGCGCAGCAGCTCCCCATGCGGCACGAACACCGCTTCGCACTCAGTCAGCGCGACGACGCTGTGATCCATCAGCTTGAGCAAAAAGGCGTGCAGATCGACGAAATCGCCGGGGACATGCATCGCGCTGATCTGCCTGCTGCCATCCGACAGGAAGACTTCGCGGGCTGTAATGCCGCCGGTGACCAGGCAGCTTTCCGTGGGGCGCGAGTGTTCGACCACTAGCTGCGCGCCCTTTGGAAAGCTCCGGCGGCGGTGCGGCAAAGTCTCGATGAGCGCCCTGTCATTGTCGGTCAGTCGGTCGCGACCGGCCAATGCCCTTATGAGGTAGGAGAATCCGGACACTCTGGCTCCTTCGCTTGGCTTCTGGCATCGCGAACATTCAGCTCTGTCGCGATCCGCCTCGGGGCTTCTCCCGACGCGGTGCCATCAATCGTGTTGCCCGGTCATATCATTTGATGGGTCACGAAATAAATTGCCGTGCTTGAAGCATGGAATGCTACGTGCCGATGATAAGCGACCGCCAATGACTGCGTTGGTGGTCGAGGACGACCCATTCATCAATTTGCATCTGGTGGACGCGCTCGAGAGCGCGGGATTGCGGGTCGCGGAGTTCTTTTGCGCCGAAGCTGCGCTGCAGGAACTGCAGCGGCTGGACGCTGTCGGGCTGCTCGTGACCGACGTCAAGTTCCATACCGCTCTCGATGGGCTCGCTCTGGCCTCGAAGGCCCGCGAGCTTCATCCGGACATCGGGCTGATCATTGCGACGGGCAGCGCGGTCGAAGAATTGGGGCCGATGCCGACGGGCGCCGTCTACCTCGGCAAGCCTTTCGGCCAGGCTCAGATACACGCCGCGATTGCGGAAGCGTTGGCGTGATCGGGCGCCCGAAATCTCGGGCAGGCCGGTGAATGAGGCGCAGCATGCTGCAGCAGGCCCGATGGCGGATGCTCAGAGAAATCCGGCAGCCTGCAGATTGAAAAGCTCGGCATAGCGCCCGCCAAGAGTCATCAGCTCGGCATGACTGCCGCTCTCGAGGATCGCGCCGTTCTCCAGCACCAGGATGCAATCGGCCATGCGCACGGTCGAGAACCGGTGCGAGATCAGCAGCGCCGTCGTTCCGGCACCGAGATGGCGGAAGCGCTCGAAGATCTCGGCCTCTGAGCGGGCATCGAGGGCGGCCGTCGGCTCGTCGAGGATCAGGACCTCGGCATCGCGGAAATAGGCGCGGGCGATGGCGATCTTCTGCCATTCGCCGCCGGAGAGATCGAGCCCCTTCGCGAAGGAGAGACCGAGCATCTGATCATAGCCGCCGGGAAGCTCGGCGATCACCGGATCGGCCAGGCTCTTGCGGGCCGCCTCCACGATCGCCGCGCGCTCCCCGATGCGGCCGACGCGGCCGACGCCGATATTGTCCGAGGCGATCAGGTTGTAGCGGACGAAATCCTGGAAGATCGCTCCGATATGCTCGCGCAGCTCCAGCGGCGGGATATCGCGGATGTCGACGCCGTCGACCAGGATGCGGCCTTCGTCCGGCTCATAGAGCCGGGTCAGCAGCTTGACGATGGTCGTCTTGCCGGCGCCGTTCTCGCCGACCAGCGCCAGCGTCTCGCCGGCGGGAAGCGTGAAGCTGAGGCCGCGCAGCGCCCATTCCTCCTTGCCCGGATAGCGGAAGCCGACGTCCTCGAAGACGACGCCGTGCTTGAGCGGCACCGGGAAGGGCTGCGGATCGGCCGGCTCGGGCACAGCGGAGCGCATGTCCAGGAAAGCGTAGAGATCGCCGAGATACTGGAGCTGCGCGACGATCTGGCTGAGACCGACGATCAGCCCTTCGAACAGGCCGTTGAGCCGGGTCAGCGAACCGGCCAGGAAGGTCAGGTCACCGAGGCTGATGTCGCCGCTGAGTGCGCGCCAGGCGATCGCGGCATAGACAGCGTAATAGGCAAGCGAGCCCAGCGCCCCTGAGATACTGCTCCACGCCGCCCGGCGCAGCGCGAGGGCGCGATTGCGGGCGACGATGCGCGCTGCGAGCCCCCGCAGCATACCGGCGATATAGCCCCCGAGCCGGAAGAGCTTCACCTCCTTGGCCGTGTGGGCCGCCGCGCCGACATGCTGCAGGTAGCTCAGGTGCCGACGCTCCGGCACCAGCGCCACGGAGACCTCGTATTGCCGCCTATTGAAGTGCATCTCGACCAGAAGGGTCGGCAGCAGCGCGGCGAGCAGCAGCAGGATCAGCCAGGGCACGAAGAAGACCAGCCCGGCCAGCAGCACGAGCAGCGTCACCGCATTCTGCGCCTGCGTGAGCAGCGTGGTGATGAGTTGATAGCCGATCATCGTCGCGGCATTGGCGCGTTGCAGCTTGTCCTGCGCGACGCTGCCCTCGATATCCGTGAGGTCCAGCTCCGCCGCCCGCTCGACGAGCTGGGCGCCGAGGGCGAAGCCCTGCCGTTCCGAGAGCAGCCCCTCGACTAGCATGCCGAGGCGGTTCAGCGCATTGCCGCCGGCGACCAGCAGGAATTCCACGAAAATCCAGCTCGCCAGCGCCGAGGCCCTGCCGCTCTCGATCCAGTCGTTCAGGGTCGGGCCGGGGGACGGCGTCCGTGTCTGCAGCACGATCTCGTCGATGATCAGCTTGCCGACAAAGAGCACAGCGGGCGTCTGCAGGGCGCGCAGCAGCCGTACGATCGCCACCGTCACGAACAGGGCGGGGCTCGTCCGCCACAGCGACCGCAGCAGCCGTGGAACCTGGTTCCAGCGGGCGAGCTTGCGGCGGGCGGCGGCAGCGGCCTGAGCCGGCGATGGAAAGCGCATCATGGCGACCGAAGAGATGTGAGTTTGGGGTGCAGGTCGTCAGCCTACGGGTTCGGAAACGGAGCCGGCAACGTCCTGTGCGGCCCCCGCGCGCGGCTGCCACCCCAGCTCGATCCTCCGGGAGAGGGCGATGCCCTGCGGCTCACGATGCGCGATGAGCACGAAGGTCGCGTCCGGCAGCGCCCGTCGTAGCGCGGACAGGATCTGCCCCTCCGCCTCGGCATCCAGCGCGCTCGTCGCCTCATCGAGCACCAGCCAGTCCGGTTTCTGCAGGTGCAGGCGCGCGAGCGCGAGCCGCTGCCGCTCGCCACCGGACAGGCCATGGCGGATGCGCTGCCAGTCCGCCTCTTCGGGCGTCCCGAGGTTGGCCAGACCGACGGCCTCGAGCGCTCGCTGATACTCCGCCTCGCTGAACGCCTCCGGCAGCGCGGGATAAGCCAGCGCCGCGGCCATGCTGCCAAGCGGCAGGTAGACCTGCTGCGATGCGAAGCTGATCGACGCGGCCGGGCGCTCGATCGAGCCCTCGCCATGGCGCCAGAGACCGGCCAATGCCTTGACCAGCGTGCTCTTGCCGAAGCCTGACGGAGCCATGATCCAGCAGGACTCGCCGGCCTTGAGTTCGAGCTCTGGCAGCGGCGCCAGCGCGCGCCCGTCGGGCGTCGCGAGCACAAGGCCGTTCACCCGAAAGAGCTCACCGTCAGAGACTTCGGGGCCGGCTTTCGCACCCGCCCGGCTCGCCGCCTCGGCGGCGGCGAGGAAATGGCTGAGCCGGCTTGCGGTAGCGGCCAGCTGTGCCAGATCCTTGTACGAGAAGATGAACCAGGACAGCGTCGTGACGACGTTCTGGAAGGCGGAGCGCAGCTGCATCAGCCCGCCAAAGGTCACGCGCCCGGCAAGATAGGCCGGCAGCGCCAGGAAGATCGGAATCGTCAGCACGGTCTGGAAATAGGGCCGGGAGAAGAAGCCGAGGATCAACTCGCGATTGGTCAGCGCATACCAGTTCCTGGCCAGCGCCGCGAAGCGGCGCGACAGCTCGTTGCGCTCAGCCGCCTCCCCGCCGGCGAGCGCCACGGGCTCGATGTTCTCGCGCAGCCGCGTCAGGGCGAAGCGGAAATCGGCCTCGCGGCGCTGCTGCTCGAAATCGAGCTTCTTCAGTGGCGCGCCGAGTCCGTGCGTGATGAAGGTCGCGATCACGACATAGATCGGCGCCGCCCAGACCATGTAGCGCGGGATCTCGATCGAGAAGCCCGCCATTACGAAAGCCAGCGGGAAGGTCGAGAGCGACCAGAGGATCGCGACATACGAGACCAGGCCGACCACGCGGGTGATCAGGTCCAGCGCCTCGTCGGTGAGCTTGTCGACGAAGATGCGGCAATCCTCCGCGATGCGCTGGTCCGGGTTGTCCAGCCCGGCCTCCGTGCGATCGCGCAGATGCCAATAGGCCTTGCCTGACAGCCAGCGCTCGAGCGTGGCCTCGGTCAGCGAATGCCGCCAGCGAATCTGCAGCATGCGGCGCATATAGGCCGAGGCCAGATGCAGCACGACGGAAATCGCGGTCAGGCCGAAATAGACCTGTATCTGCTGCAGGACGGCGGGCACGTCGAGTTTCTGGATCGCGTTGTAGAAGTCCGCGTTCCAGGTGATCAGCTGGACGCCGATCCGCACGCCGATCAGTCCGAGCCCGACGATGGCCAGGAACTGCAGCACGCCAAGCAGCCCGCCCGGCCCCTTGACGCAGAGCTTCGTCAGGTGGGCGATATGGCGCAGAATAGACATCATGCCGGCTTGGGGCGTTCGCGTCGCGGCGCGGGCGGCTCGGGCGTGTCGAGCCGGAACACGGCATCGGCGATGCCCGTGAGGGCTGCCGCGTCATAGGCTTCGGCTGTGCCCGGCAGCAGCACCGCCACATCCTCGATGCCCAGATCGCGCAGCTGATAGGGCGTGCCGTGGCCATATTCGAGATGGCCACGCCCGATGATGCCGATCACGAGGTCGTCCGGCACCGCCGCCAGATGGTCGGCGATGCCACAGGCGAAGGCGCGGTCCCAGGTCTGCTGCGCGCGCAGGAAGCGGTCGCTCACCGGCGATGCGGCGCCGGCAGGTCGCTCCGCGCCGCCGAAGCTTTTCATCAGCCGTTCGAGATAGGCACGATAGGCATCGGTGGCAGGCGCCGACGGGGTCAGGCCATCGCGCTCCTCGACAGGGATCGCATCCCAGCCGGCCTGGCCGACGCGCGTGACGAGTTCTCGGTAGCAGTTGAGCGCCAGCATCTTCACCCGCTGCTGCCGGCAGAAATGAAATAGCGGCAGGTAGAGCTCGGGATCGAATCCCCAGACCTGTGCCCACTCGCTGCGCTCGATGAAGGTTGCGGTGTCCATCGCGCCATCGACCCACGCATCCAGCACCGGCTGTATCCGCCGCGGAAACATCTCGAATCCCACCGCCATCTGCGGCCGCAGCATGTGCAGGAAGGCTGTGACATGGAGCTGCCAGCGATGGATCTCGGCGATGTCGTGGGACTCGCCGAGCAGCACGACGCGCTTCTTCGCAGCCTCCCCGATCACCTCGCCCTGTGGCTGCAGCCTGCCCGTGCCCGGGCAGAGCCAGCGCGCGCGCGGATGGGCGAGGCCCTCGCCCGCCGGGCTCGGCTCAGCCGCGACCAGCATGGCTTTCCGGAACCTCGCCGAAAGCAGCGGCGGGGCCGCGCAGCACAAGGCCGAAGCTCTTGCCCTCGGCGTCGCGGGCATGGAGCGTGACGGTGCCGTCCGCCTCCTGCCGCTCCCAGCCTGCGACGGCGCCGGCCTTGAGATGCAGATGGAAGTCCGGCTGCATGATGTTCACGAAGCCCATGGCCGGCTTCGGCTCCGGCAGCGCGCCCTCCCAGTGCTGGAACAGGCCGGGCCGCTCGATATCGATGGTGATGGCGGCACCGCTGGCAAGGATCGCGGCGAAGCTGCGGGCGCCGAGATCGTCCTCCGGCACATCCGCCGCACCGCCCATTCCCGGTGCATCGCGCACGAGAGGATCGAGCTTCTCTCCGGCACCGAAGGACTCCAGCGCCTTGTCGAAGGGCTCGAGTCCATCGAGTGCGATCAGGCTGAACAGGCTCTCGCCCGCCGCGTCCTGGCATTCCAGCCGCGGTAGCACCCGGTCGCGCATCGTGGCCGTGCGATCGGCGACCATGCTGACGACCGTGGTCAGGTCGATCCGGCTGTCGTGGAAGGTGCCGCCCAGGCGAATGGCATCGGCCTCAGCCGTGACGGTCTCGACCGCGCCCATGCGCTCATGCGTGGCGCCGCCGGAGCGGGTGCTCAGCATGACGCGCCCCAGGGCGGGCAGGCATCTCAGGATCTCGGCCGGGGCCTGTTTCAGGCGCTCGCGCGGATGGGTCTCGCTGGTCATTGTGGTCTCTCCAAAAGATTGCGACGCTCCGGGGTCTCGGGACGGAGCGTCGCCGATCCGCCGCGCCCGCGGGCGCTGCGTCTCTGAGGCGTCGTCAGAACTCGACGGAAGCAGCCACCTTGAAGGTGCGGCCCGGCGCGGTCTGCAGTTCGAGGGGGTTGGCGGCCGCGACGGCGACCGTCGCCGTCTTGCCGTAGTTCAGCACGTCGGCGAAGTAGCGCCTGTCGAAGATGTTCTGCACGCCACCGCGCACCGTGATGAACGAAGTCGGCTTCCAGTTCAGATAGGCGTCGAACACCGAATATCCGCCGGGCTTGAAGGTGGTCGATGCATCCGCCCGGGTCGCGCCCGCTGCGAAGGTCGCCAGAACCTCGGCCTCCAGCCCATATTCAGGCATCAGGTACTTGAGGCCCGTCACCGCCTTGAGCGGGCTGACGTTATAGGGAATTTCGGCCGCGCCCGGCGTCTGCCTCTGCTTCGCGTATTGGTAGCTGACCGCGACATTGGCGACCCAGCGCTCATGGAAGCGCCATTCGCCCGAGGCCTCGATGCCGGAAATCTTGACCTTCGCCAGATTGCGCGACGTGATGTCGAGCGTGCCAGGCACCTCGTAGAGTTCCTGGATGAAGTCTTGATAGTTGGCATGGAACGCCCCGACTGAGAACCAGCCATCCGCAAACCGGCCACGCACGCCAGCCTCGTAGGACTTGACCTTTTCCGGCTTGAGATCCGGGTTGGGAACCAGAGTCTGGGTGCCGAAGGGCAGCGAGGTGAAGAGCTGCTGCGAGGTCGGCATCTTGAAGCCCTCGGCGTAGCGCGCATAGACCGAGTAAGTGTCGTCGAGCTTGAAGATCGTGCCGATCTGCGGGATCACGCGATGGGATTCGAGCTCGCGGGGCTCCTTGCCGGGCACGATGACGTAGCCCGTTCCGACGCGAGGATCGATGTTGTAGTTGGCGTAGCGGACGCCGGGCGTGATCGTCCATCGCCCGCCCAGCAGTTCAATCTCGTCCTGCAGATAGATGTCTGCGCGCGTCGTCGTGGCGTTGGCGAAGTTGAAGCCGCCGGCGACGGTCGTCGTCAGCACATTAGTGGTGAGGTTCCGGACGTCGTCCTGCCGCTGATAGTCGGTCTTGGTGATGTCGCCCTGGAAGCCGTAGGTCAGCCTGTGGAAGCTTGAACCCAGCGCGAAGCTCGACTTGGCCTGAATATCGAGCTGCGAGAACTCCTCGGTGTAGTCCAGCAGGCCGCGCGTGAAGCGCTGCTGGCCGTTGGCCAGCGTCTGAAGCCGGTTGCTGACGAAGGTTCGGCCCTGGGGCGAATAGGATGCCTGCCAGCGGATTGAATCGAGGAAGCTCGCGCCGACATCCCATTCGTGCTCGAATGCGAGCCGCTTCCGCGACTTCACCTGATTGCGGATATAGGCGCCGTTGCGGATGCCAGAGCTGACGACGTTGTAGTCGTTGAGCTGGTTCACCGTGATGTCGCTGTCGAAATACTCGCCGGTCAGTTTGAGGGTGTGGTCCGGCGTCGGCTTGAAGACGAGCTTGCCAAACGCATTCCAGACCGTCGTGTCCAGCGGGTTAAGCGTGTCGCAACCCAGGAAGCGGGTCGTCGGCACCGGGCAACCCCAGCGGCCGCCATCCGCCCGCGCATTGGTGAGCTTGCCTTCCTGTGCGGTTCTCTGGCTGACGCCGAAGATGCCTTCCAGCAGCGGCGAGAAGCGGAAAGCCGCCACGCCGGTCTTCACGAAGGAGCGGTCGAAGCTGTCATAGCTGGCGTCCAGCTTGACCGCGTAAGGCTTGTCCTTGCCCTTGAGCAGATCCTGCGGGTCGAGCGTGCGGTAGGCCACGATACCGCCGAGCGCATCGGCGCCCCACAGCACCGATCCGGGGCCACGCACGATCTCGACGCTCTTGAGGAAGGGCAGATCCACGAAGTCGCGGTTTCCGTCAGTGATACGCTCGATCACCCGAGACCCATCGACCTGCATCTGGACGCGGTTGCCGCCGACGCCGCGGATCGTGAAGCCGCCATAGTTGCCGAACGGGTCGGTGCTGGAGGTCTGGCGATTGACGAAGACGCCCGGCTGGTAGCGCACGAGATCCTGCGTATCGCGGGTGATGCGCTCATCAAGTTCCTGGCGCGAGATGACGTTGACCGTGCCCGGCACGTCGAGCGCCTGCTTTTCGCCCCGTGTTGCCGTAACCGTGATCTGGTCCAGCGAGATCGTCTGCTCGGCAGATTGGCCAGCCGCCGGAACGGTCTGCGCCTGCGCGATTGAAAGGGCCGTCGACGACAGAAGCGCCGCCAGGAAAGCCAGTTTTGAACTATTATTCATCAGATAACCCCAGTCCCACACCGAGGCGTCTAATCGCGTCGAAAAAGGATTCGCAAGTTGAATCTTAATAGAGTCGCAATATAATATTTATTATAATTCAAATATATACGTATATCGATTCAACTCTACGGGGATAGACTACAAATATAACAACACAAACACTGAACAATCGCGCAAATTCAACGAGAAAACCGCCCCCCTTTCGACACCGGGAGCGCAGCAGCGAAGAGCCTTGCTGAGCCGGACCATCCGCTTGCGACATGGCACTGCGGCCGAAATCCAGGGTTTGAGAATCCTGGGCAGCGGCAACGTGTCGCCGCGTCGGCCTGCCGATGAACGCTTTCCGACAGCCTCGTTCACGCCTCGTTGAACCTTGGCGGGGTTCAATGCGGGCGATAAAGGAGTCTACGATGCGAATGCTATTGATAACCGCCACCATCGCCGTCGGGGCCGCAGTCGGCGCACCGGCCATGGCGAGCGAAGCTCTGCCGCAATCTCTCGCGCAGCACCTCGACAAGGCACCTGTCGAATTCACCATGAGCGCCGCGAAGGAGCGGAGGCTGATGATCATGCAGGAAACGATGCGCCAGCAGCAGGGCGGTCGGGGTGGTCGCGGCGCCGGTTACGGCCCCCGTCCCGGCTACGGCCCCGGCCCCGGTTATGGTCCCCGCCCTGGCTACGGCCCTCGCCCCGGCTATGGCTACGGACCGCGCCCCGGCTACCGTCCTCCTCCCCCGCCGCCGTATTACGGGCCCCCGCGCTGGTAACGGAGCGCTTTCCGCAAGATCGAACTCATGCAGGTTCGGCGGCGCGGTAGCGCCGCCGAACCATGGTCTCCGATATGCTCAGTTCGGGAGCGCCGGAACACCCGTGTTCTGCACGGCCCACCACGCGCGGACGCTGATGACCAACGCCAGCAGCGCGAGCAGGATCGTGGCCTGAGCCAAGTCACGCTGCCAGGTCGTGTCGGGGGTCTTGCGCATGGTCGCGTGGACGGCCTCGCGCCTGCGCCTGAAGGATGCCAGAAGCGGCATTGAAATTATCCTTGAATGAGAGGGATGTCAGGCGCGCGCGCCGACAGCCTGCCGATGGCCGCTTGCCGCCGCGAGCGGAGGACGCGGGAAGTCTTCGATGACCTCCTCCATCAGCCGGGCCGCATCCTCGCCGGCAGGCGTGAGCGGCAGCCGGCAGTCCGGACGGACGCCCGGATGCAGCAGCGAAAGCGCCTGCTTGATCAGGACAGGCTCCGGCTCCCGCACCAGGGCGGCATTCACCGGCGCGAGCCGCCGCTGCAGCATCTGTGCCTGCCCGTAGAGCTCCGAGCGCATCGCGCTCCCGAGCCGGAACAGCCAGTGCGGAACGAGGTTGCCGACCGCGGTGACGGCGCCGCACCCACCCGCCAGGAAATAGGACGGTATCGCGTCCGCAGCGCCGGTGAGCCGCATGAACCGGCGGTCGCGAACGCGGGCGATCCGGTCACAGCGGGAGAGATCGCCGCGACGCTCCAGGATGCCCACGATGTTGGCATGCCCCGAAAGCTGTTCCAGCGTCTCGCAAGAGAGCTCGACGCCGCAGCGGTCGGGATCGTTATCGAGCACGATCTCCAGCGTCGTCGCCTGCGCGGCGGCCGCAGCATGCGCGATCAGCCCTGCCTGCGTCGGGCGGCTGTAATAGGGCATGCGCAGCAGGATCGCCGACGCCCCGACCCGTTCGGCCAGTGCGATCTCCGCGAGCGTCGCGGCAGTGGCGTTGGTCCCGCAGGCCGCGACGACGGGGAAATGGCGGCCCGCCGCGCGGCGCACCGTCGCGAGCACATCCCTGCGCTCTTCCGGCGTCAGCGTCGGGAACTCGCCCGCCGCCGAGCAGACCACGAGGCCGTCCGTGCCCTGCGCGATCTGCCAGGCCACGAGCCGTTCGAGCGAGGCATGGTCGACGCGCCCGCCCTCGAAGGGCGTGACGAGCGCCGTGAACATGCCGTGGAGCCAATGGTTCATGGCCGCCTCACAGCAACCTGAGTCGCTTCGCCGTGGAACGCACGGCCGAGGGGCGATGGTCTGTCTCGAAGGCGGCGTAACGCAGCGCGCTGTCGCGGCTGACGAAGATGCCGCCTCCCCGGCCATGCGTCTCGACCGCCAGCCAATGCCCCTCGACGTCACGGCCGACGACGAATGCGAGGGGCTTCTGAAGAGATCTGTCCTTCATGGTTCCATCTTCCAAGCAGCTGATGACCAGCTGTCGGGCAGATAACAACGAGGCCGATATGTTTTCGATGCCCCGAGAAGCAGCGCGGCCTTAAAATCTCATAATGATTTCAGCGGGATCAGACCTCGTCGAGCAGCATCTCGTAGATGTCCTCGCTGCCCTTGGCGTTGCGGATGCGGTCGCGCACCTCTAACGGCCGCAGGCGCTTTGCGATGCAGGCGAGCGCGTCGATCCGCCCCTTGCCGCCGTTCTCCGGCGTCAGCACCAGGCAGACAATGTCCACGGGCTGCCCGTCGATCGCCTCATAGGTCACTGGCTGCTCCAGCCGCGCGAGCAAACCGAAGGGCTCGGCGAGCCCGGCCACCGGGGCATGCGGCATCGCCACCCCTTCCCCTACTCCGGTGGAGCCCAGCGCCTCGCGCCGGTTCAGCGCACCGAGAATGGCGGCCTCGGGTAGAGCGAGCTGCTCCGCCGCTTTCTTCGCCAGCGCACGGAACAGCGCCGGCTTGTTGGCGGCCGAAAGCCTGATGATCGAACGCGGGCGGATGATGTCGGAAGGGATCATTCGGTCGTCTTCATGGAATGCCGAAGGGCCGGGAGCCCGCGCAGCAAATCTCGCTTGCTGGATCTCACTCGGCCTCGCGCAGGCGATAGCCGACGCCAGTCTCCGTCGTGATGTATTGCGGCTGGTCCGGGATGCGCTCGATCTTCTGGCGCAGCTGCCGCACATAGACGCGCAGATACTGCACATCGGCCGAGCTGCCCCAGACCTGCTTCATAAGGTGCTGGTGCGTCAGCACCTTGCCGGCATGCTGCACAAGGATGCGCAGGATGTCGTATTCCTTGGGCGAGAGCTTCACCTCCTGCCCGCCCACCTTGACGATGCGCTTGACGAGGTCGACCGAGAGCTCGCCGGTCTGGAAGATCGGCTTCTCGCCCTGCTGCTGGAGCTTGTGGCGCAGTGCAACCCGCAGCCGCGCCGCGAGCTCCTTCATGCCGAAAGGCTTCGTGACATAGTCGTCGGCGCCGGTCTCCAGCGCCTCGACGATGCCTGTCTCGTCCGTTCGGCTCGACAGGATCACGATGGGCAAGGCAAGCGCCTCGGCCCGCCATGCCCGCAGCAGCTCATGCCCGGAGATGTCCGGCAGGCCGAGATCGAGCACGATCAGGTCCGGCATCTCCTCCTTGACCCGCTCGATCGCCTCGCGCCCCGTCGCGGCCTCGCGGATGGCATAGCCCTCGGTCGAGAGGCCGACACGCAGCAGGCGGCGGATCGCCGGCTCGTCGTCCACGACCAGGACCTGGACGTCCATTGTCGTCATGTCAGGGGCTCCAATCTCTCCTGCCGGGCCTCGACGGGCATGGTGATGGTGAAGACCGCGCCGGTGCGGTCCGCCCGGTTCGCGGCCTTGATCGTGCCGCCCATCGCCTCAACGAAGCCGCGGCAGATGGCGAGGCCGAGCCCGGTCCCGGCACGGACCTGATCGCCTTTCCGGACCCTGTAGAAGCTGTCGAAGATGCGCTCCAGATCGGAAGGCGGCAGGCCCGGCCCCTCGTCGGCAACCGCGATCAGGACGGCCCCGTCGTCCCGGCGGGCGCGGATGGCGATGACGCTGCCGGCGGGAGCGTATTTGGCGGCGTTGTCGAGCAGGTTGAACAGCACCTGCTCGAACAGGACGGGGTCGAGCCTCAGCATCGGCAGGTCGTTCGGCAATTCGGTCTCGACACGATGGCCGGCCGCGATCTTCGCCGCGCGGCGCAGCGCGCTGCCGACCACTTCGGCCACGTCCACCAGCGTCGCATTCGGCTCCATCGCGCCGGATTCGATCCTGGTCATGTCGAGCAGGTTGGCGATGAAGCGGTTGAGCCGTTCCGACTCATCGATCACGGTGGCCAGAAGGGCTGTGCGGGCCTCCTCCGGCAGTGCGCTGCGATAATCCCGCAAGGTGCCGGCCGCCCCCATGATCGAGGCGAGCGGCGTCTTGAGATCGTGCGAGATCGAGGTCAGCAGCGCCGAGCGCAGCCGGTCGGCCTCGGCCGTGAGCTTCGCCCGGTCGACATCCGCGACGAGCTGAATGCGCTCGATGGCCACAGCCGCCTGGTCGGCCAGTGCATCGAGCAGGCGCTGCTGCTCTGGCGAAAGCAGCGGGCCCTCCCTGTCGTTGTCGAGGCCGATCACGCCCACGGCAGTGCGGCCCGTCCGCAGCGGCAGATAGAGTCGTTTCGCGCCGGGCAGCGTATCGGCGCCGCGCCCGGCCGCGCGGTCATGCTCCCAGGCCCAGCGCGCAGCGGCAATGTCGGCGTCGACCAGCGTGTCGTCGGGCGGATAGCCGGCGCGGACCGAAAGCGAGCCCTCCTCCGGCATCAGGATGACAACGCGCACCTTGAGCATGGAGGCTATCTGGAACGCCGTCGCCCAGAGCACGTCGTCGAGCGTGCCGGTCCCGGCGAGCTTCTTGGAGAAGAGGTAGAGATCCTCCGTGGTCCGAGCGCGCTGTCGTGCGGCATCCGCCTGTCGCTGAACGCGCGCGGTCAGGTTCGAGGCGATCACCGCGACCAGCAGAAAGAAGGCGAGCGCGACGGCATTCTCGGGGTCGCCCACCGTGAAGGTGTAGAGCGGTGCGACGAAGAAGAAGTTCAGCGTCAGCACGCTGAGCACTGAAGCGAACAACGCGGGCCACAGGCCTGCGGTCACAGCCGAGGCGAGCACGGCGGTGAGGAAGACGAGCGCAATGTTGCGCAGGTCCATGACCAGGCTCAGCAGCTCGGCGGCCCCGAGAGCGATGGCGACATAGGCGGCCGCAGCGAGATAGGGGCCGGACGAGAACCCCGTCTTGCCTGGCGTCGAGGCGGCTCCAGCTTCGTCCGGCTGTTGCTCCCGCAGCGCCACGACATGAACGCCGATGTCGCCGGCCCGGCGGATCAGCTCATGCGAGACGGAGGCTCCCAGCCATTCGCGCCAGCGCGGCTTGACCGGCTTGCCGACGATGATCTGCGTGACGTTATTGGCGGCTGCGTGCCTCAGGATCTCTCCGGTCACGTCGAGCCCCGGCAGGACGATCGCTTCGCCGCCGAGCTGCGCTGCAAGCCGCAGTGCGTTGGCCACCCGCGTCTTGGCTGCTTCAGGCAATGCGGCTGCCCGCGGCGTCTCGACATGGAGCGCGCTCCACGGCGCCCGCAGCCTGTCGGCCTGCCGCTTGGCATGGCGGATCAGCGCCGGAGCACCAGCGCTTTCGTCGATGCAGACAAGGATGCGCTCGCCTGCGGCCCAGGGACCGGGGATCGCATGCTCCTGCATATGGCTGAGCAGTTGGTCGTCGACACGCTGTGCCGTCCGGCGCAGCGCGAGTTCGCGCAGTGCTGTCAGGTTGCCCGGCGAGAAATAGTTCGCGATGGCGCGCTTGGCCGTCTTGCCGAGATAGACCTTGCCCTCCTCGAGGCGCTTGATCAGGTCGGCCGGCGTCAGGTCGATGATCTCGACGTCGTCGGCCCGGTCGACGATCGAATCCGGCACCGTCTCGCGCACCCGGATACGGGTGATCTGCGCGACGACGTCGTTCAGGCTCTCGACATGCTGGATGTTGAGCGTTGTGTAGACGTCGATGCCGCGCGACAGCAGCTCCTCGACATCGAGATAGCGTTTGGGATGGCGGCTGCCGGGCGCGTTGGTGTGGGCGAGCTCATCGACGAGGACCAATGCCGGGCGGCGTGCCAGGATCGCGTCGATATCCATCTCGTCGAGGACATGATCCTTGTAGTCGACCATCCGGCGCGGGACGATCTCGAAGCCGTCCACCAGCGCCTGCGTTTCCTTGCGGCCATGCGTCTCGACGACGCCGATCACGACATCAAGGCCCTCGGTCTTGCGGGCCTTGGCCGAGCTCAGCATCTCGTAGGTCTTGCCGACGCCGGGCGCCGCGCCGAGAAAGATCTTCAGGTGCCCCCGGCCCTCGCGCTGGGCGCTCGCCAGCAGCGCCTCGGGCGAGGGCCTGCCCCTGATCTCGCGATGGCTGTCGGGAAGTGTCATGCGGTCCGCACGGAAAAGCGGCGGCGCTCGGCGCGCCGCCAGTGTCTTTGTGTCAGCGCGCGGAGGCGCCGTCGAGAGCGAGATTCAGCGCCAGCACGTTGACCACCGGTTCGCCGAGGAAGCCGAGCTTGCGCGGCTCGACATGGGCATCGACCAGCGCCTTGACAGTCGCGGGATCGGCGTTGCGCGCCTTGGCGACCCGGCCGACCTGGAAATAAGCGGCTTCCGGCGAAATATGCGGGTCGAGGCCACTGCCCGAGGTGGTGACGAGGTCCATCGGCACGGCCGCGCCCGGGTTCTCAGCCTTCAGTGTCTCGGCATCGGTCTTGATGCGCTCGATCAGCTTGGCACTGGTCGGGCCGAGATTCGAACCGCCGGAGCTGGAGGCATTATAGCCGTCACCGGCGGCCGAGGGCCGGCCATGGAAGTAGCGGTCGGACGCGAAGGACTGGCCGATCAGGCCGGAGCCGATGACCTTGCCGTCCTTCTCGATCAGGCTGCCATTCGCCTGGCGCGGAAACACGGCCTGGGCGATGCCGGTCATCGCCAGCGGGTAGACGAGGCCCGTGAGGATCGCGAAGGCCGCGAGCATCACGAGGGCGGGGCGGATCTGCTTGAGCATGGTTGCGGCTCCTTGAAAGCCTGTCTGAAAAACGTCCCTCAGCCCTCATCCTGAGGAGCCGCGAAGCGGCGTCTCGAAGGATGCTCCAGATGATGCCGGAGCCTCCTGGATCATCCTTCGAGACGGCCCTACAGGCCTCCTCAGGATGAGGGCTGAGATCTCCAAGCGCCGCTACACGAGGTGCAGCGCGGTGATGGCCATGTCGATGGCCTTGATGCCGATGAAGGGCACGATGATGCCGCCGAGCCCGTAGACGAGCATGTTGCGGCTGAGCAGCGCGCCGGCGCCGACGGCACGGTACTTCACGCCCTTCAGCGCGAGCGGGATCAGCGCGATGATGATCAGCGCGTTGAAGATGATCGCCGATAGGATGGCGCTCTGCGGCGTCGCGAGCCCCATGATGTTGAGCGCGCCGAGCTGCGGATAGAAGGCCAGGAACATCGCCGGGATGATGGCGAAATACTTGGCCACGTCGTTGGCAATCGAGAAGGTCGTCAGCGCGCCGCGCGTCATCAGCAGCTGCTTGCCGATCTCGACGATCTCGATGAGCTTCGTCGGATCGCTGTCGAGATCGACCATGTTGCCGGCCTCGCGCGCCGCCACCGTGCCGGTGTTCATGGCGACGCCGACATCAGCCTGGGCGAGCGCCGGCGCATCGTTGGTGCCGTCGCCGCACATGGCGACGAGCTTGCCCTTGGCCTGCTCCTCGCGGATCAGCGCGAGCTTGTTCTCAGGCGTCGCCTGGGCGAGGAAATCGTCGACGCCGGCTTCCGCCGCGATGGCGGCTGCGGTCATCGGATTGTCGCCGGTGATCATCACCGTGCGGATGCCCATGCGGCGCAGCTCCGAGAAGCGCTCGCGGATGCCGCCCTTGACGATGTCCTTGAGGTGGACAACGCCCAGCAGGCGCCCGTCGCGTGCAACCGCCAGCGGCGTGCCGCCGGCCTTGGCGATCTCGGCTGCGATGGCCTGGACCTCGCGCACGATCTCGGTCGTGGACCGCTCGCCCGCAGCCTCGACATGCTTCAGCACGGCATCGACGGCGCCCTTGCGGATCTGCGAGCCGTCGATGTCGACGCCGCTCATCCTGCTCTGTGCTGTGAAGGGCACGAAGGTCGCGTGCAGGCTGCCCATGTCGCGCGCCCGGATGCCGTATTTCTCCTTGGCGAGCACGACGATGGACCGGCCCTCCGGCGTCTCGTCGGCGAGCGAGGCGATCTGCGCCGCATCGGCCAGCTCCTGCTCGCCGACCCCGCGCACGGCCCGGAACTCCGTCGCCTGGCGGTTGCCGAGCGTGATCGTGCCCGTTTTGTCGAGCAGCAGCGTGTCGACGTCGCCCGCGGCCTCGACAGCGCGGCCCGACATGGCGAGCACGTTGAAGCGCACCAGCCTGTCCATGCCGGCAATGCCGATGGCCGAGAGCAGCGCGCCGATGGTCGTGGGGATCAGCGTCACGAACAGCGCGACCAGCACCACGACGGGGATGTAGCCGCCGGCATAGGTGGCGAAGCTCGGGATCGTCGCGGTGGCGAGCACGAAGATCAACGTCATGCCGGCCAGCAGGATGTTGAGCGCGATCTCGTTCGGCGTCTTCTGGCGCTCGGCGCCCTCGACCAGCGCGATCATGCGGTCGATGAAGGTCGAGCCCGCCGCGGCCGTGATCCGCACGCGGATCCAGTCGGAGAGCACCTGCGTGCCGCCCGTCACGGCCGAGCGGTCGCCGCCGGATTCGCGGATTACGGGAGCGGATTCGCCCGTGATCGCCGCCTCGTTCACCGAGGCCACGCCCTCGATCACCTCGCCATCGGAGGGAATGATGTCGCCGGCCTCGACCAGCACGACATCGCCGACCTTGAGCGAGGTGCCGGGGACGAGCTTGAAGGCGCTGCGATCCTCGCCCGAGAGCAGCTTGGCCTGCGTCTCGGTGCGCGTCTTGCGCAGCGACTCGGCTTGCGCCTTGCCGCGCCCCTCCGCCACCGCTTCCGCGAAATTGGCGAAGAGCACGGTGAACCAGAGCCAGAGCACGATCTGGAAGGTGAAGCCGAGGCCCTGGGCGCCCGTCACCAGATCCTTGACGAGCAGGATGGTGGTCAGCGCCGAGACGACGGCAACGACGAACATCACCGGGTTGCGGGCGAGGCTGCGCGGATCGAGCTTGCGGAAGGCGTCGCCCAGCGCGGGCAGGAGGATGCGAGCGTCGATCAGGCTCGCGGATTTGGACTGGCTCATGAGAGGCTCCAGCGAAGAGATGTGACGCGCAGGCTCAGGCGGCGCCGAACAGGGCGGCGAGCGCGCGGACGATGAGCAGGACGAGGCAGAGGCCGAGCGTCATGCAAAGGATCAGGGTGGCGGGCCGGGGCGGCGTCCCGCCCGGTCCCCGCGACGAAGCCGCGTCGCGGGGGATGGCTTCACGCCGCAGCTGGCGCAGGCAGCTTGCCATGGCAGCCTCCTCACAAGCTCTGCCCGGCGATCATCGCGAGATGCTCGACGATCGGGCCGACTGCGAGGGCGGGGAAGAATGTCAGGCCGCCGACGATGAGGATCACGCCGACCAGCAGCCCGACGAAAAGCGGCCCGTCTGTCGGGAAGGTGCCTGCCGAGGCGGGTACGGACTTCTTCGCCGCCAGCGAGCCCGCAATGGCGAGCGCCGGAATGATGACCAGGAACCGGCCGGCCAGCATCGTGATGCCGAGGGTGACGTTGTACCAGACCGTGTTCGCCGAGAGGCTGGCGAAGGCCGAGCCGTTGTTCGCCGCCGCAGAGGTATAGGCGTAGAGAATCTCGGAGAAGCCATGCGGCCCGCTATTGCCGGCGGCAGCGACGGCATCGGGGAGCACCACGGCGATTGCGGTGAAGATCAGCATGCCGGCCGGCAGGCACAGGATGGCAAGCATGGCCATCTTGACCTCCTTGGCCTCAATCTTCTTGCCGAGATATTCGGGCGTGCGGCCGACCATCAGCCCGGCGACGAAGATCGCGAGCACGACGAAGAGCACGATGCCGTAGAATCCGGCGCCGACGCCGCCGACGATGATCTCTCCGAGCTCCATGTTGATGAGCGGGATGAGGCCGCCCAGCGCCGTGAAGCTGCCATGCATGGCGTTGACCGCGCCGCAGGAGGCCGCCGTGGTGACGACTGCAAAGAGCGCCGAGAGCGGGATGCCGAAGCGGGCCTCCTTGCCCTCCATGTTGCCGCCCGGCAGCCCGAGCGCCTGGACGAGCGGGTTGCCCGCGGCTTCCGCCCAGTAGCAGACGACGACGCCGACGATGAACAGTGCGCCCATGCTGGCGAGGATCGCCCAGCCCTGGCGCTGGTTGCCGACCATGCGGCCGAAGACATTGGTAAGCGCGGCGCCGATGGCGAAGATCGTCACCATCTGGATCATGTTCGCGATCGCGTCGGGATTCTCGAAGGGATGCGCGGCATTGGCGTTGAAGAAGCCGCCGCCATTGGTGCCGAGCATCTTGATCGCGACCTGCGAGGCGACGGGGCCACGCGCGACGGTCTGCTGCGCGCCTTCCAGCGTGGTCGCGACCGCCGCGGCATCGAAGGTCTGCGGCATGCCGAGCGCGACATAGACGAGCGTCAGCACGATGCAGAGCGGCAGCAGGATGTAGAGCGTTGCCCGGGTGAGATCGACCCAGAAGCTGCCGACCGTCTTGGCCGAGGCCCGGGCGAAGCCGCGGATGAGCGCGACGGCGATCGCGATGCCGGTCGCGGCCGAGGCGAAGTTCTGCACGGTCAGCCCGAGCATCTGCGTCAGGTAGGACATCGTGCTCTCGCCGCCATAGCTCTGCCAGTTCGTGTTGGTGACGAAGCTGACCGCCGTGTTGAAGGCGAGATCGGGCGGCACCGCCGCCATCCCGTCCGGGTTCAGCGGCAGGCCGCCCTGGAAGCGCTGCAGCCCGTAGAGGAACAGCAGGCCTGCAAGATTGAACAGCAGCAGACCGACCGCATAGGCGCTCCAATGCTGCTCCTCGCGTTCATGCGTGCCGGCAAGTGCGTAGAGCCCGCGCTCGACAGGCGCGAGCACGGGCGACAGGAAGGTGCGCTCGCCATTGAAGACGCGCGTCATGTAGCCGCCGAGCGGCTTCGTCAGCGCGATGACGATGGCGCAGAAAAGAAGGATCTGGATCCAGCCATAGAGTGTCATGGGGACGACTTTCAGAGCATTGCGCCGCGCTCAGAACCGCTCGGGGCGGATCAGCGCATAGGTGAGGTAGACGAGCAGGACCGCAGTCACCGCGCCGCCGAGGATGTAGTCGACGATCATGGGAGGGTCCCTTTCAGAGCGCGTCGCAGGCGGAGACGTAGGCGAGCGCAGCCGCAAAGAAGACGAAGCCGAGCGCAAGCATGGCGATATCCATTGCCGTGGTCCTTTCGACCGGGCGTTGCCGATGGGCCGATGGCGCGCCGGCTTCGCCTTTCCGCGGAAGGCGAAGCCGGCAGCCTGATCGACCATGGGCGGGATTATCGTGCCGAGCGCATAGCCGTTCGAGACGGCCGAGAGCGCCACAGAATAGGAATCTTATAGGAATTCCGGCATCTGGCCGGCCGCCGCCAAAGGGGCGCGAATGTCAGACGCCCAACGCGGAAAGGGCGCCTTCCGGCGCCCTTTCGTGTGACTGGGAGAAGCTGACCTCTCCGCTCAGTGGCGGAACGAGCGGGCGAGCTGGTCTTCGATCGGCTTGACCAGATAGGCGAGCGCGGTGCGCGTGCCGGTCTGGATGTAGGTCTCGACCGGCATGCCGGGCAGGAGCGTCTTGCCGCCCAATCGGTTCACCTCGGCCCGCTCCAGCCCGACGCGCGCGGTGTAGAACGAGGTGCCCGTCTTCTCGTCGTTGGTCGCATCGGCCGACACCTGGATCAGTCGCCCGTTCAGATCGGGCGTGGTGGTGCTGTCGAAGGCGGGGAAGCGCATGACGACCGCCTGGCCGGCGCGCAGCCTGTCGATCATCGTCGGCTCGATCCGCGCCTCGACGACGAGGCTGTCGGTCTCTGGCACGATCAGCATGATCTGCTCGGCCGGGCCGATGACGCCGCCGATGGTGTGAACGGTCTGCTGGTGCACGACGCCATCCTGCGGCGCGCGCATCTCGATGCGCGCGAGCTGGTCCGATGCCGCCACGCGCCGCTCCTGGAGATCGGCGATCTTGCCCTCGACATCGCGCAGCTCCGTCGTGACCTCGCGGCGCACATCCTGGTCGACCTGCAGGATCTGCAGCTCGACCTCGGCAATGCGTCCCCGCACCCGCGCCATGTCGGAAGTGAGGCTGCCCTCCTCGCCGGCAAGGCGGGAGGCCTCGCGCTGCAGCCCCGTCAGCCGCGAGAGCGCCACGAGACTCTGATTGTAGAGCTTCTGGACGCCTTCGAGCTCCTGCCAGATCAGCGCCGCCTGGCCGCGCCGGGAGGCCAGCTGCGCCACCAGCCCCTTGATCTCCTCATGCGACTGGGCGATCCGCTCGCGCAGCTGCGAGCGCTGGCCGTCCGAGGCGGTGCGTCGCGTGCGGAACAGCACGGTTTCGCTTTCCATGCCCTGGATCACCACCGGGTCGGCAGCCCGCTCGACAAGCTCCGGCGGTATCACGATCTCGGGCAGCCCGTCGCGCTCCGCCTCGAGCCGGGCCTTGCGCGCCTGGAAGCGCCGGAGCTCCAGCTCGATCAGGGCCAGGCCCGCCTTCGCATTGGTCTCGTCGAGCCTGACGAGCACGTCGCCGGCCTTGACGCGGTCACCGTCCTTGACGCGGATTTCGGCGACGACGCCGCCGGTCGGGTGCTGGATGCGCCGGACATTGCTCTCGACCACCACCTTGCCGGGCGCGATCACCGCGCCGGCCAGCGGCGCCGTGGCGGCCCAGAGGCCGACCGTGCCGAACAGCAGCGCGATCGCCGCGACGCCGGCGACTGCCGCCTTGCGGATGTCGCGGCCCGGATCGAGCCTCGCCTGCGGCGCCCCGGAACCGGCCTTGTTCTCGTTAACCGCGCGCATCGGCCATCACCATCTTCTTCGGAGCGGGCGCGCCGACCGCCACGGGCGCCGGTGCGAGGCTCTTGCGCAGCACCTCGTCCTTCGGGCCGAAGGCCTGCACCTGTCCTTCCGCGAGGATCATCACCAGGTCGATTCCCGCCAGCGCCGAAGGTCTATGGGCGATAACGACCACGATGCCGCCGCGCTCGCGCACACCGCCGATCGCGGCCGTCAGCGCCGCATCGCCATCGGAATCGAGGTTGGCGTTGGGCTCGTCGAGCACGACGAGGAAGGGGTCGCCATAGAGCGCGCGCGCCAGGCCGATGCGCTGACGCTGGCCGCCGGACAGCGTGCCGCCAGCCTCGCCGACCGGCGTCTCGAAGCCCTTCGGCAGGCCGAGGATCATGTCGTAGGCGCCGGCGGCCTTGGCTGCGGCCAGCACCGCCGCTTCGGTCATATCCGGGTCGAAGCGCGCGATGTTCTCCGCCACCGTGCCGGCGAAGAGCTGCACATCCTGCGGCATGTAGCCGATCATCGCGCCACGCTGCTCGGCGGACCACTGGTCGAGCGTCGCGCCATCGAGGCGCAGGGACCCGCGCTGCACCGGCCAGATGCCGACCAGCGTGCGCGCCAGCGTCGACTTGCCGGAAGCCGAGGGACCGATGACGGCGAGCCCCTGCCCTGCCTGAAGCGTCAGGCCGACATCCTTGAGAACCGCGCTCTGGGAGCCCGGCGGAGCAACGAAGACATGCTCCAGCCCGAGTTGCTGCGTCGGTCGCTCGGGCGCGACGAGCGGGTCAGCCTTTGTCTCGCCGAGCGCCGCCTTCATCCGGGCCCAGGCCTGGCGGGCGCCGATGAAGGGCCGCCAGTTGCCGATGGCGAGCTCGATCGGCGCCAGCGCACGGCTGCTCAGGATCGACGAGGCAATCATCACGCCGGAGGAGGCTTCGTTGTTCATCACCAGCCAGGCGCCGAGGCCGAGCATGCAGGACTGCAGCATGAAGCGGACGGTCTTCGAGATCGTCCCGAGCATGCTCGTCAGATCGGACGCGCCGAGGCCGGTCGAGACGTAGCGATCGTTGACGCTGTCGAAGCGGGCCGTGACGCGCCGCTCCATGCCCAGCGCCGCCACCGCCTCGGCATTGCGCCGCATCGCTTCCAGCAGGGCCGAGCGCTCGGCGCCGGCGCGCGAAACCTCGGCACTCGGCTTGCGCGAGAGCACCTCGGTCAGCAGCGCCAGCACGACCAGGATCGCGGCGCCGCCGACGAGCGTCCAGCCGAGATAGGGATGCAGGATGAAGCACAGCCCGCCATAAAGCGGGATCCAGGGCAGGTCGAACAACGTCGTCGGGCCGAGTCCGGACAGGAAGGACCGCACGCTGTCGAGGTCGCGCGGGAGCTGCGTGCCTCCCGGCGTCCCGCGCAGCTGCGCCGAGATCATCGTCCCGACGACCGGCCCGCTCAGCTTCCGGTCGAGCGACACGCCGATCCGGCCGAGGATGCGCTGGCGCAGCCAGTCGAACATGCCGAGCAGCACGTAAAGCGCGGCCACGATGATCGAGAGCGCGACGAGAGTCGGCACGCTGCGCGAGGGCAAAACCCGGTCATAGACCTGCAGCATGTAGATGGAGCCGGTCAGCATCAGGAGATTGACCAGCGCCGAGAACAGCGCGACGGCGAGGAAGGCGGCGCCGCAGGAGGCCAGAGCCTGGCTCGCGGCGTTCGGAGAGGATTTGGGCAACACGGACGGACCCTGGGCAGCTACTCGACAAGACGGCGCCGACATCTTCCGCCGGGCGATAGAAGGCGCAGATGACGGCTTGGTGAAATGGCGACGCGAAGGGCATCGAAATTTCCGATATTCCCCCTCGAATTTCAGGAGGCGGCAGACCGAGTCGTCCCCGGCCATGCGGAAAGGGCGCCTTTCGGCGCCCTTTCGCTTGCTGGCATGCCTGGCTTTTGGCTCAGACGAAGTGGAAGTCGTGGAGGCTGGAGAGCTGGACGTTCTTCAGCGTAAGCGAGGTGTCGGCGTCGATCGTGAAGACGACGTCCGCACCCTGCTGATGCGCCGCCGCAAGCGCCTCGGCCGCATCAGCGAAGAGGTCGCTATCGAACGCCAGGACGTCGGCGCTGTCGCCCGTCGCCTGGAAGTCCGTAATCGTGTCCTTGCCGAAGCCCGCCGCGAAGACGAAGGTGTCATGCCCCGCGCCGCCGGTCAGCATGTCGAAGCCGCCGCCACCCGACAAGGTGTCGTCGCCCGCGCCGCCGATCAGCGTATTGTTGTACTGCGAGCCGTTGAGGACGACCGCATCCGTGGAGCCCGAGGCATCGGCGTTCTCGAAGCCGGTGACCCAGTTGGCGCCCGCGACCTGGCTGGTCGAGAAGTTGCCCAGATTCACGGTCGCGCCGCTGCGCAGAACCAGCGTGTCGATGCCGGAGCCGCCATCGATCGAATAGTCGGCCGCGTCGTAGACGATGCGGTCATTACCCGCGCCGCCGCTGACCCGATCGGCATCGGCACCGCCATCGAGGATGTCGTCGCCCGCACCGCCGTTCAGGGTGTCGGAGCCCTCGCCGCCCGACAGAGTGTCGTTGCCGGAACCCCCGATCAGCGTGTTGCCGAACTGCGAACCGTTGAGGACCACCGCCTCCGTGGAGCCCGAGGCATCGACGTTCTCGAAGCCGGCGACCCAGTTGGCGCCCGCGACCTGGCTGGTCGAGAAGTTGCCCAGGTTCACGGTCGCGCCGCTGCGCAGAACCAGCGTGTCGATGCCGGAGCCACCATCGATCACATAATCGGCCGCGTCGTAGACGATGCGGTCATTGCCGGCATCGCCGCGGACCTGATCGGCATCGGCGCCGCCGTCGAGGACATCGTCGCCCGCGCCGCCGCTCAGGTTGTCCCAACCCGCGCCGCCCGACAGCGTATCGTTGCCGGAGCCGCCGATCAGCGTGTTGTTGAACTGCGAGCCGTTGACGACCACCGTCCCGGTCGAGGCCGAGGCGTCGACGTTCTCGAAGCCGCCAACCCAGTTGCTGCCGGCGATCTGGCTCGTCGCGAAGTTGCCGAGTTCGACCGTCGCGCCGCCGAGCAGCACCAGCGTGTCGATGCCGGAGCCGCCATCGACCTCATAGTCGGCCGCATCATAGATGATGCGGTCATTGCCGGCGCCGCCGCGGAGCCGGTCCCGGCCGGCGCTGCCGTCGAGGACATTGTCGCCGTCGTTGCCGATCAGCGTGTCGTCGCCCTTGCCGCCGATGACGTTCTCGATGCTGATGAGCGTGTCGGAGCCGGCTTCCTCGCCGAAGGCTTCGCCGGTCGCAAGATTGACTGTGACACCGGCCGAGTCGCTGAGACCCGCCAGATAGGAGACGGTGTCGATACCCTCGCCGCCGTCGAGCTCGTCGTCACCGACGCCGCCGACCAGGATGTCGTTACCCTCGCCGCCGTTGATGATGTCGTCATCGGCACCGCCAAAGAGCTGGTCGTTGCCCGCGCCGCCGTCAATGGTGTCGTCACCGGCGTCGCCATACACCACGTCGTCGCCGGCGCCGGCGTCGATGGTGTCATCGCCCTGCATGGCATAGATCAGGTCGTTGCCAGCCGTCCCGGTGATGTCGTTGTCGCCTGCGGTGCCGAAGGCGACGTCGATATTGTTGATGTTTGAGATCGCCTCGCGGGCGGTATTCGTCTCATTGGCGAAGACGCCGTCGACCCCCATGTCGATGAGCCGCTGGATCTCGGCCTGGGTGCCGCGGATGGTCCAACCGACAACCTGCAGACCGGCGGCGTGCGCGGCAGCGACACCCGCCGCGGTGATGACGGCGGTGTTCGGCGCGATGATGTCGGCATAGGTCGCGGTGTCCGCGATCACGGCAGCGGTCATGCTGTAGCCAAGGAAGGCGAGCGGCAGGTCGACGCCGTACTGCGGCATGATCGTCTCATGCAGCATCTTCAGATTGGTCGACGAGAAGCTCTGGATCACGACCCGGTCCGGATCGGTGAAGCCGTGCGCGATCAGCTCCTTGATGACGGCTTCGCTGGTAGCGTAGGTGGTGCTCTTGGTCTCGGGGATGATGCCGAGATTGCGACCGGTCTCGATCGACATCTGCTTGACGAGCTCGATGACCTCTCCGAACGTCTGGAGCGCCGGCTCGAGAGCCTTGGCCTCGGCATAGGTCAGGTTCGAATAGTTGTGGTTGTCATGGCTGACGACCAGCACGCCATCCTTGGTCAGCCAGAGATCCGGCTCGATGAAGTCCGCGCCCCAGTTCGCAGCCCAGAGATGAGCTTCGCGCGAGTGATCCGGATACGGATCGGAGCCACGATGGGCGTGCAGAATGATGTCGGTCATAGCCTGGTCTCCGGTAGTCAACTCTGGGAATTTTCGCGTCGCCTATCGCGATCGCGGTGAAAAAGCGCCGATGGAGGACGGCGCGCGGAACCTGGCCGAAAGACCGCCCATCGCGCCGTCGACGGGACTGGAATGGGTGGTCGACATCATCAGGCCCGCTTTGCCGTTGACACGACGACGCGGGCCCGTTTCGAGCCGGTCGAGCATCGTTAACAATCGGTTACTGCTTAGGGAGGGCAGATGACGGGCCGATGAAACAGCCGGACCCGCTCCATCAAAAGTTGCGATGCCCGGTATCGAGGAAGCATTTCAGCCTCGGCGGGACATATCGGCGCCCCGATGCAAGCTGTTGGCATTTTTAGAGATTTCTGCCCGGAATCTCCGTCATAAATCAGAAGTAAAGACCCGATATCGGCGTTCCATCCCTCATCGAACCAGCGATCGGGGATGCTCGACAGAGCGGCTGAGCGCCATTGAAGGGGCGCCGGGCGGGCTATGGCTCACCGGCGTGAGTGAGGTCATGGCATCGGTTACGCAGCTTCGCGCCTTTCACTACGTTGCGACCGCCGGTGGTTACTCCCAGGCCGCGCGCGAGACGGCGATCAGCCAGTCGAATCTCTCCGGCCAGGTACGCCAGCTCGAGGCCGCCTCCGGCCTCGCCCTGTTCGAGCGCGGCCCTTACGGGGTGAGGCTGACCTCCGACGGCGAGGCCCTCTTCAAGGTGACCGCGCGGCTGTTCCTGTCACTCGGGGAGGCCGACGCCATCCTGAAGAGCCGGAAGGTCGATGGCGGGCGCCTGCGCATCGCCTCCGACGGCGTCGTGCATTCGCTGCCAATCCTGGCGGCGCTGCGCCGCTACCGGCCCAACCTCGTCTTCTCGCTGCTGGTGCATAACTCCGATGCCGTCATCGAGCAGGTGGCGCAATACCGCGCCGATGTCGGCGTTACGGCGCAGAAGCCGAAGGACGACCGTTTTCATGTGCGCCCGCTGACGAGCATGAATATCGGCGTCTTCATTCCGAAGTCCCATCCCTGGGCCCGCCGTCGCGATGTCGCCATCCGCGAGCTCGAAGGGCTGCCCTTCGTCCTGCGCGAGAAGGGCTCGCGTACCCGCGAACTGTTCGAGCAGAATATCCGGGACCATGGCGTCTCGCTCGGCCCCATCCTCGAAGTCTCGACCCGCGAAGGTGTGCGCGAGACCGTGGCGGCCGGGTTCGGCTTTGGCGCCGTCGCCGATCTCGAATTCGGCTTCGACACCCGCCTGCATTTTCTGCCGCTGCGCGATGTCGAGGTGATGATCGACGAATATCTCGTGTGCCTCGACGAAAGGCGGCGCATCCCGATGATCGAGGACTTCCTCAAATGCGCAGCCGAGGCGCTCGGCTCCCGTTCCCCGCTCCGGGCTGCGCTCCCCGAGCCCGCCTGACCGCGACCGCCGTCCGGAAGGCCGCGATCCTGATCGAAAGGAATGTTTCGGTTTTCTCGATGCCGTCAGGAGACCGTTAACAAACCGTCATCCCCGCAGGCTCTCTAGCGCGCTTGTCGGCTCTCCTCGGATGAGCCGCCCGGCGGAGCGTCGCGCTTCGGCCGAACTCCCTGTTTGCCTGGCTTCAAGAGGATATCTGCGATGGCGCTCGCTCCCGGTTCGATCAACGTCGCGGCTGAGGCTCCGGCCTTCGGCGATGGCAATGACAGCCTGACCAACACCGACCTTCATGTCGGCACCGTCGCGATGCTCGGCGGCGATGACGACCTCGTCAATTCCGGCATCATCCTTGGCTCCGATGGCGTCGCCATCGACATGGGCACGGGCCATGATGAGGTCACCCTCGAGGAAGGCTCCCAGATCTTCGGCACGGTCCGGCTTGGCGAAGGCGACGACACGCTGCAGGCGCAAGAGACCGATGGCGACCTGATCGTCGATGCCGGTGCAGGCAATGACCACGTCTTCGCCGGCGCGGGCGACGACCTGCTGGGCGGCGGCGAAGGCAACGACGAGCTTGACGGAGGCGAAGGCGACGACGCCCTGAACGGCGACGACGGTGACGACACCCTCCGCGGCGGCAAGGGCGACGACATCCTCATCGGCGGCGTCGGCAACGACACGCTCGGCGGCGGTGAGGGCAACGACCTCTTCATCCAGAACACCGGCGAAGGCACCGACACCATCGACGGCGGCGAAGGCACCGACACGATCCGCCTTGCCGGCACCGGCACGGGCAGCCTGGCGGCTGCGACCGCCACCGAGCGCCTCGTCGTGGAAGGCGGCAACTGGTCGGTCGCCGGCAGCGCCGCCTATGATGCTATCACCATCGAGAACGGCGGCACCGTCACCTCGGGCATCGTCATCGACAAGGACGACCGCGTCACCATCGAGGCGGGCGGCAAGCTCGCCGTCTCGAACAACGCGGTGACCTGGTCCGGCGGCGGCAATGCGGTGCTTTCCAATGCCGGCTTGATCGAATCGGGCAGCCGCCTGCTCCAGACGACCGCAGGCGCCACCGGCTCGCTCGTCATCGAGAACCTCGCAGGCGGCACCCTGCGCGGCGCCCTCACGCCGCAGGGAGCAGGTGCCTCGGACGCGGTCATCACACTCAACAACGCGGGCGTGATCGAGTCCTCGGTCGCAGGCCGCGTGATCGACTTCCGCTCCTTCGACGCCAACGGCGGCAAGGCGGTCATCAACAACCTCGCGGGCGGCGTCATCCGCAAGACCGGCGGCGACGACGCCGACGTGATCCGGCCGGGCGTCAACGGCACCGTCAACAACTGGGGCACGATCACGGTCAGCGTTACCGGCGTCGATGCGATCGACTTCCAGAGCGACCTCGGCGGCAAGGTCAACAACTATGCCGGCGGCCTGATCGAGGGCACCAAGCACGGGATCACCGGCGACCAGGCCGTCACGGTCCGAAACGAAGGCACCATCGTCGGCAAGAACGGCTCGGCGGTGAACATCGACAATGGCGAGACCGGCGGCACGGTCGACATCCGCAACTACGGCGTGATGGAAGGCCGCTCGGCGGAAACCGCCGACTCGGACGGCGATGCCGTCGATGTCGACGGGCTGGCGTTCATCATGAATTACGGCCGCATCGCGGGCCTGGGCGCAGAAGGCTACAAGGACGGGGAGCCGAACGTCTCCGAAGGCATCGCCATCGGCGGCGGCACTATCCTGAACTATGGCGCCAACGCCGAGATCTACGGCTATGGCCGCGCCATCCAGGTCGACAATTCCAGCAACGCGAACGCGCTGGGCGCAACGCTCATCAACAACGAGGGCCTGATCCGCGGCGACGGCCATGGCCCCGAGGGCGTCACGCCCGAGGACGCGGCCCGCTTCGACCTTCGCGGCAACGAGGCGATCAACCTCGTCGGCAACTACGATGACGAGATCCTGAACCAGGCCGCCGGCCGGATCATCGGCGGCGTCTCGATGGGCGGCGGCAATGACCGGCTGAGCAACTCCGGCCTGATCCAGGCGACCGGCGGCAGCGCCATCGACATGGGCGCCGGCGACGACTGGCTGTGGCTCTATACCGGTGCCAGGGTCGAGGGCACGATCCTGCTCGGCGAGGGCAATGACCTGGTCTTCGGCACCTCCTCGGCAGGCTTCGTGATCGACGCCGGCGCGGGCGACGACCAGATCTACATGGGCGGCTATACCGCCGATGCCGACGACCACATACTGGGCGGCGCCGGCAACGACATGATCTATGCCGACATCGGCGACGACTATGTCGACGGCGGCGAGGGTGACGACCTGATCAGCGGCGGCGCCGGTGACGACACGCTTTTCGGCGGCGCGGGCGATGACATCATCAAGGCCGGCGCCGGCAACGACACGATCGATGGCGGCGAAGGCTACGATGTGCTCGATCTCTCCGACGCCAGCGGGCCGATCTTCGTCGACTTCGGCGCTGGCATCGTCTCCGGCGCGGGCATCGGGGCCGACACCTTCACCGGCATCGAGCGCCTGCTCTTCGGTGACGGCGCCAACACGGTGACGGGCGGCAACGGCGACGACAGCTTCGACGGTGGCGCCGGCAACGACACGCTCAAGGGCGGCGCCGGTGACGACGAACTGTCCGGCGGCCTCGGCGACGACAACCTGAACGGTGGCTCCGGCGACGACATCGTCGACGGCGGCGAGGGCAACGATGTCATCGCCGGCGGTTCTGGCGACGACGACCTGAAGGGCGGCGCCGGCAACGACACGGTCGGCGGCGGCTCTGGTGACGACCGCATCGAAGGTGGCGCCGGCGACGATGTCCTGACCGGCGGCTCCGGCAGCGACAGCTTCCATTTCGCTGCCGATTTCGGCCACGACACCATCACCGATTTCGCCTCGGATCAGGACCTCATCTGGTTCTCGACCGATCTCTTCGCTGATTTCGATGCGGTGCTCGAAAGCGCGGTGCAGGTCGGCAAGGATGTCGTGATCACCATCGACGACGACACGTCGCTCACCATGAGCCGCACGGACCTCGGCTCGCTGGTCGCCGACGACTTCCGCTTCGCCTGAGCGATCCGGCCAACGTCAACGGAAAGGGCGCCTCGCGGCGCCTTTTTTGTTGCGCAGCATCCTGTGCCAGCGAGGACCGAACCGCCTCTACGGCGCCCGCCGCGACCTTGCGCTTCTGCGCAGTGACGGTTTCCCTGCACGAAGTCACGATTGGCCTCGTCATGGCGGTAGCGGCGCTGAATCTCGACCATCCCGGCGCGGCCTAACGCTGCGGGACCATGCTCGAAGGCGATTTCCCGCATTCATACACCTCCGTAAGGGAGCGGCGCGTCGTCGCAGGCCAGTGCCGTAGCCAACCGAAGCTTCAACGGCGAAATCGGCTCATTGAAGGCTCATTTGTGCGGATTTTCTTAGTCCAACCGCAAGAATCGAGATGTCGCTCATTCACACCGGGGAGGCGGGCGAATGCGCTTCCAGTCATCGGAATGCCCATATCGGCGCACCGATCGCCGCCGGGAGTTGCCTGCGCCCTTGAAACGGCGTTAGAGGCACCCTCGGATATTGCCGCCTCCCGCCGCCTGCATCCCCGAGATCGAGACCGTCGAGAATGAGCAATTTTTATGAGGAGCGCGTGCTCAGCGTTCATCACTGGACCGACACGCTCTTCAGCTTCACGACCACGCGTGACACCTCCTTCCGGTTCAAGAACGGCCAGTTCACGATGATCGGCCTCAAGGTCGACGAGAAGCCGCTGCTGCGCGCCTACAGCGTCGCCAGCACGAACTACGACGAGAACCTCGAGTTCTTCTCGATCAAGGTCCCGGACGGCCCCCTCACCTCGCGGCTGCAGAATCTCAAGGTCGGCGACCCGATCATCGTCGGCAAGAAGGCGACAGGCACGCTCGTCCTCGACAATCTCAGGGACGGCAAGCGCCTCTTCCTGCTCGGCACCGGCACGGGGCTCGCGCCCTTCCTCTCGCTGATCCGCGATCCGGAAACCTATGAGCGCTACGAGAAGGTCGTGCTCGTCCATGGCTGCCGCCAGGTTTCCGAGCTGGCCTATGGCGAGCGCATCCAGAGCGAGCTGCCGCAGGACGAGTTCCTCGGCGAGATGATCCGCGAGCAGCTGCTCTATTACCCGACCGTGACGCGCGAGCCCTTCCGCAACCGCGGCCGCATCACGGATCTCCTGACCGGCGGCCAGCTCTTCAGCGACCTCGACCTCGGTCCCTTCGACCCGCAGGGCGACCGCTTCATGCTCTGCGGCAGCCCGCAGCTGATCGCCGACCTGAAGGCGATCTTCAACGAGCGCGGCCTGCACGAAGGCAACCATGGCGAGCCGGGCGACTACGTCGTGGAGCGCGCCTTCGTCGAGAAGTAAGCGGTTCGGGATCGACAAGGGGTCGCGGCCACCCGGCCGCGGCTGTTCAGGCCTCGAAGCGATCTCGCGCGATCAGCAGCTCGATGACGAGGCCGGCAGGGGTCCACACCTTGTCCAGCCTGCCGAGCTGCTTTGCGCTAGCCTTCACGAGCACGCTGCCGAAGCCTTCTGCGGCGACCTGCTTCGGCGGCGGCCCGCCGCTTTCGCGCCAGGTGACGAGGAAATCGCCGTCCTTCTCGGAGCAGGCGATCTCCACCCTGCCCTCGTCCGCAGAGAGACTGCCGTATTTCATGGCGTTGGTGGCGAACTCGTGCAGCATCAGGGCGAGCGGCGTCACCATGTCGCCCGGCACCCGCCGGTCTAGCCCCGAGATGCTGAAGCGCGCCTGCTCTGTCCCCTGCGCGCGGTAAGGCGACAGGATCTCGCCGATCAGCGCATGCAGCCCGGTCGTCGCGCGCTCGCCCCGGCCTTCCAGCGCAGCAGACATGGTCAGCGAATGCGCCCGCGCCAGCGCGGCGAGCCTCTCGGAGACGGCCGAGGCGAGGCCGGTGGCGCTGGTGGCCCGCGACGCACTCAGATGGACGATGCCACCGACCACGGCGAAGAGGTTCTTGATGCGGTGGTCCATCTCCCGCAGCAGCAATTGCTGCTGCGACTGGGCCCGGCGCCAGTCGGTGATATCCCGCGCAATCTTCGAGGCCCCGACGATCCGCCCGCCAGCATCCAGGATCGGAGAGATCGTCAGCGAGATGTCGAGCTGGCTACCGTCCTTGCGCTTGCGGATGGTCTCATAGTGCTCGACGCGCTCGCCGGCACGAATGCGCGCGAGGATCGAGGGCTCCTCGTCCTGACGGTCCTCGGGAATGAGAATCGTGACCGGCTTGCCGACGATCTCCCCGCGCGAATAGCCGAACAGACGCTCGGCGCCGGGATTCCAGTCCGTGATGATGCCGTTCAGGTCCTTGGCGACGATCGCGTCTTCCGAGGATTCCACCAGAGCGGTCAGCCGCCGGGCCGAGGCATCGGCAGCGTGGCGCTCGATGGCGAAACCCAGCTGACGGGAGATGATCAGCGCAATGTCGCGCTCATGGTCCGGGAATACCCGCGGCGTATCGTAATAGACCATGAACTTGCCGAGGAGGGCATCGGTGCCGGCGAGCGGAATGAAGCCGAGCGCTTGGATGCCCTCGGCCAGGACAGTCTCGACGAGCCTGGACGGTTCGCCGCTCTTGGCGATGTCCTCGATGAAGATGGGTCGTGCATCTCGCTCGGCGGGCCTCCAGGGAGAGTGCCCATCCACAGCGGCGCGGTAGTCGTCGGAGAGCCTGCGCCAGGCGACGAAGCGTGCGATGCCCTCGTGGTCAAAGCAGAGGATCGATGCACGCGCGCAGCCGAGAGCGCCGACGATGGCATCGAGCGCGGCCTCGTAGATGTCATCAAGCGTTCGGGCCCGGAACAGCCGGTCGGTAAACCTGTAGAGTGTTGTCTGCTGCCGCGCCTCGCGCGCGAGCGCGGCATCCGCCGGGTCATCCTGGCCGCGCATCGCGCTACCGGTAGCGCCTGGCTCCATTTGGTCCTCGCCCAGCTGCCGATCCCCATCCGGCGCGGCAAGACGCCATCACCAGTCTGCTGCAAACGACCAACATAGGCCGAAATACTGTCGCTGGACAGAGCGGGCGCACATGGCGCCCCGCGTTGCATGGAGCCGTGCTCTCCGATCGCCGGGCGACGACCACGTGTCGAAAACCATTCCAAACGAGCCGAAAATCTGGCAGCGTTGCAACACGAGGTGCCGTGTAGCGTGTTTAACCAGAATCAAGAAAAACGACGGGAGAGAAGCGCTATGATCTATTCGGCGATCATCTGGCTGGCCTGTGCTGCCGTGTTCCTTGAGTTGTCTGATCGCGCGCCTGCCATAGATTGACCTGGTGAGGGACGCGCCGCTTTTCCGAACTGCGAAGGATCCGGCGTAGCGGCGCGTTTCCGGGCGGCAGTCTAACCTGCCGCAGCGAATGCATCTCCGACGATCCTGCGCGCATCCTCCTGGATGCGGGCCAGATGAGCTTCGTCCCGGAAGCTTTCGGCGTAGATCTTGTAGACCTCCTCCGTGCCCGAAGGGCGCGCCGCGAACCAGCCATCCGCTGCCGTCACCTTGACCCCGCCGATGGCCGCGCCGTTGCCCGGCGCCGCGCTGAGGATGGCAGTGATCGGCTGTCCCGCCAGTTCCTTCGTCTTGATCTGCTCCCCGCTCAGATTCTTCAGCACCGCCTTCTGGCTCGCCGTCGCGGGCGCATCGACACGGGCGTAGCGCGGATCGCCCAGCTCCGCCGTCAGCTTGGAGTAGAGCACGCCGGGATCGGCCCCCGTCTTGGCGGTGATCTCGGCGGCGAGCAGGCCGAGGATGATGCCGTCCTTGTCGGTGGTCCAGACCGTGCCATCGTGGCGAAGGAAGGAGGCGCCGGCGCTCTCCTCGCCGGCGAAGCCGAAGCCGCCCGAAAGCAGCCCGTCGACGAACCATTTGAAGCCGACAGGAACCTCGACGAGCTTGCGCCCAAGCTTCGCCGCGACGCGGTCTATGATCGCGCTCGACACCGCCGTCTTGCCGATGGCGGCATCGGCCCGCCAGCCCGGCCGATTGGCGAACAGGTAGGCGCTCGCCGCAGCGAGATAGTGGTTCGGGTTCATCAGCCCGCTCGAGCGCGTAACGATGCCGTGCCTGTCCGCATCCGTGTCGTTGGCGAAAGCGACGTCGAAGGAATCGCGCATGCCGATCAGGCTCGCCATCGCATAGGGCGAGGAGCAGTCCATCCGGATCTTGCCATCCCAGTCGGCGGTCATGAAGCCGAAGGTCGGATCGACCTCCTTGCTGACGATGGTCGCATTCAGCCCGTAGCGATCGATGATCGGCTGATAATAATCGAGCCCGGCGCCGCCGAGCGGATCGATGCCAATCGAGACGCCGGCCGCGGCGATGGCCGCCATATCGACCACATTGGCAAGGTCCGAGACATAGCCGCTGATATAGTCGTGCCGGCGCACATCGGCGCTCTTCAGCGCCCGCTCATAGGGAATGCGATCGATGCCGGCGAGATTGTCGGCCAGGAAGGCGTTGGCCTGCTTCTCGATCCACCCCGTCGCATCGGTGTCGGCCGGCCCGCCATGCGGCGGGTTGTATTTCAGCCCGCCATCGGCCGGCGGATTATGCGAGGGCGAGATGACGACGCCATCCGCGAGACCGCTGCTGCGGCCGCGATTATAGGTCAGGATGGCGTGGGAGATCACCGGCGTCGGCGTGAAGCCGAGCTTCTCGTCGATCATCGTCACGACGCCGTTGGCAGCGAAGACCTCCAGCACGGATTCGAAAGCGTTGCGCGACAACGCATGGGTGTCGATGCCGAGGAAGAGCGGGCCGTCGATACCTTGCGCGCGGCGGTAGAGACAGACCGCCTGGGCGATAGCGAGGATATGCGCCTCGTTGAAGGATTTCGCGAAGGCCGAGCCGCGATGGCCGGATGTGCCGAAAGCCACCTGCTGAGCGCGCGAGGACGGATCGGGCCGGTCATAATAGGCCTTCGTCAGGGCCGCGACATCGACGAGCAGGCTGGGCTCGAGCCGCTTTCCGGCGAGGGGAGACACTGTATCGCTCATGGATCGTTCCGCTTGGAAAGGCTCGGGGCCGCCGCTTATAGACCGGCGCCGAACGGCGCGCAGCCAGAAACCATCCCGCGCGGATGCGTCAGGACTGCGGCAGCGGACGCGATCAGCGGCGGCGCCAGCTCGCGAACTGGAAGAAGCGGCGTGCAGGCGTATCGCGCATCTGCGCGAGGCCCAGGGCGTGCTGGCCCGCCATGCCCGAATCATCGCCCTGGTCGATATCGTCGAGCCATCCGGCGAGCATGCCTTGTTGCACCGCCAGTTGCCGCAAACGGGCCTCGGCCTGCTTCATCTGGGCCTCCGCCTCGACGAGCATCTGCTCATCGGCCGGCTCCCGCTCGTAATAGATGCCGTCCTCGTTGCCGAGCAGAGAAGCCGCGCGCAGCCGCGCTTCTTCGAGCCGACGCGTCAGGCCCTCGCGCTCGCGCTCGATCCCCGCGAGGGCTTTCGCGATTTCCGCGCGTAGGGGTGCGATCCGCTGGATGTCGGTCTGGAGATCGCGCTCAGGCGACCGGAAACGCTCTGGCTTCGCCACCAATGCCCTCCTCGGCCCATGTCGTCGACGAGCATGTCCTCGACGAGCATCTCCTCGACAAGGCCGGACAGACGCCGCGCCGACGCGGCGACCAGTCAGAGCACCAGCAAGCGACGTGCCAGACCCCACGAACGAAGCGCGCGGGGCCGCGGCGCAGCCGTCGGAACTACCGTGGCAACAGACGGCTCAGCGTCTGCATCACGGCACTGCGACCTTCCGCAGCATCCGAACGCCCACGACCATAGACCAGGGCGACAGCGAGACCCCCAACCGCCGCGCTCGCGGCGAGAGGAGCGCCAAGCAACGCGTATACGATGCCGTAGGGCCAGAGCAGCCAGACCGCCAGCCCACCGCTGGCCAGCGCGGTGAGGAACAGTACCACCGTCATTGGATCCTTGCTTTCCGCAGCGTGGCCCACCTTGCATGCGATCATAGACTTTGGACCCGGATAGTGGAAGCGCTCTCGCGCACGCGACTAGAAATTCCGAATCTGCCCCAATCGGATTAATAGCACTTCAACTTCTCCGATAAATTGGCAGCAAAATTGCTTGCTACTTTCTGGAACATGTCCAGGGGGCCCAAATGGTCGGTTGGATCACGTCCTTCGCTTCTGCCTTCGCTTCGCTGACAGCCGGTTTGATCCTGCTTGGCTCTCTCGCCGGGCCGGCGGCGGCATTCGAGGCCGACTATCACGTCGGCCCGCAGGACAAGCTCAGGATCAAGGTCTCCGAATGGCGGCCGGCAACGCGCGAGCTGTTCGAATGGGCCGCGGTGAGCGGCGAGTTCACGATCAATTCGACCGGCGTGCTCTCGATGCCGGTGGTCGGGACGATCCCGGTCGAGAACCTCACCACCGCACAGATCGGCGAGGCCATCTCGCGTCGCCTGAAGGAAGCTGCGGGGCTGGTCACGGCGCCGGCGGCCGCCGTGGAAGTCGCGCAGTATCGGCCGATCTATGTGGTCGGCGCCGTAGAGAAGCCGGGCGAGTACGCCTACCGACCTGGCATGAGCGCGCTGCAGGCCGTCAGCATCGCCGGCGGTTTCTATCGCTCCGAGACCTCGCTCGGCCGCTTCGAACGCGAGACGATCGTCGCGGAGGGCGAGATCAAGGTGAACGAGACGCAGCTCATTGCCCTGCTGCTGCGGCGCGACAGGATGGTAGCCGAAGCGCGCAAGGCTACGACGATAGCCTTCTCCGATGATGCCATGCGCTATGGAGAACGCCGTCAGGTGGAGCAGGGGATGGCCGAGGAGCGCGCACTGTTCCTGTCCCGCCAGCAGGCGGTCAAATCGCAGGTCGACGGCCTGACGCAGGTTAGGGCGCTGCTCGAAGACGAGGTCAAGACACTGAATGCAAAGGGCTTGTCGCTGCAGAAGCAGACGGACCTGGTGCGTCGTGAGCTCGACAACATCAACAGCCTGATGAGCAAGGGGCTCGCAGTCAGCCCGCGCCAGCTCGCGGTGGAGCAGAACCTTGCACAGATCGAGAGCCAGACGCTCGACCATGTCCTGGCGATGGCGAGGGCGCGACAGGAAATCGCCCGCACGGACCGCAACATGGCCGATTTGCTGAACCAGCGGGAAACCGAGATCAATCGCGACCTGCGCGAGACGCAGACGCAGCTCAAGCAGACCTTCGACCGCATCGGGTCGCTCAAGCTGCTGATCCGCGAGTCGAGCCTGGTCGCGCCGCGCGCCCAGGCGCAGCAGGCCAGAGACGCCGCCCGGGTCGGCCTTTCGATCCTGCGCCGGCAGGACGGGTCGTTGCGCGAGCAGCCGGCCGAGGAGACCTCGCCGGTCCTCCCCGGCGACATCGTCAAGATCGAGCGCATGAACCAGCAGGCGCCGTTGACCGACATCTCTCTGGGCGGACGCCAGCCGGCATCTGCCGCAGCGCAGAATTAATTGATTGCGACGCCGGATCGGAAAGCGACCAATCCGAGTTCCCAGTGTCTGTTGTGCCGACTGCCGAGACTGATCGTATCGTGCGGCCGAAAGGGCGTATCGCGATCTGAAGCCGCCGCGTCCGGAGCCCTCGCGGGCGCGAGCGAACAAGAAGTCTGATCGAGGGAAGGGCTACCAGGCCGTTTCGGCGTCGCCGTCGATCATCCTGACTTCACCGGCATGATGGATGACGGAACGTTACGGGCGCGGATTTCGCTGACCGGGTGGGGCCTTCCCTGCCATCCGGTCGATCATCGGGCATAGCTGTCGCGGGTTCATGTCGTGGGTCTGCTTCTGGATACGACGATCCGGGTCTTCGTAGCCGATCAGCATCCGCTGTTCCTGGCTGGGCTGCGCGCATGCCTCGAGGCTGCGGGAAACGTCAACGTAATCGGCGATGCCGCCAGCCCGATGGAAGCCGTCCGGCTGATCGTGGAGACCGCGCCCGACATCGCGCTGGTCGAACTCGATCTCAACGGCCTCTCGATCGTCGATTACATCGTCCGCGCGGCTCCTTTGGTGCGGATCATCGGCTTCGGCGAAAATGACACCGGCGGCTACGCCCGCTCCGTGATTGAACGCGGCGCTCGCGGCTACGTCCTCAAGCGCAGCCCCGGGGCCACCCTGCTCAAGGCCATCACCGCCATCGCGCGCGGAGGTGTCTATATCGACGGGCTCGATCCGTATCGGGCCGATGCGTTGCGCCTTGCGCTGACGCCCGACTTGCCGGCCAAGAGACGCGGCCCCACGACGCTGACAGCGCGTGAGCATGAGGTGCTGCGCCTGATCGCGCTGGGTTTCACTAACCGAGAAATTGCTGAAAAGCTCGGTGTCAACGTCAAATCCGTAGAGACTTACAAAATGCGCGCGAGCGACAAGCTGCGCATCCAACGGCGGGCCGAAATCGTTCGCTTCGGCATCACGCAGGGCTGGTTCCATGAGATAGCGACGTAAAGGCAGGCAACAAGCACCCGCGATAAATTATGTCATATATCAGGCAATCGTCGCGGCCATGAAATATAAGGCTCAATTTTTGAGCCGATCATTGCTTATTCAAATCATTATAAATTACCCAGAATCCCGTCATGAAAAACCTGACGCAAGATCATTTGAAGGCACGGCGATTATAAACTGGACAAATTTTTTGCACTGCACAATATCGACTTGAATGCCCTTAACGTTCCGTTAGGTTATATTTCCACGCGCCTTGGTCTTTCGATTGGGGTAATAAGATGAATAGACCTAGCTGGACTCAGGTTTTGTCTGTCTCGATTCCTTTGTCGACACAGACGGCTCGGCCAGCCAGCCGAGCTTCTCGACATGTCAAACGCTGGCTCGATCTTGCGCTTGCGCTCGTGCTGGCTTTTGCGCTGGCGCCTTTGATGCTGTTGCTTGCGGCGCTGGTGCGCGGTTCCGACGGCGGGCCGGCCCTGTTCCGCCAGGACAGGATTGGCCGCGGCGGCCGGCTGTTCCGTTGCTGGAAATTCCGCACCATGGCTTGCAACGCCGAGCAGGCATTGGCGGATTATATCGCCGGGAACCCCGAGGCCGCTCGGGAATGGCGCGAATGCCAGAAACTCACTCACGACCCCCGCGTCACGGCGCTGGGCGCCTTCCTGCGCAAGTCCAGCCTCGACGAGCTGCCGCAGCTCTACAACATCCTGGTGGGTGAGATGAGCTTCGTCGGTCCCCGCCCGATCGTGGCTGCGGAGGTCGAACGCTACGGCGATGCCTTCCAGCAATGTTTCTCGGTGCCGCCCGGGCTGACCGGACTCTGGCAGATCAGCGGCCGCAGCGACTGCAGCTATGCCCACCGCGTCGCGCTCGACAGCCGATACGCCAGCGAATGGGATCTGCTGCTCGATGCCGAGATCATGCTGAAGACCGTGCCCGCGGTCCTGCTCCAGAAGGGCAGCCGATAGAGACCGCGTGTCCGGTGCATCCGGGCGCGACCACGAAGACGAGACCAGACGCCACAGCACGGAGGCTCGGAACTGCCATGAAGGTCGCCATCGTCCATTACTGGCTGGTCGGCATGCGCGGCGGCGAGAAGGTCGTCGAGGCGCTCTGCCGCATTTATCCGGACGCCGACATCTTCACTCATGTCTATGCGCCGGAGGCGATCTCGCCCGAGATCCGGCGCCACAAGGTCATCACCAGCTTCATCAATCGCCTGCCGAGAGCAAGGAAGCTGTACCAGAAATACCTGCCGCTGATGCCGCTGGCGCTCGAGCAGCTCGATCTGCGTGGCTACGACCTGATCATCAGCAGCGAATCCGGCCCCGCGAAAGGCATCGTGCCGCCGCCGGGCTCGATGCACATCTGCTATTGCCACTCGCCGATGCGCTATGTCTGGAACATGTTCCACGAATACCGTGGACGTTCCGGGTTTGTGACGCGCGCGCTGATGCCTTTGCTCGCGCACTACATCCGCAACTGGGATTCGGCCTCTGCCAACCGCGTCGACCACTACATCGCCAATTCCGAGACGGTCGCAGCGCGGCTCCACCGCTACTACCGCCGCGCCTCCACGGTGATCCACCCGCCGGTCGACGTCGATGCCTTCGAGGTGCTGCCGAAGGACGAGGTGGAGGATTACTGCCTCATGGCCGGCGAGCTCGTCGGCTACAAGCGCCCCGAACTCGCCGTCGAAGCCTTCAATCGCAGCGGCCGCAGGCTGGTTGTGGTCGGCGGCGGCGAGATGCTGAACGAGTTGCGCCGTATCGCGAAGCCGAACGTTGCCATCCTCGGCCCGCAGCCCTTCCAGACGCTGCGTCACCTCTACTCTCGCTGTCAGGCGCTGATCTTCCCGGGCGAAGAGGATTTCGGCATCGTCCCGGTCGAGGCCATGGCCAGCGGTCGGCCCGTCGTCGCCTTCCGCCGCGGCGGCGCGACCGAGACCGTGGTCGACGGCGTCACCGGCCTGTTCTTCGACGAGCAGAGCGTCGAGGCGATCATCGAGGCGGAGGAGCGCGCCCGCAGCATCGACTGGCATCCCACCGAGATCGCGACCTACGCCCGCAACTTTTCGATCGAGGTCTTCGAGAAGCAGATGGCTCTGCATATCGGCCAGTTGATGAAGCCTCTTCCGGCGGCGATGGCGCGGACGCGTGCGGCGCGCGGCGCAGACGGCTTCGTGCCGGCCAAGCCCCCCTTGCTCGAACAGGGTGCCTGATCCGGACCTCGCAGGAGTTGCGTGAATGCAGACGATCTATGAGACCGAGACCTACGCCGAGCTGAACCCGAGCTGGCACGAGGAGGACTCGCCCTGGAAAGCGCGGCAGATCGAGCGGATGATCCGCGAGAACGATCTGCGCTTCGACACGCTCTGCGAGGTCGGCTGCGGCACCGGCGAGATCCTGCTGAACCTCGCGCATGCCTTTCCCGAGGCCGAGTATGCCGGCTACGAGATCTCGCCTCACGCCTACAAGCGCGCCAAGGCCAAGGAAACCGGGCAGATATCCTTCCATCTCGCGAATTTCGTCGATGAGGAGGTGCCGTTCTACGATGTCGTCGTCGTCGCCGACGTCATCGAGCACGTCGAGGACTACATCTCCTTCCTCAAGAAGCTGAAGCCGCGCGGCCGCTACAAGATCCTGCACGTCCCGCTCGACCTCTCGGTGCAATCGCTCTTCCGGGCCTGGCCGATCATGGGCCTGCGCGAGAGCGTCGGCCACCTGCACTACTTCTTCAAGGATTCGGTCCTCGCGATGCTGGAGGACTGCGGCTACAGGATCATCGACCATCGCTATACGGCGAGCCGCCTCGAGTTGCCCAACCAGGCGCTGAGCAGCCGGCTGATGCGCCTGCCGCGCCGCATGCTCTATGCCGTCAATCCCGATTTCGCCGTGCGTGTGCTCGGCGGCTATTCCCTCCTGGTCCTGGCGGAGTAGCCCTTGGGCAAAGATCGGCGACATGGCGACCCTCGGTATCACCCTCCAGGCGGAGGGCGGGCAGGCGCGTCATGAGCATCGAGCCGATCGGCATCGCGACCTTCCTGATCGGGTTGTTCTGCCTGGCCCTGGGCAATGGCGCCCTCGTGCCGGCCGTTGCCATGGCTTCGCTGTTCGGCGCCTCCGCGGCCCTGCTCATCGGCGCGGCGAACATCCAGCCGGGCCATGTCGTGCTCGGCTTTTTGCTGATCTCGGTGATGAGCCGCGGGCAGGATGCCCGCAACATGATCCGGGCGCTGCGCCCCGGTGAGCCCGGCTTCTGGTTCGCTTGCCTCACGCTTTACGGCGTTGCCAGCGCCTTTCTGCTGCCACGTGTGCTCGCCGGCTCCACCCAGATCGTGCCGCTCGGCTCCTCGGTCTACGACGAGACGGGCTCGACGATCCCGCTGGTGCCGGTGTCGAGCAACCTGACCCAGAGCGTCTACCTGACCGCGAACCTCATCGTCTTCGCCGCCGTGGCTGGGATCGCCGCGCGGCGGGAGGGCTTCGTCGCGGTGCTGGCCGGGCTGATGGCGTACTGCATCGGCAACACGCTCTTCGCCCTGATTGATCTGGCGACTTACGCGACCGGCACGCAGGATCTGCTCGGCTTCATGCGCAACGCCCGCTACACGCTCCACACCGACACCGAGATCGCCGGCCTGAAGCGCATCGTAGGCTCCTTCACCGAGGCCTCCGCCTTCGCCCGCTCGACACTGGGAGTGATCGGCTTCACCGGCACGCTGTGGCTCTGCGGCTATCGCCCGGCTCTCACTGGCGGCGTTACGGCAGCGTCTCTGGTGCTGCTGGTGCTTTCCACCTCCTCGACGGGGCTTGCCGGCTCGCCGGTGATCCTGGCTCTGCTCTATGGCACCGCCCTGTTCGGCGGCTCGACGGTCTTCGGCGGCCGCACCCGCTCCTTTGCGATCGTGCTCGCTCCGCCGCTGCTGCTCGGCGCTGCACTCTTCGTCGTGCTCGATGAGGGAACGAGGACGACGGTGCGCGACTATGTGGACATGCTGCTCCTGCAGAAGGGCAACAGCGATTCAGGCATCGAGCGTAGCTCCTGGAACCGCATCTCGTTCCAGAATTTCCTCGACACCGGCGGGCTCGGCGTCGGCCTCGGCACGGCGCGTGCGTCCAGTTTCGTAGTAGCCCTGCTCGCCACCGTCGGCATTCCGGGAGCGCTGTTCTACGCGCTGTTCTTCACCAGCGCCCTCCTGCAGCGGCGCGGTGTGCCCGGCAGTTTTCCGTCCTGCGTGCGCCTAGCTGCGCGCAACGGCTGCTTCGGCCTGATGATCGGCGACCTGCTGGTCGGGCCCGTCATCGATCAGGGGCTGTTCTTCTGCCTCCTCGCCGCCATCGCCTCCGCCTATCCCGAACGGGACGAGGCACTCCTGCGCCAGCCCCTGCCCCGCGTCATGCCGTTGGGAGTCAGGGCATGACCGTGCCAGCCCCCTTCGCCATCAACGGCCGCTTCCTGACCCAGAGCCTCACGGGCGTTCAGCGCTACGCCCGCAACGTCGTAGCAGCGCTGGACGACACCAGCCTTGGCCGCGAAGCTACGCTGCTCGCGCCGCAGGGAGCGACCGATCCCGGCCTGACGGATATCACGCTGCGTCGCGTCGGGCCGCTTTCCGGCCATGCCTGGGAGCAGGCCGTCCTGCCGCTGCGCGCCGAGGGACGCCTGCTCAACCTCTGCAACACCGCGCCTGCCCTCAAGCGCGACCAGATCGTCTGCATCCACGACGCCAACGTCTTCACCGCGCCAGAGAGCTATGGCCGGGCCTTCCGGACGCTCTACGGCACGCTGCAACCGCTGCTCGCTCGCCGCGCCGCACGCATCACCACCGTGTCACAGGCATCGGCGCGCCAGATCGCCCGCTACCTGCCGCTGCGGGCGCAGGACATCGCCGTGCTGCCCAACGGCCACGAGCACGCCCTCGCCTGGAACCCCGCGCGCGCCGACTATGCGCCTTTGATCCTCGCGCAACTCGACGGGCGCCCCTTCGTGCTGGCTCTGGGCTCCCAGGCCCGCCACAAGAACCTGAAGCTCCTGGTCGATGCAGCACCGGCCCTTGCCGGGCTCGGCATCGAGATCGTGGTGGCGGGCGGCGGCGGCGGCGTCTTCGCGCCGGAGACGCTCGCGGCGGCGCCGAACCTCCATGCTGTCGGCCGCGTCTCCGACGACGATCTCGCCTTCCTGATGGAGCGCGCGCTCGGACTGGTCTTCCCGTCTTGGACCGAGGGCTTCGGCCTGCCGATCGTCGAGGCGATGGCGCGGGGCTGCCCGGTCGTCTCATCCGACCGGGCGAGCATGCCGGAGGTCTGCGGCGATGCCGCGCTGATGGCCTCACCCGCCGATCCGGCCGCCTGGATCGCTCATGTGAAGGCGCTGCGCGACGAGCCCTCCCTGCGCACGGAGCTGATCGGACGCGGCCACGAGCAGGTGAAGGCGTTCTCCTGGCGGGCCACGGCCGAGGGCTATGCCGAGCTGATGCGGCAGCCCCTGGCACGCCTGCCGGCGCGCCCGGCCGCACCGCCTTCAGTCAAGATTGCCGTCGCCATCGCCACACGCGGGCGGCCCGAGATCGTGGCCGCGACGGTGAAGCATCTGCTTGCCACCCAGACCCTGAAACCCACCACGACCATCATCTCCTGCATCGATCCCGCCGACGCCGGGGATCTCGTCGCGCACAAGGACGTAACGGTCGTCACCGGCCCGGCGGGGCTGGCCGCGCAGCGCAACACCGCGCTCGCCCATCTGCCGGCGGAGACGGAGATCGTCGTCTTCTTCGACGACGATTTCGTCGCTCATGGCGACTGGCTTTCGGTGGCGGCGCAGAGCTTCCGGGACGAGGCGGAGTTGGTCTGTTTCACCGGCAGAGTCGTGGCCGATGGCGTGACAGGCCCCGGCGTCGGCTTCGAGGAAGCGCTGCGCCTCGTTGCAGCGGCCGCGCCGAGCGGAGGGCGCTGGACCGAGCCCTTCAGCCCCTATGGCTGCAACATGGCGTTCCGGGCATCCGCCATCGAGGAGCTGCGCTTCGACGAGCGGCTGGTGCTCTATGGCTGGCTTGAGGACCGCGATTTCGGAAGCGCTCTCGCGCGACGCGGCGGTCGCCTCGTCAAGTCGCCTGATGCGACCGGCGTCCATATGGGGGTCAAGGGCGGCCGCCTCTCGGGCGAGCGCCTCGGCTATTCGCAGGTCGCCAATCCGCTCTACATGCTGCTCAAGGGCACGATGACACCGCGCCAGGTGGCCGGGCAGCTTTTCCGCAACCTTGCGAGCAATTTTGGCAAGGCCTTCCGGCCCGAGCCGTTCATCGACCGCCGCGGGCGGGTCAGGGGCAACCTCATTGCCTTCGCCGATCTCTTGCGCGGGCGGCTTGCGCCCGAGCGCGCGGCACTCCTCGACCCAAGACCTTCTCCGCCCATGCTCCAGCCTCAGGTGAAGACGCGATGATGCATAAGAGTCTCGTTCCGGGAAGCCGCTTGCCGCGCATCTGGCCTGTCGAGGACCGCTCGGTCGAACGTGCGGACGAGGGGCCTGCCGCGCTGCTTCGGGCGATGGCGGCGATCGCTTATCGGCACAGGGGCAAGCTGCTCATCTGGACCCTGCTCTGCGTCGCGGCCGCGGCGATCTACGCCCGCTCGCGCGAGCCGGTCTATACGGCGACGGCCAGCGTGCTCCTGGAACCGCGCCGGCAGGCGGCGACCTCGGCGCGTGAAGTGGCCGCTCCCGCGACACTCGATCTCAGCCGCGCCGACAGCGAGATTCAGGTCATCCGCTCGGAGCGGCTGCTGGCGACCGTCTTCGACAGCCTGGGCCTCGCCAGCCACCCCGAGCTCCAGCCACGGCCTCCGAGCCTTCTGCGGCAGCTTATATCCAGCGTGACTGGTAAGCCCTCCGAGACGAAGGATGGCGCCCAGCCTGCCGCGCGCAGCACCGCGGGAACAGGCGCGGCGCCCAGGATAGAGCCGCGGCAGATGGCCTTCGCCAATTTCGCCAGCCGCATCACCACGCGCCGCGTCGGCCAGTCCTATGTCATCGAGATCTCCTACGTCTCCTCCGATCCCGAGCTGCCGGCGCGGGTCGCCAACGCTGCCGCCTCCGCCTATCTGCTGCAATCGGTCGGCGCCAAGGCGGATGCGGCAGCGAGCGGCGCGGAGTTCCTGCAGGGAAGGCTCGATGCGCTGTCCGCTCAGGTCAAGGCAGCAACCGACGCCGTCCGCGAGGGCAGCCTGCCGAACCTGCCGACGCCCGATGCCGATGCCCGGATCATCGGCGCGGCGCTGGCACCGCTGGGACCGTCGGGGCCCGGTTCGACGCTGATCGTCATCTTCGGCGCGGTCTTGGGGCTGATGACCGGCTTCTTCGCTTTGGCGGTCGCCGGGCTCTTCGACCGACGCATCCGCACCGGCGAGGCCCTGCAGCGCGAAACGGGCTTGCTCTGCCTGGCTAGCGTCCCCGATGCGGCACATTGGAGTGGCCGGGCGCGCCGGGCCGCTCCGGAAATGGAGCGGCTCGCCGTCACGGGCGAGGATAGAGGATTCGGCGCTGCCATAAGCGACCTGCGTACCGCCATCGAGATCGCCGCCCCCGCCGATGCCGAGGGCGGGCATCGCATCATCGCCTTCTGCTCCGCGAAGCCAGGCGCCGGAAACACGCTCCTTACGATGAATCTGGCGCATCTAATCAATCAGAGCGGCCGCCACGTCACCGTCATCAATGGAGAAAGCATCTGGTATCCGCAGGACCTGAATGGCTTGCCGGGTACGGCTTCGATCGTGGACGCCTTGGCAGCGCGCAGCACACCGCCGGAAAAGATCGTGTTCTTCGACCTCGACGGCATCGCCGTGCTGCCGATCCACTCCGCCAATGCCCAGCGCAACCGCGTCGCCGACCTCTGCTCGCCGGCAGTGGCGCAGATCCTCGCCTATGCCGCCAGCAAGGGCGATGTCCTGCTGGACCTGCCGTCGTTCTCGGGGTCGGCAGAAGGGCTGGCGCTGGCCAAGCATGCCGACGCCGTCATCCTGACAGTCGCGGCCGGACGCAACAGCGTCGAGGAGATCGACGCCCTCGCCCGCTCGCTGGCGCGCGTGGACGCGAATGTCATCGGCGCGGTGGTGAATCGTGCCGGGCGGTGAAACCTCCGCCGCAGGAACTCCGGGCGCCGGAAAGGCAGGCCCGGGCAGAGCAAGCAGCAGCATGCGTCACATCATCGCCACGGGAGCAAAGAGGCTCGGCGCCGGCGCCCTCTCCACCTTGGCTTCGCGCCAGGATCTGCGTCGGCTCGTGTTCAATGCCCTGCGGCTGAGGCGGCCGGAGATCATGTCGCTGCGGGCCGTCGATGAAGTCCGGTTCCTCGGCTACGCCTTTGACCGCATCGACCTTTCGAGATCGCAAATCCTCCAGGATCTTTGGGTCTGTTTCGAGCTTGGCGAGAAGCGCAGCGGCTATTTCGTCGAATTCGGCGCCACCAACGGGCTGACCAACAGCAACAGCTGGCTGCTGGAGAATGGCTTTGGCTGGACCGGGATTCTCGCCGAGCCCAATCCGGTCTGGCATGCCGATCTCGACCGCAACCGAAGCTGCGCCGTCGACAAGCGCTGCGTCTATACCCATTCGGGCCAGGTTCTCTCCTTCGTCTCTCCGGAGGATCCGGAGCTAGGCGGCATCTCCGACACCGCTGGCCACGATCATTTCGCCGAGATCAGGAAGTCCGCATCGAAGTTCGACGTCTCCACGGTATCGCTGGCCGACCTGCTCGACGAGCACGGAGCGCCCGAGATCATCGACTACATGTCGATCGACACCGAAGGCAGCGAGCTCGACATCCTACAAGCGTTCAATTTCCGCCGCCGCCGTGTCCGTCTGCTCTCTGTCGAGCATAGCCACAGCCCGCAGGAGCGGAAGATCGATCTTTTCCTCGCCTCCCATGGATACAGGCGCCGGTTTCCGGAGTTTTCGCAATGGGATGGCTGGTACATAGGCGAGATCTGATGCTCCACCTCGCATGTCTGCTCGGCTCACGGCGCAGGGAGAATGCGGGCGATGCCTGAGCTGCCCCGACTCGCGGTCGTCATCACCTGCTGGAACTACCAGGAGTACGTTGGGCGCGCGATCGCCAGCGTGCTCAGCCAAGGCCGGGAGGATTGCGAGCTGATCGTCGTCGACGATGGCTCGACGGATGGGTCCTGGGACGTGATCGCCGCCGCCGGCGTCAACGCTTTCCGTATCCCCAATAGCGGCCAGCGCGCCGCTTGCCTCTACGGCTTCGAGCGTACGCGCGCGCCCTTCGTGCTGTTCCTCGACGCTGACGACGAACTGAAGCCCGATTCGCTCGCCGCCATCATCGCCCAGCTCGATCCCGAAGTGGCAAAGCTCCAGTTCGCCCTCACCCGCATCGACCATGGCGGGAGGACCATCAGCGGCGCCATCCCCGCGCTGACGGCCTTTCGTCAGCGTGAGGAACTCGTCCAGCGGGTACTGGAAAGCGGCGCCTACGCGACGCCGCCGACCTCAGGGAACGTCTTTCGGCGGGATGTCTGCGAACTCCTGCGTGAAGCCGATTATGACCGCGCCGTAGACGGGGTGATCCTCTTTGCCGCGCCGTTCATGGGCGACGTCGTCAGCTTGCCGGACGAACTCGGGCTCTATCGCGTTCATGACCGCAACGATTCCGGCCTCGGCCGGGCGCTCGATCCCGTAGCCTTGCAGCGCGACCTGCGGCGCTTCAGCGCCCGCATGGAGCATCTGCGCGTCATCGCGGCCCGCTACGGCCGTGCCGACGAGATCAGCCAGCCGCAGGACACCTATTTTCATCTTGAGCGCAGCTTCTATTTCGCCATCGCCACCGGGCAGCGGCCGCCCTTCGGCATGTTCCGGCGTCTCATGGCCCGCCATTGGCGCGAACAACCGCCGTCGCGCACGAAGCTCGCCATGGCCGGTTTCTTCCTTCTGGCGATGGCGCTGCCCACCCGCCGCGCCAAGCAGGGCCTAGCCTATCGCCTGAATGCCGGCGAGCGGACACCTTCCGGCCTGTTCAAAGCCGTGATGCGCTAAGGCGTCACCAGCGATCCGCCAGTTCGAGACGCCCGCCGCCGAGCAGGAGCCGCATGCCGAGCCCGAGGAGGGTCGCGACATAGAGCCCTGCGCCCGCCGCGGCGACGAGGGCGATTTCGACGAAGCCGGGAAGTCCGAGCGGGGCGAGATGGTGGCGCAGGGCCAGCACGCCGCCGGCCATCACGACGGCAGCGATCGCGACTTTCCAGATATTGGCGAGCTGCGCCATCAGGCTGATGCCGACCAGCGCGCGCACTTGAAACAGATAGACGACGAACATCAGGCCGGACAGCAACACCCGCCCATAGCCGACGCCGAGCACACCGAAGCTGTAGAACGCTGCCGAAATTAGGATGAGGCGCAGGCTCAGATCGCAGAGATTCATCCGGAAGATGATGTAGGGCCGGTCGATGGCGAGGCTGAGCGAATAGAGCGTCTGGAAATAGGGGATCGGCATCACCGCCAGCGCCAGCAGTTGCAGCAGCGGTGCGGCCTCGATCCATTTCGGGCCTAGCAGCAGCGCAACGACGAGATCGGCCGTCAACGCGATGCCGAGGCTCGCCGGAACCGCGATGAGCATGGCGAAGCGCGCGGCCTTGAGGAAGGCGAAGCGCAGCCGCTCCCGGTCATTGCTGATCCGGGCGAAGGCCGCCATGACCGGCTGCAGCGCTGGGCCGATCAGGCTTTGCGTCGGCAGCACCGCCATGTCGTTTGCGACGGTGTAGGGCCCGAGGCTCTCCTTGCCCTTCACAGCGCCGATCAGCAGCCGGTCGAACTGCCAGTTCAGCGCCGCCACCAGCTGCGCCGAGCTGAACCAGCCGAAAAAGCCGGCGAAATCCCGCAGCCTTGCGAGTGAAAGTCGCGGCCGGTAGGGCGCGAGCACATAGGAGGCGGCGACCGCCGCGACGGAAACGGCCGTGAAATTGGCGACGAGCGCCCAATAGCTGCCGCCGAGCAGGAGAGTCGCCATCGCCGCGGCGAAGGCGACGATCTTGCCGACGACCTCCATGATGAAGGTCTGCCGGAAACCGAGCTCGCGCATCGCGAAGACCATTGCGGGGCTGGCGAAACCACGAGCAACCGGCCCTAACGCCAAAGTGCAGATCACGGGCGTAAGCGCAGGCTCGCCGTTGAAGGCCGCGAAGGGCCAGGCGCCCGCCAGCAAGATCAGCGCGATGACGCTGCTGCGGATGACGGCGAGCGTGAAGCCAGTATCGAGTTGCTCCGTCTCGATATTCTCGAGCCTGACCAGCGCCTGGACAACGGGAACCTCGAGCACGGTATCGACGATCAGCACCAAGGTCAGCGCCATCGCGACAAGGCCGAAATCCGCCGGCGTCAGCATCCGCGCGAAGACCAGAAGCGTGACGAAATCGATGCCACGCCCGAGGAATCGCGAGGAGACCAGCCATCCGGCACCCAGCAGGGTCTTCATCGCGAGCATGGCGGCATCCGCAATCGATCAGCGATAGCGCTGCGCGGACAGGCCCCGCAGCATATGGGCCGCCTCGACTGCGGCCAGCAACGCCGGACGCAGGATCGAGAACTCGCGAGCGATGGCACCTTCGCGCCAGAGATGCGAGCGGATCAGCCTGATCCGGCCGATCAGGCTCGCGCCGCTATCCGGCCGAATGGTACTGACGATATCCGGCCGGCCGAAATCGACGGAGCGATCGCCAACCTCCAAGGCGAAGACATCGGACGAACTCGGGTTGATGATCGCCCGCTTGAGCTGCGGCCAGGCGCGCTCTGCGTCGGCGAGCACAGTCGCGCCGTCCGTCAGGTCGTCAATATAGGCGAGCACGCTGCCGAGCATGGCGTTGCCGGCGGCCGGGTCGATCACGCCATGACGGATGTCACCGCAGTTGGACACGACTTCGCCTGCCTCGCCCTCCCCGAAATCGCGGACAGATGCGACGGCCGGCTCGAAAAGGCTCTCGATCAGATGCCAGTAGCGCAGGATCGTCGTCTCGATCCGGAGCGGATTGTAGAGATTCTCCTCGACGACGAGGCCGGCGACCCGCGGGAAATGCTCCTCGCTGAGCCCCTTGTAGTTGCAGCGGGCGAATTGCAGCGTCTCGATCGCAAGCCCAGGAAAGCCGGCAGCGAGGAGCCGCTGCGTGCTGCCATAGAGGCCAGTGTCGCAAAGGAGCACCCGCGTGGCACCTCCGCGTACAGCGTCGAAATGGCGGCTGAAAAGGTCGTTCTGCCGCTCGATGGCGGCAAGCGCCTCCCGCCCCTCCTCGCTCTCGAGAAGTGCATAGAATTCCGCCGGGACGAAACGACGCCGCCAGCGCTCCGACGGTACTTCACATCCGCCGCTCAGCGCCTGGGCCACATCGGCGAAGCTGCCACCCGCGAACTCGCGGCCAAGCTCGTCCAGTGCCGCCGGACTTCGCCTCACCACCGCGGAACGCGCAGCGGCAAGCCGCGAGATCATCAGGTTCTCGCGCCGAACCGGAAGCGGCAGTTTCAGCCGCTCCATCACGCGCTCGAACGCTTCACGGATGCCGATGCCACCGCGAGCGCAAAACAACAGCACAGCCTCGTCCTCGCCCTTCTGGGCCTGATCGGCATAAAGCCAGATGCGCAGGCAGAATTCCGCAACGATCGGGCCGAGCACGTCCCGGCCGAAGCAGGCCGCCTCATGGCGGAAGGGCGGGGTCCGCCCTCGCATGCGCCGGCCCATCCGGCGTCCAAGCTCCGTTAGGCCACCATCAAGGCGCGACAGCCGGCGACGCCAGCGGCTACGCGGAACATGGACCGTGCCGATTCCCATGGCTGCGGGCCGATCGCGATCCGCTGTCTCGTCGTCGCCGACATGCATCGTCTCTTCGGGCTCGACCCCTTCCGTCACCATCACCAGACTGAAAAGCCCGCCTTGGCGTTTGGTCAGCCCCTCATCGGCGCTGGAATAGATCCGGTCGAGCAGGCCTGTGCCGTGGAAGTGCTCGATCAGCTGTCCGAGCTGCGTCGCCGACAAGCCGATGTCGCTGACGGCGACGACGCGCCTGCCCGCTTCGCGATGCCGCCTCAGAAGATCGCCCAGCGGCCTGTTCGCCGTCAGCGAGGCCTTCTCCACCTCGATCTCGATGCCGAGCCGCGGTTCGATCAGATTCTCCGGCAGGCCGAGCATCTGCAGCTGACGCCGGACGATGTCGATCGTCCGGACCTCACCACGCCCGCCGGCCGTGTCGAGCGCCCGGAAGGCCAGCTTCTGCGCCTGAAGGCGCGCATCCATCAATGCGTGGGCACTCACCCTGAAGCCGCCCCGTGCGAGCTGGCCCGCGAAACGGGTCTCGGCCTCCAGGATGCGCGAGCGCTCGGACACCGGCTTGCGCAGCAGCAACGTGTCGAAAATATCGGTCGAGATCAGCTTGACCCCGGTGAGGTCGCTGTCGAGCCGCGCGAAGGATCGTTCTGCCATCGCCGTATCTCGCCTCATGTCTCGCGACTAAGGATCGGCTTCTGCAAAGCAGGTATCATGCCACTGCCTGCTACGGCACCTGCAACCTAATCGGTCGCTGATCTTGGGGTCGCGAAGATTTTAGCGAAGCACTGAAACAGAACCTGCTCCAGGCGCTGGCCCGGACCTTGCTATGAGCAAGGATAGCGTGAGCATGCACGGTGACGGGGCCGAGGGGGCTGGATCTTACGATGAGCGATGCGGAGGGCGGAGGGCGCTATGATGCCATCGTGCTGGGCGCGGGCATCTCGGGCCTGGTTTCGGCCTCGGTGCTGCTGAACCAAGGGTGCAGCCGCGTTCTCGTCGCCGATGAATATGCGCATCTCGGCGGAAACCATATCGACTGGTCGTCGGGCGACTACACCTTCGACATCGGCAGCCTGATCTTCCAGGACGACTCCCCGCTGCTGGCGCACTTTCCCGAGCTGCTGCCGCGCTATGTGCCGATCGATCCGCGCTGGGCCCGGCTCAACCCGCAAGGCATGGTGACCGCCTATCCGATCTCGCTGCGGGACGACCTGCTGGCGGCGGGGCCCGTGCAGCTCTCCCTCATCCTCGGCTCAGTGCTCTATGCACGGCTGTTCCAGCGGAAGATGGCCAATGCTCGCGACTTCGCGCGCTACTGGATCGGCGACCGCCTGCTGCGGCGCTCCGGTCTCGAAGCCTATATGCGGCGCTTCTACGGGATCGAACCAGAGCGGATCGACCTTCAGCTGGCCCGGAAGCGGATGCAGTGGATCAGCGAGAACGCCTCGGTTGCCAGCCTGCTGCGCAAGTTCCTGGCGCCACGGCCGACGGGACCGGGAAATCGCCAGCTCGCAAGGCCCCGAGAGGGCTTCCAACATCTTTACAGCGCGGCAGCCGAACAGCTTTCGCAGCGCGGCGTCGGCTTTCGCCTCGGCACGAAGCTCGAGGCGATCACGAAGGAGGCGGGAGGCTTCCGTCTCCGTTGCGCGGATGGAGACATCAGCGCCAGCCGGATCGTCTCGACGATCCCCTTGCCGCGCGCGCAGGAGCTCTGCGGCATCCCGGCTGCGAAGCTGGAGACCGTCACGCTGCTCGCGCTCTACTTCAGCTTCGCGGGGTCGGAGCGAGGCTTCGACGCCTCGATCCTCTACAATTTCTCGCATGAGAGCGCTTGGAAGCGCTTGACGGTCTATTCGGATTTCTATGGTCGCGCAGGGGGGCGCGAATATTTCGCGGCCGAGGTCATCGCCGACCATATCGGCGGCGACATCGCGAAGGCCGAATCGGATTTCCGCGACCACATGGCGGCAAATGGCCTCTTCACCGGCGACCTCAAGCTGGAGGGGCACCAGTTCCTCGAAAACGCCTACCCCATCTACAAAAACGGCGCCGAAGAGGCCGCGGCCGAAGCGGTCAGATCGTTGCAGGCGTTCGGGATCGAGTCGCTCGGCCGACAGGGAGCCTTCAACTACCAGCCGACGGCGCGCGTCTCGACGATCGAGGCGGAGGCCGCCCTGCGGACATGACGGGTACGGGGATGGCGTGGAACTTGCTGCTCACGGCGGACGGCAACGAAGGACGATGACGCGGCGGGCTTGATACGGGGCGTAACGGCGGACGGCTTCCACGGCCGCCCGGATGGGATCCGGATCTGACATGTCGAGAACAGCGACAATCCGGCCGACACGGCGCCGGCTCATCAATGCGGCGCCGGCGCTGCTGCTGCCCGGCGCGCTATCGATCCCCCTCGCGGCGGCCTCAGGAGAGGCCTTGGGCGATCCGACAGTCGGGCGAAAGGTGATCTTCGACGAACCGTTTGCCGGGATCGACACCGAGATATGGAACGCCGGCCCCAAGGCGACACGTGCGGCCCAGGGCCATTATGGCATCGCTGCCTTCTCGCGCTTCGGCGGCGAGGAAGGCTTCGATCCCTATGCCATCATCGACGATCCGCAGGCGGAGGACGGCAAGGCCCTCCAGATCACGGCGAAATACATCGGCCGTCCCATGCAGGTGGTGAATTACTACGGCAATCTCGATCCGAAATTTCAGTGGCTGACCGGAAACATCCAGACCGGACGGCTGGACGGAACGGTGTCCCGCGGCTGGCGCAACGGCTATTTCGAAGCGCGGATGTGGGTTCCCGAGCACCCGCTGACATGGCCAGCCTTTTGGCTCCTGAACCGGGAGAGCATCCTGCGGCCGCAGCAATCCATCGAGATCGACATCGTCGAGCACAAGGGCTGGGAGCTCGATCTCTATGGCGCCTATCTCCATGAATGGGGCGAGCCGGGCGAACGGCACGAAGGCACCGGCGTGCGCACCGGCGTCAACGTGACGAAGGGCTATCACCTCTACGGCGTGCTGATCGATGGGCCGCGCTGCATCCCGTTCTTCGATCGCAAGCAGGTCCACAGCCCCGTGAACGGGCAGCCGATCTCCTGGACGATCGCCCGCGCCCCGATGCTGGATGCCCAGCAGGACCTGTTCTGGCCACTGATCGGACTGGCCTTGCGAGAGGATGGGCCAGTCCGGCAGCCGCTGCCGCCCGAGCAGCGCGAGGCGCGCCTGCGGGTCGATTACTTCAGGGTCTACGGCTGATGTACAAGATCCTCTATATCGTCCCGCGGACGCAGAGCTTCGCCGGCATCGAGCGGGTGATCGACTCGATCTGTGACGAGATGGCCGGTCGCTTCGGCGATGTGCTGGACGTCCATGTGCTCTATTCCACGGCCTATCGGCAGATCGCAGATGCCGACCGGCGCTACACAAAGATCATCCGCACGGCGCCGGGCCGCATGAACCTGATCCGCAATCTCCGGCGCCTGATCGCGGAGGAAGGCTACGATCTCATCGTCTGCCCTCAGGTGGAGCCGACGGCGATGCTCTGGTTCGCGACGCTCGGCCTCAAGCGCAAATTCGCCATGCATCTCCACGGCAACCCGCGCCTGGAATCCCGGTCCCGCAAGTCGCGCATCATGTTCGCCCTGATGAAGTTGTTCGTGCTCAAGCGGCTGGCCGTGGTGCTCGGCACCTCATCGCGCCAGCTTGCGGCGTTCGGCGCCGATTATCCGAGCGATGTCCGTCATGTCTGGGTGCCGAACCCCGTCCGGCGCTTCGAGACCACCCAGCCCGCGCCGCGGCAGTCGGACGCGCCCATCCGCTTCGTCAGCGTCGGGCGGTTCGACTATCAGAAGGGCCAGGACATCCTGCTGCGCGCCTTCGCCGAATTCTCAAAGCGCAGGCCAGGCGCCCATCTCAGCCTCGTCGGTTTTGGCAACGACGAGCCGATCCTGCGCGGACTGATCGAAGAGCTCGGCCTCTCGGCGTCCGTCACGCTCGAGCATTACCCGGACAGCCCGGAGACGCCGCTCTCGCGCAGCGACGTCTTTCTCTCCGGTGCGCGCTGGGAGGGCTGGTCGCTCGCGATCTGCGAGGCCCTGCGCTTCGGCCTGCCGATTGTCTCCTTCGACTGCGAATTCGGCCCCAGCGAGATCATCATGGACGATCGGATCGGGCGGCTGATCCCGATTGGCGACACCGCAGCCTTCGTCGAGGCCATGATCTATTATCATGACAATATCACAAGCGAGCGCCGGCACGCCGAATACCGCTCCCGCCATGTCGACCGGTTCAGTATCGAGGAAGTCGTCCAGCTTCACGCGGACGCCCTGCTTTCGGCCATGCCGCGTCATCCGGAGACGGTGGTGACGGCATGAAACCGGCATCCGCTGCCTCTGCGTTCCGCGCGGCACTCGCAAGTGCGAAACAGATGAACAAAAGGAAAAGAGCCAAAGCGTCAGCCTGTCAGGAATTAACTGACAAAGGACACTTTCTGACACCACCCGCCTATGCACTGAATGATTTCGGAGCAACTTTCGCCCGCCTTGGCCTCGTCTGTCCGGTTTTATCCCTACGATCTCTCCGCTCTCAGGTGGCTTCATGCGCATCCTGCACCTGCTGAACCATACCAGGCGGCTCAACGGGCATGTTCACGCTGCAGTCGACCTTGCCTGCGCCCAGCGCGCGCTCGGTCACGAAGTCTGCATCGCCAGTGGCGGCGGCGAGTTCGACGAACTGCTGGCCAAGCATGGGGTCGATACCGCCGAAATCAGCCATCGCCGCGCCGCGCTCGACCTGACGCGCTCCCTGCTGAGTCTGCGTCGGCAAATCCGGGACTGGCGCGCCGACATCGTGCACGCGCACATGATGACCAGCGCCGTGCTGGCCTGGCCGGCCTGCCGCCTAGCCGGCATTCCCCTGGTCACGACCGTCCACAACGAGTTCGAGAAAAGCGCGATCCTGATGGGCCTCGGAACGCGCGTGATCGCGGTGAGCGAGGCCGTCGGCGCCTCGATGCAAAAGCGCGGCATACCGGCATCCCGGCTTCGCGTCGTGCTCAATGGCACCATCGGCTCGGCCCGCTTCGTCGGGCGGGACCGCAGCGCCATCGATCTTGGCTCGCCGAGCGTCCTCTTCGTCGGCGGCCAGCACCCGCGCAAGGGTCTGCCCGACCTGTTCGAGGCCTTCGAACTCGCTCATGCACAGCACCCGCAGGCACGGCTCGTCATTGTCGGCGAAGGCCCTTTCCTGGAAACGTATCGCGAGATGGTCTCGAACATGGCCTGCGCGACCGCGGTGAGCTTTGTGGGCGCACAAGAGGATCCGTTCCGCTGGATGCGCGGCGCGGACATCTTCGTTCTGCCTTCCCATGCGGATCCGGCGCCGCTTGTCCTGCCGGAGGCGCGAGAAGCCGGCTGCGCCGTGATCGGCACGGCCGTCGACGGAATTCCACAGCTCCTCGGCCATGGCGAGGCTGGGCTGATCGTGCCGCCGCGAGACCCGCAGGCGCTGGCGAAGGCGCTCTGCATGCTCCTGGATGACCCTGCGAAGCTCGCCGAATGGCGGGAGCGCAGCCAGCGCGGCATCGCCAACCTGACGATCGACCGCGTGGCGCGCGAGACGCTCGAAGTCTACGCCGATGCCGGCGCACGCGGCGCCGAAAGCCTTCCCGTCGCCGCCTGAGCCCCGGACCGGTCAGGACGCCAGCGCGATCTGCAGGTCCCGCGCGATCGACTTCCAGCGAACCAGGCCGTTATGCGCGTTGCGATAACCGCCGCAGGCGCCGAGTATCATCACCTTCCCGAGAGCCATCGCGCGATTGCTGGAATAGATGTCCCCCCGCCGCTCGACCTGCCGCAGCGCATGGGCATAGACACCCCGCGCCCTCTCGCGGTCGAACAGAGGAAACGCGTCGCGCAGAGTTTCGGGAAGCTGCGTCACGATCTCCAGCATCCGCGTGGTCGCCTCGATATAGGGCTGGTTCTTCGACCAGCTCTGCTCGCGCGATGCCATCAGCCGCGCCCGGCCACTCGCTCCATAGAGGTTCCGGCCGTGCTGCCGATAGGCGACGAGGCGCTCGCCGAGTTCCACGGTCTTTCCCAGTGTCTGGGCCAGGAACATCACCCATCTGTCATGCGCGATGCGATGGCGAGGATCGATATAATCGACGAAGCGTTGTTCAATCGGAACGAGGTCGAGGAGCTCGCGTCGAAACAGCATCGAGAAGCCCCAGAACGTCTCCCAGACATCGTAGTCGAGCGGACTGCGGATCGTGACGTCCGCCTCCCCGATGCCCTGGTCGAACCAGCCGATCTCGCCATCTGCGGCGTCGATCAGCATGGCACGATGGGCGATCTGGGTGACCTCCGGGTCGCCCATGTAAGGCAGGCAGCGGGCGAGCTTCTCCGGGTGCCAGATGTCGTCCTGATCGCAGAAGGCGATCCAGTCCCCCGTTGCATGCCGGCACGCCTGCAGGAAGTTCTCGCGGAAGCCGAGCCCCGGTGAATTCTCGATGATCCGGACCGGAAAAGGAGCATTCTCCCGGAAGCGCTTCAGGATCGCTTTCGTCCCATCCGACGAATTGTCGTCGCTGGCGATCACTTCATCCGGCGGAACAGTCTGGTCCAGCAAGCTGTCCAGCTGCTTCTGCAGGAATGTCTCGCCGTTGAACGTGGCGAGAACGACGGAGATATGCCCTGACATGTCATGACACTTCCAAGCACTGCAGCGTGGGCGCTCAGCCCGGCAGTGACGACTAACGCTGCAATGACACCAACGCTATGCGCAGCATGCGCATGCCCCGCAAAGCACAACCCATGCCAATATCGTTGTGGCCGGCCCGTCGACTTGACCGCGCCTCAGCATCGTCCGGCGCGAAAACGGAACGGTTCTTGCTGAGTGCTGCGTCATGAAAGAGAGCGACGCCCCAACGGGGTATTACTACCTGCTCGACGCCCTGCGCGGCATCGCGGCCTTTGCCGTGGTCGGCTATCATCTCGGTCATTGGCTCGGAGCCTCGGGCATTGCTCCGAACGGCAATCTCGCCGTCGACCTTTTCTATGCGCTGAGCGGCCTCGTCCTCAGTTCCGCTTACCGCGGCCGGGTCGAAACTTTGTCGACCGGCGCGTTCCTGGCGCAGCGCGTCGCGCGGCTACTGCCGATGATCGTCCTCGGCGTCCTGGTTAGCGCGGCCTATATCGTGCTGCGCGCCTGGCTTGCCGATGCGCGGAGCCATGTCGCGGATGCCGGGCTGCCTGTGCCGGAGCTCGTCACGGCAATCATCCTCGGCAGCCTCAACCTTCCCTATTTCGGCGCCCCCCGCGCCATCGGCGGCCCGGAACTCTTCCCGCTGAACGGGCCGCAATACACGCTGTTTTTCGAAGTCTTCGTCAATGTCCTCTGGTGGCAGGTCAGGTCGCTGCACTCCCGCATGCTGTTTCTCGCGGCCTGCGCGATCTGCCTGCCCCTCGTCATGATGTTCGGGCTCGGCGGCGCCAATATCGAGAACTTCCTCAGTGGCTTCCCGCGGGTGATCCTCTGCTTCTCGATCGGCGTGCTGATCTTCGAATACAGGGACATCCTTCTGTCGCGCACACAGACGCGCCTCGGCTTCGGCATCGCCAGCCTGACTGCGGCCTATATCGCGCTGGTGGCCCCTCCGGTCAGCGCCGCGAGCCATATCGCCTTCATCCTGCTCGTTACGCCCGCGCTGCTCTTCTTCGGCATGCGGATCGAGCTCACGGGTCGGTGGCGACAGGCCGCCGATGTCCTCGGCCGCATCTCCTACCCCGTCTATATCCTGCACTACCCCTTCTTCTGCTGGATCAACGGCCTCTATCGCATCGCCTTTGGCGACAAGAACATCCTGATCCAGGGACCGATCGTGCTCCTGTGCGTCGCCGCCGGCGCCTATCTCGCCCACAGGCTCTTCGAGCGGCCGGCCAGCGCCTGGCTCCGCGCGATCCTCAGCCGCCGCCCGGCCCGCGATCTCCGCCGGGCCTGATGGCGTGACGAAGAAGGGTTGCTGGGTGAGGCCACGGATAGTTAAGCGATCCCCTCTATCGCAGAGTATCGCTGGAACGATTCGAACGATGCAGGCTTCGCGGTCCCGGACCCATCTCGTGCTCGCCCTTGTGGCCTCTGCGGCAATCAGCGGGTGCGCGACCGCAAAGCTTGATCAAACGGCCGACGCCTCCCGGATCGATCCGTCGAAACGAGCCCTGGCTCCCTTGGATTTCGTCAGCTTCTGCATCCGGAACAGGGCAGAGTGCCAGGTGCGCGGCCAGCCCGCGGCGATGGTGCCGATGAACCAGCAGACCATGGATGCCTTGGAGGGCGTCAACGCGGCGGTCAATGCGCGGATCCTGCCTACTGCCAGATCCAGCGAATGGCGGATCAATCCGGCGGCCGGCAATTGCAACGACTATGTCGTCTCGAAACGCCATGCGCTGCTCGCTCGCGGTTTCCCATCGAGCGCGCTCCTGATCAACGTCGTCAAGACACCGACCGGCGAGGGACATCTCGTGCTCGTGGTGAAGACCGACGGCGGCGACATCGTCCTCGACAATCTCACGGGCTCGCTGCGCAGCGTTTCGCAAACGCCCTATGTCTGGATCAAGCGCCAGACGTCTGCGGACCCATTGCAATGGGAAAACGCCTGAAGGCGCCGCATTGCGTCAGGCCGAGCCGCGCAGCATCAGCGCGGGCCAGCGTCGGCACGCCGTATCACGGGATCGCATCCTAAACCGCTCAACGCGCGCCCTCGCCTGACACCCCCTCTTCCAACTGGCAGCCGGGCATGGGCGCACCGCGCCTTGACAAATCCGCGCCCTTGATATAGGAATATAATCCTTCTCACATGACCCGCCGCACGGAGCCTGCACGAGCACGCAGCGGCTCGATCGACCCCTCATCCCCCAACACAGGAGAACATCATGCCTGCCGTTGACATCCATCGACAGCATTCGACCTCCCCGACCGGGCCGGCGCGAAAGCTGCGCGCCGTCACACCCCATGACACCGACGAGCTTGAATATGTGACGAACGGCATCGTCTGCGCCGGTGGCGGCCTGATCTCCGTGATCGCGGCCGACGATGCGGCGGCCGTGCTGGTGCCGGTGCTCGCCGGCCAGATCTACCCCATCCGCGCCCGGACGATCCGCGCGACCGGCACGACGGCGACCGGCATCGTCGCCCTGATCTCCTGAGGTCCCGATGCTCGGTTTTGGATTCTCGATCCCGCATGCGGCTCTCTGCGGTTCCCGCACGAGCGGCGGAGCGGCAGTGGCCCCGCCCGGCGCTTTCGCCCTTGCCGCCACCATGCCCTTCACGATCACGCGCTACGGGTCCGGCGTCGCCTCGACTTTCGGGCACAGCTTCTCCATGGACCCGGTCAAGCCGGTTCCGACGCATACGATCTACTGCGGCGCCGGCGGCAGCGACGCCGCAAACGGAACGAGCTGGGCCACCCGCGTGGCCTCGCTGAAGCAGGCCGCAACCCTCGCCAACGCCATCGGCAACGCGGCCAGCATCGTCCGCATCCTCGTGCAGGAAGGCCGCTATCTCTATCCGAACGACTGGTCCGGCGTGATCGTGGATCGTGCTGGATTGATCATCGAGCCTTGCGACGCGGCCGGCGCGGTCTCGAACGGGGTCTTCCATTCGATTCACCACCAGACCATGCCGGCCTTCGCCTCGGTCGGCAGCGCCGTTCACTGCTCGACCTATACGACGGAGCTGCCGCAGCGCTCGGCGTGGGACGAGAGCATCCTCGATGCCGACGGAGACCCGCAGGGCATCCCCAACGTGCCCGGTTCATTCGCCAACGAGGCCGCGATCATCGCCGGCATCAGCGCCTACCACGCGACGCACGCGATGGGCGGCTGCTACCTCGATGCGACAAACAGGAAGCTCTACGTCCGCACGGCGGACGGCCGGGCTCCCGACAGCAACATCCATGTCGGACGGGGCGCGAACAGCTCGACCGACGCCAACAGCCGCAACTTCTACCAATCGGGCATCTACTTCACGCCGAAGACGATCTGGGTGCGGAACATGCGCTGCTATGGCGGCATGAACTGGCTCTATGCCTACAACCCGCAGGGCCACACCATCGCCGGCTATCTCGCGGACTGCCGCTTCCTCCACGCAGGCTATAACGGCCTATCGGTCATGGGCGACGTGGCGCTCACGACGCTACGCTGCAGCTTCGGCTATGTCTATGAGGACGGCATCGGCTACACCCTGCCGGACGGCGCCGGCGTGGCCAACTTCCCGAAGTTCTTCGAGCTGGATTGCATCTACAAATGGTGCGGCCAGGACAGCGCCTCCGACACCTCGAAGAACGCCTCCTCGACTCATGACACCGTGCCCGGCGTCCGTGTGAACGGCCGGGCTCGCAAGACACAGAACCGCGCCTTTCACGACATCGCCGCTTCGCAGAGCTGGAACCTCGGCGTCATCGCCCGCGACTGCCGCCAGACGGGCGTCCAGAGCGGCGCCTTCGCCTCCGGCTACAACCCGAACACGGGAGAAACCTCCAAGATCTGGCTCGATGCCTGCCAGTCCGTCGACAACGCCTACGATCTCGAGGCCTACAAGGGCGGCACGCTCTCCTACGCCAACATGGACGCGACCGGCTTCGTCAACGACAACGGCTCCGGCACGATCACGACCTACAACGCGCCGCCAGTGCTGCCCGGCGCGACAGGGGCGCTCTCCGCCGCCGCGCTGACTTCGTCGACGGTGCAGCTCACCTTCACGGATGCGAGCGGCGCGACCGGCTATCAGTATCGCCTCAACGGCGCCGGCTCCTGGCTGACGCTGGCCGCAGACAGGATCGTAACCGGCCTGACGCAGAGCACGACCTACGGCTTCGAGGTTAGGGCTGCGAATGGCGACGGGAACGGGCCGGTTTCAAGCAGCGCCAACGCGACGACGCCAGCGACTCCCGCGCCGGTCGCCATCTTCTCGGGCGGCGACATGTCGAGCACGGCCGGCTGGAATGCGTATTACGGCGGGTCGCCCTTCACCAATGTCGGCGGCCAAATGGTTGTCTCGCCAGTTGGCAGTGAACAATTCAATGCGAACTCCAAAAATTTCGACAGCAACCCGACCGCTGGCAAATATTATGAGATCTCAATCGAGGTTTTGAACTATACCGGCGGCAGCTTCCGCATTGATTTCGTAGGTGGCACGACGCGCTCATCGGCCACCTTCAATTCAAACGGCACGCAGACGTTCAGACTGCAGGGCAATAGCGGCAACAGCTCACTCGCGATCCTGCTGCTTGGTGCCGGTGGGACGAATAACTTCAAACTCGACAACCTATCTGTGATAGGCCCCTATGACACGGCAACGGTCGGCGCTGGGTAATCGCTATGACGTGCAGACGGGAAGGCAAGGGAGCCTTGGCCCTGCGCGCCGATTGCCGACAAAGCCCCGACGAATTACGACCAGCAGATGGCAGAGTTTAGTTTGGCCCTTATTGTCGGAAACCAAGGATTCAAGGTTCAATTAACCTAACAGTTTTTGGCATAGTCGACGCCGCGCGCTGAGTCTTTCGCAAGCTTCTTCGCGCAGTTCATCTTCGAATTTCCATCCCCGCGACACCACACTGTTGCCACCGCGCAACAACGGCAATGAGTCTGCGTAACCTATCGGCAAGCAGGTTCCGTTGTTCACGGCGAGACGATAAAGCTTGCTTTCAGAGTGGCGGTCCTGCGCCACTCTCGCTGTTGAATGAGTCTGGATATGAGCCTGAGCATGCCCGCGCCATCGCCGATGATGGCGGCAAGACGGTTTTTCTGCGCCGCTTTCATGTTCACCGCGCTGTCGGCCTGCTCGGCTTTCCCCACCCAGGGTCCCAACTCGCTCGAGGTCAAGCAGGAAGTGGCTCCGTCCGAGGCGGGGACCGGCTATGTGCTCATCGACCTCAGCCCCTCCAATGTCTCCGTCCTCGAAAAATCCGGCCCCAAGGCGATCGGCGACAGCTTCGCCCGGCTCGGGGGCGGCCAGCCGCGCCTGCTGTTCGGCGTGGGCGACATCGTCGGCCTCACCATCTTCGAGGCGGCGGCCGGCGGCCTGTTCATTCCCGCGGAAGCGGGCTCGCGCGCGGGCAATTTCGTCACCCTGCCGGCGCAGGAGGTTGACCGTAACGGCATGATCCAGGTCCCCTTCGCCGGGCTCGTCCAGGCGTCGGGGCGCTCGCCCTCCGAGGTGAAGGCGACGATCGAAGAGCGCCTGCGCAACCGCGCGATCGAGCCGCAGGCCATCGTGACGCTTCAGGAAGCGCGCTCGACACTGGTCACCGTGACTGGCGAAGCCTCGCAGCCGGCGCGCTTCGCGCTGTCCCGTTCGAGCGACCGCATGCTCGATGCGATCACCCGGGCGGGCGGCTCCAAATGGCCGCCCTACGAGACCTATGTCACGTTGCAACGTGGCGGCCGGACGACCATGATCTATTACAACCGGCTGCTGAACGAGCCCCGGAACAACGTCTTCGTGCAGCCCGGCGACGTGCTCAGCCTGTCGCGCCAGATGCGTTCCTTCATGGCGCTCGGCGCGTCCGGCCAGAACGGCTTCATCAACTTCGAGGCGGAGACGCTGACGCTGTCGCAGGCCGTCGGCCGCGCCGGCGGCATCCTCGACTCGCGCGGCGACCCGGCGCAGACCTTCCTCTACCGGCTCGAGAGCCGCCAGGCGCTCGAGAAGATGGGCTATGACACGAGTGCCTATCCCCGCGACCAGGTTCCCGTCATCTACCGCGTGAACCTGCGCGATCCGCAGAGCTACTTCCTGGCCGGGCGGATGCCGATGAACGACAAGGACGTCCTGTTCGTCTCGAATGCGCAGACCGTCGAACTGACCAAGGTCCTCGAGATCCTGCAGCTGTCGGGTAACACCGTCACCGATGTCGACGCGGCGCGCATCATCCTCAAGGGCTACAGGCTCTAAGCAGGGCAAAAATCGTCGGTCTCGCCTGCGGCGGGGCCGAAGTCTTCACCGACCACAATACCCATCGGACCGGAACGCGGATCGCGTATTCCGGCCCGATGCGTTTCCGAGATGCAGGAAGCGGTCGTCGCGCTTGCGACCGGAGGCCGCTCTAGATTGATAGAGAACGAGAAGCCCGATCGGATTGCTGCAATCTGATCGGCGCGAGCTCTAGCGGTTCGGAACGACGCGCGAACCTGAACCTGTCGGCGGGATGGGGCGCGACCGCTGCCCTTCGAGCCTGTCCTGGTCCCGCCTGATCAGATCCTGCTGCCAACGTTGCTCGTTTCTCCGACGATGGATCCGGGCGGCGCGCTCTTCCTTCGAGATCGAGGCGGCTGACGCACGGCCGAGGGGCAGCAGCGCTAGCAATGCCGCGCCGATGAACGCCCTGCGCTCGAGAGATCGCATCTTCCCCCCTCCGTATCAGAGCCCGGCTACCCGCTGAGGCTGGGCAACGTCTTACTGCAGAGCGCATTCGCAGTCATGCGACCGCGCGCTTCATGCGCACGAGACGACACGGCCCGGCCGGGAGATAGCCGACCGAAAAGCTGTGATGCCGGCACGGGCCGATAGGCCACAACCAGGGTTCGGCAAGAAAGAATTCATACTGATCGGAATTGGCCCGGAGCGCCGCTCGCCTCCAGACAAGCGGGAATATGAGCGAGTGCGGAATCGAATTGCTCAATATGTTCGATTGTGAGCCAATTCGAGACAGAAGAACCAATAAATTCTTCGCCAGACGAGGCAAACGATGAATTTCGGTGGAATTTATATGACTAAGTAAATGCTAAATACGTAGATTAACAAAAACCTGATCCGAAGCGCGCTCTTTTGCTTTCTTTCTTACGGCGACGGATAGCCGGCCTTCCCTAGGTTTCATGCTCGATTGAGGGACGAGCAATGAATCCTTTGACGAAGGCATTATTAGTTTCGGCCTTGCTTGGAGGCGGGAGCGCCTTGGCGGCCGCCTACCCCGAGCCGAACACGATCCGCGTCAGCCCTCCGATTCCTTCGGCAAGCGCGTTGACCGAGACCGCGGCGGCCCTCGCACCGCTGGCTTTCGTGCAATTCTGCATGTCGTATCGGGATCAGTGCGCGGCGTCGGAGCCCGTGGCGGCACTGACTCTCGATGCGGAAATCTGGGAGAACCTTCACCGCGTCAATCGCGAAGTGAATGACGCGATCACGCCGGATGAGGCGAAGGGGGGCTACGACTGGTCCCTGGAAACGCGCCTGGGCAACTGCAACGACTACGCCATTCAAAAGCGTAGCGCCTTGATCAGACTGGGCTATCCCGCCGCGGCGCTCTCGCTGGCCGTGGTCAAGACTGCATTTGGCGAGGGCCATCTCGTCGTGACGGTCCGAACCGACCGCGGCGACTTCGTCCTGGACAATCGACGCAACACCATCGTCGCCTGGAATCGCACTGGCTACCGCTGGATCAAGCGGCAATCGGTAGAGAACCCTCAGCATTGGGTGGCGCTCGTCGAAAAGCCCGATCTGCGCCGCGTTCAGCCGGCGGCACGTCCGCCGGCCATCGCTTCGTCGCCTGCAAGCGAAAGCCAGAACGCCATCGCTACGGCGGGTGCGACGGATACGGCCGAAGGTTCGAAGTGGTCGACAGCCATCCCGTTGCCGTCGATCGGCTTTGCCGCGAGGCGCCTGGACTTGATCATGCCGGCGCAGTCGCCGGAGCGCCCGTATGCAATAGGCGCTACGATCAGCCATGCTGCGGCGGGCCGCCAACTGGCAATGCTCGCCTTCGACGAGATTGGTCGCTGGTCGCTCTGACGGCCTGGCACGGCACCGGCATCCAAGGGTGCCGCGCGCGGGCGCGGCACGCTTCGCTCAAGCGCTGTTCATGGCTTTGATGCCCGCAGGTTCGGGCAGCAGCCTGTCATAAGCGGCGACCAGCTTTTCGGCCTCGCTCGCCCAATCGAAATGGGCGTCGGCATAAGTCTTCGCCGCACGTCCCTTGCTTTCCCTCAACGCCTCGTCATCGATCAGCAAAGCGCAGGCGCGAGCCAGGCCATCGGGCGTCTCATTGTCGGCATAGGTCCCCGCGGTTCCGAGCAGGCGCCGTGTCTCCGTCAAGGGATAGGCCACCGACGGCACGCCCAACGCCGAATATTCGAAGACTTTGTTCATGCTGATCTTGTCGTTGTACTGGTTTACCGGGTCGGGGATGATGCCGATATCGAAGCTGCTCATCGCCTCGATCAAGGCCTCGCCCTTCAGATAGCCGGTAAACGTGATGTGATCAGCCACGCCGAGGCGCCTCGCGAGCGACTTGGCGGCCTCCAGCGCAGGCCCGTCGCCGACGACGACCGCTCGAATGCCGGAGCGGCCCTGCTCGACGCAGAGCAGGTGCACGCAACGGACGAGATGATCGACGCCATCCTGATCGCCGATGATCCCCATATAGCCCAGCACCAGCCGCGCGCCCGCCCGCAGCGCAGGGCTTGCCGGCACGCGCCGGAACCGGGAGCGATCCATGACACTGTAGACGGTGACGACGTCCTCCGGCCGCCTGCCCCCGCGACCGATGGCCAGGGCCCGGTAGGTTTCGTTTGCCGAGATCACGAGATCGGCCGCGCGGAAGCTGCAGCGCTCGAGGAACATCAGGAGCCGATGCATGAGGCCGCGCTTGCCGAATTTGGCCTCGAAGAGCTCGGGGCAAACGTCGTGATGGTCGAAGACGAACTTCTTCCCGAACAGCTTGAAGGGCGCCGCGACGAGAAAGATGAGATCGGGTGGATTGCAGGCCTGAACGACATCGAAGCCGCCACGGAAGGCGATCTTCAGCAGCAGACGAAGCTCATGGAAGAGCGCCGATCCATACTCGATCAGAAACCCCGCGGCGCCTCGTCCCTCGGTCGGCCGCGGGTGTCGGAAAATCTCGATTCCATCGATGACCTCGAACGACGCCGGGTACTCCTCGGTCCTCGGGCAGATGACGGAAATCTTCCACCCGGCATCACGAAGCGCCAAGGCCTCCTGCCAGACCCTGCGATCCATGGGCACAGGCAAATTCTCGACGATAATCACGCAAGACCGCATAGACTATGGCTCCGGACACCTTCCGTAGTGCTCAAACGGAGACCAGAAAGTCTAATCCGCTCTTGGACTTTCCGTAGTGGGTAGTTTGGCGCAATGATGTTGTCCAGCGCCCGCGCGGCAGGTCGCCAGCGGCCTCTCGATTTTTCAACAGATCGGTAAACGAAGTCGGCAGCTCGCCCTGGAGATGCTTGGACAAATCTGCCCGGGTCGAACACAGTGCAGCGCGGCGGTGCCGCTATGATCGGACGATAGAATATGGCTGCATTACCAGAGCGGTTCGGCATCCTCCTGGCCTTGCTGACCGGCTTCCTTCTCGGTCAACCCGCCAACGCGGAATCGCCCTCCCCTCTCATCACCGAGCTGACCGTCACCGGCGGCCAGCGCTTCACCCTGATCGGTCCGCGCCATCCGTGGAATGCGGTCCGGACGAGCCTGGACGGCGAGGCCGGCTGGATTGCGATGGAGTGTCGCGAGAACGAGCGCCGCCCGGGGGCCGGAATGGATGCCGGAGTGGACAGGGTCGGCTTCGATGGCTTCGCCCACCCCATAGCAGCGCCCGCGGTCCGCATCCGCTTTTCAGTCGTGCCGGGGGAGAACAGCTTTGCCACCGGGCCGGGGGACTGGCTGAACTTTTTCGAGATGCACGCGCACAAGGCGGCGGGAGACGTGGTCGAGAACTCCGGCCCGCTGCTCTTCACCTGGGAATGGTCCTACGGCGCCAAGCGGCCGGAGTTCCGGATCATCAGGCAATATCTCACGGCGAACCCGCCGCAGGATCTCGGCAGCTACAAGCGCGATAATCTCTACCGCTCGACCACCGCGATGCAGATCGGCAAGCGTTACGACTTCACCGTCGAAATGCGTTTCGACCCGACCGCGGCCGGATATGTCCGCGTGACGATGAACGGAAACCCGATCGTGAACTATGCCGGGCCCTTCGGCTACGGCCCCGAGCGGATCCCGTATCCGCAGTTCCGGCTCTACCGCAACGCCCGGACGACGACCAGCAAGGCTCTCTTCAGGATCGTCGAGATCCGATCCGGCGCGACGGCGGCCGACATAGCCAGGGATACCTCGCCGTGACGCGGCTCGCGCAGGATTTCAGCAGAAAATAAGCCGAACACCGGTTCACCCAACACCATGAACGGCGCTATAGCGCAGATGGACGCCCATGGCGGGTGATTGATAAGCCGAGACAGGATCGCGCCCCGCATGGTCATCCGCAGCCTGCAATCCCGCCTCGGCAGGGTCCCTATTCTGCGGCTCGGTCTGTGGTCGCTTGCCGGGCTGGGCGGTTACGTCTTCGCCCGCTTCGTCGTCAACATCTTCGTTGCGCGGATGCTCACACCCGCCGATGTCGGTGTGATGATCCTGATCACCTCGATCAGGCTGGGATTCGAGCTGCTCTCGGACATCGGCATCGAGCAGAACATCGTCAAGCACGCCGCCGGTGGCGATGACCGCTTCCTGTCGACCGCCTGGATCATGCAGCTCGCCCGCGGTTGCGTGCTCTGCCTGCTCTTCCTCGGCCTTTCGCCCTCTCTGGCGGAGCTGTTTCAGATCGACCGGCACTATCTCTACGCGATCTCCCTGGCGCCGCTGATCACCTCCCTGCACTCGCCCGCCATCTTCCTTCTGGTGCGCGAACTCAAGGTCAAGGAGCGCTCCCTCTTCGAGCTGAAGGCCGATCTGTTCTCGTCCTTCCTCACGATCCTCCTCGTCTATCTTCATCCCTCGATCTGGTCGCTCGTCATTGCCCAGTTGCTCGGCATCGGCTTCCGCTCCCTGCTGAGCTACACGCTGCCGCGCGCTGAAATCCAGCGAGGCTTCAGCCGGTTCCATGCCGGCGACATCATTCGCTTTGGACGCTGGATCACCCTGTCTTCGGCCGCTCTCTTTCTGGCCTCCCATATCGACAAGGTGCTGCTGGGCGCGATCGTGCCGCTGGCGACGCTGGGCATCTATGGTCTGGCGCGCGCGCTCGCCGACGTCCCGGTGCTCGTCGCGCGGCGGCTGAGCTATCAGGTGGTCTTCCCTGCGCTGAGTAAATCCCTTGAGCAGGGGTGTTCCGAGGATCTCCAGGCGTTTGCGCGGCTGCGCTATCGCTTCGTCCTGCTGGTCGCAGCCTGCGCGGGCGCCGCCCTCCCGCTTTCGGACGTCGCCATCTTCGTTCTCTACGGGCAGCGCTATGGCGGCGCGGCTCCCATCCTCGCCGTGCTGATCGTCGCATCCTGGATCGCCATAGCCTCCAATCTGAACGAGGCGCGCATGCTGAGCGCCGGCAGGCCGGTCTACGAGAGCATCGCCAACGGCACGAAACTCGCCATTCTCGCCTTCGGCTGTCCCTGGGCTTATTCGGCCCATGGGATCGTCGGAGCGGCCGTCGTCGTGACGCTCAGCGAGTTCGGCCGATACCTGATCGTGGCCGTCGGAATGAAGCGAACCGAGGCGGCCTTCCTGCGGCAGGACGCGGTGGCAACCCTGGTCGGGTGCATGGCCGCGGCCGCGATCTGGGCGCTCCGCTCCGGCTTTGCCCTCTGGGAGATCGTCCCCCGATGACGCAGACGGTTCGCGAGAGCGCTTCGAGGCGCATTCTCGTCATCCAGAAGGCTGGCGATTTTCGTGAAGCCCATCGCCGCAGGATGGCCGGCGAAGGAGACCAGTATTACGGCCACAGCTACGTGCTCGACGAACTGGAGCGGCTCGGCGCGGCCTTCGGCGAAGTCGCAATCATGTGCTGCACCACGCGGGAGCGCTACAGCGAGCGGCTGAGCGAGAACCTCGTCACAATCGGGGCGAATGCAGATCCTAAGACGGATCAGAAGCACATTCTCGAGATCGTGGCGGCGTGGCAGCCGTCCCACCTGATCGTCAACGGGCCGATGCGCTTCGTCCTCGAATGGGGGCTGGCGAACCGCTGCGAGTTGATGTGCATCCTGGCGGACTCCTTCAATGGCGGCCCGCTGCATCGCCTGTTCCGCTATCGCCCGCTGGCACGGCTGCTCAATCGCCAGGGCGTGGCTCTCGTCGCCAATCACGGCCTGAACGCGAGCCACTCGCTCGCTTCTATCGGCGTTGCCCCGCGCAAGATCGTGCCCTGGGACTGGCCGTACCTGCGCTCTCCGGCGGATTCGCCTGTGCGCAGCCTTCCGGCGGGCACCGAGGGCCTGCTCTATGTCGGCACGCTGCAGGAGAACAAGGGCATCGGCGATCTGATCAACGCCATAGCCCTGCTCCGGGAGGCCGGCGCCGCTCCCCATCTCACAGTCGTCGGAACGGGCTCGGGATCGCGCTTCCAGGAAATGGCGACAGCACTCGGCCTGGAAGCGTACATCACCTTCGCAGGCCTCCTGCCCAATGAGCGCGTCCTTGAACTTATGATGGCGAGCGCTGCCGTCGTGGTCCCGAGCCGCCATATCTACCCTGAGGGGTTTCCGCTCACGCTCTACGAGGCCCTCTGCACGCGCACTCCGATCATCGCCTCGGACCACCCGATGTTCCGCGGCCATCTGCTGCATGGCGAGACAGCGTCGATCTTTAAAGCAGGCAATTCCGCGCAGTTGGCCGAGCGCATCCGGGAACTGCTTGCCGACCCAGCGCTATACGGCACGCTTTCCGCCAACTCAGCTTCAGCCTGGGCGAGCCTGCAGAACCCGGTGAAATGGGGCGACCTCATCGAGCGCTGGCTGCGTCTCTCGCAAGAGGATCTGGACTGGCTCGAAGATAATTCTCTGGCGGCGATCCAGAAATAAGGCAACAGCGTTGCAAAGACGGTTCAGCCCCTCGCGTAACGGCATGTAGCGAGGCAACCGCCCACGCGTCAGGATCGCTCCGCGCGCCGTTGAAGCGGGACGGCCGAGCCATCCCGGAGCGAGGCCTGATTCCGGAATCCGCTGTAGGTCATCACTCCAAGCGACAGAAAGCCGAGTGCGGCCGTGGCGCCGGTTGGCCGGGCTGCGGATTCAGCAAAGCACGCGATGATCCAGGCGCTCGTCAGCCCCGCGAGGCCAAGTGCCCCGCGCCCCTCCCAGCCATGCGTCAAGTAGAGCCGACGACTTGCACGCAAAGCGCGGAACAAGGCGAACACAAAGATGGCAAGGCCCACGCAACCCAGCCCCAACGCAATATCGAGAAAGCCGTTATGGGGCTCGAAGACGTTGGCTCTCCGTTGAGCCTGAAAAGCAAAATCGCTGTATGGCGCCATAAAACCATACCCGATGAATAGCTTTTCCGAGATATAGCTGAGCGCCAGCTCCCACAATACGGTCCTCCCCGTCAGGGTCGCATCCCGGCCGAGCAGCGAAAGAATATCAGCAATAAAAAAATACAAGAATAATGCAAGAATAGCGAAAGCCATGAGGATGAACGAATGCATCCAACGTGGAAAAAAGACATAGAAGATTACGATCACGGGAGCCGCGATCAAGATAACCCGAGCGCTGCCCGATGCGCTGAGCAGGATGAGGAGCACCATCAAGCCGAAAACCGACCACTTGGTGAAGACTGAAACGCTCGCTCGGTCGGCGAAAAGGGCAAGAACCGCGATCATCGCACATGTCTGACCGAGCGAGTTCTTATGGATAAAGACGCCGCGCCAGTTTCCCGCGTGCACAGACTGACCGGCATCGCTGAGTTGGTGAACACCCTGGGACGGAACGAACAGGCTCCAGAAGATCGAAGCCGCCCCGAGGATGAGGCCCGCATAGAGGATAGCCCGAACCACTTCATTCGGCCGCAACGAGGCGGTTATCAGGACGGAGACGACAACGAGTGAAGCCAGGCTGAAAAGGCCGTTGAATGTCGTACCTGGCGCCTCGCTCCAGATCAGTGAGAGAAACGCCCAGGCGAAAAACAGCATCATCGGCCAGGATCGGGCGAGCTTGCCGATCCCTTCGCGAAAGGCAGATCGCCCAAGAAACAAGGCCAGCGCTATCGTGGCGATCCTGAGCAGGTAGAAGCCCAGATTGGCCCCCTCCGGCCGCCTGCCGGTCGCAGCGTCGCGGGCCACGGAGATGTCCGGCGTCGTGCCTGTGAGGATGAAGTAGAAAGGCGTGCTGAGCATGAAGATGCAGAGCGCCCAGAGCCAGATAGGCGCGGCCTCCGCCCGAGCATAACCGGAGCTCGGAATAACGGCCTGGCGCACCTGGACTTGAATGGAGCTCATGAAGCCTGAATATCCCGCCCTCGCCGACACAGTCCAGCGCAGACAGGGGCCCCTTTCGATGGGAACACCGCATCCGCCGGACAGCCCTGCCCCCCGATCCGAGCTACCTGTCGAGCCGCGCGCTGCCCACGGCAACGACCGCCCCTTGCGGCGTCAGGTGCTGGAAATCGACGTAATAAAGCGCTGTTTCCGTCCCATAACGGCAGCCCGCCGCGTCGCAGAGTGCGTCCCTCGGATCGATCAGGCTCACACCTTCCCGCCCCTTGGCGGCACCGGCGACAACGGCAGCCGAAGTATCTGGGATGACGTTGCGGAAAGCCGCGACGTGGTCGGCTGTCCCGCCGTCCGCAAGCCACCGTGCCAGGGCGGCCCGTGCGGGAATGAACTGGCCGACCATGCGGGCATAAGGATCGAACCGCAGCAGTGGCACGTCCTGCACGACGACGACGCGGCGCCCCATGGAGAGCAGACGCTCGGCGGTCGCAACCAGCGCCTTCTCCAAGGCGACAGTCGTCCCCGGCTCGGCTCCGGCGGCCCGCAGCCCGTCGCTGGCCGTTGACCAGAACCCCGTCAGAACGACCGTCCGGATTTCGGGATGGCGCTCGATATAGGCAAGCGCCGCCTGCTGGTAGGCGATACACTCCTGCCAATGCCGCGGGCGCTGCGCCGCCTCGACGGCAAAGCCCAGGAGCGGGTGGCAGGACGATTTCGTCATCTCGCCGAAGCCGAGCCCCGATCTTTCCGCGAGACGGCGGATTCCCGGCGCCAGCGCACTGGCGTGGCTGTCACCGAAAAGGACCAGCCGGCTGCCGCCGACCGCAGGCAGGCAGGCTGACGGGTTTTGCAGCTCGGTCGCGCCATAGGGCGCGAGGCAGGGGTTCTCGCGCGACTGACGCGCCGTTTCCGCCAGTTCCCGGACCATCGGGGAAAACCGCCCGGGCCAGCCGCCGGCGAGATAAAGCGCCAGGCTCACCCCGGCGAGCGCGAGGCCGGCAGCAGCATAGGCCCCCAGGACGCGGCGCGGCGGCGCCTGCCAATGGCGGAAAGGCTGCTCGATCAAGCGCCAGGAGAGGATGCCGAGCCCCAGCGACAGCACGATCAGCACGGCGGGGGCAGGCCCACCCTGCTCTCCGCCCAAGACGCGGTTGAGATAGAAGAGCGGCCAGTGCCAGAGATACCAGGAATAGGAGATGCGGCCGATGAAGGTCGCGACGCCGAGCGAAAGCGGCCCGGCATTGAGCATCGAGCCCGGCGCTGCGATCAGCAATGCCGTGCCCAGCGTCGGCAACAGCACAAAGACGCCCGGGAAGGAAAAGCTCTTGTCGTAGAAGACGAGCGCGGCGGCGATCAGCGCCAGGCCGACTGCTGCAGAGACCTGTTGCACACCAGCCGGCAGCCTCCCGGCCCCAGGCCGCCCGCCCAGTTCCCATATGGCGAGAGCGGCGCCCAGGCCGAGTTCCCAGGCGCGCGTCGGCAGCAGGTAGAAAGCGGCATTCGGATCGCGGCCGATGAGCCAGAGCGAGCCGGCGAAGGAGAGGACCGAAAGCGCAACCAGTGCCGGCAGCACAGGGATGCGGAAGCGGAGCAGGCCGAGCACCACGAAGGGGAAGAGCAGGTAGAACTGCTCCTCGATCCCGAGCGACCATGTCATCAGCAACGGATTGTATTCGGCCGCCGGGGCGAAATACCCGCCGCCGAGATAGTAGAGCACGTTGGAAAGCCCGAGCGCGGCGGCGACGGCCTCCCGCGCGAACTGGCGCAGTTCCTCCGGCGTGAGAATGAACAGCCCGATCGCCAGCACGACAAGCAGCATCGCGTAGAGCGCGGGCAGGATGCGGCGCACGCGCCGTGTGTAGAAATCGGCGAAGCTGAAACGCCCGGCCCTCGCCTCCCGATAGATCTGCCCGCCGATCAGATAGCCGGAGATGACGAAGAAGACGTCGACGCCGACGAACCCTCCGGGGATCGCCGCGATGCCCGCGTGGTAGAAGACGACCGCGATCACCGCGACCGCCCGGAGGCCATCGATGTCCGGGCGATAGTCGGCCGCACTGCCGGCCAAGGACGTCGCCCCAATAGTCGGCAGGGCCGAAGAGCTTGCTTGCGTCATCGGGAAACGGGCTGGCCGCTCGCGCCCAGGCCGCGATACAGCGCCGCGAAGCTCTCCGCGGAGGCCGCCAGGGAAAAGCGGGCTTCGAAGCGGCGCAATCCTGCGTGGCCCATGATCAGGCGCAGTTCCGGGGCCTCGATCAGCTTCTGGAGCGCATCGGCCAGCGGCATCGCCTCGCCGCGCGGGACGAGAAAGCCGGTTTCGCCGTCGATCACCTGCTCCGGTATCGCGCCCACGGTCGTCGAGACGACCGGAATCGCGCGGGCCATCGCCTCGAGGATCGACACGGGCTGGTTTTCCGCGCGGGACGGCAGGACGAAGATGTCTGCATCGGCCAGCAACTGCGACACGCCCTGCTCATCGACCCATCCGGGAAGCGCGATCTGGTCGGCGAGGCCGCGTTCACGGGCGCGCGCCTGCGTCTCGGCGACCTCGCCATCGCCGCCGATGATTGCGCTGAACCCGACGTTGCGCCCTCGCAATTCGGTGAACGCATCGATCAGGACGTCGATGCCTTTGCGGTAGCCGACGGCGCCGAGGAACAGAATGACGGGCGGACGGGTGGACGGAGGCCGCACAAGCCGAGGCCCGCGCGCGGCAGGAACTCCGTTGGGTATCGTGACGATCTTGCTCTCGGACACACCGAGCTCGCTCGCCAGGAACCGCCTCCAGAACCCGCTCAACGCGACGACTTTGTCGGCCCTGTGAAAGAAGGAGCGGATGATCGCCTGCTGGCTCGGCGAACACCCGGCATAGAATTCATTGTACCCGCTGCCGTGCAGATGAACGATCACTTTGCGGCCAAGCAGCCGGGCAGCTGCGGCGAACGCCATCTTGCGCCAGGTCGACCCTCGAGGCGCGACATTGATGTGAACGACGTCGATGCGCCTGCCGATCAGGTTAGCAGCGAAGGCGACCAGCGCGAACGGCGTGGAGAGGTGCCGGAGGACCGGGTGGCGCCCATAGCGCGACCGGAAGACGCGGAACGCGATATCGGGGCAATGCTCTGCGAGATATCGCGTCTGGTAGGCGATCACCCGCGCGATCCCGCCCTGCCCGGGCAATGCCTCTGGAACGAGGATAGCGACGCGTGTCTGGCCGTTCGGCACCGCAGTGCGCAGGCCGCCACCGGGCGTGTTCGCGGACGCCTGCGGAAAAGAACGCTCATTTCGGGTTTCGGCCACCGCTATGGAGCCTGGTTCGGACTCGTGAATCAAGGACGCCATGCGGTTTGAGGTGACGAAACGGAACGCACCCTACACGGGTTTGCCTTAGACATCCCGCGAGATCGCGCGTCGGGTGCAGCAAGCGGTGTAGACACAAGGCCTCGCTCACCTCGCCTTAGGGCATCGGACCTCAGGATGGAATCCATTCTCAAGAAATCAAATGCATAACAACAGGATAGGTTAACCGCGACCACGTCCGACACGGCGCCCGGCAGTCTAACGGATCGGCGGAATCGTGGACGGAATCGGCGCGATCGCGCCCAGCGGCTGCACCGGCCGGGTATCCCCAGGAGAGAACATGGTGTTGCGCTGGGCGTCATCCAGTTTCGGCTCGCCGACGAGAGCCTCGGTGAGCGCACGCTCCCGCGTCTTCAGATCGTTGTCGGGAATCGCGCTGCTGTAGCGGCTCCGGAATTCCTTCTGAAACGCAGCATCGGTGACATTGCGCGCCACCTGCTCGATGGCATGGGCATGGTCGCGGCTCTTCGGCGCACACATCTTCGCTGCGATCGCCAACCCGGCGGCGATCGCCTCGCGCTGGCGCTGGCTGCCGCGCTGAACCTGTCTGGACAGGGGCTGAAGGGCCGCGCGGCTCGATGCGGCGATGATCAGGACCCGGTTGATCATCGCTGGTCCACCATCGCGATACTCGGCGAACAGCGTCTCGGGGCGAAAGACGAAACGCTCGACCAGCGGCTGCGCGGCCGCGAAGGCAAAGACGTTGCAGGCTGCCGAGACCGGCGATGCCGGCACCAGCGCGGCGATGGCGCCGACCGCGATCAGCCGCGCTCCTCGGTGAAAGCGCAGTTTCATCAGCATGGCCCACAACGGAAGCAACGCTCGACGCTCCCGCCGCAGCAATACGCGCATCCTCACGGCCGCACCATCGCAGAAGGCTTGCATCGCTCAGCCCCTCAGACGCGCCAGGCGCAACAGGAAACTCGCCGCGAAACGTGGACGCAACGCTCCGGCGAGAACAGCATGCGCGAACAGACCCAACGCCGCCAGCGGGCGCTCGGCAGCCAGCAGCCGCCCGAGATAGCGCACCTCGAAGGCGCGGCGGGCCTTGCGCGACAGGCTCGGCCCCGCCATCCGCAGATAGGCGCGGCACTTCTCGATATCGTTCTCGAAGCTCAGACGGCCTTCCGCATGCTCGGCGTGATAGATGCTCAGCGGCTGCTCGACGAAGACATAGTCGGCACCTGCCTGACAGTTCTCGATGAAGAAGAAGTGATCCTCGTACTGGCGCAGCTCCTCGCGAAAGGGATGGGCCAGCGCGAGCCGACGCCCGACGAAAAAGCTGCTGGTCTGCGTCAACGCACCGTAGACGTAGAGATAGTCCTCGAACGACTCTCCGGGTCTGGCGCCGCGGGCCGGGCGTATCTCGCTGCGGCCTGCCGGTCCGAGCCAAGTGGACTGCGTCACGCAGAACACGCGGTCCGGTTCAGGCCGGGCCAGCGCGGCCTCGTACTGCGCCGAGAGCTTGCCGGGACGCCATTCGTCGTCTGAATCCATGAAGGCGATGAAGCGGCCGCGCGCCGCGCGCACGCCGGTATTGCGGGCCGCCGAAGCGCCGCGGTTCATATCGTGGCGGACGATCCGGACGCGAGGATCATCGACAAGCTGGCCAAGCGCCGGGATAGGATCGGAAGATGAGGCATCGTCGACGATGACGACCTCATAGGGCTCGAAATCCTGTGCAAGGACGCTGGCCAACGTCCGCGCAAGCCGCTCGCCACGGTTGTAGCAGGGGATGACAACGCTCACGGCAGGCGTTCCGGTCGCGCGCGGCAATTCCCCTTCGCTCATCCATCCGGCCCTGTCGGCGAGACCTGGAGTGGCCACCGTTGACTCAAGGTTCCTAATCATCGGCGGCCGGCAAGCCAAGCCCGCGATACGGCTCGCGATCTCGGACCCTGCATACAAAATCGCCATGGCTGCAAGCCTATCCCTAAGATTCATTTAGGGATTTTCGCGTCTCTTAGGTCAGGAGCCGAGGCGGCGGCAATGTCGCCACCCTATTACGCGATATGGACTGTCGATGAGTACCAGCGTCACGGGTCGGCCGGGTTCGACTGAAGTCCGCGCTGCGCTGTGGCAATGCGCGCGTTGGTTCGGATGGATTGCGCTGTTCTCGGCAATCATCAACATCCTCTACCTCGCCGGCTCGGTTTACATGCTGCAGGTCTATGACCGCGTGCTGGCGAGCCGCTCCACGGCCACCCTCGTTGCGCTGTCGCTTATCGTGCTGGCGATCTACCTGTTCCAGGCCGGGCTCGACGCGTTGCGCTCCCGCATGCTCGCGCGTCTCGGCGCACATTTCGACGAGTTGCTGTCGCCCCGCGCCTACCAGCTCGTCGCGGAACTTCCGTTGCGCGACCCGCGCCAGTCGCAAGCGGTCTCGCCGACCCGCGACATCGACCAGATTCGCAATTTTCTTGGCGGCCTCGGCCCGACGGCGCTCTTCGACTTGCCGTTCCTGCCGATATTCGTGACGGTCGCGTTCATGCTGCATCCCTGGCTGGGATGGATGACCATTTTCGGCGCCGTCGTGATCGTCATGCTGACGGCGGCGACGGAGTACAGCAGCCGCAGTTCCACCAGATCGCTCGTCGAGCTTTCAGTCCAGCGCCAAAATCTGCTGGAGAGCACGCGACGAAACGCGGAGGCCATCACCGCACTTGGAATGCTGGACACCTTCCGACGGCGCTACCTGGCCTTGAGCGAGCGTGTCGTCGCGCAAGCCTTGCGCGGAACGGAAGTGACGGGGGGCATCGCCGCACTGGCGAAGGCCTTCCGTCTCGCATTGCAATCGGCCGCCGTGGGGCTGGGCGCGTATCTGGCCATTCACGGCGAAATCTCTTCGGGCTCGATCATCGCCGCCTCGATTCTCTGCTCGCGCGCGCTCGCGCCGATCGAAACCGCCATCACCCATTGGAGAGGGTTCGTCGCGGCCCGGCAAGGCTATGCCCGCCTGCAACACTATCTGGAACTCATGCCGCTGGCGCCGGAGCCGCTCGCACTCCCCGCCCCGACAGCCCATCTGCAGGCAGAGGATATCGTGGTCGTCGCGCCGGGCACCACCTCCGCGATCCTCAAGAGCGTCTCGTTCCAGCTGAAGGCGGGTGACGCGATCGGCATCATCGGGCCGACGGGCTCCGGCAAATCCACACTCGCCCGCGCGCTCGTTGGAGCGTGGAAGCCGGCGCGCGGATGCCTGCGGCTGGACGGCGCCGATTTCGACCAATGGGGCCGCCGGCTGAACCAGCATGTCGGCTATCTTCCGCAGGATATCGAACTGTTCGAAGGCACGGTCGCGCAGAATATCGCGCGCTTCGCCGAGAATGCCTCGCCGACCATGGTGCTTGCGGCCGCCTTCGCGTCGGGGGCCCACGAGACGATCCTCAATCTGCCGCAGGGCTACGAGACCAATATCGGCGAGGGCGGTGCGGCACTTTCGGGCGGGCAGCGCCAGCGCATCGCACTCGCCCGCGCGCTCTACGGAGACCCCTTCCTTGTCGTCCTCGATGAGCCGAACGCCAATCTCGACGGCAAAGGCGACGAGGCGCTCAGCGACGCGATCCGGTCTGTGCGACAGCGTGGTGGCATCGCGGTCATCGTCACCCATCGCCCGCCCGGGCTGAAGTCGGTCAATCTCGTCGCTGTGCTCTCGGAGGGCCGCATCGCTTCAATCGGGCCGCGCGACGAGGTTCTCCAGTCCTTGTCCCCGGCGATACCGCGCCCCCCCGCGGTGCCTGCGACAACATCGGTCAAGGCTGCCGCCGCATGAACGCCTTAACCCCGATCATCGCGCTGCAGCCGATCGCGCAGCCGTCCGAGCATGTCCGGAAGTTGAGCCGGGAGCGCATGCTCGGCATCACCCTGATCCTCGGTTTTGGCGGCGTCGTCGTGGCCTGGTCCACCATGGCCACCCTGCAGGGCGCCGTTGCGGCCGGCGGCCATTTCTCCGTCGCCAGCGAGGTCAAGAAGATCCAGCATCCGAGCGGCGGCGTGGTAGCGTCCTTGCCGGTCAAGGAAGGTCAACACGTCACGGCCGGCGACGTGGTGCTGCGACTCGACGAGACGCTCGCGCGCGCCAACAGCCAGATCATTGGCCGGCAGCTCGACGAGTTCACGGCCAAGGCGGCTCGGCTCGTGGCAGAGCGCGACGGGCTCGATTCCATCCTCCTCCCGCGCGAGTTGCAAGACCGGGCCGACGACCCGGACATGGCGCGTATCATCGCGTCGGAGGCCCGGAGCTTCACGGCAAGGCGCGCGGCGCGGGACGGGCAGAGAGCGCAGCTGCGCAAGCGGATCGGCCAGCTTGCGGACGAAATCCGCGGCCTCTCGGCCCAGCAGGCCTCCAAGGAGCGCGAAGCCAAGATCATTGTGAAGGAGCTATCGGGGGTCGAAGAACTCTTTCGCCGCAACCTGATCCAGCTGACCCGCCTGAGCACGCTGCAGCGCGAACAGGCATCTATCGAGGGCGAACTCGGAAATCTCGTTGCCCGGATCGCCCAGACCGAGGGGAAGATCGCCGAGATCGAGCTGCAAGTGATTCAGATCGGCGAGGAGCATCGCACCGAGGTCATGAAGGAGCTCTCCGAAGCGCAGACGCGTATCGGCGAACTGACGGAGCGCAAGACGGCGGCGGATCTCCAACTTCGGCAGATCGACCTGCGCACGCCTGTGACCGGCATCGTGCACCAACTGGCCGTCCACACCGTCGGCGGCGTGCTTCAGGGCGGCGAGGCCGCCATGCTGATCGTGCCGGGAGACGACCAGCTTGCGCTGGATTCGCGGATATCGCCCAGCGACATCGACCAGATCGTCCCCGGCCAGAAGACCCGCATCAAGGTGCAGGCCGGCAATCTCGCCGCCAATCCGGAATTGACCGGAACGGTGTCCCGCATCAGCGCGGATGTGACGCGCGACGAGCGCCAGAACCAGTCCTATTACACGGTTCGTGTCGATCTGCCGGCCAGCGAGCTGAAACGCCTGCCCGTGAAAGTGATTGCGGGCATGCAGGCGGAAATCTTCATCGAGACCGTGGAGCGGCGGCCGCTCGACTTCCTGCTGAAGCCGATCACCGCACAGTTCGCGCGGACCTTCCGCGAACGGTAGACCCTGCGCGGCGATCTAACGCCAGGGCCGCGGCGGCAGCAGTGGCGCTCCCGGCAGGACGATCTCGCTCCCGCGCGCATGGAGAAACCGGGAGAAAGCCGTCCAACGCCGCTCGTGGATACCTTCCCGCTGCTCGAACAGCAGCGGGCGATCGGCCTCCGATATCTGCGAGAGGGACGCTGCAGCAGCCTCATAGAGCTGCGCATTCACCATTTCCCTCCACTCTACGCTCACCTGCGCACGCAGGGGGGCTGGCAGGCCGGAAAACGCCATGGCCGCCTGCACATTGCGTCGGACCGCGATCCAGCCCTCGCGCGGGGCGACATCGTAGGACATGGCAAGGAAATCGAACGCACGGCTCTGAAAACCTTCGCGACGCCCCGTGGTCCAATACAGAGCGAGCCATGCGTAGCCATCATAAGGCGAGCAGGCGAGCACCCGGCGCGCGGTAGCCTCGAGCACATCGAGCCCACGATCCATTTCAGCCAGGTCGGCGCTGGTCTGCGTCACCTCATCGGCAAGGCGGGCGGCAATGAGCAGGCGTCCGCGATCCAGATCCGTGGAGCAGAACCGGCGAAGGCTTTTGCCAGGCTCTACCGCGAGCATCGCCTCGAGCTGCGAGGTGGAAAAGGTCGCTCCGCTGCTGGCCTGTCGACCTACGGAGATCACCGGCGCCTCCGCGAGCGATTGCGGCCCTGCCACTGCAGCCCATGCGATCCCGAGACCGCTCAGGCACAGCAGCAGCAGGCGCAGCACCAGGCGAGCGGGACTTCGGCGTGTGGCGGCCTGCCCTGCGGGCAAGCTCAAGCCTGCGGCCCCCGATAGCCATAGCCCTGATGGTAGTCGCCGTAATAGCGGCCTTCCGACGCTTCGAGACGCCGCAGGACACCCTGCCCGGCGCCATTGAGCACGGCACCGATCGCCTTGCCCGGCAGCAGCTCGACTTCGCTCAGGGCATCGAGCACGACCTGCTTCTGCGTCCGGCCCCAGGCCGTGACGAAGACGAAGCCGTCGATCAGATGACTTGCAGCCTTGACATCCACGACCGGCAGGATCGGCGGCAGGTCGAGAACGATGCGGTCATACTTCTCTCGCAACCGGCCGAGCAATCGCGCCATTTCATCGGAGGAGATCAGATCCGAGGTATGAGATATCCGCCCCGGCACCACCGCCGGAAGGACATGAAGCCCCGTGATCGGGTCTATCCAGATCACGTCCTGCTCCGAGACACGGCTCTGGAGCACTTCGACGAGCCCGGCCTGAGCTTCGGGAACGAGGGCGCGCGTCAGGGCCGGATTGCGCAAATCGGCATCGATCAGCAGGACGCGATGCTTGCTGCCGGCAAGGAGGTTCGCGAGATTGCCCGCGACCGTCGTCTTGCCTTCCTGCGGCAGTGCCGAGGCGACGCCGATGACGCGGGTCGAGAGACGCAGGCCCGCGAGATCGATGGCGACCTTGACGTTGCGCAGGGTCTCGGTGAAGCGCGAGAACGGCGCTGCGACGACGTGATGCGCAATGCCCTGGTCCGTTCGCATAAGGCGCTTTGCCGGGTCGGCCGGCTGCGCGAGGTCGGACGGGATCGGCTCCACGCGCGGCAGGATGCCGAGGCACTCGATCCCCGTCGCCCGCTCGACTTCGTTCGGCTCCCGGAAGACATTGTCTATCTGCTCGCGCATGAAGGCCGCCGCGCCGCCCAACAGCGCGCCGCCCATCAAGGCGCCGGCAAGGATCAGCAGCGACTTGGGCGAACTCTTGCGCAACGGCTCGCTCGCCGGCGAAATGATGCGAGCCTCGGAAACCGGGAAGGTCTGCTGCTGGACCGCTTCCATGCTGCGCTGCAGGAAGTTGTCGTAGAGGTTGCGCAGGCTGCTGGCCGAACTCTCCAGGTCCCGCAGCTTGATCTGCGCCTGGGATGTCACGTTGTTCTGGCTGACGAGCGCGTTGAAGCTCTCCTGCAACGACTGTTCGCGCGCCTGAGCGATCTCGTACTCGCTCTTGTAGCTGTCGGCGATGCGCGAGAGCTCGCTCCTGATGTTGTTGCGCATCTCGGCCATCTGGTTTCGCAGATTGACGGCCGCCGCATGGTTGCGGCCATAGCGCGACGACCAATCCGCTTCCTTGGCGGACAGGTCGAGATACTGCGCCCGGAGCCGCGTGATAACCTCGTTGCGAAGCGCGTCCGCGACGGTGCCGTCCGGAATGCCCTCGCCCTGCCGCGTGATGCTCTGGATGCGGTCCAGCCGGGCCTTGGCTTCGGCCGTGGAGGCACGCGCGGACGACAGCTGCGTATTGACGTCGCCCAGTTGCTGCTCGCCGATCGATCCGCGCGCCGTATCGATGATGTTGTTGGCGGCCTTGAACTGCTGAACCTGACTTTCGGCCTTGCTGGCCTGTTCGCGCAGCTCGGCCATCCGGTCCTGCAGCCAGCTGCTCGCCCGCACGGTCGCCTGATAGCGGGAGTCCATTTCGCCGACGAGGTAGGCATCGCCGATCGCATTGGCGATCCGCGCCGCCTTGGCTGCGCTCAATGAGGTATAGGACACTTCGATCGCGTAGGTCAGGCCGACGCGCTTTGCCTGGAGATTGCGCTGAAGGTTCTCGAGCGCAATCCGTTCCTGCATCTCCCTGGAGCTAGGCTCCTTGCTGATCAGAAACCCCAGCACCGTACCGACGAACCCGGTCGAGGAATCGACGAACTCGGGATCCTCGACCAGCTTCAGGTCGCGGATGACCTTGAGGCCGATCGTGTCCGAACGCAGGATCTCGGCCTGGCTTTCGACGCCGCTGGTATCGAGCGACATCTCGCCGAGAACCTGCTGGGTCTGGAAAAGCTGCGTCTTGCGGGTGTCGATGAGGATCGTCATCGACGACGTAAACTTGGGCGAGGCGGTAATCAGGAATAGCCCGGCCAGGAACACGCAGCCTGCCACGGCTGCCGCGATGACAGGCCATTGACGCTTCAGGACACGCAGAACGTCGGATGGGGTGATGGAAGCGAGGGCTCCCACGATGCCATACTCGTTGGCCTCCCGCAGATCGGATGGCCTGCTTTGTTTGAGCATGGATCGCTCCGGTTACCCCGCTTTAGTCCGCGGCCTGCTGAAGCCGCGGAACTACTGCGTCCCTGCGGGGCTGACCGAAGCGCTGATGGTTCTCAGAGTGCTGGCATTGGTCGGGTTGATCGAGATCGAGCTGCCACCTCCGCTGGAAAACGACCCGCTGGAATTGGCAAAGGACGACGGTGTGCCCGTTCCCAATGCGCGGGTCCCTCCGGAGCTCCCGATTCCCCCGGCAACGCCCGAGCCTCCGGAGCCGCCGCCTGCGCCGGCACCGCCGCCTGCACCGGTGGCCAAGGTCGGCAGGTCACCGGTCGTGGCCCTGAAGGCCGCGATCAGCGCGGGGTTGTTGCTTTCGATCACAGCCCTCTGGATCGCTTGCGCGGTCTCGGCCTCGGTCCGAATGCAGAGCTGAGCGGCCTGGGCGAGGCCGGTCCCGATGGAGCTGATCTGCTCCTTGTTCGTGGCCGGCGCCTGCGCGAGCGCGATGATCCCGGCGATGGTGGACGCATCCGACGCCGCAAGACCGCGAACGGACGACACGATCCCCGCGCCGCTCGTGTTGTCGGCAAGCACGCGCGTGGGCGATGCCTTGAAGCCGTCGAGATCAGAGGCAGAAACAGGGACCGGCGTGGCGCAAGCCGCCTCGGCCGACGTGACGAAACCTTGTGTCAGGGCAGCAGCCAAGACGGCAGCTCCCAAGAGTTCGCGACGCAGACTCAGCATGATAACCCCCAGAATTACAATTTTCCGTACCATGCGCAGCCTGCTGGCCGCAACGCCATAGCGCGAACTGTCGGCTCGACCTGTAGAACATTACGCGCAACTTAGTAAATATCGCGAGATGATACCGGATTCGCCACCATCGTCATTCCCGCGTCGCCTGCGATGCGCTGCTCTCGGCGGGACGAGGACGTGACGCATTCCGCCTCGCCTCACAGCCGCCCCCTGGACGCCATTCCCGAGATGCCCCGACGGCCTGGCAGCGCACGCGCCACCGCGCGACGCTGGTTGGCGCAGGGCTCAGCCTGGCTGGCGCTCCTGGTGGTGGTTCTGGCGCCGCTGCCATTCGGCTCGGTCGAACCTGCATGGGTCGCGCTCTGGTGCGCCGCGATGGCCGTCAGCTTGCTGCTGGCCGGCCTGCCCGCTCTTTCGCGCGCGCAGACGGGCATACTGCTGGCGATTATCGGCGTGTATGCATGCCTTCTGCTGGCGGTCGCGCTGCAAAGCTTAGGAACGCCGCCCGATGCGCTGCGGCTGCGCGCCGACGCCCTTCTCGCTGGAGCACCGGGCGCCACTTCATCGCAGCGACACCCGCTATCGCCAGCCGATCTCGGCAGTTCCCTGCTTTTCGTGCTGGCCTTCTGCCGCCTGTTCCTGCTCGGCACGGACGAGGCCTGGAGCCGGCGCGTCTTTCGCGTCGTCGCATGGAGCGGGCTGGGCTACGCCCTCTATGGCGCGCTCTCCTTCGCCTTCGACCCGAGCCACCTTCTATGGCGTCCAAAGACCGCCTATCTTGGCAATCTCACCGGACCTTTCGTCAACCGGAACACCGCCGCGACCTATTTTGGGGCCGTCACGGTGCTGTGGACGATCCTCTTCATCGCAGCGATCAAGCGCGGCAGCGCCGGGGGCCTCACCCTATCGGAGCGGCTGTGGCTCGCGCTCAGCGGCCGCGATGCCGGCCTGGTCGGCCTCCTCTTCGGCGCACTGCTCTGCCTCGGCGCCACCGCCGCCACGGGCTCCCGCGCCGGGTTTCTGCTGACCTTGGCGGCGGTAGCACTGACGACCCTCGTCTACGGCCGGATCGGACTTGGCCCCTTGCGTCGCCATCCATGGCTGGTGGCCGGCGGCGGCATCCTTGCGATCCTCGTCCTCGAAATGCTGGCGGGCCTCGTCGCGACGCGCCTCCATCTGATCGGGCTCGATGACGAAGCCAGACTCGACGCCTATCAGGCCGGCTTCGGACTGGTCGCGCTCCGTCCCTGGCTCGGCTGGGGGCTCGGCAACTTCGAGGCCGCTTTCGCTGCGGTACGCCCCGAGGCCGCCGGGCTGACCGGGGTCTGGGACCGCGCCCACAGCACGCCCTTGGAATGGGCCATCGAATTGGGGCTTCCTTTCGCTGTCCTGCTCGGCGCCCTCTGGCTCTGGCTCCTGGGCAAGCTGCTGCGCAGCGGTTGGCGCACGCGCTTGCCTGTCATCATCGCCGGCGGTGTCGTGGGCCTCCTCGGGACGCTCCACTCATCGATCGACTTCTCGCTGCAGATTCCCGGGTTCGCCGTCACATTTGCGGCCCTCACGGCAATCGGGCTGGCGCAAGCGACGAGCACCATGAAGACCCGATCCGAGACGATCGGCTTGCGCGGGCGACGCAGAAGGCGCCCTGACAACGCCCGCCCGCTGGGCAGACCTAGCTGAGGAGGGGTGAAGTCGCCACATGCATGCTCATCGCGTCTGCGAGACGGGTATTGAGAGGATCGGGACAGGATGATCGGTTGGTGGGGCAAGCGCCAGAAGGAGCGCGAAGGCGCCGGCAGCGAGCCGTCAGCCGATCCGCTATCGACCCTGTCCGAAGGGACGCGAATCTTCGCCATCGGCGATATTCACGGCTGCGACGATCTACTCGCACAGATCCACAGCGGCATCGACGAGATCAATGCGAACGATCCACCGGACGTCTCGATCGAGGTTGTGCTCGGCGACATGATCGACCGCGGCCCGGACTCGCGCGGCGTGATCGACCGGCTGATCGCGCGCGGTCGGCACAAGGCGGTGGTTGCGCTGTCCGGCAACCACGAAGCCATGCTGCTGCGCTTCCTCGCCGCCCCGGACACGCTGCCTCAGTGGCTCGGCCTGGGAGGTCTCGAGACACTGCGTTCCTATGGCGTCGAGCCGCGATCTCCGCTCGACGCTGCCGGCGCAGCCGATACGGCCGAACGTGCCATGGCGGCGATCCCCGGCGAGCATCTCGCATTCCTGCAGCAACTGCCGCTGCACTGCAGCCTGGGCGGCTTCACATTCGTTCATGCCGGCCTGCGCCCCGGCCTTCCGCTCGACAGGCAGACGAAGCGCGATCTCCTCGAGATCAGGACCCCATTCCTGAATCACCGAGGATCGTTCGGCACGTTCGTCGTGCATGGCCACACCCCGGGGCCGGATGTCGAAATCCTGCACAACCGGATCAATCTGGATACAGGAGCCTTCGCTACCGGGTGCCTCAGCGCAGCCCTCCTCGAGCGTGAGGGCATCAAGATTCTGAGAACCGGATAAATACGCCCACTGCGGACGTCAGCGGGCGGCGTCAATCCGGCCGCGCCAGTCTCGGCGTTGGCGCCGCCCGAAACCTCGGGCAGCGCCAATCGCGTGAGCAAACAGAATGGTTAGGCAGGCTTGCAGAGCGACTGCATCACGATGTGGCCGAAGATGGCGTGAACATCCTCGCAGATCTGCATGTCGTTGCTATCGACCCAGATCCGGTGCTTCGCCGTCTCCTTGAGTCGCCCGCCCGAGAAGCCGCAGAGTCCCAGCGTCTCACAGCCGATCTCGTTTGCCGCAGTGACGGCGCGGATGACGTTCTCGGAGTTGCCGCTGCCTGAAATCGCCACGACAAGGTCACCCGGCTCGGCGATGTTCTTGATCTGCTCGCTGAAGATGTCAGCGAAGGATAGATCGTTCCCGTAAGCCGTAATCAGCCCCATATTGTCGATCAGGCTGCGGCCGCGGAACTTCTTTCCTGTCGCCATGGGGATCATCTTCGTCCAGTCCGTCATGAAATGAAGGGCTGTGATGGCGCTTCCGCCATTGCCGAAGGCGATGATTTGCTTGCCCGACAACCAGGCCTGACGAACGAGATCGACGCCCCGATCGAACTCGTTTGTATCGAGCTTGTTCATGACGCCTTGCAGGCGTGAAAAGTAAGCACCGGCACTCATCGGATCACCTCAGCAGAATAGTTTGGGATGTATGCGACAGTCAGGCTCTTACCGGCCTGTCATTTCAGGATCTGCGCGGATATTTCGGAGGCAGATCGCCGCACGGCATCGGAAGAACTGAGGGACGGCCGCCAGCCGAGCGCCGAAAGGCGGCCGCAGTCATACCGGAACTTCGGAACGTCCCCGACCCAGCCGCGATCCCCGGCCCCGTACTCGATACGGGCCGTTGGCGACACGATATCCCTGACCGTTTCCGCGATAAACTTGACGGTTACGCCATCGTCGTCAGGGCCAATGTTATGGATATTTCGCTTTTCCTTGGCGCGATCAAAGATAAAAAGCATTGCCGAAACCAGGTCAGCAACATGCAGATACGCTTTTTGCTGCGTCCCATTGCCCAGGACTTTCAGCACATCAGGACTTGATTTCAGTTTGTTCACAAAGTCGAAAATGACGCCATGGCTCGCTGGAGCGCCGGTCACATTCGGAAAGCGGAAAATGTTCAACCGTTCCAGGAACGTTTCGGCGGCGGCCAACATCTGGGCCTCGGACGCAAGCTTCATCGCGCCGTAATTCGAGATTGGCATGGGAAAAGTCAGTTCGTCGATCTTCTTATCTTTATGATCGCCGTATATGGCCGAACTCGATGCGAAATGAAGGTTCTTTGTCCCAAAGGCGGCCATCACCTTCACGACAACGAATGACGTAAGGAAAGTATTTTTGAAATCGACTTCCGGATCGACGACACCGGCGGAGATATCCGAATTGGCTGCGAGATGCCAGACATCGGTAATCTTGCCTTTTCGAGAGGCCGCATCGAAGGCGGATCGGACGGCCTCCTCATCAGCGCAATCGATCTCCATGAATTCGAACCCGGGATGCGCCAGGAACTCCTGAACAAACTCGCGGCGGCCAAGTCTTAGGTTGTCGAGCGCAACGACATGAAGGCCCCGCGCCAACAATTGCGGAATCAAGTTGGCGGCCACAAAACCGGCGCCCCCCGTCACCAGATGAATCATGAAGCCCTCTAACCATGCATAAACGAGCCTAAACCCGTCGGATTTCCTCTACGGCGCGAAGCGCAAATTTGAAAGACATTTCAACGATCTTACGGAACTTCGCAGATGGCTGGTTAATCGCTCGCGCCGCTAGGGAGTCCACCTCTGCAGAGCCAGGAACCGCAATCGGTTGGCATGCGCTGCCGAGTCCGCAAAGGCGCGCCTCGGAGCCTGAGCGACGTCGGATATGTCCGGATCAGGTGCACGCATTTCTCCCGCAGAGTCATAAACGCGGACGAGCTGGCTCGTCATTTGCAACGGACACGCAAGTTTCTGGCCAGTCGCGGCAAATCAGACATCGCCGTCGAGGCCCATCGTCACCGACCATCGCAAAACTGCCGATGCGTCACAGCTGCGGGATATTGATCGAAACCTTGAGGGTCGGTAAGGAAGGGCGACGCTAATGACGCTACTGGAAATAATGCCAAACCGTGCGGCGGACCTGCTCTCGTTACTCGAAACGATCACTATTATCCCGGACGGAAGCGACATCGAAGCGCTGATCGAGAGCAGCGGTGAATCAAAACAAGCTCGCGTACTGTCCTTCGTCAACCAGCATGCCTTCAATCTTGCCTGGACCGACAAGGCATTCTCGGAAGAACTGCGCCGCGCCGACTATCTGCTGCGGGACGGCGTCGGGCTGGAAATTCTGCTGAGCCTGATCGGCATCCAACCCGGCAAGAATTGCAACGGCACGGATATCATTCCGCACTTGCTCGAGCAAAGAAAAGGAAAGTCGATCGCGCTCTTCGGAACCCGTGAACCGTGGACCAGCGCAGCCGCCGCCAAGATCGAAGAAATGGGATTGAAGGTCTGCGCCACACTGAACGGGTTCGAGGAAGAGCAGCGCTATATCGACCTCGCCAAGGACGCTAAGCCCGATATCATCCTGCTCGCAATGGGCATGCCCCGGCAGGAACAGCTGGCTGGCCGGCTGCGGGAGAGCCTCGAATGCGGGCTCATCATAAACGGCGGCGCCATTCTGGATTTCCTCGCCGAGCGCTTCCCCAGAGCTCCTCGATGGGTCCAGTCTTCCCGTTTGGAATGGCTTTTCCGGCTGGCTCTGGAGCCGCGGCGTCTCGCACGACGCTATCTTTCCGGCGGCGCTGTGTTTGCCTTCCGCGGGCTCCTCGTCAAGCAGCACGCATTGACGAGGCAAACCCAGTAATATCGCCGTCGGCGAGAGCCTCCGGCCTGGCCGTCGCTATATGCCCTGCACCCGCAGCGCGCCCTTATTGTCGGTGGCCGCAGCCACAGCGCGCTCAAGCGCATCGGCTGCCGCGCTCCAGTCGTAGTCGGTCCGAACTTCGACCGCCGCAGCCCGAGCCCTGCTGCGCAGGTCCTCAGGAGTCTGCGCCTTCAGGAAGGCAGCGACCTGGGCAACCGGGTCTTCGGGACTGGCGACAAAACCGTCATAGGTCTCGACCATATCGCGTGCACCAGCCAGTTCCAGGCAGATCGGATAGACGGCGCAGGCCAGGCCTTCCAGGACAATGAGCGGATAGGAATCGATCTTCGACAGATGGATGAGGACATCTGAGCCATGAAGGACGTCCAGCAGCTCGTCCTCGGGCACCCGCCCAAGCAGCTCGACATGGCCGGCCAGGTCCATGCTCCGGATCATTTCCTCCATGGCGCTTCGGGTTTCTTCATCCGCCGTACCCGTGATGCGCGCCCGGAAGCGAACGCCGTCCCGCTTGAGCCTGTCGCAGACCTCCAGAACCAGAAGACTTCCCTTGCCGACGGAGAGGCGCCCCGAGTGGACGAGCTCGAGAGGCGCCGACACGCTCGGCGGCACGACGAGCTCGGAAGCCAGCAGCTCCTTTGACAGGAAATTCCGGATCAGCGAGCGAGGAACGCGTTCTGGAAGCTTGATCTCCAGTTCCTGCGTCCGCGAGATCAGGGCAATGCGGCTTGCACCGCGCAAGATCCGCTCGCTCAAGGAGCGGAGGAAGCGATTGCGCTGCGACCGCCAGTTCATTCCGAGATGCGGCGTCACCATGACCCGCAGACCGAGCATCCGGGCGAGGATCAGATAGGCGAGGTCCGGCAGGTTGACGTACTGAAGCCAGACGATCGTCGGCCGGTGCCGACGGTACTCAACCAGGCGGGCCAGGCCGCCCAGAAAACCAGGCAGCCGGCGAAGCGACAGAAAAGCCGTTGCTGTCGATATCCGCTCGATCCGCGCATCGGGATTGCGGCTCAGCAGCGCCTCCTCAGCGCGGGCGCAGAAAGCTTCCACGCCGCCGGGGTTCGTCGGGGAGCCGCCCAAGATCAGAATATGCATCGAAGCCCGCCTGGCATCAGGCGCGTTCACGAGACTTGCGTCCGGAACACGCCTGACCGCAACAATTTCTAGGTTTTAGGAGTAACGACGACTACGGAAGGCATCCACGTCGATGGGTGGCGGGACCACCGCGGTGGGCATCAGCGGCCGCCGCTCGAAAGCCGCCGACGGCGATGTCGGGTTCGAGGCGTGATGGCTGCTTGCCGACATCAGATATTCCTTGAGCACGGCAGCTGCCACGCCGCCGACCGCACCGAACGCGAGGCCGAGCATGAGGAACAGCCACCCCTTCGGAAACGCGGACCGGATCGGAACCTGGGCCTTCTGGATCACCCTGACGCTGGATAGCTTCGCCGAGCGAAGGTCGGAGTCGATCTGCTCCTGGATCGTGCGCTTCGAGTAGAGCTCGGCGTTGTAGCTCGCCAGCGCAACCTCCCGCTTCAGCCGCGCGAACTCCGCCTCGACGCCCGCCAGCTTCACGAGCTCAGCGTTCAGCGTCGAAAGTTCCGTCTGCTGCTGCTCCGCAAGGTCCTGAAGGCCGCGAATCTCCGAATTGATCTTGAACAGGCCGACCATGGCGTCCTGATAGACCTTGACCATCAGGAGCGGAGGATCTCCCGCTCCACGTTCACGAGAGGAGGAAGCCGCCGGCGGTTGCTGCAGCCCCCCCTCGCTGGCGGCGAGATTATCCACCAGGCCCGAAACATAGGAGGACTGGGTCACAGGCTTCAGCAGCTTGAGCTGCGAAACCAGCGCCGCCTTCTGCCCCTGCTTCTCGGCCAGCGAACTTCTGGTCCCGGTAACGGCAGCCTGCAACTCGCTGGCCCGCTTCATCAGCAGGCCGCGCTGATCCTCCACCGAGAACGTCGCCTCCTTCTTCATGAAGGCTTCGAGCGCAGCCGAGCGCCGCTCAACCTCTTCGTCGAACCGATCGGCCTGCACACGGAAGAAATTCGCGGCCCCCGGGCGATCCAACAAACTCAACTGCCGCTCGATGAAGGCATCCGCCATCGCATTTGCGAACTTCGCAGCGACGACCGGATCGGTATGCCGAAACACGATCTTGATGACATCTGAGTTGGGCTCGGTCCTCACGGAGAGAGACCGGCCGATCCGTGCGGCCGCAACGTCCAGCGTCGAAACCTTATAGGCATCGCCTTCGTGCGCCGACGAGAAAACTTGCCTCAACAGCCCGCCGAGGCCGGCAGAGCCGGGACTCTGGGAAATCCCGAGATCATCGAAGCCCACCTTGTTGATCGCGGCACGAATGACCTCATCGCTCTCAGCAATGCGCGCCTGCGAGTTCACGAGGTCGAGCGGCCGCTTGGCGGCTCCCTCGCTGCCTTCTGTCGCGTTCTGCCCGACGATCAGCGAAGTCGAGGCTTCGTAGACCGGAGTGGTGAACAGATAGGCGGCCGTAAAAAGAAACAGTCCGGCGACGACCGACGCACCGACGATAATTCTATTCTTCCAGGCGGCCGAAACGATCGCCGCAAGGGACGGTTCGATTTTCCTGACGGCCGACATCAAGATCTCCTGAGCGTCGCTTTCGACCACAGCGCACTGCGTCAGCGGGTCAAAATTGTTAAGAATGTTGATATACGACCCATTGCCGCACCGCAACAACGCTTTGGTCACATAGTTTACGTAGGAGCCCCAATGATGGTGCGCTTTATCCGCGCAGCATTGAGCGGCGGAACATGTCGACAAGCGCTCCCGACCTGAGGTAGCCCGTCGCGCGCAACGGCCGGTCGAGAGGCATGCCGTTTGCACCCGCACAACGGGGACCAGATGTCGAAGACAAGTGTTGAACAGGGATCGCTGGCAGCCAGGCTTCGCGCCGCCGCGCAGGCCATATTGCGCTACGGCATGGCTGCGATAGGGCCCATCGCAGTCGCCGGCTCGCAGTTTCTGCTTTCTCTGCAATTACTTCGCTATCTCAGCCCCGACGATTTCGGGGCCTTCTCGTTTCTGCTGATCGCGTCCCAGTTTCTCACAGGAATATCGAACGCGCTGCTCTGCGCGCCCCTGTCCGTCGTCGCCTCCAACAGCAATGCGTCCGAGCGTGATGCGCTGCTTCGCAGCGTTTTTGCCGTCAACGCCTGCCTGACCGCCGCCACACTCGCTCTTTTTGGCCTTGCCGGTGGCGCCCTGGGATCCACCGCCCTGGGCACGGCCCTCTTCGCCGTCTATGCGGCGCTGGCGATGATGCGCTGGTTTGCACGCGCGGACGCCTATGCGGCAGGCATGCCATGGCGAACCATTGCCTCCGATCTCGCCTACAGCGCCACGCTCCTGATCGGCATCGCGCTTCTGACGATTCTCGGCAGCCGCACCGTCGATCCGCCCTATGCCGTATTGCTGGCAAGCTCCGCCGTTGGAATGCTGCCCTTCGGCCGTCGCTATTTCTCGAACCAGATGAGAGCGTTCGGGCGTGCGCAGCTTCGCGCCTACGGCACGATCTGGCGCCGCTATTCGAGCTGGTCGCTGACAGGCGTCGTGACCACCGAAATGACCGGCAACGCGCATGCCTACATCGTCACGCTGCTCAGCGGCTCGACAGCCTTCGCGACCGTGGCGGCGAGCGCGCTGCTGATACGCCCGATGACCGTCGTCATGAACGCGCTCACGGAATTCGAGCGCCCGCGCATGGCCCGCGAACTCGATGCCGGCCGCCTTCCCGCGGTGTTGCGCTCGCTTGTCTCCTTTCGGCTGGTCCTGATTGCCGGCTGGATCGTGAGCGGCCTCGCCGCGGCCGCCGTGCTCCTGCTCAACCCCGGTCTCCTGTTTCCGGGAAGCTACGATCTGAACGCGCTGATGACCGGTTGCGCGCTCTGGATTGTCATCGCCGGCATCCGGCTGATGCGGACGCCGGAAAGCGCCGTTCTGCAGGCCGCGGGAATGTTCCGGCCGCTTGCCTATGCCAGCATCATCTCCTGCGGCGTGTCGGTAGCCGCGGTCGCCGGGATATTGCTGCTCGCAGGCCCGATCTGGTCGATCGCTGGCATTCTGCTCGGCGAGGCGGTTTTCGCAGGCTGGATCTGGCGGCAGGCCTTGCGCTGGCGCCGCAATGCCTTGGCGGCGAGGGATTGATTGCAACGATGGAGCGATCAACCCCTGCTCATCTCATGTCCAAGCATGGTGCGGAGGATCCGGTTGACCTGCGTCGAGCCATCGCAATTTCTCGCTTCTTTTAACCCCGGATTCCACCGATGGCACCTAGCGTAAGCGTAGTCATACCCACATTCGGACGACCGCAACTGTTGACCCGCGCCATCGAGAGCGTGTTGCGCCAGACGGTACAGGATATCGAGGTCATCGTCGTGATCGACGGCATCGACGACGCCACGATTTCTGCCATCGAAGCGCTCGGAGATCCTCGCGTCAGAACGATATTGCATGACAGCAAGCAGGGAGCCGGCAAAAGCCGTGATGACGGCGCGAATTCGAGTCGAGGCAGATGGGTGGCCTTTTTGGACGACGATGATGAATGGTTGCCAGAAAAATTGGCGAGGCAACTCGCTATAGCCCGGCCCGACACAATTATCGCCTGCCGGACACGCGTGGTGACTCCTCAGGGAGACTTCGTTCGGCCGAACAACGCCTATGATGGGAGCATTCCATTCGACGAATGGATGTTCGACCGCCACACATGGTTCAAAGAAAACGATGGCTTTTTGCAGACTTCCTCGCTACTAATCCCGCGCGAATTGATAGTAGATCTCAAATTTAAAACCGCAAAACACGAAGAATGGGAACTTATAATCAGGGCAACAAAAGAATATAATTACAAATTGGCTATATCATCAGGGGTAGATGTTATATATTACGCTGGTAGCACATTCGGATCGCTCAGCAAAAGTTACACATGGCCCAGCTCCGTCGCATGGGCGGATGAACTCGGCAATCTGATGACCCCCCGCGCCTATGCCGGCTTCTGCCTTGTCACCGCCGCCCGTATGGCTGCAGATGCGCGTGACTTCTCAGCAATCGGAAAACTACTGTCTGCGGCGAGAAAGCGCGGCAAGCCAACGTTCAAACAGCTTTTTGCGTTCGGGCTGATATGGCTCTTTCCGACACCGATCCGGCTCCGGATACGGAATGCCCTTAGGCTCGGCTCAGCCTAGAAAATGAAGCGTCCCGATGAGGCCGGTGAGGATCTAGCCCTGCCTGCGTGTCTGATTTCTGCAATGCAAATCGGTGCCGACACAAGCTGGCCTTGCCGTCTTGTCCGCGGCTTCGCCAGGCTAAAGCTTTGCCTTTTGTTATTCGTTCTCGCCGCCACGACGATGCATGCCTCGGCGGAAACGAGGAATCCTGCGCCCGCCTCGACCTACCTCTGGAAACGGGTCGCGGTCGGCGGCGGAGGCTTCATCACCGGCTATGACAGCGATGCCCGAGGGCTTACGCGGGTCGTGCGGGCCGATGTCCACGGCGCCTATCTCTGGGATGAGGCACAGAACCGCTGGGTGCAGTTGGTGACGGCGGCGAACATGCCCGCCGAATTCCGGATTCAGCGCGGTATGGACGCCGGGGCGTACGAGGTCGTCGTCGCCCCATCGAGGCCCGAGCGCATCTATCTCGCGATCAAGGGCCATGTCCTTCGCTCCGATGATCGCGGCCAGAGCTTCGTCAACACGACCGCCAAGCCGCCCTTCCCCCTCGCATTCGACGCCAACAGCGAGTTCCGCAACTACGGCCCGTTCATGGCAATCTCGCCCGACGACCCGGATCTGGTTCTGTTCGGCAGCCCGCGAGACGGACTCTGGCGTTCGGGCGATGGCGGAGGGCAGTGGGAGCCGGTCCAGACCGTTCCGGCCGCGCAGGATCTGCGCCCAGATCAGCCGGGGCATCAGAGCCCCGGCATCGTGCTGTGGTTCGAGCGCCGCGACGGCCGCGCGACCGGCCGCATCTGGGCGATGTCAGCAGGCCATGGTCTCTTCGTGTCGGCGGATGGCGGCCGAAGCTTCGCGCCGCTGCCGGTACAGGACGAGCCGCGCCCGCTGACCCTTACCCAGGGCGATTTTGCCCGCGACGGCAGTTTCTTCGGCGTCGATTGGGAAACGCGTCGTGCTTGGCGTTACCGCACCGGAGCCTGGACGGAACTCTCCGAAAAGGGCGGGTTACCTGCCACGCCTTTCGCCGCCGTAGCCGTCGACCCCGCTTCCGATCAGGTCTTCATCTTCGACCAGGGCGGGCGCACCTACCGATCCGGAAACGGCGGCGAGAGCTGGCTCAGGCTGTACCGCTCGGCCCGCCTCGAAGACGGCGAGCCGCCATGGCTGGAGGCGATCAGCAACACCTCCTATTTTGCGATGGGCAGGGTGCGTTTCGATCCCGTCGTCCCCAGCCGTCTCTGGGTCGGCGCGGGCGCGGGCGTCTTCTACGCGGATACGAGCACGTTCCTGCCCCGGATCCAGTGGACGAGCCGGACACGCGGCATCGAGGAACTCGTCGCCACCGACATCGCGCAGGCGCCGGGCCGGGCCCCCCTCTTCGCTTTCCTCGACTTTGGCATCCATCGCAAGGAGGATCTGGACGTCTTCTCCACCGCCTATGGGCCGAAGCCGCGCTTCATCGCCGCCCAGCAATTGGCGCTCAGCGACGGGAAGCCTGATTTCGTCGCGACCAATGCGTCCGACACCCGCATGTTCTGCTGTTCGGAGGACGGCGATTCAGTGCTCGCCGGCTACAGTGACGATGCCGGCAGGAACTGGCTGAAGTTCCGCTCCCTGCCGACCCCGCCGGGAACCGATCCGAAGGATCCCTGGCGCATGTCCTTCGGGTCGATCGCCGCCTCAGCCGGTAATCCCGACAACATCGTCTGGGAACCTGCCTTCAACCGCTCTCCCTTCTACACGCTGGACAGAGGCCGAAGCTGGTCACGCGTCGTCCTGCCCGGCGAGAAGCTGCCGACGACGGGCTCCCATTCCGGGCAATGGCTGCCGCGCAAGACGCTGGCTGCCGACCGCGTCCGGCCGGGCGTCTTCTACCTCGCCCATAGCGGCGGACCGGGCAATGCGCAGCTTGCCGGCCTTTGGCGCACCCGCGACGGCGGGGCCAGCTGGCAGAATGCCCACAAGGGCGAAATCATGCCCTTCAGCCAGCATGCCGCCAAGCTGCGGGCCGTTCCAGGCCAGGAGGGTCATCTATTCTTCACCTCCGCACTGGCGGGAGGCCCGGATGCGCGCCTGCGGCGAAGCATCGACGGCGGGGCGACATGGACGCGGGTCACCGAGGTGGACAGGGTCGACGACATCGCCTTCGGAAAGGCCGCGCCCGGCGCGTCCTATCCGACGCTGTTCGTCTCCGGCCGGGTGAGTGGCCGTTACGGGATCTGGCGCTCGACGGACGAGGCTCGCTCCTGGCTCCAGATCGCCGAATTTCCGATCGGGTCGCTCGATACCGTCCAGGTCATGGGCGCGGATCCCGACCGCTTCGGCCGTGTCTATCTGGGTTACATGGGCTCCGCCTTCATCTACGGAGAACCCGCCCCCTGTCCGGCCGCGCCTTACAAATTTCCGCAGCAATCCGAATGTTACACACCGCGGGACCAGGCGCGGTAAACATAATGGCATTCTCGAATTGTGCTCCGATCTCTAGGTCATTAGGAACAATTTGATACATCAGCCAACGGGGTTCCTGATATGCAGGCCGTCGAGACAGCGCAGTCTTCGTCTTCCCAGGCTCGTCAGACGCCTGAGTTTGCGGACAATACAGATTTTCGACTGTTTTATGACGAAACCCTGACCCGGCCGACGCCTTACCACGGCGACAACGACTATTTCATCAAGGCGCGGGACCGCATGGACCGGACCTTTGCCCTGATCCGCGACAAGGCGGCCGGCGGTGCCGTCCTCGACATCGGCGCCTCCCCCTTCTACCTGCTCGACCGCGCCTTGCAGGCCGGCGCCACGCGCTGCGACGGGATCTACTTCGCCAACGATACGCATCCCATGCGCTCGATCCCGCAGATCTACTCGCGCTCCGGCAAGATCAATCTCGTTCACTCCAATATCGAAACCGAAGACCTGCCTTACGAGGCCGACAGCTTCGACGTCGTTGCCGCCTGCGAGGTGCTGGAGCATCTCGAGAATTTCCCGGCCCGCTTTGCGCGCGAGGTTCGCCGGGTGCTGAAGCCCGGCGGCCTTCTCTGCGTCACAGTGCCGAACGTGTCATCGATCGGGAACATCCTGAAACTGATGATGCAGCGCAACATCTACTATAAGTACAGGTCCGATCCCTCGGGGCGCCACAGGCACGAGTATACCAGCCGGCAGCTTCAGGCGCTTTTCCGCTATATCGGCCTCGACCTCGTCAAGGCAGGCTATTTCCCGTCCCCGACATCGCATCTGACCTGGCTTCGCCCGGCCTATCGCGCAATCGCGGTGACGCCGGTCATCCGCAACTATTCGCCCGTGCTGTTCGCCGTCGGCCGCATGCCCGATCGCAAGCCCGACGCGGCATTCGGCCCCCCGCCCCCGGAACTCTACACCGAAGATCTCTCCATTGAGGATTGAAGGCGCAGGACAAGCCGGGATGTTTCGCGCGAGCACGGTCTTCGACATCTGATGGATCAACTGGTCAAACCGGCCGGGCGGAATGCCGCCGAACGCGGCCCCGCAGCTGCGCATGACGTGCAGGAGCGCTGGCGCGCCGATATCGACGGCCTGAGGGCGATCGCGGTCGTATCCGTGGTCGTCTTCCACGTCGCCCAATCGTTTCTGCCGGGCGGCTATGTCGGCGTCGACATCTTCTTCGTCATCTCGGGCTATCTGATCAGCCGCAATATCGTTCGCAAGCTGGAGGACGGCTCCTTCAAGCTGTTGACGTTCTACGAGCATCGGATCCGGCGCATTTTCCCTGCCTACGCCGCAGTCCTGCTCGCGGTGCTGATCCTCGTCCTGATCCATGATCTGCCGCCGGACGCGCATGCCTTCGGCAAGGCGCTGATGGCCGCGATCCTGTCCGTCACCAACATCTATTTCTGGTTCACTACGGATTATTTCGCCCAGCCGTCGGAAGAGCTTCCGCTGCTGCATACCTGGTCGCTTTCGGTCGAGGAGCAGTTCTACCTGCTCTTCCCGACCCTGGCCCTCCTCGCCTGGTGGGCCGGGCGACGCTGGTTTCGTTCCGGCGTCATGGCTGTCTTCGCCATTTCGCTGGCAGCCAGTGCTTACGGCGCCTTCGCCTACCCCACGGCGACATTCTACCTGCTTCCGACGCGCGCATGGGAGCTGCTGTTGGGAACGCTGCTGGCGATGCGCCTCGTGCCGCCGCTGCGGTCGGATGCAAGCCGGAATCTGGCGGCCGGCGCCGGCCTCGTGCTGCTCGGGGCGCCGATGATCCTGCTGACAGCCTATTCGCCGTTCCCGGGCCTTGCAGCCGTGCCGCCCTGCCTCGGCGCGGCGCTCATCCTCCATGCCGGCGAATCCGGCACGAGCCGGGTTGCGAGGCTGTTGTCGACCCGTCCTTTCGTGTTCGTGGGCTTGATCTCCTATTCCCTCTACCTCTGGCATTGGCCCGTGCTGGCCCTGCACCGCATCGGAACGCTGCCTCTCCCAACCGACTCCAAGATGATCGAGCGAGGCCTGATACTGGTCCTGTCATTCGTCCTGGGGACGGCATCCTGGTGGTTCATCGAGAGGCCGACGCGAAACCGGAAGCTGGTCCCGACGCCGATGCTCCTGGCGGGATCAGGCGTCGTCGCGCTCGGCCTTACCGCGGCCAGCGCAGTGCTCATCTTCACAGGGGGCCTGCCATCGCGCTTCAAGCCGGAAGCGACCGCAATCGCGCAATACCTCTCCTATGACCAGACCGCGCAGTTCAGGGAGGGACGCTGCTTCCTGACCCTGAACCAGCCCTTCGCCGCCTTCGACCGCGCCGCTTGCCTGCCCGACGAACCCGGACGCCCAAACCATGTCATCATGGGCGACAGCCACGCCGCCGCTCTCGCATCCGGGCTGCGGGAGGCGCTGCCCGATGCCAATCTGCTTCAGGTGTCGGGCGTGGCCTGCCCTCCCCTGCTGCCGCAACAGCCTCCGATCGGCCGCTCCTGTCCGGAACTGCTGGACCTCGTCACGGAGGAATTGCCGAAGACCCGTTCGATCGACACCGTCTGGCTGACGGCGCGCTGGAACGCGAGCCGGCTGGATACGATCGCGGGCTGGTCGGACTGGCTCCAGCGCATGAAGCAGGTGGCCGAGCGGCTCGAGGCGCGCGGCGTGAAGGCGGTCGTGCTCGGCCCGAGTCACGAGTTCCGATCGGCCCTGCCACGCCTTCTCGCGGAAGGGCTGGAGCGCGGCGACCCCGACCATGCTCAGAAAGCCCTGCTGCCGGCCGTCTTCGAGCTCGACGACATGATGTCGCGCTATGCACAGGCGAATGGCATCCGCTATGTCTCGATGGTCAAGCTGCTCTGCGAGGGGCGACGCTGCCTCGAATACGCAGCCCCGGGCGTGCCGATTTTCTTTGACAGCAATCACTTTACCGCTGCAGGAGCAAAACTCGCTGCGGAACGGATTCGCGCATCCGTGGCGCAAAGCGAAACGTCACGGCGGCGTTAGGATTCGAACCGTGCCCTGTAAGCACATTCAGAGGGCTGAAGAACGCGACGGCATCCGGGCAATGCCACCGAGGGGCAGCGCTGCTTTGGACGGTTTGGCATGAAACAGACTGGGTCGTCATTCCAGGGAGCCGGCTTGGCTCGGACGATGTCGGACACCCGGTTGGTTTCGATCGCCTTCTTCCTTGCGTTTCTGTTCGGCGTCCTGGCACCACTCTTCACCGGAGGCGGTGAAGCCGGCGACAATATGCAGGCCGGCAGCGGCGAGGGAAACGCGCTTCGCCAGATCATCTATGTATCGCTTTTCGCAACCATTCTCTGGGGCATTCGCGCCCATGAGCAGTTGCGCCGTCTGGTCGATATCCCGCCTGAGCTGCGCATCGTCCTGCTCTACTGCTGGCTGAGCCTTGCCTGGTCGATAGCGCCCGGCGTCGCCGTGAGGCGCCTTGCCCTGACGACGCTCGTTATCCTGATCATCGGTCTGGCAGTGCGCCATCTCGGCTCTCTTCGCGCCTTGCTGGTCGCCCGCTACGTACTGCTGCTGGTCCTCGCTGCAAATTTCGTGGCGGTCATCTTCTTTCCCGCCATAGGCATTCATCAGGCCGGCACGGTAGTCGATCCCGGCCTGGCCGGCGGCTGGCGCGGCGTCTTTCCCGAAAAGAACGGGACCGGCGCGGCATGCGCAATCACCGTCATCCTCTATGTGCTCAGCCCGGAACCGATGTCGCGCAAGCTCCGGATCGGCGCTGCGCTGGCGGGACTCGTCTTTCTCTGGGGCACCGGCTCGAAGACGTCGCTCGGCGTCATGATGATCGCTTTGGCGAGCGGCTGGCTGTTTCGCCTCTACCGGCCGAGCTACTGGCCGGTCGCACTTGCCCTCCTGTTGGTCGCGATCATCCTCGCCGTGCCATTCATCGACTATTACTGGGATGACTTGCTCAGCCCGCTCCGCAGGGAGGACACCCTGACCGGCCGCGCCCAGATCTGGCCGGTTATCGGCGCCTATGTTGCCGATCACTGGTGGGTGGGCGCGGGCTACGGTTCATTCTGGAATGTCGGAGACCAGAGCCCCGTGCTGCTCTATGCGAAAGCGGAAAGCTGGGTGACGAAGATCGCTTCCGCTCATAATGGCTATCTCGATGTGGCCGCCCAGATCGGTGTTCCTGGCCTCGCTCTGATGGTTATTTGCCTGATCCTGTATCCGCTCGCCAAAATATTCAGCCAGCCTAACCTCCCACGCGGAATGGGCAGCCTGCTGTTGGCTCTCCTCCTGTTTTGCGTCGGCCACAACTTCACCGAGTCGAGCATATTGGACAGAGATAGCTTTGTTCAGCTGATTATTATTCTGACTTTGTCTCTATTATACAACTACACAGCGCGCGAGCCTCAGCAATAAATCTGATATGGTATCGGAGCTTCACTTCAGTTCCATGCTCTCCGTTACCAGCCGTTCGGCAGCATCTTCCGACGCCTGCTCCTCAGCATCGGGCCGAAATGAGAATCCGCTTTTTGCATGGAATTGTTGCTAGAACAAAGAGTGGGATCGCCCACTTCGCGCCCAATAGGACGCGCACCGATCTAACGAAAACATGGCCCGGACAGGCCCTTCTTGACGCGGAGGCCGGATTTCTCCACGCCGTCTCTGCCCAGTCAAAGCACTTCAGCCTGTTCCAGACTCCGGCGGGCACCAGACCGCCCAGAGTCCCGCTCCGCGAAACGACCGGCGAGCCCAGGCGGCAAATAATGCCGACTTGATCGGAAGAACCATTATTAGTATGGTTAATGACCTGCTTCCGGGACATCGGCATGCTCTGGCTAATTTTGACGTATATTGCGGGTTGGGCGATCTGTCTAATCGCGTTTTCCTGTGCGTCACCCATATTTTCTTACGAGCAACGGGGCGCAGCCAGAGCTTCGTCATGGCAGCATACCGTGCGCGATGCAGCCGGCCTGTTGCTCTGGCCCGTTCTCGTCGCGACGCTTCTCGTCGTGGCGGCATCGGGAGCGCGGGATCGCTTCCGGCTGCAGTTCAAGGCGGCGGATCGCTCCGAGCAAGGCGCGAACAGCAAGGCGCAAGGCCATACCCTGAGCACCGAGCGGGCGAGTCCTGTCTAAGGGCGTTGACCGGAGCGGTTCTTGCGGGCCGCTGGTCGCCGAATTGAATGCCGGAACGGTTCGATTGGCCAATTCGGCCGATACCGTTCGGCAATCAGGCGACGCGCATGCTGCCAGTGGCCGAAATCGCCCCTCTTTCCGGATGCTTTGACGCCGAGCTCGCACAGCCGAGTCATCATGTTGTTGCAATAGAGGCGTCGCATTAATCTTGACGTCACACCAATGACTTAACGGCCTAGTCAGTTCCGCACGAGCCATGTAAGACCCTGGGCAAATTCGTGTCAGAAATTACTGAAAACGAGCGGCAAGGAAGATTGGATGCAGGCGGTCATCTTGGCTGGCGGCAAAGGAACGCGACTGGCCGAGCGCCTGCAGGGTCGCCCCAAACCTTTGGTCGACGTCGACGGCATACCACTTCTTGAGCGGCAAATCCGGACGTTGAAGACGTTCGGCGTCGACGAGATCATCGTCCTCATCAATCATGCCGCCGACCAGATTGAACGCTATTGCCGCGAGCAAGCCAATTTCGGGCTCTCCCGGCTGCGTCTCATCGATGATGGCGCCCCGCGCGGCACGGCCGGCGCCGTGCTGGCCTGCCTCGATGTCCTCGCGCCCCGCTTCCTGATCGTCTACGGCGACACGCTCTTCAACATCGACATCGGCCGCTTCGTCGAGGAGCATGCCCGTTCCGGCGCCGACGCCACGCTTTTTCTGCACCCGAACGATCACCCCCACGATTCCGATCTGGTCTCGCTCGGAGACGGCGACTTCGTCAGCGCCTTTCATTCCAAGCCGCACCCGCCCGGCACCTACCTGCCGAACCTCGTCAATGCCGCGTTCTACGTGATGGAACGCTCGGCGCTCGAGCCCTGGCGCGAGGTCCAGACACCCTGCGATTTCGGCGCCGACCTGTTTCCGATGATGCTTTCGGCCGGCGCCCGGCTGAAGGGCTACAACAGCTTCGAATACATCAAGGACCTCGGCACGCCGACGCGGCTCGACAAGGCGGTCCGCCATCTGCGGACCGGCGTCGTCGCGCGTGCGACGCTGGCCAAGCCGCAGACCTGCGTCTTCCTGGACCGGGACGGGACGCTAAACGTTCTGCGCGATTACGTTCGCAAGGCCGACGATCTCGTCATGCTGCCCGGCGCCGCCGAAGCCGTGAAGCGCTTCAACGATGCCGAGCACCGCATCGCCATTGTGACCAATCAGCCCGTCATCGCGCGCGGCGAGTGCAGCTTCGAGGGCCTGCGCACCATCCACGCCAAGCTCGACATGGCGCTCTCGGAAGCCGGTGGCTTTGCCGATCGGCTCTATTTCTGCCCGCATCACCCCGATGCGGGCTTTCCCGGCGAGGTGCCGAGCCTCAAGATCAGGTGCGACTGCCGCAAGCCCGAGCCGGGCATGATCCGGCAGGCTGCCGCCGATCTCAATGCCGATCTCGACCGCTCCTGGATGGTCGGCGACAGCACCAGCGACCTCATGGCGGCCAAGCGCGCGGGCGTGAGATCGATCCTGGTGCGGACGGGTGAAGGCGGCCGGGACGGGAAATATGCCGTCGCGCCCGACTTTGTCGTCGACGACATCGCCGCCGCGGCCAGCTTCATCCTGGACGTCTATCCCAGCCTGACGCGGCAGGTTTCGGACCTCGTCTCGACCATCGCAGCGGGCGATCTGATCCTGCTCGGCGGCGCGGCGCGGGCGGGCAAATCGACCCTCTCCCGGGTCCTTGCGGACGGATTGCGCAGCCGCGGCATTGCCTGCGAGGTGCTCTCGCTGGATCGCTGGATCCACCCCGAGCCCGATCGAAAGCCTGGCGTTCTCGGGCGCTTCGACCTGGACGCCATGCAACAGGGCTTGCGGCCCTGGCTCGACGGCGCTGGCGGCAAGATCCCGCTGCCATTCTACGACCGCGTCCGCCGCCGGCGGTTGCCGGATGCCGATCTGTCGCTCGCGCTCGACACGGTGCTGATCCTAGAAGGCGTCCCGGCGCTTCTGCTCTCGCTCGACACCAAGCGCCCCGTCCACCGGGCGCATGTCGCGACGGACGAGGCAGGGCGCAAGGCGCGCGTGATTGCAGATCTCGTCCAGCGTGGGCTGGCAAGCTCTGCCGACGCCGAGACGACCTATGCGGCAAGGGCGGCGGACGAGACCGCGCTCGTCCAGCAAGCAGCACCGCGCGCGACCTTCGTCTTCGATCTCGACGCGAGTTTTTCCGATCCCGAAAGGCCTAGCCTGTCATGATCATCAGCCGTACCCCCCTCAGAATGAGCTTCGTCGGCGGGGGAAGCGATCTGCCCAGCTTCTATCGCAGGCATGGCGGCGCAGTCCTCAGCACCGCCATCGACAAATACATCTACGTCAACATCAACAAGAAGTTCGACGGCGGCATCCGGCTCGCCTACTCCAAGACGGAAGAGGTAGAGAGCGTCGGCGAGATCGAGCACAAGCTGGTCAAGGCCTGTTTCGAGATGCTGAATGTCGGCGGCGGTGTCGAGATCACGACCATCGCCGACATCCCCTCGCGCGGCACCGGGCTGGGGTCGTCGAGTTCGTTCACGGTCGGGCTGCTGAATGCGGTCAACGCCTATCTCGGCCGGCACGTCTCGGCCGAGGATCTCGGGCGGCTCTCCTGCGAGATCGAGATCGACCGCTGCGGCGAGCCGATCGGCAAGCAGGACCAGTATGCTGCTGCGTTCGGCGGATTCAACCTGATCGAATTCAAGGCCGATGACAGCGTCCTCGTGTCTCCGGTCGTGCTGCCGGCAGGTGCTCGCGAGGAGATCGAACGTCGAACGATTGTCTTCTATACCGGCATGACCCGCAGCGCGTCGGGCATCCTCAAGCAGCAATCAGAAGAAGTCGTCAGCGACAGCGCCAAGCGTGGCGCGCTGATCAGGATGGTCGAGCTCGCCTATATCATGCGCGAGGAATTGCAGCGCGGCCACCTCGACTCGTTCGGTGACATCCTGCACGACAACTGGAACCTGAAGCGGACTCTCACGGCCGGCGTCAGCACGAGCGCGATCGACGACTGGTATGAGGCAGGGCGCGCAGCCGGAGCGCTCGGCGGCAAGATCCTGGGCGCCGGCTCGGGCGGTTTCCTGATGTTCTATGCACCCGAGGAACGCCACCTGGCGATCGAGCAGGCCCTGTCCGATCTGCGGCGGGTCACCTTCCGCTTCGATCCGCTAGGCAGCCGCATCATCTTCTACAATCCGACGAGTACCTGACTGCCTGCTCACGCGAGCTGAGCGGCAGCGTGCATCGAAAAGGCGGAGAAAGCCCGACATCCGGAGAATTAATGTGAATTCAAGACAAACTATTCACATATTTGATTTACTTAGAGGAGTTGCAGCACTTTCTGTAGCTTCATTTCATTTGAATATATTTATAGAACCGTTCTGGATGAGTCACGGATATCTTGCCGTAGACCTGTTTTTTCTAATGAGCGGCTGCGTGATCGAGCTGGCCTATGCCGAGCGACTTAAGAACGGCATGTCATTCGGCGATTTCATGCGCATACGGTTCACCAGGCTATACCCTCTCTATGCGCTGGGCACCGCGATTGGCATTGGGCTTGTCTTCATTGGAATCGCAACAGGGATGTCCAAGAATTGGACTGGCTTCTATTTCGGGATTGGAATTGCCGCTGCTGCCCTATTTATACCGTTCGCAGCCCGCAGCAGCGACGATGTTGCGTTTCCATTAAACCAACCAGCTTATTCGCTTTTCTACGAAATTATTGTCAATGCGATATACGCCTTGTTGTTCAGAAGGATTACTGATTTTTTTCTAAAAGTAACAATACTGTCAGCGGCAGCTGCCATGGTGGCGGCAACCATAATTCATGGCACGATCGACATCGGATACCGGATGGAAACCATACTACCAGGGTTTCCGCGAGCCATTTTTGGATTTTTCCTTGGCGTTTACATCGCAAGAATGTACGGAAAATCAAAAATAAAAACCGGAAATATGTCATGCGCGATGATCTTGATCGTTGTGTTAATCTCATTTTGCGGGCCGATGTTATTCCAAATCGAATCTAAAATTTGGGATCTCCTATTTATTTTAATTGTGTATCCAATTGTAATTAGATTGTCGTTCTCCATAGATCTTGGAGCCCGGTTCCATGGCATTGCAGCTGCGTTAGGTCGGTCATCCTATGCAATCTACGCGATCCACGTGCCAATTTTCGCGCTGGCTGCGAATGCGTTTCAGATCTTGAAAGTCGATCAAGTGGCACTCGCGCCATATTTTGGCATCGTTTTGGTTGCTGTGGTCTTTGTGCTCAGTCTAATCATCGATCGATGGTTCGACGCACCGATTCGCCGGCGACTCAAGAACTTCTTCGACGCACGACGCACGATGGGCAGGACCGCGGGCGGAAAGCCCGCTTGAGGCCCACTAACCTCGCCAAGAAACCTAGAGTTACACGTGTTCGCCGCTCGGTGCCTCAACGAAGACGCTGCGAACAATGATATCTAAGAGTCAATTTTAGCGAACGAGTTCAAGAGTTGTTGCAGCGCACATGCTCTTCTTCCGTCAGATCGGGAGATGACTATGCGCTACGTCAACGGCAAGGGCCGGGAACTCTATCTGTCGAAATCGCCTGCGGCTTACATCAGCAATACCGGCGCCGGTGAAACCCAGACCGGATCAGCCAGAAATGAGGCCTTCAACGGATCCGGCGGGGACCTGCTGATCGGCGGGGGCGGGGACGATACCTATTTCCTGTGGGACAATCTGTCGACGATCCGCGAGCGCGCGGGTGAAGGCATCGACACCATGGATGTCCGATACTGGGGCGCGGCGACGCTCGCGGATAACGTCGAGAACCTGATCCTGTCCTCGCCGGGCGCCACCTCCGGCACCGGCAACGCGCTCGACAACATCCTGATCGCGGGCTCCGTCGGCGCCACGCTCGATGGCAAGGCCGGCGACGATGTCCTCGTCGGCGGCGCCGGAGCTGATGTCTTCAAGATTTCGGCCGGAAACGGCTCCGATGCGATCCTGAACTTCAAGCCCGGCAGCGACGCGATCGCCCTGTCCGGCTACGGCGTCGGCACCTATGAGCAGTTGCTCAAGGTCGCCCAGCAGGTCTCCTCCGATGTCGTGCTCAAATTCGCCAACGGCGAGACGCTGGCGATCCGCGATGTCCAGCTCTCGAGCCTCACGGCCTATGATTTCGGCATGAAACCGAACGTTGCGCCCGAAGCCGGGACGACGGTGCTCGTCGGCGCGGGGGCATGCAACACGCTCTATGGCTGGTATGTCCTCAACAACGTCTGGAATCCGGGCTCCCTGAAAAGCGGCACCGACTTCACGATCGACTCGTCATATCATCGGGCCGACCTCACCGAGGGCACGACCTTCAACTGGTCGTTCCCGCTGGTCACGGAAGCCTTCCCGACGATCCGCGCCTACCCCTCCGTGATCTTCGGACCGTCGCCTCATAGCGGCGGGGCGAAAGCCTCAGACGTTGGCGGCGTGTTCCCGATCCAGGTCGATGCGCTCGAGAAACTCGTCGCGACCTATGATGTCAGCATCCAGGGCAATGCCGGCGGTTTCAATGTCGCCTATGACATCTGGTTCACGAGCAAGCCGAACGGCGACGCTTCCACCATCACCACCGAGCTGATGGTCTGGCTCCACAAAGGCGACTTCAGCGCCTTCGGCCAGGTCGTCGGCACCTATGTCGACGGCGATATTTCGGCGAAGATCTACTTCAATCAAAACTCGACCGGCAATTACATCGCCGTCGTCCTCGACAATGATCGCCTCAAGGGCGAGATCGACCTGACGAAGCTGATCGGCAAATTGCAGGACATGCGCCTGATGTCGGCCAGCGAGTATCTGGCCTCGATCGAACTCGGTTCCGAGGTCGTTTCGGGCGGCGGTTCCCTCAAGATCAACAACCTCGACTTTTCGGTCGTCGAACGCGGCAATGACGGCTCTAAGATCGTCTGGCAGGTCGAAGGCTCTGGCACGACCAAGACGCTCGTGCCCGGCAACAATGGGAATGATGTTTTCCTCTACGAGCCGTCCAAGGCGCTTCTGGACGGCGGCGCCGGCAGCGATACGCTGCTGATCACCGACGAACGAAGCATCGACCTTTCGAACGCGACGAGCCAGGTCGCCGGCACGACAAAGGTCCTCAATTTCGAGCATGTCGACGCGTCCCAAGCCTCTGCCCCCGTGAGCATTCTTGGCTCCGCGGCGGCAAATACCTTGCTCGGCGGCAGCGGCGATGACTTTATCAACGGCAAGGCAGGCAGCGACCTCATCGACGGTGGCGCCGGCCGCGACCACCTCTATGGCGGTGATGGCGATGACCGCATGGTCTACGATCGCAACGATCACATCATCGACGGCGGCGCGGGGCGCGACACGCTCGTGCTGAAGCAGGGCGCCGTGGTCGATCTCGGCCGCTTCGGCGGCAGCCAGGTCGATGGCGGCGCCTATGTCACCGGCTTCGAGGCTGTCGATGCCTCCGACGCCTCCAGCGGCGTGACCGTAACGGCATCGCCCTTCGGCAATTCGATCACCGGCAGCGCCTTCGCCGACAGGCTGACCGGCGGCGCAGGCTGCGACACGATCAAGGGCGGCGCTGGTGACGACATCATCGACGGCGGTGCCGGCAGCGACAATCTCTATGGTGGCGACGGCAATGACCGCATCGTCTACGACCGGAACGATTATGTCGTCGATGGTGGCGCCGGCAATGACACGCTCGTATTCAAGGATGGAGCGACCATCGATCTCGGCCGCTTCAGCACGAGCCAGATCATCGGCGGCGCCTATGTCACTGGGTTCGAGAACGTCGACGCATCAGGCGCCTCGGCTGCCCTGAAAGCCACTGGCTCGCAGTACAACAACACGATCATCGGCAGCGCTTTCAACGACACGCTGGCCGGCGGTGGCGGCTATGACATCCTGACCGGAGGCGCCGGCCGGGACACCTTCGTCTTCGACAGCACAGCCAAGGGAGCCGGCTTCGCCACGATCACCGATTTCTCGGCACAGGATGATACGCTGGCGATCGACGGAAAGCTGCTCGGCTTGTCTTCAGGAGCGCTTGGCGCGAACGCCTTTCACAACGGCACGTCGGCCACGACACCGGATCAGAAGCTCATCTACAATGGCGCGACGGGCGAGCTGTTCTTTGACGCGGATGGTTCTGGCTCGCAATCGAACATGATCCATATCGCGACCTTGAACGGAAACCCGGCGCTCAACTCCGGCAACTTCCAGATATTCTGAGTGACCGGCCTCTGTCGGCCGGACACTCACTCTTGCCTTCTGCCTTTCAACCTGCCGATGACAGCTCGGCGGCAACGCGCAGCAGATGGCGACCATAGTCACTCTTCGCGAGTTCCTCGCCAAGCCGCGCGAGATCGGCAGGGCTGATCCAGCCCTGCCGGCAGGCCGTCTCCTCCGGGCAGGCAATGCGCAGATCCTGCCGCCCCTCCAGCGTGCGCACGAACTCGCCGGCCTGCAGCAGACTTTCCGGCGTGCCGGTATCGAGCCAGGCGAAGCCTCGCCCCATCCGCTCCACCGAGAGCTCGCCACGCTCGAGATAGGCCCGGTTCACATCGGTGATTTCGAGCTCGCCGCGCGCCGAGGGCTTGAGGCCGGCCGCGATCTCGACCACCTGCGCGTCATAGAAATAGAGACCCGTCACCGCCCAGTTTGATTTGGGCGCCCTCGGCTTCTCCTGGATCGAGAGCGCCTTGCCGGCCGCGTCGAAGGAGACCACGCCGTAGCGCTCCGCATCGTGGACCTGATAGGCGAAGACCGTGGCGCCCCGCTCGCGCCCGGCCGCGACCTGCATCATCTCGGTCAGGCTGTGGCCGTAGAACAGGTTGTCGCCGAGGATCAGCGCCGAAGGCCCCCCGCCGACGAAATCCGCGCCGATCACATAGGCCTGCGCCAGCCCGTCGGGCTGCGGCTGCTCGGCATAGGAGAGCGACAGCCCCCACTCCGCTCCGTCTCCGAACAGACGCTGGAAATGCGGCAGGTCGTGCGGCGTCGAGATCAGCAGGATCTCGCGGATGCCTGCCAGCATCAGCGTGTTCAGCGGGTAGTAGATCATCGGCTTGTCGTAGATCGGCAGAAGCTGCTTCGAGATCGCCCGCGTCATCGGGTGAAGCCGCGTGCCGGAGCCGCCGGCGAGAATGATGCCCTTCATGGCGTCTGCGTCCCCTCTTCCGCCAACAGCCTTCCGACGCACAGGCTGGTCGCTTCCCGCCATTCCGGCAAGATGACGCCATGGACGGCGGCAAGCCTGGAGCAATCCAGCCGGGAATTGGCGGGCCGGCGCGCCGGCGTCGGATAGTCCACAGTGCCGATCGGGCGGACACGCACAGGCCGGCGGCCGTGCCGCTCGGCCTCCGCGAAGATCGCCTGGGCGAAGCCCGCCCAACTCGTCTCGCCCTGCCCGACCATATGGAAGACGCCGCGCAGCGCAGCCTCCCCCGGCCGTTGCCGAAGGTTGCGCGCCACAGCGAAGATCGCGTCGGCGATGTCGAGCGCGCTGGTCGGGCAGCCGATCTGATCGGCCACCACGCCCAGCTCCTCGCGCGTCTCGCCGAGCTGCAGCATGGTGCGCAGGAAGTTCTTGCCGAAGGGACTGTAGACCCAGGCGGTGCGCAGGATCGCGTGGTCAGGCGCAGCCTCGGCGACCGCGCTCTCTCCGGCAAGCTTGCTTGCGCCATAAGCCGAGACAGGGCCGGTGGCGTCGTCCTCGCGATAGGGACGTTCGAGGGCGCCGTCGAACACGTAGTCGGTCGAGAGCTGGATGATCGGAATGCCGAGCGCCGCCGCCGCCCGCGCCGCCTCGCCAGCAGCCTCGCCGTTGACGCGCATGGCGAGGTCGGGCTCTGTCTCGGCCTGGTCCACAGCGGTATAGGCGGCCGCGTTCACGATGACGTCGGGCCTGGCTGCGCGCAAGGCCGGCGAAATCGTCTTCGGAACAGCCAGGTCAAGGCCCGGGCGACGAAGCGCGATGACCTCGACACCGAGCGGCACACGCTCCAGCATGGCGCGGACGACCTGGCCGGTCCAACCGGTAACGGCGATGCGCAGTGTCATCGGTCGAAGTAACGCAGCATCTCGGAAAGCCGCGGATGCTTGCGGTCCTTGTCCGAGAGCGTCAGCTCCGAGGCCGGCAACCGCCAGTCGATGCCGAGCGCCGGGTCGTCAAAGGCGAGGCCATGGTCGTTCTGCGGCGCATAGGGCGCGCTGACCTTGTACTGCACTTCGGTATCGGGCTCGAGCGTGACGAAGCCATGCGCGAAACCCGCAGGGATGTAGAGCTGTTTCCAGTTCACCGCCGACAGCTCGATGGCGACATGCTGGCCGAAGCTGGGCGACGAGGCGCGGATGTCGACGGCGACGTCGAGGATGCGCCCGCGCGTCACCCGCACCAGCTTGTCCTGGGCGAAGGGCGGCGACTGGAAATGCAGGCCTCGCAGCGTCCCGACCTGGGCCGACAGCGAGTGGTTGTCCTGGACGAAGTCGATATCGATGCCGGCCTTCGCGAAGCCCGCCCGGCTCCAGGTCTCCGAAAAGAAGCCGCGATGGTCGCCATGCTTCGTCGGCGTGACGATCTTCACGCCGGAAAGACCGCTATCCTCGATATTCAGCATCGCGCTCCTTTCCGCCCGGCCTGTCAGCCGGCTCCGAGGCGTTCGCCGCGATAGACCCCGGAGCGGATGTCGCCCCACCATTTCGGATGAGCGAGATACCATTCGACGGTGCGCCGAAGCCCGGTCTCGAAGGTCTCCTTCGGCGTCCAGCCGAGCTCGCGCCCGATCTTGCCGGCATCGATCGCATAGCGCGCATCGTGGCCGGGCCGGTCGGTCACATAAGTGATCAGCCGTTCATGCGGGCCAGCCGGATCGGGCCTGAGCTCGTCCAGGATGGCGCAGATCGCCTTCACCACCTCGATATTCGTCTTCTCGTTATGCCCGCCGATATTGTAGCTCTCGCCGAGCCCACCCTTCGTCGCGACGGTCAGCAGCGCCTCGGCATGGTCGTCGACATAGAGCCAGTCGCGGATGTTGAGGCCGTTGCCGTAGACCGGCAGGGGTTTCCCCTCCAGTGCGTTCAGGATGATCAGCGGAATCAGCTTCTCGGGGAAGTGATAAGGCCCGTAATTGTTCGAGCAGTTCGTCATCACGACGGGCAGGCCATAGGTGTGGTGCCAGGCCCGGACGAGATGGTCGGAGGCCGCCTTCGAGGCGGAATAGGGCGAGTTCGGCTGATAGGCGGTGTCCTCGCGGAACAAGCCCTCGGCGCCAAGCGAGCCGAAGACCTCGTCGGTCGAGATATGGTGGAAGCGGAAGGCACCCTTGCTCTCCTCCGGCAACGCCCGGAAATGGCGCAGCGCCTCCTGCAGCAGCGTAAAGGTGCCCACGACATTGGTGTCGATGAACGCAGCCGGTCCGTCGATCGAGCGGTCGACATGGCTCTCGGCCGCCAGATGCATCACGATATCCGGCGCAAAATCGGCGAAGATCGCCTGCATCCGCTCGCCATCGCAGATATCGGCCTGCTCGAAGCGGTAGCGGTTGCTGCCGGCGACAGGCTCCAGCGAGGCGAGGTTGCCGGCATAGGTCAGCTTGTCGACCACGCAAACCATATGCGGCGTCTCGTCGATCAGCCTGCGCACCACCGCCGAACCGATGAACCCGGCGCCGCCGGTAACCAGGAAACGCAACAACCTCAAACTTCCCTCATTTCCGGCAAGACGACCGTCGAGACCCAGCCACCGCATACACGCCAGCAAGCAGATAGTCACCCGCCCGAAGGCCGTCCATCGGATCGGGGCCCTTCACGAGCCGTCGCAGCCGAAGTGGTCTGAGAAGCGGCTGCTCCAAGAACCCTTTCCGCGTTAGTATGTCTGCCGGAGGTCCATCAGCGTCGTCAGCGTCCGCGCCATGATCCGCAGATCGAGCCAGAAGCTGGCGTTCTCGACATACCAGATGTCGAGCCTCACTCTTTCCGCCATGCTCTCCGTCGTCGGCGTCTCGCCGCGGCTGCCGTTAACCTGCGCCCAGCCGGTGATTCCCGGCTTGACGTGCTGGCGATAGGGATAGTCGCCGATCAACTGCTCGTAATGTTCATCGTGAGCCAGCGCATGCGGGCGCGGGCCGACGATCGACATGTCGCCGCGCAGCACGTTCCATAGCTGCGGCAATTCGTCGATGCTGAGCTTGCGGATCCAGCGGCCGACCGAGGTTACGCGGCTGTCATGCCGCAAGGCCTGCCGAACCACCTCGCCGTCCTCCATGACATGCATGCTGCGGAACTTCAGGATGCGGAACTGCCGGTTGTTGAAACCATTGCGCGTCTGCTTGAACAGGATCGGGCCAGGGCTATCGAGCCGAATCGCCAGAGCGGTCATCACCAGCAGCGGCGAGATCAGCAGGATGGCGATGCCGGCGATCGCGATGTCGAGACCCCTCTTCACCGCACGTTCGACCTGCGACATGGGCGCTCGATGCATCTCGACCGCTACGAGGCCGCCGCCGAAGCGTTCGACCGGCCGGACCGCCAGCTCGCCCAGCCCCGAGCCGAGCACCAGCTTGACCGGCAACGGCAGAATGCGCAGCGCGGCGATCACCTGCTGCGCGCGCTTGAAATCGCCATCCTCGACGGCAACGAGGACCTCTTCGATCTGCGAACCTCGCAGGCGGGTGATCAGGTCGGAGACCACTGCCGTCTCCGCTGCAGCATCGCCGGCCGGCAGCCTAACGCGCGCGGCGATTGAAAAGCCGTAAGGAACGAGGTTCTGCGCCAGCCTGCTCTCCTCGATAAAGGCGTCGTCCCCAATGACAGCGATGCGCCTTGTCGCGAATCGGCCCTTGTTCAGCGCCCGGTTCATGAAGCCATGCCAGCCGAACCGCAGAGCGGCGACCCCGAGGAAGCCCGTCATCATGAAGGTGATGGCTCCGACCCGCGAGACCAGATGCCCGCTCTTCAGCGCAAAACCGATCGCTGCCAGAAAGCAGACGACCAGGATCCAGACGGTGAAGGCGCTCGAGACCTGGCGCAGCGGTCGCAGCAGCTCGAGCGGTCGATACAAGCCCCGCCACTGCATCAACAGGACGAATAGCGAGGCGAACAGCACGCCCAGCGCCAAAGCGTCCGCCAGCAGATAGACTTCTCCACCCCGGAACAGGTTGTAACCCACGCTGCACAGCAGGCTTGTGGCGACGATGGTCAGCACATCGGCAACCATCGCTAAGGGACCCGCCAAGTCATAGCGAAACCGGACACGAAGCCCGGACCGCGCTGCACTCGCGGCGATCAAATCATTCGCCATGTTACCCAGGATCGCTACGGAATTAACGAGCTGTTTACGATGTTGCAGTGCGCAAATCAACTAGAAGCTCACCCCGGGCCGCAACCTGCCGTAGAGGAATTCGCCCGCCTCGCCCTTCTCGATCCGAGCGGGCCATTTTCGCACCTGTTCGGCCGCAGCGACGGCCAAAACGATCGGTCATTTCCGCGGCCGACCGCATTCAGCCCCAGGATCACGAGCCCGGGCGGCTCAGGCCTTGTTGGCGAGGAACCACTGATAGGTCTGGGCGATCCCGTCCCTCAGTCCGATCTTGGGAGCCCAGCCCATCGCCCTCAGCCGGTCGGCGCTCATCAGCTTGCGCGGCGTGCCGTCGGGTTTGCTGGTGTCCTTGACGATTTCACCCTTGAAACCGACCACATCGCACATCGTCTCGGCCAGTTCGAGGATCGAGACGTCCTCCCCGGAGCCAATATTGACGTGCTCATAGCCGGAATAGTGCTTTAGCACATGCACCAGCCCATCGGCGCAATCGTCTACATGCAGGAACTCGCGCCGCGGCGTGCCGGTCCCCCAGATCGTCAGAGTGCTGTCGCCCCTCAGTTTCGCCTCATGCGCCTTGCGCATCAGCGCCGGCATGACATGGCTCGACTGGAGGTCGAAATTGTCCTCCGGACCGTACAAGTTGGTCGGCATCGCCGAGATGTAGTCAGCGCCGTACTGCTTGCGGTAGGCCTGAGCCAGTTTGATGCCGGCGATCTTTGCGATCGCATACCACTCATTTGTCGGCTCCAGCGGCCCGGTCAGGAGCGAATCCTCCTGGATCGGCTGGGGCGCGAACTTCGGATAGATGCAGCTCGATCCGAGGAACAGGAGCTTGCCGACCCCGGCCTGGCGCGAAGCTTCGACGATGTTCGCCTCGATCATCAGGTTCTGATAGAGGAAATCGGCCGGATAGGTGTCGTTGGCCAGGATGCCGCCGACCTTGGCCGCAGCCACGATCACGACATCAGGCCGGCTTTCCGACAGCCAGCGCTCCGTTTCGGCCTGCCGCATCAGATCGGCCTTGTCGCGGCCCGCGATCAGTATCTCGCAATTTTCGCTCGCGAGCCGGCGCAGCAACGCTGCCCCCACCATGCCGCGATGGCCGGCGACCCAAACGCGCTTGCCGGCGAGGTCGTAGAGGGCCTCACTCGGCATTGCGGCGGCGCTCCCGCTCAACACGCTTCAGATCCTCGCGAACCATTTCCTCGCACAGTGCCTGCCACTTCGTGTCGTGCTTCCAGCCGAGCTTCTGCTCAGCCTTGCGCGGATCGCCGATCAGCAGTTCGACCTCCGTTGGCCGGAAATAGCGCGGATCGACCTCGACCAGCACCTTCCCGGTCTTCGCATCCATCCCCTTCTCCTCGACGCCCTCGCCCTTCCAGACGAGATCGATCTCGACTTGAGCGAAGGCATGGGTCACGAAATCGCGCACCAGCGTGGTCTCGCCCGTCGCAAGCACGTAGTCGTCCGGCTCATCCTGCTGCATCATCAGCCACATGCCGCGGACATATTCGCGGGCATGGCCCCAGTCGCGCTTGGCGTCCAGATTGCCGAGATAGAGCTTGTCCTGGTAGCCGAGCTTCATCGCAGCAACCGCGCGGGTGATCTTGCGTGTCACGAAGGTCTCGCCGCGCAGCGGGCTCTCATGATTGAACAGGATGCCGTTCGAGGCGTGTATCCCGTACGCCTCGCGGTAGTTCACCACGATCCAGTAGGCATAGAGCTTGGCCACTGCATAGGGACTACGCGGATAGAACGGCGTCTTCTCGCTCTGCGGCACTTCCTGAACCTTGCCGTACAGCTCGGATGTCGAGGCCTGGTAGAAGCGCGTCTTCTTGGTCAGCCCGAGCAGACGGATCGCCTCGAGCAGCCGCAATGTCCCGGTCGCGTCGGCGTTGGACGTATATTCGGGGGTCTCGAAGGAAACCTGCACATGGCTTTGGGCCGCGAGGTTGTAGACCTCGTCGGGCTGCGTCTCCTGCATGATACGGATCAGATTGGTCGAATCCGTCATGTCGCCGTAATGCAGGATGAAGCGTGGATCCTTCTCGTGCGGATCCTGGTAGAGATGCTCGATGCGGCCGGTGTTGAAGGAAGACGAGCGGCGCTTGATACCGTGCACCACATAGCCCTTGTCGAGCAGCAACTCCGAAAGGTAGGCGCCGTCCTGCCCTGTCACGCCCGTGATCAAGGCGACCTTACCAGCACCAGAACGATCCATTCCGTCCTCCAGTTGCGCCGCGTTTCACGGCGCCGGATTGCTAAACCTGCCGGGCACGCAGCCTTGCGGGCCGACGCAGCCTCACGGCGACGCACAACTCCTATATTCCGCCCGGATGTGCAATCGCCAATGGCCGCAGGTTAGGCCCGCGGATGCGAGCATCCTCATCTTTTCTGATTGATGCGACGGCGCACGCGAAGGGCGGCGCCTGGTCGCTTGAGCGGCCGGGCGGTGCAGCGTAGACGCTGCCCCGACTGAATATGTGCTGCCCGTTGCTGGTCGTGTTCGCGAAGAGCTTTCAGTCCTCGATCACCGGCGCACGATCGGCCAGTTCGAGGAAGATCGCTGCGCAGGCGAGCCAGACGACACCGATCGAAAGCATCATGATTTACTCCACGGGCACAGTCCGTGGTCTAGCCAGACACCTCTTTACACCGGGTATATCCTTGCTGGCGCCTGCCAACAGGGTTAACTGGCGATGTAATGCGGCCTTTTAAGCCGCATGTTCCTTCGTCTTGGATGCGGCCGAAACAGTACCGCGGCCGATGTCGTCGTAGTGGAAGCCCTGGGCGCGCACCTGCTCGGCCCGATAGACGTTGCGCAGGTCGACCAGCACAGGCTCCTTCATCAGGGTTTTGACCCGGCCGAGGTCGAGCGCGCGGAAGATGTTCCATTCGGTCACGATGACCGCCGCGTCGGCCCCCGTCACGCAGTCATAGGCGTCGCTGCAGTAATGCACCTCGCCCGGCAGCGCCGCCTTGGCCTGCTCCATGCCCTCCGGGTCGAAGGCCCGGATCTTGGCGCCGCCATCCAGCAAAGCGGCAACGATCGCCAGCGACGGCGCATCGCGCATGTCGTCGGTGTTGGGCTTGAAGGTCAGCCCCAGCACCGCGATGGTCTTGCCGCGCACCGCGCCGCCGCAGGCGGCCACCACCTTGCGGCCCATGGCGCGCTTGCGCTGGTCGTTCACCGCCGCGACCGTCTCGACGATGCGGGCGGGCGTGCCGTAGTCCTGCGCTGTCTTGATCAGAGCCAGCGTGTCCTTCGGGAAGCAGGAGCCGCCATAGCCCGGCCCGGCATGCAGGAACTTCCCGCCGATTCGGTTGTCGAGCCCCATGCCGCGCGCCACGTCCTGGACATTGGCGCCGACCTGCTCGCAGAGATCGGCCATCTCGTTGATGAACGTGATCTTCGTGGCCAGAAAGGCATTGGCGGCGTACTTCGTCAGCTCGGCCGTGCGCCGGCTCGTGTTCAGGATCGGCGCGCTGTTGAGGTAGAGCGGGCGGTAGACGTCCGCCATCACGGTCCTGGCGCGCTCCTCCTCGGCGCCGATCACGATCCGGTCCGGGCGCTTGAAGTCTTCGATGGCAGCGCCCTCGCGAAGGAATTCCGGGTTCGACACCACGGAGAACTCGGCATCCGGCCGGAGCTCCCTGATGATGCGCTCAACCTCGTCGCCCGTGCCGACCGGCACCGTCGATTTGGTCACGATCACCGTATAGCCCCTCAGCGCCAGCGCGATCTCCCGCGCCGCAGCATAGACATAGGACAGGTCGGCGAAGCCGTCCCCGCGCCGCGACGGCGTGCCCACAGCGATGAACACCGCGTCGGCATCGGCCACCGGCCCGCTCAGATCGGTGGTGAAGGAGAGACGACCGGCGGCAGCGTTGCTGCGCACCAGTTCCGACAGGCCGGGCTCGAAGATCGGTATCTCGCCGCGGTTCAGCGCCTCGATCTTGCTGGCCTGCTTGTCGACGCAAACGATGTCGTGGCCGAAATCCGCAAAGCACGCTCCGGACACGAGGCCGACATAGCCGGACCCAACCATTACGATCTTCATCGCCTGCTCCTGATGCGGGCCGCTTCGGGGGTCTTTCGCAGCCGCGAACTAGCATACTCCCCCTCGCCCGCCAATGACGACGGAAGGAGGGGCACTGTCGGATCGGGCCGAAAGACAGCGGGGAGTTCGAACGATGTCGAGCTTCCGACTTAACGTCAGATTAGAGGATTTGTCGCAGTTTTCGGCTGGGAAATGATCTGCCGTACTCATGAGTTGCGAGAGGTTCGCCGTCGTGACGTCTCAAGGGCCGGCTTCGACCAGGACCGTGAATGACATCTGGTCGCCGGGAGGCGTCGACGAACGTAGGCTATGGGCGGCAGAGGTTGATGTCAGGCCGATGAAATCGGAGCACGGGGTCCTTCGTCAGACTCGGTTGAATCTGCACGAGATTGCACTCGAGGCCATCGCTCATGGCCTGTGCCTCTTCGACACCGATCTTCGCATCACCCTCTTCAACCGCCAGATGATCGACATTCTGGGTCTGCCGCCGGATGCCGTCCGGGTCGGGCTGTCGCTCCAGAGCCTGCTGGGTCGGTGGAACGGCCTGGCGAATCTTTCGGAACAGTCCGGCGAGCACGCCCGGCTGCGCCATTCCCGTCAGTTTGCGAGCGGCACGGCATTCCGCGAATCCTGGCCACTGAACGATGGCCGGGTGGTCAGGGTCCGTTACGAGCCGATCGCAGACGGCGGCTGGGCCGCAACCTTCGAAGACATCACCGAGCAGAATCGACTGGATGTCGAGCTCAAGGCGCAGATCGCCCGTTTCGGCACCGCTCTCGAGAGCATGTCGCATGGCTTCGCGATGTACAGCGCCGATGAGCGGCTAATGGTCTGCAACAACCAGTATCTGACCTATCTCGGCCTCGACTCCGCATCGGTCCCCCCCGGCACGCCCCTGCGCGACGTGGTCGGGCATTACTACAAGACCTATCTCCACCCGACTTTCACGGTCGAACAGCTCTATGAGTCCGTCCACGCCCTGTTCGTCAGCGGCAGCGACTATGTCAGGCGGCTGGGCGACGGGCGCTACCTCTACACCCGCAACCGGCCGATGCCGGGCGGCGGATGGGTCGTGGCGTGCGAGGACGTCACCGAGCGCGAGCAGGTGGCGGAGGATCTGCGCCGGCAGCATCGCCTCTTCGACGCCGCCCTCAACGGCATGTCCCAGGGCTTCTGCATGATCGATGCGGATGACCGTGTGATCGTCTGCAACGAGCTCTACGCCACCATATTCGGCGCCGACTCGACCGTGGTGAAGCCTGGTGTGACGCTGCGCGAGGTCTTCGAGCACGGCATCGCCGTCGGGAACTATCCCGGGCTTACGGTGGAAGACCTGCTGCGCCGGCGCCGGGCCAAGCAGGCGGGCGGCGTTCCCGTCACCTACGACTACGTGCTGGGCGACGGCCGGACGGTCCGCGCACTGCTCTCCCCCATGCCCGATGGCAGCTCGGTCGGAACGTTCGAGGACGTCACAGGGCTGCGCCAGATCGAGGCGGCACGCCGCACGGCGGCAGCGGAGCTGCACCGCCAGAATCTTCTTCTCGACGCGACGCTGGACAACATGGCTCATGGCCTGTGCGTGTTCGACGACGATTTCCGACTCGTATTGTGCAACCGCCAATACATGGAGCTTTATCGCCTCGACCCCGAGACCGCGCAGCCCGGCACGTCGCTGCTCGACATGGTCCGAGTCAGCGTGGAGCGGGGTCTGCATCTGCCAGGACTGGATGCGGAGACGATCGTCGCCGATTTCCAGGCCCGCCTCATCGACAAGCGCGAGCCCGGCATGCAGCGGCGCTTCGCCGACGGCCGGATGATCGCCATTCGCAGCCGCCCGATGGCGCATGGCGGATGGGTCGTCACCTACGAGGACATCACTGAGCAGATGCGGGCCGCGGAGGAGCTGCGCGAACAGCATCGCCGCTTCGATGCCGCGCTGAACTACATGCCCCACGGTCTCGTCATGCTGGACCGGAACCTGAGGCTGGTGGTCTGCAACCGTCGCTATCTCGAAATGTACGGCCTGTCGGCGGAAGTGGTGAAGCCCGGCACGACAGTTCGGGAAATCGTTGAGCACGGCGTCGAGTGCGGGAACCATCATGCCGAGTCCGTCGACGAGCGTCTTGCACGCCTGAACGAGGAACTGGCGCCGGGGCAGCGCGTCTCGTATCGCCGCCTGGTGCGCGACCGCGTCTTCAAGGCGACCTACGAGCCAATGGAGCATGGCGGCTGGGTCGCCATCCACGAGGAGATCACGGAGCAGGAGCGCGCGGGCGAGGCCCAGCGCGAGCAACACCGACTCTTCGACGCCGCTCTCAATAACATGGCCCACGGCCTGGCCATGTTCGACGAGAAGCTCCGCCTGCTCGTCTGCAACAGCCGCTATCTCAACCTCTACGGCATGTCGCCGGACGTCGTGAAGCCGGGCGCCTCCATCCGCGAAATCGTCGAGCACAGTATCGCGATCGGCAATCTCCCCGGCGGAGACCCGGATGCGATCGTTGCGGAATACATCCGCAAGCTGGAGGCCGGGGACTACACCTCATACCGGCAGATCAGCGACGGCCGCATCATCGAGGTCATCTACGAGGTCATGCCCCATGGGGGCTGGGTCGTGATGCACGAGGACGTCACGCTGCGCCGCCATGCCGAACAGCGCATCGAACACATGGCGCACCACGACATCCTGACCGACTTGCCGAACCGGGCGCTGTTCCGCGAGAGGATGGCCGACGGGCTGACCCGCGCGCTGCGCAGCGGCAAGCCCATGGCGGTGATCTGCCTTGATCTCGACCGCTTCAAGCTCGTCAACGATACGCTTGGACACCCGCTGGGTGACAAACTGCTGCGGGCGGTGGCCAGCCGTCTCGGCAAGGCGATCCGACCGGCGGACACCATCGCGAGGCTCGGCGGTGACGAGTTCGCGATCCTGATGCATGCAACGAGCGTCGGCGCAGTCGCGACGCTGGCCGAACGGCTGGTGCGCATCATGTCCTCGCCCTTCACGATCGACGGCCACAAGATCAGCACGGGCCTGAGCATCGGCATCGCCATGGCACCGTCCGACGGCACGACCGCCGACCATCTGATGAAATGTGCCGATCTCGCGCTCTATCGCGCCAAGGCGGAGGGACGGAACGCCTACCGCTTCTTCGAGTCGGACATGAGCGCGCAAGTCGAGGCGCGCCGCGCCCTCGAGGTCGACCTGCGCCAGGCCCTCGCGAACGACGAGTTCCACCTGGTCTTCCAGCCGCTGGTGCGCGCCGAGAACCGGGCGCTGACGGGCTTCGAGGCCCTCCTGCGCTGGTCGCACCCGCTGCGCGGCTCGGTCTCGCCCGCGCAGTTCATTCCGATCGCCGAGGAAACCGGCCTCATCCTGCCGATCGGCGAGTGGGTGCTGCGCGAGGCCTGCCGGGAAGCCGCCCGCTGGCCGGAACCGATCCGGGTATCGGTCAATCTGTCGCCCATCCAGTTTCGCGGTCACAGCCTCGTCGCGATGGTGAGGCGCGTGCTTGCGGAAGCCGGACTGGCGCCGAGCCGGCTCGAGCTCGAGATCACAGAGGCGATCTTGCTGCGTAACGACGAGGCGACCATCGCGGAGCTGCACGAACTGCGCGCCCTCGGCATCCGCATCGTCATGGACGATTTCGGCATCGGCTATTCCTCGCTCAGCTATCTCCGCTCCTTCCCCTTCGACAAGATCAAGATCGACCGCTCCTTCATCGCCGATCTCGACGGCAACAAGGACAATGTCGCGATCATCCGCGCAGTCGCCGATCTCGGCGCCAGCCTCGCCATCGACACCACCGCCGAAGGCGTCGAAACCCTGCAGCAGTTCGAGACCATCAGAGCCTGCGGCTGCACGGAGGTGCAGGGCTACCTGATCAGCCGGCCCTGTCGGGCGACGGAGATCGTGTCCTTCATCAACGACCATGTCGCCAAAGGCGGCGTCCGGGACCGGGTCGACGACACGCCCGAAACCCCGTTGGCACGAGTGATCGGGGGCTTCTGACCGTGCGACGGGCCAACCCGCCAAGTCTGGCGCAGGTCAGCTTCATCCCGCTGGCGCGGCCCTAAACACTGCTCGCGGCGGCTCCGGCGGCACAGATGTAGCGGCCGGAAGGCAGGCCGACCTGTCGAACCCGCTCCCGTCAGGTCAGCGTCTGGCCGCCATCGACCACGATCGTCTGGCCGGTGACCCAGCTCGCCATGTCGCCGGCCAGGAAGAGAGCGACCTTGGCGATCTCCTCTGGGGCCCCCAGCCGTCCCCACGGAATGCTGTCGAAGACGCGCTTGTAGAGCTCGGGATCAGACGTCTTGCGGTTCTCCCAGGAGCCGCCCGGAAACTCGATCGATCCGGGCGCGATCGCATTGACCCGGATGCGCTTCGGCGCCAGCGCCCGCCCCTGCCCTGCCGTGTAGTTGATGACGGCTGCCTTGATCGCCGCATAGGGCAGTGAGCGGGGCGAAGCCATCATGCCGGAGATCGACGAGATGTTGACGATGGCGCCGCCCCCCACCTTCTCCAGATAGGGGATGGCGGTCTGCGTCGCACGCACCGTCGCCATCAGATCGACATCGACGCTGGCGAGCCAACCGCTCTCGTCATCCTTCGATCCGAAGCCCGAGGCGTTGTTGACGAGGACGTCGATGCCACCCAGAGCCCCAGCCGCCTTCTCGACGAAACCGACGACCTCAGCCCCCTTCGAGAGATCGGCCGGCAGCGCGAAGACCTTGCCACCGAAAGCCTTCAGCTCCGCCTCGGTCGCCGCCAGCCCCTCAGGATTGCGGGCGCAGATCGCCACATCGGCACCGTCCGCCGCGAAAGCCAGAGCGATCGAGCGCCCGATACCCCGGCTGCCGCCCGCAACGAGGACCTTCTTGTTCCTGAAGGAAGTCTGCATCGTCTCGTATCCCGTCTCGCTTCGCGTTCCTTCCCTTAGAGCATTTTCGCGCGAACTGGACACCCGGTTCGCGTGAAGAAAATGCAATGGAACAGACAGATAGCGCATCCGCCGCTCGGAACGCCGGGCCGTCTGATCAGATCACGCGCTCCTGTTCGACGCGTCGGCTTCGGAGCGAACGGGCGCGGAAGCGCGGCCGCTGAGGGCCGCGAGTCCGAAACCTCCGAGGATCAGCGCGGCGCCGACGAGGTGGAACAGGCGTACGGGCTCGCCCAGCAGTACGAAGGCGAGCACCGCCGTGAACAGGGCGACGAGGTGGAAGGAGGCCCCGGTTACGCTGGGGCCGAGCGATGCCACGCAACGGTTCCAGATGATGAAGGCGATGAGTGAGGCGAAGATGCCGATATAGAGCACGGCCGCGAGCGGGCCGGGCGCGGTCGGAATCGTGGCGCCCGCCGCCAGCTCCCAGATCCAGAACGGCAACAGCACCAGGAGCCCCGCCGCCATCGTCGCCGCCAGGAAAAGCAACGGATCGAGATCGGCCGGGCGGCGACGCAACAACACCGAATAGAGCGCATAGTTGGCGACCGCGATCAGCACCAGTGGCTCGCCGCCCTGGAAGCTGAGCTGCGACAGCGTCGAGAGATCGCCGCGCGCGACGATCCAGGCCACGCCCACGAAGGAGATGGCGATGCCCGCGAGCGTGCGGCCGGAGACCTTCTCGACGCCCAGCACGAAGGCCGCGAGCGGCACCATCAACGGCAGGGTCGAGTTCAGGAAGGCGACGCTGGCCGCCGGCGCGCTCTGCAGGGCGAGATAGCCGAGCGCGTTGTAGCCGGCGATGCCGAAGGCGCCGCAGGCCAGCACGATCCCGCGGGCGCGCAGCAGCGCCGGCCACTGCGTCCGCAGCGCGCCGAGCACGAAGGGCAGGAGACAGACGAGCGCGACGATCCAGCGGCCGACAGCGAGCGAAACCGGCGGAAAGGAGCCGGCGAGCGCCCGACCGAGCACGAGATTGCCGGCCCAGAACAGCGGCGGCAGCGGCAGGAGCAGCAGCGGCCGATCCCACAGGAAACGCAGGAACCTCATCGCCCGGCCTCAAAGGTCGCCGGCGAGGCCGATGCGCAGGCGGCGGTTGTGCCGACCCTTGTTGTCGATCTTCAGGACGCGGATCGGCGGCGAGCCCCCGGTCGAGGCGAGATGCGTGCCGCCGCAAGCCTGCCTGTCGAGGCCGACGATCTCGACGATTCGCACCTGTCCATCATCGGTCGGCGGTGGGGCGACAGAGCGCGAGCGGATCAGGCCGGGCTCCGCGAAGGCATCGGCTTCGGGGACATGGTGCTGGCGAACCGCGAGGTCCTGCCTGATCAGCGCGTTGACCTCGTCCTCGATGGCGCGCAGGCGGTCGTTATCAGCGCTGGCGAGGTCGAAATCGATGCGCGCCGTGCCGTCCCCGTTCATCTGCACGCCGGTTACGAGCGCCCCGTCGAAACCCTGAAAAACAACGGCGTTGACGATGTGCAGATCGGTATGGAGCGCGCGCATCACCCGGCGGAAGCCTGCATCGACCCGCGCCTCAACGGTATCCGAGGTCAGTTCGACAGGCTCCTCCAGCAGGTGCCAGAGCTGGCCGCCCTCATTCTCGAAGCCTGTCACGGCCGCTTCGCCGCCAGCCCAGGCGAGAGCGCCGCGATCTGGCAATTGCCCGCCGCCACCGGGATAGAAGGGGCTCTCCGCAAGCACGACGCGGCCCGGCCTCGCAGCGACGATATGCGTCTCCAGCGTCAGCACGTCTGGATTGTCGAGGCAGAAATAGCTCGCCATGCGTCTTGGGTTCCTTCGCAACGCCGACAAGGCGTTGGCTGCGAAGGAAGGGTGGAGAACGGCGCCGACCAGCTATAGGCGGAAATTGCGCAAGCCTCTCAGCCAGCGGCGGCGCGCACCCATTGCAGCGGCGTGATTCCATAAGCGCGCTTGAAATGCCGCGTCAGCGCGCTCTGGTCGTAGAAGCCGGCATCGACCGCAGCCGCGGCGATCGTTGCCCCGCGCTCGAGCGCCCTGATCGCCGCCTTCAGGCGCAGCTGGGTGAGGTAGGCATGCGGGGTCAACCCCGTCGCGCGCTTGAACAGCGCGATGAGCTGGAAGGGCGAGAGCCCGACAGCGGTCCCGAGCTCCTCCAGCATCAGCTCGTCGGCATAGCGCGCCCGCATGATGTCCCGCACACGGGCGACCTTGCCGGCATCGCACATCGGCAGCGACAACCCCGGCTGGTCGGAGGCATGCCGCCGGATCAGCGTGCCGAAGCTGCGTAGCAGGAGTTCGCGCTCCTCGAACGGGTCATTTCCTTCATCGAGGGTCCGGTGCAGCCCGAGAAAGGCGGCGATCAGATCGGCATCGTGGAAGGTGTTGCGGCAGAAATAGGCTGTGGCGTCGAGGCCTAGCTCGGCCTTGAGCAGCTCGATCGCGGGAGCGGTCAGATAGAACCCGCGATAGCGCCAGCGCCGGCTCCAGCCCATGCGCCCGGAATGCGGCTCGTCGGGATTGAAGACGAGCAGCGTCGAGGTCGTCGCCTCGTCGCTCAGACCACGGCTCTTGAACTCGGCACCGCCGGCCTCGGTCACAGCGACGACGAAGGCCTCGTGGCTGTGCGGCGCATAATCATGGCTGGTGAAATCGGCGACAAGGCAGCTCAGCCCCGGAACGCGGGGATCGCGCCAGTAGCGGGACGAGTTGCGCGGATCGATACGTGCCAAGATGCAAACCAGCGTCAGGACAGCCGTGATCGTGCGACGATCGCATTCAGATCGCAACCGCGCGGCAGGCTCCCGAACGCGCGGTTCGGCAGGCCCTCGAGCCGCGAGCCGATGAAGGCGTCCGCCGCAGCAGCGCTCGAATGCCGCAGGAGCAGCGCCGCCTCCATCACCGTCGCGATCTGCGCGGCGATCTGGCGGGCGCGGTGTTCCTGCTCCCGCGTATCGGACAGCTCGGTCTCGAGCGCGTCGATGGCGAGGTCGAGCCGCCTGTCCGCGCCGCGCGCGAGCGCAAGCTCCGCGATAAGCGCCGCGACGCTGTCGGGCTCGCGCTGCAGCGCGCGCAGCACGTCGAGGCAGATGACATTGCCCGTGCCCTCCCAGATGCCGTTGAGCGGCGCCTCGCGATAGAGCCGCGGCATCGGCTGCTCCTCGACGAAGCCGTTGCCGCCATGGCATTCGACGCATTCCGCCACGAAGGCCGGCACGCGCTTGCAGTTCCAGTATTTCGCGACCGGGGTGAGCAGGCGTTCCAGCAGCCGCGCCTCCTCTGACCCCGCCTCCGCCTCGTCCACGGCGCGTGCGAGGCGAAAGCCGAGCAGCGTCGCGGCCTCCGATTCCAGGCAGAGATCGGCGAGCACGTTGCGCATCAGCGGCTGCTCGGCGATCACCCGCTGGAAGGCGCGGCGATGATGCGTGTGGTGTAGCGTCAGGCTCAGCGCCCAGCGCATCAGCCCGGCCGAGCCGACGGCGAAGTCGAGCCGGGTCAGATGCGCCGTCTCGATGGCGACGCGCACGCCGCGCCCCTCCTCCCCGAGCAGCACCGCATAGGTGTCGTCATACTCGATCTCTGAAGAAGCGTTGGAGCGGTTTCCGCACTTGTCCTTCAACCGCTGGATGAAGAAGCGGTTGCGCGTGCCGTCCGGCAGCGAGCGCGGCACGAAGAAGCAGCTCGGCCCCTTTTCGGTCTGGGCGAGCGTCAGGAAGGCATCACTCATCGGGGCCGAGCAGAACCATTTATGGCCGGTCAGCCGATATTCGCCGCCCGGCCCGCCGCCATTCACCGGCACCGCCCGCGTCGCATTGGCACGCAGATCCGAGCCGCCCTGCTTCTCGGTCAGCGCCATGCCCATGGTCACCGCGGCCTTTTCCGCCACCGGCACGGGGCGCGGATCATAGGCTTCCGCCAGCAGGCTCGCCTCCCACTCCGCCCGGATGGCGGGCACGAGGCGAAGTGCGGGAAGTGAGGAATAGGCCATGCCGGTCGGGCAGCCGACGCCGTTCTCGATCTGGTTCCAGACATAAGACAACGCGGCGCGGGCCGCATGCGCTCCCGACCGGTTGGCGCTCCAGGCCAGCGAATGCACGCCGGAGCCGAAGGCGAGCTCCATCAGCGCGTGATAGCTCGGATGAAACTCGACGACGTCGATGCGATGGCCGAAGCGGTCGTGGCTCTTCAGCGTCGGCCCGTGCCGATTGGCGAGATGCGCATGCTCCTGCCAAGCCGGATCGCCGGCCGCGCGGCCGAGCTTCCCGGCGCGCTCCGCCACCCAGCCAGCCCCCTCGCGCTCGACGGCCGCCCGCAGGATCGCATCCTGCGTAAAGACATCGATGCCGGTCAGCGCGCCGGACTGGTTGGTCACTTCATGCGTGGTCGCCGGATAGATCCGGGCATCCATCGCGAACATGCTGTCCCTCCCCGGCCAAGCGTCGCAGCGCCGACGGTAACCCGTCAGGCCGTAAAGCTATAGGCGAGAATTGCGCACGAAGCCCCGGATCGGCATCACGCGGACGAGGCGCTTTTCGGCATCTTCCGCGAGCGCAGACTACTCGAACAGATCGGGAAAACTCGCCTCCGTCTTCGGCAGGGCGCGGAGGATCTCGGTGAGGTGATGGCGCATGGCGACCTCAGCCCGGGCGCGATCGCTCGCGTCGATCGCGTCCATGATGCTCCGGTGCTGCTCCACCAGCGGCAGCATGGCGTCGGCACCCGGCAGGGTCAGCTGGCAGACCCGGTCCATATGCGCCTTGATGTCCCGGATCGCTTCCCAGGCCAACGGCATGCCGACGCCTTCCGTCAGCTCGATGTGGAAGAGCTCGTCATAGTGCTGGAAGGTGGAGTGGTCGCCCCTGGCCGCAGCCTTCTCCTGCATGTCGAGCAGGTCCGCGATCCGCATCCGGCTCTGGGCTGAAAAGGCCTGGCAGGCCTGACGGACGATCGCGACCTCCACCGCTTCGCGCACGAAGCGCGCCTCCATCATCTTCCGGACCGAGAACTTGACCACGACCGTGCCGCGCTGCGGCTGCACGTCGACGAGCCGCGTCTTGGCGAGCGCGATCAGCGCCTCCCGGACCGGCTGCCGCGACACCCCGTATTTCAGCGCGATCTCCTGCTCCGAGAGGCGCGTACCGGGCGGCATTTCCAGCGCGATGATCGCCCGACGCAACTCGGCCTCGACACGCCCAGCGGCCGAGGTGCCCGGGAAGGACGGGGGAGATACCAACGAAAGGCTCAAGTCGAAAACCTCCACGCCTGTTGCGTGCCATACGATTACATACTACCATACAATCACTGCAGCAACCAAGCATGGCTGCCCGCAGCAAGCTTACGATCGAAGCGCCCCCCAACAAGCCGGGAAACGGCAAGGGCCTCGAATCCAAGGGAGAACGCACAATGACCTCACGCCGCAGTTTCCTCGCCTGCACCGTCGCGCTCGCCTTCTCGGCAGCCGCGGCGACCTCCGCCCTGGCTCAGAGCGTCACGCTGCGCTCGGCCGACATCCATCCGACCGACTATCCCACCGTCGAAGCCGTTCGCCACATGGGCAAGCTGCTCGAGGAGCGCACCCAGGGCCGCGTCAAGATCAACGTCTTCCACTCAGCCCAGCTCGGGCAGGAGAAGGATACGATCGACCAGACGCGCTTCGGCGTCATCGACATGAACCGCATCAACATGGCGCCGTTCAACAACCTGATCCCGGCGACCAACGTCCCGTCCCTGCCCTTCATCTTCCGCTCGGTCGCCCACATGCGGAAGGTCATGGACGGGCCGATCGGCGACAACCTGCTGAAGGATTTCGAGAAGCACGACCTGATCGGGCTCGCCTTCTACGATTCCGGCTCGCGCTCGTTCTATAATTCCAAGCGCCCGATCAACAGCCCCGCCGACATGAAGGGCATGAAGATTCGCGTCCAGCAGTCCGACATGTTCGTCGCCCTGGTCTCGGCGCTCGGCGCCAATGCCACGCCGATGCCGTTCGGAGAGGTCTATTCGGCGCTCCAGACCGGCGTCATCGACGGCGCCGAGAACAACTGGCCGTCCTATGAATCGACCCGCCACTTCGAAGTCGCGAAGTTCTATTCGGTCACGGAGCACTCGCTCTCGCCGGAGGCACTGGTGATGTCGAAGAAGAGCTTCGAGAAGTTCAACGCAGCGGACCAGGCGCTGATCAAGGCCGCGGCCAAGGAATCGGTCCTCAAGATGCGCGAGCTCTGGGATGCGCGCGAGAAGGCTTCCGAGGCCAAGGTCAAGGCCGGTGGCGCCCAGATCAACACCGTCGACAAGAAGCCCTTCATCGACGCGATGAAGCCGGTCTACGACAAGTTCGTCACCGACCAGAAGCTCAAGGACATGGTCGCCGCCATTCAGGCAGTGAACTGAGTCTCGATCAGGCAGGGCGGTCTGGAACGGCCGCCCTGCTCTCGACCCCTTGCCAGCTCGGGCAGATTTCATGCGCGCTTTCACAGCCCTTCTGACACGCCTCGATGCCAAGCTCAGCCTGTTCGCGCTGATCACCGCAGGAACCGGCCTCGTCCTGATGACCGTGATGGTCGCCTGGGGCGTCTTCGGCCGCTACGTCCTGAACGACACGCCGATCTGGGTCGAAGCCGGGTCGCTGTTCCTGATGTCCTGGTTCATCCTGCTCGGCGCGGCCGTCGGCGTGCGCGAGAGTGACCATCTCGGCTTCGAGGTGGGGCTGGTGATGTCACCGCCGCCGCTGCGCGCCGCACTGATCGTACTGGGCGAAGGGCTCGTCTGCGCCTTCGGCCTCGCCATGCTGGTCTATGGCTGGCAGCTCGCCGCCGGAACCTGGAGCGACAGGATGCCGATCATCGGCATTCCACGCGGCTGGGACTATGTGCCGATCGCCGCAGGCGGCGCGCTGATCGCCCTGTTCGCGCTCGAGAAGATCCTGCTGTTCGTCACGGGCGAAAAGCAGGCCCCGCTCGGCTTCGTCCATTTCGGCGAAAGCCAGGAGGCCTGAACCATGGAACTCTGGATTCTCTTCGGCGTCTTCTCCGTTCTGCTGCTGATCGGTGTGCCGGTCGCCTTCTGCCTCGGCCTCGCTTCCGTGGCGACGGTCGTCTACATGGGCCTGCCGCCGATCGTGGTCTTCCAGCAGATGAACTCCGGCATGAACGCCTTCGCCATGATGGCGATCCCGTTCTTCATCTATGCCGGCGACCTGATGATCCGCGGCGGCATCGCCGAACGGCTGATCCAGATGGCGGCGAGCCTCGTCGGTCATCTGCGCGGCGGCCTCGGACAGGTCAACGTCGTCACCTGCACGCTCTTCGGCGGCATCTCCGGCTCTGCCGTGGCGGACGCATCGGCTGTCGGCGGGCTGATGATCCCGCAGATGAAGAAGCGCGGCTACGACGCCGACTACGCCGTCAATGTCACGGCGAATGCGGCGATCATCGCGCTGCTGATCCCGCCTTCGCACAACATGATCATCTATTCGCTCTCGGCGGGCGGTAATCTCTCGATCGCGGACCTGTTCACGGCCGGCATCGTGCCGGGCCTCATGCTCTGCGCCGCGCTGATGGTCGCCGCCTGGGCGGTCGCGGTGAAGCGCGGCTATCCGCGCGATGCCTTTCCCGGGTTCGCCGCGGTCGGGCGCTATGTCGTCCTGGCGCTGCCCGGCATCCTGCTGATCGGCATCATCTTCGGCGGCGTCCGCTCCGGCGTCTTCACCGCGACGGAATCATCCTGCGTCGCCGTCGTCTACGCCATCCTCGTCACCATCTTCGTCTATCGCCAGCTCACCTGGACAGCTTTCCTTGAGGCGACGCTCGGCGCCGTACGGACGACGGCGATGGTATTGCTGGTGATCGGCACGGCCGGAGCCTTCGGCTGGCTGATGGCCTTCCTGGAGGTGCCGCAGGCGACCATCGCCGCGATGAAGGCGGTCTCGGACAATCCCATCGTCATCCTGCTGATGATCAACCTGATCCTGCTGGTGCTCGGCACTTTCATGGACATGGCGCCGATGATCATCATCTGCACGCCGATCTTCCTGCCGGTGGTGAAGGCGTTCGGCGTCGATCCCATCCATTTCGGCGTGATCCTGATCCTGAACGCCGGCATCGGCCTCAATACCCCCCCGGTCGGCTCGGTGCAGTTCGTCGCCTGCGCCATCGGCCGCATCTCCATCGGCGAGTCGATGCGGACGATCTGGCCCTTCTACGGCGCCAGCGTCGCCGTGCTCCTGCTCGTCACCTATGTGCCCGGCCTGTCGCTCTGGCTGCCGCGGCTGTTCCACTGAAGGACCGATCATGACCATCGAGATTCGCCAGGTTTCGCACCCCGAGGCGGTGAAGGGCTTCGACACGGCCGAACTGCGCCGCCACTTTCTGATCGAGGAACTCTTCGTCCCCGGCGAGGTGACGCTGACCTACAGCCATCTCGACCGCGTCATCGTCGGCGGCGCCATGCCCACGGCCAAGCCCATCACGCTGCCGACGCCGAAGGCGGTCGGCACCGACGCCTTCCTGAGGCGCCGCGAGCTCGGCATCGTCAATGTCGGCGGGCCGGGCAAGGTCAGCGTCGGCGGCAAGGACTACCCGCTCGCCAAGCGCGACGCGCTCTATGTCGGCAAGGAGGCCGGCGAGGTCGTCTTCGCGAGCGACGACGCTGCGAACCCGGCGAAGTTCTACCTGCTCTCGACCCCGGCCCATGCCGTGCATCCGACCAAGGTCATCCGAGAGGCTGATGCCAAGACGCTGGCGCTCGGCGAGCAGGCGACAGCCAACAAGCGGGTCATCCGCCAGTACATCATCCCCGGCGTCTGCGACACCTGCCAGCTCGTCATGGGCGTGACCACGCTGGATGAAGGCAGCATCTGGAACACCATGCCCGCGCATGTCCATGACCGGCGCTGCGAGATCTATCTCTATTTCGACGTCCCTGCCGACGCGCGCGTCTTCCACCTGATGGGCGAGCCGCAGGAGACCCGCCATCTCGTCGTCGCCAACGAGCAGGCGATCCTCTCGCCCGGCTGGTCGATCCATTCCGGCGTCGGCACCAAGGCCTATTCCTTCATCTGGGGCATGGGCGGCGACAACGTCGACTACACCGACATGGACATGGTCGCGACCGGCGAGCTGCGCTGATGGCAGGCTCTTTCGACCTCGCCGGCCGCACGGCGATCGTCACCGGCGCCAATACCGGCCTCGGCCAGGCGATCACGGTCGCGCTGGCCCAGGCGGGAGCGGGCGTCGTAGCGGTCGGCCGCTCTAGCATGGCCGAGACGAAGGCGCTCGTCGCGGAGACGGGCAGCCCCTTCCATGAAATCAACGCCGATCTCGCCACGCTGGAGCCGATCGAGCGGATCGTCGAGGCAGCGGATGCTGCAGCGAAAGCGGACGGCTCGCGCCTCGACATCCTGGTCAACAATGCCGGCATCATCCGCCGCGCCGATGCCATCGACTTCACCGAGGCCGATTGGGACGCGGTGATGGATGTGAACCTGAAATCGACCTTCTTCCTCACCCAGGCGGTCGTGAAGCGTATGCTCGCCGACGGCAAGGGCGGCAAGGTCATCAACATCGCCTCGCTGCTCTCCTTCCAGGGCGGCATCCGCATCCCCTCCTACACCGCCTCGAAGAGCGGGCTTGCTGGGTTGACGAGGCTTCTTGCCTGCGAGTGGGCGGGCAAGGGCATCAACGTCAACGCCATCGCGCCGGGCTATTTCGAGACGAACAACACCGAAGCCCTGCGCGCCGACCCGGAACGAAACGCGGCGATCCTCGCCCGCATTCCCGCCGGCCATTGGGGCGATCCGAAGGAGATAGGCGGAGCGGCCGTGTTCCTCGCCTCCGACGCCGCGGCCTATATCCACGGCATCGTGCTGCCGGTGGACGGCGGCTGGCTCGCGCGCTGAAGGAGACACGATATGGACCGAATGAACGAGCCCTTCGCCCATGACGCCGATCTCCCATGGGAGCCGGCAGGCCAAGGGGTGCTGCGCAAGATCCTGACCTATCGCGACGATGTGATGATGGTACGGGTGGGCTTCCAGGCCGGCGCAATCGGCCCGGCGCACAGCCATCCGCACATCCAGTGCTCCCTCGTCGAGAGCGGCGTCTTCGACATTACCATTTCAGGGCGGACCGAGCGCCTCGTCGCAGGCGACAGCTTCACGGTTCCGCCGGACGCTGTGCACGGCGCCGTCGCGATCGAAGCCGGCATCCTCGTCGATGTGTTCACGCCCATGCGCCGCGACTTCCTGCCGGCGTGAGCCGGAACCGGGATTGATCAACAGGCTGGGCCTCATGAATGCCGGACGGGAGCCCGTCCGGTCTTGCGCATCAGCTTCTTGAGTTCGTCGCTGAAAAAGGTGGTGTGGACCGCCTGGATGATCGGCTGCGGCCTGCCAAGCAGATAGCCCTGAGCCTCCGTACAGCCTGCCCGCTGGACGGCGCGCAACTGGTCGAGCGTTTCGATCCCCTCCGCCGTGGTCGTCATGCCGAGCTCCGTCGCGAGCGCGGCGACGGCGACGACAATGGCGGCGCTGTCGGGCCTGCTCGTCATGTCGCGCACGAACGAGCGGTCGATCTTGACCTTGTCGAGCGGGAAGAGCCGCAGATGGCTCAGGCTGGAATAGCCTGTGCCGAAATCGTCGAGCACGATGCGGACGCCGAGGTCCTTGAGGGCTCTGAGCACCGCGAGATTGCGGTTGTCGTCAGCGAACAGCGCGGTCTCGGTGATCTCCAGCTCGAGCCGGCCGGGGTCGAGGCCCGTCTCGCCCAGGATATCGCGGACCATTCCGATCGCATCGCCGAAAGCGAGCTGCACCGGCGACAGATTGACAGCGATCCGCGGGGAGCCCGGAAGCTGGGCGGCATCCATGCAGGCCTGACGCAGCGCGAAAGCGCCGATTTCGACGATGAGCCGGGTCTCCTCGGCAAGCGGTATGAACTCCGCCGGCTCGATCATGCCGCGTTCGGGATGATGCCAGCGCAGCAGCGCTTCAAAGCCGCAGAGCTGCTGGGAGCCCAACTGGTAGACCGGCTGGTAGGCCAGCTCGAATTGCTGTTCGGCCAGGCCACGGCGCAGATCCGCCTCCATCGCGATGCGGCCGCGAAGCTCCTGGTCCATCTCGGCCGTGAAGACGCAGAACGTGCCCCGCCCCTGCGCCTTGGACTGGTAGAGCGCGAGATCCGCCTGCTTCAGCAGGATGTCGGCGTCCGAGCCGGGTCCCTGCGCCACGGCGATGCCGACGCTGGCCGAGATGGCGATGGTCCGCCCTTGGATGACATAGGGCTGGCTCAGCGCATCGATGATGCGGGCGCTCAGCGCCTCGGCCTGTTGCGGCTGCCCGGGCTCCAGACTGAGAACCGCAAACTCGTCGCCGCCCAGGCGCGCGACGCAGCTGGCATCGGGCACGCAGGCCGCCAGGCGCTCGGCGACCGATTGCAGCAGCAGGTCGCCGACCGGATGGCCGAGCGTGTCGTTGACGTCCTTGAATCGATCCAGGTCGAGGAACAGCAGGGCCACCGGGCCGCGCCGGCTCTGCAGACGCTTCACGATCTGCTGTCGGAAGGCGAAGCGATTCTGCAGCCCGGTCAGGTCGTCGTGATGGGCCAGGAAGCGAATCCGGCTTTCCTGCTCGACAAGGGTCTCGTTCTGCCGCCGCGCTTCCTCAGCCGCCTCGTTCGCCCGCGCATTGGCGGCAGCCAGTTCGGCATATGCGGCCTTGAGCGCCGTGATGTCGGTACGGATGCCGACGGTGCCGCCATCCGCCGTCCGCCGCTCGGTGATGAGGAGCCAGCGCCCGTCGGGAAGCAGGCGCTCGCGGGCGCCGGCCCCGCTTCGATGCCAGAGCACGATCTCCTGGACGAATGCCTCCAGATCGCCGCTCGCCTGCGGATACTGTCCGAGTTCGGCCCCGCCGCGGATGATGTCTTCGAAGCTGGCCCCGACGGTCATGAAGGGAGCGCTCAGCGCATAAAGATCCTTGTAGCGCTGGTTGCAGGTCATCAGCCGATCGTCCTTGTCCCACATCACGAAGCCGTCGGCCATGGCTTCGATGGCATTGCCCAGGACGCGGGCGGCCCGCGCCCGTTCGGCATCCGCCCGCTCGCGCTGGCCGATGGCGTGAATGAGCGCCGCGGCGAAGGCAGAGATCAGGAGCGCGGCGAGCAGCGCGGCCAGAACGGTGCCGTCACGATCCTTGCGCCATTCCGCGAGCAGGCTCTTGGCGCTCGCAGAGAGAACCACCTGGATGTCGCCGTAGAGCGTAGCGCGAGCCACGGCCAGGCTGCCGCCATTCGCAGCGTCCTGGTCGGTGAGGAAAGCCTTGCCGTCGACAGTGGGCGCACGCGCAGAGGCTTCGCGCTGCTTTCCGATCAGGAGCTCGTCATGCGGCAGCGCGGCGATCAGCTGGCCGTTGGCCCGTTCCAGGAATATCTGTGCGCCCGGGCTGACGCTGGTCTCCGCCAGCCGCCCCATCAGCATGTGCAGCGGCACCTCGGCGACGGGGGCGACGCCTTTCCACGCCGGGACGGAACGGGTGACGTAGAGCGACCAGTCCCCCGTGACAGCGTTCCGCAACGGACCGACGAGGCTCGTCGGCGCCTGCCGGGCCAGCACGACCCCTGACGGCAGGACACGGCTCGCGCCTCGCGGGCGGGCGGATGCGATGATGCTCCCGTTCGGGGCAACGAGCAGCAGATCCCGAAACGCCATCGTCTGGAAATTGAGTCCACGAAGGAGCCGGCTCGCCGCCTCCGGTTGGTCGGGCGAGATATTCGCCGCCCCGAACAGCGACGTCAGGCTCGCGAGCGCGCCGTCCACCTGGAGCAGCTGGCGGTTGAAGACATTCTCGACGGCCACGGCCGAGAGCTCGAGAGACTGCTCCGCATTCTGCCACGCGGCCTGCTTGCTCCGCATCACCAGATGGACCGTGCCGGCGGCTATCGCGGCCAGGATGACGACCGTCCCCGCGCCGACCATGAGTTTGAGGCGGTGGATCATGGCTCCCCGCCGCAGCACACGAGGCCCGTCATGGCGTCTTCGGATCCACAGCGTGAAGAGGCCTGAGGTAGGTGTTCCAGGAGCGCAGGCAATCCTGGCCGCAGCGTTCGAGCCAGCGCGGCAGGACCACCTCCGCGATGAGGCGGCGACGGCGCGCCTCATCCGCCGGCGAAGTCGGCACGACGACCATGGGTCGCTCGGGCTTGCCGGGGCAGGTTGCCAAACCGGCATTGCAGGCAAGGCCGCGCTGCGTATCCGCCTCGGCCTGCGACCAGATCCGCTCTTCGAGCTGGCCCACGCCCAGCCGGATCACGTCGCGAGCCTCGGCCGGCAGCCCGTTCCAGTAAGTCGAATTGGCCCCGAAGACCGACACGCCCCAGCTCAACGCCATGGAATGGACATGGGAGGTGACACCCGGCAGGCCGATCTCGTAGCCGCTGAGCGTGCCGGTGACCGCACAATCGACGACATGGGCACGCAGATTGGCGATGATCTCGGCAAAAGGCAGCATCACTGGGACGGCTCCGATCCCCGCGATCAGCTCCGATTGCCCAACCGAGGATGTGCGGATCTTGCGGCCCGCCAGAGCGTCCAGCCCGGAGAAGGGCTCGGCGCAGAACAGCACCTGGGCTGGATAGGCATAGATTCCGAGGAGTTCGATCTCGTAGCGCTCCTGCAGCACATTGCGCAGATGCTCCCGAAACGCCCCCACTGTTCGGCGCAGCGTCGCCACATCGGGATTCAGCGCCGGCAGGTCGACTGCGTTGAGTTCCGGATCGTCCCCCGCAACCACCCCGAGCAGCGCAGTACCGATCGACACGACGCCCAGCCGCAGGAGCTGCAGCATTTCCTGGTTGCGCAGCCCGCCAGCATCGAGCGGCCGAATGGTGGCGCTGACCTGCCCCCTGGAAAGGGTCTCGATTTCGGACCGCCAGAAGGGTTGTTCGATCTTGGTGTATTGAGTGACGCCCGCCAGCCCGCCGATAACCTGTAGCTTGATCGGCGCCCCTTCGCGCGGTTGGGCAAGGCCTGCGCGGCCCATCGGCATGAGCAAGGCCGCGAGCACGATCCCAACGCACATTCCCTTGAGGAAATGGCTTCCGCCGGCTCCCTGTCGAGCCCGATGGCTCATGCCTCGCCCCTTATGCCATGCGCGGGCAATAGTCGGCTTCACGGGTTAACGGAGTTGAACTTAAAAATACCGCCTTGCGTTGTCACGGTCGATTTTTGAGCGAAGCCCGGCCTTTCAGGCTGGCGGCACCTGAATTGGCCCCGAAGGCGCTTCTGATCGCGTCTTTGACATGCGCAGTGCACTGCCGCCCGACATTGCCGCCAGTTCCGGAAGTGCAGCCGACAGTTTCGGGTTCTGAGACGAGATGGCTGGGGCGGGAGGATTCGAACCTCCGAATGGCGGTACCAAAAACCGCTGCCTTACCACTTGGCGACGCCCCAATGCGCCGCGCGTTCTAGAGCATCGGCCCGGAAAGGGAAAGCCGGTTTTCGAAGCGGCCCGCGGCGAGTCAAGAAATACGCAACAGGCTGCAAACACCCTGTTGCGCAGCCGGCGCGCGCTGGCTATAAGCCGCCCACCAGTTAATCGGAGTGTGGCTCAGCCTGGTAGAGCACCTCGTTCGGGACGAGGGGGTCGCAGGTTCAAATCCTGCCACTCCGACCAAAATTTCCCGAGATATTGCAAGGAATTGCAAAAAGGCCCCTTCCGGGGCCTTTTTGCTGTCGCGACATCAGCGGCGCTTGGCGAGGTAGCCGACGCAGCGCGCCTCTCCGGCCCTCGGATTCGGGATCTCGAAGGCGAGCCCAGGGCAGTCGTTGGCCGGTGCCGGGCCGTCAGGTAATTCGGTGATTGCGAAATTGAGCGGCTTGATCCGGCGGGCCGTCCAGGTCTTGCCGTTGGCATCGGTCTGTTCGTTGACCTGCCAATCGGCCTGCCCCTCGACCGGGACCAGCAAGGCGAAAGCACACACGCTTCCGGCAAGAAGATTTCTTGTAGCCTGCCCCTTGGTCGGGCGCGCCGGCAGTAAAGCAAGATTCGTGTTTGCCTTCGAGGCACTATGTATCATATCGGAACATCCATCGTTACGCCGGTAACGATTTGGCAACGATTATGCCGGTGGATGCCGTTCCAATGTGGTGACCATCATCCCCGCCGCTCCGGCTCGCTCCGGTTTCGCTGCCGCTCCGTCGCGGCTTCGAGCAGCGGCATGAGATCCCAGATGCGCCGGTTGAGCGTGTCGAGTTCGCGGATCGTATGGACGATTTCCTCCAGCCTCGCATCATCGACCGGCCGGCGCACCCCGAAGCGGAGGTTTCCGCGGCTTTCCTCCACTTTCATGTGCTGGGTGTGGGTGATCTCGCCATGATCGTCGATCACGAAAGTCGCATGGCTGAAATCGTTGCGCAGCCGGGTCGCCGCTGAGAATCGCTCGACGACGTCGGTGAGTTCGTTGCGGACGGCCCGGTCCGATACCGCGATCTTGGCGAGGCGCTGCACCAGGTCGAGACGCGCGCGCGTCGTGTTCAGCGTGGCGAAGACGATCGCCGCGGCCCGCTCGTCTGTGCCGAGCAGCACCATCAGCACATAGATGAACAGGCTCTCATTGTTCGACCAGGCGAGATTCAGGTCGCCTATCAGGTTCATGAAGGTTAATCTGCGGCCAGAGGAACGCTGTGCGGCGAGCGCCTCCTGCGCTGCGAAATCGGGGCGGGGCGGCAGGACCGATTGTCCTCGGGCGGGCTTGCGCATCGCTATCTCATCGGGGCGAGGTTTCGGTCGGCGTTTGGACCGGGAATACAGACCTTAAGGCGGGGGGCCGCCATGTTCGAGCTCATCAAAATCCGCAGGGCGCGCCGCCTGGCTCACGCCACGATCGCGCCCTTTCTGCAGCGCGACCCCAGCGCGAGCGTGACCTTGCAGGCCGGCGACTGGCTGCAGCCACAGATCATCGGCTTCCTGGCCACGCTTGTCACCTTGCTGGCGCAGCGCCATTGCGGCCCGATGCGCGACCACGCCCTGGCCGCGGTGCAGTCTGAGGTCCTCAACACCGTGACCGGCATCGGGCCGGAACTGATCGGCGCCGAGATCTTCCTGCTGAGCAGCCGCGAGGACCCCGCCTTCACCGCCGGCGCGCGCGGAGCCGTTGCCTTCATCGAGGCATTGCGGCCTCACAGCGATCTCGACGATGAGATCGAGCCCTCGCCCACGCCTGGCGACGTTACGCTTCTGAGGCTCTGGGAGGAACATGTCGACCAGTGCCTCCGGCGCGGACCGGCCTTCGGCTAGGCTTCTGGCCCCATACGGGGCCGCAGTTCGAGCCATATTGACCCGAACGGGAGCCGGTTCGCCCCAGGGCCGAGCGATAAAGGGATCGGGAGTCTGTCCTCGCAAAGGTCTTACGCCCTAGGTTTCGCCGTCCTCGCGAGGCGGGCTGCGGGAGCCACCCATCTGTCGTTTGCCGTCGTCGAAGAGGCTGAGTTCGAGCTGCTGCTCGATGCCGCGGCCGGAGGCCAGGATGCCGCTGCTCCGCTCCAGCTCGCTCGACGGCAGCAGGAGCTGGTGCAGCGCATCGAGGAAAAGCGCATCGCTGCTCGCATCGGCAAGGTTCTCGATCGCCTTGAGGAAGCGCTCGTAACGCGACTTGCAGACAGCCTGCCCCGGCTGGAGCGGCGCCGGGTCGTCCGCGATCGGTTCGCGGACGACCCGCTCCAATAGGCGCACGGCTCCCTGTGGCTCCTCGTAGTCCTCAGCGGCGGCCAGCCCCGCCGCGATCTTGGTCTTGAGATGCCAGGCGGTGCGGACCGAGACGCCAAGAACCTGCCCGAGCTTCTGCGAACTCACCCGGTGCTTGCTCGCGACCAGCAGGTAGAGCCCCTGAAGCCAGACATGCATGGGAACGTGGCTGTTCTGGAAGATGGTGCCGTGTCGAACCGTGAAGGGCTTGCGGCAGGCGTAGCACTTCCAGGCACCGATCGGAGTGCTCTGCCCGCTCAGCCGGCCCAGCCGGCAGGTCTCCCCGCAATGAGGGCAGACCGGGCCCTCCCGCCAGACCAACTTCTCCAGCGAGCAGACGGCAGCCTTTTCGTCGTGCAGGCGGACGGCGTTCGCCATAGCCAACCCTCCGGCGCGCAGGTTTCCGCCCAAGGGGCGATTGCCCTTGGGTCAGGAAAAGTCAACGCTTAGTTAATTTAGGGTAACGATTCAGCACATTGACCCCCCAGCCCATCCATGGCTGTTTATATAGGCGGCGCGTCCGATAGGGAAGAAAAAACACTGAGGACGTTTCGGTCAGCCTTTCTGACTTAATCTTCTAATATAGAGCCTATGCTTACGCAGAGCGCAATTTCTGCAGCGCCAATCTATTGTCAAACTGCTCGTCATTGAGCGCCCGTTCGGCGCAACTATAGATTATTGCCAATTTAATAGAATTTGCTCCAGCGAAACCTGAAAGACAAAACAAGAAAAGACCGGTTTCATTGGAACAACATCATGAACAACAAGCGAGGAGGTACGCCAATGACCTAGAACCAAATCAATACCGGAGCAGATGATCCGGCAAGAGGATGACGCTCAATCTTTCACCGGCTGAGCAAAAATCCCAAAAACGAAGCCTTTCCATTCAATCGACATCGTTGAGGGCGGGACGGCGCAGCGCAGAAGAGAGGCGCCTGACCCGGAGCGGCGATGTCTCCTGATCACACAGGAGCGTGTCATGGGTAACCACAACAACAACCATCACAACAACGACGATCCGACGCAGGGCCAGCTTCAGGGCCAGGGCGAGCTTCAGGGTCAGTTGCAGGGTCAGGCCGAACTTCAGGGCCAGCTGCAGGGTCAGGGTCAGGGACAAGGCCAGGGTCAGGGCCAGGGCCAGGGTCAGTCCCAGGGCCAGTCGCAGTATGCCGGTCAGGCCGTCGGCCAGTATGCCGGCCAGGCGGTCGACACCAGCGTCTGGAATGACAACCTGAACGCCAACGGCAATCTGAACGGCAACGGCAACCTGAATGCCAACGGCAACGTCAACTACAACGAGCTCGACAACGAGGTTAACAACCACGTCAACAACTGCGTGAACGTTGACGTGACTGTCGACCTCAGCCTCGAGGGCGCCATCACCGGGCCTCAGGACAACGAGGCCATCGACATCGACAGCATCTACGGCATCACCGACTCCATCGTCATGCCGGATGTGGTCACGCAGAGCGTCTACGAAGGCAACAACTTCAATATCGATCAGATCAACAACCTGACCGACAACGACTCGCTCAGCGGCGCCTCCGTGTCGTACAGCGCCGGCGGCGTGGCCGATGCGTGCTGCTGGGATCCGTGCGGCTCCGATGCCAACTCGGTCGGCGACTTCACGATGAACGCCACCGCTCAGGGCGGCAACGCGACGGCCAATCTCGGTGGGCTCGGCGGCGATGACGGCGACTTCAGCGGCGCCGGCGCGGCCACCGCGGCTGCCACGCTCTCGCAGGAAGCCTTCACCCAGTCGATCGTCCAGGGTGCGAACATCCAGTTCAACTCGATCGATATGACTGTGGGTTCCGGGGACGCTCTCGACTCCCTGTAAGCCTTGTCCGAAGCGACGCCACCGCGCGGGGCCCTCCCCGCGCGGTTTCCGCTCCGGCGCTTCCATTATTTTCGCACGCAACCGCGCGTGAACCCTTCCCACCCGACGCAAATCGGGCAGAGCGGAGGATTGTGCCATGCAGACCGGCGGCTTCACCGAGACGATCTGGCACTTCATCGGCTACCTGCACATCGCGGATTCCGTGGCCCGGACTCAGGTCCTCTATGAGGGCGATCCGGGTCCGCCGCTCGAACCGGAGAGCTTCGTTCCCCCCAGCGAGCCGCTTCGGGGCCTCGCCTTCGACGAGCTTGCTTCGGTTCCGACCAGGATAAACCAGCCGCTACCGGCAGATCCGGGCTCGAGCCAGCTGTTTGTCTCGCCTCACTCCGCTCTCGGCGTACCCACCAAGGTGCTGTCCGCGCCCCCGACCGGGCTGAAGCCCTTGCCACCCCACGTCGAGAACTTCGGCGTTTCCGGCGGCTTCCGCTTCACCTCCCGAGAGATCACGGTCGATTATCGCGGCGCCGACGGCGAAGGCCTGCTCCAGATCAGGCAGATCAACGTGGCGAGCGATCGGGATCTCGTCACCTCGGACGCGATTACCTACAGCGATGGCAGCGTCGTGGTGCCCCCCGAACTGCACCTCGAGGGCGAATTCGCCGCCCTGGTCGACCAGGCCAACGACATCGCCCCTGACGGCGTGCCGGACATGATGACCGCGCTCCACCTCGGCACGAGCGATGTCATCGCCATGGTATCGGCGCGCGACGCGCTCTGGGCCGAGACGGGAAGCCCCAATCCGGACGGCAGCTCGGCCGAGGCAGCCCCTGTGGGCCGCATCGTCGACGGCGTGGCCGGCGCGCCCGATCCTTATGTGCCCACCGTTCTCGACAGCGCTCCCTGGAGCGATAGCAAGCCTGTCGTCGAGACCACCGGCACGACAGCGACCCACGAGGTCACCGGCCCGACGGGCGGCGTAGCGACACTCGTCGAAGCCGGCCTCAACACGCAGATCAACGCCTGCGAGATCATCGATCTCAACGAGGCCGTCGGCTCGATGATCGTCGGCGGCGACTACTTTTACAGTCGCGGCATCGTCCAGGCGAACATCCTGGTCGACAACGACCATGTCGATATCGCCGTCTCCGGCGCTCTCGATCCGATCGTGAAGACCCAGGGCAACGAAGCCCACAACATCGCCGATTTCATCACCCATGAATCGACGATTGAGGTGCGCGGCGCTGCTGCAACGCCACATTGGGTCGTCGACGTCATGAACGGCGACTTCTATGACGTGAAGTCGGTCGTTCAGTTCAACGGCCTCGATGACAACGACCGGACAGTCCAGGCCGAATCCGGAGTCTATTTTCACCTTGAAACGGGCGAAAATCTCCAGCTCAACCTGACCAAGATCTACGGAATCGCCGATTACGACATCATCATCATCGGCGGAAATTACCATCGTTCGGACTGGATATACCAGTACAACATCATGCTAGACCCCGACTCGGCCAAGCTCTACAGCACGGCCGGCGACGACGACGGTAGCACGACAGTCACGACGGGCTTCAACAGCCTGACGAACAAGGCCACCATCTCGACCTACGACGCGACGGCCTTCAAGCCTCTGCAGGACGTGCATCATGACCTGCTCGGGCAGCTCGCCGGCGGAGCGACGACGCTCACCCCCAATGCCGATTGGGATCTGTACGGCAACGCCTCCGGCACGCTGAAGATTCTCTACGTCACCGGCGACTACTACGACGCCAACGTCATTACGCAGGTCAACTTCCTCATCGACGGCGACCAGAGCATCCAGGCCAGCGCGAATGGCGGCACCGAACAGGGCGTCGCGGCCGGCGGCAACAGTGCGCTCAATGAAGCCTACATCGTCGATCCGGGCCTGCTGTCTACATCGAATTACCTCGCCGGCGAAGCCTATGAGGACTCGATGCTGATCCAGGTGAACATCGTCACCGACAGCGACACCGTGACAATCCACGACACCACCACGCTGGTGCCGGAACTCGTGGCCTTCGCGGAGCACGCGGCGCAGGAGCCGCAGCACGACTGCCCGTCGACCCCGGTTCCCGATCCGGCACAGCACGATCACCTGACGTCGAACATTCTGGTCTGAGCAACAAGAAAAGACAGGTTGGAGAAGGGGGCAGGCATGAGAGAAAAGATCGAAGCGACGCCGGTTACGCCGGCGCCTGCCGGCACGGACCCGGTGAGGATGATCGGTCTGCCGCCCGCTATCGGGCTCGGCACGGTCAGGATCGCGCCCACCGCCAACACCAACAATGCAACGGACCGCGCCGCGCCCGCCACGGAGCGCGCAGACGCCCGCAGCGACGGCCAGCCAGCCATCGAGGAGGTCAACCTGCGGCCGCGGCCGGATGTGCAGGAGCCCAAGACCCAGCTCGGCGGCGACAGCGGCGACAAGGGAAAGGGCGGTGGCGGCGGTGGCGGCGGCGGCAATGGCGGCTCCGGACGCGGTGGCGGCATCGAACAGCGCCTCGGCGACCGCGACTTCAAGCAGGTCCTTGGCGCCGGCTTGTCGGGCGCTCGGCGCAACCTCGTGATCGTGGCGATCTTCTCGATCATGGTGAACACGCTCGTGCTCGCCGTCCCGATCTACCTCTTCCAGATGTCGGACCGCGTGCTGACCAGCCGCAGCCTCGACACGCTGGTGATGCTCTCGATCATCGTTATGCTGGCGATCGCTGCGCATGTGCTGCTCGACATGGTGCGCCGCTTCATCCTGATGCGGGTGGCGGTCGATGTCGAAAGCAGACTCGGCGGCCCAGTGCTCGCGGCTGCGGCAAAGGCCGCGCAGACCGGCTCGAACCGCGAGTTCCAGACCTTGGCCGACCTGCAGCAGATCCGCAGCTTCCTGACCGGCCCCGTCATCCTGACGATGCTCGATGCGCCGACCGCGCCGATCTACCTGCTCGCGGTCTACCTGATCCATCCGCATCTCGGCTACATCGTCACCGTCGCGGCGCTGGTGCTGTTCTTGATCGCCTATCTCAACCAGCAATTCACGGCCGTTCCCTTCGCACGCTCCAGCGCCTTCTCGACGCGGGCAAACCTCCAATCGGAGGCCATGTCGCGCAACGCGCAGGTCATCAACGCCATGGGCATGATCCCCGAGGGCGTGCTGATGTGGGGCCGCGAGACCGCCGAATCCCTAAAGTCGCAGGTCAGCGCGCAGGACCGCAACATCATGATGACCGGCGCGTCCAAGTTCTTCCGGCTCGGCACCCAGGTCGCCATGCTGGGCTGGGGCGCCATGCTCTCGCTGGAGAGCCAGCTCACCGGCGGCATGGTCATCGCCTCGTCCGTCGTCGCCGGCCGCGCATTGGCCCCGCTCGAAGGCACGATCGAGGGCTGGCGCAACTTCATCCATGCGCGCGCCGCCTATTCCCGCGTCAAGGCGCTGCTTCAGGCCTCACCCCTCAATCTCGACAGGCTGAGGCTGCCGAGCCCCAAGGGCCGGCTCGATGTCGAGCGCATCCTCTACGTGCCGCCACCGAACAAGAAGGTCATCCTCAACGGTATCAGCTTCAGCCTGGAGCCGGGTGATTCGCTCGCCATCGTCGGCGCCTCAGGTTGTGGGAAGTCGACGCTGGCGCGCATGCTCGTCGGCTCGATCTCACCGACAGCCGGCACGGTCCGGCTCGACAGGATGGAGCAGCGCAACTGGGACCCGCGCCAGTTCGGCGAGAGCGTCGGCTACCTACCGCAGGACGTGCAGCTCTTCCCGGCCTCGATTAAGGCCAACATCGCCCGCATGCGCGAGGACGCTTCCGACGCCGACGTCTTCGAGGCGGCCGAGATCGCCGATATCCATGAGATGGTCGCGCAGTTCGCCCATGGCTACGAGACGCAGATTGGCATCGACGGCGCGCCTCTCTCCGGCGGACAGAAGCAGCGCCTCGGGCTCGCCCGCGCCTTCTTCGGCAATCCGCGCCTCGTCGTGCTCGATGAGCCCAACTCCAACCTCGACACCCTGGGCGAGATGGCCTTGGCACGCGCCTTCGAGCGGGCGAAGAGCCGCGGCATGACCGTCGTGGCGGTGACGCAGCGCCCGGCCCTGCTGCGCAACGTCGACAAGATCATGATGATCAAGGACGGGGCGGTGCAGGCCATCGGCTCGCGTGATGAGATCCTGCCGATGATCGTCGGCCAGCGCAGCATCGAAGGCGGCGGTCCGCGCCCGCATTGAAACCACAAGACCCGGACCGAATCCGGGCATGGGGAGGGAGAGGCACATGGCGCAGGAAATGGTTTCGCAGCCCTGGTACGGCGACGTGCCACGCAGCACCCGGGGGGCCACGATCGCGGGCATCGTCATCGTCGCTTCGACGGTGATGGGCTTCGGTGTCTGGGGCAACACGGCGCCGATCGCTGGCGCCGTCATCGCCACCGGCGTCTTCGTGACCACAGGCCAGAACAAGACGATCCAGCATCTCGAAGGCGGCGTGATCCGGGAGATACTCGTCCGCGAAGGCGACATCGTCGAGCCAGGGCAGCAATTGGTGAAGCTCGACGACGTCTCCCCGCGCGCCGAGCTGCGCCGTCATGAACTCAAGCTCTACCGGCTGGAAACGATCGAGGCGCGGCTGCGCGCCGAGATCGCCGGATCGAGCGATTTCGCCTTCCCCGCCCATCTGCGCGAGCAGAGCGCCGACCCTGACATCGCGGCCCTGCTGGTCACCCAGCGCTTGGCCTTCCGCGCGCGCCAGAACAACATCGCAAGCGAGATCGCGGCGCACCAGAAGAGCATCGACGCGCTCGAGGAGAAGATCACTGGCAGCAAAATCCAGCTCGCCGGCATCGAGAAACAGACGGAACTCCTCAAGGAGGAGCTCGAAGGCAAGCAGGCGCTTCTGCAGCGCGGCTACATCCGCAAGCCGGAGGTGCTCTCGCTGCAACGGCTGGCCGCCAACCTCACCGGCGAGGCCGGCCGCATCACCGGTGACATCGGCGACTCGCGCGAACGCATCGCCCGTTCGCTGGAGCAGATCGACGGTGTGCGCAAGGCTGCGCAGAAGGCCGCCTCGGATCAGTTCCAGGAGATCAGCGCCGACCTCAACGATGTGCGCGAGCGCATCCACACGGTGAAGGGCATCCTCAATCGTTCCGTCATCACGGCCCCCGTCAGGGGCACGGTCGTCAAGCTGCGCTATCACACCTCCGGCGGCGTCATCGAGCCCGGCAAGAACATCATGGAGATCGTCTCGCTGCAGGACGAAATGATCATCGAGGCCCGCGTGCGCCCGCAGGACATCGACAAGATCAAGCACAGCCAGCTCGCCTCGGTCAGGCTGACCGCCCTCAACCAGCGCACCACGCCGATGGTCTCGGGCCGCGTCATCTACATCTCGGCAGACGCCCTGCCCGACGAGAAGCAGCGCGCCTATCCGGGTGTACCCGACCTTTATGTCGTTCGCGCAAGGCTCGATGCGAAGAGCCTCGCAGACGTTCATGATTTCCGGCCGACGGCCGGCATGCCGGCGGACGTCTACATCCAGACCACGGAACGGACCTTCTTCGAGTACCTGCTGCAACCGCTCAAGGACAGCATGGCGCGGGCCTTCCGCGAGACCTGAGACGCATTTTCGGGCGAAGTGGGAACCGCTTCGCGTGAAGAAAATGCGACGAGTAAAGAGCTAGAACGCTTCTGCGCTTCGGAGAAGCACGGAAGCGTTCTGATGCGCTTCCAGCCGGCCTCGCCCGCCCTTGCCGGCCAGGAAGGCGGTTTCCCGGTGCCAACGGCACCGGGAAACCGTCACCCATCTGTCAGATGGCGCGACTATTGCACCGCCTCCGAAGAAGGAGACGAGCGATGCTGACCCACTGGCCGAACGAGGCAAAAGCAACGATCGCCCTGATCGCCCTCTCGGCGGCGGGCATCCTGGGGTGGCTCTCCGGCGCTGGCTTCTGAACGGTCGCCTGCCCCCTGTCCAAGCGCCTCGACAGCCTCTAGGGTGCCGTCCTCTTCGAAACGGACGGTCGAAAACCATGAAGCGCGTTGTCATCCTTGCCGGTCTTCTCGGGCTGGCCCTGTCGCTCTCGGCCTGCGACAAATGCGGCAATTTCGGTCCGTTCTTCGGCATGTCCGACAAGAGCTGCGGCGGCCAGCAGACGAACTGACGCATCGACGGACAGGGCTTAAGACAACGAAAAAGGCCGGGGCAAGCCCCGGCCTTTTCCATTTCGAAGGACGTTCTCGCTCAGCCGCGACGGCCGATCAGCGACCAGCCTGCGCCCGCGAAGCAGGCCGTCAGCGCGACCTTGAGCGCCTCGCCGAGCAGGAAGGGTTCGGCGCCATAGGCGAAGGCCTTGGCAAACCCGACGCCGGTCACGCCGCCCGCCATCTGCGCGCCGAAGGCGAGCCACAGGCAGCCGAGCGTCAGAAGCGCGAGATCGGCCAGCACGAGCCCGCCGACGAGACGCAGGCGCGAGGCGCCACGCTCGGCTGCCCAGCCCGCGACGGCCGCGGCAACGACGAAGCCGACGAGGAAGCCGCCGGTCGGGCCGACGAGATAGAGCGGGCCGGCGGCCACCGGCGGCGTGTTGGTGAAGACCGGCAGGCCGATCAGGCCATAGGCAATGTAGAGCGCTATCGTCGCGGCGCCGAGGCGCGCACCATAGGCGGCGCCAAGACCGAGAACGGCCAGCGTCTGCAGCGTCATCGGCACCGGCCAGAACGGCACCTTGACCTTCGCGGCCAGAACCATCAGCAGGCTGCCGGCGACGACGAGCGCGGCGTTGCGCAGCGCGACAGAGCGGGCGCCGGCGGCGGGGAAGAGCGTGCCAGCGAGCGTTGGCGCCTGCATGGGGAGCGTCTCGGCCATGGGCTTGGGATCCTTTCCGCAAACGGCCGCGCGTCGCGACCGCTTTCGCGTCTATAGGAAAAGCCGCCGGAGGCCACAAGCCGGCATCCCCCTGCGCATATGGACAGATGGCTTGCGCGGAATCCGCAAGAGGCAGGCCGCGTCGCATGCGCTACAAGGAGGCATGAGCGACGACATCGAATTCGACAGAAGCGCAACCACGCCGGCCGGCGAGGTCGCCCCCCTGTCTCCGCTCGTGCGCCGCGTCATCGCCGGCAATGGCGGCCCGATGACCTTCACCGGCACCTGCAGCTACATCGTCGGCCATGGCACGGTGGCGATCATCGACCCCGGCCCGGACGATCCCGCTCATGTCGAGCGGCTGCTCGCAGCCGTCGCCGGAGAGACGGTGAGCCACATCGTCGTGACGCACACCCATCGGGACCACTCCCCCGCCGTTCCGGCGCTCAAGGCGGCGACCGGGGCGCGGATCGTCGGCTGCGGCCCCCATCGCCCTTCGCGCGAGCTCGGCCCGGGCGAAGCCCGCGTCCTGGATGCTGCCGGCGATACGGGCTTTGCGCCCGAATGGCTGATGCGCGACGGCGATACCGTCACCGGCCCGGGCTGGAGCCTCGCGGCGGTCGAGACGCCCGGCCACACCGCCAACCACATCGCCTTCACACTTGCCGAGGAGCAGACACTGTTCTCAGGCGACCATGTCATGGCCTGGTCGACGACCATCGTGGCGCCGCCGGACGGCTCGATGTCTGCCTACATGGCTTCGATCGAGAAACTGCGCGGCATGGAGCATGCGCTCTACCGGCCGGGCCATGGTGGGCCGGTCACGGACCCGCAGCGTTTCCTGCGCGGCCTCGTCCAGCACCGCCGCCAGCGCGAAGCCGCGATCCTGAACCGGCTCGGGCTCGGCGACGACACCATCGCCGCCATGGTGCCGGTGATCTATCAAGGGCTGGCACCGGCGCTGCATGGGGCGGCCTCGCTCTCGGTGCTGGCGCAGCTCGAGGATCTGGTGGCGCGCAGTGTCGTCGAATCAAGCGACGAGGTTCCCGCTCTCGGCAGCCGCTACAAGCTCAGCTAGAGCATCGGCCCGAAAAGTGGACTGCGGTTTTCGGAAAAGCCGATGCTGAAACAAGAAGTTAGATCATCGGACCGAATACGATATTCGGTCCGATGATCTAGCGGCTGTCCATCAGCAGCTCGATCTCGTCCGCGAAAGCCGCGATCCGCTCGGCGTTGACGCCGAGATCATGGCTGCCGAGGCGCGAAGCCGACCGGACGTCGATCCGGCTGCCGTCGACGCGCGGCCGGATGCGGATGGTGATGTCCTCGGAAAAACGCAGGATGCGTCCGCGCGCCACCGCCTCGATCCGCCCTGCCCCGCTGCGCCCGCCCGGCCGCGCGCTCTCCAGCACCTGCCAGCCGAGGCTGCCGGCCGCCCGCCGCGCCAGTTCGTAGGCGGCTTCCGCCGGCACCTCCAGCAGGATCGGCACCGCCTTGGGGTAGGCCTGCCGCTGTACGCGTCGGCGCAGGGTCGATACATCCGGTGGCACACGGCCGGCACGCGCCGTCAGAGCAGCCTGCGAGCGGCTGAAGGCGGGCGGATCGTCGATATCGGTCGAGACATCGGCCAGCGCCGGCCTGGTCAGGAACCTGAAGGCGAAATAGCCGGCCGGCAGGAGCGGGATCAGCAGCAGCAGCAGCGCCGCTGCCGCGATGCCGACGCCGCGATGGCCGAAATGCCAGATGCGGATGAAGGCGATGATCGCGAGGCCCAGCGCGGCAAACACGAAGACATAGGCGCCCGCGACCGGCGCCAGCCCCTCGATGCTCGGCTCGCCGAGCCGGACCAGCAGCAGGGAGAGCAGCAGCACGGCGAGCGAAAACCACGCCAGCCTCCGGCTCCAGACGGCGGCGCGCGAAACCGGTTCCTCGAAGACGAGACGACGGTGCATATCCCTCTAGGTGAGGCCATCGCGCGCGGAAGGCAAGCCGCCGCCACGGATGGAAAGGCTTACGCCGCCGCAGGATGAACCCGGCACAGGGAATCCTCAGGAACACAGCTCCCTGATTTCGGCATCGGCGGCCAGCCTTTTCAACCTCATCTCAATAGAAACTAACGCGTTTTTAAGAGCTTCATTGGCAACGGTAAGTCAGCGTCGCTGCCATTTCCGGAAAAGGCAGCACAAGCCGTGACCAGGGGGCTCGCGTGACCAAATTGTTTTCCAACATGTCGATCAAGACGATGCTCGTCGGGCTCCTGGCCCTGATGGGGCTCGTCGTAGCCGTGCTCAGCGGCCAGCAGATCTGGACCGCATACGAGCGCAACCACGCGGCCGAGAAGGTCGCGACGCTGTCCGACCTGAACAAGAACCTGTTCGACGCGCTCGTCGCGGCTCGCCTCGAGCGCGCCTCGATGCAGACGTCGGTGATCCAGCCTCCCGGGACGAACCAGGGTTCGATCGACAACTACATGATGCGCCGCAAGGCGGTCGACACTGCGATGGCTTCGGCGTTGCCGGTCGTCGCCCGCTGGCCGCAGGGCGAGGTGAAATCCGCCGTCGCCACGCTTCAGACCGCTCTGGCCGAGTTCAGCAAGGTCCGTGCGCAGGTCGATGCGGAAGCCAAGCAGCAGCCGGCCGCCCGCACGAAGGACCTGCCGGCCACGGTGTTCAAGGTCGGCGAGAACTATCTCCAGACTCTCGAGACGGCATCCACGGCGGTCGAAGCCGAGATCCGCGCGGCCGCTCCGACGCTGGCCGACCTTGTCATGGTCCGCTCGCTGGCCTGGTCCGTCCGGGCCGTGACCGGCACGAGCGGCGCGATGGTCAGCTCGATCCTGGCGCAGAACCGCCCCTTCGACGCCAAGGAATCGCGCGCCATCACCATCGCCGAAGGCAACGGCACCTTCGCCTTCAATTCGCTGCGCGCCATCGCCGACACGCCGCAGGCGGCTTCCGAGATCAGGGCTGCCGTCGCCAAGGCGCAGTCGAGCTATTTCTCCGGCCGCTTCCAGGAGATGCGGGACGATCTGATCGGCAAGCTGACGTCGGGCCAGACTGTTTCGCTGACGCCGGATGTCTGGCGCGAGTCGGTGGTGCCTGCGCTGGAGACGGTCGGCGACATCGCCAGCGCCGCGATCACGGTCCTGAACAATAAGGCCGACACCGCGGTCGATACGACGTTCTGGAGCCTGATGCGGTATTCCGCGCTGTTCGTTGCCGCACTCGGCCTCACCGCTTTCGGCTTCTGGCTGGTGCTGTCGCGTGTGACGGCGCCGATCGGCAAGATGACGCAGGTCATGAAGACGATGGCTGAAGGCGATCTCTCGGTCGCCGTGCCTTATGGCGACCGCAAGGACGAGATCGGCGCCATGGCCGGCGCTCTCACGGTCTTCCAGGAGAACGGCCTGCGCGTGCGCGCCCTCGAAGAGCAGGAGCGCGCAGCGGCAGCCGCGCGCCTCGCGCGTGCCCAGTCGATCGAGGCGGTGGTCTCCGATGTCGGCGAGGTGGTCGCTGCGGCTGCGGCCGGCGATTTCTCGGCCCGGCTCGAGATCACGGACGCCGACGAGCAGATGCAGCGCCTCGTCGCCGGCATCAACGAGATCAACGCCGTGGTGGATTCCGCCACGACGGAGTTCGCCGGGACGCTGTCGGCGATCGCCGGCGGTGACCTGACCAACCGGGTCGAGACCGCCTATCGCGGCAAGTTCGCCGATCTCAAGGGCGCCATCAAC
>NZ_JAIMCA010000005.1 GCF_025499465.1 Allobosea sp. BH3
CACCACCGCGTTGATCTCGTTGATACCGGCGACGAGGCGCTGCATCTGCTCGTCGGCATCCTTGATCTCGAGCCGGGCCGAGAAATCGCCGGCCGCAGCCGCAGCGACCACCTCGCCGACATCCGAGACCACCGCTTCCATCGCCTGCGCCCGGGCGAGACGTGTCGCGGCAGCGGCACGCTCCTGCTCTTCGAGGGCGCGTACGCGCTGGATATTGGCCTGGAAATCGCCCAGTGCGTGGCTGATCGCGTCGATCTCGACCATGCCGACCTTGGCCGGGATCTTCGCATCCTCGGCGCCCGACAGCATCAGCTCGACGGAGCCGGCCAGGCGTCCGAGCGGGCGGACGACGCCGCGGTTGAACACGAACACGATGGCGATGACCACGCCTGTCACGGCAAGAATCGCGAGGATCGACAGGACCAGCTGCCAGCGGGCCATCGAGATGTTGGAGTCGATGTCGGCCTTGGCCGATTCGAAGGCCGCGTCGCGCATCTGCAGGATCGTCGCGAGAGACTTCTGCACCCAGCTGCGCCACTCGGGCAGGCTCATGCTGACGGGCTTGCCGTCGCGCGCGGCCTCATACATGGCCGCATAGGTCTTCAGTTCCTCGTCGCGGAAACCGGTCTTGACCACATCGAGCGCCGCTGTGAGCTGCGGCGTCGACTGCATCTGGACAAGGGCCTGGTCGACCAACGCCCAGAGCTGCTCGATGCGCCCCGTCAGGCGGTCGGCCTGCGCGATCGTCGCCGGCGCGAGCTTCGTGCCGCTGCCGACATACTGGGTGTAGTGGACCGCCCGGCTGCCGGCTGCCTCGCGCAGCGTGGTCGCGAATTCGGCGAGCGAGACGGTGTTGCTGACATCCGGATTCAGATCGCCGATGCGGGCGCCGATCTGGCGCTGCAGGGCGGATTGCTGGGTCAGCAGAGTGAGCAGCGTGGCGCTGAACACCTGGGCTGCCTTGGGGTCGCGCTGAGCGAGGGGCTTCGCGCCTTCGGCCTGCGCGGCCTTGCGCGCCTCGGCCAGGCGCTGGGCAATCTGGTTCACGGGCCCCGCTAGATCGGCACGCTTGGCGAAGGACGTCCCGGCGAAGCCTTCCTGCATCTGCGTAACGCGGCGATCGGTTTCGCGCGCCGCTTCGAGATTGGTCGCCGCAATCTTGCCATCGGCATCATCCGCGAGGATCAGCTGCGTGACGGCTCCTCGCTCGATGGCGGCGCGTTCGATGACGCGGCTGATGGCTTCCGAGGTGACGACGAGACTGCGAGTCTCCTGCGCCGTCGAGAGTGCCTGCATCTGCTGGTAGGCGACATAGCCGCTGGCGAGAATGGCTGCACCACCGGCCGCGATGGTGCAGATCAGGAAATGCGTGACGCGCATCGTATGAAGCCTTCTGGCGGTAGCAATACGCCGCCCGTGATATGCAGCCTTGTCGAAGCCGGAATCCGCTCAGCCGCCGATGCCGACGGTCTGTCTTTACGCCAAGGCCGTTAACGCCGACTTTCCCGCGCGCAACGACTGCGGAATGACTCCCGCGACCAAGTGTCTCCGCGCCGCTCTTCGGCACGCCCCCTTGATCCTGCGGGCTGGCCTGAACATCTTGGCGGCTTCCTGAGTCCCGTTCCGGTTCCCGATCGCCATGTCCGAATCCAGCAACGCCCCCGTCATGCACGCCACCACCATCCTGATGGTGCGCAAGGGCGGCCGCGTCGTCATCGGCGGTGACGGGCAGGTCTCGCTCGGTCAGACGATCATGAAGGGCAACGCGCGCAAGGTGCGCCGCCTCGCCAAGGGGCAGGTGATCGCGGGCTTCGCTGGCGCCACCGCCGATGCCTTCACCCTGTTCGAGCGGCTGGAGAGCAAGCTGGAGCAGTACCCGACGCAGCTTCTGCGCGCCTGCGTCGAGCTCGCCAAGGACTGGCGCACCGATCGCTATCTGCGCCGGCTGGAGGCGATGCTGCTCGTCGCCGACAAGGAGGTCTCCCTGCTGATCTCCGGCACAGGCGACGTGCTGGAGCCCGAAGCGAGCGAGCACGGCGCCGTGATGGCGATCGGCTCCGGCGGCAACTATGCGCTGGCGGCGGCGCGAGCGCTGGTCGATATCGAGCCCGATGCCGAGACGATCGTGCGCAAGGCCATGAAGATCGCCGGCGACATCTGCGTTTACACCAACCACAGCCTCGTCATCGAAACGCTGGACGCCGCTTGACGGATTCCAGCACCATAACGCTTCTCTGCGTTTCGGTATCAGCTCAACAAAGCTCGATAAGGCATTGCCAGTGACCAGTTTTTCTCCGCGCGAGATCGTTTCGGAACTCGACCGCTTCATCGTCGGCCAGAAGGATGCCAAGCGCGCCGTCGCCATTGCCTTGCGCAATCGCTGGCGTCGGCAGCAGCTCGAGGGGCCGCTGCGCGAGGAGGTCTCGCCGAAGAACATCCTGATGATCGGGCCGACCGGCTGCGGCAAGACCGAGATCGCGCGGCGCCTCGCCAAGCTCGCGGGCGCGCCGTTCCTCAAGGTCGAGGCGACCAAGTTCACCGAGGTCGGCTATGTCGGCCGCGATGTCGAATCGATCGTCCGCGATCTAGTCGAGATCGCGATCGCGCTGGTGCGCGAGAGCCGGCGCAAGGATGTCGAGGCCAAGGCCCATGTCGCCGCCGAGGAGCGCGTGCTCGATGCCCTCGTCGGGGCGAATTCCAGCCAGGCGACGCGCGATTCCTTCCGCAAGAAGCTGCGCGCCAACGAGCTCGACGACAAGGAGATCGAGATCGAGGTGGCGGCAGGCGGCGGCGCGGCGACCCCGATGTTCGAATTGCCCGGCATGCCCGGCGCCTCGATCGGCGCGATCAATCTCGGCGACATGTTCGGCAAGGCCTTCGGCCAGAAGGGCAAGCCGAAGCGCATGCTGGTCAAGGACGCCTATCAACCGTTGCTGGCCGAGGAGAGCGACAAGCTGATCGATCAGGATGCCATCGTGCAGGCCGCGCTCCGCGAGGTCGAGAACAACGGCATCGTCTTCCTCGACGAGATCGACAAGATCTGCGCCCGCGAGGGCAAGGGCGCCGCCGACGTCTCGCGCGAGGGCGTGCAGCGTGACCTTTTGCCGCTGATCGAGGGCACCACCGTCGCGACCAAGCATGGCGCGGTGAAGAGCGACCACATCCTCTTCATCGCCTCGGGCGCCTTCCATGTCTCGCGGCCCTCCGATCTCCTGCCCGAACTGCAGGGCCGCCTGCCGATCCGCGTCGAGCTCAACCCGCTCGACATCGAGGATTTCAAGCGCATCCTGACCGAGACGGAAGCCAGCCTGATCAAGCAGTCTGTGGCGCTGATGGCGACGGAGGAGGTCGAGATCGCCTTCACTCCGGACGCGATCGACGCCATCGCGCGCATCGCCGTCGAGGTGAATTCCACGGTCGAGAACATCGGCGCCCGCCGCCTCCAGACGGTGATCGAGCGCATTCTCGATGACATCTCCTTCACCGCGCCGGACCGTTCGGGAGAGACGGTGACGATCGATGCCGCTTACGTCGAGGCGCGCATCGGGGATCTTGCCAAGAACGCGGATCTGAGCCGGTTCATTCTCTGATGGACGGACCGGGAGCTTCCAGACCGGACGCGTCCCGGCTCGCCCGCGATTCCGCCGTCGTCGGTGCGGCGACGGTCGCCTCGCGCCTTCTCGGCTTCGCCCGCGATGTGCTGATCGCGCGCCTTCTCGGCGGCGGACCGGTGGCCGATGCTTTCCTCGCCGCGCTGCGCCTGCCCAATCTGGTCCGGCGCGTGCTCGGGGAGGGCGGGCTCAATGCGCCCTTCGTACCGCTCTACCTCGCGGTCAAGGGCGAGCGTGGCGAGGCTGAGGCCCGTCGTTTCGCCGGCGAGGCCGCGGGACATCTCGGGCTTCTCCTGCTGGTGCTGGTGGTGTTGGGCGAGCTTTTCGCCCCCTGGGTGGTGCTCGGCCTCGCCGGCGGCTTTGGCGACGAGCCGGCCACGCTGTTCCTTGCCGCGCATTACACGCGGCTGATGCTACCCTTCCTGCTGCTGACGACCCTCGCGGCCTTGCTGGCGGCCCTGCTCAATGCCGAGAAGCGCTTTGCGGTGGCGGCGCTGGCGCCGGCGCTGATGAACGCGATCCTGCTCGGTGTCCTGCTGGCTCTGCATCTGATCGGCGCGGCGCCGGAAACCGGGGCGCGTTGGCTCGCGCTCTCAGTCAGCCTGACCGGGCTCGCCCATTTGGCGATGATCCTGTGGGCCTTCGGCGGCGTAGGTCTGCCGCGCCCGAGCCTGCGCTGGTCGCCGGAGATGATGCGGCTCGTCCGGACCGGCGGCGGCACCCTGCTCGCCGCCTCCGCCGCCCAGCTCGTCCTGCTGGTGGCGACGCAGATCGCGTCCGCCGAGCCCGGGGCGGTCGCTGCGCTCTACTACGCCGACAGGGTGTTCCAGCTTCCGCTCGGTTTCGTCGGCGTGGCGATGGGCACGGTCGTGCTCTCCGACATGGCGCTGGCGGCAGGCAAGGATGGACCGGACGCCATGCTCGGCCGCGCCCTGGCGCTGGGCCTGGCCCTGGCGCTGCCGGCCGCGACGGCCCTCGTCGCGCTGGCCGGGCCGATCGTCTCCGTGCTGTTCGAGCATGGCCGCTTCGATGCCGGCGATAGCGGGCGCACAGCGGCGGCGCTCGCCGCCTTCGGCTATGGCCTGCCCTTCGCCATTGCCGCCAAGGTCTTCGGCCAGGTCTATTTTGCCCGGCGCAGGCCGCGCCTGCCGCTGGTTTCCGGCGCTCTGGCGGTGCTGGTCACCATTCTGGCCGGCCTGGTCTCGATCGGCAGGGGCGTTCCGGCGGCGCAGAGTGCGGCCCTCGCAGCGACGCTCGCCTTTGCCGCTCAGGCAGTGCTGCTGGGAGCCGTCCTGATGCGGGACGGGATCTGGCGTCCGACACTCGGCAATCTGAAGCCCATCGCCGGCGCGCTCGGCGCGAGCCTTGTGATGCTCGCTGTGCTGCTCTGGCTCAAGGGACTGCTGGCCACATTGCTGGCGCCGGACGGGCCGCTGCTGCTGCGCATCGGAGGCCTCGGTCTGCTTTGCCTCGGCGGTCTCGCTGTCTATGGCGCGGCCGGCTGGGTCATGGGTGCTTTCGGTGGTGTCCCCTTGCGCAAGCGGCAGGGTTGAGCCAGAAGCGCCGCTTCCCTCCTCCATCGTGACGACGGAGCGCCCCATGTCGGGTTTTCATCAGCGCGTTTTCTCAGGCATGCAGCCGACCTCGACGCTGCACCTCGGCAACTATCTCGGCGCGCTGACCAACTGGGTGGCGATGCAGCAGACACATGAGTGCATCTATTGCGTCGTCGACATGCACGCGATCACGATGTGGCAGGACCCTGCCGATCTGAAGCGCGCCATCCGCGAGGTCACGGCGGCCTATATCGCCGCCGGCGTCGATCCGAAGAAGAGCGTGATCTTCAACCAGAGCCAGGTCTCCGGCCATGCCGAGCTCGGCTGGGTGTTCAACTGCGTGGCCCGCCTGGGCTGGCTCAACCGCATGACCCAGTTCAAGGAGAAGGCCGGAAAGGACCGCGAGAACGCCTCGGTGGGCTTGTACGCCTATCCGAACCTGATGGCGGCCGACATCCTGCTCTACAAGGCGACGCATGTGCCGGTGGGCGAGGACCAGAAGCAGCATCTGGAGCTGACCCGCGACATCGCCCAGAAGTTCAACAACGACTTTGGGCCGCAGATCGCGGAGCTTGGGCTCGGCACCGGTGAGCTCGGCTTCTTCCCGCTGCCCGAGCCGATGATCCAGGGCCCGGCGCCGCGCGTGATGAGCCTGCGCGACGGCACCAAGAAGATGTCGAAATCGGACGCGTCCGACAATTCGCGCATCAACCTGACCGACGATGCCGAAACCATCGCCCAGAAGATCCGCAAGGCGAAGACCGATCCCGACGCGTTGCCTTCCGAGGAGAAGGGGCTGGAGGGCCGGCCGGAGGCGGAGAACCTCGTCGGCATCTATGCCGGCCTCTCCGGTAGCACGAAATCGGCGGTGCTGCAGCAGTTCGGCGGCGGCCAGTTCTCCGGCTTCAAGGCCGCGCTGGTCGATCTCGCGGTCGAGAAGCTGAGCCCCATCGCCGGCGAGATGCGCCGCCTGCTGGCGGAACCGAGGCATATCGACGCGATCCTCGGCGAAGGTGCCGAGCGTGCGAGGGCGATCGCGGCGCCGATCATGAACGACGTCAAGGACATCGTCGGCTTCGTGCGTTGATATGGGGTTGATCGAAGAGCGGAATCCGCTTTTCGGAGCCAGTGGGTGCGACGTTGGGGAAGCCCGTGACCGGCATGGCGGGCTTGCGCCGGCACCCCGGCGCGGGCCACCATGACGCCTCCCGAAGCGGCGGCACGGCGGGTTCAATGGTCAAGAAGCGGCGCTCCTACGAGACGGGCCATCGCCCGAAATTCCTCGCTGTGGTCGATGACAGCGAGGAATGTGCCAAGGCGATTCGCTTCGCTGCGCGTCGCTGCGCCCGCGTCGGCGCGGCGATGGTGCTGCTTGGGGTCGCCCAGACCCCGGAGCACGAGAACTGGCTCGGTGTCGGCAAGGTGATGCAGGCCGAGGCCGAAGCCGAGGCCGAGAAGCGGCTCGACGAGGCGGCGGCGGCCGTTCGCGCGCTGGCCGGCCTCGAGCCCGAGAAGGTCGTCCGCACCGGCGACAAGGCGGACGAGCTCGTCAAGCTGATCGAGGAGGACGAGGACATCTCGCTGCTGGTGCTGGCCGCCGGCACGGGACGCGAGGGGCCGGGGCCGCTGGTCAGCGCGCTCACCGGCAAGTCCTCGGCCAGCTTCCCGATCCCGGTGGCGATCGTGCCCGGTCATCTGGAAGACGAGGAGATCGACGCGCTCGCCTGATTCGGCGTTGCCGTCATTGCGAGGCGCGAAGCGATCCATGGGAGCGCGTCGAAGCGTTCAAGCCGGCCCCCTCGATTGCGTCGCTTTGCTCGCAATGACGACTCGGCTGGAATGATTCCATCCGCCGGCCTATATCGAGGACAGGAACGGCGACCTTGAACCGCCGGCATCCGGAGGTTGTCATGTTCATCCAGACCGAAGCCACGCCCAATCCGGCGACCCTGAAATTTCTGCCCGGCCGCATCGTCATGGGTTCGGGCACGCTCGACATGCGCGACGAGGCCGAAGCCGGGCGTTCGCCGCTGGCGCAGCGCCTATTCGGCGTCTCGGGCGTCTCGGGCGTCTTTCTCGGCTCGGATTTCATCACCGTCACCAAGTCGGATGGCGAGTGGCCGCATCTGAAGCCCGCGATCCTCGGCGCCATCATGGAGCACTTCATGTCCGGCGCGCCGGTGCTCGCCGCCGATTCCTCAGCCGACATGGACGAGGAGGGCGAGTTCTTCGCGCCCGAGGACGCGCAGACGGTCGAGACGATCAAGGACCTGCTCGAGACGCGCATCCGCCCGGCCGTGGCCGGTGACGGCGGCGACATCACCTTCAAGGGCTATCGTGACGGCACGGTCTATCTCGTCATGAAGGGCGCCTGCTCGGGCTGCCCGTCCTCGACCGCCACGCTGAAGCACGGCATCCAGAACCTGCTGCGCCATTTCCTGCCGGATGTGCGCGAGGTCGAGGCCGTCTGACGGAAAAGGTTCGGCATAGCCCTGATGCGCATCCTTGCGATCGATACCGCGCTCGGGGCCTGCTCGGCCTGCGTGCTGGAGGCCGGCGCCACCACGCCGCTGGCGCAGGAGCAGGCCCTGATGGATCGCGGCCATGCCGAGGCGCTGATGCCTCTGGTCGAGCGCGTGATGCAGCAGGCCGAAGGCGGCTTCGCGGCACTGGGCCGTGTGGCGGTCACGGTCGGCCCCGGCAGCTATACCGGCCTGCGCGTCGGCGTCAGCGCCGCCCGCGCCATCGCCTTCGCGACCGGCATTCCGGCCGTCGGCGTCACCACCGTCGCAGCCTGCGCCGCGCCGCTGATCGGCCGCGAGCACGGTCGTGTCATCGCCGCTGCGCTCGATGCCAGGCACGGCCAGGTCTGGTTCCAGGCCCTGACGGCGGAGGGCAAGCCGCTCGTCTCGCTGCGACAGGTCAGCTATCGCGATGCCGCGCGTGCCATCGGTGCAGGCCCCGTCAGCCTCGTCGGTTCGGCGGCGCTCTCCGTCGCCAACGAGGCCTGGGCCATCGGCCTCGACGCGCTGGTGGTCGATGACGCCAAGGCTCCGGACATCGCCTGGGTGGCACGGCTCGGCCTGATCGCCGATCCGGAGAGCGCGCCGCCGCGCCCGCTCTACCTGAAGGCGCCCGAGACGACGCCGCAGGACAAAGCCCGCCTGCCGCGCCGGTGAACGCATCCGTGAAATTCCGGTTGACGTTGCGTCAGTTTATGCGAACAGGCGGCATGGCCTGGCTGCGAACACTCCTCCGCCCGAACTCGGCACCCGCACACGCGATGCGGCTCGACTCCGCCTATGCGCGGCAGGTCGCGATCCTCCACCATTTCGGCGGCTTCGCGCGCGGCTGGGAGCCGGCCGAATGCGCCGCCTTGATGGTCGATGCCGCTGTCGTGACCGATGGCGTGTTCTGCGGCCGGCGCAGCGAGCCTGTCGGCTTCATCATGTCGCGCAAGGCCGCCGATGAGGCGGAGATCCTGAGCATCGTGATCGCGCCGGGTCACCGCGGCGATGGCCTGGGCGGAGTGTTGTTGGCTGCTCACCTCGCCCGGCTCGGCGAGGAAGGGGTCGCGCGTGTCTTCCTCGAGGTCGAGGATGGCAACGAACCGGCGGAAAGGCTCTACCGGCATTTCGACTTCCGCGAGGTCGGCCGCCGCAAGGGCTACTACCCCAAGGCCGATGGAACCCGGGTGAGCGCGATCGCCATGCGGCTCGATCTCGCGTGACATCCTGCGGCCGCCGGGCCATTGAAGCACTCGTGCTCGATCCTCTGAATCGCCCGGAATGAAGAGACTTCCCCCCGGCGCCATGTTCCGTCTGGCCGCGCTCGGGCTCGGCACGCTGGCCCTCGTCCCGCTGCAGATGGCTGCGCTGCGCCTCGCGCCGGGGCGCGCCGGAGCCTTGCCGATCCGTTTTCATCGGCTTGTCTGCCGATGCCTCGGCGTGCGCAGCCGCGTCCGGGGCAACCCGCCGCCGCCCGGGGTCGGCGCGCTCATCGTTGCGAACCATGTGTCCTGGCTCGATATCAGCGTGATTGGCGCTGAGCAGCGCCTTTGCTTCGTCGCCAAGAGCGAGGTTGCCGGCTGGCCGGTGGTCGGTTTCCTCGCCAGCCTCCAGCGCACCCTCTATATCGACCGCCAGCGGCGCAGCGCGACCGCAGGCGTCGCCGCGACGATGGGCGAGCGCCTGGCTGCGGGCGACGACGTCGTGCTGTTCGCCGAGGGCACGACCGGCGACGGCACGCGTCTGCTGCCCTTCCGCTCCTCGCTACTGGGTGCGGCCCATCAGGCCATGGGCGATGCGACGTCGGAGGTCACCGTCTATCCGCTGGCGATCACCTATACCGGCTGGCAGGGCCTGCCGGGCGGGCGTATCGAGCGTAGCGAGCTCGCCTGGTATGGCGATACCGAGCTCTGGCCGCATCTCAAGCTGGTCTTGGAGCGCGGCGGCGCCGATGTCGAGCTGGTCTGGGGCGAGCCGATCGTGATGGGCAAGACCACGTCCCGCAAGGAGGCGACGCGGCTTGTCGAAAGCGCGGTGCGCCAGGCCAGGCGCGAGGCCGTGACCGGGCGCCCGCCGGAATAGCGTCGGGCGTCATTCTCGAGCGAAGCAAGGCGCAGACCCGAGAATCTCCACCCGGGGAGTCGCGCGGCGTCGCAGGAGCCTCCTTTCCCAAGAGATGCCCGACTCAAGCCCGAGCATGACGGCTCGGATCTTGGTGCGGGCCTTGCTTTCCCCTCCATACGACGGGCCGGACATTTCCAAGGCGTCCGATCCGCAGTATGGAAGGACATTGGAGTTCCCGACCCGAGACGATGAAGAAAGTCCACATCAAGTCCTTCGGCTGCCAGATGAACGTTTATGACGGGCAGCGCATGGCCGATATCCTGAGCCACCAGGGCTATGAGGAGACGGCGACGCCCGAGGGCGCGGACCTCATCCTGCTCAATACCTGCCATATCCGCGACCGGGCGGTGCAGAAGGTCTATACCGAGCTCGGCAAGCTCAGGGACATCAAGAACGCCCAGAAGGCGGATGGTCAGGAGACGCGGATCGTCGTCGCCGGCTGCGTCGCGCAGGCCGAGGGCGGCGAGATCCAGCGCCGCCAGCCCGCCGTCGACCTCGTGGTCGGCCCGCAGGCCTATCATCGCCTGCCGGAGCTGCTGGCCGAAGCGGCGAGCAAGCGCGTCGTCGACACCGATCTGCCGATCGAGGACAAGTTCGGCTTCCTGCCGGCGCCGAAGCCGCAGGCGATCCGCGCGCGCGGCATCTCGGCCTTCGTCACGGTGCAGGAGGGTTGCGACAAGTTCTGCGCCTTCTGCGTCGTGCCCTATACGCGCGGCGCCGAGTTCTCGCGGCCCGTCGCGCAGATCATGGCGGAGGTCGAGCGCCTTGCCGCTGCCGGCGTCCGCGACGTCACCCTGATCGGCCAGAACGTCAACGCCTATCACGGCGAGGGGCCGGATGGCGCGGTCTGGGGTCTCGCCCGGCTGATGCATCGCGTCGCCGAGGTGCCGGGCATCGCCCGTATCCGCTATACCACCAGCCACCCCCGCGACATGGACGATGACCTCATCGCCGCCCATCGCGATCTGCCGCAGGTCATGCCCTTCCTGCACCTGCCGGTGCAGGCCGGCTCCGACCGCATCCTCGCCGCGATGAATCGCAAGCATACGGGCGACGAGTATCGCCGCCTCGTCGAGCGCATCCGCGAGGCGCGGCCCGACATCGCGCTCTCCTCCGATTTCATCGTCGGCTTCCCCGGCGAGAGCGATGCCGATTTCGAGGACACGATCCGTTTTGTCGACGAGATCGGTTTCGCCTCAAGCTATTCCTTCAAATATTCATCGCGCCCCGGCACGCCCGCGGCCGATCTCGACGCGCAGATTCCGCGCGAAGTGATGGATGAGCGGCTCTATCGGCTGCAGGAGCGCATCGAGCATCATCGCCAGGCCTTCAATGCGGCGATGGTCGGACGGACGGTCGAGGTCCTGCTCGAGCGCGCCGGCCGCCATCCGGAACAGCTTGCCGGCAAGTCGCCCTATCTGCAGGCTGTGCAGATCGAGAGCACGGCGAATCAGATTGGCGACATCGTGCGGGTGGTGATCGAGAAGACCAGTACCAACTCGCTCTTCGGCCGGCTGGCGGAGCCGGCCGCAGACGGCGGAAAGGATTTGGCCGCTTGAGCAGGCCCGGCTCCATGCCCATCTGCCGGAAGGACGCGGCCTGTCATCAGGCTGAAATCGTTGCGTTCGGTTATGCTGCGAGACGACCCGGCCGGGCGCTCCTGCCCGGATGGAATGCCGATCGGAGCCCGCATCGGCTCCGATGCTCAGAAGGGCGATGAATTTGGCACAGGCTGATTCGACGACGCAAAGACCGGACAGGACCCCGCGGCGCGAGGCGGCGCCTGCCCGTCCCGAGGCTGTGAGCCGCGAAGGGCTGCCGGCCGCCGAGGTGGAGCTGTCCTTCGACGACAACCGTCTCGCCAGCCTCGTCTTCGGCCAGTACGACCAGAATCTCGCCCATCTGGAGCGTCGGCTCGGCGTCGTGGTCAATCCCAACGGCAACCACGTCACCGTGAAGGGTCCGCGCGAGACGGCCGAGCAGGCCGGGCGCGTGCTGAAGACGCTCTACAGCCGCGCCAAGGCCGGAGCCCCCGTCACGCTGGGCGAGGTCGACGGCGCGATCGAAGAGAGCAACGTGCAGCGCTCGCTGTTCCCGACCGCCGATGTCGGCAAAGCCTCCTTCGACGCGGTCGTCACCCGCAAGCGCGGGCCAGTGCGGGCGCGCAATGCGGCGCAGGACGCCTATCTGCGCCAGCTCAAGCGCCACGAGCTCGTGCTCGCCGAAGGCCCGGCCGGCACCGGCAAGACCTGGCTCGCGGTCGGCCACGCCGTCTCGCTGATCGAGCAGGGCGTGGTCGAGCGCATGGTGCTGTCGCGCCCGGCGGTCGAGGCTGGCGAGCGCCTCGGCTTCCTGCCCGGCGACATGCGCGAGAAGGTCGATCCGTATCTCAGGCCGATCTATGACGCCCTCAACGACTTCATGGAGGCGCGCCATGTCGAGCGCGGCCTGCAGACCGGCATGATCGAGATCGCGCCGCTCGCCTTCATGCGCGGCCGCACGCTCTCCAATGCGGTCGTGCTGCTCGACGAGGCCCAGAACGCGACCTCGATGCAGATGAAGATGTTCCTCACCCGCCTGGGCGAGGGTTCGCGCATGATCATCACCGGCGACCCCACCCAGATCGACCTGCCGCCGGGCCAGCGTTCCGGCCTCGGCGAGGCGGTCAGGCTGCTCAAGGATGTCGAGGGCGTCGGCTATGCCCGTTTCGAGCAAGGCGATGTCGTGCGTCATGAACTGGTGCGCCGCATCGTTCTGGCTTATGAGACGGCGTCGCGCGAGGAGCGCGAGGAGCGGGAGGCGCGCATGCGCGATCCCGGAACGTCCTCCGATCTCCATCGCGAGGACGACAGCGAAGGGCTGAAGCGGATGTTGGCGCGGGAGCGGCCGCGATGAACGATCGACCTCGCGGGCGGCGCTCGGCGCCGCCACCCGAGAAGACGTCTCCTGATCTCAATCTCGACGTCAGGGTCCAGTCGCGCCGTTGGCACGAGCTGGGCAAGCTGGCGAGCCTGCGGGCGCTGGTCACCGATGCGCTCGCCGCAGGCGTGGCCGTGGCGCCGCGACGGCCTCTGCCGGGCGCCGAACTGAGCCTCCTGCTGACCGACGACAAGCGCATCCGCGTGATCAACCGAGACTGGCGCGGCTTCGACAAGGCGACCAACGTGCTCTCTTTCCCGGCCGCGCCGCCGGAGCGCATCGCCGCGAGCCCGCTGCTCGGCGACATCGTCCTCGCCTATGAGACAGTAGCGCGGGAGGCTGAGGCCGAGGGCAAGGCGCCCGCCGATCACCTCAGCCATCTCGCCATCCACGGCCTGTTGCATCTGCTGGGCGAGGACCATGAGACCGAGACCGAAGCGCGCCGCATGGAAGCGCTTGAGGTCGAGGCGCTCGCCCGCCTCGGCATTGCCGATCCCTATGCCGACGCCGAGCTCGTGACCGGGCCGGCCGCTTCCACAGTAGAACATCCACGACCATGAGCGACGACAGTCGACAATCCCAGGCCGAAAACGGCAATCGCGGCCTCGGGCACTGGCTCGGCCAGTTTCTGGACAGGCTCGGCCTGCGTGGCGGAGGCACGGCCCGCGAGGAGATCGTCGAAGCCCTGGCCGAGGAGAATGGCGAGCTCGCCGATCTCTCCACGCAGGAGCGGGCGATGCTCACCAATGTGCTGAGCCTGCGCGAGCGCCGCGTCGGCGACGTCATGGTGCCGCGCGCCGACATCGTCGCGGTTCCCGCCGATGCGACGCTCGACGAGCTGCTCGCCCATTTCCGCACGGCCGGCCATTCCCGCCTGCCCGTCTTCGACGACACGCTCGACGATCCGCGCGGCATGGTCCATATCCGCGACTTCCTCGAATACATCGCCGAGAAGGCCCGCCCGGATGAGGCGACGCTGCCGGAAGAGCCGGGCAAGCTCGCCGTGCCGCATGATCTCGCGGCGCTCGATCTGTCGGCAAGGCTTTCGGAGACGAAGCTGCTGCGCCCGGTGCTCTATGTGCCGCCCTCGATGCCGGCGGTCGACCTGCTGGTGCGGATGCAGGCGACCCGCACCCACATCGCCCTGGTCATCGACGAGTATGGCGGCACGGACGGCCTGGTCTCGATCGAGGACCTGATCGAGATCGTCGTCGGCAACATCGAGGACGAGCACGATCTCGAGGAGACGCCGATCGCGCCGGCCGGCGACGACAGCTTCACCGCCGATGCCCGCGCCACGCTGCACGAGCTGAAGCAGGCGACCGGCGTCGACCTCTCCGACAACGAGGTGGCCGAGGACGTCGACACGCTCGGCGGGCTGATCGTCACGCTGGCGGGTCGCGTGCCGACGCAGGGCGAGACGGTCGAGGGGCCGGAGGGGCTCTCCTTCGAGATTCTCGATTCCGATCAGCGTCGCGTGAAGCGCTTGACCATTCATTGTCGCCGCCAGCCCGTGTCCGAAGAGCCGGCGATGGAGCCCGGCTGATGCAGATCGGGAGGCTCGCTGAGGCCGTCATCCTGGCCTGGGGGTGGCGGAAGCGGCTGATCGCGTTGTTCGCCGGGGCGAGCGGCGCGCTGGCGCTGCCTCCGCTCGATCTTTGGCCTCTGCTCGTCGTGCCGATGACCATCGCGGTCTGGTTGGTCGATGGGGCCGTGGGGCCGAGCGCCGTCCGTCGCTTCCGTGCAGCCTTCGCCGCCGGATGGTGGTGGGGCTTCGGCTTCTTTCTGGCCGGGCTCTGGTGGCTCGGCGCCGCCTTCCTGGTCGAGGCCGATAAATTCGCCTGGGCGATGCCGCTCGGCGTCGTCGCCCTGCCCGCTTTCCTCGCCATCTTCCCGGCGCTCGGCTTCGCGGCCGCCCGCTTGATCTGGCCGGAAGGCGCCGGCCGCATCTTCGCGCTCGCCGCGATGCTCGCGATTAGCGAATGGGTGCGCGGCCATGTGCTGACGGGCTTTCCGTGGAACGCCTATGGCATGATGCTGGCGGGCGAGATCCATCTCGCCCAGTTCGGCGCGGTTGCCGGCCTCTACGGCCTGACGTTGCTAGCGGTCGCCATCGGCGCGGCGCCTGCGGTGCTCGGCACGGCGAAGACGGCCTCCGGCCGCTGGCTGCCGCCTCTGGTGGCGCTCGGCGTGCTGGCGGGTCTTTTCGCCTATGGCCTGTGGCGCCTGCCGGTCGGGCCGTCCCCGGTGGTGGCCGGCGTCAAGCTGCGGTTGATGCAGCCCAATCTGCCGCAGGACGCCAAGTTCAGCGGCGAGAACGGGGCTGCCATCCTCGATGGCTATCTGGCGCTAAGCGACCGCGCGACCAGCCCGACGACGCCCGGCCTCCAGGCCGTTACCCACCTGATCTGGCCGGAATCGGCCTTCCCCTTCCTGCTCGGGCGCACGCCCGGCGCGCTGTCCCGCATCGCCGCGACGCTGCCGCCGGACGTCACGCTGATCACCGGCGCTGCACGGGCCGGCGAGATGCTGCCGGGAGAGGGGCGTCCGCCGATCTACAACGCCATTCAGGTCGTCAATGACGAGGGCGTCATCGTCGCAAGCTACGACAAGGTCCATCTCGTCCCCTTCGGCGAATATCTGCCGCCCTTCCTGGACAACCTGATCCGGCGTGTCGGCCTTTCCGAGTTCGTCTCGGTGCCGGGCGGCTTCTCTGCAGGCACCGCGCGCACACCGCTCGCGGTCAAGGGCCTGCCGGTCGCTGCTCCCCTGATCTGCTACGAGGCCGTATTCCCGGGCGATGTCGCGCCGCGCGGCCCTCGGGCGGGCTTCTTCCTCAATCTGACGAATGACGGCTGGTTCGGTCAGACCAGCGGCCCCTATCAGCATCTCGCCCAGGCCAGGTTACGCAGCATCGAGGAAGGGCTGCCGTTGGTGCGCGTCGCCAATACAGGCATTTCCGGTGTGGTGGATGCTTACGGCCGCATGGTCGCAAGCCTGCCTCTGGGAACGGAAGGCGTGCTCGATTCCGCCTTGCCGCGTGCCGGGCCGGTCACGCTCTACGCGCGGCTGTCCGATGCGGTCTTCGCAGCCATGTTGTTGGTTTTCCTCGCGTTTTCACGCGCCAGGCTGCCATGATCCCGCGTAAGGAACCGCGTCGGATCGTCTCATTTGGAACTTTTGGGCCACAAACAGTGGACCGGCAGCGCAGCCTAGACTAAAGCATCATTCCTAATACAAATCGAACTTCGCGTCGATCGGGGTAGGGCGGCCTCCGGTCAAGGCAGGCGCGGGAACGGGCGGATCATGATCAAGAAGATTCCCAATCCGATCGACCGCCATGTCGGCAGCCGCGTTCGGATGCGCCGCATGCTTGCCGGCATCAGCCAGGAGAAGCTGGGGGATGCTTTGGGCCTGACCTTCCAGCAGGTCCAGAAATACGAGAAGGGCTCGAACCGCATCAGCGCGAGCCGCCTGCAGCAGATCGCCAAGATGCTGGACGTGCCGGTGTCCTTCTTCTTCGACGGGGCTCCCACGGGGGATGTTCCGACCGCCGGCTTCGCCGATTCCGCAGCGACGACCTATATTTCGGACTTTCTCACTACCAGCGAGGGTGTCCAGCTCACCAAGGCGTTCACGCGCATCAAGAGCGGCCGCCTTCGGCGCCGGGTCATCGACCTGGTCGAGGCGCTTGCCGATGAAGACGGCGAGAAGGCTTGATTTCTCTCGTTTTTTGTTCGGCTTGACGAACAAGCTTTCCGATAAACGGATTTATTCCGCTTGACGGCGAACGCGTCCGCTGTAATGACGGTGCGCTTTCCGGGGCCGATGCCGTTACGTCGGCCCTTCTCCATGTGCTGATCAGGGGCCCGCGAACCGTGTCACGCCAGAACTATCTCTTCACCAGCGAGTCCGTCTCCGAGGGGCATCCCGACAAGGTGTGCGACCGCATCTCGGACGAGATCGTCGATCTGTTCTTTAAGGAGGCCGTCAAGGCAGGTTACGATCCCGCCAAGGTGCGTGTCGCGGCCGAGACGCTGGCGACGACCAACCGCGTCGTCATCGCCGGCGAGGTTCGCACCCATCTGACCGAGAAGCAGATCAAGTCGAAGGTGAAGTCGGTCGCCCGCAAGGCGATCCGCAACATCGGCTACGAGCAGGACGGCTTCCACTGGAAGAAGTGCAAGATCGACGTGCTGCTGCATCCGCAGTCGGCCGACATCGCGCAGGGCGTCGACGAGGCCGGCAACAAGGATGTCGGCGCCGGCGACCAGGGCATCATGTTCGGCTATGCGAGCCGCGAGACGCCCGAACTCTTGCCCGCGCCGATCTACTATGCCCACAAGATCCTCGAGACGCTGACGATCGCCCGCAAGAAGGGCGAGGGCGCGGCCGCCAAGCTCGGCCCGGACGCCAAGAGCCAGGTCACGGTCAAGTACGAGAACGGCAAGCCGGTCGGCGTCACGCAGATCGTGCTCTCCACCCAGCATCTCGACGAGACGCTCTCCTCGGCCGACGTCCGCAAGATCGTCGAGCCTTATATCCGCGCGGCCCTGCCCGATGGCTGGATCAGCAAGGACACGGTCTGGCACATCAACCCGACCGGCAAGTTCGTGATCGGCGGCCCTGATGGTGACGCCGGCCTCACCGGCCGCAAGATCATCGTCGACACCTATGGCGGCGCGGCGCCCCACGGCGGCGGCGCCTTCTCGGGCAAGGACCCGACCAAGGTCGACCGTTCCGCGGCCTATGCGGCACGCTATCTCGCCAAGAACGTCGTCGCGGCGAAGCTCGCCGACCGCGCGACGATCCAGCTTTCCTACGCCATCGGCGTCGCCAAGCCGCTGTCGATCTATGTCGACCTGCACGGCACCGGCAAGGTCGAGGAAGCGAAGCTGGAGGAGGTCCTCGGCAAGATCGTCGATCTTTCGCCGAACGGCATCCGCAACCATCTCGGCCTCAACAAGGCGATCTACGCCAAGACCTCGGCCTACGGCCATTTCGGCCGCAAGGCCGGCCGCGACGGCAGCTTCTCCTGGGAGAAGACGGACCTCGTCGATACGCTGAAGAAGGCCGTCGCCGCCTGAGGCAGCGCCTTCGCTTGAATTGAAAAGGCCGGAGCCGATCGCTCCGGCCTTTTCATTTTGCGACAGCCGTCCTATCCGCGCCGTCATCCCGGATCGGCGCGGCTGAAGCCGCCTGTCCGGGATGACCTCGGTTCCTGCGAGACGATTCCGAATGACCTACGACCCCGATCATGACGACCGCGCCTTCTATGGCCGCCGCAAGGGCAAGGCCCTTCGCGACGGCCAGAGCCTCCTGATCGAGGAGACGCTGCCGCGCCTGCGCCTGCCGGAGGGCGAGATCGCCGATCTCAAGGCGCTGTTCCCGCAGCCTGTGGAAGCCGTACGGCTCGAGATCGGTTTCGGCGGCGGCGAGCATCTGCTGATGCGGATGCGCGAAAGCCCGCAGATCGGCTTTATCGGCGTCGAGCCCTTCATCAACGGCATGGCCAAGTTTCTGGCCGTGGCCGCACGCGAGGGGCTGACCAATATCAGGGTCTGGAACGACGATGCCGCGCTCCTGCTGCCGCGCTTGCCCGCAGGCAGCCTCGACGCGATCGACCTGCTCTATCCCGATCCCTGGCCGAAACGCCGCCAGCGCAAGCGCCGCTTCGTCTCGGAACACACGCTTGGCCTGTTCGCCCGCACGCTCAGGCCGGGCGGGCGTTTCCGCTTCGCCAGCGATATCGACGACTATGTCGGCTGGACGCTGTCGCGGTTGCGCGCCTCGCCCGATTTCGACTGGGCCGACGAGCGCCCCGACGATTGGCGCAGGCCCTATCCGGGCTGGATTCGCACGCGCTACGAGGCCAAGGCGGTCAAGGCCGGGCGCGTGCCGAGCTATCTTACTGCCTTGCGTCGCGCATCCTGAGAAAGCCCAAGACGCGCTGGGCGGTGTTCTCGCTCAGATTGCGAAAGCTCGCATGGGCGCGTTCTACCGCCGCCTGCGACCTCCCCAGATCCTTGCGCAGCGAGATCAGCGCCGCGGTTGTTTCCCAGGACCAGCCAAGCCCGCGCGTGACGAGCAGGATCGCCTCGCGGTCATGGCCGAGGACGATCTGCTCGGCGGCCGGCATGCTCAGTTGCGCCAGCACGGCGAGCGCGCAGATGGCATGTTCGCGTGCGCCTTCCTGCCCGAAGCCGCGGATCCTGGCTTCGTTGAGCTCGCCCGCCTCGTTCAACTCCCGGATTTCCTCGAGGGCGGCGCTGATGGCGTCGAGTTCCCGCGGCAGGCGCCCCGAAGCCTTGATGTCCTCGGCGCCGCGCTCCACCGCCTTGTCGACTGCCCCGGCCAGCCCCGGCTCGAGGCTCGCGTTGAGGCGCCGGCGGGCGGCGTTCTTGGCGGCCGTCATCAGCTGGTCGACGAGTTCCGCCGGAATGTCGCGGCGCAGGCCCAGCTTGGCCTGAAGTCCCTCGTCCTGTGCGGCGCGCATCACCATCACGCCCATGCCGTGGCGCGAGAAGCGCGCGGTCTGGTTGGCCGCGACGGCATGGGTGACGACACGTCCGCCGCGCAGGATCAGGAAATCGGTGATCGGCTCGCCGAGATGGGGCCGCTCGGTGATGGCGAGCATATGATCCCGCCCGCGCGCCGCCGAAATCGCGACGAGATCCTGATCTGTCAGGCGCGCGGATTGTGCGAGAACGGGTCGTGCCACGGCGATTTCATCGAGCGCGAGCTGGCGGATCACGCCGGTCGGCGCATTCGGCACCGGCGCGAGGCGCTCGGCGAGTTCGATGCGTGCGCGCAGCTCGATGGCCCGCGAGAGGCGGCCGATGACGGCGTCGAAGACACCGACCTGATCATCGTCCAGATGCACCGCGGTCGCGAGGAACAGGTCCGTCAGCCGCGTGACGATGCCCGCATGCTCGTCGCCCGAGCCGTGCGTCATCGTCGGTTCCAGATCTCGCAGCAGCGTGCCGACCGCACTCATTCTTTGACCTCTTGCACTGTCCCCCAGCGCTCCTCCCGTCAGGTTGGCAGCCACGAGTGACCACCCGGTTAGCGGGATCGTGAGAATTTGGCGTATCCATGAGGGGGAACTTGCATGTTCCGCCGATGCGGATTAAGTAGCCCGCAACAGCTCTGGTATCGGTCAGAACCGATGATCAAGAGCGGGCCTGCCGGCCCGCTCTTTTTTATTGGCCGCGACCCGCCGGAGGCAGATGGAACCGTCCGGGTCATGAGCGAACCGACATCCGAGCAGGAAAAGCGCCTCGTCGTCGAGACGGGTGTTGCGGCGCGAGTCGCCGCCATCATCGAGCCGGCGATCGTCGATCTCGGCTATCGGCTGGTGCGCGTGCGCGTCAGCGCCCAGAACGGCTGTACCGTGCAGATCATGGCCGAACGGCCGGACGGCACGATGAATGTCGAGGGCTGCGAGGAGATCAGCCAGGCTGTTTCGCCGGCGCTCGATGTCGACGATCCCGTCCAGGCGGCCTATCATCTCGAGGTTTCGTCGCCGGGCATCGACCGGCCGCTGGTGCGCGCGAGCGATTTCGAGCGCTGGGCCGGCCATCTTGCCAAGATCGAGACGAGCGAGCCCTTCGCCGGCCGCAAGCGCTTCCGCGGCATCCTGCGCGGCGTCACAGGTTCGGATGCCTTGCTGTCGCGTGATGACGCCAAGACCGACGAAGAACGGGACGTCGCCATTCCGATGCGGTTGATCGCCGAGGCCAGGCTCATGCTGACCGACGCGCTGGTCACCGAGTCGCTGCGCCGCGGCAAATCCGGCCTGCCGCCGGAGATGCCCGCCGCCGAGGACATTGCAGGCCCGAAGAAGGGCCGGGGTAAATCACTGGGACCGCGTCCGGGCAAGAAGTCCGGCGGACCGGCTCCGCAGAACGACGATATCGAAGAGGAGTGAGCGTCATGGTCGTCAGCGCCAACAGGCTCGAACTGCTGCAGATCGCCGATGCGGTCGCGCGCGAGAAGTCGATCGATCGCCAGATCGTCGTCGACGCCATGCAGGACGCCATCGCCAAGGCGGCCCGCTCGCGCTACGGCGCCGAGACGGACGTCCATGCCGAGATCAACACCAAGACCGGCGAGCTGCGGCTGGCCCGCCATCTCCAGGTCGTCGACACTGTCGAGAACCCGGCGATCGAGATCACGGTCGACGAGGCCAAGCGCCACAATCCTGCTGCGCAAGCAGGGGACGTGATCGCCGATCCGCTGCCGCCCTTCGATTTCGGCCGCATCGCCGCCCAGTCGGCGAAGCAGGTCATCGTCCAGAAGGTCCGCGAGGCCGAGCGCGACCGCCAGTACGACGAATACAAGGACCGCATCGGCGAAATCGTCAACGGCGCCGTCAAGCGCGTCGAATACGGCAACGTCTTCGTCGATCTCGGCCGGGGCGAGGCGATCATCCGCCGCGACGAGATGATCCCGCGCGAGACCTTCAAGGTCGGCGATCGCGCCCGCGCCTATGTCTATGACGTGCGCCGCGAGCCGCGCGGCCCGCAGATCTTCCTGTCCCGCACCCATCCGCAGTTCATGGCCAAGCTCTTCGGCCAGGAAGTGCCGGAGATCTATGACGGCATCGTGGAAGTCAAAGCCGTTGCCCGCGACCCGGGTTCGCGCGCCAAGATCGCCGTGATCTCCCGCGATTCCTCGATCGACCCGGTCGGTGCCTGCGTCGGCATGCGCGGCTCGCGCGTGCAGGCCGTCGTCGGCGAGCTGCAGGGCGAGAAGATCGACATCATCCCGTGGTCGCCCGACGTCGCGACCTTCGTCGTCAACGCGCTGCAGCCGGCGGAAGTCGCGAAGGTGGTGCTGGACGAGGAAGCCGACAAGATCGAGGTCGTGGTGCCGGACGAGCAGCTCTCGCTCGCGATCGGCCGCCGCGGCCAGAACGTCCGCCTCGCCTCGCAGCTCACCGGCTGGGACATCGACATCCTCACCGAGCAGGAGGAGTCGGAGCGCCGCCAGAAGGAGTTCGTGCAGCGCACCGAGCTGTTCATGAATGCGCTGAACGTCGACGAGACGGTCGGCCAGCTCCTGGCTTCGGAAGGCTTCCGCAATGTCGAGGAGCTCGCCTATGTCGAGCTCGCCGAGCTCGCCTCGATCGAGGGCTTCGACGAGGAGACCGCTTCCGAGATCCAGAACCGCGCGCTCGAGCATCTGGCCGCCATCGAGGCGGAGTTCGACGAGAAGCGCCGTGCGCTCGGCGTCGAGGACGCCTTGCGCGAAGTCGAGGGCGTCACCACTTCCATGATGGTCGCGCTTGGCGAGAACGACGTGAAGAGCGTCGAGGATCTCGCCGGCTGCGCCACTGACGACCTTGTCGGCTGGACCGAGCGCAAGGATGGCGAGGCCACCCGGCATTCCGGATATCTCGACGGTTTCGATCTCTCGCGTCAGGATGCGGAAGCGATCATCATGGCCGCGCGCGTCCATGCCGGTTGGATCGAGGCTCCCGTCGAGGAACCCGAGGCTGAGGCCGACGAGACGGCCGAGGCCTGAACGGGACTGTCGCGGTGAAGGCGGCGACGCAGAGAGACCGGAAGGAAGGGCTTGAGCGGAGCTGCGTCGTGACGCGGACCGCCAAGGCGCCGGAGGATCTCATCCGTTTCGTCGCCGGGCCTGACGGCGTGCTGGTGCCCGATCTGCGCAGGAAGCTGCCCGGGCGCGGCGTCTGGGCGAGCCTCAGCCGCCGTACTGTGGCGGAGGCGATCCGGCGCAAGGCTTTCGAGCGCTCGCTCAAGGCCAAGGTCGCGGTGCCGGCCGATCTGCCGGACATGATCGACCGGCTGATGCTGCGCGATGCGTTGCAGGCGCTGTCGATGGCCAACAAGGCCGGGCTCGTCATCGCCGGCTTCGCGAAGGTCGAGGCGCTGATCGGCTCCGGCCGTTGCCTCGCCGTCATCGCGGCGAGCGATGGCGCCGAGGACGGCAGGCGCAAGATCGGCCAGGCGGTCCGCAGGGTTGCAGCGGCCCGCGAGGCCGAAGGGCTCAAGGCCCGCGAACTGCCCGTCGTCGAGATTTTCTCGGCGGCGGATTTGGAATTGGCGTTGGGGCGGGCACATGTGATACATGCCGCCCTTGCTCCGGGTCCAGCGGCCGAGGGTGTGCTCTCTCGCTGGCGTCGGCTCGTCCGATACCGGACGGACGACACCGCCGCATCTGACCAGAACGACACCGAAAACACGACCGAACCGGCAGGACCGAACGCGGAATGACCGATACCAAGACCCCGGGCGACAAGACACTCTCCGTCAACCCGCCCAAGACCCTGTCGCTGAAGCGGCCTGTCGAGCAGAGCACTGTTCGTCAGAGCTTCTCGCATGGGCGCTCCAAGCAGGTCGTCGTCGAGGTCAAGCGCCGCGTCGCCGGGCCGGAGGTGAAGGAACCCGTCGCGCCGCGTCCGCCGCAGGCTCCCGCCCCGCAGGCGGTGCAGCCGCGCCCGTCGGCCCCCGCGCAACCCGCGCCGCAGCGTCCGGCCAGCAGCATGCTGCTGCGCACCCTCTCCGACGAGGAGAAGGACGCCCGCCAGCGCGCCCTGTCCGAGGCCCGCAACACCGAGGCCGAAGCGCGCCGTGCCGCCGAGGACGAGGCGCGCCGTCGCGCCGCCGCCGCCGAACGCGAGCGGCAGGAGCGTGACGATGCGCAGGCTCGCCAGCGCCAGGAAGAAGAGCGTCGCCGTCACGACGACGATCAGAAGCGCCGCGCCGAAAGCGCTGCCCGTCAGCGCGACGAGCAGGTCTTCCGCCCGGCCGCGCCTGCCAGCCGCGAGGCTGCTCCGTCGGCCCCGGCTTCCGCCCCGGCCCCGCAGGCAACCCAGTATTTCGGCCGCCCGGCCCCGTCCGGTCCGCGCGAATTCGCGCCGCGTCAGCCGATGCGCGACACAGGCGCGCGCCCGCCGCGGCTGGACAGCCGTCCGCCGCGCTCGGATTCGCCGCGTCCGCCCCGCATGGACACCACGGCCCCGTCCGAGCCTGCCGTCGTGCGTCCGGCCCGTCAGGCACCGTCTTCGAGCGGTGCCCCGCGCAGTCGCTCGGACGACGTCGATGTCAAGGCGGCGTTCCGCCGGCCCGGCATCGGCGCCGGTGCTGGCCGGGGGCCTGCTCCTGCCGCGCCCAAGGTTCCGAAGACCGCCAACGACAAGCCGCGCGGCCGCCTGACGCTATCGACCGCGACCGGGAGCGAGGACGAGCGGACACGCTCGGTCGCCTCGTTCCGCCGGCGCGTGCAGCGCATGACCGGCCATCGGGCTTCCGATGCGCAGAAAGAGCGCGTGATGCGCGAGGTGATCATCCCGGAGACGATCACCATCCAGGAACTCGCGAACCGCATGACGGAGCGCGGCGTCGACGTCATCCGCCTGCTGATGAAGCAGGGCGCGATGCACAAGATCACGGACGTGATCGATGCCGACACTGCCCAGCTCATCGCCGAGGAGATGGGCCACACCGTCAAGCGCGTGGCCGAGTCCGACGTCGAGGAAGGCCTGTTCGATACGCCTGACACCGACGAGACCCTGGAGTCGCGGCCGTCGGTCGTGACCATCATGGGCCATGTCGACCACGGCAAGACCTCGCTGCTCGACGCGATCCGCAAGACCAAGGTCGTCACCGGCGAGGCCGGCGGCATCACCCAGCATATCGGCGCCTATCAGGTGACGACGCCGCTGGGCAGCCAGGTGACCTTCATCGACACCCCCGGCCACGCCGCCTTCACGGCGATGCGCGCCCGCGGCGCCAAGGTGACGGACATCGTCGTCCTGGTCGTGGCGGCCGATGACGGCGTCATGCCGCAGACGGCCGAGGCCATCAATCACGCCAAGGCGGCCGGCGTTCCGCTGATCGTCGCGATCAACAAGGTCGACAAGGCAGACGCCAACCCCGACCGCGTCCGCGCCGAACTGCTGCAATACGAGATCCAGGTCGAGACGCTGGGCGGTGAGACGCTCGAAGTCGAGGTTTCCGCCAAGACCGGCCACAACCTCGACAAGCTGCTCGAGGCGATCTCGCTGCAGGCCGAGGTGCTCGATCTCAAGGCCAACCCGCATCGCGCCGCCGAAGGCACGGTCATCGAGGCCAAGCTCGATCGCGGCCGCGGCCCGGTCGCGACCGTTCTCGTCCAGCGCGGCACGCTGCGCACCGGCGACATCGTCGTGGCGGGCGCCGAATGGGGCCGCGTGCGCGCCCTGATCGCCGATACCGGCGCCCAGGTGAAGGAGGCTGCGCCCTCCATGCCGGTCGAGGTGCTCGGCTTCAACGGCACGCCCGAGGCCGGCGACCGCGTCGCGGTGGTCGAGTCCGAGGCCCGCGCCCGCGAGATCACCGATTACCGCGAGCGTCAGCGCCGCGACCGCCTCGCCGCCCGCGGCGCGGCTTCGGGCGCCGGTCGCTCGCTCGCCGAGATGATGCGCGAGCTCAAGGAAGGCGCCGGCCGCAAGGAGTTCCCGCTCGTCATCAAGGGCGACGTGCAGGGCTCGGTCGAGGCCATCGTCGGCTCGCTCGAGAAGGTCGGCAACGAGGAGGTGCGCGCCCGCGTGCTGTCCTCGGGCGTCGGCGCCATCACCGAGTCGGATGTCACGCTTGCCCAGGCTTCGGGCGCGGTCGTCGTCGGCTTCAACGTGCGCGCCCACAAGGAAGCGCGCGAGGCGGCTGAACGGGCCGGCGTCGAGATTCGCTACTACAACATCATCTATAACCTCATGGATGACGTGAAGGATGCGATGTCGGGCCTGCTGGCGCCGACTCTCCGCGAGACGATGCTCGGCAATGCCTCGATCCTCGAGATCTTCAACGTCTCGAAGGTCGGCAAGATCGCCGGTTGCCGCGTTACCGACGGCACGATCGAGCGTGGCGCCAATGTCCGCCTGATCCGCGACGGCGTCGTGGTCCACGAGGGCAAGCTCGGCCAGCTCAAGCGCTTCAAGGACGACGCGAAGGAAGTCGTGGCCGGCCAGGAATGCGGCATGTCCTTCGAGAACTATCAGGACATGCGCGTCGCCGACGTCATCGAGTGTTACCGCGTCGAAGAGATCAAGCGCAGCCTCTGAGGGCTGCGCTTCCTGAAGCAGCACGTCATGGCCGGGCTCGACCCGGCCATCTCGTGACGAGAAGAGCGCGTCCGGCGCCTTGTCTTCTGAGAGATGGTCGGGTCAGGCCCGTCCGTGACGTTTGATCCGGTCCGATCCCGGAGAACGAGAACAATGGCCAAACCAGCGAAACCTTCCGGTCCGTCCCAGCGGCAGCTCCGCGTCGGCGAACTCATTCGCCACGCCATCGCCGACATGCTGGCGCGCGGCGACATTCATGACGACGTGCTGGCAAAGCATGTCGTCACCGTGCCTGAGGTGCGCCTCTCGCCCGATCTCAAGCTCGCCACGGCCTACATCATGCCGCTCGGCGGGCAGGACGTTAAGCCGGTGCTCAAGGCGCTGGAGGGCCACAAGCGCTATATCCGCGGCGAAATCGCCCACCGCGTGAACCTGAAATACGCGCCTGACGTCCGCTTCCGCGCCGATGAGAGCTTCGCCGAGGCGGAGCGCATCGACACACTGCTGGATTCCGAGCAAGTGCGCCGCGACACCGATCGCAAACCCCTCAAGATCGACCAAGACGACGACCGTGACGATGACCTCTGAGAGCAAGACCGAAGCCGCCGCCATCAGGGAGGAGGCTCCGCCCCGCCCGAAGAAGCGTGACGTCCATGGCTGGGTCGTGCTCGACAAGCCCGTCGGCATGACCTCGACCCATGCGGTCAGCGTGGTGAAGCGCGCCTTCTCGGCGAAGAAGGCCGGCCATGCCGGCACGCTCGATCCGCTCGCCTCGGGCCTGCTGCCGATCGCGCTCGGCGAGGCGACGAAGACTGTTCCCTTCGTGATGGACGGGCGCAAGGCCTATCAGTTCACCGTCGCCTGGGGCAGCCAGACCGATACGGACGACACCGAGGGGCGCGTGATCGCGACCTCCGAGACGCGCCCGGACGAAGCAGCGATCCGCGCGCTGCTGCCGCGCTTCACGGGGACGATCCTGCAGACGCCGCCGAAGTTCTCGGCGATCAAGATCGCCGGCGAGCGTGCCTACGATCTCGCCCGCGACGGCGAGGAGGTTGCGCTCGAAGCGCGTCCCGTGGAGATCGATTCGCTGGTGATCGTCAGCCACGACGGCGCCACTACCACCTTCGAGGCCGAGTGCGGCAAGGGCACCTATGTCCGCGCCATCGCCCGCGACCTCGGCCAGGCGCTGGGCTGCCTCGGCCATGTCGCGCATCTGCGCCGCACCCGCGTCGGACCCTTCTCGGTTGCAGATGGGGTTGGCGTCGAGACGCTGCGCGAAAGCCCTGACGAGGCGCTGGCCGCGCTGAGGCCGGTCAAGTCGGCTCTGACGCTGATCCCGGAGATCGTGATCCATCGCGACGCCGCGGCCCGTATCAAGCGCGGCCAGAGCGCCCTGCTGCGTGGCGCCGAAGCGCCGGTCGCGTTGCAGGCGGCCTATGCCACCTGCGCCGGCACGCTGGTGGCGACCGGCTCGGTCGAGAACGGCGAGTTCGTGCCGCACCGGGTGTTCAATCTCTGAGACAATACCGCGTCACAGGGCGTCATGCTCGGGTCTGCGCTTTGCTCAGACCGAGAGTGGCGGCGTGGCGCCCTACGCCGCCCGCTTCAGCCCATCCCGAGTCCAGATCGCCGTCAGCGCCGCGACGAGCGCCTCGATATGCGCATCGGTGTGGAAGGGTGAAGGCGTGATCCTGAGCCGTTCCGTGCCGCGCGGCACGGTCGGGTAGTTGATCGGCTGCACATAGATGTCGAAGCGCGCGAGCAACTCGTCGCTGATCGCCTTGCAGGCCTTCGCCTCGCCGACCATCACCGGCACGATGTGGCTGGGATTGGCGAGATGCGGGATGCCGGCACGATCGAGCGCCCGGCGGAGCGTCGCCACGCGCTCCTGCTGCCGCTCGCGCTCGATGGCGCTGTCCTTGAGGTGATGGATCGCCGCGATGGCGCCGGCCGCCACGGCCGGCGGCAGCGCGCTGGAGAAGATGAAGCCCGAGGCGAAGCTGCGGATGAAGTCGCAGAGCGCCGCCGAGCCGGTGATGTAGCCGCCGATTACGCCGAAGGACTTCGCCAGCGTGCCCTGGATCAGCGTCAGCCGGTCGGTCAGCCCCTCGCGTTCCGAGATGCCGCCGCCGCGCGGCCCGTAGAGGCCCACCGCATGGACCTCGTCGACATAGGTCATCGCGCCGAATTCATCGGCGATGTCGCAGAATTCCTTGATCGGGGCGACGTCGCCATCCATCGAATAGACGGACTCGAAGGCGATCAGCTTGGGCCGCGCCGGATCAAGCGCGGCGAGCTTGCGGCGCAGGTCGTCGGGGTCGTTATGGGCGAAGATCAGCTTCTCGGCGCGCGAATGCCGGATGCCCTCGATCATCGAGGCATGGTTCAGGGCGTCGGTCAGGACGATGCAGCCGGGAATCCGCGCGGCCAGCGTCGAGAGCGCGGCCCAGTTCGACATGTAGCCGGAGTTGAACAGCAGCGCGGCTTCCTTGCCATGCAGATCGGCCAGCTCGCGTTCCAGCAGCACATGGTAGTGGTTGGTGCCGCCGATGTTGCGCGTGCCGCCTGCGCCGGCGCCGCAGCCATCGAGCGCTTCATGCATCGCGGCGAGCACCTTCGGGTGCTGGCCCATGCCGAGATAATCATTGGAGCACCAGACGGTGACGTCGCGCGGGCCGTTCGCGCCATGGAAGCGCGCGGTCGGGAAACGGCCGGCCTTGCGCTCCAGATCGGCGAAGACGCGGTAGCGGCCCTCGTGGCGCAAGGTCTCCAGCTCTGCGCGGAAGAAATGCTCGAAATCCATGGCCAGCCTCCTGCGGCGCGCCATTCCTAGTCCGCGGGGACGTTTCGCGGAATGGCGCGCGGTGTCGCGGCTGGAATTCTTCTACTTCGACCGTTCGGCGAGTTCCAGAATCGTCTCGAGCATCACGCGGATCGCGATGCCGGCATCGGCCTCGGTCATGTTCTCCAGCGGCGAGTGGCTGATGCCCTTCTCGTTGCGCACGAACAGCATGGCGGCGGGCGCGACCGCCGCCATCGACATGGCGTCATGGCCGGCGCCGGAGGGCAGGCGCCGGGTCGCGAGATTGCTGCCGGTCTTCGTCACGCCGGCGGCAAGGGCTTCCTGCAGGGCAGGGTCCATCGGCACAGCCTCGGCTCGGGCATAGGGCACGATATCGAGGCCGACGCCGCGGCGCGTGGCGATCTCGGCGAAGCGGGCGCGGATCGCGGTCTCCATCGAAGCGAGCGTCTCGTTCTTCGGCGCGCGGAAGTCGATGGTGAATTCGACCGCACCGGGCACGACATTGGTCGCGCCGGGGTTCGGCCGGAAGACGCCGACCGTGCCCACCGCGAGCTCATGGCTGCCGGCGATCGCCTCCAGCGCCAGTGCCATTTCGGCGGCGGCCGTCAGCGCATCCTTGCGCAGCGCCATCGGCACGGTGCCGGCATGGCCGGCCTCGCCGGTGATGCGCACCCGTGCGCGGCTCTGGGCGTTGATCGTGGTGACGATGCCGACCGGCTCGTTCTCGGCCTCCAGCACCGGCCCCTGCTCGATATGCAGCTCGAGATAGGCCCGGATCGAGCCGGGCTTGCGCGCGAGCGCGGGAATCCCGGCGGGATTGCCGCCGAAGGCGACGAGTGCGTCGGAGAGCTTCACGCCATCCGCGTCCCGGCCATCGAGCCAGGCCGGGTCGTAGCGCCCGGCCAGCGCCTCCGAGGTCGACAGATGCGTCGGGAAGCGGACATTCTCCTCATCGCCGAAGGCGACGACCTCCAGCGGAAAAGGCAGCGTGATCCCGGCATCGCGCAGCGCCTGCGCCACGAGGATGCCGGCGACCACGCCGAGATTGCCGTCGAAGCGCCCGCCATCCTTGACCGTGTCGATATGCGAGCCGATCATCACGGAAGGGTGGCCTGCGGCCGCCCCATCGCGCCGTCCCTGCACGGAGCCGGCAGCATCGATGAAGGCGCTGAGCCCGGCCACCTCCATCGCGCCCTTGACCCATTCCGCCGCCTGCCTGTGGGCCGGCGAGAGATAGAGCCGGGTCAGCTTGCCGGGCTCGTCGGAGAAACGGTTGAGGCCGGCAAGCGCGGCAAAGGCGCGGGCGCCGAGGACGGCGGCGGAGGGAAGCATCTGCGTCATGGCCGCGACGTTAGTGCAGCGCCGCTGAATCGGCGACAGGCATTTTGGCCTATCGCGTCGAACCATGTCGCAGGCGCTTTGTCGGCCGGATCCGCTCTCGGCGAGGTTGCTCCTAGCTCTGGGCGGCGTCCGCATCGCAGCGCTGCATCATGCGCGAGGCGGCTGTGACGCCGGCGAGCGAAAAGGTGTAGGTCGTGACATTGCCCCGCGCCGAGCGTGCTTCCAGCGTCATGTTGCTGCCGGCTCGCATGGCCGCGAAAAGCGCCGGTTCGCGTTCCAGCTGTTCGAGCCAGGCGTTGCTGCCCTCCGTCAGCATGCGAAAGCTGTCATCGCCGATGGTGATGGTGACGACCGAGTTCGTGGCGAAGTCATAGCCGGTCTGGAAACTCGATTCGGTGTTGCTGTCGCTGCCGCCCGTCTGCGTGAAGAAGAACACCTCTCCATGGCGCAAGCTCGAAGGCTCCATGGTCGATGGCGCGCTCATGATGAAGCAACGCTGCGTATCGCCTTTCTCATAGGTCACCGCGCTCCAGTCATTGAACTGTCCGAGCGACTTGGCGGTGACGGCCTGAGCTGCCGAAGCCGTCAGAAGGGCAAGGGCTGCTGTCGAGAGGGCCAGCTTGATCATCGTTTATCTCCTTTTCGCCCCCTTAGGGTGAAAAGAGAGCCTTACCGGGGCGTAAACATGATCAAGATAATTCTGCGTCGTTCTGGCGCAGGGCGCGACGCGGCGCTCAGGGGCTGCGCCGAAGCGGAGAATCCGGTCCGGCGCAGCTGATCGTCGGTGCCGGCCTCAGTAGGTCGCCCGGCCGCCCGAGAGGTCGAAGACGCTGGCGGTGGTGAAGCTGTTCTCGGCCGAGGCCAGGAAGGCGACCATGGAGGCGACCTCCTCGGGCAGCAGGAAGCGCCCGCGCGGGATCTTCGCCAGCATGTAGCCGATATGCTCCTCGCTCATCTGGTCGAAGATGCGGGTCCGCGCCGCGGCCGGCGTGATGCAGTTCACCGCGATGTCCTTGTCGGCCAGCTCCTTGCCGAGCGACTTGGTCAGCGCGATCACGGCCGCTTTCGAGGCTGAGTAGGCCGAGGCGTTGGGGTTGCCCTCCTTGCCGGCGATCGAGGCGACGAGGACGATGCGGCCGTAGTTGCGCTTGATCATGCCGGGCACGACAGCGCGGCAGCAATGCATCGTGCCGTCGACGTTCAACTTCATCACCCGCGCCCAGTCCTCGAGCGGGTATTCCCAGGTCTTGTGGTTCGGCCCGGCTATGCCGGCGCTGGTGACGAGGATGTCGACGCTGCCGTGCTTGGCTTCCAGCGCGTCGCTCGCCGCCTGCACGGCGGCCGCGTCGGTCACGTCGACGGCGATGCCGGCGGCGCCATGGCCGATCTCGGCGGCGGCCTTCTGGGCCAGCGCTCCGTCCACATCCCAGATTGCGACCGTCGCGCCGCTGGCCGCGAAACGTTCGGCGACGGCGCGGCCGATCCCCTGCGCGCCGCCCGTGACGATGGCGACGCGGTTCTTTAAATCGATTTGGTTCATTGGGGGGCCTCCCTCAGCCTTATGCGGCCTGAGCCTAGCCGGGACGTCGAGGCCGGGCCAGAGGGGCTTAATACTTCATTCAATCGTGCATGGTCGATATGCGTAAATCGCATGTCGAGAGCGGGGCGCGGCACACGTCTGGGCGTGTGTCCCGTGTCGTAACGAAACGGGGCGGGCCGATCCTGTGTCATCGCGGAACCTCCCGGCTGCGGCTGCCATGCAGGGCTGAAAAAGAGGGCGACGCGACGTTCCGGATCGGCACAAAACCTCGATATTACAAGTGGATCGCCGTTAAGGCGCATTCGCGCTTCGGGGAAGGAACGCGTTCACCTTCAAGCCGTCTTGGCCTTGACCGTGGGGCCGGTTGCGTCATGACATCCTCGCTATAAACAGGGGGCCGGCACGGCCTGGGAAAACGATCAGTGCGCGCATCTCTCTCCATCGCGATTGCCAATGAAGCCGAGCGCCGGAAGCGCGCGGGCTACGTCAAGCGCGACATCGGCGGCATCGGAGTCGCCGTCATGGAGCGCGAGGCTGCGATCGCGGAGGTCTTCGACGCGATCGCGACGCGCCGCCATGTGAAGCTCGCCTTCTGCAACGCCAATCTCGTCAACGTCGCCGCGGGTGACACGCTGCTGCAGCGCAGCCTCTCGACCTTTCTGGTGCTCGCTGACGGCATCGGCGTCGATCTCGGCAGCTGGCTGCTTTACGGCAGCCACTTCCCGGCCAATCTCAATGGCACCGATTTCTTCCCTGCCCTCTTCGCCCGGCAGGACCATCCGCTGCGCGTAGCGCTGCTCGGCGGCCGGCCCGGCGTTGCCGATCGCGCCGCCGCCCGGCTGGCGCAGCTCTATCCCACCCACCGCTTCAGCGTGCTGTCGCACGGTTATTATGCGCCGGCCGAGGAGGCGGGGCTGCTCGACAGGCTGAAGGCTGAGCAGCCGGACCTGCTGCTGGTGGCCTTTGGCAATCCCCTGCAGGAGCGCTTCATCGCCGACAAGCTCACAGGCCGGCACGCATCCGTGGCCGCGGGCGTCGGGGCGCTGTTCGACTTCTTCGCCGGCGAGGTGCCGCGCGCGCCGGAGGCGATCCGCAAGGCCCGGCTCGAATGGGTCTATCGCCTCTGGCTGGAGCCGCGCCGGCTCTGGCGCCGCTATGTCGTCGGCAACCCGGCCTTCCTGCTGCGCCTGTTCAGGCAATACGTCGCCGACGGCCGACGCAGCGGGTGAGTTCGCGGCATTGAGCATGAGCTTTGCCCTGGCGACGCCGAGCTACAGGGGCGATATCGAGCGTTGCCGCCTGCTCTGCGCCAGCATCGATCGCTTCGTGACCGGCCATGCGGTCCACTACCTCCTGATCGAGGACCGCGACCTTCCCCTGTTCCGGGATTTCGAAGGCCCGCGTCGGCGCGTCCTCGCCGAATCCGAAGTGCTGCCGCGCTGGCTGAAGTCCTGGCCCGATCCGTTCAGCCTGGGCCGGCGCCGGGTCTGGACGGGCTTGGGCGCCGCGGCCCGTGGCATCCCGCCGCTGCGGGGCTGGCACGCCCAGCAATTGCGTAAATTCGCCGTCGCGAAGGCCAGCGCTGAGGATGTCATCCTCTTCGCCGATTCGGACATGCTCTTCGTCAGGCCTTTCGATCTCGCGAGCCTGATGAAGGACGGCGCCACCCGCCTCTATCGCAAGCCGGATAACATCACCGCCGAAATGGAGCCTCATCGAGCCTGGTGCGAGAATGCCTCGACCCTGCTCGGCCTGGCGTCCCCGGCCTATCCGGGGCCGGACTACATCAACAACATGGTCAGCTGGCGCCGCGAGCATGTGCTGTCTTTGCTCGCCCTGATCGAGCGCCGCAGCGGGCGCGACTGGGTGACGGCGATCGCGCGCGACCGGCGGTTCTCCGAATACATGATCTACGGCTACTACGTGGAACGCCTGCTCGGGCTGGAGGCCGCCGGCCACTGGCCGGACCCGCGCGAGCTCTGCAAGGTCTACTGGATCAACGAGGATGTCGAAGGCTTCGAGCGCCTGGATTCCTTCGAGGAGGTACTGGCGCCCTGGCAGGTCGCGGTGGGCGTGCAGTCCTTCATCGGCGAGCCGCTCGACCGCATCCGCGCCCTGTTCGAGCGGCAGGCTCGACAGGCGAGCTAGCGCCGCGCCGGCGCCAGCAGCGGATAGGTGAAGCCGGCCGAGACCAGATAGACGAGGCCAAAGACGAGGTTCATCCAGCCGGCCCACTCGTCTCCCGCCGCGAAACGCGTCATCACGAGCGTGATCAGCCCGGCCTTGAGCGCCGTCAGCAGGGCGAGCAGCAGGATGCGCGAGCCCGTCCGTTCGCGGGCATAGAGCAGCTCGGCATGGTATTCGACGAGATTGCGGAAGGCCGGCACCAGCAGCATCGGCGCGAAGAGATAGGCGGCCTGGGAGACGTTGCGCCCGAGCAGCCCCGGAAACGGCATCAGGGCCAGGATCACGGCCACGAGCCCGGCGACCGAGACCAGCGCGATGCCGGCCTCGAAGCCGGCGAGCCGCCTGCCTCCGCCGAGCCCGCGCTCCTGCATGATCTTCTGCACCAGCATCTGGTTGAAGCTGCGCACCGGCATGGCGGTGAGGTCGATGACCCGGAAGGCGATGGCGTAGAGCCCGGCAGTGCGCTCGCCGGCGATGCCTAGCACGAGCAGCTTGTCGAGCTCGGACTGGATGTAGAAGAAGATATCGGCCGTGCCGGCAAAGACCGCGTCCGCCATGCGGCGCGGATAGAGGCTGCGCACGAAGCGCCAGCGCGACGCCGGCAGGAAGGCCGCGAGCGCGATCGCCGCGCTGGTCATCGTCGCGGCGCAATAGGCGAAGGCCCAGTTCTCGAGGCTGGAATGGCCGAGCGCGACGAAGGCCAGCGCCGCGGCGGTCCGCAGCGCCGAGCCGATGATGACGAGCAGCGCCGCCTGCCGGAAGCGCCTGAGGCCGTTGTTGACGATGGCGACGACCTCGACGACGCGCCAGCCCAGCACCTCAGCGCCGATAATCGCCGCGAAGGGCAGGATGGCGAGGCGTTCCGCGAAGAGGGCGAGATAGGCTGCCGCGGCGACGGCGGCGATCAGTGGCAGCGACACCAGGCCAAGCCCCGCGAAGCCGCCGAGATAGGCTCCCAGCAGGCGCGGCTTGACGGTGGCGGTGCGATAGAGCGGCGAGACGAAGCCGAAGGCGAGCAGCCGCGACAGGATCAGCCCGGTCGCCGAGGCGGTGGCGAACAGGCCGAAATCGCCGAGAGTCAACGTGTTGGCAACTATAAGGAAGTAGACAAGGGAGATGACGAGCCGGCCGGCCGAGCCGCTCAGGATGGTGAGGTATGCGACGATGACGGCACGATCTGGCAGCATGATCCGTTTCCGCGGGCGGCTGGCCCGGCGCGTGCCTCTGGCGTGGCATATGGCGAGTCCCTCATAGCCGAGAGGCGTTGAACGACCCTAAACGAAACGGAATCGCCCCAAATAAGGCGGCCCCCGGAAAGCGCCCAGGAAAGAGCCCAGCGCCGATGCAGCAGACCGAAGCGGACCGGAATGACGCGATGCCGACGCGGCGCGGACTCCTGCGCGGCGCCGCAGCCTGCGCGTTGACGGCCGCAGCGGCCGGCCCGGATGCGGCGCAGGCGGCTCTTCGGCCGATCCCCTTCGGCTCCGCCGCCGAGATCGACGCTTTCCGGAGCGATGCGCGCTATCGCGAGGCGCTGAAGCGCTATTGCGACGTCATCGTGCCGATGAACGACCTGAAATGGCAGGGGCTGCGGCACGACCGGCCGCGCTTCGACTTCTCCGGAGCCGACGAGATCGTCGCCTTCGCGCAGGCGAACCGCAAGGCGCTGCGCGGCCACACCCTGCTCTGGGGCGATGCGCTGCCGCCCTGGGCGAAGGAGATGACGACCCGGGCGGAGGCCGAGCGCGAGCTCGTCAACCACATCGAAATCGTCGTCGATCGCTACAAGGGCCGGATCGCGACCTGGGATGTGGTCAACGAGGTCATCAGATACGAGCCCAGTCCCGATACGCCCCTGCGCGACACGATCTGGCAGCGCCTGCTCGGCCCTGAGCATATCGAGATCGCCTTCCGCACGGCCGCACGGGTCGATCCCAAGGCGCGGCTCGTCCTCAACGACTTTCTCTTCGAGGAGGCGGCTCCCGCCGGTGCCGCGCGCCGCAAGGTCGCGCTCGACATCTTCCGGCGCCTCCGGGACAAGGGCATCCCCGTCCACGGCCTCGGCATTCAGGCTCATCTCTACGGCGAGAAGGACCTCGATCTCGACGGGCTCCAGCGCTTCCTGCGCGATCTCGACGCGCTCGGCCTCGATGTCGAGATCACCGAGCTCGACGTCATCGACTGGAAGCTGCCCGCCGATCCGGTCCTGCGCGACAAGCTGGCCGCGGCCAGGGTCTCGTCCTTCCTGGAAGCCGTCGTCGCCGCCAAGCGCCCCAAGGCGATCGTGACCTGGGGGCTGACCGATCGCTATTCCTGGGTCCCGGACACCTTCCCGCGTCAGGATTCGGCCCGCGCCCGGCCCCTCCCGCTCGATACCGATTACCGCCCCAAGCCGATGATGGCCGTGCTCGAGCGCTTCCGGCGCGGCACGGCCTAGTACAGCCCCTTATCCCGGAACAGAGTGAAGCGTCGCGTCATGTTCACCACCGAGCCGGCTGCACAGGAAGGACAGGAGGCACCCGCCCGCCGGGAACGGCCGGCCTCGCCCTCCGCCCTGCCGCTCGCCCGCCTTGCCGACCCCGCCTGGATCCTGGCGACGCTCTGGAGCCGGCGCGGGCTGATCCTGCTGATGGCGGTCGCTGGTCTCGGCCTGGGCATCCTCGCCGGCCTGATGATGACGCCGAAATACGTCTCGACGGCGCAGCTCTTCATCGACCCGCGCGACCTGCGCGTGCTCCAGAACGACGTGTCGCCCAATACGGTCGGCAGCGACCCCACCTCGATCACCGGCTATCTGGAAAGCCAGGCGCGGGTCATCGCCTCGGACAGCATCAAGTCACGTGTCGTCGAGCGGCTCGGCCTCGACAAGGACCCCGATTACGGCGGCGTGGCCCGCGGCGGCCTGTTCTCCTCCCTCTTTTCCTCAACACCGGCCCCCGGCTCGCCCGATCGGTCCATGCTCTATGCGCTGGCGGCGCTCGACAAGAATGTCGCGGTCCGCCGCGGCGAGCGCACCTTCGTCATCGACATCTCCGCGACGGCGCAGGACCCCGACAAGGCCGCGAAGATCGCCAACGCTCTCGCCGAGGCCTATCTGGAGGATCAGGCCGCGGTCCGTGTCGAGTTGGCGCAGCGCGCCACCGCGTCCCTGACCGGGCGTCTGGAGGAGCTGCGCAACCGTCTGCGGATCGCCGAGGACAAGGCGCAGAAATACCGCGAGGCCAATAATCTCGTCGGCATCGGCGGCAAGCCGCTGAGCGAGGAGCAGCTCGCGCTCAATACAGGCCAGCTCGTCGCGGCGCGTACACGAATGACCGAAGCCAAGGCGAAATACGACCAGATCGTCGCGACCCGCGCCTCCAGCCTCGAGGCAGGAGCCGCGCCCGAGGCCGTCTCCTCGAACACCATGACGGCGCTGCGCGCCCAGCTCGGTGCCGCGCTCGCCCGCGAGGCCGATCTCGTCGCCTCGCTCGGCGATCGCCATCCTGCACTCGCGGCCGCGCAATCGCAGGTCCGTGACGCACGCCGCCAGATCACCGAGGAACTCGCCCGCATCGGCCGTTCCGCCAAGGTCGAGTACGACCGGGCCATGGATGCCGAGCGCCAGCTCGCCAGCCGCGTCGATCAGCTCACCAAGGCGCAATATGCCGTGGGCCGCGCCTCGGTCGAGCTGCGCGAGCTGGAGCGCGAGGTCGAGTCCTCGCGCGCCGTCTATGACGCCTTCCTGCGCCGCGCCCGCGAGACCGGCGAACTCGGCGGCATCGACACCACCAACGCCCGCGTCATCAGCCCGGCCATGCCGCCGCTGGAGAAGAGCGGCATCAGCCGCCGCAATCTCGCATTGCTCGGCGCCATCGGCGGTGGCGGCTTCGGTGCCCTGCTCGCGCTGGCCCTCGCCCTCTCACCCGTCCCGCTTCCGGCGCCGGGCGTTGGCGCCGCCATGCGCCGGCCCTTCTGGCGCCGCGCTCCGCGTCCGGTGGCGACGCCTGCGCCTGAAGCCTCCCCGGCTCCGGTCCCGCCCCCACAGGCCGCGGCTGTGCCGCCCGAGCCCCCCGTCCTGAAGCCGGCCGCGACCCCACAGGTCGAGACGAGCAAGCCCAGGGAAGCGGAGCCGGCCGCCCAGACGAGCGGCTGGCGCCGCCTCATCGCGATTCCGGGCGGCCAGACCGAACGCGGTGCCGATAGGCCGGTGCCCACTCCCTTGCGCGTGCTGGGCGCGCTTCCGGCGGTGCGCCATCGCCGCTGGCGCAGCGAGGTCGCCGATCCGCGCTCGGTCTTCCAGGCGCAGGCCCATCTCGTCGACGTCATCGACAAGCCGCAGGGCGGCTTCGCGCGCGCGGTCGCCACGATCCGCACCGAACTGGCGCAGGCCGGCAACCGCCGCCGCATCCTTGTCGTCGGGCTGCAGCCGCAGGCGGGCGCCACCACATTCGCGCTGAACCTGGCGCTCGATGCCGCGCAGGCCGGTCTGCCGGCACTGCTGGTCGATGCCGGCGATGGCGCGCTCGGCCTTACCCGCATCTTCGCCTCGGATGCCCCGACCGGTCTCGCCGAGGTGCTCGGCCAAGGCGCTTCCGTCGCGCGCACCGCCTGCAAGGACGAGGGCACGGGCCTCGCCTTTCTGCCGCGCATCGGCAGCGTGCCGGTGCCGGGTCCGAACGCGATCCAGTCCGGGCTGTTCGGCGCGGCGCATCGCTTCGGCCCGATCGTGATCGATGGTGGCAGCCGCCGGGCCGATGCGCTGATCGGCCGCTTCGCCGAGGCGGTCGACGACATCGTGCTGGTCGTGCGCGGGGAAGAGCCCGCCAAGGCGGAGATCGAGCGCTGGAGGGCCGAGCTCGGGCCTCAGGCCGGCAAGCTCGCCGGCGTCGTCGTCAACGCGGGCTGAGCCGGCGCGTCCTCCGTCCCGATTCGAGGATGCCGCCCTTTTTCATTGCGGCATCGGTTCTGGGTTCCGGCCTCAGGCCTGCAGCCTGCCCCGGAATGACGGGGAGGTTCCGTTGCCTAGTTCTTTTCCGGCTTGCGATACTGCTCGTTGGCGACGCCGAATTCGGACATCAGGCGACCCCATGCCACCTGCGCATGATAGAGCCCGATCAGCCCCGAGCTCGTCCGCAACCCGAGCGCGATGCCACGCGGAATGGAAGCCGCCAGAAGGGCTAGCGACTTCCCTAGCACGCGCAGTCGCCCGGTGGGTCCGGGATGCTGCCGTCGCTCGATGGCGGCCGAGATCGCGCCGTTGCGCAAGCCGCGCGCCGCGATCCAGCCGAACTCGCTGCGCCGCGCCGGCATGGTCTCGCGCTGCGCCGCTTCCTGCACCCACCAGAAGCGGAAGCCGGCGGCCTTGGCGCGGGTGAAGAAATCGGTATCGCCGCCGCCGGTGAAATCGAAGCTCTCGTCCAGGAAGGGGAAGCCGAGCCGCTCCAGCACCTCGCGGCGGATCAGGTAGTTGGCGCTCGAATAGAGCATCGGCACCGGCCCCGAGGCGCTGTAATGCGACCGGAAGACCGGATGCGCCGAGAGCCAGTCGCGCGAGGTGTCAGTGAAGACGGGGGTCACCGAGCCGCCGAACAACTCCGCCGGCGCGCTTCCGGCCGCTTTCAGGAAGGCGTCGAGCCAGCCGGGTTCGGCCTCTTCGTCGTCGTCGATGCCGAGCACCTGCTTGAGCGCCGGAAACCGCGTCATCGCGCAGCGCCAGGCGGCGTTATAAGCCTTGCAGTTGCCCTGGCGCGGCTCGACGATCACCAGTCCCTTGAACAGACCGGCCGCCAGCAGCGCGCTCGCTCGTGCGGCACCGGCCCGCTCGATCCCCTCGTTCTCGACCACGATCACCGCGAAATCATGCCCGCCCTGCTGGCCGGCGAGCGAACGCAGCGTCGCCTCCAGCATGTCGGGCCGCTTGAAGGTCGGCACGCAGATCACGCTCTCGACCCCGGCGAGCGCGCCAGGCGGCGATTGCGCGATCACCGCGAACGGCTCCGGCGTGTCGAAATGCAGGGCAGTCGTCATGGGGCCGGACCCTAGGTCAGCGTGGCTTAAGGTTCGGTGTTCGCGGGCTCATTTAGCATGGTTTCCCTTGGCGCTTGACCTGTCGTGACAATGGGGAGACTGAAACGCATCCGCTCCAGAGCCTCCGTCATTGCGCCTCGCTTTCCTGACCTCGCTCATCCCGGTTGCCCGGCCTGATACCGGCTTTGAGATCGCCAATGCGGCGATCCTCTCGGCTTTGCGTGCCGCCGGTCACGACGTCCTGGCGATCGGCTTCGTCCGGCCGGGCGAAGTTCCGGCCGATCCGGAGGCCGCCGTTGTCGTCGCGGAGGTCGACATCGAGAATGCGGTGGTCCCGCTGGCGCGAAGGCTCGAATGGCTCGCGGCGGCCTTCCGTTTCCGGCTTCCGGTCGCCAGTGCCAAGCTGCGGCAGGCCGGCGCCGGACGCCTCGTCGAAGCGGTCGAGGCGCATGGACCCTTCGATGCCATCGTCCTGAATTCCGTCATGCTCCCGGGCGCCTTTCCCGAGCTGCTCCAGCTCGCGCCCTGCATCCTCGTCGAGCACAATATCGAGCATGCATCCGCGCGGCAGAGCGCCGCCTACGCAGGCAACCCGCTGCTCCGCTGGCTCTTCGCCCGCGAGGCCCGGCTGCTGGAGGAGATCGAGCGCCGGCTCTGGCGGGAGGCGCGCTTCGTCTGGACCCTGTCCGAGGAAGACAGGCAGGCGCTCGGCCCGGCCGGGCAAGGCAAGTCGGACGTGCTGCCGCTGCTCTCGGGGTGCGGCGAAGCACTGCCGCAGGGCGCGCCGGAGGCGCCGCCGGCCTTCGATATCGGCCTGATCGGCACCTGGAGCTGGGAGCCGAACCGGGTCGGGCTCGACTGGTTCCTGCGGGAAGTCTGCCCGCTGCTGCCGGCGGATCTGCACGTTGCCGTCGCCGGCCGGCTGCCGGCCGATCTGCAGGCGCCGCCCCATGTCGCGCTCGTCGGCCGCGTGCCGGCTGCCGACGCCTTCCTCCGCTCCTGCCGGATCGTCGCGCTGTCGAGCCGGGCGGGCACCGGCGTCCAGCTCAAGACGATCGAGGCGATGCAGCTCGGCATGCCGGCCGTGGCGACGCCGCTTTCCTGCCGTGGCTTCACGGCGCTGCCGGCCAACTTCACCCTCGCCGAAACGCCCGCCGATTTCGCAGCGGCGCTGGTCGGGCGGCTCGGGGCGATCCGTGCCGGTGATCGTCAGCGCATCGACGGAGCGGCCTTTCTCGACGGTCAAAGCGCCGCCCTGGCGGAAGCGCTCGCGCGTGGGCTTGCTGCCGTTCGGCCTTGAGCGCGGCCATCGGCCGCGCCATCGGCACAACCCCGCCATGTGCCTGTCCCACTGGCCGCGCTGCGGCGCTTCGCCGATGAAAGAGGCAAGGGAAGAAGCGCTGATCCGGCCCCTCTTGAGGCCGGGCGATGGTTGGGGCGATGAGCGAGGACAGGCAGGCCGGGCGGCAGAGCCGTTCGGGGTTTGAGGCTGAGGCTCCGGCCTGGCAGGAGCCGGCCGCAATCGCGCCCCCGGGTTCCAGCACTGCATCTTCCGCCACCGCATCCGATGCGTCTCCGGCAGCTTCGCAACGGTTGCCCGACAACGCGGTTTCGGCCGCGCCGGGCCGGCTCACCCGGAAATTCCGGCACTGGTGGCGCGGCGCGAGCCCCAATCTGCGCGGCTCGGTGTTCATGCTCGGTGCGATGCTGGTCTATGCGGTGATGGTCGCCGGCATCAAGCATGTCGGCCAGGCCATCCCCCTCGTGCAGATCCTGCTGATCCGGCAGGTGATCATGACGATGATCCTGCTGGCCTTCGCCGCCGGCAGCCTGCGCCAGGCCCTGCATACCGACCGCCTCGGACTGCAGATCACCCGCAGCGTCTTCACGCTGGCGTCGATGCTGGCCGGCTTCACGGCGGTGGTTAAGATCCCGCTGGCACAGGCCACGGCAATCGGCTTCAGCCAGGTGCTCTTCGTCACCATCGCCGCCGTCATCGTGCTGAAGGAAAGGGTCGATGGCCGGCGCTGGGCCGCGACGATCATCGGCTTCGTCGGCGTGCTGATCATGCTGCGTCCCAGCAGCGACGGGCTCGACATCTACGCGCTGCTGGCCGTCTTCGGCGCGGTCTGCGGCGCCGGCATCACGGTCAGCGTCCGCAAGCTCGCGGCGAGCGAGCGCACCGACACGATCCTGCTCTACCAGGGCGCCGTGCTCATCGTCCTGCTCGCCATCCCGACCTGGGCCTGGTGGCAGGCGCCGACCGCCAACCAGTGGTTCTGGATTGCCGTGCTGAGCCTGTTCGGCACCGCCGGGCAGTGGCTGATCACCCGTGCCTATCAGGTCGGCGAGGCGGCGGCGCTGGCGCCGCTCGATTTCAGCCGCCTGCTGCTGGCGAGCTTCACCGGCTTCTTCTTCTTCGCCGAGATTCCCGCGCTCACCACCTGGATCGGCGCGGCCATCGTGATCGGCGCGACGCTCTACACCATCCGCAAGAACGCCCGCATCGCCGCCCCGGCCGCAACCTGAGGTGAGCCGGCCGGCGTGACCTCGGGCGCCTGTCAGGGATTGGGATTTCCGCCGCTACCGCTTTCGGCCCGGCTGTTGCATAGTCCGGTTTCCAGCACAGAAAGCCGCCAATGGCTTCGGGGAGACGGGACTATGACCATCAGAATCTTCAGCACGGCCGCGGTTCTCGCCGCCGGAATCTCTTTCGCGCAGGCGCAGCAGCTTGCACCGAGCCCGACGCTGGATGCCGTCAAGGCGCGCGGCAATCTCGAATGCGGCGTGCATCTCGGCCTGCCCGGCTTCTCCTTCGCCAATGACAAGGGCGAATGGAGCGGCATCGACGTCGATTACTGCAAGGCGCTGGCCGCCGCGATCTTCGGCGACGCGACCAAGGTCAAGTACACGCCGACCTCGGTGCAGCAGCGCTGGCCGATCCTGCAATCCGGCCAGGTCGACGTGCTTTCGCGCAACTCGACCATCACCTTCTCGCGCAACGCGACGCTCGGCCTGAACTTCCAGGGCATCAACTTCTACGAGGGCCAGACCTTTCTCGTCCGCAAGTCGGCCAACGTGAAGGAAGCCGCTGGCCTCGACGGCGCCTCGGTCTGCGTCGCTGCCGGCTCGACCGAGGAGAAGAACGCCGCCGACTGGTTCCGCGAGCGCAATCTCAAGGTCACCATCACCAACTTCCAGAAGAACGACGATGCCATCGCCGCCTATGACGCCGGCCGCTGCGACGCCTATACGGCTGGCGTCGGCGCGCTCGCGGGCCAGCGCATCAAGCTGAAGGCGCCGGACGAGCACGTCATCCTGACCCAGCCGATCTCGAACGACCCGCAGGGCCCTGTGACGCGCTGGGGCGACGAGCGCTGGCAGCTCATCGTCCGCTGGGTGTTGAACGGCACGATCGCGGCCGAGGCGCTCGGCGTCACCTCCAAGAACGTCGACGAGATGAAGGCGAACTCGAAGAGCTCCGAGGTTCGCCGTCTGCTCGGCGCAGAGGGCGGCTTCGGCAAGATGATGGGCCTGAACGACGACTGGATGTACAACGCCATCAAGCAGGTCGGGAACTATGGCGAGAGCTATGAGCGCACCGTCGGCATGGGCTCCCCGCTGAAGCTTGAGCGCGGCCAGAACCAGCTCTGGATCAAGGGCGGCCTGCTCTTCACCCCGCCTTTCCAGTGAGAGCGGGCGCCGGTTCCGCGTAAATCCGGAACCCGCCGTCATTCCGGGGCGCCCCGCAGGGGCGAGCCCGGAATCCAGAACCGCAGGTCCGACAGGAAAACCCGTCGGGCTTGCCGCTCTTCCTGACAGCCGCATCGGCTCTGGAGTCCGGGCTCTTCGCTGCGCGAAGCCCCGAAATGACGGAGGCGCCAGCGGGTCTTCTACGATTCAGGGTTCCATCATCGTGAACAAGGCCCTGTCCTTCATCAACGACAAGCGCGTCCGCGACTGGATCTACCAGATCGCGGCCGTGGCCTTCCTCGTCGGGCTGACGATCTTCTTCGTGCGCAATGCCTCGGAGAACATGGTCAAGGCCGGCATCGCCTCCGGTTTCGGCTTCCTCTGGCGCACCTCCGGCATCGAGGTGCCCTTCGTCCTCACCGGCTACACCCAGTCCGACAATATTTTCAGCCTGTTCTGGGTCGGCGTCGCCAACACCATGCTGGTGACGGTGATCGGCATCGTGCTCGCGACCTTGCTGGGCTTCGTCATCGGCATCGCCCGGCTCTCCTCGCATTGGCTGACCTCGGCCATCGCCGGCGCCTATATCGAGTTTGTCCGCAACATCCCGCTGCTCTTCTTCGTGCTGTTCTGGTATTTCGGCGTCATCGCCGCCTTGCCGGCGCCGCGCCAGAGCATCGGTCTCTTCGGCGTCGCCTTCCTCAACAATCGCGGCCTGACCATCCCCTTGCCGGACAGCGTCGACAACCTCCGCTGGGCCGCGCTGATCGTGCTCGCATCCTGGGTCGCCTACGGGCTGATCTCGGTCTGGGCGCGGCGGCGCAAGGAGCGCACGGGGCAGGACGCGCCGCTGCTCGCCATAGGCATCGGGTTGATCCTCGTCATTCCCGCGCTCGCCATCGCCTGGGCGAGCCTCGCCACGCGCTGGGACGTGCCGGTGCTGCGCGGCTTCAACTACCGCGGCGGCTTCGCGGTGATTCCGGAGTTCGTCGCGCTGCTGGCGGCCCTCGTCACCTATACGGCGGGCTTCATCGCCGAGATCGTGCGCGGCGGCATCGAATCCGTACCGAAGGGGCAGACCGAGGCCGCCGGCGCGCTCGGCCTGCGTCCGGGGCGCATCCTGAGCCTCGTCGTCATCCCGCAGGCGCTGCGCGTCATGATGCCACCGCTGACCAACCAGTATCTGAACGTGCTGAAGAACTCCTCCTTCGGCGCGGCTATCGCCTATCCCGACGTGGTCAGCCTGTTCATGGGCTCGGCGCTCAACAATACCGGCCAGGCGATCGAGATCATCGCCATGACGCTCGCGGTCTATCTGGTCATCGGCCTTGCCGTCTCAGGCTTGATGAACTGGTACAACGCCCGCATCGCCCTGGTGACGCGATGAACCGTGTCTCGTCCCTCTCCCTCTGGCGGGAACGCCTCTTCGGCACGCCCTTCACCGGCTTCCTGACGCTGGTGATGGCCTTCGGCATCGCCTGGGTCGCGGTGCCGCTGATCCGCTGGTCGCTGATCGACGCGACCTGGGCGGGCACGACCCGGGCCGATTGCGCGCCGGGCGGTGCCTGCTGGGTCTTCATCCGCGCCCGCTTCGGCCAGTTCATGTACGGGCTCTATCCGGTCGACCAGCGCTGGCGCGTCGATTTGGCCGGCATCCTCTTCCTCCTCGGCACGCTGTCGGTGGTCTTCGCGCCGCAGCGTTTGCGCCTCAGGCTCGGCGTCGCCATGCTGGTTCTCCTGCCGCCGCTGGGAATCTGGCTTCTCTCGGGCGGGCTCAGTCTGCGCTACATCGAGACGCGCGAATGGGGCGGGCTGATGCTCACCCTGTTCATCTCGATCTATGCCAGCCTCATCGCCATCCCGCTCGGCATCCTCTTCGCGCTCGGCCGGCAATCGGAGCTGCGCGTCATCCGGCTGATCAGCGTCGTCTTCATCGAGTTCTGGCGCGGCGTGCCGATCATCGCCGTGATCTTCCTCGCCTCGCTGCTGCTGCCGCTGATCCTGCCGGGCGGCATCGGCATCGACCGGCTGGCGCGGGCGGTGATCGGCCTCGGCTTCGTCATCGCGGCCTATATGGCCGAAGCGGTGCGCGGCGGCCTCCAGGCCCTGCCCAAGGGCCAGCGCGAGGCGGCGACCGCGCTCGGTCTCACCTACTGGAAGGCGACAGGGCTCATCATCCTGCCGCAGGCGCTGCGCATCTCGCTGCCGGCGATGACCAACGAGTTCATCGCGCTGATCAAGAACACCACGCTGGTGCTGGTCGTCTCGATCCTCGACCTGCTCGGCATCGCCCAGGCCTCGCTCGCCGACCCCAACTGGGTCGGCATGAATATGGAGGCCTATGCCTTCTCGGGCGCGATCTACTGGCTGATCTGCTTCGCGCTCTCACGCTGGAGCCGGCACCTGGAGACGCTCGGCCGGCGCCAGAATCATTGAAAGCAAAGCGCTATAACCGTCAGTCGCTAGCAACCGCCGCGGCACTTGCGGCCGGCGAGTTTGAAGGCCTCCCGACTATCGGAAAGTGCCGACCAATCGCGTCGCCGACGTGAATCTGGGGTTGCGACGAGGTAAGTCCGTCACGCCGCTCCCATTCGCCGACGAGTTCCTTCGCCTTTTCGAAGGCAGCCGAGAGCGTCGGCGCCGTTCGCAGCGCCTGATTGAAGAAGGCGTCGCCGAAATAGGTCCAGTCGCGTTCGTTCGAGCATCCGAAAGAGTTTGTCGTCGCGGATGAAGCGGTGATCACGACCGTGTTCTCGTCGGCGAGTTCCGGCACGAAAACGCCGGAATAGCAGGCCGAAACGACGATGATCCGATTCTTGATCTCGGCGCTGTCGAGCATCGCTTTTAGGGCGAACGGCGTAAGTGTCCGCTGCACGAGGCTCCCGAAAGCCAGTGAGAAGCCGGTCTTGTCGCCGTGCGATGTCAGGACGAGCAACGCCGCGTCGCGGTCCTTGTCCATGCGCTTGCCGATGGCGCGCAATGCTGCAGAAATGTTCGAGACCGAAGCGATAGGCAGCGTTGAGGGGAATGTCTTCGCCGGATTAACGAGCAGGATCGACCTGTTCGTTGTGCCGAGGCGGTGTCCGACCACCTCTACGGACGCTTGAAGCTCCGTCGCGAAGACAGTTTCGGTGTTGGAGCCGGCGACGCCGAGCACGAAGATGTTGTCCTCGCCTTCCCGTCTTGCCGCGACGTTGCCGATGGCTTCTTCCATCGCCGCGGGCTGTGCCATCTCGATCGCAGCGGCGATTTCCTGACGTTGGACCCAGCGCGGATCCGGCTCATTGTCTGCCGTCGCGGCAGAGATTAGCTCCCAGATGTTGGCGGTGGAGGTGGTAAAATCCTTGCCGGTGAAGATCGGCCATGTGGGAAGCAAGGCAAGCGCGACGAATGTGCCGACAACGGCAGCTATGGCGCGTCCGACCGGACGGATCGATGCTTCGGATGCGAGACTCCCTAGTGCGGTCGCAAAGGCGCCGATCGACCAGATGACGACGACAATAAGAGTGGCGAACGAAAGCCCGGTCGAGGCAATAGCGTTCGCCTCGGACCAATCCAAAAGGAAGACATCCCGGGACAGGGCCAAGCCGCTTAACACGAGCGAAGTCAGGATCGACAAACCCAGTCCGATCGCGATGCCGGAGGCGCGTCGTCCCAGTGGCGCAGCCATGCCCATCAAGGCAATGCTGATCGCGGAGCCGGCGATCACGGAATTCACGCCGTAGAGTTGAAACGCTCGGTCTTCGCCGGCAAGCGTCCACTCAAAAAGGACGGCGGAAAGGCCCGATAGTACGGCGAGGGCGACGAGGGATGCCGGGTGGGGTTCTCTGGAGGGTAATGAGAAGCGCTGCCATGCGCCGGCGCTGATGATGTTTGACAACAGCGAGAATGCTGGCATCGGGACACTCCACGTAACAGCTGACCTTAGGTCCTTTCCACTTAAGGTTGCTCCGTACTAATCGATCGAATTTGATTGATACGGAGTGCGGCAACAAAAAAGCCGGCCTCACGGCCGGCTTTTCCATAATTGCCAAGCTTTCTGCCCTCAACTCAGGCCCGCGCCTTGCTCCGGTCGCGCCGGCGGTCGGCGGCGGGCTGGTAGGCGATGCGGGCGTGGTAGCCGCAATAGGGCATGCCGGTCTGCGAGCGCGCCCCGCAGAAGCGGAATTCCGCGGTCGTCGGATCGCCCATCGGCCAGCGGCACATATATTCGCGCAGCTCCATGATGGTGACGCGCTCCGAGAAGGGGATCACCACATCTTCGGAGGGCGCCGGTTCCTGCGCGGCTTCGACATCCGCCTGGGGGGCGAAGCTCGGGGCCAGCGCATGGGCGCCGCGGGTGGCGGCGGCAGGGTTTGCCATCGGGTGGCTCGGCGAGCGCGTCGGCGCCTTGCGCGGGGCGGCGTTGCGGGGTGCGGCCTGCTGGGCCGCGCTCTTGGCCCGGCCCGAAAGGCCGAGGCGGTGAACCTTTCCGATCACCGCATTACGCGTGACGCTACCGAGCTCGGCGGCGATCTGGCTGGCGCTCAGCCCGTCGCTCCAGAGCTTCTTGAGCAACTCGACGCGTTCGTCCGTCCATGCTCCGGCTTCGTTCATCGCATCACCTGTCTGTCCGGCAGGCCTCTCGCGAGACTGCCTTTGAGGGCGCTTCGTGACGGAATCCGGAACCGTCGGCTTCTGTCGCAGGGACAAAGCCGTTTCTGCCGCAACCGACGGTACAAGGGAACGCCGCACGAAATGTCGTATCTGACGAGGCAGACCATACAAGCGGCAGTGACTCGCGAACAAGAGTCGCCGAATCCGAAAACAGCTTTTCCCCAGCCGATTGACGATTACGCCGCGCGGCGAATCTTTTCGGCAACACTGCCTGCGCCAGGCACAGCTTGCTTTGAATTGACAGTCCCGGCCGCCTTAAGCATATTTATCCACAAGGTGACGCCGCCCGCTCGGGCGGCGCTTATGTTTTGCGGATCAAGGCCCGAACGATGCGGATGACGGTGCGACGAGAGGCCAGGAGCCTGGTGCGACGATAACGTCGTCGCCGGGTCGCACCACGGCTGCAGGTTGCAGCATCAATCCCGGATCGTCGTTCAACCGTCAGCGCCAATCCGTTCTCACCGCCCCCTTCGCGAGGATTCTCGTTCCATGGCCCCCGCTCCCGTTTCCACCGCCCAATCCGTGCTCGTGCCGACCTATGCCCGCGCGCCCGTCGCTTTCGAGCGCGGCGAGGGCCCCTGGGCGATCACCGCCGACGGCACGCGTTATCTCGATTTCGGCGCCGGCATCGCCGTCAACGCGCTGGGCCACGCCCATCCGCATCTCGTCAAGACGCTGACCGAGCAGGCCGGCAAGATCTGGCATACCTCGAACCTTTATGGCGCGCCCGAAGGCGAACGCCTCGCCCGCAGGCTCTGCGAGGCGACCTTCGCCGAGCGCGTCTTCTTCACCAATTCCGGCGCCGAGGCGAACGAGTGCGCCATCAAGATGGCGCGGAAATACCAGGCCGCGAAGGGCCATCCCGAGCGCTTCCATATCGTCACCTTCGAAGGCGCCTTCCACGGCCGGACGCTGGCGACGATCGCCGCCGGCGGTCAGCAGAAGTACATCGAAGGCTTCGGCCCCAAGGTCGAGGGTTTCGACCAGGTGCCCTTCGACGATGAGAAGGCGCTGCGCGCCGCCATCGGGCCTCAGACCGCCGCGTTGATGATCGAGCCGATCCAGGGCGAGGGCGGGCTGCGCTCCGTGCCGGCGCGCTTCCTCAAGCTGCTGCGCGAGCTCTGCGACGAGAACGGCCTGCTGCTGATCTTCGACGAGATCCAGACCGGCGTCGGCCGCACCGGCAAGTTCTTCGCGCATGAGGCCTACGGCGTGACGCCGGACATCATGTCGATCGCCAAGGGCATCGGCGGGGGCTTCCCGATGGGCGCCTGCCTCGCCACCGAGGAGGCGGCTTCGGGCATGACGCTCGGCACCCATGGCACGACCTTCGGCGGCAATCCGCTCGCCATGGCGGTCGGCAATGCCGTGCTCGACGTTGTGCTGGCGCCGGGCTTCATCGAGAATGTCGGCCAGATTGCGCTCAGGCTGAAGCAGTCGCTCGCCGAGCTCAAGGACAAGCACCCGCAGGTGATCGCCGAGATCCGCGGCGAGGGGCTGATGCTGGGCCTGAAGCTTCACACGCTGAACACCGATTTCGTCAACGAGGCCCGTGCGCAGGGCCTGCTCGTGGTCGGCGCCGGCGACAATGTCGTGCGCCTGCTGCCGCCGCTGATCATCACCCAGGCGGATGTCGCCGAGGCGGTGTCCCGGCTCGACAGGGCCGCGAGCGCCGTCGAGGACGCGCTGAAGCGTCCGGCCGCCGAATAAGTTCGATCGATCAACCCCGCGCAAGCCGAAGGGAAGCGCCCGTGACGCGCCACTTCCTCGATCTCTCCGATTTCTCCGCGACCGAGCTGCGCGCCATCCTGCGCGCCGGCGAGGAGATGAAGGCGCGACGTCGCACGCCCGCCGCCGCCGGAGACCGCCTGCTCGAAGGCAAGGTCATCGCCATGATCTTCGAGCAGCCGAGCCTGCGCACGCGCGTCTCCTTCGATGTCGGCATCCGCGAACTCGGCGGCTCGCCGATGATGGTCGCGGGCCATGAGATCGAGCTCGGCGAGCGCGAGACCATCGCGGACACCGCCCGCGTGCTGTCGCGCTATGTCGATGCGATCATGATCCGCATCCTCGACCATGACTCGCTGGTCGAGATGGCCCGATACGCCACGGTCCCGGTGATCAACGGCCTGACCAAGCGCCAGCATCCCTGCCAGGTCATGGCCGATGTCATGACCTTCCAGGAGCGCAAGGGGCCGATCGCCGGCAAGCGCATCGCCTGGACGGGCGACACCAACAACGTCCTGACCTCCTGGGTGCACGCGGCCGGCCGGCTCGATTTCGAACTCTCCATCGCGACGCCCGCGGAACTGGCGCCTCCACCAGCGCTGGTCGCCTGGGCGAAGAAGCAGGGCGCGAAGATCACGCTCACCCACAGGCCCGAGGAAGCGGTTGAGGGCGCCGATTGCGTCATCACCGATTGCTGGGTTTCGATGGGCGACGATGAGGGCACGCGCCACAACCTGCTGCGGCCCTATCAGGTCGACGACAGGCTGATGGACCGCGCCGAGAAGGACGCCATCTTCATGCACTGCCTGCCGGCCTCGCGTGGCGAGGAAGTCACGGACGCGATCATGGACGGCCCGCAATCGGCTGTCTTTGACGAGGCCGAGAACCGCCTGCATGCGCAGAAGGGCATCCTCGCCTGGTGCTTCGGCGGGGTCGCGGCCTGATGGCCGCGGGCGAATTGAAGTCCACCGTCGGGCTCGACGATCGCGTCGTGCCCTTCGCCGTGCCGGATCTCGACGTGCGCGGCCGCGTCGTGCGCCTGGGCCCGGCCATCGACACGATCCTGGAGCGTCACGACTATCCGGCGCCGGTCTCCCGCGTGCTGGGAGAAGCCGCGGCGCTTGCCGTGCTGCTGGGAACGGCGCTGAAGTTCGAAGGCCGCTTCCAGCTCCAGACCAAGAGCGATGGCGCGATCTCGATGATGGTGGTCGATTTCAATGCGCCGGACAATTTCCGCGCCGTCGCCCATATCGACGAGGCGAAGCTGGTCGAGGCGATGGCGCTCGACAAGCTCTCGACCGGCGATCTGCTCGGCGAGGGCCATCTCGCCATGACCGTGGACCAGGGCTCGACCACGACACGCTATCAGGGCATCGTCGCGCTGAAGGGCCAGAGCCTCGAAGAGGCGGCGCATCAGTATTTCCGCCAGTCGGAGCAGATTCCGACCCGCGTGCGCCTCGGCGTCGGCACGGTCACGACCGGCGGGCGTCCGGAATGGCGCGCCGGCGGCATCCTCGTGCAATTCATGCCGCATTCGCCGGATCGCCTGCGCGCCGCCGACATCCATCCCGGCGATGCTCCGGAAGGCCATGAGATCCTGGCCGGGGACGATCCGGACGGCATCAGCGACGATGCCTGGATGGAGGCGCGCTCGCTCGTCGAGACGGTCGAGGATCACGAGTTGCTCGACCCCATGCTGGAGAGCGAGCGCCTGCTCTACAGGCTCTTCCACGAGCGCGGCGCGCGCGTCTTCGAGCCCGTTCTGGTGCATGAGGCCTGCCGCTGCTCGCGCGAGCGCGTGCTGTCCATGCTGCGGGGCTTCTCGCCCGAGGACCGTCGCGCCATGATCGCCGATGACGGCCAGCTCGGCGTCACCTGCGAATTCTGCTCGCGGCGCTACAGCTTCGACCCTTCGGAGGTCGAGGACGGGCTCTCCGCGGGCCTCTGAAACATCGGCCTGGAAGCGTATCCCGCTTTCGGAAAAACGATGAAAAATCAAAGCAATACAGGGGAGAAGGCTGTCATGAGCGAGACGGACGCGTTGCCGCGCCTTGGCCAGGGCGCCTGCTGGCAGGACCTGTCGGTGGGGCAGAAGTTCCGGACCTTCCGGCGCACCATCACCGAGACGGATCTGGTCAATTTCATCGCCGTGACGGGCATGCTGGAAGCGATCTTCATCGACGCCGACTATGAGGGCGCAGCGATGAAGGGCCGCCCCGTGCCGGGCGCGCTGACCTATACTCTGATCGAGGGCTTCATCCTGCAGACCCTGATCCAGGGCACCGGGCTGGCCATGCTGGAGCTGCAGCAGACGATCCACGCGCCCGTCGTCGTCGGCGACACGATCTGGGCGACGGTCGAGATCACCGGCATCAGGCCGACATCCAAGAGTGGCCGGGCCGTCGTGGATTCGATCATCGAGGTGTTCAATCAGGGTGGCGTGAAGGTCATGACCTACACCGCCCGGAGGCTTTTGGCGGGTCGGCCCGAGGCCTGAGCGAGCCGATCCGGCCTGCAACGCCCCCGTCATCCCGGGTTGACCCGGGATTCGTGCCGGAGCGCCTCCCGAAAGGCTGAGGCAAGGCTGCCAGCCGCGCGCCGCGCCGCGGGCGGCACAGTGCTCGTTCTCGTAAAAAATGCAGCGCTCTCAGTGTCTTATTTAGGTTAGCTGAGATGCGTGTTTCGCTTCGCCGCGGATGGAAGGATTGATTAACGATGTTCCTGCGCCGCGGAACGATATTTTTAAGTTTACCCGCTCAGGCAATTGTTTTTGTTGGAATTTTCCATGCATCGACGCATCTATCTGGAGAGTTTCTGCCGACGCAAGGTTAATTCGCTGACCCTGTAAGCTTCGACGCCTAAGCGGCTGAACAAATTCGGTATTTGATCGTTGCTTAAAGTGGCGCGTGAGAAAGAAGGTAGGTCAATATATTACTGCATAAAGCCAGAGTATTTACTTTAAGATGAACGACACCATCTTTTCATTCAATTTCGGCACTCGGCCATCAGCCGGCGCATGAACGCCTCGCCCGCGTCGAGCTGCTCCAGCGTAATATATTCGTCCGGCTGGTGCGCCTGATCGATCGAGCCGGGCCCGCAGACCACGGTCGGCAGCCCGGCGCGCTGGAAATGCCCTGCCTCGGTGGCATAGGCGACGGCGATCGTGTGGTTTCGCCCCGAAAGCCGCATTGCGAGCCGCTCGGCCTCGGAGCCGGGCTCGGGCGCCAGGCCGGGCACATCCGAGCTCATAACCGTCTGAATTGTCGAACTTGGTGCAGTTTTGCGCATGCGCGCAAGAATCTTGTCCGACGATACAGCAAAGCGCGCGGGCCCCATCTCCGGATCTGAGCCCGGAAGGGTCCGAATCTCCCAGAGCAGCTCGGCCCGGTCCGCAAGGATGTTGCGTGCGATGCCGCCATGGAACGAGCCGACATGGACCGTGTCATAGGGCGGGTCGAAGCGGCCGCCCCCGTCCGGCTGTTCCTTCGCCTCCTCCTGCATCAGGTCGAGCTCGGCCGCGAGCAGCGCGCCGGCATGGACCGCGCTCGCGCCGAGCTGCGGCTTGGAGGAGTGAGCGGCGAATCCGCCGATGGTCGTGTGGAAGGTTCGGATGCCCTTATGCGCATCGGCGATGTCGAGCGATGTCGGCTCGCCGACGATGACCGCTCGGGGGCGAGGCAGCGTCTTGCCCATGGCGGCGATGCCGTCGACGACGCCGAGGCAGGTCACCTCCTCGTCATAGGAGAGGAAGAGGTGGATCGGCGTCTTCAGGTCGGCCGCGATGAAGTCCGGCACCAGCGCGAGCGACAGCGCGACGAAGCCCTTCATGTCGACGGCGCCGCGGCCATAGGCGCGACCGTTCTCGACATGCAATGTGAAGGGATCCCGGCTCCAGGCCTGGCCCGCAACCGGCACTACGTCGGTATGACCGGAAAGTACGACCCCGCCACGGTCGGTAGGGCCGATGGTAGCGAACAGCGCTACCTTGTCTCCGGCCGCGTTCGGGAAGCGCACCGAAGGTATGCCCCAGCCGGCGAGGTAGTCCTCCACGAACGCCATCAGCGGCAGGTTGGAATTGGAGCTCACCGTGTCGAAGGCGACGAGGCGGGCGAGCATGTCGAGCGGCGTGTAGCGCTGCCCGGCCGGAGCGTTGGCGGGGGTCAATGCAGAACCTTCTTCACGTAAGGGGAGTCGAGCGGGAAGAGCGGCACCGCGACATCGAAGATCGCGCCCTTCTCGTCCTGCATGGCGTAGAATCCCTGCATCGAGCCGTCCGGCGTCGTCAGCGGGCAGCCGGAGGTGTAGCTGAAGCTCTCGCCCGGCCGCAGCACAGGCTGCTTCCCGACCACGCCTTCGCCGCGCACCTCATGCACCTCGCCGCGCCCGTCGGTGATGATCCAGTGCCGCGTCATCAGCTGGACGGTCTGGTCCGACAGGTTCACGATCTCGATGGAGTAGGCCCAGAAGTAGCGGCCCTGCGCATGTGAGGATTCCGCATCCATGAAACGCGGCGCCGCGCTGACGCGCACGCCATGCGTCTGTGCCTGATACATCGCCGAGGCTCCGCTCGCAGCCATCGCTCTGTTATCGGGGAGCCGGCGCCGGCGTCAATGCCGGTCATACCGCGATTCCGGCGTGGACAACCCCGCCGGTCCGGCCGCTGCCCCCTCGCGCAAGCTTGGCCTTTGCCGGGCGCTTCGCTAGCTATGGCCGATTGTCCTCGCGGATTTCGCATGCTGCCCTTCAAGCCCGGCATCCAGCCCGACAGCTCCATTCGCGCCTTCATCGAGCAGGGCGTGATCCGTCTTGCCCGCCCGCCAGCGGAGACGCAGATCCAGCCAGCGAGCCTCGATCTGCGCCTCGGTGAGCGCGCCTATCGCGTCCGCGCGAGCTTCCTGCCGGGGCCGGAACGCACGGTGCGCAGCCGCATCGAGGACCTCTCCCTGCACGAGATCGACCTGACCAACGGGGCCGTGCTGGAGACCGGCTGCGTCTATATCGCCGAGCTGATGGAGGGTCTGAACCTGCCCAGGGGCCTGCGCGCCGCAGCCAACCCGAAGAGCTCGACCGGCCGGCTCGACGTCTTCACCCGCGTCATCACCGACCGTGCCCGTGAGTTCGACCTGGTCGAGGACGGCTATGACGGCCCGCTCTTCATCGAGATCTCGCCGCGCACCTTCCCGGTGCTGGTGCGCTCCGGCTCGCGCCTGTCGCAGATCCGCTTCCGCGCCGGCGAGGCCCGCCTTGACGACAAGGCGCTGGGAGAGCTCCACGCTCGCGAAACGCTGGTCAGCGCATCGGAGCCTTCCTTCCAGGGCGGCGTTGCCGTCAGCGTCGATCTGTCGGGCTTCGGCGGTCTTCTGGGTTATCGCGGCAAGCATCATACGGCGCTGATCGACGTCGACCGCGTCGGCGCCTATCGCGCGGCTGATTTCTGGGAGCCTATCCCGGACGATGGCGCGGGCAGCATGATCCTCGATCCCGGCCAGTTCTACATCCTCGCCTCGAAGGAAGCCGTTCACGTCCCGCCCGACTACGCGGCCGAGATGACGCCCTTCGACGCGCTGGTCGGCGAATTCCGCGTGCACTACGCCGGCTTCTTCGACCCAGGCTTCGGCCACAGCGCCGCCGGCGGCCAGGGTGCCCGCGCCGTGCTCGAGGTCCGCTCCCGCGACGTGCCCTTCATCATCGAGGACGGCCAGATCGTCGGCCGGCTGGTCTACGAGACCATGGCCGGGCGGCCGGAGGCGCTCTATGGCGCAGGGCTGAGCTCGAACTACCAGGGCCAGGCCCTCAAGCTGTCGAAGCACTTCAAGGGCTGAAGTGGCCAGCGACACTGCTCCGAGCACGTCGTTGCGCTGACCGCATGGCTTTGGCTGCGTACGCAGCACCACCTGCGCGGGCGGCGACGGCAAAGAAGAGTTCTTCGCCGATCTGGGCCGTGTTCAGCTTCGGCTGAGACAGGGGGCTTCAGCGTCGTTTGCTCGGCGGTCCGTGGCGATGGCGGATGCCGAGGGAATGCCTGCTCTCAACGGCCGACGCCGACCCAAAAGTCCCGGCAGCGCCTGGCAAGGGGCGCCGCTGACGATTCCCGGATGACACCCGCATCGCGACCCGCTATGAACGCGGGCATGCCGCGCGTTGCTTCGCCAGCGCGAAGGGCATGCGGGCGTAGTTCAGTGGTAGAACGTCAGCTTCCCAAGCTGAATGTCGTCGGTTCGATCCCGATCGCCCGCTCCAATATTTTCATCCGCCGGCACTCATACGCTGACGTGCTCCATGATGCAGGGCACTTATCTGGTGATGCCTGCTCTCCGCCAGCCTTCTGTCATCTTGGATGATAGTGGATCGGCGCCTCCTTCCATTTAGATCAGACGACGGAACTATGAGCATTCTGGTTACAGGCGGGGCGGGCTACATCGGCAGCCACATGGTTCTGGAGTTGCTGGCTCGTGGCGAGACGGTCGTGGTCATCGACAATCTCTCGACTGGCAACCGGGCGGCCGTCCCCGCCGGCGTTCCGCTGATCGTTGGCGACATCGGCGACTTCGAAACCGTCGCGGGGGTCCTGCGCGAGCATGCGGTGCGCTCGGTCATCCACTTTGCAGCCCGGATTGTCGTGCCCGAATCGATGGTTGATCCGCTCGGCTACTACCTCGCCAACACGGTGAAGATGCGCACCCTGCTCGCAGCCTGCGTAGCGGGGCAGGTTGGCGAGTTCATCTTTTCCTCGACGGCCGCGGTCTATGGCGAAACGACGCTGGAGCCCGTCCGGGAAACCGATCCGACAAACCCGCTCTCGCCCTACGGCACGTCCAAACTCGTAAGCGAATGGATGCTGCGCGATACGGCGGTGGCGCACGGCCTGCGCTACGCGATCCTGCGCTACTTCAACGTCGCGGGCGCCGATCCGGCCGGCAGAACCGGGCAGAGCAACCCCGCCGCGACGCATCTGATCAAGGTCGCCCTCCAGGCCGCTCTTGGCACGCGGCCCTATGTGGAGGTTTTCGGCCAGGACTACCCCACGGCAGACGGCACCGGCGTACGCGACTACATCCATGTCTCCGATCTGGCCAGTGCCCATGCTGCCGTTCTGGACTCCCTCCGGGCAGGCTCGCGGAACCTGCTGGTCAATGCCGGCTACGGGCGCGGCTATTCCGTGAGAGAAGTGATCCGATCGGTCGAGAACATCGCCGGGTGCAAGGTCGAGGTGCGCCAGGCCCCGAGGCGTCCGGGCGACGCTCCCTCGGTCATCGCCGAGGCTTCCCAGCTTCGCCGCGACATCGGCTGGATTCCGCGCTATGAGAATCTCGATACGATCATCCGTCACGCCTATGACTGGGAAAGCCTCACGACTTCCTAGAAGCGGGGCGCTTGGCGCCTTTGCGGCGGCGCGGTTGACATCGGCCTCGCAGCGGTATTGAGAGGCGCGCTTCCTGATCGACGATCGCAAGCGGTGAAGGGGTTCGAGCGCCCTTTGCTGGCAGACTTCGGAGTGCGTGTGCCTTGTCGAAAGAGCTAACAGTCATCTCGGCGGAGCGCCAGGACGGCACCTACTGGCGAGATATCTGGCGCGAGCGCGAACTGTTCTACTTTCTGGCTTGGCGCGACCTGCTCGTCCGCTACAAGCAGACGATTATCGGCGTGGCTTGGACGGTTCTGCGACCACTCGCCTCGATCCTCGTCTACACCTTCGTCTTCGGCATCCTGGCGCAGTTGCCATCGGAGGGGGTACCGTACACTCTCGTGGTGTTGACCGGCCTTCTGCCCTGGCAGCTGTTCTCGCTGGTTCTGATCGTCTCGAGCGACAGCTTGCTGGCGAACGCGCATCTGGTTCAGAAGATTTACTTCCCGAGGCTCGTGATTCCCCTGAGCTCGGTCGTGGTCTGCGTCGTTGACCATCTCATTGCGTTCCTGCTTGTCTTCGGGCTGATGCTCTGGTTCGGGCTGTGGCCGAAGCCGCAGTTCCTTCTGTTGCCCTTCGTTACGCTGCTCGCCGTGGCGTGCGCGCTCGGGCTGGGGCTGATCGCCGCGGCGCTGAACACCCGCTATCGCGATCTGCGCCAGCTAATCCCGATCGTGCTCCAGGTCGGCGTTTTCATCTGCCCGGTGGCCTATCTGACCAGCCTCGTTTCGCCGAAATGGCAGATGGTGTACGCGCTGAACCCGATGGTCGGCATCATCGACGCATTCCGCTGGTGCATTCTCGGGCGCACGGACATCATCTATCCGCCCAGCATCCTGGTCTCGATCGTCTTCGCGGTTGCGTCTGTCGCGGTCGGCATCAAGGTCTTCCGCAAGATGGAAGACTCCTTCCCGGATATGATGTGAGCCATGGACTACGCGCTCAGAGTCGAGAATCTCGGCAAGCTCTACTCCATTAACCGTGGTGGCTCCCCGTCCGTGGGCACCGTTCGCGAGCGACTGGCGCGCGGCGTGGATCAACTGCTCGGCCGCAAGAGCGACGCCGGGGGCGTCCACGCGATGACCGAAGCGGATTCCGGCGCGTCCGAGGCCCGGAAGAAGGAATTCTGGGCACTGAGGGGCGTCAGCTTCGATGTCCAGGCGGGCGAGCGCATCGGCATTATCGGGGCCAACGGCGCCGGGAAATCGACCCTGCTCAAGATTCTGAGCCGGGTCACCTCGCCCACTGAAGGGCGCGCCGAGATCCGCGGCAAGGTCGCCAGCCTGCTTGAAGTGGGAACGGGGTTTCACCCCGAGCTGTCGGGGCGGGAGAATATCTTCCTCAACGGTGCGATCCTGGGCATGCCGAGGACCGAGATTCGCAGGAAGTTCGACCAGATCGTCGATTTCTCGGGAGTCGAGAAGTTCATCGACACCCCGGTGAAGCATTATTCGAGCGGCATGTATGTCAGGCTCGCCTTCTCGGTCTCGGCCTGGCTCGATCCCGACATCCTCATCCTCGACGAGGTCCTGGCCGTGGGCGATCAGGGCTTCCAGAAGAAGTGCGAAATGCGGATGAAGGATCTGACGAAGGAAGGCCGCACGGTGATCTTTGTCAGCCATTCCATGGCAACCATCAATCAGATGTGCCAGAAGGCCCTCTATCTGGAGCACGGCCGTGCGGTGTCCTTCAGTTCCGTTCAAGAGGCGACGGAGGAGTATGAGCACGATGTCATTGAGGCTGCCGGCATCGTCATCGTCCCGCCGCATGAGCGCAGCCTGGACAACCCGGCGGATCGTGGCGGCACTGGCGAGGCCAGGGTGGTCGAGCTCAATGTTTTCGGGCAAGTGCAGGCGGAAGGCCTACAGTGCATTACCTCCGGGCACGGCCTCGAAGTCGAGGTGACGTTCGAAGTACTGGACGATCTTCCGGGAGCCGGGACGCTCGATCTGGCCATCGGCATCGACACGGCGGCCGGGACGCGCGTTTTCACTGCCGTGTCGTCTTGGGAAGGCGTTCGCTATCCCACGAACCGCGGAACCTACAAGGCCCGGATCGCCATTGACGACATGCGTCTCAGGGCAGGAAGCTATCTCTTGAGCCTCGCCCTGATCAATGCAAGCACCACGGTGGACTCCATCGTTCATTGTGGAGCGTTCCGCGTTTCTGGAACGGCCGAGCTCGCCGGGATTCCGTGGCGCAATGAGCATGGCGCCACGCGTTTTCCCGTCAATTTCTCCCAGTAGGATAGCTCCGAATGCCTGACAGCAGCCTTTCTGCTCCCGCCAGCGCCTATCTGGAGCTTCTGAAGAGAAGCCTCCTGAACGAAATCTATGCCGATCACGAGTATTCGCGCCGGCAGATTCCGGCCGCCGCGGCAGCCAGCGTCGCGGCGCAACCCGGCGAGATTATCGCGATCCCTCGCAGGATCGATCCCGAGGCCCGTGAGCTTGGACGCATCTGGCCACCCTCTCCAATGGCGCATTCGATGATCGGGCGGAAACGCCTCGACAACATCCAGCATTGTGTCGAGCGGGTGGTCGCGGATGCGGTGCCGGGCGACCTGATCGAGACGGGCGTCTGGCGCGGCGGGGCGACCATCTTCATGCGCGGCTGCCTCCTCGCTCTCGCCGACGAAGGGCGCAGGATCTGGGTGGCGGACTCCTTCGAGGGCCTGCCGGCGCCCGATCCGCAGTACTCGGCTGATGCCGGAGACGTCCATCACACTTATCCCGAGCTGGCGATCTCGCTGGAGCAGGTGAAGGAGAATTTCGCCCGCTATGCCCTGCTTGACTCGCGTGTCGAGTTTCTCAAGGGCTGGTTCAAGGACACTCTGCCTGCGGCTCCGCTGGGCAAGCTGGCCATCATGCGCTTGGACGGAGACATGTACGGCTCCACTATGGACGCCCTCACCGCGCTCTACGACAAGCTTTCTCCCGGCGGGTTCGTCATCATTGACGACTACTGCCTGCCTCCTTGTCAGCAGGCAGTCGCGGACTTCCGAGAAAGCCGGAGCATCCGGGACGAGATCGTCAACATCGACGATACGGGCGCGTTCTGGAGACGGACATGACCGAGAACGCCGGCCCCAGCATTTTCAGCCGGCTGCCCGACAGCTACAGCGAACACCCCGACCTTCTGAAATGGGTCAAGGCTGATCCCTGCGGGCCCCTCGGGCGAATCTTCGAGCTCGTCAATCGTGGCACCGTGCTCGATGTCGGCGCCGGGGCGGGGATTCTCGGTCGCCTTCTCAAGGAGAATCCCGATGTCCAGGCTGACGGGATCGACCCGGCGATCGCAGCCGACAACCCGGGTGTTCGGCACTATCGCCGCTACGACCAGTGCATGCTGGAAGACATTCTCTCGCAGCCCCGCATTCGCGACTATGACTGGTTCATTTTCGCCGATGTTATCGAACACATGCCGTTTCCCGACATCAACCTGAAGGCGCTGGTGGCGGCAGCGGCGCCGACGGCGAAATTCGTGATCAGCACGCCGAATATCTGCCACAACTCTGTCAGGCTGGGCCTGCTGAACGGCGAGTTCGAGTACTCCAAATCAGGCATTCTCGAGAGCACGCATATGAGGTTCTTCAATATCAGGAGCCTGAGCGCCGTTCTGGCGGCGTCCGGCCTGAAGATCGATAGGCTTCTGTGCCTCAATCGCGACCACTATCCGGATGCGCTCGACCGCATGACGATGCCGCAGGCGGCGGCGGCGCTCTTTGCGATGGCACCGACCTCTTATCCCATGACGTACCAGTTTTTGGCGGTTTGCTCGATCGGCAGCGGGGAGATCGGCTCGATCGAACCGGTGGGGACCGCAACTCAATCGCGGTTGTTCCGCGAGCATCTCAAGCGACGCTACGGTCACACGCCGATCGGCAAGGCCATTTGGAAATGACGCCGGCCGTCTCCGTCTGCATCCCGACTTACGAGCAGCCTGACCTGGCGATGCGTGCCATTCATTCGGTTCAGCGCCAGGTCGGATGCGATTTCGAGATCGTCGTTACGGACGACTCGCGGAGCGATGCGGTGCAGGCGGCGATGATGCCTCTGCTCTCCGACGAGCGTGTCCGATACTACCGGAACGAGCGGCAGATGGGCGCAGTCGCAAACTGGAACGAGGCGATCAGGCGCGGACGCGGGCAGGTCCGCAAGATCCTCCACCATGACGATTGGCTTGCAGGCGACGACGCTCTGGCACGCTTTGCGGAACCGATCCTCGGCGGGCGATCCAAACTCGTTTTTGGGGCGTGCAACGCGCGCTCCGCGGATGGCGGGCTGCGCTTCGTCCACTCAGCAGGGGCAGAGCAGATCGCGCGTCTCAAGCAAGATCCGAACGAGATCCTGTTCGCGAACTTTATCGGAGCGCCAAGCGTCGTTGCGATTGATGCCAGCCTCACTTCCCGATTCGACCCGACATATCTTTGGCTGTCTGATCTGGAATTCTATCGACGCGCCATCGTCGAGCTGGGTGGCGATTTCGAGTATCTTCACGAGCCATTGATCAACATCAGCACCGATTTGCCGTCGCAGATCTCGCGTGTGTTCGAACAAAACCATGACCGCGCGTACTACGAGTATGCGTTGGCCCATGCGGCCGCCACTCTGAGCGCCGAACATCAGGAAAAGTCTCGCGCCTTCCTGCGGGGGTTTGCTGAGAAGATCCCCGCAAGGGATCAGGTTGCCATGCTTCTGCGAGCGATTGGGACTGGCCGCCTCAAACTGGCGCTCGCGTTTGCCGATGTTCTCGTTGCGAATTTCCGCAAGGGCGGCGAAGCCGCTTAGTTCTGAGGGGCGCTGCGCCGGCTGGCGATGAACTCCTGCAACTCCTCGAAATACGCTGTATCCTGAGCGATCGGGATGCGGCGCAGCGAGGGCGGAAGAATCTGCAATTCCTCGGCGTCATAGCCAATGCCGTGCCAGATCAGTTCGCGCTTGCCAGCCACGACCAGCGTTCCATCAAAGCCGTGAAAGATCGCAGCCTCGTATTCGGGGTTTTTCACCTGCGCCGGCGTATAGGTTGGAATGCCGAAGTCGTCGATCAAGCTGCACTGCAGGAAGAAGGCGTTCCAATCGGTCGCTGCGACAAGGTCGTAGCCCTTTTCCTTGGCGAGCTCGGTCAAAGCGGCCAGCGAGGCACCGCGATTGATGGATGGGTCTTCGTCCTGCACGTAGACGACGTGAGCAGGAATCGATGGGTTGAACTCGACGACGACGAGCTTTGCCTTGTGACGAACCAGCCCGTTCCAGACATGATAGTCGTTTCCGTCGATGTCGATTGACAGAACATCGAACGTCGGCGGCGCCTTCGCGATATCGAGCAGGTTGTCCAGGCAGTTTTTGCCGCTTCCCTCGACGAGCGCGTTGAGCTTGTAGATCTTATCGTTGTCAGCGTAGTTCTTGAGAAGATCTTGAAAACGTTCGGCGCTGCCTTCTATGAAGCAACCAGCCCAGCCTTCATCGGCAAGTCGTGCTGAATTCGAGAGATGGCGCCCGTCCCAGGCGCCGAACTCTACAAAGTATCCAGACCGGCATTGAATCGCGCCCAGAATGTGCTCAATGATTCCGTCCTCTCCCGATTGGGAGTGCACATCCTTGCGCCAGGCCTGATATGGTAGATTCGGCCTGCCACCGACGGTTCTGAGGATCATTTCAGCGCGACTTTCTCTTGTCCGAAAGCGTCGGAGGTTGCTGGTCTAGAGGCGGCGAGGGCGGTTGACAAGACAAGCCCCAACCTGCGCGGAGCACGCGTGTCGTAGAGCTGGCAGGCTAGAAGTGGGTTGAGATACTGCCACGCATCGGTTTATTGAGCGTCCGGCTCAGGAGCATTTTCGTGTCAACCATCACCGTTCGCCTGATCGGCGGGCTCGGCAACCAGTTGTTTCAATATGCAGCGGCACGCGCGCTCGCCCTGCGCCACGAAGCGCAGGTGAAGCTCGATCTCTCCGGCTTCGAGAGTTACGGGCTACGACGCTACGAACTCGACGCCTATCCGATCGTTGCGGGCATTGCCACGCCCGAGGAAGTCGCGGCCATCGACACGCACCAGCCGGCGAGCGGGCTGCTGGACAGGGTTCTGGCTCGCTTGCGACCGCGCCCCGCGCAGCACTACCGCGAGCCGCATTACCACTATGACCCGGAGTTGGCGCGGCAGTCACTGCCGATCTTCATGGACGGGTACTGGCAGAGCGAACGCTACTTCATCGACGCCGCCCACGTTATTCGCAAGGAGCTGACGCCGCGCGAGGTGCTGGATCCGGATAACGCCGCCGTCGCTGCCGATATCGGCAAGCTCAACGCCGTCTCGCTGCATGTGCGGCGCGGCGATTATGTCAGCGACAGCCACACCAATTCCTATCATGGCATCTGCTCGCTCGATTACTACCGGGCGGCGGTCGCGTATATTCAGGATAAGGTCGCTGAACCGCATCTGTTTGTCTTTTCGGATGATCATGACTGGACCCGCGATAACCTGAAGCTCGACCTACCCACGACCTATGTCGTCGCGAACGCCGCGGATCGCGGCTTCCGCGACATGCAGCTGATGTCGCTCTGCCGGCACCATGTGATCGCCAACTCGTCGTTCAGTTGGTGGGGGGCCTGGCTCAACCCGTCGCCGGCCAAGATCGTCGTGGCGCCGGCGACGTGGTTCGCCGCGAGCACGAACGACACGAAGGACCTCGTGCCTGAAGGCTGGGTGCGGCTGTGAGCGCGCCGATCGTCAGCGTCATCATGTCGGTCTACAATGGCGCTGAATTGGCGCCCGCGGCGATCAAGTGCATCCTCGACCAGAGCTTCACCGATTTCGAGTTCATTGTAATCGACAATGGCTCCTTCCGGGACGACACGCGGGCCCGACTTCATGCGATCGCAAGCGAGACCGGGGATGCGCGGCTGCGCATCGTCGATCTCGATCAGAACATTGGGCTCGCCGGCGCGTTGAACCACGGCATCTCACTCGCCCGGGGGTGCTATATCGCCCGACAGGACCACGACGATCTCTCGGCGCCGGATCGGCTGGAGAGGCAGGTTCGCTTCCTCGACCAGCATCCGCGCTGCGGTCTGCTCGGCACGCGAGCGGAAATCTGGATCGGGAATGCTCCGACCGGCCGCAACCACGATCACCCGATCGACACTGGCGCACTTCTGGTCGACCTGCTGGCCAACAATCCCTTCGTGCATTCTTCGGTCATGATGCGGCGCGAGGCGCTCGACAAGGTCGGTGTCTACACGACCGACCCGAACCGCCAGCCGCCGGAGGACTTCGAACTTTGGTCGCGCATCGCGCGGGCCTATGACGTGGTCAACCTCCCTGAGCGGTTGGTATTCTACCGCGAAATGCCGTCCAGCATGTCGCGCGACGGCGCGAATCCCTTTCTCGAGAAGCTGCTGCTGCTCTGCGCAGAGAACATCGCCTGGTGGAACAGGCTCGATGCACCCGATCGGGCATGCCACGACGCCGCCGCCCTCCTGCACGCCGCCTATGATCGTCTTTCCGCCACGGCGGACATCGAGGCCGTATGCGCGAGGATCACGGGAGCTTGTGAGGTGATCGCCCAGCGTGCCCCGACGGGGGATCTGGAGAAGCACCGCGACGTGATGCTCGCTAATGCCCGCCACCATTTCATCCATGCCCGCAAATTGCCCGGCTGGGCGAAGCCTCTGATCGCTCTCGGCCGCGGCCTGCCGGTGCCGGGCGCGCTGAAGGGCTGGGTCAGGTCGCGGCTTTCCCGTTGAACGCATGAAGAGAAGACCGATGCGGCTCCTTCTGGCCTGTGAATTCTACCACCCCAGTCGCGGCGGCGTTCAGGAGGTTATGCGCCAGCTCGCCGAGCGCTTCGTCGCCGCCGGGCATGACGTCACCGTCTGCACCACGAGGCTGCCGGAGCGTGACTTCACGATCCACAACGGCGTGAAGATCGAAGAGTTCGACATTTCCGGCAATCGCGCCAACGGCCTGCGAGGCGACACCCAGCGCTATGTCGACTTCCTCAAGGCATTCGATGGTGATGCGATCCTGATCAAGGCCGCGCAGCAATGGACTTTCGATGCCGCTTGGCCGGCGCTCGATACGATCAAGGCACGCAAGGTCTTCATTCCCTGCGGCTTCTCCGGCCTCTATGAACCGGCCTATCAGGCCTATTTCAAGGAACTGCCAGCGATCCTGGCCAAATTCGACCGCCTCATCTTCTACGCCGAGCGATATCGCGACGTGGATTTTGCCCGCGCACACGGCCTCACCAAGCTCTCCTTCCTGCCCAACGGCGCCAGCGAGGTGGAGTTTGCGGCGGCTCCGGCGCCGGGCATCCGTCAACGGCTTGGCATTTCTCACGACGCGTTGATGATCATCACGGTCGGCACGCCGATCAACGCGAAGGGGCACACGGAGCTCGCCGAGGCCTTTGCGAAACTCGCGCCCAACGGGCGTTCGCTGGCGCTCGTCCTGAACGGTCAGTGGCCGCTGCCGCCGGTTCCGCTGCCGGAAGAGGCCGAATCACTCGTTATAGTGAACGAGCCTCCGCCAGCCCTTCCGGTCACTGCGAGAGCATTTCGCATCCTGCGACGCGCCAGGGAACTCATGATGCAACGAGGTTTCAGGGCCTTCGCCGAGCGGACCTCGTTGTGGCTTTACCACCGCTCTCTCTGGATCCTGCGCGGCATGATGCGGTCGCTCCAGTCGGCCGCTCCCGAACCTTTCCGGCTGCTGAGGCGTCTCGTGAGCCCGTGGAAGCCGGTACTGCCGCCGAAGACGATCGACGATCACATCGCAGACAGCGTGGCGCAGCCCGACAAGATCGTGGTGAAGACCAATCTCCCTCGCACTGCGCTGGTCGAAGCCTTCTTCGCCGCCGATCTGTTCGTGTTTGCTTCGAACATCGAGTACTCGCCATTGGTCTTGTTCGAGGCAGGTGCCGCCGGTCTGCCTTACCTGACAGTGCCCGTCGGCAACGCGGACGAGATCGTCCGCTGGACGCGTGGCGGCGAGGTCTGTCCGGCCGAGAAGGATGAGCGCGGCTATACGCGTGTCGATCCATCGGTGCTTGCCGAGCACGTTCAGAGCCTGCTCGACGATCATGATCGCCGGCGTCGCCTCGGCGCGGCCGGTCGTGCCGCCTGGCGCCAGGACTTCAATTGGGCTGCCATCGCTCCGCGCTATGAGGCGATATTGCGGGGCGATATCCAATCCGACGCCGAGATGGATCGAGGATCAGGCTAGATATGATGGATAACAACTCGACCTTCGGGCCACTTGGGAAATTGCGAGGTCTGCTTGATTCAGCAAGGGCGCAGGTTGGTCTCGCGCTGCTGCCGAAAGAGGACCGGCGCTATGCGCTGCAGGGGCTCGCCAACAAGCAGATTGCGGAACGCTATCCAGCGAACCTCGATTTCGTCGCCGAGGCTCTCCGACTCTCCGACTACGTGTCGCAGACGCTGCATGAGAGGTATTGGCTGCAGGACGTCCTCGAGCAAAAGGACTTTGTGCAGAGCTTCCTCGATCGACGCAGGGGCGAACAGCGCGACCAGCAGAGCTTCCTCGGCGAGCTCGCAGCTTTCCGCGATCGTAGCGCAAGCGTCGATCGTGACTTCTCCGTAAGCGACGAAGATTTGCTGCCGCAGCTCAACGACAAGAGGGAGACGACGCCGTTCGATCGGCACTATCTCTACCATCCGGCGTGGGCGGCTCGGATCTTGGCGCGGACCCTGCCGCAAGAGCATGTCGATATCGCCTCCATCCTTCAGTTCGCCACGATGGTTTCCGCATTTGTGCCGACGCGCTTCTACGATTTTCGCCCCGCGATTCTCGGTCTGAGCGATCTCCAATCCGGCTCTGCCGATCTCACGGCCTTGTCGTTCCCGGATCGTTCGATCGCGTCTTTGTCCTGCATGCATGTGATTGAGCATATCGGCCTCGGCCGATACGGCGATCCGATCGACCCGGCAGGTGACCTAAAAGCCATCGGCGAGCTCGTTCGCGTCCTTGCTCCCGGAGGTGATCTGCTCATCGCCACGCCGGTCGGACGCAAGCGTGTCCAGTTCAATGCCCACCGAATCTACGACTACAAGGAATTCGCCTCCTATTTCGCTCCGTTGGAGCTGGTCGAGTTCTCGCTCATCGAAGAGAAGGGCGAGCGTGGGCCAATCGTCTCGCCCCCGGACGACCTCGTCATGGCGCAGGACTATGGCTGTGGTTGCTTCTGGTTCAAGCGCAAGGCATGACGAGCCCGGTGCCATCCGAAGGATGGCGCTATTCGAAGTCCCAGCGAGGCGTGATTGATGTCCGCGAGCCCCGTGCCGCTGCTCCCGTTCGAAACGACCTTGGCCGGACGCCGGCTGATGGTGACCGGCCATACGGGCTTCACCGGCGGCTGGCTGTCGCTCTGGCTGAAGTCGATTGGCGCCGAGGTATCGGGGTTGGCGCTTGAGCCCAATACCTCACCAAACCTTTTCTCCGAAGCCGCGATCGGAGACGGGATCCTTTCGGAGATCGGGGATATTCGCCATATGGCGGCGGTCCAGCGGGCAGTCGAGGCCGCGACGCCCGAAGTGATCTTTCACCTCGCGGCGCAACCGCTCGTCTCCCGGGCCTTCGAAGACCCGATCGAGAGCTTCGCTACCAACGTGCTTGGCACCGCCCATGTGCTGGAAGCCGCACGGAACACGCCGGGCGTCAAGGCCGTGGTCTGTATCACGACCGACAAGGTCTATGCCGATCAGAGCTGGCATTGGGGCTATAGGGAGCCGGACCCGCTGGGCGGGAAGGACCCCTACAGCGCCTCCAAGGCTTGCACCGAGCTCGTAGCGGCCTCCTATCGCGCCACTCTGGCCGCGCGCGGCAATGGCGTGAGGATCGCGACCGCGCGGGGCGGCAACATCATCGGCGGCGGTGATTGGTCCGACAACCGCATCGTCCCCGACTTCGTCAGGGCGACTGTCTCGGGCTCCGGACTGACCATCCGCAATCCGCAGGCGATCCGACCCTGGCAGCATGTGCTGGCTCTGGTCCATGGCTACATGGTTCTGGCGCACAACCTGCTGAGCGTGCCGGAGACCGATGCGAGCTGGAACTTCGGCCCGCGTAGCGATGAGATGAAGCCGGTTTCCGCGCTGCTCGACGCGTTGCAGGGGGAATGGACGCCGATCAAGGTCAACGTCACGCCCGGAAGCTTTCCCGAAACGCATTTCCTGCATCTCGACAGCACCAAGGCGCGCCGCGTCCTCGGCTGGCAACCGCCCATCGACTTTGCCGGGACCGTGGCTCTGACGGTGGATTGGTATCGCCGGCACGCAGAGGATCCCGGCTCCGCCCGGGCCACGACACTCGAGCAAATCTCCGGCTATCGTTCCGCGCTGCTCGCGCAAGCCTGACAGTGGATCGCGTCCTCATCACCGGGGCCTCCGGCTTCATAGGTCGGCATCTCGCTCGGCATTGCCGGACGTTCGCGGACGAGACCTGGGCCCTGACGCGGCCCGGGCGCGGTTCCGCCCTGCCGGCCGAGTTGCGTGCCGCGGAAGCCGATCTCGAGGACGAAGCATCGCTCCGGTCCGCCATTCACGCAGTTGCGCCGTCGCTGATCATGCATCTGGCGGCCTATGGCGTGGCTCCGCAGGACCGCGATCCGCTGGCGATGCAACGGGTCAATGTCGATCTCGGCGCCGCCATCGTGCGAGCGGCGGCCGGCTGCGGAGCGGCGGTCGTTTCCGCCGGAAGCTGTGCGGAATATGCCCAGCCCGACGAACCGAAGCGCCTGAGCGAGCAAGCGCCGCTCGAACACGAAAAGCTCTACGGCTCCTCCAAGGCTGCAGGCGGCCTGCTGGCGCTGGGGACGGCTGCTGCCCTCGGCGTTCCGATGCGGCACCTGCGCTTGTTCAACGTCTATGGTCCGGGGGAAGCACCGCATAGGCTGATCCCCAGCCTGGTCGCGCAACGTGGCAGCGGGCGCAGGGTCAGCCTGTCCGCGGGCTCCCAGATTCGCGACTTCATTCATGTCGACGACGCCACAGCCGGCATAGCGATCGCCGGCCGGCGGCTGCAGGCCGGGACGATCCGGGGCAGCAAGGCCCTCAACCTGTGCACTGGCGTCGGAACCACCGTCCGCGACCTGGCGACACTGGCGGCGGAGGCCTGCGGGGTCGCCCTGGACAATCTCGGCTTCGGCGACCTGCCAATGCGCGCCGACGAGATTCCCTATCTGGTCGGAGACCCCGATGAAATGGCGTTTGATCTCGATTGGCGAGCCACTTATGGTCCCGCCGCGGGAGTTAAGGCCACTGTCGAAACATAGGCTGACGGGAGGCCCTCGAGAATCGGGCGGGCAGAGGTGAATCAGTGAAAGTTGTGATTCTTGCGGGCGGTTTTGGTACGCGCCTCTCAGAAGAAACGGATGTCAGGCCTAAGCCTCTCGTCGAGATCGGCGGAAAGCCGATTCTTTGGCATATCATGAAAATCTACGAAGCAGCCGGGCTGAGCGACTTCATCATCTGCTGTGGCTACAAGGGGCAGATGATCAAGCACTACTTCGTGAATTACTTCATGGAGAATTACGACATCCAGGTGGACCTCGGCGCGAACAAGGTCGAATTCCTGGGCCATCCGAGCGAACGCTGGAAGGTCACGATGGTGGATACCGGCGCCGACAGCATGACCGGCGGCCGCGTGAAGCGCATCGCACACCTGCTTGGCGACGAACCGTTCTGCCTGACCTATGGCGACGGCGTGGCGGATCTCGACATTCGGCAGGTGATCGCGCACCACCAAAAGCACGGACGAAAGGCAACCGTCACGGCCGTGCCGTCGCCGGGGCGCTTCGGCATCCTTGAGCTCGAAGGCGGAGCGGTCGCGAATTTCCGGGAAAAGCCTGCGAACGAGATGGGTTGGATCAATGGCGGCTTCTTCGTATTGGAGCCGTCCGTGATCGATCTGATCAGCTCCGACGCGACGATCTGGGAGCGCGAGCCCCTCGAAGCGCTGGCGAAGACCGGTGAGCTTTCCGCCTATCGCCACACCGGCTTCTGGCGCCCGATGGACACGTTGCGCGACAAGCGCGATCTTGAGCAGATGTGGGCGAGTGGACAGGCTCCCTGGAAGATCTGGCCCTGATGCTGCGCGCCTCGGAAAGGCCGTTATAGGGCTGACTTCGACTTGCAAAGCTGTTCAGGCTCGCCCATCGCCACCCCGCTCCGGAGCTGCGAGCATCGCTTGAGCACGACTTCCATAAGGCCGGTTGGAGCTTCTGCTGGATGTCGCACATCATGCGCGATACCGGCTTTGTGGATAGTGTGCTGAGTAGCTGGTTCGCCGGGCGTGTGTCTGCAGGGCACGGACTTCGTTACCCGAGCCTCGGTGGGTCGGATCAAATGTCCTCACTCAGCGTAGTGCAGCCTGGATCTTTCACTGTCGGGCTATCCGACCTTCCGCAGGATCGAGACACAATCGAGCTCGTCCTGCCCCCAGCCCTCGGCACGCCCTTGCAGCTTCTGATCGACGACTTCGAGCGCTGCGTTCTCCGCGTAATCTCGCATCAGGCGCGCTGACATATCAGAGCGCGTTCCAGCATTCTTGGCCCAATCGCTATCGGGGGCGAATTCGCCATAATTAGAATGATGCAGGAACGCAATGCCTTCATTTTTCAAAACGCGCGAGATCTCGAATAAGTAATCTTTCACAATTAATTTATCAAAGTGGACCATAGAATCCCATGAATACACTAATGTAATCGTGCCTGATTCAATCATTTTCATGTGATTTCCATCTGTTACATGATAATGAAATCGAACGGTATCGTAAGAAAGCTTAAATCTATCGCGACAAGCATCTATGCATGATTGGTTTATGTCAACCAAGTGAATATTATTTGAGAGTCGGGATAGATATTCAGTATTTCTACCGTGTCCGCAGGCGAGATCAACTATTTCGGTAAAATCAAAATCCTTTATGATAGGATATATTATATTATCCCATTGATATTCTATAACAGATTCAGCATCGGTGAAATATCCCTTGCTGACATCGTGGGTATGCCCGCATTGAATGGCCGTCTTCCATTTGACGATTTCATCGAGAGCATCCTCGATCCGCTCAATAGGGGAGCGAGATAACGCGTCCAGGCGCTTCCCGGCGCGGTTGGCTATCATCTCAGAAAACACGTGAACAGCATGGCCCGTCTTTTTGATTTCATGAGAATCTACTAATGTTGCGGCGCGCTTCGAAAGTTTGTCCTTCGACTTCATCAATTCAATTAGCTCAACCCAGGTGCTGATATTGCGAGGATTAACAAGCAAATCATTCTCACATCGCCGCATACGGCGGTGTGCAGGAAAAAGTGACGCAATCTGCTCCTTAAGCATTGAAGACGCTCCTTGTCGCAAAGGCGTGGAGAAGCTGTATTCAAGGCATATGCGCGACCCGTAACCTGAGGGGCGCGCCATCGCACGACAGGCCGAAGCCTGCGGGGTCGCTGCAAAAGACTACGGAAGCCTTCGGACGACAGCAAGCCTTGGCAGGCGGGTCAATTCCTGTGGGATGCTGCTGGGCGGGCGCTGAATGGCCGGCTCGGCCAAGGGCCGTCTGCGGCGGGCGTCTTGCTGCCCTATATGTTACACGCTCGGCCGGGCAACCCGGGCCGACACGATGGTCAATCTCCGCGAAGTTCGAGCTTGCGACTGCTGCCGGATCATACGGCGACCCGTCACTGACCAACGCATTCTGCAGAGTGAACTGATAGGGATCCTAAATCAAAGCGCTCTCAGCGTCGCTAGATATGAGGCCTGCATGCTGGGGAGTGTGTGGGGGCCGGCGTGGAAGCGCTCGCGGATGCGGGAGCGTTGGTCTTCCCCTGCAAAAGTGGCTAGGAAGCCGGGGATGGCCTCGCTCAGCGCAAGAGGTTGCCCAGCGTCGACCAGTACGCCGTCCGCGCCCTGCTGGAGCACGCGGGAGATGTCGCCCACGTTGGTTGCAGCAACGGGGCACCCGACTGCCAAAGCTTCCAGCACGACGAGCGGCAGACCTTCGATCGCGGAGGTCAGCACAAGCATGTCCGCTGCTGCGAGCAGCAGGCCCAATTCAGAGGCATCGCGATGACCCAGGCGGCTGACGCGCGCGCCCAGCCCCGCTCTCGCGATGGCGGCATCCACCGCGGGTTCAAGTGGTCCTTCACCGACCATGATGGCACGATAGTCGGTCTTATCGCCCAGGGCTGCAACGAGATGCACAAAAGCTTCCGGTCTTTTCTCCGGGGCGAAACGGCCGACCCATAAGAGAAGCTTATCGGCCTCGAGAAGCCCGAGGCCGCTTCGGCTGGCCGCGCGGTGAGAGGCGGCAGCGCGCCAAGGGCCAGCATCGATGCCGTTGCTGATTTCACTGGTCCGGGCAGGTGAGACTCCTGCCGAGGCCAGTGCGGTTGCGGTGCGGTGAGATACTGCAATGTGCCGATCGAGAGCCGCCCCGGCCGCGACGGCGGCCCGGAAAGTTGAATCTGGGACCTCGTTGTGAAGGATGTTTGCGACGCGGGCGCTAGCCAGCGCTCCGCGTTTGAGCTCAGGCAGGTTCGATAGAAACCAGGCCGAACCACTGGAAAGCACATGAGTAACGCGCCGTGAGGTGGCGATATGAGAAAGGAAGGCGATCCGATCCTTTGGATCGATCGTGCCGTGCAGATGAAAGATCTCGCTGTCGAGAGCCGCGAACTCCGTCCTCATCAAATGCGGATCATCTTCCGTCGTGACGAGAGTGACTTGCCAGTCCGATAGGCAGCCTTGAAGTATCGAATGCAGCAGGACTTCGGCGCCGCCCCGGCGGAGCCACGGAACCACGACAAGCAATCCCGGCTTGTTTCGGCTCGCGATTGCCGAGGATAGCTTCGCGAACGCCGCCGGGTCTCGCGGCGGCTTGGCGGTGACCCGTCGGATGCGTCGTCGCAGAGACGCATTTTCAAAGACCTCGGGATTAAGGGAACGCATACGCGCCTGAAGCTCTTCCTGCCGATCTTTGGCATCATGCGTCATGGTCCGGCCATGCCGCCGATGAAGGAAAAGAGGTTGTGCGATCACACGGCCGCGCCGGCCAAGCGAACCAAGTCGGATCCAGAACTCCCAATCCTCGAAGCCGCCGCGCATCACAGGAGAATAGCCGCCCACCTCGCGCCAGTCGTCCCGACGGAAGACGGCGGCGACGGAGGTGAAATTGGCAATCAGGGCTTGCTGAATGTCGAATTCGCGCGTTTCCCATATCTCGGAAACGTCGCCGAACATGCGTACGTAGGAATAGGCAAAACCAGCAGCCCGATCTGCCATTAGCACGGCGATCGCACATTCGAGATACGTCGGCTCGATCAGGTCATCGGCATCGAGGCAGCATACATACTCGCCTTTGGCGACAGCGATGCCGTTGTTGCGCGCGGTCGGCAGCCCCTGATTGTCCTGGCGGATGACATGCAGCCCCGGATCATCCGCGAGGCGGTCCAAGAGAGCACGAGTGGCAGCCTCGGTCGATCCGTCGTCGACCACGATGATTTCACAGGACGAGATCGTCTGGGATCGGACGGAAGCGATGGCCTCTTCGAGATACCGGCCGTAGTTGAAGCAGGGGATCACCACGCTGACCAGGAGCGGAGCGTCTTCGCTCGGATACCTCCATTTCTGCTTGTCGATGATGACTCCGGTGGAATCGAAGCGCTCTGTCGCGGCGTCGATCGCTATCCTGGCGAGGGCATTGCGCCGGGAGAACGCGTTTAAACGAGCCGGGCGGAAGATTTTCTTTGCTACATGACCAAGCAGTGCATCGACCTCGGTATATCGTCCCTGGTCGATCAGGCCGGCGACGTAGTCGCTGCTACCTCGGGCGCGCTGAGAAAAGCGCCCGGCGAACGTTCCTGCCGCACGCAGGCCAAGGGCCAGGCAGCGGTACATTGCTCTTTTCGCGGGGCGTAGCGAGAACTGAGGCATTTCAGATCTGCTACGCCGCGTGCCGCTGTCCGTCCAGACAGGCCGGGTAAGCGAGCTTCAACCGGTCCGTTAGGGAGGTGTACGATTCGCAGCCGAGCCATGCGAGCTTCAGGGGCGTGACGTCCGGCTTGGATGTGTCGAACACGGGGTTGCCCTTGAATGCCACCACGTTTGCGATGGTGCGCTGCGTTCTAAACGAGAATGGGCGGCGCTTTACGCCTTGCACATCATATCCCTTTGCAGCAGGAGCTCGGAGAGGTATGCGCCATCCTGCCCGATCAGGCCCATGATCACAGCCGCGCGCCGCCCGGCATCAGGAAGCGTCATCATGTTGTCCATCGCAGATTTAAGGGATTCAAATTTGAGATGCGGCTGACTACCGAAATGCGCATCGAAGCGCAAATGCGATCCCGGCGACCGCCGGTCACATTCTGATGGAATTTTGAGGCAGGATTGGATGGCCGTCCAGAGACGTCTGCTTTTTTCGTTTTGGGGGCGCCGTGGCGCGCTCACACAATTCGCGTTGGATGCCGCTCGGACGTTGAGCGCTAGCACGAACATGGCGACCACTTTCTCCGTTTCGCGCCAGAACGAGGCTTTCAGCGAATTTGAGGCGTTGGGTACCCCTCTTCTGCCAATCGACACCTTCTCGTCGGAAGCCGGAGCGGCGTTGGGCCTGTGGCGCATTCCGAGTTTGAGGCGAAGACTGGCCGAATACGTTCGTGCCGAGCGCATCGAAGCTGTGATCGAGTTGATGCCGCACGTCTGGTCGCCCCTCCTGATTCCGGCGATCCGCGCCGAGGGAGCGAAATACGCAACAATCATCCATGATGCTGCGATGCATCCAGGTGATCGGACGGGTCTGGTGAAGCCGTTGCTCGATATGCCGTTGCGTACCGCCGACCGATTATTGACGTTGAGCAAATCGGTCGCTGAACAGCTGCGAGTGGCGAAAGGCATCTCCGAGGAGCGGCTTACCGTGCTGTTTCATCCGGATTTTGCTTACGCGGGGCCTTCGGCGAGGCACGCCGGCCCCTCTCCGGGAGAACCTTTTAGGATTCTCTTCCTTGGGCGCATAATGCCCTACAAGGGGCTTTCGCTGTTCGTCGACGCCGTGGAGCGCCTTCGGGAGCGGGGCATCGCGATTGAGCCTCTTGTTTATGGTGAGGGTTCCCTTGGAGCGGACGGCGACCGGCTTGCCGGATTAGGAGCAAGAGTTGTCAATCGCTGGTTGAGCGCGGACGAAATCGCCCTCGTTCTCACAGAAGCGCACGCTGTGGTTCTGTCGCATGTCGAGGCTAGTCAGTCGGGTGTCGCCGCCGCGGCTTTCGGTGCGGGCGTCCCGGTCGTGGCAACGCCGGTGGGTGGGCTTGTCGAACAGGTGCGTGATGGGACGACAGGCGTCCTGGCTCGCAGCGTCGATGCGGACGCTATCGCTGACGCCATCGCTCGCCTGATCGACGAGCCGGTGCTCTACCAGCGGATCGTGGAACGACTCGAAGCCGAGCGGGGCGGGCGCTCAATGGCGCATTTCCTCGATCTCGCGATCGCCTCGACTTTGGGCATCGTTGAAACGGACAAGCCGCGGTAGCCCTACGGGCGAACAAGCATCTTGTGCTATCAGCATGCGAGCGCTGGAATGCCGTATGAACCCCTCCCAGCAGGGGTTCATAAGAGCGCAGCCTGCTTGCTGCCTGCTTGGCTGATTGCTGCACGCTGTCTTGCCTGGCTCCGGAATACTCAGACCTCCGGCGGCGGCTCGGCGCCCGTGCGGCTGGTGATCAGGCCGTAATGCTCGATGCGGCGGTGGCGGGCGAAGTCGAAGATGGTCGACTTGCCGAACTTCGTCTCGTCGAGGTCGCAGGCATGGACGAGCAGTTCGTCGCCCTCGGTCTTCGCCTCGGCGACGATCTCGCCATTGGGATCGACGATCAGCGAGCCGCCGAACAGATGGTGGCCGTCCTCGTCGCCCGCCTTGGCCACCGCGACGACCCAGGTCGCGTTCTGATAGGCCCCGGCCTGGACGCTGAGGCGGTTGTGGAACAGCCGCTTCTCGATTCCCTCGTTGCCGCGCTGTGAATTCACCGAGGGGGTGTTGTAGCCGATCAGCACCATCTCGACGCCCTGCAGCCCCATCACCCGATAGGTCTCGGGCCAGCGCCGGTCGTTGCAGATCGCCATGCCGATGATGCCGCCAAGCGCGCGCCAGACCGGGAAGCCGAGGTCGCCCGGCTCGAAATAGCGCTTCTCCAGATGCTGGTGCGTACGCTCGGTGTCGTATTCGACATGGCCGGGCAGATGCACCTTGCGGTACTTGCCGACGATGGCGCCGGTCTTGTCGGTCAGGATGCTGGTGTTGAAATGGTGCCCGTCCGGCGTCTTCTCGGCATAGCCGAAGCTGATCGCGATGCCGTGCTCGCGGGCGCGGTCGAAGAGGGCTTGCGTCGCCGGGCCGGGCATCTGCGTGTCGAACCAGATGTCCGCCTCGGCGCGATCCTCATGATACCAGCGCGGGAAGAAGGTGGTGAGCGCGAGCTCCGGATAGACCACGAGCTCGGCCCCGGCCGCCTTCGCCTGGTCGAGCAGGGCGATCATCCGTGCGATCACGCTCTCGCGGCTGTCGGCCTTCTGGATCGGGCCCATCTGGGCGGCGGCGACGGTGAGCGTCCGCATGGCGGTTTTCCTTGTGAAGCGGGGATGAAGTATCAGCGTGCGGCGGCGTGTTCCAGCCGGCTAACCAGCCTGACGGCCGGCCAGAGCAGCGCGAAATAGATCAGCGCGGCGAGCACGATGGGCGAGGCGTTGAAGGTCAGCGAGCGCGCCATGTCGGCCGAGTAGAGCATTTCCTGCAGCGACACGACGCTGGCGAGCGAGGTGAGCTTCACCACCTCGACCGTGTTCGAGACGAGGTCCGGCAGGACGTTGCGCAGGGCCTGAGGCAGCACGACCCAGGTGAAGGTCTGGTCGGCACGCAGGCCTGTGGAGCGCGCGGCCTCCCATTGCCCGTTCGGCACGCTCTCGATCCCGGCGCGGACGATCTCGCCATAATAGGCGGCGTTGTTGAGGAAGAAGGCGATGGTCACGGCTGCCAGGGGCGACAGGCGCAGGCCCAGGAACGGCAGGCCCGAATAGACGAGGATCAGGAGGACGAGCGGCGGCAGCGCCCGCAGCAGGTCGACGAAGAGCGTCAGCAGTCGCACCAGGATCCTGCTGCGGGAGAGGCTGCCGAGCGCGACGAGGATGCCACCCAGAAGTCCCATTGGTATGACAATCAGGCAGATGAGCAGCGTCGTCTTCAGGCCCTGCAGCACCAGCGGCAGAGCCTTGAGCATGATCTCGATGTTGAAGAACTGCTGGATCAGGGCGTCCATTACTGGCGCCTCCAGGCAAAGCGCGCTTCGATCCAGCGGCCGAGCCCGATCACCGGGATGAAAAGTAGCAGATAGGCGGCGGCGCCCATCATCAGCGGCGTGGCGTTGCCGGAGAAGGAGACCGCTGTCGTCGCCTGGTTCATGATCTCCGGCACGCCGATCACCGTGCCGAGCGCGGTGTTCTTGGTGATCGCGATCGTGCGGTTGGTGAGCGGCGGCACCGCGAGCCGCAAGGCCTGAGGCAGCACGACGTAGATCAGCGTCTGCGTCTCGCTCAGGCCGGTGGAGCGCGCCGCTTCCCACTGGCCCTTGCGCACGGCGATGAGCCCGGCCCAGATGATTTCCTCCGCGAAGGCCGCGAGCACGAGGCTCAGCACCAGCCAGAGCACGGCGAAGCTCGGCAGGTCGATGCCGACATTGGGCAGGCCGAAAAAGATCAGCAGGATCAGGACGAGCGCCGGCACGGCGCGGAACAGGTCGACGAAGAACATCAGCGGCCAGGTGAACCAGCCTCCGGCCCGCCAGCGCAGCAGCGCAAGCGCGAGCCCCAGCGCCAAGCCGCTGACGACGACGAGCGCGGCGATCTCGATCGTGACCACGAGACCCTTCAGGATCGCCGGCCAGGTCGCAGCGATCAATTTCGGATTCAGGAAACTATCGAGGAAGCGCTCCATGGCCGCTGGTCAGCGCGCCACGTCGGAGACGAAGGCGCGCGTGCGGGCCTGGGTCGCGGCGCCGAAAATCTGCTCCGGCGGCCCCTGCTCGACGATGACGCCGCCATCCATGAAGACGACCCGGTCGGCCGCCTCGCGGGCGAAGCGCATCTCGTGGCTGACGACCAGCATCGTCATGCCGCTCTCGCGCAACTCCCGCATCGTGGCGAGCACGCTGCCGACAAGCTCGGGGTCGAGCGCCGAGGTCGGTTCGTCGAAGAGCATGAGCTTGGGCTCGAGCGCGAGCGCCCGCGCGATGGCGACGCGCTGCTGCTGGCCGCCCGAAAGCTCGGCCGGATAGGACGAAGCCTTGTGGGCGAGGCCGACGCGCTCCAGTGCCTTGAGCCCGATCTCGGCGGCCTCGGCCTTCGGCTTCCGCAGCACCTTGCGCAAGGCAAGCGTCACGTTCCCCAGCGCGGTCATGTGCGGGTAGAGGTTGAACGACTGGAACACCATGCCCATCCGCCGGCGCAGGCCGTTGATGTCGATCTTCGGATCGAGCACCTCCTTGCCGTCGAAATGGATCGAGCCGCCCGTCGGCTCCTCCAGCCGGTTGCAGCAGCGCAGCAGCGTGCTCTTGCCGGAGCCGGAGGGGCCGATCAGGAAGACGAGCTCCCCGTCCGAGACGGAAAGCTCGATCCCCTTCAAGACTTCGACGGATCCGAAGCTCTTGAACAGGCCGCGGATGTCGAGCAGCGGATCGCGCTGGCGCATGAGTGAATGCCAGGCTGCCCGGTTTACTTGCAGGAAGCGGAATGGGCCGTGGCGTCGTAGCCCGGCATGTCCGGCACGCCGTATCCGGGGAAGGCAGTGACGGCGGCCGAGCCGGCGGCCGGCTTGATGCCGAACCACTTCTCATGCATCGCCGCGATGGTGCCGTCGGCCTTCAGGCATTCGATCGCCTGATCGAGCTCCTTGCGCAGCTCCCCGGAATCCTTGCGCAGCGCGACCGCCCAGACCAGGCCGGTCGAGTGCACAAGCGACAGCTGGATCTGCGGGTTGCTCTTCGCGGCATACTGCACGGCGGTGTTGCCGGCGACGTTGGCATAGGCGCGGCCGGCGATGACCGCCTGCACGGCATCGGTCTGGGTGCCGAAGGATTCGACCTTCCAGCCGATCTTCTCCTCGAGCCCGCGCGCCCAGGCGTCATAGGCCGAGCCCTTGTTGACCGCGATGACCTTGCCCTTGAGGTCGTCAAGCTTTTCGATCGGGGGGGCGCCCTTCTTGGTCATGAACTGGAAGTCGGTGTTCAGATAGCCTTCGGTGAAGAGCAGGCTCTCGGCGCGTTCCTTGGTCACGGTCACCGGGGCGACGATGAAGTCGTAGGTGCCTGCCTGCAGGGCGGGCACCAGCCCGGAGAACTGGGCCGAGTCGACGGTGACGGTCTTGCCGAGCTTCTTGCCGATGGCTTCGGCGAGATCGATGTTGAAGCCCTCGGTTCCGCCGGAAAGCTTGGGCATGGCATGCGGCGCGAAGGTGCCGTCGACGGCGGTCTTGAGCGTGGCCTGGGCCAAGGCCGCGTGCGAGACCAGCATGGCGATGCCGAATGCGGCTGCTGCTTTGGCGAACATCTGAGGCTCCTCGAGGAAGGACGGAACAGCCTGGATCAGGCTTGTGGCTGCCCGGCAGGCAACATCGATGCCAGAACCGGCTTTATCGGTGCGCATCGCGAGCGTGGCCGCCGGCCTCGATCGCCGGCTCCGGGTCCGTGCGTCATTCCGCCGGCGTGCATTCCATCCGCACGCGATCTCCCGGCTGGCTCGATGTCTGGCAGACGACCTTGGCGGGCAGGATGGGGGCTCCCGCCGGTGCCGCCAGAGCCGATGCGGGGATCGTCGGCTTGATCGCGGGCTTTGTCCGCGCCGATGCGAGCTGCGCTACGGGCCGAGGCCTCGGGGCTGAGGGACGATCGACGGCCGCGCTCGTTTCCAGCTTCCCGGCCGGGGGAGCCAGCGGAACGCTCTCGACGGGCGTCGCGCTCGCCACTTGCACCGTTGCGGGCTCGGGGTTTGGCCGCCACGGCGTCCAGGATGCGAGCCGCGCGAAAGCTTCGCTGGTCGGCTTCGTAATGGTTTCGGCGGTCGGCATCGACTGCATGCAGCCTGAAAGCATGAAGCCGGTGAGACATACGGCCGCGCGGGTCGGGCTCGACAGCATCTTCGCCGCTCCTGCTGTGGAAATGGATCGCGAGCGGGCAGACCATGCCGGGCCGAGCTTTGGCGAGTCAACCTTCCGGAACGACAGATGCGGACGAATCGACCGGCTCAGGCCTTCACGACATGCGCCGCGGACGCCCCGTTCCGCTCGCAGGCATTGCGCGTGTCGATGACGAGCCGGGCCTGCGCGACCAGGGCCTTGTAGTCGACCGCGTCGTGATCCGTCGCGATCAGCACGGCGTGGTAGCTGCCCACCGTCCCGTCCAGAAGCTCGACCGAGCGCCGCCCCGCCAGCGCTGCATGCTCGCGTGTGGGCGGGATCACCGGCACGAAGGGGTCGTGATAGTCGACCGTCGCCCCGCGCTGCTCGATCAGCTCGATCAGGCGCAGCGACGGGCTTTCGCGCATATCGTCGACGTTCTTCTTGTAGGCCGCGCCGATGACGAGGATCCTGGCGCCGTTCAGCCCCTGGCCGAGGTGCTGATCCAGTGCCTGGGCCAGCTTCTCGACGACGAGGCGCGGCATGGCCGTGTTGATCTCGCCCGCGAGCTCGATGAAGCGCGCCGTGATGTCGAATTCGCGCGCCTTCCAGGACAGGTAGAACGGATCGATCGGGATGCAGTGCCCGCCGAGCCCCGGGCCGGGATAGAAGGGCATGAAGCCGAAGGGCTTGGTCTTGGCGGCGTCGATCACCTCCCAGATATCGATGCCCATCGCCGCGTAGATGACCTTGAGCTCGTTGACGAGCGCGATGTTGACCGAGCGGAAGATGTTTTCGGTCAGCTTCACGGCCTCGGCCGTCGCGGTCGACGAGACCGGAACGGTGGTTACGACGAGCTGGCCATACAGCTCCTGCGCGATCCGCAGCGCCTCAGGGCCGTCGCCTCCCACCACCTTCGGGATCGCAGCCGTGCCGAAATTCGGATTGCCGGGATCCTCTCGCTCCGGGGAGAAGGCGAGATAGAAGTCCTGGCCGCTCTTCAGGCCCGTCCGTTCGAGGATGGGCCTGACGACCTCGTCCGTGGTCCCCGGATAGGTCGTCGATTCGAGGACGATGAGCTGCCCCTTCCGCAGGCGGCCGGCGATCGCCTCGGCGGTCTTGGTGACGAAGCTGAGATCGGGCTCGCGGTGGCGGGTCAGCGGCGTCGGCACGCAGATGATCAGGCCATCGGGCTCTTCCAGCCGGGAGAAGTCATCTGTCGCCAGGAAGCGCCCGGCGCGGGCTGCGGCTTCGAGCTCTGCGCCCTCGATGTGCTTGATGCCGGTCCGGCCCCGGTTGAGGTCTTCGACGCGCGCCGCGTTGATGTCGAAGCCAAGAACCTCGTACCCCGCCCGCAGCGCTGCCAGCGCCAGCGGCACGCCGACATAGCCCAGGCCGATGATGCCGACCTTGAAGCTGCGATCCTGCACGCGCCGGAGAATGTCGCTGGCGGGCCCGGTCTGGATGGTCTCGTGCATGGCTTTCCCGGTGCCGGGGCGGCGCGTGCCGACCGGCTCCGGATGCTCTATGCCGCCGCTCGCGGCCCGGCAAGCCGAGGCGGTTAGTTGCAGCTGTGAAGCGCGACCTGCATGAGCGGCGCCCCTCCCCGACGCTCCCATGGATCGAAACCGTATCTCGCGCGTTGTTTCGCCGGAGCGCCACAATCAGGCGCAAGGAGCACGACACAATATGATGACGATCAGGCAGACAGCCGCTTCCCTCGCAACGGTTCTGATGCTGGCCTCGCCGGCCATGGCGCAATCGCAGCGCTCGCTCGGCCCCTCGACGGGTACGGTCAAGATCGAGCAGGTCCAGGCGGGCTTCATTGCCTCGGGTGAGGTCGGCGGCGGCACCTTGCGCTATCAGGGCCGCTCGTACCCGATCACCGTCGGCGGCCTCGGCGTCGGCTCCATCGGCGCCTCTCGCACCGTTGCGTCCGGAAATGTCTATGGCCTGCAGCGTGCCTCCGATCTCGCCGGCGCTTATGTCCAGCTCAAGGAAGGTTGGGCCGTCGGCAATCGCGGCCGCGGCTACACCTGGCTGCGCAACGACAAGGGCGTGACGCTGCGCCTGGCCTCGCAGAGGCAGGGCCTTCAGCTTTCCCTTGGCGCCGATGGCGTGCTGATCGGCTTCAAGAACTGAAGTCGGCCCGCGGCCACGTCGCCGCCATTGTGGGTCGTCTGAAGCTCTAGGCTTTTGCGCCGCCTCGACTATGGTGCAGGCGCTTTGACGATCCTCCTGATCCCTCCCGCGATCCTCGTCGCCGCCGCCGTGATGGCGGCGGCGCTTTGCGTCGCGCTGCGCCCGCTCCTGCTGCGCTATGCGCTGGCGCGGCCCAATGCCCGCTCGAGCCACAAGGTGCCGACCCCGCAGGGCGGCGGCATCGCAGTGCTGGCCGGCGCCTTCCTCGCCTTGGGCATGGCGCTTTGGCTGAGCCCGGTCGAGGCCGAGGCCGGTCGAGGTCTTTTCGTCCTTGTCCTGGCAACAGCGGCACTCGCCGCCGTCGGCGCCTGGGACGACATCCGGCCGCTGCCGGCGAGCCTGCGGCTCGTCCTGCAGGCGGCCTGCGTCGGCATTGTGCTGTTCGCGGTGGCGCCGGAACTCCGCCTCTTTCCGGAGCTGATGCCCCTGGCGGTCGAGCGGGGACTCGCGCTGCTGGCGGGTATCTGGTTCGTCAACCTCGTCAACTTCATGGACGGGCTCGACTGGGTCACCGTCGCAGGCATCCTGCCGCTGGCCGGCGCGCTCGCGCTGGCGGGAAGCCTCGGCGTCATCGATCCCGTCACGGGCTGGCTCGCCGCCGCGCTCTGCGGCGGGCTTGCCGGCTTCGCGCCCTTCAACCGGCCGGTGGCGAAGCTCTTTCTCGGCGATGTCGGCTCCCTGCCGATCGGCCTCGTCACCGCCTATCTGCTCTACCGTCTCGCCGGCGCCGGCCATCTGGCCGCGGCAATGATCCTGCCCCTCTACCATCTCGCCGATGCGACCATCACGCTGCTCAGGCGCCTCGCACGCGGCGAGAGGGTCTGGGAGGCGCATCGCTCGCATTTCTACCAGCAGGCGACGACGAACGGCTTCAGCGTGCTCGCGGTCGTCGGGCGCGTCGCGCTCCTGAACCTCGCCCTCGTCGCTCTTGCGGGCCTCTCCATCGCGCTGCCGGAGCTCCCGTACCAATTCGTCTTCCTCGCCGCTGCCGCCCTGCTGACCGGCCTGCTGCTGCGCCGTTTTGCCAACGGACCCCGCCATGGCTGACGGGCGCATCCTCCTGACGGGGGCCAGTGGCTTCGTCGGTCCGCATGTCGTGGCGGCGCTGCTGCGGGCGGGCTATCGGCTGCGCCTCGCCCAGCGCCGGCCAGGAGCGGCGCCGGAAGGCGTCGAGACGGTCGTCACGGGTGATCTCTCGGCACCGGCCGATTGGACCGCCGCGCTGGCCGGCGTCGATCATCTCGTGCATATGGCCGGGCTCGCCCATGCCGGGCCGGGCCTCGACGAGGCGCTCTATCGCCGCATCAACACGCAGGTGACGCTGGAGCTGGCCGGAGCCGCCGCCTCAGCCGGCGTGAAGCGCTTCGTCTATCTCTCCTCGATCAAGGCCCTCTCCGGCGGCTTCGACGGCCCGCCGCTTTCGGAAGACGCCGAGCCTGCGCCGGCAGATCCCTATGGCCGCTCCAAGCTGGCCGCCGAGCACGGGCTTGGCCGTCTCGACCTGGACTGGGTCGCGCTGCGCCCGGTGCTGGTCTACGGGCCGGGGGTGAAGGCCAATATGGCAGCGCTGCTCAGGCTGGCCCGCTCGCCCCTTCCTTTGCCCCTTGGCGGCCTGAAGGCCCCCCGTTCGCTCCTGGCGGTCGAGAACCTGGCGGATGCCATCCTCTTTGGCCTGACGCCTGCCTGCCCGGCCCGACAGGCCTATACCGTCTCGGACCCGGAGCCGATCAGCGTTGCGGGCATGCTCGCGGCGATGCGGGCGGGGCTAGGGCGTTCGCCCGGCCTGCTGCCGGTGCCGGAGCGGCTGCTCAGGGCGATGGCGCGGCTGGCCGGGCGCGAGGAGACCTTCCTGAAGCTCGCCGGCAGCCTGGTCGCGCGGCCCGGCCGCCTGCTCAGTGCCGGCTGGCGGCCGCCGGCAGAGACGAAGGCTGCGCTGGCTGAACTGGCGCGGTCGGCTCGCGACGGCTGAAATCGGGGATCGCTTCGTCGAGTACGGCATTGGCCGCCTCGCGATCGTCGCTCTTCACCGCCGTTTCCAGTCGGGCAAGCCAGGACAGGATCTTGGCTCGGCCGGCGAAGATCGGCTTCGCCGCCATGACGCCGTCGAGCCCGGTCTCGGCCATCGGCTCGTCGCGGGCGAAGAGGATCTCGTTCAGCCGCTCGCCGGGCCTGACACCCGAGACCACGATCTCGATATCCTCGCCCGGCTCGAAGCCGGCGAGCCGGATCATCCGCTCGGCGAGGTCCATGATCCGCATGGGCTGGCCCATCTTGAGCACATAGACCGCGGCGCGCTCCGCCTCGGGGCCATCGGCGCGAGCATGGGAGGCGGCGGTCAGCACGAGGTCGCAGGCCTCGCGGATCGTCATGAAGTAGCGGATCATCTCCGGGCTGGTCACGGTGACCGGCCCGCCGCGGGCGATCTGTGCCTTGAATTTCGGCACCACCGAGCCCACCGAGCCCAGCACATTGCCGAAGCGCACCGCCACGAGGCGGACGCCGGAAGCGGCCGCGACGAACTCGGCATCGCGCGACTGCGCATACATCTCGGCGAAGCGCTTGGTCGCGCCCAGCATCGAGACAGGCTCGATCGCCTTGTCGGTCGAGATCATCACGAACGTCTTGGTGCCGGCGGCGACGGCGGCGTCGATGACATTCATCGAGCCGAAGATATTGGTCTTGATGCCTTCGCTCCAGTCCGCCTCGAGATAAGGCACATGCTTCAGCGCGGCGGCATGGATCACGATGTCGGGCTTGAACGCGGCGAAGAGCAGCATGATCCGCTCGCGGTCGCGCACATCGGCCAGCACGCCCGAGACGGCCGTATCCGGCGCCTGGACGGCGAGCTGCTCCGTGATCTGGAACAGGGCGGGCTCGGAACTCTCGACGACCAGGAGCTCGGACGCACCGAATGCGGCGCAGCGCAGGCAGATCTCCGAGCCGATCGAGCCGCCACCGCCGGTGACGAGCACGCGCTTGCCCTTCAGGAAGCCGCCGAGCCGCTCGCGGTCGATCGCGACCGTGGAGCGCACCAGCAGATCCTCGATCTCGAGCGGCGCGATCTCCGTGTCGCGCCCGCCTTCGCCCAGCGCCTCGATGCGCGAGATCGGCAGGGCGAGCTTGCGGGTGCGCGAAAGCCAGTTCTCCGGCTTGGCCTCGGGCGTCAGCGCCGAGGGCGTGGCGACGATGCGGCGGAAGGGTTCGCCGCGTTCGACCGCATCGTTGGCGATCCGCTCGATCTCGGAGAGAAGTCCGAGCACCGGCACGCCGCGGATCGACTGGTTGAGATCGTCGATGCGTGGCGAGAGAATTCCGGCCGGTCGCAGCCTCCGCATGGTGCCCGCTTCCATGGCGCGGATCACCATCTCGACCTCGACGCCGCGTCCCAGGATCAGGGCCGGCAGGGTGGCCTCACGCACGGCGCTGGTGCGCGAGCGGGCATATTTGAAGTAGCGATAGCCGATGCGCGGCCCGCCCAGCAGCGCGATCTGGACGAGCCAGTAGAGCGCGATGGTGATTTTGCCGAAGTAGAAGGCGCCGTAGAAGTTCGGCGCGACCAGCACATAGTCGACCACCAGCAGCGTCACGGTCAGTACCGAAACCGCCTTGACGATGTTCGACAGGTCCGGGAGCGAGGCGAAGCGCCATTTCGACCGGTAGAGCGAGAAGAACCAGTAGACCAGCCCGGCATAGACGACGAAGGGCGGCAGGAACTGCGGCAGGTAGCGCATATGCTCCTGCAGTTGCCATCCCTCGAAGCGGACGATGAAGACGAGGCAGATCGCCAGCGCCGTCACCACGAGGTCGTGGAGGACGATGGCTGTCTTCTTGAAGTTCTGTTTGGGGTGGGCGGCCATTGCAGGGGCGGTATCCCGCTCCCTAGACGGCTTGTCAACGCGCCGCGGCGTAATCGCTCAGTTCGCCTTCGGCCTTGCTTCCAGTGCGCTGAGGACGAAGGCGATCAGCTCGTCCGGCGAAGGGCCGGGGATGCATTCGCATTGGCTGATCAGCAGCGGATGCATGAAGCGGATCATTGCGGTGCGGATGCAGCCGGTCGCATGAGCCGGATCAACCGGCCGGAATTCTCCGCTGGCCACGCCCTCGGCGACCACACGCCGCAGCACGGCATCGAAACGCTCGATATGGGCGAGGATCGCGTCCCAGCTTTCCTCCATCGCGGCGCAGACCATCTCCTGCATGCGGGCATGGCCGGCGAAGCGGGCGACGTTCAGGCGGAAGGAGGTGGCGAGGATGTCGTGCAGCCTCTCGGCGGCCGGGCGGTCCTCGGCGGCAATGGCGGCGATGGCCTCTTCCTGCTCGCGCTTGTAGCGCTCGAGCACCGCCTCGTTGATCGATTTCTTGGAATCGAAGAAGCGGTAGACGTTGGCGGGGCTCATCCGCAGGGATTTCGCGATGTCGGCGACAGTCGTCTTCTGGTAGCCGATGTCCCGGAAGAACCGTTCGGCTGTGTCGACGATGATCTGCTTGGTATCGCGTTCGGTATGGCTCACGGCGGCGCGGGCTGGTTGATTTTCAATGAATGCGGTGAAGGTTTGATCACTATGACGAATTTCGTCATTCGTCAACGCTATGGCGAATAACAGTTTTTGACTTTGATTCGCATCAATCCCGCCCAGCCCGATCCTGACAACCTGCTGACGGCCGCCTTTCAATGAACCGATGGTGGCGAAGCTGGTTCCCTGCGGGCGTCACTTCGCCGGAATTGGCGCCCTGGCGAGCGTCAGCAGCGCGTCGATGTCGAGATGGGTGGCGAGATGAGCTGCCAGCCCATCCAGAACCCGGTCGACCTCGCCCTCATAGTCCAGCGAGGATGCTCTGGCTTCGCCGGCGATGCGGCTGAGCCAGGCGCCGCGCACGGCGTCGGACGCAAAAGCGCCGTGCAGATAGGTGCCCGCGACGCGCCCATCCGGGCTCGACGCGCCTTCCGGCCTGCCTTCGACACGAAAAGGCGCGCGAGCCGTGTCGTGGCCCTTCGTCCGGCCGAGATGGATCTCGTAGGCCCGGCCTGGGACCCCGGTAGTGGCATCGCTGAAAGCGGTCTCCCGGACCGTCTTCTGCGCGTCGAGCGTCGTCTCGACATCGAGCAGGCCGAGTCCCTGCGCTTCTCCAGCCGGCCCTTCGATGCCGAACGGATCGCGCACCACCCGCCCGAGCATCTGGTAGCCACCGCAGAGCCCAATCACATGCCCGCCGCGGCGGCGATGCGCCAGGATGTCGATGTGCCAGCCTTCACGCCTCAGTGCGGCGAGGTCACGCAGGGTCGTCTTCGAGCCGGGCAGGACGACGAGATCGGCGTCGCCGGGCAACGCCTGACCCGGTCCGATCATGGCAAGATCGACGTCGCTCTCCAGCTTGAGCGGGTCGAGATCGTCGAAATTGGCAATGCCCGGCAGCACCGGCACCACGATCTTGAGCCGCGCGCCGCTCTTCCGGCCCGAGCGGATATCGAGCCCGTCCTCGGCCGGCAGCCGCGCGGCCTCGGTAAACCAGGGCACCACGCCGAGGCAGGGCCAGCCTGTCGCCCGCCGGATCGTCTCGACGCCCGGCCCGAACAGCCCGACATCGCCGCGGAAGCGGTTGATCGCGAAGGCGCGGATCATGGCGCGGTCGTCCGAATCCAGCACCGCATGGGTGCCGACGAGGCTCGCGATCACGCCACCCCGGTCGATGTCGCCGACCAGCACGGCGGGTACCCCGGCAGCCCGCGCGAAGCCGAGATTGGCGATGTCGCGGGCGCGCAGGTTCGTTTCGGCCGGCGAGCCGGCGCCCTCGACGATGACGAGATCGGCGTCCGCGCGCAGGCGTTCGAAGCTTTCGAGCACCTTCGGGAGGAAATCGCCGCGTCTCGCGAAGTCGCGCGAGGCGAGGTGGCCGGCGACGCGGCCCTGCAGGATGATCTGGCTGCCCTGCCCGCCCTCGGGCTTCAGCAGCACCGGGTTCATGTCGGGATGCGGGGCGATCCGGGCGGCGCGCGCCTGCAGCGCCTGCGCGCGGCCGATCTCGCCATCGGCGGTGGCAGCGGCATTGTTCGACATGTTCTGCGGCTTGAACGGCCGTACCTTCAGCCCACGGTCGGCGAAGAGCCGGCAGAGCCCCGCGACGATCAGCGATTTGCCGACGTTGGAGCCGGTGCCGAGAATCATCAGCGCTGGAGCGGGGGAGCGGGCCATCGACCCTGCTTAGAGCATTTTCGAGCGAAGTGGATACCGGATCGCGGGACGAAAATGGGCCAAGACAAAGCGTTAGAGCATTCGGGCTCTCGGAGGAAAAACCTCCTGACATGGCTCGCCGGTCCACTGCGGCAACCTGCTGCGCCAAAGGGGCGAAGTCGCAACTGGCCACCGCCGAGGACCGGCTTGACGTCAATAAATACTGACCTGTGATGAATGTCAACATTCATCACTCGGCATTCGACGTAAGGATCCACGAGGCCGAGATGGCCGGATTCGGCGTGCGAATGGGCGCCGGGCGTGCTACAGCCGGCGCCCGCAAATCCCGCGTCCAATCGGCCGAACCGACATGAATCCGATTTTCTCCGCCCTTTCGACCAGCGTCTTCGAGGTGATGTCGGGGCTGGCGCGTGAAACCGGCGCGGTCAACCTCGGCCAGGGCTTTCCGGACGATCCGGGCCCGATCGACGTGCGGCAGAAGGCCGCCGACGCGGTGATCCATGGCTGGAACCAGTATCCGCCGATGATGGGCATCCCCGAACTGCGCCAGGCGGTCGCCACCCACTACAAGCATTGGCAGGGCCTCGACCTTAATCCCGAGACCGAAGTGATGGTGACTTCGGGTGCGACCGAGGCGATTGCCGGCGCGCTGATGGCGCTGGTCACGCCTGGCGACGAAGTCGTGCTGTTCGAGCCGATGTACGATGCCTATGTGCCGCTGGTCCGGCGCGCCGGCGGCATCCCGAAATTCGTCACGCTCACCCCGCCGCATTTCGGGCTGACGGAGGAGGCGCTGGCGAAGGCCTTCTCGCCGAAGACGAAGGTCGTGCTCTTCAACAATCCGCTCAACCCGACCGCGACGATCTTCAGCCCGGCCGATCTCGATCTCCTTGCCGATTTCTGCATCCGGCACGATGCCATCGCGATCTGCGACGAGGTCTGGGAGCATGTCGTCTTCGACGGCCACCGTCATGTGCCCGTGCTCGGCCGGCCCGACATGCGCGAGCGCACGGTCAAGATCTCGTCGGCGGGCAAGATCTTCTCGCTGACCGGCTGGAAGGTCGGGCTCGTCATGGCGGCGCCCTCCGTGATGCGGGTGCTTGCCAAGGCGCACCAGTACATCACCTTCACCACCCCGCCGAACCTGCAGGCCGCGGTGGCCTACGGTCTCGGCAAGGATGATGGGTACTTCGAGGGCATGCGGGCCGATTTCCAGCGCTCGCGCGATCGCTTCACGGCGGGCCTGCAGGACCTCGGCTTTTCCGTGCTGCCCAGCGCCGGCACCTATTTCCTCAACGTCGACATCGCCCCGCTGGGCGAGACCGACGACGTCGATTTCTGCCGGCGTCTGGTGACCGAGAACGGCGTCGCGGCGATCCCCGTCAGCGCTTTCTATGCCGAAGGCGCGGTGAAGAACGTGGTGCGCTTCTGCTTCGCCAAGCGCGACGCGACGCTGGACGCCGCGCTGGAGCGGCTGGCGCGCCTGCGCCGCGCCGCCTGAGCATCACAGGAAGCTGGACCGCCACTTTGCGTCCGAAAGGCCGAGTCGCGGTCTAGGTTCAGGCCGAGCGCGACTGTGCCGGCGTAGCTGCCCGGATGAAGGCTGGCACGGTGGCGAGGCGCTTCTGCAGCGCCATCGCATCCGTCGCCAGCCCTGCACCGTGCAGGGCCGCGATGGCGGTGGCGATCCGGCTCAACGCGTCATGGGTCATGGCCGGATCGTGACACCGCTCCGCCAGGCGGATCATCGCCAACGCCTGATTGACCGAACTCTTCGCCCATAGCAGCGGCATGGTCTCCCGCCGGCGCTCCTTCAGCGCCCCGCCGAAGGCGGCGATCGCTTCCTCCAGCACCACAGGCTCGCTGTAGCGTTCGCCCATGGCGGTCAGGACGCCGCCGATCCGATCCTGCAGATCGGCCCAGCGCAGCGGCTCGCCGGCGCGGTCGATCGCCTCGGAGACCCGGTTGAAGCCGTTGAAGGCGCGTTCGAGCAGGGCCAGGTCGTTGCGGCGCCCGCCGAGCGAAGCCCGCGCCCGCGCCATCGTCTGTTCGGCCTCGAGCCAGCCGGCTTCCTCCTCGCTGCGCTGCCACTGGGCGAGCAGCCGGGCGAGCGCGCCGATGGCCTCCTCCAGCAGCGCATCGTCCTCGCGCTCCTCGCCGATCGTCACGGCGAGCTTGCCGAAGCGCAGCATCAGGCCGCGCCACAGCAGCGGGGCGTCTTCGCGGCGCAGGTCCCGCAGGCCTGCACGGCAATGGACGAGGGCGTCGACGCGCCGATCGACTTCGCCGGCACTGTCGGCAATGTCTTCGAGCGCGGCGGCGAGCGCCTTGTGGGCGCCGGAAAAGGCGATCGGCTCTGCCCGGCTGTCGATCCCTTCGATCAGGCTGCGCAGCGCGCTGACGGCCGCGTCATAGCCTTCGCGCCCGCCGAAATCGGCGCTGATCCGCGCGAGCACCTTGGCTTGTTCCAGAGCCGCGCTGCTGCTGCGGCCGAGATCGGCGAGGCCGATCAGGGCGGCGGCCTCGCCATAGCGGGCCGCGGCCTCGCGATAGGCCTCCGGCGTCATGCGCAGGAAGCTGAGCGATGCGCGGTCGGCGCGATTCTCGCCGATCAGCAGCCGGCGCTCGGCCGGCAGGGCGGAAAGATCGCCCGATCCGTCGATCGCCTTCAGCTCGGCCTGTGCCAGCGCCTTGTCGGCATCGGCGAGGCGGCCGGCGACGAGCGCCGTCGCAGCCTCGTGCCGCAGGCGCCGGATTTCTCCCTCGCCCCGCGGCGTCGCCAGGCGCGCAGCCAGGGCGAGGAAGTCGGAGGCCTTGCGATCGAGCACGGCCTCGCTGAGTTCAGTGGAATCGGGACGGCGCAGCCAATCGGCCATCATCGCCGCCAGCACCTCCTCAGGGAGGTTGTGGCGGTTCGCGACGCGCGTCAGAAGCGGCGCGATCTCGATGGTCGGGCTGATGGCTGCCTCCCCCGGTTCCGATGTTACTTCGCGGCGATGACCGCGATCTCGACGGTGTACTGCGGCGCGGCGAGCTTGGCCTCGACGGTGGCGCGGCCGGGGGTCTGGTCGGGCAGGATCCACTTGTCCCAGACCGCGTTCATCTCGGCGAAGGTCGAGATGTCGGAGAGCCAGATGTTGACCATGAGCAGCTTCGACTTGTCGGTGCCGGCCTCGGCCAGGATGCCGTCGATGATGCTGAGGATGTCGGCGGTCTGCTCGCCGACGCTCTTGCCGGCGGCGTTGGCGGCAACCTGACCGGCCAGATAGACGGTGTCGCCATGGACCACGGCCTTGGACATGCGGGGGCCGACGCCGATACGCTTGATGCTCATAGTCATATCTCCTTGAGGGAGGCCCTCGGTAGCCCGGCCCGGCCGATTAAGCAAACGCTCAAGTAACGTAAATATTAAACCGAAATCGTTAAAAGTGTAATGACGGCGTGACGCAAGGACCGACGCCATTCAGGCGAGACTCAGCCACCCGGCCCAGAGGGCGCCGTAGCGTCCGGCCTTGCCGAGCAAGACCAGGATGATGAAGCGGCCTGCGGGATAGTTCAGCGTGCCGGCGACGAAGGTCAGCGGGTCGCCGACGAGCGGCAGCCATGACAGCAGCAGGGACGGCCAGCCGAAGCGGGCGAAGAAGGCCTGCGCCCGGGCGAGACTTGCAGGCGCCGGCCGCAGGCGTGTCGGCAGTCGGTCCACGCCGTGCCGGGCGACGAGCCGGCCCAGCCACCAGTTGAGGAAGGAGCCCGCGGTGTTCGCCAGGCTCGCCGTCAGGAAGAGCGCGAGCGGATCGACGCTGCGCGCCGCCAGCAGCCCCACGAAGACGGCTTCCGACTGCGCCGGAAGCAGCGTCGCGGCGAGGAAGGCCGCGCTCGCCATGCCGGCGAGCGACATGATGGATTCCATGGGGGTCCTAATGATGACGCGGTGGCGCAGCCCTCATCCTGAGGAGCGTTCCGAAGGAGCGCGTCTCGAAGGATGCTCCAGATGGTTCGGAGCCTCCGGGATCATCCTTCGAGACGCCGCTACGCGGCTCCTCAGGATGAGGGCTTGGGGATGTAACGCTTAGAGCCGCCGCAGTGCGACCTGCTGGATGCGGTGGCTCGCGCCCTTGGTCAGGATCAGGCTGGCGCGCTGGCGCGTCGGCAGGATGTTCTCCTGCAGGTTCGGCAGGTTGATCCCGGTCCAGAGCTTCTCGGCGATCGAGAGGGCCTCCTCCTCGCCGATCTCCGCATATTTGCGGAAGAAGGAGCGCGGGTCGCGGAAGGCCGTCTGGCGCAACGTCATGAAGCGGTTGACGTACCAGCGATGCAGGTCGTTCTCATCGGCGTCGAGATACACCGAGAAGTCGAAATAGTCCGAGACGAAGGGGATCACCGTCCCGTCCTTGGGCATGCGGCTCGGCTGCAGGACGTTGAGCCCTTCGAGGATCAGGATGTCCGGCCGCTCGACCGTCACCGTCTCGCCCGGCATGACGTCGTAGACGAGGTGCGAATAGACCGGCGCGGTCACCTGCGGCTTGCCGGCCTTGACGTCGGAGAGGAAGCGCAGGATCGCCGAGCCGTCATAGCTCTCCGGGAAGCCCTTGCGCTGCATCAGCCCGCGCCGCTCCAGCTCGGCATTCGGCAGCAGGAAGCCATCCGTGGTGACGAGCTCGACCTTTGGCGTGTTCGGCCAGCGCGAGAGCAGCGCCTTCAGCACGCGCGCCGTGGTCGACTTGCCGACGGCGACCGAGCCGGCGACCCCGATGATATAGGGCACCTTGACCTCGGACTCGGCCATCAGGAAGCGCTGGGTCGCCTTGAACAGCCCCTGCGTCGCCGCGACATAGAGCGACAGCAGGCGCGAGAGCGGCAAGTAGATCGCGACGATCTCGTCGAGCGAGATCGGATCGTTGATCGATTGCAGCTTGGTCAGGTCGTCGACCGAAAGCGTCAGCGGCGTGTCGGCGCGCAGATGCGCCCACTCGTCCCGGGAGAAGGCGCGGTAGGGCGAAACCAGCTCGCGTTCCGACGCTGTCGAGATCAGGCGCTGGTCCATGACACGACCTGCAATCCAGGCTTCGAGGTTCAAGAAAGGGTCATCCTGGCGCGGGTCCATCTCGCGGCACTCAACTTGGCCGGGCCGCCTTTTCCGCCAGTCCGGAACGGCCCGTCCGCTCTTCAAGCTGGCTCAAGACGTCCCGCAATGCAACATCGCGGGCCTTGAGCACGACCAAAAGATGATACAGCACGTCCGCGCTTTCGGCGATCAGCTCGGCCTTGTCGCCCTTCACGGCGGCGATCACGGCCTCGACGGCCTCCTCGCCGAACTTCTTCGCGGCGCGCTCGGGGCCGGCCGCGAGCAGCTTGGCCGTCCAGGATTCCTCGGGTGAAGCGGCGGCGCGCTCGGCGATGCGGGCTTCGAGGTCGGAGAGAGTGAAACCCGCCATTTCAGTCGAGCCTCATCCGCAGGCCGGCCTCGGCCATATACGCCTTGGCCTCGCCGATGCTGTAGGTGCCGAAATGGAAGATCGAGGCGGCGAGCACGGCCGAGGCATGGCCCTCGCTGACGCCCGCGACGAGGTCGTCGAGCGTGCCGACGCCGCCCGAGGCGATGACCGGAACCGAGACGGCATCCGCGATCGTGCAGGTCAGGCCCAGATCGTAGCCCGATTTGGTGCCGTCCTTGTCCATCGAAGTGACGAGCAGTTCGCCCGCGCCCAGCGAAACGACCTCGCGCGCGAAGGCGACGGCCTCGATGCCGGTGGCGTTGCGGCCGCCATGGGTGAAGATCTCCCAACGGCCGGGCGAGACCTGCTTGGCGTCGATGGCGACGACGATGCACTGGTCGCCGAACTTCTCGGCCGCCTCCTTGACGAATTGCCGGTTGGTGACGGCGGCGGTGTTGATCGAGACCTTGTCGGCCCCCGCGAGCAGCAGCGCCCGGATATCCTCGACCTTGCGCACGCCGCCGCCGACGGTCAGCGGCATGAAGCAGGCTTCCGCCGTGCGCGTCACGACATCGAGCAGGATGCCGCGGTCCTCATGGCTCGCGGTGATGTCGAGAAAGCAGAGCTCGTCGGCGCCGGCGGCGTCATAGGCCTTGGCGGCCTCTACGGGATCGCCGGCATCGACGAGATCGAGGAACTTCACGCCCTTGACGACGCGGCCGTCCTTGACGTCGAGGCAGGGGATGATGCGGGTCTTCAGGGTCATCGGCTGCACGCTGTCCTGCGGGTGCGGAGCCGGTTGATCGGAGCCTGCAACCCTGCTCTGCTGGCGCGGACTGATAGCAGTCCAAAGAGGGGAATTCCATGTCTATTGCGTTGATCTCACTTGCATCGATGGCTCGGCGGACCGGCCTGGCCGCCTGCTTCGCTTTTGCCGCCTCGTCCGCCTCGGCGCAGACTCCGACGAGCCTGCTCGACACCATCCAGAGCCGTGGCGCGCTGCAGGTCTGCACCACCGGCGATTACAAGCCCTTCACGCTGGCGAAGGACGGCTCCTTTGAGGGCATCGACATCGAGCTCGCGAAGTCCCTCGCCAAGGCGCTCGGCGTCGAGGCGAAGTTCGTCCAGACGAAATGGTCGGACCTGCTGACAGACATGGGCTCGGGCAAATGCGATGTCGCGATGGGCGGCATTTCGGTGACGTTGGACCGGCAGAAGAAGGTGTTCTTCTCCTCGCCCTATCTCGTCAACGGCAAGGCGCCGATCGTGCGCTGCGCCGACAAGGCCAAGTTCCAGACGGTCGCCGACATCGACAAGCCGGAGACGCGCGTCATCGTCAATCCGGGTGGCACCAACGAGCGCTTCGTGCGCGCCAACTTCAAGCAGGCCAAGATCGAGGTCTATCCCGACAACGTCACGATCTTCGACCAGATCCTGGCGGGCAAGGCCGACATCATGATCGCCGAGTCGATCGAGGTGAAGGTGCAGGAGAAGGCGAAGCCCGGGCTCTGCGCCGTCAACCCGGACGAGCCGCTGCAATATGGCGAGATGGGCTACATGCTCCCGCGCGGCGACGCCACCTTCAAGGGCTTTGTCGACACCTGGCTGCACCTCGCCAAGGCGACCGGCGAGTTCGGCAAGATCTACGACCAGTTCGTGCGCTGAGGCGCGGTCTATGCCGGGCGGCCTTCAGGCCGCCCGCGTAAGCCTGTCCAGCGCCGCGGCCGGGTCGATGCGTCCGTCATAGAGCGCGCGGCCCGTGATCGCGCCTTCCAGGATCGCGGCGTCGGGCGCGCAGAGCCGCTCGATATCCGCCATCGAGGCCAGCCCGCCAGAGGCGATGACCGGGATCGAAACCGCCTTCGCCAGCGCGATCGTGCTGTCCCAGTTGATGCCCTGGAGCATGCCGTCGCGGGCGATGTCGGTGTAGACGATGGCTGCGACGCCGGCATCCTCGAAGCGCCTGCCGAGATCGGCCGCCGCCAGCGAGGAGGTTTCGGCCCAGCCCTCCACGGCCACGAAGCCGTCGCGCGCGTCGATGCCCACCGCGACCTGCCCCGGAAATTCCTTCGCCGCCTCGCGTACGAAGCCGGGGTCGCGCACCGCCGCCGTGCCGATGATGACCCGCTTGATGCCCTTATCCAGCCAGCCCGCGACCGTCTTCATATCGCGTATGCCGCCGCCGAGCTGCACCGGGAAGGAGACGCGAGCGAGGATCGCCTCGACCGCTGCCGCATTCATCGGCTTCCCGGCGAAGGCGCCGTCTAGATCGACGACGTGCAGCCACGCGAAGCCCTGGGTCTCGAAATCGGCGGCCTGCGCGGCCGGATCGTCGTTGAAGACCGTGGCTTGCGCCATGTCGCCCTGCTTCAGCCGGACGCAGCGACCTTCTTTCAGGTCGATGGCGGGGAAGAGAATCATGGCTTCCAGCCCAGGAAATTGGCGATGAGTTTCAAGCCGAGCTTCTGGCTCTTCTCGGGGTGGAACTGCGTGCCGGCGATGTTGCCGCGCGCGACCATCGCCGTCACTGGCCCGCCATGGTGGGTCAGGGCGAGCACGTCCTGCGGGCGCTGCGGCGTCAGCGCATAGGAGTGCACGAAATAGGCGTGCAGCCCCTGCGGACCGGTCTCGATGCCTTCGAGAAGCGGGTGGTCGTCCTGCCGGTGCAGCGTGTTCCAGCCCATATGCGGAATCTTGAGGCTCTTGTCGTCGGGCTCGATCAGCGCGACGTCGCCCGGAATCCAGCCGAGGCCCTCGGTGATGGTGTATTCGAGGCCGCGCGAGGCGAGGAGCTGCATGCCGACGCAGATGCCCAGGAAGGGCCGGCCCTGCCCACGCACCACCTCTTCCAGCGTCTGCACCATGCCCGGCACGGCATCGAGCCCCCGCCGGCAATCGGCGAAGGCGCCGACGCCCGGCAATACGATCCGGTCCGCGGCGCGCACCACATCCGTGTCGCTGGTGACGTGGATGGTCGAGGCGATGCCGCTCTCCAGCGCCGCCCGCTCGAAGGCCTTGGCGGCCGAGTGCAGGTTGCCCGAGCCGTAATCGATGATCGCGACGGACTGGCTCATCGCCCCTTCGCCTCCGGGAACAGACCGATGATCGGCAGCGACCCACTCGGCGGCACAGGCGGGGTAGCCACTGCCGCGACAGCGCGGGGCACGGTCCTCTCGCCGGCCAGCGCCCGCTCGAAATAGCGGCGCTCGGCTTCGGGAAGGTCACGCGCCTCGACCACGTCGGCGAGGCGCCAGCCCATGCGGGCGAGCTTGCGGGTGACGAGGTTGTCGCCCTCGATGCCGAGGAACAGTGCGGCCGCCCAGTAGCTCAAGGTCAGCGCCACCGGATGCAGGCCGAAGCGGTTGCTCAGATAGATCAGCCCGGCGCCGGCGAGCACGAAGATGAGCGATGCCAGCCACAGCCGCTTGCCGAGCAGCCAGACGATCGTGAGCAGGAACGCGCTCTTGGAGAAGCTCTCCGGCAGCAGCCGCGCCTGTTCGATCTCGCCGCGCGCCCCGCCGGAGCCCGGCGGCGGCGTCATGACGGTGTAGAACGCCATGGTTTCCTCCCAGAGCATTTTCGAGCGAAGTGGGTACCGGTTCGCGTGAAGAAAATGCGATAAAACAAAGAGCTAAAGCGCGCCCTTGGTGGAGGGGATGCGGTCGCCCTCGCGCGGATCGATCTCCAGCGCCTGCCTCAGCGCCCGCGCCAGCCCCTTGAAGCAGCTCTCGGCGATATGGTGGGCGTTGTCGCCATAGAGCGTCTCGACATGCAGTGTGATGCCGGCGTTGATGGCGAAGGCCTGGAAGAACTCGCGCACCAACTCCGTATCGAAGCTGCCGATCTTCTGCGCCTTGAACTCCGTCCTGAAGACGAGGAAGGGCCGGCCCGAGACGTCGAGCGCCACGCGCGTCAGCGTCTCGTCCATCGGCAGGTGGACGTCGGCATAGCGGCGGATGCCCTTCTTGGAGCCGAGCGCCTGCTTCAGGGCCTCGCCGAGCGCGATGCCGGCATCCTCGACCGAGTGGTGGTCGTCGATATGCGTGTCACCCTTCACCGCGACCTTGAGGTCGATCAGCGAATGGCGGGCGAAGAGCTCGAGCATATGGTCGAAGAAGCCGACGCCGCTGGCGATCTCGGCCTTGCCGGTGCCGTCAATGACGAGCGAGACCGCGATGTTGGTCTCGTTGGTGCGGCGCTTCACTTCGCCCGAACGCATGCTGGCCTCTCAAGCCTTTGCGGGAATGGAGCCCGCTTTAGCAGGGGCGGGCGGGGAAGGCCATGCCCCGCCCTGCGCAGGCTTAAACCTTCGCCAGCGCCTGCTCCAGATCGGCGATCAGGTCGTCAGGATGTTCCAGCCCGATCGAGAGGCGGACCAGCCCGTCGGTCACGCCCATGGCGGCGCGCACCTCCGGCGTGAAGCGCTGATGCGTCGTCGTCGCCGGGTGGACGATCAGGCTCTTGGCGTCGCCGAGATTGTTCGAGATCCGGATCAGCCGGCAGGCGTCGAGCATGCGGTAGGCACCGGCCTTGCCGCCGGGCACCTCGAAAGCGATCAGCGTCGAGGGGCCGCTCATCTGGCGGGCGATGATCTCCGCCTGCGGATGGTTGCTGTGGCCGCAGAAGATCACGCGCGACGGCACGGCATGCGCCGCCAGCCAGTCCGCGACCTTTGCCGCGTTCTCGGCCTGCTTGCCGACCCGCAGCGGCAGCGTCTCCAGCGATTTCAACATCACCCAGGCGTTGAAGGGGGAGAGCGCCGGCCCGGTCTGGCGCAGATACTGCTGGATGTCGCCTTCGATCAGCGCCTTCGCGCCGAGGATGAGGCCGCCCAGACATCGTCCCTGCCCGTCGATGTGCTTCGTGGCCGAGTAGACGACGACATCGGCGCCGAGATCGAGCGGGCGCTGGAAGAGGGGCGTGGCGAAGACGTTGTCGACGACAAGGATGGCGCCGGCGGCCTTCGCGATCTTCGCGATGGCGGCGATATCGAGCACTTCGAGCGTCGGGTTGGACGGGCTTTCGAGGAAGAAGACCTTGGTGTTCGGCCTCACCGCCTTGCGCCAGGCCTCGATATCGGTGCCCTCGACCAGCGTTGTCTCCACGCCATAGCGCGGCAGGTGGTCCTCGACGATGTAGCGGCAGGAGCCGAACAGCGCGCTGGCCGCCACGACATGGTCGCCCGCGCGTACCGGCGCCATCACCGCCGCGGTCACGGCGGCCATGCCGGTCGCCGTGGCGCGGCAGGCCTCGGCGCCCTCGAAAGCGGCCATCCGCTCCTCCAGCATCGCCACTGTCGGATTCGACAGGCGGCCATACTGGAAGCCCGGATCGGTGTTGAGGAACCGGCCTTCCGCCTGCGCGGCATTGTCGTAGACATGGCCCTGCGTCAGGAACAGAGCCTCGGAGGTCTCGCCGAACTGCGAGCGCATCGTGCCGGCATGGACCAGACGCGTTTCCGGGTGCAGCCTGGCTGCGACGTTGTCCGATGCCGACATGAGAACCTCATTCCGTTCTATATAACGGACAAGGCCACTAGCACTTTCCCTATTGTTCGTAAAGAAGAACAGATTTTCCTTTTCGGGGAACGCCTGCCGGGCGATCTTTTTACCGAGCCTAGAGGCCGCGTTCGGTGGAACGTCCGAGCGGCTTCAGGAAGCCGGTCAGATCTGCCGTGACATGGTGGACATGGCCGGCCTCGACCGCGACCTGCTCCCAGGCCTCGCGGAAAGGGTCGGGCGTCTTCGGCACGATCAGCACCGTCTTCATGCCGAGCGCGCTCGGCACGACGAGGTTCTTCTCGATATCTTCGAACATCGCCGCGCGGCCGGGGTCGACCGCATGCTTGGCGAGGAAGTTCTCATAGGTGACGCGCTCTGGCTTCGGCGTGAAGCCGGCCTGCACGATGTCGAAAATGTCCTCGAAATGATGCAGAATGCCGAGCTTGCCGGCGACGTTCTCGGCGTGGCCGCGCGAGCCGTTGGTCAGGATCAGCTTGCGGCCGGGCAGGGCCGCGATCGCCTCGCCGAGATCGGGATTCGGGTCGAGCAGGGTCAGGTCGATCTGGTGGGCGAAGTCGAGGAAATCGTCCGGGTCGATGCCGTGTTCCTGCATCAGCCCCTTCAGCGTCGTGCCGTATTGCTGGTAGTAGTATTTCTGCAGCGCGCGCGACGACAGCCCGTCCAGGCCGAACAGCTCGGCGAGGAACAGCGTGATCCGCTCGTCCACCTGCGGCCAGACCTTGGCCTCATGCGAGTAGAGCGTGTTGTCGAGGTCGAAGATCCAGTGATCGACATGCGCGAAGGCCTCCGCCGTCAGGGGCGGGGTCGCGGCAGGGGATTCGGCGAGCGTTTTCATCGGACTCCGAGATGTGGCGAAGCGGAGTCTGCGCTGCAAGTCCTTGGCCAAGGCTTAATGGCCGCAGGCGGATTCGCGTCATGGTCGGGCTTGACCCGACCATCTCGGAAACCAGTACGCGCTGGTCATGAGATTCTCGGGTCGCAGCGGCGCTGCGCCCGAGAATCACGTCCTCAGCTTCTCAGCGCCGGATGATCGTACCGGCGCCGGTGTCGGTGAAGAGCTCGATCAGCGCCGCGTGCGGCACCTTGCCGTCGAGGATCACGACCGCCTCCACGCCCTTCTCCAGCGCGTAGATGCAGGTCTCGATCTTCGGGATCATGCCGCCCGAGATGGTGCCGTCCGCGATCAGGCGGCGGCATTCCTCGACCGTCAGCTCCGGGATGAGCTGCTTGTCCTTGTTCAGCACGCCGGGCACGTCGGTCAGCAGCAGCAGGCGCTTGGCGTTGAGCGCGCCGGCGATGGCGCCCGCGAAGGTGTCGGCGTTAACGTTGTAGGTCTGGCCGTCCGCCGCCGCGCAGACCGGGGCGAGCACGGGGATCAGCTCGGCCTTGAGCACGGCGTCGAGCACGGTGGTGTTGACCGCCTCGGGCTCGCCGACGAAGCCGAGATCCAGCACCTCCTCGATCTTCGAATCGGGGTCGACGATGGTGCGGGTCACCTTGCGGGCGGTGACCATGTTGCCGTCCTTGCCGCAAAGCCCGATCGCCTTGCCGCCCTCGCGGCTGATATAGCCGACGATCTCCTTGTTGACCGAGCCGGCCAGAACCATCTCGACCACCTCGACGGTCGCCGCATCGGTGACGCGCAGGCCCTGCTTGAACTCGGACTGGATGCCGAGCTTCTTGAGCATCGCCGCGATCTGCGGCCCGCCGCCATGGCAGACGACGGGCTTCAGGCCCGACTGCTCGAGCAGCACGATGTCCTCGGCGAAGTCCTCGGCCGTCGCGGCGTCGCCCATGGCGTTGCCGCCATACTTGATGACGATGATTTCCTGGTCGTAGCGCTGCATATGCGGCAGCGCCTGCACGAGCAGATCGGCGGATTGCGACGGCGTCAGATGGGGATGGTCGTTCATTCGGCGGACTCCGCGCGCGGTCGCAGGAGGAGGGTGCGGCGGCGCTTCTAACCGAACTCTCCGGATGGCGAAAGCGCGCTGATGCGGGTCAGCCTCGTTTGGCGGTCACGGCTGCGACGGCCAGCCCGAGCCAGCCGCCGAGCATGAACCAGCCACCGATCGGCGCCGCGCGCGGAAAGAGCCCCTCATTGGCGAAGCCGCGGCGGGAGAGATCGGCCGCGAACAGTACGGCGCCGAAGATGACGGCGGAGAGCGCGATCCGGGCGATGCCGTCATGGAGATGCCCGCCTTTCCGCGCCGCGGTCGCGCCGATCACGACGGAGGCGTGGAACAGCAGCATCTGCCCGGCGGTCTGGACATTGGCCGTGCCGGTGACATGGGCGGCAGCTGCCAGCAGCGCGACGCCGGCAAGCCCCATCAGGGCGGCGAGGGCGAGATGGATGCGGGTGGCGGTCATGCGCGGCGTCTCCTGCGGGCGGTCGCCTGCAGCCGAAGGAAAGGCGCCGGGACGGACGCTCGCGTCAAGCGCGACGCACCGTCGCCCCGGCCTGCGATGCGCTCACTGCGCGTCGAACCATGTCTTCCACTCGGGCACCGCCTTGGCGAAGGTGCCGCGATGGGTGGTCGGGCCTGTCGGGATCGCCTCGACCTTGTCGTTGCCGAGCGCCTTCTGCCAGGTCATCGGCAGCTGGCCGAGCTCGTCGCGGATGACCTCGTCCGCCTGCCCGTAATAGGCGCGGACCGGTGTCTTCGTCACCCAGCGATAGGCCTGCGTCTGCGCGACGAGGCGGCCATAGGCCGAATTGGCGAAGAACTGCGGATCGAAATACTCCGGCCGGATCAGCTTGCGCAGGTCGGTCGGCACCTGCGAGGCCTCGACGGGCTCCCTCTCATAGACCTTGCGCGAGACCTCGTAGGTCTCGTCCGTGAGCAGGGCGCGTGCGAGCCCCGGCACGCCGTAGTAGTTCTCGAAGGAGAAGGACGAGAGGATGAACAGCGTCGTCACCCAGTTCGCATCGTTCTTGCGCGGAAAGTTCAGGAAGCCGTTGAGGGCGACGAAGACGTCGACGGGGGCGCTGGCCGTCGTCATCGCCTGGACGGGAATGCCGACGCTCTCCAGCTTTTCCAGCATCGCAAAGCTGACGAACCCGCCCTGCGACCAGCCGCTCAGGAAGAGCTTCGTCGCGGAAAGCTTCATCTGCGCAAGCACGGAACGGCTGGCGAGCAGCATGTCGAGCGTGGCCTGCTGATGGCTGGCCTTGACGACGTAGCCCTCGGGCTCCTTCGAGGCGCCCATCCCGAAATAATCGGCGCCGATGACGAGATAACCCTGTCCGGCGAACTGGGCGATCATCAGCCGCGTCTCGTCGGACTGTTCCGGGAAGGAGGGAACCTGCTGTTTCCCGTAGACCGTGCCGTGCTGGTAGGAAACCATCGGGAAGGTGGTCTCGGGCACGTCCGGCACCGCCAGCAGTCCGGTCGCCACGATGGGCTTGTTGCCGCGCTCGGGCACCACGGACGGATAGGTCACGCGGTAGAGCCTGACCGCATTGCGCGCCGGGGTGTAGGTCACGGGGATGCCGGCGAATTTCGGCATCTCCTCGGTCAGGATGCGGTTCAGCCTGTCGACGTCCCATCGCGCCAGCAATTCATAGGTCACGCCGGACGTAACGGCCGTTGCCTGCGGCTGCTGGGCCTGCTGCGCCCGCGCGGGCGGCGTCGCGGCCAGGGGCGCCGCGAACAGCGCGAGACAGATTGCGAGGCGGCCTAGCCGGGACATCGGATTTTCCCCATCTGTCGGCCAGGCGAAAAGCGGTCGGCCGACCATGAGGCCGGACCTTGCCCGTCTGGCCGTAAAGATAGGGTGGATGCGATCGCCGCGCCGTCCGGCGTGGCGTCAGCTCCGCTCGGACAGCGCGCGGGCAATGGCAGCGCGGAATTCCGGAATGCCGGTGCCCTTCTCGCTGGAGGTCAGCAGAATCTCCGGGAAGGCCGCCGCCCGGCGCTTGATCGCCGCGAGCGTCTTCTCGACGATTGCCTCCTGCTCGGTCTTCTTCAGCGCGTCGGCCTTGGTCAGCACGACCTGATAGGAGACGGCGGACTTGTCGAGCGTCTCCAGCACCGCGCCGTCGACGTCCTTGATGCCGTGGCGCGCGTCGATCAGCACATAGACGCGCATCAGGTTGGAGCGGCCGCGCAGATAGTCGTGGATCAGGTTGGTCCAGGCCGCGACCTTGTCCTTGCCGACGGCGGCATAGCCGTAGCCCGGCATGTCGACGATGGTCAGGCGTTCATCATGGTCGACCTGCCGGAAGAAGTTGAGCTGTTGCGTCCGGCCCGGCGTGTGCGAGGTCCGCGCCAGCGCGTTGCGCCGCGTCAGCGCGTTGATCAGGCTCGACTTGCCGACATTGGAGCGCCCGGCGAAGGCGATCTCCTGCCCCACCATCGGTGGCAGGTCGTCGATCTTGGTCGAGGCCCAGACGAAGTCCCACGGTCCCTCGAAGAGCTTGCGGGCGGATTCGAGCTCGTCCTCGGTGAAGGAGCTGGCGGTTTGATCGGTCATGGGGCCTGCCTACACGGCTGAGCGCAGCGCGTCGATGTCGGCGCCCTGGATCGCCGCGAGATTCCGCGCGATTGTCTCCGCATCCCAGTCCCACCAGCGGATCGCCAGCAGTTCGGAGACGACCTCCGGCCCGAAGCGCATCTTGACGATCCGCCCCGGATTGCCGGCGACCACCGCATAGGGTGGCACGTCCTTGGTCACCTGCGCCCGCGTGCCGATGACGGCGCCGTCGCTGACCGTGACGCCCGGCATGATGACCGCCTCCCGCCCGATCCAGACGTCGTTTCCGATCACCATGTCGCCGCGGTTGTTGGGGCCGGGCCGCTTGAGGGATTCCGGATCGCCGAGGCCGAACATCTGGAAAGGAAAGGTTGAGAACCCGCCGAGCGGGTGGTTGGCGCCATTCATGATGAACTGCGCCGCCTGGGCGATGGCGACGAACTTCCCGATGATCAGCCGGTCGCCGATGAAGTCGAAATGATAGCGCACGCAGCGGGCGACGAAATGCTCCGGCCCGCGCGAGTCGTCATAATAGCCGTAGTCGCCGACCTCGATCAGCGGATGGTCGACGACGGCCTTCAGGAAGGCAGTGCCTTTCCAGCCGGGAATGGGGTGGCGTGTCAGCGGGTCGGGCAGGGGCATGATCTGAAAAGCGAAGGGCGGGAAACCCCGCCCTTCGATCTCTCACTTCTTGTTGGTGTTGGCCGGCTTCGGCTCCGCGGCGGCTGTCGCTTCCGCTGGCTTTTTGCCGAACATCCCCTTGAGGTTGTCGAACAGCTCGATCTTCACCCCGTGCTTGCGCATGATGTAGCCCTGCTGGAGCACGGAGAGCAGGTTGTTCCAGCTCCAGTAGATCACCAGGCCGGCCGGGAACGAGCCGAGCAGGAAGGTGAAGAACACCGGCATCCAGGTGAACATCATCTTCTGCACCGGGTCCGGCGGCTCCGGGTTCATCTTCATCTGGATGAACATCGTGATGCCCATGATGATCGGCCACAGGCCCAGATGCAGCATGGCCGGCGGGGTGAACGGCAGCAGCCCGAACAGGTTGAACAGGTTCGTCGGGTCCGGCGCGGCGAGATCGTGGATCCAGCCGAAGAACGGCGCGTGCCGCATCTCGATGGTGATGAACAGGATCTTGTAGAGCGCGAAGAACACCGGGATTTGCAGCAGCACCGGCCAGCAGCCGGCGATCGGGTTGATCTTCTGCGTCTTGTACAGCTCCATCAGCGCCTGCTGCTGCTTCATCTTGTCGTCCGCATAGCGCTCGCGGATCGCCACCATCTCCGGCTGCAGCGCCTTCATCTTCGCCATCGAGGCGTAGGACTTGTTGGCGAGCGGGAAGAACAGGATCTTCAGCAGCACCGTGACGAGCAGGATCGCGACGCCGAAATTACCGGTGTGCTTGTAGATCCAGTCGAGCACGAAGAAGAGCGGCTTGGTGATGAAATAGAACCAGCCCCAGTCGATCAGCAGCTCGAAGCGCTTGATGCCGAGGTTCTTCTCATAGCCGTCGATGGCCGCGACTTCCTTGGCGCCGGCGAAGAGCCGGGCGTCGGAAGATGCGGTGGCGCCCGGCGCGATGACGAGGCTCTCACCCAGGAAATCGGCCTGATAGGTATGGCCCGTGCCGGTCTGGACCGCGGAATAGCGGCCTTCATATTTCCGGTTCTGGTCCGGGATGACGGCGGCGGCCCAGTATTTGTCGGTGATGCCGACGAACCCGCCGACCGCGTCCTTCCAGCTCTTGCCGGTCGTGCCCGGCGAGAGCAGCGGCTCCTTGTCGAGCTTGTCGTAGGTGTATTCCTGCAGGCCCTGTTCGCCGAGATTGCCGACGAGGCCCTCATGCAGCACGTAGTAGCCCAGCGTCGCGGGCTTCCCCTGGCGGACGACCTGCCCGTAGGGGAACAGCGTCACGGCGGCGGAACCCCTGTTCTCGACCTCGTCGCGGATCGTGAACATTGCATTGTTGTCGACGCTGATGATGCGCTTGAAGACGAGGCCCTGGCCGTTGTCCCAGCTCAGCGTCACCGGCTTGGCGGGGGTCAGCACCGGTCCGTCGGCGCTCCACACCGTCGTCGCGTTCGGCAGCGCGACATTGCTGCCCGGAGCCGCGACCCAGCCGAAGTCCGAGTAATAGGCACTCGGTCCGCCGGCCGGCGAGAGCAGCACGATGTTGGCGCTGTTGGGGTCGACCGTCTCGCGATAGGCCTTGAGCGAGACGTCGTCGATGCGCGCGCCGGTCAGCGAGAGTGAACCCACGATCTTCGGCGTGTCGATGCGCACGCGCTGGCTCGCCGCCAGCGCCTGCTCGCGCGTGCCGAAGCCCTGCGTCGCAGCAGTGCCCGGAGCAGCGGAGCCGGCCGGCTGGCCGGGCGTGGACGGCGCCGGAGTGGAGCCGGAGGCCGCGGGAACCTGCTGGCTCTGGGCCTGCTGGTTCTGGCGTGCGATCTCCTGCTGCTTGTCGATCTGCGGCTTGGCGTAGAAGAACTGCCAGCCGAGCAGCACGACCACCGATAGGACGATCGCGAGAAGCAGATTGCGGTTGTCTTCTTTCATCATGATCGGAAACGGATCTCGCTTGGTCCGGCAGGTTCGGGAAGGCGCGTCGTCAGGCTAGCCGCGCCGTCCCGCGCCGGGAGGGCGGTTGGCACCGGGCTTTGAATGCGGCTTTTGGGGCTTTGCCCGGTCGATGGCAATCGAAAGATCGGCCACGAGTGCGTGAAAATCAGCACCGAGCACTTCGGAGCGCGCGATGATCACGACATCACAGGGCTTGTGGGTCTGTTCGCGCAGGGCCTGGGCCGCGGCGGCGCGCAGGCGGCGGCGGATGCGGTTGCGCTTCACGGCGTTGCCGGTCTTGCGCGAGGCGGTCAGCCCGAGGCGTAAGCCACGCGGCTCTTCGCCTTCGCCGTCTTCTTTGGGCGCGGCGTCACGCACCTGCACCAGGAAGGCAGGCGAACGAAAACGGCGGCCATGCTCGGCCGCCGCCAGGAATTCTTTGCGTTGCGTCAGACGGGCGAGGCGCATGGCGATTGGCCAGTCTTCCGGAACCGGCGCGTCGCGCGCCTTGGCTCGTCAGGCCGACAGGCGCTTGCGGCCGTGGGCGCGGCGGGCGGCGATGACCTTGCGGCCACCCTTGGTCGCCATGCGGGCGCGATAGCCGTGGCGGCGCTTGCGAACCAGCTTGCTGGGTTGATAGGTTCTCTTCACGGTCCGTCTCCGGGGCCTTTATGAGCACGACGGCCGCGGCTTTCCCGGGGAAAGCATGGCCAACCGAGCCTGTCATGCGATAAGGGTCGGCGCCGCCTTACGGCTGCGCAAGTCGCGGGCTTATGACGGATGGACGACGCCAAGTCAACGCCAAAGTCGCGGCCGAACCCTGTCCTGCGGCAAGGTTTCGCGGCCTTTTTCTGCCGGCTTGCGATTCCGGTCGACATCCCCGATATAGCGGGCGGGAGGTTGGCGAGGGACGTCTCACTCGCCAACCGGGTCAGGTCCGGAAGGAAGCAGCCCTAACGAGACCGAACGGGTCTTCGTCCAGCCTCCCACCGTTGCGCCATCAAAGCGCCGGACCGAACTGCGGAGCCGGCGCGGCGCCATTGACCCTCGCCTCCCGATTGGCGAAACCAGCTTCATGACCGACGAGATCGATGCCGCCTCCGCTGACGAACCGGGCTTTGCCGGTTTCGATCCGGCGCCCGTGCCGGCGGCGACGGCTGGGCCGACGCCATACCGTGTGCTCGCCCGCAAATACCGTCCGGCGCATTTCGGCGATCTGATCGGCCAGGGCGCGATGGTGCGCACCCTCACCAACGCCTTCGCGGCCGGCCGCATCCCGCAGGCCTGGATGCTGACCGGCGTGCGCGGCGTGGGCAAGACCACCACCGCACGCATCCTCGCCCGCGCGCTCAACTACCAGACGGCCAACGGCGCCGGCGCGCCGACCACGGATCTGCGCGAATTCGGCATCCATTGCCGCGAAATCGTCGAGGGCCGGCATATCGACGTGATGGAGATCGACGCCGCCTCCAACAACAGCGTCGACAACATCCGCCAGATCAACGACGCGGTGCGCTATGCCCCGGTCTCGGCCCGCTACAAGGTCTATATCGTCGACGAGGTGCACATGCTCTCGACCGGCGCCTTCAACGCCTTCCTGAAGACGCTGGAGGAGCCGCCGCCGCACGCGAAGTTCATCTTCGCGACGACCGAGATCCGCAAGGTGCCGATCACGGTGCTCTCGCGCTGCCAGCGCTTCGATCTGCGCCGGGTCGAGGCGGACCAGCTCGTCGCCCATCTCTCCGGCATCTGCCGGGCCGAGGGCGTCGATGCCGAGGATGAAGCCTTGGCGGCCATCGCCCGCGCCGCGGAAGGCTCGGTCCGCGACTCGCTCTCGATCCTCGACCAGGCTATCGCGCATGCCGCAGGCCGCATCACGCTCGATGATATCCGCGCCATGCTCGGCCTCGCCGACCGGGCCCGTGTCATCGACCTCTTCGAAGCCGTGATGAAGGGCGACATCGCCGCTGCGCTCGGCGAGCTGCGCGCCCAGTATGATGCCGGCGCCGACCCGGTCGTGGTGCTGAACGATCTCGCCGAATTCACCCATCTGGTGACGCGGCTGAAGCTCGTTCCGGATGCGGTCAAGGACAACAGCCTCGCCCAGGCCGAGCGGGTCCGCGGCGGCGATTTCGCCCAGCGCCTCTCGATCCGCGTGCTCGCGCGTACCTGGCAGCTCCTGCTCAAGGGCATCAGCGAGGTGAAGCAGGCCGACCGGCCGGTCATGGCGGCGGAGATGGTGCTGGTGCGCCTCGCCCACGCTGCCGACCTGCCGACGCCGGACGAGGCGCTGAAGATGCTGCGCGACGGCTCGGGCGCCATCCCCTCCGGCAACGGAAACGGTGGTGGCGGCATGCCGCGCCCGCCAATCGGCGGCGGCAACACGGCGCTTGCGGCGCGGCCGATCCTCGCCAGCGCCAATCCCGCGCCGGCTCCGGTCGCACGCGCGGTCGCGGCGCCTGCCGCGATCGTCGCCAGCCTTGAGGATGTCATCGCCCTCGCTTCGCAGAACCGCGACATCGGCCTGAAGCTCGCGCTCGAGCGCGATGTCCGCCCGGTGCGCTTCGAAGCCGGCCGCATCGAGTTCTCGCTGGCCGAGGGCGCCTCGCGCACGCTGGCGCAGGACTTGTCTCGCCGCCTCAAGGAGTGGACCGGCCAGACCTGGATGGTCGCGATCGTCAACGAGGAGGGCGGCGCCACGCTGCGCGAGCAGGCCGCCGCCGCCAAGGATCAGCGCGAGAACGACGCGGCGGCGCATCCCTCGGTGAAGGCCGTGCTGGAACGCTTTCCCGGCGCCCGAATCGTCGATGTCCGCGATCCGCGCGCGCTGGAGGCGGCGGAGAACGCTGCTGCCCAGCCGTCCGCGGACGAATACCTGCCGGATGCCGAGCCGCTGTTCGACGATGCCGAGCCGGATTTCGACGGCATCGATTTCTGAAGCTTTCGAGGAGGATTTCCCGTGCGTGACATGATGGGCCTGATGAAGCAGGCACAGCAGATGCAGCAGAAGATGGCCGACATGCAGGCCGAGCTCGACACCATCGAGGTCGAGGGTGCGGCCGGCGGCGGCATGGTCAAGGTGACGATGACGGCCAAGGGCGCGCTCAAGGGCGTCAGGATCGACCCCAGCCTGATGGTGCCGGACGAGCGCGAGATCCTCGAGGATCTGATCGTCGCCGCCGCCAACGATGCACGCGGCCGCGGCGAGCGCGTCATGCAGGAGCGCATGGCCGAGATCACCAAGGGCCTGCCGATCCCGCCCGGCATGAAGCTGTTTTGAGCGTGCGAGCCAACGCCTGTCATTTCGGGGTTCCGGGTTCGGCCTGCGGCCGCCCCGGAATGACGGCGTAGCGACATGTCCCGCGCCATCGCCGGTCCCGAGATCGAAAGACTGATCCAGCTCCTGGCCAAGCTGCCGGGGCTCGGGCCGCGCTCGGCCCGGCGTGCGGCTCTGCACCTCGTCAAGAAGCGCGAGCAGTTGCTCGGCCCGCTATCCGAGGCGATGGCCGTGGCGCGCGAGCGCATCGTCGTCTGCTCGCGCTGCGGCAATGTCGACACCAGCGATCCTTGCGGCCTCTGCACCGATCCGCGCCGCGACGACAGCCTGATCGTCGTCGTCGCCGATATCTCCGATCTCTGGGCGCTGGAGCGCTCCGGCGCGGTCGCCGGCCGCTATCACGTGCTGGGCGGCGTGCTCTCGGCGCTGGACGGCGTCCGGCCCGAGCATCTGACGCTCGATGCGCTGGTGGCGCGCGCCTCCGATCCGGCAGTGAAGGAGATCATCCTCGCGCTGAGCGCCACGGTCGACGGCCAGACCACGGCGCATTTCATCACCGACCTGCTGGCCCATCTGCCCGTCAAGGTGACGAAGCTGGCCCATGGCGTGCCGGTAGGCGGCGAGCTCGACTATCTCGACGACGGTACGCTCGCCGCCGCGATCCGCCAGCGCACGGGTTTCTAGCACGCGTCATTCTCGGGCTTGGTCCGAGAATCTCGTGCCGCAGAAGGCGCCCTCTTTTCCAGAGATGCTCGGGTCAAGCCCGAGCATGACGGCAGGGGCGAGCTCTCAGAACTTGTAGGCGATGCTGGCGCGGGCGGATTGCGTCGCCAGTTCCTGGCTGCCGGTCAGGCCGGTGAAGGCGCCCGAGCTCGTGAAGCGGTTGCGGCCGAAATCGGTGTAGCGATATTCCGCGCCCAGGATCACGCTTTCGGTCAGCGCGAAATTGACACCGGCGCCGATGTTCCAGCCCGTGCGCGCGGCGGTCAGCCGCTCGCTCAGCCCCGCCCCGTCATAGACACGCCGCTCATATTCGGTGAAGGAGGCGCCGCCCGTGCCGTAGATCATCAGGCGGTCGAAGGCGTAGCCGATGCGCGCGCGCAGCGCGCCCTGCCAGTCCTGCGTGATGCGGCCGTTGAGGCCGCCGGCGGTGAAGCGCCCCGAGCCCTGGAGCACCTCGACATCGCCTTCGACGCCGAGGACGATGCTGCCCATCTGGTAATTGAGGCCGGCATGAACGCCGCCGAAGCCGAGATTGTCGTCGATGCGAAAGCTCATCGGCGCGAAGGGGCCTGTCGCCCCGCCGATCCTGACCCGGTTGCTGCCCCAGCCATAGCCGCCCTGCAGGCCGACATAGAAGCCGCTCCAGTCATAGAGCGCCGGCAGCTCGGGGGCGGGCGGCAACGCGACGCTGCCGCGCAGGTCGGCCGCGCCAGCGGCTGAGGAAAGCAGAAGCGCGAGGCCCGTCAGGGCGGTTCTGAGCGTCGTCATCGGGCCTGTCCGGAAGCAACTGATCCGCACCGGCCCGTCTCGGCCGTGCCCCGTCATAACGAAGCATTAAGGTTAACAATCGGCTAAGCCGGCATATGGCGCTCATGGGCTGCGTAGCGGAACAATTGCGGCCGGGCCCGGTTGGCCGCAAGCTGCTCCCGGCAGCGGAGATTTCTGTCCAGACATGGCTTTTCTGAAACGGATCACGGGCGCAGCCGGCTTGGGGGTGGCGCTCGGCTACATTTCCGGGGCGATCTCCGAACGTTCGGGCCGGCGCCGGCGCGAGGCGGTTCGCGGCCGGCTGGCCCGCACCCCGCTGCAGATGACCTGGCTCGGCTGGAAGGACGTCCTGCTGCGCTTCGCCGCCAATGTCGCGGAGAACCGCCTGAGCTCGCTGGCCGGCGCTGTCGCCTTCTTCACCCTGCTCTCGCTGGTGCCGGCGCTCTCGCTCCTCGTCACGATCTACCGCTATTTCACCGACCCCGCGACGATCGCGGCGCAGCTCGATGCCGTCACGACGGTGTTTCCGCTCGCGGCGCAGGAACTGATTCACGAGCAGGCGATCCGGCTTGCCAGCCAGTCCGGCGCCAGCCTGTCATGGACCTTCCTGATCAGCTTTCTCGTCGCAACCTGGTCGGCCAATGCGGCCGTGAAGGCGCTCTTCGACGCGCTGAACATCATCTATCGCGAGGCGGAGAAGCGCAGCTTCATCAAGCTCAACGCCATCTCGCTCCTGACCACGGTCAGCGGCATCGTGCTGCTGACGATAGCTCTGATCGTCATCGCCAGCCTGCCGGTGGTGACGGCCTTCTTCCCGTTCCAATCCGAGTTGGAGCGGATGATCCGGCTGGTGCGCTGGCCCTCCTTCTTCGTCATCGCCACGCTCTCGATCGCCTGCCTCTACTGGATCGGCCCGAGCCGCGAGCGCGCCCGCTTCGTCTGGGTCATGCCGGGGGCGGGGCTGGCGGCGCTGTTCTGGGGCGCGGCCTCCTATGCCTTCTCCTGGTATGTCGGCACGCTCGGCAACTACACGGCGGCCTACGGCTCGCTCGCCACGGTCGTCGTGTTCATGACCTGGCTCTGGCTCTCTGCGACGATCGTGCTCGCCGGAGCCGAGTTCAACGCCGAGCTGGAGCACCAGACCGCGCACGACACCACCACGGGCCGGCCGCGGCCGCTCGGCCAGCGCGGCGCGACCATGGCCGACCGTGTCGGCCCTGCAAGAGCGGAGTAGCCATGCTCGATCCGGAAGACACCCGTCACGCCGATCTCCGCAGCGGCGCCGGACCGTGGCAGCCCGGCGCCTTGCGCCCGGCCGGGCGGCCGCTCGAGCAGGACACGCGTTGCGACGTGGTCATCGTCGGCGGCGGCATCACCGGCGCGCTGGTCGCAGAACATATGACGGCGCTCGGCCTCGATATCGTGGTGATCGACCGTGAGCGAGAGGGCTTCGGCAGCACGGCCGCCTCGACGGCGATGCTGCAATGGGAGATCGACCTGCCGCTGCGCGAGCTCGCCGCGCTCTATGGCTTCGCGAGCGCCGCCGAGATCTACCGGCTGAGCTTCGAGGCCGTGGAAGGCCTGCACCGGCTGGCCGCAACGCTCGCTTTGCCTTGTGGTTTCGCCCCGCGACGAACGGTCTACCTCGCCGCTGCCGAGATTGGCGCGCGCGAATTGCGGGACGAGACGGAGCTGCGCCAGCGCGCCGGGCTGCCGAGCGACCTCGTGGAGCACGCCGCGCTGCTGGGTTCCTTCGGCTTCGATCGTGAGGCGGCGATCGTCTCGCCCGGCTCCGCCGAAGTCGACCCGCTGAGCCTCTGCCACGCGCTGCTCGCCCGGGCGGCGGAGCGCGGCGCCCGTATCGTCCGGGACGAGGCCGTGGGCTTCGACGGAACTGCGCGCTCCGCTGCCATCACCCTCGCCGGTGGGGCTGTCGTCGAGGCGAGCCACCTCGTTCTGGCGACCGGCTATGTCATGCCCGATTGCGTGAACGACGATCTTCACAGCGTCGCGTCGAGCTGGGCGATCGCCACCCTCCCCCAGCCGCCGCAGGCGCTCTGGCCGGGTCCGGCGCTCGTCTGGGAGGCGTCGGAGGATTATTGTTACTGCCGCACCACGGCGGAAGGCCGCATCGTCTTCGGCGGCGAGGATGAGGATATCGACGACCCCGCCCGGCGCGAGGCGCTCGGCCCCGCCAAGACCGAGGCCTTGATCGCGCGGCTTCGCGCCCTGGTCCCCGCAGCGCGGCTGGAACTGAACCATGCCTGGTCCGGCGCCTTCGGCCAGACAGAGGACGGGCTGCCGCTGATCGGCCGGGTGCCGGGCCAGCCGCGCATGCTCGCGGCCTATGGCTATGGCGGCAACGGCATCACCTTCAGCTTCATGGCCTCGCGCGTCATCGGGGCGCTGGTGCGGGGGCACGAGGAAGGCTGGTTCAGGCATTTCGCCATCGACAGGCCGCGGCCGGGCTGAGCCGGCCCGGGATTGCAATCCTGCAATCGCAGCCTTGCCTGGCGGATGGGCGACAAGCGGCGGCCAAATAGCCATCATCAGGGTAGAAATTCCTGAATGGCTGCCGCGAAAGGATTTGCCATGTCCGCAACCGCTGCGACGATCGAGGCCACGGCCCGCCCCGAAGCCTATGATGCCCCCTATCACATCGGCGCCGTGACGCTGCGCGTCCGAGACCTGCCGCGGCTCACGGCCTTCTACCGCGACGCCATCGGCCTGAAGCTCCTTTCGGAGAGCGAAGGCAGTGTCGAGCTCGGCGTTGAAGGCCGGGTGCTGGTCCGTTTCGTCGCCGGCGCGGCGCAGCCGAGCGCCGCCACCGGCCTCTTCCATCTCGCGATCCTGCTGCCGTCGCGACGCGATCTCGCCGACTGGCTGAAGCATGCGGCCGGGGCGGGTGTCCGGCTCGAAGGCGCTTCCGACCACCTCGTCAGCGAGGCGCTCTACCTTTCCGATCCCGAGGGCAACGGCATCGAGATCTGCCGCGACCGCCGCCGGGCCGAATGGCCGCGCCGGCCCGATGGCGGGATCGCCATGGCGACCGATCGGCTCGATCTCGACCGGCTGCTCGCCGAGGCAGCGGCCGGCCCTTATGCCGGCATGCCCGCCGGCACCGGCATGGGCCACATCCATCTGCGTGTCGGCGATACGGTGGCGGCCGAGGGTTTCTACCGCGATCTCCTGGGCCTCGACCTGATGGTGCGCTATCCGGGCGCGAGCTTCCTCGCCAGCGGCGGCTATCATCATCACATCGCCGGCAACATCTGGGGCAGCCGCGGCGCCGGCGCCCGACGTCCGGGCGAGGCCGGGCTCGACCGCTTCGAGCTGGTGGCGCGGGACGAGGCGGATTTCGCGACGATGCGCGAGCGTATTCTGGCGAGCGGTGGAAGCGAGGGCGACGGCGCGCCGTCCATTGCCGATCCCTGGGGCAACAGGCTGGTTCTGACCCGCTAGTCTTCGCCTCCAAAGCGCGCTTTAGCCCTCGTGGTTGGCTATGAAGTCGCTTGAGGAAATCCAGTCATCTATTTGAATATTATAAGAATTGCTGCGGATTTTGAAGGCTCAGTGCGTCAGCAGGTGTGACCGCCGCGTTCCGCCGCTATCGGGCCTGAAGCCATTCGCTTCCCAGAACGCCGCCGCCTGCGGGCCGGCGGCGCGCAGCGACAGGCGCGATGCCAGAGCGAGCCCCTGCTGGATGAGGGCTGCGGCGAGCGTGCGGCCGATCCCGGCGCCGCGATGCAGCGGCCGGACATAGACGTGCCGGACCCGCAGGAGGTCCGGCTCGGGGTCGTAGGGGTCGGGCGTCACCGCGCCGATGCCGGCGAGCTCTCCCTCATGGAAGGCTGCGAAGGCGGCGAAGCGATCATCCTCGCCGCCATATCGGCCCGCCAGCCATTCTTCGCGCAGGCCTTCGATGAAGCCGTAAGCTTCCGCGCTCGCCTCGTTGCGCAGCGCCTCGAAATCGTCCGGCAACGCCTCGGTCAGCCGGACGATCTGGATGGCTGTTGGAATCACAACCCGTCGAACAGCGCGCTGGAGATGTAGCGCTCGGCGAAGGACGGGATGATCACTACGATCGTCTTGCCGGCGTTCTCCGGCCGCGCCCCGACTTCGAGCGCCGCCGCGATGGCCGCGCCGGACGAGATGCCGGCCGGGATGCCCTCGTTCTTGGCGAGCGCGCGCGCCGTCTCGAAGGCGGTCTGGTTGCCGACGGTGACCACCTCGTCGATGACGCCGCGGTCGAGCACGCCCGGCACGAAGCCCGCGCCGATGCCCTGGATCTTGTGCGGGCCGGGCTGGCCGCCGGACAGGACAGGAGAATCCTCCGGCTCGACCGCGACCATCCTGACGCCCGGCTTCTTGGCCTTCAGCACCTGGCCGACGCCGGTGATGGTGCCGCCGGTTCCGACGCCGGAGATGACGATGTCGACCTTGCCGTCGGTGTCGTTCCAGATTTCCTCGGCCGTGGTCTTGCGGTGGATCTCGGGATTGGCCGGGTTCTCGAACTGCTGCGGGATGATCGCGCCCGGGATCTCGTTCTTGAGTTCCTCGGCGCGGGCGACCGCGCCGCGCATGCCACCCGGGCCGGGGGTCAGCACGAGTTCGGCGCCGAGCAGCGCCAGCATCTTGCGTCGCTCAAGCGACATCGTCTCGGGCATGACCAGGATCAGGCGATAGCCGCGCGCCGCCGCCACGAAGGCGAGCGCGATGCCGGTATTGCCCGACGTCGGCTCGATCAGCGTGCCGCCCGGCTTCAGCGCGCCTGAAGCTTCGAGCGAGTCGATCATGTTGACGCCGATGCGATCCTTCACGCTCGATATCGGGTTGAAGAATTCGAGCTTGGCGAGGATCGTCGCCTTGACGCCGCGCTCGGCCGGCAGCCGGTTGAGCTTGACCAGCGGAGTATCGCCGATGGTGTCGGTAATGGAGTTGTAGATGCGGCCGCGGCCCGGGGCCTTCTGTGCATCAGCCATGAATGAATCCTCCTGGAGCATTTTCGAGCGAAGTGGGCACCGGTTCGCGTGAGGAAAATGCGACAAAACAAAGAGACGGATCGTCGGTCGCGACCCTAGGTCAATTCACATGACATGTCGATGAATGATATATTTCACATGTCTAGATAGTGAAATCAGTTGTCGTCCCGCTCTGTCCGAACACGGCCCCGGCCTGCGCCCGCCGGCACAATTCCTCGACCGTGACATCGTCGAGCCTCGCCAGGAACGCGGCAGAAGCAGCCTCGACCTCCGGCCCGACCACCTCGTCGACGAGCCGTGACTGCGGAGCGGGCCCCAATCCGTCCTCGACCGTGCTCTGCGTCGCGGCGCGCACGATGTCCCCGGCCGTGATCCGCCGCCGCTCGCGGGCGAGTTCGTAGCCGCCGCGAGGGCCGCGCACGCCCTTCAGGATGCCGACGCGCACGAGCGTCTGCAGCAGCGTCTCGAGATGGCGCGGCGGCAGGTCGTGCCGTGCGGCGAGCATCTTGGCTGCGACCGGCGCCGGCCGCGCATGCAGCGCGATGTCGACGACCGCGGCGATGGCGAGCAGGCTGCGGCGGGAGAGCAGGATCATCGCACGCCTCCATCGCTGACGCTGCCGCTGATGCCCGTCGAGCCGAACCCGCCAGCGCCGCGCGCCGTCGAATCGAGCGTCGCAACCTCGGCCAGTTCGGCCTGGACCACCGACGCGATCACGAGCTGGGCGATGCGGTCGCCGCGCGCGATCGGGAAGGGCTCGGCGCCATGGTTGATCAGCGGCACCTTGATCTCGCCGCGATAGTCGCTGTCGACCGTGCCGGGCGCGTTCAGCACGGTGACGCCGTGCCGGACGGCGAGTCCGGAGCGCGGCCGCACCTGAGCCTCGAAACCGGCGGGCAATTGCATGGCCAGACCGGTCGGCACCAGCGTCCTCTCGCCCGGCGCCAGCACGAGGCCATCCGGGATCGCCGCCCGCAGGTCGAGCCCCGCGGCGCCTGCGGTTTCATAGGCCGGCAGCGGTAGGTCGGCGCCATGGGGCAGACGTTGCAGGGCGACCTTGATCATCGTCTCAGCCCGTCTGGCCGGGCTGCACGAGCCCAGCTACATGGGCGATCAGCCGTGCGGCGACCTCGTCCTTCGGCAGCGTCGGCCAGGTCTCGACATTCGAGGCCGTGACCAGATGCACCGTGTTGGCATCGCCGCCCATGACGCCGGTGCCGCCGACATCATTGGCGACGATCAAATCGCAGCCCTTCCTGGCGAGCTTTGCCTTGGCGTAGTCGATAACGTTCTGCGTCTCGGCGGCGAAGCCGACGACCAGCGGCGGGCGCCCGCTCCTCCGATGCGCGACGGTGGCGAGAATGTCCGGGTTCTCGATGAGCGAGAGCGGGGGCAGCGTGCCGCCATCCTTCTTCATCTTCTCGGGCGCCGCATCCGCCACGCGCCAGTCGGCGACAGCAGCGGCGAAGATCGCGATATCGGCCGGCAGCGCGGTCTCGACGGCCGCCAGCATCTCGCGCGCCGATTCGACATGGATGGTCTCCACGCCCGCCGGATCCGGCACCATGACCGGCCCGCTGACCAGCGTCACGCGGGCTCCGGCTGCGGCTGCGGCTGCGGCGAGCGCATGGCCCTGCTTTCCGGACGAGCGATTGGCGATGTAGCGGACGGGGTCGATCGCCTCATGGGTCGGGCCGGAGGTGATCAGCACATGCCGGCCCGCCAGAGCGCCCGCCGCCGCATGTTCTCCGCCGGGCAGCCGGCCGAGGAAGCCGATGGCGCGGGCCGCGGGCGGCTTCTCACCGGCCAGCGCGAGCTCGATCGCGGACAGGATTTCCGGCGGCTCGGCCATGCGGCCTGGCCCGGACTCGCCGCGCTCGGCCATGGCGCCGCTGTTGGGGCCGACGACGAGGATGCCGTCCTTCTCCAGCTGCGCCATGTTCCGGCGCGTCGCCGGATGCTGCCACATGCGGGGGTTCATCGCGGGCGCGATCAGCACGCGCTTGTCGGTGGCGAGCAGCGCAGTGGAGGCGAGGTCGTCGGCAAGCCCGTTCGCCATCTTGGCGATGAGGTCCGCCGTGGCCGGCGCCACCACGACGAGATCGGTGGAGCGCGAGAGCTGGATGTGGCCGATATCGGCCTCGTCCGTCAGCGAGAACAGGTCGGTGAAGCAGCGCTCGCCTGCGAGCGAGGACACCGAGAGCGGCGTCACGAACTGCTCGCCGGCGCGGGTCAGGATGCAGCGCGAGGCGATGCCGCGATCCTTCAGCCGGCGGATCACCTCCAGCACCTTGTAGGCGGCGATGCCGCCGCCGATGATCAGGAGGACGGAGCGGGAAGCGGGCAAGGCGGCTCCTGGGGCAAGTCAGGCGTCGGACTGCCCGCTTCCTAGCATCCGCATCATGCCGCTGTCATGCGGCTGCTTGGAGGATTTCGGGGCTTAATCGCGCGGCAGGTCCGGCACCTTGTAGGCCGTGGTCGCCTTGATCCGCTCCATGGCGAAGCGCGAGGTCACGTTCTTGAGCGGGATCGTCTCGATCAGCTTCTTGTAGAAGCCGTCATAGGCGGCCATGTCAGCGACGACGACGCGCAGCATGTAGTCCACGTCGCCCGCCATCCGGTAGAACTCCATCACCTCCGGCATCGCCGCGACCATCTGTGCGAACTTCTCCAGCCAGGGGCCGGAATGGTCGGCTGTCTCGATCTGGACGAAGACGGTCAGCCCGAGGCCGATCTTCTCCGGTGCCACCAGCGCAACGCGCTTGAGGATGACGCCCGCCTGCTCGAGCTTCTGGATGCGCTTCCAGCAGGGCGTCTGCGACAGCCCCACACGATCGGCCAGTTCCGCGATCGAGATATTCGCGTCGGCCTGCAGCACGGTGAGAATCTTGCGGTCGATGGCGTCCATTCTCTCAAGCTCGCTTCTGTAAGAATTTTGATCCATTAGTTTCGCCGATAAGAGATAAAATATCTTTTTACGGCTCAACTATTGCATCTAGATAGAAAATCCTTTTCTCAGACTGTCAATGGGGCTGTTTCTCCCCGCGTTTGCGAGAAGGATTTGAACGATGGATCGCCGCCAGTTTCTCATCGCCGGGTCGAGCCTCGCGGCGACGGCGCCCTTCATCGGTGCGGCCCAGGCGCAGAGCGTCACCGCTCGCGTCGGCTACATCCCGATCGTCGGCACGGCGCCATTCTTCGTCGCCAATGGCGAGGGCTGGCTTAAGCAAGGCGGCGTCGATGTCGCGGTGACGGTCTTCGAATCCGGCCCGAACATGATCCAGGCGCTCGCTTCAGGCACGATCGACGTCTATGTCGCCGGTGTGGCGCCGCTGGCTGTCGCTCGCTCGCGGGGCGTCGATGTCCGTGTCGTCGCCTCGACGGCAATCGGCGAGAACGTCGTCGTCAGCGCGCCCTCGCTGACGAAGTTCTTCACGCCCGGCACGAATGCCGCTGCCGCGTTCAAGGCCTTCCGTGCGGCCACCGGCAAGGCGGCGCGCCTCGCGACCCAGCCGGCCGGCTCTGTCCCCAATACGACGCTGCAATACTGGCTCTGGGAAGTCGCGAAGGTCGACAAGGCCGATGTCGAGATCGTGCCGATGGGCATCGACGCGACCCAGCAGGCCATCCTGGCGGCGGCCGTCGACGGCGGCAGCGTCCGCGAGCCGGCGCTCACGATCATCCAGACCCGCAATCCGCAGATCAAGCTGATCGCCGGCGGCGAGGAGGTCTTCCCCGGCCAGCCCGGCACGGTCGTCGCTGTCTCCGGCGCCTTCGCGACCAAGAGCCCGCAGGCCGTGCAGTCCATCGTTTCGGGCCTCGTGAAGGCCGCGGCGTTGATCAAGTCGAGCCCTGCAAAGGTGGCGCCGCATGTCGGCGCGGCGCTCGGCAAGGGCATCGTCGATCCCGAGCTGATCCAGAAGGCGCTCGTCTCTCCGGCGAGCCAGTTCGAAATCGATCCGCGCAAGATCATCGAGCCCGCGCGTGCCATGCAGGCCTATCAGGTCAAGCTCGGCTCCCTCGAGAAGGAGCTGCCGTTCGACGGATTGTTCGACACGCAGTATTACGAGCGCGCGATCAAGACGGGCGGCTGACATTGTGAAAAGACTGCGGGCTCCGGCCCTTGCCCTTGCGGGCCTCGTCGCCTTCCTCCTGCTCTGGGAGGCGATGCCGTTCTTCGGGCTGGTGAACCCGGCCTTCCTGCCGGGGCCGAGCGCCCTGCCGAAGGCCTTCATGCGGGAGCTGTCCTCCGGCGCCTGGCTCGCGGCCGTGCTCGGCTCGCTGCAGCATTACTTCGTCGGCCTGTTCACCGGCGCGGGGCTGGGCGTCGCGCTCGGCGTCCTCGTCGGCATGTCGCGCATCGCGGAAGAGTCGACGGCCTGGGTCGTCAGGGTGCTGCGTCCGATTCCCGGCCTCGCCTGGGTGCCTTTCGCCATCATCTGGTTCGGGGTCACGCCCCAGGCCGCGGTGTTCATCATCGCCATCGGCGTGTTCTGGATCGTCTTCTTCGCGGCCCAGGGCGCGATCCGCGGCGTCGACAGGGACCTCGTCGAGGTGGCGGACGCCTTCGGGTTCCGCTCGCCCCTGCAGCGCCTCGTCAAGATCCTGCTGCCGGCGGCAATGCCCGGCATTCTCGTGGGCGTCCGCACGGCGCTCGGGCAGGCCTGGATGGCGGTGGTCGCGGCGGAGATCTTCGGCGTCGCCGGCGTCGGCCAGCGCATGATGCAGGCGTCGAGCCTGCTCGCGACCGACATCGTCGTCGTCTACATGCTGACCATGGCGGCGCTCTACGGTGTGCTCGACACCGCCTTCGTCGCCTTCCAGAAATGGGTGCTCCGTTGGAAAGCGTGATCGAGATCAAGGGCCTGTCGCTCACCTTCACCCGCGACGGCGAGGAAACCGAGGTGCTGCACAAGCTCGACCTTTCGGTCGGGCGCGGCGAGTTCCTCGCCATCGTCGGCCCTTCCGGCGTCGGCAAGTCGACCCTGCTGCGCGTCATCGCCGGGCTGGCGAAGCCGAGCGGCGGCGAGGTCGTCATCCATGCGAAAGATCAAAGCCGCCGCCCGGTCGCGCTGGTCTTCCAGGATTCGCGCCTCCTGCCCTGGCGCAAGGTCGTCTCCAATGTCGGCTTTGGCCTCGAAGGTCGTGTGCCACGTGGGGAGCGCTTGAAGAAGGCGCAGGAGATGCTCGATCTGGTGGGCTTGAGCCCGCTCGCCCAGCGCTGGCCGCATCAGCTCTCTGGCGGGCAGCGCCAGCGTGTCTCGCTGGCCCGGGCGCTCGCCGTAGAGCCCGAGATCTTGCTGATGGACGAGCCCTTCTCCGCGCTCGACGCGTTGACCCGCGAGACCCTGCAGGACGAGCTCGTCCGCGTCTGGCAGAGCACCGGCAAGACGGTCCTCTTCGTCACCCACGACATCGACGAGGCCGCCTATCTCGCCGACCGGGTGGTGATCCTCTCGGGCGCGCCCGGCCAGATCATCGCCGAGCACCGTATCGATGCGCCCCGGCCGCGCCGGCGCGGTGCGGCGGCGGAGGCCGAGATCGTGCGCGCCGTGCGCCAGGGTCTTGGCGCCGACATCGTCAGCGACGGCGCGGCGATTTGACATTCGTCGTCATTGCGAGCGCAGCGAAGCAATCCAGGGGCGGCAGAGCTCTGCGCCCCCCTGGATTGCTTCGTCGCTGAGCTCCTCGCAATGACGGAAAGGTTCACCCCTTCGCGACGAAGGCCTTGAACGCCTCGCCATAGTCCTTGTGCCAGCGGGAGAGCGGCGGGCGGTTCTCGATGATGTCGCCCATCGCCCAGGCCATGCGCTTCTCGTCGAGGGCCCGCGGCGTGTCCCCGTCCGGGCAGAGGATATAGAAATCGTCGGCTGCGAGCCGCTCCAGCATGAAGTCGACCGTCTGCTCCGCCGTCCAGGCGCCGGCGGGCCGCTCGGTGCGCCCGCGCGCTGCCAGCGGCGTGAAGACGAAGCCGGGGATCAGCAGATGCGCGCTGACCTTGCAGCCCTCGGTGTTGCGCAGCTCGTGCTGCAGTGCCTCGGTGAAGGCCTTCACCCCGGCCTTGGAGACATTGTAGGCCGGATCTCCCGGCGGGGTGGTGATGCCCTGCTTGGAGCCCGTATTGATGATCAGCGCCGGCTCGCCGCGCGCGATCATGCCCGGCGCGAAGACCTGCGTGCCGTTGATGATGCCGCCGAGATTGACGGCGAGGATGCGCTCCCAGACCTCGTGCGCGCCGAAGATCGTGCTGCCCGGCTGCATTCCCGCATTGTTCATCAGCACATGGACCTTGCCGAAGCGGGCGATCACCTGCTCCTGCAGGAAAGCGATGTCCTCCCGGCGGCCGACATCTGTTTCGACGGCAAGGACGTTGTCCTCTCCGACCAGCGTCGCCAGCACCTGGCCTGCGGCCTTCAGCGCGGCGGCGTCCCGGTCGGCGATCGCGATCTTCATGCCGCGCTCGGCGAAGGCGCGGGCGGCGGCGAAGCCGATCCCGGAGGCGCCGCCGGTGATGACGGCGACATGCGAAGGAGCGATGGCTGGATGGCTGGTCATGGTCGTGAATTCTCGTGAATCAGGCGTCGGAGCGCGGAGAACCTACGGCGCGGGGCAGGGCGACATCATGGCGCGCTGCGCTTTCTGGCCGGCGGGCGCAAAATTGGAAAACGGCCTCACTGCCTTGTCATTGGCTTCGGCCGGCCGATTCGGGCATGGGGGCAGGATGTTCGGGAAACGTGACGGGATGATGCTGCGGCATCGCGCAAGCCGCTTCCGGCCGGGTGCTGTCCTGGCGACGGCTGCCCTCGCCCTCGGCCTGTTGGGTTCCGGCGCGGCTGCGGCTGCCGAATCCGCGGCCGTGATCTCCCCGCGCGTCACCGCCACCCTGCTGTCCAGCCGCGATACGGTTGCGCCCGGCGAGCGCTTCCGGGTCGCGCTGGTGCAGAAGCTGGCACCGCACTGGCACACATACTGGCTGAACCCGGGCGATTCCGGCGAGCCGACGCGGATCGAATGGCAACTTCCGGCGGGCGCGAAAGCCGGCGAGATCGACTGGCCGGCGCCGCAGGCGATCCGGGTCGAGCCGCTGGTGAATTTCGGCTTCGAGGGCACGGTGCTGCTGCCGGTCGAGATCGCGGTGCCCAACGACGCGAAGCCGGGCGAGACTTTCACGCTGAGCGCCGATGCCACCTGGCTGGTCTGCGAGAAGATCTGCATTCCCGAGGAGGGCTCCTTCACCCTCGATCTGGCCGTCGGCCCCGCGGCCGTGGTCGATCAGGCGGCGCAGGAACGCATCGACGCGGCGCTGGCCGCCCTGCCGAAGCCGGCGCCGTTCCGCGGCAAACTCAGGGCCGAGGGCGAGAACCTCGCGCTGGAGCTGCCGGAGCTGCCTGCCGGTGCGTCCGATCTGCGCTTCTTCCCGATCTCCGACACGCTGATCGAGCATGCGGCTGACCAGCCCCTCGCCTCCGGTGAAAAGCCGGTGCTGACGCTGGCGCGTTCGAGCGCGTTCAAGCTGCAGCAGCCAGAGCTGACGGGCGTCCTGACTTATCGCGAGGGCGGCGAGCTCCGCGCCGTCACGCTGGCTGCCGATGCCGAGCCGGCCCTGCTGACGGCTTCCGGCACGGCGGCTGCGCCGCCGGCCGCGGTGCGGATTCCGGTGCCGGCCGAGGGCGCCGATCTGACGCTCTGGGCGGCGCTGGCTTTCGCCTTTGCCGGCGGGTTGATCCTCAATCTCATGCCCTGCGTGCTGCCGGTTTTGTTCATCAAGGCGCTCGGCTTCGCCCAGATCGCCCATGTCAGCCGCAGCGAGGCGCGCGAGCAGGGCCTGCTCTTCCTCTGCGGTGTGCTCGCCACCTTCATGCTGCTCGCCGGCGCGGTGATCGGGCTCGGCGCGCTCGGCAGCCAGGTCGGCTGGGGCTTCCAGCTCCAGTCGCCGCCGCTCGTCATCGCGCTTGCCGTGGTGATGGTGCTGATCGGCCTGAACCTGATCGGCGCCTTCGAGATCGGTGGCTCGGCCGCAGGCCTCGGCGACGGGCTTGCCAGCCGGGGCGGCCGCCTCGGCACCTTTATGACCGGCGCGCTCGCGGTCGTGGTGGCGACGCCCTGCACTGCGCCCTTCATGGGTGCCGCGATGGGCTATGCGGTGACGCAGCCGCCCGCTTTGGCGCTCTCCGTCTTCATGGCGCTCGCGCTCGGCTTCGCCTTTCCGGTGGTGGCGCTCTCCTTCGCGCCCGCTTTGCTCAGCTTCCTGCCGAAGCCCGGCCGCTGGATGCTGGTGCTGAAGCAGGCCTTCGCCTTCCCGATGTTCGCCACCGCGATCTGGCTGATCTGGGTCGCATCGGTGCAGACCGGCCCGCAGGGCGTGCTCGCGGCGCTGGTCGCGGTGCTGGCGGCGGGCTTCGTCGTCTGGCTCGTCGGCGTCACGCGCGGGACGGTGCCGCGCCGTATCTTCGGCTCGGCGCTGGCGGTGCTCGTCGCGCTCGGCGCCGGCTGGTTCACCGTGCAGAACGCCGTGCCCGGCGCGACGACCGAGGCGCGGGCCGGCGACGTCGAGGCCTGGTCCCCCGAGCGCGTCGCAGCGCTGCAGGCGCAGGGCAAGCCGGTCTTCGTCAACTTCACTGCGGCCTGGTGCATCACCTGCCTCGCCAACGAGCGCGTCGCGCTCTCGCGCGAGGAGGTGAAGCAGAACTTCGCGAAGCTCGGCGTCGTCTATCTCAAGGCCGACTGGACGAACCGCGATTCCCGCATCGCCAAGGCGCTGGCCGAGCAGGGCCGCGCCGGCGTGCCGCTCTACCTGTTCTATCCGGGCCGCAAGGACGGGCAGGCCGAGATCCTGCCGCAGCTCCTGACGACCGACACCGTGATCGCGGCCGCCACCCGCGCGGCCGGCCGCGAAAAGACCGCGACCGCTCAGCCGTAGATTTCAACCAGGGAGACAGACATGAAGCTGACCAGACAGGGTTTCATTGCCGGCCTCGCTCTTGCCGGGCTTTCTTTGACCGCCGGCGCGGCGCTGGCCGACGGCCCGCGCGTCGGCGCACCCGCCCCGGCCTTCCAGGCGGTGGATGCCGACGGCAAGACCCGCAACCTCTCCGAATTCGCCGGCAAGACCGTGATCCTCGAATGGACGAATCACGACTGCCCCTATGTCCGCAAGCACTACAACAGCGCCACCATGCAGACGCTGCAGAAGGACATGGCCAAGGAGGGAATCGTCTGGCTCTCGGTCATCTCCTCGCCCGTGGGCGAGCAGGGGCATGTCGAGGGGGCGAAGGCCAAGGAGCTCTCGGCGCAGCGTAATGCGGCGCCGGCCGGCATCCTGCTCGATCCGAAGAGCGGCATGGCGCGCGCCTATGCCGCCCAGACCACGCCGCACATGTACATCATCGATCCCAAGGGCACGCTCGCCTATATGGGCGCGATCGACGACAAGCCCTCCGCCTCGGCTTCGAGCCTCACCGGTGCCAAGAGCTATGTCCGTCAAGCGGTGGCCGAGCTCAAGGCCGGCAAGTCGGTCTCCGAGGCGAGCACCAAGGCCTATGGCTGCGTGGTGAAATACGCTCCGGTGAGCTGATACGCCGCGCCGCGAAACTCCAGGCACAGAACACAAAAAAGGGCCGCGGCGATGCGGCCCTTCTTCGTTTGTCGATAGCTGACAGGCCCGATCAGCGCGTCCCGAAATCGCGGGGCGCGGCGTTGATCGTGACGATCTGGCCGTTGCGGAGCTCGAGCACTGCGAGCCCGCGCTCGACCTGCCCGTCCGCCCGGAAGCGGAAGACGCCATCCGCGCCGGCGAATCCTGACCCGTTGGTCAGCACGGCTTCCGAGAAGCGCTGGGACCCTTGCGTCCGCGCCAGCGCCGCGGACAGCGAGACGGCGTCATAGGCCAGCGTCGCGGTGCGCGTCGGCGCGCTGTTGAAGCGCTGCTGGTAGCGGCCGGCGAAGGCGTTGAAGCCGGCGGTATCGGGCGATGCGAACCAGCCGCCCTGGATCGCCTGCACGCGGGCGATGCTCGCATCGTTCCAGACGCCGGTGCCGAGCGGCTTCACGCGCTCGGGGTTGAAGCCGGCCTCCTGCAGTGCCTGTCCGAGCGCCGGCATGGCGTCGGCTGCCGCCGGCACGAAGAGCGCATCCGCCTGCTGCAGCGAGGGCATCAGCCGCCCGACCGCCGCGCGCATCGCGGCGGGGTCGGAGCCGAAGCGCTCGATCGCCGCGACGCGGACGCCGCGGCTGGCGACAGCCTGCTGGAACGCGGCCTCGACCACCTTGCCATAGGCGGTGTCCGGCACCAGCGCGGCGAAGGACTTCCGGCCCTGCTGGGCGGCGTAGGCGATGACGCGGTTGACGTCGTTCTCGGGCGGGAAGGAGAGCAGGTAGACGCCGCGCGAGGCGACGTTGGAATCGCTGGAGAAGGCGATGACCGGTCGGTTGGCGCCGCGTGCCACCTGCCCGGCCGCCTGCACGGCCGGCGCGAAGAGCGGGCCGATGATGAGCTCGGCCCCTTCTGAAATCGCTTCCTGCGCCGCCGCGCGCGCACCATCCGGCGTGCCGCGATCGTCCTTGAGCAGCAGCGTCAGATCGGCATTGGGGAATTCCGTCAGCGCCAGCTCCGCCGCATTGCGCAGCGACTGGCCGACGACACCGCCTTGTCCTTCCGCGGTGAGCGGCAGGATGAGGCCGACCTTCACCTTGCCCGTGCCGATGGTCGTGCCGGTCGGAGCGGCGGGGCCGCCCGAATCGAAGCCGGGCAGGCCCGAAGTGCCGCCGCCGCAGGCGGCCAGCACAAGCGATAAAGCGACTGCGAGGGCGCGCATGCCCGAGCGCAGGACCGGTACGGAATGCCGATGATGCAACACGGGCGATCTCCAATCGTGGCCGGTCCGGCGGAAGCCCGCCCGGCGATGCAGTCCCCCCGTGGGACTTTTCGTGCCAGTGCGGAATCCTATTTTCAAGTTGTTAACTATGGGTTGCGCGCCAGAGACGCAGCCCCGCCATGGCGCGGCCGGCGCTGCTATGGCAGCGTGCCGCCATGGCCAGCGACGCGATCTCCCGCCCCCCGAGCTACACCGCCTTCGGCCTCAGGGCCGAGGCCGAGCCGCTTTCGCCGGGGCTGCACATCGTCGCGACGCCGATCGGCAATTTGCGCGACATCTCCTTCCGCGCGCTGGCGACGCTGGCCGCAGCGGACGCGATCCTGGCCGAGGACACTCGCACCTCGAAGACGCTGCTCGCGCATTACGGCATCGCGACCCCGCTCCTGCCCTATCACGAGCACAACGCCGCGCAGATGCGGCCCAAGGTGCTGGCGAAGCTGCGCGAGGGCGGCAAGCTTGCCCTGATCTCCGACGCCGGCACGCCGCTGGTCTCCGATCCCGGCTACAAGCTCGTCGCCGAACTCGTCGCCGAGGGGTTGCCGGTCACCGGCATTCCGGGTCCCTCCGCTGTGCTGGCGGCGCTGGTCCTGGCTGGGCTGCCGACCGACCGCTTCTTCTTCGAGGGCTTTCTGCCGCCGAAATCGGGAGGGCGTCGCACGAGGCTGACCGAACTCGCCGCCATTCCGGGCACGCTGGTCTTCTTCGAATCGCCGCGGCGCCTTGCGGAGATGCTGACTGACGCCGCTGCCGTGCTGGGCGCCAGACCGGGCGCCGTCGCGCGCGAGCTCACCAAGTTCTACGAGACGGTCCGGCGCGGCACGCTTCCCGAACTGGCCGCCCATTACGGGAGCGCGGAAGAGGCGCGTGGCGAGATCGTCGTGATCATCGGCCCGCCGGGAGCGACCGATCTCGTCCCGACCGACGACGCGATCGACGAGCGGCTGCGTGCCGCGCTGACCAAGGTCTCGCTCAAGGAGGCGGTCGCGCAGGTCGCGGCCGAGACCGGCCAGCCGCGCCGCAAGGTCTATGCCCGCGCCCTCGAACTGACCCGCGACGATCCGTGAGCGGAACGGAGGCCGGCTCCGACAGGCGCAGCCGCAGGGCGCGCCGCTCCGGCCTGACCGGCCGCCGCGCCGAATGGCTCGCCATCCTCTGGCTGAGCGCGAAGGGCTACCGGCTGCTGGATCGGCGCTTCGGCGGCAAGGGCGGCGAGATCGACCTGGTCATGAAGCGCGGCCGCACCGTCGCCTTCGTCGAGGTCAAGGCGCGGGGCCGGCTCGACGAGGCGCTTCTCGCCATCACGCCGGAAAAGCAGCGCCTGGTCGAGCGGCGCATCCGGCACTGGCTCTCCCGCAATCCCTGGGCGAACGGCCATTTTCTGCGGGCCGATGCGGTGTTCCTCGCGCCTTGGCGGCGGCCGCGCCATGTGCCGGCCGCCTTCGCGCTCGTCCTGTGACGCAGGCGTTGCCCCTTGCCGGAACCGGCCTCGTGGTCCGATAAGAGCCGCCTGCAACAGGGAAGCCTGCCATGACCCTCTCCGTCGCCATCCAGATGGACCCGATCGAGCGCATCCGGATCGCCGGGGATACCGGCTTCGCCCTGATGCTGGAGGCGCAGGCGCGCGGCCATTCGCTCTTCACCTACACCCCCGACAAGCTCTCGATGCGCGACGGCAAGGTCACGGCGCCGATCCGCCCCGTCACGGTGCGCGACGCCGAGGGCGACCATTTCACGGCCGGCACCGAGGAGACGGTCGATCTCTCGACGCTGGACGTCATCCTGCTGCGCCAGGACCCGCCCTTCGACATGGCCTATGTCACCACCACGCATATGCTGGAGCGCATCCATCCGAAGACGCTGGTGGTCAACGATCCGGCCCATGTCCGCAACGCGCCCGAGAAGATCTTCGTCACCCATTTCCCGGAGCTGATGCCGCCGACGCTGATCACCCGCGACAAGGCCGAGATCGAGGCCTTCCGCGATGAATTCGGCGAGATCGTCATGAAGCCGCTCTACGGCCATGGCGGCGCGACCGTTTTCAAGACCAGCAGGACCGATCCGAATTTCGGCTCGCTCTTCGATCTCTTCAGCAACCTCTTCCGCGAGCCCTGGGTGGTTCAGGGCTTCATCAAGGAGGTCTCGGAAGGGGACAAGCGTATCATCCTGATCGACGGCAAGGCGGCGGGCGCGGTCAACCGCGTGCCGGCGGTGGGCGACCTGCGCGCCAACATGGTGCGCGGCGGTGCGGCCCGGCCGACCGACCTGTCGAAGAAGGAGCTCGAGATCTGCGAGGCGATCGGGCCGGCGCTGCGCGAGCGCGGCCTGCTGCTCGTCGGCATCGATGTGATCCACGGCAAGCTCACCGAGATCAACGTCACGGCGCCGACCGGCGTGCGCGCCATCAAGAAGCTTGGCGGCCCGGACCTCGCAGCGCAGCTTTGGGACGTGATCGAGGCCAAGCGCTGAGCCGCCGGCTTCGCTCGCAATGACGTGTCAGGCGGCCTTGCCGCTGCCGTTCAGGGCGTTCGTCTCGTCCCAGCCATAGCGCAATGTCTCGAAGCGCATCGTCAGCGCGTCGAGCAGCAGCAGTTTGCCGACCAGCGGCTCGCCGAAGCCGGTGATGGCACGCACCACCTCCAGCGCCATCAGCGAGCCGATGATGCCCGGCAGCGCGCCCAGCACGCCGGCCTCGGCGCAGGTGGGGATCGTTCCGGGCGGTGGCGCTTCGGGAAAGAGGCAGCGCCAGGTCGGGTTCGGCAACCCGTCCGGCCCGGACTCATGCGCCCGCACGGTCGTCAGCGACCCGTCGAAGCGCCCGAGCGCGCCCATCACCACCGGCCTGTGCTCATGGAAGCAGGCGTCGGATACGGCGTATCGCGTCGCGAAATTGTCGGAGCCCTCGGCGACCACGTCGTAGAAGGCGATCAGCGCGCGGGCATTATGCGGGTCGATGCGGGTGACATGCTCCTCGACCACGACATCAGGGTTGAGGTTGCGCACGAAGCGGGCCGCCACCACCGCCTTGTGGGCGCCGATATCGTCGGTCGTGAAGATGGTCTGGCGCTGCAGGTTCGAGAGCGAGACGATATCGTCGTCGACGATGCCGATCTTCCCGACGCCGGCCGCCGCCAGATACTGGATCAGCGGCGCGCCGAGCCCCCCGGCGCCCACCACGAGCACCCGTGCATTCTTGAGCCGTTGCTGGCCAGGCCCGCCGATCTCGGGCAGGACGATGTGGCGCGCATAGCGCTCGATCTCGTCGTCGCTGAGTATCATGCGCAAAGCGTTAGGCCGATTGCGCCGCCGGGGCAATTGGCCTTGCGGCCGGGTCGCGGGTGACCTTCGGCCAGCTTGGCCGCGTCGCCGAGCCATGGCATCGTGGTGTCACGAGGTCCGGACAGCGGCGCCCGGCATCAGAGGGGATCGGTTCGATGCGTATGGGTTCTTTCGCGGCGGCGCTTGCCGGTGTGGCGCTTTCGGCAATGGCGGCGCTGGCGCAGCAGCCGATCAAGCCGGCGGTCGTCTACGACAAGGGCGGCAAATTCGACAAATCCTTCAACGAGGGCGTCTTTATCGGCGCCGACCGCTTCAGGAAGGAGACCGGCGTCGAATTCCGCGATTTCGAGCCGGCCAATGACGCGCAGATCGAGCAGGCGCTGCGGCGCTTCGCCCGCGACGGCCATTCGCCGATCATCGCGGTAGGATTCTCGCAGGCGACGGCCCTGCAGAAGGTCGCGGCTGAATTTCCTGACCTGAAGTTCACCATCATCGACATGGTGGTCGAGCTGCCGAACGTGCAGTCGATCGTCTTCAAGGAGCATGAGGGCTCCTATCTCGTCGGCCTGCTGGGCGCGATGGCCTCGAAGACCAACAAGGTCGGCTTCGTCGGCGGCATGGACATTCCGCTGATCCGACGCTTCGCCTGCGGCTATGTGCAGGGGGTGAAGGCGGCGAAACCCGGCGCCGAAATCTTCCAGAACATGACCGGCTCGACGCCGGCCGCCTGGTCCGATCCGGTCAAGGGCGGCGAGCTCGCCAAGTCGCAGATCGATCGCGGGGCCGATGTGGTCTACCACGCCGCCGGCGGCACCGGCATCGGCGTGCTGCGGGCGGCGGCCGATGCCGGCAAGCTCGGCATCGGCGTCGATTCCAACCAGAACGGCCTGCACCCCGGCAAGGTGCTGACCTCCATGCTCAAGCGCGTCGACATCGCCGCCTTCAATTCCTTCAAGGCCGCCCGCGATGGCGCCTGGAAGCCGGGCACCTCCGTGCTCGGCCTGAAGGAGGACGGCATCGACTGGGCGCTCGACGAGCACAACAAGGCGCTCATCACCCCCGAGATGAAGGCCGCCGCCGACAAGGCCAGGGCCGACATCATTTCGGGCGCGGTCAAGGTCCACGACTACATGTCGGACCAGAAATGCACGATGTGAGGAGCGGATAGCGCCCTTGGCGTCCCAGGCCCCGCCACCCGCCATCGAACTCGTCGGCATCTCGAAGCGCTTCGGAGCGGTCGCGGCCAACCGGGACGTCTCGCTTGTCGTCGCGCGCGGTTCGATCCACGGCATCGTTGGCGAGAACGGCGCCGGCAAGTCGACGCTGATGTCGATCCTCTACGGCTTCTACGAGGCCGATTCCGGCGAGATCAGGATCGCGGGCGTGCCGCGCCGCATCCGTGCCTCGGCCGATGCCATCGCGGCCGGCATCGGCATGGTCCACCAGCATTTCATGCTGGTCGAAACGCTGAGCGTGGCCGAGAACGTGCTGCTCGGTGCCGAGGGCGGCCCGCGGCTCAAGGGCGGGCTGGCGCAGGTGCGGGCGGGGCTCGCCCGGCTCTCGCGGGATTACGGCCTCGCCATCGACCCTGACGCCATCGTCGGCGATCTTTCCGTCGGGCTGCAGCAGCGCGTCGAGATCCTGAAGGCGCTCTATCGCGGCGCCGAGATCCTGATCCTCGACGAGCCGACCGCGGTGCTGACCCCGGCGGAAGCCGACCAGCTCTTCGCCCTGCTGCGCGCGTTGAAGGCGCAGGGCAAGACGGTGATCCTGATCACCCACAAGCTGCGCGAGATCATGGACGTTACAGACCGCGTCTCGGTGATGCGGCGCGGCGAGATGGTCGCCCATGTCGCGACGAGCGAGACCTCGCCGCCGGCTCTGGCCGAGGCGATGGTCGGCCGGCGTGTGCTGCTGCGCGTCGAGAAGCCGCCGCGCGAGCCCGGTCCACCGGTGCTGGAGGCGGTCGGCCTGTCCTGCCGCGACGCGCGCGGCACCGAGGTTCTTCTCGATGTCAGCCTCACCCTCCATGCCGGTGAGATTGTCGGCGTCGCCGGCGTCGCCGGCAACGGCCAGAGCGAGTTGCTGGAGGTGCTGGCCGGGCTGATCCAGCCGAGCCGCGGCGTGATCCGCCTCGACGGCCGGATTCTCACTGTTGCGGACCGCCACCCGGCGCGGCTGCGCGAGCGCGGTCTGATGCACATTCCCGAGGACCGCCAGCGCAGCGGCCTCGTCACGGCCTTCTCCGGTGCCGAGAACGCCATTCTCGGCTACCAGCACGATCCCGTCTTCGGCATGGGTCCGTTCCTGTCGCCCGCCCGCATCGAGGCCCATGCGCGCGAGGCCTTTGCGGCCTATGACGTGCGCCCGCCCGATCCGGCGCTGAAGACGGCGAAATTCTCCGGCGGCAATCAGCAGAAGATCGTGCTCGCCCGCGAGATCGAGCGCGAGCCCCGCGTGCTGCTCGTCGGCCAGCCGACGCGCGGCGTCGATATCGGCGCGATCGAGTTCATCCATCGCCGGCTGCTGGCGCTGCGCGAGGCCGGGGTCGCGATCCTGCTCGTCTCGGTCGAGCTGGAAGAGGTGATGGCACTCTCCGACCGCATCCTCGCCATGTGCGGCGGCCGCATCACCGGCGAGCGCGCGGCGGACGCCGCCGACGAGCGCGATCTCGGCCTGCTGATGGCGGGCGTCACCGACGAGGCGGCATGAGCGCCGCACCGATCGATCTCCCACGTTGGGCCGATGTTGCGCTGGTGCCGCTGGTTTCGGTCGCCGCCGCCCTTCTGGTCGCTGGCCTCGTCGTCGTCGGCATCGGCGAGAATCCGCTGGAGGCGACGGCTCTTTTGCTGCGCGGGGCGCTCGGCAGCGCCGAGGGCATCGGGTTCACCCTCTACTACGCCACGAACTTCATCTTCACGGGGCTCGCGGTCGCGGTCGCCTTCCATGCCGGGCTGTTCAATATCGGCGGCGAGGGGCAGGCTACGGTCGCCGGCATCTGTGCCGCCGTCGCTTGCACGGCGCTCGGCTCCGTGCCGGGTTTCCTTGCGGCCCCGCTCGCTATCCTCGCTGCTGCAGCCGGCGGCGCGCTTTGGGCCTTCATCCCCGGCTGGCTTCAGGCGAAGCGCGGCAGCCATGTCGTCATCACCACGATCATGCTGAATTTCGTTGCCGCGACGCTGATCGTCTATCTGCTGCGGGAGGTCATCGGGAAGCCGGGCTCGATGCAGCCGGAGACACCGGACTTCCCCACCAGTGCGGTGCTGACACCGATGCACCGACTCCTCGCGCCCCTCGGCATCAACCTGCCTGCCACGCCGCTGAACACGTCTTTCCTGCTGGCTTTGGCTGCGCTTTTCGCCGTCTGGCTGCTGATCTGGCGCACCCGGCTGGGCTATGCCATCCGCACCGTCGGCGCCAATCCGCGCGCGGCCGCCTATGCCGGCATCTCGCCGGCCGCGGTGACGATGATCGCCATGACGATCTCGGGCGCTCTCGCCGGCGGGCTCGCGGTCAACGAGGCGCTCGGCGTGCAGCATCGGCTGGTGCTCGATTTCACGGCCGGCTACGGCTTCGTCGGCATCGCCGTCGCGCTGATGGGGCGCGGCCATCCGGTCGGCGTGGGGTTGGCGGCGCTGCTCTTCGGCGTCCTCTACCAGGGTGGGGCGGAGCTCTCCTTCGACAAGCCGACCATCACCCGCGACATGGTGGTGGTCATCGGCGGCGTGCTCATCCTCTTCGCCGGAGCGCTTGACGGGCTCTTCCGCCGGCTGGTGGCGAGCATGCTCGCGACGGGGCGAACGGCATGACGAGGCGCATCGTTCCGTCATTCCGGGTCGGTCCGCAGGACCGAATCCGGAACCCACGACCGGGCGAGCCCTCCGATCGCGACTTCAGCATCTCCCGCCCGGTCGTGGATTCCGGGTTCTTCGCTGCGCGAAGCCCCGGAATGACAAGGGTCGGCGAATGACGATGGACCTGCTCCAGCTCATCGCCCTGGTGCTCGATTCGACGATTCGGCTCTCTATCCCGCTGATCTGCGCCGCCATGGCCGGGCTCTGGTCGGAGAAGGCCGGCGTCGTCGATATCGGCCTCGAGGGCAAGATGCTGATCGCCGCCTTCGCCTCGGCCGTCGCCGCCTTCGTTACCGGCTCCGCCTGGGTGGGTTTAAGCGCCGGCATCCTCGCTTCGCTCGTGCTCGCGCTCGTCCACGGCTTCGCCGCCATCACCTGGCGCGGTAACCAGATCGTCTCCGGGGTTGCGATCAACATGCTGGCGGCGGGGCTCGCCGTCATTCTCGGCAATGCCTGGTATGGGCAGGGCGGACGCACACCTTCGCTGGAAGGCGCCGCGCGCTTCGGCGACATCACCCTGCCCTTCGCCGGCTGGATGCGCGAGAACCTGCAAGGTCTTGGCCTGATCTATCATGAGGTGGTCTCGGGCCACGCAGCCCCCGCCTATCTCGCTTTCTTCTGCGTGCTGGTGACCGCGCTCGTGCTGAAGCGCACGCGCTTCGGCCTGCGCATCCGTGCGGTAGGCGAGAACCCGGCGGCGGTGGATACGGCCGGCATCTCGGTCACTCGCCTGCGCTATGGCGCGGTCGCGATCTCCGGTGTGCTCTGCGGCATCGGAGGCACCTATCTCGCCGTCGCGCAATCGGCCGGCTTCCTGCCGCATATGACGGCGGGGCGCGGCTTCATCGCGTTGGCCGCGGTGATCTTCGCCAACTGGCGGCCCTGGCCGGCGCTTGGCGCCTGCCTGCTTTTCGGCCTGCTCGAGGCTATCGCGATAAGGCTACAAGGTGTGACGTTGCCTGGCATTGGCCTCGTGCCGGTGGAAGCGATTCAGGCCTTGCCCTTCATCATCACCATCGTGCTGCTCGCCGGCTTCATCGGCAAGGCGACGCCGCCCCGGGCCTCCGGCCTGCCCTATGTCAAGGAACGCTGAACGGACATGTCCGCCGAGCCCGATTTCGACGCCCTCTTCGCCGCCGCCTCCGCCGTTCAGCGGCGCGCCTATGCGCCCTATTCGCGGTTCCGGGTCGGTGCGGCCCTGCTGGCCGATGACGGGGCCGTCTATGCCGGCTGCAATGTCGAGAACGCTGCCTATCCGGTCGGCACCTGCGCCGAGGCCGGCGCCATCGCGGCGATGATCGGCGCGGGCGCCAAGGCGATCCGCGCCGTGCTCGTCTTCGGCGAAGGGCCGGAACTCGTCACGCCCTGCGGCGCCTGCCGTCAGCGCATCCGCGAGTTCGCCATGCCCGAGACGCCCATCGTCATTGCCGGGCCGGAGGGCATCCGGGCGCGCTTCACGCTCGACGCGCTGTTGCCAGCCTCCTTCGGACCGGCCAATTTGCCGCGATGATTTGCGTACCCGGGAGAGGGTGATGAGAGCGTGGTGATGGCGGCCGATCCGGCTTTCGAGGAGGCGGCATCCGCGCTGGTCGCGCGCGGCGTCGGCCCGGTGGATTGCGCCCTCGTGCTCGGCACCGGGCTCGGCTCCATCGCCGATGACGTGCAGGATGCACTGCGCATTCCCTATGCCGATTTGCCCGGTTTCCCGCACGGCGAGGTCTCCGGCCATGCCCGCCAGCTCTGCTACGGCACGCTCCATGGCCGCAAGGTGCTGATCTATCAGGGGCGCGCCCATTATTACGAGGGCGGCGACCCCGCCGTGATGCGCGTGCCGCTCGGCATGCTGACCGCGTTGGGCGCGCCGCCGCTGCTCTTGACCAATGCGGCGGGCTCGCTCTCGGCCGAGATGCCACCCGGCAGCCTCGCCCTCATCACCGACCACATCAATCTCAACGGCCCCAACCCGCTTGTCGGCGACAAGGGCGACGGCCGCTTCGTGCCGATGGTCGATGCCTATGACCCGCGTCTGCGCGGCCTGCTGAAGCAGGCAGCGGGCAAGGCGGACGTGCCGCTCGGAGAAGGCGTCTATATGTGGTTCTCCGGCCCGAGCTTCGAGACGCCGGCCGAGATCCGCATGGCGAAGCTGCTCGGCGCCGATCTCGTCGGCATGTCGACGGTTCCGGAGGTCATTCTGGCGCGCCGCCACGGCCTGCGCGTCGCCGGCCTCTCCATCGTCACCAATATGGGCGCGGGGCTGCATGGCGGCGCGCCGCATCATGCCGAGACGCGCGATGTCGCGGCGCTGGCGGCGGGCGCGTTGCGGCGTCTGCTCGGCGCCTTCCTGCCGGAGTTGTGAGCCATGTCGGATGCCGCTTTCGCCAGACGGGCGCTCGCCCTGCTCGATCTCACCGATCTCGCCGACGACGCGACGGAAGCCGGTGCGCGCGAACTCTGCCGGCGCGCGGTCTCCGGGCCGGTGCCTGTCGCGGCCATCTGCATCTGGCCGCGCTTCGTCAAGGTCGCGCGCGAGGCGCTCGGCGACAATGATGACGTCCGGATCGCGACGGTGGTGAACTTCCCCGATGGCGACACCCCGATCGCGCCGGCCATCCGCGAAACGGAGGAAGCGGTGGCGGACGGCGCCGACGAGATCGATCTCGTCCTGCCCTGGCGCTCTTTGCTCGCCGGCCAGGGCGCCTCGGTCGGCGCCATGGTTCGTAACGTCAAGATGCGCTGCGGCGACAAGCTGCTGAAGGTCATCCTCGAAACCGGCGAATATCCCGATCTGGAGAAAGTCAGGGACGCATCCCAGCTCGCCATCGACGCCGGGGCCGATTTCATCAAGACCTCGACGGGCAAGACCGAGCATTCGGCCAGCATTCCGGCGGTGCGAACCATGCTCGGCGTCATCGGCATGGCGCGCCGCCCCGTGGGCATCAAGCCCTCCGGCGGCATCCGCACCCTCGACGATGCCCGCGCCTATCTCAACCTCACCGACGCGATGATGGGGCCGGACTGGGCGACGCCCGCGACCTTCCGCTTCGGCGCCAGCGGCCTCTATGGCGCTCTGGTCGCGGCGATCCAGGGCGCTGCGCCGGGCGAAGCACCGCGCGGGAGCTATTGATGCGGCTGACGCAGGAGATCATCGCCGCCAAGCGCGACGGCGCCGAACTGTCCGACGCCGATATCCGCCAGCTCATCGAGGGGCTGAGCGAGGGCCACGTTACGGAAGGGCAGGCCGCGGCCTTCGCCATGGCGATCTATTTCCAGGGCATGAGCGCGAAGGAGCGCGTGGCTCTGACGCTGGCCATGCGCGATTCCGGCACGGTGCTGCACTGGGACGATCTGCCCGGCCCAGCCCTCGACAAGCATTCCACCGGCGGCGTCGGCGACACGGTGAGCCTGCCGCTTGCGGCGGCGGTCGCGGCTTGCGGCGGCTATGTCCCGATGATCTCCGGCCGTGGCCTTGGCCATACCGGCGGCACGCTCGACAAGCTCGACGCCGTGCCGGGCTACGACACCCAGCCGGGCGTCGGCCTCTTTCACAAGGTCGTCCGGGAGGTCGGCTGCGCCATCATCGGCCAGACGGCCGATCTCGCTCCGGCCGACCGGCGCCTCTACGCCATCCGGGACGTCACCGCGACGGTCGAGACGATTCCGCTCCTCACTTCGTCGATCCTCTCGAAGAAGCTCGCGGCTGGGCTCAACGGGCTCGTCATGGACGTGAAATTCGGTTCCGGTGCCTTCCTGCCGGACTATGGCGAGGCGCAGAACCTCGCGCGGGCGCTGGTCGATGTCGCGAACGGCGCCGGCCTGCCGACCACGGCGCTCCTGACCGATATGAGCGAGCCGCTCGCCTCCGCGGCCGGCAATGCGCTGGAGGTCGCCTATGCGCTCGATCATCTCACCGGCCGCAGGCGGGAGCCGCGCTTCCATGAGGTGACGGTGGCGCTCGGCGCCGAGATGCTGCTGCTCGGCGGCCTCGCCCCCGATGCCGCCGCGGCCCGCGCCCGGATCGAGCAGGCCTTCGCCTCCGGCGCGGCGGCGGAGCGCTTCGCCCGGATGGTGGTCGCGCTGGGCGGCCCGGCCGATCTGCTCGAGGCACCGCAGAAACATCTCGCGGCAGCGCCCATCGTGAAGCCCGTCTTTCCCGAAGCGGCCGGGGCGGTCGCGTCCATCGATACCCGCGCCGTCGGCTTGGCGGTCGTCGCACTCGGCGGCGGCCGCACCCGCCCGCAGGATCCCGTCGACCCTGCCGTCGGCATTGTCGAACTGGCGGGTCTGGGCGATACGGTCGGGCCGGATCGGCCGCTCGGCATCGTTCATGCACGCGAGGAGGCGGGCCTGGCGACGGCGAGTGAGCGCTTGCGCAGGGCCTACCGGATCGGAGACGCTGCGGCGCGCGGTCCCCTGATTGCGGAACGGATGACGGAGAGGTCTTCGGTATGAGTTTGCTTCTGGCCATGACGGGTTGGCACGTCGAGGATTGGCGGGCCCGCTTCAAGGCGCTGCTGCCGGAGATGCCGATCGTCGTCCTCGGCGAAGCCTTCGACCGCCGCGCCGTCCATTACGTCGCGAGCTGGAAGCACCCGCCCGGCAGCCTCACCGGCCTGCCGAACCTCGCTGCGCTCTTCTCGCTCGGCGCCGGGGTCGATTTCCTCTTCGCCGACGACAAGCTGCCTGCGGCGCCGATCGCCCGCGTCGTCGATCCCGACCTGACCACGCGCATGAGCGAATACATCGTGCTGCATTGCCTGCTGCATCTGCGCCAGCAGCGCCGCTACGACCGCCAGCAGCGCGAGGGTGTCTGGGACGACGACCGGAACCAGCCGGCGGCGCGCTCGGTGCGCGTCGGCATCATGGGGCTGGGCGAGCTGGGGCAGGATGCGGCCCATAAGCTGAAGGTGATGGGCTTCGACGTTGCCGGTTGGAGCCGGTCGCCGAAGGCGCTCGACGGCCTGCCTAGCTTCTCCGGCGAGGACGGCATGAAGGCTTTCCTCGCCCGCACCGACATCCTCGTCAGCCTGCTGCCGCTGACGCCTGAGACGCGCGGTATCATCAATACGGCGCTGTTGGCCGGCCTCGCGCAGGACGGGCGCCTCGGCGGGCCGTTCCTGATCAATGCCGGCCGGGGCGGCCTTCAGGTCGAGGCCGACATCCTCGCGGCGCTCGAGGCCGGCACGCTCAAGGGCGCGACGCTCGACGTCTTCGAGACCGAGCCGCTGCCGCAGGGATCGCCGCTCTGGAGCCACCCCGGTGTCGTCGTGACGCCGCACAACGCCGCGATGTCGGAGCCGGAGGCGATTGCCTCGCTGATCGCCCAGCAGATCAGGCGCCTTGAGGCCGGCGAGCCGCTCCAGCATGTGGTCGATCCGGCGCGCGGCTATTGAGGCCGATCTTCGGACGTCACGGAACGGTCGCGGCATTGTCGTCCGGCTGAAACCGGGCCGGGCGAAGCAGGAGGCCTCTCCCTCTCGCCCGGAGCCGCCCATGCGCACGCCGCTCGCCGTAGCCCTGTTGCTTTGCTCGACTGTCCTCGCCGGCGCCCAGGAGGCCGGGAAGGAGTTCCCGGCGAAGCTCCTCGGCCAGGCTTTGCTGCCTGCCAACACGCTCGTTCCCGCGCCTGCTGACGCCCCGGCGGACCTCAAGGTGTCGGGCAAGTTCGTCACACCCGGCAAGCGCATCGAGGCTGTCGGCACCGTGATGGGGGCTTCGGGCGGCCGCCCGACGGGCCTGTCCACGCCTTTCGCCGGCCAGCCGGTGCAGGGCTTCTCCGGCATCCGCTCGCTCGGCAACGGCGAGTTCCTCGTGCTCACTGATAACGGCTTCGGCGGCAAGGCGAATTCGCCGGACGCCATGCTGTTCTTCCATCGGCTCAAGGCCGATTTCGCGGGCGGCAGGATCGAGCGCCTCGCCACGACCTTCCTGCACGACCCGGACAAGAAAGTGCCGTTCCGCATCGTCCATGAGGGCACGGAGAAGCGCTACCTGACCGGCGCGGATTTCGACCCCGAATCGATCCAGCCGATCGGCGGCAAATACTGGATCGGCGAGGAGTTCGGTCCCTACCTCCTGCGCGTCGACGCCGACGGCAAGGTCGAGGCCGTTTTCGAGACGATGGTCGACGGCAAGCCCGCCCGCTCGCCCGATCATTACGCGGTCACCACGCCCGGTGCGCCGAACCAGCCGGTCGCCTTCAACGTCCGCCGCTCCAAGGGCTTCGAGGGCATGGCGCAGTCCCCGGACGGACGCTTCCTCTATCCGCTGCTGGAAGGCCCCTTCTGGGATTCGGCAAAGACCAGCTTCGAGGAGATCGACGGCAAGGCCGTGCTGCGCATCCTCGAATTCGATGTGCAGGCCGAGAAATGGACCGGCCGCTCCTGGTTCTATCCGCTGGAGCTGAAGGGCAACGCCATCGGCGACTTCAACATGATCGACGCCACGACCGGCCTCATCATCGAGCGCGACGACGGCGAAGGCACCGCAGACAAGGCCTGCCCCGCCGGCCAGCGCGGCCCCGACTGCTTCCATGACATCGCCAAGTTCAAGCGCATCGTGAAGATCGAGATGACCGACGCCAACGCCGGCAAGCCGGTGCGCAAGGTCGGCCATATCGACCTGATGAACATCAAGGATCCGGACGGCAGGGCGAAGCAGGGAACCGCGAACGGCGTCTTCACCTTCCCCTTCTTCACCATCGAGAACGTCGACGTGGTCGACCGCGCGAACGGCGTCATCATCGTCGGCAACGACAACAACCTGCCCTTTTCCTCCTCGCGCGATCCGAAGAAGGCCGATGACGAGGAGCTGGTGCTGCTCTCGGCCAAGGAGCTGCTCGAGGCGAAGTAAGCCCCGCACAAGGCTGACGGCCTAGAAGCAGGCCCGCTTCCGGCACTTCGCCCGGAGGCGGGCTTCGCTTCTTCGGGGGAGGGTTGCGATGTTGCGCAAAGCGGCGATGGACAGCTTTTCCGGGTCGGCCCGCCGTCTCGCACCGGCCCTGTTGCTGGCCGCCGGCCTCGCCGGCTGCAACAGCTCGACGGCCCAGCTCACCTATGCTTCGGCAAGGCCCTATTCGCCCGAATGGTGCGAGGCCGCCAAGACGATCGCCACGGACAACTATTCGGGTTCTCACCTCTTCGCCGTCGGCCGCTGCCACGAACAGGGCATCGCCGGCTTTCCGAAGGAGCAGAACCTCTACGTTTTCTACTACACGCAGAGTGCGCGCTGGGGGAACCTGCAGGGCGGCGAGGCACTGGCGAGGCTCGGCCAGCCCGTGCCGGCCAATGATCTGGAACTGGCCTGGCAGGACCGTCAGGCGGCGCGGCGCAACACCGAGACCATCGCCGCCGCGATCCGCGGCCCCAATCAGCAGCGGCAGAACACCTGGCCGGGTCAGCCGAACGTCGGCGTTTCGCGCCCGTCGCCCCCGCTGGTGACCTTCCCCTCCCGCAGCTTCACGCAGACGCAGTCGAGCACCTCGACCAACACGCGCACCGTCTGCAACAACGGCGTCTGCACGACGACGAACCAGTAGCGGCGCCGGCCAGGCACTCACGCCCCGCGCAACGCGCCCGGCCCTGCCACAGCGGCCGGCGGGCATTTGCCCGAGATGATCATGCCCAGGACCTCATCCTGGGTGACGTCGGCGGTGCGGGCGGTTCCGACGACCCTGCCGTTCTTCATCACCGTGATGCGGTCGGCGAGATCGAAGACATCGTGCAGGTCATGGCTGATCAGGAAGATGCCGATACCCTGCTTCTTGAGCTGGAGGATCAGCTCCGCCACCTGCCGTGTCTCGGCCGGGCCGAGCGCCGCCGTCGGCTCGTCCATGATCAGCGCACGAGCGTTGAAGTAGATCGCGCGTGCGATCGCGACGGACTGGCGTTGGCCGCCCGAGAGCGCCTTCACCGGCTCCTTGAAGCGTCGGAAATGCGGGTTGAGCCGGCCCATCACCTTGCGCGTCTCGGATTCCATGCTGGCGTCGTCCAGCGTGCCCCAGCCGGTCAATAGCTCGCGGCCGAGAAAGATGTTGGCGGCGGCGTCGACATTGTCGGCCAGCGCCAGCGTCTGGTAGATCGTCTCGATGCCGTGGCGCTTGGCGTCGCGCGGGCTGGCGATCGCGGCCTCCTCGCCATTGACCAGAATCGTGCCTGAGTCGGCGCGATAGGCTCCCGAGAGGATTTTGATCAGCGTCGATTTGCCGGCTCCATTATGGCCGAGCAACCCGACGACCTCCCCCGGCATCAGGTCGATGCTGGCGCCGTCCACCGCCTTGATGCCGCCAAAGGCGATCGAGATGTCGCGCATCTCGATCAGCGGCGTGCCTTGGCCTGGATGCGTATCGCGGATGTCTGCCGGCTCTGCGATGCTCATCGCCACCTCCTCAGCTCAGCCGCTTGCGATAGACGCCGTCGAGCCAGACCGCGACGACGAGGACGATGCCCACGACGATGTTCTGCAGCGGCGCATCGACGCCGATCAGCACCATGCCGGACTGGAGCGACTGCATCACCAGCGCGCCCAGCATCGCGCCTGCGATGGTGCCGACGCCGCCGGCAAGCGAGGTGCCGCCGATCACCGCGGCTGCGATCACATAGAGCTCGTCCAGCATGCCGGCCGAGTTGGTCGCAGCGTTGAGCCGCGCCGTGGAAATGCAGGCCGAGATGCCGACCAGCGCGCCCATCAGCCCGAAGACGAGCATCAGCACCTTGCGGGTGTTTACGCCTGAGAGCTGCGCCGCCTCCGGGTTGCCGCCGATGGCGAAGACATAGCGGCCGAAGCGCAGGCGCTTGGCGAGGAAGGTCATGGCTATGCCCACGGCCAGCGCCACCAGCACCGGCACGGCAAGGCCATGGCTGATGAAGAGCCCGCCCTCCGGCCATGTCCCGCCCTTCGCCTCGACCAGGCGGCGCGCGATCCCGGCCGGCAGCGCGTAGGCATTCGCCATCATGACGGTTGCGATCACCGCGCCGCAGCCCAGCGCCGCGATCAGGATTTCGGCCCAGAGCGGGCGCAGGACGAAGCCGAAGCGCTTGCGCCGCCGCCTGATGAGGGCTGCCGCCCCGCAGATGGCGATGCACAGCGCGACGCCGATTGCCCAGGATGCGGTGCTACCGATAGCACCGTCGACGCCGCCGCCGAGGGGGCGGAAGCGCGAATCCATCGGCGCGATGGTCTGGCCCTGCGTCACCCACCAGGCGGCGCCGCGCCAGACCAGCAGGCCGCCGAGCGTGACGATGAAGGAGGGGATCGCGAGATAGGCAATCAGCGCGCCCTGCATCAGCCCGACGAGCCCTCCTAACCCGATTGCCAGGGCCAGGCTGACGAGCCAGGTGGCCGGATGCTCGAAGCCCCAGACCCCCGGCAGCAGCCGGACCTGCACGAGACCGACCACCATGCCCACGAAGCCGAGCATGGATCCCACCGAGAGATCGATGTTGCGCGTCACGATGACGAGCACCATCCCGCAGGCCATCACCGCGATGGAAGCGGTCTGAACCAGCAGGTTCCAGAGATTGCGCGCGGACAGGAACGCGCCGTCCGAAAGCCAGTTGAAGCCGAGCCAGATCACGGCGAGCGCCGCCACCATGCCGATCATGCGCGGGTCGAACTCGATCTCGCGCAGATGGTCGGAGAGGCTGCGGCGCTCCTGCGCCGGGCTGGCCGGCGCAGGCGTGACTTCAGTCACAAGCCTTGACCTTGCCGGCGGCGACGCCCTGGCAAACGGCGGACTTCGGCGCCCAGCCGGCGTCGATCACGACGTTCAGGTTCTCTTTCGTCACCGGCACGGGCGTCAGGAACAGCGCCGTCATCTTCTGCTTGGACGGGCCCTGATCCCAGCTCATCGATTTCGGGACCTCGGAGAGCTTGGCGCCGCCGGCGAGCCTGATCGCGATCTCAGCGGCGTTCCGGCCCAGCTCGCGCGCATCCTTCCAGATCGTCACGGTCTGGGTGCCGAGCGCGACGCGGTTGAGCGCCGCCCGGTCGGCGTCCTGGCCGGAAACCGGCACGGAGCCCGCCAGCCCCTGCGCCTCCAGCGCCGCGATGGCGCCGCCGCCCGTGCCGTCATTGGCGGCGACCACGGCGTCGACCTTGTTCTGGTTGCGCGTCAGGATCTGCTCCATGTTGCGCTGGGCGTTGGCCGGCAGCCAGCCATCGGTGAAGGCCTCGCCGACATTCTTGATCTTGCCGCCGTCGATCGCGGGCTTCAGCACCTCGATCGAGCCCTGATAGAGGAAATTGGCGTTGGGATCGGAACTCGAGCCCTTGATGAAGACGTAATTGCCTTCGGGCTTCGCCTTCTGGATCTCGCGCGCCATCATCCGGCCGACCTCGACATTGTCGAAGGTGAGGTAGAAGGCCTGCGGGATCTCGATCAGCCGGTCATAGCCGACGACGGCGATGCCCTCGTTGACGGCCTTCTCGACGGCGGGGCGGATCGCCTGCGCATCCTGCGCCAGGATGATCAGCGCCTTGGCGCCGCGCGAGATCAGGCTCTCGACATCGGTCAGCTGCTTGGCTGGCGAGGATTGCGCGTCGGCGGAGAGATAGGTGCCGCCGGCCTTCTCGATTGCGGCCTTCATCGCGGCTTCGTCGGTCTTCCAGCGCTCTTCCTGGAAATTCGACCAGCTCACCCCGATCACGGGGCCTTTCGACTGGGCATAGGCATCTGCGTGAACCGACATAGCGGCAAGAGCGATGCTCGCCGCGAGGACGAAACGCTTCATCACTGACCTCCTGAGCTTCCTCTGCCGCAGACTCTCAGGCTTCTCCGAGCCTTGAAGGCGTCCGGCGCCGGGGAGCACAACCCAGCGTTGGGGGGCTGTCAAGCAGACTAAGGGAGGGCCTGCCGAGGCGTCAGGTGATGCGCTTGTCGGGCGAGTCGCAGAGGTCGTTCTGAATGCAGCGGCCGCATTCGGGCCGCAGCGCCTTGCAGGTGTAGCGCCCGTGCAGGATCAGCCAGTGATGGGCATGGCGGCCGAACTCGTCCGGGATCGCCTTCTCCAGCCCGAGCTCGACCTGCAACACATTCTTTCCCGGCGCGATGCGCAGGCGGTTGGCGACGCGGAAGACATGGGTGTCGACCGCGTGGGTGATCTCGCCGAAGGCGATGTTGAGCACGACATTCGCCGTCTTGCGGCCGACGCCGGGCAGGCTCTCCAGCGCCTCCCGTGTCGTCGGGACTTCCCCGCCGAACTCGGCGATCAGCTTCTCGCAGAGCGCGATGACGTTCTTCGCCTTGGTGCGGAACAGGCCGATGGTCTTGATGAAGTCGCGCACCTTGTCCTGCCCGAGCGCCAGCATCTTCTGCGGCGTGTCGGCGATGGCGAAGAGCGGGCGCGTCGCCTTGTTGACGCCGGCATCGGTCGCCTGCGCCGACAGCACGACCGCGACCAGGAGCGTGAAGGCGTTCACCGATTCCAGCTCGCCCTTGGGCTCGGGATTGGCCGTGCGGAAACGCTCGAAGATCTCGCGGATCTCGGCCGGCTTGCGGGCGCGCGGCAACGTGATGCGTTTCACGGGAGGGCGCGTGCGCGCGGGCCTGTTCGGCTGGTCCATGACGGCGTTATAGTGGCCGGATGATCCCCGGCAAGAGCCTCGACAGCAACAGGCTGCGCGATGCGGCGGACGCCTCCGGGCGCCCGGTCTTCGACGCGACGATCACGCCGCATCGTTCGCTCGGTCAGAACGGCTTCCGCATCGTGATGACGCTGGTCTGCCTGGCGAGCATCGTCTCCTCGATCCCCTTCATCGTGCTCGGCGCCTGGCCGGTCGCCGGCTTCTTCGGCATCGACGTGCTGGCGCTGTTCATCGCCTTCCACGTCAATTTCCGCCACGCCCGCGCCTTCGAGCGCATCGTGGTGACGCCGCTCGAGGTCTTCCTGCGCAAGGTCTCGCATCACGGCCGCGAGGCGGTCTGGCGCTTCAACCCGGCCTGGACGCGGCTCGAGCGAAAGACCGACGAGGATTTCGGCCTGCTCGGGCTGACGCTGGTCTCGCGCGGGGAGAGCGTGGCGGTCGCCGGGGCGCTCTCGCCGGCTGAGCGTGAAGGCTTCGCCGATGCGCTCGGCACTGCGCTGGCCAAGGCCAGGCGCGGGCCGGACTACGACGCTTCCTGAACGGTTTCGTCCCGGCGGGCGAGCCAGATCGTGTGCCCGCCGCAGCTCTCGTCCTCGGCGACATGCGCGATCACGCTGAAGCCGTTCTCCGCCAGCAGCGCGCTATACTCCGCTGGGTCGAGGCTCGCATGATAGAGCGGCTCGCCCTCGAAGGCGCCGATGGCCTCGCCATGCGAGGGGCCGCTGGTGAACATCAGCGCCGCGCCGGAGGCGGCGTGGCTGGCGAAGACCGGGAACATCGCCCGCTGGTCGCTCTGCGTCAGGTGGAAGAAGCTGTCCCAGGCGAGCAGCCCGTCGAAATGGCGGCCGAGCGCGAGCCGGCGCATGTCCTGCACATGCCATTCGGCTTGCGGGAAACGCTGCCGGCAGAGTTCGATCAGTGAGGGGGAGGAATCGGCGCCCGTCACGGCGTAGCCGCGGTCGAGAAAGGAGCGGGCAATCGGTTCGCCCGAACCGCAACCGATATCGAGGATGGTGGCGCGCTCGGGAACGAGCGCGAGGAAGCGGTCGAGCCATGGCGCTTCCATCGACGTCCTGCCGCGTAGCCGGTCGAAGGCGGCGGCGTGGCGTTCATAGAGGTCGATGATGGCGCTCGAGGCGGTCGTCATGGTTCGTCCGAAATGTGAGGCGCGTTCCTGAAGTCCGAGCTGTATAATGGCGCCCTGCCGGCTCTTGTCAGCTTTCGGGTGGGAGCGGCATGGTTGGCGCCCTAGATTCGCATCATGACGACAGATGCGAAGGTTTCAGCGATGAACGCTCATGCTCAGATGAAAACGGCGATGACCCCGACGCGCTTCTCCAATGCGGTGCTGGCGCGCGCTGCCGAAGCGATGCCGAGCGAGGCCGATTTCCCCGCCGTCGCGCCGGGCTCGGACTACGACACCGTCAGGCGCATCCTCTCCTACATCACCCATAACTGGCGCGAGCAGCCGACGATCGAGGCGATCGCGGAGGCTGCCGGCGCGACGCCGACCGATGTCCATCATCTCTTCCGGCGTTGGTGCGGGCTCACGCCCAAGGCGTTCCTGCAGGCGATCACGCTCGACCATGCCAAGGGCCTGCTCGCCTCCTCCGCGAGCGTGCTCGACGCGGCGCTGGAGGTCGGGCTCTCCGGGCCGGGCCGCCTGCACGATCTCTTCGTGACCCATGAGGCGATGTCGCCTGGCGAGTGGAAGACCGGCGGCGGAGGCCTCAGGCTCTCTTACGGCTTCCACGCTTCACCGTTCGGCGAAGCGCTGATCGTAGTCACGGATCGTGGGCTCGCGGGCCTCGGCTGGGTTTCCAGCAGCGTCGACGGCGGCAAGGTCGTCGGCGGCAGGGCGGAGGCGCTCGCGGACATGATGCGGCGCTGGCCCCATGCCGATTACCGCTTCGACCCGCAGGCGACCGGCGCTTACGCCGCGCGCATCTTCGATCCGAAGGCATGGGCTGCCGAGACACCGCTGCGCGTCGTGCTGATCGGCACGGATTTCGAGGTCAGGGTCTGGGAGACGCTGCTGCGCATCCCGGTCGGGCGCGCCACCACCTATGGCGACGTCGCCTGCCATATCGGCAAGCCCACGGCCTCGCGCGCCGTCGGCATGGCAGTCGGCAAGAACCCGATCTCCTTCGTCGTGCCGTGCCACCGCGTCATCGGCAAATCCGGAGCGCTGACCGGATACCATTGGGGCTTGACGCGCAAGCGCGCCATCCTCGGCTGGGAGGCCGGGCAGACCGCGGGCGGCTAGAGCTCGCTGATCTTCTGCGGGATGACGGCGTGCTTCCCTTGAAACCCGAAGCTTCAACGAAGCATGCTCAGCCGGCGCGAAGCAGGGGCGGAGCACCGATCAGCGTGCGCGCCAGCAGCAGGATCGTCGTGACGTAATAGCCGACGAAGAACCGCTCCCAGGCTGCCGGATAGAGCGCGAAATGCGCGCCGAGCGCGAGCAGCATCGCGGCGGCCAGGACCAGCGTCTCATGATCCGCCGGTTCCTCTCCGCGCAGCAGCGGCTGGCCGAGCTGGAGTACGAGCCAGCACAGCGCGAGCGCGCAGAGAATGAACTCCGGATAGCCCGTCACCGCCTCGAACAGGCCGAAGACAATGGCGCGCAGATAATCCACGGGCAGGAACGCGCTGTTCGGAAAGGCGAGGCCGTCGGGCTTGTCGACGAAGACGAAGTTGAAGAGCACCAGCTGGCCGTGATTGCCCGTCGCCTTCACGACGGCCAGGTAGACCGCCAGCGCTCCCGCCACCAGCGCGGCGGTGCGGATGAGCGTTGCGCGGGCGAAGCGGTCGAGCACCGTCTCCACGAAGCAGAGGATGACGATGAACAGCAGCGCGTTGGCGCGGGTCGCGACCCAGGCCATCGCCACCGCGACGAGCAGGGCCATCTGGACCGGGCCGTCCTTCCGCTTCAGCCAGACGAGCAGGAAGAGCATCTGCAGGCAGATCGCCATGGCATCGGGCGTGAACAGCGTCGCGATCTTCAATCCGAGCCCGACGACCCAGGCGATCGGCACGATCAGCAGCTTGTCCGCCGGCAGGAGCATCCGGGCGGCAAAGAAGGATATGATGATCGCCAGCGCGGTCGACAGACCGCTGACGAAGGACATCGCCCAGAAATCGCTCCCGGCGATGCCGCCGATCAGGCCAATGGCCGCGATATAGGCCGGCTTGCTGGCATAGAAGGGCAGGTTGGCGGCGAAGTAAGCGCCGTCCTGTTCCATCTTCTCCCGATAGGGGCCTGCGGTGAAGGCTGCGTAGATCTCGGGCGCGACGCGCTCTTTCATCTCGCGATAGGCGGTGAGATGCCCCTCCTCGCCGCGGAATTCCTTGGCGAGCGCCGAATAGGTCAGCGCATCCCAGTTGGTCTCGGGGCGGATGAAGGCCGCGCCGAAGGTCAGCGCGGCCAGCAGCAGGGAAAGCAGCAGGGCCTTGCCCAGGCTCGCGCTCGGGAGCCAGAACCCGGCCTGTCGCTTCGAAGCCACCGACATGCTGCTCATGCTCGCTCTCGGATCTGCGGATGGCCGATCCGGTGCGGAATGCCGACCCTTGCGGGAAGGGCTCGCACGAAAAGTTTAATCGACGCTTGCGCCGATCGCAGAGTGCGGCGCGCTGGCGGCCGAATCTCCGGTCGTCAGAGCAGCCCGCGCTTCGCCAGATGGCGCATCAGATGCGAGGTGCCGTAGGTCCAGGGCTCGCATTCATCGGTGCGCTTCATGCGGTTGACGAGGCTGCCGAGCTCGGGCGCGGCGATGGTGACGATGTCCCCGTATTTATGGGTGAAGCCGCCGCCCGGCGCATCGCGATCCTTGATCGGTGCGAACATGGTGCCGAGATAGAGCGCCGCGCCGTCCGGATACTGGTGGTGCGGGCCGATCATCTGCCCGGCGAGATCGGCCGGGTCGCGGCTGATCTTCGCGATGGAGGAGGAGCCCTCCAGCGTGAAGCCGTCCTCGCCCGCGACCGTCAGTGTCACCGTGGTGCGACGGATATGGTCGAGGCTGAAGGCCGCGTCGAAGAAGCGGATGAACGGGCCGACGGCCGCGGCCGCGTTGTTGTCCTTGGCCTTGCCGAGCAGCAGCGCCGAGCGGCCCTCGACATCGCGCAGATTGACGTCGTTGCCGAGTGTCGCGCCGACGATGCGCCCGTCGGAGGCGACGACCAAGACGATCTCCGGCTCGGGATTGTTCCAGGTCGAGGACGGGTGGAGCCCTGCGTCGAAACCGGTGCCGACCGACGACATCGGCGGCGCCTTGGTGAAGATCTCGGCATCCGGGCCGATGCCGACCTCGAGATACTGGCTCCAGGCGCCCTGCTTGATCAGCACCTCCTTGAGATGCATCGCCTCGGGCGAACCGGGCTTGAGCTTCGAGAGGTCGTCGCCGATCAGCTTGCCGATCTCCTCGCGGATGGTGACGGCCGCCGCCGGGTTGCCGCGCGCCTTCTCCTCGATGACGCGCTCCAGCATCGAGACGGCGAAGGTGACGCCCGCCGCCTTCACCGCCTGCAGATCGAGGGGGGAGAGCAGCCAGGGCTTCTTCGTATCGCGCCCGTCCACCGGCGTGTTGGCGAGGATCGCTGCGAGCGAACCGATCGCCTCGCCCTTGGCCGCCTTTAGCGCTGCTGCCGGGTCGGCGTTCTCGCAGAGGTCCCGGCTCGTCGGGAAGCTCGTGGTCACGTCAATGAGCTCGCCGTCACGCACGGTGACCACGGAGGGGCCGGCGAGATCCGGGCGCCAGACGCGGCCGGCGAGCACGGCGGCCGAAGCATCCTTCGGCAGGGTCGCGGCGACGGAAAGATCGAGGCTGGGCATGGCACGGTCCGGATCAGGAAATTATCAGGGAGGCGCAGATCATCCGGTTATGCGCCAAGACGCAAGTCGGTTAGCAACGATGGTAGGATTGCCCCGCATGTCATCGATTTGTCATTGAACTGTCGCCCAGGCTTCATGCTAGCTTGCGCACCAACGACAAGAACCGCGGCGCCGCCTTGCCTGCGGAAGGGAGATCAGTCCATGACCACAAAAACGCGCATCCTGATGTCGGTCGCGGCTTTCGCGCTCGCCAGCGCCTCGCCCGCTCTCGCCCAGACCGAGATTCAGTGGTGGCACGCGCTGACCGGCGCCAACAACGACGTCGTCGTCAAGCTCGCCGAGGACTTCAACGCCTCGCAGAAGGACTACAAGGTCGTCCCCGTCTACAAGGGCTCCTATCCCGACACGCTGAACGCCGGCATCGCCGCCTTCCGCGCCGGCCAGGCCCCGCACATCCTGCAGGTTTTCGAGGTCGGCACCGGCACGATGATGTCGGCCAAGGGCGCGATCAAGCCCGTCCACGAGGTGATGAAGGAAGCCGGCGAGAAGTTCGACCCGAACGCCTATCTCCCCGCCATCACCGGCTATTATTCGACGGCTAAGGGCGACATGCTCTCGATGCCGTTCAACTCGTCGTCCATGGTGATGTGGTACAACAAGGACGCCTTCAAGAAGGCGGGCCTCGACCCGGCGAAGCCGCCGAAGACCTGGCCGGAAACCTTCGAGGCCGCCAAGAAGCTGAAGGCTGCCGGCTACGACAAGTGCGGCGTTTCGAACGCCTGGGCCCCCTGGGCCAATATCGAGCAGTTCGGCGCCTGGCATAACGTGCCGCTGTCGACCCAGGTCAACGGCATGGCCGGCTTCGATGCGGTGCTGAACTTCAACAAGAGCCCGGCCTTCCTCAAGCACTGGACCAACCTGGTCGAGCTGCAGAAGGACAAGACCTATGACTACTCGGGCCGCACCAACAACGGCGAGGGCCGCTTCACCTCGGGCGAGTGCCCGATCTTCCTGACCTCCTCGGGCTTCTTCGGCAACGTTCGCGCCAATGCCAAGTTCGACTGGGGCAACGCTCCGATGCCGTATTATCCGGACGTGCAGGGCGCCCCGCAGAACTCGATCATCGGCGGCGCTTCGCTCTGGGTGATGGGCGGCAAGAAGGCCGACGAGTACAAGGGCATCGCCAAGTTCTTCACCTTCCTCTCGGACGTCGACCGCCAGGTGAAGCTGCACACCGAGTCCGGCTATCTGCCGATCACCAAGGCCGCCTACGAGAAGGTCAAGGCTTCGGGCTTCTACAAGGACAAGCCCTATCTCGAGACCCCGATCCTCGAGCTGACCAACAAGGCCCCGACCGACAATTCGAAGGGCCTGCGTTACGGCAGCCTCGTCCAGATCCGCGACATCTGGTCGGAGGAGCTGGAGGCGGCGCTGAACGGCCAGAAGTCGCCGCAGGCGGCGCTGGACGCGGCGGCCGAGCGTGGCAACCAGATGCTGCGCCAGTTCGAGCGCACCGCCTCGCGCTGAGCACTCCGCTCTTGCATCTCTAAGGCCATCCCGGGCAAAAGCGCCCAGGATGGCATGCTCGTTCAAGGACGCCGATGCAGAAGAACGCGTATTTCAAGGGCCTGGCGATCCCCTTCCTGCTGCTGTTGCCGCAGCTCGTGATCACCGTCCTGTTCTTCTACTGGCCGGCGAGCCAGGCCGTCTGGCAGAGCTTCCTGCTCGAGGATGCCTTCGGCACATCGACAGAGTTCGTCTGGTTCGAGAACTACCAGCTGCTCTTCGCCGACCCCGGCTATCTCAAGGCCTTCATCAACACGATCGTCTTCTCCACCTTCGTCTGCGTGTTCTCTCTGTCGATCGCCCTGCTCTTCGCGGTGATGGCTGACCGGCAGCTCCGTGGCGGCGAGATCTACAAGACCCTGCTGATCTGGCCCTATGCAGTGGCGCCCGCCATCGCCGGCGTGCTCTGGATCTTCATGTTCGATCCCTCGCTAGGCATGCTGGCGCGAGGGCTGCAGTCCCTGGGCATTCCGTGGAACCCGCGGCTCAACGGCAACCATGCCATGCTGCTCGTCATCCTGGCCGCGACCTGGAAGCAGATCAGCTACAATTTCCTGTTCTTCCTCGCCGGCCTCCAGTCGATCCCCAAGAGCGTGATCGAGGCCGCGGTGATCGACGGCGCCAAGCCGATGCGGCGCTTCTGGACCATCGTCTTCCCGCTGCTCTCGCCGACGACCTTCTTCCTGCTCGTCGTCAACATCGTCTACGTCTTCTTCGACACCTTCGGCATCATCGACACGGTCACCGGCGGCGGCCCCTCGGGCGCCACCGAGACGCTGGTCTACAAGGTCTTTTCCGACGGCAAGGGCGGCTCCAACCTCGGCGGTTCCGCCGCACAGTCCGTGGTGCTGCTGGTGATGGTGATCGGGCTCACCGCGGTCCAGTTCCGCTTCATCGAGCGCAAGGTGAGCTACTGATGGCGTCCGTGCTCTGGCTGGATCTCACCGCCGAGGAACTGCGCTCCAAGGCTGCGAAGGACGCCGTCGTCGTCCTCCCCGTCGCCTCCGTCGAACAGCACGGCCCGCATCTGCCGGTCGGCGTCGACACCATCCTGTGCGGCGGCGTCTGCAAGGCGGCGGCCGAGCTTGCGAGCGATGTCGAGGTCGTCGTCGCGCCGACGCTCTGGTGCGGCATGGCCGAGCATCACATGGCCTTCGGCGGCACCTTCACCTTCGACATTCCGACCTATCGCGCCGTCCTGCTCTCCTTCCTCCGGAGCATCGAGCGCCACGGCTTCCACCGCGTGCTGATCGTCAACGGCCATGGCGGCAACATCGCTGCGCTGACGGCCTTCCTGCCCGATTTTGCCCGCGAGACGCGGCTGCATGTCGAGGCGACCACCTATTTCCTGCTGGCGCAGGACGCGCTCGGGCCGCTGCTGGAGGACCAGAAGGGTGTCCAGCACGCCTGCGAGGTCGAGACCTCGATGATGATGGTTCTGGCGCCGGGCTGCGTGCGCGAGGCGCGGCTGGGCGAGGCCTTCGGCATGCTCGACGGCGCGCCGGGCCGCCCCACCGTCTCCCGCCACCGCTCCTTCCGGGACATGACCGAGAGCGGGGTGATCGGCGATGCTCGCCGCGCCACGCTGGAAAAGGGCAAGGCCTGCCTCGACGCCTGCGCGCAGGCGCTGGCCGGGCTGATGCGCGAGATGGGGAAGGGGCTCTGATGGTTGAGGACCGCCGCCTCGGCGATGCGATCGCCTATGTCATCCTGACGATCGGCGTGCTGATCGTCGCCTTTCCGGTCTGGCTGACCTTCGTCGCCTCCACCTGGGATGCCGCGACCGTCATCAACGGCCAGATGCCGCTCTATCCGGGCCCGTATTTCTTCGAGAACTACAATCGCATCCTCTTCATCGGCACGTCCGGCACGACGCGCGAGCCGGTGATCGGGATGATGCTGAACTCCTTCGTGATGGCGATGGCGATCGCGCTCGGCAAGATCTTCATCTCGGTGCTCTCGGCCTATGCGGTGGTCTATTACCGCTTCCCGTTCCGCATGGCGGCGTTCTGGATCATCTTCATCACGCTGATGCTCCCGGTCGAAGTCCGCATCTTCCCGACCTTCAAGATCGTTTCCGATCTGAACATGCTCGACACCTATCAGGGCCTCGCCATTCCGCTCATCGCTTCGGCGACGGGCACGCTGCTCTTCCGGCAGTTCTTCATGACGATCCCGGACGAACTGCTCGAAGCCTCGAAGATCGATGGCGCGGGCCCCTTCCGCTTCTTCAAGGACACGCTGCTCCCGCTCTCGATCACCACGATCGCGGCGCTGTTCGTGATCCAGTTCATCTATGGCTGGAACCAGTATCTCTGGCCGCTCCTGGTGACGACCAAGGACTCGATGCAGACCATCGTCATCGCCATCAAGAAGATGATCGTCACCGCCGACGCGCTCACCGAATGGCAGCTCGCCATGGCCACCGCCATGCTCGCGATGCTGCCGCCGGTCCTCGTCGTCATCCTGATGCAGAGGCTCTTCGTGAAGGGCCTGGTCGAAACCGAGAAGTAAGCTCCGCATGGCCCAGGTCACCCTCAACAACGTCAGGAAGATCTACGCCGGCGGCTTCGAGGCCGTGAAGGGCGTGTCGTTCGACATCCCGGACGGCGGCTTCTGCGTGCTGGTCGGCCCCTCGGGCTGTGGCAAGTCGACCCTGCTCCGCATGGTCGCCGGTCTGGAGACGATCAGCTCCGGCGAGGTCGCGATCGGCAGCCGCGTCGTCAACGAGATCGAGCCGGCAGACCGCGACATCGCGATGGTCTTCCAGAACTACGCGCTCTATCCGCATATGAGCGTCTACGACAACATGGCCTACGGCCTGCGCAACCGCGGCACGCCGAAGGATGAGATCGAGAAGCGCGTCAAGGAAGCCGCGAAGATCCTGGCCATCGAGGCGCTGCTGGAGCGTCGCCCGAAGCAGCTCTCGGGCGGCCAGCGCCAGCGCGTCGCCATGGGTCGCGCCATCGTGCGCAAGCCGCAGGTCTTCCTCTTCGACGAGCCGCTGTCCAACCTCGATGCCAAGCTGCGCGTGCAGATGCGCGTCGAGATCAAGAAGCTGCAGCGCGCCCTCGGCGTCACCTCGATCTACGTCACCCATGACCAGGTCGAGGCGATGACGCTGTCCGACAAGCTCGTGGTGATGAATGCGGGCCAGGTCGAGCAGATCGGCCTGCCGGCGGACGTCTATCGCAAGCCGGCGAGCAAGTTCGTCGCGACCTTCATTGGTTCGCCGCCGATGAACATCCTGCCTGGCACGGTCGATGGCCCCGGCATCGTCGCGCTCGGCGAGGCGCTGATCGAGGCGCGAGACCTGCGCGACGACCTGTCGGCGCAGACGCCGGTCGAGGTGGGCCTGCGCCCCGAGGATGTCGAGATCGCCTCCGAAGGACAGGCGGGCTCGCTGCCCTTCGATGTCGAGTTCATCGAGGAGCTCGGCGCGACCCAGCTCTTCCACGGCAAGCTCTCCGGCCAGCCCTTCGTGATGCAGGCCGCGACAGGAGACGTCGCCGCGCAGGAGGGCCGCCTCTGGATCTCCGTCGATCCCGACAAGGTCCATGTCTTCGACCCGAAGACGGGCGTGCGGCTCGGGAAGGGCTGAGCGCTACCAGAGGCGTTTGACGGCGAAGCCGTCGAACAGGGCCTCGTTCGAAATCAGCACCATGTCCTCGGATTGGGCCTGCGCGATCAGGAGGCGGTCGAACGGGTCCTTGTGCGCGATGTTCATCTCGCCGGCCCGCAGCGCATGGTGGATGCTGATCGGCAGTTCGCTAAAGCCTTGATCGGCGATGATCGTCTCGAAGTCCTGCGCCAGCAGCGCCGCATCGGGGAGCTTGCCGATGCGGAATTTGGTGGCCACCTCCATCGCCGAGGCGGCGCTGACGGCGATGCTGTTGGCCTCGTCCCCGATAGCGTCGCGGGCGCGGTCGCTCAGCGCCTCGTCACCTGCAAGCCACCAGATCAAGGCGTGCGTGTCGAGCAGCAGCCTCAAGTGAGATTCCAGCCGCCAAGCTCGCTGTCAGGCAGCGGCTCATTAAAGCGCGCGTCGATGGCGATCTTTCCCTTGAGGGCTCCGAAGCGTCGCTTGCCGCGTGGCGCGACCGGCACGAGGCGCACCACCGGTACGTTGCCGCGGGCGATGACCACGTCTCCACCTTCGAGCGCGTCGGCAATCAGCTTGGACAGGTTCGTCTTGGCGTCGTGAACCGAGAACTGGGCCATCGAGTATCCCTCTTAGCTAACAAGGTAGCTAAGAGGGATCCGGCAGGCAAGAGACGCGCTCAAGCAGCCAGATCGGCCACCAGCGCGTCGAGCAGCAGCGCCCCCTCGGGCGTGGCGGCGAGCTTGCCGCCGGGCCGGCGCATCAGGAGCTTGTCGTCGATCAGGCTGGCGATCCGCTTCTCGTTCAGTGGCCGCCCGGCCAGCGCCCGGAACACGGAGGGGTCGATGCCCTCGACGAGCCGAAGCCCCATCAGAAGATATTCGTCGCCCTGCGATTCCGTGCCGAGCACCTCGTCCTCGACCAGCGCATGGCCTTCGGCCTCGACCCGATCCAGCCAGATCTCCGGCCTCTTCTCGGTCGAATGTGCCGTGCGGCCCTGCGCCGTGACCAGCCGGCCATGGGCGCCGGGGCCGACGCCGGCATATTCGCCATAGCGCCAATAGACCAGGTTGTGCCGGCATTCGGCGCCGGGCCGCGCATGGTTCGAGATCTCGTAGACCGGCAGACCGTGCTTCTCCGTGATCTCCTGCGTCATCTCGTAGAGCGCAGCGCCCGCCTCATGATCGGGGATGGCGAGCTTGCCGGCCCGGAACAGCCGCTCGAATGCGGTGCCGGGCTCGATGGTGAGCTGGTAGAGCGAGAGATGCTCGGCCGCATGGCTGATCGCCAGCTCCAGCTCCGCGCGCCAGAGCGCGGGCGTCTGTGCCGGCGAGCGGGCATAGATCAGGTCGAAGGAATAGCGCTCGAAATAGCGCCGCGCGATCGCGACGGCGGCGAGTGCTTCCTCTGCGGAGTGCATTCGCCCAAGCGACTTGAGGTCGGCGTCGTTGAGTGCCTGCACGCCGAGCGAAACTCGGTTGACGCCCGCGGCCCGGAAATCGGCGAACCGCCCGGCCTCGACGCTGGTCGGGTTGGCTTCGAGCGAGACCTCGCAGTTCGGGTCGACGGTCCAGTATTCGCCGATGGCGTCGAGGATCGCGCCGACGGTGCGGCCCTCCATCAGCGAGGGTGTGCCGCCGCCGAAGAAGATCGAGGTCACGGTTCGGCCGGGAGTGAGCGCGGCGCGATGCGCGATCTCGCGGCGGAAGGCGGCGATATAGCGGGCCTGGTCCGGCGGCTGCAGCCGGACATGGCTGTTGAAGTCGCAATAGGGGCATTTGGCCAGGCAGAAGGGCCAGTGCACATAGACGGCGAAGCCCGCATCCGCGGTCGGATGCAGGGCAGGCGGCCGCTCGACGAGGGCGGCCGCGGTGCTCACGACGGCTTCCTCAGGCAGGCGGCAGCGAGCGCATGGAAGGCGCGCGCCCGATGCGACAATCCCGGCGAGCCATCGGCCGGAATGCCGTGCTTCTCCTGCGCCGTCATCTCGCCGAAGGTCTTGGCGTGGCCGTCCGGCAGGAAGATCGGATCGTAGCCGAAGCCCCCAGCGCCGCGCGCATGCTCGGTGACGGTGCCGAAGACCCGCCCCTCGAACAGCTCCTGATGCCCGTCCGGCCAGGCGATCACCAGGGCCGAGACGAAATGCGCCTTGCGCTTGTCGGGGGTGGTCGCCCCGCGCTTGGCCAGCTCCACCTGCACCCGCGAAATCGCCGGGGCGAAATCCTTGCCCGGCCCGGCCCAGTTGGCCGAGAACAGGCCGGGCGCCCCGTCGAGCGCATCGACGCAGATGCCGGAATCGTCCGAGAGGGCGGGCAGGCCGCTCGCGCTCGTCGCGGCGACGGCTTTGATCGCCGCATTCTCCGAGAACATGTAGCCGTCCTCGACCGGCTCCGGCAGGCCTAGTTCACCGGCCGAGACCAGCTCGACGCCATAAGGCGCCAGGAGCTCGCGCATCTCGCGCAGCTTGCCCTGGTTATGGGTCGCGATCACGACCTTGCCGGAGAGGGTGCGATGCCCGCTCATGCTCAGGCCACCGCGGCCTTCTGCAGCGTGACGAGCTTGCCGATGCCGTCCTTGGCGAGCCTGAGCAGCGAGAGCAGCTCGTCTTCCGAGAAGGGCGCGCCCTCGGCCGTGCCCTGCACCTCGACGAGGCCGCCCGAGCCGGTGATGACGAAATTGGCGTCGGTCTGGGCGCCGGAATCCTCGACATAGTCGAGGTCGATCACCGGCGCGCCGGCAACGATGCCGCAGGAGACGGCCGCGACATGGTCCTTCAGCGGGTTCGTGCCCTTGAGCAGCCCGCGGCCCTCCATCCACTTCAGCGCGTCGTGTAGCGCGACCCAGGCGCCGGTGATCGAGGCCGTGCGCGTGCCGCCATCGGCCTGCAGCACGTCGCAATCGACGACGATCTGGCGCTCACCGATCGCGGTCAGATCGACCACCGCGCGAAGCGAGCGGCCGACGAGCCGCTGGATTTCCTGCGTGCGGCCGGAGGGCTTGCCGGAGGTGACCTCGCGGCGCGTGCGCTCATGGGTAGCGCGCGGCAGCATCGAATATTCGGCGGTGACCCAGCCCTTGCCGGTGCCGCGCAGCCAGGGCGGCCCCTTTTCCTCGACGGTCGCGGCGCAGAGCACCTTCGTCTCGCCGAATGTCACCATGCAGGAGCCCTCGGCATAGCGCACCACGCCGCGTTCGAGCGTGACCTTGCGCATCTCGTCTGCGGCGCGTTTGGAGGGTCGCATGAAGCTGTCCTGTCTGTCTTGAGAGGTGCGGCTTGTAGGCGTTCGCGCCGCGCCGGGCAAGGCGGAAGGCCGGTCTTGCCCCTTGATCGGCGCCCCCGGCATGACGACAATAGGAAACGATGAGTGGCCACACCCGACCCCCGGAGACGACAAGCAGCCTGGTCGAGATCGACCAGCGCTCGCGCGAGATCTTCCGCCAGATCGTCGACGGCTACCTGACGACGGGGGAGCCGGTCGGCTCGCGCAACATCGCCCGCCTCCTGCCGATGGCGCTGTCGCCCGCGACGGTGCGCAACGTCATGACCGACCTGGAGCTGGCCGGGCTGATCTACGCGCCGCACACCTCCGCCGGGCGCCTGCCCACCGAGCGGGGCCTGCGCTTCTTCGTCGACGCGATGATGGAGGTCGGCAATCTCACCGCCGATGAGCGCGCGCGCATCGAGGCGCAGATCAGGGCCGGCGCCGGCCAGCGCAACTTCGACCAGACGCTGACCGAGGCCTCGGCGCTGCTCTCGGGCCTTTCGCGCGGCGCCGGCGTCGTCGTCACCACTAAGGCCGACCCGCGGCTGAAGCACATCGAGTTCGTGCGGCTCGACCCCGCCCGCGCGCTGGTCGTGCTGGTGGCGGAGGACGGCACGGTGGAGAACCGCCTGCTCGCCCTGCCGGTCGGGCTGCCGGCCTCCGCGCTGATGGAGGCCGCGAACTTCCTCAACGCCCGCATTCTCGGCAAGACGCTGGCCGAGCTGCGCGGTGAGATCGGAACGCAGCGTGCCTTGATGGAGCGGGAGCTCGACACGCTCACCGCCCGGCTCGTCGAGAGCGGCATCGCCACGCAGGCCGGCCCCGGCAGCGACCGCCACCTGATCGTGCGGGGCCAGGCCAATCTGCTCGACGACCTCAGGGCCCAGGAGGATCTCGAGCGCATCCGCATGCTCTTCGGCGATCTCGAGACGCAGACCGACGTCATCGATCTGCTGACCCGCGCCGAGCAGGGCGACGGCGTGCGCATCTTCATCGGCTCGGAGAACAAGCTATTCTCGATGTCGGGCTCCTCGATGGTGGCGGCGCCCTTCCGCGATGCGGAGCAGCGCATCGTCGGCGTCGTCGGCATCATCGGCCCGACGCGGCTGAACTACGCCCGCATCGTGCCGATGGTCGATTACACCGCCAAGGTGGTCGGCCGCCTGATCGGCGGCGACCGCTGAGGCGTTCTCAGGCGCTCAGGGCCACAGGCGGAACGCAGGCTTCACATACGGCGGCGACATGTCGATGGTCGGTGCCGCAGCAGCCGCCGAGGATGTGGAAGCTCGGGAAATTCCGCCTGAGAACCTGATAGCGCCGGCCGAGATCGGCGGGATCGCCCTCATCCAGCGTCTCCGAATCGTCGAGCTCGGCATGACTGAGCATCGAGGCGTTGGCCCGCACGCCATGCACCCGCTTCATCCAGCCCTCGCCCGCCTCCAGCGCCTTCTCGAAATGCACCGGATGGGCGCAGTTGATCATGTAGTAGAGCGGGGCGCCGCCTGTCTCGTCATCGACGATCTCGACGGCCTCGCGCAGCGACCGGCCGCTGATCAGCCTGCCGTCGGTCTCGACCGTGAAGGAGATCGCGCAGGGCATGTCGTGTGCCTGCGCGGCGTTGGAGATACCGATCGCCTCCTCGATGCTGCCCAGCGTGTAGGCCGCGACCATGTCGGCCTGCGATTCGGCGAAGGTCGCGATCTGCACGCTGTGATAGGCCTCGGCTTCGTCCCGCGCCATGCGGCCTTCCTTGTAGCCGTCGCCGCGCGGGCCGATCGCCCCCGAGATGACGCAAGGCATGGAGGGCGTCTCCCAGCGCTCGCGCAACTCGCTCAGCAGCGTGATCGAAGCCAGGTTCGCCGCCTTGAGCGCCTTCGCGTCATAGTCAAGCTTCGTCCCCCAATCGGGATTGGCGCGCCAGGACGCGCTGTCGAGCACGAAGCCGACGCCGCGCCCCTGCGCGATGGCGAGGTACTTCTCGTAATAGGCGATGAGATGCTTCCTGCCCTCCTCGCTCGCGAGCAGGGTGAAGGAGGCGAAATGCGGCAGCTCCAGCCCGTCATGGAAGATCAGGGTCGTTTCCATGCCGCCGTCGCTGAGGAAGACGCTGCTGCCCTGCATCTGCGGTAGGGCATGCCGATACTTGGCCATCTGTGTTGCTCCGCTCGAGGTTTCAGCCGGCCCGGATGGCCTTGTCGGACCCGCCGGGGATGCGCTGGTTATCTCCCGCGACCATGCTCCCGGACTAGCCGGCTTGCGGTACGGAGCGGGCACGTAAGCGGAAAGTCGTTAGAATACAGTGCGTTGCACATGCGCGTGGCGCGTGTGGGCGCAGTCATGCTAGGTTGCGAGCGCGTAAAACCACACCAGCGGTACAGTTTTCCGGAGGTCCTGCCGTGAGCAAGGGCATCGCCACGCGTGACCGCATCCTCGCGATTGCCGAGGCGGGCGTTCTGGAAAAGGGCTTCGGTGCGACCTCGATCGAGGAGGTCATCGCCGAGGCTGGCATCACCAAGAGCGGATTCTTCTATCATTTCCGGGATAAGAACGAGCTCGCCCATGAGATGCTGAAGCGCTATGTCGCGAGCAACGACCAGCTCTTCGACGAAATCTTCGCGCGCGGCCGCGAATTATCCGACGACCCGCTGCAGGCGTTCCTGATCTCGCTCAAGCTTCTGGCCGAGGTGATGTCCGATCTGCCCAATGGCCATCCCGGCTGCCTGATCGCCAGCATCTGCTATCAGGAGCGCCTCTACGACCGCGAGGTGCGCGAACTCACCGCCCGCTCCGTCCGGGGCTGGAACGCCCGCTTCCGCGGCATCCTCGAGGAGATCGCGGTGGTCCACCCGCCGCGCGAGCCGGTCGATCTCGCTGATCTCGCCGACATGCTCTCCTGCGTCGTCGACGGGGGCATCATCATGTCGAAGACGCTGGGCGATCCAAGCCGCCTGGCGCGGCAGGTTCTGGCCTTCCGCAGCTTCGTGAAGCTGATCTTCTCCGAGCCGCAGCGAGCGTCCTAGGCGGCAGGAGATCGCCCCCCGCAATCGGCTGGATTTGGCATCGCCGCATTGACGCGCTACCTGTCGGCCAAGGGCGCGAACGCCCGCTTCGTAAGATCAAGGCTCAAGAGATGACCGAAACGCTTCCCGACCGCCTCTCCGTCAATCCGGACAGCCCCTATTACAATGCCGACGTGCTGGCTCAGGACATCGGCATCCGCTTCAAGGGCGTCGAGAAGACCAATGTTGAGGAATACTGCGTCTCCGAAGGCTGGGTGAAGGTCGCGGCCGGCAATGCCAAGGATCGCTTTGGCCGGCCGATGACGATCACGCTCAAGGGCCCTGTCGAGCCCTATATCCGTGGTACGGCGGAAGGCTGAGGCGCCGTTTCCGCCCGCGTCATTCTCGGGCTTGACCCGAGAATCTGATGCCGCAGGGAGCGTCGGAGCCTCATCCCGAAAGAGATGCTCGGGTCAGGCCCGAGCATGACGCCCTGCTCAGCGCAGGTCCTTGTAGAAGAACGTCGCGCCGCAATCGGCACCGTCCGGCATCAGCGCATAACGCGGAATGGTGCCGACCTCGACGAAGCCGAGGCTGGTATAGAGCGCATGCGCCGCGCTCGCCCCGTCGGTGTCGAGCACCAGCAGATTGCGTCCGCGGCGCAGCGCCTCGGCTTCTGCGGCCTGCATCAGCCGGGAGGCGATGCCGCGCCGGCGCGCCTGCGAATGGACCAGCACCTTGGCGATCTCGGCGCGATGCGGCTGGTTCGGCTTGCCGATCAGCTGGATCTGCGTCGTGGCGACGATGCGCCCGGCGAGCGATGCGGCAAACAGCACCGTCCGCCCCGCCGCCACCTCCGCGACGACGCCCTCCCAGAAGCGCTCGTATTCGGCCGCAGCCGCATCGGCCATGAAGCCGACCGAGGCACCGCTGGCGACAGCATCGGCGAGGATGCCGCAGAGCGCCGGGATGGCGGCGCGCGCCCCGGCCTCGTCGAGCTGCGCGATCGTGATCTCGTCCTTCGCCGTCATACCCTTGTCCTGTTCCATTCGTCGGCGGCCGTCAGCACGACCGCGTAGCGCGCCGGCACCGTGCCGGGATTGTGGAAGCTGATCGGCCCGTCGAGCAGCATGGCGAGGCAGTCCCCGGCCGCGAGCCGCTGCTCCTTCTCGCCGAGGCTGAGGACCAACTCGCCCTCCAGCAGCCAGATCTGCTGGTCGAGGCGGAAGCCGGCGCGCGGCCCTTCCAGCAGCACGCGGGCGCCGGCCGGCATCTCGACCTCGACGATCTCCAGCCGCGAGCCGGTGCCCGGCGGCGAGACGGAGCGACGCAGATAGCCGCTGGCCGGGTCGACCCAGATCGGCTGGTCGGCGCGGGCGGCAAAGGGGCCGGAACCGCGCTCCTCATGGAAGAGTGCCGAGATCAGGATGCCGAGCCCCGCGCAGAGCCGGTCGAGCAGGGCCGCGGTCGGGCTCGATTCGCCGCGCTCGACGCGCGAGATCATCGCTCGGCTGACACCGGAGCGCTCGGCGAGATCGTCCAGCGTCAGGTCGCGGCTCTGCCGCATCGCCTTAATGCGGCGGCCGATGCGGGCGTCCAGTTCCAGAGTTTCAGGAGATTCCATGATAATAGACAATGTCTGATATCATGGAATCGTCAAGCCTCGAATGACCCGCCGGCGCGGCAACATGCTTGGCGCAACGCGGCATCACTGCTATGGCGCGCGCATGAGCACCCGTTCCATCGACAATATCCGCAACTTCTCGATCGTCGCCCATATCGACCACGGGAAGTCGACGCTGGCCGATCGTCTGATCCAGCAGACCGGCACCGTCGCCGCCCGCGACATGAGCGAGCAGATCCTCGACTCGATGGATATCGAGAAGGAGCGGGGCATCACCATCAAGGCCCAGACGGTGCGGCTGGACTACAAGGCCAAGGATGGCAAGGACTACGTCCTGAACCTGATGGACACCCCCGGCCACGTCGACTTCGCCTATGAGGTCTCGCGCTCGCTCGCGGCCTGCGAGGGTTCGCTGCTGGTTGTCGACGCCTCTCAGGGCGTCGAGGCGCAGACGCTCGCCAACGTCTATCAGGCGCTCGACGCCAACCATGAGATCGTCACCGTCCTCAACAAGATCGACCTGCCGGCGGCCGAGCCGGAGCGCATCAAGCAGCAGATCGAGGATGTGATCGGCCTTGACGCCTCGGAGGCCGTGCCGATCTCGGCCAAGACCGGCCTGAACATCGAGGGCGTGCTGGAGGCGATCGTCCAGAAGCTGCCCGCACCGAAGGGCGACCCTGACGCGCCCCTGAAGTGCCTGCTGGTCGACAGCTGGTACGACGCCTATCTTGGCGTCGTCGTGCTGGTGCGCGTCATCGACGGCGTGCTGAAGAAGGGCATGACGATCCGCATGATGCGCGCCAATGCCTCCTATGGCGTCGACCGGGTCGGCGTGTTCAAGCCCAAGATGACCGAGGTCAAGCAGCTCGGCCCGGGCGAGGTCGGCTTCTTCACCGCCTCGATCAAGGAAGTGGCGGATACCGCCGTCGGCGATACGATCACCGACGAGAAGAAGCCGATCGCGGAGCCGCTACCGGGCTTCAAGCCGGTGCAGCCGGTGGTGTTCTGCGGCATCTTCCCCGTCGATGCCGCTGATTTCGAGGTGCTCCGCGCCGCCATGTCGCGGCTGCGGCTGAACGATGCGAGCTTCTCCTACGAGATGGAGACCTCGGCCGCGCTCGGCTTCGGCTTCCGCTGCGGGTTTCTCGGGCTGCTGCACCTGGAGATCATCCAGGAGCGGCTGGAGCGTGAGTTCAACCTCAACCTGATCTCGACCGCACCGTCGGTGGTGTACCACCTGAAGCTGCGCGACGGCACGACGCTGGAGCTGCACAACCCGGCCGACATGCCGGACGTGATGAAGATCGAGTTCATCGAGGAGCCCTGGATCAAGGCGACGATCTTCACGCCGGACGAATATCTCGGCTCGGTGCTGAAGCTCTGCCAGGACCGACGCGGCGTCCAGACCGACCTGTCCTATGTCGGCGCACGCGCCCGGGTCGTCTATGACCTGCCGCTGAACGAGGTCGTTTTCGACTTCTACGACCGGCTGAAATCGATCTCGAAGGGCTACGCCTCCTTCGACTACCAGATCACCGACTATCGCGAGGGCGATCTCGTGCGCATGTCGCTGCTGGTCAACGCGGAGCCCGTCGACGCGCTCTCCATGCTGGTGCACCGCTCGCGCGCCGAGGCCCGCGGACGCGCCATGTGCGAGAAGCTCAAGGAGCTGATCCCGCCGCATATGTTCCAGATCCCGGTGCAGGCGGCGATCGGCGGCAAGATCATCGCCCGCGAGACCATCCGCGCGCTGCGCAAGGACGTGACCGCCAAATGCTATGGCGGCGACGCCACGCGCAAAAGAAAGCTTCTGGAGAAGCAGAAGGAAGGCAAGAAGAAGATGCGGCAGTTCGGCAAGGTCGAAATCCCGCAGGAAGCCTTCATCGCCGCCCTCAAGATGGACGATTGAGGCAACCTTCCCGCCCTTCGCGCGTTGTTCCTTCATACCCAACAGCGAGAAGGAGCGTCCCGATGGACTGGAATCGCGTTGAAGGAAACTGGAAGCAGCTCAAGGGCAAGGTCAAGGAGCAGTGGGGCAAGCTGACCGATGACGATCTCGACGTCATCGCCGGCAAGCGCGACCAGCTCGAAGGCAAAATCCAGGAGCGTTACGGCCTCGCCAAGGATCAGGTCCGCAGCGACGTCGACACCTGGTACGATGGCCAGAAGTTTCACTGACGGCTGCTGCGGCCAGTTGGCTGCAGCCTGAATCGGAGAGCCCGGCATTCGCCGGGCTCTTTGCATGTCGGGACACCTCTTGATCGGCCGCGGCAACCGGCCGAATGTCGTCCTATGTTCGACGATCTATCAGGCAAGAGCGCTCTGGTGACGGGCGCCTCGGGCGGGCTGGGCCTGCATTTCGCCAGGCTGCTCGCGCGCCACGGCGTCGTGGTGACGCTGGCCGCGCGACGGCAGGTGGCGCTGGAAGCGGCCTGCGGCGAGATCGCGATGGAGGGCGGGCGCGTCCGAAGCCTGCTTCTAGATGTCGCCGATGCCGCTTCGGTGGCGGAGGCGCTGGCCGACCGTGCCTTCGACATCCTGATCAACAATGCAGGCATCAGCGGTGCAGCCAGGGCGGCCGATCTCACCGAAGCCGGCTGGGACGATGTGTTGGACACCAATCTGAAGGGCGTCTTTCTGGTGTCGCAAGCCGTGGCGCGCGGGATGCGCGAAGCCGGCCGGGGCGGCGCCATCGTCAACATCGCCTCGATCCTCGGCCATCGAGTCGCGGGCGGCGTCGCGGCCTATGCGGCGTCCAAGGCGGGTGTCATCCAGCTCAGCAAGGCGCTCGCGCTCGAATGGGCGCGCGACGGCATCCGCGTCAATGCGCTCTGCCCCGGCTATATCGAGACTGACATCAACCGCGACTTCTTCGCCACCGAGCCCGGCCAGCAACTGATCCGGCGCATCCCGCAGCGCCGGCTCGGACAGCCCGAGGAACTCGATGGCGCGCTGCTGCTGCTCGCATCGGCCGCCGGCAGCTACATCACCGGCTCGACCATCGAGGTCGATGGCGGCCATCTCGTTTCGTCCTTGTGATCCTGCCCGTGAGCGTGCCGATGAATTTCGAGATATCCCCGCGCATCGAGGACTATCGCGGGCGCATCGCCGCCTTCGTCGAGAGCGAGATCATGCCGCTGGAGGCGGACCGTGCCTCCTACGACGAGCATGGCAACATCACCTTGCCCCTGCTGGACAGGATGCGGGCGAAAGCGCGGGCCGAAGGGCTCTGGTGCCTGCAGCTCAAGCCGGAGAACGGCGGGGCGGGCCTCGGCCGGATGGGCATGGCGGTTTGCTACGAGGAGATGAACCGCTCGATCTTCGGCCCCGCCGTCTTCAACTCGGCCGCGCCCGACGACGGCAACATGATGGTGCTGGAAGCTCTCGGCACGGACTATCAGAAGGAACGCTGGCTGAAGCCTATCGTCGAGGGCAAGGTCCGCTCCGCCTTCGCCATGACCGAGCCGCATCCCGGCGGCGGCTCCGACCCGTCGATGATCCTGACCCGGGCCGAGAAGCGCGGCGACCGCTATGTCATCAGCGGCCGCAAATGGTTCATCACCGGCGCGGAGGAGGCGAAGCACTTCATTATCGTCGCTCGCACCTCGGACGATCCGCGCAACGGCCTGACCGCCTTCCTCTTTCATGCAGACCAGCCCGGCTGGCGCATTACGCGCCGCATCGAGATCATGGGCCCGGAGGAGCATGGCGGCCATTGCGAGCTCGAATTCGATGGGCTCGAGATTCCGGCCGAGGATGTCTTCGCCGGCGAGGGCCGGGGCATGAAGATGACGCAGGTGCGGCTCGGCCCGGCGCGCCTGACCCATTGCATGCGCTGGCTCGGCCTCTCCAAGCGCTGCATCGAGATCGCGCAGGCCTATGCGGCCGAGCGCTACGGCTTCGGGGTGCGCCTCGCCGACCGCGAGAGCATCCAGGTCAAGCTCGGCGATCTCGCCATGCGCATCGAGATCGGCCGGCTTCTGGTGATGAAGGCGGCCTGGGAGTTGGACCGCGGCGGCTTCGCCCGCAAGGAGGTGTCGATGGCGAAAGTCCAGGTCGCCAATGTCCTCCACGATGCCGCCGACGTCGCGATCCAGGTCAACGGCGCGCGCGGCTATTCGAAGGACACCGTGCTGGAATGGATCTACCGCTATGCCCGCCAGGCGCGGCTGGTGGACGGTGCAGACGAGGTCCACAAGATGGTGCTGAACCGCTTCCTCACGGAGGAGGGGCGGGAGTTCTGGCGCTGGCCGGTCGCCGGCGCGGCGCAGGGCTGAGGCGATGGCGTCGGAGGGCAGGCTCGATTTCGACCCGGCCGCGCTCGCGGCCTTCCTGCGCGAGCGCCTCGGCGATGGCGAGCTTTCCGTCGAACGGATCGGCGGTGGCCAATCCAATCCGACCTATTTCGTTGGCTATGGAGCGCAAAGGCTGGTGCTGCGCAAGCAGCCGGCGGGGCCGATCCTGCGCGGCGCCCACGCGGTTGACCGCGAGTTCCGCGTCCTGCAGGCGCTGGCGGAAACCGATGTGCCGGTCCCTCGCGCCGTGCTCTTCCACGCCGAGCCCGAGCCGCTCGGCACACCCTTCTACCTGATGGAACGGCTGGAAGGCCGCGTCTTCTCGGATGCCGCGCTGCCGGGCCTCGAACCCGCCGAGCGGCGAGGCATCTATCTCGGCATGGCGGAGGCACTGGCGAAGCTCCATGCCGTCAGGCCCGAGACGGTCGGGCTCGGCGATTACGGCCGGCCCGGCAATTATTTCGAGCGCCAGATCGCGCGCTGGACGAAACAGCTTCGTGAATCGCCGGGCAACCGGATCGAAGCGCTGGAGACGGTCGCCGATTGGCTGCCGGCGCAGATGCCGCCCGATGACGGTCATGTCGCCATCGCCCATGGCGATTTCCGGCTCGGCAATCTGCTGTTCCATCCTGACAGGCCCGAGGTGGTCGGCATCCTCGACTGGGAGCTCTCGACGCTCGGCCACCCCCTCGCCGATCTCGGCTTCTGCGCCATGCCCTGGCACACCGCACCCGACGAATATGGCGGCATCCTCGGCCTCGACCATGTGGCGCTCGGCATCCCGACGGAGGCTGAGTTCCTCGCGCATTACTATGCCCATGCCGCGCCGACCGCGCCGCTCCAGCGCTTTCATCTCGTCTTCGCGCTCTTCCGCTTCGCGGTGATCTTCGTCGGTATCGCCGACCGGGTGCGTGCGGGCACAGCGGCTGCGGCCGATGCCGCGGATTATGCGCCGCTGGCCGAACGCTTTGCGCAGCGCGCGCGGGAGGCGATGGAGGGCGCGTAGGCTCGGAATGACGGCGTATTCCTGAAGCCCTACGGGGCGGCCAACCGAGGGCTCGTGCTGCTCGCGCTTTCGTCCTTGAGCGCGACGCCCGACAACCCGCGCGAAAGCGAGGCCTCGATCAGCCAGGCGGCGCGCGCCGCGGCCTCCGCCGGGCTCAACCCCGCACCATGGATGTTCGAGACGCAGTTGCGCTCGCCGTCGTTGCGGCCGGGGCGCGGCGCATGGGTGATGTAGAGTCCGAGGCTGTCGGGCGAGGACAGGCCCGGTCGCTCGCCGATGAGCAGCAGCGTCAGCCGCGCGCCGAGCAGCGCGCCGATCTCGTCCCCGATCGCGACCCGGCCCTGCGAGACGATCACCGCGGGCGAGAGCGACCAGCCATGCTGTTTCGAGAGCGGCAGGAAAGATGCGAGGAACGCCTCGGTCTGCGCCGTGACGGCGCTGGCCGAAAGCCCGTCCGCGATGACCAGCGCGATATCGCAACCTGCCTTCACTCTGGCTTCGACCGCAGTGCGGCTGGCTGCATCGAGGCTGCGGCCGAGATCCGGCCGCAGCAGGTAGGAGGCGCGCCCCGCCGCCCGGCTCGCCACGCGCAGACTGTCCAGCCCGAGCGTCCCGAGTTCGGCAGCCAGCCTGTCTTCGTCGAGCGCGGCATGGACGGCGTCGCGCGCCTGCGCATGGGCGAGCGCAAAGCGCAGCGTCTCATGCGTGCCAAGCCCTGATCCTGCACGCCCTAGGCCGATCCGGGCCGGCGTCAGCGCCGAAAGCCGCCCCCAGGGCTCGGAACGGGTATCGGGGGCGCTCACGCTACCAGCTCCGCCAGCGAGGATACGAGGCGCGGCGCGCCGGCCTGCGACAGCAGGCGTCCGTCGGTGCCGGTCAGGCCCTGCTCCTGCAGCCAGCGTTCGAATTCGGGCGCGCGCTTCAGGCCCAGCAGGTCGCGGATATAGAGCTGGTCGTGGAAGGAGGTGGACTGGTAGTTCAGCATCACGTCGTCGGCGCCGGGCACGCCCATGATGTAGGTGACGCCGGCGGCAGCGAGCAGCGTCAGCAGCCCATCCATGTCGTCCTGGTCGGCCTCGGCGTGGTTCGTGTAGCAGACGTCGCAGCCCAGCGGCAGGCCCATGAGCTTGCCGCAGAAATGGTCCTCGAGGCCGGCGCGGGTGATCTGCTTGCCGTCATAGAGATATTCCGGGCCGATGAAGCCGACGACCGTGTTGACCAGCAGCGGGTCGAAGGCGCGGCAGACCGCATAGGCCCGCGCTTCCAGGGTCTGCTGGTCGACGCCGTGATGCGCCTCCGCCGAGAGCGCCGAGCCCTGGCCGGTCTCGAAATACATCAGGTTCTGCCCGATCGTGCCGCGCTTCTGCGAAAGCCCGGCCTCATGGCCCTCGCGCAGCACGGCGAGGTCGATGCCGAAGGAGCGATTGGCAGCCTCCGTTCCCGCGACGGACTGGAACACCAGATCGACCGGCGCGCCGCGCCCGATCAGCTCGATCGAGGAGGTGACATGGGTCAGCACGCAGCCCTGCGTCGGGATGGCGTAGCGCTGGATCACCTCGTCGATCAGCTTGAGCAGGTCGGTCAGCACGCCGAGATTGTCCGAGACCGGGTTGATGCCGATCACGGCGTCGCCGCAGCCATAGGACAGCCCGTCGATGAGCGAGGCGGCGATACCGCGCTGGTCGTCGGCCGGATGGTTCGGCTGCAGGCGCACGGCCATGGTGCCGGGCAGGCCGATGGTGTTGCGGAAGCGCGTGACCACCCGGCACTTGCGCGCGACCGCGATCAGGTCCTGCAGCCGCATGATCTTGGAGACCGCCGCCGCCATCTCCGGCGTGATGCCCGGCGCAATCCGCGTGAGCGTCGCGCTCGTGGCCTCGTCCGAGAGCAGCCAGTCGCGGAAACCGCCGACCGTCAGGCTCGCGATCGGCGCGAAGGCCGCTGCATCATGCGAGTCCATGATGAGGCGGGTGACTTCGTCGGCCTCGTAGGGGATCAGCGCCTCATCGAGGAAGGTCTTCAGCGGCAGGTCGGCGAGCGCCATCCGGGCGGCGACGGATTCCTCCGCCGAAGCCGCTGCCAGCCCGGCGAGCTGGTCGCCCGAGCGCAGCGGCGTCGCCTTCGCCATGAGGTCGCGCAGGTCCTCGAAGACATAGCTCCGCGAACCGATGATATGGCGATAGACCACGCGCTTCACTCCCTACGGCCGGCGGTGGCTATGTCCGCCCGGCATCGGGATTTCCAGCACGAATCGTGCCGCCCGGCAAAGGCCGGGCGATGCCCGCGACTTACGGCCGGATTCCTGGCCGGAATGCTTCGAGCGCAACGCCGATCCAATGTTCGCGGATCGCGAATCCGGGCGAATACAAGAAAATCAGAGTATTCCTCTATTTAGAACAATTAAAAACAAGGAGATTTGCTTTGATGGTGGGGCGAAGATCGTGTTAGCGCGAGGGGCATTTCTCGACATGGACGGCCCAAAATGTTCGCTCTGTCCCGGCTGACGCGCCTTATCCCTGCTGTCGCGCTGTCTCTGGCGGTCCTCGCCGCCCCTCCCGCCCATGCTGAAACGATCGAGGTCACCGATCTCGCTGGCCGCGTGGTCAACGTCACGCGCGACCCCCAGAAGATCGTGCTCAGCGAAGGCCGGCAGCTCTACACGCTGGCGATGCTGGACCGCGACGACCCGTTCAAGCGCGTCGTCGGCTGGGGCAATGACCTGATCGAGAACGATCCGGGCGCCTGGCAGAAGTACCTGGCCAAGTTCCCGAAGGCCAAGGATGTCGCGAATATGGGCAACCCCTATGCCGCCGACGTCAGCATGGAGAAGATCGCCTCGCTCGGCACCGAGGTCTACATTCTCGATCTCTCCAACTACTTCAAGGCGCAGGAGACGGGCCTGCTCGGCAAGCTGGAGAAGGCCGGCATCACCACGGTCTTCGTCGATTTCCGCCAGGACCCGACCCAGAACGTGCTGCCGAGCGTCCAGCTGCTCGGCCGCATCCTCGGCCGCGAGAAGGAGGCCAATGCCTTCTCCGACTACTATATGCGCCAGACCCGCAGCATCTATGCCCGCGTCGGCGCGATTCCCGACAAGCAGAAGCCGATGGTCTTCGTCGAGCGCGCCGCCGGGCTGCTGCCCTGCTGCGCCACCTTCGGCCCCTTCAATTTCGGCCGCTTCATCGAGGAGGCGGGCGGGCGCAACTGGGGCAGCCAGTTCTTCACCGGCTTCCAGGCGCAGGCCGCGCAGGAGAAGGTGCTGACCGACAACCCGGACGTCTATTTCCTCACCGGCGCCAACTGGTACGGCAGCAATCCGGGCAGCAATGCCGTCAGCCTCGGCTATGACGCGACGCCGGAGAAGGTGCAGAAGGAAATCGCGGCGCTGATGCAGCGCCCCGGCTTCCCGCAGCTCAAGGCGGTGCAGGGCAAGAAGGTGATGGCCTTCTACCATCAGTTCTACGATGCGCCCTATTACTTCATCGCCGAGCTCGCCATGGCGAAGGAGTTCTATCCGGACCGGTTCAAGGACGTCGACCCGGAGGCGGTGTTCAAGGAATTCCACGAGAAGTTCCTGCCGATCACCTATTCCGGCGTATTCTGGGCAAAGCTGCAGTAAGGCGATGACGGCTGTCCTGCCCGTGCCGGCAAGCGCCACCGCGGATTACCGCCGGCGCAATGCGAAGCGGCTGAAGCTCGTCTTCTTCGGCGTGTTGGCGCTCGCCTTCGCGCTGTCGCTCGATGTCTCGATCGGGCCGGGCAACCTGCCGCTCGCCGATGTGCTGCGCACGCTCGTCGACCCGCAATCGGCGGCGCCCCGACTCTCCGTCATCGTCTGGGATCTGCGTCTCCCGATCGCGCTGATGGCGCTGGCGGTCGGCGCCATGCTGGGTCTCTCCGGCGCCGGCATGCAGACCATTCTCGCCAATCCGCTGGCCGACCCCTTCACGCTCGGTGTCTCGGCAGCCGCGACGGTCGGCGCTTCCGTCGCCATCGTCTTCGGCTGGAGCGTCGTGCCCGGCGCCGGGCCGTTCATCGTCACCGCGAATGCCTTCGTCTTCGCGCTCGCCGCCTCGCTCGTGCTGTTCTTCATGACCAAGCTGCGCGGCGTCAGCGCCGAGACGATGATCCTCGTCGGCATCGCCCTGCTCTTCACCTGCAACGCCATCACCGCATTGCTGCAGTACCGGTCCAACGAGGTGCAGCTCACCCAGATCGTGTTCTGGACGCTGGGCAGCCTCGCCCGCGCGACCTGGGGCAAGGTCGAGGTCGCCGCCGTCCTGATCGCGGTGGCGCTGCCCTTCTTCCTGATGCGCGGCTGGCAGCTCACGGCGCTGAGGCTCGGCGACGAGCGGGCCGAGAGCCTGGGCGTGCGCGTCGACCGGCTGAGGCTGGAAATCCTGGTCGCGACCTCGCTGCTGGCGGCGGTCTCGGTGTCGTTCGTGGGCGGCATCGGCTTCATCGGCCTCGTCGGCCCGCATATCGCGCGCCTCCTCGTCGGCGAGGACCAGCGCTTCTTCCTGCCGGTCGCGACCATCGCGAGCGCCGTCCTGCTCTCGCTCGCTTCGACGATCTCGAAGGTCATCACGCCGGGCGTGATCTATCCCATTGGCATCATCACGGCGCTGATCGGCGTACCTTTCTTCATCAGCCTTGTCATGTCCATTCGCAGCAGGGCGGTCTGAGCATGGCGCTTGCGATCCACGATCTCGATTTCCGCTATGGCGCCACGCCGATCCTGCAACGGCTCGGCACCGGCGAACTGCCGCGTGGCGAGCTGGCTGCGCTTGTCGGGCCCAATGGCTCCGGCAAGTCGACGCTTTTCCGCTGCGCCGCCGGTCTGCTGCGGCCTCAATCGGGCAATGTCAGCCTCGACGGGACGAGCCTCGCCGGGCTTTCGCAGCGGGAGCGGGCGCGCAGGGTCTTCTATCTCTCGCAGGACACCGAGGCGCGCGTCGCGCTCTCGGTCTTCGACATCATCCTGCTTGCCCGCAAGAGCCTGCATCGCGGCTTCGCACTGGCAGCCTCCGCTGAGGATACCCGCGCCGTCGAGGCGGTGATCGAGGAGCTCGGCCTCTCACCCTTCGCCTCGCGCGACATTGCCACGCTCTCCGGCGGCCAGCGCCAGCTCGCGGCCATCGGCCAGGCGCTGGTGCGCGAGCCCGACGTGCTGCTGCTCGACGAGCCGACCAGCGCGCTCGACGTGCGCCGCCAGCTCGACGTGATGGCGACGATTCGCGAGGCCACACGCCGGCGCGGCATCGTCACCGTGGTGGCGATCCACGACCTCTCCCTCGCCGCCCGCTTTGCCGACCGGGTCCTCGTCATGAATGAAGGGCGCATCGCCCAGGCCGGCGCGCCCGAGACAGTGCTTGCGCATCCCGCCGTCTCGGAGACATATGCGGTCGGCGTGCATCTGGAGCGCTCAGCCCGGGGCACGCTGCTGGTCGAGCCCTACATCCAGGTTCCGTGAGCCATGTCCTCCGCCGCTCCGCACGATAATTTCACGCTCAAGGAAGAGATCCGCGCCTATTGGTCGGCGCGCGCCGAGAGCTTCGATCTCTCCTATGGCCATGCCATCAAGTCGGACCGCGAGCTTCGCGCCTTCCAGCGCCTGCTCCGCGATTCCTTCGGGGCCGAGCCGCTCGACGTGCTCGACCTTGCCTGCGGCACCGGCGAGATCACCCGCGCGCTGCTCTCGCTGAAGCACCGCGTCACGGCGCTCGACTTCTCGGAGACGATGCTGGAGCGCGCCCGCGCCAAGCACGGCAAGGCGGCGCGCTTTCGGCTCGGCGATGCCGAAAACCTGCTCGACGCGGATGACAGCTATGATGCGCTCATCACCCGCCATCTCGTCTGGACACTGACCGATCCGGAAGCCGCCTTCACGCAGTGGTTCCGCGTGCTGCGGCCGGGCGGCCGGCTGCTGGTCATTGACGGCGACTGGGTCAACCGCAGCCGCTGGCAGGCACTGGTCAACCGCTTCGGCACCTGGCTGCGGGACCGGCGCGGCGCTCCGGCCCATCAGATCGACGCCGACACCCATGCCTCGATCACCAAGCGCTTCTATTTCAATGAAGGGCTCAGCCGGCAGCGCCTCGAGGACATGCTGACGGCCGCCGGTTTCACCGACATCGCCCCGGCCGATTACGGCCAGGTGGTGCGCGCCCAGCAGATGACCGCGCCGCTCCATGACGCGATCAGGCTCGGCTCCTCGACCCGCTTCGCGCTGCTCGCCCGCAAGCGGGCCTAAGCCTTCGCCATCTCCGCCTTCTTCGCGGCGGCGTGCTCCTCCTCGGCCACGCCCCGGCGCCAGTAGCTCACGACGAGGTGCTGGTCCCGCTCCGGCCTGAGCTTGGCGCGCGCGCCGGCACGGATCTCGCGGAAGGCGGCGTGCTCCATCGCGGCCCAGAGATACACGCTCGGGCCGTCGGCCGGCCATTCGAGCCTGGCGAAGACGTCCTGCAGCAGCGGCAGGCTGCCGGGCTCGGCCTCGCCGCGATGCAGCCAGGTGATCGAGATGCCGGGAGGGTGAGGCAGCCTCTGCTCCTCGCTCGCATCGGCGACCTCGATGAAGACCTCGCCCAGGGCCTCGGCGGAGAGCTTCTCCAGCATGCGCGCGACGGCGGGGATGCCGGTCTCGTCGGCGAGGAAGACATAGCGCTCGGCCGGCTTCAGCCCGCGCCCGCCCGGCCCGGCCATGCCGATCCGGTCTCCCGCCTTTGCGCGCATCGCGAAGGCCGAGCCGGGGCCGGCGTCCTCATGCAGCACGAAGTCGAGCGCGACGGTGCTGGCGGCGCTGTCGATCTTGCGGATCGTGTACTTGCGGACGACGGGCCGTTCCTCCGGTGGCGGCATGACCAGCAGCCCGTCCTCGCCGATCATCGGCCATGCGGGCTCGGCCAGCCCCTCGGGCGGGATGAAGAGCCTGACATGCAGCGCCTCGGTCTGCTCGAAGCGCGCGAGGTTCTCACCCCGGAAATGGATGCGGCGCATATGCGGCGTGATCGTCTCGACGCCGGCCACGGTCAGGACGCGGAAATCGGGGGGCAAAGCGGGGCCGGTCCCGTCGCCGCTCCAGCGGATCTGTGGAGCCTCGTCTTTCGGGGCGAATTCGACGACATGGCTCGCGATGGCGCGCTTCATCGCCTGCAGCGCCGAGACGTCCGGCGCCTCCACCACGACGTCGAGCGCTGCGGGCAAAAGGTCGAGGCGTGCTTTGGCTCCATCGAGCAGGATCAGGGTCACCCCCTCCTCCTCGGTGATGACGGCCTCATGCTCCGCGAGGTGCTCACAGAGCGGCCTGAGCACGCTTTGCGGATAGGCCAGCGCAATCTGCGTCCGGGTGGCGAGCATGCGGTCTTCCTCAGGGCTTCCCGGTCGCGATCCAGAGCGTGCCGTCGAGCGGAATGGCGGAGAAGCGCGCGCCTTCCGCCAGCGTGGCAGCCGGGTCGACATCGGCGAAACGCTCGGGATGCAGCCATTTCGCCAGCACCTCGATGGCGACGACATGCAGCGGCGTATCGTTGAACAGGTGCCAGAAGCCAAAGGCGCGGCGCTCGCGGATCGCGCCCAGCATCGAGAGAGTGGGCGTGGCGAGCAGCTTGGCGAAGCTCGCCTGCGCGTCGCTTTCGGTGACGCCAAGGCCGAGCACCAGCCCGCCCAGCTTCGTCAGATGCGTGCCGCCGGTGGCGATGTAGAGGTCGGGCTCGGCGGTGAGGAGCTGTTCCAGCCCGATCTGCCCCGTCGCGCCGGGCAGGATTGTCGCGCCGATGTTGCGGCCGCCTGCGGCATTGACGAACTCGTTGAAGGTGCCCTGGCCCGCCGTCATGCAGCAGTCGTAGCCGCCCGCATGGGCGTGGATGAAGACGGAGGGGCGCGGCGCGCCGGCGACGCGGCTCGCGATCCGGCGCATTCGCTCCTCGTAAAAGGCGATCAGCTTCTCGGTCTGGGTGTCCTGCCCGATGAGGCGCCCCAGCGCACGCAGGCTCGGCACGGTGTCGCGCAGCGGCTCCAGGTAGAAATCGACGACCGCGACCGGGATGCCGGCCGCCTCCAGCTTCTCGACGAGGTCGCCGGGGCCGCGGCGGGTGCCGGCGAGCGAGCGGCTGAGCACCACGAGATCGGGGCCGAGCGCGACCACCCGTTCCAGGGAGAAGCCGTTGGCCGTGTTGCCGTCGCCGATGATCGGCACGTCCTTGACCGCCGGGAAGCGTGCCTGGTAGCGCGCCAGCGCGTCGGCATTCTGGCGCTCCATGTCGTTCGCCCAGCCGGCCAGGATGCTGATGGGGTCGGGGTGGATCAGGCCCAGCGCGTTGATCTGGCGGCCTTGCCCCAGGACGATGCGCTTCGCCGGTGCCGGCAGCGTGACCGTTCGGCCGAGCACATCCGTTGCGGTGATCGGCCCGGCCGCCTTCACCGGCAGTGCGGCGCAGGCGAGCCCGGCCAGCAGCAGGGAGCGTCTGTCGATGGTCATGCGGCCGCGACCTTGTCCTGCGCCGTGCCTGCGAGAGCGAAGGCCACGGCGCGCGAGAGCATCGGCGGGATCACCGAGACATGGTTCTCGCCGGGAAACTCCACGAAGCTGCAGGCGACGCGGCCAGAGGCATCGAGGCGTGCCGCCATCTCGGCGGCATTGTCGCGCATCCGCGCCATGGCGAGTCGCTCGGCCCGCTGTGGCCGGATCGGAAGGCCAGCCTCCTGCTCGAGGCCGCCGACCGTGATCAGCAGCCGCCCGCGCTGCGCATCGCCTGCCCGGTGGAAGGCCTCCTCTCTCGCGAGGATGGCGCGATCCTGCCACCAGATCGAGGGGCTGCCGGCGACGTAGGCCTCGAACAGCCCCGCCCGGCTGAAGAGCGCGTTCAGCGTGAAGAGCCCGCCATAGGAATGGCCGGCGAGCGATCGCCTCGCCGGATCGAGCGGAGCGAGCTTCTCGACCGCGGGCAGCACCTCGCCGGCGAGCATGTCGAGGAAGCGCTCGGCTCCGCCCGGCACCGGCAGCAGGTCGCGCTGGCGGCGCTCGGCGTCGAAGGGCCGTTCGCCCGGATAGCCGATGCCGATGATGACGGCCGGCCCGATGCCGGTCGCCTCCGGCCGTTGTGCCTGAAGATGGGCCGTCGCCGTGGCGATCGGAAACAACGCATGCCCGTCGACCAGCAGCATCGAGGGGAAGCCGCGGGCCGGCGCCGGGCCCTCCGGCACGGAGATCAGCAGCCGGTAGCGCGAGCCGTCCTTCGCCGTGAAGTCGCGCTGCCAGGCTTGCGGCAGCGTGACCGGCTGGAGATCGGCGTCGGACCCGTTCGGCTGCGTCACGTTTCCCTCACCAGCGATAGGACAGCGTCGCCAGCACGGTGCGACGTAGGCCAAAGGAGCACTGCACGTCGCCATAGCAGCCCGAGACATACTCCTTGTCGAAGAGGTTCTGGGCGTTGACCTGCACCTTCCAGCCCTTGAGCGCCGGGTTGGCCACGCCGAACTCGTAGCTGATGGCGGCGTCGAACAGCGTGTAGTCGGGCGTAAAGAAGGTGTTGCCGGCGTTGCCTGCTCCCTCGCCGACATAGCGCACGCCGCCACCGAGCCCGAGGCCGGCGAAGAGGCCGCTCCTGAACGTGTAATGCGCCCAGAGCGACGCCATGTGGCGTGGCACCACCGGCGGGCGCTTGTGCAGGTCGACGCCGTTGCTCTTGGTCACTTCGGCGTCGGTATAGGCATAGGCCGCCACCAGATCGAGGTTCTCGAAGATGTTGGCGCGGGCTTCGAATTCGGCGCCGCGCGAGCGAACCTCGCCGGTCTGGACCTGGAAACCGGGGTTGACGGGGTCCGTCGTCAGCACGTTCGTCTGCGTCAGATCGTAGAGAGCGGCCTGCAGCGAGATCTTGCCGCCCGGCGGCTCGTATTTGAGGCCGACTTCGTATTGCTCGCCTTCGCTGGGCTTGGCCAGCCCGCCGCCGAAAAGAGCGCCGCTCTGCGGGTCGAAGGAAGTTGAATAGCTGGCATAGGGCGCGAAGCCATTGTCGAAGTTATACATCAGCGCCACGCGTCCGGTGCGGGCCGTGTCGTCCTGCTTGGTCGTCACGCCGGTAATCAGCGAACGGCTGTTCGTCTCGGCCCGGTCGAAGCGGCCGCCGACGAGCAGGGAGAGCCGGTCGAGCTTGATCTGGTCCTGCAGATAGACGCCGTACTGCGATGTCGTCTGCTTCACGCTCAGCGACAGCGGCGGCAGGGCGAAGGGCAGCCGGCCATAGATCGGGTTTGTGAAGTCGAGCGTCTGCACCGTGCCGCCGGCGCCGGTGAGGGCGGTGCCGTCCGTCCAGTAGCCGTCGACGCCGAACAGGACCTTGTGGGTCAGCGGCCCGGTGTGGAAATCGGCCTGGAGCTGGTTGTCCATGCCGGCGGTGCGCGCGGTTTCGTTCGACATGGTGACGCGGCGCGTCAGCGTCTTCTGATCTGCGCCGATGCTGGCCGCGGCGACCGTCCTGAACCGCGATTCGAGGTCGGAGAGCCGGACGTTCTGCCGGAAGGTGAAGATCTCGTTGAAGCGATGCTCGAAGGCCCAGCCGAGATTGGCCTGGTTGCGGCTGTAACCCTCGAAGCGCGGCTCGCCGGGGAAGAACTCGCTGCGGATGCGGCCGGCGCGGCTCGGGAGCACGCTGCCAATGGCCGGGATGAAGCCGTAGAAGCCGGTTTCCGGGTCGCGCTGGAAGGAGGCCATCAGCGTGAAGCTCGTTGCCCCGTTCGGCCGGTAAGTGACGGAGGGCGCGATGAAGATGCGCTCGTCCTTCGTGTAGTCGACCTGCGTGTCGGCGGTGCGGCCGAGGCCGACCACGCGATAGAGCCAGGTCTTCTCGGGATCGACGGGGCCGCCGATGTCGAAGGCCATCTCGGCACGCTGCCTGTTGCCGAACCGGAGCTGGACCTCGCCGTGCTTCTCGTCGAGCGGCCGCTTGCTGATCATGTTGACGAGGCCGCCGGGCTTGACCTGCCCGAAGACCACGGAGGAGGGGCCGCGCAGCACCTCGACGCGCTCCAGCCCCCAGGGCTCGAAGGACGGCACCAGGAAGTTGACGCCGCGCAGATAGCGCAGCCCGTCGAGGTTGTTGACGAAGCCGGCGCCCGATCCCGCGCCGCCGAAGCCGCGGATGAAGACGCTGTCGTAGCGGCCGCCGGAGGAGAGGCGCGTCTCGCCGAGCACGCCGGGCGTGTAGCGCAGCGCCTGGCTGACCGTGGTGGCGGCCTGGTCGTCCATCTGCTGGCGGGTGACGACGGAGACCGATTGCGGCGTCTCGATCAGCGGCGTGTCGGTCTTGGTGGCCGTGTCGCTGCGGCGGGCGACATAGCCGTCGACCGGTCCGCTGGCGCGTTCGCCCTGGACCTCGATCGTGTCGAGGCCGATGGCCGGCGCCGCCGGCGCGTTCTGGGCCAGGGCCGCGCCGGACCAGCCGGCGATGACGGCCGCCAGCGCCACGCCGGCCTTATGCGTCACGCGATGGGCCGCGCGGTTGCCGATGATGATCTGCGTCTTGGCCACGTGCTCAAATCCTGCCCCGGCGCCGTTGCGCGCCCCCTTTCGGGTTCTTTCAGGAAGGGCGGTCGCGCGGCAACGCGCCTGGCTTTCGATTCCCGCAGTATTTCTTTCGGACGAGTTTCGAATGCGTCCAAGCAGGATCGCCCAGCGGAAAACGCCCATGAATCAGCGCAGCGCGCTGGGCGCGATGCCGAAGCGCTTGCGGAAGAGACCGGAGAAATGGGCAGGGCTGTAGCCGACCCGGAAGGCGGCGACGGAAACGCTTACCTCTCCGCTCGCGATCATCGCATGAGCCTGTTGCAGGCGATGCTCCTGCAGATATTCGAAGACGCTCGCTCCGAATTCGGTGCGGAAAGCGGAGGTCAGCTTGGTCGGGTTGAGGCCGCTTAGCCTTGCGAGTTCCGCCAGGCTCGGCGGCTCCTGCACCGATTCCAGCAATCGGTCGCGCACCGCGTGGATCTGCTCGCGCAGGCGCGGATTGAGTCTCGCCGACCGGGCGGGCCTTTCGCCCAGCACCTCGTCGAGCACGAGGGCGCCGAGTTCCAGGGCCTTGCCGGCAAGGTAGAGCTGGCGCAACGCCGGGCCGACCGGGCATTCGGCCATCTGGAGCGCCAGCGCCCGGATCGGTGCGCTGGCCGGGCGCACCCACAGGCCAGCATCGCCCGAGCCGGCGAAGCGCGCCGCCCTTTCCGCGCCTGCGCCGAACTCGCGCGCGACGAAATCGAAGTCGAACTGCATCAGCGCATAACGCTGCGCCCCGTCGATAAGGGCCGTGCGCCGCTGAACATGCTCGCCGCCATTCGCCGCGACCAGAACGGTGGGCCCGTCGAGCAGCACGGGAGGCCGGTCGTCCAGCTCCACCGCCTGTCGGCCTTCGAGTATGACGGCGACCTTTAGGCCCAGCCGCATCGGCCCGACGACGCGCGCGCCCTGCTGGAGCGCGAAGGTGCCGGCGGAGAGGGTGAGTTGGCGCGAAAACAGTTCCAGGCTGGCAGCAGGCAGATGGGCTGAACCGGACGGCATCGCGACCTCTGTGAAGACGGCGAGACGTTACCGGTCGGAAGAAAGAAAAACAAGCAAAATCAATAGTTTATATGAATTCTAAGGTGTAGCCCGCCGTCATTCTCAAGCTTGCGCCGGGAGCTTCATGACCGGGCGGAGCCAGCCTCACAGATAGGGCGGCGAGCAGGCGCTCACGACGACGCAGCGCGCCGTGCCGATATTTCGGAAGCGATGCGGCACGCGGCTGTCGAAGAGATAGGCGTCGCCGGGCTTCAGCACCTTGATCTGCTCGCCGACGGTGATCTCGAGCTCGCCGGCCAGAACCACCCCGCCTTCGTGCGAATCGTGCTTCAGCATGGTGACGCCGGTATCGGCGCCCGGCTCGTAGGATTCGTGCAGGATCTGCAGGTTGTGCGCCTGCGCGTCACCGACCTGGCGGAAGGACATCTGCCCCCGGCTTCCCCCGCCATTGACCTTGTGCAGGCGTGAGGTCAGGTCGAGCAGATCCCCGGCCTCGAAGAAGACCTTGTCGAGGGGCGCGCGCGCTTCGTCAAAAAAATTGACCATCGACATCGGGATGCCGTCGAGGATTTTGCGCAGGGAGGCGACGGAGGGGCTGTTCCGGTTCTGCTCGATCAGCGAAATCAGGCTGTGGGTAACGCCGGAGCGGGTGGCGAGTTCGCGCTGGGAAAGCCCCACAGACAGCCTTATTTCCCGCAATCTGCCGCCCACGTCGAAGCCCATCGCCACCCTCCCCTTGTGCGCTTGCATACGTCCCGCAGAACCCCTGCGCCTTGCACGGGTGGTTCCTGCTTCGCGGCTCTTGCGCTGCTCAATATTCTGAGCAATGCTAGCACGAAGCCAGTAAGAAAAAAGTGGCAGGGGAACAGCGGAGCGGACCAATAATCGCGACCGGATCGTTGCATTTCGTGTCGAGAATCCAATCCGTTGAGTGCAGCAGTGTAGAATCGCATTGTCGGTTCTGCACTTCGATCGGCGTTGCCGGTCGTTACTTGACGACGGCGTCTGTGGCGTCAGTTGTTTCGTGAGAGCAGGGGTCGATGACGCGCGCCGATACTGTTTTGTTGAATGGCCGGATTTTCTGCGGCCTGGCGGAAGGATTCGTCGAAGCTCTCGCGATCGGTGACGGTAAGGTGCTCGCCGCGGGCTCGGTCGAGGAGATCGCTGCCCTGCAAGGCCCCGGCACGCAGGTCGTCGACCTTGCCGGCCGTGTCGCCATCCCCGGCCTCAACGACGCTCATATGCATCTGCTGCCGCTCGGCCTGGGCATGAGCGAGGTCAACCTGCGCCCCGAGGAGGGCGTGCGCAGCATCGACGAGATCCTGCGCCGCATCGCGGCCGCCGCGAAGGCCAAGAAGCCGGGCGAATGGGTCTTCGGCCGCGGCTACGACCACAACGAGCTCGCCGAGGGCCGCCATCCGACTGCTGCCGAGCTCGACCGGGTCGCGCCCGACAATCCGGTCTACATCAAGCGCACCTGCGGCCATGTCGGCGTCATCAACGGCAAGGCCATGCAGGCTGCCGGCATCGGCCACAACACGCTGAGCCCCGATGGCGGGCTGATCGAGCGGCGCGACAACCAGCTGACCGGCCTGCTGGCCGAAAGCGCACTGCGCATTGTCGTCGAGGCCATGCCGCGCCCGAGCCATGCCGAGCTGAAGGCCGCGATCGACAAGGCCGGGCACTATATGCTGGCGCAGGGCTTCACCAGCGTGATGGACGCTGGCGTCGGCATGACGGCCGGCATGGACGAGATCAAGGCCTATGAAGAGGCCGCCCGCGAGGGCGCGCTGCCGCTGCGGACCTGGGTCTGCATCTATGGCAACGCCGACGGCATTGGCGACGAGGCCCATGCGGCGGGCTATCGCTTCGGCCGCGAGGTCGGGCTGCTGCGCTATGGTGCGATGAAGGTGTTCGGGGACGGCAGTGCCGGCGGCCTGACGGCGGCGATGAGCGAGCCCTATATCGTCGGCGATCCCGACAACCGCGGCATCTTCATCTATTCCGACGAGAAGATGCACGGCTATCTCGCGCATTATCACCAGCTCGGCTACCAGCTCGCTATCCACGCCATCGGCGATGCCGCGATCGAGCAGGTGCTCTCCGGCATCGAGAAGGCGGAGAGCGCCGAGCACCCGATCCGCGGGCGCCGCCACCGCATCGAGCATTGCGGCTTCCTGACAGACGGCCAGCTCGCCCGCATGGCCGCTGCCGGCATCGACCCGGTGCCGCAGCCGGTGTTCATCTACGAGTTCGGCGATCTCTATGTCGTCAATCTCGGGGAGGAGCGCGCTGCCGCATCCTATCCGATGCGCAAATGGCTCGATGCCGGCCTCGCCGCGGCGGCAAGCTCCGATGCGCCGGTCTGCGCCACCGACCCGTTCAAGAACCTCTTCACCATGGTGACCCGCAAGACCAAGCGCGGCACCGTGATCGGTGGCGACGAGACGCTTTCTATGGCCGAGGCGGTCCATGCCTATACGGCGCTCGGCGCCTATACCCAGTTCGCCGAGGACCGGCTCGGCCGGCTCGTGCCGGGCCAGCTCGCGGACATCGCCGTGCTTTCGCATGACATCTTCTCGATTCCCGTCGAGGCGGTGGAGAACGACGTGCGCTGTGACCTGACCCTGCTCGGTGGCGAGGTGGTCTTCGACCGGCTCGGCCAGTTCGCGGCCGCTGCACAGTAGGAGACGAACTTATGCTGCGGCACACGCTGCAACGGCTCCTGCTGGTTCTGCCGGTCCTTCTCGGCGTGCTGCTGATCGGCTTCCTGCTGATGCAGGTGGTGCCGACCGACCCGGCCCAGGTGCGCGCCGGCCCCACTGCGACCCAGGACATCGTCCAGGCGATCCGCCAGGAGCTCGGTCTCGACCAGCCGCTCTGGAAGCAGTTCCTGATCTATATCGGGCGGCTGGTGCAGGGCGATCTCGGCGTCTCCATCATCAACAACGTGCCCGTCGCACAGGAGCTCGGCAACACCATCGGCCCGACGCTGGAGCTGATGTTCGCCTCGCTGATCTGGGCGATCCCGCTTGGCATGACGCTGGGCACGCTCGGCGCCTATTTCCGCGGCTCGCTGCTCGACCGCGCGATCATGGCTTTCTCGGTCGCCGGCGTCTCGCTGCCGGTGTTCTTTCTGGGCCTGGGCCTGATCTGGCTGCTCGGCTTCAAATATCCGATCTTCCCCTTCACTGGGCGCATCGGGCCGCTCTGGACCTGGGAAGGATTCCAGGGGATCGTCCTGCCGGCGCTGACGCTGGGCGGCGTCTTCGTCGGTCCCGTCGCCCGCATGACCCGCACCTCGGTACTCGACGAGCTCGGCAACGACCATGTCCGCACCGCCCGCGCCAAGGGGCTGAGCGAGGGCGTCGTCTTGCTGCGCCATACGCTCCGCAACGCGCTGGTGCCGGTCGTCACGCTGATCGGTCTGCAGATCGGCTTCCTGCTCGGCGGTGCGGTGGTGACCGAAACAGTGTTCAGCTGGCCGGGTATCGGCCGGCTCGCGGTCGGCGCCATCCTGTCGAGCGACCTGCCGATGGCCCAGGGCACGATCATCGTCCTGTCGCTCGGCTTCATCCTGATCAATCTCGCGGTGGATGTTCTTTATGCCGTGCTCGATCCGCGCGTGAGGGCGTCCTGATGAGCAGCGTCACCGATCAGGTCGACAAGGCCTCTGGCGCGGCGGATGTTGCTGCTGTCGTCGCCGCCTCCGCTCCTCGCCGCAAATCGGCGCTACGGATGCTGATCTCCGATACGGGCGCCTGCATCGCGCTCGCGCTCGTCGTGCTGGCGGTGCTCTGCGCTCTCTTCGCGCCCTGGCTCGCGCCGACCGACCCCTATGGCAACGATCTCGCCAACACGCTGAAGCCGCCGGGCGAAGGCGCGTTCCTCGGTACGGACGGGCAGGGGCGGGACATGATCACCCGCCTCCTTTTCGGTCTGCGTACGACGCTGATGATGGGGTTCGCCTCGGTCTCCTTTGGTTGCATCATCGGTGGCGTCATCGGCTTCGCCGCCGCCTATTACCCCAGTCTGTCCGGCATCCTGATGCGCCTGATGGACGTGCTGCTCTCCTTCCCGGCGATCCTGTTCGGTCTGGCCATCGCCGCGATCTTCGGCCCCGGCCTGACCGCGGTCATCATCGCGCTCTCCATCGCCACGGTGCCGCTGATGGCGCGTGTCGTGCGCGGCTCGGCGCTGGTCGTGCTGCAGCAGGGCTATATCGAGGCGGCGCGCTCGCTGGGCCTGAACGACTTGCGGATCATCCTGCGTTACGTCCTGCCGAACTGCCTTTCGGCCATGTTCGTCTTCGTCACGCTGCGCTTCGGCCAGGTCATCCTGCTCGGTGCCGCGCTGTCCTTCCTCGGGCTCGGCGCCCAGCCGCCGACGGCGGAGCTCGGCGCCATGGCGGCGGACGGGCGCAACTTCCTGTTCTTCGCCCCGCATGTCTCGGTTTTGCCGAGCCTCGTGATCTTCGCCGTCGTGCTGGCATTCAATGTGCTGGGAGACGCGCTGCGCGACGCGCTCGATCCCAAGCTGCGCCGATAGCCGCCAGTTCATCGCCACCAGTAAACATAAAAAGGGGACCTGCTCGAATGACCAAGCTTCCAAGCCTGCTTCTCGCCGGCGCTGCCGCCGCGACGTTCTTCGCCGCGCCGGCCATGGCGCAGCAGAAGGCGCCGCTCCAGATCCTGCGCGTCATCGACGCGGATCGCTACGACCCGATCCGCTCCACGGCGACCGCGGCCGCCGAGGTGCTCTACATGCTGGCGGATACGCTGGTGACGGTCGACTTCGACATGAAGACGATCAAGCCCGGCCTCGCCGATTCCTGGACCATCTCGCCGGACGGCAAGACCTACACCTTCAAGATCCGCAAGGACGTCAAGTTCTGCGACGGCCGGCCGATGACCATCGACGACGTGGTCTATTCGCTGAAGCGCTGGGTCGATCCCGCGAACAAGTCGCCCGTCTCCTTCCGCGGCGGCCAGGTCCAGGACATCCGCGCGGATGGCGATTCCACCCTGATCTATGAGCTGAAGGAACCCTACAGCGACCTGATCTTCCAGATGGCGCTGTCCTTCGCCTCGATCATCGACAAGAATTCGGTCGAGAGCCTCGGCGCGAATTTCGGCGTGCAGGGCTTCAACGGCACCGGCCCTTACTGCTGGGTCAAGTGGACCCCGCGTCAGGAGCTCGTGCTCAAGAAGAACCCGCACTACACCTGGGGCCCGCCGATCTACAAGGATCCGAAGCCGCAGATCGAGGACATCGTCTGGAAGATCATCCCCGAGCCGAACACGCTGATGGCCGCGATCCAGGCCAAGCAGGCGGACGTGACCTACTACACGCCCTATATCGCGCTCGACACGATGCAGAAGATCCCGGGCTTCACGGTGCAGCGCCAGGAAAACTACATCTACGACGTCTTCATGGGTTTCCGGGTCGACAAGCCCGTCGCGAACGACAAGGCGATCCGCCAGGCCGCCAACATGGCGACCAACAAGGAAGCCATCGCCAAGGCGATCTTCTTCGGCAAGGGCCAGACCCTGCCGTCGCTCCTGAACCCGAGCGTGCTCGACTACGACAAGTCTTCCGCCGACAAGATGCCGAAATACGATCCGGCCGGTGCGGCGAAGCTGCTCGACGCCGCCGGCTGGAAGCCGGGCGCCGACGGCATCCGCGAGAAGGACGGCCAGAAGGCGACCTTCACCGTCTACGGCATCCGCAACAGCGACAACCCGCGCATCTCCGAAGCGATGCAGGCTGATCTTCGCAAGGTCGGCATCGACATGAAGATCCAGCTCTGGGACGCGACGGTCGCCTGGGGCAAGCTCGCGACGCAGGAGTTCGACGCCTTCCTGATGTCCTACCCCTATGTGACGGCGACCGAGGCGCTGGGGCTCTATTTCCCGAGCCGCCAGATCCCGACGCCGAACCGCATGAACTGGAAGGACCCCAAGACGGATGATCTGATCCGCCAGGCGGCGACAGCCACCGACGATGCCACGCGCAAGCAGGCCATCGGCGCGGTCCAGAACCAGCTCACCGAGGCGAATGTCTGGGTGCCGCTGGTCACGCAGCCCCTCTGGGTCGTCGCGACCGACCGCGTCGAGGGCGCCCGCGCCCACGGCCTTTACGGCGCCGGCCTCTACAAGGGCCTCGACATCAAGCTGAAGCGCTGACGCCTTCAGGACGCCGCGCGGAGTGATCCGCGCGGTGTCTTTGCCTTTCAAGCAGCCTTTTTCTGTAGCGGGTGACACCATGACGATCACGGTCATCAAGAACGCCGACATTGTTGTTGCCTGGGATGCCGAGGCTTCCCGCCATGTCTATCTGCACGGCGCCGATGTCGCCTTCGAGGGCGGGACGCTGCGCTATGTCGGCCCCCGCTACGAGGGCAAGGCGGACGAGACCATCGACGGCAGCGGCCGCATGGTCATGCCCGGCCTCGTCAACATCCATTCCCATCCTTCGAGCGAGGCGCTGAACAAGGGCTTCCTCGACGAGCTCGGCTCGCCCGCGCTCTACAATTCCTCGCTCTATGAGTACATGCCGATCCTGCGGCCGGACGCCGAGGCGGTGCCGGACTGCGTCCAGGTCGCCTATTCGGAGCTGCTGCTCTCCGGCGTCACCACCGTCGCCGACATGTCCGTCGCTCACCCCGGCTGGATCGACCTTGCGGCGAATAGTGGCCTGCGCGTCTGCCTCTCGCCGATGTACCGCTCGGCCCGCTGGTACACGAAGAACGGCTATATCGTCGAATACGAGTGGGACGAAAAAGCCGGCGTCGCGGCCATGGAGAATGCCTTCGCTGTCATCGAGCAGGCACAGAAGCATGAGTCCGGCCGGCTCTTCGCGATGGTTTCCCCGTCGCAGATCGACACCTGCAGCGAAGGCCTGATCAAGGACAGCTATGCCGAGGCCCGCCGCCGTGGCCTGCCCTGGCAGATCCATGCCGCGCAGTCGACGGTCGAGTTCCACGAGATCACCCGTCGCCATGGTGTCTCCCCGATCCAGTGGCTCGAGAAGCTCGGCGTGCTGGGCGACACCAGCATCGTCGGCCACGGCATCTTCCTCGACGACTATCCGCGCGTCGCCTGGCATACCCGCCGTGATCTCGCACTACTCGCCGAGACCGGCACGACCGTCGCCCATTGCCCGACCGTCTTCCTGCGCCGCGGCATCGCGCTCGACGATTTCGGCCGCTATCGCCGCGCCGGCGTCCGCATCGGCCTCGGCACGGACACCTATCCACACAACATGCTCGAGGAGATGCGCCATGTCGGCTATGTCGCCCGGCTGATGGCGGAGACCCCGCATACGTTGAAGACCACCGACATCTTCGAAGCCGCCACTACGGCGGGCGCTGCCGCGCTCGGCCGCAGCGACATCGGCAAGCTCGAAGCGGGCTGCAAGGCCGATATCGTGATGGTCGATCTCGCCCATCCGATGATGCAGCCGCGCCGCGACCCCGTCCGCAGCCTCGTCTATGCCGCGGCCGAGCGCGCGGTCGACCGCGTCTATGTCGACGGCCGGCTCTGCGTGCAGGACGGCACAGTGCTGACGATGGACTATCCCGCCGCTGCGCTGCGCCTCACCGAGGCCCAGAAGCGCACCGAGGCCGCCGCGCCGGCCAATGACTGGGCCAAGCGGCCGGTGACGGACTACTCGCCGCTCACATTCCCGGTGAAGTGAGGTAAAGGCTCCTTATTTCGCAAGGAACCACGCCGTCATTCCGGGCGGGCCGAAGGCCTGAGCCCGGAACCCCGAAACGATGCGCTTCCCGAAAGAAGCGTTCGCTCGCGGCGCCTGTCCCACGAACCGCATCGGTTCTGGGTTCTGGGCTCTTCGCTGACGCGAAGCCCCGGAATGACGAGGGTTGTTTCCAGCCCCGGCTGGAATCCTCCCCTCCCCACATCGTTACGACCCTGCGTCACGCCGCCCGCTTCCGGCCGGGGCGGCGGGACGATAAGATGCGTGCATGACGCAGACGGACCCGACAACAGAGGCTGAAGCGGGCTCTTCGAGCCGCGCCGGGCTCATGCTGCTCGGCGGGGGCTTCGTCGCCCTGCTGTTCGCCGGCCTGCTGCTGTGGTGGCGTGAGGGCGATCGGCTCTTCACCGACGGGCTCATCGCCGCCATCGTCGCCTGTTTTTAGGGCCAGACCCTTAGCCCCCGGCCGAAAAGAAGCCTCCCCGTGAATCGTCGCCTTCTCCTGCCCCTCATCGTGTTCTTCGCCGGCGCGCTCGCGCTGGCCGTGGCCGCCTTCCTGACCTTCTCGCCCAATCGCCAGGGTGGCGGCAGCGGTGTGGCGAGCGTCGGCGGTCCCTTCACCCTCACGACGCAGGAGGGCAAGCCGCTCTCGGACACGGATCTGAAGGGCTCGCCCTTCCTGGTCTTCTTCGGCTTCACCCATTGTCCGGATGTCTGCCCGACCAAGCTCTTCGAAATCTCGGAAGCGCTGCGCGCCGCCGGCGAGGGAGAAAAGGCGAAGAAACTCAAGGCGCTGTTCATCTCGGTCGATCCCGAGCGCGACACGCCCGAGACGATGAAGAGCTATCTCGGCTCCTTCGATCCCCGCATCGTGGGCCTGAGCGGCGACAGGGCCGCAGTGGACGCCGTCATCAAGGCCTATCGCGCCTATGCCAAGAAGGTGCCGCTCAAGGACGGCGACTACACGATGGACCACACCGCGCTGGTCTATCTGATGGGCAAGGACGGCAGCTTCATCGGCGCCTTCAATATCGAACAGCCTCCGGCGCAGGCGGCAGCGGAATGGCTGCGTCATAGCTGACAGCCTCGGCAGGTGCCGGTGGCGCCCTCCGGCGCGCCAGGCCGTGTTCCGTCTTGTTCCAGGTAAAGCGCCGGTCGAAGTACTCGTAGAGTGCCATCCAGGCCGCGATCGAGACCAGCGCGTAATAGAGCGGCAGGAGCGGTAGCAGCTTCAGCAGGCCCGGGCGTCGCAATGCGGCGAGGGCAGGTGGCAGGAAGAGCGCGAGCGTGCCGAAAAGCCAGATCGCCAGGGCGAAAGCCGCGGTAAAAGTCGCGAAGGCGTCGGCCGGGGCGAAAAGCGAGCCATCCCAATACGCGAAAGCGGCAGCGATCGCGAAGAACGGGTAGCCGAGCGCCGTCACGATCGTGCCCAGAGCCAGCGAGGCGAAGGCGAAGGTCGCGGCGAAACCAGCCTCGCGCAGGAGCGTGAGGGGCCTGCGCGAATGCGTCACGACCGTCTGCATGTAGCCCTTGATCCAGCGCGAGCGCTGCCGGAGCCACGCCCCGACCGTGACAGGCGCCTCCTCGCGCGTCTCTGAAGGCAGGTCGCCGATGCGATAGCCGGCCCTGGCGAGCCGCACCGCGAGGTCGGCGTCCTCGGTGACGTTCCAGGCATCCCAACCGCCCAGCGCCCTGAGCACCTCGGTGCGGAAATGGTTCGAGGTGCCGCCGAGCATGATCGGCAGCCCCGCGCGCAGGAGTCCGGGATTGATCACCTCGAACAGCCCGGCATATTCCAGCGCGAACAGGCTTGGCAGCAGGCCCTCTTCGGCATGATCGATCACCAGCCGGGCCTGCAGGCAGGCCAGATCGTCCGGCGCCCGATGGAAACGTGCCGCCGCCAGCCGCAACTGCTGCGGATCGGGAATATCCTCGGCGTCGAAGATGGTGAAGAGCGTTCCGCGCGCTTCGAGCAGGGCGACGTTCAGGGCTCGCGGCTTGGTTCGCGGTTCGCCGGGCGGCACGACCGTGACCGAGACATGCGCCGGCAGGTGCATGCGCGCGAGCTCAGTCCGCATGCCCGTATCATCGGCTTCGATCAGCAGCCGGATATCGAGTTTGGCCGTGGGGTAGTCCAGCGCCGACAGTGCCCGCAGCATCTGCCGCAGAACCCTCTCCTCCCGGTACATCGGCACGGCGACGGTGTAGACCGGCAGCCGGCTGTCATCGAGGCGCCAGCGCTGCGTGCGCCAGAGATCGGGCCAGGAGCGCTCCACCGCCGCGGCCAGGCGCAGCAGGATCAGCCCGAGGAAGATCGGGCCGAGCAGCAAAGCGAGTGCGAAGAAACTCTGCAGCGGCGCGAAGATGCCGCCAAGCGCCGCCGCGGCAAGGCTGATGCCGGTCGCCACGACCTGGCCACGGCTGGCCCCCGTGCGGGCGCTGTCGCGGACGAGCCCAGCCTCGTCGAGCCCGGCCGCGTGCTGCGCGATAGCGGGGGCGTTGGCGGCGCGCAGGCCGCTCTCGAAAAGCCGTGGCGTCGTGATCGCGACATCGCCCTGCCGGGGCGGTCCGGATTGGAGCAGCCGGCGCAGGCTCGGTCCTTCGGGCGCTATGACGAAGCGAAAGCGGGGATCCCCGGCCGCAGGCGCCATGCCCCCGCGCAGGATGGCCCCGTAGCTGCCGCCGGCCCGCAGCATCGGTCTCTCCGCCAGGAAGGGCAGGACGAGTTCCGTCGCGAGGGCACGGTAGAAGCTGTCCTCGTCGATCAGGCCCAGCCCGATCGCCTCGCGGACGGGCTCGCTACGGCCGCGTGCCGCCCGCGCGGCGGCCTGCGTGAGCCCGGGCAGGGCAACGCCATGGCGTGCCAGAAACGCCAGCTCCGGCGGCAGGCCGGCTGGGCCGCTCCCGGCCATCGCCGGGCTACCATCGTCGCCGTTGCCCCCCACCGGCCCCGGTCTCCACGCCACGCATCACTGTCCGGCAAGAATATCCCGGATGACGTTACGTTAGCGTATCCGCGAGGCGAGTCGAGAGCGGGCTCGTCCGACTTTTGGCGGGGCCGTCGGATCAGCGGCTGGCGAGGATTTCGGCCACCTGGGGGATGTCCTTGTCGCCGCGTCCCGACAGGTTGACGACCATCAGATGGTCCTTCGGCTTCTGCGGGGCGAGCTCGGCGACGCGCGCCAGCGCATGCGCGGACTCCAGCGCGGGAATGATGCCTTCCAGCCTGGAGATCAGCTGGAACGCCTCCAGCGCCTCCTCGTCCGTGGCGGAGAGGTACTTCACCCGGCCGACATCATGCAGCCAGGAATGCTCCGGGCCGATACCGGGATAGTCGAGTCCGGCCGAGATCGAATGGGCGTCCTTGATCTGCCCGTCATCGTCCATCAGCAGGAAGGTGCGGTTGCCGTGCAGCACGCCCGGCCGCCCGCCGGTCAGCGAGGCGGCATGCATGCCGCTCGGGATGCCGTGGCCTGCGGCCTCGACGCCGTAGATCTCGACGGACGGATCGTCGAGGAAGGGGTGGAACAGCCCCATCGCGTTGGAGCCGCCGCCGATGCAGGCGATCAGCGAGTCCGGCAGGCGCCCTTCGGCCTCCTGCATCTGCTCGCGGGTCTCCTTGCCGATGATCGACTGGAAGTCGCGCACCATGGCCGGATAGGGATGCGGGCCGGCGACGGTGCCGATGCAGTAGAAGGTCGTCGCGACATTGGTCACCCAGTCGCGCAGCGCCTCGTTCATTGCGTCCTTGAGCGTCTTGGTGCCGGATTCGACGGGCACGACGGTGGCGCCGAGCATCTGCATCCGGAAGACGTTCGGTGCCTGCCGGGCGACGTCGACCGCGCCCATATAGACGATGCATTCCAGCCCATAGCGTGCGCACAGCGTCGCGGTGGCGACGCCGTGCTGGCCGGCGCCGGTCTCGGCGATGATGCGCTTCTTGCCCATGCGCCGTGCCAGCAGAATCTGGCCGAGCACGTTGTTCACCTTGTGGGAGCCGGTGTGGTTCAGCTCCTCGCGCTTGAGGTAGACCTTCGCTCCCCCGAAATGCTCGGTCAGCCGCTCGGCGAAATAGAGCGGAGAGGGCCGGCCGACATAGTGCTTCAGCCCGTCGTTCATCTCGGCGTAGTAGGCCGGGTCTGCCTTGGCGGCGTTGTAGGCCTCTTCCAGCTCGAGGATGAGCGGCATCAGCGTCTCGGCGACGAAGCGGCCGCCGAACATTCCGAAGCGGCCGTTCTCGTCGGGGCCGTTGCGATAGCTGTTGGGGCTGGAAGGCGCGTTCATGCCGGTGAACCTTTTTGTATGGCCGCAGCGGCTTTGCGGGCTGCCGCGATGAATTCCGCGATCCGGGCCGGATCCTTGACGCCCGGCGCGCTTTCGACGCCGCTTGATACGTCGATGCCCTGCGGATGGGTCACCTGGATCGCCTCGGCGACATTGGCCGGATCGAGCCCGCCCGATAGCATGAAGGGAATGCCGGGGTCGAGATCGGCGAGCAGGCCCCAGTCGAAGGGCCGGCCATGGCCGCCGGGATAGGCGGCATCCTTCGGGGGCTTGGCGTCTAGCAGGATGCGGTCGGCGGCGTCGCGATAGCTGGCGACGGTCTTCAGGTCCGCGGCCTCGGAAATGCCGAGCGCCTTCATCACCGGCAGCCCGCCGGCGCGGCGCATCGCGGCGGTCTGCTCGGGCGTCTCGCGGCCGTGGAGCTGCAGCCAGTCGGGCTTCAATGCTTCGACGAGTTCTGCCGCCTGCCGCTCGTCCCAGTCGACGATCAGCGCCACGATCTCGGCCCTGCCGCGCGCGATCTCGGCCAGTTCGATCGCGCGCTCCAGCGTCACGAAGCGCGGGCTCTTCGGATGGAAGTTGAGCCCGATCATGTCCGCGCCGGCGTCGAGCGCCGCGCGCAGCGTCTCGGGCGTCGAGAGCCCGCAGATCTTGATCGCGAAGGCAGAGGAATTCGGCATCGCCAGCGCTTTAGAGCATCGGGCCGGAAAGGAAAGGAGAATCCGGTCACGACGGGCCTGGTTCCGCAGCTGCCGCACTTGCGACATGATCGCGAAGGAAGCCATGCTGCACGGGTGAGGTGGGGATTGCGGCTTTGATGCGGCTCGGCATGGGCAGGCGCGGTCTGGCGCTCTTGGGGGGCTTCATGGCCCTCGGCGGCCTTGTCGCGGCGACCTTCTATTATCTGAACCAGCCGCGCACGCTGCGGCTCGCCGTCGGTCCGCTCGGCTCCGAGGATGCGCGCATGGCGGCGGCCTTCGTCCAGGGTCTGAACCGCGACAAGGCGTCGATCCGCCTGCGCCTCATCATGACGGAAGGCTCTGCCGACAGCGCCCGGAAGATCGATGCCGGCGAGGCCGATCTCGCCATGCTGCGGCCGGACATCGCCATCCCCTCCACCGCCGATACGGTGCTGGTCACGCGGCGCACCTTTCCCTTCTTCATCACCACGAAGGAAACCGCCATCGGCCGCATTGCCGATCTGCGCGGCCGAAAGGTCGGGGTGGTCCGCAGCCCGTCAGGCAATGTCGCGCTGCTGAAGCGCGTGCTGGCGCAGTACGAGGTCCGTGCCGAGGAGGTCGAGATCGTCGGTCTCGGCCAGGACGAGGTCCTGCCGGCCGCGAAGGAGAAGCGCATCGACGCCTTCTTCTCGATCAATGCTGTCGGCTCTCACACCAACAACGAGGGCCTGCGCCGGCTGCGCTCCGCCTGGGGCGAGGATCCGGTCCTGATCCCGGTCCGCGAGGCGGCGGCGCTCGCGGCGCATGACCGCGCCGTCGAGACGGGCGAGATCGTGCGCGGCGCGCTGGGCGGCGATCCGCCTCGGCCGGCGGAAAGCCTCCAGACCATCTCGATCACCTCGCGTCTCTTCGCTTCCCAGAGCCTCGACGACAATCTGGTCGGCGAGCTGACCAAGGACATCCTGGGCCTGAGGCTGACGCTCGCGGCGGAGTTGCCCTCGATCCAGGCACTGGAGACCCCCTCCACTGACAAGGATGCGCCGCTGCCGGTCCATTCGGGCGCTGCCGCCTATATCGACGGCGAGCAGGAGACCTTCTTCGACCGCTATGGCGACTGGTTCTATATCGGCGCCATGGCGCTCTCGGCGCTCGGCACGGGCGGGGCGGCGGTGTTCAGCCGCGAGAGCGCCAATCGCCGCCGCCGCGCCATGGCGGGCCTCGACGAGTTGCTGGTGCTGCTGGCCACGATCCGCTCCACCGAGGACGAGGCGGAACTCTCCCGGCTCGGCCGCGAGGCCGATCTGATCCTGACCCGCGTGCTCGGCGACTACGCCAAGGGCGACCTCGACACCGCCGCGCTCGCCGCATACCGGCTCGCCATCGATCAGGTCGGCCGTGCGGTGGCGGAACGGCAGCGGGCGCTGGCCGAAGACTAGAGCCGGATCCGATCAGGTTAAATCAACCTGATCGGTGAATCCGCCTCTACACTCTTGAGCGAGAACGCGTGATCCGATCGGATTCCTGCGCAATCTGATCGGCGCGTGCTCTGGCGCATTCACCTTTCGATGAAGCGCAGGTCATCGGCGCGGTTGCCGAAACGGCCGCCAGCGTTTATGTGCAGCGCAGCGAATTCCAGATTCTCAAATCTAAGGGCTGCGCCGACCGGGTTGGGACCTGGCCGGCTCGTGGCCATGAAAGCAAGGCTACACACGCATGTCCATGCGCAACATCGCCATCATCGCCCACGTCGACCACGGCAAGACCACGCTCGTCGACAAGCTGCTGCAGCAGTCCGGCGCCTTCCGCGACAACCAGCGTGTCGCCGAGCGCGTGATGGACTCCAACGACCTCGAGAAGGAGCGCGGCATCACCATCCTTGCCAAGGCGACCTCGGTCGTCTGGAAGGACACGCGCATCAACATCGTCGACACCCCCGGCCACGCCGATTTCGGCGGTGAGGTCGAGCGCATCCTGAACATGGTCGATTCCGCCATCGTGCTGGTCGATGCCGCCGAGGGTCCGATGCCGCAGACCAAGTTCGTGGTCTCGAAGGCGCTGAAGCTCGGCCTGCGTCCCATCGTGGCGATCAACAAGGTCGACAAGCCGGACGCCCGCACCACCGAAGTCATCAACGAGGTGTTCGACCTGTTCGCGGCGCTCGACGCCACCGACGAGCAGCTCGACTTCCCGATCCTCTACGGTTCGGGCAAGCAGGGCTGGATGGCCGACTCGCCGGAAGGCCCGCAGGACCAGGGCCTGGCCCCGATGTACGACCTCATCCTGAAGCATGTGCCGGCGCCGAATGTCGAGGAGGGCCCGTTCCGCATGATCGGGACGCTGCTCGAGGCCAACCCCTATCTCGGCCGCATCATCACCGGCCGCGTCACCTCCGGCACCGCGAAGCCGAACCAGACGATCAAGGTCCTCTCGGGTGACGGCTCGACCGTCGAGACCGGGCGCATCTCCAAGATCCTCGCCTTCCGCGGCATCGAGCGCCAGCCGATCGAGGAAGCCGTCGCGGGTGACATCGTCTCGATCGCGGGCCTGGTGAAGGGCACTGTCGCCGACACCTTCTGCGACCCGTCGGTGACCGAGCCGATCAAGGCTCAGCCGATCGACCCGCCGACCGTCTCCATGACCTTCTCGGTCAACGACTCGCCGCTGGCCGGCACCGAGGGCGACAAGGTCACCACCCGCGTCATCCGCGACCGTCTGCTCAAGGAGGCCGAGGGCAATGTCGCGCTGAAGATCGAGGAAGCGACCGACAAGGATAGCTACATCGTCTCCGGACGCGGCGAACTCCAGCTTGCCATTCTGATCGAGACCATGCGCCGCGAGGGCTTCGAACTCGGCGTCTCGCGTCCGCGCGTCGTGCTGAAGCGTGACGAGGCCGGCCAGCTTCTCGAGCCGATCGAGGAGGTCGTGATCGACGTCGACGAGGAGCATTCCGGCGTCGTCGTGCAGAAGATGGCCGAGCGCAAGGCCGACATGCTGGAGATGCGTCCCTCCGGCGGCAATCGCCTGCGCCTCGTCTTCCATGCTCCGACCCGCGGCCTGATCGGCTATCAGGGCGAGTTGCTGACCGACACGCGCGGCACCGCGATCATGAACCGGCTGTTCCACGCCTATCTGCCCTACAAGGGCGAGATCGCCGGCCGCCGCAATGGCGTGCTGATCGCGATGGAGACGGGCGAGGCCGTGGCCTACGCGCTGTGGAACCTCGAGGATCGCGGCCCGATGATGATCGAGCCGGGCTGGAGGGTCTATCAGGGCATGATCGTCGGCGAGCACACCCGCGAGAACGATCTCGAGGTGAACGTGCTCAAGGGCAAGAAGCTCACCAACATCCGCACCACCTCCAAGGACGAGGCCGTGCGCCTCACCCCGCCGATCCGCATGACGCTCGAGCGCTCGCTGGCCTGGATCGACGATGACGAGCTCGTCGAGGTGACGCCGAAGTCGATCCGCCTGCGCAAGGGCGTCCTCGACCCCAACGAGCGCAAGCGCTCGCAGAAGCAGAAGGCCGAAGTGGCCTGAAGATGATCGGGCCGCCCTTCTGGGCGGCCCTTTTCATGTCTGCGCCGGTCAGTGGCTCATCAGGATCGGCGCCGGCGTGGACTTCAGCAGCGACTGGGTGACCCCGCCGAGCAGCCATTCGCGCAGCCTGGAGTGCTGGTAGGCCCCGCAGACGATGAGATCGGCGCGGAAGGCCTTGGCCGCCTTGCGGATCGTCTCCGCCACGTCGGCCCCTGCCGACAGCGAAACGTTGCTGACGGTGACGGACGCGCCGTGTCGCGACAGATGCGGCGCGAGCTCCGCCCCGGCCACGACCCGCGACAGATCCTTCTCGCCGGTCACGGACAGAATCTCGACCTCGGAGCCGGGCAGGAAGGGTCGCGCCTCGCCGACGGCGGCGGCCGCCGCGGCGCTGCCGTCCCAGGCGATGAGGATGCGCTTGGCCGTGAAGGTCTCGATGCCGGGCGGCACGATGATGACAGGCCGGCCGCTTTCGAACAGCGCGGCCTCGATCAGCCCGCGGTCGCGCTCCGCCGCATTCTTCTCCTGGTCCAGAACGCTGAGGTCGTGGATGCGCGCCTGGGCGACGAGCCGCTCGCTCAGCTCGGCATAGACGAGTTGCGGCGTCTCGATGGAGGTGGCGACGCCGGCGAGATCGGCGCTGGTCCTGGCGAGCGCTGCGAAGCGGTCGGCCAGCTTGCCGATGCGGCGGTTCTCGGCGCTGATGAAGGCGGTGCCGAAATCGCCGATGAGCGTGGCCGGCACGGCATAGCGCATGGCCGCCGCCTGGATCGTCAGATGGGCCCCGGCCCGCTGCGCCAGCGACAGCGCATAGCCGACGGCGAACTCATGCTCGCCCTCGCCTTCCTCGGTATAGGCGGTGAAGACGCTCTTGATCGATAGGGCCATTGTTGTCTCCGTCCGTTTTGCCTTTTTCTGGGAGCCACCTTGGCAGATCATCCTGCCATCGCTTTGCGCTGGGTCAAAATGCGGCCGGGCTCGGTCTGCGCGGGGCTCAGCCTTGCGCCCGGCGCAGTGCGCCGATGACGGCGGGCGCGCTTGCCGCCCCGCTCCCGCTCTGGTCCTGTGTGCGCCTTCCGGAGGAGGATCACTGCCATGCAATTTCGCAATCTCGGCCGCTCGGGCCTGCGCGTCTCGCTCGTCGGCCTCGGCTGCAATAATTTCGGCGGGCGGATCGACCTCGAAGCCACCCGCAAGGTCGTCGATGCCGCCATCGAGCACGGCATCACGCTGTTCGACACTGCCGACATCTACGGCGTCGAGGGCGGCTCGGAGACCTGCCTCGGCCAGGTTCTGGGCGCCCGCCGCAAGGACATCGTGCTCGCCACCAAGTTCGGCATGAAGATGTTCCATGGCGGCGAGGGCGGCTCGCGCCGCTACATCATGAACGCGGTCGAGGAATCGCTGACCCGGCTCAAGACCGACTGGATCGACCTCTACCAGTTCCACAAGCCGGACCCGCTCACCCCCATCGACGAGACGCTCCGCGCCTTCGAGGACCTCGTGACCCAGGGCAAGGTCCGCTATATCGGCTGCTCCAACATGCCGGCCTGGCAGGTCGCGGATGCGCAATGGACCGCGCGCGATCTCGGGCTCAATGGCTTTGCCTCGGCGCAGGACGAATACAGCCTGCTGAAGCGCGGCGCAGAAGCCGACCTGATCCCCGCCATCGCCCATTACGGCATGGGGCTGCTGCCCTATTTCCCGCTCGCCAACGGCGCGCTCACCGGCAAGTACAAGCGCAATGCCCCGATGCCGGAAGGCGCGCGCCTGACCAAGCTGCCCGAGCGCGCCGGCCAGATCTTCAGCGAGGATAACTGGCGCCGGATCGAAGGGCTGACCGCCTTCGTAGAGGCGCGCGGCAAGACGCTGGTCGAGCTCGCCTTCTCCTGGCTGGCGGCCCAACCCGTGGTGTCGAGCGTCATCGCCGGCGCGACCAAGCCCGAGCAGATCGCCGCCAATGTGAAGGCCGCGGATTGGGCGCTGACGGCGGAAGAGTTGGCCGAGATCGACGGGATCGTGAAATAAGGCCGATCGTCATTCTCGGGCCGCGCACAGCGCGGACCCGAGAATCTCAGGCCGGAGGATGCTCCAGAGACTCCTTGTCCAGAGATGCTCGGGTCAAGCCCGAGCATGACGGCGGGCTGTCATTCCTGACAGCTTCGTGCACAGGCATGCCCGCCCGCCATGGACCGGCCGCGCCGGCCCGCTTATGGTCCGCGCCATGAGCGATGCAGCCTCCACCGCCCCCGCCCTGAAGCCCGGCGACCACCTCTTCCTGGTGGACGGCTCGAACTTCATCTTCCGGGCCTATTTCCAGTCGATCAACCAGGACCGGAAATACAACGCCCGCTCGGACGGATTGCCGTCAGGCGCGGTCCGGCTCTTCGCGACGAAACTCTTCCAGTTCGTGCGCGAAGGTGTGCTCGGCGTCAGGCCGACCCATCTCGCCATCGTCTTCGACAAGTCGGAGAACTCCTTCCGCAAGGCGATCTACCCGGCCTACAAGGGCAACCGCTCCGAACCGCCGGCCGATCTGATCCCGCAGTTCCCGCTGATGCGCGAGGCCGTGCGCGCCTTCGGGCTCATCCCGGTCGAGCAGGATGTCTACGAGGCTGACGACCTGATCGCGACCTATGCGAAGCAGGCGCGCGAGGCCGGCGCCGACGTCCTGATCGTCTCGGCCGACAAGGATCTGATGCAGCTCGTCCGGCCGGGCGTCGCCATGTACGATCCCGCCTCCGGCGACCAGAAGAAGGGTGCGGGCTTCCGCGCCGAGCGCCGCATCGGCGAGCCCGAGGTCGTCGAGTATTTCGGCGTCATGCCCGACAAGGTCACGGATGTGCAGGCGCTGGCGGGTGACGCCACCGACAACGTGCCCGGTGCCCCCGGCATCGGCATCAAGACGGCCGCGCAGCTCATCGGCGAATATGGCGATCTCGAAACGCTTCTTGCGCGGGCCGGCGAGATCAAGCAGCCCAAGCGCCGCGAGACGCTGACCAACCCCGAGGTGGTCGAGAAGGTCCGCCTCTCCCACAAGCTCGTCAGCCTCGTCGACGACGTGAAGGTCGAGACGCCGCTGGAGCACCTGACGCTCGAACAGCCGGATCCGGCGAAGCTTGTCGCCTTCCTCAAGGCGATGGAGTTCACCACCATCACCAAGCGCGTCGCGGAGGCCTATGAGGCGGATGCGGCGGCGATCGACGCCGACCCGGCGCTGGCGCCGGGCGGCTCCCGCGCGGCCGAGCTCAAGGCGCTCTATGCCGGTGCGGACGCGATCGAGGATGCCGTCTCGGACACCACCCCGGCCATGCCTTCGCCGACGGCGACGCTTCCCGAGGCGACGGGCGGGGCCGCCGGCTGGATGAAGCCGACCGATCTCGCCGCCGCGCGGAAGAACGAGGCCGTCGCCGCCAGGATCGACCGCTCGACCTATGAATGCGTGCGCACGCTCGCCGATCTCGAACGCTGGATCGGCTGGGCCTATGAAGCCGGCCATGTCGCGCTCGACACCGAGACCAACTCGCTCGACGCGATGCAGGCCGATCTCGTCGGCGTCTCGCTTTCGGTCGCGCCCGGCCGCGCCTGCTATATCCCGCTCCAGCATCGCGCCGGTGATGGCGGGCTCTTTGACGAGGGGCTTCTGGCCGACCAGATCCCGCTCGCGGAAGCAGTCGCGGCGCTGAAGCCGCTGCTCGCCGACGCAGGCGTGCTCAAGATCGGCCAGAACCTGAAATATGACCTGCTGGTGCTGGCGCGCCACGGGCTCGACGTGTTCCCGATCGAGGACACGATGCTGATCTCCTATGCGCTCGATGCCGGCAACAACAGCCACGGCATGGACAAGCTCTCGGAGCTCCATCTCGGCCACGAGACGATTCCCTATGCGCAGGTCGCCGGCACCGGCAAGGCGCAGATCACTTTCGACAAGGTGCCGCTCGACAAGGCGACGGAATATGCCGCCGAGGATGCCGACGTCACGCTCCGGCTCTGGCTCGCGCTGAAGCCGCGGCTGGCGGCCGAGAAGAAGACGGCCGTCTACGAGGTGCTGGAGCGGCCGATGGTCGCCGTGCTCGCCAATATGGAGAAGCGTGGCATCGCCATCGACCGGCAGATCCTCTCGCGCCTTTCCGGCGATTTCGCCCAGGGGCTGGCCCGGCTGGAGGACGAGATCTACGAGATCGCCGGCGAGAAGTTCACCATCGGCAGCCCCAAGCAGCTCGGCGACATCCTCTTCGGCAAGATGGGACTGGCCGGCGCCAAGAAGACCGCGACCGGCCAATGGGCGACGGGTGCCGGCGTGCTGGAGGAGCTCGCCGAGCAGGGCCATGCGCTGCCTTCGAAGATTCTGGAATGGCGCCAGCTCGCCAAGCTCAAGTCGACCTATACGGATTCGCTGCCGGGCTACGTCAACCCGCAGACGGGCCGGGTCCATACCTCCTTCGCGTTGGCGGCGACGACCACGGGCCGGCTCTCCTCATCCGAGCCGAACCTGCAGAACATCCCGATCCGCACCGATGCCGGCCGCAAGATCCGCACGGCCTTCGTGCCTGCGAGCGGCTACAAGCTGGTCTCGGCCGACTACAGCCAGATCGAGCTGCGTATCCTCGCCCATATCGCTGAGATCCCGCAGCTCCGTCAGGCCTTCGCCGACGGCATCGACATCCATGCGATGACGGCGTCCGAGATGTTCGGCGTGCCCGTCCAGGGCATGCCGAGCGAGGTGCGCAGGCGGGCCAAGGCGATCAATTTCGGCATCATCTACGGCATCTCGGCCTTTGGCCTCGCCAACCAGCTCGGCATCGGCCGTGAGGAAGCGGGCGCCTATATCCGCAAGTATTTCGAGCGTTTCCCCGGCATCCGCGACTACATGGACCAGACCAAGACCCATGTCCGCGTCCATGGCCAGGTCACGACGATCTTCGGCCGCGTCTGCCATTTTCCGGCTGTCGAATCGAAGAACCCGTCCGAGCGCGCTTTCGTCGAGCGCCAGGCGATCAATGCGCCGATCCAGGGTTCGGCCGCAGACATCATCCGCCGCGCCATGGTCCGCATGGATGCGGCGCTCGCCGCCAGCCGGCTCAATGCCCGCATGCTGCTGCAGGTCCATGACGAGCTGGTCTTCGAGGTGCCGGAGGATGAGGTCGAAAAGACCTTGCCGGTGATCGAGAAGGTGATGGTCGATGCGCCGCATCCGGCCGTCACGCTCAAGGTCCCGCTCGCCGTCGAGGCGCGGGCCGCTGCAAACTGGGACGAGGCGCACTGATCCGGAAGCCGGAACCAGCGGCTCCCTCCGGCGTTTAACCTTCCGGCGTGCGAGAGAGCGCGCAGCGGGGGGCGCGCGCGGCGCGCTGAAAAAAATGCTCAGCTCATCGGCCTGGAGGCCGTTTCCGCGCTATCTCGCGGAGCCGGAGCCCGCGGAGGAAACCGAGGAGGTCACGCCCTATGAGCACGATCTCATCGTCCGCTATGCTATCGTTGGCATCTTCGTCATCCTGGCGACAGCGTCGCTGGCCCTGACGAAGACCGTCGCCATGCCGGTGGTGGCCGGCGTGATCTTCGGCCTCGTGCTCGGCCCGCTGGTGGATTGGCTGGTTCGTTACGGCGTGCCGCAGCATGCCGCGGCCGCCATGGTGGTCCTGCTCTTCATCGGCCTGTTATTCGGCGCGGTCGGTGTCTTGGCCGTGCCTGTCGCCGGCTGGAGCGACCAGGCGCCGGCCATGTTGGCCGCGTTCGAGTCCAAGCTCGCCGGCGTCTTCGCCTTCATGGACGAATTCAAGCGCGGTATCGCCTCGATGACCGGCAAGGGCGCCGAACTCAGCGTCTCGCAGGGCAATCCTCTCTTCGACATCGCGCTGACCTCCTCGACGGCTGCGGGCGGCCTGCTGATCTTCGTCGCCACGGTCTATTTCTGGCTGGCGACGCGGCGCCATCTCAAGGCGCGGGTTCTGCGCCTGTGCCTGGGGCGCGACGCGCGCCGGTCCGCCGGCTCCTTCTTCGAGGAGATCGAGGCCCGCGTCGCGCGCTACTTCGGGCTCGTGACCGTGATCAATTTCGGCATGGGCGTGCTGACCATGGCGATCGCCTGGATGGCGGGGCTGCCTTTTCCGCTGTTCTGGGGAGCGCTGGCGTTCCTGCTCAACTATCTCGCCTTCATAGGACCGGTCGTCGTCGCGGTGCTGCTGCTGGCGGGCGCGTTGATCGATGCACCCACACTGCTCGCGGCGCTCTGGCCGGCGGCGGCCTATTACGTCTTCCACCTGATCGAGGGCAACGCGGTCACGCCCGTCTTCGTCGGCAATCGGTTGACGATCTCGCCCTTCCTGGTCTTCATCGCCTTCATCTTCTGGCTCTGGCTCTGGGGGCCGATCGGCGCGGTCTTGTCCACGCCCATCGTGATCGTCGGGATGGTGGCGCAGGAGGAATTCGCTCGTTATCGTCGCGAGAAGGCCAGTGCCGAAGCCGGGGAACAGGCCGCGACCGCTTGATTGACCTGCCGGGAACAGAAGCTGCCGAAGCGGCGTTGCCGAGCTGACGGGGCTCTGCTTGCGGCAGGTGTTTCCGATAAATTTGCTCCACACACGAACGACGGGGATTTGATCGTCATGGCGACCACGACATCCGCGAAACGTCAGGCGGCGGCCGCTGCCAAGCGCGCGAAGGCCGGTATCGAAACGGCCGAGGGGCTCGCGGAGGAGGCGACGTCCCAGGCGCGCCGCGCCGGAACCCGCGCCAAGCGGCAGGCGAGCGTCCTGGAGGACACGCTGACGCGCAGCGCCGAGGACATCGCGGCTACGGTCACGGATCGGCTCCGCGCGGTCGGCGTCGATACCGACCGGATGGCCGATATCGCCCGCGAGCAGGCGAGCGAGCTGCAGCAGCTGATCGAGGACGAGATCCGCGAGCGGCCGATGCGGGCGCTGGGCCTGGCGGCGGCCGTGGGCCTCTTCATCGGTTACCTTTCGGCGCGCTGACCGATGCTCGGGGGGATCGGATCTTTCATTACCTCGGAGATCTCCGGCACGGTGAGGCGCAACCTCGTCGTGCTGGGGCTCTATGGCTTTGGGGTGCTTCTGCTGATCTGCGCCGGCGGCTATGCGCTGCATGCCCTGCATGTGCTGCTGGAGCTGCGCTACGGCGCGATCGCCGCGAGCCTCTGGATCGCCGGCGGCCTTCTCGGCGGCGCGCTGATCGCCTTTCTCACGGCCCTCTTCGTCAAGAGCCACCGCCGGCCGCCGCGCCCGGCTGTCTCGACGGCCGCCTTCGCTGCCGCGCCGCTCGCGGCAAAGCTGCTCGGCTCGCGCCGGGGCTTGCGGATCGCTCTGGCTGGTGGCGTCGTGGTGCTGGGGGCGATCCTGGGCCGCCAAATCGTCGCCGGCGGTGACGATGGCGACGAGGAGGCCTGACGGGCTCAGCCGGCCCGGTCACGGTAACGCCGCTTTCTTTGTTAGGGTCTGTGCTCATGACGGGCACCGACCTCAGGGATGTCGGCATGCATCCTTTGGCAGGGCTGGCATGTCCGGGCAGGTGAAACTGCTCAGCCGCCTCTCGCTCCCGGCCTTTCCGGCCTTCGGCATGCGGCTCCGCTCCGCGACGCCTACGATCATCGCGATCGGCGTCGTGGCGGTTGCCGTCGTGCTCGCGGCCTGGATCAATCGGCAGGCGCGCCAGACGGCTGACCTCGTCTCCCATGCGATCGAGACCCGCGAGCGCGCAGAGCGTTTCCTTGGGCGCATCCGCGATGCCGAGACCGGCCAGCGCGGCTATCTTCTGACCGGTCAGGCAGATTACCTCGACCCGTTCACGGAGGGGCGCGCCGCGGCGGGGCCCGAACTCGACATCCTCGCCGCCCTCGTCGAGGCCGATCCGTCCCAGCAGGAACGCGTGGCACGGCTGCGAGAGGCCATGCGCATCAAGTTCGAGGAGCTCGACCGCACGATCACGCTGGTGCGGGCGGGGCGCCGTGACGAGGCGCTGGCGCTCGTCGGCGACGAGAGCGGAAGCGCAGCCATGGGCCGGATGCGCGACACGGTGCAGGAGATCCAGCAAAACGAGAACATCCGCCTGATGTCGCTCTATCGACGAGAGGAGCGGCGCCGGCTCTGGGGTTCGAGCGGCATCGTCGTCGCGCTGGCCGGGCTCGCCTTCGCCGCCTGGCAGCAATTGCGCCGCCGCCAGCGCCGCAGCGCGGCCCTTGCGATGAACAATGCCGAGCTGGAGCAGATCGTCGGCGAGCGCACCCGCGAGCTCGAGGGCGAGCGCCTGCGCATCGAGGCACTGCTGCGCGACGTCAATCACCGCGTCGGCAACAACCTCGCCATGGTCTCGGCGCTGCTCAGCGTGCAAAGCCGGCAGTCACGCGAGCCCGCGGTCAAGGCCGCTCTCGCCCAGGCCCAGTCGCGCATCCAGGCGATCGCTGCCGGCCAGCGGCGCCTGCGCCTCGATATCGAGACCGACGAGATCGATGCCCGTCCCTATATGGAGGACCTGCTGGCGGAGATCGGCAAGGCGGCCGAGGGCCGGCCGATCCGGATCGAACTCGACATGGAATCGATCCGCCTGCCCGGGAGAGACGCCGTCTCCTTCGTCGTCATCGTCAACGAGCTCGTGACCAACGCGATCAAGCACGCTTTCCCCGAGGGCATGTCGGGCCGGATCACCATCCGCCTCGCCTGGGCCGGGAGCGAGGACGGGCCGGCGCTCGCAATGTCCATCGAGGATGACGGTGTCGGCCTGCAGTCCGAGGTCGACAACAAGGGGCTGGGCCAGACCGTGATCGCGAGCCTGCTGCGCAGCATGCGCGGGACGATGAGCGTGCAGCCCCTTCGGGAGGATGCGGAGCGGCCCGGCACGCGCGTCTTGGTGACCTTCCCCAAGAGGGCGAGCCCGGTGACGCAGGCGAAAGCCGACATTGCGCGCTGACCCGCGGGGTTCAGCGGCAGGCGCTCAGGCGCTCGTGTTCAGGCGGTCTCGGCCTGCCCGCTGCCGATGACGCTCGTCACGAAGGCGGTGATCTCGTGGGTGGAGAAAGGCTTGCGCAGGAACCGGGCAGCCCGCAGCGCCGGCGGAAGCTCGTGCGGCGCGGAACCGGAGACGAACGCGAACGGCGTACCACGCTGCAGCAGCGCGCTGGCGACGTCATAGGTCTTGCCGCCGACGACATCGATGTCGAGCAGGGCGCAGGAGCAGCCCTTGTCGGCAGCTCGCTTCGCCTCCGCGACGGATTCGACGACGATCAGCTCGGCGGCGTCGCCAAGCTGCTCAGCCACCGCGGACTCGATGTCCATGGCGATGAAGGGATCATCCTCGACAATCAGAACGCTAATAGCCATCGATCGGCTTCTCGCTCACTCGCAAACCTGTCACGTCACCCCAACGTCACAGGATCGGCGATGTTCCTGCCCGGGGCTGACCAAGGCAAAAAGCACCGAGCCGGGCTGATTCTGCCGGAGCGAGATTAGCAAAAGGTAATTCTTCTCCCCGAGCCGCGATCAACGCCTGCGGCTGGGCGGAATCAGCGTGAGTTCGAGAGCGTTCACGCCAACGGCGGCATTGACCCCGCGGTTGCTCTGGAAGGGCGCCGGACGCAGCGTCACGGCGTTATCCGCGCCGCCGGTCAGATTGCCGCCTCCGGCCGGTGCGCCCTTGTAGGATCCGGCCAGTGCGCCGAGCGAGGCGCGGGCGTAAGGGCCGTGGACGCGCCAGGCCATGATCGGGTTCCGGATCGATCCGAGGTCCAGCCCGAAGCCCTGGACGATGCCGGTATAGTGCTGGATCGGCCCGCGGCGGGGGCGGAACCGGCATTCCATCGGCTTCTGTGCCGTGGTGATGGGGGTGAGCGCGCCGCCGACGGTGCAGGAAAGCCGGCCGGCGGAAGGGCCGTCAGTCTGTGCCTCAGCGGCAGACGGCAGCCCCAGCAGTCCGAGCAGGGCCATGGCGGTCACGAGACGGGGGCGGCCGATTTTCATCTCATAGGTTCCTAGGACGCGGCCAAATGAAAACGCCTCAACATACCCACAGTTCCGGTCTAGGGGGAACTGTAAGACAGCTGTCGCGTTGGCGCTTCATCTTGGGATGGGAACCTCGATGTCCGTGAGCCGCCTCCTTGGGGAAACATCGACATTCGCCGCTCCGGCCGGCGAGGCCGAGGCGTTGCTGCCGCCGTTCTGGGAACTCGAGGACCTGATTTCGAGCGGGCTCGATCGCGAGGCGGCGCTGATCGTCATGGCTGCGCGTCGGGCTGGTCCGCGCCTCGTCGGCGAGCCGGCGCCGGAGGAAGCCCTCCGGGAGCGCTTCCGGCTCAGTGCAAACGAATTGAAACCCTGATCCGGCGAAGGCGGCGCGGCGCGACGGGATGCTGTGGCGGAGCCTTGCCGTCAGCCGTCGAGAGCTGATGCGCCGGCGATGGTGATGCCGGTGAGGCCGGCCAGCGCCAGCGAGAGAATCTCCGATCCCGGTGCCCCGGGCTGAATGATTCCGGAGAACAGCGCTGTCGCGATCGAAGTTGCCGCGATCGCCGCTGAAACGCAGGTCATCGCCATCTCTACGCCTCCCGCACAACCAACTCGAACTGACACGCGCAACGCCGTTGAACCCGGCTTGTTCCCGCGCTCATGCAGGAACAAAGCCTAATATCGAGATAAAGAAAAGCCCGCGGCGAACCGCGGGCTTCACAAGCTTCGGAGCGTGCCGTTTCAGGCGGCCTTGCGGCCGGCGCGCCGGTCGAAAAAGAGCGCTTGGCTGATCGCCGCCTTCACCGCCTCGGGCTGGAACGGCTTGGTGATCAGGAAGGCCGGCTCGGGGCGGTCGCCGGTCAGCAGACGCTCGGGATAGGCGGTGATGAAGATCACCGGCACGTCGATCGAGGTCAGGATTTCATTGACGGCATCGAGCCCGGAACTGCCATCGGCGAGCTGGATGTCGGCGAGCACCAGCCCGGGGCGCTTCTTGGCGACCAGCGCGATGGCCTCGCGCTGCGTGCGCGCGACGCCGGTGACGGTGTGGCCCAACTCCTCCACCATGGTCTCGATGTCGAGCGCGATGATGGGCTCGTCCTCGATGATCAGCACATCGGTGGCGACCTGCTCTGCGATCTCCTGCCCCGCGGTCTGGACGAGCGTCGCGGCTTCGCTGGTGCTGACGCGCATGATCGTCGCGACCTCGTCGAGCGAGAAGCCTTCGACGGTGCGCAGCAGGAAGGCCTGGCGCGGGCGGGGCGTCAGCGCTTCGAGGTTGCGCTCGGCCGGCGCGCGCGACAGCTCGACCACCGAGCCTGTCAGCTCGACGCTCGCCGATGACCAGAGCTTAAGGAATATCTGGTAGAGCCCGATCCGCGGGTCGATCCCGCGCGGGAAACTCGAAGGATCGGCGACCAGCGCTTCCAGCATGGCGACCACATAGGCATCCCCGCTCGGCTGCGTGCCGCAGAGTGCGCGGGCAAAGCGGCGCAGATAAGGAAGATGAGGCGCAATTTCTTTTGCAATCGACATTGAACGCGTCCCGTTTTTCGTGGTGGAATAATGGCTTAGGATGCGCGCTGGACAAAGAAATTTATTTTTCGCGAGGCATGGAACCTTTACGGGTGGGGCCTGTTGTTAAGGCGCATTGGTGTCGCCACCGCCGTCTGGCCCTGGTTTCGCCGAGAGAAGAACGAAGCCTGGGAACCGCTGCAAAAGCGGGCGTGGCGGAGTGCGAGGGCTGAAATGAACCGTGTGGATGCAGCAATGCCGGAAACAGGCGAAGGCGATAACGACGACTTCGATATGGTTCTGGATCCGAAGGTGCAGGAATCGATTGGCCGTTCGCTGAAGGCTCACTACGACGATATCGTCAACGCCCCCGTGCCGGACAAATTTCTCGTGCTGCTGGCTCAGCTCGAGGCGACCGAACAGCGCGCAGCCGGAGCGTCGACCGATGAGCGCAACTGAAACCGCCCCCCGAACCACCGAGCGGACCGAAGCGCAGGCCAAGGACTTCAAGGACGGCCTGATCCGCGAGATTCCCAATCTGCGCGCCTTCGCCGCCTCGCTCTCGGGCTCCATGCAGCTCGCCGACGATCTCGTGCAGGATACGCTGCTGAAGGCCTGGGGCAATTCCGACAAGTTCGAGCCGGGAACGAGCCTGCGCGCCTGGCTCTTCACCATCCTGCGCAACACCTATTACTCGCTCTATCGCAAGCGTGGCCGCGAGGTGCAGGACAGCGAAGGCACCTATGCCGAGCGCATGGCCACCCATGGCAACCAGGAAAGCCATCTCGACCTCGCCGACTTCCGCAAGGCCTTGGCGAAGCTCCCCGAGGAGCAGCGCGAGGTCCTGATCATGGTCGGCGCGACGGGGCTGTCCTACGAGGAGGCCGCGGAGATCTGCGGCGTGGCGATCGGTACGATCAAGAGCCGCGTCAACCGCGCCCGCACCAAGCTCGCCGAGCTGCTTTCGATCGGCGGTGTCGACGACCTGGGGCCGGATCGCACCAGCGCGGCCGCCATGCAAAGGGTTGGTTCCGAAATCATCGGCTCATAAGGCAATGCGTCTGGCGCGGTTCACGACGGTCAGGGGGCGGCTTCTGGCCCTTCTGGTTGTGATTGCCGTCCCCGTGGGTTGCGTGACCGCTCTGGCGGCTTTCGCGACCTACCGCGCCGCGATCGCCGCCATCGAGGTTTCGCAGGCGCGGGCGATCGACGATTTCGCCGTTCGCACGCGCGTCTGGTATCGCGGGGCGTTGCGCTCTCTGCTGGCCTTCGGGACGGTGGCGAGCGACCCGCGCGTCGAATCCACCATCTGCGCGGATGCCGGCCGCGCGACGATGGCGCGCGTGATCGGTTTCCGGGCCTTTCTGCTGCGCACCGCAGACGGGCGCCTCTGTACGGGGGCGCTCGATGACGGGCCCTCGGAAGAAGAGCTGAACACCATAGCCGCGCAGCTCGCGGCGCGCCCGTTTGCCCCGGTCTGGAACGGCGCCGATCTCGGCAGGATTCGCTATGATCAGGTGACTTTGGGGAGCCGGCGCTATCTCGCCGTGCTGGCCGTGAACCCCACTGCAACGGGCAGCACTCTGCGGGAGGCGCTGCTCCTCACCAATCCGGACCTTCTTGAGAACGTGTTCGACCTCGGCGGCGAGGGGCTGGGCATGAACGTTGCGTTGATCGGCCGTGGCACCGGCGTCGTGGTGAGCCGGGGGCCGGAAAGCGATGTCTCGTGGCTGCCTGCGCGGGACCGCATCCCCGAAGGCCGCGAGCGCTGGACGGCGTCGAGCCGGGCGGGAATCGAGCGAGTCTACGCCGCACGGATGGTCGCCGAGCCCGATTTTTACGTGGTGGCCAGCTTCGATCACGGGCCGGAGCGGGCGGCGCGGCTGCAGTTCTACGTCCTGCTGCTGGCGCCGCTGCTGACGCTGGCATTGCTCTGCTTCGTCTACCTGCGCGCCATCGACAAGCATTGCGTCCGCTGGCTGCGCGGCATCGAGGCGGCGGCGAGGGCGCGGACCTACTCGGCTTCGGCGCGCGCGGCGGTCTCTGCGGACATGCCGAACGATATCCGCAGCGTCGCCGAGGCCTTCAACGCCATGGTCGATGAGCAGGAGGTGCGCCAGCGCCGGCTGCAGACGGCGCTCGACGACAATCGCTTCCTGGTGCGCGAGCTGCATCACCGGGTGAAGAACAGCCTGCAGGTCGTCCAGAGCTATATCGGCCTCAGCAAGCGGGACTATCGCGACGAAGCCCGCCTCGCTTTGGCCGATGCGGAATGCCGCGTCCATGTGCTGTCGGCGGCCTATCGCTTCACTTTGGCCGATGGCGAGATGCAGCCCGTCCGGGTCGATCTCTTCCTCGCCGACGTCGTCTCGATGATCTCCAACCTCATCCGGGGCCGGGAGCAGCATGTCACAGGCGTGATCGATACTGCGGCCACCCTCTCGGTCGACCGCATCATTCCGCTCGGCTTCCTGGTGGCCGATGTGGCCTCGCGCGCCCTGCGCAGCACGCCGGGCACCGCGATCACCGTGACGGTGATCGATATCGACGAGAATACGATCGAGGTCGGGCTTGATGCCGACCGCCCGATCAGCCACGCCGCGCCGCCGCGTCTCTTTGCCGGCCTGCTCGCGCAGATCGAGGCGGAGCAGACCGCGGAGCCGGACGGAATGCGGCTGGGGCGCTGGCGCCTGCGGCATGGCGCCTGAGCGCCTGCGGGCGCTGGAATGCGGAGCGTCCTAGGGCGGCGCTCTGGTCAGGGCGTATCGGCCGGCTCGATCGTGACGCCGACGCTCAGGCCGAGGAACGAACCGGCCGGCCCGGTGAAGCTGCCGGTGACCGGCGAGGCATCCTCCGGCACGCGTGCGACCGCGACGCGCAGGAGTTGGCGATCGGCGACGAGGTCGTTCGTCGGGTCGAATTCGACCCAGCCGTCGCCGGGAATGAAGACCTCCGCCCAGGCATGGGTCAGTCCCACCGCGCTCACGAGCCCGCCGCCCTGTTCCGGCCGGTCATGGATGTAGCCCGTGACGAAGCGCGCGGCGAAGCCCATGCGCCGGGCGAGCTCGATGAACAGCCAGGCATAGTCGCGGCAGGAGCCGCTCCCGAGGTCGAGCGTGTCGAGCGGATGCTGCGTGCCCTCGTCATAACGCAGCGCATAGCCCAGCCCGTCATGGATCGCATGGGCGAGGTCGCGCAGGAGATGGCCGGAGCCCTGGCCGATCCGTGCACGGAAATCCTCGAGCCAGCGGTCGAGCCGCCCGTCTGGATCGGCCGCGGCGAGCGTGAGGAAGGGCTGGAGCACCGCTCTCTCGCTCTCGCTGTAGACCACGCCCGTCAGCACCGCCTCGGGCTGGATCTCCGCCCGGGGCAGGGCCGGGCCGAATCGCTGCAAGGTGAGCATGCTGACGATTTCCAGCGTGTCGGCCTCGCGCGCGAAATTGGCGATGGCGACGGGGTTGCCATAGGCATCGTGCATCCAGCGCAGGCTCGCCTGTGGAGAGATCGACAGGGCCGTGTCGACCACGCGCAGGTCGAATGAGTCGCGCGGGCGCAGCATCAGCCGGTGAGGGCCGAAGGCGACAGGGGCACCATAGCGATAGGTCGTCGCGTGTCGGATGTGCAGAAGCATGCGGTGTTGCCGGGGGCCAAAAAAATAAGCCGCCAGAGGCGGCTCTTGAAGTTCGGCGCGAGGGCCGCGCCATGTTTGAAACGTGCGAGAAAGCTCTTGGTTCCCGCAATGACTTTTGCTTCCCGAACGAAACGAGACGTCTGATTTACCGAATGACGCCCGCCTCGATCGAACCGGCCATCGCCTGTTGCGTCGGCGAGGCGATGGAGCGCCGAGCGATGTGCTGGCCGCGGTCGACGGGAGCGGCGGCGAAGCGCAGGTCAGCGCCCTGTTCGCCGCGATCGCCCTTGGCGAGGGCGACGGTGGTCGAACTCTGGTCGGTCGGCAGCTGCAGATCGGCCCCGAGCGTCAGGCCGGTGACGGCCGCGCCCATGAACCCGAAGAAAAGGAAAGCTCGCGCGGCGGGGGCGAGGCTGCTCTTCAGCATGTGTGTCTCCCATCGCATTCCAGCCCGGAACGGGCCGTTTCTCATGCATAAAACGCCCGACTGCCGCTGCGGTTCCGCCGGTCTGTGGAAGAGCTGCGAGCGCCGCCGCAGCTCCGGCGCCGCGGAGGGGAGCGAAAAGGGCTTGGCGTGCGCCCGTACTTGACCCCATATGGCGCGCAGGTAACGTTCGGCCGCGTCAGGCGCGCGCTCGGCGGTCAAGGGGTGTCATGACTTCGACGGTTCGTCATCGATCTGCGCGTGCCACGTCCCTCGCGGCCCGCCTCGGCCAGAGCCGTGTTGCGGCCCGGCTGGAAGGCGAGATGCGGGTGACCGCCGCCGATCTGGTCGATAGCGTCGCCGAGGCCCGCCTCAAGGTGACGGCGGTTCGCTACAAGGTCGAGAGCGAGGTCCGCAACACCGCCGAGAAGGTCCGGAGCCGATTCAGCGAGGCTAAGGTCAAGCTTGGCGACGAGGCCCGTTTCATCAAATCCTGGATCGACAATCCGCTGCGCACCGGCTCGGTGACGCCGTCCAGCCCGGCGCTGGCGCGGCGCATGGCCTCCTTCGTCGATCCCGAGCTGCCCGGGCCGGTGATCGAGATCGGGCCGGGAACTGGCCCTGTCACCGAAGCGCTGATCGAGCGCGGCATCGCAGAGGAACGGCTGATCCTCGTCGAATACAGCCCCGAATTCTGCGCGCTGCTGCGCGAGCGTTTTCCGCGGGCCACCGTGGTTCAGGGCGATGCCTATGCCCTCTCGACGACGCTCGCCGGTCATCTCGACGAGAAGGCGATCGCGCTCGTCTCCAGCCTGCCGCTGGCCACGCGCCCGCCGGCTGTCCGGGCGGCGCTGGCGCGCGAGGCCTTCCCGCTTCTCGTCGAAGGGGCGCCCTTCATTCAGTTTACCTATTCGGTGATCTCGCCGGTGCCCCGCAAGGGATCGGGCCTCAAGGCCTTCGTCTCGGACTGGGTGCTGCGCAACATCCCGCCGGCCCGCGTCTGGGTCTACCGGCAGGCGCGCTGAAGCCGCTTCGCACAGGATCGGTAGCGATCCGCGCCATTCCTCATACCGATTGGTAAGGTCTCGCTGTTACCCAGCGGCAGCGCGGGGAGAATGCCGCCCGCTCGCCCGCCGAGGAGCCGGACCGGCCTATGACGCCCCCCGTCCACCGTTTCAGCCTGCCTCGCTGGCGCCTGACGCGCTGGCTGGCTGATTCGGGCCCGGACGTCCCGCCGGACATACGAGGGGCGCTCGTCGCCAGCCTGTTCGGAACGCTTCCGATCTTCGCCGGCGGCGTCATCAACTCCCTGGCCGTCTCCGTCCTGATCGCCTGGCGCATCCCGACGCTGCCCTTCGTGCTCTGGTGCGCCTTCGAGATCGTCTGCTGCGCGCTGCGCCTCATCGTGCTGGTGGCGGCGCGCCGCCGGGCCGCCCGGGGCGAATCGACGCCGACCGACATCTACCTCCTGCTCGGCGTCGCCTGGGCCGCGGGCGTCGGCGTAGGCACCTTCCTGAGTCTGACGAGCGGAGACTGGGTCGTGGGCGCGCTGGCCTGCCTCTCCGCGGCTGCGATGGTGGGTGGCATCTGCTTCCGCAATTTCGGCGCGCCGCGCATGGCCGGGGCCATGATCGTGCTGACGCTCGGCCCCGTCGCCCTGGCCGCGCCCTTCGCCGGCGAGCCGATCATGCTGGTCAGCCTGATGCAGGCGCCGCTGTACCTCGTCAGCATGATGGCGGCTGCCTACAAGCTGAACGCGATGTTGATCTCGACCATGCGCTCCGAGCGCGAGAACGCCTTCCACGCGCGCCATGACATGCTCACCGGCCTCTCCAACCGGGCCGGACTGGCCAAGGCCTTCGCCACGCGCTTCGGCGCCGAAGCGGCCCCGCGCGGTCTGGCGCTGGTCTATCTCGATCTCGACGGCTTCAAGGCCGTGAACGACAACTACGGTCACATGGCGGGCGACGCGCTGCTGCAACTGGTCGCCGAGCGGCTGCGCGGCCTCGTCCGCAGCTCGGACATCGCGGCCCGCATCGGCGGCGACGAGTTCGTCGTGCTCTCCGAGCAGACCGAGCGTGTCCAGCTTCAGCGCTTCGGCGAACGCATCGTCAGCGAGGTCTCCAAACCCTATGAGCTCGACAGTGGCGATACGCTCAATATCGGCGCCTCCGTCGGCATCGCGCTCGCGCCCGAGCATGGCCGGGACATGACGAGCCTGATGGCCGCCGCCGACGGGGCGCTCTATCAGGCGAAGTCGCGCGGCAAGTCGCTCTGCGTCATCGCTTCACAGCGTGCGGTGATCGATGGCCGCGCGGCCGGCGGTGGTCCGCTGCGCCTGCAATAGAAATCCTGGCTTGATCTCGCAGGCGTCGCTCGCCCGCGCTTGACCTCTGCGGCCGCTTCCGGCTTGGCTGGCGGCCGCATGGGGTAGCCGGGAGCTGGGACGTGCCGGACATCGCGCGGCTCGTCCGCGACATCGCCGAGGAGATGCGGGGCGCCGAGGAGCGCGGCAAGGTCGCGACCTATATTCCGCCGCTCGCGCTGGTCGATCCCGGCCATTTCGGACTCTGCGTCGTCACAGCCGATGGCGAGGTCCATGCCGCCGGCGACAGCGAGGAGCCCTTCTCGATCCAGAGTGTCTCCAAGGTCTTCGCGTTGACGCAGGCGCTCGGCAAGGTCGGCGACACGCTTTGGCGCCGGGTCGGTCGCGAACCCTCGGGCACGCCGTTCAACTCCATCGTCCAGCTCGAGCGCGAGCAGGGCGTGCCGCGCAACCCCTTCATCAATGCCGGCGCCCTCGTCGTCGCCGACGTCAACCTCGCCGGCCACCAGCCGCGCGTCGCCATCGGCGAATTGCTGCGCTTCGTGCGCTATCTCGCCGACGACGAGACGATCACCGTCGACGAGGTGGTGGCGCGGGCGGAGCAGGCCACCGGCTTCCGCAATGTCGCTCTCGCCAACTACATGAAGGCCTTCGGCAACATCACCCATGCGCCCGAGCTGACGCTCGGCGTCTATTTCCACCAATGCGCCATCGCCATGAGCTGCCGCCAGCTCGCCATGGCCGGGCGCTTCCTGATGCATGGCGGGCTCTATGAGCCGGGCGGGCCGCGCGTCGTCTCGGCGCAGCGGGCGCGGCGCATCAACGCGCTCATGCTGACCTGCGGGCATTACGACGCATCGGGGGATTTCGCCTTCCGCGTCGGCCTGCCGGGCAAGTCCGGCGTCGGCGGCGGCATCCTGGCGGTCGCGCCGGGGAAGGCCGCAATCGCCGTCTGGTCGCCGGGGCTCAACGATGCCGGCAACTCCATGCTCGGCACCTTCGCGCTGGAGCGCCTGGCCGAGGCGACGGGCTGGTCGGTGTTCGCGCCTTGAATTCAGGACGTCATGCTCGGGCTTGACCCGGGCATCTCTGAAACCAGTGTCCTTTCGTCCCGAGATTCTCGGGTCTGCGCTTCGCTTCGCCCGAGAATGACGAGGCCGCTCAGGCCGTGATCGAAGCGCTGCGCGCCTCGGCCGCCCGCAACAGCTCGGTGGGGGCGAGCGCGATCTGCAGGCCGCGCTGGCCGCCATTCACATAGACCAGCGTCTCGGCCTCGGCCGCATCGTCGACGAGGGTCGGCAGCTTGCGCTTCTGGCCGAAGGGGCTGACGCCGCCGACCTTGTAGCCGGTCAGCCGCTCGGCATCCGGCACCGGCATCATCGCCGCCACCTTGCCGCCGAAGGCTGCCGCGACCTTCTTCATGCTTGCCTCGCGGTCGGAGGCCAACACGATGCAGACCGGCTTGCCGTCGACCTGCGCGATCAGCGTCTTGAGCACACGCTGTGGCGGCTCGCCCAGCGCCTCGGCCGCCTGCAACCCCACGCGCTCGGCGTTGGGGTCGTAGGCATAAGTGTGCAGGGCGAAGGCGACGTCGAGCTTCTTGAGCGCCAGCGTCGCAGGCGTGGTCTGCGCCATCGCGATCCGTTCAGATGTCGACGGTGGCGTTCAGCGCGTTGGTCTGGATGAACTCGCGCCGCGGCTCGACCACGTCGCCCATCAGCTTGACGAAGAGATCGTCGGCCTCGTCGTTCTGGTCGTTCTTGACGCGCAGCAGCGAGCGCACGTCGCGATCCAGCGTGGTTTCCCAGAGCTGGTCGGGGTTCATCTCGCCCAGGCCTTTGTAGCGCTGCAGCGCGACGCCTTTCTTGCCGATGGCCGAGACGGCTTCGAACAGATCGCTCGGCCCGTTGACCGCGAAGGTGTCGCCCTTGCGGCTGAGCGTGCCCGGCCGCGTATAGGCTTCCTGCAGGGAGACCGCCGCCGCATGGAGCTTGCGCGCCTCGGCGCTGGCGAGCAGCCCGGTATCGATCGTCGCTGCCTGCTTCACGCCGCGAACCATGCGGGTGAAGACAAAGCTGCCGTCCGCGACGCTGCCTTCCCAGCCGCGCTCCAGCTCGTCGGAGATCGCGTCGAGCCGGCTTGCCACGGCCGCGGCGATGGCATTGGCCTCGGCTTCGCTGTCCTCGCTGAACGGATGCAGCGCGCCGGCGATCGCCATCTGCTCGACCACGCGCCTGTTGTAGCGCGAATGCAGCTGCTGAAGCGCGTTGCGGACGTTGCGTGCCTCCTCGATCAGCGCGCGCAGATCGGCGCCGCCGCGCTCGGCGCCGTCGCTGGTGCGGAAGGTCGCGCCGTCGACGGCGGAATCGATCAGGTATTCCTCCAGCGCCCGCTCGTCCTTGAGATAGACATGGCTCTTGCCGCGCGCCGCCTTGTAGAGCGGCGGCTGGGCGATGAAGAGATGCCCGGCTTCGATCAGCTCCGGCATCTGCCGGTAGAAGAAGGTCAGGAGCAGCGTGCGGATATGGGCGCCGTCGACGTCGGCGTCCGTCATGATGATGATCTTGTGGTAGCGCAGCTTGGCCAGGTTGAAGCCGCCCTGATCGGCCTCGGCCCGGCCGATGCCGGCGCCGAGCGCGGTGATCAGCGTGCCGACCTGATCCGACGAGAGCATCTTGTCGAAGCGCGCCCGCTCGACGTTGAGGATCTTGCCGCGCAGCGGCAGCACGGCCTGGTATTCGCGCGCCCGGCCCTGTTTCGCCGAGCCGCCGGCCGAGTCACCCTCGACGATGAAAAGTTCGGATTTCGCCGGGTCCCTCTCCTGGCAGTCAGCCAGCTTCCCCGGGAGTGACGCGATGTCGAGCGCGCCCTTGCGGCGGGTGAGGTCGCGTGCCTTGCGGGCGGCCTCGCGGGCGGCAGCGGCTTCCGCGACCTTGCCGACGATGGTCTTGGCCTCGCCCGGATGCTCTTCCAGCCACTCGGACAGCGCCTGGTTGACGACGTTCTCCACGACGGGGCGGACTTCGGAGGAGACGAGCTTGTCCTTGGTCTGCGACGAGAATTTCGGATCGGGCACCTTGACCGAGACGATAGCTGTGAGGCCCTCGCGGCAATCATCGCCGGTGAGCGAGACCTTCTCCTTCTTGGAGATGCCCGAGCTTTCGGCATAGCCGGTGATCTGGCGCGTCAGCGCGGCGCGGAAGCCGGCGAGATGGGTGCCGCCGTCCCGCTGCGGGATGTTGTTGGTGAAGCAGAGCACGTTCTCGTGGTAGCTGTCGTTCCACCACAGCGCGACATCGACGGTGATGCCGTCCTTCTCCGAGGTCAGCATGATCGGCTTCTCGATCACCGAAGACTTGGCGCGGTCGAGATAGCGCACGAAGGCCTCGACGCCGCCGTCGTACATCAGCTCCTCGCGCACGATCTCGGCATGGCGCGCATCGGTCAGCACGATGCGCACGCCCGAGTTCAGGAAGGCGAGCTCGCGCAGGCGGTGCTCCAGCGTCTTGTAGTCGAACTCCACCATGGTGAAGGTCTCCTGCGAGGGCAGGAAGGTCACCTCGGTGCCGCGCCTGTCGCCCTGCGGGCCGACGACGGCGAGCGGGGCCACCGCGTCGCCATGGCGGAACTCCATGAAATGCTCGTTGCCGCCGCGCCAGATGCGCAGCTTCAGCGAGACCGAGAGCGCGTTGACGACGGAGACGCCGACGCCGTGCAGGCCGCCCGAGACCTTGTAGGAATTCTGGTCGAACTTACCGCCGGCATGGAGCTGGGTCATGATGACCTCGGCCGCCGAGATGCCTTCCTCGCTGTGGATATCGGTCGGGATGCCGCGGCCATTGTCGGTCACCGTCACCGAGCCGTCGGCATTGAGCGTCACCGTGACGAGGTCGGCGTGCCCCGCCAGCGCCTCGTCGATGGCGTTGTCGACGACTTCGTAGACCATGTGGTGCAGGCCCGAGCCGTCATCGGTGTCGCCGATATACATGCCCGGCCGCTTCCGCACCGCGTCCAGGCCCTTGAGAACCTTGATGGAATCGGCGCCGTAGTCATCGGGTTGGGCGCTGAGCGCGGCATCGGTCATGAAGTTGTCCCTGAACGGGCGAGCGAACGCCCGCGATGATCCTGATTCGAAACGACAATATAGGGTGAGACGATGGCTTTTTCACGCGTATACGCACGCGTGCGCGAGCAGGCGCGTTTTCAGCCCCGGAAGCCGGCGATCGCCTCGACGAAGGTCTCGCCATATTGCGCGAGCTTGCGCTCGCCCACGCCTTCGATGCCGCGCATCTCCTCGAGGCCGAGCGGCCGCTCGCGCGCCATGGCGATCAGCGTCCGGTCGGTGAAGATGATGTAGGCCGCCACGCCCTCGGTGCGCGCGAGTTCGAGCCGCAGCTTGCGCAGATGCTCGAACAGCGCGGCGGTGCCCTCGTCGAGCCCGTCGGCCCGGGCGGCCTCGCGTTCCGAGCGACGCAGGCGGCGCTCCGCGAAGGCATCGGCCCGAAGCGCGATGCTCTCGCGGCCGAACAGGATGTCCTCGCCCTTGGGCGTCAGCCGGAAGCCGCCATGCTCGACGCTCGCCTCGGCAAGAGCGCCCGCGGCGAAGAGCTTGCGCGTCAGCCCGACCCAGGCGGTCTTCGGTTTGTCGGCGCCGACGCCGAAGGTCTTGAGCCCGTCATGATTCTGGCGGCGGATCGTCTCGCTCGTCGTGCCGGTTAGGATGTCGGCGAGATGGCCGGCGCCGAAGCGCTCGCCCGAGCGGATCACGGCGGAGAGCAGCTTGCGCGCATCGAGCGTCGCGTCCTGGAGCGCCGGCGCCTCCGCTCCACAGAGGTCGCAGCGGAACGGCGCCTGTCCGTGCCGGCAGGGGGCTGTCTCCTCGCCGAAATAGCTGAGCAGCGCGCTGCGCCGGCAGAGCGCGTTCTCGCACAGGTCGATCATCGCGTTGAGGCGCTTGTGCTCGATGCGCTTGCGCTCCTCGTCGACAGGCTTCTCGTCGATCTGCCGGCGGCGCAGCGCCATGTCGTCGACGCCGTAGAGCGTCAGCGTGTCGGCCGGCAGGCCGTCGCGCCCGGCGCGGCCGATCTCCTGGTAATAGCCCTCGATCGAGCCCGGCATGTCGGCATGGACGACGAAGCGGACATCCGGCTTGTTGATGCCCATGCCGAAGGCGATGGTGGCGCAGACGACGACGCCGTCTTCCTGCAGGAAGATGTCCTGGTTGCGGTTGCGCTCCCCCTGCTCAAGTCCGGCGTGATAGGGCAGGGCATTCCAGCCCTTTTCGCGCAGGCCCGCCGCGAGCCGCTCGGTCTTGCTGCGTGACGAGCAGTAGACGATGCCCGATCCATTGCGGTGGCGGCGCAGGAAGTCGTCGATCTGCCGGCGTGGCTGGTCCTTCGGCGCGAAGGACAGCTTCAGGTTCGGCCGGTCGAAGGAATGCACCACCATCTGCGGCGGCTCGGGGAAGAGCTGCTGGGCGATGTCGGCCTGGGTCTGCCGGTCGGCGGTCGCGGTCAGCGCCGTCACCGGCACGCCGCCCAGCGCCTCGCGCGCCTTGGCCAGAAGCCGGTATTCCGGCCGGAAGTCATGGCCCCATTGCGAGACGCAATGCGCCTCGTCGATTGCGAGCCGCGTCACGCCGAGGCGCTTGAGCCGTCCGACCAGCCCCTCGCCCGCCAGCCGCTCGGGCGAGACGAAGAGCAGCCGCAGCTCCCCGGCGTTCAGCCGGTCCCAGGCCTCAGTCGCCTCGCTTTCACTGTTCATCGAGTTCAGCGAGGCCGCCGACACGCCGGCCCGGACGAGCTGGCCGACTTGGTCCCGCATCAGCGCGATCAGCGGCGAGACGACGAGGGTGAGCCCGCCCGCAACCAGCGCCGGCAGCTGGTAGCACATCGACTTTCCGGAGCCGGTCGGCATCACCGCGAAGACATCGCGCCCGGACAGCGCGGCCTCGATCACCTCCCACTGGCCGGGGCGGAAATCGTCATAGCCCCAAACCGATTTCAGGATCGCGCGGGCTTCTGATTCGCGGGATTGCGACATGGCTAGCGGTGTGCCGCAGCCGGGGGCTCTTGGCCAGAATAAAGCACTGAAGCCGGTGGATCAGCCGGCTTGGACGGTGATGATGCTGCCGTGTCGTTCGGCGCGCGCGGAGGCGACCTCGCCGAGGAAGCCTCCGATCGATTGGTCGAGCTGCTGCGCGAGGCTGGAGGCGGCCTTGACGTGCCCGTCCATGTCGCGCGCCAGCGTCGCGGCCTCGGCGGCGAGTCCCTCGACCAGCGCCGCATGGCGGGCGATCGCATCGACGCCGACCGAGGAGGCTTCCGCCTGCGTCGTGATGTCCTGGATCCGCTCGGATTGCCCGGCGGCGGATTCCGCGACGATGCGGGCGCTGTCCTGCAGCACCTGCATGGTCTGCGCGAGCTTGGCGACGGCGCTCTCGATGGTGCGGCTGGCGCCGACGACCTCCTCGATGCCCTCGCGAATGGTCTCGGTCGCGCTGTTGGTGGCGGTGGCGAGCGATTTCACCTCCGCCGCCACCACGGCGAAGCCGCGCCCGGCTTCGCCGGCCCGCGCCGCCTCGATGGTGGCGTTGAGCGCCAGCAGGTTGGTCTGGGCCGCCAGGCTGCGGATGAGCTCGACCACGCTGCCGATGCGCTGGTTGGCCTGCTGGAGATCGGCGACGCTGCCGGCGATGCCCTGGCATCCGGCTTCCGCCTCATCGACGGCCAGGCGGGAATTATCGGCCTCCAGCATGATCGCGGAGCAGGACGAGCCGAAGGCGCGCGTCGCGGCGACGATCTCGGCGACGGCGGCGGACACCTTCTCCGGACGATTCTGGGTGCCCGCGACGGCGGTGAGCGTCTCTCCGGCCTTGGCCGAAAGATCGTCCGAAAGGCCGGAGAGATGATCGATGCTGCGCTCCATGGCGCCGATGTGCTCGGCAATGCCGTGGCGGAAGGTGCTTTCGATGCCGCCCAGGCGCTGTTCCACCGCGCCCTGGATCGCCTCGTCGAAGCACGACAGCGAATAGGAGATGTCGATCAGCGTCAGCTTGCAGAAGACGCGCAGCGCATCTTCGATCGGCCCCCAGCGTCGCTTCCAGCGCCGCGTCAGGATGCCGAGGAACTTCGACATGTCTTCCAGGAAGAACAGCGGATAATCGGCGAGCATGATGTTGCGCCGGTTGGCATGGAAGACGATCCGCCGCTTGGCGGCGAAATAGGCCTCGTCATGCTTCAGCGAGAACAGCAGATCGTACTTCGTGATCTCGTCCTGCTGGAGCTGGCGCTCCATCTCCGAAAGATCTCGCTGGAAGGTCGTGCGATAGAGCGCGCGGATCGACTCCTCGAAATGCGGCGCCAGCAGCGCCAGCAAGCGTTGCGCGACCTGCCGTTCCGCGTCCGAGAAGCTTTGCTGCGAAGGATGCATGCCTCATCCTGTGGCAGAGTGGTTAATTCCGACTCAATTCCACTGCCTCTACGGCAGGGGCTCGACTCGACCGGGGAGCACCCCGAGGCGCAGCGCTCGGGCTGGCAGATCGCCAAAGAGCGCGCTGTCCGCCCCCGTCATCCAGACCTGGCAGCCGAGGCTCGTCAGCCCCTCATAAAGCGCAGCGCGTCGGCGGGGATCGAGATGGGCGGCCACCTCGTCGAGCAGCACGAGCGGCGGCAGCCCGCTCATCGCCGCGACGAGCCGGGCATGGGCGAGCACGAGCCCGATCAGCAGGGCCTTCTGCTCGCCGGTCGAGCCCTGGCCCGCGGCGATGTCCTTGGGCCCGTGCCGGACTTCGAGGTCGGAAGCCTGCGGCCCGGCGAGCGTCCGTCCGGCGGCGCGGTCTCGGTTTCGGCCCTGCCTCAGCAGGTCGCGATAGGCATCCTCGGCATCGACGGCGGGCCGGCTCGCGACGAGGCTGTCGATCTCGCCCGAAAGAGCGATCGACGCATAGGGGAAGGGCGAGGCCTCGTCGCGCGTATCGGCGATGATGGCGGAGAGCCGCGCCACCGTCTCGGCGCGGGCGGCGGCGACCGCGACGCCGAGCTCTGCGACCTCGCGCTCGATCGCATCGAGCCACTGGCCCTGTCCAGGGCTTTCCTCGAGGATGCGGTTGCGCGAGCGCAGCGCCCGCTCCAGGGCGTTGGAGCGCGTGGCGTGGCCGGGGTCGATCGCCAGCACCAGCCGGTCGAGGAAGCGGCGGCGGTCGCCGGCTGCGCCCCGGAACAGCCCGTCGAGATCGGGTGTCAGCCAGACGAGCCGCAGATAGTCGCTGAAGGCGAGCGCCGAGCCGACCGCCGCGCCGTCGATGCGGGCAAGCCGCGGGTGCCGTCCCTCCGCGTCGGCGGCGCCGAGCCCGATGCCGAGCCGCCCGGCATCATCCGCGAGCGTCACGGAAGCCGCGAAGGAGCCGTCCCCTCCCTGCCGCGCCATCGCTGTCAGCTCGGCGCGGCGCAGGCCGCGGCCCGGCGCGAAGAGCGAGAGAGCTTCGAGGATATTGGTCTTGCCGGCCCCGTTCTCGCCGATCAGCGCAACGATTTGGCCCTCGACCGGAAGATCGAGGGCCTCGTAGGAACGGAAATCCTGCAGGATCAGGCGCGCGACGGCGGCCATAACCGCTGGATCAGACGCGCATCGGCATCAGCACATAGAGCGCAGACGCCCCCTCGCGATCCTGGATCACGGTGGGCGAGCCGGGGTCGGCGAGCTTCAGCAGCGCGGTGTCGCCGTCGAGCTGCGCCGCGATGTCCATCAGGTAGCGGGCGTTGAAGCCGATATCGAGCGGGCTCGCCTCGTAATCGACTTCGATCTCCTCGGTCGCCGAGCCGGAATCGGGGTTGGTGACCGAAAGCGTCATGCGTCCGTCGCCCATGGAGAGCTTCACGGCGCGGCCGCGCTCCGAGGAAATCGTCGAGACACGATCGACGGAGGCCGCGAAATCGCCCCTGTCGACGGTCAGCCGCTTGTCGTTGCCGGCCGGGATGACGCGCTGATAGTCGGGGAAGGTGCCGTCGATCAGCTTCGAGGTCAGCACCACATGGCCGGTGGCGATGCGGATCTTAGCCCCGGACAGCTCGACCGCCACCTCGCTCTCGCCATCCTCCAGCAGCTTCTGGATCTCGGAAACGGCCTTGCGCGGCACGATCACGCCCGGCATGCCGACCGAGCCCTGCGGGGCGGCGGTGTCGACGCGGGCGAGCCTGTGCCCGTCGGTCGCGACCGCGCGCAGCACCGGGCGGCCATCGACGTCTATCGTGTGGAGATAGATGCCGTTGAGGTAATAGCGCGTCTCTTCGGTCGAGATCGCGAACTGGGTCTTGTCGATCAGCCGCTTCAGCTCGCCGGCCGGGAGGACGAAGCGATGCGCCATCTCGCCGGCGGTGATGTCCGGGAAATCGCTTTCCGGCAGCGTCTGGAGCTGGAAGCGCGAGCGGCCCGAGCGCAGCACGAGACCGGTTTCGCCGGTGGTCTCCAGCGAAACCTGCGCCCCGTCCGGCAGCTTGCGGACGATATCGTAGAGCGTGTGCGCCGGCACGGTCGTGGCGCCGGTTTCCGTCACCTCGGCGGGAATCGTCTCCACCACCTCGATGTCCAGATCGGTCGCCTTGAGCCTCAGGCCGCCCTCGGCGCCGCTGAGCAGCAGGTTCGACAGGATCGGAATCGTGTTGCGGCGCTCCACCACGCGATGGACGTGGCCGAGCGACTTGAGCAGCGTGGAACGTTCGACCGTGACCTTCATGATTGTCTAGTCTTCTGGCGCTTGCCGCCCGCGCTTGGAAAACGCGCGGGCCGTTGAATGGGCCAGCGACATTGCAGGAGGCCGCGCGGACACGCAAGTCCGCCGCCCTGCGGCAATCACAGCCATTTCGGACGGAAAGGGGCGGAGCCGGCCGCTCCGCCGCTCTCGCGGTCGCGTTACTCCTGCAGCATGCGCTTCAGGAGATCGACCTCTTCATGCAGCGAGCGGTCCTCGCTGATCGCCTTCTCGATCTTGCGCACGGCATGCAGCACCGTGGTGTGATCGCGCCCGCCGAAGCGGCGGCCGATCTCGGGCAGCGAGCGCGGCGTCAGCGCCTTCGACAGATACATCGCGATCTGGCGCGGCTTCACGACCGCGGCCGTGCGGCGCTCCGACAGGATATCGGCGCGGCTGACATTGTAGCGGGTCGCGACCAGCTTCTGGATGTCCTCGATCTTGACGCGGCGCGGCTCGCGGGTCCGCACGAGGTCGCGGATCGCGGCCTCGGCCGTCTCCAGCGTCACGAGCTGGCCCGACAGCGTCGCATGGGCGAGCAGTCGGTTGGCGGCGCCGTCGAGGTCGCGGCCATTGGTGGCGACCACGCGCGAGACATAGGCCACGACATCGGGGCTGACCTGGAAGTTCGGATGGGCGTTCTGCAGCGTCGCCAGCCGGCTGGAAAGGATCGTGGCCCGCAGCGTCTCGTCGAGCTCGCCAACTTCGACGACGAGGCCGCCGCCGAGCCGCGAGCGGATGCGCTCGTCCAGGGCCTCAAGTTCTCCGGCGAGGCGGTCGCCGGCGACGACGATCTGCTTGCCGGCGTCGAGCAGCGCGTTGATCGTGTGACCGAACTCCTGCTGGATCGACTTGCCCTGGATGAACTGCACGTCGTCGACGACCAGCAGGTCGATGCCGCGCAGCTTCTCCTTGAAGGCGAGCGCGGTCTGCGACTTCAGCGCCGCGACGAAGCCGTACATGAAGCGGTCGGCGGTGAAATAGGCGACGCGCTTGCCCTGGTTGCGCGCCTCCTGCGCGATGGCCTGCAGCAGATGCGTCTTGCCGAGGCCGACGCCCGCATGGAGGTAGAGCGGGTTATAGGGGCTCTGGCCCGCGGGCGCCGCGGCGATGCGCTCGGCCGCGGCAAAGGCGAGCTGGTTCGATTTGCCGACGACGAAGCTCTGGAAGCTCATGCGGCGGTCGAGCGTGGCTCCGCAGGCATCGACCATCTCGGCCTCGCCCGCTTGCGGAGCAGCGCCGCTGCCGGCCGGCTTGCCGGGCTCGGCCGGAGCAGGGGCGGCAGCCATGGCGGGGCGGCCGCGCAGCACGGCCTCAGCGCGGGGCGCGACGGAGGCATCGCGCGCCACCTGGCGCACCGAGAGCATCACGCCGTTGCAGCCGGGGAGCTCGGCCATGCAGTTGACCCGAAGGCGCTCGGCATAATGCGCCTCGAGCCAGCTTTTCAGAAAGCGCGTGGGGACGGTCAGATAGGCGACCCCATCGACGTAGCTGGCGATTTCGAGCCGACCGAACCAGCTCGAGAACACATCCTCGCCGAGCTCGGCCCGCAGGCGCCGGCGGACGCGTTCCCAGGTTTCGGTGAGCGAGTCTACGTCGGTCACGGTGACCGTCTCCGTCGCGGCGTCGACCATGGGGAGCGCCAATGCCACCGCCTCGATCGTATCCACCGCTTCTTGTCGCTCGAACATTCTCTGGCCCCATTCTGAAATATTAAAATTGACGCGGTTCCGCGATGGCCGCCGAGCTGATCGGCAGCTTTCGCCAGCACTGATTGCCAGGCCGACCCATCACCCTCCCGTCCCGCGCAGAGCGCCGGTCGGGCTGAATGACCGCTACGATTTCGATTACGCTTGAGTGGCTCGTCGAGGGATGGAGCCGCACTTCATCTCAACACAACAAGATAAAGAGCCGCATCCTCCAACCCCCCAAGGTCGTGAGCCAAAACGCTATCAATCTCTGGAAACCGCCGGGGGGACATCGCTGCCCCCCAGGCGATGGATGGACCTTATAGGGCGCTCTCGAAGCGGGGCAATATCCCTCTCAGCCGGCTTCATGGATCAGGCCCTTCGCGCCCGCATGATCTCATCGTCGTGAGGTGGCCAATCGTTTGTGGAACTTAAGATTTTCTTCAGGATTGGGGAGCCGGCAGACTCCGAATCTTTTTTTTTCGGGGCCGCCATCGCCTCTCGGGCGAGGGCTCACGATTCCGAGCCCTGAGAAGCTTTGCCCGCTAAACGCATGAGAAATAAGCGCTTTTGCTGCGCGGCCTGAACCCCTCCTGAGGGTCGATTCCGAGCTCAAAATTCACCCGAAGAGTCAACCCCGGAAGGCCTTGGAAAGCGACGTGAAATGCGCGGTCTTTGGCCAGTGTGGCTTGCGTGCGGCGGGTCGAAACGGCGGCTGGATCGCCGGTGCGGCGGATGAAAGCCGCCGCTCTCGCTCATTGGTGCGGCAGAGCCGTCGCGCGGCGGTGCCGGAACGAAAAAACCCGGCCGCGAGGGCCGGGTTTTGAAGACTGTCCGCACTGGCGGAAAGGGCGATCAGGACGCCAGGGCGCCGATCCGATGCGCGAGGCGCGAAACCTTGCGGGAGGCGGTGTTCTTGTGAACCACGCCCTTCTGCGCGGCGCGCATGATCTCGGGCTCTGCGGCCTTCAGGGCCTGGGAGGCGGCGCCCTTGTCGCCGGAGGCGATCGCCTCCTCGACCTTGCGCAGGAAGGTGCGCATCCGCGAGCGGCGCGCCTTGTTGACCTCGGTGCGCCGCACGATCTTGCGCGTAGCCTTTTTGGCCGACGTCGTATTGGCCATAGAAACGTCCTCGTCTTCATCACGGCCGGCGCCTGGCATTATTGCCGGCGGGTCGGTCCGCTACCTTGATGGAAAAGCGTGAGCGGCGGCCGAGCTTGCGCGGGCCGCCGCGAGTGGAGGGGCTATAGTCGCTCGCGCGCGCCCCGTCAACGCCGGAATCGAAGCCGGCTGGGTTCTTTCGCTCTCAAGGCGCCATCACGCCACGGGCGCAATGAACCGGGCGAAGCTCGCCAGATCGACATTGCCGCCGGACAGGATGACGCCGACGCGCTTGCCAGCGACCGGCACGGCGCCGGAGAAGGCCGCCGCGGCCGCGAGGCACCCAGTCGGCTCGACCACGAGCTTCATACGCTCCGCGAAGAAGCGCATCGCCGCGACCAGCGCCTCGTCGCTGACGGTGACGATGTCCTCGACGTCGCGCTGGATGATCGGGAAGGTGAGGTCCCCGAGGAAGGCGGTCTGCGCGCCGTCGGCGATGGTCTTGGGCACGCCGATCTTCACGATCTCGCCCTTGCGCAGCGATTGCTGCCCGTCATTGCCGGCCTCGGGTTCGACGCCGAAGATGCGGCAGGCGGGGTTGAGCGCCTTGGCCGCGAGCGCTGCGCCCGCCAGAAGTCCGCCGCCGCCGAGCGGCACGATCAGGATGTCGAGCGGGCCGGCATCCTCGATCAGCTCCTTGGTCGCCGTGCCCTGGCCGGCGATGACTTCGGCGTGGTCATAGGGCGGGATGAGGCTCAGCCCCTTTTCGGACGCGAGCCTGTCGCCGATCTCGAGCCGGTTCTCGGTATAGCGGTCATAGCGGACGACGGTGCCGCCATAGCCTTCCGTCGCCGCGACCTTCGCCGCAGGAGCGTCGTTCGGCATGATGATGGTGGTCGGCACGCCGAGAAGCTGCCCGGCATAGGCGATGGCCTGGGCATGGTTGCCCGAGGAGAAGGTGACGACGCCGGCCTTCTTCTGTTCGGGCGAGAGGCAGGAGATCGCGTTGTAGCCGCCTCGGAACTTGAAGGCGCCCATGCGCTGCAGGTTCTCGGGCTTGAAGACGAGGCTGGCTTCCGTGCGGCGGTTAGCCGTCGCCGAGCTCATCGCCGGGGTATGATGGGCGATGCCCTTCAGGCGGCCGGCCGCCGCCTCGACATCGGCATAGATCGGGAGTTGCGGACCGGTCTTGGCATTCATGGGGGCTTGTCCTGCTCAGGGCGCCATGGCCAGGCTAGACCCGACCATCTCGGAAAACAGTGCCTTCTTGTCGCGAGATCCTCGGGGCAAGCCCGAGGATGACGCAGAATCCTATCGCGACAAGGCTCAGAGGTTCTTGAAATCGGGCTTCCGCTTCTCGGCGAAGGCCGACATGCCTTCCTTCTGGTCGGCGGTGGCGAAGAGCGAGGAGAAGACGCGGCGCTCGAAGCGCAGCCCCTCGGCCAGCGTCACCTCGAAGGCGCGGTTGACCGATTCCTTGGCCATCAGCACGGAAGGCAGCGATTTGGCGGCGATGGCGTCGGCGGCCTTCAGCGTCTCGGCCATGAGATCGGCGAGGGGCACGATGCGGGCGACGACACCGGCGCGCTCGGCCTCCTGCGCATCCATCATCCGGCCGGTGAGGATGAGGTCCATGGCCTTCGCCTTGCCGACGGCCTTGGTCAGGCGCTGCGTGCCGCCGGCGCCGGGGATGACGCCGAGATTGATCTCGGGCTGGCCGAACTTGGCGTTGTCCGCGGCGATGATGAAGTCGCACATCATGGCGAGCTCGCAGCCGCCGCCGAGCGCGAAGCCCGCGACCGCCGCGACGATGGGCTTGTTGCGCTGGCCGATCCGGTCCCAATCCGCGAACTTGTCGTCGAGATAGGTGCCCGGGAAGGTGCGGCTCTGCATCTCCTTGATATCGGCGCCGGCGGCGAAGGCCTTCTCCGAGCCGGTGATGACGATGCAGCCGATACCGGCATCCTTCTCGAAGCCGTCGAGCGCCGCGTTGATCTCGCCGATGAGCTGGCCGTTCAGCGCGTTCAGCGCCTGCGGGCGGTTGAGCGTGATCAGCCCGACCTTGCCCTTCGTCTCGACGAGAATGGTCTCATAAGCCATGGCGGCCTCCCGATGATGCTGTTGCCGCCAGCTTTAGCGGGCGGGGCGGCGGAAAGTCCATGCCAGCCTGCGCAGGATGGATGGGCGCGGTTCGCCCTGATCTTCCCCGGCGTGGGGCCGCCCCGACGCTATCGCATGGTAGTGCCGGGCGGCTTTCAGGAACGCCCGGCCCGATGGGAGGATGCGGTCGCCTCGAAGCAACAGGCGATCCAGCTCCTTCTCCAGCCCCGCTGGGCCGAGCGGCTGCTTTCGCTTGAACTCGACGGCGACGTACCAAAAACGCCCGGGGCAATAATCGACGCTGGCGACATCGCGCCAGTCTACGGAGCCGCTGATCCCGAGCGGGAGGTCGAACGCGATCCCGCGTTGATTCATCGCGATGCGATGCGCGGGATAGAGCCAGTGGATTCGCTCATGGACACGGAGGGCGAGCGTCGCGATGGGATAGGCGGCAGCGAGGGTCAGGGCGATGACGGCTGCGACAAACAGCGGCTGCATCTCCAGCAGGGACGGTACCGCCATCTTGAGCCCCGCGCTGACCGCAGTGCTTAGCATGATAAAGGCGAATAGGCCGGCGCTCGCGAGAGACCAGTAGAACCAGAACGCGACGTATCGGAATTTCATCATGCCCGGCTCGATCGAAACGCCCATACGGCCTGATAGCTGATCGAGCTTTCGGTCCGGTGAATTCGTCAGCCGGCAGCTCTCGCCCCCAAAACTGACATGCTGTCATGGTCGGGCTTGTCCCGACCATCCACGTCCTCCGCCGTCGCCGGCAGTGCTGAAGACGCGGATGCTCGCCACGAGGGCGAGCATGACGGTCAGGTTACGATGCACGCGCTTTCACCCGCCCGCGTCGCCGCGTTCGGTGGAAATGAGGGGCAGCGGAGCGCCGCGAGGCGCAGGTTTGGTAGTCAGCCGCTTCCATTGAGCCAGGAAACGGCGCGGATGGATTGAGCCACCATCCGCACGCCCCGTGGCGCTCCGCTTATCGGCGATTTCGGACCTCGGGCCGCGCTTATGCGGCTGGGCGGTTCAGGAGCTGCGGGTCAGGACGCCAGTTCGGCTCATCGCCTTGTCGCGTCCTCGCTTACGCAATCCGTCACCGGCCGAGCCTTCCAGCGAGCTCCTCGCACAGGGATCGTAATGTCCCCAGGGCGGTGCCCCGAAGCCTCCCGGGAGTGGGTCGTAACTCCACCCGCAGGCGCCGCCCCCACCCCGGCCAACGGCATACCTCCGGACGGCTGCCCCTCTGGGATAAGGTGATGGCGAGGATAAGGGTACGAGGACAGGCGGGGATTAGTTTTGGCAGATTCTGCTCCCGACCCAAGGTCTTTCGCGGCCTCGATCAGCGTGTCCGCCCAGGCGGGCGGATATCGATTATTCCGCCCGCGCGCTCCATGGGAGAGGATATCCTCTGTCTGTAACCCGCTTGAGAGAATGGGTTTTTTATTTCCTTGCCCGGCTTCTGGCGCGCGCGGCCATGCCTATGATGCGCTGAAAATCAGGTCAGCGAGACAGTGGCAGGTTGCAGATGAGCGGGCTTCACGACGTGACAGATACGGCGCAGGTCTATGTCGTTCATGAGAACGACGCCTGGGTGGTGCCACTGCGGCAGGAGTTCGCGGCGCGGCATGTCCCTTATGCGGAATGGTTCATCGATGAAGGCGTGCTCGATCTCTCTGCCGCGCCGCCGGAAGGCGTCTTCTACAATCGCATGAGCGCCTCTTCGCACACCCGAGGCCACCGCTATTCACCGGAGCGTACCGCGGGCGTGCTGGCTTGGCTCGAACGGCACGGCCGCGTCGTCGTCAATGGCGGCCGCGCGCTGCAGCTCGAGGTTTCCAAGGTCGCGCAATACGAGGCTCTCGCCCCGTTCGGCATCGCCACGCCGCGCACGATCGCGGTGGTCGGGCGCAGTCATCTGCTGAACGCCGCCGAACAGCTCGGCTTCCCCGTGATCCTGAAGCACAATCGCGCCGGCAAGGGGCTTGGCGTCAAGCTGCTCTACTCGCGCGAGGCGCTCGCCCAGCACATCGAGAGCGCCGAATTCGAAGAGTCGGTCGACGGCATCACTCTCGTGCAGCAATACATCGCGGCTCCCGCCCCCTTCATCACGCGTATGGAGTTCGTCGGCGGGCGCTTTCTCTATGCGGTCAGGGTCGATACGTCCGAGGGCTTCGAGCTTTGCCCCGCGGATGTCTGCCAGGTCGATTCGACCTGCGCGACCGTTGCGCCGGGCGACAAGTTCCAGATCCAGCGCGCCTTCGAGCATCCTCTGGTGTCGGCCTGCGAGGCCTTCCTCGACGCCAACGGCATCGGCATTGCGGGGATCGAATTCATCGCGGATGCCGATGGCCGCGCTTACGTCTACGATGTGAACACCAACACCAATTACAACCCCGATGCCGAGGCGAAGGACGGCCGACGCGGCATGGGCGCGATCGCGTCTTATCTGGGCGGCCTGCTCGACCGGCATTACGGCGATCCGTCGCGCCTTTCCTCGGCTGCGTGAAACGGATCGCGGCGCGTCTACTGAATCACGCCACGCTTGACGAGGCCATCGACATCGCAGCGGCACGGGGTGCCGATCGGCTGCGGAGCCGTTCGGCACGGACCGCGTCCTGTCGAGCAGTAATCGCTGAAGCGCCCGCCCCGGCCATGGCGCCGGCCGTCGTCATATCGATAGCCCCGGCGGTCGTAGTCTTGGCGGTCGTAGTCCCGGCGCTCGTAGTCCCGGTCATAGCGCCGTTCGTCCCGGTAGACGGGCGGTGCTCCGCGGGGGCCATAGCCGTCACGCAGCCCTCCGAAAGGGTCTCCGTAGAGCTGCGCCATTGCTGACGGCGCTGACGCGAGCAGCGCTCCCAACACGGCGAGACATGCCAATTTCGGCCGCATGGTCAGGTCCTCCCTTGTGGCATCCCATGACCAATGGCCGAGCCGGGCGTTGGGTTCCACTGCCGCCCGCGCCCCATCGTCGTGTTACCCCAAGGCTTTACCGCAGCCGCCGCGGCTGGCAGCTCTCGCAGTAGAAGGTCGATCGCCCCGATTGCACCAGCCGCTGCACCACCCCGCCGCAGCCCGGCGTCACGCATGGATCGCCCTCGCGGTCATAGACCCGGAAGCGATGCTGGAAATAGCCGAGCGAGCCGTCGGCATGGGCGAAGTCGCGCAGCGTCGAGCCGCCGGCCGCGACGGCCTCCTCCAGCACCTCGCGGATGATGCGCGCCAGCTCATGCGCCTTGTCGCGTGGCCTGCCGGTCGGCGTGGCGATCGTTCCCGCTTCCGCCTCGGGATGGAGGCCTGCGCGGAACAGCGCCTCGCAGACATAGATGTTGCCCAGGCCCGCCACGAGCCGCTGGTCCAGCAAAGCGGCCTTGAGCGGTGCGATTTTGCCGGCAAAGAGCCTTGCCAGCATCTCGCCCGAGAGTTCGTTGCCGAGCGGCTCGATGCCCATGCCCGCGAAGTGCTTCGATGAGGCGAGATCGGCGCGCGGTAGAATGTCCATGAAGCCGAAGCGGCGGACATCGTTATAGGTCACGCGCGCGCCGGTCCCCATCTCGAACAGGACATGGTCGTGGATGAGGTGCCGGCCGATCTCGTTGTAATAGGCGCCGGGCTCGACCGGCGGCGTGCCGGGCGCCTCGACGATGAAGCGCCCGCTCATGCCTAGGTGCATGATGAGCGCGTTGCCGTCGTCGAGATCGGCGATCAGATATTTCGCCCGCCGCGACAGCGCCTCGACCCGTCTTCCGGTCAGTCGCTCGGCGAAATGCTCGGGCAGGGGAAAGCGCAGATCGGGCCGCCGCTGCTCGACACGGGCGAAGCGCTCGCCCGTCATGGCGGGTTCCAGCCCGCGCCGGACGGTTTCGACCTCGGGTAGCTCGGGCATCCTGCGTTCTCTCGTAAAGCCTGCGTCGAGACGGGCCGCGACAAGCCCGCCGCCTTTGGCTATTCATCGCGTCTAGCGAAAACAAGATAGATTTGCACAAGGCCGGCCCGACCGTGACAGCAGCCCAAAACACCAGGCCCGAGGACACCACCCATTTCGGCTTCGAGACCGTGAAGCTCGCCGAGAAGCAGGCCAAGGTCGACGACGTCTTCCACAAGGTCGCGAACCGCTACGACCTGATGAACGACCTGATGTCGGGCGGGCTGCACAGGGCCTGGAAAAGCGCGCTGCTCACCGCGATCAACCCGGCGAAGGACCGGCCCTTCCATCACCTCGACGTGGCCGGCGGCACGGGCGACGTCGCCTTCTCGGTGCTGGAGGCCGGCGGCCCGCAGACCGACGTCACCGTGCTCGACATCAATGCCGACATGCTGCGCGTCGGGCGCGAGCGCGCCGACAAGCGCTTCCCGGATGACGACCGCATCCGCTTCGTCCAGGGCAATGCCGAGGCGCTCGGCCTGCCGGACAATCATTTCGACTGCTACACCATCGCCTTCGGCATCCGGAACGTGCCGCGCATCGACAAGGCGCTGGCCGAGGCCTATCGCGTGTTGAAGCGCGGCGGGCGCCTGCTCTGCCTCGAATTCAGCCATGTCGATGTGCCGCTGCTCGACAAGATCTACGAGACCTATTCCTTCAAGGTCATCCCGCCGATGGGGCGGATGGTGACGGGCGAGGCCGAGCCCTACCAGTATCTGGTCGAGTCGATCCAGAAGTTCCCGAAGCCGCAGGCCTTCGCGAACATGATCGAGGATGCCGGCTTCCGCCGGGCCAAGTTCACGCCGATGACGGGCGGTGTCGTGGCGCTGCACTCCGGCTGGAAGCTGTGATGGCGGGCATGACGGCTAGACCTGCATGATCTCCTCCTTCTTCCATCTCCTGCGCGGCGCGCGCGTCGGCTTCGTGCTGGCGCGCGAGGGGGCTCTTTCGCTGGTCGATCCCTCGGTGCTGCCGCCCCTGGCGCGCGGGCTGATACGGCTCGGCCGGCTGATCGAGAGGCGCGGCGCCGGTTCCTCGGCGACGCGGCTCGCGGCGGCGCTGACCCGGCTGGGCCCGTCCTACGTCAAGTTCGGCCAGTTCCTCGCGACGCGGCCCGATGTCGTCGGCATGAGGATCGCGCAGGATCTCTCCGCCCTGCAGGACCGGATGCCCGCCTTCCCGATGGCGGAAGCGCGCGCCATCGTCGAAGCGGCCCATGGGGTGCCGCTGGAGGCCCTCTTTCCCGAATTCAGCGAGCCCGTCGCGGCCGCCTCGATCGCGCAGGTGCATCGCGCCCGGTTGAAGGACGGGCGCGAGGTCGCGGTCAAGATCCTGCGTCCCGGCATCCGCGACCGCTTCAACCGCGATCTCGCCGCGATGCGCTTCGGCGCCGAGATGGCCGAGCAGCGATCCGCCGAGGCGCGCCGCCTGCGCTTCACCGGCGTGGTCGAGACGCTGGCGCGCTCGGTGGCGATGGAGATGGACCTGCGGCTCGAAGCCGCCGCCCTCTCGGAGTTTGCCGAGAACACCAAGGAAGACGCCGATTTCCGCGTGCCGGAGCCGGACTGGCAGCTGACGGCGCGCGAGATGCTGGTCGACGAGTGGATCGACGGCGTGCGCCTCTCCGATATCGAGGGCCTGCGTGCGGCCGGCCACGACTTGGCCGAACTCGCCCGTAACATCATCCAGTCCTTCCTGAAGCACGCGATCCGCGACGGCTTCTTCCATGCCGACATGCATCCCGGAAACCTCTTCGTCGATGCGGAGGGCCGGCTCGTCGCCGTCGATGGCGGCATCATGGGGCGGCTTGGCCTGAAGGAGCGGCGTTTCCTCGCCGAGATCCTGCTCGGCTTCATCACCCGCGACTACCGGCGCGTGGCGGAGGTGCATTTCGAGGCCGGCTATGTCCCGGCCCACCACGATGTCGAGGATTTCGCCCAGGCGATCCGCGCCGTCGGCGAACCGATCCACGACAAGCGCGCCGACCAAATCTCGATGGCGAAGGTCCTGACCCTGCTCTTCGAGATCACCGGCATGTTCGACATGGCGACGCGCACCGAGCTCGTCATGCTGCAGAAGACCATGGTGGTGGTCGAGGGCGTCGCCCGCTCGCTCGATCCGCATCTCGACATGTGGGGCACGGCCGACCCCGTGGTGCGCGACTGGATCACGCAGAATCTCGGACCTCTCGGCAAGCTGGCGGATGCCGGGCGCGGCGCCCGTTCCCTGCTCGGCTCGCTCGCCGTCCTGCCCGATACAGTCGTCCGGGTGCAGCGCGTGCTGGGCCAGCTCGAGGACGCGTCCCGCAACGGCTTCGCGCTGGACGACCGCAGCGTCGAGGCGATCGGCCGGGCCGAGGCGAGGCGCAACCGCTGGGGCACCGCGGCGCTCTGGGTGATCGCGGCGCTGGTGGCTTATGGCGTGTTCGGCTAGCGTCATTCTCGGGCGAAGCATGGCTTCGACCCGAGAATCTCATGCAGGATAGAGCGCCTCTTCGTCCCGAGATGCTCGGGTCAAGCCCGAGCATGACGCGCTCGTGGCCGCTTAACGGAACGGCGGTTCGTCGAAGCTTCTGAGCTTGCGCGAGTGGATCGCCGAGCCTGTCGCCTTCAGCTTCTTGAGCGCATCGAGCCCGATGCGCAGATGCTCGCCTACCGCCCGCTCATAGAAGGCATTGGCGGCGCCGGGCAGCTTGATCTCGCCATGCAGCGGCTTGTCGGAGACGCAGAGCAGCGTGCCGTAGGGCACGCGCAAACGATAGCCCTGCGCTGCGATGGTGCCGGATTCCATGTCGACAGCGATAGCGCGCGACAGGTTGATGCGGCGCCTCGCCTTGGTCCAGCGCAGCTCCCAGTTGCGGTCATCCTGCGTCACGACCGTGCCCGTGCGCAGCCGCTGCTTCAGCCGATCGCCCTTTTCGCCGGTGATGTCGGCGGCGGCCTCCTGCAGCGCGACCTGCACCTCGGCCAGCGCCGGGATCGGGACATCCGGCGGCACCAGCTCGTCCAGAATGCCGTCCTGCCTGAGATAGGCATGGGCCAGCACATAGTCGCCGATGATCTGTGTCTGCCGCAGCCCGCCGCAATGGCCGACCATCAGCCAGCAATTGGGCCGCAGAACCGCGAGATGGTCGGTGATGTTCTTCGCATTGGAAGGGCCGACGCCGATATTGACCAGCGTCACCCCGTCGCCGTCCTTCCGGATCAGGTGATAGGCCGGCATCTGGAAACGGTGCCAGGGGCTGGACATCACCCGCTCCGCCGCCGAGACGTCGAGCCCGTTGCGGTCGATTCGGATGCCGCCCGGCGCGACGAGCGCTTCAGCCGTGCCGGCCTCGATCTCGGCAATGCCGAGCCGGACGAACTGGTCGACATAGCGGTGGTAGTTGGTCAGCAGCACCCAGGGCTGCACGGCCCGCCAGTCGGTGCCGGTGTAGTGGACGAGCCGGCGCAGCGAGTAATCCACACGCACGGCGTCGAAGAGCGAGAGCGGGCGCGGCTCGCCCTCGACGATGTCGAAGGTGCCGTCCGCGATCTCGTCGCCCACCAGCGAGAGCAGCGGGGTCGGAAAATACCGGGCGAGCTCGGAGGCCGTGACCTTGCCGCGCCCCAGCTCGTCGCCGCCTTCGAGCGCGTAAGGATAGGGGATTTCCTGGTTGCTCAGCCCTGTCTCGATCGTCGCGCCATATTCCTCGACGAGGGGCTTGAGCTGGTCGAGCAGATAGGCGCGGAACTCGGCAGGCTGCGTCACCGTGGTCGAGTAGATGCCGGGCGCGGCGAACTTGGCATAGCCGCGCCGCGTCGCCGCCGGCAGCTTCGAGGGCTCGTAGGTGACGCGCAGCAGCGGGTAGCGATAGCGCTGGCGGGCTTCCGGTGTCGGCGCCTCGCCCGTATCGAAGAAGCGCTGCAGGTCGCCTCGCAAGGCCGAGCGCGCCTCCTCATAGAGGCGTTCGAGCCTGTCGAGGGCGGCCTCGGGCGTCGCGGCGATCTCGAAGCTCATGGGCGGGTCCGGTCTGCTGCTGGGCTCCCGGTTCTAGCCGCGCCTCCTCCTGACAACAACCGGTCGCGACCGATCCTACGGTGCGGGCCGTGCTTGACAGTCGCCGGCGAGGACAATACTTAACCGATAAGTTAAGTGATGGCGCGAGCGCGAAACGAAACCGGAGGGACGGCCGGGCGTTCGATCGTTCGAGCCCTTCGCTCCGAGGAAAGGTCCCGGCGATGCTCAAGACAGTTCTCCTCAGCCTGCTCGGTGTCGTCGCGATGGCGGTCGCCGTGGTGCTGTTCCTGGCGGCGCGCAAGCCGGACAGCTTCCAGGTCACGCGTTCGACCACGATCAACGCGCCGCCGGAGCGCATCTATCCGCTGATCGCGGACTTCAGGGCCTGGGACGCCTGGTCGCCCTGGGAGAAGAAGGACCCGGCGATGAAGCGCAGCTATGGCGGCGCGGCATCCGGGCCCGGCGCGACCTATGCCTGGACCGGCGACAAGAATGTCGGCGAGGGCAGCATGCGCATCGTCGAGGCCAGCGCTCCGGGCCGGCTCGCGCTCAAGCTCGATTTCCTCAAGCCCTTCGAGGCGCATAACGACGTCGTCTTCGCCCTGACGCCAAGGGGCAGCGCGACGACGGTGACCTGGATCATGACCGGCCCGACGCCGTTCATCGGCAAGATCATGCACGTCTTCATGGACATGGACCGCATGGTCGGCGGCGATTTCGAGTCCGGGCTGGCGGCGATGAAGGCCGCGGCCGAGCGGCCCGCCTGAGGCGATCACCCAAAAGAAACATGAGAGGAGACGACCCATGATGGGCGAGCCGCAGAAGGAGCATGAATGGCTCCGGCAGCTGGTCGGTGACTGGACCGCCGAGATGAACTGCTCGATGGGGCCGGACCAGCCGCCGGGAACGTCGAAGGGCACGGAAAGCGTGCGCTCGCTCGGCGGGCTCTGGACCCTCGGCGAGGGGCAGGGCGAGTCCCCGGAGGGCCAGAAGGTCACGAGCCTGATGACGCTCGGCTTCGACCCGGCCAGGGGCCGCTTTGTCGGCAGCTTCGTCGCCTCGATGATGTCGATGATGTGGATTTACGACGGTGCGCTTTCCGAGGACGGCAAGTCGCTGGTCCTCGACACAGAAGGGCCGAGCATGACCGGCGATGGTTCCATGGCGAAATACCAGGACATCATCACCTTCCTGTCGCCGGACCACCGCACCCTGACCTCGCGCTCGCCCGGGCCTGACGGCCAATGGACCGAGTTCATGAGCGCGCATTACCGCCGCAAGGGCTGAGCGTCCGCAGGACAAAAACGAGGAGGAAACCCGATGAAGCTGTCGACCTATCTGATGTTCGAGGGTAATTGCCGCGAGGCCTTCAGCCACTACCAGAAGGTGCTGGGCGGCACGATGCAGGCCATGATGGATCACAGGGGCACGCCGGCCGAGGAGCATGTCGCCCCCGAATGGCGCGACAAGATCCTGCATGCCTGCCTCGAGATCGAGGGGCAGCTGCTGATGGCCTCCGACGCCCCGCCGGACCGCAGCGACGGTCCGATGCGCTCTGTTTCCGTGAGCATCGGCGTGGCGACCCCGGAGGACGCCGAGCGTATCTTCGCCGGCCTCTCCGAAGGCGGCGCGCGGATCACCATGCCGATGGCCGAGACCTTCTGGTCGCCGCGCTTCGGCATGCTGGTCGATCGCTTCGGCACCAACTGGATGGTCGGCGCCGAGATGCCGGCCGATCAGGCCAATTGCGGGTGAGGCACGGGCGGCGTCATTCTCGGGCTTGACCCGAGAATCTCAGGCAGGACGAGGCGCGGGAGCCTCCTTCGGGAAGAGATGCTCGGGTCAAGCCCGAGCATCAAGCTCCCCTTTTTTCGCGCCTACGACCGCCCGCCGTCGACGGAGAGCACCTGCCCGCTGATCCAGCTCGCCTGCTCGCTCAGGAAGAACAGCGTCGCATGTGCGATGTCCTGCGGCGTGCCGAGCTTGCGGGTGTGGATGCTCTCGACGAGGCGCTTCTGCCCCTCTGGCCCGTAGCTCTCCCATTGCCGCTCGGTGGCGGGGTTCGAGCGCACGAAGCCGGGCGCCACCGAATTGACGGTGATGCCGTGCGGGCCGAATTCCCAGGCGAGCTGCTTCGTCAGCCCGACCAGCGCGTGCTTGGCGCTGGAATAGGCCTGGATGCCCGTGAGGCTCGGCCGCAGGCCCGCCCCCGACGAGATCGTGACGATGCGGCCATAGCCGCCCTTCTTCATCACCGGCGCGGCAGCCTGCGCCAGGAAGAAGGCGGAATCGACATTGGCGGCGAAGATCACCCGCCAGTCGGCTTCCGAAATCTCCTCGATGGCCCGGCCAACCTGGCCGCGCACGCCGCCCGCGGCGTGGACCAGCAGGTCGAGGCGGCTCTCTGCCTTGGTGATCTCGCCGACGAGCTTCTGCGCGGCTTCCGGCGAGCCGAGATCGGCCGCATGCGCGCTCGCGCCGATCTCTCGGGCCGTCGCCGCCACGCCTTCGGCATCGATGTCGGCGAGGTGGACGCGGGCGCCGGCCTCGGCCAACGCCGCGGCGATGGCGCGCCCGATTCCCTGCGCGGCGCCGGTGACGAGGGCTACGCGGTTGTCGAAACGGATCTGCATCGGTCGATCAGTACTTTCAGCGTCTCGAAGGCCATCGGGCGGCGGCCTTCCTCGATGTCGTGGATGAGCGCAACCAGCGTCTCCAGCGCCGGCGTCGGCACCCCGACCTCGCTGCCGAGCGTCGCGATGATACCGATCTGCGGATCGACCTCGGTCTTGCGCTTGCGCACCGCGAGGTCTCGCCAGATGCCGGAATGGGTCTTGGCCGTCTGCGAGGTGTAATGGGCCAGCCAGCGTATCGTCTCGACCTGCGGGCCTTCCGGCCGGCCGGGCGCGAACACCATCGGATCGAATTCGCCGAAGCCGAGCGAGGTGATGCCGCGTTTGGCCGCCACCGCCCCGACCTCGCGCCCGAGCGCCAGCCAGACCGGCAGCCGCGCCGGATCGGCGAAGTTCGCCGACATGGAATCGTCGGTCAGCGCCGTGCCGAACAGCATCGCGCCATAGGCGAGCTTGCCCCAGAGATAGCCGAAGATGTTGTCGGTCAGGATGGCATCGGGCTCGAACATCTTGAGCAGCCGGTGCATCTCCGCGGCGCGCGCGCTCACCGTGCCGTCGAGCTCGCCGACCACCACCGCGCTGCGGTTGCCGTAGAGGATTTCGCCGGGCCCGAGCCAGTCGGCGCCGAAATTGACGAAGCAGCCCATGGTCCGCCGCTCGCCAACGGCCTTCGCGATGGCGAGCTCGTTCAGGCCGTTCTGGGCGGAGAGCACGAAGCCGTCCTCGGCCAGATGCGGCGCGAGCATCGCCAGCGCCGTTTCCGTAGCCCCCGCCTTCACGGCGAGCACGATGCAGCTGTAGCGGCCGGTCAGCTCCTGCGGCGTCGCGGCGGGTACGACCTGCCGGAATCCCTCGACGGGGCCGGTGATGGCGAGCCCGCTCGTCCGGCAGGCCTCGACATGCTCGGCCACGATGTCGACCAGCAGCACCGGGATGCCGGCGCGAGCCCAGTAGGCGCCGAGCGTGCCGCCAATGGCGCCTGCGCCCCAGATCAGGATCGGTTCGCTCATGCCGCCTGCCCGGCCAGTTCGACGTCGCCATGGGTGGCGACATGGATGAGCCCGTCCGGGCTGACCCAGCCGCGATACATGCCCTCGGTGTTGAAGGGCGCGACGATGTTGCCCTCGGCATCGACCGCGACGAGGCCGGCGCCGATCTCATGCGCCGAAAGCTCGGCCAGCACGGCCTGCGTCGCGTCCGCCAGCGAGAGACCCTTGTAGGCGATCAGCGACGCGATCTCGTGGCCGACGCAGTAGCGGATGAAATACTCGCCCTTGCCGGTGCCGGAGACGGCGCAGCGCCCGTCGCGGGCATAGGTGCCGGCGCCGATGATGGGGGAATCGCCGACGCGCCCGGCCGGCTTGTTGGTGTAGCCGCCGGTCGAGGTCGCGGCTGCGAGGTGCCCGCGCGTATCGCAGGCGACGGCCCCGACGGTGCCGTGCTTCTCGGCTTCGCTCGCCTCGGCGGCGGTGCCGACGAGCTCGCGGATCTTCATCGAGGCGAGGTTCTTGCGCCGGCGCTCGGTCGAGAAATAGGCGTTATCGACCGTATCGATGCCCTCATGCTCGGCGAAGGCGTCGGCGGCCGGCCCGGTGAGAAGCAGCGGGTCGCCGCGCAGCATCAGCGCCTTGGCGGCCAGGATCGGGTTGCGGATGCGCTTGGCGGCGCAGATGGCCCCGGCGGCGAGCGTCTCGCCATCCATGATCGAGGCGTCGAGCTCATGGTCGCCATCCGCGTTGAAGGCGGAGCCATAGCCGGCGTTGAAATGCGGCGAATCCTCCATCACCCGGACGGCAGCCTCGACCGCGTCGACGGCAGGCCCGCCCTTGGACAGGATCGTCCAGCCCGCGCGCAGCGCCGAGGCCAGGTCGGCGCGCGCCTGCGCCCATTCGGCCTCGGTCATCTCCGGCTTCGGCAGCGTGCCGCAGCCGCCATGGATGGCAAGCGCGAGAGTCATGTGAGAACCTCTGAAAAGGCCTTGCCCCTCGGGGGCAAGGTGTCTGCGGGCAAGCGGATCAGGGGGCCGGCGTCAGACCGGGCGCCCCTTCTCCGTCGCGGACGCCGGCGCGCCTCACTTCTTGGCGGGCTTGATGTCCATCGCCAGCGTGTCCTCGTCGACGCGCGGGGTGATCGTCACCTTGTCCTTCTGCATCGCCCAGGCCGAGCCGACCGCGACGACCGGCAGGCGCGGGCGCTCCTTGGCGACGATCGCGTTGACCTCGGAGAGGAAGCTGTTGCGCTTCGCCTCGTCGAGCTCGATCGAGGCGTCCTCGATCAGCTTGTCGACCTGCGCGTTCTTGTAGCCGAGCAGGTTGAAGGCGCCGAGCTTCTTGGCCGGGTCGTTGGAGTGGACCAGCGAGGAGAGGGTGTAGTTCGCCTCGCCCGTCAGCGTGCCCCAGCCCGACATGGAGAGGGAGTATTCGGAGCGCGCCCGGGCCGGGAAATAGACCGCTGCCGGCTGCGCGTTGGCGACGACCTCGATGCCGACGCGGGCCAGCATCTGCGCGATCGAGGTGCCGACCTGGCGGTCGCCCGGCAGGCGGTCATTGGTGAAGGAGAAGGTGATCTTGAAGCCGTTCGGATATCCGGCCTCCTCGAGCAGCTTCTTGGCCTTGGCGATATCCGGCTTGATCGGCGGCAGCGACTTGTTGAAGCCGGCGATGGTCGGCGTCACGAGCTGGTTGACCGGCGCGCCGAGGCCTTCCATCGCGATCTCGGCGAGCGCCGGCCGGTCGATGGCGATGTCGATCGCCTCGCGCACCTTCGCATCCTGCAGCGGGTTCTTCGGCAGGGCCGAGCCGTCCTTGGCGCTGATCTGCGGGGACTTGTCGCGCAGGTCGATCTCGATGTTGAAGACGTAGACGGTCTCGACGCTGGTGACGGCGAGCTTGGCGTCGCGCTTCAGCGTCGGCACGTCGGAGGCCGGCGCGCGCACGATCAGGTCGACCTGCCCGGCCTTGAGCTGGGCGACGCGGGCGGCGTCGTTCGGCAGCTCCTTGCGGACATGGCGGGCCCACGGCTCCTTCGGGCCCCAGTAGCCGTCGAAGCGCTCGAGCACGAGTTGGTCCTTCGGCGTCCAGGAGACGAACTTGTAGGGGCCGGTGCCGACCGCGGCCTTGCCGGTGTTGAAGGCCTCGTTGGCGCTGTCCTTGGTCAGGCCGGCGGCAGCCTTGTGCGAGACGACGAAGAGACGGATGAAGTCGTTCGGCAGGTTCGGCGCCGGTCCGTCGGTGACGACCTGGACGGTCAGCGGATCGACGATCTTCACCTCCTTGACGCGGCGGACATAGATCGTCGTCGGGTTCGGGCCGGCGACCGTCGGGATGCGCTCGATCGAGAACTTCACGTCCTCGGCCGTGAAGTCCGAGCCGTCATGGAACTTGACGCCGGGCCTGAGCTTGAACTCCCAGACATCGGGCGCGATCGCCTTCCAGCTCGTCGCCAGCCGCGGCTCGAGCTGCAGCTTGTCGCCAGACCAGACCAGCGTGTCGAAGACATGCTTCAGCGCTTCGGCATGGGTGCCGGTCGCGGTGTAGTGCGGGTCGATCGATTCAGGGCCGGCGCGCACGCCGATCGTCAGCGTCTGGGCGAGTGCGCCGGTGGAGACGGCGGCGCCGAGCAGGGCGGCGAAGGCCGCGAGGCGGAAGGTCCGGGCAATGGTCATGATGGTGTCCCCTCTTGTTCGAGTTCGTTGGGCCAGGCGGGCGAGGCGATGACGAGCTTGTCCATCAGCGTGCAGAGCTGCCGCTGCTCGTCCTCGCTGAGGCAGGCGAGCATCGCGGTCTGGTGCTGCACCATCAGCGGCATGGTCTCGTCGAAGATCTTGCGACCGGCCGGCGTCAGGTGCAGCACATAGCTGCGCAGGTCGGTCGGGTCCGTCTCGCGCCGGAGCAGCCGCCGCTGCAGCAGCTTCTGCACGGCGCGCGAGAGCGTGTTCTTCGGCAGACCGGAGGAGGCGACGATGTTCTTGGCCGCCACGCCCTCCCGCAGGCCCACCGCATAGAGCGCGACGAATTCCGGCCGCACCAGCCCGTAGCGGGTCTCGATCCAGCGATAGACCGGGTCGTTGAAGCGGAAAGCGACGAAGTTCAGCCTGAAGGACAGCCAGCAGGGATTCTCCCAGAGCTTGGTCACTGTCAGCGGGTCGAGGCCGCCGAGCGCGGCCTCGCGCTCCGGGTCGACACGCGAAAGAGAGGTCGGCGAGCGCCGCATGGGAGGTCTCTCGGGCCGATTTAGTTCCAAATGGAACTTGACGCTCTCCGGCCCCGGAGTCAAGGATCAACCGGAGCGGGAACCGGCACAGGCTACACCTCGACAGGGCTGGTCGTCTGCCCCACCGTCCCGTTTCCCAAGCAAGGATCGCGCCGTGCGTGTCGCCGAGATGAACTGGATGCAGATCGAGGCGCAGGCGAAGCGGGATGACCGCTGCGTCCTGCCTCTCGGCAGCGTCGAGCAGCACGCCTATTTGAGCCTCGCCACCGACGTGATCCTGTCCGAGCGGGTTGCGCAGGAGGCGGCCGAGCCGCTCGGCATCCCGGTCTTCCCGGTGCTGGCCTATGGCATGACGCCGGGCTTCCTCGATTTCCCGGGCAGTATCTCTCTGAGGCTATCGACCTATGTCGCCCTGCTCGAAGACATCTTCGACGGCTTCTACCGCTCGGGCTTCCGCAGGATCATGCTGGTCAACGGCCATGGCGGCAACTCGCCCGCGCTGAATTTCGCCACCGAATGGCTCGGCCGGCACCCCGATGCGAGCGTCAGGCTGCATAACTGGTGGGCTGCCCCGCAATTCCAGGCGGCGGTCAAGGCGGTCGACCCGGCCGCCTCCCATGCCTCCTGGATGGAGAACTTCCCCTGGACGCGGCTCGAGGGCGTGGCGATGCCCGACACGCTGAAGCCGCCCTTCAACCCCGCCCAGTATCAGGCAGCGAGCCCGAAGCGCCGTCGCGAGATCCTCGGCGACGGCAATTTCCATGGCCTCTACCAGCGGCCGGACGAGGAGATGCTGGAGGTTTGGCGGGTCGGCGTCGAGGAGACGCGTGCGGCGATGGTCGAGAACTGGCCGTGAGGCGCCGCGCCGGGCTCAGTCCATGCTAGGCCATGTCGCCATACGCCTGCTGCAGGCGCTCGTCGTCATGCTCGTCATGTCGATGCTGGTCTTCGTCGGCGTCTATGCGATCGGCAACCCGATCGACGTGCTGATCGGCCCCGACGTCAGCCAGGAACTGCGCTTGCAGACCATCGCCCGCTACGGGCTCGACCGGCCGCTCTGGGAGCAGTACTTCACCTTCCTCGGCCGTGTACTGCACGGCGATTTCGGCCGTTCCTTCGTCTTCGGCATGCCGGTGATGGAGCTGATCCTGTCGCGCCTACCGGCGACGCTGGAACTGACCCTAGCGGCGGTCTTCGGCGCGGCGCTGATCGGCATCCCCGCCGGCATCTATGCCGGCTATCGGCCGGATAGCGTCGCCGCCAAGCTAATCATGACGGTGTCGATCCTCGGTTTCTCGGTGCCGACCTTCTGGATCGGCCTCGTGCTGATCATGGCCTTCGCCGTCGAGCTGCAATGGCTGCCGGCAGGCGGGCGCGGCGAGACCGTTTCGCTCTTCGGCGTCCAGTGGAGCTTCCTGACCGCGAACGGACTGAGCCACCTGCTGCTGCCGGCGCTCAACCTCGCCTTGTTCAAGCTCGCCCTGATGACGCGCCTTGCAAGGGCGGGCACGCGCGAGACCATGCTGACCGACACGGTGAAGTTCGCCCGCGCCGCCGGCCTGTCCGAATGGACCGTGCTGCGCCGCCATGTCCTGCGGCTGATCGCGATCCCGCTGGTCACCGTCTTCGGGCTCGAATTCGCCTCGACGCTCGCCTTCGCCGTCGTCACCGAGACGATCTTCTCCTGGCCCGGCATCGGCAAGCTCATCATCGATTCGATCCAGTCGCTCGACCGGCCGGTGATGGTCGCCTATCTCATGCTCGTCGCCTTCGTCTTCATCACCATCAACTTCCTGGTCGACCTCGCCTATGTCGGGCTCGATCCGCGGTTGAGGAAGGGAGGCGCGCGATGAGCGAGGCCTCTCCCGTCGCCCGCTTCTGGGCGGAGTTTCGCGAGAGCAAGGTCGCGGTCGCGGCGCTCGCCGTGGTCGTGCTGATGATCGGGCTGGCCCTGCTCGCGCCGCTCGTCGCGCCGCAGGACCCCTACGACCTCGCCAACCTCTCCCTCTCCGATGCGCGCCGCCCACCGGGCTTCGTCGGCTCGGGCGGCTACACCCATTGGCTCGGCACCGACGCGCAGGGCCGCGACCTGCTCTCGGCGATTCTCTACGGCCTGCGCATCTCGCTGCAGATGGGGCTGGTGGCGGGCGCGCTCGCCTTCACGCTCGGCGTCGCGCTCGGCATCGGCGCTGCTTATGCCGGCGGCCGGCGCGAGGCCTTCATCATGCGGGTCATCGACCTGCAGCTCGCCTTCCCGGCGATCCTGCTGGCGCTCGTCCTGTCCGCCATGCTCGGGCAGGGCAAGCTCCAGCTCATCGCCGCGCTCGCCGCCGCGCAATACGCCTATTTCGCCCGCACGGCCCATGGCGCGGCCTCGGCCGAGCGCGGCAAGGACTATGTCGAGGCCGTGCTCTCGACGCCGCTGCCGCCCATGCGCGTCGTCTGGCGCCACATCTTCCCGAATTGCCTGCCTCCGTTGATCGTGGTCGCGACCGTGCAGGTGGCGAGCGCCATCGCATTGGAGGCGACGCTCTCCTTCCTCGGCGTTGGGCTGCCGGTGACGGAGCCCTCGCTCGGCATGCTGATCTCCAACGGTTTCCAGTACATGCTGTCGGGCCGCTACTGGATTTCGATCTATCCCGGCATCGCGCTGATCGTGCTGATCGTCGCCATCAACCTCGTCGGCGACCGCATCCGTGACCAGGTCAATCCGAGGCTGAAGCGATGAGCGAGGCGCCTCTCCTTCAGGTCTCGGACCTCACGACCCACTTCCACACCCGCGCCGGCGTGGTGAAGGCGGTCGACGGCGTCTCCTTCGCGTTGAAGCGCGGCGAGGTGATGGGCCTCGTCGGCGAGTCCGGCTCGGGCAAGAGCATCACCGGCTTCTCGATCATCGGGCTGATCGATCCGCCCGGCCGTGTCGAGAGCGGTTCGGTGCAGCTGGAAGGCCGCGAACTCGTCGGGCTCGGACCCGCGGAGCTGCGCAAGATCCGCGGCAAGCAGATCTCGATGGTCTTCCAGGACCCGATGATGACGCTGAACCCGATGCTGACCATCGGGGCGCAGATCAGGCTGGCGCTGGAAGCCCATGAGAAGGTCTCTGGAAGCGAGGCGCGCCGCCGCGCCGTCGCGGCGTTGGCGCAGGTCCGCATCCCCGACGCCGAGAGCAAGGTCGATTTCTATCCGCACCAGTTCTCCGGGGGCATGCGCCAGCGCGTCGCCATCGCCATCGCCCTGCTGCACCGGCCGAAGCTGATCATCTGCGACGAGCCGACGACCGCACTCGACGTCTCGGTCCAGGCCGAGATCCTCGCCGAGATGAAGGAACTGGTGGCGGAACTCGGCACGGCGCTGATCTGGATCAGCCACGATCTCGCGGTCGTCGCCGAGCTTGCCGACCATGTCTGCGTCATGCGCTATGGCAAGATCGTCGAGACGGGTAGGACGCTCGATGTGCTGACCCGTCCGCGGCACCCCTATACGCAGGCGCTGCTCGATGCGCTGCCCTCCCGCGCCGAGCCGGGCACGTTGCTCGCGGGCGGCGCCGGCGCCGAAGTTGCCCCGCCGCCGCGCGCCGCGAGGAAGGCAGAGCCTGCGCCCGGCGATGCAGCGCATTACGTCCGGATCGAGCATGTCGCCAAGCGCTTCGCCCAGACGCCCGGCCTGCTCCGCAAGCTCGGGCAGAGGCTCGGGCTGGCAAAGGCGCCGGCCGCCGTGCAGGCGGTCGATGACGTCACGCTCGTGCTCAGGCGCGGCGAGGCGCTGGGGCTGGTCGGCGAATCTGGTTCGGGCAAGTCGACGCTGGGGCGCGTGGCGGCCGGCATCTACGCGCCCGACAGCGGCCTTGTGCGCATCGACGACGCGCCGGTAATGAGCGCGGGCCGGGAGCCGCACAAGATCACGACGCGTGTCCAGACCATTTTCCAGGACCCCTTCGCCTCGCTCAATCCGCGCATGACGGTCGGCGATTCCATCGCCGAGGGGCCATTGGCACATGGGCTGGTCGGGCGGGCGGAGGCGAAGGACTATGTCCGGCAATGGCTCGCGGCCGTGGGGCTCGATCCCGCCTTCGCCAGCCGCTATCCGCACCAGTTCTCGGGCGGCCAACGTCAGCGCGTCGCGATCGCCCGCGCATTGGCCATGCAGCCCGACGTGGTGGTCTGCGACGAGCCTGTCGCCTCGCTCGACGTCTCGATCCAGGCGCAGATCATCAACCTGCTGATCCGCCTGCGCCAGGAACTCGGCCTGACGCTGATCTTCATCTCGCACGACCTTTCGGTGGTGCGCCATCTCTGCGACCGGGTCGCGATCATGTATCGCGGCAAGATCGTCGAGAGCGGCCCCTCAGCCGAGATCTACGAGCGCCCTCAGCACGACTACACCAAGCGCCTGCTCGCCGCCGTGCCGGTGCTGCCGGTGGCGTAGCGCTTCGACAGGAAAGGACCTGCCATGACCCAACCCGACGAACAGTTGCCCTGGCAATGGCCGGAAGAGGTCTGGCGCGGCAAGGTCGAGCAGGTCCGCGCCGGCCGCAATCTGAAGCCGGCAAAATGGAAGAACGGCGCTCGCTGCGCGGTCGCGCTCTCCTTCGACGTCGACCACGAGACCAACGAACTGCGCGACGGCGGCAAGTCGGTGGGGCGCCTCTCCTGGGGCCAGTACGGCAACCGGGTCGGCGTGCCGAAAATCCTCAATCTGTTGAAGAAGCAGGACATCAAGGCGAGCTTCTTCGTGCCGGCCGTCACCGCGCTGCTCTATCCGGATGAGCAGCGCCGCATCATCGGCGAGGGCCATGAGATCGGCCTCCATGGCTGGATCCACGAGGTCAACACGGCGGTGCCGCCCGCAAACGAGCGCGAGCTGCATCTGCGCTCGGCCGATACGCTCGAGAAGATCACCGGCATCCGCCCGGTGGGCATGCGCACCCCGTCCTGGGATTTCTCCGACGTCACGCTGTCGATCGAGCGCGAGCTTGGCCTGCTCTACGATTCCTCGCTCTTCGCGGATGACGACCCCTATGAGATCGTCGAGAAAGGCGAGCCGACCGGCATCGTCGAATTGCCGGTCGAGTGGATTCGCGACGACGCGCCCTATCTCAGCATGAACCGCTTCCAGGGCTTAAGGCCCTATACGTCGCCGGAAGCCGTCTTCGACATCTTCCGCCGCGAATTCGAGGGCGCCTATGCCGAAGGCGGGCTCTTCCTGCTGACCATGCACCCGCATGTCATCACCTATCGCTCGCGCTTCTGGATCCTCGAGGAGCTGGTCAGGCTCGCCAAGGCGAAGGGCGATTGCTGGTTCGCCAGCCACGCCGAGATCGCGGCCTATGTGAAGGCGGAGGCCGGCCTCTAGAGCATTTTCGAGCGAGGTGGACCCCGGTCCGCGTGAAGAAAATGCGATGAAGCAGAGGGAGAGTAGTTCCGCGGTTCGGAGAAGTGCGGAGCTGCTCTAGAGCGCTGCTTCGCGGAACCGCTGCCCGATTCCCGCCGTTTTCGCTTCATCACGGGTTCAGGCCGAGGGCGGCCTGATGCCTGTGCTTTGAAACGAAGAACAGGAATCGTAATGCGCACGAAACGTTGGTTGCTGGTCGGAACAATCCTGCCGGCCCTCGTCCTCTCGCAGGCCGGACACGCCTTCGCCGAAGCCGGTTATCGGGTCGCACAGGCGCCCTCCGCAGGTGATGACGAGCCGGGGCGCGGACCACGCCAGCGGCCACAGGAGCAGCAGCAGCGCGCCCCGGGAGCACAGCCCGGTCCGCGCGGCCCGGAGCGCCCCGTCCCGCCCGGCGCGCCGCAGGCTCCGCGTCCGCCGCAGATGCAGCCCGCCCCGCAGGCTCCCCGGCCGCAGCCGCCCGCCATGCCCGCCCCCCAGCCTCGCGGTGAGCCGCCGGCGGCACGCCCTGCGCCAAACATGGCGCCGGCTCCCGGCCAGCCTCCTTCTGCCCAGCCTCCTGCCGCCCGGCCGACGCCGCCGCGCCCGCCGGCTGAACCCAGCGTGCCGGCGGTTCCGCGCGCCGCTCCGCAGCCGCCCCCGGCCGCCGCGCCGCCGGCTCAGCGCCCGCAAGCGGCTCCGCCTGCCGCGCCTGCCCAGCCGGCTACCCCGCCTTCGGCTGTACCGCGCGGCGGCCCGGCCGTTCCGCCCTCGGCCGCGCCGCAGCCGGGCTCGGCTCCCGCCGCGCCTGCGACGCAGCAGCGTGCACCTGCGGCGCCGCCTTCCACCGCCCCGGCCGCCCCGGCCCAACCCGGTGCCGGCGCGCCGCCATCGGCCGTCCCGCCTTCCGCGGTCCCGGCACAGCCGCGTGCGCCCGGCGCGACGCAGCCCGGAACGCCTCCGGCTGCCGCTCCCGCTGCCCCGGTCGCGCCTGCCCCCGCTCCTGCTCCGGCACAGCCGCGCGCCGCGCCGCCCGCAGCAGCGCCTCAGGCTGCGCCCGTCGCACCGGCTCCGGCGCAACCCGGCGCAGCGCCGGCCCCGGCCCAGCCCGGTGTCGCACCCGCGCAGCCCGGCCTGCCTCCGGCGCCGCCGCAACAGCGCGACGGTCGTCGCAGCGGCATCTCGCCGGGCGTGGCCGGCGCCATCGGCCTCGGGGCCGGTGTGCTGGGCGGCATCATGGCGACGCAGGGCGCCGAGCGCTTCGACGACATCCGCAGCCGTCGCGAGGAGCGGCGCGAGGGCGACGTCACGGTCATCCGCGAGCCGGGGCGCACGATCATCCGCGACGATGACGGCCGCGCCATCATTCGCCGTGACGAGGACCAGCGCTTCCGCGATCTCGGCTGGCAGGGCCGCTCCGAGCGCCGCGATGGCGAGACGCGGACCGTCTTCGAGCGGCCCGACGGCACGCGCATCGTCACCGTCACCGACGGGGAAGGCCGGCTGATCCGGCGCACCCGCATCGGGCGCGACGACCGCGAGGTGGTGATCATCGACAACACGCTGCGCGACCGCCCGGGGCGTTTTGCCGACGACATCGTGGTGCTGCCGGCTCCGCCGCTGCCGATCCCGCGCGAACGCTATATCGTCGATGCGGATCAGGCGGACGAGGCCCTGATCTACGAGACGATCACGGCGCCGCCGGTGGCCGCCATCCCGCGCCGCTACACGCTCGACGAGGTGCGTTACTCGCCGGATCTGCGCGCCCGCATGCGCAGCGTCGATGTCGATACGATCAGCTTCGACTCGGGCTCCTGGCAGGTTTCGCCGGATCAGGGGCGGCGGCTGGCTGTGATCGCCGATTCGGTCCGGCGCGCCCTGCAGAGCTCGCCGAACGAGGTCTTCCTCGTCGAGGGCCATACCGATGCCGTTGGAGCCGATATCGACAATCTCTCGCTCTCGGACCGCCGCGCCCAGTCGGTCGCCGAAATCCTGACCCGCGACTTCCAGATCCCGCCGGAGAACCTGACGACGCAGGGCTATGGCGAGCAGTATCTGAAGGTCCAGACGCAGGATGCCGCACGGGAGAACCGGCGTGTCACGCTGCGGCGCATCACGCCGCTGCTGACCGGCCAGAACCGCTGACATGGACGGGGCTGCTCCTGGAGCCGGATCCGATCAGGTTGAAACAACCTGATCGGTGAATCCGCCTCCAGACTATTGATAGAGAACGCGTGATCCGATCGGATTGCTACGCAATCTGATCGGCGCGTGCTCTAGCAGCCCCGTTCTTCCTGCAATGCAGGGAACTTCGCACTCCGACAGCGGTTTTTCTTCCGGAGGAATCGATGATGGGAGGTGTCGCCATGAAAATCTCCATTCTAGCAAGCGCGGTCTTGATGCTTGCCGGTTCGTTCGCGCCGTTGCCGGCATGGCCTCAGAGCTCTCCACCGACCGTGAGTCCTCCGGTCGCGAGGGAGCGTGCTCCCGGTGTGCCGATGGCGCCGCGAATGGATGATTCCGTGCAACTGCCGGCCGGGGATCGGGCCGCGCCACTCCATAATCGGCGTGAAGAGCGTGATGACAGGGCACAGGCCAGTCGCGATCTGCCCATGCCGCGCGGCGTGCCGTCGATCATCGCGCCCTGATCTCGCGCGTTCAGGATTTGGCAAGGCCCGCCGGCTAGCGTGGCCGGCATGAGCGACGTCGCAGCCTTAGCCCAGAGTTTCGCCGCCACGCAGGCAGCCTCGCTGCAGCAGGCGCTGAGCACCGAAATGCTCCGCCAGGAGGCGCAGGCGCAGCAGAGCCTTGTCGCCATGCTCCAGCAGAGCACCGAGCAGATGCAGGCGACCCTCCCCGCCGGTCAGGGCGTGCTGGTCGACCGCACGGCCTGAAGGCCGTTGTCAGGGTCAGGCCTCGCGCCTAGCTTCCGGCCATGAGAGACAAGCCAGCCCCGGCCGAGATCGACGCCGCCACGGTCGTTGGGGTGATCAAGCGCGTGGCAGAGCGCCATCCGCGTGTCCATTGCCTCACCAACACGGTGGCGCAAAACATCACCGCCAACATGCTCCTCGCCTTCGGCGCCGTGCCGTCCATGGCGAGCCATCCCGAGGAGGTCGCGGCGGTCGCGGGCGGTGCCGGCGCGATCCTGATCAATCTCGGCACGATCAGCCCGGAGGCCGAGCGCGCCATTCCCAAGCTGCTGGAGGTCGCGCGACAGCGCGCCATTCCGCTGGTGCTCGATCCGGTCTTCGTCGAGCTCTCGCCGCTGCGCTTGAAGCTTGCGAGCGAAGTGCTGTGGCTGCCGGGTGTGACGGTGCGCGGCAATGCGACCGAGATGGCCGCGCTCGACCGTGTCATGAGCGGTGCGGAGGGCGTGCTGCGGGTGACGACTGGCGTGGTCGACCGGATCGAGGGCATGGGCCGGCTTTTCCTGGTCCGCCACGGCAACCGGCTGATGACCAAGGTCACCGGCCTCGGTTGTGCCTCCAGCGCCCTGGTCGCGGCCTGCCGCGCCGTCGAGTCGCAGGCCGATCTCGCCGCTGCCGCCGCGCTGACTGCCTATGGCATCGCCGGTGAGATCGCGGCCGAGCGCTCGGCCGGCCCCGGCAGCTTCGCCATGCACCTGATCGATGCGCTCGCCGGGCTGGACGAGGCGACGCTCGCGGCCCGGATGGCCTGAGCCGTTACTGCGTCGGTGTCAGCGAGAGCGGCTTCGGCGCGGCCGGGCGCGGTTTTGGCTTGGCCGCGGGCTTTGGCTCTGTATTGAGGCCCAGCCGGGCGCGCAGATAGGCGGCCCGCGCCGCGGTGATGCGGGCGGCGCAGAAGCCAAGCTGGCCTTCGCGCTGGAAATCCCGGCAGATCATCTCGCGCTCGGCCGAGAAGCCGGCCTGCTCGCGGGCGATGGAGCGCTGCTCGACGGCGTCCGAGCGGGCGGTCAGCGTTCGATAGCCTTCCCGCACCGCGCGCTCGGCAGCACCGCGTGCACTTTCGATCTCTTTCGCCTGACCGGAGATCGTGCGTGCATCCGGCCCCCACAGCCCGCGCGGGTCGATCCGGCACTGGGCGGCTTCGACGACGCAGGGCTCGTTCGGCTCGACGACGAGGAAGGCGCCGTCCAGCACGTCGAAGACGATCGGGCAGATCGGCGCCTCCAGCCGGTAGCGTGGCACGCCGGAGGGGCGCCCGATTGCCGTGACGGGCAGGGGCTCGTTGCCGAAGGAGACCGAGCAGGGCTCGACCAGATTGGCCGGGCGGAAGCCGTCGAGACTGAGCTTCATCCCGTAGCCCGAAGCCATTCTGCTGAAGGTCGCCTCGCCGTGATTGCCGTTGCGGTGCAAGATCTTGCCGAGGATCGCCTCCTCGCCCGCCACCTTGATCGCCGGCATGCTCGGCGGGCGCGGCTGGCTCGGTGCCCCGGGTTGGACAGGCGCGGCTTGCAGCGTGCCGGTGGCATTGAAGGGCTGCGCGCCGGGCAGTTGCAGGGGCTGTGCCTGCGCGCCGGCGATCATCGTGGCCAGCGCCGCAAGACTGACGGCAAAGCGCGTCGATCGGCTCATGGGGAGTCCTTCTGAGGGAATCCTCGGGGAGTCCTTGGGGGAATCCATGGGCAGGCGGAACGGCCTTTCTGCATGAAGGGCAACGCCGGGATGTGCAAGGGCGGCGAGGCCACACTCGGCCGGAAAGCGGGAGGGCCGTCCTGCAAAGCCTGCATCCCTCGTTTCTTAATCGGCTCGCCTGTCTTGCAAGGGCGGGAACACCCTCACTATATACGCCGCCAAGGGGCGGTTGTTGGAGTTCTGACCACCGTCGAACGTGGAATGCCGGTTCGTTCGCCGCTGAAGCGGGGGCGGTCCGGTCCATGGGCCGGCAGGCGGCGTGAAGACGTCGCGGGCCGGCGATCTGCTCAATCGAAAGGGATCCCGTCCATGGGTAAAGTCATCGGTATCGACCTCGGCACGACCAACAGCTGCGTTGCAGTGATGGAAGGCTCCACGCCGAAGGTCATCGAGAATTCGGAAGGCGCGCGCACCACGCCCTCCATCGTCGCCATCACGGATGACGGCGAGCGTCTTGTCGGCCAGCCGGCCAAGCGCCAGGCCGTCACCAATCCGGAGCGCACCTTCTTCGCCATCAAGCGCCTCATCGGCCGGACCTTCGAGGATCCGATGACGCAGAAGGACCTGTCGCTCGTCCCCTACAAGATCAAGAAGGCGTCTTCTGGCGACGCCTGGGTCGAGGCCGACGGCAAGGACTATTCGCCGTCGCAGATCTCGGCCTTCACCCTGACCAAGATGAAGGAGACGGCGGAGGCCTATCTCGGCCAGCCCGTCACCCAGGCCGTCATCACGGTCCCGGCCTATTTCAACGACGCCCAGCGCCAGGCGACCAAGGATGCCGGCAAGATTGCCGGCCTCGAGGTACTGCGCATCATCAACGAGCCGACGGCGGCTGCGCTGGCCTACGGCCTGGAGAAGAAGTCGTCCGGCACCATCGCGGTCTATGACCTCGGCGGCGGCACCTTCGACGTTTCGATCCTCGAGATCGGCGACGGCGTCTTCGAGGTGAAGTCCACCAACGGCGACACCTTCCTCGGCGGCGAGGACTTCGACATGCGCCTGGTCGAGTACCTGGCGGACGAGTTCAAGCGCGAGCAGGGCATCGACCTGAAGAAGGACAAGCTCGCCCTCCAGCGCCTGAAGGAGGCGGCCGAGAAGGCCAAGATCGAGCTCTCGACCACGGCCCAGACCGAGATCAACCTGCCCTACATCACGGCCGATGCCTCGGGCCCGAAGCACCTCGCCATCAAGCTCTCGCGCGCCAAGTTCGAGAGCCTGGTCGACGATCTGGTCCAGCGCACCGTCGAGCCCTGCAAGAAGGCGCTCAAGGATGCCGGCCTTTCGGCGGGCCAGATCGACGAGGTCGTCCTCGTCGGCGGCATGACCCGCATGCCGAAGGTCCAGGAGGTCGTGAAGCAGTTCTTCGGCAAGGAGCCGCACAAGGGCGTCAACCCGGATGAGGTCGTCGCCATCGGCGCCGCGATCCAGGCCGGCGTCCTCCAGGGCGACGTCAAGGACGTGCTGCTGCTCGACGTGACCCCGCTTTCGCTCGGCATCGAGACGCTGGGCGGCGTGTTCACGCGCCTGATCGACCGCAACACCACGATCCCGACCAAGAAGAGCCAGGTCTTCTCCACCGCCGAGGACAACCAGGGTGCGGTGACGATCCGGGTCTTCCAGGGCGAGCGCGAGATGGCGGCCGACAACAAGATGCTCGGCCAGTTCGACCTGATGGGCATTCCACCGGCCCCGCGCGGCATGCCGCAGATCGAGGTGACCTTCGACATCGACGCCAACGGCATCGTCTCGGTGACGGCGAAGGACAAGGCCACCAACAAGGAGCAGCAGATCAAGATCCAGGCTTCCGGCGGCCTCAGCGAGGCCGATATCGAGAAGATGGTGAAGGATGCCGAGGCGAACGCCGCCGAGGACAAGAAGCGCCGCGATCTGGTCGAAGCGAAGAACCAGGGCGAGAGCCTCGTCCACTCGACCGAGAAGTCGCTGAAGGACTATGGCGACAAGGTCTCGGAAGCCGACAAGTCGGCGATCGAGGCTGCGGCCGAGGCGCTCAAGACCGCGCTTTCGAGCGAGGATGCCGAGGCGATCAAGGCCCGCACCAACGAGCTGATGCAGGCTTCGATGAAGCTGGGCGAGGCGATGTATGCCGCCAGCCAGGCCGAAGGCGCTCCAGCCGAGGGCGGTGAAGCGCCTGAAGATGCCAAGAAGGACGACGTCATCGACGCGGACTTCAAGGATGTCTCGGACGACAAGAAGAAGAGCGCGTAAGCCGCGCTTGCCTTCCAGCAGACGTCATGGCCGGGCTTGACCCGGCCATCTCGTTACGGGAAGGCCTCATGAATGTTGAACGCTGTCCTGCGTGAGATGGCCGGGCCTGAGCCCGGCCATGGCGCGCGGGGCGCGAAGGGGCCGTTCGATCGATGTCGAAACGCGATTACTACGAAGTCCTCGGCGTCAGCCGGACGGTGACGGAAGTCGAGCTCAAGAGCTCCTTCCGCAAGCTCGCGATGCAGCACCATCCGGACAAGAATCCCGGCGACAAGGAAGCCGAGATCAAGTTCAAGGAACTCAACGAGGCCTATCAGGTCCTCTCCGACGGCCAGAAGCGCGCGGCCTATGACCGCTTCGGCCACCAGGCTTTCGAGAATGGCGGTGGCGGCCCCGGCGGCGGCGCCGAGTTCTCCGACTTCATGTCGGACATCTTCGATTCCTTCTTCGGCGACGCCCGTCGTGGCGGCCCGCGCAGCGCCAATGGCCGGGAGCGCGGCGCCGATCTGCGCTACAACCTCGAGATCGGGCTGGAAGACGCCTTCGCCGGCAAGAACGCCACGATTCATGTGCCGACCTCGGTCTCCTGCGAGGTCTGCACCGGCACCGGCGCCAAGCCCGGCTCCAAGTCGCGCCAGTGCCCGAGCTGCGGCGGCCATGGCCGCGTGCGCGCCAATCAAGGCTTCTTCTCGGTCGAGCGCACCTGCCCGACCTGCTCGGGCCGCGGCGAGATCATCGACGATCCCTGCAAGAACTGCCAGGGCGCCGGCCGCGTCACGCGCGAGCGCACGCTCTCCGTCAATATCCCGGCCGGCGTCGAGGACGGCACGCGCATCCGCCTGGCGGGCGAGGGCGAGGCCGGCCTGCGCGGCGGGCCGGCGGGGGATCTCTACATCTTCCTCTCGATCAAGCCACACGCCATCTTCCAGCGCGACGGCGCCGATCTGTTCTGCCGCGTGCCGATCGGGCTGGTCTCGGCCGCGCTCGGCGGCGAGATCGAGGTGCCGACGCTGACCGGCGAAAGTGCGCGGGTGAAGATTCCGGAAGGCACGCAGACCGGCAAGCAGTTCCGCATCAAGGCCAAGGGCATGAGCGTGCTGCGCTCGCGCGAGGTCGGAGACCTCTACATCCAGGTCGTGGTCGAGACGCCGCAGAAGCTGACGGCGCGCCAGCGCGAGCTTCTGGAGGAGTTCGAGCGCGAGAGTTCGCAGAACACTCATCCCGAGACGGCCGGCTTCTTCGGCCGCGTCAAGGAGTTCCTCGGCGGGCTCGGCGGCACGGCCTGAGTCTCTCCCGTCATTGCTTCGTTGCTCCGCTTCTCGCAATGACGGTGTTTCAATAACAAAAGGGCCGCCTTTCGGCGGCCCTTTGCGTTTCGAGGCTGTCGCCTCAGACTCGGTCGACGGCCTTCTTGACCGCGTCCTTGCCCTTGCCGATCGCCTGCTGGGCCTCGCCCTTCAGCTCCTGCGCCGCGCCCTCGGCCTCCAATTCCGGCTTGTTGAACGCCTTGCCGGCGGCCTGCTTCACGTTGCCGGCGGCCTCGTTGGCCATGCCCTTGATCTTGTCGGTCGTGCTGCTCATGGCGAAGCTCCTCTTGGATCCTGTGCGACACCCGTCGCGTCGGGCAAGGAACGGTGCTGCGGCGCAAAGGTTCCGGGCGCTCACGCCGTCCCGGTGCCGGCTGCGGCGAGCGCATGGAGCGTCTCGGCGGTGGCGGCATCGGCCGGGAAGAAGGTCTCCAGCGCGAGCTCCGACAGGGTGATGTCGACCGGCGTGCCGAACACCGTCGTCGTCGAGATCAGCGAGAGCACCGTCTCGCCCAATTGGAGCTGCATCGGCACGGCGATGCCGGCTTCATGATCGGTCTCCCGGTGGGCTTTCGCCGCGGCCTCGGCATGAGGATATGCTGAGAGCTCGCTCAGCAGCGCGCCCAGCGTGCCGTCCGCCGTCGCGCGGACCTGCTGCCGCAGCCGCGCGAGCAGATGGCCGCGCCATTGGCCGAAATTGACGATGAAGGGCGCAAGCCCATCCGGATGCAGCGAGAGGCGAAGGACGTTGACGGGCGGTCGCAGCAGTTCCGCATCGGTGACGAGGCCGAGCAGCCGTGTCACCGCGCCATTGGCGGCAAGCAGCGTCCAGTGCCGGTCGATGGCGAGCGCCGGATAGGGCTCGTGACCCTTGAGGATCAGGTCGATCGCGCCCCGGGCGGCCTTCAGCGCGGGGTCGTCGAGCGGGCGCTCCAGATAGATTGGGGCGTAGCCGGCGGCGAGCAGCAGCGCGTTGCGCTCGCGCAGCGGCACGGCGAGATGCTCCGCCAGCAGCAGCACCATCTCGCGGCTGGGGGAGGAGCGGCCGCTTTCGATGAAGCTCAGATGCTTCTGTGAGATCTCGGCTTCCAGCGCGAGGTCGAGCTGGCTGAAGCGCCGCTGCTGCCGCCAGTCGCGGAGCAGAGCGCCGATGGAGGGGGAATGATGCGTGCTCATGCTGGCAAGCTAGCTACGCAGGCCACCCGTTCCAATTACCTCCCGCTTAATCGACCGGCGTTCCCGAACCCGCCAGCATTCCCGGCATCGACCAACGGGCTGCTGCCCCGAACCGGAAGGATGATGCCATGTCGATGATCCAGTCCTCGCCCCTGTTGCACAAAGCCCTTGCGCTCGATGCCGCCGCTTGCGCTGGCATGGGGCTGCTTCTCACCACGGCTGCAGGCCCGCTCGCCGGCCCGCTTGGGTTGCCGGAGACGCTTCTGCAGGGCGCCGGCCTCATGCTGCTGCCCTGCGCCGCGCTGCTCGCTTTTCTCGCGAGTCGAGAGGCTCTGCCGCGCCTCGCCATCTACGCCGTCATCGGCATCAACCTGATCTGGATCGTCGACAGCCTCGCGATCCTGCTCACGGGTTGGTTCGCGCCAACCGGGCTCGGCATCGTCTTCGTGCTGGTGCAGGCCGCCGCTGTCGCCTTCGTCACCGAGCTGGAGGTTATCGGCTTCCGGCGCTCCTCGGCGCAGGCGGATATGATGCCCGGTGTCGATGGAGCAGGCCAAGGCTGACACATTGTCACGAAGCTGTCGCACAGGAGTCCTAGCCGACGGAGTTCTCACTCCGTCATCGGGTCAAATCCATGCGCCAGCCCCTCGTCCTCGCGGCTCTCGCCTCCCTGCTCCTGGCCGGCACCGCCGCCGCCGAGCCGATGTTCAATCGCATCGCCACCTTCTCGGTGCCGCTGAACCTGCCGGCCGACCGTGACGCGAGCAAGACCGTCTCGGAGATCATTGCCTCGAACGAAGCCGGCACGCTGCTCGCCTATACCGATGCCGAGCAGAAGGCGCTTGGCCTGATCGACATTGCCGACCCGGCCAATCCGAAGCCCGCCGGCTTTGTGCCGCTGGAGGGTGAATCCACCTCCGTGACCATCCTCGGCGGCAAGGCCTTCGTCGCGGTCGTCACCTCCGGCGACAATTTCAAGGAGCCGGCCGGCCATCTCGCCACCGTCGATCTCGCGACGAAGCAGGTCGTGGCGAAATGCGATCTCGGCGGCCAGCCCGACTCGGTGACGCTGACCAAGGACAAGGGCAAACTCGTCATCGCCATCGAGAACGAGCGCGACGAGAAGCTCAACAAGGGCGCGCTGCCGCAACTGCCCGCCGGCAACCTGACCCTGATCGGCATCAAGGACGGTGCTATCGATTGCACTTCGCGTCAGGTCGTCGACATGACCGGCATCGCCGCCGTCGAGCCGACCGATCCTGAGCCGGAATTCGTCGACGTCAATCAGGACGGCCTCGTGGTGGTGACGCTTCAGGAAAACAACCACATCGTCATCGTCGACAGCCGCACGGGCAAGGTGGTGACGCATTTCCCCGCCGGCACCGTCGACCTGAAGAACATCGACAAGACCCGCGACGGCCAGATCAAGCCCACTGAAGAGCTGAAGGGCGTGGCGCGGGAGCCCGACGCCGTGCGCTGGCTCGACAATGACCGCTTCGTCACCGCCAATGAGGGCGACTGGAAGGGCGGCTCGCGCGGCTTCACCATCTTCCGCAAGGACGGCACGGTCGAGTTCGATTCCGGCTCCGATGTCGACCACGTCGCCATGGCCCTCGGCCATTATCCGGAGCGGCGCTCCGCCGCCAAGGGCTCCGAGCCCGAGGGCATCGAGGTCGCGACCTATGGCCAGGACCGGCTGATCTTCGTCGGGCTGGAGCGTGCCTCGCTCGTGCTCGTCTACAAGGATGAGGGCGCCGGGAAGACGCCGCGCTTCCTGCAGGCCCTGCCGGGCGGCATCGGGCCGGAAGGCCTGCTCGCCATTCCGCAGCGCGACCTCTTCGTCTCGGCTTCGGAAACCGATGTCGGGGAGAAGGGCGGCGCGCGGTCGGCCGTGACGATCTATCGCCGCAGCGAGGGTCCCGCCTCCTATCCCACGATCCAGTCCGCCGACGAGAACGGTGCGCCGATCGGCTGGGGCGCGCTCTCCGGGCTTGCGGCGGACCAGACGGCCTCCGGCAAGCTCTTCGCGGTCACCGACAGCGCCTATAGCCCCTCGCGCATCCTCGAGATCGACGCGACGGGCAAGCCCGCGAAGATCACCGGCGCGATCACCGTGACCAGGGACGGCAAGCCCGCCGCCTACGACCTCGAAGGCATTGCGACGCGTCCCGCTGGCGGCTTCTGGCTCGCCTCCGAGGGCAATCCGGAGAACAAGGACAAGCCGACGCAGAACATCCTGCTGCGTGTCTCGGCGAAGGGCGAAGTCGAGGAAGAGATCCTGCTGCCGGAGGAACTGGCCAAGCAGGCGACCCGCTTCGGCTTCGAGGGCGTCGCCATCACCGGCACGGGCGCGGACGAGACGGTCTGGCTCGCCGTGCAGCGCGAATGGAAGGACGATCCGAAGGGCAAGACCAAGATCCTGACCTACAAGCCGGCCACCAAGGCCTGGGGCGCCCTGCATTACCCGCTCTCCCAGCCGGCCGCCGGTGCCTGGATGGGTCTCTCCGAACTGACCTATCTCGGCAACGATACGTTCGCCGTGATCGAGCGTGACAACCTCTTCGGGGCCAAGGCTGTGAAGACGCTCACGACCTTCTCGGTCAAGGGCCTGACGCCGGCCGCGCTCGGCTCCGCAACGATCCCGACGGTCGATAAGACGCTGCTGCGCGACCTGACGCCGGATCTGATGAAGGCCGGCGGCTACGGCCTCGACAAGGTCGAGGGCATGACGGTCGACAAGGCCGGAAACCTCTTCGTCGTCACCGACAATGACGGCGTCGACGATTCCTCCGGCGAGACGCAGTTCTTCGCCTTCGGCTCGCTCCCGCGCTGAGCAGTAACCCACAAACGAAAAGCCCCGGAGGCGCGGGTGGCGCGTCCGGGGCAGGTGCCTGGCTGATGACTGGAGAGCCAGGTGGGGAGGAGACCTAAAGCATTTTCGAGCGAAGTGGGTGCCGGATCGCGTAAAGAAAATGCGTTAAAACAAAGAGTTAGAGCGTTTCCGCGATTCGGGGAAACGCGGAAACGCTCTTAAAATTACCAGCCCGCCAGCACCGAGCCCTTGAAGCGCTCGGCCACGAAGGCCTTGATCTCAGGCGTGTGGTAGGCGGCGAGCAGTTCCTTGACCCAGGGCTTGTCCTTGTCGACGCTGCGCACGGCGATCAGGTTGACATAGGGCCCCTTCGGGTCTTCGCGCAGGATGGCCGAGGTCGGCTCGATCTTGGCGTCGACGGCGTAGTTGGTGTTGATCGCGGCGGCGGCGACGTCGGCCAGCGTGCGCGGCGTCTGGGCGGCCTCGACCTCGAGGATCTTCAGCTTCTTCGGGTTGGCGACGATGTCGAGCGGGGTCGGCTTGAAGCCGACGCCATCCTTCAGCTTGATCACGCCCTTGTCCTGCAGCAGCAGCAGCGAGCGGCCGCCATTGGTCGGGTCGTTCTGGATTGCGACGGTCGCGCCGTCCGGAATCTCGGACCAGTTCTTGTACTTCGACGAGTAGATGCCGAGCGGGAAGTTCACGGTCAGGCCGACGCTCTCGATCTTGTAGCCGCGGTCCTTCACCTGGTTGTCGAGATAGGGCTTGTTCTGGAAGGAATTGGCCTCCAGCTCGCCGGCGTCGAGCGCCTGGTTCGGCACGACATAGTCGGAGAACTCGATGATCTTGAGATCGATGTTCTTCTTGGCGAGCAGCGGCTTCACCTTCTCCAGAATCTCGGCATGCGGGCCGGGCGAGACGCCGATGCGCAGCACCTGGTTCTGCTGGGCGAGCGCGGGGCCGGCGGTGAGCGCGAGGGCGAGGCCGGCGGCGAGCGCGGCGCGGCGGCTGATGGAGGTCGTCATGATGGCATTTCCTTCGGTTGAGCTGTGATTGAAAGGGGTGTCAGGCGTGGCGCAGGCGCTTGTTCAGGCGGCGCGCCAGGCGGTCTCCGATGCTCTGGACGAGCTGGACGAGGACGATGAGGACGGCGACGACGGCGGCCATGACGTCGGGCATGAAGCGCTGGTAGCCGTAGCGGATGCCGAGGTCGCCGAGCCCGCCGCCGCCCACCGCGCCGACCATGGCCGAGAAGCCGATCAGGCTGACGAGGGCGAGCGTGAGCCCCAGCACGATCGCCGGCAGCGCCTCTGGCACCAGCACCTTGCGGACGATCTGGAGCGGCGTCGCGCCCATGGCGCGGGCGGCCTCGACGAGGCCCTGGTCGACCTCGCGCACCGCGCCCTCGATCAGCCGGGCGATGAAGGGCGTGGCAGCCACCGTCAGCGGCACGATGGCCGCGGCGGTGCCGATCGAGGTGCCGGCGATCAGCCGGGTGAAAGGGATGATCGCCACCACGAGGATGATGAAAGGCGTCGAGCGCGTGGCGTTGACCAGCGTGCCGAGCACGAGATTGGCGAGCGGGGAGGCGAACAGCTCGCCGCGCTTGCTGGTGGCGAGGAAGACGCCGAGCGGCAGGCCGAAGAACGTGCCGAGCCCGGCGGCAACCGCGACCATGGTCAGCGTGTCGAGGGTGGACTGCCAGATCAGGCTGATGATCTGGGGAGAGAGGAAATCAGGAAACATGGCCGACGACCTCCGCCTTGAGTCCGAGAGCCCTGAGCGCGCCGAGCACGGCGTCGCTTTCCGGCAGCCGCGCCGGAATCGAGACGAGCAGGCTGCCGAAGGGCTGGCCGGCGATGGCGTCGATCCGCCCGGCCAGGATGTTGACGTCCACGCCGACGACGGCGCTGAGGCGACTGATCACCGGGGCGGTCGCGTTCGCGCCGGTAAAGGTGATGCGCAGCACGAGGTTGTCGCCCTCCCGCGGCACCGCGCGGATCTGCCCTTCCAGATGGGCCGGCACTTCGACGCCGGTCACGGCCTCGACGAACAGCGCCGTGGTCGGATGCTGCGGGTTGGTGAAGACGGAGAAGGTCTCGCCCTGCTCGACAATCCGCCCGTCCTCGATCACCGCGACGCGGTCGCAGATCTCCTTGATGACGGGGATCTCGTGGGTGATCAGCAGGATGGTGATGCCGAGCTCGCGGTTGACCTGCTTCAGCAGCGCGAGGATCGAGCGCGTCGTCTCGGGATCGAGCGCCGAGGTGGCCTCGTCGCAGAGCAGCACCTTGGGGTCGGTGGCGAGTGCCCTAGCGATGCCGACGCGCTGCTTCTGCCCGCCCGAAAGCTCGGAAGGATAGCGCTCGCTCTTGTCGGAGAGGCCGACCAGCGCCAGCAGCCGCTCCACCTTCGCGGAAATCTCGGCGCGCGGCGTGCCCGCGATCTCCAGCGGCAGCGCGACATTGTCGAAGACGGTGCGCGAGGAAAGCAGGTTGAAATGCTGGAAGATCATGCCGATCCGGCGCCGCTGCCGGCGCCAGCCGGCCTCGTTCAACCCGGTGACATTTTCGCCTTCGATCAGGATGCGGCCCGCCGTCGCCCGCTCCAGCCCGTTGACGAGCCGGATCAGGGTCGACTTGCCGGCGCCCGAGCGGCCGATCACGCCGAGGATCGCGCCTGCCGGCACATCGAGATCGATGCCTTCGAGGGCGGTCACCGGCTGTTGGCCGCGCCGCGCCGGATAGGTCTTGCCAACCGCCTCGAAGCGGATGGCCGGGTCCGGCACGGCAATGGGTAGCGCGCCGACGACAACGGCGTCGGGTCTGACGGGGGCGTTCATCATGTCCTCAGAAGTGGCTGTGGCTGGACCAGTGGGCGATGCCGAGCTGTTCCAGCGTCACGTCACGGATCGAGCGGCGATCGTCTTCGCTCGTGGTTTCGGATCGTTCCGGCGTGGTCGGAATCGGCCAGCCGAACCAGATGGCCAGCGCATTCCGGAGTGCGGAGATCAATGGCATCGCCGCCTCACGAAGCCAGCCGCAGCGGGCCGTGGCGGCGCGGCGAGACGAGGAGGCGGGCGGCGCTTTCCGCCGCGACGGGCGTGGCGAAGCGCTGGCCGTCGAGCGCGCTGAATCGCGCGGAGGCGGCGATGAAGGTGAAATAGCGCTCCTCGCCGCGACGGCTCACGAGGCCAGCCTGCGTCTCGCCGATCTCGATGACATAGGCCTGATGCGCCTGGGCCTGGACCTGATGCGCCGGCGCGGGGTGGCCGGAGAAGGATTGAAGTTCGGACATGACTCTGCCTTTCGCCGCAGCGCGGCGCTTGTCGAAAAACGATGGGATGGAGCGGCCTTTCGGCCTCGCGATCTCAGCGTCGACAACAGCAGGGCGAAAGGCGGAAGCGGTCTGGGCTTCGGCTCGTCTTCGCAATCATCATGTCCGTCTCCTACGATCTGGAGCCCACGACACGGTCGTGGCGCTTTAGCGTTTGGTGACGCGGCGCAAGCTGCTCGCTCAAATCTCCGCGGCCCCGGATTGCTCCGGAACGGTTTGCAATCTGATCGGTATCGTCCTGTTTGTCAACCGGATCGTTCTTTTCAAGAAACGATACGTTGGAGAATATTCTTCTCCGCTCGGACCCGGACGCCGCGGATCGCGTGCCCCGCCTCTGGTGCCCCTGCGGCAAGAGGCGCCTTGACGCGGCGGCGGGACGGGCGCTTTCTCCCGCCATGTCGGCTCGCGCCACCTCGCTGCGGAATCTGCGCCGCTCCGGCCTCGGAGCCTGGCTTGCGGTGGCTTATGCCTGGGCCGTGCTGGCGCTCGCGCTGGTGCCGGCGCCCGCCTTTGCCGCGCTGGCCGGGCATGACGGCATCGTGCTCTGCTCCGGCGCAACGCTTCCGGACGATGGCGGCCCCGTCCCGTTAGGCGATCTCGCCCATTGCAAGGGCTGCCCTCTCAACCCGGTGCTCGCAGGGCCGCCTGCCAGCTCGGCGGCCCTCGCCGGGCAACATGCCGTCCGCCTGCCTCAGCGTCTGTCTCGGGCCGAGGGTCTGGCGCATCGCTTCGCGACGGGCCTCGCCCGGCCGCGCGCGCCGCCGGCAATCTGAGACGCACCGTTTCTTTCCAGCATGCGCGCCTGCTGTCCTCGGGTGATGGAGGGCGTGCTCTGCCCGGGCTGCGTCGTCAGCCCTTTGCTCTCAGGATATCTGCCATGAAGTTTTCCCTTCCCCTCGCCGCGGTCGCGCTTGCGCTGTCGGCCACGCTCGCCTCCGCCCACGGCTTCAAGCTCGGCTCGCTCACCATCGGCCACCCCTGGTCGCGCGCGACGCCGGCCGGCGCCAAGGTCGGTGGCGGCTATCTCACCATCGAGAACACCGGTTCCGCCCCGGACCGCCTCGTCTCGGTTTCGGCGCCGTTCGCCGGCCGCGCCGAGATCCACGAGATGGCCTTGAAGGACGGGATCATGACCATGCGCCCGCTCGAGAAGGGCGTGGACGTAGCGCCCGGCGCCAAGGTCGAGTTCAAGCCCGGCGGCTACCACATCATGTTCATGGACCTGAAGCAGCAGCTTAAGCAGGGCGAGACGCTGAAGGGCACGCTCACCTTCGAGAAGGCCGGCAGCGTCGATGTCGAGTTCAAGGTCGACTCGATCGCCGCCAAGGGCAGCACAGAAGGCGAGCATAAGGGCCATTGAACGGCCTATCAGGCGTCATGCCCAGGCTCGACCCGGGCATCTCATGCCGGGGAAGGCTTCCCGAGCCTCATTCTGCCGGAGATTCTCGGGTCGCCGCTGCGCGGCGCCCGAGAATGACGGTTGAGCCTCAGAGCTTCGCGCGCGGATCGAGTTTGGCGACGCGGGCGAGGAGGTAATCGACCTCTGCCTTCGCGGCGGCAGTCAGCGAAGAGCCCGGCTTGCGTTGGGCGTCGCTGGTCAGGATGCCACGCTTCATCATCGTATACTTGCGCACGGCGAGCCCGACGCCCTGCTGCTGCTCGTAACGCATCAGCGGCAGGTGAGCATCGAAGATGTCATGCGCCTCGTCGCGCTGTCCCGCCTTCTGCAGCTTTACGATATCGATCAGCAGCTCCGGGAAGGCATAACCGGTCATCGCGCCGTCGGCGCCACGTTCCATCTCGAAATCGAGGAAGAGCCCGCCATTGCCGGTCAGGATCGAGATCGGCCGTAGCGAGCCCTCCTGCTGAAATTTGCGCAGTGTCGAGATCTTCTCGAGGCCCGGCCAGTCCTCATGCTTCAGCATCACGCAGGACGGATTATCCGTGACGATCTTGCGGATCACGGCCGGCGTCATGATCACCGAGAGCGTCAGCGGGTAGTCCTGGATCACGAAGGGGATGTCGGTACCGATCGCCTCGACTGCCTGGGCGTAGTAGCCGGTAATCTGGTCGTCGGTGCGCAGGTTGGAGGGCGGCGCGATCATCACGGCGGCGGCGCCGAGCTCCATCGACTGGCGCGCGAGCGAGCGCATCGCCGCGAAGCCGGGCGCCGAGACGCCGACGATCACCGGCTTGCCCGGCATGTTCTTGACCGCGCTCTTGACGATGCCGAGCGATTCCTCGGGCTCGAGCTTGGGTGCCTCGCCCATGATGCCCAGCACGGTCGTGCCGTCGGAGCCGATGGTGTCGTAATAGGCGAAGAGCCGGTCGGTTGAGGCCCAGTCAAGGCTACCGTCGGGACTGAACGGCGTCGGCGCGATCGGGAAGACGCCAGAGGCGTCGGCGGTCAGGCGGATGGTCATGAAGCGCTCCGGGATCAGGAAATGCGGACGCGGACGGTGCCGACGCCGGCGATCTCGCCTTCCAGCACGTCGCCCTTGCCGACGGCGGCGACGCCCTCCGGCGTCCCGGTGAAGATCAGGTCGCCGGGCTTGAGTTCGACGAGGCCCGACAGATAGGAGATCGTCTCCTCGACGTTCCAGATCTGCTTGGCGAGGTCGGAGGTCTGGCGGACAGTGCCGTTGACCGTCAGTTCGATCTTGCCCGCGGCGGGGTGGCCCGCCTTGCTCGCCGGCACGATCTCGCCGATCGGCCCGGAAAGGTCGAAGCCCTTCGCCATGTCCCAGGGCCGCCCGGTCTTCTTGGCGGTGTTCTGCAGATCGCGGCGGGTCATGTCGAGCCCGGCCGCATAGCCGTAGACATGGGCCAGCGCTTCCGCTTCCGGGATGTCCTTGCCCCCGGTCCCGATCGCGACGACGAGCTCCATCTCATGGTGCAGGTCGGCGGTCTTGGTCGGATAGGGCATGTCGGCGCCGTTGATCAGCAGCGCATCGGCCGGCTTGGTGAAGAAGAACGGCTCTTCGCGGTCCGGGTCGCCGCCCATCTCGCGGGTGTGCTCGGCATAGTTGCGGCCGACGCAGAAGACGCGCCTGACCGGGAAGGAACCGCCCCCCGCCACCGGCACGGCCACGGTGGCCGGCGGGTCGATCACATAGTTGCTCATGGGGCAGCTCCTTCAATCATGCTCGCCGCCGTTCATGCGGCAGCGGCGCGCCGACCGCAAGCGTCCCTGCGGCGGCCCCCGGCCTGCGCGGACGGCATTGCGGCATGCGCCTTCGCATGCGCGGAAAGGTTTGTGCGGCGCGTCGTTGCAACCGGCGGGATTTGCCGCCTACAGTGCCGTTGCTGGGGGAATCGGCGATAGGAAAGACACGGCATGAGCACCGGAACCGTGAAGTGGTTCAACGAAACCAAGGGATACGGCTTCATCACCCCCGATCAAGGCGGGAGTGATATTTTCGTCCATATCAGTGCGGTGACGCGCGCAGGTTTGCGCGGTCTCAACGAGGGCCAGAAGATCAGCTACGATCTTGAGCCTGACCGCAAGACCGGCAAGAACGCTGCGGTGAACCTGAAGGTCTAAGGGCGACGAGACAGCGGGGCAGCGAAGGCGAAGCCTGTCCCGAGCCAGGGTATTCCAGGCATCTCCGCCGCCATCGGCGGCGGAACGGGAGCGAAAGCGCTCCGGATGGAAAATGCGGTCAGCTCCGGCCGGGCGCTGGATGAAACAGGCTGCCTCGCTCGACGACGAGCACGGTGATGAGGGCAGCAAGGCCGCAAAGCGCGAAGCCCGAGGTCAGGGGCACGACCGTCCCGTTGAAATGCTGGCCGATATAGAAGCCGAGCAGGGCGCCGATCACGGTCGTCACGAAACCCTGGATCGACGAGGCCGTCCCCGCGACATGGCCGAGCGGCTCCATCGCCAAGGTGCCGAAATTCGGCCCGATCAGTCCGAAGCAGAACATGCACCCGCCCTGCAGGATCGCGAAGGCCCAGAGCGATTCATGGCCCGAAAGCGCCAGGAGCGCATGGCTGCTCGTCAGCGCGATGTAGCCGAGCAGTGCCCCGTGCGAGACGCGACGCATGCCGAGACGTCCGACGATGCGCGAGTTCACCAGCGAGGCCGCTGCCATGAACATCGCGATCATCGCAAAGATGGTGGTGAACAGCTCCGGCGTGCGGAAGACGTCGACGAAGACCTGCTGCGCCGAATTGATGAAGCCGAACAGCCCGCCGAGCATGAAGGCCATCGCCAGCATGTAGCCGACGGCGATGCGGTTGGTCAGCGTCGTGCGGAAGGCGGCGACGACGCTCGCCGCGTCGATCGGCTTGCGGTCCTCGGGGCGCTGGGTCTCGGGCAGCTTCAGCAGCACCCAGATCATCACCGCGGCGCCGAAAGCGGTCAGGATGCCGAAGATCCAGCGCCATGGCGCGACCCAGAGGATCGCCTGCCCCAGCGAAGGCGCCAGGATCGGCACCGACAGGAAGACGATCATGGCCAGCGACATCACCCGCGCCATGTCGCGGCCGGAATAGCAGTCGCGCACGATCGAGACGACGAGGACGCGCGTCGCCGCAGCCCCCACCCCCTGCAGCACGCGCGCCGCCATCAACGCCTCGAAGGAGCCGGCGAAGGAGCAGGCGATGCTGGCCAGCACATAGACGGCGAGCCCGAAGAGCAGCACCGGCCGGCGTCCGTAGCGGTCCGAGATCGTGCCGTAGACGATCTGCGACACACCGAAGCCGAGCAGATACGCGGTGATGATCCACTGGCGCTGATTGGCCTCGGCGATGCCGAGTGCCTCCGACATCTCCGACAGGGCCGGAAGCATCACGTCGACGGCGAGCGCGTTCGTCGCCATCAGCGCGGCGGTGAGGCCGACGAAGGGGTAGAAACCCATGCCGTGGCGCGGCCGGGAGACGGGAGGCATTTCGTTCATGGCGATCGATAGGGAGCGGCTGCGAAGATCGTCGCAGCGGCGGATCATCTGTATGGCGCAGGATTAGACCTCTCGGCCGGGAGCGGCAACCCGCCCTGCCGGCCATGGGTCATGCGTTCCGCGCGTCTCGGCTTATTTCGCCTTCGATTGCTCTGCGATCAGCGCATCGTCGATCGCGTCGGCGCGAAGAGCGGCCGGCCGGGCCGCGATCCGTGCACCATAGGCCTCGAAGGCGGGACGCTTCTCGATCGTGCCGAACTGCAGCCCCCAGAGGATATGGGCGCCGACATAGACGTCCGCGGCGCTGAAACGCTCGCCGAGCAGATATTCGTCGCGCGAGACGGCCTGCTCGAGCGTGTCCATCACGTCGCCGAAGCTGCCGTAGCCGATCGCCCGCTCCTTGCCGGCCGGGACCTCGAGCCCGAAGGCCTTGTTGCTGACGGCCGCCTCGAGCGGGCCAGCGCCGAAGAACAGCCAGCGGTAATAGGGACCGCGCAGGGGGCTGCCGGGCTCCGGCGCCAAGCCGCATTGCGGAAAGACGTCGGCCAGATAGGCGCAGATCGCGGCGCATTCGGTCACGACCGTGTCGCCATGGAGGAGCGTGGGCACCTTCCCCATCGGGTTCAGCGCCTTGTAGCCATCGCTCTTCATAGGAGGCCCGAAATCCATCACCTCGGCCCGGTAGGGCTGGCCGGTTTCCTCCAGCATCCAGCGCGCGATCCGGCCGCGCGACATCGGGTTGGTGTAAAGCACGATTTCATCGGCCACGCCTGTGTCGGCCATGGGTTTTCCTCCGTGACGGTTCCGCTCCGGCTTCTTAGCCTGCCGGGATGGCGCGCATCTGTCAGGAGCGCCGCGCCTGACGCCGGCGGATCGAGCTGCTATCCTGCACACGAAGCAGGGCGGGAGCATGAACGAATCACGCGCGGAAAGCGGCGTATCCGCTGAAGACGGGCATCCGCCTCGCTATGTGCAGGGCATCGCCCGGCGTTTTCGCCTGACGGCTTCCGGGCTGCGTTTCGTCGGTGGCTTCGAGAGCCGTGACGGGCGCCTGGAGGACGGGCGGCGCATCCTCGCGGAGGCCCATGTCGTCGGCGGCACGCTCGCCCCCGCCGGTATGTCCGGAGAGGCCGGCCCGATCGGGCTGACGCTGCGCCCGCTGACCGCCTCAGCCGATGAGGGGCGGCTGCTGTTGCTGATCGGCTATCGCGAGGCGCCCTTTGCCGAGGCGTTCCTGCCGCTGGCCGTCTTCGAGCAGCTCAAAGGCGATATGCTGGCGGGCCTGGCGCAGGAGCTCGCCATCTCCGCCACGACCAGCCTCTGGGTGCGCAGGGAGGATCGCGAGAGGCCGGAGGCGGAGCCGCTCGACTGGTATCTCAGCCGCGATGGCGAAGGCCATGCCATGGCGCCGGCACGGGGCTTCATCGAGAGTCTCACCTGGTGGCCGCGCCCGCCGGCGGATGCCGCCGCGCCCGCTCAAGAGACGGACGATGAGGAGGACTGGCAGGCCGAAAGCGCCGACCAGCTGCGCCGCATCAACTGGAGCTTCAAGCAGCTCCTGCTGCTGCTCGTCTTCCTGATGCTCATCGTCGCGGTGAAATAGCCGCCGGCCCGAAAGCCGTCCGCTTCAGGGTTCGTGGCGGCGGATGCGGCGGACGATCTCGTTCAGCGCCAGCATCGCCAGCGCCACGATGAAGGGCAGGACGTAGTAGATGACGCGGAAGATCAGCAGCGCGCCCAGCACTTGTTCCTGGGGCAGGCGGTTGAGGGCGACGAGCATCGTGGCCTCGAATACGCCGAGCCCGCCCGGCGCGTGGCTGGCAATGCCGATCAGGCAGGCGAAGATGTAGGCGGCCAGGAATGTCGTATACTCGAGATTGTAGCCCCCCGGCAGCAGCACGAACAGCACCGCGGCCGCTGCGCTGACCTCACAGGCGCCAAGTGCCATCTGGCCCAGCGTCGTGCCCAGGCCCGGCAGGGGCAGGTTCCAGCCCTTGACGCGCAGGCTGCGCTCATCCGTCGCAATCCAGACGAGATAGCCCAGGGTGGCCATCCCGATCACACCACCGACGATCTGGACCACGAGCGGCGAGGTGCGTGCCAGCATCGCGACCGATTCGGCCGAGTAGAACAGGCTGGCGCAGAGGATGGCGCCGAGGCCGAGCCAGAACGTCAGGCCTGCGATCACGGTCAGGCTCGCGACCTCCGAGGCCCGCACGCCCTTCGGCGAATAGATCCAGTAGCGCACCGTCCCGCCGGTCACGATCGGGAAGCCGAGCGTGAACGACACCGAATAGCTGGTGAAGGAGGCGAGCGCCGTGGTGCGATAGGGGATCGAGAGGCCGAGCCGCCGCAGCGCCAGCGCGTCGTAGCCGGTGAGCAGCAGGTAGCTCAGCGCGGTGAAGGCGGTGGCGAGGCCGAGCTGGCGCAGGCTCGCATTGGAGAAGGCACCGGCGAGCTCCGCCGGCTCCATCTGGCTGACGATGTGCCAGAGCACGACGAGCGAGGCGCCGAAGATGGCAAGGCTCGCCAGCGGGCCCAGCCACCACCAGCGGCTGCGCCTGCGCAGGGGCATTCCTGGCTCGAACGACATGCGCTCTCTGGCTCAAGCGCCGCGGCTGTCCGCGGCGAGGTGGCGGGCGAGAGGGCGCGGACACGCCCCGGCCGCAGACATAACGTCTCAGCCGCGATGCACAACCCGCGACCACGAATAGGGCCCATGAGGCAGCCCGATCCTCCCGCCCAGCCGGATGTTCTCAGGCGGTCTTGCGGAAGATCCGAAGCGTCTTGAAGCCCTCGATCTCCTCGACGGGCATGGCCTTCACCCATTCCGGAATCAGCCGGTCCGCGACGTCGTAGGCGTAGGATCCCTTGTAGAACAGGATATAGCCGCCCTTGTCCGTCTGCTCGGTGAAGAGGTCCATCACCTCGCGGTCGGTCAGCGCGCCATAGGCGTCGTTGGCCTCGCCGCGGAACTCGCCGGAGTGGAACAGCGTCACGATGTCGAAGCGCGGCAGAAGCTTGGCGTTGCTGGTGTAGATGTCGCCGAAATAGGCGCTGTAGGTCTTGGTGATAGTGGGGTTGTCGGTCGCGAGCTTGATGAAGGACTCGTATTCCTGCGGCGACGCGGTGATGCCCAGAACCGTGTTGTCGAGATGCGGCTCGGCGCAGCGCAGCCCGACATAGTGGTGCCCGCCGGTGCCGAAATGATAGATGCGCCGGCCGCTCAGCTTCTCGGCCTCCAGCCATTCGACGAAATGTACGTCGCAGGGACATTGCTCGATCTCGAGCCCCCAGAAGGCGTCCCAGATGTTCATTTTCACGGTTGTGTTCCTTCTTGTTGAACGGTTAGGGCGGTTCGCGGCCCGTCAGGATGCTTCCAGGGCCGCTGCGGCGTGGTGCTCCAGGAACCCTTCGCGCTCGACGATCGCGGCAACGCCCCTGATCCGCCGCAGCACGATCCGGTGGCTGGCGATCTCAGCGAGGCCGGGGCTCTGTCCGAAAGCGATGATGACCGCGCGGGGCAGGGCTGCACGCAGCTCGGTCAGGAGATCCAGCGCCGCGTCGGTTTCGAGCGCACTCGTCGCTTCGTCGAGCAGTACGATCTCGGGGCTGCCGAGCTCGGTCCTGGCCAAAGCGAGCCGCTGCCGTTCGCCACGGGTCAGCGTCTTGTTCCAGTCATCCTCGCCATCGAGACGCGAGGTGAGGGTCGACAGACCGTAACGGCGCAGTACCGCGGCGATCTCCGGCGCAGGGCGCGGCCGATCGCTCTGGAGAAGCTGCCGCAGGCTGATCCCCGGCAATTGCAGATGCTGGGGTACGGTGGCGACGCGGGCGCCGCGCGGCATGGCGATCACGCCCTCGCCCTGCTGCCACAGCCCTGCGATGGCCTGCAGCAGCGCGCTCTTCGCGAAGCCGGCATCGCCGGTGATGTGAAGCATCGCTCCCGCCGGCAATGCGAAGCCGATCTCGGCGGCAAGCGGTTGCCCGGTGCCGTCATGCAGCGTCACCGCTTCCAGGCGCAGGCCCTCATGCGGGCCGTCCTCGATGACGAGGCCCTGCGCCGGCGGCTCGCATTCGACGGCCTCCAGCGCATCGGCAAGCTCGTTGACGCGCCGTGCGGCCGCGAGCCATTCGGCGATGCGCATGAAATTGTCGAACAGCCAGTTGCAGGCGTTCTGCACGGCGACGAAGGCGGCTGCGACCTGGACGACGCCGCCCAGCGTCATCTCGCCGGCGAGATATTTCGGTGCCGCCAACAGCAGCGGCACGACCGGAACCAGAGCGCTGCTGCCATTGGTGATCCAGGTCAGGCGCGCGCGGTGCTTGATGACGCTGAGCCAGCGCAACACGAGCACGCCATGGCTCAAGGCCACGGCGTGGCGCTCCCCGGCTTCCGTGCGGGCGAGTGCGATCGCCTCGCCATGGTCGCGGATGCGCATCAGCGCGAAGCGCAGGCCCGCCTCGCTGTCCGTTCGCAGCGCAATCAGGCCGGCGAGGTGGCGTCCGACGCCCGTCACCAGCAGCGTGACGATGACGGCATAGAGGATCGCGGCGAGCACGAGATAGGCGGGTATGGTGATCTCGCTGTCGCCCCAGGACACGCTCAGGCTGCCGCCGATCTCCCAGAGGATCTCGATGAACATCACGATGGTGATGACGGAGGAGAGCAGCCCCATCGCGAAATCGACGATCGGCTCCGTCGCCCAGCGGACATCGTCCGCGATCCGGTATTCCGGATTGGCAGGCTCCTTGCCGGACAATCCCAGCCTGAAGAAGCGCCGCTCGCCGACCCAGCCATCGACGAGTTTGGCGGTGAGCCAGCGCCGCCAATGCACCTGGAAGGTCTCGCGCGACTTCAGGATCAGGACGCCGAGCCCCGCGACCACCAGCACGATGAGGGGAAACACGGCCATGGCCACGAGGGCGCTATGGCCGTCCTTGCGCTCCAGAGCGTCGAAGAACCAGCCGTTCCAGCGGTTGACCGTGACGTTGGCGAAGACGGTGAGGATGACGCCCGCTGCCAGCAGCAGCGTCCAGAGCCAGGCGCAACGGGCCGTCTCGCCATGCCAGAATCCGCCGGTCAGGCGGGCAAAACGCAGCGCGACCTGCCGGTCGCCCGGCACGGCCGATCCTGCGCCTGGCTTGTCGTCGGGCGTCAGCACGGTCGAGATCGTTCCCCCAGGGCCGGTTTTCCGGTCTCCCTCTACTGGGAACCTCGCCGGGACTGGATGAACTCAAAATGAACGGAGTACGCGCGAGCCGTCCGTGCCGGCTCTCGCCTGAGGAAGCGTGCTCAGACGGTCACTTGCGTGCCGACCTCGACGACGCGGCCGGTGGGGATCTGGAAGAAGTTCGTGGCGTCGGTCGCGCTCTTCGTCAGGCTGATGAAGAGGTTGTCCTGCCAGACCGGCATGCCCGATTGCGGGGAGGCCTTGATCGAGCGGCGCGACAGGAAGAACGAGGTCGACATGATGTCGAACTTGAAGCCCTGCTTGCGCAGCATCGCGAGCCCCTTGGGCACGTTCGGGCTCTCCATGTAGCCGTAGACCATGTCGACCCGCCAGAAATCGTCGGTGATGCGGGAGAGGCGCACGCGCTCCTCCTCCGCGACGCGCGGCGTGTCGGCGGAGCGCACGGTCAGGATGACGTTGCGCTCGTGCAGCACCTTGTTGTGCTTGAGGTTGTGCAGCAGCGAGGCCGGCGCCGTTTCCGGGTCGCTGGTCAGGAAGACGGCCATGCCCTTCACCCGCGCCGGCGGGCTCTTGGAGAGCATGCTGACGAGCTCCAGCAGCGGCACGTCGGTCTTGCGGGTCTTGTCGAACAGGATCTTGGTGCCGCGCATCCAGGTCCACATCACCAGCGTCAGCGCCATGGCGAGCAGCACCGGCACATAGCCGCCATGGAAGAGCTTCAGCATGTTGGCCGAGAAGAACGAAAGGTCGACCAGCAGGAAGGGCAGGATCAGCGCCGTCGTGGCGGGCAGGCTCCAGCCCCAGTGGCGGCGGATGACGATGGAGGCAAGCAGCGACGACACCACCATCGTCCCGAAGACCGAGATGCCATAGGCATGCGACAGGCTGGACGATGTGCGGAAGGACCAGACCAGGATCAGCACGACGACCAGCAGCAGCAGGTTGACGCGCGGCACGTAGATCTGGCCGGAGGTCTGCTCAGAGGTGTGGCGGATCTCCATGCGCGGCAGCAGGCCGAGCTGGATGGCCTGCCGCGTCAGCGAGAAGGCGCCGGTGATCACGGACTGGCTGGCGATGATGGTGGCGACCGTCGCCATGATGACGAAGGGCAGCAGGAAGCCCTCAGGCGCGAGCCGGTAGAACGGATTGTCGATGGCGCTGGGGTCGGAGAGGATCAGCGCACCCTGACCGAGATAGTTGAGCCACAGCGCCGGAAAGACGACGTAGAGCCAGGCTCCGCGGATCGGCCCGCGGCCGAAATGGCCCATATCGGCATAGAGCGCTTCCGCCCCGGTGACGGCGAGGCAGACCGAGCCGAGCACGGCGAGCGCCACCACGGAATGGTCCCTGAAGAACAGCAGGGCGTACCAGGGGTTGATCGAGCGGAAGACGCTGAGGTCGTCGGCGATATGGTAGATGCCGAGCCCCGCCAGCGTCAGGAACCAGACCAGCATGATCGGGCCGAAGAAGGTCGCGACGCGATGCGTGCCGTGGCTCTGCATCACGAACAGCCCGATCAGGATCACCGAGGCGATCCACAGGATGTAGTCGTCCAGCGCCGGCGTGATGAGCTTCACGCCCTCGATCGCCGAGAGCACCGAGATCGCCGGGGTGATGACGGTGTCGCCATAGAACAGCCCGGCGCCGATCATGCCGAGCAACAGGGCCATATGGCTGCGCGCCCGGCCGAGGCTGCGCTGGGCGAGGGCCACCAGCGTCAGGATGCCGCCTTCGCCGTTGTTGTCGGCCCTCATCAGCAGCACGACGTATTTCAGCGTCACGACGATGACGAGCGACCACAGGATCAGCGAGAGCACGCCGATGATGATTCCGTCGGGGATGACAGCCTTCTCGTCGCCGCCGCTGGCGGCAAGCAACGTCTCGCGCAACGCATAGAGCGGGCTCGTTCCGATATCGCCGTAGACGACACCCAGCGCACCGAGCGCGAGCGCGGCGAAGCCGGATTTGCCGTGGCCGTGGCTGCCGGCATGGCCGTTGCCGTCGTCGAGGCCGAAACGGCTATCCTCCGGCCGGACGTTGGCCGGCGTCGGGTTCTCATGCCCCATAGGGGAACTCCGCGCATGCTGCGGTGCAACGAAAGGCCGGGGCCTCTAACATAATGTCTGCGATGCGCAAAGCCGGAGTCAGTCGGAGCTGCCGGCGGCGACGTTGAAGCGCTTCTCGATATAGCTCGCGACCATGGCCTTGAACTCCTCGGCGATGCCGGCGCCCCGCAGCGTGGTGACCTTCTTGCCGTCCACGAAGACAGGCGCGGTCGGAGCCTCGCCCGTGCCGGGCAGCGAGATGCCGATATCGGCATGCTTGGACTCGCCCGGCCCGTTGACGATGCAGCCCATCACCGCGACGTTGAGGTTCTCGACGCCGGGATAGACGGTCTTCCATTCCGGCATGGAGGACGAGATCCAATCCTGGATATCCCGCGCCAGCTCCTGGAATACGGTCGAGGTGGTGCGCCCGCAGCCAGGGCAGGCCGCGACGAGCGGCACGAAGGCGCGGAAGCCCATGGTCTGGAGCAGTTCCTGCGCCGTCTTGACCTCGAGCGTGCGGTCGCCGCCGGGCTCGGGCGTCAGCGAGAAGCGGATCGTGTCGCCGATGCCTTCCTGCAGGAGGATGCCGAGCGCGGCCGAGGAGGCGACGATGCCCTTCGTGCCCATGCCGGCCTCGGTCAGCCCGAGATGGATGGCGTAGTTCGCCCGGCTCGCCAGCATGCGGTAGACCGTGATCAGGTCCTGCACGCCCGAGACCTTGGCCGAAAGGATGATGTATTCGCGGCCGAGGCCGAGCTCTTCCGCGCGCTCGGCAGAGAGCAGGGCCGACTGCACCATCGCCTCGCGCATGATGGCTCGCGCATCGAGCGGGCGGACGGCACGCGCGTTCTCGTCCATCAGCGCCGTCAGCAGCTCCTGGTCGAGCGAGCCCCAGTTCGCCCCGATGCGCACCGGCTTGCCATGCCGGATCGCCATCTCGACGATCTGGGAGAACTGCTTGTCCTTCTTGTCCTTGAATCCGACATTGCCCGGGTTGATCCGGTATTTCGCCAGTGCCTCGGCACAGGCCGGATGGTCGGCGAGCAGCTTGTGGCCGATATAGTGGAAGTCCCCGACCAGCGGCACGTCGATGCCGACGCGGTCGAGCCGCTCGCGGATCTTCGGCACGGCGGCTGCGGCCTCGTCGCGGTCGACCGTGATGCGGACAAGCTCGGAGCCCTGGCGTGCAAGCGCGGCGACCTGCGCGACGGTGGCCGCGATATCGGCAGTGTCGGTGTTGGTCATCGACTGCACGACGATGGGCGCGCCGCCGCCGACCGTCACATGGCCGACCTTGACCGGCACGGTGAGCTGGCGGCCGAGGGGCCCCGCGCGTTCCGGCGTCAGGTATGAGAAGGCGCGCTCATTCATGCGGGCTGCTCTAGAGGCTCTCAGGGACCATGGGAAGGCTCATCATGAAGCGGCGTTCCGGCAATGCTCGCAGAGGCCGACGATCTCGACCATCTGGTGCGAAGGGGAGAATTGCCGGATTTCGGTGATGGCCGCCACAGCCTTCTTCATGGCGGGCGAGGAATCCTCGTCCACCCCGCCGCAGGCCTCGCAGATCAGGAAGGCGACGATATCGTCCGCGCCATGGCCGTGCAGGCAGGCGACATAGGCGTTCTTCGATGACAGCCGGTGGACGAAGCCCTGCTCGACCAGGAAATCCAGCGCCCGGTAGATCGAGATCGGCGCGAGCCTGCGCCCGCCCGCCGGCGAGATCCGGTCGGCGAGATCATAGGCTCCGACCGGGCGGTGGTCGGCATGGAGCGCTTCCAGCGTCTGGCGCCGGATCGGAGTCAGGCGCAGGCCGCGCTCGCGGCACAGGCGCTCGGCCCGCTCCAGCGCTTCTGCGGCGTGGGCGCGGTGGTCCTGCGCGTGGCGGCAGGTCTCGCCGTCATGCGTGTGGTGCGCATGGTCGCCATGCGCATGGGCGTGGGGCTGCAATTTCGTCATGTTGCGTAGCAAAGACTCATCGGGCAACCTGCTGTCCTGTCGTTGCGGCAATTGCCCCGTTCGCCCCCGAACCTAAGCATTTTCTCCCCGATTGTCAGGAGCCTCGACGATCATGTTTCTGAAAGACCGCGCCGCCGCCATCACCGGCTCGACCTCCGGCATCGGACTCGCCTATGCCCGGGCGCTCGCCAAGGAGGGTGCCAATCTCGTCATCAACGGCATCATGCCCCCGGCCGACGCCGAGAAGCTGCGCACCGATCTCGCCAAGGAATTCGGTGTCGAGGTGGTGTTCTCGCCCGCCGACATGACCAAGCCCGCCGAAATCGCAGGCTTCATCGCCGAGGGTGAGAAGGCCTTCGGCGCCATCGACATCCTCGTCAACAACGCCGGGATCCAGCATGTCGCGCCGATCGACGAGTTCCCGCTGGAGAAGTGGGACCAGATCATCGCGATCAACCTGTCCTCGGCCTTTCACACCATCCGCGCCGCCCTGCCGAAGATGAAGCAGAAGGGCTGGGGCCGCATCATCAACACGGCCTCGGCGCACGCCTTCGTCGCCTCGCCCTTCAAGTCGGCCTATGTCTCGGCCAAGCACGGCATCGCCGGGCTGACCAAGACGGTCGCGCTCGAAGTCGCGACCAAGGGCATCACGGTCAACGCCATCGCGCCGGGCTATGTCTGGACGCCGCTGGTCGAGAAGCAGATCCCCGACACGATGAAGGCGCGCGGCCTCACCAAGGAGCAGGTCATCCAGGACGTGCTGCTGGAGGCCCAGCCGACCAAGGAGTTCGTCACGGTCGAGCAGGTCGCGGCGCTCGCCGTCTTCCTTTGCACCGACGCGGCCAAGTCGATCACGGGCGCCACGCTCCCGATCGACGGCGGCTGGACGGCCGCGTGAGCGGACGCCAGCCGGGCAGCGCCGCGCCGGTCCTCGGGCTCGCGGGGCCGAAGGCGCAGAAGACGGTCTCGCTGGCGCTGCAGGGCGGCGGCGCCCATGGCGCCTTCACCTGGGGCGTGCTCGACGCCGTCCTGGAAGATGGGCGGCTCGCCATCGAGGCGCTGACCGGCACGAGCGCGGGCGCGATGAACGCGGTCGTGTTGGTCGAGGGCTGGCTCGAAGGCGGGGCCGACGGTGCGCGCGCCCAGCTCGAGGCCTTCTGGCGGGCGGTCAGCGTCGACGGCAAGTACGGCGGCTCGGAGCGCTCGCTGCTCGACACGATGCTCGGCGCCTGGGGCCATAACGGCACGCCGCCGGGCATGATCTTCTTCGAGATGTTCTCGAAGGTGGCCAGCCCCTATGACGTCAATCCGCTCAACATCAACCCGCTGCGCGGCGTCATCGCGGACCTGATCGATTTCGAGAAGGTCCGCGCCTGCCATGCGGTCAAGCTCTTCATCGCCGCCACCAATGTCCGCACCGGCAAGATCGCGCTGTTCGAGCGCGACGAGCTGACGGCGGACCATCTCATGGCCTCGGCCTGCCTGCCGATGGTCTTCCAGGCGGTGGAGATCAAGGGCGAGGCCTATTGGGACGGCGGCTTCATGGGCAACCCGGCCCTGTTCCCGCTGTTCTACCAGGCCCATTGCGACGACATCCTGCTGGTGCAGATCAACCCGCTCCAGCGCCGCGAACTGCCGACCAGGGCCCGCGAGATCCAGGACCGGCTGAACGAGATCACCTTCAACGCCTCGCTGCTGCGCGAGCTGCGCGCCATCGACTTCGTCAACCGTCTCGTCGATTCCGGCAAGCTGCCGCGTGCCGAATACAAGCGCGTGCTGATGCACCGCATCGACGGCGGCCCGCCGCTGGCGGAGCTGACCTCGTCGTCGCGGATGAACGCCGACTGGTCCTTCCTGCTCAGGCTGCGCGACATGGGCCGCGCGGCCGGCAAGCGCTGGCTGAAGCGCAACTACGACGCCGTCGGCAAGACCGAGACGATCGATCTCAGGGAAGCGTTCTCCTGAGCGGCGCCGCGGCGCCGTCATGCTCGGGCTTGACCCGAGCATCTCCTGACGAAGGAGGCTCGTGCGCCCCTCTTTCACGAGATTCCCGGGTCGCCGCCAGGCGGCACCCGAGAATGACGCCCGAGCGGTGTGGCAGGCTCACCCCCCGATATTGAACGACGCCAGCGCCGCCATGTTGACGATGTCGGAGTCCTTCGCGCCGAGCGGCACGATCTGCACCGGCTTGTCGAGGCCGACGATCAGCGGGCCGATAACGGTCGCGCCGCCGAGCTCCTGCAGCAGCTTGGTCGAGATCGAGGCCGAATGGAACGCCGGCATGACCAGCACGTTCGCCGGCCCGGTCAGCCGGCAGAACGGATATTGGCTCATGATGTCGCGATTGAGCGCCACATCCGCCGCCATCTCGCCGTCATACTCGAAATCGACGCGCTGGGCGTCAAGCAGCTTCACCGCCTCGCGCACCTTCTCCGAGCGCTCGCCGGGCGGATGGCCGAAGCTGGAGAAGGCCAGCATCGCGACCTTGGGCTCGTAGCCGAGGCGTCGCCCGACGCCGGCCGCCTCGATGGCGATCTCGGCGAGTTGCTGCGCGGTCGGCATCTCGGTGATCGCAGTGTCGGCGACCAGCACCGTGCGGTCCCGCGAGATCACGACCGAGACGCCGATCAGCCGGTGCCCCGGCTTCTCGTCGATGACGCGCCGGACTTCCTCCAGTGCGATCGAGTAGTTGCGGGTCACGCCGGTCACCATCGCGTCGGCATCGCCGAGCGCCACCATCGCCGCGGCGAAGTGGTTGCGATCCTGGTTGATCAGCCGCTGGCAGTCGCGGAAGAGGTAGCCCTGCCGCTGCAGCCGTTCGTAGAGATACTGCGCATAGGCGGCGTTACGATGCGAGAGCCGCGCGTTCTGGATTTCGATGCCCTTCGCCTCGAGGTCGACGCCGAGGAAGGCGGCTGCCTCCTGGATGCGCTCGTCGCGGCCGACCAGGATCGCCTGGCCGAGCCCCTGGCTCACGAAGGAGGCGGCTGCGCGGATGACCTGCTCCTCCTCGCCCTCGGCGAAGACGACGCGCTTGGGATAGCGCCGCACGCGCTCGAAGATGCGGTTGAGCGTGCCGGCGATCGGGTCCCGCCGCGCCGAGAGCTGCGCCTTGTAGGCCTTGGTGTCGACGATCGGCTTGCCGGCGACGCCGGTGTCCATTGCCGCCTGCGCCACCGCCATCGGCACGACATGGATCAGCCGCGGATCGAAGGGCACGGGGATGATGTAATCCTTGCCGTAGCGCGGCCGGGCGCCCTGATAGGCGGCGGCCACCTCGTCCGGCACGTCCTCGCGGGCGAGCGCCGCCAGCGATTCGGCTGCGGCGATCTTCATCTCCATGTTGATGGTGTTGGCGCGCACGTCGAGCGCGCCGCGGAAGATGTAGGGGAAGCCCAGGACGTTGTTGACCTGGTTGGGATAGTCCGAGCGGCCCGTCGCCATGATGGCGTCGTCGCGGATGGCCGCGACCTCCTCCGGTGTGATCTCCGGGTCGGGATTGGCCATGGCGAAGATGATCGGGTTCGGCGCCATCGAGGCGACCATCTCCCGCGTCACGGCGCCCTTCTGCGACAGGCCGAAGAAGGCGTCCGCGCCCTCCATCGCCTGCGCCAGCGTGCGCCGGTCGGTGATCGCGGCATGGGCCGATTTCCACTGGTTCATGCCCTCGGTGCGGCCTTGGTAGATCACGCCCTTGGTGTCGCAGAGGATGACGTTGTCGGGCTTGAAGCCCATCGCCTTGAGGAGTTCCGTGCAGGCGATGGCCGCCGCGCCGGCGCCGTTGATGACGAGCTTCGTCGACTTGATGTCGCGCCCCGTCAGGTCGAGCGCATTGATCAGGCCGGCGGCCGCGATGATCGCCGTGCCGTGCTGGTCGTCATGGAAGACGGGGATGTCCATCAGCTCGCGCAGGCGCTGCTCGATGATGAAGCACTCCGGCGCCTTGATATCCTCGAGGTTGATGCCGCCGAAGGAGGGGCCGAGATAGCGCACGGCCTCGATGAACTTGTCCGGGTCCTCCGTATCGATCTCGAGGTCGATCGAGTCGACGTCGGCGAAGCGCTTGAACAGGACGGCCTTGCCCTCCATCACCGGCTTCGAGGCGAGCGCGCCGAGATTGCCGAGGCCGAGGATCGCGGTGCCGTTGGTGATGACGGCGACGAGGTTCGAGCGCGTGGTGTAGTCGTAGGCGCGGGACGGGTCCTCGGCGATCGCCAGGACCGGGACCGCCACGCCGGGCGAATAGGCGAGCGAGAGGTCCCGCTGCGTCGCCATCGGCTTGGTCGGCACCACCTCCAGCTTGCCGGGCCGGCCCTGTGAATGGAAGAGAAGTGCCTCCTGATCCGTGAAGGTCGGACGGGCGCGTTTGTTCGTCGGCTGGTTGGTCATCAGGGCGGTCTTTTCTTGTGCGTTTCCTCGCGGGCGCCGACCATACGGTGCCGCGGCGGCAGATCACAAGCGGCGCGGTTTCATAGGACCCTTGCCGCAGGGGGCGAGGTTCCGCAAAGGCCGGGGAGGCTAGAAGCGGTTGCGGACGCTGCGGACGAACTCGCCGACATAGCGGTCGAGCGCCTCGGTCTGCTCGTCGACCTTGCGCGCGGCCTCAGCGACATGGATCGCGGCATCGCCCGTGACGCGCGCTTCCGCGCCGACCGCGCCGACATTGGCGGTGACGGCGTCGGCGTTGAACGCGACCGCCTGCGCATCGGCTGCGATGGTCGAGGCGATGTCGGCCTGGCGGCTGACGACGGAGGCGATCGTGCCCGAGGTCTGCTCGATCGTCGTCATCGTGTCTTCGATATGCGCCACGGCCTCGAAGGCGGTGGAGGCGGCGGTGCGGATGTCGGCTAGCGTTTCGGCGATGTCGCGCGTCGCCTTCTGGGTCTGCTCGGCGAGGTTCTTCACCTCGCCCGCCACCACGGCGAAGCCGCGGCCGGCAGCGCCGGCGCGCGCCGCCTCGATCGTGGCGTTGAGCGCCAGCAGATTGGTGCGGGCCGCGATCTCCTCGATGAAATCGAGCACGGCGCGGACCTTGTCGGCGGCCTCCGTCAATCCGGCGACGTCGCTGCGCGTGCTGCGGACATAGCGTGCGGCGGCCCGCACCGTCTCGTCGGCATGCTGCGTCTGGCGGGTCAGCTCGCGGATCGAGGCCTCGATCTCCTCGGCCGCGATCGCCACGCTGCTGACGCGCTGCGAGGCGCTTCCCGCTTCCTTCGTCACGCCCTCGGCGCGCTGGGTCGTCTTGTTGGCGCTTTCGACCATCTGGTTCGCGGCCTCGTGCATGCCATGCATCGAGGCGCCGACATCCCAGAGCGCCTTGCCGACGGTGCGCTCCAGATCGCCGGCCAGCTCGTCGAGCGCGGCCTTGCGCAGGGTCTCGATCTCGGCACGCCGGGTCTCCAGCGATTTCTCGGCGGTGACGTCGAGCAGGATGCCGTCCCAGATCACCGTGCCGTCGGCCACGTTGCGGCGCGTCGCATCCGTTCGCAGCCAGACTGTCGTGCCGTCGACGCCCGGATATCGGGCTTCGAACCGCCAGATCTTCGCCGCGGGGTCGAGCTGTCGCAGCGCCTCGTCGAAGCGCAGCTTGTCTTCCGGAAGCATCTTGCCGGTCCAGACACTCGGATCGCGTTCGACATCGGCCTGCTCGAGGCCGAGCAGCCTGTCGAGGAAATAGGATGCGAACTTGAAGCGCAGCACGCCGTCCGGCGTCATGATGCGCTGATAAAGCGTGCCCGGCGCCCGCGAGACCAGCACATCGAGGCGGTAGGCGGTCTCGCGCCGTTCCGCATCCTTCAGCAGGATCAGCGCGCCGAGCACGGTGCCGGTCACGTTCACGAACATGGTGGTCGACAAGGCATCGCGGAGGAAACCGGTGGTGTCGACATGTGCCGGCAGGAAGGGGATGGGCGGCAGCAGGACCAGAGCCGCGCCGATCGCCATCGCCACGACGTCGAACGAGGACAGCGTCCGGCGGCGATATTGGGCGTGGAGATGCACCGCATATCCGACGAGGCCGCTGAGCACGATCCCGACGATGCCGAGCACGTAGCTCCCGCCCAGGAAATAGCGGTAGCAGGCCAGCGGAACCGTCGTCACGAGCATCGCCAGGGGGCCGCCGAACGCACTCGCCAGCAGCACGCTGGTGTTGCGCGAATCGATCATGATGCCGGTGTCGAGCTTCACCGGATTCGTCATGCCGCAGAGGCCGGCGATGGCGAAGATCGCTCCGATCGCGGCCGAACGCAGCAATGTGGGCCGGTCGATCCGATGCAGGATGGCTGTCAGGGCCAGCGCCGCCAGCAGCACGAAAGACAGGCTGCTGATGAGGTGGGCGAGAAGCGACATGGGCATCCGGATGCTTAATGACCCGCCAAGCTTGCCTTTCAATTGTTGAAAGCTGTCCTAACGGATGGCCTCTTCTGCGCTTTTTGCTAGCGTGCGCGCCGATGCGCCACAGTCCTCCCAGTGAAGTCACCCCTGTCGCCGCGCCGGCCGCGACGCCCGAGCGCGTCACGCCGATGATGGCGCAGTACATGGAGATCAAGGCGGCCAATCCCGACAGCCTGCTGTTCTACCGGATGGGCGATTTCTACGAGCTGTTCTTCACGGATGCCGAGATCGCCTCTCGCACGCTCGGCATCGTGCTGACCAAGCGCGGCAAGCATCAGGGCGACGACATCCCGATGTGCGGCGTGCCGGTCGAGCGCGCCGACGACTATCTCCAGCGCCTCATCGCCGCCGGCCACCGCGTTGCCGTCTGCGAGCAGACCGAGGACCCGGCCGAGGCCAAGAAGCGCGGCGCCAAATCGGTGGTGAAGCGCGATGTGGTGCGGCTCGTCACACCCGGCACCATCACCGAGGAGCGGCTGCTGGAGCCCGGCCGCGCGAGCCTGCTCTTAGCCGTGGCACGCCGCAAGACCGGTGAGGCGGCGGCGCTCTACGGGCTTGCGGCCATCGACATCTCGACCGGACGCTTCACCGTGATGGAGGCGCCGCAGGAGCGGCTCGCCATCGAGTTCTCGCGGCTCGAGCCCCGCGAGATCGTCTGCCCCGACGCGATCCATGACGACCCGGAGCTCAGAGAGTTCTGGCGCGATATCGCGGTGCCGGTGACCCCGCTCGCCCGCGACGGGCTCGATGCGGCGTCCGCCGAACGGCGGCTCAAGGAGTTCTTCGGCGTCGCAACGCTCGATGCCTTCGGCGCCTTCAGCCGGGCGGAGATCGCGGCAGCGGGCGCGGCGCTCGCCTATGTCGAGCGCACGCAGCTCGGCGCGCGGCCGCCGCTTTCGGCCCCGGTGCGCGATGCGGGCTCGGCGACGATGCTCATCGACGCCGCCACCCGCGCCAACCTCGAGCTGACGCGCACGCTGGGTGGCGAACGTCAGGGCAGCCTGCTCGCCGTTATCGACCGCACGGTGACGCCGGGCGGCGCGCGCCTGCTGGCCGAGCGTCTGGCCGGCCCGCTGACCGATCCCGCCGCCATCGCGGCGCGGCACGATGCCGTCGAGCTGCTGGCTGCCGAAGTCGGCCTGCGCGAGGATCTGCGGCAGGCTCTCGCGAAGGTGCCGGACGTGGCGCGCGCGCTGGCGCGGCTTTCGCTCGACCGGGGCGGCCCGCGCGATCTCGCCGCCCTCGGCGCGGGGCTCTCAGCTGCCCGCGAGATCGCCGCGCTGCTGGTTCGGCGCGGCGAATTGCCGGCGGAGCTAGGGCGCGCGATGCGTGCGCTCGGCGACAGCGATCCGGACCTGCCGGTGAGGCTCGATGCGACGCTGGCGGAGGAATTGCCGCTCAATCGCCGCGACGGCCGCTTCGTCCGCGAAGGCCATGACGCAGGCCTCGACGAGCTGCGCTTGCTCCAGGTCGATTCGCGCAAGGTCATCGCCCAGCTTCAGGCACGCTATGCGGCCGAGACCGGCTGCCGGACGCTGCGCATCAAGCACAACGCCATGCTCGGCTATTTCGTCGAGGTGCCGCAGGCGGTTGGCGAGGATTTCCTGAAGGAACCCTGGCGGGCGGTCTTCGTGCACCGGCAGACCATGTCGGATGCGATGCGCTTCTCCTCCGTCGAGCTCGGCGAGCTCGAAGCCAAGATCGCGTCTGCCGCCGACCGGGCGCTGAAGCTTGAACTGGCGATCTTCGCCGCCTTGACCGAGGCGGTTCTGGCGCAGGCGGAGCCGATCAAGGCCGTGGCGCTGGCGCTGGCCGAGCTGGACGTCGCCGCGGCACTGGCCGATCTCGCGACGCGCGAGGGCTGGAGCCGCCCCGTGGTCGATGAAGGCCTGTCCTTCACCATCGAGGGAGGCCGCCATCCGGTGGTCGAGGCCGCGCTGAAGCGCGACGGCAAGCCCTTCGTCGCCAACGACACCGAGCTCTCACCGCCCGCCACAGAGGCGAAAGGCGGGCGCATCTGCCTGATCACCGGCCCGAACATGGCCGGTAAGTCGACCTTCCTGCGCCAGAATGCGCTGATCGCCGTGCTCGCCCAGATGGGCTCCTTCGTGCCGGCGGCGAAGGCGCAGATCGGCATTGTCGACCGGCTGTTCTCCCGCGTCGGCGCTGCCGACGATCTGGCGCGCGGCCGCTCGACCTTCATGGTCGAGATGGTCGAGACCGCGGCGATCCTGAACCAGGCCGGCCCGCATGCGCTGGTCATCCTCGACGAGATCGGCCGCGGCACCGCGACCTTCGACGGCCTTTCGATCGCCTGGGCCGCGATCGAGCATCTGCATGAGATCAACCGCTGCCGCAGCCTCTTCGCCACGCACTACCATGAGCTGACGGCGCTGGGAGACAGGCTCGACCGCGTCGCCAACGCGACGGTCCGCGTCACCGAATGGAAGGGCGAGGTCGTCTTCCTGCACGAGGTCGTGCCGGGCGCGGCCGATCGCTCCTACGGCATCCAGGTCGCCAAGCTCGCGGGCCTCCCGCCGGCTGTCGTCGAGCGTGCTCGCGCGATCCTCGGCGAACTGGAGAAGACCGAGCGCGAGAAGCCGGTCGCCTCGCTGGTCGACGATCTGCCGCTCTTCGCCGCCCCTGTGCGCCGCCCGGCTCCCGTCGCCGCCGAGGTCGAGGACGCTGACGGCCTGCGCGAGGCTTTGTCCGGCATCGATCCCGACGAGATGACCCCGCGCGAGGCGCTGGAAGTGCTCTACCGGTTGAAGGGGCTGGCCTGAGGGCGCCGGAAACACGCCGTCATCCCGGGTCTGCGCTTCGCGCCGCCCGGGATGACCGTGCTCTCTATTTCAGCCGCTTGATGCTGGTGATGGCGCCGAAGCTCTTGTCGCGGATGCGGTCGCGCGCTTCGCGCAAGGGCTCGCGGTGGACGCTCATCGAATGGCCGCTGGCGTGGAGCAGCGTGTCGGGGTCGGTCAGGATGCCGACATGGCCCTTCCAGAAGACGAGGTCGCCGCGCTTCAGGCCGGACAGGCTCTCGTCGAAAGGCACAGGCATGCCGAGCCCTGCCTCCAGCATGTCGGAATCGCGGGGGGCGGCGATGCCGGCGGCACTGAGCGCAAGCTGCGTCAGCCCTGAGCAGTCGAGTCCGAGGCTGGTCTTGCCGCCCCAGAGATAGGGCACGCCGAGGAAGCGCTCGGCCACCGCGACGAAATCGGCCTCATGGCTGTCGACCGGCGCCAGATGCGCCGCGAAGACATGGCCGCCATCGCCCAGCACCGCGAAATCGCCCTTCATCTCGACGACAGCCACGGCCGCGCCCAGCGAGAGAGCGGCAAGCGGCGGCAGTTTGATCGAGGCGCCGGGATAGACGAAGGTCCGGAGCGCCGCGACGCGATGGGTGGGCGCGGGCACGCCCGGTCGCAAGGCGTCGTCCGGCAGGTAGCCGACATAGCCGTCGCCCGCGAGCTGGACCCAGGCCCAGCCCTCCTCGCTCTCATAGACCTGCACCAGCTCTCCGGCGAGCGCTTCGGTATCGAGCGGCGCATCTGGTCGCGGCTCGCGCCGAAGCGGCGCGGAGGGCGCGACCACGCGCATCGGCTGCGGATCGGTGAAGCGGGCAGCCTCGACCAGCCCCGCCAGGTGGCGCGCGGCGAGATCGGGGCGGAAGGCGGTGATGCGGCGGTCGGGAATCGCGGTCATGGCGGCAATCTAGAGCTTTCGGCTTGGTCCGTCATTCTCGGGCGGAGCGAAGCGCAGACCCGAGAATCGCAGGCAGGACGAGGCGCCCGAGCCTTCTTCGGCAGGAGATGCTCGGGTCGAACCGGAGCATGAGGCGCCCTTCGATCTAGCTCGCCCCGATCTCCTTCGCATGCTCCGTCACCAGATCGGCGAGCTTCTCGACGGCCAGCGCGCCGGCGACCGTGCGCTGGATCACGACGTTGCGGAGGTCGGCCTCGTCGCGCTTGCGGGTCAGGAGGCCGAGCTTGCCCAGCGTGTCGAGCGCGCGGGTGATGACGGGCTTGGTCACGCCGAGCTGCTTCGCCAGCCCCCTGACCGTATGCGGCGGCAGTTCGAGATAGACCGTCAGCAGGATCGCGGTCTGGCGGGCCGAGAGGTCGGCCTCCCCGTCGCGCACCAGATCGAGATGCACCTGCCGCCACAGTCTGAGCGCCTGCGAAGGCCTGATCTCCAGCGGCATGAAGGTGCGGTTCCCGATCGTTACGGGTCCGTATCATTATCCGGCTGCGAGGCCGGCGCAATCGCCTTCGCCGATCAGCCTTAACCGGGCGGCTGCCGATCAGGCGTAGCGCTGTTTCACCAGGGCGTAAGTCAGCCGCGCGCCCTGGCACTCGCCGCCTTCCGGGCGTCCGGGTTTGGGCGAAGGGTTCCAGCCATAGATGTCGAAATGCGCGTAGGACGCGGTCTTCTCGACGAAGCGGTTGAGGAAGAGCGCCGCCGTGACCGAGCCCGCCATGCCGCCGCTGGAGACGTGGTTCACATCGGCGATCTTGGAATCGAGCATCGCATCGTAGCTCGGCCAGAGCGGCAGCCGCCAGGCGGGGTCGTTCACCGCCATGCCGGTCAGCGAAATCTCGGCCGCAAGCCCCTCGTCATGGGTGTAGAACGGTGGCAGTTCCGGCCCGAGCGCCGTGCGCGCGGCGCCCGTCAGCGTCGCGAAATCGATCAGCAGCTCCGGAGCCTCCTCGTCGGCGAGCGCCAGCGCATCGGCCAGGATCAGCCGCCCCTCGGCATCGGTATTGCCGATCTCGACGGACAGCCCCTTGCGGCTCGCTAGCACGTCGCCGGGGCGGAAGGAGGCGCCGGAAACGGAATTCTCCACCGCCGGCACCAGAAGACGCAGCCTCACGGGCAGCTTCGCCAGCATGATCATCCGCGCCGCTGCGATGGCAGCCGCCGCGCCGCCCATATCCTTCTTCATCAGCAGCATCGATGAGTCGGGCTTGAGGTTGAGCCCGCCCGTGTCGAAGGCGACCCCCTTGCCGACGAGCGTGACCTTGGGATGCGCCGGGTCACCCCAACTCAGCTCGACGAGGCGTGGCGCGCGCGGCGAAGCCCGGCCGACCGCATGAATCATCGGGAAGTTGCGGGCAACTAGATCGTCCCCGACGATGCTGGAGGTGGTCGCGCCACATTCTTCCGCCAGCGCCCGGATCGCGCCTTCGATCTCGGCAGGGCCTAGATCGTTCGCCGGGGTGTTGACGAGATCGCGCGCCAGCATGGCCGATTCGGCGATGAGGCTGACCTCCTCCCCATCGGCGCCATTCGGGAGAGAGAGCCGCGCCCGGGACGGGCTCGGCTTGCGATAGCGGTCGAAACGATAGCCCTGCAGCAGCCAGCCGAGCGCGGCGAGCGCCGGATCGTCGATCTCGCCCTCGAGCCGGTAGTCGCCGGCCGGTAGCAGCGCAGCGAGACGAGCCGGCGCGAACGGATCTTGCCGCCGGCTGACGGCGCTCCGTCCCAGCAGCACGACGGCGAGCGTCCCTGCGGTGTCGGGCAGCAGGCAGTGCTGGCCCGGCCGGGCCGCGAAGCCCTGCGCCAGCGCGAAGCTGCGATGGGCAGGAGCTAGCTTCTCCTGCAGCGCTGGCCAGCTCTCGGCGGAGACGACATGGATCGGAACCGCCGTGGCGGACGCGGTGGTCAGGAGGCTGTGCACGGGCGGCTGATCTGTTCTGGAGCGCGGGCGGGATCCGCGAATTAAGGATGCATTAGGGTTAACGCTTTATCACCGGAGGAACCAGACGAACCCGTTGTCGCGAGGCGATCCGGCCAATGCCACTCAGGACCATGTCTTCCCGGTCGACCTCTGCCCCAAACGCCGCTTCCGTTTCGCCCTCGCTCCGCGTCCGCCGTTTCGGGCTGACGTTCGCGGTCTGCCTCGCCGCACTCGCAGTGGCCGGCTGCCAGGGGCGAGGCGGCATCGGCGATATCACGGGCTCGATTGGCCGCGCCCAGCCCACCCAGCCCCGGACGGCTGCCGATTGGCAGGCCGAGCGCGAGGCATGGGCCAAGCGCTACGATGCCAATCAGAAGAATCGTGACGCCGCCTTCTTCTATGCGCGCGCTCTCCGCGCGCTTGACCAGAACGCCCAGGCGCTGGCTGTGCTGCAGAACGCCGTCATGGTCCATCAGGACGATCGCGAGATGCTCGGCGCTTATGGCCGCTCGCTCGCCGATAACGGCCGGCTGCGCGAGGCCGACGAGGTGCTGTCCCGCGCCCACACTCCGGAGCGGCCGGACTGGCGCATCCTCTCCGCGCAGGGCACGGTCGCCGACCAGCTCGGCGAGCATGATCGCGCCCAGCAGATCTATCAGTCGGCGTTGAAGCTCGCCCCCGGCGAGCCGACGGTGATGTCCAACTATGGCCTGTCGCTTGCCCTCTCCAAGCGACTGCCGGAAGCCGAGCGTGTCCTCGCCGAGGCTGTCGCGTCCGACCGGGCCGATGTCCGCGTTCGCCAGAACCTCGTGCTGGTGCTCGGGCTGCAGGGGCGCTTCGGCGAGGCCGAGACGCTGGCGCGGCGCGACCAGAGCCCGGCCGAGGCCGCGGCCACGATCGCCTACCTCAAGCGCAGCGTCAGCCAGCAGAACAGCTGGGATCTGCTGAAGGGCGGGAAGGGTCGTGCGGCGCCTGCCGCCAAGCCGCCCGTCGCGCGAGCACCGACCGCCGAACCGCGCGGATAAGCTGAAGACCCCAGACGTGGTCATTCCGGCTTGACCTGCAGTATCCCGAAGCGTGAGGCGCGCGCCAGCGCCTCTTGCGAGGTCAGGTGCCGGGGGCGCGAGCCCGGGCATGATGGCATCCAGCTTGGTCGCGGATTCCAGGGGAACCAGCGGGGCTATGCCCCCATCACTTCCACTTGAAGACCTGCACCAGCGCCGGGAACATGATGATCACGAAGAGCACGGGCAGGAAGAACAGGATCATCGGCACGGTGAGCTTGGGCGGCAATGCGGCGGCCTTCTTCTCGGCGGCGTTCATGCGCTGGTCGCGGCTTTCCTGAGCCAGTGTCCTGAGCGCGGTGCCCAGCGGCGTGCCGTAGCGCTCCGCCTGGATCAGCGCCGTCGAGACCGACTTGACGGTTTCGAGGCCTGTGCGCAGCGCCAGGTTCTCATAGGCGATCTTGCGGTCCGAGAGATAGGATAGCTCGGCGGTGCAGAGCGCCAGTTCCTCGGCCAGCGGCACGGACTGGCTGCCCACTTCCGTCGAGACCTTCCGGAAGGCCTGCTCGATCGACATGCCGGATTCGACGCAGATCAGCAGCAGGTCGAGCGCATCGGGAAAGGCGAGCCGCATCGAGAGCTGCCGCTTGGCGATCTGGTTGCTGAGAAATATCTCGGGTGCCTTGAGGCCGATATAGGCGGCGCCGATCGCCATGCCGATCCGGACCATGACGGTCTGGCCGAAATCCTTGATGACGAAGACATAGAACAGCGCGAACAGGAAGAGCGCGATGGGAACCGCGAGACGGAAGAACAGGAAGGCGATCTCGGCCTGCGCGCCGCGATAGCCGGCCATGGCCAGCTGCTGCTTGGCGTTCTCCGTGCCGAGCCAGTCACCGAGTTTGAAGCGCTCGACGATGCGCCGCATATAGGCCTTGGGCTCGGGGCGCAGATTCGCCCGGTCGTTCTGGCGGTTGAGCCTTTCGCGTTCCCGGGCGCGGATTTTCTCGCGCTCGGTTGCGACGCTCTTCATGCGCTTGTGGAGGGTGTTGCCCTCGGTCAGCGGGATCGCGATCGTCAGCACCGTCGCCGCCGCGGCGACGGCGGCGAACAGCGCCAGCAGGAACTGCGGATTGGCGAGGGCGTCGGCGATCTGGGCAATCATGGCGCGTCCTCAGATGTCGAAGTTGATCATCTTGCGCATGACCAGCACGCCGATCGACATCCAGATGGCGCAGCACAGGATGGCGACCTTGCCCGATTGGGTGATCCAGAGCAGCTCGATGTATTTCGGGGTGCTCAGCCAGACCAGGACGGCCACAGCCGGCGGCAGACAGCCGATGATGGCGGCTGAGGCCTTGGCTTCCATCGAGACGGCCTGGATCTTGTCACGCATCTTCCGGCGTTCACGCAGGACGCGGGACAGGTTGGCGAGGGTCTCCGAGAGATTGCCGCCCGTCTTCTGCTGGATGGCGATGACGATGCCAAAGAAATTGGCCTCCGCGCAGGGCATGCGTTCGAAGAGCTTGGCGGTTGCGTCGGAGAGTGGCAGTCCGAGCGTCTGCGCCTCGACGATCTGCCGGAACTCGCCCCGGACGGGCTCCTGCGCCTCGCTGGCGATGATGCGCAGGCAGTCGTTGACCGGCAGGCCCGCCTTGATGCCGCGCACGATCACGTCGAGCGCGTTGGGGAATTCGGTGCCGAATTTCTGGAGCCGCTTGTTGCGGCTGCGCTTCAGGAACCAGGCGGGCAAGCCGAAGCCGCCGACGAAGAGGCCGACGGCGCCGAGGATGGCGTTGCCGCTCGCGATCCACATGAAGAGACCGGTAGCGACGGCCGTGGCCACGCTGACCATGTAGTACTTCCGGCGTGTCCAGTTCAGGCCGGCCTGGGCGATCCGGGTCTCGAGCGTCAGCTTGTTGCGAGCGTTCTCGCGGTTCTCGATTTCCTTCAGGCTCTGGGCGATCTGCCCGCGCTTCGTCCGCGCCTGCGCCTCGCGGTCCACGCCGCGCGCCGTCGCCGGGCCCGTGAAGTCCTTGCGCCGCTTCTCGGCGCGTTTCTCGCCGCTCAGGGTCGGATAGAGCAGCGCGTAGACCACCCCGCCGACGGCGAGCATGGCCAGCAGGGCCACGGCAAGCGTGCTTCCATTCATCGCCGGGCCCCCTGCATGAGCATGCGCCTATACGCCATTGCCTTCGGTCGCCTGCGCGAGTTGGTCGAGCGCGGTTGCGAGGCGCTGCTCCTCGCCGAAATAGCGAGCCCTCTCCCAGAAGCGTGGACGGCCGATGCCGGTGGAGCGATGGCGCCCGATCAGCTTGCCGGCGGCATCCTCGCCCTGCACCTCGTAGACCATCAGGTCCTGCGTCGTGATGACCTCGCCTTCCATGCCCATCACTTCGGTGATGTGGGTGATGCGGCGCGAGCCGTCGCGCATGCGCTGGGCCTGGATGATGACGTCGACCGACGAGCAGATCATCTCGCGCAGCGTTTTCGAGGGCAGGCTGAAGCCGCCCATCGTGATCATCGATTCGATACGGCTGAGGCACTCGCGCGGCGTGTTGGCGTGCAGCGTCCCCATCGAGCCGTCATGGCCGGTGTTCATCGCCTGCAGCAGATCGAAGGCTTCCGGCCCGCGCACCTCGCCGACGATGATGCGCTCGGGCCGCATGCGCAGGCAGTTCTTGACGAGGTCGCGCATCGTCACGGCGCCGGTGCCCTCCAGATTGGGCGGGCGGGTTTCGAGGCGCACCACATGCGGCTGCTGGAGCTGCAATTCGGCCGCGTCCTCGCAGGTGATGACGCGCTCGTCATGCTCGATGTAGTTGGTCAGGCAGTTCAGCAGCGTCGTCTTGCCGGAGCCCGTGCCGCCCGAGATCACGACATTGCAGCGGACCTTGCCGATGATCTTCAGGATTTCCGCGCCCGGCGGCGATATCGCGCCAAATTTGGTGATCTGGTCGAGCGTCAGCTTGTCTTTTCTGAATTTGCGGATGGTCAGCGCAGGGCCGTCGATCGCCAGCGGTGGGGCGATGACGTTGACGCGCGAGCCGTCGGCGAGGCGCGCGTCGCAAATCGGGGAGCTTTCGTCGACGCGCCGGCCGACCTGGCTGACGATGCGCTGGCAGATGTTCATCAGCTGCGCATTGTCGCGGAAACGGACATTAGTCAGCGTGATTTTGCCGGCGACTTCGATGAAGGTCCGCGTCGCGCCGTTGACCATGATGTCGGCGATGTCGTCCCGGGCCAGCAGCGGTTCGAGCGGCCCGTAGCCGAGGACGTCGTTGCAGATGTCGTCGAGCAGTTCCTCCTGCTCCGCGATCGATAGCACGACGTTCTTCAGCGAGATGATCTCGTTGATGATGTCGCGGATTTCTTCGCGCGCCGATTCGGAGTCGAGCTTCGCGAGCTGCGACAGATCGATGGCCTCGATCAGCGCCCCGAAGATCATGCTCTTCATCTGGTAGTATTCTTCGGAGCGCGGCGCCTCCAGCGGCGGCGGTGCTGCGGCCTTGCGCTCCTCCGTGGGGACCTGTGCCGGTTCCGGCCGGCGCGGCACGGCCTGCAGCGCGGCTGGCGGCCGCGAGCTCGGCACGGTGGCGCCTGCGGGGCGCTTTCCGAACATCTCAGCGGGCTCCCGGCTGCGCGCTCGCGGCACTCTGAAGCGTCGCGGCTTTTCGCAGGAAGATCGGCCTGGTCTGCGTCTGATGTTGCGTCATCATGAGGCCTTGCGGCGTTTCAGCTTGGAAACGAGCGGTTCGAGCAAGCTGCGCCGGCTCCGCTTGGCTTCGCCGCGGCCGGTCAGGGCGCTCGCGATCTGGGTGAAGGCCTCGGCCGCCTTGCCGCCGGCCTGGACCTCGGCGATCATCTGGCCATTATTGGCGGCTGTGCCGAAGAGCTGGGCGTCGAAGGGGATCGTGCAGAGCACGTCGATCCCGAGCGCCTTGGCGAACTCTCCGGTGTTGATCTCCGGGCGCTTCGGCACCCCGATCTTGTTCAGGACCAGCCGGGCCACGGCGTCATTGGGGCGCGTCGCGCGCGAGAGATCGACGAGGTTCTTGGCGTTGCGCAGCGAGGCGAGCTCGGGCTCGCCAACGATGACGATCTCGTCCGCACTGAGCATGGTCCGCTTCACCCAGCCGCTCCATTGGTGCGGCAGGTCGAGGACGATGCAGGGCACGCTCGCGCGCAGCAGGTCGAGGAGTTGCTCGAGCGCATCCTCGTTGAGGTCGATCGTCCGATCGAGCATCGCCGGCGCAGCCAGCAGCGCGAGGTTGTCGCTGCAGCGAGAGAGCAGCCGGTCCAGCACGTTGGAATCGAGGCGTTCCGGCGCGAAGATGGCCTCGGCGATGCCCTGCGGCGGGTCCTGGTTGAAGTTGAGGCCGGCGGTGCCGTAGGCGACGTCGAGATCGACGATCACGGTCGAGGCGTCGAGGCTGCGTGCGATCGCCCAGGAGATGTTGTGGGCGACGGTCGAGGCGCCGACGCCGCCCTTGGCGCCCATGACCGCGATGACCCGGCCGAGATTGCGGGCTTCCGGCGCGACATAGAGCTCCGAGAGCGTGCGCAGAACGTCGAGCGTCTCCAGCGGCGCGATCAGGTATTCGCTGACGCCGCGGCGGATCAGGTCGCGATAGAGCTGGACGTCGTTGACGTGGCCGATCACCACGACCTTGGTCCCGGCGTCGCAGCTTTCGGACAGCGATTCGAGATGGGAGACGAGCGTCGCCGGATCGGAGAGCGTCTCGAGCACGATGATGTTGGGCGTCGGTGCCGAGCGGAAGGCCTCGACGGCGGCAGCCGGCCCGCCCATCTGGATGCGGGCATGGGCCTTGTCCATGCGCCGGTCGGCGACCACGGTCTGCATCGTCGCCGCCACGGCGGGGGTTTCGCAGAATGCCTGCAGCGTGATGCGCGGCAGCGGCGCGATGACCTCTTCGTTGGTCGGCTCGCTCGCGGGGAGTTGCTCGCTGGTCTCGGACGTCATCAGTTGCCGCCTCCGACCGCTGAATTGATCTGCGGCGTGCTCTGTCGGTACAGGGTCGAGGGATCCTGGCCCTGGCGGATCTTGCCGATCGCATTCATGCGCTTGACGATGTCCGGCCGGCCCTCGGCGCGCGCCCTGACGAGGTCGATGGGGTCGGCCACCTGCGCGGCGAGAGTCGCCTGCGTGGAGCAGCCGAAGTTCCAGTAGCTCTCGTTCGAGGCGTCGAACTTGTAGCTAGAGACGCCGAGATCGGTCGGCCATTGCCCGCACTCATGCGGCAACGCGGCTTGGAGCGAGGCGAAGGTCAGCCGGATCGGCGAGGCAAGCCCGGGGTCCTCGACCGGATAGCTGCGGACGGCGAGGCCCGAGACGCCGTGGCGCGCCAGCTCGGAACGGATGCCGGCCAGCGTGTCCCGCGCCGCATGGTCGCGGCGTTCCCCGGTCGGCACCTGCGCGACCATCCCGCCCTTGCCGGAGCGGCGATAGGCGCGGGCGAAATCGGCGACGTCCTGCGCCTGGCGGCCGTCGAGCCTTCCCCCGGCTCGTCCGACAAAGACATCGAGCGACTGCGGCGCGTCGCGCAGCACGATCGGATGGCGTTCGCGCACATCGTTCGGGTGGAAGGGGACCGGGTCGATCTCGGCTGTTTTGTTGGCGCAGCCGCCAAGCAGCGCGCCCAGGGCGAGCGCGGCGGCGGCGGTCCGCGTCCGGAGCGAGCTGTTGCGTGAGGATGCCGTCATGTCGGAGCGTCCATCATCCATTGCGATCGTTCGGCGGTCAGTCAGCGATGAAGCCGACGCGACCCTTGTAGGCCTGCGGCACGGGGCCGGAGCCGCTGCCATAGATCCTGTTGAGCCGCCCGAGCAGGATCGCCTGGGCGTCATGGGATTCGACGAAGCCGTCATCGGGACGCTGCACTTCGTTCGGCTGCATCGGCTTCGCGATGTAGGGCGTCACGGTGATCATCAGCTCCGTCTCCTCGCGCTGGTAGTCGCGTGAGCGGAAGAGCGCGCCGATGATCGGCAGGTTCATCAGGCCGGGCAGGCCGTTGATCGAGCTCTTGGAAACGCGCTGGATCAGGCCGGCCGTCGCCAGCGTGCCGCCGGAGGGCAATTCAACCGTGGTGTCCGACTTCCGAACCCTGAACGCCGGAATATTGAGCGCGTCCGCGTTCTGACCGCTGACCCGTAGCTGGTTCTCGAAGTCGAGCTCGGTGACCTCGGTGGCGATGCGCATGCTGATCTTGTTGTCGGACAGGACGATCGGCGTGAAGTTCAGCGCGACGCCGACCGGGCGATACTCGATCTGGTAGGTGCAGGTCTGCCGGTTGAACAGGTCGTAGCTGCAGCTCTGCCCCTTAGGGGCCGGGATTTCTCCGCCGGCGGTGAACTTGGCGCTCTCTCCCGAGATGGCGGTCACCGTCGGTTCGGCAAGCACGCGGGCCAGGCCAGCTCGCTCGAGCGCGCGGATGGTGAAGCTTTGCGAGTTGCCGAAGGCTGCGCCGATCGCGGTTGCCGACAGTTGCTGGGGCTGCAGCGGAAACGGATTGTCGATGGTCGGCGTGATCGAGAGATTGCCGATCTTCCATTCGCCGGTCGAATTGATACCGAGCTGCTTGATCGCCTTGCGCTGTATTTCCGAGACGGTGACCTTGACCATGACCTGGTCCCGCCCGCGGATCGTCAGCGAGTTGATCACCGCGCCCTTGCCACTGGTCTTGTCGGACGAGCCGACGAAGGCGTTGGCGATGTCGACCGCCTGGGTTGCATCCGAGGCGTTCGGGACAGAGCCGACCAGCAGGATCGAGTCCCCCGCAGGCTTGATCTCGATCTGCGAGTTCGGCAGGGCGGTTCGGAGCGTCTGGCGCAGCACGTTGAGGTCGCGTCCGACATTGATCTCGAGCGCGGTGATCTGCCGGCCTTCGGCATCCATCACGAACATCGAGGTGGCGCCATCGGCGATGCCGATGACGAAGAGCTTGCGTGCCGTCCGCACAACCGCATTGGCGACCTTCGGGTTCGCGACGAAGACCTCCTTGGCGTCGCGCGGCAGCTCGACGATCAACGAGCGGCCGATCGAGAGATCGAGCTTCCGCGACATCGCATGCTCGCTCGCTCCGACATTGAGGACGGGAGAAGCTTCCCGGCCGGCCTGAGCCAGTGCGTCGCTGGCCGTGAAGACGGCGGCGCCGGTCGTGAGCGCGAATGCGAGAGCCGTCGCCAAGCGGGGTGAAGGTCTGATCATGGCTTTACGCTCTTGGAGGTGACGCCATAGCGCACGAGCGTCATGGCATTTTCCGTCTCGGGGGGCGCCGTCTGGCCGGCATCCTTCAGGCTGCGCAGCGCCAACGAGAGTGTTCCGCCCTTCTGGGCCTGGACCAGGGTCTCGACCTGCCCGGGGTCGACTTCGAGCGTCGCGGTCTCGCCGACCACGACCTTCTCGCCGTTGCGCTCCTGCACATTCTGGCCGATCGCCAGGACGCGGATGTTGCGCAGCAGGGTTTCGCTGAAAACGCCGGCGCTGTCCGCTTCGGCTCGTGGCGTGCTGACTACGTCGACACGGTCATTGGGCAGGATGAAGCCGCCGGCCGTGCTGGCGCCGCGACTATCCGTGCTGATGGCTACGGCGCGCATGCCGGAGGGCAGCACGGCGGAGAGGAAGCCGGTTCCATCGGTCTTGATCAGTTTCTCGCGGCGGATGGGCTCGGCGGCGAGCAGCGCAAAGCGCGCGACCTGCCCGACGAGCTCTTTCTCCGCCTCGGGCGCCTCGTCCTTGCGGACCACGCCCGCTGGAACCCCCGAGAGCGGCCAATCCAGCCAGCGCAGATCGTTGGCCGTCACCGCGTTGCCGACGGGGATGTCGGCGGCGGCGACGAGCACAGGCACGGTTGGCGCCGCCTCGACCTTGGCGACGGTCTTGGGTGCCTGGGAGGGTCTCTGCGCCAGCAAGGCGGCTCCGAGACCGGCGACCAGCGCGACGACGAGAATGATGATGCGTGCGGGACTCATCGACCTGCGATCCTCAAGCCAGGCCTAGGCTGGCTACTGACCCTGATCGTCGGCCGGAAACGTCAACTTATGGTTAATCGGACGTGTATTTTTTGAGGGCTGGCGCCCGGACGTCGCGGGTATGTTGGCTCAGATGCCGATCGCCGCGTGCCAGATCCGCGTGTTCGGCAGGAGATAGAGCGCGGCGAAGGCCAGGGCGATGCCGTAGGGAACGCCTTCCTTGGGGGCGTGCAGGCGCCGGGCCCAGCTCCAATTCGCGGCCAGTGCCGGTAGTGGATGCGCGCGCAGGCGCAACAGCAGCAGCGTCAGGACGCCACCGCCGACACTCGACAGCACGAGATAGGGCATCAGCTGATCGAAGCCGAACCACAGCGCGGTCGCAGCGGCGAGTTTCGCGTCTCCACCCCCGATCCAGCCGGCGGCGAAGAGCCCGAAGGCGCCGATCAGCACGGTGAACCCGGCCGCCAGATGCCAGGCCGTCTCCTGGAGGCTGAGGTCGAGAAGCACCGCGCAGAGCGCGAAGGTCGCGACGAGGGAGAGGCATAGCCGGTTGGAGATCGTCATCGAGACGAGGTCGCTCGCCGCGGCATAGGCCATGGCGAAGGGGAAGACACCGAGCATGATGATCAGCGAAAGCGACATGGGCTGGCTCCGGGCCTGTCTCGTGCCCGATCTTTCGCAGGCAGCTCTCACCAAAGCCTTACGCGAATGGTGGAATCGTCGTGAGGCGAGCCCAAACGCGAAACGCCCCGGCTGGCCGGGGCGTTCCTCGTTCCGTTTGCAACGGAAGGCTCGGTCGTCCGATCAGTTCAGAGCGTTCTGGACTTCGGTGAACCGCGCCAGGAGGTTGGTGCCGATGGTCGTCCAGACGCCGATGCAGACGACGGCGATCAGGGCGGCGATCAGGCCGTATTCAATGGCGGTGGCGCCGGACTCGTCCTTGGCGAAACGCGCGAAGAGCTTGGTCATGCTGAATCTCCTTTACACCACGGTTTGACGGCTGCCTTTGCTCTGGAGTGGCTTGGGTCAGCGACAGGATGGAGATTAGGACGTTCCTCTTGCCGATCGGTTAAGCCGATCGAAGAATTAGGCCGTTCAAAAAATGGTCTTCCCCGTGGTTAATTCTCAATTGAACGATCGATCATAAGATATGATCATAAATTTAATTGAATAGAACTGTGGATTTATCGGTAAACAAGATATTTAATCGGTCTGATACGCGTGATTGAATTGGCTTGGCGGCCCAGACAAACGTTGGTCTGCACGTCGCTTCTGCTCTGGCAAGCCTGGAATCTGCGGGCGAAAGCGCTCCTGTCGGAGTCGTTTAGGGTTTGGTTCATCATTTTGCGCTTCTCTGGCGCTGTCACAAAGCTTTGAGGCGTCGCCATGTTGACCAAGCGCATTCCTGGAGGGCCCCGCCGGCAGGCGCGCTGGAACCTGGCCGCGACCCTGCTGGCGGTCATTTTCGCGAGCGATGCGGCGCTGGCCGCCCCGCAGGAGGCGCCGGGCGGCAGCGTCATGGTGCTGGTCGACCATGCCAAGGTCGTGCGGCTGCCCGAGAAGGCCCGCACCGTCATCGTCGGCAACCCGGCCATCGCCGACGTCACCGTCCAGCGCAATGGCGTGATGGTGGTGACGGGCAAGAGCTTCGGCGTGACCAACCTGATCGCGCTGGATTCCAGCGGCACTCTGCTCGCCGAATCCCTGGTGCGCGTCGGCGCCGCCTCGGATGCCGTGCTCACGGTCCAGCGCGGCATGGAGCGCGAGAGCTATTCCTGCACGCCGGTCTGCCAGCCCTCGATGCAGCTTGGCGATGCTCAGAAGTATTTCGGCGAGGCCGGCACGCAGGCCAAGAGCCGCAACGCGCTGGCGACCGGCGCCGACGCCAAATAGGCATTCCGATCAGAATATGAATCGCGCGCGTGAGAGAGGCCGCGCGGGCTGCCGTCCGAACAGGGTTAATCGAATCTTCACCCTGCTTTTCGTGGCGGCGAGGCGCCTCTAACCGATCGGAAATTCTTTTGCATTAGAGATGATCTCGTCCGAGCCGAGCGCTCGATGAGGCCATCGATGTTCGATCGCAACACACAAACCGCTCCTCTCGCAGGCAAGGTCCGACCGGCCGCCCGGCGACGCCGCTGGACTTTGCTCCGGCGCTTCAGGCGCTCGCAGGACGGCGCAACCGCGGTGGAATTTGGATTCATCGCGGCGCCGTTCCTGATGCTCCTCTGGGCGATCATCGAGACGGCGCTGATGTTCTGGACGACCCAGGTCCTGGAGGAGGCGCTGACGCAGGCGTCCCGCGTCGTGCTCACCGGCGAGTCCCGGGCGCTCTATGCCTCCAACAACGCTTCCGTGAATGCAGCGGCCTTTCGAGATGCGGTCTGCGCGCGGGCGCCGCTGGGTCTCGTCGACTGCACGAAGCTGGCCATCGACGTGCGCACCTATGCGAGCTTCGGCGCGGCCAGCTCCGGCACCTCCAGCAGCAATCCGCTCGCCGGCGGCGGGCTCAACACGAACACCTTCTCCTACAGCCCGCCGGGATCCAACCAGATCGTCGTGATCCGGGCTGCGCTCGACTACAGTCTCTTCCTGACGAGCTGGGCCTCAACCTCCCTCGCCAATATCGGTCCCGGTCGCCGCGGCATCGTCGCGAGCGTCGCCCTTCGCACGGAGCCCTTCGTCTGATGTCGGTCGCCAGGCAAAACAGCCCGCTGCTTCGCCTCTTGCGTCGCTTCCGCCGTGCGCGCGACGGCGTGGCGATCGTCGAGTTCGCCATGGTGCTGCCCTTCCTGATGATCGCCTATTGCGGGCTGGTCGATGTCGCGCAACTCGTCATGGTCAATCGCAAGGTCACGCTGCTCACCTCGACCCTGAGCGATCTTACGGCGCGGATGCAGTCGGCTCCCGTTGCGGAGATCAGCAACATCTTCGAAGCCGCCCGCACGGTCCTGCTGCCCTATGACGCAACCCGGGCCAGCATGGTCATCGCCAGCGTCGTGATCGACTCCGCCGGCGTCGGGCGCATCTGCTGGAGCAGCAGCTATCCGGCGGGCACGCCGGCGCCGGCGCGCGGCACCACGGTCGTCTTGCCCGACAGCGTCCGGATTCCCAGCACCTCGGTGATCATGGCGCGTGCGAGCTATCGCTTCACGCCGATCATCGGCGAGGTCGTCACCGGCCCGGTGACGCTGGGCGACAACCCGATCTACGCACGTCCTCGCAACGGCAAGGCCGATGGCTCCGCCTCCATCGAGCAGATCGTCCGCAGCGACGTGAACGCCTGCCCCGCCTTCTGATTCAAGGGCAGTTCCCTTCGCCGATCAGGGCCGCGATCTCCGCCCGATAGGGAATGCTGGGCTGCGCGCCGGGGCGCGTGCAGGCGATCGAGCCGGCCGCGAGGCCGTTCTGCAGGGCTTCAGCGAAAGCACGCCCATCCGCCAGCGCAGCGGCGAAGGCGCCTGTAAAGCTGTCGCCAGCCGCGACCGTATCGACCACCGCGACATGCGGAGCCGGCCGGCGATGGCGGACTCCGTTCTGCCAGGCGACGGTGCCCTCCGCCCCCAGCGTCGCGACCGCGGCGATGCCGCGCTCGGCGTCGAGCCTCCGCGCGATCGCCTCGGGTTCCCGCTCCGGCCATCCGAGTGCCTGCGCCAGGACCAGCGCCTCGTGCTCATTGACGATCATCATGTCGAGACAGGCGAGGAGCGCCTCGGACGGAGCTTCCGCCGGGGCGAGGTTGAGGATCACGCGCCCCCCGGCCGCTTTCATGGCCTGCGCGGCGGCAAGATTCGCAGGGGCCGGCACCTCGCATTGCAGCAGCAGGATGTTGTCTGCACCGAGCGACATTTGCTTCAGCGCGCCGGGCTCGGCAGACGCATTGGCGCCGGCCGCGACGATGATCTGGTTGGCGCCCTCGCGGTCGATGGCGATGAAGGCCGCGCCCGTCGGCTGATCGAGGCGAGCGACGCCGGAAAGATCGACGCCGTCCTTCGCCAGCAACGCGAGAGCCGCCTCGCCGAAGCCGTCGTGCCCGACCGCGCCGACCAGTGCGACGTCGGCTCCCGCGCGCCGCGCGGCCAGTGCCTGGTTCGCGCCCTTGCCGCCGGGATGCACCGAATAGCCGGGCCCGAGCACGGTCTCGCCAGCGCCCGGCAGCCGCTCCACCGGCGTCACCAGATCGATGTTGATCGAGCCGAAGACGACGATCATGCGACCAGGCCGGCAGCCAGGCGCCTGACACCGGCGATGAAGGCCGCTTCCGGCGTCGTCGTCCGCACGGTGAGGCCGGCTGCGGCGAGCTCGCCGCCATAGCTTTCCGCGAGCGCGCCGTCGGCGACGAGATGGATCTCGGTCCTCTTGCCGAACAGCGATCGCGCCCCCGCGATCTCCTGCCCGACCAGCAATGCCGACAGATAGGGGCCGACCGCCCCGCCCGGCATCCGCCCGGCGAGCACCTCGGTACGCGCGGCGAAGGCGCTGTTGAGCAGGCCGCCGGCGCGCGTGGCAGCAGCGCGTCCCCGCGCGGCGCCGTCCGCCGCATCGCTCCCTGCGGGTGCTTCGGCCAGCCGGCCCAGGATCGAGCTCTCGCGCAGGAGCCCATAGACCTCCCCGGTCATGAAGCTGGCGAAGCGGGTGATGCGCCCGCCCTTGATCTCGGCCCATTTCGAATGCGTGCCCGGCAGGCAGGCGAGGCCGTCCGTCAGCCGGAGGCCGACGATCAGCGTCTCCTCGCCGCGCATCACGTCGAAGGCGCCATCATCGCAGCTCAAGCCAGGCAGGATCGTTGCCGTCGTGCTGCCGTCAAGCTCGACCCGGATCGCCGCGGCGGCGATCTCCTCTGGCGAGGCGGGACAGGCCGCATAGGCTGCCTCGACCCAGCCGTTTCGGCTTCCCACCATGCCGGCGAGCACGATCGGGGCATCGGGAGCTGCGCGCCGGAAATCGCCTGCCAGCGCCTCGAAGGCGGCGGGATAGCCGCCCGCCGGCACCGACTGGATGCCCTGATCGGCGATGCGGCGCTGCATCACCTCGCCTGTCTCCGAGATCAGGAAGGCTCGTGCGCGGGTCGTACCCCAGTCGAGCGCGATCAGAGGTTTCGGCATGGCGGGTTCCGGCAAAGGCAGGCCTGAAAAAGGGGGGCAACTCTCTTAGCCGCGCCGGCCCTGGTCAAGAGCAGGCGGCTTGTGCCCGCCTCGCGATCGCGGCAACGCTCCTGTCAGGCGTCAACGGATGAATCGGAGGGTTACAATGCTCGAATTGCAGGCTGGTGGCCTCGATGCGACCGTCGTTCCCGATGCGGGTGGCATCGTCTCGCGCCTGCGCTGGCGCGGGCCGGACGGGCGCCTGCACGATATCCTGCGCCCCTCGCCCGGTGGAGCCCCAACGACAGCCTCGCCCAACTTTTTCGGCAGCTGGGCGATGCTGCCCTTCGCGAACCGCGCCTTCGGCAGCACGGTCGATGACGGGACCAGCCGCTTCCTCGTCCCCGCGAACGATCCGGCCGGCACGATCCACGGCTTCGGCTGGCAGTCGACCTGGGAGGTGCTGCGGTATGACCGCGGTCATACCGTCCTCGAACACCGGCGCATCCAAGGCCCGGACCCCTACCGCTATCGTGCGCGGCAGGAGATCGAACTCGACGAGGCCGGCATGACCATTCGCCTCTCGATCACGAACGAGGCGCAGACGGCACTCCCCTTCGGCATCGGCCATCACCCCTGGTTTCCCTGCGCCGCCGATACCCGCCTCGCCATGCGGGCGACAGGCGCGCTTGTCTTCGGCGAGGCCTTCCGCGCGATCGGGCAACAAGCCTTTAGCGATGGCGGGCCTTATGTGGCCGCACCGGCTTTCCGCTCGGACGGGGTGACGGCCTGGAGCTTCCTCGGATGGGATGGCCGCGCCCGGATCGAGACGCCCTCGAGCGGCCTCGCCATCACGCTCAGCGCCAGCGAAACCCTGAACTGCCCCGTGGTCTGGGCGCCGGCCGGCGCGGATTTCCTCTGCGTCGAGCCACAAAGCCACGCCATCGGAGCTCCGAGCGAGCCGGCTGCGCGGACTGCCGCGCCACTGCAGCGGCTCGCACCGGGCGAAACGCTGGAAGGCTGGCTCAGGATCGCGCCGGGAGCGATCCGGCCTCAGAGCATCTGACCGAAAGTGGAACTCACTTTTCGGAAAAATCAGATGCTGAAACAACGAGCTAGATCGTCACTTTGCGTCCGATAGAACGCGCGGCGATTTAGCGCCAGCCGCCTCTGCTCGGGTAGTTATAGTAGGGCTGGTAGCCATAGGCGTTGGCCGGCAGGCTCGGCCGCAGCAGAATCTGGCCGCGCGCAGCTTCCCAGCCGCCATACCGCTGACGCTCCTGCACGACGATCTGATCATGGTAGCGCTGCTGCGCCTTGGCGATCTTGGACTTCGCCATCTGGGAACTGGCCACCTTGGAGCTGGCGATCCGGGAATTGGTCGGCGAGGCTTTCGCGATCTTGGCCTTGGAGCTGGTCGAGGCCCTGGCGAAGCGCGAGAGGCTGTCGTTGACGGAGCCGTTCAGCGCGATCCGCGTCTGGCCGTAGCCATGCTTCTTGACGAGCGCGAAGAGCTTGGCGGCATTGGCGGGGTGCAGCCGGATGCAGCCATGCGAGGCAGGCCGGCCGAGCGCGCCGACGGATGTCGTGCCGTGGATGGCATAGCCGCCATGGAAGAACACCGAATGCGGCATCGCGCCGTCATATTTGCGCGAATACCAGCTCTTCTCGAGCCGGATCGGCCGATAGACCCCGGTTGGGGTGCGGAAACCCTTGCGGCCCGAGGAGATTTTCCAGTTGTAGGCCTCGCCGTCGGAGGTGGTGACCTGCATGCGCTGGGCGGCGAGGTCGATCTGGACGTCGATGCCGGCTTGGGCGGAGCTGCCGAAAAGGGCGGCGATCAACAGGGCAAGACAACCGAGTACGCGACGCATCACTCTCACTCCTCAGAACTCAACGGGGATGAGGCGTTGGCGCAGGCGCGAGGCCGTCGCCCAAAGGCCCTACGTTGACTCTAGGAAAGCGCGCCTGAGGCGGGAATGTAAAGCGTCAAGGCGGATCGTGGTTTCCGCGCGTCAGATCATCGGCAGCGAATGCGGCTTCCGGCCGCGCGGGAAGGCGGCGTCGATCCGGGAGATGTCCTCGGCCGAAAGTACGAGCCCGGCCGCGCCGGCATTGTCCTCGACATGGGCCGCTTTCCCGGCCTTCGGGATGGCGAAGACGCTGGGGCGGCGAGTCAGGAAGGCGAGCGCGACCTGCCGGGGCGTCGCGCCATGAGCCTCGGCGATTTCGGCGAGCACCTTGCCCTGCGCGCTGCCGGCCGCAGGAAAATCGTCATGGCCGAAGGGGCTGTAGGCGGTGACGGCGACGCCGTTGCGCTCGCTCCAGGGGATCACCGCATGCTCGATGGCGCGTTCGCACAGATGATAGAGCACCTGGTTGCAGGCGATCAGGCCCGGGCCCGACGCGTCGAGAGCCTCGTCGAGATCGTCCTCGTCGAAATTGCTGACGCCCCAGGAGAGGATCTTGCCCTCCCGCTTCAGGTCCTCGAAGGCAGCGAAGGTCTCTTCCAGCGGATGCGGGCCGCGCCAGTGCAGCAGGTAGCAGTCGAGCCGGTCGGTCTTCAGATGCTTCAACGAGCGCTCGCAGGCGGCGCGCACGCCCTGCCGCGAGGCGTTGTGCGGCAAGACCTTCGAGACGAGAAAGACCTCGTCGCGCCGCCCGGCGATGGCCTCGCCGATGATCGCCTCCGAAAGGCCGTCGCCATACATCTCGGCGGTGTCGATATGGGAAAGGCCGAGATCGAGCCCGCGCCGGAGCGCTGCGATCGCCTCCGTCCGGTCGCCACGCTCGATATACCAGCTGCCCTGGCCAATGGCGGGAACGCTGCGTCCGGTGGAGCCGAAGGGATGACCGGTCATGCTGTCCTCTTCGTTTCGGACGCGGAACGCATCATTCCGGGGGCGTTCCATTGGCCGAGAGCACCTCGCCCGCGAGATAGAGCGAGCCGCAGATCAGGATGCGCGGCGGCGCCGGCCAGTCCTGCGCGGCGATCAGGCGCAGAGCCTGCTCGACAGAGCCGGAAGCCTCGGCGGTGAGGCCGGCGCTGCGCGCCGCTGCCGCGACCTCTTCGGCCGGGCGCGCCGCGAGCGAATTCTGGATCGGCACCGCGTAGAGCCGTTGGGCCAGCCCATTGAAATGGCCGAGCGTGGCGGCGGCGTCCTTGGTCGAGAGCAGCCCCGCGATCATCACCAGCGGCGCCGGGTTGCGGTCGGCGAGATCGGCCATGGCCTGCGCCAGCACACGCCCCCCATCGGGATTGTGGCCGCCGTCGAGCCAGAGCTCGGCCCTTGGGGGGATCAGCTCGGTGAGCCGACCGCGCGCCAGCCTTTGCAGCCTTGCCGGCCAATCGGCATGCCGCATGCCGTCCTCGAAGGCCCGCGTGGGCAGGGCGCCGTAGCCGGCCGCCCGCAGTGCCGCGATGGCGGTCCCGGCATTGATGTGCTGGTGGCGGCCCGCGAGCCTGGGCAGCGGCAGGTCGAGCAGCCCGTCCTGGTCCTCGTAGACCAGCCTTCCGCCGGCCTCGTGGACGTTGAAGTCCTGCGCACCGACCAGGATTTTCGAGGCTCCGGCGCGCTCGGCGGCCGCCTCGAGCACGGCGGTCGGCTCCGGCTCTTGCGGTGCGATCACGGCCGGCGCACCGCGCTTGAAGATGCCGGCCTTCTCGCCGGCGATCTTGGTGACGGTGTCGCCGAGATATTCGGAATGGTCGAGCGAGACCGGCGTCACCACCGTGCAGGCCGGATGGGCCACGATATTCGTTGCGTCGAAGCGCCCGCCGAGGCCAACCTCCAGCAGCAGCACATCCGCAGGGTTCTCGGCGAAGAGCAGCATCGCGGCTGCCGTCGTCATCTCGAAGAAGGTGATCGGATCGCCGGCATTGATGCGCTCGCAGCGCTCCAGCGCCTCGACGAGCTTGTCCTCGTCGACGAAGCGACCGCCGCCGGGCGCCCCCAGCCGGATGCGCTCATGGAAGCGCACGAGATGCGGCGAGATATAGACATGGACCGAGAGGCCCGCCGCCTCGAGGATCGCCCGCATGAAGGCGATGGTCGAGCCCTTGCCGTTGGTGCCGGCGACATGGATCACCGGCGGCAGACGCTTCTGCGGATCGCCGAGGCGCTCCAGCAGCGTGAGGATACGGCCGAGCGAAAGGTCGATCAGCTTGGGGTGCAGCGCCATGAAGCGCGCCAGCACCGTATCGGAAGACCCCATGGCGCGACCGTCCGGCGGCTAGAGCATTTTCGAGCGAAGTGGGCACCGGTTCGCGTGAAGAAAATGCGACGAAACAAATAGTTAGAGCATTTTCGCGATTCGAGGAAACGCGGAAATGCTCCAGGCTCAGACCGCCTCGGCCATCGGCCGCAGAGGTGCGGGCACGGGCGCCTCGCTCTTCGCCTGCGGCTGCTTGGTCAGCAGGCGGCCCAGGCGCGCGAGCGTCTCGGGGATGTCCCGGCGATGCACCACCATGTCGACCATGCCGTGGTCCTTGAGGTATTCGGAACGCTGGAAGCCGTCCGGCAGCTTCTCGCGGATCGTCTGCTCGATCACGCGCGGGCCGGCGAAGCCGATCAGCGCGCCGGGCTCCGCGATATGGATGTCGCCCAGCATGGCGTAGGAGGCGGTGACGCCGCCGGTCGTCGGGTTGGTCAGCACCACGAAATAGGGCAGGCCCGCCGCCCGCAGGCGGCGCACGGCGACCGTCGTGCGCGGCAGCTGCATCAGCGAGAGGATGCCCTCCTGCATGCGCGCGCCGCCCGAGGCGGCGAAGACGACATACGGCGTCTTCTTGTCGAGCGCGGTCTCAGCGCCCTTGATGAAGGCCTCGCCCGCTGCCATGCCGAGCGAGCCGCCCATGAAGTGGAAGTCCTGCGCCGCGACCGTCATCGGCAGGCCCTTGACCCGGCCGAAGCCGACCTTGAAGGCGTCCGGCGCGCCGGTCTTGGCGCGGGCGTCCTTCAGCCGGTCGACATAACGCTTCTCGTCGCGGAACTTGAGCGGATCGGCCGGCGCCTCGGGCAGGGCGACATCGACCCACTTGCCCTCGTCGAAGGTCAGGCGCAGCCGCTCGGGGGCGGTGACGCGCATATGGTGCTCGGAGCCGGGGATGACGTAGCCATTGGCCTCGACATCCTTGTGGAACACCATCTGTCCGGAATCCGGGCATTTGACCCAGAGGTTCTCGGGGGTCTCGCGCTTGAACAGCGTCTTGATGCGCGGCCGGACGACTTCGGAAATCCAGTTCATCGGATGATTCCCTGATAGGCTTGCGGCGCGCTGGAGGCGCCGTCACGCAGGAGAGGGGCCGGGCCTGCCTGCGGACAGGCGGCGCGGCCGCTGAATGAAACGAATCTCAGGCCGCTTTGGCCACGGAGCGCACGCCCTCGGCGAGTTCCCTGACAAGCGAGGTGACAGCCGAAACGGTCTTTTCCGTGGCCTTGCCCTCGGCATCGAGCGAAAGCCGAACGCGCTCCACCAGGGCCGAGCCGACGACGACGCCGTCCGCGCTTCCGGCGATCTGGATGGCGTCCTGCGCCGTCTTGACGCCGAAGCCGACCGCGACCGGCAGGTCGGTGTGCCGCTTGATGCGTGCGACCGCCTCGCCGACAGCGCCGTAATCGGCGATCGCGCCGCCGGTGACGCCGGTGACCGAGACGTAATAGACGAAGCCGGACGTGTTCTGCAGCACCTTGGGCAGGCGCTTGTCGTCCGTCGTCGGCGTGGCCAGCCGGATGAAGGAAACGCCGGCCTTCAGCGCGGGCAGGCAGAGCTCCTCATCCTCTTCCGGCGGCAGGTCGACGACGATGAGGCCATCGATGCCGACGCGGCGGGCATCGGCCAGGAAGGCCTCGACGCCATAGACGTAGATCGGGTTGTAGTAGCCCATCAGCACGATCGGCGTGTCGTGGCCTGCCTTGCGGAAGCTCTCGACCATGGCGAGCGTCTTGCGGAGCGTCTGTCCGCCCTTGAGCGCGCGCTGCCCGGCGAGCTGGACGGGAATGCCGTCCGCCATCGGATCGGTGAAGGGCACGCCGAGCTCGATCACGTCGGCGCCGGCCGCGGGCAGGGCGTTCAGGATCGCGCTCGACGTCTCGAAATCGGGATCGCCGGCGGTGACGAAGGTCACGAGCGCCGCCCGGCCCTCGCGGGCGCAGGCCTGGAAGCGGTTCTGGATGCGGGTCTGGCCGGTCTCTGTCATGCCGCAGCGGTTAGCATGGCGCGCGCGGGCTGGCGAGTGGCTTGCGTGCGGCACGCGCCTGCGCCACATCGGCCGGGCCATGCGCGCCTTCGACACCGCCCTGCCCATCGACGCCGTCCTCGGCGATCTTGCAGCCTCCCTGCATGCCCGGCCGAACGCCGTGCTGGTCGCGCCGCCCGGCGCCGGCAAGACGACGCGCGTGCCGCTCGCCCTGCTCGACGAGCCCTGGACCAAGGGCGGCAAGCTCATCCTGCTCGAACCACGCCGGCTCGCGGCCCGCGGCGCGGCGAACCGGATGGCGCAGACGCTGGGCGAGCGCGTCGGCGAGACGGTGGGCCTGCGCGTCCGGCTCGGTTCGAAAATCGGGCCGAAGACGCGCATCGAGGTCGTCACCGAGGGCGTCTTCGCCCGCATGATCCTCGACGACCCGGCGCTGGAAGGCGTCGCCGCCGTGCTCTTCGACGAGTTCCATGAGCGTTCGCTCGACGCCGATTTCGGGTTGGCGCTGGCGCTCGATGCCCAAGGCGGCCTGCGTGAGGACCTGCGCATCCTCGTCATGTCCGCGACGCTGGACGGTGCACGCGTCGCCAGATTGCTGGGCGACGCGCCGGTGATCGAGAGCGAAGGCCGCGCCTATTCGGTCGAGACGCGCTATCGCGGCCGCGACCCGCTGAAGCGCATCGAGGATCAGGTCACGGAAACCATCCTGCTGGCGCTGAACGAGCAGCCGGGCTCGCAGCTCGTCTTCCTGCCGGGGCAGGGCGAGATCCGTCGTGTCGAGGAGCGCCTGCGCGAGCGGTTGCGTGATCCGGCCGTCGAGATCGCGCCGCTCTATGGTGCGCTCGACCAGCGCGAGCAGGACCGCGCCGTGCTGCCCGCGCCGGCCGGTCGCCGCAAGGTCGTGCTCGCCACTGCCATCGCCGAGACCTCGCTGACGATCGAGGGCGTGCGCGTCGTGGTCGACTCAGGGCTCGCCCGCGTCCCGGTCTATGAGCCGGATATCGGCGTGACCCGGCTGGAGACGCGCCGTGTCAGCCGCGCCGCCGCCGACCAGCGCCGCGGCCGGGCCGGGCGCACGGAGCCTGGTGTCTGCTACAGACTCTGGGAGGAAGCCGCGACCGGTGCGCTCGAACCTTTCGCCCGCCCCGAAATCCTGTCGGCCGATCTGAGCCCCCTGCTACTGGATTGCGCGGCCTGGGGCGTCGCGGACCCTGCCACGCTCGCCTTCCTCGATCAGCCGCCCGCCCCGGCCCTCAAGGAAGCGCGCACATTGTTGGCGAGCATCGGAGCGCTCGATGCCGATGGGCGCATCACACCCGACGGGCGCGCCTTGCAGGCCCTGCCGCTGCCGCCGCGCCTTGCCCGCATGCTCGTGGCCGCGGCCCGTTTCGGGCGGGCGGATGCGGCTGCCGATCTCGCGGCCGTGCTGGTCGAGCGCGGGCTCGGCGGCGATGTCGTCGACCTCGCCGAGCGGCTGGAGCGTTTCGCCCGCGAACGCGGTGGCCGCGCGGGCGACATGCGCCGCCTCGCTGAGGGCTGGGCCCGCTCGGCGGAGCGGAGTGTTGCAAGGACGGATGGCGGGCCGCTTTCGCCGGGCTTTCTTCTCGCCTTGGCCTATCCTGACCGGGTCGCGAAGGCGCGCACGCCGGGCTCAGGGCAATATCTCCTCGCCAACGGCCGCGGCGGCGCGCTGGAGGCCTCGCAGCGCCTGGCGCGCGAGCCTTACATCGTCGTCGCCGAGATGACCGGCGCGGCCCAGCAGGCTCGGATCATGGCGGCGGCTGCAATCGACGAGGCGGAGATCGCCGCCCTCGTCGCCCATGGGCTCGCGCCCTTCGCCATCGAGGAACGCGAGGAAGCGAGTTTCGATCGCGCGGCGCGGGCGCTGCGGGTGCGAGCCGTGCGCCGCTACGGCGCGCTGTCTCTGTCTGAGCGGCCCTTGGCCGTGGCGAATACGACGGAGAATGCCGAGGCGTTGGCGAAAGGCATCGCCTCGCTCGGCATCGGCCTCCTGCCCTGGAGCAAGGGGCAGGAGCAGCTGCGCGAGCGCGTGACCTTCCTGCGCAGGGCCGAGCCGGAGGCGGGCTGGCCCGATCTCTCCGACGAAGGGTTGGCGCAGGAGCCGGAACTCTGGCTCGCTCCCGATATCGGTGGGCGCGCCTCGCTCGCAGCGATTCAGTCTTCCGATCTTGATTCGGCACTCGCAAGCCTGCTGCCCTGGGAGATGAAGCGTCGGCTCGATGCCGAGGCGCCGACGCATTTCACCGCCCCGACAGGCTCCTCGCTCGCCGTCGACTACGCCGCCGAGGCCGGACCGACCATCGCGGTGCGCGTGCAGGAACTCTTTGGCCTCTCGACCCATCCGGCGCTGGCCGGCGGACGGGTGCCTCTGGTGCTTGAGCTGCTTTCCCCGGCGCATCGGCCGATCCAGGTCACACGCGATCTGCCGGGCTTCTGGCGCGGCTCCTGGGCGGCGGTGAAATCCGAGATGAAGGGCCGTTACCCGCGCCACCCCTGGCCGGACGATCCCGCCGCCGCCCCGCCGACGACGCGAGCGAAGCCGCGCGGGACGTGAAGCTGAACGTCATTCTCGGGCGCCGCATAGCGGCGAGCCGAGAATCTCAGGCCGGATAAGGCGCCCTCTCGTCCAGAGATGCTCGGGTCGAGCCCGAGCATGACGGCCGACGGCTCTGCTCAATTCCCCATCCGGTCGCGCCACTGCCGCTCGCCGGCGAGGCAGCTTGCGGCGTTCGATTGCGCCTTCTGGACCGTCGCATCCGGCGGCACTTCGGCAATCTCGCGCAGGAGCTTGGTTTTCGTCGCCTCGACGAATTGATGCTTCTCGCGGATCGGGATGACGAAGGCGCCGATGCCGGTGATGACGCAGTCGGTGTAGTAGGCATCGAGGTTGTCGATGTCGAAATAGCCGGCCTGCTTCAGCATCACCGGCAGGCCGTTGATGGCGATGCCCTTGGCGCCCGCCTCGTCACGCGCGGCGGTGACGGGGCGCCCGTCATTGTTGGCGCCGTCGCCGGAGATGTCGATGACGCGGCGCATCGCCGTGACGTTCGCCTGTTCGAGAAGCTGCACGCCGAGATCGATCGCGCCCGAGATCGAGGTGCGGCGGCCGCGGCGGGTCGGCGCCTCGCCCAGTTCCTCCGCGAAGGCGATCGCTGCGCCTGGCCCGTCGATGACCTTCCAGGGCCGGACGACGAACTGGAAATTCCCGCCGGCCCATTCGACATAGGTCACGGCGATCTTGCCGATAGCGCCTTTCTCGATGGCATCGTGCAACTGCTTGGAGCGAAAGGCCTCGATATAGCCGTTTCGCTGCAAGGCCAGCTCGTCGAGATCCATCGAATAGGACACGTCGACCGCGAGCACGAGCGCGACATCGACCTCCTCGGGCGGTCCATCCGCCGTCTGGGCTCTGGGCAGTGCGGGGCTCCATAGCGCCGCAGCCGCGAGACACGAGAGACCGTACAGCCAACGCCGCATCGCCACCTCCGCCATTTCAGTCGCGAAAGGGAGTGTGCGCCCGGTCTGCGCGCGCGCCAAGGCGAAAAACCGTGAGCCGCGCCTGTTTCGACGGCAAATCGTCGTCGGCTTGCCCGGTCAGGCGGCGCGGCGCGTCTCGATGATGCCGATCGCGGCTGCGAGAGCTTCTTCGACCGTCAACGCCGAGGTGTCGAGCGTCACGGCATCGTCCGCTGCCTTGAGCGGGGCGTCGCTGCGCCCCGAATCACGCGCGTCGCGGCGGCGGATATCGGCGAGAATGCCGTCGAAGGGCACGGCCTCGCCGCGCCCGATCAGCTCCTTGTGCCGGCGCGCGGCGCGCACTTCCGGCGTCGCGGTGACGAAGAGCTTGGCCGGGGCATCAGGGCAGATCACGGTTCCGATGTCGCGCCCGTCGAGCACTGCGCCGCCGGGCTGGCTTGCGAAACGCCGCTGCCGGGCGAGCAGCCCCGCCCGGACCGCCGGCACGGCCGCCACGACCGAAGCCGCCTCGCCGATCTCCCGCCCACGCAGCCGCTCTTCCGGGAAGGCGGCCTCGTCGAAGCTCTCGACGATCTGCGCCGCGGCTTCGGCGTCGCGAATGTCGTGGCCGGCGTCGAGCATGGCCCGCGCCACCATCCGGTAGAGCAGGCCGGTGTCGAGATAGGGCAGGCCGTAATGCGCCGCGAGCCGCCGCGCCATCGTGCCCTTGCCGGACGCGGCCGGGCCGTCGACCGCGATCACGAATGGGCGTGGGGCTCGCGCGGCGCTCATCCGATCCGGCCTCCGAGGCCGTTCATCAGCGAAACGAAGCTCGGGAAGCTCGTCGCGATCATCAGCCCGTCATCGACCACGACCGGGTTCTGCGTCGCCAGCCCCATGACGAGGAAGCTCATCGCGATGCGGTGGTCGAGATGGGTCGCGATCGGCCCGCCGCCGCGCACCGGTCCGCCGCCCGAGCCCTCGACGACAAGATCGTCGCCCTCGATGGCGCAGGTCACGCCCGCAGCCTTCAGCCCGGCCTCGACCGCGGCGAGGCGGTCGGATTCCTTGACGCGCAGCTCCTGCAGCCCGCGCATCCGCGTCGTGCCATGGGCGAAGGAGGCCGCCACCGCCAGCACCGGATATTCGTCGATCATCGCGGGTGCGCGCTCGGGCGGCACGGTCACGCCCTTGAGGCTGGAGAAGCGCACGCGCAGGTCGGCGACCGTCTCGCCGCCTTCATTGGCCTCGCGTTCGATCGTGATGTCGGCGCCCATCTCGATCAGCGTCGTCAGCAGGCCGGAGCGCAGCGGATTGGTCATCACGCTCTCAATCAGGATGTCGGAGCCCGGCACGATCAGCCCCGCCACGAGCGGGAAGGCGGCCGAGGAGGGGTCGGCCGGCACCACGATCGGCGCCGCCTTGAGTTCGGGCTGGCCCTTGAGGACGATTCGCCGCCCATGCGCGCCTTCCGGCGTCACGGTAACCTCGGCTCCGAAATGGGTCAGCATCTTCTCGGTGTGGTCGCGCGTCGCCTCCGCCTCGATCACCGTCGTCTCGCCGGGCGCGGCGAGGCCGGCCAGCAGCACGGCGGACTTGATCTGCGCTGAGGCGACCGGCGGGCGATAGACGATCGGGATCGCCTCTTTCGGGCCGCGCAGCGTCAGCGGCACGCGCCCGCCTTCCTGCTGCGAGACGACCACCGTGCCCATCTGCTCCAGCGGGTCGAGGATTCGCCGCATCGGCCGCTTGCGCAGCGAGGCGTCGCCGTCGAAGGTCGTGGTGATGGGATGGGAGCCGCAGACGCCCATCATCAACCGCGAGCCGGTGCCGGCATTGCCGAAATCGAGGACGTCGGTCGGTTCCCGCAGGCCGCCGACGCCGACGCCCTGAACGCGCCAGGCACCGGGCCCGTCGTGATGGACGATAGCGCCGAGCGCGCGCGCCGCGGCGGCGGTGCGCATCACGTCCTCGCCCTCCAGCAGGCCGGTGACCTTTGTCTCGCCGATCGCGAGCAGGCCGAAAATCATCGCGCGATGCGAGATCGACTTGTCGCCCGGCACGCGCACGCGGCCCTTGAGCGGCCCGCCGGCCCGGGCGGTGACGGGAACGGGATCATGATCGTGGGACACGGGTATCGGTCTCTGCGAGCGGATCGAAAGGGATGCGTGCCCGCCCTAGCATGCCCATGCAGGCCGCGCCAATGCGGCGGCTCTCGGAGCAACTGGGCGGTGCGGATTCGAGATGCCCCTTGCGCGCCGGAGGCGCTGGAGGCAAATCAGCATTTGACAGGGCCGGCCGCCCCGACTAACGGACGCCCCTGCTTTTCCAGAACATGTAGGTTAAAGGGTCCGACGCAGTGGCGAAACCGGAACTCGGAACGAAGCGCGTTTGCCCGGTCACGGGCCGCAAGTTCTATGATCTCGACAAAGATCCCATCGTCTCGCCCTATACGGGGCAGGCTTACCCGCGCTCGATGTTCGAGCCGCAGGCTACCAAGGCTGCGGCTGTGAAGCCGAAGGAAGAGGAAGAGGAAGAGGCCGAGGCCGCTGAGGGCGCGGTCGAGATCGTCTCGCTCGACGAGGCGGATGCGGAGGCCTCGGAGGCCGAGGCCGTCGTCACCAGCGAGGACGACATCGAGGTCGAGGACGTCGACACCGATGACGAGGACGATACCTTCCTCGAGGAGGATGAGGAAGGTGACGACGACGTCTCCGACCTGATCGATGGCGACATCGAAGGCGACGAGGATAACTGAGCCGCCTGTGAAAAAGATGATGACAAAGCGCCGATAGGCGCTTGTGTCTTCCGTCCGAGCCGCCTATAGAGCGCTGCGTCGCTGGCAGGCGGCCCGGACGGAACCGCCCAAGGGCGTTGCAGAACTCCGGATTTGACGGCCGATCCCCAATTCGGCCGTTGCGCGTGGGGCCATAGCTCAGTTGGGAGAGCGCTTGAATGGCATTCAAGAGGTCGGCGGTTCGATTCCGCCTGGCTCCACCAAATTTCCTCCGTAAGCAGCTGGGTTAGCCAGCCTTGCGGACGAGTGCTTCGGCGCTACCCAACATTCAGTGCGGTTCGGTTCGGGCTGGTTCGAACTGAAACGACAATGTCGCACCGAGAATCGACCCGCCGACGCCTTACGGGCGGCACCGCTCAGCCTCCTTTGCTCGGTCTGCCCGACCGTCTTTCAGGTGGCTCCGGCTGGCCTCGGACCGGAAGCGGCATCTAGCATGCAAGGATGGCAGCATGGCCAGGCGCACGAAATCCAAAGCTCTCGATACTGAGTTCACGATGTTCGACGTCGTCTACGAGGACGGCTCTCGGACGTCCAATCGGCGCGTGCCGACATCGCTGCTTGGCGGCCTGGACGGCGATGAGCCGGCGAGGGCCACGATCATGGAGCAGGATCAGGTGATTTCCGAGAGGTCGGGCAAGCCGCCGCTGGCTATTGCCACGCTCGTCCGGTCGGCGAAGTCCTCGGCCGATCCGGTCAAGGATGATCGGAAGAAGAAGCGTGTTGGTGCCTGACCGGGCTGGATGAAATACAAGGCCCGGCAGCAGGCACTCAGACGCGCTGCCCCTGCCCGCGGATCGGTGCGGGTCGACGTTTGAGCCGTGGCACGAGCGCGGCTTCGCGCTCAGGGTTGCTCGGTATCGGAAATGTAGAAGCCGATGGCCGAAGCACAGGCCAGGACGATGCTGATCTCCAGAATTCCCATGGTCGCCTCCGTGGTATCGCGAGAGGGAACGACCCAAGGCCTGCCATTGTTCCGCCGCGTTCGTGGCGAGTTGGGGGCGGCCGACCGAGGCCTGGTGCAGCCCATTTCCACATTTGCACCAAATCAAAGATGGGCGCGTTTCGACACGCTATGCAGGCCGTCGTTGGACAACGATTGACCGGAGCCGCGCCATGCAGGCCGCGCCCTATCGGGACGAGCGCCTCCCGCGCTACACGAGCTATCCGACCGCACCGCATTTCAATCCCGGCGTCGACGCGCAGAGCTATGCCGGCTGGCTGAAATCGCTCGCGGCGGGGACGACGACATCGCTCTACCTGCATGTGCCGTTCTGCCGCTCGATGTGCTGGTATTGCGGCTGCAACACCACGCTTGCGCTGCGCAACGGCCCGATCATCGACTATCTGGCGGCGCTGCGCGGCGAGATCGCGCTCGTGGCGGAGCAGCTCTCCGCACCGCTCGACGTGCGCCATATCCATTTCGGCGGCGGCACGCCGACGATCCTCGATCCGGCCGATTTCGTCGCGCTCGTCGCCGTGCTGCGTCGGCGCTTCGCGATCCACCGCCAAGCCGAGATCGCCGTGGAGATCGATCCACGCCGGCTCGATCCGGCGATGATGGAGGCGCTCGCCACGGCCGGCGTCAATCGTGCGAGCCTCGGCGTGCAGAGCTTCGACCCTGCCGTGCAGCAAGCGATCAACCGCGTCCAGAGCGTCGAGCAGACCGCGGCGGTCGTGGCCGGCCTGCGCAAGGCCGGCATCGACGCCATCAGCTTCGACCTGATCTACGGCCTGCCACGGCAGACGCTGCAATCCTGCCTCGATACGATCGAGCAATGCCTGGCGATGCGCCCGGACCGGTTCTCGATCTTCGGCTACGCCCATGTGCCGGAGTTCAAGAGGCATCAGCGTCGTATCGCAACGGCCGAGCTGCCGGATGGCGAGGCGCGGCATGAGCAGGCCGAGGCCATGGCGCGCCGTCTCGTTGAGGTCGGCTATGTCCGCATCGGGCTCGATCATTTTGCCCTGCCGGGCGACGCGATGGCGCAGGCCCTGTCAGGGGGGCAGCTTCACCGGAATTTCCAGGGCTACACCACGGACCCGTGCGAGGCGCTGATCGGCCTCGGCGCCTCGGCGATCGGCCGGTTGGGGCAGGGCTATGTCCAGAACGAGGTCGTGGTCGGCCGCTATGCCGAGCAGATCGCCAATGGTTCTCTGCCGATCTCGAAGGGCTATCGGCTGACGCCCGAGGACCGGCTCCGCGCCGAGCTGATCGAACGGGTGATGTGCGACCTTTCGGTCGATGTCGACGCCGTCTGCGCCCGGCATCCCGTCGACCGGCGGATTCTCTCACATTCGCTGCGCAAGCTCGGCGAACTTGCGCAGGAGGGGCTGGTCAGCTTCGACGGCAGCCGCGTGCGCCTGCCGGATGAGACGCGGCTCTTCGTCCGCAAGGTGGCGTCGGCCTTCGACGCGCATCTGGACGGCCCGCCGCGGCAATTCAGCCGGACCGTCTAGAGCAGCGGACCGAAGAGTGGAATCCACTCTTCGGAAAATCCGATGCGATAACAATGAGATCGATCCTCGTGGCCGCGTTCGATAGGACGCGCCACGATCGACGCTCGCCGCCCGCTACTCGATCACCTTGAACAGGTTGAGGTAGCGCTCCGTCTCCTTGGCGAATTTCGCCGGCGGAGCGGGGGGCAGCTGGACGGTCCAGGTCTCGGTGATCGGCTTCTTGTCGAGTTCCAGGGTCGCCTGCAGCTCCGAGGGCTTGGCCGGATCCTTGACCTTGACCCGATAGGTGAGGCGCCAACCCTTGATCGAGGGGTTGGGCTGCAGCTCCGTGCCCACGATCTCGACATTGTCATTGGCGCCGACCCGCGCGGAGACCGCCGCGCCTGGCGGCAGATCGGCGAGCGAGGAGCCCCTGAAATCGATGAGATAGGCGAGCGTGCCGTCATGGGCGCGGATCAGGTTGGACTGATAGATCTCGCCCGTGGCGCGCATGGTCTGCCAGACATAGGCCAGGCCGTCGCGCAGGATGGATGGCTCGTCCATCGTCCAATGGACGCGATAGTCGAAGGGCAGCGGCTGCCCCGGCGTCGGCAGCACGTCGGGCGCCCAGTAAGTGACGATGTTGTCGTTGGTCTCGTCGGCCGTCGGGATCTCGACGAGGCGGACCTGGCCCTTGCCCCAGTCGTTGGTCGGCTCGATCCAGGCGCTCGGGCGCAGGTCGTAGCGGTCCTTCAGGTCCTCGTAGCGCGAGAAGTCCCGGCCGCGCTGGAGCAGGCCGAAGCCTTTCGGGCTCGCGGTCGCGAAGGAGCTGACGGTCACCATCGGTGGGTTGTTGAGTGGGCGCCAGATCCAGCGATCGTCGCCGGCATGGATCGCAAGCCCGTTGGAATCATGGATGGCGGGGCGGAAGTTCTGGGCGGCTGGGGGCTGGTTCGGGCCGTAGAGGAACATGCTCGTCAGCGGCGCGATGCCGAAATTCTGCGGCTTCGCGCCGGCACGCATGAAGACGCGCGACTTGACGTCGAGCACGGTGTCGGCGCCGGGCGTCAGCGTGAACTGATAGGCGCCGGTAGCGGTCGGCGAATCCAGCAGGCCGTAGAAAACCAGCGATGTGTCGGGCGTCGCAGGGCGGCGAATCCAGAACTCGCGGAAGGCTGGGAACTCCTCTGCGACCGGCAGGCCGGTGTTGACGGCGAGCCCGCGACCCGACAGGCCGTAGATCTGATCCTTGCCGATGACGCGGAAATAGCTCGCGCCCAGCACGCTCATGATCTCGTCGTCCTTGCCGGGGCGATTGATCGGGTAGGTCACCCGGAATCCGGCCCAGCCGAGCTTGCGGGTCTGCTCGCGGTCGAAATGCAGGTCCCCGAAATCGAAGCGGGCGGGGTCGTAGGGAATTTCCTGCACGGCGCCGTCGACGATCTCGTTGATCCGCACCGGCGTATTGAACTGCATGCCCTGATGATAGAAAGCGAGCTTGAACGGCGTCTCGCGCTCGGTCCAGACGAAGCGCTCCCGCTTCGGCTGCATCTTCTGGTAGTCGGCGAACTGCATCTTGCTGAAGACGTCCGGCAGGTTGCTGACCGGCGCGACATAAGGCGCATCCACGAGCGCTTTGGCCCGCGCCACCACATCCTCCAGCCCGAACCCGACGGGGCGTTCCTGCGCCATGGCCGGCGAACCCAACATGCCTGCGACAAGTAGCCCTAGCGCCGATGCGAGACGCGCGAAGCCCGGCCTGCGCCGGGCCGATACCCATCTGAGAGAGGCCGACGGGCGCCACGCCGAAAAGCGTCGAGCCGGATCTCGCTGTCCGGCCGTGGAACGGGTCGACAAATTCACAGAAGCTCCTTTAAAAGGCCTGTATCGGGGGAAATGGGTACGCCCGTCATGTGCTGGTAGCAGCGCAGACGAGAGCACAAATGCCTATCATCGCCACAAGGGTCAAGGAATGAGCGCCGACCATCTCGACCTGCGCCCACGCCGCCTCCGGCGATCTCAATCCAAGTGAACGAAAGCAGCATGGACAATCTGAACGGGGTTCCGGTCGCTGACGACCGGGTGGCGGAGTCGCGCATGGACGCGATCGAAAAGGGCGGATTGTCCCGGCGGCAGGCGCTCGGGGCGATGGTTTCGGCGGCACTTGTGCCCGTCGCAGCCGCGAACGAGGCTCTGGCATCATCGCCCCGCGGTAAGGCGGCATCGGGGCCGGCCACCAAGAAGGCCTTCATCGACGACCTGATCGGGAAGATGACGGTCGACGAAAAGGTCGGCCAATTGCGCCTGATCAGCATCGGCCCGGAGATGCCCTTCGCCCAGATCGTCGAGGAGATCGCGGCCGGGCGTATCGCCGGCTCGTTCAACACGGTCGTCAGGCGCGACAACCGGCCGATGCAGGAAGCCGCCGTCACGCGCTCGCGGCTGAAGATCCCGCTCTTCTTCGCCTATGACGTGGTGCATGGCCACCGCACGACATTCCCGATCCCGCTCGGCCTGGCGGCGAGCTTCGACATGGCGGCGATCGAACGGATGGCCCGCGTCTCCGCGATCGAGGCCTGCAACGACGGCGTCGACATGACCTTCGCGCCGATGGTCGACATCAGCCACGATCCGCGCTGGGGCCGGACCTCGGAAGGCTTCGGCGAGGACCCCTATCTCGTCAGCGAATGCGCGCGCGCCAGCGTGCGGGGCTTCCAGGGCCCTTCGCCCGACCGGCCGGACACGATCATGGCCGCGGTCAAGCATTTCGCGCTCTACGGCGCGGTCGAGGGCGGGCGCGACTACAATACGGTCGATATGAGCCCGCTGCGCATGCATCAGATCTATCTTCCGCCCTATCGCGCCGCGATCGATGAGGGGGCGGGCGGGGTCATGGTCGCGCTCAACTCGATCAACGGCGTGCCCGCGAGCTCCAACACCTGGCTGATGCAGGATCTGCTGCGCAGGGACTGGGGCTTCAAGGGCGTGACGGTCAGCGACCATGGCGCCATCACCGAGCTGACGCGGCATGGTGTCGCGCGCGACAATCGTGAGGCGGCCAAGCTCGCCATCAAGGCCGGCATCGACCTCAGCATGGCCGATCAGGTCTATCTGGCGGAGCTGCCGGGGCTCGTCGCCTCGGGCGAGATCAAGATGGCCGAGCTCGACGCCTGCGTGCGCGAGGTGCTGGGCGCGAAATACGACATGGGCCTGTTCGCCAATCCGTTCCTGCGGATGGGCAAGAAGGAGGACGATCCGGTCGACGTACGCGCCGACGACCGCCTCCACCGCGAGCCGGCGCGCGCGATCGCGCGCGAGACCCTCGTGCTGCTCGAGAACCGCAATCAGACCCTGCCGCTGAAGAAGCAGGGGACCATCGCGCTCATCGGCCCGCTGGCCGACTCCGGGCTCGACATCCTGGGCAGCTGGTCGGCGCAGGGCGTCGCCACCCAGGCGGTGACGCTGAAGGCCGGCATCGAGAAGGCGATCGAGGGCAAGGCGCGACTGCTCACCGCCCATGGCACCAACGTGCTCGACGACCAGAAGGTCGTCGACTACCTGAACTATCTGAACTGGGACAAGCCCGAGGTCATCCAGGACCCGCGCAGCGTCGAGGCGATGATCGCCGAGGCCGTGTCGGTGGCGCAGCAGGCCGATGTCGTGATCGCGGCGGTGGGCGAGCTGCGCGGCATGTCGCATGAATCCTCGAGCCGCGTCAGCATCGAGATGCCGGGTTCGCAGCGCAAGCTGCTGCAGGCCCTGAAGGCCACCGGCAAGCCGCTCGTCGTCGTGCTGATGAACGGCCGCCCTCTCGCCATCGGCTGGGAGAAGGACAATGCCGACGCGCTGCTGGAGACCTGGTATGCCGGCACCGAGGGTGGCAACGCCATCGCCGACGTGCTGTTCGGCGACCACAATCCCTCCGCCAAGCTGCCGATCAGCTTCCCGCGCTCGGCCGGTCAGATCCCGACCTATTACAACCACCTGCGCATCGGCCGCCCGTTCACCCCGGGCAAGCCGGGCAACTACACCTCGCAATATTTCGAGGAGGAGCAGGGCGCGCTCTATCCGTTCGGTTTCGGGCTGAGCTACAGCCGCTTCACCCTGTCGGGGCTGAAGCTCTCCGCCGCCCGAATCTCCCGCGGCCAGAAGCTGACAGCCGAGGCGACGCTGACCAACGAGGGCGCCTACGAGGGTGCCGACGTCGTGCAGCTCTACATCAGCGACAACTACGCCTCCATCGCGCGGCCGGTGAAGGAGTTGAAGGGCTTCACGAAGCTGACGCTCAAGTCCGGCGAAAGCCGCGTCGTTCGCTTCGAGATCGGCGAGGATCAGCTCAAATTCGTCAATGCCGAGCTGCGCGAGGTGGTCGAAAGCGGGCGCTTCACCGTGCAGCTCGGCCTCGATTCCCGCGACGTTCTGGAGCAGGGCTTCGAGCTCGTCTGACCGCTGCAGGCCACCGCCCCCGGCGGCGGTGGCCTCGGCCCGGCTCTTCCGGCACGACGATGGCGTCAGCGCCGCGAGTTTGCGTCAGGCGACACATCAACGAGCAGCTTCGCGGGCCTTTGCGGACCCGCGGCTCGACGACGTTCGGTCGGCGAGGAAAAATTGTGCTGCCTGAAACTTTTTTAAGCTCAATTTTAATCAATCGGGCGAAAACTGGACGGAGAGGTTCCGTGCGGCGCGCCGTCGGGCCGGACTTGCCCGCGTCGCTGCTTTTTCATGTGAGTCCTCCCCGTGAAATTCTTCCCGGCTTCGATCCAGAACTATCTTGTGGCCACGATGGCCTGTCTCTGCGTGCCTGGCATCGGAGCGTTGACCTATATGGCGGCGCAATCGATCGGGGATCTTCGCGTCAACATGCGCCTGGCCGCGTTGGTTGACGCCGACAAGGCCCTGCTCCTCACCGGCAACACGATCCGCACCGCGCGTGGCCAGGCCCAGACCAGCATCCAGGTCGCTGACGATCCGGTGCCGACGCTGAAGGAGATCGAGAAGGCCAATGGCAGCCGGATCGCAGAGGCGATCGCGAACGTCCTGAAAACCGACCTGCCGAACCGCCAGGAGCTCGCCGCCGGCATTGCGCAGGAGCAGAAGGCCACCGACGCGAGGATGGGCGATCTCTATGCCGAGGCGGCGAAGCCCAAGTCTCAGCGCAGCCTCGCCGCGACCATGCCCTGGTATAACGGCGTAGGCGCAATCGAAGGCGCTCTCGTCAAAGCCTCGGACAGCACGTCCAGCGCCGCGCGCCTCGCCGATCCGATCCTCGCCGACTTGCAGGCGTTCAAATCCTCGGGCTGGGACGTCCGCTCGAACTACGGCACCCAGTGCTCGCTGCTCCGCCCCGCCTTCGGCTCGGGCAAGCCGCTCGACACGGCCCAGCTTCGCAAGCTCGGCGAGCTGCGCGGTTCCTCCAACGCGGCGCTCGCCGAGCTCAGGCAGCTTGGCAGCCGGCCCGGCGTCGGCAGCGAACTCGTCGGCAAGATCGGCGTGGCGGCGGGCGAGGTCGATGCCTCGAACCGCAAGATGGATGAGCTGATCGGCAAGCTCGGTCAGAGCTCGGGCCCCATCATCGGCGCCGAGGAGTGGACCAAGCAGTGCAACGGGCCCTTCACGGCCATCGTCGCGGCTGTGACCCAGTCCTTCGACGACATGCTGGTGCGGACCGACGAGAAGGTCTCCGAGGCCTGGACGAAGCTCACCATCGTAGGCGTTCTGCTGACGCTTCTGCTCGCGATCTGCGTGCTGAGCCTGCGCGGCGTGCAGCGCCGTATCGCCCGCCCGCTCGTCTCGCTGAAGACTGCGCTCGATGGCATGCAGCAGGGTGATTTCGCCCAGGCGATCCCGGCTCCGCCTTCGCCGGACGAGATCGGCGCCCTCAGCGGTGCTCTCGAGACTTATCGCGAGAACGCGCTCGCCCTCGAGACGAACCGGCGCGACCGCGAGCTCGCCATGCTCGCCGATGCCGAGCAGGCTGCCCACGTCCAGAAGCTGCTCGCCGAAGTGGCGACCATCGTTGCCGCCGCCCGCGATGGTGATTTCTCCGGGAAAGCCGAGATCGGCGGCATGGAGGGCCCGCTTCGCGGGCTCGTCGAGGGCATCAACGAGATCAACGCGGTGGTGGATTCCGCCACGACCGAGTTCGCCGGGACGCTGTCGGCGATCGCCGGCGGTGACCTGACCAACCGGGTCGAGACCGCCTATCGCGGCAAGTTCGCCGATCTCAAGGGCGCCATCAACGAGACGGTCGACCGCCTCTCGGAGACCGTCTCGACGATCCAGACCACCTCAGCCGATGTCGGCCTCGCGGCCCGCGAGATCAATATGGGCGCCGACGATCTCTCCAAGCGCACCGAGGAGCAGGCCTCCTCGCTGGAAGAGACCGCCGCCACGACCGAGGAGCTCGCCGCTTCCGTCAAGGCCTCGGCCCAGGCCGCTCGCCAGGCGACGGAGATCGCCGAGGAGGCCATGAGCGCAGCGCAGTCCGGCGGGGTGATCGCCGGTCAGGCCGTCGCCGCCATGGCCCGCATCGAGGATGCCTCGCAGAAGATCTCCGACATCATCCGGGTGATCGACGACATCGCCTTCCAGACCAACCTGCTGGCGCTCAACGCGGCGGTGGAAGCGGCGCGCGCCGGCGATGCCGGCAAGGGCTTCGCCGTCGTCGCCTCCGAGGTGCGCACCCTGGCGCAGCGCTCGGGCGAGGCGGCCAAGGACATCTCCAGCCTGATCTCGTCGTCGAACAACGAGGTCACCGAGGGCGTCAAGCTGGTGCGTCAGGCGGGTGAATCGCTGACCCGCATCCTGGAGGCCTCGCAGAAGGTCTCGACCACCATCGCCGACATCTCGACGGCGTCTGGCGAGCAGGCCAACGGCATCGACGAGATGAGCCAGGCTGTCGCGCATCTCGACGAGATGACCCAGCAGAACGCCGCGCTGGCCGAGCAGAGCGCCGCCTCGGCGGGCTCGCTGTCGGGCCGCATCGGCCAGCTCAACGACCTCGTCGCGACCTTCCGCACGAGGCGCGATGGCACGAGCGGACGCAGTGTCGCCGCGCCGATGGCAGCCTACGCCGCCCCGGCTCAGCGCGCGCCCGTCGCTCCCGCCCCGGCGAAGCCGCGCGCCAGCACCTCGAACTGGTCGGCCGCCGGCAAGGCCGCCACTCCTGCGGCCGGAGCTTCCGAACCCGAGCGTCTGCGTCAATTGGCCGAGGCCGCCTTCGTCCAGTCGAAGGCTGCTCCCGCGCCGCGCAAGGTCGCCAACGGCCGCGCCCATGACGCCGGCTGGGAAGAGTTCTGATAACCGGGCCGGGAGCCACCACGGCCCGGTGCTCTCCCTACCCCACGATACCGGACGGCGCCCGAAAGGGCGCCGTTCTCATAGGTGGCGACAAAAGCTGGAAGGTGAGGTCGGCAACCTTGAGTCGAGGGGCTCGCCGCGCTCGTGGAAAGCCTCCGGAGATCGCGCATTCGATCTGCGGTGCGTGCTTCTCCCAGCGCACCGATCGAGCCCTTCGCCAACCTGCCAGAGCCCACCAGATCGCTGTCCGGACCTCGCATTTCGGCAGGAAGATCCCCGCCAAGGCATTACCTTGTGCGAAGACACGCACATGTTCGCCTAAAGTCTAATGCGGTGCGCTCCTGAACCGCTCGCCGCGCATTGACATGGCCTGTGACCCAGAGGCAATGCGCAAACGATAGCAATTCGTTTCGATATGAACTGACGCTATCGTTTGCTTTGCGTGTGAGGCTTCACATTGGCGGCCGCCTTCGACGATATCATCCCGAGCTTCCTGCGCGCGAGCGGCCTCGTGGCCGATCCCGCTGCGGCGCGACTGACTCCGCTGACCGGTGGCGTCGCCTCCGACATCTGGAAAGTGGAGGCGGATGGCCGCGTCTTCGCGGTCAAGAAGGCGCTGCCGCAATTGCGTGTCGCCCAGACCTGGCTCGCGCCGGTGTCGCGCAATGCCAGCGAAGTCGAATGGCTGCGCGAGGCGGGGCGGATCGTACCTGGCGTCGTCCCCGAGATTCTGGCGAGCGATGCGGAGGCTGGCGTCTTTGCGATGAGCTATCTCGACCCGGCGGATCATCCCGTCTGGAAGCAGGAGCTCCGCGCCGGGCGCGCCGATGCCGCCTTCGCGGCCAAGCTTGGTCGCACGATCGCGGCGATCCATGCCGGCACGGCCGGCTCGCCCGAGATCGCGCGGCGCTTCGACAACGAAGAGACCTTCCACTCGATCCGCCTGGAGCCCTATCTCGAAGCCACGGCGCGCGTGCATGCCGACTTGTCTGGGCCGCTGCTGGCCCTGGCCCACGACACGCTCTGCGCGAAGCTGACGCTGGTCCATGGCGATGTCAGCCCGAAGAACATCCTCGTGGGGCCTGACGGCCCCGTGATCCTCGATGCTGAATGCGCTTGGTATGGCGACCCGGCCTTCGACCTCGCCTTCTGCCTCAACCACCTGCTGCTGAAATGCCTGTGGACCCCGGCCGCGCGGGCGGAGTTCCTGGCCTGCTTCGACGCACTGGCCCAGGCCTATCTGGCCGGTGTGAACTGGGAGGCGCCGGCTGCTGTCGAGGAGCGGATCGCCCGGCTGCTGCCAGCCCTGTTCCTGGCACGGGTCGACGGCAAGTCTCCGGCCGAATATGTCACGGCGGAGGCCGACAAGGAGCGAATCAGGCGCATCGCCCGGCCCCTCGTGGCATGGCCGCCCCGGCGGCTTTCGGAGATACGGGCCGCCTGGGCCGAGGAGGTGTCGGCATGACGGATACGACGATCGCCGCGGTGCGCGGCAGGCGGGTCTGGGATTCGCGCGGGCGACCGACCGTCGAGGCGGATGTGATCCTGAAGGGCGGCCGCAGCGGGCGGGCCATCGCGCCGGCCGGCGCATCGACCGGCACGGGCGAGGCCGTCGACAAGCGCGACGGCGGCACAGCCTTCGGCGGCCTGGACGTCACGGCGGCTGTCGCAGCGGTCAATGGTGAGATCGCCGCGGCCCTGGCCGGCCGTGATGCGCGCGACCAGGCCGGGATCGACGCCGTCCTTATCGCGCTCGACGGCACGGAGAACTTTGCCCGCCTTGGCGGCAATGCCGTGGTTGCGACCTCGATGGCTGTGCTGCATGCGGCGGCTGCCGCGAGCGGCCAGCCGCTCTGGCGATATCTGTCTCAGGGGCGGAAGGTTCGCATTCCGCTGCCCGAAATCCAGATCTTCGGCGGCGGCGCACATGCGGCGCGGCGCGTCGACGTGCAGGATTTCATGGTGATGTGCCCGGCGGCCACGTCGTTCGCGCAGGCGCTGGATTGGACGGCGGAAGTGTATCGCGCCGCAGGCACGCTGATGAAGCAGGCCGGCAAGCTGCAGGGCGTCGCCGATGAGGGTGGCTTCTGGCCGGCCTTCGCCTCCAATGAGGAGGCGCTGGATACGTTGGTGCGCGCGATCGAGAATGCCGGCTTCAAACCGGGCGCCGAGGTCGCGATCTCGCTCGACATCGCGGCGTCCGAATTCGGTCGCGACGGCGTCTACAAGCTGGCGCTGGAGCAGCGCGAGCTTGACTCCGCCGGCATGATCGCGCTGCTCGGCCGCTGGCTCGATGCCTACCCGATCGTCTCCATCGAGGACCCGCTGGCCGAGGACGACCGGCAAGGCTTCCAGGACTTCACTGCCGCCTATGGAAGCCGCTGCCAGGTCATCGGGGACGATTATCTCGTCACCAACGCCGGTCGGGTCGAGGCGGCGGCGAGGGAGAAGGCGCTCAACGCCGTGCTGATCAAGCCGAACCAGTCCGGCACCGTGAGCGGGACGCGCGCCGCGCTCGAAGCCGGCAAGGCGGCGGGCTTCGGCACCATCGTCTCGGCGCGCTCGGGCGAGACGGAGGATGTCACCATCGCTCACCTCGCGGTGGGCTGGGATTCGGGGCAGTTCAAGGTCGGCTCCTTCACCCGCTCCGAGCGCATGGCGAAATGGAACGAGGTCCTGCGCATCGAGGAGGAGCTCGCGGACGAAGCCGGTTTCGCCGGCTGGGCCGCCCTGCCCGCCGGAGCCAGGCGTTGGTGAGCGCTCCATGACGTCGTCACGCGGCCCCGGCATGGTCACGGCGAAGCAGGTCGCCGAGAGCCTGGGCGTCGCGGTCTCGACAGTCGGCCGCGCCCTTGCAGACGATCCGCGTATCAGCGCCCGGACCAAGGAGCTGGTGCGCGAGGCGGCCGCCCGGCTCGGCTATGTCGAGAACCTGCCGGCGCGGATGATGCGGGGCGGGGCGAGCCGGCTGATCGGCCTAATGCTGCCGGACATCCGTAACAGCTTCTACGCAACGATAGCCGATGCGATGTCGCGCTGTTGCGACGAGGCCGGCTATCAGCTCGCCTTCTCGATCGCCGACGATCCCGCAGTCGAGGCGCGCCATGTGCGCGAGCTGGCGAGCGCCCGCGTCGCCGGCATCGTGATCGTGCCCACGCCGGAGCCGCTGCCGGAGACGCGTGCGATCCTGTCGCGTTTTCCGCATGTGCAGCTGCTGCGGCGGGTCGAGGGGCTCGCGCCGATCTGGTTCGGCATCGACGACAGGGAATGCCTGCGCGCCGGAACCTCCGCCCTGATTGCGCGCGGCCACAAGCGCATCGCCTATATCGGCGGTGTCGCGCGCTATTCGACAGGCGTCACCCGGCTGGCTGGTTTTCGGCAGGCCTATGCCGAGGCGGGGCTCGATCCGGCGCTGGCCACGGTGTGCCTCGGGCCTCCGGCCGATACGCGCTTCGGCGCCGAAGCGACAACAGCCTTGTTGGAGGCGGATGAGCCGCCGAGCGCGATCGTGACCGGCGCCGTGCAGCTCACGGGCGCCGTCCTCGGGGCGCTCGCGGCGTCGAGGCACCCGCACGCCAGGAAGATGGCCGTCGCCTCCTTCGGCGACGAGCCCGCCTTCGGCTGGTGGCCGGGCAGGCTCGTCGCGATGGCGATGCCGATCGAGGAACTCGCGCAGAGCTGCGGCAGCTGGCTGATCGAGCGCCTGAGCAGCGGCAGGCCGCTGGAGGCGCATGAATATCTCGCCCCGACGAAGCTGAGCTTCCGTGTCAGCGGGCGAGGTTAGGGCGGCGCGCTCCTGCGACGCCGATCAGTAGCCTCGCGTCAGATCGACTTGGTTCGGCAGGGCCCGTCCGGCGCGATAGGCCGCGAGGTTGTCCAGGAAGATGTCGAGGCTGCGCGGCATGTAGGTCAGCGGATCGCCCGCCGACATGTGCGGGGTCAGCGTCAGGTTGCGGGTCCGCCAGAGGCGGTGGCCGGGCGGGATCGGCTCGGGGATCATGACGTCGAGCACAGCGCCGGCGAGCTTGCCGGCATCGAGGGCATCGAGCAGCGCCTCCTGCTCGACCAGCTCGCCACGGCCGATATTGACAACTCCGGCATGGGCCGGCAGCAGGCCGATGCGGTGCCGGTTCAAAATCTCGCGGCTGCGCGGCGTCAGCGGCGCGACGAGCACCAGGAACTCGGTCTGCGGCAGGACGCTGTCGATATCGTCGGTGGCGACAACGGCGTCGCAATGCGGATGCGGCTCGGCGCTCGTGCGCACGCCGGTGACGTGCATGCCGAAGGCCTTGAGCCATTGCGCGATCGCGCCGCCGATCGCGCCGATCCCGACGATCGTCGCCCGCCGGCCGGCGACGGATGATGCGAGCTTGCGATCCCAGACCCCCTCGCGCTGCCGATCTCCGAAGAAGGGGAGATGGTTGGCCAGCATCAGCACGGCCATCAGCGCGTATTCGGCCGCCTTCACCCCATGGGCGCCGCTGTTGTTGAGAAGCTTCACGCCCGTGGGGACGTAATTGCCCTTCGCCAGCGAATCGACGCCGGCATGGGTCACGAAGATCAGCTCCAGCGCGGGCGCAGGAACGGCCGGCAGCAGGTTCATGACGACGCGCCCGGCGCTGATCATGGCCTTCGCATCCGCGATCCCCGCCGCGAATTCCGCATCGTTGCTGCCCAGGCTCACCTCCAGCTCCCGCGCCCAGTCGCCGGCACGCGCCACCGCGTCCCGCCATTGCTCGAGACTGATCTTCGGGTTGGCGTCGTCGGGATGGTTCTGGATGTGGATACGCATGGTCGGCTCCTGGTAGGCGGATAACGCCCGTCCGCCTTTTAGGGGTGGAAGCGGGCGAGGTCAGCCCGTTTCGGCGAGAGGTGCGAAGGTTGTCGCTGCCTCCAGCAACCCGCGCGCCAGCCGCGGCTGCATGGCAGAATCGTCTCTTTCGTTATCAAAAGAGCCGTCAATCCGCGCGCGTCGATCCGAGCCAGCCTTTGCCGCGCCTAAAAGGCGAGCTTTGCCGGGGAAGCCTTGCGATAAAAACAGCCTTGCTTGTTTGCAAGAGCCGCGCGAACCTCGCCCGGAACAGGGGCGGCCCGAACGCATCGATGAACAAGCGGCGATCACAGAAGGAGCGCAGCGCCGAAACCTCGGCGAAGCTGATGAGTTCCACGATCGACCTGCTGCATGATCAGGGCATCACCCGCACCACCACCTCGGACATCGCCCGGCATGCCGGCGTCTCGCGCGGGGCACTGACGCATCACTTTGCCAGCCGCGAGGCCGTCATCGGTGCCTCCGTCGCCGAGATGCTGAGCAAGACGGCGCGCGACCTGCACCGCTTCGCCGAGGACTTCATGGCGCGCGGCGGCTCCAGCGACGAGATCGTCGATTACATCTGGCAGATGATGGACGACCGTCTGTTCTATGTGACGATGGAGTTCCTGCCGGAGGCCCGCCACAACGACGACTTCCGTGCCGATCTGATCCCCACCGTCCGCGAGTTCCATGCCGGGCTCGATGCGATCTGGACGGCGCTCGCCGCCCGCGCCGGCGCCGAGCCGAACCACACCCGCACGGTGATGAACGCCACCATGTGCCTCGTACGCGGCATGATCAGCCAGACCGTGCTGCGCCCGGACGACCCGGTCTATTACGCGAGCCTGCTGCAGTTCTGGAAGGGGCAGGTCCGCCAGCATTTCCCGATCGAGCCTGCTGAACCGGCCTCGGCCGGTAGTGCCGCCCGAATCCGATGATATCGAGCCCGCCCGAAGGATCAGAACAGTGACCTCAACCCTCTTCACCAATGCCCGCATCGTCGACGGCACGGCGCCGGAACCCGGCGCCCCCACCAGCGTCCTCGTCGAGGGCGGTACGATCCGCGAGGTCGGCAAGACGGTCACCGCGGCCAAGGCGAAGGTGGTCGACCTCAAGGGCAAGACCCTGATGCCGGGGCTGATCGACGCCCATGTCCATGTCGTCGCCGGCGTCGCCGATCTCGGCCTCAACTCCCGCCTGCCCGACTCGCTCGTCACCGCCCGCTCCTTCGTGATCATGCGCGAGATGCTGCTGCGTGGCTTCACCACGGTGCGCGATGTCGGCGGCGCCGATTTTGGGTTGAAGCAGGCGACGGAGGAGGGGCATTTCCCGACGCCGCGCCTCGTCATCTCCGGTAAGGCGCTGAGCCAGACCGGCGGCCATGCCGACTTCCGCGGCCGCTACGACGACCGTCCCTCGGTCATCGAGCGCCACAGGCTCGGTGCGCTCGGGCGCATCTGCGACGGCGTCGAAGCTGTCCGCCGCGCAGCCCGCGAGGAGATCAAGGGTGGTGCCGAGTTCATCAAGATCATGGCCAATGGCGGCTGCGCCTCGCCGACCGATCCGATCCATTTCTACGGCTTCTCGGTGAGCGAGCTCGAGGCCATCGTCGAGGAGGCGAAGATGGCCGGCACCTATGTCTCGGCCCATGTCTATACCGACGACGCCATCCGCCGCTGCGTCGAGGCCGGTGTGCATTCGCTCGAGCACTGCAACCTGATCCAGCCCGAGACCGCCAAGCTCGCCGCCGCCAAGGGCGCGGTCGCTGTGCCGACGCTGGTGACCTACGACAAGTTGGTCTCGGACGGGCCGAAGCTGGGCTTCCCGCCGGATTCGGTGGCCAAGGTCGATGTCGTCCGCTCGGCTGGCATGGAGTCGCTCGCGATCATGAAGAAGGCGGGCCTCGCCATGGCCTATGGCAGCGACCTGCTCGGCGAGATGCACCGCTACCAGTCCGAGGAATTCGTCATCCGCGGCCGCGCTCTGCCGGCGCAGGAGGTCATCGCCTCGGCGACCTTCATCGCTGCGAAGCTCCTGAAGCTGGAAGGCAAGATCGGCACGGTTGCTGCCGGTGCCCATGCCGACCTGATCGTCGTCGATGGCGATCCGCTGAAGGACCTGTCGCTGCTCACCCGTCAGGGCAAGCACATGCCGCTGATCATGAAAGGCGGCGCCTTCGTCAAGCGGAGCAGCCTGAACTGAAGAGCCCATCGGGCCGCGGCGGCTCCTCCGTCGCGGCTCGCAATGCACACTCGACAGGCAGGGTCAGTCCTGCTCATATATCAGTCAATCGGAGCTGGCGTCGCTTCCGCGCCGGCTTGCTCGGAGAGGGCTCATGACGGCGTTCCACTTCAAGAATTTCGCCCTGCTCGAACCCGCCTACGGCGAGCTGCGCCAGGGCTACGAGCTTCTGGTCGAGGGCGACACGATCCGCGAGCTCTCTGACAAGCCGCTGAAGTCGGCGAAGGCCGATGTGATCGACTGCGGCGGGCGCACGCTGATGCCGGGGCTGATCGACAGCCACGTCCATGTCTTCCTCTCTGAAGTCTATATCCGCACCATGGAGAGCATGCCGCTGACGCTGATGACGGCGCGCGCCGTCCGGCTGATGAAGGGCATGCTCGACCGCGGCTTCACCAGCGTGCGCGACACCGGCGGCGCCGACTGGGGCATCAAGGAAGCGGTCGAGAAGGGCGATGTCGCAGGCCCGCGCCTGTTCATCGCCGGCGCCGCCATCGGCCCGACCGGCGGCCACAGCGACCCGCGCCGGCGCACCGACTTCGGCGCGCGCTGCCATTGCTGCAACGCCATGGCCTATACGATGAACGTCTCCGACGGCGTCTCGTCCGTGCGCAAATCTGCCCGCGAGCAGATGCGGCTCGGCGCCGACCATATCAAGATCATGATGTCCGGCGGCGTCGCCAGCCCCTACGATCCGCTCGACTCGATGCAGTTCAGCGTCGACGAGGTGAAGGCTGCCGTCGAGGAGGCGAAGGCCTTCGGCCGCTATGTCTGCGCCCACGCCTATACGCCGGAGGCGATCACGCGGGCTGCGCAATGCGGCGTGCGCGCGATCGAGCACGGCAACCTGATCGACGAGGCCTCCGCCAAGCTGATGGCGGAGAACAACATGTTCCTGACCGCCAACCTCGTCGCCTATTATGCGATGAAGGAGCGGGCGGCCGAGTTCGGCATGACCGGCGACATGCTGGCCAAGAACGACCTCGTCATCGACGGTGGCCTGCGCTCGCTGGAGATCTGCAAGCGCGCCGGCGTGCCCGTGGCCTATGGCTCGGATCTGCTCGGCCAACTTCAGGTCGATCAGTCGCGCGAGTTCCTGCTGCGCCGCGAGGTGCTCTCGCCGCTGGAGATCATCCGCTCGGCGACGACGGTCGGTGCCCAGATCCTGCGCATGGAGGGCAAGCTCGGCACGTTGCAGGCCGGCGCCTTCGCCGACATGATCCTCGTGGATGGAGATCCCCTGAAGGATCTCGGCCTGTTCCAGGACCAGGGCAGGCATCTGGCGGCGATTGTGAAGGGAGGGGCCTTCTACAAGAACACCCTGCACTGAAGCCAGGAATGCTCCTGAATTGCAGGCTGCCTCATGGCTGGGCTCGCATGAGAGAAAAACAGGCTTCACTGTTTGTAAGTTGCATCGCAGAATTCGAGGCGAACGAGGAAGTGGCCTTGGCCTTCATGTCGAACAGGATGGATCGCGAAACCGGCTCGAGCCGCCGGGCAGGAGCGGGCGCGTGAGCGCCGGCTCGCTGCGGCTTGGGCGCTACGCGCTGAACGGCGCGGCCGGGCTTTCGCTCGGCTTCATCCTGATGCCGCTGATCTTCGTCACCTGGCTCGCCTTTTTCCGGCAGGAGATTCCCTCCTTCCCGCCGGAGGGTTATTCGCTGCAGTGGTTCGCGGCGGCGGCGAAGAACAAGCCCTTCATCGACGGCTTCCTGCTCAGCCTGCAGGTCGGCGTCGCGGCGACCCTGATCGGCCTCGCCCTCGGCGTGCCGGCGAGTCTCGCCCTCGTGCGCCACCGCATCCCGCTCGGCCCGGGCGTCTCCACCCTGCTGCTGCTGCCGCTGGTGATGCCGGGCATCGTGCTCGGCACCGCGACCTATGTCTTCCAGATCGAGATCGAGATCGCGACGGAAATTCCCGTTCTGGGTTCGCTCCTCGGGCTCGTCGCCGCCCACAGCCTCGTCGTGATCCCCTGGGTCGTGCGGCTGGTGACGGCGAGCCTCGTCGGCTTCGATCGCTCCATCGAGGAGGCGGCGCAGAACCTCGGCGCCGGCCCGTTCACGACCTTCTGGCGGGTGACGCTGCCGAGCATTCGCCCCGGCCTCGTCGCGGCGGCGCTGTTCGGCTTCGTGACCTCCTTCGGCAATCTAGAGATGAGCCTCTTCCTCGTCGGGCCCGGCCGTACGACGCTGCCGATCGCGATCCTCCAATATCTCGAATGGAAGATCGATCCGACGGTGGCGGCGGCCTCGCTGATCCAGATCGTCCTGATCGGCGTCGCGATGATCGTGACCGACCGCTATGTCAAACTGAGCCGGGTGGTCTGAACCGATGGCAAGATCCTAACGATGGCAAGATCCTAAGATGGCACGTCTCTCGATCTCGCATCTGAAGAAGATCTACGGCGACTTCATTGCAGTCGACGACGTCGATATTTCCGTCGCCGAGGGTGAGTTCCTGGTACTGCTCGGCCCCTCGGGCTGCGGCAAGACGACGACGCTGCGCATGATCGCCGGCTTCATTCCGCCGACCGCTGGCAGCATCACCATCGGCGAGCAGGACGTCACCAATCTGCCGCCCTGGAAGCGCCATTGCGGCCTTGTCTTTCAGAGCTATGCGCTGTTTCCGCACATGACGGTGGCGCAGAACGTCGCCTTCGGCCTGGAGATGCACAAGGTGCCGCAGGCCGAGCGCGGCCCGCGTGTCGCCGAGGCGCTGCGTCTCGTCCGGCTGAACGGCTTCGATGAACGCTATCCACGCCAGCTCTCCGGCGGCCAGCAGCAGCGCGTCGCGCTGGCTCGTGCGTTGGCGATGGAGCCGAAGGTGCTGCTCCTCGACGAACCGCTCTCGAACCTCGACGCCAAGCTGCGCCTGGAGGTCCGCGTGGAGATCCGCGAATTGCAGCGCAAGCTCGGACTCACCACGATCATGGTGACGCACGACCAGGAGGAGGCGCTGACGATGGCGGACCGCCTCGTCGTGATGGAGAAGGGCCAGGTGCGCCAGATCGGCACCCAGCGCGAGCTCTATGAGCGGCCGGCCGACCGCTTCGTCGCCGGCTTCATCGGGCGCAGCGCCTTCCTCGATGGCGAGGTCACCGCGCCGGGCCTCTTCAGGACGGCCGGCGGGCTCGACATCGCCTGCGCCGCCGCCTCGGTGCCCGGCCCTGCGACGCTGGCGCTGCGGCCCGAGCGGATCGCCGTTGGCGCGGAAGTCGAGGGGCTGCCCAACCGCTTCACCGCGCGGGTCGAGCACGCTTCCTACCTCGGTGCGCTGCTCGACATCCAGGTTTCGCTCGACGAGCATGACCGCATGCTGCTGCAGATTCCGAACCGGGCGGGGCTCATCGAGCCGAAGCCGGGCGAGAGCATTTCGATAGGCTGGGCCGAAGACGCCGGGCTCGTCTATCCGCGCGGGGCATAAGTCCCGTTCGGCGTCCTAAAACAGGGGAACGATCATGACTAAATTCGACAGGCGCGAGCTTCTTAAGGGAGCAGGTGCGGTGGCGCTCGCCGCTGCCGCAGGCACGCCGGCTCTGGCGCAATCCGCTGGCCGCGTCGTCGTCGGCACCTGGGGCGGTGACTATGCCCGGCTGCTGACCAAGAACATCGAGGACCCGATCCTGAAGCCCAAGGGCATGGAAGTGGTTCAGGACCAGGCCGGCGATGCGCCGCGCCGGGCCAAGATGGTTGCCGAACGCCGCCTGCCGCGCGGCACGGTCGACATCCAGGGCCTCTCGGCCGCCAACATGTACGAGATGAACGAGGCCGGCGTCATCGAGACCCTCGACTTCTCGAAGATTCCCAACGCCAAGAATCTGCTGCCGACGATGAAGTATCCCTACGGCATCGGGCATATCTATTCGGGCAATGTGGTGATCTACAATCCCAAGATCATCAGCCCGGCCCCGACGGGCTTCAAGGACTGGCTCGATCCCAAGCACGGCAACAAGATCGGCTTCATCGACATCCAGTATCAGTCGATCATGATCGCTGCCTCCATGGCCGCCACCGGCGGCAAGGACATGAACGACATGGAGAAGGCCAAAGAAGTCCTCATGGCGGTCAAGAAGGCGGGCGCCCGCGTCTATCCGACCAACGAGGCCTTCGCCGCCGCGATGAAGAACGAGGAGATCGGCATCAGCGCGATCTGGAAGGCCCGCGTCGTGCAGTGGCAGAACGCCGGCATCCCCTGCGAGGCCGTCTCGCCGGTCGAGGGCATCCCGGCCTATGTCTCGGGCTTCGTGATCCAGAAGAACGCGCCGAACAAGGACAATGCCTACGCCTATATGAACGCGATGCTGGAGAAGGCGCCGCAGGAGGCCTTCGCGGTCGACATGGGCTATAACGGCACCGTCACGGGCCTCAACGTCGATCCGGCGCTGCAGAAGCGCATCGGCTTCACGCCGGAAGAAGAGAAGAAGCTCCGCGACCTCGACTACGGCTTCCTCGCCAAGAACGACTCGGCGATGAAGGAGTGGTGGGACAAGGTCTTCAAGGCCTGAGATGGCTCGCCCGTTCTACTATCGCGGCCGCCTGACGTGGCTTTCTGCGCTTCCGGTGCTCACGGACAGATGTCCGCTGCGCTCCGGTTCTCGAAAGCCGCGCCACTCGGCTCGCGCTAGCGAACGGTCCAGCCACGTCAACCGCGCGCTTCAGGAACTCCATTCATGAGCACGAGCGCTCCCGAAGCCGTGGCCGGCGCCCGGACGAACCTCGCCGGCCTGCTCGTCGTGCCGGCGACGTTCTTCGTCGCCGTCATGCTCATCGGCCCGCTGGCGATCCTGTTTCGCTATTCGCTCAACAAGTTCGTGCCCGGCCAGTTCATGGTCGATGCGTTCGTGATCGAGAACTACGTCAAGTTCTTCACCGACGCCTATTATCTCAACGTGCTCGCCCGCACCGTGCGAGTCGCGGTGATCTGCACGGTGGTCTGTCTCATCCTCGGCTTCCCGCTCGCCTATGTGCTGGCGCGCACGCAGAGCCGCTTCAAGAACCTGCTCGTCATCGCGGTGGTGCTGCCGCTCTTCGTCGGCAACGCCGTGCGCGCCGCCGGCTGGATGACGGCCTTCGGCAGCCGCGGCGCGCTCAACGCCTCGCTGACCGGGCTTGGGCTGATCGATCAGCCCCTCGAGATCATGTACACCGAGGTCGCGGTGCTGATCGGCATCATCGCGGTCAATCTGCCCTTCATGGTGCTCTCGCTGCAGAGCGTGATCGAGGGCATCCCCCGCAATGTCGAGGAAGCGGCTTTCAGCCTCGGCGCGAATCCGGCCGCGATGTTCCGTCGCGTGCTCTGGCCGCTGGCGCTGCCCGGCATCCTCGCCGGCACGATCCTGACCTTCATCCTGGCGATGAACGCCTATGCCACGCCCGTGCTGCTCGGCGGGCCGAAGTTCCAGATGATGGGGCCGCTGGTCTACGGCCAGTTCGCGCAGCAGAACAACTGGCCCTTCGGCGGGGCCATCTCCTTCATCCTGATGACGGCGACGATTCTGCTGACGGTCGCAGCCCATCTCATCGTCCAGCGTCGCTATCGCTGAGCTGTCAGCGCAGTGGTCTCGCGGGGGAGGGGCGCCTCCATCGCGGTAACGTTCTCTTCATCATGATCCGAGGCATTTGAGCCAAATGCCTCGGATTGCGGAACGAGCCTCACGGCATCGGATTATCTCGTCAGGACGGGAGTATCGATCCGATGCAGCACCGCATGACCCTGGACTTCTGGCTCTGGCTCGCCGTGGCGTTCAACCTGGCGCTCATCGCCTCGGTCAGCCTGCGCCCCACGGCCGCGATCCCTCAGGTCTTCTGATCGCGTTCTGAGCCGGGCTCGCGGCCGGCGGCCCCTTGCTATCGAGCCGACGCACCGACACTGAACAAGCGCTGCCGGGCCAGCAGCAACGCCGACAATTCGTGGTGCGTCTTGGCCAGCGCGCCCGCATTCGCGGCGGTCAGCGCGTCGGGATGCGACAGTCCCCAGCCGACGGCGATGCTATCGATGCCCACCCGCCGCGCGGCGTCGACATCGCGAACCTCGTCCCCGACGGATATCGCCTGCGCCGAAGACAGCTTCAGCTGCTTGAGCACCCGCTTGAATTTCGTGGACTTGCCGAAAAGCGAGGAGCCCGTCTCGTAGATGTCGATCAGGGCGGCCGAATCCGCCAGGATTGCGCGAACGTTCTCCTCGGTGTTGGAGGTGACGACGGCCAGATACAGCCCCTCGTCCTTCAGCTCGCCCAGCAGTTGGGCCACCCATCCGTAGATCTCGATCTGATCCAGGTTCCGCGCGGCGAGCCCGCGCAGGTGCTGCGCAATGATCGGGACCTTCCATTTCGGAACGCCCAGCGAATCGAGAATCTGCAGCGGGGTCTGGCGCCGCAGCTCTTCGCGCTCCTCGGGCGTCGTCTCACGGAAGCGGTAACGGCGGGCAACCTCGTTCAGGACGCGATAGAACCACTCCACGCTGTCCGCGAGAGTTCCGTCGAAATCGAAGATCACCAGGCGCTTCTGGCCCATCATGGCCTCAAACTTGTCCGCGCCGATCTCGCAAGATCTGTGCCTGATCAACGCCGCGCCCGTCCCTCTGCCCTTCGTGCATGACACTCTGCGGCAGGGAAGCACCTGCCTGCGCCGGGGGCAAGATGGTAGCCGCCGAAGGACTCATAGCGATATCACGACGCTGGACGCTTACCGCACGCTTACAAGTTTGATGGGACTCTCCGGGGCCTGTCGCCGTGAAGGCTTCGCCCGGTACGCGAAGCCCCCACGCTTGGTGATGGTAGGGTGTCTCAGACCTGCGCCAGCCCTCCATCGACGAAGACTTCGCCCCCGGTCATGTAGCTGCTGTCCGCGGATGCCAGGAACGCGGCGACGGCGCCGGTCTCCGCCGGATCGCCGAGGCGACCGAGCGGTGTCATCGCGCCGAGCGCCTCGAATGCCTCCTCTCCGACGACTTCGAGCGCGAGATCGGTCTTTGTCGGCCCTGGCGACAGCACGTTGACGCGGATGCCCGTGCCGCTCAGGTCCAGAGCCCAGCTACGCGCCAGGTTGCGGATCGCGGCCTTCGTCGCGCTGTAGATGCTGAACTGCGGCGTCCCCATCACGCCGGTGCTGGACCCGGTCAGGATGATCGATGACCCGGCCTTCATCAGCGGCAGGGCCTTCTGCACCGTGAAGATCACGCCCTTCACATTGACGTCGAAGATCTGGTCGTAATGCTCCGGGGTGATCTCGCCGAGCGGCGCGAACGAGCCGGTGCCCGCATTGGCGAACAGGATGTCGAGCCCGCCTCGTTCCGCCTTCACGCTCGCGTAGAGTCGATCGAGATCGGCCGGATCGGTTACCGAACCGCTCACCGCTCGCGCGTTGGGCCCAAGCTGGGCCAGCGCTGCGTCGAGCGCCTCCTGTCGCCGTCCGAAGATAAAGACAAACGCGCCTTCGTCGATGAACCGCTTGGCGGCTCCGAGTCCGATGCCGCTTCCGCCGCCGGTCACGACCGCTGTCTTGCCTTGTAGCCTGCTCATGATGTGCTCCTTCATTGAGGTTGCACTGAGCTGGAGGGCTACCCACTTATCGACAAGTATGCACCTTTTGGTAAGTATCAGAAAATGACATCAGATCGCTCCGACCGGGCGCCGGTGCCCGATTCTTCGCCGGCCCAGAACTGCACTCCGACGCTGCCCGGGTTCACCTGTGGCCTCGACGCGACGTTGCGGGTCATCGCCGGCAAGTGGAAGCCGCTGATTCTCTACTTCCTCGCCCAGGGCGGTCCGACGCGTTACGGCGAGTTGCGCCGAGCCATCCGCGACGTCAGCGACAAGATGCTGATCCAGCAGCTCAAGGAGCTGGAGGCCGACGGCCTGGTGAAGCGGACCGACTACAAGGAGGTGCCGCCGCGGGTCGATTATGCGCTCACTCCGCTCGGCCGCAGTCTGGCGGAAGCCCTCGTGCCGCTCTGTAGCTGGGGCACCGAGAACGTGGCCGAGGTCACCCGCTTGTTCGCACGGCGCGAGGCCCTGGCGCGGCAGGGGCCGCAAGCGGCCACTGCGCCGGATGCTGTCAGCAAGGAGTAAGCTTGGCCGCCAAGATCACGCCATCCTGACCAATCGGAGGCAATGAGCATGCTCGATGGCGATATCATCTCGAGGGGCAAGCGGGCGGTGCGGCCCGACAAGCCGCAAAGGACGGCAATTCACGCAGGCGCCGGGCGCTCGCCCGGGATGGTGGGCGGATGGAGCGGTCGCGCGCCGTGGCTGGACGGCTCCAGCCACGTATGCCCGGTGATCGGCACCTTCATCTCAGCCTGGCACGAAGGGCTGGCGGAGCAGGAGCGGGCTATTCTCGTGCCGCTGTTCCCGAGGATCGTGCGGACACGCACCACACCCCCTGTCGAAGAGCAGCGGGCGCTCCTCGCAGCGGACTGGCTGGTCCGAACTTATGCCCCGGCATGGCTCGATCTCGCCGGCCTGCGGGAGCTGGCGCAGATGCTCTACGACTTGCCCGAGATCACCGAGCTCACCCACGCCTTCGAGATCAGGGCGGTGCTGGCCCAGGTCAGCCATCGCGCGAATGCAGAGGCGCTTGGCGTCGGCGAGGCGGCCTGGATCAAGGCTTCCGATGATTGCTGGGCTTCCGGCTGGGCTGGGGCATTCGATGCCGCCCGGCTGGCTGCGAATGATCCTGCCTGGATCAGCGCCGCTGCAGCTTCGCGCGCGGCGGCGGGCCTCACGGCATGGACGATGCCGCATGCCTTCAAGCTCGCGCTGCAGACCTCAGCCGCCGAACTCCTCCTCAGGATGACGAGGCTCGGACACGGGTCTGCCGTCTGAAGGCTGCGGCCCGTTGCCGACAGGCGCATCTCCAACGCCTCGGGCTGCGCCGTCCGCTTCAGGCCGGCACAGGAGGCTGGAAGCCCAGCGTGAACGTCACCGTTCCCTCGCCGGAGGCGACGCCGACGGTGCCCCCGAGGCGCTTCATGACGGCATCGATGATCGAGAGGCCGAGGCCGCTGCCGCTGGTGCGGCGATCCTTCTTCCAGAACCGTTCGAACATCGCCTTCCGGGCGTCCTCGGGGATGTCGCTGCCGGTATTCGCGACCGAGATATTCGCCCCGTCGATGAGCACGCGAATGGCGCTTCCCGCGCGGGAGTGGCGCACGGCATTGTCGATGAGATTGCGCAACGCGATCTCCGCCAGCCCGAGATCGCCACGCGCTGTCGCTTCGCCGTCGCCGCTGCGCTCGATGGCGATCTCCTTGCCGGCGGCGATGACCGCCGGCGCCATATCCGCGACGACCTCTCTCGCCAGCGTCACCAGATCGAAGTGCCCCGCTGCATCGATTGAGCGGCTGTCGGCCTCGGCCAGCGCGAGCAACTGCGCCAGCAGGCGCGCGACCTTGTCGAACTGAACGGCGAGGATGGAGCGCGCCTTCGCGGGAACGATGGCCTCGACCTCTGCCCTGAGGGCGGCGATGGGCGTGCGCAGTTCATGCGCGGCGTTCGCCGTGAATTCCCGCTGGAGACGCCAGGCCCTGTCGAGACGCGCGAGAAGATCGTTGAAGGCGAAGACGAGCCCGCGCATCTCGGAGGGCACGTGATCGAGAGAAAGGCGGCGATCCAGGGTTGAGGCTTCCATCTCGGTCGCCTGCTGGGAAACGCGCCTTATGGGCTTCAGCGTGAACCTCACGATGATCGGGATCGCGATCATCGCCAGCAGCAGCGGCAGGAGCACCGCCAGCACGGTTCCCTCGGTGAAGGTGTACATGATGTCGGTGATGGCGATCCTGCTGTCGATCAGCGGCATCGACGCCTGCACGAGATAGCCGTCGCGGGCGGTGACGGTGACGACGATCCGCTGCGCCCCGTTGGCGTCAGGCAGGATCAGCATGACCGGGTCCCCGCTGTTCGGGTCGAGCCACCGCTCGATCGAGAAGCCGAAGGGGTCGTCCGTGTCGTAGCGCTCGATGACCGCCGGCGAGACGTCGACCCCTCTGACGCCGTGCGATTCGATCACGTGTCCCTTCGGATCGAGCAGTGCGTAGGAAATCGGTTTGCCGGCTTCTTTTGCAAACTCGCCGAGATCCAGGGTCGGCGGTCCCCGGGTGGCGCGCAGGCGGTCTTCCAGTGTGTCGACCTGCACGGTGAGGCTGTTTCGCTGGACGCGGAAGAGCCCGTACTTGGCCTCCTGCACCAGCACCGCGAATGCGCAGGAAAGGGAAGCCATGAAAACGAATGTCGTGGCGATGACGAGCCGCAGGCTGAGAGAGTTCAAGGTCCACCGCCTATGATGTCGATTCCGCGACCATGATGTAGCCGAGCCCGCGGACCGTTCGGATGGAGGGGCGGGCGCCGCTGCTCTCGAGCTTGCGCCGGACGCGATGGACATGCACCTCCACCGCGTTCTCCGTGTACTCCTCGTTGAACGAATAGATGCTCTCCGCCAGTTGCTCCTTCGTGACCACGCGCCCGAGGCTGCGCATGAAGCGCTCGATGACGATGCCTTCGGCGCGCGAGAGCGGAACATGGTCGCCATTGACCGACATCATGCGCGAGATCGGATCGAAGGATGCGTTCTCCACGGTCAGCGCCATCGCGACTGAGGTACCGAGCCGTCGCTGCAGGGCGCGCAGGCGCGCGATCAGTTCGTCGACCGAGAACGGCTTCACGAGGTAGTCGTCGGCTCCGGCATTGAGGCCCGTCACGCGATCATCCACCGATCCGAGCGCCGTCAGAAGCAGGACAGGCAGGTCCAGCCCCGACCTGCGCGCCGCGGCGAGCGCCTCGAGCCCGCTGCCGTCCGCCAGCATGATGTCGAAGACGGCGGCATCGTAGCGGTGCGTCTTCAGCGCATGCAGCGCATCGTCGCGATTCTCGACGAGATCGACGACGAAGCCGGCAGCGGTCAGCGAGGCCGCCGTGGCCCGGCCGACGGCCTCGTCGTCTTCGGCAAACAAGACGCGCATCTGCGGTATCCCCCATTCCCCAGCGCTGCTGCACTAAGGCAGCCAACTTACAGCAACCTTTCAGGGAAGGTGTGGCCGCACGGTGGTCGTTCGTAAGCGGCCTGTAAGCTTGGCGGCCGAACAGCGCATTCGCGAGGCACGAGCCTCTCGTCTCACGGAGATACGAATGCGCATTCTAGGAACCGCCATCGCCCTGGCGGCCGTGGCCGGGCCGGCAACCGTGCTGGCCGCCGATCTGACCAAATCCGCCGCACGTCAGCCGCAGCCTCAGCCGCCGGCGCCGCGCTCGCCCTGGAACGCGCATATCGCGGTCGGCGGCATGATGATGCCGGAATACCCGGGCTCGAAGGACTATCAGTACATGCCCTTCGGGCTCGCCCGTCTGGCTTATCAGGATTACTACATCGAGGTCGCTGGTCCTCGCGCCAAGATCAACCTGGTTCCCGGTGGCGTCTTCGAGGCCGGCCCCCTGGTGGGCTACGAGGGCGGGCGCGACAACGATGTGAAGAACCGTCGCGTCAAGCTCCTTCCCGAAGTCGACAGCTCCGTCGAGTTCGGCGGCTTCGCCAAGCTGAATTTCAAGCAGGTGATAACGCAGATCGATACGCTGTCCTTCGGCGTGGAGTTCGCGAAGGCTGCCGAAGGCCATGAGGGTTACAAGGCCAGCCTGAAGGCGAGCTACGGTCTCCAGTTCTCCCGAGCCTTGCACGTCTCCGTCGACGCCGAGGTGCAGTACGGCGACAAGAAATATTCCAACGCCTATTTCGGCGTCAGTCCGGTCGGTTCGGCCGCGAGCGGGCTGCCGGTCTATACGGCGTCGGCCGGCGTCACGCAGGCCGGGGTCGGGTTGAACGCCCGGTACATGTTCTCGCCGAACTGGGGCGTGACCGGTCGCGTCGCCTATGAGCGGCTGCTCGGCGACGCTGCCAAGTCGCCGATCGTGAAGAACGGGGGCTCCGAGAACCAGTTCCGCGGCGCTGTCGGCGTTCTCTACAGGTTCTGAGATTCGTCGGGCGGCGGCCAAGAGACGCCGCTCCCTATGGTGATGTCTCGAAGGCGGGCTTCGGTTCCCGCCTCGTCGAGGCAACCGCGACATCGCCATTCCAGCCTCCCGGCGACGAGCGCCCGCGCCCGTCGACGCAGTTCTGCGCGCTCATCGTTGGGCCGGGCGCGCCTGATGACAGGAATGCCCCATGCCATCTCTCCGGAAAACGTTCGCCCTCAACGGCCTGGTCCTCGTCGCAGCCCTCGCCGCGGCCTATGTCTTCGCCCTCACCCGCACGGAGCCGCCCCCGGTTTCTCCTTACAGCACGTCCGCCGGGCTGATGCCGATTCTCGCGACCGACGGCGTTGCGATCGCCTCCGCGCAGGAGGCGCTGACCTTCGCGCGCTACCATCGCGACGGCAGGCTGCGCCTGATGCGCGTGGACCGCTACGAGAAGGGCTTCGTCAGCGGAACGGACATCACCTGGCTGCAGACCTCCGGCGAGGCGGACCCGGTCACGCTGTGGCAGCAGTCGAGCTACGATGCGATCGCGCAGGCGACCGGCGCTGCCGTCAGCATCGAGGCCGCCAGGCTGTCCGTGCCGTTCGCGTCCACCGATCGGCAGATCGGCATGGGCGGCACCTACCCCGCCCATGCGGCGGAGACGAAGATCCCAACGCCTTTCGTGTTCCCCAAGCTGCAGCCGGCTCATCACTGGAGCGTGCCGGTCCCGACCCGCGCTTACTTGCTGGATTATGAGGTGGAGCTCGGCATCGTTGCCCTGGAGCCACTGAAGGCAGGCCGGAAAGCGCCGCATTTTGGCTTGGTCCTGGCGTCCGACTACACAGACCGTGATCGGCTGCTCCGCGACCTCGGCATCAGTGATGTCAGCACCGGCCTGGCCTTCGCCGCCTCCAAGTCGGTCGTGCCGGCAATGCCGATCGGCAGCCTGTTCGTGATCCCGCGGGATGTGCGCAGCTTCTACAAGACGCTCGAACTACGCCTGCAGGTGAACGGCCGGCTGCGCCAGATCGCGATGCCGAAGGATCTGCTCTGGGACATCGATCAGATGGTCGACGAATCGCTGGCGCGAAGCGCCCTGGCTTTCCCGATCGGCCGGAACACCGTGACACTGCCGATCAATGCCGATGGTGAAATTCCGCAGCGGACCATTCTGCTGTCCGGCACGACTGACGGCGTCGTCGTTCGCCCACCATCCGGGCGTCAGATCTTCATCGGCGTCGTGCAGTGGCTGGGCAGCCTCCGCTGGAACATGCCGGGCGTGCTGGTCGAGCGCGCGATCCTCGAAGCCCATGCCGATGGTCATTATCTTCAGCCGGGCGACCGCGTCATCATGCGCGCCGACTATCTCGGCTTGATCGACAACGCCGTCGTTCACTGACGTCTGTAGGTCGCATCAGGGTCGATATTTCCCCGCGTCGACGAGCGCCTCACTCTCCTGTTTGCGGCACGCGTTCCAGGCCGTCAAACCCGTCCCGATTTACCGACTGTTAACCATTCGCTCATACACCGAAGACACCGAAAATTTACCAAGATAACCGACGTGTTAACGCAACCCCGGCCTATCCGCCTCAAGGGGCGGTCCTACCTTGCACTCACGCTGACCCCGGAGCAGCCCTTCGAGGACTGGCTGGTGAGGCTCGACGATCTCGCCTCGCGCTCGGCCGGCTTCTTCCTGCGGCGGCCCGTCGTGCTCGATGTCGCGGGGCTCGATATCGACCGGGCTGAGCTTCGCGAACTCGTCACAAAGCTCACCGCGCGGCAGGTGCGGATCATGGGCATCGAAGGCGCATCGTCGGCCCTGCTCGGCTCGGACCTGCCTCCGGCCATGGCCAACGGGCGCACCACGGCCGACTTCGAGCCTCCGGCCGCAGCCGAAAAGACTGAGGACCATAGCAGTGTCGGCGCGGCGCCGGCCGTCCCGGACCTGCCGAAGGCGGCGCCTTCCCTGATCGTCACGCAGCCGGTTCGTTCCGGACAATCGGTGGTCTTCCTCGAGGGGGATGTGACGATCGTCGGCTCGGTCGCATCGGGCGCCGAGGTCGTCGCCGGCGGATCGATCCACATCTACGGGACCCTGCGCGGGCGGGCGATGGCCGGCACGACGGGCAACGCCGCGGCGCGCATCTTCTGCCGCAAGCTCGAGGCGGAGATGATCGCCATCGACGGGTTCTACAAGACGGCGGACGACATGGAGCCGGCGGATCGCGGCAAGGCCGTCCAGGCCTGGCTCGACGGCGAGACGTTCAAAGTCGAAGCGCTGGCCTGAAACGAAAACATCAACAGTCAAAGGAGCGGTCTATGGGCAAGGTCATCGTGGTCACTTCAGGCAAGGGCGGCGTCGGCAAGACGACATCGTCGGCCGCGCTGGGCGCTGCGCTCGCGCAGGGCGGCGAAAAGGTCGTCGTCGTCGATTTCGATGTCGGGCTGCGCAACCTCGATCTCGTCATGGGGGCCGAGAGGCGCGTCGTCTACGATCTCGTCAACGTCATCCAGGGCGAGGCCAAGCTCACCCAGGCGCTGATCCGCGACAAGCGGGTCGAGACGCTCTACCTGCTGCCCGCCTCCCAGACCCGCGACAAGGACAACCTCACGGAGAAAGGCGTCGAGGCGGTCATCGGCGCTTTGAAGGCGAATTTCGACTGGGTCATCTGCGATAGCCCGGCCGGCATCGAACGCGGCGCGACCCTCGCCATGCGCCACGCCGATATCGCTGTCGTCGTGACCAATCCGGAAGTCTCCTCGGTTCGCGATTCCGATCGCATCATCGGCTTGCTCGACTCCAAGACGCTCAAGGCGGAGACCGGCGAGCGCATCGAGAAGCATCTGCTGCTCACGCGCTACGACCCCGCGCGCGCTCTGCGCGGCGACATGCTGAAGGTGGACGACGTCCTGGAGATCCTGTCGATCCCGCTTCTTGGCATCATCCCGGAAAGCATGGATGTGCTGCGCGCCTCCAATATCGGCTCACCCGTCACGCTGGCCGATCAGACGAGCGCCCCGGCCATTGCCTATTTCGATGCTGTTCGCCGGCTCCGCGGCGAGCAGATTCCGGTCACGGTCCCTGGCGAGAAGCGCAGCTTCCTCGGCAAGTTCTTCGGAAGGAAGGCGGCATGAACCTGCTTCGTCTCTTCTCCCGTCCCCGCTCCGCTCCCGCCGCACGCGAAAGGCTGCAGGTGCTGCTGGCCCATGAACGCGCGGCGGCCGGCGATTCCGATCTCGTCGCCAAGCTACGCGATGAAATCCTGCGCGCCATCTCCATGCACATGCAGGTCGACGACGACAAGGTCAGCATCCGAATGGAGCGCGGTGCACAGGTCTCGACGCTCGCCGTCGATATCGAGATCCCGTTCGACGCGGGCAAGAAGGCGGCCTGAGCCGGGCGCTGAAAGATGCATCCTGTGCAGAAAAGAGCGCCGTCATTCCGGGGCAGGCCGAAGGCCTGAGCCCGGAATCCATGAACACAGGTCTTTGAAGAGCGGGCGGCAGTGATGCCGCCCTTTTGCGTGGACAGAATTCATGTGTTCCGGGGGCTCTTCGCTGACGCGAAGCCCCGGAATGACGATGTCGTTCCTTGCAAAACCCGTACGTCTCAGCTCCCGGAGAGAATCCGGAACGGAGCGCCAATGATGGTGATCGGCAGCTTCACTAAGGCTTCAAGCGATCCCTCTGCAATCTCCCCGGCTTTCGCGGATGGGTGCGGCCTGGCGGCGCCCCGTTCGAGAGCCGCAGCGAGCTTGGGCGCGACGGCGGCCAGTTGCGCGAATTTGCCGTGATTGGAGGAATCGAGCCCCTTCACCTCAGTCATATCGAGGACGATGGCGCCCAGCGCGGCCAGTTCCTCCGGGTCGGAATCGGCCCCGAGCCTGCCCCGGCCACCAGCGATGAAATTGGAGGCGCCCAGCGCCTTGTCGTCCTTCGAGAGCACGATGACGAAAGGCCTTTTCGGCTTGCCGAAGCGGCGCATCTGCGACTTGAAGACATCGATGTCGATATCGGGCGCGGCGAGCACCACATGCCCGACTTTGGATGCCTGCGGCACGATTCCGGAAATCCGGATCTGCCGCAGCGCCTCGACCGTCACCCAGTTTCCCATGGAATGCGCGAGGATGTTGACCTGATCCGCATTGCTGGCAAGGAGGAGCCTGATGGTGCGCTCGAGATCGTCGCGCGCCGCCGTGGCGCTGTTGGTGTCGTAGACATACTGTGTCACCTGGCCGCGCGACGCCCAGGTGAACAGGACCGGCACACCTTCCGCCCGTGAATCATGCACGAGCTGGGCGAAGCGATAGAGCCCCTCGGCGAACATCGTGTTGTAGCCGTGGATGAAGAGGAAGATGTTGCGCTTCCCCTTCGGCTTCGCGGCGAGCTGCGCGTTCAACGCGCTGACGAAGGCCTTCTCGCTATCGAGATATCCGGCCTGGCGGACGACGAAATCGGTTTTCGGATTGCCCGGCGCCGTCGATGCCCATTCGATCTCGCCCTCGGCATGCTTCTCCGGCACGGAGACGACGATCCGGGCAAAATCGAGCGGTGTGCTGCGCTCGCCGCTGAACAGGGTGCCCGGCCGATCGTCTCGCTTGCGCGTGGTTGCTACGAGCAGAGTGTGCGCCGTCGAGCCGGAATCGGCCTCGGCGACCGGCGCGAGAAAGCCCGTTTCGGGTCGTGATGCGCAGCCGGCTGCCAGAACCGAAGCCACGAACACCAGCGCCAGACAGGCGCGCTTGCCGGCGACAGGCCTCCTGGCGGCCCATAGCCTTCCTGTCGACGCGGCGAAGAGAAATCGCATGTAACGCTTCTCACCGAAAAAAAACACGGCCGCTATCTGCATACGCCGACTTCACTCTTTGACATAGAGCGACATCGAAGCTCGGCTGTCCAAAGGCGATGAAATGTCGTTCTCGACATCACGCTCCTGGCGGGTAGGGCGTCTCCTTGGATGTCGGTGAATCGGCCAAGTGCGCCCGGCACGCCGCGCCACTATCATAGCTCGGGCACAGTCAGCTCGGCGTTCTCTTTTGTCCGCAATCGGAAGCAGGATCGGGTAACCGATCCTGCTTCCGACCACTTCATAGAGCAGTCGCTCTCAGCTCCAGAAGGCGCTCTTCCATAGGCTCAGCTTCTCGCCGACGCCGTTCTTCAGCGCGTTCTCATAGACGCGATAACCGCACATCACGTCGTAGATCGCCATGCCGCGCGCGAAATAGACGATCACATCCTTGTCGTCACGACGGCCGCCGGTCTCGCCGGCGATGATCTTGCCGAGATCGATGATCTCTTCTTCCTTGGCGAGGCCGCGATCGACCATGACGCTCGGCGTCATCGTCTTGCGTTCCATGCTGATCGCCGAGTTCATGACATAGCCGTCGGCGCGGGCGAGCGTCTCGAAGGTCGCATCCCAGATCGAGAGATCGACCAGCAGGCTGCCGGGCTTCATCCAGTCCGGAGCGATATAGGCATCGTCGATGGTCTGGACGTTGGTGGCGGGGATAACGACGTCGGCGTCGGCGACCGCTGCGCGCGCCGAATCGACAGCACGGACATCGATGTTCAGCTTGCGCGAGTATTCGGCGGCGAAGGCTTTGGCGCGCTCGGTGTTGAGGTCATAGACATAGGCGACCTCCAGCTCCGGCATCACCTCGGCAGTGCAGGCGATGGCGGCCTGGTTGATGGGACCGACGCCGATCAGGCCGACGCTGCGCGAGCCCGGGCGGCGCAGATGCTTGACGCCGATCGCGCCGAGCGCGCCGGTGCGCATGCAGCTGATCACCATCGCGTCCATCAGGGCGATCGGATAGCCGGTCTCGGGATCGAGGATCGTGACCAGGCCGGAGGCGCGGGGTCCCTTGCCGTTGATCGGGTTGTCCGGATTGCTCGGGATGTTCTTCAGGGCGACCTTCATCACGCCGTTATCGTCGAGATAGCCGGCATGGATATTCGCGCGCTTCTTGCTGGGATAGCCGACGAAGTTCTTCAGCTTCTCGGCCGGAACGCCCCAGAACAGCGTCGCAGTCGGGGCCTCGATCGCCTTGCCCTGATATGCGAGCAGCGTCGTGCGCTCGGTATCGGCGACGGTGGCCGCGACGTCGCCCGCGCCGCAGCGCACGGCGTCTTCCTGGCTGAGATAGATGAAATTGGCTTCGCTCATGACAAGGCTCCGGGTGGTCGTTTCGCGCGGGGCGGCGTCAGTCGCGCTGCCGCAGTTTCGGGTCGGTGGCGTCGCGCAGGCCGTCGCCGAGAAGGTTGAGCGCCAGCACGGTCAGGAAGACGAAGACGCTCGGGAACACGGCCAGCCACCAGGCCTCGAGGATGTTCTCGAACCCCTCGCGGATCATGCCGCCCCAGGTGGCGGTCGGCGGCTTGACGCCCAGCCCGATAAAGCTGAGCGAGGCCTCGGTCCGGATCGCGGTCGCCATCCACAAGGAGCCCATCACCAGGATGTCGGCGATGAGGTTCGGCAGGATATGGACGCGCATGATGCGCTGGTGGGTACAGCCCATCGAGCGGGCCGCCTGGACGAATTCCTGCTCCTTGAGCACGAGCGTCGGCGCTCGCGCCAGCCGCACGAAGGGCGCGATCTCCGTGATCGCGATCGCGATGATCAGGTTTTCCAGGCTCGCCCCCAGCACCGCGGCGACGAGCATGCCGAGTAGGAGGCTCGGGAAGGACAGCATCAGGTCGACCAGCGCCATGACGAAGGCGTCGAAGCGGCCGCCGATATAGCCCGAGATCACGCCCAGCGCCGTGCCGAGCGTCATCGCGATCAAGATCGAGACAAGCCCGACGAAGAGCGATATCCGTGCGCCGTAGATGATGCGCGAGAGCACATCGCGGCCATAGGAATCGGTGCCGAGCCAGAACTCGCTGGAGGGCGGCATCAGGCGGTTCACGATGTCCTGCGTCAGCGGGTCGTAAGGCGCGATCAGCGGCGCGAAGACCGCCATCAGCACGATCGCCGCGAGCAGGCCGAGGCCGACCCAGGCGAACGTGCCGCCCCGTGAGATGAAACGCGTCGTATCGCGCATGATGGAAAGGGTTGCGCTCATGGTTCAGGCGTTCCTGATCCGAGGATCGACCGCCGCATAGGCGAGGTCGGTCAGCACATTCGCGAGCACCACGAAGGAGGCAAAGATGATCATCAGGCCTTGCAGCAGGGTGTAGTCGCGAGTGTTCAGCGCACTTAGGATAAGCCGCCCGAGCCCTGGCCGGTTGAAGACGATCTCGGTCAGAACCGCATTGCCGATCAACGTGCCGAAATAGAGCCCGACGACGGTGATGATCGGCAGCAGCGAGTTCGCGAGCACATGGCGCAACGCGACCGTGGTCGGCCCAACGCCCTTGGCGCGGGCAGTGCGGACATAGTCCTCGCCCAGCGTCGCCAGCATCGAAGACCGCGTGACCCGTGCAACATAGGCGCTCATGATGATGCCGAGATTGAGCGCCGGCAGGGCGACGCCGAGGAAGCGACCCCAGGGCCCGGCGTTCTGGCTGGTCCCGATCACCGGGAACCAGCGCAGCTGTATCGCGAAGGCCAGCAGCAGCAGGATGCCGGAGACGAAGGCCGGCAACGACAGGCCGATCAGCGAGAACAGCCGGCCGACATAGTCCGGCCAGGCATTGCGGTGGACGGCGGCGTAGACGCCGAAGGGCAGGCCGAGCGCCAGGCCGACGAAGATCGAGGCGGCGGCGAGTTCCAGCGTGTTCGGCAGCACGCGAAGCGCCTCTTCGAGCACGGGTCGCTTGGTGACCAGCGAGGTGCCGAGATCGCCTTGGAGAAGCCCGCCGAGAAAGCCGAGATATTGCTGCGAGAGCGGCCGGTCCAGCCCCAGCTCGACGCGCAGCGCATCGAGCGCGGCGGTGCTGGCCTGGTCGCCGAGGATGACGGCTGCGGCATCGCCCGGCACGACGCGGATGATCACGAAGATCGCCGTGAACATGGCGAGCAGTGTCGGCAGGCCGAGCAATATTCGTTTCAGTGCGTATTGCATGGCGGTTCTTGCAGTCGCGGTGGCGCGACCTCCTTCTGGCGAATATCGGCAGGCGATGCTAAAACGTCCAACAACGTTTTTGGCCCAGTGTATTCCAGAGAGTTATGCCAAGAAGCATCAATCTGCGGCAGGTCGAGGCCTTTCGCGCGGTGATCGAGAACGGCACCGTCAGCGCTGCCGCGCTCGCGTTGAACGTGACGCAGCCGGCGGTCAGCAAGCTCGTCTCCAATCTCGAATATGATACGGGTCTGCGCCTCTTCGACAGGGTGAAGGGCAAGCTCACTCCGACGATCCAGGGTGTGCGGCTCTACGAGGAGGTCGATCGCGTCTTCTCCGGCCTGCACCAGCTCGAACGCGCGGTCGAGACTGTCCGCCGGGAGGAGAAGGGCCGGCTGGTTGTCGGCGTGCTGCCGGCGCTCTCGGGCCATTTCATCCAGCAGGTGACGATGCGCTTTCTCGAAAGCGAACCGCATGTCTTCGTTTCGCTGATCGTGCGCGGCTCGCCGGGCCTCACCGACTGGCTCGCCACGCGGCAGGTCGATGTCGGCATCCTGAACGCCAGGGTCGAGCATGCCTATCTCGAGACCGAACCGTTCCTCTCCCATCCTCTGGTCTGCATCATGCCGCCGGCGCATCCGCTGGCGCGGAAATCCGTGATCAGGCCGGCAGACCTGCATGACGAGCCATTCGTCGGTTTCGATGAGGGCGTCGAAATCCGCCGCGTGGTCGATGAGGTCATGGCGAATTACGGCTCACAGCCGAGGCTGGTGCTGGAGGTGACCACCGCGCCGACGCTGTGCGAGTTCGTCGCGCATGGGCTCGGCCTGTCGCTGGTCCACCCGCTGATGGCCGGGCCGGTGCAGGGGCGGGTCGCGATCCGGCGCTTCGAGCCGGCGATCGACAATCATTTCCTGCTGGTCAAAGCGCAGAAGGCCCGCAATGCGGGCCTTCTCGATCTCTTCATCCAGCATGCCCGCCGTTGTGGCGGAGAGCTGATGCGCGAGGCGCTCAGCGCGTGACGGTCGTCTTCTCGGTGATCTGCGGGGCGATGTTGATGGCGCCCTTCAGCTCGTAGCCGTAATCGACCTTCTTGCTGCGCGCCCAGACCTGCTGCAGCTCGAACAGCGGCACGGCGCAGACATCGTTGTTGATCTTCTCCTGAGCCGTCTTCCACACCGCCATCTGCTTGGCCGCATCGGTCTCCTTGCGGGCCTGCTCGATCTCGGCATCGGCGATGGCACAATGCGAAAAATTGGTGATCGCTGTCGGCTTACCGACCGTGGCGGCCGAGTGGTAGAACTCGGTCAGGTAGGTGTCGGCCACGGGGAAGCGTGCGGCGCCATAGAAAACCAGCGCACTGGCGTTCTGGCGGATCTGCTGCTGATAGGTGGGGTGATCGACCACCTTCATGTCCAGCTTGATGCCGGCCTTGCCGAGCTGGTTCTGGATCACCTCCATGATCGGCAGCTGCGAAGAGATGTTCGAGACCACGACCGTCAGCGTGATGCCGTCGGGATGGCCGGCCTCCTTGAGCAGGGCCTTGGCCCGCGCGACATCGGCCTTGACCGTCCAGGAGCAATCCTCGCCGCGATAGCCCGGCGGCACGATGGAACAGCCCTTCTTGGCGACGTCGGGGCCGACGAAGCGAACGATCTGGTCGACGTCGATCGCGGCCGCGATCGCCTGCCTCACGCGAATGTCGTCGAGCGGCTTGATGCTGCGGTTGATGTGCAGCGTGCGGAACTCGCCGAGGCCGAAGATGTCGACCACCGTGTCGGGGCGGGCCTTGACCTGCGTCACCCAGCGCTGTTCGCGCCGCCCATAGATCATGTCGAGCTGACCGGACTGGAAGGCGAGGTCGCGGCTGCTGTCGGAGAGGACGAAGCGCCAGAACACCTCGTCGATCTTCGGCGCGCCGCGGAAGCTGTCCTTGTTGGCGGTAAGCCGGACATATTGCTGCGGCACATGCTCGGCGATCGCAAAGGGCCCGGTGCCGACCGGCTTGGCCGAGAAGCCGGCGCCCAGCTGTTCGGCCGCCTTCTTGCTGACGATGCGCCCACCATTGAAGTTCGAGAGCAGCCCGAGCAGCCCGGCGTCCGCATATTTCAGCTCGACGCGGACGGTCATCTCGTCGACCTTAACCACATCCGCGATCGCCGAGAAATTACCGGCGAAGGACGAGGTCTTGGGATCGGCGGCGCGCTTCAGCGAGAACACGACGTCGTCGGCGGAAACCTCGCCGAAGCCGCCCTGGAACTTCACGCCCTTGCGCAGATGGAAGGTCCAGGACTTGCCGCCCGGCGCGGTCTCCCAGCGTTCCGCGAGATCGGCCTCGAGTTTCGCAGGATCGGCGCTGCCCGGCGGAAACCGCACGAGGCCGTCGAACACGTTGCTGAGCAACATTGAATCGAAGCCGTTGGCGCGATGGGGGTCGATGTTGGTAATATCCGACGTCCCGACAGCAACCTGCAAAGTTTCCGCCGCCACCGGAAACGAGGCAAAACTCGGTGCAGCTATCAGGCCGGCCAGAACGGCCATCGTGGCTTTCTTCATCGCGATACTCCCCGTGCTTTGGTGCATGAGGCCGATAGCATCACATGCCGTCAAATGAACTTTGGGAAGCACCCTATAAACAACGGTTATGAAAAGCTGGATGCAAAGGGAGCGCTGCCTGTCAAAGGCACTAACTCTCGGGAGCAGATCCCTCCAGAAGCTGGATTTCTGCCGGAAGTGGCCCCGAAATCTGCATTCATCTGCAATAATTTAGGTGAGATCTTCGCCTTTGCACTGCGGTTGCAATGTCTTTCGGCATGCCAACGCCACGCGCACAACTCTGCAAATCCCGCATTGCCGAAGCAGCGCCAATCAGCTATCCAGCCTTCACGGTTAGCGCCCGTAGCTCAGCTGGATAGAGCGTTGCCCTCCGAAGGCAAAGGTCACACGTTCGAATCGTGTCGGGCGCGCCATTTGATCTCCCAAGGCATCGATATTTTTGGCGACGCTTGGTGATTTGGGCCTTGCGGTCCGATCAGGCGGCGCCGGGCCGCCGCTGCCGTCGGACGGCGATCTCCAAGGGTGATCGGCGCAATGTCGAGCGCCTTCGCGCCGCTAAATGCAGGCGCGCCCCGGTTCAACCGGCCTGAACCGGCACATAGCCCGGCAGTTGCGAAACGACGCCGACCACGGGGCGCAGGTGCTCTTCCAGGACCAGCCGGGCGCGATCCTCGTCATGGGCGCGCAGCGCAGCCAGGAATTCGCGGTGCTCCCGGCGAATGCGGTCGATCCGGCTGGGGTCCGCCGCCAGCGCGCGCATGGTCACGCGCTGCTGGCGCGACCCCAGCGACTGATAGACCTCCGACAGCACCTCGTTGCCGAGAAGGCGCACGAGGATGAAGTGAAACTCGCGGTTCAGCTCCGCCCGCGGGAAATAGTCGCTGTCGGCAATGATATCGAGGTCGTCGAGAATCTCGTCGAGCCGCGCCGGAAGGGGCACCTTTTCCCGGCAGATCCGGGCGATGGCATAGCCCTCGATCATCCGGCGCGTCTCGTAGAGGTCGGCCAGCTCCTGCGCCGTGACCTGCCGGACCAGCGCGCCGCGGCGCGGCAGCAGATCGATGAAGCGCTCTGCCTCCAGGCGGTGGAAGGCTTCCCGGACCGGCGTGCGCGAAACGCCCATGATCGATGAGATCTGCTCTTCCTCGATGAAAGAGCCGCCCTCGAAGAGACCGCGCAGGATCTGCTCGCGCAGATAGGCGTAGACGCGCTCGCGCGCGGGCCTGCCCTCGGCTGGCCGCGAATCGCCCGGGACATTCTCCGGCCGCCCCTCGGGAGGCGCCCCGCGCCGCGTCAACACATCCACCGTCTCTGGTCTCCCAATGCTCGCACAGGATACGCGCTCGCCGCGCCGGTATCAAAATCCACCGTGTATACATGACGCATAACGTGTATGCATTCAGCGACTACCCATGAGAGCCGAATGGCGCTTTTCTTGCTGCCACGGGAGAGCCGGGACAGCGCAAACGCGACCGGCTCAGGATGAGTGAAACGAGGAGAAGGCTGATGACGATCTCACGCCGCACGCTGCTGGCAGCTGGCATGGCCACGCCTCTGGCGACGCTCCCGATCCTCGGTCGCCCAGCCTTTGCGCAGCGCGCCAGCGGGATCCTGCGTTACGGGCTGTCGGCGTTTCCGCCGAACCTGCAGCCCTGGGTGTCGACCGGCGCCTCGGCCGGCACGGTCAAGCTGCTGATCCATCGCAGCCTCGTCTCCTACGGGCCGGACGGCAATCTGCGCGGGGAGCTGGCCGAGTCCTGGTCGCTCGACGGAGAGGGCGCCTGGGTCTTCAAGCTCCGCCAGGGCTGCGTCTTCCACAATGGGGATCCGGTCACCGCCGATGACGTGAAGTGGTCGATCGAGCAGATCGCCGGCGAGAAGTCGACGGCCTATATGCGGGCGCAGTTCCAGGAGGTCGCGCGCGTCGAGATCGTCGATCCGGCGACCGTGCGCCTTGTCACCAAGACACCGCAGGCGACGCTGCCGAGCTGGTTCGGCAACTACAACACCTTCATCCTCTCGCGGAAATCGACGCCTACCGAGTTCATCGGCGCGGGGCCCTTCCGTCTCGTCGGGCAGGAGCGCGGCTCGTCGCTGGAGCTCGCCCCCTTCGACAAGTTCTACCGGCCCGGCATCCCGAAGGTGAAGGGCATCAAGTTCGTCGTCTACGCTGACGAGAACCTGCGCAACGCCGCCCTGCAATCGGGCGATGTCGACATGATCGAATACGTCCCGTGGCAATCGATGGCCGCGGTGGAGGCCGATCCGCGCCTCAAGCTGACGACGCAGGAAGGGCCGTTCATGGACGTGCTCTTCAACGGTACGAAGCCGCCCTTCAACGATGCGCGCGTGCGCCGCGCCGTTGCCCACGCCGTCAAGCGTGACGACATCGTCAAGGTCGCCTTCTTCGGGCGCGGCAAGCCGCTGGAAGGCGTGCCGATCGTCGAGGGCACGCCGTGGTGGGACAAGGAGCTCGCCCATGGCTGGAACTACGATCCGGCCCGCGCCAAGGCGCTGCTGACCGAGGCCGGCTATGGGAACGGCTTCCAGACGACGCTGCTCGCCACGGCGCAGTTCGGCATGCACAAGGACACGGCCGAGATCGTGCAGCAATATCTCGCTGCCATCGGCATCCAGTGCGAGCTCCAGCTCCCCGACTGGTCGACCCGCGTCGCGCGCGGATCGAAGGGCCAGTATGACATCGCAATCCATGGCGTCTCCGCCGACAACAACGACCCGGACGGGCTGACCGTGGTGCTGGACACCTCACTCTCTCCGGCGCATGGCCGCTCCTACCGGGTCGACGCGCCACGCACCATCGCGGCGCTCGCGAAGGGGCGCGGCGAGTTCGACCAGGCCAAGCGCGTCGAGATCTACAAGGAGATGCAGCGCGCCGCCCTGGAGGAGGTCCCGCTCGTTGGACTCGCCTGGCGTTCGCAGGGCTACGGCATGGACAAGAGCGTCGAGGGCTTCGTCAATCTGCCGGGCGCTCTCTCGAACTCGTCCGGGAATATGCTCGAGCAGACTTACTTCGGATGAGTGCGACCTGGCTTGCGCGCAAGCTGTGCGTGGCGATTTTCCTCGCCTGGCTCGTCGCGACCATCGTCTTCCTGTCGCTCCACATGGTGCCGGGTGATCCGGCCGAGCTGTTGCTGTCGACCGGCGGCACCTCGCCGGACCCTTATGCCGTGGCGGAACTGCGCGAAAAGCTCGGCCTGGAGCGGCCGCTGATCGCGCAGTACGGCTCCTTCCTCGCCGGCGTGCTCAGGGGCGATCTCGGCAACTCGCTGGTCGACGACTATCCCGTGCTGCAGGAGATCGCGCTGCGGCTGCCGCGCACGCTGGAGCTGATCGCGGCCGGTTCCCTGCTTGCGATCCTCGTCGGCGTGCCGGCGGGCGTTTACGCCGCGCTGCATCGCGGCGGTGCTTTCGACCGGGCCGCATCCTGGGTCACCGCCCTGCTTCTGGCGGTTCCCGTCTTCGTCGTCGGCACGCTTTTGGTGCTGCTCTTCGCGCAGACGCTGCGGCTGATGCCGGCCGGCGGCTTCGTGGCGTTTTCGCAGGATCCGGCGCAGCATATGAAGCTGCTGACGCTGCCGGCCATCGCCATCGCCAAGGGGCTGGCCGCCGTGCTGTTCCGGATGACGCGGGCGGCAATGCTCGACGCGTTGGCGCATGACTACGTCCGCACCGCCCGCGCCAAGGGCCTCGCGCCGCGGCGGGTGGTGTTCGTCCATGTGCTGCGCAACGCGCTCAACCCGGTCGTCACCGTGCTCGGGCTGCATATGGGCACGCTGCTCGGCGGCACGGTGCTGGTCGAATACGTCTTCAATTGGCCGGGCATGTCGACGCCGCTGCTGCGGGCCGTCGAGGGGCGCGACTACCCGATGGTCGTCGGCATCGTGCTGACCATCTCGGTGCTGTTCCTGCTGATCAACCTCCTCGTCGAGGTCGTCCATGCCCTGCTCGACCCACGGATCGCCCACTCATGAAGCGGCTCTGGTTCCCGGCTGGCTGCGTCGCGTTCGTCGTCCTGGTGGCGCTGTGCGCGCCCCTTTTGGGGTTGCCCGATCCGATCCGGCAGGATGTCGCCAACCGGCTGGCCGGGCCGATGGCGGGCTCCTGGCTGGGCCGCGACGAATTCGGCCGTGACGTTCTGTCCAGGCTGATCTGGGGGGCGCGCACCAGCCTGTCCGTCGCCTTCGTCTCGGCGCTGACGGCGGGGCTCGTCGGCGTGACGCTGGGGCTGATTGGCGGTTGGGGACGCGGCGTCTCGGCTTTCCTCTCCGTGCGCAGCATGGATGTCGTGCTTTGCTTCCCGCCAATCCTCCTCGCGCTGCTCGTCGTCACCCTGCTCGGCCCTGGCGCGGCGACGCTGATCCTCGTGCTTTCGGTGCTCTATTTGCCCGGCTTCGCCCGCGTGACCCATGCCGAGGTGCTCTCGGTCAGGGGGCGGGATTATGTCGAGGCGACGCGGGCCCTCGGCGCGCGGAGCGCCTACCTGCTGTTTCGCACCGTGCTGCCGAACATCGCCGGGCCGATCCTCGTGCAGCTCTCGCTGGCCGTCGCGGCGGCGGTCGTGCTGGAAAGCGGCCTTTCCTTCCTCGGGCTCGGCGTCGTGCCGCCGGCCCCGTCCTGGGGGCTGATGATCCGCGGCGCGCGCGCCACCATGGAGCAGGCGCCGCTGCTGCTCGTCTGGCCCTGCGCCGCGCTCACTTTCACCATTCTCGCGATGAACCTGCTCTGCGACGCCCTGCGCGACATGCTCGACCCGCGCACCAGGGAGCGCTGACATCTCTCGACCCGGCGCGACGCGCCATCAGGAAGGACACAAAGCCATGGCTGCGAAGACAGATCCCCTCGTGCATATGGGGACGATCACAGGCGGGGAGGGCCGCGAGATCTACAAGGACAACCCTGTCATCCTCCTGCCCATGGGCAGCCAGGAGGACCAGGGCCCGCACGCTCCCATGGGTGACTATCTCCTCGCCGAGAAGATCGCCGAACTCGCTGCGATCCGCGCCACCAAGGCCGGCACGCGCACCGTGGTCGCCCCCGTGCTGCCCTTCGGCGGCGCCGACTGGTTCGGCTCGATGGTCGGCGGCATTGCGATCTCGCAGGCGACGCTGACCACCGTTATCGCCGAGATGGTCGACTCGCTGCACCGCAACGGCCTGACGCGGATCATCGTGATCAACGGCCATGGCGGCAATGTCGGGCCGATCTCGGAGGTGGCGCGCGAACTCTATCTGCGCGAGCAGATCGTGCTGCCGAGCCTCTATCTCTGGCGCATCGGCTACGGCCTGCTGCCGGGCATCCTCGGCGGCGCCGACAAGGCGGCGGCGGTGGCCGGCCATGGCTCCGACCCGCTGACCTCGATCGGCCTGCACCTCTTCCCGGAGCTGATCCGCAAGGACCTGATCCCGGACGGCAAGCCGCTGAAGAAGGACCCGCTGCTCGACCTGCAGTTCACCGGCCTGGGCCTCGCAAGCTTCGAGGGCCACGAGGTCGCGATGCCGAACGAATATGACGAGACCTATAATCTCGGCGTCGCCAAGGGCGATCCGCGGCTGTGCTCGGCCGAGACCGGAGCGGCGCTGACCGAGAAGCTGACCGACATCTGCGCCCGCTTCATCGCGCATTTCGCCAGCAAGGTTCCGGCCTGATCCCAACGCCGCCGCGGTCTCCGCGGCGGCGTTTCGCTTTGAATATCGCCTCGCCACGATCGCCATCCGCAGGAGGTTCCCATGCCGACACGCCGCCTCATCCTCAAGACGGGCCTCGCGACCATCGCCATGCCGGCGGTGCTCCGTAGTCAAGGCGCCGGCGCGCAGGGCCTCTCGGGGCAGATTACGCTGATGTCCTACACCGGCATTTTCCAGGACAACTACACCAAGGCGGTTGTGGAGCCGTTCCTCGCTGCGAATCCCGGCGTGAAGGTGAACTACGCGCCGGGCGGCACCTCGGCGCAGATGGTCGGCTCGGTGCGCGCGCAGAAGGCCGATCCGCAGATCGACGTCGTCATCATGGACGTCACCACCTCCAGCATCGGCAATATCGAAGGGCTGTTTGAGAAACTGACGCTGGCCGAGTTCCCGGTGCTCGACGAATTGCTGCCCGAGGCCCGCGCGGCCGGTGGCGAGTTCGGCCCGGCCGTGACCTTCGACCATCTCGTGCTGGTCTATGACACCCAGAACCTGAAGCCGCCGCTGACCAAGCTCGCCGATCTCTGGCGCCCGGACCTCAAGGGGCAGATCGCAGTCTCGGCCCCGCCGAACATCCAGGGGCTGGCACTCACCGCCATGGTGGAGAAGATGGAGGGCGGCGACTACCGCAAGTCGATCGACGCCGCGATGAAGAAGCTCAAGGAGCTGGCGCCCTCGATCAACACCTTCGAGCCGAATCCGGACGGCTATTCGCTGATCCTCAACGGCGTCGTGAAGGTCGCGACCGGCTGGAACGCCCGCTCGCAGCTCTATGGCGACCAGTCCAGCGGCAAGATCGGCACGCTGCTGCCGCCCGAGGGCTCGGTCTTCCAGATCAACACCATCAACCTGACGGCCGGCTCGAAGAACCGCGCCGCGGCCGCCGCCTTCGTGAAATACGCACTCTCGCAACAGGCGCAGAAGGCCTTTACCGAGCGGATGTTCTACGCCCCGGTCAACGCCAAGGCGCAGATCGACCCGAAGGCGGTGGCGCGTACGGCGGCGGCGCCCGAGAGCCGCGCCAACATGATCCCGGTCGACTGGAACGACATCCTCAAGGTGCGTGATCAGTGGAACAATCGCTGGCGGCGCGAGGTCATCGCGGCAGCGCGGTGAGGGGGCTCGCTCACAGGCGTCATGCTCGCCCTTATGGCGAGCATCCACGCCCTGAACGGCGCCCTCGACGAAGGAAGACGTGGATGGTCGGGACAAGCCCGACCATGACGACAGAGCCCAAAGGCCCTCGGTCATGAGCTATCTCGAACTCTCCGGCCTGCAGAAGCGCTATGGTAGCGCGGTGGCCGTCGATGACGTCTCGCTCTCGGTGGCGAAGGGCGAGGCCGTCGCCCTGCTCGGGCCCTCCGGCTGCGGCAAGACGACAACGCTGAGGATGCTCGCCGGGCTGATCGAGCCGAACCAGGGCATGATCCGCGTCGACGGCAGCGAGATTACCCGGCTTCCCGCGCATAAGCGGAACATGGGCTATGTCTTTCAGTCCTATGCGCTGTTCCCGCACATGTCGGTGGCGCGCAATGTCGCCTTCGGGCTCGAGGAGCGGGGACGGCCGAAGGCGGAGATCGCCCGGCAGGTCGAGGAGGCGCTCGCCATGGTGCGGCTTGAGGGGCTCGCCCAGCGACGCCCGCGCGAGCTCTCAGGCGGCCAGCAGCAGCGCGTTGCGCTCGCCCGCGCGCTGGTCATCCACCCTTCCGTGCTCCTGCTCGACGAATCCCTTTCCAATCTCGACGCCAAGCTGCGCGACACGATGCGTCACGAGATCCGCTCGATCCAGCGTTCGCTCGGCATCACCACGCTGTTCGTCACCCATGATCAGGTCGAGGCGCTGACGATGTGCGATCGCATCGCCGTGATGCATCGCGGCCGGATCGCGCAGATCGGCTCGCCCGAAGATATCTACGAGCGCCCGGCCACACGCTTCGTGGCCGAGTTCGTCGGCCGCGCGAACGCGCTGCCGGCCGAGCGCGGCAGCGACGGCAGGGTCACGCTTTGGGGCGCCGCCCAGCCGGTGACGGCACCAGTGGAGCAGGCCTTCGACATCTTCGTGCGGCCGCAGCGCATGCGCATCCTCCCGCTCTCGGAGCCGGCGGGCGACGCGACCGCACGCGTGACGGGCAAGGTGCTGCGCAACGTCTTCGTCGGTGACCATGTCGAGGTGCTGGTCGAGGGCGCGGGGGGCCAACTCACGGTCGAGATGGCGTCCGGCAGCCCTGTTCCGCCGGAAGGGTCGGAGGTCGCGGTCGTCTGGCGGGCGCAGGACAGCCTGCCCTTCGCCCGCGAAGCAGCATGACCGCCTCGGCGCGCCTCCCGCTGCTGCTGATCCCGGCGGCTTTGTTCGTCCTGGCCATCTACGCCTGGCCGACGCTGCTGCTGATGCGGAACGCCTTCAACGAGGTCGGCCCCACCGGCGCGATGGTCGAGGCGTGGTCGCTGAAGACCGCTGCCGACACCTTCGCGGACGGCTTCACCTTCGAGCTGACGCTGAACTCGATCTGGCTCTCGCTCAGCGCCACCGCGATCGCGCTCGCGCTGTCCTATCCGCTCTCTCTGTTCCTGTTCCGCACCGACTCGCGCTGGAAAGGGCTGCTCGCGGTGATCGCGATCATGCCGATGCTGATCTCCAGCGTCGTGCGCGTCTTCGGCTGGCTCGCCATCCTTGGAGACCGCGGCTTGGTCAACGGGCTGCTGCAATCGCTCGGATTGATCTCGGCGCCGCTCAAGCTCGTCTTCAACTGGACCGGCGTCACGATCGGCCTCGCCGAAAGCATCATGCCCTATATGATTCTGGCGCTGCTCGCCGGCTTCGGCCAGCTTGACCGCACGCTGGAGGAAGCCTCGCGCTCGCTCGGCGCCTCGCCCTTCCGCACCTTCATGCGCGTGACGCTGCCACTCAGCCTGCCGGCGATCGCGCTCGCGGCGGGGCTCGGCTTCGTGCTCTCGATGTCGGCCTATATCACGCCAAAGCTGCTCGGCGGCGGGCGCGTCTTCGTGCTGGCGACAGAGATATTCGAGCAGGCGACGACCAACACCAATTGGCCGGTGGCGGCGGTGCTGGCGATCTACACGCTCGTTCTGCTGCTGGCGCTGCTCGCGCTTTCCAACGTCGTCGCGAAGGGGCTGAAGCGATGAACGGCGCCGGCCCCGTCCTCTCCAGCCTCGCCGCGCTGGTCTATGCGCTGATTCTGGCGCCGATCGTTGTCGTCTTCGCGCTCGCCTTCTCGGCCGATAATTTCATCCTGTTCCCGCCTTCAGGCTATTCGCTGCGCTGGTTCCAGGCGCTGGCGGGGCATGCGCCGTTGCTCTCGGCGCTTGGCTTGAGCGTGCAGGTGGCGAGCGTCGTGACGCTGCTCTCGCTGGTCGTCGGCGTTCCGGCAGCGCTGGCGCTGGCCAAGGGCGAGTTCCGCGGCAAGGCTGCGCTGACCGGCTTCTTCCTGGCGCCGCTGCTGCTGCCGACCCTGATCACGGGTCTCGCGCTGCTGCTCTTCTTCACGCCGTTGCGGCTCACCGCGACCCTGCCCGGCCTCGTGCTCGGCCACATGACGGTGACGGTGCCCTTCGTCATCAGGATGATGACGACCGCGCTCTCCAACCTGCCGCATGACATCGAAGCGGCGGCTGCGACGCTCGGCGCCACGCCCTGGCGCGTGGTGCGACGTGTGACGCTGCCTTTGGCTATGCCCGGCCTGATCGCCTGCGGCTGCCTGTCCTTCCTGCTCTCCTTTGACGAGACGGTGATTTCACTCTTCATCTCCGGCCCGCGCGCCTCCACCCTGCCGGTCGAGATGGTGCGCTATGTCGAAGGTCGCACCGACCCGCTGATCGCGGCGCTCTCCGTCGTGCTCATCATCGCCACCCTCATCGTCATCGTCGCGGTGGAACGCCTGGTCGGCGTCGCCCGCGCCGTCGGAAAGTAATTTGCCGGCAGGATGTTGTCCGAAAACCGGTTCCCACTTTTCGGCGTCATGCCATAGGAGAAGCCCCATGCCCGACTACCGCATTGCCCCCATGCCGGAGCAGCTTCCGGCGGCCCTCGTCGAGAAGCTGCTCAAGGTCGAGACCGCCACAGTCGGCCATTCGCAGCACTGGGGCTTCATGGACCGCGGCATTCAGCCCTTGCTGCGCACCAAGCGCATCGCCGCAGCTGCGGTGACGCTCGCGATTCCGGGGCAGGATTCGACCCTGCTGCACCACACGCTCGGCCTGCTGCGCCCCGGCGATATCCTCGTCGTCGACCGCCTCGGCGACGACAAGCACGCCTGCTGGGGCGGCGGCGTCACCGTTGCCGCGAAGGCGGCCGGCGCGGTCGGCGGAATCGTCGACGGTCCCTGCACGGACCTGACCGAGATTCAGGACAGCGACTTCCCGATGTGGTGCCGCGGCATGTCGCCGATCACCACGCGGCTCTACAATCTCGGCGGGACGCTCAACCACCCCATTTCCTGCGGCAACGTGCCGGTGAAGGCTGGTGACGTGATCCTGGCCGACGAGTCCGGCGTGCTGGTGCTGCCGCGCGACGAGGCCGAGGCCATTGCCGATGCGGCAATAGCCCGGCAGGAGCGCGGGGAGCGCAATCAGGATCGTGTCAGGGCCGGCGAGAAGCTCGGCGACCTCTCCGGTGCGACCAAGATGGTGCTGGACGCGCTCGCCGCCGCGAAAGGTTGAGGGCGAAACCCCTGGCACGATCGATCCCTCTACGCAGACATCGCCGGCGGCATGAGCTTCGCATTCGATGCGAATAGCACGCCGGCCGGCATGCCCTTCATCACCCGACACTCCTTCCGAAACCCGGACACCATCCTATGACCGAGACCATCGTCCTGCTCGACATGACCGCGCCCGAACGGGCCGACAAGCTGCGTGCCTTCCTGCCGCCGGGCTTCGTGCTGACGCACGGCACGGCGCGCGGCGACGAGCACATGAAGCAGATCATCGCGGAGGCCGACTATGCCATTTCCGGCCAGGTCGCCGTTTCGGGCGACGTGCTGCGCGCGGCGAAGAAGCTGAAGCTCCTGCACAAATGGGGGGTCGGCTACGACAATCTCGACATCGCCACGGCGAAGGAGCTTGGGATCAGGGTGGCGCGCACCACCGGCTCCAATGCCGTGCCCGTTGCCGAATTCGCGATCGGCCTGATGTTCTCGTCGCTGCGCTTCCTGGCCCATGGCCATGCCGAGCTGAAGAAGGGCAAGTGGATCACCGGCAACATCCCGGGCGAGACCTTCATGCTCTCGGGAAAGACGGTCGGCATCGTCGGCTTCGGCGCCATCGGCAAGAACGTCGCGCGGATGCTCAAGGGTTTCGGCTGCACTATCCTCTACAACAAGCGCCAGCCCCTGCCCGCCGACGAGGAGGCGGTGCTGGGCGTGTCCTACGCCACGATTCCTGAGCTGCTGGAGCGCGCAGACATCGTCTCGTTGCATTGCCCGATGACGCCCGAGACCGCGAACCTGATCGATGCCGCTGCCTTCCGCGCGATGAAGAAGAGCGCCATTCTGGTGAACGTCGCGCGCGGCGGCGTGGTCGATGAGGTGGCGCTCGTCGAGGCGTTGCGCGCGAAGGAGATCGCCGGCGCGGCGATGGACGTGTTCTCGGTCGAGCCGCTGCCGGCGGACAGCGAATTGCTGACCCTCGACAATCTGGTGGTGACGCCGCACCTGGCCGCGATGGCCTCCGATAATTTCGCGCCGACCGTGAAGCGGATGTTCGACAACATCCTGCTCTGCTCGCGCGGCGAAGCCGTTCCCGAGCGCGACATCGTCGTCTGAGATTATTTGGGAATCGGCCGCTGCATCATGCGCGGCCGATCCTTCCGCAGGTCGCGGATGCCTCGTTGAGAACGGGGGTTTACGGCGGCCCCTGCCAATGCCAGTTTGATCGCATCCGAGGGGTGCCCCGAAAGGGGCTGAGATGGCGCGTGCCGAACCCTTTGTACCTGATCCGGGTCATGCCGGCGGAGGGACTGGAACGCGGCACGCTCGTCGGGGCGAATCCGCAATACAGCGACTGAACCGTCTCGACATCCCGGATCTCCTGAACCTTGAGCCAAGGAGGAGATCCCGATGAACGTCCACAACAAGCCACAGAAGAACAGCGTCAACGCCGCGTCGAAGTTCGCGGCGCCGACCGGCGTGACCACCGGCCCGATCATCGGCTCCCGCAAGATCTACGTCGCGCCGCCCGAGCATCCCCAGATGCGCGTGCCCTTCCGCGAGGTGGTGCTGACCACCGATGCCGAGCCGCCGGTCCGCATCTATGATCCCTCCGGCCCCTATACCGAGACCGATGCGAAGATCGACCTCGCCGCCGGTCTGCCGCAGCCGCGCCGCGCCTGGCTCGATGCGCGCGGCTTCGAGCAGGTGGCGGGAAGGGTCGTGACCGCCGCCGACAACGGCAACATCTCCGCCGACCAGCTCGTGCCGGCCTGCCCGGCGCAGCGCCCGATCCTGCAGGCCAAGCCCGGCCAGATGACGACGCAATACGAGTTCGCGAAGGCCGGCATCGTCACGCCCGAGATGATCTACGTCGCCCATCGCGAGAATCTCGGCCGTGCGGCGATGCTGGAGGGCGCCCGCGAGCGCCACGCCGATGGCGAGAGCTTCGGCGCTGCCGTGCCGGAATTCGTCACGCCCGAATTCGTCCGCGACGAGATCGCGCGCGGCCGCGCCATCATCCCGGCTAACATCAACCATCCCGAACTCGAGCCGATGGCGATCGGCCGCAACTTCCTGGTCAAGATCAACGCCAATATCGGTAACTCCGCCGTCACCTCCGGCGCGGCCGAGGAGGTCGAGAAGCTGGTCTGGGCGATCCGGTGGGGTGCCGACACGGTGATGGACCTCTCCACCGGCCGCAACATCCACAACATCCGCTCCTGGATCCTGCGCAACTCTCCGGTCCCCATCGGCACGGTGCCGATCTACCAGGCGCTGGAGAAGGTCGGCGGCGATCCGATCAAGCTCGACTGGGAGGTCTTCAAGGACACGCTGATCGAGCAGGCCGAGCAGGGCGTGGACTATTTCACGATCCACGCCGGCGTGCGCCTGCCTTACGTCCCGCTGACGGCGAACCGCGTCACCGGCATCGTCTCGCGCGGTGGCTCGATCATGGCGCGCTGGTGCCTCGCGCATCACCGCGAGAGCTTCCTCTACGAGCGCTTCGACGAGATCTGCGAGATCATGCGGGCTTACGACGTCTCCTTCTCGCTGGGCGATGGCCTGCGCCCCGGCTCGATCGCCGACGCCAATGACCGCGCCCAGTTCGCCGAGCTGGAGACCTTGGGGGAGCTCACCAAGGTCGCCTGGGACAAGGGTTGCCAGGTGATGATCGAGGGCCCTGGCCATGTGCCGATGCACAAGATCAAGGAGAACATGGACAAGCAGCTCAGGGAGTGTGGCGAGGCGCCGTTCTACACGCTCGGACCGCTGACCACCGATATCGCGCCGGGCTATGACCACATCACCTCAGGCATCGGCGCGGCCATGATCGGCTGGTATGGCTGCGCCATGCTCTGCTACGTCACGCCGAAGGAGCATCTGGGTCTCCCGGATCGCGACGACGTCAAGACCGGCGTCATCACCTATCGCATCGCCGCCCATGCCGCCGACCTTGCCAAGGGCCACCCGGCGGCGAAGATCCGCGACGACGCGCTCTCGCGTGCCCGCTTCGACTTCCGCTGGGAGGATCAGTTCAACCTGGCTCTCGATCCCGATACGGCGCGGTCATTCCACGACGAGACGCTGCCGAAGGACGCCCACAAGGTCGCGCATTTCTGCTCGATGTGCGGGCCGAAATTCTGCTCGATGAAGATCACGCAGGATCTGCGGGCCGAGGTTCTGGCGATGAGCGACAATGAGCGCGCCAGTCTCGAAGCGATGGCAGCCGAGGGCATGGCGGCGAAGTCCGAGGAATTCCTTGGAAAGGGAGCGAAGCTCTACCTGCCGGCGGAGTGACGCTCGCATCGGATGAATCCGATGCGACAACCATGCGGCTAGATCACCGTTTTCGCGCCCTATCGGACGCGCGGCGATCTAGCGCAACGGGTGCAATCGCGCGGCTGGCCTCTCGAAGCTCAGCCGGCCTCCTTTGAAGCCCATGATCGGCTCGGCGATCTCGGCCAGAGCATCGCCGGGCGTCGTGGCGTCCAGAATCACCAGGTCGGCGGGATTGCCGATGGCGATGCCATAGTCGCCGAGCCGCATCAGGCGCGCCGGCATGGTGGTCACCATGTCGAGGCAGCGCTCGAAATCCTGCACGCCGCATTGAGCGACATTCGCGTAGAGGTTCGCCATGCGCAGCAGCGAGACGTCGCCGAACGGCGTGAACGGGTTGAGCACGTTGTTGGTGGCGATCGAGCAGGTCACGCCGCGCTCGACAAGGATATGAGCCGGCGCAAGACCGCGCGGAACGGCATGGTTCTCCTGCCGGCCCATGAGATAGACATCCGTCGCCGGCAGGACGGTGAGGGCGATGCCGGTATCGGAGAGCCTCTGCGCTATCGCGGCCAGGGCATCCGGCGGCACCATCGAAAGCTTGGTGACATGCCCGACCGCGACACGCCCGCCCCAGCCATGGCTTTCCGTCTGGCGGCAGACCTCGTCGAGATGCATCCAGCTCGGGTCGAGGTCGAAATCGAGGTGAAAGTCGAGATCGACATCGAAGCGGCGCGCGAGCGCGAACAGCCTCTCGATCTGGGCCGCCGGATCGGTGTCGGTGTAGGGGCAGCCGCCGAGCAGGTCCGCGCCGTCTTCCAGGGCCGCGACGAGCAACTCCTCTGTGCCGGGATCGTTGGTCAGGCCCTCCTGTGGGAAAACGCAGATCGAGAGATCAAGACCCCAGGCATAATCCGCCTTCAACGCCTTGATGGCGGCGAAGCTCCGCAGGCCGGCGCGGGGATCGACCTCGACATGGGTCCGCATCCGGGTCGTGCCCTTGCCGATCGCCTTCTCGATGACCTTTCCGCCCCGCTGGTAGACGTCTGCCTCGGTGAAGCCCCGCTTCATCGCGGCCACGGCGGCTATGGCGCCGGCAAGGCCGCCATGGCTATGGCCGCAGCGCCCGAGCAGGCAGGCCTTGTCGAGATGGATGTGGCTGTCGACGAAGCCCGGCACGGCCAGCCTGCCGCCGGCATCGATGTCGGGCGCGTCGCACTGGATCCGGGGGGCGATGGCCGCGATCTTTCCGTCCTTGGCGCCGATGTCCAGTGGCTCGCGGTGTCCGGCAATCGTGACCCTACGGAAGACAAGATCGAGGGCGTGGTCGGTCGGCATGCTGCTGCTTATCGATTGGCATTCAATTGAGCAGAAAACGCGCAAGCACGTTATGTGCCGCGGCGCCGCCCGGTTGCTCGGGAAGCTCTGCCCGGGAGATCCTGTCGGCGGCCATGATCCTTCGTGGGTGCATCGTCGGGCGCATGAATCGCGGGCTGGCCTCTGGAAACGGAGCGTTCCCGTTCCCGGCCGCTATGCGGTGCCTATGGTCGCCTGAACGCCCGAAGCGGCCGAGGACTGCCCATATGAGCTTAGGCTCATCGTCTTGCGGGATGAGCAAGGCAGTTTGCGCCAGGTCAAATCTGCGGCTTCCTGACCATTGCGCTGGCTCGGGATCGGTTCTATCGGAGCGAAGGGTACCGTGCCGGCCTTGTGGCGCGGTTTGCCGGGAGGGCTCGACTGCTGGCGCGGGCGAGCCTCATTCCTACTCTGGATGGCTCGATTCGGCATTCGCCGGCGCAAGGGAATAGACGAAATGCTGCTCCGGGTCGGGACTCGCCGAAGCCCCCTTGCTCTTGCTCAGACCAATTTTGTCATTGGTTTAATTAAGCAGATCGATCCCCGGATCGAGTTCGAGATCAAGTCCATCGCGACGGTCGCCGACAAGGACAGGGTCTCCGAGTTCCATCAGTTCGGGATGATCGGCGTCTTCACCTCGGAGCATGAGGAGCAGCTCCTGTGCGGCGAGGTCGACTTCGTCGTCCACTCGCTGAAGGACCTGCCGACCTCCCTGCGAGACGGCCTGGCGCTCGCGGCTGTACCGAAGCGCGAGGACCCGCGCGACGTGCTCTGCGGCGCGACGCTCGAGGGCCTGCGGCAGGGCGCGCGCGTCGGCACGGGCTCGCTGCGCCGCCGCGCGCAGATCATGAGCCTGCGGCCGGATGTGACCGTGGTGCCGATCCGGGGCAATGTCGGCCCGCGCCTGGCCAAGATCGAGGGCGAGGACGGGCTCGACGCCGTGATCCTGGCGCAGGCCGGCCTGAGCCGCCTCGGGCTCGGTGAGGCGACGACCGAGCTGCTCGACCCGCATGTCTTCCCTTACGCTGTGGGGCAGGGCGCTCTGGGTATCGAAGCCCGCGTCGAGGACAAGCACATCATGGAGGTGCTCCAGGCGATCGAGTGCAGGCAGACCCGGGCCGAGGTCGATGCCGAGCGCGAGATGATGCATGCACTGGGCGCCGGCTGCAGCCTGCCCGTGGGCGCCTGCAGCAACTGGAAGGACGACCGCCTCGTGCTTCAGGCCCAGATCACCTCGCTCGACGGCCAGGAGCGTGTCGTCGCCATCGAGGACGAGCCGGGCGAGAATGCCAAGCAGCTCGGTCTTGCTGCCGCTGAAACCCTCAAGCTCTGCGGCGGCGAGAAGATCCTGCACACCAGCTATCGGGAATTCTGCAGCCACTTCAAGATGCTGCAGTCCTGAGACCGGAGGCCGCCTTCAGGCGGCCACGCGATCCGAGACGCTTTCCAGCGCGGCCGTGATGGCCGTCTCCGTAGCCTCCATGTCGGCGGCGCTGTGTGCGCTCGACAGGTAGCAGAGGCCACGCGGCAGGGTCAGGACGCCCCTGCGCAGCAGGGCGCCGGTAAAGTCCAGGATCGCCTTGGGGTCCGCCTTCGCGGTGTCGGCCAGGGTCTGGACCGGCTCGGGCGACACGAAGATCTGCATGGCCGGGCCCGCTTGCCGGGCGTTCACCTTGGCGCCGAGCCGCGTGGACTCTGCATTCAGATGGGCGCAGAGGCGTGCGGTGTAGCCGTCGATCCGCGGATAGAGCGTCGCGCGCTCCTCGCGAAGGACGCGCAGGCAGGCGATCGCTGCCGCAATGGAGAGCGGGTTTCCGTTGAAGGTGCCGCGATGCATCAGCTTGCCGCTGGCGAGGACGTCCATGGCCGCCGCGGTGCCCGAGACGGCGCTGATCGGAAGCCCTGCACCCAGCGCCTTGCCGAGCACTGTGATGTCCGGCGTCACCCCGTAGCGTTCCTGCGCGCCGCCCAGCGCCATGCGGAAGCCGGTGATGACCTCGTCGAAGATCAGCATCGCGCCATGCTTGCGCGTCGCCTTGCGCAGCCGCTCGAGGAAGCCGGGCGGCGGCTCGAAGCAGCCCGCATTCACGGCGGCCGGCTCGGCGATCACCGCCGCGAAGCTGTCATCCAACGCGGCTTCGAGCGCATCTGCGTCGCCCCAGTCGACCAGCGTGATCGAGGCCGTCGCGCCGGGGTCCTGCCCCACTGTCGAGGCGCCGTCGCGCCCGATCGCATTGGCGACGTGAACATTGTCGAACCAGCCGTGATAGTTCGCGCGGAACTTGATGATCTTCGTGCGGTCGGTCGTGGCGCGGGCGATGCGCAGGGCGAGCTGGATCGCCTCCGTCCCCGTGCTGACGAAGCTCGTCATCTCGGCCGACGGCACGCAATCGGCGATCAGTTCGGCGAGCTCCGCCTCCCCGCGATGGACGGAGGCCGTCCGCAGCCCCTTCGCCAGCTCGGCCCGGACTGCGTCCATGACCGCCGCAGGCGAGTGGCCGAGGATCAGCGGGCCATAGCCGAGCGCATAGTCGATGAAGCGGTTTCCGTCCGGATCGAAGACATGGGCGTCCTCGCCGCGCTCGATGACGATGGGCACGGGCTGCTGCGTCGCCCGAGGGGTCGACGAAACGCCGCGGGGCAGATGGGAGAGCGCCCTTTCGCGATGCGCATAGGAACCGGCGAAGCGGCGCCTATCGGCAGTATCGGCACTCTCGGTCATCATGCGTCTTTCACGGCATCGGGAGACAAATAAGTATCAAAGATAGCATGATGTTACAATCCATCTTCGGCAGCGACTCCGTGCACGATTGGTATCGTCGAGCATACATGCTAGCGATTCGTTCAGGTGAACAGGAGGCGGCGCATGGCACGATCCAAGGTGGGTATGGCGGCCGACAGAACCCCGTCGGACAGGGACGTGATCCCGCTTTATCACCGGGTCTACGTCATCCTGCTTCAGAAGATCACGGACGGCTCCTACCCGCCCGGCGTCTCGATCCCCAGCGAGGACGATCTGGCCGAGACCTTCGGCGTCTCGCGGGTCACTGTCCGCAAGGCGATGGACCGGCTGGAACGCGAGGGGCGCGTGCTGCGCCAGCGCGGGCGCGGCACCTTTCCGCAGAAGCCGCCCGCCGAAGCCGAGAAGCCGACGAGCCAGGTGCTCAAGAACCAGCTCTCTCTCGCCAGCAAGACGAAGGTAGACCTGCTGGACTACGGCTTCGTCAGGCCGCCGCCGAACCTGGCGCGGCTGTTCGGTGTGTCGGAGGACGGCGAACTGCTGCGGATCGTGCGCGTGCGCAGCGACGCGCGCTCGCCGATCTCCCACACGGTCTGTTACCTGCCCTCGGATCTCGCGCCGCTCGTGCCGCGTTCGGCCGTCTCGTCGCTGCCGGTTTCTGCGACGCTTGCCGATGCGGGCATCAGGCTGGCGGATTTCGAGGAGCGGATCACGGCGGTGCTCGCGGATGCCGAACTCTCGCCGCATCTGGACGTCGAGATCGGCACCGCTCTGGTCGCGATGAGCCGCCAGGTGAGCGACGAGAGCGGTCGCGTGATCGAGCTGCTGCAGGCGCGCTACCGGCCGGATCGCTATGAATATCGCGTCGAATATTCGATCGATGACCAGAATCTGGGCACGCGCTGGAAGGCGATGATCACCGACAGCGGCGCTGGCTAGAGCATCTTCGAGCGAAGTGCGCACCGGTTCGCGTGAAGAAAATTCGACAAAACAAGTAGATGGAGCATTTCTGCGATTCAGAGAAACGCGGAAATGCTCCCGGGCGCCGCTGTCCTGTCCGCCGTCAGCGGCGGATGAACGGGTTCGGGATGTCGGTCGCGGTGGAGATCCAGACGCTCTTGGTCTCCATGTATTCCTTGATCCCGGCGATCCCGCCCTCGCGCCCGATGCCGCTCATCTTGAAGCCGCCGAAGGGCGAGGTCGTGCTGGTCGAGCGGTAGTTGTTGACCCACACCGTGCCGGCGCGGACGCGGTTCGCCATGGTCAGCGCCCGGCGCATCGATTGCGTCCAGATGCCCGCGGCCAGCCCGAACTGCGTGTCGTTGGCGATACGCACCGCGTCGTCCTCATCGGTGAAGCGGATCACCGAGAGGACGGGGCCGAAGACCTCCTCCTGCGCGATGCGCATGCTGTTCTTCACGTCGACGAAGATGGTCGGCTTGTAGAACAGCCCCTTCGGATAGCCGGGCACCGAGGCGGGCTCGCCACCGGCGACGAGCTGCGCGCCTTCCGACTTGGCGATCTCGACATAGGACTTGATCTTCTCCATCTGCGGCTTGGTCGAGATCGGCGCGACCTGCGTCGCCGGATCGGAGGGGTGGCCGAATTTCACATCGGCGATGAAGCTCTTCAGCCGCTCGACGAAGGCGTCGTGGATCGTGTCCTGAACCAGCAGGCGCGAGCCCGCGACGCAGGTCTGGCCGGAGGCCGCGAAGATGCCGGCAACCGCGCCCTTCACCGCCTGGTCGAGATCGGCGTCGTCGAAGACGATGTTGGGCGACTTGCCGCCGAGCTCCAGCGTCACCCGCTTCATGTGGCGGGCGGCTTTCTCGTTGATGATGCGCCCCGCCTCGGGGCCGCCGGTGAAGGCGATGCGCTCCACCTTGGGGTGGCTGATCAGGGCGTCGCCGACCTCCATGCCGTAGCCGGTGATGACGTTGACGACTCCCTTCGGAAAGCCCGCCGCCTCGACCAGCTTGGCGAATTCGAGCAGCGAGGCGGAGGTGAACTCGGAAGGCTTCAGCACGACCGTGCAGCCGGCGGCGAGCGCCGGCGCGAGCTTGAGGCTCGTCAGCGGCAGCGGCGAGTTCCACGGCATGATGCAGGCGACGACGCCGATCGGCTCGGGCTTCGTGTAGTTGAACACGCCGGGCTTGTCGGTCGGGATCACCGTGCCTTCGATCTTATCCGCCAAGCCACCATAGTAGTAATAGTAGTTCGCCATGTAGCGCATCTGCATGGACAGCTCGGCGAGGAGCTTGCCGTTGTCGCGCATCTCTATGCGTGCCAGCCATTCCGCGTTCTCGGTGATGAGGTCGCCGAGCTTGCGCATCAGCGCGCCGCGCCCGGACGCCGAGAGCGCCGGCCAGGCTCCCTCCGAGAAGGCGCGGTGGGCGGCTTCCACGGCCCGCTCGACATCGGTGGCGTTGCCGCGCGGCACCCAGGCCCAGTCCTCGCCTGTCACCGGGTCCGAGGTTTCCAGCCACTTGCCGCCCTCTGGGTCGACGAATGCGCCATCGATATAGTGCTGGTAACGATAGCGCTGGTCTGCATCCTGCTTGGTCGGGCGGATGGCCGGCGAGATCGGTTCGAGCGAGAGAGTGGCGGCTGTCATCGTGGAATCCTGGGAGAAAGCGGCGGTGGGCGCCGTTGACAGATATGTATCATCTTCATATCAAAGATACCAATGCAAGTGTCGAGATGGCAGGCAGGTCGGAAACCGGCCGGAACCCGCCGCCGACCGGTTGGCCGAACTCAGGCTTGCGATCCAAAAAGAGGGGATCAGGATGAAGACGACGATTTTTGCTCGGGCCGGGCTTCTCGCGCTCGGTCTCATGACGGCTTCCGCGCCTGCGCTGGCGCGCGATTTGATGGTGGTCGGCTTTGGCGGCGGCTTCCAGGACAATGCCCGCAAGCATCTCTTCCAGGGCTATGCCGCCGAGAAGGGCGTCAAGGTCGCGGACGACGTCTATAACGGCGAGATGGCCAAGGTTTACTCGATGGTGAAGGCCAATGACGTCACCACCGACGTCATCATGGTCGAGGCCCCGGAGCTGGCCCGCGGTTGCGAGGACGGCGTTTTCGAGAAACTCGATTGGAGCGCCATCGACAAGAACAAGTTCATTCCCGGCGGCACGACGGATTGCGGCGCCGGCGCCGTCGGCTGGGGCGTGAGCCTGTTCTACGACCAGGCCCGCATCGCGACCGGCCCGGCCAACTATGCCGAGCTCTGGGATGTGCAGAAGTTTCCCGGCAAGCGCTCCCTGCGTTCCGGCGCCAAGATGACCCTCGAGATCGCGCTGATCGCCGATGGCGTCCCCGCCGCGGACGTCTACAAGGTTCTGGCGACGGCGGACGGGCAGAAGCGCGCCTTCGCCAAGCTCGACCAGCTCAAGCCGCACATCGTCTGGTGGAAGTCCGGCGCGCAGCCGCTCCAGTTCGTCGGTTCGGGCGAGGCCGCCTATGCTGTCGGCTATGTCGGCCGCACGATCCGCGCCAATGAGGGCGGTGCCAAGTATCCGGTCCTGTGGAACACGCTGCTGTTCTCCTTCGACTACTGGGCCGTGGTGCGCAATTCGCCGAACAAGGCCGAGGCCATGAAGCTGATCAGCTACATGACCGACGAGAAGCCGCTGACGAACCTGGCGCAGGACTGGGCGGTGTCGCCCGCCAACGCCGCCGTCGCCAACAACCCCGAGATCGTCAAGAAGAACCCGGGCATGGTCGCCAACCACGCCAAGGAGGGCCTCTTCATCAACACCGAGTTCTGGGTCGAGCACGGCGAGGATCTCGAGGCGCGCTTCAACGCCTGGCTGGCGAAGTAAGCGCTGCGGACCTGGCGCGGTCATGCTCGGCATGTCACGGCGGAACCTGCTGGCGGCGGCGCTCATCGCGCCGCTGCTGCTGCTCGTCACGCTGAGCTTCCTCCTGCCGCTGGGGGCGACCCTCTACCGGGCGGTCGACGATTCCGAATTTTCGACCGCCCTGCCGCGCACGGCGAGCCTGCTGCGCGCCTGGGACGGGCAGGGCCTGCCCCCTGAGGAGGCCTTCGCCAGCCTTGTGGCGGAGCTGCGTCAGGCGCAGCAGGACCAGGCGGCTGGCGGCGTGCTCGCTCGCCTCAATTTCGAGGAGACGGGGCTGCGCAGCCTCCTGCTGCAGGCGTCCCGCGCTTCGGCTCGTCTCTCTGCGCCCGTCAAGGACAGCCTGATCGCGCTCAATCCGCGCTGGGGCGAGCCGGAGCTCTGGCGGCTGTTCAAGCGGGCGACCGGTCCCTGGACCTCGCTCTATCTGCTGCGCTCGCTCGATATGCGCCCGACCGATCAGGGCGTCGCGCGGGCCGCGGGCGGCGATGCGGTCTTCCTGCCGCTGTTCTGGCGCACCTTCGAGATCAGCCTCGTTACGACGCTGATCTGCGCGCTGCTGGCTTATCCGGTGGCCTTCACGCTTTCCGTCCTGCCGCAGGGCTGGGCCAATGCCGGGATGATGCTGGTGCTCATCCCGTTCTGGACCTCGATCCTGGTCAGGACCACCGCCTGGTTCATCATCCTGCAGCGAGAAGGGCCGATCAACGCGCTGTTGATGGCGATGGACATCGTCGACCAGCCGATGGCGATGATCTTCACCCGCTTCGCGGTCTATCTCGCTATGGTCCATGTGCTGCTGCCCTTCGCGATCCTGCCGCTCTATGGCGTGATGAAGGGCATCAAGCCTGATTATATGCGTGCCGCTGCCTCCCTCGGTGCGCCGGGCTGGCGCCGCTTCCTGCGCATCTATCTGCCCCTGACCATGCCGGGCGTCGCAGCCGGCTCGCTGATGGTCTTCATGCTCTCGGTCGGCTTCTACATCACGCCCGCGCTGGTCGGCGGGTCGGGTGACCAGATGGTCAGCTACTTCATCGCCTTCTTCACCAACACCTCGGTCAACTGGGGCATGGCGGCGGCGCTGGCGACATTGCTGATGGTGATGACCGGGCTTCTCGTCGTCGCGGCGCGCCTGCTCGTGCCCGGCTTCCGCTCCGGCGGCGTGAAGGTCTGAGCGCCGTGGCGAACACCATGTCCGTTCTGGGCCCACGCAGGAAAGCCTCGGCCGGCCGCCTCGCGCTCGCCCTCGTCACGGGGCTGATCCTGCTATTTCTGGTGGCGCCGATCGCGGTCGTGTTCCCGCTCTCGCTCTCCTCGGGCGAGCTCCTGGTGCTGCCGACGCCGGGTTATTCCCTGCGCTGGTATACGGATTTCTTCACATCGAGCCGCTGGCTCGATGCGACCTGGAACAGCTTCGTCGTCGGCATCGCGACCATGGTGCTGGCGACGCTGCTCGGCACGCTCGCCGCCTTTGGCATCTTCCTCGGCCGCTTCCGCGGCAAGGCGCTCCTGCTCGCCGTGCTCTCGCTGCCGATGGTGACGCCGGTGATCGTCACCGCCATCGCCATGTATTTTGCGCTCTCGATGGTCGGCTTGGGCAGCTCGCTCACCGGCCTCGTACTCTCGCATACCGTGCTGGCGGTTCCCTTCGTGCTGCTGACCGTTCTGGCGTCGCTGCAGAATTTCGATCAGAACCTGCTGCGAGCGGCCGCGAGCCTAGGCGCCAATCCCGTGGTGAGCTTCCGCCGCGTCGTGCTGCCGCTGATCGCGCCCGGCGTGGCGACTGGGGCGCTCTTCGCCTTCGCCACCTCTTTCGACGAATTGATCGTGGCGCTCTTCATCGCGAGCCCGGGCCAGTTCACGCTGCCGCGGCAGATGTATGCGGGCCTGCGCGAATTCCTCAGCCCGACCATCGCGGCTGCCGCTGTGCTGCTGATCCTGTTCTCGGTGCTGCTGCTGGCGGTCAACGAATTCATCCGCCAGCGCGCCGCGGCGCGCGGCGCCGCGCCGGGAGAGCCGACGCCTTGAGCACAAGCATGTCCGAACCCCTCATCGTCTTCGACAAGGTCACCAAGAGCTATGACGGCGCGACGCAGGTCGTGAAGTCGCTCGATTTCGCGGTGGAGCGCGGCGAGTTCGTCACCCTGCTCGGCCCCTCCGGCTCGGGCAAGACGACGACGCTGATGATGCTCGCCGGCTTCGAGGATCCCTCGGGCGGCACGATCACTTTCGACGGGCGCCCGCTCAACAACGTCCCGGCTCATCGCCGCGGCATCGGCGTGGTGTTCCAGAACTACGCGCTCTTTCCGCATATGAGCGTCGCCGCCAACCTCTCCTTCCCACTGGAGATGCAGGGCGTCGGCCGGGCCGAGCGCGAGGAGCGGGTGCGCGGCGCGCTCGACATGGTCAAGCTCGACCATCTTGGCGATCGGCGCCCGGCGCAGCTCTCCGGCGGCCAGCAGCAGCGCGTTGCGCTCGCCCGCGCACTGGTCTTCCGGCCCAAGCTCGTGCTGATGGACGAGCCGCTCGGCGCGCTCGACAAGCAGCTGCGCGAGCATATGCAGATCGAGATCAAGCACATCCACGAGAAGCTCGGCGTCACGGTGGTCTACGTCACGCACGATCAGGGCGAGGCACTGACGATGTCGGATCGCGTGGCGGTCTTCCATCACGGCCGCATCCAGCAGCTCGCTCCCCCGGCCGAGATCTACGAGAAGCCGGCCAACGCCTTCGTTGCCTCCTTCATCGGCGAGAACAACCGGCTGGACGGCGTCGTCGCCGCGCGTGACGGTGCCTCCTGCCTCCTGCGACTTGCGGATGGCGGTGAGGTCCGGGCACAGATCGGCGAGGATCTGCCCGTTGGAGCGCAGGCGGTGTTGGCGCTCCGGCCCGAGAAGGTCCTGATCGGCTCCGAGGCGCAGGGCGAGAACCGCTTCGAAGCCGAGATCGAGGAGCTGATCTATTTCGGCGATCATACGCGGCTCAGGCTCAGCTTCGGCGGTTCGGACGATTTCAGCGCCCGGCTGACCTTCAAGGACGGCCTCGGTCCGCTGAAGAAGGGTGACCGGATTCCGGTCGCCTGGTCCGCGGCGAACTGCCTGGCGCTCAAGCCCGAAGAGAGTTGACGGGCGCGTCGATCTTGGGTTGCTGAAACATATTAAGTAGCATACATAATACTTATACGCGTGGCATGTTTCGCCGCTGCGGAGGATGTCATGACGGCCAGTCTGAGAACCCAAGTGATCGTTGCAGGAGCCGGGCCGGTCGGGCTCGTCGCAGCCCTGATCCTCGCCCGAGCCGGGGTCGATGTCGTGGTGATCGAGAAACGCGCCGGGCTCAACACGGCCTCAAAGGCCTCGACCTTCCACCCGGCGACGCTTGAGATCCTCGACGGCCTGGGCGTGCTGGCGCCGATGTTGGACCAGGGCGAACTCGTGCCGCGCATCCAGTACCGGACGCCGGAAGGCCCCTTCGCTGAGTTCGCCCTCGCCGATCTCGCCGAGCGGACGGCCTTCCCCTTCCGGCTGCACCTCGAGCAGGCCCGGCTGACGCCTCTCCTGCTCGAGAACATCAAGGCCCACGACAACGCCCGCGTGCTGTTCGGCACCGGCTTCGAAACGCTGACGCAGGGCGAGAGCGGCGTCACCGTGACGGTCGATCGCGGCGGCGAGACGATGACCATCGCGGCCGATTATCTGCTGGGCACGGACGGCGCCCACAGCACGGTGCGCGAGAGCCTCGGCATCGCCTTCGACGGCGAGGTCTATCCGCACAAGATCCTGCGCGTGATGACGCAGGACGATCTCGACCGCGTGCTGCCTGGCATCGCGCCGATCACCTATCTGCACAATGGCGACAAGTCGCTGAGCTTTCTGAAGATGCCGGATTGCTGGCGCATCATCATCCGCGTCCCGGGCGAGATCTCCGACGAGACGGCGCTGGGTGACGACTGGTTCGTCGAGCGCCTGCAGGAGGTCATGCCGGGCTGGACCAATCCGCCGACCGTGGTCGGTCGCGATGTCTACCGGGCGAGCCGGCGCGTGGCATCGGATTACTTCATCGGCCGCGCCTTCCTCGCCGGCGACAGCGCCCATGTCACCAACACGCGCGGCGGCATGAACATGAATTGCGGCATCCACGACGCCCAGGCACTTTCCTGGGCGATCATCCGCGCTCTGCGGGAGCGCCGGCCCGAGCTGGTCGAGGCGGCCGCGCGCGAGCGCAAGCGCGTCGCCGAGGAGATGCTGATCCCGCGGACGGACCGCAACGTCGCCGGCGGCGAGGGCTGGCTGGAGACGATCCGCGCCATCGCAGGTTCCCGCGCCGCGGCGGCCGACTATCTCGCCACGGCGGCGATGCTCGACATGCTCGAGCGACCGGCCCAGGCGGCCTGACGGAGATGCCTATGCTCGATCTTGCCGATCTCGCTTCCCTGCCGGCGCTGGGCCTGCTCGTCCCGCCGGCCAACCCGACCGTCGAGCCCGAGATGGCACGGCTGATTCCGACCGGCGCCCGCCTTTTCGCGACGCGCCTGCCGGTGATGCCGGACACCACGCTGGAGGAGCGCAACCGCGCCTATATCGCCTCCTACGAGCCGGCGCTGAAATCCTTCGGCACGTTGAAGCTTGCCGCCGCCACGGTCGCGCTGACCGGGCCCAGCTACCGCCTGAAGGCCCACGAGGACGATGCGCTGTCCGCTCGCCTGTCGGAAGGAGCGGGCTTTCCGGTGATGACCGCGAGCGGCGCAATCCGCGCCGCGCTCAATGCGCTGGGCGCGCGGCGTATCTGCCTGTTCTCGCCCTATCCCGCCTGGCTGACCGACGAGGCTGCCGGCTACTGGGCGGGTTCCGGCCAGGAGGTCGCGCAGATCGTCAAGGTCTCCGAGACCTTCCGCGCCTATGAGCTGACGACCGCCGAGGTCGAGGAGGCGCTGAGCCAGGTTCGCACCGACGGTATCGACGCCATCGTGATGAGCGGCACCGGCATGATCACGCTGCCGGCGCTGGCTGCGCGGGGGGAGGGCGTGCCTTTGCTCTCGTCCAATATCTGCTGCGCCTGGTGGCTGATGAAGACGACCGGCGTGAAGCCGGGCGAACTCTTCCGCCACGCCGCCCCACAACTCGCGGCGACGCTGGGCTAAAGCGACGGCGCCGTTCCCGCGCTCAGCGCGCGGGACGGTGCGCCACGCACTTGATCTCGACGAGCAGGCCGGGATGGGCGAGCTCCGAGACCCCGATCCGCGTCCAGGCATAGCCCTCGCGCGGGACGAGGCGGTTCTTTGCCTCGCGGAACACGTCCATGTGGCGCGCCATCTCGACATGATAGGTCGTGACGTCGACCATGTCGGCGAAGCTGCAGCCGGCGGCCTCCAGCACGACCCGGACATTCTCCCATGCTGCGGCGAACTGCTCGGCCGGATCGTCGATCACCTTGAGATCGGGCGTGCGCCCGACCTGCCCGACGACATAGACGATGTCGCCGACACGCACGGCCGGCGCGTAGCCGGCCCGCTCGACGATGGCGCGCATCGATTCGGGAACGATGATCTCGCGGTCAGCCATGTCCGTCTCCGTCGCTTAGCCGTCAGCCCTGGACGCCGGTCGGAAGGTCCTCGCGCACGGCGAGCCCCGTCAGATAGTCCTTCACCTCGGCCGAGGGAATGACGTCGGCATATTTGCAGTTGAGGTCGAAGAGGTTGATCGCGTGGCTGGACTGGAAGCGGTCGAAGGCCGCCTCTTCCGGGATCACGACCTTGAAGTTGTAGGAGTAGGCGTCGACGGCGGTGGCGCGCAGGCAGCCCGAGGTGGTGCAGCCGCAGAGGATCAGCGTGTCCACGTCGAAGAAGTTGAGGTGGCTCATGAAGATCGTGCCGAAGAAGCAGGACGGCTTGCGCTTGCCGATGCGGATGTCCTGAGGGCGTGGCGCCAGCGGCGCGACCGTCTGCGTCGCATGGGTGCCCTCGGTCGAGGTCTTCTCGGTGCCGCGGTGGTTCTTGCCGACCTGGACGCCGGAATCGATCATGTCCGGCCGGCGGGCGCTCTCGGTGTAGAACACCGGGATGTTCTTTTCGCGCGCCATCTCCAGCAGCGGCACGATGTGCTCGACCGCAGCCCAGGCCTCGGCGCCGCAATGGGTGCGATACTGCTTCAGCCCTTCGAGGATGTCCTCGGGCTTGTCGCCGCAGAAATTGTACTGGACGTCGATGATGAAGAGGGCGGGGCGCTTGCCGAAGCCGCCGCGCTTGCCATAGCCGGCCTGCGCATAGACCTGCTTGTCGCGCTCGGTCAGAAAATCGTCCCAGATGCGTTTGGTCATCGTCTTGGCTTTCGGTGTCAGGAGCGGTGCAAATAGCGGCCGGCGGGCGTCGCGCGGGCTTCAGCGTCGACGACGCCGTCGACGGCGATTGTGCGGCCACGCAGGATGGTGCGGACGGGCGCGCCCTTGAAGCGCATCCCCTCATAGGGCGAGTAGTCGGAGAAGGATTCCTGGGTCGCCGGATCGACGACGATCTCCTTGTCGGGGTCGACGACGACGAGATCGGCATCCATGCCGACGGCGATGCCGCCCTTGTTCGGGATCGAGTAAAGCTTCGCGACATTGGCGCTGGTGACGGCGGCGATGCGCTCGATCGGCAGCCCGCGTCCGTGGACGCCCTCATGAATCAGGATCGGCAGCAGCGTCCCGATGCCCGGGAAGCCGGCGGAGGCCTTCCAAATGTCCGGCCCCTTGGTCTCGCGCTTGCGCGGCACATGGTCGGAGCCGACGGTCGTGATCGTGCCGTCGCGCACGCCCTCCCACAGCGCCTCGACATCGGCGGCGGAGCGCAGTGGCGGGTTGACCTTGCCGAGGAAGCCGATGGGCGACTGGCTGGTCAGTGCGAGATAGTGGCTGCAGGTCTCGACATGGATCGGCGCGCGGCCGGGCTTCCTGGCCCGGCGCACGATCTCGAGGCTCTCGGCGCTCGACATATGCACGATGTTGACGGGGCACTCGGCCTTCTCGCCGAAATAGATCACGCGGAAGACGTTCTCGGCCTCGAGGAAACCGGGGCTCTGCTCGTCCCAGACGGGCAGGTCGTTGCGGCCGGCTTCCTTCAGCGGCTCGCGGAAGACCGGGATGACCTCGACATTCTCGCAATGCACGCCCACGACGCCGCCCTTGATGCGGGCGCCCTGCAGCAGCGCCCAGTAGAGCAGCCCGTCATCGATTTCGGTGAAACCCTTCGCGGCGCCGGAGGCGCCCTTGTACATCAGGTAGACCTTGATCGAGGTCACGCCGAAGCGCTGGGCCGCCTCCGGCAGCGTCTCGATATGGAGCTTGCTCGTCACGCCGAAATGGAAGCCGAAATCGATCAGCGACTGGGCCTCGCCGCGCTCCTTCCAGGGGCCGGTCGATTGGCGCAGGTCGTTGGAGCGGTGGAAGGTCAGCAGGCCCGTGGCGCCGCCGATGGCGGCCGAGCGCGACTCGGTCTCGAAATCGGTTTCGTTGGAGCCGAAGCCGATATGGGTATGGGGGTCGATCAGGCCGGGCATCACCCATTTGTTGCGGCAATCGACCACCTGCTTGGCGGTGGCCTGCTCGCCGGGCGCCAGCAGCGCCGCGATCCGCCCGTCCTTCACGCCGATGGAGCCGGTACGCACGCCTTGATCCGGGAAGACGATCTCGCCCCCCGACAGCAACAGATCGAAACTCATAGGGGCTCCGTGACCTTTTCCGGCGTGTTCCGGCGGGTGAAGTGGGCGAGGACCTCGGCCATGACGCCGCCATGGCGCAGGCAGGCGCGCTCGCTCTGCGTCGAGACGTCGGCCGTGACATGGAAGTGGGTGCAGCGCCCGTCTGCGCTGGTCGCGACAACCGTCGCCGGCGCATGGCCGTCGACTGCAGCGGCAAGCCCGTCGATGTCGAAGCTCTCCGTGCCGTCGAGCCCGAGCTGGCGCCAGCCCTCGCCCTCGGCGAAGCGCAGCGGCACCACGCCCATGCCGATCAGGTTCGAGCGGTGAATGCGCTCATAGCTCTCCGCGATCACGGCGCGCACACCGAGCAGCGCGGAGCCCTTGGCGGCCCAGTCGCGGCTGGAGCCCATGCCGTAATCCTTGGCCCCGAGTACGATCAGCGGCACGCCGCGCTCGCGATAGGCCTCGGCCGCCGCATGCACGGAAACGACCCCGCCCTCCGGCAGCAGGCGCGTCCAGCCGCCCTCGCTGCCGGGCACCATCAGGTTGCGGATGCGCAGATTGGCGAAGGTCGCCCGCGCCATGACCTCATGGTTGCAGCGCCGGCCGACATAGGTGTTGAAGGCGCGCTGCTCGATACCGAGCGAGACGAGGTAGCGCCCGGCCGGGCTGTCGAGCGGGATCTCGCCGCTCGGCGAGATGTGGTCGGTCGTCAGCGAGTCGCCATAGGCGCCGAGCACGCGAGCCGGGCCGAGCCGATCCGGCAGGCCGGACTGAGCGAGCTCCTGCGCCAATGCCAGGAATGGCGGCTCGACCAGGTAGCTGGACTTCGGGTCCCAGCGGAAGCGAAGCCCCGTCGGCGCTTCCAACTCGTCCCAGAGCAGGCCCGACGGCGTCTCGCCATAGACCTCGCGGAAGAGTTGCGGATCACCGGCCTTTGCCACGAGCGGGGCGATCTCCTCCTCGCCCGGCCAGAGATCGGCAAGGTAGATCGGCTTCGCGGCATCCGGCCCGTTCAGCGGCTCGCGCTCCAGGTCGATGTCGATTCGGCCCGCGAGGGCGAAAGCCACCACCAGCGGCGGCGACATGATGTAGTTGGCGCGCACCTGCCGGTGGATGCGCCCCTCGAAATTGCGATTGCCCGAGAGTGCAGCCGCCGCGACCAGCCCGCCCTTGTCGATGGCTTCGGCCATGACCGGCAGCAGCGGCCCGGACTTGCCGCCGCAGGTGGTGCAGCCATAGCCGACGACGCCGAAGCCGAGCTGCTCCAGCGAGGCGAGCAGGCCGAGCTCTTCGAGATAGCGTGTCACCACGCGTGAGCCCGGAGCGAGCGAGGTTTTCACCCAGCCTGGCACCCGAAGCCCGGCCGCCACGGCGTTGCGGGCGAGTAGGCCGGCCGCGACCATCACGGCTGGATTCGAGGTGTTGGTGCAGGCGGTGATGGCGGCGATCGCCAATGCGCCGTGCCGCAGCGTCGCCGCGCCGGAGGCGGTCTCGACGGGCAACGCCACGGGCTCGGCCGCAAAGCCGCCATCGGCCGGGGCCTTCGGCAGGCGATCATCGAAATCCTGCGCCACGGCCTTGATATCGAGCCGGTCCTGCGGGCGGCGCGGGCCGGCGACCGAGCGCGTCACGCGCGCAAGGTCGATCTCGATCACGCGGGCATAGGCGGGTTCGGGAGAGCAGGGTTCGCGGAAGAGTGCATTGGCCTGCGCATAGGCGCGCACGAAGGCGGCGTGCTCGGGCGTGCGGGTGCGGACAAGGTAGCGGAAGGTTTCCTCGTCGATCGGGAAGAAGCCGGCGGTCGCCCCGTATTCGGGCGCCATATTGGCCAGCGTCGCGCGGGAGGGAACCGGCAGGGCCGCCGCGCCCGGTCCGAAATACTCCACCACCGTCGAGACCACGCCCTCGCGCCTCAGCTTCTCGGTGACGGTGAGGACGAGGTCGGTCGTGGTCGCGCCGGGCGGCAGGGAGCCGACGAGCCTGACGCCGACGAATTCCGGCACCGGGAAGACGTAAGGCTGCCCGAGCATGGCGGCCTGCGCCTCGATGCCGCCGACACCCCAGCCGAGCACGCCGATGCCGTTGATCATCGGCGTGTGGGAATCGCCGCCGATGACGAAGTCCGGGCAGGAGAGCGTGCCGTGCTGCGTCTCGACGCGCGTCACGACGGAGGCGATGTTCTCCAGGTTGACCTGATGGATGATGCCGGTGCCGGGCGGGAAGACGCGCACGGAGCGGAACGCCTGCTGCGCCCATTTCAGGAAGCTGTAGCGCTCGCCATTGCGCTCGAACTCGCGCGCCATGTTGCGCGCCATTGCGTCGGGCGCGGCCGAGACGTCGACCTGCAGGGAATGGTCGACGATGACGTCGACCGGGATGCGTGGTTCGACCGAGGCCGGATCGAAGCCGGCCTCCGCCACCGCATCGCGCAGAGAGGCGAGATCGAGCAGCACAGGCAGGCCGCTGGAATCGGGCAGGATGACCCGGCCGACCGTGAGCGATACGCCGGCACCACGGCTGTCGCGCCAGCGCAGCATCGCATAAACATCGTCGGCGCTGATATTGTGGTCGCAGAGATGACCGCGCGCGAGGTTCTCGACGAAGACGCGGCAGGCATAGGGCAGGGTGGTGATATCGATCCCGGCGCGCGCACCGACGGCGGCCAGCGAGACATGTCGTCCCGCCATCGCATCGCTCGCCAGCAAGTCTCGGAGTTTCATGCGCTCGGCCATCTGCCGTCGGTCTTTAGGAAAAGTCGGCGCAGGATGGGAGTCAGCCTTATAATTGTCAACACTTTTGGGGATTCAAGGAACGGGAGTCTTTGGCGCTGTTCTGGTCGATGGCATATGCCAAAAAGTATCTACATTTGTAGAGATGGCCGGGGTCGGATGCGGTGTCGGGCGGCAATGGTAGCTCGGTCACCATCGCGCAATTTTTCAAAACTGTTGACACATTTCGAGCGGGTGCCTAGCGTGATGAGCATGGAAGGCATGCATGAATCGGGCAATGGCGGGCGACGCTCGGAGACCCTCGGCGACGAGGTCTTCGGGCATATCCTCGATCTGATCTACAATTGCGAGCTCGAGCCCGGCATGGTCGTCAACGAATCCGCTCTGGCCGGGCGCTTCGGTGTGAGCCGCGGTCCGATCCGCGAGGCGATCCGCCGCCTGCAGGGCATCCAGCTCGTCTCGCGTGAGCCCTTCATGCGCGCTCGCGTCGTCTCGCTGTCCAAGCAGGCGATCGCGGAGCTTTTCCAGATGCGCGAAGCGTTGGAGGGCTATGCCTGCCGGCTGGCTGCGACGCAGATGCCGGCTGCCGACATCGACGGGCTGATCGCCGATCTGGAGGCCGCCCGTGGCGGGCTTCTGCCGTCCGGCGAACGCTTCGACTTCCATGAACGGGTCGTGCGGGCGAGCGGCAACAGCCGCATCATCGATACGCTCTGCGGCGATCTCTACCATCTGCTGCGCATTTATCGCCGGATCTCCGGCGCCGTGCCCGAGCGGCACGAACTTGCTTTCACCGAGCATTGGCAGATCTCGCGCGCGATCAAGGCGCGCGACGCCACGCTCGCCGAATCCCTCATGCGCTCGCATGTCGAGCGCGCCGGCCGGCATGTGCTGGAACAGGTCCCCGAAGCGCCGGCGGCAGGCGCCGATGGCGAGGAGAAGAAGGCATCATGATCGCGAAGCGTGAAATCTCGGCCCCCGCGGCTTTCCGGGCGCTGCTGAACTCGGGCGAGTTCATCGTTTCGCCAGGTGTCTATGACGGCTACAGCGCCCGCCTCGTCGAGGCGTCGGGCTACAAGAGCGCCTGCACCAGCGGCGCCGCCATCGCCAACGCCATCCTCGGCGTCGAGGATCTCGGCATGATGGGCCTCAGCGAGAACGTCAATCACTGCCGGCAGCTCGCCCGCTCGATCTCGATCCCGCTGACCTGCGACGCCGACAATGGCTACGGCAACCCGATGAACGTGCACTACACCGTGCAGATGTTCGAGGAGGCGGGCGTCGCCGGCGTCAATCTCGAGGACCAGGTCAGCCCCAAGCGCTGCGGCCACATGCTCGGCAAGGAAGTGGTCTCGCGCGAGGAGATGGTGAAGAAGATCGAGGCCGCCTGCCTCGCTCGCCGCGACGACGACTTCGTCATCATCGCCCGCACCGATGCTCTCGCCGTCGAAGGCATCGAGGCGACGCTGGAGCGCATCCGCGCCTATGTCGCGGCCGGCGCTGATGCGATCTTCCCCGATGCGGTGAAGACCGAGGAGGACATCGCGCGCATCGTCGAGGCGGCCGCTGGCAAGCCCGTCTCCGTCAATATGGGTTTCGGCATTCGCCAGCGTCCCACGACGCCGCTCATTCCGCTCCCGCGCCTCAAGGCGCTCGGCGTGCGCCGCATCAGCCTGCCGCGCATGCTGCCGGCCGCTGCGATCAAGGCGATGCGCGAGGCTCTCACGGTGATGCGCGAAGTCATGGAGACCGGCGTTCCGGCAGACCGTTCGGATCTGCTGGTTGGCATCGACGAGATCTGGAACCTGATGGGCTTCCCGGCCATGCAGGCGCTGGAAAAGCAACTCCTGACCGTCGACAGCTACGAGACCAAGTACAAGACCGCTAGAAGCGCGTGATCCGATCGACCAATGACCTCTCTTCCTGACGGCGGCGCCGATCTCGACGTCGATGTTCTCGTGATCGGCGCTGGCGGCTGCGGGTTCGTGGCGGCGCTCGCCGCCCATGAGGCCGGGGCCGAGGTCGCGGTGGTCGAGAAACTGCCCCGCCTCGCCGGCAACACCATGCTGTCGAGCGGCTCCATCCCCGCCGCCGGCACGCGCTTCCAGAAGGCCGTCGGCATCGACGATTCCCCGGAACTCTTTGCAGCCGATCTGCGCCGCACCGCCGGCCCGCACGAGGCCGAGGCATTGGTCGACCGGCTCGCCGCCACCTCCGCCTCGATGGTGGAATGGCTCGCCGATCATCTTGGCCTGCCGATCGAGCTGATCGGCGCCTACAAGCATGTCGGCCACAGCGTGAACCGGCTTCACGCCGTGCCCTCGCGCCGCGGCGCCGATTTGATGCAGGGTCTTTGGCAGGCGGCCGAGGACAGGGGCATCCCTGTCGCCTTCGCCAGTCCGGCGACGGAGCTGATCGTCGAGGACGGGCGGGTGCGCGGTGCCCGCGTCGCCACACAGGGCAGCGAGGCGAGCGTGATCGGCGCCCGCGCCGTCATCCTCGCCTGCAACGGCTTCGGCCATGATCGCGAACTCCTGCTGCGCCATGCGCCGGACATTGCGGGCGCCGAATATTTCGGCGCGCTGGGGAGTGATGGCGAAGCCGTGCGCTGGGGTGAGGCGCTGGGCGCCCGCCTCGCCAATATGGGCGCCTATCAGGCCCATTCCGCCATCGCCCAGCCGCATGGCGAGTTGGTGACCTGGACGGTCGTCGAAAAGGGCGGGATCATCGTCGACGAAACCGGCCGCCGCTTTGCCGACGAGACGCTGGGCTATTCCGCCTTCGCCGCTCCGGCACTGGCGCGCGGCGGGCGCATCTTCGCGATCTATGACAGCCGCATCCGCGAGGCGACAGCCGCCGGCCAGCCGGATTTCGGTGTGCTGGTCGCCCATGGCGGCGCGCCGGACTACGTTGATGCCGCGTCGCTGGCCGCGGCCTGCAACCTGCCGGCCGATGCCCTCGCCGGCACGGTCACCGAGGCCGGGCGCGTGGCGGCCGGCGAGATGGCGGACCCGCTCGGGCGGCGCCAATGGGGCATGGGGCCGCTGCAGGGGCCGCTCGTGGCGACGCGCATCGCTCCGGCCCTGTTCCACACGCAGGGCGGCCTGCAGGTCGACGACGAGGCGCGGGTCATGCGCCGTGACGGCGGCTTCGTGCCGGGCCTTTACGCCGGGGGCGGCGCGGCGGCGGGCGTCAGTGGCCGTGCCGGCGGGGCTGGCTATGCCTCGGGCAACGGCCTGCTCGCGGCCATGGGTCTCGGCTTCATCGCCGGTCGGGCGGCGGCGCGGGACGGGTTGGCAGGCTGAAGGGGAAGCGCGGCGGATGGACCTCAGGGCGCTGCGCTATTTCCGGACCGTCGCCGAATGCGGTAGCTTCAGCCGCGCCTCTGACCTGCTGCGCATTTCCCAGCCGGCGGTCAGCCGCACGATCCGCGAACTCGAAGCCGAGCTTGGCAAGGAATTGCTGACCCGCGGGCGCGAGGGCGCGCGGCTGACCGAGGCCGGCCGCATCCTTTTCGAGCACAGCGCCCAGCTGCTGCGGCAGGTGGAGCAGGCGGCGAGCGAGGTGCGTCGCGGAACCGCGGCGCTCGCCGGCCGGCTGACCGTTGGCATGCCGCCCGGTGTCGGCCATCTGCTGGCGCCGCCGCTGCTCGCGCGTTTCGGCGCTGATTATCCCGATGTCGAGGTCCGCGTGATTGGTGGCTTCTCCAGCCAGCTTCACGACATGCTGGCGCGTCGGCAGGTCGATCTTGCCTTCGCGCATGATCCGCTGCCGCAGCGCGGCCTCAAGGTCACGCCGCTCCTGCGCGAGGAGGTCTTCGTCGTCGGCCTCGCCAGTCAACTGGCAGCAGGCGCCGACGGGCTGCCCTCGGGTGAGATCGTCAAGCTGCCGCTGATCCTGCCGAGCCGGCCCAATGCCTCGCGCCGGCTGTTGGATGCCTGGGCGGCCCGCGAGGGTCTCTGGATCGAGGCGCGCTACGAGGTCGACGATCACGTCATCACCAGTGGCCTCGTCAAGGCCGGCCTCGGCGTCAGCCTGATGACGCGGGCCACCATCGCCGCAGACATGTTGATCGACGCCATCGTCGCGCGGCCCATCGCGCCGCGCGCCTATTGGCCGCTGGCGCTGGTCGAGCCTGATCTGCCGACGCCAGCCCCGATCCTCGCCGCCTTCACGACGATGGCGCTCGGCGTGGTGCGCGAGATGACGGAGCATGATCGCTGGCTGGGTGCCATCGGCGCGGAGTGACCGCGCTCAGACCGGGGCGACCAGCGAGGCGCCGCCGCAGACATAGAGCGTCTGGCCGGTCATCGCGCCAGCCTCGGGCGCCAGCAGGCACTGCGCCAGATAGGCGACCTCGCCGGGCTCGATCAGCCTGCCGATCGGCAGGTTGACCGCCGGGGCCTCGCCGCGCGCGGGATCGCGCAGCATCGGCGTGTCGGTCGCGGCTGGAGCGATGACATTGACCGTGATGCCGCGCGGCGCCAGCTCCAGAGCCCAGCTCCGGGCGAGGCCGTTCAGCGCAGCCTTCGTCGCGGCATAAACGCCACGCGCTGGGCGTCCGAGCGCGCCACGGCTGGAGAGCAGCACGACGCGGCCGCCGCGATCCGGCAGCACGGCGGCGAGATCGCGCATGATCGTGATCGCTGCCCCGACATGCAGGCGCCAGAGCGTATCGACATCGGCGTCTCGAACCTCTTCGATACGCCCGGTCCGCATCACCCCCGCGCAATGCACGAAGGCGGTCGGTCGCGACGCCAGGATCGCGGGCAGCACAGCATCGAGTGCCGGCGCGTCCAGCAGATCAAGGATGACGGTCTTGAGCCCCGCGGCTTTTGCCTCGGACGGAGGAGCGGAACGGTCGAGCCCCGTCACCTGCCAGCCGGCCGCGAGCAGGCGGCAGGCGAGCGCGAGCCCGATGCCGGACGAGCTGCCGGTGATCAGCGCGTGCCGAGTTGGCATCGGATCAACCATGCACGGCCTCCGGCTGCGCGACCGGGACGCGCTCGCGCAGCAGCGGCATCACCTCCTCTGCGAAGGTGGTCAGCCCCTCGGCCATCGGGTGGAAGCGCAGCATCAGGCAGTCGACTCCGATCCGCTCGTAAGCCTCGATCCGCTCGGCCAGCTGTTCAGCCGTGCCGACCAGCCCGGCGCCAAGGCCCCGCGCCGCGACGGCCGCGATGCGGCTCGTCTTGCCGTATTCCAGAAGCTCCTCGGCGCGCGCAAGGGCCTCGTCCGAGGTTGGGGCGCAGATCACATGGGCGCTGAGGCCGATCTGGAGCTCGCGCCCATGGCCCGCCGCAAGCGCTTTCATCTCGGCGATCTCGGCGGTCATGTCGGCGAGGTTGCTCTCATAGAGCCGGTAGTCGGGCACATAGTCGGCAAACCAGAGGTCGCAGCTTTCCGCCACCAGCGCCTTGCCTTCGGGCGAGCGGCTTGCGGCGTAGATCGGCGGCGGCGTCCGGCGCGTCTTCAACGGCAGGCTTGCCTTGTCGACGTCGTAATAGCGCCCGTGGAATGAGAAGTCGTCCTGCGTCCAGAGACCGCGCAGCACCTGCACGAACTCGCCGAGCCGCGCGGCGCGTTCAGCGCTGTCCTCGAGCCAGCTGCCGTTGCCGAACAGGTTGAGCTCGTCCGGCCACCAGCCATTGACGAGGTTGATGGCGAAGCGTCCGCCACTGATGCGGTCGAGCGAGGCGCCCATCTTGGCGACCGCCTGCGGCGTCACGATACCGGGATGAGCGGCGACCATCAGCTCCATGCGGGAGGTCCGCTGCGACAGCGCCGACGCCATGACCCAGGATTCGAGGTCCGGCCCGAGCCAGCGCTCGGCGATCAGCGAGATCGAGAAGCCCGCCGCCTCGGCCTGCTGCAGGATCGCGCAGGCGAATTCGAATGAGCTGTCCGAATCTCCTCCCGCGCCCGGCGTGGTCAGCTCCGCGATCGCCTGCTTCATCTCCGGTTCGGAGCGGATCGTATGGGGCAGTGGCGCCCAGATGCCGAACTTCATGACATGGCTCCCGCCAAGCTGGGGTGATTGGAGGGCGTGCTCTGCGGCACGGCAAGCTGCTGCCGTGTGCGGGCGAATGCGAGCACCTGATCTCCGACGCGCTTCAGCTCGGCGGTGACGCCCTCGTCGCGGCAGCGGCCATCGACGAACAGGTCCTGCGACGTGCGGATCGCGGCGCCATAGGGCGTCGGCCAGCCACGCAGCGCATGGGCGATCGCCCGCAGTGCCGCCAGCGTCTGGCCGGCGGCCTGCCAGCCCGCCGCGCAGGCGATGAGCCCGATCGGGATGCCGTCGAGATAGGGGCGGGGATACCGGGAGAGCTCCTCGGCATAGTCGAGCGCGTTCTTGACGAGCCCGGAGATGCTGCCGTGATAGGCCGGGCTTGCGATCACGAGGCCGTCGCAGGCGGCCAGCGCCGAAACGAGAGCAGTGGCGCGATCATCGAGTGCAGCGCCGGGCTGATAAAGCGGCAGCATGAGCTCGCTACCCGCGAAGACGCGGATCTCCGCCTCTGTGGCCGCCGCGGAAAGCGCGAGCCGCATCGCCTGCTCGCTGCTGGAACGGTCGCGCAGCGTACCGCCGATCCCGACGATCAGGGGGCGCTTGGCGACGTTTCGTCGAGGCTTGGATGGCTGCATCGGGTCCGGCTCGTGGATGATCTGCCTGCACCAGAGCGCGCTGTGCTCTCCACGTCCAAGACCGTTTCGACATCGTGACCATAACGGAAGTGCATCAGCGGCCCGCATAACTGTTGACACTACATGTCGTTACGGGAGACTGCGCTGCCGTGCGGAGCTCAAGTTGGGGGTCATGGCGGGGATGTGAGTTTTAAAGAGTCGCTGCAGATTGCATCAGGGGTTGGGATTTTGACGCCACGGCGCAAGTCCACTCAAAATTTGCACAAATATACGGCAATCGCACGACCACAAAGTGTTGACATTTATCTGTCGTCGGCAAACTCTCGTGCTTGAAGGCGCCGCGGGATCGTCATTCGCGGCACCGAACGAGAGCCATAAGGGGATCACGACGATGAGCGTTGATGGTGGAGCCGGGGTCGGCCGGCGTACGGTATTGGCTGGCCTGGTCGGATCGGCAGGCATTCTCGCCAGCCGCAATGCCTGGGCGTTTCCGACCCAGCCGATCACCTTCATCGTTCCCTACGCGCCGGGCTCGACCGACCAGTTCGCCCGCGCCTTCGGCACCGAGATGGAAAAGACCCTCGGCAAGACCGTTCTGGTCGAGACGCGGCCCGGTGCCGGCGGCACGATCGGTGCGAACTATGTCGCCAAGCTCGCCAAGTCCGACGGCCATACCCTGCTGTTCTCGACCTCGGCGCCGCTCTCGGTTGCGCCCCATCAGAACCAACTTCCCTATGTGGTTTCTGACCTGCGCCCCGTCGCGCGCGTCGGCCTCGGCCCCAATGTCATGGGCGCCCGCGTCGGCGCTCCCTTCAACGATGTGAAGAGCCTCGTCGCCTATGCCAAGGCCAACCCCGAAAAGGTGACCTTCGGCAGCGCCGGCGCCGGCGGCGGCACCCATCTGGCGGGCGAGGCCTTCGCGCTGGCGGCCGGGATCAAGCTGACACATGTGCCGTTCCCGGGCGCGACGCCGGCCGTCGCGGCGACCGTTGGCGGCACCATCGATCTCGCGCTGGGCTTCGCCCAGTCCATCGTGCCGCAGGCCAAGGGCGGGCGCATGGTGCCCATCGCCCAGTTCGGCAAGACCCGCGCCAAGATCCTGCCCGACGTGCCGACCTTCATGGAATCGGGCGTCGATCTCGGCCTCTCGCCGCTGGTCGGCATCTGGGCGCCGAAGGCGACGCCCGACGCGGTTGTCCAGCAGATCGCCGCGGCTGTCGAGAAGGCAGCGACCGGCCCGGCCGTCGTCGCCTTCGCGCAGAGCACGATGACCGAGGTCGAATATGCCGGCCCCGATGTCTTCGCTCGCGAGATCGAGGAGGAGAGCGCGCTGATGAAGCCGCTGCTCGTCAAGCTCGGCATGGCCAAGTGAGCGATGAGGTGATCCGACCGGCGGACCGGGTCCGCCATCGGCTTGGCGGCGCGGCCGGCATCCTGTGCGGCCTCGTCGGGGCGTTCGCCTCGATGCAGCTCCCGCTCGGCAATGCGCGGCTGCTCGGCCCCGGCGCCGTGCCGCTCGTGCTTTCGCTGGCGATGATCGGCCTCAGCGCCGCCATGCTCCTGAGGCCGGCAAAGCCGGAGCCTGCGGATGAGGAGGATGGCGGGCTGCATGGCGCGGCGATGGTCGGCATCGTCGTGCTGCTGATCGCCGCCTTCGGCTTCCTGCTCACCCGGATCGGCTTCCTCCTTTCCGGCGGCCTGTTGATGTACGGCCTTTATGCAATCGGCGAGGAGCGCGTTCTGTCGCTCGGAGCGCTGGTCAAGGCCGTGCTGAGCATGATCGCCGCCTATCTGCTTTTCGTTGTTGCATTGTCGGTCAACATGCCGGCCGGTTCGCTCTGGGGTTACTACTGATGGAAGGCTTGCTCGGAGGCTTCGCCGTTGCTCTGCAGCCGGGCAATCTGGTCTTCTGCTTTGCCGGCGCCTTTGTCGGGACGCTGATCGGCGTTCTCCCCGGTCTCGGCCCCACGGCCGCCATCGCCATGCTGCTGCCGCTGACCATCGGGCTCGATCCGGTCTCGGCCATCATCATGATCGCCGGCATCTATTACGGCGCGAGCTATGGCGGCTCGACCACGGCGATCCTCGTCAAGATTCCGGGCGAGGCGCAGAGCGTCGTCACCTGCCTGGACGGCTACAAGATGGCCCAGCAGGGTCGCGCCGGCAGCGCCATCGCGATTGCCGCCATCGGCTCCTTCGTCGCCGGCACGGTGGGCGCGCTCGCCATCGGGCTCATCAGCATGCCGCTGGTCGAGTTCGCGGTGCGCTTCGGCCCGGCCGAGAACCTGGCGCTGCTGCTGCTCGGCTTCATCGTCATCCTCGTCCTGGCCAAGGGCAACGTCGTCAAGTCGCTGATCATGATCTGCGCCGGCTTGCTGCTCAGCATGGTCGGGCAGGATGTCATCACCGGCCAGCCGCGCTTCACGCTGGGTATTCCGGAACTGGCGGACGGCTTCGGTGTCGTCGTCGTCGCCATGGGTATCTTCGGCCTCGGCGAGGTCTTCGACAATGTCGAGAAGTTCCGCACCCGCGACATGCAGGCGGTCCCGGTCGGCAGCCTGATGCCGACGAAGGAGGATCTGAAGCGCTCGAGCATGCCGATCCTGCGCGGTTCGGTGCTCGGCTTCCTGATCGGCCTTCTGCCGGGCGGCGGCGCGACGCTCGCCTCGTTCATCTCCTATGGCGTGGAGAAGAAGTTCACCAAGCATCCGGAGGAATTCGGCAACGGCGCCGTCGAAGGTGTCGCAGGCCCGGAAGCTGCCAACAATGCAGGCGCGGCAGGGTCCTTCATCCCGCTGCTGGCGCTCGGCCTGCCGGGCAACCCCGTCACCGCCCTGCTGCTCGGCGCGCTGATCGTCCACAACGTCACGCCCGGCCCGCTGATGATCCAGGAGCGGCCCGAGATCTTCTGGGGCGTTGTCGCCTCGATGTATGTCGGCAACGTCATGCTGGTGCTGCTGAACCTGCCGCTGATCGGCGTCTGGGTGCAGCTTCTCAAGGTGCCTTACCGGGCGCTCTACGCCGCGCTGATCCTGTTCATGATCATCGGCGCCTACTCGCTCAACAATAACCCCACCGAGGTCCTGCTCCTGCTCGTCTTCGGCGTGCTGGGCTATGTGCTGCGCAAGCTCTCCTTCGATACCGCGCCGCTGATCCTCGCCTTCGTCCTCGGCGGCCCCATCGAGTTCAACCTGCGCCAGACCATGATGCTGGCGCGCGAGCCGGTCGAATATCTGATGGGCCGGCCGATCGCGCTGACGATCCTGGCTTTCGCGCTGCTGCTGATCGTGCTGCCGATGTTCTCGGCGGTGCGCCAGAAGCTGATGGTCGCCCGCGCCGTCAACGAGCTCTGAGAGCCGGCCGCTTCCTCAGGCCGGCGCCATGGCCGCAGCGGCGAGCAGGCAGCGGGCCTCATGCGCCACGCCGACCCGGACATTCTCCGGAACGGCCCTGGCGCATGCCTCCGCGAAGCTGTCGCAGCGCGGGCCGAAGGCGCAGCCCGGAGGCGGCGCCGCGAGGTCCGGCGGCGCGCCCGGAATGGCCCTGAGTCTCTGATCGGGCGCCAGCGTGCCATGGGCGCGGGAGGCGAGCAGCCCCTGCGTATAGGGATGGGCGGCGTTGCGGATCACGTCCCGGCAGGAGCCGCTCTCGACGATGCGGCCGGCATACATCACCGCGATCCTGTCCGCGATCTCGACCGCGACGCCGATGTCGTGCGTCACGAAGACGATGGCCAGGCCGAATTCCCGCTGCAGCTCGCGCAGCAGCAGCAGCACCTGGATCTGCACGGTGGCGTCGAGCGCCGTCGTCGGCTCGTCGGCGAGCAGCACCTTGGGCCGGCAGGCCAGCGCCAGCGCGATCATCGCCCGCTGGCGCATGCCGCCCGACATCTCGTGCGGGTAGTTGTCGAGCCGTCGCTCCGGCGAGGGAATGCGCACGCGCTCGAACAGCTCCAGCGCGCGTCGGCGGGCCTCGCTGCGGGAGACGCGCTCATGTCGCATCACCGATTCCGCGATCTGGTCGCCGATCCGGTAGACCGGGTCGAAGGCGAGGCCGGGGTCCTGGAAGATCATCGAGATGGTCTTGCCGCGATAGGCCGAGAGCTCGCGCGGGCTCATCGCCAGCACGTCGCGCCCGTCGACGCGCACGCTGCCGCCGATCTTCGCGGAAGAAGGATGCAGCCGCATCAACGCCCGCAGCGAGACACTTTTCCCCGACCCGGATTCCCCCAGCAGCGCCAGCGTTTCGCCGGGCTTCAGCGACAGATCCACGCCACTCACGGCCCGGATCAGCCCCTTGCCGGAGGCGAAGTCGACGGTGAGGCCGCTGGCCTCGACGATGGTGTCCGCGGTCGTGCTCATGCGGCGGCGAGCCTCGGATGGCCGGATTGCGGGTTGACGAGATGGCAGGCGGCGAGATGGTCCTGCCCCATCGTGCTGAGCTGCGGCTCGGCCTGGCTGCACAGCGTCGAGACCATCTTGCAGCGCGGATGGAAGCGGCAGCCGCTCGGCGGGTCGATTGGGTTCGGCGGGTCGCCTGTCAACGGCGCCTCCTCGGTGCGGTGGTCCGGGTCCATGGACGGCATGGAGGAGAGCAGCGCGACCGTATAGGGATGGCCGGGTGTGGCGAAGATCGGCTCGGAGGGGCCGAGCTCGGCGACCTTGCCGAGATACATCACCATGATCCGGTCGGACATGAAGCGCACGACGTTGAGGTCGTGGGTAATGAACATGTAGGTCAGGCCGAAATCGCGCTTGAGGTCGAGCAGCAGGTTCAGCACCTGCGCCTCCACCGACTTGTCGAGCGCCGAGACCGCCTCGTCGAGGATGAGCAGTCGCGGGTCGAGCGAGAGCGCGCGGGCGATGTTGACGCGCTGGCGCTGGCCGCCGGAGATCTCATGCGGATAGCGCCCGGCGAAGCGGCGCGGCTCCAGGCCGACGCGATGCAGCAGGTCATGCGCCTTCGCCAGCGCGGCGCCGGATTTCGCGCCATGCACGCGCGGCCCGAAGGCGACCGTCTCCTCGACCGTCAGCCGTGGGTTGAGCGAGGCGTAGCTGTCCTGGAAGACCATCTGCACCTGCCGGCGGAACGCGCCGAGGCTCAGCGCCTGGCTGCCGACGGCCTCGCCGTCGAACAGGATGTCGCCGGCATCCGGCTTGATGATCTGCATGACGAGCCGCGCCGTCGTCGACTTGCCGCAGCCGGACTCGCCGACGATGCCGAGCGTCTCGCCCTTGGCGATGCTGAAATCGACGCCGTCGACGGCGCGCACCACGCCGCTCTTACCCTTCCCGAAGAGGCCGCCCTTGCCGCCGAAATGCCTGACGAGACCGCGCACTTCCAGGAGCGGCGTGCCGGGGCCGCCCCGGTCTCGACTTGTTGGAACGGGAGGGGCACCGATGATCATTGCCGGACCTCCATCGCGCCGCGCAGCCCGTCGGAGAAGAGGTTGAAGGAGATCGAGGTGATGAAGATCATCACGCCGGGCAGCGCCGCCACCAGCGGCTGGTTGTAGATCGCCGTGCGCAGCGTGTTCAGCATCAGCCCCCATTCCGGCTCGGGCGGCTTCACGCCGAGGCCGAGGAAGGAGAGGCCCGAGGACAGGATCATCGAGACGCTGATCAGGCTCGTCGCATAGACGAAGATCGGCCCCAGCACATTGCCGAGCACATGCACGCGCACGATGGTCAGCGGTCCGGCGCCGGAGATGCGCGCCGCCTCGACGAAGTCGCGGTTGCGCGTCTGCGTCGTCACGGCCTCGGCGATGCGGGCGATCTGCGGCACGAAGACGACGGTGAGCGAGACGATCGAGTTCAGGATGCCGGCGCCGAGCGCGCCCGAGAGCGCGATCGCCAGCAGTACCGAGGGGAAGGCGAAGAACACGTCGATGATGCGCATCACCACGGTGTTGACCCAGCCGCCGACATAGGCCGCGAAGATGCCGATGCCGGAGCCGACCACGAAGGCCAGGATGACCGGCGTCACCCCCATGAACAGCGAAAGCCGGCCGCCATACATGAGCCTCGTCAGCATGTCGCGGCCGAGCTCGTCCGTGCCCAGCAGGTAGCCCGGCGTCCCGATGGCGCGCAGCCGTCTTGCCATCGAGCCGCGGAACGGGTCGGCCGGGGCGATGTAGGGCGCCAGGACCGCGGCGAGCACGATGAGCACGATGACGGCGAGCGCGGCCATGGCGACAGGGTCACGGCGCAGGCGCCGCAGCACGCTCGCCCAGTATCCCTCGCTGCGCTCGGCCGGCGGGATGACGATCGCGGAAAGGTCGACGGCGGCCATGCTCAACCTCTCTGGATGCGTGGGTCGAGCGACGATTGCAGCACGTCGACGATCAGGTTGAGGGCGACGAAGAACAGCGCCAGCACCAGGATCGTGCCCTGCAGCAGCGGCAGGTCGCGCTGGAAGATCGCTGTGTTGAGCAGGAAGCCGGTGCCTGGCCAGGCGAAGACCGTTTCGATCAGGATCGAGCCACCGAGCAGGTAGCCGAGCTGAAGGCCCATCACGGCCAGCGCCGTCGGCGCGGCGTTGCGCACGACATGCTTGAACACGGCCCATTCGCCCATGCCCTTGGCACGCAAGGCCTGGACGAAGTCCTGCGACAGGATGTCGGCGACGAGCGCGCGCACCGTGCGCGCGATGATGCCCATCGGGATGGCCGACATCGTGATCGCCGGCAGGATAATGTATTGCAGGTGCTCCCAGTCGAAGCGCCATGCGGTCGAGCCGCCGGGGCCGGCGCCGGTCGAGGGCAGCCAGCCGAGCAGCGCCGAGAACACGATCACCATCACCATGCCGAGCCAGTAATGCGGCACGCTGACGCCGAGGATCGAGACGACCGAGGCGAGCCGGTCGAGCACGCTGCCGCGGAAATAGCCGGCAACGAAGCCGAAGAAGGTGCCGAAGCCGAAGCCGATCAGCGTCGCCAGCGAAGCCAGGATCAGCGAGTTGCCGACGGCGCGGCCAACCTCGCTCGCCACTGGCCGGCCCGAGGCGATCGAGGCCCCGAGATCGCCCTGCAGCACCTTGAACAGCCAGATGCCGTATTGCACCGGCAGCGGCTTGTCGAAGCCATAGGCCGCGCGCATCTGCGCCTGCTGCTCGGCCGTGGCGTCGATCGGCATGATCGCCGTCAGCGGGTCGCCGGGCGCCAGATGCACCAGCAGGAAACAGACGATGCTGACCCCGAAGGCGACGGGCAGCACATAGACGAGGCGCTTCAGGGCATAGAGCAGCAAGGGGCGTCTCCCGGTGCGGATCCCGGCCGCCTGGAGCGGCGGCCGGGGTCTTGCGCGCTGTTTGGGCCGCTCACTTGTCCAGCGTGATCGGCGAGAAGTCCTGGAACCAGTTCTGCGCCTGGACGAAGCCCTTCACCTTGGTGGTCATGGCGCGCGGGTTCACGTCATGCGTCACCATCAGGAAGAGGGCGTCGTCGACGTATTTCTCGTGGATCTTCTGCAGGATCGTGGTCTGCTCCTTCGCATCAAAGGTGTTGCGCACCTGGTCGAAGAGCTTGTCCATCTCCGGGTCGCAGTAATAGCCCCAGTTCGTGCCAGCCGGCGGGGAGAGATTGCACTGCAGATGGCGGATGAAGCCGGTGAACGGGTCCTGGATGAAGTAAGTGTAGTTCATGGCGGTGCCGCCGCGCGCGCTCGCATCCTTCGCGCCGGCGCGCCAGATGTTGATGAGCTGGTTCCACTCGACCACCTCGAAATCGACCTTGATGCCGACATCGGCGAGGTTCTGCTGCACGAACTCGTTCATCGGCAGCGGCTGCATCTGGCCCGAGCCGGAGGGCGAGATCAGGATCTTGGTGACGAGCGGCTTCTCCGGCGTGTAGCCGGCTTCCTTCAGGATCTTCTTGGCCTCTTCAGGCTTGTATTCGAGCTTGAAGCTCGGCTTGCCGAACCACTGGTGGCCGGGCGGGAAAAAGCCCTCGGCCGGGATCATCATGCCCGAGAGCAGCTCCTTCATCCCCTCGCGGTCGATGGCGAGGTTGGCGGCCTTGCGGATGCGGACGTCGTTCCAGGGCGAGCCCTCGGCGCGCGAGAGATGCCAGGTCCAGTTATGCGGATAGGCGTTGGTGACGATCTTGAAGCCAGCAGAGGTCAGCGACTTTACGGCATCCGGCGACGGTGCCTCGATCCAGTCGACCTGCCCCGAGCGCAGCGCCGCGACGCGGGCATTCGCCTCCGGCAGAGGGATCAGCACCATCTTGTCGAGCTTCGGCACGCGTGCCTTGTCCCAGTAGCCCGTATTCGGCACGAGCTCCGCCCGCTCGCGCGGTACGAAGCCGGCGAGCTTCCACGGGCCGGTGCCGGAAGGCGACTTGGCGACGTTCTCCCAGCTCTTGCCCTGCTTCTCCCAGTTGGCAGGCGAGGACATCAGGATCCAGGCCAGCTGATAGGGCAGCGTGGCATCAGGGGACTTGGTGACGATCTCGAGCGTCAGCGGGTCGGCCGCGCGATAGCTGGCGACGGCCGGGATGCGGGAGCGGCCCTGGGCCGACTGGCGTGGGTCGAACTGCGGCGCGTCGTTCTTCAGCAGCTTGTCGAGGTTCCAGACCACGGATTCGGCCGTGAAGTCCGAGCCGTCATGGAATTTCACGCCGGGGCGCAGCTTGAAGACCCATTTCGTCTTGGCTGCGTCCGCCGGGTCGAGGGCCCAGCTCAGCGCGAGGCCGGGCATCAGGTCGGAGGGCTTGGTGGCGCTCGACAGGTCCCAGTTGATCAGCGCGTCATAGACCGTATAGCCCATGAAGCGCTGGCCCTCGCCGCCATTGTCGGTCTGGCCGGTCGTGAGCGGGATGTCCGAGGCGGTCATGCCGATGCGCAGCGTGCCTTGAGCGAGCGCGGCGCCGGCGAAGGATTGCAGCACAGCAAGCGTGAACGCGGTCTTCAATAGAAACGGGCGCATGAGCTCCTCCACATGGCGTCAGGCCACGTCAGCAAGCTCCATGCCACTCGTTCTAAAGTAGCGGCGGTGTCGATGCGCGCGCGTCGGTACAGCGTCGTCTACGAAACGAGAGCCCTTGCCAGAATCTCGTAGTTGCGCAGGCGCAGGGCCGGGTCGTCCAGGAAGTCCTGGATCATGAATTCCGTGATGCCCGTCTCTTCCGTCATCCGCGCGAGCGTCGCCTTCACCCGCTCCAGCGTGCCGACGATGAACATCGGCCAGGGCGTATCGTCTGAGCGGACCATGCCGCCCATGATCTCGATGGATTCGTCGAGCGAGGGCAGTTGCGGAACCATGATCCGCTCCGGCTTGCGCCGCTGCCGGAACACGGCCCTGACCGGCATGGCGAGCCGCTCCGCCTCGTCCTGCGTCTCGCCGAGGATGATGCGCACGGCCAGGAAGGATTGCGGCGCCTGCAGTCCCGCGGCGTAGCGCGAGGGCTGGAAGCTCGCCTTGTAGCCCGCGGCCGAATGCGGCGCCTGCTCCGGCTTGTGGAAGGCGCTGCAGGCGAGGCCGAGCCCCAGCGAGCCGGCTCGCGCCGCGCTCTCCTCGCTGGCGGCCAGGATCCAGGGCAGCGGCCCCGCGGGCTCGTCGTTCATGATCTTGATGTCGCGGAAAGGCGAGCTTTCGGGCAGATCGTTGCCGAGCCAGCCGATCAGCTCCTCGACGCGCGCGCCATGGTCGTCCGGCTCCGCTGCGCCGCGCAAGACTTGCAGCGCCCGGTCGGCGACCGGCCCCGCCGTGGCGCGGCCGATCCCGACATCGATGCGGCCGGGAAAGAGCGCGTTCAGCGTCCGCATCGCCTCGGCGACCTTGTAGGGGCTGTAGTGGTTCAGCAGCACACCGCCGACGCCGATCCTGATCCGCGAGGTCGCATTGGCGAGCGCGGCGGCGAAGACCTCCGGCGCCGGATTGGCCTCGAAGGCGACGTCGTGGTGCTCGACGATCCAGTAGCGCGTGAAGCCGAGTGTCTCCACGGCCTGCGCCATGGCGATGGCCGTGCGCAGCGCGTGGCTGGAGGAGCCGCCTTTCGGCAGAACGAGCGGATCGAGGATCGAAAGGCGCATGGATTCAAATCCGGGAGCGATTGGCGCCGGCCGGGGCCGGCGCCAGAGGGGCGTCACTTCAGGGCGAAGGCCGAGGGAGCGATCAGGCTGGCCTTGATGTCGATCGCCTTGGCCTTGGGCAGCATGCCGGCCTCGACCATGAAGGCCTGGTCCGCCGTCAGGTTGGCGGCGTCGTCTTCGGTCATCGTCGTGGTGAAGTCGTAGAGCTTCATCTGTGCGCGGGCGTCCTCGACCGAGAGCTTCTGCTCCTTGGCAGCGATCTCCAGCGCCTCCTCCGGGTTCTTGGCCATGAAATCGAGAGCCTTCTTATGGGCCTCGAAATAGGCGGCCAGCAGCTCCGGGTGTTGGTCGGCGAAGGCCGAGCGAGCGCCGATCACCGTCGTGGGCTTGATCAGCCCCTCGCCGCTGGTCAGCGCCTTGCCGCCCGCCTTCTCGACGACGACCACGTCCGCCCCGGCGAGCGTCGCGACGTCGACCTGGCCCGCAAGCAGCGCCGCGCGCGCCGCCGGCAGGTCCATGTTGATGTATTCGACGTCGTTGAGCGTCAGCTTCTGCGAGGCCAGGGCCGAGACCAGCAGCTGGTTCAGCACGGTGCCCTTCGGGCCCGCGATCTTCTTGCCCTTGAGGTCGGCGATCTTCGTCGGGCCGTCGGCGCGGGTCATCAGGAAATAGGCCTTGGGTGAGCGGGCATAGGCCGCGACCACCTTGAGATCGACGCCATTGGCGCGGGCGAGGATCGCCGAGGTGCCGCCGAGCACGCTGGCGATGTCGATCTCGCCGGCCGCGATCGCCTGCGTCTGCTGCGCGCCGGAGGTGATGACCGGGCTTTCGACCTTGATGCCGAACTTGGCGAAGGCGTCCTCGAGGAAGCCCTTCTGGCGCATCACGATGGAGGGCATGTTGAAGGGCGCGGTGACGTAGGTGATGCGCACCGTCTTGGGCTGTTGCGCGGCGGCCGGGCCGAGTGTGAGCGCCAGCGCGAGGCCGAGCGAGGCGATGAATTTCATGGCGATATCTCCTTAGGTGGCAATGGCTTCGGGCGTCGCCTCGGAAGGCGCCGCCGCGGCGGGCGGCGAGGCCGTCAGCTTGGCGAGGATGCGCCGGCGGTGGTCGTTGACCTCGGCCGTGGTCGGATCGCGCGGGAAGGCCAGGGCGATCGGCTCATGGCCGACGACCCGGCCGCGATCGAGCTCGAGCACATGCTCGCCGAGCAGCACGGCCTCCTCGACGTCATGGGTGACGAAGACGATGGTCGGGCGCTTGCGCTGCCAGATCGCGATCAGTTCGTTCTGCATCGCGCGTCGGGTGAACGCGTCGAGCGCGGCGAAGGGCTCGTCGAGCAGCAGCAGCTCCGGCTCCATGACGAGCGCCCGCGCGATGGCGACGCGCTGCGCCATCCCGCCCGAAAGCTGGTTCGGCATCGCCTCGGTGAAAGCGGAGAGCCCGACCGCCTCCAGCGCAGCGCGGCTGCGCTCCGCAACCACCTCCGGCGGCAGCCTGCGCCGCAGGCCGAAGGAGACGTTGCCGGTCACGTTCAGCCAGGGCATCAGCCGCGCTTCCTGGAAAACGACGCCGGTGCGTAGGGGTGTGCCGTCGCCGCGTCGCAATTCGCCACTGGTTGGCTGTTCGAGGCCGGCCAGCAGCCGCAGCAGCGTGGTCTTGCCGCAGCCGCTCCGCCCGACCACGGTCGTGATCGAGCCGCGCGGAAAGGACAGGCTGACATCGGCGAGCGCGACGACCTCGCGGTCCCCGAGCCGATAGCTCTTGCCGAGATGATGGGCCTCAAGCACGGGCCATCTCGAGATCGCCGGCGAGCCAGGGCGCCTTGCGCTGGATCAGGCCGCGCAGCAGGTGGTCGCTGATCAGCCCGAGCACGCCGATGACGAGGATGCCGGCGAGCACAATGTCGGTGCGGGCAAGGTTCTCGGCGTCGACGATCATGTAGCCGAGCCCGGCCGAGGAGGCGATCAGCTCCGCCCCGACCAGCGCCCGCCAGCTATAGCCGAGCCCGATGCGAAGCCCGACGACGATGGCCGGCAGCGCCGAGGGCAGCACGATCCTGAGCATGATCTCGCTGCGGCTGAAGCCGCAGACGGTGCCGACATCGATCAGCTTGCGATCCACCGCAGCGATGCCGCCGCGCACGCCGAGGAAGATCGGGAAGAAGCAGGAGAGGACGATGATGCCGATCTTCTGCGCCTCGCCGATGCCGAGCCAGAGGATGAGCAACGGCATCATCGCCAACGGCGGAATCTGGCGCAGGAACTCCAGCAGCGGCTCGATCAGGCGCCGCAGTGCGGGCGTAAGGCTGAACAGGGCCGCACAGGGCACCGCGATGGCGATCGCCAGCAGATAGCCGGAGACGACACGGCGGAGGCTTACCAGCGTGTGCTTCGCCAGCACGCCGGAGCCGGCAAGCTCGATCAGCGTCTCGAAAACCGTGCGCGGGGATGGCAGCAGGAAGGTGCTGACGAGCCCCGAGTTGCTCGCCAGATGCCACAGCACGAGCGCCGCAAGGAAGACCGCCAATGTCGAGAGCCGGGGCATGAAGAAAGAGGTGGCAGTGACAGATGTGCACGCGCTGTAATCCTCTGCGTGGGAATAGCAAGTCACTGATTATTCAATGGAATTATTCTAATGAGCGTTTGATTGCTCGCGACCGGGGCGCTGACGTCGTCCGCAATTCGGCCGTCCGCTGAGGAGAACTCTTCTTCGCTACGCCGGGAGCAAAGAAAAACCGGCTACGATCCTGCTTGACACGCACTTCCCCCCCAACCGAACATGTCGACCTGCTTGGGTAGAAGGGTCGGATATGCGCCTTTTCGCCGCGTCGCTTGCAACCGAAAGCAACACCTTCTCGCCGGTCCCGACATCGCGCGCCAATTTCGAGGCCTCGGCCTATTTTCCCGCCGGGGAGCACCCGGACCGAGCGACCCACACCACCGCTCCGCTCTATGTCGCCCGCCAGCGGGCGAAGGCTGGCGAGTTCGAACTTATCGAGGGCTCCTGCTTCTGGGCCGAGCCCTCGGGCACCTGCGCCAAGGCGGCCTATGAGGGCATGCGCGACGAGATCCTGGCGCAGCTCCGGGCGGCCCTGCCCGTGGATGGCGTGCTGCTCGGGCTGCACGGCGCCATGGTCGCGCATGGCTATGACGATTGCGAAGGCGACATCCTCGAGCATGTCCGCGCCATTGTTGGCCCCACGGTGCCGATCGGTGTCGAGCTCGACCCGCATTGCCACCTGACGGAGAAGCGCGTCCGGCTCGCCGACGTGATCATCCTCTACAAGGAATATCCGCATATCGACTTCGTCGAGCGGGCGCAGGAACTGGTCGACATCATCGTCCGGACGGTGAAGGGCGAGATCAGGCCGGTGATGTCGCTCTACGACTGCCGCATGATCGAGCTGGTGCCGACCACGCGCGAGCCCGGCCGCTCCTTCGTCGACCGGATGAGCGCGCTCGAGGGCAGGGACGGCGTGCTCTCCGTCTCGCTGGCGCATGGCTTCCAGCAGGGCGACGTGCCCGAGATCGGCACCCGCGTCCTCGTCGTCACCGCTAACGACAAGGCCAAGGGCGATGCGCTGGCGACGAAGCTCGGCGAGGAGTTCCGCTCGCTGAAGGGCCAGTTCGCGCCGCCGGTCGTGCCGCTCGACGAGGCGCTCGACCGCGCCATCGGCTCGACCGCCAACGGGCCGAGCGTGATCGCGGACTCGACCGACAATGCCGGCGGCGGGGCCGCTTCCGACAACACCAACATCATCCATCGCCTCCGCGAACGCGGAATCCGCGACGTGGCGATCGGCCCGGTCTGGGATCCGGTGGCCGTCGCCTTCTGCATCACGGCCGGCGTCGGCGCGACGATCCCGCTGCGCTTCGGCGGCAAGGCGGCCTCGACCTCTGGCACGCCGGTCGACGGCGAGGTGACCGTGCTCGGCGCCGTCCGCAACGGCACGCAGAGCTTCGGCACGGCCAAGGTGCCGATCGGCGATGCGGTCGGCATCCGCATCGACGGCATCGATGTTTCGTTGCTCTCGCATCGCTCGCAGGCGCTGGGCCTCGAGATCTTCACCAGCGTCGGCATCGACCCGACGCAGAAGCGCATCGTCAGCGTCAAGTCGACCAATCATTTCCACGCTGCCTACGGGCCGATCGCCAGCGAGGTGATCTACACCGACGGTGGCGGACCCTCGCATCTCGATGTGCGCAAATATCCGTATCGCAAGATCAACCGGCCGCTCTGGCCGCATGATCCGCTCCCGCCGGGCCGGCTCGTCGTCTGAAGCCGCAAGCACCGCAGCGGGAAGGAGAGAGGTGAATCCATGACTTCGTGAGAGCCAGACGAGGCGAATGCCCGCGGCTCTTTGGCCATCTGAGGAGGAGAACGACATGAAGACGACACGCCGCCGTTTCGTTCAGGGCAGTCTGGCCGCGGGCGCTTTCGCCGCCGCGCCGGCTACGATCCGCGCACAGACCACCCCCTCGGTGGACCGCACCATCCGCGCCGTTCTGCACGGCGACCTTCGCGTCTTCGATCCGATCTGGACGACGGCGAACATGACCTCCTACCACGCGGGGATGGTCTACGACACGCTGTTCGGCGTGAACGACAAATACGAGCCGCAGCCTCAGATGGTCTCGAAATGGGGCCTCTCGGACGACCGCAAGACCTACACCTTCGAGTTGCGCGACGGCTTGCGCTTCACCGACGGAACGCCGGTGACGGCGAAGGACTGTGTCGCCTCGATGCGGCGCTGGGCCGCGCGCGACGGCGGCGGCCAGCACATGCTGGCGCGTCTCGCCGACACTTCGATCAAGGACGACAAGACTTTCCAGGTCGTGATGAAGGAGCCCTATCCGCTGCTGGTGGAATGGCTCGCCAAGGCCGCCACCAACGTCTGCTACATCATGCGCGAGAAGGAAGCGCAGACCGACCCGATGCAGCAGATCCAGACGATCATCGGCTCGGGCCCCTTCGTCTTCAATCAGGACGCCGTCGTCCAGGGCCAGCGCTACGTCTACGACCGCAACCCGAACTACGTGCCGCGCTCGGAGCCGGCCGTCTTCACCTCCGGCGGCAAGGTCGTGAACGTCGACCGCGTCGTCTTCGAGAACATCGCCGACGAGGCCACGGCCATCGCCGCCATCCGCGCCGGCGAGATCGACATGATCGAGTATCCGAACGTCGATCTGCTCGACTCGCTCGCTGGCGAGAAGGACATCAAGCTCGAGGTCCTGAACAAGCAGGGCCAGCTCGGCTGGTGCCGCGTCAACTGGCTCCATCCGCCGTTCAACAACGTCAAGGCCCGTCAGGCCATGCTCCACCTCATCCACCCGACCGAGGTGATGAAGGCGACCTTCGGCGACGAGAAGTATTTCCGCGGCTGCTCCTCGCTCTTCGGCATGGGTACGCCGATGGAGAACGACGCCAATATCGGCTGGTTCAAGGAAGGTCAGAATATCGAGAAGGCCAAGCAGCTCCTGAAGGAATCCGGCTATGACGGCCGGCCCGTTGTGGTGCTGCAGGCGACGAACATCGCCTACATGAACAACGCCGCGAACCTGATCGCGCAATGGATGCGGCAGGCCGGCTTCAACGTCTCGTTGCAGGCGTCCGACTGGGGCGCTGTCATCACCCGTCGCGCCGTCAAGAACCCGCCGGACCAGGGCGGCTGGAACGTCTTCTTCACCTCGGGCTCGGTCAACGCCTTCGGCAACCCCGTGGCTCTCAGTGGCCATGCGGCCAATGGCGAGAAGGGCTGGTTCGGCTGGCCGACAGACGAGAAGCACGAGGCCTTCCGGGACAAGTGGGCGCAGGCCGCCACCGACGCCGAGCGCAAGCAGGTGGCGCGCGACATGCAGCAGAACGCCTGGGATTTCGTGCCGCACGCCTATTTCGGCCAGTGGTTCCAGCCCTCCGCGCAGCGCAAGCTTTCGGGACTGATCGGAATGCCTGAGCTGATCCCCTTCTGGAACGTCAAGAAGGGTTGAGGTTCCAAGGCGGCGCCCGTCCTCGCGGGCGCCGTTCGGCGGCGCGGGGCCGACTCCGCGTCTGGACCACCATCGCTGCCGCGCAGGCGTACCGCGGCAGGCCGGCTGAAGAAGGATGCCTCCGGATATGCTGAGCTACCTCGCCCAACGTCTGGCTTCGACGCTCCTGGTGATGACGCTGGTCGGCATCTTCGTCTTCATGCTGCTGCATTTTTCGGCCGGTGATCCGGCCGCCATCATTGCCGGCGACTACGCCACCCCTCAGCAGATCGAGGCGATCCGCAGCCGGCTCGGCCTCGACGATCCGCTGCTCGTGCAGTTCGGGCGTTGGGCGTGGCGTGTCGTGCAGGGCGATCTCGGCGTCTCGATCTTCTCGAACACGCCGGTCTCCACGCTCGTCCTGCAGCGTCTGGAACCGACGCTGTCGCTCGCAGTGCTGACGATGGTCTTCGCGGTCACCATCGCCGTGACATTCGGCGTGCTCGCCGCGTGGAAGACGGGCCGTCCGGTCGACCGGCTGCTGATGGGTTTCTCGGTGCTCGGCTTCTCGATGCCGACCTTCGTCGTCGGTTACGGGCTGATCTACATCTTCGCCATCGAGCTGCGCTGGCTGCCGGTGCAGGGCTACCGATCGATCGTGGAGGGCATCGGCCCCTGGTTCATGCATCTCGTGCTGCCGACGGTGACGCTCGGCCTCGCCTATGTCGCTCTGATCGCGCGTATGACCCGCGCTTCGATGCAGGAGGTGCTGGAGGAGGATTACATCCGCACCGCCAACGCCAAGGGCGTCCCGGCCCGCGCCATGCTGATGAAACATGCGCTGAAGAATGCCGGCGTGCCGATCATCACCGTGATCGGCATCGGCGTGGCGCTGCTGATCGGCGGCGTGGTCATCACGGAGACGGTGTTCAACATCCCCGGCATCGGCCGCCTCGTCGTCGACGCCATCGCCAAGCGCGACTATCCGATCATCCAGGGCGTCATCCTGCTCTTCTCCGGCGTCTATGTGCTGATCAACCTGGCCGTCGACCTGTCCTATTCGCTCATCGACCCCCGTATCCGGCATTGAGGGGCGAGCGATGACAGCGATCACCACAGCCCCGGCCGCCGCGCCCGTTTCCACCGGAAGCCAGCTCGCCCGCATCGGTCGCTTCGCGCGCCGCAACCCGACCATGCTGCTCGGTGCCCTGATCCTGATCTTTTTCGTCGGTGTCGCCATCGTCGCGCCGCTGATCGCCGGCGACCCGATGCTGAAGCTCCCGAACCGGCGCCTGCGCCCGCCTTCCCCCGAGCTCTGGTTCGGCACCGACCATCTCGGTCAGGATGTCTTCGCCCGCGTCGTCTACGGCGCGCGCGTCTCGCTCATCGTCGGCTTCAGCGTGGCGGCAATCTCGGTGCTGGTCGGGCTCACGATCGGCCTCTTCGCCGGCTATTACCGCTGGTTCGACAACGTCGTGATGCGGCTCATGGACGGGCTGATGGCGATCCCCGCCATCCTGCTCGCCATCGCGATGGTCGCGCTGAACCAGGGCAGCATCGCCATCGTCGTGGCGGCGATCTCGATTCCGGAGTTGCCGCGCGTCGTCCGGCTCGTCCGGTCGATCGTGCTGAGCGTCAAGGAGCTGCCCTTCGTCGAGGCCGCGCGCGCCTGTGGCGCGCGCACGCCGCGCATCCTGTTCCGCCACATCATGCCGAGCACCATCGCCCCGCTGATCGTGCAGGCGACCTATATCTGCGCATCGGCGATCCTGGTCGAGGCCTCGCTTTCCTTCCTCGGTGCCGGCGTCCCGCCCGAGGTGCCGAGCTGGGGCAACATGATCGCCTCCAGCCGGCTCTACCTCGCCCGCGCCCCCTGGACGATCTTCTGCCCCGCCGTCGCGCTGGCGCTCGTCGTGCTGGCGGTGAACCTGCTCGGCGACGGCTTGAGGGACCGGCTCGACCCACGCCTCTCCCGGCGGCTCTGAGGCCGCCGACATGGCATGATATTTGCCTATTTTTTCGGCAAGACCGATCGGGCGCAGTCTTGCCATTGGCGCCGCGGGACTGAATGCTGCGCTCGTTGTTCGGAGGAGAAACTGTTCTGGCGATGCTGATGGCTGCGGGCATACCGGCGTTTCAAGGGGCCGGGCCGGTGCGCATGCAGCGCGCCGTCGGGCGCGCTGGCGTGAGCTTTCGCAGCGACGCGGGCACGACGCGGCTGGAGCGCCTCTTCCAGGAGGGCTGCGCCAAGATTCGCCTGCCGCGCGCCATTGACGGCGCTGTCCCACAGGGAATCCTCATCAACACGGCCGGCGGGCTGACGGGCGGGGACCGCTTCGCCGCCGAGGTCGATCTTGGCCCGGGCACATCGGCCTGCATCACCACCCAGGCCTGCGAGCGCATCTATCGCTCGACCGGCGACGACGCAGTGGTCGCAAACCGCCTGCGGCTCGCTGACGGAGCCCGGCTCGCCTGGCTACCGCAGGAGACAATCCTCTTCGAAGGCGGCCGGCTCACGCGTCGGCTCGATGCCGATCTGGAAGGTGATGCCGAGCTCGTCGCGGTCGAGGCCGTGCTCTTCGGCCGGATGGCGATGGGCGAGATTCTGCGCAGCGGCAGCCTGCGGGACCGCTGGCGCGTGCGCCGCGACGGAAAGCTGATCTTCGCCGACGATCTCCGCTTCGAGGGCGATATCGCCGCGCAGGTGGCCCCGCAGGCCGTGATGGGTGGCAGGCGCGCCATGGCGACGGTGCTCTTCGCCGGCCCGGCGCCGGAGCGCTTCCTGGAAGCGGCCCGGCAGATCATCGGCCCCGCCGGCGGGGCCAGCGCCTGGAACGGCAAGTTCCTCGCGCGCCTCGTCGAGGAGACCGGGCTCGCCTTGCGCCGGCGGCTGGAGCCGCTGCTCACCCTGCTCATGGGCGGCCGGCCGCTGCCCAAGGTCTGGCAACTCTAGGAATAGCGATGAACCTGACACCTCGCGAGAAGGACAAGCTCCTGATCTCCATGGCGGCCATGGTGGCGCGCAAGCGGCTGGAGCGCGGCGTCAAGCTGAACCACCCGGAGGCGATCGCGCTGATCACCGACTTCGTCGTCGAGGGCGCGCGCGACGGCCGCAGCGTTGCCGATCTGATGGAGGCCGGCGCCCATGTCGTCACCCGCGCGCAGGTCATGGAGGGCATCGCCGAGATGATCCATGACGTGCAGGTCGAGGCGACCTTCCCCGACGGCACCAAGCTCGTCACCGTTCACGAACCGATCCGCTGAACCTGCCGATCCGCTGACAATCGCAAAGCAGAGGCTGCCATGAAGAGACTGACCCTCGCCCTGTTCCTGAGCGTCGCGGCCGCGAGCCCCGCCTTCGCCCATCTCAACCCGGCCGAGCACGGCTCCTTCGCCGCCGGCTTCTCGCATCCGCTCTTCGGCGCGGACCATATCCTGGCGATGGTCGGCGTCGGTCTCTGGGCCTTCCTCGTCGGCGGCCGCGCCGTCTGGGCGATTCCCACCGCCTTCGTCGCCACGATGATGCTCGGCTTCGCCGCATCGCTCGCCGGCATCGGCCTGCCCTTCGTCGAGCCGGTGATCGCGGCCTCCGTCGTCGTGCTCGGCCTGCTGGCGCTGGTCGCGCTGCAGGTGCCGACGCCGGTCGGCATGGCGGTCGTCGGTTTCTTCGCCCTGTTCCATGGCTATGCCCATGGCGGCGAGCTCGGCGAGGCGACGAGCGCGCCCTTCATGGTCGGCTTTGCGCTGGCCACAGTGCTGCTGCATGCGGTCGGTGTCGGCATCGGCTTTGCCGGCAATGCACTCTCGCATCGCGGGCGGATCGCGGCGCGCATCGCCGGCGGGCTGACCGCGCTGGGCGGGCTCTGGCTGGTCGCGGGAGCCTGATCCGATGATCCCCGGAGAGGTCTTTCCCGCCGCAGGCGATATCACCCTCAACGAAGGCGCGGTTCCGGTGACGGTGCTCGTCGCCAACACCGGGGACCGGCCGATCCAGGTCGGCTCGCACTACCATTTCTTCGAGACCAACGGGGCGCTCGATTTCGACCGAGCCGCTGCCCGCGGCATGCGGCTCGACATCGCCGCCGGCACCGCCGTGCGCTTCGAGCCCGGCCAGCAGCGTGAGGTGCGCCTCGTTCCGCTCGGCGGCGGGCGCGCCGTCTATGGCTTCCAGCAGAAGGTGATGGGGAAACTCTGATGCCGGCCAAGCTCTCCCACGCCGCCTATGCGCAGATGTACGGACCCACGGTCGGAGACCGGGTCCGCCTCGCCGATACCGACCTCATCATCGAGGTGGAGAAGGACTTTACCATCTATGGCGAGGAGGTGAAGTTCGGCGGCGGCAAAGTCATCCGCGACGGCATGGGCCAGAGCCAGATGAGCCGCGCCGAGGGCGCGGTCGACACCGTCATCACCAACGCGCTGATCGTCGATCACTGGGGCATCGTGAAAGCCGATGTCGGCCTGAAGGACGGCGTCATCGTCGCCATCGGCAAGGCTGGCAATCCGGACACGCAACCCGGCGTCACCATCGTCATCGGCCCCGGCACCGAGGCCATTGCAGGCGAGGGCAAGATCCTCACCGCCGGCGGCGTCGACGCGCATATCCACTTCATCTGCCCGCAGCAGATCGAGGAGGCGCTGATGTCCGGCATCACCACCATGCTCGGCGGCGGCACCGGCCCGGCCCATGGCACGCTGGCGACGACCTGCACGCCCGGCCCCTGGCATCTCGGCCGGATGATCCAATCCTTCGATCAGGTGCCGATCAATCTCGGCCTCTCTGGCAAGGGCAACGCCTCGAAGCCGGCTGCGTTGATCGAGATGATCGAGGGTGGTGCCTGCGCGCTCAAGCTCCATGAGGATTGGGGCACCACGCCGGCCGCGATCGACAACTGCCTCGCCGTGGCGGATGACTACGACGTCCAGGTGATGATCCACACCGACACGCTGAACGAGAGCGGCTTCGTCGAGGACACGGTTGCCGCCTTCAAGGGACGCACCATCCATGCCTTCCACACGGAGGGCGCGGGCGGCGGCCACGCGCCGGACATCATCAAGGTCTGCGGGCTGCAGAACGTCATCCCGTCCTCGACCAACCCGACCCGGCCCTACACGCAGAACACCATCGCCGAGCATCTCGACATGCTGATGGTCTGCCACCATCTCTCGCCCGCGATCCCCGAGGACATCGCCTTCGCCGAGAGCCGCATCCGCAAGGAGACCATCGCGGCCGAGGACATCCTGCACGATATCGGCGCCTTCTCGATCATCTCCTCCGACAGCCAGGCCATGGGCCGCGTCGGCGAGGTGCCGATCCGCACCTGGCAAACCGCGCACAAGATGAAGGTCCAGCGCGGGCGCCTGGCCAGCGAGACCGGCGAGAACGACAATCTGCGCGTGCGCCGCTACATCGCGAAATACACGATCAACCCCGCCATCGCGCAGGGTCTGTCGAAGCATGTCGGCTCCATTGAGGTCGGCAAGCGCGCCGATCTCGTGCTCTGGAACCCGGCCTTCTTCGGTGTGAAGCCCGAGATGGTGCTGGTCGGCGGCATGATTGCGGCAGCGCCGATGGGAGACCCCAACGCCTCGATCCCGACGCCGCAGCCGATGCATTACCGGCCGATGTTCGGCGCCTATGGCCGCGCCCCGGCGATGTCCTCGGTCACCTTCGTCAGCCAGGCCGCCATTGCCGGCGGGCTGAAGGAGCGCCTCGGCGTCGCCAAGGGCATGGTCGCGGTCGAGAACACGCGCGGCGGCATCTCCAAGGCCTCGATGATCCTCAACGATGCGACGCCGCATATGGAGGTCGATCCCGAGACCTATGAGGTGCGCGCCGATGGCGAGCTCCTGACCTGCGAACCCGCCACCGTGCTGCCGATGGCGCAGCGCTACTTCCTGTTCTGAGATGCTGCGCGCCCTTTCCCATAGCCATGGCGGAGGCGAGCCGGCCGGCACGCTGCGCCTCGACCATTCGGGGCGGCATCTGCGCCGCAAGCTCGTCACCACCGACCAGGGCGAGAAGGTGATGGTCGACCTGCCGGAGCCCGTTCTCTTCGCCGATGGCGACCGGCTCGTGTTGGAGGACGGCCGGTCGATCGCCATCGTCGCAGCCGAGGAGCAGCTCTACGAGGTGCGGCCCGGCCCGGCATCGCCCCTGCGTCATCTCGCCTGGCATCTCGGCAACCGCCATCTGCCGGCGCAGATCGACGAGGACCGCATCCTGATCCAGCGCGATCACGTCATCCGCGCCATGCTGGAAGGGCTCGGCGCCTCGGTCCGCGAGGTCGTCGCGCGCTTCCAGCCCGTGCATGGCGCCTATCACGCCCATGGACACGATCAATCGCACGGCCACCACGGCCACGGGCAACATCACCACGATCATGACTGACGCCACGACGCTGGCCCGGCTGATGACCTGGCTCTCCCCGGCCTTCCCGGTCGGGGCCTTCGCCTACAGCCACGGGTTGGAGCGGGCGATCCATGACGGGCTGATCGCGGACCGGCTCGCGCTCGTCGCCTGGCTGCATGCGCTGCTCGAACACGGCTCCGGCTGGAACGACGCCGTGCTGCTGGCCGAGACCTGGCGCCGCACCTCTGCCGGCGAGGACATTGCGGAGGTGGCGGAGCTCGGCGAGGCGATGGCCGGCTCGCGCGAGCGCCATATGGAGACGACGCTGCAGGGCGGCGCGTTCGTCGATGCGATGACGTCCTGGGGTACTGTAGAACTCGCGGACGGGGAGGGCGCTATGCCCTATCCGGTTGCCGTCGGCACGGCTTCCGCGCGCCATGCGGTCCGGCTGGAGGAGGCGCTCGTGGCCTATCTCCACGCCTTCGCCTCGAATCTGGTCCAGGCTAGTGTCCGGCTGGTCCCGCTCGGCCAGCGCGACGGCGTCGCGGCGCTGGCTGCGCTGGAGCCCGTGGTGCTGCGCACCGCGCGCCGGGCATCGGCCTCGACGCTCGACGATCTCGGTTCCTGCACGCTGATCGCGGACATCATGTCGATGAACCACGAAACGCAATATTCCAGGGTGTTCCGCTCGTGAAATCCTCAAACGGCCCTCTTCGCGTCGGCATCGGCGGTCCGGTGGGCGTCGGCAAGACGACACTGACCGAGAAGCTCTGCAAGGCGATGCGGGATCGCTACTCGGTCGCCGTCGTCACCAACGACATCTTCACCAAGGAGGACGAGCTGATCCTCAACCGGCTGCAGGCCCTGCCGGAGGAGCGCATCCTCGGCGTCGAGACCGGCGGCTGTCCGCATACCGCGATCCGCGAAGACGCCTCGATCAACCTGGCCGCCATCGCCGAGATGCGCCGGCGCTTTCCGGACCTCGACGTGGTCTTCATCGAGTCAGGTGGCGACAACCTCGCCGCGACCTTCTCGCCGGATCTCGCCGACATCACCCTCTACGTCATCGACGTCGCGGGCGGCGAGAAGATCCCGCGCAAGGGCGGGCCGGGCATCACCCGTTCCGACCTCCTGATCATCAACAAGATCGACCTTGCCCCCTATGTCGGCGCCAATCTCGACGTGATGCGCTCGGACACCGAGAAGCAGCGAGCCGGCCGGCCCTTCGTCTTCTCCGATCTCAACCGGCGTATCGGCGTCGACGATATCGTCGGCTTCATCGAGGAGAATGGCGGGCTGACGGCGCATTGACCGGGCTTTGATCGGCCTGAAACGTCATTGCGAGCGAAGCGAAGCAATCCAGGGGCGGCAGAGTTCTGCATCCCCCTGGATTGCTTCGTCGCTTCGCTCCTCGCAATGACGGCAGAGTTTCGAGAAGCCTAAATGCACGCTGGACGCCGGCATCAACTGCGAGATCAAAAGAAAAAAGCCGGCCCTTGAGGCCGGCTCTTTCACTTGGTCTGGTCTATCGCTCAGCGGCCCAGGATGCCGCCCATGATGGCGCCGCCGATGATCCCGCCGATGACGCCCGCGCCGGCTGCGCCGCCCGTATCCGCGCCCCTGCTCTCGCGAGTGCGGACCTGCCCCTGGTAGCCGCCGGCGGCGGTGCCACGGGCGGCTGTTCCCTCTGGGTTGCCGCCGCGCTGGCGGGCGAGATCGCGCTGGTACATCTGCTCGCCCTCGTCGACGACCTTTCGGGTCTTCGGAGCCTGCTCGCGGGCGGCCGCCTTCTTGCTCGCGTCATCGGCGAGCGAGCGCTGATAGGCCGTCTCGCTCTGGGCGCGCAGCGCCGTCGCCTGCATGGCGGTGAAGAAGCCGGTCTCCGGGATGCCGCGCGACTTCTGCCACTCCTGGATCGCCTTGCGGTGGCTCGGGCCGAAAGTGGCCGAGGCCTTGCCAGGCTGGAGACCCGAGATGCGCAGGCGGTTCTGCAGCTCGCGGCGATCGTTGGCGGAGAGCTTCATCTCCGTCTCGGTCTGCGCGGTGCCGATTTCCTTCTTCAAGGCTTCGTCGGTGACGCCGGCCGGAGTCTCGGTCGCGGTGGCCGCCGGCTTCGCAGCATCGAGGCTCGCGAGGCGATTGCGCGCAAAGCTGGCGAACTGGCCGGTCGGGAAGGAGTCGAGATAGGCGCGATAGTCAGCCGCCGAATTACCGCGCTCGGCCACTTCCCAGGTCTTCACGTCGAGCTGGGCGCGGTCGAGGCTGGCCGGAGCCGGCATGGCCGGGACCGGAACCGCGGCGTCGATCGCCTTGGTGGCAGCCACGCCCGGATCGACGGAAGCGAGCTTCAGCGTCGGGTTGAGCCTGAACTCGCCGATGATCGAGGAGTTCGTCCAGGGCTTCTGCTTCTTGCCCGTCGATTCCCAGACATCGGCGCGCACGCGGTCCATCACCGTGGTGATCGAGACCTCGGGAGTTTCGATGTGCTTCAGCAGCGCCGAGGTGAACGGGCTGTTGCCGTCGCGCTCGCCGTCGAGCGCGGTGGCGCGCGGATCGGTGGCGAAAGCGATCAGGATGCCGGAGGCCGACTGTGTCTCGATGGCCGTCAGGCCGCGGGTCACGGCGCGGGACTTGGCTGCAAGCTGGCTGGCGAAGGGGTTGTCGCGGCAGGCGTCGAGAATGAGGATGTTGACGCGCTCGTCACGCTGCATCTGGCGCAGCACGAGCTGGACGTTGACCGCCTTGAAGTCGAGATCGGCTTCCGAGCGCAGCGAGGCGTCGACCGGGATGAGGTAGTTCTCGTCGCCGACGGCGATGCCGTGGCCGGCATAGTAGACGAGCCCCGCCTTGGCGCCGTCGAGCTTCTGTGCGAACTCGCGCACAGTCGTCGTCATCGCGTCCATCTTCAGGTCGTAGCCTTCGACGACCTCGAAGCCGAGCCGCTTCAGAGCGGCGGAGACACCCTTGGCGTCCCGCTGCGGATTGGCCAGCGGCGGCACCGACGTATAGGCGCTGTTGCCGATGACCAGCGCGACACGGCGCTCCGGCACGGCGGCCGAGGCGGGCACAGTCAGAGCCATGGCACAGAGCGCCAGCGCGATGGCTGCGGCCAGCCGGGCATGGAACACCGAAACCAGAGACGCGCAATTCACGACAACCTCCCCCGATTCAGGAACGCGGCCAATCTGGGCCGCAGAAATACCCGCGCGGCACACCGCACGAGCGAGAAAACGATGACAATAAACACTAAGGTCGATGCACATATCTACCGCAACGCTTCCCGACGGTAAACCGGATTGCCCTTTGGTCGCCCAAGGGTCAATTCAGGTTCAATCGGAAGCGCGGGTTTTTGTGCCCCCAGTCCCTTTTTTGCAACCTCACGCGTGAGGCAGGACTGCAGCATCCTCTATTTGCATGAGGCGTTCTGTGATGTCGGTCACGGAGAGCAGGGCATTTTCGAGCGGAGCTGGTTCCGGTTCGCGTGAAGAAAATCCGACACAACAAATGGATGGAGCGTTTTCGCGTTTCGGAGAAACGTTGAAATGCGCCAGTCAGCGGATCAGTTTCGAGACCGGCCTGAACTGCGGATGCTCCGCCGTCCGCAGCCATTCGAACAGGACCATCTCCGTCGTGACGATCTCGGCGCCATGGTCCGCCATCCGTCTGAGCGCGATTTCGCGTGATTCGGGCGCGCGCGAACCGATCGCATCGGCTGCCACGACGACCCGGCGACCCCGGGCCCGCAGGCTCAGCACCGTCTGCCCGACGCAGACATGCGCCTCGCAGCCGCAGACGACGAGATCGACAGCGTCGGCGACAGCGTCCCTGAAGGCAGGCTCGCCGCAGGCGTCGAAGCTCATCTTGGTGATGACCGGGCCTGCATTTGTGAGTTCGGGGACGGTTGGGCCGAGGCCGCGCGGGTTCTGTTCGGTGATGAGGAGGGGGATCGAGAGCAGGCGTGCGGCCTCCGCCAGTCGCGACGCATTCAGCAGCACGCGCTCGCCGTCATGGATCGCCGGCATCAGCCGCGCCTGGAGATCGATGACGACCAGCATCGCGTTCTCCGCCGTCACGAGTGGCATTTCCGGCCTCCTCCCACGTTCCGCCCTCATCGCAGGGCCGACCCCACACCGTGACTCTGGCGCATGACACGGCCACTCACTAACGTCCGCCATTCCTCAAATGCAGGCAAGATCGCCATTCTCATGGACCAGCGGCTCGATACACAGATTCAGGCGGCGCCGCTGACGCAGGAGGATATCCGCTCGATCCTGCTCGGCATCATGCTGGCGATGTTCCTGGCGGCACTCGACCAGACGATCGTCGCCACCGCCCTGCCGACCATGGGGCGCGAATTCGGCGATGTCGCCCACCTGTCCTGGATCGTCACGATCTATCTCCTGGCCTCCACCGCGGTCACGCCGCTTTATGGCAAGCTGGCAGACATCCACGGGCGGCGCGTGGTGCTGCTCTCCGGCATCACTGTCTTCGTGGTGGGCTCGGTCGCCTGCGCGCTGTCGCCCACGCCGCTTCTGCTCGTGGCGTCGCGCTTCGTCCAGGGCCTCGGCGGCGGCGGCCTCATCGCATTGGCTCAGACCATCATCGCGGACATGGTGCCTCCGAAGGAGCGCGGGCGCTATCAGGTCTATTTTGCCGCCGTCTTCCTGTCCTCATCGCTGCTCGGGCCCGTGCTGGGCGGGGTGATGGCGGAGCGGCTGCATTGGTCGGTGATCTTCTGGATCAACCTGCCGCTCGGGCTCGGCGCCTACTGGATGACGAGCTCGGCGCTCAAGCGCCTGCCGCGCCATGAGCGCCCGCACAAGCTCGACGTGCTGGGAGCGCTGCTGATGACGGCGGCGACGATGTCGCTGCTGCTCGCTCTCTCCTGGGGCGGGACGGCCTATCCCTGGCGCTCCTGGCCCATTGCGACGCTGATCGTCGCTGCTCTGCTGCTCTGGGCGCTCTTCGCCTGGCGCCTGCGTACCGCCGAAGAGCCACTGATCCCGCTCGACATCCTCGCCAACGGCGTCGTGCGCCGGGGCACGGTCGCCGCCGGCTTCGGCATGGGCACCTTCATCGGCCTGACGATCTACCTGCCGCTTTATTTCGAGACGGTGATGGGCCTGAGCGCCACCTACTCCGGCCTCGGCCTCCTGCCGCTGACCTGCGGCACGGTCATCGGCGCGACGAGCTCTGGTCGGGCGATGGTGCATCTGACCCATTACAAGCGCGTGCCGCTGGTAGGGCTCTCTGTCGCGTTTGTCGGCGCGATCCTTCTCGCGGTCTTCTCGGGGCGGATTTCGTTGCTGCCGCTCTGCGCCCTGCTGGCCGTGGTCAGCCTCGGGCTGGGCACCCTGCTGCCCGTCGCCACGGTCGCAATCCAGAACGCGGTCAAGCCACACCAGCTCGGCACGGCGACGGCGGTGGCTAATTTCTTCCGCCAGATCGGCGGGGCGCTGATCGTCGCGGCCTTTGGCGCGATCGTGCTCGGCGGCGTCGGCGGAGCCGGCGCGCATCTTTCGCACGAGGCCCTGCAACTGGGCGCTGTCGATCGGGAGACGATGGTGACGCTGTTCCGCTACGTCTTCGCTGCCGCCGCCCTCGGCTTCGCGCTCGCCCTCATCATGCTGGCGCTGATGGAGGAACTACCGCTGCGCGGCCACGCCGTCGAGGACGCGAAGGTCATCGGCGGCGAATAGGATTCACGGGGCCGTCATGCTCGGGCCTGACCCGAGCATCTCGTAAACCAGGGCTTCCTCGTCTGAAATTCTCGGGTCCGCGCAGGGCGCGGCCCGAGCATGACGCCTAGCCGCAGCGGCCCTCAGTCGCGCAGCAGCTCGTTGATGCCGGTCTTGGAGCGGGTCTGGGCGTCGACGGTCTTGACGATGACGGCGCAGGCGAGCGAGGGGCCAGGCGTGCCATCCGGGAAGGGCTTGCCCGGCAGCGCGCCCGGCACCACCACCGAATAGGGCGGCACCTTGCCGATATGGACCTGGCCGGTGGCGCGGTCGACGATCTTGGTCGAGGCCGAGAGAAAGACCCCCATCGAGAGCACCGAGCCCTCGCCGACGATCACGCCCTCGACCACCTCGGAGCGGGCGCCGATGAAGCAGTTGTCCTCGATGATGGTCGGGTTGGCCTGCAGCGGCTCGAGCACGCCGCCGATGCCGACGCCGCCCGAGAGATGCACGTTCTTGCCGATCTGGGCGCAGGAACCGACCGTCGCCCAGGTGTCGACCATGGTGCCGGAATCGACATAGGCGCCGATATTGACGAAGGAGGGCATCAGGATCACGCCCGAGGCAAGATAGGAGCCCTTGCGCGCGGCCGCCGGCGGCACGACGCGGAAGCCCGCGGCGCGGAAGCGGTTCTCGCCCCAGCCTTCGAACTTGGAGGGAACCTTGTCCCAGAACACGGCCTCGCCGGGGCCGTTGGCGATGATCGCGTTGTCGGTCAGTCGGAAGGAGAGCAGTACCGCCTTCTTCAGCCATTGATGCACGATCCAGTCGGCACCCTGCTTCTCAGCGACGCGAGCCTGGCCCGAATCCAGCATCTCGATGGCCTGCTCGACAGCTTCGCGCACTGGCCCTTGCGTCGTGACGCCGATCTCGGAGCGGTTCTCCCAGGCGGCTTCGATGGTGGCGGCGAGATCGGCGAGGGACATGCGCGCAGCTCCGGCAGGGTTCTTGAAGATCGTGGCGAGCGATGGCGGATGAGCGCGTGCGCGTCAAGCCGGCCGGCGGCGCAGCAGATAGGTGTCCATGATCCAGCCGTGCCGGGCGCGCGCCTGTGCGCGGACACGAGCGATCTCCGCGGTGATCTCTGCCAATGGCCCCGCCATCAGGATCTCGTCCGGCGTGCCGAGATAGGCGCCCCACCAGATGTCGATGTCTTGCGGATTGATTGCCGCGAAGGCCTGCTCGCCGTCGAGCATCACCACGACACTATCCTGATCCGCCGGGAAACCGGCCGCGAGCCTGCGTCCCGTCGTGACGAGGATCGGTCCGCCGATGGTGTTGAGCGGAATGCGATGGCGCGCCGCCAGCACCTGCACGCTGCTGATGCCGGGATAGACCTGCCAGTCGAGCGCGAGCCCCGAGGCGGCGACCCGCTCGATGATCCGCAGCGTGCTGTCGTAGAGCGCCGGATCGCCCCAGACCAGCAGAGCCCCATTTTGCCCCTCATGGAGCTCCGCCTCGAAGAGCGCGCGATAGCCGGCGGCGATGCGCTCGTGCCAGTCGTCCACGACGCCGCGATAGTTGTCGCCGGCCTCGGCACGCTTCGGGATGGCGACCGGGACGGTGCGATAGCCCGGCTTGCGGATGAAGCGGCGGCAGATCGTCTCGCGCAGCGCCCTGAGCGCCGCCTTCTCCTCGCCCTTGTCGGGAATGAACAGGACATCGGCGCGGTTCAGGGCCTCGATCGCCTCGACCGTCATGTGGTCGGGATTGCCGGCCCCGATGCCGATGATGAGGATTTTGCGCATGCCGCCCCGCCGATGGCGAGGGGCTTAGAGCATCGGGTCGAAAAGGGGAACGGCCTCTCGGCTACGGGGCGTCATTCTCGGGCCTGACCCGCGAATCTCATGCACAAGAATGCGCCGGAGTATCTCCCCGCCAGAGATGCTCGGGTCAGGCCCGAGAATGACGCCGTCTATGTCTTCAGGCCGCGCGACCGATGTTCTTCTCGGCGCGATCGCGCGGAAGCGCCGGCCCTTGCTCGGGCAGGGTGACGGCCAGCAGGTCGACGAGCCGTTGCATGCGCGCCGGCAAGGCGGAAGCGGCTTCGAGATCGGCTCGGCCCCTCGCCATGGCGAGCGCCCGGCGCAGCTCCAGCCGGCTCGCGCCGGTGCGAACGATCTCGTCCATGACGATCCGGTCGATCGGGCCGATCGTCGCGTCGACCTCTGCCTCGGTGATCCCAACCATCCCGACACCTCCGTCGCTTGATTCCGGGTCGGCGCCAGAGATAGGCAGATGGCGAACGCAATACAAGTGTTTGTTTTTACTGCATAAATAGAACGATTCGAAGGTAATCTTCCCATCTTGCCCTGCCCGCGTGACCCCATCATGACGGGAGGGGCCGCCCAGCCGCTGGCGGTGCTCAGGCGCTCTTGGCGATGGCCTCGATCCGCTCGATGCCGCCGAGCCGTGGCGCGAAGCTCGTCCAGACCTTGCGAGCGCCGGCCTGCCACCCCTCGCGATCCTCCGCCGGCGCGACCTTGCCGCCCTCGGCCGCGGCGCGGGCCATCGAGGCAGCCTCGTCGGCCAGCATCAGCACGTCGAAATAGGCGGCGCCCTCGATCACCGCGGCGGCGAGCGCCTCGCGATCCGGCGGCGTCAGCCCTGTCCAGAATCGGCCGCCGAACATGACGACACCGCTCGCCCAGATGTGGCCCGTTTCGATCAGCCAGGGCACGACCTCATGCAGCCGGAAGCCGACATAGGCGGATTTCGTCAGGTCCATGCAATCGACCACGCCGGTCTTCAGGGCGTTGTAGGTCTCGGGGATCGGGATCGGCGTCGGATAGGCGCCAAGCCCTGACCAGAGCTCGGTATGGAGCGGGCTCTGGATGACGCGGATGCGCTTGCCTTTGACCGAGGCCGGCGTCGTGAGCGCCTCCTTTGCCAGCAGGTGCCGGGCGCCGTAGTTGATGTAGGCCGGCACGATGAAGCCCTGTGCTTCATAGCGTGTCTTCAGATCGGCGCCCAAGGGGCCTGCCAGGACGCGACCGAGATGGCCACGATCGCGGAACAGGAAGGGCAGGTCGAGAATCTGCCCTTCGGGCACCCAGGCCGACAGGGTCGAAACGGTCGAGAGCGCGGCGTGAATCGAGCCCAGCCGCAGGCCCTCCGCGACCTCTTTCTCGCCGCCGAGCGCGGCATTGGGCACGATGCGCAGGTCGAACCGGCCCGGCGCGGAGCGCTCGAGCACATCTGCGATCCGGCGCCAGATCTTCGTCTCCGGCTTGTCCTCGCCGAGCAGGGACGCGACCGTGACCGGCCGGCCCGCTGCGAAGGCCCGTGCGCCGCTGAAGACGGCGGGCGCGGCAACAAGGCCGGCAGTGATGTGACGGCGGGTGAACGGCAAGGGGGACCTCCGCGGATATCGTAGCGGCATCGCCTGAAACGCGCACTGCGGCAAGTGGTTGCCGGGCATGGCGGTATCGCGATTTCGTGCTCGGCGCCAATCGGCTATCCAGTGCCGCAGCGACCGGCGGAGACTTGCCTGATGACCGACACCCACGCGATTTCCTCCGGAGCCCTGCAGGCGACTGTTCGGGCGCAGGGTGGCGAACTCGTTGCGCTGGCCGATGCGAAGGGGCCGGCGCTCTGGCATGGCGGGCCGGAATGGCCGCGCCATGCGCCGGTGCTCTTCCCGGTTGTCGGGCGGCTGACGGACGATACGCTGATCCATCAGGGCCGCAGCTACCGCCTGACCCAGCACGGTTTCGCCCGCGACGCACTCTTCACCTGGGTGGAGCGCGGCACGGACCGCGCCGTGCTGGAACTGCGCGAGAGCGCCGAGACGCTGGCGATCTATCCCTTCCGCTTCGTGCTGCGGATGATCTACGCGGTTGCCGGCGATACGCTGAGCGTGACGACGCAGGTGAGCAACCCTGCCGAAACGCCGCTGATCTGCGGCGTCGGCGCACACCCGGCTTTCCTCTGGCCGCTCGTCGAGGGCGTTTCCAAGGAAGCGCATCGGCTGAGCTTCCCGGAGGTAGAACCCGGCCCCGGCCGCGCTGTCGAGGGCGGGCTGATCGGCGGGCCGCTCCCGCTGCCCTTCTCGGGCAAGGAATTGCCGCTCGCGGAAGGCCTCTTCGCCAATGACGCGATCGTCATTCCCGATGTCGCCAACCGCTCGGTGCACTTCGCGGCGCTCGACGCCGCCGGGCAGGAGCGTCGCGCGCTGACGGTCAGCTGGGAGGGGTTCTGGGACCTCGGCATCTGGTCGAAGCCGACGGGCGCGCCCTTCCTGTGCATCGAGCCCTGGGCCGGCATGGCGAGCCCCCTCGGCTGGCAGGGGGAGTTTGCCGACAAGCCCGGTATCATGGCGCTGGCGCCAGGCGAGAGCCGCGACTTCACCTGGCGCGTGACGCTGTAGAGCCCTACGAACTTATTTCTTCTCGATGTTCCAGAACAGCATGACCGGCGCCGCCAGCACGCCGGCCACGTTGGTGCGGCGGGCATAGGGCTGGTCGAACTGCCCGAGCACGCGATAGGGCTGCACCTCGGCGAGGCGCTTATGCAGCGCTTCCAGCGCGACCTTCCGGCTCGCATCGTCAGGCGCATCGACGAAGGCGCCGCGCAGCTTCTCGGCCTCGGCGTCGCAGGGCCAGCCGGACCAGGCGCGCTCGCAGCCCATATTGGTGCCGATATTGGTCAGCGGAGACTGCATGGTCGCGCCGGAGGCGAAGGTCACGAAGAGGTTCCAGCCGCCCTGATCCGGCGGGTTCTTGTTCTGCTGGCGGGTCGTGACCGCGCCCCAATCGGCGAACTGCACATCGACATTGAAGCCGACGGCCTTGAGGGCAGCTCCCGCGACCTCCGCCATGCGGCCGATCGGCGCGATGTCATTGCTGGTGCTCAGCACCAGCTTCTCGCCCTTGTAGCCGCTCTCCTTGAGCAGCGCCTTGGCCTTCTCCAGATCGGGCTTGGCATAGCCCTCTGCGCCGGCCTCGATGCCGTTCGGCCCGCCGCAGACGAAATAGGCGCTGCAGCGCTTCCACCATGTCTCGTCGCCGAAGCCGGCGGCAAGGAAATCGGCCTGGTCGGTCGCATAGGCGAGGGCGAGACGCGCCTTCGGATTGTCGAAGGGCGGGTGGAGATGGTTCGGCCGCAGCATCGCCTGGGTGGAGAGGTTGGAATAGCGCTCGACCTTGACCTGGCTGTTCCCCGAGATGACCGGGATCAGGTCCTGGCTCGGCTGCTCCCAGATGTCGATCTCGCCGGTCTGCAGCGCCGCGGCGGCGGTCGCAGCGTCCGGCATGATCAGCCACTCGACCCGGTCGACCTTCACGACGCGCCCGCCGGAGAGCCCGTCGGCCGGCTCGGAGCGCGGCACATAGTCGGCGTTGCGGTCGTAGACGATCTTGGAACCGCTGCGCCATTCCTCGCGGTTGAACTTGAAGGGGCCGGAGCCGATGGTCTCCATCACCGGCTTCATCGGGTCGGTCTTGGCGTCGGCCTCGCGCATGATCACCGGGATCTGGCCGACGGCCGAGCCGAGCGCGAAGGGCACCAGCGCCAGCGGCCGCTTGAGCTTCAGCTTGAAGCTCGCATCGTCGATGGCCTCCATCCCCTCGGTATATTCGCCGAGCTTGCCGCCGATGGTGTCGCGCTTCATCCAGCGCGTCAGAGAGGCGATGACGTCCTTGGTCGTCACCGGCTGGCCGTCATGGAATTTCAGGCCGGGGCGCAGCTTGAAGGTCCAGGTGAGCTTGTCCGACGAGGTCTCGAAGCTCTCGACCATCTGTGGCTTGGGCTCGAGATTGGAGTCCCAGGCGAAGAGTGTCTCGTAGATCATCAGCCCGTGCATGCGGGTGATGACGATGGAGGCAGAGACGGGGTCGAGCGTCTTCAGGTCCGCATGCGGAGCGACGCGCAGCACGCGGTTCGCGGCCGGTTGGGACTGGGCCGCAGCCGATAACGGCAGCAGCGCGGAGGCCGAGAGCAGAAGCGCGGCAGCGAAACGGGGCAGGTGCATAGGGTCGTCTCCTCCATAGGCACCGGCTGGCGCGTCGTCAGCCGGCGCGGTGCATTTGCAAAATTCTTGCCCGGTGGCCGGAGACCCGCAGGTCGCCCTCGCCATCGAGCCAGAGGCAGGGCCGATAGCGCCAGGGGCCGTGGAGCAGATCTCCCAGAGCCCGGCCGTTTGGCAGCGGTGTCAGCTTCGTCACCGTGCCGCCGGAAGGCCACGCCATCAGCGCCGTGCCGTCCGCCCGGATCTCGATCTCGGTGCCGAAGCGCGGCTCGTGCCAGCGGCCGACGAGCCTTCCGTCGAGCGCGGTGCCGCCGGGCACGCGCCGCAGCGTTCTATTCGCGCCGCCGATCAGGCCCGAAAGCGTGTCGGCCCCCTCTGCGCGCAGACGGATGTCGAGATAGGCAGGCAGGCTGCGTAAGCCCCCTTCGCCATCGCCGACGAGGCGCTCGAAGCCGCCCATGAAGCTGATCGAATCCGGCGCGAGCTCCGCCCAGAACGGCCCTTCATCCGCGGCGAACAGGCCGGCGGGCGCTTGGCCGGCGGCCGGAAGCTCCTCGCCGAGGAGCGCCGCGAGAACGGTCAGCGCCGGCCAGAGCGCCTCTTCCTCGCGGTTGGTCATCACCACGACGCCGACGCCATGGGCCGGCGCTATCAGGAAATGATTGCGATAGCCCGGCAGCGAGCCGCCATGGCCGATGACGTCGGTGCCGCCGAGCCGGCTGCAGACCAGCCCGAGCCGGTAGGCGCTCTCGCTGCCATCTGCGAAATGGCGGGGCGCGGCGAGCTTCTCCAGCATGCCGGCGAGCGGTCCGCGTCCGGCGAGCAGCGCCGAAAGCCAGCTCGCGAGATCGGTGGCGGAGCCGGCGATGCCGCCCGAGGCAGAGAAATGGAAGCCGTAATGGCCGCGCCGCCAGCCTTCGGCCGCGCGCCAGTAGCCGGTGGCGAGGCCGGGAACGATCTCGGCGCCGTCATAGGGCAGTCGGAAGGCGAGGCCGAGCTCGCCGGAGAGCGCCGCGACGATTTCGGCATAGGGCTTGGCCGAAACCTTCTCCAGCACGCGTTGGCCAAGGCGCCAGCCGGTGTTGGAATAGGCCATCTCCGTGCCGGGCGTCGAACTCAGCGACGGAAAGAGCCTTGCGAGCGCGAAGATCTCCTCGGCATCGAGCGTCGCCGTATAGGGCACGCCCTGCTGCCAGAAGGCCTCCATCATGTCAGGCAGGCCGCCGGTCATGTCCAGCGCCCGGCCGAGCGTGACTGCGGCCAATGGCGCCGGCAGCTCCGGCAGCCAGCTTCCGAGCGTGGCATCGAGCGGCAAGCCGGCCCGCAGCAGCGCCACGGCCAGGACATGCTTGCTGATCGAGGCGAAGCGGTTGACCGTCGTCGGCGTGAAGGGCAGGCCATGCTCGATGCTGGCGAGCCCCCCGGCGAAAGCCTCGCGCACGCCGTCGCGGTCAAACAGGATGACCGTGCCGCCCGGCCCGGCTTCGCGCTGCCAGCTTGCGGCGATCTCGTCTGCGCGTTTGGCGGCGCCCGCCCAGTTCAGCGTCATCGGTGCGGCCTCAGGCTTGCGGGAGGGCTTCACCCAGCAGGTTGCGGATGGCGCGCATGAAGACGCGCGCCCCGGTGCCGATGGCGTCGTCCGGGAAGTCGAAATCCGGATTGTGCAGATGGGCCGTGGCGCCGGAGCCGAGCAGGAACATCGCGGACTTGGCCTTGCGCCCGAACAGGCCGAAATCCTCCGAGCCGCGCGAGGGCGGCGTCGGCCCGTGCGGCACCTTCTCCTCGTCCATCGCCCGGCGCAGCATGGCGACGACCTCCGGCTCGTTTTCGCAGTGGTGGAAGATGTCGTGATAGCTCAGCGCGACGGTGAGCCGGCCCGCCTCGGCCGCATCGCGCGCGAGCTTTTCTGCGGCCTCGCAGAGAGCACCCATCTGCGCGTCGTTGACGGTCCGCAGCGTCGCCCACAGCTCGCCATGGCCCGGCGCGATGCCGAAGGCCTCTTCGCCGATGGAGACATGGGTGACGGTCACGAGCCGGAAATTCGCATCGAGCGGGCCGCCGGGGCCGAGCGCGGTCAAGGCCGGAATCAGCGCCGCGATGGCCGGCGCCGGCGAACGGCCATGCTCTGGCGTCGAGGCATGCGAGGTCTCGCCGGTCAGCACGATCTTGATACCGCGGGAGGCGCAATTGGCGGCGCCCTCAGAGATGCGTGCCTGCCCAACGGGAACGCCCGGGCGGTTGTGCAGGGAGAAGGCGTAGTCGGGCGCGATCTCCGCGAATTTCGGGTCGGCGATGACGGCGGCGGCACCGGCGCCGGTTTCCTCGGCGGGCTGGAACAGCAGGATGGCGCGGCCGCGCTGCGGCGGGTTGCGTGAGAGGCCCCGCGCCACGCCCGCCAGGATGGTCATGTGTCCATCATGGCCGCAGAGATGTCCCTTGCCGGGAATCTCGGAGCGATGGTCGCTGTCCGACAGTTCCTCGATCGGCAACGCATCGAGTTCGGCGCGGATCATCACCGTGGGACCCGGCTCGGCGCCCTCATAGATGGCGGCGACGCCATGGCCGCCGAGCCCGGTGACGATGCGGTTGGGGCCGGTCGGCTTGAGGATTTCGACGATGGTAGCGGCGGTCTCGCGTTCCTCGCCCGAGATCTCGGGCCGGCGATGCAGCCGGTGCCTGAGCTCGACGAGCTCGACCATATCGCTGTTGGTCAGGAACATAGGCCTTCCTCTCCCTGCGGCCGGCACTTCAAGCGGGTGGCCGGCTCTTGGCAGAGGTTCGACAATTCGCGCGGCTCGGCAAGGCGGTCCTGTGCCGGGGCGCCATGCGCTGGGTCGTCGGCTCGAAAGCGGGGAGGCGACTTTCGGAGGGCGTCGATGCCCTGTGCGTCAGTCGGCGAATTCGGCGTCGACCTCGGCGTCGAAGGCCCGCGCCAGCATGGCACGGCAGGCCTCGGCCTGTGCGCGGGCGGAATCGAGCGCGATATGGGGCATGATCTCGGCGAGATCCCGCAGCGCGAAATCCACGGCGGACATCAAGCCGAGCGCGGGCTCGGGCGGAGCGGAAGGTTCCGGCGGGCGACGAAACGCAATGACCTGACCCATAGACTTACTCACGCTGACGGCGAATCGGCGGTCAGTGTGGGGGGCGAGGTTTCAGGAAGTGGTTAACGCGACTGGCGGGCGCGCATTGAGGTCCATTTCGAAATTCTCAGCCCTCATCCTGAGGAGCCGCGGCAGCGGCGTCTCGAAGGATGCTCGAGGAGGCTCCTGAACCATCTGGAAAATCCTTCGAGACGCAGCCTCCGGCTGCTCCTCAGGATGAGGGCTGAAGGGGCCCCGCGGTGCGACTCAGCCGAAGCCGTGCAGACTCGCGCCATGGCGCTTGAGCCAGGCTTCGGCCTCTTCGGTCTGCGGGTAGAGCTTGTGGGTCAGTGCCCAGAAGCGATGCGAATGGTTCATCTCCTTGAGATGCGCCACCTCATGCGCTGCGAGATAGTCGAGCACGCCGGGTGGGGCCAGGATGAGCCGCCAGGAGAAACTGAGATGCCCCTGCGAGGAGCAGGAGCCCCAGCGGCTCGTCGTGTCGCGGATGGTGATCTTGCGCGCCGGGATGCCGAGCGTGGCGGTGTGGCGGCGCACCGCCTTCTCAAGGTCCTGCAACGCGAGGCGGCGCAGGAAATCCTTCACCCGGCGCGGCACATGGGCGGCCTCGCCCGCCACCGCGATGATCGGCTGGCCGTCCTGGTCGCGCGTCGCCTGCGTCACGCCGCGCGCCTTCGACCAGTGCACGATGCGGTGCGGCACGCCGCGCAACGGCACGGACCGGCCGGTCTCGAAGGGGACGATCTGCGGCCGCTTGGCGATGCGTGCCGCGATCCAGCCGCCATGGTTCTCCGCGAAGACCCGCCCGGCCGCGAAATCGGCGCGCTCGGGCAGGGTCAGCGTGATCTCGCCGGTGGCCTGCGAGACGCGCAACGTCATCCGCCGCGCATTCGCACGCCGCTTCACCAGGACGGGAAAGCGCGTGCCGGCATGGACGACCTCGATCCGGTCGGGGTCCGGCTGGCGCCTGAACAGGGAGATGCGCATCGCCTGCGATTGTGCGGGATTCGCGGGCGATGGGGAAGAGCTCGTCAGCCCGCGACCTTCAGCGCCTTGCGCTGTTCGCCGGCGCTGCTGTTGCGACGCTCCTTGGCGGCTTCCATGTCGAGGCTGACCATGAAGTCCGAGATGCGCGGCGCAATCTCGGAGCGGAAGCGCGAGCCGTTGAAGACGCCGTAATGACCGACCTTGGGCTGGAGGTAATGCACGCGCTTGGAGTCTGGGATGTTGACGCAGAGGTCGTGCGCGGCCTGCGTCTGGCCGACACCGGAGATGTCGTCGTTCTCGCCCTCGACCGTCATCAGGGCGACACGGCGGACGGCCGTCAGGTCGACGGGCTTGCCGCGGTGCTTCATCGTGCCCTTGGGCAGCGCATGCTGGACGAAGACTGTATCGACCGTCTGGAGGTAGAACTCCGCGGTCAGGTCCATGACGGCGAGATACTCGTCATAGAAGTCGCGGTGCTTCTCGGCGGAATCGCCGTCGCCGGTGACGAGGTGCTTGAACATCTCGTAATGGGCGGTGACGTGGCGGTCCATATTCATCGCCATGAAGCCCGAAAGCTGCATGAAGCCGGGATAGACCTGCCGGAACGCGCCCATATGCGGCATCGGCACGACCGTGATGCAGTTGCGGCGGAACCAGTCGATGCCGCGCTCCTGCGCGAGCAGATTCACGGCGGTGGGCGAGCGGCGGGTGTCGATCGGGCCGCCCATCAGCGTCATCGAGCGCGGCGCGCAATTGTCGCCTTCCGCCTCCATCCGCGCGATGGCGGCGATGACCGGCACCGCCGGCTGGCAGACGGCCATGACATGCGTGTCCGGCCCCAGCGTCTGCAGCATCGAGATGACGTAGTCGATATAGTCGTCGAGATCGAACCCGCCGGCCGAGAGCGGTACGAGCCGGGCATCGATCCAATCGGTGATATAGACCTCGTGGCCGGGCAGGAAAGCCTCGACCGTGCCGCGCAGCAGCGTGGCGTAGTGGCCGGACATCGGCGCCACCAGCAGAACCTTGGGCTGCGGCTTGCGCCGGCCCTCGATCTGGCGGTCGAAATAGACGAGCCTGCCAAACGGGCGCTCCCAGACGACGCGCTCCACGACCGGCACCTTGACGCCGTTGATCGTGGTCTCGTCGAGGCCGAAGGCCGGCTTGCCGTAGCGGCGCGTGACGCGCTCGAACAGCTCGCAGGAGGCCGCCATCGTGCGCCCGAGCGGCGTATAGGTCAGCGGGTTTGCCGGATTCTTGAACGCGAGATGCATGGCGTCCGAGAGGCCGCGCATGGGGCTCACCATCATGTGAACCGCTTCATAAGCGTGGTAGGCGAAGGACATCGGGGCCCCTTGCATTCTGTTGTTCCTTGCTATGCAACATAGCATGCTGCATCGCAGCGATGCACCTTAAGTCTATTTTATTCTCATTCAACCCGGCTAAAGGCTAAGAATCTCCTATTCAGGGGATAAGCCTCGGCGTTTATGCGCCGCGGCCAGATGGAGGCTAAGCCGACGTGAACGCCCCGGACCTCTCGGAACCGGCCCTGGCCCGCGCCAGCCGCGATCTCAGGCTCGATACGCTGGTCAGGCTGCGCTGGCTCGCCATTGTCGGGCAGAGCGTCGCCGTCGCCGGCGTCCATTTCGGCCTCGGCTTCACGCTTCCCTTCGGCTGGTGCTTCATCGTCATCGCCGTCTCCGCTTCGCTCAACATCGCGCTGCGCATCCGGTTCCCGCTCAGCCACCGTCTGACCGACGGGCCGGCGACGGCGCTGCTCGCCTTCGACATCGTCCAGCTCGCCGCGCTGCTCTTCATGACGGGGGGCTTGCAGAACCCTTTCGCGATCCTTTTCCTCGCGCCGGTCATGATCTCGGCGACCGCGCTGCCGCCGCAGCGCACGCTGCTGCTGGGCCTGCTGGCGATCGTTCTGGCGACGGCCATCAGCCGCTACCACATGCCCTTGCCCTGGGCCGGGGATGAGCGGCCGGTGCTGCCGCCCTTCTACCAGCTCGGTAACTGGGTCGCGCTGGTGCTGGGGCTCTCCTTCACCGGCATCTATGCCTGGCGCGTCGCCAAGGAGGCGCGGGACCTCTCCGACGCTCTCGCCGCGACCGAGCTGGTGCTCGCCCGCGAACAGCATCTGTCTCAGCTCGACGGGCTCGCCGCCGCCGCCGCCCATGAGCTCGGCACGCCGCTGGGCACCATCGCGCTCGTCGCCCGCGAGCTCACCCGGCTCGCCCCGCCCGAGGGCGAGATGGCGGAGGACATCGCCCTGCTGCGCGAGCAGGTCGAGCGCTGCCGCGGCATCCTCGGCAAGCTCTCGAGCCTGCAGGACGCCGATGGCGGCCCGCTCGACCAGCTCACCTTGCGTCTCCTGATCGAGGAGGCGGCCGGGCCGCAGCGGCCCTTTGGCGTGCCCTTCGAGATCACCATGACGGGCGAAAAGCCGGAGCCGATCTGCCGGCGCAATCCGGGCATGATCTACGGCCTCGGCAACATCGTCGACAATGCGGTCGACTTCGCCAGCGCGACGGTCAGCATCGCCGCCGATTGGACGCAAGGTGGCCAGGTCGTGCTGACCATCGCCGATGATGGGCCGGGCTTCCCGCCCGACGTGCTGATGCGCGCTGGCGAGCCTTATCTCTCGCGCGGGGCGGGCGAGAACCGTGCCGGCGGCGGGCTGGGGCTCGGCCTCTTCATCGCCAAGACGCTGCTTGAGCGCGGCGGCGCGACGCTGGAATTCTCCAACCGGCCCGCGCCGGCGAGCGGCGCGTCGATCCGCATCGCCTGGCCTCGCGACGTGTTCGAGGCCGGTCGATCGGGCGATGGGGCTACCCAGCCGTGGGCATAGACACTAAATGAAGCCGGCTGAGCCGAAATTCGGCCGGCGCAACGACACGACACTTCGCGCAGCCGCAGCGCGCCTGGAGCAAGCGGCAAGGAGACGATGATGCAGGATACGCCGAGCGAGAGCGGCAGGCCCGAAGCGGGCGCCGACATGACCCTTCTGCTGGTCGACGACGACAAGCCGTTCCTGACCCGTCTCGCCCGCGCCATGGAAGGCCGCGGCTATGCCGTCCGCACCGCCGACAGCGTCGCCGCTGGCCTCGCCGCGGTGGAAGAGGCTGCCCCCGCCTTCGCGGTGATCGATCTCAGACTCGGTGACGGCAACGGCCTTGACGTCATTGCCCGCCTCAAGGAGCGCCGCCCCGACGCGCGCGGCGTCGTGCTGACCGGCTACGGCAATATCGCGACCGCCGTCAGCGCCGTGAAGCTCGGCGCCTTCGACTTCCTCGCCAAGCCGGCCGATGCCGACGAGATCCATGCCGCGCTGGCCGCACAGCGCGATGCCCGCCCGCAGCCGCCGGAAAACCCGATGTCGGCCGACCGGGTGCGCTGGGAGCACATCCAGCGGGTCTACGAGCTCTGCAGCCGCAACGTCTCCGAGACGGCCCGCCGGCTCGGCATGCACCGGCGCACGCTGCAACGCATCCTCGCCAAGCGTGCACCACGCTGAGATGCCGATATGGCAAAGCCGCCGGACCTGAGTCCGGCGGCTTTTTCTTTTGTCCTGGCGGCCTGTGATCAGGCCGTGCCGGCGCAGGCGACACGCGCCGAGCGTCGCTCCAGCGAGACGGCGAAGGCGGCAAGGCCCAGCGCCACCAGCGGCACCAGCGCGGAGACCGGCGCGATGGCGCCATAGCCCAGCCCCTGCGTGATGACCGCGCCGCCGAGCCAGGCGCCGAAGGCGTTGCCGAGGTTGAAGGCGGCGATGTTGAGGCTCGACGCCAGCCCCTGACCGGCGCCGCCGGCCTGCTGCAGCACCCACATCTGGAGCGGTGCGACGGTGGCGAAGGCGGCAGCCCCCAGCACGAAGGCGGCGGCGACCGCGCCGATCTGGCTGTGGAAGGCGAAGGTTGCGGCGAGCATCACCACGGTCATCAGCGCGAGCGAGCCGATCAGCGAGGGCGCGAGGCTGCGATCGGCCCAGCGCCCGCCGAGCAGGTTGCCGACGACGAGCCCGGCACCGAAGACGAGCAGGACCGGCGAGACGGCCGCTTCGCTGAAGCCGGCGAGCTCGATCAGGATCGGCTGGATGAAGGTGAAGATCGCGAAGATGCCGCCGAAGCCGAGCACGGTCATGACGAGGCCGAGCTGGACCTGCGGCCGGGCCAGGACCTTGAACTCTTCCGACAGCGGGCCGGGCGCGGGGCGCTCCCGGTCGGCCGGGACAAGCGCGGCCAGCACGAGGAAGGCCACCACGCCGATGCCGGTCACGGCCCAGAAGGTCGAGCGCCAGCCATAGGCGAGGCCGAGCCAGGAGCCGAAGGGTACGCCGAGCAGGGTCGCGAGCGTCAGCCCCGTGAACATCAGCGCGATGGCCGAGGCCTTGCGCTCCGGCGCGACGAGGCTGGTCGCGACGACGGAGCCGACGCCGAAGAAGGTGCCGTGGGCCAGCGCCGTCACGATGCGCGCGCCCATCAGCCAGCCGAAGCTGGGGCTCAGCGCCGCGGCGAGATTGCCCAGCGTGAAGATCGCCATCAGCACGAGCAGCGTCGTCTTGCGCGGCAGGCCGCGGGTCAGGATGGTCAGGATAGGCGCGCCGACGAAGACGCCGAGCGCATAGCCGGTCATCAGCAGGCCGGCGAGCGGGATGCTGATGCCGAGGTCGGAGGAGACCTGCAGCAGCAGGCCCATGATGACGAATTCGGTGACGCCGATGCCGAAGGCACCGACGGTCAGGGCATAAAGGGCAACGGGCATGGAATGCCTCCGGGAACGGGTTCGGCCCCGCAGATAGCGCCGTGCGTGCTTGTGAATTAGACTGCGGCAAAGATCAGCAATTGTGAGGTGAATTCACAGTGCCGCGGCCCGAGGTCAATCGCTCTGGCGAGATGGAGGTCTTCGCCCGCGTCGTCGAGCTCGGCGGCTTCTCGCCGGCGGCGCGCGCGCTCAGGATGACGCCTTCGGCCGTCAGCAAGCTCGTCGCCCGGCTGGAGGCGCGGCTCGGCGTCAGGCTCATCGTCCGCTCCACCCGCAAGTTCATGCTGACCGAGGAGGGGACCACCTTCCATGAGCGGACGCTGCGCGTGCTCGCCGATCTCGACGAGGCCGAGCGGGCGGTCGCGGCGTTCCAGATCCCGCGCGGACGACTGCGCGTGAACGCCAATGTCGCTTTCGGCTGGCATTACCTGCTGCCGGTGGCGCCGCGCTTCATGGCGGCGCATCCCGGCATTCAGCTGGACATCTCGATCACCGACGCGGTGATCGACCTGGTCGATGAGCGTGCCGATGTCGCGATCCGCGTCGGCCCGCTCAAATCGTCCCAGCTCGTCGCGCGCAAGCTGGGCGAAAGCGTCTCGGCGATCGTCGCCTCGCCGGATTATCTGGCGGCCCGGGGAGCGCCGGATCATCCCGATAAGCTCGCCGGCTACGATCTCATCACCTTCAACTTCGCGCGGCACCGCGACACCTGGCCCTTCGTCATCGACGGTGAGCGCGTCTTCCTGCCGGCTCATGGCCGCGTCACGGTCGGCGATGGCGAAAGCGCGCGGCGTCTCGCGCTGGCCGGTCAGGGCCTGACGCGGCTCTCGCTCTTCCATATCGCCGACGACATCGCCGCCGGCCGGCTCGTGCCGGTGCTGGAGGCCTTCAACCCCGGCGATGTCGAGGAGATTCACGCCGTCTATGTCGGCCATGGCGGGCGCCTGCCGGCCCGCGTGCGCGCCTTCATCGACTTCCTCGTCGCAGAGATCGACCTGCGCCCCTTTGCAAGGCCGCTAGCACCGACGCGGAAAGCGCAAGCTGCCGCCTCAGTCTGAGGGGGAAGGGTCCTCGATCAGGGCGAGCCGGTCCGAGGCCAGCCGCGCCAGTGCTATCGTCAGCATCTTGCGGCGCGCGGCGTTGAGCGGATGGCGCGGCGGCTCGCGCAGCAGGGCGCCGCCATAAGCGTCCGCGACGATCAGTCCGACATCCTCGGGCAGGATCTCCTGCGGGAAATCGGGCGCCACGGCGAAGAGGAAGCCGTCGCAATAATCGCGGTAATCCGGCCATTTGCCGTCGACGCGATAGTCGGCGATGCCGGACTTGACCTCGACGACCCAAAGCTCGCCGGAGGGCGAGAGCGCGACGATGTCGCCGCGCCGTCCATTGGCGAAGGTCATTTCCTTGACGATGGCATAGCCGCGCTCGCGCAGATGGCGCGCCGCGCCCCGGCACACCATGCGTGTGATGTCGGGCCGCGCCGGTGGCGGGTTCAGGAGGGATTCCGTGAGGGACATGCCTTTATGTTCCCTCTTTGTTTCATGAAATGCAAGGCTTCAGCGCGATGGCATCGGACCGGAAAGTGTAATCCGCTTTTCGGAATAATCCGATGCGATAACAATGCGATAGATCATCGTGGCCGCGTCCGATGGAACGCGCGATGATCTAAGCCGTGTCCCAGCCTTCCCGGATCAGCTCGGGCGTGTCGCATTCGTCTTCAGCCCAGCCGATGCAGAGATAGGCGATCAACTTCCACGCTGGCGGTGCCTCCAGCGCGGCACAGATTTCCGCCGGCTCCAGGATCGAGACCCAGCCCACGCCGAGCCCCGCGACCCGCGCCGCGAGCCAGAACTGCGTGATCGCCGCGACGACCGAATAGTCGAGCATCTCCGGCATGGTCTGCCGGCCCAGCCCATGGCCGCGATCCGTGCCGTGGTCGCAGAACACGGCGAACTGCACCGGCGCCTCGCGCAGGCCCTCCAGCTTGAGCCTTGCATAGAGCGCGGCGCGCTCGCCTTCATAGGCGCTCAGCGCTTCTGCGTTGCAGCGGCTGAAGCTCGCCTGCACCGCCTCGCGCTGTCGCGGATCGTCCACGGCCATCCAGCGCCAGGGCTGCGAATGGCCGACGGAGGGCGAAAGCTGCGTTTGCGCGATCAGCCCCTCGATCAGCTCGTCCGGCACGGGATCGCGCCGGAAGCGCCGGACATCGCGCCGCCAGCGCAGCAGCTCCGTGAATTGCGCTGCGAACGCCGCGTCGAAGACGGGCGGCGTGCTCACGGCGCTCCGGCCGTCGCGATGGCGTGGAAGAACGAACCGGTGACGTGGCCGCGCCGGCTGCCGGCAGGAGCGGGGGCCGAGCCATGCGGGTCCGTCACCACGGCAAAGGGTGGGTCCTCGCCCTGCGCGACGATGCTGGCATAGTGGAACTCATGCCCGGTCAGGGCCGTGCCGGCGGGGCCGAGCGGCCCGTCCGCCTGCAGCACGGCGCGGCGATAACCGAGATTCATCTTCCGCTTGGCGAAGGAGGTCTCGACCGAGAGCAAGCCCGCCATGGCATGGGCGGAGCCATCGGCATCTGTCAGGCTGCTCCCGAGCACCATGTAGCCGCCGCACTCGCCGTGGACCGGCCGGGCCTCGGCAAAGCGGCGCAAGCCATCGAGGAAACGGCCCGCCGCTGCAATCGTACCGGCATGAAGCTCGGGATAGCCGCCCGGCAGCCAGCAGGCGTCGCAATCTTCCGGCGGAGCCTCGTCCCTGAGCGGCGAGAAGGGGATGATCTCCGCGCCTGCCGCACGCCAGCCGGCCTCGACATGCGGGTAGACGAAGGAGAAGGCGGCATCCCGCGCGATCGCGATCTTGCGTCCAGGCGCGGGCAGGGGCGGCGGGCCATCGCTTGCGGCGGCCACAAGCTTCGTCTCGCCGGCCGCCGCGATGACGGCATCGAGGTCGACGGCTGCCGCGACAGCCTGCGCCAGCGCATCGAGCCGCGCATGGAGATCGGCCGTCTCGCCGGCCTGCACCAGCCCGAGATGGCGTTCCGGCAGGATCAGGCTCGCCTCGCGCGGCAGAGCGCCGAGCACCGGCAGGCCGATCCGCTCCATGCCCTGTCGAACCAGCCGCTCATGCCGAGCGCTTGCGACCTTGTTCAGGATCACGCCGGCGATACGGATGCGTGGATCATAGACCTTGCAGCCGAGTGCGACTGCCGCCACCGATTGCGCCGCCCCCGAAACGTCGATGACGAGCACGACCGGCCAGCTGGTCAGTGCGGCAATGTCGGCGCTCGCCCCGGTGTGTCCTTCAGGGCCCGGCACCGCATCGAACAGCCCCATCGAGCCTTCCGCGACGACGAGGTCGGCACCTTCCGTCGCCTCGCGCGCAATCTGCGCCAGCAGCGCGTCCGGCATGGCGTAGGAATCGAGATTGGCGCTCGGTGCGCCGGTCGCGGCGGCGTGGAAAGCGGGGTCGATATAATCCGGCCCGCATTTCAGCCCGCGCACAGTCAGCCCGCGCTGCGTGAGCGCGCGTTGGAGCCCGAGCGTAATCGTGGTCTTGCCCGAACCGGAGCGTGGTGCGGCGATAAGCAGTCCTCGCGCGCTCATGCCCCGCCCCGCGGCCGGAAGCGCCGGTCATAGTCGACCGAATAGAGAGCGCTCTCGCGGAAGTCTTCCGCCGCCAGCGCAGGTCCGACGAGGATCAGTGCCGTGCGTTCGAGTTTGCTGGCCTGCACCTGCGTGGCGATGCCGGCGAGCGTGCCGCTCAGAACCGTCTCGTCCGGCCATGTCGCGCGGAACACCACTGCGACCGGGCAATCCGCGCCATAGAACGGCGTCAGCTCCGCCACGACCTGCTCGATCACATGGATCGAGAGATGGATGGCGAGCGTCGCGCCCGAGGCGGCGAAGGTGGCGAGCGTCTCTTTCTCCGGCATGGCCGAGGCCCGGCCGGAGGTCCGCGTCAGCACGAGCGATTGCGCCACGCCCGGCAGCGTCAGCTCGCGCTTCAGCGCGGCGGCCGCAGCGGCGAAGGCCGGCACGCCGGGCGTTACGGTGTAGGGGATGCCGAGCGCATCGAGCCGGCGCATCTGCTCGCCGCAGGCGCTCCAGATCGAGAGATCGCCGGAATGCAGCCGCGCCACGTCCTGTCCCGCGAGATGCGCCCCCTGCATCTCGGCGACGATGGCGTCGAGATCGAGCGGGGCGGTGTCGACGATGCGCGCGCCGGGCGGGCACCAGTCGAGCATCGCCCTGGGGATCAGCGAGCCGGCATAGAGGCAGACCGGGCAGGCGGCGATGAGGTCGCGTCCGCGCAGCGTGATGAGATCAGGCGCGCCGGGGCCGGCACCGATGAAGTGGATGGTCATGCCGCAGCCCGCGCCAGTGCGCAGGTGACGCGCGCATTGGCGATGCGCGGCTGCACCAGCGTCCCGCCGGGCCCGGCCGCAGCGAGCGCCGCGGCCTCCGCCACAGAGCCGACGCCATAAAGCGAGGCGATGCGGGTCGAGCGTGTGGCGCAGGCCGCCTCGAAACCCTTCAGCGCTTCGTCGGGGATTGCCACGAGTTCGGCGCCGCGCTCCGTCGCCGCCGCGACGAGGCCGGGCTCGGCGAGCCGGCTCGCCAGCGTGGCGAAGCGCACCGCCGTCGCGCCGGCAAGCCCGGCGACGGCCAGTGCCGCGTCGAGGCAGGCGAGGATATCGCCCGCCCCGGTTCCAGGCCGGAGGCCAATACCCGCGATCAGGCGGCCCTCGCTCAAGGCTTCTCCACCCGCCACTGCGTGACCGGCATCGCCGGGCGCCAGCCATGCTTGCCGCCGACCGGGGCGAGCCGGTCGATCGAGATGCGCCGCAGCGAGCCGCCGTGCACGGCATAGAGCTCGGCCAGCTTGGCCTCGCCCTCGATGGTGACGACGTTTGCGACGAGCCGCCCGCCCGGCTTCAGCGCTTCCCAGGCGGCCTCGAACAGCCCTTCCTCGGTCAGCCCGCCGCCGATGAAGACGGCATCCGGCGCATCGCGCCCGACGAAGCCGGCAGGCGCCGCGCCCACGACCGTGACGTTGAGCCCGCCGAGCTCGAGCTTGTTGCGGGCGATGCGCTCGGCCCGGTCGGCCTTCGCCTCGAAGGCTATGGCCCGGTTGTGCATATGGCGCTGGCACCATTCCACCGCGACCGAGCCCGAGCCCGCTCCGACATCCCAGAGCAGCTCGCCGCCGCGCGGGGCGAGCGCCGAGATCGTGACGGAGCGGATCTCGGACTTGGTGATCTGCCCGTCATGGGCGAACCATTCCTCGTCGAGCCCCGGCGTCAGCGGCAGGATGCGCGAATCGCGCGTGGCGACGACCTCGACGGCGATCAGGTTGAGCGGCACCGTGCCGTCGAGCGCGAAGGCGGAGGCCTGTACTTCGCGGACGCGCTCCTGCGGCCCGCCGAGCGATTCCATCACGGTGATGCGGCTGCCGCCGAGCCCGCGCGCGGTCAGCAGTTCGGCGACAGCGCGCGGCGTGGTCTCGTCCCAGGAGAGGGCCAGGATGCGCGCGCCAGGCTGCAGATGCGGCACGATGCGGTAAAGCGTGCGCCCATGAAGCGAGACCAGCGCGCATTCCTCCTGCGGCCAGCGCATCCGCGTGCACGCCATCGAGAAGGAGGAGAGCTGCGGGATGATCCGCATCTCCTCGGCCGGGATCGCGCGGCTCAGGCTGTTGCCGATGCCGTAATGGAACGGGTCGCTGGTCGCGAGCACGCAGACCTTGCGGCCGCGCTCGGCCAGAATCTGCGGCAGCGCGTTGCGGAAGGGCTGCGGCCAGGGCCGGAGCTCGCCCGGCACGGTGCCTTGCACCAGCGCGACATGCCGGTCGCCGCCGAAGACGATTTCGGCGTCGGCCAGTGCGGCGCGCGCCTCGGTGCTGAGGCCGGCCGGGCCGTCCTCGCCCAGGCCGATCAGCGAAAGCCATGGTGCGGGAACCTCAGGCCCCGTGCTCGACTTTGGAACGTTTTCAAGCAAGGATTGCGTCATGACCGTTCTCATTCTCGGTGGTACGGGCGAAGCTGCGGCGCTTGACGAGCTTCTTGCTGATCAGGCTCCCGAGATTCGCGCCATTATCTCGCTGGCGGGGCACACCGTCGATCCCCGGCCGACGAATCTGCCTGTGCGCGTTGGCGGTTTTGGCGGCATCGAGGGGCTGCGGCGTTATCTCGTCGAGAACGGCATCGTCGCCGTCGTCGATGCGACGCATCCCTTCGCGTCCGTCATGCCCTTCAATGCCGAGCATGCCTGCAAGGCGGAAGGGGTGCCCCTGCTCGCCATCCGCCGCGAGGGCTGGAAGCCACAACCCGGTGACCGCTGGAAATCCGTGCCGGACATCGACGCCGCCGTTCAGGCGCTGGGCAACGTGCCGCGCCGCGTCTTCCTCACCGTCGGTCGGCTGGAACTGCCGGCCTTCGCCGATGCCCCGCAGCACCGCTACCTCGTGCGCGCCATCGAGCCGATCGGAGATCGCCTGCCGGTGCCCCATGTCGACGTTATCCTCGCGCGCGGCCCCTTCGACGCCGATGACGAGGAGGATCTCATGCGCCGCGAGGGTGTCGAGATCCTGGTCAGCAAGAATTCGGGTGGCTCGGCGACGGTCGGCAAGCTTGTCGCGGCGCGCCGGCTCGCCTTGCCGGTCATCATGGTGGAGCGTCCGCTCAAGCCTCATGTCGAGACCGTCGACCATATCGATCAGGTCCTGCCCTGGCTGGTGACGCAGGGGCTCTTCGTCACCGAACGCGGCGTATAGACGTAAGGCTGCTCTGCGCCCCGCGCGATCAGCCGCGTGCTCGACGCTCCGATCATCACCAGCGTCGCCATATCGGCCGTGTCCGCGGCGGCGACCGCTTCCGTAAGCGTCAGGATGCGCAGGTTCTCGTCCGGCCGGCCGACCGCTCGCGCGAAAAGCACCGGTGTCCGGCCCTCCCGGCATTGTGCCGCCAGCTCCAGCGCCTTGCCGAGCTGCCAGGGCCGCGCCTTCGAGATCGGGTTGTAGAGGCAGATCACGAAATCGGCGGCCAGCGCCGCTTCGAGCCGGGCGGTCACCACCTCCCAGGGCTTGAGATTGTCGGAGAGCGAGATCGCGCAGAAATCCCCGCCGAGCGGCGCCCCTGCCCGCGCCGCCGCCGCCAGCATCGCCGTGATGCCGGGTTCGACCGTGATCGGAATGGCCCGCCAACCGGGTTCGCCAGCCTCGAGCGCCTCGAAGACGGCCGCCGCCATGGCGAAGACACCGGGATCGCCGCCCGAGACCACAGCGACCGTCCGGCCCTCTGCTGCCAGTTGCAGGGCATGCGAGGCGCGCTCGACCTCGACGCGATTATCCGAGGCGTGCTTGGTCAATCCCGCCCGCTCCGGCACGCGGTCGACATACGGGCCATAGCCGACGATGTCGGTAGCGATATCGAGCGCGGCCTGTGCGGCTGGCGTGATCCAGTCCGCTGTGCCTGGCCCGAGTCCGACGATGGTCAGAGACCCCGTCACAGTCGCCGCCCCTCGCCGGGCACCAGCACCATGGCGAAATAAGGCGCCTCGTCGTCGGCCTTGTCGGCGAGGCGGGCCACCACCTGCCGCTCCATCGTCGCGCGCTCGACATAGACCGCGCGCTCTTCGAGCCCTGCTGCGATCAGCGCGCGCCGCACCTTCGGCAGGTTGCGGCCGAGCTTCATGATCACGGCTGCGTCCGTGTCGGACAGGCGCCGCGCCAGCTCCGCCTCGGGCAGCGTGCCGGGCAGCACGGTCATCACGTCGTCGCCCCAGGTGATCGGCGCGCCGGCCTCGCCCCAGGCGCCGGTCATGGCGGTGACGCCCGGCACGACCTCGCAGGGGAAGCGCATGCTGAGCCGCCGCCACAGATGCATGAAGGAGCCGTAGAAGAACGGGTCGCCGTCGCAGAGCACGGCGAGCGTGCGCCCGGCCGCCATCTCCGCCGCGAGGCGTTCGGCCGCTTCCTCGTAGAAGGCGGCGATCGGCTCGTCATAGGCAGGATCGCCCACCTCGGCCTCGGTCGTCACGGGGAAGGCGAGCTCGATCTCGCGGGCAGGGTCAGGCGCGAAGATGGCGTCCGCCGTGGCGCGGGCATTGCCGCGCCGGCCGCGCTTGCAGAAATGGACGAGCCTGTCGGCCCTCGCGATGACCTCGCGCGCACGGACCGTCATCAGGTCCGGCGCACCGGGGCCGAGGCCGACGCCGTAGAGCAGGGTCTTTGCTGTCCCGCTCACGAGCTATTCCTTGTCCTGAGCCAGCGCATTGACGGCCGCTGCCGCCATGGCCGAGCCGCCACGCCGTCCATGCACGACGAGGAAGGGCACGCGCCGGTCCTCAGCCAGTGCCTGCTTGGATTCCGCCGCGCCGACGAAGCCGACCGGAATGCCGATCACAGCCGCGGGCTTCGGCGCACCGGCATCGAGCATCTCGAGCAGGCGAAACAGCGAGGTCGGGGCATTGCCGATGACCACGACGGCACCGGCGAGATGCGGCTTCCACAGCTCCATCGCGGCGGCCGAGCGCGTCGTACCCATCTGCGCCGCCAGCCCCGGCACCTGCGCGTCGTCGAGCGTGCAAAGAACCTCGTTGCCGGCCGGCAGGCGCGCGCGCGTCACGCCGTTGGCAACCATCTTGGCATCGCACAGGATTGGCGCGCCGCCCTTGAGCGCAGACCGGGCTGTCTCGGCGAAATCGCCCGAGATCTCGACGTCGCGCGGCAGATCGGTCATGCCGCAGGCATGGATCATCCGCACCACGACGCGCTCAGCCACGCCGTCGAAGCGCGCGAGATCGGCCTCCGCCCGGATGATCGCGAACGAGCGTTCGTAGATCGCCGCTCCATCCTGGATATAGTCGTATGCCTTCAACCGCGCGGCCTCGTTGTCCGCGTGGCCTCGGAGAGCCGCGCGTGAATATCTTCGCCGGGCTGCAATCGCGCCAGCAGCGCCGAAAGGTCAAGCGTCGCGATGGCATTGTCCCGCGCCGTGCCGCCGCAGATCACATCATAGAGCCCGCCGCGCCCGACCAGCGTCAGGTCGGACGCAGTCGGATGCGCGCAGGATTTGACGCAACCGGAAACATGCAGGGTCGCTCCCTGCGCCAGCAGATCGGCGGTGGCTTCGGCCAGCCTGGCGGCATCGGCCATGGTGGGCGCCTCGGCGCGCGAGCAGGCCGGGCTGCCCGCACAGGCCTGCACAGACAGGCGCGGGTCGTCGTCACGGGTGATGACGCCGAGCGTATCGGCAAGCTTCAGCAGCTGCTCCGCCTCGCCTTGCGCCAGCTTGCGGAACGCCAGCCCGCGCCAGGGCGAAAGCCGGATCTCGGCATGTTCGGGCGCTGTCGCCGCGAGCTGCGTCAGTGTCCCGGCATCGCAGCGGCCGAAAGGCAGGCCGATCAGCACCGCGAAGCGATCATCCGCCATGGCGAAGAGGCCCGCGCGACGAGGCTGCGAACGCACGGGCGGAGGCGTGGTCTCGGGCAAGGTGGTCAGGTTCGCGAGAACATCGTCCGGCAGATCGCGCAGGCGCCGGATGCCATTCGGAGCGCTTCGATGCAGGTGCGCGAATCCGGCAAGCACCGACCCCACGGCCGCTGCCGCTTCCCCCTCGGCCAGAGGCCCAAGCCAGCACCGATCCGCCAGCCCGAGCGCAACGAACCCTTGCGCGACCCCGACGAGCCGCAGGTCACAGGCGAAGGCGTCGAGCGAGGACAAGCCGCCATCATCGACGATGATCGAGAACTTGGGCGGCAGGCCGGAAACGCTCCGGGCTTGCTCTTCGATCCGCGCCGCAAGCACGATCGCGTCGATCAGGCCAGCTTCCGCCAGCGGCGAAACCAGTGTCAGGCGTTGTGGTCCGTCGCCGTCATGCTCGTCGACGAGCCGTTCCGCCAGCAGTTGCTCGACAAGGATCGGATGGCTCTCCGCGGTCACGCCGCGGATCTGGAGATTGGCGCGGGCGGAGATTTCGAGAAGGCCGTTGCCATGTGCTTCCGCAAGTGCAGCGATCTGCTTCAGCCCCGCAGGTGTCAGCCTCGCGCCCGGCGGATGCAGGCGCACCAGCCAGCCGTCGCCGGTCTCCATCGGCTTCAGCGTGCTCGGGCACCAGCCGCGACGCAGTGCTTCTCGCGAGGGCGCGCTCATTCCGCCGCCTCCCGCGCCAGGAAGGCGCCGACCGAGTTGCGCCGGCTTGTCCAGAATCCGCGCCGCGCCGCTTCGGCCAGACGCGAGCGGATCGATGCTGCGGCCGGCGCATTGGCGGCTTCAAGCGTCGCCCAGACGGCCGCATCGGCGCAGTAAGCATCGAACACGGCATCGAACAGCCCGTCCGCGACCGCATCAGTGCTGGCGGCGAAGACGAAGAGCGTATCGACCGCCTCGGCCAGTTCCGCCGCGCCGCGCCAGCCATGGGCGAGCTGCGAGGCGATCCAGCGCGGATGCGTCAGGCGGCCATGGACGATGCGGGCAATGTCCTCGGCCAGCGTGCGCGCCTTCGGCGCCTCGGGGTGCGAGCTGTCGAGGCTGTAGAGGGCGGGATTCGCGCCGAGCGCCTTCGCCGCCGCCGCGAGCCCGCCGATCACATCCGCCGCGCTCGTCGCTTCGAGAATATCGCGCCCGGCCGTATCGCTGACATGGATGAAGGCGTCCGACGAACGGATGCGGTGGGCGAAACCCGCGTCGAGCGCGCCAATCCCCTCCGCTCCGCCATAGGCATGGTCGGACGCCGCGAGATAGGCGCTGCCCAGTTCGTCACGCATCGTCCAGTCGCCGTCGAGCGCCCGGTCGGCCATAGCCGCGCCATAACGGCCGGGCGCTGCGCCGAAGATGCGCGCGCCATGCTCGCCGCGCCGGCGGGCAGAGGCGGGCTCGTTCCAGTCCTCCGGCTCGTCCAGCGCCGCGACCGCCCGCGCCGCCTGGTCGAGCAGCGCGATCTGCCCGGGGAAGGTGTCGCGGAAGGTGCCGGAAATGCGGATCGTCACGTCGAGGCGCGGGAAGGCGAGCTTCGGCTGCGGCACGATGGAGAAGCCGGTTACGCGGGTCGAGGCGTGGTCCCAGAGCGGCTCGACGCCCATCAGTGCCAGTGCATGCGCGATGTCCTCGCCGCCCGAGCGCAGCGTCGGCGAAGCCCAGAGATCCATCACGATCCGGCGCGGATAATCGCCATGCTCCTGCAGATGCCGTGAGACGACGGCCTGCGCCGCCAGCTTGCCTAGCCGCGTGGCGGCGCGCGTCGGGCTGGCGCGCGGATCGAGCGTCGAGAGGTTGCGCCCGGTCGGCAGCACGTCCGGCCGCCCGCGATGCGGCGAGCCGGCGGGGCCGGGCGGCACGAAACAGCCGTCGAGCGCGCGCACCAGGTTCTCACGCTCGCTGCGGGCTGAAACCGGGTCGATGTCCGAATGGCCGAAGACGTGCAACCCGTCGCGGAAAGGCAGTTCGGCGATGTCGCAGAGATGCGCGTCGAGCCGCGTCAGCGCCTCGTTCATCTCGGTGTCTGCAGCAACGCCGCAGGACGCGGCCAGCCCGCTCGCCTCGGCGCGCGAGCGGATTTCCGCCGCGACGATGTCTGCCCGCCGCGGATCGAGCACCTGCGCCTGCGAGAATTCCTCGACAAGGTCTCGCAGCAGCGCGGTCTCGCCCGCCGGCTCAGCCTCCGCCAGCGGTGGCGGCAGATGGCCGAGCGTGACGGCCGAGAGCCGTCGCTTGGCTGGTGCAGCCTCGCCCGGATCGTCGACGACGTAAGGATAGATCACCGGTAGCCCGCCTATGGCCAGCCGCGGCCAGCAGCCGGCCGACAGCGCCACCGCCTTGCCCGGCAGCCATTCGGTGGTGCCGTGCGTGCCAAGATGGATCAGCGCGTCGACGGCCTCCGTCTCGCGCAGCGCGAGATAGAAGGCGAGATAGCCATGGCCGGGCGGAGCATCGGGATCATGGTAGCGCGCTTTGCGGTCGGGCGTCGCGTCGCGAGGCGGCTGCAGGGCGACGGTGAGATGGCCGTAGCGCACGGCGCGGAAACGAAAGGCGCCGTTTTGGCAGGCGGGGTCGGCCTCGGGCGCGCCATGAGTCGCGAGGAGGGCTTCGCGATCGGTGGCGGGGATGGAGTCGAGCCAGCTGCGATAGGTGGCGAGCGGCAGAGTAACGACGGTTGGACCTGTGGTCAGAGCCTGCATCATCTCCCAGCCCTCATCCTGAGGAGCAAGGCGCAAGCCGTGCGTCTCGAAGGATGGTCCAGAGCGCGCTGGAACATCCTTCGGGACGCCGCTTTGCGTCTCCTCAGGATGAGGGCCGAGAGAGCCGACCTCGTAGCGTGCCCCGGCCAGCAACTCCCGGATTGCGGTCACGCTCGCCGGCGTGTCGAGCCCCACGGCGAAGCCCGCCCGGCCGCCGCGTGAGGGATAGTCCGACATCACCAGTGCCAGCCGCCGCTCGCGCACAGGCTTGCCCGAGAGCGCGATCCAGCCAGCCGCGAGATCGGCCAGCGCCGCGATGCCCTCCGCATCAGGCACGAGCCGCCGGATGGCGAGGCCTGTTGCCGCTTGGGTCTCCTCCGCCTTGAAGGCGACGGGGATCGCGCCGATGCGCCCATCGAATTCCGGCAGCGCCACTTGCATGGCGAGGTCAGCGGCCGAAAGCCCGCGCGGCGAAGCCTCCCAAGCCTCGCGCGGGCTGCCGACCGGGACCGCCTGCAGAACCGGGCAGTCGGCCGCGTCGAGTACGAAATCTGCGCCCTCGCGGGCGGAGAAGGCGGTGGTGGTGACGACCAGGTCCGGCTTGCGGGCCGCGATCAGCGCAGCGAACTCTGTCGTGACAGCAGGGTCCTTCAGGCTGGTCAGCGCGAGCGGAAGGGGAGCGAGACCGCGCGCCGTCAGCGCTGCGGCGATCGCCTCGCCCATGGCCGTGTCACCCGCCGCGACGCCCGAGCGATAGAGCAGGATCGGGACGAGCGGGCGGTCGGCGGGCAGGGCGGCAAGCGCCTCGCGCCAGGGCAGGGGCTTGCCGCCATCACCGAGAGCGAGGAACGGCGAAAGGGCGATGGGGGCGAGGTCCGCATTGTCGCCCTTCGCCTCCAGGTAGCCGTCTATCCGCCCCAGCAGCCGGCGCATGTTCTCCGCGCCGCCACCGGCCTCGAAATAGGCCAGCAGCTCGGCAGCGAATGCCGGCTCCACCGTCGCATGCTCCGCCAGCCGCGCATCATCGCGCGCGTCGCCGGGCAGGATCGCGAGCGGCACGTCGTGCTTCCGGCAGGCCGCTCCGAGCTGTTCCACCCCATAGCGCCAATAGTCGAGCCCGCCGAGGCAGCGCAGCAGCACGAAGCGGCATTTGGTGGCCGTCTTTTCGATCAGGAGATCGACCGAGAGCGGGTGCCTCAGCCGCCTCAGCGGCGCGAGTCGCAGCGACAGGTTTCCGCCGGCCGCCGCCAGCGCCGAGAGGTCGCTGTCGGTGAAGGACAGCACGAGCACGTCTCCCGGCGGCAGGTCGAGATCGACGGCGTCTTCGCCGTCGTCGAGCCTGATCTCGCTGGTCGGGAGAAGGTGCATCGCCTTGTGTCACGCCCCCGAAAGCGCGGCTTCCACGGCCTTGAGGTCGAAGCCCTTGAGGCCGATCACCGTGAGGCGCCCGTCGCGCGGCTCGCTCGCGCCCCAGGGCCGGTCGAAATGATGGCCGACGCGCCGGCCGACGCCCTGCACGACGAGCCGCATCGGCTTGCCCGGCACGGCGGTGAAACCCTTGAGGCGCAGCACGCCCTCGGCCTCGGCCGCCTTGGCGATGCGCGCCGACAGCTCCTCCGGCGCGAGCCCGGCCGGCAGCGGTAGCGCGACCGAGTCGAAATCGTCATGGTCGTGATCGTGCTCGCCCTCGCCCTCGCCATGATGCGAGGGGCGGGCGGCGAGATCGCTCTCGGCCGCGGCGCCCAAGCCCACGATCAGCGCAGGCTCGACCTTGCCATGCGCGGTCTCGACGATCTTGATCGCCTTGGGCAGGTGCTCGGCGATCTCGGCCTTGACGCGGGCGCGGCCGGCTTCGTCGACGAGATCGCTCTTGTTGAGCAGGATCAGGTCGGCGCAGAGGATCTGATCCTCGAACACCTCTTCCAGCGGGTTATCGTGCTCGACGGAGGCGTCGGCCGCCTTCTGCGCGGCGAGCGCCTCCGGGTCGTCGGCGAACTGGCCTTCCGCCACCGCCGGCCCGTCGACCACGGCGATCACGCCGTCGACGGTGACGCGGGCGCGGATCGCCGGCCAGTTGAAGGCCTGCACCAGCGGCTTCGGCAAGGCGAGGCCGGAGGTCTCGATCAGGATGTGCTCGGGCGGGTTCGGGCGGTTCAGCAGCTTTTCCAGCGCCGGCACGAAATCGTCGGCGACGGTGCAGCAGATGCAGCCGTTCGGCAGTTCGACCACGTCCTCGTCGCTGCAGCCGGCGATACCGCAGCCCTTCAGGAACTCGCCGTCGAAGCCGAGATCGCCGAACTCGTTGACGAGCACGGCGAGCTTCTTGCCCTGCGCGTTCTCGAGCAGGTGGCGGACCAGCGTCGTCTTACCGGCGCCGAGGAAGCCGGTGATGATGGTGCAGGGCACCTTGCCGAGAGCGGCGGTCTGCGGGGCGTTCATGATGTCATCCTTGCTGGCGCGCCGGCAAAGGCGGCACGCGTGCGACCACGCCCTTGCGGAAGGACTGCGGCCGCTCTTTCCAGGGAACGATGCCGTTGGCGCTGGCGGCATAGGCCTCCGCAGCACCGACGATCTCGTCGAGATGGGTGTCGGTTTCGAGGTCGCCGATCAGATAGGTCCATTTGCCGTCGGCCGCGAAGGCGACGGTGCAGGGCCGCTTGCAGACGGCGAGGCATTCGACGGGCAGCACGGGGATCGCGCTGCCCTTGGCGATCAGGCGCTCGGCGAGCGCTTCGGCGAGCGCCAGCCCCGGCTGGTCGAAACCCTCCGGAAGATCGGCGCGCGCCCGCCTGCACGCGGTGCAGACATGGATGGTGAGGTCGCCCTCGGACATGCGGCTTGCCTTTTCGGGACGCGGGCTCGGCCGAAGCCGCGCCCGCGCTTTCAGCCTGCGACGGCCACGCGCCGGCTCGCCCACGGCCAGAGCTTGCCCACGGCGAAGCCGGTGGCGAGCCACAGCGCCGCCTGGATGGCGAGCGACAGCGCCGCGAAATGCGCCGCGATCTCGGCCGGCACCTTGCTTTCCGGCGCGGCCGGGTGCGGCGCGCCGATCAGATGCGGGACCAGCAGCGCGACGATGGCGAGCGCGCGCACCCAGGGCTGCTCGAAGCGCAGGAAAGCGAAGAGGCCCCCGGCAGTGGCGAGCGCAGCGAGCACCCACCAGAGTTGGCGCTGTTCCAACGCAGCGGAAGCGGCGCCCGGCAATTCGGGCGCGAGCCCGGTCGCCGGCACGAGTCCGAAGGCGAGGAAGCCGCAGGCCGCCCAGATCAGGGCGCGTCGCTCATCGATCGCATCGCCCGCCGCGATCATTCCGGCGAGCAGCAGCGCGGCGAACCCGATCGCGGTGGCGATGGTGACCGCGCTGGTGAGGAGCGTGCGCTGGAAGCCGTCCTGCGGCTTCCATTCGGCATGGTCGTGGCCGGCGCCGTCGCCCGCTGCGCCATGGGCGAGGATCAGCTTGGCCTGGCCGTCGAAGCTGGCGAGCGTCGGCGCCTGCAGGCGCAGCGCTGCCTCATAGGTCTCGGCCTTGAGAATGAGCGGGGTGGTGGTGACATGCTGGAGGGCGGCGACGATCAGCCCAGCCAGAAGCCCGGCCAGGATGCTGACCGTGAGAACACGCGTGACCATGGATGCTTTCCCTCAGTGGCAGGGAAAGGCGAGGCCGTGGCGGGTATCGTGCGCGGCGTTGTGCACGTTCGACGAGGCCGCGAAGCCGGTCGTGTAGATCAGCGCGACGCCGATCACGAGCGCGGCGGCGACCGCCTTGACGCGCTCCGAGACGCTGAGCTGGGTGGTGGAAACCGAAGCCGTGTTCATCATGCTCTCCGTGGCCGCCCCGCCGGCAGCCGGTTGGATCGTTGCGGGTTGACGGCAGGTCTCCTGGCTCGCGGATTTGGCGCCCTGTGCCGCCTTCCCGGAACGAGCGTTCCAGTGGCCGATGGCAAAGGACATCCACTTACAGTTGCGGGGGCAGCCGCGGTTTCGCACCGCGTTCCCTTTTCACCTCCTCGCGGAGGCACCGTCAGAGATCATCATTAGCCATGGATGCGATGCTGTGCAATGCAATGCGCGATCTCTTCGTGAGCCCTCATCCCGAGGAGCCGCGTCAGCGGCGTCTCGAAGGATGCTCCAGATGTCTCCGGAGCCTCCTGGACCATCCTTAGAGACGGCCCTTAGGGCCTCCTTAGGATGAGGGCTCAGGAAACGCAGCGGATATGATGCCGAACGAAATCCCCCGCCTCACCCTCGTCCTCGGCGGCGCCCGCTCCGGCAAGAGCCGCCATGCCGAGGCGCTGGTCGAGGCTCTGCCCGCACCCTGGACCTATATCGCGACCGCCGAGGCTTATGACGACGAGATGCGCCAGCGCATCGCCGAGCATCGCGCCCGCCGCCCGGCCAATTGGCAGACGGTCGATGCGCCGCTCGCGCTGCCCGAGGCGATTCGATCGCAGCCGGCTGGCCGCCCGATCCTCGTCGATTGCCTGACGCTCTGGCTGACCAACCTCATTCTCGCCGAGCGCGATACGGCGGCGGCCGCCGAGGCGCTGCTCGCCGCCTGCGAACGTCCCAGCGGGCCCATCGTGCTGGTCTCCAACGAGGTCGGGCTCGGCATCGTGCCGGATAATGCGCTCGCCCGCCGCTTCCGCGACGAGGCCGGCCGGCTGCATCAGGCGCTGGCCGCCCGGGCCGAGCGGGTTCTGTTCATGGTCGCCGGGCTGCCCATGCAAGTGAAGTGAAGCGAGCGAAGTGATGACGACGGATCAGGAAGCAGCCCGCCACAAGGCGAAGATGGAGAAGCGCAAGGCGGTGCAGGACGCCGAGGTCGCTTCCAAGACGGTCGAGAAGGGGTTGCTGATCGTCAATACCGGCCCCGGCAAAGGCAAGTCGACGGCGGCCTTCGGCCTGATGTTGCGCGCGCTCGGTCATGGCTGGCGCATCGGCGTGGTGCAGTTCATCAAGGGCGCCTGGTCGACCGGCGAACGCAAGGCGCTGGAAGCCTTCGCCGATCAGGTGAGCTGGCACAGCATGGGCGAGGGCTTCACCTGGGAAACTCAGGACAAGGCCCGCGACATCGCCGCGGCCGAGCGCGCTTTCGCCAAGGCAACGGAGCTGATGGCCGATCCCGCGATCAGGCTCCTCGTCCTGGACGAACTCAACATCGCGCTGCGCTACGACTACCTGCCGTTGGCGGAGGTGGTGGCGACGCTGCGCGCACGTCGCCCTGACCTGCACATCGTCGTCACCGGCCGCAACGCCAAGCCGGAGCTGATCGAGGCGGCGGACCTCGTCACCGAGATGACGCTGGTGAAGCACCATTTCGCCGCCGGGGTGAAGGCGCAGGAAGGGATCGAGTTCTGACGCCCTGCAGCACGCGTCATTCTCGGGCGGAGCGAAGCGCAGACCCGAGAATCTCAGGACGAAAGGCGCAGGAGCCCCTTCCGGCAAGAGATGCTCGGGTCGAGCCCGAGCATGACGGCTAAGCGAGCACAAACACTGCCGCCACCGCCGCAAGCGTCCACAGTAGCCCGCAGGCCTTCCGGTAAAGCCCCAGCGCCCGCCGGATATCAGCCGCCGTCGCCTCGGCCCGGCCATCGCCCATCCAATGATCCTCCACGCGCGTCTGCCCGTAGATGCGCGGCCCGGCGAGCCTGAGGCCCAGCGCCCCGGCCATCGCCGCCTCCGGCCAGCCGGCATTGGGCGAGCGGTGCTTGCCCGCATCGCGCCGCACGGCCCGCATCGCGCCGCGGGCATCGGCCTGCCGATCGAACGCCGCGGCCGCGATCAGCAATAGCGCCGTCAGCCGCGAGGCCGGCACGTTGACGAGGTCGTCGAGCCGCGCGGCCGCCCAGCCGAAGGCGAGATGGCGCGGCGTGCGGTGGCCGATCATCGAGTCGGCGGTGTTGATCGCCTTGTAGGCGGCGATGCCCGGCAGCCCGCCGAAGCCGAGCCAGAAGGCCGGCGCGACGATGCCGTCCGAGAAATTCTCGGCCAGGCTCTCGATGGCGGCCCGCGCGACCCCGGCTTCGTCCAGCGTCTCCGGATTGCGCCCGACGATCATCGAGACCGCCCGCCTGCCGCCATCGAGCCCGTCACGCTCCAGCCCCTCGGCGACGCGCGCGACATGCTCGTGCAGGCTGCGCTGGGCGATCAGCGTCGAGGCGATCAGAGCCAGCGGGATCAGGCCGAGCGGTCCCGCAGTCAGCAGCAGCTGCTGGACGACGGTCGAGAGCGCGATGGTGATCGCGAGCAGCAGCATCAGCGCCAGCACGCCCATCGCCTTCCGCCAGCCGAACGATGCGCTCTCGCGGTTGAGCCCACGGTCCAGCGCGGCGATCAGCCGGCCGATCCAGGTGACGGGATGGCCGATTGCGGCATAGAAGCGCTGCGGATAGCCGAACGCTGCCTCGACGATCAGCGCGAGCAGCAGCAGGGGCAGGCTGTCGGAGAGATTCATGCAGGGCGCGTGGGGCGGGATCGGTGGCTGAGGACGGCATCTGGCATGGCGGCGATCTCGCCACGGCGCGCGCGCTCTTTCCGGAGGCGCCCGAGCCCTGGATCGATCTTTCCACCGGGATCAATCCGATCCCCTACCCGCTTCCGGCGCTGCCGTTAAGCCTCTGGGCCCGCCTGCCGGGCGCCGAGGATGAAGCGGCGCTGATCGCCGCGGCGCGCGCCGTCTATCGCGTGCCGGAAGCTGCCGGCATCGTCGCCGCGCCCGGCACGCAGATCCTGATCGAGCTTCTGCCGCGGCTGGCGTCCTCCGGGCCGGTTGCGGTGCTCGGCCCGACCTATGCCGAGCACGCCCATGCCTGGCGCAAGGCCGGCTTTGCCGTGACAGAGGCCGCCAGCCTCGCCGAAGCGGAAAAGGTCGCGACCCTCGTCGTGGTCAACCCGAACAATCCCGATGGCCGCATTCTGCCGCAGGCGGAACTGGCCCGCCTCGCCGAGCGCTGCGCCGCGCGTGGCGGCCTGCTGGTCGTGGACGAGGCCTTCGCCGATTTCACGCCGGAGGCGAGCATCGTCCCGGATCTGCCGCCGGGAACGGTGGTGCTGCGCTCCTTCGGCAAGACCTATGGCCTCGCGGGCCTGCGGCTGGGGTTCGCCATCGGCGCGCCGGAACTGATGGCGCGCCTGAAGGCCGCGCTCGGACCATGGTCGGTCGCCGGGCCCGCCTTGCATGTCGGTGCGCTCGCCCTCGCTGATCTTGGCTGGCTGGCGCGGACCGCGGCGGAGCGGGCAGGGGATGCCGCGCGTCTGGATGTACTGCTCGCGCCGCACGGCAAGGTCGTCGGCGGCACGAGTCTTTTTCGGCTGCTGGAGACCCCGGCCGCCCCGGTCCTCTTCGCCCGCCTCGGCCGCCACGGCATCTATGTCCGGCGCTTCCAGCAGGCGCCGGAGCGAGTGCGCTTCGGCCTGCCGGGTGACGAGCCCGGTTGGTCGCGGCTGCAGGCGGCGCTGGCCGGAGATGTGCCGGCTGCATCGACGCCAGCGTGAGACTTGCATGCGATGGGCGCCGGGACAGGCGTCCCGCGGCCGGCTAGTGTCGCCGGCGCGATTCCTGAGGAGCGAGACGACAATGGCCTTCCTGCCGCCGGACAACGAGCTGACGATCGGCTTCGCCCATGCTGCCTATCAGCTTGGGGATGAGTTCGCTGCGCGGGGCCGCCCGATCCGCAGCTTCGAGGTCCGCAGCGTCGACGAGTTGCGCGAGCGCGCGCCGGAGGCCGATCTCCTCGTCGTCTCGGGCCTTTGGCGCAACGATCTGCTGCCGCGGCTGCCGAAGCTGCGCTTCATCCAGTCGATCAGCGCGGGCACGGACCAGTTCGACAAGGCCGAGATCGCCAAGGCCGGCATCCGCCTCGCCAGCGGGCAGGGCGCCAATGAGCGGGCGGTCGCCGAGCATGCGATGGGCCTGATCCTGACCTTGACCCGCCAGATCCATTTCGCCCGCGACCGGCAGGCGAGGCAGGAATGGCGCCCGATGATCGGCGAGCGCGCCCTGCGCGAGGACGAGCTTGCCGGCAAGACGCTGGTGATCGTCGGGCTCGGCCGTATCGGCCTGAGGCTCGCCAAACTCGCCAGCGCCTTCGACATGCGCGTCATCGGCGTGCGCCGCAATCCGGAGCCGCAGCCGGGCGTCGAGAGCGTGGTGAAGACGGAGCGGCTGGCCGAGGCGGTGGCACAGGCCGATGTCGTGGCGCTCACCTGCCCGCTGACACCCGAGACCAAGGGGCTGATCGATGCCGCCGTCCTGGCGGCGATGAAGCCCTCGGCCTTCCTCGTCAATGTCGCCCGCGGGCCTGTCGTCGATGAGGAGGCGTTGCTCAATGCACTGGGCAACGGCCAGATCGCCGGCGCCGGCCTCGACTGCTTCAATGAAGAGCCCCTGCCGTCCGCCTCGCCCTTCTGGCGTCTGCCGCAGGTCGTCGTCACGCCGCACAGCGCCGGCGAGACCCGTGCCTATGAGGGCAACGTCATCGACATGCTCCTCGACAATCTGGACAGGCTGCAGCGCGGCGAGGCCGCCTTGCTCAACCAGATCGTCTGACCGGCGGCAGGAGCGGCCATGGCCTGGTCCATTGCATCCCGGCCCGGCGGGCCGGCCCTCATCGTCGCGCTCGGCATCACGCAAATCTTCGGCTACGGCGCGCTCTACTACGCCTTCTCGGTGCTGGCTCCGCGCATCACCGAAAGCCTCGGCTGGGCGCCGGAATGGACCTATGGCGGGCTCGCTGCCGGTCTTCTCCTGGGCGGCGCCGTCGCGCCCCTGACCGGCGGCCTGATCGATCGTTACGGCACGCGGATGGTGATGACGATCGGCTCCGCGCTGGCCGGCCTCTCCCTGCTCGCGCTGGCGGAGGCGCGCGGCATCGTCAGCTATGTCCTGGCGATGGTCGCGCTGCAGGCGGTGACGACGGCGGTCTTCTACGATGCGGCCTTCGCCGCCCTGACGCAGGCACGCGGCAGCCGGGCCCGCCTCGCCATCAGCCAGCTCACCCTGATCGGTGGCTTCGCCTCGACGCTGTTCTGGCCGCTGACCACGAGCCTGCTGGCGGTGCTGGACTGGCGCGGCGTCTACAGGCTCTACGGGTTGTCGCAACTCCTGGTCTGCGTGCCGCTCCACTTCTTCTTCCTGCCGGGGCGGGTGAAGCGGCCGGTGGTGGCCTCCGCCGCCCATGCACCGGCGCTCGAGGCCGAGCCGGAGATCACCTACCTCACTGGCGATGCCCGCCGCCGCGCCTTCCTCCTGCTGGCGCTCGCCTTTTCGCTGCAGGGCTTCGTCGTCTCCGCGATGTCGATCCACATCCTCGCCCTGTTGCACGAGTTCGGCGTGAGTGCCGCGGTCGCGGTCGGCATCGGCGCGATGATAGGCCCTTCGCAAGTGGCTGGCAGGCTGGTCGAGATGCTGTTCGGCCGCGCCGTCTCGCCCGTCACCACGGCGTGGGTCTCGGGCCTCCTGATGCCGCTCGGCCTGCTGCTCCTGCTGGTCGGCGGGTCGCTGCCGGTGCTCGCCGGGCTTTCGGTCATCGCCTACGGCATCAGCATGGGGCTGAGCTCGATCGTGCGCGGCACCGTTCCGCTTCAGCTCTTCGGCCCGGTCGGATTCGGCGCGATGATGGGCAAGCTCTCGGCACCAGGCCTCGCCATCAAGGCGGCCGCACCGCTTGCCGCGGCGGTGACGCTGGAGCGTGCCGGGGTGACGGCGGCGACCCTGCTCTTCGTCGTCTTCTCGGGCGTCGCAGCCGGCGCGCTCTTCCTGCTGGCTCGTACCCGCCCGTGAACGCTCAGGCCGTCAGGCCCCGCCACCAGCGCCGCGCGGCGTCGCGCGTGCGGATGGCGAAGGCATAGGCCGCCGAGGCGCGCACCCAGCCGAGGACCCGGTCGCGTAGCCGCGTCACCAGCCCCATGATCCAGGCGAACCAGGCATAGGTCAGGAGCTTCTCGCGCCCGGCCTCATAGATGCGCTCGACGATCAGGAAGCTGGCGAGATGCGCGAGGCCGAGCACGATGAGACCCGGCCAGAACGCCCCACGCGCCATCAGCACGAGGCCGACCAGCTTCAGCGGCTCGGCGATAGCGAAGGGCACGGCGAGCGCGAGCAGCACCAGCGGGCGCGGCAGCCGCGACACCGCCTCCTCCAGCCGATGCACTAGTCGCAACGATGCGAACCAGCGAACCAGCGGCCCGTAGAACGGCCGCGCGATCTCGTCGAGAATGATGAAGACCGTCAGGACGGCGCGGACGATCCCGAGCGCAAGCCGGGCCGGCAGGCTCTTCTCGCGTGGGTCCTGGGGTTCAACGGGCATGGCATGATCCGGCAAAGAACCGCTCTTCATAAGCCGCTCATCATGGCTTTTCGGAGCCGGGCTTCCGAAGCTGCCCGGGTCCTCGACGTGGATGGCCTGCAAGCCTCAGGCCCGCGCATCCTCCCGCAGCATAGCGACGCCCTTTTCGGCGATCATCATCGTCGGGTTGGCCGTGTTGCCCGAGGTGATGGCCGGCATCACCGATGCGTCGATGACGCGCAGGCCCGAAACGCCGCGCACGCGCAGGCGCTCGTCCAGCACCGCACCGGGATCGTCCTCGCGCCCCATCTTCGCGGTTCCGACCGGGTGGAAGATCGTGGTGCCGAGGTTGGCCGCCGCTTCCAGCAGCGCCTCGTCCGAAGCTGCCGCCTCGCCCGGCAGGTATTCCTCCGGCCGGAAGCGGGCGAGTGGCGCCTGCGCCACGATCCGCCTTGTCAGCTTCAGCGCGTCGATCGCGACCTGCCGGTCCTCCTCCGTATCAAGATAGTTCGGCGAGATCATCGGCGCGGCGAAGGGGTCGGCCGAGCGCAGATGGACGCTGCCGCGGCTTGTCGGCCTCAGATTGCAGACGCTGGCGGTGAAGGCTTCGAAGGGGTGCAGGCCGGAGCCCCAGCTATCCAGCGAGAGCGGCTGGAAATGATATTGCAGATTGGCCGTCGCATAGTGCGGCGATGACTTCGCGAAGGCGCCGACCTGCGAGGGCGCCATGGTCAGGGGCCCGGTCCGCAGCGCCGCCCATTGCAGCGCCATCATCGGCCGGCGCCAGAGCTTCGCATAGTCGCCGTTCAGCGTCTTGACGCCATGGACCTTATAGACCGGCCGGATCTGCAGATGGTCCTGCAGGTTCTCCCCGACCCCGGGCGCATCGACCAGCGTCTCGATGCCGAACTCCTGCAGCCGCCTGCCCCCGCCGATGCCGGAGCGTTCCAGCAGCACGGGCGAAGCCACGGCGCCGGCCGAGAGCACGACCTCGCCACGCACCTCGACCTTGAGCTTCTCATCGCCATGACTGAACTCGACGGCCTTGGCCCGGCCGCCCTCGAAGACGATGCGCTCGACATGGATGCCCGTCTCCAGCCGGAGATTGGCACGTCCTTGCGCGAGCAGCGGCTTCAGGAAGGCGCCGAAGGCGCTGAGGCGCCGCCCGCGACGCTGGTTCACCTGAAAATAGGATGAGCCTTCATTGTCGCCCGTGTTGAAGTCCGGGATCTTCGCGATGCCTGCGGCTTCGGCCGCGTCGCGGATGGCGTCGAGGATAGCCCAGCGCACGCGCGGATGCTCGACGCGCCATTCCCCGCCCGCTTTGTGCAGCCCGCCGGCTGGCGGCCCGGCATGGTCCTCATGCCTGAGGAAATAGGGCAGTACGTCGTCCCAGCCCCAGCCGGAAAGCCCGCTCTGGCGCCAGCCGTCATAATCGGCGGCCTGGCCGCGCATATAGACCATGGCGTTGATGGAGGAGCAGCCTCCGACGACCTTGCCGCGGGGATAGGCCAGGACGCGCCCGCCGAGCCCGGCCTGCGGCTCGGTCTGGAACAGCCAGTCCGCGCGGGGATTGCCGATAGCGAAGAGATAGCCGACGGGGATGTGGAACCAGATCCAGTCGTCCGCTCCCCCCGCCTCCAGCACGAGGACCTTGTTGGCGCGGTCGGCGGCGAGCCGGTTGGCCACGACGCAACCGGCGGAGCCGGCTCCGATGACGACATAATCGAAAGTGCCGATCAGGCGGCGCTCGGAGGCATCGGCGGTGGACATGGCGTTCCCAAGGCTGTGTTCTGTCGTCCCGCTCATCATCGGCGGGTTTTCGGCAATCTGGCACAGGCGCGGCCGGCGGGACAGCGCGGGGATGCTCATTGGCGGCTGGGCATGCCCGCTCAACCCGCCAGTCGCCCTGCGTAAATCCTTGCTACGGAGGCCGGCGCCGCCTGTTGGCGTGACCCTCGCATGTGGCGGACTTGCTGCCGGGCGGAGCCTTGCCCCGTCACGCCCGGCAGCATAGAGCATCTTCTGTTGCGGAAAGGTCGATCCATGCCGTCGAAGATCATACCTGTCGTGATGTGCGGCGGCGCCGGGACGCGGCTATGGCCGGTCTCGCGCGATTCGATGCCGAAGCAGTTCATTCCGCTCCTCGGGCAGGATTCCACGTTCCAGCGCGCGATGCGGCTGGTGTCGGACCCGTCCGTCTTCGAGCCGGCGATCGTGATCACCAATACGGAATACCGCTTCACGGTGCAGGAGCAGCTCCAGGCGCTCGGCATCACCGCCCAGATCGTGCTGGAGCCGAGCCGCCGCGATTCCGCCGCCGCCGTCGCTGCCGCGACCGAACTCGCGCTCGCCCGCGATCCCAAGGCGGTCGTCGGCGTCTTCGCGGCCGATCATGTCGTCCAGGAGGCCGGTCTCTTCGTCGAGGCCTGTCGCAAGGCCGGTGTCGCGGCAGCTGATGGTCGTATCGTGACGATCGGCATCCCTCCGACCCATCCGGCGACCGGCTATGGCTATATCCGTCCGGGCGACGAGATCGGCGAGGATGCCCGCCAGGTCGCGGCCTTCGTCGAGAAGCCGGATGCGGCGCGCGCCGCGCAATACCTGCTCGACGGCTATTTCTGGAATTCTGGCAACTTCATCTTCGATGCGGTGACGATGCAGGCGGAGCTCGCCGCCTTCGCGCCGGAGGTGGCCGCGCCCGTGGCGGAGGCGGTCGCCGCGGCCAGGACCGATCTCGGCTTCCTGCGGCTGGACGAGAACGCCTTCGGCGCCGCGCAGAAGATTTCGATCGACTATGCCGTGATGGAGCGCACGAGCAAGGCCGCGGTCGTGCCGGGCCGCTTCGGCTGGTCGGATGTCGGCGGCTGGTCTGCAGTCTGGGACCTTGCGGAGAAGGATGCCAGCGGCAACGTCGTCGAGGGGCGCGGCTATGTGCTCGAGGGTTCGGGCAACCTCATCCGCTCCGAGGAGGCGCTGGTCGCGCTGATCGGGCTCGACGACGTCGCGGTGATCGCGACCCGCGACGCCGTGCTGGTCACGCCCAGGGCCAAGGCCGACAAGGTCAAGGAGATGGTGGCGCTGATCACGGCCGCGGGCGAATCCGAGGCCGGCGCCCATCGCGAGATCCAGCGGCCCTGGGGCAAGTATCTCTCGATCGATATGGGCGCGCGCCATCAGGTGAAGCGCATCACGGTCAAGCCCGGTGGCGTGCTCTCGCTGCAGAAGCATCATCACCGCGCCGAGCACTGGGTCGTGGTACGCGGCACGGCCGAGGTCACGCGCAACGACGAGACCATCATGGTGCATGAGAACGAGTCGATCTATCTGCCGATCGGCTGCGTTCACCGCATGGCCAACCCGGGCAAGATCCCGCTCGAACTGATCGAGGTGCAGGTCGGCTCCTATCTCGGGGAGGATGACATCATCCGCATCGAGGACATCTATAAGCGTGTCTGAGCACGCGCAGGGGTCTGCATGAGCTTCCGCAACATTCACGCCCACGGCCTCGTCCGGCTCGCCTGCGCCGCGCCGCGGCTCAAGGTGGCTGATCCCGCCTTCAACGTGGCGGAGACGCTGGCGCTCCTGCGCCGCGCGGATGAAGGGGGCGCTTCGCTCGCGCTGTTTCCCGAGCTCGGCATCAGCGCCTATGCCATCGACGACCTGCTGCAGCAGAACGCTCTGCTGGACGCCGTGCAGGAGGCGCTGTCGCGGCTTGTGGTCGAGAGCCGGACGCTTCGTTGCGTGGCCGTGGTCGGCGCGCCGCTCAGGGTCGAGGGCCGGCTGTTCAACTGCGCCGTCGCGATCCATCGCGGGCGCATCCTCGCGGCCGTGCCGAAGACCTACCTGCCGAACTATCGCGAGTTCTACGAGCGCCGCCAGTTCGCCTCGGGCGAGCGGGCGGGTGCACTTTACATCGACCTCTGCGGTCAGGAGGTGCCGTTCGGCACCGACATCCTGCTCGCCGCCTCCGACATTTCCGATCTCGTTGTCCATATGGAGATCTGCGAGGATGTCTGGACGCCGATCCCGCCCTCCTCCTACGCGGCACTCGCCGGCGCGACGGTGCTGCTGAACCTCTCGGCCAGCAACGTCACCATCGGCAAGTCGGACTGGCGCCATTCTCTCTGCAAGGCGCATTCGGGGCGCTGCATCGCCGCTTATGCCTATTCGGCTGCCGGCACCGGCGAGTCGACCACCGACCTCGCCTGGGACGGGCAGGCGATGATTTACGAGAACGGCATCCTGCTCGCCGAGGCCGAGCGCTTCGCCGCCGAGCCTCAGCTCATCCTTGCCGATATCGATCTCGAGCGGCTGGCGATGGACCGCATCCGCCAGAACACCTTCGGCGACAGCGCCGACATCCACCGGGACAAGCTCGGCTTCCGCCGGGTTGAGTTCGCTTTGGAGCCGGAGCTTCAGGTCGATCTCGGCCTGAAGCGCGAGGTCGAGCGCTTCCCCTTCGTGCCGAGCGACGATGCCCGGCTGAACGAGCTCTGCTTCGAGGCCTACAACATCCAGTCGCACGGTCTGCGCAAGCGGCTGGAGAGCACGCGCCTCGACAAGGTGGTGATCGGCGTCTCCGGCGGCCTCGACTCGACGCAAGCGTTGATCGTCGCGGCTCACACCTTCGATGCGCTGGGTCTGCCGCGCGAGAACATCCTCGCCTATACGCTGCCGGCCTTCGCCACCAGCAAGGACACCAAGGACAATGCCTGGCGGCTGATGCGCGCGCTTGGCGTCAGCGCCGAGGAGATCGACATGACGCCGGCCTGCCGGCAGATGCTGATTGATATCGGCCACCCCTTCGCCAGGGGCGAGCCCGTCTACGATATTACTTTTGAAAACGTGCAGGCCGGCGCGCGCACCTCGGTGCTGTTCCGCCTCGCTAACCGGCACAACGCGCTGGTGATGGGCACCGGCGATCTCTCGGAGCTGGCGCTCGGCTGGTGCACCTATGGCGTCGGCGATCACATGTCGCATTACAACGTCAACGGCTCGGTGCCGAAGACGCTGATCCAGCACCTCATCCGCTGGGTCGCCCAGTCCGGCCGCTTCGGCACTGAGGCCTCGGATGTCATGCTCGACATCCTCGCAACCGAGATTTCGCCGGAGCTGGTGCCTGGCGAGGGCGACAAGCCGGCGCAGAAGACCGAGGATTTCGTCGGCCCCTACGCGTTGCAGGATTTCAACCTCTACTACACGACGCGCTACGGCTTCCGCCCGAGCAAGATCGCGTTCCTCTCCGAGCATGCCTGGCGCAATGCCGCGGCCGGGGACTGGCCGCCGCATATCGAGGATGCCAAGCGCGTCGCCTACGACCTTCCGGTCATCAAGCGCTGGCTCGGCGTCTTCATCCGCCGCTTCTTCGAGACGAGCCAGTTCAAGCGCTCGGCCCTGCCGAACGGACCGAAGGTCTCCTCCGGCGGCTCGCTCTCGCCGCGCGGCGACTGGCGCGCACCCAGTGACGCCTCGGCCGCGCCCTGGCTCAAGGACTGGGAGCGGATTCCGGACTGAGCGGCGGAGCGATCGGTTCAGGCCATTTTCGGGGCAAGCATTGGCTAATCCCCGGCTGGCGACTGCCGTTGGTTCACGCCTGCCGGAGACTTGCTAGTTGAGGCAGTAGCTGACCGTCACAGCCTCCCGGCTCTGAACGGGGTCCGGCGTGGCGATCGTCTCGACCTGGCTGCCCTGACGGTGGACCATGCGTATCAGGCGCGCGCCCTGCATGTCGCGGATCGCAGGCTCTCCCCGGACGCTCGCATAGCAGCGGAACGTCGTGTCGTCGAAGTCGGGCGTCATGAAGTTCGTGAAGGGGTGCTGAACTCTCTTTGGCCGTTCCAGCACGCATTCAGCGTCGAGCGCCCTGGGCTCCAGGCCGGGCTTCGGTGTTGCCACCAGCACGGACTTGGTCGCCGCTCCGGTATCGAGATTCGCCATCTTCATGAGAACGCCGATAGTCGGGATGACGAAGAGGGCGGCGATGACCCGTTCTTTGATCCCGGGGCAGAAATCTGAAAAATCATCGTAGTTTGGCCCGGTGGTGTCAGCCGGGTGCCACCACTGCCACCAGGCTCGGACGCGCTTGGTGACGTTGCCGGCGACGTCTTCTTCGATCTCCTGAACGGTTCCCAGTTGCGGCAGCGATCGAGAGTTCCTCCGATGGCCGTCGAAGCCGATCCAGGTGGAGCACGCATACTCCCCTGCCACACCGTGGGCGGGCGCCCGGAAATCCGGAACTTTCCAGATCCCGATCATGAAGTCGAACGGTTGCCCACGGTAGGGCGATGAGATGACGGCTCCAGACCAGTTGCGGCTTGTCTGCAGGTGCCCCTTCGAGCTCGACCGGTTGTAGCCGGTGCGATGAGCGCTGATAGTTGACGGTCCGGGCCCGACATCCTTGGCCGTGCTCGATATCGCAAGCGCGTGCCAGAGCTCGAAAGATGGCGTTCCTCCGACGGGTCGGGGCGGCAGGCCGCGCATCAGGGCGTCCTTGGGGGACAGGGTGTCGACGTCGACGCCGTTTTCCAGCTTCAGGAACCGCTCTCTGCCTGCCGCGACACTCCGCAGAAAAGCCAGCAACTCCTGGTCCTGAACAAGTTCAGCCATCACCAGGGCTCCTTCTTGGCCTCTGCGACGACTTGAAGGAAGGTCGGGCAGGTCTTGAGAATGTCGAGGAGCTCATCGGCCAGGTTTTTCCCGGCAGCACTGTCTGTTGGGAAATGAAGACCTGCGATCTCTCGATTCTTCGCAATTCGATCGGCGAGCACCCTGAGTGCTTCGGTGAGCGGACCGTGATTGCCCGGGATCGCTCCGTGAGGGGTGGTATCGATCACGAAAGAACCGGACAGCGCAAAATCCAGAATGATAAATACCAGATGTGACTGTGTGGCGTGTCCGCTTGGCCAGGAGGGATGCGACGGCACGGATAGCGGCGGAAACAGGGCCGGGCAAACGGTGGAAGGGCGAGCGCGCTTTTCCTGATACTTGAAGTACATCACGGCGACTGTGGCGACGACTTCTGCAATGTGGAGAAGGGTTCGTGTGGCTGGGCGCGAACCGGGCGATATTTGCAGCAGGCCGGCAAAATAGCTGAGAAATTCTCCATTTTGGGAAAGGATCTCGCCGAGCGCATCCGCCCTGTTATCTGTCGCCATGACAAGTAATTTCGCTATTTCGCCTGCTGGGTCATGCAGAGGATCGGCAGCGTCGCCGTTGTGGTCGACCTTGAGATTGAAGGCGGTCCAGGTCACTCGCTTCAGGAATTCAGCCAGAACAAGCTGAGCCCGCCACTGAGCGCCCCAGCGTTCATCCGGGAATGTCGGAAGCGGGGTTGTCGTCGGCGCAGCGTCGCCTCCCGCCTCCAGCACGAACGGCCAGTCGATGCGGTCGGCAAAAACCCAGCCATCCACGGCCACCGAGCCTCCCGCGTTTCCGGTGTTTCCAGTATTGCCGGTGTTTCCGGTATTCCCCGTGTTTCCAGTCATCACCATCCTCCCGCCGCGTTCGGATGTTCAATCTGGCAGGCCGGCGCGGCGCAGCCTGTCGAGAAAATCGCTCCTGATGGTTCCCGGTAGTGGCGTCTGGTGCCCGAACGCGCTCAGGCGGAAAGCCGGATCGAGCTTGAGGAGCCGGGCGGCGTGAGCGCTCGCCTCGTCCGGCAGCCCGAGTGCTACGAGGCTTGCGATCAGGCAGCGCACATTGGATGTGAGCCGCCCATTGTGGTTGTTGGCCCGCAGCGCCCAGCGCGCGGCCTCGTCGTAGTTCCCGTTCAGATAATGGGCCTGGGACAGGATATGCTCGTGATAGACGACGTGCGGCCCGCGCGGAGAAAGCTTCAGCCCTGTCTTCGCCCTGAAAACAGCCTCCGGGCCGAAGCCGAGATAGCCCTGCGTGACGCTGCTGAGCGTCCAGGCCATCGCGCAGCTCGGCCCGCATTCGAGCGCCCTGTCCTGCAGTTCAGCCGCCGTCTCGAAATCCTTCAGGAGATAGGAATGCACATGACCGTAGATCGCGAGCGCTAGGGCGTCGGTTTCATCGCGTGCGATGGCCGCCTCCGCGTGTTCCGCAGCCTCCGCGGTATCCGCACGGGGGTCTTGCGACCAGCCCTGTCCGACGCGAAGGAGGTGCCAGTAAGCGGAATAGGAATGGGCCGGCCCGTATTCGGGATCGGAGGCTATCGCGCGCTGGAGCAGCCCCTTGGCGCGCGCGAAGGCGGTCGGGTCCATCTGGAACAGTGGGTCCAGGGCCTGCAGCAGGTAATCATAGGCCGTGAGATTGGCGGGAGGCTGCCGCAAGGCCCGGCTGCGTTCACGTTCTCGGATCTGGGGCGCCAGCGCGCCGACCACGCGCAGGGCGATCCTTGATTGGAGATCGAACAGCTCGTCGAGCAGCCCCTCCTGCTGATCGGTGTACAGGACGACGCCGGTCGCAGCCTCGTTCAGTTCGGTCCTGATGCGGATACGTTTTCCCGAGCGCTGGATGCTGCCGTGCAGGATGTAGCGAACCCCGAGTTGGGCCCCGATCCGCCGAATGTCGCGCTCGCCCGAATCGAGGCCGATGCCCGCGCCGCGCGAGAGCACGAAGAGCTCCTTCAGGCCGGCGAGAGCGTGAATGATGTCATCGACAATCCCGCTGGAAAAATAGGACTGATCGGCCGGGGCGCCATGCTCGACGAAAGGCAGGACGGCAATGAAGGGTCTCTGCTCGGTGCCCGGCGCGTCTTCACCCAGCCGACGCTCGCTTGGGTCGCCAAAGCTCAGGCTGACCGCCTCGACGGGCCGGCGGATATTGCGCAGGGGCAGCTCGCCGAGATCGTGCCGGTGCACGTCCGGCGCCGGTCCCACCATTTCGGCAAGCTCGCGCGGCAACACGATTCCGCCGGGCAGGGCGAAGCTCTGCAGGCGGGCCGCGATGTTGACGCCGTCGCCATAGACATCCCCCGGCTCGACGATCACGTCGGCGACGTTCACGCCGATCCGAAGCTGGATGCGCTCTGCCGCCGATGCGCCTTGCGCGTCTCGGCTGGATGCTTGTTGCACGGCCAGCGAACACGAGATGGCATCTTGCGGCGTCGAAAAGGTTGCGATGAAGCCGTCGCCGGTGCTCTTTACGAAATGGCCGCCATAGGTAGCGATTTCGGGTTCTATTACCTCGCGCCGGAGGGCGGATAATCGTGTGTAAGTTGCCTCTTCGTCTGTTTGCATGAGGCGTGAGTAGCCGACGACATCAGCGACAACTATTGCAAGTTGCTGCCTGTTCATTGGCTTTTTCCGCCGGATGAAGATTAATTCGGTAGAGGCGCTCTCGGTAGCCGGTCGGGAAATGTGGACATGAGAGGTCCGCGCCGACCGTGCCGATGAAAGTGCGCCGCACGCGCGAAAGATGCAAGGCGATCCGCGGTCATACGCGCGCGGAACGACGATGCTTCTAGGAGAGCCGCAACGGAGGTACGCTCCCAATCTTGCTCATTTGCGGCTTGAGCCTCGTGGAGATACCCCGACAGAAAGGCCCCGCGGCTCCCACCGCCGGCTGATCGCTTCGAACGCCCGAGAGTTCAGGCGTCCTTGTCGGCCCCCACCAGATCCGCGCAGTGCCGCAGCACGTCCGCGCCGGTCTCGTTCCAGGTCGTGATGCCGCCGGCCATGATGACCTGGACGAGCCCCTCGGTCAGCTCGGGCAGGGTGAGGCCGGCGCGGATCGCGTTGGCCGCATGGTTGCGCGCGCCGACCTTCTGGCCGATCAGCGTGTCGAGCAGCGCGAAGATCAGCTCCTTGGTCTTCAGATCCAGCGCGCCGCCCTCGGGCCGGTCCCGCATGATCGCGCTGCGGATCAGCCCATAGCCGGCGAAGGCGGCGGGCGCATGCTCGGCCAGCAGCTTGAAATTGTCAGGCACCCTGCCGGAGGTGGCTTCGAAATTGGCGATGCCTGCCTTCGTCGCCGCATCGATCAGATCGTCATTCATCGTAGCCACCCATCCTGCGCCGCCGTTCCGTCGCGGCGCTGTCAGGGTCAGCATGTCCCTGCGCCGGGCCTCGATCAAGCCGAGCGCGCGCAGGACGGGGCGGCGGGGCGTTCGTCCCCCTCCGTCAGAAGTTCACGGCGAGCCTTGCGGTTCCGCCGAGGCTTCGGGTGCCGGCGGAGAGTTCGCTGTCCATACGAATGCCAAGGGAGACGCGTTCGCTGAGCCGGGCGTCGAGGCCGGCAGCGATCAGCGCGCTGTCCTGGTCCGGCCTGGCGCCGCTGGCGGAGAAGCTCGCGCCCGGCAGCACGATCAGGCTGGCCGTGAGGCCGGCATCGCGCTGGAAGTAATGCGCCCAGGCCACCCGCACGAAGCCCGTGACCGGCACAGCGCCGAAGCGCGCGCGGCCGTCGAGCTGCACGCCAAGCTCCGAGCGGCTGGTCATGTCGTCGCGGCCGGCGAGGCTGAGCGCGGCGGCATTGCCGCCCGGCCCGGCCCGCTCCACGACGGCGGGGCTGCTCACATGGCTGGCCTGCAGCGCCGCCAGCGGCGAGAATGTCAGGCCGCCCCAGCTTGCCAGCTGCGCGCTCGCCTGCAGCCGCCCGCTCCAGACCGTGCTGGCATAGGACGATGTCAGCGCATTGCCGAGCGCCGGCACGGCACGATGGACGTCGTTGTCGAGCCGGGCATAGCCGCCGGCGGCGGCAAGATCGACCGGGCCGATCCGGGTCAGGCCGTAGAGGCCGGCCTGGAAGACGCCACTCTCGACCTTGCCGGCCCCGCCGGAGAGCGAGGCGCGCACCTGTCCGAGGCCGAGCGCGACGCCGGCGACCGTGCCCGGCGCCAGCAGCACATCGGCGCCGACCGCCAGATGCGCATCGTCGAGCGTGCGGTTGGCCGATCCGACGCTGCGCTCGCCCTCGGTGCGTCCGCGCGCGCCGAAGGTCGCGCCCCAGAGTGAGAAACGCGCCGGATCGAAAGAGGCAGGCCCGGTGGCGCTGCGCTTCGAGGGCAGGTCGGCGGTGAAGCCCGCCGCGCCGTTCGGGCCCCCGGAGGCACCGGCCAGGCGGCCGCGGCCGTTCGGATCGAGCATCGCGCCGAGGAACTGGCCGGCGGCCTGGAAGCCGAGAGCCGTTACGCCGGCATGGGCCTCGCCGGAAAGCTGGTTGACGGCGGCGCCGATGCTGCTGGCCGGCTGGTTGTAGAGGTTGAACAGCGGCGAGGCATTGCCGCCATTCGCCACCGCGCCGTCGATGGCGGAGGCGACCGCATAGGCGTTGGCCGGTGCCGTGGCGCCCATTGCGGTGAGTTGGCGGGGCGACAGCGTCAGCAGCACCTCATTGCCCGTATAGCTGACCTCGGTGGCGATGCCGGCGCCGAAGGCGCTGTCGACCGCGCCGAAGGTGCCGCTGCGCCCGCCGGCTGCCGAGAGCAGGGTATAAGGGCTGTTGAAGCTGTAGGAGCCGCCGAGCGGCACGAGCTGCAGCGTGCCGGCGAGGCTCGCCGTGCCGGTGACGTTGACGCGGTCGGCCACCGGGCCTTGCACCTCGGCGAGATAGGTCGCGCCGGCGCCGAGTGTCAGGTTGCCGAGCACCGTCAGCGTGCCGGGCGAATTGCCGGGCGACAGCGTGCCGTTGACGGTGAGCGCCCCGATCCTGCCGGCGCCGCCGATCGCGCCGCCCGCGTCGACGGTGAGCGCCGAATGCTCGATCGAGCCGTTCACCACCAGCGTGCCGCCGGAAACCGTGGTGGCGCCCGTATAGGTGTTGGTCCCGTTCAGGATCAGCGTGCCGGGCCCGGTCTTGGTGAGCGTGCCGATGTCGGAGATCACGCCGTCGAACGTCGAGCTGCCGCTGAAATTCGCGACGATCGCGCCGGCGTTCTCGATCCGCTCGGCGAGCACCGTGCCGGCGGCCCCACCATTGCCGATGCGCAAGGTGCCTGTCGACGCGATGATGATGCCGCTGCCGGCCGCGACCTCAAGCGTGGCGCCATTGGCCACGATCAGTTCGCCCGAGCAGACGCAGCCGACGAGAATGTCGGAATCCGATCTCAACCGTGAGCCGGACCCGGTGACCGTGACCATGCCGTCTTCAATGAAGAGCCCGCCGACCCGCATCGAGGCTCCGTCTGCCACCGTGAGCGACGAGGACAGGCTGGTCGAGCCTAGGACGTCCATTGTCGCCGCAACAGTCGCGGTGGTGCCTGCACCGGTCACGATCATGGAACCGTCCAGCACGCGCAGCAGGCCCGCGAGGTCGGGGAGATTGAGGGTGGCGCCGCCGGAAATGCGCAATGTGGAATCCGAGACCAGCACCGCGGCGGCTTCCATGCTGGCTGCCGGCCCGGCAACCTCCAGCATATATCCGGCCGAACCCGCCACGAGGAGGTTCCCGCCGATGATGCTGGTGCCGGTCAGCGTTTGCGATCCGCCCGTCCCGCCGACGGTCAGATTGCCGTCGCCATTGTCCCGGATATGACCGTCGAAGCGGAGGGCAGCCCCGCTGCCGATGATGTCCAACCCCGAACCGGCTCCGAGCGTCACCTGCCCGCTGCCCGTCGCCCCGCTCAGCCCCGCGATCTCGCCAGCGACGCCGTCCGCGATCTTCAGCTCTGCCGCCGTAGCGACGGTCACGATGGTCGCGGTCGGCAGTGCCGATGCGTTGTCGACCAGCAGGGTGCCCCCGAGGATACGGGTCGCGCCGCCATAGGTGTTGGCTCCCGAGAGGGTCAGCGTCCCGGTGCCGGTCTTGGACAGGCCGCCAGCGCCGGAAATGACGCCGGCGAACGTTGTGTTGGTCGCATCGCCCACTGTCAGGCCGTTCGACCCCAGCGTGATCGTGCTCGCGGCGTCGCCCGTGATCGACGCGATGCCGATGCCGCCGCCCGCATGGGAAGCGATGTCGAGCTGCGCGCCGGTCAGGGAGATCGAGGCGAATCCGCCGGACGAGAAATCAAAGAAACCTACGATCCCGCCGTTGGATGTGATGGTCGCGCTGCTTGCTCTGGAGCCGCCGTAAAAGGACAGCGTTCCGCTGTTGGAAATGATCGCGCTGCCAGCGGTGGCGGTGTTCTGGAATTCGAGCGTGGCTCCGACGTCATTGAACAGCGTGGCGGTGCTTGCCGAACCGCCCAGGAACTGGGTCGTTCCCAACAGATTGTCCAGCCGCACGACCGTGCCTGAGATGTCGAAGCCGCCCGTGATCGTGAGCAGGTCGTTCGATCTGTTGGCGAAATTGTAGCCGGCGCCGCCGCTGACCTGCAGCGTGCCGAGATCCAAGGCCGTGTAGATGGCGATGTCGCGGTTGGCCACAGCTGCCCCAAAGATCGCCGTCGAGGCGCTTCCGACAGGCGCGGCACCACCCGTCCAATTGCCGCCGGTCGTGTAGGAATCGTCACCGCCTGCGCCGGTCCAGGTCGCGGTCTGCGCCAGCGCCGGCGCAGCGGCCAACAGGCCGGCCAGCGAGGCGCCCAGCATCAACGCAGTTTTGCGAGGGAATCTCTTCCGGTCGGGGCAGGGGTGATGCGCCGCGGCGTCCTGGAGGTCGCGAGACAGCAAGGAGAGGCAGGCCATTCTCTTCCAGATCCACGCTACGCCCGTCGTCATCCTCAGTCGGACGCAGGCTCGGCAGCGCGGCAATTCATCATCCCTGCGGCACGACGGCAATCCATCGGCCTGCCGCATGGGGCTGACTATTTTTGACGCTGCGTCAGCTACTCGCCCGGATGAGGTTCAGAATGGCTGCTTGCGACCCTTTGCGGACATGCGAAGCGAATTGAGCAACTGCCCTGGGGCCCCGTCCTTGTCATGGCCAAACGGGTGCGCCATCCAAACCCGCTGTTTCCGGTAACCCGCATATCAGGTTCGCATTCTGCACTGCCTGACCTGCCGCTCCCTTGCCCAGATTGTCGACCACGCCCATCGCGATCACCAAGTTGCGCGCGGGGTCGGCCGCATAGCTGACGAAAGCGAGATTCGAGCCGGTAGCCCATTTGGTCTGCGGCGGCTTGTCGGTCACGCGGATGAACGAACGCCCGGCGTAGAAACGCCGGGCCGCTTCCAAGCACTGGCCGGTGGTGGCGCTGCCGCGACAATAGATGGTGGCGAGAATGCCGCGGGTCATTGGAACCAAGTGCGGCGTGAACACCAGCCCGGCTGCGCTGCCGCCGCTTAGCCGCTCGATCGTCCTTTCGATTTCGGGCATGTGGACATGCTGGAGCAGCCCGTAGGGTATCAGGTTCTCGTTGCTCTCGGCGTAACCGAACTTGCTGTCGCCGCCGCGACCGGCGCCGGAGATGCCCGTCTTGACGTCGATCACGATGTTACCCGGTTCGATCAGTTTTTCGGCCAACAATGGGGCCAGCGCGGTTATTGTCGCTGCGGGGAAGCACCCCGGGTTGGCAACGCGGGTCTGGCCCTCGATCCGGGCCGGCCACACGTCGGCCAGGCCGTACGCCCAGCCCTCGACGTAGCGGTGGTCGCCGCCGATATCGACGATCTTCACATCCCTTGAGACAAGCGCCAGGGCATCGGCCGATGCGCCCGTGGGCAGCGACGCGAACAGCACGTCGAGCTTTGGTAGGGTCACAGGGTCCCACTTCTCGATTACCAGCTCGGCCAGCTTGGCCGGCACGCCGGGGAACCGATCCACTAACCGACTGCCGGCGCTGCTCTCGCCCGCTGCGTAGACCAACTCGAAAGACGGATGACTCGCGATCAGGCGCATCGCTTCGCCGCCGCCAAAGCCACTGATCCCAACAATGCCGACGCGAATGCTCATGAAAGTGTCCTTCTGGTATTCGGGCAAAAGAAAACCCCCGAAGCCGAGGGCTGCGGAGGTTCAGGAGCGCGGACCGGAGCCACTCCGGTGAGTGAGGCCTACGGTAAGGCAGTCACCACGCGGAAGAACGCTGATCGACGCGCAGCCCGAAGAGCCGCCGCCTGGGTGCAGCTGCGTCGGCGTCGATCACAAATGTTCCGGTTCCTGGGCATGTCGTTCAACACTGTCGCTGCCCACATCAATCGTCAAGCGTGATGTCTGGTGACGTTCCGGACAGCACAACCCCGCGCCCACAAAAAAGCCCGCGGCTTGCGCCGCGGGCTGATCGTTTCGAGCTTCGAAGGGCTCAGGCCGCGACGGCGGCCGGCTCCTTCTTCTCCCACTCCTCGCCCCAGATCATCACGGCGTGGCCGGGCGAGACTTCGCGGTACTGGCGCACCGGCGGGTCGTAGTCGGCCGGGCGGACCGGGCTCTTGATCTCGTCGTTGGAGACCGGGCGCTTCTCGAGGCGCCGCGCCGGATCGGCGATCGGCACCGCCGCCAGCAGGCGCTTGGTGTAGGGGTGCTGCGGGTTCTGGAAGATCGCCTCGCGCGGGCCGATCTCGACGATCTCGCCGAGATACATCACCGCGACGCGATGGCTCACGCGCTCCACCACCGCCATGTCGTGCGAGATGAAGAGATAGCCGAGGCCCATGCGCGCCTGCAGGTCCAGCATCAGGTTCACCACCTGGGCCTTGACCGAGACGTCGAGCGCCGAGACCGCCTCGTCGGCGACGAGGAGACGCGGCTCGACCGCGAGCGCACGCGCGATGCAGATGCGCTGGCGCTGGCCGCCCGAGAACTCGTGCGGGAAGCGGTTGGACATGTCGGGCGAGAGGCCGACGCGCTTCAAGAGATCGGCGACCTTGTCGCGCGCCTCCGAGCGGTTGGCGAGGTTGTTGATGATCAGCGGCTCAGCGATGGCCGTGCCGACATTCATGCGCGGATTGAGCGATGCGAAGGGGTCCTGGAAGATCATCTGCATGCGCTTGCGCTGCTCGCGCAGGTCATGCTGGTTGAGCTTCAGCACGTCGACGCCGTCCAGCAGCACGGTGCCACGGAGCGGCTCGATGAGCCGCATGACCGAGCGGCCGGTGGTCGACTTGCCGCAGCCGGATTCGCCGACCAGCGCCAGCGTCTCGCCGGCCTTGAGCGAGAAGGAGACGTTCTCCACCGCATGGACCCGGCCCTTCACCGAGGAGAGCAGGCCGGAGCGGATGTCGAAGCGGGTGGTCAGGCCGATGACCTCGAGCACCGGGCGCTCGGCCGCCTGGACGGTGTCGGGCGTCTCGGTCGGCACGTCGGACTCGCCGGTGGCGCGGTCGACGACCGGGAAGCGCATCGGGCGTCCGCGGCCGATCATCGAGCCGAGCTTCGGCACGGCCGAAAGCAGCGACTTGGTGTAGGGCTTCTGCGGATTGGCGAAGATGTCCTCGGTCTTGCCGGTCTCGATCTCGTCGCCGGCGTACATCACGACCGTGCGGTCCGCGATTTCGGCGACCACGCCCATGTCGTGGGTGATGAAGAGGACGGACATGCCCTCCTCGTCCTGCAGCGTCTTGATGAGCTCGAGGATCTGCGCCTGGATCGTCACGTCGAGCGCGGTGGTCGGCTCGTCCGCGATCAGCAGCTTCGGCTTGCAGGCCAGGGCCATCGCGATCATCACGCGCTGGCGCATGCCGCCCGAGAAGCGGTGCGGATACTCATGGAAGCGGGATTTCGCCGCCGGGATGCGGACCTTCTCGAGCAGGCGGATCGTCTCGGCCTCGGCCTCGGAGCGCGACAGGCCGCGATGCAGGATCAGCGCCTCGGCGATCTGGAAACCGATGGTCAGCACCGGGTTCAGCGAGGTCATCGGCTCCTGGAAGATCATCGCGATCTCGTTGCCGCGGATGTGCCGCATCTCGGAGTCCGGCAGGGTCAGCAGTTCCTTGCCGTTGAGCTTGATCGAGCCTTCGATCTTGCTGGAGCCGGGAGGCGTCAGCCGCATGATCGAGAGCGCGGTCACGCTCTTGCCCGAGCCGGATTCGCCCACGACCGCGAGCGTCTCCTTCGGCTTGATGTCGAAGGAGATGTTGCGGACCACCGGCTTCCACAGCCCCTCGACCCTGAAGGAGGTCGTCAGGTTCGAGACGGTCAGGATGGGTGAGGGGGACGTCATAACTGCTCCTTCGCCGTAATCAGATGACGCGACGCGGGTCCAGCGCATCGCGCAGGCCGTCGCCGATGAAGTTGATCGAGAGAACCGTGAGGAAGATCGCGGCACCCGGGAACAGCGCCCAGTGCGGCGCGGTGTCGAGCTGGTCCTTCGCGTCGAACAGCAGCCGGCCCCAGGTCGGGATGTCCGGCGGGAAGCCGAGACCCAGGAAGGACAGCGTCGATTCGGCGATGATCGCCGTGGACACCTCGATGGTCGAGGCGACGATGACCGGCCCCAGCGCGTTCGGCAGGATATGCCGCACCATCTGGCGCATCTTCGTCGCGCCCTGGGCGCGGGCGGCTTCGACGAATTCCTTCTCGCGCAGCGAGAGGAACTGCGCCCGCACGAGGCGCGCCACCGGCATCCAGCGCAGGCCGCCGATGACGATGACGATCAGCACGAAGACACCGCCTTCGACGCCGAACAGCGCCTTCAGCTGCTCGCGGAACAGGTAGATGATCAGCAGCAGCAGGGGCAGCTGCGGCAGCGACAGGAACAGGTCCGTCACCCACATCAGCACGGGGTCGGCGACCTTGCGCGACATGCCCGCCAGCGCGCCGATCAGCACGCCGACGAAGGTCGCGACCACCATGGCCGCCAGCCCGACGGCGAGCGAGATGCGCCCGCCATACATCATCCGCGCCATGATATCCTGGCCGAGATCGTCCGTGCCCAGGGGGTGGGCGAGCGAGGGACCCTGCAGGGTCGCCGAGAAGTCGATGTCGTTGATCGCCACCGGCCAGAGCCAGGGACCGACGATCACGCTGACGATCAGCAGGGTCAGGATCACCAGGCTCGCCATGGCGAGGCGGTGACGGCGGAATCGGCGCCAGGTCTCGCGCGCCGGCGAGACCGAGACCGGGGCCGCGATGGCAGCCACGGCTGGATCAGCCGAAGGAGATGCGAGGGTCGAGCCAGCCATAAAGAAGATCCGCGATGAGGTTGAACAGGACGACCAGGCAGGAGAAGACGAAGGTGACTGCCATGATCACCGGTGTGTCGTTGGCGAGGATAGCGTCGATCAGCAGCGAGCCGATGCCGGGCACGCGGAAGATCTGCTCGGTGACGAGCGCGCCGCCGAATACGGTGGGCATCTGCAGCGCGACAAGGGTCACGACCGGGATCAGCGCGTTGCGCGTGATGTGGCGCAGCGTGACGGTCCTTTCGCCCAGGCCCTTGGCGCGCGCCGTCGTCACATAGTCGAGCCGGATGACGTCGAGAACGGCGGAGCGGACATAACGCGTGTAGGAGGCCGCCTGGAACAGGCCGAGCACGGTGATCGGCATGATCGCCTGGCGGAACATCTCCCAGTACCAGCGCCAGCCGGTCGCCGCGATGTCGGAGCGATAGACGAAGGGGAACCAGTCCAGCGAGACCGAGAAGATCAGGATGAAGAGCAGGCCGGTGAAGAAGGTCGGCAGCGAGAAGCCGACGAAGGCCAGCGTGTTGGCGATCTGGTCGAAGACCGAATAGGGCCGCGTCGCGGCATAGATGCCGACCGGCAGCGCGACGCACAGCGCCAGGATCTGCGACGAGCCGACGACGAAGAGCGTGGTCGGCAGGCGCTGCAGGATCAGGTCGTCGACATTGATGCGGCTGGCGAAGGAGAAGCCCCAGTCGCCCTGCACCATCAGCCCGAGCCAGCGCACATAGCGCACCATGATCGGGTCGTTGAGGCCGAAGCTGGCGCGCAGCGCCTCGCGGACCTCGGGCGGGACGTTAGGGTTCGTCGCCATTTCCGAGAACGGATCGCCCGGCGCCAGGGCCAGGATGGTGAACAGGATCACGCTGATGCCGAGCAGGCTTGGAATGGCGATAAGAAGCCGCCGTATCAGATAGGTCGCCATGAAATCATCTCTTGCGTGCGCGGCGGTGCCGCGGAGCGAACGCCAGTTGCAAACAACGGTCCCTTGCGGCCGTGCAGGCTGCAAGGGACACGCCGATGTGGTTGCCGCCCTTCACGGAAGACCTTTTCCGTGAAGGGCGGCTCGATGCCGGATTAGGTACGATACCAGGCCGCGATGTTCCAGGTATCGACGTCCCAGCCGCTGTGGTCGTGCATGACATTGTTCACCGAGGCGGCGACACGGGTGCGCGACAGGAGCGGCAGGATGATATTGGCCTCGCAGAAGATCTCGTTGACCTTGATCAGCAGCGCGGCGCGCTTGGCCGGGTCGAGCTCCTTCTGAGCGGCCTTGTAGGCCTCGTCGGCAGCCGGATCCGTGTAGCGGGAGACGTTGCGGCCCAGCCACTTGTTCTCCTTGTTGGCGACTTCCCAGGACGTGAACTGGTTGAGGAAGCGCTCCGGATCGGGCTGCGGCTGCGTGGTGGTGTACATCTCCATGTCGACATAGAGCTTGGTGTAGGTGTCGGGGTTCGCGACGTCCGACGAGAAGAACACCGAAGCCGTGACCGACTTGAGCTCGAGGTCGATGCCGGCCTTCTGGCAGGCCTGCTTGATGATCGCCTGCGTCTTCTGGCGCGGGGCGTTGATCGAGGTCTGGTAGACGTATTTGAGCTTCTTGCCGTCCTTCTCGCGGACGCCGTCGGCCCCGCGCTTGTAGCCGGCGTCGTCAAGGATCTTGTTGGCCTTGTCGATGTTGAACTCGTATTTGAGCTTGCTCGACTTGAACTGCTTCGGCTCGTTGACGAAGCTGGCTGTGGCGATGCCGCCGCGGCCATAGATGAACTTCTGGATCGAGTCGCGGTCGATCAGCAGGTTGATCGCCTCGCGGACCTTCGGATCCGACAAGGTCGGGTGCTTGGTCTTGATGCTCGAGCGCTCGCCGTCAACCTCGGTCCACGGATCGGTCGGGTTCAGGATGATGAACTCGATATCGCCCGAGGCAACGGCGCTGATCTTGCCGCGGCCGCCGGTTTCCATGCGCTTGAGGACCTCGTCCTCGACCTGCAGGTTCCAGGCATAGTCGTATTCGCCGGTCTGCAGCACGGCGCGCGCCGCCGAGACGGCGTCACCGCCGCCCTTGACTTCGAGCGTGTCGAAATGCGGCTGGTTCTTGATGTGGTAGTCTTCGTTGCGCGCGCCGGTGAGGATGTCGCCCGGCTTGAATTCCACGAACTTGTAGGGGCCGGTGCCGACCGGCTTCAGGTTCGCGGGAGCCTCGCGGGACTTCGCGCCGATATACTCGCCGAAATGGTGCTTCGGCAGGATCTGGCCGGCGACGCCGACGAAGGGGTCCGCCCAGAACGGCGTCGGAGCGGCGAAGGTGAGCTTGATCGTGTAGTCGTCGACCTTCTCGACCTTGATGTCCTTGTAGGAGCCGGTGGTGTAGGCGGCGGTCGCCGGGTCCTTGGCATATTCCCAGGTGAAGACGACGTCGTCGGCGGTGAACGGCTTGCCGTCATGCCACTTGACGCCCTGCTTCAGCTTCCAGGTCACCTGGGTGCCGTCGGCCGAAAGGCCGCCATTGGCCTTGGAGGGCACCTCGGCGGCGAGGCAAGGGATGAGGTTGCCTTCCTTGTCCCAGCCGGCGAGCGGCTCGAAGAAGATGCGCGAGGCGATCTGGTCCTTAGTGCCGGAGGCGAAATGCGGGTTGAGCAGGGTCGGCGCCTGCCAGAGCAGCACCTTCAGCGGGCCACCGCCGCCGGCCTTCGTCGGCTTGTAGGGCAGCGTCGCATTGGCCATCGCGACGTCGTTCCAGGCGAGGATCTGGCTCGCGATCGGCGCGGTGATGCCGACGGCCGCCATTCTCTGGATGAAGGAGCGTCGCGACAGCGAGCCTTCCTTCACATCCGCGACCATGCCGCGGATTTCTTTTTCGTTCATCGGTTGCCTCCACGTTCAAACAAAATTTATCCCCCGGCGCTCTCACGCCGTGTTCTCGTTGGTGTCTCAGCAAGGCATGTGCCAACGAAAGCGTCAACTGGGCAGCGCAGGACGAATTTGCGCCTGCCGCGGGGCAGCATGCCCAAAGCCCAGGCAAAACAGGCTATTTGGCCTGCTCTCTGGCCTCACTTTGCAACTTTATGCCGTTCAGTCCGTGAATACGACAGTTTTCTTTCCGTTGAGAAGGACGCGGTCTTCGAGGTGATGGCGCACCGCCCGCGCGAGCACGCGGCGCTCGATGTCGCGGCCCTTGCGGACAAGGTCCTCGGGCGTGTCGCGATGCGAAATCCGCTCGACGTCCTGCTCGACGATGGGGCCTTCGTCGAGATCGGAGGTGACGTAATGCGCGGTGGCGCCGATCAGCTTCACCCCGCGCTCATGGGCCTGATGATAGGGTTTGGCGCCCTTGAAGCCGGGCAGGAACGAGTGATGAATGTTTATGCAGCGACCGGCCAGCTTGGCCGAGAGCCCATCGGATAGCACCTGCATATAGCGGGCCAGCACGACGAGTTCGGTCTGCGTCTCCTGGATCAGCCGCCAGATTTCCGCTTCCTGCTCCATCTTGGTCTGGCGCGTCACCGGCAGGTGGTGGAAGGGCAGCGTGCCGAGATCGGTCGAGGCGATGTGCTCGCGTTTATGGTTGGAGACGATCGCGGTGATCTCCATCGGCAGTTCGCCGATGCGCCAGCGATAGAGCAGGTCGGCAAGGCAGTGGTCGAATTTGGAGACCAGCAGCATCACGCGCTTGGGACGCGAGGCTTCGCTGAGGCCAATCTCCATGTCGAAGCGCTTTCCGAGCGCGTGAAGCGATTCCGCGATCGCCTCGTGCGGTTGGCTGCCGTCGAGCCGGTTGAAGACGACGCGCATGAAGAAGCGGTCCGTCTCGGTGTCGTCGAATTGCTGGGCGTCGAGGATGTTGCAGCCGGCCTCGAACAGCAGGGTCGAGACGGCGGCGACGATGCCCGGGCGGTTCGGGCAGGAGAGGGTGAGGGTCGAGCTGCGGTCGAGAATGGTCATGGGAACACACCTGTATGCCACCTGTGGGGGCGGCCCTTTAGCGATCGTCTGAATGAGGCATGAGGAGAGGGAGGGCTGCGCGTCGCGCTGCCGTCAACCTCGTCCGGTGCTGCTTTGCGGCCTGGGAAGGCCGCTGAGGCTCGTTGCCGTCATGATCGCGAGATGCGTTCCGGTTATCCAGCCTCGCGGCTGCTGCACTGCAACAGCGCGTGCGCGCGGTTCTTTGTCAAGGCGGCAGGCTTTTGTCGCCTTGACTTGCCGGCATTGAAATAGAATGTTTGTTCCAAATGAAGCGGTGATAAAAAAATCCTGCCGTTTCGTCTTGGGAGGCGTGTCCATTGCCGGAAGCCGGATCCTTCAGCCGCAGCCTTGCTGGCAAGGCGGCTATCGTCACGGGCGCAAGCCAGGGACTGGGCGAGGCGATTGCGCGCGAATTCGCGGCCCGAGGCGTCGCATCGCTGCTGTTGACCGGGCGCAACGCCGGGCGCGGCGAGGCGGTGGCGGAAAGCCTGCGCGGCGAGGGCGTTGACGCCCGCTTCCACCAGGCCGACCTCTCCGATCTCGACGCCGTGCGGCAGATCGTCCCGGCGGTCGAAAAGGCCTTCGGTCGGCTCGATATCCTGGTCAACGCCGCTGGCGACACGGACCGCGGCAGCATCTTCGATACCTCGCCGGAGCTCTATGAGCGCATCATGGCGGTAAACCTGCGCGCGCCCTTCTTCCTGATCCAGGATGCCGCCGAACTGATGCGTCGGCAGTCCATCGCGGGCGCCGTCGTCAACATCCAGTCCATGTCGGCCCATGGCGGCCAGCCCTTCCTCTCCGCCTACAGCGTCTCGAAGGGCGCGCTCGCCGTGCTGACGAAGAATGTGGCCTATGGCCTGCTGAAGCATCGCATCCGCGTCAACGGCCTCAATATCGGCTGGATGGCGACGCCGGGTGAGGATGCCATCATGAAGCTCAGGCATAATGCGCAGGATGGCTGGCTGGATGAGGCCAACGCCTCCCAGCCCTTCGGCCGCTTGATCGATCCGCGAGAGGTCGCCAAGGCTGTCGCCTATCTCGCCTCCGACGAGTCCGGGCTGATGACCGGCGCCAACATCGATTTCGACCAGACCATCCTCGGTGCGCATGACTGATTTCATGCTACCCGTCCGGGCCGTCATTGCGAGCGCAGCGAAGCAATCCAGGGGGCGCAGAGCTCTACGTCCCCTCGGTTGCTTCATCGCCGACGCTCCTCGCAACGACGCTCCGTGCCGGCCATAATGACAGGACACACCAAATGAAGATCGGATTGCTGGGCGCCGGCCGTATCGGGCGCATCCACGGGCTGAACGTCGCTGCGCGCGGCGATGCCGAGCTCGTCGCCGTCGCGGATGCGATGTCGGACGCTGCAACCTCGCTGGCCGCCGCAGCCGGCGCGAAGGCTGCCAGCGCCGAGGCGATCCTCGCCGATCCCGCCATCGATGCCGTGCTGATCTGCACGCCGACCGACACCCATGCCGACTTGATCGAGGCTGCCGTCACCTCCGGCAAGGCCGTCTTCTGCGAGAAGCCGGTCGATCTCGACGCCGCCCGCATCCGCCGCTGCCTTGCTACGGTGGAGAAATCGGGCAAGCCGCTGATGATCGGCTTCAACCGCCGCTTCGATCCCAATTTCGCCGCGCTCGAGAAGCGGCTGCGAGCGGGCGAGGCCGGCGAGATCGAGATCGTCACGGTGATCTCGCGCGATCCCGGCCCGCCGCCGGTCGACTATGTGAAGCGCTCGGGCGGCCTCTTCCGCGACATGATGATCCATGATCTCGACATGGCGCGCTTCCTCCTCGCCGAGGAGCCGGTCGAGGTCTTCGCGCTCGGCTCCTCCCTCGTCGACAAGGCGATCGGCGAGGCCGGCGACGTCGATACCGCCGCCGTGCTGATGAAGACAGCCTCGGGCCGGATCGCCCAGATCTCGAATTCCCGCCGCGCGACCTATGGCTACGACCAGCGCATCGAGGTGCATGGCTCGAAGGGCATGCTGCGCGCCGGCAATATCCATGAGACCACCGTCGAAAGCGCCACCGCCCTCGGCTTCCGCGCCGACCCGGTGCAGAACTTCTTCCTGGAGCGCTACGCTGCCGCCTATCGCGCTGAGCTCGACGCCTTCATCGCCGCCTGCAACGGCAAGGCCGCGCCGTCGCCGACCGGGCTCGACGGGCTGAAGGCGCAGATTCTCGCCGACGCCGCGACGGAGTCCGCAAAGAGCGGCAAGCCCGTCCGCGTCGATCTGGGAGCCAAGTGATGGCCGGTGGTTCGATGACGCCCGCTGAACGCGATCTGCGCTACTACGCTGCCCTTGGGCTCGCCGCCGAGGCAAGCCATCTGGCGCTCGCCTATTTCAACAAGCGCGAGTCCCTCGGCACCACGATGAAGGGTGCTCAGGACTGGCTGACCGTTGCCGACGGCAAGGTCGAGGCCTTCCTGCGCGAGCGGCTCACCGCGCTCTTCCCGAACGACAGCGTCATCGGCGAGGAGGGCGGCGGCGAGGCCTCCGACGCCGTCTGGATTCTCGATCCGATCGACGGCACCGCGAATTTCGCCCATGGCGACCGCAACTGGTGCATCTCGATCGGCTTCCTCGCGGATCGGAGGCCCGAGATCGGCGTCGTGGCCGCTCCGGCGCTGGGTGAGGTCTATGCCGCGCGGCGCGGCGCCGGCGCGACCCTGAACGGCGATCCGATCAAGGTGTCCGGCGCCACCGACATCGCCCGCGCCTCGGTCGAGCTGGGCTGGTCGACCCGCGTGCCGGCTGCGAACTATCTCAAGGTCATCGAGCGCGGCTATGCGGCCGGCGCGGCCGTGAGGCGCGGCGGCTCCGGCACGCTCGGCCTTTGCCACGCCGCCTGCGGCTGGAGCGAGGGCTATGCCGAGCTCCATATCAACGCCTGGGACGTCGCGGCCGGCATCGTCATCGCCAGCGAGGCCGGTGCCTATATCAACGATTTCTTCGCGGGCGAAGGCATCAGCAAGGGCAATCCGATCCTGTGCTGTACGCCGGCCCTGGCGTCCGTGCTCAAGGAGATCACCGGAATCGGCTAGCCGGCTCGCCAGATTGTCGATTCCGCCGCCGCTTTGCTTCGTCAGAGCAGCGGCGGGATGAGAGGGTTGCGCCTGCGCAGGCATCGCAAAATGCCGTCGGAAAGGCCTAAAAATTGGATTCCTGCCGCATTATCAGCACTTTCAGACGCTATTCCTGTTGAGTTGGCTAATCAAAAATTGATAGATTCAACCGAAGATCGACACTGAGCCGGAGAAAGACCGCATCGAAATGGCGACGGGCGAGAGCGCAACCAACATCCTGATCCACCTGGCCGGCGGCGTCGCGCTGCTGATCTGGGCGGTCCGGCTGGTGCGCACCGGCGCGATGCGGGCCTTCGGCACGCAGCTCCGGCAGGCGCTGCAGAGCTTCACGCGCAACCGTTTCGCTGCCTTCGGCAGCGGCGTCGCCGTCACCATGGTCCTGCAGAGCTCCACAGCGACGACGCTGCTGGTGTCCTCCTTCGCCGGTCAGGCGCTGATCGGCTCGGCCATGGCGCTCGCCGTCCTGCTCGGTGCCAATCTCGGCACCGCGCTCGCGGCCTTCGTCATCTCGATGGATCTCGGCTGGCTCTGGGGGCTCTGCCTCGCGGTGGGCGTCGCGATGTACTTGTCGAGCGAGGCGATGGAGCGGCCCCGCAACATCGGCCGGGTGCTCGTCGGCATCGGCCTGATCCTGCTGTCGCTGATCGAACTCAATACCGCTGCCGCGCCGCTCGCCCAGTCGCAGACCTTCCGCACCGTTTTGGGCGCCATCGGCAGTGAGCCGCTGCTGGCCGTGCTCGTCGCCGTCGCCGCCACCTGGATGGTTCATTCCAGCATCGCGATCATCCTGCTGGTCGCGACCTTCGCCGCCTCGGGTCTCTTTCCGCCCGCCACGGCGCTGACGCTGGTCATCGGCGCCAATCTGGGCAATGCGCTGATCCCGGTGCTGGATCAGCTCGGCGCTCCCGCCGGCCAGCGCCGCGCCGCGGTCGGCAACCTCCTGACCCGGCTCGTTCTGGCGCTCGCCGTCCTCCCCTTCGTCGGCCCGCTGGCGCAGTGGCTGCAGGCCCTGCCCTGGGCGGATTCCCGCCTGGCCATCGAGTTCCATGTCGCGCTGAACCTCGTCGGCGCCGTCGTCTTCCTGCCCTTCGTCAAGCCGGTCGCAGCGCTGGTGGAGCGCTTCATGCCCGGCAAGGAAGAAAAGTCGGAAGCAGTGGCGCCGCGCTATCTCGACCCCAACGCCCTCGACAGCCCGACCGAAGCGCTGGCCGGCGCCATGCGCGAGGCGCTGCGGCTGGGTGACCGCGTCGAGGTCATGCTGCGCGATACCATGACGCTGCTGGAGAAGGACGAGCTCAAGCTCTCGCGCGCCATCGCCGCAGCCGATGACGGCGTGGACACCATCCACGAGTCGATCAAGCTCTATCTGGTCAAGGTTTCGCGAAACGAGCTGACCGAGGGCGAGAGCCGGCGCCTCTTCGAGATCATCACGCTCATCACCAATCTCGAGCATATCGGCGACATCATCGACAAGAACCTGCGTGAGCTCGCCGAGAAGAAGATCCGCAAGCGCTATTCCTTCTCGCCCGAGGGGCTGGCCGAGATCCGCGAGTTCCACCAGCGCGTGGCCTCCGCGCTTGCGCTTGCGCTCAACGTCTTCGCCACGCGCGACCTCGTGCTCGCCCGCCAGCTCTTCGCCGACAAGGCGTCGATGCGGGAGGCCGAGCGGCGTGCTGCCGACAGCCATTTCCAGCGCCTGCGCTCGGGCCGGCCGGAATCGATCGAGACCAGCGCCATCCATCTCGACATCATCCGGGACCTGAAGCGCATCCACGGCCACATCGTCTCGATCGCCTATCCGATCCTGGAAAGCGCCAACGAGCTGCGCGAAAGCCGCCTGCGCGACACCAAGGCCGCCGCCCGCAACGCCGAGACGCCGACGGTCCTGATTCCGGCTCCGCATTCGGGCGGGTGAGGTTCGCCGGATAATCTCGGCCGACATCCCCGAGCCCTCATCCTGAGGAGCAGCCACAGGCTGCGTCTCGAAGGATGCTCCAGATATCGCGGGAGCCTCCTGAAGCATCCTTCGAGACGCCCGCTCGCGGGCTCCTCAGGATGAGGGCTGGTGGGAGACGATCCTCACCGCGGCGCCGCCATGATAACCGCGGCCCCGGCGAGGCAGATCAGCCCGCCGGTGATGTCCCAACGGTCTGGCCGCAAGCCTTCCACCGCCCAGAGCCAGCCGAGCGAGGCGGCGATATAGACCCCGCCATAGGCGGCAAAGGCGCGCCCGGCCGCCGCGCTCTCGACCAGCGTCAGCAACCAGGCGAACAGCGCCAGCGACACCAGCCCTGGCAGCAGCCACCAGATCGGCTTGCCGAGCCTCAGCCATCCCCAGAAGGCGAAGCATCCCGCGATCTCAAAGAGCGCGGCACCGATATAGGCGGCGATGGTCGGCATGGTTGGTCCGGTCGGAGCAGGGTGGAGGGTTTCGCGAAGCAGGCTGAAAGTCTAACCGTCATTGCGAGCGGAGCGAAGCAATCCAGGGGCGGCCGTGCTCTACGTCTCCTGGATTGCTTCGCTCCGCTCGCGTTGACGAGGACGGATACGGGACAAAGGCCGAATGCCAGCACGCGACATCGCCATCATCGGCGCAGGCCCAGCCGGGCTCGCCGCCGCCGAGCGGCTGGCGGAAGCCGGTCACCGCGTCACGATCCATGAGCGCATGGCCTCGCCGGCGCGCAAGTTCCTGCTGGCCGGGCGCGGCGGCCTGAACCTCACCCATTCCGAGCCGTTCGAAGCCTTTCTCGCCCGCTATCGCGAGGCGCAGCCCTGGCTGGAGCCGGCCCTGCGCGCCTTCCCGCCGCAGGCGCTGCGCGATTGGGCCGACGGGCTCGGCGCCGAAACCTTTGTCGGCTCCAGCGGCCGCGTCTTTCCGCGCGCAATGAAGGCCTCGCCCCTGCTGCGCGCCTGGCTCGGCCGGCTTGATGGCCTCGGCGTCCGGCTGGTCTCGAACAGCCTCTGGACCGGCTGGGACGAGAATGGCGCGCTGACCTTCCGGGCCGCCGATGGCGCGGTCGACGCCCACCGCCCGGACGCGACCTTGCTGGCGCTCGGCGGAGCGAGCTGGCCGCGCCTCGGCTCGGATGGCGGCTGGGCGCCGCTGCTGGCGGAGCGCGGCGTCGCCATCTCGCCGCTGCGCCCCGCCAATGCCGGCTTCACGGTGGCATGGTCTGCCCTGATGCGGGAGCGCTTCGCGGGCCAGCCGCTGAAGCGCATCGCCATCCGCTTCGCCGGAGAGGAGGCCGCGGGCGAGGCGATGATCGATGCGGAGGGAATCGAGGGCGGCGCGATCTACGCGCTCTCGGCCCCGATCCGCGAAGCGATCCGGCGCGATGGCTCCGCGATGATCAGCGTCGATTTAAGGCCCGGCGTGACGGCAGACGACCTTGCCGCCCGCCTCGCGAAGCGCCGCAAGGGCGAAACGCTCTCCAATCATCTGCGCAAGGCCGCCGGCCTCGCCCCCGTAGCCATCGCATTGCTGCGCGAGGCCGCGGGGCAGGCCCTCCCGGCGGAGCCGGAGGCGCTCGCCGTGCTGATCAAGGACGCCCCGCTGCGGCTTGGCGCGCCGATGCCACTCGCCGGCGCCATCTCGACGGCCGGTGGCATTCCCCGCGATGAGATCGATGCCGGCTTCATGCTGAAGCGCCTGCCTGGAACCTTCGTCGCCGGCGAAATGCTGGACTGGGAAGGCCCGACCGGCGGGTACCTCCTGCAGGCGAGCTTCGCGACCGGCGTGGCGGCGGCGGAGGGGATGAAGGAGTGGTTGGGGCGGGGCGCGGCCGAGTAGGGCGCGGGAAACTCCTCCTCGTTTGAGCGATCTTGGTCGTGGCTCCCTCGCAGAGCCTCTAAGGAATGCGCCTTCCGAGTGATCCAGATCCCGCCTTCGCGCGTTCACTCCGCATCGGCGACGCGGAGCCCGTCATGACCAAAACTCTTGAACCTGGAACCGATGTCACCTGGCGCTGGGGCGCGTATGTCGCGCGCGGAAGGGTCGAACAGGTTTTCACCGAGCCCGTGACCCGCACCATCAAGGGCACGGAAGTCCGCCGCAACGCCTCGTCCGACAATCCCGCCTATCTGGTGACGCAGGCAAGGGGCGGCTACGCACTGAAGTCACATAGCGAGGTCGAGGCGGAGGGGTAGTGGGCGGCGGCCTCGGTCGCCCGCTCCCCGACGGCCTTCGGTCGGGGAGCCCGAGGCCTTCCGCATGCGGCCGAGAGCGATGACGGCCTCCTGTCAACTCCTGTCACCAATCGCATCCGCGATGCGCGCCACCCCCTCGCATCGCACCGCGTTCCGCCCCATATTGCAGCCATGCCCAAAAGCCCCGATACCGCCGCGACGAAGCCCAAGGCTGCCAAATCTTCGGCTGCCAAGAAGCCGTCCTCGGCCCGCACGCCGAACTCCAAGGCCTCGAAGCCCGAGCTGAAGCCGCTCGAAGGCTATCTGGCGGACCTGCTGAATCCCGCGATCAACCGCGGCACGGCGGTGCCCGGCGGCGCGTCGGGCTTCAAGGACACGCCGCAGGCCGGCTACGAAGCGAAGCCGAGCTATGCGCTGGAACGGCCCGGCGGCGAGGAGCGGCCGAAGCGCAAGCTCTCCAAGAAGGCGGACGCCGCCTTCATCGGCGCCGAGGGCGCCGCGGCCGCGACGGCGACCTCGCTGCAGCATCTGCTTGAGACCGGCAGCCCCTTCATCGATCCCGGCAAGGCCTGGACGCCGCACCGCCCGCCGCGCCCGGAGAAGTCGGAAGGTGGCATCGCCTTCACGATGAAGTCGGACTTCTCGCCCTCGGGCGACCAGCCGACCGCCATCGCCGATCTCGTCGACGGCATCCGCCGGCAGGAGCGCGACCAGGTGCTGCTCGGCGTCACCGGCTCGGGCAAGACCTTCACCATGGCGAAGGTGATCGAGGAGACGCAGCGCCCGGCGCTGATCCTCGCCCCCAACAAGACGCTGGCGGCGCAGCTCTATGGCGAGTTCAAGAGCTTCTTCCCCGACAACGCGGTCGAGTACTTCGTCTCCTACTACGACTACTACCAGCCGGAGGCCTACGTCCCGCGCTCGGACACCTATATCGAGAAGGAATCTTCGATCAACGAGCAGATCGACCGCATGCGCCACTCGGCGACGCGCTCCCTGCTCGAACGCGACGACGTCATCATCGTCGCCTCGGTGTCCTGCATCTACGGTATCGGCTCGGTCGAGACCTATACGGCGATGACCTTCTCGGTGAAGCTCGGCGAGCGCATCGAGCAGCGCCAGCTCATCGCCGATCTCGTCGCGCTCCAGTACAAGCGCACCCAGCATGATTTCGCCCGCGGCACCTTCCGCGTCCGTGGCGACGTGATCGAGCTCTATCCGGCGCACTATGAGGACCGCGCCTGGCGCATCGGCCTGTTCGGCGACGAGGTCGAGAATATCAGCGAGTTCGACCCGCTGACCGGCCAGAAGACCGGCGAGCTGGAGTTCATCAAGGTCTACGGCAATTCGCACTACACCACGCCGCGCCCGACGCTGACCCAGGCGGTGAAGTCGATCAAGCAGGAGCTCAAGGGCCGTCTCGACGAGCTCAACCGCATGGGCCGCTTCCTGGAGGCGCAGCGGCTGGACCAGCGCTGCACCTTCGACATCGAGATGATCGAGGCCACCGGCTCCTGTAATGGGATTGAGAACTATTCGCGTTATCTCACTGGCCGCAAGCCGGGCGAGCCGCCGCCGACGCTCTTCGAATACCTGCCCGACAACGCGCTGGTCTTCACCGACGAGAGCCACGTCACCGTGCCGCAGATCGGCGGCATGTACCGGGGCGACTTCCGCCGCAAGGCGACTTTGGCCGAGTACGGCTTCCGCCTGCCCTCCTGCATGGACAACCGGCCGCTGCGCTTCGAGGAATGGGACGCGATGCGGCCCCAGTCCGTGCATGTCTCGGCCACGCCCGGCGGCTGGGAGATGGACCAGACCGGCGGCATCTTCACCGAGCAGGTCATCCGCCCCACCGGGCTGATCGACCCGCCGGTCGAGATCAGGCCGGCCAAGCACCAGGTCGCGGACCTGCTCGACGAGGTCAAGGAGGTCACCGAGAAGGGCTATCGCACCCTCGTCACCGTGCTGACCAAGCGCATGGCCGAGGATTTGACGGAGTATCTGCACGAGAACGGCGTGCGCGTGCGCTACATGCACTCCGACATCGACACCATCGAGCGCATCGAGATCCTGCGGGACCTGCGGCTCGGCGCCTTCGACGTGCTGGTCGGCATCAACCTGCTGCGCGAGGGCCTCGACATCCCCGAATGCGGCTTCGTCGCCATTCTCGACGCCGACAAGGAGGGCTTCCTGCGCTCCGAGACCTCGCTGATCCAGACCATCGGCCGCGCCGCGCGTAACGTCGACGGCAAGGTCATCCTCTATGCCGACCACGTCACCGGCTCGATGGAGCGGGCGATGGCCGAGACCAGCCGCCGTCGCGAGAAGCAGGAGGCCTACAACCTCGAACACGGCATCACGCCGCAGACGGTGAAGAAGAACATCGGCGACATCCTCGGCTCGGTCTATGAGCGGGACCATGTCACGGTCGACAAGGGGCTGGTGGCGCCGGCCTCCGGCCACAACCTCAAGGCCGCGATCGCCGATCTCGAAAAGCGCATGCGCGAGGCCGCCGCCGATCTCGAATTCGAGACCGCCGCCCGCCTGCGCGACGAGATCAAGCGCCTCCAGGCGACGGAACTGGCGATCAGCGACGACCCGCTGGCGCGCCAGGGCGATGTCGAGGCCTCTGCCGGCAAGTTCCGCGGCGAGCGCCAGTTCGGCAAGGCCGCGAATCTCCCGCCGACCCGCGCCCGCAAGCCCACCGACGAGGACATGGGCCCGCACAACTGGGGCGGCGGCGAAGCCAAGCCGAAATCCGGCCCGGCCCCGAAGCGCGGCGAAAAGCCGAACCCGCTGCTGACGGGCATGTCACGCGTGCGGAAACCGACGCTGGACGAGATGGGGCCGGTGCCGGAGCAGCGGCCGAAGGGGGCGGCGGAGAGGAAGGGGCGGAGGTAAATTGATTAGAAATTAAAGTATAATTGATAATTATTCAGGAAAAAGCATCGTCAAATATGTATAATATTCTTTTTCCGGAAGTGTGTGTTTTAACAGCCTCTTCGATTGTCGTATTTCTTCCTCGGGCATGAGCAAAATCGTGACGCCAATTGAGTATTTGCTCGTAAGATGTTTCGATGTTTGACCCTGTTCGTTCCAAAATTGAATTTTTCTTCTGAGAAAGATTTCGCTTAAATCTGCTATGGATTGCAGGATCAAATGTCTCACAGTATTTTTTAAGGTCGCTGACTCTTATTTTGCTGTTTAATCTTTCATAATTGCGGACGGTGAAGCCGCCAAATGCTGCGTGGTGTCTGCTGGCGTAATCGCATAATATTTCTTTTACGCAAGTTTCATATGTTGCCGCCATTGCGACAACAAGAAGTCCAGCCAAGTCAGCGCGAAAGGTCACGCTTCTGGGAGAGCTCGATGGGATTAAGCTATTAATCTCCTCAATTAAATCATCAAGCGTGGATAATTGCCGGATCACATCAGATTTTGCCATCGGAAATCACTTCCTTGGCGCGTTTAATCCTCTCCTTAACTGTCAAAGTATCTGTTGTTGCGCCTCGTAGGTATTTATCAAACGTGGCATCCTTGGCGAGGGAATCATATTTTTTCTTAAGTTGATCAGATGTTACGGCATTGTCCTCAAGGAGTGCGATCATGACACCCTCAAGCATTGCTGCATTTACGACATTCCGTGGGCGGAATGGCCGATCCAAAGTGTTGGCGACCAGCTTAACTGCTTCTGGAAAACGTTTTTTGAATGATTCCGCGCGTGCGCTATCAAATTTCCTATTTTGATCCATTTGATTGTTAAGGTATTTAAGCATTGGCTTTTCGTAATCTTGCCAATTGTTAAAGAGTGAGAACAATCGAAGGACGATCTCGAGGTCTTTTTGATTCTTATCCGAGTTTGAGATTCCGAGTATCTTTCGCCAATCTGAATTAATGTTTAACTCTCTAAGTTCATCAACAATATTGCCTCTATAAACAGCATTCCGTATCTCTTGAGGTTTAAGCTGCGTTCCGCCGGTGTTGAGTCTCTGGAAGATATGGAAAACACTGTCGTTGCGAAGGCTTGGCTTTAGCTGTTTAATATGAATTGCTCTGAGTGACGTGTTATGAAGCCTGCGTTGGTCTCTTGTACTCAATTCAGAAAATGTTTTTCCATTATAATCGGATCGTTCGGACAGGCCTTTTAATCTAAAAACTTGTCTTTTCCCGTGATTATCAGTCTCTCCGAAGTAGCCTTCAAAGAAATATTTTACGGACATAATTCTCTGCTGTCCGTCAATTATTTCTAACTGATCGTCATCATTTACATAAAGAAATACTTGAGGAACAGGTAGGCCCATCAAGAATGATTCAATCAACCTTGATGCCTGTTCGATCTTCCAGACATACTTTCTCTGGTAGAATGGGACGATAATATCGTTCTGCCTGACCTTGTTGGCTAAAAGTTCTAAGGTCGGGTCGGCTGGGGATACGGAAATATCAAATTCTACGAACGGGGTTTCGTCGCCTTCTTCTTCTGTTTCGAGTTCAACGTCGTCCGATTGCATCGTCATCGCGCAGGATCCTCCAAGTAACACGATCCTGAGATTCGCCTCGGCCGTCAATCGTAGTCGTGCTCGTCGATCGGTGCGTCGGCGCACCGCCCACTTCGTCTAGATTTCGCTCCGCTGGGGATGAACATAATACGTTATGTGAATATAGCCGCAGGGAGCCCTTGCCATCCGGGAGAAGATTCCTGCCGGGCCTGCGTCAAATTTATCCCCGCCCTTGCGCCCCGACCCTATCCTCCCTCCACCTCATCCCCGAGGGGCAGCCATCCGGAGGTATGCCAGTGGCGGGGTTGAGGGCGGCGCCTGCGGGTGGAGTTACGATCCACTCCCGGGAGGCTTCGGGGCACCGCCCTGGGGGTACTACGGCCCCTGTGCGAGGAGCTCGCTGGAAGGCTCGGCCGGTGACGGATTGCGTAAGCGAGGGCGCGACGAGGCGATGAGCCGAACTGGCGTCCGGACCCGCAGTTCCCGATCTGCCCAGCCGTATAAGCGCGGCCCGGAGACTGAAGAACGCCGATGAGCGGAGCGCCACGGGGCGTGCGGATGGTGGCTCAATCCATCCGCGCCGCATCCTGGCTCAATGGAAGCGGCTGACTACCAAACCTGCGCCTCGCGGCGCTCCGCTGCCCCTCATTTCTACCGCACGCGGAAACGCGGGCGGCGTAAACTCACGCGTCATTCTCGGGCGGAGCGCAGCGCAGACCCGAGAATCTCAGGCAGGAAGGCAACAGAGCCTCCTTCGGCATGAGATGCTCGGGTCAAGCCCGAGCATGACGCCGGTGGCGGGCGCCTCGCCCCCCCAACGCAGATGTGATGGCCCGGCTGCAACCCGGCCGTGCCAGTCTCGTTGCGGAGGGAGCGCCCGCGTGGCGCCTGAAAAGGGGAGAACTGCCATGACGATGCTGAACCGCCGCCGCCTTTCGCTCGGGCTCGCCGCGCTCGCTGCCGCCGCCGCCCTGCCGGCGCTGGCCCATCACGGCTGGTCCTGGGCCGAGGGCGAGCAGATGACCCTGCAGGGCAAGATCAGCAAGATCTCGATGGCCCCGCCGCATCCGATGCTGATGGTCGAGTCCGAGGGCAAGCTCTGGCAGGTCGATCTCGGCAATCCCAGCCAGACCGAGCGCTCCGGCTTTCGCGGCGACACGGCCAGGCCCGGCGATGCCATCACCGCGCTCGGCAACCGCCATCTCGACAAGACCAAGCTGCACATGAAGGCCGTGCGCATCACCATCGCCGGCCAGAACTACGACATGTATCCCGAGCGGATTCGGACCAACTAGCATCGGCCCGAAAAGTGGGAACCGGTTTTCGGAGTAAGCCGATGCGTGAAACAGCAGGCCGGCCGGCTTGATGGCGTTCCTCGAAGCGCTGGGCCATTGGCCGGGCGCGCTGTGGCTGCAGCGCTCCGGCACGGCCTATCTCTTCGTCAATGCCGCGCACATCCTCGGGGTCGGCCTGCTGGTCGGCGCCATCCTGCCGCTCGATCTCCGGCTCGCCGGGCTGATCCGCGGCGCCCCGCTCGCCGCGCTCGCGCCCTTCCTGACGCGGGCGGCGGCCTTCGGCCTCGGGCTCGCGTTGCCGACCGGCTTCTGGCTCTTCACGGTGAAGCCGCTGGAATATGCCGGCAACGCGGCCTTCCTCTGGAAGCTCGCTCTGCTCGCGCTGGCGCTGGCCAATATCGGGCTCCAGCATCGCGGCGCGGCATTGCAGGGCGCCGTCGCGAGCGGGCATGTGCCGGCCCGCGTGCGGGCGAGCGCACTGGCTTCGTTCAGCCTCTGGCTCTGTGTGCTCGTCGCGGGGCGATGGATCGGCTTCGCGTGAAGCGCGCGCTCACGCTGCGACGACGAGCTGCGTTTCCAGCTTGCGGATGGCGGTGCCGAGCTCGGGTTCGTCGACCAGGTCGGCGGCGTCGGCGAGCTTGAACCAGTGCAGGTCGCGCTCGTGCTGCTCGGCCCAGCTGTCGAGCTGCTGCTCGACCTCGAGCAGATAGAGCTTCACCTCGCAGAGGGTGAAATGGTCGCTCATCCGCTTCCAGTAGGTGTAGCGTCCGGCCGGCTTGTCGCTGATGCGGCCCAGCACGCCGGCCTCTTCATAGGCCTCGCGGGCAGCAGCGTCGCGATCCTTGAGGCCCTTCATCGGCCAGCCCTTGGGCACGATCCAGCGCCGCGTCGTGCGCGAGGTGACGAGCAGGATTTCCGCCGAGCCGTCGAGGGCGCGGCGGACCGGCATGGCGGCGATCTGCGACCGCTTCTCCCCCGCTTTCCGCCTCGCCTTCTTCATCGCCGCCGCAAGCCCCTTTTCTGCCCGCAGATTCACCCCGGGCGCGAATCATCGCAGTTCCACCGAAGCGAATAGATATTGCATCGCTTTGCGAAAATGGAAGAGGCGTTCTGCCGGGAAACTGTGCGCGGCCGGGCTGCGGAACGGGCATGGCGCCGCTCGGCGCGGCAGCCGGGGGGCGATGTGGGCGGCTCAGAGCTTCTTGCCGTCCTTGTCGTACTGCCTGAAGAAGGCGATCAGGTCCCTGATCTCCTTCTCGTTCTTGATGCCGGGGAAGATCATCTTGGTGCCGGGGATCTTCGCCTTCGGGTCCTTGATGTAGTCGGTGAAGGTCGCCTCGTCCCAGGTCAGGCCCGAGTTCTTGTTGGCGGCGGAATAGCTGTAGCCCTCGGCGGTGCCGGAATGGCGGCCGATCAGCCCGTTGAGCTCGGGGCCGACGATGTTGCGGGCGGTTTCGCCAACCTGGTGGCAGGCGCGGCACTTGGCGAAGGCGCGCTCGCCGGCGGCGGCGTCCTGTGCGGCGGCGGGCTGTGCGATGAGGGCAGGGAGCAGCGCTAGGCTGAGAAGGGCGAGGCTGGCGAAGGCGGCGCGCATGGGTCGGCTCTTTCGACGTGGGTGCTCCTCGGAGACGTTCCTTGGAGACATTCTCACATAGCCGAAAGTGCGGCCTTTGAGGCAGAGGCCATTTCGCCGCGCCGCCCCGCTTTCACGCAAGGCTGATGAGAAGGAGCCCGGCTCTCAGAGCTCGTGGATCCATTCCGCCACGGTGGCGGTGAAGATGTCCGGCCGCGAGACCGGGAAGAGATGCCCGCCGGTTTCCATGATGGCCTTGCGGCAGCCCGGCAGCGCCGTGGCGATCGCCTCCTGATGATAGACCGGCACGACCATGTCGTCGCGCGTGCCCATGACCAGCACCGGCATCGGCAGCACGGGGACGTCGGCCGAGCCGTCATAGGCCAGCAGCGCGTCGATGCGCTCCCGCATCACCGTCCGCGCCTGCTCGCTCACCGGTGCGGCTTCCAGCGCCGCGTCGTAGACGGACCAGTTCGCCTCGATCCAGCGCGGCTGGTATCCGCTCAGCACGGAGATCGCGGCATAGGCGAAGGGGTCTGCATCGAGGATCTGCCGCCGCGCGCCGAAGAGCCCGGTCATGAAGCGCCCGGCCTTGAGCCAGCTCGCGCTCGAGATCAGCCCGTCGAGGCGTTCCGGCGCGAGCCTGCCGATCGTCTGCGCGATGCAGCCGCCGGTGGAGTGGCCCAGCACCACGGCCCGGTCGATGCCGGTCGCGTCCAGTATGGCGATGCTGTCGCGCGCCAGCAGCTCCATGTTGCAGGGCGCCTCGCCCCGCGTGCTGGCGCCGATGCCGCGCTGGTCGAAACGGATGACATGGAAGGAACGGGAGAGGGTGGAGGCGATGTCGGTCCAGAAGGCGGCCGTGCCGGAGAGGCCGCTGACCAGCAGCAGCGGCTGGCCATGCCCTTCCCGGAAGGCATGGAGCGTCGCGCCGTCCGGCGTCTCCACCTTGAAGTCGATGATCTCGGTTGTCGTCATGCGTCACCTTGCAGGGGCGCTGTTGGCGAGTGCTGCGCTGGCGACGCTCCGCTCGACATCCCCCGTCCCTCCCTGCAACGAAAAATCCCCGCTGCGATGATCCGGCTCTTGAGGTGGCCGGTTCGATCGATTGGTGGCAGGATGGCGCATCAGGACAGCCCCCGCCATGGTGTGAGCGCAGGGGGCGGAATGTTCTTGACGCAGAGCAAATAGACAAAGGACTAATTGGTCCGCGTCTTGTGCATGGCTATGCGCGGGCGAGCCGCTATTGGCCGTGCCGCGCCGCGGCGTCTCAGCGGCGGCGGTTAGCAGCTTCCGGATCGGCCCGCCAGGTCGCGACCGGCATCGTCGGCAGGTCGAAATAATCCCGCGTCGTCGCATAGCCATGGCCGCCCATGCGGCCGACGGCGTCGAGCGCGGCCGGGTCGACATGAAGATTGCCGGCATTGACCGTATCGGCCCGGAAATGCGCGTAGACCACCTCGCCGAGGATGATCTCGCGCGAATTGCCGATACCGAGCGTGGTGTGGTGCCGGCATTCGAAGGCGGCCGGCGCCTCGCCGATCCAGGGGCAGGGCACCTTGACGCCGGGCTGCGCGGTCAGCCCCGCTTCCGCCAATTCGTCCGTGCCGGGCTCGAAGGGCACGGCGCAGATGTTCATGCCCTCGACCAGCGCGTCCGAGACGATGTTGACTGTGAAGGCCAGCGTCTCGCGGACATTGCGGCCGGTGTCCTTCTGCGCGCCGGTCGGCCGGTATTCGACGCCGAGCGCCAGGATGGCGGGATCGGCCGAGAGGCAGTTGAAGAAGGAGAAGGGTGCGGCGTTGACCCGGCCCTGCGCATCGACCGTCGTCACCAGCGCGATCGGGCGCGGCACCACCGCGCCGATCAGCAGCTTATAGCGCTCGCGCGGCGAGAGCGCCGCGAAGTCGAAGGTGACGATGCCGGGGGCGGCTTCGGCCCGCGGCTTTCCGGCCGGTTGAGCGGTCACGATGGGGTCAATCCTTCGCTAAGGGCATAGGGGGCGAGCACGTCGCGGATGTCGCGCTCGATGCGCGGCGTGAGCAGCGCTCGGGTTACCACCGCACGCAAATGATGGTCCATCAGATCGGCGGCGCGGGCGGCGTCGCCGGCGCGCAGCGCATCGATGAGCTGGCGGTGCTCGGAGACGGCGCATTCGGAGGAGTGTGGCCGCCCGTAGATGGCGAGGATCAGCGAGCAGCGCGAGGACACCTCCTGCACATAGCGCAGCAGCAGGGCGTTGCCGGTCATCTCCGCGAGCCTGATGTGGAACTCGCCGGCGAGCCTGATCGACTCCGGCCCATCCTGGCCATGGGCCTGCTCTTCCTGCCGGACATGCGCCTCGAGCTCCGCCGCCTGTGCGGCGGTGAGCCGCCCGGCCAGGCTCTCGGCCACCAGCCTCTCGAGACTGCGGCGGACATCGAAGACGTCGCGCGCTTCCTCCAGCGTCGGATAGGCCACCGAGGCGCCGCGATTGGGCTTGAGCTCGACCAGCCCTTCTACGGCGAGCCGGCCGAAGGCCTCGCGCACCAGCGTGCGGCTGACCCCGAGCTGCTCGCCGATGGAGTCCTCCGGCAGCTTCATGCCGGGCTTCAGCGCCTGCTCGATGATCGCGCGCCGAAGCGCCCGATAGACGGATTGCGCCCGCAATACCGGCGCATGCCGTTCCTTCATGGTGGCCTTCCCCCGTCCTGAACCGACCTTTTCGGAGGGCGTCAATGTCACGAGTCCGGGCTCCAATCCAGTTTCTGCTTGTCTTCAATAATCGCATACAATACGTTTCTCATATCGTATGCAATAGTGATGAATAAACGCACACAGAACGGCGCTGAAAGCGCCACGGTGCACAAGGGAACGGCGGAATGGTTTCGGCGCCTGCCTTCGGCGGCGCCGCTCGTGACAAAGGGGAGAGTTGAATGACGAAGGCTTGGTTGCTGGCGGCCGCTGCCGCCATGGCGCTGTCCGGCGCGGCGGAAGCGAAGACGCTGAAATGGGGTGCGGCGCGCGAGATCGCCTCGCTCGACCCCTATTCCTTCGGCGAGACGTTCACGCTCTCCGTGCTCAATCACGTCTATGAAGGGCTGGTGCGGTATACCGGCGATCTCAAGATCGAGCCCGCGCTGGCCGAGAGCTGGGAGACGGTGTCGCCGACGGTCTGGCGCTTCAAGCTGCGCCAGGGCGTCAAGTTCCACAACGGCAACTCCTTCACCGCTGACGACGTGATCGCTTCTCTGGAGCGGGTGACGCACGAGACCTCGCCGCTCAAGGGCAATTTGCCGGCCTACAAATCCTCGAAGAAGGTCGACGACTACACCGTCGAGATCGAGGTCAATGGCCCCTATCCGCTGCTGCTGAACGACCTGACCAACATCTTCATCTTCGACAAGGAGTGGATGGAGGCGAACAACAGCCTGTTGCCGACGGATTCCGGCAAGGGCGTCAAGGGCTACGCCACCGACAACGCCAACGGCACCGGCCCGTTCTCGGTCGAGAGCCGCCGCGCCGATTCCAAGACGGTCTACGTCAAGAACCCGGCCTGGTGGGACAAGCCGCAGCACAACATCGATCGCATCGAGTTCACGCCGATCACCTCGGCCTCGACCCGCGTCGCGGCGCTGCTCTCCGGCGAGATCGACTTCACCAACGTCGCGCCGCTGCAGGACCTGCCGAGGCTTTCGGCCTCGCCCGACGTCAAGGTTCTGCAGACCAACGAGCTGCGCTCGGTCTTCTTCGCCTTCAACCTCAAGGACTCGCTGTTCGAGAGCGATGTGAAGGACAAGAACCCGCTCAAGGACATCCGCGTCCGCGAGGCGCTCTACCGCGCGATCGATATCGATGCGGTCCAGAAGCGGGCGATGCGCGGCCTCTCGCGCAATACCGGCGCGCTCGTCGCCCCGGCTATTCCCGGTTACGAGCCCTCGCAGGATGTGCGGCTGCCTTTCGATCTCGACGGCGCCAAGAAGCTGCTCGCGGCGGCGGGCTATCCCAACGGCTTCTCCTTCCAGTTCAACTGCCAGAGCGACTCCCTCGTCAACGAGGAGGAGTTCTGCCAGGCGGTGGCCTCGATGTGGTCTCGCGCTGGACTCAAGCCCAATCTCAGCCTGGCGCCGCGCAGCCAGCAGGCTCCCAAGCGGGTGAAGGGCGATTTCGACGTCATCTCCTTCGGCTGGGCCAACGAGCCGATGATCGACGCCTATTCACTGCTGGTGCAGGTGCTGCGTTCCAGGAGCGGCACGGGCGGCGTGTTCAACTGGGGCAATTGGGGCGATCCGCGCATCGACGCGCTGATCGACAAGGCCGGCGTCGAGCTCGACACGCCCAAGCGCATCGCGATGATGCAGGAGGCGCTGAAGATCGCGAAGGCCGAGCACCTCTTCGTGCCGCTGCATCAGCAGCCGATGGCCTGGGCGATGCGCTCGACGGTGGCGAACACGGTGCAGGCCTCGGACAACAAGCCGCGGCTCTGGCTGACGACGATGAAGTGAGGCGCTGAAGAGCGCACCCCTCTCAGCCCGCATCCTTTGAGGCGCGCTTCTGCGAAGCGCTCCTCAGGATGGGGGCTGAGAGGAAAACCGGCCGACTGGGAGCAGACCCATGCCCGCCTTCCTCCTGAAGCGCCTGATCAACGCGGCCGGCGTCATGCTCGCCGTGGCGTTCATCGCCTTCCTGATCTTCCGCTTCGTCGGGGATCCGGTGGAGCTGATGCTGAACGAGCAGGCGAGCCAGCAGCAGCGCGACGAGCTGCGGGTCCGGCTCGGCCTCGACAAGGGCTTCGTGCTGCAGTTCGCGACCTTCGTCGGCAATGCCGTGCGCGGCGATTTCGGCATCTCCTACCGCAACCAGCAGGAGGTGTTCACGCTGATCGCCGAGCGCTTCCCGGCGACCTTCGAGCTCGTGCTGGTCGCAACCTTCCTCTCGCTGGCAGTCGGCATTCCGCTCGGCGTCTATACCGCGATCCGGCGCGACAGCGTCCTGGCCAGGACGCTGGAGTTCGTCTCCGTGCTCGGCGTTTCGCTCCCGAGCTTCGCACTCGGCATCCTGTTCATCCTGGTCTTCTCGGTCTCGCTGCAATGGCTGCCGGCCTTCGGCCGCGGCGAGATCGTCCAGATCGGCTGGTGGAGTACCGGCTTCCTGACGCCTTCGGGGCGCAAGGCGCTGATCCTGCCCTCGATCACGCTCTCGCTCTTCCAGATCACGCTGGTGATGCGCCTCGTGCGCGCCGAGATGCTGGAGACGATGCGCACCGACTTCATCCGCTTCGCCCGCGCCCGCGGCCTGCCGGCGCGCGCCGTCCATTTCGGCCATGCGCTGCGCAATTGCCTGATGCCGGTCATCACCGTCACCGGCCTGCAGATCGGCAACCTGATCGCCTTCGCGCTGGTCACCGAGACGGTGTTCCAGTGGCCGGGCATGGGCATGCTTTTTGTCCAGGCCGTGACCTTCGTCGATATCCCGGTGATGGCCGCCTATCTGATCGTCGTCTCCTTCATCTTCGTCTCACTCAACACACTGGTGGACCTGACCTATGCCTGGGTCGATCCGCGCCTGCGGGATGATGCCCTGACGGGAGCGGCCAATGCTCGCTGAGAAGATTCGGCCCGCTGAGACCGCGCCTCGCCAACCTGGCCGGCTGCGCCGCTTCCTCGACAGCGACATCGGCTGGAGCTTCCGCACCACGCCGGCTGCCTGGCTCTCGGCGCTGGTGCTGGCGTTGCTGGTGCTGACGGCCATCCTCGCGCCGCTGATCGCACCGCAGAACCCCTACGACCTCAGCCAGATCTTCATCGACAAAGCCGAGATCCCGCCGATCTGGCAGGATGGCGGCGAATGGCCCTTCCTGCTCGGCACCGATCCGCAGGGGCGCGACGTGCTCTCCGCCATCCTCTACGGCTCGCGCGTCTCGCTGATCATCGGCTTCGCCGCCGTCATCGTCTCGATGCTGGTCGGCGTCTCGATCGGGCTCGCGGCCGGCTTCTATGGCGGGCGCATCGACAACCTGCTGATGCGGCTGGGCGACACCGTGCTCTCGATCCCGACGCTGCTGATGGCGATCCTCGTCTCGGCGATCTTCCGCGAGATGCTGCCGCCCTCGCTGCGCGAGCCCTTTGCCGCGGTGGTGCTGGTGCTGTCGATCGCATTGACGAGCTGGGTGCAGTACGCCCGCACCGTGCGGGCGCTGACCATGGTCGAGCGCCGCAAGGAATATGTGCTCGCCGCCCGCATCATCCGCGTGCCGGCCTCGCGGATCATGGCCCGCCACATCCTGCCCAACACCATGACGCCGGTGCTGGTTGCGGCTACGCTCAATCTCGGCCTCGCCATCCTCTCGGAGGCGACGCTTTCCTTCCTCGGCGTCGGCATGCCGATCACCCAGCCCTCGCTGGGCACGCTGATCCGCATCGGCAACCAGTATCTTTTCTCCGGCTCCTGGTGGCTCGTCGTCTTCCCGTCGCTGCAGCTCGGGCTGATCGTGCTGAGCGTGAACCTGCTTGGCGACTGGCTGCGCGACGCGCTGAACCCGAAACTCCGCTGACAAGAAACGATGAGGATACGCCTGCGATGACCGCTTCCCTGCTGATCCGCAATGTCCGTCCCATGGCTGGTGCGACCGTCGACATCCTGGTCGAGAACGGCCGCATCGCCCGCATCGGCAAGGACCTCGCCGCGCCTGCCGGCGTGGCTGTCGAGGACGGGCGGGGCGAGATCGCCGTTCCCGGCCTCGTCGAGGCGCACACCCATCTCGACAAGAGCCTCTGGGGCCTGCCCTGGTATACCAACGAGGTTGGTCCCAGGCTGCTCGACAAGATCGACAACGAGCGTGAGAACAAGAAGCGGCTGAACATCGACCCCGCCCGCCAGTCGGCCCGGCAGTCGATCCAGTCCTCCCTGATGGGCTCGACCCATATCCGCAGCCATGTCGACGTCGATACCGAGCACGGGCTCTGGGGCGTCGAGGGCGTGATGCAGACCGCCGCGGACTACCGCGACATCGTCGACATCGAGCTGGTCGCCTTCCCGCAGTCCGGCCTGCTGCGCCGGCCGGGCACGCTAGAGCTGATGGACCAGGCGATGAAGGCCGGCTGCGAGATCGTCGGCGGGCTCGACCCCTGCACCATCGACCGCGACCCCAAGGGACATCTCGATGCGGTCTTCGGCCTCTGCCAGAAATACGGCAAGCCGCTCGACATCCATCTGCACGAGCCCGGCGAGATAGGGCTGTTTTCCTTCGACCTCATCATCGAACGCACCCGCGCACTCGGCATGAAGGGCAAGGTGACGGTCAGCCACGCCTTCTGCCTCGGCGTCGAGCCCGCGCTGGTCGATCCCGTCATCGAGCAATTGGCCGAGCTCGACATCGCCATCATGACGACCGCGCCGGCGAGCCGCCCCGCACCGCCGGTGAAGAAGCTGCTCGCCGCCGGTATCCGCGTCTGCTCGGGCTCGGACGGCATCCGCGACACCTGGGGGCCCTATGGCAATGCCGACATGCTGGAGCGTGCCGTGTTCGTCGGGCTGCGCAATAATTTCCGCCGCGACGACGAGCTGAAGCTCGCGCTCGACGTCTGCACCACGGAAGGCGCGCGGGTGATGGAGATCGCGGATTACGGGCTCGCCGAGGGCAAGGCCGCCGATCTCGTCCTCCTGCCGGGCGCGAGCTTGGCGGAAGCGATCGTCACCCGCTCGCCGAAGCGCCGCGTCGTCAAGCGCGGCAAGGTCGTCGCCCGCGACGGCGTCTCGATCAGGACGGCGCCGTGACGCTGCAGCCCGCCCGGCGCCCGGAAGGGCGCATCCTGATGACGGCGCGCTGGCTGGTGGGCCACGCGCAGGGCCGTCATCGGCTCTATGAGAACGGCGAGATCGTCTTCGAGGACGGCGCCGTGGTCTTCGTCGGCCATGGCTTTCCGGGCGAGGTCGCGCGCCGCATCGACTACGGCAACGCGCTGATCGGGCCGGGCTTCGTCGATTGCGACGCGCTCTCTGATCTCGACACGACCATCCTTGCCTACGACAACCAGCCGGCCTGGAAGAAGGGCCGCGTCTGGCCGCGCAGCTATCTCGATGCCGGCCCCTATGAGATGTATTCCCGCGAGGAGCTGGCTTTCCAGAAGAAGCACGCCTTCGCCTCGCTGATCCGCAACGGCATCACCACCGCCCTGCCGATCGCTTCGCTGTTCTACCGCGCCTGGGGCGAGACGGTGCAGGAGTTCGAGGATGCGGCGGAGGCCGCTGCATCGTTGGGCATGCGCGCCTATCTCGGCCCGGCCTATCGCACCGGCAACCAGCTCGTCGAGACGGACGGCCGCGTCGTCACCCATTACGACGAGCCGCGCGGCCTCGCCGAGCTCGATGCGGCCATCGACTTCGCGAAGCGCCATGAGGGCGCGGCCGGCGGATTGATCCGCGCCATGCTGGCGCCGGACCGCATCGAGACCTCGACGGCGGAGCTTTTGCGCCGCACGGCGGCCGCCTCGCGCGATCTCGACATCCCCGTGCGTCTGCATTGCTGCCAGTCGAAGATCGAATACGAACTCGTCCTGGCGCAGCATGGTCTCAGCCCGCCGGAATGGCTGCAGAGCCTCGGCTTCCTGAGCGAGCGCTCCCTGCTGCCGCATGGGACGGTCGTTTCGGGCAGCCGCCTGATCAACCGCCCGGGCCGCGATCTCGAGATCATCCGCGATGCGGGCGCGAGTATCGTCCACTGCCCGCTGGTCTCAGGCCGGCACGGCAACGCCATCGACCATTTCGGCCGCTACCGCGCCATGGGGCTCAACATCGCCATGGGCACGGACACCAGCCCGCCCGACATGGTGATGAACCTGCAGACCGGCATGATCCTCGCCCGCACCATGGCCGGCAATGTCGGCGCCGTCCGGTCCGAGGACTATTACGACGCCGCCACCGTCGGCGGCGCCGATGCGTTGCGCCGGCCCGATCTCGGCAGGCTTCAGCCGGGCGCCCGCGCCGATATCACCGTCTTCGAACTCGACCGGCCCCATAGCGGACAGGTCATCGACCCGGTCCAGACCATGATGCTGACCGGCCATGGCCGCGATTTCTCGACGGTGGTGATCGATGGCCGCTTCGTCATGGAGGATCGTGTCATCCCCGGCATCGACGAGGCGGCCGACAACGCCCGCGCCCAGCGCCAGTTCGAGGGCGTGATGGCGCGCTATCCCGAGCGGACGCTCGGCCATCCGCCGATGAGCGAGATCTTCTCGTCGAGCTACCCGATCGAACATTCCGGAGGGTCTGCATGAGCGCGCCGCTCCTTTCCGTCCGCGACCTGCGCATCGTCTTCGACGGCCGCCACGGCCCGCTGACGGCGCTGGACGGCGTCTCCTTCGACATCGCGCCGGGCGAAATCCTTGGCGTGGTCGGCGAGTCCGGCGCCGGCAAGTCGCTGACGGGGACGGCGGTGATCGGCCTGCTCGATCCGCCGGGCCGCATCGCCGGCGGCGAGATCCATCTCTCCGGCCAGCGCATCGACAATTTGCCGCCCGAGCCGATGCGCAGGCTGCGCGGCCGGCGCATCGGCGCGATCTTCCAGGACCCGCTGACCTCCCTGCATCCGCTGCTGACCGTGGGCGACCAGCTCGCCGAGACGATCACCACCCATCTGCCGGTCGGCCGCACTGAAGCGCGCCGGCGCGCGCTCGACCTGCTGAAGGAGGTCGGCATCCCGGCGGCAGAGACGCGCATCGACCACTACCCACATCAGTTCTCCGGCGGCATGCGCCAGCGCGTCGTCATCGCGCTCGCGCTCTGCGCCGAGCCCTCGCTCATCATCGCCGACGAGCCGACGACGGCGCTCGACGTCTCCATCCAGGCGCAGATCACCACGCTGCTGAAGCGGCTCTGCCGCGAGCACGGCACTTCGATCATGTTGGTGACGCACGACATGGGCGTCATCGCCGAGACAGCCGACCGGGTCGCGGTGATGTATGCCGGACGCATCATCGAGATCGGCCCGGTCGAGGAGGTGACGCGCCGCCCGCATCACCCCTACACCGCCGGGCTGATGGCCTCGATCCCGAGCGTCCACGCCCGCCACGCCACTCTCAACCAGATCGATGGCGCCATGCCGCGCCTCAACGCGATACCGCCCGGCTGCGCCTTCAACCCGCGCTGCGGCCGGGCCGACGACATTTGCCGCGAGCGCAAGCCCGGCCTGCCACCGTCAGCCCATGCCGCCGCCTGCCATTTCCCCTTGAAGGAACTGGTCCATGCGTGAGCAGATGGAGGCCGTCATGCCGAGCCCTCATCGGGACGAGCCGCGTAGCGGCGCAAAGGACGGGCCGGCGCAAGCCGGAACCGGCGACATCATCCTCGACGTCGCCGCAGCCTCCTGCCGCTTCGATGTCTCGGCCTCCGGCCTGTCCCGACTGATCGCCCGCCAGCCACGGCGCATCCTGCGGGCGGTCGAGGACGTGTCCTTCACCGTCCGGCGCGGCACCACCTTCAGCATCGTCGGCGAGTCCGGCTGCGGAAAGTCGACGCTGGCACGCATGGTCGTCGGCCTGCAGCGCCCGACCGAGGGGATGCTGAACTTCCGCGACATCCGCCGCGCCGATGGCTCCTTCGGTCCGCCGCGCGTGCAGATGATCTTCCAGGACCCCTATGCCTCGCTCAACCCGCGCTGGCGCGTCGGCGACATCATCGCCGAGCCGATCCGCGAGCTGAAGCTGAGGCCGGACGAGAACAGCACGAAGGCCCGCGTTGGCGATCTGCTGGAAGTCGTCGGCCTCTCGCGCAGCGATGCGAGCCGCTACCCGCATGCCTTCTCCGGCGGCCAGCGTCAGCGCATCTCGATCGCGCGTGCGCTTGCGACGGAGGCAGACTTCCTCGTCTGCGACGAGCCGACCTCGGCGCTCGACGTCTCGGTGCAGGCGCAGATTCTCAACCTGATGGTGAAGCTGCAGCAGGAATTCGGGCTGACCTATCTCTTCATCAGCCATAATCTCTCGGTCGTCCGGCACATGTCGGACGATCTCGCCATCATGTATCTCGGGCGCTTCGTCGAGGCCGGCCCGGCCGAGCAGGTTTTCACCCGGCCGCGCCACCCCTATACGCGTCTGCTGCTGGACACGATCCCCGATGTCGAGCGGCCGAACCGGGAGCGCCGGCCGATGTCGGGCGAGGTGCCGAGCCCGATTGCTCCGCCGCCGGGCTGCAGCTTCAACCCGCGCTGCTCGCTCGCCGCCGACATCTGCCGCGCCGAGCGGCCGGAGCTGAGGCAAATGGGCGAGGTCCGGATCGCCTGCCATTTCGCCTGAACCAGCCTTGTCATTCCGGGGCGCGCCACAGGCGCGAACCCGGAACCCACGACTGGGTGAGGCATTTGTCGCATGATTGGCCGGTCGCTCGCCCGGTCGTGGATTCCGGGTTCTTCGCTCTGCGAGGCCCCGGAATGACAAGGGTGGATTTGACCGGAGGCAGTCCGACGGCCGTCTACGCCAGCGTCGCGTCCAGCGTGATCGGTGCCTTGAACAGCTTCGAGACCGGGCAGCCGGCCTTGGCCTTGTCGGCGAGCGACTGGAAGGTCGCCTGGTCGGTGCCGGGCACCTTGCCCTTCAAGGTCAGGTGGATCGCGGTGATGGCATAGCCGTCATCAAGCTTGTCGAGCGTCACGCGCGCCGTGGTGTCGAGCGCATCGGCCTTGAGATTGGCCTCGCCCAGGATCAGCGACAGCGCCATGGTGAAGCAGGCGGCATGCGCCGCGCCGATCAACTCCTCGGGGTTGCTGCCGGGCTTGCCCTCGAAGCGGCTGGCGAAGCCGTAAGGGTAGGCGCTGAGCGCGCCGGTCTCGGTCGAGATCGTGCCCTTGCCGTCCTTGATGCCGCCTTCCCAATGGGCGGAGCCGTTCTTGTTGATCGCCATGACGCTTTCTCCTGTTCAGGTTTGGATGGGTACTTTGCTGCCGAGAAACGACCCTTTGACAACGGCCGAGTGCCGGTCGGGTTCATCGGCCTCTGGCCGTCAGGACGACAAACAAGTCGAATTGCCGTAAGGTCATCGATCTGGACGATGGAGGATGCCATGACTGCATTCAATGCCGTTCGCTTCAAGGTCAAACCGGGGATGGAGACCGCCTTTCTCGATGCTCATCGCGATGTTGCCGCGGACTGGCCGGGCTTGCGACACGCGAACATCATCGCGGCCGGCGATGGACGCTACTGCATCATCGCGGAATGGGAGAGCATGGAGGCGATGGCGGCGGCCCGACCGCAGATGATCACCACGCTCAATGGTTTCCGCCACACGCTCGATGATCTGGGCGGCGGGCTCGGTGCCACCGATCCGATCGCCGGCACGGTAGCCCTGGCGCTGAAATAGAGCGCCATCGGCTGGCCCGTGCCGAAGGCCGAGTGCTCGGGACAATAGAAAAAGCCCGCATCGATGGCTCGATGCGGGCCACATGTTGGGTCAGTGACGCGATCCGCTCACCGAAATAGCGCCAGCGACTTCGACAGCGTGATCCAGACGCCCCAGGCGATCGGCAGTCCGACCACGGCCCAGGCGGCGAGCGCAGCGCCGTTGAAGCCGCCCTTGCCGATGCCGTGGGAGCCGTACTGGATCGTAGCCCCCGCATTGGCCGTCCTGGCCTGGAGCGCCGCCACCTCGGCGTCCTTCATGAACCACTTCGTCGCGACGGGGCGCACCAGAAGATTGCAGAGGAAGCCCAGCACCAGCATGCCGGCGAGGATGTACATGGTGCGGTCATAGACCTGCGCACGCGGCACGCCGGCATTGATCTGCGCCTCGCGGATATAGTTCACCACCACCGGCCCGATGATGCCGGCACTGGACCAGGCCGTCAGCAGCCGGCCGTGGATGGCACCGACGAACTGCGTGCCGAACATGTCGGCGAGATAGGCCGGCACGGTGGCGAAGCCGCCGCCATACATCGACAGGATGATGCAGAAGAAGCCGACGAACAGCGCCAGCGACCCGGCATGCGCCGCCCAGGGCGAGAGCCCGTAGAGCAGGATGCCGAGGCCGAAGAAGGTGGCATAGGTCAGCTTGCGGCCGAGCTTGTCCGAGAGCGAGGCCCAGAAGAAGCGGCCCGCGATGTTGAACAGCGAGAGCAGGCCGACGAAGGCCGCCGCGATGGTCGCGATCTGCGTCTTCTGCGCGGCGTCGAGCGCTGCGAAGCCGATCTCCGGCTTGCCGATCAGCTTGCCCGCGAAAATCTCCTGCAGCATCGGCGAGGCCATGCCGAGCACGCCGATTCCGGCCGAGACGTTGAGGCAGAGCACCGCCCAGATCAGCCAGAACTGCTTGGTCTTGTGCGCATCCTTGAGATGGACATGGCCGGAGGTGATCATCTTGTTCTGCGTCGCCGGCGGGGTCCAGCCCTCGGGGCGCCAGTTGGCCGGCGGGATGCGGTAGCCGAAGGTGCCGGCCATCATGAAGACGAAGTAGATGACGGCCATCGCCACGAAGGTCTGCCAGACGCCGACCGAATCCGCCGTCTTGAAGGTGTTCATCAGCATGTCGGCCAGCGGCGAGCCGATCATCGCGCCGCCGCCGAAGCCCATGATCGCCATGCCGGTCGCCATGCCGCGCCGGTCCGGGAACCATTTCACCAGCGTCGAGACGGGCGAGATGTAACCCAGCCCAAGCCCGATGCCGCCGATCACGCCGGAGCCGAGCCACAGCATCCAGAGCTGGTGCAGATAGACGCCGAGCGCCGAGATCAAGAGGCCGCCGCACCAGCACAGCGTCGAGACGAAGGCGGCCTTGCGCGGGCCGGAGCGCTCGAGCCAGCCGCCCCAGATCGCGGCGGAGGAGCCGAGCAGCACGAAGAACAGCGTGTACATCCAGCCGAGATCGGCGACCTTCCAGTCGCAGGCCGTGGTGAAGAGCGAGCCGATCAGGCCGACATCGGGGCCGCAGGCGAGCGGCTTGCTGATGCCGATGGCCTGGCTGAGCGGCAGCCAGAACACCGAGAAGCCATAGGCCATGCCGATGCAGAGATGGATGCAGAGCGCCGCCGGCGGCACGAGCCAGCGGTTGAAGCCCGGCCTGGCGATGGTTCTCTCGCGGTCCAGCAGGCCGACCCCGCCGCCGATCTGTCCGATGTCCTGTGCGATGCTCATTGCCCGATTTCCTTTCCCCAAAGCTTCGCCATTCGGCCGGGTGTGCTCCCGGCTCGTTGCAATCCTCATGCGCGGTTGAAAACCGCGGCTCGCTCGCTAACCCCCTTGCCCCGGCCTGATCAGCGGCAAGGCGCGCCGCAGCAGGGGCGGGAGGTCTTCGGGCCGGGCGGTGAATGCGGCGCGGAAATCCTCGCGCATGCGCCCGGTCCAGAACTGGTTGATGTGGTCGGCGATGGAGGCGGCGGCCTCCTCCTCCGGATAGGACTTGAAGAAATCCGCGATCTGCCCGGCCATGCGCCGGAGCTTCGCGACGTTCTCGTCGTGATGGTCGCCTTCGGCGTGGCCGGCGGTCAGGAGAGCCTCCGTCATCGGGCGATTGTTTCCGGCGCGACGCTGAGCGCGCCGGTGAAGACGATGCAGCCGTCGCGCCGCGCGACTGCGGCGAGCGTCAGCCCCAGATGCCGCGCCCGCTCGATGGCGAGCGAGGTCGGCGCCGAGATCGCGACGAGCGTGCCAGCGCCGAAGATCGCCGCCTTCTCGACCATCTCGAAGGAGGCGCGGCTGGTGACGAGCAGGAAGCCCTCGCTCGCATCGGCCCCGGCGCGCAGCCGAGCACCGATCAGCTTGTCGAGCGCATTGTGGCGGCCGACATCCTCCCGCACCGCCAGGACCGCGCCGGCAGCGTCGCACCAGGCGGCGGCATGGACGGCACGGGTCAGCTGGTTCAGCGGCTGGTGCCGGTCGAGCGCGGCAAGCGCGCCCTCGATCGCCGAAGCGCCGACGGCGCGTTGAGCGCGCGTCGCGGCATCGGCCATCGGGATCTCCTCGATGGTCTCGACCCCGCATAGCCCGCAGGAGGTGCGGCCCGAGAGGTTGCGCCGCCGCGCCAGATGCTCGCGGAAGCGGCCGGGCGCGAGCTCGACGGTGACGATGACGCCCTCGTCCTTGGGCTCGACGGCGATGCCGCGGATCTCGTCTGCGCTGCGGACGATGCCCTCGGTCAGGCTGAAGCCGGTGACGAAGTCTTCCAGATCGGAGGGGCTCGCCATCATCACCGCATAGGGCATGTTGCCGTAGACGATGTTGATCGGCGTCTCGACCGCGACCTCGATCTCGCGCGCCTCCTCGGGCGCGACGCCGAAGCGCAGCGGCTGCGCCGTGACGGCAGCCGAGGCAGGGGGCTGGGCAGGCCTATTCCGCGGCATCGGGCAGGCGCTCCGCAATCCGCCGCAGGGTGACGTCTTCCTCGAAATTCTTCTCCTGCCACTGCGAGAAGTGGTTGGTGCGGCGCACTTCCACGGCCGTCACCTTGTATTCGGGGCAGTTCGTCGCCCAGTCGGAGAAGTCGGTGGTAATGACGTTGGCGCCCGTCTTGGCATGGTGGAAGGTGGTGTAGACCACGCCGGGCTGCATACGCTCCGAGATTTCCGCCCGCAAGGCGATGTCGCCGGAGCGGCTGGCGAGCGAGACGAGATCGCCCTCGCGGATACCGCGGCTCTCGGCGTCGAAGGGGTGGATCTCCAGCACGTCTTCGTCATGCCAGGCGCCGTTCTCGGTGCGCCGTGTCTGCGCGCCGACATTGTATTGCGAGAGAATGCGCCCGGTCGTGAGCAGCAGCGGGAAGCGCGGCCCGGTGCGCTCCTCTGTAGGCACGAACTCGGTGATCATGAACTTGCCCTTGCCGCGCACGAAGCGGTCGACATGCATCAGCGGCGTGCCGGCCGGCGCCTTCTCGTTGCAGGGCCACTGCACCGAGCCGAGCTTGTCCAGCTTGTCGTAGGAGACGCCCGCGAAGCTCGGCGTCAGCCGCGCGATTTCGTCCATGATCTCGCCGGGATGGGCGTATGACATCTCGTAGCCCAGCGCCCGCGCCAGCTCGATCGTGACCTGCCATTCGTCCTTGCCGGCCAGCGGCGCCATCACCTGCCGCACGCGGTTGATGCGCCGCTCGGCATTGGTGAAGGTCCCGTCCTTTTCCAGGAAAGAGGCGCCCGGCAGGAAGACATGGGCGTACTTGGCGGTCTCATTCAGAAAGATGTCCTGGATGACCACGCATTCCATCGCGGCCAAGCCGGCCGTGACATGCTGGGTGTTGGGGTCGGACTGGGCGATGTCCTCGCCCTGGACATAGAGGCCCTTGAAGGTGCCGCCGACGGCCTCGTCGAGCATGTTGGGGATGCGCATGCCCTGCTCGGCATCGAGCGGCACGCCCCAGAGCATCTCGAAGACCTGCCGCGTCGAATCGTCGGAGACGTGGCGATAGCCCGAGAATTCGTGCGGGAAGGAGCCCATGTCGCAGGAGCCCTGGACATTGTTCTGCCCGCGCAGCGGATTGATGCCGACGCCCTCGCGCCCGATATTGCCGGTCGCCATGGCGAGGTTCGCCATCGCCATCACGGTGGTCGAGCCCTGGCTGTGCTCGGTGACGCCCAGCCCGTAATAGATCGCGGCATTGCCGCCGGTGGCGTAGAGCCGCGCCGCCGCACGCACCTCGCCCGCCGGCACGCCGGTAAACTGCTCGCTGGCTTCCGGCGAGTTCTCCTCGCGGGCGATGAAGCGGGCCCAGTGCTCGAAGTCGACGAGATCGCAGCGCTCGCGCACATAGGCCTCGTCGATCAGTCCTTCGGTGACGACGACATGGGCGAGCGCGTTGACCAGCGCGACATTGGTTCCCGGCTTGAGCGGGAGGTGATGCTCGGCCTTGATATGCGGCGACTTGACGAGGTCGATGCGGCGCGGATCGGCGACGATCAGCCTCGCGCCCTCGCGCAGCCGCTTCTTCATCCGCGAGGCGAAGACCGGGTGGCCGTCGGTCGGGTTGGCGCCGATGACGAGGATGACGTCCGACTGGGCGACCGACTTGAAGTCCTGCGTGCCGGCAGAGGTGCCGAGCGTGGTCCGCAGGCCGTAGCCGGTCGGCGAATGGCAGACGCGGGCGCAGGTATCGACATTGTTGTTGCGGAAGGCGGCACGCACCAGCTTCTGGACGAGGAAGACCTCCTCATTGGTGCAGCGCGACGAGGTGATGGCGCCGACTGACTCGCGTCCGTATTTGGCCTGGATGCGCTTGAACTCGCTGGCCGCCTTGCCGATCGCCTCCTCCCAGGAGACTTCGCGCCAGGGGTCCGTGATCCTGTCGCGGATCATCGGCTTGGTGATGCGATCCTGATGGGTGGCGTAGCCCCAGGCGAAACGGCCTTTTACGCAGCTATGGCCCTCATTGGCCTGCCCGTCCTTGTAGGGCACCATGCGGATGACGCGGTCGCCCTGCATCTCTGCCTTGAAGGAGCAGCCGACGCCGCAATAGGCGCAGGTCGTCACCTTGGAATGCTCCGGCTGGCCGTACTCGATGACCTTGTTCTCGATCAGCGTCGCGGTCGGGCAGGCCTGCACGCAGGCGCCGCAGGAGACGCATTCGGAGCCGAGGAAATCGGTCGGGCCCGCTGCCACGCGCGACTCGAAGCCGCGTCCCGTGATCGTCAGCGCGAAGGTGCCCTGCACCTCGGCGCAGGCCCGCACGCAGCGGTTGCAGACGATGCATTTCGACGGGTCGTAGGTGAAATAGGGGTTGGAGGTGTCCTTCGGCAGCCAGTTCTCGTTGGCGAGTCCATCGCCGCCCTTGGCGAAGACGTGGTTCTCGCCCTCATAGCCGTAGCGCACCTCGCGCAGGCCGACCGCGCCGGCCATGTCCTGCAATTCGCAATCGCCATTGGCCGAGCAGGTCAGGCAGTCGAGCGGGTGGTCGGAGATGTAGAGCTCCATCACGCCCTTGCGCAGGCCGGACAGGTTCTCCGACTGGGTGCGGACGATCATTCCGTCTTCTGCTGGAGTCGTGCAGGAAGCCGGCGTGCCGCGCCGTCCCTCGATCTCGACGAGGCAGAGCCGGCAGGAGCCGAAGGGTTCCAGCGAGTCGGTGGCGCAGAGCTTCGGGATGGCGGTGCCCATGCTCATCGCCGCTGCCATCACCGAGGTCCCGGCCGGCACCGTGACGCTCTGGCCGTCGATGGTCAGCGTCACGGTCTTGTCCGCGACCCGGATCGGCGTGCCGAAGTCGATTTCCTTGATCAGGCTCATCTCAGCCTCCTCACTCGGCCGCTAGGGGCAGCTGAGGACGGTCGAAATCCTCGGAGAAATGGTTGAGCGCGCTCAGCACCGGCATGGGGGTCAGGCCGCCCATGGCGCAGAGCGAGGCGTCGATCATCAGCTTGGAGAGGTCGCGCAGCACCGCGATGTTCTTGGGCACCTCGCGGCCGGAGATGATGCGGTCCATCACCTCGACGCCGCGCGTCGCGCCAATGCGGCAGGGCGTGCACTTGCCGCAGCTTTCCTTAGCGCAGAACTGGAAGGCGAAGCGCGCCTGCTTTGCCATGTCGACGCGATCGTCGAAGACGACGATGCCGCCATGACCGAGCATGGCGCGCATCGCGGCCAGCGCTTCGTAGTCCATCAGCACGTCGAGCTGTTCGGCGGTGAGATAGGCGCCGAGCGGCCCGCCGACCTGCACGGCCCGGATCGGCCGGCCCGAGCGCGTGCCGCCGCCCATGTCCTCGATGATCTCGCGCAGCGAGATGCCGAAGGCGAGCTCGATCAGCCCGCCGCGCTTGACGTTGCCGCCGAGCTGGACGGGCAGCGTGCCGCGCGAGCGGCCCATGCCGAAATCGGCATAGGCCTGCGCGCCATGCTCCATGATCCAGGGCACGGCGGCGAAGGAGAGCACGTTGTTGACGACGGTCGGCTTGCCGAAGAGGCCCTCCAACGCCGGCAGCGGCGGCTTGGCGCGCACGATCGCGCGCTTGCCTTCCAGGCTTTCGAGCAGCGAGGTCTCCTCGCCGCAGATATAGGCGCCGGCGCCAAGCCTGACTTCGAGATGGAAGGGGTGGCCGGTGCCGAGGATGGAGGCACCGATCAGCCCGGCCGCCTCCGCCTTCAGGATCGCGCGCTGCAGCGTGCGGTGGGCATGCGGATATTCCGAGCGCAGATAGATGTAGCCGCGCGTCGCGCCGACGGCGACCGCGGCGATCGCCATGCCCTCGATCGTGAGATAGGGGTCGCCCTCGAACAGCATCCGGTCGGCAAAGGTGCCGCTGTCGCCCTCGTCGGCATTGCAGACGATGTATTTCTGGTCGGCTCGCGCATCGTGGACGGTCTGCCACTTGATGCCGGTCGGGAAGCCGGCGCCGCCCCTACCACGCAGTCCCGAGGCCTTGATGGTCTGGACGATCTCGGCGCCGGTCAGCGCGAGCGCTTTCTGCAGCCCCTTGAAGCCGCCATGGGCGCGGTAATCGGCGATGGAGAGCGGATCGGTGACGCCGACGCGGGCGAAGGTGAGCCGCTGCTGGCGCTTCATCCAGTCGAGCTCTTCGGTGAGGCCGAGCCGCAGCGGATGCGCCCCACCTTCGATCAGCCCGGCCTCGATCAGCCCCGGAACGTCCTTCTCTGTGACCGGCCCGTAGGCGACGCGCCCTTCAGCCGTCTCGACTTCGACCAGCGGCTCGAGCCAGAGCATGCCGCGCGAGCCGTTGCGGACGATCTCCACGGGCAGAGCGCGGTTGGCGGCCTCCCGCGCCACGGCCTCGGCGACGGCTTCGGCCCCGACCGAGAGCGCGGCGGCGTCGATCGGCACGAAGATCCGGATGGGTGTGAGGGCGCTCATGAGTCGCGCCTTCCATGGTCGCAGAGTCGGGCGATGCGGGCGGCGTCGACGCGGCCGATCAGCTCGCCATCGACCAGTGCCGACGGCCCGAGCGCGCAATTGCCGAGGCAGTAGACCGTCTCGATGATGGCATCGCCATGGGCCGCGCCGTCGACGACGATGCCGTGGTCCTGCGCCAGCTCATCGACCAGCGTCTCGCAGCCGAGCGACTGGCAGGCCTCGGCCCGGCAGAGCTTGATGACGCGCCGCGGCGGCGGGGCGGTCCTGAAGTCATGGTAGAAGGAGATCGCGCCATGCACCTCGGCGCGGGAGAGGTTCAGAGCTTCGGCGATCAGCGGCACCGCCTGCGGGTCGACATGGCCGAACTCCTCCTGCAGCGCATGCAGGATCGGGAGGGTCGCGCCTTCCAGATGGGCGAGCCCGGCGATGATCGACTGCGCGCTGTCCTGATCCCAGGCGGGGTATCCGGCCATCTTTCCTCCATCCGGCCCTGTTCCCGGGCACTTGGAAGAAAAGTGGGGTTTCCTGGAATAATTTCAAATCGTTTGTTCCGACTATTTGATAGGTATTGGCTATCAAATAGCTTCGCATCCGCCGCCTCACGCCAATTCATGCGAATTCAGGTCGTCGAAAATTTCGTGCAGAGGCCATTTTGCGCTGCACAATGTGGCATCGGCCCTACGACGATAGGCGAAGACTATCGGACGATGGGGCGGCGCGGCAGTCGCGCATCCGTGACCGGCTTGGTCATCATCAGCAGGTTGCGGGCGAGCGGCGCGACCGGCTGCCGGTCGGCGACGATGAGGCCGATCATGCGCCGGGCTTCCGGCTCCACCAGATCGAGCGCTTTCGTCCCGATCGGCACGCCGAAGAATTCGAGCAGCTGCAGCGAGACGATGCTGGCGATGCCCTCGATGCCGGCATGGGAGCAGAGGTTGAAAATCGAGTTGGTCTCGATCGCCGGCCGCGGCACGGTGCCGACCGAGCGGAAGATGCCATCGATGATGCGCCGGTTCTGCATGTCGCCGGTGAGCAGGCAGAGCTTGTGCTCGGCCGCCTCCGCCCAGGTGATCGTCTCGCGCGCTCCGAGCGGCCCGTCCTCGCGCGTCAGCAGCACATAGGATTCCTGGTAGATCGGCTTGGAGATCACCCGGTCGAGCGGCTCGTTGTCGAGATAGGTCAGGCCGACATCGAGCTCGAAATTGTCGATCCCCTTCTGGATCTCCTGCGAGGTCATCGACAGCACGGTGAGCGAAACCGCGGGATAGCGCGCCGAGAAGGGCGCGGTGATATGGGCGATCATCGGCAGCGCCGTGGGGATCGCGCCAAGCCGGATGCGCCCGCCGACGCCCTCGCGCAGTTCGGCGATCGAATCCTTCATCACCTCGGCTTCGGCCAGGATGCGCCGCGCATGGGCGAGCACGACCTCGCCCTCCTTGGTGAAGCCCTGGAAGCGGCGCCCCCGCTCGACGATCATCACGCCGAGCTCCTCCTCTAGCTGCACGATCGCGGCCGAGAGCGTCGGCTGCGAGACATGGCAGGCCTCGGCCGCGCGGCGGAAGTGCTTCTCGCGGGCGAGCGCGTCGAGATAGACAAGCTGGCGGATGATCATGCTGCGCCCAGCATCTTCATGCTTTGGCGGCGCTGGCAAGCGTCGCGGTTGCAGTCCTGCAAACAGGCTGTTGCCCGGGGAGGAACGCCGGAACATTGCATGAGCGCCGCCGCCTCCCTAACTGCGACGCGCCGGGCTTGCCGGCGGGCAACGGGCCATGGCGGCCCCAAGAGATGGTGATGGCACAGGAACTGGAATTCGGGCTCGACACTTTCGGCGACGTCACTCATGGCGCGGACGGAAAGCCGCTTGCGCATGCGCAGGTGATCCGCAACCTCGTCGAGGAAGCGGTGCTGGCGGATAGTCTCGGCATCGATTTCATCGGCGTCGGCGAGCATCATCGCGCCGATTTCGCCGTCTCTTCGCCCGAGACGGTGCTCGCTGCCATGGCCGCCCGCACCAGCCGCATCAAGCTCGGCTCCGCCGTCACGGTGCTGTCCTCGGACGATCCGATCCGCGTCTTCCAGCGCTTCGCGACGGTCGATGCCGTCTCGAACGGGCGCGCCGAGGTCATTCTCGGTCGCGGCTCCTTCACTGAATCCTTCCCGCTCTTCGGCTTCGATCTCAGCCAGTACGAACAGCTCTTCGAGGAGAAGCTCGATCTCTTCGCCGCGCTGCTGCCGCAGGAGCCGGTGAACTGGGAAGGTTCGATCCGCCCGCCGCTCAAGGACCAGCTCGTCTATCCGCCGGTCGAACACGGGCCGCTCAAGACCTGGATCGGCGTCGGCGGCAGCCCTGAATCGGTCGTCCGCGCCGCGCGCTACGGCCTGCCGCTGATGCTCGCCATCATCGGCGGCGAACCGCTGCGCTTCAAACCCTTCGTCGATCTCCACCACCGCGCCTATGCGCAGCTCGGCAAGGCGCCGCAGCCCATCGGCGTGCATTCGCCGGGCTATGTCGCGGCGACGGACGAGCAGGCGAAGGAGGAGTTCTTCCCGGCCTTCAAGGCGAACCGGGACCGCATCGGCGCCGAGCGCGGCTGGCCCCCCATGGGCCGCGCCGAGTTCGATCTGGAGGTCGCGGTAGGCTCGCTCTATCTCGGCTCGCCCGAGACGGTCGCCCGCAAGATCGCCGCGACTGCGAAGGGCCTTGGCCTGTCGCGCTTCCAGTTGAAGTACAGCGCCGGCCCGCTGGCGCACGAGCGGATGATGGAATGCATTCGGCTCTATGGCGAAAAGGTGATCCCGCTGGTGCGGGAGATGTTGGGGTAAGGGGGCTGGTCGAGCTCTGATGCCGCGACGCTTCTTCCTTCTCCCGGATGGGAGAAGGTGGCCCGGAGGGCCGGATGAGGGCCCGCCCTCACCACCGAGGGCGCGCCGGCGCCGGCTGCATTTCATCGATTAGCGGCAGGCCCTCACCCCTGCCCCTCTCCCACCCGGAAGAGGGGTTCCCCGCGCCTGTCATCGAAGACACTGCTCAAGGCACCTGCAGCGGATCGACGGACAGCGTCCGCTTCAGCGTCCTCAGCCCGAAGGTCGTGCGGGTCTGGCGCACGCCGGGTATGCGGTAGACGGTCTCGCGCAGGAAGCGCTCGTAATGGTCGGTGCCGCTGACCACGACCTTGGCGAGATAATCGTATTCGCCGGTCACCAGATGCGCCTCGACCACCTCCGGTGCGCGGCTCAGCGCTTCGCCGAACTGGTCCAGCACCTTGTCGTCATGCTTGTCGAGCGTGATCTCGACGAAGACGACGTTGTTGAAGCCGAGCGCGCGATGGTCGAGCAGCGCGACGTATTTCTCGATCGCGCCCGATTCCTCCAGCCGCTTCACCCGCGTCCAGCAGGGCGAAGGCGAGAGCCCCACCTTCTCGGCCAGCGCCTGCGTGGTCAGCCGTCCGTCATCCCGCAGCGCAGCGAGAATCTTGCGATCGATCAGATCGAGAGCAGGACCATTCTGGCTTTTCCGGTTCATCGGACGATATTTCCGCATTTCTGTTAATTTGCAGAAGTATCTTCTGCAACATTCCTGTGCGGCGGGCAAATTCGGAAGGAACCTCCGCCCGGGCGGAGCTAGCGTTGGTTACAAGGGGAACGATCTGCACATCGCACCGTTACGGCATCTTGCCGGATGCGCGCGATGGCGGAATGCTGGCGGCGACAGGGATGGAGGCGCTCATGAGCAGCGACAAGGCCGGCGGCGAGCCGGCGGCAACCCAGCCACTGCAGTTCCACGTCCCCAGGCCCGCGAGCCGTCCTGGCGAGAAGCCCGACTTCTCCCATGTGGTGATCCCCAAGGCGGGCTCGGTCGCCCGCCCGCCGGTCGATGTCGACCCCAAGGACATCCGCGACCTCGCCTATTCGATCATCCGCGTGCTGAACCGCGAGGGTGAGGCGGTCGGCCCCTGGGTGCCGGACCTCTCGCAGGAGGATCTGATCCGGGGCCTGCGCCACATGATGACGCTGCGCACCTTCGACGGGCGCATGCAGATGGCCCAGCGCCAGGGCAAGACCTCGTTCTACATGCAGCACACAGGCGAGGAGGCGGTGAGCTGCGCCTTCCGCATCGCGCTCCAGCCCGGCGACATGAATTTCCCGACCTATCGACAGGCGGGCCTGCTCATCGCGCACGACTATCCGCTCGTCGACATGATGTGCCAGATCTACTCGAACGAGCGTGACCCGATGAAGGGCCGGCAACTGCCGGTGATGTACTCATCGAAGGAGCACGGCTTCTTCTCGATCTCGGGCAATCTCGCGACGCAGTACGTCCAGGCGGTCGGCTGGGCCATGGCCTCGGCGATCAAGAACGACACCCGCATCGCCGCCGCCTGGATCGGCGACGGCTCGACGGCGGAATCGGATTTCCACGCCGCACTGGTCTTCGCCTCGACCTACAAGGCGCCGGTCGTGCTGAACGTCGTCAACAACCAGTGGGCGATCTCGACCTTCCAGGGCATCGCGCGCGGCGGCTCCGGCACTTTCGCCGCGCGCGGCCTCGGTTTCGGCATCCCGGCTCTGCGCGTCGACGGCAACGACTACCTCGCAGTCTATGCCGTGGCGCAATGGGCGATCGAGCGGGCGCGCCGCAATCTCGGACCGACGCTGGTCGAATACGTCACCTATCGCGCCGGCGCCCATTCCACCTCGGACGATCCGTCCGCCTATCGCCCCAAGCACGAATCCGACGACTGGCCGCTGGGTGACCCGCTGATCCGTCTGAAGCAGCATCTGATCGCGGTCGGCGCCTGGACGGAGGAGCGCCACAAGCAGGCGGAGGCGGAGATTCTCGCCACCGTGATCGCCGCGCAGAAGGAGGCCGAGAGCTTCGGCACGCTGCATTCCGGCGGCAAGCCCTCGGCACGGGACATCTTCGAGGATGTCTATGCCGAGCTGCCCCCGCATCTGCGCCGCCAGCGCCAGCAGATCGGAGTCTGACGCGATGCCCCGCATGACGATGATCGAGGCGATCCGCTCCGCCATGGACGTCTCCATGGGCCGCGACGACAATGTCGTGGTCTTCGGCGAGGATGTCGGCTTCTTCGGCGGCGTCTTCCGCTGCACGCACGGCCTGCAGCAGAAATACGGCGTCTCCCGCTGCTTCGACGCGCCGATCAGCGAAGCCGGCATCGTCGGCACCGCCATCGGCATGGCGGCCTATGGCCTCAGGCCCTGCATCGAGATCCAGTTCGCCGACTACATGTATCCGGCCTATGACCAGATCGTCTCGGAGGCCGCGCGCCTGCGCTATCGTTCGGCCGGGGACTTCACCTGCCCGCTGGTGATCCGCATGCCGACCGGCGGCGGCATCTTCGGCGGCCAGACCCACAGCCAGAGCCCGGAGGCGCTCTTCACCCATGTCTCGGGGCTGAAGACGGTCGTGCCGTCCAACCCTTACGACGCCAAGGGCCTGCTGATCGCCGCGATCGAGGACCCCGACCCGGTGATCTTCCTGGAGCCGAAGCGGCTCTATAACGGCCCCTTCGACGGCCATCATGACCGGCCCGTAACAGCCTGGTCGAAGCATGAGCTCGCCGAGGTGCCGGAGGGCCATTTCACCGTGCCGCTCGGCAAGGCGGTGACGCGGCGCGAGGGCAGCGCGGTCACCATCCTCGCCTATGGCACCATGGTCCATGTCGCGCTGGCGGCGGCCGAGGACACCGGCATCGACGCCGAGGTCATCGACCTGCGCACCCTCGTCCCGCTCGATCTCGACGCCATCGTCGCCTCGGTCTCCAAGACCGGCCGCTGCATCGTGCTGCACGAGGCGACGCTGACCTCGGGCTTTGGCGGCGAACTGGCCTCGCTGGTGCAGGAGCACTGCTTCTATCATCTGGAGGCCCCGGTGATGCGCGTCACCGGCTGGGACACGCCCTATCCGCATGCGCAGGAATGGGACTACTTCCCCGGCCCCGCCCGTCTCGGACAGGCGCTGCGCGACATTATGGAGGCACGCTGATGGCCGAGCGCATCATCAAGCTGCCCGATGTCGGCGAGGGCATCGCCGAGGCGGAGCTCGTCGAGTGGCACGTCAAGGTCGGCGACATCGTCCGCGAGGACGAACTGCTCGCCGCGGTGATGACCGACAAGGCGACGGTCGAGATCCCATCCCCGGTCGAGGGCGAGGTCACCTGGATCGGTGCCGAGGTCGGCGACACCGTCGCGATCGGCTCGGCCATCGTGAAGTTGAAGGTTGCAGGGGAGGGCGGCGCGGCGGTGGAGGAGACCGCTGCGGACGAGAGCGCGCAAGACGCTCCGGCTGAGAAAGCCGCGCCGCCAGCTCCGGCGAAGCCCGAAAAGCCATCCACTCCCGCCGCTCCGCCGAAGCTGCCAACCCCGAAGCCGGCAGTGCCTGCGCTGCGCCTAGCAACTGCCCCCGCCGCCCGCCGCGCGCCCGGCGAGAAGCCGCTCGCCTCGCCGGCCGTGCGCCTCAAGGCCCGCGAAGCCGGGGTCGATCTGCGGCAGGTGCCCGGCACCGGCCCGGCCGGGCGCATCACCCATGAGGATATCGACGCCTTCCTGCTGCACGGGCCGGAGCCGGTTCGCGGCGGGGGGCTCGCGCAGCGGACCGACGTCACCGACATCAAGGTCGTGGGCCTGCGCCGCCGCATCGCCGAGAAGATGGCGCTGTCGAAGTCGCGCATCCCGCACATCACCATCGTCGAGGAGGTCAATGTTTCGCCGCTGGAGGATCTGCGGGCGACGCTGAACAAAAAGCCGACGCCGGAGCGGCCGAAGCTGACCCTGCTGCCCTTCCTGATGCGCGCCATGGTCAAGGCCATCGCCGAGCAGCCGAACCTCAATGCGCTCTATGACGACGATGCCGGCATCATCCACCAGCACGCCGGCGTCCATATCGGCATCGCGACACAGACACCGTCCGGCCTGATCGTCCCGGTCGTGAAGCACGCCGAGGCGCGCGATATCTGGGGCTGCGGCATCGAGCTCGGCCGCCTCGCCGAGCGCGGCCGCGACGGCACCGCGACCCGCGACGAGCTGACCGGCTCGACCATCACCATCACCTCGCTCGGCGCGTTGGGCGGTATCGCGACGACGCCGGTCATCAACTACCCGGAAGTCGCCATCGTCGGCGTCAACAAGATGATGGTCCGCCCGGTCTGGGACGGCACCACCTTCGTGCCGCGCAAGATGATGAACCTGTCCTGCAGCTTCGACCACCGCGTCATCGACGGCTGGGACGCCGCCGTCTTCGTGCAGCGGCTGAAGGAGCTGCTGGAGAACCCCGCCACGCTCTTCGTGGATATGTGAGGAGCGCGCCATGACCGAAATCACCTGCAAGCTCCTCGTCATCGGCGCCGGCCCCGGCGGCTATGTCTGCGCGATCCGCGCCGGCCAGCTCGGTATCGACACGGTCATCGTCGAGAGCACCAAGCTCGGCGGCAGCTGTCTCAATGTCGGCTGCATCCCGTCCAAGGCGATGATCCATGTCGCTGAGGAATTCGAGAAGGCGGCGGACGCCGCCGCGGGCCGCACGCCCTTCGGCCTGACGGCCGGCGCGCCGGCACTCGACCTGAAGCAGGCCGTCGCCTGGAAGGACGGCATCGTCCAGCGCCTCAACAACGGCGTCGCGGCGCTGCTGCGCAAGGCCAAGGTCAAGATCGTCCATGGCCGCGCCCGCTTCCGGGACGGCAAGACGGTCGTCGTCGAGACCGAGACCGGCCCGAAGACGATCCAGGCCGAGGCCATCGTCATCGCCACCGGCTCCGCGCCGGTCGAACTGCCTTTCCTGCCCTTCGGCGGCGATGTCATCTCCTCGACCGGCGCGCTGGCGCTGACCGAATTGCCGAAGCGCCTCGTCGTGGTCGGCGGCGGCTATATCGGGCTCGAACTCGGCACGGCCTTCGCCCGCATGGGCAGCAAGGTCACGGTGGTCGAGGCGCAAGGAAACATCCTGCCGCTCTACGACACCGAGCTGACCGGCCCCATCTCGAAGCGCCTGACCGCGCTTGGCGTCGAGGTGCTGACGGGCGCCAAGGCGCTCGGCCTGACGCCCAAAGGCGACGGGCTGCGCATCGAGACGGCGGACGGCAAGGAGCGCAGCCTGCCGGCCGACAAGATCCTGGTCACGGTCGGCCGCAAGCCCGTCACCGACGGTCTCGGACTCGAGAACCTTGTCCTCGACATGGACGGTCGCTTCATTCGCATCGGCGAGCGTTGCGAGACCGCGATGCGCGGCATCTACGCCATCGGCGACGTTACCGGCGAGCCGATGCTGGCGCATCGCGCCATGGCGCAGGGCGAGATGGTGGCGGAGATCGTCGCCGGCCTGCCGCGCGCCTGGGACAAGCGCGGCATCGCGGCGATCTGTTTCACGGATCCCGAGATCGTCTCGGTCGGCCTCTCGCCGCAGGAGGCGAAGGCCGCCGGCCACGAGCTGAAGATCGGCCAGTTCCCCTTCGCTGCGAATGGCCGGGCTATGACCCGCCATGGCGAGGCGGGCTTCGTGCGGGTGGTGGCGGACGCGCGCAGCGAACTGGTGCTCGGCATCCAGGCGGTGGGGCAGGGCGTCTCGGAGCTTTCGGCCGCCTTCGGCCTCGCCGTCGAGATGGGCGCTACGCTGCAGGACATCGCCGGCACGATCCACGCGCATCCGACGCTGGGCGAGGCCTTCCCGGAGGCCGCGATGAAGGCGCTCGGCCACGCGCTGCATATCTGAGGGCGGTTTGGAGCATAGCCGGCGCGGCGTTTCCGCGCAGCGACACGATGGCGCCTTGCCGCGCGCCGGCGCAGGGACGATCTGAAGCCCGCCGCCGTTATGGCGACTCGTTCCACGAGTGACATCCATGTCGAGTGATTCAACCGGCCGGAACTGGCCGACGCTTTCCCCGCTGCAGACCGGTCTGCGCGGCCGCTGCCCCCGCTGTGGGCAGGGCCACATCTTCGAGGGCTTCCTGAAGATCAGGCCGAAATGCGAGGTCTGCGAGCTGGACTATTCCTTCGCCGACCCGGCGGATGGCCCGGCCTTCTTCGTGATGATGTTCATCTGTGTGCCGGCAGTGGCTTTTCCGCTCTGGCTGGAGCTGACCTACAATCCGCCGACCTGGGTGCATCTGGTGACGACGCTGCCGCTGATCCTGGCGACCTGCATCCCGCCGCTGCAGCCGCTCAAGGGCTGGTTGATCGCCTCCCAATACATCCACAAGGCCGAGGAAGGGCGCCTCGCCCGCCCGGTCCCCGTGGCACCCCCGGCCGGCTGACGCTCAGCCTGCTCTGGCGGCGCGGTCCCTCTTCTGCAAAAGGATGGGACCGCAGCATTTTCGAGCGAAGTGGATACCGGTTCGCGTGAAGAAAATGCGATAACGCAGGCTCTTGCCGCTGCCGGAGAACAGGGATGGCCCGCCCGCGCCTCGATGCGCTCGACCGCAAGATCATCGCCGAACTGCAGATCAATTCGCGCCTTTCGGTGCAGGATCTCGCCCAGCGTATCGGGCTCTCGGCCTCGCCCTGCGCGCGGCGCATCCGCATGCTGGAAGAGGCGGGCGTCATCACCGGCTATGCCGCGATCATCGACCAGACCAAGGTGGGCCTGCCGATCAGCGTCTTCGCCTCGGTCAAGCTGGAGCGGCAGCGCGAGGACGAGCTCGACCGATTCTCGCAGGCCGTGGCGCGCTGGCCCGAGGTGGTCGACTGCTACCTGATGACCGGCCAGCGCGACTATCTGCTGCGCATCGTCGTCGGCGACCTGCCGGCCTATGAGCGCTTCCTCAAGGACAAGCTGACCCGCCTCGACGGCGTCGCCTCGATCGAGTCGAGCTTCGCGCTGGGCCAGGTGAAGCGCTCCAGCGCGCTGCCGATCGCAGCGATGCCGGAGGAGGATTGAGGCAGGCCGACATTCTCGGGCGCCGCGTAGCACCGCCCAGCCCGTCATTGCGAGCGTAGCGAAGCAATCCAGGGGCGGCAGTGCTCTACGTCCCCCTGGATTGCTTCGTCGCTTCGCTCCTCGCAATGACGGTCGCGGTTCTTACCGCTCCGCCGAAGCCGCCCAGATGTTGACGCCGCCATCGGTGGCGTGCCTGTCGATCTGGGCTAGCTCTTCCGCGGTGAAATCCGGGTTCTTCAGCGCCGCGACGCAGTCGATGACCTGCTCGGGCCGGCTCGCGCCGATCAGCGCCGTGGTGACGCGGCCGCCGCGCAGCACCCAGGCGATCGCCATCTGGGCGAGGCTCTGGCCGCGCGCCTTGGCGATGTCGTTCAGCGCCGCGATGCGCTTGATGTTGTCGTCGCTGAGGAAGCCGTCGCGGAAGGACGGCGCCTTCTTGTCGGCGCGGCTGCCAGCAGGCACGCCCTTCAGATACTTGTCGGTCAGCATCCCCTGCGCCAGCGGCGAGAACACGATCGAGCCGATGCCCTCCTGGTCGAGTGTGTCGAGCAGCTTGTCCTCCTCGATCCAGCGATTGAGCATCGAATAGCTCGGCTGGTGGATCAGGCAGGGCGTTCCGAGCCGGCGCAGGATGGCGGCCGCCTCCTGCGTGCGCTTCGAATTGTAGGAGGAGAGGCCGACATAGAGCGCCTTGCCCTGACGCACGATGGCGTCGAGCGCGCCCATCGTCTCCTCCAGCGGCGTGTTGGGGTCGAAGCGGTGCGAATAGAAGATGTCGACATAGTCGAGCTTCATCCGCTTCAGGCTCTGGTCGAGGCTGGAGATCAGATACTTGCGGCTGCCCCATTCGCCATAGGGGCCGGGCCACATCCGGTAGCCGGCCTTGGTCGAGATCACCATCTCGTCGCGATGGCCGGCGAAGTCCTGGGCGAGGATCTCGCCGAAGGCGGTCTCGGCCGAGCCGGGCGGCGGGCCGTAATTATTGGCGAGGTCGAAATGGGTGATGCCGAGGTCGAAGGCGGTGCGGCAGATCTCGCGCATGTTGGCGCGGTTGCCGGGCTCGCCGAAATTCTGCCAGAGGCCGAGAGAGAGCGCCGGCAGCATCAGCCCGCTGCGGCCGCAGCGGTTGTAGCGCATCTCGTCATACCGGTTCGGATTGACCATGGCGTTCCCCTCTAATCGATTGAAGTGTTCTGAAAACAAGAGTCCGATAGCCCTCCCGGGCTATCGGACTCAAGCGGCTTCGACGTGGGCCGATCGAACTCAGGCGGCCGCGTAGCCGACCGTGCCCTTGATCTCGAGGAATTCCTCGAGGCCGAAATCGGCGTATTCGCGGCCGTTGCCGGACTGCTTGTAGCCGCCGAAGGGCGCGCCGGCATCCCAGGCCGGGTAGTTGATGTAGACATTGCCCGAGCGCATCTGCGAGGCGATCTTGCGGGCGCGGTCCTGCGAGCCGGATTGGACGTAGGAAGCCAGGCCGTAGGGCGTGTCGTTGGCGCGCGAGACGACCTCGTCATCGCTCTTGTAGGGCAGGATCGAGAGCACAGGCCCGAAGATCTCCTCGCGGGCGATGGTCATCTCGTCGGTGACGCCGCCGAACACGGTCGGGCGGACATAGTAACCGCGGTTGAGCCCTTCCGGACGGCCGGGGCCGCCGGTGACGAGCGTCGCGCCTTCCTTGATGCCGGCCTCGATCAGGCGCTGGATCTTCTCGTACTGCACTTCGCTGACGACCGGGCCGAGGAACACGCCGTCAGCCGACGGAGCACCGACCTTGAGCGGCTCGGCGACCTGCTTGGCGATGGCGAGGGCTTCCTCATGCAGCTTCTCCGGCACGAACATCCGGGTCGGCGCGTTGCAGGACTGGCCGGAGTTGCGCATCACGCTCTCGACGCCGAGCTTCACGGACTTCTTCAGGTCCGCATCGTCGAGGATGATGTTGGCCGACTTGCCGCCGAGCTCCTGATGCACGCGCTTGACGGTGTCCGCCGCCGCCTTGGCGACGAGGATGCCGGCGCGCGTCGAGCCGGTGAAGGAGACCATGTCGACGCCCGGATGGCGCGAGATGGCTTCGCCGACCGTGGGGCCATCGCCGTTGACGAGGTTGAACACGCCCTTCGGCACGCCGGCCTCATGCATCGCCTCGGCGAAGATGATGGCGTTGAGCGGGGCGATCTCGGAGGGCTTCAGCACCATGGTGCAGCCGGCGGCGAGCGCCGGCGCGACCTTGCACATGATCTGGTTGAGCGGCCAGTTCCAGGGCGTGATCATGCCGACGACGCCGATCGGCTCCTTGGCGATGAGGGTGGTGCCGCGCAGCTCCTCGAACTCGAAGTTCTCGAGCGTCTCGATCATCTTGGCGAGATGGGCGGTGCCCATCGCGGCCTGCGCCCGGTGCGCCAGCTCCTTCGGCGCGCCCATCTCGCGCGAGAGGATGTCGGCGATGTCGTCGTAGCGCTTCTTGTAGGCCTCGGCGAGGCGGCGCATCAGCGCCAGGCGCTCGGCCTTCGAGGTCGCGGCGAAGGCCGGGAAGGCGGCGCGCGCAGCGGCGACCGCCTTGTCGACATCGGCCTGCTCGCCGAGCGCGATGGTCGCGAACACCTCCTCGTTGGAGGGGTCGATCACGCCGAGCGTGCGCTTGCCGGAGGGCTGCACCCACTGGCCGTCGATATAGAACTCAAGCTCATGCGCCATGATCTGTCTCCTGGTCTCGTCTTGTTGATCTGGTCTTGGCCGCGAGACGGGAGCCAGCCGGAAAGCGGCTGGCGATCCGTGTCCCCGGCGGGAGCTGGAATGCCGGGAACCGTGGGCGCGATCATGCATCGCTCGCCGCCATCGGCGCTGTTTCCGGCAGGCGCGACGTTAGGGCCCGCAGGCACGGCTGTCACCCGGGGGCGGGGTGCATTTCGGGATGGTGGCCATGCAGTGGCGCCGCTTGTGGCAAGTGTCGGGTGTCTGGCTTCCGCCGGATTCTCGACGTCGTCCCGGACAAGCCGCGAGGCGGCGCCGATCCGGGAGCCATGCCTGAACGTTCATCGGGCAGCGTTCCGGAATGGATCACGCGTCTTCGCTTCGCTTCGCCCGGGATGGCCCGTTGCTACAGCCTTGCCTTGACGCTGCGCGCCGTCGCCAGCAGCAGGCTCGTCTCGCTGTTGGTGACGCCGGGAATGAGGCGGATGCGCCGCAGGACCTGGTCGAACGCGATCAGGTCGGAGGTGCCGAGCTCCACCACCAGGTCCCAGTTGCCGTTGGTGGTGTGGACGCTGGAGACTTCTGTGAAGCCGCTCAGCGCGGCGATGACCGAATCCGCGGCCTGGCCGGCGATCTCGATCATCGTGATGCCACGCACCGGCAGATCGATTGCATCCGAGCGCAGGATCACGGTGAAGCCGATGATCTCGCCCGACTGCTCGAGCTTCTCCAGCCGCGCCCGCACGGTCGCCCGCGTCAGGCCGAGATCGGCTGACAGGTCCGAGATGCTGCGGCGCCCATCGTGGCGCAGAAGGGTGATGAGCTTCCGGTCGATATCATCCATTGCTCAAAATGGATAATATGCTTGACCGTTTCGATCAATATCGGCGTCGATTCTGACAATCTGGCTTCTATCGGCTGCCGGCAAAAGCAGGTGAAATGGTCCTTCGACAAGAACAGCGGGGACCTATGATTCAGCAGCTCAACGTCGTGCCTTTCGTGAGTGTCGACCACATGATGAAGCTGGTCCATGTGATCGGCATCGAGCGGATGCTGTCCGACATCGCGGGCTATATCGAGGACGACTTCCGCCGCTGGGAAATCTTCGACAAGACGCCGCGCATCGCCTCCCATAGCCTCGAAGGCGTGATCGAGCTGATGCCGACCAGCGACGGCAAGCTCTACGGCTTCAAATACGTCAACGGCCATCCCCGGAACATGAAGGCGGGGCTGCAGACCGTCACCGCCTTCGGTCTGCTCTCCGACGTCGCGACCGGTTACCCCGTACTGCTTTCCGAGATGACTTTCCTGACCGCGCTGCGCACGGCGGCGATGTCGGCGGTGGCGGCGAAGCACCTGGCGCCGCGGAATGCCGCGACCATGGCGATCATCGGCAATGGCTGCCAGTCGGAATTCCAGGCCTTCGCCTTCCGCGCGCTGCTCGGCATCGAGAACCTGCGGCTTTACGACGTCGATCCTGCTGCGACTGAGAAATGCGCCCGCAATCTCGCGCGGCACGGCTTTAGGATCACCCGTTGCGCAACGGCGATGGAAGCGGTCGAGGGCGCCGAGATCGTCACCACCGTCACCGCAGATAAGCAATACGCCACGATCCTGACCGACAACATGGTCGGCGCCGGCGTGCACATCAACGCGGTCGGGGGCGACTGCCCGGGCAAGACCGAGATCCACCGCGACGTGTTGCTGCGCGCCTCGATCTTCGTGGAGTATCCGCCGCAGACCCGCATCGAGGGCGATATCCAGCAACTCGATCCCGACCATCCGGTCGAGGAGCTTTGGAAGGTCATCGCCGGCACGGCGCCGGGCCGCACCGATCAGCGCCAGATCACGCTGTTCGACTCCGTCGGCTTCGCCATCGAGGATTTCTCGGCGCTGCGCTACGTCCATGAGCGCATCCGCGAGGCCGGCACCTATGCCGAGCTCGACCTGATCGCCGACCCGGATGATCCACGAGATCTCTTCGGCATGCTGATGCGCGCCGCGCCGAGTTCCGTCGCGGCCGCTTGAGGGCCTGGCGACATGTCGTGGCCCGCCATCTCGATCGTCGATGAGGTGTGAAGCGCGGAGTGGCCCATGCCGGCCATGCGCCTTGCGGGATTGCCAGCCGCCGGGAAGCGCGCCAAAGGGGCTCTGAAACAAGGCGCCGGACGACGCGCCATTCAGAGGTGGAGAGCAGAATGAGCTGGGGCAATCGCGATTTCATGGTGCCGGGCCGTCCGGTGACGGTCGGCGACCGCGGCATGGCCGCGACCTCTCACCCCGCCTCGACGCTGGCCGCTGTCGACATCCTGCGCGCTGGCGGCAACGCCATCGACGCCGCCATCGCGGCGGTCGCGGTCCAGGCCGTGGTCGATCCGCACATGACCGGCATCGGCGGCGACTGCTTCGCCATCTATGCGCCGGCCGGCGGCAAGATGGTTGCGCTCAACGGCTCGGGCCGCGCGCCGGCCAAGGCCGAGCTCGGCTGGTTCCTCGGCCAGGGCATGACCTCGATCGCTCCCGATTCGCCCCACGCCGTCACGGTGCCGGGCGCCATCGACGCCTGGTGCCGCCTCGTCGCCGATCATGGCAGCAAGAGCCTCGACGATATCTTCGCCGCGGCGATCAAGGCGGCCGAAGAAGGCTTCGTGGTGACGCCGCGCGTTGCCCATGACTGGAACCTCTACAAGGGCCGCATCGAGAAGCACGGCCTTGGCAATGAAGTCTATCTGCCGGGCGGCAAGGCGCCGGCCGTCGGCGACAAGATGGTCCACCCCGCGCTGGGCAAGACGCTGCGCCGCGTTGCCCGCGAAGGCCGCGCGGCCTTCTACGAGGGCGAGATTGCCGAGGACATCGTCGCCACGCTGAACAAGGTCGGCAGCGTGATGGCGCTGGATGATCTCGCCGCCAACAAGCCGGATTATGTCGACCCCATCGGCGCCGATTATCGTGGCCACCGCCTCTGGGAATGCCCGCCGAATGGCCAGGGCATCGCGGCGCTGCTGATCGCGCGCATCCTCGAAGGCTACGATCTCAAGGGCGATAAGCTCAGCGAGGCCGACCGCATCCACCTCCTCGCCGAGGCGAGCAAGGCGGCCTATCGCCAGCGCGACACGCTGGTGGCCGATCCGGCCTTCAGCCCCTTCGACACGCAGGCTTTCCTGTCCGATGCCTTCGTCTCTCGCATTCGCGCCGAGATCAGCCTCGAGAAGGCGGCGAAGCCGGAAGTCTTCGACATGCCGCTGCACAAGGACACGATCTATCTCTGTGTCGTTGACCGCGACGGCAACATGGTCTCCTTCATCAACTCGCTGTTCTCCGCCTTCGGCAGCGGCGTCTATGCGGCGAAGGCCGGCGTCATGCTGCAGAACCGCGGCTCGGGCTTCCGCCTGATCGACGGGCACCCCAACGCCATCGCACCGCGCAAGCGGCCCTTCCACACCATCATCCCCGGCATGCTGGCCAAGGACGGCAAGGCGGTGATGACCTTCGGCGTGATGGGCGGCCAGTACCAGGCGACCGGCCATGTCCATTTCATCTCGGGGATTCTCGATCGCGGGCTCGACCCGCAGCAGGCATCGGACGCAGCCCGCAGCTTCGCCTTCGACGGCAAGCTCCAGCTCGAGCCGACGATCGCCGAAAGCGTCGCGGCCGATCTGAAGAAGCGCGGCCATGACGTCACCTGGGCCGAGGAGGCGCTTGGCGGCTGCCAGGCGATCTGGCTCGACCATGCGCGCGGCGTGATGTTCGGCGCCTCCGACCACCGCAAGGACGGCTTCGCGCTGGCGGTTTGATCAGGCGGTAGACGAGGAACCACTCCGTCATTCCGGGCTCAGGCCTTCGGCCTGCCCCGGAATGACGGCAGATTCCCGCGGCTTGCGACTAAGCGGCGCCGATGGCGTTCGAGGGCGTCTGCCTATCGGTGATCTGCTGGCCGAACAGGCTGCCCGCCAGCTCGACCGAGAGCCGCGCCGTCTGGCCGCGGTCGTCGAGGAAGGGGTTGAGCTCGACGATGTCCATCGAGCGCACCAGCCCTGAATCGTGCAGCAGCTCCATCACGAGATGCGCCTCGCGATAGGTCGCGCCGCCCGGCACGGTGGTGCCGACGCCGGGCGCCAGCGGCGGGTCGAGGAAATCGACGTCGAAGGAGACGTGAAGCACGCCATTGGCGGCGCGCACCTTCTCGATGACCTTGCGGATCAGCACGCCGACGCCATGCTCGTCGATGGCGCGCATGTCGGCGATGTCGATGCCGCGCGCCTTCACGGCGGCCTTTTCAGCGGGGTCGATCGAGCGGATGCCGAAGAGGCTGAGCTGTTCCGGGCTGATCGAGGCGCGGGGCTCCGCGCCCAGCAGGTCGTCGAGGCCGCTCTCGCCGCAGAGGAAGGCCGAGGACATGCCGTGCATGTTCCCCGAGGGCGAGATCGCGGGCATGTTGTAGTCGGCATGGGCGTCGAGCCAGAGCACGAACAGCTTGCGGCCCTGCTCCTGCCAGTGCCGCGCCACGCCGTTGACCGAGCCCATCGACAGACTGTGGTCGCCGCCGAGGAAGATCGGCGTCGCCCCGCTCCGCGCCAGCTCATAGGCGCGGCCCGAGAGCGCGCGCATCCAGCTCGCGATCTCGTGGTAAAAGCGGGCGTTCTCCGGCGCCGGCCCTTCGACCGGCGTCAGGTCGCGCGGCAGGATGTCGCCATGGTCCTCGACCTTGTAGCCGAGCTCCTCCAGCATCCGCGCGAGTCCGGCGGTGCGCAGGCCCGCCGGCCCCATCAGCGCGCCCCGGCGCGATGCGCCGACCTCGATCGGCGCGCCGATGAGCGCGATGCGCCCCTGGGGGGAGGGAGTGTCGGCCATGACGGTGATCCGTGGTTCAGCGGCGCTTCAGCAGGATCATCTTCTCCTGCGTCATGTCGCGCATGGTGTAGGGAATGCCGCCGATCCCGTAGCCCGAGACGCGCCGTCCCGCAAACGGCATCCAGTCGGTGCGGAAGGTGGTCGGGTCGTTGACCATCACCGCCGAGGCCTCGAGCCGGTTCGCCGCCCGGAGCGCGACGTCGATGTCCTGCGCGAAGATGCTGGACTGGAACGAGACCGGCAGGGAGTTGGCGCGCGCGATGGCGTCGTCGAGATCGCGATAGCGATAGATGTTCACCACCGGCCCGAACACTTCCTCGCGCGAGATCCGCGCTTCCGGCGAAGGGTCGATCAGCACTGCCGGCTCCAGCGTCGTCTCCGAGAGGCGCTTGCCCCCGGTCGCGAGCTTGGCGCCACCCTTCACCGCCTCCTCGATCCAGGAGGAGACGCGGTCGGCTTCCTTCGGCACGATCAGCGGGCCGACCTCAGTGTCCTTCAGCGTCGGGTCGCCGGTGCGCAATGTCTTGACGCGGGCGATGAGGCGCTCGGTGAAGTCGTCGGCGATGGCCTCGTGCACATAGATGCGCTGCGTCGACACGCAGACCTGGCCGGCATGGTAGAAGCCGCCCTTCACCATCGGTTCGATGATCGCGTCGAGATCGGCGCTCTTGTCGACAATGGCCGGGGCCACGCCGCCATGCTCCAGCGCCGAGCGGGCGCCATGCGCGAGCTTGGAATGCAGGTGCCAGCCGACCTTGGCCGAGCCGATGAAGCTCAGGAAGGCGATGCGCGGATCGGTGGCGAGCTTCTCGGCCAGCGCCGTCTCGGCCGGGATGAAGCTCTGGCACCAGGGCTCGGGCAGCCCGGCCTCATGCACCAGCTTGACGAATTCGATGCAGGAGAGCGGAGTCGTGCCGGCGGGCTTGACGATGACGGGGCAGCCTGTCGCGATCGCCGGGGCGACCTGATGCACGATCAGGTTGAGCGGGTGATTGAAGGCCGAGATCGCCGCGACGATGCCGATCGGCTCCTTCGTGGTGAAGGCCCAGCGCCCGTCGGCCGCGGCCGAGAGGCCCATCGGGATCTCACGCCCGGCGAGGTTGCGCAGCTCGTCGGCGGCGTTGTGGACGCCGTCGATGGCGCGGTTGGCCTCGACGATGGCGTCCGGCAGAGGCTTGCCGCCTTCGCGGGCGATCTGCATGGCGAGATGGTCGCGCTTGCCCTCCAGCAGCCCTGCGAGCTTGCGCAGGATGGCGATGCGCTGATGCGGCTTCAGCCAGTTGTCGCGGTCCTTGAAGGCCTTCTGGGCGGCAGCCAGCTTGCGTTCGAGCGCGGCTTCGTCATCGGTCGGCACCTCGCTGATCGGCGCGCGGTCATAGGCCTGAACAACCTGGAGCATGGTCGTCTCCTTGCAAATGCTATCGACGTGAAGGGGAGAGGCTGTTCGACAACTCGCTGTGGTGAGGCAACTGGCGGTGTTTTCGAGAACCGGAGCGGAGCGTACGTCCGTACGTGAGCACCGGAAGCGCAGAAAACGCCGTCAGTTGCCCGCCGCAGTAGAGTTGGCGGGCAGTCTCTCAAGCCAGATCGACATCCGGCACACGGTTGCGCAGCTCCTCGACGAGGACGCGCGTGTTCTCGGAATAATCGATCGGGCAATCGACGAGGTGGACGCCGCCGCCCTTGAAGGCGGCCTCAAGCGTCGGCACCAGCGCCTCCGCCGAAGTCACGCGCGAGCCCTTGGCGCCATAGGCCTCGGCATAGCGGACGAAATCCGGGTTGCCGAAAGTCATGCCATAGTCGGGGAACTTGTCGACGGCCTGCTTCCAGCGGATCATGCCATAGGCGCCGTCGTTCAGGATCAGCACGACCAGGTTGAGCTTGAGCCTCACCGCCGTCTCCATCTCCTGCGAATTCATCATGAAGCCGCCATCGCCGCAGACGGCCATGACGCGCCGCTCAGGATGCAGCATCGCCGCCATCATCGCCGAGGGCAGGCCTGCGCCCATCGTCGCCAGCGCGTTGTCGAGCAGCAGCGTGTTGGCGACATGGGTGCGGTAGTTCCGCGCGAACCAGATCTTGTACATGCCGTTGTCGAGGCAGACGACGCCGTCCTCGGGCATCACGGCGCGGACGTCATGGACGAGCCGCTGCGGCGTCACCGGGAAGCGGTCCTCCTCAGCCCGCGCATTGATCTTGGTCAGGATGCGCTGTCGGAGTTCCAGCGTCTTCGTCTGCTCCGGCAGCTTGCCCAGCCGCTCGGCGAGGCCCGTGACGGTCGCGCCGATGTCTCCGATCACCTCCGCGTCGGGATGGTAGACCTGTTCGACGTTGGCCGACTGGTAGCCGACATGGATTACCTTCGGCCCGCCGGCGCTGCGCATCAGGAAGGGCGGCTTCTCGACGGTGTCGTGGCCGATGGCGAGGATCAGGTCGGCGAGCGCCACCGCCTCATGGACATAGTCGCCCTCCGAGAGCGCGGCAGTGCCCATATAGAGGTTGGAGCCGCCCGTGACGGCGCCCTTGCCCATCTGCGTGTTGAAGAAGGGCAGGCCGGTCCTGCGCACGAAATCGGAGAGCGGCTCGACGAGGCGCGGCCGGTTGCCGGCGGCACCGATCATCACCAGCGGGCGCTGCGCCGCGCGGATCATCTCGGCCGCCCGGTCGAGCGCCGCCGCCGGCGCGACCGGCCGCTCCAGCGCATGAACCGGGATCAGCGGCACGTCCTCGATCTCCTCGGCCGCGATATCCTCGGGCAGCTCGAGATGGACCGGCCCCGGCCGCTCCTCCATGGCGACGCGGAAGGCGTCGCGCACGATCGAGGGGATGCTGGCGGGGCTGACGATCTGGCGCGTCATCTTGGTCAGCGGGCGCATCGAGGCGACGACGTCGACGATCTGGAAGCGCGCCTGCTTGGCGGTCATGATCGCCTTCTGCCCGGTAATCAGGATCATCGGCATGGCGCCCAGATGGGCATAGGCCGCGCCCGTCGAGAAGTTGAGCGCGCCCGGCCCCAGCGTCGCGATGCAGACGCCGGGCTTGCCCGTCAGCCGGCCATGCGTCGCGGCCATGAAGGCGGCCGCCTGCTCGTGGCGCGTGAGCACCAGTTCGATCTTCGACTTTCGCAATGACTCGACGACGTCGAGATTCTCTTCGCCGGGAACGCCGAAGACGCGGTCGACGCCCTCGTTCTCCAGCGCTTCGACCAGAAGATCGGAACCCTTCTTCATCGCCTGCCGCCTTTCCCTGGATGCGTCCGTCTGGACGCAAGGCTAGGCGACCGACGTAGGAAGGCAACCGGGGACGTGAAAGGGCGCAGGGTGCATGGCTGTCCTGTCCGGCCACGGCTTGAAGCGAGCCTGCGATGCCGGCTCAGGCCGCCTGCTTCAGCGCGATTTCGAAGGGCGAGAAGGTGACGGCTCCGCCCTGCACCGTGACCAGCGTGTTGCAAGGCAGGGCCTGCCAGCATTCGCGTGCGGCGTCGACCGGCTCGGAGGCGACGACGACGCTGTCCGGCCGCTCGCAGACATAGAGGCTCGGCGGCTTCGTATCGGAGGACCAGCGTATAGCGTGGATAGTGTCGCCATCGGCCAGCGCGGCCGCGCAGCGCAACGGCTCGCGGACGCCGGCCTGTGTCATCAGCGACAGCGCATCAGACAAGGCGGCGGCGAGCGCTTGGCCTGGCGCCATCCCCCCCGCCAGATGGGCGAGGGCGAGCAGGAACAGCGCTTCCGAGTCGGTCGTGCCGGCGCGTGCGCCATACAGCGAATCCGGGATTAGCGCCTCCAGCCGGCGGCGGATCGTGCCATAGCCGCCGATCTGGCCGTTATGCATGAAGAGATAGCGGTCGTGAACGAAGGGGTGGCAGTTCGCGCGCGTCGTGGCGGTGCCGGTCGCGGCGCGGACATGGGCGAAGAACAGATGCGAACGCACCTGCCGCGCGATCGAGAGCAGGTTCTCGTCGGACCAGGCCGGGCGCACCTCGCGATACTGGCCGGGCTCGGGCCGCCCGCCATACCAGCCGATCCCGAAGCCATCGCCATTCGTGCCGGTCTTGGCCTCCTCGGCATGCAGCGACTGGTGGATGAGCGAATGACAGGGCGAGGCGACGAAGTCCTCGAGGAAGACGGGAGCCCCGGAATAGGCGAGGAAGCGGCACATCGGCGCCTCGAATCGATCATGCAAAAGCGGGTCGGAGAATTCTGTTCTCCGAAGGTGAATGCAAGCATAACGATTTTTCTCCGCGCCGGGCGAGCCGCGATCCTGGGCGTTCTGCCGCAAAATCAGGCGGCCGCGCCCTTCGCCTTTCATCCAATGGACTAAGGCCTCCACCGTCTTGCGTGTCGCGCATCGGTCCTATACCGATCCGAGGCATAAACAGCGCATAGTCACTGCTGGCGCAGAAGTATCCGACGCATAGCGTCAGCACGGGAGCGGGAATTTGAAGGGCCTCCTCGCAATCAGCCGGGTCATCGACGCGGTCAACAGCTTCATCGGCCGCAAGGTCGCTTGGCTGATCCTGGCGGCGGTCATCGTCGCAACGGTCAACGCGATCATCCGCAAGGTCTTCAACGTCTCGTCGAACGCCTGGCTCGAACTGCAATGGATGCTGTTCGGCGCAGTGTTCCTGATGTGCGCCTCCTGGACGATGCAGGTGAAGGAGCACATCCGCATCGACATCGTGAACAGCATGCTGCCGCAGCGCGTCCGCCAGTGGATCGAGCTGCTCGGCCACCTGCTCTTCCTGATGCCGTTCTGCCTGCTGATCGTCTACCATTCCTGGCCGTTCTTCTGGCGGTCCTACGCCATCAACGAGCAGTCGCTCTCGGCCGGCGGCCTGCCGCAATGGCCGGCCAAGGGTCTGGTCGTCATCGGCTTCGTGATGCTGACCTTCCAGGGCATTTCCGAGATCATCAAGCAGATCGCGATCATGCGCGGCGATCTCGAGGATGCCGAGATGGCTCTCGGCCATGCCGCTGCGGCCGAGGCGGAAGCCCAGCGCCTGCTCGACCAAGCCAAGGAACAGGGTCTCGCCTCGTGAGCGGCCTGCCAGAAGTCCGGAAACGCCCCATGACCGCTCATCGCCTCCCGCGCCTCGCCGGCTTGCTGCTCGCGCTCAGCCTTCTCGCCTTCTTCGGCCTCCACACCGGCGACGCCCACGCCGCCGGCATCGGCGATTTCCTGCGCGTCAACATGGCGCCGGTGATGTTCGCCGCCCTCGTCGTCTTCCTGCTGCTGGGCTATCCGGTCGCCTTCGCGCTTGCCGCCAACGGTCTGCTCTTCGCGATCATCGGCATCGATCTCGGCATGTTCCAGGAGAACTTCCTGCAGGCGCTTCCGGAACGCATCTACGGCACGATGAACAACGACGTGCTGCTGGCGATTCCGTTCTTCACCTTCATGGGGCTGATCCTGGAACGCTCCGGCATGGCGGAGGATCTGCTCGACACGATCGGGCAGCTCTTCGGGCCGATCCGCGGCGGTCTCGCATACGCGGTCATCTTCGTCGGCGCGCTGCTCGCCGCGACCACCGGCGTCGTGGCCGCCTCGGTCATCTCGATGGGCCTGATCTCGCTGCCGATCATGCTGCGTTACGGCTATGACAGGCGCCTTGCGTCGGGCGTCATCGCCGCCTCCGGCACGCTCGCACAGATCATCCCGCCCTCGCTCGTCCTGATCGTGCTCGCCGACCAGCTCGGCCGTTCGGTCGGCGATATGTACGAGGGCGCCTTCATCCCCGGCCTCGTACTCGCCTCGATGTATGCCGGCTATGTCTTCATCATCACGATGATCGCGCCTGGCCGGGCGCCCGGCCTGCCGCCGGAGGCGCAGACGCTGCGCGATGCCGACGGCACGACGCGCCGCCGCTCGCTGCTCGTCGTCGCCGTGCTCTCCTGGGCGTTGGCCTACGCCTATATGAAGCTCTTCACCAAGGTGACCGCTGGCGCTGACTTCGTCGTGCTGACGATGTCGCTGATGGTCGGCATCTCCTTCGTGATCGCGCTGGTCAACAAGTTCCTGAAGCTCAACCTGCTCTCGCGCATGACCGAGCAGGTCATCTTCGTGATGGTGCCGCCGCTGGCGCTGATCTTCCTGGTGCTCGGCACGATCTTCATCGGCGTCGCGACACCGACCGAGGGCGGCGCCATGGGCGCGGCCGGCGCGATCCTGCTGGCCTACGGCAAGAAGCGCATGACTTTCGACCTGCTGCGGCAGGCGACGGAGTCGACCGCCAAGCTCTCGGCCTTCGTGCTCTTCATCCTGGTTGGCGCGCGCGTCTTCTCGCTGACCTTCTACGGCGTCAACGGCCATGTCTGGGTCGAGCATCTGCTGGTCGGTCTGCCGGGCGGCGCGACGGGCTTCCTGATCGTCGTCAACGTGATGGTCTTCCTGCTCGCCTTCTTCCTCGATTTCTTCGAGCTGGCCTTCATCGTCGTCCCGCTGCTCGGACCGGCGGCGGAGAAGCTGGGCATCGACCTGATCTGGTTCGGCGTCATCCTCGGCGTCAACATGCAGACCTCGTTCATGCACCCGCCCTTCGGCTTCGCCCTGTTCTTCCTGCGCTCGGTTGCACCGAAGAACGCCTACAAGGATCGTGTCACCGGTCGGATGATGGAACCCGTCACCACCGGCCAGATCTACTGGGGCGCTGTGCCCTTCGTGGTGATCCAGTGCATCATGGTCGCTCTTGTCGTCCTCTTCCCGAGCATGGTGATGCACTACAAGGCTTCCGCGGTTCAGCTCGACCAGAAGGCGATCGACAAGCAGTTCGACTCGATCCAGATCCCCGGCCTCGGCGGGCCGGGCGGGCTGCCGGGCGGCTTTGATTTCAATGCGCCGCCCTCGATCGGTGCGCCGCCCAAGCCGTAAGGGACGATCTCCATGACGAAGTGGCTGGTGGCGCTCGGCGCCGGGGCGGGCGTGTTCCTGGCGCCGGCAGCGGCCTGGGCGGCTGGCGACATCGGCGGCGCCTCGATGGGCGTCGCATGGGCCTTGCCCTTCGCCGGGATGCTGCTGTCGATCGCGCTCGGCCCTGTCCTCTTCCCCCACTTCTGGGAGCACCACTACGGCAAGTTTGCGGCCTTCTGGTCGCTGCTGCTGCTCGTGCCGCTCGTGCTGAGCCGCGGCTCCGATGCGGCGCTGGGCGCGCTCCTGCATACGGCGCTGCTCGAATACCTGCCCTTCATCATCCTGCTGTTCGCGCTGTTCACCATCGCCGGCGGCATCCTGGTGAGCGGCAACCTGCATGGCTCGCCCGCCACGAACACCGTCCTGCTCGCGATCGGCACGGCCATGGCCAGCGTCGTCGGCACGACGGGCGCCTCGATCATCATGATCCGCCCGGTGCTGCGCGCCAATGACGAGCGGCGCCACAACGTCCATGTCGTCGTGTTCTTCATCTTCCTGGTCTCGAACATCGGCGGCTCCCTGACGCCGCTGGGCGACCCGCCGCTGTTCCTCGGCTTTCTGCGCGGCGTCGACTTCTTCTGGACGACGAAGCATCTCCTGCCCATGACCGGCTTCGCCGTCGTCGTGCTGCTGGCCGTGTTCTACGCGCTCGACAGCTGGCTCTATCGCAAGGACGACGGCCTGCCGCCGTTGAAGGACCCGACGCCGGACCGCGCGATCAAGCTCTGGGGCAAGGTCAATATCCCGCTGCTCGGCGGCGTCATCGCCGCGATCCTGCTCTCGGCGAGCTGGAAGCCGGGCGTGACGTTCGATCTCCACGGCGTGCACGTCGAGCTTCAGAACGTCGTGCGCGACGTGATCCTGCTCGTCCTCGCGGGCCTGTCCCTCAAGCTCACCCCGCGCCCGGTGCGCGCCGGCAACGAGTTCAGCTGGGGGCCGATCAAGGAGGTCGCCAAGCTCTTCGCCGGCATCTTCGTCTGCATCATTCCGGTGCTGGCGATGCTGCAGGCGGGCCGCGACGGTGCCTTCGCGCCGCTGGTCGCGCTCGTCACCAATGCCGACGGCAGCCACAACACGGTCGCCTATTTCTGGCTGACCGGAGCGCTCTCCTCCTTCCTCGACAACGCGCCGACCTATCTCGTCTTCTTCCAGCTCGCGGGCGGCGATCCGCAGGCGCTGATGACGACGGGCGCGCTGACGCTGACGGCGATCTCGGCCGGCGCGGTCTTCATGGGCGCCAATTCCTATATCGGGAACGCGCCTAACTTCATGGTCTACGCCATTGCCAAGGATCGGAAGGTCGCGATGCCGAGCTTCTTCGGCTACATGCTCTGGTCCGGCGCGATCCTGATCCCGCTCTTCATCGTCCAGACCTTCCTGTTCTTCAGGTAAATCAAGGCCGCATCCCCGTGCGCGCTGCAGCATGTGAATGCTGCCGCGCAGGCACGGGACCGGTCGACGGAAGGCGCGCCTTTTTCTGCACGCGGTCCCGTGTCTGCGCAGCGGCGCTTCGCGCCGCAGCGCACGGGATGACAGCGGGGGCTACGGCCGCCCGGCCGGCACGCCTTCCCGGATCTTCGCCGAGAAATCCGGATCGTCCAGCGAGAGCGTCCGTGCCCGTTCGCTGATGCGGCCGAGCCGCACGAGCTCCGCCAGCGGGATATCCTGCCGGACCGCGCCGATCTGCTGGAGATAGCCCGGCAGGAAGCCCGAGAGCAGCACGCGCGGATCGAGCGGCGCCGAGAAGGTCCAGCCCGGCGCGACCTTGCGCACGAGATGGAAGACCACCGTCGTGCAGTTGGTCGTGAAGGTGTTGTACCAGCGCGGCTTCAGTGCAAGCCGGTTGATGTCGGTGATGTAGGCGAGCAGCAGATCGCGCGCCTGGCTCGGCGAGGCGGCGATGCGGAAGAGCCGCGTGTCTTCCCCGCGGGGATGGGTGCGCAATCCGACCACGTCGCGCTCGTCCGAGGCGACATAGGCCATCTCGTAGCTGCGGAAGAAGCCGGCCAGCGCCGACCATTCCTCGCCCTGCTCGCGCCGGACCTCGATCGAGAAGGTCAACGGCACCGAATCCGAGAAGGTGAAGCTGACCAGCAGATGCGCGATCGCCTCGCCGGACCAGTAGCTCAGGAAGACGTCGACGCCGTTGAGGGCGGCGAGGTTGTAGCTTCGCGTCTCCCAATGCTGGTCGTAGTCCTGCTCCGTGCGCCAGCGGAAATGCCGCAGGTTCGAGACCGTCAGCGTCTCGCCCTCCTGCGTGATCATCGGCAGCCGCGCCAGCTCCGGAATCCAGTCGCGGTCATGCGAGGGGTGGAAGCTCCCCCACCAGGTGAGGAGCCCGCAGAAGAGCACGGCGAAGCTCAGCGGAAGCCTGGCCTCCCGCGTCCAGATGCCGACCGCCCCGGCAAGGCCCGCGAGCCCGAAGCCGATGGCTCCGGCGCCTCCCAGGTTGTCTGGCGCGCGGAAATAGATGAAGCCCGCGCCCCATAGCGCCGCACCCAGCAGTGCGAGCGTCAGGACGAGCTTGAGCAGGAACAGAAAGAGGCGGCGCATGGCCGCCTCTTCGTAGCTTAATTTCGAGCAGTCCCAAACCCCATGTTTCGGGGGCGGGCCGGGGAGCCCTCAGGCCGCCAGCGAGTTGGACGGCGCCGCCGCCTTCACCGCATCGTCGACATGATCCTCGAACTTGGCGAAGTTCTTGGCGAACATGCCCACGAGGTTCTTGGCCGTCTCGGCGAAGGCCGCCTTATCCTGCCAGGTCTTCACCGGATAGAGGATGTGTGGCTCGACGCCCGGAACCGAGGTCGGAACCGCAAACCCGAAATAGGGGTCGCGGCGGAAGTCGGCGCGGTTGAGCGAGCCGTCGAGCGCGGCCGAGAGCAGGCGGCGCGTGACGCGGATCGGCATGCGCCGGCCGGTGCCGTACTGCCCGCCGGTCCAGCCGGTGTTCACCAGCCAGCAATCGACCGAGTGCTTGGCGATGAAGTCCCGCAGCAGGTTGGCGTATTCCGACGGGTGGCGCGGCAGGAAGGGCGAGCCGAAGCAGGTCGAGAATTCCGGCTGCACGCCGGTCAGCCCGCGCTCCGTGCCGGCGACCTTGGCGGTGTAGCCGGAGAGGAAGTGGTACATCGCCTCGGCCGGCGTCAGCTTGGCGATCGGCGGCATCACGCCGAAGGCGTCGGCGGTCAGCATCACGATGTTCTTCGGGATGCCGGCGCGGCCGCTGCGGGATGCGTTGGGGATGAAGTCGAGCGGATAGGCCGAGCGGGTGTTCTCGGTCTTCGACTCGTCGTCGAAATCGACCTCGCGCGTGATCGGGTCCATCACGATGTTCTCGAGCACCGTGCCGAAGCGCAGCGAGGCTGCATGGATCTGCGGCTCGGCTTCGGCCGAGAGGCGGATCGTCTTGGCGTAGCAGCCGCCCTCGAAGTTGAAGATGCCTTCCTTCGACCAGCCATGCTCGTCATCGCCGATCAGCGTGCGCTCGGGATCGGCCGAGAGCGTCGTCTTGCCGGTGCCGGAAAGGCCGAAGAAGATCGCGGAATCGTCCTTCGGGCCGACATTGGCCGAGCAGTGCATCGGCACCACGCCCTTGGCCGGCAGCACGTAGTTCAGATAGGTGAAGACCGACTTCTTCATCTCGCCGGCATAGGCCGAGCCGCCGATCAGCACGATCTTGCGCGAGAAGTCGATGGCGACCACCGTCTCGCTGCGGCAGCCATGGCGGGCCGGATCGGCCTTGAAACTCGGCAGGTCGACGATGGTGAGCTCCGGCACGTAGGTATCGATCTCGGAGCGTGCCGGACGGATCAGCAGGTTGCGGATGAAGAGCGAGTGCCAGGCCATCTCGGTATAGACCCGGGCCCGCACGCGATGGGCCGGATCGGCGCCGCCATGGAGGTCCTGCGCGAAGAGCTCCTTGCCTTCGACATGGGCCAGGAAGTCGGCGAGCAGCGTCTCGAAATGCTCCGGCGACATGGCGTTGTTGTTGTCCCACCAGACGGTGTTCTCGGTGAGCGCGTCGCGCACCGTGAACTTGTCCTTGGGCGAGCGGCCGGTATGGGTGCCTGTGTCGGCGCAGATCGCGCCGCCGCGCGCGAGCTGGGATTCACCGCGGCGCAGCGATTCCTCGTAGAGCTGTGGCGCTTCCAGGTTCCAGTGCACGGCCTTGAGCTTGCGGAAGCCGAAGCTCTCGGCGCCCTGGGCGGCGTTGAACTGACCGATCGTGTCCACTGAATACCTCCGGGAGCGGCCGCTGCCGTCGGCGGCCGTTTGACGAAACGAATACGCGCCGGTCCTTGGAAAGGTCCGGGCGTCGCGGTGGCCCAGTCTCCTCCAAGGCCATGACTGCTTTAGGGCCATGCTGGCCCCGGCTCAAGCCATTGAAAAGACGGGCCCTCCGGCAGAGGCGCCCTAAATCGATTGAAATGTGGAGCGTGGTAAACGGCGAAAGCCGGTCTCGCCGACGGCTATGGACGTTTCACGCAGCCCGGCTGCGCGCCGTGCCGGCAAGCTCCGCGAGCACCCGCCGCAGCGCGCCCGGCCCGTCGACTGAGACCGGGAAGGGTAGTCTCAATCGGGCGCTGCCGAGCGCCATGTCGAGCCCGTCCGGGTCCAGCCCGACCGCCCGCCAGCCGCCGGGCTCGGCGCCGAGCAGGACAGTCGCGTAAAGGCTGATCGCGTCGGCATGATCCTCGTTCATATGCGCGACGGCACCCTCCTCGACCTCGGCGAGGGCGGCGGCGTGGGCCGGGTCGCTCTTGAGATCGGCCGGAGTGGGCGCGAAGGCGCGGGCGAAGCCGCCGTTCAGGCTCGCAGCCTCGATGTCGAGCGCGACGAAGGTGAAATCGGGGAAGTCGGCGTAGAGCGCGGATTTCGGCTGGCGCGCCAGATAGCGGCGGCGGATGCGGGCGCCTTCCTCGCTGGCGCGCTCGACCGTGCGGGCGCGAACCTTCAGCGTGATCCGGCCATGGGCCAGCGGGTCGCCCTTGCCGCCGGGCGAGATCAGGAGAGAGGCGCGCGGATCGGCCGCGAGGTGGCCGGTATGGGATGCAAGCTGCGAGATCAGGATCACCGGAGTGCTGTCGATGTCGGTGGCGAGCCCGACGAGGCTCGCCGAAGGGTGGCCGTCGGGTCCCAGCGTCGCCAGCGCGGCCGAGCGCGCCTCGCGCAGCAGCGCCTTTGCCTCGGCCCGGACCGCCTCGTCCATGGGCTGGATGACGTCTTTGGCCATGGAACCTCTCCCCCGCTTTCGGCTTGTCCGTACAGGGACATAGGCAAATCGCCACGCCCCGGCTAGATTGCCGCCACGCTTTGGCCGCTCTCGCGGGAGAGTGGAACCCGTTTCCGCAACGTGACCAAGAGATAAAAGCCTGATGCCAACGATTGCGCTGGTCGATGACGACCGTAACATCCTGACGTCGGTCTCGATCGCCCTCGAAGCCGAGGGCTATCGCATCATGACCTACACGGACGGAGCCTCCGCGCTGGACGGGCTGAAGCAGAACCCGCCGGACCTCGCCATCTTCGACATCAAGATGCCGCGCATGGACGGTATGGAGCTGTTGCGTCGGCTGCGGCAGAAATCCGACCTGCCGGTCATCTTCCTGACCTCGAAGGACGAGGAGATCGACGAGCTCTTCGGCCTGAAGATGGGCGCCGACGACTTCATCCGGAAGCCATTCTCGCAGCGCCTGCTGGTCGAGCGCGTCAAGGCGATCCTGCGCCGTGCCGGCGCCAAGGACGCCACCGTCTCGCCCCGCACGGAGGATGCCAAGGCGCTCGAGCGCGGCCTGCTGCGCATGGACCCGGAGCGCCACACCTGCACCTGGAAGGGCGAGGCGGTGACGCTCACCGTCACGGAGTTCCTGATACTGCAGTCGCTGGCGCAGCGCCCCGGCGTGGTGAAGAGCCGCAACGCCCTGATGGATGCGGCCTATGACGACGAGGTCTATGTCGACGATCGTACGATCGACAGCCACATCAAGCGCCTTCGCAAGAAGTTCAACCAGGTCGACGCCGAGTTCGACATGATCGAGACGTTGTATGGCGTGGGCTATCGCTTCAAGGAAAGCTGAGGCAAAAGGTAGGGGCCGGTACCGGATCGGGGGCGCGCTGCGGGCGCCGGCTTTCGGAAAGTAAGCAGCAGCCATGGCAACCATGGATAACGAAGCTCGTGCGCCGAGGCCGGCCGGCGGCTGGCGGGCTGCGCTCGGGCGCCGCTTCGGGCCGTTCTGGCGTCGCTTCGCGCGCGCCGTCTCGCTGCGTGCCGCCTCCAGCCTCACGCGCCGCATCCTCGTCCTCAATCTCGGCGGCCTCGTCGCGCTGCTGCTCGGCTTCCTCTACCTCAACCAGTTCCGCGAGGGCCTGATCGAGGCCCGCGTCCAGAGTCTGCTCACGCAGGGGGAGATCATCGCCGGTGCGATCGCCTCCTCGGCCACGGTCGAGATCGACTCGATCACCATCGACCCGGACAAGCTGCTGCAGCTTCAGGCCGGCGAGAGCGCCGGCATCGCCGAGGACCCGCTCGACTTCTCGATCAATCCCGAGAAGGTCGCCCCGCTGCTGCGCCGCCTCGTGACGCCGACCAAGACCCGCGCTCGGGTCTACGACAAGGACGGCATGCTGACGCTCGACTCGCGCAGCCTCTATTCGCGCGGCGACATCCTGCGCCTCGACCTGCCGCGCGTCGGAGAGCCGGACGAGCCGCCGTTGCTGGAGCGCACCTGGAACATGCTGCGCAACCGGCTGGGCCGCGCCGACGTGCCGACCTATGACGATTTCGAGAACGCCAACGGCAAATCCTATCCCGAGGTCGCCCGCGCTCTGAGCGGGGCTCCCGCCAGCGTGGTGCGCGTCAACACCCGCGGCCAGACCATCGTCTCCGTGGCGGTGCCGGTGCAGCGCTTCCGCACGGTGAAGGGCGCGCTGCTGCTCTCGACCCAAGGCGGCGACATCGACGCGGTCATCGCCTCCGAGCGCTTCGCCATCTTCCAGGTCTTCGCCGTCGCGGCAGGCGTGATGATCGTGCTTTCCGTACTGCTCGCCGGCACCATCGCCGAGCCGATCCGCAAGCTCGCCGACGCCGCCCAGCGCGTGCGCAAGGGTGTGAAGTCGCGCGAGCAGATCCCAGATTTCAGCAGCCGCCATGACGAGATCGGCCACCTCTCGGGCACGCTGCGCGACATGACCAAGGCGCTCTACAGCCGCATCGAGGCGATCGAGAGCTTCGCGGCCGATGTCGCCCATGAGCTGAAGAACCCGCTGACCTCGCTGCGCAGCGCCGTCGAGACGCTGCCGCGGGCCAAGTCGGACGAATCCCGCACGCGGCTGCTATCCGTGATCCAGCACGACGTCCGCCGGCTCGACCGGTTGATCTCCGACATCTCGGATGCTTCGCGGCTCGATGCCGAGCTCGCCCGCGCCGATTCCGCGCCGGTCGATGTCGCCCAGGTGCTGGAGGCGGTCGTCAACCTCCAGAACGAGACGCGCCGCCAGGGCCGGCCGACCATCGAGTTTGCGCGCGACCTTCGCACCCAGCGGCCGGGCAACGACGCCTTTCTCGTCATGGGTCACGATTCCCGCATCGGCCAGGTGATGGTCAACCTGATCGACAACGCCCGTTCCTTCTCGCCGCCCGGCAAGACCGTGAAGGTGCTGCTCTCGCGCGTCGCCAACGACGTTCTGGTCACGGTCGAGGATGAGGGGCCGGGCATCGAGCCGCATGCGCTGGAGCGCATCTTCGAGCGCTTCTACACCGACCGCCCGAGCGAGGGCTTCGGCCAGAATTCGGGCCTTGGCCTGTCGATCTCGCGCCAGATCGTCGAGGCCCATCGTGGCACCATCCGCGCCGAGAACCGGCTCGGCCCCATTGGGCCCGATGGCGAGGCGACGCGGCTCGGAGCGCGCTTCATCGTCTGCCTGCCGGCAGCCTATACGCATGTCGCCTGAAGGCGGGGCGCCCCGGCAGCCGGGGGAGACAAGGGTTCACGCAACGGTCGTCGCGATCGGCGAGGCGGGCGTGCTGCTGCGCGGCGCGTCCGGCAGCGGCAAGTCGACGCTGGCATTGGCGCTGATCGGGCTTGCCCATCAGCGCGGCCGCTTCGCAAGGCTGGTCGCGGATGATCGGGCCGCCCTTTCAGCCGCCGGCGGCAGGCTGGTCGCCCGCCCGGTGGCCCCGCTCGAAGGCATCGTCGAGCGACGCGGCCTCGGCCTGACGCCGGAGCCTTTCACGGGCGCGACGGTGGTCAGGCTTCTCGTCGACCTCACAGGCGAGGAGCCGGCGCGCATGCCGGAGCCTGAGGATCTTGTCGACAATCTCGGCGGCATCGACCTGCCGCGCCTCAGCGTCGCAGGCCGGATCGGGGACGAACGGCTGGTCCTCGCGGCGCTCGATCTGTTCACGGAATCAGGCTGAGGACCACGATTTTGACATATTTGAGCGCGACCCGCTTGCGCTTGCTTCGCACCTGCCGCATAAACCGCGACCTTGTCCGGGCGCCGAAGGGCGCTCTCCGGTGCTGGATTGTATGATCGGACTGGTCCTTGTGACTCATGGGCATCTGGCGACGGAGTTCCGCGCCGCGCTCGAACATGTCGTCGGCCCACAGGCGCAACTCGCCACCATCGCCATCGCCCCCGATGACGACATGGAGAGTCGCCGCCGCGACATCATCGCCGCCGTTGAGGCAGTCGAGAACGGCAGCGGCGTCATCATCCTCACCGACATGTTCGGCGGAACGCCCTCCAACCTCGCAATCTCCGTGATGGAGCCCGGCCGCGTCGATGTCGTTGCCGGCGTCAACCTGCCGATGCTGATCAAGCTCGCCAGCGTCCGCGAGGAGAAGACCCTCGACGAGGCCGTGACCAGCGCGCAGGATGCGGGGCGCAAATACATCACGGTTGCCAGCCGCGTGCTGGCCGGCAAATAAGAACCCGACCGGAGAGCGGCGTGGACGAGGATTGTGGCTGCCCCGAGGTCGAGATTCCTGCCGGGGCCATCCATGGCGAGTTCGAGATCGTCAACAAGAAGGGGCTGCACGCCCGCGCCACGGCGAAATTCGTGCAATGCGCCGCCCGCTTCGAAGCCGACATCACGGTCAGCCGCTGCGGCGAGACGGTCGGCGCCACCTCGATCATGGGCGTGCTGACGCTCGGCGCCGGCATCGGCTCCACGATCACCATCGTCGCCAAGGGCTCAGAGGCGCAAGCAGCGCTCGATGCCCTCGCCGCCCTCATCGCCGACAGGTTCGGCGAGGGGGAGTGAGGCTGCTTCCTGTGGCGCGATGCGCAGGGTGCTGTCGCTCGCTAAGGCGGTCTCTGTCGCCCTAGCTCTCGGCTGGTTCCTCGTTCGGCTTTTCAGGGGACGAATTTCGTTTCGCGCCATGCGTGAACGCTGGCGCCGAAAGTGTAGCTTCCGACGTCATGGCCGGGCTTGCCCCGACCATCCACGCCGATGCTCAAGACGGGGATGCGCTCCACAGGGCGAGCACGACGGCCGCATCGTTCGACACATAAAGACATCTTTATATCTTTGATTGCCTTCCGCTCCGCTCGCTGCTAGAGAGCCCGCCATCATCAGGCGCAACAGCGATTGGAGCCCCCCGTGTCGGATTACATCGTCAAGGACATCAGCCTCGCGGATTATGGCCGCAAGGAAATCAACATGGCCCAGGACGAGATGCCGGGCCTGATGGCGATCCGCGCCGAGCACAAGGGCAAGTTCCCGCTCAAGGGCGCCCGCATCGCCGGCTGCCTGCACATGACCATCCAGACCGCCGTGCTGATCGAGACTCTGAAGGATCTCGGCGCCGACGTCCGCTGGTCGTCCTGCAACATCTTCTCGACCCAGGACCACGCCGCCGCCGCGATCGCCGCGTCCGGCACCCCCGTCTTCGCCATCAAGGGCGAGACGCTGGAGGAGTACTGGGAGTACGTTCTGAAGACCGCGACCTGGGGCGACGGCGGCACGCCGAACATGATCCTGGACGATGGCGGCGACCTGACCATGCTGATCATCCTCGGCGCCGAAGCCGAGGCCGGCAAGGCCGAGTTCCTCGACAAGCCGGGCAATGAGGAAGAGACGATCTTCTTCAAGCTGATCAAGCGCGAGCTCAAGGCCAATCCGGGCTGGTTCACCAAGACCCGCGCCGCGATCAAGGGCGTCTCGGAAGAGACCACCACGGGCGTTCACCGCCTGTATGAGCTGGCCAAGGCCGGCCGCATGCCCTTCCCGGCGATCAACGTCAACGACTCCGTCACCAAGTCGAAGTTCGACAACCTCTATGGCTGCCGCGAGTCGCTGGTCGACGCCATCCGCCGCGGCACCGACGTCATGATGTCGGGCAAGGTCGCGACGGTGTGCGGCTATGGCGACGTCGGCAAGGGCTCGGCCGCCTCGCTGCGCCAGGCCGGCTGCCGCGTGCTCGTCACCGAGATCGACCCCATCTGCGCGCTGCAGGCGGCGATGGAGGGCTACGAGGTCGTCACGATGGAGGAGGCCGCCCCGCGCGCCGACATCTTCGTGACCGCCACCGGCAACCTCGACGTCATCACCGTCGAGCACATGCGCGCGATGAAACACCGCGCCATCGTCTGCAACATCGGCCACTTCGACTCGGAGATTCAGGTCGCCGGCCTGAAGAACTTCAAGTGGGACAACGTTAAGCCGCAGGTTGACGAGGTCGAGTTCCCCGACGGCAAGCGCATCATCCTGCTCTCGGAAGGTCGCCTGGTGAACCTCGGCAACGCGACCGGCCACCCGTCCTTCGTGATGTCCTGCTCGTTCTCGAACCAGACGCTGGCCCAGGTCGAGCTCTGGAACCACCACGCCAAGTACGAGAACAAGGTCTACACGCTGCCCAAGCACCTCGACGAGAAGGTCGCCGCGCTCCATCTGGCCAAGGTCGGCGCGAAGCTGACTGTGCTCAACGATGCGCAGGCCAAGTATCTCGGCCTGGCGCCGACCGGCCCGTTCAAGCCCGAGCTCTACCGCTACTGACAGGCCAAGCCTGCTGAAGACCCCAAGGCCCGGCAACCGCCGGGCCTTTTTTCTTGGGTATGCCTTGGATGAAATCATGCCCGTCACCACTACCCGTTGTGGTTGGGGCGGGTGCGGGACTCAATTTCTAGATCGCTGTCGATATCCGGGCGCATTGTCCCGAAAATCGCGTCGTTTACCGGCGATTAAGCACTTCCTGACGGAGTCCACGGATGATTAGAGTGGGGCTGATTCGGGCCTTCGCCATGATGCGGTCCTGATCGAAGCTCTGAAGTGATTGGCGTTGCGACGAGCGTATCGGACCCCGGAGACGGCGGTTCCGCCGGCGCTGCGATGCGGATTCCGGCGGGCTTGATGGACAGGGCGGCGAAAAGCCGCCGAGAAAAGACGGGCGCAGGATGAGACGAACGGTGGGAGAGGAACGGGGTGATGGCTGGCGCCCGCGAGCGCTGCTCTCCGGTCTCGGCCTCAATCTCGTATCGGCTCCGGCCTTCGCCCAGAGCGGGTGGCTCTCCCCGGTCAGGCTCGACCTGACGAGCACGGCGGCGCTGTCCATGATCCTCGCAGGGCTGACGGTCTTCGCCACCACGACCTCGCTCTTCTATGTGCGGGAGCGCGCGCGCTGGCAGCGGCGTGAGGCCAGGTTCGCGGCTGATTTGGAGGCGGCGCGCAGCCATCAGGAGCGGCTGTCGATCCTGCTGGCTGCCGATCCGCAGGTCGTGGTGAGCTGGAATGGCCGCGATGCGCAGCCCGTCTTCGAGGGCGACAGCGGCTTTCTCGGCACCTCCGGCACGATGCTGGCGCTGGCTTATGGCAGCTGGGCGGCGCCCGCCGACGCCAAGCGCCTGGAACTGGCGACCGACGCGCTGAAGGATCGCGGCGAGGCCTTCAACCTGACGCTGCGCAGCAAGGCGGGACCCTTCGTCGATGTCGAGGGGCGCCCGGTCGCCGGCCGTGCCGTGATCCGCTTCCGCGAGGTGACGGGCGAGCGCGCGCAGGTGATGACGCTGCGTGGCGAGCTCGAACGGGTCACCGGGGATCATGCCGCGCTGGCTTCCCTGTTCTCCGGGCTGCCGCACCCGGCCTGGATGCGCAATCCCGATGGCAAGCTGATCTGGGCCAACGAGGCCTATGCGCGCGCCGTCGAGGCGGCGGATGCGGCCACGGCGGTCAAGGGCGGGCTCGAGCTGCTCGACCGGGCGGAGCGTGAGACGGCCGCTCGCGCCAGGCGAGAGGGCGGCAGCTTCGCGGCGCGTGCGCCGGCGGTCGTCGCCGGCCAGCGGCGCACGCTCGACATCGTCGAGCTGCCGGTCGCGACGGGCTTCGCCGGTTTCGCCACCGACATGAGCGAGCTGGAAGCCGTGCGCGCCGATCTCCAGCGCCAGATGGATGCCCATGTCCGCACGCTGGACCGGCTGAAGACGGCGGTGGCGGTGTTCGACGGCACGCAGCGCCTCGTCTATCGCAATTCCGGCTTCGATACGCTCTGGTCGCTCGATCCCGGCTTCCTCGACGGCCTGCCCAGCGACGGCGAGATCCTCGACCGGCTGCGCGCCGAGCGGCGCCTGCCGGAGCTAGGCGACTACCGCAGCTGGAAGGCCGGGGTCCACGCGGCCTACACCGCGACGCGCGCCGGCGAGGACTGGTGGTATCTGCCCGACGGGCGCACCGTCCATGTCGTCGCCAGCCCCAACCCGCAGGGCGGCGTCACCTATCTCTATGACGACGTCACCGAACGCTTCACGCTCGAATCCCGCTTCAACGCGCTCTCCCGCACCCAGCGCGAGACGCTGGATTCGTTGCGCGAGGGCGTCGCCGTGTTCGGCTCGGACGGCCGCCTGCGGCTGTCCAACCCGGCCTTCGCCCAGGCCTGGCGCATCCAGGGCGGCGATCTCGCCGCGAGCGCGCCGCATATCGACGAGGTCATCCGGCTCTGCCGGCCGCTCTATCCGCAGGACGACGTCTGGGGCGAGCTGCATAGCGTCGTCACCGGCGTGCGCGACGCCCGGGAGGACTATAATTGCCGCATGGAGCGGCGCGACGGCACGGTGCTCGACATGGCGGCGGCCCCGCTTCCGGACGGCGCGACGCTGATCTCCTTCGCCGACGTCACAGCAAGCGTGAACGTCGAGCGGGCGCTGACCGACAAGAACGAGGCGCTGGAGACGATCTCGCGGCTACGCGAGGACTTCGTCCACCACGTCTCCTACGAGCTGCGCTCGCCGCTCACCAACATCATCGGCTTCGCCCAGCTTCTCGGCACCGAGACGGTCGGTTCCCTTAACGAGAAGCAGCGCGACTACACCGCCCATATCGTGCGCTCGTCGGGCGCGTTGCTGGCCATCATCAACGACATCCTCGACCTCGCCACCATCGACAACGGCGCGCTGACGCTCGAGATCCAGGATGTCGATGTCGCCGACACCATCGCCCAGGCCACAGCCGGGCTGCATGACCGGCTGATCGACTCCAAGCTCGACCTCAAGGTCCAGATCGACCCGCTGACCGGCCCGTTGCGCGCTGACGGCAAGCGCCTGCGGCAGGTGCTGTTCAACCTGCTCTCCAACGCCATCGGTTTCTCGTCGCCCGGCCAGACCATCACGGTCGGCGCCACGCGGACGGGCGGCGATATCCGTATCGTCGTCGCCGATCAGGGGCGTGGCATCCCGGCCGAGGTCGTCGAGAAGGTGTTCGAGCGCTTCGAAAGCCATTCGCTGGGCTCCAGCCATCGCGGCGTCGGCCTCGGCCTCTCCATCGTGCGCTCCATCGTCGAGCTGCATGGCGGCCGCGTGGAACTCGATTCCGAGCCGGGCCGTGGCACGCGCGTTACCGCCGTCTTCCCGGCTGAGGGCGTTTCGCTCTCGGATGCGGCCGAATGACGGAGGAGGCCCGCAAGGCCGGCATGCACCGGCTCGTGCTGGCCGACGAGGCGGCGACGCTGAGGTTGGCCGCCGACATCGCGGCGATCCTCAAGCCGGGCGATATCGTTGCGCTCTCCGGCCATCTCGGTTCCGGCAAGTCGTTCCTGGCGCGCGCCATCCTCCGCACGCTCGCCGACGACCCGACGCTCGACGCTCCGAGTCCGACCTTCACCCTCGTGCAGAGCTACGACACGCCGCGCGGCACCGTGCTGCATGCCGATCTCTATCGCGTGCGCTCGCCCGACGAACTCGACGACATCGGGCTGATCGAGGACATCGAGCAGCTCGTCACGCTGGTCGAATGGCCGGACCGGGCCGGCACGCGCCTGCCGGCCGGGCGTCGCCTCGACATCCTTCTCGACGTGGACCCCGATAATCCCGAGACCGGCCGCATCGCGGACCTGTCAGGCGGCGTGCTCTGGAAGCAGCGCCTCGCCATCGCGGTCGCATCGCGCAGGCTGATAGACGCCGCCGGCTGGGGCGAGGCGAAGCGCGACTTCATGCTCGGCGACGCTTCGACGCGCGCCTATGAGCGCCTGACCCGGGCCAACGGCGAAACATCCGTGCTGATGATCTCGCCGCCGCGCCCGGACGGGCCGCCGATCCGCCTCGGCAAGCCCTATAGCGCGCTCGCCCATCTCGCCGAGAACGTCGAGGCCTTCGTCGCGATGGATCACGGCCTCCGTTCGCTCGGCTATTCGGCCCCTGAAATCTTCGCCGAGGATCTCTCGACCGGCCTGCTGCTGATCGAGGACCTCGGGGGCGGCGGCGTGCTCGACGCGGAACGCCAGCCCATCGGCGAGCGCTACGAGGCCGCCGCGCTGCTACTGGCCGATCTCCACCGCCACACCCTGCCTGCGATCCTGCCCGTCGCGGAGGGGCGCGACCATGCCATCCCCGTCTATGACCGGCAGGCGCTCGCCATCGAGACGGAGCTGATCCTCGAATGGTATGCGCCGCACATCGCGGGCGTGACGCTGCCGGCCGTGACGCAGGCCGAATTCGGGCGCATCTGGAACCGGCTCTTCGACGAGATCCTGGCCGCGCCCACGACCTGGACGCTGCGCGATTTCCATTCGCCGAACCTGATCTGGCTGGAGAAGCGCGAGGGTCTCGCGAAGCTCGGCCTGATCGATTTTCAGGACGCGCTGCTCGGCCACCCGGCCTATGACCTCGCCTCGCTGGGGCAGGATGCGCGCGTCGATGTCCCTGCCTCGCTGGAATTGCGGCTGCTCGCCGCCTATGGCGCGGCGCGGCGGGCGGATACGCCGGATTTCGCGCTGGCCGATTTCGCCCGTGCCTATGCGATCCTCGGCGCCCAGCGCACCACCAAGATCGCCGGCATCTTCGCGAGGCTCGACAAGCGCGACGGCAAGCCGGGCTATCTCAAGCACCTGCCGCGCATCGAGGCCTATCTGCGCCGCAACCTCGAGCATCCGGCGCTGGCCGAGATGAAGGGCTGGTATCAGCAGCATATGCCGAAGCTGTTCGAGGCGGGGTGAACCTCCTCGTCATGCTCGCCCTTGCGGCGAGCATCCACGTCTTGAACACAAGCCTTCTCGCAGTAAGACGTGGATGGTCGGGACAAGCCCGACCATGACGCGCTAAGCATGATTCATGGCCGGCCGCTTAGGGAGATTCGCGTGACCTCGACCGCTTCGCTGCCGATCCGCCGGGCGATGGTTCTGGCGGCCGGGCTCGGGCAGCGCATGCGCCCCATCACTGACACCCTGCCGAAGCCGCTGGTGACGATCGCCGGCAGGACGATGCTGGATCATATGCTCGACCGGCTGGCTGACGCCGGCATCGAGGAAGCGGTCGTGAACGTCCATCATCTCGCCGGCAAGGTCGAGGCCCATCTCGCCGGCCGCGCCCGCCCGCGCATCACCATCTCCGACGAGCGTGCCGAATTGCTGGAAACCGGCGGCGGGGTGAAGAAGGCGCTGCCTCTGCTCGGCTCCGCCCCCTTCTTCCACACCAATTCCGATGCGCTCTGGCGCGAGACCGGCCGGCCGGCGCTGGCCGCCTTGGCGCAGGCCTGGGACCCGCAGCGCATGGACATCCTCCTGCTGCTGGCGGACCGCGAAACCAGCCTCGGCTTCGATGGCGCGGGCGATTTTTTCCTCGGCGATGACGGCCGCCTCGCCCGGCGCGGCAAGGCGCAGAGCGCGCCCTGGATCTATGCCGGCGTCGCGATCCTGAAGCCCGCGCTCTTCGCGGACACGCCGGACGGCCCGTTCTCGCTCAATCTGCTCTTCGACCGGGCCATCGCCGCCGGCCGCCTTTACGGCGAGCGGCTGGAGGGGCGCTGGCTGCATGTCGGCACGCCGCAGGCCATTGCCCCGGCCGAGGCCGCGCTCGCCGCCCAGCCGGTCGATGCCTGAGCTCAACCTGTTCAGCATCCCGGCCGGCGCCTCCTTCCTGGAGGTGCTGGCGCAGGCGATGCTCGACGGGCGCCTCGGCCCGGTCCATGACCCGGACGATCCCGCGGCGATGGCTCGCGCCACGCTCTACCTGCCGACGCGTCGCGCCGCCCGCGCCTTCACGGCGATCCTGGCCGAGAAGCTCGGAGGCAAGCCGCTTCTGCTGCCGCGTATCGTCCCGCTTGGTGATGTCGACGAGGCCGAGACGGCGCTGATCGGCTCCGGCGCCTGGGCCGAGGAGCGCGTCGCGCCGATCGAGCCGCTGGCGCGTCGCATGCTGCTGACGCGGCTGGTGGACGCCTGGGGCCGCACCGCCAATCGCAGCCATCTCCGGCTCGACCCTTCCGAGCCTTCGCTGGTGCCGGCGACGCTGGGCGAAGCCTATGGGCTCGCCGGAGACCTTGCCGCCCTGCTCGACCAGATGCAGACCGAGGACGTGCCGGTCGAGAAGTTGGCCCATCTCGATGCCGCCCGCTTCGACAAGGTCTGGCAGCTCAATGCCAGCTTCCTCGCCATTCTGGGCGAAGCCTGGCCGCAGATTCTCGGGGAGCGTGGCGCCGTCGATCCGGCTGCCTTCCGCAATCGCATGCTGGCCGCCGAGCGCGAGCGGCTTCTCGCCGGCGGGGCGAAAGGGCCGATCATCGCGGCGGGCTCGACCGGTACCGTGCCCGCGACGGCGCGGCTGCTCTCGGCCATCGCCCGCCTGCCGAACGGCGCGGTCGTGCTGCCCGGCATCGATCTCGAGCTGGGCGATCGCGTCTGGGACGCCATCGCCAAGGAGCCGGCATCCTCCCATCCGCAGGCGGCGCTGCACCATCTGATGGGAGAACTCGCCGCCGAGCGGGCCGATGTGCGCGAGCTGGCGAGGCCCGACGCCGTCCGCGATGCCCGCGCACGGCTGCTGCGCGAGGCGATGCTTCCCGCCTCCGTCACCGAACTCTGGTCGGATATCCGGACGCGCATCCCGTTGGATGTCGCCAGCGACGGCCTGCGAACGCTGCGCGTCGTCGAGGCCGCCGACGAGCGCGAGGAAGCGCTGGCCGTAGCAATCGCGTTGCGAGAGACGCTGGAGCGGCCGGGAGCCCGGGCCGCGCTGGTGACGCCCGACCGGGGGCTGGCCGAACGCGTCGCGGTCGAGCTGGTGCGCTGGGGCGTCGAGGTCGACGATTCCGCGGGTGTGCCGCTTGGCCGCTGGCCCGCCGGCTCGCTGCTCCGGCTGGTGCTGGAGGCGGCGCTGGCACAGATGACGCCAGCCACGCTCGTGCCGCTCTTCGCCCATCCGCTCTGCCGGCTGGGCCTGAGCCGCGAGGCGCTGACGCGCGGCGCAGCGGCGCTGGAGATCGGCTGCTGGCGCGGCAATGCCGTCGGGCGGGGGCTCGCCGGCCTTCATGTCACGCTCGATGGCTGGGACGCATTGCGGGAAAACGGGCATGTGCCCCGCCCTCGCGCGCGGCTCGGTCCGGAAGACCGTGCCGCCGCGGGCCAACTGCTCCGCGCGCTGGAAGCGGCCACCGCTCCGCTGCTCGCAGCGCTCTTCCTCGAAGAGCCGTCGCTGGCTGCGGTCGTCGCGGCTGCGCGCGAGGCCGTGATGGCGCTGAGCGCGACCGAGGCCGGCGCTCCGCTCGTCTTCATCGGGCCGGATGGCGAGGCGCTGGCCGGGCTGTTCGACGAGCTCGCCGCCGCCGAGGCCGTGATGCCGCCGGGCGGGCGGGCACAGGATTTCGTCGCGATCCTCGACGGGTTGCTGGCCGAGCGCGCGGTGGCGCGCAAGGCGGCGGGCCATCCCCGCGTCGCGATCTGGGGGCTGCTCGAAGCGCGCCTGCTCGAAGCCGACCATATCGTGCTCGGTGGCTTGAACGAGACGGTCTGGCCGCCGCAGACCACGACCGATTCCTTCATCAACCGGCCGATGCGCGCCGAACTCGGCCTTTCCCCGCCGGAGCGCCGCGTCGGCCAGACCGCGCATGACTTCGTGCAGGCCCTGATGGCGCCGCAGGTCACGCTGACGCGTCCGCGCAAGGCTGGGGAGGCCGAGACCATCGCCTCGCGCTTCTGGCAGCGTCTGCAGGCGGTGACGCCGGAAGCCGTCTGGAAGCAGGCGCTGGCCGAGGGCGGGCGCCTGCGCGGGCTCGCAACCCTGCTCAGCGCGGCCCCGGCCGATGTGAGGCCGATTTCCCGGCCGGAGCCGCGTCCGCCGCGCGAACTCCAGCCGCTTTCGCTCAGCGTCACCGAGGTCGAGACGCTTTATCGCGACCCCTACCAGATCCACGCCCGCAAGATCCTGAGGCTCGACGCCCTCGACGAACTGATCGAGGACCCGACTGCGCAGGACCGCGGCAAGCTCCTGCACGCCATCGTCGAGACCTTCACCACGACCTATCCCGAAGGGCTGCCGGCCGATGCGCTGGGCCAGTTGATCGGCATCGGCAACCGCCTCTTCCGCGACTATGACGACGTGCCGGAGGTGCGCGCCTTCTGGTGGCCGCGCTTCCTGCTGACGGCCGGGCACTTCATTCATTGGGAGCAGCGCAGGCGCGACGCCATCGCCCGCATCGGCGTCGAGCTCTTCACGGCCGCGAGCTTTCCTCTTTCCGATGGCAGCGAATTCCGCCTCAGCGGCAAGGCGGACCGCATCGAGCTGACGCGGACGCCGTCCCTGCGCATCGTCGATTTCAAGACCGGCGCGCCACCCTCGAAGAAGCAGGTCGAGAAGGGCTTCGCCCCGCAATTGACGCTGGAGGCGGATCTGGCCGCGCGCGCCGGCTTCAAGGGGTTGGGCGGGGCGCTGCCGGTCGACGAAGTCCTTTATGTGAAGCTCCATCACGATCCGAAGGGCTGGGCAACGAGCGCGCCTCTCAAATTTGGCGACGAGACTCTGGCCGATGTCGCCGCCCGCCATCTCGAACGGCTGCTCGATCATCTCGGCAGGCTGCGCTCCGGCGCGGAGGCCTATGTCTCGCGCCGCGCGCCGGACTACATCAAATACGCCAGCCCTTACGACCATCTCGCCCGCGTCAAGGAATGGTCGGCCGCGCCCGGCGGGGATGAGGGGGGCGAGGCGTGAAGCCGGGCTGGAACATACCCGAGCAGACGCGCCAGCGGCAGGCGCGGGCCGCCGATCCGGGTCTCTCCGCCTGGGTCTCGGCCAATGCCGGTTCGGGCAAGACCCATGTGCTGGTCAACCGGGTGCTGCGGCTGCTGCTGGACGGCGTCAAGCCGGGCCGGATGCTCTGCATCACCTATACGAAGGCCGCGGCCGCCAACATGGCGAACCGCATCTTCAAAGCGCTGGGCACCTGGGCGACGCTGGAGGAGGCGGCGCTCGCCAAGGAACTGACCGAGCTGACGGGCCGCGCCCCGACCGCGGCCGAGCGCGCCAAGGCTCGCCGCCTCTTCGCCGAGGCGCTGGAGACACCGGGCGGCCTCAGAATCGAGACGATCCACGCCTTCTGCACGCGCGTGCTGCAGGCGGCGCCCTTCGAGGCGAACGTGCCGCCCCGCTTCGAGGTGGCCGACGATCTGGCCCAGGCCGAGATGCTGCGCGAGGCGCGCCGAGAATTGCTGGGGCTGGTCGCAGCCGATCCGCAGGGGCCGGAAGCGCAGGCGCTCGATCTGCTGGCGCAGCTCGCCGCACAGGATAGCTTCGAGAGCATGGTGCAGGAGGCGCTGCGCCAGCGCGCTTTGTTCAGCGACGAGAACGGCCGCGCCCGCGATGCGGCGGAGATGAAGGCGGGCATCGCCGCCTTCCTCGGCATCGCGTCCGATCTCGCGCCGGACACCGTGAAGGCCGGCTTCCGGGCCGATTTCGCGGCTCTGCCCGGGCTGCAGGCCTTGATCGAGGCGTTGCAGGCCGGCAGCGACACCCGCCAGAAATTCGCCGCGCGGTTGCGCACCCTGCTCGCCGGGCAGGACGATGGCGATCCCGTCGCCTTCGCTCGCGTCGGCTTCATCACCGGCGAGGGCACGATCAACTCCAATGTGCGCGGCCGCGGCGGCTCCGCTTTCGACGGCGGGCTCCTCGATACGCTGGAAGCGCTGGGCGACTGCGTGCTCGCCGCGGCGGATCAATTGAACGCCGTCGCCATCCGCGACCGAAGCGCCGCTCTGGCCCTGCTGGTGACGCGGATGCTCGCCTCCTACCAGCGCCAGAAGAGCCTGCGCTCGCTCCTCGATTACGACGACCTGATCGCGCGCACGCGCTCGCTGCTGGAGCGGGTCGAGGCCGCCTGGGTGCTCTACAAGCTCGATGCCGGCATCGACCACATCCTGCTCGACGAGGCGCAGGACACCGGCGAGGCGCAATGGGCGATCCTGCGCAAGCTCGCCGAGGAGTTCACCAGCGGCCGCGACCTCGGGATGAAGCCACGCACCATCTTCGTCGTCGGCGACGAGAAGCAGTCGATCTACGGCTTCCAGGGCGCCGCACCCGCTGCCTTCGGCGCGGAGCGACACGCGCTCGGCCAGAGGATCAGAGGCGCGGAGCTGAGCTTCGAGGCGATCAGCCTCAACACCTCCTTCCGCTCGGCGCCGGATATCATGCAGGCGGTCGATGCCGTCTTCGCCGTCCGCGAGCATGCGCGCGGCCTCGTTTTCGATGGTGCGGAACGGCCGGAGGTGCATGCGACGGTGCGCGACGCCGCGCCCGGCACGGTCGATATCTGGCCGGTTTCCGTCAACGATACGGGCGAGCCGCCCGATGCCTGGACGACGCCGGTCGATGCGCCCGAGCGCCGCAGCGGCACGGTGAAGCTCGCCGAGCGCATCGCGAACACGCTGCGGCGCTGGCATCAGGCGGGGCGGGACGATCTCGGCAATCCCTTCGCGGCGGGCGACGTGATGATCCTGCTGCGTCAGCGCGGTGCCCTGTTCGAAGCCATCGTCAAGGCGCTGAAGGATGCCGGCGTCCCGGTCGCCGGCCGCGACCGGCTGACGCTCGCCGAGCATCCGGCGGTGGAGGACCTCGTCGTGCTCGGCCGCGCGCTGCTGCTGCCGGATGACGATCTCACGCTCGCCACCGCGCTGAAGACGCCGCTGATCGACCTGAACGACGACGACCTGCTGCGGCTCGCGCCCGGCCGCGAGGGCTCTCTGCGCGCCGCCCTGCAGGAGGCCGCCGCGAGCGAGCCGCGCTATGGGGCTGCCGAGGCGAAGCTCGCTGGCTGGGCCAGGGAAGCCGGCCGTTCCGGACCGTTCCGCTTCTTCGCCGGGCTGCTCGGCCCCGGCGGCGGGCGCAATCTCGCGCTGGCGCGGCTCGGCGCGGAAGCCGGCGATGCCCTCGATGCCTTCCTCAACGCCGCCCTCGACCATGAGCGCCGCTACGGTCCCTCGCTCGCAGGCTTCCTCCAGCATGTCGCGGGCAGTGCGGCCGATGTGAAGCGGGACCTCTCCGCCAGCGCCGGCGAGGTCCGAGTCATGACCGTTCACGGCTCGAAGGGGCTGGAGGCGCGTATCGTCATCCTCGCCGATCTCGGTCCGCAGCCCGGTGCGAAGCGCCTGCCGAAGATCCTCGCCGTGCCGGTCAAGGGCGAGCTCGTCCCGATCTGGCCGCCCGCCAGCGCGGAGGACACCGATGCCACCACCGGCGCCAAGGGCAGGGTGGTGGAGCAGATGGTCGAGGAGCATCACCGCCTGCTCTACGTCGCCATGACCCGCGCCGAGGACAGGCTGATCGTCTGCGGCGTGCAGGCCAAGGGCGAGGTGCCGGAGGGCAGCTGGTACGCGATGATCGAGCAGGGGCTGGCGCAATCGCAGTCCGGCCTGCGCGAGATCGGGGAGGGCGAGGACGCCATCCGGCGCTTCATGGTCACGCCGCCCGCGCCGCATGAGGCGCCGGAGCCGAAGGCGACCATGCCCATACCCGCGCCGCCCGCATGGCTGACAAGGCAGGTCGCGCGCGAGGCCGAGCCGGCGCCGCCGCTGAAGCCCTCCAGTGCGCTTTCGGCCGCCGATGCCGAGGAGCGGCCGGGCGACGGCCCCTTCCTCGCGGAAGCCGCCTCCGCCGGCCGGCTGGCGCATCTCCTGTTGCAGCTCCTGCCGGACGTGCCGGCCGAGCGTCGGGCAGCGACGGCCGACGCCTTGGCTCAGGCGCGTGGCGGCGCTCTGCGGTCGGAACGCCGTGACGTGATCGTCGCGGACGCGCTGCGGCTTCTGGCGGCGCCCGGCCTCGCCGATCTCTTCGGGGAGAACGCGCTGGCGGAGGTGCCGGTCGCCGGCCTGATCGCGCTGCCGGACGGCACGCGCCGCCCCGTCTCCGGCCGCATCGACAGGCTGGCGGTCACGCACGACAGCGTCGTCATCGCCGATTTCAAGACGACGGCCCGCCCGCCTGTCGATGCCGGCGCTATTCCGCCGGCGACGCTCGCCCAGCTCGCCGCCTATGCGGCGCTGATGCGCGAAATCTACCCCGGCCGGGCCGTGCGGGCGCTGGCGGTCTATACGGCGAGCCTCGCGCATTTCGAGCTCGCCGATGAACGGTTGGATGCGGCGCTGGCCGGGCTGGCGGCTGCGTCCGGCGGCGGCGCGTACGGAGCACCCGGGCCATGAGGTTTCTGCCGCGCTCGCTCCTGCTGCGTCCCCGCCTTCTGATCGCCCTGGCATTCGGAGCCGTGCTCGCGGTGCTGTTGCCGGGGGAGTGGCGCTGGGCGACGCGCTTTCTGATCGTCTGGGATGTCGGCGCGATCTTCTATCTGGGCCTGCTCGCCTCCACCATCTTCGGGGAAACAGTCGATCAGATTCGCGCCAGGGCCGAGCGGCAGGACGAGGGCGCCGTCGCGATTCTTGTGATCGCCTGCCTCGCGGCGGTGACGAGCTTGGTCGCGATCCTGGTCCAGTTGACCGGGCTTTCTGCCCTGCAGCCCGACGAACGCGGCATCCATCTCGCCTTCGGTGGCGTCACGATCCTGTGTTCCTGGGCGCTGCTGCACGCCTTCTTCACGCTGCACTATGCCGGCATCTACTACCGCCACGGCAAGGCCGAGCCCTGCCTCGAATTCCCCGGCAAGACGAAGCCCGACTATGTCGATTTCCTGTATTTCGCCTACACGATCGGCTGCACCTCTCAGACGTCGGATGTCGGCGTGACGACGCGGGAGGCGCGTGGCGTCGTGCTGGCGCACTCCATCCTCTCCTTCCTCTTCAACACCAGCATCCTGGCGCTCGCCATCAATGTGGGGGCCAGCCTGGTTTCCGCCGGCTCGTGACGCCTGTGGGGCGATTCCGCCCTGCATGGCGCGCGCCTTGACCGGAGGGGCCGGCGTTCATAGCTTCGCTGGCGAAGGGTGGCACTGTCCCCCATTGAAACCGAAAGGCAGCCAGTCATGGCAACGAGCAAGGTTACCGATCAGAGCTTCGAGGCCGACGTGCTGAAATCCTCCGAGCCGGTTGTCGTGGATTTCTGGGCGGAATGGTGCGGCCCCTGCCGCATGATCGGCCCGGCGCTCGAGGAGATCGCGACCGAGCTGAACGGCAAGGTCAAGATCGTCAAGATGAATGTCGACGAGAATCAGCAGATTCCGGCCCAGTTCGGCATCCGCTCGATCCCGACGCTGATGCTGTTCAAGGATGGCAAGCTGGCCTCGCAGAAGGTCGGCGCTGCGCCCAAGAGCGATCTCTCGCGCTGGATTTCCGCAGCCGTCTGACTTTTGCCTACGTCATTCTCGGGCTTGCCCCGAGCGTGACGGCCAGGCGGATACAAAAAGAGCCCGCTTCCGGAAGGAAGCGGGCTCTTTCTTTGGCGGCGTGGCGCGGAACTCAGCGCTTGCGCGAATCGAGCGCGAAGGCGCCCGGGCCGACGGTCGCGATGTAGAGGAAGATGAAGGAGAACAGCATCGCCGCCTCGCCGCCGTTCAGCAGCGGGTAGAAGCCCTTGGAGCCATGCGCCATCCAGTAGGCGAAGGCCATCAGGCCCGAGAGCACGAAGGCCGCCGGGCGGGTCATGAAGCCGATCAGAATGAGCGTGCCGCCGACGATCTCCAGCACGCCGGCGATCCAGGGCAGCGAGAACATGCCGGGCATGCCCCAGGACGGCGGAACGGGGAAACCGAAAATCTTCTGCGTGCCGTGCGAGATGAAGCTCAGCGCCGTGAAGATGCGCAGAAGCGCGAGAGCATAGGGCGAGAAGCGGCTAAGCGAATCCAGAGACAGCATGCAGGGGTCCTTCTGTAGAGTGGTGTACGGGGCGTTAGCGTCGTTCTAGGCGAGGCCTATGAACTTGCGCAATATCCAGATAGCCCACTCTTTCGCTTGCGCATTTGCAAGTTCGATCACGTTCTCGCGACATCCGCATTGTGCGCGCGAGGCCGCAGCCTTTACGAACCCTTAAAAGCGCCATGTTTGAATCCTGTGTGACCTGACCACATGGCGGGCGGCTTGGTAACGAACTTGGCGGCCGAAACGGGGCAGGATGAACGACCGTATCAGACGCGATGAACGGCGCGAGCCGTCCTTTGACCGCGGGCGTGGCGAAAGCCGCGACGATTTCGACATGCACATTTCCGAAGATGACCGCCCTGTCCGCCACCACCGCGCTCCGGCCCGCCCGGCGCCCCGTCATGAGCCCTATGTGCGCAACAGGCGCGGCGGGGGAGGGGGCGGCAGGCGCCGTGGCCGCCGCCGGCGCTCGCTGCTCGGCTCGCTGTTCTACTGGACGCTGGTGGTCGGGCTTTGGTGCGCCATCGGGCTCGGCGGCTTCATCGCCTACCACGCCGCGCAGCTGCCGCCGATCGACCAGCTCACCGTTCCCAAGCGGCCGCCGAACATCGCGATCCTCGCCGCCGATGGCTCGCTGCTCGCCAACCGCGGCGAGACGGGTGGCCGCACCATCACCATCGGCGAGATTCCGCCCTATCTGCCCAAGGCCTTCGTCGCCATCGAGGACAGGCGCTTCTACGACCATTTCGGCATCGACCCGATCGGCCTGACCCGCGCCGTCGTCAACAATGTGCGCCGCACCGGCGGCGTCCAGGGTGGCTCGACGCTGACCCAGCAGCTCGCCAAGAACCTCTTCCTGACGCAGGAGCGCACCGCCGCCCGCAAGATCCAGGAGGCGATCCTGGCGCTCTGGCTGGAGCGCACCTACACCAAGGACCAGATCCTCGAGCTCTATCTCAACCGGGTCTATTTCGGCTCCGGCGCCTATGGCGTCGAGGCGGCGGCGCAGCGCTATTTCAACAAATCCGCGCGCTCCGTCACGATCGCCGAGGCGGCGATGCTCGCCGGCCTTGTCCAGGCCCCGTCGCGGCTGGCCCCCAACCGCAATCCCGATCTGGCCGAGAAACGCGCCCAGCTCGTGGTCGCGGCGATGGCCGATCAGGGCTTCATCTCGCAGCAGGCCGCCAAAAACGCGCTCACCGCGCCCGCCGAGGTGCCCGAGCGCGTCGGTGCCGGCTCGGTCAACTACGCGGCCGACTACGTGATGGACGTGCTCGACGACTTCATCGGCGCGGTCGATGGCGACGTGACGGTGCTCACCACGCTCGACACCAAGCTGCAGAGCTCGGCCGAGACCATCCTGGTCGAGGCGCTCTCGGCGCAAGGCGCCAAGCTCAACGCCACGCAGGGCGCCGTCGTCTCGCTCGCGCCGGACGGCGCGATCCGCGCCCTGATTGGCGGGCGCGACTACACCAAGAGTCAATTCAACCGCGCGACTGCGGCCAAGCGCCAGCCGGGCTCCTCCTTCAAGCCCTTCGTCTACCTCACCGCGCTTGAGAAGGGGCTGACGCCGGACACGATCCGTGACGACGCGCCGGTCTCGATCAAGGGTTGGGAGCCGGAAAACTATTCGCGCACCTATCGCGGCCCGGTGACGCTGCAGACGGCGATGGCGCATTCGCTCAACACGGTCGCCGCCCGGCTGATCCAGGAGGTGACGCCGAAGGAGGTCATACGCACGGCCCAGCGCCTCGGCATCACCGCGGCGCTGCAGCCCAATCTCTCGCTGGCGCTCGGCACCTCGGAGGTGACGCCGCTGGAGATCACTGCGGCCTATGCCAGCTTCGCCAATGGCGGGCAGTCGGTGCTGCCTTACGTCATCCGCGAGGTCCGGCAGACCAATGGCAAGGTCGTCTACGCCCGCAAGGCGACCGGCTTCGGCCCGGTCATCCAGCAACAGCCGCTCGCGATGATGGACACGATGTTCAACGGCGTCATGAACGGCGGCACCGGCAGCAAGTTCAACATCCCGGGCTGGGAGGTCGGCGGCAAATCCGGCACCACGCAGGATTTCCGCGACGCCTGGTTCGTCGGCTTCACGGCACGTCTCGTCACCGCCGTCTGGGTCGGCAATGACGACAACTCGGCGATGAAGCGCGTCAGCGGGAGCGGCCTGCCCGGCGAGGTCTGGGGCAAGTTCATGAAGGCTGCCCATGCCGGCGCCCAGCCCGTGCCGCTGCCCGGTGGCTTCTGGCACGGCGCGCCGCGCACCACGATCGGGGACGGCGCACCGGTAGCCGATGCGCGCATGCCCGCGCCGCCGGAGGGCGACCGCGCCTGGGTGCGCCCGCCGCCGCAGGAGCGCAACTTCTTCGAGCGGTTGTTCGGCGGGTAGGAACCTCTCCGTCATTCCCCCGGGGCGTCATTCTCGGTCTTGACCCGAGAAGCTCTCGCCGGAAAGGCCGCTCCTTCCGTCCTGAGATGCTCGGGTCAAGCCCGAGCATGACGGCAGGGGGCAGGCCCTCTAGCCCTTCGCCGCGCGGACCGCGCGCGAGGCGCGGAACAGCATGAAGGCTGCGACGCCGATGGCCGCGATCACCAGCGGCAGCGGCAGCGCGCCGCGCTTCAGCAGATGGCCGACCAGCAGCCCGACGCAGGCCGAGAGTAGCATCTGGCAGAGCCCGTTGAGCGAGGAGGCCGCCCCGGCACGATCCGGAAAGGGCATCATCGCCGAGGCCTGGGACTGCGGCATGGCAAGCCCGACACCGCAGGTATAGAGCGCCATCGGCACGACCACGCCGGCCGCCCCGCCGAAGCCGGAGAGGACGCAGACGAGCATGACGAGCCCGCCGATGGCGAGGCAGGTGACGCCCAGCGAGATGACGCCGTCCATGCCGCGCCGGCCGACCAGTCGCTGCGCGATGATCGTCCCGCTGATGTAGCCGAGCACGGCGAAGCCGAAGGCGAGGCCGTATTGCACCGGCGTCAGCCCGTAGATGTCGATCAGCACGAAGGAAGAGCCGGAGATGAAGGCGAAGAGCCCGGCGTAGCAGAGCGACGTTAGCCCGACATAGACACGGAAGGCGCGGTTCTTCAGCAGCACGCCGAAGCCGCGGAAGATCGTGACGAGCGAAAGCGGCTGCGGCGAGCGCTGGCGCAAGGTCTCCGGCATCACCGTGGCGATGACGGTGGCGAGGCCGACCGCGAAGACCAGCGAGGCGATGAAGGTCGAGCGCCAGCCGAAGGCGGCCTGCAGCACGCCGCCGAGCACCGGGGCCACCGCTGGCACGAGGCCCATGATCATGCCCATGCGGGCGAGTTCGCGCCCCGCGCGCGGGCCGTCATAGAGGTCCCGCACCATGGCGCGTCCGAGCACGATCGGACCCGAGGCGCCGAGTGCCTGCAGCGCCCGCGCAACCGTCAGCGCCTCGACCGACGGCGCCATTGCGCAGGCGAGCGTCGCGAGGCCGAAGAGGGCGAGGCCCGCGAACAGGATGGGCTTGCGGCCGAGCCTGTCGGAGAGCGGCCCCCAGAAGATCTGCCCGGCGGCGAAGCCGAACAGGAAGGAGGAGAGCGTCGCCTGCGCGCCGGCGATGTCCGTATCCATCACCCGCACGATCTCGGGCAGGGAGGGCAGGTAGAAATCGGTCGAGAGCGGCCCCAGCGCCGTCAGCATGGCGAGCACGGCGGTCATCGCCAGCGTATCGGGGCGAAGCTTCATGGGCGGACTCCGGTGCGGCCGACGCGGCTGCGCGCGCTTCTGCTACGACGTCCGCCGTTCAGTCCGCAATGGCGGCAGCCTGTGGCCCGTCCTGCGTCTGGCCGTGATAGGCGGTTCCCCGCATCGGCGGGCGCTGCGAGAAATCCTCGTACCACCGGCTCAGGCAGGGGCGCCCGACCCGGAAATCGGGCAGTTCGCGGAATTCCAGCCAGGCCAGCGCGGTCGCCAGCGCGATATGGCCGATATGGACCGGCTCGTCGAAACGCTCCTGCCGTTCCAGCAGATCATAGGATTCGACGAGCTTCGCTGCTTGCCCTTCGGCCAGCGGTGGATGGCGCAGATGCTCCGGCCGCCGCGCGGTTTCCCAGCGCAGCGCGATACCGGCATCGCACAGCCCCTGCGCGAGGGCGTGAAGGCGCAAGGCTTGCCAGCGCGCTGCGCCGCCTGCCGGGATCAGCCTCGGACCGGCATGCAGCCCGTCGAGATAGTCGCAGATCACCAGCGAGTCGAAGATCGCCCCGGCCTCGGGCGTGATCAGCACCGGCACCTTGCCGAGCGGATTGACCGCGAAGACGGCCGCGTTCCGGTGGGTCGGGCTGGTCTCCTGGTCGACGACCGAGATCCTGTCGGAAAGGCCCGCCTCATGGGCGAAGACGATGGTCTTGCGCGCATAGGGCGAGTGGCTTTGCGAATGGAGCGTCAGCCGCTCCGCCTTCGCCGGGTCGCTCATGCCGCGACTTCGCCTGGCTTGAGGCCGACGAGTTCGGCATAGCGCGCGGGGTCGGTCGCGCCTTCCGTGTTGACGAGGAAGACGCGTGAGGTGGCGTCGAGCTTGAGCGCCGCCCTCGTCTCCGGATCGCGCAGCGTCGCCAGCAGCCCGGCGAACCCGGCCGCACCGCTCTCGCCGGCCACGATGGCGGGGTCGCCGGCCACAGGCCGTGCGAGGCGGTTCATCGCCTCGACGGCGTCGGAATCCTCCGCGGTGAGGAAGGCATCGGCGGCGCGGTAGAGTACGCGCAGCGCCAGCGGGGAGGGATCGTAGCATTCGAGCATCGCCATCACGGTCGGCGCGCCATGGGCGATCTTCACCGGCCGGCCCTGCTCGGCGGCCTCGAAGATGCAGGCGGCGAGCGCGGGCTCGACCACGGTGAAGAAGGGGCGCTCATCGCCGAGCACTGTCTGCATCTGCGCGGCGAGCGCTGCCGCGATGCCGCCGACGCCGGCTTGCACGAAGACATGCGTCGGCCGCTCCGGCATCTGCGCCAGCCCTTCCCGCGCGATGGCGGTGTAGCCCTGCATCACGAGTCCGGGGATGCGCTCATAGCCGTCCCAGGATGTGTCGGAGACGATGGTCCAGCCCCGCTCCGTCGCGACCCGCGCAGCCTCGACCACGGAATCGTCATAGGTGCCGGAAACCCGCACCATCTCGGCTCCGAAGCGGGCGATGGCCGCCACGCGCTCGTCGCTGACGCCGCCATGGACGAAGATGACAGCCTTGGCGCCGAGCAGTTGCGCGCCCTGCGCCACCGAGCGGCCGTGATTGCCGTCAGTGGCGCAGGCGAAGGTCATCTCCGCGGCCACGGCCCGAACGGCGGGGTCGAGCATGTCGGCGTCGCTCAAGCTTCGCCCGAGCTTTTCGGAAGCGGCTTCGAGCGCGAGCCGGATCACCGCATAGGCGCCGCCGAGCGCCTTGAAGCTGCCGAGCCCGAGGCGCTGGCCCTCGTCCTTGATATGCAGCGCGCCGATGCCGAGCGCGGCGGCCAGACCCGGCAGGCTGTGCAGCGGCGTCGGCCGATGGTTCTCGCGCTGCGCCAGATGGGCCGTGATCGCATCTGCTCCGGCTGGACCGAGCGTCTCGACATCGGCCGGGTCGAGCGGAGCGCGGTAGTCGGGGTGGCGGTTGAGCAGGAACATGGCGGCCTCCGTCTCGCTTTGCGGTTGGCGAATGGATATTGCAGACAGCATGAAAAAGGCGCTGGAATTCGCCTGCTCCGATGCAAGTTTGTTTCGCAGGGACAGGCATGGCCGCGCCGACAGCTCATGATCTCGACGCCTTCGACCGGGCGATCCTCGCCATCCTCCAGCAGGACAACACGACGCCGCAGCGCGTCATCGGCGAGCGCGTCAACCTGTCGGCCCCGGCCGTGCAGCGCCGCATCCGCCGCATGGAGGCGAGCGGCGTCATCACCGCCAATGTCGCGGTGGTCGATCCCGCCGCGCTTGGCCATCCGATCACGCTCTTCGTCGAGGTCGAGCTGGTCAGCGAGACGGCGCCGGACATCGACGCGGCCAAGACCGCCTTCACAGCCGCGCCCGAGGTGCAGCAATGCTATTACGTTACCGGCGAGGTCGATTTCATGCTGGTCGTGCTGGTGCCGAGCATGGCCGCCTATGAGGCCCTGACCCGTCGGCTCTTCTTCGCCAACCCCAATATCCGCAAGTTTCGCAGCTTCGTCGCCATGGACCGGGTCAAGGCCGGGCTCGCTGTGCCGATCGCCTGAGGCTGGACGTCCTGACTGACCGCTGTGGTCATGGTCGGGCTTGTCCCGGCCATCCACGTCTTCCTTCGTAGCGGGCGGTGTTCAAGACGTGGATGCTCGCCACAGGGGCGAGCATGACGGCCCGTGAGCCGCTCAGCCGCCCAACCTGGCGCTGAAGACGACCCGCCAATCGGCGATAGGCACGTCCTGGCCGGAGGTGACGACGCCGATCCGGTCGAAGCTGATCGCCCGCCCGGCGAGGCGCTTGTCGATCTCGCGAATGGCTTGCGCCTTCGCCGCCACCTCGACCGGCCCGTAGAGCAGCGAGACATGCGGCATGAAGCTGTCCAACGCCTCGAGATCGAGCGCGCGCTTCAGCGCCATCAGCGGCGGGCAGATGGCGAAGCGCGCATAGAACGAACGGAAGAAGCTCTCGCTGCCCTCGACGAGCGAAACCGGCTCCGCGAACGCCGAAACCTGCCGCGCAGCCGCATCGACCGCGCGTTCAAGCTCGGCCGCCTGCTGTTCCGTGTCGCCGCGCAAGGTCAGGTGAGGCGCGAAGAGCGGGGTGCCGAAACGTTCGGCGAGCTCCCGGACGATGCCCGTCAACGTCGCCTCGTCCGCGGCCGCGGGCATCAGCCAGATGGAATGTATCGGCATTGTCATCTGACTTTCACAAAGCGCTTGCAGATAGGGCGTCAGAACGTAATGTTTATTTCAAGAGGGTTGGCAATGGAAGAAGCGTTCCAGTTCGCCGGCGATAAGAAAGTGGTCAGGGAGTAGGCGTCTTGCAGGCGGAAACGCAGGCCCGATCGGGCAGTGGCGCGGCTATCAGCGTGCGCGGTCTTCAGGTTGCCTATGGCGGCACGCGCGTGCTGCATGGCATTGATCTGGACTTTTCGCCCGGCAGCTTCACCGCGCTCCTCGGCTCGTCCGGCTGCGGCAAGACCACGCTGCTGCGTTCCCTCTCCGGCTTCGTTCCGGTCGAGTCCGGCTCCATCGTCGTGGGGGGCAGGGACATCGCCGGCCTGCCGCCCGAGAAGCGCGGCATGGCCATGGTCTTCCAGTCCTACGCGCTCTGGCCGCACATGACGGTGCTGCAGAACATCGGCTACGGCCTGAAGCTGCGCGGCAGGTCGAAGGCCGAGATCGCCGCCAAGGTCGGCGAGATGCTGAACTTCCTCGGTCTCGCCGGCTATGAGAACCGCAAGGTCACGGCGCTGTCCGGCGGCCAGCGCCAGCGCGTGGCGCTCGGCCGGGCGCTGGCCATCGACCCCGGCATCCTGCTGCTTGACGAGCCGCTTTCCAATCTCGACGCCAAGATCCGCCTGACGATGCGCCATGAGATCCGCGCCATCCAGCAGCGGCTCGGCCTCACCGCCGTCCACGTCACCCATGACCGCGAGGAGGCCATGACCATGGCCGACCGGCTGGTCATCATGCAGGCCGGGCGCGTCGCGCAGGTCGGCACGCCGGAAGAAGTCTACGACCGGCCGGCCAGCGCCTTCGTGGCGAATTTCATGGGCGCCGAGAACGTGCTGCCGCTGCAGGTCGAACGCAACATGGCCGAGACCTCGATTGCCGCCGGCGACGCCCGCGCCACGCTTTCGAATGAGCACGCCGCGGCGCTCCCCGGGGGCGAGGCGCTGGCCTATTTCCGTGACGATGTCGCCAGCCTCGGCGCGCTCGATGCGCCCTCGGCCAGCGGCGATCTCATCGTGCCCGGCACCATCGCCGCGCGCGCCTATCCGGGCGGGACCTATCGCTACAAGGTCGATGCCGCCGGACGCCAGATCACGGTCGACGATGCCGGCCGTCACGAACTCGGAACGAAGGTTGGTCTGCGCATTCCGCTGCAGCGCCTTCATATCTTCCCGGCGTCCGAGGCCGGGATCGCCGCCTGACAAGGAGTCAGACACATGCGCATTTTCACGCTTGCCTGCTCGCTCGCTGCGCTGATCGTGGCTTCGCCACTCTCCGCGCAGACCCTCAATGTCGCCTCCGCGGGCGACCAGAACATGGTCGACTACGTCAAGGACTATCTCGGCCCGATGTTCGAGAAGGCCCATCCCGGCGTGAAGGTCGTCTCGGTCGGCACCGGCCCGGGCGATGCCGGTTCGCAGAAGATCTATGAGAAGCTCGACGCCCAGAAGGGTTCGCCCACCACCGATTTCGACGTGGTGGTGATCCACCAGAAGGGCGCCGGCCAGATGGTCAAGGAAGGCCTGCTCGCCAAGTACACGGCCAATGTCGAGACGGCCAAGCTCGCCACCGGCGATGCCGCGAAGAACGCTCTCGGCACCGATGTCAGCGGCTTCGTCATCCCGATGTTCCAGTCGCAGACCGCGCTCGCCTACAATGCCGACATGCTCAAGACGCCGCCGGCGACCTTCGCGGAGCTGGCCGACTGGGTGAAGAAGAACCCGAAGCAGTTCGGCTATAACGGCATCAAGGGCGGCATGTCCGGCGTCTCCTTCGTCGCCGGCTGGGTCTATGCCTTCGGCGGCGACGCCGACAAGCTGATCAAGGGACCCTACGACGCCGCCACCAAGGCGAGCTGGGACAAGGCCTTCGCCGATCTGAAGGAGTTCAACAAGAACGCCGTCATCACCCCCGGCAACGCCGGCACGCTCGACATGCTGAACCGCGGTGAGATCGCCATCGGTCCGGTCTGGGTCGACATGTTCTATTCCTGGCAGGCCGACGGCAAGCTGCCGCCGAACATGAAGCTCAAGCTCGTCTCGCCCGGCATGCCCGGCCAGCCGATGTACTACGCGGTGCCGGAGAAGTCGGCTCAGAAGAAGCTGGCCGAGGCCTTCATCGCGCTCGCCACTTCGCCGCAGGTGCAGGCCGACGGCATCGTCAAGAAGTTCAACTGGTATCCGGGCATCGACGCCAAGAACCTCGAGGGCAAGCTCGACAAGGCGGCCTGGGACAAGCTCTTCACCGACGTCACCCCGGCCGATCTCTCGCAGAACGGCAAGCCCTTCCCGATCGCGCCCTACTTCAACGACATCCTCGAGGGCTACGAGAGGAAGGTCGCGAACTGAGGTTCGCTCTTCCGGGCAATAGTCGTCATGGCCGGGCTTGACCCGGCCATCTCTTCAACCAGAGCGAACTGGTTCTGAGATCCTCGGGTCAAGCCCGAGGATGACGGCTTTTCCCGCCTGTCTCAATTGGTTAGCCGGGTCCAGCTAATGTCTCTCTCCCAACGCCATCTCGCTTTGCTGCTGATCGCGCCCGGCTTCGCGCTCGTCGCGGCGCTGTTCCTCTATCCGCTCTGCTTTTCGCTGATCTCCGCCTTCACCGGCCCGCAGGGCGGCTTCTCGCTTCAGGCCTTCGCCAAGGCCTGGGAACTCTATTCCGGCGACATCGTCTTCACCGTCGTCATCGTGGTCGCCTCCTGCCTGCTGACGGCGCTGCTGGCCATCGTCATCGCCGGCACGCTGACGCTGGGCGAGAACCGCTACATCGTCGGCACGCTGAAGGCGCTCTATCGCTGGCCGCTCTTCATCCCCTTCATCGTCGCCGCGCAATGTATGCGCACCTTCCTCGCCAAGAACGGCCTGATGAACAACACCTTCGTCTCGCTCGGCCTGATGGAGCCGTTGCAGGCGGTGAGCTTCCTCGACTGGCGCGGCATCATCGCGACCTTCGTCTGGAAGCAGACGCCCTTCGTTGCGCTGCTGCTGGCCGGCGCGCTCGCCTCCATCGACCGCGCGACGCTGGAGGCCGGCCGCAATCTCGGCGCCTCCCGCCTGCGCGTGCTGGTCGAGCTCGCCTTGCCGCAGGTCATGCCGCAGCTTCTCGTCGCGCTGGTGCTCTCCTTCGTGACGATGCTCTCGGTGTTGTCCGTGCCGATGATGGTGGCCGGATCGCAGCCGACCATGCTGACCGTCGACATGGCCTTCCGCATCAACGCCTATGGCGACTACGCCACGGCGAACGCGCTCGGCGTCATCACCTATCTGATCTCGGCCGGCGCGGCGATCATCTACCTCAAACGCGGCATGTCGAAGGAGGGCACGCCATGATCCGCGTCGCCTCCGGCTTCCGTATGCTGCTCGCGGCTTTCGCGCTCGCGGCTTTCGCCTTCTTCCTGATCGGCCCGCTGGTCAATCTGGCGCTCTGGTCCGTCGCCGAGCGCTGGTACACGCCCTACAAGCTGCCCGTCGTCTACGGCACGCGCTATTGGGAGCAGGTCTTCCGCCCGACAGGCGATGCCATGGCCTCGCTCGCCACCTCGGTCTGGATCGCGGTGCTGACCGTCCTCGTCGCGCTCGCGCTTTCGATCCCGGCCGGCTATGCGCTGGCGCGGCTCAGGCTGCCGGCGCGCGCCTTCTTCATGATCCTGTTCCTGCTGCCGCAGGCCTTTCCCTCGGTCGCGATCTACATCAACGTCGCCCGCGTCTTCTATCAGCTCGGCATCAACGGCACCGTCTTCGCGGTCGTGCTCGTCCATGCCGCTCACGGCCTGGTCTATTCGGTCTGGATCGCGGCCGCGGCCTTCGCCGCCGTCGACAAGGACCTCGAACTGGCGGCGCGCAATATCGGCGCCTCGCCGTTCAAGACCTTCACCTCGGTGACGCTGCCGCTCGCGGCGCCCGGCATCGTCGCCAGCGGCATCTTCGTCTTCCTGGAATCGCTCGACGAGTTCACCGGCACCTTCTTCGTCGGCGTGCCGCAGGTCACGACCCTGCCGCTCCTGCTCTATAACGCGGCGATGGGCGGCAACTATCAGGTCGCCTCGATCACGGCGCTGATCCTGCTCGTGCCTTCGGTGCTGTTCATGCTGTTCATCGAACGCTTCCTGCGCGCCGACGTGCTCGCGAAGGTCGGTGCCTGACGCTTGCGCGCCAGCGAACGATCCGCAACTGTGCCGGCCCTTGCCGCGCCGTCATTGCGAGGAGCGCAGCGACGAAGCAATCCAGTGGGACTGGGCTGAACGGTTTCACCCCGTCCTCCTGGATTTCTTCGCTGCGCTCGCATGACGGCTCGGTCTGATGAAGTCTGGCCTCAGTCTCTGGTGATTTTCGATGGCGAATCTGGCCGATGTTTCTTCCACCGGAACCTTGCCGAAAGGCCGGCCCATCGCCGGCCTCCTCCCCAGCCTGATCGGCTTCGGCGGCGCGCCGCTCGGCGATCTCTACGCCCATCTCGACGAGGCGACGGCGCAGGAGACCGTGCGCGCGGCGCTCGCCGCCGGCATAAATCTCGTCGACACCTCCCCGCTCTACGGCCACGGGCTCTCCGAACATCGCATCGGTGCGGCTCTGCGCAGCGTGCCGCGCGAGAGCGTTATCGTCTCGACCAAGGTCGGGCGCTGGATGGCGGCGGGCCAGCCCAAGGGGGACGGTTCGGGCTATCTCGGCGGCCTGCCGCACCCGGCCGTGGTCGACTATTCCTATGACGGTGCGATGCGCTCCTTCGAGCAGTCCCTGCTCAGGCTCGGCACAGACCATATCGACATCCTGCTGATCCACGACGTCGACGTCTGGACCCATGGCGATCAGATGGAGCGTCGCTTCTCGGAGGCGATGGCGGGAGCCTACAAGGCGCTTGAATCGCTTCGCGCCTCGGGCGCGGTCAAGGCCATCGGCGTCGGCGTCAACGAATCCGAGATGTGCGAGCGCTTCGCGCGGGCCGGCGATTTCGACGTGATGATGCTGGCCGGCCGCTATTCGCTGCTGGAGCAGGGCGCGCTCTCAGGCTTCCTGCCGCTGGCGCTGGAGAAGAAGATCGCGGTGATGCTGGCCGGCGTCTTCAATTCCGGCATCCTGGCGACCGGCGCCAAGCCCGGTGCTTACTACAACTACAAGCCCGCTCCGCCCGAGGTCCTGGCGCGTGTCGCCCGCATCGAGGCGGTCTGCGCCGCTCATGGCGTGGCGCTGCCGCAGGCGGCGCTCGCTTTCTGCGCGGCGCATCCCGCGGTGGCGACCATCGTGCTCGGTGCGGTGGCGCCCCATGAGGTGGCGCGCAACCTCGAACTCGTCGCCAGGCCGGTCCCGCCCGCGCTCTGGCGCGATCTCAAGGTCGAGGGGCTGCTGGCGGAAGATGCGCCTGTCCCGGAGGGGTGAGGTCAGGCCTTCCCCACGAACGACATCGCCTTGGTCATCTCGGTCTTCTCCAGTCGGGCGGCGACGCAATAGGCCGGGTTGAAGACGTTGGCGACGTCGTAGCGCACGGCCTGCCCGAGCAGATGGCTCGCCTCGACGACGTCGACGCCTAGCGCCTCTCCGACCCAGCGCAGCATCTCCGTGGTGGCGAATTGCAGGGGCTGGTCGAGCGGTCGGCCGGCGGCGAGGACGAGCAGGTCGGTCGCTGTCTCGCAGCGCGGCCAGCGCAGACCGGCCTTCTTCTGAAGCTTCACCGAGAATTCGACCTCGAAGCTCGTCTCGACGCCGGTTCCGGCGATCTCGCCATCGCCCTGGCAGGCATGGCCGTCGCCGAGGAAGAACAGCGCGCCCGCCTCGAACACCGGGAACGCGATAGTCGCGCCGGGGCCGAACAGCCGGTAGTCCATATTGCCGCCATGGGCGCCGCTGGTCGCGGTCGAGATCGCCTGCTTGCGCTCGGGCGCGACGCCGAAGCAGCCGAGCATGGGCTCGAGCGGGAAGCTCCAGTCCCTGGTTCGCGCGGAAGGCTCGAGCAGCTTCACCGTGCCGGCCTGTGCGTCGATCGCCCATTCGTAGCGCTCGCGCTTCTGCATCTCGCCGAGGATCGCGGGGTCGAGCACGCCCGGCGCCAGCGGCGAATAGGTCCAGCCGGTCTTCCGGTTCGGCGTCATCCGCTCGATGGTGACGAGCAGCGCGTCGCCCGGTTCGGCGCCCGTGACGAAGAAGGGGCCGGTCATCGGGTTGCCGCGCGGCGCCTTTTGCACGCCCTCGCTGTCGAAACCCGCGGCGTCGAGCGTGGTGGTGACGACGCTGTCGCCGCTCGCGATCTCCAGAACAGGCGGCAGGGTGCCGATCACGTTCGAATAACTTGTCGGAACGAAGTGGTGGCGCGCCATCAGAATCCTGCCTTGAGCCGGGTGTCGAACCCCGAACCGTAGGGGCAAGCGCCGGCCCTGGGAAGCACGCTCCGCGAGGGGGTGTCCCGCGATTGCAGTCGCTGAGAAATCCGCCTCTACTGCGCGCGTTTTTGACTTGGAGGCGATATGAGCGGGCTGGTGATCAGGGGCGGCCGGGTGGTCGATCCCGAGAGCGGGATGGATGCGGTCGGCGATGTCGCCCTCATGGACGGCAAGGTTGTCGCGGTCGGGACGGGGCTTCCCGGTGCCGAGCGGGAGATCGACGCTACCGGCCTCGTCGTGGCACCGGGCTTCATCGACCTGCACGCCCATGGCCAGTCGGTCCCGGCTGACCGCATGCAGGCCTTCGACGGCATCACCACGACGCTCGACCTCGAAGCGGGCGTGATGCCGGTCGCCTCCTGGTATCGCCGCCAGGCCGAGAACGGGCGCATCCTGAACTACGGCGCGGCCACCAACTGGGCCTTCGCCCGCATCGGCGCCATGGTCGGCATCAACGAGGAATCCTCGCTGGAGGCCTTCGGGCGGGCCATGCGCGATCCGCGCTGGATGGACAATGTCTCGACCGACTCGGAGCAGTCCGGCATCATCGAGCGCATCGCGCAGGGGCTGGACGAGGGCGGCATCGGCATCGGCATCCTCAACGCCTATGCCCCCGGCGCCGGCGTGCAGGAGCTGACCGCTATCTGCCAGCTTGCGGCGGATCGCAACGTGCCGACCTTCACCCACATCGCCTATATGGCGAACCGCGACCCGAAGAGCGCGGCCGAGGCCTATGTCCGGCTAATCGGCTATGCCGGCGCGACCGGTTGCCACATGCACATCTGCCACTTCAACAGCTCCAGCAAGACCGATGTCGAGCGCTGCGAGAAGCTGATCCGCAAGGCGCAGGCTCAAGGCCTGCCGATCACGGTCGAGGCCTATCCCTACGGCACCGGCTCGACCGTAGTCTCCGCCGCCTTCTTCAGCGATCCGGAGTTCGAGAGCCGCAACGACGCGACCTACGATCAGGTGCAGGTCGTCGCCACCGGCCACCGTTTCAAGGATCGCGAGGACCTGCTCGCCGCGCAGGCGCAGGACCCTTCGCAGCTCGTGCTCTGGCATGTGCTGGATACCGACAATAACCCGCGCCACGCCGACATGCTCGACCTGTCCGTGCTCTATCCGGGCGGCGCCATCGCCTCGGACGCGATGCCCTGGTCGATGCCCGACGGCTCGACCTATAACGGAGACGCCTGGCCGCTGCCGGCTGAGGCGACATCGCATCCGCGTTCGTCGGGCACCTTCACACGCTTCATCAGCCGCTGGGTGCGCGAGCGGCAAGCCCTCTCGCTGATCGACGGCATCGCCAAATGCACGCTGATCCCGGCCGAGATTTTGGCGGCGAGCACGCCGGCCATGCGCGACAAGGGCCGGCTCAAGCCCGGTGCCGATGCCGATGTCGTGGTCTTCGACTTCGAGACGCTGGTTGACCGCGCCGAGTTCACGGCCATGAACCGTCCGGCCGAGGGCGTGAAGCACCTCATCGTCAGCGGCCAGCCGGTGATCGCGGACGGCATCATGGATGTCGCGGCACGTCCGGGGCAGCCGGTGCGCCGGCCGCTCGCTGGCAAGGAATGAGCAAAACGCCCGTTCCGGTCCTGCTCGTCGCCGGCTTCCTCGGCGCGGGCAAGACCACGGTGGTGAACCACATCCTGGCCCATGCGGGCGGCAGGCGCATCGCGGCCGTGGTCAACGACTTCGGCGCGATCAACATCGACGCCGAGCTGATCGCCGGCGCCAGCGACGGCGTTGTCAACCTGGCGAACGGCTGCATCTGCTGCACGCTGGAGGGCGACCTGCTGCGCACGCTCTCGACGCTGCTGCGGCGCGATCCGCGCCCGGAGGCCATCGTCATCGAAACGAGCGGCGTCGCCGAGCCCACCGACATCATCCGAAACCTGATGGACCCGGTGATCCTGAAGGAAGCGCCGCTGGAAACGGTCCTCTGCGTCCTCGATGCGAGCAGCCCGCCCGAGGCACTGGACGATCCGCTGCTGCGCGCGCAGCTCAAGACCGCAGACATCGTGGCGCTGAGCAAGCTCGATCTGGTGGGGGAGGCCGGGCGGGCCCGCGTCGCGGAGGCCGTCAAGGCTCTGCATCCGCGGGCGCTCGTCATAGATGCGCCCAATGGTACCGTGCCGTTGGACGTCGCCCTGCCCCAAGGACCGGATCGTCCCGCCCCGTTGCGCGATCCCGGTCCGCGCCGCCCGCGCCTCGAACGTTTCGAGAGCTACAATTGGACATCGGAACGGCCGGTCTCGATGCCGCGGCTGCAGCAGGCCATCGGGCGGCTCGCGCCCAAGCTCGCCCGCGCCAAGGGGCTGTTCGAGACGGCTGAGCAGTCGGGCCGCCAGTTCCTGTTCCAGCTCGCGGGCGGCCGCGCGACGCTCGTGCCGGCGGGCGAGCCGCCGCCGGACCGGCCGCGTGCCCGGATCGTCTTCATCGCCGAGACCGGCGCGCTGTCGCAGGCCGAGATCGATACGGCGATGGCGGCCTGCGTCGCCCCATAGGCGCATCGCTCGGTCTGGGCTATCCAGCGTGCGAATTCATCGGAGGCACCCATGCCCAAGCTCTGCAAGTTCACCTCGCCCGGCGACGGCAAACCCGTCTACGTCAATCCCGAGCAGGTTAGCGTCGTCTACACCCACAAGGGCGAGCCGGCGGACACGATCATCGCCTTCCGCAAGGATTTCCTGCTCGGCGTGAAGGAGAGCCTGGAAGAGGTGGTGGCGAAGCTTGAGGCGGCCAAAGGAGATGCGGGCGAATAGCAGGCCCGGTCGGCGTCCGGCGAAGGCTGTGCAGGGCGCGCGGAGATGCTAGGCTAAAGTCATGACCGATTTTCCCGGCATCATCCGCTCGCCCCTGTCGCAGAGCTTCACCCAGGACGGCATCACTGTCAGTGTCGAGATCTACAAGATCGAAGGCACCGACGGCTGGACCCTCGAACTCGTTGACGCGGACGGCGGCTCCACCGTCTGGCAGGACAGCTTTGCCACCGATGCGGACGCCTTCGCGGAGTTCTCCGACGGCGTCGAGCAGCTCGGCCTGGAGAAGCTGATCGACCCGGATGACGACGATCTCGCCACGGTGCACTGAGCGGTTGTCGTGACGCGCTACACAGACGAGCTCGACGCTATCGTCGATCATGCGCAGGCGCTGCGCGTCAGCATCGCGGAGCGTCTGGCCGAGGAGGCCGGGCGGCCTGCCGCGGAGCCCCTGACGGAAGAGCACCTAGCGGCCGCCGATGCGGCGATCGAGGCCTGGCGCGGCGAGGGCGAGGAACAGCAGGACCTCGCGGCTTTCCGGGACATCGGCCCGCTCCAGCGCCTGCTCGTGGATTATGTCGAGGCAGCAGATCGCATCGACGAGATGCTCGACCGGCGCCTCTCCTGACCCGCAGGAGCGGCCTTCGGGTCGGCGACCGGGCCTCTCAACTCGCCAGCGTACTCAGGCTGCGCGAGGGATAGCGCAGCGCGACATCGAAGGGGTTGAGCCGGGCGCCCAGGCTCTCCGCCTCGCTGCGCAGGATGGCGACGACATTGGGCAGCCGATCGTCGCGCAGCCGCTCGGCCAGCGTGCCGATGCTCAGCGAGGCGACGACGCGCCCCTGCGCATCGAAGACCGGCACGGCCACGCCGGCCATGCCGGGAATGAGCCCGCTGTTGAGATTGACCCAGCCCTGCGCCCGCGCCTTTTCGATGCCGCTGCGCAAGGCTGCCTCGTCGAGGAAGCCGCGGTCGAGCAGGCGGGGCATGTTGAAGCGGATCACGGCTTCGCGCTCGGCCTCCGGCAGATGCGCCAGCATGGCGAGGCTGCCCTGGCCGATGCCGAGCGGCACCTTGCCGCCGATGTCGCCGGTGAAGGAGCGGATCGGGAAGGGGCCTTCGATGCGGTCGAGGCAGACGGCGTCGTAGCCGTTGCGCACCAGCAGGAAGATCGTGTCGTTGAGCGTTGCCGAGAGCCTGAGAAGAGTCGGCCGGGCGAGCTCGCGCAGGCCGCCCGCCTGTCCGGCGCGGGCCGCGAGGACGAAGAAGTCGAGCGCCAGCCGGTAGCGCTTGCCACCTGCGGCCTGCTCGACGAAGCCCTCCGCCATCAGGTCGCGCAGCGCGCGGTGCGCCGTGGGCTGCCCGCAGCCGGCCCTGTCGGCGATGTCCTTCAGCCGCATGCCGGCCTCGTCGCCGTCGGCGAGGAGGCGCAGCAGGCCGAGCGCGCGGCGCAATGAGGAAAGCGTTTCGTTCGAGGGTTCCATAAAACGGAATGTGTTTGATCGGCGAGGGGATAAAATTCCACATACCGAAATTATTTCAATAATAATTCTCTAATACAGAATTCTTGATTGACGGAATTATGTCAGCCCGTTTCGCTTCGGTATCGCAGACCGGCTTTCCGGCCACGGGAAAGCCCGCCGATCGAGGTGCTGATGGGCTTTCTGACGCTGCAATCCCTGAGCAAGGCTTTCGGCGACTTCACCGCCGTCCGCGATGTCGATCTCAGCGTCGACAAGGGCGAGTTCGTCTCGCTGCTCGGCCCCTCCGGCTGCGGCAAGACGACGACGCTGCAGATGATCGCGGGCCTCGTCGAGCCGACGCAGGGCACGATCACCCTCGACGGCCGCGACATCACCCGCGAGAAGCCGAACCGCCGCGGCCTCGGAATCGTCTTCCAGAGCTACGCGCTCTTTCCCCATATGACGGTCGCCGAGAACGTCGCCTTCGGGCTTGAGATGCGCAAGATCGGCAAGGCCGAGCGCGACCGGCGCGTCGCGGAGATTCTCGGCCTCGTCCATCTCTCGCCCTTCGCCGCGCGCTATCCGCGCCAGCTCTCCGGCGGCCAGCGCCAGCGCGTCGCCATCGCGCGGGCTCTCGTGATCAAGCCGCCGGTGCTGCTGCTCGACGAGCCGCTATCGAACCTCGACGCCAAGCTGCGCGAGGAGATGCAGTTCGAACTGCGCCGCATCCAGCGCAGCGTCGGCACCACCACGATCATGGTCACCCACGACCAGGCCGAGGCGCTCTCGATCAGCGACCGTGTCGTCGTCATGGAGCAGGGGCGCATGACCCAGATCGACGCGCCCTACCGCCTCTATGAGCGGCCGGCGACGGCCTTCATCTCTTCCTTCGTCGGCAAGATGAACAGCATTGACGCGGTCTGGCGCGGCGGTCGGGCCGAGGCGGCCGGGCTCGCCCTGCCTGCCGAAGCTGGCAGCCTTCCGGAAGGCGCGACCGTCACCGTTGCGGTCCGGCCCGAGAAGATCCTGCTCGGCGAGGCTGGGCAGGGGCTCTTCGACGGCACCGTCGCGAGCCGCTTCTTCCTCGGTAGCTACTGGCTGTTCAATGTCGAGACGCCTGTCGGCACCGTCGTCGTTTCGCTGCCCAATCAGGGCGCCGAGCCGGTGGCGGAGGGCGCGGCGGTCTCGCTGCGCTGGCAGCCGGAGAGCGCGGCCGTTGCGGCACCTGCGGGAGCGGCGGCATGAAGGCTCGCGCGCTGACGCCCTGGCTTCTGGTCTCGCCGGCGACGCTGCTGTTCCTCGGACTGGTCGTCCTGCCGCTCATCCTGACGCTGATCCTGTCCTTCCACGCTTACGATCACAACGCGGGCATTCAGAACAGCTTCACCGTCTCGCACTACGTCAAGGTCGTCACGGACGACTACTACCTGACGATCTTCTGGCGGACGCTCAGGCTCGCCGCGCTGACGACGCTCATCTGCGTGCTGATCGGCGCGCCGGAGGCCTATGTGCTCTCGCGCATGGGCGATCCCTGGCGCTCGATCTTCCTGCTCGTGATCATCGGCCCGCTCCTGGTCTCGGTCGTGGTGCGCGCCTTCGGCTGGAGCATGCTGCTGGGCTCGACCGGACTCATCAACCAGACGCTGCGGGCGCTCGGTCTCGACACGGTGAGGCTGCTCTACACCGAGACGGCGATCGTGATCGCGCTGGTCCACGTCATGCTGCCCTTCATGGTCATCCCGGTCTGGACGGCACTGCAGAAGCTCGATCCGATGGTCGAGGCCGCGGCCCTGACGCTGGGAGCTTCGCATTTCACGGCGCTGCGCCGGGTGGTGCTGCCGCAGGTCTCGCTCGGCATGCTCTCCGGCAGCCTGATCGTCTTCGGCCTCTCCGCCAGCGCCTTTGCCATTCCCGGCCTGCTCGGCGGAAGGCGCCTCAAGATGGCGGCGACCTTGGTCTACGATGAGTACATGTCCGAGCTGAACTGGCCGCTCGGCGCCACCATCGCGATCATCGTGCTCGTCGCCAACCTCGCCATCATGCTGGGCTACAACCGTGTCGTCGAGACGCGCGCCCGCCGGGCTCTGGGCTGACACGCCATGCAGAAGAACGGCCCCCTCGCCCTGATCTTCCACGGCCTCGTCGTCGCCTTCGTGCTGGCGCCGCTCGTCGTGGTCTGCCTCGTCGCCTTCACGCCGGAGAACACGCTCTCGATCCCGACCACGAGCTTCTCGCTGCGCTGGTTCGAGGCGATCTTCCAGCACCCGGATTTCGTGCCGTCCTTCTACAACAGCCTGTGGCTGGCGACGCTGGCCGCGACGATTTCGGTGCTGCTCGCGGTGCCGGCGGCGCTGGCGATCGACCGCTACCAGTTCCCCGGCCGAGACGTTCTCAACGGGCTCTTCCTCTCGCCGCTCATCATCCCGCATCTCGTGCTGGGCGTGGCCTTCCTGCGCCTCTTCGCGCTGATCGGCGGTACGGGCTCCTTCGGCTGGCTGGTCTTCACCCACGTCATTATCGTCACGCCCTATGTCATGCGCCTCGTCATGGCCTCCTTCACCGGCATGGACCGCGGCGCCGAGCAGGCGGCGATGACGCTGGGCGCCTCGCACTGGACGGTGTTCCGCCGCATCACCGCGCCGATGATCCTGCCCGGGATCAGCGGCGGCTGGCTGCTCGCCTTCATCAACAGCTTCGACGAGCTGACTATGTCGATCTTCGTGACCTCGCCGCAGACGGTGACGCTGCCTGTGCGCATGTACATGTACGCCACGGAGTCGATCGACCCGATGATGGCGGCCGTCTCTGCCCTGATGATCGCGCTGACGGCCGGCGCCATGCTGGTGATCGACCGCGTTTTCGGCCTCGACAAGATCCTGGTCGGGGAGAAGTGAGCATGGCTCTGCTCCGCCGCATCGCCCGCAAGGACCACGCCGCCATCGCCTTCACGCTGGATGGCGTGCCCTGCGAGGGCCGGGCCGGCGACACGCTGCTGAGCGCGATCCTGAACCGTGCCGACAGCCTGCGCCGCAGCGAGTTCAGCGGCGAGCCGCGCGCGGGCTTCTGCCAGATGGGCGCCTGTCAGGATTGCTGGGTGGCGACCGAGACGGGCGAGCGCCTGCGCGCCTGCACGACGCCGCTCCTGCCCGGCATGCGGATCGTCACCATGATGGGGAAGGCGGCGTGAACGCGCGCCCGCAACCGCTCGTCGTCGGAGCTGGTCCGGCCGGCATCCGCGCGGCCGAGGCGCTCGTCGCGGGGGGGCTGCGCCCGCTCGTCGTCGACGAGGCGCCGGCCTGCGGCGGCCAGATCTACCGCCAGCGCCTGATGCCGGACGGACGCTCGACCAAGGACCTCTACGGCTCCGAAGCCGGCAAGGCCGAGCGCCTCCACGCCGCCTTCGTCGCGCTCGAAGGCCGGATCGACCACTGGCCGCAGGCGCTGCTCTGGAATCTGCGGGATGGCATGGCGGACATCGCGGTGGCCGGCGCCAGCCGCCGCGTCGCCTATGACGGGCTGGTGCTCGCCACCGGCGCGACCGACCGCGTGCTGCCGATTCCGGGCTGGACGTTGCCGGGCGTCTTCACCCTCGGCGGCGCGCAGGTCGCGCTCAAGGCGCAGGGCTGCACCATCGGCAGCCGCGTCGTCTTCGCCGGCTCAGGGCCGCTGCTCTATCTCGTCGCCTGGCAGTACATGAAGGCCGGCGTCGAGGTCGCAGCGGTGCTGGACGCGGCTCCCGCCTCCGCCAAGCTCCACCTTCTCAAGGCGCTGCCGCTCGATGCCGGCATCGTCCTGCGCGGCCTGCGCTTCGCGGCCGAGCTGCGCCTGCGCGGCGTCGCGATCCGCAACGGCGTCGAGGGCCTGCGCATCGAGGGCGAGGGCAGGGTGGCCGGCATCGCCTGGCGCGAGGGCGGCCGTGAGCGGCGCCTCGCCTGCGACGGCGTCGGCTATGGCCTTGGATTGCGGTCCGAGACGCAACTCGCCGACCTCGCCGGTTGCACTTTCCGCTTCAACGAGCGCGACCGCGCCTGGCTTCCGCAGCGCGACGCTGCCGGCCGGGCCTCCGTTGCCGGCGTCTATCTCGCAGGCGACGGCGCCGGCATTGCCGGGGCCGATGCGGCCGAGCGTGCCGGCGAGCGCGCCGCGCTGGCGCTGCTCGAGGATCGCGGCTTGGGCTTCGACAGGGCGCGCGCCGCGGCGCTCGAAGCGGAGCTTGCCCGGATCAGCCGTTTGCGCAGCGTGCTCGAAGCCGCCTTTCCCTTCCCCGCGCATTGGGCGGCCGGCATCGACGACGCCACCGTGCTCTGCCGGTGCGAGGAGGTCACCGCCCGCACTGTCCGCGACGCCGCGGGCCGCTTCGACATCGGTGAGATCAACCGGCTGAAGGCTGTCAGCCGTGTCGGCATGGGCCGCTGCCAGGGCCGGATTTGCGCCACTGCCTCTGCCGAGGTGCTGGCCGCTGCGACGGGCAGGCCGATCGACGCGGTCGGCCGGCTGCGCGCCCAGGCACCGGTGAAGCCGATCCCGCTCGCCATGCAGCTCGCGGCCAATGGGCCGGAAGCCGCGGCAAGCCTGCCGGAGGCTGCAGAATGAGCCGGCATCTCGACATCGACGTCGCCATCGTCGGTGGCGGTCTGGTCGGCTCTTCGGCGGCGCTGGCGCTGCGCGGCATGGGCTTCAGCGTCGCCCTGCTCGACAAGGGCTTCTGCGGCGCGCAGGCGAGCGGCGTGAACTATGGCGGCGTGCGCCGGCAGGGCCGGCCGCGCGAGCAACTGCCGCTCTCCCAGCGCTCCCATGCCGTCTGGCCCCGCCTGAGGGAGCTGATCGGCATCGACGGCGAGTTCATCCGCTCCGGCCATCTCAAGCTCGCCCGCAGCGAGGCCGACATGACTTCGCTGGAAGACTATGCGCAAGACGTCGCCGACCAGGGCCTCGACCTTGAGCTGATCGGCCATAACGGCCTGCGCGAGCGCTTTGCCTGGATCGACGGCGGCATCGTCGGCGCCTCGCTCTGCGCCGGCGACGGCCACGCCAATCCGCGCCTCGTCTCGGCGGCCTTCGCGAGTGCCGCGCGGCGCGCCGGCGCGCATGTGCTGGAGAACACGCCCGTCACCGGCATCGCCCGCAACGGCGAAGGCTTCGTGCTGGAGGCCGGAGACGGCATCCGCCTCAAGGCGCGCATCGTCATCAACAGCGCCGGCGCCTGGGCCGACCGTTTCGCCGCGGATTTCGGCGAACCTGTCCCGCTCACGCGCATCTATCCCTCGATGATCGTCACCGAGCCGGTGGCGCCGGTGATGACCGTCAACATCGGAATCGAGGGCGGCGGCATCTATGCAAGGCAGGTGGAACGGGGAAACTGCGTCGTCGGGGGCGAGCGCGCTTTGCCGCTGGACGATCCCGACTTCTCGCGTCCGCAGGGCGAAGCGGTGCTCAGCATCATGAACCGCACCGCCGAGATGTTCCCGGCGCTGCGCCATGCCCAGGCTATCCGCTTCTGGTCCGGCACCGAGGCCTCGATGCCGGACAGGAACCCGGTGATCGGCTTCAGCGGCACCACGCCGGGGCTGCTCCATGCCTTCGGCTTCACCGGCGCTGGCTTCCAGATCGCGCCCGGCGTCGGCGAGGTCCTGGCTGAGCTCGTCCGCGACGGCCGCACATCGACGCCGATCGAGGCCTTCTCGATCGCGCGCTTCAACCAAGACCGCACCAGCCACGGCTCGGGTGCGGCCCATCATCCAGAGCCGCAAAGCAGGGGAGCCTAGATCATGATTACCCGTCGCAACCTATTGGCCGGCACCGTCGCCACTGTGGCGCTCGCCGCTGCCGGCAGCGCCTTCGCCCAGAGCAAGACGCTCTATGTCGGCATGAATGGCGGCAATTTCGAGCGCACCTTCACCCAGGGCGTCTTCCCGGCCTTCGAGAAGGCCAACGACGTCAAGATCGTCGTCGTGCCCGGCACCTCGGCCGACATCCTCGCCAAGGCGACGGCGGCCAAGGACAAGCCCCAGATGCACGTCATGTTCCTCGACGACGGCGTGATGGTCCGCGCCGTCGGCGCCGGCCTGTGCCAGAAGCTCAAGGACAGCCCCGAGCTCGGCCAGGTCGACAAGGGCGCCCGCATGAAGGACGACATGGCCGTCGGCATCGACATGGGCATGACCGGCCTCGCCTACAACAAGAAGATGTTCGACGAGAAGGGCTGGGCGGCGCCGACCTCGTGGATGGATCTCGCCGATCCCAAGTTCAAGGACAAGGTGGTCTTCCAGTCCGCCTCGGCGTCGTCCTTCGGCCTGCACGCCTTCCTGATGTTCAACCGCATCCAGGGCGGCACCGAGGCCAATGTCGAGCCGGGCTTCACCAAGTTCCGCGACACCATCGGCAAGAACGTGCTCGAGTTCATCCCGAACTCGGCCAAGATTTCCGAGATGGTCCAGACCGGCGACGCCGCGATCTTCCCGCTGACTCCGACCGGCGTCTCGACCCTGAAGGAAAAGGGCATCCCGGTCGAATACGCCCAGCCCAAGGAAGGCTCCGTCGTGCTGATGGTGGCGCAGTGCGTCATCGCCAACAACTCTGAGCCGGAGCTGGCCCAGAAGCTGGCCGCCTATCTGCTCTCGGCCGAGGCCCAGGAGAAGGCGCTGGCGACCGGTAACATCGTGCCCTCGAACCCGGGTGCCAAGGCCACGACGCCGGAGGCCAGCCAGAAGCTGGAGACCTTCCACACCAACATGAAGACTGCGGTGGTGCTGGACTGGGACGCGATCAACGCCAAGCGTCCCGAATGGAACAGCCGCTGGAACAAGATGATCGAGCGCTGAGCGCCGCTGTCGTCGATCCTGCCCTAGCAAAGAAGGGCGCCCTTTCGGGCGCCCTTCTCGTTTGTCGCCTGTGCCGTGGTCTCAGACGAAGCGGAAGTCGTCCTGGGCGAGGCTGGAGAGCTGGACGCCCTTCAACGTCAGCGTGGTGTCGGCGTCGACGGTGAAAACGACATCGCCGCCCACCTGATCGGCCGCGTCCATCGCCATCGCGAAATCGGCGAAGACATCGGTGTCGAACTCCAGAACGTCCGAGCTCGAGCCCGTCGTCCTGAAGTCGGTAACGATGTCCTTGCCGAAGCCGGCCGCGAAGACGAAGACGTCATGGCCGGAACCGCCGGTCAGGATGTCGTCGCCCGCGCCGCCGACGATCCGGTCGTCTCCCGAGCCACCATCGATGGTGTCGTTGCCGGCGCCGCCGAGGACGATGTCGTCTCCCGAGCCGGCATCGACCACGTCGTTGCCTTCACCACCCTCGATCCGATCGTCGCCGGAGCCGGCCTTGATCGTGTCGTTGCCGATGCCGCCGGTGACCACGTCGTCGCCCGAACCGCCGTCGAGGGTGTCGTCACCCTCGCCGCCGGCGAGCGTGTCGTTGCCGGCGCCGCCCTTCAGCGTGTCGTTGCCGGCCCCACCGTCGAGGTTCTCGGCGCCATTGCCACCGGTGACGACGTCGTTGCCGGCGCCGAAGAGCAGCTTCTCGATGTTGCTGAAGCTGTTCGTGCCGATGCCTGAGCCCGAGGCCTTGCCGCCTGCGAAGTCGACGGTGACCGGCCCGGTCGCCGCCGAGAGGTCGAGCGTGTCGAAGCCCGCCCCGCCGTCGATGACGTTATGGCCCAGCCCGCCGACGAAGACGTTGTCGCCGTCATCGCCGATCAGGGTGTCGTCGCCGGCGCCGCCGATGACGTTCTCGATCGAGACGAGTTCGTCGGAGCCGGCCTCGTCGCCCTCGGCATAGCCTTCGGCGAGGTTGACCGTCACGCCGGCCGTGTCGCCGGAGTAGTCGGCGGTATCGATGCCGTCGCCGCCGTCGAGCAGGTCGTCGTCCGCGCCGCCGATCAGGACGTCGTTGCCGACGCCGCCGAACAGCGCATCGTCGTCCGCACCGCCCTTCAGCAGGTCGTCGCCGGCCTCGCCCCGCAGCTCGTCGTCGCCTTCGCCGCCCTCGACCGTGTCGTCGCCTGCGCCGCCCGAAACCTCGTCGTCGCCGGCCGCCGCAAGGATGATGTCGTCACCCGCCGTGCCCGTGAGCTCGTCGTCGCCCGCCGTGCCCAGGATCGGGCCGCCGGCCGGAGGCGTCTCGACCAGCGAGATCACCGTGACGTCGTCATAGGTGACGCCGTTGCCGGCGCGCCAGTTGTACAGGCCGAAGGTCCCGGCCTCGGTGTCGTGGATCTCGATCGGCCGGGTGAAGAGCGCGACGCCGTTCAGCCAGATCTGGAGCTTGCCGCCGACGATATCGGCCCGCAGCGTGTTGCTGCCGGCGGTGTCGTAGCGGGTCGGCCCCTGCCAGAGCGTCTGCTCGATGCCGTCCTTGAGGCTGAACAGCTGCGGCAGGCCGGTCTGGTTGTCGAGCTCGAACTTATAGTAGTTGTTCGCGTCCTGGTAATGCAGCAGCAGGCCGATGCCGCCGCCCGAGGCCGAGGTGAACTTGGTCTGGACGCTGTAATCCGTCCATTCCGAGGCGCCTTCGCCCTCATAGACCGCGTAGGTGCCCTTGCGGAGCGCGTGGATGCCGTCCCCGAGCGGGCTCCAGTTCAGGCTCCACTGCGAGCTCGGCGCGGTGTCGCCCGTGCCGCCCAGCTCGCGGCTGTAGCGGTTGGAGGTCTGCTTCAGGACGCCGTCGACGACCGACCAGGCCGCGGCGGTGCCGAGCTCGCCCTCGTCGACGAAGCGGAAGCCCTGCGCGAGGCCGTCAGCGAAGTTCTCGTGCACGAGCACCTTGTCCGCCGCGACGATCTCCACCTTGACGGTGTCCTTCGCCGAGCCGCCGGCATTGGCGATGTCGAGCCGCAGCAGGTGGTCTCCCGTGCCGAGCTTGACGGTGGCTTCGCTGCCCGAGGCGAGCAGCTCGCCATTCTCGCTCCAGCGCGCCGTGGTTCCGGCGGTCAGCCCATTGCTGGTCAGCGCCGAGAGGTCGATATCGACGAAGCCGTCGCCGTCGAAGTCGATCAGGCGGATCGCCTCGCCGGCATCGGCGATCAGCGTGCCCTTCTGGACGAGGATGTCGTCGAAGAAGACCTGGCGCTGACCGGCCGAGTAGACGCCGATGCTGCCGCCCGAGAGCGGGGCATCGTCACTGACGGCGCCGCCGAACAGGGCCTCGCCATCCAGCGTCGCGTTGAGGCGGCCGCCGCTGACCGCGAACTCCACCGCGAAGGCGCGGTCGAACGGCGTGGTGGCACTCTCTTCGGCCAGCACGGTGCGGACACCGTCCTTAACGCGGATGAGCTGGTGCTTGTTGGCCGAGATGTCGAAGGAGAGCAGATAGTGGTTCTGCGCATCCTGGTAGTAGGCGACGAGACCGAGGCCGAGCTGGTCTTCGGCGGTCAGCGTGGCCGAGACGGTGTAATCCGTCCAGGCGGCGCTGCCGGTCCCGCTCCAGCTCATGATGCCGGCCGCGCCGTCATAGGCGCGCAGCAGGCCCTCGGCGGCGGTGATGCCCTCGACCGCCGTGTCGCGTGACTGCACCGAACCCGCGACCTGCCAGCGGGCGGCCGGAGCGGTCCAGCCATTGGCGTTGCCATCGTCGAAGTTCTCGGAGAGCAGCGTGTCGGCATTGGTCACGGTGACGCGCACCATGTCGGTCGAGACCGTGCCGTCGGCGGCGCTGGCCTTGAGCGTCAGCCAGTGCACGCCCACGCCGAGGTCGACATCCGCCTCGGCACCGGTCGCGACGACCTCGCCATCGGCGTTCAGCCATTCGAAGTCGGTGATCTGGCCGAGCTTGTCGACGGAAGAGCCGGCATCGAGACTGATCGTTGTGCTCTCGGCATTGCCGACGGCGATGGTGCGGTGCTCGCCCGCTTCGGCCCGGAACTGGGAGGCCGGCATGCCGAGATCGACGTCGAACTCCTCCTCATGCTCGCGCAGGTCGCCGGTCAGCTGCTGGCCAGAGCCGTCACCGATCTGCTGGGACATCGTCCCGCTGCCGAGATTGGCGTTGAGATTGCCGTTGGTGAAGTCGAACTGCGCCATGTTCACGCCCGGGATCAGCGAGGTGAACGGGCCGCTGGCGGTCGGCCCCCCGAGGGCGGCGACCTCCGCTGCCGTCAGCGCCTTCTCGACGAAGGCGAAGGAGGACAGCGAGAAGGCCAGGGTCTCGCCGCTGTCGTCTGCGAACAGCAGGAAGCCCTTCTGGCTGATGTTGAAGGCGGCGCCGACCGTCTGGGTGCCCTGCAGCACGCCGTTGACGTATTTGCTCATGATGTAGGTCGAGCCGCCCTCGCCGACGCGCTCGAGGGTGATCGCCAGGCGGATGTATTCGCCGAGCGGCACGAAGCCCTCGTCCTGGCCGTTGGTACCGATCACGGCATGGTCGCCGGCATGGTTCAGCCAGAGGTCGCCATCGGTGATGTTGTTCAGGTCGCTCTGGAAGATCGAGGACAGGCCGAAGCTCTCCGGCAGCTTCACGTCGTAGATCAGCGAGTAGCTGCCATAGGTGCTGCCGCCATCGGACGGCGCGAAGCCGGGGATGACCTTCAGGCCGTTGACGGGGTCGAACTTCGGCGCGTTGAGGACGCCGCTCGTGCCGTCCGGCAGGGTGTCGGTGCCGAAGGAGACCGGCTGGGTCACCTCCTGCGGGCCGCTGCTGCCTTCGCCGCCCATGCCGTCGCGCGAGGGTTCGGCATCGCCGCGCGAGCCGGTGATGTACTCGTCATAGGCCGAGAGATAGGTCTCGGTGTAGACCTTGCCGGTCTCCGGATCGATGGTGATCAGGCGGATCGCGCCGTTGCCGCCATTGCCGCCCTGCGACGGGTCGCCATTGCCGGTGTTCTCCAGCGAGACGCCGTTCTGGTAGTTGACCAGCATCTGGTAGACCGGCTGGCCGGCCTCGTTGTAGCTGACGATCGTCTCGGCGCCGTCACCGAAGACGTGGCCCGAGAAGACGAAGGACACGTTGGTGTGGCTGTAGATCAGCTCCTGCCACATGTCCTCGCCGTCATTGGCGTTCTCGGCGCTGTTGCCGATGCCGTAATCCTTGCCGGTGCCTTCCGCGAAGAGCGGGCCGGAGTAGTTGTCCGCACGCGTGCCCATGTTGGTGTAGTGGTGCGTGCTGACGATCGCGCGGTAGTCGGAATGGGCATCGAGCACCTCGCCGGCCCAGCGCAGCACATCGTCGCGCGCGCCGAACTCGAGCGAGAGGGCGATCCACTTGGTGCCGTCCTCGCCCTCGAAGGTGTACCAGGCGTTGCTGGTCTTGTCGGCCTCCTGGTCGTAGACGCCGCCGAGCGTCGAGTGCTCCATCATGTACTCGACGCCGAAATAGGCGCTCTGCATCGAGGTGTAGTTGCTGGCCGAGCCGCCGGCAGCCTGGTCGTGGTTGCCCGGGAGCATGGCGTAGGGAACGACGCCGTTGAGCTTCTCGAAGGCTTCCTTGGCGATCGCCCATTCGCCGGCGCTGTTGCCGCCGGTCACGTCGCCGACGCTGGTGACGAACTTCAGGTTCAGCATCCCGGCATTGTCAGCGAGCCACTGGGTCATGCCGTTGAAGGTTTGCTGGCCGAGGCCCGGGGAGGTGTAGTCCTGCGTGTCGGGCAGCACCGCGATCGTGTAGGCGCTCTCGCTGGCGACGCGGACGCGGAAGTCGTCCGTATAGACCTGCCCCTCGGCGTCGACCGCCGAGACATGGATGTCGGACCGGCCGAACGCCTTGGCATCGATCTCGAGCTTGTTGCCATCGATCAGGCGGGCGCCGACCGCTTCGCCATCGGAGGTCGTGACGGTGAAGGTCAGGCCCGGCTGGGTGAAATGCTGGCTAAGCTCGATGACGACCGTCTCGGCGTCCGGCGTCACCATCATGTCGGCGATTGAGCGCAGCTTGATCGGCTCGCCCTCCTCGCCGCCGGGAGCCGGCGGGGCGGTGACGACCGGGATGCCGGCTTCGAGCGGCGACTGGAAGACGGGTTCGACATTGGTGGCATCGAGCGCGCCGGTGCCGAGCGTCGGCTCCAGCGAGCCGTCGTCGAAGCGGAACTCGGTGCCGTTGGCGGCGATGAAGTCGGGCTCCAGGATCGAGGGCACGATGCCAGCCGCGCTCGGGCCGCCGATCGCCTTCATCTGCGCGTCGGAGAGAACGGCCTCGAGATAGGCGATGTTCGAGATGTGGACGGGCGAGGTCTCGCCGTCCTCGTCGGAGAAGATCAGGAAGCCGGCCGCCTTGTCGATGGTGTAGCGGGCGAGATCGGTGCTGGTCTGCGTGCCGACCAGTTCGCCGTTGATGTATTTGTTGATGACGACCTGGCCGTTGTCCTGCTCGACGGTGAAGGCGATCCGGTTCCAGGTGTCGAGCTGCGCCTCGCCCTGGTAGTTGCCGCCGATGCCGATGCCGAAGCTCGACCCGTTCACGCGGCCGAACAGGTCGCCGTCATTGCTGTTGGCGGCGCTGCTCTGGAAAAACGGGATCCAGCCATTGTTGCCGTCCGACGGGACGAAGATGTCGAAAGCGATGGTGAATTCGGTGGCGACGCCGGTGCCGCCGGGGGTCAGCTTCAGCGTCTGCTCGCGCGTGGTCGCCGGCAGCGACATGAGCTGGTCGGCTGCGGGAATCTCGGTGATGCCGGCCTCGGCGGCCGTCTCGACGGGGATCGTGATCGCGACCGGCTGAAGCGTGGCGACGCCGAAGCTGCTGCCGAGCGTGCCGTCGTCGAAGCGGAACTCCGAGCCGTTGGCCTGCGCAAAGGTGTCATTGACGACGGGGGAGACGATGCCGGCGCCGTTGGCGGTCCCGAGGGCGGCAACCTCCGCGGCGGAGAGAACCGTCTCGGCATAGGCGAAGTTCGAGAGATGGACCGGCGAGGTCTCGCCGTCCTCGTCGGAGAAGATCAGGAAGCCCGAAGCCTTGTCGATGGTGTAGCGGCCGAGATCGCCGCTGGTCTGCGAGCCGACCATCTCGCCGTTGATGTACTTGGTGATCACCACCTCGTTGTTCTTCTGCTCGACGGTGAAGGCGATGCGGTTCCAGGCGTCGAGCTGGGCCTCGCCCTGGTAGTTGCCGCCGATGCCGATGCCGAAATTCGAGTCGTTGGCGCGGCCGAACAGATCGCCGTCGTTGGTGTTGCCGGCGGCGCTTTGGAAGAACGGGATCCAGCCGCCGGAGGTCGCGGCCGGCACATAGAGATCATAGACCAGCGTGTAGCTGGTGGCGGTGCCGGTTCCGCCCGGCATGACGCGCAGGCCCTGGTTCTGGGCGGCGTTGGGGATGCTGAGCATCTGGTCCGAAGAGGTCGCCATTGCGACGGAATTCGTAGAGGACATGCTGCGCTCCTATAGGTGCGGGACACCGGGCCAGCGGGGCCTGGGTTGGAGCCGGTCCTATCGAGCGTCAGTCCGCGCGAATGTGACAAATCTTAAAAATTCCCTTCCGACAGGGGATGTTTCTCTCAATGGTGGGCATCGAAAAAGGGGATGATCCTCGCTTCATGCTGCCAGCGCCGGGCTTGAATCGGCCGGCCTGCGGCGATCCCGCAGCTCACGGCGGCAAGGTTAGGTCGGCGCTTTTCGGTCTACACGCGAAACCACGAGCGCACGGCCCGCGTCATCGGCTTCTCCAGGAACTGGCAGACCACAAGCGCCAGTATGACGGCTGCGACGAGAGCAAGCAGGACGAACCCCTGGGGGCCCAGGGTCATCGCCAGCCCGCTCTGGGTAAACATCTCGCGCAACGCGCGGATGGCGAAGGGGTGCACGAGGTAGAGCGAGTAGGAGGCGTCCCCCAACGCAACCACGGACATGTCCATAGCCAGCCAGGTCGATGAGAAGGGACCGAGCACCGCGGCGGCGACCAGCATGGCCGCCGGCAAGCCATAGGCGAGGACCTGCGGCAGCACGAAGGCTCCGTCCGATCTGATGAGATCGGCGTGCAGCAGCAGCAGAGCTGCGATGACAAGGGCGAGACGCGCGGCCCGCGGAAGCAGCCATCCCTTCTCCAGCACCACGGCAAGGGCCATGCCGAGAACGAATTCGAGCACGATCGGGTCGCTCCAGAAGGTCACCTGCGCCGACATGGCCTGCGCGAAGCGCCCGTAGGCCACGATGCCGAAAAGCACGGCCGCGACGGCCATGATCGCCTTATGGCGCGGCAGCAGCAGCGCGCCCGCGAAGACGAGGTAGAAGAACATCTCGTAGTTCAGCGTCCAGCCGAGCGCATAAACCGGATGAAGCACGCCGTTCGGGCCCGGATAGGGAATGAACAGATACGCGGCCAGAATCTCGGCCCAGCCGGGCGCGGCGCGATTGAGCGCCGCCGGAGCCATCTGGCCGATCAGGAGGTAGATGGTGACGATGGCCCAATAGATCGGGACGACGCGTGCGATCCGGCGGGCGAGGAAGATGCGGGGCCCATCGCCGGTCGCGAACAGACTCCGCGACGTATGCACCATGATGAAGCCGGAGATGACGAAGAACAGGTCCACTCCCGCCGGCCAGGGCAGGAGCGTGCTGCCTCGATAGGAGAGGCCAAAGCGCGCAGCCAGGGATTCTGCATCGTACTGGGCATGGTAGAAAACGACTGCGAGCGCAGCGAATATCCGAAGCGCCTGGACGAGGATCAGCCGGGACGAACCGGCCCCCTCCACACGCGACAGGCTCGCCATCTCCGCAACAGGCGACCGGACGCGCGATAGTGTTGGCATGACGTTGTTCTCGCATCCAACCGCAACTGGAGAGCCGACGGCAAATCCTCCCGGGAGGAAAATATTGCCGCTGTTCGGACTCTGAGCCTTTCCAAGTTACTTCGCATGACGGCGCATCGCCTTGGCCAAGCGGGATTATTATTGAAGGGAGGCTTCTGGACGTCGGATTACCTCGTAGGAGTTATGACCGATCCCCCTAATCAGTAACGCCGCGCCGCGCCCAGCGCGGTAACCTGCCGGGACGCGCAGGCTGGCGGGCCTGTGGCACGACGTCGTTGGGTTCTTGCGTTCTTGAGCTTGCCTGCTGTGGGCATTGCGAATGCGCTGAAGGAGAGGCCCCATGAGCAAAAACCTGCCCGCGCTGTCGCTGGGGCTTGGCGCGCTCGTCCTGCTTGCGGCCCTGCAATGGGGCGCCTCGGCCACCGGCGGGCTGGCGGATGCCCGTATTCTGGCGGCTCCCCCCATGTCGCGCCCGGCCTATCTCCAGCCCGTCACCGACCCCACCGTGACCACCGTTCTCACGCGGGTCACCGATCCGGGGCGGCCCATGGCGGCCGGCCTCGTTTGCGATCCGGGCTATTGCAGGCATCGCTATTCCAGCACCCAGGCCTGGAACGCCGACCAGAGTTTGCTGGCGATCACCAAGGGCTGTAACGGATTCTGCTTTCTGGATGGCCAGAGCTATGAGCCCGCCTTTCGTCGTTCCGGCGACGACGATTGCAAGTGGCATCCGACCGATCCGGCGCTCATGATCTGCGTGCGCGCAAACCGCGTCTATTCATGGGCGCCCCGCGCCGACAGCCGGAGCACCATCTACGCGCCGGCGGGATATACCAACCTCCAGTTCGGCCCTTACAAGGGCAATCTCTCTCAGGACGGCAATCGCCTCGTGCTGCGCGCCACCAATGCGGCCGGCGCGCTCGTCGCGTTCGCCTACGATATGGCGGAGCGGAAGAAATACCCCGACATCGAAATCGCGACGCTGCCGGGTCTCAACGACTACTGCGGCATCTCGCCCAGCGGGCGTTACGTCGCCTGCCTGAGCACCAAAGACCGGATCGACATCGCCTCGATCCTCACCGTCGACGGCAAGTTGGTGCAGAGCTGGACCGAGCATCATCGGCCGGGGCATGGCGACATGACGGTCGATGCGGACGGTAGCGAAGTCTATGTCGGCATCAGCAAATCTGACCCCGACAAATGGCACATCATCAAGCGCAGGCTTTCCGACGGCGTCGTCACCAAGCTGGCGCCGGCGGGCTATGGCGCCCATGCCTCGACGCGCAACATCAATCGCCCGGGCTGGGTGTTCGTGAGCTACGAAGGCACCTACGCCAAAGTTCTCGGCGCCTCCGGCTATGCGCCGTTCTATCAGGAGGTGGTGGCGCTCCGCCTCGATGGCAGCGGGGAGGTGCGGCGCATCGCCCAGACGCGAAACGTGGTGGAGAGCTATATCGGCGAGACGCACGCCTCGCCGTCGCCCGATGGATCGCAGGTCGTCTGGTCCAGCAACTGGGGGATCACGGGCGGTCCCGTGGCCGACTATGTCTCCCGCCTGTCCTGGCCCAAATAGCGGGAGGGCGCCGGATTCAGGGGATGCTGCGGACGATCCAGGGGCCCAGCCGGTTGGCGAGCGCCACGGGCATCCGCTTCCAGCAGCGGATCGCGAAGGCATATTTCGGATTACTCGGGTTCAATTCCGGCAGCGCGCTGCCCGTATTGAGCCAATAGTACCAGGACAGCGGGCGGATTTCGGGATTCCACTGCATCTTGAAGCGATAGGTCCCCGAGTCGATCGAGCAGCGGCCGAGATCGAGTTTGCGGGCGCCGAGGCTGCTGGCCCAGTTGATGGCGCTCCAATAGAGAAGCTCGTTCACCTGATGGCTGGATTCGCGGTAATCCGAGCAGATCCACGGCAATTCGACCGTGTCGCCGCGCCTTAGGGCTATGGCGCCCGCGACGGCGCGCCCCTCGCGGCGCACGAGCAGGACGGCCGTGTCCTTCGTCCTGCGCAGGATGTTCCGAAAGAAGGCCGGGCTGTAAACCGGCGTCCCGAGATCGCGCATGTTGAGCGCGAAGACGCGATAGAAATCGTCCAGCGCCTCGTTGCCCTCCACCGAGAAGGCAGCCTCCGCTTTGCCGGCTTTCCTGATCTTGCCGCGCAGGCGCGAACTGAGGCCGGACCAGATCCGCTCCGGGCCGGCGTCGAGATCTATGACGAGCGCGACCTTGTGCTGGCGGAGCCTCCAGCCTGCATCGGCCAGGCTCGTCGATCCGGCCTGTTGCCGCAGCTCGATATGGCGCGCGCCTCTCTTCGCGGCGAGGTTCGCCGCCGCGGTTGCCAATGCCGCCTCGCATTCCGGCGTATCGGCCAGGATGCCGCCCGAGTCGAGGAAGGGCAGGGAGACGAAGAAGTGCCCAAACAACGCGCTTTGCATCTCGACCATCGGCAGGACGCCGCGCACGCGATCACTGTCCCGGACCATCAGATACCAGCTGCGATGGCCGAAGCTGCTCTCGGAAATCTCGCGCCACTCCAGCGCGTGATACGGGGAGGCGCCCGGAGCGCTGTCGACATAGGCCTGCCACTCGTCGTCTCGCCCGGTCTGCGCGAGGTCCAGAACCTCGAGATGCTGCATCGAAGCACGCCGCTCCCCACGCCCGAATTCATTGCGGGCAGACGCTTGATCGAGCCCCTTGCCGCCGCTCCGGGTGCATCATGCGCTGATTTTCGCCCTCAGGGCGGGGCGCATCGGGGGGAGGGTGGCATACCTCCGGTAGGCTTACCCCTTTAGAGACGCAGGCGCGGTGCGGCGGCCATGCTACGAATCCAAGTCTGTGCTTCCAGCCGGGATCCGATGCGGGCAAACCGATGAAACGATCTTCGATGATTGAGCGCCTGACACGTCAGCCCGATCGTCATGACGTGAGCTCCGACATTGCCATGGCTGCCGGGAAGAGCGGGTCGCTCGATCTCGCGGCGAAGCGAGAGGCCGGCCAGTCATCGGCGGCCGGCAAAGGGTCTGCCGGAACTGAATCTGGCCGGGTCGCGCTCTCCATCGATGTCGAGGACTGGTTCCATGCCGCCAATCTGGCGCGCGCGGTTCCGCCCGAGGCATGGGATGCATGCGAGCTGCGGGTCGAACGCAATACGATGCGGATGCTGCAGATCCTCGATGCGGCGAATGTCCGTGCCACCTTCTTCGTGCTGGGCTGGGTGGCCGAGCGCTGCCCGAGGCTCGTGCGCAGCATCGCCGAGGCGGGCCATGAGGTCGCGTGTCATGGCTACGGCCACCAGCTTGTCACCTCGCTCGGGGCAGACGAATTTCGAGCCGACGTATCGCGCGCCAAGCACCATCTCGAGGATCTGCTGGGTGCGCCGGTCCGTGGCTATCGGGCGCCGTCCTTTTCGATCACGGACTGGGCGATCCCGATCCTGCAGGAAGTCGGCTTCGAATACGACTCCTCGGTCGTGCCGACGATCGCGCATGATCGATACGGCAAGCTGACGGGAATGGATGCCGGCCGTCCCGTCACCCTGCTGCGAGAAGGCTTCCACGAGGTCTCGATCTCGTGCCTTCGGCTGGGAAAACGCGGAATTCCCTGGGGAGGCGGAGGCTATTTTCGGCTGGCGCCCTATGCGCTGTGGGTCCAGGGCGTGCGGGCCATCCTGCGCTCCGGACGGCCTTACGTCTTCTATATCCACCCGTGGGAAATCGATGCGGGTCAGCCGCGGGTTTCAGGAATGAAGCCGTTCGAGATGTTTCGCCATCGCATCAACCTCAGCCGTTGCGAGGAGCGCTTCATCGCTCTTGCCGGCGCCTTCCCCTGGACGACGATCGGCGACCTGATCGACGAAGAGAAGCTGAGGGTTCCTGGCGGAAAGCGCTCTGCAGCCAGCATGAGAACGATCGAAACGCTCCAGTCATGCCTGACCTGGTCGCCAGCCTTCTTCTGCTGACCATTTGAAACGCGCCAGCGCGGCTCCTGCCTCAAGCACGATGCGCCAGAATCTGCCGCGTCTTGGCGAGGCCCAACCGAAAAGTCGCGAGCATGTTTGGCGTCAGGGAAAGGCGACGCCAGAGAAACACGGCCATCGCCAGGTTCCAGACGATCAGGGTCGCCGCGGTGCCGATCGCCGCGCCGTTCACGCCGAACAGACTGATCAGCCCGGCACTCACGGCGACATTGCCGACCGCGCTGGACACGAGCAGCACGGCAGCATTCGGCTCGTGTCCCGTCATCGTCATGACGTGAAGCTGCGAGCCGGCTGCAGCCGTCATCATCTGTCCGACGAGGAGAATGCGAAGGGCCGGAATCCCGGCCTCGTAGCCCGGGCCGAACCAGAAGAAGAGCGGCTCGGCCAGAACGAAGATCGCCGTCCCGATCAGGCCCGACGCGATCATGGACCAGCGCGCCGTCGTCGCGATCAGGCTCCGGAGCATGTCGTGCTCGTTTCTGGCGAACAGCCCCGCGATGGTCGGCGCGAACAGGGTGTTGATCGCGACCCGCGGCAGCGCGACCACAAAGGCCATGTTGAACGCCAGGCTGTAGATCCCCGCTGCCCGAGTATCCCCGAACCAGCCGAGCACTATGACACCGGTTCGGTTCAGAAGGGCTTCGGCGGCGGCCATGATGACGAGTGGCAAGGCCGCACGACGCCAGGCCGCGGCGTCATACGCCGGCACCACGCCGTCGACGAAGTCGGGGCGCAGCTTGCGCATCCCGAGCGTGGCAAAGAACAGCGCGACGACGCCACCCACCAGTGTCAGCTGCATCACCGTGAAGGCCTCGAGGCGCCAACCCAGAGCCATGGTTGCGAGAGCGACCAGGGAAACCAGGATCCCGTCCCGCATCAGGCGGTTCGGCGCCACCGCCCACAGCACGCCGCCGAACGCGCGCACGATGGAACTGCGGATCCACAGCAGCGCCAGCACCGGCACCAGCAACAGGCCGATGAGAAAGGTGTCCCTGAGCTGCGTCGACACGTCGCGCACCAGCACGACCCCGGCGCCGGCCAGCATGACGACGATACTGACGGCCAGCGCCCGTCGTTCCGCGTACTGGATAACCCCCCGAAAGAGCGGCCAGGCGCGCTCGGCCTCATAGGCGGGGAGGAAGCGCAGGAGAGCGACATCGAAGCCGAGCGCCGAAACATAGGCCAGGACGATCACCCAGGCTGCCGCATAGGCGTAGATGCCATAGGCATCGACCCCGACGAAACGTGCGATCAGGAGCTGGGAGAAATAGGCCAGCCCGACACCTGCGCTGTAGAGGATGAAGGCCGTCAAGCCGCCGCGGGCGAGACGATGGACAGATCGTCTCTCGAGCTCGTCCTTCCCCATGATGGCACCCGTCATTCCGCCGGGAATGCGACAGGCTTGCCCGGCGCGGCGGGAGGGCGCTGGTCGCCCGGGGCCGAACCCTTGGGCGGCGCTTTGGATCGCCATGCCTTGAGGCCGCGGGCATAGTACCTGCGGTATCTCAGCGTCAGCTCGCCTGCATCGCCGAAGCGGTATTGGGCGTGCCGCTTCACATCGACCTGGGTCAGGATGGCCGTCGTCACCTCGCTCCATTCCTTGCCGAGGCCGCTGGCCTCCCGCAGCAGGCGCGTGGCGCTCCGGGCGACCTCCCGCTTTGTCCCCGCCCACTTCACGGCGAACAGCACGCGGTCCGCCAGGAGGGGCAGCGAGCGTGCTTCCGCGGCGCCGAGCAAGGCCGGGCCATCGATGATCACGCAGTCATAATCGTCCCGCCACTGACGGATCAGGCGTGGCAGGTGCTCGCTGGCGAAGAGCAGCGGATCGACGCTGTTGCGCTGTATCGGCAGGTAGTCGAGCCCGACATCGGCAATGTGCCGGATGGAATCCGCTGGCGCCCGGTTGTGGAAGTGGAGATCGCGGCTTCCTTCTTCGGTCCGGCTGGCGGCATGTAGCTCGGCCAGAAACGAGCCTCGACGAGAATCGAGGTCGACCAGGAGCACGCGCCGGCCGACGCCAGACAGGTAAGTGGCGAGGCTCAGGGCGAGCGTCGACTTTCCTTCCATGGGAACGCTTGAGCTGATCAGGACGACCTTGGAATGCCGGGACTTGGCCGTGATCCTCAACGTCGCGGCCGTCGCTCTTATCGCTTCCGAATAGGCCGAGAACGGCTCTTTCAGCAGATGTTTGTAACGGCGCACCGCACCCATCCGCGCCGTTTTCGGCACGAGACCGATGCAAGGGACGCCGAGCGCCTCGCTCACATCGCGCTCGCTGCGCAAGCCATGGTCCAGCCGATCCCTGACGACCCCGAATGCGCAGGCGCCGATCGCGAAGATCAGCGATGCCGGAAGGATGAAGAGCAGCGGATTGGAGGAGCTCGGCCGCTCCGGGGCCTTTGCGAATGACGAGACGCTGACATCGGGCGAGATGAACTCGATCTCGCTGCGAAGCTCGTCTTGCCGCCTGACCAGCGTCGCCAGAACTTGCGCGGCCGATCGGGCATTCTCCGCCTCTTCCTTGAGCCCGCCGATGCGTTCGCTGATGCGCGCCAGTTCGAGGGTCATCCATTCCCGCTTCTGCGTGTTGCGGGCGTCGACGTAGATTTCGGCTATTCGGTTCGTCACCGCAGCCGCCTGTTCCGGGTTCTTCGACGTGAACGCGATGCTGATGAGGCGGGAGCGGCGTGTCTGCAGGATCTTCGAGTCGTGCTCGAGCTGCCGGACGGTCAGGGACGCGCTGCGCTTCTCGCCGAAGCCGCTCCACATTTCCAGGCGCCGTGCGAACTCCGCCAGACTCCAGCCATCGTCAAGGTTCGAGGCGGGTTCGATGGGCTCGCCGGCATCGACCGGCAGCGGCGCCGGCTGCGCGCTCGCGGCGTCCCCGGGGACCAGGCTGTCGAGCACGCGCGCCATCTGATCGCGAGAGCTGAGCCGCGCGATATGCGTGTCGATGATCATTTCTTCTTCGGTGGGGAGGGGCCGGACACCGGCCGCGTTGCGTTGCGGCGGCTCCACCGCGATCTCGGCAACGGCCGTATACCGCGGCGGGATCGACAGCCCGACCGCGATCGCCAGCACGGCCCCGAGCACGGCGACGGTCAGGATCATTCTCCGCCGGCGCCAGAGCACGCGGACGACATCCAGAAACTGCTGGTCCGGAACGACCGGTTCCGGGGTGGTGACGGCGGGGTGGGTTTTGGCCCGGCGCGGAGCCGGGCGCAGTCTGCCAGGCTCGATCGGCTCGCCTTTGGCTGGGTCATTGACGGTCTGCAGCATGACTCGAGCCTCGACGGTTCACGGACGGGCGACGAAAGGCCAACAGGGCCGCGCACAAATGCGGCCGGACAAATCCTGGCGCTGCGCCTTCCAGCGCGCGCTTTGCATCTTCGCTGCTCCGGCTCTTCGATGGCGTCATCGAGCCGCTCTCGGAAAGCCGGCAGGTGCCGCCCGCATCCAAGACGCCGAGGATACCATTGGCGCCGCCTGCGATGTCAGTCACTCTTTCGGGGGATCGCCTGATGCCGCGCCGCGTCGCCCGCCACCAGGCAGACCGCGACGGCAAACCAGAAAATCGGATGGCGTATGATGAAGTGGAAGACGCTGAAGATCGCGAGGCCGAAGATCAGGGTGGTCAGGCCGTCCAATCTGGCTGCCCAGGTCCCGGCGAGCAGCACTGCGCCAAGGCCGGCGACGCTGAGGATTCCGAGCAGGCCACTCTGCGTGAACAGGTCGAGCAGCGTGTTGTGCGCTTCGAAATTGGGCAGGAAGCCCGGCTTCGGCTGATCGGAATACTTCAAGGCTTCCGCCGAGCGGGACCCCAGCACGACCGGGAAGGGGCTCGCGATGTGGGGAGCCGGCCCCAGCCCCATCAGGCCTGAGGCGAGCCCTCGTTCGATCGCGGCGCCCCAGATGGTGAACCGAAGCGATGCCGAGCGCTCGGTGTCCGCCTCCTCGCCCCGGGCCATCTCCCGCGCGACATCCCTGGCTTCCGCCTTGATCGTGTTGACGAGCGGAACCGTCGCCATCACCGCGGCTGGAAGAGCCAGAATGACGAGCCACGCCAGGGCGGGGCGAAAGCTGGGCTTCGCCTCGCCCACCCAGCTACGGAGCTTCAGCACGACGAAGATCGGCACGCTGCAGACGAGAACCAGGGCGAAGGAATCGCTCAGCGTCAGCCTTCCGACCCAGATGGCGACGCCGCCGCAGGCGACCGCGGCAATGCGTTCAACCGTTCGCGTAGCGACTTCGGCGAGATGGAGCGACAGCAGGGTCAGCACTGCGCAGAGCAGGGCGAGCTGGTTCGCATTCGTCGACCAGCCGCGAAAGCGCGTGTTCCAGTACCAGGGATCGACCGCCGGGATGTCGATCACGCCATAGCCGTGGGCCGCCTGGAGCAGGAGAAATACGGCCCCCAGCGAGGCCACCATCCAGGTCATTCGATGCAGGCGCGGGCCGGCGTCGGGGCCGACGACGATCAGGCTGCTCACGATCGTCAGCAGCGTGTAGGCCATCACATTGTGAAGGAGCAGGCCCCGGTCGTGAACATCCCCGATGAGGTAGCCCGTCATCGTGCCGAGGCTCTGGGCCACGGCGAAAGCAGCCCAGAAGATCAACAGGATCGTCAGCGGGGGAGTCATCGGTGGCCCGAGCCTGGCGAGTTCACGGCCCGCCGCGAGAAAGACCCAGGCCAGTATCAATATTTCGCCAGGCCCGAGCGGAAGACTTGTCGGCCTCAGTTGGGAAGCGGTCGACAACAAGAGGCCGGAAGCCAGAAGCAGATCGATCACCATCGCAATCTCTTCAGCTCGTCTTCAGGCGCCTGAACATGCCGCCCTCGCTTCATTCCTCGACCAGCCGCACCGGATCGTCCTGGTGCAGATTGCGGTCCGCCCCGTTCAGCGCCGTCTTCACCGGAGCCTGGCGCAAGCCGCTCGCCAGCTGCCTGTAGAGGGAGGCGTAGCGCTCGACGATCACCTCGAGATTGAACTCGCTCCGGACCAGCGCGGCAGCCCGCGCGCCCATCGACGCGGCGAGCTCGCGATCCTGCAGCAGTTCGAGAATCCGGCCGGTGAGTTGCTCGGGGGAATGCGGCGCGACCAGATAGCCGTTCCAGCCATCGCGAACGACATCCCGGCAGCCCGGCATGCGCGTGGTCACGATCGGTCGCGACGCGACGGCCGCTTCGAGAAGCGCACGTGGAATGCCCTCGCGGTACTCCGTCGGGAGAACGAACAGATCCGCCATGTTCAGCAGAGACGGCACATCGGAGCGCGGGCCGAGGGAGATCACATAGGGCTTGTGGCGATCGATCTCGGCCTGCGTCACGGCAAGCGGACCCTCGCTGTCCCGTGGACCCACCAGCAGGAAGCGCACATTGGGGCGAAGTCGGTGAATCGCTGCCGCGGCCTCGAGGAGGGTCGGTATCCCCTTTTGCCGCGTTATGCGCGAAACGGTGACGACGACTTCCTGGCCGGCGAGGCCCAGCTTCTGGCGAAGCTCTTCCGGCGCAGGCCCCTCGGCGACCGCACGATCGAACCTGCCGACATCGACGCCGGACCCCGGGATCAACTGCCCGGGGCTGGCCCCCATGAGCTTGTTGCGCTCGAAGAACCCCTGGTCGTCGACGTTCTGAAACACCATCGCCGTCGTCGATGCCGCGGCCAGCCGCTGGATGGCCCGCCAGATCGGACGGAAGAACAGCGCCTTCGGCGAACGCGATGAGTAGAGATAGGCCAGGCCATTGATCGTGCAGACGACGCGCACGCCCGGAATGCCCCGCGCCGCCAGCGGCACCAGCAGGTTTGGCTTGGTGTCGAAGCTTTGCACGATCTCGGGGCGGACAGTCGCGATCAGCTTCATGAGAGCCGTACGCGACGCCAGGTCCGCCAGCGGGGCGACGAACCGATCAAAGTGAAAAGGGTGGTATTCGATCCCGGCGCTCGCGAACGGCTCAGGTTCCGCCGTCGCAGCGGCGCTCACGCGAAACCCGCGCTCCTGCAGAGCCAGGAGAAAAGGGATGCGCAACGCGTGGTCCTCGCCTCCGATGCAAAGCACGTGCGGTGTCATGTTCCTGCACCCGCTTCTGAGGACGTCGGACCGCCTGTCCCTGAGGGTTGGCGCATTGTGCGGTGCGAAGCTTTGTTCATTCGCTTCAGGCCTTCGATTGGCAGATTCCGCGCGAATTCAAGCGGCAGAGCTCTGTTTGCCGTTCACAATCAGTAACACGGTAGCGTATTGGGCGCTGGCGTATGACGGGGTATACCTATTCCGAGGTAGGCCGGTACTTTGGCGCACTGCACGCGATGCTCTCGGCGGCGCTGGTTCTGTTCGACGAACGGCGTTTCTCGGCGAGGGGTCCTCTAGAGTTTGCACTAGACACTCGTCGATCCAACAGGCAGACTTTTGTCTATCGGGCCGTCGGACCTTGGACTCTTGCCGTCTCTGCACGAAACGATGCATCAATTGATGCAGCATGGAATCCAAGATTCACGGGGTCTAAGCTTTAGCGATCTCGTTCAAATACGAGGATGATCGCATGGGTGTCGTTGAATTGTAATTATCAATTTTCTCAGACATCATCGCAGAAGTAAATTCTTCGATGAATATGATAATATATAATATACAGATCGTCTGATAATAACATACTAAACGAAGATGATTTCAATCCGGCCTCTCGTTAATAATAAAATACAATTTGAGCCGCATTGTTGACAAAATGAAAAACACCAACAATCCCGAAGAGAGAATTGCTTGTCTTGAGCCGTTAGACGGCAAAGCCGAGGAGGTTATCATGGAACCGATAGGGGCCGTTCTCGTGGGCTCAGATGCCCTTCTCCGAGAAGGGCTGGCTCGCGTTCTGACGACTGCGGAATTCAAGATTATGGCATCCCGCCCGCGGATCGACACCAATATCACTGATTTGATAGCGCAAGGTCATATCAATCTATTGATCGTCGATATTGCTGATGATTTTGAAGCAGCCATCGAGCAAGTCGCTCATTTCAAAGGATCTTGCCCTTCCGGACGGGTCGCGATGCTGGCTCATCGGCACCGACTCACTGAGATGCTGTCGGCATTCCGGGCCGGAGCCAACGCCTACTTCGTCAAGATCGCCACCTGTGAGGCTTTCATAAAATCGCTCGAGCTGGTCATGCTTGGCGAAACGGTTCTGCCTTCGGCGATATTGACGATCCTCGATGACGAAAAAGATCAGCAGGCTGCCCGGCGGATCAATCTTGACGAACAGGACGAAAATGACGGCCACCGTCGCGACTATCTCCATTTGAGACAGACTAGATTTGCCAGCTGCGACGACGATGAGAATGGAATGCAGGAAGTCGGGCAAGTTGTCGGCGCTTATAATTCGCGCTTGTCGGCGAGGCACAAATCTATTCTCGGGTGTCTCATCGAGGGAGACTCGAACAAGACCATAGCGCGCAAGATGAGCATCGCGGAAGCGACCGTGAAGGTGCATGTCAAAGCGATCCTGCGCCGGATCCACGTTCACAACCGCACGCAAGCTGCGATCTGGGCCGTGAACAGCGGATTGTTCCTCCGGGCGAGGGATGTCGACGGCGCTGCCGCGATGCCCGCCTCGTCGCCCGCATTCGGTGTGGGCGTCTCGCCGTCGGCGCTGGCCAATGGATCGTCGCAGGTCGCGGAAACCAATGGAACGAGGCATGTCATGCTGGCCGGCCTCGATCTGGAGGTCCGCAACGTGGTTCACCGGAGCGACGGCTGACATGCGCGAGCGGGCAACCTCCCAGGTTCGGAGCATTACCCATCGTCGGGCCGCGTTCCGCCGATGGGGCAGGGGTAGTCGCCACATCGCCGGCACGGCGCCCTCCTTCGCGGGCCATTGTGTTTGGCTGGAAGCGCGGGCCCCGACCACCGCCTGAAGCAAGGGGTATTCTCATGCTGCGAGTTCGACGGCCCGCTCGACCGGGCGATCTGGCCTCCCGGATGCTTCCGACCGGGTTGGGCCGCATGGGAGTGGCGACCTTGGCTGTCGCCTGCGCCTTGGGCTGGGTCGGCGCGGCAAATGCCGATTATCGCGTAGGGGTCGGAGATGTCATCGAGGTTCTCGTCGCCCGCATTCCCGAACTGCAGCGCCGCGTGACGGTGCAGCCGGATGGCCGCATCTCCTTCCCGGCTCTCGGCAGCGTGTCGGTCGTCGGTCTTTATCCCTCCGAGATGGAGGCGAGAATCCAGGCCAGGCTCGCCACCAAGATATTCCGGCAGAGATCGTCGGACGGGCGCGAATACGCGATGGCGATCGAGGCCGATGAGGTCACTGCCAGCGTGGTTCAGTACCGGCCCATCTATGTCAAAGGTGACGTGGCGAAATCGGGTGAGTTGCCCTTCCGCCCCCAGATGACGGTGCGCGAGCTCGTGGCCCTCGCCGGCGGCTACGACGTGCTGCGGCAACGATCCGAGAATCCCCTTCTCCTGACCGCGGAGTTGGGCACCGAAATCGAGGGCCTCTGGGTCGAGCTCGCTCGAACGGAGGCGCGGATCCTGCGGCTGAACGCGGTGCTGGCGGGCAAGGATTCGATAGAGGCCGATCGCCTGACGCCTTCACCCGTCCCTCCTCATAGGATCAAGGAGATCCTGGAGCTGGAAGCCAATCAGCTGAAGGCCGACAAGGCCGACTATGAACGCGAGAAGACCTATCTCGGCCGCTCCATCAAGAAGGCCGAGGAGCAGGCAAAGCTGCTCGCCGCCCAGGAGGCGACGGAAGACAAGGGGACGGTGGCCGACGTCGAGGAACTGAAAAAGGTGGAGGAGCTGTTCGGCAAGGGAGCCTTGCCGAGCCCGCGGGTGACGGACGCGCGCCGCGCGGTCCTTCTGTCCTCGACCCGTAAATTGCAGACGGGCGCGCAGCTGATGGAGGTGAGGAAGCGCCAGGACGAATCCTCCAGGCAGCTCGAGCGCCTCGACGACCAGCGCAGGATCAGATTTCTGCAGGAATTGCGGGACGCGCGGGTGGCGCTCAATCAAATTCAGGTGAGGCTCCGGGTAGGAGGCGAAAAGCTTTCATACCTGACGCGCGACCGGGACTTCCGGCCCGAGCTGTCCATCATCAGGAGGGGCGAGAAGGGCCGCGAAACCATTCCGGCGAATGAGGATTCCGAGCTTCAGCCCGGCGATGTGGTCGAAGTGTCGTTGCGATCCGAACTCACCATGGACATGCCGACGGCGGCGACCAGCGTCGCGGCAGGCGATCAGCTGACGGCCGGGAGCAATGCCGTCGCTCCGAATGCCGGCGTCGCGCGCGCGCCGAAATAAAGATCGCTAAAAAGGTCGGGCGGCCGGTTCGAAGAACCGCACCGCGAAGCTCATGCTTTCGTGATCCGTCAGCATTCTGTGGGGCCCGGCGAGGGCCCCGGATCGGCGCCGCTGCACCGGGCTGTCCCGGGCAAGTGCTGCATGTTCGCCAAATATCAGCGCGTCAGCGGGTTCAGGTTTGTGCGATCAGGCGCGAGTTTGCTTTCAATCCCCAACCACCTCGGCACCTGTCCGGTCGCCAGGAGCAGGACGGTCGCGAGGATGATACGCAGATCGTTCAGCACGCCGATGTCGCGGCTGTAGCGTTCGTAATGGGCGAATTTGATCGGCATGATGCGGTGGCGATAGAAGCTGATGGGGTCTTCGTCGCCATCGAGCAGGGCGCTCTCGTCGCGAAAGAGGATCGCCGCGTAATCCGTCATACCGGGCCGCATCGACAGAATGACGGCGCTCTGCTCCGGCGCGTAGTATCTCATGAATTCAGGCACTTCGGGCCGCGGCCCCACGAGTGACATGTCGCCGGACAGGACATTGATGAGTTGCGGCAGCTCGTCGAGCTTCGTCCTCCTCAAAAACGCGCCGATGCGCGTCACCCGTTTGTCCGCGCGCACCGTCAGCGCGGAGCCGCTCGCCGCCACGGTCATCGACCGGAATTTGAAGATCCGGAACGGATGGCCGTGCCGTCCCGATCGCTCCTGGCGAAAGAACACCGGGCCGGGGCTGTCCAGCTTGATTGCGAGCGCGACGAGCGGAAACAGCGGCAGAAGGATCACGAGGCCCAGAGCCGATCCCGCGACATCCAGGGCGCGCTTGAGCGCCAGCATCAGCGGTGACGCCGGAGCCGTGCTCGGATGATCGTCGCAGACGGACATCGCTGATCACTCCAGGATGTCGCGAACCGCATCGACGACGCGATCGACCTCGTCGTCGGACATGCCGGGGAACAGCGGCAACGTCACCGCGCCGGCGAAATATCGGTCGGCGACAGGAAAATCGCCGGTCTTGCAACCGTAGCGTTCCTTCCAGTAGCTCAATTCGTGCAAGGGCCGGTAATGGACCGATGTGCCGATGCCTTCGGCCGCCAGGCCCGCGATCAGCGCATCCCGATCGGCGGGCGCATCTTCATGAACCCGGATCGGGAACATGTGCCAGGCGTGAAGCCCGCCCCGAGGTGCCGGCGCCGGACATTCGACCGGCAGGTCGGCGAGCTTTTCGAGATAGCGTTCGGCCGCCCGTTGCCGGGATGCCTGGAAGACCTCCGCCTGCGAGAGCTGGACGACGCCGACGGCGGCGGCGACATCGGTGAGGTTGTATTTGAAGCCCGGCGCGACGACGTCGTAGGACCATGAGGCCCCGACCCTGCGGAAGCGGTCGAAGGCATCCCGGTCGAGCCCATGCGTGCGCATGGTGCGGGTCCGTGCGGCGATCTTCGGATCCCGCGTGATGATCATGCCGCCTTCGCCGGTGGTGATCGGCTTGCTCGCATAGCAGCTGAACACCGTCGCGTCGGATTCCCAGGAGCCGATCAGGCGGCCATCGCAGCGTGTCGGCAGGGCGTGCGCGGCATCCTCGATCACGCGCAGGCCATGACGGCGGGCAAAGTCCAGGACCCGCTCCATGTCACAGGGATAGCCGGCGAAATGCACCGGCATGATCGCCTTGCAGCGCGGCGTCAGGCGCCGCTCGGCCTGGTCGAGATCGATGCAGCGCGTGCCTTCCTCCACGTCGACGAGCACGACTTCGGCGCCGAGATAGCGAATGACCGCGGCCGTCGCCGTGAAGGTGAGTGTCGGAACGAGAACTTCGTCGCCCGGGCCGATGCCGCAGGCCTCCGCGGCGAGATGGAGTCCGGCGGTCGCCGAATTGACCGCTATCCCCTCCGCATCGTCGCCCATCAAGGCCGCGAAGCATTGCTCGAACTCGCGGGCCTTGGCGCCCGTGGTGAGCCATCCCGAGCGCAGCACGGCCACCGCGGCCTCGATCTCACGCTCCCCGATGATCGGCCGGAAGCATGGGATATTCTGGCGCAGAGCCGGAGCGTCCGCCGGCTTTGTCTCGGACCGATGCCCGATCTGGGCCGGCGCTCTCAAATCCAGCACAGTGTCCTTGGATGTCTCGTAGTACCTCATCATCGTCCCCCCAGCGGGTTATCTCGCCGCGCCGCGTGCGAATTTATGCAGGTTCATCATCTCGGTTTCCCAGCCATGGATGCTGAAATCAGAGAATTTCTGAATTCCGCATTCCTTCAGATAGAGGGCGTTGCTGTATTCGGGCATCGAATAGTCGCCGACCCGATTGGACCTGACCAGAGATATGACTTGCGCTATGCCGCGCTCGACTGTCCAATCCGGCTTGAAGCCTATCTGCGAGTGGATCTTGTCGAACGAGACGCGATAGTTCCGCTTGTCGACGAACGTATCGTCCGAGGTGATCCTGGCGTCGGGAACCTGTCCTTGGATCAGCTCGGCAATTTCGCCCAATGTGTAGTTCTGCTCGTTGCTGCCGACGTTGAAGCATTCGCCCGCCACCTGATGTGCCGGGGCTGCCAGCGTCATGGCTACGGCTCGCGCGACGTCGTCGACATGGACGAAGGGGCGCCACTGATCCGCGCCGAAGACCGTGATCACCCCGTCGCGCACGGCCTTGGCGCAGAGCAGGTTGACCACCAGGTCGAAGCGCGTCCTTCCGGAAATGCCGTAGATCGTCGCGAACCGCAGGCAGGTGACGGAAAAGTCGGAATCGTTGAGGCCTCTCAGGACGGCTTCCGATGCCACCTTGCTTTGCGCGTAGAGGGACTGCGGATTGAACGAGGATTCCTCGTCCACGATCTCGTCGCTGGCCCCGTAGACCGAGCACGAGCTGGCGAAGATGAACCGGCGCACGCCCCTGGCCTTCGCGATCTCGGCGATGACCTTGGTCGCCGTCACGTTGATGTCGACCGTCAGATCCGCATTGACCGCACAGGCCGGATCGCCCACCAGCCCGCCCAGATGAATGACCGAGTCGGTGCCGTTGACGGCACGCGTGAGCGCCTCGATATGGCGGAAATCCTCGCGGATCAGCGTGAAGTTCGGGTGGCTCCAGACGCGTGAAAGGGGTTCGTCGCCGTAATGCATGGCATCCAGGACCGAAACCCGCAGGCCCTGGTCGAGCAGTTTCTCCACGAGTGCCGAACCGATATAGCCGCCGCCGCCGATCACCAGGACATTGTCCTCGCGCACGTCGCGACCTTCCTCGCCGACCGCGATCTCGCTACTCCGCAGCTGCTCCAGGCGCAGGGCCCGGTCTTCCGACCGCACGACGAAGGAAACCACGCGGGCCAGCGAAAGAAGCAGCGTCGACCCCAGCACGGTTGCGACCAGCAAGGACAATGTCAGGCCGCTCGAGGCCTCTGTGATCAGCAGTATCGCGCCGGCTGCGATGAAGAACGCGACGTTGACGCCGCCGATCCGCCCGAGCTTTGCCTGCAGGCTGTAGCCTTGGTTGCGGTCGTAAAGGCCCAATCCGACCGATACGAACAGAGCCAGCACGGAGCATAACGCGACCGTCAGAACGATGTGCAGGGATTCGCGCGAAGCCAGCGCCCAGATGTCGTGCTCCTCGACGATGATCCAGCTCAACAGGAACGCCATCCAGATCGCCGTCGTATCGACGGCGGCGCGCAGGATCGGGCCCATCTGCGGAACCAGCAGGGCTGGGCTGTGCGGGATCCCGGACATCGAGAACGAACTTGGAAGTCGCCGCGGCGTCGTCATGGACATGGTCGATCTCCCCCCGCATCGAGCGCCGGTCGACTACGCCGCCTGGATCCGCTCAATGCGCGGAAGTGCCGGCATATGACCTCGATACTGAGGATAGTAGCCGCGCCGGCGCCCGGGCCCTTTGACTAAACAGGCTTATGATCAGTATGCGCTCCGCAACGGCTTCAAGCTGGCGGCATTCCCCAAACGAGTAGCGCCGGAAGGCCCTTCGGCCATGCAACTGGCCTGGCGGGTCGGCTTCGCGGCCGAACAGCCCTCGGTCTTCGCTCACCTCACCATGGGGGCCGTATCCGACAGTGGCTGGTCCCGGCCGGCTTCTGCGTGGCGCAGGTGATCATTGGCTCGCCGTCCAGCGCCTGCATGAGGAGCCCCTGCAACATCCGGGAGGCTCGCGGAGCGCGAACCAGCGGCGGGGAGATGTTGGGGGTTGAGTGCCAGAGATCGTCGATTTCGCAACAAAATCGTTCGCTTAGCGCAATAAATCTGGCGGACAGAGCGTCCGTCGAACTCCTTTGCGCTGCAGGTCGAAAGAGATCGGTTCAGGGCAGCGTGGTAGCCGCGACCAAGTTAGTGCTTTGCCAGCGCCAATGGTTTGAGCGCTACGACACACCGATGCTGACGATCTTCGACAACTGGATCTGGCCGTTGGGCGCGGATTTCGAGCCGCGCTGGTGCCTGGTGCTATCGCAGTACACACGGCTGGCAGAGATCCGGTAACGCCCGCAACGGAAACTGAAAACCAGCTCTAGAGTGCGCCGCCTGATCGACCGCCTGAAGCGCGTCCGCTGTCGGGCAAAGTGCCAACTTCCACTTCTGGCGCGGCTGCAGCTGGGTCGTTCCGCCGAGGACACGCTGTTTGGGCTGCATCGACCTTCAATCCCCTTTCGGGCCGGGAAAAGTCGAGCGGCAGCAGCCGGAGCAGTTGGAATTATCAAACGAATCGATTCTACTGCGTTAGGGGGTATACGATGGCGAGTGTGTTTGTATTGGCCGCCGAAAGGTGAACACGCGCCGATTTTGAGTATCGATACCCAAGAAATGACCACGCAGAGCAAAATTCGGGCGCATCTCCCATGAGCGTTTCCGCTCAGTTCCCCGATATGCGTTCAGCCGCGCCACGCCTTGCCTGCTGGCGAATTGCAATGTCTGTCGCGTCGGCCTGCCTGTGCTTGGCCGCCTGTGCCGAGCACAAGCTCGCTAGCTCCGAACTGATCACCGCTTCCCGCGCCGTCAGCGTCGATCCGAGCCGGGCACTGGTCGTCCTCGGTCCCGGGAGCCTACCAACGACCGGCGTCACCCAGCGAACCTATGACAACGCCATTTCCCAGGTGATTTCTCTGAGGACGCGGGGCCGGACGCCCGGAGAAAATACTATCCATGCCGCCTTTGTGACCGCAGCCGACCTTCCGGACAACGAGGGCGTGGAGGGGCATCTGCTAAGGGCGCCCGGAATCGACGATTTCACCATCGCCCAAGAGATGGAAGAGCGCCTGCCGGGTGTGCCCATGGCGCCATCGGCCCTGTTCGTTCAGAACAAATATGGCCCCTTCGGCTACGCCTTCGGTCGCAGCGCGGCGGGCGATGCCTGCATTTACGCATGGCAGCGCATGGCGAGCAGCGACCGCATCTTCCTGCCGCGATCCGGCGTGGCCTCGGTGCGCATAAGGGTCTGCGACCCTGTCGCGACGGAAGCCGCCCTGCTGCGGCTGGCCTATGACTATTCGCTCAACGCCTCGCTGCGGCGGCCGGGCTGGAACCCGATCGGAGATGCGCCATCGCCGGCGCCGGAGCTCGGGAAGGCCGGAGCCCCGATCTATCCTGTGCCGCTGACCTCCTTCCCGGCAGCCTCCGAGCGCACTCAGCCCGTGCGGCCACGCCCTGCACGGGCACCGCGCGCAGAGCCTGAGAGCATATCCGAGCCCGTCCCCACTAGACCTCTGGAAGGATATCCGGCCGTTCCGCCACCACCCACGCCCTGACCGAAACCCGATTCCAGGACGTTGTGATGAAAACCGTGTGCTACGTCATCCTATGGGCCGTCACCGCCATTGTATTGGTGGCGCTCATTACGCTGCCGATCAGCCTGCAGGCTCATCTGATCGCCGGCGCTATCGTCGTTGGCGCGATGATCATCCTGAAATTCCTGAGGCCCTATGGCGTATGGCGGTTGATCGCGCTCGGCCTGGGGACGGCGATGGTGCTGCGCTACGTGTACTGGCGCACGACGAGTACGCTTCCGCCGGTCAACCAGCTCGAGGACTTCATCCCTGGCCTGATCGTCTATCTCGCCGAACTCTACAACATCGGCATGCTGTTCCTCAGCCTTTTCGTCGTGGCGATGCCGCTGGCGAAGCGCAAGACGCCACCGATCGACCTGGAGAACGCCCCCACGGTCGATGTCTTCGTGCCCTCCTACAACGAGGATGCGGAGATGCTGGCGATGACATTGTCGGCGGCGCTGGCGATGGACTATCCGGCAGGTCGGCTGAACGTCTATCTGCTCGACGATGGCGGCACCGACGAGAAGTGCAACGCCGACAATTTCGTCGCTGCCAATGAGGCCCGCGAACGCCGCGCGACCCTGCAGAAGCTCTGCGAGGGGCTTGGTGCCATCTATCTGACGCGCGAGCGCAATACCAGCGCCAAGGCCGGCAACCTGAACAACGGCATCGCCAATTCGCAGGGCGAGCTGATCGTCGTCTTCGATGCGGATCACGCACCTGCCCGCAGCTTCCTGACCGAGACCGTCGGCTTTTTCGGTCAGGATCCGAAGCTGTTCCTGGTGCAGACCCCGCACTTCTTCATCAACCCGGATCCTCTCGAGCGCAATCTTCAGACCTTCAGGACCATGCCGTCGGAGAACGAGATGTTCTACGGCATCATCCAGCGCGGCCTCGACAAATGGGACGCGTCCTTCTTCTGCGGTTCGGCCGCGGTGCTGCGGCGCACGGCGCTGAAGACGACGAACGGCTTTTCCGGCCGCAGCATCACCGAGGACGCCGAAACGGCGATCACGCTGCATGCCACCGGCTGGCATAGCGTCTATGTCGACAAGCCGCTCATCGCCGGGCTGCAGCCGGCGACCTTCACCAGCTTCATCGGTCAGCGTTCACGTTGGGCCCAGGGCATGATGCAGATCCTTCTGTTCCACCGCCCGATGTTCAAGCGTGGTCTCTCCCTGCCCCAGCGGCTTTGCTATTCGTCCTCCGCGCTGTTCTGGCTGTTCCCCTTCGCGCGACTGATCTTCCTGATCGCGCCGCTGTTCTATCTGTTCTTCGGGCTCGAAATCTTCACGGCCTCCGGAGCCGAGTTCTTCGCCTATGTGCTCAGCTACATGGCGGTGAACCTGATGATGCAGAACTATCTCTATGGCCGCTATCGCTGGCCATGGATCTCCGAACTCTACGAATTCATCCAGTCGATCTACCTGCTGCCGGCGGTGATCTCCGTCCTGCTCAATCCGACCAAGCCGACCTTCAAGGTCACGGCCAAGAACGAAACGCTGGACACAAGGCGAGTCTCGGAGCTCGGCAGGCCCTTCTTCGTCATCTTCGCCGTGCTGGCGCTCGGAGTCGTCGCCACCTATTGGCGCACCATCACCGAGCCCTACAACGCCGACACCACGCTGGTCGTGGGGCTGTGGAACATCCTCAACCTGCTGATGGCTGGATGCGCCCTCGGTGTCGTTTCGGAGCGGCCGGAAGGGCGGGCCGCCCGGCGTTTCGCCGTGAAGCGGCGCGGCGAGATCACCATCGACGGCGTGACCTCGCCGATCATCACGGAGAACGTCTCCGTCGACGGCATCGCTATCCGCGTCTTGTCCAAAGACCTTGACAACGTATCGGTGGGGACCCCCGCCAACGCCTCGTTCGAGACCACGATCGACATGCCGCGCGGAACCTTGCCGCTCCGCATCAGGCGCATAGCTCCTGACGATAAGGGCTTGATGATAGGCTGCAGCTACGAGCCCAGCGAACCGCTGCACAGCCGTATCATCGCCGATCTCGCCTTCTCCGATGCCGAGAACTGGAGCCGCTTCCAGCAGGGCCGGCGCCGGAACATGGGCGTCGTCTACGGGACGCTGCGCTTCCTGCGGATCGCCGTGTTCCAGACGAGCCGCGGCCTGTCCTACCTTTTCCGGCTCTACCGGTTCTCCAAAGGCATCTCCCGACCTGGAGCGGCGGAATGACCGGCCTTCGGAACTCCCTCCTCCTGGCCGTGGCCGCTGCGCAAGTGGCCTGGTATCCGAGCCTCGTCGCCGCGCAGGACGCGCCTTCCCCCGCCCCGGCGCCGTTCATGATCGCGCCTCAGAGCCCGCCGGCAGCACCGGCGCCCGTCCCCGCTCCTGCGCCTCAGCGGGAAGCGCCCCCGCCTCCCGTTCTGTCGGCGCTCGCCTTCAAGCCGCTTCTGCCGGCGGCACGCGTGACGCTCGAAGGCGAGAGCGACCAGCGCAGCTGGGCGTTCTTCCTAAGCCAGGAAGAGGCTGCCGCGGACCTCAATCTCGACCTGGCCTTTCAGAATGCTCTGGTCGTGATGCCGGAAGTGTCGCGACTGACGGCCCGGATCAACGGCGAGCGTGTGGTCGAACTGCCGATCGCCTCGTCGGACCGGCTGAAATCGACCTCCATCGCCATCCGCAAGGGGCTGCTCAGGCCCGGCCAGAACACGATCTCCTTCGAAGCCCTGCAACGGCATCGGACGGACTGCACCGTGGGCTCGACCTATGAACTCTGGACGCGCATCGACGGGGCCGGAACAAGGCTGGCGTTCCGCGGCGGGCAGGCGCAGCGCCCCGGGCTGCGCAGCCTTGACGACCTGCCGGCCGTCGGGGCCGACGAGAACGGCCAGACCACGATCTTCATCGTCGCGCCCGGCGCGGCGAGCGCGACGGCAGCAAACAGCATCATTGCCGTGTCCCAGGCCGTCGCTCTGCGCGGACGCTTCGGTCAGGTGGCGGTGCGTGTCAGCGAGCGCCTGCCGGACCGTATCCGCCCGGGCACGCTAACGGTTCTGCTCGGCACCACCAGCGAGCTGCGCAGCCTGCTCGGGACGCTGCCTCCCGATGCGGGTGGCCGCAGCTTCATCGGCCTCGTGCCCCCTAACAGGGAAGGCGCTCCCACCCTGCTCGTGACCGGCGAAAGCTGGGCGGAGCTTGATGCCGCCGTCGCCAAGCTTTTGACGGCGCCGGTTTCGCGGCCCACCAACATGAATCGCAGCATGATGGAAACGTTGCGCTGGCACGTGCCCGACGCGCCCTTCATTTCCGACCGGCGGGCGCTGCGGTTCTCGGAACTCGGAATCCCGACCCAGGAATCATCCGGTCGGCGCATGCGGGTGCGCGCGGTCGTGGCCATGCCCGGAGATTTCTACGCTAACGCCTATGGCGAGGCGACGCTCTATCTCGACGGCGCCTATTCGGACGAAGTCCTTCCCGGCCAGAGCCGTATCGAGATCTTCGTCAACGGCAATGTCGCCGCCACGGTGCCGCTCAACGCCGCGACGGGCGGCCTGTTCCAACAGTTCCCGATCACGGTGCCGTTGAGGCATTTCCGGCCGGGCATCAACGAGATTTGGTTCGAGGCGGTGACACTTGCGCGGTCCGACTTGGCCTGCGGACCCGGTGCGACCCTGCCGGGCAAGAGCCGGTTCGGATTGTTCGACACCACCACTTTCTCCGTCCCCTCCTTCGCCAAGATCGGCGTCAGTCCCAATCTCGCGGCGGTCGCGGGCACAGGCTTCCCGTACTCCATCGCGTCGCGGGTCGCCCTGCTCACAGGCCGGCCGGATACCGCCGATATCGGCGCCGCCGCGACGCTTCTCGCCCGGCTCGCTCAACGCGCCAGCCGGCCGCTCTCCGTCGAGGTCGTTACCAGCGCGGCCGCCATAGGCGATCGACCCGCGCTGATCGTCGGCGCGGCCGGCCAGTTGCCCACGGGGGTGCTTCCCCGCGTCGGAGTAGCCGACAATGTGCGCGCGACCTGGCCCGTGCGACAGGATGCCGTGGTGGTGACGCCCGACTCCGAGGGCACCGCCGTCTTTGACGCCGTGATCGACCGACTGCAGGGACGACAGGTAACCCCGGAACAGTCCGGCGGTGCCGCCCCGACGACCGAGGCAATCCGCGATCGCTGGCGCGGTTCGCTCGGCGGCCCCCTCGCTCGTTACTTCATTTCCTTCGACCGGTGGCTGCAACGAACCTTCGACCTCTCCTTCGCGCAGTTGCGCTCGCCTTCCCGCACAAGGACGCTTTACGAGCCGGCGGAGGGAACCGATCTGATCGCAGCTCAGGCCAGCGACCCTGAGACGCGGCAGGTCTGGACGGCTTTCGTCGCCCGCCGCGAGGAAACCCTGGCAAGCACGGTGGACAGGATCGTCTCGCCCGGCAACTGGGCCAGCATGGCGGGCCAGATCACAGCCTTCCGCGGCGCCCAGGAGACGCATGTCATCTCTGCAGACAGCACCTCCTTCGTCATGACGCGGCCCTTCAGCCTGACCAATATGCGTCTGGTCTTCGCAAACTGGATGTCGAGCAACATCGGCGTCTATGCACTCGCTCTGCTCATGGCCTGTATTGGTCTCGGCATCGGCACCTCACTGATGCTCAGACGGCTAGGACGGCGATCATGAGACGGTTTCTCGCCGCAATGGCCGTGACCCTGCTCGGCTTCTCGCAGGCAGCGCACGCCGTCGTGCCCGCCGATGCCTGGGCGCTCTACCGGCAGAAATTCGTCACGGCGGAGGGGCGCGTCATCGACGACGCGAATGGCGGGATCAGCCATAGCGAGAGCCAGGGCTACGGCCTGATGCTCGCCTGCCTGGCGGGAGATCGCAGCACCTTCGCCAGCATCTTCGCCTTCACGCGGACGGAACTGCTGATCCGCGACGACGGGCTTGCCGCCTGGCGCTGGGATCCGAACGCGAAGCCCCACGTCACCGACATCAACAACGCCAGCGACGGGGACCTGCTGATCATCGACGCGCTGGCCTGTGCCGGGGCCCGGTGGGCGATGCCGGCCTACACAGCGGCTGCGACCCAAATCGCTCGCTCGCTGGCCAAGGTCGCTCTGCTGCGTCGCGGCGGCGAGACCTGGCTGATGCCGGCCGCCGTAGGCTTTTCCGAGAAGGATCGGGCGGACGGGCCGGTGGTCAACCCGTCCTACTGGATCTTCGAGACCTTTCCCCTGCTCACCAAGCTGACAGGCGACCAGAGCTGGATGCACGCGCAGGCCACAGGCCTGAAGCTGCTCGACGGCCTTGCGAAACGAAAGATGCCGGCGCCCGAATGGCTGTCGGTGAAGGCCGAGCCGAAGCCGGCCGAAGGCTTTCCGGCCCATCTCGGCTACAATGCGATTCGCATCCCGCTCTACCTGCTGCGGGCGGGGATCGCGGACAAGGCGCGGCTGGAGCCTTTCCGGCAGGCATGGGCCAATGGAACAGCGGTGATCGATGTGCGCAGCGGCAAGGTCGTGGAGCCCCTGCCCGATCCGGGCTATCGCATCCTCGCAGCGGCCATGGACTGTGCGCTCGACCGCAAGCCGCTCCCTGCTGAACTGAAGACCTTCCAGCCGACGCTCTACTACCCGTCGACACTGCATCTGCTCTCCCTCTCGATGCTGAGCGAGAGGTATCCGCAATGCATGTGAGATCGACCGTCTTCCTGCTCGCGGTTTCCGGAGCCGCCTTTTATGCCCTGGGCCGCTACGGCCATGAGGGCAGCTGGATGGGGAACGCCCCGCCGGCCATCGACTCCGCCCAGGCGCAAAGTTCGTCCGATGCAGCCCCGCCGCCGGCAACCGCATCGCAGCCGGGGCTCGACCTGGCCCAGGCTCCGGGCACAGCGGCACCCGGCCGACCGGCAACCCCGCAACCGCCGGCCCAACCGCAAAAAGTCGATGAATCGGCCCTGCGCTATTTCGCGTCGCAGGGCGACACCCGCCGGTATGAGGCCGAGCTCGCCCGCCTCAGGGCGCTCTATCCCGACTGGCGGCCGCCGACCGACCTGACATCGCAGGGGGCGGTCTCTGATCCCGAGCTCGAACGGATGTGGAAGCTCTTCACGGAGGGAAAGTTCGGTGAAGTCCGCGCTGCGATCGCACAGCGCAGCAGCACCGATCCCAACTGGCGCGCGCCCGCCGATCTGGAGGAGCAGCTCAACAGGGCAGAGGCCTCCCAGCGCCTCGTCAACGCATCGAACGCCCGGCAATGGGAACAGGTCATCCGCCTCGGCACCGAGACGCCGGCCCTGCTGACCTGCGCCAATGTCGGTGCGCTCTGGCGCGTCGCGGAAGCGTTCACCCAGACCGGCAAGCCTGAACGGGCACGTGACGCCTATGCCTATGTGCTGACGAATTGCAGCAACCCGGCCGAGCGGGTCGGCACCATGCAGAAGGCGGTCGCGACGCTGCCCGAAGCTCTCTACGCCCCGCTTCTGGCGCAGGAGCGGCAAAGCGAGTTCACGAGCATCCGCGACGAGCTTGCCCGGCGCCGTGTCGGAGCGGCCGCCGAGGACGCCGCCCATCCTGCCTCGCCGGACGACATTAGGCGGATCGAGGCGCTCGCCAACGCCTCGACCACGCCGGACGATGCGATCCTGCTGGGCTTTCACGCGCTGCGCCACAAGGACCCGGCCAAGGCCGCAACCTGGTTCCAGACGGCGCTGTCTCGAAATGGCGGCGCGAAGGCCGCCGAAGGTGCCGTGCTCGCATTGGCCGCTACCCAGAAATACCAGGAGGCAGAGGCGCTCGGCGCACAGTGGCTGGAGTCAGGCGCGGCGAACCGCAAGGCCTATCTCGACGCCGTGACCACGCTTGTCGCGCAGGAACCACCACCGAAGCTCGACCGGACGGTCATAGAGCGTATTGCCAAGACGGTCGGCACCGACCGCTATGCTCCGGGTGCCGCAGCGCTCGGGTGGTATGCCTACAATGCCGGCCAGACGGCCCCGGCCGGCACCTGGTTCCAGACGGCCCTGTCCTGGGACCGCGGCTACGAGCCGGCTGCCTATGGGCTCGCGCTCGTGTATCAGCGCCTGCGCGACCAGGCGCAGTTGCGCAGGATCATGACCGAATGGGGCGGGCGCTCGCCACGGATCGCCTCAATCTTGGATCAGCCCCGCGGTCGCAGCGCGACACGAAGCAGCCAGACCGTGCCCGTGGAAGAGCGCGCTCCGACCAGGACAGAACGTACTGAAGAGATTGCGGAACGTCGGCTTCCTGTTGAGCGGCCGCGCTCCATCGATCGCGATGATGCCGACCCGGCCCCTGTGAGAAGGAACGTCCGCGCGACGCCGCCAGTCGGCACCGGCGGCGGCAGCGGGGGCGGCACGTCCGCAGCCGCGGCCCTTCAACGCGGCTGGAGGCTGCTCGACCTGAAGCGCCCTGCTGCGGCGGCGGAGGCCTTTGATTTCGCTCTGCGCAACGGCAGCGGCCAGGTGGCGGCCGATGCCGCAACGGGCAAGACCTACGCCAAGCTTCAGCAAGGATTGTCGTCGGAGGCAGCTGTCGCGGCGTCCGGCGCCCATGTCCCGCCGGAACGCCGCAACGAATTCGCCACCCTCCTGCTCTCGGAACGGTTCTACGCGGAATATGAGGCCAAGGACTACAACAAGGCGCTCGTGACCCTGTCCGAACGGGGACGCTTTGCTCCCGAGACGACAGACCTGATGATGATGCGCGGCTGGGCCTACTTCAATCTCGGCCGCTACGACGATGCCGAGCATGTGTTCCAGGCCGTGTATCGCGCAAATGGCTCGTCGCAGGCGATGGCAGGCATCTCGGCCGTGCGCGCGGCCACCAAGCGCGACAGGTACTAATGCGTTACCGGAACCGGCAGAGCGAACCGCTGCGTCCGTTTCCGGGCAGCAGTCCAATGCCGGCTATTGGCGCTGAGCCGCCTCATTGTGATAGCGAAACTTGGAGAAGTGCTGACGCTGCACAAGGGTATTGTGACCGATTGACCTCGGCGCTTCTTGATCGACCGCGGTTGTCCTGCCGATGACTCCGGGAGTTTGGATCTGGGCGGGCGAGCGGCTTCGGCTACTGGAAAACCACCGAGGGCGCGATACACGTCATGATCAGCGCTGCATCCCCAGGTCCGCTTTCGGACGGCATCTCAATGTCCGGAAGTGGCGCACGCTGGACACTATCGAATATCGGTCGCGCTCAGGCGCGGCCAGTTGCCGTTAGCCCTTGCTATGAACCGCCTCGTATCGGCGAGCCAGGTCTTCCTCACACCTAGATCATAGTTCAGGTAGAGCCTGCCATCGACAATCGACCAGGCGTCGGGCTCGATCTGGACCAGATAGCCACGCGAGGTGCCGTAAGCACAGAAGCCGCCATAGGCCGGCAGGTAGCGCTGCGGATCGGCTTCGAACAGCGCCTTGTGCTCGGAGTTGGCGAAGCGCCAGATCGCTCCGCCATAGGTGGCGGAGAATTCCGGCTTCCCGGGCCGCGGGCCACCGTCGCGAAAATACGCGACGGGGTCGTAGCCGCGGATCGCGACGCCCTCCGGCGATCCCAGCGTGTTGACCGGGCGGAACGTGTCCGCTTGCGCCGCAGGCGCGGCGAGGACCGCGCCTGAGAGCAGGATGAAGCCGCGTCTGTCGAGCATGGGTTTCTCACGTCCTTGCGCTGGCTCAGGACCTGCGTGCTTCCAGCGCCTCGAAGACATAGGCCGCGAGGTAGCCGTAGATCGCGTGCCCGACGAGGCTCATGAAGGAGAGGCGCGGCACGTCGTTGAGCAGGAAGTGCTGGCCCGCGAGCGGGGCGAAGAAAGCGAGCGCGATGAAATAGGTGATCACGCCCCAGATCCAGCCATCGGCCGGCATGCCGAAACTCCTGACCCAGCGCGTCAGCAGCCAGTAGCCGAGCGGATAGAACAGGAAGCCGGTGATGTAGTGCAGGAGCTTCGCCACCGGTGCCGAGAGCTGGAGGCCGAGCTGGTGGTGGAACAGCGCCTTTACCAGCTCCGGGGGCTCCAGCGGATACTCGGCGAACCAGGCGGTCGGCACGGCTGCGAAGAGCTCCCAGAAGCCGAGGCCGGCGAAGCCGCCGAGCGCGAGGTTGATGACGGTGCGGGTGGACGGCAGGGCGAAGCTGCGGGTCATCGTGGCGGTGCTCATGGTTTGCTTCCTTCGGCTGATGGGTCAATGGGCGATGGCGAGCGGGGTCGAGGCGACAGCGAGCGCGGCGAGGCGCCCCGGAGAGCGGCCGCGCAATCGCGCCAGCCTCTGCGACGCGAACAGGTTCGTGCCGCCGCGGCGGGCGAGGCGTTCGCTCAGGATGCGCTCTGCCTGCTGGTGGCTGCCGGAGCGGATCAGGCTCTCGGCATAGGCCTGCTCGAACAGGTCGCGCTGGGCATGGCTGCCGCCAATGGCGACGAGACCGTCGCGAGCCGCGCCCAGAAGGCGGCTTGCCTCGGCATAGTCCCCTTCACGGAAGGCAATCAGCCCGAAGGCAGCGAGGGCACCGTTGCGGGATGCCGTGCGGCGCTCGACGCTGCGGTGGACCTGTGCGTCCTCGACGAGTTGGCGGGCGATGGTCTCTGCCATGTCCTGTCGGCCGGCACCGAGCAGGGAGAGCGCATAGTGCAGATCGGCGAAGACGAGACGCCCGTCATGCACGCGTCGCTCTGCTTTTTCCGCCAGCTCCTCCCAGCGTTCCCCGACATCGACGCCAGCATAGTCGAGCCGGGCAAGCAGCGCGGCGCCATTGGCGATGTCGCGATAATCGTCGGTCGGTTCGGCGCGGATCTCCTCGTCATAGAGGCGCAGCACCTCGGCGGTCTCGCCGTGCTCCATCCGGAACAGGGCGAGATGCCAGACGATGTGGAAGCGCAGGTTGTTGGCATGCGCCCAAGTCCGGCCGTCGCCGAGCCAAGCGACACCCTCATCCACCCGCCCGGTCATCTCCAGCACATGGGCGACGGCATGGCGGCCCCAGGCGTCGCGTGGGCTCAAGGCGACGGCGCGACGCCCGACCCGCTCGGCCTCGGCATAGAGGCCGCGCTCTTCCAGCGCGAAGGCGTAACAACCGTGGACATAGCCGGCGAGCGGGTGGGTCTCGCCGAAGCCCAGTGCGACGTTGCGCAGGCTCGCCAGCATCTGCGCCTGATCGCCCAGCATGAAGCGGATGCCATGCGACAGCTTGATCGCCAGCACGTCGAGGGGATGGGCGAGGAGGATCGCCTCCAGCCGCTCCGCCGCCCGGCACGGCGCCTCGTCGAGCCAGAGTGCCAGCGCCTCCATCACCATATGCTCACGCCGGGTGACCGGCCGCAGCACGGCCGCGATCTGCGCTTTAGCGAGGCAGCCGCGGGCCGAAGCGACGAGTTCGCGCCGCGCGAGCGAGAGCAGCATCAGCCCCTGTGCGGCGTGGGCGAGGGCGAAGTCGGGATCGGCCTCAAGCGTGCGGGCAAGATGTTGCGGCGTCGCGGCGGCATGGGCCAGCAGGGCCTCCAGCGTGTCGTTCCAGGCGAGCCTCGCGGCATCGTTAGCGACGCTGATCCGGTCGCCGGAGAGATCGTGAAACATGGGGTGCTCCATTGCGGCGCTCGTGGCGAGCGCTCTTCAGGGAGTTCGCAGCGGGTCGATCAAACGCCGATCAACTCGCTTCACGGACGCGTGTCCGCGGCGGAAGGAGCGCGTCGCTCCTCTCCTCCTCGCGGTGCGGGAAGGGCTTCGATGCGGGGCCGGTCCAGGGCGCGCTCTTGAACCAGCTAACGACCACTGCGGTCGCAAGGATCAGCGCGAAGCCGGTGAGGTTGAGCAGCGCTACGACGGGCTCGCTATGCCAGGCCGCATCGGCGGCCACACCCGCCAACCGGGAGAGCACGACGCTGGCGAGGAAGGTCGCGAGGGACTGCCGGCCGATGAGGACAAGGAGGTGGCCTGCACCCCGGTCGAGCCGCTGGCGGAAGGGCTCGATCAGGCTCAGCACCAGATAGGCCAGCGCGAGGAAGTGGAGCAGACGCAGGATGTGCAGGTCGGTCTTCTCGCTTCCGGGCAGGAGAAGGTCCCGCAGCGTCTGCGCGGCCGGCCAGTTGTCGAGGATGCCCCAGAAGGAGAGCGGGACGCAGAGGATGACGAAGCCACCTGCGACCGTCATCAGCCCTCGGTCGCCAAGGCGCGGCACCGGCAGCCATTTCATGCCGATGAAGAAGCCGGTGAAGAAGACGAGCTGCCAGGCGAAGGGGTTGAGGAACCAGCCGGCACCGTTCCAGGGATTGCCGGGCAGGTTCAGCCCGTGCGTCCAGACCAGCGCGTAGAGCAGCCCGGCCAACGCGAAGGGCAGGGCAGGATGAAGGCGCCGGAGCGCCATCATCGCCGGCACCAGCGCCAGGATGACGAGATACATCGGCAGGATGTCGAGATAGTCCGGCTGCCATGTCAGCGTGGCGAGGCCGAGCAGCGCGCGCTCCGGCTCGGCGAGAAGGGGCGGGAACTGCTTCGCCAGCACGGAGAGATCGAACAGCCGGTCGAGCAGTGCCGCGAGCGCCATCAATGCCAGCACGAGGCCGAGCTGCGCCCAGTAGACCTGCCAGATCCGGTAGGCGATCCGCGCCGTGCCCAGCACAAGGCCGCGCCGGACGAAGACGCCGCCGAAGGCCAGTGCGCTGGCGATGCCGGAGCAGAAGACAAAGAGCTCGGCCCCTGAAGAAAACCCGAAGCGCGCCGGAATCCAGGCGTTCCAGCTGTTCTGCGGCAGATGCGCGACGAAGATGATCAGCATGGTCAGGCCGCGGAAGACGTCGAGCCGCTCGTCGCGCGGCCGCTTCGCCGGGGGCTGGGAGGCGAGTCCGCTCATCAGAAGGCTCCCTCATAGCCCGCGGCGTCGATGCGGCAGGCCAGCAGGCTGAAGCCATCGCGCCGGAAGGCGGCTTGCGCCTCACGCCGCAGCGTGTCGCGATCGCCGATCGTGGCTCCGTGACCGCCCATCGCCCGCGCTACCTCGGCGAAATCGGTCGCGCCGAAATCGACCCCGGCGCGCTTCAGCCCCATCTGCTTCTGTTTGAACGCGATCAACCCGAGGCTCTTGTCGACGAGCACGACGATGACGACCGGCAGCGCGAGATCGCGCAGCGTCGCGAGCTCTCCCAGCACCATCTCCAGCCCGGCGTCGCCGACGAAGCAAAGCGTCGGCCTGCGTGAACCCAGCGCCGCACCGGTGGCGAGCGGCAGGGCGCAGCCCATGGTGCACAGGCCCGTCGATTGCAGCAGGCGACGTGGCCCGTCGCAGTTCCACATCTGGCTGAGCAGGATGCGATGCACACCGGAGTCGGCGGTCGCGACCGTGCCGGCCGGCGCAACCTCCCACAGCGTCTCGAAGACGGCATGCGGCCCCCACGCGGCCGGCGCGGCGAAGGCTGCCCGGAAGCGCTCGCGGATCGCGGCCGGCTCGCCGTCAGGCCATGTCCCCTCTGTTGTCTGGATATCGGACAGGCGCGTCAGGATCGCTTCGACGTCGCCGGCGAGCAGCAGGCTCGCATCGTGCATGCCGTGCCGGATCGGTTCGGCGACGATGTCGATCACGCGCTTGTCCGCCGGCCACGGATGGCGCCAGCCCTGCCGCATCTCGATCGGGTCGTAGCCGGCCAGGATGATGAGGTCGGCGTCGTCGATCAGCGGGCGGACGATCGCATCGGCCTTGGGCGAAAGACCGACGGCACCGATGACGCGCGGATCGCTCTCCGGCACCAGCCCCTTGGCTTTGTAGGTGGTCAGAAGTGGCGCGCCTGTCCGCGTCAGGAAGCGGTCGAGCGCTGCTCCGCCCTGCTGGTTGACGAGGTCGAGCCCGGCGATGACCAGCGGCCTGCGCGCCGTTGCGATCATCACGGCAGCCTGCGAGAGGTCCGCAGGCACAGCGGGCTGGACTACAGGCAGCGAAACCGGCGGACGCCGCTTGGCCGGTGCCTCTGCCACGGAGATCGGCAGGTCGATATGGACGGGGCCGGGTCGGCCCTGCCGGGCCACCGCTACCGCCTTCTCGACGACGAGCGCCTCGGTGCCGGGCGCGACGCGGAAGCTCGCCTTGACCAGCGGGCGCAGCACGGCCTGATGGTCGAACACCTGATGGGTGAAACTCTCTGCCACAGCCTGATCGACGCAGCCCGTGATGAGAACCAGCGGCACCCGGTCCTGCTGCGCATTGGCGACAACGTTGACGGCGTTCGCGACCCCGGGGCCGAGCGTCGCCACGAGCACCGGCAGCGAGCCTGTGGCATGCCACAGCCCCTCGGCCATGAAGCCCGCGGCGTTCTCGTGCTTGGCGAGCTCAAAGCGGATACCCGCACGCTCCAGCGCATCGACCAGCGCCAACACTTCGCCCCCGGGAATGCCGAAGGCGTGCGTGGCGCCGGCCGTGGCGAGGCGCTCGGCAAGGAGATCGGCTCCGGTCGGCGCCACCGCCGGCCTCGCGAGGATCATGCCGGCGATCGGTATCGGGTCGTGGCGCATCTCGTCTCTCCGCGTGCCGCGTCGGCGGCGTCGGAGGAGAGATCGGACGGCAGGCGACCCTGGTTACATCTTCACGGAGATGTGAGAGCCGCATCCGTGGAGTTGCACAGCGTCGCCGAGAGCACTTCATCGACCGATGATGAGGCTGCTAGGATGCACTGATACGATGACATGCGCTGGGGGGCTTTCCTCCGCGCCCACGGATGACCGGCGCCCGTCTTGTCCCTCGACGAACTCGAAACCCGGCTCCGGCCCGCTTTCCTTGCCGCACTTGAAGGCGATGCCGCGGCCTACCGCTTCTTCCTCGATGAGATCAGCGTGCGGCTGCGCGGCTATCTGCGCCAGATGCTGGCGCGAGCGGGACGGACGGAGCCAAGTGAGGCCGAGGATGTGCTGCAAGAAACGCTGCTCGCTCTCCATCTCTCCCGCCACACTTACGATCAGTCGAGCCCGGTCACGGCCTGGTCGCATGCCATCGCGCGCTACAAGCTCGTCGACCATCTGCGCCGGTCTGGCCGCCACGCCGGCAGCCTGCCGCTCGACGACGAAGCCTTCCAGCTCGCCGCTGCACCGGAAGACGCTGCCTTCGAGGCCCGTCTTGATCTGGAGCGGGCGCTGGAGGCGCTGCCTGCGCGTACCCGCGGGCTTATCGACCGGGTCAAGCTTCAGGGCACGAGCGTCGCCGAGGCGGCGAGTGCGGCGGGCATGACGGAGACGGCAGCCAAGGTCGCAATCCATCGTGGCCTGCAGGCCATGGCAAAATTCCTCACCCGGCGCGCGGCGCGGCCGCCGTGACGCCATGCCGTAACCTTTCGCCGGCTTGGCGCGAACTCCCTCATGTGAAACGTCTCGAAGAACCCCGATGCAGACCGATGACCTGATCTCGATGATGACGGCGGAACACCGCAAGGTGGACACCGGCTGGCTGCGGCGCGCCACCTGGCTGGCGGCGCTGGCCGCGCTGGGACTCACGATCACGCTCATCCTCGGAACGCTCGGTGCCCGGGCCGATTTCGCCGTGGCCTGGATGACGCTGCCCGTCATCGCCAAGGCGCTTCTCGGTGCGAGCCTGGCGCTCGTCGCGCTCGCCGTGTTCCAGAGGAGCCTGCGGCCCGGGCTGAAGCCCGGCCGTTGGCTCTGGCTCGCCCTTGCCCCGCCCGCGCTCGCCGCCCTATGGGCGTTGGCGACGCTGGCGCAAGCGCCGACCGAAAGCTGGAGCGCGCTGATCTTCGGCCGCAACTGGCGCGCCTGCCTGATCGCGGTGCCGCTCTACGCCATCGTGCCGTTCGTGATCCTGATCCTGCTGGCGCGCCGCGGCGCTCCGGTGGACGGGCGCCTGACGGGAACGGCGGCGGGCATCGCCTCGGCCGGGCTCGCCATCGTCGGATACAGCCTGCATTGCCCGGACGACACGACGCCCTTCCTCGCAACCTGGTATCCGATCGCGGTTGCGACCGTAACGGCGCTGGCGACGATGGTCGCGCCGCGCCTGCTGCGTTGGTGAGGCGATCGCCTGGGCCAGGCGCGTCCGCCCTCGCGGTTCCCTCAGCAACACTGCGGCTGTTTCACGATACCTTCCGGTGGCTCACCTCCCGGCCTGACTCCCTCACAGGCGGATGAGCGAGGCTGAGCCGCCGTCGCGCGATTCCGTCAATTCCAGGACGAAATCTTCGGACCCGTCGCTGAAGAGAAGTCACCGCGGTTTGAGTACGACACGCGCCAACCCTGTGCTTGGGTCCTGCAGGGCTAGGCTCAGGCAACGGATGTCCGCTTCGCGGCGCACCCTTGCTTCCGCTTCTGTGAAGGCTAGCCTTTGAAACGCCTTCTCAGACCTTGCGGATGACCGGCGGCTTCCAGGAACCGTCGAGTATGCCCTGCTTGCCCCAATAGGCGCGGATGTAGAGCGAGAAATTGCCTGTCGGGGCCGGAAGCCAGTTCGCCTCCTTGTCGCCGCCGGGTGATTTCGCTCCTGCATAGAGCGCCAGCGAGCCGTCGGCATTGCGCTTCAGGCTCTTGTTCTTGGTGCCGAGCGAGTAGCGCTTGAGGTTGTTCGGGTGGAAGAAGTGATGCTCGTTGTAGAGCGTCAATGACCAGAAGCCGTTGACGGGCGGTTCCTGCCCAGCCGCGAAGGTGATCTCGTAAGTCCCGCCACCCGTGAGCTGGCCGCCGGCGCCGTCGCGATCAGTGTAGAAGTACTGCGTCTCGTTCGGCCGGTTGTCGAACATGTTCGATTTCGAGGTGCCGGTCCGGTTGAAATAGTCGACGCCCCATTCCGCGTTATTGGTCGAGCGGTTCCAGCCATTGCCCGCAGGGCGACCGTTATGGATCCATTGGTGAAAGGGCTGGATGACCTTCTCCTCGGCCTCGACTGCGGCCGCGACGATCACCTTCTTCAGTTCGGGATCCTTGGCTGCGTCGAGCAGCAGGCGGAACTGGCCGTACAATGCCTCCTCGCCGGGCAACGGATCGACGATATCGAGCACCTCGCCGAACTGGTCGAAAAACTGTTCCGGGATCACCCATCGCGTCTCGGCACCGCTGCCGGAATCCTTCGGGCCGACGATGTCCGGCGCCTTCATCCAGTCGATCGTCTTCATCTGCCCCGTGAAGTCCTTCAGCGGGTAGACCATGACCTGGTTGATCAGGGGCTGAATCGCCTTCTTGTCCTCGGGCGTGTCGTCCTGGAAGATGCGGGGAATCGCGTTGCCGAGCGAGGTCGGGTAGCGGATCACTTCGGTTATGCCGACCGGCTTCAAACCCTTCCAGCGCGGGCCGACCAGAAGGTAGAAGCCCGGCTTCGAACCGTATGGCTTGCCGAGGTGCCCGACCTGATCGGTGCGCGCATCGTAGAGCGCATAGACCCAGAAGCGGTCGCCGAAATCCGGCACCTGGATCACCACCGGCTCCTCGTCGAGCGAGAAGAATCCGAGACCATAGACGACATCCTGGTTGGGGCAGGCGATGAAGGTCTGTGACGGCTCGATATAGTCGGCGAGCATGCCGATCTGGCCGCGTGGCGCGGCGGGCAACACGCCGTTCAGGCGCCCGGCGTACGGAGCTTGGGTGATCCTCGCCTTGCGGTTGATCATGTTGACCATGGGCCAGCCCCAGACATAGGCCGTCTGGGCGATCGTTCGAGCATAGCCGGGGTGCATCACGACGCCGAGGGCTGGCTCCGTGATGCTGCCGGAGGCAGGGGCCTCCTGCGCCTGTGCCGGGGCGGCAGCCGCCGCGACCGAAGCCGCGGCTACTGCTGTGGGAACCGCTGCGCCTCTGCCAAGCGCTGCCAGGGATGCAGCGCCGAGGCCTCCCTTGAGGGCATCGCGGCGCGAGACGAAGGTGTTTTCGTCGGTCATTTGCAAGCTCCTGTGTCGGTGGAGCTGGCTCGCGGGCGCTCGCCGGAACCAGCGGCGGGTTCGGCGGATCAGTTCACCTTGACGACGTCGTCCGGCTTCCAGCTCTGGTCAAAGAATGAGACGCCGGTGCCGTAGAGCCGCACGGTCGCGATGAAGTTGCGGTTCGGAACCGTCTGGATGAAGTTGGTGTCCGCGACATTCGCGGGCTTCGAAGGCCCGAACCACAGCTCGATCGAGCCGTCCGTGTTCTTCGCAATGGCCTCATTGAGGCTGTTTATCGACGGCATCAGCTGTGCCGTTTCCACCATCGTTCCGTCGGTGATGTTGTAGAGCGTGACGGCCCAGAACAGCGCGGCCGGCGCGTTCGGTGGCAGCCGTAGCCGGTAGCTGTTGGAGCCGTTCAGGAACTCGCCGTTCGCGTCCTTACGAGCCGTCGGATATTTCGATCCCGCTCCCAGCGTATGCATCACCATGGCCGGTGCCGAGGAGAACGCGATCTGGAAGAAGCCGGCGCGCTGGTCGACATCGAGATAACTGTCCTGGAGCCATTCGGACGTCGCCCCGGCCCAGACGTTCTCGTACTGGCGATCCTTGTAGTAGAGATTGCGGTCGTCGGGCCGTCCGAGCTGCCGGTTCGCCAGGATCATCTTCGGCGCCGTCTCGACCGCCTTCTTCAGCAGTTCCTGCTGCTTTGTGGTGGGATTGAATGGCTGGCCCTTGACGATGCCGATCGAGGCCAGCACGCCCCGCAGTTCCGGATCGATCGCCGAGACCGGCTCGTAATCGACGAATGCCTTGAGCTTGGTCCAGAAGGCATTGTCGATCGGGTACATCATGTTGACGCGCTTGCCGCTGCCATCCGGGAACTGCATCGGCTTGACGTCCTTCTCGGACGCCCAGAGCGGGTAAATCCGCGTCTGCTCGGCCATCTCGACCGCCTGCTTGGGGTCAGGCGCGGTCGCGCCTTTGCCCATCACGGTGCGGAAGAAGAGCATGACGTTGTTGGTCTGCGACCTGAAGGCGAAATAGCCCTGCGGGATCTTGCCGTCATAGTCCGGCGGCAGGAGGAGGTAGAGGCCGCCGCGGGCGCGATCAGGCCCGATCAGGCCGACATCGGTGATCGTGCGCTGGAACAGGTCGGTGAACATGCCGATGACGTTCGGCGGGGCGGCCACAACAAGCGGCCCGGCGTCCTTGAGGTCGAGAAACGTGAGCGAATAGATGACGTCGCCGTTCGGGGTCGGGATCCACGCACGCGAATCCATCCGCGACTTCCAGATCGGCAGGACATTGTAGCCCTTGCCGAAGGCGACCTCCGAGCCGTCGCGCATGCCGATCGTGTTCATCGCCGGGATCATGGTGACGTAGGCGTGGATGGCGCGCTGGTAGAAGAGCTCGTCGCGCAGGGCCTCAGCCTCAGCCTGCGGCAGCCAGTTGCCGTTGTTGAGCTGCTTCACCAGCGGCGGCACGTCTTGAGCTACGGAAGGGAGCGACATGATCGATGCCATCGCGGCAGCGCCTAGCAGCAGCAGGGTCTTTGTCTTCATCGTCGTCTCCTGTCTTCGCCTGGAGAGTTCAGTCGCTCAGTCCGTCGTAGCCGGCGTCGAGATGCCATTCGCCGGCGGCCAGGCCGTCCGCGACCCGGCCGAGGAGTTGTGAAAGGCTTTGCGCGACGACAGCGCGCTCGGGCCGGTCGTAGAGGAACCAGATCACCTGGCCGCAGCGGCCCGGGCGATCGGCGCGCAGGTCGATGCAGTAATGGTCGCCACGCGGGCTGCCGAAGAGCGGGAGCCAACAGCCGGACCACGTCGTGGCTGCCAAGGCTGGCCTGCCATTCGTATTGGCCGCCACGCGAATGTCGTCCGGGCAACCGTAACGCAGGCAGAGATCTTCCCAGGCAACGGCAACGAGATCGAGCGGCAGCCAGCGTTGGTTGAGGTAGAGCGCGGGCGTTCCTTCCGGCTGGCCGTCATAGGCCGCGTAGAGGCTGCGGATCTCCGGCGGGAGAGCCCTACCGAGCTTGGCTTCCGCCCTCCGGACAGTGCCTTCCGAGGCTGCGGGCCGTAAAAATGGCAGGCGGTCCGGATGAGCCCGAGCGACCCAGGACTCAATGCGCTTGAGCGATTGCACGGCATCGGCAGGGATCGACATTGGCAGCCCCCCACACAGGGTGAAGCTAGGCGCGGTAGTCCCGAGGCATCGAAGTCGGGGGCGAGATTAGGCTCCTGAGCGCTGGGCAACAGACCGTCTCCGTGCCAATAGTTGACTCAGCGTGCCAATCGCATTCGGCTTCGTGGGCAACGAGGAGGGCGTTTTGGACCCTTCGACTATTCCCAGCAGCGAATTCTCGACCCGGCAGTTCGACATCTGGCGGGACAGTATCGCCGTCGTCTTCGACGTGGAGCGGCAGGCGTCCGAAGCCGACAGCGCCTTCATTGCCGATGTCGAGGCTTTCCAGCTCGGCGACATGGTCGTGACGGCAGCGACGCTTGGCGAACAGCGCTATACGCGCTCGCAAGCCCGGCTTCGCCGGGACGGCATGGATCACTTCGTGCTCAACCTCTACCGGACCGGAGGCTGGCGAGCGCAGACCCCGAACGGCGACTTTCAAGGCGTGGCCGGCCAAGTGTCTGTGCTCGATCTGGCGAGCGAACTCATCAGCGACGAGCCGCATTCCGAACTGGTCACGCTCTTCCTGCCGCGGTCGCTGCTGGAAGAGCGCCTTCCCAACCTCGGCGCGCTTCATGGCAGCGGGCCAACCGGCCCTCATGCGGCGCTGCTGGCGGAATATATCGACCTGCTCGCGCGCCGCCTGCCGACCTTGCCGGCCGGCGAGGAGCAGGCGTTGAGCCGGGCGACCTGCGAAATGCTAACCGCCTGCATTTCTCCGACCCTGGCGAATGTGGAGGCGGCTCGACCTGGTCTGGAAATGGTCCTTCAGCGGCGTGCCAGGCGGTTCATCGAAGGCCAGCTCAATTCACCTGACCTTACGGCCGACGCGATCTGCGGCGCCGTCGGTGTATCGCGTCGAACGCTGTACCGCCTATTTGAGCAAGACGGAGGCGTCCAGCGCTATATCCAGGCGAGACGATTGGTCCGGATCAAGGCGCTTCTGGCCGATGCCAGCGATGGCCGCCGGATTTCCGAGATTGCCGCCGAGTTCGGCTTCACGCGCCCCGATCATTTCGCGCGAGCATTCAAGCATCAGTTCGGGCAGTCGGCGCGAGATCTCCGGGAGTTCAGGCGTCGCCACCTCGGCACGGGCGTAGTGCTGGGCGCAAAGCGGAATGATATCGGCAGCTTCGACACCTGGATCCGGGCTCTGCATGACCGAGCCATAGCCATCTAGGACGCCAGATCGGCAAAATCGCTGCCATTGCCCGCCATTTGTTCAGCTCGGCTCTATTCCGACGTCTGCTTCCAGGCGACCTCTGAAAGTCCGCTTGTGGCGCAAATCGGAAGCGCATAGCTCAACGAACGATCGAAGCCTCGCGTCATCAAAAGGGATCTGTGAGCGGGAAGGGGTGTTGGGGTGATCGTTGGGTTTTCGGGCGCTGGTAGCGTTTGATTATTCAACAAATCAAGCGGTTAGCGCAGAAAATATGGCGGACAGGGCGGGGCTGGCCCAAATCTACCGTTAGGCTAGCAAAATCAAACGCTTAGCGGTCGCCGGTTTCGATCGTGTGTACCAACTCTGTGACCCCGCAGTCGAGTCCTGGGAAAGGTGGCTTTTCCGGTCGTTTTTGGCTTCATCGCCTATCCTCTTGTCTCAGGCTTCGGGCCATACACCTCATAAATGTCGGACATGTGCTCGCCGGTGTCATCAACGACCGTCAGTTCGTTCTGCTCAGGTAGGTACTCGACATAGAAGTCAGTTGGCTTCGCTTGCCGCGGCACGTGGCAACGCAATGTCGATGGGCCGGAACGCGGGCCGCCAGCGTTGTCGAACGTGCATGACCAGCCCTGTGCCTTCACGAACTTGTAGAAGTACCGGATCTCACCGAGCTTGACGGTCTTTCCGTCCAGTTCAGCCTTCACCATGGTCTGGGGAGGGAAATCCATGGGGCGCCACTTGATCCGCGGCGCTTGGGCGATAGCGTTCGATACCGCAAGGCACGCGACGAAGATGAGGGGCAAGCGCATAATCTGACCTCGCATGGTCGGGCGGAGTTGAACGACAGGAATTCGCTGACCAAGTTCAGTCGTAGAGGACGGCGAAAATCTCGGTGAACGGCTTTCCCTTCCACGCATTGCTGTTCATGCTGGCCAGGCTGAAGCTGCGTCCATCGGGATTGATGGTCCACTGGATCTCGACGGGTTCGCCGACGGACCAATAGGCATCATCAGCCCAGGCTTCGACGACGGCGCGCATGAGCCCAAAGGTTACGCCGAGGAAATTGCACTCTGGAGCCTTCCCTGCCGGCTTGTCGCAGCTGTGCTTGTCTGCGATCGGCTGGAGCGTGTTTCGAGCTTTCAGATGGGCAATGGCGGTCTGGTAGTAGGGCAAAAGCGTATCGTAGCTGCCGTAGCGCTTGTCGATGTCGGTTTCCGCCGCCGTCTCGTTGACCGGCCGCATGAGCCGATCTACCGCATTGGCGTGCAGGCTGGCGTTGATCTTGCCGGTGAAGCTGACGACCTTGGCGCCCTGGTCGGTGGTAAAGCTCTGCCACCTTGCGTCGTCGAAGCTGGCGGCAAGCGCCTGGCCGATCGTGGTGCTCTGATAGCCGGTCATGAAGCCGTTTCGAACGGTGGCCTCGTCATCGCTCCAGGTGATGACATGCGAGAGGACCGCGGCGGCGATCACGAGCGCGACGGCGCCGATCGGCGCGATCCATGTGACCCCGCCGGTCTTGCGGGCACGCTCCAGAACGGCAGCCTGGCCCGGCTCCTTTTGGAGCACGTCCCACCGCTTGCGGACGGCATCGAAGTACCAGGAGTTGCCATAGAGCGCGATGGCGATGCACAGGCCGAGATAGCCGAACATGAAGCCGCGCGACACGTAGGTCGGCACGCTCTCGGGCAGCAGCACATAGACAAGCTGAACCACAAGCGCGATTGCGCCGAGTACATGGAGCTTGCGGTAGAGCAACCAGGCATGGGGCACGAACAGCGCGGGCCAGTTCCATGACGTTACGGTCGCGACCTTGGCCGTGTCGCCGTTGGCCTTCGCCAGGATGGCCCGCCACTTTGCGAGGTAGTGCTCTGACTTCGGCCCGATCAGCGCCTCGGTCAGCTCGCTGTCGAGGAAGTCTTTTGGCCCCGATGTCGCCTGTTCCGGCTTGGGTAGAAGGGCCGGCGGCTTTCTCGGCGGTAACGGTGGCGGTCCGACCGGCTGTGGAGGGGCTAGCTCGGTATCGCCGAGCCGCTTCCACTCGCTGCCGAATGCGGCTGTCCAAACTAGATTGGTAAGGCTGATTGTCCCGCTCGCAAGCATCGCCTCGAGCTCGTCGGCCCTGATCGGCCCGCCGCGCTCGCCGTTCTTCTCGAAATACCAGTCGTTCACGCCAGCGGTCGCCTTTGTCGCCAAATTCCATGCGGCGAAAGCGAGCAAAGACAGGCCAATCGCGTTTGGGTCGCGAGTGGCCCGGCTAACTTTCTGCAAACTCCCCCGCTTCCTCGGTGCAATTCACGCGAACACGCAGTTTCTTTCGTGCGCTACCGAATTGTGTTGAACATATTCGATGGTTTGCGGCGCAGCAAGTTGCTGGCTTCGCGCCCATGGAAGCGCGGACCCGAGTGGCATGGAATCTGCGGCGGCTCAGGGTTGAGCGAGGTCTCTCGCAGGAGAACCTGGCCGTCGATGCCGACGTGGATCGAAGCTACATCAGCGGGATGGAGCGTCAGGAATTCAACCCAACCGTCGATCTGCTCGATCGTTTGGCAGCCGCGCTTGATGTTGACGTAGGCAGATTATTGGAGGCCCCAGATGTCGGGGCGGAAGCGCCGAAGCCGCTGAAAAGCGGACGGCGGCCCAAATAGCGTTCACCCTGTCATAACCGAATTCTGGAAGCCGTACGGAACGGTTGCAGAAATCGGTTGCATAAAATCCGGGTTGTTCAGTGGTTTAGCTGACACGAACAGTACTGCCGGACGGAGCAGCCAAATTTGGCCCATTCCTACCTCCGGAACGTCCGGTTCTCGGCGGATCGATTTTGCGACTGGCCGCGCTGCAGGAATTGGCCCGTCGCGAGCCTGAAGAGCGCCCGCCCTCGGGTCAACGGCTTCGGCAGAGCGGATACAGCGATTTACGCAACGCGCAGGTTTTGGTAGGCGTTCATCAATCAAGATCGGGTATGAGACTCGAACTTGCGGATAAACTGCATGCATCTGGTGACGACGCGTGAAGCGATTCGGTTGACCGGCCTCTCGACGGCGACCTTGCGCGAGTGGACGAGCAGGCGCGCACTCATTCCTGCCGATGTCCCTCCCAAGAATCAGGGCTCACCAGCAAGGTACGGATGGCAAACAATCCTTCTCTTGCGGCTCGCAGTTACCCTCCGCGATCGTTTCCACTTGGAGCTTCAGGCGCATCGCGGACTATTCGCGGACTTGAAGCTTGGTCTTGCGCGCGCGTCGTTCATCGCTCTATGGGGCAAGGCGCTGGTGTTGCAGGGCGGTGACCGGTGGTCGTTGCTCGACGAAGGCAATCCGGCCTCGTTGCACGAAGATGGCATCGTTATCCGCCTTCAAACCCACTTGGAGGCACTCTCGTGCGGCTTCGCGTTTTCCGGCCCTACGTCACCGCCCGGTCAACTTGAACTGTTTCCAGGTCAAGCGGTTGATGCGTCGCTGCCCCGGACGTTGAAGGTAGTCCCGGCTCACCCGCTGGTTGCCAAACGGCGGAGATCGGCATGACGAGCCGAGCCTATCGTCAGGCGTTGGAGGCCACCGGTTATCTCGGATCTGGTGGTCGGGGGGCACCTGGCCTGACCCAGGCCGACGACACTAGCGCCGGCAAGCTGCGCGCAGTCTTTGCTGATGACGCCATAGGCTTGAATGCCGACGCCGTCTTCACTGCGCAGCAAACTCCAACCAGCATCTTCAAGGACGCTGGCAGCGCGGCCCCCAGCGACGACGACATCCGCCGCTGGCACGAGGCGGCATGGAACCTCAGCGTCGCGCCGTTATTGTGGGTCGTCACGCCGACTGATGTTCGTCTATACGACTGTTACGCCTGCCCGCCAGCATCCGACGTACGAGATGACGGCGCAGCGCCGACGCCGCTGGATCGCTTTGCCCTTGACTCCAGCGAACGTCTACAAGCGCTCGACGCCCAATGTGGGCGGCTCGCGACAGAGACCGGCGCGTTCTGGGCCAGTCCGATCGGCTCGCGCATCGACCGCCGTCACCGTGTTGATCGCGAACTGCTGGGCGAGATCAGCGCCCTCGAAGACTCACTGACTGCGCTCGGCGGTCCGACCTCTGCTGACATTGCTCGCGAGGCAAGGGATCTGGCGCAGCGGTTCATCGGCCGGTGCATCTTCACTTGGTATCTGCTCGATCGCGGCATCGCGCAGCGTTTTCTGCCTGCGCACCTTCCAGCGAACCTCAGCGAGATGTTCGCCACACCGGCCAGCGCGTTCGCGCTGTTCGATTGGCTTCGTTCTACCTTCAATGGTGATCTGTTCCCCATGGATAACCCTGGGGCCGAATGCGAGCGACTTACGCCAGATCACCTGAAGCTCATTCGAGATTTCATAGAGGGCCGAAGCCTCATCCCCGAGCGCCGAGGACAGGGACGGCTGTTCAAGTTCCGATTCAGCGCCATCCCGGTCGACCTGGTCAGCTCGATCTATCAACAGTTCGCTCGATCGAGCGCTGCCGACGCGGCGCGTTCGCAGGGGCTGCATTACACCCCGGTTGAGTTGGTCCACTTGACCCTCGACCCGGTGTTCGAGGGTCTGTCGGCCGATGCAAGAATCATCGATCCAGCCTGCGGGTCGGGCGCCTTCCTAGTGGAAGCATTCCGTCGGCTGGTGTGGCGAGCTTCGGAGGGCAAACCAGCAGACCGGAAGACGGTGCGCCGAATTCTCTACCACCAGCTCTTCGGGATCGACATCAACAAGGCGGCGCTCGGGATCGCGGCCTTCAGCCTATATCTGGCCGCGCTCGAACTGGACGAAGAGGTTGTCACCGACGCCGGCGATCTCAAGTTTGACCGCTTAATCAACACGACCCTCTTCGAGGCCGATTCCTTAAGCGACGATCTTCCTGCGCTTATCTCTGAAAAGCCCTTCGACGCTGTGGTAGGTAATCCGCCTTGGACGTTCGTCAGGAGGGAAGGCGGCGCTCCTAGGCGTTTGAGAGCCGATGCTGAGACCCTGCGCCCACGGCGAAGTCCAGATCAGGCCTTCTTGGCGGTTGGAGCGCGCCTGGCCGGCGCATCAGGCCGGGTTGGCATGGTGATGAAGGCGACGCCCTTCTTCTCGAAGGACTCTCACGCGGTCGAAGCCAGAACCTTCCTACTCAACCGATTGGCGCCGGCAGCGCTGATCAATCTATCTTATCTTCGGCGAGAGGAACTCTTTCCGGACGCGGTTGGTCCCGCACTGCTTTTCTTTGCCCGCTGCGCTCTCGTCCCAGATCGCGAACGGCTATTGGTCGGGTCGATCCCCTGGACGCCAGACTTCAGGCGGACGGGGGTGTTTCACCTCGGCCCGGGCGAGATCCGGTCAGTGCCGCTGAAGCGCGTGCTCGCCACGCCGCCGCTGTTGAAAGCCGCCACATTCGGAACTGTGCGCGATAGCTGGCTGATAAACCGCCTCGAAACCGAATTCCCCCGATTCGAAGCTGTCCTCGACCGCCTCGGGCGGGACTCAGGCGTTCACCGCGGTCAAGGGTTTCAGGTTCAGGGCGACGCTAATGAACCTCCGGCAGCCTACCGATACTTGAAGGTTGTCACACCAGACAAGTTCACGGCCTTCCGGCTCAATGATGAGTCTCTCGATCCGTTCACCCATGGGACCTTGCACCGCCCGCGCAGGGCGTCGATCTTTCGCGGCCCTCTGTTGCTGTGTTCCAAGGTGGGCAACGCTTCGGGAGCCGAGCGGGGCCGCTACAGCGCTGCCGTCAGCGACGGCGATGTCCTCTACACGCAGAATTTCTATGGCATCTCCTTCGTAGGAACCGATGCAGCCTACGCCAATGTGCTCAACGGTATACTCAACTCCAGCTTGACGGCGTTCCAGTTCGCCTTCGGCGGGCCGATGTGGGGTCTGGAGCGCCCCACGGTAGAGCCACACGACCTTTTGTCGCTTAGGGTTCCCGATCTGGCTGGAGCCGACACTTCGCTCATCGAGGCAGTTGTCAAAGCCGAGAGGCATGCTGCCGACCATCTCGGCGATCCGGCATCACTGGCAGCTCTCGATGAAGCTGTTTTCAATCTGTACGATCTCGAACTGGATGAGCGTGTTCTCGCCCGTGACGGAATTTCCAGGGCGCGTCATCTTATTTTCGAAAACCGGCGCGAAAGAGCTGAACTGGTCACTCCTCCGGATACAGCCACCCTCCGCGCCTACGCGGAGCAGGTAGTACATGCAGTCGATGCCTATCTCCGCGCCCGTGGAGAACGGCACCTTGAGGCCATGATCTACCCGGTCCGGCTCAACAAGGGTGACCTCGGCTCGGGTGTACCAGGCGTGACGGCCATCCGGTTTGTCATGGCGTCCGGAGCGCCCGAGGCGCAGGCCGTCGTGCGCGATGGCGATCCGGCGGATTTGGAGCGGCTAGCCGCTCTCCTCCGCGGCCGGCTGGAGGTCGACATTCCACCATATCTCAACGAGCGACGGCAAATGCGCCTCTACGGCGCCAACGACCTTTTCATCCTGAAGCCAACGGAAAATCGCTACTGGACACGAACTACCGGGCTGAACGACGCCGATGTCATCCTCGCCGATCACTGGGTGCGGAGGCGGGATGCCGTTGCTCACGCCTGACGTTCCGTACGGAAACCCCGCTTTCGCCCTGACCGAGGACCAAGTTGCTACGGTGATCGACTTGGTCTGTCAGGGCGTCGACGAGGCTCGCTCGGCTATTACTTCCGGCATGTTGGAAGTGCCAGCCACCATTATTATTCGCAAAGCCATGCGGCGAGTGAAAAAAACGCGGAGGCTCACCAACCTCCAGATCCGCGGCGAGCACGAGCTAGACAATATGGCGACCACGGACGCCGCCATCCTCGGGCGGATCGACATCACGCTCCAGTTCTTGCACCAGTTCGGCGATGAAGACGCCTACGTAGCCGTCGAGTGTAAGCGGGTTGGCGCTGGCCTATCGGCTTTGAACGGCTCCTATGTCGCTGAGGGCGTGGATCGGTTTGTGGCGGGGAAGTATTCTGCAGGCCACGAATGGGGCTTCATGCTCGGTTATGTGCTGGTCCCGCCGGCGGCCGATGTTGTCGATGCGATTAATAGGCGCATCGAGAAGACCTACGGCTCCACAGCCAAGCTCACACCGGATTCGGCGCATCTTTTGGCTGCGGCGATCTTGCATGGCGTTCTGATCCAAAGCAGCGGCCATACGATCCAGCTCAAGCATATTCTGGTCAACCTGTCAGAGGCGGCGTAACGCCCTCATCCACTGATCGCTCCGTGAGGCGAGTGAAAAAGGATGATGCGACGCGGATGATGGGATAGGTATTAGTTAGGTCGAGGATCATGGCGACATCTGAAACTATAAATCTAGGGTATGCAGTTCAGGGAAGTTTGCTTTCGAGTGATTTTCTTGTTGAATCTATCGGATCTATTAGTGATTGGCTTCAGGTCGGAGGGGCTGAGCTTGCGCAATTTCGCGTCGACCTGCTCGACATTTTTTCACGCTTCCCAACCAAACAAACTCCGAATGAAAGCCAGACTGAAGACGATCTGATCTGGCCTATCCTCACTCGCCTGGGATGGTCAGCCAGCCTTCGGCAACAGAACCTCGCGCCCAAGGGGCGCGTCGATGTCCCAGACGGTCTCCTATTCGCGGATGCCGCTGCAAAAACAGCCGCGAACGCCATGCCTGAAGAATGGCGACGTTATGAGTTTGGCTTGGCGATCGTCGAATCCAAGCGCTGGGCGAGGCCACTAGACCGGCGCTCTGGCCGCCGCGGCGAGGAACTTGCTCCTTCAACGCAGATGCTTCGTTATTTGCGCCGCGTCGAGGACCTCACCACAGGCAGCCTTCGTTGGGGTGTGCTTACCAACGGCGCGAAGTGGCGTCTCTACTATCAAGGTGCTCGCTCCGTTTCGGAGCAGTTTTTCGAGATCGATCTGGCCGCTGTCCTCGCCATCGGGGGGCGCGATGGAGGTTTGTTCACGCTCTCAGATCAGGAGCGCGAGCATTGGTTGAAGGTCTTTTACCTCGTATTCCGCCGGCAGGCTTTCTTGCCAGGCGCTGTCGACAGTCGCCCCTTCCATCAGCGTGCCATCGAGGAAGCGCGCTTCTACGAAGAGCGCGTCGCCAACAACATCGCAAACCTCGTCTTCGGCGAAGTGTTCCCGGAGCTCGCGAAAGCTATAGCCGGTGCGGCACCGACCGCACCTCTCCAGGAGGTGCGCGATGCCGCGCTGATCTTACTTTACCGACTGCTCTTCATTCTCTACGCTGAGGATCGCGACCTGCTTCCGGTGCGCGATCGTCGCTACGATGACTATGGGCTTCGTGAAAGGGTCCGCGGAGACATCGGTAAGCGCAAAGACCGCAACGATATCTTCTCTGAGTCGGCTGCAAGGTACTGGTCTCAGCTGGAAGATCTGTGTCGCGCGATTGATATCGGCGACCGATCCATAGGCCTGCCGCCTTACAACGGTGGTCTGTTCGATCCGAAACGAACTCCGCTCCTAGCTAACATTCGGCTGGGCGATGCGGTGATGGCGAACGTCATCGACGCCCTATCGTTTGAGCGGACGCCGACCGGGCGAAAGTACATCAACTATCGCGACCTCACGGTCCAACAACTCGGCTCCATCTATGAGCGGCTGCTCGAACACGAGGTTATCCGCGATGGCGCATCAATCTCCGTGCGACCCAACCCGTTCGCGCGAAAGGGTTCGGGTAGCTACTACACTCCTGACGACCTGGTTGGTCTCATCATCCGCGAGACAGTGGAGCCGCTCGTCACTGCTCGCGTGAGTTCGTTCGCCAGTAAGTCCGCAGAGTTAGCTAACAGCGCCATGCCAGAGGATCGCCGTCTCGGTGCACTCAGACGCCTCGACCCCGCGGAGCGTTTGCTTGAAGTCAAGATTTGCGATCCGGCTATGGGATCGGGGCACTTCCTTGTCAGCCTCGTTGACTATCTCGCTGATCGAGTCATCGCCGCGATGGCGGAGGCTGAAGCCCTGGTGGAGTGGGCAGACTACGTTTCCCCTCTCAGCGATCGCATCGACAGCATTCGCCATACCATTCTCGGTCACGCGGAAGAGCGAAATTGGACGATCGATCCCGAGCAGCTCGACGACCGACACATAATTCGCCGCATGGTGCTGAAGCGCTGTGTCTACGGTGTCGACAAGAACCAGATGGCGGTTGAGCTCGCGAAGGTCGCGCTCTGGCTTCACACCTTCACTGTCGGCGCGCCCCTCAGTTTTCTCGATCACCACCTTCGCTGCGGCGACAGCCTTTTCGGTATGTGGGTTCGAAATGGGATCGATCGCGCGACCTCTTACGGCGGCGGTCTTCTGATCCATGGGCCTTTAACGCGGGCAATGCGCGCGGCCTCGTCCATGCAGATCATTGAGGGCCTAACTGACGCCGAGATCGCCGAGGCGCATCGATCGGCGCAGGTGTTCGACGAGGTGCGGGATATGACAGCGCCCCTCAACGCGTTCCTCTCGCTCATGCATGCCTTCGAGTGGCTGGACCTCCGCACGCGCGAAGACAAAGCTGTTCTCACAGCCTTCTACGACACGCAATTTGGTGATCCCGTGCAGATCGCGATGGGAGCGGCGCTGAATGACACAGGCCGCCCGGATGCAGCGCGCTTTGGCGAGATCCTCGCGAAAGCCCGTGAGCTTGTTGCCGAGGAGAATTTCCTCAACTGGCAAGTCGCATTTCCAGGGGTTTGGTCCGACTGGGATCAGAACGACCGTGTCGGAGGCTTCGACGCTGTCATTGGCAATCCGCCTTGGGACAGACTGAAATTGCAGCAGGTTGAGTGGTTCGCGGCTCGTCGTCGTGAGATCGCACTCGCAACCCGAGCCTCTGACCGAGCAAAAATGATCGCCAAGCTGTCCGTGTCAGGGGACCCGCTCGCTGTTGACTATGCCAAGGCTGAAGGACGAGCCGAAGGAGCCATCAAGGTGGCTCGAACGAGTGGGGATTTCCCTCTGCTCTCAGGGGGAGACATTAACCTGTACTCGCTCTTCGTCGAGCGAGGCACAAGCATCGTCAAACCGACAGGGATGGTTGGGCTGCTTACGCCCTCTGGCATCGCATCGGACAAGACCGCCGCAACCTACTTCAAAGGAGTTGCGACAGGAGGACGGCTGAAGGCACTTTACGATTTTGAGAACCGGCGCACGCGTTATGGCAGCCAGCCGTTCTTCCCCGACGTCGACAGTCGTTTCAAATTCTGTGCGCTCGTCTCAAGCCCGACGCCTGTGGCGGAGCCTGCGCGATGCGCATTCTTCCTGCAGGACGTGTCGGAGCTGGATGATCCGGATCGGTGCTTCCCATTCAGCGCCAAAGACTTCGCGCGTGTGAACCCGAACACCGGGACAGCACCGATTTTCAAAAGCCGGCGTGATGCTGATCTGACGACCAGGATCTACGAACGCCTTCCGGTTTTGGTGGATCGCTCTGCCGGCAGTGAGAAGCGCGCCTGGCCTCTCCGCTACAGCACCATGTTCCACATGACCAACGACTCGGAACACTTCCGGACGAAGGTTGAACTGGAGGAACAGGAACGCGCTTATCCCATTGGCCAGAACCGTTGGCAAAGTGCTTCCGGAGAGTGGGTTCCACTGTACGAGGGGAAGATGGCACAAGCCTACGATCATCGCGCGGCAAGCGTCGTCGTAAATGCGGCGAACCAACACCGGCCCGCGCAGCCAGAATCCGCGACTTTAGAGCAACACGCTGATCCGCGATGGCTTCCTGAGCCTCAGTATTGGGTACCCCTGTCGGAATGCGGCTGGCCTGAAAGCCAGCGATGGGTGCTGGGTTTCAAAGAAATCACAGCCCCCACGAACGAGCGCACCTTCATATCAGCGCTCTTCCCCGCTGTCGGCTTTGGAAACAAGATTCCGATCTTCCGAGCGGAATCTGGGCACTGCAACGAACAACGCCTGTGCGCTAACTTCAACGCCATCATCTTTGACTATGTGACGCGTCAAAAAGTACAGGGCCAGACGCTAAATCTCTTCATCGTTGAGCAGTTGCCCACCGTTGACCCAAGCGAATTCGAGCATCGACAATTCGGTGGGCATACCGCCGGGCGCCTCATCGATGAGCTGGTGCTTGAGCTGACTTACACGTCGAGTGACATGGCTTGCTTTGCGGTGGAGATGGGTTGGAAAGAAAAGGACGGCTCTGCAAGACCTCCATTCGCCTGGGATGAGCTTCGCCGAGTAGAGGCAAAAGCGAAGCTCGATGCGATCTTCTTGCACCTCTACGGCGTCACCGACCGTAGCGACGTAAGGTACATTTACTCGACTTTCCCGATCGTGGAGCGGCACGAGCAGGCGCGTTACGGGCATTATCTCTCACGTGATCTCTGTCTGGCTTGGATGAATGCGTTAGCCGCGGGCGATGCATATGCAGATATCAGGCTGTAGCGACGCATGAACGATGATCTCAACCTCCAAATTCTCCTCCAGCTCACCGGTGAAAAGAGCCACCTTTACGAGCGCCTCAACGAGCTCTTAGACCGCGATGATCTCGTGCGGGTACGCACAGCCGTCGCCTATGCGCGCTGGGACGGCCTCGGACTCATCGCTCAAAATCTGGAGAACTTTCTCGCTTCCGGCGGTGAGTTCCAATGCATCTACGGCGTCAACAACGGTGTAACGACGCCGGACAGCTTTCTATACTCGCTCTATCTGCAAGAGCTGTATGCGGGTCATTCTTACGCTGGCGCCGTGGAGGACGCCTACAAGAACGCTACTTTCCATCCGAAATTCTTCGAGTTTCAGTACGAAGACGTGACTACTGCAATCATCGGATCGGCCAACCTCACGGGTGGTGGCTTGGCAAGAAACGCTGAACTCTGTGTCGAAGTAACGGGCAACAATGATTCCATCTTTGCCAGATCGCTTGAGGAATGCTGGATCGGCCTATGCGCAAGTGCGATTGAGGTAGATCTCGATGGGGTGCGAAAGCTTGCGGTGAAAAAGGAGCTAGGCTCCGAAGAAGACGAAGAACCTGAAGCGAATGGCAAAGCCGCCAAGCCGGCCATCAAGGTGGAGGTGAAGCTAGCAAATAAGCCACTCTTCGAAAAGATCCTCGACGTCGAGCAGACCGCCAAGAAAACAAAGCTTCTCACAAGTCTAGATCCTCTGACCGATAAGCCGAAATATCTCTATCTGGAGATCTTTGAAACTGAGACGGGCGGAACGGGGGGTAGCCAAGGCTATCAGGTTCAGCTACCTGCCGCTACGCTGCCCGCATATTTCGGGCTTGGGCCTTATGAAGACAAGCTGGCGACCTTCCACTTCGGTGGCGAGGATATCAAGGCGCACTTTACGCATTTTTATAACAATACCCACCGCGTTCGTCTCCGCCCGATCCTCGATGTCGCAAGGCCGGCGGTGCTTCGCTTCGAAAGGATCGCAACCGACGAGTACAACTGCATAATCTATCCGAAGAAGCACCACGCTGCCGTTCTGGCTGCGAAATGCGATCAGCAGACGCGCGCCGGCGCGCGAAAATGGGGAATAAGCAGCAGCTGAGGTCTACGGGGAATGCGACGAGCGAGATCGCGGAGGCCTGCTGTTCTCGCTCAGACCAAAGGCCGAAGTAGGACGCAGCGATGACGTTCGCTATAGCTTGGACGGTGAGCGGGAGACGCACCATGGTATTCGGTTATCTCAAAAATGCTCCTGACCTCATCAGAGATCTCGCCAGGGAGGAGGGCGAGCCGGTCGCCTACGTCGCGACGCAGTTCAGCCAGCATGACCTGAAGATGCTGGGCGACGCCGCGCTGGGCATCGCCCAGCGGATAGACGATCGCGAGTTCCGAAAGATGGATCTCGAGCTCGAGGGGCACGAACTCTACGCCATGCGCGGCTTCGAAGCGGTCGGCGCCCAGTTCGCGCAGGCGTTCCATATTATGCTCGCCGCGCCCATTTGAGCTCGGCGGCCATGGATACGACGATCGACGTCGCGCTAGATGCGACGGACGGATACCGTTCGGGCGACGAGGCGGCTCTGCACGTCTTTTCGAAGGAACCCCACGTTGAGCCGGAAGGCGAGGAGGCGTGTCGCGTCGCAGTCGACAGGCTGGGCGAGCGCATCCGCGCCGTCCCCATGCTCGTTGAACTGATCGCGCGCAACATCAAGGGCGCGGCGCAGACCGCGAGCGATCGCTTCCAGGGACTAAAGGAGATCGTCCAGAACGCGGACGATGCCGGCGCCTCGTCCATCTCCTTCGCCTTGCGCGAGGTCGGCGGGGGGCACGACCTCCTCGTCGCCCACGACGGGACCAAGCGCGTGACGCTGTTGGACGTTGTGGGGCTGTCCTCTCCCGGTTTCAGCAACAAGGCCGAGGACCCGGATTCTATCGGGCGGTTCGGCATCGGCTTCAAGATCGTCCATTCTTTCTGCGACCGCGTCGACGTGCACGACGGTCACTATCACTTCGAGGCCAACGGGACGCGACTGCGCTCGATCGAGCCTGAGGTTCCCGTGCCCGGGTTTTACGACCCGAACCAGGCGACGACCCTGTTCCGTCTCCGGCTGCGTAGGAACGTTCCGGTCGATGCCCTGCGGGACTGGATCGTGCGTCAGGACGAGTCCAACCTTCCCTTCCTGCGCACGCTGAGGAAGCTGTCGCTGATTGGTCTCGGCGGGGGCGAATCCGTGCGCCGGCACCTCACGTCGCGCGAGATCGGCCGTTTCGCGGCGAAGGTCGGCGGCGAGGATGTCGAGATCTCGCACGTCGCGGTCGAGGCCGCCAACGGCTTGGCCTGGGATCGGTTCGACGTCCGCGTGCCGGTGCCCGACGACTTGGAGCGCTCCGACAAGAAGGCCGGCGAGACCTCGCCGATGGCGGTGGCCGTCCCGAGGGGCGGTTCCGCGCAGCCTCTCTACGTTGCGTTCCCGATGAAGGTGGCCAGCCGCGTGCCGCTCGCGCTGAATGCACAGTTCGACCCGGTGGCCAGCCGCGAGACCATGCTGGAGACCGATTGGAACCGCTGGCTGGTCGAGCGGCTCGGCGAGCTCGTCGGTGAGGTGGCCTTGCATCTCCTCGCGACGGATGCGGCGAGAGGGTGGGCCGCCATCCCGCAGGAAGGTGAGACCTACGTCTGCGAAGATGATTCTTGGATTCCCGGCGCCTTCGACGAGGCGTTTGAGAAGGTCCGCAGGACCGTCGCCGCGCGAGGCGCACTTCCGGGAGGCATCCCGTTCTCCCAAATCGCCTACGAGGCCAAAAGCTTGGAGGGCGTCGCCCTGCCGGGGGACGCCCCGACGGTGGTCGAGGGCCGGTTCGGCGTGCCGTTGGCCTTCCGCGGCGAGGGCGATCGGTGGCGCGACGCCCTCGCCGAGATCGACGGTCCCGAGCGCTTCGAAGCCGATGCCTTCCTCGCGGCCGTCGGTGGCGAGGCCTTCGACGACCGATCGCCGGAATGGTTCGTCGAGCTGCTGGCCAAAATGTCCGGACTCGGCGTGGCGCCGGATTCGATCCGGAGGGCCCGGCTCGTCGTCGATGCCGGCGGCAACCGGCACGAGGCGAAGGTGCGCGGGGAATCTGCCGCCATCCTGCTGTCGGGCGTCTCGGCCTCCGGGTTCGCCTTGCGCCACGGCCTCGCCATCGAGTTGCACGAGGCCTACGACACGCCTGCCGGCGGGTGGGCGAAGGGCTGGCTGCGAGAGCACGCCACCTTCATGGACGAGGTCGGCGCCCGGGACCTACTCGCGGCCTACGCCAACCTCTACAAGGCCGCGCCGCGCGAGATCGGGGACGCCGAGTTCGTGGAACTGCGCGATCTCTTCGAGCGCGTGCCGGAAGGCGAGGTCACCACCCTCGGCGCGCGGGTCGGCGAGGCGATCCTGCTGTCCTGTCGCCACTACGTCGACGGCAAGGCCGCAGTCGCCGCGGTCCGGGCGGCGGATGCCTATCTTCCCCAGAGTTATGAGCGCGACGGCAAGGGCTGGGGTACAGCCGCGGGCCGCACCGCGGGGATGCGCTGGGTCGATCCCGACTACGAGAAGTTGCTTGCGGTCTCCGGCCGTCGGAAAGGCGGGGAGCAGCGCTCGAGGGGCGCGCGCGCTTTCCTGACGATCCTCGGCGTCCGCAATGTCCCGAAGATCGTAAACGTGGTCGGCGAGGCGCAATGGTACACGGCCCGGCCGGCCTGGGCGCCCGCGATCAAATTCCAAGTCTACGCCGACCATCGCTCGCCTGATCTTCTGGCCGTGCTGAAGGACATCGAGGCCGACAAGGGGGAAGGCGCGCAGCGCGCAGCGATCCTCTTCCGCACCCTCGCCCGCGCCTGGGACCGGCACGGCGAGCGCTCGCTCGAAAGACAGTCCGTCGCCAAGGCGGGCCGGCACGGGAAGTATGGTTGGAACCTGCGCAAGGAGGTCCCAGCCTCTTGGCTCGCCGACCTCATCGACCGGAAATGGTTCCGGGACGAGGCGGGCGTCAAGTCCAAACCCTCCGAGCTCACCGTGCGCAGCCCGCGCTCTGAGTCCCTCTACGGGACGAGCGCCCGCTACGCCGCGGAACTGAGGCCGGAGGACATGAAGTCGGGATTCGCCGACGCGGTCGGCATCGAGCGCCGCGAGGCCGCTAGCCGCATCCTGGCCCAGCTGGAAGATATGCGCGACGGGCGGCAGGTCGCCGATCCGGGACGGATCATGCGCTGCTACATCGCGCTCGCTGAGCAATGCCCGCCTGCTTCCGCCACTGGCGTGACCGGGCTCGAATGCGGTGACGTGCCGATCCGCTCGCTGCGTGGGAAGTTCGGGTTGAAGGGCCGCGGCCTGCTGTTCGATCCCGACGAGGGGGACTGGAAGTCGCCGCCGGCCTTCTACCGTGGCCCGGAGATATTCAAGGGCGTTCGCCCGCGCGTCCCCTCTGTCCAGGCGCTGCTGCCGCTGTGGCTCGCGCTGGGGATCAAGGAGCCGACCGTGTCGGATTGCGTTAAGGCGTTCGTGACGGCGTCGCGCACGCCGCCGTCGAGCGACCTCGACGGGTTCTTGGTCAATGTCTTCCAGCACGTCGGCAAGAAATCCCGCGAGGATAAGCCACGGCGTGGACTGCTCCCGCAGATCCCGCTGGCCTGCGGCGACGTGTGGGTGACGAAGCGCCCGGTCTACGTGGTCCGCGGGTTCGAGGACGGGCGGGCGCTGGCCGGCGAGGCAGCGCGCCTGCGGCTGTGGACGCCTCCCTGCGACGTGCGGCTGTTCGCCGATATCCTGGAGCCGCTCGGCGTCGAGCAGGTGGTCCCGACCGTCTTGGTCTCGTCCGAGGGGGAGGAGGACGACCTGGCGCAGGACCGTTTCGACAAGGCGGTCATGGAACTCGCGGACAGATTGGCCCGCAACGCGCCTGACGTATACGCCGCGATCGACGACTGGAAGGCCCTCGACGCCATGGGGGTGACGCTCCACGACGGGGGCGTCCGACTGCAGGTCGCGAGCGCTGCGTGGAAGGGCAAGGTTCCTACGGTGGTCCGGGCGCACGTCGAGGACGGCGTCCTGCACGCCGCGGATCTCGACGCCCTTTCCGACGCCGAGGAGGGCGGTCGCGTGGTCGCGGGCCTCTTCTCCCCTTCAGTCCGTCACCATGTCGCCATGGCGTGGGCGAGCGCCTGGACGCGCGCGGAGACCCGCACCGGTCCCGCCATCCGCCTGGCGGACGACCGCGACGACACCGATTACGTTAAGGGACTGGCGTCGGCCATCGACGAGGGGTTGAAGGCGCGTCCCAAGGCCGCCAGCGTCAAGCCCGACGAGGGCGCGCCCGCGAAAGACGCCGCAATGCCTCACAAGAAGGTGGTCGAACGCGTGCAGAGGCTGCGCGACTTCGACCCCGAGCTTTCCGCCGAGGTCTCGCTTGGCGCGGGCGGCGCGACGCCGGGAAAGAAGCCCGCAGGGCGCACGAAGCTGACCAACGGCGGCGGCACGGGGAAGGGCGCCGGGACCGGGCGTCGAGAGGTCGTCCGCAACGAGTACAAGAACGTCGACGTCGAGGATCTCGGAATGCGTTATGCGCATCACTTCCTCCAGCACGCCTCGAACGGGACGCTGGAAGACATCCGGCTTCGAAGGGGCGGTGGCGCCGACGCGACAATAGATTGGAAGACCTTCGTCGAGGTCAAGGCGTTCTACGGCGGCGCGCCGTCCAGCATCGGCCTCACCGCCCACGAGACGGAACGCGCCCGCAAGTGCGGTCGCGACTTCATCCTCGCGATTGTCTCGGGGCTCGGCGACGACCAGGACCTAGAGATCCGGCTTGTCTTCGACCCACTATCCAACGCGAGCTGGGAGGCGAATCGCGGGATCACGCTGAAGTCGGTCGCCAAGGCCAACGGGTCCATCGTGATCAAGGTGTTCGAGCCGGATGCGGAGGACGCCGCGGCGGTCTGACTTCGAAGGTTTCGCGTCACGGGACGATCCCGGGTCAGGATATAAGGGGCCTGCCACAAAGACCATCGAGTAGACCGCAAGCTCGCAGCCGAGCATCTCGGCTTCATGGTTCCCGGCACAGTATGGCACCTAGAGCCGATCTCTGCTCGCGTCGGTCTGTCGACGGCGCTGGATCGGTTCTCAAGCGCGACCAGCTTGAAGAGGCGACGTTGCCTCTAGCTAAGGGCCATCGACAGCTGGGCCTGATTGTTTCCGCGGATAAGTCCCCATTCTCCTATGCGGGCTTTGACGCCCTCGACATTCGGCGGGTTGCCCTCATCCCCAGTCTGTCCGCTGTTGGCGCATTCCGCGCCAGTCTCCGGCCTATACGTCCATAATGCAATTCTGGAAGCGGAGCGGAGCCGTTCTGGAAAGCGGCTCCGGAAGATGTAGGCAAATCAGCTCCGTGGCAATGCGGTTTGGTACTGCCGATATGACCGCCGGCCGAACGGAGATTCGCGCTAGCCTGATCGGGCCGGCGAGAACTGACCAACCCGTCAAAAGCCCTACCGCACCTCTGCCGAGCTCGCAGCGATCTGCGCTAGGATGATGGCGCATTCCTCTTCTCCAATGGTTTGGAGCTTGCCGCGCAGTTGCCGCCAGAGGCAAGCGGCCAGCTCGCGGTCCTGCCCCTCCGGCTCGCAGCCGAAATGCCGCCAGCGGCGATGCTCGTAAAATAGGCAGAGCCAGAGTTCGAGGGCGGTGCCGCCCCATGAACCTGTCCTGGCGGCTTCGTCCTCGCGCTCGTTCGCCCAGCCATGGAGGTCGCCGAGGCCAAGCGCGCGGGACGCGGCGTAGCCATTGATCAGATCGGCGAGCCTCGCTGACTGCAGCCAGGTCGGGGCGTGCGGGATCGCAGCGAAGTGGCCAACACGAACCCGGTCGAGCCAATCGTCGTCCTCGCTGGCGAGCGGGCTCACGCGATGATCCTGCCCTGGGCGCGGGCTGTGGCCGCATAGGCCGAGAGCGGCTTGTCTGGCCGGAAGTGCTCGTCTCGCTCGATCGGCAGGCCGAGGAACCCGCGAACCCCGGCAAGTTCGGCCAGGGCGATGTAGCCGAGCTCCGGGGCGCCGAGGCCGAGATCGCAGAGGCCGAAGGCGATGCCAGGGTCGTCCGGATCGAGCTCTGACAGGAGCCAGGTCGCGTTTGCGTCGGGCGTGAAGAGCTTCACGACGGGCACGGGATCGATGTCTTCACCCATTGCGCTCGCCCGGCCGTTGGCGAGCAGTCGCTCGCGTTCGGCCGGGAGCATGAAGGGCGCGATCACGCACGCCCTCCCGGAAGGAGCTTGAGCGGCTCGCCCAAGGCCGCAGCCTCATGCGCCTTTCCGATAGGCCCGTCGCCCGCCCAGAACAGGTTGAGTTCGCCGTCGACCAGTTGGAAATCGCAATAGCGGCGATAGAGGCGGGTCGCGTACTCCTCCTCGCCCGCCATCGCGATGGCGATGATGGCGTCCTCCAGCGTGATGCTGACGAAGCCGACCTGGTCCTCACCAGCCGGGTTGAGCTCGGCCTTGTAGGTGGCCACGGCGCTCGCGACGAGGGTGTTGAGCTGCGGCGCGATGACGACGAATCGGCCCTCGTCGTAGTCGCCGCGCATCAGCATGGCTTGAGCGAGCAGGTGCTCGCGATACAGCTGCTGGCAGGGGTTACCTTCAGCGCCGGCTTCCGCGGATCGACGAACAGCCCGGAGACGTCGGCGAGGTCGTCATAGCGCGGCCGGATCGTCGCCACCGGCTCCTGGCACGACTCGGAGTACTTCGTCTCGATCGCAACAAAGCCCTTCCGGCCTGCCGGCGTCTCGTAGCGGAGGAACACGTCAAAGGCGCTGTGATCCCCGGTCAGCGTCGGATCGCCGCGTCCTGGCGAGTGCTCGAACAGGACAGCATGAACCTTGGCACCCGTAAGATCGGGGAAGAGCTCGCCGAGAACGCGGGAGGCGAAAGACAGGTCGAGCTTGAGCAGGCCGAACACGTTGAAAGCCAAGGGCATCGAGCTGAGCAGATTGCCGTAGAGCCGCACCTCGTCGATCATCGCGGCGGGCTCCCTGTAGGCGAGCTCGCGGCGCACGAGCCAGGCGATCGCCGGCAGCATGAAGTTCGCGCCGGCTCGCGCCGCGGCGGGGCTGATCCGGGAGCCGAGCTTCTTGCGCTTCGTGCCGACCTTGTAGCTGCCGATCGGCAGCTCGCGATCCTGCCGCCAGATGCTCTGGAGGAGACGTGCTGCCGAGCGGAAGCGGTGGTCCAGCGGCTCGAAAATATGGTGCCGACGGAGGAGTTCCTCCGGCAGGAGCGGAACGTGAGCGAAGATGTCGGGGAGATCGGATGTCATGAAGCCTCCGGTTTGAGGGATGACGGAGCTTCATTGGGACAGTCGAGGACATTACAGCGACAGGAAAATAAGCCTCTTCACTTGCGGTTTGTGCTGGCCAGAGCGGGCTAGCTGTCGCAATACTGTTCTTGGCGGATAATTGCGCTGATCCGAAGCCTTCTTGGATTTTGTTGCAAATTCAGGTTTTCCTGAAGAAAGTTGGCTCACTTCGTGTGGGTCGGAAGGCCATTTCCCCTTTATGTATGGGTAGTGGGCCAATTCGGCTCCCCCTCCCGCCCTGCCGTGGCCGGCCCTCTACGCTCAGTCAGCTAGAGAGGCCCAACATGCAAGACAACAATCCTAAAGACGAAGACCCGTTTGAGGTGATCGCCAAGGCGGCTGCGAACCGGAAGTTGCCGGAGCCTCGGTCGAAGAAGGGGCGTCCGACGAACGCTCTGCGGCCCAAGGCAGAGCCGCCGTTCCAGATGCCCAGCTTGTTCGAGGCGTCCGAGGAAGCCTGATCGCCCTGTTTCCGTCTCTCAATGCATCCGACGAAGGCCGGCGCTCTCATGGGCGCCGTGCCCGTCGTCACGCCTGTTTCCGAAAGACACCCAATGACTGACCAGAGTTCGCCGAAGAAGCCGAGGTCCATCCTCCTTCCCACCTACGGCTATTTGTCTCCAGAACAGCGGCAGGAAGGAGCGGCGTTGACCGCGCCGATGCGCCGCCCTGGCGCAAACCCGAACTGGCCCCACCTGTCGATCGACCCTCCCTATGTCGGACCGCCCGCTCCGCGCCATCCGCGCGTGGTGGCGTGGATCGACAAGCATCACTTCGAGCCCGTGCCGGAGAAGCCGATGAAGCGTCCGGTGCTTCGGAAGGAGGTCTTCAAGATCTATCAGGCCATCGCCTTCGCCATGCGGCATCACGGCGTTGTCCTGAACACCCATCTGACGATCGCATGGGGTTATCTCGGCGTGTCCGACGGCGAGCAGGCGGCGTGGATGCTGACGCGCTTCAATAACGAAGCCGCCAAGTGGCTGAAGGTCGGCTATATTCCGAGCGTGCAGAGGCGGCGGTTCGGTCAGCGCGCCAGCGCCGAGAGCTCCGAGCACTTCTACGTCTATGTCCATGAATGGGGCCGGCGCTACGGTCTGCACACCCACGAACTGGCCTTCATCCCGCCCGCGAAGAGGCAGGCGTTCGAGGCATGGGCTGAGGCCTGCCTGGCCCGGCTGTGCGGCCGAAAGTACATTCCGGCGCAGGCCCTGAAGATCACGGGCCGGGTCCGGGCCGCCGAGTACGAACGCGTCTGGCTTTGCTGGAAATGGTTCCGCTACATCACGAAGACGCTCGACCCGGAGTATCGCATCCGATGCGCGGATGGGTCGCCGGTCGTGGTCAGGGAGCTCTTTCACCCGAAGGCGTTCTATGAAGGGGCCATGGTCAACTGCGAGCAGTTGGCGTCAGGCTCGCGCAATATTTGGACGCAGGCCCAGGTCCGGGCCGGGTTCGTGGCGCGGCTTTATCAGCCCGATGTCACCGATATCTACGACGGCGCCGAGATGGACGAACACCGCTGGGCACGTATGCAGGCGGCTGAGGACGCGAGGCGGGCGGAGTTCATCCGGGGGCTAGCCACCTTGAACCTGTGACGAACAGTGGGGCGCCGGTCTGGTCCAGGGTGGCCGGCGCCCACGCCTCGAACGCCTGCCTCTTCGCGGGCGGGATGAAGGCCAGTTCGTGGGCGTGCAGGCCGTAGCTCTTGCCCATCCGGAATGCGGTTCTGGAAGCGCAAGCGCCATGAAATGTCCCCGCTAACATGAACAGATCGCAGGAGAATTTCAGCCGCTCTCGGTCCTCGGTAATACTGTCGTACTCGACTGGTCAGGGCGAGGTCGGGGCAAGGCCGTAGGCAGCGTGCGCGGGCTTGAGGCGAATTTAGATAATCAACCGGAAGCGATTAAAGAGAATAGTCGGGGAATACGGAGTTAAGAGTGATGAGGAAGGAGGCTGTAGGGGAAGGGGGATGGCAGGAAGGAAGCAGAGGAGGAAGTAGAGTGTGGAGGAAGTAGGGAGTAGGGAGTAGGTAAGGTGTTGTAGAGGAGGAAGTTGGAGAGAAGGCAGTGGTTGTATGGTGGTGTATGGAGGGGGTATTCCGAATATCGAACCGAACGTAGCCGAAACACAGCTGTCGGTGGTTGATTGAAGCGCCACTCCCCCAGCGTTTCGCTAATCTGTTCTGCCCGCCTTACGACAGCTTGAGCGTCGGGATTTTCGATAGCTCGCGGTGCAGCGCCTCCATCGGGAACTCCCCATAGGTGTCCGCGACGGTCTTGCGCTGATGGCCGGTGATGGCGTCGACGATGTCGGGTGCCAGGCCGTGGCGACGCCCGAGCGTCTTGAGGCGGTGACGCCAGGAATGGTTCGGCGCGAGGCGCTCGTCGGTCAGGCCGAGGTTGCGAACCCAGCGGCCAAGCACCTTGGTGCCGTTTCCGCCCCGGCTGCCGAAGCGATCGGCAGGCAGGTCGGCGAAAAGCGGTCCCTTCTTCACCTTGCGGACGAAATCCAGGAACTTTGCCTCGATCAACGCCGGGTGAAGCGGCACAGCTCGTTCGGAGCCGGCGGTCTTTATCGAGCCTGCCTGCGGGTCGATCTTGAAGCACCAGATGCCGTCGATCTCGACGATGTCCTCAAATCGGAGTTGGCAGATTTCGGCGACCCGGGCGCCGGAATAGGCGCAGAGGAAGGGCACCCAGCGCTTGACCGCGTCCGTCTCCTTCGCGGCAGCCGCGAGCACCGTCTTGGCCTCGACCTCCGTATAGCTTCGCCGCGAGCCGGCCGCCTTGCTTTTCACGTCCATCGTGACGCGCTCGGCCGGGTTGCTCGGCAGCTTCCGGTTATCCACCGCCCATTGCAGGATCGCCCGTATCGGCACGAGATTGGCGTCGCGGATCGTCTTGGGCTTGAACTCGGCCTCGATCAGCGAGGCTTTCCAGCGCAGCATGTCGTCGGGCGTCAAGCGGGCAGCGTCGTCGTGTCCGATGGATTTCTTCAGCTTCTCGACCACAGCCTTCCAAGCGTAGAGCGTCTTTGCCGCGGGCTTTTTCTCTGCCGCCCAGCCCTTGACCAGGTCGTCGAACGAAACCGGCGCCTGGGCGGATGCTCGGATCGGCACAGGCGCGCCGTTGATGACGGCATCGGCCGCTGTTGGTCCGGCATATCCATTCGCCATCTCGGCGAGCGTCAGGCTGGCCCGCAGGATCGCGGCAGCGATGGCCTTGGCGTAGGTCAGTCGGCCGGCGTCGTCGATCTGCAAGCCGCGCACCGCCAGATCGGCATCCACCTCGCGCATGCACCAGGCTTCGAGCTCCCGAATCTTGCTGCCTTCGGTGTCGAGCGTAGTCAGGTCGATCGGCGCCAGCTCGTCCCATAGTTTCAGCGGGGCAGGAAACAGCTTCGTGCCGAGCTCGACGGGCCAGGGCTGCTGGCTCGGATTGTCGCGATAGCGCGCAAGCCAGCGATCGTGCGCCGATCGGGCGAATTCATGGGCTTCGCGTTCGCTGAGCGTGCGGGGACCGGCCTTGAGATTCGCCCAGCGAACTTCGACAGCCGCCAGAACCTCAAGCTGCTTGATCTTGGCCTCGGCGGGATCGCGCGTGCCGAGACTCTGCTTCTCCTCGGTCTTGCCGAGCCGAGCCCGCAGTTCGTCGGGGACGCGCTTGCGGAACCAGTAGATGCCGGTCTTGGGATGCTTCCAGGGACGGGCCATTGCGAGAGCCATTGTGTACCACCCGTGTGTACCGCTCGGGCGTCTGCAAGCTCTTGATTTGCCTAAGCTCTTTGGAAAATCAACCCCTTACGGGATCGATGGCGGACAGGGCGGGATTCGAACCCGCGATACGGTTTCCCGTATACACACTTTCCAGGCGTGCGCCTTCAACCACTCGGCCACCTGTCCGGCGCGCTGCTTATGACTGCCGGCCCGCCATCTTTCAAGGCCCGAGATGCTGGCTTTTGCACAATCTCGATGATGGCCGGTCCGCAGAGCGCGCGACAGTTGCGATCCGGGGCCGGGACAGGCACATCTGGTGGCGGTGAACGATCGCGGATGGACCCCAAAAAGTGGGGCCTCCGGATCTCGAAGGACGATGGGGGCTTGCGGGTGCGGTTTCTGCTGAGGCTGATCGGTTATCTCTTGGTTGCGGCCGGTTTCATCGTGGCCGTGATCGATGGCGCCCGCTCGATCGCCAATTCCACCCCGCGTTTCACGGCGCTGGGCGACACGCTGGTCGCGCTGCTGCATGAGCGCTATGCGCTGTTGCAGCCTGCGATCGAGCGCAATCTCCATCCGATGCTCTGGGACCCGGTGCTGCTCTCGCTGGTGCGGATGCCGGCGGCGCTCGTCGCGCTGCTGCTCGGCTTCCTGCTGCTCTGGCTGGGGCGCAGGCCGGAGCCGCAGATCGGCATCATCACGCGCCGGTGAAGGCCGGCCTGCTCGCCCGCCCCTGTCCGAAAGCGCTCCGGGCGCTTACATAGGCGACAGGCTCGAACGGAACGGAGCGAAATGATGTTCTCCCTGCGCAAGAAGACCGAGATGCCGAAGCCCGCCGAGGCGCTGCCCGGTCGCGATGCTGCGATGCCCATCACGGAGCCGCATTTCGTCAATGGCCGCGCGCTTGCCGGCCCTTATCCGGAAGGGATGCAGAAGGCGCTGTTCGGCCTCGGCTGCTTCTGGGGCGCCGAGCGAAAGTTCTGGCAGAGCGGCGAGGGCATCTGGGTCACCGCCGTGGGCTATGCCGGCGGCACGACGCCGAACCCGACCTACGAGGAGGTCTGCAGCGGCCTGACGGGCCATACCGAAATCGTCCTCGTCGTCTACGACCCCGCGAAGATCGCCTATGAGGACCTGCTGAAGATCTTCTGGGAGAACCACGACCCGACGCAGGGCATGCGCCAGGGCGGCGACATCGGCACGCAGTATCGCTCGGCGATCTACACCTATGACGACGCCCAGAAGGCGGCGGCCGAGCAGTCGCGCGACGAATACCAGAAGGCTCTGGCCGCGGGCGGCTACGGGCCGATCACGACGGAGATCGGCCCGGCGCCGACCCTCTACTTCGCCGAGGACTACCACCAGCAATATCTCGCCAAGAATCCGGCTGGCTATTGCGGGCTGGGCGGCACCGGCGTCGCCTGCCAGATCGGGCTGGGCGTCGAGGCCTGAGGCACGCCAATCCGTCGGTCTGGGGCAGGCCGGCGGCCTGGGCCCGCTAACACGGCTTGGCTCCTGCTCGCGTCATGCTCGTCCTTGTGGCGAGCATCGACGTTTGAACACGGCACTCATTGAACGAAGACGTGGATGGTCGGGCCAGGCTCGACCATGACGGCCATAAGTTCCCTATATGTTCTTGCGTTGTCGTTGAAGCTCCGCTAGCGTTCCCTTGGGGAATGGGGCTGGGCCGAAATGGTGACGCGGGTCGCGACCGTAGCGTTCGAAGGCGTCGAGGCGCGCGCCGTCGATGTCCAAGTTCAGGTCGCGGCCGGCGGCGTCGCCTTCATCCTCGTGGGGCTGCCGGACAAGGCGGTGGCCGAGAGCCGCGAGCGGGTTCGCGCCGCGCTGATCGCTTCCGGGCTCGCCCTGCCGGCGAAGCGCATCACCGTCAACCTCGCGCCGGCCGACCTGCCCAAGGAAGGCAGCCATTATGACCTGCCGATCGCGCTCGCCGTCATGGCCGCGATCGGCGCCATCCCGCCGGATGCGCTGGCGGGCTACACCGTCCTCGGCGAGCTCGCGCTCGATGGCTCCATCGCTCCGGTGGCCGGCGTCCTTCCTGCGGCGATCGCGGCCTATGGCCGGGGGCAGGGGCTGATCTGCCCGGCCGCCTGTGGCCCCGAGGCTGCCTGGGCCGCCGCTGATGTCGACATCCTGGCGCCACGCTCGCTGATTCAGCTCGCCAATCATTTCAAGGGCACGCAGGTGATGGCGCGTCCCGAACCGGCCGTGGCGCGGCAGCATGGACTGCTGCCCGATCTCGCTGACGTGAAGGGTCAGGAGAGCGCCAGGCGTGCGCTCGAGATTGCCGCGGCTGGTGGCCATAATCTCCTGCTCAACGGTCCTCCTGGCGCCGGCAAGTCGATGTTGGCGAGCCGGCTGCCCTCGATCCTGCCGCCGCTCTCGCCGCGCGAGCTGCTCGAGGTTTCGATGGTGCTGTCGGTGGCCGGTCATCTCGCCGACGGGGCGCTGACGGACCGGCGCCCCTTCCGCGCGCCGCATCATTCGGCCTCGATGGCCGCGCTGGTCGGCGGCGGGCTTCAGGCGAAGCCGGGAGAGGTTTCGCTCGCCCATCACGGCGTGCTCTTCCTCGACGAATTGCCGGAGTTCCAGCCGCAGGTGCTGGATGCGCTGCGCCAGCCCATGGAAACGGGCGACGTGCTGATCTCTCGCGCCAATCATCGGGCTTCCTATCCCGCTCGCTTCCAGCTCGTCGCGGCGATGAATCCCTGCCGCTGCGGGCGGGCGACGGAGCCGGGCTATGCCTGCCGGCGCCAGCCGAACGAGCGCTGCATGGCGCAGTATCAGACGCGGCTCTCCGGCCCGCTTCTGGATCGGATCGACATCGCGATCGACATTCCGGCCGTCACCGCCGCCGACCTGATCCTGCCCGCGACGGGCGAGAGCTCTGCCGTGGTCGCCGCCCGCGTCGGGCAGGCGCGCCGGATGCAGGTCGCGCGTTTCGAGGCACTGGGGCTCGCCGGGCGCGGCCTCGGACACGTCGCCACCAACGCGGCCTGCCCGGCGCCGGTGCTGGAGGAGATTGCCCGGCCGGACAAGGCGGGGCTCGCTTTGCTGCGCGATGCCGCCGAGGCGATGCGCCTGACGGCGCGCGCCTATCACCGGGTGCTGAAGGTCGCCCGCACGCTCGCCGACCTCGATGGCGAGGACAAGGTCGGCCGGCTGCACCTGGCGGAGGCGCTATCCTATCGCTCGCGCGGGGACCAGTTCGTCCAGGCGGCCTAGATCGCCGCGCGTTCGACGGGACGCGATAGCGGTGATCGATCTCTTTCCATGGCATCGGATCGAAGAGGGGAGGCCGGCTTTCGCGCCGATGCCGTGGAGCATGGTCGAGCGAAGTGGATGCCGGTTCGCGCCAAGAAGATGCGATGAACAGGCTGATGACGCATTCTCACGACACGACTCGGAAATGCTCTGGACGGCGCCGCGGGCGGCGCCAGGATTAACCAACTCTGCAGGCAACAGGCTGAATCTCCACGATTCCCACGTGCCTTTCTCAAGGGACCGGCGCTAGATCGGGGCATGGCTTCCCCGCTCTGGTCATGGCTGGTCGACCTGTTTGCGCTGCTGGCCCTGCCCGCGGTGACCGTGGTCGTCCTGCTGCTGCGAGAGCGTGGGAGGCTCCGCGAGGAGAACACCGCCCTCGCCGACGAAATCGAGACCCAGAAAGATCGCGTCTGGAAACTCGCCGACAGCGAGGAACGCTACCGCAGCCTGATCGAGGCGCAGGGCGACCTGATCGTCCGCCGCGACGGCGGCCGTATCGTCTATGCCAATGCCGCCTATGCGACGCTGTTCGGCATGCGTCCGGCGGATCTGGTCGGCACCCGGATGCAGCTGCCGCGGCTCGATAGCCGCCCGGTCCAGACGCTGGAGGACGGCGCCCGCAGCTTCGACGAGTGCATGGCGACCTATGAGGGCGAGCGCTGGATCTCCTGGGTCGAGACCGTGGCGCCTGGGCCGGAGAAACACCCGTTGGTCCAGCGCGTCGGCCGCGACATCACGGCGCGCGTTGCCGCCGAGGACGAACTGGTCGAGGCGCGCGCCCGGGCCGAGGCGGCGAACGAGGCCAAGTCGCGCTTCCTCGCCACCGTCAGCCATGAGTTCCGCACGCCGCTCAACGGCATCCTCGGCATGGCGGATCTTCTGTCCGACACCGGCCCCGACGCCGAGCAGGCGACTTATATCGAGGCCCTGCGGAGTTCCGGCGAGGCGCTGCTTGCGCTGGTCGACGATATCCTCGACGTCGCGAAGGTCGAAGCCGGTAAGCTGGAGCTGGTCGAGGAGCCGTTCGATCTCGTCCAGCTCATCGAGACGGTCACGGAGTTGATGGCGCCGCGCGCCCAGGCCAAGGGGCTGGAACTCGCCGCCCATATCGCGCCGGACCTGCCGGCGCGCCTCGTCGGCGACCGTGACCGCCTGCGTCAGATCCTGCTCAATCTCGTCGGCAATGCGGTGAAATTCACCGAGGCTGGCGGCGTCGGCCTGAGCCTGCGCAAGGAGGGGGCGGGCTTCGAGATCGTCGTCGCCGATACCGGGCCTGGGATCCCGTCCGACAGGCTGGAGCTCATCTTCGGCGAATTCGAGCAGCTCGAATCCGGCACCGGCGAGCGTCAATCCGGCACCGGCCTCGGCCTTGCGATCGTGCGCCGCCTCGTCGGCCTGATGGGCGGCGAGGTGCGCGCTGAGAGCCGCATCGGTGAGGGCGCGACCTTCCGCCTCGTCCTGCCATTTTCGGCCGCAGCCGGCGCGCCGGCGCTCGCGATTCCGCACTGGCCACGCCAGCATGTCCTGCTCGTCTCGCCCTCGGCCTTTGCCGCGCGCTTCCTGGCCGAGACGATCCGCTCCACCGGCGCGGCGGTTTCCATCGCGACAACGGTCGAGGCTGCCGCCGCCAGGCTGGCCGAGCCGCCGAGCGCGGAGAACGGCGCCGTCACCGCGGCGTTGATCGACCACGCGCTCGGAGATCAGCCGGCGAAGGATCTCGCGAAGCTGGTGCGCATCGCAGGCATCGCCGATTGCCTCATCCTGCTCTCGCCTTTCGCGCGGCGGCCGTTCGGCTCGTCGCAGGAGGCTGGCTTCTCCGGCTTCCTGATCAAGCCGGTGCGGATGCGCTCGCTCTATGAGCGGCTCGGAGCCGGCTTCCCCCAGGCGCAGGCCATGACGGGCGGAGCCGGGCAGCCCACGCAGGCGCCGCTGCGCGCCATCGGTGCTGGCCTCACCGTGCTGGTGGCCGAGGACAACGAGATCAATGCCCTGCTGGTGACGCGCACGCTGGAGCGTTTCGGCTGCACAGCCTTCTGGGTGCGGGACGGGCGCGAGGCCCTGCAGCGTGTCGAGGCGAGCTTTGCCGGCACCGCACCGAAACTCGACCTCGTATTGCTCGATGTCAGGATGCCGGGGATGACGGGGCTCGACTGCGCGCGGGCCGTCCGGGCGCTGGAGCGCAAGCTCTGCCGGGCTTGCCCGCTTCCGCTCGTCGCCGTCACGGCCAATGTCGCGGTGGCCGATCGGGAAGCCGCCTTTGCGGCCGGAATGGACGATTGCCTGGCCAAACCGCTGGAGCGCGCCGCCCTTCTGAGCTGGCTGGAACGCCTGTCGCAGCCGCAGGCGGGCAGCCTCTCGGCTTGAAGCCCTGACCGCCTTGGTCCATAATCGCCGTCATCGCTTCGACGCAGTTTTGTCGCGAAGCTGTTAGATCGTCAGAGCAAGCCTCCCAGCAGGCCGGATAGGGCTGAGGGATGACACAGGCGATGGCGCTGCAGGTTTCCGAAGCCAAGAACCCGATGCCCGCTCACAGGCAGGCGGCGTTCGCACGATTCTCAGCCGGCAATCCGTTCACGCGCTTTGCGCCTCTGAGCCTGATCCCGGGCGGCAAGATGCTGCGCTTCGGTGCCGAACCCGGCGAAGCCCCTCCCTTGTCCGGCACGCTGGGCCGCCTCGGCTCGCTCGAGGTTCGTCTTGCCCGCGGCCCGCGCGAGATTTGGCGGGCGCAGCGCCTGCGCTACCGTGTCTTCTACCAGGAGATGTCCGCCAAGCCCGACGTCGTCTCGCGCATGTTCCGCCGCGACGCAGACCGCTTCGACAAGGCCTGCGACCATCTCCTCGTCATCGACCACGCTGCGCGGGGCCGCTTCGGCGGCGTCAAGCCGAAGGTCGTCGGCACCTACCGTCTGATGCGCCAGAGCGCGGCCGAGCGCCTCGGCGGCTTCTATACGCAAGGCGAGTTCGACCTCGCCCCGATGCTCGCCAGCCACCCAGGCCAGCGCTTCCTCGAGCTCGGCCGCTCCTGTGTGCTCAAGCCCTACCGCACCAAGCGGACGGTCGAGCTGCTTTGGTCCGGTATCTGGGCCTATCTGCAGCACCATCGCATCGACGCCATGTTCGGCTGCGCCTCCTTCGACGGCACGGACCCGGATGCGCTCGCCTTGCCGCTGAGCTTCCTGCATCACAACGCTCGCTCGCAGGGCGAGTGGAGCGCTGCCGCCCATGCCGGGCATTATGTCGGCATGGACCGCCTGCCGGCCGAGATGGTCGACGCCAAGCTCGCGCTCAAGCAGCTGCCGCCGCTGATCAAGGGCTATCTCAGGCTCGGCGCCCGCTTCGGCACCGGCGCGGTGGTGGACCGCCAGTTCGGCACCACGGACGTCCTCGTCGTCCTCCCCGTCGCGGCAATCGACAGGCGCTATGCTGAATACTACGGCGGCGAGACCCCGCGCCACGCGGCCTGAGAGCTCCCGTTCAGCCTGGCCTGAGCCGTCATGCTCGGGCTTGACCCGAGCATCTCAGGACGAGAAGGCGCCTTCTCCTGCCAGAGATTCTCGGGTCTGCGCTTCGCTTCGCCCGAGAATGACGGCAAGCCCCCGGCGATCGCTCGCCGCTTATTCCCCCGCCGCAGCCAGCGCCCGCAGCGCCTCGCGGTAGGTCGGATAGCGGAACGCGTAACCCAGTTCCCGCTTCACCAGCGCGTTGGAGACGCGCTTGCTCTCACCGTAGAAGCTCGCCGCCATCGGCGAGAGATTGGCCTGCTCGAAGGGGATTTCGGGCGGCGGCTCTTGCCTCGTCAGCTCGGCGGCGAAGGTGATGACGTCCTGCGGCGGGCCGGGCTCGTCGTCGGTGACGTTGTAGATCGCGCCGTTGCGGGGCTTGTCCAGCGAGGCCATCAGCACCCCGGCGATGTCGTCGACATGGATGCGGTTGAAAACCTGTCCCGGCTTGATGAGCCGCGTCGCCGTTCCCGCGCGCAGCTTGGCGATGGCATTGCGACCGGGGCCGTAGATGCCCGAGAGCCGGAAGATCTGGACAGGCTTGTCGCTCTCGCGTCCGAGCGCGAGCCAACCTTCCTCGATCGCGACGCGCTGGCGGGTGCGGGCATTGGACGGCTCGACAGGGGCGGTCTCGTCGATCCAGGCGCCGCCCTGGTTGCCATAGACGCCGATCGTCGAGAGATAGCCGATCCAGCGCAGCTTCGGCGCGGCGGCAAGCGCTGCCTTCAAGGGGCCGAGCGCCGGATCACCATCTTCGGTCGGCTGGACCGAGACCAGCACCGCATCGGCCTCGGCGACGGCCGTTTCCAGCGCGGAGGATACGGCTACCCCGTCGAAGACCAGCGTGCGGATGCCGTCGCGGCTGAGCCGCTCCGCCTTCTCGGCCGAGCGCACCGTGCCGGTGACAGCGAAGCCACGGGCCAGCGCCGCGCGCGCGAAGAAGCCGGCCGAATAACCAAGGCCGAGAATCAGGATGTTCATGCGGCGTCTTCTTTTCCGGATGTCAGCGCCAGCCATTCGGCCCTGACCTGCGGGTCGCTTTCGCCTGGCAGCACCGCCGACGCAAGCGCCATCACCTGCGCGGGGGCAAGCCGGCCGAGCGCCCAGACCGCCATGGCGCGCACCAGCGGCGAGGGATCATGGAGATGGGGCAGGGCGCTTTGCGCAAGCTCGGCCCGGCCGCTGTTGCCGATGGCGATCAGCACATTGCGCAGGAAGCGGTCGCGACCGGTGCGCTTCACCGGCGTGCCGGCGAAGAGCGCCCGGAAGCCGGCGTCGTCGAGAGCCGCCAGCGCCGCGAGATCGAGCCCGTCGAGCTCTCCCTTGAGGGCCATCCGCGTCTCCTGCGCGGCCGCGGCGAACTTGTTCCAGGGGCAGACGGCGAGGCAGTCGTCGCAGCCGAAGACGCGGTTGCCGATGCCGGGCCGCAAGACGGCGTCGATATGGCCCTGATGCTCGATGGTCAGATAGGCGATGCAGCGGCGGGCATCGAGCTTATAGGGCGCGGGGAAGGCATCGGTCGGGCAGATGTCGAGGCAGCGCCGGCAGGAGCCGCAATGATCCTGCTCCGGCGCGTCCGCCGGCAGCTCAGCGGTGGTGTAGATCGCTCCCAGCAGCAGCCAGGAGCCGTGCTCGCGCGACACCAGCACCGTGTGCTTGCCCTGCCAGCCGAGCCCGGCCGCCTGCGCCAGGGGCTTTTCCATGACCGGTGCAGTATCGACGAAGACCTTGACGTCGGCGCCGCCGCGCGCGGCGAGAAGCCCGGCCACGCTCTTCAGCTTGCCCTTGATGACGTCGTGATAGTCGCGTCGGCGGGCATAGAGCGAGATCGTGGCCTTGTCGGGATGGTCCAGCATGGCGAGCGGATCGCCTTCGCCGGCATAGTTCATCCCCAGCATCACGACCGAGCGGACCTCGCCCCAGAGCTGGCGCGGATCGGCGCGCTGGGCGCGTCGCTCCTCCATCCACTCCATGCCGCCATGGTGGCCGGCCTCGAGCCAGTCCTCGAGCCGCCCCGGCGCCTCGGGGATTGCATCGGCCGGCGCGACGCGCATCACGGCGAAGCCCTCGGTGAGGGCACGCTCGGTAACGGCGCGCTTCAGCTTGTCGCCGCTCAGAAGTCCAGATTGTCGTAATGAGCGCTCGGAGCCATGCCCGGCACCCGGTCGCTCAGGAGCGCCCGGAAACTCGGCCTCGACTTGATCCTCGCATACCATGCGCGAGCTGCCTCATCCTCTTCCCAGGGCACATCGCCGAGATAGTCGACGCATGAGAGATGCGCCGCTGCCGCCAGATCGGCATAGCTCAGCTGCGCCCCCGCAAGCCAGTTCCTCTTGGCCAGCAGCCAGGAGATATAGCGCAGATGATAGCGCACATTCGTTCGTGCCGCGCGGATCGCGCTCATCTCCGGCGGGCCGCCGCCGTCCTCGCGGCCCATGAAACGCTTCATCACCTTCTCCAGCACGAGCGGGCCGGTGATCTCCTCATGGAACTTGAGGTTGAACCAGTCGAGTAGCCGGCGCACCTCGACGCGCTCGCCCGGCCCCTCGGGCAGCAGGCGCTTGTCGGCCAGCGCGAGCCCGCGCGTCTCGTCGAGATATTCGGAGATCGGCCCGGCGCCCGGCACCGCAAGCCCGCTCTGCTCGACGAAGACCGGAGTCGTGCCCGCCGTATTGAGCTCGATAAACTCACGGCGCCGTTCCCAGACGCGCTCTTCGGTCAGCTCCGCCTCCATGCCGAACTCGTTGAGCACGAGCCGGATGAAGCGCGAATGCGGGCAGAGGGAATAGTGATAGAGCGTCGCCATGGCGGTCATCAGAGTGTGAAGCAGGCAAAATGCGACGGAAGCAGGGCCACCGCTGCCGTTACCGGGAACGAAGGAGCTGCCCGGAAGGCGCGCGCTGCTATAGGCGCGCCTGAAAAGCGCCACAACCCGCAGCGATGCCGCCGCCCGCGATTTCCCGCAGGCTCTTGGCGAATTGGTAACCAATTTGCAAAGAGCGCCCTGCTAAGCCATCCGAACTTGCAAGCGCTTGCCCGGGCGCTGCTATCAAGTCGCACGAGGACGACCGTCGATGCATAACCTGATCGAAGCCTTCGTTCTCGGCATCGTCGAGGGCCTGACGGAATTCCTGCCCGTCTCCTCGACCGGGCATCTCCTGCTCCTCGGCCATTTTCTCGGCTTCGAATCCAACGGCAAGACCTTCGAGGTGCTGATCCAGCTCGGCGCGATCCTGGCGATCACGCTGGTCTATTTCCGCCGCCTGCTCGACATCGCGCTGCGCCTGCCGAGCGACCCTTCGGCCCGCCGCTTCGTCATCGGCGTCCTGGTCGCCTTCCTGCCGGCCGCCCTGATCGGGGCGGTGCTGCACGGCTTCATCAAATCCGTGCTGTTCAACCCCTTCATCGTCTGCATCACGCTGATTGCCGGCGGGCTCATCCTGCTCGTCGTCGACGAGTTGGAGCTGCAGGAAAAGCATACCGACGCCACTGCCTTCCCACTGCCGATGTATTTCAAGATCGGGCTGATCCAGTGCCTGGCCATGGTCCCCGGCGTCTCGCGCTCGGGCTCCACCATCGTCGGCGCGATGCTGCTCGGCGCCAGCAAGCGCGCAGCGGCGGAGTTCTCCTTCTTCCTGGCCATGCCGACCATGGCAGGCGCCTTCGCCTATGACCTGCTGAAGAGCTACAAGACCCTCACCTTCGATGACGGCATCCTGATCGGTGTCGGCTTTGTCGCCGCCTTCATCTCGGCGCTGTTCGTGGTGCGCAGCTTCCTCGATTTCGTCTCGAAGCGCGGCTTCGCGCCCTTCGCCTGGTGGCGGATCGTCGTCGGCATGGTCGGCCTCGCCGGCCTCTGGATCTTCGGCTGAGCAACGCGCCGTCATGCTCGGGCTGACCCGAGCGTCTCAGGACGGAAGAGCGCCCCTTTCGGCAGGAGATTCTCGGGTCTGCGCTTCGCTTCGCCCGAGAATGACGAGCTGGTTCAAGCCGGTCGCGAGGGATCGCTGAGCGAGTCCGCCAGCGTCGGCGCGCGCGTGGCGTTCGCATGCGGCAGCGAGGCCGTCTGTCGCTCGATCATGCGGTGCACCACCGGCGGGTTGGGGCCCGAATGGAGCGCGCGGACCCGCTCGCCGATCTCGGCATCGGCCTGCGTCACGCGCTGGTTCTGCCGGACATATTCCACCCAGGTCGGGCTGTCGTAGCGCTCGATCCAGAGCGTTGCGTCGGTCAGGTCGCGCAGCAGCGTCCAGTGCCGGGCGCCGTCACGGCGCCGGATGCGCCGCCGCTCGGCCATCACCTTGAGGAAGGCGACGACGTCCTCCGGCTTGATAATGTATTCGATCGTCACGATCACCGGGCCGGAGCGCGGCTCGATGTCGACCGCGACCTTCGGCTCGCGCCAGCGGCTGAGCGGATCGAGGTTGAGCTCCTCCAGCGGCGGCAGCGGATAGCGCAGCCCCAGTGCCGCGCCAGCGAGCAGGACAGCGGCGGAGATGAGCAGCGCCTGCTCCGTTCCGGCATACTGCGCCGAGCGGCCCCAGGCCCAGCTGCCCGTTGCCATGCCGCCGAAAGCCGCCATCTGGTAGATCGCCAGCGCCCGGCCCACGACCCAGCGCGGCGCCGAGAGCTGCACCGTTGCGTTGAAGGTCGAGAGCGACAGCACCCAGCAGGCGCCGCAGACGAATAGCCCGGCCATCGTCAGCCAGATCGTCGAGCTGATGGCGACCAGCGTGACGCCGGTGGCATAGGCGACGAAGGTCGAGCGTACGAGGGTTTCCGTGCTCATCGCCCGCCGCAGCCTCGCGCTCATGAACGCGCCCGCCACGGCGCCGGCACCGAAGGCGCCGAGCAGAACGCCATAGGTGAGCGGTCCGCCGCGAATGAGGTCGCGCGCGATCAGCGGGAGCAGCGCCAGGCCGACGATGGCTCCGAAGCCATAGGCGAAGGCGCGCAGGATGACGGCGCGGATGTTGGGCGACATCGCGACATAGCGCACGCCGGCGCTCATCGCGATGACGAGCGTCTCGCGTGGCAGCAGGCGCTCGACTTTGGGCGGCTTCCAGCGTGCGAGGACGATCAGCAGCGGGATATAGCTGAAGGCATTGATGATGAAGGCCGAGACTGCGCCCGCCGCCGCGACGATGGCGCCGCCGATGGCCGGGCCTACGCTGCGCGCGATGTTGAAGGCGACGCTGTTCAGCGTCACGGCTGCCGGCACATCGCGGCGCGGCACCATGTCCCCGACCGAGGACTGCCAGGCCGGGTTGTTGAGCGCGGTGCCGCAGCCGAGCAGAAAGGTGAAGGTCAGCAGCAGCCAGGGCGTGATCAGCTGGAACCAGGCGACGACCGCGAGCCCGATCGAGACCGCGAGCATGAAGGCCTGTGCCGTCAGCAGGATCCGGCGGCGATCGTAATTGTCGGCGATCGCGCCGGCTGCCAGTGAAAAGATCATGACCGGCAGGGTGGTCGAGGCCTGGACCAGCGCCACCATCTCCGCCGAGGGCGAAATCGAGGCCATCATCCAGGAGGCGCCGACAGCCTGGATGAGACCGCCGAAATTCGAGGCTAGGCTCGCAAACCAGACGGCCCTGAAGATCGGCTGCTGCAGCGGCACGAATGGCGAAACGCGGAGCTGGGCCGGTGCCACGCCCTCTGCGGCGAGTTCGGCTCGCGCAACATCGGCAGTCGGCTGGGCATGCAGATCGTCAGGCATGCCATAGGGTTAGACAGGAACGCGGGAGGTGCAAACCCTTTCGACCTCGAAGACGTCGAAACTGGGAAGGTTTTTCTTCTCAAGCCGCCGCCGGCTCGCGGGCTCGCTGCGGCGGGCGCGGCTTTCGGGCGCGCAGGCCGTTGCCCAACGCGACGAGAAGCCCGGCGAGCGCGACCCAATGCGCCGGCCGGACCGAGGCGAGGTCCCAATAGCTCAGGATGTCGGCATTGGCCTCGAGGACGAGCCGGGCCGAGACGCCGGAGGCCAGTGCATACCATCCCGCCTCGATGCCGGCGGTGATGAGCCCGGCCAGCAGCGCCGCGCCGATCAGGGCGGGGGCCGAGACGTTGAGCTTCCAGCGATAGAAGCCGCGATAGATCAGCAGCAGGACGAAGAGCCCGCTCATCAGCACGGGCTCGGTCACGTCGATCTTGGATTGCAGGGCGAAATGCAGCAGGGCGAGCCCCGCGATCGGATAGACGAGGTTGTGCAGGCGCTGCCAGTTCTTCCCGAGTCGGCGGATCATCCCGTCGGTCGAGGTGGCGCCCAGCGCGCAGAGGCCGAGCAGCGCGACGAAGCCGATGGTCAGGTAGAAGCGCTTGACGATCTCGGAGACGATCAGCCTCCAATCGAAGGCCATGTCGATGCAGTAGAGGGCCAGATGCCCGAGCGCATAGGCCATGACGGCCAGCCCCAGCATGCGGCGGATGCCGATGAGCTTGCCCCAGTCGAACAGGCGCCGAAAGGGCGAAACGGCCAGCGTGACGATCAGCAGCCTCACCGTCCAGGTGCCGGTCTGGTGGATCGCTTGCGTCCAGGGCTTCGAGCCGAGCTGATGCATCCAGGCGGCGTAGAGCAGGAGCAGCGCCGGCACGAGGACCAGCCCGAAGGTGACGGCGCGCAGGGCTGAGAAGCGGCCCTGCCGGTCGGTCCATGGCAGCCAGGTATTCATGTCGACCGCGTTCATGCCTCCCGCATACCCGAACAGGCCCGTCGCTGTCCCGCAACTCTGGACACAAGCCCGTGAATGCGATGTCCTGCTTGCCCTGTCGGAGCATTTTCGAGCGAAGTGGATACCGGTTCGCGTGAAGAAAATGCGACAAAACAGATAGCTCTAGAAAGCTGGATCTCGCGATGGCCTCGAACACCCCCACCGTCGTCTTCGATGTCGGCAATGTGCTGCTGCGCTGGGATCCGCGGCGCGTCTATCGCGAGCTGATCCCGGAGCCTGAGCGGCTCGACTGGTTCATGCAGAACGTCTGCACAGCAGCCTGGAACATCGAGCAGGATCGCGGCCGCTCCTGGGAGGAAGCGGTGTCGGTGCTTGTCGCGCAGCACCCGGAATGGGAGCGAGAGATCCGTGCCTTCGACGAGCGCTGGCATGAGAGCATCCCCGAGAGCATCGAGGGTAGCGTCGCCGTGCTGGAGGAGCTCAAGGGCCGCGGCGAGAAGGTCTACGCCATCACCAATTTCTCGCGCGAGAAATGGGCCGAGTGCCTGATCCGCTTCCCGTTCCTGCAGAGCTTCGACGGGGCGGTCGTCTCGGCCCATGAGCGGGTGATCAAGCCGGACCCGGCGATCTACGAGGTGCTGCTCGGCCGCTATGGGCTTGCAGCCGGCGACTGCGTCTTCATCGACGACAGCGCGAAGAACGTCGCGGCGGCCCGCGGCGTCGGCATGCAGGCCGTCCATTTCGTCGAGCCGATCGACCTGCGCGCCGAATTGCGTGGGTTGGGTGTCAGCCTCTGACGGGCGGAGTTTGACGGTCGGAGCTCGTTTTTCCACGGAACCGCGTCGTCATCCCGGACAAGCGGCGAAGCCGCGTTGATCCGGGATCCATCGGAGGGCTCGACGCTCTACGATGGATCCCGGGTCAAGCCCGGGATGACGGCTTGGTTCGCGTTCCCAATACCTGAGGAGCCCCTCAGGCCGCGTTCTTGATCGCGATGGTCGGAGCCAGGCTGGCCGCGTCCAGGCCGCGCGCCTCCCGCACCAGCCGGGTCCCGGCCTTGGTCGCGAGGAAGTCGGCGAGCACGGCATCTTCCTGCCGCACGAAGCCCTTGGCGGGCAGCTTGCCGCCGAGGAAGAGCTCGATCATGGCGACGCAGCCGGCGGCGGTGGTGAGCTGGATCGCGCCGAGCTCGTCATTGCCGTCATAGCGCAGCACGACGCTTTCCTCTTCGAGGCGGCCGCTACGCTCGCCGACGCCGGTGACGAAGATCACCACGACATCCTTACGGGTGAAGGGCGCGGAGTGGCTGAGGATGCGCCGCATCGTCTCGCGGTCGTCGGCGAGATCGAGGTCGCGCAGCAGCAGCTTCATGATCTCGGCATGGCCGGGATAGCGCAGCGTCTTGTAGCTCATGTTGCGCACCTTGCCGGCGAGCGTCTCCGTCAGGGTGCCGAGCCCGCCCGAGGTGTTGAACGCCTCATAGGCGACGCCGTCGATCATCACGCTCTCGATGCCTTCGAGCGCCGGCACCAGCGTCGACTGCCCGTCGAAGACGATCTCGCAGGGGTTGCAGTATTCGTTGATCAGCCCGTCGACGGACCAGGTCACGTTGTAGCGCAGCGCATTGGTCGGATAGAGCGGCAGGGCGCCCACGCGCATCTTGATGGACCGAGCGGTCTCGAAGCGCGCCGCCATGTCGGCGCCGAGGATGCAGATGAAGCCCGGCGCGAGGCCGCATTGCGGAACCAGCGCGCTGTCGGCGGTGGCGCCCAGTTCCTTGATGTAGGAGGTGGTCGCGACGTCCTCGGTCAGGTCGAAATAATGTGTCTTGGTCTCGGCCGCGACCTTGGCGATGCCCTTGTTCAGGAAATAGGGGCAGGCGCTGACGACGATGTCGCGGTCCTTGAGGAAGCTGCGCAGCGCGTCGAGATCGGCGGCATCGACCGTGGCGGTGGCGAAGCGGCCATCGGCGACCTGCTTCAGCCGCACTGCTGCGGCATCGGCCAGCGTCACCTCATGGCCCTGCTCGGCCAGCATGCCGGCGATGATGACGCCGATCTGGCCGGCGCCGAGCACGGCGATGCTTTGCTTACGGGTGGTCATGTCGCGATCTCCTGGCGGTGGGCGGCACGGCACCTCCCTCTCATCCAAAGCATCGCGTGCAGGACCGTTGGCTTTAACGAGCGGATCGCCGATGCGCGCTGCAAGCTGCCTGCATAACGATGGGATATGCGACAAATCGATGGGAAATCGGGAACGTCGCCCGGCGGAGCGGCTGCGCCGACGTCAGCGCTCGAACTTTCGCGCCAGAATCACGGAGGAGGTGGTGCGCCGCACCCCCTCCATCTCCGCGATCCAGTCGATGATGGTGTCGAGGTCGCTCGCCGTCTCGCACTCGATCTTGACGGAGAGGTCGAAATGTCCGCTCAGCGTGTGGCATTGCACGATTTCGGGCCGCTTCTTCAGCGCGGCGACGACGCTGCCCTGCTGCTTCACCTCGAGTTCGATCAGGATCAGCGCGGAGATCGTCGTGGCCGGCCGGCTCGCCTTGCCGAGGATCGTGGTGTAGCCGGCGATGATGCCGTCGCGCTCCAGACGGGCGAGGCGGCCCTGCACGGTCGCCCGCGACACGCCGAGCTGCTTGGCGATCTCGGACAGCGGAAGCCGGGCATTCTCGGTCAGGATGCGGATGAGCGCACGGTCCTTCGCGGCGTCTGACGTCCGTGCCATCTCGTCTCCGGCGGTTCGATAGCCCGTCGTATAGCAGGGGAAAGCGAGGCTGTCGCAAGGCCGGTCGCGGTCTGCGGAAACCGGCATTTCGCCTTCGTTGGGGCGCCTGTCGGAAAAGCACCATCTTGTCGGCGGAACTCTTGGCGGCACTCTGGAATTGGCTTGATTCGGAGTGCAAATCGGAGTGGCATGCCGACCGGCGGCAGCACGCTTTGCCATGGAGAAGGTCATGTTCAGGACATTCATTCTCGCATCCGCATCGGCCCTTGCTTTTGCTTCCTTCGCGGTGGCGCCTGCCTCGGCGCTGACGATGAAGGAGTGCAGCGTCAAGTATCAGGACGCCAAGAAGGCCAACACGCTGAAGGGCCAGAAGTGGAACGACTTCCGCAAGGCTGAATGTGGCGACGACGACGCTGCCGAGGCGGATGCCGCGGCCGCGGTGCCGGCCGAGCCCGCCGCGACGGCGGCTGCCCCGGCTGCCAAGCCGGCCGGCAAGGCGAAGGCTGCCGTCTTCCCGCGGACGGTCTCGCAGAAATACTCGAACGAGAGCGCCGGCAAGGCCCGTCTCAAGACCTGTGCCGACCAGTACAACGCCAACAAGACGGCCAACGCCAATGGCGAGCTGAAGTGGATCGAGAAGGGCGGCGGCTACTGGAGCCAGTGCAACGCCAAGCTGAAGAGCTGATCCTTCGGTATCGGGTTTTCGCGAACGCCGCGCCGAAAGGCGCGGCGTTTTCTGTTTGGGGACGGAGGCTTTACTCCACCACGCGCACGGCGCCCCTGGCGGCGCTCGTCGTCGTCGCGGCATAAGCCTTGAGCGCGGTCGAGACCTTGCGCTTGCGCGGCGCGGCGGGCTTCCAGGCGTCCTTGCCCTTGGCCTCCATCGCGGCGCGCCGCCGCGCCAGCTCCTCGTCCGAGACCTTGAGCGTGATCGAGCGGTTGGGAATGTCGATGTCGATGATATCGCCGCTCTCGACGAGGCCGATCGCGCCGCCCTCGGCCGCTTCCGGCGAGACATGGCCGATGGAGAGGCCGGACGAGCCACCGGAGAAGCGCCCGTCGGTGATCAGCGCGCAGGCCTTTCCGAGGCCCTTCGACTTCAGATAGCTCGTCGGATAGAGCATTTCCTGCATGCCCGGCCCGCCGCGCGGCCCTTCATAGCGGATCAGCACGATGTCGCCGGGATTGACCTTCCGGTTGAGGATGCCCTCGACCGCTGCGTCCTGGCTCTCGAAGATCACGGCCGTGCCGGAGAATTTCAGGATCGATGCGTCGACCCCTGCCGTCTTCACGATGCAGCCATCCAGCGCGATATTGCCGAAGAGAACGGCAAGGCCGCCATCCTTGGAATAAGCATGCGCCGCATTGCGGATCACGCCCTTCTCGCGGTCGATGTCGAGTTCCTCGAAGCGACGGTCCTGGCTGAAGGCGGTCTGTGTCGGCACGCCGCCGGGCGCCGCGCTATAGAAGGAGCGCACCGCCTCGCTCTGGGTCTGGGTGATGTCCCAGCGCGCCAGCGCATCGGCCATTGTCGTGCTGTGGACGGTCGGCAGCGAGGTGTCGATCAAACCGGCGCGGTCGAGTTCGCCGAGGATCGCCATGATGCCGCCGGCGCGGTGGACGTCTTCCATATGGACGTCGGCGACGGCGGGCGCGACCTTGCACAGCACCGGCACGCGCCGCGACAGCCGGTCGATATCGGCCATGGTGAAGTCGATCTCGGCCTCATGCGCCGCCGCCAGCAGGTGCAGCACCGTATTGGTCGAGCCGCCCATGGCGATGTCGAGCGTCATCGCGTTCTCGAAGGCCTTGAGCGAGCCGACATTGCGCGGCAGTACGCTCTCATCGTCCTGATCATAGTAGCGTCGGGCGATGTCGACGATCAGGTGGCCGGCCTCGACGAAGAGGCGCTTGCGGTCGGCATGGGTGGCGAGTGTCGAGCCGTTGCCCGGCAGAGCGAGGCCGAGCGCCTCGGTCAGGCAGTTCATCGAATTGGCGGTGAACATGCCGGAGCAGGAGCCGCAGGTCGGGCAGGCCGAGCGCTCGATCACGTCGACCTCAGCATCCGTATACTTGTCGTCGGCCGCGGCGATCATCGCGTCGACGAGGTCGACCTTCTTCAGCACGCCCTCGGCGATGAATTTGCCGGCCTCCATCGGCCCGCCCGAGACGAAGACGGTTGGGATGTTGAGGCGCATTGCGGCCATCAGCATGCCGGGCGTGATCTTGTCGCAGTTGGAGATGCAGACCATCGCATCGGCGCAATGCGCGTTGACCATGTATTCGACGCTGTCGGCGATCAACTCGCGCGAGGGCAGGCTGTAGAGCATGCCGTCATGGCCCATGGCGATGCCGTCATCGACCGCGATGGTGTTGAACTCCTTGGCGACGCCGCCGGCCTTCTCGATTTCCCGTGCGACGAGCTGGCCGAGGTCCTGCAGATGGACATGGCCCGGCACGAACTGGGTGAAAGAGTTGACCACGGCGATGATCGGCTTGCCGAAATCGCCGTCCTTCATGCCGGTGGCGCGCCACAGGCCGCGGGCGCCGGCCATGTTGCGGCCATGGGTGGAGGTGGCGGATCTCAGCCTGGGCATCTCGTTTCGTCTCCGGTCGCTCGGGCTCCTCTTGGCCCGTTCGGGCGGCAACCTAGCGGCCCGCGGCCGCCGCGCAAAATCGAATTCCTCGATTTTGAAGATCGGTGCAGCGCATGGCGGCGCGTGGGAGAGCCCCTCATCCTGAGGAGCGCTGACCAAGGCATGGCGTCTCGAAGGATGCTCCAGTTCGTTCCGGAGCCTCCTGAAACATCCTTCGAGACGCGCCTGCGGCGCTCCTCAGGATGAGGGCTTGAGGAAACTGGATCGCTCGCTCTAAGGACGAACAGTCTCTTTGCACCGAACGATACGCCCCCATGCTGCGCAACATCGACATCGACCTGCTGCGCTGCTTCGTCACCATTGCGGAGCTGCGCAGCTTCACCCGCGCAGCGGCCGCGCTGTTCCGCAGCCAGTCGACGGTGAGCAGCCAGATCCGCCGGCTGGAGGAACTGGCGGGCCAGACCCTGCTGCAGCGCTCCCCTCACGAAGTTCTTCTCACGCGCGCGGGCGAACAGTTCCTTGGCTATGCCCGCCGCATCGTCGCGCTGCATGACGAGGCGCTCGATGTCGTCAATGCGCAGAGCGTCAGCGGCCGGGTCCGGCTCGCGGTAATGGACGATTACGCCACCATCGTTCTGCCCGAGACTCTAGCGCGCTTCGCCCGCTCCCATCCGGATGTCGAGCTGGAGGTGACGACCGGCTTCACACGCGACCTGCTGAACAGCCTCGGCGAGGAATTCGACCTCGTCCTCGCCACGCAGAAGGCCGGCGATGGTCGCGGCGAAGTGCTCCGGCGCGAGCATACCGCCTGGGCCTGCTCGGACCGTGCCGCCTTCCTATTGGAGGAGCCGCTTCAGCTCGCTGTGTTGAAGGCGCCCAACATGTTCCGCGAATGGGCGCTGGCCGCACTGGACGAGGCCGGGCTGCGCTGGCGCATCCTCTTCTCCAGTTCCAGCATCGGTGCCGTCGAAGCGATGGCGGCCTCCGGTGCGGCCCTGACCGTGGTCAAGGCGGGCACGGCCAGGCCGGGCCTGCAATTGCTCGGCCCTGATAGCGGCCTGCCGGCTTTGCCGGCGTCCGAAATCGCCCTGCATCTCGCGCCGGGCCGGCCGAGCGCGGCGGTTGCAGCCCTCAGCGGCTTCCTGGCAGAGGCTCTGAGCGAGGAAACGACGCCTGGATGAGCGCGGAGGAGCGGGCTTTGCCCACCCCTGAGAAGGGTTGCCGTCCCCGGTCTGCGGTGATGATCCCGGCGCCCAGCTCGGAAAAGGCCGAAAATTGGCCTTCCCGCAGGATGTGGAAAAGCTGGTTTCGAGTTAACTCATTGGAAAATAACGAAAAGAGCTTTCAGGTGAAAAACTTTCAAAAAGCTCGTTGACACCGGAAGGTGGGCTCGCCTATAAACCGCCCATCGAGACGGCGCCGCCGCTGAGCGGCGCTGTTGACGCGCTTCACTGTTATGGCAGGGCGTTTGGTCCGGAGAGTTTATCCGGGTTGAATTGCTGTCTTCGGTGTCTGAGTGCACGCTGTTTGAAAATTGAAGACAGAAAGAGAAACGTGGACGGCGGGGTTCTTGCGGACTTGCCTTCGGGCAAGTCAAACGAGACTTCGGTGTGCTGCGTTTTACAAGAGCCATCGCTGGTTGC
>NZ_JAIMCA010000006.1 GCF_025499465.1 Allobosea sp. BH3
GCGCCAGGCCGGCGACCAGCTCGACCAGATCCTGGCCGCCTCGCAGAAGGTCTCCGCCACCATCGCCGATATCTCGGCGGCCTCCGGCGAGCAGGCCAACGGCATCGACGAGATGAGCCAGGCTGTCGCACATCTCGACGAGATGACCCAGCAGAACGCCGCGCTCGCCGAGCAGAGCGCCGCCTCCGCCTCCTCTCTCTCCGGACGCATCGGACAGCTCAACGACCTCGTTTCAGCCTTCCGAACAAGGCGCGACGGACCGAGCGATCTTAGCGTGGCCAGAGCTGCCTGAGGCTTTCCAAGCCAAATCCCGCAAGACCAGGCGGCGCCCGGAAGGGCGCCGTTTCCTTTTCAGGTCGCGAGAGGGCACGCGGTGCCGCAGCTTCCGCTTCTCGAACACTGAGCGCGACAGCTTTGCCAAGACTCAAAGCGCGACGCCGGCGCACCCGAAGGCGTTCACCCAAGCACCTCTTAGCTGGGCCAAGATCGCGTATCGATGCTGGGCTTTGGGAGAAGCTGCCGGGGTTTCCTTCGTGGAGTTCTGCGCTCGACGATGTATCGGCCGCGGGGCTTCGCCGCTCGTTCGCGGATGACGGTGCCGCGTTTCTGCGAAGTCAGCATGCTCAGAGCATCCTGCTTTCGCACGGAACCGCCGCGCCGACCCCGGATCAATCGTAGAAGGGGGAGTCCTACGATGAATCCCGGCGCTCCGCCTCGCTACGACCGGGATGACGCGGAGAACCTAAAGGCTCGCCACCACAACCAGCCGCCTCACCTCGCCGCGCAGGAAGGCCTGCAGGAAGCGCTCATAGTCCTTGAAGGAGACGCAGCCATTGGAGTCGCCGCGCGGGCCCAACAGATAGGTGTGGGCCAGCAGGCCGGCCCGGCCGTGAATGGCGCCGCTGCCGCCGACCGGGTTCAGCCGGATGGCGCGCACGCCATGGAACAGCGCCTCGCGCTCGGTCAGGGTGTAGGTATGCGGCGGTGTGACGCCCTTCATCCGGACATGGGAGTAGCGGACGTCATCCATCATCTCGCCGAGACCGGAATGGGCCTCCAGTCTCTCACCGTTCGGCATATGGACCGTCTTCGCGCTGATGTCGTAGATCGCGGTCCCTGCCTCGGCGGTGCGCGGCGGCGCGCCTACCGAGGGGCTCATCCGCGTGATGCGCGAACGGTCGACCACGTCGTCCTGCGGCGCGGCGTAGGCGAGCGCGGCTCCCGGAGGCGGCTTCTGCACGCCGAAGAGCTTCTCGAAGAAGTTGCGGTTGTCCTCCGGCGTCGGCACCGGCGCGGTGGTTGCGTTGCGATTGCTGCGACGGGGCGTCGCCGGCTGGGCCAGGCGCGGCTGCAGCGGCACGGGCGGCAGCAGAAGATCAGAGGGGCGCGGCGCCGGCATTGGCACGGCGCGCGCCAGCGTGACTGGCGCAGGCTGGGGCAAGGGCAAACCGGAATCGGCCGATGCGACTGACGTTGCAGCAGCCGGCGCAGCAGGCTGGAAGGCCGAGCGAACCGGAGCGCTGCCGGAGAACGACGTGGCCTTGCCACCGGACAGAGCGGGATCGAGCAGGCCGCTATAGGCCGGTGCAGGCTGTGGCGACAGGCGGGCGACGGAGGCTTTCCGCTGTGTCGGGGCGGCGGCTTCCTCGATCGAGCCTGGAGCGCCCTGCCCCAGCATCCAGAAGCCGGACATCGCGCCGAGGCCCAACGTGGCGGCGAGGACGATGCCTTTCATCCCGGACCGGCTACGGTTGCGGCGAGGCCTGACATAGGGCGCCCCGCCTTCCCGCACATAGGTCGCATAACTCATTCGCCGCACTCTCGACACGCTACGCTACGACCAGCCGGCATGGACATGGCTTCGCCCTCGCCCTCCCCGAGGAGAGAGCGCGATCTGCGTCGCGATGGAACCTAGTTTGCCGGAGGAGCTCGAAATCCGCTCTGACCGATAAGGCGCTTTGTTGGTTAATCGCCAGTGAACCGCAGCGATCTTTTTTGCCCGATCGCGGCGCCTGAAAGCCATCGAAAGGCGGCGTCATCAAGGCGCGGCACCGGCAAAGCTCCGTATCGTTTTCCGCCCCCCGCCTCGCACCTTGCCCCGATTGGCCCATCTTTTCAGGCGAGGTTTACGTTTCGCGTCCCCGTTTTTTCCAACCCGGCTCTCGAATCGGATATGTCGCAAGATGCGCAGCTGCAGGGATCGCGGCCCCAAGAACCGCCCTCCCGTGGAGATGAGGCCTTCGCAGCGGCTGCGGAGGGGGCGGACAGCAACGTGAGCCAGGCAACCGAGCCGAGGACGAGCTCCATCGCCGCGCTGGGCGCGATCGTAACCGGCGCGCTGATCCTGCAGATCGGCTCGACGACAGTGAACACGGTCGTACCGCTGAAGATGGCGCTGGAGCAGAAGGCGCCGTTGCTGATCGGCATCGTCGGCTCGGCCTATTCCGTCGGCTTCCTCGCCGGCTGCTTCATCGTGCCGGGTTTCATTCGCAGCATCGGCCATATCCGCGCCTTCGCGGTGTTTGCCGCGCTGCAGGCGGTGCTGACGCTGAGCTTTGCACTGACGCCCCTGGACGCCTGGGGCGTGTGGAGGCTGGGCATGGGGCTGGGCGGCGCCGGCCACGCCATCTGCATCGAAAGCTGGATCAGCGGACAGGCCAAGGCCGGCCAGCGCGGAAGGCTGTTCGGGTTCTACCAGATCCTCAACCGATTGGCGCTGATCTCCTCCCAGATCGCCATCGGCTATGTCTCGCTGCAGTCCAACAACATCTTCCTGATCGCCAGTGCGGCCTTCTCCATCGCGCTGATCCCCGTCGCCATGACCCATGCCAAGGGGCCTGAATCGGCCGAGGTCATCTCGGTGCGGCTCAACACGATGTGGCAGTACGCACCGGCTGCCGTCATCGGATGCCTCTATGTCGGACTGATGGGCGGGGCGCTCACCAATGTCGCGCCGGCCTACGGCATCCTGATCGGGCTCGACCAGAAATGGGCGATCCTGCTCACGGCCGGCATACAGATCGGCGCGCTGATGCTGCAATGGCCGCTCGGCCTGCTCGCGGACAGGGTCGAGAGCCGCATCATCATGCTAAGCGCCACGGCCTCGGTCGTGGTCTGCACGCTGGCGCTCGGCGCGGTGTTCTGGCTCGCCCTGCCCCATGGCCGGTTCTGGCTGTTCGGCCTGTTCGCGCTGATCGGCGCCGGCAGCATGCCGATCTACACGGTCGCCGTCGCGCATGCCTATTTCCGGCTCGGGCGCGAGCGGGCGCTCGGCCTTTCGGCGCAGCTCCTGTTCCTCTGGGCGGCGGGCTCGGCGGTCGGACCGATCGTAGCGGCAGCCTTCATGCAGTTGACCGGGCCGAACGGTCTCTTGGCGTATCTCGGCCTGCTCTCGGCCGCGACGGCTGCCTATCTCGCCTTCCGACTCCGGCGGAAGCCTCCATCGGCCGAGCCCTTCGCCGAGCGGCCCGCTACGGCTCCCACGATCCCGGACGTCGCGCCGTCCGGCCGGACGGCGCATCCCGAGCCGAAATAGGCGGCCCTTACGCCTCCACCGCGTGGCGGCTCGGCCTCGCCTTGAGCTTCAGCGCCTCCAGTTCCTCGCGCTCGCGCGGGGTGTTGCGCATCAGCTGGTCCTTGCCCATCGCATATTGAACCGGCTGGGCGAGATCGACGCCATACCAGGCGGCCGCGCGCAGCACGAAGGAGGGGTCGGCCAGATGCGGCCGGCCGAGGGCGACGAGATCGGCGCGGCCGGCGGCGATGATCGTGTTGGCCTGATCGGCCGAGGTGATGTTACCGACGCACATCGTGGCGACGCGGGCTTCGTTGCGGATGCGGTCCGAGAACGGCGTCTGGAACATCCGGCCATAGACGGGCCGCGATTCCTTGACGGTCTGGCCGGTCGAGACGTCGACGAGATCACAGCCCTCGGCGGCGAAGGCCTCGGCGATGGCGACCGAATCCTCGTCGGAAAGCCCGCCCTTTGCCCAATCCGTCGCCGAGATGCGCACCGACATCGGCTTTTCACGCGGCCAGACCTCACGCAGCGCCCGGAAGACCTCCAGCGGGAAGCGCAGCCGGTTCTCGACCGAGCCGCCATATTCGTCCGTACGCCTGTTGGTCAGCGGTGAGAGGAAACTCGCCAGCAGGTAGCCATGGGCGCAGTGAAGCTCCAGCATGTCGAAGCCGGCGCGCTCGCCGCGCTCCGCGGCGGCGAGGAACTCGGACTTCACCCGGTCCATATCGGCGCGGGTCATCTCGCGGGGCACTTGGCTTTCGGGATAATAGGGCAGCGGCGAGGCAGAAACGATCGGCCAGGCGCCTTCCGGTAGCGGCCTGTCCATGCCCTCCCACATCAGTTTCGTCGCGCCTTTTTGCCCGGCATGGCCGAGCTGGAGGCAGATCTTCGCCGCCGAATGGGCGTGGACGAAGGAGACGATGCGCTTCCAGGCGGCTTCCTGCTCGTCATTCCAGAGGCCGGTGCAGCCGGGAGTGATGCGGGCATCCGGCGCGATGCAGGTCATCTCGGTGAAGATCAGCCCCGGCCCGCCGATGGCGCGCGAGCCGTAGTGCATCAGGTGCCAGTCGCTCGGCAGGCCGCCCTCGGCGGAATACTGGCACATCGGCGCGAGCGTCATGCGGTTCTCGACCTGCATCTCGCGCAGTCTGAAAGGCTGGAAGGCCGGAGGGACCGCCGAGCCATCCTTGCGGCGTTTCGCCAGAGGCCCGAGCTCATCCGCGACGAGTTCGTCGACGGCGGCGACCATGTCCGGGGCTCGCAGGGCCAGATTGTCGTAGGTGATTGCCTTGGAACGGGTCATCAGACCGAAGGCGAAGCGCAGCGGCGCGAACTCCCAGAAGCGCTTGAGCTGCTCGAACCAGACCAGCGAGACATCGGCCGCGTGCTGAGTCTTCTCAACCTCTTCGCGGCGCTGCTTCTCAAAGAGGGCGAGCCCGGTGGCGACATCGAGCTTCGCCTGCCCCATCGCCCTGTGCAAGGCGATGGCGTCCTCCATCGCCAGCTTGGTACCGGAGCCGATCGAGAAGTGCGCGGTCGCCTTGGCGTCGCCGATCAGCACGACGTTGTCGGCAACCCAGTGGCGGCAGCGGATCGCCGGGAAATTGCGCCATTGCGAGCGATTGATCTGCAGGCGATGGCCCTGCAGCTCCTCGGCGAAAACACCTTCCAGGAAGGCGGCCGACTGCGCCTCGTCCATGGCACCGAGCCCCGCCTTCTCGAAGGTCTCAGGGTCGGTCTCCAGCACCCAGGTCGAGCGGCCCGCCTCGTATTGGTAGCAATGGGCGATGAAGAGCCCATGCTCCGTCTCCTTGAAGAAGAAGGTGAAGGCGTCGAAGGGGCGGGTCGAGCCCATCCAGGCGAATTTGTTCGGCCTGAGATCGACTTCGGGCTGGAAGCGCTCGCGCCAGTTCTCGCGGATGCGGCTGTTGATGCCGTCGGCGGCGACGACGAGGTCATATTCGTTCTTGAGCGCCTCGACCTCGGCGATGTCCGCGCCGAAATGCAGGCCAACGCCGAGGGCGCTGGCGCGCCCCTGCACCAGCATCAGCAGCGAGCGGCGCGAACAGCCGCAGAAGCCGTTGCCCGGCACACGATGCAGCGTCCCTTTGAAGCGGATTTCGATGTCGTCCCAATAAGCGAAGTTGTCGCGAATCGCGGCGTAGCTCTCCGCATCCGCCGCCTTGAAGATGTCGAGCGTCTGGTCGGAGAAGACGACGCCGAAGCCGAAAGTGTCGTCCGGCTGGTTGCGCTCGAAGACGTCGACCGCGATCTCCGGCCAATCCCGCTTCATCAGCAGCGCGAAATAAAGCCCCGCCGGCCCACCGCCCACGACCGCGATACGCATCGACGTCTCCCTCCACGGAGCGGCCTAACCGGCCTGCGTAAATATTTTAAGTCTGAAATATTTTTTCCCGCAAGCGGTTTTCATAGCGCCCTGACTGCCGCCTTGGAGATTTCGCGATATGAGCAAAAACGCATCATACTGCATTTCAAAACGGCACTATCCGGCTATTTCTACGCCGATCCTTACGCTTGCAAATTACTTCAGACTTGAAATATCTTTTAACTCGGAGGTCGAGCGACCATGGTTCTGCAGGGACAGCATGCGCTGGTGACGGGCGGCGGGCGCGGCATCGGCCGGGCCATAGCCCAGGCACTGACGGGAGCCGGGGCGCAGGTCGCCATTCTCGGCCGCGACGAGGCTGCGCTGCGAGAAGCGGTGACCGCAGGAGCGGCGGCTGATTTCGCGGTCTGCGATGTTCGCGATGCGGCTTCGGTTGCCGAAGCGGTCGCCAAACTGGCCGGAGACAAAGGCTTCGACATCGCGGTCGCCAATGCGGGCGCGGTCGAGACTGGCCCCTTCCTGCGCAGCGACGCCGAACGCTTTCGGCGCATGCTCGACATCAACCTGATCGGCACGGTCAACCTGTTCCATGCTGCGCTGCCGGCGATGCTGGAGCGCCGCCGCGGCCGGCTCGTCGCCATCGCGTCGACGGCGGGGCATCGCGGCTATCCTTACGTCAGCGCCTATGCGGCGGCGAAGCATGCGGTGCTCGGGCTGGTGAAGTCTCTGGCGCTGGAGACGGCGCGCTCCGGCGTCACCGTCAACGCCGTCTGCCCCGGCTATGCCGACACCGACATGGTCGCGTCCGGGCTCGACGCGATCGTAGCCAAGACCGGCAAGAGCCGCGAGCAGGCAATGGCCGAGATGGTCAGGGACAATCCGCAGGGGCGCCTGATCGCGCCTGAGGAGGTCGCGGCGTCGGTGCTCTATCTTTGCGGACCCGGCAGCGATGCGGTGACCGGCCAGTCGCTGCTCATCAATGGCGGGGAGTTCTGAGATGGACAGCGCCGTCTCCGCCCTGCCCCTCGACCGCGAGACCAAGGCGAGCGAGCGGCCGGGCGATCACAAGGATGAGTTGCGGCTCTGGCTCAGGCTGCTGACCTGCTCGACGCTGATCGAGACGGAGATCCGCAACCGGCTGCGCGAGGAATTCCGCACCACCCTGCCCCGCTTCGATTTGATGGCGCAGCTCGAGAAGACCGTTGTCGGGATGACGGTCGGCGAGGTCTCGCAGCGGCTGATGGTCTCGAACGGCAACGTCACGGCCGTCGTCACCGGGCTGGTGGCCGATGGGCTCGTCGACAAGCGCTCCGCCCCGCAGGACCGGCGCGTGCAGATTCTCACGCTGACCCCACAGGGCCGCAAGGCCTTCAAGGCCATGGCCGAGCGGCACGAGGAATGGATCGCCGAGCTCTTCGCCGGGCTCGCTCAACCGGATGTCGCGCAGCTTTTCCGGCTGCTCGGAGACACCAAGACCTCGCTGCATCGCGCCATCGCCGACCGGGTGAAGGACGCAGCAAGCGAGGCGTTGAAGGGAGATGCCTGAGATGACGACCGCCAACGCCACAACCCTGCCGCTGGCGAGCTTCACGCCGCAGCATTTCGGCCTCTCCGTCTCCGGTAAGGTCGCGACGGTGACGCTGAACCGGCCTGAGAAAAAGAATCCGCTGACCTTCGCAAGCTATCGCGAACTCACGGATTTCTTCCTCGCCGCGCAGAAGGAGGAGGAGGTCAAGGCGATCGTCGTCACCGGTGCCGGTGGCAACTTCTCGTCGGGCGGCGATGTCTTCGAGATCATCGGGCCGCTGGTCGCGATGGAGACGAAGGAGCTGCTGAAATTCACCCGCATGACCGGCGAGCTGGTTAAGGCGATGCGCGCCTGCCCGCAACCCATCGTGACGGCGATCGACGGGGTCTGTGCCGGGGCGGGCGCCATTGTCGCCATGGCCTCTGACCTGCGCCTGGGCACGGCGGGAGCCAAGATCGCCTTCCTGTTCAATCGCGTTGGCTTGGCCGGCTGCGATATGGGCGCCTGCGCGATGCTGCCGCGCATCATCGGCCAGGGTCGCGCCGCCGAGTTGCTCTATACCGGCCGCGTGCTGAGGGGCGATGAAGCCCAGCGCTGGGGCTTCCTCAATCGGCTCTGCGCCCCCGAGGCGGTGCTGGCCGAAGCGCAGGCGCTCGCGGCGGAGCTGGCGGACGGGCCGACCTTCGCCAACGCGATGACCAAGCGCATGCTCGAGATGGAATGGGCGATGTCGGTCGAGAGCGCCATCGAGGCCGAGGCCGTGGCGCAGGCCCTGTGCATGCAGACGGAGGATTTCGCCCGCGCCTATCACGCCTTCGCCGCGAAACAGAAGCCGGTCTTCGAGGGTAACTGAGATGACGGAAACCCCGAAGCTCGGCCTCGACATTCTCGGCGACACGCTGGATTGGCCGTTTTTCGAGGAGCGGCACCGGGCTTTCGCCGCCGAGCTCTCGGGCTGGGCCGATTCCTATCTCGCCGACCTGCCACATGACGATGTCGACGAGGCCTGCAGGGCGCGGGTCGCAGCGCTGGGGGCGGCCGGTTTCCTGAAGGCCGCCGTGCCGGCGGAATATGGCGGACTGTCCGATAGGCTTGACGTGCGCACGCTCTGCCTCGCGCGCGAGATTCTGGCGGCGCGCGACGGGCTCGCCGATTTCAGCTTCGCGATGCAGGGACTCGGCACCGGCTCGATCAGCATCGCCGGGTCCGAGGCGATGAAGCGGCGCATCCTGCCGGATGTCGCGGCAGGCAAACGCATCGCCGCCTTCGCGCTCTCCGAGAAGGAGGCGGGCTCCGACGTCGCCGCCCTGGCGACGACCGCGACGCCGGACGGCCCCGGCCATGTCCGCATCGACGGCGAGAAGAGCTGGATATCGAACGGCGGCATCGCTGATCACTACGTCGTCTTCGCCCGCACGGGCGAGGCTCCAGGCGCCCGCGGGCTCTCCGCCTTTCTCGTCGAGGCCGATACGCCCGGTCTTTTGGTCGCGGAGCGCATTGAGGTCATCGCGCCGCATCCGCTGGCGACTTTGCGCTTCGAGGGCTGCCGGGTGCCGCTCGAAAACCGCATCGGCGGAGCAGGCGAAGGCTTCAAGGTCGCGATGGCGACGCTCGACATCTTCCGCTCGACGGTCGGTGCTGCCGCGCTCGGCTTCGCGCGCCGGGCGCTGCACGAGACGATCTCGCACGCCAACGCCCGCAAGCTCTTCGGCGGGACGCTGGGGGATCTCCAGCTCTCGCAGGCCGCCATCGCGGAGAGCGCGGCGGAGGTCGATGCGGCTGCGCTGCTCGTCTATCGCGCCGCCTGGACCAAGGACCGGGGCGCTGCGCGCGTCACGCGCGAGGCCGCGCTCGCCAAACTCATCGCAACGGAGAATGCCCAACGCGTGATCGACCGCGCCGTCCAGATCCATGGCGGGCTCGGCGTCACCAAGGGCGTCAAGGTGGAGGAACTGTACCGGGAGATCAGGGCGCTGCGCATCTACGAGGGCGCCAGCGAGGTCCAGAAGGTCGTGATCGCGCGCGAGCTTCTGAAAGCCAAGAACTGAAAAACGAGGGGTACGGCAATGCACTTCCTGCGCTCGGGCCATATCGACAGTTTCGCGCGGGACAACCTGCCCCCGCCGGAGCTCTGGCCGGAGATCGATCTCGATAAGGCCGGGCTTTGCTATCCCGAGCGGCTCAACGCCGTGACGGAGCTGGTCGACAGGCATGTCGCGGAAGGCCGCGGGGGGAGGCCCGCGATCATCGGCGACCATCTGAGCTGGAGCTATGCCGCGCTGGCGGAAACGATCAACCGCATCGCCAATGTGCTGACGCACGATCTCGGCATGGTGCTGGGGCATCGCGTGCTGCTGCGCGCTGCCAATACGCCGATGATGGTCGCGGCCTATCTCGCGGTCATCAAGGCCGGCGGCGTGGTCGTCGCGACCATGCCAATGCTGCGCGCGGGCGAGCTCGCCTATCCGCTGCGCAAGGCGAAGATCGCACTGGCGCTCTGCGACTTCCGCCTTCTCGACGAGCTCGAAAACGCCAAGGCGCAAGTGCCCGAACTCGAACGCATCGTCGCCTTCGGCAGCGCGGACTGCGAACTCGAAGCGCTGATGGCGCAGCCGGGCTACGAGCATTTCAAGGCGGTCGATACGTCGAGCGACGATGTCTGCCTGATCGGCTTCACCTCGGGCACGACCGGCGAGCCCAAGGGCACGATGCATTTCCAGCGCGACCTTTTGGTGATCTGCGACGCCTATGGCGCCAAGGTGCTGAAGGCCTCGCCCGACGACCGCTTCATCGGCTCGGCCCCGCTGGCCTTCACCTTCGGGCTGGGCGGCATGGTGCTCTTCCCCTTCCGCATCGGCGCGGCCGCGGTGCTGCCGGACAGGACCGGCCCGTTCGACCTGATCGATGCCATCGAGCGCCACAAGGCGAGCGTGATCTTCACGGCGCCGACCGCCTACCGCGCCATGATGGGCAAGCTCGACGGGCGCGACATCTCCTCGCTCAGCATCTGCGTTTCGGCCGGCGAAACCTTGCCGAAGACGGTGTTCGAGGCCTGGGCCGAGCGCACCGGCATCGAGCTGATGGACGGCATCGGCGCAACCGAACTGCTGCACATCTTCATCGCCGCGTCGCGCGGCCGGCTCAAAGCCGGTTCGACCGGCATTCCCGTGCCGGGCTACGAGGCGATGGTGGTGGACGAGGACGGCAAGTCTGTGCCGGATGGCACACCGGGACGGCTTGCCGTGCGCGGGCCGATCGGCTGCCGCTACCTCGCCGACGAGCGTCAGGCCCGTTACGTCCAGAACGGCTGGAACATCACCGGCGACACCTATATCCGAGATGCAGAGGGCTACTTCTGGTATCAGGCCCGCTCGGACGACATGATCGTCTCCGCTGGCTACAACATCGCCGGGCCGGAGGTGGAGGCCTGCCTGCTTGGCCATCCCGATGTGCTCGAATGCGGCGTGGTCGGCGCGCCCTGCCCCGAGCGCGGCGCCATCGTGAAGGCCTATGTCGTGCTGCGCGAGGGCGCGACTGGCGACGAGGCCATGGCGAAGGCGCTGCAGGAGCATGTGAAGGCCGGGATCGCGCCCTACAAATATCCGCGCGCCATCGAATTCGTCCCCGCTTTGCCGAAGACGGCGAGCGGCAAGCTGCAACGCTTTGCGCTGCGCCAGATCGCGCGCGGCGAAGGCTGAGGTTCAATCATGTCCAATTCTTCTTCCGCTCGCGCGATCTTGCCCGAAGGCTGGCCCCAGCCGCGCGGCTATGCCAACGGCATGGTCGCCGAAGGCCGGGTGCTGGTGACGGGCGGGCTTGTCGGCTGGAACGCCGAGGGCGTCTTCGCCGAGGGCTTCATCGGCCAGCTCCGGCAGACCTTCCTCAACATCAGGGCGGTGGTCGAGGCCGGCGGCGGGCACGTCGAGGACATCGTGCGGCTGACCTGGTATGTCACCGACATTCCCGCCTATCGCGCCAGCCTGAAGGAGATCGGGCCGATCTATCGCGAGGCCTTCGGCCGGCATTTCCCGGCCATGGCGGTGATCGGCGTCTCGGAGCTGGTCGAGCCCGAGGCGTTGCTGGAGATCGAAGCGACGGCGGTGATTGGGGGGTAGCGCCGGCTTGTAGGTCGTCATTCTCGGGCGAAGCGAAGCGCAGACCCGAGAATCTTGGGACGAGATGGCGACGGAGCCTCTTTCGGCATGAGATGCTCGGGTCGAGCCCGAGCATGACGAAGCTGTCACCCCTCAATGAAAATCCCGCGATTTCGGCAGGATGCGGACATTGCGTGGGTGGCGGTGGCGGGGTGGCGGCGGGTTCCGCAGTTCGTCGACGACGGGCCGTATCTCGGCGCGATGCGTGTCGGAGAGCGAGAGCAGGTCGGCCGAGCGATCGAGGATACGCTGGGCCATCAGATGCACGACCCCCTCGGGGCTCTTCTGCACCCGCCCCTCCACCAGCATCAACCGCGCTCCCATCACCTCGCGGCGGAAACGCTCGAACAGCCGCGCCCAGATCACGACATTGGTGACGCCGGTCTCGTCTTCCAGCGTGACGAAGATCGCATTGCCGTTGCCCGGGCGCTGGCGCACCAGCACGATTCCAGCCGTGCGGGCGTAAGCCGCATCGCGCTTCGTTTCGGTCTCCGCGCAGCTCAGGATGCCTTCGCGGCTGAAGCGCGGGCGCAGCAGCTGCATCGGGTGGCCCTTCAGCGAGAGCCGGACCGTCTGATAATCGGTGACGATATGTTCGGCGAGCGGCATGGCGGGCAGCGCCAACGTCGACTCCCGCCCCAGCTCGCGCGCCTGAGCAGCCTGGAAGAGCGGTAATACGGCATCGTCCGGCAGGCGTCGCACAGCCCAGAGCGCCTCGCGGCGATCCAGCCCAAGCGAGCGGAAAGCATCCGCGTCGGCGAGCAGGCGCATGGCGCGGGCGGGAAGATCGGCGCGGCGCATCAGTTCCTCAACGCCGTGATAGCCGCCGGCGCGGTTGCGCTCGATGGCAAGCCCCCAATCCTCCTTGAAGCCGTCGATCTGGCGGAAGCCGAGGCGAAGGGCGAAGGGGTGTTTTTTCTTCAGTTCGCCTGCCCCCTTTTCGAGGCAGGCACGGGAAGAACCCCTCTCCTGTAAGGAGAGGGGTAGGGGTGAGGTGTAGGCCCCTGGACCAGTTGAACTCCGCATGTCGGCAGCGCAGCGGTGAGGGCTCGGCAAATCGTCCAGGGGCCTACCTCTCACCCTGCCCTCTCCCTCCGGGAGAGGGTTCCCCGCGCCTCCTTCGGCATCGCTGTTGCTGCAAAGCTCCTCCAAACCATTGTCCCAGCCGCTCAGATTCACATCGATCGCCCGCGGCTCTACGCCGCCGTTCTCCTCCGCCTCCCGGACAATCTGGGCGGGAGCGTAGAAGCCCATCGGCTGGGAGTTCAGCAGCGCGCAGGCAAAGGCGGCCGGATGGTGCTTCTTGAGATAGGAGGAGATGTAGACCAGCTTGGCGAAGGAGGCGGCGTGGCTCTCCGGGAAGCCGTAGCTGCCGAAGCCCTTGATCTGGTCGAAGCAGCGCCGCGCGAACTCGGGATCATAGCCACGCGCAACCATGCGCCCGACCATCAGCTCCTCGTAATTGCCGATGGTGCCGTCATTGCGGAATGTCGCCATCGCCTTGCGCAGGCCGTTGGCTTCGATGTCACTGAATTTGGCAGCGACCATGGCGAGGCGCATGGCCTGCTCCTGAAAGAGCGGGACACCAAAGGTCTTTCTCAGCACCTCATAGAGTTCGTCGGGTGGCCCGCACTCCGGCGATGGCGAGGGATAAACCACGTCCTCGATCCCCGCCCGGCGCTTCAGGTAGGGATGGACCATGTTGCCCTGGATCGGGCCGGGCCGGACGATCGCCACCTGGATGACGAGATCGTAGAATGCGCGAGGCTTCAGGCGCGGCAGCATGTTCATCTGGGCGCGGCTCTCGACCTGGAAGACGCCGAGCGACTTGCCCTCACAGAGCATGTCGTAGGTTGCTTCGTCATTGTTCGGCACATCGGCGAGCCCCCAGTCGACGCCATCGTGCTTGCGGAGCAGATCGAACGCCTTGCGGATGCAGGTCAGCATGCCGAGGGCCAGCACATCGACCTTCATCAGCCGGAGTTCGTCGATGTCGTCACGGTCCCATTCGATGAAGGTGCGGTCCGGCATCGCGGCGTTGCCGATCGGCACGATCTCATCGAGGCGACCGCGCGACAGCACGAAGCCGCCGACATGCTGCGAGAGATGGCGCGGGAAGTGCAGCAGCCGGACGGCGAAATCGACGGCGCGGCGGATCGTCGGGTTCTTCGGGTCGAGCCCGGCCTGACGGATGCGGGCGTCGCCGATCTCGGTGCCCCAGCTACCCCATTGCGTTTCGGCGATACGGGCGGTGACGTCCTCGGTCAGGCCCAGCACCTTTCCGACCTCGCGGATGGCGCTGCGCGGCCGATAATGGATCACTGTCGCGGCGATGCCGGCGCGCTCTCGGCCGTAGAATTTGTAGATCCACTGGATCACCTCCTCACGCCGCTCATGCTCGAAATCGACGTCGATGTCGGGCGGCTCGCGCCGCTCGGTCGAGATGAAGCGCTCGAACAGAACGTCATTGTCGGCGGGGTCGACCGCGGTGATGCCGAGTACGTAGCAGACAGCTGAATTGGCCGCCGAGCCTCGGCCCTGGCAGAGGATGCCCTTGCTTTCGGCGAATTCGACGATCTGGCGGATGGTTAGGAAATAGCGGGCGTATTCCAGCTTCTCGATCAGCGCGAGTTCCTTCGCCAGCAGCCCCTCTACCTTCTCAGGCAAGCCATTTGGGTAGCGGATCAGGCAGCATCGGCGGACCAGTTCCACGAGCCAGTCCTGATCCTTCCAGCCGGGCGGAACGGGCTCGTCGGGATATTCGTATTTCAGCTGACCCAGATCGAACTCGATGCGGGAGAAGAGGGCTTGCGTCTCGGCGATGGCTTCGGGCGCATCGCGGAAGAGGCGGGACATTTCGGCGGGCAGCTTGAGATGGCGCTCGGCATTGGCCTCCAGCCTGCGCCCCGCCCGCTCGATGGTGACGCCCTCCCGGATGCAGGTCAGCACATCCTGCAGGTCCCGCTGCGCGATGGAATCGTAGAGCGCGTCATTGGTCGCGATCAGCGGCGTGCGGGTCGCGGCCGCGATCGCCTTCAGCCGCGCGAGGCGGCGGCGGTCGTCGCCGCGCCGGTGCATGGATGCGCCCAGCCAGATCGCGCCGGGCGCGGCCGCGTCGAGCTGGGCCAACAGTTCGGGCAGGCCCTCAAGGCTGCGGCCCGGCATCAGGATGAGGAGCAGGTCGCGAGCGTCGGCCAGCAGGTCGTCGAGGACGAGATGGCATTCGCCCTTCTTCACGCCGTCCTTGCGGTTGCCATGGCTCAGCAGCCGGCAGAGCCTGCCCCAGCCATCGCGATTGGCCGGATAGACGACGATATCGGGCGTGCTATCGGCGAAGACGAGGCGGGTGCCGGTCGCGAGCCTGAAGCGCTCGGCCTTGGCCTGCATCTCTTCGGGAGTGAAGGGCAGCTCTGCGAAGGCCGGGTTCTCGATCCAGACATATTCGCCGGGACTGCCTCCCTCCCTTACCTTCTCGGGGGCCGGCAAGCCCTCCTCCCGCAACTGCCTGAGGGCAGCCCAAGCGCGAACCACGCCGGCCACCGTGTTGCGGTCCGCGATGCCGATGCCCGTATAGCCAAGCAGGAGCGCCGTCAGCACCATGTTGGGGCCCGGCGAGGCGCCGCGCAGGAAGGAGAAGTTCGTCGCGGCAACGGGTTCTGCGAAGGAGCTGGCAAAGTGATTCATGCGAAGAGCCCGTGCAGGAACCAGCGAGGCGGGCCGCTGCCGGCCTCGTGAAAGCCGATGCGGAAAAGCCAGAACCGGCGCCCTGCAGCATCCTCGACGCGGTAATAATCGCGCATCGGCTCGTCGAAACCGTCGCGCCACCATTCGGGAGCGATGCGCTCCGGCCCCTCGGCGCGGGCGACGTCATGAATCAGGCGGCGCCAACGGAAGCGGATCGGCGGGCCGTCCGGCACCTCGGCGATGGCTTCGACGGGCTGAGGCGGCTCGAAGAGCTGGAGCGGACGAGCTGGCGGCTGCTCCGGCTCGGGCTCAGGCCATGCGGCCTCCGGCGGCGGCGCGGCGGCGGAGATCGCCTTCGCAGCACGGACGGGATGGTGCGTGTCCTGCGCCGCGAAGCGCAGCACCCGGTCACGGCCGAAGCGGGTGACGAGCCGATCGACCAGATCGGCTATCGCATCAGCCTCCACCGCGCGGCCGTCGAGGCTGTGCTGCTGGGTGTTCAGCGGCTCGCAGATGGGCACGGCGAGCTTCACCGCATCGAAGCCGAAGCCGGGATCCAGCGGATCGGCCAGCGCCTCGATGCGCTCGCGATAGAGCCTGATCAGCGCCTTCGCGTCACGCGAGGGGCGGCCGGTCTCGATCATGAGGCGGCGCACCGCGCCATCACTGCGGAAGAAGCCGAGCTCGAAGACGCGACCGCCCTCGCCCCGCGCCTCCAGCACCCGTGCCGCCTCCCCGATCAGCCGGGCCACCACCGCCTCCAGGCTCGCCGTGTCGGCGAAGGGCTCGGCGAAATGGCGCTCGACCACGCAGTCCGGCGGCGGACGCAAGGGCGTGATGCGCCTGTCCTCGCGGCCGAGCGTGCGCCTCAACCGCACTGCCAGCGCCTCGCCGAAGCGCGCCGACAACGTCTCGGAGGGGCGTTCCGCCAGATCGGCCAGCGTCTTCAGCCCGGCCCGCGACAGCGCGATCACGGTCTCGGCCTCGATGTCGAGGCCCGTGACTGGCAGCTCCCGCAGCGTCGCCTCTTCCCGCCCCGGTGCGAGGATGCCGCCCCGCCCGAAGCGAGCATAGGCGCGGGCAGCGTCGGGCGTGCCGGCAATGGCGGTTCTGAGCGCAAGACCGATCCGGTCCATGGCTCGGCCGGCAAGAGCGACGAGCCCCTCCTCGCCGCCGAAAAGATGGGCGCAGCCGGTGATGTCGAGCAGCAACCCGTCGCAGGCATCCAGCGCGACCAGTGGCGTGAAGCGATCGCAGAATCCGGCGACATCTTCCAGGAAGCGCCGGTCGGCCTGAGGGTCTGCCTCCAGCGCGACGAGATCGGGGATACGGGCGCGGGCATCGGCCAGCGTCAGCCCGCGGGTCAGGCCGAGGCCGACCGCCCGCCAGTCGCAATCGACGATGCGCAGCGTATTCTGCTGCGTCTCGACCACGACATGGGACTTCTCATCCCGCCCGCCGAAGGCCGGTATCGCGCCCGTCCGCCGCAACCTGTCCGTCGCCAGATAGGGGAACCAGAGGGCAAGATAGCGGCGCGGCATGGTCTGTCCGGGGAGCCAGTCTGTCGGTTCGGTCGAAAAGGCTGCGTTCCGCGAAAGATCGTCGGTCACGGTCCCACTCCACACGCCACTCACGCTCCGCCGCGCCGCCGCGTTGGCGCAACAATCTCAGGGAAAAGGCCGGGGCACCCGGCGCATTGGCCTCCAGCGCCTGCGAGGCGAGCGCGCGGACCTGCCAACGCGTGCGCGCCGCGCTCGGCGCCTCCCGCGCCGCCACGCGCAGCAGCAGCACCGGCACGCCAGAGCCCTCGGCTGCCAGAGCCAGGCGCCGGCTCGCCGTCAGGTCGAAAGGGCGCGGCTCGCCCCAGGGCTCGATCAGCACGGCCCCCAGCGCGGGGCAGCGCGCGGCTTCCGCACCCGCCCGCAGCACTCCCTCCCCGTCGCGCGCCCGCACCAGCAGCAGGCGCGCCGGATCGAGCCCGAGCTCGCTCAGCCCCGGCGCGTGCAGCCGGCCGGTTTCGGCATCGAGGAAATCCTGCCGCACCCAGAGGATGGGGCGTCCGGACGCCTCCCCTTGCTCTTGCTCCTGCCCGCCCCGCAGCGCGAGGCCAAGCGCGAAGCCGGTCGCGGCGGCGAGATCGGCGGGCTCGGCAGCATGGATCTCGTGCAGCGCCGCGCGCGCGAGCCCGCCGTTCAGCGCCGCATCGAGGGACGGCACGCCGAGACTGATCCGCCCGCTCGCAGCCGGTCCTGCCCGCAGAGCCGCCTCGGCGAGGCTGCGGCGCAGATCGGACAGGGTCGGGATGGCGGCTGCGGTCATGGAAATCGCGATTGTTCACTCTTTGTTCTTTTTATAAGATGCTCTTTCCCCGAAGGCGAGTCGAGTCTGCTCTGATCGATCAACGCGCAGAGCGACCACCCTCAAGGCATCTACGCCGCTGCCGCCAGGGAAATTATCCTCCGCCAAGCCTCTCATAGAGAATTTTTCGACATAAAATGATAAATATTCGCAAGTGCGAGAGATAATAATTTTGATACAAATCCCTGCTCTTGAGAAGATTATTGATACAGACGTCGAATTTTCGAAAACGTCAAAACATCAGAATCTTTTACGTTAGCAGCACGAGTCTTTGACTGGCCTTTAGGACAACCGACAATGAAGCGTCTGATAATCGGCACTCTTGCAATTCTGGCAGCGACGGCCGTGCCTGCACTGGCCCAAGACAAGCTCAAAGTCGGCATTTCCGGCGGCGACTCAGAAATCATTTGGACAGCGGTCAAGGACATCGCCAGGAAGGACGGTCTCGATATCACCGTCGTGGTGTTCAACGATTATCTTCTACCGAACGAAGCGCTCAACGCCGGCGATCTGGACGCGAACGCCTTCCAGCATCGCCCCTTCCTCGAAAACCAGATCAGGACCAAGGGCTACAAGATCACACCCATCGCCGAGACGATCGTCGCCCCGATCGGCCTGTACTCACGGCAGATCAAGTCGATCGGCGAGCTGAAGGACGGCGCATCGATCGGCATCCCCAACGATCCATCCAATGGCGGGCGGGCGCTGCTCCTGTTGCAGGCGCAGAAGCTGATCAAGCTGAAGGAGAATGTGGGGCTCGTCCCGAGCGTGCTCGACATCTCCGAGAACCCGAAGCGGCTGAATTTCAAAGAAATCGACGCTGCGCAGCTTTCTCGGACGCTCGACGACCTCGATGCGGCGGTGATCAACACCAATTACTCGGTCCAGGCGGGCCTGCTCCCCGGTAAGGATTCGATCGCGATCGAATCCTCCGTGAACAATCCCTACAACAACTTCATCGCGGTCCGCACGGCGGACAAGGACAAGCCCGTCTTCAAAAAGCTCGTGGCTGCCTACCAGAACGAGACGATCCGCCAGCTCGTCAAGGACAAGCTGCCGGGCCAGCTCCCGGCCTTCTGAAGCGGGAAGCGCGGCTGCCGCTCTCGCGGCGCCGCCTGACACGCAATTCGGCAAACGCAACCCTGTCCTCGGCCCCGCGGCACTTTCGGCTTTCTCGAACCGCGCCCAAACTGCTGTCCCTATCGCCGCAATGCGATGGGATCGCATTTTCGGGGTCGTCAAGCATCTCCCCCTCCTTCGAGCGCGGATCGTTCCGTTGCCCGCCTGCAAAGGAAATTCTACGATGGCCCCCTCGCATACGCCCCTCCTCTCGCTGCAGAACGCGGCACGAACGCTCGCCTTCGCCGTCGGGCTCGGTCTCGCGGCGCCGGCGTTGGCCGCCGGCCAGATCACCGTCGGCGTCGGCGACAACATCCTCGGCCTCGATCCGACAGACCTGAATGACTCGGTATCGCTCTCCGCCAGCAGGCTGTTCTTCCAAGGCCTGTATGGCTTCGATCGTGATTTGAAGCTCGTCCCGGTCCTGGCCGAAAAAACGGACGTCAACGCCGACTCCACGCAGTACACCGTCCATCTGCGCAAGGACGTGAAGTTCCATGATGGGACGCCGTTCAACGCCGAGGCCGTGAAGATCAATTACGACCGTCTGCGCGACCCCGCCAACCACCTCAAGCGCCAAAGCCTGCTCGAGGCCATCGACAAGGTCGAGGTGGTCGACGAGTTCACCGTCCGCCTCGTCCTCAAGGCGCCTTCCGGCGTCCTCCTGAATTATCTCGCCCATAGCGGCGCATCGATCCTGAGCCCGAAGGCGATCGCGCAATACGGCAAGGATGTTTCGCGCAACCCGGTCGGAACCGGCCCGTTCGTCTTCACCAGCTGGGCGACCGACAATCTCAAGGCCGTGCGCAACCCCAACTACTGGCGCAAGGGCCGGCCACATCTCGACGCGGTGACGATCCGCAGCGTGGGCGAAAGCGGCGCGCGTCTGGCTCTGCTGCGCTCGGGCGAGGCACAGTTCATTTTCCCGCTACCGCAGGAGACCGTCCAGGTCGTGGAGAAGGATAGCCGCCTGGCGATCGACACGACGCCGTCCATCGTGACGCAGTACGTCGCGCTCAACACCCAGAAGAAGCCGTTCGATGACGTTCGCGTCAGGCAGGCCCTGAACTACGCGATCGACAAGACCGCCTTCATCAAGGTCGTCTACAACGGCTTCGGGGTTCCGCAGGATGCGCCGGTCGCCCCTGGCATCGCCTATTACAGCAAGCAGGGCATCTGGCCCTACGACCCCGCCAAGGCCAAGCAGCTCCTTGCGGAGGCCGGCTATCCAAACGGGTTCGAGACCGAAATCTGGAACTTCAGCAACACGCTGAACAACCGCGCCTCGCAGTTCCTGCAACAGCAGCTCGGAGCTGTCGGGGTCAAGCTGAAGCTCAACCCGCTGGAGGCCGGCGTCGCGACCACCCGTCTTTGGGGCGCAAAGACGCCGGAGGAAGCCGAGGTCCGGATGTTCTTCGGCAGCTGGGCGCCTTCGACGGGCGATGCCGACTGGGCGCTCCGGCCGCTGCTCGCCAGCCGCAGCTTCCCGCCGGCGCTCTACAACATCTCCTATTTCAAGGATGCCGAGGTCGATGCCGAATTGCAGAAGGGCTTCGCCACCGCCGATGCCGGCCAGCGCAAGGCAGCCTATGACCGCATCCAGAAGCTCGTTTGGGAAAAGACCCCCTGGATCTTCCTCTCGGTCAACACGCTGGTCGCCGGCCGCGACAAGCGCCTGACCGGCCTCACCCAGATGCCCGACACGTCGCTGACCTACGAGGATGCGGTCCTCCAGTGATCGCATCGCGATGAGCCAGCCTGAACTGCTCGCCATACGGGATCTCTCGGTCAGCTTCCCGGCCGAGAGCGGACGAACCACCGTGGTGCGGGACCTTTCCCTGACCGTCTCGCCGGGCGAGACGGTCGCTCTCGTCGGCGAATCCGGTTCGGGCAAATCCGTCACGTCGCTGGCCGTAACCCGGCTGCTCGACTACGGCCCGGGCCGCATCGATACGGGAGAGATTCTGTACCGGGACCGGGCCGGCACTGTCCGCGATCTCGTCCGCGCGGATGCGGAAACGATGCGCAGGCTGCGCGGACCCGAGATCGCCATGGTGTTCCAGCAGCCGATGAGCTCGCTGAACCCGGTGATGCGCATCGGCGAACAGATCGCCGAAGCCATCGTCCAGCATCGCGATCTCGGATGGTCCGAGGCCGAGGCCGAAGCGCTCCAACTGCTTGAGCGCGTCCGCATTCCCGATGCCCGCCGGCAGCTGAAGCGCTATCCGTTCGAGATCTCGGGCGGCATGAGACAGCGCGTGATGATCGCGATCGCTCTCGCCAGCCGCCCGCGCCTGCTGATCGCGGACGAGCCGACCACTGCGCTCGACGTCACCGTGCAGGCGCAGGTGCTGCGGCTCCTGCGCGAGCTTCGGGACGATCTCGGCACCGGCCTGCTTTTCATTACTCACGACATGGGCGTGGTGGCTGAACTTGCCGACCGCGTCGCCGTGATGCGCGGGGGCGATCGCCTCGAGGAGGGCTCGGTCGCGCAGATCTTCGCTGCACCGGTTCATCCTTATACGCGCAGCCTTCTCGCCGCGGTTCCTGTGTTGGGCAGCCTTGCCGACACGCCCTTGCCCGCCCCTTTCACAATCGCGCCCGAGGAGGCAGTACCCCAGGATACCGTCGTGGCCGGCGCGCCGACTCTTGAACTGCGCGAGCTGGTGACGCGCTTCGACGTGCGCAACGCCTTCGGCATGTTGCGCGCGCATGTCCATGCGGTCGAGCATGTGAGTTTCGACATCCATCCCGGCGAAACGCTCGCGCTGGTCGGCGAGAGCGGTTGCGGCAAGAGCACACTGGGCCGCAGCATCGTCCGCCTGGAAACGCCGCGCTCAGGACAGATTGTCTTCGAGGGGCAGGACGTGCTGGGCCCTGAAGCCGAGACGAACCGTGCATTGAGGCGCGGCATCCAGTATGTGTTCCAGGATCCCTACAGCGCGTTGGACCCGCGACTGACGGTCGGCTTCTCGGTTGCCGAGCCGATCAGAACCCATGCGCTGCGTCAGGGCGCCGCCGTGACGCAGCGGGTCGGCGAATTGCTGGAGCTGGTCGGCCTGCCACCGCATTTTGCAGCCCGATACCCGCATGAACTATCGGGCGGTCAGTGCCAACGTGTCGGCATCGCCCGCGCGCTGGCGTCCGAGCCCCGCCTCATCATCGCGGACGAAGCCGTCGCAGCGCTCGACGTCTCGATCCGTGCGCAGATCGTCAATCTGCTCATGTCGCTGCAGCGCCGGCTCGGGCTGTCCTGCCTGTTCATCTCGCACGACATGGCTGTGGTCGAGCGCGTGAGCCATCGCGTCGCGGTGATGTATCTCGGCCAGATCGTCGAGATCGGGCCCCGTCAGGCCGTCCTCTCGTCGCCGCAGCATGCCTATACGCGCCGTCTGCTCGCCGCAGTCCCGATCCCCGATCCGGCGCGCCGCCGCCGGGAGCTGGCGATCGACGACAGCGAGGTGCCGAGTCCGCTCAGGGCTCCCGACGACATCCCCACGGTCGCTCCCCTCGTCGAGGTCGGGCCAGGCCATTTCGTGGCGCGCCACCCTGTTGGGGGTCTCTACTGATGGTCCCGATTGCAGCTGAACGCGAAGCCGAGGGGGAGACGCGATGCTCTTCTTTCTGAGGCGGCTCGCTGCCGCCATCCCGGTCCTCTTTGCCGTATCGGTGTTCGTCTTCGGCTTCGTCAGGGTCTTGCCTGGGGACCCGGCCCGGCTGGTGGCCGGCGCCGACGCGACAGAGCAGGAGGTCGCTTCGGCCCGGCAGGCGCTCGGCCTCGATCGGCCGATCTGGGAGCAGTATGTCCGCTATGTCGGCGCGAGCCTCAAGGGCGATCTCGGAGTCTCAAGCCGCACCCGCGAGCCGGTTATCGACGTGATCGCGGCGCGCTTCTGGCCGACCCTGTGGCTGACGCTGGCGGCGATGGGCTGGGCGACGCTGGCCGGGACGTTCATCGGTGTCTGGGCAGGCACGCGGCGCGGCCGCTGGCAGGATCAGATGGCGATGCTCTTCGCCATCGGCGGCCTCTCCTTTCCCGGATTCTGGCTGGGCCTGCTGCTCATCAACCTGTTTTCCGTCCATCTCGGCTGGCTTCCGACAGGCGGGTTTGACAGCTGGCTTTCCCTGCTCATGCCGTCCTTCACGCTGGGAGTCGGCGTCGCCGCGGTACTGGCCCGCTTTTCGCGCTCCGCCTATGTCGATGTGGCCGCCGAGGACTATGTCCGCACGGCCCGCAGCAAGGGCCTGCGCGAGCGCCGCGTCATCTGGCGGCATGGCGTCCGCAATGCCCTGATCCCCGTGGTGACGCTGACGGGACTGGAATTCGGAACCTTGCTCGGCGGCGCAATCGTCGTGGAAACCGTCTTCGCCTGGCCCGGTCTCGGCCGCCTCCTCGTCGACAGCATCGCCTTCCGCGACTACCCGGTGATCCAGGCGGAGATCCTGCTGCTGTCGGCCGAGTTCATGCTGATCAATCTCGTGATCGACATGCTCTACGGCGTCCTCAACCCCGAAATCCGGCTTCGGTCATGACGGCTCCGACAATCCGCTCCCCGGCCGGCGAATTCTGGCGTCGTCTGCGCCGCCGGCATACGGCGCTCGCGGCCGGCGTGGTGGTGCTCCTCATCATCCTGATCGCCATTTTCGCGCCGGTCCTTGCGCCCTACGACCCTGCGGCCGCGGATTACGACGCCCTCCTGCAAGGGCCTTCTCTGGCGCATCTCGCCGGCACGGATTCCTACGGCCGGGATATTTTGAGCCGCATCATCTGGGGCGGGCGCATCTCGCTGACCGTCGGACTGGTCTCGGCGTTCGCGGGCGGGCTCGTCGGCACTACACTCGGCCTGCTCAGCGGCTGGATCGGCGGCTGGGTCGACACGGTGCTGATGCGGCTCTGCGACGTGCTCTTCGCTTTCCCCGGCATCCTGCTGGCGATCGCGGTCGTCGCGCTGCTCGGCCCAGGGGTGGCCAATGTCGTTTGGGCGGTGGCCGTCTTCAGCGTGCCGGTCTTCGCGCGCCTGGTGCGCGGCACGACGATGTCCTTGAAGCAGGCTCAGTATATCCAGGCCGGCCGGACCATCGGCGTCTCCGGCGCCAAGCTCATGCTCTATCACATCCTGCCCGGGGCACTCCCGGTCGTGATCGTCTATATGAGCCTGCGCATCGGGTCTGCCATTCTCGTCGGGGCCGCCTTGTCTTTCATAGGGCTGGGCGCGCAGCCGCCGAGCCCCGAATGGGGCGCTATGCTGGCAGATGGCCGGAGCTATCTCGGCGTCGCCGACCACCTCACCCTGTTTCCGGGGTTGGCGATCTTCATCGTCGTTCTCAGCTTCAACGTCCTCGGCGACGGGCTGCGCGATGCGCTGAGCCAGCGCCTTCAGTAGGTCGGGGCGGAGGCAAGGCCGGGCCAGCCTGCTCGGCCGATGCTCCCCAAGCGACATTGCGGAGATTGAACCACCTTCCCATGGCCTTCGGACAGCCAATCCTTGGCTGTATTCGAAAGGTATTTGAAAAGGCATTCGATTGACCGGGAGCCGCTGACCAACGATCATGGGGTCCATCGTCGTTGATCAAATCATGACGATCGCGGGATTTGTTGGAGCAGCTTGCACCGCGTCATCAATGCTAAAAGCACCACGTGCTTTGCCGTGGGCTCCTTTGCTTTGAGGAAGCTCCATGATCATCCCGTTCAATTTCATCGTTCAGGCATTGCTGCGCCTGTCGGCATTCCTGCACTGGACGCGCACCGGCGAAAGCCGTCGCCGCAACGGCAAGTAGTGTCGCGGAGCCGTTGCGCTCCTCCAGCAACACACCAGCCGGTAGGCAGCTGAACGGGCGTTGCCTCAGGGCCGCAGCGGCACGCGAATGCCGCGCTCGTAGGCGGCCTGGTCAAATAGCCCGTCGAGCGAGGGGGCCTTTGAAAAATCGCCGAGTTCGACTTGATAGGCGAGCAGCGCCTCCGTCGCCTGGCGGATCTTTGCGGGATCGTTGACGAAGCTGACTGCCGGCGACACCAGGGCATTGGCGATGGTCGCCTCGGAGACGAGGTCTCCGCCGAGTGCGGCAAGAACGAACGGAGCAGCCTTCTTTGGATCGCTCCGAATCAGTTCGGTTGCGCGGTGAAACAGCGCGACAAAGCGATCCGCCGCATCCGGACGGGCCTTCTGAAGCTCGCCCGAGGCCGCGACCACGACCCCCGGAATGTTTGGAAACATGTCGGGCGAATTCACGATGCGCTTGATCCGCGGGTCGCGTTCGGGAACTAGCGTGGCGGAAGGCTCCAGGAGCGTGCCGCCATCGATGGCGCCTGTCAGCATAGCCTGCTGCACGCCCTCGATGCCCATATTGGCGATCTCGACATCAGCGCGATCGACCTTGCCCACCTTCCAGAGCCAATGATGCAGCGCAACGGTCGGGACACCTCCCGGGGGAAGCGTGCCCAGCTTGGCCTTCCGCCCGGCCGTGGAGCGAAACGCGGCGAAGGCCTTTGCAGGATCGTTGCCGTTATCCGCGAAAGCCTTGGCGAGCGTCGGCCCTGCGAGGAACGCTGTGCCGCCGACGGCGCCCGCGGCGACGACTGAAGCCGCGAGGCCACGAGAGCGGGCGACCGCGACCGGTGCGACGCCGATCACCAGGATATCGATGGTGCCGGACGCAAAGGCCTGGATTGCGTTGGGCCCGGAATCGAACTTGGTGAGCTTGAGGTCGAGGCCAGCTTCCTTCGCCGATCCGTCGCCGGCGAGGACGAACAGCGCGCTCGCTCCGATGACAGGCACATAGCCGACCCGCAGTGGCGCGTTCTGAGAGAATGCCGGCCGGATGCCCGCGGCGCAGGCCGTAGCCAAGGCAAGGAGCGTCCTACGATCGATCATGCCAAAACCCCGCGTGCCAAGCTTGCAACCAGACCGGAACGGTCGGCGCGTTATGACACCGGCGTCGAGGAGAGTGCTTCTCAATAAAGGTCTATCGGGAGACAAAACACATCGAACCCCGAGCTCTCGTCAGAACAATGCTCCACCACATTGCACCTGATCAAAGTGATGCACGTATCGCCGCAAGCGCTGCGTCCAGGTCGGCGGGCTGCTTCCCTGCAAACTGCTTAGCAACGCCGCTTCCTGCCGTCCTCTCCATGACGTCGATCATGGCCTGCGTCATGACGGGCGGGACGCCGGCAGATGACAAGACGGCTGCTGACATCCGCATCTCGTCGGCTCGACGCTCAGCGTGGAGCACGTGTGAGCGAACCAGCATCGCAGCCGTATCAATCGCTGGTCGTTCGTCCAAAAAATCGCAGAAGCTGGACAGGACCCCATCGGCGATTCCGAGCTTGTCGCCGGCCAGCAAAGCCTCGACGTAAAGCGCCTCGAGCCCCTTCGCCAAGACACTACGTACGATCTTGATCGCGGATGCGGCCCCCGTCCGCACCCCAACCGGCTTGATCCGCATTCCATAGGGCACGAAGCGTTCAGCCAGCTCCGCGGCCCGGGCGCCCGACGCGACGATCGAGACCTGGTGGCGCGATGCCGCCGGCGCGCCGACGATCGCCGCATCCACGAAATCGATGCCTTGCGCGGTGATGACATCGGCCACCTCGCCCTTCTCTGTGGGGCCAGCCGAGGTCATATCGACGTACAGTGCCGTCTGGCCGAGGCGATGCGCGTACTCTTTCGCCGCAACCAGTGCCTGTGATGGTCGCACAAGCGAGAACACGACATCTGCCTGGTGCAGATCGGCGGGATCTTCGAGGTGGAGAACCTCAGCAGCAGCAAGGCGTTCCGCCAGCAGCCCGGCAGGCCCCCCAGGACCTGCTCGCGTCACGGCCGCCATTCTGGTTAGGCCTTGCTCGCGCAGGCCCGTGGCGATGGCAGCCGCAGCTTCCCCGAAGCCTACGAAGGCCAGTCGTGGCGAAGCGAGGGGTTCGGTCATTGTCGCGCGTTCACTCGGGCTGGATATCGGCGAGCCGGACAAGCTCTGTCCATTTCTTGAATTCGGCCGCAACGAAGGCGCGAGCGGTTTCAGGCTTGCTGTCCTTGACGAGCACATAGCCCAGCTCTTCGAGCTTGGTGGTGACCTCTCGGTCCGCAAGAGCCTCGTTGAAGGCGCGGTTGAGCTTGTCCAGAATGGGCTGGGGCGTTCCTGCCGGAGCGAAGATAGCACTCCAGAAATAGGTCTCGACCCCGGGAAAGCCTGCCTCGCTCAGCGTCGGAAGGTCCGGCGCGCTCGGGGAGCGCGCCAAGCCGACGGCGGCGAGCTGGCGCAACTGGCCTGCCTTCACGAAAGAGGTCGTGGCGGGAAACGTGTCGAACATCACCGAAACCCTGCCGGCGACGAGATCGACCAGAGCCGGCGCCGAGCTCTTGAAGGGCACGTGGACCAGGTCGGTCCCCGCGACGCGATTGAAGAGAACGCCGCTGAGATGGGTCGGCGAGCCCACACCGGCGGAAGCGTAGTTCACCTTGCCGGGGTTCGCCTTCACATAGGCCACGAGTTCCGGAACGGTGCGCGCCGGGACGTTTGCGTTCACCACAAGCGCCAGGGGCGTTTGCGCCAGCACGATGACGGGGTCGAAACCCTTGATCGGATCGAAGTCCAATCCCTTGAACAGCGCGTGGTTCGCCGCATGGGTGGAGTTGCTGCCGAGGCCCAACGTGTAGCCGTCCGGCGCGGCCTTGGCGACGAGCGACGTGCCGATGTTGCCGGAGGCGCCGGCGCGATTGTCGATGATGACCTGCTGGCCGAGAATGGCGCTCAGTTTCGGCGTGACATGACGGAGGAGGATGTCCTGCCCGCCGCCTGCCGCGAAGGGCACGACGATCCGGATCGGTCGATCCGGATAAGACTGGGCATGAGCTGGCAGAGCGGCGGTCAGCAAAGCCGCGAGACCGAGAAGGTGACGTAGCATGGGCGGGAGTTCCGGTAAGGTTGCGAGGGACGCGGCTATTCCTGGAAGGCGACTTCACGCCCTCGTCGGACAGTCGGCAGAATGGTGAGGAGAAGCAGGATGGCCGCGGCGGCAAGCAGGCCAGCGCTGACCGGCTCCGTCACGAAGACCGAGGGGTCGCCACGGGACATGATCATCGCCCGGCGCAGGTTCTCTTCCATCATCGGTCCCAGGACGAAGCCAAGAAGCAGCGGGGCCGGCTCGAATGCGAGCTTGGTCAAAACATAGCCGAGCACGCCAAAGCCCGCGGCAAGCGCGACATCGACCGTGCTGTTGGAAAGGCTGTAGATCCCGACGCAGCTGAACAGCAGAATGATCGGATAAAGCAGGCGGTAGGGGATGCGCAGCACGCGAACCCAGAGCCCGATCAGAGGGAGATTTAGCAGTAGCAGCATGAGATTGCCGACCCACATGCTGGCGATCACGCCCCAGAACAGGTCCGGCCGCGCAGTGATGACCTGGGGACCGGGCGTGATCCCGTGGATCATCATCGCGCCGATCATCAGCGCCATGACAGCGTTGGAAGGTATGCCGAGCGTGAGCAGCGGTATGAACGAGGTTTGAGCGGCCGCGTTGTTGGCCGATTCCGGCGCTGCAACGCCTTCGATAGCCCCTCGCCCGAAGCGCGAAGGCTCGCGCGAGAGGCGCTTTTCCAGCGTATAGGAAGCGAAGGCTCCCAGCGACGGGCCGCCGCCGGGAAGCACACCGAGAACCGTCCCGATGCCGGTCCCGCGCAAGACGGCCATGGCGCTCTGGCGCAATTCGGCGAGGCTGGGGAGGACGCGGCCATAGGCGGCTATGTGCCCGGCCCCGACATTCCGCTCCAACGACGTCAGGATTTCGCCGATACCGAAAAGCCCCATCGCGACGACGGCGAAATTGAGCCCGTCGGTCAGCTCCGGCACGCCGAAATCGAACCGCGCGACGGACGAGTTGACGTCCGTGCCGACGAGCCCGAGCAGCAGGCCGAGCGCGACCATGGCAATCGCCTTCAGCAGCGAGCCCTGCGCCAGCACGACGGCGCCCACCAGGCCCAGCGTCATCAGCGAGAAATAATCAGCCGGGCCGATCGCTATCGCCAGCCGTGTCAGCGCGGGGGCGAACAACGCAACGACCAGCGTCGCGACCGTGCCGGCGAAGAAAGATCCGATCGCCGATATCCCGAGTGCCGCTCCAGCCCTGCCCTGACGCGCCATCGCATGGCCATCGAGACATGTGATGACCGATGAGGTCTCACCCGGCATGTTGAGCAGGATTGAGGTCGTGGAGCCGCCATACTGGGCGCCGTAGAAGATGCCGCTGAGCATGATCAGTGCGCTGGTGGGCTCTAGCGTGAAGGTGACCGGCAGCAGCAGCGCGATCGTCACCACCGGGCCGACACCCGGCAGGACACCCACGAGCGTGCCGAACACCGCACCCGCGAAGCAATAGAACAGGTTCTGCGCCGTCAGGGCGACCGACAGCCCGAGCAGAAGACCAGTACCGACATCGGACATCAGAAGAACCAGATGCGAAGAGGCATGCCGAGCCCTTTCGCGAAGATGAGGACCGCGACAACAGCCATGGCCGCGGCCAGGATCGGCAATTCAAGGAGTCTGGTCTGGCGCGAGGCGAGGCCCGCGGCCAGGATGAGAACAAGGCTTGCCGCGACCAACCCGAACCGCTCGATTGCCAATGCGAAGAGCAGGATAGCCAGCGGCACCCATGCGAGGGCGCGCCAGTCTGCAGCGGGGATCACGTCCTGCGGCGCGGCAAGATAGGCCTTCACCGCGATGAGCGCTCCCAGCAGAGCAAGCAAGCCGCCGAGCAGCAGAGGGAAGTATCCGGGGCCCATGCGGGCAGCGCCCCCGATCGAGTAGCTCCTAGCCATCGCGATCACGCCCAGGCCGAGCAAGGCCAGCACGATCCCGGCGCAGGCATCACCCTTCCAACGCGCGATCACGACACCAACCCCCGCCAGTCCAGAGCGGGATCCGGCCAGTTGGCGTCGAGGATGGCGAGCGCTTCCTCGAGCGACGGGGCCTGCCGGTCGAGCCGGAGCCCCTCGGTCTCTGAGGTCAGGCGCAGCCGCTCAACGGTAGCGCGGCCCAGGAGGGGGCCGACGCCGACCTGGCGTGCGGTCTCGATCGCCATTTCGACTTCCTTGAGACGCCGCGATGCGTGAACGGCGTGGGACTGAACCAAAAAGTCGACGAAGCTGCGCGTGGGCTTGGCATCCAGAAGGTTGCAGAAGCTGTCCGTCACCTGGTCCGCGAGTCCGTGGCGCCGGGCCACGACCAGGGCTTCGACGAGCGCGTTCTCGATCGACTTGATCAGCAGGCTGCGAATGATCTTGATGCCGGCCGCTGCCCCGGGTTCGTTGCCGACGACTTCGATCCGCATGCCCAACGGATTCAGCAGTTCAGCGAAACGATGCGCCGCTCCGCCGGACGCCAGGATCTGCGCGCGATGCAGATCCTGTATCGGGACGCTCATGATGGCGCCGTCCACGAAAGACGGGCCGCCCTCGGCCAGCATCGCGGCACGACGCTTCACCTCGGGGCTGAGCGAATTGACGTCAGCGAAAATCGTCGTTGCCGAAAGGCTTTGACCGGCTTTGCCGACGACCTCCAGAGCCGCATCCTGCGGGACGGCGCTGAAGATGACCGCACGATCGGCAAGCACGTCGATGCTCTCGACGAGCCGGACGCCGAGTTCCCGCGCCCGGGCGGCCGCCAGATCGCGCTGGCGCTGGCCGGGGCCTTTGTCGAAAGCGAGGATGTCGGTTACGCCCTCCTCGCGCAGGCCGCGCGCGAAGCTCGAACCAACTTCGCCGAAGCCTATGATACCTATTGCGGGTGGGTCGAGAGGCATCCCGCTCACCATTTCTCGGGTGGAAGGATGGCGAGGCTTTCCTCGACCGAAGCACCTTCGGCGATGGAGTTCACCACGACGGTCTCCCGCTGGGCCGCGGCCTGGGCCTTGCCAAGGACCTCGCCGGCGACTGCCGCCGGCACGATCAGCACGCCATCGCTGTCGGCCAGAACGATATCGCCCGGCCAGACCTGCGTGCCGGCGATGTCGACGCTGCCGTTGAACTCGACGAGCTCCAGCCGATGCTTCCCCGTACGCGGAGTCGTGCTCCGCGACCAGACGCCGAGGCCCGCGCGCCGCATGGTCTCGGCATCGCGGACGCAGCCGTCCACGACGATACCCGCCAGTTGCCGCTGCAGGGCTGCGGCCGCCATCAACCCGCCGAAGCTCGAAGCCGCCTCCTCACCACCTGCATCGATGACAAGAACGTCGCCGGCCTGCGTCAGGCTGATCTGGTCGAGGCCGCCAAGGCGCGGCGCCCTATCCGGGCGGCCCGGCAGGCGTCGAACGCGGCTATGCCGGACCGTGACCGCCGGGCCGACGACACGCTGCCCCGGCGCGAGCGGAGCGAGTGCCCCAGTCGGAATTGCGGTATCGAAACCCAGTTCGTCGAGGATATCGGCAACAAGCGAGGTGAGATCAGGCAACGCTCGATAGCCGCTTATCAGGCTCGCCGACGGGCGCTCGATCTCGACGGTTCGGATGAGTTCGGCCGGCAGCAGGCCGACCAGCTTCTCTGCTCGCGCTTCGAGCGCCGCGGCAACCTGCGGATGCACAGCGGGCGTAAAGGGAAGGGCGCTCACTTCGCCTCGATCCCGTTCTTGTCGACGATCGAGGTCCACAGCGCGAGATCGTCCTTGATCGCCTTCGCGAATTCGGCGGATGAGGATCCGATCACGTCGATGCCGGCAGCAGCCAGCTTCGAACGGAAGGCCGGCTCGGAGCCGATCGCAACGATCTCGCGGTTCAGCTTCTGGACGATCGGCTCGGGCGTGCCTGCCGGAGCAAGGACACCGAGCCACCACTGCACGGCGAAATCCTTGATGCCGCCCTCGGCGAGGGTTGCCTGGCCGGGCGCCACATCGGTGCGCTTGGGGCCAGCAATCCCGACGCTGCGGAGCTGCCCGTTGTCGAAATACGGCTTGGCAGAGCTGAACACCAGGAAGCCGATCTGCGAGCGGCCCGAGATCAGTTCCGTGATCATCGGCCCCTGCCCCTGCAGCGGCACATGCACGGCGTCGATGCCGGTCAGCGAGCGCAGGTGCTCGGTCGTCAGATGCTGGGGCGAGCCAACGCCGGCCGTCACATAGTTGTACTTGCCGGGGTTGGCCTTGATGTCGGCGAGCACCTCGCCCAGCGACCCGCCCTTCACGGCGGGCGCAACGGCAAGCGCGATTGGCTGGTCCGCCCCGAGCGTGACCGGAGCCAGATCCTTGACCGGATCAAAACGCAGCTTGCGATTGAGCGCCGGCGCGGTCACCAGCGAATTCGAGGTGACGAGGATCGTGTAGCCGTCAGGCGCAGCCTTGGCGACGAGCTCTGTGCCGATGGTCGCGGAGGCGCCCGGCTTGTTCTCGACGACGAATGGCTGGCCGAGGCGCTGTGCCAGGGCCTGTGACAGTTCGCGTGCGTAGAGATCCGTCCCGCCGCCGGGCGGGAAAGGCACGACGACGCGCACCGGCTTCGAAGGATAGTCCTGGGCGCCCGCGGCGTGAGCGGACAGGACGGCGCCGAGAACGGCGCCGAAGAGAATGCGGCGCGAGACGGCCATCAGATGTCGAACTCCACGCCCTTGCGACGCAGGACGGCGCCCAGGTCGAGCATGTCCCAGGTGGTCTTGCCGGTGAGGAGAGCGGCGCGGAAGCGAGCCTCCTTCTCCTCGCGGGCCTTGCTGGCTTCCAGCACCGCATCGACCTGGGCGAGCGGGATGATGGTGACGCCATCATCATCGCCGATCACCAGATCGCCAGGGTTGACGGTCAGCCCACCGAGCACGATCGGCTTGGCCAGCGTGCCGAGGTTCTCCTTGACGGCGCCCTTGACAGAAATTGAGCGGGAGAAGACGGGAAAGCCGATCTCGCGGATGGTCGAGGCGTCGCGCACGCCGCCATCCACCACCAGGCCGGCAATGCCGCGGCCGACCGCGCAGCTCGCCATGACGTCGCCGAAAAGCCCCTGCTCGGTGAAGCCGGTGGCGTCGCAAACCAGCACGTCGCCCGGCTTGGCGAGCTTGAGCGCCGCATGCAGCGTCAGGTTGTCGAGCGGCGGGCTCGAAAGGGTGAACGCGGCCCCGAGAACGCGAAGGCCCGGGTAGATCGGCTTGATGGCCGAGTCCACCGCGCCGCCGCGATCGAAGGCCTCATGCGCCGTTGCGGCCGAAATCTTGGCGAAAGCCTCGATCTGCGCCTTGGTCGGGCGCGGGAAGTCGATATCGATCTTGCTCATTGGATTCTTCCGATATGTCAGGTCAACGCGTGACGTTGGCGACGCCCCAAACGTAGTTCTTGCGCGGGAATTCTTCCCAGTACTGGCGCATGTCCTTGTGCGGGAAGTCCTTGTAGGGGCGGCTCAGGAGCACGTCCTTGTCGAGATCGACGCCCAGCCCGGGCCCGGTCGGCAGCTCGATGTAGCCGTCCTTGATCTTGAGCGGATTGACCGCGAGCTCGTCGCAGGCCGGCAGCAGGTTGATGAACAGCTCGGCGATCGTGAAGTTGGGGATCACCGCCGAGAAATGGACGGTCGCTGCGAGGCCTACGATCGTGCTGTTGTAGTTGTGCGGGCTGACGGCCACCGCGTGGGGCTGCGCCAGGGCCGCGATGTCCAGCATCGCGCCGATGCCGCCGACAGCGCAGATATCAGGGTTGATGATATCGGCTGCACGCTTCTCGAAGACTCGCTTGAAATCTTCCTTGGTGTAGAGCGTTTCGCCCGTGACGACCGGTGTCGAGATCTGGTTGCGGACCTCAGCGACGAGATCCAGATTGTCCGAGAGGCAGGGCTCTTCGTAGCAGTAGATGCCGAACTCCTCGAGGCGCCGGGCGACGCGTGCCGAGTGGTACGGCGCGACACGGCGATGCGCGTCGATCAGGAGGTCGAAATCCGGCCCCAGCGCCTCCCGCACGGCGCGTACGTTATCGACGGCATAGTCTTCTTCCTGCTGGCTGATGAAGGTCCGCCAAGGACCCGGGAACGGATCCCATTTGAGGGCTGTGAAGCCCATTTCCTTCACTTCCAGCGCCTTCTTCACCGTCGAATCGATGGAATCGACGCCGTACCACCAGCCATTGGCATAGACGCGAACCGCCTCGCGCGAGGCGCCACCCAAGATGTTGTAAAGTGGGAGGTTCGCCTTCTTGCCGACGATGTCCCAGAGCGCGATCTCGATCGCGCTCCAGGCGCACAGGAAATCGACCGAGGACCGCCGAATGGCGAAGTCGTCGAACAGCACCTGGCCGAGGTGGCGAATGTTGAAAGCACTGCGGCCGACCAGGTAAGGCGCGATCGCCCGAAGGTACTGATCGACCACCTTCTCCTTCTTCACGCTGACATAGGATTCACCCCAGCCGTGGATGCCCTCGTCGGTCTCGATCCGAACGAAGAGGAGGTTCTTCCCGCTACCAGGGTGGTAGAAGAAGGTTTCAACGCGAACGATTTTCATGAGGTGACCTGACGAGCGATATCTGGTGTGCGCTTACTTGGGACGGACGTTCTTCAGCGAAGACAGGGCGCCGTCCGGGGCACTGCTGATGCCGGTCAACTTGCTGCTGTAGATCGTGAAGTTGTTGACCTCGAACAGCGTCAGGATCGGCAGATCGGTCTGCGCGAGCCGCTGCAACTGGTGGAACAGCTCCACCCGCTTCTTGCCGTCGGCTTCAAGCCCGGCCTGCTCGATGACGCGGTCCATCTCAGGGCTGGCGTAACCGGAAGCGTTGGTCCACGGAGTTCCGGCCGCGATTGCCTTGGACCAGAACTGGCGAATGAGCCCGAGTTGCGGATCCATATAGGCCGAGAACAGCCCGGTATTCAGGTCGAAGTCATAGGCGCCGTAGATGCGCTTTATGTAGCTTGGCAGGTCGGAGTTTCGCATTGAGACTTCGATACCGACCTGCTTGAGGCTCTGCCGGATGAACTCTGCGCTCTGCTGGTAAGTGTCGCTGAACGGCACGTAGTCGATGTTCAGCGTGAAGCGCACCCCGTTGGCGCCCTTCGGATAGCCGGCTTCATCGAGCAGTGCCGCAGCCCGCTTCAGGTCGAAGGGATAGGACGGTACGTCCTTCGTGTAGAAGTTCGTGAGAGTGGACGGGATCGGGCCCGTGGCGGGCTGGCCGACGCCGAACCAGACGAGATCGATGAGGCGCTGCTTGTCGATCGCATGAGCGATCGCATGCCTGACCTTCGGGTTTTTCAGGTATTCGTTGCGGAGGTTGAACTCCAGGAAGTTGTACTGGGCCTGCCACTCGTAGCCGCGCAGGTTGAAGGCGAGACTCTTGTTCTCGCGCAGCCGCGCGACATCGGCGAGCGATACGGCGTTGTAGGGCGAATACTGGACCTCCCCCGTTTCAAAGGCCGCGGCGCGTGAAGCCGCATCTGGGATGATCCGGAAGATCAGGCGCTGGAAGTGGGGTTTCCCCTTGTCCCAGTATTCCGGGTTGCGTTCGAGCTCGACGGATTCACCCTTCTTCCACTCCTTGAATCGGAAGGGACCCGTGCCGATCGGCTTCAGATTGTACGGGTTCTTGGTGACATCCGTGCCTTCGTAGAGATGCTTCGGAAGCACCTGCGCCTCGAAGGCATTCAACGCGGCGAAGATTACAGGCGAAGGCTGAGACAGCCGCAGCACGGCTGTGTGCGCATCCGGCGTCTCGACATCCTTGACATACTGGAAGGTCAGCCGCCCACGAGCATGAAGCTTCTTCCAGACATCCAGAAGGCTGAACTTGACATCGGCCGACGTGAACTCGTTGCCATCGTGCCACTTAACCCCCTTCCGGAGATGGAAGGTTATCGAAAGGCCGTCCTCCGACGTCTCCCAGCGTTCTGCGAGACTGGGAACCGGCTGCAGGTTTTCGTCATAGCTCGCGAGACCATCGAAGACGTTCACCGAAACCACGCCGTTGGCGTAGGTATTGTTGAAGGTCGAGGTGAGAACCGTCGGCTCGGGCTGTATAACGGCGATCAACGTATCGCCTTGCGCCTGAGCGAGGATCGGAGCAGTTCCAGCTGCTAGCGCGAATGGCACAGCAAGCGCCCCCGCGATGGCTGTACGGCGGGAGATATTCTTCGTCATACCCGTTTTTGCCTTCGAACCAACAATGTCGCGCAAACATCGCCTAACGAAAGTCGAATATCAAAGGAATGTATGATCGAATTTCAATTCGATTATAGAACATCTAAACATAAATTGGTTGTAATTTGGAAAAACATTCTGCCGATCTAAGATATTAATACTTATAATTGCTCGCTTGTCGACAGCGCGTCAACGCGACCGTTCAGTAGTTTGGAATTTGCGTTATGCCTCCCCAAAATGATCGTTCGAGGTCTCGTGGTCGCTCAGGCGTGCTCTCACGGCGCGGGCTATTGCTGACTGGCCTGGCGGCGAGCGCGGCTGCCACACTTCGATCCGGAGGTATTGCCGCCAAGGTAAGCGGCGGGACCCTCCAGGCCGCCATCTGGCCTGCTCCGTCCACGTTCCTGACCGCCGTCGACGTCAATTCGTCGGTCACACTCGTCGCGCCGAATATCATCGAGGGCCTGCTCGCCTATGGCGACGGAATGGAGTTGAGGCCTAGCCTTGCAGAGCATTGGGCCGCCTCTCCCGATGGCTTGAGCATCACGTTCAAGCTGCGCCCCAATGTGCGTTGGCACGATGGCAAGCCGTTCACATCGCGTGACGTGAAGTACAGCCTCCTCGAGGTCTGGAAGAAGATCCATCCTCGTGGGCGTTCCGTGTTCGCCGTCGTCGATGCGGTCGAGACACCTGATGATCACACGGCGATCTTCAAACTGAGCCGTCCTTCCCTCGTCGTTTCACACGCCTTGACAGCCGTGGAGGCGCCCGTGCTGCCGGCGCATCTCTATGAAGGCAAGGATGTGCTGACTAACCCGCACAATCTGCAGCCGGTGGGAACAGGAGCCTTTCGGTTTCGGCAACTACGGCAAGGCGAGTTTCTCGAACTCGAACGCAACTCGGACTACTGGGACGAAGGCCGTCCTTACCTTGATCGGATCGTCTTCAGGTTTCTGCCGGATGCAGCCACACGCTCCGCTGCCTTGGAAGCCGGCGAGGTTCAGTTCGCACCGTGGAGCCCGGTGCCGATCGCCGACGTGGCTCGCCTGAAGGACAACGCCTCGCTCATCGTTGAACGCCGCGGCTATCAGTGGGAGGCCGCCTATTTCCGGGCCGAGTTCAACCTGCGCAATCCGATTCTGGCAGACGTTCGCGTTCGGCGCGCCTTCGCGCATGCCATCAACCGCGAAGGCCTTGCGGATACCGTCTGGTACGGGCTCGTCAAACCGGCAACTGGGCCTGTCGTCTCGACATCGCAACGCTATTACACTGCCGACGTGCCGCGCTATGCGTTCGACCCGGCAGCAGCCAAGTCTCTGCTGGACGAGGCCGGGCACAAGGCAGGAGCAAGCGGGCAGCGCTTCTCGCTGAACCTGCTTTTCCAGCCCCTGAACGATAATTTCCGCGTCACTGCCGAATACATCAAGCAGAACCTCCGGGCGGTCGGGATCGACGCCAAGATCGTGGCCACCGATATGGCCGGATACATCCGGCGGGTCTTTGCCGAGTACGACTTCGACGTGAACATCGGCCAGATGGCCAATTTCCTCGATCCGGAAATCGGGATGCCGCGGCAGTTCCTGTCAAACGCCGCGACGAAGGGCATCCCTTGGGTCAACGCGTCGGGTTACGGGAATCCGGAGGTGGATGCACTCATCCAGGCGGCCCGTGTCGAGCCCGACGAAGCAAGGCGCGCCGACCTCTTCAAGCAGCTCCAGCGTCGCATTCAAACCGACCTGCCAGTCCTGCCGCTGTTCGAGCTCGGGCATTTCTCGGTCCACGGCAAGGCGGTCACTGGCTTCAACACCTCCCCCGACGGTGTGACGACCTCCCTCAAGAATGTCCGCTTCTCCACCTGAGAACGCCCGTCGAGAACGTTCCGATCGATTGATTCCAGTATCATGCGTGTTGGTCTCTACATTCTGAAGCGGTTGGCGCAGGCCGTCCCGGTCGTGCTGGCAATCGTGGCCGTCAACTTCATCCTGCTGAAGCTGATCCCGGGGGATCTCGCCGACGTCATCGCCGGAGAAGGCGGCTCTGCGACGCCAGAATATGTGGCGATGCTCAAGCAGCAGTTCGGACTGGATCAGCCGGACTACGTCCAGTTCTACCGCTACCTGGTGAGCATGCTGAGCCTCAACCTCGGATACTCGTTCCGCTACAACATGTCGGTCCTCACCCTGATCTGGGACCGACTGCCGGCAACGCTCCTGCTGCTCCTGACCAGCATCGGTATCGCGCTCGCCCTCGGAGTCGTTGCCGGCGTGACCGCCTCCCGCAAGCGAGGCGGGATCGTCGACCAGGGCGTCACCTTGTTCTCCTCGCTGATCTTCGCGATGCCGACGTTCTGGGTCGGGTTGCTGGCGATCGTGCTATTCTCGGTGCATCTGCGCTGGCTGCCGGTCGGCGGCATGACGACGACCGGCGCCATCCATCCCGGGCCGTTCGCGCTCCTCGGCGACATCGCGCGTCATCTCGTCCTGCCTGCGACGACCCTGGCGCTGTCCTATGTCGCCCTCTACGCGCGCATGACGCGTTCAGCCATGCTGGAGGTCCAGGATCTCGACTATGTCCGCACGGCGCGTGCGAAGGGAGTGCCGCAGCGGCTCGTGGTGTTTCGACACGCGCTGCGCAACGCCATCCTTCCGATCGTGACGCTGACAGGGCTCCAGCTCGGCTCGATCCTCGGCGGCTCGATCGTGATCGAGACCGTCTATTCCTGGCCGGGGCTGGGGCGATTGGCGTTCGAAGCGGTGGGCGCGCGCGACGTCAACCTGCTGCTGGGATTGTTCTTCTTCAGCTCCGTGCTGGTCATCCTGATGAATCTCGTGGTCGATCTCGTCTATGCGGCGCTCGATCCCCGCATTGAGCTGGAGGGCTGACATGCGTCGCTCGGTCTCGGCAGCCGGCGTGGTGAGCGCGCTGTCGCTCCTGCTACTGCTCGGAATGGTGATCATCGCCGTGATCGCCCACGTCATCTTTCCCGAAGATCCCATGGCCATGGTGGCCCGCCCGACCCAGTGGCCGTTCCAGTCGGCCCGCTATTACCTCGGCACCGACCAGCTCGGCAGGGACATCGCGGCGCAACTAGCCTATGGGGGCCGCGTCTCCCTGCTCATCGGTTTCGGCGCGGCGGCGCTGGCGCTGCTGCTGGGCACCGGGATCGGCGCGACCGCGGGCTACTGGGGCGGCCGAACCGATGCCGCCCTGATGCGTATCACCGAGTATTTCCAGACCATCCCAAGCTTCCTGTTCGCGATGGTGCTCGTCGTGATCCTGCAGCCCTCGATCACCAGCATCATGTTCGCCATCGGCATCACGGCCTGGCCCCAGGTTGCGCGCCTGTCGCGGGCCGAAGTGATGCGGGTTCGAAAGGTCGACTACGTGGCGGCCGCGACGATGATGGGGCTGTCCCATAGCCGAATCTTGCTGCGTCACATCCTGCCGAACAGCATCATGCCCGTGGTGGTCATATCCGCGGCCGTGGTCGCGCACGCCATCCTGGTAGAGGCCGCCCTCGCCTTCCTAGGCCTCGGCGATCCCAATGTCGTTTCCTGGGGCAGCATGATCGGCAATGCCCGCCAGCTTCTGCGGACGGCCTGGTACATGACGGCCCTCCCCGGCCTCGCGATCTTCCTCACAGTGATCTGCCTGACCCTGCTCGGAAACCACCTCGCCGACCGGCTCAACCCACGGCTCGGCGAGCGTTGAGATGCAACATCACCCAATCCAGAACGACTGGCCCATGACCCAACTTGTTCCTTCCAGCGCCGATAACGGCAGCTTTTCCGTGACGCGGCAAATCTTCGATGAAGCGCAGCGCAACCTGCCAAAGCCGATATGGGACTATCTCAGCGGCGGCTCGGAATCCGAGCTGACCTTGCGGCGAAACCGGCAAGCCCTGGACGGCATCGGGCTGCGTCCGCGCGTGCTGCGCAACGTCCAGTCGGTCGATACCGCGACCTCGCTGCTCGGGCTTCCCCTCAGCTTGCCGGTGTTCCTGGCTCCGATCGGATCGTTGGGCGTACTGCACCGGGCCGGCGCGCCGGCCTCCGCACGCGCAGCGACCTCGGCGGGAACCACGCTCTTCTTCGGCGTGCATTCCGAAACGCCTCTCGACGAGGTCGTGCGCCATGCGTCTTCGCCCCTCGTGTTTCAGCTCTATCTGCGGGGCGACCGCGAATGGGCGCTTGCCATCATCGAGCGGGCGGCGAAGCTCGGCTTCCACGCCGTCTGCATCACGGTTGATCTCCCCGTGGTCGGCCGGCGAGAGCGGGATATCCTCAACCGATTCTCGCCGCTCACTGTTCTCGACCGCCCGAATCTCGGCGCCGATCCTACTGTCACGGACGGCCACCTTGCGCGTGCGGACTGGGGTCTGATCGTTGAGATCATCGCGGCATCGCCGCTGCCCGTGATCCTGAAGGGCATCCAGGGGGCAGAAGACGCCGTTCTGGCCGTGGAGGCTGGGGCCAAGGTCGTCTACGTCTCGAACCATGGCGGCCGCCAGCTGGACCATGCCGCTTCCAGCATCGAGATCCTGCCAGAGGTTGTCGCCGCGGTAGCGGGCCGGGCGGAAATCGTCATCGACAGCGGCTTCGTGCGCGGGAGCGATATCGTGAAGGCGCTGGCGCTCGGCGCGCGCGCGGTCGGACTGGGCAAGCTCCATGGCTGGGCGCTCGCAGCCGGCGGGGAGCAAGGCGTCCGCCGGATGCTGGATATCCTGCGCGAGGAGGTGCGAGGGGTCATGTCCCTGCTGGGCGCGACCTCGGTGGGTGAGCTGTCGCCGGCGTCGCTGAGATCGGTGGTGCCGGTGGATGCGTCGCGCCCCTACCAGCCGTTTCCCGACCTCGACAGCGTTGCTCGGGGCCGGCAAGCATGAGCCTTTACAAGATCCGGCGCGGCACAGCCGAGGAGCGCCAGCCGGTTGCAGCACTCCTGCACAGCTTGGACGCGATTGCGCCCAGCGTGCGCGACGCGGTCGTCACGGCCTGGGTGAGTTCCTGGAAATCGAGCGCCTATCAGGACCTGCGCCAGGTCCCGCACTCCCCAATCTCACCCGGCTATTCCCTGATCGACCACGTCAACGACGTCGCGCGCAACGGCATCGATCTGGCGGAGCGTGCGCGCCTCGACTGGGGCTATAGGATCGACGATGACGAGCTCATTCCGATCCTTCTTCTGCACGACATCGACAAGCCCCTGATCTATGCCCGGACGGACGATCGGGTCATCAGCACACCTGTCGGCAAGGCCGTGCCGCACGGTGTGTTGGGGGCGATGCTGCTGCAGGAACTCGGTTTCGCGGACATCGTCGTCACCACCGTCGCGACCCACGCCAACGACGCACCGTTCCGTGGAGAGACCATCCTCGGCCAGATCCTGCACCATGCCGATGCCTTCGCGTCGGACCACGCCTTTGTGCGCAGCGGCGTGAGACCCGGATTCACCAGGCGAACGCTGTGACGGCGCAGGCCGATCCCTCGGCGTCACGCCCGTTCATGGCACCCAGTTCTTGCGAGTCAGACATGCTGCCGCCTCCCGATAGCCCGACCATCTCGACACATTGGGGCACATACCGCGCGCGCTTTGCGGATGGAGCCCTTGCCGAGCTACAGCCGTATGAGCTGGACCCCGATCCGTCGCCCATCGTCGCTTCGATGATCGAAGGACGCACCGCGCCCGCGCGGATCATGAGGCCCGCGGTCCGGCGTTCCTTCCTGGAGCGCGGCGCTGCAGCTGGCGGGCAAGGCCGGGGCATCGAGCCCTTTGTCGAGGTCGAATGGGATGTGGCGCTCGATCTCGCGGCGCGTGAACTCGCCCGCGTCAGTGCCGGGCATGGCAACAAGGCCATCTTCGGGGGATCGTATGGCTGGTCGAGCGCGGGACGCTTTCACCACGCGCAAAGCCAGATCCATCGCTTTCTGAACAGCATCGGCGGATATACCCGCTCCGTTCAGAACTATAGCTTCGCGGCGGCCGAAATCATCGTGAAGCACGTGCTCGGCAGCCTGCAGGGGTTGGCGACGCATCATACGCCCTGGGAACTCATCGTCGGCCATGCGGAGCTGATCGTGATGTTCGGAGGCACACCACATCGCAACGCGCAGGTAGGCTCCGGCGGCATCAGCCGTCATCGCCTGCGCGAGGAGATGGCCGCCTGCCGCCGAGCGGGGGCGGAATTCGTCTCCGTCAGCCCGATCCGCGACGACGCGCTCGCTGAATGCGACGCGCAATGGCTGGCACCGCGACCGGGCAGCGACACCGCCCTGATGCTTGCGATCGCCCATGTGCTCATCACGGAAGGTCTGCATGACGAGGCGGCGCTGGCGCGCCTGACCATCGGTTTCGATCGGCTGCGGGCCTATGTGCTGGGCGAGGTGGACGGCACTCCCAAGGACCCGGATTGGGCCTCAGGCCTGACCGGAGTGGAGCCCGACGTCATCTCGGCTCTGGCGCGGCGCATGGCCGCCAAGAAGACCTTCATCATGATGTCCTGGTCGCTCCAGCGGGCCGACCATGGCGAGCAGCCCTTCTGGATGGCGATTGCGCTCGCTGCCATGCTGGGCGGCATCGGCCTTCCCGGTCGCGGCTTCGGCTTCGGTTATGGCTGCGCCAACGGCGTCGGCAGCGCGATGTATCCCTTCTCGTGGCCGTCCCTGCCCAGCGGAACCAACGCCGTAAGCGACTACATTCCGGTGGCGCGCATCGCCGACATGCTGCTGGCGCCGGGGGCGCCCTACGACTTCAACGGCGAGAAGCGGCGCTATCCCGATATCCGCCTGATCTACTGGTGCGGCGGCAATCCCTTTCACCACCATCAAGACCTGAATCGTCTCGTCACGGCCTGGCGCCAGCCGGAAGTGGTGATCGTGAACGAGTCGTTCTGGAACGGGCTGGCTCGGCATGCCGACATCGTCTTTCCGGCAACGACCCAGATGGAGCGAAATGACATCGCGTGCTCAGCTCGCGATCTTCAGATCGCGGCTTCTCACAAATTGGCGGAGCCGGCCGGGGAGGCTCGGGACGACTTCGGCATCCTGTCGGGTCTGGCCGAGCGCCTGGGCGTCGCTGAGGCATTCACCGAAGGGCGCGATGTCGAAGCATGGCTGCGCCACTTCTATACGATCGCGCGCCAGCGCGTCGCGGAGCAAGGGCTGGAGCTACCGGATTTCGAGGCATTCTGGCGCGCGGGGATCACGGTGCTGCCGCCGCCCACGGATCTGTCGCCGCTCCTGGGGGCGTTTCGCGCAGACCCGGTAGCCAATCCGCTGCCCACCCCTTCCGGCAGGATCGAGCTCTTCTCCGAAACGATCGCTCGCTTCGGCTATGACGACTGCCCCGGCCATCCCGTGTGGCGGGAGCCGCACGAATGGCTGGGCTCGACGCTCACCGCACGTTTCCCGCTCCATGTCATCTCTAGCCAGCCCGCCACGAAGCTGCACAGCCAATACGATCATGGCAGCCACTCGCGCGCCTCGAAGATCAAAGAGCGCGAGCCCGTCCGTATGCATCCCGAGGACGCTGGCAAACGCGGACTGTCCGCAGGGGATATCGTCCGGGTCTTCAATGACCGCGGTTCCTGCCTGGCCGGGGTGGTTCTTTCCGACGCATTGCTGCCTGGCGTGGTGCAACTCTCGACCGGGGCCTGGTACGATCCGCTCGATCCGGCCCGCTCCAATTCGCTGGATAAGCACGGCAACCCCAACGTGTTGACCGACGACCGCGGGACCTCGCGCCTGGCACAGGGCCCCAGCGCTCACTCGTGCCTCGTCGAAATCGAGCTCTTCCACGAGCCCCTGCCCGCACTCACAGCCTTCCTACCGCCTGCTTTAGAGACACAGAACCGATGAATCCGATCTTCTCCGCCCTTTCGACCAGCGTCTTCGAGGTGATGTCGGGGCTGGCGCGTGAAACCGGCGCGGTCAACCTCGGCCAGGGCTTTCCGGACGATCCGGGCCCGATCGACGTGCGGCAGAAGGCCGCCGACGCGGTGATCCATGGCTGGAACCAGTATCCGCCGATGATGGGCATCCCCGAACTGCGCCAGGCGGTCGCCACCCACTACAAGCATTGGCAGGGCCTCGACCTTAATCCCGAGACCGAAGTGATGGTGACTTCGGGTGCGACCGAGGCGATTGCCGGCGCGCTGATGGCGCTGGTCACGCCTGGCGACGAAGTCGTGCTGTTCGAGCCGATGTACGATGCCTATGTGCCGCTGGTCCGGCGCGCCGGCGGCATCCCGAAATTCGTCACGCTCACCCCGCCGCATTTCGGGCTGACGGAGGAGGCGCTGGCGAAGGCCTTCTCGCCGAAGACGAAGGTCGTGCTCTTCAACAATCCGCTCAACCCGACCGCGACCATCTTCAGCCCGGCCGATCTCGATCTCCTTGCCGATTTCTGCGTCCGGCACGATGCCATCGCGATCTGCGACGAGGTCTGGGAGCATGTCGTCTTCGACGGCCACCGTCATGTCCCCGTGCTCGGCCGGCCCGACATGCGCGAGCGCACGGTCAAGATCTCGTCGGCGGGCAAGATCTTCTCGCTGACCGGCTGGAAGGTCGGGCTCGTCATGGCGGCGCCCTCCGTGATGCGGGTGCTCGCCAAGGCGCACCAGTACATCACCTTCACCACCCCGCCGAACCTGCAGGCCGCGGTGGCCTACGGTCTCGGCAAGGATGATGGGTACTTCGAGGGCATGCGGGCCGATTTCCAGCGCTCGCGCGATCGCTTCACGGCGGGCCTGCAGGACCTCGGCTTTTCCGTGCTGCCCAGCGCCGGCACCTATTTCCTCAACGTCGACATCGCCCCGCTGGGCGAGACCGACGACGTCGATTTCTGCCGGCGTCTGGTGACGGAGAACGGCGTCGCGGCGATCCCCGTCAGCGCTTTCTATGCCGAAAGCGCGGTGAAGAACGTGGTGCGCTTCTGCTTCGCCAAGCGCGATGCCACCCTGGACGCCGCGCTGGAGCGGCTGGCGCGCCTGCGCCGCGCCGCCTGATGAGATTCTCGGGCCTGCGCTGCGCTCCGCCCGAGAATGACGCTCCTGCAGGGATGACGCGCAGTTTCACCGCGACACGCCAAGCGCTAGCTTCCACAACATGTGGGAGATTCTCTCGACCTATTGGCCGCATGTCCTTGCCATCATTTCGCTGGCGATGACGGTCGTCGCCAGCGCCCATGCGGTGATGACGAAGGACGAGGTGCGCGCCGCCATCGGCTGGGTCGGCGTCATCATCCTCTCGCCGATCATCGGGCCACTGATCTACGCCATCGCCGGCGTCAACCGCATTCGGCGCGCCACGATCCTGGCCCAGCGCCCCGGCCACGGCACGAGGGGCGACGATTTCCACGCCGATACGGAGGCGGTGGCTGCACACTTCGGCCGGCGCTTCACCGCCCTCAAGACGCTGGGCGACCGCGTCGCGCGCCACCCGCTGACCACCGGCAACGCCATCACGACCCTGCACACGGGCGACGAGGCCTACGCGGCGATGCTCGCCGCCATCGAGGGCGCCCGGCGCAGCATCATCCTCGAAAGCTACATCTTCGACCGCGACCCGGCAGGCCTGCGCATTGCCGACGCGCTGATCGGGGCGCATCGACGCGGAGTCGCAGTGCGGGTGCTGATCGACGCGGTCGGCGCGCGCTATTCGGTGCCGAGCATCGCCGGACATCTGCGCGAGGGTGGCGTAGGGTTCGACGTCTTCAACGGCAACATCATCATGGGGCTGAAGCTGCCCTATGCGAATTTGAGGACGCACCGGAAGATCCTGGTCGTCGACGGGGCGGTCGCCTTCATGGGCGGCATGAACATCCGTCAGGGCTTCACCCGCGAGTTCGCGGGGGAGGATTTCGCGCATGACACGCATTTCCGGCTCGAAGGCCCGGTCGTTGCCGATCTCTTCGCCGTCGCGGCGGAGGACTGGCGCTTCGCCGCCGGCGAAGAACTTACCGGGCCGCCCTGGGAGATCGCGCCGCCGGCGGCCGACCAAGGGGCCCAATCGACCGGAGTTCTGGTGCGGGCCGTGCCCTCGGGACCGGATTCCTATCTGGAGACCAATCACAAGCTGCTGATGGGCGCGCTTTCGGTGGCGCGCCGGTCGGTCCGGATCATGTCGCCCTACTTCCTGCCGGACCAGGAATTCATCAGCGCGCTCGTCACCGCCGCAAGGCGAGGCGTCGACATCGACATCGTCGTACCCTCGGTCAACAACCTCGTGCTGGTCGACCGGGCCATGACCGCGCAATTCGACCAGATTCTCAAGAACTACTGCCGGATCTGGCGCGCGACCGGCCCCTTCGATCATTCCAAGCTGTTCGTGGTCGATGGAAGCTGGGCCTATGTCGGCTCCTCTAACCTCGACCCGCGCTCCCTCAGGCTGAACTTCGAGATCGATGTCGAAGTGCTCGACCACGCATTCGCCGGCGAGATCGACCGCAGGATAGAAGGAGTGATAGCCACGGCCAACAAGGTCACGCTCGCCGCCCTGCGCGCCCGGCCTTATCCGATCCGGCTGCTGGACAGGCTGATCTGGCTCGGCTCGCCTTATCTCTAGGCAGGAAGAGCCTTCCCGGTACCTGTCCAAGGCCTGTGCCAGCCTCTAGAACGATAGCGTCACATCTCTGACGCTATGGATTTTCATCTTCCAACGTTCGATTCGAACGGGTCCGTAGCTCAACCGGCAGAGCGATGCAGAAGAAGAGCCAGAGCCTGCCCGCCAGCATCATCGCCACGCTGCGCCAGCGGAAAAGCCGGCCCGGCAGCGCCGCTCCCCGAGCCGGGGAACGGCCGGCCGGCACGCTGGTCGCATCCTACAACGTGCATAAATGCGTGGGCGTCGACGGCAAGTTCGATCCTTCCCGCATAGCAACGGTGATCCGCGAGATCGCGCCCGACATCATCGCCCTGCAGGAGGCCGACAAGCGCTTCGGCGCTCGCCATGGGCTGCTCGACCTCGCCCGGCTGAAGGACGAGACCGGCCTTGTCCCCGTGCCCATCGAGAGCGCCAACGCCGCCGCCCATGGCTGGCACGGCAATGTCGTGCTGTTCCGGCAGGGGCTGGTGCGTGATGTCCACCAGGTCTCGCTGCCCGGCCTCGAGCCGCGCGGAGCACTGGTCGTCGACATCGACCTGGAAAGCGGCGCGGAGATCCGGATCGTCGCGGCCCATCTCGGCCTGCTGCGGCGCTCCCGCTCGCAGCAGGCGCGCATGCTGATCGACATCATGAAGGCCCGCGACGAGCGTGCGACGCTGCTGGTCGGCGACCTCAACGAATGGCGCCTCGGCGACCGTTCAGCACTCAAAGAATTCGGCCCCGCCTTCGGCGCGCTGCCGATGCCGGTGCCGAGCTTTCCCTCCGGGCTCCCGCTTCTGGCGCTCGACAGGATCATCGCCAACCGGCCGGAGATCGTCTCGGACGTGATGGTCCATGACACGCCGCTGGCGCGCATCGCCTCCGACCACCTGCCGATCAAAGCTTTCGTCGACCCGGACGCGGTGGGGCTCGCCATAGCTCGGCCGCTCCTGCCCGAAGCCGCCCCCTCACTCGCCCCGAACGCCGCAGGCTCGGCCCGCCCGGGGGACCGGCCTCTGCCCATCCCCGTCCCGCCCGAGGGCGAAAGCCGCGAGCGCCGCAACGGCGATCTCGTGCGCAAGGCCGGCGCGCGACTGAGGCGCGCCGTGAAGCGGACGCTGCGGCGGACAGACAGCCCGCATCGGTGAAGGCACGGCCCTTACTGACAGAGCCGTCAGCGGCGTGCTCATGCCGAGCATGCACCGGCGCGCTGGCCCTCGAAGCCGAAGCCTGCTTTCTGGCTTCGTCAGCCGTTCTATGGCGCAGGATCACATGAGGGATGCCTTGGCCGAGCGCCCGAGCGCGCTGCAGCTCTTCCTGATCTTCGCGCGGATCGGGCTGACCAGCTTCGGCGGGGGCTTGAGCGGCTGGCTGCTGCGGGAATTCGTGCAGAGGCGCCGGCTGATGAGCGAGGAGGATTTCCTCAACGGCTTGTCGATCGCGCAGGCGCTGCCGGGCGTCAACGTCACCAACATGGCGATCTGGATCGGCTACAAGCTCGCCGGACGCAGCGGCGCCATCGCCTGCTGGCTCGGCATCGTGGTGCCCGCCGCCTTCGTCATCGTGCTGATCGCGAGCCTCTTCGCCTCGCTCAGCAGCTATGCGCTCACCCATGTCGCTCTCGTCGGAGCGGCAGCGGCGGCGATCGGCCTGTCGCTATCGATGGGCCTGACGGCGGCGCTGCGCGTGCCGCGCCGGGTCTTCCCGCTCACGATCATGGCCGCGACCTTCGTGGCGGTCGCGATCCTGAAATGGCCGCTGCTTTGGACGGTTCTGATCGCGGGCTCGCTGAGCGTCGCGGTCACCTATGCGAGGAACTAAGGCACCGCGATGCCGACCCTGCCGCTCAGCATCTTCCTGGTCTTCCTGCCGCTCTCGCTGGTGACGATCGGCGGCGGGCAGAGCGCCATCGCGGACATGCACCGCCAGATCGTCGAGGTGCATCACTGGCTGAGCGCGGCGCAATTCGTCGACGCCTTCGCCATCGCGCGGCTGGCGCCGGGTCCCGGCTCACTGATCGCGACACTGATCGGCTGGCAGATCGCCGGCTTCTGGGGCGCGATCGCGGCCACCATCGGCATCTTCGGGCCGACAGCGCTGCTGATCTACGGCGTCGCCCATATCTGGTCACGCTTCGAGGGCGCGCGCCTCCTGCTCGCCCTGGAACAGGGACTTCGCCCGGTCGCGGCCGGCATGATCCTGGCCGCAGGCTATGTGCTGATGCAGTCGCTCGAAGGCGGCTGGATCGGCCGCGGCATAGCGCTCGCCTCGACGGCGCTGCTGATGGCGACGCCCGTCAATCCGCTGCTGCTGATCGGCGGCGGGGCCGGCTGCTTCGTCGGCCTGCACATGCTGGGGCTGCTCTGAAAGCCCTCAGGCCGCCCGGCTCGGCGCCTGCTCGGGCGGCATGCCGTCCTTGATGATGCCTTTGAGCTGGCCCCGGAGTTCGGGCGAATCCTTGTGCCCATGCACGGCGACGGCATGCTGCACGGCCGCCTCCAGCAGTTCGCTCTCAGAGTCGGCGCTGATCGCGATCGAGCATTTCATCTCGCTCGGGAATGCGCGGCAATCGACGAACTTGCGTCCCATGGCGTCCTCCTCGCTGGGAGACCTCGAGCACCCTTCCGCCTATCGCGACGAAGGCTGCCGCTGGGACTATACCTTATTCGGCGCATCCCCGCCGTATTCCATCGACATCCCCCGACGCTCGCAGGGAATTTTTATCGACCAAAGCGGATCAGGTCGGCAGCTTTCTCCGCGATCATCAGCACCGCCGCCTGCGTGTTGCGGGAAAAGACCTCCCGGCATGATCGAAGCGTCGGCGATCCGCGGGCCCTCGATGCCGCGGACGCGCAATTGCGGATCGACCACTGCGCCCGGCCCCTGGTCCATGCCGGCGGTGCCGCAGGCATGGCAGATGGTCTGACCGTTATCGCAGGCGAAGGCGATCCAATCCTCGTCACTGATGCAGTCCGGCCCCGGCGCCAACTCATGGCCTGCGGGCGACGGCGCTCATACCCCGATGTCACGTCCGGCACGCTCAAACTGGCGCATGTGCGTCTCCGCCTCCGTGGCCGCAGGGTCAACCCACTGAGGATCGCTTCGGAGAATCGGGCGGATTACTCCTTCCAAGGCCACCTAACCCAAACGGTGAAGAGCACCTTCGACCGTACCGGCCACGGCTGTCAGGCGATCATACCGCCTCCCGATTTGGGGGCCACCAACCGCCAACGCTTGGGGGGCACCGTCGAAATCGGATGAAAATTTCTGTTTAATCTCAATCGATCAAACCACCATGAAAAGGTGGCGCGACCTACGGGAGTCGAACCCGTCTCCCCAGCGTGAAAGGCTGGTGTCCTAACCGATAGACGAAGGTCGCGTGCTCTCGGGACCGTCAGAGGTCCGTCACGAAGCGGGGCGAGGTATAGTGGCAGCCCTGCCGCTCTGCAAGCACCTGTGGCCAAGAAATGTGGACGGCTTCGCTTCTCAGATCTGCCTGGCGAGATCGAGGATGCGTAGCTCCGCTGTTTCGTTGCCGCCCCAGCGGTTGAGCGTCAGGGTCGCGGCCAGGTGAACCGTCTCTCCGCGCGCGGCGAGCAGGGCCTGTCCCAGCGGTTCCTGCGCGGCGCGGAAGGCGATGCCGCCGATGCTCGCGCCGTCGCCCGAGCGCAGCTTGATGCGGACGTGGCCGCCACTGCCGATCTCGATCGCGTCGGTCAGGCGATGCGCCGGGAAGACGAAGACCGGCTCCGGGCTGCCCGAGCCGAAAGGGCCGGCCTTGTCGATCTCGGCGAGGAGGCGCGGGCTTGCTCCGCCGGCGCTGAGCGCGGCATCGACCAACAGCGCCTCGGCCTCGCCCGCAGCGCCGACCTCGCGCGCGAGATAGTCGTTGAGGAAGGCGTGGAAGGGCGCCGCCTGCCCGCCGGCCAGCGTCACGCCCGCCGCCATGGCATGGCCGCCGCCCTTGACGGCGAGCCCCGCCTCGACCGCCGCGCGGACAGCCCGGCCGAGATCGACGCCCGCGACGGAGCGGCCGGAGCCGGTGGCGCCGCCCTCCCCGTTCAGCGCCAGCGCGAAGGCGGGGCGGCGGAAGCGTTCCTTCAGCCGGGCCGCCACCAGCCCGACGATGCCGGGGTGCCAGTCGGCGCTGCCGGCGAGCAACACCGGCAGACCCTCCGCGCCCATCAGCTCGTGCTCGGCCTGCGAGACGGCCTCCAGCACGGCGAGGCGCTCGATCTCCTGCCGCTCCTGGTTGAGCCGATTGAGCTCGGCGGCGATGGTCCGGGCCTCGACCTCGTCATCGGTCATGAGCAGGCGGGCGCCGAGCGCAGCATCGCCGATGCGCCCGCCGGCATTGATGCGCGGGCCGAGCAGGAAGCCGAGATGCCAGGGCTGGATCGGTCCGTCGAGGCCCGAGACATCCATCAGGGCGGCGAGCCCCGGCCGCGCCCGCGAACGCATCATGGCCAGGCCCTGCCGGACGAAGGCGCGGTTCAGGCCCGTCAGGGGCACGACATCGGCGACGGTCGCCAGCGCAACGAGATCGAGAGCCGCCAGCAGGTCCGGTTCGCCACCGCGCTGCGCCCAATGCCCGGCGCGACGCAGCGCGCGGCTCGTCGCGACGAGGGCGAGGAAGACGACGCCGGCAGCGCAGAGATGGCCGAGGCCGGAGAGATCATCCTGCCGGTTCGGATTGACCAACGCCTCGACGGCGGGCAGCCGCTCGGGGGCCTGATGGTGATCGAGCACCACGACATCGAGGCCGAGCCGGCGCGCCTCGGCCAGCGGCTCTTCGCTGGTCGTGCCGCAATCGACGGTGACGAGCAGGGTCGCGCCCTCGCCCGCCAGCATGCGAATCGCTTCGCTATTGGGGCCGTAACCCTCGATCAGCCGATCGGGGATGTGAATGCGCGGATGAGCGCCGGCCTGAGCCAGGAACCCGGCGAGCAGCGCAGAGGAGCAGGCGCCGTCGACATCGTAGTCACCGAAGATCGCGACGCGCTCGCCCTTTAGCCCGGCCTGCGCCAGCCGGGCGGCGGCCGGCTCCATTTCGGTGAGGACATTGGGGTCCGGCAGATGGTCGCGCAGCTTCGGCTCGAGGAAGCGGGCCGCGTCCGCAGGCTCGACACCGCGCGCGGCGAGCAGCCGGGCCAGGATGTCGGGCACGCCCTCCAACTGCGAGAGCGCCTCGGCCCGGCCGAGCCCGGCGATGTCCAGCCGATCGCGCCAGGGCCGGCCGAGCGCGGAGCGGGACACGCCGAGGAACAGGCGGTGCGGATTCGGAATCATCGCGCAAGGGCGTCGCGCGGACAGCCGCCCGCGTCAACCGGCTGGGTCGAGCATTTGCGGCGCGAGACATCATTCGAGCCTCGTCAGGGCCCGACAACCGTTCCCCGCGCGCGCCCGCCAGAAACGCGGCAGGAGCAGCCACTGCCGATCACCGAAGGATCGATCAACTGGCAGGTCCGCACCTCGGTGGCGCAATAGCCGCCGATCTGACCGTAGACCGGCTCCGCATAGACCGGTTCCGCATAGACCGGAGCGCCGTAGACCGGGCGGCCGTAGTAATAGGGATCGCCATAATAATAGGGCGAGGCCACCGCTGCGCCGATGGCCGTGCCGGCGACGAGACCGGCAGCACCCCAGGCCCAGCGATTGCCTCGCCAGCCGCCATAATAGCCGCGATAGCCCCAGCCGGGCCGGCCCCAGCCACCGTTCCAGGCTCCGCTGCGCCAGCCCGCACCGCGCCAGTATCCGCCACCTCCGCGCCAGGCACTGCCGCCCCAGCCGCCGCCTCCGCGCCAGCCTCCGCCACCATGCCACGCTCCGCCAGGCCCGCGCTGTGCGGAGGCATCGTCTGCGGTTGCGATGATGAGGGGAACGACGGCGGCTGCGAGCAGAAGGACGTGACGCATGGCACACTCCCACAACGAGGCGACCACAGGATAACGCAACGCGCGGCAAGAGTATTGTCTTTTGACATCGGCCGACGCCGCTCCCCTCTTGCGCGGAAGCCGCCGAAACGACGATGGCCGGGGCGAGCCCCGGCCATCGAGATATCCTGCCGCGACGGACCGCGGCCCCAGCGGGGTTCAGCTCAGTCGAGCTGGAACTTCGAATATTCGCGGTGCTCGCCATAGATGCGGCGAACGGTGCCGGTGATCGAGCGGTAAACCAGCGTCTCGGTCTCGATGCAGTCCCTGCCGAACTTGACGCCCGAGAGCAGCCCGCCATCGGTGACGCCCGTGGCGCAGACGATGACGTCGCCCGAGGCCATCTCCGACATGTCGTATTTGTGGTTCGGGTCCTTGACGCCCATCGTCGCGGCGCGTTCGCGCTTCTCCTCGGTGTCGAGGATGAGCCGGCCCTGCATCTGGCCGCCGACGCAACGCAGCGCCGCCGCCGCCAGCACGCCCTCGGGCGCGCCGCCGATGCCGAGATAAAGGTCGATGCCGGTCTTCTCCGGCTGGGTGCAGAAGATCACGCCGGCCACGTCACCATCGGTGATGAGGCGGATCGAGGCGCCGGTCTTGCGGACCTCCTCGATCAGCTTGGCATGGCGCGGACGGTCCATGATCAGCGTCGAGATTTCGCTGGGCTTCACGCCCTTGGCCTTGGCCATCGCGTTAACGTTGTCGGCCGGCGAGGCATCGAGATCGACGACGCCCTTCGCATAGCCGGGGCCGATCGCGATCTTGTCCATGTAGACGTCCGGCGCATAGAGCAGGCTGCCGGCGCCGGCCATCGCCATCACGGCGATCGAGCCCGGCATATCCTTGGCGCAGAGCGTGGTGCCTTCGAGCGGATCGACCGCGATATGGACCTTCGGCCCCTGCTTGTTGCCGACCTTCTCGCCGATGAAGAGCATCGGCGCCTCGTCGCGCTCGCCCTCACCGATGACGATCTCGCCGTCGATCGGCAGGCGATTCAGTTCGCGGCGCATCGCATCGACCGCGGCCTGGTCGGCGGCCTTCTCGTTGCCGTGGCCACGCAGCCGGGCGGCGGCGACGGCGGCCCGCTCGGTGACGCGCACGAGTTCCATCGAGAGATAGCGCTCGATGATCTGGTCGGGGGAGATGCGAAGATCGACGGACATGAAAAAGGTCCCCTTAAAACGGAAATCGGGTGTTCGGCAGGATGTGCCTATTCCCGCTCTATGCGGATGACTTGCGGCGGTTCCGCGACATGGCCGTCGGCCGTGACCTTTTCGAGCGCGGCGCGGATCGCGGACTCGGTCGTCGCGTAGGTGATGAGCACGACCGGCACCGGCGCGCCGGAGCGGCCGCCGGGATCGCGCGTCACAGCCTCTGGCGAGCGGCGCTGCACGATGCTCTCCAGCGAGATGTCGGCTTCGGCCATGCGGGTCGCGATCGCAGCCGCCGCACCGGGACGGTCGGCGACAGCGAGCCGCACGTAATAGCCACCCTCATGGCGCTGCATCGGCGCGCGGCGCGCCTCCTCCAGCCGCGAGACGGGAAGGCCGAAGGGCAGGCCTGCCGTGCCGCGCGCGACATCGGCGATGTCGGCGACGACGGCCGAGGCTGTCGGGTCGCCGCCGGCGCCGGGGCCGACCAGCGTGATCTCGCGCACGGCGTCGGCATCGACCGAGACGGCGTTGAGCACGCCCATCACCTGGGCGATGGCGGAGGATTTCGGCACCATGGTGGGGTGCACGCGCTGCTCGATGCCGGTGCGGGTGCGCTCGGCGACGCCCAGCAGCTTGATGCGATAGCCGAGTTCATCCGCCATCCTGAGATCGAGCGGCGTGATCGAGGAAATGCCTTCGACGTGAATCGCTTCGGCGTCGATCCTCGTGCCGAAGGCGAGGCTCGTGAGGATGGCGAGCTTATGGGCGGTGTCGAAGCCCTCGACATCGAAGGTCGGGTCGGCTTCGGCATAGCCGAGGCGCTGGGCGTCCTTCAGGCAGGCCTCGAAGGTCAGCCCCTCCAGCTCCATCCGCGAGAGGATGTAATTGCAGGTGCCGTTGAGAATGCCAGAGATGCGGCTGACGTCATTGCCGGCCAGCGCCTCGCGCAGCGTCTTCACGATCGGGATTCCGCCGGCCGAGGAGGCCTCGAAGGCGAGCGCCGCCCCCTTTGCTTCGGCCAATTCCGCCAGCGCAACGCCATGGGCGGCGAGAAGCGCCTTGTTGGCCGTGACGACATGCTTGCCGGCAGCCAGCGCCGCCTCCACCGCCGCCTTGGCGGGCCCGTCCGAACCACCGACCAATTCCACGAAGCAGTCGATCTCGGGAGATTGCGCGAGCGCCACCGGATCGTCGAACCAGGCGAGCCCGTCAAGGTCGACGCCGCGATCGCGGTTGCGGTCGCGCGCCGAGACACCGGTGACGCGGATCGCCCGGCCGCAGCGGGCGGCAAGCGCGTTCTCGCGCCGGCGCAGGATCTTGAGGACCGAGGCGCCGACCGTGCCGAGGCCGGCAAGCCCGATGCGCAGGGGCGGATTTCCGGAGAGCGGGACGTGCGTGGTCATGGCGCCGGGGTGGCATGCGGCGAAACCTGAGTCAACGGCGGCCCCGCCGTTTCCGGGCCAGAATGAAGCCTCTCAAGGCACGAAAGTTGCTTTCGCTTCTGCCGAGCTGAATTCGCCGTTTCCTGCCCTCTGGATGGAGACCTGCGATGCCTACACCTGCCAGCCTGCCTACCAGCATGGATACGGCCGCCATCGCCGGGCGCATCGCCGCCGATGGCTATGCGGTCATCGAAGACTACGTCGCACCGGACCAACTCAGACGAGCCCAGGATTTCGTGCGGACGGCCGTCGCGCGCAACGGCGGAAATTATCTGGCGATCAACGGAGCGAAGGGGCTCGAAGGCACGTTCCTGCACGATTGGCCGGACGACACCGCGTTCATCGCCCTTTGTCGCGGCATCTATGAGCGAACCTCAGGAAAATCTGCCCCGCAGACCTCCTTCTATCAGGTTCTGCGTTGCCTTTCCGGCGATCTCGCGGCGCGGCACTCTCTCAAGTTCCACTACGATTCCTACCTTCTGACCGCACTGATCCCGATCATCATTCCCGAACGCGGCAAGACCGGCGATCTGCTGATCATCCCGAACTGGCGCAGGCTGCGTTCCCATTACGCCCTGAACTTCCTGGACAAGATCCTGCTCGACAACCCGCTCTCGCAATGGATGCTGCGAAAGCTCTACGAGCGCGGCTATCGCGGCATCCGGCACCTCAAGCTGAAGCCGGGCAATCTCTACCTGTTCAACGGCTATCGCTCGATCCATACCAACGAAGCCTGCGATCCCGACGCGATCCGCTCGACCGCCCTGCTCCATTACGTCGATCCGCATGAGGGCAGCAGCCTCAAGCGCCTGCTGCGAAAGCACTGAGCCCTCAGCCGGAATGGCAGGCAGGCCACATCGGCGGCTTGGGCGCTATGCGCGCTCGGCCGAGACAACGAAAGCGGCGATGCCCCCTTCGATCGGGCCGGATCCGAACCGTCGTTCCAGAGCCCTCGCCACGGCCTCGGTCACGGCCATGAGGCCCGGCGCACCTCGCGCCTCGATTTCGCCTCGGATCGGCGTGCCCTGGCAGAAGCCCGTCGCGACATCGATCGCGGAATCGGCGCGTGAACGCTTCTCGACACGCTCGACCGTCGGCTTCCTGAAGCCACCGGCCACGAGATCGAGTTCTATCGTCCCGATGTCGTGATAGCCATGCGGCGTGCGCTCGATGAAACGAGGCGGATCGGCCGGGAAGACCTCCGCCAAGGCGTCCAGCAGCACCTGGGTGAAGTCGTTGCTGGCAACGGCATCCCAGACGTTGAAGAGGTAGTGCCCACCCGGTCGAAGAACGCGCCGTACCTCGCGATGGCTCTCCGGCTTGTCGGGAAAGAACATCACCCCGAACTGGCAGGCGGCGGCGTCGAAGCTCTCGTCTGCGAAGGGCAGGTCGATCGCGTTCGCCTGCTGCCAGACGACCCTGCCATTGCCCGAAAGATGCGTGGCGGCAACATCCAGCATGGGCTGGTTGAGATCGGTCGCGACAATGCTCGCCCCGTCGAGGCGCGCCGCCATTGCACGAGTCAGCGCGCCGGTCCCGGCCGCAAGCTCGATGATACGCGAGGGTCGCAAGGCCATGACACGGGCGGCCAGGTCCTCGGCGTAGGGGCTAAAGATCAGAGGGACGAGCAGCCGTTCGTAGATCTCGGGAACGGGCCCGGCGAAAACCTTATCCGTGGCGTCCATGGCAGCACCACTTGCTGCGCCCCGCGCACAGAATAGCTCCACGAAGGACGCGGGGAAACCGCGATGTCACGCCGTCCGCGCTCAGCCGAAGTGACAGACCACTTCAGCCGCAACGCGCTTCACCTTGCCCTCCTCGAAGCCGAGATAGATGCGCAGCAGGTTGCTGCCGAAGGCCGTCGCCTTGATCGTGTGCAGAGCCTCGATCGAGGCCCCCTGGGAAACAGTGCTGTTCTCGACCGCAGGCGTCCAGAACCAGGGCCTCGGCGGGTCGATCGTGACCTCGGTGAGGATGCGCTCCGCTTCGGCGCGGCCTGTCCCGATCGGGATGTAGCGGCTGACGATATCGGTGGCATCGCGGGCGCATTCGCGGCCGCCGCTTACCGCCAGAACATCCGCCACCAGAGCCGAGCGCGTCTCCGGAATGCGGCCCTTCGAATAATCATAAGTCGCGACCAGGCAGACCAGAGCGAAGACGGCGAAAGCGACGCCGAGCAGGCGGCCTTTTCGTGACATGGGATAAGCCTCGGACGCGATGCGGAGCGATCCGTCCGCATCGCATCGGTTCCCATGTTTCGCGTTCCCGGTCCAGAGGGCGGTGGCGTGCCTTGCTCCCGCCCTACCCTGCCTTGGGCATCTGGATGACGTTGTGCAGGGTCTGGTCGGCGCTCTTCAGGAAGCGGCCGATATTGCGGGCGGCCTGCCGGATACGTTGCTCGTTCTCGACGATGGCGATGCGGACATAATCGTCGCCATGCTCGCCGAAGCCGATGCCGGGCGCGACCGCGACCTCGGCCTTCTCGATCAGCAGCTTGGAGAATTCCAGCGAGCCGAGATGGCGGAAGGGCTCGGGAATCGCCACCCAGGCGAACATCGAGGCCTGCGGCGCCGGAAAGTCCCAGCCTGCCTTGCCGAAGCTCTCGACCAGCGCATCGCGACGCTTGCGATAGGTCTCGCGCATTTCGCGGATGCAGTCGTCCGGGCCGTTGAGCGCGGCGGCTGCCGCCACCTGAATGGGTGTGTAGGCGCCGTAGTCGAGATAGGACTTCACCCGCGCCAATGCCGCCAGCAGCCGTTCGTTGCCGACGGCGAAGCCCATGCGCCAGCCCGCCATGGAGAAGGTCTTCGACATCGAGGTGAACTCGACGGCGACGTCGATCGCGCCCGGCACCTGCAGCATGGAGGGCGGCGGGTTGCTGTCGTCGAAATAGACCTCGGCATAGGCGAGATCGGAGAGCAGGATGAGATCGTGCTTCTTCGCGAAGGCGACGAGGTCGCGATAGAAGTCGAGCGAGGCGACGTAAGCCGTCGGATTGGCCGGGTAGCAGGTGACGAGCGCGATCGGCTTCGGCACCGAATGCATCACCGCCCGCTCCAGCGCCGGGAACATCGCCGGCGTCGGCTCGGCCGGGACGGAGCGAATCACGCCGCCCGCCATCAGGAAGCCGAAGGCATGGATCGGGTAGCTCGGATTGGGCACCAGCACGACATCGCCCGGCCCGGTGATGGCCTGCGCCATGTTGGCGAAGCCCTCCTTAGAGCCCAGCGTCGCCACGACCTGCGTGTCCGGGTTCAGCTTCACGCCGAAGCGACGCTCATAGTAGTTCGCCTGGGCGCGGCGCAGGCCGGTGATGCCCTTGGAGGCGGAATAGCGATCGGTGCGCGGCTTGCCGGCCGTCTCGACCAACTTCTCGATGACATGCTTCGGCGCCGGCAAATCGGGATTGCCCATGCCGAGGTCGATGATGTCGACGCCCTTGGCGCGCTCGGCTGCCTTGATCTTGTTGACCTGTTCGAAGACGTAGGGCGGCAGGCGCTTGATACGGTGGAAATCGGTCATTTCGAACAGGTCCTCGGCCGGTCAGCCGGCTGGTGATTTGGCGCGCGGATCACATCCTTTCGCCGAGGCTGCTTAGCATCGCATCTTTCGTCGTGACAGGAAAAAAAACGCAACATTTTGCGATATGCGTCGAATAGGCGAGGCTGGCAGTACCTAGAAAACTGACACACGCAGTCATTCCGGGGCGCCCTGCAGGGGCGAGACCGGAATCCAGAACCGACGCCGCTATTCGAAGAAGCTCTTGGAAACGACGCGCATCATGATGAAGCGCATCTGTTCTGGGTTCCGGGCTCTTCGCTTCGCGAAGCCCCGGAATGACGGTGGCGCCAGTGTTCAGTTCGTCGGAATCTTGGCCGGTTCCGGCGCCGGGGTGGTGCCGAGCTGCCGTGCCGTGTTGCCGGCGGCCTCGTTGGCATTGCGCTTCGCCTCGAGCTGGGTCTCCAGCTTCTTGAAGTCCTCGACAGGCTTGCGTGGTGCATTACGGGTTATCGCCGAGCCGACCGGGATGTATTCGAGCTCGCCGGGCCGCGTCTCCCGAACGAAGGCCTTCGATTCCTGCGGCGTCGTCGCCATGCCGGCGGCTTCGGCGACACCCTTGAAACCCTCGCCCTCCGCGCAGCCCGCCAATGCGAATCCGGACGCGACCAGCATTGCCCACATGCCGAACGGTTTTTTCGCGGGCTTCACGGTCGGCATGAGATCTTCCAGCAGGTTGTCGAATTCGTTTGGTAAAGCACAGTGGCTGCGTCCTTAATAGGACCAAAATGGATGGCCATGCGCTATCCTATAACAAGAGGGGGAAGGAACGACTCATGAGCCGCGACGCCGACGACCGGGCGAAGGGAGCTTCGGGCTCCGCCGAAGCGGCGGCGCCTGATTTCGATCAGTTCGCGCAGAACATGAGTCGGCTGGTCGAGGAATACGGCAAGGTCACCGCCGCCTATCTGAAGCCCATCGAGAAGGGCACCGCCAAGACCGGCCAGGCCGACGAGGCGAGCGACATGGTCAAGACGCTCGGCCGCGTCGCCGAATGCTGGGTCAACGATCCCGCCAAGATCATCGAGGCGCAGGCCTCGCTGGTCGGAGATTTCATGAGCCTGTGGGGCGCCGCGCTGAAGCGCGCCGGCGGCGAGGAGGTCCAGCCCGTCGCCGAGCCCGACAAGCGCGATACCCGCTTCAAGGATCCGGACTGGACCGATCATCCGACCTTCGACTTCATCAAGCAGGCCTATCTGATCGGCTCGCGCTGGGCCGAGACCATGGTCGACAAGGCCGATGAGCTCGACCCGCATACGCGGGAGAAGGCGCGCTTCTACATCAAGCAGATTGCAGGCGCGCTCTCGCCCACCAACTTCCTCGCCACCAATCCCGAACTGCTGCGCGAAACGCTGCGGCAGAACGGAGAGAACCTCGTGCGCGGCATGAAGATGTTCGCCGAGGATGTCGAATCCGGCGGCGGCGAGCTCAAGATCCGCCAATCCGACGCCAGCGCCTTCGAAGTCGGCGTGAACATCGCGACAACGCCGGGCAAGGTCGTCTTCCGCAACGAGATCATGGAGCTGATCCAGTATGCGCCCGCCACGCCGCAGGTACTGAAGCGGCCGCTGCTGATCGTGCCGCCCTGGATCAACAAGTTCTACATCCTCGATCTCAACGCCGAGAAGAGCTTCATCGGCTGGTGCGTGGCGCAGGGGCTCACCGTATTCTGCATCTCCTGGGTGAACCCGGACGCCCGGCACGCCGCCAAGGATTTCGAGAGCTATATGCGCGAGGGCATCTTCGCCGCTCTCGACGCCGTCGAGGAGGCGACCGGCGAAAAGAAGGTCTCAGCCATCGGATACTGCGTCGGCGGCACGCTGCTCGGTGTGACGCTGGCCTATATGGCCGCCGTCGGCGACAAGCGGATCGAGAGCGCGACCTTCTTCACCACCCAGGTCGATTTCTCGCAGGCCGGCGAGCTTTCCGTCTTCGTCGACGAGGAGCAGATCCGCGTGATCGAGGAGCAGATGGCCAAGACCGGCTATCTCGACGGCTCGCGCATGTCGGGTGCCTTCAACATGCTGCGGCCCAACGACCTGATCTGGTCCTATGCGGTAAACAACTACCTGAAGGGAAAGGCCCCGACCCCCTTCGACCTGCTCTACTGGAATTCGGATTCGACGCGGATGCCGGCGGCGAACCACTCCTTCTATCTGCGCAACTGCTACCTCGACAACAAGCTCTCCAAAGGTGAGATGCATATCGGCGGCAAGACGCTGGACCTGAAGGCGGTGAAGATCCCGATCTACAATCTCGCCACGCGCGAGGACCATATCGCCCCTGCCCCCTCCGTCTTCATCGGCTCGCAAAGCTTCGGCGGGCCGGTCGAGCACGTCGTGGCGGGTTCCGGCCACATCGCGGGCGTCGTCAACCCGCCTAGCAAGGTCAAGTACCAGTACTGGACCGGCGGGCCGGCCGAGGGCTCCTGCGACGCCTGGATGGCGAAGGCGGCCGAGCATCCGGGCTCCTGGTGGCCGCACTGGTTTGCATGGCTCGAAGCCCAGGCTCCGAAGACGGTGCCTGCCCGCGAGCCGGGCGGCGGCAAGCTGCCGGCCCTGGCCGATGCACCGGGAACCTATGTGAAGGTGAAGGCTTGAGAAGAGCGAAGCCGCCAACTCGGGGGAACGCTTGATCGATAGCCGGATTTCCCGGCGCGGTGTCCTGATAAGCGGCGCAGCGCTGGTGCTCGATTTTCCGGCGGCGCGTGCGGCCAGCCTTCTGGGAATCCGCAATTTCGACAGCCAGACGCTTCCGAAGTTCCGGGCGGCGCTCGCAGCCACGCGGGCCGGCCAGGCCGATACACGCATTCTCTACGAAGGCGACAGCATCACCCGCGGCGTCGGCACCGTTCAGCAGTGGGGCGGCCAAGCCTATCTGAAGGCCGTGCCGCAACGCGTCGCCGACATCATGGATGGGCCGGAGCTGAGATGGTCGCGGGAAACGATGATGGCGCTCGGCGGTTTGGCCGGCGGCGACGCACGGCTCTCGACTCTTGGGGCGACAGTCGCCGCGAACGCGATCCGCCTCGAACCCGGCAATATGGCCACGCACAGCACTGCCGTTCCCTGCACCGCGTTCGAGGCGCTCTATCATGCTTCCAAGGGCGCCGCGTTCAGCTATTCGGTCGACGGCGGCGCGGAAACGGTCGTGCCCGTCGGCACGACGGGCTTCCACCGGCTGACGCTGCGCGGGCTGACGCCCGCGCTCCACGCATTTCGATTCACGGGGGTCGCCGGCGCTACACGCCTGCTGGCACAACGCGGCCATTCGCCCGAAAGACGCGAGGTAACGGTCTTCAATCACGGCATTGGCGGCGCCACCGCCGCAATGGCTATCGACCGCGGCTCGCCCTACTCGACAGCGAATACGATCGGGCAGATCCGCCCCCATCTTACGGTGATCAATTTCGGCTTGAACGACTGGCAGAAGAACGTCGCGCCGGAACAATTCAAGGCCAACCTTCGCGCCCTGATCGATCTGTGCACGCCGACCGGTGACGTCATCCTCGAGACCTGCAACCCCTCGGGACCGCGCGGCCCCTACGCTTATCCGCTCGGCGCGTACTGGCAGGCGACCCGCGAACTGTCCGACGAAATCGCCTGCCCGCTCATCGACACCGCCGCCATCTGGAGCGACTACCAGACCGTCTTCGCCAGGAAATGGATGGCGGACACACTTCACCCCAATGCCGCAGGCTATGATGACAAAGCCCTGAGGCATGCCGCCCTGTTCCGGCAACTATAGATTGCGCGCTCGATAGAAACATTTTTGAAATGTTGCGCGATAATTGAAATGCCTCGATACTCCGAACTAGCGGGCTGGGTTCGATCGATTTTGAAAGGATCCTATTGTCGTGATCGTATTCGACGACAACGAGGTTCAAGCCATATTTCATCAGGGGACAGAAGATATTCTTCTTGTCACCTTTGGCCCCTTGAACACGCTGGCCGATGGCGCCGATTTCTTTGGCCGCCCTCTCGCAGAGCGATTGGGGCTGAGCACCCTCGGCTTCATGGCCAAGCGCCCGAACTGGTATCCCGAGGCCAATATGCGCGCCGCGCTCACGGCGACCGAGGCGCTTCGCATGCGCTATCTGGAGGTCGTGACCTATGGCGCCTCGATGGGCGGCTATGGCGCGGCAAAATACTCCCGCCGGCTGGGTGCCTCCACCGCTCTGTCGATCTGCCCGCAATGGTCGATCGACCCGGATCAGGCGGCCGGATATGACCAACGATACCAGCAGCACTTCATCGCGGGGCGAACCGGCGGCGCGATCGGGGCGGAAGACGTCTCCGGCAGGATCTACGTCTTCGTCGATCCCTCCTACGCCCCGGATTTCGGGCATGCGACACGCATCCCGACGGCGGAGCTCGTGCCGGTCCACTCCGCCGAGCACCACGTCACCGGAATGCTGGCAGGCACGGCCGCCTTCGGATCCCTGCTCGCGGCGTCCAGACATCGCAACCACGCCGAGCTTCGCAGCGCGGTGGCAAAGCTGCGCCGAGCAAGCCCTCGACGCCTCGTCGAAGTCATCAAAAAGGCGCGCCGCCATCATCCGCAATGGGCGGGCACGCTGACGCGTTCACGGGCAAGCATATTGGCGACCAATCCGAGACTGTTGGCGGAAGTCACGAACTGATCCCGCCACGGTCGCCGGCGTTTCGGAATCGCCTCGGCCCTATCCGATTGACCGATCGCTGAGCACAACAAAAAGCCGGCCCAAGGGCCGGCTTTCTCAATTCCGTCCAGGCGCCGCTCAGTGCTTGCGCACGACGGGCTGGACCGGGAGCGTCTGCTTCGGATCGTCCCAGTTGTAGGTGATGCCGACCGACGCGATGTGGATGTAGGGCTTGGCCTCCGCGGTGTAGAACACCGCGCCCTGCTGCGGATGGGCGCCCGTGTAGTTCACCGACGCCTTCTTCACGTCGATATAGGTGTAGCCGACATCGAGCTTGATCCGGTCGGTGACCTGATAGCTCGCGCCAGCGCTGAGCCACAGACGGTCATTGTCCGAGATGTAGATGGTGCGGTTGCGATCGTTCACCGCGGACATCTCGTAGCCGACACCGGCGCGCAGCGTCAGGTCCTTGCTGTACTTGTACTCGACGCCGCCGCTGAAGAACCAGGCATCGTCATACTGGAAATTCAGGCTGGTCGCCGGAAGTCCGTTGATCTCGTTGACGACCGGGATATTGCGGAAGCGGCTCCAGTTCGTCCACTCGACGCCGAGATGGGCCTGCCACTGCTCGTTGATGACCTGCGAGACGCCGACGACGACCGAGTCGGGCAGGTTCAGATTGGCCTTGACCGGGAAGCGGGCGAGAACGGGCGTCGGCGTGGCCAGCGAGCCCTCGAGCGTCTGGGTGATCGAAGACCGATAGGCCACGCCGATATTGGTGCCCTCGAACGGGGTCAGCGTCGCGCCGAGGCGATAGCCGAAATCGATCGTGTCGCCTTCGAGAATGACGGGGAAGGCCGAGGGAGCGAGGCCGCCGGCCTGCTTCAGCTTGGCGCTCAGATACTGCACCTGCAGCGCGGCGCCGACCGAGAGCCAGTCATTGACCTTGTAGCCGATGGTCGGCGAGACGTTGATGGTCACGACCTTGGCCGAACGCCCGTAGATCTGAGCGGCATGAGCCTGATTATCGGGCTTCGAGCGCAGACCGTAGGGCGCGCCCGTTGTCATACCCACCCAGAGCCGGTCGGTAAGCTGCCAGGCGCTGGCCGAAGCCGGGATGAAGGCGCCGTCACCGCCGATGTTGCCGGTGCCGAGCTGGATCGGGTTCAGCGGTCCGGCCGGCGAGCCGACACGCGAAGGCGCCGTCGGCTGATAGTCGCCGTTGGCATTGAGATAGGTGAAGTTCCAGTTGCTGTGCCGACCGGGGAACATCGTGATCGTGGCCGGGTTCCAGGCCATCGCACCCATGCCTATGCCGCCGGACGCAGCGCCGGCATAGGCCATGCCCAGGCCCTCGGCTCCCTGGCCGCTTCGGATCGCGAACGAGCTCGCCGATGCAGCCCCGGCAGCCAGCAAGGCGGCGAGGGAAACAGAGGCGGCAGCAAGAAGGCCCTTCATCGAATCCATCCCATTCTTCACGTTCTTCGAGGCTGTAGCACCCCGCTTGATTCCAACCATGACAGAGCCGCTTGCCGCCGCAAGCCCGCCCCAGATGCCTCCAAACGGCCATCCGAGCGCCGCATCCGGCACCGCACCATGCCGAAATCGATCGAAAACGCTCGATTTCCGACAATGTCGCGAGAGGGCTCGGGGAAAAGATATAGTTTATATGCGAACTATCGCGGGTTTCGTGATTTTCGAGGTTGCGGAACCAGCCCTCGCCTTACCGTTGCGGCACCGTCGCTTTGAGCCAAGCCGTTGCATTCCGGCAACAAATTCGGCCACCCCATCCTGCTGCGGATACGCCATGCGCAAGGACGGGCTTGCGTTTCCGGCCGGCATCCGCTCAGAGTCACCGCCCATTTAGATCGTTTGAAACGGGGGAAACACCTTGAAACTGCTCCGCTACGGCGCAGCCGGCCAAGAGAAGCCGGCTCTCCTCGATGCCCAGGGCGGGTTGCGCGACCTGTCCGGCATCATTCCCGATCTCGCCGGCAAGGCACTCGGCTCGGCTTCCATCGCCAAGCTCAAGGCGCTCGATCCGGCATCGCTGCCGCTCGTTTCGGGCTCGCCGCGGATCGGCGCCTGCGTCGGCGACGTGCGCAACTTCATCGCCGTCGGCCTCAACTTCGCCGACCACGCGGCCGAGACCGGCGCGGCGATCCCGAAGGAGCCGATCCTCTTCAACAAGGCGCCGAACTGCATCGTCGGCCCCAATGACGACGTCCAGATCCCCAAGGGTTCGGTGAAGACCGACTGGGAGGTCGAGCTCGCGATCGTCATCGGTGACGGCGGCTCCTATATTGAAGAGAAGAACGCCATGGCCGCGATCGCCGGCTTCTGCGTCTGCAACGATGTCTCCGAGCGCGAATTCCAGCAGGAGCGCGGCGGTCAGTGGGCCAAGGGCAAGGGCTGCCCGACCTTCGGCCCGCTCGGCCCCTGGCTCGTGACGCCCGACGAGATCAAGGACGTGCAGAACCTCGGCATGTGGCTCGATGTCGACGGCGAGCGCGTGCAGAACGGCTCCAGCAAGACAATGATCTTCGGCGTCACCTATCTCGTCCACTACATCAGCCAGTTCATGCGGCTCGATGCGGGCGACGTCATCACCACCGGCACGCCTCCGGGCGTCGGCCTCGGCTTCAAGCCGCCGCGCTTCCTCAAGGGCGGCGAGGTCGTGACTCTCGGCATCGAGGGCCTCGGCGAGCAGAAGCAGAACTTCCTGCCCTGGAAGGGCTGAAATCCTCCCTCGCAGTGACGACAGAACGCCGGCGAAAGCCGGCGTTTTTCGTTGAGCCGGCCGTTTCTCACCAAAGCCACCCCGTCATTCCGGAGCGTCGCGACAGCGGAGAGCTTGAAATCCAGAAGCGATGACGCTTTTCCCGTAGGCGATCGCTATCGCGCCTTTCCAGAACCCGCATCGGTTCTGGGTTCCGGGCTCAGGCCTGCGGCCTGCCCCGGAACGACGGGGTTGTTCCGCGATGAGCGGCGGGGGACAGCTGCCTCAGCCCGGCAGGGCGGCGCTCTTGAGCAAGCCGACGAGGTCTGCCTGCCGCCTCGTACCGGTCTTGGCCAGGATGCGCTTCAGCGTCGTGCGCGCCGTGGCCTCGGTGACACCGAGCCGCGCCGCCGCCTCGCGGGGCGCATGACCGGCGGCGATGGCCGCAGCGAGACGCGCCTCGGCCGGCGTCAGGTCGAAGAGGCCGGCGATCAGCCCCGCCTCGGGACCACCTCCGGCCATCACGGGCGTGGCAACCACGATCGCACTGGCGAAGGAGAAGACATCGCGCGCCCTGCCCCGCACCGGCGAGACATGCAGCACCATCGGCACGCCGCCGCGCCGCGCCGGGATCGGCAGCGAGCGCACCGGCTGCAGCAGGTCTGGCCGGGCCATCGCAGCCAGCGCCGCCCCTAGCATCTCGTCGGCCGGGCCGTGGGTGGCTGTGAGCCGCGCCGCACGATCCTGGAATGTACCGGGCATCAGGTCCTGGAACAGGGCGTTGGCCTCGATCACGTTGCCGCGCAGACCCAGCACCGCCGCCGGCAAACCCATCAGCTCGAGCGCCTGGGACGCTGCCCGCGCCTTCTCCATCGCGAGCCGGCGGCCGAGCAGGCCGGCGCGGGCGAAATGCGAGCGCAGCCGGTCGAGCGCGGCGACGGCGGCTGCATCGACATAGCCTTCCGCGAAGGAGCGCTCGCAATGCACGATGGTGATGTCGCCGGAGGGCGCCGGGATCACGGTGGCGACACCGCAGCCATGGCCTGCGGGGATCAGGATGTCACGATAGATCGGCTCGCGTGCGATCTCTTCGGCAGTGAACACGTCTTCGTCGGTGATGAAGCCATAGCGGCCATGGGCCAGCAGGCGCTGCGCCCGTTCGTTGACCGCGAACGGAATGCGCCGGAGGATACTCTCGTATTCCTCGCCGAACGACGCGGAAGAGGCGACGAGGCGTATGTCCTCGTCGAGCACAGTGCCGAGCAGCGCCTCGCGGGAAGAAGCCAAGCGGGCCGTGTCCCGCAAAACGCGGGACCAACCTTCGGGAACGATCGCGGCCTCATAGATGCCGTCGATCAAAGCGCTTTCGAATTCGCTACCGGACAACGGACGCCCCTCCGCAGGCCATTCTGGCCCGCAGCCGACGCAATATTGCCCACGCCGAGCGTGAGACGCAATACGACGCTCAGCTCAGGGTCGTAAATTTCCGGCCACTCAACCTTCGGGAAGGCCCAGCATCAGGCGGATATTCTGCACCGCCGCGCCGGAAGCGCCCTTGCCGAGATTGTCGAGCTGGGCGACGAGCACCGCCTGGCCGAGATCGTCCTGCCCGAAGACCCGCAGTTCGAGCTTATTGGTGTCGTTCAGCGCCTCGGGCTCGATCTTGCCGGCCATGCCGTCCTGCGACAGCACGCTGACATAGGTCGAGCCGGCGTAGCGCTCGACCAAAGCGTGGTGGAGATCCGCGACATTCGGCCGGCCGGGCAGCGTGTCGAGATGCAGCGGGATCGAGACCAGCATGCCCTGCCGGAAATTGCCGACGGAGGGCACGAAGATCGGCCGCCGCGTCAGCCTGGCATAGGCTTGCAGCTCCGGCAGGTGCTTGTGGCGCAGGCCGAGGCCGTAAAGTTCGAAGGCAGGCGCGACGCCCGTCTCATAGTCCTCGATCATCGACTTGCCGCCGCCGGAATAGCCGGAGACGGCGTTGACGGTGACGGGATGGTCCTGCGCCATCAGCCCGGCATCGACAAGTGGGCGCAGCAGCGCAATGGCACCGGTGGGATAGCAGCCCGGATTGGCGACGCGGTCGGCCTTGGCGATCTTCTCGGCGTGGCCGGGGGCAAGCTCCGCGAAGCCATAGACCCAGCCCGGCGCGATGCGGTGGGCCGTCGCGGCATCGACGATCTTGGGTGCGTTCGAGCCGAGCTCGTCGGCGAGCGCGACCGACTCCTTGGCTGCATCGTCCGGCAGGCACAGAACGACGAGATCGACGCCCGCCATCATGTCCTTCCGGGCGGCAGGGTCCTTGCGCCTGTCGGGGTCGATGCTCTTCACCGCCACTTCCGGCACGGCGGCGAGGCGCTCGCGGATGCCGAGCCCGGTTGTACCGGCTTCGCCGTCGATGAAGATGGATTTCAGGTTCTGGCTCATCAGGACCCCCGGAGGCTGGGCAAACAAGTGATCAGTGCAGATTTCAGGCACAAAAAAACCGCGCTTCTCGGCGCGGTCGCGGGCGTTCGGTCAATAGCCGAGCGTCATCGCGGGCGCGCCGGGGCGGCCTGATACGGGCGACGTCGGATCGAACGAATGATCATGCTGCGTATATGTTCGCGTCGCGCGCAACTGTCAATCGCCCGCAGGCGCCCCGCCCGCGCCGAGCCTTCCCGCCGGCTCGTAGCGGCCTTCCAGCCGGTTGGCGTGCCTGTGCAGCAGGCGCCAGCGGCCATCCTCGAAGCGAAAGACATGGGTGACGCGATTGGTCCAGCGCGAAGGCTCGGCGCCGGGCGCCATCGCCACCTCGAAGGTCTCGATGTCCGTGACAAGGGCGACCGGGTCCCCGAGCACGGTCGTGACGTTTTCGTGCGAAACGGTGCCGCCCTTGAATTGCTCGCCGGCCCAGTCCCAGCGTCGGGAGACCGCCTCCCACCCTTTCTCGTAGCCGCCCCAGCCGTAGAAGCTCGTGGCCTCGTCGCTATGCGAATAGAGCGCCTTGATCGCCCGCACATCGCCATTGGCGACATCGGCGAGAGCATTGCGCAGGGCGGAGAGCGCGGCCGGAAAGCTCGCGGCAGAGGTGGCGGCAGTCCCAGTCATCGCATCTCCTTTCCGGCCAAGGCCCCAAGCGGCAAAAACAGAATCCCAGAAGAGGCTTGAAGCGGGATCTTCGCAAGTCGATTCCGCTACCGCGCTGGACGTTTCAGTCGCTCTTCCTGAGCGCCAACGCCTGTATATGATGCTGGACAATGGTCGAGGCGGCGATAGCCGTGATGTCGGCATGGTCGTAGGGCGGCGAAACCTCGACGACGTCCATGCCACGGATATCGAGATCGCGCAGCGCCCACAGGATGCGCAGGGCCTGCTCCGCGCTGAAGCCACCAGAGACGGGCGTGCCGGTGCCGGGCGCGGCAGCCGGATCGAGCGCGTCGATATCGAAGGTAAGATAGGCCGGCCCCTGCCCCACCCGCTCGCGGATGCGCTGCGCTACACCTGCGACGCCGATCTCGTGGGCCTCATAGCCATTGAGGATGGCGATACCGCAATCGCGCGGGGCGACGGTGCGGATGCCGATCTGGATCGAGCGCTCGATGTCGATCAGTCCCTGCCGAACCGCTTCGAACACGAAGCTGCCATGTCCGATGCCGCCGGGGCCGTCATCCCAGGTGTCCTGATGAGCATCGAACTGAATCAGCGCCAGCCGGCCGTGGCGGGCGACATGGGCGCGCAGCAGCGGCAGGGTGATGAAGTGGTCGCCCCCGAGCGTAACCAGATGGGCGCCGGTTGCGAGGATTCCTGCCGCTTCCGCTTCGATCGCCCTTGCGCAGCCTTGCAGGTCGCCGCGCGGGAGGGCGCAGTCGCCGTAATCGATGGCGCTCAGGCGCACGAAGGGATCGAGACCGGAGGGGTATTGCGGATCGCCATCGAAGATCGCGCTGGCGCGGCGGATCGCCTGCGGGCCGAAGCGCGCGCCCGGCCGGTTGGTCACGGCGAGATCGAAGGGCACGCCCCAGATCACGAGATCGGCGCCGTGGACCACCTTGGAATAGGGACGGCGCATGAAGGAAAGTGCGCCTGCATAGGTCGGATCGGCAGCGCCGCCACGGCTGTCGCCGGCGAAGGCGTGGTCGATCGGCGGCTTGTCGGGGGCTTCGGTCATGGCTGTCTCAAGAGGTCAGCGTCGCGCGGTGAACCAGACATAGAGGCACCAGGGCAGGATCAGCGCGAGCCCGGTCAGGACGAGCCGCAGCAGCGTCCAGGCGTTGGGATGGTCGAGCGCACGCCCGTCGAGCTCCGGCACGCCATGGATGAGGCCGAGCGCCACGGCGGGCGCGAGGAAGACGACGAGCGCTCGGGCGATGCGCCGCCCGCGGGGCAAATCCTCGCGGGCCAACATCAGGAGGGCCGGCACGGCGATCATGCCGAAAGCGATCAGGACGAGAAGGATACGCATGCGCTCTTGCTACATCAGAGGCGACAGCCATGCGAGACGCCTCATCGTCCCAAGATGCTCGGGTCAAGCCCGAGCATGACGCCCTGCGGGCAGCCCAAACGAAAAGGGCGGCTCCTGCGAGCCGCCCTTTCCATACCGGACGAGCCGGAAACGATCAGCGCTTCGAGAACTGGAAGCTGCGGCGGGCCTTGGCCTTGCCGAACTTCTTACGCTCGACGACACGCGAGTCGCGGGTCAGGAAGCCTTCCTTCTTGAGCGGGCCGCGAAGCTCCGGCTCGTAGAAGGTCAGCGCCTTGGAGATGCCGTGGCGCACCGCGCCGGCCTGGCCGGAGAGACCGCCGCCCTTGACCGAGACGATGACGTCATACTGCGTCATGCGGTCGACGAGCTGGAGCGGCTGCGCCAGAACGAGACGGAGCACCGGGCGAGCGAAGTAGATCTCCTGGTCGCGGCCATTGACCGTGACCTTGCCGGAGCCGGGCTTGATCCAGACGCGGGCAATGGCGTTCTTGCGCTTGCCGGTGGCATAGGCGCGGCCCTGGGCGTCGACCTTCTTGACGTGGACCGGGGCGGCCGGCTGCTCGGACTTGGCGACTTCGCCAAGCTGGGAGAGGGACTGAAGAACCTCGGCCATGGTCAGACCCTCTTGTTCTTGCTGTTGAGCGCGGCGACGTCGAGCGCCTCCGGCGACTGGGCGGCGTGCGGATGCTCGGCGCCCTTGTAAACGCGCAGGTTGCCGAGGATCTGGCGGAAGAGCGGGCCACGCGGCAGCATGCGCTCGACGGCCTTCTCGACGATGCGCTCGGGGAAGCGGCCATCCAGAATGAACTTGGCGGAACGCTCCTTGATGCCGCCGGCGTAGCCAGTGTGGTGGTAATACACCTTCTGGTCGCGCTTCCGGCCGGTCAGGGAGACCTTCTCGGCGTTGATGATGATGACGTTATCGCCGCAGTCGACATGGGGGGTGTAGGCGGCCTTGTGCTTGCCGCGCAGGCGCATCGCCACCACGGAGGCGAGACGGCCGACGACGAGCCCGGAGGCGTCGATCACAACCCACTTCTTTTCGACATCGGCGGGCTTGAGCGAGACGGTGGTCTTCATCGCGGCACCCCTTCGGTTGCGTAAGAAAAGGACAAGCCGCCGGGGAGCCGGCGGCGGTGTGGCGTGGGAATAGGAGGAGCGGAGCCGGCTGTCAAGCGCTTCGTGGAGCGCAGGAATGCGGAAAACGATGATTTTTCAATAGCGTGAGAAAAATGGTATCAGGATACCGCAATCTCCATTTGCCGTCGTGATTGGCTTGACCCGAGCATCTCGCGATGAGCGGGCGCCTGATCCTGCATGAGATTCTCGGGTCAAGCCCGAGAATGACACCAAGCCACCCGCCATTACCGCTCCGCGGGGATCGAATAGGTTCCGGTCGCGTGGCAGACCAGCTCCGTTTCGCCCTGCGAGTAGAGGCTGACCTCGCCGACCGCGAGCCGCTTGCCGAGCTTGAGCAGCTTGGCCTCGGCGATCAGCGCCGCCTGCCCCGGCTTGCGCAGGAAGTTGAAGTTCAGGCTCGTGGTCACGGCCAGCGCGACCGGCCCGATCTGTGCGAGGATCGCGGCATAGAGCGCGAGATCGGCCAGCGCCATCATCGTCGGACCCGAGATCGTGCCGCCGGGACGCAGATGCTTCTCGTGATAGTCGCAGCGCATGCGGGCCGTCAGCGGCCCGACCTCCTCGATGAAATAGGTACGCCCGCCATGGTGAAGCTGCGGGAAGACCTCGTCGAGATAGGCCTCGACCTCGGAGGCGGTCATGCGGATCGTCATGCGGAAAGCCGGAGGCTGAGGTGGGGGTTATCCCCTTGCAGCATGGCGGGCCGGCCCCGACAATAGGCGGAAATGCCAAAGGCGAGGCGCATAATTCGCCGCGCGCATCAGTGCAGCGCAGCAGGAGGAAGCGCGATGAACGTCCACCAGCCCGAGACGGCGCCTGTCCTGCTGCGGCAGGATGCGGACGGCATCGCGACACTGACGCTGAACCGCCCGCAGGCTCGCAATCCGCTCAGCGAGGCGATGCTGGCTGCGCTGGCCGAGGGCTTCACCGCCATCGCCGCCGACCGCTCGGTCAAGGCCGTGATCCTCGCCGCGGCAGGGCCGGTCTTCAGCGCCGGGCACGATCTCAAGGAGATGACGGCGCACAGGGCCGACCCTGACCGTGGCCGCGCCTATTTCGCCGAGATCCTCGGGCGCTGCTCGGCCGTGATGCAGCAGATCACCGCCCTGCCCCAACCGGTCATCGCCGCAGTGGAAGGCACGGCGACGGCCGCCGGCTGCCAGCTCGTCGCGACCTGCGATCTCGCCGTGGCGGGGGCGGACGCCCGCTTCTGCACGCCCGGCGTCCATATCGGACTGTTCTGCTCGACGCCGATGGTGGCGCTCTCGCGCAACCTCTCGGCCAAGCATGCCCTGGAGATGCTGCTGCTCGGCGAGATGGTGCCGGCGGCGGAAGCGGCCCGGATGGGCCTCGTCAATCGCGTCGTACCGGCCGGCACCGCGCTCGCCGAGGCTGGAAGGCTCGCCGCCGTCATCGCCTCCAAATCACGGGCGACGATCAAGATCGGCAAGCGCGCCTTCTACGAGCAGCGCGAGATGGGGTTGAAGGCGGCCTATGACCACGCCTCGGCGGTGATGGTCGAGAACATGCTCGCGCGCGACGCGGAGGAAGGCATCGGCGCCTTCGTGGCAAAGCGCCCACCCGTCTGGGAGGCATAAAAAAGGCGCCGCGCCGATCCACGATCGGCCACGACGCCAGGATCACAACCAAGGCTAGACCGTCTCGGACCGCCGCACAGCCGGCACCGGCTCTTCATGCGGATGGGTATGGCCGTGCCCCTCGCCTTCCGCATGGGGCTCGGCGGGAAGCTGCAGCACCGTCACGCGCTGCCCGGGCACCAGGCTCGTGACCATCACCACCCTGCCGTCAGGAAGTTCGAGGGCGTCGTGATGGACGTAGGGCTTGTCGAGATCGACCTGGCGGAAGCGGGCGACACGCGCCGCGATCTTGCGGCTGGGCAGCAGCCCCATGCCGCGATCGCATTCGATGTCGGCATGGAACGCGAGCTCCGTGCCGGGCATCACGCAGACGGCGACGTCGGCATTGCCCGCGGCGCAGAAGCCGCGCGTGCTGGCATTGGGAAAGCTGGTCGAAACCAGCTCGTCGCCGACCTTGGCAGGAGTGGACATTACATGATGCAGGCTGTAGTCGCACATGGCAGGCACTCCTTTCATCGCAGGAGGCATCTCGGGATGATTCCCGAGGTATCCAGCAGAGCACGAAAGCATGGCGAGGCTGTGATGAGGCCGCTTTTGTCCGCAGCGCGAGTGCCTTGATTTCCCGATGCTTTCTCCGGATTCTCAGAATTGAGCCACGATTCCTACGATGACGCGCTGATCCGCCGCATCCTGCGCGAGACGAAGCGCATCGCGCTGGTCGGCGCCTCCGCCAACGAGGCGCGGCCGAGCTGGATCGTCACCAAGTATCTGCTCGACCGCGACTACGACGTGATCCCGGTCAATCCGGGCCTCGCCAGCCAGACGCTGCTGGGCAAGACGGTCTACGGCTCGCTGAAGGAGATTCCCGGCCCGATCGACATGGTCGAGATCTTCCGCAACTCGGAAGCGGCTGGCCCGATCACCGACGAGGCGCTGACGCTCGATCCGCTGCCGAAAGTGATCTGGATGCAGCTTTCCGTGCGCAACGACGAGGCGGCGGCCCGGGCGGAGGCGAAAGGCCTCACCGTCATCATGAACCGCTGCCCCAAGATCGAGTATGGAAGGCTCTCGGGCGAGATCGGCTGGCAGGGCATCAATTCGCGCATTCTCTCGGCCAAGAAGCCGGCGCTGTCGGGCAAGGGCTTCCAGAAGCTGACGATCAACCGGCCAGGGACGTAGATTCGCGTCACGGCCGGGCTTGGCCCCGGCCATCTCGGAAACCAGGGGACTGGTACCAAGATTCTCGGGTCGAGCCCGCAGGGAGGCAGGCCATGCGTGAACTCGCCACCACCTGCTGCATCGCCGGCGGCGGCCCTGCGGGGATGATGCTGGGGTTCCTGCTGGCGCGGGCGGGGGTCGACGTCATCGTGCTGGAAAAGCATGCCGACTTCCTGCGCGATTTCCGCGGCGACACCATCCACCCCTCGACGATGCAGCTCATGGCAGAGCTCGGGCTGCTCCACGACTTCCTGAAGCTGCCTCATTCCGCCGTGCGGACCATTGCGATGGGCTTCGGCAAGGAAACGATCCAGTTCGCCGACTTCTCGCATCTGCCCGTCGCCGCGCCGTTCGTGGCGATGATGCCGCAATGGGATTTTCTCGACTTTCTGGCCGATCGGGGACGCGAACAGCCCCGCTTTACATTGATGATGAATGCCAAGGCCGAAGGGTTGATCGAAGAGGCAGGGCAGATCAGAGGCCTGACCGGCCACGACACCAACGGCCCCTTCTCCATCCTGGCGGACCTCGTCGTCGCCGCCGACGGGCGCCAATCCGACATCCGCGCGGCGTCCGGGCTGAAGGGCATCGACATCGGCGCACCGATGGACGTGCTCTGGTTCAGGCTGCCGAAGGAGGCCGGCGACCCCGGACAGACCGGCGGGCAGGTCGCGAACGGACGGCTTCTGGTGACGCTGGATCGCGGCGATTACTGGCAGAGCGCCTTCGTCATTCCGAAGGACAGCTTCGAGGCGCTGCGCGCGGCGGGGCTGCCCGCCTTCCGCGAAAGCGTCACCAAACTGGCCCCATGGCTCGCCGGGCGCATGCAGGCGATCGCAGATTGGGACGAGATCAAGCTGCTCACGGTCGCGGTCGACAGGCTCGAAACCTGGTGGCGACCGGGGCTTCTCTGCATTGGCGACGCGGCGCATGCGATGTCGCCGATCGGCGGCGTCGGCGTCAATCTCGCGGTTCAAGACGCCGTTGCGGCGGCCAATCTCCTTGCCGCCCCGCTGCGGGAAAAGCGCCTGAGCAACAGCGATCTCGCTGCCGTGCAGGCACGCCGGGAGTTTCCAACCAAGGCCACGCAGCGCATGCAGGTCATCGCGCAGAACCGGATCATATCCCCGCTTCTGGCACGCTCCGAAAGCGATGCGCCGCTCGGCCCGCCTCTGCTGGTCCGGCTGTTCAACTGGTTCCCGCTGCTGCGCCGCATCCCGGCGCGACTCGTCGGCATGGGCGTCCGGCCGGAGCATATCGGGGCGGAGCTGGCGCCGCGCCGCTGAATTGACGCTCCGGCAAGCGTTCGTTAAACCGAACGATAGAACCTAAGATCAGAAGCATTCAGGGAGCACGCCATGTCCGACCGCGCACCGGGTTTCAGCACACTCGCCATCCATGCAGGCGCCGCTCCCGATGCGGCGACGGGCGCGCGCGCCACGCCGATTTACCAGACGACCTCCTTCGTCTTCGATGATGTCGACCATGCCGCCTCGCTGTTCGGCCTGCAGGCATTCGGCAACATCTACACCCGCATCGGCAACCCGACGAATGCCGTGCTGGAGGAGCGCGTCGCGGCGCTCGAGGGCGGCACGGCGGCGCTGGCGGTGGCCTCCGGTCACGCGGCCGAGTTCCTCTGCTTCCACGCGCTGATGCAGCCGGGCGACGAGTTCGTCGCGGCGCGCAAGCTCTATGGCGGCTCGATCAACCAGTTCAACCACTCCTACAAGAACTTCGGCTGGAACGTGATCTGGGCCGATTCCGACGATCTGGAGTCCTTCGCGGCGGCGGTGACGCCGAAGACCAAGGCGATCTTCATCGAATCCATCGCCAATCCCGGCGGCGTCATCACCGATATCGCCGGCATCAGCGCCATCGCGAAGAAGCACAACATCCCGCTCATCGTCGACAACACGATGGCGACGCCCTACCTGATCCGCCCCTTCGAGCACGGCGCCGACATCATCGTGCACTCCGCGACGAAGTTCCTCGGCGGACACGGCAATTCGATCGGCGGCCTGATCGTCGACGGCGGTTCGTTCAACTGGGTCGGCGACGACCGCTATCCCATGCTCTCCAAGCCCCGGCCGGAATATAACGGCATGGTGCTGGGCGAGACCTTCGGCAACTTCGCCTTCGCCATCGCGACGCGCGTGCTCGGCCTGCGCGACATGGGCCCGGCGCTCTCGCCCTTCAACGCCTTCATGATCCTGACCGGCATCGAGACCCTGCCGCTGCGCATGCAGAGGCATTGCGAGAACGCGCTCAAGGTCGCCACGCATCTCGCCAAGCATCCTGCGGTGGAATGGGTGAGCTATCCCGGCCTGTCCGGCGACAAGTATCACGAGCTCGCCAAGCGCTATTCGCCGAAGGGCGCCGGCGCGGTCTTCACCTTCGGGCTCAAGGGCGGCTACGACGCCGGCGTCAAGCTCGTCACCGAGCTGAAGCTGTTCTCGCATCTGGCCAATATCGGCGACACCCGCTCGCTGGTGATCCACCCGGCCTCGACCACGCACCGCCAGCTCAGCGACGAGCAGAAGACGGCATCCGGCGCCGGGCCGCAGGTGATCCGCCTCTCGATCGGCCTCGAGGATGTCGAGGACCTGATCGCGGATCTGGATCAGGCGCTGGCGTAAGCCGAGCCCGTCACTCCCGGGCTAGCGCCCCAAGAATCTCATGACGAAGGAGGCGCCGGAAACGGCGCCTTTTTCTTTGAGAGATGCTCTGCCTTGTCATTCCGGGGCGCGCCGCAGGCGTGAACCAGGAACCCACGACCGGGTGAGGCCGTCCAGATGCGATCATCAGAAATTGGTGCGACCCAGTCGCGGGTTCCGGGTCTGCTGCTGTGCAGCGTCCCGGAATGACAGCGGGCGTGCCTTAAGCCCGCGCCGCCCGCTCTGTGCGGGTGACATGAACCACGCCCATCGCCAGCACGGCGAAGCCAAGCGCCTGATGAGCGAGGCCCGCCCAGAGCGGCACCACAAGCAGCAGCGTCACCACGCCGAGCGCCGACTGCGCCAGCACCAGACTGGCGATGGCTGTCGAGCGCTTGGCGCTGCCCGATTGCGGCGCGACGCGGCGCAGCCTCAGCACGTTCCAGAGCGCGACGGCAAAGAGAAGGTAGGCGCCGATCCGATGGTTGAACTGCACCAGCGCGACATTGTCGACGAAGTTCTCCCAGAACGGGCTGACCGCGAAGAGCGTCGCCGCGGGCGGTACCAGCGCGCCGTCCATCAGCGGCCAGGTGTTGAAGGTAAAGCCCGCCTTGGAGCCGGCGACGAGCCCGCCGAGCGCGACCTGCACGAAGAGCAGCAACAGCAGGAGCCAGGCAGTCCCCCTGCCCCGCGCGGGCTCGACGCGCCGCAAGGGCGTCAAAGCCGTGGCGAAGGCGATGACAGAGGCGAAGAACAGGCCGGCGAATGTGAGATGCAGGGTCAGCTTCACCGGCGCGACGGCGACCATGCCGGGCTGGAGCCCCGAGGCGACCATGATCCAGCCGATAGTGCCCTGCAGGCCGAGCAGCAGCCCCATGCCGAACAGCGTCAAGGTCAGGCGCGCCGGCAGGAGGCGGCCGAGCGCCACGATCAGGAAACCGCCGAGATAAACGAGACCGATGAAGCGCCCCAGCTGGCGATGGCCCCATTCCCACCAGTAGATGAACTGGAATTCCCCGAGGCTCATGCCGTTGTTGAGGATCTGGTACTGGGGGCTCGCCTGATATTTGGCGAATTCCTCGGCCCAGGCTGCAGCCGAGAGCGGCGGCAGCGCGCCGGTGATCGGCTTCCATTCGGTGATCGAGAGGCCCGAGCCGGTGAGCCGCGTCGCGCCGCCGACCACCACCATCACGAAGACGAGGCCCGCGACAATCCAGAGCCATCGGCGGATGCCGGCATGGCTGGCGGCCTTGGCAGCGGCGCCGGCAGGCTGGTTCAGGGCGATGGTCACAGGCGCGGGGCTTTCGGTCGCAATCGGCAGCGCTTCACAACCGTCGACAGCGGTGACATAGCGCGAGTGAAGCGGGTTCTCGTCGCAAAAGTGGTTCCCACTTTTGCGGAACATGCTTTAGACCCCTCGCCCTAACGCGACAACGCCCGCATTGCCGCAGGAGCGCTTCACCCCGCGGCGGAGAGATCGATGAAACAACGCACGCGTAAGCTGGTCGGGACGGTCGTGATCCTCGTCTTCGTCTGCGTCTATGCGCTGGTCGCGATGGCGCTGGCGCAGGGGCGGATCACCGACGCGCCAAAGCTCGTGCAGGGCATTGCCTATGTCACGCTCGGACTCGCCTGGGTGCTGCCGCTGCTGCCGCTGATCAAGTGGATGGAGAAGCGGGACGACGCTTAATCGACCGCCCCGCGCGCCCGATTCCGCAGCCAGAAGGGCAGCCCCGAGAGCAGCGCCCGCAGCGTCGCCTCGTTCTGGTGCAAGCCGTTGAGCGAGACGCGCGGGAGCGCGTGAGGCCGCCCGGCATGCTCGGGGACGAGATGGCCCGGCCGTGTCGTGACCGCGCTGGCGAAGCCCGCCTCTCGCGCCAGTGTGAATTCGCGTGGGCCGGCCGATGTCGGATCGCCCACCGGATAGGCGAAATGGCGGATCGGCATCCCCAATTCGGCCTCCAGCCGCTCCCGGCTGTCGACGATCTCGCTGCGGGCGGCCCCGGCTTCGAGCTTGGCCAGTCGCGGGTGCGTCATCGTATGGGCGCCGATGGTCACGCCCGGTGCACCCGAAAGCGCCCGCAACGTGTCCCAAGGCAGGCACTCACGCTCGGTCAGCGTGGCGGAATCGATGCCGACCTGCGCGGCCAGATCGGAAATCGCCGAAAGCAGAATCGCTTCCGGTCCGTTGCGCAGACGCCAGTAGAGCCTGTCAAAGGCTTTCGTCTTCTCGGCGTCGGTCCCGGACCCAGCGGTGAAGTGACCGTCAGGCAGGGCAAGATCGAGCTGCTGCAGCGCGCGGACCGCCTCCTCCAGTTCGAGCCACCAGAGCCGCGCGGTCCGATCGGCAAAGCCAGGGGTGACGAACAAGGTCCAGGGCGCGCCGTGCTTCGCCAGCACCGGCCAGGCATGCTCGACATTGTCTCGATAGCCGTCGTCGAAGGTCAGAGCGACGAAGAAGCGCCCTTGCTTCGGCTGTTGCAGCCGCAGCAGCGCCTCGTCGAGCGAGACGATGTCGTAGCCCTCGGCGCGGATCAGACCGAGGGCGGCATCGAGAAAATCCGGCGTGATCTCCAGCAGGGCGTTGGGCGCGAAGCCCCGTGCCTCACGCGGGCGAACATGGTGCAGCGTCAGGATGACGCCCGCACCTTGCGCAAAGCCGCGGCTCCAGCGGTCCGCGCCCGTCGCCGCCATCAGCTTGAATGTGGCCGCGATGGCCTTGTGACGCCCGTTCATCGCCCATCCGTGCAACCGCCTGCTAACGCTGTCGCATGATGGCGGAGCGAGGCCGAGGGAATGTGGCCGATCCGTTCACAATGACGGGTTAAGAGGAGCCATGCCCGCCGCAGGTCATACGCCCTGGCACTCGATCTCCATCGAGAGCGATATCGCCACGCTCGAAGCGCCATGGCGCGCCTTCGAAGCGAAGGCGCTGGCGACGCCCTATCAGGCCTATGGCTGGGTGCGGCCTTTCGTGGAGACCATGGGCGCCGCGCCGGATGCGGCATGCCGTTATGCGCTGGTGCGCGACGTGGCGGGCGAACTCGTTGCGCTGCTGCCGCTCGCCATCGTGCGCAGACACGGCATCCGCTTCGCCACCTTCATCGGCGACAAGCACGCCAATTACCATATGGGCCTCTACGCTCCGGCGTTCGCCGCCGGGCTCGATCCACTGCTGGCACGCCAGATGCTGCAGGAGATCGGCGCCGCCATCGGCGGGCTGGACGCGTTCGCTTTCCTCAACCAGCCTCGTTCCTGGCAGGACATCGCCAATCCGGCCGGCCTCATCGCCGCCGGCCGCAGCCCGAGCCAATCGTACAAGCTCGCTCTCGTACCCGGCGACAGCGAGGCCGCGCTGAAGCGCGCGATGAGCAGCCACGCCCGCAAGAAGCTCAAGAACAAGCATAATCGCTTCAGGGATTTCGGACCCTCGGCGCTGATCCGCGCGACGACGCCGGCCGAGATCGAGCGGGTGCTCGACGCCTTCCTTTCACAGAAGGCCGAACGCTTCCGCGCCATGGGCCTGCCAGACCCCTTCGCCGCCCCTGCGATGCGAGCCTTCCTGAGGCAGGCAGCCCAACCTTCCGGGTCACGGCCTCCTGCGATCGAGCTCCATTCGCTGGACCTGGCCGGCGCCTGCGTCGCCACTTATGTTGGCGCGGTGCAAGGCGGGCGCTTCTCGGGCATGGCGACCTCGTTCGACCTGGCGAGCCCTACGGCCAGGACGAGCCCGGGCGAAATCCTGCTCGCAGAGTTGATCAGGCTGAAATCCAGCGAAGGCTTCACGGTCCTCGACCTCGGCGTCGGCGAGGCGCGCTACAAGACGACGTTCTGCGACGACAGGGACGAGCTGGTCGACACCTTTCTGCCGCTGACCCTGAAGGGCCAGCTCTTCACCGCGGCAGCGCAGACGCAGAGCGCGCTGAAGCGGTGGATCAAGAACTCGCCGATGGCTCTCAAGCTCGCGCGCGCTCTTGCGGGGCGGCTGCGAGGCAAAGCCGTAGCCGAAGCCGAGTAGAGGCGCCGCTCAGGCCTCGACCGTCTCCGCCTCGCGCGACTCTCCCGCGGCCGGCGCGGGAACATCCGCATCGATGATCAGGGTCACAGGCGCCTCGGTGAGCTCGCTCAGGCGATAGGCCGCTTCCAGAGCATGGCCGTTGCCGACGCTTCCGCCCATCACCAGAGCACCCTGGGCACGGCGGGCGATGGCGCCCAACGCGGGGCCCTCCTCGGTGGAAGAGGCGGCGACCAGAACCCAGTCATAGGTTTCGCAGAGCGCTTCGAGCGCCGCCTCGACCAGATCGGGCGCGGCAAGGACCGCCACGCGCCCGGCTCGGCCCGGCCCGATGCGATGCAGCCGCGAGCCGGATGCGCGCATGATGATGTCGGAGAACAGCGCTTCGCCCGCGAGCAGTTCGGAGAAGCCGACCTCGCCCTCGTCGTTATCCGCAGTGAGATCGACGAGGATCGAGCGGCAGCGCTGCGCCAGAAGCTCTGCCAGATCCCGCGGGTTGCCGGCCCCTTCGCTGCCGCCATCGAGGACGAGCACCAGCGGAGCCTTGCCGCTCGCCGCTTCCTGCGTGCGCTCGGCGATCTCGGCGAGCGTCTCATCGGCACGGCTGGAATCGAGCCGGATATGCCCGATCCGACCGGCATGGGTCAAAAGCCCGCTGACCCGGTCCCGACGCGGCGCGTCCGGGGTCGGCACGCCGGGAGCCACCTCGTCCTCGGCGCCCACAGTGACCCAGCGCGGCCCGCCCGGCGCGCTGGGCAGCGGCCTGCCCTGCCCACCCAGCAATTCGCGGGTCACGATCGTCGCGAGCGCGATCAGGAAGGTCGCCAGCGTCGCGACCACCATGATCGGCACCTTCTTCGGGAAGGAAGGCTCGGTCGGCTCCACGGCCCGCGAGATGATGCGGGCATCGGCCGGCGTGGCATTGAGGGTGTCGCGCGCGACCGCCTCGCGATAACGCTGCATGTACTGCTCGAGCTGCTCGCGCAGAGCGCGCGCCTCGCGCTCGAGGGCGCGCAGCTGCACCTCGCTGTCATTGGCGCTGGAGACGTTCTTCTTCTGGCCGTCGAGCGCAGCCTGGAAGCTTTCGACCCGCTGGCCGGCAATCTTGGCTTCGTTCTCCAGCGTCCGGACGGCCCGCTCGACGGCGGCGCGAAGCTGGCTTTCCAGATCGGCGAGCTGGGCGTTGAGTTCCTTGATCCGGGGATGCTCCGGCAGGAGGCTGCGCGACTCCGCGGCGATCTGCGCGCGCAGGTTCACGCGCTGCTCGATCATCCGGCGGATCAGGTCGTTGTTGGCGACGTCCGGGATCTCGAAGGTGCGGCCCTGCTTGATCGCGTCGCGGATCAGCCCCGCCTTGGCCTGAGCCTCCGCCTGCTGGCTGCGGGCGGTAGAGAGCTGCGCCGAGAGGTCAGTGAGCTGCTGGGAGGTGATGGTATTGTTGTTGGGCCCGACGAAGAGGCCGTTCTTCGAGCGGAAATCCTCGACCTTCGCCTCGGCCTCGGAGACGCGCTTGCGCAGCGGCTCGATCGTGGTCAGGAGCCAGTTCGAGGCGCTGCGGGCGTTCTCCTGCTTCGCCTGCTCCTGGAACTCGAGATAGGTCTCGGCGATGATGTTGGCGCCCCTAGCAGCCAGCGCCGGATCGCGCGAGGTGAATTCGACCGCGACGATGCGCGACCGGCCAACCGGATAGACCAGCAGCCGCTCGAAATATTTCTCCAGCACGCGCTCCTCCGGGGAGCGGTCGGCCGGATGGGCGGCGAGCCCGATCATCACCGCGAGCTTGCGCAATGCGCTCAGCGCGCCGACGCCGGAATCGAATTCGGAATTCCCGACAAGCCCGATGCGCTTGATCGCCTCGCGAGCGAGGTCACGCGACATGATGACCTGGACCTGGCTCTGCACGGCCTCGGCATCGAACTGGCCGGCGGCGTCCGGAAGGGTTTGGCCCGGGAGGGTGTAGAAGCTGCCACGGCTTTCCAGCAGCAGCCGCGTCTCGCCCGTATAGCGCGGCGTCACGAGGTTGACCGAGACGAAGGCGAGGCAGAGGACGGCCAACGTCGGTAGGACGATCCAGAGCCGACGGCGCTTGATCGCAACCCACAGCGCCGAAAGGTCGAGCATGTCGCCTCGACCATCGCCACGAGCATCAGTCCCAGATCGATCGGTCATGGGCCACCTTCAGGAACGCAGAACGCACGCGCTCCCGCAGGAACGCAGGCCTCATTAGGCATCGATCAAGGTTAGTGCCGGGTTAAGACGCGCCGGGGGGCAAATCGGGCGCGACGCCGGGGAAGCCTTTGTTAACCATATGGCACCTAAAGCTTGGGCGAGTTCTGGACTGGATAATCTGTGATGAGTCGACGCATCACCTCTTTCGCCTTGGCCTGCCTGGTCTCGGCCGCCGCCATGGTGGCAGGTGCGTGCGCGCCTTCCTACACCTCGCCCTATGCCTTTTCGGAACCGGCCGGCCCCTATCGGCTTGCGAGCGGCGACCGGCTGCGCATCATCGTCTTCGGTCAGGACAATCTCTCGAACATCTACGCTGTCGACGGCTCGGGGCGCATCGCCATGCCGCTGATCAACACCGTCGAGGCGCAGGGCCGGACGACACAGCAACTCGCCCAGGCGATCGAGGCGAAGCTGCGCGCCGGATATCTGCGCGAACCCAAGGTCTCGGTCGAAGTCGAGACCTATCGCCCCTTCTTCGTGCTGGGCGAAGTCACCAATTCCGGGCAGTTTCCCTATGTGAACGGGATGACGGTCCAGACGGCCGTGGCCATCGCTGGCGGCTTCACTGCGCGCGGCCAGCGCAATTCGGCCGAGGTCACCCGCCAGATCGAGGGGCAGACCGTGACCGCGACCGTGCCGATCACCTATCCGGTGCAGCCGGGCGACACCATCACGATCAAGGAACGCTGGTTCTGAGGCACGGCGGAACGCTACGATGACGGACGCTCCCTCCCCGCGCCGCCTGCGGATCCTGCATGTCTTCCGGGCGCCGCTGGGCGGGCTGTTTCGCCATGTGCTCGACGTCGCGCGCGGGCAGGCCGAGCGCGGCCATGCCGTCGGCATCTTCTGCGATTCGAGCACCGGCAGTTCGCGGACGGTGGAGCAGTTCCGCGGCCTCTCGGACCTGCTTGAGCTTGGCCTGACGCGGGTGCCGATGTCGCGCTACCCGAATGCCACCGATGCGGCAGCACAATGGTCCGAGATCGCCCTGTGCCGACGCCTGAAACCCGATGTCGTGCATTGTCACGGCTCGAAAGGCGGCGTCTACGGCCGGTTTCCCGCGCTTCTTTCTCCACGGCGCCGCTATGTCACCGCCTACACGCCCCATGGCGGGAGCTTCAACTACAAGCCGGGCACCACCGAGCATAAACTGTATATGGGCGTGGAACGCCTGCTCGAAGGCGCGACGGACAGCTTCCTCTTCGAGAGCCGCTTCATCGCCGACCGCTTCGAAGCCTATATCGGCCACAAGCCGCGCACCGCACATCGCGTCGTGCTGAATGGCATCTCGGATGCCGAGTTCGAGCCGATCGACCATACCGAAGCGAGCTTCGACCTGCTCTATCTCGGCGAGCTGCGCTCGGCGAAGGGTGTCGACACGCTGATCGAGGCATTGGCATTACTGCGCAGCCGCGACGGCATCTCTCCCCGCATCCTGATCGTCGGCTCCGGCCCGGACGAGGCGGAACTGCGGCAGATGACAGTGGAGCACGGCATCGCCGAGCAGTGCGTCTTCGAGCCGCCCGCCCCGATCCGCAAGGCGCTGGCCAAGGCCCGCATCATGGTGGTCCCGTCCCGAGCGGAGTCCCTGCCCTACGTTATTCTGGAGGCTGCCGCAGCGGCGCAGCCCCTTGTCTCGACCGATGTCGGCGGCATTGGCGAGATCCTGGGACCGCGCCATCGCCACCGGCTGATCAAGGCGAACGACCCGACCATCCTCGCCGATGCGATCGGCACGATGCTCGCCACGCCGGAGGCCGAACGCCGGGCGCAGGCCACGGACCTCGCCGCCAATGTCCGCGAGAGTTTCCGCCTCGACAGCATGATCGACGGAGTCATCGCTGCCTATCGCGAAGCCTTGCAGGCTCGCGGGCTCGCCTGAGCGGACGCTCAGACCAGCTTCAGCGCCGCGACGCCGACGATCACCAGCAAGATGCCTAACCAGCCGGCCGGCCTGATGCGCTGCCCGAAGGCCAGCGCGCCGATCACGGCCGTGAGCACGAGCCCGACTCCGCCCCAGACCGCATAAGCCACCGCGAGGTCCATGCCCTTGATCGCCTGGGCCAGCGCCGCAAAGGCGCCCATGACGAGAAGGATTCCGCCAGCACCGTGCATCCGGCGCTTCATGCCGTCGGAGAGCTTGAGCAGATAGGTTCCGGCGATCTCGAGCGCTACCGCGAGCAGCAGCCAGAGGAAGGGGGCGAACTGAGCAAGGGAGGCATTCACGCGAACCTCCCGCCTTCATGCCCAGGCTGCTCCCGATCCTCCTCGTGACCGATACCTCGCTCGATCAGGAGGATGCCGGCCAGGATTGCGGCGAGGCCCAGCGCACGGCCCGCCGTGAGGTGCTCGCCGAAGAGGAGATGGCCGATTGCGGCGACGCCGACGATGCCGAGCCCCTCCCAGACCGCATAGGCGACCGCCATCGGGATGACGCGCAGCGCGAGGCTGAGCAAAGCGAAGGAGAGGCCGATCAGGACGAGCGGCAGCGCGCCGACCAACCAGGGAGCCGCGACAGCCGATTTGAGGGCAGCCGTGCCGGCGATCTCGACGGCGATGGCCGCGAGCAGAACCAACCAATGAAAAGACATGTTGCACACGGGCGAAGCCGGCGCTGGAAGCCGCGTTGCGGCGCAGGGACAGCCAAGCAATCGTTAGAGTTTGAAATCGACGATTCCGAAAAGAAGCGATTGCGGAGATATTATCCCGGCAATCGGCGCAGGCGACGAAACAACTCCGCCAACGCGATGCTCTCTACGAGCAATATGTGCTTCTCAGACACTCATCGCGAAGGAATATGCCCACATCAATGCATTCTGTCAACTTATCGTGTTTTTCGACGCCGCCGAACCGATTGAATACACTACATTTTTCACGAGCACTGACCTTAGGCAAGACATTGTGCCGTCAGGACAAAATCGACTTTCCGCAAAGCCCGTTTTTGGCGCGCGCCGGGACGCTGCAGGCGATGATCCGCCACGCGCCGCGCTTCTGGAAAACGATGGCTCGACGGCTTAAACCTTCCGTGAGCAATTTTCGGATAGACCGCGACAGGATCGCGGACGCTGGCTGAGCGGTCCGCGCTAGGGATAGGCGTGATGGGGACATTCGATGTCCGCGACATGATGCAGGCCGGGACGCCTGCCGATCCGGGCGCTCCCGAGGTTGGTGAGGCGCGGCGCCTGTCTCCGCTGGCGGAACGCATCGCCGCCATTCCGGTCAAGCCGACGCTGTCCCCGGTTCTCATCGAAGGCGCGGCGCGGCTGCTCGACACCCTGATCGTGATCGCGACAGGTGGCCTCGTCTACTGGCTCTACGTTGCGGGCAAGACCGATTCCGCCCTGCCCTATCAACTCACGATCATCGGCCTCACTGCCGGCACGCTGATCTTCTTCCAGTCCCTGCAGCTCTATCCGATCGGGGCCCTACGCCATGCGCGGCGCACCGCTCTGCGGATCGTCGCAGGCTGGACCCTGCTCTTCCTGCTCGCGCTGGCGATCTTCTTCCTGCTGAAGATCGGCGACCAGATCTCGCGCATCTGGCTGATCAGCTTCTACCTGGGCGGCGCCGGCGCCCTGCTCTGCGGCCGGGTCGCCATCATGGCGGGCGTGCTGCACCTCACACGCACGGGCCGGCTGGAACGACGCACGGCAATCGTCGGTGGCGGCGAAGCGGGCGAAGCGCTGATCCGCGCACTGGAAGCGCAGAAGGATACCGGCCTGCGCATCTGCGGCGTTTTCGACGACCGTAACGACGAACGTTCCCCGGAGTCCGTGGCCGGTCACCCGAAGCTCGGCACGGTCGAGGATCTGGTCGAATTCGCGCGGCGCACGCGGCTTGACCTCGTGATCTTCACCCTGCCGATCTCGGCCGAGGCGCGGCTGCTGGCAATGCTGCGCAAACTCTGGGTGCTGCCGATCGACATCCGTCTCTCGGCCCATCTCGCCAAGCTGCAGCTCAGGCCCCGCTCCTATTCCTATTTCGGCAGCGTGCCGTTGCTGGACATCTTCGACCGGCCGATCGCCGACTGGGACATCCTGGTCAAATGGGTGTTCGACAAGGTCGTCGGTACGCTGGCGCTGATCGCGCTCTCGCCGCTGATGATCGCGGTCGCGATCGCGATCAAGCTCGACTCGCGCGGCCCGATCCTGTTCCGCCAGAAGCGCTACGGCTTCAACAACGAGACGGTCGACGTCTTCAAGTTTCGCTCGCTCTATCACGAGATGACCGACCACAAGGCCGCCAAGCAGGTCACCAAGGACGATCCGCGCGTCACCCGCGTCGGCCGCTTCATCCGCAAGACCTCGATCGACGAGCTGCCGCAGCTTCTCAACGTCGTCTTCAAGGGCGACCTCTCGCTGGTGGGACCTCGGCCCCACGCCATCCACGCGCAGACCGCGACGCGCGCCTATGAGCAGGTCGTCGACGGCTATTTCGCCCGCCACCGGGTCAAGCCCGGGATCACCGGCTGGGCCCAGATCCATGGCTGGCGCGGCGAGACCGATACGGACGAGAAAATCCAGAAGCGCGTCGAGCACGACCTCTACTACATCGAGAACTGGTCGGCGCTGCTGGATCTCTACATCCTGGCCAAGACGCCGCTCTCGCTGCTAATCCAAAGAGAGAACGCCTATTGAGCGCGCTTGCGCATACCCCGCCGCGGCGACTGGCGATCTCCTACGCCGCGATCAAACGCGGGACGCTGTGGCTGCTGGGCGCGTCGGGCGGCCTCGTGCTGATAGAGCCTTCGCCTTACGAGCTCGTCTTCCTGCTGACCGTGTTCGTCTTCGCCGTGACGGGCATCCGCTTCTCGCAGAAGCTGCTGCCGCTCGCCGTGCTGCTGCTCGCCTACAATATCGGCGGGACTCTCTCGTTGATCCCCTGGATGGACGACCCCGATGCCGTGCGCTTCACGGCCGTCTCGGTCTATCTGATGATCACCGCGATCTTCATCGCCGGAATCATGGCGGAGGATGCGGCGGGGCGGCTCGAGACGCTGCGGAAAGGCTATCTCTTCGCCGCGTGGTGCGCGGGCTTCGCCGGCATCCTCGGCTATTTCGACGTCGCAGGCCTCGGTGGCACCTTCACGCTCTACGGCCGCGCCTCGGGCACCTTCAAGGACCCCAACGTGCTCGGCACGTTCCTCGCCTTGCCGATCGTCTATCTGCTTCAACGCGTGCTGACGGGGCAGTGCGGCATGGTGCGGGGGTTCGTCCTGATCAGCGTCCCGCTCGCGGCGCTGTTCCTCACCTTTTCGCGCGGCGCTTGGGCGGTGCTCGTCCTGTCCGTCCTGATGATGACCTTGCTGACCTTCCTGTCCGCGCCCGGTGCCGCGGCGCGAGCGCGCATCCTGGCAATGTCGCTGGCAGCGCTCGTGATCATGCTGGCGGCTCTGCTGGTTGCGCTCTCATTCGAGAGCATCCGCGCCGTCTTCGAGGTCCGCGCCAGCCTCGATCAGAGCTACGACCAGGGTGTCACGGGCCGCTTCGGCAACCAGCTGCGCGCCATACCGATGCTGCTGGAGGCGCCTAACGGCTTCGGGCCGCTGCGCTTCCGCTGGTTCTTCGTTGAAGACCCGCACAACGTCTACATCAACGCCTTCGCCTCCTATGGCTGGCTCGGCGGCTTTGCGTGGCTCTGCCTCACGGTCGCGACCTGCTATGTCGGCTGGCGCCTCGTCTTCCGACCGGGCACGACACAGCTCCATGCCATCGCGATCTGGTCGGTGCTGTTCGTCACGATCCTGCAGGGCATCCAGATCGACACCGACCACTGGCGCCATTTCTACCTGATGCTCGGTCTGGTCTGGGGCCTCGCGGCCGCAAGGGCGGAGAGCGAAACGTCCCCTTAGGACCTCCGTTCAGGCCCGGTCCTTGCGCACGACGACATAGGCGTATGTGGTCACGAGATTCCAGCCGACCCGGGCAGCGGCCGCGTTGAAGGCGTGGTCCAGCTGCTTCAACCCCGGCATGCGGTCGAAATAGCCATGGCCCCAGAAGCGCTGAATATGCACCTCGCGGAAACCGGCGCGGTTCAGCATCGGCGTCAGCAGCGCCGGGTTGCCGCGGCACCATTCGTAGAGCGCCGGAAACACGGGATCGTCGCCCCCGTCGCGCCGAGCCGGGAAAAGCGCGTGAACGATGGCGCGCGAGGCCTTGGCGGGCAGGACGTGGTTCAGGGCGAAGACGGGAGCCCACAAGGTGGGGAAGAAGGCGAGCGCAACGCCGCCCGGCGCCAGCAGTGCATGGATGTTGGCCCAAGCCCGTTCGACGCCCTCGATATGCTCGAAGACCATGCGCGAGACCATCATGTCGTAGCCGCCGCGCGCGACATCCGGCTCGGAGAGATCGCCAGCGATGTCGAACCGCGCCGTCCTCAGCCCCGGCGGCGTCAGCGCCAGCTCTCCGGCATCGATATCGTTGACGGTCAGCGAGAAACCGTGCGCGGTGGCCTCATCGGCCGTGAACAGCGGATCGCGCCCGCCGCCGATCTCACAGACATGGCTCAACTCGAACTGCCGGGCGAGCGCCAGGATGGTCGGCTCGTAATTGTCCCAGGCCCATTGCGAATGCCAGTCGGGGTCGAGCCTGCGAAAGAAGCTGGCGAGAGAGCCGGAGATCGGCTCGGCCGTCGGGGAAATCGTCTGCATCGGCTTTACGGCGAGATTGGCCAGGGACATGGCAGATTCCGGCTCCGGTTCTCCCCGTTTTCGGCCGGGAGAGTGACCTCCGGCCGGCGGGACCGCAACAGAAGGCTGGGTAGGCAGTTAATATAGCGCCAACGTCGGCGATCCGGCGAATGCGCGCCCCTATGGCGAGAGGCATGAGCGCTCGTCGCGCGCCCCCGATCCTTCCTTTCGCATTGGCAAGGAACAGGCAATCGACGGGTGAAGCAGCGTTACGATCACGCCCGCAACATATTGAAACTCCTGAATTTCCGCCTCGCCTGTTCTCTCTGCTGGAATAAATTGTTCAAGGGCTGGGAACCAATGCCGCCCAGCGTCGTTGTGTTGACGGCGAAATGGGGGGGAGCCAATGCGGCCTGGAATCCGAACGGTACTCGACGGCTCAAACTCTGAGCCGACACAGGCTGTCCTCGCGCCTGATAGAGCATGGCAGGCCATCACTAGAAGCGACGCGGCCACGCGGCTTTAGACCTGTGGCAATGCTGTTACGCGATTCCAGGCCATCTCGGCTTTGCCCGGTCCAGGCGAGACGGCCTGGGTCGACGCCCTTCACTGCTCACCCTATACCGCAAGGGTCCTGTTCATGCCGGACTCTCGCGCAGCTCCCTGTCAGGCCGAATTTCGTGGTTGTCCCGAGCAATGCTCAGAGGATGGCGAAGCTCGTTCGTTCCGTTCCGAAAGACAGCCGATGAATCTGCCTTCTTCGCCCAACACCGCCAAGCAAAGCCTCGGCGTGGATACCGCCGTAGGCGCTGGCCTGGCCGGTGCCATCGTCTTCTTCCTGCTCAGCGGCGCGGTCGCCTTCTTCAACCTGCAGTCTCTGCGCGAAGGCAATGAGAGGGTCGTTCAAACTCACCAGACCATCGTCGCGCTCAATCAGATGATGTCCAGTATCCAGGACGCGGAAACGGGCCAACGCGGGTTTCTTCTGACGAATGACGAAGCCTATCTCTCGCCGTACAATGCGGCTGTGCGGAATATTCCGCTGAGGCTCGACGAGGCCGCACGGCTGAGCAGTGGAAATCCAGCGCAGACACCCCGCATGGCCGCGCTCAGGCGATCTGTCGACACCAAGCTCGCCGAAATAAAGGAGACTCTCGATCTCCGCCGATCTCAAGGCCTCGATGCGGCGCTTGCGATCGTCAACACCGATCGGGGCAAGCTGGAGATGGATGCGATCCGCGGCCAGATCGCCGCCATGACGCAGGAAGAAATCCGGGTTCGTACCGAACGGCTTGCGCAGATGGACAGCGCACAGGGAACCGCGCTGGCGAGCAGCCTGCTTTCCGGCGTGCTCGGGCTCCTTTTGACAGGGGCGATCGCGTTCCTCGTTCGCAGGGCAGCATTGGCGCGGCAGCGAGAGGAATGGCTGCAGTCCGGAGAGGTGGGCGTCGCCTCGGCCACCATGGGCAACCTGCATGTCGAGGAACTCGGCAACAACATTCTGGAGTACCTGGCACGCTATGCCGGCGCCGTCGCCGGCGCGCTTTTCGTCGGCAGCGGCGAGACCTACCGGCTGGCGGCAACCTACGGGACTCCGGAGGGGGCGAAAATTCCGGCGCGGATCAAGCTGCGCGAGGGCCTGCTGGGGCAGGCTGCCGCCGATGGGCGGACGATGGTCGTCGCGGATGTGCCGGAGGGATATCTCTCATTCGGCTCGGCATTCGGCCAGGACAAGCCGCGCCATCTCGCGATCCTTCCCGCGAGCATCGACGGAACCGTCAATTCGGTGATCGAGCTCGGGTTTCTGCGTCCGGTCGACGAGAGAACGATCGCGCTTCTCGAACAGGTGTCCGGCGTCGTCGCGACGGGCCTGCGGTCCGCGGCCTATCGCGAGGAATTGCAGAACCTGCTCGAAGAGACGCAGCGCCAGTCAGAGGAACTGCAGACCCAGAGCGAAGAGCTGCGGGTCTCGAACGAGGAGCTGGAAGAGCAAGGCCGGGCTCTCAAGGAGTCGCAGGCCCGGCTGGAGCAACAGCAGGTCGAGCTCGAACAGACGAACCTGCAACTGGAGCAACAGGCGCAGCAGCTGGAATCGCAGCGGGACGGGCTCGAACGGGCCAACGCCTCGATCCAGCTGAAAGCGCGCGAACTGGAGCAGGCGAGCCGTTACAAATCGGACTTCCTCGCCAACATGTCGCATGAGCTGCGGACGCCGCTCAATTCGTCGCTGATCCTGGCGAAGCTGCTCTCCGACAATCCGGACGACAATCTGACCGAGGAGCAGGTCAAATATGCGCAGACGATCCAGTCGTCCGGCAACGATCTGCTCAACCTCATCAACGACATCCTGGACCTGTCGAAGATCGAGGCCGGCCATGTCGAGATTCGGCCCGAGACGATCGCCATCGAGCGGCTGACCAACAGCCTCGGACAGTTGTTTCAGCCGGTGGCAGCCGAGAAGAAGCTCGATTTCGTCGTCGATATCGCGGCTGATTGCCCGACACAGATCGAGACCGACTCGCAACGCCTCGAACAGGTGCTCAAGAATCTCCTGTCGAACGCCTGCAAGTTCACCGAGGCCGGCCAGGTGAAATTGTCGATCGGCGATGCCGGCGACGGGCAGATCGCCTTCTCGGTCTCGGACACCGGCATAGGCATCAGCGCCGAGCAGCAACAGCGCGTATTCGAGGCGTTCCACCAGGCCGACGGCACGATCAGCCGCAAATACGGCGGGACCGGCCTTGGACTTTCCATCTCGCGCGAACTCGTTCGCCTGCTGGGCGGCTCGATCGCCCTGAGCAGCCGTGAAGGCCAGGGCAGCACGTTCACGGTGACGATCCCGGCCACCTACAATCCATCGAAAGTGGCGCCGCGTGAGCGTCAGCCGAGCACTCCGGTGCCCCCGGACCTCGCGCAGGCGAAGTCTTCCGTGCCCGAGCAGGCGAATACGCCTGCCGCGGGCCCTGCAATGGCGGTTCGCCGCGTGGACGACGACCGCCACGAGGTCACCGGCGACAAGCGCGTTCTTCTGGTGGTCGAAGACGACGCCAGCTTCGCCGCTATCCTGCGCGATCTCTCACGAGAGGCCGGTTTCCGCTCCCTCGTCGCGGGCACCGCTGACGAGGCCTTGCGTCTCGCCAAGGAATTCATGCCGAGCGCCATCATTCTCGATGTCGGGCTGCCGGACCAATCGGGTCTCTCGGTTCTCGACCGGCTGAAGCGCGACACGGGAACGCGGCATATCCCGATCCATGTCGTCTCGGCAGGCGACCACGCTGAAACGGCTTTTTCGCTCGGCGCCATCGGCTACGAACTCAAGCCGGTCAAACGCGAGCAACTCGTCTCGGTTCTCGCGAAATTCGAGGAGAGGCTCGCTCAGCGCGCCCGCCGGATTCTGATCGTCGAGGACGACCCGGTGCAGCGCGATGCCGTCGCAAGGCTCCTGAGCTCTGCGGAGGTCGAAACGGTGACCGCCGCGACGGCGGCCGAATGCCTGAAACTGCTGGAGCAGCAGACCTTCGACTGCATGGTGCTGGATCTGACGCTGCCAGACGCATCCGGCTACTCGCTGCTCGAAACGCTGAGCCGCGAGAGCTCCTACGCATTCCCTCCCGTAATCGTCTACACGGGCCGGGATATCTCGGCCGACGACGAGCAGCGCCTGCGCCGCTATTCGAAGTCGATCATCATCAAGGGGGCCAAATCACCGGAGCGCCTGCTGGATGAAGTGAGCCTGTTCCTCCATCAGGTGATCTCCGACCTGCCGGCCGAGCAGCAGAAGATGATCCGGAAATCCCGAAACCGGGATGCCCTGCTCGAAGGGCGGCGGATTCTCGTCGTCGAGGATGACGTGCGCAATGTCTATGCCCTTGCGAACATTCTCGAACCACGTGGCGCGGCGGTCGAGATCGCGCGCAACGGCCGCGAAGCTCTGGCCGCCCTCGAGAAGCAGGCGGGTGACCAGGGCCGGGCGATCGATCTCGTTCTGATGGACGTGATGATGCCTGTGATGGACGGGCTGACGGCCACGCGCGAGATTCGAAGGAATCCGGACTGGAAGAAGCTGCCGATCATCGCACTGACGGCCAAGGCGATGCCGGACGACCAGCAGCGCTGCATCGACGCGGGCGCAAACGACTACATGGCGAAGCCGCTGGACGTCGAGAAGCTGCTTTCGCTCGTTCGCGTGTGGATGCCGAAGTGAAGGACTCAACGGGCCCCGACAAAGTCGAGGATATCGAGATCCGGCTTCTGCTGGAGGCTCTGTACGTCCGGTATCACTATGACTTCCGCAACTACTCCATGGCCTCGATCAAGCGGCGCCTGAAGCAGGCCCGCCAGCAACTCGGTTTCGCGACGTTTTCGGCGATGCAGGAAAGCGTCCTGCACGAGCCTGCGATGCTGCCTCGCTTCCTGCGCTATCTGACCGTGCAGGTCAGCGAGATGTTCCGGGACCCGAGCTACTTTCGAGCCATCCGCGAGCGGGTGGTGCCCCATCTGAGGACATACCCTTCGCTCAAGATCTGGATCGCCGGCTGCAGCGGCGGCGAGGAGCTCTATTCCTTCGTCATCCTGTTCCGTGAGGAAGGTCTGGAGGATCGCACGATCTTCTACGCCACCGACATCAATCAGGAGGCGCTTCAGGCCGCCGAGGCGGGCATCTACGCCGTGAACCGCGTCCAGCTCTTTACGGAGAACCACCGTCAATCCGGCGGAAAATCGTCGCTCTCGGACTATTATCAGGCCGCTTACGGCAGAGTTTCCTTCGACAGGACCCTGCGCCGCAACGTCGTGTTTTCCGATCACAGCCTGGTCACCGATGCCGTGTTCGGGGAGATGAACCTCATTTCCTGCCGCAATGTCCTGATCTATTTCGACCGCGCTCTGCAGGATCGCGCGCTCGGTCTTTTCGCGGACTCGCTTTCGCGGAAGGGCTTCCTCGGTTTGGGAGCCAAGGAAAGCCTGCGTTTCTCGAAGCACGAAAAGGATTTCGACGAGTTCGTGCGCGAGGAAAAGATCTATCAGGGGCGCGCTGGATGATGCCGGTCCCTGCCCAAGCCGTCGTAATCGGCGCGTCAGCAGGCGCGCTCGAAGCGCTCTCCGCCATTCTGCCGGAGCTGCCTGGAACATTCGGGCTGCCAATCCTAGTGGTGGTCCACATTCCTCCGGACCGGCGCAGCGTCCTGGCCGAGTTGTTCGAAGCGAAGTGCCCGCTTCCTGTCCGAGAGGCTGAAGACAAGGAACCGATCGTGGGCGGCACGATCTATTTCGCGCCCCCGGATTACCACCTTCTCGTCGAGGCGGATAAGTGCCTGGCCTTGTCCAGCGACGAGCCTGTCCTGTTTTCGCGGCCCTCGATCGACGTCCTGTTCGAGAGCGCCGCCGACGCTTACGGGCCGGCGCTCATCGCGATCGTCCTGACGGGCGCCAACCAAGACGGCTCGATGGGATTGCGCGCGATAGTGGAAGCGGGCGGGACCGCACTCGTTCAGAGCCCGCAAAGCGCGCTGGCCGCCGCGATGCCGGAAGCGGCGATCCAGGCCTGCCCCGAGGCCCAGGTGATGACACTCGACCAAATCACGACCTATCTGCGAAAGGCTTGAGATCGACCATGCAACCAGTCCACTTTCTTCTGGTCGACGATCTCGAGGAGAACCTGCTTTCGCTCGAAGCATTGCTGCGCCGCGACGGCCTGGTCCTGCTGAAGGCCCGCTCGGGCGACGAAGCCCTCGAACTTCTTCTTCGCCATGAAGTCGCGCTGGCGCTCGTCGATGTGCAGATGCCCGGCCTCAACGGCTTCGAACTCGCCGAGCTGATGCGCGGGAACGAACGCTCGCGCCGCATCCCGATCATCTTCGTCACGGCAGGAAGCGCCGACGGCAAGCGGCGCTTTCGCGGCTACGAGACCGGCGCGGTCGATTTCATCCAGAAACCGATCGAGCCGGACATCCTGCGCAGCAAGGCCGATGTGTTCTTCGAGCTCTACAGGCAGCGCCAGCAGATCGCCGCGCAGAGGGACGAGCTTGAGATGCAGGCCGAAGCGCTCAAGGAGGCAGGCCGCCGCAAGGATGAATTCCTGCTCATGCTCAGCCAGGATCTCTCGCTCCACAAGGATGCCCGCGCCCAGCAGGATGTGCTCCTGCGCGAGATCAACCACCGCATCAAGAACCTCTTCAGCATCACCTCCGGCCTGATCTCGTTGAGCGCCAGAACGGCCACGAGCGTCGAGGACCTGTCTGCCGACCTGAAGGCCCGGCTCGGGGCGCTCGCAAGCGCGCACGACCTCACCCTGCCCGATCTTCGAAGCGAAGACGGCAGCCTCGCGGCGTCCTCAACGACCGTCATGGCCCTGACGAGGGCGATCCTGGCGCCGCATGAACACCTGCATGATTCCCGCATCGTGATCGACGGCTCGGATGCCCCCTTGGGGGGCGGCCCGCTGACATCGGTCGCCTTGCTGCTTCACGAGCTGGCCACGAATGCCGCAAAATACGGCGCGCTTTCCGTGCCTGACGGCCGGCTGGTCGTCCGTTTTCGGGCGACAGACGGCATCCTTCACATTGCCTGGGAGGAAAAGGTACCGGGCACCCTGGCCGCCAATGGCGCGCGAGAGGGGTTTGGAACGGCGCTGGAGAAGGCGGTTCTCCGGGGCTTGGGCGGAACCATCGCAAGGACATGGAACAGCGATGGCGTCTCTCTGGTCGTCGAGATTCCTCTCCCGAACCTCGTCCAGTGAAGAATGCCGGACCGGGGTTCACCCCGGCGAGGCCAGGATATCGACGATAGGGCGTCGCGCCAGCGGCCCAACGACGCCGACGGGTCCGGCCATCGGTAACAGCGGCATTGCTCATCCGTGAGAGCCGCCGGCAAGGCGGCTGTCATCAAGCTGTCGCAGGGGAGCCTGCAGAAGGCAGGTTTTCCGACCTTGCCCTCAGATAGATGCTCCGTTTCTTTCTTCTCCGATTTGCGCGCGCCCTGCTGACGGTCGCCATCTGCGTCTCGGCAGTGTTCATCGCGCTGCGCCTGGCCGGCGATCCGGCCGAGATCATGCTGCCGAACGACACGCCGCCGGATGTGCGCGCCCATTATCGCGAGGCCTGGGGTCTCGACCGGCCCTTGGCGGAACAGTATCTGCGTTACATCGCCAGTGTCGCCCGCGGCGATTTCGGCCTGTCCTTCGCCGATGACCGGCCTGCCTTCGCGGCTGTGGTCGACGCCTTGCCGAAGACCTTTCTGCTCGGCTCGTCGGCGCTGATGCTGGCGCTGCTCATCGGGCTGCCGCTCGGCATCCTCGCCGCCCTGCGCCAGAACCGCGCCGCCGACCGGCTCGCCATGGCGGTCGCGGTGCTCGGCTACGCCATTCCCATCTTCTTCCTCGGCATCCTGCTCATCCTGCTGTTTGCGCTGAAGCTGCGCGTCCTGCCCTCGGCCGGCTCGGAGAGCCTCTGGCACCTCATCCTGCCGACGGTGACGCTCGGCCTGCCGCTCGCCGGGCGGCTCGCGCGTTTCGCTCGCACCGCCACGCTGGAGGTCCTGGGCAAGCCCTATATCCGGGCGGCACGCGGGCGGGGCGTGATGCCGCTTGCTGTGATCATCCGCCACGCTCTGCCCAATGCGGCCGTGCCGCTGCTGATGTTCATCGGCATCGAGATCGGCCACATCCTGGCGGGCAGCGCGGTGGTGGAGACCATCTTCGCCTGGCCGGGCATAGGCAGGCTCCTGGTCGATTCGGTCTCGACGCGCGACCTCGCCGTGGTTCAGGCCGTGATCTTCACCGTGACGGTCATCATGGTCGGCGCCAATCTCCTGGTCGACGTCGTGCATATCCTCGTCGATCCACGGCTCGGCGGATTTTCCCGTGCTCTGGGCGGGCGGCCCTGATGAGCGCAACCGCCCTCTCGTCCGCTCCGGCTCCGGCCGCTCGTGCAGCTAAAAGGCGGATGTCCCCCGTGGTGGCGATTTCGGCAGGTTTCCTGGCCGTCGTCGTGCTTGTAGCGCTGCTCGCCGACTGGCTGGCGCCGCTACCCTACACCGCCCAGAACCTCGCCGCCCGGCTGAAGCCGCCGCTGACGGAAGCGGGCGGCACGACCTACTGGCTCGGCACCGACCAGCTCGGCCGCGACATTCTGAGCCGAATGATCTTCGCGGTGCGCACCTCGATCCTGATCGCCGTGATGGGGACGATGATCGGCGCCGTGTTCGGGACGTTGCTCGGCTTCGTCGCTGCGCGCCTCCGTGGTTTCACAGACCAGGCGATCATGATGCTGGTCGACGCGCAGGCGGCGATCCCGGCGCTCTTCCTGGCGCTGACGATGCTTGCCTTCTTCGGAAACAACATCGTCCTGTTCATCATCCTCGTCAGCATCGACGGCTGGGACCGCTATACGCGGCTGGCGCGCGGGCTCGTCATCTCCGAGCAGGAGAGCGACTACATCAACGCAGTCGAGGCTCTTGGGGCGGGAACATCGCGCGTCATACTGCGCCATCTGCTGCCGAACATCGCCGCTGCGCTCGTGGTTCAAGCCACGCTGAACTTCCCGGGTACGATCCTGCTCGAAACCTCGCTGTCCTTTCTCGGGCTCGGCGTTCAGCCGCCGGGCACCTCGCTCGGCCTCATGCTCGGCGAAGGCCGTCGCTATCTGCTGAACGCCTGGTGGATCGCAGTCTTTCCGGGCCTGACGATATTCCTGACGACGCTGTCGATCAGCCTGTTCGGGGATTGGCTGCGCGATCGCTTCGACCCGACCAGCGAGAGGCACTGAGACGATGCGACCCGTTTCCGTCTTCGGCGCGGCACGTCCCCTGGCCATTGCCCACCGAGGCGGGGCGTTACTCGGGCCGGAGAACACGGCGCAGGCCTTCAGGGCCTCGATCGAGGCGGGCGCCGAAATCGTGGAGACGGATGTGCGGCTTAGTGCCGACGGCGCTCTCGTCTGCCTTCACGATGCGGACCTCGCGCGCCTGACCGGCGATCCGCGGCGGGTGGCGGAGACCGATCTGGCGACGCTCCGAGCGCTCCTGCCCGGTCTTATGACGCTGGACGAGGCGATCTTCGCATCTGCGCCGCTGGGGCTTCTGCTCGATGTCAAGCTGCACGAGCCGCGCGTCCTTAACCCGATCCTCGCGGCCCTGGATACGGCGGATGCCGCTCCGCGCGGGCTGCTCGGCCTGCGGGACATCGAACTCATCGCCGCCGCGCGCCGGCTGTCGCCGCAGATCGCGATCCTCGCTCTGGTTCCCGATCCGGATTCCATCGTGGCGGCTCGTTCCGCCGGAGCCGACCTGTTCAGGCTCTGGCAAGGGCATGCGACGCCGGAGCGGCTCGCGGCCGTGCACGAGGCCGGCATGGGCTCGGTCATCATGGTGGGCCAGCCGCGCTCGGTCGCGGAGCCCGGCTATCCGCCGTTCCCTGTCGGCCGCATTGATCAGGACGGTATCGCGCGGGTGCTGGCGCTCGGCCCGGACGCTGTGATGCTCGACGACCCGCGCCTACTGCTGTCCACACGGACTGTCACCGGCCCGTCGTCAATCTGATGCAAGGCAGTCGCATCGCGGCGCCGGTTTGTCGGCGCCGGCCGGATGTCTTGCGAGGAATCCCATGCCCGTCCTGTCCCGCCGCCGCTTCATCGAGGGCGCTGCCGCCATCCCGGTTGCTCTCGCCGTGCCGCCCGCCCTCGCCGCGGATGATCGTCGCCCGAACTTCACCGTCGCCGTGGCCGATCTGCCGGCGACGCTGGAGCCGGCGCGCGAACTTTCCAATGTCGGTACGCGCGTCACCTACTCGATCTTCGACACGCTGATCCGTCGCGATTTCCTCGGCGCGGCCGATGGTGGCGGCTCGGAGCTCAAGCCGCATCTGGCGACGAAATGGGAGCGGCTCTCGCCGCAGGAACTCGTTGTCACGCTGCGCCAGGGCGTGAAGTTCCACAACGGTGACGAGCTCACCTCCGAGGACGTGGCCTACACCTTCCGCGAAGGCCGCATGTGGGGCGACAAGGCCCAGATCCCTGGCGGCAGGCCCTATTTCGGCATTCTCGCCAGTGTCGAGCCCGTGGACCGCTATACCGTCCGCTTCAAGACCAAGGTCGCGGACGTGCTGCTGGAGCAGCGCCTCGCTTCGTGGTGCGCCTGGATCGTCAACAAGCGCGCCTATGAGGCGATGGGCTTCGAGGCCTATTCGCGCAAGCCTGTCGCGACCGGCCCGTATCGTGTCGTCTCCCATTCGGCCGCCGAGGCCACGGTGCTGGAAGCTTTCGACGATTATTTCATGGGCAAGCCGACGGCGAAGCGCGTCTCCTTCAAGCGGGTGCCGGAGCTGGCGGCACGTGTGGCCGGCCTCGTCGCGGGCGACTACGACCTGATCACGAACATTCCGCCCGACCAGATGAGCGTGGTCGGCGGTTACAAGGACATCGACGTGCGTTCCGTCGTGCTCGCGAACGTCCATGTCCTGGCCTACAACGATCAGGACAAGGTGCTCTCCGACAAGCGCGTGCGGCAGGCGCTCAACTACGCGATCGACCGGCAGAAGCTCGTCGATGCGCTTTGGCAGGGTACGGCGCAGGTGCCTGCCAGCCACAATTTCCCGGAATACGGCAAGATGTTCGTCGAGGGTCGCAAGCTGGCCTATGACCCGGCCAAAGCTGCGGCGCTGCTCAAGGAGGCCGGCTACAAGGGCGAGCCGATCGTCTATCGCACCATGGCCAACTACTACACCAATGCGCTCGAAGCCGCGCAGATCCTTGTCGAGCAGTGGAAGGCCGTCGGCATCAACGCCTCCCTGCAGGTCGTCGAGAACTCCACGCAGATGCGCGGCGCCAATACGCAAATCTTCAACTGGTCGAACTCGACGCGCCTGCCCGACCCGCTCGGATCGATCTGGGTCGCCTGGGGCCCGGCCGGCGAGATCCAGGTCTCGAAGTTCTGGACCTCGACGCAGGCCTTCAACAAGGCGGGCACGGCGCTTGAGGCCGAGACCGACCCGGCCAAGCGCAAGGCGCTCTTCACCGAGATGCTAGACAGCTGGGAGGACGAGGCGCCGGCCACGATCCTCTACCAGCCGAGCGAAGCCTACGCGATCAAGAAGTCGATCGGCTGGCGACCCACGACCTTCTACTTCATGGACCTGCGGCCGGATAATCTGAGCTTCCCCAAGGCCTGAAGCTTCCGACGAGGCTCTGGAAACGGAAAGGGCGGCCATCGGCCGCCCTTTCTGCATTTCGGGACGCTCAAGAAGGCTAGTGCCCGCCTCCGAGGATGAAGCGACGCCCATCCTGCTCGACGATGTCGACATGCTGGGCGAAGGCGCCACTGCCGCCCGAATGCCGCGCGACTCGTGCCTCTTCCCGAGGCGGTGCGGCGAGATTGCGCCCCATCATCGTGGCCGCCGGGGCAAGGCCCAGCAGGCCGAGCACGGTCGGGCCGATATCGATGATGCCGGCCGGCTCCTGCGACAGGCCGCGATGGCCTCGGGCATCGCTGACGATCAGCACGGTGTTCAGCTCGTGAGGGTTGATGCCGCCATGCATGCCGCCGCCGAGCGGCACGTCGCCCGGCGTCATCGCCCCGAGGCCGGGCAGGCCATAGGGGTCAGCATCGAGCGTCGATTTCAGGATGAACATCAGTTCCGGCTGGCGGGTGCCGTGGCCCGTGCCCATCAGGCCGAGCGACAGCGTGCCAGCGACCTGGCCCTCGACGCCGTTGCGATCCGGCGAAAAGACATGGCCCACGGCCGGATTCTCCATCAGCCAGGCCGCGATGCGTTCGACCTCGCGGGGATCCCCTTCGCGCAAGCGGATTTCGCCGCTAATGCCGCCGGTGGCGACCAGGGTTGCACCGTCGACCGCCTTGGCCGCGCTCAGGTCGAAGCCTGCCTGCTGCGCGGTTTCGAACAGCGGCTCGACCGAGCCCGTGGAGATCTGGCCATGATCGGAGGCGACGATCACCGCGATGCGCTCCGCATCGGGCTGCGCCTCGACCCAGTCGAGGATCGTGCCGAAGGCCCGGTCGGCCTCACGCAATCCGGCCATGGCTTCGGGCGAGCCGAGGCCGCGATAGTGGAAGGTCGTATCGGGCTCGTTGAACCAGATCAGCGCCACGTCGGGTCGCGTCGGGAGCACGATATCGGTCATGACGCGCCCGCCATAGGCGAGTTCCTGCAGCCGAGGCAGCTCGCGCTCGGGCAGCGGGCCGAGACGCTTGATCGCGTTCTCGACGGCTTCCGGCGTCTGCGTCGCCTCGGCGCCATGCATGGAGAAGGTCCAGTGCCCGTTGGCGCGAGCGCGCGGATTGATGAAATGAGCCGATCCGGCCGACCCTGTATGCACCACGGCCAGCTTCTTGCCGGCGCGGGCGAGCACGTCGCCGAAGGTGTCGGCGGCCAGCAGGCGGCCGTCATGATGGGCCTCGGCGCGGCGGATCTGGCCTGCGTCGCTGGTGTCGAAGATCCGGTCGGGGATCGCCTCGCGATGATAGAAGGCGTTGCCCAAGATGCCATGCACGATCGGCGGCGCACCGGCCGCGATCGAACTCGTCGCGACCCGTGTCACCGAAGGGAAGACGCTGCGCGCCCGGCGGAACCAGGTTCCGTTCGCGGCAAGCCTCATGATGTTCGGCGTCAGCTCGGGCGTGACGAGATCCGGCCTCAGCCCGTCGAAGACGGCGATGACGACACGGTCGGCGGTGGGCTGGTCGGGGCGGCTCATCATGTCTCCGGATGTTCGTCGAGGTCTCAGGCGGCAGCGGCCGTCGGTGCCGCATCCGCCAGATGACAGGCTGCGAGCCGGCCATCGGTCGTTGGTCGCAGGGCTGGCACCTCTTCCCGGCAGCGGGCCACTGCCCTCGGGCAACGTGGATGGAAGGCGCAACCCGACGGCCTGTCGACCGGATTCGGCGGATCACCCTTCAGGATGATGCGTCCTTGCGTGCCCCGCAACGGCGTCGGCACGGCCGAGACCAGCGCTTCTGTATAGGGATGGGCCGGCGCATGGAACAACGCGTCCGGCGGACCCTGCTCGACGATGCGGCCGAGATACATCACCGCGACCTGGTCGGCGATCTGCCGGACCACCTTGAGGTCATGACTGATGAAGAGATAGGCCATGCCGAAGCGCGTCTGCAGGTCCAGCATGAGGTTGATGACCTGCGCCGCGACCGAGACATCGAGCGCCGAGATCGGCTCATCGCAGACGAGCAGGGCCGGATCGAGCACCAGCGCACGGGCGAGCACGACACGCTGGCGCTGCCCGCCCGACAGCTCATGCGGATAGCGCTCGAACAGGTCCGGCCTCAGGCCAACCGCCTCGAACAGGGCGAGCGCCTTCTCCCGCTGCGCGCCGGCTGCGCCTTCCAGGCGATGGATGACCAGCGGCTCGAGTACCTGCTGGCCGACGGGCAGGCGCCGGTCGAGCGCGGCGAGCGGGTCCTGGTGCACCAGCTGCATGCGCCGGCGCAGGGCGCGCCAGTGCCGATCACGCAGCGCGGTCACCGGCGTGCCCTCGAAGGTGATACGCCCCCGCGTCGCCGGCAGGAGCCCGAGGGCCAGCTTTGCGGTGGTCGACTTGCCACAGCCGGATTCCCCGACGATGCCGAGCGTCCGGCCGCGTTCGAGCGAGAAGCTGACACCGTCAACCGCGTGCAGGATCCGACGCACGCCGCCGGCGGCAGAGACCGGGTACTCGCGGGCGAGATCGCGAACCTCGAGAAGCGCCGTCATGCCGGCGCTCCCATCCGCTCGGGCACCGTCATGGCTGGAAACGATGCTCCCTCAGCCGATATCGGCTTGCCGAGCCGCAGGCAGGCGGCGCGCTGATCCTGGGCCGCGAAAATCAGCTCGGGCAGTTCGTGGCCGCAGCGTTCGACGGCGATCGGGCAGCGCGGCGCGAAGGCGCACCCCGGCGGAGTGGCGGCGGGGGCCGGAACCGTGCCTGGGATCGGTGTCAGCCGCCGCCTGGGGCCATCGAGCGCTGGAAGTGCCGCAAGCAGGCCCTGCGTGTAGGGGTGGCGCGGCCGCGTCAGCAGGTCCTGAGTCGCCGCCGTCTCGACGATCCGGCCGGCATACATCACCGCGATCCGCTCGCAGAGATCGCCGACGACGCCGATATCGTGCGAGATCAGGACCAACGCCATGCCGGTCTCGCGACGGAGATCCCGGATCAGGTCGAGCACCTGGGCCTGGATGGTCGCGTCGAGTGCGGTGGTCGGCTCGTCTGCGACAAGGACATCCGGCTCCCCCGCCAGCGCCAACGCGATCATCACACGCTGGTTCATCCCGCCGGAGAACTCGTGTGGATACTGCTTCAGGCGCCGGGGACCATCGGCGATGCCGACCCGGTCGAGCAGACGCAGCGCCTCGCGCCGTGCCGGCTCGCCGGTCAGGCCGCGATGCAGGCGCAGCACCTCCGCGAGCTGAGCGCCAATGCGCTGCACGGGATTCAGGGCGCTGCTCGGGTCCTGGAAGATCATGGCGATACGGCCGCCGCGGACCCGCGAGAGGTCGCGCTCGGACATTTTCGCGATGTCGCGCCCGTCGAGCAGCACTTCCCCGCCGATCATCGCGCCTCGCCCGAGAAGACGCAGCGCGGCGAGCCAGGTGATGCTCTTGCCGCAGCCCGATTCTCCGACGATCCCGAGCGCCTCGCCGGGGGCAAGGGAAAGCTCCAGACCGCGAACGATCGCAGCCGCCCCACCCATCGCGACCGTGAATCCCTTCAATTGAAGAAGGGGAACACCGGCGGCGCGGTCGGGAAAAGCCGATGCCTGTATAGGGCCACCATCGGGCGTAGCAGCTGACCATGATTGCATGAGAACCGGCATACTGCCGGGCTCATGACCGTCTTGTGACGCTACGCTGGGCATCCTGCTGAGCGCGAAGCGAGACACGGCGTTTCTCAGCCGGCGCTTGTCTTCCTCGGGCTATCTCGACTGGGGCGAGCAGGCTGGCCGTCACCTCGCCGTCCCGAGATCGAGATGCGGATCACGGTCGTTGCGGCATTCGCTGCAGCTGAAAGTGATGCGGAACGGGGCGTCGCACCAGGTTGCGCCGGGGGCGTGAATGTCCAGCATTCCAAGAACGCGACATCCGCCGGGGATTTGTCGGGAATTTTGTCCCGATCGGGTCGCCTTCATCCCGAACGAAGCCGTTCCACTCTTCGGGGCCGGAAACGGCGGCCGAATCAACACTTGATTCAGTGATGATTTATGGTCGGAGCGAGAGGATTCGAACCTCCGACCCCTTGTCCCCCAGACAAGTGCGCTAACCGGGCTGCGCTACGCTCCGACGGCTCGGCTTATAGTGGCGGGCCGGCGCAGATGCAATGCGCTTCGACGCTAAAGATGAACCGCGCTGGCGAAGAGCGCAGCGAGGCCATCGATAGACCAAGGAACCGCGAGCCGGCTCGGCGATTATCCCCTCCAAACGACGGAGGATGAGATGGAGGATGCACTCTTCATCACCGTGGGCATGATGGCCGTGGCGGCCGCAGCCTGGTTTGCCACGCAGCGCTGGAACATCTGAACAGCCTGTCGGGATGGCAGCAGGTAGGTTGTGCGCGCGGCATGGTGCCGGCCTCGGCAAAAATCATCTTCCGACGTGATGCCCGGAACCGATGCGGCGGCCGGCCGTTTGCCTGATCGTGCAGAGGCGTTGCGTTGCTCTCCGCGCGAGAAGGGAGCCGGCGCGTCCCCAAGTCTGCTCCCTTCTATCTCCCCAGACCAGCCGCCAGCCGCGGATGTACCGGTGGCGGCTGGTCCGGGGAGCAAATCATTCAAGATCGCAGAGCGATCACCGGCGGGAGCTAGGCCTTGATGGCGCCCAATGCCGTTCGCTGGACCGAGCGTTTGCTCTTCGGACCAGCGATCTCGACACGGTTGCGGCCAAGCTCCTTGGCCCGATAAAGCGCACGATCCGCAGCAGCCAGAAGCTCGGCCAGATCCGCATCGCCAGCCCCCGATTCCGCCAGGCCGATACTGACGGTGGAGACGATCGCGAGCCCGTCGCTGCGTGCAACCTCGGCGGCAAATCGACGGGCGATGCCCTCCCCGACGCTACGCGCCGCCTCAACGCCGGTTTCGGGCAGTAGGATCGCGAATTCCTCGCCCCCCAGACGCACGCCCAATGCGGCGGGTCCGGCGGTTTCGCCGGCTATGCTCGCGAAGAGCTTCAGCACGCTGTCTCCGGCTTCATGTCCGTATCTATCGTTGATGGCCTTGAAGTGGTCGAGATCGAAAGCGAGCAACGCGTGAGAAGCGCTTTTCCCCGCTCGGCTAAGGCGCTCGGGGCCAAGCTCGAAGAAGCCTTGCCGATTGCTGAGGCCGGTCAGGAAGTCCGTGCGGGAGGCAGCCAGCAGCCGCGCCCTCTCCTCCTCGCGAACAAGCGCGAGAAAGGACATCGACATCGCGACGATGAACAGCACCGCTTCATACATCGTCAATTTGCCGGCGATGGGGAGGAGGCTGTCGCCATAGCGCGCTGCGACAAAGGGCATGACCAGGGCACGGACTGCGTAGAACGCGCTGTGGCAGACGAAGACGGCAATCGCGATCGGCCGGGAGCGCAACCCGCGGGTGGCACGGCTGCGGGACAGGGCAAGTGCCGTGAGGCCGCAGATGACGGCGATCGGCAAGGAGCCGATATGGTTCCAGAAGACGCCCTCCCAACCGGCGCCGGCCAGAAACCAGGCCGCACCGAGCAGGGCCAGAAGGCCAGCGACCAGTGCGGGGTGAATTCTCCTGCGATCGAGAGCCAGGGTCCCCTGCAGCAGGAGCGTATAGCCGAGCACCATGACGATATTGGTAAGAGCCGCGCCGACGACACCGGGCAGGAGATTCCGGTTCACCGCGAGGACGGAGCCAACGACGAAAACGCAATAAGCCGCGGCCCAGATGCCGAGTTCCCGCGAACGCTGGGCCTGAGCCTTGCGTTCCCAAAGCGTCATCGCAGCCGCAAGGAGCAGCGTGCCGATCGTCAGTTGCCAGAGGGTCGCGAGGTCCATGGTTGTCGTCGTCAACGGCGCAGAGGCCGAAACTCAGGCTTGATCGAGCGCTACAACTGTTTAGCGCACCAGGCCATATCTGACTATCATCAGTTAATTTTCGGATCGCATAAGCCTAAAATCGCATGGGCAAGGAAAATTTTTCAAGCAAACTCAAATTATACATCATGCCCTGAAGGATAAATATTCATTTCGGCCTGGATATATCCTTGCTTGCGCAAAACGCTTTGTGTCCTCGATTAAATTCACGTCCAGTTGCGTCACTTCGAAGCATTCATCAGCGCCGCAGATGCCGAGCTCGCGCGCCGGCATGTGATCGACGCGCTTCCAGGCACAGAAGACGATGACTGAGGCCAAGGAAGCGGTCTCTCCCATTGCGGGCGCGCGATGCCGGCAGTGGGAGAGTCCGTGTCGGAAAAAAGTGATGCCCATCCCCCAAATGGGGGTTTCGCGAGCCCGCGTCTTCAAGGAGCCTGGTGGAGCGGCGCAGGGTTATCACCATGAAACACAGGCATCAGATGTCGCTTATCGTGCGGCGCGCCCAGATCCGACGGGCCGCCGCCAGCCGGAAGAGCGTTTCTTCCGATCCGACGAGCATGCGGCCACATCTCCGGCTGGTGGTGTCGAACAGCCTCGACGACCGCCTCAAGACGACAAGCGGGCACGACGCCAGGCCTCTCCCCTTCGAATAGGCAGAAGCTCTCCGTCAGCGGATGGAGAGCGGCTGACGTTCAGCCGACAGTCATCCACGTCCCGCCATTCATGACGGAGGCGGCGTTGGGCCGTGCCGTCATCGTCAAGGATTGTCGAGGTCGCGTTGAGGCAGGATTGGTTTCACTGCGAGGCGTGCGGTTCGCCCGGCGTTTCGGTTCCCGTGGCGCTGACTGACGCCAGCGTCGTCTCCTGCGCCAGTTGCGGGCTGAGCCTCGGCTCTTGGGCCGAATACCGCCGCCGGATCGACCAGGCCCTCATGGCGGAGCAGGCCCGGCGAACGAACCGGCTGATCGTGGCCGACCCGGTCGGGATGGTACCGGGCGGCTAGCCGTCGGTCGCGCGGAAACCGAGCGGCGGCTCCAGCTTTGCTGTCCAGCCGCACAAGGCAACAACGGCCGAAACCGCGCAAGGAACCAGCCTGGGCTACAAGATGAGCGAGCAGACTGTGCAGCCGTCGCGGAATGCCAACCCCGAGCACGCGTCGAGCGGCGCGGATGTGTCCAAGGGGAGCGGTTTCCGCGACAAGGTCGTTGGCCTTTGCTTCCTGCTGGCCATCGCCTGCACGACGACGGCATGGTTTTTCCTGCTGGGCTGGGGCGCCTGGCATTATCTCAGGTTCTGAAAGCAAGCCGACTGGCCAATGCGCTCCTGCGAGAACCGGCTCGCTGCAAGCATGGCCGTACCTCTAGAGCACGCGCCGATCAGATTGCGCAGCAATCCGATCGGATCACGCGTTCTCTATCCATTGTTTAGAGGCGGATTCACCGATCAGGTTGATTCAACCTGATCGGGTCCGGCTCTAGGCGCGGCCATGTCTCCTCGTCAGAAGCGCTCGAGCCAGCCATGCAGCAGGCCGAGGTCGGCCTGGCCGAGACCATGGCCGGCCGGCAGCACGCGGTGCTCGACCGCCGCACCATTGTCGCCGAGCTGGCGGACCAGCCTTTCGGCGTTGGAGGCCGGAATGATCGGGTCCAGCGCGCCGGAGAGCACGAGCACGGGCTTGCTCGACAGGTCCGCCCGCGGCGCCTCGGCGAAAGGCACCATGGCGCGCAGCAGCGCCGCGCCCGCCAGCACATCCGGCCGTTGCAGAAGCATCGCGGCCGCGATGTTGGCGCCGTTCGAGAAGCCGAGCGCGATCGGAGCCGCTAGCCCGTAGCGCTCGCGTGCCTCCAGCACGAAATCGGCGAGTTCGTCGGTGCGGCGGCGCAGATCGTCCTCGTCGAAGACGCCTTCGGCCAGACGGCGAAAGAAGCGAGGCGCAGCGCCTTCCAGCACCTTGCCGCGCGGCGAGAGCAGGCTCGCGCCCGGAGCGACGGTGCGGCCGAGCGAGAGCAGGTCACGCTCGTCGCCGCCGGTGCCGTGCAGCAGCACAAGCGGCCGGCGTTCCAAGTCGCTGCCCTGCTCGAAGACATGGATGAAGCCGGTATCGGCCTTCGTGTCAGTCATGGTGTCGTCTCCCTTCGTGAAGCGGAGGCGCCCTGCCCCATCGTTGGCAAACAGGGCGAAGTCGGTTCCGGGCCGAGCGGCCCGGAACCTGTCGGCAAGCGTCAGTCGAGGGCGGGCAGGACCGCCTCGATCTCCTTGCGGTGCGCCTCATACTGCGGCGGCAGCTTCAGCGCGCGGCCCAGCTCGGCGGCCGGCTCGTCGACCGCGAAACCGGGGATATCGGTCGCGATCTCGAACAGGACATGGCCGGGCTCACGGAAGTAGACCGAGCGGAAGTAGTTCCGATCGCGCTGCTCCGTGGTGCGGATGCCGTGGTTCTCCCGCAGGCGGCGGACCATCTCCTCCTGTGCGGCGTCGTCGGCCGCCCGGAAGGCGATGTGGTGGACCGAGCCCGCGCCCTGCCGGGCCGGCAGGAAGCCGCCGGCGACGCGCAGATCGACGATGCCACCGATCTCCGTGCCCTTCACCGCATAGCGGATCAGGGTTTCCTCGCGAGCGACCTCGGCGAAGCCGAAGACGTCGGTCAGGATCGCGGCGGTGGGCGCCGCGTCGGCGATCAGCAGGCTGACGCTATGGAAGCCGCGGATCGCATACTCGGCGGGAATACCTCCCTCGGACCAGAACGGCTCCTTCTCGACGCCCGGGACACCGACGAGGGCGAACCTCATCCCGTCCGGATCGCGGAAGCTCAGCACGCTCTCGCCGAAGCGCCTGGTCGGCGCCTCATGCGGAACGCCCTGCTCGACGAAGCGATGCGTCCAGTAGCCGATCGAACCTTCCGGAACCCGGAACACCGTCTCCTGCGTCTCGCCGACACCGAGGCGGCCCGGAGCGGCATGATCCCAGGGGAAGAAGGTCAGGATCGAGCCCGGAGCCGCGTCGGCGTCACCATAATAGAGGTGATAGGTGCCGGGATCGTCGAAATTGACCGTCTTCTTGACCAGGCGCAGACCGAGCACGCGGCCATGGAAGTCGAGGTTGCGGCGGGCGGGGCCGGAGATTGCGGTGACGTGGTGAAGGCCGTTGATCTGCATGGTTTGGTCCTCCGTGAGCTTCGAGTGCCTAGCGGGCCAGCCCTTCCGGCCTCGCTGTGTTGGCCGAAAGATCGGCGCATGGAGGGCAAAGCGCTAGACCCAATTCATTGCACCCGCGCAATGTCCATATCGCTGAACTACAATTTGATTTGCGAAAGGAACGAGATGATCTTGTGCCTCGAGACCAACCCGGTCCCGTTTCGTTTTCAGGAGACATGACCATGATCGACAATCGCCTCGCCCCTTATGGCGCCCTCAGCCTGCGTATCGCGCTCGGTGCCATGTTCATCGCCCACGCCTATCTCAAGCTCGTCATCTTCACCCCGGCCGGGTTCGCCGGCTTCCTCGGCCAGGTCGGCCTGCCGAGCGCCCTCGCCTGGCCGATCATCCTGGCCGAGCTCGTCGGCGGCCTCGCCATCCTCTTCGGCTTCTACGGCCGCTACGTATCGCTGCTGCTGCTGCCGGTGCTGTTCGGCGCGCTGGCCGTCCACGCCCCGAACGGCTGGGTGTTCAACGCCCCGAACGGCGGCTGGGAATATCCCGCCTTCCTGGCGCTGACGGCCTTCGCCCATGCGCTGATCGGCGACGGCGCCTTCGCGTTGAAGTCGGCCAGCTTCGGCGAGCGCGTCCGCCCGGCCGTCGCCTGAGCGCGGTGCTTGAAGGACTACAAGGCTTGGCGGAGACTGCGCGGATGATTCAAGCCGCCAAGTCCCCTGCCAAGCCTTCCTCCGCCAAGCCTCTTGCCGCGAATGCCCTGGCCTGGGACGATTTCCGCCTGATCAAGGCCATCGCAGACAAGCGAGCGCTGCCCGCAGCCGCGGCAGCGCTCGGCGTCAATCACTCGACGGTGTTCCGCCGGCTCGGCCAGATCGAGGAGGCGCTCGGCGTCAGGCTCTTCGAGCGGCACCGCTCGGGCTATGTCGCGACGCCCGCCGGCGAGGAGATGGTGCAGCTGGCATCCCGTGTCGATGACGACATCAATGCTTTCGCACTCAAGCTCGCCGGCCAGGAAATCACGCCTGCCGGCGAGTTGCGCGTCGCCACCAACGACACTCTCGTGGTCGACCTGCTGACGCCGCTCTTCGCGCAGTTCCTCGGCGAATGCCCGGAGATCCGCCTCGACATCCTCATCGGCAACAGGGCCGCCAACCTCTCCAAGCGCGACGCCGACGTGGCGATCCGGGCGACCGACAATCCGCCCGAGACGTTGATCGGCCGCAAGCCCGCCCGCATCGTCTGGGCGCTTTACGGCCGCGCCGTCGATTTTCCCGATACCGAGCGGCCGCCTGTCGAGGCGCTCTGGCAACGAAGTTGGGTCTCGCTCGGCGAGGAATTCGCCGCGATGAACGCCTACCGCTATGTCGCACTCCATGTCGCGCCGGAACGGGTCGCCTATAAGCTCAACACCGTTCTCGGCCTCGCTGAGGCGGTCGAGGCCGGCATCGGCATCGGCTTCCTGCCCTGCTTCATCGGCGACACGCGGCCCGGGCTGACGCGACTCGCTCCGCCCGATCCTGCGCTCGCCGCCGATCTGTGGCTGCTGACCCATCCTGACATGCGGCACACGCCGCGCGTCAGGCTGTTCCTCGATTTCATGGCAGCCGAGCTGGCGCGGCTGAAGCCGCTGATGGAAGGCGATCGTCCGATCGGGGGCGGCCTGCCGGAATAAGGGCTGTTGCCCTGCCCGGCCGGCGCGCTACCATGACCCATGGAGATCGTGGTCCCGCTCATCATCGGCCTGAGCCTGATCTGGCTGATCGGCCGCGGCGTGCCCTGGAACGCGAAGCTGATGACGATCGTGGTCACACTCGCGATCGTCATCCTGATCGTCGCACTGGAACGCGGTGGCTACTGGCCGGAAGCGTTTCGGCGGAGCTGACGACGCTCAGGCCGAGACCAGCTTCAGCCCGACGATTCCGGCGACGATCAAGCCGATGCAGGCGAGGCGCAACGCGCCGGCGGGCTCGCCGAGAAGTGCTATGCCAAGGATCGCGGTCCCGATCGTGCCGATGCCGGTCCAGATGGCATAGGCGGTGCCGACCGGCAGCGATTTCAGCGCCAGCCCGAGCAGCCCGAGGCTGACGATCATGCTAGCAAGGGTGAGAAGGGTGGGCATCAGGCGGGTGAAGCCCTGCGTATATTTCAGGCCGATCGCCCAGCCGACCTCGAACAGACCCGCGACGAACAGATAGAGCCAGGCCATCACGGCCCTCCTCGACGATGCAGCGCGGTCGTCCGCGCCCGGTTGAGGGAAGAATCCGAGGTCGTCCTCGGCCCTGGGGAGCTCTGTTCAAATATGGGCTCGCTGCTGCCGGATCAACCGACGCAGCCTGCTCAGGACGCCTCGACCGCCGGCTCGAGCGCCCGTTCGAGGATGCGCCGGCATTCGCCGAGCTCGTTCATCACCGCGGCCAGGACCGTGATGTCGTCCAGCCCTTCGGGAACGCTGCGCGCCGCGGGGGGCGGTGTCCAGTTCGCGGAGGCGACCTGAGACGGATCGGACGATGCAACCTCCGACGGTCCGCCGGGCGCCTGGCCGATCGGCCCGCCACGGCCGATTGCCTGGACATGGCGCGGCCCCTGCTCCTTGAGGATGCGTTGCAGGCCCTTGATGGTGTAGCCCTCGCCGTAAAGCAGGCGACGGATGCCCTTGAGCAGGGCGACATCATCCGGGCGGTAATAGCGGCGTCCGCCACCGCGCTTCAGCGGCTTGATCTGGCTGAAGCGGGTTTCCCAGAATCGGAGCACATGCTGGGGTATGTCGAGGTCTTCAGCGACCTCGCTGATGGTCCGAAAGGCATCAGGGCTCTTGGTGTCCAATTCGGCCTCCGCATCTGCGCTGCCGGCGTGGAACTCCAGATTCACTCGCTCTCGCCCTCACCCGACTGCCCGTTGATGCGGGCCTTCATCACGTTCGAGGGCTTGAACACCATCACTCGACGCGGCTCGATAGGCACCTCAACACCCGTCTTGGGATTACGCCCGATTCGCTCGCCTTTGTCTCGCACGACGAAAGAACCGAACGAAGACAGCTTGACGTTCTCCCCACGAGCGACCGCGTCGCAGATCTCGTCGAGCACCGCTTCGACGAGCTTCGACGACTCCGTCCGGGACAGGCCGATCTTCTGATAAACAGCCTCACACAGATCCGCGCGAGTGACCGTTTGCGCCGCCATTCATGTCCTCCAAGGCATATTGCAGGCAGCGACGAGAACCGCCGGCCTTTTCGCCATATCGGTCGGCGGACGCTAGGCGTCCCCGCCGCGCGGGTCAATCCTCAAGCGAGGGTTGTTGCCCCGTCTCTGGCCTAAATCAATCGAAAACCGCGATGAATCGTCACAATTTGAGATAAATTCGCGAGCATCTCACCAACGGATCAGGGCAGACCCCCAGGTGAAGCCGCCGCCCATCGCCTCGATCAGCACGAGCTGTCCGGGCTTGATGCGGCCATCGGCATGGGCCTCCGCCAGCGCCAGCGGAACCGAGGCGGCGGAGGTATTGCCGTGACGATCGACCGTCACGACGACACGGTCGTGTCCGATGCCGAGCTTGTCGGCCGTCGCATCGATGATGCGACGATTGGCCTGATGCGGCACGAACCAGTCGATATCGGAGCCGCTGAGCCCCGTCTGCTCGAAGGTGTGCCGCACTGTCTCAGCGAGGTTGTTGACCGCGTGGCGGAAAACCTCCCTGCCCTCCATGCGCAGCACGCCGACCGTCTTGGTCGAGCCGGCGCCGCCGTCGACATAGAGCTTGTCCTTGTAGCGCCCGTCCGAGCGGATATGGGTGGTGAGGATGCCGCGATCGGCCAATGTCCCCTCGCCCGGCACCGCCTTGAGCACGACTGCGCCGGCGCCGTCTCCGAACAGCACGCAGGTCGCGCGGTCCTCCCAGTCGAGGATGCGCGAAAAGGTCTCGGCGCCGATCACCAGCGCAGCCCTGGCGCCGCCGGTGGTCAGGAACTTGTCGGCCGTCGCCAGCGCGAAGACGAAGCCCGAACAGACCGCCTGGATGTCGAAAGCTGCGCCTTCGGTGATGCCGAGCGCGGCCTGGATCTGTGTCGCGGTCGCGGGAAAGGTATGGTCGGGCGTCGCGGTCGCGACGATGATCAGATCGATCTCCTGCGCGTCGATGCCGGCGTCGGCGATCGCGGCCTGGGCGGCCTTGAGGCCGAGCGCCGAGGTGGGCTCGTCATCGGCCGCGACATGGCGCTGGTGGATGCCGGTGCGCTGGACGATCCACTCATCATTGGTGTCGACCCTGGCGGCCAGCTCGGCATTTGTGACGATGCGAGCGGGCAGATAGGAGCCGCAACCCACGACTTGAGAACGCAGAATGGACAAGGAAACCGTTCCTTATTCAGCGTCAACCGGCTGCGCGGCGGGCAGCTCGGGGCGCGTGCTTGCTGCGACCATCTCGCGGAGCTTCGCCATCAGGTCTTCGCGGGCCATTTCATAGCCGAGTTCGGCCGCGCTTGCGAAGCCGATGGCATCGGTGCCGCCATGGCTCTTGATGACGATGCCTTCCAGCCCCAGAAAGACGCCGCCGTTGGATTTGCGCGGATCGAGCTTCTCCCGCAGCGCGGCGAAGGCGCTGCGTGCGAGGATATAGCCGATTTTCGCCATGAACGAACGGTTGATCGCCGCGCGCAGATAGTCGGCGACCTGACGGGCGGTGCCCTCGGCGGTCTTCAGCGCGATATTGCCGGTGAAGCCCTCGGTCACGACGACATCGACCGTGCCCTTGCCGAGATCATCGCCCTCGACGAAGCCGTGATAGCTGAGATGCGGCAGGTTGCTCTCGCGCAGGATGCGGCCGGCTTCCTTGACCGCCTCGACGCCCTTGATCTCCTCGACGCCGACATTGAGCAGGCCAACCGTCGGCCGGTCGATATCGAAGACCACGCGAGCCATGGCCGCGCCCATCACGGCAAGATCGACGAGATGGCGGGCGTCGGCGCCGATGGTGGCGCCGACATCGAGCACGATGCTCTCGCCGCGCGCCGTGGGCCACAGGCAGGCGATGGCGGGGCGATCGACCTGCGCCATGGACTTCAGGCAGAATTTCGACATCGCCATCAGCGCGCCGGTGTTGCCGGCCGAGACAGTGACATCGGCCTCGCCGGTCTTGGTGGCGTCTATGGCGCGCCACATCGACGACTTGTAGCGGCCGGCGCGCAGCGCCTGGCTCGGCTTGTCGTCCATCTTCACCGAGACCTCGGTGTGGTGGAAGGTCGTGACCGCCTTGAGCTTGGGGTGCTGATCGATCAGTGGCAGCACCTGCTTCTCGTCACCGAAGACGACGAAGCGCGCGTCCGGGCGACGTTCCAGCATCAGCGCAGCGCCGGGGATGACGATGGAGGGGCCGTGATCCCCGCCCATCGCATCGAGCGCGATTGTAACCGATCGTGTCATGGAGTTCAGGTGTGTCCCGGAAATGGCCGACCTTCGGTGCGGGACGGCTCATAGTGCATGGGCCCGAAAAGTGGAACCCGAATTCGGAAAGCCCATGCTGGATCAGGGCGCTAAGATCTCGACTCGAACCGAATGTTCAGATCGTGCCCCGGCAGCGCCGACAATAGCGACTTGAGGCCGCTCCGCAAGACGGCCAAGCGCTGCTTTACTCATCTCGCTTCAGCTTTGCCAACCCCGCGAAGGGCGATTCCGATCCCGGCTCGGCCGCCGGCGCATCAAAGTTGACTCCCGGCTTGCGCGGATAGGGATCAAGCGCCAGCGCCAGGAATTCGAGCGTGACGGTGCCGAGATCGATGACGCCGTCATGGATAGGCTCGGGCGGATCCTCCTCGTTGAGCAGCACCTCGATGTCGATCTCGGCGTCATCTCTCTCGCCACGGCGGGAGGCCGCGCTGGTCTCGTCCTCGGGCGCGAAGTCGAGCTTCACCGGTACGTCGAGCTTCACCGGGAACGGGTCGAGCGTGACAACGCAGGTCTGGTGCAGCCGCGCCGCGATGCGGCCCTCCAGCTTCACCCTGTCGCCATTGCGCGAGAGGAGATAGCGCGCCTCCAGCGCTTCGAGCGAGGCGAGGCCCAGCATCGCGGAGATCGCCGAGAGCCGGCTCTCTTCAGCGCGGACGACAACCTCGCTGCCGCGCTGGCGGATGGTCTCGACGCGGAGCGGATGGCTCAGCGGCAGGGAGGGTGGGTGATCAGACATGGCTCGCCTCCTGACCCGAAAAATCCTGCCCGCCCAAGGTCGGGAACAGGTCCTCCCGACTGAGGATAGCGTCGAGGTCCATCTGCGCCAGATAGCCCTGGGCCACGCGGATATGGGCTGCAAGCGCGGCTGCGCCTTCCGGCGCGCAGGCGTTGCGCCCGAGCGCCTCAGCCAGCATCTGCGTGCCTGGTGCCACCAAAGCCGCCTCATAGGCCTGCACGCGGCCATAGAACATCTGGCCGATCTTCTTCATGTGCTTGGGCACGGCGACGTCGCTGATGCCACCGTTGCGGAAGCCGAGCTCCAGATAGGCGAAGCAGGCGTCGACCAACTCCTGCGCCAGATCGGAGGCGGGGGGCGGCAATTCACGCAGGCGCCGCAGCACCAGCAAGGCATGCAGCGTGAGCGATTCGAAACGGCCCTCGAAACTGTCGGGAATTCCGCCTTCGCCATAGAGCTGAGGCCGTCGCGACGCTTCGGCGACGCGCCCGAACAACGCATCCACAGAGGCTCGCCGACTGGCGCGCTTGCCGAACAATCCGAAAATCAACTGTTTGCCTGCGCCCCACGTTGCCGCGGGCGTCCTCGCCTTGCCAAAGCCATGCTCGGGCGTTACGCCAAGCCCTACCCTTTTGACAAGCGGCTTGGATCATCCGAGCCGTGCTCGCCTTTGGATCGTGCCGGCATGACCCTTCTGACCCGCCGCACGGCTCTGCTCGGAGCCCTTGCGACCTCGTCCCTGTTGCTGGCCGGCTGCGGCCCCGATGCCGGCGGTTTCGTTCTACCGACGTCCGCGGGCCTGAACGAGACTTTCGCCCGCGGCTTCGTGATGGATGACGGGCTGATCGCGCAGGTGAAGCCCGGCATGGATGTGCAGGCCGTGCTGCAACTGCTCGGCACACCCTCGACGACCTCGACCGTCGGCAACCGCACCTTCTACTATATCAGCCAGACGATGCGCCGCCGCGTCCAGTTCATGGACCCGCAGGTCATCGATCAGCAGGTGCTGGTGATCTATTTCAACAAGGGCTTCAAGGTGGAGCGCATTGCCCGCTACGGGCTGCAGGACGGCGTGATCTTCGACTTCATCAGCCGCACCACCCCGGCGGGCGGCGAGGAGCAGAGCTTCCTGCGCAACCTGTTCAAGGGCGTCACCAAGTTCAACCCGCTGGGCTAAGCTCTCCCGATCAGCTCCCAAAAGAAAAACCCCGCGGCCGGCGCCGCGGGGTTTTTCATATGTGCTGTCGCGCCTGTCACCCTGCCGTGCCCGAACGCCGCTCCGGCAGGGTCATCGCCATGACGCCGAGGACCACCAGAGCGAGGCCGGCCCAGGCCGTGGGGCTCAATGTCTCGCCGAGGAAGACGAGGCCGATGGCGACGCCGATCGGCACACGCAGATACGCCACGGCCGTCGTGCCGACCGAGCCGAGCGTGCGGATCAGCCGGAAATAGATGGCGAAGGCGAGCGCGGTCGAAACCACCGACAGGGCGAGAAGCGCGAGTAGGGACTCGGTGGACGGCGCCAATGTCCAGGGCCGGTCGACGACGAGTGCTGCCGGGATCAGCAGCGCCGTACCGGCCAGCATCGAGCCCGCTGCCGGCAGAAGCGGGTCCATGCCCGTGAAGTGACGGCCAAAGAGCGCGGCGCAGGCATAGGCGACAGTGGCCGCGATGATGGCGAGCTGCGGCAGAACGGCACCGCCGAGCCCGGTGAAGGCATCGACACCGACGATCAGCGTGATGCCGGCGAGGCCTGCTGCGACGCCGAGGCCCTTGCGCCAGTCTGGTCGCTTCATGGGAGCGAGCACCAGAGAGATCAGGAAGACGAAGACTGGGGTCGTGCCGTTGAGGATCGAGGCGAGACCGGCGTCGACGCTCTTTTCCGCCCAGGCGATCAGGGTGAAGGGGAAGACGCTGTTGAGCAGAGCCTGGGTCGTGAAGCGCCGCCATGCGGTCCGGTCCCGCGGCATCCGCAAGCCCCGCCAGCGGATGACGGCGAGCAGGATCAGCCCGGCGATCAGCGTGCGGGCCGCGATCAGGGTCAGCGGCGGGATGGTCTCGACGCCGACCTTGATGAAGCTGTAGGAGCCGCCCCAGAGCGTGGCGAGCGTGAGCAAAAGGACGAGCTCGGTGGCGCGGTTGGTGGAGGCAGGGGTTTCGAGCGTTTGCGTGGACATGGTCTCTTCCTCAATTCGGCGAGACCATGCCATCAATGCCGCGCGACAGCAGGCGGCAACACTACGCTCTCGGCCGTAACTTTCGCACCCAGTCCGACAGCTTTCGAAGTTGATTCAAGCCGGGCGCGCAGAGCGTTGCCGGAAAAGGAAAACCCGCGGCTCTCGCCGCGGGCTTTCCGTCTCTTGGAGATACCTTCGATCAGCTATGCGCCAGGATCGCCAGCAGCAGGAGCGCGATGATGTTGGTGATCTTGATCGCGGGGTTCACGGCGGGGCCCGCCGTGTCCTTGTAGGGGTCGCCGACGGTGTCGCCCGTCACCGAAGCCTTGTGGGCATCCGAGCCCTTGAGGTGGCGCACGCCGTCCTTGTCGACGAAGCCGTCCTCGAAGCTCTTCTTGGCGTTGTCCCAGGCGCCGCCGCCCGAGGTCATCGAGATCGCGACGAAAATGCCGGTGACGATGACGCCCATCAGCATGGCGCCGAGGGAGGCGAAGGCGTTGTTCTTGCCGGCGATCGCGTAGATCACGAAATAGGTCACGATCGGCGCCAGCACCGGCAGCAGCGAGGGCACGACCATTTCCTTGATCGCGGCCTTGGTCAGCAGATCCACCGCACGCGCGTAATCGGGCCGCTCCGTGCCTTGCATGATGCCCGGCTTCTCGCGGAACTGCCGGCGCACCTCTTCGACCACCGAGCCTGCCGCGCGCCCGACCGCCGTCATGCCCATGCCGCCGAAGAGGAAGGGGATCAGGCCGCCGAGCAGCAAGCCGACGACGACGTAGGGGTTCGACAGGGAGAAGTCGACCGTGACACCCTTGAAGTACTGGAAGGCCGTGCTGCCGGCCTTGTTGGCCTCGGAGATGAAGAAATTCAGGTCCGAGGTATAGGCCGCGAAGAGCACAAGTGCGCCGAGGCCGGCCGAGCCGATGGCATAGCCCTTGGTGACCGCCTTGGTGGTGTTGCCGACGGCGTCGAGCGCGTCGGTGGAGTGGCGCACCTCCTTGGGCAGGCCCGCCATCTCGGCGATGCCGCCGGCATTGTCCGTCACCGGGCCGAAGGCATCGAGCGCCACGACCACGCCGGCCAGAGCCAACATGGCGGTGGTGGCGATGGCGATGCCGAAGAGGCCGGCGAGCGTGTAGGAGGCGATGATGCCGGCGATGATCACGATGGTCGGCAGCGCCGTCGATTCCAAGGATACCGCGAGGCCCTGGATGACGTTGGTGCCGTGGCCCGTTACCGAGGCCTGGGCGATGGAGACGACCGGGCGCTTGCCGGTGCCGGTGTAGTATTCGGTGATGACGACGATGAGGAGCGTCACGGCCAGGCCGACCAGCGCGCAGCTGAAGAGCTTGCCCGAGGTAAAGGTGACGTTCTGGACCGTGGTGAAGGAAGCGTCGAAGCCTCCGAACATCAGGTAGTTCACGGCCGCGATCGCTCCGATCGAGAGCACGCCGGCAGCGATGAAGCCCTTGTAGAGCGCCCCCATGATCGACTGGTTGGCGCCGAGCTTCACGAAGAAGGTGCCGATGATCGAGGTGACGATGCAGGCCGCGCCGATCGCCATGGGATAGAGCATCATCGTGCCGAGCACCGGCTGGCCGGCGAAGAAGATCGCGGCAAGGACCATCGTCGCGACCAGCGTCACCGCATAGGTCTCGAACAGGTCGGCGGCCATGCCGGCGCAGTCGCCGACATTGTCGCCGACATTGTCGGCGATGGTCGCCGGGTTGCGCGGATCATCCTCCGGGATGCCGGCCTCGACCTTGCCGACGAGGTCGGCGCCAACATCGGCGCCCTTGGTGAAGATGCCGCCGCCGAGACGGGCGAAGATCGAGATCAGCGAGGCACCGAAACCGAGCGCCACCAGCGAATCGATCACCGTGCGGCTGGAGGGCTGGAAGCCGAGCCAGGAGGTCAGGACGCCGTAGTAGACGGCGACGCCGAGCAGGGCGAGGCCTGCGACGAGCATGCCGGTGACCGCACCCGCCTTGAAAGCGACGTCGAGGCCTTCTCCAAGCGACTGCATCGCGGCCTGAGCCGTGCGGACGTTCGCGCGCACCGATACGTTCATGCCGATGAAGCCGGCCGCGCCGGAGAGCACGGCGCCGATCAGGAAGCCGACAGCCACCCATTTGCCGAGCAGCCAGGCGAGCGCAATGAAAAGAACGACGCCGACCATGGCGATGGTCACGTATTGGCGCTTGAGATAGGCCTGCGCGCCCTCGGCCACCGCGCCGGAAATCTCCTGCATGCGCTGGTTGCCGGCATCGCGCTTCATGACGTCGCCATAGGCCCAGATGCCGTAGGCTATCGACAGCGCACTCAATATAATGATGAGAAGCAGAGCTGACATTCGTTTTCCTGACCTTGGTGCTTCCGAGCCGTCGGGAGCGTTGTCGCTCCGCTTTTGCAGCATTGGACGTCAGCCAACGAAAAAACGGGCCCTGAAGACTATAGGCCCGCCTCGCGTCGCCAGTGTCAGGCGAATTTGTGGCAAGTTTCGACGGAGAGCGCAAACGCTGTGTTTGCGTTTTGGTCCAGTTGGAAGCTTGCTGCACAGCCGGCGCGGCAGCGCCTGCCCCAAGGGCCGCGCGAAGCGCGTTCTAAAGGCGCCCTCCGGGCAGTTGGCTGGCCTGCTTCACCCAGTCGGCGAGCCGGGATTCATCGAGCTCGTCGCGCTCGTGGATGTCGAAGTAACGGGTCTCAGGATGCTTTGAGGTGCCGGGTGGAATCGGCTCCAGCGCAGTGCCGCGGAAGAAGGTCAGCTTCACGTATCGGGTGAAGCAGTGGAAGCTGAGGAACCAGCCCTGCCCCGCCAGCCCATAGAACGGCGAATTCCATTTCACGGCCTTGCGGACATCCGGCACCGTCCGGACGACGAGGGCGTCCAGGCGTCGGCCGAGTTCGCTCTTCCAGCCGGGCATGGCGGCGATATAGGCCTGTACGGGCTCGTCGCCATCGCCCTTGGCTATTTGAGGATTGCCGCCGGACAATAAGACGACACCGGATGATGGAGGAGATCGTTCGGCCATGCGCTCGCTCCTGATCTCCCTGTCGATGCTGCCTTCCGTCAGAGCGCGAAGTCCCGATTCACGTTCTTGTAGAGCAGGTAGCAGGCGTCGCCATGGCCAGTCGGGTAGAACTGCTGGGGGCAAAAGCCGCCCATCCAGATGAAGTCCCGCTCCCAGATCTCGTGCCAGTCCTGATCCAGGAAATAGAGCCCCTGCCCTTCGAGCATGTAGAGGCCGTGCTCCATCACATGGGTCTCGACCGCCGGGAAGCAGACGCCCGGCTTGAACCACATCAGGTTCATCTCGAAGTCGAAACGCATGTCGCCATAGGGCAGCAGGAACTGAAAGCCTCGCCCCTCCATGCCGGTGTGATTCGTCATCGGCACGGCGTCGCGATGCGAGAGAATCGGCTCCGGCACCGCCAGGCCCGCGGCGAGCTCATAGCTCTTGCGCAAGGCCAGCACGCGGGCCGGACCAGTCGATTCGTTGTGCAGGGTGAAGGGCGACGCCGGCGGCAGATAGGCGAATCCGCCCTCCGTCAGCGGCTTCGGAGCGCCGCCCGCGATCCCGAAGGCGACCTCGCCGGAGAGGACGTAGAAGAAGTGCTGCACGCCCTCCTCGGCGAAGGAGGCCGGTGTGCCGCCGCCGGGGGCGATTTCGAGGACGTATTGGGCGAAGGCAGCGCCGAGAACAGGCGCCGCCAGGACGCGTACGACAGTGTCCCGATATTGCGGCAGGCGGCTGATCAGCACGCCTTCGGGCGGCATGAAGGCGTAGTTCGGCCGCACGATACCGCGGTTATGGCCGATCGCGCCGGGAGGCACGCGGCCGGTGGCGGGCGGAAAGGTGCGGTCGTTCATGGTGTCGTCTCCGGCAAGGCCCCGCGCGCTCAGACTGCGGCCGGGCGCTGGAAACGTTGCCATGCCACCATCAGAAGCGCGAGCGCAACCGGCGGGAAGACGAGCCAGTTGACGGTCTCCCAGCCGCCATGGCTCAGCAGGCCGCCGGCCGAGAAGGAGGCGATGGCGACCGAGCCGAAGACGAGGAAGTCGTTGGCCGCCTGCACCTTCACCCGCTCCTCGGGTCGGTAGCAGTCCGTTACCATGGCCGTGGCGCCGATGAAGCCGAAGTTCCAACCGACGCCGAGCAGGATCAGCACCACCCAGAAATGCGCGACGGTCAGGCCGGTGAGCCCCACCACGGCCGCGAGCGCCGTCAGCGCCAAGCCTGCCACGGTCACGGTTCCCTTGCCGAAGCGCGCGATCAGCCTGCCGGTGAAGAAGCTCGGCCCGAACATCGAGAGCACATGCCACTGGATGCCGAGCGCGGCATCGCCGACCGAATGGCCGCAGGCGACCATCGCCATCGGCGCCGCCGTCATGACGAAGCTCATCAGCCCGTAGGCGACGAGCGCGGCCGTAACAGAGGCTATGAACTTGGGTTGGCGCATGATCTCGCCGAGCGGGCGGCCGCCGTCGGCATGGACGACCGGGACAGGCGGCGCGCGCAGCTGCGAGACGATGAAGATCGCCAGCAGCGCGAGGCAGCCCTGCGCGAGGAAGCTCGCGGCAAAGGGCGCGGCCGGGGTGAGATCGCGCGTCCAGTAGACCGATTGCGGGCCGATAACGCCCGCGGCCAGCCCGCCGACCATGACCCAGGAGATGGCGCGCGGGCGGAAGCTCTCGCTCGCCGTATCTGCAGCGGCGAACCTGTAGCTCTGTACGAAAGAGCCGTAGAGGCCGCAGATGAAAGTCCCGAGGCAGAAAAGCCAGAACAGCCGGAGCGTCGCGCCGCCGGCGGCGAGGCTCGCGCCGGATGCCCCGATCAGCGCGCCGATGAGATAACCACTGCGGCGGCCGAGCCGGCGCATCACGATGGCGGCCGGAATGACGCCGGTGGCGATGCCGAGCTGCAACAGACTGACCGGCACCGTCGCGAAGGCTTTATCCGCTACGAGCTGTGCGCCGACGATGCCTCCAAGCGAGATGATGATCGCCGGATTGGCGCCGCCGAGTGCCTGTGCGCCGGCAAGCACCAGCGCGTTGCGCTTGGCAAGCCGATCGCCGTCGAGGGGCTGAACGTGCTGGTTCATCACAATGCCGCCTTGCGGCCGCGTGATGCGCCGCTTTCAGAAATGCGAGAAGGAACCGTTTGCGAAGCTCACCGCCTCGCCCTTCGCGCCATACGTCACCTTGCCGGCCTCGGCTGCAACCCTGCCGATGGGCGTCAGCGGAATGGTCTTCTCCGCAGCCGCCGCGATCAGGGCAGGATATTCCCTTTCCGATGCCGTGCAGAGAATTTCGTAGTCGTCTCCGCCGGTCCAGGCCAGTTCCGCCAATGCGGGATCGGCCATGATCGCGGCGCGGGCCGCGGGCGACAGCGGCAAGGCATCGAGATCGATCTCAGCCCCGGCTTTCGAGGCCTTCAGAAGCTTGGCGAGATCGCCGACGAGACCGTCCGAAACGTCCATGGCGGCCGAGGCATGACGCTGGAGCGTTTCTGCCAGCGCGAGGCGCGGGCGAGGATGTAGATAGCGATCAGCGAGGAAGGCGCGATGATCGGCATCGAGCCCGGCGACCCAGCCCGGCCTCTCGGGGCCATGGACCTTCAGACCCAGCGCGCCGTCGCCGATGGTGCCGGAGACGAGCACGACGTCGCCCGGCTTCGCACCGGAGCGCGGCACCATGCGCCCTGCCGGAACCGAGCCGAAGGCGGTGATCGAGATCGTCAACGGGCCGGGCGTCGAGACGGTGTCGCCACCGATCAGGGGACAGCCCTCCGCCCCAGCCAGGCGCGCAAGGCCAGCGGTGAAATCGGCGAGCCACCCCTCCGTCCAGCCGCGCGGCAAGGCGAGCGTCAGGACGAAACCCTCGGGCTTTGCCCCCTTCGCGGCGAGATCGGAGAGATTGACCGCGAGCGCCTTCCAGCCGATCGAGGCCGGCGGATCGTCGGGGAAGAAGTGCACGCCGGCGACCAGCGCGTCCACCGTGACGACGACCTCATAGCCGCGTCCTGGCCGCAGCAGCGCGGCATCGTCGAGAAGGCCCAGGCCCCCCGGCCCGGCGATCGGCGCGAAATAGCGGGCGATCAGCTCGAACTCGCCGGGGCGGCTGGGTTCCGTCATCAGGCCGCCGGCACGTCGAACTCGTCGGCGCGGAAATCGCGCGCCATCCGGTCGAGCACGGCGTTGATCATGCCGATCTCCTCGCCCTCGTAGAAGGCGCGCGCGACAGCGACATATTCGGAGATCACGGCACGGGCCGGCACGTCCTTGCGGAAGGCGAGCTCGTAGGCGCCGGCGCGGAAGATCGCCCGCACCACGGCCTCGACGCGCTTCAGCGGCCAGCCCTTGGCGAGGAGTTCGTCGACCGAGCGGTCGACGAGGCGTTGCTCGCGCACGACGCCGCCAAGGATGTCACGGAAGAAGGCGATCTCAGCCTTCGGTAGCTCGATGTCCTCGACTTCCTTGCCGATCCAGAATGCCTCGAACTCGGCCATGGCCTCGACGACGCCGCGCCCGCCGATTTCCATCTCGTAGAGCGCCTGCACGACCGAGAGCCGCGCGCCGCGCCGCATCTCGGCGCGGCTCATTGCGAAGACTCCGTCAGGGAGCGCTTGTAGCGCAGGACGGAGAGCGCCGCTTCCGCCGCACCGCCGCCCTTGTCCATCTCGGAACGGTTGGCGCGGGCCCAGGCCTGCGCATCGTTCTCGACGGTCAGGATGCCGTTGCCGAGCGGCAGGGCGAAGGCGACCGACAGGTCCATCAGCGCGCGCGAACTCTCGCCGGCGACGATGTCGTAATGGCCCGTCTCGCCACGGATGACGGTGCCGAGCGCGACCACCGCCTCATAGGGATCGACAGCCTCGTCGGCGGCGCGCAGGCCGATGACGATGGCCGAAGGGATCTCCAGCGCGCCGGGAACGGTGACGATGTCGACGCGGCAACCTGCCTTCTCCAGCACTGCGGTTGCGCCGGCCAGCAATTCGTCGGCAAGCTTGTCGTAGAAGCGCGCCTCGACCACGAGCACGCGGGCGCCCTCGATGTCGAGCGCGGGAGTTGCGGCCTTGTCGGCCGATATCTGCCGGGGTCCGGCCATTTCTTGAAATCCTTCTTGGAATGTCAGGGGCTGGTTACCCCTGCGGGCGCGCCTCTGCAAGCCGCGCGGCATAACGGGCCATCAGATCGACTTCGAGATGGATGGGATCGCCCTCCCTGCGCTCGCCCCAAGTGGTGACGGAGAGCGAATGCGGGATCAGCAGCACGGTGAAGACGTCGTCATCGACCGTGTTGACCGTCAGCGAAGTGCCGTCCAGGCAAATCGAGCCCTTCACAGCGATGAAGCGCTTCAGTTGTTCGGGCGCCCGGATGTGGAAGCGGGCCGTCGCGCCCCAGGGCTCGTCCGGATCGGGCGCGATCTGGTCGATCTTCAGGATGCGGGCGACGCCGTCGACATGGCCGGTGACGAGATGGCCGCCGAGCTCCTCGCCGACCTTCAGAGAGCGCTCCAGATTGATCGCCGTGCCAGGCTGCCAATCCCCCACCACGGTCTTCGCCAGCGTCTCGGCAGCCGCCTCGACCTGGAAGATGCAGCCGGCCGCGCCGTCGGTGCGGGGCTTCAGCGCGGTCACCGTGAGGCAGACACCGGCGCAGGCGATCGAGGCGCCGATGGCGATGCCTTCCGCCTCGTAGGGGCAGGCGATGGCGAGGCGCTTGAGGCTCGGCCCCTTGCGCTCGGCCTCCACGACCTCGCCGATGGCGGTGACGATGCCGGTGAACATCAGCCTCTCCTCACGAAATGCTCGAAACGGTCCTGGCCGATGGGGCCGGCCTCGACAAGGGCGTATAGATCGGGGTCTGCCAATGCCGCGGCAAGCCCCGGACGCACGGCAACGACGCCGGGCTGCCCCAGCGTTTTCGACGCGGTCGAGACAATGACTTCGTCCGCGAGTCCCGCGAGCACGAGCTTCTCTCCGACGCGAGGACCTCCTTCGGAGAAGACGCGGGTGATGCCGCGCGTCCCCAGCAGCTTCAGTGCCTCGGCGAGATCGAGATGACCGTCCGGCGCTAGCGAGACGCGCATCACCTCGACGCCGGCGGCGACCAGCGCGGCCTCCGGCTCGATGGGGGCAGTCTCGGACGCGATCACCCAGACCGGCACCGCGCCTGCGCTACGCACCAGCTTCGAAGTCAGGGGCAGGCGCAGATGGGTATCGAGGATGACGCGGATCGGCGAACGGGCCGCCATGCCCGGCAGCCTCACCGTGAGTTGCGGATCGTCTGACAGAACGGAGGCGATGCCGAGCATGATCGCGTCGTGATGAGCACGCTGAAGATGGACCCAGCGACCGGCAAGCGGATCGGATATGGCAAGCGGCGTGGGGCCCGGGCCGCCGGCATAGCCGTCCGCCGTGCGGGCGATCTTGAAGGTGACCATCGGACGCCCGAGCGTGATGCGCGAGAGATAGCCCCGATGCGCGCGCCGCGCCTCGTCTTCCAGCACGCCGACGGTGACATCTATTCCCGCCGTACGCAGCAACGCATGGCCCAGTCCGGCAATGAAGGGATTGGGATCGGACATCGCCGACACCACGCGCTTTACCCCCGACAGGATGGTGTGCTCCACGCAGGGGATGCCGCCGCGCACCGAGCGATGCGCGCAGGGCTCGAGCGTGACGTAAAGCGTGCCGCCCATGGATCCGGCTCCGGCGCGCGAGAAGGCATGCGCCTCGCCATGCGGCCGGCCTCCCGGCTGGGTGTGGCCGCGCGCGACCACGACGGGGCCATCCGGCGTCTCGCGCGTGATGATGGCGCCGACAGACGGATTGGTCGATGTCGTCCCAAGGCCGCGTGCGCCGTAAGCCAGCGCCTGACGCATGAAGGCGCGGTCTACCGCGCTGGGATCAGTCATCGCCTCTGTGAGCGGGGGCGGCGGTGCCCTCCTCCTCTGCGCCGCCGAGCTGGCCAAGCAGCTCCTCGAAGTCCTTCGCCTCGCGGAAGTTCTTGTAGACCGAGGCGAAGCGGACATAGGCGACGTCGTCGAGAGCCTTCAGCCCTTCCATCACCAGCTCGCCGATGGTCGAACTCGGGACTTCCGCCTCGCCCGAGCTTTCGAGCTGGCGCACGATGCCGTTGACCATGCGTTCGATGCGCTCGGGTGCAACCGGGCGCTTGCGCAGCGCATGCGCGATCGAGGTTTCCAGCTTGTCGCGGTCGAAGGGCGCGCGCCGGCCGGAGCGCTTGACTACCGTCAGTTCGCGCAGCTGCACGCGCTCGAAGGTGGTGAAGCGGCCGCCGCAATCCGGGCAGACGCGGCGCCGCCGGATCGAGGCATGATCGTCTGTCGGACGTGAGTCCTTCACCTGTGTGTCGAGCGAGCCGCAATAGGGACAGCGCATGCGCGAATCCTTCGGGATGCCAGATGGGCGACGACGCCCGGCGCTTCTTTGCCCCAGCGTCGGTTTCCGCACCAGAGGCCATGGCGCCGCTGCTGCTATGCTGCGAGGGCGATGAACCTCGAGGCGCATCGAGGCGACGAACACTCGACCTTCACAGCGAGCGCGGCGGAGCTTCTATCATGGCAGAGAACGAGGGCAACATGGGCGAAGCGTTCGGCGGCCTGGTGCTGCTGGCGTTCGATCTGCTCGATTCCGAGATTTCCCGGTCCCCCGAACGCCTGATCCAGGCGTTCAAGAGCCCCACGCTGCTGAAGGCGGCCGAGAATGCGGTGCTGGGCTTCGCAAAATCCCGCGGTCCTTTCAGCAGCTCACAGCTAACCTCTGAAGAGATCGGGAAGCTGCAATCCTCGGTGATCGGCGGCGTGCAAACGGCCGCGACCGACGCCTACCTCAAGCAGGTCAAGGAGTCGTCGAAGTTCAAGGCGCTCGAAAAGCAGCTGAAGAACTTCGAGGACGCCGCGAAATCATCGGCGATCGGCGTCTGGGTCAACGACAACAAGACCGTTCTCTATGTGGTCGGTGCTGTCCTGTCGGCCGGTGCTGGTGTCGCGCTCTTCGTCACAAAGCCCTCCGGCACGCTCTACGGCATGGGCATCCGGGAGCTGGAGAAGCTGAAGTTCGAGGTGCTGAATGTCGGCGCACTGAAGCTCGGCGTCAGCGGCCTCGTCTTCGACCCCACGGCGAAGCGCTATGGCGGCAAGGTGACCGGCCAGCTGAAATGGGAACAGCTCAAGATTGATCTGTCGCTGCAGGTCGTCACCGCAGGCTTGAAGGCGCCCGAAGTCACCAGTGTCGTCGGAGTGAAATACGGCGTGATCAGCCTGACCGCGGCGAACAAGGTGGACCTGACGAAACCGAAGGTCGACCTCACCCTTAGGCTCAGCGCCACCAAGGATCGCTTCGGTTTGTCCGTTGCCGCCCATCTCAAGGACGACAACGTCACAGGCAGCGCCTCGGCCTCCTACAAGGTCGCCGAGAGCCTGAAGCTGGGCGTCGATCTCAGCCGCAAGAACCGCCCGGATATGGGCGGTCAGACCGAGAACCTGATCATGTTCGAACTCAAGGGCACGTTCCCGTGAGCTCGAAGCATGAAGGCGCGGCTCAGTAGATCGGGAAGCGCGCCGTCAGCGCCTTGACCTTGGCGGTCACGGCCTGTTCGACGGCGGCGTTGCCCTCTTCGCCATTGGCGGCGAGGCCGTCCAGCACCTCGGCGATCAGCTCGCCGACCTGCTTGAACTCGGCGATACCGAAGCCGCGCGAGGTCGCGGCCGGGGTGCCGAGGCGGATACCGGAGGTCGTCATCGGCTTCTCCGGGTCGAAGGGGATGCCGTTCTTGTTGCAGGTGATGTGGGCGCGGCCGAGCGCGGCCTCGGCCGCCTTGCCGGTGATCTTCTTGGAGCGCAGGTCGACCAGCATCAGGTGGTTGTCGGTGCCGCCGGTGACGAGGTCGAAGCCCTTGGACTTCAGCGTCTCGGCCAGCGCCTTGGCGTTGGCCACGACGGCATGGGCGTAGGTCTTGAACTCGGGCTGCAGCGCCTCGAGGAAGGACACCGCCTTGGCTGCGATGACATGCATCAGCGGGCCGCCCTGGATGCCGGGGAAGATCGCGGAGTTGATCTTCTTCGCCAGCGCCTCGTCATTGGTCAGGATCATGCCGCCGCGCGGGCCGCGCAGCGTCTTGTGCGTCGTGGTGGTGACGACATGGGCGTGCGGGAATGGCGAAGGATGCGCGCCGCCGGCGACAAGCCCGGCGAAATGGGCGATGTCGACCATGAAATAGGCGCCGACCTTGTCGGCGATCTCGCGGAAGCGGGCGAAGTCCCAGTGGCGGGCATAGGCCGAGCCGCCGGCGACGATGACCTTCGGCTTGTGCTCGATGGCGAGGCGCTCCATCGCGTCATAGTCGATGATCTGATCGACCACGCAGACGCCGTAGGAGACGACGTTGAACCACTTGCCGGACTGGTTGACCGGCGCGCCGTGGGTCAGGTGCCCGCCGGCGGCGAGGTCGAGGCCCATGAAGGTGTCGCCGGGCTGCATCAGCGCCATGAAGACGCCCTGGTTGGCCTGCGAGCCTGAGTTCGGCTGGACATTGGCGAAGCTGCAGCCGAACAGACGGCAGGCGCGCTCGATGGCGAGCTTCTCGGCGATGTCGACGAACTGGCAGCCGCCATAGTAGCGCCGGCCCGGGTAGCCCTCGGCGTATTTGTTGGTCATCACCGAGCCCTGCGCCTCGAGCACGGCGCGGGAGACGATGTTCTCGGAGGCGATCAGCTCGATCTCGTCGCGCTGGCGACCCAGCTCCAGGTCGATCGCGCGGGCGATCTCGGGATCGGCATCATGCAGCGAAGCACCGAAGAAGGAGTTCGAGAGGTGCTTGTCCAGCGCGGCTTCGGTCATGTCCGGCTCCTGATGAATGCGGCGGGCCATGGGCTCTACGCCGTTGCGGCGTCCCCTACCATGCGGCGGGGGGCTGTCCAAGCGATAGATGGCCAGAAGCTCCGCGCAGCCTCCTCCGACGACGGAATCAACTTCTCCGCCGCTGCCGCGAGGGCTTGATTTCCGCGACTCGCTGCGACTGCGACGGGCGGTAGACGAGCGGTCCTCGCGATGCCGTCTTCAGAAGGCTCCGGAAGGTCGGGCATTCGAGGTGAGTCGGGGCCGGACAGTCGGCAACGTGACGCAGGGCATCCCGCAGTGTTCTCAGGCCAAGGATCTGGCGTTGCAGTTCGTTGGCCTTGGCGCGCAATCGTTCGCGCGGAATGTCGGGCTGATCATTCTTTCCGAACATGCCGGCGATCTCGTCCAAGGAAAAGCCGGCGATCTTGCCGAGACCAACCAGCGACAGCTTTAGGAGAACGTCAGGGTCGAACTGCCGCCGCAGCCCGCGCCGGCCCTCCGAGCGGATCAGCCCGATTTCCTCATAGTAACGCAGCGTCGAGGGCGGGACCCCGGAGCGCTCCGCGACCTCGCCGATATCCAGCAGTTTCATGCTTGACCTCAAGTTGACTTGAATTCGTACGCTCTGCCGGGCCGACGAATTCAGCAAGAGGAAAAGCCGATGGCGGATATCCATGTCACTCGAGAAAGGCCGGTCTGGCAGGACGGACGGGCGGTCGCGCTCCTCATGGCCGCCATGCTCACGACAATGGCCAATGCGACGATCAGCCCGGCGTTGCCCGGGCTTGAACGCTTGTTCGCCGACGATCCAAATGCTGCGATGCTGACACGGCTTCTCGTGCCGGCGCCGTCGCTGAGTGTCGCGCTCTGCGCTCCCTTCGCCGGGGTCGTCGCCGACCGGCTCGGGCGGCGCGCCATGCTGCTGGCCGGGGTCATCCTCTTCGTAATCTCGGGCAGTGCCGGCTTCATCCTACCCAATCTGCCGACGATCTTTGCGAGCAGGCTCGCCCTCGGCATCGCCGTCGCGCTCATCATGACGGCACAGACCGCCCTGATCGGCGACTACTTCACCGGCGAAGACCGCAACGCATTGACGGGGCTCCAGATCTCGGCTCGCAATTTCGGCGGGCTCGTCTTCATCTCGCTCGCCGGCTGGGCGGCCGCAACATCCCCTCGCCTGCCCTTCGCCGTCTACGGGCTTGCCGCTGTTGTCCTGCCGGTGATGTGGCTGTTCGCCATCGAGCCGCCACGCCCCCCGGCGAGCGGCGATGCCGAAGCGGCGGATAGTCGCGATGGCTCCCGATCCTGGCTGCTCCCGCTCGCCCTGCTGGTAGCGCTGCAGGCAATGACCAACATGATCTTCTTCCTGATGCCGACGCAGATCGCATTCTTTCTGGAAGCCCAAGGCTACGAGAGCGCGATCATGACCGGCACGGTGCTGGGCATGCTGATGATCTCGGGCGGCTGCTTTGGTCTGTTCTATTCGCGTCTCCAGCGCCTGAGCGGCTATGGAGTCCTCTTCGCGCTCGGCTATGCCGCCATGGCGCTGGGATTTGCGCTGCTGCCACACACGGCCGCTATTGCACCCCTGGTGGCAGCCGCGCTGCTCATCGGCGCGGGCTATGCGCTGGTTTCGCCAAGCTTCGTCGCCCTCGCGCTCAATCTGGCGCCGCGGCAATCCAGAGGACTTGCCGGCGGCATCCTGACCGCCTCGATCTTCATCGGCCAGTTCTGTTCGCCGCTGGCGAGCGCGCCGCTGATCGCGGCGCATGGCTATCGCGGCCTGTTCGAGGGAACCGCGCTGCTCCTCGCAGGAATGGTGGTGCTGGTCGGCGGCGTGATGCTTTTCCGCCGGAGTGCGTAAGCGGCCACCGCACGCTGTGAGGCGCCGCCGCACACAACAAAAAACCCGCCGGGAACCGGCGGGTTTTCAAAACGCAGCGAAAGGTCGAGATCAGATATCCTGCTCGCCCGCGAGCGCCGCCACCGGCGCGGGGCCGAGACCGTCCTTGTTGTAGATGTCGTCGCGGAACTGGACGCCGCCGTCCGGCGTCGCCCAGGCGGTGACGTAGACCCAGTAGCACGCCACCGGATCGGAGATGCGCGCGTTGATGCGCTCGCCGGACTGAATGACCTCGTCGATCTTGGCGCGGTCCCAGCCGGACGTGTTCTTCAGAAGCCAGGCGACATAGTCGCGCACGTTCTGGACGCGCATGCAGCCCGAGGAGACGAAGCGGAAATCATCGCCGAAGATGCCCTTCGACGGCGTGTCGTGCATGTAGACGCCGTGCGGGCTGGGGATGTTGATGCGCACGAAGCCGAGCGAATTGAAATCGCCGCCCGGATCCTGCCGGAAGGTGTAGCGCGTCGCCTCGTCCGAGTTCCAGTTCACATTCGCCGGCGAGATCTCGCCGCCGTTCGGCGAGATGATGCGGATCTTGTTCTCGGTGAGATAGGTCGGCTCCTTGCGCATCTTCGGGATCAGATCCTTGCGGATGATCGAGGCGGGAACCGTCCAGGTCGGGTTGAAATTGACTTCCGGGATCTTGGTCTGCAGCAGCGGCGACTGCCGGTCGATCTTGCCGACGCCGGCTGCGTGGCGCGTGGCGACATGGCCGTTCTCGACCGTCTCCACCATCGCGGCGGGGATGTTGGCGACGACATAGCGGCCGCCAAGATTGCCGGACCAGCTGCGCAGGCGCACGACGTTGGTTTCGAGCTGGCGGATGCGGCGGTCAATCGGCACGTTGAGCGCGACGATCGTGGCGCGGTTGATCGTACCCGTGGTCGAAAGCCCGACGCGGGACTGGAAGCGGCGCACGCCGGCCTCGACATACGAATCGTAGACGCTGCTTTCGCCTGCCGTCTCCTCGAGATCGCCCGTGACGATCAGGCGGCGGCGAAGAGCCACGACGCCCGGCCCCTTGGAACCGACTGCCATGCGCTCGGGAAGCTGAACCTGCGGCCAGCCGCCGCGCGCGGCGAGGTCGCGATAGGCCACGATCGCCTGTTCGGTCGCCTGCAGGGCTTCCGAGGACAACATCGGCGTCGAAGACCGCGCTACCGCATTGCGCGCGCCGGCATCATAGTTCTGACGCCATTCGGCCTGCTGGGCGAGAGCCGGCGCAGTTGCCACAGTGGCAACGCCCGACAGGAGACCCAGGACAGTTTCGCGGCGGGTCAGGCTCAATTGCGACATCTCTTCCCTCTTCAAGACCTAGAGCAGGCACTCGGACCGCACGAAAACGCCGCCGGCGAGGCAGCGCTCGCGGCGGCGGCCGCCACAAGCTGGCACTTGGCCGACGACGGTGTCGTAGCACGGTTAAAGAGGTGTGATGAGAGCGGCAAATTTAGGGCATGGCCGCGTTTTGCCACGCGCATGGCAGCAAAGCCACAGTCGACGCCAGAACATGCCAAAGCGGCCGGAACTTCATCCCGACCGCTTTGCAGGCAAGCGTAGCAAAAATCGGCGAAAGCCGCCGATTCTTCAGAGCTTATAGCGGATCTGATCGGTCCAGAAGCGCTCAAGGCGCAGCAGGGCGTTGTTCATGCGCTCGAAGTCGTCCGCCGCGATGCCGCCGATCTGCTCGACCGTGCGGACGTGCTTGTCGTAGACGCCCTTCACGATGTTGTGCACTTCCGAGCCCTTGTCCGTCAGGCTGATGCGGACCGAACGGCGGTCGATGCGCGACCGGGCATGGTGCAGGTAGCCGAGCTCGACCAGCTTCTTGACGTTGTAGGAGACATTCGAGCCGAGATAGTAGCCGCGGGTGCGCAGCTCGCTGGCGGAGAGCTCGGCATCGCCGATATTGTAGAGCAGCAGGGCCTGCACGCTGTTGACGTCGTCACGGCCACGACGCTCGAACTCGTCCTTGATGACGTCGAGCAGCCGGCGATGAAGCCGTTCCACCAGCGTCAGCGACTCAAGATAAAGCGGCTTCACCTTGAGCTCGACCTCACTGGTCTGAGCAACTTCCGAAGTCTTGACGCTCGCTTTCATTGTATATCCCGCCTGTTTTGCCTCGGCCGGATTTTTTCTTCCGGTCCGCTTCTGAAGAACACCATATGCGGGCACCGATGAAAACGAGTTTAAATATCAGGATGAATCAGGGATTTACCCCTTTGGGTGAATCGTAAGTGAAGCCAAAAACGCTTAAGCTAAAGCGAATCTTACTATGACTCGACGCAGTCGACTGATCAGACCGCATCGAGATGCTGGTGCTTGATCCGAGAACAAGCCAGAAAACCGCCTACCCGCCGTCGTTCTCCGCCGCCCAGGTCGCGATGAAGTAGACGGCGATCAGCGCGATGTAGATGCCGACGATCCAGGCTGTCATCGGCACGAAGCGCGGGAAGAGGAAGGCGAGCAGGAGCTGGCTGATCGCTGCCAGCAGCCAGAGCACGCCGCCCCAGGTCGAGGTCAGCCACAGGCCGACGGCGGCGACAAGGTCGATCACCGCGAAATAGACGATGATCGCCTGATAGCTGAGGAGGCGATTCTCGAAAGGCGGCTCGTGATTGCCGGGCACACCGAAGATCACCGCCCAGGCGGTCAGGCCTTTTGCCAGCCAGAAGGCCGAGACCAGACGCAGGAACCATACGAGCACCGTCCGCCAGCGGCTCTGCCGCCCGCTCTCCGCCTCACCGGCCTTGGCGCCCCGCAGGACATCGCCGTCACCGCCCAACCCCAAGCTCAACCCTCCAGCTTGAGTTCGTCGGCGCCGAGCGGCGCGAAATAGGCGTCGATGTCGTCCTGTCGCACGGCGTCCAGCGTCGCAGGCTGCCAGCGCGGCGCCTGGTCCTTGTCGACGACGACGGCACGGACGCCCTCGTAGAATTCGTGGCCGTGGGCGACCCGCGAGACGATCCGGTATTCGGTCCGCATCGCCTCGGCGAAATCGAGCGTGGCGCCGCGCCGCATCTGCTCGAACGCGATGGCGACGCTGGTCGGCGACTTGACCGCGATGGTCTGCAGCAGCTTGCTGGCGAAGGCGCTGCCACCATCGGCCGCCTTGCGCAGGCGCGTGAGAACCTCCGGCAGGGTCGGCGCGCCGAAGGCGTCGGCGATGACCGTGCGCTCGGGGTGGAGCGGACCGGGACCGCGATCGATCGCGAAGGGGGCGAGGATGTCGTCGAGCCCGCCGCGAGCGGTCAGGGCATTCGCAAGCTCGGCCATGCGCTCGCTGGCGACGGCATGGGTGACCAGGCCGAAGGAGGCGGCATCGGCGGCGCCGACGCGCTCGCCGGTGATGGCGAGGAAGCTGCCGAAGGAGTCCGGCAGGCGCGGCAACGCATAGGTCGCGCCGACATCCGGGAAGAAGCCGATGCCGACCTCCGGCATGGCGAAGAGATAACGGTCCCCGGCGATGCGATGGCTGCCATGCAGCGAGATGCCGACGCCGCCGCCCATGACGATGCCATCGATCAGCGAGATATAGGGCTTCGGGTAGGTCTTGATCCGGTGGTTGAGGATGTATTCCTCGCCCCAGAAGGCGAGCATGTCGGCATGCCGGCCCGCCTTGCCGGAATCGTGCAGCCAGCGGATGTCGCCGCCGGCGGAGAAGGCCTTCTCGCTCGTGCTGCTGACGACGACGCGCTCCACCTGCGGATCGTCCTCCCAGGCGTCGAGCGCACGGGCAAGTTCGCGGACCATGCCGAGGCTCAGCGCGTTCAGCGCCTTGGGTCGATTCAGCACCACGACGCCGGCGGCGCCGCGGATCTCGCAAATGATCTCCTGGTCCTGCGTCGTCATGGCCCGATCCCGCTCCCTGATGGGCTGCGGTTCTGGAAGGCGTGGGCAGGCTTGTCAACGCGACGGAGCGAGTGGCATGCCTTGGCCTGTGCGCACCGGCGACCGATCCTCCGCTCAACCGCCCGCTTGCGACCAAGCGTCCGGTTTTTGAATTGGTCCGATGTGATAAAGAGGCGCTGTCGAGCCTGCGCCCTTGACGTATCCGGGCCAGCTCCCTTTCGTCGCTCGAGGCAATCGCCATGGAATCCCGGGTCGCGCGGCCTTTCCCCGCCCCTCACTCCTCTGACGGCACCGCATCCGCGCCGTCGCTGGATCTCACCCGCCGCATGCGCCGCAACCGCAAGGCGGAATGGTCGCGCCGGCTGGTGCGCGAGTCGGTTCTGACGACGAACGACCTGATCTGGCCGATCTTCCTGATGGATTCTCCGCAGGCGCGCACGCCGGTGGAGTGGATGCCCGGCGTCGACCGGCTCAATATCGAGGAGGCCGTGCGGCAGGCGGCGGATGCAGCCGCGCTCGGCATCCCGGCCATCGCCCCCTTCCCCTTCGTCGACAAGGCGCTGCGTGACCCGACGGGCTCCGAAGCCCTCAACGCCAACAATTTGATGTGCCGCGCCGTGCGCGCCATCAAGGCCGAGGTGCCGCAGATCGGCATCATCTGCGACGCGGCGCTCGACCCCTACACCTCGCACGGCCATGACGGCGTGATGGATGGCGAGCGCATCCTGAACGATGCCAGCGTCGCGATCCTCGTCCAGCAGGCCCTGGCGCTGGCCGATGCCGGGGCCGACGTCATCGCCCCCTCCGACATGATGGACGGTCGCATCGGCGCGATCCGCGGCGCGCTGGATGCCTCGGGGCATGAGGACGTGCAGATCATGTCCTATGCGGCGAAATACGCCTCGGCCTTCTACGGCCCGTTCCGCGACGCGATCGGCACCAATGCGACGCTGATCGGCGACAAGCGCACCTACCAGATGGACCCGGCCAATGCCGACGAGGCCATCGCCGAGGTCGAACTCGACCTGCAGGAGGGGGCCGACATGGTGATGATCAAGCCCGGCCTGCCCTATCTCGACGTGGTGGCGCGGGTGAAGGACCATTTCCGCGTGCCGACCTTCGCCTATCAGGTCTCCGGCGAGTACGCGATGATCATGGCGGCGGCCGGCAATGGCTGGCTCGACGGCGAGAAGGCGATGGTCGAAAGCCTGATGGCCTTCAAGCGGGCCGGTGCCGACGGCGTCCTGACCTATTTCGCCCCACGCGTGGCGAAGAAGCTGAAGGCCGGGGGCTGACGCCAAGGTTTCCTTGCCCTGGCGGCGGCGCTACCGTCGCCGGACATGCGCCCGTTCCTCCTGCCGATTCTGGCTGTCCTGCTGTTCGCGCTGACCGGCTGCGGCGCAGCGTTCGACACTGACCAGACGCGGCTCTGCCGGCAGGCGATTCCGCCGCTCAACCCGCCCAACGCCCAGATCGAAATCGAGCGCGCGACAAACGGCCCTGTCTCGCGGTCGCTGCGGCTGTTCTACCGGGTTCGGCTTGGCGACGGCCTCGCACGTCATCGCAGCATCGACTGCCTCTTCGCGGGCGAGGGCAATGCGCTTGGCCGCGGCGCGCTGATCGGCATCGCCTCCGACGGGCGACCGATGTCGGATGCGAGCTTCTACCTCCTGCGGCGCTTCTACCTCGAGGACAAGGCCGAGCCGCCACCGGACCCAAGCGCTGCACGGGCCGGAGACCTGCCCGCCGTGCCGGCAGCCCTCGCCTACGGGCTGCAGCAAGGCCTGAGCGCCCTGCCATCGGCAGCGATCTATAGCCTGCTCGCGGCGGCATACGCGTTGGTCTACGGGCTCAACGGCCGGATCATCCTGAGCTTCGGCGAATTCGCAGCACTGGGCGCGCTCGCTTCGGTCATCGGCGTGGCGCTCGTGCTCTCGCTCGCGGTCTCGACGCCGCTCTCGGCGCTCCTCATCGCCTTCACCACCGCCATCCTCGCGGCGGCTCTGCACGGCTTTGCCATGGGGCGCTTCGTGCTGCGCCATCTCGAACGCGCCAGCGGCCAGCAGATGCTGATCGCGACCATCGGGCTCGCCATCGCGATGTCGGAATATCTGAGGCTGGCGCAGGGGCCGGAGCTGCGCTGGCTGCCGCCGGTCCTCAACACCCCGCGACCTCTCGTCCATGCCGGCGATTTCATCGTCACGCTCAACCCACTCTCGGCCGCGCTGGCCGCGCTCGGCCTCGGCACGGCTCTGGCGCTGGTCGTGCTGATCCGGAACACGGCCTATGGCCGGGCATGGAGGGCCGTGTCGGACGATGCGCGCACCGCCGCCCTCTTCGGTGTCGATGCGCGCGCGGTTCACGATGTGGCGGTCGTCATCGCCTGCGCCGTCTGCGGCATGGCCGGGGTGATCGTGACGGTGATCTATGGTGGAATGGGCTTTGCCGGCGGCTTCTCGCTCGGCCTGAAGGCGCTGGTCGCCGCGATCCTCGGTGGCATCGGCTCTGTCGGCGGGGCGGCACTGGGCGGCCTGATGATCGCGGCGTTCGAGGCGGCGTGGTCGGCGACGCTGCCGATCGAGCAGCGCGACCTGGCCGTCTACAGCCTGCTCGCGATCGTGCTGATCTTGCGCCCGGGCGGCATTTTCGGCGATGGCCAATTGTCGCCGCGGCAGGTCTGAACGAAACGGAGCGCAACATGAGCGAAACTTTCGCGATCACGCCCGAGGATATCGACGAGGCGGCCGCGCGCATCGAGGGGCATGTGCTGCGCACGCCGCTGGTGCCGGCCCCGCGCCTGTCCGAGCTGACCGGCGCGACCGTGCTGGTGAAGCACGAGAACATGCAGGCCACCGCGTCCTTCAAGGAGCGCGGCGCGGTCAACAAGCTCATCTCGCTGAGCGAGCGTGAACGGGCACGCGGCGTCATCGCCATGTCGGCGGGCAACCACGCGCAGGCCGTGGCGTATCACGCCCGGCGTTTCGGCATCCCGGCGACGATCGTGATGCCCGAAACGACGCCGCTGGTGAAGGTCGAGAACACCCGCGCCCATGGCGCGCATGTCGTACTGCATGGCGAGACGATCCTGGAATCGAGCCACAAGGCACATGAACTTGCCGGCGCCCAGGGCTTCGTCTTCGTCCATCCCTATGACGACGCCGCGGTGATGGCGGGCCAGGGCACGCTGGCGCGCGAGATGCTGACCGACGAGCCCGATCTCGACGCGCTGATCATTCCGCTCGGCGGCGGCGGGCTGATGGCGGGCAATGCCATCGCGGCCAAGGCGATCAAGCCCGGCATCGAGCTGATCGGCGTCGAGGCCGATCTCTACCCGTCCTTCTTCAACGCGGTGCACGCCGTGGACAAGCCTGTCGGCGGCCCGACCCTGGCCGAAGGCATCGCGGTCAAGAGCGTCGGCCAGCTGACGCTGCCGATCGTCTCCAGCCTCGTCTCCGACATCGTCCTCGTCGGGGAGGATCTGATCGAGCGCGCCGTCAACGCTTACGCCAGTCTCCAGCACAGCCTCGCGGAAGGGGCCGGCGCGACCGGGCTCGCCGCGATGCTGAAGGAGCCCGGCCGCTATGCCGGCCGCAAGATCGGGCTCGTGCTCACCGGCGGCAACATCGACACGCGCCTGCTCGCCGCGATCATGGTGCGGGAGCTGGAGCGGGAGGACCGCATCGTCGCCTTCCGGCTGACGACCAGCGACCGGCCGGGCCTGCTCGGCAGGATCGCGAGTCTGCTCGGCGAGGAAGGCGCGAACATCCTCGAGGTCAGCCACGGCCGGCTGTTCCTCGACCTGCCGGCCAAAGGCGTCTCCCTCGACGTCACGGTGGAGACGCGTGGCGCGGCGCATTCGCGCGCCATCGAGGATACGCTTGCAAAAAACGGCTTCGCTCCGAGGCGCATCCTGCCGCGAGGTCTTGCGGAACCGGGGCACTGATCAAACATTATCCGCCGAAGGTTGCATTCCGCGGCCCCAACGAAGGATCGAAGTCACGATGAGCGATACCCGCTATGGCCAGCCCCCGGTCACGGCGCTGGAACCGCGCCCTTACCAGAACGTCAGCGGCGTTCTGGGCTCGCGGCTTTTCGCCTGGTTGATCGACCTCGTCGCCCTGTTTTTCCTGGGCACGCTGGTCGTGGTGCTGCTGGTGGTGCTCGGCATCGTCACGTTCGGCGCGACCTGGCTGCTGATCCCGATCGCGACGGTCGCCACCGCGCTCGGCTACGCCGCGCTGACCATCGGCGGGCCGCGCCAGTCGACCTGGGGCATGCGCGTCGCCGGGCTCAAGGTCGAGACCGCCGATGGCGGCCGGCCGGACGGGCTCGCCGCCGCCGTGCATGCGCTGCTGTTCTACGTTGCGGCCGGCACCTTCGTGCTCTGGCTCTGCGATGTGGCGTGCGGCTTCGCCCGCTCCGACCGGCGCATGATCCACGATCTGCTTACCGGGCTGGTGGTGGTGCGCGCCTAGCGCGCTGAATCAAACAGGGAACGCGTGCGCGCACCCTCAAGCAACTTGATCCATGTCAGAAGCGGAGCGCCAGCCACGGGCAAGCTGCGCCACCATTGTTGCGGGTGCCTCCTTCGGTGATACATTGAGAGGCGCAGCCTTTCCCGGAGCCAGCCGACGTGACGCGCCCGTTGCGGGATGCCCCGCAATTCTATCTGACCTCCCCGACTGCGTGCCCCTACCTGCCGGGGCGCGAGGAGCGGAAGGTTTTCACGCATCTGGTCGGCTCGCGGGCGCGTGAGCTCAACGATGTGCTCTCGCAGGGCGGGTTCCGCCGCTCGCAGAGCATTGCCTACCGGCCTGCCTGCGAGACCTGCCGGGCCTGCGTCTCGGTGCGCATCTGCGTCGACGATTTCCGCCTCTCGCGCGGCTTCCGCCGGGTTCTGGCCCGCAACGGCGACCTGATCGGCGAGGCGCTCTCCCCTCAGCCGCGCTCGGAGCATTATTCGCTGTTTCGGGCCTATCTCGACGATCGTCACCCGGATGGTGGCATGGCGACCATGTCGGCGCTGGATTTCGCGATGATGGTCGAGGACACCCATGTTCAGACCCATCTGATCGAATATCGCCGGCGCGGCCCCGATTCCGGCTTCACCGGCCGCGGCGAAGGGGATCTCTTCGCGATGGCGCTGACCGACACGCTCGGCGACGGCCTCTCGATGGTCTATTCGGTCTACGATCCCGCGCTGGAACCGCGCTCGCTCGGCACCTTCATGGTGCTGGACCATGTCCAGCGCGCCCGCCGCCTCGGCCTGCCTTACGTCTATCTCGGCTACTGGGTCGATGGCTCACCCAAGATGTCCTACAAGTCGCGCTTCCTGCCGCAGGAGCGGCTGATGCCACAGGGCTGGGAACGGTTCGACCAGAACCTCCCCGCCGACTGAACAGGCATCGTTCCGCCCGCTCGCCTCAAAGCGACCTGTCGCCTTAATAGTAAATCAAGCCGGACAGCGCATGATTGCGCCTGCTGCTGTGCCGTGGGGGGACTTATGCTGCGTAACCTGACCCGGATGCCGGCCGACATGTCGTCGGACTCGCGCCGGCAGCTTCTGCATTCCGTGACCGATCTTTTCCTGCTCGATCGCGATCCCAACGAGGGATCGAAGGATCATTACGGCCAGATCGCGCTGAGCTCGCTCTCCTATCTCGGGGAGGAGGAGCGCAAGGGCTATGCGGAGCGCGTGGCGAGCCTGTCGACCCTGCCGCACAATGTCGCCGTGTCGCTTGGCAGCGACAACAGCATCGAAGTCGCGCAGCTCGTACTGACTCTGTCGCCGGTGCTGACCGACACGGACCTCGCCGCAATCGCCGTCACCCAATCCCCTAAACATCTCGTCGCCATCGCCGAGCGCGCCAGCCTCTCGGAGAACCTGACCGACATCCTGGTCGAACGCGGTGACAACGAGGTGCTGCACACGGTCAGCGCCAACAAGGGCGCACTCTTCTCCGACCGTGGCTTCGACCGGCTGCTCGAGCGCGGCAACGGCGACTCCGCCGTCACCGGCGCACTGGCCCGCCGCTCGGACCTGTCGCCGAGCCGGGCCCAGCGGGTGCTCTGGATCGTCGGCCAGCTCGCCGAATCGGCTGGGCCGGACGGGAAGCCGGTGGAAAACGTCTCGTCGCTGGCCAAGCAGGCGCGCCAGCAGCGGCTGGAGGTGAAGCTGCTGCTCGCCGACGTCGCCGCCAAGGTACGCGAAGTCGACGACGTGCTGACCATGCTGGCCGACGAGGACCGCGCCTACCATCTCGCGCAGGTCCTCGCCCAGGTCGCCGACATCACCATCGAGCAGGCTCTGCGCGTGCTGATGCGGCGCGATGCCAGCGGCATCGCGGTGACCTGCCGGTCGCTGGGCATCGGCACGACGGCCTTCCGCGCCATCCTGCAGCTTAGGGCGCGCCGGCTCTATTTCTCCTCGCTCGACATCGACGACGATGTCGACGGCTACACCAAGCTCGACCTCAGCACCGCCGAGCGGACGCTGCGTTTCCTGAAGCTCCGGACCAAGATCGCTTGAGGCTAGAGCCGGGTGATAGAGAACGCGTGATCCGCTCGAACTGCTCCGCAATCCGAGCGGCGCGTGCTCTAGCGCCACAAAACCGCGACATTCGAGCCGCGTCATGCTAGCTTTCCGCAGGGCGCTCCTGCGCGAGGATGGCTTCGACGTGAGATTTCCGCTTCTTTCCGCTGCCGCGCTTTCGGTTCTGTTCGGCAGCGCAGCGCAAGCGCAGACCTTCTTGCCGCTTTCGGGTTTCGGCGCCCTGCCCTCCTTCGCCTGGGACGCCCCGTCGCTTTCCCCGAGATGGGAAGGCTCCTATGCGCGCATATCCTCCGGCTTCCAGGTCACCAGCTCGAAGCATATGCGCACCAGCGCAGGGCCGACCTTCGGGCTCGAAGCCGGCACGATGCGGCAGGAGGGGAATTTCGTCTACGGCGTGGTCGGCGCGCTCGAATACGCGCCGGCGATCGGCGGTTACGGCTATCCGAGCTTCGGCAACGTCGCCTATACCCGCGATTTCGCTGGCGCCTTCCAGGTGAAGACCGGCGTGCTGGTGACGCCCGACGTGCTGCTCTACACTAAGGTCGGCCTCTCCGCCGGCAACGAAACCTGGCGCTATGGCGCGACGTCCTTCTCCGCGCCCTTCAGCCGCAGCGACATCGCCGTGAGGCCGGAAGCCCGCGCCGGCGTGGAATGGGCCGTGACCAACAAGCTCACGCTCGGGCTCGAGGTCGGCGTCGTCGGCCGGCCGATCCGCTAAAAAGCCTGATCCAAACGCTTGCGGAATTGATTCCGCTTTCAGCAACAAGTCCTTGAACCGGCATCATTCTCGGGCTTGACCCGAGCATGATGCCCTGTCCCTCTCGGACTACCCGCCGAACGTATTGCTCTTCGGGAAGCCCTTGGGCGGCAGGCGGCCGGCCTCGCCGCGATGGCCGAGCCATTCCGTCAGATCGGCCTGTGCCACCGTCCAGGTGCGGCCGGAGGTGTCGAGCCAGGTCAGCCCGTCCGCGAGATTGAAGGTCCTCGCGTCGGAGACGCCGCCATCCTTGTAGCGCTGCAGGCGCACGCCCTTGCCGCGGCCCATCTCGGCCACTTCCGAAATCGGGAAGCAGATGAGCTTCCGGTTCTCGCCAATGATCGCGACGTGATCGCCATCAGCCGGTGCGGCGAGCAGCGCCCGCACCGGTGCATCGACATTCAGCACCTGCCGGCCCTTGCGCGTGTTGGCGACGACATCGTCGGCGGGGGCGACGAACCCCCTGCCCTCGCTGGTCACCATCAGCAGTTTCGAACCCGGCTTGTAGGCGAAGGCGGCTACGAGATCGGCGGTCTCCTCCAGCTCGATCATCAATCGGATCGGGTCGCCGAAGCCGCGGCCGCCGGGCAGCTTCGAGGCGTCGAGCGTGAAGACCTTGCCGTTCGAGGCCAGCACCAGCACCTTCGCCGTCGTCTCGGTGAAGAATGCCGTCTGGAGCGCGTCGTCGCCCTTGAAGGTGAAGCTGGAACGATCCTGCACATGGCCCTTCAGCGCGCGGATCCAGCCCTTCTTCGAGATGACGACAGTGATCGGCTCGCGCTCCACCATGGCCTGGGTCAGGTCGATATCGGTGGTGTCGGGCATATCGGCGAAGTCGGTGCGGCGCTTGCCGATCGCCGTCTCCGGGCCGAAGGTCTTCTTCACCTGGCGGATGTCCCAGGCGATGGTCTTCCATTGGGTCGCCTCGGAGCCGAGCAGTTCCTCGATCTGCTCCTTCTCCTTGGTCAGCTCATCCAGCTCGGTCTTGAGCTGCATCTCCTCGAGCTTGCGCAGCGAGCGCAGGCGCGTGTCGAGGATGGCGTTGGCCTGAATCTCGGTCAGCTCGAAGGCGCGCATCAGCTCGACCTTCGGCTCATCCTCCTCGCGGATGATCTTGATGACGCGGTCGAGGTCCAGATAGACGATCAGGAGGCCGCGCAGGATCTCCAGGCGCTTCTCGATCTGGCCCAGCCGGAAGCGCGAGCGCCGTAGCAGCACGTCGCGACGATGGTCGAGCCACGCGCGCAGCGCCTCGCTGAGGCCCAGCACGCGCGGCACCAGCCCGCCGGTCAGCACGTTCATGTTCATGGAGATGCGCGATTCGAGCTCGGAGAGCCGGAAGAGCGATTCCATCATCAAATTGGGATCGACGTTGCGGGCGCGCGGCTCGATGACGATGCGGATGTCTTCCGCGGATTCGTCGCGCAGGTCCCCGACCAAGGGCAGCTTCTTGTCGTTGAGCAGTTCGGCGATCTTCTCGATCAGCCGCCCCTTCGAGACCATGTAGGGGATCTCTGTGACGACGGCGAGCCAGGTGCCGCGGCCCTGATCCTCGACATGCCAGCGCGCACGGGTGCGGAAGGCGCCGCGGCCGGTGCGGTAGGTTTCCGCCATCGAGGCGCGGCTCTCGACGATGATGCCGCCGGTCGGGAAATCCGGGCCCGGCACGAAGGTCATGAGCTGCTCGGAAGAGGTCTCCGGGTGCTGGATCAGATAGAGCGCGGCGTCGCAGAGCTCGGCTGCGTTGTGCGGCGGGATCGAGGTCGCCATGCCGACCGCGATGCCCTGCGAGCCATTGGCGAGCAGGTTCGGGAAGGCGGCCGGCAGCACCACCGGCTCCTCGTCCTCGCCATTGTAGGTCTCGCGGAAATCGACCGCGTCCTCGTCGATGCCATCGAGAAGCAAGCGCGCGACCTCGGTCATGCGCGCTTCGGTGTAGCGGTAGGCCGCGGCGTTATCGCCGTCGATATTGCCGAAATTGCCCTGACCGTCGACCAGCGGGTAGCGCTGGGCGAAGTCCTGAGCGAGGCGCACCAGCGCGTCGTAGACCGACTGGTCGCCATGCGGGTGGAACTTGCCGATGACGTCGCCGACGATGCGGGCGCATTTCTTGTGGACCTGGCCGGGGTCCAGCCGGAGCAGCCGCATGGCGTGCAGGATGCGGCGGTGGACAGGCTTCAGCCCGTCGCGCGCATCCGGAAGGGCGCGGTGCATGATGGTGGAGAGCGCATAGGCGAGATAGCGCTCCTCGAGCGCCGATTTCAGGTCGATGCGCTCGGCCTCGTCCTCCGGCGGCGGATCGACCGGCTTGCCCATACGTTGTCAGCCCTCATGCTGTCCAAAATTCGCGCGGCTTCTATGGCACAGCCCGAATCACCCCGCCAGAACGATGCCGCCCCGCGCCCATGCACGCAAACGCAATGACCTACCGGAATCACTCAAACGGTGGATGATTCGGGCAAGATGCGTGCGGCAAATTCGACCAGCCGCGCCCGCTCCGGCGGCTCGGGCAGGCCGCGCGACTCGAACAGGTGGCGGCGCAGGAAATGCCCGGTCAGCGCAAAGCCCGCCAGGAGATCGGCGGGAGACGGCGCACGGGCACCCTGTCCCTCGGCGAGGAAGGCCGGCAGCGCCAGCAGCCGGTCGAGATAGGGTTCTGCAGCACGGCGGCTGACCGCCTTGCCCGATTTCGGCGAGACGTGACTGAGATCGTCCGGAGAGCCGGTGACGGCACAGCGCGCGAGATCGAGCCCGAAGCCGAGTTCCGACAGCATGGCGAGCTCAAAGCGTATGACGAGCGCCGGGGCGAAGCTGGGCTCGTCGAGATGGGCGATCAGGACCGACAGGCCCTCATAGAGGCCGGGATGCGGATCGCGCTCCGGCAGCAGGCGCAGCAGCGCCGACACCGTCGCAAGCCCATAGAGTGCGACGGGTGTCGCCATAAGCCGCGCGACATGAGACGTCAGAAGCTCGACCCTGTATTCGCCGAGATGCTCATCGAGCCGGGCGCGCCAGGTCAGGGATACGCTGTTGCCGGGCTGGAGCAGCGGCTGCGTCTTCTGCGAGCGCCCCCCCCTGACGAGGCCGAGATGGCGGCCGTGCTCGCGGGTCATGACCTCCAGGATCACGGCGCTCTCGCCGTGAGCCTTGAGGCCGATGATCGTGCCTTCGTCGGTCCATTCCATCGGGTTCAGTTAGGACGAATGGCCCGGCGGTGGCCAGCGCTTCCTGTCACGCTACGTATTGCGCGATCCCGCCGCCGAAGGACCAGTCCTCCCGCTTGACCTCGACGAGGTTGATGAAGATGTCGTCGGGCTTCAGTCCGGGCTCGCGAGCAAGGTTCTCCGCGATCGCCGCATAGAGCTTCTTCTTCTGCGTCACGCCGCGCGTGTTGGCGACAGTCAGCTGGATGACGACCAGGCCCGCAGTGCGATTGAAGCCGAAATAGTTGGCGTCGAAGACGAACTCGTCGGCGTCATGCTGGTGCACGACGGCGAAGAGATCCTTCTCCGGCACCTCGAACGTCTCCCGCAGCGCCCTGTAGACCCCGTCGATGATGGCGGCGGGCTCGGAAGCCGGCCGGCCGCGGCGCATGGAAATCCGGATCAGAGGCATGGTTCTCTCCTTCAGTGGCGGCTCGCCGGCCGCGGTTTGATATCGAGAAGCTAGCCTTGAATGATAAATCCATAAATCGTATCTATAGGTATATCAAAAATACGGATTTATGATTTATGGGTTCACCAGTACTCGATGTGGAGGCGGTTGCCTCCTTCCTGCAAGCCGCCGAGCTGTCGAGCTTCACCCGCGCAGCCGAAGCGCTCGGCTCGACGCAATCGCTGGTCAGCACCCGCATCAAGCGACTGGAGACGGCGCTCGGAAAACTGTTGCTGCAGAGGCATCCGCGGCTTGTTCGGCTCACCTCCGAAGGCGAACGCTTCCTGCCAGTGGCCCGCGCCTTCCTGGAGGCCCATAACCGAGCGCTCGCGATCTTCAGCGAGGCACCAGAGCGTGTCGCCATCGGCATCAGCGAGCAGGCGGCCGGCTCCGACGTCCCCATGCTGCTCTCCCGCCCGGCGGCGCGCGACCCCAACCTCATCGTCAATCTGCGGATCGAGCCATCGAGCCAGTTGGAAATGGCCTATGAGGCGGGCGACCTCGACGCAGTCCTCATCCGCAGGATTGGCGCAGGCCGAACAGGCGAGGTGCTGCGCGAGGACGATCTCGGCTGGTTCGCCTCCCCCGCGCTCGCGCGTCGAGAGGACAGGCCGCTGCCTCTTATCAACCTCGTCGCCGAATGCCGGCTGCGACAGCACGCCATCAATGCGCTCAACCGGCAGGGCATCGACTGGCGCGAGGCCTTCATCGGCGGCGGGATGGCCGCAGTGCAGGCCGCGCTGACCGGCGGCCTCGGCGTCGCAGCGCTCGCGACGCGGATCGCCCCGCCCGGCACCGTCGACGTCGGCCCGGAGTGGGGGTTGCCGGCGCTCGGACGCTCGCAGGTCGTTCTGCGCAGCAACGCCGCCACGCCGCGCGGGCGAGCCTTCGTGCGCGAGCTTGCGGCGGCGTTCCGCGGCTAGTCGTTACCCGATCACCCGCTCCACGCGGCTGATCACGCGCTTCTCGCGCAGCTCGCTGATGATCGCGGAGAGGTGCTTCAGATCCCAGACCGAGAGGTCGATGGTGACGTCGGTGAAATCCGGGTTGGGGCGGTTCATCTGCACGGCGTCGATGTTGCCGTCGTGTTCGGCGATGGTCGTCGTCACCTGCGCCAGCGAACCGGGCTCGTTGATCGACTTCAGAGCGATGCGGGCCGGGAAGCGCTGCGGCACCTTGTCGTCGAGGTCCCAGCGCACATCGAGCCAGCGGTCGGGCTCGTTGTCGAAGGCGGCGAGCGCGGTCGACTGGATCGGATAGATCGTCACCCCCTCGCCCGGCGTCAGGATGCCGACGATGCGGTCCCCCGGCACGGCCCCGCCCTCCGGGGCGAAGCGCACCGGCAGGTCACGGCCGAGGCCTCGGATCGGGATGGCGCTGTCGGATGGGTCCTCGCCCGGCAGCTTGAACTTGAGGTTCTCCCCCTGGCGCAGCTCGAACCAGCCCTTGCCGTTGCTGTCAGCCGCAGCGGGCCTGGCCTCGGGCGAAGTACGCTTTTCGGGCTCCAGATCGGGATAGACCGCCTTGACGACGTCACCCGAATACATCTCGCCGCGCCCGACGGCGGCGAGCACATCGTCGACCGTATTGCGGGCGAGGCGCTTCAGCGCGGCCTTGAGCTTGTCGTCGGAAAAGGCGCGCTCGGCGCGGGTGAAGGCGCGTTCGAGGATCTGGCGGCCGAGCCCGGCATATTGCCGGCGCACAGCAGCGCGGGTGGCGCGGCGTATGGCGGCGCGGGCCTTGCCGGTGACGACGAGGGATTCCCAGGCCGCTGGCGGCGCCTGCCCCTCGGCGCGGGTGATCTCAACCTCGTCGCCATTCTGCAGTTCGGTCAGCAGCGGCGCGATGCGGCCGTTGATCTTGGCGCCGACCGCACTGTTGCCGACATCGGTATGGACCGCATAGGCGAAGTCGATCGGGGTCGCGCCCCGCGGCAGCGCGATCAGGCGCCCCTTGGGCGTGAAGCAGAAGACCTGATCGTGGAAGAGCTCGAGCTTGGTATGCTCGAGAAACTCCTCCGGGCTGTCTCCCTCGGCCAGCAGGTCGACCGTGCGACGCAGCCATTGATAGGCGCGGCTCTCATCGCCGAGCCGGATGGCTTCGCCGGGGCGGCCATCCTTGTAGTGGGCGTGGGCCGCGATGCCATATTCGGCGATGCGGTCCATGGAGTCGGTGCGGATCTGAAGCTCGACGCGGCTATGGCCGGGACCGACCACGGTCGTGTGGATCGAACGGTAGTCGTTCTGCTTCGGCGTCGAGATGTAGTCCTTGTAGCGGCCCGGAACCATCGGCCAGGTCATGTGGACGATGCCGAGGACGCGGTAGCAATCCTCCGGCCTCGCGACGATGACGCGGAAACCGAAGATATCCGAAAGCTGCTCGAAGGAGACGGATTTCCGCTCCATCTTCTTCCAGATCGAATAGGGCCGCTTGCGCCGGCCGAAGACCTGGGCCTCGATGCCGCTCGCATCGAGCTTTTCCATTAGATCCGCCTCGATCGCGCCGATGACTTTGCCCTCGCGGGCTGTGACCTCTTCCAACCGCTTGGTGACGGTGGCATGGGCCTCCGGCTTGATGTGACGGAAGGAGAGTTCCTCCAGCTCCTCGCGCAGCTCCTGCATGCCCATGCGGCCAGCGAGCGGGGCGTAGATCTCAGCCGTCTCCTCGGCGATGCGCAGGCGCTTCTCGGGCGGGACGAAGTGCAGCGTGCGCATGTTGTGCAGCCGGTCGGCGAGCTTGACCAGCAGCACGCGGACATCATCGGCGATGGCGAGCAGCAGCTTGCGGAAGTTCTCGCCCTGCGCGGCCTTCTTAGAGACGAGGTCGAGCTTCTTGATCTTGGTGAGGCCGTCGACGAGCCGGCGGATATCCGGCCCGAACATGCTCTCGATCTCCTCCAGCGTCGCGGCCGTGTCCTCGACGGTGTCATGGAGGACGGCGGCGACGATGGTGGCATCGTCGAGCTTGAGATCGGTGAGGATCGCCGCGACTTCGAGCGGATGAGCGAAGAAAGGATCGCCCGAGGCGCGCTTCTGCGTGCCATGCGCACGCATGGCATAGACATAGGCACGGTTGAGCAGATCCTCGTCCGTGTTCGGATTGTAGCTCCTGACCCGGTCAACGAGCTCGTATTGCCGCATCATGCCCATAAGGGCCTCAGTCTTCTTTTTCCGTCGTCGCGACGGTCGATTATTCGCTCAGGCATGCGGGGCGGCAAGGAGGTTTCCGGTGGCGGGCACGAAAAAGCCCGGCATTGCCGGGCTTTAGCTGGTAACAGTGAAGAAACGATGCACGCGCGACGGGATCAGTCCTCGTCGTCGGCGCTTTCGGTCGGCGGCACGAGGCCGTCGAGGCCGCGCAGCAGGTCATCCTCGCTCATGCGGTCGAACTGAACCTCCGAATCGGGAGTCGAGGCGCTCTGGCCGGGCGCGGCGAGCAGCGGGACCGTCTCGGCCTCGGGCTCGTCGACCTCGACGTGCTTCTGCAGCGAGTGGATCAGGTCTTCCTTCAGATCCTCGGGCTTCAGCTTCTCATCGGCGATCTCGCGGAGCGCGACGACAGGGTTCTTGTCGTTGTCGCGCGTGACGAGGATCGAGGAGCCCGACTGGATCATCCGCGCGCGGTGGCTGGCGAGCAGCACCAGCTCGAAGCGGTTCTCGACCTTGTCGATGCAATCTTCAACGGTAACGCGAGCCATGGGCGGCTTCTTCCGATCTCGGCGATGCAGGGAAGTTGATTGGGCACGGCCTTACAGCCAAAGCCTCCGCGATGCAAGAATTTCGCGTTTCTCCGGTCAGCCCTCTCAGGCGCGCATGCGCCGCATCATGTCGTCGAGCGTCGGCTCCCGCAGCGTGCCGTCCTCTCCCTGCCTGGCGACGCCCATCGCCGGCAGCTCATGCCTTGGAATATCCGCGAAGCGCATCCGCATCGTCGTCGCCACGCCTTCGCCGAAGGCAATCGCCTCGCGATTGCCGATGGAGGAGAGGAAGCTGATCGTGCTGGCGGAAGCGTCCGAAATCGCCGAGCGGATGATCTGCTGGTCGCGCTCGTTGGCGAGCCGCATCGCGAAAATGGTCGAACACTGCGACAGAATGGTCGGGTCGAGTTCGCCGGGGCGCTGCGTCACCACACCGAGATAGGAGCCGTATTTGCGGCCTTCCTTGGCGATGCGGGCGATGGCCTGCCGCGTCGGCGCAAAGCCGAGCGCCGCGTCGGAGGGAACGTAGCGATGCGCCTCCTCGCAGAGCACGAGAATCTCGCAGGCGCCCTGACTCGCCATGGCAAGGTCGAAGGCGAGCCGCGACAGCACCGAGGCCACCGCATTCACCACCTCGCCCGGCAGCCCGCCAAGCTGGAAGGCGGCAATCGGCCGGCCATGCATCGGGATGCGGAAGATCTGGCTGATGATCGGGGCGATCGTCTCGTACATGTTGGCGCGGCCGAACATGAAGCGGTAGCGCGGATCGGCGTGGAGCGATTCCAGCCGCACCTTCAACGAGCGCAGGGCGGCGCGGGGCCAGCGCTGCTCATGCAGGCCGATGAGCTCGTCGATGACGGCGAAGGCGTCCTTGAGGCGGTACGGCACCGCCATGTCGATGGAAGAAGCCTGCGGCGGCGGCTCCTGGCCGGGCTTGGTGGCGCCCATATCGAGCGGGCGCTTGAGGACAGAAGAGCCGAGGTCGCGGGCCAATTCGGGGCCAGTCGGGACGCGATAGCGGCCTCGGGCAGCCGCGATCACCTCACGCAGGATGTCCGGCTCGTCATCGAGCGGCGGGCGGCCACGGAAGACGACGTCGGCCAGTTCCTCCTGCCTGAACATCCAGAATGGCAGGTCGAGCGCATCGCCGTCGATCGTCAGGGCGAGATCGGGGAAGGCGCTGGCATATTCGTTGTGCGGGTCGAGAATCAGCACGCGCAGCCGCGGGCGCACCGCGACGGCCCGGCGCAGCAGCAGCGCGACCGCGCTCGACTTGCCGACGCCGGTCGTGCCCACGAGCGCGAAGTGCCGGGACAGCATGTCCTGGACGCTGACGGTCGCGGGAATGCTCGCATCCTGCGTGATGTGGCCGATCTCGACGCCAGCGCGGTCCCCGAGATCATGGACGAGGGCGAGGTCTCCGGTCCGGATGCGATGAGCGATGGCGCCGACCGGCGGATAGGAGGTGATGCCGCTCTGGAAGCGGAGCCGACCGTCCTGGCTCTCCTGCACCTCTCCGAGAAACTCGACGTCGACATGGATCGGGTTTTCGCCGGCCTCGCTCCAGTCGGTCGCGACCGCGTGCACCTTGTAGACCAGCGCCACGATGCGGCTGTCGCCGAGATTGATCGAGACCATCCGGCCGATCGCCCAGATGTCCATCGGCCGCCAGCCACCGCTGGACACAGCACTCAGGATCGTGGCGCGGGAGCCGTCGCAGGCGATCACCCGGCCGATAGCGCGCTCAGGCGGCTGCTCGGTCTCGCGCCGATCCGGCTCGATGTCAGTCTCGAAAGTGGCGTTCTTCAGGGGGAGTTGCATCGATCCCGCTCGTTGTTGCCCCGGTTCGGTCGGCCCTTAAGCAGAGGCTACAGCAGCGCGGTTACGATTGCCTTCACCGCCGCGCCCATCTGCCGATTGGGGTTAGCAAATCGCAAACGCCCATTGCTCGTGGAGCCTTGTCAGTCCCGATCGATCGCAATTCGTGAGCCCAGCCATGACAATCCGTGCATTGAGCCGGCGATGCGCTTTCGTCTAAGGACAAGGGAACGAATGGGGGCTTTGCATCATGGCCGAGCGGCTACGTCTGGGCGTCAATATCGACCATGTCGCCACGGTGAGGAACGCACGCGGCGGCACCCTGCCCGACCCGGTGCGCGCGGCGCATCTGGCGGTCGCAGCCGGCGCTGACGGGATCACCGCCCATCTGCGCGAGGACCGGCGCCATATCCGCGATGCCGACATGGAGCGCCTCGCCGCCGAACTGACGCGTCCGCTGAATTTCGAGATGGCCGCCACCGACGAGATGATCGCGTTGGCGGAGAGGCTCAAACCCCATGCGGCCTGCCTAGTCCCCGAAAAGCGCGAGGAACGCACTACCGAGGGCGGGCTCGACGTCGTCGGCCAGAAGGCAGAGCTGAGGCCGCGTATCGCCCTGCTGAAGGCGGCGAGCTGCCGCGTCTCCCTGTTCATCGAGCCCGACGAGGCGCCGATCGCGATGGCGGCCGAGCTAGGCGCCCCCGTCGTCGAACTGCACACCGGGACCTGGTGCCACGCCGTTGCGGACGGCCTGGCAGCGAAGGCCGAGGCCGAATTCCAGCGGCTGGCGCGCGGCGCCGCGTTCGCCGCAAAGCTCGGCATCGAGGTCCATGCCGGGCACGGGCTGGACTACGACACGGCTCGCAAGCTCGCGGCCGTGCCGGCCTTCGTCGAATTCAACATCGGCCATTTCCTGATCGGCGAAGCGATCTTCGTCGGGCTCGAGGCCGCGATCGGCCGCATAAGGCAGGCCATGGATGAGGGGCGATCCGGGCTGCCCGGCTGAGGCAGCCCGGCCGAAGCCCCGCGGCTCTGCTCAGGCCGCGGGCGCCGTTCCGGTCACAACGCCGTGCGGCTCCTCGCTCAGCCAGCGATAGATCATCCCGCCGAGCGCGCCGCCGATCAGCGGCGCCACCCAGAACAGCCAGAGCTGACCCAGAGCCCAGCCGCCCACGAAGAGCGCCGGCCCCGTGCTGCGGGCGGGATTCACCGAGGTATTGGTCACAGGGATGCTGACCAGATGGATCAGGCAGAGCGCAAGCCCGATCGCGAGCGGCGCGAAGCCCGAAGGCGCCTTGCCATGGGTCGAGCCCATGATGATGAAGAGGAACATCATCGTCATGACGACCTCACAGAGGAAGGCCGAGACGAGATCGTATTTGCCGGGCGAGTGCTCGCCGAAGCCATTCGCGGCGAAGCCGCCTGAGAGACTGAAGCCGGGCGCGCCGCGCGCGATCGCATAGAGGACGGCGGCCGCCGCTATCGCGCCGACGACCTGCGACACGATATAAGGAACGACCTGTCCGCCCGGGAAGCGCCCGCCGGCCGCGAGGCCGATCGTCACCGCCGGGTTGAGATGGCAGCCCGAGACGTGGCCGATGGCATAAGCCATCGTCACCACCGAGAGACCGAAGGCCAGCGAGACCCCCAGCAGACCGATACCGACATTGGGAAAGCCGGCGGCGATGACCGCGCTGCCGCAGCCGGCGAAAGTCAGCCAGAACGTGCCGATGGCCTCGGCAACATATTTCTTCGTACCCATGGGCGTATCCTCCAGAGTCGAGACGGCTGCGATGCTGTTGGGGAAACACAATGTCGTCAACTTGATCGTCAACTTGCCGCAAACCGTATTCAGACCCTGTTCCTGCCGTCTTCCCTGCTCGAACTGGCAAGCTTCAGGTATTCGCCATCTCACAGCATCGATCCCCCGCGCCGCGCTTGCGCGTTGTCGCAGACGCGATAGTCGGCTAGACCGCGCTGAATTGCAGTGTCAGGAGCGCCCGCGTGGCCAACGAAGTCGACAGCAAAACCAAGGCGGCCAAGGAAGAGGGCGGCATTCTCGAGACGATCAAGGTCGTCGTGCAGGCGCTGCTCATCGCGCTGGTCATCCGCACACTGCTGTTCCAGCCCTTCAACATCCCCTCGGGCTCGCTGATCCCGACGCTGCTGATCGGCGACTATCTCTTCGTGTCGAAATATACCTACGGCTATTCCAAGCACTCGATCCCGTTCAGCCCGCCGCTGTTCTCCGGCAGAGTCTGGGCGGCAGAGCCCAAGCGCGGCGACATCGCCGTGTTCAAGCTGCCGACCGACAACTCGACCGACTACATCAAGCGCGTCATCGGCCTGCCGGGCGACCGCATCCAGATGATCGAGGGCGTGTTGAACATCAACGGCCAGCCTGTGAAGCGCGAGCGCATCGCCGACTTCGTCACGCCCGACAACTGGGGCCGGAGCGTCTCCGTGATCCGCTATCGCGAGACACTGCCGAACGGCGTCAGCCACGAGATCATCGAGCGCGAGGGCGATACCGGCAGCTTCGACAACACCCCGGTCTTCCAGGTGCCGCCCGAGCATTTCTTCATGATGGGCGATAACCGCGACAACTCGCTCGACTCGCGCGACCGCAGCGTCGGCTACGTGCCCTTCGAGAATTTCGTCGGCCGCGCCGAGATCATCTTCTTCTCGATCGAGGACGGCGCCTCGGCCTGGAAGATCTGGGAATGGCCCTATACGGTTCGCTGGAACCGTCTGTTCAGCACCATCAAGTGAGCAAGGCGGGCGAAGGCGGGCGCAAGGCGCCGGATACCGCGCGGCTTGAAGCCACGCTCGGCCACAGCTTCACGGACAAGGCACTGCTGACCACCGCGCTCACCCATATGAGCGCCGAGGATTCACGGCTGGCGAGCTATCAGCGGCTCGAATTTCTCGGCGATCGCGTGCTCGGCCTCTCGATCGCCGACATGCTGTTCCGGCGCTACCCCCAGGCGGAGGAAGGCAATCTCTCGCGCCGCCTCGCCGATCTCGTGCGCAAGGAGACCTGCGTCGAGGTGGCAGAGGGCTGGAATCTCGGCCAGTTCATGCGGCTCGGCGAAGGCGAGATCCTCGGCGGGGCGCGCAAGAACAAGGCGATCCTGGCCGATGCCTGCGAGGCCATCATCGGTGCTGTCTTCATCGACGGCGGCTACGAGGCGGCGCGCGGGCTGATCGAGCGCGCCTTCGGCGAACGCATGATGAAACCTGTCAGGCCCTTGCGGGACGCCAAGACCGCCCTGCAGGAATGGGCACAGGGCAAGGGCTACCAGACGCCGACTTACAGCGAGCGTGGCCGCTCGGGGCCGGACCATGCGCCGGTCTTCGTCGTCGCCGCCCGCATCAACGGGCTCGCCGACGCGGAAGCGCGCGGCCCATCGAAACGACTGGCCGAGCAGGCCGCGGCCGAGGCGTTCCTGAGGCGCGAAGGCCTGTGGAACGAAAATCCGGAGAGCGACAATGACTGAAGCGGCAGAGCCCACACGCTGCGGCTTCGTCGCGCTGATCGGCGCGCCGAATGCCGGCAAATCGACGCTGCTCAACCAGCTCGTCGGCGCCAAGGTCTCGATCGTCTCGCGCAAGGTGCAGACGACGCGCACGCAGGTGCGCGGCATCGCGCTCTCGGGCGCGGCGCAGGTGATCTTCGTCGACACGCCCGGCATCTTCGCGCCCAAGCGCCGGCTCGACCGAGCCATGGTGACGAGCGCCTGGGGCGGCGCCACCGATGCCGACCTGATCGGCGTGCTGATCGATGTCGCCCGCTTCGACCACGAGGAGAACACGGCGCTGCTGGAGAGGCTCGCCGAGCTGAGGCAGCCGAAGTTCCTGATCCTCAACAAGATCGACACCGTGCCGAAGGAGAAGCTCCTCGAAGTCACCACCAAGGTGAACGAGCGCGGGAACTTCGAGGCGACCTTCATGGTCGCGGCGCTGACCGGCTATGGCGTCAAGGACATCCTCTCCTGGCTGGAGAAGCGCCTGCCGCTCGGTCCCTGGCTTTATCCGGAGGACCAGATTTCGGACGCGCCGCTGCGCTTCCTCGCCGCCGAGATCACCCGCGAGAAGATCTTCGAGCGACTGCACGACGAGCTGCCCTACCGCTCCACGGTCGAGACCGAGAGCTGGCAGCAGAAGCCCGACGGCTCGGTCAGGATCGAGCAGACGATCTATGTGGAGCGCGAGGGCCAGCGGAAGATCGTGCTCGGCGAAGGTGGCCAGACGATCAAGGCGATCGGACAGAAGGCACGCGCCGAGATCGCCGAGGCGGCCGAGGCCAAGGTGCATCTCTTCCTGTTCGTGAAGGTGCGCGAGAACTGGAGCGACGATCCCGAGCGCTACCGCGAGATGGGGCTGGACTTCCCAAAGGGCTGACACACCACCGGCAATGCGCAGCGAAAAGGACAAGATGCTCGCCGGCGAGCTCTATCGGGCCGACAGTCCGGAACTCATCGCGGACAACCGGCGCGCCAGTGCCTGGATGGAGCGGTTCAACGCGACGACCGCCAGCCCCGAGATGCGACTCCCGCTGCTGCAGGAGGCCTTTGCGCAGGTCGGGCGGGGCGTCACGATCCGCCCACCTTTCCATTGCGACTACGGCTACAACATCAGCCTGGGCGACGGCGTCTTCCTGAACTTCAACTGCGTCATTCTGGATGTCGTTGCGGTGACCATCGGCGCCGGCACGCAGATCGGCCCCGGCGTCCAGATCCTCACAGCCGATCACCCACGCGACGCCGATCAGCGCCGGCAGATGCTGGAGTTCGGCCGCCCCGTCACCATCGGGCGAAATGCCTGGATCGGCGCGGGCGCGATCATCCTGCCAGGCGTCACGATCGGCGACGATGCGATCGTCGGGGCGGGCAGCGTGGTGACGCGAGACGTGCCGGCAGGACGTATGGCGGTCGGGAATCCAGCGAGGCTGCGACCGCAACTCCAGCGAAGCCCGTCGTAGATGGCACGGGCCTCGCCAAGCTGCGTCAAGACGCCACGGGAGCAGTTTCGAGGTCGTAAAAAAACAATGATGCCTGACATTCTTCGACCGTGATTCCCTCACATTTGAATATTTGAAGTGATTTCAGCAGGAGTAATCGCCATGGTCGGCGCACCGCGCATTGCGCTCTTCATCGATGGCGCCAATCTTTACGCGACGTCGAAGCAGCTTGGCTTCGACATGGACTATCGCCGTCTGCTGCGTGAGTTTCAGGGGCGCGGCAATCTGATCCGCGCCTTCTATTTCACGACGCTGATCGAGAGCGAGGAATACTCCTCGATCCGCCCGCTGGTCGATTGGCTGGACTACAACGGCTATCGCGTCATCACCAAGGCGGCCAAGGAGTTCACCGACGCCACCGGCCGGCGGCGTGTGAAGGGCAACATGGATATCGAGCTCGCGATCGAGATGCTCGAGCTCGCGTCGCATCTCGACCAGATCTATCTTTTCTCGGGCGACGGCGATTTCCGGCCGCTGGTGGAAGCCGTGCAGCGCAAGGGCGTGAAGGTCTCGGTCGTCTCGACGATCTCGACGAACCCGCCGATGGTCTCCGACGAGTTGCGCCGGCAATGCGACGAGTTCGTCGATCTCGCCCAGCTCGTGCAGAAAGTCGGCCGCGATCCCGCCGAGCGTGCCGGCCGCGCCCCGGTCGCGCCCGGAGGGCCGGCCAACCCAGGGCTGGAGCGCCGCTACGGAATCCGCCAGGGTGACGAGCCGGTGGAGGGGTAAAGCCGCCCGCCCCTACCCGTTCTTCAGCAGACGCTGTTTGTCGCGGTTCCAGTCGCGGGTCTTCTCGGTCTCGCGCTTGTCGTGGAGCTTCTTGCCCCGGCCGAGACCGAGTTCGACCTTGGCGCGGCCCTTGTCGTTGAAATAGACCTTGAGCGGAATGACCGTGAAGCCCTCACGCTGGATCGCGCCCATCAACTTGTTGATCTGGCGGCGATGCAGCAGGAGCTTACGCGGCCGGCGAACATCGTGGTTGAAGCGGTTCGCCTCCAGATACTCCGGGATATGCGCGTTGAAGAGAAACAGCTCGGTGCCCATCGGCCCGGCATAGCTCTCTCCGATCGTCGCCTTGCCGCCGCGCAGCGACTTGATCTCGGTGCCCTGCAGGGCGATGCCGGCCTCCAGCGTCTCGGTGATCTCGTAGTTGTAGCGCGCCTTGCGGTTGTCCGCGGCGAGCTTGTAGCGGTCAGGATCTGGCTTCTTCATGCCGTGCCGCCGAATCCATGCTGCTTCACCAGCGCCGCCATGGCCTGCGATTCCGATTCCGGATCGGCGCTCAAGCCATTGAGAACGCCGATCTTGTCGTCCTCGCGCCGGTTCTGGCTGAGCTTGAATTTGCCGAGGATCGAGGCGATCTCGACCTCGACGCCGACGATGCCGCGGGCCTGCGCCGCGATGAAGGGCGCGGGCGCGTCGGAGATGGCCCAGGGCTCAGCACGGGGAGCTTCCTGCTGGCGCGTCAGGGACTCCAGCTGCGCATGCAGCCAGGCGGGGTCCTCGATGGCGCGGGCAGGCCCACGCACCTGCACGGTGACGTAGTTCCAGGTCGGCACGACCTTGCCGTGCTCCTGCTTGGTCGCATACCAGGCCGGTGTGACGTAGCGCTCGACGCCGGTGAAAATCACGAGCGTCTCAGCGCCGGCGGCGATCGCCTTCCACTGGGCGTTGGGACGGGCGAGATGGGCGCGCAGCACGCCGTTCTCGCCCTCGTCCGCATGAAGGATGAAGGGCACGGGATTGGCCAGCAGACCGCCCTCGCCGACCGTCACCAGCGTGGCGAGCGGATGCTGGCGGATGACCGCGTGCAGTTGCGCGCGATCCTCGACCTTGAAGTGACTGGGCTCGTACATCGTTTCGGCTTCCCTGGCTTCGGCCGGGATGACCGGACGAACGCAGAACCTTACTTAGGCATTCAACAGCCCGGCGAAAACCATCGCCTCGCGGATGACCTTGCCGGTCGCCGGCGTCACCGGCAGCAGCGGCAGGCGAACCTCCTCCTCGATGCGACCGAGGAGCGCGAGCCCGTGCTTGGCTCCGGCGAGGCCCGGCTCCTTGAAGATGGCATCATGGAGCGGCACCAGCCGGTCCTGAACCTTCAGTGCGGCGGCGTAATCGCCCTTGAGCACGGCCGTCATCAGATCGGCGCAGAGGCGCGGGGCGACATTGGCGACCACCGAAATGCAGCCATGGCCGCCGGCTGCCATATAGGACAACGCCGTCATGTCCTCGCCCGAGAGCTGGATGAAATCCGGCCCCAGCGCGTGGCGCTGCTGCGAGACGCGCGCGAGGTTGGCGGTGGCGTCCTTCACGCCGGCGATGTTCTTCAGCTCATAGAGCCGCGCCATCGTCTCGACCGACATGTCCACGACCGAGCGCGGCGGGATGTTATAGATGATGATCGGGATGCCGATCGCATCATTCACCGCCTTGAAGTGCCGGTACATGCCCTCCTGGGTCGGCTTGTTGTAATAGGGCGTCACCACGAGCACGGCGTCGGCGCCGGCCTTCTCGGCGTGGATGGCGAGGTCGATCGCCTCGATCGTATTGTTGGAGCCCGCGCCGGCAATCACAGGGACGCGGCCCTTCGCCTGGTCGATGACGATCTCGACGACGCGCTTGTGCTCGTCATGGCTGAGCGTCGGGCTCTCCCCGGTCGTGCCGACAGGAACCAGCCCGGTCGAGCCGTTGTCGATCTGCCATTCGACCAGCGCGCGCAGCGCCTCCTCATCGACCTTGCCGGCTTTGAAAGGCGTGACCAGAGCGGGCAAAGAGCCAGTGAAGGCAGCGTGCTTGGTCATGAGGGCCAATCCTGAAGGCGAGACGCGGGTTACGAAGCCGCCACACATAAACCGTAGGTCGGCCAAGGCAAAGCCGCCAACTCATGAAAATGCGTGGCCTCTTGGTTAAACCTCCTTAAACTCCCATCCTCGAACATCGACACATGCACGCCCCAGGACTCAATCCCCGGACGACGCCTGCCCCGACACCGACTGACTCATCATCGCCCGTTTCAAAAACGCTTGCCCCAGGACGGAGACCCGCCATGGCCTCGCCTGCCGCCGCGCCCCGAATGACCCCACCCAGACTGATCGCCCTGCTGCTGCCCGCCATGCTCTGCGCCTCGACGACGCAGGCCGGCGACGACGGCATGCTCGCCAGCCAGCGCAAGCTCGCCATGATCGGCGACTTCGAGAAGACCGGGGCCACTCCGGCCTCACCCGCCGATGTGCGGCGCGACGCGGAGACGATCGATACCGAGGCGGTGAAATCCGCCATCGCGGCCTATAGGCGCGGCGCGCTCGGAGAAGGCGATGTGCTCGCCGGCAAGATCACGGACCGCGCCGCGCGGGCGTTGCTCGAATGGGTGGCGATCCACAGCAATGCCGGGGTGGTGTCGTTCGCCCGCATCGATGCCTTCCTGCGCGAGCAGCCGAATTATCCGGCAACGATCCGTTTCCGCCGTCGCGCCGAAGAGGCGCTGATCGCCGAGCGGAAGAGCCCCGGGATCGTGCGCGCCTTCTTCCACGGTCAGCAGCCGGTCTCGCCGGCAGGGCGGATCGCGCTGGCGTTGGCGCTCAAGGACGAGGGCCGCAAGGACGAGGCGGCCGCGCTCATCCGCCGGAGCTGGCGGCAGGATCCGTTCAGCCAGTCTCTCGAAAAGATCGTGCTGGCGCAGTTCGATGCGAGCCTGACCAAGGACGACCACCGCCTGCGGGCAGAGCGCTTTCTCTTCCGCGAACAGGGCGAGGCCGCGTTGCGCAACGCCGCCCGCGTGTCAGCCGATTATCTCGTGCTCGCCCGCGCCCGGCTCGCGAGCGCCAAGGCACGGCGCCCGATTCCCGAGAAGCAGATCGCGGCCGTGCCGGCCTCGCTTCGCGGCGACGTCTCCTTCGCTTTCCTTCAGGCGCAGCAGGCGCGTCGAGGCGACAAGCTCGACGAGGCCGTGAAGGCGCTCGCAGCCATCCCGCGCGACCCTGCCCTGCTCGGGGATGGCGATGGCTGGTGGGAAGAGCGGCGCATCATCTCGCGCAAGCTCATCGACGCCGGCCAGCCGGAGAAGGCGTATCAGGTCTCGGCCGGCCATGGCGCCGAGGATGCAGCCGAGCGAATCGAGGCCGAGTGGCATTCCGGCTTCATCGCGCTGCGCTTCCTGAAGAAGGCAGATGTCGCACTGAAGCATTTCGACGCTGCCGCAGCCATCGCCGAGACACCGATCTCGGTTGCGCGCGCTGCCTATTGGCAGGGCCGCGCCTATGAAGAACTCGGCAAGGTCGAGGAGGCCAAAACGGCCTTCGGCAAGGCAGCAGCCCATCCGATCGCCTATTACGGGCAGCTCGCACGGGCGAAGCTCGGGCTCTCCGACCTGCCGCTACGACAGACAACCGCCGTCGGACTCGACGCTCTGCCGGGTCATCGTGGCGTGCGACTGCTCTATCAGTTGGGCGAGCGAGGTCTCGCCACGCTGATGCTGCACGATCTCGCGCAGCGGCTGCACAGCACGGAGGCGCTCGAGGCCGTCGCCTCCATCGCGGGGCGCGAGGCGGATGCGCGCGCCCTCCTCGGCGTCGGCAAGGCGGCACTCCAGCGAGGCTTCCCGCTCGACATGGCGGCCTTCCCGGTCAACGGCATCCCGGATTTCGACGTGCTGGGCGACCCGATGGAACGCGCCATCGTCCATGCGATCGCGCGGCAGGAGAGCGCCTTCGATCCCACCGCCATGTCCCATGCAGGCGCGCGCGGGCTGATGCAGATGATGCCGGCGACGGCCCGCGAGACGGCGCGCCGTGCCGGCCTGCCCTTCGACTGGGACAAGCTGGGGCACGATCCGCTCTATGCGGCTCGCATGGGCGCAGCCCATCTCAACGACCTGCTGAAGGAATGGCGCGGCTCCTATATCCTGTCCTTCGCCGCCTACAATGCCGGCTCGCCGAATGTGAAGAAATGGATCGCAGCCTATGGCGACCCGCGCGATCCCGATGTCGATGCTGTGGATTGGGTGGAGCGCATCCCCTTCTCGGAGACGCGCAACTACGTGCAGCGCGTGATGGAGAACCTGCAGGTCTACCGCGAGCGGCTGAACCAGCGCACGGCCTACCTGATCGACCATGACCTGAAACGTGGCGGCAGGCGGGAGTGAGCCCCAGGAGCGCTCCAGCCTCGTCATGCGCGGGCTTGACCCGAACGTCTCCGGCCGGGTTAGGTGCAGGCCGCCTTCTCGCCTGAGACGATGATGACCGCCCATTCCGGTTTCACCTCCCGCTTCGTCAGCGCCCGCGACGGACTGAAGCTCCATCTGCGCGACTATGGTCCGCTCGCAGCGACCACATTGCCGGTCGTCTGCCTGCCGGGGTTCGCGCGCACGGCCGCCGATTTCCATGAGCTGGCGCTGGCCCTGGCACAGGAAGAGACTTTGCCGCGCCGGGTGCTCGCGCTCGACTATCGCGGACGCGGCCTCTCCGAATACGACCGGGACTGGAAGAACTACGACATCCGCGTCGAACTCGACGATCTGATGCAGGTGCTGGTCGCGAACGGCATCGACGAAGCTATCTTCGTCGGCACCTCCCGCGGGGGCCTGCTGACGATGGCACTGGCGGCGGCCCGGCCCGGCGCCATTCGCGGCGTCGTCCTCAACGATGTCGGGCCGGTGATCGATGCACGCGGGCTGCTGCGCATCCGCGGCTATGTCGGCAAGCTGCCGGTCCCGCGCAGCTTCTCGGAAGGCGCCGAGATCCTGAAACGGCTCTCCGACCAGCAATTTTCGGCCCTGAGCGATGCCGAATGGGAGGTCATGGCGCGGCGGACCTGGACCGACCGCGACGGCAACCTACGGCCGGACTACGACATCAGGCTGATGAAGGTGCTCGAAGAGCTCGACCTCGAGGCGCCGCTGCCGGTGCTCTGGGTCTATTTCGACGCCCTCAGGAACGTGCCGATGCTGGCGATCCGCGGCGCGAATTCCGACTTGATGGCTGAGAAGACCCTGCAGGAGATGGCCGAGCGCCATCCCGACTGCGAGATCTACACCGCGCCCGGGCAGGGCCACGCCCCCCTGCTCGGCAGCAAGGAGATGATTCGCCGTATCGGCAAGCTGATCGCCCGGGCCGAGCGCCGTTCCAGCTGATCAGGTTTCGGAGCGCGACGGCGCGGGCTGTCCCGCCTCCGCCGGCAACTTGGCGATGTTCTCCTGCCCGACCGAACCATCGTCGCGCGAGCTCTCGACCAATCCGGCCTTGGCGCGCGTCGCAAACTCCGTCTCCGCCCCGGTCGCCAGCACCTTGGCCTGACCGACCCAGTCCTCCCGTTCTATGCGGCCGGAAAAGGCGAGATAGCCGCCGACCCATTCGACGTTTTCGGCCGTCCACTCCGCGATCTGCGCGAAATGCCAGATGCCGAGAGCATGCAGACGGCCCTCGTTCTGCCGGCCAACACCCTTGATGAGCTTGAGATCGTCGGCCTTGCCGTCGCGCGCGGCAGCAAGGCCTGCCGGACGCCGGCCCGGCAATTCCGCCTCATTCGCGACAGGCGGCGCGGCTGCAGGCGCCTCGGCAACGATCGCCTGCTGTTCGGCTGCCAAAGGAGAGTTCGTAGCGGAGGCCTCCAGCGCTCTCTCGGTAGCGGGTTTGCGCGCGAAACCGGCACAGACGCAGCCAAGCCAATAGGTGGCGACGAACAGCAAGGCCGTCTCGACCCAGGTCGCAGTCATGCCGTTGAGAACCTGGAACCAGCTCAGAGCGGCGCCGCCAAACCACAGGACCGCGACGACGATCCAGGCACCGTTCCAGAACCGTGCCTTGCCGCCGTCGTGGCTGATCCAGCCCATCGCGAGGCCGAGCGCGAAGGCGGCGAGCAGGAACCAGACGAACTGGCTGGCGAGATAGAGCATGTCCGCCTCCGTCCTACTTGGCCACGGTGAACTGCACGCGGCGGTTCATTGCCTTGGCCTCGCGTGCCTCATGGGGCAGCAGCGGGCGCGCGCTCCCATAGGCCTTGACCGTCAGTTGCGCCGGATCGATGCCGCGCCGGGCGATCTCGTCGCGCACCCGCATGGCGCGGCGCAGCGACAGGTGCATATTGTCGAAGCCGCCGCGCTCGCCGTCGCGATTGGCGTGCCCCTCGATGGTGACTGGCGAGCCAGGGCATTTCTTCAGGATGGCGACGGCCTCGCTGACGACCTTCTCGGTCGTCGCGTCGAGCGCAACCGCAGAGGTGCCCTGCCCGAACAACACCGGGTTGCTCCTGGTCAGGCCGTCGAGATCGTTCTGGCAACTTGCCGGCGGATCGACGACACAACCGGTCTGGCGCAGCGCGATCGCGACATCCGACTTGAAGCCCGGCGGCAGCCCCGTGGCGCCGCTCGTCTCGATTTCGCTCTTGATCAGTTCCCGGCAGGTCAGGCCACGGATGGCGACGCGATCGTCCTCGACCGACGCCGAGCCGAGATCGAGCCGCAGCAGATCGGTCATCGCCGTGCGCGCCGCGGCCGCGAATCCGGCGGGTGCGCCGGGCACAACCTCAGTCGCATCGTCGAGGCGACCCTTGAGCGGGGAATCGGCAACGAGCGCCGCCAGCGCGGTGCGCGTGGCCTCGTCCGGCACGTAGCCGGAGAGCCTCAGGCCTGTGCGGTCAGCCGACAGCGCGAGACCATAGGGCCGGACGAGCACGCTCTCCGGCAGGGTCGGCACCGAGAGCCCCGCCGGGGCGGCCGCGAGAAGCTGGCGCAAAGCCATCAGGCTCGCCGCATCCGCAGCCTGGCCGGCGATCGCGAAGGCCTTGTCGCGGAGCGTCACCGAGCCGACCTTGAGCTTCGACAAGGCTTCGAGCGCGAAGGCGGTGGCTGCCGGAATGTCCAGGTCGGAGCGCAGCGCGGGCTCGACGGACGAGCCATCCTGGATCGAGGCCTCGCCAAAGAACCGGCGCGCCGCGGCGAGAATGCCTGAACGAACCGCCTCGCCAGGCAATCCGCCCTTCAGGCCGAGGTGGCCATCCGCGAGAGTGGCGCTCCAGTCGAGCGGCACGGGTGCGGGCGGGGGTGCTGGCGGAGGAGCCTGAGCGGTCGCAGCGGACGGCGCTGAAGCCTTTGGCAAGACGTCGTTCAGGATCAAGCCTGGGATATCCGGCAGCGGCACGATCACCGGGGTCGGCGGCGGGGCTGGAGGCGGCGGCGGACAGTCGATCGCGACCTGCGCGACCGAATCTGGCCCGTCCATCTGCGCGATCTGGAGCCGCAGAGCCTGACAGGCGTCATGACTATCAGGGCCCTTACCGGAGAGCGTATAGACATCGCCGGTCAGTTCGGCCCTGCCTTCGCGCAGGCGAGCCAGATCGCCAATGGCACGCGCCGTCTTTTCCAGGAAGGCGGAGGGCGCTCCGGTGCCGGGCTTCAGCCCATCGCGGACCGGGACGGCCGCGCCAAAGGCGCGCTGCAGCGTCGCGAGGATCTGCTTGTGCGCATCCTCGTTCGGATAGAAGCCCTGCAGAACAACCTCGCCGGCGGCCGCCCTCTCGGCGCTCCAGCGATAGGGTGAAACGGTGGGCGGCTCGAGGTCGCACGTCACGGCGCGGAAGCCGGGCTGAGGCGGCTGGGCAGAAATGGCGCTAAGTGCCTGGAATGCTTCAGGACTGACTGCCTTGCCCTCGATGCAGAAGCGGCCATCGTCGAGCGCGATCCTCCCCGAAGCCAGCTTGGGCAATTCGGCGAGCATGGCCTTCGCCATCGCCGCGAAGCCATCAGGAGCGCCGAAGGCGACGGACTGGCGGTCGTCGATGCGCATGCCAGGGAAGGCCGCAGCCGCGGCGGCGAGGCCCGCCGCAGCGGTATCGAGATCCGGCACGAAACCGCCGAGCGTGACGATTTCCGCCTGCCGGCTGGCGAACCAGGAATAGGGCTTCTGAGCCACGACCTGAGAGAGGCCGCCGAGCGCGCGACGGACGCCGAACTCCGCCCGGAGCTGCGCCATCGCCTTGGTCGCGCCGTCGGTGGAGAGCACCTCGCCGCCGATCGTGACGTCCCGACCATCGACCTGCGCCAGGACCGGGCGGGCGCCCGGCGTCTTGCCGGCGACTGCCGCGACCGCCTGCACAGCGCGCTCGCCGACATCGCGCTCGATAGCTGCGTCGAGGCCGAGATTGCCGGCCCCCCATAGCAGAGCCAGTGGAATCAGACCCCAGAGCCAGCGCGCCGGCTGAGACATATCTCGCCCCCTACCCTGCGCGACGATCGCCGACGCAGGCCTTTCTCATCAGGATCGCCGCCCTCTTATCAAAGGCTTAGCCGGCGATCCGCAGCCAAGGCTTGAACTCGTCACCCTGCCATATCATCGCGCAGAGAGGCCTTGATGATCAACACGCTAGATCAGGCCCGAGGTCGGGTTCGCGTCAACCGGGAAGCAGCGGTAGCCCACAGGCAAAAACCAAAAGGGCGCGAAACGCCCAGGTGGCAGCAACAAACAAAAAAGCCCCGGGTTTCCCCGGGGCTTCCGACTAGATCGGTAAACCGATCAGAAGTCGCGCTGGATGCGCAGACGGCCGGTGAAGGCGTCGTCAGACTTGATCGTGCGGATCGGGCCGCCCAGGAAAGCCTGCTTGGCGTCCTGAATGCGGTTCTTGAACTCCATGCGGGAGTAGAGAACCTCGACACCGATGTCGAGACCGGAGACCGGCATCCACACCAGGTTGGCGCCGACGATCAGCTCCTTCGGATCGAGCTTGGCAGCACCGAAGATCGGAGCGCCAGCCACGGTGGCGCCGATAACGCCGGTGCCGACAGCCTTAACCTCGGAGTACGAACCGATGAAGTCCGAACGCAGGGTCGGCATCCAGAAGTGGCGGAAAGCCGCAACGACGTTCCAGGCAGTGGCCGTGTCAACCTGGCCGCTGATCGGATCGACGTAAGCGTTGTTCGGCGAGAAGGTCGCGACACGGCCGAAGCCGGAGTTGCCGCTGCCGTTCCAGCCGAGATACTCGATCGCCGCATCGGCATAGCCGGCCTGCAGGAACAGAGTGTCGCCAGCCGCAAGCATCGGCAGGTTGATCTTCACGCCGCCCTGGATCGCGTAGCCGACGTCATCATTGCTGGCGCCGTTCAGGACGTTGAACGTGCCACGGTTGCCGACGGCGCCCGACAGCTGAGCAGAGCCCCAGCCCTGGTCGACGCGGAGCGAGGCGACGACGTCCGGATAGGTCTGACCTTCGTAGGCCGCGGAGAACGGAGCGACCGCAGCGAACGGACGGCGACCGGTGGTCAGGCCGTCTTCGAGCGAGATCGTCGCGCTGAAGCCGCTGCCGAACGTGGCGGTGTAGGCCAACAGGTTCGGATAACGGTCCGAAGTGCGGACGACCGAGAAGCCGAAGTCGTTGGCGTAGAAGTCGAAGAACGACTGCGCCTTACCAGCGGTGATCGGGCCGAACTGAACGAAGGCCTTATCGAGGAAGAGACCGCTGTCGGACACGCCGCCGGTGGCGGAGTTGAAGCGGTTCGTACCAGCGTTCGGGCCGCCGTAGTTGTAGCCGCCGGACTGCGTGGTCACGTCGTAACGAACGAACGTACGCAGCGTGCCGTAAGCGGTGGCCGTGCGGGCGTCGATGTAGATACGGCCGCGAGCGCGGGTGCCGTACGAGTCCTGAGCACGGCTCCAGCGCTCACCGAAGGTGTACTCAGCGCGCACACGGCCGCCGACGCGCAGGCAGGTGTCCGTGCCCGGGATGTAGAAGAAGCCAGCACCGTAGGCGGTGCAGACGCGAACGTATTCGACCGGAGCGGCCTTCCGCGAAGGAAGGTCGGCGGCCTGAGCCCCGGCGACCGCGGCGATGCCGGCGGCGGAACCGAGGAGGAGGCTCTTGACGAGCTTCATTTGGTAACCTCCAAAAGAGTTTCGAGACCCTCGGGCTTCAGCCTGCCCCCCGCAACGGGTCCTAAGAACCCAGCTGCAGAACCTGCCTGTTCCCGGTCTTTCGCCTGCGTCACCGATCTCTGTCGGAGGCGAAGACGAAAAACAGCGACCGGGAACGTCCCGACGCATTGCCACCATACGAAAGCCGCCTCGCCGATCAACCACGATCCGGCCCTCCGGGGCCTGCGGGGGGTGCTTTGAAACCACCTGTTGCAGACGGGTCACGCTTTGAGCCTCGAAATTCAGTGGTCATTAACCGCGTCGGCCCGGAAAAGGGCTTTCGATGGTTTCCAAACTGCTTCCGAAGGCGCGAATCCCTGCGAATCCCCTGGAGTCGTGATTCTCGCCCTCAGTATTCCCACTCGGCGCCGACCCCGACGGCGGCGCTGCCGTCGGCGCCCGTCTCGGCCTGCAGCTTCAGGCGCTTCGTCACGTCGATTCCGACCGAGACGCCGCTTTCCTCCGGCTTGGCGCCCACCTTCACCCCGACGGAAACGTTGTCGCTGATGTAGCGTGAGGCGCCGATGGTCGGGCCGCCCTGCCCCATCTGGATGTCGAGGTTGTCGACGCCGAGCGACTTCCTGAGTCGTTCGAAGGTGTCGTCGCCGCCGCCTCCGGCGAACTGCGCCGCAGCCTGCGCCAGTTGCAGCGCCTGGAAGGCAGAAAGCGATCCGGAAGCGCGGGCGAAGAGCAGGCGCGACAGCACTTCGTCCTGCGGCAGCTCGGGCTGCGAGGTGAAGGCGAAGGCGGGCTGATCCGCCGGGCCGGTGACAACGACGCGCGCGGTTACGTCTCCCGCGCTGGTCTCGGCGATGAAATCGAGCTCGGGAACCAGCCCACCCGCAAAGGTGAGCCGGCCGCGGCTGAAATCGAGGCGCTGGGTCAACACGTTCAGGCGCCCGCGACGCAGCTCGAAGCCGCCATCCAGAACCGGCGCCGAGGAACTGCCGCTGACACGAATCTCGCCGCCGAGCTCGGCGTCGATACCGCGCCCCCGGATGAAGACGCGGCTCGGAGCGGAGACCGTCAGCGCGAGCGTGGCGTCGAAAGCGGGCGCCGCGCGGCCGCGATTGCCGCGAGCCTGCCGCGCCTTGCGTTCGGCTGCGAGGCGGGCGGCGGCGGTCCCGCGCGCGTTGACATGCCTGATTCCGTCGATCGGCCGCAGCGAGGCAGGCAGACGATCCGGCACCGTGACCTCCAGCGAGACCACGTCGATTCGCCCGCTGAGGCGCGGGCGCTGGGCGAGCGGGCCTTCGACGGAGAGATCGAGCCCGGCTACCGCCGTGACGAGGCCGCTGGATACGAGCTGGGCGCGGTCGCCCCGGATGCGGATGTTGCCGGGGAACCCCGCCGCCGGATCGACCTCGACCCGGCCAGTGGCCGAGAGCGTGCCGCCGTTTGGCGCCCGCGCCGAGAAGCGCTCGATCGTCAGGTTCTCGCCATTGGCGGCGATGCGTGCCTCCATGGCGGTCAGGCGGATGCCCTGCAGGGCGTCGGTAAAGCTGCCGCCGGTGAGGGTCGCCGCTCCGCTCAGGCGAGGCTCCGAGGCGGTGCCGCCGGCACGCATGTCGAGCGCAATCGCGCCGGTGACGCGCTGGCCGCTCGCCCCCAGCATTGGATTGGCGAGGCCGGCATCGACGCGCCCCTGCGCAGAGAGATCGAGCGGGCCGGTGGCGTTGAGCGGGACCGTGCCACGCAATGTGAGATTCGCCCCGCGTCCGGCATTCACAGTGGCGGAGATGCTCGACGCATCCGCCTTCAGCGCGCCCTCACCCGTGATCTCGACCGGCGGCAGCCCAGCCTGGCGCGTCTCGGGCGTCACGAGCTGGGAGATGCGCAATTTCCAGGGGCCGGAGAGATCGCCCGGCTTGCCACGGATCTGCGCCTCGGCATTCAGAGTGCCGCCGAGATTCAGTTTGGGCGAGGCGATGCGCGCGGCCGAGAGCGGCACATCGCGCGCGGCAAAGCGCAGGTCGAGCGTCTCGCCGGCGCGGCCGTCGAGCGTCAGCCTGCCTCGATCGACCATCAGCACGAGGCCCGCGATCTCGATGCCGGAAGCCGGGAAGCTCAGCGTGGCGGGATTGGCCAGCGTGATTGCGCGGCCGTCCCGGCGCGCGTCGAAGGAGGCGATCTCCAGCTTCAGAGGCTCACCGGGCACGAGCCGGCCTGCGCCCTTCAGGGCGAAGCCGCGGGCATTGGCGCTCAGCGTGAAGGCGCTGGCATCGGGCGCGCCCTTCGAATCGAAACGGAGCGCGCTGAAGGTCTCGCCAGCCATGACCCCGCGGTCGATGGCGACAGCCGCATCGAGCATCGGGCGGCCATAGACGTCGCGGGCGCCGACCTTGGCATCGAGCCGGTCGATCGAGATCGACGGACCGGTGAGACGCGCCCCGCGCGCCGTGAGATCGACATCCTGCCGGCCCTGTGGCGCGGCAAGGACGATGTCCGCATTGAGCTCGCCGCCGAGCTTGGTCAGCGCCAGCGGCGAGAGATCGTCGAGATTGCGGGCGGCCAGCGTCAACCGGCCGGCGGCACGGCTCGCGGTGTCCAGCGTGAGGCCGCCATTCAGCCGCACAGAGCCGATGGCGAGGTCGAGCGTCGAGAGGTTCCAGCTATCGTCCGGCTGACGGGCGAGCGCGAGCGTGCCAGTGGCCGGCCGGGAATCGACCTCGCCGGCGAGCGTGACGCGGGTATCGAGCGCGCCCTGCAGATCGCGGGCGACGGCGTCGATGGCGAGGCGCGGGACCGGCCGGCCGAGCGCGGTGGCATTGGCGACGGCGATGCGGGCCGTCGCGTCGAGCCTGTTCTGCGGTCCGGTGATGCGGGCATCGACATCGCCGCGGCCGGATAGGCGTGGATCGGCACGCTTCAGATCGGGCAGGTTCAGGGCGAGCCTGAGATCGGATTGCTGCTGGCCGATGGAACCATCCGCCGTGAAGGCGGCGTGCTGGCCGGCGACGCGCAGGCCCGTCACCGTATAGTCGCCGGCAAGCGCATGGACCCTTCCGGCGAGGGTCAGATTGCCGGCGAGGAGCCTGTCCACCACCGCCTGCCCGGTCGAGAGGCGTTCGGCCCTGCCGTCCAGCGTGGCGGTATAGGTGTTGAGCCTGGGCGTCGCGTCGAGATCGGCCGTAACCTCCGCCCGCCCACCAAGAGGCCGGCCGGCAAGGCCACTCAGCCGGGCGAGATCGGGCAGCACGGCCTTGAGCTGGCCGAGGGCGCGCGCCTGGCCGAGCTTGCCCTTGTAGTCGAGCTCGACGCCCGAGAGCGCGAGCTTCAGCACGTCGAAATCGGCCGTGGCGTCGTCCTGCGCGGTGCCCCGCAGGGTGAAGGTAACCCTGTCGCCCACGGCGCGCGCGAGCGCACGATCAGTCAGCGCGATGCCGGTCGCCTCTCCGTCCGAACTGAGCGCGATGCGGGTGCCCGGTTCGCCGATGGTGCCACTGGGCGTGGCGTTGAAGGTGAGCCCGACCTTGCCAAAAGAACCGAGCGGCACCTTGGCATCCTGCGCATCCAGCGTCGCCACGATGGTCGGGCCGGCGACAGCCCCCCGGATCGTCGCGTCGAAGGCGAGCTTGCCGATCTCGGTTCCGGCCGCGACGGTGCGCCCCTCGGCATTCGGGCGGGCGGCGGCGGTCACCCGTATGTCGAGCGTCTTGTCGGCATTGTAGCGGCCGAGCACGTCGAGCCGTGCCAGCGCGGAGACCAGCGCAAGGTTGCGAATGTCGATACCGCCGGCGTCGGGGAAACCGACCGCGCCGTCCAGCCGGGTCGAGCCTGCGAAGACAGGGGCAACAGGCGCCGGCATCAGGCCCTCAATGCGCGCATCGAGAGCAAGTGCGAGCTGGCGCTCGGCTCCTGCCCGGTTGAGCGTCGCAGATCCTTCAGCGCCGATGGTCGGCCCGGCGGTGAAGGTCAGGTTCGAGCGGAAGGAATCGAGCGGACCGTCACCATTGAGGTCGAGTTTGACCGGCGGCTCGCCGGGCAGGCCGGCAACCTTCGCAATCAGGCCTCCGGCCGGCTCGTCCAGCTTTGCAGCCAGTCGGAGCCGCGTACTTTCCGGCACGAAGGAGAGGTCGACATTCACGGTCCCGCCCCTGTCGAGCCGCCGCGCCTCAAGCTTGAGGTCCAGGCCCTCGTTGGGCGGGCCGAGCCGTGCCGTGCCGGTGGCGCCGAGCCGGGCCGCCACGCCGATGACCGGCTCCCCGAGCGAAAGCTCCCCGAGTTGGAAGGCGCGCAGGATCACCCTGAGCGGCAGCTCGGGCAGGATCGGCTCGCTGCTAGGCGGGCCACTGCCGGCCGGCTGCGGCGCAGGCCTGCGCAGGATCTCGAGCCGGCCGATCTCCAGCCTGTCGACATCGAGCCGGCGGAGCAGCAGGGCGCTGCGCGTCCAGATCAGCCGGACACGGTCGAGCCGCAGCCAGGCGCCGTCACGATCCGAGAGCACGATGTCGCGGATTTCGACATCGGAGGAGAGCGCCCCGTTCACCTGCCCGATCGAGACCTGGCTGGTGTCGCTGGAGAGTGCCTTCGAGATCAGGTCCGCGACAATGCCGCGATCGGTCTGGGCGTTCTGGGCGAAGCCGCCGAAATGGGCCGAGAACAGGAAGCCTGCCACAAGCAGCAGAGAAAGGAGCGCAAGGCGCGGGATGGTCAGGAGCCGGCGCATCAGAAGGCCTGCCCGATGCTGACGTAGAGCGCCACCGGCTTGTCGCCCTTGCGCGGATTGAGCGGCGCGGCGACATCGACGCGGATCGGCCCGATGCCGGTATAGTAGCGAAGGCCGAGACCCGCGGCCATCTGCAGCTTCTGTTTGCCGTCCGGATAGCTTGATTCAAAGGCCGTTCCGGCGTCGAAGAAGGGCACGATGCCGATGGTATCAGTGATCTTGATGCGCGCCTCGGCCGACAGTTCGAGCAGGCTGCGCCCGCCGATGAGCTGGCCATATGGCCCGAGCGGCGACAGCGAGCGATAGGCATAGCCGCGCACGGAGCCGCCGCCACCGGCATAGAAGCGTCGTGTCGCCGGGATCTCGTCGAGGCTCGCGCCCGATATCGAGCCGAAGCCGACGCGGCCGGCGAGCACGTAACGGGCATCCTCATCCAGAGCATAATAGGCCGAGAACGCCGCCTTGGTCTGGTAGATGCCGACAGTGGAACCGAGGAAGGTCGGATAGGGCGCGAAGGAGGCCGTGGCCCTGTAGCCGCGGGTCGGGTCGAGCAGGCTGTCGGTGGAATCGTACTTCACCGACAGAGGAATGCCGACGAGCGTGTAGTCGACCTGGCCGAGCACGTCGCTGGTCTGGCCGCGCTCGTATTCGATGCCCGCCTGGATGGAGAAGACATCGCTGAAACGGTGCCGGACCGCGCTTGTGACGTTGGCGTAGCGGGCCGTATAGCCGCCATAACGGTTAGTGCCGACGCGCTCGCGGATGGCAAAGCCGTCGACGAGCCAGTCGTTGCGAGTGCCCCAGAGCGCCGGCTTCATGAAGCTGACGGCGAAGCGCCCTCCGAGATCGGATCTCTCGAAATCTCCGAAGCTCTTGATCTCGGTGCCGTTGATGCGCGGCACGAGGAAGACGCTGCCCTCGAGCCGCAAGCGCTCTGCCCCACCGAAGAGGTTGCGGTGCTCCCAATAGGTCTTCACCGCCGGCCCATCGATGGTCGAATAGCGCGCAGAGAAGCCAAGCAGGCGCTTGGGCCGCTCCGTCACCTCGACGAAGATCGGCAGGTTTCCGGCGCCGTCGAGCTTGTCGCCCTCGCGGATTCGGACGGAGCCCACGGCAGGTATGGTCGCGATCGAGCGGCGCGTGTCCGCAATCGCCTTGGGCGAATAGGGATCGCCCGGCTCCAGGTAAATGAAGGAGCGCACGACCGAAGGCGGGATCTCGTCGGTCTGGCCGACTGCGATCTCGCCGAATCCGGCGAGCGGGCCGGGATCGAGGATGTAGGTGACATCCATCGTGCCCGCGGCGTGGTCGACGACCGGCCTGATCTCCAGCACCTTGGCAAGCGGGCGAGAGCCGGCCCGCATATGGTCGACAAGCGCAGCGCGAGCTGCCCGCAAGGCCGAGGAGTTCGCCGGCTCGCCGGCCTTCAGCCGCGAAACCTTGAGCGGATCGGCGATCGCCGGCGAGCCGGATTCACCGCGCTCTACGACGTCGATCGTGCGCAGCCCGAAGACCTTGTTGGGCCGTACCCTGACCACGATCGGCACGGCGTCGCGGTTGCGATGCGATTCGAGCGCGCGGACGAGACCAGCGCCGGGCTCGGCCCCGACACGGAGGGAGACGCCATCGACCACAAGCGCCAATTCGGCGTTGAAATAGCCCTGCGACCAGAGCGCATCGACGAGTGGATTGAGATCGGCAGCCATGCGGCGCGCGAGCGTTTCGCCATCCGGCGGCGGGTCCTGCCGCAAGCGATAGAGCAGCGAAGCGTCCTGCAGGAGGCGGGTGAGCGCCTTGGCGTCTTCGGCGTCGCCGAGGTCGAACTCCAGCCTGTAAGGCAACGCCGAAGCGCTCGGCGCCGGCGGCTCATCCTTCTTGGTGAAGAGGCCGAAGACGTCGAGTGAAGAGAGATCGAAAGCCCGGGCTGGCTCCGCCTGCAGGCCCAGCAGTGAGGCGAACGCGCAACCGCCGCTCAGCGCGACGGCATGGCTCGCCCTACGCCACAACCGCATCAACCCTCCAAGCAACCCCCGCCACGCAATTCGAAACGGCGTCCCTACCTCTTGCCATCATAAGGCCCAAGCGGGCATGCGCAATGCCGAGAGATCGGGCGAGAGGGCTCCGCGCCCAGGCCGCACTGCGTTGACCCCTTGTTAGAACGGATTGGATAAGCCTCGCCCATGTCCGGTACCGCCCTACTGCTTGTCCAGGCCGTCATCTATTTCGGCGTCATGGCCGCGCTCTTCCGGCTGCGCCATGTGATGGGGCTCGGAGCGTTCCTCTGCGCGCTCGGAGTGATGCATTTCCTCGAGACCTATCTGGCGGCGGTGTTCTTCATCGAGCTGCCCTTCGGCCTGCTCTCCCCCGGCTCGACGGTGCTGTTCTCGGGCAAGCTCGCCATCCTGCTGCTGTTCTATATCCGAGAGGACGCCGAGACGGTGCGGCAGCCGATCTACGGGCTGCTGATCGGCAATTTCCTGATGGTGGCGCTGGTGGCCACGCTCAGGCTCTACGACACCCCCATCAGCCTGCCCGGATACAATCCGGATCTCGTGCTGATCGACCAGATGGGCGCCCTGATGATCTGGGGCACGTCGCTGCTCTTCATCGATGCGATCGCGCTGATCCTGCTCTACGAGAGATTGCGCCGCCTGTTGCCGGAATCCGTCATCCTGCGCTCCTGCATCAGCCTCGCGCTCATCCTGACGTTCGACCAGCTGGGCTTTTTCCTCGGGCTGCATCTTGTGACGGGCACGCCCTTCAGTGCGCTCTTCGGCGGCTGGGTGGCGAAGATGGGCGCAGCCATCACCTACTCGCTGCTAATGGGGCTCTATCTCTCACTGTTCGAGAGGAAAATGACTGAAACGGCTCCGCAGCCGCTCTCCGACATCTTCCACAAGCTGACCTACCGGCACAAATACGAGGAACTGCTGGGCAAGACCGGGCATGACGCACTGACCGGTGCGCTGACCCGCGAGCGCTTCGAGACGCTGGGGCAGGTCACGCTCGCGCGCGGCGCGGTCGCGAAGCGCCCGGTCAGCCTCGCCATCCTCGACGTCGACAATTTCAAGAGCATCAACGACCGCTACGGGCATGTCACCGGCGACGAAGTACTGCGGCGCGTGGTCGATTGCCTGCGCAGCGAGGTCCGCGGCGAGGATCGCATCTTCCGCTATGGCGGCGAGGAATTCGTCGTGCTCTGCGAGAACATGCCACATGAGACGGCGCTGGCCGCGGCGGAGCGCATGAGGCTCGCCGTGCAGGCCACGCTGGCGAAGGAGTTCGCGGCGGCGCCAACGATCAGCATCGGCGTCGCCACCTTCCCCGAAGACGCGAGCGACATACGCGGCCTCGTCGCTCATGCCGACACGCATCTCTACGAGGCCAAGCGGCTGGGGCGCGACCGGGTGGTGGGCAACAGCACCGCAGTCGAAGGTCGGGCCGGCTGAGCCGGCCTGATCGCGTCTAGCGGAGCGTCAACGGAATCGTCGCGAGCGGCGAAAGCTTCGTCACGACCTCGCCCTTGCCCGGGGAGAGCACGCCGCCACAGAGGCTGCCCGTCGTCACGATCTGCCCCGCGAGCAGCGGGCCGAGCCCCTCTTCCTTCCGGTTGGCCCATGCCAGGAAAGGCACCATCGGGTCGCCATTGCCGTGGACGGCGGGCTGATCGTAGATCGTAACGCCATTCAGCGAGATGAAGCAGCCGAACTGCGTCGGATCGTCGAGCAGGCCGATTTCGACCTCGGGGCCGATCAGGTAGCCACCATGGCCCATCGCATCGGCCATCCAAAGCGGAGGCGCGACCTTCCCGAACCAGTTGGCGAGACGGCTCTCGACGATCTCGATGCCGAGATAGGCCTTGTCGCAGCAGGCCAGCAATTCAGCGCGTGAATAGGGCTTCTCGGGGCGCAGCGGCACATCGCGGGAAAGCCGCAGCGCCAGCTCGATCTCGATGCGCAGCTCCGCGCCAGCCGCACCTTCATAGACATCGCCCGGCTTCAGCCAAGGCCCCGGCATCAGCCCGGCAATCGGCGACCCGTCCTCGGCGATGCCGACCTTCCAGCCGGCCAGCGCCAGGCCTGCCGCCTCACCGACCGCCTTCGCGGCGGCGAGCCCTTCGGCCAGCGTCGCGGGGACCGGCAGGCTACCCGTCTCGATCAGCGAATGGTCGCGGCGGGCGCGCACCAGCGCATCGCGCACGGTCTCGACGGTCGTCGGCATGGGATATCCTCTGCATCCGGCAAGGCGAAGCGCCTTGCCGCTCCTGCTAGCCCAGCGGGGGCGGTGCGACAAGGCGCGCAAGATGCGCCCACCATGCCGATGGAACCGCTGCGTCATTGGCCGGTTGCCTGATGATGACCCATTCGTCGTATCGTCCGGGCCGAATACTGACATCAGCGCTGGCAGCACTGGTGCTTTCCGTCATGAGCGCTTCGGCGCAGACGCCGATCCCAGCGCAGGACTTCGTCCAGCGCACCGCCGTCGTCAGCATGTTCGGCGTCGAAGCGGCAACGCTGGCGATCCACAAGAGCAACTCTCCGGAGATCAAGGGTTTCGCCCATCGCCTCGCCGACGAGCACGCCGTCGCGACGAGCAGCCTGCGCCGCATCGTCGCCACGCGCTCCGACATCGCCCTGCCCGACCGGCCGGACGGACGGCATCTCGCCTTGCTCAGCGCACTGTCTAACAAGCAGGGCGAAGATTTCGACAAGGCCTATATCGAGGCCCAGCGCGAGGCCTATCGTGAGGCGACGTCGCTGATGGAGCGCTATGCAGGCGAAGGAACCGATGCGGAGCTGAAAGTCTTTGCGGAGCGGTCCCTGCCCGTCTTCCGTGAACTCGACCGCAAGGCGCAGGCGCTGCCCGAAGCGCCCTGACCGGGCGCCGGGACTTTCGCCACCGGGCAATCTCGCGCCGCCATGCCCACCGCGCGGGCGAGCATGGCTTCTCATTCCGGCAGGCTCAGCCGTGCTTGTGCACGATGGTCTTGGTCACCGCGAATTCTTCCAGCGCGATGAAGCCCTTCTCGCGGCCGTGGCCGCTCTTGCCGGTGCCGCCGAAGGGCAGCTCGATGCCGCCGCCGGCGCCATAGCCGTTGATGAAGACCTGGCCGGCGCGGACGCGCTTCGAGACGCGCTGCTGGCGCCCGCCATCCTTGGTCCAGACTGCGGCAACGAGGCCGTAATCGGTGCCGTTGGCGGCCTTGATCGCGTCCTCCTCGTCCTCGAACGAGAAAGCGGCGAGCACGGGGCCGAAGACCTCGTCCTGCTCCAAGCGGTTGCCGCGCGGCACGGGGCCGAACAGCGTGGGCTGGACGTAGAAGCCGCCATTCGGCACGCCTTGCGCGATCTGGCCCTGCGCGATCACCGGGATGCCGGCCTCGCGGCTCTGGTCGATGAAGCTCTGGACGCGGCCGCGCTGCTTGGCGTTGATGACCGGGCCGCAGTCGAGGTCCATCTCCGGCGTGCCGGCCTGCAGCTTCGAGAACTGCTTGGCGACCTCAGAGAGGACGTCGTCATAGATCGACTTCTGCACCAGCAGGCGGCTGCCGGCCGAACAGGTCTGCCCGGTGTTCTGGACGATGGCCTTGCAGGCGATCGGCACCAGCGCGTCGATGTCGGCATCCTCGAAGACGATCTGGGGCGACTTGCCGCCGAGCTCCAGCGTGCAGGGGATGAGGTGCTCGGCGCAGGCATGCTGCACCATCTTGCCGACCTCGGGCGAGCCGGTAAAGGACATGAAACCGATGCCGTGATGGGCAGAGAGCGCCGCACCCGCCTCATGCCCGCGCCCTGCGACGATATTGATCGCGCCATCCGGGAAGCCGACCTCGCTCGCCAGCTCCGCGAGGCGGAAGGCTGTGGCGCAGGCATCCTCCGCCGGCTTCAGCACCACCGCATTGCCCATGGCAAGCGAGGCGGTGAGCGAGCGGCCGATCATCTGCGCGGGATAATTCCAGGGCAGGATATGACCGGTGACGCCATGCGGCTCGTGGATGACGCTGACATGATAGCCGTTCAGGAACGGGATGACGTGGCCATGGACCTTGTCGGCCGCGCCGCCGTAGAACTCGAAATAGCGGGCGGTGGCATCCATGTCCGCGCGGGCCTGAGACATCGGCTTGCCTGTGTCGCGGGCCTCCAGCTTCGCCAGTTCCTCGAAATGATCCTGCACCTTCAAGGCGAGCTTGGAGATCAGGCGCCCGCGCTCGGCCGCCGTCAGTTTGCCCCAGGCACCGTCGAAGGCGGCCCGCGCGGCCTTCACCGCCGTGTCGATGTCGGCGGCGTTACCGCAAGCGATACGGGCGAATTCCTCGCCGGTCGCGGGATCGAGCTTGGCGAGGGTTTCGCCCGTCTGGCCAGCAACATAGCGGCCATTGATGAAATGCTGATTCATGTCGCCTCCCGATGGCTCCGACTGCCGGCTTGCAGCGCCGGCGGATTCGGGCGGCAAGCTGCCGCCTGACGCCGCTTTGCGCAAGCCGGCGGCTGGACGAGGCCCCCTGCGGCAGGCGCAGGGCCAGCCTTTTGCTCGCATTTGACAGGAGCGGGGCGCGGACGCACTCCTGAAGGATGACGTAAGGACAGGCCGGCGTGCTGATCGACATTCTCCGGCTCGCGGCATGGACCTGCCAAGCCAAAGGACGCAAACGGGGCTTTCCCACATGAAGCGATTCAACCGGCCCAGGTAAGCGCAAGCTCCATCAGGATAATTCGCATTCCGCTCACTACCCTTCGAAAGACCGCCCGTTGACTCATCTTCCCCGTATCGCGGCCTCTCAGCGATGCTACCGTTCCTTGAGGCGCAGCCCTCGGGAGGCCGGCATGGCGAAGGAGCATCGTCTCAGCCGCCGCGAGACGCTCCGGGCTGGCGCGGCCGCCGCGGCGGACACCACCCTCTCCCAAGGCGGCCCCACCCAACGAGCCTATGCCCAGAGCGGACCGGCTCCGGGCGCCTCTGCCGAAGGAACGGCCTCTGCCCCCGCCCGCCTCAAGCTGCGGGTGCTGGAGACGACGGACCTCCACGTCAACATCGTCCCTTACGACTATTTCCGCGACGGACCGGACGAGACGGTCGGATTCGCCAAGACGGCAAGTCTGATCCGGGCGGCGCAGGCAGAGGCGAAGAACAGCCTGCTCTTCGACAACGGCGATTTCCTGCAGGGGTCGTCGCTGGGGGACTACATCGCTTACAAGAAGGGGCTCAAGGCCGGCGACACCCACCCGATGATCGCCGCCATGAACACCCTGCCCTATCTCTGCGGCACGCTCGGCAACCACGAGTTCAACTATGGGCTCGAGTTCCTCGAAACTGGCCTGGCGACGGCGGAATTCCCGCTGGTCTGCGCCAATGTCGAACGCGTGGGCGGAGGTCCGCTGCTCGATGCCTGGCAGCTCTTCGAGCAGAGCTTCGAAGATGAGGCCGGCAGCCGGCATGTGCTCAAGATCGGCGTCATCGGCTTCGTACCGCCACAGATCATGCAGTGGGACAAGGCGAATATCGCCGGCAAGCTCGTCACCTTCGACATCGTCGAGGCGGCGGAACGGCATCTGCCCGATCTCCTGGCCGCCGCGCCCGATCTCGTCATCGCGCTCTGCCATTCCGGCATCGCGGGCAGCGAGCGCCGCGGCATGGAGGAGAATGCGGCGCTGCATCTCGCCGCGATCGACGGCATCGACGTGGTGCTGACCGGCCACCAGCATCTGGTCTTCCCCGGCGCGGACGTCTTCGACGGCATCGACGGCATCGACAACGTCAAGGGTGCGCTCCACGGCAAACCGGCCTGCCAACCCGGCTTCTGGGGCTCCCATCTCGGCATCGTCGACCTCGATCTGGAAAAGACCGGCGGGCGCTGGCGCATCGCCGATTTCCGGGTCGAAGCCAAGCCGATCTTCGAGCGCATTTCCGATAGCGTGATCGTGCCGAAGATCTCTGCCGAGCCGGCCGTTCTGGCGGCGGTCGAAGCCGCCCATGAGGCGGCGCTCGCCTATATGCGGGAGCCGGCGGGCCACACCTCGGCGCCGATCAACTCCTATTTCGCGCTGGTGATCGACGACGCCTCGGTCCAGATCGTGGGCGAGGCGCAGATCGCCTATGCGCGGCCGCTGATGGCGCAAACGCCCTGGAAGGACCTGCCGATCCTCTCGGCCGCCGCGCCCTTCAAGTCGGGCGGGCTCGCCGGGCCGAGCTTCTACACCGATATCCCGGCCGGGCCCCTGGCGCTGAAGAACATCGCCGACGTCTATCTTTACCCCAACACGATCCAGATCCTGAAGATCAGCGGCGCCGAGGTCCGGGAATGGCTGGAGCGCTCGGCCGGGATCTTCAACCGGATCGATCCGGCCAGGGACGAGGAGCAGCCGCTGATCGATCCCACCTTCCCGGCCTTCAATTTCGACGTCATGGACGGCGTCACTTACCGCATCGACGTGACGCAGGCCTCACGATACGATCATGAAGGCAAGCTCGTCGCGCCCGATGCCCACCGCATCGCCGAGCTGTCCTTCGCCGGTCGGCCCATCGACGAGGCAGCGTCCTTCATCGTCGTCACGAACAATTACCGCGCCTCGGGAGGCGGCAATTTCCCCGGCACGAGGACGACGGTGGTGCTGGAGGCTCCGGACCTCAACCGAGACGCCGTCGTGCGCCATATCGTCGGCGGAAAATCCTTCCAGCCGCGCGCGGACGGCAACTGGTCCCTCCTGCCGCTGCCGGCCGGCGTCACCGCCACCTTCCTGACTTCTCCAGCCGCTGCGGGCAAGCTTCCGCCTGGTCTCAAGGCGACGGCGATCGGCAACGGGCCGAAGGGGTTCGCCAAATATCGCCTGGGGAGTTGAGGAGATGACGGCGACCGCCATTCCTCCACCGTCAGGTATTGGAACGAACATACCGTTCCTTAAGGGTTTTTTACCGAGAGTAATGTGTGCATCGGGCTTCTCCCGGCACCTCGACAGGGTTTACCTGATGATCGCCCATGATCACGAGAACGACACGGTCATGAAATCCGAACTGGTTGCGGCGCTCTACGCCACACCGGGCGCGATCCTGACCGGCTCCGTCGCGGTCACGGTCGTGATCCTGGCGGCCGCGATCCTGAGCGGCGGCGACCCCGTCTTCTACGTCATGGCGGCTGCGATGGCTGGCATCGGCGCCTTTCGCCAGATATCGCATCGCGGATACCAGTCGCTGAACCTTGCCGCTGCCGAAAAGGGCGAGATCCTCAAGCTGGAAAACCGCGCCATGGCCGGGGCCTGGGCGACTGCGATGCTGATCGCCGCCTTCGGCTCCTATTCCGTGCTGGCCTATGTGCACGAGCCGGTCGCCGTGCTCGGCATCGCCCAGACGATCGGGTATCTCGCCGGCATCTCCGGCCGCAACAGCTCGCGGCCGATGATCACGCGCGTCCAGACCCTGGCTGCGGCAGCACCCTTCATCGTCTCTCTCCTCTGGACGCGTGAGCCGGTCTATCTGGTGATCGCGCTTTCGGTCGCACTGTCGGCCGTGCTGACCTTTTCAAGCGCACGGGTGATCCACCAGATGTTCCTGGCCCGGCTGCGCACGATGCGGGAGCTCGAGCATCTGGCGGCCAACGACATGGTCACCGGGCTCTACAATCGCCGCGGCTTCATGCGCGAGATCCGGGGGCTGGCCGACAACAACCGCGCCGTGACGCTGATCTCGATCGACATCGACCGCTTCAAGGGCATCAACGACAGCCTGGGCCATGATGTCGGCGACGGGCTGCTTAGGGCTGTGAGCCAGACACTGACGGCAGAGCTGGCGCCCAGCGACATCGCCGCCCGCACCGGCGGCGACGAATTCATGGTCGCGACGACGCGCGGCGGCGAGGATGCCGCCTCTCTCGCCGCCCGCCTCGTCATGCTGCTCGCGAGCCCGCGGGTGATCGGCGGCCGCCACGTCACCGCGACGGCGAGCATGGGCATCGCGCCGGCAGGCTGCGCACCGACGATCGACGAGGCGTTGAAATGCGTCGACATGGCGCTCTACCGGGCCAAGCTCGACGGGCGCAATCGCTTCGTGATGTACACGCCCGAGATTCGCGAGGAACACGAGGACGGCATCGCGCTCGAGGTGGAGCTGCGCGACGCGATCCGCCACGGCGAGTTCGAGCTGCATTTCCAGCCGATCTACAACCCGCGCTCCGGCACGGCGACGCTCGTGGAAGCGCTGCTGCGCTGGAACCATCCGCGCCGCGGCCCGATCAGCCCCCATACCTTCATCCCGCTCGCCGAGCGGACCGGCCTCATCACCGTGCTCGGCTCCTGGGCGCTCGGCGAGGCAATCAAGACCGCCCTCTCGTGGCCGCGCAGCGTCGGCGTCAGCGTCAACGTCTCGGCGCGCCAGTTCGACGAAGGGCATGACATCGTCGGCGTCGTCGAGGCGCTGCTGCGCATGAGCGGGCTCGAGCCGCAGCGGCTGACCATCGAGATCACCGAGACGTCGCTGATCCACGATGCCGGCCATGTCGTCGGCCGCCTCGCGGCGCTGCGCCAGCTCGGCGTGCGCATCGCCCTCGACGATTTCGGCACGGGCTATTCCTCGCTGAGCTACCTCGCGCATCTGCCGATCGACACGATCAAGATCGACCAGGTGCTCGCCAGGGAGGTCGGCACCTCGCCCAAGGCCGACTCGCTGATGCACGCCATCACGCAGCTCGCGCACGACCTGAAGCTGCGCCTGATCGTCGAAGGCGTCGAGACGCAGGAGCAGCTCGCGCTGCTGGAAAAGCATGCCGTCCACGGCATTCAGGGCTTTCTCTTCGGGCGGCCGATGACAGCAGCCGAATTGCTGCCCATGATCGGCAACCGAGTGGCGACCGGTCGAACAGGACCGGCGCGCGTGCAGTCCGGCTCCCGCAAGCCGGGTCGCTACAACCAGGTGGCCTGAGACGCATCGCCGCCGTGCCGGAGACCCTGGGGTCCATATGCAGCGCCCGAATTATCCGAGCGGGAAGGACCTGCTGAGCGCCGACGCGGTTTCGCGTTTCGATCTTGAGGACATCATCGCGCGCGCCCAACGGCATCTGCGCGACGAGGAACTCGACAAGGCCGGCCAGCCCCTGCCCGAGCAGCCTCCTGCCCCGCGCCGGCGACCGAAGGTGATCGCAACCCTGTTCGACCAGCGCAGCACGCGCACCCGCCTCGGCTTCCAGGCCGCGGCCGCGCGGCTCGGCCACCAATCGATCGACGCCTATGATACCGACCGCAGCCGGCTCGGAACCAGCACGGGCGAGTCCATCGAGGACCATATCCACACCGTCGAGCTCTACAGCGACCTGCTCGTGGTCCGCTCGCATATGGAAGACATGCCCTATCGCGTCTCGCGGCTGAGCTACCTGCCGGTCATCAATGCCGGCAACGGCGCCGACGAACATCCCAGCCAGGCGCTGGTCGACATCTTCGCCATCCGCGAGATGCGCGGCGAGATCGAGAAGCTCAGCATCGCGCTGTCCAGCGACACGCGGGCCCGCTTCGCCGTTTCCTTCGTCAAGATGTTGCGCCTGAGCCCGCCGAAGCGCTTCACGCTGTGCTGCCTGCGCGACGTGCCGATCAACCCGGTGATGCGCGAGGCGATGACCGTCCTCGCCGATCTCGGAACCAAGGTCAGCCTGGTCCACGACATCCGCCAGACGCTCGACCACGACGTGCTCAACATCCAGATGCAGGACATGAGCAAATTCGCTCATGCCTCCCTCGGCAACGAGGCCATCGACAAGGAAAAGGAAAGCGAGCCCTTCACCCTCACGGCCCGCAAGATACTGGATGCCAAGTCCGACACGCTGATCCTCAACCCCCTACCGCGCTTCTCGGAGCTCGACACCTCATGCGACAGCCTCCCGAACGCGGGCTACTTCCGCCAGGTTCAGCTCTCCGTTCCCATGCGGATGGCCATCCTGGAGCGCATGCTGGCGGGAGTACCGTGGACGGGGCAGGCCGGGGCTTTTCGCTCTTCCTAGGCTGGATGAGCACCTATCTCGCCGCCCATCTCGCCATCGCCCTCTCCATCCGCCTGCTCTCGGGCTATCTCACCGTGATCGAGATCGGGCTCCTGCGCTCGTTCGGAAGCCTCGCCATCGCGGCCTCGATGATCTGGGCCAGCGGCGTTGGCCGCGCCAGCATCTTTGCCCATGTCCGGCTCAGATACGACATCGGCCGCAGCGTCCTCCACCTCGCCGGATCGCTGGCGCTGATCTGGAGCCTGCTGCATCTGCCGCTGGCGCTGGTGACCACGATCGAGTTCACCGGGCCGCTCTTCGCCGCCGCACTCGTCTTCCTGGCGCTGCGTAAACGCCCCTCCGTCATTCCGGCGATCGGCCTCGGCGTGCTGGCGCTCGGTGTCGCGCTGCTGCTCGTGCGGCTGAACGCCGTTCCGGGCCGCGATATCGCGATCGCCCTGGTCGCAGTAGCGACGCTGACGACCACCAACCTGATGCTGGCCAATCTCGCCAGACAGCGCAGCATCCTCTCCATCGTGCTGCTGATGCATGTGATCCAGTTCCCGCTCTATGTCGCGCTCTGGCTCGCGGTGCCGGAACAATGGTCGCCCCCCTCGCAGCCCTACCGGCTCACCTTCCCCGCCCCTGAGATCATCGTGCTCGGCGGGGCCGTGCTGGCGCTCATCGTCGGCGGCTTCGTCTCGCAGGCGGCGCTCGGCAACGCATCGCGCCACGGCACGCCGCTCCAGCTCTGCAGCGCCGACACGCTGCGCGTGCCGCTGATCACGCTGGTGGCCTATCTCCTGCTGGCGGAGCTGCCGCCGCTCGACCTGCTGCTGCCGGGGCTGTGCGTGCTCTGCGGCGTGGTGATCGCCAGCCTGCCGCAACCGGCACGCGCCAAGGCGGTAGACAACCGCCTCTGATGGAGCGGAGCCCCCGGACAATTTGTCACCTTCTCCTCGCCGGCTCGATCTCTAGATTAGAATTTATCTAATGTACAGGCTCTGCCATGACCTCCAATCCCGCTTCGATCCCGACCGCGTCATACGATGCCGGCGCACAGTTTCTGCATTGGTCGATGGCCGCGCTGATCACGCTGGCCTTCGTCCTCGGCCTGACGATCGACGCCTTCCCCAGCGGCTGGAAAGCGGGCGCCATCGAGGCCCATAAGGCCATCGGGCTCGCCCTCATCCTGCTTCTGGCGACCCGGCTGACCTGGCGGCTGACGCACCGCCCGCCCCCGCTCGAACCGGCTCCCCGGCTCATGACGGCCGCGGCGCATCTCGGCCATGCCGCCCTCTATGGGTTGATGCTGCTCGCGCCGGTGATCGGGCTCGTCTACGCGATCAAGCGCGGACAGGGGCTCGATCTCGGCCTCTTCAGCATTCCGCCGTTCGCCGCCCCGGCTCCCCGCGCGGAAACCCGGCCGATCCGCGAATGGCACGAATGGGCCGCCTATGCGCTGATGCTCCTCGCGGGCGTGCACGCTCTCGCCGCGCTCTGGCACCATCTGATCCGCAAGGACGGAACGCTGCGCCGGATGCTGCCTCGCTAAACGAAACCGCCCTACTCCTCGACCAGCCGGCGCGCGATAACCTGCGCCTGGATTTCGGCGGCGCCCTCGAAGATGTTGAGGATGCGGGCGTCGCAGAGCACGCGGCTCACCGGATACTCGAGCGCGAAGCCGTTGCCGCCATGGATCTGGAGCGCGTTATCCGCCGCCGCCCAAGCGACGCGGGCGCCCAGCAGCTTGGCCATGCCAGCCTCGAGGTCGCAGCGTCGCTCCGCATCCTTCTCGCGGGCGGCGAAATAGGTGAGCTGACGCGCGATCAGGATCTCGGCTGCCATCATGGCGAGCTTGTCGGCGACGCGCGGGAAGGCGATCAGCTTCTTGCCGAACTGGACGCGCTCCTGCGCATAGCGCAATCCGAGATCGAAGGCCGACTGCGCCACGCCGATGGCGCGCGCTGCCGTCTGGATGCGGGCCGCCTCGAAGGTCTGCATCAGCTGCTTGAAGCCCTGCCCCTCGACGCCGCCGAGCAGGTTCTCCCCCTTGACCTCGAAGCCGTCGAAGGCGAGCTCGAATTCCTTCATGCCGCGATAGCCCAGCACCTCGATCTCACCGCCGGTGAGCCCTTCGACCGGGAACGGGTCGGCATCGGTGCCACGCGGCTTCTCGGCGATCAGCATGGAGAGCCCACGATAGCCCGGCGCATCGGGATCGGTGCGGACGAGCAGCGTCATGATGTCGGCGCGGGCGGGATGGGTGATCCAGGTCTTATTGCCGTGGACCTTCCAGACGTCGCCATCCTTCACCGCCCGCGTGCGCAGCGAGGCGAGGTCCGAACCGGTATTGGGCTCGGTGAAGACGGCCGTCGGCAACACTTCGCCCGAGGCGATCAGTGGCAGCCATTTCTCCTTCTGCTCCGGCGTGCCGCCGCAAAGGATCAGCTCGGCCGCGATCTCGGAACGGGTGCCCAGCGAGCCCACGCCGATATAGCCGCGCGAAAGCTCCTCGGAGACGACGCACATCGAGACCTTGGACAGGCCCATGCCGCCGTAGTCCTCGGGAATGGTGAGGCCGAAGACGCCGAGCTCGGCCATCTTCTCGATCACCGGCAGCGGGATGTAGTCGTTGCGCAGATGCCATTCATGGGCATGCGGCGTGACCTCGGCCGCGCAGAAGCGGCGCATCTCGGTGCGGATCGCCTCCAGCGTCTCGTCGAGACCGGGGTCGCCGACGCTCGCCGCGCCATGATCCTGGCTGAACAGAGCGACGAAGCGTTGGCGGTTCTCCAGCGTGTTCCCTTCGGCGATCAACGCCTCGGCAGCGTCGGAATGGGCGGCCACGACTGCCTTCGGAGACAGGCCGAGCGCCGGCAGCCGCACGATCTCGCCCTGGCTCATCGGGATGCCGCCGAAGATCTGGGCGGCGTATTCACCCGCGCCGATGCGGATGGCGTAGTCCTCGACCGCGCCGTAGCGGCCCTCGGACTGCAGTCGCTCGCCATAGGATTTGAGCTCGCGCAGCGCCGTCACATAAGTCGCGAGCCAGGAGAGGCCGTGGGCGGCGTGCTGCTCCTGCTCGAGCAGGGCGGACGAGATGCGGCCATCGGCCAGCACCTTCTGCCGCACGGCGGCGACGGCCTCCTGAAACAGTGTCTCGAAGCCCGGAAGCGCCGCGCCGATCAGCTCGACGGCGCTCGCCCGCTTCTGGTCCTGCAAGGCCGTTTCGGCGCTCATCTTGTCATCCTCCCTTGTTGCGACGCAGCATATGCCGAAGCGCGAACGAGCGAAAAGCCGTCTTTCGGTTGAGGCGGTCATTGCGAGCGCAGCGAAGCAATCCAGGGAGACGTGGAGCTCTGCCGCCCCTGGATCGCTTCGCTATGCTCGCAATGACGGGGGGGGCGCGGCGCTATTTCCTGCTGGCAAGGACGACGCCAGCGATAGTCAGCGCCATGCCTGAGATCTGGATCAGCGACATCGTCTCGCCGAACAGGAACCAGGCCTCGAGCGCCACCAATGCCGGCACCAGATAGAGGAAGGTCGCGATGCGCGAGACCTCGCCGCGGCGCAGGATGAAAAGATAGAGCCCGATCCCGCCGAGCGAGAGCACCAAGACCGACCAGGCAAGGACCAGGGCCATGGTCAGGTTCCACTCGATCCGCATCGGCTCGAGGGCCATGGCGAGCGGGAGGGTGAACAGGAAGGCCGCGAGGTACTGGATGGTCGTGATCGTGCGCAGGTCGCCGGAGACGATGCGGGCCTTCTGGAAGAAGGAACCGAAGGTTACGGCGAACATGCCGACGATGTTGACGGCGACCGGCAGCAGGATGCCCCACAGCGCGGCAGGGTCAACGCCGACCAGCTTGGGTTCGAGCACCAGCGCAATGCCGAGGAAGCCGCAGAGAATGCCGGCCCAGCGGATCGGCGAAATGCGTTCGCCGACGAGGGCCGGCGCCAGCATCGCGGTCAGAATCGGCTGGAGGCCCGCGATCAGCCCGGAGATCCCCGCCGGAAGGCCGTGGCGCACGGCCCACCAGACGCCGCACAGGTAGACGGCATGGAGCAGGACGCCTGCTATGATGCAGTCGAGCCAGGCTCGCGCTGTCGCCGGCCATCGCGCCCCGACAGCCCATGACAGGACGGCAAGCAAAATCCCCGCGCTGGCGAAGCGCACCGACAGGAAGGTCAGCGGATCAGCGTACTGCGCCGAATAGCCCGCGACGATCCACCCTGAAGACCACAGGAAGGTGAAGATCAGCGGGACGGCGCGCAGGAACAGGGGCGATGACAGCATGAGACCGGCTTTCGAGGCCGATTGCTTAAGCGCGCGGCAGCGCGATGTCGCCCCATGCGGACGCTACGGCGTCATGCTTGCGTCGCTGCGCCGACAGCGAAAGTCAGTCGCGATCCGGTGCGCCCGGCGGGAAGAAATGGCGATACGGCCGCCCCTCATCGACCGCACGCGCGAAGGACGGGCGCGCCAACAGCCTCGCACGATAGGCACGCGTGTTGGGGAAGGCCGTATCGATCTCGTGGACCCAATCGGCATAGAAAAGCGATGGCGCGGCAGCACAATCCGCCATGCTGAAATCGTCGCCACAGGCCCAGTTGCGTCCGGCCAGCCGAACGTCGAGCCATTGATAAGCCGCGTCGAGCAGCGCCCGCGCGTCGGCGACGCCAGGGGGATCGCGGTCCTTTGCATCCCGCATGTGATCGAACACGATCTTCTGCATCGGCGTCATGACGTAGTTGTCGAAGAAGCGATCCATCATCCGCACGCCCAATGCCGCCTTCGCATCCGCGGGCAGCAGTGGGGCCGGCCCCGGGTAGGCGAGCGACAAATGCTCGATGATGACGCTCGACTCGATAACGGCCTCGCCGCCATCGACCAGCACGGGAAAGCGCTTCAGCGGCCAGAGTGCGGCGAGTTCCTCGCCGGCCTGTGGGTCATCGAGGCCGAGCACCCGGTAGTCGAAAGGCGTCCCGTTCTCGTAGAGAGCGACCAGCACCTTCTGACAATAGGACGAGAAGGGGTGCGCGTAGAGCTGGAGCGACATCGCGGCCTCGTTCGGCAAATTACTTTACCGAACGATTAAGTGTTATCGCGATCAGGCGCAAGACGACCTAGCCCGCTACCCCGCCAGCGCCTCCGCCACATCCTCGTAAGTCCGCAGGCCGGTACGCGGTGCGTAGACCAGCACGGCCATGTTCCCGGGCGCATGCTGGTTCTTCCACATTTTGTGGTGAGCGAGCGGGATCTGATCCCAGGGGAAAACCTCGGACATGCAGGGGTCGACACGCCGGTCGAGCACGAACTGGTTGGCGGCGCTCGCCTGCTTGAGATGGGCGAAATGCGAGCCCTGGATGCGCTTCTGCCGCATCCAGACATAGCGGGCGTCGAAGGTGATGTTGAAGCCCGAGGTGCCGGCGCAGAACACCACCATGCCGCCGCGCTTGGCAACGAGGCAGGAGACCGGGAAGGTCGCCTCGCCAGGGTGCTCGAACACAACGTCGACATCCTTCTTGCCGGTGATGTCCCAGATCGCCTTGCCAAAGCGGCGGGCCTCCTTGGTCCATTCGGTGTATTCGGGCGAATTGACCGTGGGCATCTGGCCCCAGCAGTTGAAATCCTTGCGGTTGATCACGCCCTTGGCGCCGAGGCCCAGCACATAGTCCCGCTTCGTCTCGTCCGAGATCACGCCGATGGCGTTGGCCCCGGAAGCGGCGCAGAGCTGCACGCCGAAGACGCCGAGGCCGCCCGAGGCGCCCCAGACCAGCACGTTGTCGCCAGGCTTGATCGTGTGCGGCGCGTGGCCGAAGAGCATGCGGTAGGCCGTCGCCAGCGTCAGCGTGTAGCAGGCGGATTCCTCCCAGGCGAGGTGCCTGGGCTTGAGCATGAGCTGGCGCGACTGCACCCGGCAGAACTGGGCGAAGGAGCCATCCGGCGTCTCATAGCCCCAAATGCGCTGGGTGGCCGAGAACATCGGGTCGCCGCCGTTGCACTCCTCGTCGTCGCCGTCGTCCTGATTGCAGTGGACGATGACTTCGTCTCCGACCTTCCAGCGCTTCACCTTGGAACCGATGGCCCAGACGATGCCGGCGCAATCCGAGCCCGCGACGTGGAACGGCGCCTTGTGGACGTCGAAGGGCGAGATCGGCTGGCCGAGCCCGGCCCAGATGCCGTTGTAGTTGACACCCCCGGCCATCACGAGGAGCAGTACCTCCTCTTCGCCGATCGGCCATGTCGGCACGACCTCGACCTGAAAGCTGTCCTGCGGCGCGCCGTGGCGCTCGCGCCGGATGGCCCAGGCGTACATGTTCGCCGGCACATGGCCGAGCGGCGGCAATTCATCGAGTTCGTAGAGATCCTTGAGCGGTTTTGCGGCAGCCTGCGACTTCTGCATGGTCGTCTCCCCTGCGCTGATCCTTCCCTCGCGAAGCCTACATCCTCGCGGGTGGATTTGGACGATGATCATGCATCATTTGCTGCACCGCGCCATTCACCCAAGGAATCACATTGCGATGCAAAACGCCGGTTACCGGCTCGTGTTCCGCTTGCGGTTTCTTCACGGTTTCGCGCGATCCTGCAGGCTGGTACGGGAGAAAACGCGATGCGCAGCCTGCTCATGATGGTCGGCATGCCGGACCTGCCGCTGCTGTCGATCATCATCGTCTGCTCGATGATCGTGCTGACCGCATTGCTGTTCGGCTGGATTTCCGACATGCTCATGGGCGATGGCGGCTTCGGCATTACCCTCAATGCCGCACTGGTCCTGATCGGGGCCTTCCTCGGCGCCTGGGCCTGGCAGCGTTTCGGAGTGCCGACCCGGCTCGACCCCAATGCCCTGCGCGCCGCCATCGCGCTCGGCAGCGGGTTGGTGCTGCTCGTCGCGGCAGCCGTCCTCCGGCCGTGACGGCTATCGCGGCGGGGCTGCTGCGAAGCTGTTGAGATATTTCATCCCGGTATCGCACATCAGCGTCACGATGGTCGCGCCGGGGCCGAGCCTCTCCGCCAGGCGCAAAGCGGCGACGACGTTGCCGCCGGTCGAGGTGCCCGCAAAGAGCCCCTCTTCCCGCGCCAGCCTGAGCGCCATCGCCATCGCATCGGCCGTCGATACGGGCTCGACGGCATCGACGAGATCGGCCCGCCAGAGCGGCACGACGTAACCCGCTCCGACACCGTCGATCTTGTGGGCGCCGCTGGGCCCGCCGGAAAGCACGGCGGATTCCGCCGGCTCGACCGCCACCAGTGCGAGCGGCCTTCCCCGCCGCCGCAGCGCCTCGCCCGTGCCGCGCAGCGATGCCGCCGTGCCGACGCTCTGGACGAAGCCGTCGATGCTCCCTTCCGTCTGCTGCCAGATCTCGTCGGCGAGCCGGTCATAGGCGGCAAGTTGGTCAGTGTTGCGCATCTGGTCCGTCCAGACGGCGCCCGTCTCCGCGGCAATGACGCGGGCGGCCTTGATCATGTCCCGGGTCAGCTTCTCGGTCATGCGCCCGGATTCACTCGGGATGACGGTCAGTTCCGCACCGAGCAGGCGCATATGGGTGAGCTTCTCGGGCGCGAAGGCGTCCGAGGTGACGATCTTCAGCCTGTAACCCTTCACGGCGCAAACCTGCGCGAGCGAAACCCCGGTGCTGCCGCCGGTGTATTCGACCACCTCGCCGCCGGGACGCAGGCGTCCATCCGCTTCGGCCGCCGCGACCATGGCCAGCGCCATGCGGTCCTTCATGCTGCCGGTCGGGTTCTCGCTCTCGAGCTTGAGCAGGATGCGCGCGCAATTGGGCGGCACGATGCGGCGCAGCGGCATCAGCGTCGTGCCGCCGATGCGGCCAAGAATGTCGGCGAGCGCGGACGGCATGCTGGCTCCTCCTCATGATATTTAATGTATATGCAACTATTGTATCTGCATGTAAATTGACAGCATGAGCGGACGGGACGGATTTCGCGATGAGCTGCGCGCGCTGGCGATCAGCTGCCCGGGGCTGAGCCTCCGGCAGGCCGCGCGGCGCATCACGCAACGCTTCGACGAGGCGCTGGCGGAGAGCGGCCTCAGCCTTCCCCAGGTCGGGCTGATGGCGCTGATCGCCACCAGTGCGGATGACAGGATGGCAGCGCTCGCGGCGCGCGCCGGGCTCGATCCCTCGACGCTGTCGCGTAACCTGCGCGCCCTGGAGCGCGACGGGTTGATCGAAATCGCAAGCGTTGAAAAGGATCTGCGCCGCCGCGCGGTCTGGCTGACCGAGGCGGGGCTGAAGCGGCTTCAGGAAGCGTTGCCGGCCTGGCGCGCGGCGCAGGCCGGGATGGCGTCGATCCTGCCGTCCGAGCTTGTGCGGCAGATCGCGGCCGTCAGCGACGCGCTCGGCGACGATCGACCGGAGGGCTAGCGGCGCCGCCTCAAGCCCGCCGGCTGGCGGCGAGCATGTAGTTCACGTCCGTGTCGCGCGCCGCAATCCAGCGGCCGGTCAGCGGATTGAAGACCACGCCGGTCTGCGCCCCGAGCGCGAAGCCGTTGGCCTCGATCGCGCCGCCGAGCTCGTCGGGCGTGACGAATTTCTCCCAGTCATGCGTGCCGCGCGGCAGCCAGCGCAGCACATATTCGGCTCCGACGATGGCGAGCGCGTAGGATTTCGCGGTGCGGTTGATCGTCGCCATGACGAGCAGCCCGTCCGGCTTTACCGCCGCGCAGCAGGCCGCGACGAAGGCCTCGACATCCGCGACATGCTCGACCACCTCCATCGCGAGCACGATGTCGAAGCGCCGGCCCGAATCCACCACCGACTCGATCGTCTCCTCGCGGTAATCGATGGCGAGCCCCCCCGCCTCGGCATGGGCACGGGCGACGGCGATATTGGTCGGCGCGGGGTCCAGCCCCGTCACCTCGGCGCCCAATCGCGCCAGCGGCTCGGAAAGCACGCCGCCGCCACAACCGATATCGACGAGGCTCAGCCCTTTCAGCGCACGCATCTGCTTCGGATCGCGGCCGAAATGGGCGCATGCCTCATCGCGGACGAAGGCGAGCCGGACCGGGTTGAACTTGTGCAGGACGGCCATGGGCCCCTTCGGATCCCACCAGTCGCGCGCGATGGCATCGAAGCGGGCGACCTCGGCCGGGTCGATCGTCGAGCCTGTGCGCTCAGTCGCAGCCGCCATGAACCGGTCCTTCTTTATGCCCCGACGCATTGACACCGCGCCTGCCGGTCGTCATCTACACCCGCCCCGCGCCCGGCGCGAGGGCGAGTTTGCGACCCGAGAGCCTCAAAGACCCGTCATGGCCCGTCTGGTGATGAAATTCGGTGGCACGTCCGTCGCCACCGTCGAGCGGATCAAGAACGCGGCGCGCCACGTCAAACGCGAGTTCGACGCGGGCCACGAGGTCGCGGTCATCGTCTCGGCCATGTCTGGCAAGACCAACGAGCTGGTTTCTTGGTGTAAAGAGGCGGCCCCGATCTACGACCAGGCCGAATACGACGTCGTCGTCGCCTCGGGTGAGCAGGTCACCTCCGGGCTCCTGGCGATCGTGCTGCAGGAGATGGGGCTGCCGGCGCGCTCCTGGCAAGGCTGGCAGATTCCGCTCTACGGCTCGGATGCCCACGGCTCCTCGCGCATCGAGAGCGTCGACGGCGCCGGCATCCTTGCCGGCTTCGACCGCAACCGCGAGATCGCGGTCTGCTCCGGCTTCCAGGGCGTGCATGCCCAGACGAACCGCATCGTCACGCTCGGCCGCGGCGGCTCGGACACCAGCGCTGTGGCGCTGGCCGCCGGCCTCAAGGCCGATCGCTGCGACATCTACACCGATGTCGACGGCGTCTACACCACCGATCCGCGCGTGGTGCCGAAGGCGAAGCGCATGGACAAGGTCTCCTTCGAGGAGATGCTGGAGATGGCTTCGCTCGGCTCCAAGGTGCTGCAGGTGCGCTCCGTCGAGATCGCCATGACGCAGCGCGTGCCGACCTATGTGCGCTCCTCCTTCGACGACCCCGACAATCCGAAGCTTGGCACCCTCATCTGTGACGAGGACGACATCGTGGAACAGCAGATCGTCACCGGCATCGCCTTCTCCCGGGACGAAGCCCAGATCACCCTCCGGCGCGTGGCCGACAAGCCCGGCGTCGCGGCGGCGATCTTCGGCCCGCTCGCCGATGCCAACATCAATGTCGACATGATCATCCAGGTCGTCTCGGACGACCAGGCGACGACCGACATCACCTTCACCGTGCCGACCGCCGATTACGAGCGCGCCAAGACGCTGCTCGAGAGCAAGCACGACGTGATCGCCTATCAGGAGATCCAGGGTGCGACCGACGTGGTGAAGATCTCGGCGATCGGCATCGGCATGCGCTCGCATGCTGGCGTCGCGGCCCGCGCCTTCAGGGCGCTGGCCGAGAAGGGCATCAACATCCGCGCCATCACGACCTCCGAGATCAAGTTCTCGGTACTGATCGACGCCGCCTATACCGAGCTGGCGGTCCGCACGCTGCACTCGCTCTATGGGCTCGACGCGGCCTGATTGAGGCCGCGTCTGGCAGAGTCGCGCATTGACCCAGAGTAACTGGGCCGAGGCTCTGCCCATTTCTTGAGCGAAGAAAAAGTCTTAAGGTCTTCATGCCAGATTTTCGAGCACTGCATTCAGCAGGCTCGAGAGTTCGTGGCTACCGATCCCGACGTCAGTGCACCGGCCCCCGTGATGATCACCGTGGCCGCCATCCAGAAGCTCATGACGGCCGGCGGTGTAACCGAGCGGTCAAATGGGGTCGCTCGCGCCTTGCTGCCTGTGGCGATGACCCAGGTTCGCGGTGCGGCACATGCCTATTGCGACCATCTTGAGCGCTCGGTCACCGACATGAAGGCTCATGTCGCGCTCAAACGCGACGCGATCGTCGATGCCGAGGCCAGACATTTCGAGATCCTGTTCACCGGCGCTTTCGGCCAGGATTATGCGGATGCTCTGATAAGCGCTGCAGCGACCGAGTCGGGGTACGCCATGGGCGTGCGTACCCGGCTCGGAACCTCGCTACGTCTGATCGAGCCGCTTTTCGCCGCCATCCTCAAGAGCAGGCGCCTCAGCGCCAAGCAAGCCGTCGCGGATTGTGCCGCCCTGACCAAGCTCCTGCTGAGCGACGCGCTCGCCGCGACCTCCTGCTTCCAGCGTGCGACGCGTATCGAACTGCAGCAGCGCGAGCAGGCACTCCAGGCGAATTCGGCCGCCTTTCAAAACGATGTCGCCTCACTGGCAGAGCGGCTCGAAGCCGCCGCCTCGGCTCTGCGCTCCTATTCGACCGCGAGCGTCGAATGCAGCGAGCAAGCCGACCGGCAGGCGATCGCCGCCGAAAGCGCGGCGCGCGATGGCGTGAGCCGGATCGAACGCACGGTCCTGTCAACCGAAGACCTGGCCGACGCCTTGCAGCAGGTCAGCAACGAAACGCAGCAAGCCTTGTCGGTGACCGGACAAGCGGTCGAGGATCGCGCTGCCGTCACTGACGCGATCGGCGTCCTGGCAGAGGCAGCAGGACGGATCGGCTCCATCGTCACGCTCATTCAGGAAATCGCCAACAAGACCAACCTGCTTGCGCTGAATGCGACCATCGAGGCGGCCCGCGCCGGTGAGGCAGGGCTGGGCTTCGCCGTCGTGGCCGGCGAGGTCAAGAGCCTCGCGAGCCAGACCGCGAACGCGACGGCCGAAATCTCGATGCAGATCGCACAGGTGCAGGCAGCGACGAAGTCCTGCGTTGCCCATGTGGGCTCGATCGGCGGCACGATCAGCCGGCTGGAGGACGCTGCCCGCTCGATCGCCCATACGGTGAGCGAGCAGTCTAACGCGACGAGCGAGATGGCCATCAACGCACAGCAAGCGGCGACGCGAACCCATGAGGGCGTCCAGTCGGCCCAGGCGGCACGCGCAGCGATCTTCGAAGCCACCCGCCGCTCGGTCGAGCTGGACAGCGCCGCTGTCCAGGTCGAGGCGTCGGCGGGAATGATCGGCGATCTCGTCGCCAAGTTCCTGGCCAAGCTGAAGGCCGCCTGAGCCGAGCCTCGCCCTTTCCAACGCTGCTCCGGCTTTACTCCGCCGGGTGCGTGACGTGCTCCGGCTGGCGCTTGCCGCCGAATAGCCTGCCGAGCCCTTCCGAGAGCCTGTCCATGTAGAGGAACAGGACGGGCGTGATGAACAGCGTCAGCACCTGGGAGATCATCAGGCCGCCGACCACGGCGATGCCGAGCGGCTGACGTAGTTCAGCCGAGGCGCCCGCGCCCAGCGCGATCGGCAGCGTGCCCATCAGCGCCGCCAGCGTCGTCATCAGGATCGGCCGAAAGCGCATCAGGCAGGCTTGGTGGATGGCCTCCTGCGCGCTCTTGCCCTCGCGCCTGAGCACCAGCGCCACGTCGATCATCATGATCGCGTTCTTCTTGACGATGCCGATCAGCATCAGCAGCCCGATGATGGCGATGACCGAGAGGTCGAGCCCGAAAAGCCAGAGCGCACCGAGCGCGCCGACCGCCGCTGACGGCAGACCGGTCAGGATCGTCAGCGGGTGGATGAAGCTCTCGTAGAGGATGCCGAGCACGATGTAGATCGTCAGGATCGCGCCCATGATCAGCAGCCCCTGGTTCGCGAGCGAATCCTGGAAGGTCTTGGCGGTGCCCGCGAGCGTCGTGGAGAGCGAGGCCGGCAGGTTGATCTCCTGCTTGATCGCATTGATGCGATTGACGCTGTCGCCCAGCGCGACGCCGGGGGGCAGGTTGTAGGAGATCGTTACCGCCGGGAGCTGGCCGAGCTGGTTGACAGTGAGCTGGCCGGCCGTGCGCTCGATCCGCGCTATGGCGCCGAGCGGCACCAGCGTGCCGTTCTTGGTGCGCACGCGGATGGAATTCAGGCGCTCGGGCGTCCACTGATCGTTGGGGTTGAACTCGACCACGACGTTGTAGCTGTCGCCGGCCGTGTAGATCGTCGAGACCTGCCTGACGCCGAAGCCCGAATAGAGCGTTGAGCGCAGGATGTCGGAGCCGATGCCGAGCGCGTTGGCCTTGTCGCGGTCGACGATCACGGTCGCCTGCAGCGCGTTGTTCTGCAGGTCGGTGGCGACGTCGAGGAAGGTCGCGCGGTCGCGGCCCATCGTGTCGGCAAGGCGCACGGCCCAGTCGTTCATCAGCGCCTGATCGAGCCCCTGCACGACGAGCTGGTACTGGCTCTTCGAAGAGCGCGCGCCGATCTGCAGGTTCTGCACCGGCGTCATGTAGGTGTTGATGCCCGGTACCTGGGCGAGGTCCCGCCTCAGCGAGGCGAGCACCGCCGGCATGCGCGGCCGCTCGTCGAGCGGCTTCAGCTCGACGAAGAGGCGCCCGGCATTGAGCGCGGCGCTGCCGGGGCCGCTGCCGCCCACGGTCGAGGCGACGTGGGCGACATAGGGCGAGCTGCGGAAGACGGTCGCGACCTCGGCCTGCAGCTTCTGCATCGCGTCGAAGGAGATGTCCTGCCGCGCCTCGGTCGAGACGCTGAGCTGGCCGATATCCTCCTGCGGGAAGAAGCCCTTCGGCGTCACCTTCAGCAGCCAGACCGTGCCGAAAAGCGTGAGGAAGAAGGCGAGCAGCATCAGCGGCTGGAGGCGCAGGCAGAGCTTCAGCCCGCGGTCATAGCCGGCGAGCAGCGCGTCGAAGCCCTTTTCGAGCCAACGGCCGAGCGCGTTCTCCTCATGATGCTGCGAATAGCCGGAGAGCAGGCGCGAGCACAGCATCGGCGTCAGCGTGAGCGAGACGAAGGCCGAGGCCAGGATCGAGACCGTCACCACGATGGCGAACTCATTGAAGATGCGGCCGATGACGCCGCCCATCAGCAGAACGGGGATGAAGACCGCCACGAGCGACAGCGAGATCGAGATGATGGTGAAGCCGATCTCGCGGGAGCCCTTCAGCGCCGCCTCGAAGGCGTCGAGTCCATCCTCCTCCATGTGGCGGACGATGTTCTCCAGCATGACGATGGCATCGTCGACGACGAGACCGACCGAGAGGGTGAGGCCGAGCAGCGAGATGTTGTCGATCGAGAAGCCGAAGAGATACATCGCCGCCAGCGTCGCGATGATCGAGATCGGCACCGCCACCGCCGGGATGAAGGTCGCGGCCAGCCTGCGCAGGAAGACGAAGATCACCATCACCACCAGCGCGATGGTGAGCAGCAGCGTGAACTGCACATCCTCCACCGCCTGGCGGATCGAGACCGAGCGGTCGTTCAGCAAGGAGAGCGACGCTGCGGCCGGAAGCTGGGCCTCGAAGGCCGGGATCATCGCCTTGACGCGGTCCACCACCTCGACCGTGTTGGCGTCCGGCTGGCGCTGAACGGCGAGCACGATGGCGGGCGTGCCGTCATAGGTCGAGCGGGTCAGGGTGTTCTCGACCGAGTCGATCACCGTCGCCACATCGCCAAGCCGCACCGGCTTGCCGGAGCGCGTGGTGATGATGACGTTGGCGAACTGGGCGGCGTTGGCGAGCTGCGTCTTCGCCTCGATGGTGAGCTGCTGCGCGGTGTTCTGGATGGTGCCGACCGGCGTATTGGCGTTGGCGGCCGTGATTGCGAGCTGCAGCTCGTCGAGGCCGATACCGCGCGCGGCCAGCGCCGTCGGGTCAATGCGGATGCGGACCGCGTATTTCTGGCTGCCCCAGATCAGCACCTGCGCCACGCCGTCCACGGTCGAGAGCGCGGGCGAGATCACCTGCTGGGCGAAGGCGTCGAGCTGCGAGAGCGGCACCACATCGCTCTTCAGCGCCATCAGGACGATCGGGGCGTCAGCCGGGTTCACCTTGCGGTAGCTCGGCTGCGTCGTCATCTCGATCGGCAATTGCCGCTGGGTGCGGGCGATCGCGGCCTGCACGTCTGCCGCGGCGGCGTCGATATTGCGGTTCAGCACGAACTGGATCGCGATGGAGGTCGAGCCCTGCGCATTCGTGGTCGAGATCGAATCGATCCCGGCGATGGTGCCGAACTGCTTGATCAGCGGCGTCGCCACCGAGGTCGCCATGGTGTCGGGCGAGGCGCCGGGAAGCTGGGCGGAGACGTTGACGACCGGGAATTCGGCCCGAGGCAGCGCTGCCACCGGCAGGAAGCGATAGGCGAAGAGCCCTGCCAGCACCAGCGCGACCGACATCAGGATGGTCGCGACCGGATGGCGAATGCAGAAGGTGGAGACGTTCACGAGCGTGCTCCCTCCGCAACCGGGGTGCTCAGCGCCGGCTTCTCCCCGCTCGTCGCCCGCTCGCGCACCCTCGTTCCCTGGGTCAGCCGCATCTGGCCGTCGGTGACCACGCGCTCGCCGGGCGCGACGCCTTCCGTCACCGCGGTCTTCTCACCATCGCTGAGCGCAATCTTGATCTGGCGCAGGTCGACGGTCGAATCCGGCTTCAGCACGAAGGCGTAAGGGCCCTTCTGTCCGGTCTGGACGGCGACGGTCGGAATCACGGTGACGTCCTTCAACACCTCCGGAATGATCTCGACATCGACATACTGGCCGGGCCAGAGGCTGAGGTCGTCATTGGCGAAGGCTGCTCTTGCGGTGATCGTGCCAGAGGCGATATCGACCGTGGAATCGACGAAGTTGAGCCTGCCCTCGGGCGGCTTGGCCTTCGTATTCGGCACGCGGGCCGTCACCGGCACGGGCTTGGAGGCCGCGAGCGCGCCCTGCAGCGTCGGCAGCTCGCTTTCCGGCATGGCGAAGGAGACGCGCAGCGGCTTCATCTGAGTGATGGTCAGGAGCGCGGTGCCGCTGGCGTTGGCGCTGACGAGATTGCCGGGGGTGACCTGGACCGCGCCGATGCGCCCGTCGATCGGTGCCGTGATTTTGGTGTAGCTCAGCTTCAGCCGATCCGCGTCGAGCGTCGCACGGTCGCCCTTGATGCTGGCGGCGGAGCTGCGCTCGTCGGCGGTCGCCTGGTCGACCTGCTGCTGCGTGCCCGCATTGCGCTGGAAGAGCTGCTTGTAGCGCTCCAGATCGGCGAGGTTGCGCGTATGCGTGGCCTCGTCGCGCGCCAGCATCGCCTCGTCCTTCTCGATCTGGGCCTTGATGTCGCGGTCGTCGAGGGTGAAGAGCAGGTCACCCGCCTTGACGAACTGCCCGTCGCTGACGTGCTGCGCCATGATCTGGCTGTCGATGCGCGAGCGCACCACCACGCTCGCCGGCGTCTCGACGAAGCCGATGGCGTGCTTGCGTACCGGGAAATCCGCCTGGACGGCGGCTGCGGCCACCACCGCCACCGGCGCCCCCTCGCCCCGGCGGGCAACGCTGGCCCCTTCCGGCGCGCGCGAACGCATATACCAGGCACCGCCCGCCGCAACCGCGACGAGAACGAGCCCGACGACAACTCTCGAACGTTTCAATGCCGTCTTCCTCTTCAAGCGGTCCGGCCGGGCGCGTCCGGCATCCCGGCCCTGTCTTCACGCGTTGTGCGCGTCTGATCGCGGATGGTGGCCAGCGCGCCGAGCGCGGCGAGGATCGCCTCTTCGTCGACGCCGCCGAGCAGATCCTGCGCGATCTCCGTCCGCACCTCGTCGAGGTCGTCCACCAGCGCCCGCCCGGTCGGGGTCAGATGCAGGCGGTAGGCACGCCGGTCGGCCGGGTCCTGCCGGCGCTCGATCAGGTTCTGGTTCTGCAGCCGGTCGAGAAGGCGGGCGAGAGAGATCGGCTGCAGATCCATCAACTCCGCCAGAGACGCCTGGTTCAGCCCCTCCTGCCGGCGCAGCCGGGTCATCACCCCCCATTGAGCCCGCGTCGTGCCGTGCTGGCGCGCGCGCTGGTCGACATAGGTGCGCAGCAACCGTGAGGTTTCCACGAGCTGGAATATGAATTCCCGCCTCAGGGGTCGCTTCATCCGCAGGTCTCCATTTCGTAAGCTTGCTTATCATGTGCGGGATTACGGCGTTTTCGCGTCGCAATCTCGCATCCGCACAAATTCGCGAGGTGTATCTGCACACATGGAGGAGCGAGCCTGCGTGCATGCCACTGGCCAGCGGCGCGGCTGCGCTCTTACAGTGCGCGCCGAAAACACGTCCCTCCCAAGGTCCTCACCGACATGAGCCAGCTTTTCAGCCCCCATCAGCTCGGCGGCCTCACGCTCGCCAACCGCATCGTCATCGCGCCGATGTGCCAGTATTCCGCCCAGGACGGCGTCGCCTCAGACTGGCACACCATCCATCTCGGGCATCTCGCCCTCTCCGGCGCCGGCCTGCTCATCATCGAGGCGACCGCCGTCGAGCCGGATGGGCGCATCAGCCCCTATGATCTCGGTCTCTGGTCGGATGAGACGGAGGCCGCGCTCGGCAAGGTGCTGGCCTCCACGCAGCGCTGGTCCGACATGCCGATCGCGATCCAGCTCGCCCATGCCGGACGCAAGGCCTCGGTCGACCAGCCCTGGAAGGGCGGCGGGCAGCTCGCCCCGGCCGAGGGCGGCTGGCAGGTCCATGCCCCCTCCCCGGTCGGATTCGAGAGCTACCCGAACCCACCGCGCGCCCTGACCAAGGACGATATCGCCCGGTTGGTCGACGCCTTCGCGGATTCGGCCAGGCGCGCTGTCCGGGCAGGCTTCGCGGCCATCGAGCTCCATGGCGCGCATGGCTACCTGATGCACCAGTTCCTCTCGCCCGTCTCGAACAAGCGGGATGACGAGTACGGTGGCTCTCTGGAGAACCGCATGCGCTTCCCCCTCGCCGTGCTCGACGCGGTGCGCGCGGCGGTACCAGCGGGCTATCCCGTGGGCTTCCGCATCTCCGGGACCGACTGGGTCGAGGGCGGCTGGGATCTCGAGCAGAGCATCGCCTTCTCGCATGCGGCCAAGGCGCGTGGCGCCGATTTCATGCATGTCTCGGGTGGCGGGCTCTCGGCCAAGCAGAAGATCCCGCTCGGCCCGAACTACCAGGTGCCGCTGGCGCGCGCCGTGAAGGAGGCGACCGGCATCACCACCATCGCAGTCGGGCTCATCACCGAGCCGGAGCAGGCGGAAGCCATCATCGGCACCGGCGAAGCGGATTTCGTCGGGATCGCGCGCGGCATCCTCTACAACCCGCGCTGGCCGTGGCACGCAGCCGCCCATCTCGGCGCCAGCGTCAAGGCGCCGAACCAGTATCTGCGCTCGCAGCCGCGGCAGTATTCCAAGCTTTTCGCCTGAGCGACGCAACCGTCATTCCGGGCAAGTGCGGCTAAACCCGCTTGCCCGGAATGACGCGTCAGCTAGCGTTGCCCGCGAATCCACATCCGAAAGAAGCCATGACCGCCTATTCCGATCTCGCCGCCCATTTCGGCCGCATCGCCGCGCTCTCCAACGCGGTCGGCATCCTGCAATGGGACAGCGACACGATGATGCCGAACGGCGCGGCGGAGACGCGGGCGGAGAGCATGGCGCTGTTGCGCGTGCTGCGCCATGGCATGGCGACCGACGCCCGCATCGGCGACTGGCTGGGAGAGGCTGACGGCGACAGCGACCTCGATGATTGGGAGAAGGCCAATCTCCGCGAGATCAGGCGGGTCTGGACCGTCGACACTGCGCTTCCGGCCGATCTGGTCGAGGCGTCGAGCAAGGCGATCTCGGCCTGCGAGATGCGCTGGCGACAGGCGCGGGCCGAGGCCGATTTCACCGGGCTCCTGCCCTATCTCGCCGAGGTGCTGAACCTGCAGCGCCAGATCGGCAAGGCCAAGGGCGAAAAGCTCGGGCTCTCGCCTTATGACGCACTGCTCAACGACTACGAGCCGGACGGCAGCTCCGCGAAGATCGACGCGCTCTTCGACGATCTGGCGAACTTCTTGCCCGGCTTCACGCAGGAGGCCATGGCGGTGCAGGCGCGCCGGCCGGCCTCCGCCGCTCTGGAAGGCCCGTTTGCGGTCGAGACGCAGCGCGCGCTCGGCCTCAGGCTGATGGCGGCGCTGGGCTACGATTTCGAGCGGGGGCGGCTCGACGTCTCGACCCATCCTTTCTGCGGCGGCAGCGACAACGACGTGCGCATCACCACGCGCTATGACGAGACGGACTTCACCAAGGCGCTGATGGGCGTGCTGCACGAGACCGGCCATGCGCTCTACGAGCAGGGCCGGCCGCAGGGCTATCTCAGCCAGCCGGTCGGCGCGGCGCGCGGCATGAGCCTGCATGAGAGCCAGTCCCTGCTGATGGAGATGCAGGCCTGCCGCTCCCGGCCCTTCCTGACTTTCGCCGCGCCGCTGATGCGGGAGAGTTTTGAAGGGAACGGCCCCGCCTGGGAAGCCGAGGCGATGTGGCACCGCTACACCCGCGTCGCGCCCGGCTTTATCCGCGTCGATGCCGACGAGGTGACCTATCCCGCCCATGTCATCCTGCGCTATCGGCTCGAAAAGGCGCTGATCGCCGACGAGATGCCGTTGGCGGAGCTGCCCGCCTCCTGGAACGAGGGCATGAAGGCGCTGCTCGGCCTCACCGTGCCAGACGACCGCGTCGGCTGCCTGCAGGACATTCACTGGCCCTCTGGCGGCTGGGGCTATTTCCCGACCTATACGCTCGGCGCCATGACCGCCGCCCAGATCTTCGACGCCGCCTGCAGAGCCGAGCCCGGCATCCTGCCCGGCATCGGCAAGGGCGATTTCAGCCCGCTGGTCGGCTGGCTGCGCGCCCATATCCACGGCAGGGGCTCGCTGCTCTCCACCGACGCTCTGCTGACCGAGGCGACGGGCCGGCCGCTCGATGCCTCAGTCTTCAAGGCGCATCTGCGCCGGCGCTACATCGACGAAGCATAAGCAGCTGATTTAATTTATTCCAATCAAAGAGTTAGAAGCCCTCAAGCGCTGGCCGGCCATGCGCTCGAGGGCTTGCATCGCGGCCGCCAAAGGAGGATGTCGAGGTGACATTCTCTTTCGACGATGGCCCTTATGACGACAACCAAGCCCGCCCCGCGCATCGCCATCACCTATTGCTCGATGTGCAACTGGATGCTTCGCTCGGCCTGGCTCGGGCAGGAGTTGCTCTCGACCTTCGGGCAGGATCTTGGCGAAGTCGCGCTAATCCCGCGCACCGGCGGCATCTTCCAGATCACCTATGACGGCGAGCTGATCTGGGACCGCAAGACCGATGGCGGCTTCCCGGATTCCAAGGTGCTGAAGCAGCGCGTGCGAGACCGGCTCGACCCCGAGCGCAGCCTCGGCCATGTCGACGGCCACGCGATGTCGGCGGAGGCGGAGAGCTGATCGATCCTGCCGTCATGGTCGGGCTTGACCCGACCATCTCGGAAACCAGCGACTTCTGGTCATGAGATTCTCGGGTCAAGCCCGAGAATGACGCATGTCAGGCCGCGTGTTTCCGCGTCGCTGCGACCCACGCCTTCAACCGCCCCTCGGGATCGGTATTCAGCGTGATGTCCGTCACCGCCGCGACGATGTCGGCTCCGGCCTCGAAGACGCCCGGCGCCCGCTCCAGCGAGATGCCGCCGATGCCCACCAGTGGCAGATCACCGATGCGGCGCTTCCATTCGCCGACGCGCTCCAGCCCCTGCGGCCCGAAGCGCATCTGCTTCAGGATGGTCGGATAGACCGGTCCGAGCGCGACATAGTCCGGCTCAATCGCCAGCACGCGCTCCAGTTCCGCCTCGTCATGGCTGCTGACGCCCAGCTTCAAGCCCGCCTTGCGGATTGCTGCGAGATCGGCGGTGTCGAGATCCTCCTGGCCGAGATGCAGCCATTCGCAGCCCTCCTCGATCGCGAGCTTCCAGTAGTCGTTGACGACGAGCACGCAGCCGCCCTCGGCGCAGAGTTTCTTCGCCGTCGCGATCTCGCGGGCGACTTCGGTTTCGAGCCTGTCTTTCACGCGCAACTGCACCAGCTTCATGCCGAGCGGAAGCATGCGCGCGATCCAGTCGGCGCTGTCGAAGATCGGGTAGAACGGATCGAGCTTCATGCCGGAAACTTCACTCATGCCAGGAAAGCCTTGCCCATGACGGGGGTGGAGGGAGCCGCCATGTCGCGCGCCTCGATCGGCTGTGCCTCGAGGGCTAGCCGGCCGGCGCGGATGGCGAGCGCGAAGGCTTCCGCCATCGCAGCCGGATCGCCGGCCTTGGCGACGGCGGTGTTGAGCAGGATGCCGTCATACCCCAGTTCCATCGCCTGGGCGGCGTGGGAGGGCAGGCCGATGCCGGCATCGACGACGAGCGGAATGTCGGGGAAATGCCGGCGCAGCGTGCGCAGCCCGTAGGGGTTGTTGAGCCCCCTGCCCGACCCGATCGGCGCGCCCCAGGGCATCAGTACCTCGCAGCCCGCATCGACGAGCCGGCCGGCGACGACGATATCCTCAGTCGTATAGGGAAAGACCTGGAAGCCATCGTCGGACAGGATGCGGGCCGCCTCGATCAACCCGACGACATCCGGCTGGAGAGTGTCGTCCTCGCCGATGACCTCGAGCTTGATCCAATCCGTGCCGAAAACCTCCCGCGCCATTTGAGCGGTGGTCACGGCCTCCTTCACCGTGTGGCAGCCCGCCGTGTTGGGCAGCACCCGGACACCGAGCTCGCGGATCAGCCCCCAGAAAGCCTGCCCCGCCCCCTCCCCGGCCGATTCTCGGCGCAGCGAGACGGTGACGACCTCGGCGCCGGAGCGCTTCACCGCATCGGTCAGGATCGCCGGCGACGGGTATTGCGCCGTGCCGAGGAAAAGCGGATTGCCCGGCTCGAAGCCGTAGAAGGACGCCATCTCAGCCTCCCTGCATCGGCGAGACGACCTCGATGCGGTCGCCATCGTTCAGGGGCGTCTCGGCGCGCTTACGGGCCGGGACGAAATCGCCGTTGAGCGCGGTCGCGACGATGCGGCCGCTAAAACCCAACTCGGCCAGCGCCTCGGCCAGCGTCCTGCCCGCGATCTCCTGCGGCGCGCCGTTAAGCAGCAAGGTCATGCAACATCTCCGAACGGGATTGCGGGTTCAACGCGGCATCGGCCGCCATCCGCGCCATGGCGGGGCTGAGCAGGAAGCCGTGGCGGTAGAGCCCGTTGACATGGAGCACCCGGCCGCGACGGACGAGGCGCGGCAGGTTGTCGGGAAAGGCCGGGCGGGCATCGGTGCCGATCTCGACGATCTCCGCCTCGCCGAAGGCGGGATGCAGCGCATAGGCCGCTCCGAGCAGTTCCAGCATCGAGCGCGCCGAGATGCGGCGGCGGTCGCCGCTCTCGATCATGGTGGCGCCGACCATGAAGAGCCCATCCGCCCGCGGCACGATATAGAGCGGAATGCGCGGATGCAGCAGCCTGACAGGACGCGACAGGCTGATCTCATCGCTCTTCAGCAACAGCATCTCACCCTTGACGCCGCGTAGATCCGGCAGGAGATCGCGCGCGGCTAGCCCCCGGCAATCGAGCACGATGTCGGCCTTGAGATCGGCGGGCTCGGCGGCACTGCCGAAATGGATGGCCGCACCGTCGGAGACGAGCCGCTCTGCCAGCGCAGCAATCGCCTCGCGCGGATCGAGATGCGCCTCACCGGCAAAGAACAGCCCGCGCGAGAAGCGATCCGCCAGATCGGGCTCCAGCGCGGCGATGGCCTGCCCGTCGATCTCCTCGAAATGGCTCGTGCGGCGGCCGAAGCGAGTCAGTTCCGAACGATCGCGGCTCGGCGCAACCACGAGCGTCCCCTGCCGCAGGACGCAGCCGGCGTGGCGCTCCCACCAGCCCGCCGCCTCCTGCCCCAGCCGGATCACCGGCTCCTCGGCGCTCTCGCCCTCGCACCAGGGCGCGAGCATGCCGCCGGCGTACCAGGAGCAGGCCTCGGCGCCGATTCGCGGGCCGCGCTCATGGACGACGACCCGGGCTCCGCGCGCCATGAGTTCCGTGGCGCAGGCGAGCCCGACCACGCCGGCGCCGATCACCGCGACGTCGAGATTTTGGTAGAGGCTGGCTTGTGTCGCCATGCCGTTCCCTCGCTGGCCGGGAAGGCGACGGCCAACGGCACGAGCAGCAAATCTGCGAGCCAAGGACCGTTCCCTTCGCCGGCATGACCCGGATCAGGTTCGATGGGTTGGCGCGAAACGCACCTCTCAGCCCTCAGGCACCCCAACGGACAGGCTCAATTTAGTGGTTGGGGCAAAGCGAGGCAAGGCAAGCCGGCGCAGGACGCCGTTGCGATGCGTGAGGCTCTCCACCTCTTCTTCACACTCTCGCCCCCTGCCTTACCACGGGAGCGCTCTACCCGATGTGTCACGGACATGCACAGGCGTTCGAGAAGGAAGTTGCCGGTGAGGCTTGTCAAAGGGCGCAGCAATCGGGCATAGAGCCTCTCGCCGGAGACGTGGCCGAGAGGCTGAAGGCACTCGTTTGCTAAATGAGCATACCCCACAAGGGTATCGAGGGTTCGAATCCCTCCGTCTCCGCCACTTTACCTCCTATAAGCGTTTGATTTTGTTGAAAAATCAGACGTTGCGGGCGTTCGAAGCCCCAACAATCACCCCAACATCCCTTCCCGCTCGCAAATCCCTTTGCTGACGCGAGGTTCCCATCGTTCATGGAGCAACGCGTTTCCGATTCGCGCCATTTGCAGAAGTTGGCGTCTTGCCCAGAAGCGGACTTTCCACATCGGCTAAAGGAGCCGTTCCCGCCCGTTAGCGGAACGGCGGGAGCGCTGCATCACCTTCCGGTCGCCGCTCACGGTAGGCAGACAACTGGGAATGCCGCGGACACTTGAGGAAATCAGAAAGTTTCCCGCCGTCTGAAAGCTCTCCATGGAACCGGTGCAAGGAATGACGGTTGTGAGCGTTGTCTGCTTGGAGGGACCGCCATGATTAAGCCTCTCATTCTTGCCCCGCTCGCGCTTCTGGTTCTGCCTTCTCTCGGCGCCCCAGCCCTGGCAGAGACAGGCGTTATCAAGGAGGTGGCGGGGTTGGAACTGGGCGAGCGGCTCAGCAAGGCGAGTGGGCCGGCGGCCCTATCGGCAGCTCCGCAGGTCACGCCCGTGGCGGTCGACGATGGCGCCGCGCCCACTCGCGCCGAGCGTAAGGTCCGGGTCGTCTATCCGCTTCCTCGCTGAGAAGGCCCCAAGCCGGGCCGTTGAAGCGCTGACGGTTCTCCGTCAGCCCGGGGCCAGGAGCGGACATTGCACGATTGCCGCACGGCAGACATCCGAGCTCGGCGGGGACCAACGTCGAAGACGCCGGTCTTCCCGCCTTGTCTGATCGAACTCAGGGCAATGGCGCTATTGGGTCGATGAGATCAGCCGCGCGCAGCTCCCGCCAGAAATCCCCTGGAATGACTTCTTCGAGCGCGGCCCGGTCTTCCGCGATGCGGCTGGGCTGGCTGGCGCCCGGGATCACGGCTGCGACAGCCGGATTGGCGAGCGAGAACTGGAGGCCGGCGGCCTTCATGCTGATGCCGTGGCGGTCGGCGAGCGCCTTGATCCGCGCGACCTTGTCGCGGATTGCAGGTGTCATCGGCGCGTACTCGAAATTCGGCCCGCCGACCAGCGCACCAGAGCTGTAGGGGCCGCCGACGACGATGCCGAGGCCACGCTCCGCGACCATTGGCATCACGCGCTGCAATGCGCGGCTGTGGTCGAGCAGCGTGTAGCGGCCGGCGAGCAGGAAGCCATCGGGGCGTGGCTCGTCGAGCGCGAGCAGGAGTTCGATCGGTTCGACGCGGTTGACCCCGAGGCCCCAGGCCTTGATCACCCCCTCGTCGCGCAGCCGGTCGAGCGCCTTGAAAGCTCCCTTGCGGGCGGTCTCGAACACCGAGAGCCATTCGTCGCCATAGAAGTCCTGCGCGACGTCGTGCACCCAGGCGATCTCGACGCGATCGGTCTTCAGGCGCTTCAGGCTGTCCTCGATCGAACGCAGGGTCGCATCGGCCGAGTAGTCGTTCACGATCTTATTCGGGCGACCGTGTTTGAAGACGTCGCCCTTTTCGCCAAGGTCTCGGGCGCTGACATCCTCGACCTCGTCGAGAATGACCCGGCCAACCTTGGTCGAGATGACGTATTGGTCACGCGGCCTGGCCGAGAGCGCCTCGCCCATGCGGATCTCGGCGAGCCCGGCTCCGTAAAAGGGGGCGTTGTCGAAATAGCGGATGCCATCATTCCAGGCGGCATCGACCGTCGCGCGCGCCTCCTGTTCCGGAATGTCGCGGAACATGTTGCCGAGTGGCGCGGCACCAAAGCCGAGCTTGCTCGGCAGGATATCCTTGAGTGCCATGGTTCTGATCCTTGTGGATTTTGCGATGCGGGTGGCGCCTCAGCGAGGCTCAATCTTTCGTTTGCTGTCCTCAGGCGACGCGGACGGCGTCGAGGACAAGCGCATTGCGGTCGGCGAGATCGCCGATGCGCGCGAGATAGGCCTTGAAATGGGCCGTGGCTCGGTGCGCGGCGACGGCATCATTGTCCCTGTAGAGCTCGTCGAGGACGAAGCGCGCCGGCTCAGCCTGGTCGCGCCAGGTGTCCCAGCGCAGATTTCCGGGCTCCTTGCGGCTGCTTAAGGCGAGTTCGAAGAGGAGTTCTTTCAACTCCTCGGCCTTGTCCGCGTGCGCCGTTAGCGTCGCCATGATCTTCACCGCAGTGGTCATCGATATCTCCCGTCCCGAGGTGCGAACCGCCGGCCGGTGTCTCGCCACCAGCAGTCCGCCCGTCTTTCTCAGGCTCATGCGGCCGCCGCGCGGTCGAGCGCCGCGACGAAGCGTGCGGCGAGCGGATGGTCCGAACGCGGGTTCTGGCCGGTGATGAGCTCGCGATCCTCGATCACATTCGGCTCGAAATCAGCGCTGGTCGTGGTCACGTCGCCGCCGGCAGAAAGCAGCGCATCCGGCATGTTGAAATACATCTTGGCATGCAGGATGTGGTCCTCGACAACCTTTTCCTCGGTGGCCGAGAACACAGTCATGCGATAGCCGGCGTACTGCCAGCCCTTTGCCCATTCGGCCGCCTTCTCCGGCGCGCCGGCGATCAGCGCGGCGCGGAATTCACGGGCATGCGGCATCGCCGAGACCACCGCGATCGGTCCGTGGCAGAGTAGCGCGGTCGGCTTGGCGCGTTCGTGGAAGTGGCGCAGGATTTCGCCCAGCTCCTGGTCCTGCATCAGATCCACGACCGGGGCCTGTCCGCCGGGCACGAATACGCCGGCATAATTGTCGAGCCCCTCCTCGATCACCGAGCGCAGCGTGCGCACCTGGTTCATCGAGGGATCGTTCGCATAGAACGCCTGGGCGCGGCGCCAGGCGGCTTCGTCACCCTCGAAATGCTGGGCGGCATCCGAAACCTCGTCGATATGCGGCTTTGTCCCGTTCGGCGTGGCGAGCACGACCTCGTAGCCGGCGGCGATCACCGCCATCGCGGGGACCACCGTTTCGTTCAGATACTGGCCGGTAGCACCGGTGCTGCCACCCTGAATTTCGATCCGCGTGGCGTTCGACCCGACGACTAGAACCTTGCCCTTGCTCATGACGATCTCCTGAATTGGTTGGCGTCCTCTTGGACGCCCCCAACATGAGCTCCCGGAACATATTCCAGAAGTTTATTTCTATTATTTTAGATATTCATATGAGATTATAACTCATGCGCTATGATCTGAACCTGCTGCCGGTCTTCGTCGTCCTAATGGAGGAGCGCAGCGTCACCCGTGCCGCGCAGCGGCTCGGCATCACCCAGCCAGCCCTGTCCAACGCACTCACCCGGCTGCGCGCGGTGATGCGTGATCCGCTCTTCATCCGCGAGCGCTACGGCATACAGCCGACGGCGCTGGCGCTGGAACTCGCGCCGACCATCGCCGCGGCGCTGGCAACCGTCGACGACATCGTGGTCGGGCAACAGGAGTTCGATCCGGCCCAGGCCGAGCGGCTGATCACGATCGCGCCCAACAGCTATGTCGAGTTCGTGCTGGTGCCGGCGATAGTGGCGCGGCTGCGCTCAGTCGCCCCAGGCATCCGGTTGCGCCTGACACCCTATGGCAGCGATGTCGTCGAAACCGGGGTGGTCTCGGGCGACACGGCCATGGTGCTCGGCCGCATCGTGGATCCCCCGGACAGCCTGGTCGTGCAGCATCTGATGGATGATGGTCTTGCCTGCATCGTGAGAGCCGACCATCCCGAGGTGGCCTCGACGATGTCGCGTGAGCAATACGAGAGGTTGCGACACGTCAACATGCAGCCGCCCGGACGCTTGCGCGCCGGGCTGTTCCAGGCTCTCGAACGGCAGGGCTTGAAACGCGAGGTCGCAGTCTCGGTCACGCATTTCCTCGCGATACCTGAGCTCATTGCGGTCACCGATTATTGCAGCACGCTGCCGAAGCAAATCTGCCGGCATCTTGCGGGCGACAAGCGCCTCAAGATCGTGCCCTCTCCGGTCGATCTCGGCACCTTCCCGGTCGAAATGGCCTGGCATGTTCGCTACCGCAACGACCCCGCCCATCGCTGGCTGCGATCGCTGATCGCGGAGGTCGCGAGCGAACTCGCGCTCGCTTAGCCGTCAGTGCGTTGCGTGAGGTGTTTCCAATGGTTGCATTGAGAAAGCCGGTTGGGCCGGCGCCAAGGAAGAGGGTTGGTCTGCCGTCGCGCATCTCGAACCTTGTCTTGATCGAGGAGCCCAGGACCTGTTCTGGCGGTATCCCATAGATGCGCTCGGTCCAGGACGAGATATGCCCATCGTGGATGGCATGCTCTCTCCAGACGTTTCCGCGGGACTCTCAATCTGCCATGGGAGACCCGGTGAAATAGTCTTGCTGGCGTTGCTTGTTGGTCAGCGGATAAAGCGATTGGCATTCGCCATAGGAAAAGCTGCCGACTTGCCGATTGGAAGGATCGGCGCAGATCCGGGCGAGCTCTGCCTGCCTTGATTGCGGCGTCTGACAGGCCGACAGAGCCAGCCCGGCCGCAAGCACGTAGCCTATGATGACGGAACTCTTCATGTCGGCCTCCGCCGATGTTGAGCATGACAGGTTTGCAGCTACGGCTATCCTGCGCGGCGGCGAGCAAACCAGCCGCCGCGCCATGTCGAAGGCGAGTTTATTTGGCCATCGCCCTTGCAGCCTCGATCTGGGCCTTGACGGCATCGAGGTTGAAGCTCGCGCCGCGCTGCATCGGCGGGAACTCGATCGCGGTCATGGCAAGCTTCTCGACCTGCTGCTGGACGAACACGAAGCGCCAGAACTCATATTGGAACCAGCTGAAGTAATTCTGCGAGCCGGTCTTTGTCCCGTTTTCGGGCCAGCCTGTGCGTTCGAACGGGTCGAGCCGAAGATTGGTCAGATAGGGTACGTCCGCCTTGGTCTTGTCGCCAAGCCAGCCGCCAGGCTGGTCGAGAAAGCGATATTTGTAGTCGCCGATACGAACCGCGCCCAGCGAGCTCTCGCCGAAATACCAGATCTCGTTCCGGCTCGACGGGCCCTTGCCGGTGATCAGGTCCATCTGGTTGTAGCCGTCGAGATAGACCTTGTAGGTGCGGTCGCCGATCTGCTTACCCTTCTTCAGCTCTTCGGCAATGTTGGGATTGCCGGCGGCGGCCAGGAACGTCGGGAACCAGTCGAGGCCGGAGATCAGGCCGTTCTCGACCTTGCCCGCCGGCACCCTGCCGGGCCAGCGGATCATAGCCGGCGCGCGGAAACCGCCTTCCATGACCGTGCCCTTGCTCTGCGCGAACGGCGTCTGCCCGCCGTCGGGCCAGGTGAAGACCTCGGTGCCGTTGTCGGTGGTGAACACGACGATGGTGTTGTCGTCGACGCCCATATCCTTGAGCTTCTGCATCACCAGGCCGATATCATCGTCAAGCTGCGCCATCCCCGCCTCATGGATGGACCAGCCATTCTTCGAATTGCGCATCGCCTGATACTTCGGCGAGAGATGCGTGACGATGTGCATGCGGGTCGGATTGAGCCAAAGAAAGAACGGCTTGTTGTCCGCCTTGGCCTTGTCCAGGAACTTGAAGGATAGGTCGCGGATCTCGTCGTCCACCGTCTGCATGCGCTGCGGGCAGAGCTCTCCGGCGTCACGGATCGTCTGCTTGCCGACCTTGCCCCAGCGCGGATCCACCGTAGTGTCCTCGACGTTGGCCGCCAGCGAATGGACCATGTTGCGCGGGCCGACCTGTGACCTGAGATCCTGCGGATAGTTGGGATGGCAGGGGTCTTCCATCGCATCGAGATGGTAGAGATAGCCGAAGAACTCGTCGAACCCGTGCACCGTCGGCAGGAACTCGTTCTTGTCGCCGAGATGGTTCTTGCCGAACTGACCGGTGGCGTAGCCCATGTTCTTGAGCGCCGTGGCGATCGTCACCGCCTGCGCCGGCAGGCCAGTGGGGGCGCCCGCTTGGCCAACCGTCGTCATTCCGGTGCGGATCGGCAGCTCGCCGGTGATGAAGTTGGCGCGGCCTGCCGTGCAGCTGGCCTCGGCATAGTAATCGGTGAAGAGCATGCCTTCGGCGGCCAATTTGTCGAGATTCGGCGTGCGGCCCGCCATCATGCCGCGGTGATAGGCGCCGATGTTCCAGATGCCGATGTCGTCGCCCATTATGACGACGATGTTGGGTCGTTGCTGAGCGGGCTGTGGCGTCGGGGTTTGCGCCGACAGATTGTCAGATGCAGCGAACGATATCAGCGCAGCCGATCCGAATAACATCGCGCGTGTTCGCCCGCGCCAGCCGCAAATTGTCCGCCATAGGGAGTTTTGAATTGACGAAAATTCACCTATCTCGTTTCCAGGCGACATGTTTCCCTCCAACATTTTGTTGAATTTAATTATTTCGTAGGGGAAATCTTGGTAGTCGCAGTTACCAGGGCCAATCCGAGCCAAATTTATCGAATTTGTCTCGCCTGCCGATCCATTCAAATGGAGTTTTTTCTCAGCAATACTTGACGCTTGACCTAGCAAACGCCGGCATGCAGGCGTTTCGATCCGGAACAGGCAATAGCGAGAAGCTGCCCAAGGGTATAGGCCATGCGAGCCTTGATTGGAAACGAAATCGAATCTGAGAACATTCGATGCCAGCTTCCAGGCAAGCGTCGCCTCCGGGCCAGCGACTGATCCGTCGTGCTTCGGCGCCTAAGGCGCTATCTAGCCGATCGAGGAGGGGCCGGCGAACGCCCGCTTCCCACCCGGCTCGGACGGAAGCCGATGCTGAAACCTCGAGGCAGTGCTGCGCCATTAGCGGACATTGAGCCACCTGCGGAAGCCGACGCTTGTCGTGTCCGTCTCCATAGGTCGGCAGCTTAACTCTCAGCGCCTCAAACAGCAGGCCAGTGGTCGGGTTCGGCGTACCTCGTTCGCGGCCGACGGCAGCCCATTGACTTGTGGCGCTTCGCTGTGAAACATTCGTTTCGTTAATTCTCGCACGAGAAGTCATGCGTTCCAGGACTCAAGACACCGTTGCCCTTCTCACCGCCGCGCTGCGCCGCCTGCCGCCGCAGCAGGCCGATGCGGCGCGCTTCGTGATCGGGCGCAGCTTCGAGGCGGCGACGATGCCGATGCGCGGGCTGGCGCGGGCCGCGGGCCTTCCACCTGCAACGTTTACCCGGCTGGCCCAGTCTCTGGGCCTTCCTGGCTGGGAGGAATTGCGTGCCGGTCTGATCGCCGATGCTCGCGACGACCTCGGCGCGCGGCGGCCCTTCTCCGTCCGGCCTTTGCCGGAAGGGGGCACGGAGCCGCTCGCGAGCGCTATGATCGCGGCGGATCGGGCTATCCTCGACAATCTCGACACCGCCCGGATCGAGCAGGCCGCAAGCGTGCTGGAGGCGGCGCCGCGCGTTCTCGTCGCCGGCTTCCGCAGCTGCCACGCCCCGGCGCTGCTGTTTCACTACCAGTATCGGCTGTTCCGCCCGGACATCGCGCTGATGGGCGGCGTAGGCGGCGTGCTCGATGTCGAGCTCGGCGGGCTCAAGGCCGGCGATGCGCTGGTGCTCTTCGGTTTCGATCCCTATTCGCGCGACGGCCTGCTCTGCGCGGAGGCTGCGGCCGATGCCGGCGCGAAGGTCGTCGCCATCGTCGATCGCCCCGATGCGCCAGTCGCCGAGGGCGCCGCGGTGGTGCTCACCTTCGGTACGGATTCGAGCGGCTTCTTCCCTTCGCTCACGGGCTGCGTTTCGCTGGTGCAGGCGCTCGCCGCGACGCTCTATTCCCGCGCTGGCGACGCCGGGCGCGAGCAGTTGCGCCGCACCGAGGCGCGCATCGCGGCGCATACGCCCTATCTCGAAACCGGGCCACGGCGATGACACGACTGCTCCACCGTTCGCCGGCCTCGCCGCCGCCCGTCGCTGCCGAGAGCAGCGGCATCCTCATTCGCACCGCCGACGGACGCGCGATCATCGACGCCGCCGGCGGCGCAGCCGTCTCCTGCCTCGGTCATGGCCATCCTGCGGTCGTCGCGGCGATCCGCGAGCAGGTCGGCAAGCTCGCCTATGCTCATAGCGGCGCCTTCAGTAGCGCGCCGGCGGAAGAGCTGGCTGATTGTCTCGTCGGCCACGAGCCGGGCGGGCTAAGCCATGCCTATTTCGTCTCTTCGGGTTCGGAGGCTTGCGAGGGCGCTTTCAAGCTGGCGCGCCAGTATTTCCTGGAGACCGGGCAGCCCGGCCGGACGCACTTCATCGCGCGGCGCCAGAGCTATCACGGCAATACGTTGGGCGCCTTGGCGGCGGGCGGCAATGCGGGCCGCCGCGCCCCCTATGCGCCGCTGCTGCCCGAAAGCTTCAGCCATGTCTCCGCGCCGAACGCCTATCGCCGCCCTGCCGGAACCAGCGAGGCCGATTTCGTCGATAGCCTCGAAGCCGAGTTAGAGGCCGAGTTCCAGCGCCTCGGCCCTGCCAATGTCGCCGGTTTCGTCGCCGAGACGGTGATCGGCGCGACCGCGGGCGCCATGCCGGCGCCTCCCGGCTATCTCGCCATGGTCCGTCGCCTCTGCGACCGGCATGGCGCGCTGCTCATCCTCGACGAGGTGATGTGCGGCATGGGCCGGACCGGGACGATACACGCCTGGGAGCAGGACGGTGCGAGCCCGGATCTCCAGACCGTCGCCAAAGGGCTGGGCGGCGGCTACCAGCCGATTGCCGCTGTGCTGATGCGCGAACCGATCATGGCAGCGATCCGCGCCGGCAGCGGCCGGCTCTGGCATGGTCACACCTATATGAACCACCCGGTCGCCTGCGCAGCAGCGCTCGCCGTGCAGCGGACTATCGCGGCGGAAGGCCTGCTGGACCGGGTCCAGGCGATGGGCGAGCGGCTCTCGCAGCGGCTCAATGCCCGCTTCGGCAACCACCCCCATGTCGGGGACATCCGCGGCCGCGGCCTGATCCAGGCGATCGAGCTCGTCTCGGACCGCTCGGCCAAGGAGCCCTTCGACCCGGCGCTCAAGCTCAACGAACGGGTCAAGCAGGTCGCCTTCGATCTCGGCCTCGCCTGCTACCCCTCCGGCGGCACGGTCGACGGAGTCCGCGGCGACCATGTTCTGCTCGCCCCGCCCTACATCGTCACGGCCGAAGAGATCGACCGGATCGTCGAGATTCTCGGCGAAGCGGTCGATCTGGCTCTCGCTTCCTGAAGGTTATCGCTGATGCCTCGCCTCGCCGTTGCCCGGTTCTCGCATGAAGGCAATTCCTTCTCGCCGGTGACGACCGGGCTCTCGGAGTTCCGGCGAGAATGGTATCAGGGCCAGGAGGCCGAGGCCGTCTACCGCGGCACCACGACAGAGGGCGGCGGCGCGGTCGCGTTCCTCGACGCGCATCCAGAGTGGCGCGGCACCTTCCTGCGCATGACCGGCGCGACGCCTGCCGGCCCTGTCACCCGCGAGGCCTACGACACGATCCTCGACGAGATCTTAGCCGACCTGACCCAGGGCGAATGGGATGCGGTCTTCCTCTCGCTGCACGGGGCGATGGTGGTCGAGGGCATGGACCTCGCCGATTACGAGGTCGTCCGCCGCGTGCGCGAGGCGATCGGGCCGGACATGCCCTTCGGCGTCAGCTTCGACCTGCACGCCAATCTCGACCCGCGCATTGCCGATCTCGTCACCTTCGCCGCCGGGTTCAAGGAGCACCCGCATATCGACATGAAGGAGACCGCCGAGCGCGTGCTCGACGTGCTCGACCGCACGGTGAAGGGCGAGGTCCGCCCCGTCGGCTACATCGCCAAGCTCGACGCGATCCTGCCCAGCATCAACATGCGCACGGCGGAGGGGCCGATGGCGGAGCTCGAAGCCTTCGCGCGCGGCCTCGAATTCGATCCGCGCATCCTCGACGCCTCGCCCTTCGGCGGCTTCTCCTATGGCGACACGGTCGTCGCGGGTGCCGGCGCGCTGGTCTATGCCGATGGCGACCGGGAGCTGGCGAAGCGCGCCGCCGAACGCATCGTCGAAGAGACCCGCAGGCGGCTCGACCGCTTTTATATCGCGCTGCCCGATGCGGCGGCCGGTATCGCCCAGGCACTCAGGCTCGGGCCGGAATCGCAGCCCGTCGCAGTGATCGATTCCGGCGACAACCCGCTTTCCGGCGGCATCGGCGATACGCCGGAGATGCTGCGCGCCCTGCTGGAAGTAGCCCCACAGGTGCCGACCGTCTTCGCATTCTTCGCCGATCCGGCACTGGTCGAGCGCTGCATCGCGACAGGCGAGAGCGCTGCGATCAGCGGCACGCTCGGCGGCCGGATCAGCACCGATTTCGGCCCGCCGGTGCCCTTCTCGGGGACGGTGCTCAAGCTCACGGATGGCCACTACGTCAACAGCGGCCCAATGATGCGCGGCCTGCCGATGTCGCTCGGCCCGACGGCCGTGATCGGCATCGGGCAGGTCAGCGTCATCGTCACCACCGCCTGCGGCTCGGCGCATGACCCGGCCTTCTATGCGCTCCACGGCGTCGACTTCGCGCAGGTCGCATTGCTCTGCGCCAAGGCCAAGAACCATTTCCGCGCCGCCTTCACCTCGATCTGTCCGACCATGATCGACATCGATGCGCCCGGTCCCGCGGCGCTCGAGATCAACCGCTTTCCGTTCCGCCTCGCCCCACCCACCCTTTATCCGCTCCGTATCAGGGAGGCTTCGTGATGAGACGCCGTGATTTCCTCGCCGCCGCTGCCGCGACCGCCATCGCCCGCCCGGCGCTTTCGCAGAGCCGCCAGCGCGTCCTGAAGTTCATCCCCCAGGCCGATCTCGCCAATCCGGATCCGATCTGGACCACGACGACCGTCGCCTACAACCACGGCTTCATGGTCTGGGATACGCCTTATGCGCTCGATGCCAACTACCTGCCGAGGCCGCAGATGGTGGCGGGCCACGAGCTCTCCGACGACAAGCTGACCTGGCGCTTCACCCTGCGCGACGGGCTCGTCTTCCATGACGGCGAGCCGGTGCGCTCGATCGACCTCGTCACCTCGATCCAGCGCTGGGCGAAGCGCCGGCCGCTCGGCCAGCTCATGATGAGCTTCGGCGCGGAACTCACCACCGAGGGCGACAAGGTCTTCACGGTCAGGCTGAAGAGGCCCTTCGGACTGATGCTGAACGCGCTCGCCGATTACTGCTTCATCATGCCGGAGCGCATCGCGAAGACGGACCCGTTCAAGCAGATCTCCGAATATGTCGGCTCCGGCCCCTACCGCTTCCTGCGCGACGAATGGAAGCCCGGCGCCGGCGCGGCCTATGTCCGGCACGAGCGCTATGTGCCGCGCCAGGACGAGACGAGCCTGCTGGCCGGCGCGCGCATTGCACATTTCGACCGGGTCGAATGGATCGTCATGCCCGATCCCGCCTCGGCCGCCGCGGCGCTGCAGACGGGCGAGGCCGACTGGCTGGAGAGCCCGCTGCCGGATCTGCTGCCGATCCTGCGCGGCAACCCGGCGACCCGGGTGCTGCGTAACGACCGCATCGGCGCCATCGGCATGGCGGCGATCAACCACCTGCATCCGCCCTTCAATAACCGCAAGCTGTTGCAGGCAGTGCTGACCGCGGTCGACCAGAAGGAGTTCATGCAGGCCGCCTTCAACAACGAGCCCGATCTCTTCGCCTCCGGCGTCGGCGTCTTCACCAAGGGCCTGCCCATGGACAATGACGAGGGCATCGGCCTCTTCAAGGCGGATATCGCTCTGGCGAAGAAGATGGTGGCCGAGAGCGGCTACAAGGGCGAGCGTGCGGTGCTGATGGCGCCGGGCGACCAAGCGGTGCTCGGCGCCTTCGCGCCAGTGATGGCGGCGACGCTTGAGCGCATCGGCATCAATGTCGACCATGTCACAACCGATTGGGGCACGCTGGTGCAGCGCCGCTCCAGCCAGGAGCCCGTCGAAAAAGGCGGCTGGTCGATGTTCTGCACCTCCTATACGGGGCTTTCCGTGATGGACCCGGCCGTGCACTTGCCGCTGCGCGGCACCGGCAAGGCCGGCTGGTTCGGCTGGCCGACCGACCCGGACATGGAGAAGCTGCGCGACGCCTGGATCGATGCGCCGGACCTTGCCGCCCAGAAGCAGATCGCCCGCAGGATGCAGGCCCTCGCCTTTGAGAACGTGCCGTTTATTCCGCTGGGCCAGTACTATTTCGCGACGGCGGCGCGTGCCGACCTTACGGGCTTCGTTCCGTGGCCCACGCCGATCTTCTGGAACGTCCGCCGCAGCGGCTGAGCGCGGGCATTCCAATGCAGTGCCGCGCCGCAAAGCTCTAGGTTGTCCGTAGCGTTGAGGCGCCACTTCCAGACATTGGGCCGCCGCCGTGAAGCAGACGCTCAGTTCGGCCGTGTCAGACATCGGCTTCCGGCGCGAGTCGCTTCGCGTCCGTGAAGGGTCGCTATTGCGCCCGATGTGGTGCCGGTCCGCTTGCATCGGCCGTTTGCGACATCCTAGGATCGCGGCATTGGAATTGCAGTGACGCTGCCCCGAGCAGCTTTTCCATCTCCTCAGCAGAGGGTTCAGGGCATGAAGCGTCGGACGTTTCTGGGTGTCGCTGCGGGTGCCGCGGTTTCTGCAATGGCCAAACCGGCCGTCGCGCAACGGGCCAAATTGCTGAAGTTCATTCCTGAATCGGACGTCGCGATCGTCGACCCGGTCTGGACCACGGCGACGGTGACGCGCAACCATGGCTACCTCGTCTTCGACACACTCTACGGCCAGAACGCCGCCTACGGGTTCGAACCCCAGATGGTCGCCGGCCATACGATCGAGGACGACGGCAAGCTCTGGCGGCTGACGCTGCGCGAAGGTCTGCGCTTCCATGACGGCGAGCCGGTGCGGGCGCAGGACGTAGTGCCGAGCATTCGTCGCTTCGCCGCTCGCGATGCCTTCGGCCGCGCCTTGATGGATGCAACGGACGAGCTCTCGGTCGAATCCGACCGCGTCGTGAAGTTCCGGCTGAAGCGCCCCTTCCCACTGCTGCCGGCGGCGCTCGGCAAGACCGGCACCTCGATGCCCTGCATCATGCCGGAGCGCTTCGCGGTCACCGACCCGAACAAGCAGGTCACCGAGATGATCGGCAGCGGGCCGTTCCGATTCAGGGTCGACGAACGCGTGCCGGGCGCGCTGACCGTCTATGAGCGCTTTGCCGACTATGTTCCGCGCGCGGATGGCTCCGCGACCTTCACCGCAGGCCCGAAGCAGGTTCATTTCGACCGCATCGAATGGCGCATCATTCCCGATCCGCAGACGGCAGCCAATGCGCTCGCCAATGGTGAGGTCGACTGGTGGCAGAACCCGACGCCCGACCTGCAAGGCACCCTCAAGGGCCGATCAGGCCTCAAGCTGGAGGGGCTCGACCCGGCTGGCGGCATCGGCTGCCTGCGCTTCAACGCGCTGCACCCACCCTTCGACAATCCGGCGATCCGACGGGCGCTGCTCGGCGCCATCGACCAGAGCGAGTGCATGACGGCGGTCGCCGGCGACGAGCGTTCGCTCTGGAAGGACCATGTCGGTGTCTTCAGCCCGGACACACCGATGGCAACGACGGCCGGGACTGAGGTGCTGGTCGGCAAGCGCGATTTCGCTGCCGTCAAGCGCGCCCTGGAAGCGGCGGGCTACAAGGGCGAGCGCGTCGTGCTGCTCGACCCGACCGATTATCCCTCGACCCATGCGCTCGCCGCGGTGGCGGCCGACGCTCTCCAGAAATCGGGCGTGAATGTCGAGTTGGTCTCGACCGACTGGGGCACGGTCGTCCAGCGCCGCGCCAGCCGCCAGCCGGTCGACAAGGGCGGCTGGAGCATCTTCTTTACCTACCTGAATGGCACCAATAATTTCGATCCTGCGAGCCAGCTCGGCATTCGCGGTAATGGCGACCAGGCCTGGTTCGGCTGGCCGAAATCCCCGCGCCTCGAGGAGCTCAGGCTCGACTGGTTCGCCGCCAAGGATCTCGTGGCCCAGAAAGCCATCTGCGCCGAGATCCAGAAGCAGTTTTTCATCGACGTGCCCTATATCCCGCTCGGCGCCTACTATGAAAAGACAGCCTATCGCGGGATCAGCGGCATGCGGACCGGTTTCGCTCAATTCTACGACGTCAGGCCGCTGTGACGCAGTCCAAGCTTCGGATCGCCGTTCTCCAGTTCGCGCATGAGACGGTGACATTCCTCCCCAACGACACGACGCGGGAGGACTTCATCTATCCGGGCTCCCCGGCCTCCGGCGAGGACCTGCTCGCCACCGACCCGAAGGGCTATATGGGCGGCTTCGTGCAGGTCGCCCGCGAATTCACGGACGTCGAGCTCATCGGCATTACTTCCCCGCTCTGGCCACGCACCGGAACGGGCTCGGGCTGGGTAACCGAAGACGCCTACGAGCATTTCATGGGCATCATGATCGCGGAGCTGAAGGCACAGTCGCAATTCGACGGCGTCTATCTCGCGCTCCACGGTGCGCTCGCCGTGCGCGGCGTGCCTCGACCGGAGGCCGATATCGCCAGGCGCGTCCGAGAGGTGGTCGGCGACAAGGCCTTCATCACCGCGACCTTCGACCCGCATGGCAACGAGGACGAAGCCTTCCTCGAACAGGCCGACATGGCGTTCTGCGTGAAGTATTTCCCGCACTACGACATGCATCTGCAAGGCGAGCGCGCGGCGCGCATGCTGGTCCGCGCCATTCGCGGCAGCTTCAAGCCGGTGCACCGCACCCTGCGCATCCCGATCATCGCGCCGACAGTGGTGATGTGGACCGGCGCCTCGCCCTGGTCCGATCTGATCCAGCGCGCGCTGATCTGGGAGGCGCGAGAGCCCGATGTCTTCGTCAACGTCTTCTTCGGCTTTCCCTGGTCCGACGTGCCCGATGCCGGCATGTCGCTGCAGGTGCTGACCAATGACGACCCCGATCTCGCCGAGCGTGTCATCCGCGACATGGCGGAATGGACGTGGCGTCGGCGCGAGGCTTTGCTGGACTCGGTCAAAATCCACAAGGCCAAGGAGGCGGTCGCGCTGGCCCGCGAAGCCGTTGCCGAGGGCAAAGGGCCGGTCCTGCTTGCCGACTACAGCGACCGCTCGGGCTACGCGACCTGGCTGCTTCGGGAGATCGTCGCGCAGAAGCTCGAACGCACGCTGATCGCGACGGTCGCCTCGCCCGAGGCGATCCGTGCCGTGACCGAAGCCGGCGCGAAGCCGGGGGACCCGTTCGATGCGGAGATCGGTGGCCTTTTCGATGAATCGGCGGGAGCGCCGATCCGCATTTCCGGCACGCTGCGCTCCGTCGGGCCGGCGACGACCGCGCGCGGCCAAGGCACGGACTGGATCTGCGTCGAGTTCAGCAAGGGCAACCTGCTGGTGCTCAGCGCCTATCTCGTCCAAATCATCGAGCCATCGGAGCTCTGGCAGCTCGGTCTCGCGCCGGATGATTTCGATGTGATCGCGATCAAGTCGCGCGTGCATTTCCGCCGCGGCTTCGACGATAACGGCTTCACGCCGACCATCATCCTCGCCGAACCGCCCGAGCCCTTCATGGGCACCGTTCATCTCGATGCGCTGCCCTACGAGAACCTCTCGGTGAAGGACTATTACCCCTATGGCAGCCCTAGCTTCTCACCGGAAGGCTGAAGAGTAAGGTGATCGAGACGCGCCAGTTGCGGACCTTGGGATGCTGCCTGAGAGCGGACGCTCGTTCGCATGCCGCCAAAGCGCATTGAGATCGTTTCGTGGCGAGCGTCTAACTCGAGCGCGGGTTTGTTTGCCGATAATACCTACAACCCGTCATTCGGCAGCGCGTGCTTGATCAAGCCGCCGATCTTGACGTCGATGTTGTAGACGATCGTTTCCTTCGCCCCCTTGCCCGAGTTGGCATAGGCGCTGGTCATGCCCAGAACCGTAGCTCGGCGAGCTTCGATTGCATGACGGAATGAGGTCGTTCTTGCATGGGGGCAGGGATCGAAGCGGGCGCAAGGTCGCCACGGCCTGGGAGTAGTGTGAACGATGGTGCAGAAGCATGTCAGGCTGGCGGTCGATATCGGCGGCACCTTCACCGATGTGGTCCTCGAGACTGGCGGCCGGCGGATCACTCGCAAGGTCCTGACCACGCCTTCGCGGCCAGAGGAAGGTGTGCTCGGCGGCGTCAGGCTGATCCTTGCCGACACGAAGCTGCACATGTCGGATATTGACGTCTTCGTGCACGGAACGACGCTCGCGACCAACGCCATCATCGAGCGCCGCGGCGCCAGGACAGCTCTCGTGGCGACGGACGGCTTCCGCGATGTCGTCGAGATCGGCACCGAAAGCCGCTACGATCAATACGATCTGTCCATCGAGAAGCCGAGGCCGCTGGTCGGCCGCGCGTTGCGTTTCACCGTACCCGAACGTGTCGACGTCCATGGCGCGGTCCGTCTGCCTCTCGACGAGGCGGCTGTCGCTGCGCTGGTGCCGAAGTTGCGGGCAGCCGGCGTTGAGAGCGTGGCGATCGCGTTCCTGCATTCCTATGCCAATCCTGCCCATGAGCGGCGAACGGCGGAGTTGCTGAAAGCGGCAATGCCGGAGGTGAGCGTTACGCTGTCGAGCGAGGTCTGCCCCGAAGTCCGCGAATACGAGCGGACCTCGACAGCCATCGCCAACGCCTATGTGCAGCCGCTCATGGCAGGCTATCTCGCGCGGATGGCGGAGCGCCTGCAGTCGGAGCAGTTCCGTGGCGTGATCTACCTCGTCACCTCCGGCGGCGGGCTGACCTCGATCGAGACGGCGCAGCGCTTCCCGGTCCGCCTCGTCGAGTCCGGCCCGGCTGGTGGAGCCATCTTCGCGGCGCTCACCGCGGCGCAACTCGGCGAAAGCAAGGTGCTCTCCTTCGATATGGGGGGGACGACGGCAAAGGTCTGTCTGATCGAGAAGTTCGAGCCACATTCCTCCCGCATTTTCGAGGTCGACCGGGCCGCACGTTTCCTCAAGGGCTCCGGCTTGCCGGTCCGCATTCCGGTCATCGAGATGGTCGAGATCGGCGCGGGTGGCGGCTCGATCGCCAGGGTAGACGCCTTGAAGCGCGTCACGGTCGGCCCAGAAAGCGCAGCATCCGAGCCAGGGCCGGCCTGCTACGGTCGCGGGGGCACGCATCCAGCCGTCACCGACGCCGATGTGGTGCTCGGGATGATCGATCCCGATGCCTTCGCGGGGGGAACCATCGGCTTGAAGCCCGAGCTGTCGCGCGAAGCGTTGAGGGCGGATATCGGCGAGCCGCTGGGGCTCGACGCGGAGACTGCAGCTTACGCAGTGCATGAAATGGTCTGCGAGAACATGGCGAGTGCCGCCCGCGTTCACGCCGTGGAACGTGGTGCCGTGGTCGCGGAACATACGCTGATCGCTTTCGGGGGGGCCGCCCCGCTCCATGCCGCGCGCGTCGCCGAGAAGATCGGCGTCAGCCGCGTTATCGTACCGCCCAATGCGGGTGTCGGCTCGGCTGTCGGCTTCCTGGCGGCACCGGTGTCCTACGAGCTCGTACGCAGCCGACATGCCCGTCTCGATGCCTTCGACAGTGCCGCGGTCACCGCGTTGCTCGCCGAGATGGAGGCAGAGGCCCGCATGCTGGTCGAGCCCGGCGCCCGGGGAGAGCCGGTCTTCGCCCGCCGCATCGCCTTCATGCGCTATGTCGGGCAAGGCCACGAGATCAGCGTCACCCTGCCCGAGGGCGCGCTCGGTGAAGCCGATGTGCCGGCTCTACGCGCCGCCTTCGAGGCCGACTACGCTGCCCTGTTCTCCCGGCCGATCCCCGGCGCGGCGATCGAGGTGCTGAGTTGGTCCGTGCTCGCGACGACGCAGCCCGCTCGGCCCGAGCCGGTTGCTCCAGCGGCCGCTGCGCCGGCTCCGGAGGCAACGGGCAGCCGCGCTTGTTTCGACGGCAAGGCCGGCGTGAGCATCGCCGTTCCGCTCTACCGGCGCGAAGCGATGGCGCCTGGAGCCAGGATCGCCGGCCCGGCGATCATAGCCGAGGACGAGACCTCGACCTTCGTCTCCAACAGCTTCGACGCGCATATCGACGCCGTCGGCTGCATCGTCATGGATCGCAAGGCAGCGTGAGGGGAATGGCCATGAGCAGCACCAAAAGCAGCCTGATCGACCTCCAGATCATGTGGAACCGCCTGATCGCGGTGGTCGAGGAGCAGGGCCAGATCCTGATGCGCACGGCGTTCTCGCCGATCGTGCGCGAATGCGGCGACATCTCCGCCGGCGTCTTCGACCTCTCGGGGCGGATGCTGGCGCAGGGCGTCACCGGCACGCCGGGCCACGTCAACTCGATGGCGGAATCGGTGAAGCACTTCCTGCGGCACTTCCCGGTCGAGACGATGAAGGAGGGCGACGCTTACATCACCAACGACCCCTGGATGGGCACCGGCCACCTCAACGACTTCGTCGTGACCACGCCTGCCTTCAAGGACGGCAAACCCGTCGCGCTGTTCTCCTGCACCAGCCACCTGATGGATATCGGCGGCATCGGCTTCGGGCCGGACGCGACCGACGTGTTCATGGAAGGCCTCTACCTGCCGATGCTGAAGCTGATCGATGCAGGCCAGGTGAATGAGAGCGTGATGGCGATCATCCGTGCCAACACCCGCCAGCCGGTCGATACGGAAGGCGACACCTATTCGCTCGCCGCTTGCAACGACATGGGCGCCAAACGGCTGGTCGAGATGATGGAGGAATTCGGCATCGAAACGCTCGACGAGCTCGCAGATCATATCTGCGAGCGCTCGCGCGAAGCGGTTCTGGCCGAAATCGCCAAGCTACCCAAGGGCACCTGGAAGAACGAGATGGTGGTCGACGGCTACGAGGCGCCGGTGACGCTATCCGCGACTCTGACCATTTCCGCGGACGGCATCCACGTCGACTACACCGGGACGTCGCCTCAGGCCGCGCGCGGCATCAACGTGCCGCACTCCTACACCACCGCCTATACGGTCTTTGGGCTCGGATGCGTGGTGGCCGCACAGATTCCAAACAATGCAGGCTCGCTGGCGCCGTTGACTGTCTCGGCACCGCCAGGCTCGATCCTGAATGCGCCGAAGCCGGCCGCTGTCTCATCCCGCCATATCATCGGCCAGATGCTGCCTGACGTCGTGTTCGGCTGCCTGAGGCAGATCATTCCGGAGCGGGTGCCGGCGGAAGGCACTTCCTGTCTGTGGAACCTCAATGTCCGTGGGCGCACACATGCCGGCGCACAGGGCAATTACGGTTTCGCCATGGCTGTCACCAGCAATGGCGGGACCGGCGCGCGCTTCGACAAGGACGGGCTCTCGGCGACCGCCTATCCTAGCGGCGTCAAGGGCACGCCCGTCGAGATCGCCGAGACGCAGACGCCTCTGATCTTCTGGAAGAAAGAGCTGCGCCCAGGCAGCGGCGGCGAGGGGCGCACGCGCGGCGGCCATGGCCAGATCATCGAGATCGAGAGCGGTGTCGCTGCCCCCTTCGAGATTCTCGCAGCCTTCGACCGTATCGACCACCCTCCCCGCGGCCGCGACGGTGGCAAGGATGGCGCAGCCGGTTATGTCGGATTGAAATCCGGCAGGAAGCTCAAAGGCAAAGGCTTCCAGGAGATTCCTCCAGGCGATCGCCTCGTCGTGTTGACACCAGGCGGGGCCGGCATCGGCGACCCGGCGGAACGAGACACGACGCTGATCGCGCGCGATGTCGAGGACGAACTAGTCGTAGGCTGAAGGCGGCTGCTGTAGCTGGCCCGTCGGGGCCGGCTTTCGGCCCCGGCGATCCGCGTCTCCGTCTCCCTTCCGGCGGCACGACGCCCGAGACGCGGATGCTCGCCATGCGGACGGGCATGACGCGCACGCAGATCGGCGGTCCAATTCGAACCCGGTCCAGGCTCAGCTTGGCCGCACTCTTGCATCGTCCCGGGAGGAACCAACGGGATACCGCAGAGGCTTTCGACATGGCTGACCATCGCATCGCGCGGCGCGCGTTCCTCCTTGCCTTCGGCGCACTCGGGCTTCTCGCCCAGCCCGCCGCCGCGCAGACCAAGCTTGATCTCTCGACCGTCTGGCCGGAGGCCAATTTCCACACGCAGAACGCGATGCGCTATGCCGCCGAGGTCAAGAAGGCCACCAATGGCAGCGTCGACATCATCGTAAAGGCTGGCGGCCAGCTCGGTTTCAAGGGGCCGGAGCATTTGAGGGCGGTGCGCGACGGCATCGTGCCTATGGCCGATGTGCTGAACATCCAGCAGGTCGGCGACGAGCCCCTGCTCGGTATCGAAAGCGTGCCCTTCCTCGTCGGATCGCCTGAGGAACTCAAGGTCCTGCACAAGCATGTGCGGCCCGAATACGACAAGATCGCCGCGCGCAACAACCAGAAGATCCTCTTCGTCGTGCCCTGGCCGACGCAGTATCTCCAGCTCAAGACCAAGGTCACCTCGGTCGACGGCCTCAAGAACATCAAGATCCGCGTGCCGGACAAGAACGCTGCCGACATGCTCAACGCCGTCGGCATGTCGGCCGTGCTGATCCCCTGGGGCGAGACGATTCCGGCATTGGCTTCCGGCGTGGTCTCCGGTGTCTCGACCTCGTCGGTCTCGGGCGTCGACGGCAAGTTCTGGGAGTTCCTCAAGACCCTGCTACCGACCAACCACGTCTGGTCGTCGCAGATCGTGACGATCAACCTCGATAGCTGGAACAAGCTCAAGCCCGAAGAGCGCAAGGCGATGGAAGAGCTCGCCGCCAAGCTCGAACCGGAGTTCTGGGCCGCTTCGCTCAAGGCAGACACCGATAGCCTGAACCGCCTCAAGGAGGGCGGCATGGAGGTCGTGCCCGTTCCAGACGCCATGATGACCGAGCTGCGTGCCAAGACTGCCCCGATGCTGGAAGCCTTCCTCAAGCGCGTTCCGGCGGCGGAAAAGCCTGTGCGGGCCTATCTCGCAGAGATGAAGCGCTGAAGATGGCGCCTGCTTCCTCGCCCAACGCAGCGGCGCCCGCGCCGCTGCGGCTCCTGCTCGACGGCATCGACCGGCTCGGTCGGCTCGACGGCTGGATCGGCGGCGGCTGCCTGCTGGCACTCACGCTGCTGATGCTCTGCGAAATCGGGACGCGCTTCTTCTCGAATTTCCTGCCCTTCTTCCCGGCCTCGATTCCCGTGGCCTGGGAGTATTCCTCCTATCTGATGGCCGCCTCCTTCACCTTCGGGGCGGCGATGACGTTGCGGGCGGGCGGCCATATCCGTGTGACGCTGCTCATCAACAACACCGCGCCGGCGCCGAGGAGAGCGCTGGAGATCGTGAGCAGCCTGCTGGGCTTCGCCTTCATGTGCTTCCTGACCTACGCCATGGTGCGCTTCACCTGGGGGGCGTTCAGCCGGGGCCAGACCTCGATCTCCAGCGATACGCAACTCTGGATACCGCAGGCCGTCGTCACCTTCGGCATGCTGCTGCTGGCACTCCAGTTCCTCTCCCGAACGATCCAGGCCGTGCTCGGCCTGCCGCTCGAAGACCACCGCATGAAGGCAGCGGCGCCGGCGGACTGAACGCCGGCCCTTCGCCCTCATTTTTCAGCCTTCTGCGAGGCCGGCCACGCCGGTCGGGAACACGCCCATGTCCATCGAAGTCATCGTGATGTTCGCGATCCTGTTCAGCCTGCTGGCATGCGGGCTCTGGATCGGCCTGACGCTTGCCCTGACCGGCACGACGCTGCTCTTCCTCTTCCGCGACATCCCGCTCGACCGGCTGCTGCCGCAATACACATGGAACATCCTGACGACGCAGGAGCTGCTGGCGTTGCCGCTCTTCATCCTGATGGGGGAACTCCTGTTCCGTACCCATCTGTCGAAGGCCCTGTTCCAGGGGCTGGCACCCTGGGCCGGGCTGCTGCCGGGGCGGCTGCTGCACGTCAACATCTTCGGCTGCACGATCTTCGCCGCGATCTCGGGCTCCTCGGCGGCGACGACGCAGGTCGTCGGGCGCATTGCGCTGATGGAGCTTCTGAAGCGCGGCTACTCCAAGGACATCGCCATCGGTTCGCTGGCGGGGGCCGGGACGCTCGGCTTCCTAATCCCGCCCTCCAACATCATGATCATCTACGGCGTGCTGGGCGACGTCTCGATCCTGAAGCTGTTCACCGCCGGATTCATCCCCGGCTTCCTTCTGGCAGGAAGCTTCATGGCCTGGGTGATGATCCACACCGCGATCCGCCGCGACCTCGTGCCGGCCACCGAGAACGACCTCAAGAACCTGAGCTGGACCGAGCGCTTCGCCGCGCTGCGCGACCTCGCTCCCGCGCTCTTCCTGATCTTCTGCGTGCTGGGCTCGATGTATGGCGGCATTGCCACCCCGTCCGAAGCCGCCGCCGTAGGCGTGCTCGGCGCGGCCATTGTCACGGCCATCCAGGGCTCGCTCAATTTCGAGGCGGTCAAGGGCATCCTCATCGGGTCCGTGATCACCTGCGCGATGATCGCGCTGATCGTTCTCGGCGCCTCGATCCTCGGCAATGCCGCGGCCTTTCTCGGAATTCCCCAGGCGATCGCGGCCTTCGTGAAATCGCTCGAACTGACGCCGCTGATGCTGATCGTAGTGCTGATCGCGTTCTATATTGTGCTCGGCTGCTTCCTCGACGGCTTCTCGATGATCGTGATGACGCTGCCGATCGTGCTGCCGATCGTGAAGCAGGCCGGTTTCGACCCCGTCTGGTTTGGCGTCTTCATGGTGCTGGTCGTCGAGATGGCGCAGATTACGCCGCCGGTCGGCTTCAACCTCTTCGTTATCCAGGGTCTGACGGGAGACGGGCTCGGCTATATCGCCAAGGTGACCTTCCCTTATCTCGTCATCATGGTGCTGTTCACGCTGCTGCTCACGATCTATCCGCAGATCGTGCTGTGGCTGCCGGAGGCACTGGCGCGCTGATCGTAATTTCAGCAGCGTGAAGCACCACACAAGCTTCACATCTCGCGAGTTTGAAGCCTGCAGCCTGCTCTCGTGCAATGCGCCAAGAGCAGAAGCTGGTGCCTTGCTCAGAAGCGGACATTTACTAGGGCTGAGCAGCACAGGGCGGCGACCCAGAGCCGAAATCACGCGGACGCACCGGCTTGCCCTTCGCCGATTGCGTCAGGTGTCGCTCTGCGTGGACAGACCGGAGTTCCGTCGACGCTCCGACTGCTATGCTGCGGCGGTGCGTCCGCCGAGATAGGCAGCGCGGATCTCCTCGTTCGACCAGAGTTGATCCGGCGCGCCGGAGAGCACGAGCTTGCCGGTCTCCAGCACATAGCCGCGATCGGCAACGGACAGGCCCATTCTGGCGTTCTGCTCGACCAGCAACACCGTCGTCCCGCGCCGGCGAATCTCGGCGATGATTGCGAAGACCGCCTGGACGATGACCGGTGCGAGGCCAAGCGAAGGCTCGTCGAGCAGCAGAATGCGCGGCTTCGCCATCAGCCCCCGTGCCACCGCCACCATCTGCTGCTGGCCGCCCGAGAGCGTCCAGCCGAGCGCATTGGCGAAGCGGCGGATATCGGGGAAGAGATCGAACATCTCGTCAGCCTCGCGCTTGATCGCGGCGGCCTTCATGCCGGCTCTGTTCGAGGCGCCGAGCATGATGTTCTCGCGGACGCTCAAGCCCGGAAAGACGCGTCGGCCTTCCGGGACATGGGCGATGCCCCGGCGCACGATCTCCTCGGGCCTCAAGCCGACGATCGACTGGCCCTCGAAGAGGATGTCACCCGAGGCCGGCTTCGCGAGGCCGGAGATGGCGCGCAGCGTGGTCGATTTGCCGGCTCCGTTCGAGCCGAGCAGGGTAACGACCTCGCCGGCCTCGACGACGAGCGAGATGCCGTCGACGGCTTCGACCTCGCCATAGCGGACAACGACGGATTTCAGTTCAAGCAGGGACATCGGGAGCCGTTCCGAGATAAGCCGCGATCACATCGGGGTGCTTCAGCACGTCGGCGGAATAGCCGTCGGCGATGCGACGGCCGAAGTTCAGCACGGTGATGTGCTGCGCGACCTCGCTGACCAGGGTCATGTCGTGGTCGATGATCAGGATGGTGAGGCCGCGCGCCGAGATGCGCTTGAGCAGGTTGCGCAATTCGACCTTCTCCGAGGAGTTGAGGCCCGCACCCGGCTCGTCGAGCAGGAGAAGAACCGGATCGGCCGCGAGCGCCCGGGCGATTTCGACCGCCCGCTGGTGGCCGTAGGAGAAATTAGCAACGACCTCGTCGGCCCGCTCCTCCAGATCGACGAAGGCAAGCGCCGCCCTCGCCCGCGCCAGCAGCGCGGCGGGATCGTTGCCGACCGCGCTTCCGGGGCGCTCGGCGCCGACCATGACATTCTCAAGCGCCGTCATCGAGCGCCAGAGTCGGATGTTCTGGAAGGTACGGCCGAGGCCGGCCTTGGTGCGCGCATGCGGCGGCAGGTCGGTTATGTCCTGCCCGTTGAGTTCGACGGTGCCGGCCGTGGCCCGATAGAGGCCGGAGAGGACGTTCAGCGTCGTGGTCTTTCCGGAGCCGTTCGGGCCGATCAGCGCATGCACACCGCCACGCTTGATCGTGAGATCGACCTCGTCGACCGCCTTCAGGCCACCGAAATGCTTCGAGAGGCCCCGAACCTCCATGACGGTCTCAGCGCCTTCGCCGCCGCCCGACATTTGCAAGGCTGCGCCGGAGCGGCTCGGCAGCACGGCGCGCTTGAAGCGGTCGAGCTGGCTGCGCAGATAGCCCCAGATGCCGTCCGGCATGAACAGCACGATCAGGATCACCGCCGCGCCGTAGATGGCGAGGTAGAGGCCGGGGATGCTCTTCAGGAAGCGCAGCCATTCCGGAATCAAGATCAGCAGGCCTGTGCCGATGACGGCGCCGATCGGCGAGGCGACACCACCGAGCAGCACCATGGTCAGGAACACCACGGATTCCGCGAAGGAGAACTGGTCCGGACTGACATAGGCGAAGCCGCCCGCGAAGAGGCCGCCGCCGATGCCCCCGAGGATGGCGGACAGCGCGAAGGCGGTGACTTTGGTCCGGTAGACGTCGATGCCGGCTACGCCGGCGGCGAGTTCGTTGTCGCGCACCGCCCGCATGGCGCGACCGAGCTTGGTGTCACGCAGGCGCCAGACGAGGTAGCCGAGACCGGCGAGCATCGCGATGCAGAAGGCGAGATAGGTCGAGCCGTCGGCGAGGAACCCCGGGCGCGGAATGGCGCGCACGCCGTCCGGGCCCTTGGTGACCGGGATCCAGTTGATCAGCACGAGCGTGACGATCTGCTGGAAGGAGATCGTCACCATGGCGAGGTAATGCCCGCCCAGCCGCAGCGTCGAGGCGCCGAGCAGCGCGCCGAAGCCCGCTGCCATGCTGGTGCCGATCAGCAGGCAGACCCAGAAATTCAGGCCGTATTCGGTCTGGCCGATGCCCACCGCATAGGCGCCGAGCCCGAAGAAGGCCGCCTGCGCCAGATTGATCTGGCCGCAGAGCCCCAGCACGATCGTCAGGCCGAGCACCGCGGTGGCGTAGGTCGTCGCCTGCAGCGAGATGTTCAGCACATACCCGGTCTTGGGCACGACGATGGCGAGCGCCATCGCGGCCAGGACCAGCAGAACGAAGGCCAGGACTCCCCAGCGCAGGCGCGGCCGGATATCGCCAGTGGTGGCGGTGGTTTCGGTCGTGCTCATGCTTTTTCCGCCACGCGCTCGCCGAAGATGCCCTGCGGCCGGAAGATCAGGAAGGCGATCAGGACCAGGAAGGCGAAGCCGTCCTTGTAGGGGACCGAGATGTAAGCGGCCCCGAAGGTCTCGATCACGCCCAGCGCAAGTCCGCCGATGATGGCGCCGGTCACGTCGCCGAAACCGCCGATGATGGTGGCGGCAAAGGCCTTCAGCGCGATGGTCGCGCCCATGCCGATTGAGACGAACAGCACCGGCGCGACGAGGATGCCGGCGATGCCGCCGATCACCGCCGAATATATGAAGGTGATCATGATCATGACCGCGACCGGGATACCGAGCAGCGAGGCCATCTCCTTGTCCTGCGATGTCGCCTGCAGCTTCTTTCCGAGCAAGGTGTGCTCGAAGAACCAGTATTGCAGCGCGACCAGCAGCGCGGTGACCACGATGATGAGCACGTACTGATTGTCGAGGTAGACCGGCCCGAGCATGAAACCGGGTGTATCGAACCAGCCGGACAGCACCTCCGGCTCCGGTCCGTGGATCGCCAACGTTGTATTGGCCATCAGGATCGAGGCCCCGATCGTCGAGATGATCACCGGCAGATAGGTGCGGTGGCGCAAAGGGTAATAGACCGCCAGATTGAAGACCGCGCCGAGCCCCGCCATGCAGACCAGGGCAAGAACGAAAGCGACCCAATAAGGCAGGCCGATCTTGAGGGAGAACACCACCATCAGGAAGGCGGCCACCATCGAGAACTCGCCCTGCGCGAAGTTCACGACATTCGTGGCCCGGAAGATCAGGACGAAGCCCAGCGCGACCAGCGCATAGACCGAGCCGATACCGATCCCGGTGAAGAGAAGCTGAAGAACGAGATCCATCTGTCTACCGCGCTTGGTGGGGCCAATCGGTCCTCCGCGGCGAACGGCCAAGGCCGCCCGCCCCGAAAGGCGTGGTACGAGATGCGCCGGGCGCTTCGACGGCTACGGGGCTCGCTACCGAGCCCCGTCACGGGCACCGACCTCTGGTGAAGAGAGCCGGCCCCTGCGCCAGCGGATCAGCCGAGACTCGGCGTAAAGTCGATCCGCTTGTCGAACTTGATGTCGCCCTTGTCGTTCTTGACGATGTTGTAGCCGTGCAGGCCATCACCGTTCTTGTCGAAGTTGTATTCGCCCTCGGCGCCCTTGTGGCCGCGGATGGCGAGCATGGCCTCGCGCACCTTGTTGGGCTCGGTCGAGCCCGCCTTGTTCATTGCCATGGCAAGGCAGGTCACGGCGTCGAAGGTCCAGGAGGACTGGTTGTCGGGCGCGACCTTGCGGACTTCGCGATAGGCCGTGCCGAAGGCCTTCGAGGCAGGGCTGGAATCCTCGGCGTAGTCGGCGACGCCGTAGGTGTTATGGAGCGCAGGACCTGCGAGTTTCAGCGCCGAGACGTTGACGATCGAGGGTGACCCGACCCAGGGGATGTTGACGCCGAGCTGGCGCAACTGCCGGGCGAAGATGCCGAGATCGGTTTCGAAGGTGAAATAGGTACCGAGGATGTCGGCGCCCGATTGGCGCACCGCCAGCACGACCGGCGTGAAATCCTGGCTCTGGTTGGCATAGCCTTGGTCGAGCGCGAGCGTCGCGCCATTGTCAGGCAGCGCATCGGCGAGCGCCTTGCCGCCGGCCGTGCCAAAGGCATCGGTGGAATGGACGATCGCCCATTTCTTCTTGCCGAGTTCCTTGGAGCCGAACTGTGCGATCACCTTGCCCGAATAGGAATCGTTCGGGCGGAAACGGAAGAGCCAGGGATTGCCGAGCTTGGTCAGGTTCGGGTCCGTGCCGCCGAAGCCGACCGGCTTTCCGATCTTGAGCATGTCGGGCGCCATGGCGTGCATCTGCGTCGAGCGGATCGAGCCAAGGAAAGCGACAATATCGGGCTGGCTGGCGAGCTTGGAGAAGGCCAGGACCGCGCCGGGATTGGTAGTCTGATCATCCTCCATGATCAGCTCAAGCGGCTTGCCAAGTACACCGCCGGCCTTGTTAACAGCTTCGAGTGCGATCTTTGCGCCGGTCTGGGCGAAGGAGCCGGATTCGGCGGCGGCACCGGTCATCGGCACGACCATGCCGATCTTGATGGTAGCACCTTGTGCGAAAGCAGTGCGGATGACGGCTGGAGCGGCAATGCTACCGGCAAGCGCCGTCGCAAACCCGCGACGAGTCAACTTCATCGCTATCCTCCCGATTTTTATGGATTGGATCGGATCTGAACGTCCGATTGCAGCGATGATGGATTATCTGCGGGCTCGCCAGAACCGCATTTTCCGTAATCCTTTAGTCTATATTCCGATGCCCTCCAGCGGTGAGAGCGCTGCGCAGCGATATCGCAGCGCCTCCGGGTCATGGTCTCAGATTGAGATGACCGAAGACGGCCTTAGTCGTTCCAAGAGATTCCTCAAAAACACCTTTGCTCGATCATCGTCAGCGCCCCATGGCGGCTTGCGCGATGCGCTGCGTGGCCTCCGGCCGGCTGCCGGGCGCCAGCAAGCCGGGTCGCGGCACCTGCCGGATGGGATCGTTCAGCAGCCGCAAGCCATTGAGGACGACCAGAACCGTGCCGCCTTCGTGCCCGAGGACTGCAAGCGGGAGTGGAAGGTCGAAGAAGGCTGCGCCGGTCACGAGAAGCAGCATCGCGCCGATCGAGAACATCAGGTTCTGGCGAATGATCCATGCGGCCCTCTGCGAGAGCCGGTGCGCCGCCGCAAGCCGCCCCATATCCTCGGAGAGAAGGGCCACGTCGGCCGCCTGAAGAGCGACTTCGGAACCGGCCGCGCCCATGGCAATGCCGACGTCGGCACGCGCCAAGGCGGCTGCGTCGTTCACGCCGTCGCCGACGAACGCGATCTTCTGCCGCGCTGCTGCTTCGGCAACCAGCCGGACCTTGTCCTCGGGCAGCATCTCGGCGTGAATCTCATCGTCGCGCAGCCCCAGTTCCGCACCAATCCGCAAGGCTACGGGGCGCCTGTCTCCCGTCATCATGAGGATCGTTGCGACACCGCTTCGCCGCAGCGCTGCGAGCGCTGCGGCCGACGTCTCGCGCGGCTTGTCGGCTACGCTGACAGCACCAAGGAGACGGTCGCCGCGGCCCAGGTAGACAACGGTCTCGGCGGCGCTTTGCAATGCCTTCAGAGCCGCGTGATCGATCGCTGCGCCCATGGTTTCGGCCATGCGGCGGTTACCTGCCCAAACAGGGCCGGCATCGTCGTCTCCGATGATACCCTTGCTGGGTAGCGCCTTTACATTGCGCATCTCGCGGATCGTCAGCCCGCGCTCAGCAACTTCGCGCCGCAGGGCGTCGCCAATGTGATGTTCGGAATCGGCCTCGAGACTGGCCAGCGTCGAAAGGAAGCCGCGTTCATCGCCATCCAAGGCGACGACATTCGTCACCGTGGCCCGTCCGGCCGTCAATGTTCCGGTCTTGTCGAACGCAAAGACCCTGACCCCGGCCAAGGTCTCCAGAGCCGCACCACCCTTGAAGAGGACGCCTCCGCGGGCTGCAGCCGAGAGAGCGGAGAGAATTGCGGCCGGCACGGAGATGACAACCGCGCAAGGGCTTGCCGCAACCAGCATCGTGGCGGCGCGATAAAGGGCTATGTCCCAGCTGTTTCCAAGCCAGAGGAAGACACCCAGGGCAGCGACAGACCCGACGAGAACCGCGATCGTGTATCGCTGTCCGAACCATGCGCTGAACCGCTCCGAGGGCGCCTTCGCCGCCTGCGCCTCCGTGACGAGCGCGATCATCCGGGCAACCGTGCTCTGCCCCAGCGATTTCGTGATGCGCACCTCGAGAACGCCATCGAGATTGACCGTCGCCTCGAAAAGCGGCTGGCCCGGCGCCTTTCTGACGGGCATCGACTCGCCGGTGATCGTGGATTCGTCCAGCGAGCCCCGGCCGGACGCGACGGTTCCGTCCGCGGGAACCCGTGACCCGGGTCGTAGGATCACCAGATCGCCGATGCGCAGATCCGTCGCGGGCACCTCCTCCACCCCGCCATCCGGCGCCTTGCGGATAGCCGTTTCCGGCCTCAGCGCCATCAAGGCCTCGATGGCACGCCTGGCGCGCCCCATGGCGCGTTCCTCGAGCGTCGTCGACAGGCTGAACAGCGTCAGCAGGACCGCGCCTTCGAGGGCCGCACCGACGACTGCCGCCGCGAGCGCCGCGACGATCATCAGAAGATCGATATCGAGGATGTGCTCGCGCCAGAGCGCCCGCAGCGCACGCCAGCCAGCCGGCAGCCCACCAGCCAAGTAGGCGAGCACCGTGCCGAACAGGAACGCCAGTGATCCAGCCGGGCCTCCGACAAGCCATTTGCCACACATCGCCAGCGCGAGGCCGATCACCGTCGCCGCGGTGAGAACAACCGGAAGGTTCGATGGAAGACGCGGCAAAAGCCCCTCCAATGCCTGATCGGCGCCAGGCCGGCGTCAGCGCGTATTTAATTTAGAATCATTCTAATGTTTGCATCGAATGTTGTCCAGCGAGCGCGCGCTCCGCGCGTTTGCACTCGATCGATCAAGAGATTCATGGATCGAGAGATTCATGGCCGCACAGGCAAAACGCCGTCCGGCCGGGCTGCAGGCTTCAAAAAGCATCGTGCCTTGCCGAACTCGATGCTTTCGCATCCCCCTCGACGTGAATAGGCGTTGTCACCCTGCCGCATCTCGCCGCCGCGGGGGCCATCGCCCTCAGCTGCGGGTTTTCGGACGGCCTAGGCCTCGGTCAGCAATCGTTCGAGCTCGCGAACCGGATGCCTCGTCAGGTCCTTGTCCACTTCCGCGATGATCGCGGAACGGAGTCCATCATCAAGACTGCGCCGGAGCGCGGAGAGCATGCGCGGCGGCGCGACCAGGACGAAACCGCGCGGTCGCCCGCTGTGATGCAGGTGCTCCACCGCTCGGGCCGTCTCGCGCGCGAACCGCATCTCGGCCAGGTCATGCCAATCGGCCGTTCCGGTCGCGCTCGTCGGCGCGACGGCGTTCTGCATGCGCCCGGGCCGATCCGTTCCCTGCTCGGCATTGGGCGGGTTGGCGGGCGCCTCCGTCACCTGCTCGACCTGCAGATTGGGGACAGTCGCGTCGCCTTCGTTGCGAAGGAAGATGGCCTTGCGGGCATCACAGACGAGAACCCAGGCATCATGGGGAATGCGGAGTTGCATAATCGATCTCCGGCCAATGCGCCAAGCCCCCCGATCAGCATAATCCCGGATTGCCCGGCAACCCTCATTGATTCAACGCAAAGGTTGCGACTGGCCACACGCCCGAGCCGGTTCTTTCCTGTCGCGGGCAGATCATGCGGCGCCGTCGCAGGGTCAGGCCGGCCCTCGCCCGGACATCTCGTCGGCGAAGATCGTTCGACCACGCTCGCCGGCGAAATAGGCCTTGAGCCAGGGATCGTCATGGGCAAGCAAGTCGTGCAGCGTTCCGATGGCGATGACCTTGCCCCGGGCGATCGCTGCGATCCGGTCACAGGTCGTGTGAAGGCTGCTCAGGTCGTGAGTGATCATCATGACGGTGAGATTCAGGCTGGCCGCGAGCGTCAGCAGCAATTGATCGAACGCATCGGCGGCGAGCGGGTCGAGGCCGGAGGTCGGCTCGTCGAGGAAGAGGATTTCAGGGTCCAGGGCCAGGGCGCGCGCCAGGGAGGCCCGCTTGGTCATGCCGCCGGAGAGCTGGGAGGGATACTTGTCTGCGGCATCGCGCGGCAGGCCCACGAGATCGAGCTTCAGCAAGGCCATCTCGGTCATCAGGCTTCGCGACAGTTGCAGGCTTTCCCGCATCGGCAGCTGGATATTCTCGGCAATCGTCAGGGACGAAAACAGCGCGCCGTGTTGGAACATCACGCCGCAGCGCCGCTCCATCGCGCGATGCTCGCTATCCGACAAGGCATCGACGTTCCTGCCGAACATCTCAACAACGCCGCTTCGCTTGGAGATGAGCCCCAGGATCGTGCGGGCCAGCACCGACTTGCCCGATCCGGACGCGCCGATGACGCCCAGTATCTCGCCGCGCACGATGTCGAGGTCGAGGCGATCAAGCACTGTCTTATCGTCGAAAGCGACTTCGAGCGCATGCACGCTGACGACGATCTCGCGCAGGCGCCCCGGCTCCATCGCCGCGCTCCGAACCATGAAAGCCTCCTGCCAGGCGCAGACCGACGGAAACAGGAACGACTCTATTCTGACCTTGAGCTGACGTTCTCGAATTGACGCGGATCAAGAGCCAACGACTTGATGCGGTTTGTCAGGCCCCAAAACATTTCCGTCTCGCGCTCGCTCAGAAGACAACTTCGCGAAAGATAGCCGACCCGTTCTATCAGTCTTCAACGAGACACTGAAAGGCTAGCACGGAGCCCCTGCCCGCTTGGCGACAGGCACCATGCGAATGCACTGGCAACGCCTCCCGACAGCCAGAGACGGGCGGCGGCTCAGATTCTCGCCGCGATCTCAGAGATCGACGAGAACCCAGAGCACCACGGCGTTGGTGGCTCCTTTGGACGTCCAGGTGTGCTCCGTGGTGGCGTCGTAGTAGACGGAATCGCCCTTGTTGAGCTCCAGCGGCTCATAAAGCCGGCTGTGGACCACGAGGGTGCCTTCGAGCACCATCACGAAGATTTCCGCCTCGGACTTCGCCCAGGCCGCGTATTCGTCTGGCGAGCGTGCCGTCACCGTGGTCAGGATCGGCGTGGCGCGCTTGTTCTTCAGATCGGCGCAGAGCAGGACGTTGTTGCAGGTGCCGGTGGTGTGCTTGTTGCCGCCGCCTGCGCGGTTGATGCTGCGACGCCCGGCGAAGCTCACCGCGCCATTGTCCTGCCCGCTCGACAGCAGCGTGACGAGCTCAACCTCGAGGCCGTGGGCGATGCGCTGCAACGTCGAGATCGTCGGCGAAAGCTCGTTGCGCTCGATCTTCGAGAAGGCCGAAGCCGAAACGCCGGTCATCGTGCTGACGTCCTGCAGCGTCAGGCCGCGGCTCTTGCGCAGCTTGAGCAGCAGCGCGCCGATATCGACCCCGCCACGGACCTCCTCACCGGATTGCCAGGCCTCGGGCGGGTCGATCTCCCCCCGCTCCGACAGCGCGATTTCCGGCATGCCGATTCTCCTCATTCCGCCTCTTGGCGTCCTGCCTGTCATAATGTGTCGCGCCGAGAAGGGAAAGAGAATGTCGTGGCGTATGGTCCGATAATTTTCGTATCGGACATTTTTGTATTTTTGTGTTGACAGCCATCGCCACCTGAAACAGGTTTCGATCCCAACGATGCGCCGGCAATGAACTGAGCGCTGTTGGCGAGGGGCCGACACGCGAAACCGGTTGCATCACTGCAGGGATGCTTCAGATGACGCTTACGCACGACTCTCTTGGCGGGCTCTACACCGCGATCGTGACGCCGCTCACCACTGACGGAGCTGTCGACATCAAGGGCCTGCAGGCGCTGGTGCGCTTCCAGCTCGATGCAGGCGCTGCCGGTATCGTGCCGATCGGCGGCACGGGCGAATATCCGGTCTTCTCCCGCGCCGAGCGCCGCGACATCGTCGCCGCCTGCGTTGACGCGGCAGATGGCAAGCCGGTGATCCCGGGCGTGCTCTCCACCGGCTACGAGGATGCGCTGGAGGCCGGCCGCGACTTCGCCAAGGCCGGCGCCTCGGCGGTGATGACGGTGACCCCCTATTATGCGCCGGGCACCCAGGAGGGCATGCGCGCCTGGTTCGCCCGCTATCGCGACGCGGTCGACCTGCCGGTGATGCTCTACCAGATCCCGCGGCGCACCACGGTCTCCGCCTTCGCCGAGACGGTCCAGGCGATGGCCGAGGACCGGTCGATCATCGGCATGAAATACTCTTCCTACGACATGCCGGACTTCATCCGGACGGTGAAGCTCGCCGGCGACAAGATCGCGATCCTCTCGGGCGAGGAGCCGCTCTTCGCCACGCACGTGGCGCTCGGTGCCGTTGGCGGCGTCCTCGCCTCGGCGACGATCTATCCCAAGATCTGGATCGAGATCTTCGAGCTCGCCCGCCAGGGCAAGCTGAAGGAGGCTCTCAAGCTCCAGGACAAGATCGACCCGGTCATCGACGCCATCTATGTCGAGACGAATCCGGGGCCGCTGAAGGAGTATATGGCACTTGCCGGCAGGCCGGTCGGCGGGGTCCGCCTGCCGCTGCTGGGGCCCAGCGCGGAGACGATGGCGAAGCTCAAGACCGCCGCCGCGCGGGCCAAATCCGTCAGCCTCGCCTGAACGGAGACCGGATCGTGATCGAGACACTTCGCGGCATCGTCGGAGAGAAAGGGCTGATCACCGATCCGGCAGAGATGGAGCCGTGGCTCACCGACTGGCGCCAGCGTCGGCGCGGCCGCGCGCTCGCCGTCGTCCAGCCGGCTTCGACCCAAGAGGTCGCCGCGGTGGTCGCGCTATGCGCGGCCGAGGGAGAGCCGGTCTTTCCGGTCGGCGGGAATACCGGGCTGTGCTTCGGCGCCGTGCCGGAAAGCGATCTCGACGACAAGCCCGGCATCGTGCTCTCCCTGCGCCGGATGAACCGCATCCGCGCGATCGACCGGGCGGCCGGCGTCGCCACGGTCGATGCCGGCGTCGTGCTCGGTGATCTGCACAGCGCTGCTGCCGAGGCGGGGCGTCAGTTCCCGCTGCATCTCGGCAGCGAGGGCAGCGCGCAGATCGGGGGCCTGATCTCGACCAATGCAGGCGGCACCGGTGTCGTCCGCTACGGGCCGATGCGCGATCTCGTCGCCGGGCTGGAAGTGGTGCTGCCGGACGGCCGCGTGCTGACGGACCTCGCGGCGCTGCGCAAGGATAATACCGGCTACATGCTGCGCCATCTCTTCATCGGCGCGGAAGGTTCCCTCGGCATCATCACGGGCGCGGCGTTGAGGCTGCATCCGCAGGTTCCGAACACGGCCCACGCCTGGGTCGCCGCGGCCGATCCGGCCGATGCAGTGGCGCTGCTGGCCGCCATGCAGGATCGTGCCGGCTCCGCCATCCAGGCTTTCGAGCTGGTCTCCGCCTCGCAATTCGAGCTGGTGCGGAAACACGCCGAGCGCGCGCGCTTCCCCTTTGCCGAGATCCCCGCCTGGTCGGTGCTGATCGAGCTAGGCAGCGAGGATGCGACGACGGCGCTGCGCGACACTCTCGAAGAGGTGCTCGGCGCGGCGCTGGAGCGCGGCGAATTGCTGGATGCTGTGATCGCCAGCTCAGAGCAGCAGGCGGCCGATTTCTGGCACATCCGCCACTCGGTCTCCGAAGCCAACAAGAAGGAGGGCATGAGCATCACGCATGACGTGGCCGTGCGCTCCTCCGACGTCGCGCCGTTCATCAAGGCGGCGGATGACGTCGCCGCCGAGCTGTTTCCGGAGGCCTATAGCGAGGTGGTCTGCCATCTCGGCGACGGCAACGTCCACTACATCCTGATGTTCACACACGCCTACTGGGCGGCCCTGCCGGATCCCGAAGCCTTCGCGCTGACGGTCGAGCGCGCGATCCATGACGTCGCCGCCCGCTTCGGCGGCACATTCAGCGCCGAGCATGGCGTCGGCCGCAAGCTGACGGAGGAGCTGGAACGCCTCGCCGATCCGCTCCGCTACGAACTCATGAACAAGGTCAAATCGCTGTTCGACCCACAGAACCTGATGAATCCGGGTGTTCTGCTGGCGTCGAAGACAGCCTGAAACGACGAGAGAATCCGCTGCCGCCTCCGGTGAGGGGCGGAAGATCACGGAAGCCCGCAGGGGAAGCGGGAGCCTACCTCACCAGCCAACACGGGGTTCGCCTCATAACGCCGGGAGAATGAAAATGACTACACGTAGGGATCTGGCAGGCCTCATCGGCGCCGGCGCAGTCGCGGCTGGCGCACTGACGCTCGCCTCCAACGGCGCGCGCGCGCAGGCCGCCGGGCAGAACACCTTCGACCGCATCGTCGCCAACAAGAAGCTGCGGCTCGGCGCCGTGACCTCGAGCGCGCCCTGGTTCATCAAGGACCCGGGCACGGGCAAGTGGGGCGGCCATTTCTATACCATCGGCTCGGCGCTCGCGAAGGACATGGATGTCGAGCTCGAGCTCGTCGAGACGACCTGGGGCAATGCCGTGCTCGATCTCCAGGCCGACAAGATCGACATCATGTTCGGCCTCAACCCGACGCCGAAGCGCGCCATGGCGGTCGATTTCTCGGTCGGAGCCTATGACAGCGCGCTGGTCGTCATCGCCAAGCCGGGCTTCGAGCCGAAGAGCTGGGCCGACATGAACAAGCCCGAGGTGAAGATCTCGGTGGACGTCGGCTCGGCGCACGACCAGATCGCCACGCTGCTGTGCCCCAAGGCCCAGATCACGCGTTTCAAGACCATCAACGAAGCGATGCTCGCCCTGCGCAGCGGCCGCGTCGACGCTCAGTGCATCTTCTGGATGGGCGGCGTGCGCGCCGTGAAGGCTGACCCTGCCCTCGGCAAGGTCATCGTGCCGCAGCCCTTCTTCGGCTCGACCTCGAACGCGGCCGTCCGCCGCGAGGTGGACAAGACCTGGCTCTTCTTCGTCAACACCTGGATCGTCTATGCGCGTGGCCTCGGCCTCGTCCGCAGCGCGGTGGTCGAGAGCCTGGAGCAGGTCGGCGTGAAGCCCGAGGACATTCCGCCGGGAATCACCCTCTAAGCCTCTTCCGGCTTCCCGCGCTCATCCGCGGGAAGCCGGATCCATTCTTCAAGCATCCGTTCTTGCGAACGGCTTTCGTCCGCGAGTCCGCGCTGGCGTAGGCAGGGTTGGGCATGTCCTACACTTGGAACTTCGACATCCTCTGGAGCTACCGCTGGATCTTCCTCAGCGGAACCGGCGTCACGATCGGCCTCACGATCGCGGTCGTGGTGCTCGGCCTGCTCGTCGGCCTCGTCGCCGGAATCGCGCAGCTCTCGCGCTCTCCGACGCTGCGCTGGCTGTCCTGGGCCTATATCGAGATGTTCCGGCTGACGCCGCTGCTCGTGCTGCTGCTGTGGTTCTACTATGCGCTGCCGATCCTGACCGGGATCAAGATCGATGCGATCACAGCCTCGATCCTGACGCTGACGCTGTATGGCGGCTCCTTCTATGCCGAAGTCATCCGCGGCGGCATTGTCTCGATCGATCCGGGGCAGAGCGAGGCGGGGCTGGCGCTGGGCATGACGCCGGCGCGGGTGATGCGCCGGATCGTGTTGCCGCAAGCGGTCAAGCGGATGATCCCGCCGCTGATGAACCAGTCGATCATCCAGTTCAAGAACACCTCGCTCGTCTCCGTCCTCGCCGTGCCCGATCTGCTCTACCAGGGTCAGGCCGCGGCGATGGACACTTACCGTGCGCTAGAGGTCTACACGGTGGTCGCGGTGATCTACGTGGTCGTGCTGTTGCCTCTCACCGTGATCGTCAAGCGAGCCGAGAAGCGGCTTTCGCAGAGCAATTGAGGCCAAGGCGATGAGCTACAAGATCGAGGTCTCGGGGCTGCGCAAGAGCTTCGGCGCACTGACCGTGCTGCGCGACATCAATCTCAAGGTCGAAACCGGCCAGGTCGTCGCGCTGATCGGCCCTTCCGGCTCCGGCAAGTCGACACTGCTGCGCTGCCTCAACCTGCTCGTCATGCCCGAGGGCGGGCGTGTCCGCATCGGCGACGACAGCTTCAGCTTCGGCGAGGGCTCGAAGCTGCCCGCCACCCGCGAGCAGGCGCGCTTCCGCTCGAACACCGGCATGGTCTTCCAGCACTTCAACCTGTTCCCGCACATGACGGTGGTCCAGAACGTCATGGAAGGGCCGATCTCGGTGAAGGGCATGCCGAAGGCTAAAGCCGAGGAGATCGCCCGCAAGCTGCTCGCCAAGGTGGGGCTCAGCGACAAGGTCGATGTCTTCCCCAGCAAGCTCTCTGGCGGCCAGAAGCAGCGCGTCGCCATCGCGCGTGCGCTCGCCATGGAACCGGAGGTGATGCTCTTCGACGAAGCGACCTCGGCCCTCGACCCCGAACTCGTCGGCGAAGTCCTCGGCGTGATGCGCGATCTCGCCGCCGAAGGCATGACGATGATCATCGTCACCCACGAGATCGGCTTCGCCCGCGAAGTCGCCGACCGTGTCGTCTTCATGCGCGACGGTGTCATCGTCGAGGAAGGGCCGGCGCGCGACGTCATCGGCGAGCCGAAGCAGGAGGCGACCAGGGCCTTCCTCAGTCATTTCCACAATCGCGGCTGAGACGGACCGATGCCGCAGGATGCGCCTCTGACCGTCGCCGTCATCGGCGCCGGAATCGTGGGCCTGTGCGCGGCGCTCGAGATCCAGCGCGCCGGCCATCACGTCATCCTGCTCGAGCCGGGCGAGCCCGGCGGCCGGCAGGCCGCCTCGTACGGCAACGCGACCTGGATCAACCCCGGCGCGATCGCACCGATTTCCCTGCCGGGACTGTGGCGCAAGGTGCCCGGCTTCCTGCTCGACCGGACGGGGCCGTTCACGGTGCGCTGGCGGGACCTGCCGCGGCACGCCAGCTGGCTCTGGCGCTTTGTCGCCGCCGGGCGGGACTGGGATCGGATCGCGACCTGCGCACGCGAGCGCTATCCGCTCTGCAAGGACACAGTGACCGATCACAAGGCCTATGCGGGCGAGGCCGGTGTCGGCCATCTGATCCGGCAGCAGGGCCTGGTCTATGTCTACCCTGACCGTGCCGGCTTCGTCGCCGAAAGCCGGATCTGGTCGATGCGCCGTGAACTCGGTGTCCGCTTCAGCGAGATCGAGGAAGCCGAACTCCGCCGGCTTCAGCCTGAGCTGTCGCAGCACTATCGTTTTGGCGCCCGGTTGGACGATGCCGGCCAGATTGCTGATCCGGGGGCCTATTGCGCCGCCCTCGCCCGCTTGCTGGAAGCGCGCGGAGCGCAGCGCGTCGTCGCTCGCGCCACCGGCTTCACCCTCAACGGCGGCAGGCTGAACGCGATCTCGACCGACCAAGGCTCGATCCCCTGCGACCGAGCCGTGCTGGCGGCCGGCATCGGCTCGGCAAGCCTCGCGCGGATCGCCGGTGACCAAGTGCCGCTGATTTCCGAGCGGGGTTATCACGTCGTCGTTCCCGACCCCGGCCTGGAACTCGGAGCCGGATTGATGCCATCCGACGGCCAGATGGGCGTCGTTTCAACGCCGCAGGGGCTGAGGCTCGCCGGGCAGGTCGAGCTCGCCGATCCCGACGCCGCGCCCGATTGGCGCCGCACCGATATCCTGCTGGGCTATGCCCGGAAGATGTTTCCCGAGCAGGCCCGACGGTTCGATGCCGCCGAGGTCGACCGCTGGATGGGCAACCGCCCCTCGACGCCGGACGGCCTGCCCTGCATCGGTTTCGCCTCCGGTTCGACCGACATCGTGCATGCCTTCGGCCATGCCCATACCGGGCTGACGCAGGGGCCGGCGACGGGAAAGCTTGTCGCCGCGCTGATCGACGGGCATGAACCGCCCTTCGATCCCGCTCCCTATTCCGCACGGAGATTCGCCCGGTGAACGAGCGCCTGCTCTACCTCTCGCGCCAGGATGTGAAGACCCTCGGCATCCCGCCCGGCGAGGCACGCGAGGCCGTCCTTCAGGCGTTCCGCGATCACGCCGCCGGTCTCAACAGCAGCCTGCCGAAGAGCGCACTCGGGCTCGGCCCCGGACACGGCTTCCAGGCGATGACGGCCGCCTCGCAGGCGGCCGGGATCGCGACGCTCAAATGGGTCTCGATGGCGCCCGTCGAGCCGGGCAGCCCGATCCCCGGCATCAACGCCCTGATCTGCGTCAGCGACTACCGGAGCGGCGCACCGCTGGCGGTACTCGACGGCGACGAGATCACGCTCATCCGGACGGCGGCGCTCTCGGCCGCTGCGGCCTCACGGATGGCGCCGCCCTCCCCCCGGACGATCGGCTTCGTCGGCTGCGGTCTTCAGGCACATGCCCATCTCGCCGCCTTCCTCGATCTCTATCCCAGTCTGACCACGGCGCTGACGCTCAGCCGCAGCCGCTCCTCTGCGGAACAGCTCGCGCAGGCGGCCTCCGAGCGGGGGCTCGCTGCCGAAATTGCCAATGATGCAGATACGCTGCTGGCCCGTAGCGACATCGTCATCTCGATGGTGCCGGGCGCTCCTGGCTTGAAGCCCTTCCTCGACGCCAGCCTCATGAAGCCGAACGCCTTCGCCGCCGCGGTCGATATCGGTCGAAGCTGGATTCCGGAAAACCTGCCGGCATTCGACGTGCTGGCGACCGACAGCCTCGAGCAGTCGAAGGCGCCCTACGACATCGACGGCAACCCGGTGACGACGGTCCGTTTCGGCCACGACCTGATCGAGCTTGCAGCAGCAGCCCATCCGACGGCGCCGGGAGCCCGCTCCTTCTTCTGCTTCCGTGGTTTCGCGCTCGCCGATCTGGCGCTGGCGCATCTCGTCGTCGCCCGCGCGCGCGAACACGGCATCGGCATCGAGCTGCCGCGGTGATGCTGACCCGATGACCACGTTCGCCCATATCCTCAACGTCGCCGACGCGCGCCGCGCCGCTTCGCGGCGGCTGCCGCGCGGCCTGTTCGAATATGTCGACCGGGGCAGCGAGGATGAGATCTCCATTGCTACCAACCGCGCCCAGCTCGACGCGATCCGGCTTTCACCCGCCGTGCTGGTCGACGTCTCGCAACGGTCGACCGAAGCCGAGATCCTCGGCCAACGCCAGCCCCTGCCCCTCGTGATCGCGCCGACCGCTGTCGCAGGCCTCGTGTGGCATGACGGGGAGATCGCCATCGCCAAGGCCGCTGCGGCGGCGGGCATACCCTTCTGCGTCTCGACACAATCGATCACGCCCATCGAGCGCATCGCGGCGGAGTCCGGCGCGCGGCTCTGGTTCCAGCTCTATGTCTGGAAGAACCGGCAGCGCATGCTTGCCCTGCTCGACCGGGCATGGGCCGCCGGGGCCGAAACGCTCGTCCTGACCGTCGACACCGCCGTCGGTCCCAATCGCGAGTACAACCTCCGCAACGGCTTCGGCATCCCGCTGAAAGCCTCGTGGGGCGCGGGCCTCGACGTTGCGCTCCACCCACGCTGGACGGCTTCCGTCATGCTGCGGGCGCTGGCGAATGGCGGCGTGCCGACCTATGCGCATTACCCCGAGGAATTCCGCACGAAGCTTGGCCGGACGTCGCTTTCGGACGAACTCAGCCTGGCGACCGATGTGACCTGGGACGATGTGAAGCTGCTCCGCCGGCACTGGCGCGGCAAGCTCGTGCTCAAAGGTATTCTGCGGGTCGAGGACGCGCAGGCTGCGGCGGACCACGGCGTCGACGCGATCGTCGTCTCGAACCACGGGGCTCGCAATCTCGACTGCGCTCCCGGACCGACCCAAATCCTGCCGGCGATTGCGGATGCCGTCACAGGGCGCCTCGAGATTCTGGCCGATAGCGGCGTTCGCCGCGGCGCCGATATCGCCCGCTTCCTGGCGCTCGGTGCGCAGGGCGTGCTGGTGGGCCGCGCGCCTCTCTATGGGGTCGCCACCGGCGGGGCCGCGGGCGCCAGCCGCGTCCTCGACATCCTCGCCAACGAACTTCGGATCACCATGGGCATGTTGGGCGCGCCGACCCTCGGTGATCTGCGGGTTGCCGCCGGTCAGTAAGGCTGCTGGCTGCTGTGCCGATCGTTACGCGCGATACATGTTGCATCACGCTCAGGACGTTCCAAGACAGGCAGCGGTAACCCCATCAAGGGCTCCTTGCGCAAGGTCCTATCTTCCCAGGCCCAGGTCATTGCCGAAAAAGTCCGTCTGCTGAGGCGGCCTTCCAACGCCGGGCTGCATGTAGCGCGGACCATCGGGTGTCGATCCTCCGCCCGATGTGCAACCGGGAAACAGCAGAGCAGACAGCAGCGCAGCGGTGCAGCCCCACCTCAACGGGTGGGCTGAGATGAATCCGGTCTTGGTCGTCGAATGCGATGCGGATTTATTCAAACTGCCCTCCGTTTCACGAGAGACCTGCGCAGGCGCTCATAGCCCGTTGGATGTCGTCTTAGAGGGCCATCAGTGCGACCAGAATCGGCCCCCAAGCCGTCAGAAGAATATTGCCGATCGCATAGGGCACCGTATAGCCCAAAGCGGGAATGCTGCTCTGGGCCTCGTCCTGGATCGCCCTGAGGGCTGCCGTGATGGTGCCAGCGCCGGCGCAGGCGCCGAGCACGATCAGGGGATCCATCTTCAGAACGTATCGCCCGAAGAGGATGCCCAGCGTGTGCGGCAGCAGCGCTGCGACGAGGCCGACCACGATCAGGCTGAGCCCAGTCGCCTTCAACCCGGCAACGAAGCTCGGTCCCGCGCCCAGGCCGACGATGCCGATGAACATGCACAGGCCGAGGGTATCGAAGATCCAGATCGCCGGCTCGGGGATGCGGCCGAAGAAGGGATAGATCGACCTCAGCCAGCCGAAGACAAGGCCCATGATCAGCGCGCCGCCGCTGGCAGTCAGCGTCAGCGGCACACCGCCGACCACGACGCTCAGAAGGCCGACCAGTCCGCCGAGGAAGATGCCGAGGCCGACGAAGACCATGTCCGTCGCCGATGTCCGCCTGTCCGGATAGCCCAGCGCCACAGCGGCCCGCTCGACGGCAGGCATAGGTCCGACGAGGGACAGGGCGTCGCCACGGTTGACCAGGCTTTCGGCCGTGATCGGCATGGGTATGCCCGCGCGCGTGAGCCTCGACAGGAAAACTCCGCGGGCGAACTCCTGCTTGGCCAGATGCGCCAGCGAGCGTCCGTCGAGCTCGCGACTGGTCAGGACCACGTCGAGCGTCTCGATCGGAATGTCGAGCAGCCCTGGATCGTTGACTTCCGGACCGATGACCTCGCCGCGATCGGCATGGATTTCCTGCCGGGCCATGACGGCGATGATATCGCCCTCACGGATCACGAGATCGGGTGCTGGCTCGATCAGCGAGCCCCCGCTGCGGACGCGCAGGACGTAGACGCGTGCCGCCTTGGGCATCGTCTCGATCTCGCCGATCGTCCGGTCGAAGAGCCGGGTATTGGTGACGCGATAAGCCCGGACGTCGAAAAGCCGCGCGGCCGAAACCACGCCTTCGACCTCTGCGACCGTCCCCACCGATTTGGAGCGCGCCTCAGCGGCCACCTCCTTCAGGTCTATGCCCATGAGCTTCGGCCCGATCTTCGGCAGAAACCAGACGAGGGATGCGGTGCCGACAAGGTAGGTCACGGCGTAGGCGACGGGGATGTTGTTGATCAAGGCGGTGCGCTCGGCCTGAGGCAGGTCGAGGCGCTGAATGGCCTCACCCGCCGTGCCGATCACCGTCGACTCCGAGAAAGCGCCGGCGAGCAGGCCGGCGGCCGTGCCGATATCGTAGTTCAGCAGCTTCGCGAAGCCGAGCGCGGTGAGCAGGCAGGCCACGCAAAGGACGACGGTCAATGCCATCTGCGGGAATGCGTCCCGCTTCAGGGCGCGGAAGAATTGGGGGCCCACCTTGTAGCCGGTGGTGAAGAGGAACAGGTCGAAGAAGATAGTCTTCACCAGCGGCGAGACCTTGATGTCGAGCTGCCCGATCAACACTCCCGCCAGCAGACAACCGACGACGATGCCGAGGCTGAAGCTGCCGAGCTTCACCCGGCCGATCAGAAAGCCAACGGCAATGGTGAGGAAGATCGCGAGTTCCGGGTTCTGACGCAGCGCGTTTGCGACGTAGCTCATGGCTCGCCCCGACGAGGCAGGAAATCCACGGATCGGGCCAATCCCCGATCCGCCAGATGTTTCAGGCCGCTCCGCCGCGGATCCATCTCGCCAGGCCGCTTACTCTCCGGCCGCCGGCGCCGGCTGGGATGCGCGGCCGGCCGCTGGCTTTGCCGCCTGCGACAGCGCGAGCTTGTAGGCCTCGAAGGCCTGACGATATCCGCGCGCCACGGCACGGGTCGCGCGGCCGATCTGGCTGTAGACCTCATCGTCGAGGTTGGCGAAGGAGACGCGCACCGACCAGTCAGGCGCATGGAAGCCGCCGCCGTTGAGCAGCACGATGCCGTGGTCTTCCGCCAGCCGGAACACGATGTCGAGCGGGTGGACGTGCTCCTTCATATAGGCGACGACCTCGGGGCCGACGTATTTGTTGGCCCAGAACTCGAAATCGACCAGGCCGTAGTAGCGGTCGTGAAGGACATTCTCCGGCACCTCGATGCCGAGCCCTTCGATCATCTTCTGCGCCCGGTTATTGACGATCTCCATGCAGGTCTTCTGGTAGAGCTTGGCTTCATCCAACATCTCGGAAAGCGAGAAGAGCGTCATCATCACCTGCTGGGGCAGCGACAGGCCGGCAGTGTGGTTGAGCGCAATGTCGCGGCTATCGGCGACGATGCGGTCGATCAGCTTCATCTCACGCGGCTTCAGCGTCAGCGGGCCGTAGCGCTTATCGAGCGCCGCCATGACCTTGTCGGGATGGTTGGCGATCGCCTTGTCGAAGATGTTCTCGCGATGGATCGCGATGACGCCGAGGCGCCAGCCGGTGCAGCCGAAATATTTCGAGTAGGAATAGACGCCGATCGTGTTCTTCGGCAGCGCCCCGAGCAGGCCGCGGAAGCCCTTCACGAAAGTCCCATAGACGTCGTCGGTCAGCAGCAGGAGATCGGGACGCTTGGTCTGGACCAGCGTGACGATCTTGCCGATCGTTTCCTCGCTCAGGGCCACCGCGTAGGGGTTGCCGGGATTGACCACGAAGAAGGCCTTGACCTTCGGGTCCTCGAGCTTCTTCAGCTCGGCGTCGGTGAACTGGAAGCGGTTCTCCTGCGGAGCGGCAACCGTGACGACGTTGAGGCCGTAGTCCTCGAGATGAGGCATTTCGAGATAAGGCGTGAAGATCGGCGTCGCCAGCGCGATCGTGTCGCCTGGGTTGAGCAGACGGTTGGCCTTGAGCGACTTGAAGATGTAGCACATCGCCGCCGTGCCGCCTTCGACCGCATAGAGGTCGAACTGCCCCGAGGGACGCGGCTCGCCGCACATCGCCCACATCAGATATTCATGCACGATGCGCTCATTGTGGACCAGCATGCGGTCCGGCACCGGGTAATTGTCGCCGATGATCGAGTCGACCAGCTCGTGGACGAAGGCATCGGGCTTGAAGTCGAACTTCTTGACGGCGAAGGCGAGCATGTCGCTGAGGAAGGTCGCGCCGGGCGAATCCTTGTGCGTCGACAGCCAATCCTCCAGGCGCCCAGCGATGCCGTCGGCCTTGGGCATGCCGCCGATGCCGGCGGGCTTGCTCATGACGCGGCGGCTCTCGGTGATCGCGAACTGGCCGAGCAGGAAGAAGCCTTCTCGTGGCGTGGTCGACACCCAGTTCGGATTGCCGCGTCCGGCATTGAGCAGCGCGATCGAGGAGGTCTGCGCCGTCAGCTTGGCGAGGCGGATGAGCTCGTCCTTGATCTCGAAGGGGCTGAGTTTCTCGAAGCTCCGCAGAGTGACAGGATCCATGGAAAACCCCTGATATGAGCTGGAAATCGAACGGTTTCGTCTCGCTTGGTCAGGTCAGCAGGATGATGATCACCATGCCCCAGATGGTCAGAAGCGTGTTTCCGACAGCGTAGGTGACCGTGTAGCCCAGCGCCGGCACCTGGCTGCCCGCCGTCTCGCAGATCATGCCGAGTGCGGCCGTCGTGGTGCGGGCTCCGGCGCAGGCGCCAAGCAGAATCGCCGGATCGAACCGGAACACGTATTTCCCGGCGAACATCGCCAGGATCAGCGGGATGGTGGTCGCCACCGCGCCCCAGAGGAAGAGACCGACACCCTGCGTCTGCAGGCCCTTGACGAAGCCGGGGCCGGCCGAGATGCCGACGACGGCGATGAACATGTTGAGGCCGACCGAATTCATGAACCAGACGGTCGAACTCGGGATGCGGCCGAAGGTCGGATGAACCGAGCGCAGCCAGCCGAAAACGAGGCCGGATATCAGCGCGCCGCCTGCCGTCGACAGCGTCAGCGGAACGCCGCCCACCTTGAACACGAGCGCGCCGATCAGCGCGCCGAGCGTGATCGCACCGCCGATGAACGCGACGTCGGCGACGTCGCTCACCTGATCGCGATGACCAAGCACCTTCGCGACCGCGGCCACGTCCTTGGTACGGCCAACGACCGTCAGGATATCGCCGCGATGGATCGTGGTGTCGGGCAGGATCGGGATGCTGACGGCAGTCGCACCGCGAACGATCTTGCGGAGGAAGACTCCGCGGGCCGTCGGCATATGGGAGAGTTCGGCCAGCGTCTTGCCGTCCACCGCCTTGCTCGTGACGTAGATGTCGACGCCTTCGGCCTTCAGGTCGAGCAGTTCGGGGTCCTCGACCTCGTCGGCATTCTGGCCGATCAGGTTGACCAGCGTCTCGCGCGGACCGGCGAGGGCGACGATGTCCCCTTCCCGCAGGATCGTGTCCGCGGTCGCATCCTCGATCACCCCATCGCGGCGTATTCGCTCGACGAAGACGCGCGCATCGGTCACCAGCGCTTCGGCATCGCCGGCGCGCATGCCGGCGACTTTGGCGCCCTCGCGCAGCCGATAGGCACGCAACTCGAAACGCCGCCAGACGGAGCCGGGCCCACCAATCTCCTTGCCGCCTCCGAGCCGCGCCTCGTAGTCCTTACAGGCCTGGGCGAGATCAATACCGAGCAGCTTGGGCCCGAGCAGGGCGAGTACGACCGCAGAGCCGACGGTCCCGAAGATGTAGGTCACCGCATAGGCGACCGGCATCGCATCGAGATATTCCTTGGTCTGCTCGGCCGAAAGACCGAGGCGGTTGATCGCGTCCGTCGCGAGACCCATCGAGGCCGAAATCGTCTGCGATCCGGCATAGAGACCGGCGGCATAGCCCGGATGGTATCCGGCAAATTTGGCTATGATGACGGGAATGGCGAGGCAGAACGCGGTGACGACCACAGCGAACACCGCTTGCGGCGCGCCGTCCTTGGCGATGCCGCGCACGAATTGCGGCCCGACGCCATAGCCGACTGCGAAGAGGAAGAGCAGGAAGAAGGTCGATTTGACGTTCGAGGAGATCGTGATGCCGAGCTGTCCGATGACGACAGCGGCGATCAGGGTCGAGGTGACGGCGCCGAGGCTGAAGCCCTTATAGGAGAAGCCGCCGACATAGTATCCGACCGCCAACGACAGGAAGAGCGCAATCTCGGGATAGCTTCTCAGGGTCGAAACGAACCAGTCGAACATTCCAATCCCCTTTTTCTTACGATCGTCTGAGGCTTCCGGTTACGCCGCCCGCGATTTCTTCTGGCTCTTGTCGGAAACCGGTTCCTGCTTTCCGGCAAGCGCGTCCGGCCTCAGCAATTTGAGGCCCCTCGCCTTCTCGTATCCGTGGATCTCCTTCACATCGAGCTTGCGCATGAAGGTGATCGTCTCATGCGTCACGACCTGCCCCGGCACTAGGATCGGGAAGCCGGGCGGGTACGGGATGACGAAATTTGCGGAGATCAGCGCCGGGCCCTTATCGAGGCGGCGGTCGCATTCCGGGCTGTTGATCGGCACGTACTCGCATTTCTCCTCCGCATAGGCCGCGAAGAAGGCGGTGCGCATGTCGCCCTCCGGCGTCGTCTTGCCGGCGTCGCCACGAAAGGCTTCATCGAAGCGGCTGAAGTCCGGAAGGTCGGGCACGTCGTTCATCAGACTGTGCACGCGCGCCTCGAACGTCTTGCGCTCCGCCTCGCCGCCATGGCGCAGGCGCTCCTCGATCTCGTTGCTGATCTTGAGCAGGACGCTGATGAGCAAGGCGACATCGCTGCGGGTGTTGTTGATGTTGGACTGCAGCAGCACGGAGTTGCGCGAGGTCTTGTTGACCTGGATGTTGTATTGCGACGCCAGCAGGCCCTTGAACGAGGTGCCGTCGAAGCCTGCCGTGCCGCAGACCAGTGTCATCCTGGTCGGATCGAGGCAGAACTCATCCTCGCGCATGCTGCGGAGCTGGTCGTCCCAATGCGTGTCGGGTGCGAGGAAATCGACGAAGCCGCTGCTGCGATATTTCTGCGGCACCATTCCGTCCGCACCGACGACCTTGAAATATTTCGAGATCAACGGATGCGTCGCAACCTCGCGCCTGATGTCGAGTGCGATCTCGATCGCGTTCATCACGAGCCCGTAGCCCTCGAGCTCCATCTGCCGGCGCGCGACATCGAGGCTGGCGATGAGCTGCTGGTTCGGGCTGGTCGAGGCATGGGTGAAGACCGCCTCGTGGAACTGCGCCTCGACCTTGTGGAAATCGACATCCCTGACCAGCACCATCGAGCCCTGCCGGATCGCCGACATCGACTTGTGGGTCGAGTTGGTCTGGTAGACGCGCAGCCGAACCGCCCGCGGATCGGGCAGGAGGCGCGTGTTCAGGAGCTTCTCGGCGGAGGGCGCAGCGCCGAGTTCCTTCTGCTGCTTTTCGTATTGCGCGAGCGCTTCCGGGCTCGCCATCCAAGCTTCGATATCGGCGGCCGCGCCCATGGCCGTACGTGGCCGCAGGAAGGGCGACCAGCGCGCGAAGCCAAACCAGGCCTCGTCCCAGAGGAAGATGAGGTCCGGCTTGATGGCGAGGCATTCCTCCATCACGCGGCGGGTATTGTAGATGTGGCCGTCGAAGGTGCAGTTGGTCAGGTCGACCATCTTGACGCGGTCGAGCCGGCCCTCCGCCTTCAGGTCGAGCAGAGCCTTCTTGATGGTGCGCAGTGGCACCGCCCCGTACATCGAGAATTCGACCATCGGGAAGGCTTCGACATAGAAGGGCTGCGCGCCGCTCAGCACCAGCCCGTAGTGGTGTGATTTGTGGCAGTTGCGATCGAGGATAACGATATCGCCGGGCGCGATCAGCGCCTGCAGCACCATCTTGTTCGAGGTGCTGGTGCCGTTGGTGACGAAGAAGACGTGGTCGGCGCCAAAGGCGCGCGCCGCCATCTCCTGGGCGCGCTTGATGTTGCCGGTAGGCTCCAGCAGGCTGTCCAAGCCGCCCGTCGTGGCGCTGCTCTCCGCGAGGAAGAGATTGATGCCGTAGAACTGGCCCATGTCGCGGATCCAGGGCGAGCGGAACACCGACTTGCCGCGCGCGATCGGCAGCGCGTGGAAGGTGCCGATCGGCCTTTGCGCATAGAGCTTGAGATTGTCGAAGAAGGGCGTGTCGTAGCGCGCCTTGATGCCCTCCAGCACCGACAGATGCAGCTCGAGCGGCTCCTCGATCTGGTACATGACGCGCCGGATCATGGCTGCTCGCGGGTCGCCCGCGAGCTTCTCGACGCGCCGGTCCGAGAGCAGGTAGATGTCGAGCTCTGGCCGGATCGCCTTCAGGCCCGCGGCAAGGCGCAGGGCCAGATCCGCCTCGTCCCCGCTGCCGAGCAGTGGCTGCTGCGTGGCGAGCACGCTACGCAGGATCGGGGCGTCGTGCCGGGACCTGAGCGCGAAGCCCTCATAGATGGCGACCGCGGCGATATTGGGGTTCAGCACCGCCGCGCAGACGGCATCCTCCAAGCTTCCGACCAGCACCGTTTCGTAGACGAAGGCATCCTCGGGGCGCCTCAGACGACGAAACTCGGCGGCCAAATGCGGCCAGCGCCCCGTCGGAGCAGGTGTGACGGCCAGCATCTCGAAATACGGGCGATGCCCCGCGCCCTCTCCCAGCGACGACGGCATGATGTCGACCGGCTCGGCGAGCGAAAGGTCGGCCGACTGCCATTCCTTCGAGTCATGCTTGTAGTTGCCCGTGATGATCGCGAGCGAGATGCGCTTGGCGAGCGAGAGGAACCCGCTGGCGTCATCGTTCTCTAGGAGGCTCCGCAGGGCTGCGAGAAGGTCCGCGCCCGGGAAAGCATGAAACTCCTCGATGACGCCAAGTTCCTGAAACGCAGCCTCGACAGCGGCGCGGCTCTTTGCCCCATTCGACCAGGAACGCGCCATGGCATGCAGATCCCGCCAGCGGTCGGTTCGGCCGGAGGGAGCTGAGAAGAAGTGGTCGATGGAGCGCGATTCCTGGACTGGAGAGGCCATCTTGAATCCTTCCCTGCAGCTCGCGTGCTGCGGGTGTGCCCCGCTTCGCCCGGATCGGGGGCGCACCACCCTATGGCAGCGGAGTTCAACACAAGCCGGAGCGGCAACGTATTGTCCTTGAGGACAGGTTCGCGCGGCGCAGTTTCGACTAAAATCGCTGGTCGATGCGCGCCGCGAGCGCCCGATAGCGCTCTGGAACCATCAATGTCGTCCGCGCTCAGCCGCGCCTCGTCGGAGTTCAGACAATGCTCAGAACAATCACCCTCGGAGGTCTATCTGTAGCGGCATGGATTCTCGGTCCCGTCAGCCAGCAAACCGCCTTCGCCTGCAATCAAACGCAGGGGTGCATGATGGATGTTCTTCACCAGAACCATGACATGATGGTCGACGGACGGATGACCGAGGCCATGCGCGCAGGCCAGGAGAACATGCAGGCCTTTCGGCGGCAGCAAGAGGCCGATCGGGCTGCGTCGGCCCGGAGGTCGGTCACGGGTAGGTAATTGTCATTTCGACGTCCGGCGTGGCTTCGAAGCCGTTGCGAGGTAAGCCCATGCATCTGCGATTTATGCTCGCCAGCGTCGTCGTCGGCAGCATGGTGTCCCACGCGCTGGCGCAGACCGTGCCGGCTCCTTCACAGCCGCAACCTCAGCCCCCAGCGGCCGCTCCGGCAAGCCAGACGCAGCCGCCTCTGTCCGGCCCCGAACTCGATGCGCTCGTTGCGCCGATCGCGCTCTACCCGGACGATCTGCTGGCCCAGGTTCTGATGGCCTCGACCTATCCGCTCGAGGTGGTACAGGCGGATCGATGGCTGGCGGCGAACAAGAAGCTGAAGGGCGACGAACTCAAAGCAGTAGCCGAGAAGCAGCCCTGGGATACGAGCGTGAAATCCCTCGTCGCCACTCCACCGGTCCTGGAGATGATGAGCAAGAACCTCGACTGGACGCAGAAGCTCGGCGATGCGGTGCTGGCCCAGCAGCCCGATGTCATGGACGGCATCCAGCGGATGCGGTCGCGGGCCTACGAGACCAAGAAACTCTCCACCGGCGCACAGCAGAAGGTCACCGTCCGGCAGGACAGCGGAAAGCAGACGATCTTGATCGAGCCTACCAATCCGAGCACGGTCTACGTGCCCTATTACGACCCGGCCGTGGTCTATGGCTCGTGGCCCTACCCCGCCTACCCACCCTATTACTTCCCGGCGCCGGGATATATCGCGACCGGCGTCATCGCGACGGGCCTCGCCTTCGGCGCAGCCTACGCGCTCGGGCGCTGGAACAACGGCAATTACTGGGGCGGCAACGTCAACTGGAACAACAACAACATCAATATCGACCGCAATCGCGTGTCGCATTGGGAGCACAACTCCCAGCATCGCCACGGCGTCCAGTATCGCAACGATGCGGTCCGGCAGAAATTCTCGAACAATAACATTCGGGCCGGCAGCGAGGGCCGGATGGATTTCCGCGGACGCGACGGCGGGCAGGTCCTGCGGCCGGACGGTGACCGCGGCGGCGCGGGAGCAGGCATCGCCCGGCCGGATCAAAGGCCGGGCGATCGCCCTGGCGCCGGCGCCCGACCCGATCGGCCGGGCGGAGATCGCCCAGGTGCCGGCAACAGGCCGGATCGTCCCGGGGGTGATCGCCCCAGTGCCGGCCAGCGGCCCGACCGACCTGGCGGAGATCGCGCGCGGCCGGGCGGCGGCTCCGGCCAACCACGGGCGGCGACCAGACCGAACCGTCCCAATCCCGGCGCGAACCGCCCAGGACCGTCGCGCGACAGCGCCTTCAGCATGCAGTCCGGCCGTGCCGCCAACCTGCAATCCCAACGCGGGCATGCGAGCATGGCTCGGTCGCCCGGCGGCGGAGGGCGCGCGATGCATGCAGGCGGCGGAGGCGGCGCGCGCGCAATGGGTGGCGGAGGAGGAGGCCGTGTCGGAGGCGGCGGCGGTCGTGGGGGCGGTGGTCGTGGGGGCGGTGGTGGCGGGCGCCGCTCCGACATCCAGCTCAAGCACGACGTCGTGCTGCTGGGGCATCTGGACAACGGGCTCGGCTTCTACCGCTTCGCCTATAACGGCTCCGCCGTAAGCTATGTCGGGGTGATCGCCCAGGAGGTGCAAGGCGTCGCGCCCTGGGCGGTGCATCGCGGCGCGGACGGGTATCTGCGGGTCGACTACCGCATGATCGGCGTTCGCTTTCAGACCTTGGACGGTTGGCAGGCTTCGGGCTCGCGGATTCCGGCGGGAAAGCCCGGAAATTGAAGCGCTCCCGCCCCCTGCCCGGATGGCTCGCGACTGAGGATGCAGTTCGATGATGATGGCATGGCCAGCAATGCGTCTGCTCGTTCGTCTGCTTTGCGGGGCCGCGGCCGGGCTCTGCCTGGCGTCGTCCGCAGCATGGGCGCAGCAATCGTTCCAGTCTCCCGAGAAGGCCGCCGCAGCGCTCGCGCAAGCCGTGCGCGGCGACGAGCCCTCTCGCGTCTATTCGATCCTCGGACTGTCCGCGCGCGACATCCTCTCCTCGGGAGACAAGGTCCGCGATGCCGGCGATCGCCAGCGCTTCGTCGCGGCCTTCGATGCCCGGCATTCGATCGTCGAGACGGACCGGACGGCAACACTACTGGTCGGTCAGGATCAGTTTCCGTTTCCGATCCCGATGGTCCGTGCGCGTGGCGGCTGGAAATTCGCCATGGAGCAGGGGCGGCGGGAGATCCTCGCCCGCCGGATCGGCAGGAACGAGCTCGACGCCATCCAGACCCTTCTGGCCATTGCCGATGCCCAGTTCGAATACGCGGCAAAGGGACATGACGGCCGCAATCCGGGCCTCTATGCGCAGCGGATCGTCAGTCAGTCCGGCAAGCAGGACGGACTATACTGGCCGACCGCGCCGGGTGCGGAGCAGAGCCCGCTCGGCGAGCTCGCCGCCGGCGCGGCATCCGAAGGCTACAGGGCCAGCGAGACACGGCAGCCCTATCATGGCTATTACTTCAAGATCCTCGGCCGGCAGGGCCCGGCGGCCACCGGCGGCGAGGCCGATTATATCGCCGGCGGCAACATGATCGGCGGCTTCGCCGCCCTCGCCTACCCCGCGAGCCATGGCCGGTCCGGCATCATGAGCTTCATCGTCAATCACGCGGGCACGGTCTACCAGAAAGATCTGGGAGCCAACACGCGCCTCGTCGCATCGCGCATCCGTAGCTTCAACCCGGACAAGGGCTGGGAGAAGGTGGCGCCGCAGAACTAGGAACTGTACCCTAGGGTAGCCGGAATGCAGGCGTTGGCAGTTATGGATCAATCCTCGGCACTCCTCCCTGAGCGGGTCCGGGCTGCCGGGCCGGACTCCGGGATACTCTGGCTGCGCTGCGCCGAGGGAGACCAAGCGCCGCTCCTGAGGCGCCTGCGGGCAACCGGGGCGACGCAGATGGGCTCCGCGAAGGTGGTGAGGTCGGTCTATTGCGACACCGGCCGCCGCAAGCTGCTCCGCGCCGGCTATCACCTCTCCGTTCGAAGGCAGGACGGCAAGCACTTCCAGGATATCGAACTGGCGAGCGCGGCTGGGCTCGCTCCTACCCGGCGCTCGACGACCGAGATCGAAGACGACGCCCCAGGCGATGCGTCTCTCGCGGACACGCCGCTCGCCGGCATCCTCGGTGACGGGGGAGCGGACAAGCTGAAGCCGGTCTTCGTCGTCGGCATGCGCCGCCGCTCCTGCACCATCGAGCGCGCCGGCTCCAGCATCGCGGCGACCTTCGACAAGGGAACAATCAGGGTGCAAGGCACCGTCGAGCGCATCTGCGAGTTGCGGCTGGAGCTGGTTTCCGGAGCAGCGGATGCGCTGTTCGAGGTTGCGCGGGAACTCGGCTCGTCCGTGCCGCTCACGCTGACCCTGCGCCCGCCCGGCGAAAGGGGCTTCCGACTGCTGCCTCCTGAAGCGGACCAGCCGGCGGCCGATCCGGCCGTCGACCGTTTGGCTGCGATGACGACCCGTGCCGCTGCCGACTGCATCTGCCGGGCTTGCGCCGCGTCGTTGCTCGACGATCTCGCGCAGCTGTCGTCCGGCGGAGGGCAGGACGCTCTGCACCGGACCCGCATCGGACTTCGGCGATTGCGGGCCCTGCTCTGGTTCCTGAAGCCGATCCTTGGCGCCGAAGCGGCGGCCCTGAGCGGCCATCTACGATCATTTGGTCAGTTCCTCGGCGGCGCCCGCGAACTCGACGTCTTCTGCGATCGGGTGCTTGCGCCGCTGCGGCGCAGCAATCCGGACGCGCCGGGCATCGATGCGCTGTTCGAGAGCTTCGATCGCCGAAGACAGGACGAACATGAGAAGGTCCTGGCCTTCTTGCGATCGCCAGCGATGCTGAATTTCGGCCTCGGTCTCGTCGAAGGCCTCGGCGCGTTGTCGGTCGCGGAACCCACCGCGAGCAAGACCGCGCAGCTGCGGGATCGCCCCATCGCGGTTTTCATGCGGGCCCGCCTGGGCAAGCGCCTGAAGGTGTTCCTCAAGGAAAGCCGCGGCCTGCAGAACTACGCCCCGGACCGCCAGCATGGCATAAGGATCAAGGCCAAGAAGCTACGCTATGCCGTCGAGGCGTTCCATCCGGTGATCGGGGCCAAGGAGGGCCGCAGGTTGGCTACCGGGCTCGTGCGCCTGCAGGACTTGCTGGGCGACCTCAACGATGCCCGGACCAACCGCGCGATGGCGCTGGCCTATGCGCGGGAGAATGCGGGGGCCGGCGTCTCCGGGCCGACGCTGTTCGCGGCAGGGCTGGCTGCGGCGGCCTGCACGCTCGATCCGACGGCCACGCTCGCCCGCGCGGCCAAGGCTCGCAAGGAGCTGGCCGCGCTTGCTCGATCATGAGCTGACGCAGCGAGGAAGCTCCGGGAGATAGGCCATGATGGACCGATTGCCAGTCCCGAGCGGCATGCGCGGATACCGGCCGCAATGGCTGCGTAGCGACGTGACGGCTGGGCTCGCCGTCGCTGCCGTCGCCATTCCCAGCGCCATAGCCTACCCAGCGATTGCCGGCCTGCCGGCCGAGGTCGGGCTCTATGCCAGCATCGTGCCGCTGGTCGGCTATGCGCTGTTCGGGCCCTCGCACAAGCTGATGATCGGCCCCGATGCAGCGACGATGACGGTGCTTGCCGCGGCGCTCGCCAACCTGCCGCTCGGCAACCCCGCGGACCGCATCGCGGCCGCCGCGGCGCTGGCCCTGTTGGTCGGCGTCATGTGCATCGTCGCGGGCCGGCTCGGGCTTGGCGTCGTCGCGTCGTTTCTGTCGCGGCCGATCCTGATCGGCTTCATCAGCGGCATCTCGATCTCGATCCTGATCGGCCAGATCGGCCGCCTGACCGGGGTGCGCATCGAGGCGGACGGGCTGATCGAGCCGCTCGTCGAACTCCTCAGGAAGGCGGAGCTGATCCATTGGCCGTCCGTGCTGTTCGGCGGGGCGATGTTCGGGCTGCTCGTGCTGCTGGCGCGACTGCGCTCACCGATCCCTGGGCCTTTGGTCGTGGTGGTGCTCGCGGGCCTCGCCTCGGCCCTGTTCGACCTCCAGGGCCATGGCATGAAGGTGATCGGCAGCCTGCCGAGCGGCATGCCGAAGCTCGCGCTCCCCGACGTCTCGCGGTTACCTCTGACGGACCTTCTGCTCGACGCCAGCGCGATCTGGCTTGTCGCCGTCAGTTCGGGGCTCGTCGCGGCGCGCAGCTTCGGGGCGCGGGAGCGTTTCGAGATCGACGCGGATCGGGAGCTCTCCGGGCTGGGCGCCGCCAATGTCTTTTCCGGCCTGTTCAGCGGCTTCCCGGTTACGGTTTCGGATTCACGGACCGCGATCAACATCTCGGCTGGCGGCCGCTCGCAGGTCGCGGGGCTGGTCGCCGCCCTGGCGCTGACCAGCCTCCTGCTCTTCCTGAACGACGCCCTGCGCCTGCTGCCCAACCCGGCCCTGGGCGCGATCCTGGCCTTCGCCGCGCTGAGCCTGATCGACATTCAGGGCTTTCGCGAGATCTGGCGCGTCAGCCGCATGGAATTCGCCTTCGCGCTGATCAGCATGTGGGGCGCCATCAGCCTCGGCGTGCTGAGCGGTGTCGTGCTCGCCATCGCCGGCACGCTGCTGCATGTCCTGCTCAAGGAGATGCGGCCGCGTGACGCCCTGCTCGGGCGCGTTCCCAGCCGGCCGGGCTTCTACAAGCTGCATCGGACCGCGACCGCCGCCCCCTTGCCGGGAATGGTGCTCTTCATGGTCCAGGGCAGCATCCTCTTCTTCAACGCCGACTATGTCCGCGAGCGCTTCGAAAGCGTCGCCGGAGAGGCGCCCGCCGGCACGGCCTGGCTCGTGCTCGACGCCAGCGCCGTCGCACAGATCGACTCGACCGGGGCCGCGATGCTGCGGCAATTGCGAGCGGAACTGGCCGAACGCGGGATCACCCTCGCGCTAGCGGAACTGCACAAGGAGCCGCGGGATATCCTGCGGCTCGCCGGACTCTTCGACGGCCCGGATGCGACGCCGACCTTCGAAGATCTCGAGGACGCAGCGCGCGCGCTCTCGGAGCGCAAACCCTGAAGAGCGACTGCGGCGGGAGCGACGCTCAGGCCGGCGGCCCGGCGCGCCGATATTCGCGCAGCAGGATGTCGCAGCTGACAATCAGCACCCAGGACGGGAAGACGAGGAAAGTCCAGTCGACCATGTGGCTGCCGAGCAGAATGACCGCCGCGGCCGCATAACCGGCGATCGCCGTCCAGCGCGCCGTGATCCCGGTGCGCAGGACGATGGTCGAGGCGGTCAGCAGGAAGACGCTCGCGACCTTCATCGCGTAGATGCTGGCGAGGTTGTAGGCGAAGGCTCTCGCCAGGGCGAAGGTCAGCGAGCCGGGTAGCTCACCCGGCCGCGCGGCATGCGTGATGAGGATCGCGCCGATGGCCGAAGCCGCAACGAACAGCATGCCGACGAAAAGGAGCCCGCTGCCGAGGAAGACCGTCGCGAACAGCCTGTTCTCCTGTTCACCCAACCTGTCGCGCAGCACCCCCATGAACCACAGGAAAGCGATCCCTGCGAAGGGGATCAGGTTCAGGGCCAGGGCGACCTTCCAGGACTGAGCGCCGACCCAATCCCCCGGATCCTGCGGATGCAGTCGCAGCGTCTGCAGAACCAGAGCCAGCGCGGACAGGAGCAGGACCGAAAACAGGATTCCGGCGACGGCCGCGGCCTTCGGTGTCTTGAGCCCGCCCGGCACGCGTTGAGCAGCCCGCACGTCACGATCCCCCATCTCAGAACCGTGCGCGGATATTCCCGCGCCGCACCCTCCGGCGCTCCTGCCCTGGGTTCGTTTATGGAATGACAGGCCGGAGCAGGCCGAGCCGCTCAGCACAGGTCACGAGTTCCACGACGGAGCGGACCTGCATCTTCTTCATCACCTCATGGCGATGAGCCTTCACGGTCCGTTCGGTGGTCCCGATCTCGAAAGCGACCTGCTTGTTCATCTTGCCACGAACGACGAGATCGAAGACCTCCCGCTCGCGCCGGGTCAGTCGATCGAGCCGCGCGCGGGCCATACGAACCCAGTTCTCCTGTTCATTTGCGATCTGGTGGCGCAGGACGGCGCGATCCACTGCTCCGATGAATTCTTCACGCTCCACCGGCTTCGTGAAGAAATCCTCGGCCCCAGCCTTGATAGCCCTGACGCCGGCCCGCACATCGCCACGGTCGGCCAGGAAGATCACCGGAAGGCTCACGCCAGCCTTGCTGAACAGGCTGACCAGGTCGGGAATGGAGCTGTCGGGGGCCGGCGCATCCATGACGATGCAGCCTGCGCCCTCGCCAGACGGTATCTGGCTCAGTATCTCGTCCGCGCTCACATAGGCTTTGGTCCGATAGCCGCAGGCCCTGAGCATGCGATCGATGCCAGCCTGGGATGCTGCGTCACCATCGACGATATGTACGAGAGCGGACATGGCGATCCCCCGATCTGACGAGCGACAAATGCCTCGCTGAGAGTGCGCGGCGGCCCAGCGCTACGGTGCCTTCAATGCCTCCGAAGTGCAGCGTCGATACCTGGTGGCCATCCCTCCATCGGCAGCGCTGTAGCGATTGAGGCCGCCATCCGGCCTCAAGGCGAAAACCGCGCGAGCAGCGTTGATCGAGATGGATGTCGTGCAGCTGAGTTGCATGATCTGTCGTTCGCCTTGCTGGCTGATGCGGCCGATGCGGCAATGTGCCAGCGGCGTGAGCAGCTGCCGGCCCTGAACCATGAAGGCCGCCGAAAATGCGCTTGCAGGTCTGCGAAAGGCGAGCGCCTTGCCGTTGTCGATGAAAACATCGGCGCAGATTTCCCCTTCCTCGAGCCATGCCCCCTGAAGGGAATCCGGCTGGGCCCGGGCTCCCTGCGCGGCTAACGCCAGCAGGGCAGAGATGAGCAGGAGCGCTTTAAAAGCCATCGCAATCTTCGAGCCTCCGTCCGGGGCACATGCCCGGGCCAACCCCGTGGAGACGGCAAAGTCGGGAGCTGTGTTGACGATCCCGGAAGGCCACCGGCGACGCGGCCTCTTATCTCTGCCGGCTTCCATTCCGGCAAAAATGACGACCGGGAACGACCGAGGGGTAGTAGGTTACGGTTGGCTACGCCTCGGCCCCAGATCGGAGCCGGAGTGCCGGTCCAATGCGGCAGCGAACTTGGCCGGCACCGGGAAGCCGGCCTCGATGGCGCCCCGGATCAGAAGGGCGCGGTCCCTCGCGTTGAAATTCCGGCTGTCGAGCTCCCCGTCGAAATCGTCGAAGAAGCCCGGCCTCAGGCGCAGGAATTCGATGCGGCTCTGCGCAGCCTCGTCCAGAAGACCCTGCCGCGTAAAAATCAGGGCGGCGACGAAATGATAGATCGAAAAGCGACGCAGATTGGCGCGGCGAATGAGTTCGGTGGCCCGCACATCCTCGCCCTGCATATAGGCCGCCAGGGCGAGAAGCCCGACATAATAGTCCGAATGGCCGGGGTTCCTCGCCATCGCCTCTTCGAGCAAGGCCGCTCCGCGCCGCCAGTCGCCTGCCTGCGCCACCCTGCTGCCGAACTCGCCGAGCAGCTCGGTGTCGTTCGGATTGAGTGCCAGGGCCTGGGCACCGATGCGAAGCGCCTCGACGGGCTCACGGCTGAAGTAGAGAACCGTCATCTGCGCCTGAAGCGCGCGGATGTTCTCGGGATCGAGGCGGACGGCGCGCTCGGCGGCACTGCGTGCCCGCTCCCGTGGCGCCGGCGAACCCGGGCGCGTGTTCAGCCTGAAGCGATCCTCGTCGAGATACAGAAAGGACAACATCGCCCAGCCCGTCGCGTAATCCGGATAGAGCGCCATGACGCGCTCGAGACATTCGCGCGTCGCTGCGTGCTCCTGCCGGTCCAGCACGGTGCGATAGCGATAGAAGCGATAGGTGCATTGATAGGTTTCGAGATTCTGCACGCTCCCCGGCCGCGCCGGCAGCGGCGCCGCGCTGAAGATGATCCCGTATGGCTGAGCGATCGCGGTCGCGACCTTCGCGGCGATCGTCGTCTCGATCTCGACGATATTGCTGGTCTGCGGATCGGAGTCGTAGGTCCCCGACCAGAGGATTGCGGACGTCTCCGAATCCAGGACCCGGCTGGTAACCCGCAGCCTGCCCCCGGAGAGCCGAATGCCGCCCTCCAGGATGTAGCGATTTCCGAACCGGCTGCGGATCTCCGAGGCAGAAGCGTTCGGCGAGACGGCGCTCGAGGTCTCCCGTCCGAACACCGTCAGTTCCTTGAACCGCGCGAGTTGCGCCAGGAGCTCCTCCCCAAGGCCCGCCGCATAGAAGTTGACCTCCGGCTGCCCCGAAAGGTTGGCGAACGGCCTGACGATCAGCGAAGGCCCCTCAGGGCGCTGCGCCGGCTTGACGGGGTTGCCAGGCTTCGACCAAGCGGCCATCCAGACCAGCGGCACGGCGACCGCCACGGCTGCCGCGATGGCGACCCAGGTGGTCCGGCCCCCCCTCAGGTCGGCGTTCGCAGTTCCGGCGAGGTTCTGCTCCGGTGAAGCGTGTTGCTCAGCCGCCGCGTCTGCCCTGGCCTGCAGTTCCCGCCAATGAAAATGAGGGACGTAGCCCCCCTTCGGGATCTCGACGAGGACCGGGTCCGCGCTTCCGGCAAGGAGATAATAGCGCTCGAGCGCGCGCCTGAGGCGCCCGGCCTCGATCCGGACGACGGGATCGTTCTGGATGTCGAAATTGGCGTCCCGGCCGAAGACCTCGACCGCGACGGTGTAAGCCTTGATGCGATCCGCGTGGCCCGCGAGCGTCTGATTGACCACATAGGTCAGGAACTGTCGCACCCGTGCGGGGACATTGAACTCCGGGCTCGCCAGAATTCGGTCCAACTGTATGCGGACCGCACCCTCCTGGGGTTCTCCCCCAGCGAAGACACCGGATCCAACGGGGCAATTCTGAAGCCGTTGCCCTTCCATGGAATTGGCTCCCCTCAGCCGAATATCCATACGAAAGTTGGGAAAACTAGCAGCAGTCTTGGCGTAACCTCCCGTTATTTACTCCCAATCCCAGAGCCCGACCACATAATTCTCACCTTCTGCGGAGGGCTCGTTCCTATGGATCAGGGCGTCCTGGCCGCCATCCGGCTGCTTCCGAAACACAAGAAGGCCATCGAAGAGCTCGTCCTGGGCAGCGACAACTTCAGGTCCCTCTGCAGGGACCTAGCCGACGCGGAACAGGCTCTTCGGCGGTGGGAAGGTTCCGACGGCCCCGGCGCGGCGGCGCGATGCGTCGAGTATCGGCATCTCATCGACGGCCTCGAAGCCGAGCTTCGACAGTCGATCAACGAATGGCAGGCCAAATCCGCGGGAAGAAGCAACCGAACATAAGGCGCGCGGAATTTTCAGAGTGGAGAGCGACGATGTCGAAATACGCGAACTGGATTCTGGCCATCTCGCTGGCCCTGGGCACGGCGGGCTGCGCGACCCCTACGGTGACCAGCCGCACCGTGATCGTGGCAGGCGTCGGGCCCGTCGAGGTGGAGCAGATCAATGTCGAGGTGGCGCGCGTCACGCCTGCCATGCGCCTCGTCACCGTCCGGCAAGGCCGATTCCTGTGGGATGTCCATGTTCCGGAAATCTTCGGCGACCTCGAGAACCTTCGCGTCGGTGATCGGCTCGCGATCCATCGCGCCGAGGGAGCGCTCCTGAGCCTGCAACGCGCGAGGAAGGGAGCCAAGCCGGGGATCGTCTATACCGAGGCGTCAGACACTCCCGTCTTCAGCAGCATCCCAGAGCGGTTCGTGGCGCGGACGCTGACGCTGACCGCGCGGTTCGAGCGGTTCGATCCGGCCACGAACATCGTGAACTATGTCGGGCCCGCCGGCCCGCGCAGCCTGACCGTGGCCGATCCGGCGATCAGGGAAGATCTCGCGCGCTTGCGGCGTGGCGACATGGTGTCCCTGACCTTCGCCGAAGCCATCTACATCGAGAAATACTGAACGCGTTTGGGGAGGAAGGGCACCGATGTCGACCGGAAACCCGAATCTGAACGCAGGGACGCTCGCCGACGAGAGCTTCATGTCGGCCGACGATCTGCGGTTGTACATGAACGATATCGAGATGGCGCGGGCGTCCAAGCTGGCCGGAGCCATGACCAAGGCCGAGGAGGCGCAGCGCAAGCTCGCCGCCACGCTGCGCGAGGAAATCGAGGTCACGCCGCAGAAGATCGAGGAGATCAAGCACAGCCTTGCGACGAAGACCCGCGCAGCAGCGAGCCGGGGCGAGACCGAAGTGCTGGTGATGCGCTTCCCGAGCGCGCTGTGCACGGACCGGGGCCGCGCCATCAACAATGCCGAGGCCGATTGGCCGACCACGCTGACCGGCCGGCCCAGGCAGGCCTATGAGTTCTGGAAGGAGCATCTGCAGCCCGCCAAATTCAAGCTTCGTGCCATGATCATCGACTGGCCGGGCGGCTTGCCGGGCGACGTCGCCTTCTTCCTGAGCTGGTCCTAGCGAAGGGGGAACTGCCATGAAGAAGAATGCCGTCGAGCCCCTGGGCCGGAAGCCCTATGAGCGAAAGCTGCGCGATCTGCATGGGGAGCTGGTCAAGCTGCAGGAATGGGCCAAGCATGCGGGCGGAAAGGTCTGCATCGTCTTCGAGGGGCGTGACGGCGCCGGAAAGGGCGGCGTGATCAAGGCGATCACCGAGCGCGTCAGCCCCAGGGTGTTCCGTGTCGTGGCATTGCCGCCGCCGACCGAGCGCGAACGTTCGCAGATGTATGTGCAGCGCTACCTGCCGCACCTTCCGGCCGCGGGCGAGATCGTGATCTTCGACCGCAGCTGGTACAATCGAGCGGGTGTCGAGCGGGTCATGGGCTTCTGCACGGAGGAGCAGGCCAAGAGCTTCCTGCAGGTCGTCGCCGGCGTCGAGAGAGCGATCGTCGATTCCGGCGCAATCCTGCTGAAATACTGGCTCGAAGTCGGCCCGGAAGAGCAGACCCGCCGCATGGAGGAGCGGATCAACGATCCGCGCAAGATCTGGAAGCTCTCGCCGATGGATCTGAAATCCTACTCTCGCTGGTACGACTATTCGCGCGCCCGCGACGAGATGTTCCGCGCCTCCGATACGACCTGGGCGCCATGGTACGCCGTCCACTCCGACGACAAGCGCCAGGCGCGGCTCAACATCATCTCCCACATCCTCAACTCGGTCCCTTACGAGGCGCCGCCGCGGGAGAAGATCAAGCTGCCGAAGCGGCAGAAGTCCGAAGGCTACGAGGAAGCCGACTTCGCCCGGAACTGGATCGGCTGATGTCGAGACTGGAGCCTATGCATGGCCGCTGATCTGCATCCTCTCGCGCCGCACAGCCTGCCGGCCTTCATCACCGCGCCGGGGGAAACGGACACGCTCATGGTCGTGACGGCCGTGATCCTCCTCGCCTCAGTCCTCGGCGTCGGGCTGGTCTTCCTTCGGCTGCACACCCTGCCGGAGCGCATGGCGCACAAGTCGCAGAAGCTCCAGTTCGAGATCGTCGCCGTCCTCGGCCTGCTCGCGCTGTTCACCCATGTGCATCTGTTCTGGGTCGCGGGGCTGCTCCTCGCCCTGATCGACATCCCCGATTTCTCAGGGTTGTTCGGCCGTATGGCGCATGCGCTCGAACGCATGGCCGGCGTGACGCCGCGGCGGGCTGCCAGCGATGTCGATGCGGAGGTTTCGGAAGCGGACGATCGCATCCCGGACGCTCCTGTCCCGAAGGCTCCTGCCGCCGACGCTCCTGCAGCTTCCCATCGCGCGGAGAGCAGTCATGCTTGAGCTCTTGTTCTGCTCCCTGCTGACGATCGTTCCGGACTATCTCTACCGCCGCTACCGGCAGGGAAAGCGCCTCGGCAAGGAAATCACCTTCTACTCCGTCTGGTTCGAGCTGAGATGGGGCATCACCGCCTGCCTGATGCTGACCATCGGGCTGATCACGGTGATTTTCTACAACCACCCCTCGACGGACAACGCGGCCGTCATGTTCCGTACGGTCCCGATCGTTCCAGAGGTCAATGGGCGCGTGGACCAGGTCCATCTCGGCGTCAGCGGGACGGTGACAAAAGGCGATCCGATCTTCAGCCTGGACAGCAGCAAGCAGCAGGCAGCGGTGGAGACCGCCCGGCGCAAGATCGCCGAGGTCGACGCCTCGCTCCTGGTGGCGCGCGCGGAAATCGTGACCGACGAGAGCCGCATTCTCGAAGCCAGGAGCGCCCTCAAGCAGGCCGTCGACGAACTGGAGACGAAGAAGGAGCTGCAACGCCGCAATGACGACATCGTCGCGCGGCGCGAGATCGAGCGGCTCGAGACGCTGGTGGCCGGGCGCGAGGCCGCCGTTGCGGCGTCTACCGCCTCCAAGACCGCGGCAGAGACGCGTATCGCGAGCCTGTTGCCGGCCGAAAGGGCGAGCGCGGAGGCGGCGCTCGCCCAGGCGCAGACCGATCTGGACAAAACCGTCGTACGCGCGGGCGTAACCGGCCGCGTCGAGCAGTTCACGCTGCGCGTCGGCGACATCGTCAACCCCTTGTTGCGGCCGGCCGGCGTCCTGATCCCGCAAGAGGCCGGGCGTACCACCTTGCAGGCCGGGTTCTCGCAGATCGAGGCGCAGGTGATGAAGCCCGGCATGGTCGCCGAGGTCACCTGCATGTCGAAGCCATGGGTCGTGATCCCGATGGTGGTGACCAACGTTCAGGACTTCATCGCCGCAGGCCAGGTGCGCGGTGGCGAGCAGTTGCTCGACGTGCAGCAGATCGCCAAGCCGGGGACGCTGCTCGCCTTCCTCGAGCCTCTTTATCCCGGCGGGCTCGACGGGGTCACACCAGGCAGCAGCTGCATCGCCAACGCCTATTCGAGCAACCACGAGCTGATCGTATCGGGCAAGCTCTCGACGGGGCGGAAGATCGCCCTCCATGCCGTCGATGCGGTGGGGCTCGTGCATGCCCTTCTGCTGCGCATCCAGGCGCTGGTTCTTCCGATCCGGACGTTGGTTTTCGGCGGACACTGAGGCAACCTCTCATGCATCTGGGGGATGCGCGTCGGCACGGCCTTCAACAATTTGGCTTGATCGGAATCGCACTTCCGGCTGTTCTGAGGACGAGATCGGCCCTCTCCTCGCGCAAACGTCGAGAGACGGCCCGCCCGCTGCCTAAGATGGCGCCGCGCCTTTCTGCCAAGCGCGCAGCGTCCCGAATGCGATCTGCCCTATAGGAGCCGGGCTGATGCCCTGCCCGGCTTGCGACACCTTGACGACTTCGTTGCCATGGAGGGGTGATGCGACAGCCTAGCCGGACCAAGCTTCTTTCCGCCGCTATTCCAGCCAGCATGATGATCCTGCCTCTCCTGCTCGCCGGCTGCGGCGGCGGCGAAGGCCTCTCGCCGGGCGCAAGCACGGCCGCGGTCGCGCCCGCCCCCACCAATGTCACGCGCGACCAGTTGGTCGGGCGCTGGGGTATCGCCTCCTTCCACACCGACAAGGACCGTAGACGCACCGAGGCCGAGGCGAAGTCGCAGTGCAGCCAGCCCTACACCATCGCCAAGGGGCCGCATGACGGTGTGATGATGCATGTGGCCGACGATCCCAAGCCTTATGAGCTCAGGCTGAAGGCCGGGGCGGGCGGCAGGAACTTTCTCGGCTTCGAGGCGCCGGCTGGCGATCCGCAGGACCGCGAACTGCTGTCGGTCGCGCCGAACATGCTGGTGATGCGCTTCGTCGATCCGGACGCCCACCGGCGCTACGGCACCTTCATCTTCTCCCGCTGCGGCTGACGGAGCAGACGAGACATGGATATCTCCCGCGATATGGCCCGCAGAATCCCCGCCATCGGCCTCGCTCTGATCTTCGGGCTTGCCCTGCCTGCGGCGACCTCCGCCCAGCCGCGCCCTCCGGCGGGCATTGAGGAAACCATGGACGTCGGCGACGAGCCCGGGCGCATCTCGACCGAAGAGGTCAGCATCTCGGACGGGCCCTATGCCCGGCAGATGGTGCTCTTCCGCTCGACAGAGGCGCCCGGGACCGTCGTGATCCATTCGGCCGAGCGCTTCCTCTACGTGGTCCAGGGCAATGGGCGGGCTCTGCGCTACGGCATCGGCGTCGGCCGCGAGGGCTTCACCTGGTCCGGACAGGTGCAGGTGAGCCGCAAGGCGGAGTGGCCGGATTGGCGCCCTCCCCCGGAGATGCTGCAACGCCAGCCCTATCTGCCGCGCTTCATGGCCGGCGGGCCTGGCAATCCGATGGGTGCGCGGGCGCTTTATCTCGGCTCGACCGTGTTCCGCATCCACGGCACCAACCAGCCCGAGACGATCGGACAGGCGATCTCGTCCGGCTGCTTCCGGCTCGCGAACGGCGACATCGTCGATCTGTATTCGCGCGTGCCGATGGGAACCAAGGTCATCATCCGCCACAAGGCGACGTTGTAAACGGCTCAAAAGGGGAAGCATGCCATGTCGAAGGCTCAACGCATTCGCCTGCGCCGTATCGGCCTCGCCGCCATCGGCGCGCTGGTAGGCGGCATTCTCGCAGCCCCGGCCGGCGCCGGCACGCTCGATACGGTCAAGCAGCGCGGGACGCTGCAATGCGGCGTCAGCGAGGGCGTGGCCGGCTTCTCGGAACAGGACGGCCAGGGCAAATGGAACGGCTTCGACGTCGACTTCTGCCGCGCCGTCGCGGCTGCTGTCCTTGGCGACGCCGGCAAGGTGACCTTCACGCCGCTCTCGGCGAGCCAGCGCTTCGATGCGCTGAAGGGCGGGCAGGTCGATCTGCTCGCGCGCAACTCGACATGGACGCTCGGGCGCGAGGCGGAACTCGGCCTCGCCTTCGCTGGCATCACCTATCATGACGGGCAGGGCTTCCTGGCCAAGCGCGCGCTCGGCGCCGATGGGGCGCTCGCCCTCGACAAAGCGAAGATCTGCGTGGAAGCCGGCACAACGACCCAGCTCAACCTCGCCGATTTCTTCCGCGCCAACTCCATGACCTATGAGGAGAAGGTCTTCCCGAGCGCCGCGGAAGCCTTCAGCGCCTTCCAGTCCGGCCAGTGCGACGTGCTCAGCCGTGACCAGTCGGCCCTGCATGGCGAACGGCTGAGGCTGGCCAAGCCGTCCGATGCCGTGGTGCTGCCGGATGTGATCTCGAAGGAGCCGCTCGGCCCGGTGGTGCGCAGCGATGATTTCCCCTGGTTCAACGTGGTGAAATGGGTGAACTTCGCGTTGGTGAACGCGGAGGAGCTCGGCATCTCCGGCGGCGCGATCGACGAGGCGTTGAAGTCGCAGAAGCCTGATGTGCGCCGCTTCACCGGAGCCGAGGGCGGCTTCGGCAAGGCGCTCGGCATCGATGCCGATTGGGCGATCCGTGCCGTCAAGGCCACCGGCAGCTATGCCGAGATCTATGAGCGCAATCTAGGCACCAGCTCCAAGCTCGGCATACCGCGCGGCCTCAACCAGCTCTGGAGCATGGGGGGCGTGCTCTATGCCCCGCCGCTGCGGTAACCCGGCGGCAGAAGCCCTGCCCCCGGTGAAGCAGACCGCGCCGAAAGCGAGCAACCATTGAGACTTTCCTGCGCCAGCGGTCTCGCGGCGCGGCTGGTGGGTAGCGCCAGCCTCCGTGCCCTGATCGCAGTTGCCTTCGGCGGCCTTGCGGCAGACGGCGCGCGCGCCGCGAACCGGCCTCCGACCTTTGTGCGGAGCTGCACGATCGAGGCGCCCGATCCAACGCCGCTGTTCTCCGCGCCCGCCACGCAAAAGCCGGATGAAGAGGAAGACGACGACGAGGCGGACTCGGACGACGATGATGACGACGACGACCCGCCGCCACGCGGATTCATCTCGCCAGGCTCCAGTGCCTGCATCGCTATCTCCGGCACGGTGAATGCCGGCTTCCAGCGCGATGAATACCGCGCCAACGCCCTGACGCGAGCGACCGGCCAGGTGCCGCCGAACCTGACGAGCTTTCCGCTCAGCACGACCTTCCGGATCGAGAGCGGGCAGAGCGTCGGGGACGGTTTGTATCTTGCCACGGCCTTCGAGTTCTCCGTCGACACGAACACCGAAGGCGGCAACGACCTCACTCTCAGTGAGGCGAGCGTCACGTTCGGGGCCTTCGCCTTCGGTCTCGCGAGTTCGCGCTTCGACTTCTGGACCGGCGACGAATTCGCCTTCATCGGCCGGATTCCGAGCCGCACCGTCGCCCTTATCGGCTATGAGCGGCAGATCACGGAAAGCCTGAGCCTCTCGCTTTCCGCCGAGGACATCTCCGCCGACCAGCGTGTACGTCTGTTAACGGGCGGGCAGCGCGTGCCGGATGCGGTCGCACGCCTGCTCTATGAGAGCGGCTCGCTGACGCTGCATGGAGCTGTGGCGCTGCGCGAGGTGCCGCGCCTGGGCGCTGCCAGCCTCGTCGGCCGCGCCGCCATCCTCGGCGCGACATGGGAGGCGACGGTGCTGGAACGGTCTCTGACGATCACCGGCCAGATCGCCGGCGCTGTGAACGCCCCGCCCTATATCGGCTCGCAGCTCGACCGGCGCAGCGTCCTGCCGTTGCTGACCGGGGAGGACACGACGCGTGGCTGGTCCGGCGTCGTATCCATCGGCCGGGATTGGACGGATGACTGGTCCAGCAACGCTTACGTGAGCCGCTACGATCTCTCCCTGCCACCGTCCGCAGCCGGAAAGAACCAGATCCGCATCGACCGCGTGGCGGCGAACATCGTCTGGGCTCCGGTCGAGGGCCTGCGGATCGGCGCCGAGGCCTCGGTCGCATGGCAGCGGACGGAACTCGCCGGCCGGACGATCGCCGCCAGCTTCAGTGGCAGGCAGAGCTCGGCGCAGGTGTTTATCGAACGGACTTTCTAGAGCCTTCTCATGGAAGCGCGAGACATCCCGGACGCAGCGAAGCGAAGATCCGGGATCCATGCCGAAACCTTAGTCGGACGCGTTCCTGCATGGATCCCGGGTCAAGCCCGGGATGACGGCGCGGTTCCGCAACGCATCCGTTATCTCTCAGCAGCTTAGAGAGACATCCGCCCAAATTGATTCAACTTGTTCGGACCTCACTCCAACCGTTGTCGCGTCACCCCGCCGTAGCGGCGATGACCGCGTCGACATCCGTGACCACGCACACGTTCTGCAGCGCGTAGTTCACCGAGGCGGTGTGCCATTCGGCGTTCATCGTCGAGCAGGCGTCCTCCGGCACCACCATGAAATAGCCCTTGTCGGCGCCGGTGCGGGCGGTGTGCTCGATCGACATGTTGGTCCAGGCGCCGGTGACGATGACGACGTCTCGGCCGAGTGCCTTGAGAACGGTCTCCAGCCGCGTCCCCTCCCAGGCGCTCATGCGCTGCTTCTCGACGACATGATCACCACCCTGAGCTTCCAGCCCCGGCACGGCCGCCGCCCCCCATGTGCCGCGCACCAGCGCCGTGGCATCGGCCAGCCCCTCGAAGAGCGGGGCGTTCATGGTGACGCCCGGCGCACCGGGCTCGACGACGAACCAGACATGGATGACGGGTATGCCCCTCGCCCGCGCGGCCTGCGCCAGCCGCGCGGCGTTGCCGATGGCATTCTGTTCCTTGCAATGGGCGGGCGAGCCGGAGGCCGCGAAGGCACCGCCGTCCATCACCACGTCGTTCTGCATGTCCTGGATCAGCAGCGCGCAGCGAGAGGGATCCAGCCGGTAGCCCGCCGCCGCTTTCTTGACGCCGCCGGGGGAAATGAAGGCCGCCGCGTCGAGGTTACTGACCGGCCGGTCCGGCGCTGTTGCGCCGCCGTGACGGGCGCCTCCCGTCGCGCCGGCCTTCATATAAGGCTCCATCCGCGGGCCGACCTTGGTCTCGACAGCATAGAGCGAATGGCTGGCGGTCAGGAAGAGTGTGCGCCAATCCGGACCGCCCCATGTGAGGTTGCCGACGAGTTCCGGCACGCGCAGCTTGCCGATCAGTTCGCCCTTGATCGTATAGACCCAGACGCCGCCGGGGCCGCAGACCCAGACATTGCCCTGCGCGTCGCATTTCATGCCGTCCGGCACGCCGGGCTCGCTCTGCGAGACGATGCCCGAGGCGAAGACGCGGCCCGGTCCCAGCCTGCCGTCGGGCAGAATATCGAAGACGCGGATATTACACTGCACCGTATCGTTGACGAAGAGCCGGTCCTCGGTGGGGCAGAAGCAGAGCCCATTGGGCTGGTCGAAGAGGTAGCGATCGACCAGCAGCTCCGGCGCCCCGCCGCCGGGCGTAATGCGGTAGACCCCTTGAAAGCCGAGCTGGCGCGGTCGCTCGACGCCGAAGACCGGCATGCGGCCATACCAGGGATCGGAGAAATAGATCGCTCCATCCGACTTCACGACCACGTCGTTGGGGCTGTTGAGCTCCATGCCTTCGAAATGCGAGGCGATGGTCTCACGCCTTCCATCGGGCCGCTCGCGCACGAGGGTCGAAGTCGAGTGCTCACAAACGATGAGGTTGAGGTCGGCATCGTAGGTCATGCCGTTGCATTTGTTCGCCGGCCGCATGGCCTCGCGGATGCCGCCCTTGTCCCAGCGGCGGCGGACATCGCCCGGCATGTCCGAAAACAGCAGGTGATGCTCGCGCGGATGCCAGACCGGCCCCTCGCAGAATTCAAAACCGGTGCCGAGCTGGCGCACCGGCGCCCAGAGGTCGACCAGATCGGCGAAGCCGGGGCTGACGGCGAGGTGCGTGGTCATGGCGCCCTCGGGCTCACGCCGCAAACCAGTTGCGGGACGGCAGCGACTGCACCACCGGGCCGGGCACCGCCATGTCCATGCGGCCAACGACCTGGCCGTGGGCGATCTTGGCCGGCTTGTCGTGCACCGGCAGCAGGAAAGCGCCGGCGGAGAGCAGCTTCTTGATCGCCGCCTTCTCCTCGCGCTTGGAGACGCCGTGATTGCCGGTGGTGCGCGGCTCGTTGGCGCTGATCTCGTGGAAGGGCGTCACGATCTGGTCGTTGAAGTCATAGATCACGTCGCCACAGATGATCGCCCTGCCCTCGACGGTGTCGACATGGACGTTCATCGAGCCCTCGGTATGGGCGCCTGCGGCCTCGAGATAGCAGCCGGGGAAGAGTTCGATCATCCCGGAGAGTTCGAGATCCTCGAAGCGTAGCGCATCTCGCGTGTGCAGCCGGTCGATCAGGTGCTTGATGTCGGGCGCCGGGTATTGCGGGTGCATCAGCCCCGAGACGGAATATTCCAGCTCGCGTCGGTTGACGAGGACGGTGGTGTTCATCGGGAAGAGCTCGTCCTTCCCGGCATGGTCGATATGGAGATGGGTGTGCATGACGTAGCGCACGTCGCCCATCCGCACGCCGTATTTGGCGAGCTGGTTCTCGATCATGTTCTCGTGGAACTGGAGCCCGCGCATGCCGAGCGTCTCCATGATCTGGTTATGGCGGTAGCCAGTGTCGACGACGACCGGCCAGGGCCCGCCGAGGATCAGGAAGCCGTAAGTCGGGACGCGGCGGGTGCGGCCGCAGTCACGGCCCAGCACCAGGAAGCTCGACTCGAGCTCGATGTCGCCATAGTCGAGAATCTTGATTTCGAGCGCCATTGTCGTCTCCCCTCGGACTTATCGGGCGAGGCGGTAGACCCGCCTCGCAGTGTCGTTGAACACGGCCCCATGCGCGGTTGCGGGCACGGCGGCGCGATGGGCGTCGATCAGCTCGGCATAGGTGGTCCAGAGCTTCTCGATCGGAAAATTGGAGCCGAAGAGGCAGCGATCGGCCCCGAACAGCGCCAGCGTCTCCCTGGCGATGAAGGCGATCTGGTCCGGGTCGTTCCGGCGCTGGAAGGTGCCGAGACCGGAGAGTTTGCTGACGATGTTGGGCCGTGCGGCGAGCAGCATCATGCCGGCACGCCAGAGGGCGACGCCATCGGGCGAGAGGTCCTCCAGCATGCCGGCGTGCTGGAGCACGAAGGTCACGCGCGGGCAGGCAGCGGCAAGCTGCGCGGCGCCCGCCATCTGGCCGGAGAAGACCTGCAGATCGAAGCTGAAGCCGTAATCGGCCAGCGCTTCGACATTGGCCATCAGTTGCGGATCGAGCGCGAGATCGGGGCCGCTGGCGAAGCGGTAGAGCGGGTTTTCGTGCCAATGGAGCTGCATGCGCACGCCGCGAACGCGAGCGTTGCGGGCGAGCTGGTCGAATTGCGGGCGGGCATCGCCGGACAGCAGATCGGCATAGGCGACGATGGCGATCGGAAAGCCGGATTCCTCCGAAGCCTGCGAGACGAAGGCGACCTCGTCGAGATAGCGCGCCGGCGCCCAGTTGGCCTGGACATAGACGGCCTCGGTAACGCCCAGCGGGCGGCAATCGGCGAGATATTCACTCACAGGATAGTCGCGCCGCAGCGGCTCGTAAGGGCCGAAGATGCGCGGCAGCATCGGCCCGACGAGCCAAGGCAGATCAGCCTGCTTCCAGATATGGAAATGGGAATCGACGATGTCGGTCATGCGGCCTCGACGCCTCCGAGCGAAAGGATGTGGCGGCAGATGCGGGCGGTGCTTGCGCCATCGGAGAGGCTCGCGAGCTGCGGCGCGATCAGGCGCAGCGCCTCGGTCTCCGGGCGGTAGGCGGGGTCGGCCGCGAGCGGGGTCAGCCAGTCGATGCGATGGGCGCGCGCCGAAAGCCTTGCGACAGCCGTGACCAGCGCCGTGGGATCGCCGCGCTCCAGCCCGTCCGAGAGCACGACCACGACCGCGCCGCGCGCATAGGAAGCAAAGCGCGGCACGGCGAGGAAGGCCTGCAGCGCGTCGCCGATGCGCGTGCCGCCGTCCCAGTCAGCGACGAGCCCCGAGGCCTCGGCCAGGGCCTGCTCGCGGCGACGGCGTCTTAGCGCGCGCGTCACGCGGGTGAGCCGCGTGCCGAAGGTGAAGACCTCTGCCCGCGGCGCGGCCTGCACGATGGTGTGGGCCAGCGCCAGATTGGCGTCGCTGCGCTGCTTCATCGAGCCCGAAACATCGATCAGCAGCAGGATCGGGCGCGGACGGGTCACTCGCCTGAGCTTCTTCAGGCTCATCACCTCGCCGTCATGGCGGATGGCGTCCCGGAGGCTGCGGGCGAGATCGACTGTTCGCCCGCGCCGTGCCGCCCGATGGCGATAGCCGCGCCGGCGCGGCAGGGCGGCGGGCAACGCCCGGCCGAAGCGGCGCAGTGCCTCGCTCTCGTCGAGGGCTCCTAGGCGGCGGATCGAGAGCGCTTCGGCCTCGGTCGAGGCCTGGCCGGTCTCGTTGATCTCGTCCCCGATCAGGATCTCGCGCGAGCCCGTGTCCTCCTGCACCGAGACATCTTCGTCCGGCGCCCATTCCTCCTCGCCCGGCACGGCGATGGCGCCGAGGAAATGCATGTCGAACAGGGCGTCGAAACGGGCGCGCTGCTCGGGATGGGGGCTGAGCGTCGCGGCCGCCGCCTTGCGGACATGCTCGATGCTGCGCGGGCCGAGTAGTTCGACCGCCATCAGGAAGGCCGTGGTCTGCTCGGGCGCAACGGCGATGCCGTGCGCACGCAGCAACGTAGCAAAGGCCACGAAGGGCCGGGCGGCGGGGGGCAGCGGCGCGATCATGCCGCCAGTCCCGGAATGAAGAGCGGCAGGCGCGGGCGTAAGTGGGCGAGGTCTTCTTCGTCCTTGATCGCGGCGCCCAGCGAGCGGCGGAACGCCTCGGGCCAGGGCGCGCCGCTGTGCGCGAGTGCCGTCGCGGCCTCGGCCCAGTCGACCGCCTCGGCGACGCCGGGCGGCTTGGCGAGCGGCTCCTGACGCAGAAGGCCGACCGCATGGACCACTGCCCGCGCCGTACCCTCGGCGACGGCGGAGGAACGCAGCATGATGATCTGCGCCTCCCGCTCCGGCTCTGGGTAGGCGATGTAGTGGTAGACGCAGCGGCGGCGCAGCGCCTCGTGCAGTTCGCGCGTGCGGTTGGAGGTCAGCACGACGACCGGCCGCTCTGCCGCGCGCAATGTGCCGCGCTCGGGAATCGATATCGAGAAATCGGAGAGGAATTCGAGCAGGAAGGCCTCGAACTCATGGTCCGAGCGATCGATCTCGTCGATCAGCAGCACGGTCGATTGCGGCCGCCTGAGCACCGTCAGCATCGGCCGCTCGATCAGGAAGTCGTCGCTGTAGATGTCGAGGCTCTCGCCCTCACGCGACTGGCGGATGGCGAGCATCTGGCGCGGGTAATTCCACTCGTAGAGAGCCGCTGCGGCGTCGATGCCCTCGAAGCATTGCAACCGGATGAGCTGGCGGCCGAGGATGCCGGCGAGCGCCTTGGCGGCCTCGGTCTTGCCGACGCCGGGCGCGCCTTCGAGCAGCAGCGGCTTGCCGAGCGCCAGCGAGAGGTAGCCCGCCGTCGCGATGCCGTCATCGGCGAGATACATCGCCGCCTGCAGGGCCTCGGCGAGGTCCTCAGGGCTCGATATACCGGCGACGGTGGTCCTCAGCGCCATGAAGTCACCGCCAGTTCACCGGGCCGCCGCGGCGCGGACCGGGCTTGACGCCGCCATTGGCGCGGATGCCGCGCAGGATCTTCTCCGGCGTGATCGGCAGCTCGTCGACGCGCACGCCGACCGCGTTGTAGACGGCGTTGGCAATGGCGGGCAGTACCGGGTTGGCGCACATCTCGCCCGGCCCCTTGCCGCCGAACGGCCCGTCCGGCGCCGGCCGCTCCAGCACGGTGACGTGATAAGGCGCGACATCCCCCGGCCCCGGCATCAGATATTCGTTGAAGTCGCGCGGGCCGTGGTCAGGGTTGGGGTAATAGGGCTCCGGTGTCTCGTAGAGCGCGTGGCTGATGCCCATCCAGGCACCGCCGACGAGCTGCTGCTCGACCATGCGCGGGTTGATGACGCGGCCGAGTTCATAGGCGCTGGTCATCCGAAGTACCTCGACCTCCCCGGTTTCGTCGTCGACCGAAACGTCGGCCACGAGGGCGGCATGGGCGAAGGCGGTGTTCGGGTTCATCTCGCCCGTCTCGGCATCGACTGCCGAGAGCGGGATCAGGAAGATGCCGCGCCCGGCGATGGTCTTGCCCTGCTTGAACTGCGCGGCCTGCGCCGTCGCCTTGACGGTGATGGTCTTGGAGGGAGCGCCACGGACATGGATGTTGCCGCGCCCGTCGGTGACGAGATCGGCGGCGTTGACCTCTAGCTCCTCGGCCGCCGCATCGAGCAGCACGCCGCGAGCCTCGCGCGCGGCGGCGATGACGGCGTTGCCCATGCGGTGCGTGCCGCGCGAGGCGAAGGAGCCCATGTCATGCGGACCGGTGTCGCTGTCGGCGGTGTCGACGAACACGTCCTCGATCGGCACGCCCAGCGTCTCGGCCGCGATCTGCCGCGAGACCTGCTTCATGCCCTGGCCGAGGTCGATGGCCGAGAGCGCGACGGTGAACTTGCCTTCCGGGTTCGAGTGGATCAGCGCCTGGCTCGGATCGCCGCCGAGGTTCATGCCGATCGGGTAATTGACCGAGGCCATGCCGCGGCCTTCGTGACGGGCCATCTCAGCGCCTCCTCGTGCCGAAGACGGAGGAGAACCGCACCGCGCCGTGCTGAGGCTGCGCGGGGGCGGCCGGCGGGATCGGCAAGGGCGGCGCGCTCGCCGCCGGTTGATAGGCTGGCTGCAGTGACGGCGGGGCGATGGCCGGGTCGTAGGGCGGCGGATTCTGGCGCGGCGGGGCTTCGTAGCGAGGCACCTGTACAGGCGCCGGCTTGCCATCGCGCGCGCCCTCGAAGACCGGCTGCTTGCTGAGCGGGATGCGGGTGGTGCCGGCCGGCAACGTCTGGGTGGCGGGGCCGTTGCGCGTGTCGGGGCGGCCGATCTGGCCACGCTCGTCGAGTGGTGTCGCCGGGATCTGCGCGCGCTCGCCGCCTCCCCCGGTCAGCGAGGAAGCCCGCCTTGCCTGCTCCGAGATCGGCCAGTTCGCTTTCTCGGCAGCGACCTGCACGCATTCCACCAGTGCCGTGTTCTTGGCGACGCGGCGATGCGGCTTCATGTCCCCGTCGCGATACGCGTTGAGAATCCGGAACTCGACCGGGTCCATGTTGGCCGCCTCGGCGAGGCGGTCCATCTGGCACTCCAACGCGAAATCGACGGCAGTGACGCCAAAGCCGCGCATGGCTGTCGAAGGGCAGCGGTTGGTGTAGGCGACGTAGATGTCGGAGGCGACGTTCGGGATCGAATACGGTCCCGGGACGTGCGCCGTGCATTTGATCGCCGCATAGCTCGAGAGGCGCGTGTAGGCGCCGGCGTCGAAATAGCTGCGGATGTAACGGGCGACGATCCGCCCATCTCGCATCAGCCCGTCCTTCACGTAGATGCGCTCGGCCCCGCGCGGCGAGCCGTAGAGCATCTCCTCCTCCCGATCGAGGACATATCGCACCGGCCGGCCCGTCAGCATGGCGCCGAGCACGGTCAGCGGCTCGGTGAGTGAATCGACCTTGCCGCCGAAACCGCCGCCGACCGTCCCACCAACGAAATGAAGCTGGTTGGACGGAACATTGACGATCTTGGCCGTCGTATCGAGCGAGAAGAACAGGCCCTGCGCACAGGAATGCACGAGGTAGCGCCCATTCTGGTCCGGCGCGGCGATGGTGCCATTCGTCTCCGTCGGCGCGTGCTCGATCGGCGACATCTGGTAGCGGTGCTCGATGACGTGGTCGGCCCGGGCGAAAGCGGCCTCGACATCGCCGAAGCGCAGCTTCTGATGGTCGAAGCGCTGGTGATATTCGAAGTAGTTGCCAGGATAGGTCTCGTTGACGACCGGTGCGCCGGGCTTCAGCGCCTCCTCGACATCGAAGACCGTCGGCAACAGGTCGTACTCGACCCGAACGAGCTTGCGCGCCGCCAGCGCCTCCGCCTCGCTGTCGGCGAGGATCGCCACGACCGGCTCGCCCTTGTAGCGCACCTTGTCGACAGCGAGCGTCGGTTCGTCGTCCTTGCCGAAGTTGATGAGGCTCAACAGCGTGTTCTTGTTGACCGGCACATCGGCGCCGCGCAGCACGCGCTTCACCCCCGGCGCGCGCTCGGCGGCGGAGACGTCGATCGAGCGGATGCGGGCATGATGATGCGGGCTACGCACCAACTTGAGGTGCAGCAGCCCGTCGAAGGCGTGATCGTCGAAGAAGCGGGTGCGCGCCGTGACATGGCCCGGCATGTCCTGGCGCTGAACGCCCTTGCCGACGACGTTGAGGTTGTCGTCGCGCTCGTCGGCGAAGATCTCCTTGCGCATCTCAAGCATGGCAGCCTCCTCCGAGCTCAGGCGCGCCGCATGCCGGCACCGCCGGCTGCAGCTGCGAGGATCGCGGCGATGATCGGCTCGTAGCCGGTGCAGCGGCAGATATTGCCGCTGATCGCCTCGACGACCTCGTCGCGGGTTGGATTGGGATTCTTCGTCAGCAAGGCGCGGGCGGCGGTCAGCATACCCGGCGTGCAGAAGCCGCACTGCGCCGCGAAATTGTCCATGAAGGCCTGCTGCAGCGGGTGCAGGTTCGGCCCGTCGGCCATGCCTGAGGCCGTCTCGATCTGCTTGCCCTCGCAGGAGATCGCGAGCGTCAGGCAGGAGAGCTGCGGCTCGCTATCCACCAGCACCGTGCAGACGCCGCAGGTGCCCTGCCCGCAGCCATATTTGGGCCCGAAGTCGCCGAGGCCGCGGCGCAGCAGGTCTAGCAAGTTGCCCGCCGGATCGACGAAACCGGCGCGCTCGCTGCCGTTGAGGCGGAACTGGACGGGGAGCTTGGCCATGATCCCTCTCCTCAGCGCGGTTCGCCGGCGAGCAGCCGGCCGAGATGGACGGGCAGGATTTCGCGCCGATACCAGTCGCTGGCGATGGCGTCCGTCGCGGGCCGGGTGCCTTCCAGCGCAGCCTGCTTCGCCGCCTGGATCGCGGCCTGGTCGAGCGGCTTGCCGTCGAGCACGCGCTCGACGCCGCGGGCCCGCATCGGGACAGGTGCCATCGCGCCATAGGCGACGCGGGGCTGCACCAGCCGCCCGCCCGAAGCCGGAAGATGCGCAGCGATGGAGAGCACCGAGATGCCCTTTGGCTTCACGCGGCTGATCTTGCGGAAGAGGAAGTCGGAGGGGTTCTGCGGCCGTGTGAACTGCACGGCCGTGACCAGCCCCTGCGCCTGCCCCGCCCCGCCCCGCTCGCGCCCGGCTAGGAAATCCTCCAGCGGCACGGCCCGGCCGGAGCCGTAGCCCGCCTGCACCACGACCTCTGCGCCGAGCGCCAGCAACGCCACGGTGAAATCGCCATAGGGCGTCTCGGCGAAGAGATTGCCGCCGATCGTTGCCATGGTCCGGATCGCAGGCCCGCCGATGGCGCGCGCCGCAGCATGCAGATAGGCGAGGTCTCGGTTGGCGAGCACGGCCGCCATTGTCACGCCGGCGCCAATCTCGACACGCGCGCCACCGGCATTGACCTGCCGGAAGGCCGGATCGGTGACGCGCAGCAGCGTGCCCTCGGTCAACCTGCCCTCGTTGACATCCCGCATCACCAACGTGCCGCCGGCGATGAGCAGGGCCTGCCGGTCTCCGGAGAGGATGCCGGCGGCTTCGGACAGGGTGGCGCAGCTTCTCACATCGAGCATGTCAAACGCCCTCCCCCGCCATTTCCGGCAGGCGGCGCACTGCCTCGATGCCGTTGGTGTAGACCTCGTCGCCGACCAGCCGGGCGAGTTCCGCCTCGCGCCCCGGCGGCGTGGTGAAGCGGCTCTCCCAGTGCCAGAAGCTGCGGTTGCCATCGGTCACAGGCAGCAGCCGGACATGCGCCACGTAGTTGAAGAGCGGGATCGGCGTGTCGAGCAGGCAGTAGCTGAAGGTCATCTCGAGATCGGAGAGTGTGAGAAGCTGCTCCCGCAGCTCGCTGCCGTCGCGGAGCTGGAAGCGGCGCACGCAACCGACGCGGTCAGAAGGGTTGGCGCGCTCGATCTCGCTGCGGGCGACGATCGGGTGCCAGCGGTCATGGCCGTTGAAGTCACGCAGGATCGACCAGAGCCGGTCGACCGGCGCATCGATGATGGTGCTGCGGACGACATGGGGCATCGCTATCCCCCGAAAGCGCGCTTGAGGGCGTCGAAGCCACCCTGGAAGACATTGGTCCCGATGCCGGCGACCAGTTCGGCCTCCTGCTCGGGGGCGCAGTCGAAATCGGCCGACCACTCGATGAAGGTGCGTTCCTGGTCGGTGATCGGCGTCAGCCTCAGCGTCGCGACGTAGTTCGTCAGCGGCATCGGCGAGTCGAGGATCGCATAGGTGCAGAACATGTCGTAGTCCGACAGGCCGAGAAGCTGCTCGCGCAGCCGGTCGCCGCTGCGCAGCGAGAAGGCGCGGATGCAGCCGACCTTGTCGGCCGGGTCGCCGTTCTCGATGCGGCTCTCGGCGATGCGGGGGTGCCAGTTCGGCAGCCCGTTGAAATCGCGCACGCGGGCCCACACCTTGGCGGCGGGGGCTCCGATGACGCTGGAAACATAGACGCGGGCCATCTCTCTCCCCTCAAGCCTTCTCGGCCGGGCCGGACCCGCCACTCGAGCCCTCGCCACCGCTGCTGCCACCGCCCTTCGACTTGGCGGGCTGCGGCTGCGCCTCCTTGGCGACGCGCTGCATGTCGGAGGCCTCGCGCATCAGCCCACCCATCTTGGCGAGGTTACCGCCCTCGATGCCGATCTCCTTCAGCACCTGGTCGATCATCGGTGCCTGGACGCGGTAGCGCAGCGCAGATTCGATGACCTCGTCAGTGGGTGAGCGCGCCGCTCCGCCCGCCCCGCCTGCGCCTGAGCCCCCCGCCAGCCCGTCGACATGGAGGATGCGGATGCCCTCGATCTTCTCCATGGGCTTGACGCTCTCGCGCACGATGCCCTCGATCTTGTCGAGCAGGCGGCGGCGGAAGAGCCCGTAGCGAGCGCCGTCGCTGAGTACGTTCTCGGCCTCGTAGAGCAGCTTCTGAGCCTCGGCCTCTACAGTCCGGCGGACCTTGTCGGCCTCCGCCGCGATGCGGGATTCCTCGGCTGCCTTTTCTGCGAGCAGCACCTCGACGGTCTTTCGACGCTCGGCATTGGCGCTCTCGCGCACGGTCTTGACCCTCTCCTCGGCTTCGACCGCCTTCACGCGGGCAGCCTCGGCGTTGGCCTGCGCGGCGGATTCCTCCAGCGACTTGGCGTAAAGCGCGATCGCCTTGTCCATGGCGGCGGACTCGACCTCGCGTTCGCGCTCGATCTCCAGCTTGCGCAGCTCACGCTGGCGACCGACGCGCGCCTCGTCGAGCCCGCGATCGGAGGAGATGCGCGCCCGCTCGACCTCCTCGTGGGAGGCGATCTCGGCCTCCTGCAGGGATTGGGTGCGGGCGATCTCCAACTGCTCCAGCGCACGGCGGCGCTCGATGCGGGCCGCCTCCAGCGCCTGCTCGCGGGCAATGTCGACGGTCTCGACGAGCTGGCGCGCCGTAATCTCGGCCTGCCGCAGCGAACGGTCAGCGTCGGCGCGCTCGACCTTCTTGGCGGCGACCTCGATGGCGCGCTCCTCCTCCGCGACCTCGATCGCCTTCTTCTGGGCAATCTGGAGCATCTCACGGATCTTGCTCGCGTCGATCTTCTCCTGGTCGAGACCGAGTTCTGTCTCGATGCGCTGGCGCTCGACGGTGTCGCGGCGCCTGAGCTCAGCCGCATCGAGATCGGCATTGCGCTTGATCTCCAGCTCGCGGGTGGAGAGTTCGGCGGCGATGCGCTCGGCTGCAACCGCCTTCTCCTGCGCGATGCGGGCGGCCTCCACCGCCTCACGCGCGGAAATCTCGGCGGTGTCGATCGCCTTCGTCCGGGCGATCTCGAGATTACGGACTTCCTCGTCGCGGCGGATGCGCTCGCTGGAGATCGTCTTCTCCTGGCGGATGCGCGTCTTGTCGACGCTTTCGCGGGCGGAAATTTCGGCGGCCTCGACCGCTTCTGTGCGCTCGATTTCGCGCAGGCTCTTGCGCTGCTCCAGACCGATCCGCTCGGCGGTGATGACGTCCTCCTGCGCGATGCGGGCTTTCTCCACCGTTTCGCGTGCAGCGATCTCGGCCTCGTCGAGCGCCTGGTTGCGGGCGATCTGCAGGGCGCGCACGCGCTCCTCCTGGCCGATCCGCGCCGTCTCGACAGCCTCGCGGGCCGCGATGTCCTCCTGCTCCAGCGTGCGGGTGCGCTCGATCTCTCGATTGCGCACCTCCTGCTCGCGGGCGATGCGCTCGGCATTGACCGCGGCTTCCTGCAGGATGCGGGCCTTCTCGGTGGTTTCGCGCGCGGCAATCTCGGCGGCCTCGATCACCTGGGCGCGCTCGATTTCCTTCTGCCGGATCGCACGCTCGGAGGCGATGCGGGCGGCGTTGATCCCCTGCTCATTGGCGATGCGGGCCTTCTCGACCTGCTCGCGGGCGACGATCTCGGCCTCCTCGACGGCGCGCGTGCGGTCGATCTCCTGCTGGCGGATGTCCTTCTCCGAGGCGATGCGCGCCTCGCTGATCGCCCGCTCATTGGCGATGCGGGACTTCTCGATCTCCTCGCGCGAGGTGATCTGCGCCTGCTCGGCCTCGGTGTCACGCACGGCGCGCTCGCGGGCGACCTCGGCGCGCTGCACCGCGCGCTTGATCTCGATCTCGCGCTGCTGCTCCAGCCGCGCCGCTTCGCTCTCGCGCTCGATGTCGAGCGCCTGGCGCTCGGCCTCGAGGTTGCGGGTCCGGATACGGATCATCGAGTCCTGCTCGATGTCGTTGCGCAGCTTCCGCTTGTCCTCGATCTCCTCGATGATCCGCGTCAGACCTTCGGCGTCGAAGCGGTTGGACGGGTTGAAGAACTGCAGGTCGGTCTGGTCGAGGTCGGTCAGCGCGACCGATTCCAGCACGAGGCCGTTCTGGTCGAGCGCCTCGGCGGCGGCGTCCTTGACGCGCTGGACGTAAGAGCCGCGCTGCTCGTGCATCTCCTCCATCGTCATCTCGGAGGCCACTGTGCGCAGCGCCGAGATGAACTTGCCGGAGAGCAGCGCATTGAGCTGGTCGGGCTGAAGCGTGCGCCGGCCGAGGGTGGCGGCGGCGATGGAGACCGCTTCTCGCTCCGGCCTGACCCGGACATAAAACTCGGCATCGATGTCGACCCGCATGCGGTCGCGGGTGATGAGCGCGTCGTTGCTGGCGCGCGTCACCGCGAGCTGCAGCACGTTCATATTGACCGGCGTGACGTCGTGGATGATCGGCAGGACGAAGGCGCCGCCGTTGATGACCACCTTTTCGCCGAAGAGGCCGGTGCGGACGAAGGAGACCTCCTTCGAGGAGCGGCGATAAAGCCAGTTCACCAGATAGACGACGATGGCGATGACGATCACCGCCACGATCAGCCAGAGGATGAGCGATCCGATCAGCTGTCCCGTCATGTCCTCATCCTCCCGCCCCGAGCCCGGATCACTTCGTTTTGCCGACCTTGCGCGCCGGCTTTGTCGTCTGCGGCGTGGCGCCGATCGTCTTGAAGGCGCGCGTCTGGTCGCGGATCGCGACCTCGACCGGCAGGCGCTCCATCGAGGAGGCGCCGTAGAAGCCGTGGCAGTGCCTGGTGTTCTTCATGATGAAGTCGGCATCGGCCGGCTCGGCCACCGGCCCGCCATGGACCAGGATGATCGCGTCCTTCTTCACCTTGAGCGCCGCGGCGGCCCAGGCATCGACCAGCGCCGGGCAGTCTGCGAGCTTCAGCGCCGTCTCGGCGCCGATGCTCCCGCCCGTCGTCAGGCCGAGATGACAGACGATGATGTCGGCGCCGGCCGCGGCCATGGCGCGGGCGTCGTCCTCGCAGAAGACGTAAGGCGTCGTCAGCAGGCCCCTGGCGTTGGCGAGAGCGACCATCTCGACCTCGAGGCCGTATCCCATGCCGGTCTCTTCGAGATTCTTGCGGAAGACGCCGTCGATCAGCCCGACCGTCGGGAAATTCTGGATGCCGGCGAAGCCGACGCGCTGCACCTCGTCGAGGAAGACATCCATGCGGCGGAACGGATCGGTGCCGCAGACGCCCGCGATCACCGGAGTCTGCTTCACCACCGGCAGCACCTCGGCGGCCATCTCCATGACGATGGCGTTGGCGTCACCATAGGGCATCAGCCCGGAGAGAGAGCCACGCCCGGCCATGCGATAGCGGCCGGAATTGTAGATGACGATGAGGTCGATGCCGCCGGCCTCCTCGCATTTGGCCGAAAGCCCGGTGCCCGCGCCGCCGCCGATGATCGGCTCGCCTTTCGCGATCATCGCCCGGAAGCGCTTGAGCAGGGTCTTCTTGTCGAAAGCGGTCATCCCCGTCCTACCCCCGCCCGCTCGCGTCGGCGCCCGGCATGCAGCGCGCGGAAATGCTGCACGAGGGCGGCGGCAAAGGCCGGGTCATTGATGTGGAGCGGCATGCGGATGAGCTGCCGGTTGGTGGTGGTGCGGACGGTCTGTTCCAGTGCCAGGAAGAGCGCCGAGTCCGCAGCGGGATCGTGAAAGGGCTGGCCGGCGGCATCCAGAGCCGAGACGCCGAGCTCGGGGATGAGGAAGCGCACCGGCCCCTCCATCTCGTTCAGCCGCTCGCCGATCCAACGACCCATGCGGGCGTTCTCTTCCGGTGTCGTCCGCATCAGCGTGATCTGCGGGTTGTGCGGATAAGTTTTCCTGCCGCGATAGCGCTCCGGCATTGTCTCGGGCGCGGCGAAGTTCACCATGTCGAGCGCACCGACCGAGCCGACATAGGGGATGCGCGTGCGGATGATGGCGCCGAAGCGATCCTCGGTCGCGGGCAGGATGCCGCCCATCATCATGTCGCAGATCTCGGTGGTCGAGACGTCGATGACGGCGCCGACCAGCCCGGAATCGACGAGCTTTTCCATGGAGCGCCCGCCCGTGCCGGTGGCGTGGAAGACGAGCGGCTCCCACTCGGCCTCGACCAGCTTCGCGACCTGCTGCACGCATGGGGTGGTGACGCCGAACATGGTCAGGCCCACCAGCGGCTTCTCGGCCTGCTCCCGGCGGCGCGGGGTTTCGCGCCGGAGGTCGGCGAGGCGGGCCTTCGCCATCGCGGCCATGGCGCGCGCGCCATTGCCGAGCACCAGGCGCGAGACCTGGTTGATGCCCTGCACGTCGGTGACGGCGTTGAGCATCGCGATGTCGGCGGCGCCGACATAGGCGCGGACATCGCCCGAGGCCATGGTCGAGATCATCAGCTTGGGCAGGCCCACCAGCAGTTCCTGCATCGCCGGCGTCACCATCGCCGTCGCGCCCGAGCCGCCGGCCGAAATCACGCCGAGCACGCCCTGCTGGCGCGGCAGCCAAGCCTTGAACGCCTCCGTCATCGCCGCCACCGCCGTGCCGCGGTCGCCCGAGGAGATGCCGGCCGAGCCGCGGGGATGGGCGAGCGCGATCTCCTGCGGCGTCACGTCCCCGCCGGCGCTGCGGCCCGAGGTCGATATGTCAACCAGTCGCGTGCGCAGCCCCTCGGCGCGGATCAGGTCGCGGATGAAGCGCAGTTCCTCGCCCTTGGTGTCGAGCGTGCCGGCAACCACGACATAGGGCTCAGCCCCGGTGGTGGCGGCGAGCGGCCGGACATCGCCGACCGGACGGCCGTCCAGCGTCGCCAGCGTCGGGCGCGAGATGGTGCGGGCCTGCGCTTCGATACGGGCCGCCGGCACGGGCTGCGACCAGCGCGTCGGGATGGTGGGATTCGAGAGGTAGACGCGCATCGGCCCGGCCGCCTGCTGCGGAGCCGCCGTGGCTGATACGCCTGCGGGCGCGCCGCCGGCACCCGCAGCGTCGGTTTCGTCATGGCCGTGGCGGCCGACGCCGAGCAGGCGCTGCTGCAGGTCGCGATCCCCAGCCAGAGTGGCCGAGGCGATGACGCGGTTGATCCGGCCGTTGACCATGATGGCGACGGGGTCGGACATCTGGGTCGCGACGCCGATGTTCTGCTCGATGACGAGGATCGCGACATCGCCCTGCTCGGCGAGGCGCACCAACATTTCCTCGACATGGGCGACGATGACGGGGGCGAGCCCCTCGGTCGGTTCGTCCATGATGAGCAGGCGCGGATTGAGCAGCAGCGCGCGGCTGATCGCCAGCATCTGCTGCTCGCCGCCGGACAATTGCGCGCCGCCGTTGTTGCGCCGCTCGGCAAGACGCGGGAAGACCTCGTAGATGCGCTCGGGCGTCCAGGCACCGCGCTTGCCGCGCTGCATCAGCCGCAGATGCTCGTCGACGGTCAGCGAGCGCCAGAGCCTGCGGCCCTGCGGCACATAGCCGACGCCGAGGCGGGCAATCTCGGCGGGCGCGCGGCCGGCGATCTCCTCGCCGAACAGACGGATCGAGCCCGCGGCGATCGGCACGAGCCCCATGACCGCCTTGCACATGGTGGTCTTGCCCATGCCGTTGCGACCAACGACGGAGAGCACCCCACCCTGGAGCGTGAGATCGACGCCCTGCAGGGCGTGGGAACGGCCGTAGAAGACGTTGAGGCCCGCGATGTGCAGAGCTGGAATTCCAGCTGCAGGAGGGGCCATGAAGCGCTCAGCCATGGGCGCCTCCGAGGTAAAGCTCCTGCACCTCGGGATCGGACTCGATCTCGGCGGGCGGCCCTTCCTTGAAGATGCGGCCGTTGTGCATCATCGTGACGCTTTCGACCACGCGCAGCGCCACATCCATGTCGTGCTCGATGATGATGTAGCCGATATGGGCCGGCAGCGAGGTCAGGATGTGGACGAGGTCGCGCCGCTCGGTCGGCGAGAGGCCCGCCGCCGGCTCGTCGAAGAGGATGAAGCGCGGCGCGCCGGAAAGCGCGAGCGCGATCTCCAATTGGCGTTGCTGGCCATAGGCGAGCTCGCCGACCAGCCGGTCCTTCACCGGGGTCAGATGCACGGCCTCGACGAGGTTCTGCGCGGCTTGCACGAGCGTGTCGTCGCGGCGCGGGCGGCGCAGCGAGAAGCGGTTTCGCGAGACGCCCCGGCAGGCGAGGTAAACGTTGTCGATGACCGAGAGGCCGGCGAAGAGGGAGGAGATCTGGTAGGTGCGGCGCAGGCCGCGGCGGATGCGCTCCTGCGGCGGAAAGGCGGTGACGTCCTCGCCAAAGAAGCGGATCACCCCCGAGCTCGGCGCGAAATCGCCGGTGATGCAGTTGAACAGCGTGGTCTTGCCGGCGCCGTTCGAGCCGAGCACGGCGCGCCGCTCGCCCGGCCGCACCGAGACGGTGACGTCCGACAGAGCGGCCAGCGCTCCGAACAGCCGCGAGACGCCGCGCAGCTCGAGTGCATTTGCGGAGCCCGCCGCGGCGAGCCCATCGCGGGTCGGCAGCGCACTCATGGCCCGCCTCCACCGATGCGCATCTGCGCCGCCTTCGCCTCCCGGCTGCGCCGATGGCGCTCGCGCAGCCGCTGCCAGATTCCGACGAGTCCGTCAGGCGAGAACAGCACGATGGCGAGGAAGCCCGCTCCGACCACCAGCTGGTAGCGCTTGCCGTCGAGGCCAGCAGCGGTCAGCAGATCGAGCGAGAAGGTCCGCAGGATCACATAGACCAGAGCGCCGACGAAGGGGCCGATCGGCCGGCTCAAGCCCCCGACCACGGCGATGATGAGAATGTCGACCACCGGGCCGATGCCAGCCGTGCCGGGCGAGACCTGCCGCTGATACCAGACCAGCAGGACGCCGGCGAAGGCAGCGATGACCGAGGCAAAGGCATAGGCCGCGATGCGATGCGCCACGACGTCGAAGCCGAGCGCCGCCATGCGGCGCGGATTGTCGCGCGTGCCCTGGAGCGCCAGGCCAAAAGGCGCACGCGCGCAATAGATCACCGCCCAGTAGGCCAGCGCCGCGCAGGCCAGCACCAGATAATAGAAGGGTATGTTCTCGCCCCACGCGACTCCGAGGAAAACTGGCGGAATGACGCCGTTGAAGCCGCTGAACCCGTTGAAGATCGTGTAGTTCTGCAGGCAGAGGTAGTAGAAGGCCGAGGCGATCGCGAGCGTGATCATGATGGTGTAGATGCCCTCGGTGCGGACCGAGAGCGCCCCGCTCAGCGTGCCGAAGATCGTCGCGAGAAACACGGCCACCGGAACGGCCATCCACCATGGCCATTTCAGGCTGATCTGGGTGATGGCGCTGTCGCCGAGGATCGCGACGAGATAGGCCGCGAAGGCCGCGACCGTCATCTGCACCAGGCTGACGATGCCGCCATATCCGCCCAGGAACATCAGGCTGAGCGCGACCATCCCGAGGATCATCGCGTAGGCGACGATCTGTACGAGCCAGAAGGGGCTGGCGATGGCCGGCATCGCCAGGAGCAGCACGACAACGACCCAGAAGCCCGTGCCCTGCCTCGCCAGCAGTTCACCGAGGCCCTCTCGTGGGCGGGGGGCGTAGGTCGCGGGGCGTGGATCGGCGATCGCCATCTCAGCGCCTCACGGCCGCCAGGCCCTGCGGCCTGACCGCGAGCACCGCGACCATGATGATGAAGGTCAGCATCACGGCGTAGGTCGGCATGTAGACGGAGCCGAACTGCTCGGCGAGGCCGACGATCAGGGCCCCCATCGCCGCGCCGGGGATCGAGCCCATGCCGCCGACGATGACGACGACGAGCGAGGAGAGCAGGATCTTGGTGTCCTCGCCCGGCTGCAGCGACTGGAAGGTGCCGCCGACGACGCCGGCGAGCCCGGCGAGCCCTGCCCCGAAGGCGAAGACCATGACGAAGACGAGCTGCACCCGCACGCCCGTCGCCGAGAGCATGTCGCGGTCGTCGACGCCGGCGCGCACCAGCATGCCGACGCGCGTGCGGTTCAGCGCGAGCCACATGGCGATGCCGAGGATGATCGCGCCGACCAAAATGGCGATCCGCACCAGCGGATAGGTCATCATGATGGCATCGCCGTTGCTGCGCAGCCCGACGACGAAGGGCAGTTGCACGGGCCCCGAGAGCCAATCCGGCGTCGTGACCTGGAAGGTGTCGCCGCCATAGCCCCAGAGCAGCAGATCGGCGGCGATGATGGAGACGCCGATCGTGACCAGCGTCTGGCGGAGATCCTGCCCCTCCATCCAGCGGAAGAGCAGGACCTGCATCAGGACGCCCGCCAGCGCGACGATGATGAAGGCACCGATCAGCGCGAGCAGCCAGGAGCCGGTCAGGCTGCCGATGCTGTAGCCGACATAGCCGCCGAACAGATAGAGCGAGCCATGCGCGAGGTTGACGTTGCGCATCAGGCCGAAGATCAGCGTGAAGCCGCTGGCGACGAGGAAGTAGAGCGCCCCCAGCGTGATGCCGTTGAAAAGCGCGCTGAGGAACACGCGCTTGCGGCCGAGCATCGCCTCCATGCCCGGACTCCAGACGGTGAAGACAAGGAGCAGGAAGAAGCCGAGCGCGATCAGGATGATGAGCGACCAGACCGGGCGGCGGGCGATGAAATCAGACATGGGCAGCTTCCCGCGGACCCTGCCCGATCACGCCCCTCGCCGCCGCGCCGGAATCGACCAGGCGCAACGCGCGACGATAATCGCTCGGCGCCATGCCCATATGGGCGGTGAAGAAGCGGGTGAAGACGCTCTGGCAGGAGAAGCCGAGCCCGTCGCTGATCGAGGTGACCGGATCGCGCGACATCACGATGCGGTCGAGCGCCGCGTCGAGCCGGACGGTGTTGGAGAAGACCGTCGGAGTGACGCCGATCTGCTCTTTGAAGAGCTTGAAGAAATGGGCGCGCGAGAGGCCGGCCTCGCGGGCGACGCTCGCGAGCACGCCTTCATGCGATGGGTGCTCCTCAAGCAGTCGGCAGGCGCGCCGCACGCGCCGGTCGATGGCGTCCTCCTCCGCGAGATGGATCAGCGAGGAGGCGAGATCGCAGCCGATCGGCTCGCTGGAGGCCTGGGCCAGCGCCATCAGCACGGCGGAGAGGTTCAGCTCGCGGCGGGAACAGAGCAACATCTCGACGGCCTTGTCGCGCCAGGCGGCCAGCTCGCGGGTGACGACCAGTTCCGAGGACGGGAAAACGAGCCCGCCCGCGGGCGTCGTCGTCTGCGCCGCCAGCCAATCCGGCTTGAGGTAGACGACCAGGAACAGCCCGAATGAACCGTTGCGCTCGGGCTGGAAGTTGTGCGGTTCCCACGGATTGATCGCGACGCCCATGAAAGGATCGACACGGATCGACTGTCCGTTGACATCGACGCGCCCCATCCCGCCTTCCAGATAGAAGATCAGGTGCGCTTCCCGATGGGCATGCAGCACCAGCGGGCGATCGAGATCGTAGATCGATACCCGGCCGAAGGGACCGTGGCAGACCGCGACTGCGCGACTCATGGCTCCTCGCGTAGCAGTGCCCGGACGGCGAATGGCTGCCTCATCAGGTAGCCTCGCCCGATGCCTCCCGCGGGCGCGGGCGACGTCATCGATCCGGGACGGGACGGCGGTCGGAACGGGGGCGCCTATCGCAGGCGGCGCCCCCTCCGGAAATCGAGCGCTTGCTCAGCGCTTCATCGCTTCGCCTTACGGCTTGCAGTCAGGGTTCGTCCGCGAGGGCAGCCCCACGGCCTTGAACGCCTCCGCGGACAGGCCGAGCGTCTGCGGAACGTCGGGCACCGTCTTGACGAACTTGTTGGTCAGCTCGCCGTTCGGCAGTTCGGTGACCTCGGTGATGAAGGTCGTGGCGATGGCGTGCCGGTTGTCGTCGAGCTTGATCCTGCCGTTCGGAGCATCGAGCTCGGTCTTCGCGAGCTCGGCCCGGAGCTTGGCGCCACCGTCCGATATATCGCCGCCGATCTTGTCCATGGCCTTCGCCACCGCGTTGAACGCATTGTAGTAGTTCGCGGCGAAGAGCGAGGGGCTGGCGAAGCGCTTGTCGGCCGGGAAGGCATCCTGGTAGGCCTTCACGAAGGCCACCCATTTCGGATCGTCCCAGGCATCGGCGACACCGCTGGACGAGGGCGTGCCGACGAGCAGGCGCTTGGCCGCTCCCTTCGAGGAGAGCACGGTCTGGTCGACCATGATCGAGCCGCCGACGAACTTCGCCTTGCCGCCGGTCTGGCTGTACTGGTTCAGGAAGTTGACCGCATCGCCGCCGCCGAGGCCGAGGAAGACGGCATCGACATCGTCAGGGATATTGGCGATGACCGAGCCGAAATCCTTGGTGCCGAGCGGCACCCACTGGCGCTGCGCGATCTGTCCGCCCGCCTTGCAATAGCCCAGCGCGAAGCCGAAGACCTGCGTATAGGGGAACGAATAGTCCTCCGCGATCACCGCGAGCTTCTTGTAGCCCTTGTCCTTGAGGACATATTCGCCGAGGCCGGCCATCCACTGCGCGCCGTCGCTATTGAAGCGGAAGAAGTTCGGCGACGGATTGATGAAGGTTGTCTCGAGCGCGCCAGAGGAGCCGTTGACCATGACGAGGTTCGGCACCGTCTTGCTGTAATCACGCATCGCGATGCCTTCGGACCCCGACAGCGGCCCAATGACGATCTGGACCTTGTCCTGCTCGACGAGCTTGCGCGCCGCACGCAACGCCGAATCCGGGCTGGCGTCAGTCGCGGCGATGATGAACTCGATGTCCTTGCCGGCAATCTTGTTGTTGGCCTGCTTGGCCGCAAGCTGCAGGCCGCGGACGCCGTCCTCGCCGCCCGAAGTCAGCGCGCCCGAGAGCGTCGCCATCACACCGATCTTGAGTTTCTCCTGCGCCTGAACGGCGCTGGATGCTGCCAATAAACCGCAGGCCGCCACGGCGGCCATAAGCGCCTTGCGCATCGTCTCTTCCCTCCCTGCGTGTCCGGACGTGCCGAAGGGTTGAACGGCGACGCCGGTGGCGGTTTTTGTCCCGCTCTAAGGGACACGCTACCACAGGGCGTCGGACTGCCAAGGTCGGCGACATTGCCGAGGGTCTGCTTTTTCAAGCGATTGGTGCCGTTCACGCAGGATTCCGCTGCCGGAACCACCTCTGGAGCCCACGATTCCGCCAGCCGCACGGGATGAAGTCAGCCTGCGCGGAGCAGACAGCGCATCAGACGAAGGTTCTACGACCTATCCGCTCTGAAACCGGCCCGCTGCACGGCTCGAGATTCTGTTCTTTTTATAGAACTTTTTGGCACCCTGCTCGCGAGAACAACTTGCTATGAGATGCCCCTTATCCGCCTCTCAGCAGCACAATACTCTCGCACGAATACCGCATCAAACTCTCCCAGGAAAAAATCTCTCTCAGCAGGTCGTTCGGAAAAGCGTTTATTCCTTTCTTGTCGTTCTTTTGAAAGAACGTTTCATTGACGCGAGCGTGGTCAGGGGCACACTCTTTGCATCGTTCCGGAGGCACCGCCGAGAGGCGGCCCCGGAGGCCATTGCGGAGCAGTATCCATGATCACCCGTCGCACACTCTTGCAGTCCGGCACCGCGGCGCTCGCGCTGGCCTCGGCCGGCAGTGCCCTTGTTCAGGCCGGCGGCGCCCTGGCCCAGGAAGCCACGGGCGAGCCGATCTTCCTCGGCGTCAGCGGCCCGCTGACCGGCCCCAACGCCCAGTACGGCGCGCAGTGGAAGCAGGGTTTTGACCTCGCGCTCGACCAGATCAACAGCTCCGGCGGCATCAAGGGCCGGCCGCTGCGCTACATCTTCGAAGACACGCAGAGCGACCCGAAGCAGACGGTCGCGGTCGCGCAGAAATTCGTCGCCGACAAGCGCATCGTCGCCGAGCTCGGGGACTTCTCCAGCCCCGCCTCGATGGCCGCTTCGCCGATCTACCAGCGCGCCGGCCTGCTCCAGTTCGGACTGACCAACTCCCATCCGGACTTCACCAAGACGGGCGACTTCATCTGGAGCAATTCGGTCAGCCAGGCCGATGAGCAGCCGCTCAACGCCGCCTACGCCGTCAAGCGCATCGGCTTCAAGCGCATCGCCGTGCTGCACCTCAACACGGACTGGGGCCGGACCAGCAAGGACCATTTCGTCGCTGCCGCCAAGGCTCTGGGCGCAGAGATCGTGGCCACGGAAGGCTATCTTCCGGAGGAGAAGGATTTCCGCTCGACGCTGGTGCGCGTCCGCGATGCCAATCCCGACGGGCTCTTCCTCGTCTCCTACTACGCGGATGCAGCGCTGATCGCGCGGCAGACGCGCCAGACCGGCCTCACGGTGCCGATCGCGGCCACGAGCTCGATCTATTCGCCGAAGCTCATCGAGCTCGGCGGAGACGCGGCCGAAGGGATTTTCACCGCCTCGCGCTTCTTCCCCGAGGATCCGCGGCCGGAAGTCCAGAACTTCGTGACCTCCTTCAAGGCGAAGTACGGCAAGGAACCCGACGCGTTCAATTCCTATGCCTACGACACCGTGATCCTGTTCGGGCAGGTTCTGCGCGAAGCGCCGAACTACGAGCGCAAGACGATCCGCGACACGCTCGCCAGCATCAAGGACGTGCCGAGCGTCATCTACGGCAAGGCGTCCTTCGACACGCAGACGCGGCGCGTCTTGGGCGCGCGCAACGCCGAGCTCATCGTCAAGGGCGGCCGCTTCCAGCTCTGGGACGGCAAGGCGATCAACTGAGCGCCTGAAATCCTCCCGGCGAGCCGCAAGCCCGCCGGGACAACCGCCTTTCACGGGAACGCGGGTCATCCCGGACAAGTGGCCTCGGCCGCGTCGATCCGGGATGACGGCGCATTTTTTGCTCCGACGATCTGAAGAACCGACGCGCTCATGACTTCCTGGTTCGACCACACCATCAACGGCCTGATCATAGGCAATATCTACGCCTTGCTGGCCGTCGGCCTCGCGCTGATCTTCGGCGTCAGTCGCCTGATCAACTTCGCGCATGGCTCGGTCTATGTGGTCGGCGCCTATGTCGGCTGGGTCGCGGTCTCCGTGCTGGAGACCCCATTCCCCGTCACGCTCCTGATCGTCGTGGCCTTCACCGGATTGCTCGGCATCGTCATCGAGCGCTTCGGCATCCGCCCGCTCGCCGATGCTCCCCGCATCGCGCCGCTGCTCGCCACGATCGGCCTGAGCTTCGTACTCGACCAGACGGTGCAGATCCTGTTCAGCCCCGATCCTCGCGCGGTGCCGATGCAGGTGCCCAACTGGCGCATCAATATCGGCGGCGGCTCCATCGGGGTGCTCGACCTGCTGATCGGCGGCATCGGCATCACGGCCGCAACCGCACTGTTCGCCTTCCTCAAGCTGACGAAATGGGGCTGGGCGGTGCGTGCCACGGCGCTCGACCGCGACGCGGCCCGCGCCATGGGCGTCGATGTCGACCAGGTCAACCGCATCGTCTTCGCCATCGCCTCGGCACTGGGCGGCGTCGGCGGCGTCCTCGTCGGCATGTACTACAACGTCATCACGCCGACGATGGGCTTCGAAGCCACCCTGAAAGGCATCGTCTCGGAGGTCGTCGGCGGCGTCGGCAATGTGCCGGGCGCCATCGTCGGCTCGCTGCTGCTCGGCCTCGTCGAAAGCTACGGCGTCGCGCTGCTGGGCACGAGCTATCGCAACCTCTTCGCCTTCGTCCTGCTGATCGCGATCCTCGTGCTGCGGCCGAACGGCCTCTTCGCCAGCCGCCGGCAGCTGCCGCCGGAGCCGATGACCGGTACCTTCGTGGCGCCGAGCAAGCCGGTGAACCTGCCCGTGCCGCTGGTCGCGGCAGCGGCTGCAGTCGCCATCGCCCTGCCCTTGCTCATCGACAGCGGCTACCTGATCCAGACACTGACCAATGCCTGGCTCTACGCCCTGCTGGGCCTCAGCCTGACGCTCGTCGCCGGCACCAGCGGGCAGGTGTCGCTGGGCCATGCGGCGCTGCTCGCCATCGGCGGCTATACCTCGGCGCTGCTCGCCTCCAATCTCGGCTGGCCGGTGTGGCTGACGCTGCTGATCGGCGGCTTCGCGGCGGCGGGCATCGGCACGCTGCTGGTTTCGCCAGCCTTTCGGCTGCGCGGCCACTATGTCTCGATCGCCACGCTCGGCATTGGCGAGATCGTGGCGCTGGTCATCCTGAACTGGGAAAGCGTGACGCGCGGCCCCATCGGCGTCGCCGGCATCCCGCCGCTCTCGCTGTTTGGCTACGACCTCTACGACACCAATGCGATCTACTGGTTCGCCTTCGCGCTGATGGCGCTGCTGGCGCTGCTGCAACTCAGGCTACTCAGCTCCCATCTCGGCCGCACGCTGCGCGCCGTGCGTGACGACGACATCGCGGCGCGCTCCTTCGGCATCGGCCTCAACCGCTACAAGGGGCTGGCCTTCGCCTTCGGCGGCTTCTTCGCCGGGATCAGCGGGGCCTTCACCGCGCATATGTATTCCTTCATCAACCACGAGACCTTCAACACGCAGATCTCGGTGCTGGCGCTGACCATCGCCATCCTCGGCGGCATGGGCAATGTCGGGGGCGCGATCCTCGGTGCCGTGGCGCTGATCGGCCTCCCGGAGATCTTCCGCGTCGCGGCCGAGTACCGCATCCTGCTCTACGGCATCGCGCTTCTGCTGCTCGTCCGCTTCCGGCCGCAGGGCCTGCTCGGAACCGTCTGAGGAGGCACCTATGAACGCTCTCGTCCCCAACCCGGCCCTCGACGCTCCCCACCCGCTGCTCGAAGCGCGCGGCCTGGTGCGTCGCTTCGGCGGCCTCACAGCCGTCGGCGGCATCGACCTCTCCATCTCCGAGGGCGAGTTGCTCAGCGTCATCGGCCCCAACGGCGCCGGCAAGACGACCGCCTTCAACCTGATCAGCGGTCTCGACCGCCCCGATGAAGGCTCGATCCGCTTCAACGGCATCGACATCACCGGCAAGCCGCCGGAGGCCGTGCATGCCGCCGGCCTGTCCCGGACCTTCCAGCATGGCCGCGTCTTCGCCAATCTCAGCGTCGCGGACAATGTGCTGGTCGGCGCGCATCGCAGGCTCAGGGCCGTACGCCCCCCCTGGCCCGTCATAGGCCCGCTGGCGGAGCTGGCGCTGGCGCTGATCCGCCCGCCTTCGGTCAAGGCCGAGGAGGCGGCGCTGCGCGAGGAGGTCCGCGAGATCCTGTCGATCTTCGGCGAGCGCCTGCTGCCGCGCATCGACCAGCCGGCCTACAGCCTCTCCTATGCCAACCGTCGGCGCGTCGAGATCGCCCGCGCTCTGGCCTCGCGGCCGAAGCTCCTGCTGCTCGACGAGCCGACCGCCGGCATGAACCAGACCGAGACGGCCGAGATGCTCGAAATCATCGCGGACCTGAAGGCCCGCGGCCAGACGATCCTGCTGATCGAGCACAAGCTCGACATGGTGATGCGCCTGTCCGACCGCGTGATCGTGCTCGACGACGGCAAGAAGATCGCCGAAGGCGCGCCGCTGGCCGTGCGCAACGACCCGGCCGTGATCGAGGCCTATCTCGGCCATGGCGGCGTCGGCGCCGCCGCCGCGGCTGGTCCAGCCTCCGGCGATTCCGTCCGCCTCCTGGCCTGAAGCGCGAAGCGATGACAGACAAGACAGAGAACCCGATCCTCGAGCTCGAGGCGATCGATACCTTCTACGGCCCGGTGCAGGCCCATTTCGGGCTCTCGCTGCATGTCGGCAAAGGCGAGATCGTCTGCCTGCTCGGCGGCAATGCCAGCGGCAAGTCGACGACGATGAAGGTGATCCTCGGACTGGTGAAGCCCGCCGCCGGCGATGTCCGCATCGACGGCATCTCGACGCTGAAGCTCAAGACCCCGGAGATCGTGCGGCTCGGCGTCGGCACGGTGCCGGAGGCGCGCCGGCTCTTCGGCGCGATGAGCGTGCGCGAGAACCTGCTGATGGGCGCCTTCACCCGCAACGACAAGGACGGGATCGCCGCCGATCTCGAACGCGTCCTGACGCTCTTCCCGCGCGTGGGGCAGCGGCTCGGCCAACAGGCCGGCACGCTCTCGGGCGGCGAGCAGCAGATGGTGGCGATGGCGCGCGCCCTGATGGGCCGCCCGCGCATCGTCATCATGGACGAGCCGACCATGGGGCTGTCCCCGCTCTGGGTCGACCGCGTCCTCGAACTCATCCGCGACATCAACGGCCAGGGTGTCGCGGTCTTCATGGTTGAGCAGAATGCGAGCCTGGCGCTGCAGATCGCCCATAGGGGCTATGTGCTGCAGACCGGACGCATCGCTCTCGAAGGCAAGGCCGCCGATCTCCTGGTCGATACGAGGATCAGGGATGCTTATCTCGGCGGCGCGGAGGCAGCATGACCCAGCAGAAGCTACGTATCGACCACGCCGTCATCGTCACGGACGATCTCGACCGCACCATCGCCGAATGGCGCGCACGCGGCTTCACCGTCGAGCCCGGCGGCACCCATCCGCGCGGCAGCATCAACGCGCTCATCCTGTTCGTGGACGGGGCCTATATCGAGATCATCGCCTTTCCCGTGCCCCAGCCGGATTTCTTCTGGTGGCGGGTGCTGCAGAGCGACGGGCCAGGCCCGATCGACCTCGCGCTTTTGCCGGAGGACCTCGACAAGGTGCTGGTGCAGGCCAATGCGGCCGGGCTCGGCTACGAGCCGCCGCAGAATGGCGGCCGCAAGCGCCCCGACGGCGAGACGCTGATCTGGCGCACCGCCCGACCGGAACAGACAGACCTGCCCTTCTTCTGCTTCGACGAGACGAAGCGGGAGCTGCGCGTGCCGCGTGCGCCGCGCCACCCCAACGGCGCGACCGGCTTCTCCGGCATCAGCATCGCGGTCGACGACCTGGCGGCTTCCACGAAGCGCTGGGAAGCCCTGACCGGAAGCAAGGCGAGCGGGATCGGCACGTTGCCGGGGCTCGATGCCGTCGCGAGCCATCTCGATATTGGCCCGACGCGGCTGACCCTGCTGACGCCCGAACAGCCCGGCGTCGGAGCGGTTGCCGAGCGCCTGAAGCGCCGCGGCCAGGGGCTGTTCGGCCTGTCCTTCGCCGGAGTGACGCCATGACCGAAAAACGCCTCGGCTTCTTCACCCGCCTCCTCGACGACGCGTCGGCGGCCGACCGCTACCGCTTCGCCGCCGAGCAGATCGTCCATGCCGAACGGCACGGCTTCGACAGCGCCTGGATCGCCCAGCACCATTTCCACCGCGACGAGGGTGGCCTGCCCTCGCCCCTGCCCTTCCTGGCGTATGTGGCGGCGCGCACCAGCCGGATCCGGCTCGGCACCGGCATCATCATTCTGCCGATGGAGGACCCGGTGCGGGCCGCCGAGGACACCGTCGTCGTCGACCTGCTCTCGGGCGGGCGGCTGGAAGTCGGGCTCGGCACCGGCGCTACGCCCGAATCCTTCCTCGCCTTCGGTATCGAGAAGGAGCAGCGCACAGAGGTTTTCGCGCAGAAGCTCGCCAAGCTGCACGAGGCCTGGAGCGGCGCCGCGCTCGGCCATGACGAGAACCGGCTCTATCCGGAGGCCGGCACGCTGCCCAAGCGCACCTGGCACGCAACCTTTTCCGCAGCCGGCGCCGAACGCATCGGCAAGGCCGGCGCCGGGCTGATGCTCTCGCGGACCCAGCCGCGCAGCGCGGAAGCCCCGCAGGCGACGCTGAACGAGATCCAGCATCCCATCGTCGATGCCTATCTCGCCAACCTGCCAAAGGGCGTCGAGCCGCGCATCATGGCGTCGCGCTCGCTGTTCGTTGCCGATAGCCGCGAGGAGGCGCTGCGCTACGCCGAGACCGGCCTCAACCGCGTGCTCGAACGCTTCATCGCCAGCGGTCACCGGATCAGCGACCGCAGCCTCTCCGGCCTGATCCGCACGCTCGACACCCATGTCGGCGCGCCTGACGACGTGATCACGTCGCTGGCCGCCGACACCGTGATCCCGCGCGCCACCGACGTGGTCTTCCAGGTTCATTCGGTCGACCCGCCGCACCCACAGATCCTTCGCTCGATCGAGCTCACGGCCGAGAAGGTCGCGCCCGCGCTCGGCTGGAAGAGCGCCCCGCCTGCCGAACAGCATGCCCGGTCCCGGCCGGCCGCCGTCAACGCATGAGGCCCATCCCATGACCGTTCAAGACACCGATATCCTCGACCGGCTCTCCGGCATCGCCTCAGGCTCCGCACTCGATGCGCTGCGGCGCGAGCGCCCGCAGACGCGCGACAATGTTCAGGCTAGCTACGAGGCCCTGTTCACCGCCGCGGACGAAACCGGCATTTCGCAAAGCGAACGGCTGGTCGTGGCGAGCTTCGTCGGGCTCCTGCATGGCGGCGGGCCGGCGGCGGCGCACTACCTCGGCCTGCTCGAAGCGCAGCCGAACGGCGTCGCGCTCGCCGCTCTCGTGCGCGGCCTGGCCGAGCGCGCCACGACAAGCGGTCCTTATGGCGCCTACCCGGCCGGGCCGCTGTCGAGCGAAGACGTTGACGGCCTGACCTTCAAGCTCGAGGCTGACCGGCGCGCCGCGCTGGGTGAGCGCCTTGCCGTTGCACTGGAGCATGTTCACCAGCTCGTCTTCCATCCGCGCGACGCCAAGGCGTCCGACTTCGCGCCGCTCAAAAACGCCGGCTGGAGCACGCCTGCGATCGTGACGCTCTCTCAGATCGTCGCCTATCTCTCCTTCCAGATCCGCGCCGCGCATGGCCTGCGCGTGCTCGGCGCCTGAGCCATTCCAGGAGCAGCCCGATGAGCAACACCACGCTCGACCGCCCGGCGAAGGCCGCGCCGAACGTCTTCACCCAGGCCGAACTCGGCTGGAACGCCTGGCTCGACCCCGTGCCCGAGGGCGCCCTGACCGAGCGCCAGAAGCAGGGCCTCGTCGACATCGCGCGGGCAAAGAGCCCCTATTTCCGGCTGCTGGCGCATGACCCGGACATCCTCCGCACGCGGACACTTGCCGACAAGGACATCTTCTACAACACGAAGGCCGGGTTGCCGCGCGCGGAGCGGGAGCTGGCCGCCGCCGCGACATCGCGCAGCAATGGCTGCATCTACTGCGCCTCGGTCCATGCCCGCTTCGCCACCACTTTCTCGAAGCGGCGCGAGGACGTGCAGCGCCTGCTTGACGAGGGCGTCGGCGCCGACATCGACCCGCTCTGGAACGCGATCATCGAGGCCTCCGTCGCGCTGACCGCGACGCCGATCGCCTTCGGACCGGAGCATGTCCGCAAGCTGCGCGATCTCGGCCTCGACGACCTCGCGATCTCGGACCTGATCCACTCCGCTTCGTTCTTCAACTGGGCGAACAGGCTGATGCTCTCGCTCGGCGAGCCGGAGATCGGCTGACACTTTTCGAATGGCCGCGCGTCACGGAACCGCGGAGGCCGGTGCCACGTTCTGACGAGGAGACATCGCGCCCCGTCGGACATGAATCAGCCAGACCAAAAAAGTGCGGGGAGAAACGTCACAGGCGAGGCCCCGCCTCCGCCCAAACGCTCGCGCATGCGACAGTTCTTCCGCGTCGCCCTCCGCTACTGGCAGGGGGAGACCCGCTGGCGCGCCTGGGGCCTGACCGCAGCCGTCCTGCTTTTCGTCGCTGCCCAGACCGCGAGCGCAGTCGGCATCAACCGCTGGAACCGGGTGTTCTTCGATGCGCTCGAGAAGCGCGACGCCAGCGCCGTGTGGGCCGCTGCCAGCTGGCTGCCATTGCTGCTGGCCGCAGCGGCGCTCTCCATGTCCGCCCTCGTCATCAGCCGCATGCTGCTGCAGGTCCGCTGGCGCGAGAACCTGACCCGGCGCCTCGCTGGCTGGTGGATCGCCGATCAGCGCTATTACCGGCTGGGGTTCCTGACCAAGGAGCTGACCGCGCCGGAATATCGTATCGCGGAGGATGTGCGCCTGGCGATCGAGCCGCTGGTCGAGATGGCGATCGGCCTGATCACCGCCTTCGTTACGGCGGCGACCTTCGCAGCGATCCTCTGGCAGGTCGCCGGCTCCGCCGAGGTCACGCTCGGGGCGTCCACCATCGTCATCCCGAGCTACATGGCGCTGGCCGCGATCCTCTACGCCGCCATTGCCTCATTAGCCGCTTATGTCGCAGGGCGCCCGCTGGTCGCCAGGGTCGCCAAGAAGAACGAGACGGAAGCCCATTTCCGCGCCGAGATGACACGGCTGCGCGAGAATGCGGAAAGCGTCGCGCTGATCCGCGGCGATGCCGACGAGCGCCATACGGCAGCCGAGCATTATGGGCGGGTGGTCGCGGCCTGGCTGAACATCATCCGGCAGCAAGGCGTCATAGCGCTCGTCCTCAACACCAACAGCGCCCTCTTTCCGATCGTGCCGCTGCTGCTGATCGCGCCGAAATTCCTCGCCGGAGCCGTGACATTGGGCGCGGTGGTGCAGGTCGTCGCGGCCTTCAGCGCCGTCCAGGCGGCGCTGATCTGGTTCGTCGACAATGTGGTGCGGCTGGCCGAGTGGTTCGCCTCCGTCACCCGCGTCGACGAGCTGATGGAAGAGCTCGAAGCGCTCGATATCGGCACGATCATGGAGGGCGACACGCAGATCGAGCTGGGCGAGAGCGAGGATGGCGCGATCCATATCGAGAACCTGTCGCTGGCCCATAGTAACGGCCGCGTCGTCGTCGCCGACGCCACGGTCGCGATCCCCCAGGGCGCCAAGATACTCGTCGCCGGCGAAAGCGGCTCGGGCAAGAGCACGCTGATCCGCGCGCTCGCGGGGCTCTGGCCCTGGGGCTCGGGGCGCATCCTGCTGCCGCGCGGCCAGTCGGTCGCCTTCGTGCCGCAGAAACCCTATCTGCCGCGCGGGACGCTGCATGCGATCCTGCTCTACCCGGATTCCGGCCGTCAGACCGCGGAGACGACCATCACCGAGGCTCTGCAGCGCTGCGGCCTCGGCTATCTCGAACGGCGCCTCGACGAGGAGGAGGACTGGGACAAGATCCTGTCCGGCGGCGAGCGCCAGCGCGTCGCCTTCGCCAGGCTGCTGATCCAGAAGCCCGACATTGTCATCATGGACGAGGCGACCTCGGCTCTCGATGAAGGCAGCCAGGAATCGCTGCTCAGCCTCTTCGAGGACGAGCTCGCCGACGCCACCCTGATCAGCGTCGGCCACCGGCCGGGGCTGGAGGATTATCACGACCAGAAAATCACGCTCGAACGCCGCCCGGCCGGGGCGCAGATGACCTCGCGCCGGATCGGGAAATCGCTCTGGCGGCTGCTGCGGGGCCGCAAGGCCGCCAACCAGGACGAGGCGCCGTCCTAGGTCATCATTCTGGACCTCTCTCGGAAAACGCGTCCGCGGGAGAAGCCGCCCAAGCCGGTTCTCGCGTTGGCGGCCGCAGAGCCAAAGGCCGCCCAACCTCGCTGAACCGCGGACGTAAAGAACCGGTAACCAATCGTGAGGCTTCACGCTGCTCCACTTCCGCTTCGATGTTATTTTTGGCATTCCGACAATGTGCGTCTCCTTGGTGGAGGGACCATGCCTGAGATCATGAAGGACCGGCTGGCCGACGACATCGAGACCCTCCGCGCCGACGTGCTCAAGGCCGGCGTGCTCAACGCCAAGGCGTTGCAGGAGAGCGCGGAACTCCATGTCGCGCGGCTCCACGACACCGCCGAGGCCACCCCTGCCCTGCAGGACGCCTCATTCCAGGTGGTGACCAGCGTGATCGCCTTCGCGCGCCTGCTCTACGGCCAGGCAGCGATCGCCGAATCGGAGCGGGCGCGGCGCGAGGCACTTGCCGCGATCGATCGTCTCGCAGCCGTTCTCGGCCATGCGAGCTGCGACACGCGGAGCGCGCTGACGGCCTGAACGCGCGCCGCGTCTGAGCGGGCGCCCAACACGATATCGAGCCTGTCCGGAACGGCTTTCCGCACATCGGGCAGGTATCGGGAGCGGTTGTGCGCCCGGATGCAGAAAGCCGGCTGAAGTGACTGGACAGGCCAGACGGCAGCCTCTATATCGCCCCCACCAACACGGGCGGCGCCACGCGCCCCCGCGGCGCCCAGGTAGCTCAGTTGGTAGAGCATGCGACTGAAAATCGCAGTGTCGGCGGTTCGACTCCGTCCCTGGGCACCATTCTCCCGTCAAGCGGTTGAAAAACTAAAGAAATCGCCAAGTTCGCAACTTGAACGCGCCCGAATGAAGCGGGTGGCGGCTTCAGATGCTCGCGTCAGTGGCGCAACCGTTCACACTGACAGGCGTCCGTTTGTTCCGGAAGGCGGTCCCGGAGGAGCTTCAGGCCGCTGGGAGCCGGCGTGAATATCCCGCCGGCTCCGCATAATAAGCACTAGGGAGGCCCGGACGCTTCACGCGAATGTCGCGGGCTAGATCGCAACGTGAGGTCGCCAGGGCGTCGTCACGACTGCATTTCCAACAGTAGCAGCGCGTCGTCGCGCGACCGCCAGGAAGGGCTTAGCGGCAGCCGGCAATTTGGCGCACCTCGCTCGACGCCGGATCATTCTTCCGGATCACGCGTTCAACGACGCGGCGCTCGCTCGCCGCGTCAGTCTAACTGCAAGAGAATACCGCCGAAATTGCCATGACCATTCCTATGCCAACTCTCGACTTTCGCTTTCCGGGTGTTCTGAATTCAAAGGAGATGCTTGTTGCAGAAGCGATCCACGCCCGCGCCTGGCAAACCATAAGCGACGATCTGCGTATCTCCGGAGCTCCTCCCGAAGAAGCCAAGGCACGGCTCGGGCGCATCGTTACGCAGCTCGTCGGACATGGACCCAAAGCCGCGGACGATCTCGCTGCCGCGGCTGTCTGCGCCTTCAAGCAAGGAGCCCTCGCATAGCGAAGGCGCGTTTCCGCTTCCTTGCGTTGTCTGAATGCCTGCTTCGGGCGGCTCTTGGCCCATTTTGTTGCGGATCATGGTCGAGCCGGCCTCTCGCGCCAACCGGATAGCTGTGACCGTCTCGTGAGGGAGTCGCCGCCCGGCGGCTCAATGCTGGAACGTCCAAAGCAGGCTCTGGCTCAGCTTCTTGAGGGCATCGACGGCTTCGGGTCGCTCGCGCGCAACGGCTGTGATCAGCGCGTCGGCGAGCGCGAAGATCGCCGTGGGCGAGTTCGGCAGCAGCGGGTTGCGTGCCGGTCCGAACAGCGCGAGATCGCTGATGGGTGCGAGCGGGGATGTCGGGCCGTCCGTCAATGCGACGAGGGTCGCGCCCTTGGCACGACTGTGAGCCGCCAATTCCACGGTTGCACGCGAATAGCGCGGCACCGAGATTGCGATCGCGACATCGCCGGCGCCTGCCGCGTTGAGATGCCGAAAGGCCCGCTCAGGTCCGCCGCGCGCCGTGGCGAAGACCACCTCCGCCTCACAGTACAGAGCGAGTCCATCCTCGAGCATGCTGGCAACATGGTGGCTGGCGCCAGACGCGATGATGAAGATCCGCCGCGCCGCGAGCACGGCAGCGACGATGCGCGTCACCGTGTTTTCGTCCAGGCCGGATATGGCGTCTTCCAGATTCGTGCGCTGCGTCTTCATCGCGGCGAGAAACGTTCCGTAGGCGGATTGCGTCGAGGCCAGCGCCTCGGCGAATTCGTCAACGGGCTGCATCGCCAGGCGCAGCGCGGCTGACAGCGCGCCGCGGAACTCGGCATAGGACGCATAGCCCAACGCCCGGACGAAGCGCGTCACCGTGGCGTTGGAGGCGCCGCTGCGTTCCGCCAGCACTTCGATCGAGGCCGTCGCGCTTTCGAGCGGGCTGCCCATGACATGAGCGGCAATGCGGCGGTGGCCGTTGCTGAGAGTCGGGTAGATCCGGGCGATCCGGTTCGCCAGATCCGTGGTCGGCTTCAGGGCGTGAACCATCGCCGGGCCCTCGATTGACGAACGAAAATTTTCATGATGGATAAGGGATGAAAATAAACCTGTCAAAAATGCCGCCGCAGCGCGGGAATGGGGAATCGTGATGCGCACATCTCTTTCGGCCGCCCTGCTCGCGAGCGTCTGCCTCGTCTCGCTTCCCGCGAGCGCCCAATCGCTGCGCATCGCGCTCGGCTCGGAACCGACAGCGGTCGATCCCCACTACCATGACCTCACGCCCAACAATGCGCTCGCACAGCACATTTTCGACGGGCTCACCCGGCAGGACGAGCAGCAGAAGGTCCTCCCCGCTCTTGCGACCTCCTGGGAGAACGACGGCAAGAACAAGTGGACCTTCAAGCTCCGCGACGGCGTCACCTTCTCGAACGGCAAGCCGTTCACCGCCGACGACGTGATCTTCACCTTCTGCCGCACGCTGAAGAACGAGACCAAGATCACCGGCTCGTTCGCCGACGTCACCGGCAACTTCGCCTCGGTCACGGCGCCGGATGCCCGCACAATCGTCATCGAAACGAAGAACCCCGAGCCGCTGCTGCCGAACCTGGTCGGCACCGTCGCCATCATCAGCTCATCGCTCGCCAAGTTCGACAAGCTCTCCTTCGACGTCGCGAACAATTGCGGCGTCACCGGTGAGTGGCCGGCGCTGACCGCGTTCAATGACGGCAGCGCCGCGATCGGCACCGGCCCCTACAAGCTCAAGAGCTATGTCCGCGGCTCGGCGATCGAGCTCGAGCGCAACGACAGCCACTGGGGCGGCAAGGAGCCCTGGGCGAGCGTCCGCTTCGTGCCTGTGACCAATGCCGGCCCGCGGCTGGCCGGCCTGCTCGCGGGCGACTACGACATGATCGAGAACCCCGCCGCACGCGACCTTGGCCGCATCAGCAACGACAAGCGCTTCGCCACGGTGATCACGCCCTCGACGCGCGTCATCTACTTCCAGCTCGACGTCGCGCGCGAGCCGAGCCCCTTCGTCAAGGCCGAGGGCGACAAGAACCCGCTCAAGGACGTGCGCGTGCGCCGCGCCATGTCGATGGCCATCGACCGCGACGCCATCGTCAAGCGCCTGATGGACGGCGCTGCCCAGCCGGCCTACCAGTTCCTGCCGACGGGCATGTTCGGCACGCTGCCGAATCCGCCGGTGATCAAATACGACCCCGCTGGCGCCAAGAAGCTGCTCGCCGAGGCCGGCTACCCCAACGGCTTCCAGGTCACGCTGTCCTCCACCAATGACCGCTACATCAATGACGGCCAGATCACCCAGGCCGTCGCGCAGTACCTGACGCAGGTCGGCATCAAGACCGATGTCGATGCCATGACCCGCGCCATCTACTTCCCGCGCCGGGCCAAGAAGGAATTCTCGGTCGCTCTCGGCGGCTGGGGCTCCGCCACCGGCGAGGCGGCCTCCTTCCTGCGCCAGTGGCCCGCCACCCCCGACGACGCCAAGACCATCGGCGGCTCCAACTATGGCGGCTGGCAGGATGCCGAGTTCGACAAGCTGATCCGCGAGGCGATCCAGACGCTCGACGACAGCAAGCGCGCGGAGCTGCTGCAGAAGGCCGGCGCGCGTGCGCTGGAAGGCGCGGCGTTCATCCCGCTGCACTTCGAGAGCACGATCTGGGCGTCCAAGGCCGACCTCAAGGTCACCGGCCGCGCCGACCAGTTCACGCTGGCAATGTCGGTCAAGCCGGCGAAGTGATCGCGCCGACGCGCTGCCTCAGGCGTCGTGGTCGGGCTTGTCCCGACCATCCACGTCTTCGTCGACTCGGCGCGGTGTTGAAGACGTGGGTGCTCGCCACAGGGGCGAGCATGACGGCGGGACTTCCACCGCCTTTCCGAAGCAAAACAACGTAATCCTTCCATGACCACTTTCGTCCTGCAACGGCTGATCCAGAGCGCTTTCGTGCTGCTCGCGGTTTCGGTCGTGGTGTTCTTCGCCGTCTATGGCATCGGCGACCCGATCGAGCTGCTCGTGCCGCCGCAGGTGAGCGATGCCGAGCGGCAGGCGCTGATCCGCAGGCTCGGGCTCGATCTGCCGGTCTGGCAGCAATACCTGACCTTCATGGGCAATGCGCTGAAGGGCGATCTCGGCCGCTCCTTCGTCCATGGCGTGCCGGCGATCGAGCTGATCCTCGCGCGCCTGCCGGCGACCTTCGAGCTCGTGCTGCTGGCGATGGGGCTCGCCATCGTGGTGGGCGTGCCGCTCGGCCTCTATGCCGGGCTCGAGCCGGACAGCCGCCCCTCGCGCCTGATCATGGCCGGCACCGTGCTTGGCTTTTCGCTGCCGAATTTCTGGAAGGGCATGATGCTGATCCTGCTCTTCTCGGTCGTGCTCGGCCTGCTGCCGACTGCCGGCCGCGGTGAGACGGTCACGATCCTCGGTATCCAGACCAGCCTGTTCACGGCGAACGGGCTGAAGCACCTGATCCTGCCGGCGCTCAACCTCTCGATCCCCAACATGGCGCTGCTGACGCGGCTCGTCGCCGCCGGAACCAGCGAAGCGATGAGCCAGGACTATGTGAAATACGCGCGCGCCAAGGGCGTGCGCCCGCGCCGCATCGTCGGCCGCCACGTCCTGCGCAACATCCTGATCCCGGTCGTCACGGTCGTCGGCATCGAGTTCGGCAGCCTCGTCGCCTTCTCGACCATCACCGAGACCGTCTTCGCCTGGCCCGGCATGGGCAAGCTGCTGATCGATTCGATCTACCAGCTCGACCGGCCCGTGGTGGTCGCCTACGTGATGCTGGCGACGCTGCTCTTCGTCTCGGTCAACTTCCTGGTGGACGTGCTCTACGCCGCGCTCGACCCGCGTGTGAAACTCGCCGGAGAACGGGCATGAGCATCGCGCCCGAGGCCATGACCCCGCTGCGAGCGCGCGTGCTGCACCGCATCCGCTCGCGGCCGACCGTACGCGGGGCGGCGATCCTGCTCGGCATCCTCGTCGCGCTGGCGGTGCTCGCCCCCGTGATCGCCCCGCAGAACCCGCACGACCTCGCCTCGCTCAGCGTCATGGACAACCGCCTCGCTCCCGGTGCGCAGGGTATGAGCGGCACGACCTATTGGCTCGGCACCGATGCGCAGGGCCGCGACATGCTCTCGGCCATCTTCTACGGGCTGCGCACCAGCCTGATGGTGGGCCTCTCGGCAACGCTCGGAGCGCTGCTCGTCGGTGTCGCGGCAGGTCTCGTGGCGGCTCAGTTCGGCGGCGTGGTCGACACGGTGATCATGCGCTTCGTCGACTTCATGCTCGGCTTCCCGTCGATCCTGGTCGCGCTCGTGCTGCTGGCCTCGATCGGCCGCGGCGTCGACAAGGTCATCATCGCCATCGTGCTGGTGCAATGGGCACAGTACGCGCGCCTGATGCGGGCTTCCGCGCTGGTCGAGCGGCGCAAGGAGTACATCGAGGCAGCCGTGAACTTCGGCCTGCCGACCCTCTACATCATGCGCGCGCATCTCCTGCCGAACGCCATCGGCTCGGTGCTCGTCGTCGCCTCGATCAGCATTGCCGGCGCGATCACGCTGGAGGCGACGCTGTCCTTTCTCGGCGTCGGTGTCCCCGTGACACAGCCTTCCCTCGGCCTGCTGATCGCCAACGGCTTCGAGTTCCTGCTCTCGGGCGAATACTGGATCGCTGTCTTCCCCGGCATTGCGCTGGTGCTGCTGATCATGTCGCTCAATCTGGTCGGGGACAGGCTGCGCCGCAGCCTGAACGTCCGCTCATGACCGTTGAACCGCTGCTCTCCGTGCGCGGCCTGCGCACGGTCTTCCACGCGCTCGACGGCGCCTGGGCAGCCGTCGACGGCGTCGACCTGACCATTTCACGCGGCGAGGTGCTCGGGCTGGTCGGCGAATCCGGTTCCGGCAAATCCGTTACCGGCTTCTCGCTGGTTCAGTTGATCGATGCGCCCGGCGAGATCATCGCCGGTCAGGTCGAGTTCAAGGGCGAGGATCTGCGCGCGGCCTCACCAGAGCGCCTGCGGGCGCTGCGCGGTGACCGGATCGCGATGATCTTCCAGGACCCGCTGATGACGCTGAACCCGGTGCTCAGCATCGGCGAGCAGATGGCGGAAGCCGTGCTGGAACACCGCTCCATGCCCCGCCGCGAGGCTCTTCAGCTCGCCGCTGCGGCGCTGTCGCGCGTCGGCATCTCCTCGCCCGAGGCCCGACTCAAGCAGTATCCACACGAGTTCTCGGGCGGCATGCGCCAGCGCGTCGCGATCGCCATCGCGCTGCTCAACGAGCCCGACCTGATCATTGCCGACGAGCCGACGACCGCGCTCGACGTCACCATCCAGAGCCAGATCCTCTACGAGGTACAGAAGCTCGCACGCGAGACGGGCACGGCGGTGATCTGGATCACGCACGACCTGGCCGTCGTGGCCGAACTCGCCGATCGGATCGCCGTCATGTATGCCGGCCGCATCGTCGAGACCGGCCCGGTCGACGTTGTGCTCGATGCGCCGCGCCACCCCTATACCGAAGGGCTGCTCGGCTCCTCGGCCGCCCTGGTCGAGCCGGGCGGGCGCCTCCACCAGATCGACGGCATGGCGCCGCGCATCGACTCGCGCCCCAGCGGCTGTCCGTTCCGTCCGCGTTGCGGCAATGCCATCGAGCTCTGCGCCGAGATCGATCCGGCGCCGTCCGTCGACGGCGAGCGCCAGTTCCGCTGCCACAACCCCGTACCGCCCGCGGAGGCCCGTCCATGACCGCCCCGCTCTTCGAATTGCGCGGCGTGCGGAAGCATTTCCGGGGCAAGGCCAACATCGCGCAACGCTTGCTCGCTGCGATCGGCCAGGGCGAGCCGCCGCGCACGCTGAAAGCCGTCGATGGCGTCGATCTCGCCGTCATGAAGGGCGAGGTGCTCGGCCTCGTCGGCGAGTCGGGCTGCGGCAAGTCCACGCTGGCGCGTATCGCAACCGGCATCCTGCCGCCAAGCGAGGGCGAGGCGATCTATGCCGGGCGCTCGGTCTCGAGCCTGAAGGGGCGGGAAAAGCTCGATTTCCTGCTGAAGGTCCAGATGATCTTCCAGGACCCGCACGCCTCGCTCAACCCGCGCATGAAGGTCTCCCGCATCGTCGGCGAGGCGCTGGCGGTCCATGGGCTCGTGCCCAAGGGCGAACTCGATGCGTCCGTCGATCGTGCGTTGAGCGAGGTCGGGCTCGATCTCGCCTATCGCGACCGCTATCCGCATCAATTCTCCGGAGGGCAGCGCCAGCGCATCGGCATCGCGCGCGCCCTCGCGGTCAATCCGGACTTCCTCGTCTGCGACGAACCGGTCTCGGCCCTCGACGTCTCGATCCAGGCGCAGGTCATCAACCTGTTCATGGACATCCGCGAGCGCCGCGGGCTGACCTATCTCTTCGTCAGCCATGATCTCGGGCTGGTGCGCCACATCAGCGACCGTGTCGCGATCATGTACCTCGGCCGGATCGTGGAGATCGGCCCGGCGCAGGCGGTGTTCGCCGAGCCCGCGCACCCCTATAGCGCCGCCCTGATCAAGGCGATCCCTTCGGCCAAGGCCCGCAAGCGCGCTTTCGAGCCGGTCACCGGCGAGATGCCGTCGCCGCTCGCGCCGCCGCCCGGCTGCCCGTTCCATCCGCGCTGCCCGCAAGCCATGCCTGTCTGCCGCGAGGTCCGGCCCGTCCTTGCCGAGATCGCGCCCGGCCGCAGCGCCGCCTGCCACCTGCATACGTCTCCGGAGTTCGCATGATCACCAAAAGCCTCGACCTGCCGCGCGGCCGCGGCGTCGTGCCGTTCATTGACGTGGCCCAGCCCGACCGGCCCCTCGATATCAATTTCTATCGGCCCGAGCGCCACGGGCCGGAGGATGAGATCGTCGTCGTGCAGCACGGCATGATGCGCAACGGCGACGACTATCGCGACTTCTGGATCGATGCCGCCGAGAAGCACAACCTGCTGATCCTTGCGCCGACCTTCGGCAACGACGACTACCCCGGCGCGGAGTCCTACAACAACGGGCTGGTGCTCTCGGCGGAAGGCGCGGTCCTGGCGCGCGAAAGCTGGATCTACGGCGTCCCCGCCCGCGTGCTCGAAGCGCTGCGCACTGCCGGTGTAACCCGCCGGAAGACGGTCAAACTCTTCGGCCATTCGGCCGGCGGCCAGTTCGCCCACCGCATGCTGGCCACGCAGGACCACGCGCCGTTCGAGGTTTCGATGTGCGGCAACCCCGGCTGGTACACGCTGCCGACGCTGGACCGGGCATTCCCCGAGGGCGTCGGCGGGCTCGGCCTTGCTGAAGCCGATCTCGTGCGCTGGCTGGCCTATCCGATGACACTGCTCGCCGGCGACCGCGACATCGCGACGGACGATCCCAACCTGCCCGCCAATCCCGAGGCGCTGGCGCAGGGCCCCCATCGCTTCGCCCGCTCGCAGTTCATGCTGGACTTTGCGCAAAGCGAGGCCGCGAAGCTCGGCGTGCCGTGCAACTGGACGCGCATCGTGGTGCCCGGCATCGGGCATGACGGCGCCGCCATGTCGCGCGCGGCCGCCGCACTCTGGTTCGAGGGGCAACTGCCCGCGCCTGGCATTCTCGAAACCGCCGGAAGCAGCGCGCCTAACTGGTAATCCTCGGCGTCCATGCCCGCCCTGGGCGCCAGTTTGAGCCGAAATTGCTCAGAATTTCGGTGAAGGCAGGCTGAGTTCTGTCGTCAGCCATCTGGCGAACGTCTTCACCGAACGGCGGGCCTTCGCGATACGTGGGAACACGAGGTAGTGCCCGACATAGGTGACGTCATGCGCTCTGCCGGCGAGCGGCGCGACCAGGCGGCCATCGGCAATCTCACGCTCGGCGAGCCTGGTGGATTCCAGAGCGACTCCCAGCCCGTCGACAGCCGCGGCGATCGCCATGAAGGAGCGGTCGAAGCGTGAGCCCCGAGGGGCAGCCGGCGCGATGTCGTTGGCCTGGAACCAGCTGTTCCAGCGCACGCGCTTGTTATCGCTGTCGATGAGCTCGGCGCTCAGGAGATCTTTCGCGGAGCCGATGCGGGCGGCGAGGTCCGGCGCGCAGAGCGGCGTCACGGTCTCCTCCCCGAGGGGAATGACGATCAGCCCCTCCTGCCGTGGCGGCCCGTAGCAGATGTCGGCGTCGAACTCATCGTGCTCGAAGCGCGGATAGTCGACACCGGCGGACAGCCTCACCGCAAGGCCGGGCTGCTCGGACAGGAGGCCGCGCAGGCGCGGCAGCAGCCATTGCGCCGCCATCGATGGCGCACAATGAAGTCGCAGCAGATTGCCCGAGCGCGCGCCGACAGTTTCGATGCCCTGCCGCATTTCGTCGAAACCCGCCGCCACGTGGCGCATCAGCATCTCGCCCGCAGCGTTGAGATGGACCGAGCGGCCTTCACGATCGAAGAGCGCAGAACCCATCAGGGTTTCGAGCTTGCGAATGGAATGGCTGATTGCGCTCGACGAGATGCCGATCTCTTCGCCGGCGGCGCGGAAGGAGCCCGCCCGGGCTGCCGCTTCAAAGGCCTGGAGCGCAGAAAGAGGCAACCGTCTCATGAGGCATTCCTGCATTTGAGCCGCGGCTCGGCATGCCGAAGGACGCGCGGCTTGCCGAAGACGCGGCTACGAACCCATCGGTGAATAGGATTCATCCAATAGCGCATTCTTTGCGTTTTCATCACGCCAAAAGGCGAGTCAGTCTCAGGAAAGAAAAAGACTGACACGCCGAGGGATGGAATGTTGCTTCAGAACAGGACCGCCGCCATTTCCGGCGCGGCCAGCGCTCGCGGTATCGGCCTCGCCACCGCCAGGCTCTTTGCGGATCACGGCGCGCGCATCGCGATCCTCGACATCGACGAGGCCGCCGCGAGGGCCGCGGCCGCCGCGCTCGGCCCCCAGCATCTCGGCGTGGCATGCGACGTGGCGGACAAGGCCTCCTGCCAGGCGGCCGCGGATCAGGTGATCGCAAGCTTCGGCCATCTCGATATCCTGATCAACAACGCCGGCGTCACCCAGCCCGTGAAGACGCTGGAGATCGACGAGGCGAGCTGGGATCGCATCCAGGACATCAACTGCAAGGGCGTGCTGTTCCTCAGCCAGGTCTTCATCCCGCATATGCAGGCCCGCAAACGCGGCTCCATCGCCTGCATGTCCTCCGTCTCTGCGCAGCGTGGCGGCGGCATCTTCGGGGGCCCGCACTATTCCTCCGCCAAGGCTGGCGTTCTCGGCCTCGCCAAGGCCATGGCGCGGGAGTTCGGCCCCGACGGGATCCGCGTTAACTGCGTGACGCCCGGCCTGATCCAGACCGACATCACCGGCGGGAAGCTGACCGACGAGATGCGCCGGGACATCATCAAGGGCATTCCGCTGAACCGGCTCGGAGAGGCCAGCGACGTGGCGGGCATCTACCTGTTCCTCGCCTCCGATCTCTCGGCCTACGTCACGGGAGCGGTCATCGACGTCAATGGCGGCATGCTGATCCACTGAGCCCCTGCCCGCCTCCGCCAAGATCTGATCGTCAGAAGGCACAGTGCGTATGAGCAGCGTTTCAATCGGCCACAATGTCTCGCTCGAGCGCCGCGCCTGGAATATTCGCCGGCATGCGGTGCTCATGGGCGAGGTCCAGGGCCAGGGCTATATCGCCCAGGCCCTCGATATCGCGGACGTGCTGGCGACAGCCTATTTCCATGCGATGCGCTACAGGCCGGACGACCCCGAATGGGAGGGCCGCGACCGCTTCCTCCTGTCGAACGGCCACTACGCGATCGCCCTCTACGCGGCCTTGATCGAGGCCGGCATCGTCCCGGATGAAGAGCTGGAGAGCTATGGGTCGGACGAGAGCCGGCTGCCGATGTCCGGCATGGCGAGCTACACGCCAGGGATGGAGATGTCAGGCGGCTCGCTCGGGCTCGGCCTGTCGATCGCCGTCGGCCGATGCCTCGGCCTGAAGCGGAAGGGTTCCGACAGCCGCGTCTACACGCTGTTTTCGGATGGCGAGCTCGACGAGGGCTCAGTCTGGGAGGCGATCATGTCCGCCGCTCACCACAAGCTCGACAACCTCATCGCCATCGTCGACGTCAACAAACAGCAGGCCGACGGCCCATCGACCAGCGTGATGGCTTTCGAGCCGCTCATCGACAAGCTCGAGGCCTTCGGTTGGTTCGTGCAGCGCGTCGATGGCAACGACCTCGGCAAGGTGCAAGCCGCCTTCGATGCGGCCAAGGCTCAATATGGCCGGGGCAAGCCCAGCATGATCATCGCCGACACGCTGATGGGCAAGGGCGTGCCATTCCTCGAAGCGCGCGAGAAGAACCATTTCATCCGCGTCGAAGCCCATGAGTGGCAGCTCGCGCTGGCCGCGCTCGATGAAGGCAGGCCGTCATGAAGCCCGCAGCCGCCAACACCGCTTCGAGCAAGCTCGGCGCCGGCAAGCCACGGCTCACCACCTCGGCGATGATCGCATCCATCGCGAGCGAAGGGCAGCGGACGAAACCCGCGCCCTTCGGCCATGCGCTGGTGGAAATGGCTAAGGAAGACAGTTCGATCCTCGGCATGACCGCCGATCTCGGCAAGTACACGGACCTCCACATCTTCGGGCAGGCCTTTCCCGATCGCTACTACCAGATGGGGATGGCGGAGCAGCTGCTGTTCGGAGCGGCCTCGGGGCTGGCCGCGGAAGGCTTTACGCCCTTCGCGACCACCTATGCGGTGTTCGCCTCGCGCCGCGCCTACGACTTCATCCACCAGACGATCGCGGAGGAAGACCGCAATGTGAAGATCGTCTGCGCGCTGCCGGGGCTCACCTCCGGATATGGCCCTTCGCATCAGGCGACCGAGGATCTGGCGCTGTTCCGAGCCATGCCGAACATGGTCGTGATCGACCCCTGCGACGCGCTTGAAATCGAGCAGGCTGTGCCGGCGATCGCGCGCCACAAGGGACCGGTCTACATGCGGCTGCTTCGCGGCCAGGTTCCGCTCGTTCTCGACGAGTACGGCTACAGCTTCGAACTCGGCAAGGCGAAGATGCTGCGGGAGGGCTACGAGGTCCTCTTCATCTCCTCAGGCATCATGACGATGCGCGCGCTCGAAGCGGCGAAGGCGCTGGAAAAGGATCGCATCGACGCCGCCGTGCTGCATGTCCCGACGATCAAGCCGCTCGACACGGCGGCGATCCTCGAGGCCTGCGGCCGGCCCGGCCGCCTCGTCGTGGTGGCGGAGAACCACACCGTCAATGGCGGGCTCGGAGAAGCCGTCGCCGGGCTCCTGATGCGCCAGGGCGTGCATCCGGCGTTCCGCATGATCGGCCTGCCCGACGAATTCCTCGCGGCCGGGGCGCTGCCGACACTCCACGACCGCTACGGGATTTCGACGGGAGCAATCTGCAACCGGGTCAAGGGGTGGCTGGGCTAGCGGACAGGCTGAAAGCACCTGCAGAGGCGCGCGCAAATTGCACCTGCGGGCCGCAGCGCAGGGGTGCAGGCGCAAGCCGGGAATGGACGACCACAATCAGCAAAAGCCGCTCAAGCGGCGCGACATGGGAGGAACGAAGATGAAGGCCAATCTGCTGACCGGAAAACTCAATCGCCGCAGCCTGCTCGTCGCGGGGCTCGCGATGCCCGCCGTGCTCGCTCTGCCGCGAGGCGCCCAGGCGCAGGTCACGATGACGCTCGGCCACAACGCGGCGGCCGGGAACCCGCGCTGGATCGCGGCCGACAAGTTCGGCGAACTGATCAAGGAGCGCACCAATGGCCGCCTGGCCGTGCGCGTCGCCGGCGCCGAACAGCTCGGCAACGAACAGTCTCTCCTGACGAGCCTGCGCACCGGCGCAGTCGACATGACTGTCAACAGCCAGGGCTCGACTTCGGCACTGCTGCCGGAACTCGCGGCGCTTGGCCTGCCTTTCCTGTTCGCGACCTCAGCCGCCGCGTTCAAGGTTCTAGAGGGGCCGATCGGCACAGAACTCGACCAGCGCTTTGCCAAGATCGGCATGGTGCCGCTCGGCTGGTGGGACAACGGCATCCGCCACATCACCAACAGCAAGCGCCCGATCGTGAAGCCCGCCGACCTCAAGGGCCTCAAGATCCGGACCCCGCCCGACCCGATGACAATCGACATCTTCCAGGCGCTCGGCGCCGGCACGGAACAGATTTCGTTCGGCGAGCTTTATGTCGCGCTCCAGCAGGGCGTCGTCGACGGGCAAGAGAACCCGCTCGTCAACATCGCCTCCTCCAAGCTGTTCGAGGTGAACCGCTTCATCTCGCTCTCGGCCCATAAATGGGAGTGCTCGCCCTTCCTGATGTCACAGATTACCTGGGCGCGCCTTTCGCCGGCCGATCGCGAGATCATCAAGGCGACCGCCAAGGATGCGGGCGAGCTGCAGCGCAAGCTCTTCCTCGACGCGGAGACCAAGTTCGCCAACGAGTTCAAGGCGAACGCGAAGCTGCAGGTGAACGAGGCCGATCAGGCCGCATTCCGTGAGGCCTCGGCCAAGGTCTACGATACCTGGAAGGCGAAGCCCTTCGGCGACTTCGTCGATCGCCTCGCCAAAGCGGCGCAGGCCTGACGTGACGGCCCAGCGGCACGAAGCGGGATGGCGCGCAAGCGCCGTCGCCGCGGCGAACGGCATCGATCGCGCCGTCGCTCGGCTCTGCGAGACGATCGTCATCGCGGTCGGCGCGGCCTTGCTTGCCATGCTCGCCGCCAATGTCGGCGCCCGCTATGTGCTTGCCTCCGGCGGCTTTCGCTTCGCCCAGGAGGTGCCGGAGCGGCTCTTCCCGGTCTTCATCATGGCGGGCGTCGTGCTCGGCGTGCAGAAGGGCGGGCATATGGCCGTCGAGACGATCCTGCTGATGCTCGGCCGCGAGGGCGCCCGGACCATGCTGCTGGCGGGGCATGCCATCGTGATCGGCAGCTATTTGCTGCTCGGCCGGGACATTCTGCTGCTCGCGGACATGCTCTGGGTCGATCGCTCCCCGGTCATGGGGATCCCTGCCAGCTATGGCTACTACACGCTGGCCATCGGGCTTGGGCTCGTGATCGTCGTCACGGCGACGCAGGCGGCGCGGGTCGCCGCCATGGGTCCCGAAGCGATGCCGACACCGGGACCGGAGGAGTTGGTCTCGTGAGCCTCACCCTGATCCTGTCCTTCACATTCCTGATGCTGCTGGCGATCCCGGTCGGCCATGCCCTCATCGTCGCGGCCGGCGCGGCGCTGCTGGTGCAGGGCCAGATTCCGCTGACCATCATCGCGCAGCAGATGTACCAGCAGACCCAGTCCTTCCCGATGCTGGCACTGCCGTTCTTCATGCTGGCGGGTTCGCTCATGCTCGGCGGAAAGCTCGGCGGCGATCTCCTCGCCTTCGCGTCCAAGGCGATGCAGCGCTGGCGCGGCGGCCCGCTGTCGACGACAGTCGTCGCATCGGTGGTATTCGGCGGCGTCTCGGGCAGCGCCGTCGCCAATGCGAGCGCGCTCGGCTCCGTCTTGATCCCCTGGCAGAAGCGGCAGGGCTATCCCGCCCCGCTCTGTGCCGCGAACAATGCGACTTCGGCGATCATCGATATCCTTATCCCACCCTCGATTCCGCTGATCCTCTACTCGCTGGTCAGCAACGTCTCGATCGCCGATCTCTTCGTCGCCGGAATCCTGCCGGGCCTGCTGATGGCCGGCGGCTTCATCGTGTTGTGCAGCTGGATCGCCCGCCGGCGCGGCTATGTTTCGCCCGAACAGCCCGTCTCGAAGGCGGAGCTCGCCCGGTTGGCCTGGCGCAGCATGCCCGCCCTGCTCATGCCGGTGTTCATCCTGCTGGGCCTGCGCTTCGGAATCGCCACGCCGACCGAGATCGCCGTGCTCGCCGTGCTCTACGCGATGGTGCTCAGCGTCGTGCTCTATAGCGACATGAGCTGGTCGCGATTCCGCATCAGCATGGTCGAAGCGGGGGTGGCGACCGGCGTGGTCATGCTGGTCATCATGGGCTCGGCCATCGTCGGCTGGGTCCTGACCTTCGACCAGGTGCCGCAGCGCTTCGCCGAATGGACCTCGGCGACGATCTCCAATCCCTATCTGATCATCCTGGCGATGAACGTCCTGCTGCTGCTCGTCGGCATGCCGATCGACCTGCCGCCAGCCATCCTGCTGCTCGGCCCGATCTTCGTGCCGCTCGCCGCCTCGATCGGATTGGACCCGGTGCAGCTCGGCATCATCATGGTGCTGAACCTCGGCATCGGTTTGTATACGCCGCCGATCGGCACCACCCTGTTCATCTCCGCCTCGATCGCCCGAACATCGCTCGGCGATACGACACGAGAGCTCTGGCCGTTCTTCGGTGTGGCGATGCTTGTGCTGTTGCTGGTGAGCTACGTGCCGGCGCTCACGCTCTACTGAAGAGTCATTGCAAAGGGGCGCAGCCGACGAGGCAATCCAGGAGAGCGTAGAGTTCCGCGCCCCCTGGATTGCCTCGCTCCGCTGGCAATGACGTCAGGTTCTCCCGGGCGGCCTCAAAGCCGCGAACGCGCCTGTGCCGCCACCGCATCCGCCGTGATCCCGAAATGCCTGTAGAGTTCCTCGGCCGGGCCGGAGGCGCCGAAGCCGGTCATGCCGACGAAGCCGCCATCCTCGCCGATCCAGCGTTCCCAGCCGAATTTCACGGCCGCCTCGACGGCCACGCGCACGCAGCCTTCCCCAAGCACCTGCTTCCGATAGGCGCTGTCCTGTGCCTCGAACAGGCTCCAGCTCGGCATCGAGACGACCGTCGTGGGAATTCCCTCGCCCTGCAGGATGTCGCGAGCCGAAAGGGCGATCTGCACCTCCGAGCCGGTCGACAGCAAGGTGACGCGCCGTGCGCCGCCATCCGCCTCGGCCAGGACATAGGCTCCGCGCGCCGAACGGTTCACGCTGCCGGCGTCGCGCCGCAGTTGCGGCAAGCTCTGGCGGGCGAAGATCAGCGAGGTCGGACCCGTATCGCGCTCCAGCGCGATCTCCCAGGCCTCGGCCGCCTCCACCGCGTCGCAGGGACGCAGGACCAGCATGTTCGGCATGGCCCGGAGTGAAGCGATGATCTCGACTGGCTGATGCGTCGGCCCGTTCTTGCCGATGCCGATCGAGTCATGGCTGAAGACGAAGATCGAAGGCAGCCCCATCAAGGCCGCCATGCGCATCGCCGGCCGCTCATAGTCCGAGAAGGGCAGATATGTGACGGCGAGCGGGATAACCCCGCCATGTGCAGCCACGCCGTTGGCGAGCGCCCCCATCGCATGTTCGCGCACGCCGCAATGCAGGTAACGGCCAGCCCGATGATCGGCATCGAACGCGGTGAGCTGGCGTTTGTGGTTGGTCGGCGCTTCCAGATCGGCACAGGCGGTCACGATCTCGGGAAGGATATCGTAGAGCGCTGCTGCGATCTCCCCGGAGGACGCGATGGAGAATGCCGGGTGCCCCTCGCCGGCCGCGCGTTGCTTGAAGCTATGAATGGCTTCGCGCCAGCCGGGTTTGAGAGTTCGCGAATGGACCCGTTCGAATTCCTCGCGCACGGCATCGGCGGCGCCGGCCAGACCTGTTGCCCAGGCGGCGCGCGCCTCGGCTCCGCGAGCGGCGGTTCCGCGCCAGGCCCTCGCGATGTCGGAGGGCACCTCGAAGCTGCCGCTCGCCCAGCCGTAACGCTCAGCCATCTCCGCGCGATCCTGCGGGAAGAGCTTGCCGGAATGCCCGCCGCGCTGCCCCTCGAGGCGAGGAAGGCCCCGGGCAATCGTGGTCCGACAGGCGATGAGCGAGGGGCGCGGATCCAGCCGCACGGCGGACATCGCCGCATCGATCGCGGCAATGTCGTGTCCATCGATCTCCTGGACATGCCAATGGGCGACACGAAAGCGCTCGGCCACGTCCTCGGAAATCGAGAGCTTCGTGGCGCCGTCATCCGTGATGGCGTTGTCGTCCCAGAGGAAGGTGAGCTTGCCCAGCCGCAAGTGCCCGGCAAGCTGGATCACCTCCTGACCGACGCCCTCCTGAAGACAGCCATCGCCCACGAACGCCCAGGTCCTGTGATCGACGAGGGCGTCGCCGAACCGCGCATTCAGCGAGGCCTCCGCAATGGCCATGCCGAGCGCGTTCGCGATTCCCTGGCCCAGCGGACCTGTCGTGGTTTCTATGCCCGCCGCCGGATCCCGCTCGGGATGGCCCGCGCAAGGTGAGCCCAATTCACGGAATCTCCTCAACGCCTCGATCGAGATGTCGTGGTAGCCGGTCAGATGCAGCAGCGCGTAGAGCAGCATCGAGCCATGGCCATTGGAGAGCACGACACGATCCCGATCAGGCCAGGTCGGCGCCGCGGGATCGAACGTCAGATGGCGCGCATAGAGCGTCGTGGCGATCTCGGCCATGCCAAGCGGGACACCCTGGTGCCCTTCGCCGGCAGCGAGGATAGCGTCCACCGACAAGAACCGGATCGCATGCGCCATCTCAGCCAGACCGGCAGATCGCCGGCCCGAGCGCGCCATATCCGAAAACCCGTTCAAATCGGCCTCCCGCAACCCTGCCTAGGGATGCGGATAGTGGCGAGAATTCTTCAGCGCCTTAAGCGCAAATATCAGAGCAAACCATGATTCAAATTCACTGATCGCGATGCCCGCAACCGAAACGAGGCTTCCGTCGATAGGCATGAGCTCCGTGCAGATCGCACGCTGCAAGGAGTGTTTTTCGATTGCGCGCGCCCGCACCATCCTGCTCCCGCGGCCAAAACGCCGCATTGCGACGATTTGCACTCGCCTTCACGGCTTTGCCGTCCGAGAATGCTTTCGCCGAAGCTGGATGGAGGATGAGATGGCCGGCCACGCTACGCTGCAGGATCTCGACGACCGGATCGCCATTGCCCGTGCCAATATCTCCGAACTGATGGAACGGGCGACCGCCACCTCCGGCTCCGGCGCCGAGGAAGCGATCGCCAACCGGCTGAGCGAGCAGCAGGATGTTCTGAACGCCCTGCTGAAGCAGCGCGAGGACCTGGAGAAGGGCGCGTCCTGAAGCCCAGCCGCGGCCGGCGCCCTCCACGACAGCATGCGATGCGGATTCCGCGGGTGCGCCCCGATCGCTAGGGCTCAGGTCACTCGTCGCGCTCGCGCGGCTGCGGGGCTTCCTCGGCCTCTTCGACCGGTTCGCCAGGGATCACATAACCGCCCTTGAGCCAGCGGCCGAGATCGATGTCAGCGCAGCGCGGCGAGCAGAACGGCTTGTAGCGCGCCACGGCCGGCTTGCCGCAGATCGAACAGGGCCGCGCGGCCGGGGCCGCCTTGTCGGTATCGGTCATCTTCGCGATGCCCTCGCTTCACAGTTGAAGAGCGGATTCGTCGTCCGCCGGTTCATCGCATCGTCTTGCGGCGAGTCTCAGGCCGCGTTCATCCAGCCGAAGCGGATAGGGAAGCCTTCGCCGCCGAGCAGATTGACCGTCTCATAGAGCGGCAGGCCGACCACGCCGGTATAGGAGCCGACGAGCTTGACGACGAAGGAGCCGGCGATGCCCTGGATGGCGTAGCCGCCCGCCTTGCCGCGCCATTCGCCCGAAGCGAGATAGGCCTCGATGTCTTCGGTCGAAAGCCGCTTGAAGCGCAACCGAGTCTCGACGATGCGATCCCGAACCGCGCCGGAGGGCGTCACCACCGCGACGCCCGTATAGACACGATGCGCGCGGCCCGAGAGCAGGCGCAGGCAGGCGGCCGCCTCGTCGACGATCTCGGCCTTCGGCAGGACGCGCCGGCCCACCGCCACGACCGTGTCGGCCGCGACGATATAGCAGCCTTCAAGATCGGTGCGGGGCTTGGCGCCCTCACGGGCGGCCTCCGCCTTCTCGCGAGCGAGGCGCCGGGCGAGATCGCGCGGGCGCTCGCCCTTGCGGGGCGTCTCGTCGAGATCGGCCGGCAACAGCGCGTCCGGCTTCAACCCGGCCTGCTCCAGAAGAGCGAGCCGCCGCGGCGAGGCCGAGGCCAACACCAGCATGGGGCGCCAACCGGGGTGTTTCGGAGATGAAAAAAGGCTCAAGAGGCTGCCCGACGCTGATCCGGCGCCGGACAATCGGCGCGCGATCAGCCTTTAATGCATTTCTGCCGCTCGATAAATCGGCAAACGCCGCCGTGGTCAACGGGGCGCGGGAGAGTTCCCGTCCCGGGCTGCGCCCTGCGCCCGGTGCATAAAAGAAGCGCAGGAGACTGGTATACTACGCATTGCCAAGCTGGGTCGGGGGGAGCACAGTTCAGACTCTTTTGGCTCCCCGCCAATGCTGATCGACTATTCTGGAGTTTCCCATGGCGCGTCCGCGCAGATCGAAGCGCTCCGCCGTGGCGACTGGAGCTGATGCGCAGGATTTGGCGGCACGCGTGTTTTCCATGCATGCCGAGGCTAGCCTGACCATCGCGATGCGGATGCCGATCCTGCTCAAGGGCGCGCTCGGGGACAGCCACGGCCAGCGCGAGGCCGCCAAGGCCGTGATCGAGAAGGTTTCCGCCGTCGTGGAGAGCAGCTTCGCAGCGAGCCAGGCGGCGACCGCCTTCTGGTGGGAGCTTGCGCTCAACCCGCCCGGACAGTTCGACATGGCGGCGGCGGTCGTGCGCGTCGCCGACAGCACGCTCGAGCCCTTCGCCAAGCGCACCCGCGCCAATGCGGCGCGGCTCGGCGGATATCGGCGCTAGCTCCAGATCCAATCAGGCCGGATTTTCAGGCGCCCCACCCTCTACCGAAAGCGGCAGGGGCGCAGCGTATTCGCGTTCCAGCTTGCGATAGCGGGCCACGCTCACCGGGATCAGCGCCAGATAGGCGACGACCACGAAGGTCAGCACCTCGAAGGGATAGGCGAAGAGCAGCCCGGCCACGATCACCACGGCCACGAAGATCGGCAGCACCTTGTCGCGCGGGACGCGGGTGCCGAGCGTCTTGCCGGCGTAGCAGGGGATGCGCGAGATCGTCAGGAACGCGATGAACAGGATATAGACGCCGGCGAAAGGCGCCCCGTATTCCTGCACCGGCACGCCGATCATCTGCAGATAGACCGGAAGCATGGCGGTGATGGCGCCCGCCGGTGCCGGCATGCCGACGAAGAAATTCTTCTGCCAGTCGGGCCGGTCGGGATCGTCGATCATGACGTTGAAGCGCGCGAGCCTCAACGCCATGGCGCAGGCCAGCGTCAGCACGATGATCCAGCCGAACGATTTCAGGTCGTGCAGGACGAATATCCACAGCACATAGCCGGTGGCGACGCCGAAATTGACAAAGTCGGAGAGCGAATCGAGCTCCGCGCCGAAGCGCGAGGTGCCCTTGAGCATCCGCGCGAGGCGCCCGTCGACGCCGTCGAGCCCGGCCGCGATCAGGATGCAGATCGTCGCCGTCTCGAGCTTGCCCTCGACGATGAGCCGCATCGCCGTCAGGCCCAGGCAGAGCGCCAGCAGCGTGACGACGTTCGGCGCCAGCAGGCGAAACGGGATCGCCTTGAAGCGGGCACGCCTCGATTCGACGCGCTCGGGCTCGAAGGGGGGAAACAGGTCACTCATGGCAGTCGGAATACGCGGTTTCGGGGGCGCAGGCTAGGCTTAGGCGCGTGTCATCCCGCACGGGCTGCGGCGCGAAGTGCCGCTGCGCAGATGCGGGATCGTCATCAGGACAGGACGTTTTTCCGGCTGCGTTCAGTGCAGGCGACCGCTTCGGCACGCGGTCCCGTGTCTGCGCAGCGGCACTTCGCGCCGCAGCGCGCACGGGATGACCCTGCCCTCAAAACACCGCCGCTCAGATGTCGCGGAAGCTGCGCTTGATCAGTTCGTTGCCGGTCATGTCGGCCAGCACCGTCTCGCCGGCGATCGCCGTCTGGCCCTCGCCGACCAGCGGCACGACATGGGCCGGCAGGTAGACGTCGACGCGCGAGCCGAAGCGGATCAAGCCAAAGCGCTCGCCGGTGGCCAGAACGTCGCCCTCCTTGACGAAGGGCACGATGCGCCGCGCGATGAGGCCTGCGATCTGCACCACGCCGACGATGCCGGAGGCAGTCTCGATCGCAAGTGCGTTGCGCTCGTTGTCGTCGCTCGCCTTATCGAGCTCGGCATTGAGGAAGAGGCCCGGCGTATAGGCGATCTTGGCGATGCGGCCCGGCACGGGCGCACGGTTCACATGGCAATCGAAGACGTTCATGAAGATCGAGACGCGCGTCATCGGCTCGGCCGGCAGCTCGAGCTCCGGCGGCGGCAGGGCCGAAGCGATCTGGCTGATGCGGCCGTCGGCGGGCGAGATCACCAGCCCTTCCCGCTGCGGCGTGACGCGGACGGGATCGCGGAAGAAGTAGCAGATCCAGATCGTGATGATCGCGCCGATCCAGCCGAAGGGCGACCAGAGATTGGCGAGGATGATTGTCGCCACCAACCCGATGGCGATGAAGACATATCCCTCCTTGTGGATGGGAACGATCACCTTGCGGACGGAATCGACGAGCGACATGAGGCGGTTTCCGTTGGGCTCCCGGCGCCATGGGCGCCGATAAAAAGGGTGTCGCGGGCCCCCAGCGGCCGCGAGCGTCGCGCTGATTTAAGGGGTTCTGCCCTTCAGGGAAAGCCCACAAGCTGCGACATGGCCGCCGATGCACCGCTCAAACGCTCTGCCGCGCGCGCTGCCAAGCCGGCGACCGAGCACGACAGGACCGGTTCGAGCGCGCTGCGATGCAGACTGGTCTTAAGGCGTCAGGCGCGGCATCTGGACGAAGCGCACCGCCGCCTTCCAGGTCACGAAGCCGAAGACGAACAGCACGAAGGTCTCGGCAATGGCGAAGGGTGGCTCGGATTGCGTCGGCGCCAGGGCGCGCAGCGCCGGGACCTTGCCGAACAGCTGCGCGACCAGCACGAACATCAGCAGGTAGAACGACAACACTGCGGTGATCGCGTAAGTGCGGCGCCAACCGCCCTCCAGCCTGCGCCCGTACAGAGCATAGGCCGCGATCGCGACAAGCACGATGTGGATCGCTCCGATGATGTGCGACGGCAGGATTCCGTTGAAGGGAAAGCCGAAGCCGGTCGCGCTCGTCGCGAAGGATGTGGAGAGGAAGATACCGGTCCAACTCGGCCGCGTATGCCCATGCAGCAAGCCCGCAGTGACCGGAAATCCGGCCAGGATGGCGATCAGGCTCAGCCATGTGTGGAAACCCACGAACGTCGTCGGATCGAACATGGCAGCCTTATCCCCCGATAGCTTAACCCAGCGGCAGGAGCATGCAGGAACCGCGCCGAAGTTGCGAGCAGTTTTAAACTGGATGAAGACAAGGCGCGGCGGCTCTTCCGTCATGGTCGGGCTTGTCCCGACCATCCACGTCTTCTTCGTAACGCACCGTGTTCAAGACGCGGATGCTCCCCGCAGGGGCGAGCATGACCTGCGCGCCCTGCGCCCTACGACGTCAAATTCACCCTGACGCTCTCGCCCTCGGCCGCGGTGGCGCGCTGAAGGGTGGCCTTGGCCTCGTCGACCTCGCGCTGGCGGTTCCACATCGCGGCATAGACGCCGTCCGCGGCAAGCAGGTCGAGATGGTGGCCGCGCTCGACGATCACGCCCTTGTCGAGCACGATGATCTCGTCGGCATTGACCACCGTGGAGAGCCGGTGTGCGATGACCAGCGTGGTGCGGCCCTCGCTCACCCGGTCGAGCGCGTCCTGGATTTCCTTCTCGGTGAAGGAATCGAGCGCCGAGGTCGCCTCGTCGAGGACGAGGATGGGCGGACCCTTGAGGATGGTGCGCGCAATCGCGACGCGCTGCTTCTCGCCCCCCGAGAGCTTCAGGCCGCGCTCGCCGACGGAGGTGGCATAGCCCTCCGGCAGGGAGCGTATGAAGCGGTCGATCTGGGCGAGGCGCGCAGCCTCCGCGACCTCTTCGGTCGTGGCATCGGGGCGGCCATAGAGGATGTTGTACTCGATGGTGTCGTTGAACAGCACCGTATCCTGCGGGACCATGCCGATGGCGGCGCGCAAGCTGACCTGCTGGATGTCGGCGATGGGCTGGCCGTCGACCAGGATGCGCCCAGCCTGGGGTTCGTAGAAGCGGAAAAGCAGCCGCGAGATCGTCGATTTGCCGGCGCCCGAAGGCCCCACGATTGCGACAGTCCTGCCCGGCAGCACCTTGAAGGAGACGCCGCGAAGGATCGGCCGCTCCGGCACATAGGCGAAATGAACGTCGTCGAAGACGACCTCGCCGGCAGCGACGTCGAGCGGCAGGGCGCCGGGCTTGTCCTGGATCTCCGGATCGCGGCCGATCAGCGAGAACATCTGGGCGATGTCCAGCGTCGCCTGCTTGATCTCGCTATAGACGGTGCCCATGAAGTTCAGCGGGATGTAAAGCTGGATCAGCATTGAGTTGATCAGGATGAGGTCGCCGACCGTGTTGGTCCCGGCCTGGAAGCCGCGCACCGCCATCACCATCGAAAGCGTCAGGCCCGCCGCGAAGATCGCGGCCTGGCCGAAGTTCAGCCAGGCGAGCGAGGTGTAGGACTTGACCGAGTTGCGCTCGTAGAGCGCCATGGCCTGGTCGTAACGCGCCGTCTCGCGCGCCTCGGCCCCGAAGTACTTCACCGTCTCGTAGTTGAGCAGGGAGTCGATCGCCTTGGAGTTGGCGTCGGTATCGGACTCGTTCATCGCCGAACGGATGGCGATGCGCCACTCCGTCGCCTTGATGGTGTAGGTCATGTAGGCCGTGACCATCACCACCAGCACGACGACATAGCGCCAATCGAACAGCCAGAGCAGCACGGCGATAATGAGCGCGACCTCGATGATGACGGGCACGAGCTGGTTGAGGCCGAGGCGGACCATCTCCTCGATGCCGTTGCGGCCGCGCTCCAGCACGCGGGTCAGCCCCCCGGTCTTGCGCTCCAGATGGAAGCGCAGCGAGAGGTGGTGCAGGTGGCCGAAGGTCTGCAGCGCGAGCGTCCGGACCGCATGCATGAAGACCGGCGCGAAGATGGCATCGCGCATCTGCACGAATGCGGCCGAGCCGACGCGGGCGAGGCCGTACAGCACTGTCAGTGCGAGCGGGGCACCCAGCAGCCATGGCAGCCAGTCGGCCGGGCTGGAGGTGGTGCGGGCGAGCGCGTCGGTGACCCATTTGAAGGTGAACGGCACGCCCATCAGCATCAGCCGGCCCGCCACCATCAGGGCGAAGGCGGCGATGACGCGCCGGCGCAGATCGGCCCGCTCCGAAGGCCAGAGATAGGGCCAGAGCGCCTGGAAAGTGGCGAAAAAGCCGGAACCCGGCTGGATGATGGCGGAGCGGGCGAAACCCGGCGCCGGAAGCGGCGCTGACGGCGCAGGCATTTTCAAACGATTCCAGTTGGAACGCCCATATAGGCGCAATCGCGCGCCATTGCATGCGAGGAATCCGGCGCCGCCCTCTTCCTGCCATCGCCCTGCCCCGCCATTGGCCGGAAAGCTGCCTTGCTCTGGTCGAAAGCCGGGTATCTCATCCCATCCAGAGCGCAGGACGCTCAGGAACGGGGACAGAAACAACCATGAGAGATCAGCACCTTATCGCGACGGGGCTCGCTGCGGCCGCCTCGCTCATGCTCGCCGTCATCCCTGCCGCCGCGCAGGGGGCCAAGCCTCACTCGCAGATTACCATCACCAACCAGCGCGCCGCGCCGCTCAACAGCCTGGAGATCGCGACCGCAGGCGAGCAATCCCGGCTCGTCGCCAAGCTCGCCAAGCCGCTCGCCCCCGGCAAAAGCGTCGCGCTCAAGCTCAACAAGCCGCAAGGCTGCAGCTATTTCGTGCTGGCCAAGTTCGCCGACGAGGCCGAGAGCGATTCCGACGCCATGGATCTGTGCAAGGACAGGGTGATCCGGCTGACGGAGTGAGGGCGGGCCAAGACATCGCCACAGTGCGTCAGTCTCGGGCTTGACCCGAGAATCTCCAGACGAAAGGGCGCTGGAGCCTCATTCTGCCTGAGATGCCCGGGTCAAGCCCGGGCATGACGGCGGAAGGGTTTTCACGCCGTGGCGCCAGCCTTCACCAGCTTGTAGGTGATCGAGTCGACCAGCGCCTGGAAGGAGGCGTCGATGATGTTGGCGCTGACGCCCACCGTGGTCCAGCGCTCGCCCGTTTCGTCGCCGGACTCGATCAGCACGCGCGTCACCGCATCGGTTCCGCCCTGGAAGACGCGGACCTTGTAGTCGACCAGCTTGAGGCCACCAATCAACGACTGGTAGCGGCCGAGATCCTTGCGCAGCGCTAGATCGAGCGCATTGACCGGCCCAAGCACGCTTTCGGCGACCGAGATCAGCAGGTCGTCACCGACCTTCACCTTAACGATCGCTTCGGAGAAGGTGACGAGTTCGCCGAGCGCGTTGTAGCGACGCTCGACATTGGCGGTGAAACGTTCGATCTCGAAATAAGCCGGTAGTTCTCCCATAATGCGCTTGGCGAGCAGGAAGAAAGAGGCATCGGCGCCCTCGAAGGCATAGCCCTGCGCTTCCTTCTCCTTGACCTCTTGCAGCACGCGGTTGAGCCGCGGATCGTCGCGGCCGAGCGTGACGCCGATGCGTTCCAGCTCGGCGACGAGGTTCGACTTGCCGCCCTGGTCCGAAATCAGCACCTTGCGGGTGTTGCCCGTCGCCTCGGGCGGGACATGCTCGTAGGTGCGCGGGTCCTTCAGCACGGCAGAGGCATGGATGCCGGCCTTGGTGGCGAAGGCGGAGGCGCCGACGAAGGGCGCGTGCCGGTTCGGCGCGCGGTTCAGCATCTCGTCGAGCGCGCGCGAGACATGCGCAAGCTCCGAAAGCTGCCTCTCGTCGATGCCGAGCGCGAAGCGGTCGCGATAGCGCTCCTTGAGCTTCAGCGCGCCGATCAACGTCACCAAGTTGGCATTACCGCAGCGCTCGCCGAGGCCGTTCAGCGTGCCCTGGATCTGGCGCGCGCCGGCCTCGACCGCCGCCAGCGAATTGGCGACGGCGCAGCCGCAATCGTCATGGGCATGGATGCCGAGACGGTCGCCCGGCACCACCTTGGTGACTTCATGCACGATTGCGCCGATCTCGTCCGGCAGCGTGCCGCCATTGGTGTCGCAGAGCACGACCCAGCGGGCGCCGGCCTCATAGGCCGCCCGCGCGCAGGAAAGCGCATAGTCGGGATTGGCCTTGTAACCGTCGAAGAAGTGCTCGCAATCGAGCATCACCTCGCGGCCGGCCGCCTTCGCGGCCTCGACGCTTTCGCGAATGCCGGCGAGGTTCTCCTCCAGCGAGATCTCGAGCGCGACATGGACATGGTAGTCCCAGCTCTTGGCGACGAACACGATGGCATCGGCCTTCGCCTCGAGCAGCGCGGCGATGCCGGGGTCGTTGGCGGCCGAGCGCCCGGCCCTCTTCGTCATGCCGAAGGCGGCGAACTTGGCCTGCTTCGTCGGCTTCTGCTCAAAGAAGGCGGTGTCCAGCGGGTTCGCACCGGGATAGCCGCCCTCGACATAATCGACGCCGAGCCTGTCGAGCAGCGCCGCGACGGCGCGCTTGTCGTCGAGCGAGAAATCGACGCCGGTGGTCTGGGCGCCGTCGCGCAGCGTGGTGTCGAAGAGGTGGATGCGGGCGGCGCTCATTGTCTCCGCCTCAGGCGAAAGCGGACGACGCGCGGCATGACCATCGCGAACATGACAAGCTTGATGGCGAAGGAGAGCGAGCCGGCGGGGCGAATCTTGTTGTTCATCGTTTCACTTCCCACGTCGTCGTCGGCTCGCCCGTCGTCGGGTCCTTGCCGTCCTTCAGTGTGATGCCCATCGCGGCGAGTTCGTCGCGGATGCGGTCGGACTCGGCGAAATTCTTGGCGCGGCGCGCTTCGAGGCGGGCGGCGATCAGGTCTTCGACCTCTGGCGCAACGGCTGTCGGCGCAGCAACCTCGGGAAGGCCGATGCCGATGAGGTCGAGCCCTGCGCGAAGGGCTGCGCCGTCGCCAGCCTTGCGAAGGGCGTGCAGTTCGGCGAGCACGCGAGCCGTGTTGAGGTCGTCGGCCAACGCCTCGAGCAGTTCGCCCGACGGCCTGGATGCCTGAACTCCCTCTGCAGCCTCGGCCCAATCCTGCAGCGTCTTCTCCGCCTCTTCCAACGCCTTCACCGTCCAGTCGATCGGCTGCCGGTAATGCGTCTTCAGCATCGCCAGGCGCAGCACCTCGCCCGGCCATTTGCGGCCGCCAAAGGTCTCCGTCGCGAGCAACTCGTTGATCGTGACGAAGTTGCCCAGCGACTTCGACATCTTCTCGCCTTCGACCTGCAGGAAGCCGTTGTGCATCCAGATGTTGGCCATGCGCGGTGCCCCCTCCCCGCCGCCGAAGGCGCAGCAGGACTGGGCGATCTCGTTCTCGTGGTGCGGGAAGACGAGGTCGATGCCACCGCCATGGATGTCGAAGAGGTTCTTGTCCGGGTCGTCGCAGGAAAGCCCGCCGCCGAAAGGCGTCAGCAGCTTCGCCATCGACATGGCCGAGCATTCGATGTGCCAGCCGGGGCGGCCGGGCGTGGCGATGCCCGCCGGGGACGGCCAGCCGGGATCGATGCCCTCGCGGCTCGGCTTCCAGAGCACGAAATCCATCGAATCGCGCTTATACGGCGCAACGTCCACGCGTGCGCCGGCCAGCATCTCGTCGAGCGAGCGGCGGGCGAGCGTGCCGTATTGCGGCGCGTTCTTCAGATGCGCGACGGCCGGGACATGGAACAGCACATGCTCTTCGGCGACATAGGCGACGCCGCGGGCGATCAGCCGCTCGACGATCGCCTTCATCTCCTCGATATGCTCGGTCGCGCGCGGCTCGGCGGTCGGGCGCAGGCAGCCCAGCGCGTCGACATCGGCATGGAACTGCGCCGTCGTCGCCTCGGTGACCTTCGCGATGGCTTCGTTCAGCGGCAGGCCCGGAAAGTCCCGCGCCGCACGGGCGTTGATCTTGTCGTCGACGTCGGTGAGGTTACGGGCATAGGTGACGTGGTCAGCCCCGTAGACGTGCTGCAGCAGTCGGAACAGCACGTCGAAGACGATGACCGGCCGGGCATTGCCGATATGGGCATAGTCGTAGACCGTCGGCCCGCAGACATACATCCGCACGTTCAGCGGATCGATCGGCGCGAAGTCCTGCTTCGTCCGCGTCAGCGTGTTGTAGAGCCTCAGGGTGGGCGGCATCGGGCGAAATCCTGGAAACGGACGAAATGAAACAAGGCTAACCACCGGGCCGCTGGCCGGGGCGCTTTTGTCTGTTCGTTTTCAGGACGAGGACGTGAGCAGCCGGCCAGCAAAAGCTAGCGGCAAATAATGCAGATCCGGTTGATGGTCGCGGCTCGCGTCATGACCGAGATTGATGGCCTATCCACAGGCCCGGCGTCAAGAGGCAGCCTCGTTTGCTGCGCCGCAACATTTCCGCCGCAATTCACTCAAATTTAACCGACCCGAAACAAGCTTGCGACTCACGGGTTATTCGCCCGCCCTCGCCATCAGGAACATTCAGAACATGCGCCGCGCCGTGGCCTTCGTCGGACTGCTCGGCATCGTAGCCGCCGGCGTCTCGCTCTCGATCATGCCGACCACACGCTCTGCCGCCAGCGAGCAGCGCACCTTCCTGATCCCGGCCAGCGACGGCTACGGCGTAGCCGACTGCATCTCCTCGAAGGCGGAATGCGGCACGATCGTCGCCAATGCCTGGTGCGAGGCGCAGGGCTTCGGCAAGGCCGTGGCCTTCGGCGTCGCGGCGAACGAGGACTTCACGGGTTCGGTGGCGAAGCGCGTGTCGACCGAGAGCGCCCCGCAGCCGCTGAGCATTACCTGCGGCGAATAAGCCGGCCTCGGATCACCTGATCCATTCGGCGCATTTCGGCGTCTCGCCCGTCGCCCCCCAGGGCATGATCGGGACCGTAGATGTCGAGTTCTGCGGCGACCCGTCGATCAGCTTGTCGGTATAGACCAGATAGACCAGCACGTTGCGCTTGGCGTCGCAGCCGCGCACGATCTGCATCTTCTTCCAGATGAGCGAGCGGCGCTCGCGGAAGACGACATCGCCCTGCTCCGCCTTCTCCTTGAACTTGATCGGGCCGACCTGCCGGCAGGCGAGCGAAACCTCGGAGACCTCCTCAGCCACTCCGAACATGCCGGAAACGCCGCCCTTCTCAGGGACAGTGTAATGGCAGGCGACTCCCTCGACGATCGGATCGTCGACGCCGTAGACGGCGAGCTTGTCATTGGGCGTCAGCATCTTCCAGACGGTCGACTTGCGGAAGATCAGATCCTCCTGCGCCAACGCCGGCAGCGCTGACGCGAAAGACAGCGCTGCAGCGACAAGGGCGGAAGCGGCAAAGGGCAGACGCATGACGATCTCCGTGGCGGAATGGCCCGCCGGATATGGTTGCGCCCAGCTCAGACTGCCAGAGGCTTGAAGACCAGATAGGCGGCGGCGAGCGCGCCGACGATGCCGAGAATGAAGAGCACGAGCTTGAGTCGCGTCACGACGCTCGCGAAGGAGACATTGCCGGCATCGACCTGGGGATAACGGTCGAGCATCCGCGCCACGGCAAAGTTCTCGGCCACATCGCAGAGCCCGCCAAGAAGCCAGCCACCGCCGCAGAGCGCCGCCACCCACCAGGGATGGCCGCGCGTGACGAGCCCCGCGACCAGGATCGCTCCCACGATGGCATAGGTGAAGGCGAAGGCCACGTCCGCCGGCAGAACCCGGTTGCGATAGCGGGCGCGCCGCTCCTCGCCATAGAGCGAGAACAGCTTCTCGACGTCGGCGACGCTGTAGCCGTCCCAGTCGCTTTCCAGCATGCGGGGAATGCCCTGCCCGTTCGACCACAGGCCGACCGCCCAGAACAACACCACCACCACGACCGGCCCCCAGACGAAGAAGGCGAGCGGGATGGCGGAGGAATAGAACGGCGCGGTCTCGATCATGGCGTCTCGGCTTTCGCGGCAGGCGTCGCTGTCAGGTTACCCGGCGGCCTGCCCGCCGCCAAGCGCAGCGCTCGGCTGCTGTCACAAAAGCTCTTCGGGCGGCAAAAGATCCAGGCGACGCAGTTCCACGCGCGTCTGCTGCGAATCGTAGAGCAGGAAATACTCGTCGAGTTGTGGAGGCCGGATTTCCGTGCCGGCTAGCATCGCATGGGCCTGTCCGCGATGGTGGACCTGATGCTGGAAGAGATGCGCCAGCAGATCGTCGATCCGCTCCTCGATCGCTCCCGCAGCGCCGCGATCGGTGGGAACGGTCGCACTCAGGCTTGTATCGGCCAGCCCATCGCAAAAGGCGATGAGGCGGCGGTCTGCGACGGCCTGCGCCTCCACCAAAGCGTCGGCGGCCAGGGGCACGAAGCGCGTCCCGACTTGCCGGCCGAGCCCGCCTCGCTCCAGAGCGTCGATATAGTAGAGATCGACCAGGAGGTTGTGGTTCAGCGTCTCATGCAGCGAAGGAAAGAAGCTGGTCCGGGAGGCCCGGAATTCCTCGTCGCTCAGCCGGGCGCAGGCCGAAAGCAGCCGCCAGTTCGCCCATGCGTTGTTGTGCGCCATCTTGCGGAAATGGGCGGTCAGCGGGCCTCTAGACATGCGGCAGGACCTCCTGCTCGATGGCGCCGAAAATCGAATGCCCATGCGGGTCCTTCATCTCGATGCGGACCCGGTCGCCGAAGCGCAGATACGGCGTCTTGGGCTCGCCATGGCGGATCGTCTCGACCGCGCGCAACTCCGCAATGCAGCCATAGCCGATGCCTCCCTCTCCCATCGGCCGGGCCGGGCCGCCACCCGCCTCGCGATTGGAGACTGTGCCGGAGCCGATGATCGTGCCGGCACCAAGGGGCCGGGTAGCGGCGGCATGGGCGATGAGCGTGCCGAAATCGAAGGTCATGTCGGCGCCGGCATCGGGCCGCCCGAAGGGATTGTCGTTGACCTGCGCCAGCAGTGGCCGATGGAGCCTGCCCTCGCGCCAGGCGCTATCCAGTTCGTCAGGCGTCACGGCAACAGGGGAGAATGCCGATGGCGGCTTGGACTGGAGGAAGCCGAAGCCCTTGGCCAGTTCGTCGCCGACCCGGTTGCGCAGGGTCACGTCGTTGGCGAGCATGACGAGGCGGACGAGCCCGAGCGCCTCCGCCGGTGTCGCGCCCATCGGGACATCGCCGGTCACGACCGCGATTTCGGCTTCGAAATCGATTCCTTCCTCCTCGCTGCGCGCCTCGATGGCCTGGCGCGGGCCTAGGAAGGCATCGCTGCCGCCCTGATACATGAGCGGATCGGTTCGATAGCGCTCCGGCATGGCCGCTCCCCGCGCCTTCCGGACAAGCTCAACATGGTTGAGATAGGCCGAACCATCGAGCCATTGGCAGGCGCGCGGCAAGGGCGCGGCACAATCATGCTCGTGAAAGCGGAATGAGGGGACCGAGCCGTGCTCCAGCCCTTCCGCCAGATCGGCGAGGCGAGGCGCCATCCGCTCCCAGTCGTCCAGCGCCGCCTGCAGCGTCGCAACCACCGGAAAAGCATCTGTCGCGCGGGTCAGATCGCGCGAGACGACGACGAGGCGGCCATCCCGGCCGTGCATGAGGGACGCGAGTTTCATCTCTTTTCATTCCTCCCGGGACACGCCAATAAGGATGCAACAATGCCTGGGAGGAAACCATATGGAACGCCGCAGCTTTTTGAAGACCGGGGCGCTCGCCGCCGCCGCGACCACGATCGCCATGCCGGCGGTCGCGCAGTCGCAGCCGGAGGTGAAGTGGCGCCTGACGTCGAGCTTCCCGAAGTCGCTCGACACGATCTTCGGCACGGCCCAGCAATTCTCCAAGCTCGTCTCGGAAGCGACGGACGGCAAGTTCGACATCCAGGTCTTCGCGCCGGGCGAGATCGTTCCCGGCCTGCAGGCGCTCGACGCAGTATCCTCCGGCACGGTCGAATGCGCGCATTCGCCGACCTATTTCTACATCGGCAAGGACCCGACGCTGGGGCTCGGCACCGGCATCCCCTTCGGCCTCAACGCCCGCCAGCAGCACAGCTGGTGGTATTTCGGCGGCGGCGAGCAGGTGGTGAACGGCGTGCTCGACCGCTTCAACGCCTATTCGATCCCCTGCGGCAACTCCGGCTGCCAGATGGGCGGTTTCTTCCGCAATGAGCTGAAGGGGGTCGAGGACCTCAAGGGCCTCAAGTTCCGCATCGGCGGCATGGGCGGGGCGGTGCTCGCCAAGCTCGGCGTGGTGCCGACGCAGATCGCGCCCGGCGACGTCTATCCGGCGCTGGAGCGCGGCACGATCGACGCCGCCGAGTTCGTCGGCCCCTATGACGACGAGAAGCTCGGCTTCATCCGCGTTGCGAAATACTACTACTATCCCGGCTGGTGGGAGGGCGGCGCGATGCTGCACCTGATCATCGGCAAGGACGCCTGGAACAAGCTTCCGAAGCACTATCAGGCGATCGTCCAGAACGCCTGCGAGGCGGCCAACAACTGGATGCTGGCGAAATACGACTTCGTGAACCCCGGCGGCCTGCGCCGGCTGGTGGCACAGGGCGCGCAGCTGCGCGGCTTCCCGCTGCCGGTGATGGAGGCGGCGCTCAAGGCGGCGGAGGAATACTACGCCGAGACCAGCGCCAAGAGCCCCGACTTCAAGAAGGGCTACGACTCCATGGTCGCCTTCCGCGGCGAGAACCTGCTCTGGTGGCAGGTCGCGGAGCTTTCGTACGACTCGTTCATGAACCGTCTGAAGGCGCGCTAGAGCCGGATTCGATCAGGTTGAAACAACCTGATCGGTGAATCCGTCTCTTGATTATTGATAGAGAACGCGTGATCCGATCGGATTGCGACACAATCTGATCGGCGCGTGCTCAAGGCGCGGCCTACGATCAAACCAGGCCGCGGCATGTCGAACGGAACCGAGACTGACAACGATAAGCAGGCGCTCCATCTGGAGCGCTTCCTGCCTTACCGCCTCAATGTCGTCGGCACGCTCGGTGGCCGGGCGCTGGGGCGCATCTACGGCGAGCATTTCGGCATCGGCATCCCGGAATGGCGGGTGGTGGCGCAGCTCGGCGAGTTCGGCAAGCTAACCTCGCGCGACATCGGCGAGCTCGCCCAGATGCACAAGACCAAGGTCTCGCGCGCCGTGACCGAGCTGGAGAAGCGCGGCCTCGTCTCGCGAGCCGAGAACCGGCAGGACCGACGCGAATCCTTCGTGACGCTGACACCGGCCGGCCGGCGGATCTACGAGCAGATCGTGCCGCTGGCGCTGGGCTTCGAGGCACGCTGGATCGAGGGCATCGCGCCCGAGGAACTCAAGGTGTTCGAGCGAGTGCTCTCGATACTGACCGAACGCGGCCGCCACCTCGCGGGAACATTCCGCGAGGAGGATGGGGCTTAAGCGATCTGCCATCCCGACGGAGCCACGCCGTCATGCTCGGGCTTGACCCGAGCATCTCATGACGAGGGAGGCTCGGGGCCCCTTCCTGCCGGAGATTCTCGGGTCAAGCCCGAGAATGACGCCTTCCGGTACTCTCAGAAGTACTTCGCCAGATTGCGCCTGATCCGCGCCAGCGGGTCCTCGCCCACCGGCGGATAGGCGAAGGGCTGCCCGGTGATCGTCTCGAAGGCGCGGACATAGACGGCGGAGGTCTCGTCGATCAGCTCCTGCGGGATCGGCGGCAGCTCCTCCTTGTAGGGATCACAGCGCGCCACCACCCAGTTGCGGACGAAATCCTTGTCGAAGGATTCCGGCTTGCCCCCAGCGGCAAAGCGCTCGGCATAGTTGCCGGCGAACCAGTAGCGGCTGGAATCCGGGGTGTGGATCTCGTCGGCCAGGTAGATGCGGCCCTCGGCGTCGGTGCCGAACTCGTATTTGGTGTCGGCGAGGATCAAGCCGCGCTCGCGAGCGAGCTTCTGGCCGCGCGCGAAGAGCGCGAGCGTATAGCCCGCCATCGTGTCCCATTGCGCCTGAGTCACCAGCCCGCTCTCGACGATCTGACGCTCCGAGAGCGGCTCGTCATGGCCGCCGTCGAAGGCCTTGCTGGTCGGGGTGATGATCGCCTCGGGCAGCTCCTCGTTGTCGCGCAATCCGTCCGGCAGGCCGATACCGTACATCTCGCGCTTGCCCTGCTTGTACAAGGTCAGGATCGAGGTGCCAGTCGTGCCGGCGAGATAGCCGCGCACCACCATCTCGACCGGCAGGATTTCCAGGCGCTTGCCGACCACGACGTTCGGATCTGGATATTCCATGACGTGGTTGGGGCAGATGTCGGCCGTGTGCTCGAACCAGTAGCGCGCCGTCTGGGTCAGCACCTGCCCTTTCAGCGGAATCGAGGCGATGGCGCGGTCGAAGGCCGAGAGACGGTCCGTCGAGATCAGGATGCGGCGCCCGTCGGGAAGGTCGTAGTTCTCGCGTACCTTGCCGCGATAATAGTTCGGCAGCTCCGGGATGACGGCTTCGTGAAGAGGCAGGTAATCGGACATGGGGCTCGCTTGCCTCTCTGGCGGAATGCAAAGACCGGCGGGAAGCGCCCCGCACGGGCAAAGCTTCCGGAAAAAGAGCCTTCTAGCGAAAGAGCCGGTTTTCCACCACTGCCCGCCAACCAGCTTCCCCGGATTGCTGCGGCAGCGCGAATATGGCATGCGGAGCCTCGGCTTGGAGCGAGTCCGCGCCCTGTGACGCAGGCGCGCTCCATAGTTCCGTCGCGTTTGGCGGGTGTGCTTGGCGTTCCCGGACAATGCCGGCGAACGAACCCGGCTTCGATAATGGATGACGTGACCCGACCCGCGATGATGCTGCGACTTTCCAGACGCTTCGGCATGACCCTGCTGGCGCTGGCGACCCTGAGCGGAGCAGCCTTCGCGCAGTCGCCGGCCTGCAATGCCTGGCGCGCCGAGCTCTCCAGCCTGCAGGGCCGCAGCAGCGGCGGCGACCCGAACGCCGCACAGATGGCGCAGCGCATCGGCGGGCAGGTCGCCCAGCTTTCCGGCCAGTATCGCGCCATGGGCTGCGAACGGGGTTTCAGCCTGTTCGATTCGCCGCCGCCGCAATGCGGCGGGTTGCGCTCGCAGCTCGGCCAGTTGCAGGCACAATACAACGCGCTACAGCGGCAGGCGCAGGGCGGCGGCGTGGAGCAGCGCCGCGCCCAGCTCGCCGCAGCGATCAACAGCAATTGCCGGGCACAGCCGCAGCAGCGCGGCTTCTTCGAGACGATCTTCGGAATCGACCCTCGCCGCAACGCTCCCCAGGTTGAGGTCGATTCCGGCATGCCGGAGCTCGACGGGGATCCGCTGTTCGAGCCGGAGAAGCCGCGCCTCGGCGGGCCGCAGACCGTCTGCGTCCGCAGTTGCGACGGCTATTTCTTCCCGCTCGCGAACAACAGTGGCAACGCCGACGAGATGTGCCAGGCACTCTGCCCCGGTGCCGAGACCACCGCCTTCGGCATGGCCGCAGGCGGCGACATCCAGAATGCAGCCTCGCGTTCCAGCGGCCAGCCCTACTCCTCGCTGCCCAATGCCGGGAGGTATACCCGCAGCTTCGACGCCGCCTGCACCTGCCGCGGCCAAGGGCAGAGCTGGTCGGCCGCGCTTAAGAACGCCGAGTACCTGCTCGACAAGCGCAAGGGCGACGTCATCGTGACCGAGCAGCGCGCCGCCGAGCTTTCGCGCCCCAAGACGCTCGACCCCAAGGCCGACCCGAAGCGGCGCGGCGCCGCAGCTCAACCGGCGCCTGCTCCGGCCCCCGCTGCGACTGCCACCGACGAGAAGCCGATGCCCTCCGAGGATTCTCCGACCTCCGGCACCGAATCCGCGGGCGTCGGCCCCGACATCGTCGGCGAGAAGGTGCTCGACAAGAAGGATGGGCTCAAGAGCGAGTCGCGCAGCGTCACCGGCGAACGCCGGGCCGTCCGGATCGTCGCGCCGAACCTGGCGCCCAATCTCAGCCCGCAGCTCGCCCGCCCGTAGGCCTTGTCCTGGCCGCAAAGTCCCATGCATTTCATGCATGAACAGGATAAAGCGAACGTAGTAGCCGCCGGTAGACGCATGGCCAAAAGGGGCGCATAAGCAGCTCTTCACGCCGCCCATGGGGGCCCGCCAGACCTTGCCCGCGGCGATGCCGCGCGTTCGCCTCTGGCGCTCCCAAGCATCAGCAGGCCGCCATGACAGATTCGACTTCCGGCACCGCCGCCACGCCCCACCCCCATCCGATCGAGCTGGCGGACGCCAGGCGCCGTCTCAAAGCGATCTTCATGGGCTCGGTCGGCAATCTGGTCGAGTGGTACGACTTCTACGCCTATACAGCCTTCGCACTCTATTTCGCGCCGCACTTCTTCCCGTCCAACGATCCGGTGGTGCAGCAGCTCAACGCCGCGACGCTGTTCGCGGCTGGCTTCATCGTTCGACCTGTCGGCGGCTGGCTCTTCGGCCATCTGGCGGACCGTTACGGGCGGCGGCTTTCGCTGACGATCTCGGTGCTGATGATGTGCTTCGGGTCGCTGATCATCGCGCTGACGCCGACCTACGCCACCATCGGCTTCGCTGCACCGGTGCTGCTGGCCGTCGCGCGCATCATCGAGGGGCTGAGCCTCGGCGGCGAGTACGGCGCGAGCGCGACCTATCTCACCGAAATCGCCGATCCGGAACATCGCGGCTTCTATTCGAGCTTCCAGTACGTGACGCTGATCGGCGGGCAGCTCACCGCGATCCTCGTCCTGCTGCTGCTGCAGAATGTCTTCCTGACGCATGAGCAGCTCGTCGACTGGGGCTGGCGCATTCCCTTCGTGATCGGCGCGTGCCTCGCGGTCACTGCCATGATCATGCGCCGGCACATGCACGAGACGGAATCCTTCGAGGCCGCCAAGAAGGCGGGCATCAAGCGCGAAAGCTCGCTGCGCGGCCTGATGAAGTACCCGCGCGAGGTCGCGATCGTGGTCGGCCTGACCGCCGGCGGCACGGCCGCCTTCTACACCTTCACGACCTATATGCAGACCTTCGTGAAACAGACGGTGGGGCTGTCGGACATCACCACCACCTATGTCATCGCCGGCTCGCTGATCTTCGCCTCGATCCTGCAGCCGATCTACGGCCTGATCTCCGACAGGATCGGCCGCAAGCCGATGCTGGTCTTCTTCGGCATCTGCGGCACGCTGTTCACGGTGCCGATCCTGTCGACCCTCGCCGGCACGAAGTCGCCCTGGGTCGCCTTCCTGCTGATCTCCGCCGCCTGGATCTTCGTCGCGGGCTATACCTCGATCAACGCGGTCGTGAAGGCGGAGCTGTTCCCGACCTCGATCCGCGCCACCGGCGTCGCAGTGCCGTACGCGCTGACGGTCTCGATCTTCGGCGGCACGGCGCCGGCCATCGCCCTGTTCTTCAAGCAGCAGGGCCACGAGCAGTGGTTCTACTACTATCTCTCGGCGGTGATCTTCATCTCGCTGCTGGTCTACACGACCATGCGCGACACCAAGCACGCCTCGGCGATGAACCGTCACGATTGATCGGTCGCTCTCTCCCCGTCATGGTCGGGCTTGACCCGACCATCTCGGAAACCAGCTGATCTGCTCAAAGAGATTCTCGGGTCCGCTGACGCGGCCCGAGAATGACGACCTAGCGGCTCAGGCGCTCTCGCCGGCCAGCCGCTTCTGCGCCTTGTCCCTGCCGATCAACGGCAGCAGCGCCGCAAGCTCAGGGCCGTGGTCGAGCCCGGTCAGCGCCTGACGCAGGGGCATGAAAAGCGCCTTGCCCTTCGCACCGGTCGCCGCAGCGACGGCCTGCGTCCAGCTCTTCCAGCTCGTCCCGTCGAAGGGCTCCGGCGGCAGGAGGGTGGCCGCCTGCGCAATGAAGGCCGCATCGGCGATGACCGGCTCGAGCGGCCCCTCGACGACACGCCACCAATCCTTCGCCTCGCCGAGCGTGGCGAGATTGCCCCGCACCGCCAGCCAGAAGGGTTCGCCGCCAGCGATGCCGAGAGCAGACAGCCGCTCGGCGACGGAGGCGTAGGGAAGCTGGTGGAGCGTGCGGGCGCTCAGCGTCTCGAGCTCATGCTCGTCGAACTTGGCCGGGGCGCGCGAGACATGGGAAAGCTCGACCAGGCCGGCGAGTTCATCGAGGCTCACGACCGGGCGCACGGCATCGGACGTGCCGACCATGGTGGCCAGTGCCGCGACCGCCAGTGCTTCGACGCCGCTCTCGCGCAGACCGCGCAGCGAGAGATGGCCGGCGCGCTTGGAGAGCCCCTCCCCGCTCGCCGTGGTCAGTAGGTTGTGATGGCCGAAGACCGGCAGCGCAGCGTCCAGCGCCGCGAAAATCTGCGCCTGGACCGCGGTGTTGGTGACATGGTCCTCGCCGCGGACCACATGAGTCACGCCGGTCTCGATGTCGTCGACGACGGAGGGCAGCGTATAGAGATAGCTGCCGTCCTCGCGGACCAGCACCGGGTCCGACAGCGAGGCGCAGTCGACATGGGAGGCACCGCGGACGAGGTCGTCCCAGGCGATCTCGCGCGGTTCCAGCAGGAAGCGCCAATGCGGCTTGCGGCCCTCCGCCTCCAAGGCCGCCTTCTGATCAGAGGTGAGCTTCAGCGCGGCGCGGTCATAGATCGGCGGCAGCCCGCGGGCGAGCTGGCGCTTGCGGCGGCGATCGAGCTCATCGGCCGTCTCGTAGCAAGCGTAGAGCCGCCCGGCAGAGCGCAGGCGATCGGCTGCGGCATCGTAGACCGGCAGGCGCTCCGACTGCCGTATGACGAGATCAGGCACGATGCCGAGCCAACCGAGATCCTCGGCGATGGCATCGGCATATTCCGGCTTCGACCGAGCGAGATCGGTGTCGTCATAACGCAGCAGGAAGCGGCCGCCATGGCGGCGGGCAAAGAGCCAGTTGAACAGGGCCGGCCGCGCATTGCCGATATGGAGATAGCCGGTGGGCGAAGGCGCGAAGCGGACGAGCGGCGATGTGACGGAAGCAGCCATGGCGCGGCTTATGCCGCGTTTGCCGGCTGCCGACAATCGGGACCACACCCTCGCCTTCCCCCGTTAACCGTGAATTAGGGTTACCCGCGCATGAATTAGGCGTGGGCAGGGCAGACCGGCTGGGACCGGAACCGCTGCCAGGGGAAATCAGGATGCGGATCCTTTCCATCGCGCCGGCTCTCGCAGCTTCGGCCATCACGACAAGCCTTATCGCGGTTCCCGTGCTCGCGGCGGACTATCCGGTCCTGCGCGGCTCGCAGATCGAGGAAACGCCGGTGCTGATGGATCGCTTCAGCTGGACCGGCTTCTATTTCGGCGGACTGGCCGGAACCTCGCGCACGGAGTTCCAGACGGGCGAGAATGGCCTCCAGCCTCAGTTCCAGGCTCTCCGGCGCGGCCTCCAGATCAGCCAGGGGGTCGATATCCTCGGCACGGTGCGCTTCAACAACCGCAGCGACAGCGGCATGAGCTATGGCGGCTTCGCCGGCTACAACGTGGCCTTCGGCGATGCCATCATCGGCCTGGAAGCCGACTACAACCGGCATGATCATCAATACGCCTCGGCGCCGATCAACCTGGCGGCTGGTGCGGGAACGGTCTCGTTGCTCGGCACCCAGACCCTCGAGGATTACGGCTCGCTGCGCGTGCGCTTCGGCTATGCCATCGGGCGCCTGATGCCCTACGCCTCGCTCGGCTTCGCCGTGGGGCGCGGCACTTCGACCGTGTCCTTCCTGCCGGATGCGGCGACAGGGCTCTCTCCGGCCTTCGCGCGCTCCAAGAACACCTATACCTCCGGCTTCACGGGCGGCCTTGGCGTCGACGCCGCCGTCACCGACAACCTGATCCTGCGTGCCGAATACGTCTATACGCGCTTCGCGGACCTGGAAGGCACGGTGGTCGACATCAACAATGTCCGTGTCGGCGCCGGCGTGAAATTCTGATCCTTCACCGATCCAATAGCAAAAGGCCGGGGGCAACCCCGGCCTTTTTCAGTTTCATCGCAATGCGATAGCGCCTTACTCGGCTGCCTCGACCTGCGGCCTCGTCTGGCCGGCGCGCTGGCGCTTGACCAGCTCAGCGACGAGGAAGGCGAGCTCCAGCGCCTGCTCGGCATTAAGGCGCGGATCGCAGACCGTGTGGTAGCGGTCGTTGAGATCGGCGTCGGTCATGCCGCGCGCACCGCCGGTGCACTCCGTGACGTTCTTGCCCGTCATCTCCAGATGCAAGCCACCGGCATGGGTGCCTTCCGCCTGATGGACGGCGAAGAAGTTCTTCACCTCGCCGAGGATCAGGTCGAAGGGCCGGGTCTTGTAGCCGCTGGCGGCCTTGACCGTGTTGCCGTGCATCGGATCGCAGGACCAGACGACGTTGCGGCCTTCCCGCTTCGTCGCACGGACCAGGGCCGGCAGGTTGTCGAAGACCTTGTCAGCGCCGAAGCGGCCGATCAGCGTCAGCCGGCCGGCCTGGTTCTGCGGGTCGAGCACGTCGATCAGCTTGAGCAGGCCGTCGACCGTGGTCGAGGGGCCGCATTTCAGGCCGATCGGGTTCCTGATACCGCGGAAGAACTCGACATGGGCATGATCGAGCTGGCGCGTGCGGTCACCGATCCAGACCATGTGGCCGGAGGTGTCGTACCACTCCCCGGTGGTCGAATCCGTGCGCGTCATCGCCTGCTCATAGCCGAGCAGCAGCGCCTCGTGACTGGTGTAGAAGTCGGTCGTGCGCATCTCCGGATGGGTCTCCGGATCGATGCCGATGGCGCGCATGAAGTCGAGCGCCTCGGTGATGCGCTCGGCCACCTCCTGGTAGCGATGCGACTGCGGGCTGTCCTTGACGAAGCCGAGCATCCAGCGATGCGCGTTGTCGAGGTTGGCGTAGCCGCCGGTCGCAAAGGCACGGATCAGGTTCAGCGTGGCGGCCGACTGGCGATAAGCCTCGAGCTGGCGGCGCGGATCCGGCGTGCGAGCCTCGGGCGTGGCGTCGATGTCGTTGACGATGTCGCCCTTGTAGCTCGGCAGCTCGAGGTCGCCGATCTTCTCGGTCGGCGCCGAACGCGGCTTGGCGAACTGCCCGGCGACGCGCCCAACCTTCACCACCGGCGAGCCACCGGCGAACGTCAGCACCACCGCCATCTGCAGGAAAAGACGGAAGAAGTCCCGGATGTTGTCGGCCGAATGCTCGGCGAAGCTCTCGGCGCAATCGCCGCCCTGCAGAAGGAAGGCCTCACCGGCCGCGACCTTGCCCAACGCCCGTTTGAGCTTGCGCGCCTCGCCCGCAAAAACGAGCGGCGGAAAGCCGGCGAGCTGCTGCTCTACCGCCTTCAAGGCTGCCTGGTCCGGATAATCCGGGATCTGCTGGACGGGCTTTGCCCTCCAGCTATCGGGCGTCCACCGCTCGGACATTGTCACTCAAGCTCCTGATGAGAAAAACGCGCTTCTCAGAACTCCTTCTCGGCGCGAACGCGGGGCTATACACCCATGGCGGCCGGAAGGCCACCTTTACGAAAGTTCGCGATATGTGCCGGCTATGCCGCAGCGCGATTAGCTGAATCGCAGCAGGCTCTTGGCGTTCATCTCTGCGAAACTGATTCATCTCGCTCAGAGATTGATTCAAACGGTCCGGGAATTCCGGCACTTCCGCAAAGGAGCGATCATGCCCAAACGCAGCGTCTCGTCGGGCCGCGTCTACAAGAGCCGCCTCCCCTTCGCTCAGGCGACCATCGCCGGCGACTTCATGTTCGTCTGCTGCGTCGGCGCCGATCTGCAGGGGCAATATGCACTGGGCGATCCGCGGCGACAGACGCAGCAATGCATCGACAACATCAAGGCCCTGCTGGACGAGGTCGGCGCCAGCCTGGCCGATGTCGTGAAGTGCACCGTCTACGTCACCGACCGGGCCTATTGGGAGCCGATGAACGAGGTGTTCTTCGCGAATTTCGGGGAGGCCGCGCCCCACCGTGTCTCCTGCATCGTCAACGGGCTCGGCTCGCCGAACTGCCTCGTAGAGATCGATGCGACAGCGTATCTCGGCGAGATCGGCTGATCCGTGCCGGCTCAGGAGTTGCGCGGTGTCCTCATCGTCACGAGCTCCTCGGCCGCGCTCGGATGCAGGGCGACGGTACGGTCGAAATCGGCCTTGGTCGCGCCCATCGTCACGGCGATCGCGACCGACTGGACGATCTCGCCAGCATCGTGGCCAAGGATGTGGACGCCGATTACCTTGTCCGTCTTCGCGTCGACGACAAGCTTCATATAGGTCCGCTCGTGGCGGCCGGAGATCGTGGCCTTCATCGGGCGGAAGCCCGACTCGAAGACCCGGACCTCATGGCCCGCGGCGACGGCCTGCGTCTCCGAGAGGCCGACGGTGCCGACTTCCGGCGTGGTGAAGACCGCGGAAGCGATCATGCCGTGGTCGACCGTCCAGTTCCGACCGCCAAAGGTCGAGTCCGCGAAGGCATGGCCTTCGCGGATGGCAACCGGCGTCAGGTTCACGCGATTGGTCACGTCGCCGACCGCGTGGATCGAGGGCACGTTGCTCGCGGAAGCCGCATCGACCAGGATTTCGCCCAGCGGCCCCAGCTCGACGCCAGCCTTCGCCAGCCCGAGCCCCTTCGTGTTCGGACGGCGGCCGGTCGCCACCAGCACGACATCGGCATCGATCGGTGCGCCGGTGGCGCAATGGGCGCGGCGGGCACCGTCCGGCAACTGCTCGATGCGATCGATGGTGCAGCCGAGGCGGAAGGCGATGCCGGCTTCCTTCAGCGCATCGCGCAGACGCGTGCGGACGTCCTCGTCGAAGCCGCGCAGGATGTTGTCGCCGCGATGGAGCACGGTCACGGCGACACCGAGCCGGGCGAAGAGGCTCGCGAACTCCAGCGCGATATAACCACCGCCGACCACCAGCATGCGCTTCGGCAGGGCCGGCAGGTGGAAGACTTCGTTGGAGGAGATGCCGAGCTCGCCGCCGGGGATCGGCGGGTCGAAGGACGGCCATCCCCCTGTCGCTACGAGGATATGGCGGGCTGTGACCTTCTGCCCGCTCGTCTCCAGCCGGATCGTATGCGCGTCCTCGATGACGGCGCGTTCCTCACGGACCTCGACCTTCGCGCCGTCGAGCCCCTTGCGATAGAGGCCGGAGAGACGCGTGACCTCGTTGGCAACCGCATCGCGCAGGGTCGGCCAATCGAAGACCGGCTTTTCGGGCAGCGTCCAGCCGAAGCCGGCGGCATCCTCGAAATCATCCATGAAGCGGCTGGCATAGACGAAGAGCTTCTTCGGCACGCAGCCGCGGATGACGCAGGTGCCGCCGATGCGGTCCGCCTCGGCGATCATCACGCGGGCGCCGTGGCCGGATGCGATGCGCGCGGCGCGCGTGCCGCCGGAGCCTGCCCCGATGACGAAGAGATCGACGTCGTATTCAGCCATGATGACCTCTCAAGACCTTTCGTCTTCCGACGGCAGGCTGCGAAACAACCAGGCCGCGGCCAGCGCCAGCGCAGCGATCCACCAGCCCTGCCAGGCGCCGTGCGCCACTGTCGCTATCGCGAAGGCGGCAGCGGCCAGCGCCAGACGCGGAGCAAGCGCCGGCGCCGGAAGCCGCCGGAGCCGCCAGAGGAAGGCGAGACCCGCCAAACCGATGAGCATCGCTCCGACCGCGCCGGTCTCGACCCAGGCCTGGACCGGCGCGCTGTGCGGATGCCCGACCGCGAGCAATTGGCGCCGCGGCGGCGAAACTTCAAGCGCAACGGGGTGGCGGTCCAGCGTCGGCGAGGTGCCGAAGCCGGAGCCCAGCAGCGGGCGCGCCATGATCGCCTCGCCGAAACTCAGCCAGATATCGACGCGATCGCGCGAATGCGAGGCTGCGAGCCGCTCATGCAGTGACGGCGGCAGGCCCTCGTCGCCGAGCCGGCCCATGACCGGCGCCAGCGCCATTGTCGCGACGAAGCTGATCGTGACAAGCAGGAGCGTCAGGCGCGGCAGCAGCCGCGCACCGAGCCAGGTCACCAGCAGGATCAGCAATCCGAGGCCGGCCGCGCCGCTGTCGGAGTCGAGCGATAATGCTCCGCCGGCGAAGACCAGCGCCACGATAAGCAGCCAGTCCAGGGTAGAGCGCCCGCGTATAGCGAGCAGGCCGGCTGCGGCCACCGGCAGCAGCATCAGGCAGGTCAGTGCAGGACGGTTGAAGATGAAGGCCATCTGCTTGCCGATGCCGAGCGCGATCCGCACGGAGAGATCGCTCGCCAGCTCCGCCAGCATGAGGATCGCGGCCGCGACGATGGCGATGGCGAGTGCGCGGCTCTCGACGCGGCCGGGACGGAAGCGCCCGCTCGCGGCGATAGCGAGGCCGCTCGCCATCGGCAGGGCCATCTCCCCCCAAGCCGCCAGGCTCTGGGCCGGCCGGTGGCTCCAGGCGATCGTCACCAGCGCCCAAAGCACGAAGGTGCAGAGCGCCATGCCAACTGCGCCACGCTGAAGATCAACGATGCGCGACAGGAAGGCGGCCGCCCCCTCCTCCGCCACGGCGGAGGCGATGAAGCAAAGGGCTGCCAATGCGAGGACCAGCGGCGCCGAGCGATTGGCGAGCCACATCGCCAAGGGCAGCGCGATCAGCAGGGCATGGCCAGCACATGCGAGGCGCGGCGCGAGGGCGGAGCAGGCCGACGCAGCAGCGCCGGGGACAACCGGATGGCTCATGGCCTCGCGCTTACGCGATCACGAGCCGGCCTGCCAGTGGCTTGTCGCGCCCCGCGGCCTCAGTCGTAGAACGTAAGACGGGGGAGCGGGCTCGAAGACGCCTCAACGCGGAAAAACCTTGACTCGGGAATGTCCGATCGAAGGAATTGACGAACGGCGCGGCAAGGTGCCACAGGCGCAGTCACCGAAACCCGCGCCCCAAGAAACCCGCGGGAAGCCCACTAGCGGAGGAACTCATGCTGACATCCATCCTGAAGCGCACGGCCCTGACGGCCGTGGCGCTCGCTGCCCTCTCCACGGCGGCCTTTGCCCAGCTGAACGAGCTGAAGATCATGGCCCCCGCGGCGCCCGGCGGCGGCTGGGACGGCACGGCGCGCTCGATGCAGCAGGCGCTGACGGCGGCCGGCATCGTCAAGAGCGTGCAGGTCACCAACGTCACGGGCGCGGGCGGCACGATCGGCCTGGCGCAGCTCATCGGCGCCAAGGGCGCCGGCGACCAGCTCATGGTCAACGGCTTCGTCATGGTCGGCGCCATCCTGCTCAACAAATCGCCGGTGAACCTGACACAGGTGACACCGATCGCCCGCCTCACGGCCGAGGCCGAGGTCATCGTCGTTCCGGCGGACTCGCCGCTGAAGACCGCCAAGGACCTGGCCGAACGCCTGAAGGCCGATCCGGCGAAGGTGACCTGGGCCGGCGGCTCGGCCGGCGGCACCGATCACATCCTCGCTGCGCTCTTCGCCCAGGCCGTCGGCGCCGACGCCAAGAAGATCAACTATATCCCGTTCTCGGGTGGCGGCGAGGCTCTCGCGGCCATGCTCGGCGGGCGCGTCACCGCGGGCGTGTCCGGCTATGGCGAGTTCGAAGGCCAGATCAAGGCCGGCAAGCTGCGCGTGCTGGCGGTCTCCTCGGGCAAACGCCTCGAGAACGCGCCGGACGCGCCGACGCTGAAGGAGCAGGGCATCGACCTCGAGCTCCTGAACTGGCGCTCGGTCGTCGCCCCTCCCGGCCTTACGGCCGACCAGACCAAGGCCTTGACGGACACCGTCGAGAAAATGGTCAAGTCGAAGGAGTGGCAGGAGATCCTCAAGGCTCGCGGCTGGGACGATTCCTTCCTTGCCGGCGCCGCCTTCGACGCTTTCCTGAAGGCCGAGATCGAGCGCGTCTCCAAGGTGATGACGGAAGTCGGGCTGGTGAAGTAAACCACCCGGCACGCAAAGCCAGTCAGGGGCCGGGAAACCGGCCCCTTTTCTCTCCGCAGATTCCAGAGCGGGAACGACATGACGAACGAGACAGGCAGACAGGGAGCCAACAGGCCGGCCCTGATCGTAGGCGTATTGCTGCTGATCGCCGCCGCGCTGGTCGGCTACGATGCCTCACAGCAGACGATCACGTCGAACTACGGCGTCGGCCCGACGGCCGTGCCCTATGTGGTGACCGCCGGGCTCGTCATCCTCGGCCTCGCGCATTTCGTCGTCGCCTTCCGCGAAGGGCTTCCCGAACCGGAGGAGGCCGACAACAAGGCGCTGCTCTGGATCGCTGGCGGCCTCGCCTTCCTGATCGCCTGCATCGCACTCGGCGGCGGCTTCACCATCGCCATTGCGGCGGTCTTCGCCTGCACGGCACGGGGGATGGGCCGGCAGGCCTTTCTCGTCGACGCCATCATCGGCTTCGTGCTCGGGCTCTTCATCTATCTCGTCTTCGCCAAGGTCCTGACGCTGATCCTGCCGTCGGGACCGCTCGAACGCCTGTTCCTCTGAGAAGGAGAGCCCCATCATGGATACCCTGCTCTCCCTGCTCAACGGGTTCGGCGTCGCCCTCGAGCCCTCCAAGCTGGTGTTCTGCCTGATCGGCGTCTTCCTCGGCACTGCCGTCGGCGTGCTGCCGGGCATCGGCCCGGCGCTGACGGTCGCGCTGCTGCTGCCGATCACCTTCAAGCTCGATCCGGCCGGCTCGCTGATCATGTTCGCCGGCATCTACTATGGCGGCATGTATGGCGGCTCGACCACCGCCATCCTGCTCAATGCACCAGGCGAAAGCGCATCGCTCGCCACGGCACTCGAAGGCTCGAAGATGGCCAAGGCCGGCCGCGGCGGCCCTGCGCTTGCGACCTCCGCCATCGGCTCCTTCGTCGCCGGCCTGATCGCGACCATCGGCCTCGCCTTCCTGGCGCCCTGGCTCGTCGAGGTGGCGGTGAAGTTCGGGCCGTGGGACTATTTCGCCCTGATGATCGTCGCCTTCGTCACTGTTTCGGCGACCTTCGGCGACTCGCCGCTGCGCGGTCTCACCAGCCTCTTCATCGGCATCACGCTCGGCCTCGTCGGCATCGACAAGCTGACCGGGCAGGCACGCCTGACCTTCGGCGTGCCGGAGCTGCTCAACGGCGTCGAGGTGACCACGCTGGCTGTCGGCCTCTTTGCCGTGGGCGAGGCCTTCTACGTCGCCTCCAAGCGCTTCCGAGACCCCGAGGAGATCATCCCGATCAAGGGCTCGCTGTGGATGACCAAGCAGGACTGGAAGCGCTCCTGGGCGCCCTGGCTGCGCGGCACCGCCTTCGGCTTCCCGATCGGCGCGCTGCCGGCGGGCGGCGCCGAGGTGCCGACCTTCCTGAGCTATTCAACCGAGAAGAAACTCTGCAAATATCCGGATGAGTTCGGCAAGGGCGCCATCGAGGGCGTAGCGGGGCCGGAGGCCGCCAACAACGCCTCGGCGGCCGGCACGCTGGTGCCGCTGCTGACGCTCGGCCTACCGACCTCGGCGACGGCGGCGATCATGCTCGCCGGCTTCCAGCAATACGGGCTCAACCCCGGCCCGCTGCTCTTCGCCGAGAAGCCTGATCTGGTCTGGGGCCTGATTGCCTCGCTGTTCATCGCCAACGTCATGCTGGTGATCCTGAACCTGCCGCTGATCGGGCTCTGGGTCCGGCTGCTCGCCGTGCCGCAGCCCTGGCTCTACGCCGGCATCCTCGTCTTCTCGACGATGGGCACGCTGGCGGTCAACGGCTCCCCTGTCGAGCTCGCGCAGCTCTTCCTGTTCGGCTTCGTCGGCTACCTGATGCGCCGCTACGACTATCCGGTGGCGCCGATGGTGGTCGGCCTGATCCTCGGGCCGATGGCAGAGCAGCAATTGCGCCGCGCATTGCAGATCAGCCTCGGCGACCCGATGATCCTGCTGGAGAATCCGGGCTCCGCGACCCTGCTCGGTATCGCCTTCATCGCACTGGTCGCGCCCTTCGCGATGAAGGGGCTGAACAAGTTCAAGGCAAGCGAGGACTGAACCTCTTAGTCATTGCGAGGAGCGCAAGCTCCGAAGCAATCCAGGGGCGGCCGCGCTCTACGCCCCCTGGATTGCTTCGCTATGCTCGCAATGACGTCATCGTCCTATTAGCCCGAACTTCAGGAGGCTCTCGCCCGTCGCGACGAGGGCCTCCGCGGCCGGGCGCGGCTGCCAGCCCAGCATGGCCTGAGCCTTGGCGCTCGTCGCATTCTTGACGCGGCCGAGCTCCGGCGTGGCCGCCTGCCGTGCAGCAGCGCTGAAGCGCGCGACGAGGCGCACGAGCCAGTCCGGCAGCAGACGGGTCGAGACCTTGCCGGCCCCACCTCCTAACCCGTCCTTCAGTGCCTGGGCGATGGCTTGCATCGTCATGAAGTCTCCGGCGACGGCGAGGAAGCGCTCGCCGGCCGCCGCCGGATCGACCATCGCACGCAGATGCAGATCGGCGACATCGCGCACGTCGACGATGCCGAACATCAACCTTGGCAAGGCCCAGAGCCGCCCTTCGAGCATCGTCTTCACCAACAGGATGGAGGCCGAGAGATCCGGCCCCAGCAGCGGTCCGAAAATTCCGACCGGGTTGACGACGGAAAGCTCCAGCCCCTGCCCTTCCCCATCCACGAAATCCCAGGCCGCACGCTCGGCAAGCGTCTTCGACTTCGGATAGGCCGCAAGCCCGGGCGCGGCGAGGTCGGTCCAGTCCCGCTCGTCATAGGGGCGCTTCCGGGTGCTTCCGTAACCGATCGCGGCGAAGGAGGAGGTCAGCACCACGCGCTTCACCCCTGCCCTGTGCGCGGCGCGCAGCACGCGCAACGTTCCCTCGCGGGCGGGGCGGATCAGGTCGTCCTCGTCCTTGGGCGCGACGGCGAGAAGCGGTGAGGCCAGATGCAGCACATAGGCACAGCCGGAAGCGGCCTCCTCCCAGCCTTCATCGCGCTCGAGATCGGCGACGACGACCCGCAGCCGCTCGCCGGCCTCGATACCGGCCCAGCGAAGCGCCTCCCGCAGGCCGGCCTCCCGGGCCGAGGACCGCATGGTCGTCCGCACGTCATAGCCGGCGTCCAGAAGGGCGCGGATGCAATGTCCGGCCAGGAAGCCGGAGCCTCCCGTCACGAGGACAAGATCACGGGTCATGGTCCGGGCTCCAAGGCTCATTCGTCGACGTCACGCAGATAGGGCGAGGCCTGATCCCGCGCCAGCCGGGCGCGCGACCCGCACAACCTGTTTGCACATGAACCAATATGGCCGGACTGTGTTGTTCGGAAGCCGGTGCCCGCTCGGCGCCGCGGCAGAGGGAGAGATGCGATGACCGACATCCCGCTCGGCGCAGCCGCCGACAAGACCGCACAAGCTGCCGAACCCAGCCTGCACCGCGTCATGGGGCCGTGGCTGCTCCTGCTCTTCATCGTCGGCGACATTCTCGGAACGGGCATCTACGCTCTGACCGGGCAGGTGGCAAACCAGGTCGGCGGTGTGGTCTGGCTGCCGTTCCTCGTCGCCTTCGCGGTCGCGATGGTGACGGCCTTCAGCTATCTGGAGCTCGTCACCAAATACCCGAAGGCGGCCGGCGCGGCGCTTTATACGCACAAGGCGTTCGGCATCCATTTCGTCACCTTCATCGTGGCCTTCGCGGTGATGTGCTCCGGCATCACCTCGGCCTCGACCGCGTCGCGGGCCTTCGCGGCCAACATGTCCAACGCCTTCGGGCTCGGCCTGTCGGGCGGCATCGGCATCACGTTGATCGGGCTCGCCTTCATGGCGCTCGTCGCAGCCGTGAACCTGCGCGGCGTCGGCGAGAGCGTGAAGGCGAATGTCGTGCTGACCTGCGTCGAGCTTACCGGCCTGCTGATCATCATCGTGATCGGGTTCATGGCGATCTCCGCGGGCCAGGGGGACGTCTCGCGCGTGATGCAGTTCAAGGCCACGCCCGATGGCGGCATGGTCTGGCCGGTCATCGCCGCGACGACGCTCGCCTTCTTCGCCATGGTCGGTTTCGAGGACTCTGTGAACATGGCCGAGGAGTGCAAGGATCCAACCCGGCACTTCCCGAAGGTCTTGCTCGCCGGCCTCGTCATCACCGGCGTCATCTATGTGCTGGTCTCGATCTCGGCGATCACGCTCGTGCCGCCGGAGCAACTCGGCGAGGGCGAGACGCCGCTGCTCAAGGTGGTGCAGGCCGGCGCGCCGAACTTCCCGATCTGGATCTTCGGCTTCATCACCATGTTTGCCGTCGCCAACAGCGCGTTGATCAACATGCTGATGGCGAGCCGGCTGGTCTATGGCATGAGCCGGGAGCATGTGCTGCCGCCGGTGCTGGGCAAGGTCCATGCGACGCGGCGCACGCCCTATGTCGCGATCGGCTTCACCAGCCTGCTCGCCTTCGCACTCATCACCTTCGTCGGCGAGGTGCCGGCGCTCGGTGGGACGACGGCGCTGCTGCTGCTCTGCGTCTTCACGGTGGTGAACGTCGCGGTGTTGGTCCTGCGCAAGGACGAGGTCGGGCACGAGCATTTCCGCACGCCGACCTTCCTGCCTATCGTCGGAGCGCTGTCCTGCGCTTTCCTCGCAGGGCCATGGACCGGCCGCGCTTCGGTGCAATACACGATCGCCGGCGTGCTGCTCGGGATCGGCGTCCTGCTCTGGGTCGTGACGGTCCTGCTCAACCGCGGGACCGGGGCGCAGATCGCGGCGCCGTCCATAACGGACATCGGCCGGAGCGGCCCGGTCAACTAGATCGCCGAACTTTCCGGCATGGAACCCGCTCAGGCCGGGGTGACGGCAGTGCTCCCGCCGAAAATCAGGACGTTCTAAAGAAAACGCCTCCCCTTCCGGCTGGAAGAGGGAGGCGTCGACCGATCAGGCGCCGCCGCGCGCGGCGCGCCTTCAGAGTGTGTGGCCGCGCTTGCGCATCTCCTGGGAGAAGCGGTCGAAGAGGTAGTTGCTGGTCTGCACTGCCCAGGGCTGCATCACCTGGTAGATTTCTTCCATCGCCTGTGAGCGCAGACTGTTGTAGCGCTGTCCGACCGGCGACTTGAAGAAGGCGGCGATCTCCTTGAGATCGGCCTCCGTCATCTTCGCCGCGAAGACGGCGACCGCAGAGCCGATCATCTCGTCGGTACGCTTCTGGGCCTCGGGCTTCAGCACCGCGACGACCTCGTTCATATCCTTGACCATCTCCGGCCGGGTCGCGCCGACCATCTGCCGGGTGTTCTCCTCGAACTCCCTGAAGATGTTGTCGATGTTCTGCGAAACGCCCGTCAGATCGACGACCTCGCGGGCCGCCTGAAGGTGGGCCGGCGTCGGTGCCGTGCCCTGGGCGAAGGTCGGAGCGGCGCAGAGAAGCGCCAGGCCGAGGACTGCGCTGGCGAGCGAAAGACGGATCATGCGTTGAGAACCCCTTGGATCGTGAAGCGAGACGGCCTTGCCGAGCGGGCCTGCCGAACAGCCTTACTAGCGCGCTCCATAGCGCGGATTGCCGCCGAATGGAATCATTCGATCATTCGACCCGACCGAGGATGGTGAGTCCATCGGCGCCGGCCAGGATAGCGCCCGAGGCCAGGCCGATGAACAGCCCGTGCTCGACGACGCCGGGCACCATGTTGAGCGCTTGCGCCAGCCGCTCCGGCTCCGCGATCGCGCCGAGATGGGCATCGAGGATGTAATGGCCGCCATCGGTGAGCAGCACCTCGCCATCCGGCCGCCGGCGCAGGACGAGATCGCCGGCCGCGCCCGAAGCTGCAATGGCGGCGACGACGGCGCGGCGCGTGGCCTCGAGGCCGAACGGCACGACTTCGATCGGCAGCGGGAAGCGGCCGAGCCGCTGCACCAGCTTGCCGTCATCGGCGATCACGATCATGCGCGCGGAGGCTGCCGCAACGATCTTCTCGCGCAGCAGCGCCGCGCCGCCGCCCTTGATCAGGCGCAGCTGCGGGTCGAGCTCGTCGGCGCCATCGACCGTCAGGTCGAGTTCCGGCGTCTCGTCCAGGGTGGACATCGGAATGCCGAGGGAGAGAGCCTGCGCCTGCGTCACTTCGGAGGTCGCCACGCAAAGCACATCGAAGCCGCTCGCGACCTTGACGCCCAGCAGGTCGACGAAGTGCTTCGCCGTGGAGCCCGTGCCGAGGCCCAGACGCATGCCCGGGCGCACCAGGTCAATGGCTCGGGCGGCAGCCTGCTTCTTCAGCTCGTCGGCGTTCATGATCATGCCTGGGTCGGGGTGAGACGGTCGATCGCGCCCGGATCGGGGCAGCGGGGCTCTCCTGACGCGATCAGGCGCCCAAGTCCAGCGCGAGACAGCCCGGAAACGTCACTTCGCCTGCGGCGTGCACACCGTCTTGTCCTCATAGACGTAGCAGATGCTCATCTCGCCGGTGCGGAGGTTGACCCGGTAGATCCCGCCCTCGCGCTCATGCCGCGAGGGCATCAGCGAATAGTCGCTGGCCGGCTGCGGCCCTGCGCCCTCCCCGGCAGGAAAGCAGACGGTGAGACCGATGCCGCCTTCCTTGAGCTGGAACTGGCAGGCGCCGACCTCTCCCGTCGCCCGGTCGACCTTGTAGACGCGGTTGAGGTCGGTCTGTGGCGCCGGCGCGAACTCGAAGGGGCCCGCCAGCGCAGGCAGGCCCGTCACCGAGCAACCCAGCAGAAGCCCGATACGCGCCGCGAAGGCCCATCCTGAAACGATCTTCGACATGCCCATCTTCCCTGCCGCAGGAAGCGCGGCGAATCGTCTCGAGACGATACCACCTGCAGGGCGAATGTAAGGAATGAGGCTTGTCAGCACCTCCGGGAATGCCTTTAAGCGAAGCTCCCGAACCTGCCGGAAGCCTTTGCCATGAGCCTGCCCCCCATCGCCGTCTTCGATCTCGACGGAACGCTGGCCGAGACGGCGCCGGACATCATGCGGGTTCTGAACGTCATCCTGGTGCGGGAAGGACTGCCGGCCCTGCCGCTGGACCGGGCACGCGAGCTGGTAGGCGCCGGGGCACGCGCGCTGATCGAGCGCGGCTTCAAGGTGTCGGGCCGTCCGCTCGACGCCGAGACCCTGGAACGGCTCTTCCAGGATTTCCTCGTGATCTATGCCGAGGACGCAACCTCGCACAGCTATCTCTTCGACGGCGTGCTTGGCGCGCTCGACGCGCTGGCCGGGGACGGCTATGCGCTCGCGGTCTGCACCAACAAGCCGATCCTGCACACGCGGCTGATCCTCGCCCATTTCGGCATCGACGGCCGCTTCGCCGCAGTGGCGGGGCGCGACAGCTTTCCCTTCTTCAAGCCTGACCCGCGCCACCTCACCCTGACGATCGAGGCCGCAAAGGCCGATCCGAAGCGGGCGGTGATGATCGGCGACTCGCGCACCGACATTGTGACGGCGCGTTCCGCCGGCATCCCCTCGATCTGCGTGCCCTTCGGCTATACCGACGCGCCTATCGAGACGCTGGAGCCGGATTTCATCATCCAGCACTTCGACGAATTGCCGGCAGCGGTCGAGCGCGCACTGGCGCATCACACGTCCTTGACGGCATGAAGCGCGCCGACTAGGAGAGGGCCGGTCCGGGCGATTAGCTCAGTGGTAGAGCACTCCCTTCACACGGGAGGGGTCGCAGGTTCGAACCCTGCATCGCCCACCATATCTTTCCCCCATCGTCGGTGAGTACACCCGGCCAGCAGGCTGGACGACGGCGCTTGCGCCCTGCAGCCGCGCCGAGCCGCTGCGAGATTTTCCAGGAAACCTACGGCTCCGCCCGTCGACGCGGTCACATCACCACGTCGATGAAACCGAACAAGACCGACCGGAAAACGGGATCACTTCTTTTCCCAGTACCATGCCGCATAGATGCGGCTCTTGTCGTGACGGCGTTCCTTCAGGAACGCACGGACAGCGCGCACATCCTCCTTTTCGCAGGCGACCCAGACGAAGGTCTCGGCGCTGCTGGAGGAGATTGCTTCGATGGCCTGAGCCGACAGCGTGCCGGTCGTTCCCACCGGATATCGGCTGCGGTGCAGCCAGCGGACATCGAGCTGGCCCGCCGATCGCAGCGGCTGCTCCTCGTCGGCATCCGACACTTCGATGATCGCCCGGATCGCGGTGGCTGCCGGCGCCTCGGCGGCGATGCGCGCGATCGCGGGCAGAGCGCTTTCATCGCCGATCATCAGGATCGATTCCGCCTCAGGCAGCCTACCCGCGCCCGGACCGAGCAGCCCCACGACATCCCCGGCCTGCGCATCGCGTGCGAAGTCGGCGCCCGGCGTGGCAACGCCTGGCGTCGGGTGCTGCAGGAAGTCGATCCACAATTCACCGCGCCCGGCATCGACGGCGCGGATGGTATAGGCGCGCACGACGAGTTCATCCTCGCCGGTGGGCCAGGCAACCCGGCCGTCATCGCGATATCCCGGCCATACCGGCGGCCGGCCTCTCGGCGGAATGAGCAGGCGGACATGCATGTCGCCGCCGATGAAGGCGGTGGCGTCCGCGCATGAGAACCGGACGCGCCTCATATGCGGCGTTACGTTCTCAGCCGCGACCACCGTCACCTCATGGAGATTCGGCAGCACGGAACGCCCGACGGGCTCCGACCATGTGAGCTCTAGTGGATCGGTGCCCGCGAAATAGAACATGTGCTCAGCGATACTGGTGCGCGTCAGCTGCAGAGCCCTCTCCGACGGGCAATCCAGCTCGATCAGCAGCTTCGGCTCCTGAAGCCGGATATTGGCGCTGCCGAAGCTGCTGGTCAGCACGGCGGCGTTTCCCGTCCGCTTCACATCGGCGTGCTCGATGAAATGCTCGCAGATCTGGTCGAGCATCTGCGCGCCGTCCAATGCGAGCGCTACGCCGTTGAGCTTGAACGTCTGAGCCTCTGTCATGGCCGGTTCCCCTGTTCGAGGCTGGGTTCGTCGAGCATCCGGTGCCGGCCCATCGGCAGCATCATCGGGCGGCCCGAGGTGGGGTCGGTCAGGATGCGGCTGCGTAGCCCGAAGACGACGTCCACCGTCTCCTCGGTCAAAACCTGCTCCGGCGTTCCGGCGACGTGGACGCGCCCTTCCGCCAGGGCGACGAGATAGTCCGCATAGCGCGCGCCCAGGTTGAGGTCGTGCAGCACCATGACGACCGTCGTTCCCCGCACGCGGTTCAGATCGACCAGCAGATCGAGGATCTCGACCTGATGGTTGATGTCCAGGAAGGTGGTGGGCTCATCCAGCAGCAGGACGTCCGTCTGCTGTGCGAGGGCCATGGCGATCCAGACGCGCTGGCGTTGCCCGCCCGAAAGCTCGTCCACCGCCCGCTCGGCGAGATCCGTGATCCTGGTTGCGGCCAGCGCGTTCGCCACCGCCTCCTCGTCCTTGCGGGTCCATCGGGAAAAGAGGTTGCGGTGCGGATGCCGCCCCCGCCGGACGAGGTCGTCGACGAGGATGCCTTCCGGTGCGATGGGCGACTGTGGCAGCAAGCCCAGCTTGCGCGCGAGCTCGCGGGTGGGCGCCTGATGGATCGACCTGCCATCGAGCAGCACATGTCCGTGGCTCGGGGTGATGAGACGCGACATGGTGCGCAGAAGCGTGGACTTGCCGGAGGCGTTCGCACCGACGATCACGGTGATCCTGCCCGGCGGCACCTCGAGATCGAGCGAATGCAGGATCTCGGTCTCGCCATAGCCGGCGGAAAGCTGGCCGACGCTGAGGCCGTGGCCGGTTCGAGCCGTCGTCATAGCGACCTTCCACTCCGGTTGATGCGCACGATCAGGTAGAGCAGATAAGGCGCGCCGAGCGCCCCGGTGACGACGCCCACGGGGTAGCGGCTGAGCAGCAGGAACTGCCCCGTATAGTCGCCGGCCAGCGTCAGCACGGCGCCGATCAGTGCGGAAGGGATCAACAGGGAGCCGCCGCTGCCGATCAAGCGCGAGGCGATCGGACCCGACAGGAAGGATATGAAGGCGATCGGGCCGGTCACGGCCGTCGCGACCGCGATCATCCCGACGGCGGCGAAGATGACGATGATCCGTGTCCTGCCGAGCCGCACACCGAGCGCCGCCGCCGTATCCTCGCCGAGCCGCAGCGCGTCGAGCTCACGGCGCTGGCCAAGCAGAAGCCCGCCGAACACGACGACCGCCAGCAGGAGCGGAGGTGTGTCGCCGAGCTGGGCGCCGTTGACGCTGCCGGTCAGCCAGCGCAGCGCCTCCTGCAGGTTCCAGGCGGGAGCACTGGAGAGAATATAGGCGGTGACGCTGTGGAGCATGGCCGAGACGCCGATGCCGACGAGGATGAGGCGCGTTCCCGCGGCTCCGTTGCGAACCGCGAGGCCATAGACCAGCAGCGCGACCGCGAGCCCGGCCACGACCGCGACGATCGAGACCGCAGGGCCGCTCAGCGAGAGAACAATGATGGCGAACACGGCAGCGGCGCTGGCACCCGAGGTGATGCCGATGATGTCGGGGCTGGCGAGCGGATTGCGCAGCATGATCTGGAAGACGACCCCGCCCAGACCGAAGCTCAGCCCGGCGAGCAGCAGAAGCAGCGCGCGCGGCAGGCGCAGCGTTCCGACAAGGAAGCTCGCGCCCTCCACCGTCTCCCCGAGGATGACACGAACCACGTCGGCAGGCGGCGTGAAGGATTGGCCCAGCACCAGCGTCAGCACGACGAGGAAGCAGACCAGCAGCGCGAGGACGGCGACCGTCACGCGCTGCCGGACGATGCGCCGGTGCCGATGGGCGGCTCTGGAATCCATGGGCAGCGTGTCCACCGTCATAGCTCGCGAACCCGTTGGCGCCTGACGATCCAGATGAAGAACGGAGCGCCGATCAGGGCGGTGATGATGGAGACCTCGATCTCGCCCGGTCTCGCTACGACGCGGCCGACGACATCCGCCCCCAGCAGGAGGCAAGCGCCGGCAAGGCTCGAAAACGGCAGCAGCCAGCGATAATCGACGCCGACGAGAAGCCGGCACAGATGGGGCACGACCAGCCCGACGAAGCCGATGGGCCCGCACAGGGCCGTCGTCGCGCCGCAGAGCAGGACCCCGCCAAGGGAGGCGAGGAAGCGCGCCACGGCCACGTTCTCCCCGAGGCCGGCCGCCAGATCGTCACCGAGCGCGAGCGAATTCAGCTTGCGCGCGCAAACCAGCCCGATCACGAAACCCGCCACGAGGCACGGCAGCATCGGCATGATGCGATCGAAGGTCGCGCCAGCCACGCCGCCGATCTGCCAGGACTGAATGCCCCCGGCGATGTCGTTTCGGGGCAGCACGACCGCAATCACCAGGGATGCGCAGGCGATCGAGGTCGCAGCGCCGGCCAGGGTCAGCTTCAGCGGCGTCGCACCGCCGGCGCCGAGCGAACCGATCCTGTAGACAAACAGCGTCGCGAAGGCCGCGCCGAACAGGGCGCTCCAGAGATAGGCCTCTGCCGACGAGATATCGAACCAGGCCACAGCCACCACGACGGCGAGCGAAGCACCCGCATTGACGCCGAGGATGCCGGGATCGGCGAGCGGGTTGCGCGTGACGCCTTGCATGAGCCCCCCTGCCATGGCGAGCGCGCTCCCCGCCAGAACGGCCAGCGCCGTGCGCGGGATGCGGACGGCAACGGCCGCCTGCCCGATCGTCTCGGTCTCTCCGGAGAGGGCTGCGACAATGTCCGCCCACGCGACGTCGCGCGCGCCGACCGTGACCGAGAGCGCGACGAGCACCAGGAAGGCGAGCAGCAGCCCTACCAGCCAGATGCCGCGGAGCGCCTTGCCTTGGCCGGGGCCGGTTGCTCCACGCAGAGCGGGCGCGTCCTGTCCGATCATCGGGCCTTGCGTGCCGCCTCGGACAGCAGGGCGACATAGTCCTTCAGGACCCAAGAGATCGAAAGCGGAGTCGGATTGGCGGCGGTCCCGACGCTGTTGCGGCCAAGCAGGACCAGCGCTCGCCGGGCCACGGCCGGCATCTTGGCGGCCAGCGGATTTCCGGCCAACGCGTCGAGCAGCTTCGCATCGCCATATGTCACGACGATATCGACGTCGTTGAAGAGGTCGATCTTCTCCGCGCTGACCGACCCGGAATACTTGCCCGGCAGGGATGCTTCGAGGACGCTCTTGGGCGATTTGAGGCCGAGATCGGCGAAGAATTTCACGCGGGTATCGTTGGTCGTGTAGAAATTGACCGTGCTGAGATCCCGCGCATTGAGGTGGGTGACGAACATCGCCGATTTACCGGCGAGTTCCGGATATCCGGCAACGGTCTTGGCAATCTCTGCCTCGATCCTGGCGATCAGGGCCTTGCCTTCCGCGGCCATGCCCATCGCGGTGCTGTTCAGCTCGATCATCTCGCGCCACGCGGTCGACCACGGCGCATCCGGATAGGCGACGACGGGTGCGATCTGGCTGAGGGTCGCGTAGTCCTTCTGGGTCAGGCCGGAATAGGACGCCAGGATCACGTCAGGCCTCGTCGCAGCCACGGCCTCGAAATCGATGCCGTCGCCCTCGTTGAACAGCACCGGCTTGCCCGCGCCCAGCTCCTTCAATCGTGCGGCCACCCAGGCCAGCAGCCCGTCGCCGTCGTCATCGCCGAAATTCGCCCTGGCGAAGCCCACCGGAGCGACGCCGAGCGCCAGCGGAACCTCGTGGTTCGCCCAGGCGACGGTGGCGACACGCTGCGGCTTCTTCTTGATGACGGTCGTGCCGAGGGCGTGCTTGATCGTGATGGGGTATGAGGTCGCGTCGTCAGCCTTGGCGCCTGCGGCCGCGACGAAGGCCAGGCCCAGCATCGCCATGCGAATGGCAGCCATGAATCGCGACATCGCGGAAACTCCCGTCAAATCGAGCAAACTTCAGTACGGCGCTCGCCGCCCCATCGGGCGGCAGGCAGGCCGGGATCGCGCTCCCGGCCGCCGATGTCGGGCCCCGAGAGGAATGCAGGCTTCCAAACGAACGGGCCTCGTGAAGCGCGAAGCCCGTCGATTCTTGTCGCACCGGTCAGAACTGGACGGTGGCCGAGCCGACGAAGGTCCGTGGCGACGCGACCGTCACGAAATTGCCAGTGGTGAGCCAGTAACGCCTGTCGAAGACGTTTTCGACGTTGAACCGGAACGTCACGGGCTTGTCATAGATCGCCGTCTCGTAGCGGAGGCCGAGGTCGACGCGCGTCCAGTCGGGGAACTCCACCGTGTTGGCCGTGGTGAGGTAGGAACTGGACGTGTAGATGACGCGCCCGTTCACGCTCAGGCCTTTCACCCAGGGGGTGTCCCACTCCAGCGCGGCCGAGGCCGTCAGGTCCGGCACGCCGGCGGCATCGTTGCCGCGCTCCAGCGGATTGGTAGGCTTGGTCAACTCGGGACGCAGGAAGGTCACGCTGCCCAGCGCACGCAGGCCGGGGACGATCTCGCCATAGGCCGAGAGCTCCAGGCCGCGGTTGCGCTGCTCGCCATCGTAGGCGAGTGCGTTGGCAGCGTTGCGGATCTGGCTGGGGCGGGAGATCTGGAAGAGGGCGGCGGTCGTCGTGATGCGGCCCCAGTCGATCTTGATACCGACTTCCTGCTGGTCCGACTTGTAGGGAGCAAGCACCTCGCCGGTGTTGCTGTAGCCGGCGCCGACGATCGTGCCGGCGGTCAGGCCCTCGGCATAGTTCGCGTAGACCGAGACGTTCTGCCAGGGCTTGACCACGATGCCGGCGAGCGGCGTCGTGGCGCTGGCGTCGTACTTCGTCGTCCGCGCACCGGTTGCGGTGCTGTAGCCCTGCGTCGTCACGTTCTGGTGTCGAACACCGCCGGTGATCAGCACGGTGTCATTGAAGAGCGACATGGTGTCGGCAGCAGCGAAGCTGGTGAGCGTCGTCAGCGAAGCCTTCCGCGGATCGGCACGCAGGCCGATCACGACCGGCAGGCGCGCGGGATTGTAGATGTTGGAGGCCACCGACTGCGCCGGCGTATTCGCCACGTAGGCGTTGCCGGCCTCCTGCTGGTAGCCGGTGAAGACGACGTTCAGCGAGTGCTTGATGGGCCCGGTGTCGAAACGCGCCTTCAGGCCGACATTGCCGCTGACCGTCTCGGTATAGGAGTCGTAATAGGCGTTGATCAGCCGGAAATTACCGAACTGGTCGGCGCCGCTGGTGAAGCCCGTCACGCGGGAATCGGGGAACGTCTGATCGTTCGTGCCCTTGCGGTAGCCGATGCCGCCATAGGCCGTCAGCCAGTCGGTCACGTCGTATTCGAGGAACGACGCGATCGTATTGTCCTGCTGCTTGAGCTTCGTTCCCGGATACCAGTTGCCGCGCGCATCCGGCACGCGGGGAACGAAGGGAATGGTCGACTGCAGCGTCATCTGCGGGCGGAAGTTCTTGGTGTCGTCGTTCTGCGTGATCGCATCGAGCGACCACCTCAGGCGCTCTCCGCGATAGTCGAGCGCGACGGAGCCGAGCGTGGACTCCCAGTTGCCGTCCTTGACCGAGGCCTCGCCGTTACGCAGGACGCCGTTGACCCGAACGCCCCATTCCTTGTTGTTGCCGAAGCGGCGGTTGGCGTCGACGAGGACACCGTAGTTGCCGGAGCTCAGGAAGGTCGGCGTGACGCGGACGAAAGGATCGTCCGTCGCGCGCTTGGTGACGATGTTGATGCTGCCGCCAACGCTGCCGCCCGGCGGGATGCCGTTGATGAAGGCCGCCGGCCCCTTCAGCAGCTGGATCCGCTCGATATATTGGGCATTGGCGCGGTTCGATGAGATCAGGCCGTAGAGGCCGTTGAAGCCGGTGTCCTGCGAGTTAACCTGGAAGCCGCGGACCTGGAACGTATCGTCGAAGCCGTTGCTTCCTGTCGTCATGCGTACCGACGAATCGTTGATCAGCGTGTCGGCTGCCGTGCGCGCCTGCTGATCCTGGATCAGCTTCTCGGTGAAATTCACGGTGCTGAACGGCGTATTCATCACGCTCGTGGTGCCGAGAATGCCAAGCGAACCGCCCTGGGCGACCTGCCCCCCGGCATAAGGCTGCGGCAGGTCGCCGGGACGCTCCCCGGAAACCTCGATGGTCGGCAGCACGACCGGATTCGCAGCGGAGGCATCCTGAGCCATTGCGGGGGACACATGCAGCGATGCCAGGAAGGCGCCGCTCGCTAGCAGCGCAACCATCGCCGCATGGCTCGATGTGGAACCAAACGCCGTCCGGAGCCCGACCCGTTGACAACGTCCATCGCTCAGGCCGCCATGAGCGATTTCACGCTGAAAGCAATACATTCCCCGGATCCCCAACACCATTCCATCCAAAATCAAATCACAACGACGCCGCGAGCAATGTCGCAATGCAACTTATAGAAGATCAGGTAGCACTCGGACCGGCAGAGTCGCAACCCGATGACTTCATTACTAAATTAGAATAATTCAAATATAGATTTTTTGCCTCCAGACACTGTGTTTCACTGGATTTTGCCATCGATTTAGCGCCAATAGATTTCGGCGGATTCTCGCTGTCGATGACAAGCCGGCGCCCGACGGCACCTGGCCCATCGGGTGCCGGAACGGGATCGTCCGACACCGTCACCGCACGCGGCGAGGCTCGCTTCGCCCATCGAGATTCACGTTGCTACGCATCGCTTGCGAGATTCGGACAATGCCCAAGGACTTCCGCCTTCCGCTCTTTCTGGCCGCCGGGCTCCTGGCAGTCGCCGGCACCACGACATGGCCCCGCCCGGCACTGGCGCAGGACGCTTCCGCCACGGAGCAGGAGGATGCGCCGGCAACCAGCGCCGAGCCGGCGCGACGGGCGCCCGCGAAGCCTGCGCCAAAGCCTGCTGCCGTAGCCAAGCCGCCGGCCCGCCCCGGCCAGCCGATCGCACAGGCCCCGGCACAGCCGGCCGTGAGCCAGCCGGCAGCTGCTGCCGCCAGCCTGCCGAACGGCGCCGCCGCCATCAACGAGGTCTATGGCGACTGGACCGTCGACTGCCGGATCACGGACGGACGCAAAGCGTGCGCGCTAAGCCAGCAGCAGGGCAACAGCCAGACCAATCAGCGCGTCTTCGCCATCGAGCTGCGCGCGCCGAAGGGCGGCAAGGCCGAGGGCACCATCCTGATGCCCTTCGGGCTGCGGCTCGAGAACGGCGCGGTCCTGCGGCTCGACGACAAGGACCTCGGCCAGGGCCTGCGCTTCTCGACCTGTGTGCCCGCAGGCTGCCTGCTGCCGATATCCTTCCCGACGGTCGCGACCGATGCGCTTCAGAAGGGCAAGACGCTGACGGCAGCCGCGCTCAACCTCTCGACCGGCGAGGCCGTCACCTTCAACGTCTCGCTCAACGGGTTCGCCGCCGCCCTAACCCGCATCGCAAAGCTCGACGACTAGCGGCGGTTGCATGGCGGCGGGCCGCGACGGGGCGGTCCTGCCCTGGATCTCGGCTCCTCAGCCAAGGCCGATGACCCAGTCGCGATCCACGCGGCGCTGCTCGGCTTGGAGGCGCAGCCCGAACGCCGCCTCGAAGGCAGGCGCATGGAGCAGGCCCGAAGCAGGCTCATCGGCGACGACGCGCCCTCCATCCAGCAGGACGAGCCGGTCGCAGAACCGCAGGGCGAGGTCGATGTCGTGCATGACGACGACGGCCAGCGCCGAAGCCGCATAGCGCTTCAGCCGCTCCAGCAAGGCGAGCCGGTGGCGCATGTCGAGGGCGGCGCCCGGTTCGTCGGCGAGCACCAGAGATGGCCTCGTCACCAGAGTGGCGGCCAGCATCGTCCGGGCGCGTTCTCCGCCGGAGAGTTGGCTCCAGCGCCGATCCGAAAGCTCCTCGACCCCATGCTCCCGGAGAGTTTCGTCGACCGCGCGCGCTCCGACCGAGTTGCGGTCACGGCCGAGCGCGACGATCTCCGCTACGGAATAGTCCCAGGCGGGTGCGAATTGCTGCGGGCAGTATCCGCAGACCGAGCCGCGTTCGGCCGCTGTCCATGACGAGAGCGGGCGACCGCCCCACAGCAGCTCGCCGCGATCCGGGCGGCGATAACCGGCAAGACAGCGCAGCAGCGTCGACTTCCCCGCGCCGTTGGGGCCGAGGATGCCGACCAGTGCCGGCGCCTCGAAAGTGAGGTTCACACCATCGAGAAGCACAGTTCCGCCGGCCCGTGCGCCGAGTTCACGACATTCGAGCCGCATCATGACTTCAGCCTCCGCGCCAGAAGCAGAAGAAAGAAGGGTCCGCCGATCAGCGCTGTGACCAGCCCGAGCGGGATTTCCGCGGGCGGCAAGATGGCGCGCGCGATGCCGTCGCAGATGGCGACGAGCGCAGCGCCGATGAGCGCGCTCGCCGGCATCAGCGCGCGATGCCGCGGCCCGATCCACCAGCGCGCGATGTGAGGCGCGATCAGGCCGACGAAGGCGACGAGCCCGCCAAAGGCCACCGCCGCCGCAACGATGGCCGCGCCGATCAGGACAGCGCGCCGCGCGAAACGGGCTGGATCGAGCCCGAAGGCGAAGGCCTGCTCGTCGCCGAGGCCGAGCAGATCGAGCCCATGCGCGAGCCAGAGCGCCAGTGCCAGCCCGGCTGCCACGAGGGCCGTCAGCAGGAGCAGGCCGGTCAGATCGGGCGTCTGGATGCCGCCGAGCGTCCAGCTGAGCACGACCTGGAGATTCACCGTATCGTCGGACAGCGCCAGCATCAGGAAGGAGCGCAACGCACCGAGCATGGCCGCGACGGCGACACCTGCGAGCAAAAGCCCTGCCGTGTCCGGGCGGCCATGAAGCCCGGATACCGCCAGCACCAGCCAGGTAGCCCCCCATGCGCCGGCGAAGGAGAGAGCCGCGAGCGACGGGCCGCCGGGAAGGCCGAGCGGCACGAGCAGCGCAATTGTCGCACCGATGGCGGCGCCGCCCGAGGCGCCGAGCAGGTAAGGCTCCGCGAGAGGGTTGCGGAAGACACCCTGGAAGATCGCACCGCCGAGCCCAAGCAGCGCACCGACCAATGCCGCAGCCGCGACGCGCGGCAGGCGCCAAAGCAGAAGCAGGCGACTTTCCATATCGGTTGCGCCCGACATGGCGCGCAGAAGCCGCTGTGGCGAAGCCCAGTCCTGGCCCGCCATCGCGGCGAAGACGACAGCCGCGACGAGGATTGCTGCCATGGCGGCGAAGCGGGCCTTCATGGCGAGCCCCTGCGCAGCCGGGCTGCGAGCTTCTCGATGCCGTCGACGGTCCTCGGCCCGGGGATGAGGAATTCGGCGCGGGCGACCGTGTAGGCGCGCCCTTCCCTCACCGCGCGCGACAGGCGCCAGCCGGGCTGCGCCGCGAGCGCGTCGAGATCGGCCTGCGTGCCGGCGAAGAGCAGCACATCGGGATCGGCGGCCACAATCGCCTCCGGTGAGACGTGGGAGACGATGCTGCGTTCGAGAGCATGGCGGCCGCCGGCCCTGACGATCGCATCCCCTGTATAGGTGTCGGCGCGGGCGATCAGCACGAGGCCATTGCCGAGCCGACCCGTGATCATCACCACGCGAGGCGCCGCGGCCGCCAAGCCGCTCTCGACTGCGACCAGCCGCATTTCGAGCCCCCGCGCGACGGCTTCACCGCGTTCGGGCACGCCGGCCGCCCGGCCGACGAGGCGCAGATTGTCCATCACCTCCGCGACGCTGCGGGCCAGCAGGACAACGACCGGCACGCCGAGCCGCGTCATCGGATCGATCAGCTGGTGCATCGCCTGGCGTGCGGGGGTGACGATCAGCAGGTCCGGCCGCTGTGCGACGATGGCATCGACGGAGAAGCCGAGCCGGCCGCCGACCTGCGGCTTCTGCGTCATCTCCGGCGGAAAACGGGTATAGGCTTCCACACCCACGACACGGTCGGACAGGCCGAGTGCCGCCACCAGCTCGGCGTTCGAGGCGAAGATCGGCACGATCCGCAGCGGCGGTCGCGCGACCTCCACCTGCCGGCCAACCGCATCGGTCAACCGCACCGGCTCGGCGGCGGCCGGAGCCGCGACGCCGATGAGGCTCGCGAGGACGAGAGCGACGTGCAGCATTCAGAACCGCGCCTGCAAACCGGCCTGCAGCTCCAGCCCTGGCATGGAAGTGCCGTAGCCGCCGTTCGCGAAGCGGGAATCGAGCTTGTACGGCTTCTTGTCGATGCCGATGAAGATCGGGTGCTCGTTCTTGTCGAACAGGTTATTGACCAGCGCGAAGAGCTTGACGCCCTTGGCGACCTCGACTTCGCCGCGCAGGTTCACCACCCAGAACGGGCTCTTGCGGTGGATCCAGTCGCGGTTGGGCTCGGCGAAGGTGATCAACAGGTTTTCTTCTGTATTGTACCACATCGGCCCGTACAGCACGCCCGAGACCTGCACCGACCAGGGGAAGCGCACGCCGCTCTGCCCGAAACGCGTGCCGATCGCCGCCTGGTATTCATACATGCGTTCGGGCTTGCGGCTGTTGGCCGTCGCCGCGACGCCCTTGTCCTCCATGTCGAAGTTCCAGGAGCCGTTGCCGAACACCGACCAGCGCCATGCGGCGTCGGCGTACCCGGCGAGCTTCAGGATGTCGGCGTCGAGCTGCAATTCGACACCGCGCACGACGACGTCGGCAGAATTGTTGGCGTAGTCGGAGGTGTTGGCCACGTCCGTGCGGGCGCGGGTGTTGATGCGATCGGAGATCACGTTCTGGAAGATCGCGAAATCCGCGCGCCAGCCCTCGCCGGCATAGGCGGCACCGGCCTCGACCTGCTCGCTGGTCTCCGGCTTCAGCGCGGGATTGCCGAAGATGCGGCCGCCGCCCAGCGTGTTGAAGTCGGCAGCGAGTTCGGTTGCCGTGGGCGCGCGGAAGCCGGTCGCATAGCCGACGCGGAAGGTCAGCTTGTCGGTGGCCTTGAAGGTCGCGCCGGTCGAGTACGTCGTCGCCTGGTAGTCGACCTCGCGCGGACGCTGGCCGGCCAGATTCGGCGTGTATTCGAAGCTCGTCGTGCCGAAGGTGCGGCGCACGCCGGCGCGCAGCGTGACGCGATCGTCGAGGAGCTTCTGCGAGTCCTCGATGTAGAGCGCGTTGACCGTCTCGGACTGGTTGTTGTCCTGCGGCGAGACCGGCGCGAGCGGATTGCCGGGAACTCCGATGCGGTCCCGGATCGAGCGCAGCGTGCTGCGCTCCCAATCCCAGCCGGCGAGGAGGTCGTTACCGGCCCAGAGCGTCATACTCGGCTGGAAGCGCGTGCCGATGACGTCGAGTTCGCGGCGATTATAGTCGGCGGCAGTGCCGAGTGCCGGCAGTCCCGTGCCACCGCGAATGACCGGCGAGGCCCAGCGGAAATTGTCCACGTCCTGCACGGCATAGCCCTGCAGCATCCAGCGATACTGACCGCCGGGAAGCTGTCCCCGATAGGTCATGTCGAAGGAGCTGTTGTAGCGGTCCTCCTGGCTGATCGTGTTGGCGCCGGAACCGCGGAAGCCGACATCGTAGATGCCGTCGGTGCGCAAAGTCGTCTCGATGCGATGGTCCGGGTTGATCTGGAGGCCGAGCGCGCCGGCGAGGCCCATCCGCTTCCAGCCGGTGTTCGCCATCGTCGTGCCACCGCGCCCCGAATGGTAGTCGTCGCGCTGCCCGCCCGTAATTCCGGCATAGTAGTCGATGCTGTCATAGAGGCCGCCGGTCTGGGCCTTGCCTTGCAGGAGCCCCCAGGAGCCGCCGGCCCCCTCGATCATCGTGCCCGGCGCCGTGCGGCCGGTCTTCAGGATGATGTTGATGACGCCGCCGATGTTCTGGCTGCCATAGACGACCGAGGACGGGCCACGAATGATTTCGATGCGCTCGACATCGGCCGTCGAGAGCTTGGAGAGGTTGGCCGTGCCGGCGCGCCGCCCGTTCATCAGCACCAGCACCTGGCTGCGGAAATCCTTGCCCTGCCCGTCGCTGGCGCCGCCGCGAATGTTCATCGAGGTCTGGCCGGGGGTCCATTGGCTGAAGAAGCCGACGGCGTTCTCGGCGAGCAGGTCGGTGACCGACTGCGCATGGGTCCGCTCGATCTGCTCGGAATCGATTACCTGGACGGTGCCGGGGATGCTGCTGCGCGGCTCAGGCCGGCCCGTCGCCGTGACGACGAGCTCATCGAGGTTGATCTCGGTCTGGGCGGAGGCAGGCAGCGCCGAGGCGACAGCCGACAGGCACGTCGCGGCGAGCAGGGAGGCTTTGCGGGCGTTCAGGCGGATCATGGCAGGTTCCAGACGAGGATGGCCGAGCGGCGATGGCAGGACAGGCGCATTCCGGCCGAGGTCGGCTCGGCCTGTGCACGAAGATGGGAGAACAGCTGCGGGCGCCGCGGATCGTCGGGCGGCCAGCCGAGCCGATCCGCCTGAAATGCGGCGAAGGCCGGCAGGTCCGGCAGCACGAGGGAAAAGGTCCAGTCGACGGCGTCCGAACGGTCGGGCTGATGGCTGCCGAGCTGAGGCAGGACGAGATCGATTCCGGGCGTCTCGTCTTCCCCATGCCATTCGCGTGGCAGGCAGGCGGAGAGGATCAAACCCTTGGGCGCGGCCTGAGCGGCCACGATCCAGATGATCCGGCGTCGGGCCCAGCGCCGGCAGCGCTCCAGGAAGCCGACGGCATCCGTGAAGTAGCCCGGCATGGTCGCGGCGAGCACCGTATCGGCCGGGTCGCAATCGACATCCTCGTCGCTCCAGCCGCGCGGGATGATCACCGGCGGCGGCGAGAAGGCGGCGAGCCGCTGCTGCATCGTCGGGGACGGCTCGATCGCGGTCCACCGCGCTCCGGGCGCGCGCAGGGCCGCGCCGAGCTGCCCTCCCCCGGCGCCGACATCGATCAGATCGCCGATCCCGCAAGCGAGCCGGCGGATCGGCGGTGCAACGCGCGCGACGTAGTCGGATGTGTCGATGGCGCTGGCGTACAGCGCGAGCGGGTCCAGCGGCGCCGATTGGGGCGCATGGCGGTAGGCAGAGGCGTGTCTCATGCTCGCCTCTTTAATGCAATGTTATAACATTGCAACTTCCAATCCCAAGCCTTGAAGCTCCGGATGCAATTCGAGCGGCATCGCTCGCGCGGCCGTATCTCGGCCGCCTCGAAAATCTCAACATGGTCGTCCAGCCCCTCGCTGACGCGGCTCGGGGCAAAGGGAGGAAGCGCGGCAGATGGACGGCAGGCGCCCAGTGCACAGCGATTCCGCCGGACACCCCGCCCGCGCGACATCATCAACTGCGTCGGGGCAGGTCTCCTGGCTCGCGGGTCGCTGCTTTCGGGCCGTCTTCCCGGCGCAAGCGCCAGTGACTTCAAATGGCCGAAAGCTCTCCGCTCACAGTTGCGGGGGCAGCTCCGGATTTTGCGCTTCAGCGCGCATCACCGGATTCCCTCTTAGCTTCGGATCGCTCCGAAGACCTCGACACCTTCAATCTAGATGGCAGAAATGTGGCGTCAAGCGACCTTAGGGAAAGCGCGTCGAAGGTTGTGGATCGCGGCTGGCTTCTGCGAGGGATGGGAGCGAAATCAGCGCGTCACGCGCGCCGCGCCATCCGCGAGAGGCTCGCCGCCCTTCATGATCGCGACCAGTTCCTCGCCGAAGCGGCCCGCCACAGGCAGGCGGAAATGCAGAGGGTCCCAGTAATTTGTGTCCTGAGCCGTGATCGGCGAGGCATGGGCGTAGTCCGCGACCGTCGCGCCATGGCGGCGGGCGAGCGCCCGAATCTCGGCCTTGCAGGCGGCGTAACGCTGCCAGGCGACCGAGCCTTGGCGCGGATAATTGGCCAGATGCGCGGGCGGCAGGACGAGCAGCACCTGCGTCTGCTTCGGGAAGGCCGAGACCTCTTCCTCCAGCCAGACCAGGGCCGGGAAGCGCCAGCCGGCGCGCTCCGCCTCCGGCACAATCTCCGGCGTCGTCAGAGGCGAGGTGTCGATCGGCCTGCCGCCGCTGCCGGCATAGATGTGCCAGCGCGCCCGGCCGAGGTCATAGCTCGCCTCGGGCGGGGTGAAGACCTCGTAGCCATCGCCGCGAATGCGCTCGCGCGACCAACCGAGGCGATAGGCCATGAGCCGCCCGGCGATCTCCAGATTGGTCAGGTTGAGCAGCCTCGGCCAGTCGAGGGGGCTCACCTCGCGCCAGAACCAGTCCGGCACAGGCCGCGGCGTCAGGCGCTTGGCGGGATCCGTCGCGTCCGCCTCGCACCAGGTCGTATCGAGACCCCAGACCACCCGCTTTGGGGCGCTGACATGCTCGCGGAAGAGCCGCGCCATGCCGCTCTGCTCCCAGGGCGTGGCGGCGTTCATCGCAAGATTGGCGAAGCGGGCGTCGAGGCCGCTCGACAGCAGCTGCGGATCGACGAGCCGCATGGTCGAGGTGCCGAGCACCGCCGCATCGAAACGGCCGGAGCGCACGAGCTGCGGATACATGAAGCGCTGGTTGATATCCATGATCGGCCGCGCCACCTGCCCGGCTCCGACGCGCAAGCCGAAGGGATCGAGCCCCGCCACGAAGGCGAAGAGCAGGCAGGCCGTGCCGACCGCCGCCAGCAGGAACCATCGCGACCATGTCACCCAGGCCTTCGCCATTCCGGCCTTCCACCTCCAGAACCAAATGCGGCGCCCTCTTCGCACAGGCTGCGGCCACGCGACAACGCGAAAGCGCACTCTGATCATCGCGCGTCCTATCGGACACAGTCACGACGATCGACCGCTTTGTTATCGCATCGAATTGTTCCGAAAAGTGGATTCCACTTTTCGGTCCGATGCTGTGGCTGGCGACCTTTGCGCGCTCATGCCAGAAATGCCGGATGATCCGGCGCCGCCCCAGCCGTCCCGCCCGCCTTGCGCAGCGGCTCGCCACGATGCTGATCGCCTGCGGGCTCATGTCCGGCCCGCTGCCGGCCGCCGAGGAGCCGCTGCCGCCCTCCTCCGGCATCCAGGATGCGCTCTGCCGGCTGATCGACGATGCGGCACGGGACCATTCCGTGCCGGCCGCCTTCCTGACCCGGCTGATCTTCCAGGAATCGAGCTTTCGCCCGCATGTCACCAGCCCGGCGGGCGCACAGGGCGTGGCGCAGTTCATGCCGGGCACAGCGCGCGAGCGCGGCCTCGCCGACCCGTTCGACCCGGAGCAGGCCGTGCCGAAGGCGGCGCATTTCCTGGCTGAGCTGCGCGACCGTTTCGGCAATTGGGGGCTCGCCGCCGCGGCCTATAATGGCGGGCCGAACCGCCTCGCCGGCTGGCTCGCGGCGCGCGCGGCCGGGCAGCCTCGCTTCCTGCCGATGGAGACGGAGAATTACGTTCTGCTCATCACCGGCGTGCCGGTGGATGACTGGGCGCGGGAGGCCGCCGACCTCTCCAATGGCGACGCCCGCTCGCCGCCGCCACGCGCCGCGACCCGGGACCCGCAAGGCGGCTGCCAGCCTACCCTGGTCGCGATCCGGCAGTCGCGCCCTACCCTGCCCGACATCGCAGAGGCACCCTTCGCGCCCTGGGGCGTGCAGCTCGCCGGGAATTTCTCGAAAGCCCGGGCGCTCGCGGCCTTCCAGCGGGCCGGAGCCCGCCACCGCACCGTGATCGGCGAGCTGCAGCCGATGGTGATCGGCACAAGGCTGCGCAGCCGCGGTACGCGCCCGTTCTACCGGGTGCGCCTGCCGGCAGCGACCCGTGCCGAGGCAACCTTGCTCTGCCGGCGCATCCAGGTGGATCGCGGCGCTTGCGTGGTGCTCAGAAGCTAGAAGGCTCCTGTCGAATGTTGCATGCAGGCAACGGGAAACGGCAAAGCTCAGGCGCTCTCATCGATGTGATGGAAGCGCGATTGCAGGGAACCATTGAAGCTGACAGGACATTGTGGAGACGTTGACTTTTTCGCGTCAACTTCGTGTTCCGTGCCGTCCCGACCGCCCGAGGTTCCTCTATGATCCGCTCCGCTCGCCTGGCATTGCTCGCCGGCCTTGGTTTGCTCGCGCTCGGCTCCGCCGCCCGGGCCGAAATCGACCCCCTGACCCGCCAGCCGCTCGTCGTCTATGCCGATCCGGCCAAGGCGCAGGCCACCGCCATCCCGCGCGAGGTCGTCGACTATCCGACGAAGCATCGGCCGGGCACGATCGTGATCGACAGCGCTGAGCGCCGACTCTACTACGTGATGTCGGATGGCAAGGCGATGCGCTACGGCGTCGGCGTCGGTCGCCCGGGCTTCGACTGGGCCGGCAGCCAGACCATCACCCGCAAGGCCGAGTGGCCGACCTGGACCCCGCCCGCACAGATGCTGAAGCGCCGCCCCGACCTGCCGCGTTTCATGCCCGGCGGCCCCGAGAACCCGATGGGCGCGCGCGCCATGTATCTCGGCTCGACGCTCTACCGCATCCACGGCTCCAACGAGCCGGAGACGATCGGCCAGGCCGTCTCGTCGGGCTGCATCCGCATGCTCAACGAGGACGTGATCGACCTCTACGAGCGTGCCAAGGTCGGCACCCGCGTCGTCGTCGCCCGCTGATCGCGGCCGATATTCCAGATCGGAAGAGGCCGGCGGCGACGCCGGCCTTTTTCATTTTCCGCGGCGGCCTTTCAGCAGGCCGAAGCCGCTCGAAAGTTGCGGAGGCTCTTCGTTGATGCGATAGAGGATTCGGGTGCTCCGTCCGAGGGATGGACGGGCAGGGTCATCGCTGGTCGGGCCGCCAGCGATGGAGGCTTGTACCTGTGTCTCTGCTCACCTTCGCACATCCTCTCGCTGTGCATTCCGCCCCGGACCAACCGATTATCCAGAAGCAGATTGCCGTCGCTTTCGGCCGGGATATGCGCCGATGAGCGGACCTTCCGAGTCGCGCCGGGCCTATCAGACGCTTCGCGCTTTCCTTCATAACGAGGCATCCGGCGGGCTCATCCTGATGGCGGTGGCGTTCCTCGCCATCGTGATCGCGAACTCGCCGCTGGCCCCGGCCTATTTCCAGGCCCTGCGCAGCTATGTCGGCCCGCTCAACCTGCTGCACTGGATCAACGACGCCCTGATGGCGGTGTTCTTCCTGCTCGTCGGGCTCGAGATCAAGCGCGAGATGCTGGACGGGCAGCTCTCCAGCTGGACGCGCCGCCTGCTGCCCGGCATCGCCGCGGCAGGCGGGATGGTGGTGCCCGCGCTCATCTACCTCGCCTTCAACGGCGGCGACCCGCAGACGGCGCGCGGCTGGGCGATCCCCACCGCCACGGATATCGCATTCGCGCTCGGCGTCCTCTCCCTACTCGGCCCACGGGTGCCGAGCTCGCTCAAGGTCTTCCTGGCGGCCCTCGCCATCATCGACGACCTCGGCGCCGTCATCATCATCGCGCTGTTCTATTCGTCGGGCGTCTCGATCGGCGACCTAGCGGGAGCGGCATTCATCTTCGCCGCGCTGGCTCTGATGAATCGGGAGGGCGTCAAGCATCTCTCCGCCTATCTGCTGCTCGGCCTCATCCTCTGGGTCTTCGTCTATCGCTCCGGCGTGCACGCGACGGTTGCGGGCGTCCTTCTTGCCTTGACGATCCCACTGCAGCGGACGCCGGGGACACCCGAGGCCTCGCCCGAAGCTTCGCCGCTGCATCGGCTCGAGCGCGCCCTCCACGTCCCGGTCGCCTTCGTCATCGTGCCGATCTTCGGCTTCGCCAATGCCGGCGTGTCCTTCGCCGGGGTTTCGGCAGCAGTGCTGCTGGAACCGCTCTCGCTCGGGGTCGCGGGCGGCCTCGTCATCGGCAAGCTCGTCGGGGTGTTCGGAGCGGTCTTCCTGATGGTGCGCCTCGGCCTGGCGGACCTGCCGGCGGCGGCAAGCTGGATGCAGGTCTTCGGCGTCGCTCTGCTTTGCGGCATCGGATTCACGATGAGCCTTTTCATCGGCCTGCTCGCCTTCGACGACCCCGACCTGCAAAGCCGCATGAAGTTCGGGATCCTAGCCGGCTCCCTGATCGCGGGCATTGGCGGCTACACCGTCCTGCGCTTCGCCAAGCGGGAACAGCGCTGAACCGAACGCTGGCGCGCGTGCCGCTCTAGCGGCGCTCGCGGGAGAGCCCCTTCTCCGCCAGCGCCGCCTCATAGGCCTGCATCTTGGCGTCCAGTTGCTCGCCGAGTTCGCGCAGGTAGTCCCAGGCGTAGAGGCCGGTGTCGTGCATGTCGTCGAAGCCGAGCCGCACGGCATAATTGCCGACCGGCTCGACTCGCAGGATCTCCACGGCCGCCTTCCCGGCGACCAGCGTCTTCTGGCTCGGATGATGGCCCTGCACCTCGGCAGAGGGGCTTTCGACGCGCAGAAGTTCGGCCGGCAGGGCGAAGCTCGCCCCATCGTCGAAGGTGACGTGGAGGGTGCGGCGGTCCTTCGAGAGGCGGATCTCGGTAGGCCAGGATGACATGATCGTGCTCACCTCTCGGGACGGTGCGACCGCGCTACGCTTGACGCAGGCCGCATCGATGCCAATGTCTCGCTATAGCAATGTAAGACGGTGTCCGCATCCGGGGTGGAAGCGGGCCCGAGGTTCGGAGTTGAGGCAGACGTGCTGCTCGACGACATGAAGCCGCTGACGCGGCCAGCGCTGGTCGATCCGTTCGGCCGCCAGATTTCCTATCTGCGCATCTCGGTGACGGATCGCTGCGATTTCCGCTGCGTCTACTGCATGGCCGAGAACATGGAGTTCCTGCCCAAGCGCGAGTTGCTGACGCTGGAGGAACTCGACCGCATCGCAACCGCTTTCGTCGCACGCGGCACGAAGAAGCTCCGGCTCACCGGCGGCGAGCCGCTGGTGCGCCGCGACATCATGAGCCTGTTCCGCTCACTCTCTCGCCACCTGACCTCTGGCGCGCTGGAGGAGCTGACGCTGACGACGAACGGCTCGCTGCTGCACCGCTATGCCGACGAGCTGGCGGGCTATGGCGTCCGCCGCATCAATGTCTCGATCGACACGCTCGATCCTGACAAGTTCCGCGAAATCACCCGCCGGGGCGACCTGAAGGTGGTGCTTGCCGGCATCGAGGCCGCGCGGAAGGCCGGCATGAGGGTCAAGATCAATGCCGTCGCGCTGAAGGGCGTCAACGACGACGAGATCGAGCAGCTGATGCTGTGGTCGCACGGCCTCGGCATGGATCTGACCCTGATCGAGGTCATGCCGATGGGCGAGATCGAGGCGGGCCGGATCGACCAGTACCTGCCGCTCTCGGTGGTGCGCGGGCGGCTGATGGACAAGTACACGCTCGTCGACGATCCCTACCGCACCGGCGGGCCGGCGCGTTATGTCCGCGTCAAGGAGACCGGCGGGCTCGTCGGCTTCATCACGCCGCTGACGCATAATTTCTGCGAGAGCTGCAACCGCGTTCGCCTCACCTGCACCGGCACGCTCTATATGTGCCTGGGGCAGGAAGATGCTGCCGATCTGCGCGCCGCGGTGCGCTCCTCGCAGGACGACACGCTGCTCTTCAAGGCGATGGACGAGGCGATCGCCCGCAAGCCCAAGGGCCACGACTTCGTCATCGACCGCCGCCATTCCCGGCCTGCGGTAGGCCGCCACATGAGCGTCACGGGCGGCTGAGCAGGCCCCTCCGTCTCCATGAGCCCTCATCCTGAGGAGCCATTCCGTTGGGAATGGCGTCTCGAAGGATGCTCCCGGCGTTTCCGGAGATATCTGGAACATCCTTCGAGACGCAAGCTGCGCTTGCTCCTCGGGATGAGGGCTCACATTCCGCGGGCGGCACCGCCTCTATCCCGCCTTCCCTTGACCGGCCCGGCGAAAGCGGTAACCGTCATTTCATGGCGGCTCGGTTGCGTTCGATGGTTCAGATTGTTGCGGGCCGCATGCGCGGGGCCGCGAGCGCAATCCGTGAAGCCGTGCTCCAGGCCCATGCAGCGCGGCTCGCCATCATGGCGGCCCGGCTGCGCAAGGGACTGCCGCTTCCCGCCATCCTTCTCGCCGGCATCCTGATCTTCTGCGGCTGGCTGGCCTTGTCCTCGGGGCGCAGCGTCTTCGCGGTGCTTTCGCCCGCCTGGCCCATCGCTGCTGGAATCGTCGCGACCATCGCGGGGCTTGCCGTGCTGGAGCTTTGCGCCGCCTTCGCGATCACGCTGCTGACGGCAGCGCTGCAACTCGCCTACGACACAGGCCGGCATCGCGTGCGGGCACTGCTCGTCATCGCAAGCGGCCTCGCGCTGGCGGGCCTCGGCTGGCGTCTGGCGGAACTCGAGCCCGCAGCTCTGCACGCTGCTCTCCTGCCTATCGTCGGCAGCTTTGGGCTTCTCGCGCTGACGATCTGGTTCGAGCGCGCTTACTTACGCCCCGCTTATCCGGGTTTCCGCGATTTCTGGGTCGATGTCGTCGCGGCCCGGCACTTCCTGACGCGAGCCGCGCATGGTGAGTGAGAATCATGGCGAGTGAGAACGGCCATGCAGCCCCGGCCCGCGGCGGCCTTCCCCCGCTGACGGCGCATCATCTGGCGGAATCGGTCAAGGCCGGGCATTACGGCGCGAGCGACGCGGTCGAGAACCTGCCGCCTGCCGATTCCACCATGCTCTCCCAGACCGAGCAGACGCTGATCGCCCGCGCACGGGAGCATTTCACGGCGCTGCGGCAGGAGGCGGCCGCGAGCCTCAACGCCATCCAGGCGCAGGTGGCGAGCCGGCGCGACCTGTTCACGCAGCAGCGCTTCGAAGGCCGCGTTCGCGGCGTCGAGGCCACCATGCGCGCGATGCTCAACAAGCACGGCAGCGAGCTGGAGCAGCGCATCTACGACGCGCTCCGGGCCAAGCGCGAATACGCGTTCTTCAACTACGAGAACAAGCGCCGGGCCGATCCGAAGCTCGACAAGTGGCAGTTCATCCTGTTCTTCCTGGTCGTGCCGCTGGTCCTGGAAAGCCTGCTCAACGGCAATTTCTTCGCGGAGGCCAGCGATTTCGGCCTGATCGGCGGCGCGGCGACGGCCGTCATCATCTCGGCGCTCAACATCGCGCTCGGCTTCTTCATGGGGGTGGGGCCGGCGCGCTATTGCCAGCATGTGAAGAGCTCGCACCTGTTCTGGGCGCTGCCGGCCTATGCCGGGATGATCGCGCTGATCGTGCTGTTCAACCTCGCGGTCGGGCACTATCGCGAAATGCTGATCGCCAACCCGGATTCGCGCTCCTATCAAGTCATGCTGCGCGTGATGGAGAGCCCCTTCGCGATCTACGACATCAAATCGGTCGCGCTCGTCATCATCGGCTGCATCGTCGCCTTCGTCGCGGCTACCAAGGGCTATTCCGCCTTCGGCACCTACCCGGGCCATGCCGCCGCCTATAAGCGCTGGCGCCAGCGCTGGACCGCGGTGGAAGAGGAGCGGCGCCGGCTCGATGTCGGGCTGCTGCCGGAGCTGGAGGCGATCCGCACCCAGATCGACGGCTTCCGCGAGGATTGCCGCGAGGAACTCGGCAAGCTGCAGGGCGTGAAGACCGCGACCGAGAAGGCGCGCGACCTCTATGTCTCCCGCCTCGGCCAGCTTCGCGCGGCCAAGGACGCCGCGATGATGCAGTATCGCGAAGCGAATCTCAGGGTGCGCACCGACCTGCCGCCGGCTTATTTCGCGCAATCGCTCAACCTCGCGGAGATCGACCAGCCGGGGGAGCTGCCCGAGTATGTCGCCACGCGCCGGCAGATCGAGGATTTCGAGCAGCAGCTTGCCGGCATGCCGGCGCTGATCGAGACGAAGCTGCGCGACCGGCTGATGCTGCTGCGCGGCGTCGATCTCGCCAGCGAGATCGAGCAGGTGAAGCTGCGCGCCGCACAGGCTGGGCGCGAGGCCTTCGAGCAGGACGAGGCGGCCCAGAAGCAGGCGGCAGAGGAATTCGCCGCAATGCCGCGCTAGGATCACCGGATGAAGACCGAGAATCTGGCGATCGTCGCCTCCGTGCTTGCCGGCGTCGCCCTCATCGGCTTCTTCGCGGCCCCTTCCCTGTTGCGCGGCCCGCCGCGCGATCAGGAGACTCTCTGCCCGAAGACCGGCCCGGTCGGACACACCCTGATCCTCGTCGACAAGAGCGATCCGTGGAGCGAGGTGCAGGCGGGGCGCTTGAAGAAGCTGGTGAAGCAGGTCGGCGACGAGCTTCCCGCCGACCGCATGCTCTCGATCTATGTCTTCAACGACGTGTTCGAGCCGGGTTTCCCCTCGTTGGTCTCGCTCTGCAATCCGGGGAAGACGGCGAGCGAGCTGATCGGCAACCCGCGGCGTGAATACGTCAAATGGGTCGAGAAATTCGGCCGCCCGCTCGACGAGGCCATGACCGTTCTGACCCAGCCGGCGAAGGGCAACCAGTCCCCGATCGTCGAGGCCATCGGAGACGTCGTCTCGCGCCGCGAGAACCGCGTGCCGAACGGGGACCGCAAGATCCTGCTGGTCTCCGACATGCTGCAGAACTCCGGCCAGTTCACCGTTTTCGGCACTGCAGCCGGCGCGCGCGACCCCGAGCGGCTGCGCCGCCTGCTCGGCAAGGTCTGGCAGGATTCGGGCGCATCGAGCTGGGAGCTCAGCGTGCATCAGGTGCAGGGCGTCTACGACGCTGCCCGGCTGGAGCAGGCCGCGACGCTCTGGAAGCAGGCCTTCCAGAAGCTCAACGTCACGGTGAACTGGGACAGGCTCTGAGAGGCCCGGCGTCACAACCCGCACGCCTCCCCTGCCCGAGACGCATTGGACCGCGTAGCTTCCCGGCTGTATGCCAGTCTCCTAGTCAGCGGACGCCAGCAGAGAAGCCGTGACCATGAGCGAGCACAGCTATGATGTCATCGTTGCCGGCGTCGGCGCCATGGGGTCGGCGGCTTGCTGGCATCTCGCCCAACGCGGCCTGAAGGTGCTGGGGCTCGAGCGTTTCGACCTCGGCCACGCCATGGGCTCCTCGCACGGGCTGACGCGGATCATCCGGCTCGCCTATTTCGAGGGCTCGCACTACGTCCCGATCGTCAAGCGCGCGCATGAACTCTGGCGTGAGACGGGCGAGCAGGCAGGCCTTAAGCTGCTGCACGTCACCGGCTCGCTCGACCTTGCGCCGAAGGGTGGCGGTCCGGTCGAATCCTCGCTGCAATCCTGCCTCGACCATGGGCTGACCCATGAGGTGCTGGAGGGCAACGAGGTGACGCGCCGCTTCCCGGCCTTCCAGCTTCCGGCCGGGCACCATGCGCTGTGGCAGCCGGATGGCGGCTTCGTCGCCTCCGAGAAGGCGATCTATGCCCATGTCGGGCTGGCGCAGTCGCGTGGCGCCGAGATCCGCACCAACGAGGCCCTGCTTGACTGGACGCCGACTGCGCAGGGCGGCGTCGTGGTGCGCACCGAGCGCGGCACCTATTCGGCCGGGCGCCTCGTCATCACCTCCGGCGGCTGGATCGCCGACGCCGTGCCGGCACTGGCGCAGCGGGTCCGGACGGTCAAGCAGGCCATCGGTTGGTTCACCACGCGCCGGCCCGAGCTGTTCCGCGAAGGCGCCTTCCCCGTCTTCATCCTCAGCGTCGACGAAGGCAATTTCTACGGCTTCCCGCTCTACGAGCACCCCGGCTTCAAGCTCGGCGGGCCGCATTTCGGACGCGAGCCGATGGACCCGCGCGATCAGGACCGGACGCCGAGCGCCCACCAGGTCTCGCTCATCCGCGAATGCCTGGCTCGCTACATCCCCGACGCCGCCGGTGACCCGCTGACGATCAAGGGCTGCATCTACACCGTTTCGCCCGACGAGGACTTCATCATCGACACGGTGCCGGGCGTGCCGCAGGCGGTCTTCGCCTCATGTTGCTCGGGGCACGGCTTCAAATTCGCCAGCGCCATCGGCGAGATTCTCGCTGATCTCTCCACCAAGGGCCAATCGGCCTTCGACCTCCAGCCATTCTCGCTTTCGCGCTTCGACGCCTGAATCAAGCAGGATCGAGCCGAGGTGGCCAGCGCAGCCGAAAACCGCCGCGGCATCGTCTTCATGCTTGCGGCGATGTCACTTTTCGTCGTCAACGACGCGCTGATGAAGCTCGCGCGCGAGACCTATCCCGCCGGGCAGGCTCTCACGCTGCGCGCGACCTTCGCGATCGTCGTCGGCTTCGCGCTCGTCTTCGCCGCACGTGAGGGCGATCGCCTCGCCATGGCATTCCGGCCCCGAGTCCTGCTGCGCGGCATGCTCGAATCCATCGGCGCGCTGACCTTCAGCTGGTCACTCGGGCTGATGCCGCTCGCCAACATCACGGCGATCAACATGGCCTCGCCTCTCCTCATCGTGGCAATCGCGGTCCTGCTCGGCATGGAACGGGTCGGCTGGCGGCGGGCGCTGGCGTTGACCGTCGGCTTCATCGGCGTGCTGCTCGTGGTGCGCCCCGGCGCGGACTCCTTCAATGCCGCTGCCCTCGTCGCCGTGGTCAGCGTCTTCCTGACCTCCGGACGCGATCTCACGACCCGCAGCATCGGCGACGACGTGCCTTCCACCGTCGTCTCGCTGACCACCACGGTCCTCGTCGGCGTCGTGGCCCTCGGCTACGGCCTGACCGAGGAGTGGCAGCCGATCTGGCGGCTCGAAAGCATCTATGTCGCTTTGGCGGCCGTGCTCGTCACGATCGGCACCTTCTTCATCATCAGCGCCTTCCGCCGCACCGATGTCGGGGTGATCTCGCAATATCGCTACACCGTGATCATCTTCGCGACGCTGCTCGGCTATTTCGTCTGGGGCGACGTGCCCGATCTCCTGGCCTTCGCCGGCATTGGTCTGATCATCGGCAGCGGTCTCTACACCATGCACAGGCAGCGCGTGCGTCCCGACTCGAACCTCAAGCTCTCCGGAAAGACGGGCGCGTGACGACCGCAAAAATCAAACCGACGCTCGCGATCCTTGTCGCGATCTCCGCCCTTCAGCCGATCGCGCTCAACCTGCTGGCTCCGGCGACGCCGGCCCTCACCCGTCATTTCGCGTCGAACTACGCCACCATCCAGCTCACGCTGACTCTGTTCCTCGTCTCCGTGGCCCTGACGCAGCTCGTCGTCGGGCCGCTGTCGGACCGGTTCGGCCGGCGCCCCTGCGTCAATGCAGGCATCGCGCTGTTCGTCCTCGGCTCGGTGCTCGGGGCGCTCGCGCCATCGACCAGCGTGCTTCTCCTGGCGCGCGTGCTCGAAGGAGCGGGCTCCGGCGCCGTCTTCGCCCTGTCGCGAGCCATCATCCGCGACAGCGCCGACCGGGACGAGGCAGCGAGCCAGATCGCCAGCGTCACCATGGTCATGGTCGTCGCACCGATGCTTTCCCCCTGGCTCGGCGGCCAGATCGACACCGCGTTCGGATGGCGCGCGATCTTCCTCGTCATGGCCGTATTCGGCATCGCAGTCCTGATGCTGACCGTCACGCGGCTGCCCGAGACTGCGCCGCATGTCGGCATGCGCAGCTCGCTGCTCGGCGTCTTCCGCGCCTTTCCGACACTCGTGCGCAACCGCGAATTCGTCCTGAACGTCGCAGCGGGCTCCAGCGCGACCTCCGCCTTCTTCGTCTTCATCGCGGCGGCGCCTTACATCGTCGTCGAAACGATGGGGCGAGGTTCAGACACCTATGGCGCCTACTTCATGCTGAACGCGCTCGGTTACATGATCGGCAACTTCACGATGTCGCGGCTGGCGGTGCGGCTCGGGACGCCGCGCATGGTGCGGCTGGGGCTCGTCATCTCCTTCGTCGGAACCGCAATCAGCCTCGCACTGTCCCTGTCGCCCTGGTGGACGCCGCTGACGCTCTTCCTGCCCCTTGCGGTGAACGCCATCGGCAACGGCCTGACGATCCCCGGGGCGACCGCAGAGGCGCTTTCGGCACGCCCCGATCTGGCAGGCTCCGCCGCCGGGCTGCTGGGCGCGACCCAGCTCGGCATCAGCGCGGCGCTGACCGTCCTGATCAGTTGGCTCGTAACGATCTGGCCGCAGTCCATGACCGTGCTGATCTGGCTTCTGGTCGCAACCGGGCTGGTCGCCGCCAGCCTCCGGAAAGCAAAGCCCGGCCCGGCCGTGTGATCGCATCGGACCGAAAAGTGCATTCCACTTTTCGGTCCGATGCTATGCCGGGCCTTGACTGCTCCGCCTTACCCTTCGAGGCGCGCGATCAGGCTCGACGTGTCCCAGCGGCGGCCACCCATCTTCTGGACCTCCGCATAGAACTGGTCGACCAGCGCCGTGACGGGAAGCTGCGCGCCATTGCTGCGCGCCTCCTCCAGCACGATCCCGAGATCCTTGCGCATCCAGTCGACGGCGAAGCCGAAATCGAACTTGTTGGCGTTCATGGTCTTGCCGCGGTTCTCCATCTGCCAGGAGCCGGCGGCGCCCTTCGAGATCACCTCCAGCATGGCCTCGACATCGAGGCCCGCGCGCTTGGCGAAATGGACACCCTCGGACAGCGCCTGGACGAGGCCGGCGATGCAGATCTGGTTGACCATCTTGGTGAGCTGGCCGGAACCGGCCGGGCCCATCAGCTTGCACATGCGCGCGAAGCTCGCGATCACCGGCTCGGCGCGGGCATAATCCGCCGGATCGCCGCCGCACATCACGGTCAGCACGCCGTTCTCGGCGCCGGCCTGGCCGCCCGAGACAGGCGCATCGACGAAGCCGAAGCCGCCCTGCTTCGCGGCTTCGGCGAGCTCGCGCGCGACATTGGCGGAGGCGGTGGTGTTGTCGATGAAGACCGCGCCCTTCTCCATGCCCGCAAAGGCACCATTCTCAGCCGTCGTGACCGAGCGCAGATCGTCGTCGTTGCCGACACAACAGAAGACGAATTCCTGCCCCCTGGCCGCATCGGCGGGAGTTGCGGCCGAGACGCCGGCATGCTGCGCCACCCAGGCCTGCGCCTTCGTCGGGTTGCGGTTGTAGACGGTGACCTCATGGCCCTTCGCCTTGAGGTGTCCCGCCATGGGATATCCCATCACGCCGAGACCGATGAATGCGACTTTGGCCATGCCGAACTCCCGCTTTCTTTCGAAGATCGTCACGCTTTAGCGTGCGCCTGCCGGGCGGGAAAGGCGATTGCGCGCCATCCGCTCATGCGGCTTTTCCCTTGCGGTGCGAATGTCCGCGGCTTAGCTCCGCTCCATGACCATATCGAACGACGACGAATTGCTGGCGCTCAAGGAGATCGGCGGGATCGTGGCGCGCGCTCTCGCAGCCATGGGCAAGGCGCTCGAACCCGGCATGACGACGGCGGAGCTCGATCAGATCGGGCGCGATTTCCTCGAGCGGCACGGCGCGCGCTCAGCCCCCGGGACGCTCTATGATTTCCCGGGCGCGACCTGCATCAGCGTCAACGAGGAGGTTGCCCACGGCATTCCCGGCGAGCGGCGCATCCTCGCGGGCGACCTCGTCAATATCGACGTCTCCGCCGAGAAGAACGGCTTCTTCGGCGATACCGGTGCGTCCTTCGCCGTGCCGCCAGTCAAGCCGAGGCTGGAGCGGCTCTGCCGCGACGGCAAGCGCGCGCTCTGGGCCGGCATCGGGCAGGTCGGCGCAGGCAAGCCGCTGGCCGGGATCGGCCAGGCGGTGGGGCGCTTCGCCGAGAAGAACGGCTATACGCTGGTGCGCAATCTCGCGAGCCACGGCGTCGGCCGCTCGCTCCATGAGGAGCCGACGGAGATCGCGACCTGGCCTGACCGAAGCGAGCGCCGGACCATGACGAACGGCCTCGTCTTCACCGTCGAGCCGTTCCTGTCGCTCGGCGCGGACTGGTCCGACCATGCGGAGGGTGACCGCTGGACGCTCTACAGCGAACCACGGGCGCCGACCGTCCAGTACGAGCACACAGTCGTCGCAACGCCGCGTGGCGCGGTGGTGCTGACCCTGGCGGCCTGAGCCCACCTCAGCGCAAGGCCAGATGCCGGCTCAGCCTGATTTCGAGCCTGTCCCAAACGCGCCGGATGATCTCGACCAGCACCAGATAGATCAGTGCGGCGTAGAGATAGATCGAGAGATCGAAGGAACGGGCGAAGGCGAGCCGCGTCGCGCCCATCAGGTCGAACAGCGTCACCAGCGAAACGATCGCGCTGGACTTGATCATGACGATCAGTTCGTTGCCGAGCGGGCGCAGCGCCAGGATCATCGCCTGCGGCAGCACGACGAGGCGCAAGGTCGCCCAGCGATGCAGGCCGAGCGAGAGCGCGCCCTCGAACTGCCCGCGCGGGATCGACTGGATGGCGCCGCGCAGGATCTCGGCCTGATAGGCGGCCGTGTTGATGGTGAAGGTAAAGACCGCGCAGTAGAACGGCTCGCGGAAGAACCACCAGAGGCCGACCTCCTGCCAGAACTCGCGGAACTGGCCGAGCCCGTAATAGACGAGGAACAGTTGGCAGAGCAGCGGCGTGCCGCGCAGGAAGGTGGTGTAGCCGCTGACCGCCATCCGCGCCCAGCGCGGGCCGTAGAGCCGGGTGATGGCGAGTCCGAGCGCCAGCACGAAGCCGATGGCCACCGAGATCGCGACGAGCTCGAAGGTGACCCACAGGCCGCTCGCCATGCGACAGCCGTAGTTCTGCAGGACTTCGCTGCCGAGCCAGAAACCGGGATATTCGCACCAGTTCATCGCGTCGCTCCGCCGAAGGCGGCCTGGCCGCGATTGGTGCGTTGCTCCAGCTTCTCGATGCCCCAGGCAGAGACGAGCGAGAAGAAGAAGTAGAGCAGCATCGCCGCGCCGAAGAACAGGAACGGCTCCTTGGTCACGACATTGGCCCGCGTCGCGATGAACATGATGTCCTGCAGCGTGATCACGGAGATGAGCGAGGTTTCCTTCAGCAGCACCATCCAGTTGTTGCCGAGCCCAGGCAGCGCGACGCGGATCAGCTGCGGGAAGACGACGAGGCGGAAGGCCTGTCCCTTCGACAGGCCGAGCGCCGCAGCCGCCTCGCGCTGGCCCTTTTGGATCGAATTCAGCGCGCCGACCCAGACCTCGCTGGAGAAGGCCGCGAGGACGAGGCCGAGCGCCACCATTCCGGCGACGAAGGGCGGGATCGAAAAGCCGGTCCAGACCCGCTGCATCAGGACCTGAATGCCGAAATAGATGATGTAGAGGGTCAAAAGCTCCGGCACGCCGCGGAACACGGTGGTGTAGACCGTCGCCAGCGCCCGCAGGATCACATGGTCGGAGCGTTTGCACAGCGCGATGACGAGGCCGAGCGCGAGGCCGAACGGCAGGGTCGCGAGCGCAACCGAGATGGTGTTGGCCGCGCCTTGCAGCAGGGCCCAGCCCCAGCCGCCGGCGCCGAAGCCAAGCAGAGCGAATTTGTCCAACATGAAAGGGCCGGCGCGCGAGGATGTTGAGCCCGCCGAGCCAGGACGGCCGGCGGGCGGACTTCAGATCACTCGTACTTGAACCACTTGTCCTCGAGCTTCTTGTGCGAGCCGTCGGCCATGGTCTCGGCGATGGCCTTGCTGAACATGTCCTTCAGCGCGGTATCCGCCTTGCGGACCGCTCCGGCGACGCCGGCGCCGTGAATGGCGTCGTCGCGCTTCACCTCGGCGATCTTCCTGCAGCAATCCTTGCCCTTCCCCTTGAGGAAATCGGCGAGGGCCAGCGCGTCGGCGACGATATAGTCGAGACGGCCGTTGAGCAGGTCGAGATTGGCCTCTTCCTGGGTCGGGTAGAGGCGCGCGGTCGAGTCTTTGTAGAACTTCTCGACATAGTTCGCATGGATCGTCGAGCCCTGCGCGCCGATCGACTTGCCCTTGAGGGTGGCCGGGGAGATGTCGTCGGATTTCGTGGTCTTCGGGCCGATCATCCAGATCGGGGTCTTGCTGTAGACCGAGGTGAAATCGACCTGCTTCTTGCGCTCCTCGGTCGCGTTCATGCCGGCGAGGATGATGTCATATTTGTTGGCCTGAAGCGCGGGGATGATGCCGTCCCAGTCCTGCACCACCCAGGTGCATTTCACCTTCATCTTCTCGCAGAGCAGGTTGCCGTAATCGATCTCGAAGCCCTCGAGCTCCTTCTTGGCGTTCAGGTTGTTGTAAGGCGGATAGGCGCCTTCCGTGCCGATCCGGATCTCCTTCCACTCCTTGGCCTGAGCAAGCGCGCCGGTCGCGCCGACAACCGTCAACGCCGCCGCTGCGACGAAACGAACGAAACTCTTCATGGGACCTCCGCAGATTCAGCCCGGCCGGTCTTGCTGTTCTCCCGGTCCGGTTCTGTGGCGACAGATTGGGCGCAGTTTCGTCCCACTCGCAAGAGGGACCGGTGCAGCTTTTCGCAGCTGCACGCCCAAACCGACTGCGACCGTCGGCAGGCAACCACGGAAGCGGAGGCAATCCCGAGGCGGAGAGGCCCTCTGCTCAGCGGCGGGCGTCGAGCACGGCCACGATCCAGATCGCGAGCCCGCCGAGCGCGAGCGCAGCGCCGACCCAGCCGGTGGAGGTCCAACCATAGCCGGCGGCGATCGCCATGCCGCCGAGCCAGGGGCCGAGCGCGTTGGCCGTGTTGAAGGCGCTGTGATTGAGAGCGGCGGCGAGCGTCTGCGCATCCTCCGCGACGTCCATCAGCCGGGTCTGCAGCATGGCGCCGAGGCCGCCGCCGCTGCCGATCATGAACACGACCAGCGAAACCGCCCAGATATTGTCGGCAGCGAAGGGAAAGCAGGCGAGCCAGAACGCGCTCCAGAGCAGCATGCCGACAGTGGCGGGGACCAATGCCCTGTCGGCCGCCCAGCCGGCGAAGAGCGTGCCTGCCGTCAGCCCTGCACCGAAGACCGCGAGCACGACCGGGACCAAGGCCGGCGAGGAGCCGGTGACGGCCATCAGGGTCGAGGCAAGGTAAGTGTAGACCGCAAAAAGCCCGCCGAAGCCGATGGCGCCCGTGGCGAGCGTCAGCCAGACCTGCCGGCGCTTCAACGCGCCGAGCTCCCGCAGCGGGCTTGCGCCCGGCGCGACCGTGTCCCGCGGGGCGAAGAGCGCGAGCAGCAGCGCCGTCAGCAGGGCCAGCGCCGCGACGATGGCGAAGCCGGAGCGCCAACCGAGCACCTGCCCCATCCAGCTCGCGGCAGGGACACCGAAGATCGTCGCGACGGTCAGGCCCAGCATGACGCGCGCCACGGCCTGCGCCCGCCGGCCCGGGCCGGCGAGCGAGGCTGCGACCAGCGCCGCCACGCCGAAATAGGCGCCATGCGGCAACCCGCTCAGGAAGCGAAAAGCCAGCATCCACTCATAGGAAGGCGCCAGCGCGCTCAGCCCGTTGCCCAGCGCGAAGACCGCCATCAACCCGATCAGGAGCGTCCGGCGCGAAATCCGTGCGGCCAGCACGGCGATCAAGGGAGCGCCCACCACGACGCCCAGCGCGTAGATACTGATGACATGGCCAGCCGTCGGCTCGTCGATGCCAAGTCCTGCCGAGAAATAGGGCAGCAGGCTCATCGCCGCGAATTCGGTGGTTCCGATCGCAAAGCCGCCCATCGCGAGCGCAAGCACGACAAGACCGACAGGAACAGGGGCTCTACCCGATGCCTCTGCCTGGAGGCTGCGGTCGTTGGCGGCGAGGGTCATGACTGGCTTTCGTGGAAGGGGCGGACGCTATGCTGCACCGCAGCAAGAGATAGACATTCCACAGACGCGGATACACCCCCGAAGACAAGGGTCCGCATGCATCAACCGCATATCGCGCGCAGGTTGCAGGGGACAGCCGAAGTGATCTTTCCTAGAGAAGGCCCTCCAAACCTTGGCGAGGCGACGTGATTCCCTGGACCCTCCTCGACACTGCCGAGCTGCCTGACGGCAGCGGCACCCTGCGCCTGAAGCAGCGCGGCGGCGAATTCTCGATCATGCTCGGCGCGAACGAGCTGATGAACAGCCGCCTCAGCGGGTCCGAGGAGGCGCTGGCGACACTCGTCTGCGAAAGGCTGGGCGGAGCGCCTCGGATGCTGATCGGCGGCCTCGGCATGGGTTTCACGCTGCGGGCGGCGCTGGCGAAGCTGCCTGCCGAGGCGTCAGTCACGGTCTCCGAGCTGATCCCCGCCGTCGTCGCCTGGGCGCGCGGGCCAATGGCCGAGATCTTCGCGAGCTCCCTCGACGATCCGCGCGTGACGCTCCAAGTCGCCGATGTCGCCGCCGTCATCGCACAGGGAAAGGGGCGCTACGACGCCATCCTGCTCGACGTCGACAACGGGCCGGAAGGACTGACCGTCGCGGGCAACGACCGGCTCTACGCCGCTGGTGGGCTGCAGGTTGCGAAGGCGGCATTGCGGCCGGGCGGTATCCTGGCGGTCTGGTCCTCAGGACCGGACCACGGGTTCACAAGGCGATTAAGGAGCGCAGGCTTCGCGACAGAAGAGGTGACGGCCCGCGCGCGCCGCACCGGAGGCGGCGCGCGGCATGTGATCTGGCTGGCGAAGCGCAGCTAGATCATCGGACCGAGTATCGTATTCGGTCCGATGATCTAGCTTCTTGTTTTGGCATCGGCTTTTCCGAAAGCCGCATTCCACTTTTCGGGCCGATGCCCTAGTTCAGCCGGCAGAGCCCAATGCAGGGCGCGCTCGCCGCGGCCTTGACGAAATCGGAGACCGGCTTCTTGGCCTCGGTCTTCAAGACGGGCTCCGCCGCCTGCAGCCCGCGGGCAAGCATCTGCCGGTCCGCGGGCGCGAGGCCGGCGACAATGGCGGTGGCATTCTCTGCGAAGGCGCGCGCAAGCAGGAGCTGGTTCGGCTGCTTCAGTGACGGCTCGCGCAATGCCACCACAGCCCCGCTGAGGATCTCCACGAGGCCGAGACGCATCTGCCGCAGACCCTGCAGACGGGCCTCCGTCTTGTCTTCGGCTGTCAGATTGGCGTCGAAATCGGCGATCGCCTCCAGTGCCGCGGCAGCAGCCTTCAACTTGAAGACGTGCGAGCGCGTCAGCTCGTCCTGAAACTCGACCATGTTGCGCGCCGTGTCGGGCGGCTTCCGGTCGGGGGAGAACTGCGTGTAGATCTGCAGAAGGCGCGCCTGCTTCTGGATGATGTCCAGCAGCGCCGGAATGTCGGCAGCCACATACGGGCGCTTCCCGAGGATGGCCGGCTCGTTCCAGACGTCGTCCAGGACCTTGCCCTCGACCGGGTCGGCGATGCGCGGCAACCTCGGCTTGCCCCCCGAGCCCTGGCTCATGGTTTCGACCGCCGCAAGGGACGCGTCCATATAAGCGGTCCCGTTGGCCGGAACTCCGGCCCGTGCAGCGAAGCCGAGCAGGCAAAGCCCGCCCGCCGCAGCGAGCCACGCGATCGATCGCATTCTCATCATGGTCTTCCTTTTCCCGCGGCGCGCGCTTCCGCCAGCAGGCAGAGTTCGGTGAAGAGCACCTGAGCCGCACAGTGCGCGGTGTTGCTCGTGGCATCGTATTGGGGCGCGACCTCGACGACGTCGGCGGCGACGATGTCGCGCCCCTTGAGCGCGCGCAGGATCGTCAACGCCTCGCGCGGCGTCAGGCCGCCGACCTCCGGCGTGCCGGTGCCGGGCGCAAAGCCGGGGTCGAGAGAATCGACATCGAAGGAGACATAGGTCGGGCCGTCGCCGATCACGGCCAGGGCCTTGGCGATCACGGCATCGAGGCCGAGATCGTCGACCTCATTGGCATGGATCACGGTCATGCCGCTCTCGTAGGAGAACTCCCAGAGATATTCGGCGCCGCCGCGGATGCCGATCTGGATGACACGCTCCGGATCGAGCACGCCATCGAGGACCGCCTGACGGAACGGCCCGCCATGGTGGAACTTCGAGCCCTCATAGGGGCCGGAGGTGTCGCAATGGGCGTCGATATGAACCATGCCGACCGGCCGCTTCGCGCCGACAGCCTTCAGGATCGAATAGGTCATGGAATGGTCGCCGCCGACCGCAAGCGGCGACACCCCGGCCTCGACGATGGTGCGGAAGGCCGCCTCGATGTCCTCGTGGCAGCTCTCGAGCGAATAGCGCGAGCGGAACGGCACATCGCCGATATCGGCCGCCTTGACCATGCCGAAGGGCGCGGTGCCCAGCACATGGTCCATCGGGCCCATCCGCTCGATCGCGCGTACGGCACGCGGGCCGAGCCGGGCGCCGGCGCGGTTGGTGACGCCGAGGTCCATCGGCACGCCGATGATCGCGACATCGAGCCCGCCGAGATCGGGGCTCGTCAGGGCATCGGGCCGGTAGGGGGCATTGATGAAGGTTGCGACGTCGGCGAACGGCCATTTGCGCTTGTCGCCGCTGAACTGCCCGGCCGCCACCCTGGCGAAATTCGGATCATGGATGTCGCCGCCGCTCGCGCCGGCATAGCGCGCCCGCAGCTTGTCCAGCTTGCCCTGATCCATCCGATCTCTCCTGCCCGTCTACAGCCTGAATCGCGGTGAGGCCGTCTGCGACCGCCGGGACAGGCGGACATGCGATGCGAATTCCGTATCCCGATCAAGACCGCTTTAAACATCCGGACCGGAGCCCGCCAACCCACCTGAGAAAACTAGCCGAAAGTCGCAAGAATCAACGATGAAATCGCTCGCGCTTCGAAAATCCATTCGCTACAACGCGACATCGAATGCCGGGCGACAGGACAAGTTTCGCAACGCCCGCACCCCGCAATATCCGAGGAGAGGCCTTCAATGAAGCGTCGTCAGTTTATCCAGACCGCCGCAGCCGGCGCAGCCGCCAGTGCTGTCGCCATGCCGGCGGTCGCGCAGTCGAATCCCGAGGTGAAGTGGCGCCTGGCCTCGAGCTTCCCGAAGTCGCTCGACACGATCTATGGCGGCGCGGAAGTCATGGCCAAGATGGTCTCCGAACTGACCGACGGCAAGTTCCAGATCCAGGTCTTCGCCGCCGGCGAAATCGTACCCGCTCTGCAGGCCGCCGACGCCGTGACGAATGGCACCGTCGAGATGTGCCACACCGTCTCTTATTACTATGTCGGCAAGGACCCGACCTTCGCGGTCGCGGCTTCGGTGCCTTTCGGCCTCAACGCCCGCGCCCAGAACGCCTGGCTGTTCCAGGGCGGCGGCAACGAGCTGTTCAACGAATTTTACAAGAAGTTCAACATCCACGGCCTGCCCTGCGGCAACACCGGCGCGCAGATGGGCGGCTGGTTCCGCAAGGAGATCAAGACCCCGGCCGACCTGCAAGGTCTCAAGATGCGCATCGGCGGCATCGCCGGCTCCGTCCTGCAGAAGCTCGGCGTCGTGCCGCAGCAGATCGGCGGCGGCGACATCTACCCGGCGCTCGAAAAGGGCACCATCGACGGCGCCGAATGGGTCGGCCCCTATGACGACGAGAAGCTCGGCTTCTCCAAGGTCGCGCCTTACTACTACTATCCGGGCTTCTGGGAGGGCGGCCCCTGCGTGCACGCCTTCGTCAACCTGGACAAGTGGAACGCCCTGCCGAAGGCCTATCAGGCTGCGCTGACCGCCGCCTGCACCTATGCCAACACCATGATGGCGGCGAAGTACGACGTGCAGAACCCGCAGGCGCTGAAGCGCCTCGTCGCGGCCGGCACGCAGCTGCGCCCCTTCTCGCAGGAGATCCTGGAGGCCTGCCTCAAGGCCTCGAACGAGCTCTACTCCGAGATCTCCGCCAAGAACCCGGACTTCAAGAAGGCGATCGAGGCCATGGCCGCCTTCCGCTCCGAGGCTTATCTCTGGTGGCAGGTGGCGGAGCTGAGCTTCGACGTCTTCCAGGTGCGCACCCGCGCCCGCTGAGTCGACTTCAGCCAAAGCACGCGACTGTCACAAGGCCCGGCGCAAGCCGGGCCTTTTTGTTGTTTCGACGTCGACCCAAGCTCAAACAGATGCATCTAATGCATTGGAGATCATGACAATTTGCATACCCATACCCAAATCACATGATAGCCATGCAAATTCCTCTTGCGTCCGGCAACAAACCTGCTTTGCTGTCGAAGTCAGCGATGACCGGGAAAAACCGGCACGCGAAATGCCTTTGAGGGAGGGCACACCGAGATGGAGCGTCGTCGTTTTCTGAAGGTAGCGGGGGCCGGTGCAGCGGCGGGGGCGATCGCAAGCCCCGCGATCGCGCAGTCGATGCCTGAGGTGAAGTGGCGCGTCACATCGTCCTTCCCGAAGTCGCTGGACACGATCTACGGCGCCTCCGAGGTGCTGGCCAAGGCCGTCTCCGAAGCGACTGACGGCAAGTTCCAGATTCAGGTCTTCGCCGCGGGTGAGATCGTGCCGGCCCTGCAGGCCGCAGACGCGGTGACCAACGGCACCGTCGAGATGTGCCACACCGCATCCTACTACTATGTCGGCAAGGACCCGACCTTCGCCTTCGGGACCGCAGTGCCGTTCGGCCTGAATTCGCGCCAGCAGAACGCCTGGTTCTACCATGGCGGCGGCAACGAGCTGCTGAACGAATTCTACAAGAAGTCGAACATCTACTCCCTGCCGGGCGGCAACACCGGCTGCCAGATGGGCGGCTGGTTCCGCAAGGAGATCAAGACCGTCGACGACCTTAAAGGCATCAAGATGCGCATCGGCGGCTTCGCCGGGCAGGTCATGAGCAAGCTCGGCGTGGTGCCGCAGCAGATCGGCGGCGGCGACATCTATCCGGCGCTCGAGAAGGGCACCATCGACGCGGCGGAATGGGTCGGCCCGGCGGATGACGAAAAGCTCGGCTTCAACAAGGTCGCGCCGTTCTACTACTATCCGGGCTGGTGGGAAGGCGGCGCCGCGCTGCACTTCTTCATCAACACGGCCAAGTGGGAAGAGCTGCCGAAGGTCTACAAGTCGCTGCTGACCACGGCGGCGGCACAGGCGAATATCGACATGCAGGCGAAGTACGACGCCCGCAATCCGGGTGCGCTGAAGCGGCTTGTCGGCGCCGGCGCGCAGCTTCGGCCCTTCTCCCCTGAAATCCTCGATGCCTGCCTGAAGGCCTCGAAGGAGGTCTATGCCGAGACCTGCGCCAAGAATCCTGATTTCAAGAAGATCTACGATTCGATGGCGGCCTTCCGCGGCGACGAATACCTCTGGTTCCAGATCGCCGAATACACCTTCGACAACTTCCTGATCCGCTCGCGCGTTTCGAATACGCTCTGAACCAACGGAGCCTGAGCGCGAGGGAATACTGACCCCGGCGAAAGCCGGGGTTTTTCATGCGCCGGGCGGCCATGATGAACCGGCGGCAGTTGCCATATCGCCGCCTTGCTGCATGACTATCCGGTATTGCTCAAGGCCAAGCCCACGAGGCAACGCAGCATGCGCCACATCGCCCTCGCCTTCCTCCTGACCGGACTCGCCACCGCGGCCGACGCGCAGTCGATCGGCGAGGCCCTCCCCGGCCGCGCCGCGCCGCGCGAGGCCTACAGCAAGCCCAACCCCGCGACGGTGAAGGGCACCCGCCCCTGCCCCGAATACGGCGCCGGTTTCGTCAAGATGGAAGGCTCGTCCTTCTGCGTGCGCATGGGTGGGGCGGTCCGGGCCGAGTTCGGAAAGAGCTCCCGCAACGGCTATGGCAGCCGCGCCGACGGAATGGTCTACATGGAAAGCCGGGGGCAGACGGCGCTCGGCCCCGTCCGCTCGGTGCTGAGCGTGCAAGGTACAATGGATCGCGGGCTGGATTCGCGTCCGTTCCGCTACTGAGCTCAAGCCAGCAGCCGGGCGACCTCGGCCCGCAGCACCGGCACCAGCTCCGCCTCGAACCACGGATTGCGCCTGAGCCAGGCATTGTTGCGCCAGGAGGGGTGCGGCATCGGCAGGACGCGCGGGCGCACCGGCCGGGCCAGGATTTCGCGCCAGTTCGCCATCGTACCGGAGAGGCTCGCCGCATTCTCGGCGCCAAGATGCCAGCTCTGGGCGTAGCGCCCAATCGCAAGCACAAGCTCGATCCGCGGCAGCGCTTCAAAGACGCGCGCGCGCCAGGTCGGCGCGCATTCCCGGCGCGGCGGCTTGTCGCCGCCTTTGGCGTCGAGCCCCGGAAAGCAATGGCCCATCGGCACGATGGCGACCTTGCTCTCGTCATAGAAGATGGTCTCGTCGATGCCGAGCCAGCCGCGCAGGCGCACGCCGGAGGGATCGGTGAAAGGCCGTCCGCTGGCATGGACGCGCGTGCCCGGCGCCTGACCTGCGATGCACAGCCGCGCCGTCGCCGCCGCCTGGATCACGGGGCGCGGCTGATGCGGCAGCGGCGGCAAATAGAGCGGCGCATCGCGGCAAATCCGGCAGGCGCGAAGCTCCGCCAGCACCGTTTCGAGCGGCTCTCCGCCTGTCATGAGGGCTGCGCCGGCCGCATCAGCGCTGTGCGAACCGGCGGCTCATCGGCGGCGTGGGCGCGCGCGAGATCAGCCCGTCGCAATACCAGGGCGTGCCGTTATCGGTATGGTTGCGCCCGTTGCCGGGCTCGACCTTGGCCAGCGCGTTGACGAGCCCGCTGCCGAGATTGCGCAGCACATAGAGCTCGCCGCTCGTCTCGACGCTGAAGCAGTGCACCGTGCGGTCGGTCTGAGGGCCATAGTAGTAGCAGATGCTGTCCGGCTTGGTGATCCAGCACGCGTCGGTGTTGGGCTGCCAGCCATTATGGCCGAGCGCCCGCCCGTCGGGATCGTGATACTCGGTGAAGAAGCCGCCATTGGTGTAGCGGCCCGAGACGGTATTGCCCCTGAAGGCGCGCTCGATCGCCTCGCCGCTCAAGCGCTCGACGGCGAGCACGGGCTGGCTCAGCAGGACCAGCAGACAAAGAAAGGCGGCGCGCATCAGGCCTTCCAGCTCGGCCGGGCCGAAAGCGCGGCGTGCCAGCGGCGAATCTGTACGAAATCCTCAGGCAGCGGCAGCTTGGCCGGCTTCATGAAATCGATGGCGATGCCGGCGGTGATATCGGCCACCGTCAGCGCCGGGCCGCAGACAAACTCGTTGCCGGCGAGTTGCAGCTCCAGCAGCCAGAGATGGTCGTCGAGCTGCTCGCGATTGGCCTCCGCCCATTCGGGAACCTGGTCCTCCAACTCCGCCATCGCGGGGTGGCTGTGGCGGAACACGGCCGAGACGCTCGAAAAGAGGCCAAGCTCGATGCGGCGGTTCCACATCTCGATCATGGCGCCCTGCTTCGCATCGCTGCCGAACAGCGAAGGTTGCGGATGCAGCGCCTCCACGTAACGGCAGATCGCGATGGTCTCGGCCAGCGCCGTGCCGTCGTCGAGTTCGAGCACGGGCAGGCGCTGCGCAGGGTTGAGCTTCGTGAAGTCTGCCGTCTTGTGCTCCTTGCTGGCCATGTCGACCGGCACGAGCTCCGGCAGCGGCACCCCCTTCTCGGCGAAGAAGATGCGGACCCGCCGCGGATTGGGCGCGCGGCCGCCATCGTAGAGCTTCATCGGACCCCCTTGCTTATCCGGCCGCACCGGATCACGGCCCGAGCCGGCAGGTCAACCGCATCGCGACCGGATGCAGGCGTTTCTTGACGCGAAGATGGCAACAAGGCGCAACCTCAGCGCTGATGGGCGCGCCGCCACGCCTCCGGCCGCTGGAACTCCAGCGCCCAGAGGCCGCGCCCCGCCGCGCGCGCCGCGTCCTCCTGCGCCCGATAGGCGCCGTAGGAAACCGCATGCCCCTCGCTGACCAGCGTGGCGTTGATATCGGTTTCGCCCTGCCGGCAGCGTGCCAGACCCCGGCCATAACGGTCCGCCTTGCCGATTTCGCAAGTGGTCATGCCACGCGCCAGCATGGCCTGCAGCGCGCGGCGGGCGGACTGCCCGCAGGCGACGGGGCGTCCGCCGGCGGCCGTGCAGCTCTGGCGGTATTCCGGCGCGTCGATGCCTTCGAGCCGCAACTCCTCGCCGAGGAGCCGTAGCGAATCGCCGTCGATCGCCTGGGCCGCGCCGGTGAGTTCCCGGGCCGGGCCGAGGCGGTGCTGCAAGATGGCCCCAGCCAGCGCGAGAAAGCCGAGAATCCCGAGGGCCACGACGAAGTCGACCGAGCGCCCGACGCGGCGCCAGCCGAAAGGTCCCGAACCGGACGAGCCGAATCCAAAGCGTGCCATCAGGAAGAGCTTAACGATTTGGTGTCCATGATGGCAGGCCGACCGCGCATGCGTGCGGCCGACCGAGACCTCTAGGATACACGCTCCCGACCATGCCGGATGTAACGGCCGAACAGGTGCAGCGCGGGCGCGGACCCGACCCGTCCTCGCTGGCGCGCCGCAAGCACGTCTCGCGGGAGGTGAAGTCCGTGCGCGAGCGGCTGACCTCCTCGACGGGGCTCGAACGGGCCTTCGACAACGAGCTGCTGCGCGTCTTCGCGCAATATCGCCTGTCGGGTGCGGTCGGCACGCTGGTGCTCGTCATCGGCATTGCCTCCGCCGCCTGCCTCTGGCTGCCGAGCGGGCGCGTCGCACTGTGGAGCGGCGCGGTGCTCGCCAGCACGCTGCTGATCGTCGCTCTGTCGCGCCGTTATCTTTCCAAAGCTCCGAACGAGGTCCGGCTGAAGCGCTGGCGCCGGCTCTTCGCCATCGGCGAGGGCCTTCACGGCCTGTCCTGGGCGCTGTTGCTGCTGCTCTTCGCCCCTGTCGACGCGCCGGGCGCCAAGGTCTTCGCGACCACGGCGCTCCTGATCGTCAGCGCGCTCACCGTCATGCTCTCGGCCACGATCCCGATCGCGGTCTACGCGGGGCTGACGCCGATCATCCTCGGCATCATGGCCTTCTTCTGGGACCGCCGCGACATGGACAGCGTCACCATGGCGCTGATGGCGGCTTCGGCCCAGCTCTTCTTCATCTTCCTGGCGAACCGGCTCTATGCCAGCTCCGTCGCCTCGATCGGCTTCCGGGCCGAGAAGGACGCGCTGATCGCCGAGCTGGAGACCGCCAACGCCAATTCGGACGAGGCACGGCGCAAGGCGGAGGAAGCCAACCTCGCCAAATCCCGCTTCCTCGCCACGATGAGCCATGAGCTGCGGACGCCGCTCAACGCCATCCTTGGCTTCTCCGAGGTGATGAAGAACGAGATCTTCGGCGCCCATGCCAATGCGGCGTACAAGGAATATTCGGGCGACATCCATGGCTCGGGCCAGCACCTGCTGAACCTCATCAACGAGATCCTCGACCTGTCGCGCATCGAGGCCGGCAAATACGAGCTGAACGAGGAGGCGCTGTCGCTCGCCGGCATCGTCGACGACTGCCAGCACATGCTGGCTCTTCGCGCCAAGGCCAAGGGGCAGAGCGTCAAGGCACTGGCCGAGCTCGACCTGCCGCGCGTCTGGGCCGATGAGCGTGCCATCCGGCAGGTGGTGCTCAACGTGCTCTCGAACGCGATCAAATTCACCCCGCAAGGCGGCGAGATCACCATCAAGGTGGGCTGGACGAAGGCCGGCGGCCAGTATGTCTCGATCACCGATACCGGCCCCGGCATCCCGGAAAACGAGATTCCGATCGTGATGCAGAGCTTCGGGCGCGGCTCGCTCGCCATCAAGACCGCCGAGCAGGGCTCGGGGCTGGGCCTGCCGATCGTCAAGGGCCTGATCGACCTGCATGGCGGCGGCTTCCAGCTGAAGTCCAGGCCGCGCGCGGGGACGGAGGTGACGATCACCCTGCCGGCCGAACGGGTCATGGATGCGCTGGCCGCCCTGCCCGAGCCGAAGACCCGCGCGGCATGATCGCGCGCCGCCGCCCGAATCCTGCCTCAACCATCCCTGACACCGGAGAGCGCCTTTTCTCGAAGGCGAGTCTGCCGCCCACCCATCGGACCATCGGATCATGAACCGGAAAACGCGCGTCGCCGTGCTCTATGGTGGAAAATCGGGCGAGCACGAGGTTTCGCTGAAATCGGCTGCCTCCGTGCTGCGCTATCTCGACCGCGAGCGCTTCGAGCCCGTGCCGGTCAGCATCGACAAGCAGGGCCGGTGGCAGTGCCATGACCTGCGGCGCATCGAGGGGGCGAACACCGAGAGCCTGCCGATCCCAGCCGACTCGCCGGCGATCCGGCTCGAGGCGCAGGGCGATGGCCTCACCGCGATCCTGCCTGCCGACAGCACCGGGCCGGCGATTGCGCCTGTGGACGTGGTCTTTCCGGTGATCCACGGCCCGCTCTGCGAAGACGGCGCGATGCAGGGGCTGCTGGAGCTCGCCGGAGCCGCCTATGTCGGTTCGGGCGTGCTGGCCTCGGCCGTCGGCATGCACAAGGACATCGCCAAGAAGCTCGCCGCTCTCGCCGGCCTGCCGGTCGCGCCCTATCTCGCGCTGTCGCGGCGCGACTGGCGCCGCGATCCGGAGGGCTGGGCGAAGACCACGCGTGAAAAACTCACGCTTCCGGTCTTCGTGAAGCCCTGCAACATGGGCTCCAGCGTCGGTGTCCATAAGGTCAAGAGCTGGGAGGCGCTGAATGAGGCGCTGACCGACGCCTTCCTCTACGACACCAAGGTGCTGATCGAGCAGGGCATCGACGCCCGCGAGATCGAGATTGCGGTGCTCGACGGCGATCCGCCGACGGCCAGCGTGGCGAGCGAACTCAATGCCGGCCCGCAGCATGAATTCTACTCCTACGAGGCGAAGTACATCGACCAGGACGGCGCGACGGTCGACCTGCCGGCGAAGCTCGACGCCGCGCAGATGGAGCGCGTGCGGCAGCTCGCCATCGACGCCTTCGTCGCGCTCGAATGCAGCGGGCTGGCGCGGGTCGACTTCTTCCTGGACCGCAAGAGCGGCGCGTTCTTCTTCAACGAGATCAACACGCTGCCGGGCTTCACCGCGATCAGCATGTATCCGAAGATGATGGAGGCCTCCGGCCTGCCCTATCCGGAGCTGCTGACCCGCCTGATCGGGCTGGCACAGGAGCGCCACGCCGAGCGGGCGGGGCTGAAGACGGATTACGCGGGATAGGTGCGCTCACCCACCTTCGACATTCCGGGGCGCGCCGCAGGCGCGAACCCGGAACCCACGACTGGGTTAGAGCTTGCGATCATGCGTCTTGAAGATCTCACCCGGTCGTGGGTTCCGGGTTCTTCGCTACGCGAAGCCCCGGAATGACAGAGGGCGTCAGCCCTTCCGCGCCACCTGCGCCTGCTCGAAGGTCGCCATGCCGGAGTGGACAGCGGCGGCAGCCTTGACGAGGCCGGCCGCGAGCGCAGCCCCCGTGCCTTCGCCCAACCTCATGTCGAGCGCCAGCAGCGGGATCTTGCCGAGCCGCGCCAGCACATCGGCATGGGCGCCCTCGACCGAGAGATGGCCGGCGAGGCAGTGGTCGATGGCCGAAGGCTCGATGGCGTGCAGGATCGCGGCGGCGGCGGTGACGACATAGCCGTCGAGGATCACCGGGATGCGCTGCGAGCGCGCGGCGATGATCGCGCCGCAGATCGCCGCGACCTCGCGACCGCCGAGGCGGCGCAGGACCTCCAGCGGGTCCTTGAGATGGGCGCGGTGCAGCGCGATGCCGGCTTCGACAGCCGCAACCTTGCGCTTCAGGCCCTCGTCGTCGACGCCGGTGCCGCGCCCGCACCAATGAGCCGCGTCCCCGCCATAGAGCGCGGCATAGATCGCCGCCGCCGAGGTGGTGTTGCCGATGCCCATCTCGCCAAGGCAGAGCAGGTCCGCGCCGCCGACCAGGGCCTCCATGCCGAAGGCCATGGTGGCGACGCAGGCGCGCTCGTCGAGCGCATCCTGTTGCGTGAAATCGCCAGTCGGAAGGTCGAGCGCGAGGTCGAAGACCTTGAAGCCGAGATCATAGGCCGCGCAGATCTGGTTGATCGCGGCGCCGCCGGCGGCGAAATTCTCCAGCATCTGGCGCGTCACCGCCTGCGGATAGGCCGAGACGCCCTGCGCCACGACCCCATGGTTGCCAGCGAAGACGCAGACGAGCGGCCGGTTCACCGCGGGCGGCGCCTTGCCCTGCCAGGCGGCGAGCCATTCGGCGATCTCCTCCATGCGACCGAGGCTGCCGGCAGGCTTGGTGAGGTTGGCTTCACGGGCGCGGACGGCGTTCGCCGCCGCCATGTCGGGGCCTGGCATCGCGGCGATGAGTTCGCGAATGTCGTCGAAGGGCAATCCGGAGGCGGCCATGGCTAATCCGTAAAGATGCGTGCCGGCGTGGCGGCGAGGTCTGCGGTGCTGCTATAGGCTTGGGCGCGCGAAGACAATCGAGCCGGGACGCATGGCCGACACCGAAACCAGCACGGAGACCCTGCCACCCGCCCAGCCGGACTGGCCGGGCTGGGCGATCGCAACCGCGATCTGCCTGCGCTTCTGGTCCCGCCTGCCGGTCCCAGCCCTGCCGGGCGAGACCGTGAGCCATGCCGCCCCCGATTTCAGGACCGTGCCGCGCGCCCTGCCCTTCTCGGCGCTGATCATCGCCCTGCCGGCCGCGTTGGTGACGCTGGGGGCGGGGCTCGCCGGCTTGAGCGGGCTCGTCGTCGCCGCGCTGGCGCTGACCGCGTTGGCCATGACCACCGGTGCATTCCACGAGGACGGGCTCGCCGACACGGCGGACGGGCTGTTCGGTGGGCATACGGTCGAGCGGCGGCTGGAGATCATGAAGGACAGTCGGATCGGCTCGTACGGCGCGCTGGCGCTCGGCCTGTCGCTGCTGTTGCGGGCGAGCCTGCTCGCCATGATCCTCGACCGTTCGGGCGCCTGGGCTGCTGCGGCTGCTGTGCTGGCGGTTGCGCCCTGGTCGCGCGCCGAGGCGCTCCACCTTCTCGCCACGCAGGCGCCGGCCCGCAGCAGCGGGGCTGCGGCCTCCGTCGGGCGGCCTACGGTGACGACGGCGCGGATCGCGTTGGGGCTGAGCCTCGTCCTGGCGCTGGCCTCGGCGCTGGCGGCGCAGCTGCCCGTCGTGGGGTTGCTGATCGGCCTCGCACTGGCTCATGGCGCGGCGCTCGGGCTCGCAAGGCTGGCGCGCCGGCTGATCGGCGGGCAGACCGGGGACATGTTGGGCGCGGCGCAGCAGCTCGCCGAGATCGCGATCTATCTCGGTATTGCACTGGCTCTGGGATGGGCAGGGCGATGACCGCTATCTCGACGCCCTGCATCAAGGTTTGCGTCATCGACCCAGCGAGCAAGCTCTGCGAGGGCTGCGGGCGGACGCTTGCTGAGATCGCGCAGTGGGGTCGGTTCACGGAGGTGGAACGGCTGGCGATCATCGCCGCGCTGCCGGATCGGCTACCGAAGCCGTCGAACGGCTACTCCCCCGGTCCTGCCAAGTCGAGCAAGGCTTGGCCAGTCAGCCGGTAGAACAGCTTCTTGGTTTGCGAAACCGCGCCGAGGCTCTCGTAGAACCGCAGTAGCGGGCCGTCATCGACATCGGCCGTCCAGTCGATGCGCCTGTGGCCGCGTTCGATCGCGAGCTCCGCCAGCGCCTGCATCAGCGCGCGGCCGAGGCCCGCACCGCGCGCCGTGTCGGCGACATAGAGCTCCTTGAGGAAGAAGCCCGACCGCAACCCCGGCCCGGGATAGAGATTGCAGGCCGAGGCGAAGCCGAGGATCGCGTCGCCCTTCGCTGCCACGAGAATGTCGATGCCGGCCGGCAGGGCCGCAAGCCCCGCCAGGATCTCGGCGGGCGGCGGGCACGGAACCTCGTAATGGCCCTGCATCTCGACCATCAGCGCCGCAAGCGCCGGATGGTCGGCGGGCTGAAGCAGACGGATCGCGGTTTCGTTCACGATTCCGGCCCCGCGATCTTCAGGAAATCAGCGACCAGATGAAGCGGCCGGCGACGAAGAGCAGGAAGATGCCGAAGGCGACCTCGAGGCGGCGCTTCGAGAGCTTGTGCGCGAGGCTCGCGCCGATCGGCGCCGTCCAGATCGAGGTCGGGATGAACAGGATCATGCCGATCAGCGAGACATAGCCGAGCGAGAGCGGCGGCAGGATGTCCATCTTCGGCCAGCCGGCATAGATGAAGCCGAGCGCGCCGGGGATCGAGATGATGACGCCGAGGCCCGAGGACGTCGCAACCGCCTGGTGGATCGGACGGCCGTAGAAGGTCATGAACAGGCTGGAGAGCTGGCCGCCGCCGATGCCCATCAGCGCCGAGAGCACGCCGATGACGCCGCCATAGGTGATCATCAGCGGCTTGCCCGGCATTTCCTCGCCGAACTTCCAGCGGTCGGCGGCGAAGAGCAGGCGGATCGCCGAAATCAGGGCGACGATGACGAAGATGATCTTGAACAGGTCGGCCGGGGCGTAGCGGGCGATATAGCTGCCGACGATGACGCCGAGCACGACCGGCACGGCCCATACCTTCAGGATCGAAAGATCGACGAGGCCCTTGGCGCGGTGCGCGTTGAAGGAGCGGATCGAGGTCGGGATAATGACCGCCAGCGAAGTGCCGACTGCGAGCGGCATCCTGACCTCATCCGGCACGCCGATGACCCGGAAGACCTCGTAGAGCACCGGCACCACCACCGCGCCGCCGCCGACGCCGAAGACGCCGGCGAGCAGGCCCGTGATCGCCCCCGCCAGCACGAGGGAAACCGCCAGGAAGGCGAGATCGCCGAGAGGAATGCCTGCAATCATGGGAAAAACAATCCTGGTAAGGTCAGCGCGTTCTGTCGGCCATTTGGGGGGCGCGGGCAAGATGCCCCGCCCGCATGACGGACTTGCGAGAAATCCCCGCATGCCCTCCGCCACCGCCACCTTTGCGCCTTGCGCATTGCGCAGGATCGCCACGGCTGCGGCCCCCTCGCCGCGCCGATGTCCCATCGCCTGAAAGGAGGATCGAGCCCAGGAACGCCCAGCTTTGTGCAAGTCCGTATCGTTTCAACCAGCAAAAAACGCCAAGGAGGACACGATGTCAGAGGGCAACCGTTCGACGCATGATGAAACCGTTCCACCCCCGCCGCTTCTCTCGCGCCGCCGTCTGATCCAGGCGGCAGGCGTCGGCGCCTTCGCTGCCGCTGCGGCCCCCGCTCTGGCGCAGACCCAGGCCAGCCGGGCGATGGCACCGCCCAGCACCATCACCACGCCTCCGCGCGATTTCAGCCGCGGCAGCGCGCCCACCACCTATTTCTGGGACCCGGACGTCATTGCCGTCGATCCCTCCTTCAACAATCTCGCTCAGCCCAATGCCGCGATCCAGCGGCTCTGGACCGGCGGGCTCTGGCTCGAAGGACCGGCCTGGAATGCGCAGGGGCGCTATCTCGTCTGGAGCGACATCCCGCGCAACCGGCAGATGCGCTGGATCGAGGATGACGGCCATGTCAGCGTGTTCCGCGCTCCGTCCGGCTACAGCAACGGCAACAGCTTCGACTTCCAGGGCCGGCAGCTCTCCTGCGAGCATCTCAACCGGCGCGTCGTGCGCTATGAGCTCGACGGCTCGGCGACGGTGCTGGCCGACAGCTTCGAGGGCAAGAAGCTCAACTCGCCGAACGACATCGTCGCGCACCAGGACGGCAGCTACTGGTTCACCGATCCGCCCTATGGCGGGCAGCTCTACGAGGGCGCGCCCGATGCGCCCGGCGGGCCGAGCAACGCCAATGGCAAGATCAATCCGCGCCTCGGCCAGCCGCCCGGCATCGGCCTCGCCAAGCGCGAGCTGCCGACCAATGTCTACCGGCTCGACCCGAGCGGGCGGCTTGACCTCGTGATCCGCGAGGAGCAGGTGCCCGATCCGAACGGGCTGTGTTTCTCGCCGGATTTCAAGAAGCTCTACGTCGCCTCGACCGGCAAGGGGCCGGGCGACACAGGCCCCGGCGGCAAGGGCGACATCCATGTCTTCGACGTCGGCGCCGACAACAAGCTCTCCAACGGCAAGGTGTTCTCGGACTGCATGATCGACGGCATCAATTGCGGACCGGACGGGCTTCGCTGCGATGTCGAGGGCAACCTCTGGGCGTCGAGCAATGCCGGCCGGAACGTCGGCTATAGCGGGGTCAACGTATTCAACCCCGCCGGCAAGGTGATCGGCCGGATCAGGCTTCCCGAGGTCTGCGGCAATATCTGCTTCGGCGGACCGAAGCGGAACCGGCTGTTCATGGCCGCGAGCCAGTCGATCTACGCGCTCTACCTTGCCACACAGGGCGCCGGGCCGGGCTGAGAAGCAACCGCACCGTCATTGCGAGGAGCGAAGCGACTAAGCAATCCAGGGGCGGCAGAACTCTAAGTCTCCCTGGATTGCTAGGCTTATGCTCGCAATGACGCCCGATGCCTCAGGCGTCGACGATCGGCGCGAAGCCGCCATAGATCATGCGCTTGCCGTCGAAAGGCATCGGCTTTCCGCTCATGCGCGGGTCCTGCATCAGCTTGCCCCAGCCCTCGTCGCGCGCGGTCTTCGAGGGCCATTCGACCCAGGAGAAGGCGACGGTCTCGCCGGCCTGCGCCTTCACCGCCCCCTTGAAGTCGGTCACCTTGCCGTCCGGCACATCGTCGCCCCAGGCATCGACGACACGCGTGGCGCCATGTTCCTTGAACAGCGCGGCGTGCTCGGCGGAAAAGGCCTGATACTCGGCCTTGCGGTCGTCGGGGACGGCCGCCAGCATGCCGTCGACATAACCCATGTCCCCGCCCCGGCCTTCGTCGACGATATTCGCGAAGCCGCCATAGATCATGCGCTTACCGTCGAAGGGCATCTCGCCCATCTCCTTCATGCGCGGATCGGACATCATCTTCTGGCCGACGCTGTCTCGGGTGGCTCGATCCGGATATTCGATCCAGGAGAAGACGACGACCTCGTGGGGCTGCGCCTTCACCGCTCCCTTGAAGTCGGTGACCTTTCCGTCCGGCACGTCGTCGCCCCAAGCCTCGACCATGCGGGTGGCGCCAAACTCCTTGAAGAGATCCCAGGCCTTCTCCGCCTGCTGGCGATAGGCATCCTTGTTCGCGGCCGGGACGGCCACGACGAAACCATCGACGTAGGACATTGCATCAATCTCCCTTGCTGGCGGAAGGCTCACGCCCGCCGCCGTTTTCGGTGGGTTAAAGGCATCTCGTCCGGACAACGCTCTGGGCCCGGACGGGTTCGTCAGCCGCAGCAGGAGGCGACCGCCGCCACCGGCATGGCGCCGGCCTGTGGCTTGTCCTCGTAACGGTCGTGATGGCGCATCCAGTCCATGATGCCGTCTTCGTTGCGGCCCTTCGGCATCATGTCGAGGAAGTTGTAGGCACCGATCAGCAGGTCGCCGCCGCGGCCATAGGTCGAGTAGGTGTGGAAGATTTCGCCCGCATCGTTGCGATAGAAGACGCTGAAGCCCGGCATCTCGCCGCCTTCCCCGTCATGCATCTCGTAATTGTACTCGTAGCGGCCGGCCTCCTTCTCGGCCGGGCTCGGCGAGACATGAAAATCGTGGTTGAAGTCGCTGCCAGCCGAAGAGACCCACGGAAAATCCCAACCCATGCGCCGCCGGAAGGCCTGGAACTCCGCATAGGGAGCCCGTGAGACCGCGACGAGGCTGACGTCATGGTGCTTCAGGTGCAGGTTCGCGCCATCGAAATGGTCGGCCAGGAACGAGCAGCCGGGGCAGCCTTCCTTCCAGTCCGGCCCGAACATGAAATGATAGACGACGAGCTGGCTGTTGCCGCCGAAGAGATCGGCGAGCGAGAGCCGCCCATCCGGCCCTTCGAAGGCATAGTCCTTCCCGACCCTGACCCAGGGCAGAGCGCGCCGCTCGGCCGAGAGCGCGTCGCGCCGGCGGGTGAACTCCTTCTCGTTGGCAAGATGGGCCTTTCGGGCCGCAAGCCATTCTTCACGGGATACGATCCTGTGTTCCATAGGCTCCTCTCCTGTGCTGCCGCCGGCGCCGTGCCGGCGGTCCTGCGATCGCGCGGGCTTTGCCGCGCTCTATCCGGCCCGGGCGAAATAGGCCTCGAGCTTGGCCATGGTGCCGGTCCAGCCATGCGTGTGGCCGCGCACCGCCTGATCATCGAACAGCTTCTCGTGCAGAAGCGTCAGGATTGTGCCGCCGCCATCCGGCTTGAAGGTGACCGTGACGCGCGAGACGCGCTCCGGCGTCGTGATCCATGACCAGCTGAAGACCAGCTTCTCGTTCTCGACCACCTCCAGATAGCGCCCCGAAACCTCGTGGCGCTCGCCATTGTCCTCCAGCATGACCACGCGATAGGCGCCGTCGACGCGCGGATCGACCTGCGCTTCCTGCGCCACGACATTCTCCGGGCCGAACCAGCGCAGCAGCAGCTCCGGGTCGGTCCAGGCTTCGTAGACCTCGGCGGGCGAGGCGTTCAGCCGGCGCTTGATGGTCAAGCTCGGCGTCACCGGCTGGTCCATCAGTCCTTCTCCCTGCGCCGCGCCTCCAGCAGCGCCTCCAGAGCGTCGAGCCGCGCCGTCCAGAACCGCTGATAGTGCTGCAGCCAACCCATCGCTGCCTCCATCGGCTCGGCGTTCAGCCGGCAGGACACGGTCCGCCCCTGTTTCGTCCGCGTCACCAGCCCGGCATCGGACAGCACGTCCAGATGCTTCATGATCGCCGGCAGCGAGACCGGGAACGGCTTCGCCAGCTCGCTGACGGAAAGCCCATCCTCCTGCTCCAGCCGCGCCAGCAACGCCCGGCGCGTAGGGTCGGCCAAGGCGGAGAAGGTGCGGTCGAGCTGAGCGTCTTGAAACTTAACCATTGAGTTAAGTGTAGGGGCAGGCTATGCAAGCCGTCAAGTCCTGTCGCGTGGAGGGACGCGACGCCCTGAAAGGCCGAGGCGGAACGCCGGGGCTGCCGGTGCATTTCGTGCCCGAGGGGCCGACAGATGACGTTTCAGAAAGGGAAGGAAACGCGATGGCTACGCCGAAGAACACGATCTGCCTCTGGTACGACACGGACGCAGAGGCTGCGGCGCGCTTCTACGCCGAGACTTTTCCGGACAGCACATTCGGCGAGGTCTTTCGCGCGCCGACCGACTTCCCCTCCGGCAAGGCCGGCAACGTGCTGACGGTCACCTTCACCGTCCTCGGCATCCCCTGCCTCGGGCTCAATGGCGGGCCGATGTTCAAGCACAGCGAGGCCTTCTCCTTCCAGATCGCCACAGACGACCAGGAGGAGACGGACCGCTACTGGAACGCCATCGTCGGTAATGGCGGGCAGGCGAGCGAGTGCGGCTGGTGCAAGGACAAGTGGGGCATCTCCTGGCAGATCACGCCGCGCGTGCTGACCGAGGCGCTTGCCGTCGGCGGCGAGGAAGCCAAGCGCGCCTTTGCCGCCATGATGACGATGTCGAAAATCGACGTCGCAGCCATCGAGGCGGCAAGGCGGGGCTGACGTCACAAAGGCGCCAGCGGCCCTGAGACCGCGGGATCAGCCCCGTAGAACGCTTCAGTGCGCCTCATCGGGCGACAGCATGACCTCTCCGCCCAGCAGGCAGCCGACGGGCCGCCCGTCGGCGAAGCCGACCCTGACCCGGATCTCGGACAGGGCGTTCATCGCCCTGCCCTGCAGCACGGTTATCCGGCCACTGTCGCGTGCGACGAGATCGTTCTCGAGCAACCCGAACGCGAGCGCCGCCGCGGCGATCCCCGTCGCAGCATCTTCCGGATAGCCGGAAGATTTCGGGAATTGCCGCGCTTCGAAGCGGCGCTCGGCCTGGCTCGCCACGGCATAGGGGTAAAGCCCCGTCGATGCGATGCGCTCGCAGCACTGCTCCGTGCGAACCATATCGGTCACGAGCGCCTGAAGGTTCTCCACGCTCTTCATCGGAATAAGCGTCTTGACGCGGGAGGTGACGGCATTCTGGATCGGCAGGTCGAGCAGGTCCTTGCGCGAGATCCGGAGCGTGTCGAGCACGTCTTCCTCCTGCGACCGGGTGAGGCTGACGACCTTTCCGACGGGTTGGCTGATCTCGACCGCCGGATTCGGCGAAGAGCGCCGATCGACATAGCCCGTCACCGGGCCGCTGCGTGTCTCGATGCGCATCTGCTCCGCATTGAGCCGACCGGCCGTCGCCAGGCACCACAGGGCGCCGATGGTGGCGTGGCCGCACATCTCCATCTCATGGCGCGGAACCCAGAAGCGGAAGGTGAAATCGGCATCGGGGCCGGAGGGCAGCCGCACGAAACCGGATTCATGCCCGTAGCGCGCGGCAATCTCCTGCATCTGGGAATCCTGCAGCCCCGCCGCATCGATGACGATCGGACAGGGATTGCCGCCTTGCCCCTGATGCGTGAACACATTCACCAGCTTGATCTCAGTCTTCGTCACGGCTCGGCTCGCTGCAGGGAAGGCGCTCGATTCTCGCCCTCGAAAAGAAGGACGATCACGAGTAGGCGACAGACGGAGCATGCCGCAAGCTGACATCCGCGCCATCAGGCCACCGCAGCGGCCCTATGGCGCGAGACGTGCTTGATCGTTGCGCACAGATTGTTGCGCGGATCGTAAGCCGAGACGTCAGCTCACAGAGCGGATCACCTCGCGGTACGCCGCCTCGGGGAAGGCCTTCAGGGTTTGCGTCCGGATATTGCCCTGCATGGCGAGCTGCAGGTTGAAGCGGGCGGCCACTGCATCATCTGGCGCCTCGCAGACGATGACCATGTCGTACTTGCCCATGGTCATGAAGAAGAGTTTGAAGTCGCCGCCCATGCTCTTGAGCAGGTCCCGAGCGGCATCGAGCCGTGTCGGCGACGCCGTGATGTTGCGGGCGCCCTGATCGGTCCAGTTGGCGAGAATGACGTAGGTCGACATCGCGTCCTCCCAAGGCCGCCCTGTTCTGATGGGAACGCTTTGGCAAAGGCTGGCCGGCCTGGACATGCGCTCCGGGCGGCTGGGAGGCCGTCCATTGGCCGGCTCCTTAATCTAGCACGCTCGGGGCCGCGGCTGTGGTTGAATCGCAAAGGCGCGGGCGCGCCGGCGTCAGGCCGCCGCGGCCGCAGCTTCGTGGCGCGAGAGATGCCCCGCCGCCGCGCGCAGATCGTCGAGCGTCGCCTCGGCGCCGACGCAACGCTCAGCGAGATGGCGGCGGAAGGGCCGCGCGCCCGGACGGCCGGGGAACAGCCCGACGAGATGGCGGGTGAAGGCATGCAGCCGCCCGCCCCGCTCCAGATGGGCGGCAATATGGGGCTCCAACGCCTCCAGCATGGCGAAAGCGTCCGGCACCGGCGCCTCGGATCCGAAGAGCAGCTGGTCGACCTGCAGCAGAATCTCCGGGTTCTGATAGGCCTCGCGGCCAAGCATGACGCCGTCGAGATTCTCCAGATGCGCCAGCCACTCGGCGGGAGCCTTGATGCCGCCGTTGATCGCCACCGGCAGGTCGGGGTTGACCGCCTTCAGGCGATAGGCGCGATCATAGTCGAGCGGCGGGATCTCGCGGTTTTCCTTCGGCGAAAGTCCCTGCAGCCAGGCCTTGCGGGCGTGGACGATCAGCGCATCAACGCCGGCAGCACGCACGGAAGCGGTCAACGCATCGAGCGCGGCTTCCGGGTCCTGATCGTCGACGCCGATGCGGCATTTCACCGTGACGGGAATGGAGACGGCCGCCTTCATCGCCGCGACGCAATCGCCAACGAGCGCCGGCTCGCGCATCAGGCAGGCGCCGAAGGCCCCGCCCTGCACGCGGTCCGAAGGGCAGCCGCAGTTCAGGTTGATCTCGTCATAGCCGAAATCGGCGCCGATCTTCGCGGCTTCCGTCAGCAGCTTCGGATCATTGCCGCCCAGCTGGAGCGCGACCGGATGCTCGATATCATCGAAGCCGATCAGCCGCTGCCGGTCGCCGCGGATCACGGCCTGCGCGGTCACCATCTCGGTGTAGAGCAGCGCATGGCGCGACATCAGGCGATGGATGACCCGGCAATGCCTGTCCGTCCAGTCCATCATCGGCGCCACGGAGAAGCGCCAGGGGCTCATACCCTTCTGAATGGCGGTGTTTTCGAGTTCCTCGGTCATCCAAGCTAGCTGTTCATGTCCGGTTGGCCGCCGCTCGGAGGCCATGCAAAGCATCGTCGAGAGGACGGGATAGCCGCCTATATGGCGCAAATCGCCCTCCTGCGCGAGGGCATCGCTTCCACAAGCTCGGCAGTGGCCGGTTTTCGCCGCTCCCGGGTTCAATCGCGACGGGGCCGCGAGGATCAAGGCCGGCCGCCAGCACTGGCAGCACCCTCGCACGATGACGCTACGTGATCCTCCTCATAGTTCGACGGCCTCGCCTCCGACCAGATGGCCGGCATGAGACCGCCTGCTCCTCATCAAGGCTCCCTCCGCAGCACCGGCAGCCGCGGCCGCGATCTGCACCGCGCAAGCGGCCCGGTGATCGGCAGCCATCGCTCGTCCAACAAGGTGTCAGCCATGCGCAAGACCATGATCCTCCTCTATGGCCTGCTGAGCTACGCGTTCTTCCTCGTCACATTCCTTTACGCCATCGGCTTCGTCGGCGGTCATCTCGTGCCCAAGGGCATCGATGACGGGCCGAGCACTCCGCTCGCGCACGCGATTCCGATCAATCTCGCGCTGCTGACGCTCTTTGCCGTCCAGCACAGCGTCATGGCCCGGCCGGGTTTCAAGCGCTGGTGGCTCCGCTTCATCTCGCCGGCGCTCGAGCGGCCGACCTATGTGCTGCTTGCGACGAGCGCGCTGGCGCTGCTGCTCTGGCAGTGGCGGCCCTTGCCGGAGACCGTCTGGAGCGTCACGAACCCGGCTGTGGCCGCCGCGCTGACCGTGCTGTCGCTCCTCGGCTGGCTCATCGTCCTGGCGTCCACTTTCCTGATCAGCCATTTCGAGCTGTTCGGGCTGAAGCAGGTCTTCTTCCGGTTCACCGGGAAGAGCCTGCCGGAGACGGGCTTCAAGACGCCGGGCCTGTACAAGCTCGTCCGGCATCCGCTCTATCTCGGCTTCATCATCGCCTTCTGGGCGACGCCCCAGATGAGCCAGGGCCATCTGCTGTTCGCAGTCGTGACGACGGCTTACATCATGGTCGGGATCGCTCTGGAGGAGCGGGACCTGATTGCGATGTTCGGCGACGACTACAGGCGCTATCGCGAACGCGTCGCGATGCTCCTGCCGCTCGGGCGCATGAACACGGCGCCGCGCCACGACCTCGCATCGAACCGCGTCGGCGACGCGAGGCAAGAATGACCACGGTGGCGGCAGAGAGCCCGAGCCGCTGGCTCGTAGTCGGCTCCGCCGCCCTCATGCTGGCGCTGGTAATGGGCACCCTCGTCAACGGCCTCACGGCATTCTTCATCCCGATGCAGACGGCGGAGGGGTGGGCCCGCTCGGACGTCGCGGCCATCAACAGCCTCGGGCTGCTCGGCCTCGCCGTCGGCAGCGTGGTGATGGGCTTTGCGTCGGATCGCATCGGCATCCGCGCCATTTGCCTGATCGCCGTCACGGCGGTCGGCACCTGCCTGCTTCTGACGGCGCAGGCGCAGACGCTCTGGCAAGTGTACCTCATCTTTTTCCTGGCCGGCGCCCTGGGCGGCGGCACGCTCTTCGCCCCTCTCTTTGCGACGGTCGGCAACTGGTTTCCCGGCATGGCAGGGCTGGCCATCGGCATTGCCGCGGCCGGCCAGGCCGTCGGGCAAGGCGGCGTGCCATTCCTCTCCGCGGTCCTGATCGAGCGCCTGGGCTGGCGTGGCGCGATGACGACGCTGGGCATCATCATCCTGGCGGTGCTGATCCCGCTGGCGGCATTCATGCGCGACGCGCCAGCGGCGGGCGTCGCGGGCAACGCGGCGCAGCCCCCGCCCATCACAGCGTCCGTCGCGGTGCCTCTGCTCAGCGCGGCGGTGTTCTTCTGCTGTGCGTGCATGGCCCTGCCGCTGATGCATCTGATGCCGCTGATACAGGGCTTCTGCATCGCGGCGACGGAGGCCGGCGGGGTGATGCTCGCCATGCTGCTCTCCGCCATTCTCGGCCGCATCGCTTACGGCAAGCTCTGCGACATGATCGGCCCGATCCGGTCCTGGGCCGTCGCCTCGTTCCTGCAGACGGCCGGCGTGGTGGCTTTCACACAGTTCACGTCACTGCGGGGGTTCCTGATCTTCGCCGTCCTATACGGCTTCGCCTATGCAGGCGTCATGACGAGCCTGCTCGTCTCTGCCCGGGCCCTGACGCCAGCCCAAAGCAGGGGCGGGTTCATGGGCATTATCCTGGCCTTCGCATGGCTGGGGCACGCTTTCGGCGGGTATCAGGGCGCCGCCGTCTTCGACCTCACGGGCAGCTACGCGAACGGCTTCCTGATCGGCGCCGCCGCCGGCGCGCTCAACCTCGCCCTTGTGGGACTGCTTCTGCTGCTCGCCCAAGGGCCCGACGGCACCTCCCCGCGCCTGGCAAAAGCCCGGCAGGGCCAGCCCGCCGAATGACCATCGACGCGCCCCTTTCGACGCCCTTGCCGAACGGCCTCTCCCGGGTCAGCAACCCGTCGCCTCGCCCGGCAGGAGGCGCAAGGCCCGTTCGCCGCGAGACCCATGGCGAGGCTGCGGATCCGCCCGGCAAGAGGCAGCCCCGCCCCCGTGAACCCGAATTCCCGCAGACGGTCTGCCTGCCGCTTCTAACCCGTCGAGGCGAGGCCGCGGACATGATCCATGGCCGGTTGGCGCAGCCTGCGCTGACCCTACGGCATAAGCCGGATCAACTGTGTCATTCTATTGATCCGGCAGTGATCTTGGGTCAATTTGCTGTCGTAGCTTCAGTGCGGACGAGACGTATGCTCGAGCAGCGACAGCCCCGCCAGATCGCTACCGTCGTCTCCGTGGATGCAGTGGGCTACTCCAAGCTCATGCACGCCGACGACGAACTTGCGCTCCGCCTGTTCGACGAGCGTCGTGACTTGATCAGAAGCGCGATCGAGAGCGCGGGCGGAAGTATATTCAGCGCCGTCGGCGACAGCCTCATGGCACTGTTCAGCAACCCCATCGTCGCCTTGAACGCGACGATGCAATTCCAGGAAGAAATCCGCAAAAGGAACGCAGCGGCACCGGCCGATCAGATCATGTCGTTTCGCGCCGGGATCAATGCAGGGCCTGTGGTCATCCGCCCGGACGGAATCTTCGGGGACGCCGTGAACATCGCCGCCCGCGTGCAGGAATTCTCGTCGCATGGCGGCGTCGCGCTGGCCGAAGCGGCCTTTCTACAAATCGATGAGCGGTTCGATCTTCCGTTTACCGATCTCGGCGCCTTTCACCTGAAGAATATTCCGATGCCGGTGCGCGTCTTCCTGATCGACAGATCTTACCGGGACAATTCTTTGTCTCCGCTATTGCGCAGCTGCGCGCCCCCGAAAATGACGGCCGGCGACTTCGAACAGCTTCCCGCCCTGGCGGTGCTGCCATTCCAGAACCGGACCGGCGATCCTGCTCTCTCGTTCCTTTGCGACGGCATTGCCGGCGACATCCTGCTCGGTCTCGCCAACACGCGCTCCATCCCCGTGATCGCACGGGATTCGAGCTTCCAGTTTCGAGAGCCCTCCTCCCTGCCGACCGCGGCCATCGGCAGCCTGCTGGGAGCACGCTATGTCGTTTCCGGCGCCGTTTCGGGCGATATCGAGCGCATCAAGGTGGAAGCGTCGCTCGCCGACAGCTCGAACTCGCGCGTGATCTGGGCCGGGCGGCTGGAGCGCCGTCTCGATGAGGTGCAGCGCCTGCAACGTGAGCTTGGGGGCGAAATCGTCTCGCGGCTGGAGAGCGAGGTGGACCGCGTCGAGCAGGTCAGGACCTTCCAGGTGCAACCGGAAGCGCTCTCGACCTGGCAATTGCTGAGGCGCGGCCGCTGGCACATGCAAAGACGCACCTCCGGCGACACCGCCCAGGCGCTCGCCTATTTCGCGCGGGCCCATGACGAGGATCCGAACTCCTGCGCAGTGCTCGCCGAGCTCGCCTGGTGGCACCTCTGGAAAGCCTGGCTCAATTTCGCGGATCGCGAAGAGCTGAAGATCGTCTTCGACTACGCCCGGCGCGCCTCGCGCCTGGACGGGCTCGACGCGCGGCCTCACTGCTATCTCGGCTTCGTCGACATCCTCGAAGGCCGGCCGGAGCAGGCTCTGGACCACTTCCATCGGGCCATCGACATCAATCCGAGCTTCTCATTGGCGAGGACAGGGCTGGGCAGCGCGAAGGGATTGCTGCTGGACACCGAGGAAGGCATTTTCCAGCTCCGGGAAGCCATCAGGCTGAGCCCCTTCGAGACCTATCTCTTCCATAACCTCGGAGAGCTGGCTGCCGCCCACACGATCGACGGCGACTGGGAGGCGGTCATCAAGGCGGCGAACCGCTCCCTGTCACTGGCGCCGAACTATTTCTATTCCAGCTACCTCAAGACAGGTGCGCTCGCGCGTAGCGATCGGTTCGACGAGGCGCGGCAGGAGGCGAGGCTGTTTCACACCCGCCATCCCGGCTTCGAGCCCAAATGGATCGAGTGGATTCCGTTTCGCGACCGCTCCGTAAACCAGCGCATGATCGCGAATTTTCAGCTCGCTGGATAACAAGCCCGGCGATCCGGGCGCATCACGCAGTTCGACGAGGAGTTCCGCGTTACGGCAATCCAGGGGGGCTTCCATGTTCAAATTCGACCCGAAGTACTTCGCAGGCGTGAAGAAGGCTCAAGCCGAGCTCCCACTGGATGGCCCTGTGCCTCCCTTCGATATCGAGAGGATGCGTTCGCGCGGCTTCCTCGCGCGTGCCTTCGGTTACCTCGTCGAGCACCCGGATTGGTGGCTGGGGTTCCTCCGACAGGTCTTTCCGCGCCTGCGGGCCGGACGATTCCTGCTGCTGACGCGCAACAGCGATGTCAGCGAGGTTCTGCGGCGCCAGGCCGATTTCGAGACCCCCTACGGCCCCGAGATGACCGAGTTTTCGCGGGGTACAAACTTCATCCTCGGGATGACCGACGGGGAGGACTACCAGCGCCTCAAATCGGTCATCCTGGCCGCATTCCCGCCCGGCGAAGTCGAGGATCGGGTTCGGCCCATCGCGGCTGCCGCGGCGAAGGAAATCGTCGATCAGGCGCCGCAGCGCATCAATACCAGAGATCTCTTCTGCGACGTCTCCTCCATCATCTGCAGGGACTATTTCGGCCTGACGTTCAACAGCGACCGCGAGTTTGCAGAATGGGGCATGGCGCTCAGCACGCTGTTCTTCGGTGACCCGACGGCAAGCCCGACCGTCAGGGAACTGGCGATCGCCGCTTCCCGCGAGATGCACGCGATCATCGATCTTTCGATCGATCGCGCCCTCGGAGGCGGCGGAGCGGACACGCCTGTCGGCCGCCTCGCCGACGCCATGAATCGTGGCCGCATCAGCCGGGCGGAGGTCCAGGCCTCGTTGCTCGGAATGATCACCGGCTTCGGCCCGACGACGCTTCTGGCGGGCTGCAACTGCCTCGACGTGGTGCTGTCCCGCGGGGAGATGCAGGCAGAGGTGAAGGCTGCGATCGACGACCGCGACGACCAGCGGCTCGACAAGGCCATTGTCGAAGCCATGCGTTTCAAGCCGATCTGGATCAGCCCCTGGCGCTATGCGCGGACCGATCAGACGATCGGCACAGCAAGCGGGCGGCCCTATACGATCAAGGGCGACACGGTCATATGGCCAGCGACGCGATCAGCCATGTTCGACGGCCGCGCCGTCTCCGACCCGTGGCAGTTCAAGCCAGGCCGGCCAAAACAAGATTCGATGATCTTCGGTCATGGGATCCACGAGTGCATCGGCGCCGTGCTGGCGCGTGTGCAGACCGCGGAGTGTTTCCGGGCCTTGTTTTCCCGCGCAGGTGCGCGTCGCGCCAAAGGTCGCACGGGCAGGCTCAAGCGGCTCGGGGCCTATCCTGGAGCGCTCTTCGTCGAGTTCGAGAATGTCGGCCTGCAGTCGATGGTGACGGTCATCGTTCCCGTCCGGGCAGGGGCCAAGAAGGAGCGCATCGAGGCGCAAATCGCGCAGTTTTCCGGCCCGATGAAACAGCAGATCCGGGCGCTGGGCACGATTCACTTTGCTTCGATGTCCGTCATCGAGGCGGCCCCGATGTCTGCGGACGTGCCGAACCTGCATCTGCTGCTGGAGCTCAGCGGCGATGGAAGCAATCAGGCTGTTCTCAGCGGCATCGCAAAAGCCCTTGGCGGCCCCTTGAGGCAAATCCTGGCGGATTCTGCGGTGGAGGTGATCGGTCCCGACCTATCGGCAGTCCTGACGAAATTCTCTCGCGATGTCTCGCCGGAACTCGGGAGCCGCAGCGGCCTCGTCTTCAACGGCACGCCCGGTCACAGCGTGAAGCGCATCCGGCGTGAGAGCGTGCTGGCGAAGAAGGCCCTTGCTATCGTCGAAAGACAATCCGGGCGCCCTGGCATGGACGCGGCAAGCATTCTCCAGGCCGTTCGAGACGAGCTGAGGCGCACGAAGAGGTTTTCCTGGGCATTCATTCCGGTCCCGAACGGGCTGGACGATGCCCCGAAAGGGAGCTGGAGCGCGCTCCTCCGCACGCTGGCCGCGAAGTCGTTCTCCCTGACCGGCGCGGGCGCCATCCTCGCCCTCTCGGTACTGATCTACTGGCTATGGTTCGGCTTCACGGCGCCCAGCCTGCTCCATCTCGCCGGGCGGGGCTTGATGGCGCTGATCCTGTCGATCCTCGGCATTGCCGTTCTGATCGCAGCCGCCGTCGGCGGCGTGATCTGGCGGCTGCGGAAGCTGGAGGACAGATCGGCGATGTCGGAAAGCGCCATTTCGCTGGGCGCTCTCGAAGAACTGCAACGGCGTGAGGACAAGGATCGGCAGAACCATATGACGGCCGTCTCCTCGATCAAGGCCGGCCCTCTGCGAGAGCTGCTTCTTCGCTTTGTCTTCTACGTCATATCGATCACAGCGACGCATATCTTCCGGCCGGGGTTTCTTTCCAGCATCGGCACGATCCATTTCGCGCGCTGGGTTCGTGTCCCGGGCACAAACAAGCTTGTCTTCCTGAGCAACTATGGAGGCAGCTGGGAGAGCTACCTCGAGGATTTCATCACCAAGGCCACGGCGGGCCTCACCGGAATCTGGAGCAATACGGAGGGGTTTCCGCCCACGCGCTTCCTGTTCCTGGACGGCGCACGCGACGGCGATCGCTTCAAGCGCTGGGCGAGAACGCAGCAGATCCCGACCCGCTTCTGGTACAGCGCATATCCCCGGCTTTCGACGACTCTCATCCGGAAGAACGCGCTGATCCGGCAGGGCATCTGTTCGGCGAGCCTGGCCGAAGCGCGCGACTGGATCAGCTTGTTCTCATCGACCGAACGAAAGCCGTTCACGAAACTGAACGCGGTCCAGCGCCTGCTGCTCCCCGCTCCTGCTCCCGAAGAAACACTCGAGCATGGCGAGATCCAGTCGATCGCATTCGGCCCGATGGGGCGCCTCTCCCGGAGCAGGATGCTCACTTTCAGCATCCCGGACGGCCTCAACCGGGCGAGCCGCGCGCTCTGGCTGAAGTATCTCTCCGAAAGCGTGTCATTCGGCGAAATGGGAGCGAGCGAGAGCGCCATGATCGCGATGTTCGGGCCCGGCGCGCTCGCCCGGCTCGGGCTCGATTTCGGACTCGCCAGCTTCCCACCCGCCTATCAGCAGGGCATGGGCCACTGGCATCGCAGCCGCATCCTCGACGATACGGGCGAGAGCTGCCCCAAGAAATGGATCTGGGGCTCAGAGAAAGATCCGGTCGACGTCGTCATCAATTGCTACGCGCGCAACAAGACCATCCTCAAGAAAATGATCGCGAAGTTGGTGGCCGATTCCAAGGCTGCGGGCATCGAACTCGTCCATGAAATCGAGCTTCATGTCGACCGTCCGCAACCCAGATCCGGCAAGGGCCAGAGGCCCCCCGGCAAGGAGCCGTTCGGCTTCGTCGACGGCGTTTCCCAGCCCGTCATCCGCGGGAGCGGGCGAGCGGGTGGGCGCCAGGTGCCCTCGATGCATGTGGTGAATGCCGGCGAGTTCCTGTTCGGCTATCGAGACGAGCATGGCTTCTATCCCCCCTCGCCCACGGTCCCCGGCGACTCCGATCCTCGGGGCATATTGAGAAAGATCAGCCCCGACGGCAGCATCACGAGCGGCCCGGCCGCGGTGCGCGATTTTGGGCGGAACGGCAGCTTCGTCGTCGTTCGCCAGATCCGGCAGCACGTCGACATCTTCGACGATTATTGCCGGAAGGCCGCAGGCCAGGTCTCGGCGCTGACGCAAAAGCCTGTGCCCGACGAATGGGTCGCCGCCCGCATCGTCGGCCGCTGGAAGGATGGATCGTCGCTGGTCAGAAGCCCCGGCAAGCCCACCGGAGACGCTCCCGACAACCATTTCACCTTTGGAAGCGAAGACCCGCAGGGCCTCCGATGCCCGCTCGGAGCCCATGTCCGGCGCTCCAATCCGCGCGATTCGCTGGACACCGATCTCGACACTCAAATCCGCATCACCAAGCGCCACCGCATTCTCCGCGTCGGCCGGAATTATATCGCAGCGGACGAGAAAGGAGCGACGGAGCGAGGCCTGCTGTTCATGTGCCTGAATGCCAGCATCGAGAGGCAGTACGAGTTCATCCAGCAAACCTGGATGGCCGCCGGCAATTTTCATGGATTGCGGGAGGAAAAGGACCCGCTGATCGGTAATCACGGGAACGGTTCTCCCGGCGGTCGCTTCGCGATTCCGACATGGGAGGGGGCGCTGGCCCTGACGGGGATGCCTTCCTTCGTCACGACCCGAGGCGGCGGCTACTACTTCCTGCCGAGCAAATCGGCACTGCGATACATGCAGTCCAGGCTCGGCGAAGTTTAGGCCGCCAGCCTCGCGGTCGGCATCTCCAGCAGAAAGCACAGGCCGGAGGACTCCCAGCTCGATGTCAGGGTGGCGCCAAGCTGGGCTCGGGCGGCCCGCTCGACCAGTACGCTGCCGAAGCCTTGCCGGGTCGGGGCCGATGCGACCGGAGGCCCGCCGCGTTCCGCCCATCGGAGGCTCGTCTGTTCCGGGGAGGAAACGACCTCGATGCGCACGCTCCCTTCCGACACCGAGAGGGCGCCGTATTTGACGGCGTTGGTCGCCAGTTCATGGACGACGAGCGCGATTGCCGTCGAAGCGGAGCGGCCGACGGCGGCATCGTCCCCTTCCACGACGATGCGCTCCGCCCGGTCTCCGACATAGGGCGAAACGAGCCGCGTCAGCAGACCCCGGAGGGTGTCGCTTCCGTCGGAGCCGACCTTGTCGAGCACCAGGCTGTGCGCCCGATGCAAGGCGCCAAGCCGCCCGACGACCTCGTCCGCGAAACGCGCCGCCCCCGGCTCCGACCGCGCCGACATCGTCACGAGGCTGCTGACGACCGTGAAGATGTTTGCGATCCGGTGCTGCAGTTCGCGGGCGATAAGTTCCCGCTGCTCGTCCGCCGATCGCCTGGCGGTGATGTCGATATGTGCTCCGACGAGCCTGAGCGCATTGCCCTCGCCGTCCCGCTCGATCTCGGCCTTGGCCAGGATCCAGCGCACGTCTCCGTCAGAGGGGCGTATGATGCGGTATTCCACCTCATAGTCCCGCTCCCGGCCGGAAACCGTGTTCTCAAAATGGCCGACGACCCGCTCCCGATCCAGCGGGTGGATGCGCGCGACCCAGTCCTCATGGCTTTCGGTGGCCGATTCCGGTGGCAGCCCATGCACGGCGAGATATTCAGGAGAGCGCCGGTTGCGGAATTCTCCGCCGCGAAGGTCGACCTCCAGCCCACCGATCTGGCCGATCCGCTGCACACGCGCCAGCTCCGCCTCGCGGGCGCGCAGCTGCCTTAAAGCCTCATCGAGCGGCACACACACCTCATATCAGGGCCGGAACAAGCATTCCATGCAGACCATGCTTCGCGTTGTTAGGCAATTCGCAATCGCAACCAGGCCGTGGAGCGCTCCAGATATTCTCGATCGACAACCACTCCTGCCAGCCTCCACACCAGAACCGCATCCATCAGAGCGGAGCCGGAATCGAATTCCGGCCTGCGGCCGAAGCCGCTACACAAGGCATGGTGCGACATTACTGCGGTCGCGGCGCCGTGATCGGCGGCATGCGCGAAACCACATGACGGGCTCCAAACGCGCCTTGACGCCTCTCCTGCAGAGTTTCACTATTCCAAGTTGAATGACGACGTGTCGTTCGCCTCGGAGGTTGAGATGCTACATGAGCTCTCGCGCCGCCAGTTCATGAAAGCCGCAGGAGCGGGGCTGGGCGGATCTGCCGTCGCCGCGCTCGGGTTTGGCGGTGCCGAAGAGGCACTCGCGCAGGCCGTGCGGCCCTTCAAGCTGGCTCGCACCACGGAAACGCGCAACACCTGTCCTTACTGCTCCGTCGCCTGCGGCGTGATCATGTATGGCCTGGGCGACAAGTCCAAGAACGCCCACCCGGCGATCATCCATATCGAGGGCGACCCGGACCACCCGACCAATCGCGGAACGCTGTGCCCGAAGGGCGCCGCCCTGCTCGACTTCGTCCACTCCGAGACGCGGACCAAGGTCCCGCAGTATCGTGGACCCGGCGAGAAGGCGTTTCGCCAGATCAGCTGGAACGACGCGCTCGACCGCATCGCGCGGCTGATGAAGGACGATCGCGACAAGAACTTCATCGCCAGGAACCAGGACGGCGTGACGGTCAACCGCTGGTTGACCACGGGCTTCCTGGCCGCTTCGGCCACCACCAACGAGACGGCCTTCCTGACCTACAAGGTCGTGCGAAGCACCGGGATATTGGCGTTCGACAACCAGGCGCGCGTTTGACACGGACCGACGGTGGCCAGTCTGGCCCCAACATTCGGTCGCGGTGCGATGACCAACTCCTGGACGGACATCAAGAACACCGACCTCGTCATCATCATGGGCGGCAACGCCGCCGAAGCGCACCCTTGTGGCTTCAAATGGGTCACTGAGGCGAAAGCCCAGCGTGGCGCCAAGCTGATCGTCGTCGATCCGCGCTTCACGCGCTCGGCCTCGGTCGCGGATTTCTACGCGCCGATCCGACAGGGCACCGACATCGCCTTCCTGCTCGGGGCGATGAAGTACTGCATCGACAACGACAAAATCCAGCACGACTATGTGCGTGCGTTCACCAACGCGCCCTACATCGTGAAGGAGGGCTTCGGCTACCAGGACGGCCTGTTCACCGGCTATGACGAGGCCAAGCGCGACTACGACCGCTCGAGCTGGGAATACGAACTCGGTCCGGACGGCTATGTCCAGGTCGACGAGACGCTGCAACATCCGCGCAGCGTCTACCAGCTCCTGAAGAAGCACATCGCGGCCTATACGCCTGAGATGGTGGAGCGCATCTGCGGCACGCCGAAGGACAAGTTCCTGGCGATCTGCAAGATGATCTCGGAGTGCTCCGCGCGCGACAAGACGATGACGTCGATGTACGCGCTCGGCTGGACGCAGCACTCCAAGGGCTCGCAGAACATCCGCTCGATGGCGATGCTGCAATTGCTGCTCGGCAATATCGGCGTGCGCGGCGGCGGCATGAACGCGCTGCGCGGGCACTCCAACATCCAGGGCCTGACCGACATCGGCCTGATGTCGAACCTGATCCCGGGCTACCTCACGCTGGGGACCGACAGGGAGGTCGATTTCCAGACCTACATGTCGACGCGCGGCTTCAAGCCGCTGCGTCCGAACCAGACGAGCTACTGGCAGAACTACAAGAAGTTCATGGTGAGCTTCCTGAAGTCGATGTGGGGGAAGGCCGCAACACCCGAGAACGACTTCGCCTATCAGTGGCTGCCCAAGCTCGATGTGCCCGGCTACGACATGCTCCGGTACTTCGACATGATGCATCAGGGCAAGGTCAACGGCTATTTCTGCCAGGGCTTCAACCCGCTGCTGTCCCTGTCCAATCGCGGCAAGGTCTCGGCATCGCTGTCGAAGCTGAAATTCCTGGTAGTGATGGACCCGCTGCAGACGGAGACGGCGCGATTCTGGAAGGACGAGGGCGTCCATAACGACGTGAAGCCCGAGGCGATCCAGACCGAGGTCTTCGAGCTGCCGACCACCTGCTTCGCCGAAGACGAGGGCTCGCTGGTCAATTCCGGCCGCTGGCTGCAATGGCACTGGCCGGGCCAGGAACCTCCGGGCGAGGCGAAGGCCGATACCTGGATCATGGCGCAGATCTTCCAGCGTATGCGCGCGCTCTACGAGAAGGAGGGAGGGGCCTTCCCGGACCCGATCCTCAATCTCCACTGGCCCTATCGCCTGCCGGACGATCCGCAGCCGGACGAAATGGCCAAGGAGATGAACGGCTATGTCGTCTCGACAGTGACCGACCCCGTCGACCCGACAAAGATCGTGCTGGAGAAGGGCAAGCAGATCGACACCTTCGGGCAGTTGCGCGACGACGGCTCGACGGCCTGCGGCTGCTGGATCTACTCCGGCTCCTGGACCGAGCGGGGCAACATGATGGCCCGTCGCGACACCAGCGACCCGGCCAATACCGGTGCCTACGCGAACTGGGCCTTCTCCTGGCCCGCGAACCGGCGCATCCTCTACAACCGCGCCTCGGCCGATATCGACGGCAAGCCCTGGGATCCCAAGCGCAAGCTGATCGAGTGGAACGGCACGGCCTGGACCGGCTACGACGTGCCGGACATCGCGCCGACCGCCAAGCCGCAGGATGTCGGCCCGTTCATCATGAACCCCGAGGGAACGGCGCGGCTGTTCTCGCGCGCCATGATGAAGGACGGCCCCTTCCCGGCCCATTACGAGCCGTTCGAGAGCCCGGTCGCCAATGTCCTGGCGCCCAAGATCCGCGGCAACCCCGCCGCGCGCATCTTCAAGGACGACCTCGCCGCGCTCGGGACTTCGGACAAGTTCCCCTATGCGGCGACCTCCTACCGCCTGACCGAGCATTTCCACTACTGGACCAAGCATGTCTGGGTGAATGCGGTGCTCCAACCTGAGTTCTTCGTCGAGATCAGCGAGCAGCTGGCCGCGGAGAAGAACATCCAGAAGGGCGGCTGGGTGAAGGTCTCCTCCGCCCGCGGCGCGGTGTATGCCAAGGCCGTGGTGACCAAGCGCATCAAGCCGATGATCTGCGACGGCAAGACCGTCCATGTCGTCGGCATCCCGCTCCACTGGGGCTTCACCGGTGCGGCCAGGAAGGGCTTCGGCCCCAACAGCCTCACCCCGTTCGTCGGCGACGCCAACATCGAGACGCCCGAGTTCAAGGCGTTCCTGGTGAATGTCGAGCCGTCCAACGGGCCGGCCACGAGCTAGGGGGGATCCGATGGGATTGCAGAGCCAGGACTTCGCCCGCATCTCGGCGACCAACTTCAGGCCGCCGGATGTCCGGCACGACTTCGAGGTGGCGAAGCTCATCGACGTCTCGAAATGCATCGGCTGCAAGGCCTGCCAGGCGGCCTGCCTCGAGTGGAACAATCTGCGCGAGGAGATCGGCATCAACCGGGGCGTCTACGACAACCCGCATGACCTGACGCCGAACACATGGACCCTGATGCGGTTCACCGAGTGGGAGAACCAGGAGAGCGGCAACCTCGAATGGCTGATCCGCAAGGACGGCTGCATGCATTGCGCCGATCCGGGCTGCCTCAAGGCCTGCCCCTCGCCCGGCGCGATCGTGCAGTACAACAACGGCATCGTCGACTTCGTCTCGGAGCACTGCATTGGCTGCGGCTATTGCGTGAAGGGCTGCCCCTTCAACATCCCGCGCATCAGCCAGGCCGACCACAAGGCCTATAAATGCACGCTCTGCTCGGACCGGGTTTCCGTCGGCCAGGCCCCCGCCTGCGCCAAGGCCTGCCCGACCGGAGCGATCGTGTTCGGCACCAAACAGGCGATGCTGGACCATGCGCAGGGCCGTATCACCGACCTGAAGTCCCGCGGCTTCAAGAATGCCGGCATCTACGATCCGCCCGGCGTCGGCGGCACGCATGTGATGTATGTGCTGCACCATGCCGACCGGCCGCAGCTCTATGCCAACCTGCCGGAGAACCCGCGCATCAGCCAGGTGGTGGAACTCTGGAAGGGCCTCACCAAATATGCCGGAATGGCGGCCGTGGGCTTCGCTGCCGCCTTCGCCTTCGTCCATGCGACAATCGCGCGGCGCAACGACGTCAGCCGGGCAGAGGATCGCGAAGCCGAGCATCTGATCGACGAGGAGGCCGAGCGTGGTCGTCAGGCGTGAGGAGGAGCGTACCACCGTCGACCGCTACAGCGGCCGCGTGCGCGTCAATCACTGGGTCACGGCGATCTCGCTGATCCTGCTCGCGATCAGCGGCGCCGCCCTGTTCCATCCCTCGTTGTTCTTCCTGTCGTCGCTGTTCGGCAGCGGCTCGAACACGCGGATGCTGCATCCCTGGATCGGCGTCGTGCTGCTCGCGAGCTTCGCGATCCTGTTCATCCAGATGGTGCGCCACAATTTCTGGACGAAGGCCGACACGCATTGGATGCGCCATATCGGCGATGTGATGTCGGGGCATGAGGAAAACCTCCCCGAGGTCGGCAAGTACAATGGCGGGCAGAAGATCATCTTCTGGCTGATGACGCTGCTGATCCTCGTCCTGTTCGCGACGGGCATCGTCATTTGGTACGAATATTTCGGTACGACCTTCACCATCGAGCAGCAGCGCTTCGGCCATATCCTGCATGCGCTGGCGGCGATCGCGATGCTGCTCGTCGTCATCGTCCATATCTATGCCGCGTTCTATGTGCGCGGCACGCTCAACGCGATGACAGAGGGCAAGGTGACCGGTGGCTGGGCCTTCCGCCATCATCGGCTCTGGCTGCGCCGGGAAGCCCGCAAGGGCGTGATCGACGAGCGGCAGGTGCCGCCACGTCGGCTCGGCCCCAACGCGCCGGCAGAATAGCTAGCAGACCGCGGAGCGGCTGAACCCGCTTCGCCTTCCCGTGACCCGTGCGGTTCGAGACGACGCTAATGAGTGACGATCCGGGTTTTGAGGCCCTCGAAGGTGTCGGCATCGCCGAGCGGGACAAGCCGCCTTTCGTCCGCCTGCCCGATCCGCAATCGCTCTTCGGCCTGCGCGCTATGCGCTTCGCCGCACTCGCGCCCGGCCACCAGCTCGAGCCCTACCTGCAGTTCCTTGGCGCCCTCTCGCAGGCGCAGGACAAGCTCGCCAAAGCGCTCGCCGAACCGGCCCTGCCCGCCCTCGCCGAGCAGCGCCGCCGGGCGGCCCATGCGATGCCGCCCGTCCCTCGAGAGGAGCTTGCGGAGGACGCGGCCACTGATGCAGCCTTGACGCAGCTCATCGCCCTGCTGGCGCCGGTCACGATGCCGGAGGCCGCGCGCGTGGCGCTCGCCCGCGTCGCGGCGGCAAACGGGGAAGACCGGCAGGCGATGTTCGCCGCCGTGCTCGGCGACGCGATGCCGGCCGAGTCCGTGGCCGAGCACATCTTCGCCGCCGCGGCACTGCAGGTCGTGGCGGCGCTGCGCACGGCGAGGCTCGACCCGCTGCTGCCGCAGCCCGTGGCCGACGGCGTCTGTCCCTGCTGCGGCGGCGCACCGGTGACGAGCGCGGTCGTCGGCACGGGCAATATCGACGGCGTGCGCTATGTCCAGTGTTCGCTCTGCGCGGCGCAATGGAACCATGTCCGCGTAAAATGCGTCTCCTGCGGCTCGACCAAGGGCATCGCCTATCAGGAGATCGAAGGCGTTGCCGACACGATCAAGGCCGAGACCTGCGACGAATGCCGGACCTATGTGAAGATCCTGAACCAGCGGAAGGACATGGAGCTGGAGCCGGTGGCCGACGACGTGGCGAGCCTCGGCCTCGACATCCTGGTTTCGGAGGCGGGTTGGCGGCGGGCCGGGGTGAACCCGTTCCTGCTCGGCTACTGACCGTCCGCAAGATCAAGCGTCTCCCGGAGGGAGCCTGATGAACAAGCCCGAACGCTTCCGCCCACCATCGGTTGATACCGTGCTCCGCAGCACCGATGGCACGCTCGCCATCACACGCCACGGCCGGGCGGCGGCGACCGAGGCCATACGGCAGGTGTTGGGCAGGCTGCGCGAGTCAGGCAGCCCTCCCGCCGCATCCGCGGAACACATCGCACGCATGGCGCTCGACCGGCTCGAAGCGCTAGAGCGCCCCTCGCAGCGCCCCGTCATCAACCTCACCGGCACGGTGCTGCATACCAATCTCGGCCGCGCCCTGCTGGCCGAGGAGGCGATCCAGGCGGTGGTCACCGCCATGCGCGCGCCGACCAATCTCGAATACGAGATCGAGGCGGGAAAACGCGGCGAGCGCGACGCGCATGTGCGCGAGCTGATCCGCGAGCTGACCGGGGCCGAGGATGCCGTTCTGGTCAACAACAACGCCTCGGCCGTGCTGCTCGTGCTGAACACCTTCGCCAAGGACCGCGAGGCCATCGTCTCGCGCGGCGAGTTGATCGAGATCGGCGGCGCCTTCCGCATGCCGGACATCATGACCCGCGCCGGCGCCATCCTGCGCGAGGTCGGCACCACCAACCGCACCCATCTCAAGGACTATGCCGAGGCCATCGGCCCGCAGACCGGGCTGCTGATGAAGGTGCACACCTCGAACTATGTCGTGCAGGGCTTCACCACCGAGGTCGAGCCCAGCGAGCTCTCAGTGCTGGCCCGCAAGCATGAGCTGCCCTTCGTCGACGATCTCGGCTCCGGCACGCTGATCGATCTCGCCCGCTGGGGGCTGCGGCACGAGAAGACCGTGCAGGACGCGTTGGAAGGTGGCGCCGACCTCGTCACCTTCTCCGGCGACAAGCTGCTCGGCGGCCCGCAGGCCGGCATCGTCGCAGGCCGCAAGGACCTCGTCGCCAAGCTCGCCAAGAATCCGCTGAAGCGGGCGCTCCGGCTGGACAAGCTGCGGCTCGCAGCGCTCGAAGCCACCTTGAGGCTCTACCGCAATCCAGACCGGCTGGCGGAGCGCCTGCCGACGCTGCGGCTGTTCACCCGCAAGCCGGCCGAGCTCAGCGCGCTGGCCGAGCGCCTGCTGCCGGCCGTCGCCGAGGCGCTCGGTTCCGGCTGGGTGGTGGAGATCGCGGAATGCTCCAGCCAGATCGGCTCGGGCGCGCTGCCGCTGGAAACGCTCCCGAGCGCAGCGCTCGCGCTGAAGCCGGCGGGGAAGGCATCCGGCGCGGCGGTCGAAAGCCTCGCGGCAGCCTTCCGCGCCCTGCCCCTGCCGGTGATCGGGCGGATCGCGCAGGGCGCGCTGGTCTTCGACCTGCGTTGCCTGGAGGACGAGGCGGCCTTCGCCGCGCAGCTCCCCCTGCTGAAGCCGGAGGCGGGCGATGGGCTGGCTTGACCGGCTGCGCGGCAAGGACAAGTCCATCGATGCGGCGATGGCCGAGGCCGCTGCGGCCGTCGAGCGCGGCGATCATCAGGCGGCGCTGGCGATCTGGGGGCCTCTGGCTCACGCAGGCGTTCCGCGTGCGCAGAACAATATCGGCGCCTGCTTCGCCGAAGGGCTCGGCGTCGAACGCGATGCCGCGCTGGCTCTGCGCTGGCTGACGCTCTCGGCCGAAGCGGGCGACCCTGTCGGGCAACGAAACCTGGCGGCGCTGCATTTCAAGGGCGAAGGCGTCGAACAGAGCGATGCCGAGGCGATGCGGCTCTATCGCCTCGCCGCCGAACAGGGCGACGCGCCGGCGCAGGACATGCTCTCCTGGATGCTGCTCGAAACGGGGCAGGACGCGGACCGACCGGAGGCCTTTCGCTGGGCGGGCGCGGCGGCGGAGGCCGGCATCGCGGCGAGCATGACCCGGCTCGGCATGATCCATCACGATGCGCTCGGCGTGGAGCGCGATCCGGCGCTGGCGGCGCAGTGGTGGCAGCGAGGCGCGGCGGCCGGCGATGCCGACGCCAAGGCAATGCTGGGCGCCGCGGTGTTGCTGGGACAGGGCATCGAGAAGGATGCAGGCCGGGCGCTCGTCCTCCTGACCGAAGCCGAGCGCGAGGGCAGCCTCCTTGCTGCACCCTTCCTCAAGGCCGCCAGCGCCGCAGCCTCGGAAGGGGTCGCGCCATGATCATAGGCACGGCCGGCCATATCGACCACGGCAAGACCTCGCTGGTGCGGCGGCTGACAGGCGTGGAGACCGACCGTCTCAAGGAGGAGAAGGAGCGCGGCATCACCATCGCGCTCGGCTTCGCTTATTGGCCGCAAGCCGACGGGCGGATCATCGGCTTCATCGACGTGCCGGGCCATGAAAAGCTCGTCCATACGATGCTGGCCGGCGCCTCCGGCATCGACCTCCTGCTGCTCGTCATCGCGGCCGATGACGGGGTGATGCCGCAGACGCGAGAGCATGTCGACATCGCCCGTCTGCTCGGCATTGGGCAGGCGGTGGTGGCCCTGACGAAGGCCGACCTCGTCGACGAAGCCCGCTTGGCCGAGGCCCACGGCGAGATCGAAGCGCTGCTGGCCGGGACGCCTTTTGCGGATGCGCCGATCCTGCCGGTTTCGACAGTGACCGGCGCCGGCATCGAGGCACTCGCCACGCTGCTGCGCGAGCGAACCGAGGCAGCCTCGGCGCGGCGGGACGATGGCGGTTTCCGCCTCGCCGTCGACCGCTGCTTCACGCTGCCCGGTGCCGGCACGGTGGTCACCGGCACGGTCCTGTCGGGCAGCCTCGCTGTCGGAGACCACGTCACCCTCTCGCCTTCGGGCCTCGCGGCGCGCGTGCGCTCGATCCATGCACAGAACCGCGCAGCCGAGCGCGGCCGGGCCGGCGACCGCTGCGCGCTCAACCTCGCCGGGCCGGACGTCTCGAAGGAGGCGATCCGGCATGGCGCCATGGTGGTCTCGCCCGCGCTCCATGCTCCCGCGACGCGGATCGATGCCGAGCTGACGCTGCTCGCCTCGGAGCGCAAGCCGCTTTCGATGTGGCAGCCGGTCCGGCTTCATCATGGCGCGGCTGAGGTCGGGGCGCGCATCGTCCTGCTCGGCGAGGAGATCGCACCCGGCGCGAGCGGCTTCGTCCAGCTCGTGCCGGAGGTGCCGGTCGCGACGGCGGCGCTCGACCGCTTCGTCCTGCGCGACGCCAGCGCCTCGCGCACCATCGGCGGCGGGCGCTTCATCGACCTGCGCGCACCCGAGCGCCGGCGCCGCAGCCCGGAGCGGCAGGCACAGCTCCTCGCTCTGGCGCACAGCGATCATGAAGCCGCACTAACCGCGCTCCTCGGCGCGCCGCCGTATCATGCCGAGATCGAGGCCTTCGCCCGCGATCGAGCGCTCGGCCCCGGCACAGCCGCGGCGATGACGGCGAAGCTCGGCCTTTCCCGCGTCGGCCCGGCCGTCATGCTGCCGGAGGTCTGGGAGCGTTTTTCGCAGGCGCTCGTCGAGACGCTGAAGGCCTATCACGCAGAGAACCCCGACCAGCAGGGCATGGGGCTGGAGCGGCTGCGCCTCGCGCTCGAGCCGCGGCTGCCGGCCGGGCTGTTCCGCACTGCGCTGGCTGTGCTCGCCAGTGCGGGCGAGCTCGTCGTGCTCGGCTCCTGGATCAGGCGGCCAGAGCATGAAATCAGGCTGACGCCGGAGGATGAGGCGCTGTGGGCGCGCGTCGCGCCGCTGATCAGCGCGTCGGAGCGCTTCCGGCCTCCGCGTGTGCGTGACATCGGCCAGCTTCTCGGCCGGCGGGAGGAGGATATCCGCCGGCTGTTCCGCCTCGTCGGCCGGCGCGGCGAGGTGCATGAGGTCGCACTTGACCACTTCTTCCTGCGCGATACGGTTTCCGAGATGGTCGGGATCGTGGCCGCGCTTGCAGCGGGAAACGCCGCCGGCTTCAACGCGGCGCAGTTCCGCGACAAGCTCGATAACGGCCGCAAGGTCGCTATCCAGATCCTCGAATTCTTCGACCGCCACGGCGTCACCATCCGCCGCGGCGATCTCAGGCGCATCAACCGGCAGCGGCTCGATCTCTTCGGGCCGCCGCCTGCGATGCCCGATGGAGGAGAAGCGTCCCCGGTGGGGCGTCCGGACTTCAAATCCGGGAGGGGCCGTCAGACGGTCTCTGGTGGGTTCGACTCCCATTCTCTTCCGCCAATTCCCGAGAGCGCCGAGTCATGACCGAAACCGAGGCCCCCGCCCTCGACCTGATCGCGCGCTTCGAGCAGGCGGCCGAGGAGGCGCACCGGGCTGAGGATGCCTATCGACGTTCGGCGGCCGAGCGGATCGAGGTATTGGCCCGCGAGCGCGCCAATGCCTTCCGCCGGCTCAACCTCGTGCGCTCGGTCACGACCGCGATCGCCGCGGCCGAAGCGCCGGAGCAGGCACCGCTGCGCGCACGCTCCACGGTCGCCGAGGCGCTGGTCTGGGAGGAGATCGGCCCGCGGCAGGCGCTGGTGCTCGATAAGCTGACGCCCGTGTTCGAGGCGATGCAGGCCGAGATGGAGGAGAGCGAGGGCTCGCCCGGCGCAGCCTCGCTTGAGGCCCTGCGCGCCTTCGAGGACTGGTATCGCGCCGAGACCGGCACCGAATTCTATGCGCTGTTCGAGCGCCACATTCCGGAAACGCCGCGTGTCGACTTCTAGGGGACTGGGAACCGATTTCGACCGCTGGCTCGGGAAGATGTTCCGCAAGGGACACTTCACCGCGCTGATCGTGCTGGTCAGGATCGCGGAGCCGAAGGTCGAGCCGCTTCGCTCTACATTCGTCCATGTCGTCGGCGACGAGATCGACTGGGGCGACATCGTGATGATGCTGCGCGGCGCCGGCGTGAACTGGGACGGCGCCGCCTTCTTCCCGACACGCGAAGCGGGCGGGCTGGTCCCGGACGAACTGGCCCGGACACGGTTGCGCGAGCTGGAAGGCGCGCTGCGCGAGGACCGGCTCACCCTGAACAAGGGCGCCTTCTTCGACGTCTGGGGTCGAAATTTGCAGGTTCAGGAGGCGTAAGGAGCCGCTGTCCCGTCAGGCCACGACCACCCTCCCCGGCCCCGCCTCGACAGCGCCGACGATGCGCGCCGACGGGTAACGCGCAGCCTTGATCTGCGCGAGCAGTTCGTCCGCCCTCGCCGCCCTGCAGGAAACCAAGAGCCCGCCCGACGTCTGCGGGTCGGTCAGGAGATGGCGCTGCCAGTCCGGCAGGTTGGCGGGCAGAGCAACGCCCTCGCCATAGCTCGCCCAGTTGCGATGCGAGGCGCCGGTCACGCGCCCTTCCTGCGCGAGCCGCTCGGCCTGCGAGAGGAAAGGCAACCTAGCCAGATCGAGCTTCACCGTCGCGCCCGAGCCGCGCGCCATCTCCAGCCCATGGCCGAGGATGCCGAAGCCGGTGACGTCCGTGATGGCATGGACATCGGCATCCTTGGCGAGGTCGGCGCCGACGCGGTTGAGCAGCGTCACGGAGGCGATCATCTCGTCATAGGCGTCGGCTGAGAGCTGCTCCTTCTTGAAGGCCGCCGAATAGATGCCGACGCCCAGCGCCTTGGTCAGGATCAGCGCGTCTCCGGGCTTGGCCCCGCTGTTGCGCCGGAGGTTCTGCGGCTTGAGCAGGCCGATCACGGCAAGCCCATAGATCGGCTCCGGCGCGTCGATCGAATGGCCGCCGGCGACGGGAATGCCGGCCTCGGCGCAGATCGAGGCGCCGCCCTTCAGGATCTCGCGCGTCACCTCGACCGGCAGCTTGTCGAGCGGCATGCCGAGGATGGCGAGCGCCATGATCGGCTTGCCGCCCATCGCATAGACGTCCGAGATCGCATTGGTCGCGGCGATGCGTCCGAAATCATGCGGATCGTCGACCATAGGCATGAAGAAGTCGGTGGTCGCGACGACGCAGGTCTCGTCGTCCACCTGCCAGACGGCAGCATCGTCACCCGTCTCGGTGCCGACGAGGAGCTGCTTGTAAGGGCCGGCCGCCGGGTGATCCGCCAGCAGCTGCTGCAGCACCGAGGGCGCGAGCTTGCAACCGCAACCACCGCCATGGGCGAGGCTAGTCAGGCGCGGGGCGGCGGCGCGCGGGGGCGCTTCGAGCTCGATGGTGTCGCTCATGGCAGTCGTCTCCTTCAGGCGCGTTTCCGGCCTGAGCCTCGTCAGGCCGTGATCTCGGCCGATTTGATGCTGTACTTGAAGGTGTCGGGGTCGAGGCAGTCCAGCAGCGCGCCGGCTACCTCCGCCTGCGGATACATCAGGAACCCGACCTTGTGCTTCGAGCCCGGCAGCACGACGTCATGCGCGACGTTGTATCCCAGCCAGTTTCCCTCCCAGGCGCCGAACAGCACCTGCCGGGCCGCCACGACCTTGGGATTGTCGACGGTGTTGTTGCCCGGCGGCTCCTCCAGCACGACCTTGCGGACGTCCGCCGGATCGGTCGCGACCCAGCCATAGCCGTCGAGCCAGACTTCGGCCCGGCAATGCTGGGCCTTGGTGACGACCTCGGAACCCGCGCCGAGGCTCTTGTAGCCGAACTTGGAGGGCGCGACGCGCAGGCCGTAGATGTCGCGCGCCGGGATGCCGGCGCTGCGCACGAGCGCGACATAGAGCGCGTTGAGATCGGCGCATTTGCCGCCGAGATTGCCGGTGCGCAGCATGGAGGCGACGTCGCCCGTGCCGCAGCCGCGGGTCTTGGCGTCGCGGAAGGTGTTGGCGACGACCCATTCATAGATCGCGCGGGCCTTGTCGATGTCGCTTGTCTTGCCGGCGGCGGCCTTCTCGGCGGTTTCCTTGACGATGCCGTCGGTCGGCATCAGCTCGGTCGCTTCCAGATAGAGCTTGCGGTCTGCGTCGCCGAGCGCGGGCACGATGCCCTTCGCCGCCAGATCCTCGGCCCGGTCGCGCAGGGCAAAGCTGCTCCGGACTTCGACATAGGGCGCGACTTCACCCTCCTTGAAGGCGACATGGAGCAGCTCGGCGCCGTATTTCGGATCGCGCACGACCTCCGCCAGTGTGGCGTTCGTCTTCCAGTCGTTCTTGCCGGTCTTGATCCACTCCTCCTCCCGCACCGACGGCAGCGGGATCCAGGCCTGGGCCTTGCCGGACGCGGTCAGATCAAGCCGGGTCGTCACCGCGAAATCGCGCCAGGGGCCGGGCTTCGGCGCGAAGGGAGCCTCCTGCGCAAAGGCGAGGCGCGGCGCGGACAGCGCGGCGGCAGCAGCGGCACCGGTCTTCAGCATGTCGCGACGGCTGATCATCTTGGCGTCTCCCCTTTGTCTCGCATTGGTTGAACGGGTGATGCGGCTTGCGGCGAGAGCGCAGCCAGCGCGTTGGTTACTGCCGGGCTTGTCCAGTCGAGCGGCTCCTCGGTCTTCAGGGCGGGCCTCAGCTCGCGATCGAGCACGAAACTCGCCGGCAGGCCCTCGACCTTCCAGGCCTTCATCGTGGCGCGGTCGCGGTCGAGCAGGATCGGAAAAGCCACCGGCCGCGTGCGGAAGAAGGTGCGCAGCCGCGCCTCCACCTCTCCCACATTGACGGCAAGGACCACCGGCGCACCGGCCGAGGCAGCGAATGCATCGAGAGAGGCCATCTCCTCGATGCAGGGCGCGCACCAGGTGGCGAAGAAATGGACGACCACCGGCTGGCCCCGCAATGTAGCGAGATCGACAGGCGGGCCGTCGAGCCTGTCGAGGGCAAGCGGAGGAATCTGGTCGGAAGTCCAAGGCTTCAATGAAACGGGCTTCAATGAATCGGGCTTCAGCGGATCGGCCGCGCCGGGAACGGCCGCGCACAACAGCGCGAGCGCCAGCAGAGGCGCCAGTCCCAACCCCTTCCGGCCGTGGCGGGCCGGGTATGCGCCCCGAAACTCGGGAGCCGTTCGGCTAAGCACGTCCCATCATTTCCACGGCCGCCGGGCACGTCAATATCGACCAAAGGCCGCTCTGCTGATCGTGATCGACCGACGCGCGAGAACAGGACTACGGCGCGACCGACCGCTCGCCGCGCACGAAGTCGACGAAGGCCCGCAGCGTCGAGGGCATCTGCCGCCGGCTCGGGTAGTAGAGGTGGAAACCGGGATAGTAGGGGCACCACTCTTCCAGCACACGGACGAGTCGGCCTTCGGAGACGAGCTCCTCGACCTGCGTCTCGAAGAGATAGGCGACCCCTGCCCCGGCCAGCGCCGCCTGCAGAATATGTCCCTGATCGCTGAGGGTCAGCGGCCCCTGCACCGCGACCTGGAACTCGACGCCGCCGCGCTCGAACTCCCAGTCGTAGAGACGGCCGCTGGCGAAGCGCAGGCGCAGGCAGGGCAATTCCCGCAGCTGCTCCGGCACTGACGGCGTGAAATGGCGGGCGAAGAATTCCGGCGCCGCGACCACCGCCGAGCGCTGGCGAGGGCCGATCGGTACCGCGATCATGTCCTGCGCCACGATCTCGCCGAAGCGCACGCCGGCATCGAAGCCCTCCGAGACCATGTCGACCAGCGCATTGTCGGAGACAATCTCGAGCGTGACCTGCGGATGCTGTTCCAGAAACCGCGTCGCCAGCGGCAGCACCACCATCTGCGTCGCGAGATGCGCCGCGTTCAGGCGCAGGTTTCCGACCGGCCGGTCGCGGTAGCTGTTGAGATCGTCGAGCGCATCCGCGATGTCGCGGAAGGCCGGCTCGATGCGGCCATAGAGCTGCTGGCCTGCCTCTGTCAGCGCGACGCTGCGCGTCGTGCGGTTGACCAGTCTGATTCCGAGCCGTTCCTCCAGCGCCCGCAGACCGTGGCTGACTGCCGAGGGCGTGCAGCCGATCTCGTCGGCCGCACGGCGGAAGCTGCGATGGCGCGCCACAGCCATGAACAGCGAGAGCGACGATTGGTCGATTTGCATTGCTGAACCACACTCATCAAGCTGATGATGATTGATTGGATACTCTCACCGATTGGCGCTGACTAGTCTCCCTTCATCGGCATCGAGGCCGGGACATTCCTGAAGGAGGACATCATGCAGACCTGGTTCATCACTGGCGCTTCCCGCGGTTTCGGCGCCCTCGTCGCCAAGCTCGCTCTCGACAAGGGCGACGCGGTCGTCGCCACCGCCCGCAATCCGCAGAGCGTGGTCGCCACGCTGGGCGAGCATCCGAACCTGCTGGCCGTCGGGCTCGACGTCACCGATGAGGGGCAGGCCCATGAAGCCGCCAAGGCCGCGATCCAGCGCTTCGGCAAGATCGACGTGCTGCTCAACAATGCCGGCTTCGGGCTGCTCGGCGCCGTCGAGGAGGCCACCGCGGCCGAGATCGAGGCGCTCTACCGGACCAACGTCTTCGGCGTGCTCAACGTCATTCGCGCCGTGCTGCCGCATATGCGCCGCGCCCGCAGCGGCCATATCCTGAACGTCTCCTCGATCGGCGGCTATCAGAGTGGCGCGGGCTTCGGCGTCTACTGCTCCACCAAGTTTGCGGTGGAAGGCCTGACCGAAGCGCTGGCCGCGGAACTCGCCCCACTTGGCATCAAGGCGACCGTCGTCGAACCCGGCTATTTCCGCACCGACTTCCTCGATGCCCGCTCGCTCAGCGTCAGCGACGCACGGATCGCCGACTATGCGGAGACTGCCGGGGCCGTCCGCGAGCATGCCGCCGGCCTCAGCCATCGCCAGCCGGGCGACCCGGCCAAGCTCGCCGCCGCGCTGGTCGAGCTGGGCGGTGCCCCGAACGCGCCGCTGCGCATGCCTTACGGCAGCGACACGGTCGCGGCGATCGAGGCCAAGAACGCCTTCGTCGCCAAGGAGCTAGATGCCTGGCGGCAGGTCGCTATCAGCACCGACTTCGACGACGCCCGCGCGGCGTGAAGCCGACCGATGCCGGCGGCGATCCAGCGGATTGCCGCCGCCTTCCCCTTCCGCCCGAGGATAGGGACCATGCTGAACGCCCTCGTCACGCTCCCCCGGAGCCCGGCCCTGCTGCAGATCCTGTCGCTTGGGAATCCCTTCGCGCGCTGCAGGTCTCAAACCCGCTATGCCATCGCGCCGAGCGCTTTCGGCCTCGTGCTTTTCGCCATCTCGCACGGCCGCATCGTCAGCATCGAGCTTGGCCGCGACGCGCAAGAGCTGATCGACGGCTTCAGGCGCAGCTTCCCTCATGCACGCGAGGCCAAAGGCGATGGAGCCTTCTGGGAATCCGGGATCGAGGTGCTGCGCGCGATCGAGACGGTCGAGCTGGGCGGAGGGCTCGACCCTGCCGACACCGGCAGCGGCTTCGCGATGGGGGTCCGCAGCCTGCTCCATGCCCGAGAGGGACAACCGCTGCGCTATGTCGGCGCAACCGTTCACTGACGAAGGCTTCCACATGAAAACACCCCGCCGTTCGCAGAACGGCGGGGTGTTTTGTCGATTGGAGCAGAGCCGAGAGGCTCCCGCTTTTTGCTACTTCTTCGCCCGCGCGACGATCTGCGTGGGGTTGACGAAGCGCAGCGCGATGACGAGCCAGATCAGCGTCGTGGCCATGTAGATCACCGCCATGGCGTCGATCGACTGCACGGCGCGCACGCCGGCGGCGAAGACCGCATAGTAGAGCGCGACTACGAGCGTCTGGCTGGTCGGGCCTGCCGTCAGGAAGGTCAGCTCGAACATGGCCAGCGTGCGCACCAGCACCAGCAGGAGTGCCGCCAGGATGCCCGGCGCCAGCAGCGGCAGCAGGACGTGGATGAACAGCTGGAAGGTGTTCGCCCCGAAGACCCGCGCCGCCGATTCGATCTTGGTGTCGATCTGCTCGATGAAGGGGATCATCACCAGGATGACGAAGGGCACGGTCGGCACCAGATTGGCGAGCACCACGCCCGACATCGAGCCGGCGAAGCCGGTCTGGTAGAGCACCGTCGCCAGCGGGATGCCGAAGGTGATCGGCGGCACCAGCAACGGCAGCAGGAAGAGCAGCATGATCAGCTTCTTGCCCGGGAAATCCCGCCGCGCCAGCGCATAGGCCGCAGGCACGCCGATCAGCCCCGACAGAAACACCACCAGGAACGCGATCTGGAAGGTGACGAACAGGACGTCGTAGAGCTGGAATTCCGCCCAGGCGGCCGAATACCAGCGCGTCGTCCAGCCGGCCGGCAGCCAGGTGCCAAGCCAGCGCGTCGAGAAGGAGGAGACCACCACCGTCGCGATCATCGCGAGGAGGTTGACGACGAAGAAGCCGATCAGCGCCCAGTTGGCGGCCGCCCAGAGCTTCGTCGAGAGACGAGTGTCCTTGACCATCGGATCAGCCCTTTCCGCCGCCGGCAGGGCCGCGATAAAACAGGCCGCGCACGCCCAGCACGAGGACGACGATCGTGAGCTGGACGACGCCCATGATCATCGCCACGGCCGAGGCCATGGAGTAGTCGTATTCCTCGAAGGCCGCCTGATAGGCCGCGATCGAGATGACGCGGGTCGGCCCCGAGGGCGCTCCGAGCAGCACCGCCGAGGGGAACACCGAGAAGGCCTGCACGAAGCTGAGGCAGAAGGTGATCGCGAGCCCCGGCAGCAGCAGCGGCAGCAAGATGTGCTTGAAGCGATCCCAAGGGCCCGCCCCCAGCGTCGCGCCCGCCTGCTCCAGCGCCGGATCGATGCCCGAGAGATAGGATAGCGTCAGCAGGAAGGTGAAGGGGAAGCCGGTGATGACCAGCGAGAGCATCACGCCCCAGTAATTGTGCAGCAGCTTCACCGGCGAGGAGATGATGCCGAAGGTCATCAGCGTCCGGTTGAACCAGCCCTGCGGGCCGAGATAGTTCAGCAGGCCTTCCGCCACGAGCACGGTCCCGAGCGTGATCGGAACGACCAGGATCGTGGTCAGCAGCCGCTGGTTCTTCATCAGCCGGACGCGGAAGGCGATCGGGATCGCCAGCACCAGCGTCGCGATCGTCACCGGCAGCGCGAGCCAGAGCGTCGTCCCGATCGTCCCGTAGAGGAAGGAATCGGAGAAGAAGCGCTGGTAGTTGGCGAAGATGCCGCCCTGCTTCGGCTCGAAGGAGAGCACGAGCCCATAGAGGAACGGGTAAATGAACAAGGCCAGCAGGAAGAGGATCGCCGGCAGGCACAGCAGCGTCAGGCCATCATAGCCGCGCGCCGCCAGCCGCTGCTTCAGCGGAATGGAGGACAGGTCCGCGCTGCTCATGCCACGGCCCCATAGACGAGGACGCGGTCGGCCTCGGCGGCGAGCGTGACCGCTTCGCCCGGCGACAGCTTGTCATGGGCGAGGAACGAGAGGTCCGTGCCGTCCGCCATGCGGGCGAAGCCGACGAACTCGCGGCCGCGGAACTCGGTCGAGACGACCTGGGCCTTGAGGCCGGGCTGGCTGCCCGCGACGGGGTGCAGATCCTCCGGGCGGATGGCGATGAAGCCCTCGGCGCCGGCCGAGAGAGCCTCGCGCGCCCGGCCGGATATCTCGGCATCGCCCACCGCGACGGACGCCTTGCCGTCGGCAACGGAAGCGACCTTGCCCTTGACCTTGTTGCGGAAGCCCATGAACTCGGCGACGTCGAGATGGTCCGGCCGCAGGAAGAGGTCCTCCGGCGAGCCGACCTGCCGGACCTGCCCGTCCCGCAGCACGACGATGCGGTCGGCGAGCGAGAGCGCCTCCTCCTGATCGTGGGTGACGTAGATGGTGGTGGCGCCGAGCGTGTTGTGGATGCGGCGGATTTCGGCGCGCATCTCGAGGCGCAGCTTGGCGTCGAGGTTCGAGAGCGGCTCGTCCATCAGCACCAGCGGCGGCTCGACCACGATGGCGCGCGCGATGGCGACACGCTGCTGCTGGCCGCCGGAGAGCTGGCCGGGCAGCTTCTCGGTCTGGCCCTGCAGGCGGACCAGCGCGGCGGCCTCGGCCACGCGCTTGTCGATCTCGGCCCTGGGCACGCCGCGCATCTTGAGGCCGAAGCCGATGTTCTTGTTCACCGACATGTGCGGGAACAGCGCATAGTTCTGGAAGACCATGCCGAAGCCGCGCTCTTCCGGCCGCAGCGGGTCGATGCGCTTGTCGTCGAGCCAGATGCCGCCGCCGGTCGCGGGCAGCAGGCCCGCGATCAGGTTCAGCGTCGTCGACTTGCCGCAGCCGGACGGGCCGAGCAGCGCGATGAACTCGCCCTGCTTGATCGTCAATGAGACGTCCTTGAGCGCATTGTGAGTGCCGAAGTCACGGCTCAGGCGATCGAGCCGAAGCTCGCTGAACGAAGCTGCGTTGATGGTCATGGCATCCGGTTCTGGGTCGTTGTCGAATAAGGGCGGCGGCGGGCCGGAGGGACATAGCCCAGGCCCGTCGCCGTCTCCAGCTTGCTGTTACTTTCTCTTGGCGCCGCCGACCGTCTCGTCCCAGATCCGGAAGGCGATGACCATCTTGTCCGGGGTGAGCGGCGTTTCCATCGGGTTCTCGGCGATGAGCTTGTCGTATTCCGGCCGGCCGTATTCTGCGATGGCCTTCTGGCTGGAGGCCGGCGCCATCGAGAGCGGAACGTCCTTCACGGCCGGACCCGGATAGAAGTAACCCTCATCATAGGTGTAGGCCTGCTGCTCGGGCGTCAGCATGTGGCGGATCAGATCGAGCAGCACGTTGAGCTTCTCGTCCGATACGCCCTTCGGGATCATCATGTACTGGGCATCGGTGACCCAGTGGAAGCCCTTCAGCGTCTGGATCTTGGCTTCCTTCGGGACGATGCCGAGCACGCGCGGATTGATGTCCCAGCCCGTGGTGCTGACGATGATGTCACGCGAGCCGTCGCCGAGCTCCTTCATCGTCTGGCCGGTGCCAGCGGGATAATACTCGACGTTCTCGCCGAGCTCCTTGAGATAGGCCCAGGTCTTGTCCCAGCCCTTCTCAGGGTCCTTCGGGTCCTTGTCGCCGAGGAGATAGGGCAGGCCCATGATCCAGGTGCGGCCGGGGCCGGAATTGGCCGGGCGCCCGTAGAAGAAGCGGTTCTTGTTCTGCTTGCTCCAGGCGAGGAGTTCCTCGGCCGTGGTCGGCACCTGCTTGACGCGGTCCGGCATGTATTCGAGCAGCGGACCGGAAGGATAGTAGACCATCGCCATGGCCTGCCCCTGCCCGAGATTGTGCATGGCGAGCGCGGGCTTGAGATAGATGTCCTCCGGCTTCGGCAGCTCGGCCTGCAGGCGCGGCAGCAGATCAACCCAGAGCTTCTGGTCGATGCCGGCCGAAAGGACGTCCAGGCCGCCGATGACGAGGTCGATATCGAGGCGCCCGGCGTTCTGCTGGGCCTTGATCTTCGAGGGCAGCTCGGGAGCCGGCGCCTTGGTGAAGACCATGCGCGAAGCGGCCTTGGGCTTCATCTTCGGGTAGTTTTCCAGCGGCGTCTGCACGAGGGCCAAAGCCCCGCCGACATCGATCACGCTGATCGTGAGCGGCGATGCCGGCAGCTTGAGCTGCTGCGCAAAGGCGCCGGGCGCATGCGCTGCAACGCCCAGGCCCGCGACGCCGCCGATGAAATGACGCCGGTTAATGCTGTCCTGACCCATGTTTGTCCCTCCAGAGACGCTTTTCGCGTTGTTTTGCTATTGTCCCGGGCCGCCGCCACCGGGACCGGCTTCTCAATCCGTCCGGCCTGTGACATTGACGTCGGACCGGATTAATCGGTATCCTAGTATACTAGTCGACCAGAGCTTGGCAATGGGCACCCCAGCAGCACGGCAGAGCACAGACCAGATCTACCGCGCGCTGCGTGCCGACATTCTAGGCGCGACGCTGCGTCCGGGCGAGGCCATGTCCGAGGCACGGATGGCGGTGCGCTTCGGCGTCAGCCGCACGCCGGTGCGCGAGGCCTTCAAGCGGCTGGTCGAGGACGGATTCCTGTCGGTGGTGCCGCAGGTCGGCACCTTCGTCGCGCCCATCGACATCGTCGCGGTCTATGACAGCCAGTTCGTGCGCGAGACGCTGGAATGCCGCACGGTCGTGCTCGCGGCCCGTCATATCGACAATGCCGGCAAGGCAACGCTGGAGCGGCATGTCCTCCAGCAGGAGAAGGCCCTTTCGACCGGCGACCAGGCGGCCTTCTTCCGGCATGACGACGCCTTCCATGCCGAAATCTCGCGGCTTGCGGGCCATCCCGCCGTCTGGAGCCTGATCGAGAGCGTCAAGGCGCAGCTCGACCGCGTGCGCTGCCTGTCGCTGGAGAGCGCGACATGGCCGGAGATGATCATGCGCGAACATCGCATCATCGCCGAATGCGTGACCAGCGGCAACGAAGCCGCCGCAGAAACGGCGATGCGCGCCCATCTGCGCACGGTCTTCGCCGCGATCGAGAACATCGCACGAAGCCATGTCGATGCCTTCGCCGGCTCGGCCCCACCCATCCGGCTCGACTGACGAACCGGCGATCACTCCAGAAGAAGAACACCAAGGAAACGCGACCATGGAACAATGCTGGCGCTGGTTCGGGCCGGACGATGTCGTGACTCTGGCGCAGGCCAGGCAGGCCGGGGCGACGGGTATCGTCAACGCGCTGCACCAGATTCCCTATGGCGTCGTCTGGAGCGTCGAGGAGATCGAGAAGCGCCAGGCCATCATCCGCTCCGACACGAGCCTCGGGCTGGAATGGCGGGTGGTCGAGAGCCTGCCCATCCATGAGAGTGTCAAGATCGGCGAAGGCGACCTCGAAACGATCTTCGCTAACTACCGGCAGTCGATGCGCAACCTCGCGGCCTGCGGCCTCAAGGTGATCTGCTACAATTTCATGCCGGTTCTGGACTGGACGCGCACACAGCTCGCCCACAGGCTGCCCGGCGGCGGCACGGCGCTGCGCTTCAACCTGCACGAATACGTCGCGCTCGACCATTTCATGCTGAAACGCAAGGGCGCCGACGAGGGGCACTCCGCAGAAGTGATGGACAAGGCCAAGGCCTGGTTCGACAATTCGACGCAGGCCGACCGCGACCGGCTGCTCGCCAATGTGATGGCGGGGCTGCCCGGCGCCTATGATCGCTACGACCTGCCCGGTCTTGCCCGGATGCTGGAGCGCTATCACGGCATGAGCCATGAGCGCTTGCGTGCCAACCTGAAGCGCTTCCTCGAGGCCGTGATCCCCACGGCCGAGGAGGTCGGCATCCGCATGTGCATCCATCCGGACGACCCGCCGCGCCCGCTCTTCGGACTGCCGCGCATCTGCTCGGACGAGGCGGACATCGCCTGGATCCTCAGTGCGGTAGATTCCCCGTCCAACGGGCTGACGCTGTGCTCGGGCTCGCTCGGCGCCAATCCGAAGAACGACGTGCCGGCGACCGCGCGCCGCTTCGCCGACAAGATCTGGTTCGGGCATCTGCGCAACGTCGCCAAGGACCCGGACGGCTCCTTCATGGAGGCCGAGCATCTCGGCGGCGACACCGACATGGTCGCGCTGGTCGACGCGCTGATGGCAGAGGAGCAGCGGCGCAAGGCCGCCGGCATCCCACATTGGCGCATCCCAATGCGGCCCGACCACGGCCATGAGCTGCTCGACGATGTCGGCAAGGGCAGCTTCCCGGGATACCCGGCCGTCGGGCGCCTGCGGGGACTGGCCGAGCTGCGCGGCGTGATGGCCGCGCTGGCGCAGGTCAAGGGGTATGCTGCGGTTTGACCGCCGACGCCGTCATGCCCGGGCTTGATCCGGGCATCTCGGAAACCAACGCCTTCTCGTCATGAGCTTCTCGGGCCGCCGCCAAGCGGCGCCCGAGAATGAGGGCGCGTCTTGCCCGCCTCAATGATCGTGCGAATGGCCCTTGTGGCCATGGGCTGCGCCGTGGCCGTGGGCATGGTCGTGATGGCCATGCGCGTGGTCGTCATGGGCGTGATCATGGCCGCATCCGCAACCTTCGCCATGGGCATGGGCGTGAGCATGAGCATGGGCGTGAGCATGCCCGTGACCATGGTCGTGATTGTGATGCTCATGGCCGTGATGCTCGTGGCCGTGGTGTTCATGGCCGTGAGCATGATCGTGGTGATGGTCATGGCCGTGATGATCGTGCCCGCAGCCGCAATCATCGCCATGATGATGCACCTCGGCCTCCGGTTGGAACGGGCGCTCGACGGGCGCCATGGCGCAGCCCTGCCCGCGCACCAGTTCCGCAACGGATGGGACGTTGACGACGTAGAGCGCGTCAGCAGTCATCTCGGCCGGGACGTGGTTGCCGCCGAGATGCCAGGCGAGGCGCACCAGCCGCAGCGGGTTCTCGGCTTTGACCTCCAGCAGGCTCTCGGCCGCAGCCTTGACCTGCACGAGCCGGCCATCCTCCAGCTTCAACGCATCGCCATCGTTCAGCACTGTGGGCTTGTCGAGGTCGATGGCGAACTCCAGGCCCCCCGCCGCCTTCACCGACAAGGCGCTGCGGCTGCGATCCTGATGCCCGAGGCCGAGCGTATCGACAACGCGCTCGGCACGGACGGCGGCCTTGCGAACGACGGAGGTGGCGCGAAGCATGTACGATGATCCCATGGCAGGGGCCGGAGCGCGAGGCTCCCGGCCCGATGGCAGCTTAGTAGCACAAAGCGGCGGCCGTGCTACCGGGGTCGCGCGATCGTGGACGCCTCCTCCCGTTCAGCGCGGCAGGGACTTGATCTCCGTGTCGAACTTCTTGAGCAGGCGCGAGCGCTCGGCAGGCGAGCCCCAGCGCGGCGTGTCGTAATCGATCAGCTTCATCTCAGCGAACTTGGGGGCGTCCGGTGACAGAAGAGAATTCTTGTTGGATGGGATCGAGTTGATCTTGAGCTTGGCGTTGATGTTCTGAGCATCGGGCGAGAGCGTGAAATCGACGAATTTCCGCGCGGCTTCCGGATTCTTGCCGCCCTTGATCACCGAGACCGATCCCGTCTCGTAGCCCGTGCCTTCACAAGGGGCGACTGTCTCGATCGGGGCGCCCTGCAGCTTCTGGGTCAGCATGTCGTGAATGAAGGCGATGCCGACGGCCGTCTCGCCCAGCGCGGTCGCCTTGACCGGCGCGATGCCGGATTTGGTGTACTGGCTGATGTTCTTGTGCAAGCCCTTGAGGAACTCGAAGCCCTTCTCCTCGCCGAGGCGCTGCACCGTCGTCGCCAAGAAAACATAAGCTGTGCCGGAGGAACTCGGATCGGCGATCTGGACCTCGTCACGGAACTTGGCATCGAGCAGATCGGCCCAGCACTTCGGCGCCGCCACGCCCTTCTTCTTCAAAACCTCGGTGTTGTATCCGATGCCGAGAGCGCCGAGATAAATGCCGTTGGTGCGGAACTTCGCCTGCTCGGCATGGCGCTGGGCCCAATCATGCAGCTCCGGCAACTTCGGCGACTTGTATTCGTCGAGCAGTCCCTCCTCGGCAGCCTGCAGATGCGGCTCGCCCGGCCCGCCCCACCAGACGTCGCCACGCGGATTGCTCGCCTCGGCCTTGACCTGAGCATAGACCTCGCCGGTGCTCTTGCGGACCATCGAGACCTTGACGCCGGTCGCCTTCTCGAACATGGCCGCGCCCTCGCGGCACTGTTCCTCTAGAATCGAGCAGTAGACGGTGACCTGCCCCTGAGCGAAGGCAGGCTGCACAGTACCGCCGAGCAGCAGACCCGCGCATAGGGCCCCTACAGGCACGAAGCGATTGATGAACATGTCTTCCTCCCGGCTATTTCGTTTGCCGACGAAATGACCGGGGCCCAATCGGAGTGTCAAGGGAGGCTGGGCTAAGCCGTCGTCTCCGGCTCGGTGCTCTGCGCGACGGCAACCTCCGCCGGCACCGTGCGCTTCTTCTTCGTCGCGGGCTTCTTGCGCCGCTTCGGCTTGGGCTTGGGCAGTTGCGCCTCCTGCAGCATCTCGAGCTGGACCTGCTGGATCTCGGCCAGGCGCTGCCATTGCCGCATGATCAGATGGTCCATCTTCTCGTGCAGATGGCGGATCTCGAGCTCGGCCTTGAGGTTGACCTGGTAGTCGTTGAGCGAGCGCAGCCGGTCCTTCGTTTCCTGCCGCTTCTGGCTCATCATGATGATCGGCGCCTGGATTGCCGCGAGGCAGGAGAGCACCAGGTTCAGCAGGATGAAAGGATAGGGATCGAAAGCCTTGGCCGCCATCGCGACGTTGAGAGCCATCCACCCCAGGAGCACGACGAAGAAGCTGATCAGGAAGGCCCAGGAGCCGCCGAAACTCGCCAGATGGTCGGATAGCTTTTCGCCGAGCGTCCGATGCTCCTCGAAATCGTCCTCGACGTTCTCGGCGATGGTCTCCTGCCGGGCGATGCTCTCGGCGACCTCGCGGTCGAGGTCGGAATATTCGCCATGTTCCTCGCGCAGGATCTCCTCGACATAGCGCGTGCGATACCGCGCCAGCTCTTTCACGCTGATCAGCGCATGGTCGGGCAGGTGCGGGAAGTCGGCGCGGATATGGTCGGCCAGCGCCGGCCGCAGCGTGCCGATCTCGATCAGGTTCTTGCGCGCCATCTCCTGGTTGCTGATAGCGCAGACGCCGCGCTTCTTGCTGCCGGAAGCCGAAAGGCCTGCCTCCTCGGCAGGCGGCGGCGAGGCCGCGGGAATCGGCTCGACCGTTGGTGGGGCCTCGTCATTCGTCGTCATGCTTGCCCGTCATCTCCTCGCGGACTCAAGCCCGCAGCAATGGCGATGCCAGCCGCAATGTCGCGGCGGACGGCACCAACGAAATCGCCCGGCGAAGCCTTCGCTTCACCGGGCACAGCTCCATCAATCAGGCGTGCGGCCATCGCCCGCCCGGCGACGCCCGTCAGGCATGCATCTTGTCGTCGGGATCGGAAGCTTCGGCATCGTCCTCGGCATCCTCCTCGTCCTCCTCATCCTCTTCTTCGGCGTCGAGGTCCAGATACTCATAACCGAAAATGATCTCGCCGGTTTCCGGGTCGAAGATGCTCGCCGAGGAATCCTCGAAGGCCTCGATCAGCATTTCCGCATCGTCGGGCCCGTCGACGTCGAAGCGGCGCACCGCGTCCTCGCCTTCGGCCTTGAGGACGAGTTCGATCGCCCAGCCACGCCCATTGGTATCGTAGATGCATTTCAGGCCCTGGATCGGCAGCATGACGCTCTCCTGAGATTGATCCGATGCGCTGTGCGCACCGGACCAGATGCCCGACGCGCGTGACGGGCACGCGACGCCGGCCAGGATCTCAGGAACCGGCCTGCGCGAGAAAGCGCACGACCTCGTCGCGGCCCGGCGCTCCGGCGCGGCCGCCGAAGCGGGTGCATTTGATCGCGGCGGCGGCCGAGGCGAAGCGGATGGCCGCGACCTCGCCCTGCCCTTCCGCCAGCGCCAGCGTGAAGGCACCGTGCCAGACATCGCCAGCGCCGAGCGTGTCCACCGACTCGACCGCAAAGGCGGGGATGTGCCGCACCTCGCCGGCCTCGACATAGAGCACGCCCTGCTTGCCCAGCGTCACCGCAAGCCAGGTCGGGACACCCGCCGCAACCTTGGCGAGGCCAGCGCTCGGGTCCTCCTCGCCGGAGATCTCACGCAAGGCCTGCTGGCTGAAGGCAACATGGCTCGCCGTCCCGACGAGATCGGGATGGGGCGGCCTGCGGTCTCCGTCGAGCACGCCGGGGACACCACCGGCGCGCGCGAGCTTCAGCGCCGCGAGAGCCCCCTCGCCCCAACGCGTGTCGGCCAGCACGGCGCCTGCCCCTTCCGGCAGCTCCCGCGGCAGCCAGCCCGTATCCTCCGGCATCTGCGGATCGGAATAGGAGATCACCATGCGCTCGCCCTGCGCATCGACAAGAATCGCCGAGACCGGCGAGCGCAGGCCTGCGACGCGCCGGGCAAAGCGCGTGTCGACGCCTTCGCCGTTCAACTCGGCGACGATGGCGTCGCCGGTCAGGTCATCGGCGAGCCGCGTCGCCAGCCAGCAGGCGCCGCCGAGGCGCGCGATGGCGACCGAGGCATTGCCGGCACAGCCGCCGCCGACCACGGCGAGATCGCGCGAGCGATATTTCTCGCCGCGGGTCGGCATGGTCTCGACGCTGTAGACGTAGTCGAGCGTCGCGATGCCGAGGCAGAAGACCCCGGGGCGGGCTTCGCTCACCAGACGCCCGTGTTCGGCATGCTCAGCCACGGCTCCGCCGGCGCCTTCGGCTCGCCCTTCTGGAGCAGCTCGATCGAGATGTTGTCGGGCGAGCGGATGAACGCCATGTTGCCGTCGCGCGGCGGGCGGTTGATGGTGATGCCGGCCTTCATCAGCTTGTCGCAGGTCGCGTAGATATCGTCGACCTCATAGGCGAGGTGGCCGAAATTGCGCCCGCCGGTGTAGGTTTCCGGGTCCCAGTTATAGGTCAGCTCAAGCGTCGGAGCGCCGCGCGAGCCGCCGGCACGGGCCGCGTCGAGATCGTCGGTCGACGCGAGGAAGACCAGGGTGAAGCGGCCCTTCTCGCTCTCGATGCGGCGGGTTTCGACCATCCCGAACTTGTTGACGTAGAAATCCAGCGCCTGATCCAGGTCGGTCACGCGCACCATGGTGTGGAGATAACGCATCGCAATTCCTCGTTGAGCGGGGACAGGGTTGATCCGCCACTTAAATCAGGCAAGAGCATCGCTCCAAGACAGCCTTATCAGGACGAGCCATGACCGCAACGCAAGACGGGCCCGTGACGGCACCGGCCGTGCGCGCCACGCCGGCCCAGATCGCACAGATCAAGCAGCGCGCCGCCATCCTCTCGGTGATGGCGACGATCCTGCTGACCGGGGCGAAGATCGTCGGCGCCATCGTGTCCGGCTCACTCGCCCTGCTGACCGACGCGCTGCAGGGGCTGGTCGATGTCGGCTCGACGCTGTTCACCTGGTTCGCGGTGCGCGCCTCCGACAAGCCGGCCGATGACGAGCACCATTACGGCCATGGCAAGGTCGAGGCGCTGGCGGCGCTGGTCGAGACCGCGATCCTGTTCACGCTCGCCGGCGCGATCCTCTGGGAAGCCGGCAATCGGCTCTGGAACAGCATCGTCGAGCATGTCTCGGTCACCCCGCTGGTCATCGGCGTCATGCTGCTCTCGATGATCGTGGACGCCATACGTTGGCGCTCCCTGACCAAGGTCGCGAAGGAGACCGGCAGCGAGGCGCTGGCCGGTGAGGCCACGCATTTCTCGGCGGATTTCGTCGGCTCGGCCCTGGTTCTGGTCGGGCTCATCGGCGTCTGGAAGGGCTTCGAGCGGGCTGACACGATCGCCGCCTTCGCCATCGCCGCCTATACGGCCTTCTCAGCCTACCGGCTGGCCCGGCGCGTGCTGGATACGCTGATGGACGCCGCGCCCATAGGGGTGAGCGAGAAGCTGCGCGAGGCTGCGGAGTCTGTCCCGGGCGTCGTCGGGATCAACTGGCTGCGCGTCCGACCGGCGGGCGGGCGCGTCCATGGCGAACTCGGCATTAGCGTCTCGCGGACACTGCCGCTCGAGCGCGTGACCGCGATCAAGGCCGAGTTGGCCGCCGCGCTGCTCAAGGCCGAGCCCGACGCCGACATCACCATCACGGCCGACCCGGTGGCGGTCAACGACGAGACGGCGCTGGAGCGGGTGCTGCTGATCGCGCTCAAGCTCAGGATCCCGGTGCATCACGTCACCGTCCACTCGATCGGCGACAAGCTCTCGGTCAGCCTCGACATGGAGGTCGATGCCGAGTTGCCTCTGGGCGAGGCGCACGAGATCGCGACGCGGCTCGAAAGCGCGATCCGCGCCGAGTTCGGCGGCGAAACCGAGGTCGAGACCCATATCGAGCCGATGGAGATCGGCCAGCCCCACGGCCACAACGCCGCCTGGGAGACGGTCGAGGACATCGGCAAGGCACTGGCCGGCGAAGCCGCCAAGCTGAACGGCCCGATCCACGACATCCACAGCGTGCGCGTGCGCCAGACAGCCAAGGGGCTGGTGGTGAACTACCATTGCCGGGTGGATCCTGCGCTCGACGTCGCGGCGGTGCATGCCGCCGTCGACGCGATCGAGCGGGCGGTCCGCATCGCCCGGCCGCAGGTCTGCCGGCTGGTCAGCCACGCCGAGCCGGCGGTTTCGTCGGTCGCGTGAAGCCGCCATGCGATCATTCTCGGGCGTAGCGAAGCGCAGACCCGTGAAACTCTGGCCGGATGGGGCGTGCGGAGCCTCTTCCGGCACGAGATGTTCGGGTCAGGCCCGAGCATGACGGCTGTGTTTCCATCCAATCCCGGCATGTTCTAGAGATGGGCCCTGACCTCCGTCATCAGGGTTTCCATGCGCAACGACGATGCTCCGCTGATCCGCCTCGAGGATTACCGCCCCTCCGACTGGCTTATCGACACGGTCGATCTCGACATCAGCCTGCATCCGCAGAAGACCCGCGTGCGCGCCCTCCTGGCCCTGCGGCCCAACCCGGCGGGGAAGTCCGGCGCGCCCCTCGTCCTCGACGGCGATGAGCTGGCGCTGAAGGCGCTGAGCATCGATGGCAAGCCGCTCGACGCCGCCGCCTACACGGCGACGCCGCAGGCCCTGACGATCCCGAGCCCGCCGCCGCACGACTTCACGCTGACCGTCGAGACGGAGATAGACCCCTCGGCCAACACCAAGCTGATGGGGCTCTATCGCTCCTCGCGGGTCTACTGCACGCAATGCGAGGCGGACGGCTTCCGCCGCATCACCTATTTCCTCGACCGGCCGGACGTCATGAGCGTCTATACGGTGAGGCTGGAGGCGGCGAAGGCCGAGGCGCCGGTGCTGCTCTCGAACGGCAACCTCGTCGCCACCGGCGAGGTGCCGGGCAGCGACCGGCATTTCGCCGTCTGGCACGATCCGCATCCCAAGCCCGCCTATCTCTTCGCCCTGGTGGGCGGCGCGCTCGACCATGTCCGGCAGCCTTACGTCACGGCGGACGGCCACAAGGTCGAGCTCGCCGTCTATGTCGAGCCGGGCAAGGCCGACCGCGCCGGCTGGGCGCTCGACTCGCTCGTGCGCTGCATGCGCTGGGACGAGCAGGTCTTCGGCCGCAACTACGATCTGGACGTGTTCAACGTCGTCGCCGTGTCCGATTTCAACATGGGCGCGATGGAGAACAAGGGCCTCAACATCTTCAACGACAAATACGTGCTGGCCGATCCGCAGACCGCGACGGACGGCGACTACGCCTCGATCGAGGCGATCATCGCGCATGAGTACTTCCACAACTGGACCGGCAACCGCATCACCTGCCGCGACTGGTTCCAGCTCTGCCTCAAGGAAGGGCTGACCGTCTTCCGCGACCAGGAGTTCTCGGCGGACGAGCGCTCGCGGCCGGTGAAGCGCATCGCCGATGTGCGCACGCTGCGCTCGACCCAGTTCTCCGAGGATGCAGGCCCCCTCGCCCATCCCGTGCGGCCGCGCGCCTACAAGGAAATCAACAACTTCTACACGCCGACGGTCTACGAGAAGGGCGCGGAGGTCATCCGCATGCTCAAGGTCCTGATCGGGGACGAGGCCTTCCGGCAGGGCATGGACCTCTATTTCGAGCGCTGCGACGGCACTGCCGCGACGATCGAGGAATTCCTCGCCTGCTTTGCCGAGGCCTCGGGCCAGGACCTCTCCCATTTCGCCCGCTGGTACGAGCAGTCCGGCACGCCGACCATCGTCGCATCCGGCCGCTACGACGCCAAAGCGAAGCGCTATACGCTCGACCTCGCACAGAGCACGCCGCCGACGCCGGGCCAGCCGGAGAAGGCGCCGGTCGTGCTGCCGATCAGCCTCGGCCTCGTCGGCACCAAGGGCGATCTTCCGCTGAAAACCTCCTCCAACGCCTATGCCGGTGATGGGCTCGTCGTGCTCGACGGCCCCTCGCTCTCGATCACCTTCGACGACGTGCCGGAGGCGCCGATCCCCTCGCTGCTGCGCGGCTTCTCGGCGCCGGCCCGGCTGGAGCTCGACCTGGCCGATGCCGACCTGCTGCGGCTGTTCTCCGCCGACAGCGATTCCTTCAACCGCTGGCAGGCGCTGCAGAGCATCGCGACGCGCGCCCTCGTCGCTGCCGGCAGGCCGGGCGCCGACAAGCAGCCGCTCGCCGCAACCGCCGCTGCGCTGGGGCAGGCGCTCGACGCCTTCCTGAGTGCCGAAGGCCTCGCCGATCCGGCCTTCGCCGCGCAGGTGCTGCGCCTCCCGGCGCCGGCCGACATCGCCCGCGAGATCGGCAGGGATGTCGACCCCGAGGCGATCTTCTCCGCCCATCGCAGCCTCTCGGGTGCGGTCGGCAAGGCGCTGATCGGCCATATGCCGGGTTTGAGCGCTGCGCTGGCGACAAGCGGCCCTTACCGCGCCGATGCGGCCTCGGCCGGACGCCGTGCGCTGCGCAACGAATTGCTAGGCCTCGCGGCGCTCGCTGCGCCGGCCAAGGGCGCCGATCTCTGCGAGGAGCAGTTCGCCACGGCCGACAACCTCACCGACCGGCTGGCGGCTCTGGCAGCGATGACGCTGATCCCCAGCGAGCGGCGCGAGAATCTGATCGCGCGCTTCGCTGAGGCCTATGCCGGCGAGCCGCTGGTGCTCGACAAGTGGCTGATGGCACAGGCGCTGATCGCCGAGCCCGGCACGCTCGACCGCGTCAAGAAGCTGATGCAGCACCCCGTCTTCTCGCTCGGCAACCCGAACCGCGTGCGCGCGCTGATCGGCGGCTTCGCGGCCAATCTCACCCAGTTCAACCGGCCAGACGGCGAGGGTTACGCCTTCGTTTCCGACATCGTCGTCGCGCTCGACCGGACGAACCCGCAGGTCGCCTCGCGCCTGCTCGGCTCGTTCAAGAGCTGGCGGATGCTGGAGCCGCGCCGCCAGCGCTTCGCGCGTGAGGCGCTGAGCACTGTCGCGCGTATGCCGAACCTGTCGCGGGACGTGGCGGATATCGCGGAGCGGGCACTGGCGTAGCCGTCATGCTCGGGCTCGACCCGAGCATCTCGGAAACCAGCGCCTTCTCGTCCTGAGATTCTCGGGTCGAAGCTTTGCTTCGCCCGAGAATGACGCGCGCCCGTCGAATCGTTAACGCCGACCTGTCCGAAACATTAACGTTTCATTACGCGCAAAGGATTCATTCTTCTGTTAATACAACCTATGGGAGAATTCTGCCCCCTTGACTCAACTCAGGGCTAGACAAAGCAGGCCGCCCGGATTCAATTACTGATGATTCGCGGGGATGCGGCACGTCTCCCGATCTTACTGACGGCGAACAGACCGAAGGGGACGGGCATGTCGCGTGCCGACGCAAGCAGCGCATCCGTGCGCGCTGATACGATTCTGGGTGTAGCACGATCGCTCACCCATCCATTGTATCAGCGTTTTCAGGGCCTTGAGCCCACCTTCCGCACCGCCATCCCCGCCCTCGTCGGCATCTTCCTCGTCATTCTCGGCGCCGGCGCGGTCGTCCAGACCTCCGCCATGCGGGACGACGCTCTCGTCGACGCCGCCGGCGACATGGACCTCGTCTCGGCGCTGGTCGCCCGCGAGCTCGACACTGCGGCGCTCGCCGGCAGGGGCCCGGCCGACGTGCTCGCCGCGCTGACCGCCCGCCACCTCGCCGCCCATGGCCGCATCGTGCATGTCAGCGGCGCCGATGGCCGCGTCGTCGCGAGCGAGCCGGCCATCGGCCGGACCGAACGCACCCTCGTCGACTTCCTCGGCCAGACGCAGCCGCTCACCGTCTTCGGCGATCGCGCCGGCGTTCTGCGGATCACGTTGCCCAACGGCGCCGACGTCCTCGCCAGCGTGCGCAACCTCGCCGCCCCGCTGGGTCAGGTCGCGGTGCTGCAGCCGGTCTCCCGCGCTCTCTCCACCTGGCAGATCCGCCGCGCCGGGCTCGCCATCCTGTTCAGCGCGGCGGGCTTCGTGCTGGCCCTGACGACATTCGCCTTCATGCTTCAGTCGAAGCGCGCCATTGCCGCGGACCAGGACTGCGATTGCGTCCGCGAGCGCATCGACACGGCGCTCAACCGCGGCCATTGCGGCCTCTGGGACTGGGACCTGGCGCGTGGCCGCATCTACTGGTCGGATTCGATGTATGCGCTGCTCGGCTATGATCGGCTCGGCGAATACATGTCCTTCGGCGAGGTGATGAGCTTCATCCACCGCGACGATGTCGACCTCTACGAACTGGCCGACGCGATCAGCCGCGGCGAGGCCAATCATCTCGACCAGGAATTCCGCGTCCGCGCCGCCTCCGGCGAATGGCTCTGGCTCAAGGCCCGCGCAGAGCTCGTGATCGACCGGCGGACCCGCTCGCGCCATCTCGTCGGCATCGTCGTCGACATCTCCGAGCAGCGCCGCATGGCCGAGCGCACCGCAACCGCCGATGCCCGCCTGCGCGATGCGGTCGAGGCGATCTCGGAGGCCTTCGTGCTCTGGGATGCCGACAACCGGCTCGTGCTCTGCAACGCCAAGTACCAGCAGTTGCACCAGCTCCCGGCCGAGGCGCTGCAGGCCGGCGTCACCTACGACCAGATCATGGAGTTCTCGGCCCAACCGCAGATCGACCGCGAGCCAACGCGTGTCCAGCGCGGAACGGGCGGCTGCTCGTCCTATGAGGCACGGCTCTCGGACGGGCGCTGGCTCCAGATCAACGGCCGCCGCACCAAGGACGGCGGCTCGGTCTCGGTCGGCACCGACATCACCGAGCTCAAGCAGCAGGAGGAGCGGCTGACGCAGTCCGAGCACCAGCTCCTCAAGCACGTCACCGACCTCAAGGCCTCGCGCCAGAAGCTCGAGACCCAGGCCCAGCAGCTCGCCGATCTCGCCGAGCGCTATCTGGAACAGAAGGCCTCGGCCGAGACCGCCAACCGCGCCAAGTCCGAGTTCCTCGCCAATATGAGCCACGAGCTGCGCACGCCGCTCAATGCGATCATCGGCTTCTCCGAGATCATGGAGAACGGGATGTTCGGGCCGCTCGGCGAAAAGTACACCGACTATGTCCGCGATATCCGCTCCAGCGGCGGCTACCTGCTCGGCATCATCGACGACATCCTCGACATGTCGCGCATCGAAGCCGGCAAGGTGCGGCTGGAGCGCAGCGAGATCGCGCTCAAGCCCGTGCTCGACGAGGCGTTGCGCCGGGTGCATCCCGAGATCGAGCGCAAGCAGCTCATGCTCACCGTCGAGGGCCCGCTCGACACCCATATGGAGGCCGATCCGCGGGCGCTCTACCAGATCCTCGGCAACCTGCTCGACAACGCCGCCAAGTTCACGCCGGAGGGCGGGCGCATCGCTGTGCGCACGCGCCATGTCCCGGGTGCGCTCAACATCTTCATCGAGGACACCGGCATCGGCATCCCGAAGGAGAAGCTGGAGCGGGTCGGGCGGCCCTTCGAGCAGGTCGAGGGCGATCTGGTGCGCAGCTACAAGGGTTCCGGTCTCGGCCTCGCCATCGCGCGCTCGCTCACCGAGCTACATGGCGGCTCGCTGAGGCTGCGCTCGGCCATGGGCGCCGGCACCATCGTCATGGTCCACCTGCCGCTCGACGGCGGCGCTGGGCGGGTGACGGCGCAGGCGGCGTGACAGGCTTGTAGCATCTTAGAGCCGGCATGCTCGTGCTTGTCCCGAGCATCTCTTCCCGAAAGAGGCTTCTGCGCCCTCGCCGACCCGAGATTCTCGGGTCAAGCCCGAAAATGACGCCTAATTGGACTTCCGGGCTTCGCCCAGCACGCGCGTAAAGATCGCCCTCACCCCGGCGCGGACCTCATCCAGCTCGGCCTTCAGCACCTTGGCGTCCGGCCGGCCGACTGCCGTCGCGATCCGGCGCAGCACGCGGGGCGGAACGGCCTTGGGGTCGAAAGCCTCCTCGACCGTGAAGCGCTGCCAGAGCTGGACATCGCCGATCAGCCGATGCGCCTCGCCCAGCGCCGAGGCGTCGCCGTCCGACAGAAGCCCCGCCGCCCGCGCCGCCGCGAAGACCGAGGCCGTATCGTTGACGATCAGGCTCGGGTGCCCGTTCGCATAGGCGAGCAGCAGGAACTGGGCGAGGAAATCGAGATCGGTGATGCCGCCGGCTGCAAGCTTCAGGTCCCACGGGTCCTTCTCGCCCTTCTCCTTCGCGATCAGTCCCCGCATCTCGGAGACCGCCGCCGCGACCCTGGCCGGGTCACGCTTGCGCGAAAGGATGCCGCGGATGGCGGCTTCGGCCCGTTTTGCCAGCCCGGCATCGCCGGCGACGACGCGGGCGCGGGTCAGCGCCATCTCCTCCCAGATCTCGGCCTCGCCGTCGTGATAGGCCTCGAAGCCGGCGAATTGCGTCGCCGCCGGGCTCTTGTTGCCGGTGGGGCGCAGCCGCATGTCGACCTGATAGAGCGTGCCGCGCCGCGTCGGCACCGTCAGCGCCGCGACGAGCCGCTGAGTGAAGCGGATATGCCAGGTAACGGGGTCGAGGCTCTTGGCGCCATCGCTCGGGCCGGCATCCTCCGGCCGGTCATAGAGCATGATAAGATCGAGATCGGACGAGGGCGTCAGCTCGCCCGCTCCGAGCCGGCCCAGCCCGAGGACAACCGTCTCGGCGCCGGCAATGACGCCGTGATCCTCGACGAAGGCCGCGCGGGTGTTGGCGAAGGCGACGCGCAGGCAGGCCTCGGCCACCGCGCAATAGGCCTGCCCTGCCCCCTGCGCCGGGTAGACGCCGGAGAGCAGCCGCGCGCCGACCAGGAAATTCTCCTGTCGGGCGGCATCGCGCAGCCGATCGAGCCCGTCCTCGACGCTGGGCGGTGGAGAACCGACGAAATTCCCGATGCGCCGCTCCAGCGCGTCGACATCGAGCGTCGCCTGGCCGAAGGCCGGATCGATGACGCCGTCGAGCACATGCGGATGCAGCGCCGCGACCTTGGCCAGGCGCGGGGCGCTGCCGAGAATATCGGCGAAGAGCGTCAGCAGGGAATCATGCGAGCGCAGCAGGGTCAGCAGCTCGACCGCCGCCGGCATCCTGACGAAGGCATTGTCGAGATGGGCAAGCGCGCCGTCGGGATCGGCCGTGCGGCCGAGCGCGACGAGCAGCGCCGGTGTCAGCTCCGTCAGCACCTCGCGGGCGCGGGCGCTGGTGACGGCGGCGCGGCGGCCGAAATGCCAGCCGCGCACTGTTTCTGCGGCGGTCGCCGCGTCACGGAAGCCGAGCTTGCCCAGCGTCTCCAGCGTCTCGGGGTCGGGCTCGGAACCGGTGAAGCTCAACGTGCCGGCTTCCGCGGCGAGGCTTGGCCCTTCCTCGAAGAGCAGGGCGTAATGGCCCTCGACGCGCTTGGCATGGGCCGTCAACGCCTTGCCGAAGGCCGCCGTGTTCGCATAGCCGCAGAAGCGGGAGAAGGCTTCGAGATCGCCCGCGGGCTTGGGCAGGGTCTGGGTTTGCTCGTCATCGCGCATCTGCAGACGATGCTCGATGGTGCGCAGCCAGCGATAGGACTCCGAAAGCTCGTCGCGCGCCTGCGGCGTGATCCAGCCCTCGTTCGTCAGCTCCTTCAGCATGTCGAGCGTGCGCGAGCCGCGCAAAGCAGGCCGCCTGCCGCCGAAGACGAGTTGCTGCGTCTGGACGAAGAACTCGATCTCGCGGATGCCGCCCCGGCCGAGCTTCACGTTGTGGCCGGCGACCGCGATGGTCTCGTGGCCCTTCACCGTCTGGATCTGGCGCTTCATCGCATGGATGTCGGCGATGGTGGCGAAGTCGAAATATTTGCGCCAGATGAAGGGCGAAAGGTCCTTGATGAAGCGCTGGCCGAGCGCGGTGTCGCCCGCGATGGGCCGCGCCTTGATCATGGCCGCGCGTTCCCAGTTCTGGCCGACCGTCTCGTAATAGGAATAGGCGCTCGGCAGGGAGACCGCGACATGGGTCGAGGCGGGGTCCGGCCGCAGGCGCAGGTCGACGCGGAAGACATAGCCGTCCGGCGTGCGCTCCTGGATGATGCGGGCGATCTGCTGGGTGATCCTGACGAAGAAGCTCGAAGGCTCGCCGACGCCGGCCGCCTCCGCGGCCTCGGGATCGAAGAAGACGACGATGTCGATGTCCGACGAGTAGTTCAGCTCGCCCGCGCCATGCTTGCCGAGCGCCAGCACGACGAGGCCGGAGCCCGGGCCGGGGTCGGCCGGGTCCTTCAGCTCGATCTTGCCGAGACCGGCGGCTTGCCGGAGCACATGGTCGGTTGCGAGACGAACGGCCATGTCGGCCGTGGCCGTCAGTGCCGCGGTGACCGTCTCGACATCCCAGACGCCGCCGATATCGGCGAGCGCGATGAGCAGCGCCATGGCCCGGCGGAAGCGGCGCAGCTCGCGCATCAGGTCTGAGGTCTCGCAGCCGGAGGCTCCGAAGGCCGCGATCCGTTCAAGCAGCGCGTCGCGGCGCGCCTCGGGCGGCTCTGTCAGGCAGGCGAGCAGCCCCTCCGGATCGAAGCGCATGATCTGGGTGAGGAAGGGCGAATGCGCCAGCACGCCGGCGACCAGCGCCGCACTCTGCAGATTCTCCGCGAAATGCTTCTTGAGCCGCCCGGCCTCGCCCTCGTCACGCAGCCGCTCGATCAGCTCCCGCGTCAGCAGCGCCTCGGCCTTGGCACGTGCGGGCAGAGCCGGCGCCGCATGCACCCTGTCGCAAAGCCGTTCCGCCATGACACGCCACTCCCCTCAGAGGGTGGGCAGGCCAGCAGGGTTTGATGTCTCTGTCGAGGCGGCAGGCTCGGAAGGCGCCTGCGTTTCCACAGGCTTGGGTTCGGCGGGGAGTGCGATGACGACGCGCAGGCCGGGCGCGTTGTCCTCAAGCCGCAGTTGGCCACCATGCAGGCGCACGACGCCGGCGGCGAGCGAGAGGCCGAGCCCGAAGCCCGGCTTGCTGCGGCTGGCGTCGAGCCGGACGAAGCGGTCGAGCACGCGGCCGCGATCGGCCTCGGGAATGCCGGGGCCATGATCGGCGATGGACAGCTCGACCTCGCCGCCGGCCTGCCGGGCCGCGACCGTCACGGTGCCGTCACCGCCCTGCTCCGGCGCTCCGTATTTCAGAGCGTTGTCGATCAGGTTGTTCAGCGCCTGCCCGATCAGCTCGCGATTGCCGCGGACCTGCAGGCCCGGCGCGACGTCCGAGGTGAGCGAGAGGCCCGCTTCCTCGGCCAGTGGCTCATAGAGCTCCGCGAGGCCGGAGACGATCTCGGAAAGGTCGAGCTCGGCCATGTTGTCGCTGACGCGGCCGGCCTCCAGCCGCGCGATCATCAAGAGCGCGTTGAAGACGCGGATCAGGTTGTCCGCCTCCTCGATGGACCCGTCGAGGGCGGCGCGCAGTTCGTCAGGCGTCCTGGCGCTGCGCAGAGCCTCCTCGGCCTTGTTGCGCAGGCGGGTCAGCGGCGTCTTGAGGTCGTGGGCGATGTTGTCCGTGACCTGCTGCATGCCGGCCATCAGCTCGCCGATACGATCGAGCATCGCATTGAGATTGAGCGCCAGCCGGTCGAGCTCATCGCCCGTGCCTGTCACGGCGAGGCGGCCCTTGAGATCGCCTTCCATGATGCCGGCAGCGGTCTCGCTCATGCCGTCGATTCGCTTGAGCACGCGCCGCGCCACGAACCAGCTGGCGAAGCAGCCGAGGATGAAGACCAGCGCCAGCGACCAACCCGCTGCACGACGGATGACGATGCGTAGCCGTTCGCGCTCCTCGAGATCGCGGCCGACGAGCAGGCGGAAGCCCGCCGGTAGTGCGAAGACGCGCACGATCGCCCGGCTCGGCGTATCCAGCGTCTCGCTGGAACGGGCATATTCGATTTCGCTCTCGCCGGTCCTGTCGAGCGTTCCGGGCGGCAACGCCTCGACATTGCCGGCAATGCGCTCGCCGACGGGTGTGGTCACGAGGTAGAGCGAGGCGCCCGGCGCCCGCGAGCGGCGCTCGATGATGCCGACCAGCCGCCGGATGCCGCCCAGCCGCTGCTGCTCGGCCAGCCCCTGGATCTCGGCATCGATGGTCGAGCGGATCTGGTCTGTCAGCAGGCGCTGGGCGTTCCAGGAGACATAGCCGAGCACGAGCGCGGCGAAGATCGCGAAGATGACGAGATAGGCCGCCGCCAGCTTGAAGGCCGTCGTCCGGAACAGCGTAGGCAGAAATCTCGGCCTCGCGCGCGGGGCGTCAGCGGGCGCCATCGCGCACCATGTACCCCGCGCCGCGGATGGTGTGGATCATCGCGTGCTCGAAGCCCTTGTCGACCTTGGAGCGCAGGCGGCTGACATGCACGTCGATGACGTTGGTCTGCGGATCGAAGTGATAATCCCAGACGTTCTCGAGCAGCATAGTACGGGTCACGACCTGGCCGGCGTGCTTCATGAGATATTCGAGCAGGCGGAATTCGCGCGGCTGCAGCGCGATCTCCTGCCCCTCGCGGGTGACGCGATGGGCCAGCCGATCCAGCACCAGCTCGCCGACGCGATACACCGTGGGCTCGGAGGCCGGGGCGGCACGGCGGCGCGACAACACCTCGACGCGGGCGAGCAGCTCGGAGAAGGCATAGGGCTTGGGGAGATAATCGTCGCCGCCGGCGCGCAGGCCCTTCACCCGGTCGTCGACCTGCGCCAGCGCCGAGAGGATCAGGGCCGGCGTGTCGTCCCTCTGCTCGCGCAGCGAGCGGATCAGGGAGAGGCCATCGAGCCGCGGCAGCATGCGGTCCACGACCAGCACGTCGTAGCCGCCGCCCTCGGCCATGGCATAGCCCTCGAGCCCGTCGGCGGCATGGTCGGCGACATGGCCGACCTCCCGGAAGGCCTTGGTCAGGTAGGCCGCAGCCTCGGCATCATCTTCAACGATCAGGAGTCGCATGGGCGGAAGCCTAGCTCATCAAAAAAGAAAACGGCAGGCCGGAGGATACGCATCCGGCCTGCCGCCGCGTCGGCAAGATCCTTTGGCTGGGGCGACGAAAACCTAAAGGACCCGCCCCTGCCTCATCAGGCCGCCGGCTGGCGGCCGACCTCGAAGGTCACCTCACGCGACTTGCCCTCGCGGAAGACGGTGATCGTGGTCTTGGCACCCGGCGCGAAGCTCGCGATCTTGCGCGAGAGCTCGCGGGCGTCCTTGATCGCGTCGCCGTTGACGGCGGTGATCGTGTCGCCGCGGCGGATGCCCGCCTTGGCGGCCGGACCGTCGCCCTGAGCCTCGGCGACGAGCGCACCCTTGGCTTCCTTCAGGCCGATGGCCTCTGCCATCTCGCCGGTGACCGGCTGGATCTGCACGCCGATGAAGCCGCGCGCCACCTTGCCGTCCTTCTTCAGCTGGTCGACGACCTGCTTGACGGTCGAGGCGGGAATCGCGAAGGCGATGCCGACATTGCCGCCGGACGGCGAGTAGATCGCGGTGTTGACGCCGACGACTTCGCCGCTCTGGTTGAAGGTCGGGCCGCCCGAGTTGCCGCGGTTGATCGGCGCGTCGATCTGGATGAAATCGTCATAGGGGCCGGAGCCGATGTCGCGACCCTGCGCCGAGACGATGCCCGCCGTGACCGTGCCGCCGAGGCCGAAGGGGTTGCCGATCGCCAGCACCCAGTCACCGATGCGAGCCTTGCCCTCGGCGAGCTTCACGAACGGGAAGTCGCCGGCATCCTTGACCTTCAGCAGGGCGAGATCGGTGCGCGGGTCGGTGCCGACCACCTTGGCCGCCAGCGTCTTGCCGGAGTCGGTGACGAGTTCGACCTCGACCGCGTTCTCGACCACGTGGTTGTTGGTCACCACATAGCCGTCCTGGCTGACGAAGAAGCCGGAACCCTGGGCCATGCCCTGGCGCGGCTGCTGCTTCGGCTGCGGACGCTCCGGGCGGGCGTTCTCACCGAACTCGCGGAAGAAGCGGCGCAGTTCGGGCGGCAGGTCGTCGAGGTTGCGCTCGTCGCTGGCGTTGGCGGCCTGGGTTTTGACCCGGACCGAGACGACGGCCGGCTTCGCCTTCTCGACGAGGTCGGCGAAGGAGGGCACCGCCGCCTGCGTTCCGGAAAGCTGGATCGGCTGGGCGAAGGCGTTGTGGTTCTGCATCAGCGCGCTGTCGGCGATGCCGGCGGCGAGACCGATGCCGAGAATGGCAGTGCCGGCGAGAAGGGCGCCGCGCTTCAGGATGGAGTGACGGGTGTCGTTCTGTGTCGTCATGATGGAACCTCGTGGAGAGACAGGGTCTCCCCCTGCTCGTGAGATGCACCATGAAGCCCGCCGCCTTACGCGGCTTTGGCCTGAACATGACGGTTTCGTAAGGTTGATACCGCCTGAGACGCGGCTCAGGCCTGCTCGTCCCGCATCAGCTTCTCGATGCGGCTGCGTTCCTCTTCCGTCAGAGGCGGTGCGGCTACGGGCTCCATCGCAGCCCCGCGCCTGCTCCGACGCCAGACAAAGCCCGCTGCGGCGACGAGCACGAGGAAGGGCGCCGCCCAGAGCAGCAGCGTCTGCGCATTGAAGGGCGGGCGCAGCAGGACGAAATCGCCATAGCGGGCGACGACGAAGTCGACCACCGCCTTGTCGTTGTCGCCCGCGACGATCCGCTCGCGCACGAGGATGCGCAGGTCCCGCGCCAGTGGCGCATCGGAATCGTCGATCGACTGGTTCTGGCAGACGAGGCAGCGCAGCTCGGCGGAAATCGCGCGCGCCCGCTGCTCGAGCGCCGTGTTCGGCAGCACCTCGTCAGGCTGGACGGCCCGCGCGCCAGTCAGCGCAAGCAGCAGGACACCGAATGCGAGGAAAAGCCGCCGCATCGCCCCTACTCCGCCGGCTGGGCGGCGGCCGTGGCCGGCGCGGCGCGCTTCGGCACCGCCAAGCGGAAGCGCCTGTCCGACAGCGAGAGCACCCCGCCGGCAGCCATGACGATCGAACCGATCCAGATCAACAGGATGAGCGGCTTGTCGTAGAGGCGAACCGCAACGCCGCCGTCCTGCGCCTCGCCGAGGCTGACATAGGCCTGGCTCAAGCCGTCCGTGCGGATGCCGGCCTCGGTCGTGGGCATGTTGCGAGCGGTGTAGATCCGCTTGGATCCCTCGAGCGGCGCCAGTTCGCGGCCTCCGGAGAAGAGCTGGAAGCGGGCGACCTCGGCCCGGAAATTCGGGCCGGTGCGCGGCGTCACGGATTCGAGCACGATGGTATAGCGCCCGCTGGCCAGGCGCTCGCCGGGCTTGAGGACCGCGATGGCCTCTGTGCTCCAGGCCTGGGCGGCGATGCCGATGATGCTGAGGCCGATGCCGGCATGGGCCAGCGCTGCGCCCCAGGCGGAGCGCGGCAGCCCCTTCGCCCGCGACAGCGCCGCGCGCCAGCCGCTTGCGCGCGGGACGATACGCTCGGCCAGATCGAAGCCCGCGGCCAGAACCAGGAAGAGGCCGAGCCCGATGCCCAGTGGGGCCAGGACCGGCCCTCCTTTCGTGAAGGCGATCAGGGCCAGCGCCGCCAGAACCGCGAGACCGAAGGCCATGGCATTGCGTTGGGCGGCGCCGAGCAGATCGCCACGCTTCCAGGCGAGCGACTGGCCGAGCGGCAGGATGAGCAGCAGCGGCACCATCACGGGTATGAAGGTGGCGTTGTAGAACGGCGCACCGACCGAAATCTTGGCGCCGGTCAGCATCTCCAGCACCAGCGGGTAGAGCGTGCCGATGAAGACGGTCGCGCAGGCCGTCGCCAGGAAGATGTTGTTGACGACGAGCGCGCTCTCCCGCGAGACCGGCGCGAAGAGCCCGCCCTGCCTGAGCAGCGGCGCCCGCCAGGCGAAGAGCGCGAGCGAGCCGCCGACGAAGAAGACCAGGATCAGCAGGATGAAGACGCCACGCGCGGGGTCGCTGGCGAAGGAATGCACCGAGGTCAGCACGCCGGAGCGGACGATGAAGGTGCCGAGCAGCGAGAGCGAGAAGGTCAGGATCGCAAGCAGGATCGTCCAGACCTTGAGCGCGTCGCGCTTCTCCATCACGACCGTGGAGTGGATCAGCGCGGTGCCGGCGATCCAGGGCATGAAGGAGGCGTTCTCGACCGGATCCCAGAACCACCAGCCGCCCCAGCCGAGCTCGTAATAGGCCCAGTAGGAGCCCATCGCGATGCCGAGCGTCAGGAAGGTCCAGGCCAGCAGGGTCCAGGGCCGGACGGCACGCGCCCACATCGCGTCGATGCGCCCGTCGATCAGCGCCGCGACGGCGAAGGCATAGGTGATCGAGAAGCCGACATAGCCGATATAAAGAAGCGGCGGATGGATCGCGAGGCCGAGGTCCTGCAGGATCGGGTTGAGGTCCTGCCCCTCGGCCGGCGCCGGGGAGAGACGCTCGAAAGGGTTCGAGGTGAACAGGGTGAAGGCGAGGAAAGCGACCGCCACCAGTCCCTGAGCGGCGAGCGCGCCAGCCCGCAGACGCGGCGGCAGCGAGTTGTGCGAGATTGCCACCAGCGCGCCGAAAAGCGTCAGGATCAGCACCCACAGCAGCATCGAGCCTTCGTGGTTGCCCCAGACCGAGGTGAGCTTGTAGATCAGCGGCTGCGCGGAATGGGAGTTGGCGACGACGTTGCCGACCGAGAAATCCGAGCGGACGTAAGCCGTCACCAGCGCCGCGAAGGAGAGCGCGACGAGCGCGAAGGCGATCAGCGCCGCGCTGCTGCCGACCGAGGCGAGCGCCCGGTCCTGCCGGACGAGGCCCCAGAACGGCACTAGCGCCTGGATGATCGAGACGCCGAACGCGAGCGCCAGCGCATAATGTCCAATCTCGACGATCATGCGTGGCTCATGGTTTTGCCGGGGCCGGCGCGTCGGCACCGCCGGGCTGCCAGTGCCCCTGCTTCTTCAGGGCATCGGCCACTTCGCGCGGCATATAGGTCTCGTCATGCTTCGCCAGCACTGAATCCGCCCGGAAGCTCCCAGCTCCCTCGAAGACACCCTCGGTGACGACGCCCTGCCCTTCCCGGAAGAGATCCGGCAGGAGCCCCTTGTAGCTGACCTTGATCGCGTTGTTGCCGTCGGTGACCGTGAAGCCGATGCGCTGGTCAGGGCCGCGTTGGACCGAGCCTGCCTCGACCAGCCCGCCGAGGCGCATGCGCGTACCGGGCGCTACGCCCTTCTCGGCGATCTCGGTGGGACCATAGAAGAACACGATCGAATCCCGCATGGCGAAGAGCACGAGGCCCGCCGCGAAGCACAGCACGGCGCCAGCGGCCGCAATCAGGCCGAGCCGGCGCTGCTTGCGCGTCATGCGGCGTTTGGTCGGCAAGGGGTTGGCGGGCACGGGCCGCACCGGCTGGGCGACGCTCATGGTGTCTCCTTCAACGCCAATTCATCGGCCAAGGCGTCGATGGCGGCAAGCGCCGCCGCATCCTGCGCCAGCCTTTCCCGCGCCGTCTTCACCGCCTGAAGCGCGGCGGCCTTCTCGCCGAGAACGGAGCGGGCGCGGATCAAGCGGCTCCATTCCATCACCGTGCCACCACCTTCGGCGAGACGCGCGGCCAGTCCATCCACCATGCCCTTGATCGCCTGCTGACGCTCGCCTTCGGGCAGCGCAGCGACGGCCCTGCGTCCGGCATCGCCCTGCATCTTCTCGATGCGTGCGCGCACGGCGCCTGCCCATTCGGCGTCAGGCGACGCATCGGCAAGGAGTTGCTGCAAGGCCGAGAGGGCTCCGTCGCCGTCACCGTCCTGCTCCTTCGCCATGGCAAGGTAGTATCGTGCCCGCGCATTCTTCGGATCGAGCTTCACGGCCTCCGCCAGCGCCTCGCGCGCATCAGCGGTCACGACGCCGCCCGCTTCGAGGATACGCGCCTCACCGAGCCCGGCGAGAAGATCGGTGTCCGGCTTGCTATGGCGCGCGGCCGCGGCAAAGGCCTTGGCGGCCTCATCAAAGCGACCCTGGCGCAGATAGATCGGCGCCAGCAACGACCAGCCCCTTGCATCGGCCGGGTTTGCGGCGAGATGGGCCTCCATGCGAGCGAGCACGACGGCAAAGTCCTGCTGCGGGCCCGCCTTCGCCAGACGCTCCGTCAGAGGCTGGTCCGGCAGATTGGGCGAGCCGTAGAGCCCATAGACCAGCAGGGCCAGCAGCGGCACGACCGAAAGCATGAGGGCGGAGCTGGCGCGGCGGCGGCGAAGCGAAGGTTCGGTCTCGCCGGCCGGGCTCGCCTCGTCGCTCGCGGCGCGCAGCAGGCGGCGGGCGGCCTCGGCACGGGCGGCTTCCGCCTCGCTCGCGCCGATCAGGTTGCGGGCGAGATCGCGGTCGATCTCCTTGAGCTGGGCGCGATAGAGGCTGCGGGCATCGGCCACATCGGCGAAGCCCTGCGTCCGGCCATGACTCAACGGCCAGAGCAAGGCGAAGATCGCCGCTCCCGTCATCGCTGCAAGGATCGCCCAGAGCATCATGCGGCCTACTTAACCAATCAGCCCGTCAGGTTCATGGTGACAAAGGGTCACGCGTTCTTCTTTGATCCAAGTCGAACCTGCGGCAGATCTAGATCGAGGGCAGGACGAGCCGTGCCCGCAGGCCGCCGAGCGGCGAGCGCTGCAGGCTCAGGCCACCGCCATAGAGCTTGGCGAGATCGACGACAATGGAGAGGCCGAGGCCGGAGCCCGGCGTCGCTTCGTCTAGTCGCCGTCCGCGCTTCACCACCTCCGCCATCGCCTCCTCGGGCAGGCCGGGGCCGTCATCGTCGATCAGCAGCTCCATCCGCTCGGAAGCGCCGCCCTCCTCGTCCAGCGTCACCCGAACACTGGAGGCCGCCCATTTGAAGGCGTTGTCCAGCAGATTGCCCAGCATCTCCTCGAGATCCTGCTTCTCGCCACGGAAGCGCAAATGCGCCGGGACGTCATGGGAGCCGGCAATGCCGCGGCCCTGCGATATCTTAGTGAAGGTTCGCAGCAGCGCATCGAGCGAGGGGTTGACCTCGGTGACGCCGCCAAGCGCGCCGGAAAGCGCCGCCGCCCGCGCCCGGTCGAGATAATACTGGACCTGATCGCGCATGATCGCCGTCTGGGTCCGCACGGTCTGCGGCAGTTGGCCCTTGCCCGTGCCGGTCTCGTTCATCATCACGCTGAGCGGCGTCTTCAGCGCATGGGCGAGGTTTCCGACCTGCGTGCGGGCGCGGTCGAGGATCTCGTGATTGGCGTCGATGAGCTGGTTGAGCTCGCTCGCCAGCGGCGCGAGGTCCGGCGGATATTGGCCGGCGATGCGCGGGCTCTCGCCGGTGCGCACAGCTCCGACCGCCCTGCGCAGCCTGACCAGCGGGCGCAGGCCGAAGCGCACCTGCACGAGCGTCGAGGCGACGAGCGCGAGCGCGAGCAGCAGAAAGGTCATCGCCAGCGCGAAGCGGAAATCCTGGATGTCGCCCTCGATCTCGTCAGCCGGCGCGGCGACCGCGACGGTGAAGCGTCCGTCCTCGCCGACATCGATTTCGCGCTCCAGGATGCGCAACAGGCGGTCATCCGGCCCCGAGACGTAGCTTTCGCGCAGGCCGCGGCTGTTCGGCGCGATGTCCTGGTCGACCAGTTTCGGAAGCTGGCCGCCCACCAGCGAGCGCGACGAGCGCACATTCGGCCGCTCACCGTCGAGGCGGATGATCTGCCAGTACCAGCCGGTCAGCGGCAGATCGAAGCGCGGCTCGCCGAGATCGCCCACCGTCTGACGCTCCGTCTCGGGCGGGGCGGCGAGGTCCGCGACGAGTTGCTTGATGTAGACGGACAACCGCTCGTCGAAGCCGCGCTCGGCCGAGCGGCGGTAGAAGGTGGTGAGACCGACACCGGCGAGCACCAGGATCAGCACGCAGCAGAAGGCGGCCGAGAGGAAAAGGCGCGCTCCCAGCGAATAACGGTGCGACTTGAAGGGCATGCCCCGAATTTAGACCTTTTCCGGCGCCGCGGCGATATAGCCGAGGCCCCGGACGGTCTCGATGATCTCGACGCCGAGCTTCTTGCGCAGGCGGCCTACGAAGACCTCGATCGTATTCGAATCGCGGTCGAAATCCTGATCGTAGAGATGCTCGACCAGCTCCGTGCGCGAGACGACCCTGCCCTGGTGATGCATCAGATAGGAGAGCAGACGGTATTCATGCGAGGTCAGCTTGACCGGATTGCCGTCGACCACGACGCGGCTGGCGCGGGTGTCGAGGCGAACGGGGCCGCAGACCAGTTCCGAGGTCGCATGGCCGGCGGCGCGGCGCAGCAGCGCGCGGACGCGGGCCAGCAGTTCCTCGATATGGAAAGGCTTCACGACATAGTCGTCGGCGCCGGCGTCGAAGCCGCCGACCTTGTCGCTCCAGCGGTCGCGCGCGGTCAGGATCAGCACCGGCATGACCTTGCCCGCGCGGCGCCAGCCCTGCAGCACCGCGACGCCATCGACCTTGGGCAGACCGAGATCGAGGATGACGGCGTCATAGGGCTCGGTCTCGCCGAGATAGAGCCCTTCCTCTCCGTCGAAAGCCTTGTCGACGGCGTAGCCGGCATTCTCCAGCGCGGTCACGATCTGGCGGTTGAGGTCCTTGTCGTCCTCGACGACGAGCAGTCTCACAGTTTGTTCGCTCCAGTTGGCAGCGGCAGCGCAGCTTGTTGGCTTATCGCATCTTCTTCAGGGGAAACGATACCCGCGTCGCTCGACAATGACCTGAATCGTGCTCAGCGAATGGTGGAAACCTTGCCGGATTGCCCTTCCAGCGTCACCCGGGCGACGCGGCCGTCGCGCTTCAGCGTGGTGACGACATAGACGAAATCCTCGCCCTGCCGACAGAGCCGGATGCGGACGACCTCGCCCGGCGCGGCATGCCGGGCATGGCGGGAGGCTTCCGCCGGGTTCATGACCCGCCCATCGGAGACGGCATCACGCATCTCGTCGGACGACAGACAAGAGATCGGCGTCGCATCGTCGACGAGCACGATCGGCATCGGCGGCGAGGCGAGAAGAGCAAAGGCGAGGATGGGTTCCACCGGCATCACCAAAAGGGCTAACCCCAACGGCCTGAATGCGCCATGAATACAACGCCGCTTCCACAAGGCAGAGTCGGTCAGATCACAGACAGCCGCCCACTCCATTCACGACCAGGCCCGACGGTAGCGCTGATCTGCACGATGGACAGCACAATCTCTGGCTGCATTACCCCAAAATGGGCAAGCTCCAGGGTTGCGGCATAGAGCCAGGCGGGTTCGTTCACGATTTCGGTATGGAGAATCGTGGTGCCATCGAGGATGCGAACCTCATAGCGCTCGATCTCCTCGCCGAGCGGCACCTCCATGAGATCCCACGAATCGCCGTCGATCCGCGTGCGCCGCAGCCAACTCAATGCGATGCCGCTTTCGCTTCGACGGGCCGCTGGCCGGACGGGCGACAGGGGAAGGAGCGCAGCCGCGGTCACCGCGGCCTCGGCTTCGACCATCGTCGCATCACCGACATCGTGGCGGGCCGGGCCGATGCGATAGCGCAGCGACCGACCGACATCGGACAATTCCCGCGTCAGCGTCACGGCCGCGCCGTCGAGGACGACGACGCGGCTGCCCGCCGGCAAGAGCCGGGACGCCGCGGCCTCGGAGCCGCCGAGGCCGCGGACGAAGCCGGACAGACGGAAGCGCTGCGGCCCGATCAGCTCAGCCTGCGACGCCGTCACGAGCTCGATCTCGCCGGCTTCGTCGATCAGAGCCAACGCATTCGCACCGGCCAGCGCGGCCTCCGGCGCAACCGAGGCGAGCACGCCGCCGCGCAACCGGACCTCGAGCACGGCGCGCCGGTCCGTGCGCCAGAGCGGGCCGGGCGGCAGGTCGGTCAGCGTTTCGCCGACGATGGAGGGCGCCTCCACGAAGCCTGTCGGCCTAAAGAAGCCGGCCTCATCGGCGCTCCAGATCGCCAACGCGCCCGGCCATGGCGCAGCGAAGGCTGCCAGCGACAGCAGCGCCGGCGGCTGCACGGTGACGATGGGCAGACTGAGCGGAATCGCGAGCGGCCGCCCGGGCAAGGCGGGCGGTGTGCGCGGCGGACGTGTTCCGCCCTTGGCGCCGGCACCGGAATAGATCGCCGGCTCGACGGCGCGCGCGCTGAGCTGCCGGGTCGGACCATCGGCGATGCGCGTGATGCGGAAGAGCCGTGCACTGCCGTCGACCGGCATGGAAACGACATCTCCGGGCTCTAGATCGAGGCAATGCGGGGAGAGCTCGCATTCCAGCGTCTCCCGCCCGGCCCAGGCCTCCTGCAGGCGCTGATCGGCCAGCCGTTGGCCTTCGGCCAAGCGGGTCACGATAGCCGTCTCGACAACGACCTCGCGCCGGGCCGCTCCGGCCAGCCGGCGCGAGCGCACGGCGGCGTTGCGGTAGTCGTTCTCGCTGTCGCTGAAGCCGAGGCGCAGTTCCAGCGGCAGCTCGGTCTCCTGATTGCGTCTCAGGGTGAAGGGCTCTCCATCACGATCCGGGACGAGATCGTCGGGGCCGAGCAGACGCGAAACCTTGCCGCCCCTGCCCTCGAAGCGCAGCCGGCCCGAGCTCATCATCGCATCGAAGCCGAAGGTCTGGGCCAGCGGCTCAAGCGCCTGACGTGCCGAGAACGGTCGGTCGAGCACGTAGCCGTCGAGGAAGCCATCCACCCTGATCCCGTCCGCCGGCGGCAGACCGAAATCGGCCAGCAGCTTTGCGACGAGGCGATCGGCCGGCGTGCCCTCGAGCCGCCCGTTCAGCCAGTGACCCGTCTCGAAATTGGCGCCGTCGGCCCAGATGCCGCCGAGATCCGGAAAGGCAGGGAAGGGCCGCGCATCCCAGTTCCAGACGGCGATACGGGCCGGATCGACCATGCGGATACCGCTGACGGGATGGACCGGGTTGCGCAGAGGATCGAAGCCGGCGCGGGCCGGGTCGAAGCCGGAGATGATCGTCTCCAGCCCGCGCGCCTGCACCAGATCGTCGCGCGCCCCGCTCGAAAACGGCGGAAAGCTGCCCTCCGCCGAACGAACATCGGGGAAGACGTTCGGCGCATTGGCGCCCTTGTCGACGGCCGGCACGCCGATCTCGGTCAACCAGATCGGTTTGGCGCCCGGCGCGAAAGCCGTCGCCGTCGTCTCGACACCGCCCGCGCGGCGGATATGCGGATGGCTCCACCAGCCCCACAGATCCTTCGGGCGGTAGAGCCAGGGCTTGCCATAGGCGCCGTCCTCGATGGGCAGCCGCTCCTGCACGGCGCGGCCCTCATCGTCGGCATAGAACCAGTCATAGGCCTCGCCGGAGGTCAGCCGGCCGCGCAGATAGGCGAGGTCGGCCGGGCCACGCGCCAGTTCCTCATCGGCATGGCCGCCGGAATCGCGCCAGTCCGACAGCGGCGGATAGAAATCGATGCCGATCGCGCCGATGGCGGGCGAGGCCCAGAGTGCGTCCAGCGGGAAGTCGATGTCCTGCCCGTCATCGCGAACATCGGCGCCATACTCGGTCCAGTCGGCGGCATAGGTCAGGATGGCCGAGGGCAGGATCGTCTTCACATCCGCGGCGATGCCCACGAGATGATCGGCCATCGGATAGCCCGCCGTGCCGCGCAGATGCGTCAGTCCCACCAGCTCCGAGCCGATCACGAAGCCCTCGACGCCACCGGCCGCCTGCGCCAGCATCGCGCCATGCATGACGAGGCGGCGATAGGACCATTCGTCGGGCTTGGCGCAACTTATGAGATCGCCGGCAGCCGACATGTCGGCCGGTGCGACCGTGCCGACGAAAGCGGCGATCTGGGATGCGGCGGTCGCCGTGCCTTCCGGGCTGCCGGACTGGCCCGGCGCAGGATCACAGGTGACGCGGCCGCGCCAGGGATAGCGCGGCTGGCCCGCGGCGCCCGACCATGGGTCCGGCAGGACGTTGTCCGCCGGGATGTCCATCATCAGGAACGGATAGAGCACCACCTCCAGCCCGAAATCGAAGCGCAAGCGCCGGATCAACGCGATGACGCTCTCGTCCGAGGGGGTGCCGCCGAAGGCCGGGCGGCCGTCGATCTGGCTGACGGGGCGAGCCGAGGCGCGCGCCACCCCCGCGACCGCCCATTCGGCACCGACAGTCGGCTTCCAGGGAAGCTCGACGCGCGGCGCGACTGTACAGAAGCCGGCGCGCAGATCGTCGCCGAACCATGAGACGACCAGCGAAACCGAGCGCAGATTGGGACAGAGCGAGAGAAGCTGGCTGACAGCGGTATCGACATCGCTGCCGCCATAGAGCTGATGGCGCGTCAGGCTCTCGCTCACGCCGGGCTCCGGCTCGTGGCTGACGGGCCGCCGATCATAGACGAACTCGCCGGCCCCCGGGATCAGGGAGACGGCGCGGATCATCTCGTTCAGGCCCTCGACGGCCCGCACCACCTCGAAATCGAACTGCGGCACCCGGTTACCGTAATCGGCCAGCGGAAAGCGCTCGAACACCACATAGGCGAGGCCGCGAAAGGCCGGCACCTCGCCCGCCTCCTTGGCGGCGATCAGCGGATCGGGAGCCTGCGCCTCATGGCCGTGATGCACGCGCATCCCGACGGTGGCGATATCGAGCTCGCGGCCATCGACCCATATGCGTCGGACGAAAGAAATCTCCCCCTCGCAGAGGCCGATGGCGAGGTTGGCATAGTAGCTGTAGGTCGTCTCGTAGCTCTTCTGAGAGCGGCCGCCCTTGCCGCCGCTCTTGGTGCGCGTGATCGAGACGGAAACCTCCTCCTCGAAGCGCGTCGCCCAGATGAGCTGGCCGCCCAGCCGGGCGCGGCCATAGACCCGCGGGATCGCAGCGCCCTCCGTGGCGGCAAGCCCGTTGACCTCCTTCAGCCGCGGCCCCTCGACGGTCTTGTTGCCGCCCGAGCCGCCGAGCCAGGCCTGATCGATGCTCGCGCCGGCCAGCCCGCCGAGCGCCTGCCCGATCGCGCCACCGATCGGCCCGCCAAGCGCCGAACCGAACGCCGAGCCTGCGACCTGGAGAAGAAGCGTCGCCATTAGTCGGTCACTCCCGGAAAGGAAAAGGCGTGGCTGAGATGGCGCCGCCACCAGGGCGTGAAGGCGACCTCGGCGACGGCCGCGCCGTCATGAGCGTGGGCGATCCGGTCTGGCGCGCTGAGGATGGCGCAATGCTTGGCCGGCAGATGCTCGCGCCAGCGGAAGAGCAGCACATCGCCCGGCCTCTCCTCGCCGCGGGGGACCGGGATGAGATGGCGCATCGCGGCCGCGGCGAGCGTCTCCTGCCGCAGGCTCTCCGCCCAATAGGGCGAGTAAGGCGGTGGCAGCTCGGGCTCGTCGCCGAGCAGGTCCCGCCAGACACCCCGCACGAAACCGAGACAATCGCAGCCGACGCCCCGCAGCGAGGCCTGATGATGATAGGGCGTGCCGAGCCAGGCGCGCGCCGCCTCGACGATCTCGTCGCGCCTCATCGGAACAGGCTCCCGCCATCGAGCGCGCCGTCGCCAGGGCGAACGCCGCCGATGATGAAATCCGTGGTCGGCATATGGGGGAAGCCGCGGAAGTTGACGCCATTGCCGAACTTGGCCCGGCAGGTCGCGAAGCTCTTGTCGCAGCCCGGCGTGACGCTGAAGGCATCTCCCGGCTCGATCGCCGCGGGGGGCGCCTGCCAGAGCTGGAACACGGCGGCACCGCCCTCGATACCGTGCCGCTTCACCTCGGTGGCGAAACCAGCATTGGCGCCGCCGGTGAAGACGAGCCGCCCGCCGGTGAAATGCCCGTCCGGATAGGAGGCGAGCCCAGTGGCCGACAGCCCGAGCCGTCCGTCGCTGGCATCGACGGTCGCGGCCGCCGCGGCCAGCGCGACGCCGCAGCGCGCATCACCGAGATCGGCCGAGCAGGAGCGCAGATAGAGCCGCCCCCTCTCCTCGTCGAAGGCCTTGGCGAAGCTGCGTACCTCGGCAGTGAAGCCGAGTTCGCCGCGCCTGACCTCACCGACGAAACCCTCTTCCAGCAGCAGCCGTTGCTCGACCTCAGCCCAGTTGACCAGCCAGATGCTAACACGGGCGTCGTCATAGAGGCCGCGCGCCAGATCGGCCTCGTTCAGCCCGGAGGCCGCAAAAGCACCGGCAACATCGCCGCCGCCGATGGCGAAGCCGAGTTCGGCCGTGGTTTCGGCCGCCTCCAGCCCGGCCACGGCCTGATAGGTCACGCTGTCGAAGGCGAGCGGCCGGTCGTGGTCGGTGAAACCAAGGATAAGCCCATCGCGCCGCGTCAGGCTCCAGCAGCGGCAGAGCGTGGTCGCGCCGCCTTCGAGATGGGCGGCGAGGCCGGCAGGGATGTCGCGCATAAGGCACCTCAGGGAATGATCTCGACGACGGGGATGCGCGGGATTTCGCCGGCCTCGAAGGCGGAGAGATCGACCTCGATCGCGTCCGTGTCGAAGCGGACGGGCACGTCGAAAGCGAAGCCGGCGCTGATGACCGCGGCCGGCGGAGGAATGGAACCCGGCCCGAAAGTGACCAGCCCGGTCGCCGGATCGCAGATGAAGCTCCCGGCCGGCTGCTCGACACCGTCGAGCGCGATCCGCACCGTGCCGTCGCAGGGCTTGGTGATGGTGCGGCTATAGGCGGATGTGCCTTCGCCATAGGCCTTGCAGAGCTGGAAGGCGGCAGTCGCCCCATCGCCGACTCCGATCACCTGGTCGGTCGCTGCCGGCTCCTGCGAGGGCGTGCCGCTCTTCCAGTCGAGCCGGTCGCGCCAGCGGAAGCCGTAGAGCCGGCCGCGGCGCTCCTCGAAGAAGCTCACCACCGCCGCCAACGCATCGAGGCCACGCACGCCGAGTCCGGCATCGTAGCGACGGCGCGAATGGGCCCAGCGGCTGTTGCGGACCTCGCGGCCCGAGGCGAGCGTGACGATCTGCGTCTGCCGCTCCGGCCCGCCGCGCGCGCCGCGGGCGACATCGAGCGGAAAGCGGGCCTCGTGGAAATCGGTCATGACGTGCTCCGCTTCAGAGCGCGCGGCTGCCGCGCGCGACGGCGCGGGCGATCGCGGCCGATACCTGCGCCTCGGATCGGCGAAAGCTTTCGGCATCAGGTGTCGAGACCTGGACCATCACGCTGAGCGGCCGAGCCGCTCCGCCCGCGGCGCGCACGCCGAGCCTCCCATCCAGCCCCCGTGAGAGCGGCATGATCGCCTCGGCGCCCTGCTCGCCCATCAGGCCGAGCCCGCGTCCGGTCGGGAAATAGGAGGGCGCGGCGACGATGCCGCCCTGGGCGAAGGGCATGACGGATGAGCCTGGAGCGCTGGCCCTGGCCAGACCGAGGCTTCCGGTGAAGAGACCCGTAAGGCTTTTCATGCCAGAACCGAGCAGGCTGGAGAGCGTGCCCTGCAGCGGCGTCAGCGCCATCTTGAGCAGGCTGTCGGTCATCGTCCGACCGACGCCGCGCAGGACATCCTCGAAGCGCTTGCCCTCGACGATGCCCTTCGAGAACGCATTTACGATCGATTTACCAAAGATTTCCGAGGAACGGTTCAGAGATTGAGTCAGCTTGTCCATCGTCCGGATGCCGGACAGGCGGGTGGAATCGACGAGATCTTCGTCGGCCATGGGAACCTCTTGAGACATTGGTTGAGGAGCCTGACTCAGGCATCGGGGAAGGCGGCCATCAGCGCGGCGAGGCCGGCCCGGTCAGCCACGCCGCTCTGCTCCGGGCGATGCGCGTGGAGCGCGGCGGCAATCTCACGCGGCGTCGCGGCCCAGAACTGCTCGGGCGGCCAGCGCAGCCGGCCGAGCCCGAAGGCCATGACATCCTCCCAGGGAAAATCCGCCGGGGCGCTCAGGCCGCCGGCGGCTGCGGAGGGCGGGCTTCGTCGCTCCCGCCGAAGGTTGCTTCGAGCAGGGTGATGGCGGCCGAGATCACACCGTTCAGCCCGCCGTCGAAGGAGAGCCCCGCGACATCCTCGTCGCGGATCGCCTGCCCCGCGCCACGCAGGCCGGCGGCGATGATGCGGATGATGTCGCGGGCGGAGAGCTGCCCGCCGATGAAGTGCTCGCCCAGCGCCGGCAGGCTGTCGACGGCGAAGGCTTCCTCGAGTTCGGCAAGTGCGCCGAGCGTGAGCCGCATCGGCAGGGATTGCCCAGCGACCATGAGCGCGGTCTCGCCGCGATGACGATTGACCATCTGCATTCTCCTCAGAGCGCCGTGAAGGCGAGTTGGCCGGCCGATTCCAGCGAGAGATCGAAGGTGACCTCGGCGGCATGGTCGCCGCGATATTCCAGGCTGGTGAGCTGGAACGGCCCCTCGACCGTGCCGAAATCCGGCACGACGACCTGCCAGCTGCGGATCGCGCCATCGAAGAAGGTCTGGCGCACCAGCGCGTCAGAGGCCTCGTCCTTGAAGATGCCCGAGCCCGAGATGCTGGCCCGGCGCACGCCGGCGCCGGCCAGCAGCTCGCGCCAGCGCCCGGCCGATTCCGCATGGGTTACGTCGACCGTCTCGGCGTTGAACGCGATCTGGCGCGCCCTCAGGCCCGCCACGGTGACGAAAGCCTCGCCATCCGCCGCCTTGAGCAGCAGATCCTTGCCCTTCTGTGCCGGCATGCGGCCTCTCCTTCCATCAATCAAAGTGTTTCGGTGACGGCGCGGAAGCGGATCATCACGAAGGGAACCCCTTTGCGGGCCTCCCGTGCGAGGCGGCTCGACAGCCAGCGCAGATTGACGAGGGCGTGGCCCGCCACAGTGAACTCCGCCTCATCGAGCGCGGCGACGATCAGGCCTGCCGCCTCGAGCGCCTGCCGGGAGGAAGCGCTCTCCGCTGCCCAGACGTAGAGGTTGAACTCCTGCTCGCAGCCGCGCTCCGTGCCCGTCGACCAGTCGCTGGCCTCGGCCTCGCCATGGGTCACGTAGAGGCCGCGCATGGCGCGCGGGGCCTCGTCGTGGATGCGTCCGGGGCCGATCAGCGTCGTCAGCGCCGCATCCGCCGCCAGCCGCGTCTGAATCGCAGCGCGCAGGGCGAGGATGGCGTCGCTCATGGCGTCTCCTCCTCGACGAGGCAGGTGAGGTGCCGGCGCGAGCCATCCGGATCGGCTACCGAGCGGACGTCGAAGATGCGGTCACCGTCGCGCAGGCGCTTGCCGGCATCGAGATCGCCGCGCCATCGCAGCGTGACGCGATACGTGCCGACCTGCTCTGGTCGCCCCCGCCGCCAGACCTCGGAGCCGGAGAGCCATTCCATCTGCGCCCAGAAGGCGCCGACAATCTCGAAGGCCCGAGTTGCGCCACCGAGGCCGTCCGGCGTCGCAACCGGCGCCTCCAGCACGAGCCTGCGCCGCAACCGGCCTATCGGGGTCTTGCCATGGCCCGGCATGGCTCAAAGCCTCCCCCGGCGGAAGGGCGCTATCAGCGCGGCAACCGCCCTCGGCAGCGACTGCGCATCGCGGCTCGCGACGTCGCCACGCTCCTCGAACCAGCGGGCCGCGAGACGCAGCACGGCCTGGCGCAGCGGGGCCGGAACGGCGGCGGCCGTAGCGCCATAACCTGCGGCGATGTCGATCTCGATGGCGCCGTGGGTCCGGCCGATCTCAGGCACTTCGCCCGTCACGCGGATCAGGGGAGGATCGGCCGTCTTGTCCAGCGTCAGCGCCGCGCCGGCAACCGGCTGTGCACTGCCCAGCACGTCGTAGACGCGCGCCGCCTGGATTCGCATCAAGGGGGAGAGCGGCAGCCGGATCTCGCCGCTCGCGGGCCAGCGATCGAGCACGATCCGCCAGGGCTGCTCGACCAGGCAGCGGCCTGCCGCCGCCTCGATCATCAGCCGCGCCGCGGTGATCAGCGTGGCGAGGAGATCGTCCTCTTCGGTCTGGTCGAGGCGCAGGAATTGCCGGGCCTCGGCCAGGGTCACGGGCTCCATCTCCGGCGGTGCGAGCGCGAGCGGCGTCATCTTCGCTTCCTTCAACAGTTCATCTGCAAGGGTTCATCTGGCGGCCGCGACGCGCTATCAGCCACCTCAGGAGGATCTGATGGGCATCGCAGAACGGATCGTCGCGCTCGGCTTCGCCTGCGCTCTTGGGGCCCTGCCCGCGCAGGCCGTGGTCGGCGGGCGCGAAGGCGGGCCGGCTGCCGGCTCGACATTGATGGTGCTCAACGCCCGCGGCGGGGTCTGCACCGGGATCGTGTTGTCCGCGCGCGCCATCTTGACGGCCGCGCATTGCGCTGCCGGCGGCGCTGAACTGCGCGTCCACTGGCGCGAGAGCGGTGAGCCGGTGCTCGTCGCGCCCGCTGCGGTCGCGCTGCATCCGGAATTCGACGCCGGGGCGATCCAAAGCCGCCGCCGCTCGATCGACCTGGCGCTCGTCAGGCTGACCGATCCCCTGCCCGGCCGGTTCGGCGCAGCGGAACTTGTGGATGGCCCGCTGCCGCGCGTCGGCAGCCCTGTCACGCTCGCCGGCTACGGTGTCGCCCGCGAGGGCGATGCCCGAAGCACCGGGACCTACCGCTCCGCGGCTCTTTCAGCCGTCGAGCCCTATGGTCCGGGCCGCATCCTGATCTGGGCGGCCGATCCGGCCGGGGCCGGCAAGCGGCCGGGCGCCAGCGCCTGCCAGGGCGATTCCGGCGGCCCCATGCTCTCTGGTGACGGTATCGTCGCCGTCACGAGCTGGTCGACGGGACCGAAGGGGAAGAATTGCGGGCTTCTGAGCCAGGGCGTTCTGGTCGCGCCGCAGCGGAGCTGGATCGACGCCACGCTCTCGCGATGGGGCGAAAGCGCGCGCTGGAATGGCATCCCCTGATGGAACGCAGGGCGATACTTGTCCTCGCTGCCCGACAGACCCTAGATTGATTCCACATCAACCGGTTCGCTTCATGATCTCCCGAACGTCATTCGCCTTCGCCCTGTCCTTTGCAGCGGCGCTGCTCGCAGAGCCGGCTGCCGCCGTCGTCGGCGGGGTCGATTCGCGCGATGCCCTCGGCCCGCGGGCGTGGACCGTGCGGGTCGAGACCAGCCGGGGCGAGCTCTGCTCCGGTGCCGTCATCGCGCCGGAGATCGTGCTGACGGCGGCGCATTGCCTCATGGGCGGCGGTTCGATCAGCGTGGTCAGCCTCGACCAGCGCTTCCGGGCACGGCGCCAGATGGTGGTCGCAGTGCTGCCGCATCCGAGCTTCGTACCCGGTACGACGCCCCGCACCCAGCCCGGCACTGACCTCGCGCTGTTGCGTTTGGCCGAGCCGCTGCCGCGCGACATCGAGCCGCTGACGCTGGGCGGCGGCCTCTGGCAGGGCGAAACCGTCGTGATGGCGGGCTACGGTCTTTCCTCCGAGAACAACAAGGCGACGGCCCGGCGCCTGCGCGAGACCCGGCTCGTCAACGCCGGCAACTACACGACGCAGAACACGGTCAAGGTCGCGGTCGACGTCGAAGCGCGGGGCGAGACGCCGGGCGCCGGCGCCTGCCGAGGCGATTCCGGTGGGCCGGTGCTGCGCGGTTCGGCCCGCTCGCGAGACCTCGTCGGCATCGTGAGCTGGTCGAGCGGACCGCTGAATACGCGGGCCCGGCGCATCTGTGGCGGCTTCACCGCGATCACCCCGATCAACGAGTATCGCAGCTGGATCTCGCAAGGCAGCGCGCGGCTCCTGAACGTCGGTGCCGAGGCGCGGTCGGAGGACGCCGTCCAACCGCGCGCCGCCTTCAGCTGGTGGTTCTCGCGCTGAGAGCTCTTTAGGCGTCATTCTCGGGCGGCGCAGAGCGCAGATCCGAGAATCTCTCGCCGGAAAGAACGTCTCCCCGTCCTGAGATGCTCGGGTCAAGCCCGAGCATGACGCGAGCAGGAGCGCTCACACCGCGAACTTCAGACCCTTGATCGCCGCGAAGTCCTGGACACCACCGCCGACGCGCTTGGTGGTGTAGAACAGCACATAGGGCTTGGCGGAATAGGGATCGCGCAGGATGCGCACGCCCGCCCGGTCGACCACGAGATAGCCGCGCCGGAAATCGCCAAAGGCGATGGAGACGGCGTTGTTAGCGATGTTCGGCATGTCCTCCGCCTCGACCAGCGGAAAGCCGAGCAGCGTCGCCGGGGCGCCGGCCGAGGCCGGGGGCTGCCAGAGATAGCTGCCGGTCGAGTCCTTGAACTTGCGGATCGCAGCTTGCGTCTTGCGGTTCATTACGAAGGCGGCGTTCTGGCGGTAACCGGCCTTCAGCGCATAGACGAGGTCGACCAGCGTGTCGGACGGATTGGAGGCCGGGAAGGCACCGGCGACGCCGGTGTTCAGCACGCCGATATTGCCCCAGCTCCAGCTCGCCTCGGCCACGGTCGGATAAGCCAGGAATCCCTTGGGCTTGTCGATGCCGTCGCCATTGACGAAGGCGGCGCCCTCCTGCTCGGCGAAGACGCTCTCCACTTCTTCGGCGATCCACTGGTCGATATTGACGATGGCGTCGTCGAGCAGCGTCTGCGTCGCGGCCGGCATGGCGTAGAGTTCCATGGCCGGGAAGGAGAGCTCGGCCAGCGTCGGCGAGCCGGTCTGCGGCCGGGCGGCGGCCTCGGCGACCCAGCCCGAGGCCGGGCCGGTGGTGGAGAAGGCCTTCTTGTAGGTGCCGGACGAGATGGTGCGGACCGTCGCCAGCGAACGGATCGGCGAGACGGCAGCCAGGCGGCGCAGGATCTCGCCCTCGACTGTCGAGGGCGCGAGATAGCCGCCGTCCGGGCCGGATCCGGCCGAAAGCGCCTTGGCTTCGAGCCGCTTCAGCCCGCCGGCCTCGCCGCTGCGGACATAGGCCGCGAAGGCCGCCTTGTGCTCGGCGACGAGCGGATCGCGGGCATGGCCTTCATGGCCAAGCGCCGGGCGGGCGCGCTCCAGCGTCAGCCGGTCGATGCGGCGCATCGTGTCGTCGAGCGCGGCGTCCATCCGCACCAGCTTCTCCTCGGTCAGCGGATCGGCGCCCTGGCGGGATTCGATCCCGGCGAGGCGTTCCTCATTGGCGGCGCGGTAGCTCTCCAGCGTGTAGCGCAGATCCTCATAGGCCAGCGTCAGATCGGCGCCGGCGGCCTTGGTCTCGGGCGCGTTGTCGAGATGGGTCATGGTTGCTCCTTGAGAGTGAGATCAGGCGAAGGCGTCCGGCTGCACGCGCTTTACGGCAGCGATCCGGGCCTGGGGCAGCATCGGGAAGGTGACGACCGACACCTCCCAGAGATCGACGCGCTCGAGACGGCGTAAGCCCGTGCGCGGTTCGGTACGGGCTTTCTCGGGCCGGAAGCCGATCGAGAGACCGTCGAGCGCGCCGTCCAGCATCAGCGCATGGATCTCGCGAGCCCGTGCCACGGCGAAAGAGAGCCGCCCGCGCACGAAGAGCCCGCGCGAATCCTCGGTCAGGCTCAGCCAGCGGCCAATCGGCTCGGCCGGGTCGTGCTGCCAGAGCAGCTTCACGCCGGAGGGGCCGCGCCGCGACAGGCTCTCGCGAAAGGCGCCGGGCTCGACCACATCCTTGCCGAGATCGGGGATGCGGAACAGGCTGGCATAGCCTTCGAAGACGCCGTCCCGGCCGATGCGGGAGGGCTGGATCGGCAACAGCTTGGATTCGAGCGGGCCGCAGGCGGCGAGGCAGCTTCTCATCGCCCGCCCTCCCGGCCGTCTCCGCCTTTGGAACCAACGGCGCGCTCGTTCTCGAGCCGGCCGAGGTTGCGGACGAAGCTGCTGAAGGTCTCTGTGGTGGCGACTTTCACCGGGCGGCCGGGCTTGACCTGGATCTTCGGCGCCGGCCGGGAAGCGCCCTTGCCCGCATTCTTGCCTGCTTTCATGAATCCCCCTCGTGGCGTGCGTTGAAGCGGTTGAGCTCGCGGACGAAATCGTCGAAGCGGCGGTTCGCAGCCGTGAGCTCCCGCAGGACGAGCCAGGCGAGGCCGGAAGCGCTCGCGGCCCAGAGCAGCAGGCCGAGATGGCCGACATCGGCGCGGCCGACGAAGGCGGTCACGACCTGTTCGAGCATGTTCATGCGGAGCCCTCCCTTGAGGTGCGGCGGCCGTATCCGACCGCTTCGCGTTTCTCGTCATCGGTGAGGAAGGCGGCCGCTCCGAGCCGCCGCCAAAGCGATTCCCGCTCGTCGGCCAGTGCCTCGACCGCATCGAGATCGGGATCGAGCGTGAGATCGTCCCCGAGGGCAGGCCCCAGCCATTGCGCCAGGGACTGCGCCGTGCGCCGGACCAGCGGGATCACCGTCTGGCGCCAGAGCGCCCGGTTCGCCTCGGCGAAATTGGCGTGGGTGTTATCACCCGGCAGGCCGAGCAGCAGCGGCGGCACGCCGAAGGCGAGCGCGATCTCACGTGCCGCCACGCCCTTGGCCGCGACGAAGTCCAGCTCCGCCGGCGTCAACGAGAGCGGCTTCCAGTCGAGCCCGCCTTCGAGCAGGAGCGGACGGCCGGCATTGCGCGCTCCCTGGAAGGAATCCTCCAGTTCCTGCTTCAGCCGCTCGAACTGCGCTTCCGTGAGTGTCGCGCCTTCCGGCCCGTCATAGACCAGCGCGCCGGAGGGCCTCGCGGCATTGTCGAGCAACGCCTTGTGCCAGTTGCTGGCGGCGTTGTGGATGTCCAGCGAGGCGGCCGCCGCCTCGATGGGCGACAGGCCGTAATGGTCGTCGACCGGGTGGAACAGCGTCAGGTGCAGGATCGGCGCGGGATCGGCCTCGTCCTGCCGGAAGCGCACCGTGTCGCCGCCGACCGTATAGTCGTAGGCCTCGGGCCAGCCGTTGCGGCCCGGCACGACGCGCATCCGGTCGGGCCTCAGCACATAGAGCTCGCGCGGCTCGCGGCCCGTGCTCACCGCCTCGACATAGGCGTTGCCGGCGACGAGCAGGTGGCCGAACAGCGTCTCCCGGAAAGCGATTCCGCCCTGGCGCGGATTGGGCTGCTCGATAAGTGCGAGCGCGGGGTGTTCCGGCATCTCGCGGCTGCCAACCTTGGCGACGAGCGGGGTCTGTGCCGCCGCCTCGGCGATCACTCGCACACAACGATGCACCACCGGATTGCGCTCGTAGCCCTCGCGCGAGAGCGCGACATAGTCCCGCGGCGTCCAGACCGCGCGCCCCGCCTCGTGCAGGGCGATCAGCGGCCCGACGCGCGAGCGCTTCTGGTCCGGCGCGGCCCAGCCGCGCAGGTTGCGAAGGAAATCGAACATGGATGTCTCGCTGTTTGAGCGTTAGCGAAGCCTTGGAACGAGGCCGACAGCCCCATCCACCAACGACATCGGCTCTGGATTGCGGGCTCAGACCTGCGGCCTGCCCCGGAATGACGGCGGAAAGTCTGCTAAATCCCCCTCACCCGCGGCCGGCCCCTCGGCGCCAGCATCAGATGGGTCAGCGCCCAGACCAGCGCGTCGAGCCGGTCCGGCGAGCGGCCGGATGCCAGCCCTCCGGGGCCAAAGGCGCACATCTCGTCCTCCAGCTCCGGGAACGTACCGGCATGGCGCACACGGCCTTGCGCATAGAGCGCCGCGACCGGCTCTGCCCTGAGATATTTGCCGCGCGTCGCCCGAACGGAGGTGACCGGCACGCCGGCATCGACCTCGCGGATGATGCTCCCGACCATCTCGCCGCCCTGGTTGACTTCGACGACGAGCGCATCCGCCTCGTGGCGGCGATAGAGCGCGACTGCCTTCTCGGCCCATTCCTGCGGCCGGGCGCCGGCCAGCGTGCCGTCCTCCAGCACATGGCCGAGGCCGTCGCGGTCGATGCCGGCCACGACGAGGCCGCAGCGATCCGCCCGCTGCGACGACGAAGCCGGCGGATCGACAGCGACGACCACGCGCGCCAGCGGCGGCGCTTGCCCCACGCGGGCGGCCTCCACCATCGCGCGGGTCCAGAGCGCGTCCGGGCTATCCTCGACGATCTCGCCGTCTAGCTCCTGCCGGCCGAGCCGCGTGCCGCCATAGGTCTCGGTGACGGTGCGGATGAACGCGGCGGCGAGGTTGAAGCGGTTGTCGCTCGTCTTCGCCCGGCTGACCGCGACGTCGGGTTCCGCCAGCAGCCGCTTGAGCAGCGGCAGCGGGCGCGGCGTCGTGGTGACGATCTGGCGCGGGCTGTCGCCCAGGCGCAGGCCGAATTGCAGCATATCCCAGCACTCCTGAAGGTTCGGCCATTTCGCCAGCTCGTCCGACCAGGCGGCGCCAAACTGCGGCCCGCGCAGGCTCTCCGGATCCTCGGCCGAGAAGACCTGAGCGATCGCGCCATTCGGCCACTGCAGGCGGCGCAGTGAGGGCTGCCATGTCGGCCGCTCCCCACGCACATGGATTGCGAGCAGCCCGGAGACGCCCTCGATCATCACGTCGCGAACCTGGCCTTGCGTCTCACCGACCAGCGCGATTCGCCCGGTCGGCGTCTCGGTGAAAGGCGGATGGCCCAGCGCCATGCCCTTGACCCATTCGGCGCCCGTGCGCGTCTTGCCGGCCCCGCGACCTCCGAGAACGAGCCAGATCGCCTTGAGCGGCTCTGGCGGCAACTGGTCGGGCCGCGCCCAGACCGCCCACTCCTTGCCGATGGCCTCGACGAGATCAGGCGACGCCGTCGGCAGGATGATCCGGAGAAATCTGACCCTCTTCTTCAGCGGCAAGTGCTTCAAGACGTCGAGCAAGATCCTGACGGAGCTGTGCGACATGGCGAAGTCCGTCGGCGGGAGAAAGCTCATCGGTCTGCCTTTCCCTCCTCCCACCTTGCGGTTCCTCGATCGCGACCAGTTCGCGCACGGTGCGGGCGAGCGTCGCCAGCGCCTTGGCGTCGGCCTCGCTCGCCGCCGCCCCCTTGGGCAGGTCGGCGAGATGCTCCTCATGCGTGTCGAGCTGGCGCTTGGCGGCGCGCCAGAGCTGGCTGACCACGCCCTTGCGGCTGGTCGGTTTCGCCTTCGGCTTCGGCGCGGGTGCTTCCAAATCTTCGTCGGCCATCTTCGCCTCCCGGATGGCAGGCACGAAAAAGCCGCCGGGCTGGGGAGCGCGGCGGCTTCGTTCGGGCACATTTCGTGAGCGTCCCTGATGTCTACAGGATCAGCGTCACGATGTCAAGATTAAATTCCTATATCCTGAAGATGCATCCAGCGAGATCGCTTAGGCCTGCTCCTTCTCGATCCATTTATAGGTCGCGGCCGGGACATAGGCCTGCATCCGGTCGAGCAAGGTCGCCGGTTCGGTGTCCGTCATCACCATGGCGCGGTGGTTGGGCTTCAGGAAGCCCTCCTCCGTCGTCCGGTCGAGGAAGACGGCGAGCGGATCGTAAAAGCCCGCGACGTTGAGCAAGGCGAGCGGCTTGGCGTGGATGCCGAGCTGGCCCCAGGTCCAGATCTCGAACAGCTCCTCGAAGGTGCCGATGCCACCCGGCATGGCGATGAAGCCGTCCGAGAGTTCAGCCATCCGCGCCTTGCGCGTGTGCATGGTGTCGACCACCTCGAGCCGGGTCAGGCCGATATGGCCGATCTCCTTCTCGCGCAGCGCCTTGGGAATGACGCCGTGGACCTCGCCACCGGCATCGAGCGCCGCATTGGCGACGATGCCCATCAGCCCGACCGCGCCGCCGCCATAGACGAGCGTCAGGCCGCGCTTGGCGATCTCCGCCCCCATGGCGCGGGCGCCCGCCGCGTAGACGGCATCGTTGCCCGGGTTCGAGCCGCAGAAGACACAGATCGATCTCATGATCCCAGTGCCTGCAAGATGCGGGCCCATGAACGCTGGCCCTTGTGGAAGGATGACAGGTCGTATTTTTCGTTCGGCGAGTGGACCCGGTCGTCATCGAGGCCGAAGCCGACGAACAGCGTGTCGATACCGAGCGTGCGCTTGAAATCGCCGCCGACAGGGATGGAGCCGCCGCTGCCGATCGAGACCACGCGTCCGCCCCATTCCTCGGCCAGCGCGACGCGCGCCTTGTGAAGCACTGGCGAATCCACCGGCACAGCGAGCGCCGGAGAGCCGGAATGGCTGATGAATTCCGCGGTCACATCCGCAGGCAGACGGTCGCGGACGAACTGCTGGAATGCGGCGGCGATCTTGGCCGGGTCCTGCTCGCCGACGAGGCGGAAGGAGACCTTGGCCGAGGCCTGGCCGGGAATGACCGTCTTGCTGCCCTCGCCCGTATAGCCGCCCCAGATGCCATTGACGTCGCAGGTCGGGCGGGACTGGATCTGCTCGATCAGCATGCGGCCGCGCTCGCCGATGGAATGCTTCAGGCCGACCTGGCCGAGGAAATCCTCCTCCGTCAGCCCGAGATCGGCCCATTCCGCCTTCTGCGCGTTGGTGGGCTCGTGCACGCCCTCATAGAAGCCCGGAACGGTGATGCGGCCGTTCTCGTCATGGAGTTCGCCCACAATCCTCGCGAGGATATGGATGGGGTTCGCGGCTGCGCCGCCGAAGAGGCCGGAATGCAGATCGCGGTTGGCCGCGGTCAGTACGACTTCCTGATAGACCATGCCGCGCAGGGTCGAGGTGATGAGCGGCGTCTCGCGATCCCACTGGCCGGTGTCGCAGACCAGCGCGTAATCCGCCTTCAGCTCGGTCGCATTGGCCTTGATGTAGCCCGGCAGGTTGACCGAGCCCGATTCCTCCTCGCCCTCGACGAGGATGGTCAGGCCGATGGGCAGGTCGCCGGTTTCGGCGAGCGTCGCGCGCACGGCCTCGATGAAGGTCATCACCTGGCCCTTGTCGTCGCAAGCGCCGCGGGCCGAGATGACCTTCCGGCCCGGCTCCAGCTCGCGGACCACAGGCTTGAACGGGTCCGTATCCCAGAGATTGAGCGGATCGACCGGCTGCACGTCGTAATGACCATAGAACAGCGCATGCGGCGCGCCGGGCTTCGGCCTATGCGCGAGGACGACGGGGTGGCCGCCGGTCTCCCTCAGTTCCGCCTTGAAGCCGAGCCCCTCGAGATCCGCACGGAGCCATTCCGCCGCCTGGCGCGTTTGCGCATTGAAGGCCGGGTCCGTGCCGACTGAGGGAATTTCCAGCCAGGAGGATAGGCGCGCAAGCGAGCCGTCGAGCCCGGCATCGAGGCGGGCGAGGATAGCGGGAAGCTTAGACATGACGATACAGAATCCGATTCAGGTGACGCCATCATGGCAAGCGCCCGCGCCAGCGTCAGCCCCTCATCGCGCATTGCCGCTGCGTCCGGGCACTCATCTTGCTTGGAAGCACGCCATTATTCTCGGGCGAGGCGAAACGCGGACCCGACAATCGCCGGCAGCATGAGACGCAGCAACCTTCTTCGGCACGAGATTCCTCGGGCCAGCCCGAACAAGACCGCCCTTTAATTGACAACGCTTCGCAACTGCATTGACACGCATCACGGCCACCCTATAGTGCTTATTGCAAACAAGTTGCAGCAAGGTCCAAACATGTCCAACGGCTCGCCCGAATCGTCCTCCATGTGGCTGCGTGCGCGCGGCGAGCCCTCGCTGGTGGAGGTTTTCCGCAGCGTTTCGATCGGGCCGAGCTCGTCGACATGGCGCAAGTTCCTCGCCTTCTTCGGGCCGGGCTATCTGGTTGCGGTCGGCTATATGGACCCCGGCAACTGGGCGACCTCGCTCGCGGGCGGCGCGCAGTTCGGCTACACGCTGCTCACGGTCGCGCTCGTCTCCAACATCATGGCGATCATCCTGCAGTCGCTCTGCGCGCGACTCGCGATCGCCACCGGCCGCGACCTCGCCCAGGCCTGCCGCGACGCCTATCCGCCCTATATGGCATGGCCTCTGTGGGTGCTCGCCGAGCTCGCCATCTGCGCAACCGACCTCGCCGAGGTGATCGGCACGGCGATTGGCCTCAACCTGCTCTTCGGCATCCCGCTCGAGATCGGCGTGATGATCACCGCACTCGACGTCTTCCTCATCCTCTGGCTGCAGACGCGCGGCTTCCGCTGGATCGAGGCCTTCATCATCACGCTGCTCGGCGTCATCGCGGTATGCTTCGGCATCCAGATCGCGCTGGCCGATCCTGACTGGGGCCAGGTCATCCGCGGCTTCGCGCCGACGACCGACATCGTGACCAATCCGGACATGCTCTACATCGCGCTCGGCATCATCGGCGCGACGGTGATGCCGCATAACCTGTACCTGCATTCCGGCATCGTGCAGACGCGAGCCTATGGTCATACGTTGCCGGAGAAGCGCGAGGCCCTGAAGTTCGCGACGATCGACTCCACCGTCGCTCTCTGCTTCGCGCTCCTCATCAACGCCTCGATCCTGATCCTCGCCGCCGCGACCTTCCACAAGGCCGGGCACCATGACGTCGCCGAGCTCGGCAAGGCGCAGGAGCTGCTGCAGCCCTTGCTGGGCGCCTCGATCGCGCCCTCGCTCTTCGCCATCGCGCTGCTCTGCTGCGGGTTGAACTCTACGGTGACGGCGACGATGGCCGGCCAGATCGTGATGGAGGGCTTCCTGCGCATCCGCCTGCCGGCCTGGATGCGCAGGCTGGTGACGCGCCTCGTGGCCATCGTTCCGGCGATCGTGGTGACGCTGATCTATGGCGAGGGGCAGACGGCCAAGCTGCTCATCCTCAGCCAGGTCGTGCTCAGCCTGCAACTGCCCTTCGCGGTGGTGCCGCTGGTGATGTTCACCGCCTCGAAGGCGAAGATGGGCGAGATGGTGGCGCCGCGCTGGCTCAGCCTGTTCGCAGCCGTCATCGCCGCGATCATCATCGTGCTGAACCTCAAGCTGCTCTACGACTTCGCGACGGGAGCTTGAGCCCCCCAAGCGCTGACCTATCCCGAAAAGGGCGTGGGCATCGCGGGAACCCCTCTCCTGTAAGGAGAGGGGTAGGGGTGAGGTGTAGGCCGATGGACCAGTGAGGCGCGGGCCTCACAGCGGCAGTGACCACGCCATAACAAGAACGGTTAGGGGCCGGCCCCTCACCCTGCCCTCTCCCTCTGAGAGAGGATTCCCCGCGCTAACGCCGTCTAGCCATTACCGCTTGCCGCTCATCGAGCCCAAAATGCCGCGCAGGATGGCGGTGCCGACCTGCCGGCCGATCGAGGTCGCGGCCGAGCGGGCCGCCGAGGTGATGATCTTCTCGGCCATGCTCTGCGGAAGCGGGCCGCCGCGGCTGCCGGGGCCGGTCTTGGGGCGCTCCTTCGGGCCGCCGAGCCAGCCGCCGATGGTATCGAGGATGCCGCCATCCCCACCGGTCGACGCCTCGACCGGCGAGCCGTCCGGGTTGAGGTTCTTGCGCTTCATCAGCTCTTCATAAGCCGACTCTCGGTCGACCATGGTCTCGTAGCGACCCTTCATGGCCGAGGCGTTGATCGCCTGCTGGCGCTCCTGCGGCGTGCAGGGGCCGACCTGCGCCATGGGCGGCGCGATCAGGGCGCGCTCGACCATCTCCGGCGAGCCCTTCCCCTCCAGCATCGAGACCAGCGCCTCGCCGACGGCGAGCTGGCTGATCGCCTCCTCGGTCTTGATCTTCGGGTTCTGGCGGAAGGTCTCGGCGGCGGCGCGCACGGCCTTCTGATCGCGCGGGGTGAAGGCGCGCAGCGCATGCTGGACGCGGTTGCCGAGCTGGGCCAGCACCGTATCGGGAATGTCGAGCGGGTTCTGCGTCACGAAATAGACCCCGACCCCCTTGGAGCGGATCAGGCGGACGACCTGCTCCACTGCCGTCAGCAGAGCCTTGGGCGCGTCGTTGAACAGCAGATGCGCCTCATCGAAGAAGAAGACGAGCTTGGGCTTCTCCAGATCGCCCACCTCCGGAAGCTGCTCGAACAGCTCCGAGAGCAGCCAGAGCAGGAAGGTGGCGTAGAGCCGCGGATTGTTCATCAGCTTGTCGGCAGCGAGGATGTTGACGATGCCGCGTCCGTCCCGGTCGGTCCGCATCAGATCGGCGATGTCGAGCGCCGGCTCGCCGAAGAACAGGTCGCCCTTCTGGTTCTCCAGCACCAGCAGTGCGCGCTGGATGGTGCCGACCGTCGTCGAGCTGACATTGCCGTATTTTGTCGTTAGCTCCTTCGCATTGTCCGCGATGAAGGCCAGGATCGCGCGCAGGTCCTTGAGATCGAGCAGCAGCAGCTTCTGCTCGTCGGCGATGCGGAAGGCGATGTTCAGCACGCCCTCCTGCACGTCGTTCAGATCGAGCAGGCGCGCCAGCAGCAGCGGGCCCATCTCCGAGATCGTGGCACGGACCGGGTGCCCCTGCTCGCCGAACACGTCCCAGAAGACGGTAGTGAACTGGTCGGGCTGGTATTCGACGCCGATTTCCTTGGCCCGGTTGACGAAGGCGGGCTTGGAGTTGCCCGGCGCGACGATGCCGGAGAGATCGCCCTTGATGTCGGCGGCGAAGACCGGCACGCCGTTGCGGGCGAAGCCCTCTGCCATCACCTGCAGGGTCACGGTCTTGCCGGTGCCGGTCGCGCCAGTGACCAGCCCATGGCGATTGGCCAGCTTGAGCAGAAGGTTCTCGGGCTTGCCGCTCTTGCCGATCAGAATCGCGCCGTCATTCGCCATCACATTCGCCCATCAGAATCCGGACATCCCGTTCCGTCAGGGTGTAACGAATGGACGCGGCAGGCGGAAGCCCGGCGCGATTGGAATCAGATCGTAGATATGTAAACTATTTTCAGAAGGCCTCGCGAGGAGGCTGTTTCGAGGGATTTGGGTCCATGGAAGAATTGATCACGCGGGTCGCGACGGCAGCCGGCCTCAATGAAGAGCTGGCCCGCAAGGCCGTCGGCATCATCCTCGCTTTCCTGCAGAAGGAAGGCCCCCCAGCCGAGATCGGCCAGCTGATGGCGGCGCTGCCGGGCGCGCAGGAACTCGCGGACGCCGAAGGCGGCTCGAAGGGCGGGATGCTCGGCGCGATCGGCGGGCTGATGGGCGGTGGCGGCGGCGTGATGGCGCTCGGCGGCCAGCTCATGGGCGCAGGCCTCTCGATGGGCCAGATCCAGACCGTCTCCAAGGAAATGTTCGCGGTCGGCCGCGAGAAGGCCGGCGAGGACGCGATGGGCGCCATCGTCGGCGCGATCCCGGGCCTCGGCCAGTTCGTCTGAAAGCTTGAACACCCGTCATTCCGGGGCTTCGCGGCAGCGAAGAGCCCGGGATGACGGCGCGGCTCTCCGCAAAGCCAGCAAGGCTGAGGCCCTAAACCCGCATTCGCGCACCCCGTCCTACGACGAAACGGGACTGGCGGTGCGTTCGCGCCCATGGCAATCAGCGCTCCACGGCTGCACATTGTGCAGAAAGGAGCATCGGCGCGCATGAACTCGGCTGCCCCATCCGACCTGCCCTATCTCGACGCCTTTCCCGCGCCGTCGCATGACGCATGGCGCGCGGCGGTCGACAAGGTCCTAAAGGGCGGTGATTTCGAGAAGCGGCTGACCGGCCGCACCGCCGACGGCATCCGCATCGCGCCGCTTTATCCCGCCGCCTCGCCGCCCTCGCGAGCCTTGCGCAGCGAGACCGGACGCTGGCATGTCGCCGCCCGGCTCGACCATCCTGACCCGGCCGAGGCCAGTGTCCTGGCTCTGGCCGATCTCGAAGGCGGCGCAGACACACTCACCGTCAGTTTTGCCGGCGCGCGGGCAGCGCGAGGCTATGGCCTCGTCGCGGAGGATGTCGCCACGCTCGATGCCGCGCTCGACGGCGTGATGCTCGATCTCATCCGGCTCAGGCTGGACCCCGCCCCCCAGGGCCGGGTGAACGCGCTGCTGCTGGCAGGGCTGGTGGAGCAGCGCGGCCATGCGCCCACCGATCTCGCGGTCGAGTTCGGGCTCGATCCCATCGGCGTCCTCGCCAGCCATGGCTCGCTTGCAGCTTCCTGGCCGGAGATCGGACTGCGTCTGGCCGAGACGATCGGCACCTTGAAGGAACGCGGTTACAAGGGTCCGTTCGTCGCCGCCGACACCCGCCCCTATCACGAGGCAGGCGCCAGTGAAGGCCAGGAACTCGGCGCTGCGCTTGCCACGGCGGTGGCTTATCTGCGCGCGCTCGAAGCGCAGGGCATGGCGCTCACCGAGGCGCGCGTCTCCCTCGCCTTCACCCTCGTCGCCGATACGGACGAGTTTGTGACGGTGGCGAAGTTCCGCGCCGCAAGGCTGCTGTGGAACCGTGTGCAGCAGGCCTGCGGGCTCGAACCGAAGCCGGCAGCGATCCATGCGGAGACGGCCTGGCGCGCGCTGACGAAGCGCGACCCTCATGTCAACCTGCTGCGCGGCACCATCGCCGCCTTCTCGGCCGGCGTCGGCGGCGCGGATTCGCTCACTGTTCAGCCCTTCACGGCGGCACGCGGGCTGCCGGACGGTTTCGCGCGCCGCGTCGCCCGCAACACCCAGCTCATCCTGCTCGAAGAGGCCAATCTCTGGCGCGTGGCCGATCCGGCCGCGGGGGCCGGCGGCTTCGAGGCGCTGACGCAGGCGCTGTGTGAGCAGGGCTGGCAGGCCTTCCAGCAGATCGAGCAGCAGGGCGGCATGCTCGCCGCGCTGACCGAGGGCTATCTGCAGAAGACGCTGACCGAGCAGCGTGCGGCCCGTACCAAGGCCGTCGCCACGCGCCGTGAGCCGATCACCGGCACGAGCGAGTTCCCGAATATCCGCGAGGTGGACGTCGCGGTGCTGGATGTGGCGCCGATGGCGCTTGCCAGTTCGCTCGCCACCGGCGCGGCGTTGCAGGCGGAGCCCTTGCCCTCCTTTAGAGTGGCCGAGCCCTTCGAAAACCTGCGCGACAAGGCCGATGCATTGCCGCAACGCCCCGTCGTCTTCCTGGCGACGCTCGGCTCCATCGCCGATTTCACAGCCCGCGCCGGCTTCGCGCGCAACCTGTTCGAGGCCGGCGGCTTCTCCGCGCCGAGCGGCGACGGCTTCGCCAAGGATGGCGCGACCGATCTCGACGCTCTGACCAACGCCTTCCGCTCCTCGGGCGCGAAGCTCGCCTGCCTTTGCGGCATGGACGACGCCTATGCCAGTGAAGGCGCGGCGGCAGCTGAGGCGTTGGCCGCAGCCGGCGCAACGATCTGGCTCGCAGGCCGGCCGGGCGAAAGCGAAGCGGCGCTGAACCAGGCGGGCGTCTCCTCGTTCATCTTCATGGGCTGCGACGTCGTCGAGACACTGGAACGCGCGCAGGCCCTCGCGACCGCCTGAACGGAGACGAAGCCTTGACCGCCATTGCGTTGACCATCGCCGGTTCGGATTCCAGCGGCGGCGCCGGCATCCAGGCCGATCTGAAGACCTTCGCCGCGCATCAGGTCTATGGCGCGAGTGTCATCGTCGCGCTGACCGCGCAGAACACGAAGGGCGTCAGCGGCATCCATGCCGTGCCGGCGGCTTTCGTGACGCAGCAGATGGACGCCGTCTTCGAGGATCTCGACATCGGCGCCGTCAAGATCGGCATGCTGGCGACGGCGGAGCTGATCGAGACGGTGGCGGCCGGCCTGGAGCGCCACCACGCGAAGAACATCGTGCTCGACCCCGTGATGATCGCTGCATCGGGCGCAAGGCTGCTGGAGTCTGAGGCCGTCGCAGCGATCCGCAAGCATCTCTTCCCGCTGGCGACGCTGATCACGCCGAACCTGCCAGAAGCCGCGGCGCTGCTCGATTCCGCCATCGCTGAGACCGATCAGTCCGTGGATGAGCAGGCCGACGAACTCGCGGCACTCGGCGCGGCCAATGTCCTGATCAAGGGCGGGCATGGCACCGGCGACATCAGCAGCGATCTGCTGCGGCTCAAGGGCGGCGCGCGCCAGCGCTTCAACGCGCTGCGCGTCGAGACCCGCAACACCCATGGCACGGGCTGCACCCTCTCCTCCGCCATCGCCGCCAACCTCGCGAAGGGGCTGGAGCTGGCGGAGGCCGTCGGGCATGCCAAAACCTACATCTCCGCGGCCATAGCCGCCGCCGATCAGGTTCCGGTTGGCCACGGGCACGGACCGGTACATCATTTCCACCACTGGTGGGACAAGACGTGAGCGCGATGGCGGCTTCATCCGGTTCTCCATCGCCGCTGCGCCAGCGCCGCGTCGAAAGACTACGGCGTGAGATTGCGCTGCTGGAGCATATGGATGGCGGGCTCTGGCGCCGGGCCGTCATCGACACGGTAGTCGCCGTGGGCCTCATCGCCCTCCTGCTGATCGCAGTCGCGGCCAAGCTGCACTATTTCATGTATCATCCGCTCGCCGTGACAGTGGCCTGCGTCGGCATCGCGGCGGTCGCCTGGTGGCTCGGCCGCTACACGCTCTGGATTCCGGTGATCCTGGTCGCGTTGCTGCTGGCGATCCTGTTCGAAGGCGAGGTCGGCGGGCTCGATTTCAGCGATAGCGACAGCCAGAGCCAGCGTCAGCCGGACGAGCGCCGCAAACTCGAAGCGACGCTGGCGAAGAGACGCCGGACGCTGGCGAAACTGGAGGGACGTTCATGACCGCGATCCCGGACTTCACGAGACTCCCCTTCGCGGCGGATGCGGCCAGCAGCGCAGCGCTGCCTTCGGGCGAGCCCTGGGCCACGCCGGAAGGCATCCCGGTCAAGCCGGTCTATACGGCTGTCGACCGCGAGGGCCTGCCCTTCGTCGATACCCTGCCCGGTATCGCGCCCTATCTGCGCGGCCCCTACCCGACCATGTACGTCAACCAGCCCTGGACGATCCGGCAATATGCCGGCTTCTCCACGGCGGAGGATTCCAACGCCTTCTATCGGCGCAATCTCGCCGCCGGGCAGAAAGGGCTTTCGGTCGCCTTCGATCTCGCCACCCATCGTGGCTACGACTCGGACCATCCGCGCGTCGGCGGCGATGTCGGCATGGCCGGCGTCGCGATCGACTCGATCTACGATATGCGCACGCTGTTCTCCGGCATCCCGCTCGACCAGATGAGCGTCTCGATGACGATGAACGGCGCCGTTCTGCCGGTTCTGGCGCTCTACATCGTCGCGGCGGAAGAACAGGGTGTGCCGCAGTCCAAGCTCTCGGGGACCATCCAGAACGACATCCTCAAGGAGTTCATGGTCCGGAACACCTATATCTATCCGCCCTCGCCCTCGATGCGGATCATCGGAGACATCTTCGCTTTCACATCGGCGAACATGCCGAAATTCAATTCGATCTCGATTTCCGGCTATCACATGCAGGAAGCTGGGGCGACGCAGGATCTCGAGCTCGGCTACACGCTGGCCGACGGCGTCGAGTATATCCGCGCCGGACAGCGCGCGGGCCTGGGCGTCGACATCTTCGCGCCGCGCCTCTCTTTCTTCTGGGCGATCGGCATGAACTTCTTCATGGAAGTCGCCAAGATGCGCGCGGCCCGGCTGATCTGGGCGAAGCTGGTCAAGGATTTCGGCGCGCAGAACGAGAAGTCCCTCCCCCTGCGCACGCACAGCCAGACCTCCGGCTGGTCGCTGACGGCGCAGGACGTGTTCAACAATGTGCCGCGCACCATGATCGAGGCGATGGCGGCGACGCAGGGGCACACGCAGTCGCTGCACACCAACGCGCTCGACGAGGCGCTGGCACTGCCGACCGACTTTTCAGCCCGCATCGCGCGCAACACCCAGATCCTGCTGCAGCAGGAGAGCGGCACCACCCGGATCATCGACCCCTGGGGCGGCTCCTATTATGTCGAGCGGCTCACCGCCGAGCTCGCCGCCAAGGCCTGGGAGCATATCCAGGAGGTCGAGAAGCTCGGCGGCATGGCCAAGGCGATCGAGGCCGGCATCCCGAAGCTCAGGATCGAGGAGGCCGCGGCGAAGACGCAGGCGCGCATCGACGCCGGGCAGCAGGCGATCATCGGCGTCAATCGCTACAAGCCCGACAACGAGGCGTTCATCGACGTCCTGAAGGTCGACAACGCCTCGGTGCGCGCACAGCAGCTCGACAAGTTGAGACGCCTCAAGGCCGAGCGCAACGAGGCCGAGGTCGAGAGCGCGCTGACGGCGCTCACCAACGGCGCCGCCGGCGACGGCAACCTGCTCGACCTCGCGGTGAAGGCCGCGCGGGCCAAGGCCACCGTCGGCGAGATCTCGATGGCGATGGAGCAGGTCTTCGGCCGCCACAGAGCCGAGATCAAGGCGATCTCTGGGGTCTACAAGCGGGAGGTCGGCGAGATGAACCCGGCGGTGACGCGCGTGCAGCTGATGTGCCAGGCCTTCGAGGAGGCGGATGGGCGCCGCCCGCGCATCCTCGTCGCCAAGATGGGGCAGGACGGGCACGACCGCGGCCAGAAGGTCATCGCCTCGGCCTTCGCCGATCTCGGCTTCGACGTCGATATCGGGCCGCTTTTCGCGACGCCGGACGAGGCGGCGCGGCAGGCGGTCGAGAACGACGTCCACATCGTCGGCGTCTCCTCGCTGGCGGCAGGCCACCTGACGCTGGTGCCGGAGCTCAAGGCCGCGCTCGCGAAGGCCGGCCGCCCCGACATCATGATCGTGGTCGGAGGCGTGATCCCGCCGCAGGATTTCGAGGCGCTGATCGAGGCCGGCGCCTCGGCGATCTTCCCGCCCGGCACCGTCATCGCCGACGCCGCCGAGAAGCTGCTCGAAGAGCTTAACCGCCGGCTGGGCTATGTTCAGCGGACGGCGGCTGAGTAGAAGGTCAAAAGCGGACGCGACATCACTGCCGCGCCCGCCTCCTGATCACAACCAACGTGGCGACAGTTAACGCCAGCCGTAACCATAGCCATAGCGCGGCGGGGGCGGCCGCATGCCGTAGCCATCGTGGTTGTAGCGGTGCCAACGGCGCTGGCCCCAGTAGCCATGGAAGGCCGGCGGCGGCGGGCGCCAGCCCTCAGACTGATAGCCTGTGTAGCGCTCATATCGATCGCCGAAGGCCTGGGCGTCGCCGGAGGCGATAAAGGTGGAAGCTGCGAGCGCCACGCCGCCGATGACAAAGGCGGCGAAGCCGGTGCGGGCGCGATGGACAGACATGGTCCGTATCCTTTTCCAGCAGGGTCATCCCCGCCATGGATCGGACATTCGCAGATCGTGGCTGAACGGCTTTTGAGGGCGCCGTTCAGCCGGCGTTTAGCTGCTCGCGCTTGAGCAGCAGCGAGGCTGCGATCACCACCCCGGCCACCACCGCGATCATGATTGTGCAGGCCGCGTTGATCTCGGGCGAGACGCCAAGCTTGACCGCCGAATAGAGGCGCATCGGCAAGGTGGTGGCGCCCGGCCCCGTCGTGAAGCTCGCGATGACCAGATCGTCGAGCGAGAGCGTGAAGGCGAGCATCCAGGCCGCCGCCACCGCCGGCCAGATCAGCGGCAGGGTCACGGTCCAGAAGGTGACGAAGGGCGTGGCGCCCAAATCCTGCGCCGCCTCCTCCAGCGAACGGTCGAAGCCCGCCAGACGCGACTGCACGACAATGCAGGAAAAGCCGAGGCTGAAGGTGGCGTGAGCGATGGTCACAGTCCAGAAGCCGCGCTCGATATCGCTCGCCACGAAGAGCAACAGCAGCGAAAGCCCCGTAACCACCTCCGGCATGACGAGCGGGGCCAGCACCATGCCGGAGAACAAGGTTCGGCCGAAGAACCGGCCATGCCGCGCCAAGGCCAGCGCGGCCAGCGTGCCGAGAATGGTCGCCAGCGTCGCCGAGACGAAGCCGAGGCGGATCGAGAGCCAGGCGGCATCAAGCAGCGGCTCATTCTTCAGCAGCGCCCCATACCAATGCGTCGAGAAGCCGCCCCAGACCGTGACCAGCCGGGAGGCGTTGAAGGAATAGGTGATCAGCGTGAGGATCGGCAGATAGAGGAAGGCGAAGCCGAGGATCAGCGCCAGGATCTGGCCGGGACCGAGGCGTCTCACGCCGCCATCTCCCGCCGCAGGCGCGCCCGCTGGAGCAGCACGAGCGGCAGCACCAGCACGACGAGAAGCACCACCGCCACTGCCGAGGCCAACGGCCAGTCGCGGTTGGAGAAGAACTCGTTCCAGAGCACCTTGCCGATCATCACCGTATCGGGGCCGCCGAGCAGGTCCGGGATGACGAACTCGCCGACGGCCGGGATGAAGACCAGCGCGGAGCCGGCGAGGATTCCGGGCAGCGAGAGCGGCAAGGTCACCGTCAGGAAGGCTTTGAGCGGCGTTGCGCCGAGATCGGCGGCGGCTTCGAGCAGGCCGCGATCGAGCTTCTCCAGCGTGGCGAAGAGCGGCAGCACCATGAAGGGTAGGTAGGAATAGACCATGCCGAGCAGCACGGCCGTCTCGGTGTTGAGCAGGCGAAGCGGCTCGCCCTCGAAGCCCAGCAGGCTCAAGCCCGCATCGAGCAATCCTTGCGGCCTGAGGATGCCGATCCAGGCATAGACGCGGATCAGGAAGGAGGTCCAGAACGGCAGGATCACGAAGACGAGCAGCAGGCCGCGCCAGCGCGGCGGAGCAGAGGCCATCGCATAGGCCAGCGGATAGCCGATCGCGAGGGCAAAGAGGGTCGTCAGCGCGGCGATGCGCAGCGAATAGAGATAGCTCTCCCAATAGAGCGCATCGTCCCCCAGCAGCCGGAAGTTCGCGGGATCAAGCTGCGAGAGGAAATCACCGAGTTGCGCGAGCCCCTCCCAATGTGGCGCATAGGGCGGCAGCGCCATCGCGGACTGCGAGAAGGCCATGCGCAGGACGATGGCGAATGGCACGAGAAAGAAGAGCCCGAGCCAGAGATAGGGCACGGCCACCACGAGCCGACCGAGCCGCTTTGCGGGGCTGGCCACGCTCATGGCGGCAGCACCAGCCCGGCCTCGACATCCCAGGAAAGCCAGACCCTATCGTCCCAGGCGAAGGGCCGTGCCAGCCGGCGGGTGCGGTTGGCGAGAGCGACCTTGACGAGCTTGCCGCCCTCCCCTCCGACCATGACCTGGATCATGGTGAAATCGCCGAGATAGCCGATGTCCCAGATCTCGCCGGCGACCTTGTTGACCGGTTGCGCCGGCTCGTCGTGGCTGATCTCGATCTTCTCGGGCCGGATGCCGATGAGCAGCGCCTCGCCCGGCTTCAGCGTCGGCGCCTCCTCGTCGAGCTCCACAGCGCCGACCAGCGGCACCTGTGCACGGACGAGTTCACCCTCGACCGCCTCCGCATGCCCCTCGAAGATGTTGATGTCGCCGACGAACTCGGCGACGTGGCGGCTCGCTGGCGCCTCGTAGATCACGTCCGGCGGGCCGATCTGCACGAGCTTGCCGTGATCCATCACCGCCATGCGGTCTGCCATCGTCATGGCCTCGTCCTGATCGTGCGTGACGACCATGAAGGTCAGGCCCAGCTCGCTCTGCAGGTCCATCAGTTCGAACTGGGTCTGCTCCCGCAGCTTCCTGTCGAGCGCCGCCATCGGCTCATCGAGCAGCAGGAGCTTGGGACGCTTGGCGAGCGAGCGGGCGAGCGCGACGCGCTGGCGCTGGCCGCCGGAGAGCTGGTGCGGCTTGCGCCCGCCGAGGCCGCCGAGCTTCACCAGTTCCAGCATCTCGGCGACGCGCCGGTCGATCTCGGCGCGCGGCAGCCCCTCGCGCTTCAGGCCATAGGCGATGTTGCCCGCGACGCTCAGATGCGGGAACAGCGCGTAGGACTGGAACATCATGTTGACCGGCCGCAGATGCGGCGGCACCGCCGTGATGTCCTGCCCGTCGAGCAGGATCGTGCCTTCATCCGGCGTCTCGAAGCCGGCGAGCATCCGCATCAGCGTGGTCTTGCCGCAGCCGGAGGGGCCGAGCAGCGCAAAGAACTCGCGCGGATAGAGCGCGAGCGAGAGGTCGCTAACGGCCGTCACCTCGCCGAAGCGCCGGGTCACGCCCCGAAACTCGACCAGCGGCTTCGCCGCCGGGTCGTTCCAGGGTTGGAAGGCCCGGCGCACGCTGCCGGGCGAACTCTTCCTCATGGCGGCTGCAACCTTATCGAAAGCACTCGCTTGGCCGGCCCCGCTCACTTGCCGGTCTTGACGCGCGTCCAGAGGCGGTTGACCACCCGCTGGGCCTTCTGGTCGTAGGGCGTGATCGTATAGAGCCGGCCCATCACCTCATCCGAAGGGTAGATTCCCGGATTGTCTCGCACCGCGGGCGAAAGCAGCGGCTTCGAGGCGAGATTGCCGTTGGCATACTGGATGAAGTCCGAGTTCTTCGCCGCCATGGCGGGACGATTGACGAAATCGATGAACTTCAGCGCCGCATCGACATTGCCGGCATCCTTCGGGATCACGAAGGAATCAAACCACATCAACGCGCCCTCCTTCGGGATGGAATAGGCGATCTGGACGTTGTTCTTCGCTTCCTCGGCGCGCTTCTTGGCCTGGAGGATATCGCCCGAATAGCCGACGGCGAGGCAGATATCGCCATTCGCCAGCGCGTTAATGTATTCGGACGAATGGAATTTCTGGATGTGCGGGCGGATCTTGCGCAGCAGCTCCCCGGCCTTGTTGAGATCGGCCTCGTTCTTGGAGTCCGGGTTCAGGCCGAGATAGCGCAGCGCGGCCGGGAACATCTCCTCGACCGCATCGAGGACGTGGACTCCGCAGTTTGAGAGCTTTTTGAGCTGATCGGGCTCGAAGACGATCTTCCACGAATCGATCACCGCATCGGGGCCGAGCCGTTCCTTGATCTTCGCGACGTTGTAGCCGATCCCCGTCGTGCCCCACATGTAGTTCACGGCGTATTTGTTGCCGGGATCGTATTTGTCGAGGCGCTTCTGGATCTCGGGCCAGAGGTTCTTGAGGTTCGGCGCCTTGGCCGTGTCGACCGGCTGGTAGAGACCGAGCGGGATGTGGCGTGGCAGGAAGGAAGCCGTGACGACGATGAGGTCATAGCCGGTCTTGCCGGCGAGCAGCTTGGTCTCGACCGTCTCCATCTGGTCGAAGGTGTCGTAGACGACCGTGATGCCGGTTTCCTTCTTGAAGGCGTCGAGCACCTCCGGGTCGACATAGTCCGACCAGTTGAAGATGCGCAGCTGCTTGTCCTGCGCGCTTGCCGGCGCCGCCAGCAGCCCAAGTCCGATCGCACAGGCCGCAAGGGCCCCGGCCAGTCGCGTCGTCGTCTTACCCAATCTGCCCCTCCATCACGCTCAGGCGCGCGCACGCTACCAGCTTTCCCCCCGGCATCAACCGGCCGCGGGCGCGACGGAACTTCGCGTGTGGGCAACGCTGCCGAAATATGCGCCAGCGCCGATCACCGCTGGCCCGCTTGCTGACAGGAGCGTGATCGCCGGGGTCCTTGTCGCCCCGAAAGGCCCGCCGATATCGTAACGCATGGGTTTCCTGCGTCGCTTCCTCGCGTTCTTCGCCCTCGCCTTCCTGCTGCCGGTCGCAAGCCATGCCGGCTGGTGGGTCTGGCAGACGCATGCGCCGGACTGGCGCGCCGCCGACTGGACGAGCGCGAAGCTGCTGCCCGCAGCGACTATCGAGCCCGAGGCGACGATTCATGTCTTCGCCGCGCGCGTCGGGCGCTGGCGCGGCATCTTCGCGCATCATTCCTGGGTGGTAGTGAAGGAGCGCGGCGCCAGCGCCTATACGCGCTTCGACGTCGTCGGCTGGGGCACGCCGGTGCGCGTCAACCACCGCGAGGCGGATGGCCGCTGGTATGGCAATATGCCGGAACCGGTCGCGGAGATTCGTGGCGAGGCGGCCGAACGGCTGATCCCGCAGATCCGCGCCGCAGTGGCGAGCTATGCCTATTCCAATCCCGGCAGCTATCTCGCCTGGCCGGGGCCGAACTCGAACAGCTTCGTCCAGCATGTACTGTCCGAGGTGCCGGAGCTTCGAGAGGCCCTGCCGCCCACAGCCATCGGCAAGGATTGGCGCGCGGACGGCGTCTTCGCGGGGCTGACCGCCAGCCGCACCGGCATCCAGGCCTCGCTCTTCGGGCTCGCCGGGGTGAGCGTCGGCTGGGTCGAGGGCATCGAGATCAACCTGCTCGGCCTCGTCGCGGGGCTGGACCTGCGCAGCCCGGCGCTAAAGCTGCCGGGCTGGGGAAGGGTCGGGGTTTAGGGGGCCGCGCTCACACAGCTTCGAAAGCTTGCGCCAGATCCGAGATCAGATCCTCGATGTTCTCGATGCCGACCGAAATGCGGATCAGCGCGTCGGTGAGGCCGATCTCCTCGCGCAGTTCCTTCGCGACGCCCGAATGCGTCATCGCGGCTGGGTGCGAGACCAGCGTCTCCGTTCCGCCGAGGCTGACCGCGAGCTTCATGATCTGCAGGTTATCGAGCAGGGCGAAGGCTTCCTTCTCGCCGCCCTTGACGTCGAAGGCGAAGGTCGAGCCGGGCTCGACGCATTGCCGGTCGAACACCGCCTTGCGCGGGTCGCCCGCCTTCAGGTTGCCGAGATAATGCACCTTGGCGACCTTCGGGTGCTTCTCCAGATATTCGGCCACGAGCCTTGCGTTCTCGTTGGCGCGGCTCATGCGAATGTCGAGCGTCTCCAGCGAGCGCATCAGCATCCAGCAGGAATTCGGGTCCGCTTGCGTGCCCAGCGAGCCGCGCCAGCTCTTCACCTGCCGCACCAGCGCCTCGGAGCCGCTGATCGAGCCACCGACGAGGTCGGAATGGCCGCCGACATATTTGGTCAGCGAGAGCAGGGTCAGGTCGGCGCCGAGGTTCAGCGGCTTCTGGTATTTCGGGCCGAGGAGCGTGTTGTCGACGACGACGGGCGGGCGATGGCCCTGCGACTTCTCCAGCTCGTCGGCGATCGCCTTGCAGGCGGCGAGGTCGACGAGGCCGTTCGTCGGATTGGCCGGCGTCTCGACCAGGATCATGCCGACGCGGCCCTTGGCGGCGGCTTCCTTGGCGACCTTGCGCATCTGCGCGATGTCGAGCCCGTCGGTGAAGCCGAAGGGCGTGATGCCGAAGGCGCCCATCTGGTTCTTGAGCAGCGTTTCCGTGCCGCCATAGAGCGGGCGGGAATGCAGGATCGTGTCACCCGGACGCAGGAAGGCGAAGCAGGTCGTCGCGACCGCGGCCATGCCGGAGGCGAAGACGGCGCATTTCTCGGCCTCGTCCCAGATCGCCAGGCGATCCTCGAGGATCTCCATATTGGGATGGTTGAAGCGCGAATAGACGAGACCCGGCTTCTCTCCGGGCTTCGGCTGGCGCCGGCCCGAGGTGAAATCGAAGAAGTCCTTGCCCTGCTGGGCGTTCTCGAAAACGAAGGTCGAGGTCAGGAAGACCGGCGGCTTGAGCGAGCCTTCCGACATCGCCGGCGAATAGCCGAAGCCCATCATCAGCGTCTCGGGATGAAGCCGGCGATTGGCGATCCGGTCCTTGTGATAGCTGTCTTCGCTCATGGACTTTTCCTCCTGTGCCGCGACGGGCGCGACGGCCTCTGCCGCTCAGAATAATCTCGCAGGAACGCCATTGCTTGGTCGATCAGGCTCGCCTTAACATCCTCTCTGCAGCTTCCTGCTCATCCAAGGCCTACGGAGAGCATATCATGCTCGATACAATCGACCGCCGAATCCTCGCCGTGCTGCGCGAGGACGGACGCATCACCAACCAGGACCTCTCGCAGCGCGTCGGCCTCTCGCCGACCCCCTGCCTGCGCCGCCTGAAGCGGCTGGAGGAAACCGGCGTCATCCAAGGCTATGCCGCGATCGTCGACCCCAAGGCCTATGGCCTGCCCTTCAGCGTCTTCGTCTCGGTGCGCCTGATCCAGCAGAACCAGGACCATATCACCGAGTTCGAGAAGGCGGTCGAGAGTTGGAGCGAGGTGGCCGAATGCTATCTGATGACCGGCTCGCAGGATTATCTGCTGCGCGTCGTCACAGACGGCATCGAGGGCTATGAGCGCTTCCTGAAGCAGAAGGTGACGAAGCTGAAATGCATCCAGTCGGTCGAATCCAACTTCGCGCTGGCGACCATCAAGAAGCGTTCCGGCCTGCCGCCGATCTAGGGGCGGCCTTCAGAGGCCGCGATCCATCGCGCGGCGCACCACCTGCGTGACCTCGCTGTTGGACAGGAAGAGGTCGTGGCGCAGCATGCTCCAGCCGCGGCCAGAGGTGTCGGCGACGCGCACACCCAGAGATTCCAGCCGAGAGCGGTCGGCGGCGCCGGCCCGTGCCACGCCACCGGCGATGCGGGCCGAGAGCGCGAGCGCCCTGTCGCCCGGATCGATGATGACCGTCATGCGGCGAGCGAGCGGCCCGAGCTTCTTCACCGTCTGCTCGAAGGCGTCGATATCGACGTCCGGCGAGGCCAGCACGACCGAGCCGATCCGGGCGTAGACATCCTGCGAGTCGCGCAGCTCGCGCAGGCCTTCCAGCGTCAGGAACGTCCCCATCGAATGGGCGACGATGTGGATGCGCCCGACGGTCGGGTTGGCGACGAGCGCCTGGAGGGCCTGCACGAAGCCGTCTCGGGACCAGAGAGCGCTTTCCCGATCATAGGCGTAGTCGAAGAGCTTGCCGCCCGAGGGCCAGGTGAAGAGCGCCGTGCGTCCCTGGAATTCGAGCGCGTGCGAGAGCTGTCCGGCGCTACGCGCGGCCGATTCGAAACTCTCGTTGAAGCCGTGCACGTACAGCAGCACGTCGCGGCCGTTCGCAGCCTGGGCGAAGGCCCGCGTGGCGTCGCGGCTGGTCTCGCGCTCCGCGCCCAGCACCGCCCAGTCGCCGCTGACGGCGGAGGAAACGCGGCCAGCGATGCCGCGGCCGGGCGGATCGAGCTTGATCTCCGCGAAGGTCAGCGGGCCGCGGTCGGTGCCGAAATAGGGCGCCGTGTTGCCCGTCGCATTGCGGGTGGTCATCACGAGCAGCCGCGGCTCCTTACCGAGCGACGAGGCATCCGCCCGCTCCGGCTCGGAGAAGGGCGAAACACTCGCCTCGCTCTGCGCACAGGCGGAAAGCCCCAGCGGCAGCAGAGCGGCCAGGACCAGCGAACGGCAGGAGAAATCGCGCCTCGTGACAGGCATGAGGTCAGGCATCCGATGATTCGAGAGAGGCCGAAATTGGCCAGCCCCACCTTAAGGACAGGCCAACGCGGCCAGAATGCGGCAATCCCGCCGTCCGCTTCATGGAAAGACGCGAGCGTTGCACCAAGGCGACATCAGCGCGCGCCGGAGAGGATCGTGATCGGGGCGGTGACGACGAGCCCCACCGTGGAGCCGACCGTGCCGACCACGCCACCGGCGACATCACCGAGCCGGTCGCCGAACTGCGGCCCGGAGAAGCCGACGCCCTTGTCCTGCCTGAGCCGCTCGCCAATGAGCTGCACCACACGGGGAGACGAGGCGAACTTGCCATGGTTGAGGCCATCGCCGGACGAGATTTCAGAGAGGTCGATGAGCTTCACGCCGAGCTTCTCCAACTGGGCGATCGTCTCCGTATCCTTGCTCGAAACAGCCCCGAGCCGCTTCTTGTCGCCGGCGAAGCGGCGCGAAAAATCAAGTGCCCGGTCGTCGGCTGAGACGAAGACCGTGACGGGACGCCTGATCTCCCGCATCTGCGTCCTGAAGACGTCGAGATCGACATCCGGCGCCGCCAAGATCACGTCGCGCAGCTTGCCGCCGAAATCTCCGTCGCCGCGGATCGCGGCCTGCCGCAGCGCCTCGAGCGTCAGCATCGTCCCCATCGAATGGGCGAGGATGTCCATTTTCGTGGGGCCGAGGTCACGCGCGATCGCTCGCAGGTTGAGCTCCAGGAAATCGCGCGAATAGAAGGCGCTCTCACGGTCATAAGGATAGGCCAGGAGCTCGCCGCGAGAGGGCCAGGTGAACAGGACCGCTATGCCCTTGAAGCCGGAATCGTAGACGATCTGCGCGAAGCGATAGGCGGCGTCGGCGAAATTGGTGTTGTAGCCGTGGACGAAGACCAGCACGTCGCGCTGCGCGGCCGGCAGGCGTTGGATATCCCGCCGCACATCGGCCAGCACAGGGGCAAGGTCGAGCTTCTGGATCTGCGTCACCGTGAAATGTTTCGACGGATCGCCCGGCCCGGAGCTGGGCAGTTCCAGCTCGCCGGCCTTGTGGCTCAGCGGGACGGTGACGTCGAGCCGACCGAATGCAAGCCTCCGCCCGCGCTCACCGCTGAAATAGACCGGCTGCGCCGACGGCTCGCGGGTAGTCGCGACATAAATCTGGACCGTGCCCGCGACATCGGCCTTGGGTGCCTGGCTCAGCTCCAGCACACGCGGCGTGCCGCAGCCGGCGAGCACCACCGGCGCAAGCAGCACGAACATCAGGACACGAAGCCGCTTCGCAACGCACATCATCGTTCAGTCGTCCCACCACCGCGCCGAATCCTCAAGATGCGCGCATGACACAGTGATGAAGGATTGAGGATGCGCGGGGATAGCTTGTCGCCCGCGATGCCGCCTTGCTAACTGGCGCCATGGCCGACCCGACCTCCCCTGCCGACTCGCTCGGCGACGCGATCCTCGCCGGCGAGCGAGCGGCGCTGGCACGCGCCATCACGCTGGCGGAATCCCGCCGGGCGGACCATCGCGCGCAGGCGCAGAAGCTGATCCAGCGGCTGCTGCCGCATACCGGGAAAGCGATCCGCGTCGGCATCACCGGCGTGCCGGGCGTCGGCAAGTCGACGACGATCGATGCGCTGGGAACCTATCTGACGGGCAAGGGCCACAAGGTCGCGGTGCTCGCGGTCGATCCGTCCTCGACGCGGACCGGCGGCTCCATCCTCGGCGACAAGACCCGCATGGCACGGCTCGCCGTCGACCCCAACGCCTATATCCGCCCCTCGCCTTCGTCTGGCACGCTGGGCGGCGTCGCGGCCAAGACCCGCGAGACGATGCTGCTCTGCGAGGCGGCCGGCTTCGACGTGATCCTGGTCGAAACGGTCGGCGTCGGGCAGTCGGAGACGGCCGTCGCCGACCTCACCGACTTCTTCCTCGTCCTGATGCTGCCCAATGCCGGCGACGAGCTGCAAGGCATCAAGAAGGGCATCATCGAGCTCGCCGACATGATCGCGGTCAACAAGGCCGACGGTGCGGGGGCAACGCCCGCTCGCGTCGCGGCCGCGCAGTACAAGGCGGCGCTGCATATCCTTGCGCCGACCTCGTCGCTCTGGAGCACGCCGGCCGTCACCATCTCGGGCCTGACCGGGGAAGGCCTCGATGCGCTCTGGGCCAAGGTCGAGGAGCATCGCGACCGGTTCGAGGCCAAGGGCCTGATCGCCGAGAAGCGCCGCCGGCAGGATGTGAAGTGGATGTGGACGATGGTCCAGGACCGGCTGCAGGCAAAGCTGCGGCACGATCCGGCGCTCAAGGCCCGCACGCCGGAGCTGGAAGCCTCCGTCGCATCGGGAGAGCTGGCGCCGACCCTGGCGGCCGAGGAAATCGCGAAGGCATTGGGACTATGAGCAGCAACCGGACGCTGGACCTTCTCGTCACCGGCTTCGGCCCTTTTCCGGGCGTCAGAATCAATCCCACGACGCGGCTGGCGAAACTCGTCGAGGCCCGCCTGCGGAATTCCGGCCTGCGGATCGGCTCCGCAATTCTTGAAACAAGCTATGCGGCGGGGCTGCCCACTCTGCGACGAGAGATCGACGCTGCCGCTCCCGGAGCGATCCTGCTGCTCGGGGTCGCGGCGCGCGCCCGCAATGTCCGTGTCGAGCTGTATGCGCGCGGCCGCTCGAACCCGCTGCATCCCGATGCGACCGGGCGCACGCCCAAAAGCACGAGCCGTGGGGGCGGTCTGCCGAAGCTGACCACGGGCCGGCCGCTCGGCGCGCTGTCGCATCTGCGCCGCCTCGGCATCGCCAGCCGCCTCTCGCCCTCGGCCGGGCGCTATCTCTGCGATGCAAGCTATGCGGCGGCGCTCAACCACCCCGCGATGGCCGGGCGGCCGGTGCTGTTCGTCCATGTGCCCTGGCTGAAGCCGGCGGCCGGCTCTAAGCCTGCGACACGGGTGAAAGCCTTCCGGCCGGGAACGGATCGCCTGTCGCGGGCGCTGGCCGCGATCGGCCTGAGCCTCGCTGTCGCGGGTCGCTGACTGCTCTCAGGCGGCCGGCGCGCGCACGCGGCCGACCTCGATGCCGTTCCAGTTTTTCAGCACGGCCTCGCGCAACGGCGCGAAATCGGCTGCTGTCGCCTCGTCCATCGGCAGGAAACGCGCAATGAGCGCGCCGAGCGCGACCTCGGCGGCGCGGCCGGCGCCGTCGTCGCATTTGAGCGCGATGCCGTAACCCAGATCCGGCAGGGCCGCGCAGTAGACGCCCTCGGCCCCGGTCTTGGTGAAGGCGCGTGCGCCGAGCAGGGTCATCAGCCGCGTGTCATAGCGGTCGGTGCCCGCGACCATGAAGGGATGCGCCGCGGCCGCCGCCCGGATGCGCGCCGCAGCCTTTGCCCGCTCTGGGCCGAAGCCGTGGCCGGTGCCGAGGCGGGCGAAGCCGAGCGCCAACGCGTTGAGCGGCACGGCATAGGAAGGGATCGAGCAGCCGTCGGTGCCCATGTGCTCGGAAGTATGGGCGGCGCCCGTCACCGCTTCCAGCGCGCCGCGCACGGCCTGCTGGACGGCGTGGCCAGCCTTCACATAGCCGGCCGGGTCCTCGTCGAGGCCGCAGGAGAGGCAGACGAAGCCGGCATGCTTGCCGGAGCAGTTGTTGTTGAGCGCGCTCGGTTCGGCGCCGGACTTGGCCAGCGCGCGGGCGGCCTTCTCGTTCATCGGCCAATGCGCCCCGCATTCGAGGCAGCCGGCTTCGCGGCCCGCCTTCCTCAACATGCCGAGTGAGGTTTCGGCATGGAGCGGCTCGCCGGAATGCGAGGAGACTGCGAGCGCGATCTCGGCCTCGGTCAGCCCATAGCGGTCGGCCGCGCCGCTCTCCAGCAGCGGCAGGGCCTGGATCGCCTTCACGGCCGAACGCGGGAAGACCGGCCGCTCGAGATCGCCGGCTGCGAAGACCACCGCGCCATCGGCATCGACCACGATCGCGGAGCCGCGATGGCGCGACTCGACGGTGTTGCCGCGCGTGACTTCGGCGAGAACGGGATTTTCCATGGCGGCCTCCTTGTCCCACGCTCCGGCGGGTCGGCGCGTTTTGGCCGCAGGCGCGTGTCCTGTCAAAAGCATCGGCGGCGAAAGCGCTGGCGGAACGGCGCCATGGCTGCCACGTTGGACCTGAAGATCGCCTTGGCGAGCAGGATGCCGATGTCACCCGACTACGAGACCGAGTACAACAACCGCGCCCGCGTGCCGGAGCATCCCGGCATCATCGCCGGCTGGCAGGCGGATGCCGAGGCCTATCGCTCCACGGCGCTCTGCGAGCTCGGCGTCTCCTATGGCGAGGGCGAGCGGCAGTTCTACGACCTGTTCAAGCCGGAGACCCAGCGCGGCAACGCGCTCGTCATGTTCATTCATGGCGGCTACTGGCAGGCGCTCGACCGCAGCTTCTTCTCGCATATGGCGCGCGGGCTGAACCGACTCGGCCTGCCCGTCGCTGTCATCGGCTACGACCTCTGCCCGCAGGTTTCGCTCGGCCATATCGTCTGGGAGGCACAGCATGCCGCGGCCGCGCTCTGGCAACGCTTCAACCTGCCGGTGATCGCGACCGGCCATTCCGCCGGCGGGCATCTCAGCGCCTGCGTGCTGGCGACGAACTGGAAGAATGTCGATCCCGACCTGCCGGAGCATGTCGTGCCGGCCGCCTATGGAATCTCCGGCCTCTACAACCTTAAGCCTCTGGTCGAGACGAGCATCAACCAAGCGCTCGGCCTCACGCTGGAGGAGGCCGAGCGTGAAAGCCCGCTGTTCTGGCCGGCCCCGGCCTCGCTGACGATGGATGCCGTCGTCGGCGGCGCCGAGAGTGAGGAGTATCTCAGGCAGAGCCGCCGGCTTGTCGATGTGTGGGGGCTCGAAGGCGTGACGACGCGCTACGAGGAAATCCCCGAAGCGAACCATTTCACCATCGTCTCGGGCCTCACCGATCCGGATAATGCGATGACCAGACGCATCGCCGCGCTCGCCGGCGCTTGATCTCACCACGTCCGGGGAAGCGTTGGTTTAGGCATCAACTCACCCGAAAACCGCATTCCACTTTTCGGGCCGATGCCTTATCCAGACCGCATCAGAGTTTCGGAGCGCGCGATGCAGACCTTCTTCGTCGAGATCAAATGCAAGCTCGGCAAGACCTACGAGGTCGCCAGCGAACTGGCGGATCGCGAGATCGCCTCCGAGATCTACTCGACCGCCGGCAACTACGACATCCTGGCCAAGTTCCATGTCGCGGCCGATGTCGATATCGGCCATTTCGTAGCCCAGAAGGTGCAGTCGATCCCCGAGATCGCCGACACGCACACGATCATCACGTTCAAGGCGTTCTGAGCTCGCATCACCCTCTCCGTCATTCCGGGCAAGCGAAGCGCAGACCCGGAATCCATCGTGGAGCGTGGCGCCTTCCATGGCTTCCGGATCGGCGCGGCTACGCCGCTTGTCCGGAATGACGGTGGAGCTCGCGTCGATTTTCCTGAGTCATTTCCACCGATTGCGTCCCAATGCTCGCAATCCGATTCATCACGTTAACAGCTTGATTCACCTTGTTGAGAACGTGATTCAACAGGCGATGCCGCTCCCGATCGCCGCCCGACATTTGCCCGGCTCTGCGGTCGATTGAGGCATCCTTCCGGCTTGACGGCGCATGGCCTTTCGCGCGACCAGCAGCGTTCGGACTGCGGGGAAGACAGGCGCCATGAAAAGCACTCTCTCGAACGATCTGCGCTCGGGCGCGCTCGTCTATCACCGCCAGCCACGCCCGGGTAAGCTCGAGATCCAGGCGACCAAGCCGCTCGGCAACCAGCGCGACCTCGCGCTCGCCTATTCGCCCGGTGTCGCCGCCGCCTGCGAGGCGATCGTCGACGATCCCGCGGAAGCCGCCGAACTCACCTCCCGCCAGAACCTCGTCGCCGTCGTCACCAACGGCACGGCGGTGCTCGGCCTCGGCGACATCGGCCCGCTGGCCTCCAAGCCGGTGATGGAGGGCAAGGCGGTCCTCTTCAAGAAATTCGCCGGCATCGACTGCTTCGACATCGAGGTCGAGCAGAAGAACATCGAGAAGTTCGTCGACGTCGTCGCGGCGTTGGAGCCGACCTTCGGCGGCATCAACCTCGAAGACATCAAGGGTCCGGAGTGCTTCGAGATCGAGGAGCAGCTCAAGGCCCGGATGAAGATCCCGGTCTTCCATGACGACCAGCACGGCACGGCGATCATCGTCTCGGCCGCGGTGCTGAATGGACTCGACCTCGCGGGCAAGAAGATCGCCGACGTCAAGATCGTGGTCTCGGGCGCCGGCGCTGCGGCGCTGGCCTGCCTCAACCTGCTGGTCGAGATCGGCGCGCAGCGCAAGAATATCTGGGTCAGCGATATCGACGGCGTGGTCTACAAGGGCCGCAACACGCTGATGGACCGCTGGAAGGAGGTCTATGCGCAGGAGACCGACGCCCGCACCCTCTCCGATGTCATCGGCGACGCCGACGTCTTCCTCGGCCTCTCGGCCGCAGGCGTGCTGAAGCCCGAGATGGCCAAGCGCATGGGCCCGAAGCCGCTGATCCTGGCGCTGGCCAATCCCAACCCCGAGATCACGCCTGAGGATGCGCTGGCGGCACGGCCCGACGCGATGATCTGCACCGGCCGCTCGGACTATCCGAACCAGGTCAACAACGTCCTCTGCTTCCCCTACATCTTCCGCGGCGCGCTCGACGTGCAGGCGACGACGATCAATGAGGCGATGAAGCTCGCCGCCGTGCGCGCCATCGCCTCGCTCGCCCGCGAGGCGACCTCGGACGTCGCGGCGCGCGCCTATGGCGGCGAAGCCTCGACCTTCGGCGCGACCTCGCTGATCCCGAACCCCTTCGACCCGCGCCTGATCATGCGCATCGCTCCGGCCGTGGCCGAGGCGGCCATGGCGACCGGCGTGGCGCGCAAGCCGCTCATCGACGTCGAGGCCTATCGCGAGCAGCTCTCGCGCTTCGTCTTCCGTTCCGGCTTCCTGATGAAGCCGCTGTTCCAGAAGGCCAAGGCCGATCCCAAGCGCGTGATCTATGCCGAGGGCGAGGATGAGCGCGTGCTGCGCGCGGCGCAGGTCGCGCTGGAGGAAGGGCTCGCCATCCCGATCCTGATCGGCCGCCCGAGCGTGATCGAGAGCCGCATCCAGCGCTTCGGACTGTCCCTCAAGCCCGGCATCGACTTCCAGGTGGTCAATCCGGAGGACGATCCGCGCTATCGCGACTACGTCCAGACCTATCTCGACATCGCCGGCCGGCGCGGCATCACGCCAGAGGCGGCGCGGGCGCTGGTGCGCACCAACAACACCGTGATCGCGGCGCTGGCCGTGGCGCGCGGCGAGGCGGATGCGATGATCTCCGGCCTCGAGGGCCGCTTCATGTCGCGGCTCAGGCACATCCGGGACATCATCGGGCTGGCGCCGGGCGTCTGCGACCTCGCGGCGATGACGCTCATCATCACCAACAAGGGCGCCTTCTTCCTCTCCGACACGCATGTGAAGCACGATCCCACGGCCGAGGAGATCGCGGACATGACGCTGCTGACAGCGAACCATGTCGAGCGTTTCGGCCTCACGCCCAAGGTCGCCCTGCTCTCGCATTCGGATTTCGGCGCGGCGGACACCCCGACCTCGCTCAAGATGCGCAAGGCGCTCTCTCTGATCCGCGAGCGCGCACCGCAGCTCGAATGCGACGGCGAGATGGAAGCCGACACGGCGATGCTGCCGCTGACGCGCGAGCGCGTCCTGCCCTCGTCGACCCTGAAGGATGTCGCGAACGTCCTGATCTTCCCGAATCTCGACGCCGCCAACATCGCCTACCAGTTCGCCAAGGTGCTGGCGGACGCCCTGCCGGTGGGGCCGATCCTGATCGGCACCGCCAAGCCCGCCCATATCCTCACGGGCTCGGTGACGGCACGCGGCGTCGTCAACATGACGGCGGTGGCGGTGGTCGAGGCGCAGGAAAGCGCGGCGGCGACAGCGGCGCGTTGATCCGCGTCATGGCCTTGCTGCGCCTGCTGGCCGCTTTTGTCGTCGGCCTCGCCGCAACGGCGGCAGAGGCGCAGGAGCCGTTGCGGGAGGAGCCCGGCTTCCTACGCGTTCAGATCGACGGGCGCGGGACTCGCCTCGAAACACTGATCGTCCGCCCCGACCATGCCTCGGGCCGGCGGCCGCTCGCGTTGATCACGCATGGCAAGGCGCCGAGCCATGCGAAGATGAGTGACCTGCGCGCTGTCGACTATGCCGGCGTCGCGCGCGACCTCGCCCGCCGCGGCTGGATCGCCGCGGTCGTCGTCCGGCGTGGCTTCGGACAGTCGGACGGCCCCTTCTCCGCGGAAGGAGCGGGCTGCGGTCTGCCCAACATGGTGCAGCGCTTCGAGAACGAGGCGAAGGAACTCGAAGCCGCACTCAAGGCCCTGACCGAGCGACCCGATGTCGATCCCGATCGCATCATCGCGCTCGGCCAATCGGCAGGCGGGGCTGCGGTCATGGCGCTCGCCCAGCGCAAGCCGCCGGGCTTGAAGGCCGTCATCAACCTCGCCGGCGGCCTCGACTTCGGCGACTGCGTCGAGAAGGGCCGCGATGCGCTCGTCGCGACCGTCCGGCACTGGCCCTGGAAGGACACGATCCCTCAGCTCTGGGTCTATGCCGGCAACGACGAGCTTTTCCCGCCGCCGGTGGTCGACCGCATGCGAGCAGCGGCTCTCGATCGCGGCGGCGATGTGCGTTTCATCGCGTTGCCGGAGATCAAGCCGAGCGGCCACGCAGTCTTGCTGAACACCAGAGCCCGCTTCGTCTGGCTGCCGGAGATGGACACTTCGCTGCGTGCCTGGAAGCTGCCGACCCTTCCCGCCGAGCGGCCCCAATCGGAGTTCGAGCGCCTTGGGCTCCAGGGCCGGGCTTCCGTATTCGAGGGTTATTTCAGCGCCCCCGGCGAAAAGGTAATGGCCGTCAGCCGAACGGCCAAGGCCTTCTCCTACCGGTACGGCACGAAGGATCTCGAAACGGCCCGCCGGAACGCTCTGTCCGAATGCGGCAAGAAGGCCGCGGATTGCCGGACGGCGTTCGAAAACGACCGCGCCATCGTGGCACCATAGCGCAGGCTCGCTTTTTCCGACTTGGCAGACTCAAGCGGACGGGTTCTACTCCCTTGAAGTCGGGCACCGCTCGCAACGGCGCCCGCCTGAGGGGAGGTCGCCATGCTCGACGTCACGCGCCGCCAGGCGCCCCTGGCTCTCGCGGCCATGCTGGCCGCGGCCCGCGCCGCTTCGGCGCAAAGCAAGATCGTCTTCCACCGCGGCAATGACGGCGACCCCGAGACGCTCGATCCGCACCGCACCTCGACCGTAGCCGAAGCCCATCTGCTGCGCGACCTGCGCGAAGGGCTCGTCATCCACAACATGAGGGGCGAGGTCGTCCCCGGCGTCGCCGAGAGCTGGACGATGAGCCCGGATGGCAGGCTCTGGCGCTTCAAGCTGCGTGCCGAAGCCAGATGGTCCAATGGCGAGCCGTTCAAGGCCTCTGATTTCGTCTACTCCTTCAGGCGCATCATCAACCCGGAGACCGGCGCGAAATACGCCAACCTGCTCTTCCCGATCCGCAACGCCGAGGCGATCCACAAAGCGGTGCCAGGCTCCTCGCTCGAAGAGCTGGGCGTTAGCGCACCCGACGAGCAGACGCTGGAGCTCGTGCTGGAGCGGCCGACGCCCTATCTGCTCGAACTCCTGACCCATCAGAGCGCACTGCCGGTCCACCCCGCCACCATCGATCGCGCGGCGCAGGAACCGGGACGCCCGGAAAACTGGATCACCAACGGCGCCTATGCGCTCAAGGAGCTCGCACCGAACTCGCATATCCGGCTCGACCGCAACCCGCATTTCCACGACGCAGCCCATGTGAAGATCGACACGGTGATCTTCTACCCGGCTTCAGACCTGCTGGCGGCCGCGCGGCGCTTCCAGGCGGGCGAGCTTCATCTCACCACGGACATCCCGGCAGACCAGTTCAAGCAGTTGCGCGGGAAGCTTGGCGAGCAGGTCCGGATCGGCCCCTATCTCGCGACCTATTTCCTGATCCTCAATTCGGCCAAGGCGCCCTTCGACGATCCGCGCGTGCGCCGGGCGCTCTCGCTGCAGATCGACCGCGAATTCATCGCGGACCGGGTCTGGGGCGGCACGATGCTGCCGGCCTATGGCGTGATCCCGCCCCATATTCGCAATTATGGGGAGCGCGCCGAGCTCGACTTCCGCCATCAGTCGATGCTGGAGCGCGAGGACGAGGCCAGACGCCTGCTCGCCGCGGCCGGCTTCGGCAACGGCATACCGCTCGAGATCGAATTCCGCTTCAACACCACCGACAACAACCGTAACACCGCGCTGGCCATCGCCGAGCAGTGGCGCGGCATCGGCGTCGAGACCCGCTTCGTCGAGACCGACTTCCGCACGCATTTCGCCTATCTGCGCGAGGGTGGCGACTTCGACGTCGCCCGCTATGGCTGGATTGGCGATTATTCCGATCCGCAGAACTTCCTCTTCCTGTTCCAGAGCGACAATGCGGGCTTCAACATCGGCAAATACGCCAGTTCGCAGTTCGACGCGCTGATGAAGCTCGCCGCGGACGAACTCGACATCGCGAGGCGCGCGGCCGTCCTGCGCGAAGCGGACAGCATCGTCATCACCGAGCAGCCCTGGATCCCGGTGCTGCACTATTCGACCAAGAACCTCGTCTCGCCGAAACTCGCCGGCTTCGAGCAGAACCTGCGCGGCGCGATCCCGACCCGGTTCTTGAATTTGAGGGCGTGAGCGCTCTATCGGTCTTTCCTGGAAAAATGCCGTGCCCCCAAAGCCGGCCCTTCGCTGCGCGAAGCCCTGGAATGACGCGGGGGCGTTTCCATCCGGGCGCAGCATGATCTAGGAAGGAAAGCCTTCCTTCTTACGCAAGCGAGCCTCCCCCGATGAGCCGTATCGTCTATGTCAATGGCGCCTATCTCCCCGAGGAGGAGGCGAAGATTTCCGTGTTCGACCGCGGCTTCATCTTCGGTGACGGCATCTACGAGGTTTCGGCCGTGATCGGCGGCAAGCTGGTCGATTGCGAGGCGCATCTGGCCCGCCTCGAACGCTCCTGCGGCGAGATCCGGCTCGCACTGCCCTGGTCGAAGGCCGAGCTCGTCGCGATCCACGAGGAGCTGATCAAGCGCAACAGCCTCGACGAGGGCGGCATCTACCTGCAGGTCTCGCGCGGCGCGGCCGATCGCGACTTCCCCTTCCCGAAGGATGTGGCGCCCACGCTGGTGATGTTCACCCAGGCCCGCAACTTCGTGAACGCGCCGACGGCAAAGACCGGCATCAAGGTAGTCTCGACGCCGGATCTGCGCTGGGCGCGCCGCGACATCAAGAGCGTCAACCTGCTCGCTCCGGTGCTCGCCAAGCAGTTCGCGCTGGAGAACGGCGCGCAGGAAGCCTGGCTGACCGAGGACGGCGTGGTGACCGAGGGCGCCTCGTCGACCGCCTGGATCGTCAAGAACAAGACGCTGATCTCGCGCCCGCTCTCCAACAAGGTGCTGCCGGGCATCACCCGCAAGGCCGTGCTCGCCTATCTGGCGGAGTCGGGCTTCTCCTTCGAGGAGCGCGAGTTCACGCTAGAAGAGGCGCTCGATGCCGAGGAGGCCTTCATCACCTCCGCGACCAGCCTCGTCATGCCGGTGACCACGATCGACGGCCACACGATCCACAACGGCGCCCCCGGCCCGACCGCGCTGCGCCTGCGCGAGATCTATGTCGACTACGCCCGCAAGGGCGGCGTGCTGGGCTGACCATAGCCGTCATGGTCGGGCTTGACCCGACCGTCTCGGAAACCAGCTTTTTCGTCCTGAGATTCTCGGGTCGGCGCTAGGCGCCGCCCGAGAACGACGATGCGCTAGCCAGTTCCCCCATCACATAAGTCGCGACGACATTGCGCTCGTCGCCGAGCGTGACGAGCACGAAAAGCTCCTCCGCCAGATCGCGCACCGTCTCCAGCCGGTGCGCCATCGCCCGCGTCGCGCCCGTGTCGAGCACCACCGCATCCGCCTCGCGGCCGGGCTCGAAGGAGCCGATCAGGTGGTCGAGGCCGAGTGCCGCCGCGTTGCCGAGCGTGATCGCATGCAGCGCCGCGAAGGCCGGCAGCGACTGGCCCTGAAGCTGCAGCACCTTGTAGGCCTCGGCCATGGTCCGCAGCATCGAATAGGAGGTGCCGCCGCCGATATCCGTCGCGACGGCGACCTTCACGCCCAGCGTCCGGGCATGGGCCCAGTCGAACAGGCCTGAGCCGAGGAAGAGGTTCGAGGTCGGGCAGAACACGGCGACGGCGCCGGCCTCGGCGAAGGCGCGCCATTCGTTGTGGAGCATGTGGATGCTGTGGCCCATCAGGCTCTTCGAGCCCAGCAGCCCGTATCGCGCATAGATGTCCGCATAGTCGGCGGCCTGCGGATAAAGCTCGCGGGCGAAGGCGATCTCGGCGCGGTTCTCGTTGATATGGGTCTGGATGTGGCAGTCCTGATGCTCGGCGGCGAGGCGGCCGGCCGCCGCCAGCTGCTCCGGCGTCGAGGTTAGGGCGAAGCGCGGGGTGATGGCATAAAGCTGCCGGCCCCTGCCGTGCCAGCGCGCGATCAGGTCCTTGGAGTCGCGATAGCTGCTTTCGGCCGTGTCGGTGAGGGCCTCGGGGGCGTTGCGGTCCATCATCACCTTGCCGGCGATCATGCGGGTGTTGCGGCGGTCGGATTCCGTAAAGAATGCCTCCGCCGATTGCGGATGGACCGAGCAGTAGACGGCTGCCGTCGTGGTGCCGCTCGCCAGAAGCTCGTCGAGGAAGAAGCGCGAGAGCTTCTCGGCATGGCCCTGCTGGCCGAGTTTCTGCTCCTCGACGAAGGTGTATTTGTTCAGCCACTCGATGAGCTGCGCGCCATAGGAGGCGACAACCTGTGTCTGCGGCATGTGGATATGGGCGTCGATGAAGCCCGGCATGATCAGATGCGGGCGATGGTCGACGACCTCGGCATCGGCCGGCAGCGTGGACAGCAGCGCCTTGGCCTCGCCCGCCGCCTTCACCAGCCCGCTTTCGATGACCAGCAGACCGTCCTCGACGAAGCGATGCGCGCGCTCGCCCGCGTCGTGCGGATCAGCCGTGAACCAGAGCAGGCGGCCGCGCAGGGCGCGGATGGCGGTGGTTGCAGTCACGGTCAGCAGCTCCGGCCCAAATCCACATCACATCTGCACCAAATCAAAGCTTCCGGCCAAGCAGGATCATGCCTAATCTGAGGGCATGAGAAGACGACGCGAGCGGAGCGAGCGGAATGCGTAAGACGCTGCGCTTCCTCCTCGGCGACGAGCCGGTCGAGATCGACGCCTGTAATCCGACGCTGACGGTGCTCGACTGGCTGCGCCTCGAACGGCGGATGACCGGCAGCAAGGAAGGCTGCGCCGAGGGCGATTGCGGCGCCTGCACGGTCGTGGTCGGCCACCTCGACCGGGGCCTGCTGCGCTATGAGGCGATCAACGCCTGCATCCGCTTCCTGCCGACGCTGGACGGCTGCCAGCTTCTCACCGTCGAGCATCTCAAGGCCGAGGATGGCGGCCTGCATCCAGTCCAGCAGGCGATGGTGGAGTGCCATGGCTCGCAATGCGGGTTCTGCACGCCGGGCTTCGTGATGTCGCTGCTCGCGCTGAGACTGAACGAGACGGAACCCTCCATCGGGCGGATCGAGGACGCGCTCGCGGGCAATCTTTGCCGCTGCACCGGCTACGAGCCGATCATCGCCGCCGGCCGGCGCATGGACGAGATCGCGCCGCCCGAGACGGACCCCTTCCTGAAGCAGCGTGTGGCGACTGCCGCCAAGCTCTCGGCCTTGCAGGATAGCAAAACGTTGGCGCTCGAAGGACAGGGCCGCCGCTTCTATGCGCCCGCGACGCTCTCCGCGCTGGCCGAACTCGTGGCCGCCCATCCGCAGGCGACGCTGGTCGCGGGTGCGACCGATGTCGGGCTCTGGGTGACGAAAGGGATGAAGCGGCTCGACCCCGTCATCTATCTCGGGCGGGTCGAAGAGCTGCGCGCGATCAGCGACGAGGGCGAGCACCTCCGCTTCGGCGCCATGGCGACGCATGTAGATGTCCGTGAGGCGGCGGCCGGGCTTTCTCCGCAGCTCGACGAGCTGATGCGCCGCTTCGGCGGCGAGCAGGTGCGCAATGCCGGCACGATCGGCGGCAACATCGCCAATGGCTCGCCGATCGGGGATCTGCCGCCGGCCCTGATCGCGCTCGATGCGACGCTGCTACTGGCCCGCCGCGTGGATGGCGGCGAAATCGAGCGCCGAGCCCTCCCGCTCGAAAGCTTCTTCCTCGACTACCGCAAGCAGGACCGGCGGCCGGGCGAGTTCGTCGAGGCCGTGCTGGTGCCGAAGCTGCCTGACGGCGCCCTGTTCCATGTCTCGAAGGTGTCGAAGCGCTTCGACGAGGACATCTCGGCCGTCTGCGGCGCCTTCCGGCTGCGGCTCGGCCCCGATGGGCGTGTGAGCGAGGCAAGGCTCGCCTATGGCGGCATGGCCGGCATCCCGAAACGGGCCAAGGCCGCGGAGGCCGCGCTGATCAGCCAGCCATGGGGCGAGGAGGCGGTCGCGGCCGCCATTTCCGCCCTGCCTCGCGATTTCACGCCACTCGACGACATGCGCGCCTCGGCGCAGTATCGACTGAGGATTGCCGGTAACCTGCTGCGCCGTTTCCTGATCGAGACGACGCAAGCCGACACGCAGACGCGGGTCGCCGGATTGCTGGCGGAGGCCGCCCATGGCTGACGCACGCCGCAAACTCGACATCGCCACGGAATCCGGCCCGGTCGGCGGCTCGCTGGCGCATGATTCCGCAGCCAAGCACGTCGCCGGCGAAGCGGTGTATATCGATGACATCGCCGCACCCGAAGGCATGCTCCATGCCTATCTCGGCTTGAGCACCATCGCGCATGGCAGGCTGATCTCGCTCGATCTCGCATCGGTCCGTGCCGCGCCGGGCGTCGTCGCCGTGCTGACGGCGCAGGATGTTCCGGGCGTCAACGACATCTCCTCGACGCATCGGCATGACGAGCCACTCTTCGCCACGGATCGCATCCTGTTCCACGGCCAGCCGCTTTTCGCCGTGGTGGCGGAGACGCGCGAGCAGGCGCGCCATGCCGCGACGCTCGCCGAAGCGGACTATGCCGAGGACGCTCCGGTGATCGACATCGCGGCGGCGCGGGCGGCGGGGGGAGCGCTCGTCACCGATCCGCTGAAGCTCGAGCGCGGCGATGTCGCAGAGGCGCTGGCGGCGAGCCCGCGTCGGCTCAAGGGCTCGATGGCGATCGGCGGGCAGGAGCATTTCTACCTCGAAAGCCAGATCGCTCTCGCCGTGCCGGGGGAGGATGAAGACATGCACGTCTTCGTCTCGACCCAGCATCCGAGCGAGGTGCAGCACATGGTCTCCGCCGTGCTCGGCGTCGGTTCGCATGCGGTGACGATCGAGGTCCGGCGCATGGGCGGCGGCTTCGGCGGCAAGGAGACGCAAGCCAATCTCTTCGCCTGCGTCGCGGCGGTCGCAGCCCGCGGGCTGAAGCGTCCAGTGAAGCTGCGGCCCGACCGCGACGATGACATGGCGATCACGGGAAAGCGCCACGACTTCGTCTGCGACTACGAGATAGGCTTCGACGAGGACGGCCGCATTCATGCGGTCGATGCCACTTACGCAGCGCGCTGCGGCTGGAACGCCGATCTCTCCGGCCCGGTGACGGACCGTGCGCTGTTCCACATGGACAACTGCTATTTCTACCCGGCGGTGCGCGCCCGCTCGGAACCACTCTTCACCAACACCTGCTCGAACACCGCGTTCCGCGGCTTCGGCGGGCCGCAGGGGATGGTCGGCGCCGAGCGCTTCATCGAGGAAGTCGCCTACGCCACCGGGCTCGACCCGCTGGAGGTGCGCAAGCGCAACTTCTATGGCGAGCCGGGTCGGGACGTCACGCCCTATCACCAGACGGTCGAGGACAACATCGCCGGCCATGTCATCGCGGAACTGGAACGGCGCTGCGACTATCAGGCAAGGCGGGCGGCCATCCGCGAGGCTAATGCGAAGAGCGCCATCATCAAGCGCGGTATCGCGCTGACGCCGGTGAAGTTCGGCATCTCCTTCACCGCGACCTGGTTCAACCAGGCGGGCGCGCTGGTGCATGTCTATACGGACGGGACGGTGGCGCTGAATCATGGCGGCACCGAGATGGGGCAAGGGCTCTACATCAAGGTCGCGCAGGTGGTGGCGCAGGCCTTCGGCATCGGGCTCGAACAGGTCAAGATCACCGCAACGACCACCGGCAAGGTGCCGAACACCTCGGCCACCGCAGCCTCCTCCGGCTCCGATCTCAACGGCATGGCGGCGCTCGACGCCTGCGAGACGATCAAGAAGCGACTGACGGAATTCGCCGCGAAGCACTGGCAGGAGCGGCCGGAGGACATCGCCTTCCTGCAGGGCCGGGTTCGGATCGGCACGCGCGAAATCGCATTCCGGGAGCTTGTCCAGGCGGCCCATATCGCGCGCATCCAGCTTTCGGCGACGGGCTTCTACGCCACGCCGAAGATCCATTGGGATCGCAAGGCCGGGCGGGGCCACCCCTTCTACTATTTCGCCTATGGCGCGGCTGCCGCCGAAGTCGCCATCGACACGCTGACCGGGGAATACAAGGTCGAGCGCGTCGACATCCTGCATGATTGCGGCCAGTCGCTGAACCCCGCCATCGACAAGGGGCAGATCGAGGGCGGCTTTGTGCAGGGCATGGGCTGGCTGACCACCGAGGAACTGGTCTGGGACGAGAAGGGGCGGCTCTCGACCCACGCGCCCTCGACCTACAAGATCCCCGTCGCCTCCGACCGGCCGCGTATCTTCAATGTCGAGCTGCTGGAGAACGCCCCCAACCGCGAGCCGACGATCCATCGCTCGAAGGCGGTGGGCGAGCCGCCGCTGATGCTGGCGATCTCTGTGCTGCACGCGCTGTCGGATGCGGTGGCGAGCGTGGGCGATTACCGGGTCTGCCCGCGCCTCGATGCGCCGGCGACGCCGGAGCGCGTGCTGGACGCGGTGGAGCGTGTCAGGGCGGGGGTGGCATCATGAGCCTCTCCACCTTCCTCGCCGCCCATCGCCGCGAGGGCATCGTGCTGGTGCGGATCGAAACAGCAGAGGGCTCCACCCCGCGCGAGGCTGGTGCGACGATGGCCGTGGGCGCGCGCGCCATCGCCGGGACGATCGGCGGCGGTCAGCTCGAATTCCATTGCATCGACTTCGCCCGGCAGATGCTCGCGACCGGCGCCACCGACCAGCGGCTCGACATCCCGCTCGGGCCGCAGATGGGCCAGTGCTGCGGCGGGCGGGTGCGGGTTTCGCTCAGCCACGCCACCGCAGCCGAGATCGCCCTGATTGCCGCCAGCGAGAAGGCGGAGGCCCTGGCCCGGCCGCCGGTGCTGATCTTCGGCGCGGGCCATACCGGCCGAGCGCTGGCGCAGGCGCTGGCGCCCCTGCCCTTCGCCGTCTCGCTGATCGACGACCGCGACGACGTGATGAGCGGGCTGCCGGCCTGCGTCACCTGCATCCGCATGGCCGATCCCGTCGATGCGGCGACCAGCGCGCCGGAAGGCAGCGCCTTCGTCGTGCTCTCGCACAGCCATGCGCTGGACTACCGGCTGGCCGAGGCGGCGCTGGCGCGAGGCGATGCGGCCTATGTCGGGATGATCGGCTCCGCCACCAAGCGCGCCCGCTTCGAAGCGAGCTTCCTGCGCGCGGGCGGCCGGCGCGAGGCGCTAGCCCGCTTCACCTGCCCAATCGGCGGAGCGGATGTGGACGACAAGCGCCCGGAGGTGATCGCGGCCTTGACGGCGGGGGAGCTGGTGCGTTGCTTGCTTGGCAGCAGGCAGCCGGCGAAGGGGAGACGGTCGAGACATGAATCAGCCGCGTGAGCAGACCGTGCCGCCGCGGCTGGCGCTCGCCCATATCTCCAAGAGCTTCCCGGGCGTGAAGGCCAATGAGGACATCAGCCTCAGCGTCGCGCCGGGCGAGATTCACGCGCTTCTCGGCGAAAACGGCGCCGGCAAGTCCACGCTGGTGAAGATCATCTACGGCGTTCAGCAGGCCGACGAGGGCACGATCTCGTGGAACGGCGCGCCCGTCGCGATCCCTTCGCCGAAGGCGGCGCGCAAGCTCGGCATCGGCATGGTCTTCCAGCATTTCTCGCTGTTCGACGCGATGACAGTGATCGAGAACATCGCGCTCGGGCTCGACGAGGCGGTGGATCGTGAGGCGCTGAAGGCCCAGGTCGCAGCGATCCTCGAATCCTATTCGTTGCCGCTCGACCCCGACCGTGAGGTGCATACGCTCTCCGTCGGCGAGCGGCAGCGCATAGAGATCGTGCGCTGCCTGCTGCAGAAGCCGAAGCTCCTGATCATGGACGAGCCGACCTCGGTGCTGACGCCGCAGGAGGTCGAGCGGCTGTTCGCGACGCTGCGCCAGATCGCACTGGGCGGCTGCTCGATCCTCTACATTTCGCACAAGCTCTCCGAGATCAAAGCGCTCTGCGACGGCGCCACCATCCTGCGCGGCGGGCGCGTCGTGGCGAGCTGCGACCCCAAGGTCGAGACGACCAAGCGCATGGCCGAGCTGATGATCGGCGCCGAGCTGCGCAAGATCGAGCATGGCAACGCGGCCGAGGCGGGAGTCGTGCGGCTCAGCGTGAGCGGGCTTTCCCTGCCGGGCGAGCCGCCCTTCGGCACGGACCTCGAAGAGATTTCCTTCGACGCGCGGGCCGGCGAGATCCTCGGCATCGCCGGCGTTGCCGGCAACGGACAGGCGGAATTGCTGACGGCGCTCTCGGGCGAGCGGCTGGCGGCGAAAGCCGAGGCGATCAGTCTCGACGGCAAACCGATCGGGCTGGAAGGCGCGGGTGCGCGACGGGCAGCCGGGCTGGCTTGTGTGCCGGAAGAGCGCAACGGCCACGCGGCCGTGCCAGATTTCTCGCTGGCCGAGAACGCCATCCTGACGGCGCGCCACCGCCTGCCGCTGGCGCCGCTCGGCCTCATCAGCCGGGGCATGGTGCAGCGCTTTGCAGACGACGTGATCAGGCGCTTCGACGTGCGCACCACCGGCAACGGCGCGCTCGCCCGCTCGCTCTCGGGCGGCAATCTGCAGAAGTTCATCATGGGCCGCGAGATCGGCCAGCAGCCGGCCGTGCTGGTCGTCTCGCAGCCGACCTGGGGCGTCGATGCGGGCGCGGCAGCCGCGATCCGGCAGGAGCTCGTCGACCTCGCCGCCAAAGGCTCGGCGGTCGTGGTCATCTCCCAGGACCTCGACGAACTGCTGGAGCTGGCCAACCGGCTCTGCGTCATCAACGAGGGGCGATTGTCGGCGCCACGCCCGGTCGCGAGCCTCGGCATCGACGAGATCGGCCTGATGATGGGCGGCATCCACGGCGCGGAGACGGCCGCCCATGCTTGAATGGCGCCGCCGGCGCGAGCCGAGCACCCTGATGCTGTGGCTGAGCCCGCTGATCGCGATCGCGCTCACCATGCTGCTCGGCATGATCGTCTTCACCGCCATGGGCTATGACGGCTGCCACGCGGTCGAGAGCATCTTCCTGACGCCCTTCCTCGAGCCGCAACGCTGGGCGGATATCGGCGTGAAGGCCGCGCCGCTGGTCATGATCGCTCTCGGCCTCGCCATCGGCTTCCGCGCCAATGTCTGGAACATCGGCGCCGAGGGGCAATACATCATGGGCGCCATCGCCGGCACCGGCGTCGCGCTCCTGACCTACGAGATGACCGGCTGGTGGATCCTGCCCGCCATGGTGCTGGCCGGCATCCTCGGCGGCATGGCCTGGGCGGCGATCCCCGCCTTCCTGCGCGTGAAGCTGCAGGTCAGCGAGATCCTGACCAGCCTGATGCTGACCTATGTCGCAGTGCAGTTCCTCTATTACCTAGTGCGCGGCCCCTGGAAGGATCCGGACGGCTTCAACTTCCCGCAGACACGCATGTTCACGGCCGACCAGACGCTGCCGATCATGCTGGAGGGTTCGCTCGTCCATCTCGGCATCCCGGCCGCACTGCTGCTCGCCGTCGTCGCCTGGCTGACGATGGAGAAGACGATCGCTGGCTATGCGGTGAAGGTCGTCGGGCTCGCGCCGGCGGCGGCGCGCCATGGCGGCTTCAGCGCGGGGCGCACCACCTGGGCGACACTCCTGTTGAGCGGAGCGCTCGCGGGGCTCGCGGGGCTGTTCGAGGCGGCCGGCCCCTTCGGGCAGCTGACGCCGCAATTCCCGGTCGGCTACGGCTTCACCGCAATCATCGTCGCCTTTCTCGGGCGGCTGCATCCGCTGGGCATCGTGTTTGGCGGCATCGTGCTGGCGGGAACCTATGTCGGCGGCGAGATCGCACAATCCACGGTGAGGCTGCCGCAGGCCGCGACTGGGCTGTTCCAGGCGCTGCTGCTCTTCATGCTGCTGGCGACCGACGTGCTGGTGCGCTGGCGGATCGCCTTCAAGTGGAGGGCCGCATGACCACCGCCATCCTCGTCTCGATCCTGATGACGCTGGTCGCGGCTTCGACGCCGATCCTGCTCGCGGCGCTGGGCGAGCTGGTCGCGGAGAAGGCGGGCGTGCTCAATCTCGGCGTCGAGGGCATGATGCTCTGCGGCGCGGTCGCGGGCTTCGCCGTCGCCTTCTCCAGCGGCAGCACGACGCTTGGCCTCCTCGCCGCACTTCTTGCAGGCGTCGCCGCGGCGATGGTTTTTGCGGTGCTGGCGCTCTCGCTCAACGCCAACCAGGTCGCGACGGGGCTCGCGCTGACGATCTTCGGCATCGGCGCCTCGTCGCTGATTGGAGCAGGCTTCGTCGGGCGCACCATTCCGCGCCTGGGGCCGATCTTTCCGGCCGGCCTGTCGGAGCATCCCTGGCTGCGCGCCATTTTCGGGCACGACATCCTCGTCTATCTCTCGCTCGCGCTCATCATCGGCGTCGGCTACTTCCTACGCCGGACGCGATCCGGCCTGATCCTGCGCGCAGTGGGCGAGAACGATGCCTCCGCTCATGCCATCGGCTATCCGGTCATCGCCATCCGCTATGCGGCGGTCGCCTTCGGCGGGGCGCTGGCCGGGCTGGGCGGAGCCTATTTCTCGCTGGCGCTGACCCCGATGTGGGCCGAGCGGCTGACCGCGGGCAGAGGCTGGATCGCGCTGGCCCTCGTGGTCTTCTCTGCTTGGAAGCCCGGCAGGCTGCTCGTCGGCGCCTATCTCTTCGGCGCCGTGATGACGCTCGAGCTCCAGGCCAAGGCGGCGGGCGTGAACTGGCTGGCGCCGGAAGTGCTGGCGATGACCCCCTACCTTGCGACGATTGCGGTTCTGACCATGATGTCGATAGGACGAAGGACCGGCCGGCTCGACGCACCGGCCTGCCTCGGCAAGCCTTTCTCGGCGACGTGACGGCCGAACTGAACAACAGGAGTTGTACCCATGACCAGCATCATCACCCGCCGCAGGCTGACCTTCGGCGCGGCCGCTGCCTCGACCCTGCCGCTCGTGGGCCGCGGCGCTCAGGCGCAGGCCCCGCTCGGCGTCGGCTTCATCTATGTCGGGCCGATCGGCGACCATGGCTGGAGCTGGACGCACGACCAGGGCCGGCTCGCGGTCGAAAAGGAATTCGGCGGCAAGGTGAAGACCAGCTTCCTTGAGAACGTCGCCGAAGGGCCGGACGCCGCGCGCGCCATCCGTCAACTCGCCCAGGCCGGCAACCAGCTGATCTTCACCACCTCCTTCGGCTTCATGAACCCGACCATCCAGGTGGCCAAGCAGTTCCCGAAGGCGAAGTTCGAGCACGCCACCGGCTATCAGCGCGCCGAGAACGTCGCGACCTACAATGCCCGCTTCTATGAGGGCCGCGCCGTGATCGGCACGATCGCCGGGCATATGTCGAAGTCGGGCCAGGCGGGCTACATCGCCTCCTTCCCGATCCCGGAGGTGGTGATGGGCATCAACGCCTTCCACCTCGCTGCGAAGAAGGTGAACCCCAACTTCAAGACCAAGGTGATCTGGGCCTCGACCTGGTACGACCCCGCCAAGGAGGCCGACGCCGCCAAGGCGCTGATCGACCAGGGCGCCGACATGATCACCCAGCACACCGACTCCGCCGCGGCCCTGCAGGCGGCCGAGCAGCGCGGCGTCTTCGCCTTTGGCCAGGCTTCGGACATGAGGGCCTTCGCGCCCAAGGCGCATCTCTCGGCCATCGTCGACGACTGGTCCGGCTACTACATCAAGCGCGTCAAGGAGGTCATGGACGGCAGCTGGAAGTCCGGCGACGTCTGGGGCGGGATCAAGGACGGCTTCGTCAAGATCGCGCCCTATAACGACGCGGTGACGCCGGCGGCGCGCGCCGCGGCGGACGAAGTCCAGAAGGGCATCGTCGCCGGCACGCTCCACCCCTTCACCGGCGAGCTCAAGGACCAGAAGGGCGAAGTGCGGATCAAGGCCGGCGAGAAGGCCTCCGACGAGATCCTCTCCAAGATGGACTGGTACGTCGACGGCGTTCAAGCCTGATCGGACCCCGACCCGGGCGGTGGCGGGCTCGCCCGTCGCCGCCAAGATGCGCGAATCATCGCGCCGCCGTTAAGTCGGCGTTCTCCAAAATGCCGGCTTCTCGCCGCCAATAAGGCGGCCATCTCATCAAAACCGCCGGAACGAAGCCGTTTTCTGTGCGTATCTACCGCCGCGGGCATCGTATTTCTGCGGTAACCATGGCAACTGCGAGCCTGCGCGCCGCGGATTTGGAGCGTTGCGGCCGCCTTTCCCGCAAAGGGGTGACGGCCGTAGTCGTGCGCGACGCCTGAAAAAAGCACCTTCTCAAGGAGGCACCAATGACGAAGAACGAACTGATTGCCGCCATCGCGGAAGAGACCGGCAAGACCAAGGCGGACGTCTCCGCCATCTTGGCTTCCCTCGGCACCACCGTTGCCAAGACCCTGAAGAAGGGCGACGACATCACGCTCGGCGGCATCGGCAAGCTCTCCGCCGCCAAGCGCGAGGCTCGCGAGGCCCGCAATCCCTCGACCGGCGCCACCATCAAGGTGCCGGCCAAGACCGTCGTGAAGTTCAAGGTCACCAAGGACCTCGCCGACGCCGTGGCGTAAGCCCACGATCGGGATCAGGCAGCGTTCGCTCATGAAATGCGGACGCTGCTTGCCCCCATCGTCATGCTCGGGCTTGACCCGAGCATCTCTTCGACGAGATTCTCGGGTCCACGCTACGCTCCGCCCGAGAATGACGCGCCCGCATGTTCCTTCGCCTCTTCACCGATCTGCGCGCAGCCAAGGTCCCCGTGACCTTGCGGGAATATCTGACGCTGCTCGAAGGGGTGGAAGCCGATCTCGCCGAGCACCGGGTCGATGAGTTCTACTATCTCGCCCGCGCCACGCTGGTGAAGGACGAGCGCCATCTCGACAAGTTCGACCAGGTCTTCGCCGAGGTGTTCAGGGGGCTGGAGACGCTCGGACAGGCGATCGAGCAGGCCGGCATCCCCGAGGAATGGCTGCGCAAGCTCGCCGAGAAATTCCTGACCGACGAGGAGAAGGCCCAGATCGACGCGCTCGGCTGGGACAAGCTCTGGGAGACGCTGAAGCAGCGGCTCGAAGAGCAGAAGGGCCGCCACCAGGGCGGCAGCAAATGGATCGGCACGGCCGGCACCTCGCCCTATGGCGCCTATGGCTACAACCCCGAGGGCGTCCGCATCGGCCAGGACAAGAACCGCAACTTCAGGGCGGTGAAGGTCTGGGACAAGCGGGAGTTCAAGGATTTCGATGACACGCGCGAACTCGGCGTGCGCAATATGCGCATCGCGCTGAGGCGCCTGCGCCGCTTCGCCCGCACCGGCGCGGCCGAGGAACTCGATCTCGACAACACCATCTCGGAGACGGCCCGCCACGGCTATCTCGATGTGAAGCTACGCCCCGAGCGGCGCAACGCTGTGAAGGTGCTGCTCTTCCTCGATGTCGGCGGCTCGATGGACTGGCATATCGAGCTGGCCGAGGAGCTGTTCTCGGCGGCGCGGGCCGAGTTCAAGCATTTCGAGCATTTCTACTTCCACAACTGCCCCTATGAGCGGGTCTGGAAGGAGAACCGGCGCCGCCAGGAGCAGCAGATCCCGACCTGGGACGTGCTGCGGACCTACCCGGCCGACTACCGGCTCGTCTTCGTCGGCGACGCCTCGATGAGCCCCTACGAGATCGGTATGCCCGGCGGCTCGGTCGAGCACTGGAACGAGGAGGCCGGCCAGGTCTGGATGGAGCGGCTGACCGCAAAATTCCCGAAGTCGGTCTGGCTCAATCCGGTCCAGCAGCATCTCTGGAACTATACCCAGTCGATCCGGCAGATCGGCGGACTGATGGGCGGACGGATGTTCCCGCTGACCCTGGACGGGCTCGACGGCGCGATGAAGGTTCTGGCACGCTGACAATGGCTGATATGGACAACGACGAAGACGGCGCCCCGAGCTGGCGCCAGAGGCCGCGGCCGGTCGGCATGGAGATCGGCTACAAGCTCGACGGAGACAGGCTGCAGGTCGATCGCACGCGCCGGGTCGACAACGTCGATCTGAGGGCGGTCGAGCAGGTGCGCTTCCTCTATGCGCCTAGCAACGTCTCGTCGAAGGGTTTCAGGACGCAGCTCCGACTAAGCGACGGCAAGACCGTGACCTTCGGCAACCTGTCATGGCGCTCGCTCACCGATCTCGATCGGGACGACGCGCGCTATCACCGCTTCGTCACCGCGCTTTCGGCCGCGATCGCGCGGGCCAATCCCCGAGCCCGCTTCGTCGCGGGCAGGCCGCGGGCGATCTGGATCGCCACCGCGCTGGTCGGCGCTCTGTGCTTCGCGATGCTGGCGGTCTTCACGCTGCGCGCCTTGCATCAGGGCCTGACCAACGCCGCGCTGCTCGGCGTTCTTCTGGTCGCCGTCGCGTTCTGGCAGGTCTGGCCGCTCGTCAGCCTCAACCGGCCTCGGGAATTGAAGACCGGCGAGGTTCCCGACGAGCTGGTGCCCGGGCGCGAGGGCTGACGCTCACCGTCATTCCCGGGCGGAGCAAAGCGGCCTTTCCTTCTCCCCTTGCGGTAGAAGGTGGCAGCCGAAGCGCTAACGGATGAGTCCGTCATGCCCGGGGCAAGCCCGAATATGACGCAGAAAGAGGCCTCAGCGCACCACCAGCACCGAGCAATGCGCGCGCCGCACGATGGCCGAGGCGTTCGAGCCGAGCACGAAGGCCAGCATGCCCGGCTCATGCGAGGCAATGACGACGAGGTCGGCGCCGCTGGCATCGGCCTCGGCGAGAACCTCGCCATGCACCGAGCCGATCAGAACCTTGGCGGAAACCTGCTCCGGCGGCAGATCGACCTTGGCCGCGATCTCGGCGAGCTTCGCCTCGGCGTCCTGCTGCTGCTCGGCATCGAAGTCGGCCGGCACGAATTCCATGTAGGTGACCGGGATCAGCGAACGGACATAGACGAGCCGCACGGTGCCGCCCGAGATCTTGGCGAAGGACACCGCGGCTTCAATGGCCGGCTGTGCCAGTTCGGGTTCCGCCAGATCGACGGGAACCATGATTGACTTGTACATCGCAAGCTCCTGGGCTGGTTGTGCAACCATTCTGGAGTTTGGCAGCGCCAGCGCCATGATCCAGCGCAAAATGCAAATGGGGCGCTGCGGCACGCGCAGGTCTGGGGTCTTTCCCCCTTAGCCCTGGCGCGCCGGGGTGCGCACGACGAGGCCGTCGAGATCGTCCCTGACCCTGATCTGGCAGGAGAGGCGCGACGTCGGGCGGACATCGAAGGCGAAGTCGAGCATGTCCTGCTCCATCGGCTCAGGCCCGCCGACGGCTTCCACCCAGGCCTCGTCGACATAGACGTGGCAGGTGGCGCAGGCACAGGCGCCGCCGCATTCGGCCTCGATGCCCGGCACGCCGTTGCGGATCGCCGTCTCCATCACGGTGGAACCGGCGTCCGCCGCGACGGTGCGGCTCTCGCCGTGAGCGTCAATGTAGGTGATGTTCGGCATGGAGGACTCCGGCGGGGCGTTCAGAGCTCCGCTTAGAGGATTTCAAAGCGGCGCGGAACGGCATTTGGCGCCGCAGCGCCCCTCAGCGCCTGAAGGTCAGGCCGCGCAATCGAAGCGGGCAACGACCGCCCTCGCCTCGGCCGCCGCCAGCGCCAGGGCGTCCATGGCGCTGTCCGCGAGGGACTGGCCGGGCTCCGCCAGGCTGAGCTCGATGCGGTCCGCCGCCTCCGCGACCTGCCAGGCGCCGACGGCCAGCGCCGCGCCCTTGAGCGTATGGGCCGCATCCATCCGGGCCTGCCGGTCGGCGCTGCCGTGGATCGTGCGCAGATGGGCGGCGCATTGTTGGACGAAGAGCGTCAGCAACTCACGCTCCAGTTCGTGGTCGCCGCCGGTTTGGCGGGAAAGATGCGCGGTATCGATAGCCTGCTGGGTCATGCGAGAACTCGTGAAGCGAACTCTAGAAATGAAACATCCGAAAGCCCTCGAACCTGCCCCTTCGGCTGGCGTCCTAGGCCGGACATATCGGGCGGCTGCAAGAGCCGTTCCTCGCCCTCAAACAAGCGCTTCCATGGTGAACGAGGCGTTAACGACGTTTGTGAATCGCGCGCTTAAATGGGTTTCCAAGGGTCCGGGGCTCCACTACCCTTTCATTTGGTAAATGATGGGTGCAGTGTTTCCGTTCAACCCGGCCAGAGGCGGCAGGGGCGACCGGGCGTTTGCGTCGTGCCCATCATCAGTAGCGTGGCGAGGCGGCAACCATGAATCGACCCAAGAAGCTCCAGGACCCCACTGAAGCTGCGATGTCGGCGATCGAGGAGGCACTGCGGCTCGACCAGCCCCAGGCCGAGCCTGCCACGGACGAGGCGGAGACGCCCGTCAACGCCGAACCGCGCCTGCCCTCCACCAGCGAGAACGACCTCAAGCTCGAGCTGCCTCGCGTCGAGCCTGCCGCTCCCGTGATCGCGCCGCCGGTTGCGCCTGTCGCTCCGCCCTCGCAACAGACCCAGCAGGCATCCCCCCGCGCGAGCGCAGCGCTCGCGCCCGACGCCAGCCGCGTCGCCAATGACGACCGCCGGGATTCCAGCTCGCTGGTCCATGCCTTCTCTGCCCGCACCTCGCGCAAGCCCTATGTCTTTGCAGCGCTCGCCTCGCTGACCTGGCTCGGCGGCGCCGCCTTCGTGCTGTTCGGCCGCTTCGGCTCCTTCACCAACGGCCTGCCCGAGCCGGTCGCCAATTTTGGCGTCGGCGAATGGACGCTGCTGGCGCTGTCCATCGGCGCGCCGATCGTATTCTTCTTCGTCCTGGCGGCGCTCTATCGGCGCACGCAGGAAATGCGCCTGATCTCCCGCGCCATGACCGAAGTGGCGCTGAGGCTCGCCGAGCCGGAGGTGGCTGGCGCCGACACCGTGCTGTCGCTCAGCCAGACGATCCGCCGCGAGGTCGCCGCCATGGGCGACGGCATCGAGCGCGCCGTGGCGCGCGCCGGCGAACTCGAGACCATCGTGCGCGGCGAGATCTCGACGCTCGAGCGCGCCTATGCCGACAACGAGATCCGACTGCGCTCGCTGATTGACGAACTCGTCACCCAGCGCGAGGCCGTCGTCGGCAATGCCGAGCGCGTGAAGCTCGCCATCAGCGGCGCGCATGAAGGCCTGTCCAAGGACCTCGACGGCGCCAGCCGCGCCATCGCCGACGCCGTCGCGCAGGCCGGAGACCGCGTCACCGGCTCACTCGGCGCCAAGGGCGACCAGATCACCCTGGCGCTCGGTCGCGCCGGCGAGCGCATGATCGAGGAGATCGGCGGGCGGAGCCACGAGCTGGTCGAACGGCTGCAGATCTCGTCGGGCGAACTGTCCCAACGGCTGGCCGGGGCGAGCGACAACCTCTCGACGATGCTGGACGGCCGCGCGCAGGAGATCGCTGGCTCGCTGGAACGCACCGGCACCGCGCTGAGTGAGAACCTCGCCAATGGTGCGCAGGAGGCCACGCGCGCCATCAACGAGACCGGCATGCAGGTGGCCCAGACGCTGACCTCGCGCATCGAGAGCGTCAACGAGACGCTGAAGGCCACGGGCGAGACGCTCTCCCAGGACATTTCGGCGCGCGGCACGGAAGCTGCCGAGCGCTTCGAGGTGAGCGGCCGCAGCATGATCTCGCTGATCGAGACGCAGGGCGTCGATCTGCAGAAGCGACTGTCGGAATCGGGCGAGGCCCTGCGCAGCACGCTCGCCGAAGAAGGCGAGAGCGTCACCACCCGGCTCGCCGAGGTCGGCCGCGGCGTCAACGGGCTGCTCAGCCGCCAGAACGAGGCGATCGCCACCCGGCTCACCGAGGTCGGCGACAGCGTCCATGCCCTCATCGGCAACCATGGTGATGCGCTGGTCGGCCGCCTCAGCGAGGTCGGCACGAACATCGAGACCCTCATCGGTAGCCAGGGCGACACGCTCGTCGGCCGCCTCAGTGAGGCCGGCAGCAGCATCCACAACCTCATCGGCAGCCAGGGCGATACTCTGGTCGGCCGGATCACCGAGGCCGGCGAAAGTGTCCAGAATCTCATGGGCACCCATGGTGAAACCCTGGTCAGCCGCATCACCGAGGTCGGCGAGAGCGTCCAGAACCTCATGGGCACGCATGGCGACACGCTGGTGAGCCGCATCACCGAAGTCGCCGGCCAGGTGCACGGCCTATTCACCGAGCAGGGCGGCCAGCTGGTCGATCGCCTCGGCGAGACCGGCGAGACGGTCCACGGCCTGCTCGATCAGCAGACCGAGAGGCTGATCGGCCGCGTTTCGGACGCCGGCCGCGAGCTCGCCGCTCTCGTCGGCGACCAGAGCGAAGCCCTCGTCTCCAGTGTTGCGGGCGCCGTCGACACCGTCGAGGCCCGACTGCGCGGCGAAGGCGAGCGCCTGACCTCTGGCCTTTCCGAGACCGGCATGCGCGTCAGCGCCCTTCTGGAAGAGCAGGCCGGCGCGATGACCGTCAAGGTTTCGCAGGCCGGGCTCGAGATCAAGGATCTGCTCGGCAACGAGAGCCAGGCGCTGGCGAGCCGCGTCGCCGATGTCGGCCGCTCGGTGCACGGCATCCTGTCCGAGCGCAGCAACGCGCTCATCTCCCGCCTCGCCGAGACGGGCGACAGCATCGACCAGCGGCTGGACGAACGCGGCCTGGCGCTCGCTACCCGCATCACCGAGAGCGTCGAAGCTGCGCAGGGCGCACTGGAGCAGCAGCAGGCCGGCTTCCTCTCCAGCGTCAGCGGGCAGAGCGAGGAGCTGGCGCGCCGCCTGGGCGACGCTACCCGCAACCTCACCGAGACCATCAATGTCGATGGCCGCGACATCGCCGACCGTGTCACCGCCGCGACGCAGGGGCTGCGCGAGACCTTCACCGTCCATGCCGACGAGGCGCGCGGCCTGCTCGCCGACACGGGCCGGGACATCGTGAAGGCGCTGACCCAGCAGGGCGGGCGCGTCAACGAGGCGCTGGCGGCCAATGCCGAGTCGATGCTGCGCTCGGTCGAGGGCCGCGCCCAGGCGCTGAACGAGTCGCTGGCCGGCCATCACGATGCGCTGACCAAGCTCTTCGACGAGCGCGGCCACGAGGTTGAGGCAGCGCTCAGCGAGCGGCTGCGCAGCTTCGAGGGCCTCATCCTCCAGCAAGGCGGCGCGCTGACCACCAAGATCGCCCGCGACGCGGCGCTGCTAACGCAGGCGCTGAACGCCTCCATGGCGCAGGTCGAGAAGCTGATCGCCGAGGACGGTGCCTCGCTCGCCAACAAGGCCGGCGCCCGCGCGCTGGAGGCCGCCCAGCTCCTCGCCGACCGCACACGCGAGGCGGCCGACGCGATGGAAGCGCAGATCACGCTGTTCGAGGACCGCTCGGGCGCCAAGAGCGCCGAGATCGCCGGCACGCTCGACAGCCTGATCGCGCGCATCGACGGCAGCCTCGGCTCCCGCGCCACGGCGCTGAACGAGGCGCTGGTCGAGCGCACGGTCGACATCGCCCGCGTGCTGGCCGAGGGCGGCCGCGAGGTCACCCGCGCTCTCGCCGCCAAGGCCGACGAGATCGGCGCAGCCGTCACCTCCAAGAGCGAGTCGCTCACGCGCACGCTCAGCGACAAGGCCGACACGATCAACGCCACGCTCGGCGGCCGCGCCCTGCAGATCGCCGACACGCTCGACCAGAGCGTGGCGCGCTTCGAGGAGCGCGTGGTCAACCGGCTCGACACCGTCTCCAACACGCTCGACACGCGTGGCAACGAGATCGCCACCGCGCTGCAGGGACGCTCCGAAACGATCTCCGCGGCGCTGTCCGAGCGGACGCAGGAACTGCGCAGCCTGTTCGACGACAAGGGCGGCGGCCTGATCACCGCGCTGAACCAGCGCGGCGAGGCGCTCGCGAGCGAGTTCGCCACGGTCGGCGACACGGTCGTGAAGGCTCTGCAGAACCGCGGCGATGCCATCATCCTCGGCCTGCGCGACCGCGGCACCGCGATCGCCAACGCCGTCGAGGCTTCGACCAACTCGCTGCGCCAGACGCTCGAAAACGGCTCGCGGCAGTCCATCGATGCGCTGGTCGGCACCAACGAGCAGCTTCGCGACGAGCTGGGCGGCATGCTCGGCCGCCTCGACGAGGCGAACGCGATGATGCAGCAGGTCGTCAGCGGCACGAACAAGAGCCTCCACGCCGTCGAGAACAGCCTGTCGCTGCGCGTCGGCGAGCTGCAGAACGTGCTGCGCGGCGTGATGACGGAGGCTTCCAACGCCTCGCGCCACGTCACCTCGCAGATCGCCGAGCTCAAGGACTTCTCGGAAGGCACGCTGAGCGAGACGGCCGCGCTGATCGGCCGGCTCGACGACCGCGGCGGCTCGCTGCACGAGGCGACCGAGGCCAGCGCCGCCGCGCTTTCGGCCGTGGTTGGCCGTCTGGAGCAGATCGAGGGCCGTGTCGGCCGGGCGCTCGCCGAGCGTCGCGACTCGCTGGAGCAGCTCCACGGCCTGATCGCCCATCGCACCGAAGACGTCGAAGCGATCACCCGCTCCTTCGCGGCCTTGATCGACGAGTCTCTCGGCGGCGCCGAGGAACGGGCCCGCCAGATCAGCGCCGTGCTCTCCGACTCGGCCGACCAGACGACGCGTGCCATTGCGCAGCAGTACGAGACCATCAAGACCGCATCGGGCAAGGAGCGGGAGCGCACGGCCGAGGCGCTGCGTGCAGCCTACTCGCAGGTCTCGAGCGAGATCGGCGGCGAGCTCGCCAAGGTAACGGAGCGCTTCCAGAAGGCGGCGCAGGACATGCGCGGCGTGACCACGGAAATCCAGCGAGAGCTGGAGGCGACCCGCTCCGAGCTGAAGCGCGGCGTCATCGAGCTGCCGCAGGAGGCCCAGGAATCGACCTCGCAGATGCGCCGGGTCGTGGCCGAGCAGATCAAGGCGCTGAACGACCTCACGGAGATCGTGACGCGGGCCGGCCGGCGCGGCGACGTCTCGCTGCCGCTCGACCAGATGGCGACGACAACCACGACGACCAGCCGCCGGAACACGACGGCAGCCGTCGCCGCGGCCGTGGCTTCCCCTGCCCCGGCGCAGCAGCCGTCCTTCATCCCGCCGCTGCCGCTGCCGCGTTCCAAGGCTGCAGCCACCGAAGAGCCCGCCCTGCGGCCGTCGCTCGATGCCGGCGAACCCGCGCCGCGCAGCCCGGCGCCCCGGCCCGAGGCGCGGCAGGAGCCGGCACCGGCCCCGGCGCGGGCAGCCCCTGCTCCCGCCCCGGAGAAGCCCCGCGACGCTGCGCGCCGCCAGCCGGACAATGCGCCGCAGCAGCCCGCCAAGGCAGGCTGGCTCTCCGACCTGCTGACCCGCGCCTCGCGCGAGGACGGCACGCCCGAGCTGAGCAAGCCGACGACGCATGCCATCGAGAAGCTGGACTCGCTGTCGGTCGACATCGCGCGGATGATCGACCACGACGCCGCCGTCGAGCTCTGGGACCGCTACAAGCGCGGGGAGCGCAACGTCTTCACCCGCAGGCTCTACACGCTGCAGGGCCAGCAGACCTTCGACGAAATGCGCCGGAAGTATCGGCGTGATGCGGAGTTCAAGGAGACGGTGGACCGCTACATCGACGAGTTCGAGCGCCTGCTCGGCGAAGCGGCCAAGGACGACCGCGACTCGATGGTGGCGAAGACCTACCTGACCTCGGAAACCGGCAAGGTCTACACGATGCTGGCCCATGCCAGCGGGCGGTTCGAGTAAGCCGAAGAGGCTTCATCCAAATGCAAAGGCCGCCCGAGAGGGCGGCCTTTTTTTGGCTCTGAACCGCAAGAAGTCAGCGAGGGCCTACCGCGCCCAGCGCACGATCTCGATCAGCACCTGCGAGAGCGCCCGGTCGAGGGCCTGGGCCGCGCCCGGCCCGTCGACGGAGCTTGCCGGAACGCGGGCGGAGAACAGGCGCGCGCGCTGAATCTGCCCGGTCCGGTCTCCGACGACCTTGGCGGTCATCTCGACCACCGCCGCGCCGCTCGCCGCGTCGATGTTGAAGCTGCGGATATCGGTATTGAGCTGCACGTCGGGGGAGATGCGCTGCCCCGGCCCGGAGACCGAGCCGATGCGGCTGGCGTTCTCGAAGGTCTGGATCAGGCGAGCCTGCACCAGCGCCGGAATACGGTCCGCCCATTGCGCACCGCCGACGAAGGAGAGCGCACCGCTCGAATCCTTGACGATGACTCGATCGGAATCGAGCGCCTGCACCGTCGTCGGCTGGGCCACGACCATGACGGCACGCGAGCCCCCTACCCGGCCGAAGCCGCTGGGTGCCGAGAGATCGAAAGTCGTCGGCGAAGGACTGCTGCAACCTGCCAGGAACAGGCAGCCGGCCAGGGTCGCGATCCCCAGCCTGGCGCGGCGGACCGGCGAAGGCGGCACCTGCATCGTCTGCGGCCCAGTTGCCTTGGCCTCGGTAGTCTTGGCCTCGGTCGTCTTGGACCCGGTCGTCTTGGCCTCGAAGATCATGGGCTAGCGGGATCCGTTATATTGCGGGAGGGGAGCTCTGCCGCCGAAGATGAACTGCTGCGGGTTACGCTCGAAATTCCGCAGCGTCCTGTTGAGTTCCGACAAGGTGCGCTTACCATCCGAGGCCAGGCTTTCGACATCGCGCAGGCCAGGGCCCGTGAAGCGATTGATGCCAGCGGTGATCTCTGCGGTGCGCTTGTCCAGATTGTCGGCGAGCAAGCGAATCGATTTCGCGGCGTCGGCGACCTCCTGGAACGCACTGCGGCCCTCGGTGCCGGCGGCCGTGTTGAGGAAGGTCTGGGCTGCCTTGAGCACGCCCTCGACCTGGTCGGCCGCCCGGTTGAGCTTGTCCGTGATCGAGGCGGCATCCTTGACCACCTTCTCGACCTCGACGCTGGAGCCGCCGAGCGCGCCAGTGAACTTGTCGACATTCTCGACAATGGCGGCGATCCTCTGCCGGTCGACCGCGCGCACCACCTCCGTCAACTCCTTGGCCAGCGGCTGAAGCGTGTCGGCGATGGTGCCGAAGCTGGCGAGCAGCTTGTCGAGCCCGTCGGCATTGTTGCCCAGAGCCTGCGAGAACTTCTCGACATTGCGGACGGTGTTGTTGATCGGCTGGGTGTTCTGCTTGATCAGCCCGTCCAGCGAGGTCAGCGCCGTATCCGCCTTCTGGGCGACGTTGCGCACCGTCTCGAGGATGTCCTGCAATTCGGAGCGCTCGGCGATGATCGTGGGCAGCGGCTCGCCCGGCTTGGCTTTCAGGACAGCGGAGTCCGAGGCGCCGCCGATGAGCTGCAGCGCGACGACGCCGGCAAGCCCCTGCGCCTCGATGCGGGCACGGGTGTCCTCGCGCAGCGGCGTCGTGTTGGTGACCTGGATGACGGCATAGATGCGGCGCGGATCGTCCGGCTGAAGCTCGATATTCGTCACCTCGCCGACGCGAAGGCCGTTGAACAGCACGCTGGAGCCGCGGCCGAGCCCGGTCACGGAGCCGGTGAAGATGACGCGCACGCTCTCCTTGCGCCCGGCGCCGCCGCTGTTGAACCAGTAGACGAAGCCGAACGCCGCCGCGAGCACCGCGAGCGTGAACAGACCGACCAGAGCATAGTTTGCGCGGGATTCCATGGTCTAGGTTTGTAATCCCTGCTCCCCGGCCGACAACCGGGCCATGGCACGCTCTCCGCCAAAATACGCCTTCAGCCATGGATGGTCGGAAGCGAGCATCGTCTCCAGCGGACCGGCGGCGATGACCTTCCTGTCCGCCAGGGCGGCGATTCGGTCGCAGGCATGATACAGGCTGTCGAGATCGTGGGTCACCATGAAGACGGTGAGCCCGAGCGTCTGTTTCAGCGTCATGATGAGGTCGTCGAACTCGGCGGCGCCGATCGGGTCCAGACCCGATGTCGGTTCGTCGAGGAAGACGATGTCGGGATCGAGCGCCAGCGCGCGGGCGAGCGCGGCGCGCTTGATCATGCCGCCCGAGAGTTCCGAAGGCGCCTTGTCGGCCGCGTCGGGTGGGAGGCCCACGAGATCGAGCTTCACCATCGCCAGTTCGTCGAGCAGATCCGGCGACAGATCCAGATATTCGCGCATCGGCACCTGGATATTCTGCTTCACCGACAGCGCCGAGAAGAGCGCGCCCTGTTGGAACATCACGCCGAAGCGCCGCTCCAGCGCGCGCCGCTGCGGAGGCGTCAGCGTATCGACGTTCTCGCCGAAGACCTCGATCGTGCCCCGCGATTTGCGCACGAGACCGAGGATGGTGCGGGTCAGCACCGACTTGCCCTGCCCCGAACCGCCGACGAAGCCCAGGATCTCGCCGCGCATCACGTCGAGGTCGAGCCCGTCCATGATGACCTTGTCACCGAAGGCCACCTTCAGGTCGCGGACCTTGATGACCGCTTCGGGGGCTTTCGCCGGGGCTGCTGCTGCCGGGCGCTCATGAGCGAGAGTGTTCTGCGTCACCATCGTCACATCTCGATCGAGGCGAAGAACATGGCGAAGAGGCCGTCGACGACGATCACCATGAAGATCGCCTTCACCACCGAGGCCGTGACCTGCCGGCCGAGCGATTCAGCCGAGCCTTTGACAGCCAGCCCCTCGATAGAGGCGATGAGGCCAATGACGAAGGCCATGAAAGGCGCCTTGATCAGCCCGACGGCAAAATGCTTCCAGGTGATGACCGACTGCAGCCGGGCGAGGAAGGTGTCGACGCCGATGCCGCCATAGAGCCAGGTCACCAGCCCCGCCCCGACGAGGCCAGCCATCGCCGAGATGAAAGTCAGGATCGGCAGCGAGATGATCAGCGCCAGTATGCGCGGCACGACCAGCACCTCGATCGGATCGAGCCCCATCACGCGCAGCGCATCGATCTCCTCCCGCATCTTCATCGACCCGATCTCGGCCGTGAAGGCGGAGCCGGAGCGGCCGGCGATCATGATCGAGGTCAGCAGCACCGCGAGTTCGCGCAGGATCAGGATGCCGGTCAGGTTCACCACGAAGACCGTCGCGCCGAACTGCTCGAGCTGGAAGATTCCCTGCTGGGCGACGATGCAGCCGACGAGGAACGAGATCAGCATGATGATCGGAGCGCCGTCGAAGGCGATCATCTCGACCTGGTTGACGAGCGAAGGGCCGCGGAACTTGCGGGGGCCGAGCACCACCCCCGCCGAGCCGACGATGACCTCGCCCAGGAACATCGCGCCGCCCACCATGTCGCGACCGAAGCCGACGACGCTCTCGCCGATGTTCACGAGGACGTCGATGATACGGATCTGCCGGTGTGGCGCCGGCTTCTCGCCCTCATGAATCTTGACCTCGGCGAGCAGGATGCCGTGCTCTGGCCGGCTGCTGACGAGTTCGACGTCGCAGCCCTCGCGCTCGCGGCGCGCCTTCAGCCGGTTTAGGACATAGGCGCCGAGCGTATCGAGCCGCGTGACGGCCGAGAGATCGATCCTCGCCCGGCTCGGCAGGCGGTCGCCGATCTCCTCGATCAGCTCTTCGACGCGCGGAGCGCGGTCCGCGCTCCAGGAGCCCGCCAGCGCCACCGCGAGGGTCCCGGCATCGTCACGGAAGATCGCCTGCGGTTCGGCGGTATCGACGCTCGCCATGTCGCTACGACGTCCCTCACCGCCCGAAAAGCCTCGCGGCTCCGGCTCGTCGCCCCGAATTGCCCCCATGTCCCTGTATTGCCGTGGCGAGGCCGCTTTGCAAGCGCGCGGCGCGGTGTCGGACACTTCCGTTCCGAAGCGTTGCCGCGGTGCCATGGTTTGCAGGCCGGAGGAACGGCCGAATGTCCCGAAGACCTCGGCAGCAATTCCTTAAGCAATGCCGAGCAACATCGAGCGCGAAACCTCACGACCGCCATGGCTGATTCGGCCGGTCTATCAAAGGCAGAACCGTCATGGGCGACGCGCGCTCGCTGACACCGCTGAGCCAAGCCGACTACGAGGCGATCGAAGCCGCGGTGCTGGAGACGTCGCGCGGCCGCTGGTTCATGGCCGAGTACGCCAAGCGGAACCGCCAGGCCGACACGCTGCAGCTTCTGGATTCGATCCAGCGGATCGAACGGGTCGTCGGCCTCAGCGCGCAGGAGACGGGCCGCGACGACAACCTGATCGAGGCAGCCGAGCTGATCGGAGATCTGCGCGCCGATCTCGAACGCGTCAGCGGCAAGGCGGACCCGCAGGGCTCCGGCCTCGCCGTCCAGATCGCGAACGCGGCCGACAGCATCGTCGCCGCGACCGAAAATATCCAGGAGGCTGCCTGGGAGCTGCGGGAAGCCGGCGCGGCGGAGGCGCTCTGCGACCGGCTCGACCGGCGCTCCACGGAAATCTCGGCCGCGGCGGGCATCGTGGACGGGCTGGTGCAGCGCATCGACAAGATCGCCGACACCATCGCCATGCTCGATACCAGCCTGCGGGCCTTCGGCGATCTCTCCCGTGAGCCCGGCCCGATCCTCGAAGCCATCGAGACCCCGGCGGACGAAGGCGGCGCGCGCGCTTTGGCGGCAGCGGCCAGCCATGCCGCTGAGGATTCCGATCGCGTCCCGTTCTCCCTGCCGGAAAGCGGCGGCTCGCTGCACATCAACGACCACGCCCCGCGCGAAAGCCGCATCGCGAGCGTCCACCTGCTCGACGACGACATCGTCTTCGACGACGACGCCCCAGCGATGCCAAGGCCTCTCACGGCCGCCGCAACTTCGGAAGCCGGACTGCGCGAGATCGATTCCCTCCCCGCCGACCGCAAGCTGGCCTATTTCGTCTGACCGAGACGGCACATTGGGCCGTTTCGGCGCCATCAGCTTAACACCTGCGCACTCGGATCGGCGGCGAGAAGATCCCGGCGCGCGCGATCGAGACCAGCGCAAGCGCGGCGAACGCGCGGGACCTTGAGCCCGGATACGCCACGCGCACGTTGCGGTGCCTTCACAAATCCGAACTGGTCTTGCCGCGGTAGCGGCGGAAGAATGGCCGCCTCGAAGACGAGGACCGGACGGACATGAAGCTCAAACTTCTCCGCAACGCGACGTTGAAACTGGAGTACGGCGGCAGGACCTTCCTGATCGACCCGGATTTTGGCCCGCGCCACAGCCGTCGTTCCTTCACCGGCCGCTCGCAGAACCCGATGGTCGACCTGCCCGAGCCGATCGAGGACATCCTTGCGGGCGTCGATACCGTGATCGTCTCCCATCTCCACGCCGATCATTTCGACGAGGTCGCCAAGGAGCGCGTGCCGAAAGACCTGCCGGTGATCTGCCGACCCGGCGACGAAGAGGCCATCGCGGAGGCGGGTTTCACCTCGATCACCCCTGTCGAATGCTTCGTGCGGCTCGGGTCCATCGTGCTGAAGCGGCACCCGGCCCAGCACGGAACCGGCGCCGTCGTCGAGAAGATGGGACCGGTCATGGGGCTCAGCTTCGAGGCGCCGGGCGAGCCGACGCTCTACTGGTGCGGCGACAGCGTGCTCTACGAACCCCTGAGCGACGCCGTCGCGGCGACCGATCCCGACGTGATCGTCACCCATTCCTGCGGCGCGCGCTGGGACGACACGCTGATCGTGATGGACGACGCGCAGACGCTCGATCTCGCGGAAGCACAGCCGCGCGCCACCGTGATCGCGACGCATATGGAAGCGCTCGACCACGCTACGATCAGCCGCGCGGCGCTCCGGGGTGCCGCGGAGAAACGGGGCATCTCCCCGCAACGCCTGCACATCCCGGCCGACGGCGAGACGATCGAGATCAAGGCGCCAGCGCTGGTGTAACTAAGCACTCCACCGCCATGCTCGGGCCAACCGTAGGTAAACTCGGACAGCGCGGGGAAAACTCTCCCGGAGGGAGAGGGGTTCCCCGCGCCCGAATCTCATTCTCATGCGGGCGATCAGCGACGCGGAATCTGTCTACTCGCCCGCCTTCAGCGCCTTGGCGTAGATGTCCTTGTACTGCTCGCGCAGCAGGTTCTTCTGGACCTTGCCCATGGTGTTGCGCGGCAGATCGGCCACGACGAAGACCTGCTTGGGCTGCTTGAACTTGGCGAGGCGCTGCTCCAGCGCGGCCGCGATCGACTTGGCGGTGATCGTCGCGCCGGGCTTCAGGACGACGACAGCCGTCACGCCCTCGCCGAAATCGGGATGTGGCACGCCGATGACGGCGCTCTCGATCACGCCCGGCATCTCGTCGATCTCGGTCTCGACCTCCTTGGGATAGACGTTGTAGCCGCCCGTGATGATGAGGTCCTTGCCGCGCCCGACGATGTGGACATAGCCGGCGGGATCGATCTTGCCGAGGTCCCCGGTGATGAAGAAGCCGTCCGGCTTGAACTCGGCGGCGGTCTTCTCGGGGTTGCGCCAGTAGCCCTTGAAGACGTTCGGACCCTTGACCTCGATCATGCCGATCTCGTCGGCGCCGAGCCCCTTGCCCGTCTCGGGATCGACCACACGCGTCGAGACGCCCGGCAGCGGATAGCCGACCGTGCCGGCGACGCGATCCCCGTCATAGGGATTCGAGGTGTTCATGTTGGTCTCGGTCATGCCGTAGCGCTCGAGGATGGCGTGGCCGGTGCGCTCGCGCCATTCGCGATGCGTGTCGGCCAGCAGCGGCGCCGAGCCGGAGACGAAGAGGCGCATATGGCTGGTCGATGCGGGGGTCAGCCTGTCATCCTGCAGCAGCCGCACATAGAAGGTCGGCACGCCCATCATGCTCGTCGCCTGCGGCAGGTGCTTGAAGACCTGATCGGGATCGAACTTCGGCAGCAGGATCATCGAAGCGCCGGCGAGGAGGATCGTGTTGGTCGCAACGAAGAGGCCATGCGTGTGGAAGATCGGCAGCGCGTGCAGCAGCACGTCGTCCTTGGTGAAACGCCAGTAATCGACCAGCGAGAGCGCGTTGGAAGCCAGGTTGTCGTGGCTCAGCATCGCGCCCTTGGAGCGGCCGGTGGTGCCGGAGGTGTAGAGGATGGCGGCGAGATCGTCCGGCCCGCGGTCGATATCCGTGAAGCTCGCCGAGGCGCTGAGCGCCTTGTCGGAGAGCGTGCCGGCCGAGATGTCCGGCGAGCGCCAGACGCCGAGCGTCTCCAGCTTCGCGCCGGCCTTTTCGGCGAACGGCTTCAGCGCTTCGGCCTTGGCAAGGTCGCAGACGAAGACGGCGGGCTCGGCATCGCCGAGGAAGTACTCGATCTCGGCCGGGGTGTAGGCCGTGTTGAGCGGAAGGAAGATCGCCCCGGCGCGGACCGTGCCGAGATAGAGCATCAGCGCCTCGATGCTCTTCTCGACCTGGACCGCGACGCGATCGCCCGGCTTCACGCCGAGCGAGACCAGCGTGTTGGCGAAGCGGGCCGAAACGTCGAGCACGTCCTGATAGCTGTAGCGGCGACCGTCATCGATGAGCGCGAAGGGCGCCTCCGGCCCCGGCATGCGCGACCGGATCAGGTCGAAGAGATGATTGCCCATGATTTCGGGTCCTTTCAGGCGTTTCCGTCGCAAAGCAGCTTGGAGAATATAGCCCTCATCCTGAGGAGCCGCGTCAGCGGCGTCTCGAAGGATGCTCCAGGAGGCTCCGCAACCATCTGGAGCATCCTTCGAGACGGCCCTGCGGGCCTCCTCAGGACGAGGGCTGGAGGGGTCATCAAGGCCTTCAACCCGCCGCCGGCCGCAGCAGCTTGCGCACGCTGGATGAGGCCACGACCGTGTTTCGGGTGGCGAAGGCTTCGTGGTTGGTCTCGATGTCGTCGAGGTCGTAGCGGTAGTTCACCATCACGCCATGCGACTCGCGCAGGCCGCGCGCCGAGAGGTTGCCGCCGACATTGATGCGCTCCAGCCGCGCGCCATTGCCGAGGTGGAAGCGCGCGACGGGGTCGATGACGCGGCCCGACGTCGTGCGCGCCCGCAGCATGTATTCCGCCGTCATCTGGCCGAGCAGCTTGTCGCGGCGCGCCTTCGCCGGATCGTCGAGCGAGATGGCTTCCACGGCCGGGCGAGCAAGCTCGGAGCGCTCCTCATTGGTCAGCGCGACCTCCCCCCCCTCCGCAACAGCCGCGGAGAGCCAGCGGGCAAGGCCCGGCACCGGCGAGAGCGTGACGAAGGTGTCGAGCCCCGGCAGCTCGCGCTTCAAATCCTCGGCGACCTGCTTGATCAGGAAATTGCCGAAGGAGATGCCGCGCAGGCCCTCCTGGCAGTTCGAGATCGAATAGAACACCGCCGTCGTCGCCTCCTGGGCAGGCAGGACCGTGCGTTCGGGCTCCAGCAATTCGCCGATCGAGCGCGGAATCTCGGTCGTCAGCGCGACCTCGACGAAGATCAGCGGCTCGTCGACGAGCTGGGGATGGAAGAAGGCGAAGCAGCGCCGGTCCGCCGGCTCGAGCCTGCGCCTGAGATCGTCCCAGCCCTGGATCTCGTGAACCGCTTCGTAGCGGATGATCTTCTCCAGCACATTGGCCGGGCTGCGCCAGTCGATGCGGCGCAGGACGAGGAAGCCGCGATTGAACCAGGAGCCGAACAGGTGGCGAAAATCGTCGTCGATGGCCTTGAGCTCCGGCTCGGCCGCGATCGCCTCGAAGAGCGCCTCGCGCATCCTGACCAGCACATGCGTGCCCTCGGGCGCGAGGTTGAGGCGGCGCAGCAGCTCCTGCCGGCGCGGCTCGGCCGCCAGATGCAGCGCCGAGATCGCCGCCGCGTTCGGATTCTCGCGATAGGCCTCGATAGCAGCGTCGAGCCCGGCCTGATCCGGCCCGAACCGCTCCTTCAGCAGATTGAAGAAGGCGAGCCGGCCGGGCTTGTCGAGCTGCTCCCACGCATCCAGCACGGCCTGCGCCAGCGCCATGCCCGAGGCCTCTCCGCGGCCCGAGAGCAGATCCTCGCAAAGCCGGTCGATCGGCCGGGCACGATTGCCGATGAAGCGCTCGAAACCGATCAGCGCGCGGCCGCGATCGGCCACGCTGGTGAGCAATTCGCCGAGAAACGCCATGTCCATCCGGCCTCCCCTAGTTATCCTGCGATCCTAGAGCGGGCCGCGCCCTTGCGGAAGCGGCAGCAACGCACGTCATGCTCGGGCTTGCCCAGAGCATCTCGGAAACCAGTGTCTTCTGGTCAGGAGATTCCCGGGTCGAAGCTGCGCTTCGCCCGAGAATGACGCCATCCTGCCGTCAACGCAGCAGCTTCCAGGCCTTCAGGAAGAAGTCCGGCGTGCCGAAATTGCCGGATTTGAGCGCCACGACCATCTCAGGCCCGTCGACCACGCGGGTCCAGGGCACGCCTGGGTCGATCTCTGGACCGATCTCCAGCGTCCGGATGCCGAGCCCCAGCACGGTCGCGCCGGAGGTTTCGCCACCTGCGACCAGAAGCCGCGTCACGCCGCCTTCCGAGAGGCGACGCGCCACCTCGGCGAAGGCGTCCTCGACGATAGCTCCCGCCTTCTCGCGGCCGAGCCTCTGCTGAACGGAGGCGACTTCCGCAGGGTCATCGCTGGAATAGAGCAGGAAGGGCTTGTCGGCAGGCTGAGAAAGCGCCCAAGCGGCGAGCCCGGCAGCGTCCTGGCTGCCGTCGGCGAGCGCCAGCGGATCGACCTTGAGCGCCGGCAGGCCTGCCGCCAGCGCCGCGGCGATCTGGCCGCGCGTCGCCGTCGAGCAACTGCCGGAGATGATGCCGGCGCGGCCGGCGGGCGCCGCCAGTTCCTTCGGGCCCGGGCGTTCCGGCAGCAGCCCCGCCTTGCGGAAGTTCTGGGGCAGGCCCATCGCGATGCCAGAGCCGCCGGTGAGCAGGACATGCTCGGAAACCGCCGCGCCCAACGTCATCAGGTCTTCGTTGGTGACGGCGTCAGTCACGACGTAGCGGACGCCCTCGGCCTGCAGCTTGGCCAGACGCGCCTTCACTGCGGCGGGACCGGACAGCACGGCGGCATAATCGACGAGGCCGACATCGGTCTTCGCCTGCGCCGCCATCAGCCGCATGAGGTTGGAATCCCGCATCGGCGTCAGCGGGTGGTCCTTCATCGAGCTTTCATGCAGCGGCACGGCCCCGACGAAGAGATAGCCCTGGTAGATCGAGCGGCCATTGGCCGGGAAGGCTGGGCAGACGATGGCCTGCCTGGCGCCCAGCCGCTCGGCCAGCGCGTTCGCGACCGGGCCGATATTGCCTTCCGCCGTCGAATCGAAGGTGGAGCAGTATTTGAAGAGGATCTGGCGCGCGCCGGCCTTCAGCAGCGCCTCGCAGGCAGCCAGCGAATCCGCCACAGCCTCCGCCACCGGGTTGGTCCGCGACTTCAGCGCGACGACGACCGCATCGGCCTCCGGCAAGGCGCTGCCGACCGGGGGCACGCCGATGACCTGGACGGTGCGCATGCCAGCGCGGTTCAGCATCAGGGCGACATCCGTCGCACCCGTCATGTCGTCGGCGATCACGCCCAGCAGCATGCAAACTCTCCCTTGATCCTTAGTCTTGTTCTGCGAGGTTCGTTCTAGCGGCACGCCGCCACCGAAGCGACAGCCATCGCCGCATCGGGCGGTCCTGCATACGGCATGCCGGGGCCATTGCAGCTGCCGGACTGCCTTTCCGTAAGGCATCGCTGCCTGCGAATTCATGCGCCCCCCGGATCGACGGCAGCGCTGCTTTGAGTCAGGTTAGTGCCACGGGGAACAAAATCCGGAGGGTCGGCACACCGCCGGCTTATCCGGATGTCTCACAGCAAGACCAACGGGCAAGGCCATTCGCCACAGGGGGAGAATCATGAAGCTGTTGAAGGTTGCAATCTCGGCCGCGGCGCTCGCGCTCGCCACGCTTCCGGCGCTGGCGCAGGCACCCTCCACCCTGCGGATCGGCCTGCAGGAAGACCCGGACATGCTGGACCCGCACAAGGCGCGCACCTTCGTCGGCCGCATCGTCTTCATGGGCCTCTGCGACAAGCTGCTCGACATCGACCCCAGCCTGAAGCTGGTGCCGCAGCTCGCGACCGAGTGGAGCTTCTCGCCCGATGGGCTGACGCTGACGATGAAGCTGCGCAGCGACGCCAAGTTCCATGACGGCGAGCCCTTCAACGCGGAGGCGGCCAAGACCAATCTCGAGCGCGCGATGACGATGCCGGATTCGCTGCGCAAGTCCGAACTCGCCTCGGTGGGCAGCGTCGAGGCGCCGGATGCCACGACGCTGGTGCTCAAGCTCAAGCGGCCCGACGCGACGCTGCTCGCCCAGCTCACCGACCGTGCCGGCATGATGCTGGCGCCGAAGAGCCTCGGCGGCGACGTCGCCGCCAAGCCGGTCTGCTCCGGCCCCTACAAATTCGTCGAGCGCGTCCAGAACGACCGCATTGTGCTGGAGAAATTCAAGGAGCACTGGAACGCGGCGCAGTACGGCTTCGACCGCATCGTCTACCGCGCCATCCCCGACACCACGGTGCGCCTCGCCAATCTGCGCTCCGGCGAGCTCGACATGCTGGAACGGCTCGCGCCGACGGACGTGAAATCGGCGCAGGGCGACAAGTCGCTCAAGGTCGCGAGCATGCCCAATCTCGGCTACCAGGGCATCACCATCAACACCAACAACGGCGAGGCCTCCAAGCAGCCGGTGGGGCAGGACAAGCGCGTGCGCCAGGCGCTCTCGCTCTCCATCGACCGCAAGGTGCTGAGCCAGGTGGTGTTCGAGGGGCTCTATGCGCCGATGAACCAGCCGTTCAACCCCGGCAATTTCTATGTGAACGCCGATCTGCCGTTGCCTGAACGCGATGTCACCAAGGCCAAGGCGCTTCTGAAGGAAGCCGGGCTCTCCAAGGTCTCTGTCGAGCTCTTCGTCACCAACAACCCGGTCGACGCCCAGCTCGGACAGGTGCTGCAGGCGATGGCGCAGGAAGCCGGCATCGACATCCAGATCCGCGCCACGGAATTCGCCAGCCAGCTGCGCGACCAGCAGCAGGGCAAGTTCCAGATGAGCCGCATCGGCTGGTCCGGCCGCATCGACCCGGATGGCAACATCCACCAGTTCGTCACCTCGAAGGGCAACCAGAACGACGGCAAGTATTCGAACGCCGAAGTCGACAAACTGCTCGACGAGGCCCGCACGGTCTACGAGCCGGCCGAGCGCAAGAAGCGTTACGATGCGGCGCAGAAGATCCTGCAGGACGAGCTGCCGCTCATCTATCTCTACAACCAGACGGTGTTTTTCGCTCTGCGCTCCAATATCGAGGGCTTCGTGATCAACCCGGACGGCATGATCCGCCTGGCAGGGCTGAAGCGCTCGTGAGAGCTCGCAAATCGGCTGGCCATGGCGATACCGCCATGGCCGTCATTGCGAGAAGCGTAGCGACGAAGCAATCCGAGGGGGCGTGGAGCTCTGCCGCCCCTGGATTGCTTTGCTACGATCGCAATGACGGTGGGAGCGGCCAATGGCGACCCTGATCATCCGCCGCTTCCTGATCGCGATACCGACGCTCTTCCTGGTCTCGCTCTTCGTGTTCGCCCTGCAGCGCGCGCTGCCGGGCGACCCCTTTCTCGTGATCGCGGGAGAGGAGCGCGACCCGGAGGTGATCGCGCGGCTGCGCGAGATCTACCGGATGGACGATCCCATCATCGTGCAGTTCTTCGCCTGGCTGGGCCAGGTGATGCAGGGCGATTTCGGCCGCTCGTTGCGGACCGGCGAGCCGGTGCTCGGGCTCATCCTGCAAAAGCTGCCGGTGACGATCCAGCTCGCCACCGCCTCAATCCTGGTGGCGGTCGCCATCGGCATTCCGATCGGGATACTGGCAGCGCGGCACAAGGGCACCGTCGTCGACTATTCCGCGAGCGCCGTCGCTCTCTCGGGGCTGTCGATCCCGAATTTCTGGTTCGGAATCATGCTGATCCTGCTCGTCTCGGTGCATCTGAAATGGCTGCCGGCCTCCGGCTATGAATCGATCTTCGTCCACCCCTGGGAGGCGATCCAGCGGCTGATCATGCCGGCCTTCGTGCTCGGCAACGGGCTCGCCGCCTTCCTGATGCGGCATACGCGTTCCGCCATGCTGGAAGTGCTGCGCTCGGACTATGTCCGCACCGCCCGCGCCAAGGGGCTCGACGAGGACACGGTCGTGCACCGCCATGCGCTGCGCAACGCGCTGGTGCCGATCATCACGCTGACGACGCTGCTCTTCGGCGAGCTGCTGGCGGGCGCGGTGCTCACCGAGCAGGTCTTCACCATTCCCGGCTTCGGCAAGCTGATCGTGGATGCGGTTTTCACCCGCGACTATGGCGTCGTACAGGGCGTGGTGCTGTGCACGGCCATCGGCTTCATCCTGATGAACCTGCTGGCCGATGTGCTCTACATCCTCGTCAATCCGCGATTGAGGACCGGCTGATGGCGTCGCTGGATTCAGTTTCAGCCGCCGGTGCGGCCGGCGGCATGAAGGCGCGGCCCGGCGTGCTCGCACGACTGATCCGCAACCGCTCGGCGCTGATCGGCGGCTCCATCGTGCTCGTCTTCGTGCTGATGGCAGTGCTGGCGCCGGTGCTGCCGATTGCCGACCCGTTCAAGTCGAACTTCCTCGCCATCCGCAAGCCGCCCTCCGAACTCTACTGGTTCGGGACGGACGAGCTCGGGCGCGATCAGGTTTCGCGGCTGTTCTACGGCGCGCAGGCCTCGCTGCTCGCCGGTATCGTCTCGGTGCTGATCGCGGTGGCCATCGGCCTTCCCTTCGGCCTTCTGGCCGGCTGGTATGGCGGCTGGGTCGACATCGTGATCTCGCGCGTCACCGAGGCGCTGCTGGCCTGCCCCTTCCTGATCCTCGCCATCGCGTTCGCAGCGGTGCTCGGGCCATCGCTGACCAATGCGATGATCGCGATCGGCCTGTCCGCCGTGCCGATCTTCATCCGGCTGGTGCGCGGCCAGGTGATGAGCGTGAAGGCGGAGGATTTCGTCGAGGGCGCGCGGGCGGTGGGGGCGCGGGATCTGCGGCTGATGTTCCGCCATGTCCTGCCGAACACCCTGTCCCCCATCGTGGTGCAGTCGACTTTGTTCATGGCGCAGGCCATCATCCTCGAAGCAGCGCTCTCCTTCCTCGGCCTCGGCCAGCAACCGCCCTCCCCCTCCTGGGGCCAGATGCTCAACGTCGCCAAGAACTTCATGGAGCAGGCGCCCTGGATGTCGGTCGCGCCCGGCATCTGCATCTTCCTCGCCGTGCTCGGCTTCAACCTGCTCGGCGACGGCCTGCGCGACGCGCTCGATCCAAAAGAAAACTAGGCTTTCAGGAATACGCCCATGTTCACGACCCGCCCCGAAATCCTCGGCACCTTCGGCGTCTGCACGTCGACGCACTGGCTCGCAACCGCCTCCGGCATGGCGATGCTGGAAAAGGGCGGCAACGCCTTCGACGCCTGCGCGGCAGCCGCCTTCGTGCTGCAGGTCGTGGAGCCCCATCTCGTCGGCCCGGCCGGCGAGGTACCGGCCATCTTCTATTCGGCCACGTCGAAGAAGGTCGAGGTGCTTTGCGGGCAAGGCACGGCGCCCGCCGCCGCGACCATCCCCGCCTTCAAGGCGCTGGGGCTCGATCTCGTCCCCGGCTCCGGCCTGCTCGCGACCGTGGTGCCCGGAGCCTTCGGCGCCTGGATGACGCTGCTGCGCGACCATGGCCGCCTGCCGCTGCGCGACGTGCTGGAGCCGGCGATCGGCTATTTCGAGAACGGGCACCCGATGCTGCCGCGCGTCTCGAACTCCATCGCCGAGCTGACCGATCTCTTCACCGGCGAATGGCCGACATCGGGCGCGGTCTATCTGCCGGGCGGCAAGGTTCCGGAAGCACGCAAGCTCTTCCGCAACCCAGCCGCGGCCGAGACCTACAAGCGCATCCTGGCTGAATCGGAATCCGCCGGCGGCAACCGCGAAAAGCAGATCCAGGCGGCCTACGACGCCTGGTACAAGGGCTTCGTCGCCGAGGCGATGGATCGCTTCTGCCGCGAGAACGAGGTGATGGATTCCTCAGGGCGGCGCCACAAGGGCTTCCTCACCGCCGACGACATGGCGCGCTGGCAGCCGAACTACGAGGCGCCGGCCTCGGTCGACTATCACGGCTGGGAGGTGTTCAAGATCGGCCCCTGGGGTCAGGGTCCGGTCTTCCTGCAGACGCTGAAAATCCTCGAAGGCATCGACCTTGCGGCGATGGGGCCGGACAGCGCGGCCTTCGTCCACACCGTCGCGGAAGCGATGAAGCTCGCCTTCGCCGACCGCGAGGCCTATTACGGCGACCCCGATTTCGTGAAGGTGCCGCTGGCGACGCTGCTCTCCGCGGACTATGCCGCCGGCCGCCGGAAGCTGATCGGTGAGACCGCGTCGCGCGAACTGCGCCCCGGCAGCATTCCCGGATTCGAGCAGCAGGTCGCCCAGGCCATGGCGGCGCTCGGCGCCATCGGCGGGACGGCGGGCGGCGGCGCGACCGTCGGCGAGCCAACCATGGCCTCGATGGTCGCGGCCGGCCGGCGCGGCGACACCGTCCATATCGACGTCATCGACAAATGGGGCAACATGATCTCGGCCACGCCGTCGGGCGGCTGGCTGCAATCCTCGCCCGTCATCCCGGATCTCGGCTTCGGCCTCAACACCCGCGCGCAGATGTTCTGGCTCGAAGAGGGGCTGCCTGCCTCGCTCGCCCCGGGCAAGCGGCCGCGCACCACGCTCACGCCGACGCTCGCCTTCGAGAAGGGCGAGCCACGCCTCGCCTTCGGCACGCCGGGTGGCGACCAGCAGGAGCAATGGCAGCTCGGGCTCTTCCTGCGCCGCGTCCATCACGGCCTCAATCTGCAGGAGGCGATCGACCTGCCGCTCTTCCACACCCAGCATTTCCCCTCCTCGTTCTATCCCCGCGGTTCGCGACCCGGCCATCTGGCGGTGGAGGAGAGCATCGGCGAGGCGGCGCTGGCGGAACTCGAGAAGCGTGGCCACGATCTCGAACGCTCTCCGGCCTGGACCATCGGCCGGCTGACCGCGGCCGAGAAGAGCGCGGACGGGCTCTTGCGCGCGGCGGCGACGCCGCGTCTGATGCAGGCCTATGCTGCGGGCCGCTGAGGGAGCGAGCGCATGACCTGGTCCATCGTCGCCCGCGATGCCGCGACCGGAGCCTTCGGCGTCGCGGTCTCGACCTGCGCCTTCGCCGTGGGTTCGCGCGTGCCCTATGGCGGCGGGCGCGTGGGCGCCATCGCGACGCAGGCCTTCGTCAATCCGCTCTACGGCGTCGATGGCCTGAAACTCCTTCAGGAAGGCCGCCCGGCCGTCGAGATCGTCGCGACGCTGACCGCCGCCGACGAGGGCCGTGCCCATCGCCAGCTCCATGTCATCGACCGCGACGGTAAGATCGCGGCCTATACGGGCGCGGCCTGCATCGACTGGTGCGGGGCGGTCGACGGTCCGCAGGTCTCGGTCGCGGGCAACATGCTGGCCGGGCCGCAGGTCATCCAGGAGACGCTGAAGGCCTATATCGCGGCCTCGGCGCTGGACTTCGACGAGCGGCTGCTGGTGGCGCTGGAGGCCGGCGAGAAGGCCGGCGGGGATAAGCGTGGCAAGCAATCGGCCGCGATCCGCATCTGGAACGGCGAGCCGGTGGCGAGCTTCGATATCCGCGTCGACGACAACCCCGAGCCGCTGGTAGAGATGCGCCGGCTCTGGCGCGTCGCGCATCAACGCTATGTGCCCTTCCAGCAGGCCTCGCCATCGCGGTCCCGGCCTGCCGGCGTCACCGACCGGGCCGAGCTCGACCGGCTCTGCGAGGATTACGCAGCCGCCTGGAACGCCCGGCATCCGAAAGCCTGATCCCGGAGCCCCCCGGCCGGCCGACAGCATTCTCGCAACGGATAGAGCGTGTTAGCCTGATCGTTCGCCGTATTCCGGGCGGACGATACGGGAGAGCACCATGGCCGATCCGAACACCGACAGCCTCCTTCGCCGGATCGCGGAGCTCGAAACGCAGGTCGCGCTCCTCACCCAAGCGATCAAGGTCGACCGGGGAGGCAATGTGACGATCAGCGCGCCGGGCGGCCTGGCGATCACCAGCGGCGGCGCGACGACAATCAGCGTCGGGTCTGCGATGTCCGTGTCGATCGGCGGGCAGATGACGATCGCCGCCGGGAACAAGATCAGGCTCAGTGCCGCGCAGGAAATCGTGCTGGAAGCGCGCTATTACAACGTCAACGCCACCGTCGGCGTCGACATCGCCAGCGGTCAGACGCTGGCGATGAAGGCCAGCAAGGACATGATCGTCCGGGCCGGCAAGACGCTGTCTCTGAATGCTGCGGATGCAGCCGAGCTGAAGAGCGGCGGGGCCGACCTCGATCTCAAGAAGGACGGCACGGTCAATCTCAAGGGCCGCGACATCGCCATCCAGGCCAGCGGAGGTTTCACCGCCAAGGCGTCCGGCGCCGTGACGGTGAAAGGCTCCAAGATCCTGCAGAACTAGAGTCTGCAGAACCGAAGGCTGGTCAGGTCAGCTTGCCGCGCGCCGCGACGGGCAGCTCTCCGATCAGCTTGTCGCCGCGCACAGTGACGAGCCGGTCGACCATGTTGACGACGACGCAGACATGGTTCGGCACGACGCGCACCACCTCGCCCACCACCGGCCGCTCGTTCGAACCCGACAGGTCGAGGAAGCCGTGCTCCTCGGCAAACTGTGCTATCCGCGCCCGCGGATATTCGAGGATGTAGCCGTGGCCGTCGAGATTGCCCTTGTCGCTGGTGAGCGTCTTGGAGCCTGAATCGAGGATGCCGCGGTCTGGGCCTGCGCGGCTCACCACCGAGGCGTAGACCGTCAGCGCGCAATCCTCGAGCGTCGCGACGCCGGCCGCCATCTGCATGCGGTCGTTGAAGATCGACGTGCCCGAGCGATGCTCGGTCGAGCCCCTGAGCTTGCCCATGTTGGGGATGTTCGGCGAGCCGCCGGTCGAGATGATGTCCGCCCTGAGGCCGGCATCGGCGAGGCCGGCATTGGCGGTGTCGAGGAAAACTTGAGTCCTCTCCCAGCCATCCTCCGGCGGATACATCAGGAAGCCGGCAAAGCGCAGGCCGGGCGAAGCCTCGATCATCCTCGCAAGCTCGACCGCCTCGCCCGGAGTCTCGACGCCAGCACGCTTGCGGCCGGTGTCGCATTCGACGACGACCTCCAGATCGCGTCCGGCGATCTCGGCGGCGCGCGGCAGGCCCGAGATGGTGACCGGGTTGTCCGCGGCGACGATCATGCGCACGCGTCTCTGAAGGGCCCCCAGACGGCCCAGCTTCTCCTCGCCGAGGATGTTGTAGCTGATCATGATGTCGTCGAGGCCGCCATCGGCCATGACCTCCGCCTCGCCGAGCTTCTGGCAGGTGATGCCGCGTGCGCCGGCCTCGACCTGCAGACGCGCCAGCTCGGGCGACTTGTGCGTCTTGATATGCGGGCGGTTGGCGACGCCGGCGGCGTCGCAGGCGGCCTGGAGCCGGGCGATGTTGGCATCGACCTTATCGAGGTCGATCACCACGGCGGGCGTGCCGTAGCGGCGGGCGATCTCGGCCGCGAGCGGGGTCGCCGCCGGCTGGTCGATGGCGGGCGAGGTGGTCGGGGTGACGCTCACGGGAGCACCCGGATGATGGCCTCGATCTCGACCGGCATGTTGCCCGGCAGCGAGCCCATGCCGACAGCCGAGCGGGCATGGCGGCCGTTATCGCCGAGCACCGCGACGAGCAGGTCCGAGCAGCCATTGATGACCTTGGGCTGATCGCCGTATTCCGGCACGGCATTGACCATGCCGAGCAGCTTGATCACCTCGACCTTGTCGAGCGAGCCCGCCGCCTCCTTCATCGCCGCCAGCAGCCCGAGCCCGGTGTTCTTCGCGAACTCATAGGCCTGCTCGGTCGTGAACTCCTTGCCGACCTTGCCGTTCGGGATCGAGCCGTCCGCATTGCGCGGGCCCTGTCCGGAGAGGAAGACGAGGTCGCCCACCTTCTTGAAGCGGACATAGTTCGCCATCGGCGCGGCGAGCGTGGGCAGGGCCAGCCCCAGATCCTTCAGCTTCTGTTCGGCGCTCATCGGTGTTCTCCCTCAATCCAGTTTGTCACGTTTCGATCCGGTGCGGCGTCAGCCTGCCGCCCGTTCCATGTAGCGGGCGGCATCGTCATAGCTCGCCAGCGTTGCGGCAAGGGCGGGGTCATGCACCTCGTGAAACCCATGCCGACGCCAGAAGCCGGCCGAGTCGTTGACCGCCACGAGCGCCAGGCTCGTGCAGCCGGCACTCGCCGCGTGGTCGGCAACGGCGGATGCGATCGCCCCTGCCGCGCCGCCGCGCCTTGCCAGCGGCAGCAAAGCGAGGTCGTGGATGTACCAGTTCGTGGTGCCGGCCGGGATCTCACCAAGCAGCGAATTGAGCTTCGGCACGGCCCCCCGCGGCCAGCGATGGCTGACGACATAGCCGAGCAGCCCGCCATCGCCGTCGGCCAACACATGGCACCCCGCGGGCGCCAGACGCAGCCGCTCGGCGAAGACGGCCTCGTCCTCGGGATAGGTCGGGTGGACGAGGCCGGCGATCCGCATCACGGCCGGCAGGTCGGCCGGCGCCATCGGGCGCCAGCGCGCTCCGGGGGGCATCGCGGCTCAAGCCACCTTCTTGAACTTGTTTGTCCGCTTCGGGTGCCACCATTTGCCCTTGAGCACGACGCCCTCGGAGACAATCTTCTTGTCGCCGATCATGTGCTCGCCGACGACGTCGACATAGTCGAACTTGCCTTCCTTGACGGTCAGGATCGTAGCATCGCCGAGCGATCCGATCTTGAGCGAGCCGTATTCGGGGCGCTTGAGGGCCATCGCAGCATTCACGGTCGAAGCCGCGACGACATCGTTCAGGCTCATGCCCATCAGCAGGAACTTCGACATGGTGGTGACCTGATCGTAGGCCGGGCCGTCGATGCAGAGCTTGTGGACGTCCGACGAGATCACGTCCGGCTGGAAGCCGTTGGCGAGCATGGCGCGCGTGGTCTTGAAGGAGAACGAGCCCTTGCCGTGGCCGATGTCGAAGATGACGCCGCGCTTGCGGGCAGCGAGCACCTCCGGCTTCACCGTGCCTTGAGCGGTGCAGGGCGCGTTCGGGAAGGGGCGGAAGGCGTGGGTGAGGACGTCGCCCGGCCGCAGCATGTTGACCACCTCCTCATAGGACGGAGGCGGATGGTCGATATGGCACATCAGCGGCATGCCGACCTCGTTGGCGACCTGCAGCGCAATGTTCAGCGGCACGGTGCCCGAGGTTCCCGAGGCATGCAGGCCGACGCGGACCTTGATGCCGACGATCAGGTCGCGGTTCTCGTCCGCGACCTTCACGGCATCGATCGGGTTCATCAGGCGCAGATCCCCGCTCTCGCCGACCATGACGCGATGGTCGAAGCCGTAGATGCCGGCATGGGAGACGTGGAGATAGGCGAGGATGCGCGCCTGGCTCTGCTCGATGACATGCTTGCGGAAGCCCGCCCAGTTGCCCGGGCCGGCCGAGCCGGTGTCGACCGAGGTAGTGACGCCGGACAGGCGGCAGAACTCGTCGGCGTCGATACCAAGCGAAGTGCCGCCCCAATAGACATGGGTGTGCAGATCGATCAGGCCCGGCGTGACGATGTAGCCGGAGACGTCCCGGATTTCCTTCGCACCCTTCAGGTCCTTGCCGAAGCCGGAAACCTTGCCGTCGGTGAAGGCGACATCGAGGACGCCGTCCTGCTTCTGGGACGGGTCGATGACGCGTCCGCCCTTGAGGATGAGATCGTGGGTCATGGCTCTTGCCTTGAAAATCCGGTTGCCTTGGAAAATCCGGTCAGACCGGGGAAACGGCGCCCTTGCGCTCGACGATGAGGCCATAGGCCTGCGGCTCGCGATGCATGGCGAAGTTGAAGACGGAGGATTTGTAGCTCTTGCCCATGTCCAGGTCGCAGCGGGCGACGATGAGCTCGTCACCTTCGGTGACGGCCTGCGCCACCACTTCGCCGGAGGGCGCGATGATGCAGGAGCCGCCAATCTGGTCCACGCCCGCCTCAAGCCCGGCCTTGGCGACGCCGACGACCCAGGTGGCGTTCTGGTAGGCGCCCGCCTGCATCACGAGCTGGTTGTGGAAATTGCCGAGCCGATCATGCTCCGCGGCCCAGGGATTGTGCTTGGGCGTGTTGTAGCCGAGCACGACGAGCTCGACGTCCTGCAGGCCCATGGTGCGGAAGCTCTCAGGCCAGCGGCGATCGTTGCAGATCATCATGCCGATGTTGGCGTCCATCGACCGCCAGACCGGCCAGCCCAGATTCCCGGTTTCGAAATAATGCTTCTCGAGATTCTGGTAGGGCTGTGCCGGCCGGTGCTCGAAATGGCCCGGCAGATGGATCTTGCGGTACTTGCCGACGATCGAACCGGATTTGTCGACGAGGATCGCGGTGTTGAAGCGGCGCTTGCGGCCCTCTTCCTGCGCCAGCTCGCAATAGCCGAGGTGGAAACCGATACCGAGGCGCTTGGCCTCCTCGAAGAGCGGCGCGGTCTCGTTGGAGGGCATCGCCGTCTCGAAATAGCTGTCGATCTCGTTGTCGTCCTCCATCCACCAATGCGGGAAGAAGGCGGTGAGCGCCGCCTCCGGGAAGACGACGAGATCGGCGCCGTGCCCCTTGGCCTGGCGCATCAGCTCGATCATGCGGGCGACGGCCGAAGACCGGCTTTCGTCGCGCTGGATAGGGCCGAGCTGCGCGGCGGCGACGGTGAGAATGCGGGTCACGTCTGGAGCTCCGGATGAAGACCGTCTTGCAGGCGGCAAGGCTTCGAGAATGAAGGCGGCGCGTCAAGCGCCGGCAACGCATGGCCGGGGTTGCTCCGGCCGCGGGACCTCCTGCCGGCGCAAGGGCCGGCAGGCGCGGGTCACGGGCTGGGCTCGGTCACAGGTTCTTGGCGAGCCGGGGATCGAGCGAGTCGCGCAGGCCATCGCCGAGCAGGTTCACAGCCAGCACGGTCAGCGAGAGGAAGATGGCCGGGAACAGGATGATGTGCGGCCTGACCTGCCAGAGCGCCCTGCCCTCCGCCATGATGTTGCCCCAGGAGGGCGTCGACGGCGGCACGCCGGCACCGATGAAGGAGAGGATCGCCTCGACGATCATCGCGCTGGCGCAGATATAGGTCGCCTGCACGCTCATCGGCGCGAAGGTGTTGGGCAGGATGTGGCGGAAGATGATGCGCGGCGCGCGCGCGCCATTGGCGACCGCGGCCTCGACATAGGGCTGCTCGCGCAGCGACAGCGCGACACCGCGCACGAGGCGCGCCACGCGCGGGATCTCGGCGACGGTGATGGCGATGATGACGTTCTGGATCGAGCCGCGCGTCAGCGCCATCAGGGCGATGGCGAGCAGGATGGGCGGGATCGACATCATGCCGTCGATGATGCGCATGATGATGCCGTCGGCCCAGCGAATGAAGCCCGCAAAGAGGCCGATGGTCAAGCCGACGATCGAAGACAGGACCGCCACGCTGAAGCCGACCAGCAGCGAGACCCGCGCGCCGTAGATCACGCGCGAGTAGATATCGCGCCCGAGCATGTCGGTGCCGAACCAGTAGAGTTCGGATGGCACGCGCGTGCGCCTTGCCGGCGAGATCGCGGTCGGATCGACGGTCCAGAGCAGCGGAGCGAGGATGCCGATCAGCGCCATCAGGACGAGCAGCCCGCCGCCGAAGGCGACGGAGGGATGCCGGCGCAGATAGCGCAGGAAACGCGCGCCTCTCGTCGGGCCAGCCGGCTTGACCGGCTCGGCGGAAACCACGGCGCTGGCCGGAGTGGAGATAGAAGACGGGGAGGTCAATAGCGGATCCTCGGGTCGACGAGGGTGTAGGTCAGGTCGATCAGCAAGTTCACCAGCACGTAGACCAGGCTGAACATCAGCACGACGCCCTGGATGACAGGGTAATCACGGCGCAGGATGGCATCGACGGTGAGCCGGCCGAGGCCGGGGATGGCGAAGACGCTCTCGGTGACGACCGCGCCGCCGATCAGCAGCGCGATGCCGATGCCGACGATGGTGACGATCGGCACCGCCGCGTTCTTGAGCGAGTGCAGGAAGAGCACGTCCTTCTGCGAAACGCCCTTGGCCTGAGCGGTGCGGACATAGTCCTGCTGCAGCACCTCGAGCATGGTCGCCCGGGTGATGCGGGCGATCAGCGCGATGTAGACGAGACCGAGCGTGATCGCCGGCAGGATGAGGTTCTTCAGCCAGGGCCAGAAGCCCTGCGCAATCGGCGTGTAGCCCTGCACGGGCAGCCAGTCGAGCTTCAGCGCGAAGAGATAGGCAAGCAGGTAGCCGACGACGAAGACCGGCACCGAAAAGCCGAGAACCGCAAAGGCCATGGCGCCCTTGTCGATCCAGCTTCCCGCCTTCCAGGCCGCGATGACGCCCATCGGCACGGCGACGACCACCGCGAAGATCAGCGTCAGTATCATCAGCGAGACCGTGGGCTCGATGCGTTGGGCGATCAGCTGCGTAACGGGCAGTGAGGTGAAGATCGAGGTGCCGAGATCGCCCTGTAGCACGCGGAAGGACCATTCGGCGAAGCGGACCAGATACGGCCGGTCCAACCCCAGGCTGGCACGGATTCGCTCGACATCGGCGGGCGAAGCCTGGTCGCCGGCGATGATCGCCGCGGGGTCACCCGGCGCGATGTAGAGCAGCGAAAATACGAACAGCGCAACGAAGGCCATCACCGGGATGGTCGTGATGATGCGCCTGACGACGAAAGCGAACATTGAGTCGTCGGACCTTGATCAAAGCAATGCGAAAGCTGCGGCCCGGATTTCGGCCGGGTCGCAGCGAGGCGAAGTGGCGAAGCCGACATGAGCCGGCTCCGTGTGGGGGCAGCGTCAGGCCTTCGACACGCCCCAGAGAACCGGGAACGGGCCGCTGGTCACGCCCGAGACGCTCTTACGCCAAGCCTGGTAGCCGAGATAGAAGCCCGTCGGCACATAGACGACGTTCTCGACCGCGGCCTTGTTGAGCTTGCCCATAGCTTCCTTCTCGGCGGCCGTGTCCTTGGCGTTGAACCAGGCCGTGACCTGCTCCTCGACCCCCGGCACGTCCGGCCAGCCGAACCAGGCCTTTTCGCCATTGGCGCGGATCGCCGTGTAGGACGCCGGGTTCACGCAATCGGCGCCCGCATGCCAGGTGTGGAACATGCTCCAGCCACCCTGGCCCGGAGGCGTCTTCTGCGCGCGGCGGGAACCGACCGTGCCCCAGTCGGTGGCGACGAAATCGACATTCATGCCGATGCTCTTCAGCAGCTCGGCCGTGACATCGCCCATCGACTTGGTGGCGGCCATGTCCTGCGCGACCACGCAGGTCACGGGCTCGCCCTTGTAGCCGGCCTCGGCGAGCAGCTTCTTGGCGTCGGCGACGCTCTTCTTCTTGAACATGTCGCCGCCCTCCTCGGTGTAGAGGGGGGTGCCGGGGGTGAAGAAGCCCGGCAGCGCCTTCCAGAGCTTGTCGTCGTCGCCGACGATGGCGCGCATGTAGTCTTCCTGGTTCAGGGCCGTGGCGACGGCCTGACGCACCTTCACGTTGTTGAAGGGCGGGTGCATGTGGTTCATGCGGAAGGCGCCGATATTGCCGAGCGGATCGCCGATATCGACGTTGATGTCCTTGTTGCCCTTGAGCACGGGCACGAGGTCGGCGAGCGGGGTCTCCCACCAGTCAACCTCGCCGCTCTGCAGGGCGGCGGCGGCCGTCGCCGGATCAGGCATGATCACCCATTCGAGGCGGTCGACCATCACCTTCTTGCCGCCCGCCATCCAGTCTGCGGGCTCGTCGCGCGGCTTGTAGTCGGCGAACTTCTCGAAGACGGCCTTGGCGCCGGGCACCCATTCGGCACGGGCAAACTTGAACGGGCCGGATCCGACATACTCGGTGATCTGCTGGAACGGATCGGTCTTGGCGATGCGCTCCGGCATGATGAAGGTGCAGGGCGCGTTGTTCTTGGCGAGCGCGAAGATCATCTTCGGGAAGGGCGCCTTCAGCACCCACTTCCAGGTCAGGTCGTCCACGGGCGTCAGCTCGACCTGGATCGCGCGAATCATCAGGCCCATCGGATCGCGTGCGGACCAGCGCACCAGGCTCGCCACCACGTCCTTCGACGTGACCGGGGCGCCATCATGGAACTTGAGGCCCGAGCGCAGCTTGAAGGTCCAGGTCAGGCCGTCGGCGGAGACTTCCTCGGTCTCGACCATCTGGCGCTTCGGCTCGAACTTCGAGTTGACGCCGTAAAGGGTATCCCAGACGAGAAGAGCCGCGTTGCGGACGACGTATTGCGTGCCCCAGATCGGGTCGAAATTGGCGAGGTTGGCCTGCGGCACGAAGCGCAGGGTCTTGGTCGCGCCCTGCGCCAGCGCCGGCATCGCAAGCCCGCCCGAAGCCGCCACCAGACCGGCGCCCGTCGCCGATTTCAGAAATGTCCTGCGATCCATAAATGCTCTCCCCTGAAGCGAGCCTCTCACCGGGCTGCCTTGCCGTAAATTTGGGCAGAAAAACCCTACCTGACAACATGCAACAGCAACCAGCGGAAGCCGGGCGATCCGCTTGCAGGGTCCGTGCCAAACGGAACTTAAATCCGCCCGCGGCACCACATCACAAGAGAGCAGCAAGGTTGACCTAGCGAACGCCAGATAATTGCGAACACCCGAGCGAATTCAGATTAAGCTTGCCCCGCTCGTTGAATTTTTGACGTCCTCTCAGCCAAGCCGAGCACCGATTTTTTCTGTGCCAGCCGGTGATATTTTGGCCCCCGGCCGAGCTTGCTCTTCGGTGATCCACGCGCTCATATCGCCGCAACGTCAACGGTCGCGCCGTAGCCATGCGTTATTCGTCATTCGTCCCTGCCGTCTCTGCGTTCTGCCTGTTCGTGCAGCTCGGCGGCGCCCTCGCGCAGAGCCAGGCGCCCGCCAGCGCCCCTGTTCCTATGGAGGCGGCCATCCCGCCGCAGGCGACCGCAGAAGTCGTGCCGTTTATCGACGCACATGTTCATCTGAACGACGAGGCGATACAGATCGCGCTGATGGAGCGTTTCGGCGCGACGCGGGCCGTCGTCTTCTGGGGTCGGAACAGCGACAATGAGGCGATCGCGGCGGCCGCACAGCGGACTCCCGATCGCTTCATCCCGTTCGCCTCGATCTCGCCGGAACGCAGGGCTTATCGAAAAAGCTGGGACGGGCAGGATTCGAACGTCCTGACGACGCTCGACCAGCTCCTGTCGACGGGACGCTTCAAGGGAATCGGCGAGATATCCGCCGCTCATTTTCCCTCACCGGGTTTTCCCGAAGCGGACTACGATCCCTCGGGCCCGATCATGCGCGGCGTTCTCGAGCTTGCCCGCAAGCATGCATTGCCCGTCATGGTGCATGTCGAAATCACCCGGATGCGGGAGCTCTCGCTCCTGCTGGACGCCTATCCGGATGTGCCTGTCATTTGGGCGCATGGCGGCTACACTCCGCTCTTCCTGGCCCGGCGGATGCTCGAGCGCCATCCGAACCTCCACTACGAGCTCAGCGCGCGGACATGGCCATCGCATCCGCGGGCGCCGGACTACACGATCCTGCGCGACGGCAAATCCGTCTGGCCGGAATGGCTTCAACTCATCGAGGCGAAGCCCGAGCGCTTCCTGATCGGCACGGATGCCAGCCAGCGCTCGCTGAACAGCGACGCGATGAAGTTCGCGAGCGTCCAGTCCTTCCTGCTGCAGCTGAGCCCCGCCGCCCGCGAGAAGGTGGCGAGCCAGAACCTGCTCCGGCTGGTCGAGCCCGCGCGCTGAGACGGGCGGGCTTTAGGCGCGCGGCTCGTCGACACGGGCGAAGGGGCGGGCCTGTTCGAAGGCCGCCGCTGCCCTGAGCACGAGCGCATCCTTTCCGAAGGCGCCGACGATCTGGAGCCCGGCCGGCAGTCCCGCCTTGGTGAGGCCGCAGGGCACGGAGACAGCCGGTTGCTCGGTGATGTTGAAGGGGTAGGTGAAGGGAGTCCAGCGCGTCCAGTCCTCGCCATAGCCGCCATGCTCGGGCGTGTCGCGACCGACGGTAAAGGCCGGCAGCGGCAGCGTCGGCGTCAGCAGCAGGTCGAAGCGCTCGTGGAACTCGGCCATCTTCAGCGCGAGCGCATTGCGCTGGTTGAGCAGCGCATCGACATAGGTCGAGGCCGGGATGCCCTCCCCCCGTTCGGCGACGGCGACGAGGCCAGGGTCCATCTTCGCCCGATCCGCCGGACCGGTGCTGCGCAGCGCCAGGGCTGCGCCCGATGCCCAAAGCGTCATCAATATCTCGATCGGATCGGCGAAGCCGGGATCGACCTCCTCCACCGTCGCGCCCAATTCGGCGAAGACCTGCGCCGCGGCGGCCGTCAGCGCGGCGATCTCCGGATCGACGCGAACATCCTGGCCCAGGCGCGGCGACCAGGCGATGCGCAGGCCGCGGACGCCGCCCTTCAGCCCGTCGACGAAATCCGGGGGGCGATCGGTCATCGCGGTCATGTCGCGCGCATCAGGCTGGCCGATCACCTTCATCGCCAGCGCCGTGTCGGTGACGGTGCGGGTCAGCGGGCCGAGATGGGCGAGGAAGCCCATGGTCGAGATCGGCCAGGCCGGAACGCGGCCATAGCTCGGCTTCAGACCGACGACGCCCGTGAAGGCGGCCGGAATGCGGACGGAACCGGCCCCGTCCGTACCGATATGGATGCAGCCGAGATTGAGCGCGGCGCATACCGCCGCTCCGGAGGAAGAGCCGCCCGGGCCAGTGCCGGTCTTCCAGGGGTTGCGCGTGATGCCCGTCGCCGGGGAATCGCCGACGCCCTTCCAGCCATATTCCGGCATCGTCGTCTTGCCGAGGAAGACCGTACCGGCTTCGCGCAGCCTCAACGTGGCGGGGGAATCGGACGCAAAGGGCGCATCGGACGCGACGGCCGAGCCACGGCGCATCGACCAACCGGCGACGCCGATATTGTCCTTGATGGTGACCGGCACGCCGTCGAGCGGGCCGATGGCCTCGCCCTTCAGCCAGCGCGCCTGCGAGGCTTCCGCCATCGCCAGCGTGATCGCCTCATCGCGCACGGTGAAGGCGTTGACGGCCGGCTCGACGCGCTCGATGCGGGCCATCGCATCCTTGGCGACCTCGACGGGGGAAAGCTTCTTGGCCGCATAGAGCGGGCCGAGTTCGGCGGCGGAGAGGAAGGAAATCGTCGTCATAGTCGTTCAGGTTCCTCTCAGGCGTTCGCCACGCGCCAGGCCGTGCTGAGCAGAATATTGGCGCCGGCCGCGATGTCCTCGTCCGTGCTGAACTCGGCCGGGTTGTGCGACAACCCGCCGATGGAGGGGATGAACACCATCGCCACCGGGCAGAGACGCGACATCATCTGCGCGTCGTGGCCGGCGCCGGAGATCATGCGCCGGATCGGCAGACCGAACTCGGCCGCGCTCTTTTCGATCTCGGCGATCAGCGGCTCGGCGAAGGGCGTCGCAGGGAAGCGCGCGAGATCGCGGAAGCTGATCTCGATGCCGTCCCGGGCCGAAAGCTCGGCGCAGAAGCGGCGTACCGCGTCCTCGGCCTCGGCGAGCGGCTGATCGTGAGGATTGCGCAGGTCCAGCGTCATGACTACCGTCTCGGGCACGACGTTGACGTTGCCTGGCTGCACGCGGATGACGCCCGAATTGGCGAGCTGATACGGGATCGTCTTGGTCAGCTCGTTGGCGAAGATGTTGATGCGCGCCGCCGCAAGGCCGGGGTCCTTGCGATAGGCCATGGGCGTCGTGCCGGCATGGCTCGGCCGGCCCTTGAGAGTCAGCTCCAGCCAGCAAATACCCTGGATGCCGGTGACTGCGCCGAGGCCCCCGCCCTCGCTTTCAAGAATCGGCCCCTGCTCGATATGCAGCTCCAGATAGCTGTGAGCCTTGAGGAAGCCCGGCTGCTCCGGCCCGTCATAGCCGATGCGCTTCAGTTCCGCGCCGACGCTGGCGCCCTCGTGATCGACCTCGCGCTTGGCGTCCTCCACGCTCATGCCGCCGGCCCAGACATAGGAGCCGAACATGTCTGGGTGGAATCGCGCGCCCTCTTCGTTGGTGAAGGCGATGACGGCCATGTCGCGCTTGGGCGTCAGCCCGGCATCGCGCAACGCCGCCAGAACCTCGACGCCGGCGACGACGCCGAGCGCGCCGTCAAAGCGCCCGCCGGTGCCGACCGTATCGATATGCGAGCCCATGATGACGGCCGGACCGTCCTGCTGACCCTTGAGGATGCCGACGATGTTGCCGATGGAATCGACGCGCACGTCGAGGCCGAGCACCTGCATCTGCCCGACGAGCCAGTCCCGGCCCTGCCGGTCCTCATCGGTCAAGGCGAGGCGGCGGCAGCCGCCCTCCGGCGTCGCACCGATCTGCGCCAGCTCTGCCAGCCGGGAGCTCAGCCTCCCGCCGTCGATCCTCAGATTGGTGCTCACAGGCCAGGCCCTCCGGTCATTCGGCAGGCAAGATGCAGACCATGGCGTCGCTTGTCGACCCGCGCCGGGCGCATCCACTCCCGCAGGGGAGCTGACAGCGAATGCCTGTCGCGCGAGCGCGATAGGCGCTAGAAGCGGCGCCCCATGTCGAACGCCGATGCCACACAGCCGCTGCACCAGCCGTCGCTTTCCTGGCTCGCCGAGGCGCGGGCTATGCTCGTGCTGAGCTGGCCAATGGTGCTGACGAATGTCGCCCAGACGGCGATGACGGCGACCGACGTGGTGATGATGGGCCAACTCGGACCGGACGCGCTGGCGGCCGGCGCGCTGGGCACCAATCTCTATCACGCCGCGCTGATCTTCGGGATCGGCGTGATGAGCGCCGTCTCGCCGCTTATTGCGATCGAACTCGGCCGGAACCGGCATGCGGTGCGCGAGGTGCGGCGCACCGTGCGGCAGGGTTTCTGGGCAGCCATCGTGATGGTGGGACCGATGTGGCTGTTCCTCTGGCACGCGGAAGCCATCCTCGGCCTGCTGGGGCAGCAGCCCCATCTTTCGAAGGCCGCCGCTTCCTATATGCAGACACTGCAGTGGGGCCTGTTGCCCTTCTTCCTCTATCTGTGCCTGCGGGGCTTCGTGGCGGCACTGCAGCGGCCGGGCTGGGCCTTCGTCGTCGTGCTGTTCGCGGTGGCGTTCAACGCCTTCGCGAACTGGTGCTTGATCTTCGGACGGCTCGGCTTCCCGGCGCTCGGCCTGCCCGGCTCGGGACTGGCAACCACCATCTCCTCGGCGCTGATGTTCGTCGGGCTCGCGCTCGTCGTCGTGCTCGACCGGCGCTTCCGGCGCTACCAGCTATTCGGCCGGATCTGGGTTTCGGATTGGCCGCGCTTTCGCTCCTTCTGGCGCCTCGGCTTCCCGATCGGGCTGACCTCCACCTTCGAGGTGGTGATCTTCAACGGTGCAGCCTTCATGATGGGCGTGATCGACGCGACCTCGCTCGCAGCCCACGCGATCGCGATCCAGATCGCATCGCTGACCTTCATGGTGCCTTACGGCATCGGGCAGGCCGGGACGGTGCGCGTCGGGCGCGCCTTCGGCGCCGGCGATCGCACGGGCGTAACGCGCGCCGGGACGACGGCGCTGGTGCTGGCCTTGAGCTTCATGACCATGACGGCGCTTGCCATGGCCTTCGTGCCGCAGTGGCTGGTCGCCCCCTTCCTCGACAGTTCGCGGCCGGGCGCCGAGGCGGTGGCCGAGCTTGCCGCCGTCTTCCTGTTCTATGCCGCGCTGTTCCAGCTTGCGGACGGGGCGCAAATCACCGGCGCCCTGATCTTGCGCGGGCTCGGCGATGCGCGGCGACCGATGCTCCTCGCCTTGTTCGGCTATTGGGGCGTCGGCCTGCCACTGTCGGCCGCCCTCGGCTTCCTGACGCCGCTCGCGGGGCGCGGCATCTGGATCGGCCTCGTCATCGGCCTCGGCGTCGTCGCCGTGCTGATGCTCCAGCGCTGGTGGGCGCGCGAGCGGCTGGGGCTGTTGCACGGCCTGCGCTTGGATCATCGCACGTCCTAGCGGACGCGCGATGACCTACCTCATTGTTATCGCATCGGATCTTTCCGAAAAGTGGAATCCACTTTTCGGTCCGATGCTATAGGCAGGCTGAGCGTCCTCAGAACTCTTCCCAGCCGGCGTCATGGGCGCGGCCGTTGGCGACCTTGCGCGGAGCAGGGGCGGCCTTGGACTGGACGAAGGCAGCCTCCGCCAGCTGACGCAGACGCTCCGGCTCGGAGGCGCCGGCCGCAGGAGTGGCGGCCTTGCCGGCGGCCGGCCAGTTCGAGGTGCTGGCGCGCGGCCTGGCCGGGGCGGGAGCGACCGGAGCGCGCTGAGCCTGGGCGGCGTAGGCTGCCATCGGCGCAGCGACACTGCGTCCGCTCGTTGCTTCGCGTCGCGTGCGGAAGGTCGCGACGAGGTCGTTGAGCTGGCCGATGCGGCCCGACAGCGAGCCCGCCGAGGCCGCGCTCTGCTCGGCCAGCGCCGCGTTCTGCTGGGTCATCTCGTCGAGATGGGCGACAGCCTGGCTCATCTCGTCGATGCCGTTGGCCTGCTCGCCAGACGCCGTCGAGATGTCGGCGATGGTG
>NZ_JAIMCA010000007.1 GCF_025499465.1 Allobosea sp. BH3
GCGCGGCACGAAGCGTGAGGACGTCGAGCGCGGCCAGGTGCTGTGCAAGCCGGGCTCTGTGAAGCCGCACACGAAGTTCAAGGCCGAGGCCTACATCCTGACGAAGGAAGAGGGCGGCCGCCACACGCCGTTCTTCACCAACTACCGCCCGCAGTTCTACTTCCGCACGACGGACGTGACCGGCGTGGTGACGCTGCCTGAGGGCACGGAGATGGTGATGCCGGGCGACAACATCTCGATGGAGGTGACGCTGATCGCCCCGATCGCGATGGAAGAGAAGCTGCGCTTCGCCATCCGCGAAGGCGGTCGCACCGTCGGCGCAGGCGTCGTCGCCAGCATCATCGCGTAACGCGTTTTCGTGAGGGCGAGGGCCCTTCTGGGCTTTCGCCTTTTCACGTCACGGAGAGAACAAGACCATGAACGGTCAGAACATTCGGATCCGCCTCAAGGCGTTCGATCACCGTATCCTCGACGCTTCGACGCGTGAGATCGTGTCGACCGCGAAGCGGACGGGCGCCCAGGTCCGCGGACCGATCCCGCTGCCCACGCTCATCGAGAAGTTCACGGTCAACCGCTCGCCGCACATCGACAAGAAGTCGCGCGAGCAGTTCGAGATGCGGACCCACAAGCGGGTCCTCGATATCGTCGATCCGACCCCCCAGACGGTCGACGCCCTCATGAAGCTCGATCTCGCCGCCGGCGTCGACGTCGAAATCAAGCTCTGATCCATTTACGGGTCCTCTGTTTCCGGCATCCCCGGATGGACATGACCCCAAAGGAAGGTATGCACCGATGCGTTCCGGTGTGATTGCACAGAAAGTCGGGATGACCCGCATCTTCACCGATGCCGGCGAGCATATCCCGGTCACCGTGCTGAAGCTCGACAACTGCCAGGTTGTCGCGCATCGCACGAAAGAGAAGAACGGCTATGTGGCCGTGCAGCTGGGCTCCGGCACGGCGAAGGTGAAGAACGTCTCGAAGGCGGAGCGCGGTCATTTCGCGGTTGCCAAGGTCGAGCCGAAGCGCAAGGTGGTCGAGTTCCGCGTCAGCGATGACGCGCTGATCCCTGTTGGCGCCGAGCTGACCGCGGACCACTTCGTCGTCGGCCAGTTCGTCGACGTCTCCGGCACCACCACCGGCAAGGGCTTCGCCGGCGGCATGAAGCGCTGGAACTTCGGCGGTCTGCGCGCCACGCACGGCGTTTCGGTCTCGCACCGCTCGATCGGTTCGACCGGCGGCCGTCAGGATCCGGGCAAGACCTTCAAGAACAAGAAGATGCCGGGCCATCTCGGCGCCGAGCGCGTCACCACGCAGAACCTGCGCGTCGTCCAGACGGATGCCGACCGTGGCCTGATCCTCGTCGAGGGCGCCGTTCCCGGCGTCGCCGGCGGCTGGATCCATGTCCGCGACGCCGTCAAGCGCGCCCTGCCCAAGGATGCGCCGCTGCCGGGCAAGTTCAAGGTCACCGGCGAGAGCAAGGCGGAAGAGGCTCCTGCGGCCCAGGCTGAGGAGAACGCGTGATGAAACTCGATATCACCACTCTCGAGGGCAAGTCGGCCGGTTCGGTCGAGCTGTCGGATACCGTGTTCGGCCTTGAGCCGCGCGCCGACCTGCTCGCCCGCATGGTCCGCTATCAGCTCGCCAAGCGCCGCGCCGGGACCCACAAGTCCAAGGGCCGCTCGGAGATCGATCGCACCCGCAAGAAGATCTACAAGCAGAAGGGCACCGGCGGTGCTCGCCACGGTGCGGCTTCCGCTCCGCAGTTCCGCGGCGGCGGCAAGGCCTTCGGTCCGGTCGTGCGTGACCACGCTCACGAGCTGCCCAAGAAGGTCCGTGCTCTGGCGCTGCGCCATGCGCTCTCGGCCAAGGCGAAGGACGCCGGCATCATCATCATCGATGACGCCACGCTGTCCGAGCCGAAGACCAAGGTGCTGCTCGGGCATTTCGGCAAGCTCGACCTGTCGAGCGCGCTGATCATCGGCGGCGCCGAGATCGATACGAACTTCGGCCTGGCCGCCCGCTCGATCCCGAACGTCGACGTGCTGCCGGTCCAGGGCATCAACGTCTACGACATCCTGCGTCGCGACAAGCTCGTCCTGACGCGCGCGGCCGTCGATGCGCTGGAGGCGCGCTTCAAATGAGCCAGTCCAAGAACATGGACCCGCGCCACTACGACGTGATCGTGGCGCCCGTCATCACCGAGAAGGCGACGATGCTCTCCGAGCACAACAAGGTCGTCTTCAAGGTTGCCCGCACCGCGACCAAGCCGCAGATCAAGGCGGCGATCGAGAAGCTCTTCGAAGTCAAGGTCAAGAGCGTCAACACGATCGTCACCGAAGGCAAGGTCAAGGTCTTCCGTGGCCGCCTCGGCCAGCGCTCGGACGTCAAGAAGGCCGTTGTGACCCTCGAAGAGGGCCACTCGATCGACGTGACCACGGGCCTCTGAGGGAAGGATCGCCATCATGGCTCTGAAGAATTTCAAGCCGATCACGCCGAGCCTTCGCCAGCTCGTGATCGTCGACCGCAGCGAGCTCTACAAGGGCAAGCCGGTCAAGGTGCTGACCGAGGGCAAGAGCTCCTCGGGCGGCCGCAACAACCTCGGCCGTATCACCGTCCGCTTCCGCGGCGGCGGTCACAAGCGCACGCTGCGCCTGATCGACTTCAAGCGTCGCGGCAAGGCCGGCATCCCGGCCACCGTCGAGCGGCTCGAGTACGATCCGAACCGGTCCGCCTTCATCGCCCTGATCAAGTATCAGGACGGCGAGCAGTCCTACATCCTGGCGCCTCAGCGCCTGGCTGTCGGCGACACGGTCGTCGCCGGTGACGCGGTCGACGTGAAGCCCGGTAACGCAGCCCCGATGGGCTCGCTGCCGATCGGCACGATCGTCCACAATGTCGAGCTCAAGATCGGCAAGGGCGGCGCCGTGGCCCGTTCGGCCGGCAACTACGCCCAGATCGTTGGTCGCGACCAGGGCTACGTCATCGTCCGCCTGAACTCGGGCGAGCAGCGCCTGATCTCGGGCCAGTGCTACGCCACGGTCGGCGCCGTCTCGAACCCGGATCACATGAACCGGAACGACGGCAAGGCCGGTCGCTCGCGCTGGCTCGGCCGTCGCCCGCATAACCGCGGCGTCTCGATGAACCCGGTTGACCATCCGCATGGCGGCGGCGAAGGCCGCACCTCGGGTGGCCGTCATCCGGTCACGCCCTGGGGTCTGCCGACCAAGGGCAAGAAGACCCGCTCGAACAAGCGGACCGATACGTTCATCGTGTCGAGCCGTCACGCCCGCAAGAAGAAGAACTGAGGTCCGTCATGGCGCGTTCGCTTTGGAAAGGTCCGTTCGTCGACGGATACCTCCTGAAGAAGGCCGAGGTCGCCAGGACCTCGGGCCGAAATGAAGTCATCAAGATCTGGAGCCGCCGCTCCACGATCCTGCCGCAGTTCGTCGGTCTGACGTTCGGCGTCTACAACGGCGCGAAGCATGTGCCGGTGAACGTGTCCGAGGAAATGGTGGGTCACAAGTTCGGCGAGTTCTCGCCGACCCGCACCTTCCACGGCCACGCTGCCGACAAGAAGGCGAAGAGGAAGTAAGCCATGGGTAAAGCATCAGCCCCCCGTGCGCTGCCCGAGAACGAAGCGGTTGCGGTCGCCCGCAACCTGCGTGTCTCGCCGCAGAAGCTGAACCTCGTCGCTCAGCTGATCCGCGGCAAGAAGGTCTCGACGGCGCTCGCCGATCTCGAGTTCTCTCGCAAGCGCATCGCGAACGACGTTCGCAAGTGTCTGCAGAGCGCGATCGCCAACGCCGAGAACAATCATGACCTCGACGTCGACGATCTCGTCGTCGCCCAGGCCTTCGTCGGCAAGGCGCTTGTCATGAAGCGCTTCCACGCCCGCGCCCGCGGCCGTGGCGCCCGTATCCTGAAGCCGTTCGCGAACATCACGATCATCGTGCGCGAGCAGGCGACGGCAGAGGCCTGAGGAGAGAACGATGGGTCAGAAAATCAATCCGATCGGCCTTCGCCTCGGCATCAATCGGACCTGGGATTCGCGCTGGTTCGCGAACAAGGGCGAGTACGGCAAGCTGCTGCATGAGGACATGGCCATCCGCGCCGCCCTTATGAAGCTGCTGAAGCAGGCCGCGGTCTCGAAGATCATCATTGAGCGCCCGCACAAGAAGTGCCGCGTCACCATCCACTCGGCGCGTCCGGGCGTGGTGATCGGCAAGAAGGGCGCCGACATCGAGAAGCTCCGCAAGGTGGTCTCGAACCTCACCAAGGCCGACGTCACGATCAACATCGTCGAGGTGCGCAAGCCCGAGATCGACGCCACGCTGGTCGCCGATTCGATCGCGCAGCAGCTTGAGCGCCGTGTCGCCTTCCGTCGCGCCATGAAGCGCGCCGTGCAGTCGGCCATGCGTCTGGGCGCCGAGGGCATCCGCATCAACTGCTCGGGCCGCCTCGGCGGCGCCGAAATCGCTCGCCTCGAGTGGTATCGCGAGGGCCGGGTGCCGCTGCATACGCTGCGCGCCGATGTCGACTACGGTGTCGGCACCGCCTTCACGACCTACGGGACGTGCGGCATCAAGGTCTGGATCTTCAAGGGCGAGATCCTCGAACATGACCCGATGGCCCAGGACAAGCGCCTCTCCGACGAGGGCGGCCGCTCCGGCGGTCGTGACCGCGATCATCGTGATCGCGATCGTCGCGAGCAGGCTGCGTAAGGCTGATCGAGAAGAGCCATGCTGCAACCAAAACGCACCAAGTTCCGCAAGCAGTTCAAGGGACGCATTTCCGGCGTCGCCAAGGGCGGCACGGATCTCAACTTCGGCCAGTTTGGCCTGAAGGCCCAGGAGCCCGAGCGGGTCACCGCGCGCCAGATCGAGGCGGCTCGCCGCGCGATCACCCGCGCCATGAAGCGCGTCGGCCGTGTCTGGATCCGCATCTTCCCGGATGTGCCGGTTTCCAAGAAGCCGACCGAAGTCCGCATGGGTAAGGGCAAGGGTTCGCCGGAGTTCTGGGCCGCCAAGGTCAAGCCCGGCAGGATCATGTTCGAGCTGGACGGCGTGTCTGAGGAGATCGCCCGCGAGGCGCTGCGTCTCGGCGCTGCCAAGCTGCCGATCAAGACCCGCTTCATCCAGCGCATCGCCGAGTGAGGGAGGTCGAGATGAAAAGCACACAGCGTCAATCCGACCTGAAGGCCATGAGCACGGACCAGCTCCATGACGAGCTGCTCAAGCTCAAGAAGGAGCAGTTCAACCTGCGCTTTCAGAAGGCCACCGGCCAGCTCGAGAACACCGCGCGGGTGACCGAGCTCCGCAAGGATATCGCCCGCATCAAGACGCTGCAGCGGTCGAAGGCCGTTGCGGCCAGCGCGTAAGGAGAAAAAAATGCCTAAGCGCGTGCTGCAGGGCGTCGTCGTCAGCGACAAGCAGAACAAAACTGTTGTGGTGAAGGTCGAGCGGCGTTATACGCACCCGCTCCTCAAGAAGACGGTTCGCCGTACGAAGAACTACCACGCTCATGACGAGGTGGGTTCGTTCAAGGTCGGTGACACGGTCTGGATCGAGGAGTCCAAGCCGATTTCCAAGCTGAAAAGCTGGGTTGTGCTCGAAAACGCCCCCAAGGCGTGATTCGAGACGGCTTTGCCCGGCCCTGGTTCAGGGGCGGGCAGGGCGAGGCACCGGATTGATCCGATGCCCAACCAAGCGGATCGCCTCTCCTTGCGTCCAAAGGACGCGGGGGCGAGCCGAAGGAAGCCGGACGTGTTTTCCGCAAAGGTGGTTCCCACTTTTGCGGATCATGTTTTGTTTGAGGCCAGGGGGCGATCGACCCCCGTCAGTCGTAGTCCCGGCCAGCGCTGAGGCCGTCCGGGAAACCGCCTGATACCATTTGGAAGGATCAAGGCCATGATCCAGGTGCAGACGAATCTCGACGTCGCCGACAATTCCGGCGCCCGTCGCGTGATGTGCATCAAGGTTCTCGGCGGGTCGAAGCGGAAGTACGCCGGTGTCGGCGACATCATCGTCGTTTCGATCAAGGAAGCCATCCCGCGCGGCCGCGTGAAGAAGGGCGACGTCATGAAGGCGGTCGTCGTGCGCACCGCCAAGGACGTCAAGCGCCCCGACGGTTCCGTGATCCGCTTCGACCGCAATGCGGCCGTGCTGATCAACAACCAGAAGGAGCCTGTCGGCACCCGTATCTTCGGACCGGTTCCGCGCGAGCTGCGCGCCAAGAACCACATGAAGATCATCTCGCTGGCGCCGGAGGTGCTGTGATGGCTGCGAAAATCAAGAAGGGCGACAAGGTCGTCGTGCTTGCCGGCCGCGACAAGGGCAAGTCGGGTGAAGTGCTCCAGGTGCTGCCGAAGGACGGGCGCGCGGTAGTGCGCGGCGTCAACCTCGTGAAGCGCCATACGAAGCAGTCCCCGCAGTCCGAGGGCGGCATCATCAGCAAGGAAGCGACGATCAACCTGTCGAACATTGCCGTCGCCGATCCGAAGGACGGCAAGGCGACGCGCGTCGGCTTCAAGGTTCTCGATGACGGCCGCAAGGTTCGTTTCGCCAAGCGTTCGGGGGATCTGATCGATGGCTGAGGCTCAGACGAGCGCGCTTTCGCCGCGCATGAAGAAGCATTACGAGGACGTCGTTCGTCCCGCGATGATCGAAGAATTCGGCTACAAGAACGTCATGGAAGTGCCGACGATCGAGAAGATCGTCATCAACATGGGCGTTGGCGAGGCGACGGCTGACCGCAAGAAGGTCGATACCGCCGCGGGCGATCTCGCCCTGATCGCTGGCCAGAAGCCGGTCATCACCAAGTCCCGCCTCGCCATCGCCGGCTTCAAGCTGCGCGAGAACATGGCGGTGGGCTGCAAGGTCACGCTGCGCAAGACGCGGATGTACGAGTTCGTTGACCGGCTCGTCACCATCGCGCTTCCGCGGGTGCGCGACTTCCGGGGCCTGAACCCGAAGTCGTTCGACGGGCGCGGCAACTTCGCGCTCGGGATCAAGGAGCACATCGTGTTCCCCGAGATCAACTACGACAAGGTCGACCAGGTCCTGGGTATGGACGTGATCGTCTGCACGACTGCGAAGTCGGATGACGAGGCACGCGCCCTGCTCAAGCACTTCAACTTCCCGTTCCGGCAGTGAACCTAAGCGTTCATACGCGGAAACCAGGAGAGATCGATGGCTAAGAAAAGCTCCGTCGAGACCAACGAGCGCCGCAGGAAGCTGGTGAAGAAGTTCGCCGGCCGCCGGGCTCGTCTGCTCGCAATCGCCAATGACGAAAACCAGCCCATGGACGAGCGCTTTCTCGCCCGCCTCAAGCTGGCTGAACTGCCGCGCAACTCGGCCAAGAACCGCATCCGCAATCGTTGCGAGGTGACGGGCCGTCCGCGTGCGTTCTATCGCAAGATGAAGATGTCGCGCGTCGCGCTCCGCGAACTCGGCAACAAGGGGCTCGTTCCGGGCCTCGTGAAGTCGAGCTGGTAAGGGAGGACAGGACAATGGCAATCATTGATCCGCTCGGCGATCTGCTGACCCGCATCCGCAATGCGCAGATGCGTCGCAAGTCGCGCGTTTCCACCCCCGGCTCGAAGCTGCGCGCTCGCGTGCTCGACGTGCTCCAGTCCGAGGGTTACATCCGCGGTTACTCGACGACCGAGTTCGGCAACGGCCGGACCGAGTTCGATATCGAGCTGAAGTATCACGAGGGCCTGCCGGTCATCCGGTCGATCTCGCGTGTTTCGAAGCCCGGTCGCCGCGTCTATTCGTCGGTCGATACGATGCCGCGCGTGGCCGATGGCCTCGGCGTGACGATCGTCTCGACGCCGAAGGGCGTGATGGCCGATCATGTGGCTCGCGAGCAAAACGTGGGCGGCGAAGTGCTCTGCCGGGTCTTCTGACCCGACAGGCGCCGCTCATTCAGGAGAAATCCAATGTCTCGTATCGGAAAGAAGCCGGTTCCGGTTCCCGCTGGCGTCACCGCCTCGGTCACCGGCCAGCTGGTCAAGATCAAGGGCTCGAAGGGCGAGCTCTCCTTCGTGGTGCCCGAGGACGTCTCGGTCGCCATGGAAGACGGCTCGATCGCGGTGCAGCCGCGCTCGCAGTCGAAGCGCGCCCGCTCGCTCTGGGGCACTTCGCGCGCCCGCATCAACAATCTCGTGATCGGCACCACCGCCGGCTTCGAGAAGAAGCTCGAGATCAACGGCGTCGGCTACAAGGCCGCGGTCGCTGGCAAGGTGCTGAAGCTGTCGCTCGGCTACAGCCATGACATCGACTATGAAATCCCGGCTGGCGTCTCGATCACGACGCCGAAGCCGACGGAGATCGTCGTCGTCGGCATCGACAAGCAGATCGTCGGTCAGACCGCTGCTGAGATCCGCGATTATCGCGGCCCCGAGCCCTACAAGGGCAAGGGCGTCAAGTACGCCGGCGAGTTCATCTTCCGCAAGGAAGGCAAGAAGAAGTAAGGACGCCAGCCATGAGCAAGCAGAACGATGTGACTGCGCGCCGCAAGGCTCGCGTCCGCCGCGCGATCAAGGCGGTCGCCAACGGCCGCCCGCGCCTCTCGGTGCATCGCACCGGCAAGCAGATCTACGCCCAGGTCATCGACGATCTGAAGGGGGTCACCCTCGCTTCGGCCTCGTCGCTCGACAAGGACCTGCGCGAGCAGATCAAGTCCGGCGCCAATGTCGATGCCGCCGGCACGATCGGCAAGATCGTCGCCGAGCGCGCGGTCAAGGCCGGCGTGAAGGAAGTGGTCTTCGACCGTGGTCCGTATATGTACCACGGCCGCGTCAAGGCCCTGGCCGAGGCCGCCCGCGAGGCTGGCCTCAGCTTCTGAGGATATCGGATATCGCCCGGCAGGCGCGCGAGCACCTGCCGGGCGGCATCCGTTTCTCGATCATCGCGCGTCCGAAGGACGAGGTCACGATGATCGATGCGTTAAGGCATCGGGTTCTTCCGAAAAGTGGCTCCCACTTTTCGGCCCGATGCACAGCTTCCCCGCGCAATGAGGCACGGGGGCAGGCTCGAGCGAGCGGCGGGACTTCGATCCTCGTCCGCGCAAGTAAGAGGACAGACACATGGCTAGAGAGCCGCGTGAGCGTCGGGATAGCGAAGACCGCGATTCCGAATTCGTGGACAAGCTCGTCCACATCAACCGCGTCGCCAAGGTGGTGAAGGGTGGTCGTCGCTTCGGCTTCGCCGCGCTCGTCGTCGTCGGCGACCAGAAGGGCCGCGTCGGCTTCGGCCACGGCAAGGCCCGTGAAGTTCCCGAGGCGATCCGCAAGGCCACCGAAGCCGCCAAGCGCGGCCTGGTCCGCATCCCGCTTCGCGAGGGTCGCACCCTCCATCACGACGTGCAGGGCCGCCATGGCGCCGGCAAGGTCGTGCTGCGTGCGGCTCCGGCCGGTACCGGCATCATCGCCGGTGGCCCGATGCGCGCCGTCTTCGAGGCGGTCGGCATGCAGGACGTCGTGTCCAAGTCGCTCGGCTCCTCGAACCCCTACAACCTCGTGCGCGCCACTTTCGACGCGCTGAAGAACGAGGACAGCCCGCGCTCGGTCGCGGCTCGTCGCTCGCTCAAGGTTTCGGCCCTGCAGACCCGTCGCCGCGATGCCGGCACGGATGCGGCCGCGGAAGCGTGAGGAGGGATTCATGGCAAAGGCTGAGAAGACCCTCGTCGTCGAGCAGATCGGCTCCCCGATCCGCCGCGATGCCACCCAGCGCCAGACCCTGATCGGTCTCGGGCTGAACAAGATCCGCCGCCGCTCGACCCTCCAGGACACCCCCGCGGTGCGTGGCATGGTCGAGAAGGTCAAGCACCTCGTGCGCGTCATCGACGCGAAGTGAGGAGGGCGTCACATGAAACTCAACGACATTCGTGACAACGAAGGCGCGAGCAAGTCGCGCATCCGCGTCGGCCGGGGCATCGGTTCCGGCAAGGGCAAGACCGGCGGGCGTGGCGTCAAGGGCCAGAAGGCTCGCGCCGGCGTGGCGGTCAAGGGCTTCGAAGGCGGCCAGATGCCGCTCTATCGTCGCCTGCCGAAGCGCGGTTTCCACAACCTCTTCGCCAAGGATCTGAACGAGGTGAACCTCGGCCGCATCCAGCAGGCGGTTGAGGCCGGCAAGCTCGACGCCAAGGGTACCGTGACCATCGAGGCGCTCGTCGCCGCCGGTGTCATCACCCGCCAGGCGAAGGACGGCGTCAAGATTCTCGGCGTGGGCGAGCTCAAGAGCAAGCTCGCTTTCGAGGTTGCCGGCGCGTCCAAGTCGGCTGTCGCTGCGATCGAGAAGGCCGGCGGTTCGGTCAAGATCCTGGCTGCCGCTTCACAGGCGTGATCCTAACGCCTACATGACGTTTGCGAACGGCGGCCGGGCCTGCGCCCAGGCCGCCGTTCGACTGTTTGACCCGGGCATGACGGGGCGCGAAGAGCGCGCCGGCCGTCGTGCCGAGGACTGATCTGAGACCCAAGGACCGGACGCATGGCATCGGCGGCTGAACAGCTTGCGGCAAACCTCAATTTCGGGGCTTTCGCCAAGGCGGACGAACTGAAGAAGCGGATCTGGTTCACGCTGGGTGCGCTTGTCGTCTACCGGCTCGGCACCTACATCCCGCTGCCCGGCATGAACCCCGACGCGGTGGCCGATCTCTTCCGGCAGACCCAGTCCGGCGTGCTCGGCATGTTCAACATGTTTTCGGGCGGTGCCGTCGGCCGCCTCGCCATCTTCGCACTGGCGATCATGCCGTACATCTCGGCCTCGATCATCGTGCAGCTGCTCTCCAGCGTCGTGCCGAGCTTCGAGGCGCTGAAGAAGGAAGGCGAGCAGGGCCGCAAGACCCTCAACCAGTACACCCGCTACCTGACCCTCGTGCTGGCCGTGTTCCAGGCCTATGCGATCGGCGTGGGTCTTCAAGGTTCCGGTAACCTCGTGCTCGAGCCCGGGCCCTTCTTCCTCGTTTCGACCACGATCACGCTCGTCGGCGGCACGATGTTCCTGCTGTGGCTGGGCGAGCAGATCACCAGCCGCGGCATCGGCAACGGCACCTCGATGATCATCTTCGCGGGCATCATCGCCGAATTCCCGTCGCAGCTCGCCCAGACCCTCGAGCTCGGCCGTCAGGGCGCGATCTCGACCGGGCTCCTGCTCGGCATCCTGGTGATGGCCGTTTGCGTCATCGCCTTCTGCGTGTTCATGGAGCGCGCGCAGCGCCGCCTGCTGATCAACTATCCGAAGCGCCAGGTCGGCAACCGGATGTATGAGGGACAGACCTCGTTCCTGCCGCTGAAGCTCAACACCGCGGGCGTGATCCCGCCGATCTTCGCGTCCTCGCTGCTGCTGCTGCCCACGACCGTCGCGAGCTTCTCGCAGGCTTCGGGCGCCACTGGCATCCTGTCGACCATCGCGACCTATCTCGCCCATGGCCGGCCGCTGTTCATGATCCTCTACGCGGCGCTGATCATCTTCTTCTGCTTCTTCTACACCGCGATCGTGTTCAACCCGGTCGAGACGGCGGACAATCTCAAGAAGCATGGCGGCTTCATGCCCGGCATTCGCCCGGGCGAGCGCACGGCCGAGCATATCGACCGCATCCTGACCCGCATCACCGTTCTCGGCGCCGGCTATCTGACGATCGTCTGCCTTATCCCCGAGTTCATGATCACCTATGCTCAGATCCCGATCATCCTGCTGGGCGGCACGTCGCTGCTCATCGTGGTGACGACGACCATGGATACCGTGGCACAGATCCACGGACATCTGCTGGCCCATCAGTACGAGGGGCTGGTCAAGAAGGCTAAATTGCGGGGAGCGCGACGGTAAGATGCGATTGATCTTCTTGGGGCCGCCCGGGGCGGGGAAGGGCACTCAAGCCGCGCGCATTGTCGCGAAGCACGGCATTCCGCAACTCTCCACCGGCGACATGCTGCGCGCAGCGGTCGCTGCGGGCACGCCGATCGGCCAGAAGGCCAAGGCGGTGATGGACGCAGGCGGGCTGGTCTCCGATGAGATCGTGATCGGCATCGTCGCCGACCGCATCGAGGAGCCGGACGCGAAGAAGGGCTTCATCCTGGACGGCTTCCCGCGTACCCTGGCACAGGCCGAGGCGCTCGACGGGATGCTCGACGGCAAGGGGCTGAAGCTCGACGCCGTGCTGGAGCTCAAGGTCGACCAGACCAAGCTCGTCGACCGCATCGTCAAGCGCGCCGAGGAAGCGAAGGCGGCGGGCCAGCCGGTCCGGAAGGACGATGACCCGGAGGTCTTCAAGACCCGGCTCGAAGCCTATAACCGGGATACGGCGGTCGTTGCTCCGTACTACGCCAAGCGCGGCCAACTCACCGCCATCGACGGTATGCAGCCGATCGATACGGTGACGTCGGCGATCGAGAGCGCTCTCTCGGAGACGGCGCGGGGCTGATCGCGGGCCGATCCGCTGTTGGCATGTTTCTTGGTTGATGGCGGCTTGACTCGAGCTGCCCGACCGGCTAACGACCCGCCATCCGGTTTCATGAGAGCGATGCCGTTGCCTTCGCGAGAGGGGACGACGTCGCGTTACTGCATGGAAGCGGCAAGATAAACGTTCCGCATGGGCCGGCCTCCACCGGACGCGGGATACCAATCAACCGCTGGACGCCATCGGGCGAGCCGGCAGACATGGAGATGAGATCATGGCTCGTATCGCGGGCGTCAACATTCCCACCGGCAAGCGCGTCGTCATCGGCCTGCAGTACATCCACGGCATCGGCTCGGCCAAGGCCCAGGAGATCTGCGAGAAGGTCGGCATCGCCGCCGAGCGCCGCGTGAACCAGCTGACCGACGCCGAGGTTCTCCAGATCCGCGAGACCATCGACCGCGACTACCTCGTCGAGGGCGACCTGCGTCGCGAGGTCTCGATGAACATCAAGCGCCTGATGGACCTCGGCTGCTATCGCGGCCTGCGTCATCGCCGCTCGCTGCCGGTCCGCGGCCAGCGCACGCACACCAACGCCCGCACCCGTAAGGGCAAGGCGAAGCCGATCGCCGGCAAGAAGAAGTGATTTCAGTGGGCCGGTAATCCGGCCCGCTGTATTTGCGCCGGCTGACCCTTACAGGGCGGCCGGCATCCCCAGCGCCTGGAATGACGGGCGCGCCTGAAGGATGAAAGACAGAACCATGGCCAAGGAAGCCACCCGCGTCCGCCGTCGCGAACGCAAGAACATCGTCTCCGGCGTCGCCCATGTGAACGCCTCGTTCAACAACACCATGATCACCATCACCGACGCGCAGGGCAACACGATCTCGTGGTCCTCGGCCGGCACGATGGGCTTCAAGGGCTCGCGCAAGTCGACCCCGTACGCCGCGCAGGTCGCCGCCGAGGATGCCGCCCGCAAGGCTGCCGAGCACGGCATGCGCACCCTCGAGGTCGAGGTGACGGGTCCGGGTTCGGGTCGCGAGTCGGCGCTGCGCGCGCTGCAGGCCGCGGGCTTCACCGTGACCTCGATCCGCGACGTCACGCCGATCCCGCACAATGGCTGCCGTCCGCGCAAGCGCCGTCGCGTCTGACGCCTCAAGCCTTATGCGAGGCGCCCGCAGGGGCGGGCGCCTGTCCGGGGCGGCGGTCGCCGCCAGATGAATTCAGCACCAGGAGTGCGGTCGTGATCAGCAAGAACTGGCAGGATCTTTCCAAGCCGAACAAGCTCGAAGTGAAGGTCGGAGACGACCCGAAGCGTCAGGCCACCGTGATCGCGCGTCCGCTCGAGCGCGGCTTCGGCATGACGCTCGGCAACGCTCTGCGCCGCGTGCTGCTGTCGTCGCTGCAGGGCGCAGCCGTCACCGCCGTCCAGATCGACGGCGTGCTGCACGAGTTCTCCTCGATTCCGGGCGTCCGTGAGGACGTCACCGACATCGTCCTCAACATCAAGGCCATCGCGGTCAAGATGCAGGGCGAAGGCCCGAAGCGCATGACGCTGCGCAAGTCCGGCCCGGGCACCGTCACCGCCGGCGACATCAACACCATCGGCGACGTCTCGATCCTCAATCCCGAGCTCGTGCTCTGCACGCTCGACGAGGGCGCCGAGATCCGGATGGAGTTCACAGTCAACACCGGCAAGGGCTATGTCCCGGCCGAGCAGAACCGTCCGGAAGATGCGCCGATCGGCCTGATCCCGGTCGACAGCCTGTATTCGCCGGTCAAGAAGGTCTCCTACCGCGTCGAGAACACCCGCGAGGGCCAGAACCTCGACAAGGATTCGCTGACGCTGGCGATCGAGACCAACGGCTCGGTGACGCCCGAGGACGCGCTGGCGCTCGCCGCCCGCATCCTGCAGGACCAGCTCGCGGTGTTCATCACCTTCGAGGAGCCGCGCAAGGAAGAGGCCGTCTCGACCGCGCCGCAGCTGCCCTTCAACCCGGCGCTGCTCAAGAAGGTCGACGAGCTGGAGCTTTCGGTCCGCTCGGCGAACTGCCTGAAGAACGACAACATCGTCTATATCGGCGACCTCATCCAGAAGTCCGAGGGCGAGATGCTGCGCACCCCGAACTTCGGCCGCAAGTCGCTGAACGAGATCAAGGAAGTGCTCGCCACCATGGGCCTGCATCTGGGCATGGACGTCCAGGGCTGGCCGCCGGAGAACATCGAAGAGCTCGCAAAGCGCTTCGAGGAGCACTACTGAAATTAGACGGCGCAGGCTTTGCCTGCGCCTTTGGCCCGGCTCATCCGAGCCGGAGCATAAAGGACGGCCGTTCCGTGGCACGGCGGCCGTAAGCAACGAAGGAGCCAAACAATGCGTCACGGTTTTCGCGGTCGTCGTTTCAACCGCTCGGCTGAGCATCGCAAGGCGATGTTCGCCAACATGGCCCAGGCCCTGATCAAGCACGAGCAGATCACCACCACCCTGCCCAAGGCGAAGGACCTGCGTCCGGTCGTCGAGAAGCTGATCACGCTCGGCAAGCGCGGCGACCTGCACGCCCGCCGCCAGGCGATCTCGCAGATCAAGGATGTCGAGCTGGTCGGCAAGCTCTTCGCGGTCCTCGGCCCGCGCTACAAGGAGCGCAACGGCGGCTATCTGCGCATCATGAAGGCGGGCTTCCGCTTCGGCGACAACGCCCCGATGGCGATCATCGAGTTCGTCGACCGCGACGTCGAGGCCAAGGGCAAGGATTCCGGCCCGGTCTTCACGGCGGAAGACGAGGCGGCCTGATCGGCCTCTGTTCGTTTCGATTTCGGAAAGGGCGGTCTTCGGGCCGCCCTTTTCTTTTGGCGACTTGGCTCTTGCCGCGGAGCGGCGCTTGCACGACATGTCGCTCAGGAACACAAGCGCTTCTAGGCGGTAGAAGCTGGAACGGCGCGGCCCGGCTTTCGGGCGCAGCCGATCGTCACGACGAGGATGAGCATGAGTCATCGCTTTGCAGGAACCCGGACGGTGCTGGCAGCCGGCATGCTCGCATGTGCCCTTACAGCGAGCGCTGCGCCCGGCACGGCTTTCGCCCAGGCCCGGCAGGTGCCGGAGACGCGCGAGCAAATCACGCTCTCCTTCGCGCCGCTGGTGAAACGGACGGCGGCCGCTGTCGTCAACGTCTATGGCGCGCGCGTCGAGCGGCGGCCGCAGAACCCCTTCATGGACGATCCCTTCTTCCGCCGCTTCTTCGGCGATGGCGGCTTTGGGGTGCCGCGCGAGCGGGTGCAGCGTTCGCTCGGCTCGGGCGTGGTGGTGGATGCGGGCGCCGGGCTCGTGGTGACCAACAACCACGTCATCGAGAACATGAGCGAGGTGAAGGTCGCCTTCGCCGATAAGCGCGAGGTCGAGGCCACGATCCTGCTGCGTGACCCGCGGACCGATCTCGCCGTGCTCAAGCTCGCCGACGCCAAAAATCTCACCGCCATGGAGCTTGCGGACACGGACGAGCTGCAGGTTGGCGACATCGTGCTCGCCATGGGCAACCCCTTCGGCGTTGGCCAGACCGTGACGCAGGGCATTGTCTCGGCGCTCGCCCGCACGCAGATCGGCGTGGGTGACGCGCAGTCCTTCATCCAGACCGACGCGGCGATCAATCCCGGCAATTCCGGCGGCGCTCTGGTGGACATGAAGGGCCGCGTCGTGGGCATCAACACGGCGATCTATTCGCGCTCGGGCGGCAGCGTCGGCATCGGCTTCGCCATCCCTGCCGCGATGGTGCGCCTTGTCGTCGAGAGCGCCAAAGCCGGCGTCAAGACGGTGCGGCGTCCCTGGCTCGGCGCGCGCCTGCAGGCGCTGACCGCCGATGTCGCGGATGGGCTCGGCCTCGACCGCCCGGCCGGCTCGGTCGTCGCCAGTATCGTCGAGAAGGGGCCGGCCGATCAGGCGGGCCTGCGCCGCTCCGACGTGATCCTTTCCGTTGATGGCGTCGCTGCCGACGACCCGGAATCCTTCGGCTATCGCTTCGCCACCCGGCCGATCGGCGGCACCACGACAATGACCGTGCTGCGCGGCGGCAAGAAGGTGGATCTCCAGATCAAGCTCGTCGCAGCGCCCGAGACGCGCCCGCGCGACACCGTGAAGCTGACAAGCCGCTCTCCGCTTGCGGGGCTGACGGTTGCGAACCTCTCGCCGGCGCTGGCCGAGGAACTCTCGGTCGAGACCGGCAACGAGGGTGTCGTCGTCGCCGAGATCGAGGAGGGCAGCACCGCCGCCAATATCGGCTTCCAGAAGGGCGACCTGATCATGGCCCTGAACGGCGAGCGGATGGCGAATTCCCGCGATGTCGAGACCGCGTTGCGCGAGCGCAAGCGCGCCTGGGAGGTGACGATCTCCCGCAAGGGCCAGACGATCACCTCGGTCTTCCCCGGGTGAGCGACCTGTTCTCTGCCTCGGGGCTGGACAAGTCCGGCCCGCGGCCGCTTGCCGACCGGCTGCGGCCGAAGACCTTCGGCGAGGTGGCGGGCCAGGAGCATCTGACGGGGCCGGAGGGTGCGCTGACGCGGCTCGTCGCCTCCGGCACGGTCGGCAGCCTGATCTTCTGGGGGCCGCCCGGCACCGGCAAGACGACGGTGGCCCGGCTGCTGGCGGGGATGGTCGATCTCGGCTTCGAGCAGATCAGCGCGATCTTTTCGGGTGTCGCCGATCTCAAGAAGGTCTTCGAGGCGGCCCGCGCCCGCCGGCTCGGCGGCAAGGGCACCCTGCTCTTCGTCGACGAGATCCACCGCTTCAACCGCGCCCAGCTCGATGCCTTCCTGCCCGTGATGGAAGATGGCACGATCACGCTGATCGGGGCGACGACGGAAAATCCGTCCTTCGCTCTCAATGCGGCGCTTCTCTCGCGCGCCCGCGTCCTGACCTTCAAGGCGCTGGACGAGGGCGCGCTGCTTTTCCTGCTCGGCCGGGCGGAACTGCTGGAGAACCGGGAACTGCCCCTGACGGCTGAGGCGAGGGCGGCGCTCGCGCGTTTCGCCGATGGCGACGGGCGCGCCGTGCTGACATTGGCCGAGGAGATTTGGCGCGCCGCCAAGCCAGATGAGATCTTCGACGAGGCGGGCCTCGCCGAGGTGATCCAGCGCCGCGCGCCGATCTACGACAAGGCGCAGGACGGCCACTACAACCTGATCTCGGCCCTGCACAAGACGATCCGCGGCTCCGACCCCGACGCGGCGCTCTATTATTTCGCGCGCATGCTCGATGCCGGCGAGGACCCGCGCTTCCTGGCCCGGCGGCTGGTCCGGATGGCGGTCGAGGATATCGGGCTGGCCGATCCGCAGGCGCTCCTCCATGCCCGCGCCGCGGCCGAGACCTATGAGCAGCTCGGCTCGCCGGAAGGCGAGCTCGCGCTCGCCAATTGCGTGATCTACCTCGCCACGGCGCCGAAATCGAACGCGGCCTACATGGCCTACAAGGCTGCGGTGCGCACGGCGAAGGATGGCGGCTCGCTGATGCCGCCGAAGACCATCCTCAACGCGCCGACGAAGCTGATGCGTGAGGAGGGGTATGGCGCCGACTACGCCTATGACCACGACGCGCCCGACGCCTTCTCCGGCCAGAACTACTGGCCCGACGCGCTCGGCCGGAAGCGCTTCTACGACCCGCCCGAGCGCGGCTTCGAGCGCGAGATCAGGAAGCGGCTGGAGTACTGGGAGAAGCTCCGGCGGGAGCGCGGGGAGGGGTAGCGACCCTCAGCCCCGGCAGTAGAACGGCAGGAAGGTGCTGGCCATGCCGCGGTTCATCGCCATGACGACCAGCGTGTTCGCCAGTTCGAGTTCCTCCTTGCTGCGGGCGCAGACATCGGCGCGGGCCTGGCAGTTCGAGGCGAGGAAGGCATCGTGGCTCGCCAGGAACTCCTGCCCGAGGCCCGCCCTGCCTTGCTTTGCGACGGCCTGGTTGAAGGCCGCCTTGTAGCGCTCGCATTTCTCCGTAGGCCAGTCGCGCCCAGCCTGCGCTTTTCCTGACGATTGAGCTTGGGCCGCGGTTGCGGCGGCGAAGAGGGCGAGCGCGAGGGCGAGCAGGGCGGGCATCGAATCTTTCCGGAGAGGCGGGCGCGCGACGCATCAAGCCTGCAATTGCGGCGAATTCAGTCATCGGCCGAAAATTCATGCGTCCTGCCGCTGCTTTCGAGGCAGGGCGTCGATTGAGCCTCTTCGGCTCCGACTGGATCATTGGATACAGTGATGCAGCCGGGCCTACGCCACGCCGGGGGCTGCGATACCGGAGAGGTTCATGGGCTTCGGACGGACGACGGTTTCGCCGGCCACGGCGCAGGAGGAGGCCTATCGCGCCATCCTCGGCGCCATCCGCACCGGCCGCTACCCGCCCGGCGAGAGGCTGATTCCGGAGACGATCGCCCGCGAACTGGCGATGAGCCGCATGCCCGTGCGCGAGGCCTTCCAGCGCCTCGCCAATGAGGGGCTGGTGATGCTGCGCCCCAATCGCGGCTGCGTCGTCTCGGGGCTGACCATCGAGGAGATCTTCGAGGTCTTCGAGATGCGCTCGGTGCTGGAGGGGCTGGCGGTGCGGCTCGCCATGCCGAATGTCGATGCCGGCGTCATCGCGGAGCTGGAGGATTTCCTCGGCCGGATGGAGCGCAGCGGGCAGGCGGGCGGGCGCGACTGGCTCAGCCTGCACCAGGCCTTCCACGAATATATCTGCCGCTTGAGCGGCCGGCCGAAGCTGCTGCGCCAAATCTCGGCGCTCCATATCGCGGTCGAGCCCTATATGCGGATCTGGCTGCACCATGTCGACCAGCCGGAAACCGCGACCCGCGCCCAGCACGTCGTCGTCGAGGCGCTGAAGACCGGCGACGCGGCCGCGGCCGAGCAGGCGATGCGCGACCACGTCATGCGCACGGCGCCGCATCTCGCCGCTTTTCTCAGCAGCGGCAAGGCCGGAGCGGTGCTCGCCACGCGCGCCGACCGCAGCGCCTTCGCCGCCATGCCGACCGGATGAGGCCGCCGGCCCGAAACATTTCACAGCGACAAGCACAGGGGAATGACATGGACAGACGCCAGTTTCTGAAAGCCTCCACCGCGGCCGCCCTGCTGCCGGTGCCGCACATCGCCCGCGCGCAGGATGCGAAGGTGCTGCGCTTCGTGCCCTATTCGGACGTCGCGATCATCGACCCGATCTGGACCACCGGCTATTCGACCCGCACTCATGCCCTGCTGGTCTGGGATACGCTCTATGGGCTCGACGAGACCCTCCAGCCCCAGCCGCAGATGGTCGAGGGCCATGTCGTCGAGGATGACGGCAAGCGCTGGACGCTGACGCTCAGGCCCGGCCTCGTCTTCCATGATGGCAGCAAGGTCCTGGCGCGCGACGCCGTTGCCTCGATCAAGCGCTGGGGCGCCCGCGATGCCTTCGGCCAGTCGTTGATGGCGGCGACCGAAGAGCTTTCGGCGCCCGACGATCGCACCATCGTCTTCCGTCTGAAGGCGCCGTTCCCGAACCTGCCGATGGCGCTGGCGCGGCCGAGCGCGCTCGTCGCGGCGATCATGCCGGAGCGGCTGGCGGCGACCGATCCGTTCAAGCAGATTCCCGAGGCGATCGGCTCCGGCCCGTTCCGGTATGTGAAGGAGGAGCGCGTTCCCGGCGCCCGCCACGTCTATGCGCGCCATGAAGGCTATGTGCCGCGCTCCGGCACGCCGAGCTTCACCGCCGGGCCGCGCACGCCCTATCTCGACCGGGTCGAGTTCCAGGTCATGCCGGACCCGGCGACCGCGATCAGCGCGCTGCAGACCGGGGCCGTCGACTGGGTCGAGCAGCCGCTGATCGATCTGTTGCCGGTGCTGCGCAAGGACCCGAACATTGTCGTCGAGGTCAAGGACCCGACCGGCATGGCGGGTCAGCTTCGTCTCAACCATCTGCAGGCGCCCTTCAACAACCCCGCGATCCGCCGCGTCATCCTGAAGGCGCTCGATCAGCAGGCCTGCATGGATGCGGTCTGCGGCGGTGATCCCGAGGTCAGGCGCACAGCCATGGGCTTCTTTCCGACAGGCTCGGCCATGGCATCGGAAGCAGGCATCGCACCGCTCAAGGCGCCGAAGGACTATGATGCGCTGAAACGGGAGCTCGTGGCGGCCGGCTACAAGGGCGAGAAGATCGTCTTCCTCTCGGGGCAGGACGTGCCGCGCATCTCGCAGGTTGCGGAAGTCGCTGCCGACATGCTGCGCAAGCTCGGCGCCAATCTCGACTTCGTCGCGGCGGACTGGGGCACGGTGCTCCAGCGCATCACCAGCCGCCAGCCGGTCGAGGCGGGCGGCTGGAGCTGCTACGTCACCTATTGGTCCGGCATGGACCTCGGCTCGCCCGCTACGAGCTCGCCCCTGCGCGGCAATGGCGAGCGGGCCGGTCCCGGCTGGCCGACCAGCCCCGAGATCGAGGCGCTGCGGGCGAAATGGCTCACGACCGCCGATCTCGCCGGCCAGAAGGCGATCGCGGAGCAGATCCAGGTGCAGGCGATGCAGGACGTGCCCTATGTGCCGGCGGGGCAGTACTTCCAGCCGGTGGCCTATCGCAAGGGGCTGACGGGCATGCTGGCCGGCGTGCCGGTCTTCAGCAATCTCAAGAAGGGCTGACAGGTCGGAACCAGGGGTCATGGTCGGGCTTGTCCCGACCATCCACGTCTTCCTTCGTGAATCGCAGTGTTCAAGACGTGGATGCTCGCCGCAAGGGCGCGCATGACGAGTTGGAACGGCCGCCATAATTCGTTTGTGCGCGGTCCTTGCGCTGGCTATTGCTGGCGCATGACATCCACCGCACTCGTTTTTCTGGGCGCCGGCATCGGCGGCGTGCTTCGGCACGGCGTCAATCTCGCGGCGCTGCGCTGGCCGCTTGCCAGCTTTCCCTATGGTACGCTCGCGATCAACATCCTGGGCTCCGGCCTGATGGGGCTGGTCGCCGGCTGGTTCGCCTTCCGCGCCGGGGAGGGGACGCCGCACGGGCTGCGACTCTTCCTCGCCACCGGCATCCTCGGCGGCTTCACCACCTTCTCGGCCTTCTCGCTCGATGCGGTGCTGCTCTGGCAGCGCGGAGAGACGGCGGCAGCGGCGACTTACGTCGTCGGTTCCGTGCTGCTCTCGCTGGCCGCGCTGGTTGCCGGCCTTGCTTTGGTGAGGGCGCTGTCGTGAAGGCGCCGGGCAAGGGAATGGGCGGCAAGGGCACTGGCGGGAAAGGCCCCGGCGGGAAGGGCGGGAAGGCTCCGGCCGGCCGATCCGCCGGCGGGCGCCCCGGCTTCAAGGCCGGCGCGGCGCGTAACAAGGCTCCAGGCGGCGGCGGCTTCGACGAGGCGCGCGGCCCCGGCGCGCCCAGAGCCAAGCGCCCTAGCCACGACCAGCGCCGCCAGGAGAAGGCGGTCATGCGCTCGCGGCCCGAGGCCGCCGAGGCTCCGCGCAGGCCTGCGACGCGCAAGCCCGCAGCGCGAACGGCCGGCGCCGCTCCCGCGGCTCCGACCCGCGCCGAAATCAAGGCCGAGACGGCGCAGGTGCTCGCGACCGGCGTGCAGCAGCTCGTGGTGACGCCGGACGAGAACGAGATGCGGATCGACCGCTTCCTCGAGGCGCGCTTTCCGCAGCTTTCCTTCAGCCATATCCAGCGCATCGTCCGGAAGGGCGAGTTGCGCGTCGACGGCAAGCGCGCCGACAGCAAGGACCGGCTCGAAGCCGGACAGACCGTCCGCATCCCGCCGCTGAAGCTCGAACAGCAGTCGGAGCGCCCGCGCTCGGCCAAGGCCGATGCCGATACCATCGGTTTCCTGCGCTCGATCACGCTCTATGAGGACGACGATGTCATGGTCCTCAACAAGCCGGCGGGGCTTGCCGTGCAAGGCGGCTCCGGCACCACCCGGCATGTCGACAAGATGCTGGAGGCGCTGACCGGCAAGGACGGACAGAAGCCGCGCCTTGTCCACCGGCTCGACAAGGACACGGCCGGTTGCCTCGTCATCGCCAAGTCGCGCTTCGCAGCAGCGACGCTGGCCAAGACCTTCCGTTCGCGCTCGGCCCGCAAGGTCTATTGGGCGCTGGTGTTCCATGTGCCGCGGGTGAAGCAGGGCCGGATCTCGACTTATCTGGCGCGCGAGGAGGCCTATGACGGCGACCAGCGCATGGCGGTGGCCGAACATGGCGACGAGGGGGCAATGCACGCCGTCACCTACTACGCCGTGGTCGAGACCGCTGCGCAGAAGCTCGCCTGGCTCTCGCTGAAGCCCGTGACCGGGCGCACGCACCAGCTGCGCGCCCACGCCGCCCATATCGGCCATCCGATCATCGGGGACCCGAAATATTTCGACATCGAGAACTGGGAGCTGCCCGGCGGCATCCAGAATAAGCTGCATCTGCTGGCGCGGCGGATCGTCATTCCGCACCCGCGCGGCAAGGGCACGATCGATGTGAGCGCGCCGCTGCCGCCGCATATGCGCCAGAGCTGGAACCTGTTGGGCTTCGAAGACCAGCACTACGACCCCATCGTCGACGCGCCGGACGAGTGAAGGGGCGGTCCGCCCCTGACCGAACGGAAGAGAACAGTTGCGGAACATATTTGCTTATGTTCTAACTATGTTCTCTTACGGAAGGGGGCCGACCATGCGTTCGATTTTCATCGTTTCCGCCTTTGTTCTCAGTTGTACAGCGGCGCAGGCTCAGACGGCCGCGCCGTCTGCCGTCAACGCTTCGACCGTGGCTTCATCCGCCTCGGACGAGCCCGTGCCACGGGCCGAGAGGGCCAAAGCCCGGCAGGATTGCCTCTCTGAGAACGTCGCGCTCTCGGGCGACGATCTGCGAGCCGCGATGCGACTTTGCCTGCAGGCAAAGTTCCCGGGTGTCAGGCTCTATGCGCAGGACGGCGTCACACGCGATGGCAAGCCCACCGCAGTCGCAGCACGCGCGGCCTGCAAGGACGAAGTCGACGGGCGCAAGCTCGAGGGTTCGCAGCGTGTCGCGGCGCTGACCGCCTGCTTCAACGCCAGGCGGCCCGATCTTGCGCAGCGCGCGGAATGCCGCAAGGAGGCGCGGGGCAAGGGGCTGGACGGCGCCGACCTGCGCAAGGCGGTGGAGAGCTGTGCGCGCGAGGCCAAGGGCTGAGCGGCCAGCTCTGCCGGTTGGCTGGGTGGAATGACGGCATGACGCGCAAGCAATGGATCATTCCCAGGATCCGCGCTAAAGCGCCGCCATGGACCTCATCATCTTCGATCTCGACGGCACGCTGATCAATTCTGAGGCGATCCTTCTCGCCGCGCAGGTCGAGACGTTCACGCGTTGCGGCCGGGTGCATCCGGGCCGCGAGGCCGGGCTCGGCATCGTCGGGCTGACGCTCGACATCGCCATGGCGCGGCTCGCCGGGCTCGAGGAGCCCGACGATATGCTGACGCAGACCTATCGCGATGTGTTCAACGCCATGCGCCTGCAGGCGGACCCGTCGCTTGAAGAGCCGCTCTTTCCGGGCGTCGCCGAGACGCTCGCGGCGCTGAAGCTTCATAGCGGGCTGAAGCTGGGCATCGCCACGGGCAAGTCACGCAAGGGCTTGGACTTCGTCGTCGAGCAGCATGGCTGGCAGGGGCTGTTCGACACGGTGCAATCGGCCGACGACGCGCCCTCCAAGCCGCATCCCGGCATGATCCTGCGGGCGATGGCCGAAACCGGCGCCGCTCCCGAGCGGACGGCGATGGTGGGCGACAGCTCCTTCGACATCGAGATGGCGGTTGCCGCTGGCGTGACGCCGGTGGCGGTGTCCTGGGGCTTCCAGCCGGTGGCGAGCCTGGTCTCGCTCGGCGCGCGCCATGTGCTCGGTGAATTCGGCGAGCTGCCGGGCGTGCTGGGGCTCCGGCAGCCGGCGGTGGCCTGACCGCTCTGGCAGTTTCCGGCGGGCGCCGAACGCTTGGGCGGCCGGGGCTTCACGCTGCCTCGGGGAGTTCGCGCAGGCGTGGCACGCTGGAAGCCGTGATCACCAGGAGCTGGAGCAGGAAGCCGGCGGTCGCCACAGCGAGGCAGGCCGGCGCGCCATAGCGGGCAGCGACAAGGGCGCCGATGGCAGCTCCGATCGGACGGGAGCCGAAGGTCGCGGTCATGATCAGGGCCGAGACGCGGCCGAGCATGGCGTTCGGCGTCACCGCCTGGCGCAGCGTCATGGTCGTGATCGACCAGAGTATCGGGCCTGCTCCGAACAGGAAGAAGCTCAAACCGGCGAGCAGGACGGTGGGGAACCACAACGTCAGCAGCATCACGGTCGCGGCGGCAAAGCCGGTGAGCGGCCCGATGACGATCATCGTGCCGAATGGCAGCCTTCGCGCCAGTGCGGGCGCGACCCAGGCGCCGGCGATCATGCCGGCGCCGTAGATGCCGAGCGTGACGCCGACATTGCCGGGCGTCAGGCCAAGATTCTGCACGGCATAGGCGACATAGATAGCCTGCAGCACGAACCATGACGTGTTGAAGAACACGGCGGTGACGAGGATCGGCCGCAGCAGCGCGTGGCCGCCGATGAAGGCCGCTCCCTCCTTGAGATCGTGCAGCAGGTCGCGTCGAGGCCGCGCCTGCGTCTCTTCCTTGGGCAGTCCGGCCAGCAGGAGCACGGCGAGGATCGAGAGCGCTGTCGCCAGCGCATAGGCGCCCGGTGCGCCAGTCCAGCCGACGAGCGCGCCGCCGAGTGCCGGGCCTCCGGCATAAGCCGCGCTGCGGGCGAGCTCCAGCCAGCGGTTCGCCGCGCCGAGCTGGGCGCGCGGTACGAGCGCGGGGACCAGCGCCGGCGCGGCGACGCTGTAGACTACCGTGCCGATGGCGCCGAGGAAGCCGAGGATCGCCAGTCCGACGAGGCTGAGTTGCCCGAACCCGATCATCAGCATGATCGCCAGCAGGGCGAGCGCGCGCAACGCCTCGGAGCCGACCATCAGCCCGCGTCGCGAGGCTCTGTCGACGGCGAGCCCCGCCGGAATCGAAAGCAGGAGGAAGGGCAGCGTCTGCGCCGTCTGGAGCCAGCCCGTCTCGGCCGGACCGGCCGCAAGCAGCAGAACGGCGGCCAAGGGCGCCGCCGCCAGCGCGATCTGCTCGGAAAATTGGGCGGCCAAGTTCGACCAGTTCAGGCGCTGAAAAGCGGCAGGTAGTTTGGTGTCGTGGGGCGCGGTCATGCGGGCCTCGGATCGGGATTTGGATGCCGCGATCAAGCGCTGCGCGGGCACTGCCTTCCACCCGTTTCCTGTGCCGAGCCGGTCGGCATTGCGAGGAGCGTCAACAACGAAGCAATCTTGGGAGGTTCGGCTGCCCCTCTCCATCCAGCCCCCCGGATTGCTTCGCTGCGCTCGCAATGACGGGTTGCGATACGGCCGATCCCGCGATCCGCAGTAACATCCTCGCAACCACGTCGGATCAGTTATGTTTAACCTGAATATCCGTTCAGATTTCCGCGTTAACCACCTGCTGTCAGGCCGCGGCTCATGGTGCTCCCACAACAGGGACAGGCCGGCGCAAAACAAAGCCGGGCAGGAGTTCAAAGATGATGGATCATGAGCTTCGTGAATTCGTCGACCGCGTGATGGACCGTCGCGTGATCGATGAGGAAGACGTCAAGATGCTTCAGCGCGACATCCTGGCTGATATCGTGATGACCCGCGATATCGTCGATGTTCTGATCGCTCTTGACCGGGCGGTGCCGCAAAGCTCGAAGGCTTATGCGGATTACCTCGTGGCGATCGTGGTCAACTTCGCCGTCTGGGAGAACCGCCCGACCGGCGTGATCGACCGAGAGAAGGCGCATTGGCTGGTGACGACGCTCTCCGTGGGCGAGGGGCCGACCGAGATCGCTCAGCGCATCGCCTCCGAGATCGTCCGCGAGGCCGAGCATTGCGACGAGGCGCTGCTCGCCTTCGCCTTTGCCAAGGGTTCCGCCAAGGGCCTGTCGGGCTCGACGCCGGGGCGCGCCCAGCGCTTCCTGCTCGCGAGCTGATCCGCTCCGACCGTCGTTCTCGGCTTAACCCGAGAACCTCTTACAGGACCAGCATGGCAGCCTTCTTCGGCCCGAGATGCTCGGGTCAAGCCCGAGCCTGACGAGGTTGCGCACAACGGTCTTGCGCCTAGCCGACTTTCGCATCGGTGGACGGCGGTTGCGGCGTCCCATACACCCCGGCTATTCCAGTTGCGACTGAAGCCGGGAGTGGCCGCGCATGTTCTCGAAGATCCTGATCGCGAACCGCGGCGAGATCGCCTGCCGCGTCATCAAGACGGCGCGGCGCATGGGCATCAAGACGGTGGCCGTCTATTCGGATGCCGATCGCGACGCTCTGCATGTCGAGATGGCCGACGAGGCTGTCCATATCGGCGAGGCGCCGGCCGCCCAATCCTATCTGCAAATCGACAAGATCGTCGCCGCCTGCAAGCAGACCGGCGCCGAGGCCGTGCATCCGGGCTACGGCTTCCTCTCCGAGCGCGAGGCCTTCGCCCAGGCGCTGAAGGATAACGGCATCGTCTTCATCGGCCCCAATCCCGGTGCCATCGCCGCGATGGGCGACAAGATCGAGTCCAAGAAGGCGGCGGCGGCGGCCAAGGTGTCGACCGTGCCGGGCCATCTCGGCATCATCGAAAGCCCCGACCATGCCGTGAAGATCGCCGACGATATCGGCTATCCCGTCATGATCAAGGCTTCGGCGGGCGGCGGCGGCAAGGGCATGCGCATCGCCCATTCTTCCGCCGAGGTGGCGGAGGGATTTGCGCGGGCGAAGTCGGAGGCCGCTTCTTCCTTCGGCGACGACCGCGTCTTCGTCGAGAAGTTCATCGTCGATCCGCGCCATATCGAGATCCAGGTGCTGGGAGACAAGCACGGCAACGTCATCTATCTCGGCGAGCGAGAATGCTCGATCCAGCGCCGAAACCAGAAGGTCGTCGAGGAGGCGCCGTCGCCGCTGCTCGACGAGGCGACGCGCCGCAAGATGGGCGAGCAGGCTGTCGCTCTGGCCAAGGCGGTGAACTACGACTCGGCCGGCACGGTCGAGTTCGTGGCCGGGCAGGACAAGTCATTCTACTTCCTCGAGATGAACACGCGGCTCCAGGTCGAGCATCCGGTGACGGAAATGGTCACGGGCATCGACCTTGTCGAACAGATGATCCGCGTCGCTTATGGCGAAAAGCTCACGATTTCGCAGGCCGATGTGAAGCTCGACGGCTGGGCGGTCGAATCCAGAGTCTATGCCGAGGATCCGACCCGCAACTTCCTGCCCTCGACGGGCCGACTCGTGACCTATCGCGCTCCCAGCGAGGGGCCGGATGGCGACGCCACCGTGCGCAACGATACCGGCGTCTACGAGGGCGGCGAGATCTCGATCTACTACGATCCGATGATCGCCAAGCTGGTGACCCATGCCGCGACGCGCGAGGCGGCGATCGAGGCGCAGGCGCGCGCGCTCGATGCCTTCGCCATCGACGGCATCCGCCACAACATCCCCTTCGTCGCGGCGGTGATGCAGCATCCGCGCTGGATCGCCGGCAATCTCTCGACCGGCTTCATCGCGGAGGAGTTCCCGGAGGGCTTCTCGCTGCCGGCGCCGCAGGATGAGACCGCGTTCCGGATGGCGGCGATCGCCATCGCCTGCGACCACCGCATGAACCAGCGCAAGCGCAACGTCTCGGCTCAGATGGAGGGCTGGCGCAAGGTCTCCTTCGACCGGCTGCGCGTCGTCCAGCTCGGGGCCGAGCGGTTCGAGGGCGAAGTCTCGGAGCAGGGTGGGGCGGTGGTCATCGCCTTCCCGGACCGATCCGTCAGCGTCGTCAGCGACTGGACGCCGGGCGAGCCTGTCTGGCGGGGCACGCTGGACGGCGTCCAGGTCGCGGCGCAGGTCAGGTCGATCCTGAACGGCGTCGCGCTCGGCCATGCCGGCGCCTATGCCAACGCCCATGTCTACACGCAGCGCGAGGCGGAACTCGCGGCGCTGATGCCGGAGAAGGTCGCGGCCGATACCGGCAAGTTCCTGCTCTGCCCGATGCCGGGGCTGGTCAAGTCGATCGCCGTGGCCGTCGGGCAGGAGGTGAAGGCCGGCGAGCCGCTCGCCATGGTCGAGGCGATGAAGATGGAAAACGTCCTGCGCGCCGAGAAGGACGTCACCATCTCGAAGATCCTGGCGAAGGAGGGCGATTCGCTCGCCGTCGACGCCGTCATCATGGAATTCGCCTGAGACTTCAGGGCAGGGGGCTCGTCATGCTGAAGATCTGGGGGCGGCTGAGCTCCATCAACGTCCAGAAGGTCGTCTGGGCGGCGGGCGAGGTCGGGCAGGCCTTCGAGCGCATCGAGGTCGGCGGGCCCTTCGGCGGGCTCGATACGCCGGAATACCTCGCGATGAATCCGAACGGCCAGATTCCGGTGCTGCAGGACGGTTCCTTCACCCTCTGGGAGTCGAACACGATCGTGCGCTACCTCGCGGAGCGCCATGGTGCGGCGTCCATCTGGGAGTCGGATGTGGCCCGACGAGCCGAGGCCGAGCGCTGGATGGACTGGATGCTGTCCGAGCTGCAGCCTGCGCTGGCGCCCGTGCTCTGGGGCGTGGTGCGCAAGGTGCCGGGCTATACCGAGCCGAGCGTCATCGAAAACGGGATGAAGCAGGCCGAGAAGCTGATGGCGATCCTCGAGGCGCAACTCGCGGGCAAGCCGTTCCTGTCGGGCGAGCGTTTCGGCGTCGCGGACATCACTGTGGGCTGCGGCGCGCACCGCTGGTTCAACATGCCGGTCGTGCGGACGGAGCGCCCGGCCGTGCAGCGCTGGTACGAGTCGCTCTTCGCGCGGCCGGCGGCCCAGGCGGCGCTGCCGTTGCCGATCGCGTGAGTTTCCACCGCGGCGCTTGATCCGGACCGCGGCCCTGTCATGATGCCCGGATGAACGCTCTTTCTGCGGCTCTGCTTCTGTTTTCGCTTGCTGCGGCGACCTCTGCCGCTGCGCAGAGTTCGCCAACTCTGCGCAGCGATCTATCGGCATTGTCGAGTTGCCTGAGCAGCAGCGAAGCGTCGCCCTCGGCCTGCGTCGGCACCGTGGCGGTTGCCTGCGTGCGCGCAGCCAGCAGCGATCCACGCGGGGCCGAGGCCGGTTGCGCGCGTCGTGAGGAAGCTGCCTGGCGCGAGCGGCTGACGCTCGCCTTGCAGGTGGCCGGACGAACGCTCGATACCAGCCAGCGCAGCCGCCTCGCCGCCGTGCAACTCGCCTGGGAAAGCTACGTCGCTCAGAAATGCGCGTTCTATGGCTCGGTGCAGCGCGAAGGCCTGCAGGCAGGACGCCAAGCCGGCTGCGAGCTGCGGGAGGTCGCTGGCCGGGCGATCGAAGTCACCAGGGCGCTGCCGCAACCGGAACGCCGCCGCCCGCAATCCCCGCCGCAGATCATCCGCTGAATCAAGCATCCCTGCTGCAGCCCGCCCTTCGAACGCGAGCCAACGATGTTCTTCGTCCTGTCCAAGCTCGTCTGGCTGGTGCTTTCGCCGGTCAACCTCGCCATCGTCGCGGCCGTCATCGCGGCGCTGCTGGCCTTCACGCGCTTTGCCCGCGCGGCGCGCTGGATCGGGCTCGTCGCCGTCGCATCGCTTGCCCTGATGGCCTTCAGCCCGCTGCCGCGGGCCGTGATCCGGCCACTGGAGGATCGCTTCCCGCAGCAGGATGCGAGCAAGGGGCCGGTCGCCGGCATCGTCGTGCTCGGCGGCGCGATCGGGATGAGCCGCGGCGATGTCGTGCTCAACTCCTCGGCGGTGCGCATGACCAAGGCGGTCGAGCTGGCGCGGCTGCACCCGCAGGCGAAAGTGGTCTTCACCGGTGGCTCGGCCAATCTGGTCGCAGAGGTCGAGACGACGGAGGCCGACGGCGCCAGGCTGCTGTTCGAGTCGGTCGGGCTCGATCCCGCGCGGCTCGTCATGGAGGACAAGTCCCGCAACACCCGCGAGAACGCGACCTTCACCCGCCGGCTCGTCGATCCCAAGCCCGGCGAGCGCTGGCTGCTGGTGACCTCGGCCTGGCATATGCCGCGCTCGATGGGCGTGTTCCGGCAGGCGGGTTTCGCGGTCGAGGCCTTCCCGGTGGATTACTGGTCCAAGGGCAAGCCGAGCGACTTCACGCGGCCCTACAGCCGTGCGCACCGGGCGCTGGAGACCGCGGACAACGGCTTCAAGGAATGGGTCGGGCTGCTGGCCTACTGGCTGGCGGGCTATACCGATGCGCTGTTGCCGGGGCCGTAAGTTCAGGCGCTGCCGGGCAGCGAGAGCCTGTAGACACCCCGGAAATCATCCGGGTCGACCGGGCGGCCCTTGCGGGTGATGAGCAGCCGGCCTTCCTTCATCAGCTTCACGGCGGCGCGGCGCACGGGCTGCATCAGCGGCCCCCAATCGTCAGGATGGTCGCTGCCGAGTGCGCGGGCGACGTCCATCGGCGAGATCGTGCGGCCGGGTCGCTCCGCCAGCAGGCCGAAGATCGCCTGCTCGATCGCCTCGGGCGGGCGGCCCTCGGGGTTTTGGCTTTCGGATTCTTCGCTCATGGCCGGCTCGGATAGCTGAAGACACGCGCCGCGTCCGAGGCGAACTGGCGGCGATACATCGCGACCAGCACCGAGAAGGTGAAGGCGAGGAAGCTGAGCGGCCCGAGGAACCAGCCGAGATAGGCCAATGCGAAGAAGAAGGCGCGCTGGCCGCGGTTGAAGTGCCGGCCGGCGGCGATGTTCATCTCGACCGTCTCGTGCACGGCATGGGCGACCGCCGTCTCGTCCTTGCTGCGCGCCGAGGGCAGGGCGCCGAGCAGGATCACGCAGTAGTTGAACAGCCGGTAGCTCCAGGCGAATTTGAAGAAGGCGTAGCCGAAGATGATGGCGAGGCCGATCACCTTCATCTCCCATTCGGCGCGCTGCGTCGGGGGCACAAAGGGCAGGTCGGAAAAGATCGCGACGACGCGCTCGGTGGATTGCAGCAGGGCAAGCGTGCCGCCGATGGCGATCAGCGAGGTCGAGGCGAAGAAGGCCGTGCCGTTCTGCAGCCCGTTCATCACCTGTGTGTCGACGATGCGGTTGTCGCGCGCCATCGCCTCGCCGATCCAGCGGGCGCGGCGCAGGTTCATCCGCATGTTCAGCGTCCGCGCCGCATGCGGCCCGAGCTCGACGGCGTAGTGGTAGCCGATCCAGGCGAAGGCGAAGAAGGCGAAGGCGATCAGGTCGAGATTGCTGAATCCGAGCATGCTCCGCTCTGCCATTTCGCCTGTGGTCAAGGCAAGCAGCTTGCGTCGGGGCCGGGCTGCCGGCAAGACGCTTGCGGGATGAACTGCGCGACTGGATTCCGGGCCGTGCCACAACCCGTCTTGGAAGGTTTGAGGCCCCGCCTTGTCGCAGATCATCATCGTGCTGCTGGTCGCAGCCTTCGTCTTCCGCCGGCCGCTCGGCCGGCTGTTGCGCCATCAGCTCCCCAGCCGGGCGAAGCGCCAGCAGGTGCTGGGCACAGTCATCGCCGCCTTCGCGCTGGTGATCGTCGTCAGGCTGATCGCGCAGTTCTGGTAGTTTTGCCGTTCTGAAATGGGCGGGGGCGGCGGGAGCGCGGCTTGCGCTCTGCTTATCTTTCAGGCATTTTGGTCGTCTGGCTCCAACTCAAGAAAGGGAGGGCTGAATGGTAATCGTCACCACCGCTGTCACTCCCATGCGACCGCCTCCACGCTAGGCCGGTTTCGCACGAGGCCCGCCTCCGGGCGGTCTCCTGAGCCTTTTCCAAACCAAGTTCTTTTATCCCCGGAGCCGGCGCGCATCGTCGTCTCCGCCTGATCCGGAGTCGGCCGCCGCCTCGGCGCCGAATGACGCCATGTCTCACGATACTCAAACCGGGCGGCGGGAGCCGTTCCGGGCCGTTCTCGGCTTCACTTTCAGTCACTGGGCACGCCAGCGGGGGCAGGTCGCCTGGATTTCGGGCGTCACCGTCGCCGGTACGCTCGCCGAGCTGTTCACGCCGGTCTATGCCGGCCGCTTGGTCGATGCGGTCGCGAGTGGCGGCGGCGGTATCGATGCGGCGCTGTGGGCGCTCGGTGCGATGATGGTGCTCGCCACGATCACCGTGTTCGGGCGGCATTTCGCCTATATCGGCCTCACACACATGACGCTGCGCACGATGAGCGATGTGGCGCAGGAGGCTTTCGCGCGGCTGCAGCGGTTTTCGACCGACTGGCACGCCAACAACTTCGCCGGCTCGACGGTTCGCAAGATCACGCGCGGCATGTGGGCGCTCGACCTGTTGAGCGATACGGTCCTGATCGCGCTTCTGCCCTCGCTTGTCATCCTGCTCGGGATGACGGCGCTGCTAGCCTGGCACTGGCCGGTGATGGGGCTGGTCGTCGCCGTTGGCGCGCTCGCCTATATCGCGCTGACGCTCGTGCTCTCGCTGCGCTTCGTCGCGCCGTCGGCGCGGCTGGGCAACGCCTGGGACACCCGCCTCGGCGGTGCTCTGGCGGATGCCGTCACCTGCAACCCGGTGGTGAAGGCTTATGGCGCCGAGGCGCGCGAGGACCTGCGGCTGGCGACCGTCGTGTCGAAGTGGAGCCTCAGGACGCGGCGCGCCTGGCTGCGCGGAACCTGGTCGGGCACCAGCCAGCTCCTGATCCTGCTCCTGCTGCGCGCGGCGGTGATCGGTCTGGTGATCTGGCTCTGGGCGAACGGGCAGGCTTCGCCCGGCGATGTCGCCTTCGTGCTGACGGCCTATGCGGTGGTGCATGGCTATCTGCGCGATGTCGGCCAGCACATCCATAACCTGCAGCGCTCGGTCAACGACATGGAGGAACTCGTCTGGATGCACGATCTTCCCTATGGCGTGCCGGATCGGACGGGCGCGGTCGCCATGGGCGTGACGGTGGGCGAGATCGCCTTCGCGAACGTGACCTTCCATTACGGCGGTCATCACGATCCGCTCTACCGCGACTTCTCGCTCACCATCCGTGGCGGCGAGAAGGTGGGTCTCGTCGGGCGCTCCGGCTCCGGCAAGACGACCTTCGTCAAGCTGGTGCAGCGGCTCTACGACGTCACGGCTGGCCGAATCGCGATCGATGGGCAGGACATCGCCCATGTCACCCAGGACAGCCTGCGCCAGCAGATCGCGATCGTGCAGCAGGAGCCGGTGCTGTTCCACCGCTCGCTGGCCGAGAACATCGCCTATGGCCGGCCGGGGGCGAGCCAGGCGCAGGTCGAGCAGGCAGCGAAGCTCGCCAATGCGCATGACTTCATCATGCGGCTGCCGAAGGGCTACGCCACGCTCGTCGGCGAGCGCGGCATCAAGCTCTCGGGCGGCGAGCGCCAGCGTGTCGCGCTGGCCCGCGCCTTCCTGGCCGATGCGCCGATCCTGATCCTCGACGAGGCGACGTCCAGCCTCGACTCGGAATCGGAGGCGCTGATCCAGCAGGCGATCGAACGCCTGATGGAGGGCCGCACCACGATCGTGATCGCGCATCGTCTCTCGACGGTGCGGGCGATGGACCGGATCCTGGTCTTCGATCGCGGTCGGGTGGTCGAGGAGGGGCCGCACGAAGCCCTGCTGGCCCGCGAGAGCGGCGCTTATCGCGCGCTGTTCGAGAAGCAGGTCAGCGAGCTCGCGAAAGGGCTGGCGGCGTGACCGCAACTGGCCTGCATCGTCATGGTCGGGCTTGTCCCGACCATCCACGTCCTTGCTGGTCAAGGGCGGTGTTCAAGACGTGGATGCTCGCCACAAGGGCGAGCATGACGGCGTGGAGCTATTTCGGCGCCAGTGCCCGCGGCCTCACGCCCTTGACCGGGCCGGGCGGCAGGGGCGCGCTCGCATCCTGATTCAACGGCTTGAGATCGAGGCTCGGCTTCATCAGAAAGCGATTCAAGCCGGCTATGTAAGTCTCCGGCAGGCCGAAATGTTTCGCCCCGGCGATGACCGTCTCCATATAGCCGGGACGCGGCCTTCCGGGCTCGGCCGTGCGGCCGATATAGATCAGCGCCCGCTTGGCGCCGACGGGCACGATGACCGGCTGGTTGATCTTGACGTAGAGCCCGCTGGCGAGCTCCTCGAACTTGTCGAGGATACGGATATCGCCGAGCGAACAGTCCCAGAGCACGCCATGGACATCCTCGCGCGGGTCGCGGATCGCGGAGGCGTAGCCGTCGCGGGTGACGATGAAGCGGTGGCGTGGCAGCCGGGCAGGGCCAAGCGCGCGCGCTTTCGGGCAGCGCTCGGCCATGCCGGCCGGGTCCATGTTGAGGCCATAGGCGAAATAGAGGGGCATCGAAAGAACACTTCTGTGCGAACAGAAAAACTGTAAGCAGCCGAGTTGTACACTATGCAGGGAACGAACAATTCACGCAAAAATTCCCCTCTGCGCCCGGCGGGGTAGTAAATTCAACCTTTAATCCCGACGGCGATGTCGCTCTGCAACTGCGTTGGCTGAGGTTCATGAACGCGTCTGGCCACGCTGATCTTATCCTTACCTTGACAGTGGACGGAAGCAGTTCGGCAGCGATAAGCCCGTTTAGCGCCACATAGTCGCGAACTTGGGCGGCAGACGCTTTTGGCGGCGTCGACGGAGAAAGGTACGCCATTTCTTTATCAACTCACCTCAGGTCCGAATGCCCGAATCGACATCGCCACGTTTCAGCGAAATCTCTGCTATCACAAGCTGATCAAGTTTCAAGGGCTGCTCGGAATGATATGACTTAGCGAATCGTCGAGTTCTCTACGTAAGCGTTTCGTTTGCCAAGCTTTGTAATACGAGAATCCAATTGCCCAAACGGAGAAAACGAGAAAGGGAGTTATCGTGATGAAGCTGAGTGTCATTTCCATAAATGTTGCTTTTCTATCGTTGTAAATTGATGATTCAATAAGAAGATATAGAGCTAACAATGACATCAACAGCGCTATTGGTCGAAATATATAATAGCTTACGTATTCAAGTAGTGCTCCCCATGAATCGACTGAATTTTTTAGTGTTTGAGATCTTTCATATACTTTCAAGGCTCTATTTTGATTATCTTCTGTGTTGAACTGCATCCCGATAATATTTGTTGCTGATATGTGTATATTGCTCGCTATGTCTCTTTCTTTTTTTATAGAGTAGTCAAATAGACTTAAGATAACTGCAAATGTTAGATTTGTCCCGACTGAAAGTTGGAGCAGGCTTTGGAACCATCCATATGCTGGGTCTGCCATCGGGGCCTCCGCATCGCTCGTGATTCTCATGCTCTTTATAGCAGACGTTACGGAAGTTTTCTTGACTTACTTCGTCTTGTTGAACAGCTCCCGGCCGATCAGCATGCGACGGATCTCGCTGGTGCCGGCGCCGATCTCGTAGAGCTTGGCGTCGCGCAGCAGGCGGCCTGTCGGATAGTCGTTGATGTAGCCGTTGCCGCCCAGCAGCTGGATGGCGTCGAGCGCGACCTGCGTCGCCTTCTCGGCGGCGATCAGGATGGCGCCTGCGGCGTCCTCACGCGTCGTCTCGCCCCGGTCGCAGGCCTTGGCGACGGCGTAGACGTAGGAGCGGCAGGAGTTCATCGCGACATACATGTCGGCGACCTTGCCCTGGACGAGCTGGAACTCGCCGATGCTCTGGCCGAACTGCTTGCGCTCGTGGACATAGGGCAGGACGATGTCCATCGCCGCCTGCATGATGCCGAGCGGGCCCGCCGCCAGCACGGCGCGCTCGTAGTCGAGCCCGCTCATCAGCACGTTGACGCCGCGGCCGACCGTGCCGAGCACGTTGTCCTCCGGCACCTCGCAATCCTGGAAGACGAGTTCGCAGGTGTCCGAGCCGCGCATGCCGAGCTTGTCGAGCTTCTGGTGGGTCGAGAAGCCCTTCATGCCCTTCTCGATCAGGAAGGCGGTGATGCCGCGCGGGCCGGCCTCGGGATCGGTCTTGGCGTAGACCACCAGCGTTTCGGCGATGGGGCCGTTGGTGATCCACATCTTGTTGCCGTTGAGGATGTAGCGGTCGCCCTTCTTCTCGGCCCTGGTCTTCATCGAGACGACATCGGAGCCTGAGCCCGGTTCGGACATGGCCAGCGCGCCAACATGCGCGCCGGAGATGAGCTTCGGCAGGTATTTGCGCTTCTGCGCCTCGTTGCCGTTGCGGCTGATCTGGTTGACGCAGAGGTTGGAATGGGCGCCGTAGGAGAGGCCGACCGAGGCCGAGGCGCGGGACACCTCCTCGACCGCGATGCAATGCTCGAGGTAGCCGAGGCCCGCGCCGCCATACTCCTCCTCGACGGTGATGCCATGCAGGCCGAGCTCGCCCATCTGCGGCCAGAGATCTCGCGGGAACTGGTTCGTCCGGTCGATTTCCTCGGCGCGCGGCGCGATCTTCTCCTGCGCGAAGGCATGGACGGTGTCGCGGATGGCGTCAGCGGTCTCGCCGAGGTCAAAATTGAAGGGGCGGGGCGCGTTGGCGAGCATGGTGGACCTCCCGTTCCGGCTGGCGATCAGGCCGCCTTTGCAGCGGTTATAGACCGAAACGGGGGCGAGTCAGCCCGTGCGAAATTGGCTGAGTGCGCCTTGGCGGCGCTGCCCGGCCGCTCTCAGTCGCCTATCACGCCGCGCTTGCGCAGCAGGATCAGGGTGAACAGCGCCGCGCCCATGCAGGTCAGCGCCACGGCGGGTGCGCCGAAGTCCGATTCGACCCAGGGCAGGCCCTTCACATTGATGCCGAACAGGCCGGTGATGAAGGTCGCGGGCAGGAACAGCGCTGTCAGCAGCGAGAGCACATAGAGCTGCCGGTTGGTGCGGCTGGCCGAACGGGCGGCGATCTCGTCCTGCAGCAGCCGCGCTCGATCCTGCACCGACTGGACATCGTGGTGCAGGGCGTCGGTGCGCTGGAGCAGGCGCAGCGCAGCAGCCTTCACCGCATCCGGCGCATTGCGGCCGGACTGCGTCTCGGCGAAGCGCCGGAACAGCACATGCAGGCCGCTGAGCTGGCGATGCAGCCGGACCGCCGTGCGGCGGATCGCGCCGACCCGTTGGGGGCCATCATGGAGCCTGTCCAGCAGGATCTGATCCTCGACGCTGTCGGTTTCGTCGAGCAGGCGGACCACCGCGTCGGTGATGTCGTCGATGATGTATTCGATGATCTGCTCGAGCAGAGCGCTGGGGTTGTTCACGGCTTCGCCGCGATTGAGCGCCTCGGCGGTCATGCGGGTGGCGTGCAGGGCGTCGCGCCGGCCGGTCAGGAGGAAGTCCTCGCCGATGATCCAGCGCAGCGCCCCGACATCCTCGGATTTGGCGGCGATGTCCCGGATCAGGTCGTGCGAGACGCCCCAGGCGAGGTCGGCGGAATGGTCCAGCCGCTGATGCGTCTCATGCGAGACGAGGGTTTCGCATGCCGCCTCCGGCAGGCCCTGTTCCGTGATCCAGCTTTGCGCCCGCGTGTGCACGAGGTCGACATGCAGCCAGACGAAGCCCTCGGCCGGATGAAGATCGGGCAGGGTGTCGCGGGGGATCAGGCTCGGCCGGCCGTCGGCGTCGAAGCGGTAGGCCCAGACGAAACCGGCCTGGGATTGGAGGTCACCGGGCATGTCGCTCTTTCACAGCAGCTGGCCAGTCGGGGCTGCGGGGACAGGGCGACGGGATTATGACAGGCGCGTGACGACGCGTTCCGCGCTCAGTTGCTGCGAACCGAGCCCGTGATGTCGATATCCCGGCCGTCTGCGGTGCGGGCGGCCGGGATGCGGCCGGGCGGGACGAAGCGCAGCGTCGTGCCGCCCGCTGCCTGCGGTGCGCGCCTGCCGGCCGGGGTGGGGATGGCCTTGCGCTCGGCGATCTTCGGCTCGCCGCCGTGCCATTTGCGCAGGCCGATGTCGAAGCGGCCCTGGCGCCAGGCGTCAAATTCGCGCTCGCTTCCGAAGAAGGCGTTGCGGTCGACATCGCCGGTGATGCCCGGCACGCGGCCCGTGGTGGTGAACTGCCAGAACTCCCAACGGTCGCGGGCATAGCGCTTGGCCAGTGGGGCTGCGGTCGAGCGCAGCCAGTAGGGATGGTCGTTGAAGGCGCCCTCCAGCACATCCTCGTGGAAGTTGATGTCGGTGTAGATGATCGGCTTCTTGCCGGTGTGCTCGCGCAGGCCCTTCAGCATCACCGCGATCTTCTCCAGCGCGTCCTCGCGGGAGATCTTGCGGGTGCATTGCGAGTCGTTTTGCCATTCGACGTCCAGCACGGGCGGCAGCGCATCGGGATCGCGCGGGATGTGCTTCTTGAACCAGCGCACCTGCTCCTTGGCTGAGCGGCACCACCAGACGAAATGATAGGCGCTGCGCGGGATGCCGTGGCGCTTCGCCTCGGCCCAGTTGCGCCTGAAGCTTGGGTCGATGTGGTCGCCCCCCTCGGTCGCCTTGATGAAGGCGAAGCGCGTGCCGGCCTCCTTGACCCTCTGCCAGTCGATCTCGCCCTGCCAGCGGGAGACGTCGATGCCCTGGATCACCTTGCGCCGCGCATCGCGGACGCCGTGATGGGGGGAGCTGTCGCCCTTCTTCGGATAGAGCGCGAGCGCCGGCATTGCTGTGCAGACGATCAATGCCGAGGCGAAAACAGCCCGGAAAAGAAATCGCCAGGACATGTCGCGCTCGCTCCGTCTCGTTGCATCTGAACGTCCCGGATGGAGCCTCGTCGGTTAAGAGCCGGTTAGGATTCGCGCGAATGCGAGGGAGTTGCTTCAGTTTTGGTTAACCCGGCGGGCGACGCTACGATTGCGCGTGCCGAGCGATGGTTAACAACTTTCGCGTTCCCCAACGTACCGCTATGATCCCGCCCGCTCGCTGGCATCGACGGCCAGCGCTACGGGGTGGGAGCCATGTCGGTCTTGGGTCGTGAGGACCTCGCGCCGGAGAGTTCGGGCGCGCGTCGAAGCCGCGTCTGCATGCGCCGGCGCGACGTCGTCGTGGCCCTGGCTTCTGTTCTCGTCTCGGCGGGGCGGGCGAGGGCGCAGCCGGCCGGCATGCCGGTGATCGGCTATCTCGGTTCCGAGAGCCCGGAGCGCTACGCCAGCCGCCTCGCGGCCTTCGCGGAAGGGCTGGCCGATACCGGCTTCGTCGAAGGGCGCAACGTCTCCATCCTGTTCGCGTGGGCGGACGGACGGTATCCGCAATTGCCGGCGCTGGCGGCACAGCTCGCCCAGCGCGACGTATCGGTGATCGTGGCTCCCGGGGGCGCCGAGGTCGCGCTCGCGGCGAAGGCGGCGACGCGTGAGATTCCGACGGTGTTCGAACTCGGTGGCGATCCGGTCGCGCTCGGCCTCGTTGCCAGTCTGTCGCGGCCCGGCGGCAACATGACCGGGGTGTCCAGCCTCAGCGTCGAGGTTTCGCGCAAGCGCCTGGAGTTCCTGAGCGAAATATTCCCCGCGACCAAGCTCTTCGCGGTCGCCGCCAACCCCACCAGCCCGACCGTTGCCTCGCAATTGAAGAACCTCCACGCTGCGGCCGATGCGCTCGGCCTGCAGTTGCGGATTCTCAACGCGAGCAGCGCCGAGGAATTCGACGGGCTCTTCACGGCGACGCGAGAGATGGGGGCCGGCGGGCTGGTCTTCACCTCCGATCCCTTTTTCGCCTATCGCAGCCGGCAGCTTGCCGAACTCGCCGCCCGGCATGGGGTTGCGGCGGTCACGCAGGCGCGGGACTTTCCGGTGGCAGGCGGGCTGATGAGCTATGGCGGCGATTTTCAGCAATCTCACCGGCACACCGGCATTTATGCAGGGCGTATCCTGAAGGGCGAGAAGCCGGCGGATCTGCCGGTCCAGCGGGTGACGAAAGTCGAGCTTTTCATCAACCTCAAGGCGGCCCAGGCGCTCGGTGTGAGCGTTCCTCCCTCGTTGCTGAGCAGCGCTGACACGGTGATCGAATAGCGCGGCGGCCGGTAAGGCGAGCGGGGAGGCTGGACGAGCCCAGATGGCGACCGAAGCACCGGCCGGTTCCCGGACCTCGCTGTTCACGAAGTACTTCCTCGCGCTGTTCGCGGCGGTGGTGCTGCCGCTCGTCATCGCAGGCGGCAGCGAGGCCTGGTTCGGCTATCGCGACCAGCGGGCGCGGCTGAACGAAATCCTCGACTCGGAGGCGCGGCTCGCGGCGGTCAAGATCCAGGACTTCCTCGAAGCCATCCGGGACCAGCTCGGCTGGATGGTGCAGCTGCCATGGTCGAACACGGTCGACGAACGCCGCCGGCTCGATGCGCTGCGGCTGCTGCGCCAGCTGCCTCCGGTCCAGAGCCTGCGCCTGGTCGATGGAGCGGGCAAGGAGCGCCTGTTCGTTTCGCGCATCGGGCTCAACCGCATCGACGGCGGCGCCGATCATTCCCGCGATTCGGCTGTCATGGGCGCGGTCGCCTGGCGTGCCTGGTTCGGACCCGTGACGTTCCAGGACGGTTCGGAGCCGTTCATGACGATCGCTGTCGCGGGCAATCGTTCCGCTGTCGGCCTGGCGATCGCCGAGGTCAACCTCAAGCTGATCTGGGAGGTGATCTCCGCGATCCGCGTCGGGCATACGGGCGAGGCCTTCGTGCTCGATCGGCCGGGACGGCTGATCGCCCATCCGGACATCAGCCTTGTCCTGCGGGCCGACGAAGAGGCGACGCTGCCGCTGCGGGGATTGCGGGCCGCGCTCGAGGCTCGGCCGGGCGAGGCCGTCCTCGGGCTCGACAGGGACGGCAAGACGGTGATGGCGGCCATGGCGCCGATTTCCAGCGCAGGCTGGAGCGTGATCGTCAAGCTGCCGGTGAACGAGGCGTTCCGACCGATCAATGCCGCGCTGTGGCGGATGGGAATTCTGCTGGTCGGCGGCGCCATCCTCGCCGCGCTGCTCGCCTACTGGCTGACGCAGCGCGTCGTCGGGCCGATCCGGCTGCTTGAGGACGGGGCGGCGCGTATCGGAGCCGGGCAGTTCGACCATCGCATCGAGCTGACCACCGGCGACGAGCTCGAGCATCTGGCGGAGCGCTTCAACACGATGGCGGGCGAGCTCGCGGTTTCGCATGAGCGCTCGGAGCGGATCAGCCGGCTCAAGCGCTTCCTGGCACCGCAGGTCGCGGAGCTTGTCGAGCTCAGCGGCGACGAGAGCGTGCTCGACGGGCGGCGCGTCGAGGTCGTGGTGGTGTTCTGCGATCTTCGCGGTTTCACCGCCTTTGCCGCGCGTGCCGAGCCCGAGACGGTCATCAGCGTGCTGGGCGCGTATTACGATGCGATCGAGCGGGTCGTGGACGCGCATGGCGCGACGCTGACGAGCTTCTCAGGCGACGGGGTGATGGTGCTGGTGAACGCGCCGGTCGCCTGTCCCGACCCGGCGCTGCGGGCCGTCGCGATGGCGCGTGACATGCGGGCAGGGGTTCGCGCACTGATGAACAGCTGGCGCGAGGACGGGCATGAACTCGGCCTCGGTATCGGGCTGGCGATGGGGCCGGCGACGGTGGGGCGCATCGGTTCGGAAGGCCGCCTCGACTACACCGCGATCGGCCATGTCGTGAACCTGGCCTCGCGCCTGTGCGCCAGTGCCACGGATGGCGAGATCCTGCTCGATCCCGTTGCTGCGGACGCGGTCGGAGCCGCGGTGCCGCTTGTCGAGCTGGAGGCGCGCTCGTTCAAGGGAATCGAGCCGCGCGTCCAGGTCTTTGCGATGGCTCCAGACGCTTCGGGCTGAAGGCGGTCGGAAGCTGCGCGGTCTGTTCTTATCCGGCGACGCCTGAAAGTCAGCCGCCGCCGCGCCGCGCCTCGCCGGAGAGGTGCAGCGAGGAAGGCACCGGCCTGTTCGCGCCTGGGATCGTCGCGACGGGAACGTCCTCGGGCATCGGCTCCGGCGTTGGGTCGCGCAGCGGTGCCAGGGGATCGGGCGTCGGTGCCGCAGGGCTTGCCGGGCTCGGGCTCTGCTGCTTCGTCTTGTCCCAGCGGCGCGTGCCGATGTCGTATTCGCCCCGCATCCAGGCGACGAACTGGCTTTCGTTGCCGAAGAAGGCGTTGCGGTCGACATCGCCGCGGATTCCGGGCACGCGGCCCGTGGTGGTGAACTGCCAGAAGGCCCAGGGGCGGTTGGCGTAGCGCGTCTCGGGGAGGGCGGCGGTCGAGCGGATCCAATAGGGATAGTCGTTGAACTGCCCCTCCAGCACCTCGCGATGGAAGGTTATGTCGGTGTAGATCACCGGCTTCTTGCCGGTGAGCTGCTCGAGCTCGGTCAGCATGAGCTGGATCTTCTCGCGCGCGAGCTGGGCGTCGATCTTTCGCGCGCAGGTGCGGGAATGGCCGTTCCATTCGACATCGAGCACCGGCGGCAGCGCGTCGGGATCGGCCGGAATCTGCTGCTTGAACCAGACTGCCTGCTCATGGGCCGGCCGGCACCAGTAGACGAAGTGGTAGGCGCCGCGTGGAACGCCGGCGCGTCGGGCGCCTTCCCAGTTGCGCTGGAAGGCGGGGTCGACATGGTCGCCGCCCTCCGTCGCCTTCATGTAGACGAAGCGGGTGCCGGCGGCCTTGACCGAGGTCCAGTCGATCTCGCCCTGCCAGCGCGAGATGTCGATGCCATGGATCGGGTAGCTATGCGCTGCCGCGACGCCGGCATGCGGGCGCGCGTCACCCTTCGACGGGTAGTTGTCGATCACGCTGCAGCCGCCCAGCGTGACGACGGCGGCGGCAGCCAGCAGTTGCGGGATGCGGAAACGGATCATGCGGCGGGCGTTCATCTCGCGGAGAATTGCGGAGAATGCTTGACGACCGGTTTACGTTACCAAAGTTCTGCCGGCTGTCAGCCCTGAATGTGGCGGGCCGGAAACACGAAAGGCGACCCGACGGGTCGCCTTTCGCTGGACTTTCGTCCGAATTTGGTGCGGTCGAGAGGACTCGAACCTCCACGGGTCTCCCCGCTACCACCTCAAGGTAGTGCGTCTACCAGTTCCGCCACGACCGCAGCTCGGTTCCGGTTGCGTGGGGCACATCCGGGAGCGGCGCCGATCTAGCAAATCGAATCCGCCGCTACAAGTGCATCCGTGCGGAAAAAGCGACCGGGGCCGCTTTTCTGTGAAAATCGCCGCTCAGGCGGCCTCTGCGACGGTCTGCAGAGTGTAGATGGTCGGCCGCACCAGCATCTGCGTGACCTCGACGGAGATGCGCGCGCCGCTGACGACAACGATTCCCTTGGCGAAGGGGTGGTTGTTGGCGAGAATCTGGACCTCGTCCATCTCGCCGGTGTTCAGCTCGATGATGGCGCCGCGGCCGAGGCGCAGGAGCTTGTAGATCGGCATCTGGGTCTGGCCCAGCACCACGGTGAGCTCGACGGGAACGAGTTCGAGATCGGCCTTCAACTCTTGCCTCCGGACGCCTATTTCAAAATTCGACCAGTGAAACTTGCCTGCAGGCCATTCCGGGCGCAGGAGAGCGCGCGGTCGGCCGGTTCACGCCGGCAAGGCAGAGCTTGGATGGAACATGGTTAATCCATGGTGAATATGCGCGGGGAACTGGAGGTCTCCTTCCTGGCGGAGGAGGGCGCGGAGCCCGTCGAATGGGTCGTGACGGACGGGCTCACGGGCTATGACGAGGCGGTGGCCGAGATGGAAGCGCGCGCGGCGCTGATCGCGGACGGCCGGGCGCGCGAGCGCGTCTGGCTGGTCGAGCATCCGCCGCTCTACACCGCCGGCACCTCCGCCCGCGACGAGGATTTGATCGCGCCGGAGCGATTCCCCGTCTTCCGCTCGGGGCGGGGCGGGCAGTTCACCTATCACGGCCCCGGCCAGCGCGTGGCCTATGTCATGCTCGACCTGAAGCGGCGCCAGCCGGATCTGCGCCGCTTCGTCGCCGCGCTGGAAAGCTGGCTGATCGGCGCGCTCGACGATTTCAACATCCGGGGTGAGCGGCGCGAGGACCGAGTCGGCGTCTGGGTGCGGCGGCCGGAGAAGGGCGCGGGCACCGAGGACAAGATCGCCGCCATCGGCATCCGTGTGCGGCGCTGGGTTTCGTTCCATGGCATCTCGCTCAATGTCGAGCCGGAGCTTTCGCATTTCGACGGCATCGTGCCCTGCGGAGTGAGCCAGCATGGCGTGACCTCGCTCGTCGATCTCGGCTTGCCGGTGACGATGCCGGAGGTCGATTCGGTGCTGCGCGAGGCCTTTGAGCGCGTCTTCGGGCCGACCGTCTCCGCCTGATTTACCCTCCGTTAGCCATGCCGGGCCCATGCTCCTGCCGGGTTTGGGGCAGCGAAGGGGACGACATATGCGGCTTCTAGTTCTTGCAGGCAGCCTCGCGACATTGCTCGCGGCCTGCAACACCACCGATGAGAGGATCGCCGGCGCTGCCGCGGGTGCCGGAGCCGGCGCCCTCGTCGGTGGCCCGATCGGCGCCGTCGCAGGCGGTGCGATCGGCGCGGTCGCGGCCCCGTCGGTCACGGGTTCGATCAGGAAGATGCAGGAATAGCTTTCCCCGTCGGCGCGGATTTGCCCGGCCGCGTCCGGGCGTCCGCGCCGGTTGGCGTTTTCGATAGGGCGCGCCATAACCGCTGGCCAAGAATATCGCCAGGGAGCGCGCCCGTGCCCGTCATCGAGAGCAAGGTCGATCTGAACTCGGCCGAGACGCGCGCCAATGCGCAGGCCTGGGGTGTGCTCCGCGACGAATTGCAGGAGCGGCGCGCCACCGCGGCGCTGGGCGGCAATGCGAAATCCCGTGAGCGCCATACCTCCCGCGGAAAGCTGCTGCCGAGGGAGCGCGTGCTGCGCCTGACCGACCCGGGCTCGCCCTTCCTCGAGATCGGCTCGCTCGCCGCCTTCGGCATGTATGAGGGCGATGTCCATGGCGCCGGCATGATCGCCGGGATCGGGCGCGTGAGTGGCAGAGAGTGCATGATCGTCTGCAACGATGCGACGATCAAAGGCGGCACCTATTACCCGATGACGGTGAAGAAGCATCTGCGGGCGCAGGAGATCGCGCGCGAGAATCGGCTGCCCTGCATCTACCTCGTCGATTCGGGCGGCGCGAACCTGCCGTACCAGACCGACGTCTTCCCGGACCGCGAGCATTTCGGCCGCATCTTCTACAATCAGGCGACACTCTCGGCCGAGGGCATCCCGCAGGTCGCGGTGGTGATGGGCTCCTGCACGGCCGGCGGCGCCTATGTGCCCGCGATGTCGGACGAGACGATCATCGTACGGAAGCAGGGCACGATCTTTCTGGGCGGCCCGCCGCTGGTCAAGGCGGCGACGGGCGAGGTGGTCTCGGCCGAGGATCTTGGCGGCGCCGATGTCCATGCGCGGCTTTCCGGCGTGGCCGATCATTATGCCGGCGACGACGCTCATGCGCTGGCGATCGCGCGGCGGATCGCCGGCAACCTCAACAGCGTGAAGCGGCCGGATATCGACATCGCTGAACCGGTCGAGCCGCTCTACGATCCGGCCGAACTGGAAGCGGTCGTCCCGACCGATCTCAAGAAGCAATACGACATCCGCGAGGTGATCGCGCGGCTGGTCGACGGCTCCGAGTTCGACGAGTTCAAGAAGCTCTACGGCACGACGCTTATCACCGGCTTCGCGCGCATCCACGGCATCCCGGTCGGCATCATCGCCAATAACGGCATCCTGTTCTCGGAAAGCGCGCTCAAGGGCGCGCATTTCATCGAGCTGTGCTGCCAGCGGCGCATTCCGCTGCTCTTCCTGCAGAACATCACCGGCTTCATGGTCGGGCGCGATTTCGAGACGCGCGGCATCGCCAAGGACGGCGCGAAGCTGGTCACGGCCGTGGCTTCGGCGCGGGTGCCGAAGGTCACGGTGCTGGTCGGCGGCTCCTTCGGCGCCGGCAATTACGGCATGTGCGGGCGGGCCTATTCGCCGCGCTTCCTGTTCACCTGGCCGAATTCGCGCATCTCGGTGATGGGCGGCGAGCAGGCGGCGAGCGTCCTCGCCACAGTCCGCCGTGACAATATCGAGGCCGAGGGCAAGAGCTGGTCCACGGACGACGAGGAAGCCTTCAAGGCGCCGATCCGCAGCAAGTACGAGGAGGAGGGCTCGCCCTACCACGCCACGGCGCGGCTCTGGGACGACGGCATCATCCTGCCCTCCGAGACGCGCCGGGTGCTGGCGCTGGCCTTCTCCGCGACGCTTAATGCGGAGATTCCTGAGACGCGGTTCGGCGTGTTCCGGATGTGAGGGGTGGGTGGTTGCGGACTGGTCTGCCTCCGGCCCGGAGCTGACCTCCCGGTTGTTCGCTTTTGGACTTCTGTTGACGCCAAGGCTTCCTAACCTCAGCCCAACGGCCCGACTTTCCGCTTAGCTGACACTTGCATGTTCGAATGGCCGACGCCGCCGCATCACATGCGTAAATCTGGTACCTCGCCGACTTTCTCGACGGCCACGTGGACCGTCATGCCAAGATAGTCGTTCGCCTCGCCAAACCAGGAGCCTGCGAGGGGAATGGCCTGTCCGGGATGTCGCGCAACGGCGACTGGGATCAGATCGAAGCCCGCGCTGATCTGATTGGTTGGATCGTAATCCAGCCATCCGGCGCCGGGCAGAAAAACCTGAAGCCACGCATGGGTCGCTCCCGCCCCGCATACGCCAACAGCTCCCCCATCGACAGCGCCATCATAAAGGTAGCCGGAGACGAAGCGTGAAGCGAAGCCGAGCCGTCGCAAGGCTTCGATCATTAACCAAGCGTAGTCCCGACATGTCCCGGCTCTTAGGCGAAGCGTCTCGCCGGGCGTCTGGGTGCCTTCCTCATCCCTGGCCTGATAGCGGAAGCTGTCCCGGAAGATGCGTAGCATGCGTCGGAGCACGTCTACTGCTCGGTCCTGATCGCCGGCAACGAAGCTCTTCGACCAGGAGGCCAGGCTGCCGTCCGGATCCTCCGCATGAGGACGCAGGTAGCCTGCGAGGTCGGTCCACTCGTCAGGAGTGTACTGGACTGGAATTTCTTCGGCCCGCGTGTCCAGAGGAAACGCTTCGACGCCGCTCACCCCGAAATAAATGCCGCTGACTTCAAATGTAAATGTCAGCTCGCTGCCCGGTTCACTGAACTCGATTACCGTCACGCAGTTGGAGCGGGAGTCGCTGATCCAATGTATTTTCGACGAAATGCTGGTCTTTGCCGACCAGCTGAGGAGGCGTGCGCTCGCTCCTCGTCGCGGCAAGAACATGGCTCGATGCGTGCCGAAGGTCACCGGCTTGGCATATCGATAGGACGTGACGTGCCTGATCTTGCCGACTAGCGCCATGGCTTCCCCCTTTTGGGTAGCAGGATTGTCGCTTCTCCAAGACCTTTCGCCGCGGACAGCAGTGATCGCCAATCTGCTGCGCAGAACCGGGGCAGACAATTGTCCCTAGAGGCAAGCTGATCTTTTGCAACTGCGTGGGCTTTGACCTCTCGCACGGCCGCGCACGACGCCCGGTTCCCTTTTATCCCAGCGCTGCGACCGGCGTCCGCTCAGCTACACCTTGAGAGAGGGCGGCCTTTTGGGAGGTTGGCCAGGTCAGCTCCCGACCCATTGCGAACGTCAGCCGGTCTTATCGAAGTTCGATCTTCGTCACCTCGTAGACCGCCCGCCCGCCGCGCTTGTCGCCCGGCGCAACGAGGCGCCAGCCGCCATCGAGCCGCTTGCCGTCGACCTCGGTGACGAGGATCAGGGGCATGTTGCCGAAGTCGGGATGGATTTCGCCGATCGAGAAGGCGACCTGGTAGCCGTCCTTCGCGCTGACGAGAAACGTCTTCTTCAGCTGGTCGGCGGGTTTCAGTCCGTCGAGCGCCTTGTTCGCCTGCAGCACATCCCAGAACAGCACGCCTTTGTAGCGGCGTGTCGCCGGGCCTTTCGAGCTCTCGAAGGTGACGCTGCGCTCGGCGACGGGGAGGGCGGCAAGGGATTGCGGCGTGAGCCGGATCGAATCCGTGCCGATGCCGGCGATCTCGATGGCGGGTTCCTGCGCATGCAGGGCAGAAACAGAGGTCAGCAGGGCGAGCAGAATTAGAAGGGAGCGCAGCACGGCGGATGATCTCCGTTATATCCGGATGCATATTACGCCTATCGGGGGTGGGCTGGACAAGCCGTCTCGACTGATTTGCCGTCGGCGTGGTCGGGCCTGTCCCGGCCATCCACGTCTTCTTTCGTGACGAGCGGTGTTCGAGATGTGGATGATCGCCACGATGGCGAGCATGACGATCAGGCTCCCGCACATGCGCCTTCACCCGCCCACGTCGCCGCGTTCGGTAGAGATGAGGGGCAGCGGAGCGCCGCGAGGCGCGGTGGGTTAGTCAGCCGCTTCCATTGAGCCAGGAAGCGGCGCGGATGGATTGAGCCACCATCCGCACGCCCCGTGGCGCTCCGCTCATCGGCGATTTCGGACTCCGGGCCGCGCTTATACAGCTTGATGGCTTGAGACCTGCGGGCTTGGACGCCAGTTTCCCTCATCGGGTCGTCGCGTCGTTGCCTGTCTGTCCGTCACCGGCCAAGCCTTCCAGCGAGCTCCTCGCACAGGGGCCGTAGTACCCCCAGGGCGGTGCCCCGAAGCCTCCCGGGAGTGGATCGTAACTCCACCCGCAGGCGCCGCCCCCAACCTCGCCTCTGGCATACCTCCGGACGGCCGCCCCTCGGGGATGAGGTGGTGGGGAGGATAAGGGGAGGAGGAATGGCCGGGGATAAGTTTGCGGCTATGTCGGCTCCCGCCCCTTATCGGAACTTCGATGTGCTGCCCTGCCGAAGGAGCGAGCCATACCGCCGCCTGCTGCAAAATTCGTCCATGCCAAGAAGTGCGGCTAAGGGGTAGAATTCCCTATTTCTGCTGGTCCCGAATGCGGTCGAGTTCCTTCGTGATGGGATTGTCAGGGCTCCGCTGACGAGAGGCGGATTGAATCTTGCCGGGCTCGCTGATTTGCGTCTCGGCAATGACGCGCTCCCGATCGTCGCTGCCGCGAATGCGGTACTGCGGCTCGCCGTCGGCACGCGTTGGCAGGAGCGCGGTGACTTCGTAGGTTCCAGCGGCGTCCCGATCGTGAAAGCCGAACGCCAGGCTGACCCTGTCCCGAATCCTGTAGCGATGCGTCATCGGTCGTTCCTCGCTGCTGATTACCGCCGGAGCCATGACCGGGCTCGACGATTTCGCTTCTTTGACACGCGCGGCAGAGCTCAGGGGGCGTCGTCGCGCTATCGTCCGTCTGCATTCCTTGCCGTGCTCGCGACGGCAACGGCATCAGCGGCAAGGCGATTGCCGCAGGGCACCTGCGCGTCTAGGCGGCCCTGTCGAGCTTGGGCAACGGACGCCCGACGACTGTCATGCATCGATCTGACCAGTTGGTCACGGCCAGTTCGACCGCCGATCCGCCATCGCAATGAAGGAGAACCTTATAGGCAAACTCGCTTGGATCGGTGTCCGTCGTGTCGACGATCAGGTGCCCGACCCAATGATGCTCATGATGCGCGCCGAATTCGTATTCGATGGGCAAAGTTCGCCCACTACGTAGAGTGATCGAGCCAATTCCGGTGAGCATGGCGTGTCTCCGCTGGAGCGTTAAAAGCCTCCGGCATTCCGTGGGACCGAACGCCAATCGCGCGTCGTTGTGGCGACGGTCGGCAGATTCCTATGTGGCGAGAGCCAACGGGCGGTTTCTGCGGCGCTGAAATCGGTTCTTTGACCACGAATTGAGCTGATCGGGGCTCGTAACGAACCTGACATGACGATCGGAGTGGCTGATGACGTGCGCCACAAGCGCACTCCCATCGCCCAAGCCAATCTCTATAGGCTTATGAAAGATGTCCTGATCGAGTGATCGGATATTGCCGATGAGAATGCCGCGGCAGCCGTGAGCGGCTTCGGAACGGAAAAGGCAGTATCCGATGCGGAGGTCCGTACCGTCGCGCAGGATCAACCTGCCGTGGCCGGATTTCATGATGATCTCGATTTTGATTGCCGGCCGAACCGTTCGGTCGGGAGGAGAGCGCGCAAAGGCAGCGCTCGCAACACAAGGCGCTCAATTCGGGCGAATAGCAAGCAGCAGCCGCGCGTGTTGCTCGCTGTAGCTGCTTCTCCCTCGAGTATCACCCCAGCGTGAACGCCTCATGCACGGCGCTCTGCACGCCACCGCCCATGACGGGGCCGCCACCGGCGACGTGGATCGCGTCGCCGACCAGGGCTGCGCCGAGGCCGTGGCGGGGTGTCAGCATCGGGGCGTATTGCTCCCATTTGTCGGTCGCCGGGTCATAGGCCTCCATCTGGCCGAAGACGCGGTTGGTGCCTTCCCCGCCCATCACGAAGACCTTGCCGCGATAGAGCACCGCGCCATGGCCCGAGCGGCCGGTCGGAGCCGGCGTGCGCATCGTCCATTTATCCGTGGCCGGGTCGTAGGAGTGATGCAGGTTCGAATTGGTGTGGAAGGAATCGACGCGGCCGCCGATGACATGGATCAGGTTGCCGATGGCCAGCGTGCCGGTGTGGTCCCGCGCCGTGGGCAGCGGGGTGCGCTCGCTCCAGCGGTCGGCCTTCGGGTCATAGACGAGGTGCCAGTCGATTGAGCGCTTGCTCTCGGTGGTCTCGCCGATCGCGCCGCCGATGACATAGAGCAGGCCGCCGAGGCCGACCACGGCGGTGGAGCCGGCGGGGCGGGGCAGCGGGGCGATCTCCGCCCAGCGATCCGTCTTGGGATCGTAGGTGAAGCAGCGCGGATGCGGCTTGCGGTTCTGCTCCAGGAAGCCGCCGATGGCGTAGAGCTTGCCGTCGAGGAAGGCGACGCCGACATGGTTGGCGCCCTGAGGCAGGGGGGCGCCATCGATCCATTTGTCGGCCTTTGGATCGTAGACATGGTGATAGGCCCGGTCGGTGCGCTGCTCGCCATAGCCGCCGACGATGTGCATCCTGTCCTCGAAGGCCGTTGCCCAGGCCATCTCGGAGCGCGGCAGCGGCAGCGGCGCCTTCGCGCTCCAGCGGCCGGGCGAGGCGGCCTTGGGCGCCGGCGAATCGAAGACGTTCTGCGTGGCGGCGAGTTCGGGCTTCTCGATGCGGCCCGGCTGGTTGAGCCGTTCATATTGCGGGCCATGATGCTCGTGGCCCTGCTGCTGTGCGAGCGCGGGCGTGGCGAGCGCGGCGGCGCCGGCTGCGAGCAGATGACGACGATTCAGGTTGCTCATGGCGCTCTCCTCCCGACCGTGACGATAGGGGAACGCAGCCGGGCTGCAAGCGCGCGAAGCGCTCGCGACTCCACTGTGTTCCCGCGCGCTGCTGCGCATGCCGGTCAAGCCGCCATCTCAAACGATTCACGCCCGGGCCCATATGGGGAAACGCATCCGCGCGCATGACAAGGTCGCGATCTTCACCGCAGCCGGGCCGGGTGCCAGCTGCGCCGTCGCCACGGCGGTTCAGAAGGACGAACTGCGCCTTGCCAGCCGCGCCGCGGTTTGAAGGGGCCTGCGTCTGTCCTGCCCGGCCGAGACGGCCTGGTCCGTGGGAGCCGGGATTTCGCTGATCGCACAGCCACCGCGTCAGGGGCCCGAACCAACTCAAGGAGGCGCTGCCGCCTCCTTGGGAATGTTTCGGTCCAGCCCGGCCTGAAGGCGCGCTGCAGGTCTATGCTGCGGCGCGCGTTTCCGATGTCCGGATCATGTCCCGCGCAGCCCCGGCGATAATCTCGGTGCGGTTGGTCCAGCCCTTGCCGAAGGCATCCCAATCTTCGAGGTTCTTGTAGTAATCGATGCGCCGGCGCGCCATCTCGTCGATGATGTCACGCGGCTTCATCAGGGCGACGCAGCGCAATGTTGCCGGGCCGATGGCGCCATCCGGGTCGGCGCCGACGATCTTCTGCAGCATCTTCGCGGCGGTTGCCGGGCCGGCGTTCACGCCGAAATCGAAGACGATCAGGTCCACGCCCTTCGGCAGATCGTCGCCGCGCAGCGGGTTCCAGTAGCGATTGCGGTAGATCGCATTGGCCTCGTCCTTCGTCAGCGCCTTCAGGATCTCGATGGTGACCTCGCTGTCGTCGCCCTGCGCCTTCCGCCACGACTTCAGCGTGGCGAGCGTGATGCCGAACTGGGTGGGGCCGCCATTGTCGCGGGAGTCGTTGGAGAATCCACCCTCGCGGCCGAAGACAAGGTCGAGGCAGTTGTCGAAATTGGAAGGCGCCATCCCGCTCTGCGGCGGCTTCGGGTCCGAAGCGCTGCCGTTGGGAGCAGTCCTCCCCCCCGGCGCGGGCGGCACCGACCCCTGGGAAACGTGCTCCGCCTCGCGGGCGATGGCAGCGACGTCCTTGGCACGCGATCCTTGCGACGAGCCGAGCCAGAAGCTGACGACGGTGGCGAAGGCGGTGGTGAGGGCTCCGAAGCTGATATTGACGAGCTGGTAGATCTGGTTGTTCGGGCTTGGAAGCTGAGGCGTGAACATCAGGGCGACGAAATAGCCGAGCAGGAAGAGGAAGCCGAACAGCACGAGCCCCGAGACCAGTAGCGGCCCCCATTGCATCAGGCTGCCCTGCGAGGCCCAGATCGTGGCCTGGTCACGCGCGTCCCGGACGTCGGCGAGCTGCGCTTCGAGTTCCTTGAGCTGCGATTCCCGCTGCAGGCGCTCGCTCTCGGCCTGGACGCGCGCCGCCTCGAGCCGGGCCTGCTCGCGCTGCTCTTCCTGCTGGACCACGAGTTCGGCGAGCCGGACCTGAAGCTGTTGCTTGGCGACCGGGTCTGCCTCGATGACCGCCTTGGCCTTGTCCGGCTCGCTGGTGCCTGCGGTCTCGGTCACGGCCTTGACGACCCGTTCGGCGACGGCTGCGGCTTTCTCGCCGACCAGCGCCTTGAGGATTTCCGGGAGCACCCAGGCGGCGATGGAAACGAGCGGGTTCACGAGCGTGGTACCGATCTTGAAGGCGGCCGAGGCCGCCGCCATGGCCACGCCGGCGAGGTTGATGCCGAGTGCGCTCGCGGTCTGTGGCCCGACCTCGCCGTCGACCACGAGCCCCGCCGACTTCTGGAAGGCGGCGACCGCCTGCGCGAGCGCGGCATCGAACACGCCGCGCGGCGACGTCACCGCGACGGATTTCGCCTGCAGCGCGTCCTGGATGCGCTCGATCACGCCGCGTTCCATGTTCGCCTGGTTCTGCGCATAGATCAGGGGCGGCGGCGCGACCGGGACATCGTGCGCGGCGTCGTAGTCGATGCCGTCGATCAGCACGCCGGTGTCCCAGCGACGGCCTGTGACCTTGCCGCGTGCGACGCCTCGGGCGCGGTCCATCGCCTCGACCGTGCCGCCCTGGCCGTCCGACACGGCGATATGGCCCATCTCGTCTGGCCCTTCGGGCGGATAACGCAGCAGGAAGGCGCCCTTGATGCCGGCCGCCTGCGCGACAGGGATCATGTGGCCCACCGTCCGCGCGTCGCGCTTCCAGTAGCCGGTATAGGCGTCTGCGGTGGCAGGCGAGGCGGCGTTGTTCCGGCAGCCATAGAGCTTCTCGGCTTCCTGATAGACGAGCCAGGAGGCGAATTCGGCGCAATCCCACGGGCCTCGGTAGCCGGCCTCATCCTTGGGGACGACGGCATGCTCGTATCGTTCGCCGATATGCTGTTCGGCGCGCGCGAACAGGCTGCTGCCGGTCGGCATGGCTTCGTCCCCCCAAGAACGTTATGCACTCATAGGTTGCATATCCTGTTGCGCTACGTCAATCGCGAGCGTTCGCTTTGCCTCCGAGCTTGCACGCCGTACCGCCGGCGGCTCGGGGAGGGCGGGGGCGTGCCCGGCCGGAGAAGCGGCCGATCAGCGCGCGCGTCCAGCGCAGGGGCATGACCGCCCGGCATGCGCAGCCCCTTCCACGTGCTCCATAGGCTGCTATGGTCGGGTGCATTCAATCGGTTTAGCCGGCAGAAACTTACGAGGAACGCCATGCCTGCGCACAACAAGGTCGCCATCATCACCGGAGCCGGATCGGGCGTCGGACGGGCTGTCGCCATCGCCTTCCTGAAGGATGGCTATCGCACCGTGCTGGCCGGGCGCCGCGCCGATGCGCTGGAGGAGACGATCACGCTCTCCGGCGTCGACAAGGCCCGCGCGCTCGCCGTTTCCACCGACGTCACCGACAAGGCCTCGGTCGCGGCGCTGTTCGCCAAGACGAAGCAGGCTTTCGGCCGGCTCGACGTGCTGTTCAACAATGCCGGCGTCAACGCGCCCGGCGGCATCCTGCTGGAGGACCTCTCGCTGGAGGACTGGCAGAAGGTCGTCGACACGAACCTGACCGGCCCGTTCCTCTGCACGCAGGAAGCCTTCAAGCTGATGAAAGCGCAGGAGCCGCAGGGCGGGCGCATCATCAACAACGGCTCGATCTCGGCCCATGCGCCGCGCCCGAACTCGATCGCCTACACCGCGACCAAGCACGCCATCACCGGCCTGACCAAGACCGCGGCGCTCGACGGGCGCAAATACGACATCGCCGTCGGCCAGGTCGACATCGGCAATGCGCTGACCGAGATGGCCCGCAAGATGACGACCGGCGTGCCGCAGGCCGACGGTACGAACAAGATCGAGGCGGTGATGGATGTCGATAACGTCGCGACCACGGTGCTGCACATGGCCTCGCTGCCGCCGGAGGCGAACGTGCTGTTCGTGACGGTGATGGCCACCAAGGCGCCCTTCGTCGGGCGCGGGTGACCAACAGACTGTTGGCTGCAACATCCCCGCCGTCATCCCGGACGTAGCGAAGCGGAGATCCGGGATCCATCATAGGGCTCGGTGCTCTACGATGGATCCCAGATCTGCGCGGCTGACGCCGCTTGTCCGGGATGACGCGCGGAGATGGGAATGAGTCAGGACAGCGAGACCGCGATCGCCACAGAACCCGCGGTCGCCCGGGCCTATACCCGCACCATCTGGGGCATCGCGCTCGGCATCCTGATCCAGGCGGCGGCGACCGTCGCCTGGGCGCTCGCCATCGGCAATGTCCAGCTCCTCAAGGACGGTGTCGACTGGGTCTATGACGTCGTGCTCTACGGCATCGCCGCGCTGGTCTTCGGCCGCGATGGCCGGGCGGAGCGGCTGGCGGCGATGGCGATCGGTGCCGTGCTGGCGGTCGCCGGGCTGCACACGCTCTACGACCTCTGGGACAAGATCGTGAATCCGCGGCCGATCGAGGTCTGGACGCTCGGTTTCGCGGCGGCCAGCGCCATCGTCATCGCGCTCATCGTCATCGCAGTGCTCTGGCGCTTCCGGCATGAGGAGAACCCGGTCATCAAGGCGACCTGGCTGTCCAGCCGCAACGACGCGATCTCGACGACAGGCTTCGCGCTGGTCGGCCTTGCCGCCCGCGTCGCGCCGGTGCGCTGGCCGGAATATCTGTTCGACATCTTCGTGGCCGGGCTCTGCTTCCAGGCGACATGGGCGATCTGGCGTTCGCTGCGGCGGGAAGCGACCCAGCCGGGTTTGCGCAACAACCCGCAGACAGGGGCAGCGGGCGGGCTATAAAGGCGGCAAGCCGTTCGAGGACGCTTCCATGACGATCGCCGCCAAGCTGCCCTCCATTCTGATCGCCAATCGCGGCGAGATCGCCTGCCGCGTCATCCGCACCGCCAAGCGGCTCGGCCTGCGCACCATCGCGGTCTATTCGGACGCCGATGCCGAGGCGCTCTTCGTGCAGATGGCCGACGAGGCCTACCATATCGGCCCGGCGCCGGCGCGGGAGAGCTATCTCGACGCCGCCCAGATCCTGGCCGTCGCGCGGGAGGCCGGGGCCGCCTGCATCCATCCAGGCTATGGCTTCCTCTCCGAGAACGCCGATTTCGCCGAGGCCTGTGCCAAGGCCGGCATCGTCTTCGTTGGCCCGCCCGCTTCCGCCATTCGGGCGATGGGGTTGAAGGACGCCGCCAAGGCACTGGTCGAGAAGGCAAACGTGCCGGTCGTGCCGGGCTATCATGGCGCGGAGCAGGATGCGGATTTCCTGGCGGGCGAGGCCGAGCGCATCGGCTATCCGGTGCTGATCAAGGCGGTCGCCGGCGGCGGTGGCAAGGGCATGAAGAAGGTCGACAGGCCCGAGGATTTCGTCGATGCGCTGACGAGCGCCCAGCGCGAGGCTTCGAGCGCCTTCGGCGATGCGCGCGTGCTGGTCGAGAAATACGTGCTCTCGCCGCGCCATGTCGAAATCCAGGTGTTCGGCGACAGCCATGGCAACGTCGTCCATCTCTACGAGCGCGACTGCTCGCTGCAGCGCCGCCACCAGAAGGTGATCGAGGAAGCGCCGGCGCCGGGCATGACGCCTGAGGTTCGCGCCGCCATGGGCAAGGCCGCGACGGAAGCGGCGAGGGCGGTCGGCTATGTCGGGGCGGGCACGGTCGAGTTCATCGCCGATGGGCGCGAGGGGCTGCGCGCCGACCGCTTCTATTTCATGGAGATGAACACGCGGCTCCAGGTGGAGCACCCGGTGACGGAGGCGATCACCGGGCTCGATCTCGTCGAGCTGCAGCTCAAGGTCGCGGCGGGTGAACCGCTCGGCTTCACGCAGGACGACGTCAGGGCGAAGGGCCACGCCGTCGAGGCACGGCTCTATGCGGAGGACCCGGAGAAGGGCTTCCTGCCCTCGACCGGAAAGCTCTGGGCGCTGACCTTCCCTCATCGCGAAGGCATCCGCATCGATACCGGCGTCGAGGCCGGCGATACGGTGACGCCCTTCTACGATCCGATGATCGCCAAGGTGATCGCCCATGGTGCGACACGCGACGAGGCGCTGGATCGTCTTGGCGATGCGCTGGGCGAAACTCTCGTCGCCGGGCCGCGGACCAATCTCGCCTTCCTCAAGAAACTGACCGAGGCGCGGGGCTTCCGGGAGGGGCCGTTCGACACCGGCTTCATCGAGCGCAACATCACGGCGCTGGGCGCCGAGCCGCAGCCGCTCGATGCGGCCGCGGTCGCGGCGGCTGCGCTGCAACTGGAAGAGGAGCGCCAGTCGGCCGGCATTCTCGAGTCCGCAGGCCGGGCCGAGAGCGAGACGCGCTCGCCCTGGATGGACCCCGATTCCTTCTCGCTGATGCCGCGCCAGCCGCTCGGCCTGCCGCTGCTCGTCGATGGCGAACGGGTCGAGGCGCGGATCGAATGGCATGGCGCCGATGCGCACGTCACGCTGCCGGGCCACGAGATCGGTGAGGGCGAGCATGAGGTCGCGCTGGCCGAGGGCGAGGGCGGCATATGGTTCGCGCTGCATCGCGGCCGGCAGACCGCCGTCTCGCTGTTTGACCCCTTCAGCGTCGATCTCGATGCCGCGGCGGGCTCGGGCGGCGTGATCAAGGCGCCGATGCACGGCAAGCTCGTCGCCCTCTTCGTCGCGCCCGGTGAGACCGTGACCAAGGGCCAGCGGCTCGCCATCGTCGAGGCGATGAAGATGGAGCATGTGCTGACCGCCCCGCGCGACGGCACGGTCAGCGAAGTCGCCGGCGAGCCCGGCATGCAGGTCGCCGAAGGCGCGAAGGTCGTGGTGCTGGGGGAGTAGCCGCGATCAGGGCTTGAACGAGTAGCGCTGGCCCTGGCGGTTGACCAGGAAGTATTGGCTGCCATCCGACACGATGCTGTCGCAGCGCGAGCCGCCGGCGTCGAAGTTGATGCAGATCCTGCCGTTCTCGATCCGGTAATTGCCGAAATTGCCGTTGTTGTAGGTGTAGCGGCCGTCGGCGCCGTAAGAAAGATAGGCATTTCCGGAGGTTACGGTCTTGCCGACTATCAGCTTCTGGAGCTCCGCCTTGGGCACTGGCTTTTCGGCGGCATGGGCGCTGAAGGAAACGAGAGCCGCGGCAGCGGCGGCAAGAAGCAGGGGACGCATAGCGAGGTCAATTTCTCCTGACGTTTGGTCAGGCTCCACCCTAATGCTGCTTCTGCGAACGTCAATGTAGCTTTCGATGCGTCGGCAGAAGCTTGGCCGCTCCTGCTGCGCATTTGCATCAAAAGCGGGATGTCTCAGCCGCGCCCGATCACCGGGAATTGCTCGGCCTCGTAGATCTGCCCAGAGACGGGGGCGCTGTCGTCCGAGAGCCAGAAGGCGGTGTGGGCCGCGATCTCCTCGGGCTGCATGATCCGGCCGGTCGGGGCGTGCCTCAGCGGCACATGGTTCTGCCAGCCCGGCTTCTGGCCTTCGCGCTGCTGCGTCGCATCCTCGTTGGCGGTCCAGGTCCAGCCGACATTGAGCTGGTTGGCGCGGATGCGCTCGGGGCCGAGCGTGTTGGCGAGATTGCGCGTCATCGTCATCAGCGCGCCCTTCGACATCGAATAGACGGTGAGGTTCGACAGGCCGCAATAGGCGTTGATCGAGCCGACCGTGACGATGGAGCCACCGGATTTCTGCGCACGGAAGGCGCGGATCGCCGCCTCGGCACAGAGCAGGGGTGCGCGGGTGTTGATCGCGAAGATATGGTCGAAGAAAGCGGCTGTGGTCTCGCCGAGGATGCCGCGCGGATAGATGCCGGCATTGTTGACCAGCCCGTCGATGCGGCCGAAGCCTTCGACCGTCGCATCGACGATGGCCTGCGCGGTTTCCGGTTCGGCGAGATCACCGGTCCTGCCTTTCGTCGCGAGGCCGAGATTGGTGACGGCGGCGTCGACCTCGGCCGGATCGCGGCCATGGATCATCACCTTCGCGCCCTCGGCGACCAGCCGCTCGGCCATCGCCCTGCCGATGCCGGTCGAGGAGCCGGTGACGAGAACGACCTTGCCTGCCAATCCGCGCATGATGGGACCCTCCCTAGGAAGCGCTGAATTACTAGCGCGCTCGGCCAGCGCCGTCATGCTCGCCCTTTTGGCGAGCATCCACGTCTTGAACACGACCTATGGTCAGCGAAGACGTGGATGGTCGGGGCAAAGCCCGACCATGACGGGGGAGGCTTGTGGAGAACAGGGACCGCCTCTGGCTCTGCATGGCGCGGAGGATTAAGTTCCCGGCCATGGCCTTGCACCTGCTGAAGCTCTGTGTCGGCGCGGAATCGATCACCGATCTCGAAGAGTGGATCGAGGAGAACATGCTGCTGCGCCGTCGCTCAGGCCGGCCGCAGGAACAGACGCATACGACCCGCATGGTGCCGAAGAAGATCGAGGAGATCCTCGACGGCGGCTCGCTCTACTGGGTGATCAAGGGCCAGGTCTCGGCGCGCCAGCGGCTGACCGACATCCGCCCCTTCACCGATGCGGACGGCATCGGCCGCTGCCATCTGGTGATGGACCCGGCGGTGATCCCGGTCGAGCCGCGTCCGTTCCGGCCCTTCCAGGGCTGGCGCTACCTCCAGGCCAAGGACGCTCCGCGCGACCTCGCAGAGCATGGCGGGGACGTCGGCGAGATGCCGGAGGAGATGCGACGGGAACTGGCGGGGCTGGGACTGCTCTAACTCGACGTCACGGTCGGGCTCGACCCGACCGTCTCGGAAATCCGCGCCCGCCCGTAACGAGATTCTTGGGTCAAGCCCGAGAATGACGCCCCCTCAAACCGCGATATTATCGATCAACCTCGTGGCGCCGATGCGGGCGGCCAGCAGCAGGCGGATCGGGCCGTCGGCGAGCGACGTTACCGGCGCCAGCGTCTCGGCATGGCGCGCTTCCAGATAGTCGAGCTCGAAGCCCGCGGTGATGATCGCGTTCTGGGCGTCCGCGACCGCCTTGAACAGGTCGTCGCGATTGCGCAGCTTTGCTGCCAGCTCTTGCATCACGCGATGGAGCACCGGGGCGAGCGCGCGATGCTCGGGCGAGAGGTAGCGGTTGCGGGAGGACATGGCGAGGCCGTCATCCTCCCGCAGCGTGGCGAGCGGAACGATGGTGATGCCGAGATCGAGATCGGCCGCCATGCGGGTCACGACCTTGAGCTGCTGGTAGTCCTTCTCGCCGAAGACGGCGTAGTCCGCACGCGACTGCGTGAAGAGTTTGCAGCAGATCGTGGCCACGCCCTCGAAATGCGTCGGGCGGAAGCGGTCCTCGAGCCCGACCGCGGCGGGGCCGAGCAGCAGCACGCGGGTGGCGAATCCGGCCGGATACATCGCCTCGACCGGCGGGAAGAAGACGGCGTCGGCCTTCGCGGCGACCAGCTTGGCGCAATCGTCGTCGAAGGTGCGCGGGTATTTCTTGAAGTCCTCATGCGGCGCGAACTGTGTCGGGTTGACGAAGATCGAGACGATGACGCGCTGCGCATGGCGCTGCGCCTCCGTGACCAGCGCGATATGCCCCTCGTGAAGCGCGCCCATGGTCGGCACCAGCGCGACCTTCTCGCCGGCGGCATGCCAGCCGGCGACGGCCTCGCGCATCGCGGCGACCGACTCGAATACCGTTATCCCGGCCACTCTCGTTTCCTCCGTTTGGCGGACGGGTAGCAAATGCCGCCGCGATGGCCAATATCAGGACGCAAGTGAATGATTCAGCCGGACCGCAGGGAGCGATGAGCGAGAAGAACGACCGGGCCGTGGGCAAGGCCGCCGCATCTGTGCCGGCCGGGCAATCGCAGCCGGGCGAGATCGACCGCTTTTTGGGCGCGGCGAAGCGGCTCGTGCCGCTGGCGACGGGGCAGGCAGGACGGCTCGTCTTCGCGCTCGACGCCACGATGAGCCGGCAGCCGACATGGGATCTCGCCTGCTCGCTGCAGGCGCGCATGTTCGAGGTGGCCGGGCAGACCGGCGGCTCGGGAGGAGGGCTCGCGGTCCAGCTCGTCTATTTCCGGGGCTTGGGCGAATGCCGGGCCTCCGGTTGGGTCGGCGAGCCGGAGCGGCTGACCGGGCTGATGCGGCGCATCGCCTGCGAGGGCGGGCAGACGCAGATCGCCCGGGTGCTCCGCCATGTCCGCGACGAGGCGAAGACGGTGCCGATCCGCGCCTTCGTCTTCGTCGGTGATGCGGCGGAGGAGGAGGTCGACGCGCTCAGCGCCCTGGCGGGCGAGCTCGGCTTGCGCGGCATCCGCGGCTTCGTCTTCCAGGAAGGACATGATGCGGCGGCGAGCGCCGCCTTCGCCACGATCGCTCGGCTGACCGGCGGGGCGCATGCGCGCTTCGACGTCAATGCGCCGGCCTCGCTGCTGGAGTTGCTGCGCGGGGCGGCGGCCTATGCCGCCGGCGGGCGCGAGGCGATGCTGCGGCTGGCAGGGGCAAGCCCGGCGGTGAAGGGATTGATCGCCGCCATGGACGGAGGACGATAGTGGCCCTGCTCTACGGCGTTGCCGTGCTCATTCTGGTCTGGTGGCTGGCGAAGCTCTTCGCCGGTGCGAATCCGAAGGCGCTGGCCCGGCTGGCGAAGACGGTCGGCGGCGTCGCCTCGCTCGGCGTCGCCGGGCTCCTGATGGTGCGCGGGCGCCTCGACATGGCGATCTTCCTCGGCGGCATCGGCGCCTGGCTGCTCGGCTGGAGCGCGACCGGGCCGGGCGGCATCCGCTTCCCCTGGGCCGACCGTTCGGGGCCGACGCCGGGAGCAAGCTCGAAAGTCGAGTCCACGCTGCTGGAGATGACGCTCGACCATGACAGCGGCGCCATGGTGGGCCGCGTCAAAGCCGGAGCCTATGCCGGGCGCGAGCTCGACGGCCTGAGCATCGCCGAGCTCGGCCTGCTCATGGGCGAATGCCTGGGGCGGGACCCGGACGGAGCCCGGCTGCTAGAGGCATATCTCGACCGCCGGTCGCCCGGCTGGCGTGAAGACGCTCAGCGTAATGGCGACGCGGGGCAGCGCGGCGCGCCGGGCACGGGCGCGATGACGCAGCAGGAGGCCTACGAGATCCTGGGGCTTCAGCCGGGGGCGGGCGAGGACGCGGTCCGGGAAGCCCACCGAGCCCTGATGAAGCGGATCCATCCGGATGCCGGCGGCACCAGCGGTCTTGCCGCTCGCGTCAACCAGGCCAAGGACGTTCTTGTGAAGCGTTAGCGAAGCGCCGGGGAACTGGCTCTGCGACATGGCGTGAACTCCTTCCCTGACGGTCAGCTACGGGTGGCGAAGCAGGAGAAGCCGCCGCGCTTCAGCTGGGCGCAGGCGTTCTGCGCGTCCTTCGAGTCGTCGAAGCCGGCGAAGCGGGCGCGGAAGAGGGTGGAGCCACCCTTCTCGACCTTCTCGGTGAAGGGCGAGGCGCTGGCGAGCGGACCGGTGGCCTTGGCGCGGGCGCGGGCCAGGATTTCCTTGGCCTTGCCCTCGTCGTCGGTGGCGCCGAGCTGGATCACCCATTTGCCGGAGGCGACGATGGCGGCCTGATGCGACATGGCCGGAGCCGGCTCGGGAGCCTGGGCCCTGGCGGGCGCGGCGGGAGCGTCGAGTTTCGCTTCGATGACCTTGGCTTCCGCGAGCTTCACGGGAGCCTCGGCCGGCTCTGCGGCCTTCGCGATGGAGGACGTGACGTCGACATTCGCCGGCGGGCGCAGGACCTTGGCATCTGCCGGCTGGGCGCCGATCGACCAGCGCATGGCGGAGGGTGTCGTGGTCGCGGCGACCGGACGCATGCCGGAGAGCGAAACCGGCTGGCCGGCATGGGCGACCGGGCGCGGCGGCGCGATTGGTGTCGTCGTCGGCATCGGAGCATAGGCGCGGGCGGCAGCCGGCGGCAGCGGCGGCGCTTCGGCCAAAGCCTCGGGGCGCGGCACAGGGATCGGCGCAGGCTCGACGGCGGCGACGGCCGCCGGGCGGGCGCGCTCTTCCTGACGGGGCCGCTCTTCGGGACGCGGGCGCTCCTCCTCGCGCTCCTGGCTGGCGACCATCACCGAGGAACGGCCGCTGGTCGCGGCGCGCGGCAGGCTCGCCAGCACGAGATCGGTCATGATCTTGTCGCGCGAGGCGCCGGAACGGCCACCGAGCACGACGGAAACGATCTGCCGGCCTTCGGACTTGGCCGAGGTCATCAGATTGAAGCCGGAGGCGCGGGTATAACCCGTCTTGATGCCGTCGACGCCCTCGACCTTGCCGAGCAGGCGGTTATGGCCGCGGATGGTGCGGCTGCCATACTGGAAGGTGCGCGTCGAGAAGAGCGCGAAATACCTCGGGAAACGCTCCTGGATGGCGCGGGCGAGGATGGTGAGGTCGCGCGCCGTCGTCAGGTTGGGCGGCGAATGCGGCAGGCCGTGCGGGTTGTAGAATCGTGTCTGGCTCATGCCGAGCGAACGCGCCTTGCGCGTCATCTGGTCGGCGAAGGCCTCCTCGGAGCCGGCGATGTTTTCCGCCACGACGACCGAGACGTCATTGGCCGAAAGCGTGATCATGCTGCGGATCGCGTCATCAACCGCGATGGTCGAGCCGGCGCGGACGCCGAGCTTGGTCGGCGGCTGCGAGGCTGCGTAAGACGAGACACGCAGCTCGGAATCCATGGAGAAGCGGCCGCGCTCCATCTGCTCGAAGAGCATGTAGAGCGTCATGACCTTTGTCAGGGATGCCGGGATGCGTGGCGCATCCTCGTTCGCCGCATGCAAGGTGCGGCCGCTCTTCACGTCCACGACCATTGCGGCATAGGGCGGCGTATAGCCGCCGCCACCGGCATGCCGGCGGAGCTTGCGCGCCTCGGCAGGGGATGCAGCCATGGTGACCGCCACGGCGGCGACACCGATCAGCCCGATGGCGACGCGCAGACGCGGCCGCCAAAACCCAACGCAACCAGGAACCATGAACCGCCTCGAAAACTCGACTTTGACCCTTCCGTGCCGCGGCCGGCTCATCGTGGCGCGCGAGACACAGTGAGGGAGGTTAGGAGGATGCGGTTACGGAGCCGTTAAAACTTGATTGGTTGCATTCGAGACGATATGCGTGTGGTGCAACGCAGCGTCGCGCTTGACTTTTATGTTGCATTGCACAATATAGCGCCAGTCCCGGTGATGATCTCTGTCATACGACCTTGGGGCGATATAAAGAGCCGTCCAGGCTCCTCACCAAAGGCGGCACGACGGGTGCCAGGGAGACGACCAATGATCCAGCAGTTCGAGACGATCCAGAAGGCCTCCAAAGAGAACGTCGATGCGGCTCTGAAGGCCTTTGGCGCCACCTCCAAGGGCGTGCAGACCATCGCGGTCGAGACCACCGATTATGCCAAGAAGTCCTTCGAGGCCGGCACCGCCGCGCTCGAGAAGCTCGCTGGCGTGAAGACCCTCGACAAGGCCCTCGAGGTCCAGGCCGACTACCTCAAGACCTCGTTCGAGGGCGCGGTCGCCCAGCTGACCAAGATGGGCGAGCTCTACACCGCTCTCGCCAAGGACGCCTACAAGCCGTTCGAGGGCATCGTCTCCAAGGCCGTTCCGGCCGCCAAGTGAGGCGATAAGGCCGGCCGCCGCGAGGCGGCCCCGGCCCGGAGACACGATATTCGGGAAGCCCGGTCGCAAGGCCGGGCTTTTTTCTTGTGCGCCGGGAGCCGCTGTCAGCCGCACCCAGGCCGGCGTCCGTGCATGCCGAACATTGTTTTGAACCGATTGAAAACCGGAACGATTGGGCGCATCTCTTAGCGTAGCCCGCTGTCCTTGCGGCCAAGAGGTTTTCCGGTTCAAGCCATGCTCGACAAGTCCGCGCCGCCCCGCACCCTCAAGCTCAACGCCGCCGACAATGTCGTGGTCGCGGTCGATCCCGTCGATCTCGGCGTTACCGCCGCGGGAGTCGAGGCGCTGAAGCGCATTCCGCGCGGGCACAAGATGGCGATCGTGCCCATCGCCAAGGATCAGCCGATCCGCAAGTTCGGCCAGATCATCGGCTTCGCCACGGCCGAGATCCTGCCCGGCGAATGGGTCCATGAGCACAATACCGGCTTCCACTCCTTCGACCGCGACTACGCCTATGCCGCCGAGGCGAAGCCAGAATTCGTCCTGCCCGTCGAGCAGCAGGCGACCTTCGAGGGCTTCCGCCGCGCCAACGGCAAGGCCGGCACGCGCAACTATGTCGGCATCCTGACCTCGGTGAACTGCTCGGCCTCTGCCGCGCGCTTCATGGCCGAGGAGGTGAAGCGCTCCGGCCTGCTCGCCGACTATCCCAATGTCGACGGCGTCATCGCGCTGACGCACGGCACCGGTTGCGGCATCGACTACAACGGCGAGAGCTTCGAGGTGCTGAAGCGCACCACCTGGGGCTATGCCTGCAATCCGAACATGGCGGCGGTGCTGGTCGTCGGCCTCGGCTGCGAGGGCTTCCAGATCAGCCGCATGAAGGAAGCCTATGGCGTCACCGAGAGCGACGTCTTCCGCACGCTCACCATCCAGGAGACGGGAGGGACGAAGAAAGCGGTCGCCGCCGGCATCGAGGCGCTCAAGGTCATGCTGCCGATCGCCAACAAGGCGGTGCGCGAGACCGTGCCGGCCTCCGAACTGATGCTGGCGCTTCAGTGTGGCGGCTCGGACGGCTATTCGGGCATCACCGCGAACCCCGCGCTGGGCGCGGCCGTCGACATCCTCGTCGAGCATGGCGGCACGGCGATCCTCTCCGAGACGCCTGAGATTTATGGCGCCGAGCATCTGCTCACCCGGCGCGCGGCGACGCGCGAGGTCGGCGAGAAGCTCGTCGGCATCATCAAGTGGTGGGAGGACTACACCGAGCGCGCCCGGATGGACATGAACAACAACCCCTCGCCGGGCAACAAGGCGGGCGGGCTGACCACCATCCTGGAGAAGTCGCTGGGTGCGGCCGCCAAGGGCGGGACCAAGACGCTCTCTGCCGTCTATCACTATGCCGAGCCGGTGAAGAAGAAGGGCTTCGTCTATATGGACACGCCCGGCTACGATCCCGTCGCTGCGACGGGACAGGTGGCCGGCGGCGCCAATATCCTGGCCTTCACGACGGGCCGAGGCTCGGCCTATGGCTGCAAACCCACGCCGTCCTTCAAGCTCGCGACCAACACGCCGATCTACGAGAAGATGATCGACGACATGGACATCAACTGCGGCGACGTGCTCGACGGCGTCTCGCTGGAGCAGAAGGGCCGCGAGATCTTCGAGAAGGTCCTGAAGGTCGCCTCGGGCGAGCGGACGAAGTCCGAAGAGCTCGGCTATGGCGATGCCGAATACGTGCCCTGGCAGATCGGCGCGACGATGTGATGAGCGGGCAGGGTTGGTCTAGCCCTGCAGTAGTCTGACGCGCGTGCCCCAGGGATCGGCGCTCTCGAACCCGCCGGAAAAGGGCGTCGTCGCGACACCCGCCGTGGCGAAGCGCTCGGCCTGTGCGGTCATCAGGTCCGGTTTCTTCGTCATCAGCGTGAACCAGGAAAGCCCGGTGCTACCCTCGTTCCGGGGGCCGGCTCCGGCGCTGTTCCAGGTGTTCATCGCCAGATGGTGGTGATAGCCGCCGGATGACAGGAAGCTCGCGGTGTCGCGTCGGCTGGTCGATGCCAGCCCGAGCAGGTCGCGATAGAAGCGGTCGCCCGCATCGACATCGCCGACGCGCAGATGGACATGCCCGATGCGCAGGCCATCCGGGGCCTTGGCATAGTTGCTGGCCTGCGTGTCTGTCAGCGACAGGATGTCGTCGATATCGAGCCGATGCGTGCCCATGACGACGCGCCCACCTTCCCAGCGCCAGCGCTCGGCCGGGCGATCGGCATAGACCTCGATGCCGTTGCCTTCCGGGTCGTTCAGGTAGACCGCCTCGCTGACGCTGTGATCGGCGAAGCCGGTCAGCGGCGTGCGGTTGCGCGCGACATGGACGAGCCAGCGCGCCAGGTCCTGCCGGCTCGGCATCAGGAAAGCGATGTGGAACAGCCCGGCCGCCGTCGGGGGCTCGAGCGCCGCGCCCGGCTTCGGTTCCAGCGTGAGTAGGGCGCCCTCGGCCGTGCCGAGCGTGACCGAAGCGGAGCCCCGCGCCAGCACCGAAAGGCCGAGCACATCGCGGTAGTAGCTCGTCACGCGTTCGATATCGCGCACCTTGAGCGCGGCGGCGCCGATGCGGATCGGCGTCTTGCTCGCGAAACCCGGCCCCGCAGCCGGCGCCGCGACCGGGCCACCCTCGGCACGTACTGCGAAGGCGGCCGCCGTCGCCAGCGAGGAGGCGCCTGCCAGTCGAAGCAGGGTGCGGCGGGTCAGGGAATGGCGCATCGTTGGTGACTGTCTGAAAGGGTTGGTTTCCAGTCTCGATTTCAAGCCATGAAACCCGGCGGGACGCACGTCACAAGAGCGTGGGCCGCCCAAGACCGGGACTGTGCGCGATCGAACCTTGCGGAACATGCCCTAACGACAGGCCAGCGGTGGATAGCGCTCCGATTGTCCTTCATCTGTTGAACCCAATCGATCATCGTCGCGACCAAGGTTGGCTCGGCGTCGCTGCGAGCGAGCGGGCCTCTCTTCGTATCGGTTGGAATCCAGATGAAAAACGTTCTTCTCGTCACCGTCCCGCGCATCCTGCTCGGGCTGCTCTTCCTCGTCAGCGCCGTCGACGGATTCTGGTGGATGGCGACAGGCAACCACCTGATCCATCCGCCGACCAGCGAGCAGGGGCTCGCCTTCGAGGCCGCGCTGCAGGGTTCCTTCGTCTGGCCGATGGTCAAGGTCGTCAATCTGACGGGCGCGCTCAGCCTGCTCACCAATATCGCGCCGGCCTTCGGGCTCGCGCTGATCGCGCCGATCATGACCGTGATCGTGTTCTTCCACCTCGTGCTGAACCCGCAGGGCCTGCCGGTGGCGATCATCCTCGTCGTGCTGGGGCTGATGCTGGTCTTCGCCTATCGCGGGCGCTACGCCGCGCTGTTCCGGTAGGCTCTCCGGCCGCGTGTCATGGTCGGGCTTGTCCCGACCATCCACGTCTTCCTTGGTGAATCGCAGTGTTCAAAACGTGGATGCTCGCCACAAGGGCGAGCATGACGGCGGAGCCTTCAGAGCGCAAAACCCCTCAGCCGCTCGCCCAGCAGGCCGATCCGGTCCGCTGCGACGTTGGCTATGGCGATGCGCAGGTGGTTCTCCTGTCCGGGGCCGAAATAGGGGCCGGGCAGGGCGAGCACGCCGCGCTCCTCGACCAGCCGGCGCGCCACTTCGGCCGCCGGCACCCCTGCAAAGGGATGGGCCACATAGGCGAAATAGGCGCCGGCAGAGAGCACGCGCCAGCCATTCAGCGGCGCCATGGCCTCTCGAAATAGATCGGCGCGGGCGTTGATCTCGGCGCGGTTGCGCTCGCGCCAGTCCCGGATGCCCTCGATGCCCCAGGTGACGGCCGCCTGCCCGGCGCGGACGGGGCTGATCTGAACGCAGTCCAGAACCTTGCTGATCTCCGCGATGGCGGGCTCGCCCGCCGTGATCACACCGAGCCGCCAGCCGGGAACGGCATAGGCCTTTGAGAAACTGTAGAGGCCGATGACCGAATCCTGCCAGCGGGTTGCCGCGAAGACCTCATGCGGCCTGTTCGTACCGGCGGGCAGGAAGTCGCGATAGGTCTCGTCGAGAACGAGCCAGATGCCGCGCCGCGCACAGAGCGCGGCGAAGGCGGCGATGGTCTCAGGCGGATAGACCGCGCCTGTCGGGTTGTTGGGCGTGACCAGCACGATGGCCCGCGTGCGCGCGTCGATCAGCGGCTCGGCCGTGGCGACATCGGGCACGAAGCCGGCCTCCGGCGCGCAGGGCAGGGCGCGCGCCTCGATGCCGAGCATGGTCAGCGTCATCTCGTGGTTGAAGTACCAGGGCGTCGGCAGCAGCACGTTGTCGCCTGCCTGCGCCAACGCCATCATCGTCATGACATAGGCCTGGTTGCAGCCCGAGGTGACGGCGACCTCGCCCGGCTTGAAGCCCGTTCCGTAAATGCTTGAGATCTCGGCGGCATAGGCCTCGCGCAGGGGGGGATCGCCGGTGATGGCGCCATAGCGCGTGCTGGCCGGGTCGGCGGCGGCCTCGCCCAGCTTGTTGAGCAGGGCCTGCGGCGGCGGCGCGCCGGGGACCGCCTGCGACAGGTCGATCAGCGGGCCGAAGCGGCCGTCATAGGCGCGCGCCCAGCCCTGTGCCTCCGGGATGGGCGGCGTGCCGGTGTCGAGAAGGTCGGGATTCAGCGGTGCGGGCGCGGCGTCGTGCATGATGTTCTGCTTTGCGGCGCGCAGGGGTTTCCGTCAATTGCACGGAGCGCGTTGCTGCGGCTTGGAAGAGACATGGCGCAGGTCCATATCTGAAAGGCTTCCGGATCAGGGGACAAGCGGGCCGATGCAGGACGAGACCGAGGACGCGATCGCCGAACTCCACGCCATGCTGGACCGGGCCGATAGCATCGTCAGCTTCACCGGTGCGGGCATCTCGACGGAATCCGGTGTGCCCGATTTCCGCACGCCCGGTTCGCCCTGGATGGTCAACAAGCCGATCCCGTTCGAGGCCTTCGTGCAGAGCCGCGAGGCGCGGATCGAGGCCTGGCGACGGAAATTCGTGATGGACGATCATTATCGCGATGCGGCGCCGAATATCGGCCATCGCGCGCTGGCGCGGCTGGTGGCGGATGGGCGCTCGCCGGCCATCGTCACGCAAAACATCGACGGGCTGCACCAGGCCTCCGGCGTGCCGGAGGACAAGGTCATCGAGTTGCATGGCAACGGCACCTATGCCACCTGCCTAAGCTGCGGCTGGCGGCATGAGCTCGCCGCCATCCGCCCCGCCTTCGAGGCGAGCGGCGAGCCGCCGGCCTGCATCATGTGCGCCGGGCCGGTGAAATCGGCGACGATCTCTTTCGGCCAGGCCATGCCGCAGCAGCATATGATGCGTGCTCAGGAGCTGGCTCTGGAATGCGACCTCTTCCTCGTGGTCGGTTCTTCGCTCGTCGTCTATCCAGCGGCGACGCTGCCGATCATCGCCAGGCGGCAGGGCGCGAAGCTCGTGATCCTCAACCGCGAGCCGACCGATCTCGACCCGATCGCGGACCTCGTCATCCGCGCGGAGAGCGGGGCCGCTCTGGCAAGGCTGGCGTCGTAGCTAGTCGCGCGCGGAGAAGGCGAGGCGGAGCGCCAAGCCGCCGAATACCGCGCCCATCAGCCTCTGAGGCAGCCGTGCCAGCGCCGGCCGGCGGGACAGCGCCTGCCCGAGGCGGCTGGCGGCGAGGATCACGACGCCGTTGGTCAAAAGCCCCATCAGATTGAGAATTGTCGCGAGGACCATGACCTGCAGCGCGATGGACCCGGCTTCCGGCTTCAGGAACTGCGGCAGCAGGGCCAGCATGAACAGGGCCATCTTGGGATTGAGCAGGTTGGTCCACAGGCCCTGCAGGAAGATGCGACGCAGCGGCTGGGCCGGGACATGGCCAGGCGCCAGCAGTGGAGCCTTCGTCCTCAGCGTCGTCCAGGCGAGCCAGGTGAGATAGGCGGCGCCGATCCAGCGCAGCGCGTCATAGGCCCAGGGCACCAGCAGGAAGAGCTGCGAGAGCCCGAATGCAGCGGCGAAGGATTGCAGGTAACTGCCTACCGCGATGCCGATATATGTCAGAAATCCGGCGGCTCGGCCCTGGCTCATGCTGCGCGATGCGATCAGGAGCATGTCAGGCCCAGGCGTTGCGGTGAGGACCGCCGCAGCTCCGGCGAAGAGGGCGAGCGTTGCGAAGTCCGGCATCGTCAGCGAAGCCTCCGGTCGTGGCAGTGATCCTTCTATGCCACAGCAAAAAGAAAACCGGGATTGGGTTCGGATTTTCCTGCGTGTTCGCCGGTGGATGATGTGGACGACGAGGTCCGGGCTGTATCCCGAATCCGCAGCGATGCTATCGTGGCAAAACGAATCAGGTTTGCGTTGGGGGTGAGCGGCACATGTCCGACGAATTCGGTGAGAGCGGGCGGCCACCGATAGGTCCCATCCAATCCCTTAATCGGGTCGTGAGGCTCGATGGGGCGGCGAACAGCGCGTCGGAGATCCCTGTCGAGATCACCGGCTTCGTCAAATGGTTCGACGTGTCGAAGGGCTATGGCTTCGTCGTCCCGGAGGCGGGCGGCCAGGACATCCTGCTCCATGTCACCATCCTGAAGCGTGACGGATTCAATACGATAGCGGAAGGCGCTCGCATCGTGCTCGAGGTGATAGAGAAGTCGCGGGGCCGTCAGGCTGTGCGGGTGCTCTCGATCGACACCTCGTCCGGACGGCACCCGTCTGAGATGCCGATGGCGCGCACCAATGTCTCGGTCGCGCCGACCAGCGGCTTGGAGCGTATGGTGGTGAAGTGGTTCAACCGCCTGCGCGGGTTCGGATTCGTCTCAAAGGGCGAGGGCGCCCCGGACATCTTCGTCCATATGGAGACGCTGCGCCGTTACGGACTGGTCGAACTCATACCGGGCCAGACAGTGCTGGTGCGCTATGGACCCGGCCCCAAGGGGCTGATGGCGGCCGAGATCCGGCTCGAAGACGGCGGAGTGGCGAGCTCGCACTGAGCCTGCTTGAGGTGATTCGACACTGAACGCCGCGACCCCATGTCGCAATTTCGCTGGCACTTTCTTTGCCGGCGTTCACCTCGAAGCAATATGCGGCCTGCTAAAAGGAGCCGCTTGTTGCAACCGAGGGGCGCCATGCTTCTCATTACAGACCGTGCCGAACGCAGCCGTTCCCTCGAGCGCGTGCTTGCGTATTGGGGTTCCTGCGCAGTTGCGGACATCGCGAAGCAGCCATCCGGGCCCGGCTATCGGCCTTCGCGCTTGGTGCTGACCGACATCGATCTCTCCTGCAGCGAATCGGTTCTTGCCGCGCGACGGATACTCGCGGCCAGTCCGGCCCGTGGGCGACCGCATCTGTGCGTCCTGCGCGGCGCGCCCGCCCATGCCGAGGTGCAGGCGAATGCGATCGGCGCGACCGTCACGCTGTCTGCCGACATGCCGCCCGGGATGATACGGGCCAAGATCGCCGAGGTCCTGGGCGACCGCGATGCTCCTGACGAGGCTGCACATCTGCCGCAACGCCTGCAGCGGGACATCGCCACCGCGACGGCTGCGATGGCGGATCTGCTGGCGGCCGCGGCTCTGGACGGCCCGCTTCCCGTCGGCGCCATCGATGCAGGCGTGGCAGCGATCAACCGGGCGACCGAGGAGAGCGATCTCGGCGACTGGCTGTCGCTGGTCCGGCGGCATGACGACCTGACCTATCAGCATTGCCTGCTGGTCTCGGCCCTGGCGGCGGCCTTTGGACGGACGCTCGGCTTTTCCGAAAAGGACCGCGGGCTGCTGACTGCCGCCTCGGTGCTGCATGATATCGGCAAGGCGCGAATTCCCGTGGCGATCCTGCAGAAGGAAGGAGCGCTCACGGCCGAGGAGCGCGCGGTCATTTGCAGGCATACCGAATTCGGGCACGGGATGCTGGTGCGGCAGGGTGGTTTCGGCGGCGAGATTCTCGATGCCGTGCTCTCGCATCACGAGTATCTCGACGGCTCGGGCTATCCGCAGGGGCTGCAGGGCGCGCAGATATCCGATCTCGTGCGCATGGTGACGATCTGCGACATCTATGCCGCGCTGATCGAAAGACGCAGCTACAAGGCGCCAATGGCGCCGACGGAAGCCTATGGAGTCCTGACGGGGATGGCCGCCGATAAGCTCGACCGCGCCCTGCTGCGCGCCTTCGAGCGGGTCGCGTTCGCGGGAGCCGCCTCGGCTCGCAACAGCTGAGCCGGTCTCAGAGCGCGAACGACGTGCCGCAGCCGCAGGAACTCGTGGCGTTCGGATTGATGATGCGGAAGGACTGGCCGATCAGATCGTCGACGAAGTCGATGGTCGAGCCTTCCAGCAGCCCGAGCGAGGTCTCGTCGATCAGGACGGTGGCGCCGTCGCGTTCGATGACGAGATCGTCGGCAGCCTTCTCCCGGTCGACGTCGAAGACGTACTGGAAGCCCGAACAGCCGCCGCCCGAGACGCTGACGCGCAGCATCGAGCCGGGCGGCTCCTTCGCCATCACCGACAGAATTCGTTTAGCGGCGTTCTCCGTCACCGCGACGCCGTGCTGATTGACCGCGAGTTCGGTCGTCATAGTCAGATGCTCCTTGCACCCTGCTTGCCCCGGAAGGTAATGCCCCGGCAGCGCCTCTACAAGCCGAGTGCGTCCGCGGGGCCGCCATGCCGAATCCAGCCAGCCCGTTTCCACCAGCCGGTATCGAGCCCGGCGAGCGCTGGCGCGCGCCTTATGCCTGCCGCTCTTCCTTGAGCCGCGGGCGGCTCATCGCAGAGCCGGTTTCGGCGACTCGCGGCGAATTCCAGCGCGACCGGGACCGCATCATCCATTCGACGGCCTTCCGCCGTCTCAAGCACAAGACCCAGGTGTTCGTCTCGCATGAGGGCGATCATTATCGCACGCGGCTGACGCATACGATCGAGGTGGCGCAGATTGCGCGGGCGCTCGCCCGCGCGCTCGGCCTCGACGAGGATCTGGCGGAGGCGCTGGCGCTGGCGCATGACCTCGGCCACACGCCCTTCGGCCATACCGGCGAGGATGCGCTCGACGAATGCATGGCGGGCTTCGGCGGCTTCGACCACAATGCCCAGACGCTCAGGATCGTGACGCGGCTGGAGCGACGCTATGCCGATTTCGACGGGCTCAACCTGAGCTGGGAGACGCTGGAGGGGCTGGTCAAGCACAATGGCCCGCTGCTCGATGCCGCGGGTCGACCGACGGCTCGCTATGCGAAGACCGGCATTCCGGCCGCGATCCTCGAATATCAGGAGAAGCAGGACCTCTGGCTCGACAGCTATGCCTCGGCGGAGGCGCAGGTCGCGGCGCTGGCCGACGACATCGCCTACAACGCCCATGACATCGATGACGGGCTGAGGGCCGGGCTGTTCGGCACCGCCGAGCTGCGGGCCGTGCCGTTCCTGGCGGGGCTGCTCGACGAGGTCGAGCGGCTGCACCCCGGTCTCGACGGCTCCCGACAGGCCAATGAGCTGGTGCGGCGTGTCATCACGCGCTTCGTCGAGGATGTGATCGGGGAGGCTCAGGCGCGGCTCGCGGCCTTGGCGCCGGCCGACGCGGACGCTATCCGCCGGGCGCAGATGCCGGTCGTCGCCTTCTCGGCCGCGATCACGGCGGCGGACCGCGACATCAAGGGCTTCCTCTATCCCAGCATGTATCGCCATCCCCGCATCGTGCCGATCCGGACGAGGGCCGCGCAGGTGGTGCGCGATCTCTTCGCGCGCTTCAGCGAGCAACCGGGGCTGATGCCGGACGAATGGGCCGCGGGCTGCGAAGGCCTCGACCAGCATCGCCGGATGCGGCGCATTGCCGACTATATCGCCGGCATGACCGACTGGTACGCGCTCGACGAGCATCGCCGCCTGTTTGACGCCACCCCCTCGCTGCGATAGGGCCGGGCGGCCTTACCAGATGTTCGAGCCTGAATGAGCCCTCATCCTGAGGAGCGCTTCATGGAAGCGCGTCTCGAAGGATGGTCCAGGAGGCTCCGGAACAATCTGGAGCATCCTTCGAGACGCAAGCTTCGCTTGCTCCTCAGGATGAGGGCTCTGTAGCATCGGACCGAAAAGTGGAATCCACTTTTCGGAAAAATCCGATGCGAGAACAACGAGATAGATCATCGTGATCACGTCCTTTAGGACGCGCGATGATCTAGGGCTTTCAACGGACAAGATGTGACCGCGATGAACCTGTTCGAGATCTATTCCGCCCGTCTCCATGCCGCACTCTCGGCGCTCGCCGGGCGAGGCGCGCTGCCCGAGGGGCTCAATCTCGCGCGTGTCGTGGTCGAGCCAACCAAGGACCCGGCCCATGGCGACCTCGCCACCAATGCGGCGATGGTGCTGGCCAAGGATGCCGGCACGAACCCGCGCGCGTTGGCGGCCCTGCTGGTCGAGGAGCTCTCGAAGGATCCCGAGATCGCGAAGGCCGAGATCGCGGGCCCGGGCTTCATCAACCTGACCCTGCAGCCGGCGGTGTTCACTGCCGTGCTGAAATCTGCCATCGCGGCGGGGCTGGACTATGGGCGCGGGCCGGCGAAGGCCGAGCCGAAGGTCAATGTCGAGTATGTCTCGGCCAATCCGACCGGCCCGATGCATGTCGGCCATGGCCGCGGGGCGGTTTTCGGCGATGCGCTGGCGAGCCTGCTCGCCTTCGCCGGCCACAACGTCACCCGCGAGTATTACATCAACGACGCCGGCGCGCAGGTCGACGTGCTCGCCCGCTCAGCCTTCCTGCGCTATCGCGAGGCGCTCGGCGAGGACATCGGCCCGATCCCGGAGGGGCTCTACCCCGGCGACTACCTGAAGTCCGTCGGCGAGACGCTGGCGAAGGCCCATGGCCCGGCGCTGAAGGACAAGGCTGAAGCCGAGTGGCTGCCGCTGGTCCGCAGTGCCGCGATCGACGGCATGATGGCGATGATCCGGGACGATCTGGCGGCGCTCGGGGTCGTCCATGAGGTCTTCTTCTCCGAACGCTCGCTGCAGAAGGTCGACGGCAACAAGGACGCCGTAGGCGAGACCATCGCGGATCTGCGCTCGCGCGATCTCGTCTACGAGGGCCGGCTGCCGCCGCCCAAGGGCCAGAAGGACGAGGATTGGGAGGATCGCGAGCAGACGCTTTTCCGCGCCACCGCGTTCGGCGACGATGTCGACCGGCCGCTGCTGAAGTCGGATGGCAGCTACACCTATTTCGCCAACGACATCGCCTATCACCGCTCGAAGTTCACCCGCGGCTTCCCCGAGATGATCGACGTCTGGGGCGCTGATCATGGCGGCTACGTCAAGCGCATGCAGGCGGCGGTCAAGGCGGTGACGAACGGGCAGGGGGCGCTCGACGTCAAGCTCTGCCAGCTCGTGCGCCTGCTGCGGAACGGCGAGCAGGTGCGCATGTCGAAGCGCTCCGGCGACTTCGTGACGCTGCGCGAGGTCATCGACGAGGTCGGCCGCGATGCGGTGCGCTTCATGATGATCTTCCGCAAGAACGATGCGACGCTGGATTTCGACCTCGCCAAGGTGGTCGAGCAGTCGAAGGACAACCCGGTGTTCTACGTCCAGTACGCGCATGCGCGCTGCGCCTCGATCTTCCGGCAGGCGCGCGAGGCCTTTCCGGATCTCGACTTGTCCCCGGCAGCGCTCGCCGGGGCCGACCTTTCGATTCTGACCGACGAGTCGGAAGTCGGGGTCATCAAGTCGATCGCGGCCTATCCGCGGGTGATCGAAGCGGCCGCCGCAGCCCATGAACCGCACCGCGTGGCATTTTTTGTGCATGAACTGGCGAGCGCTTTCCACTCATTGTGGAACAAGGGCAAAGACTCGCCGCAATTACGGTTCGTTAATCAAACTGATCGAAAGTCGACCTTGGCGAGATTGGCGTTCGTGCACGCAGTGCGCAGCGTCCTTGCTTCCGGTCTGGCTGTCGCCGGAGTTGCGGCGCCGGAAGAGATGCGCTGACGGCCGCTTGCCGCCAGCGCGCACAAGGTCAGTTGACCGCGCGAGCCCGGCGATCTTCCATAGGAGGAAGCGGCTTGTGCTGGATTGGATCGTGCCATGAGTGAGCCAGCTAGGAACCGTTTCGCGCTCGACCTGGAAGAACTCGAGCGTCAGCTGCGTGCGGCAGGCCAGGAGTCGCGTCCGGGCCAGTCGTCGGATCCGCTTGCGGAGTTGACCCGCATCGTCGGGCAGGACGATCCGCTCAAGGATATTTTCAACGAGCGCCGGCCGCAGGGCCAGCGGTCGCAACTGCGGCAGGAGCCGAGCTTCGACAGCGCGCCGAGCTTCGAGCCGGTGCCGCTGCGGCCCGTCCCGGCGCCTGCTGCCGCACCGGCCGTGCCGCCCCTGGCGAATGTGCCGCCCGAGGAGCTTCGCGGGGCGCTCGACGAATTCGAGGCACTGCTGCGCCGCACCGATCCGCGGCGGCCTGCGTCGGACCCCGCGCCGGCCCCGATGGCGGCTGCCGCGCTGCAGCCGGTGGCGCGTCGTGACGATTTCGACCTGCCCGAGCCGCTGCCCTATGCACGGTCGGCGCCGATGCAGCCGGTGGTCCAGGCGCGCGATCTCGATGAGAGCATGGAGGCATACGCTCCTCCGCCGGCCTTCGTCGCGCCGCCGGCCTTCGTCGCGCCGGCTGCCTACGCCGCGCCCGGCAACTATGCCGCGTCTGGCAACACGCCCAGAAACTATGCTGCGGACCGCAATTATGCCGAGGCCGACTATGACGAGGCCCCGGCCTATCACTATGCGCCCGCCGGCGCGAACCCGCATGGCTATGAAGACGAGATGCCCGATCTGGAGCCGCGCCGTTCGCGCAAGGGGCTCTGGGCGGCCGCCGCGGTCATCGCCATTGGTCTGGTCGGCGCTGGCGCGGCTTTCACGATGCGCGGCGGTTCCGCCATCAAGGACGGCCAGCCGCCGGTGATCGCGGCCGATCGCGGGCCGGTCAAGGTCGAGCCGGCCAATCCGGGCGGCACCGAGATCCCGAATCAGAACAAGCAGATCTACGAGCGCAGCGCCGAGGCCGTTCAGGGCAAGAGCAAGGTCGTGGCCAGCGAAGAGCAGCCGGTCGACCTGCAGCAGATGGCGCGCTCGACCCCGGCTCGTGTTGTCCTGCCGGGCCCAGGCACCGCCAACAACGGGGCAGCGCCGATGGCTCAGCCTGCCGCGGCATCCTCCAGCTCCGTCGGTGTCGGCACCGCACTCGCCGCCGCGCCCAGCCAGCCCCAGCGCAGCATCACCCCGCCGGAACCGGCCCTGACGCCGATGCCGCCGGTGCCGGGCCTTGGCGAGCCGCGCCGCGTGCGCACCGTCTCGATCCGTCCGGACGGCACGCCCGCGCAGAACCCCATCGCCGTCGAAAGCCAGCCGCTCGCGACCGGCTCGGCTCCCAGTCGCTCCATTCCCGCGCCGGCCGAGGCGCCCCTGCGGATTGCCGCCGCGTCGCCGGCTGCCGTGGCATCCCCGGCCCCCGCGCCGATCGCGCCGCCTGTTGCCCCGAAGGTGCAGGAGCGGGCGACGACCCCGGCCGCCGCTACGACGCCCGTGGCGCCGACCCGCCTCGTCAGCGCTCCTCCGGCCGCCGCCGCGCCGCCGCCGGCTCCGGCCACTGCGGCCGTCCGGGCCGGCACCGGCGATTTCGTGGTGCAGCTCGGCGCGCCGGGCAGCGAGGCCGAGGCGCGTGCGACCTTCGCCGCCCTCCAGCGCAAGTATCCGCAGCAGCTTGACGGCCAGGCGCCGATCATCCGCAAGACCGAGCTCGCTGGTGGCAAGACCGTGTTCCGCCTGCGCGTCGGGCCCTATTCCCGCGACGATGCGACCTCGATGTGCTCGCAGCTCCAGTCGGCCGGCGGGCAGTGCTTCATCGCCAAGAACTGACGCCTGATCGATAGAACCGAATGAATGAGCGGCGGCGCCTGGCAAGGCGCCGCCGCTCTGCATTTCGGCCATATCGGATGGGCGCCGGAGGGCTTGTACGGCGGGTATCCGCGTGCGATCAGGGCGCCAACAACAAGATCGGGCCGCATCGAAGGTCGCGGCTGCCGAATCAGGAGGACACACAATGGATCGCCGTCAATTCGTGAAAGTCGCCGGCGCCGGCGCTGCCGGCAGCGCCGCGATCGCCGCTCCTGCCATCGCCCAGTCGCAGCCGAAGGTCAGCTGGCGCCTGACTTCGAGCTATCCTAAGAGCCTGGATACGCTCTTCGGCCTCTCGACCCAGGTCGCGAAGCGCGTCGCCGAGGCGACCGACGGCAACTTCCAGATTCAGGTCTTCGCGCCCGGCGAGATCGTGCCCGGCCTGCAGGCGCTCGATGCCGTGCAGAACGGCACGGTCGAGTGCAGCCACACCCTGTCGAGCTTCTATATCGGCAAGGACCCCGCCTTCGCTTTCGAAACCTCGCTGCCCTTCGGCTTCAACGCCCGCCAGCAGAACGCCTGGCTCTATCAGGGCGGCGGTCTCGAGCTCTGCCGCAATTTCATGAAGGGCTACAATCTCTTCACGATCCCCTCCGGCAATACCGGCGCGCAGATGGGCGGCTGGTTCCGCAAGGAGATCAAGACGCTCGAGGACCTGAAGGGCCTCAAGATGCGCATCGCCGGCATGGGCGGGACGATCATGTCGAAGCTCGGCGTCGTGCCGCAGCAGATCGCTGGCGGCGACATCTACCCGGCGCTGGAGCGCGGCACCCTCGATGCCGTCGAGTTCTCCGGTCCCCTCGACGACGAGAAGCTCGGCTTCCAGCGTGTTGCGAAATACTACTACTACCCCGGTTTCTGGGAGGGGAACGCGAATGTCAGCTTCCTCGTGAACCTCGAGAAGTGGAACGCCCTGCCGGCGTCCTACCGGGCGATCGTCGAAGCGGCCTGCGCCGAGGCCAATGCGCTCTGCCTCGCGAAATACGATCACGGCAATCCGGATGCGATGATCCGCCTCGCCGGCTCGGGCGCGGAACTGCGGCCCTTCCCGCAGGAGGTCATGCAGGCCGCGTTCAAGGAGGCTTTCGCGATGTATGCCGAGCTCGCGGCCTCGAACGCCAACTTCAAGACGTTCTACGATTCCTTCCTGCCTTACTGGAAGAAGGAGCAGCTCTGGTTCCGCATCGCCGAACTGCCTTTCGACGCGTTCAACGCCCAGATGTCGGCGCAGATGAAGTAAGTCGGCGCTGCGAGCATCGTTTTCGCAAGCCAGGCAACAGGGGCGGCCCGCAAAAGGCCGCCCCGATTTTCTTTTCGGCTCGGCCGGATCGCTTGACGCCCGGCACGCCGCTTCCTAACCCGATGGCATGACATCGCGCGCCTTCATCGCCGGTTGCCTCGGCACGAGCCTCAACCCGGACGAGCGCGCCTTCTTCCGCGATGCGCAGCCCTGGGGCTTCATCCTCTTCAAGCGCAATACGCAGTCGCCCGAGCAGGTCGCGGCCCTGACCGCCGAGATGCGCGAGAGCGTCGGCCGGCATGCGCCGATCCTGATCGACCAGGAGGGCGGGCGCGTCCAGCGGATGGGGCCGCCGAGCTGGCCGAAATATCCGCCGGCCCGCGCCTTCCTCGGCATCAACGATCCTATCCGCCAGCGCGAGATCGTCCGCCTCTCGGCGCGGCTGATGGCGCATGACCTGAAAGCCGCGGGCGTGGATGTCGATTGCCTGCCGGTGCTCGACGTGCCGGTCGCCGGCAGCCATGACGTGATCGGGGACCGTGCCTATGCCCATGATCCGGATCAGGTGGCGCGGCTCGGCCGTGCGGCGGCGGAGGGGCTGATCGCCGGCGGCGTGCTGCCGGTCGTCAAGCACATGCCCGGCCATGGCCGCGCGCGGGCCGACAGCCATCACGACTTGCCAGTGGTCGATGCGACGCTGGAGGAACTCAGGGCGCATGACTTCCGCCCGTTCCGGCACCTCGCCGACATGCCTTTGGCCATGACGGCGCATGTCGTGTTCACGGCCCTCGACCCCAAGAACCCCGCCACCGTCTCGCGCAGGATCGTGCGCGACGTCATGCGTGGCGAGATCGGCTTCGACGGGCTGATCATGACCGACGACATCTCGATGAAGGCGCTGTCCGGTTCCTTCGAGGCCAAAACGCGGGCGGCCATCCGCGCCGGGGTCGACGTGATCCTGCATTGCCACGGCATCATGGAGGAAATGGTCGCGATCGCGGGCGCCGTCCCGGAGATGACCGGGGCGCGGGCACGCCGCGCCGCGGCCGCACTCGGCCGCATCCGCCATGAGCCGGAGCCTCTCGACATCGAAGCCGCGCGCGCAGAACTTGGCGCCGCTCTTGCGTCGGGCGCTTGAAGGGCCGAACCTGTCGCCGGGCTTGATCGCAGTTTCAGTCGATAGTCCGGGTCTCGCGTCAGGCGACTGGGATCATTGCGGAACTGCAGGGAAGGGCGAGGGCCAAGGCCAGCATGACGGCCGAACTGCCATTCGAGGAGGATGCCGGCCGGCGCGCAGACGAACCTGCGCTCGTCGTCGATGTCGACGGCTATGAAGGGCCGCTCGACCTGCTGCTCGATCTCGCACGACGGCAGAAGGTCGATCTACATCGCATCTCGATCCTGGCTCTGGCCGAGCAGTATCTCGTCTTCGTCGAGCAGGCGCGGGCGCTGAGACTTGAACTTGCGGCCGACTATCTCGTCATGGCGGCCTGGCTCGCCTATCTGAAATCGCGCCTGCTCCTGCCGGAACCGCCCAAGGGCGAGGAGCCGAGTGCGGCCGATCTCGCTGCCGCGCTGGCGCTGCGCCTGCGCCGGCTGGAAGCGATCCGTGCCGCCGCCAATAAGCTCACCGGCCGCGAGCGGCTGGGGCAGGACGTCTTCGCGCGCGGCGCGCCGGAGGAGATCGCTGCCGCGGCGAGGCCGGTCTGGGAAGCGGAGCTCTACGACCTGCTCGCGGCCTATGCGCATCAGCGGCAGAAGCGGGTCCAGGGGCACATCTCCGTCGGCCATCGTGTCGTCTGGTCGCTGGTCGAGGCGCGCGAGGCGCTGCAGCGGCTGGTCGGCGAGGCCGGGGACTGGACCGAGATCGACGGCTATCTCACCCGCTACATGGCCTCGCATGGCCTGCCGCCGCGGGAGATGAAGGCCACGGTCAAGGCCTCGGCGCTGTCGGCCATGCTGGAGATGGCGCGGGAAGGGGTGCTCGACCTGCGCCAGGACGAGGCCTTCGCGCCGATCTATGTGCGCCGTCGTTCGGCGCGGCCGGCCGCGCTGCCCTTCGCCGACAAGCGGGATGCGCCATGACGGGCGCGGCGGCCGAGGCGATCGAGGAGGATGACGACCGCAGCGGGGCAGAGGCCTTCGCGCGGGCGCTGCGCATCGTCGAGGCGCTGCTCTTCGCCTCCGCCGTGCCGCTCTCGGCCGAGGCGCTGGAGCGCTCCGTGCCGGCGGGCATCGCCGTGGAACAGGTGCTGGCGCGGCTGACGGAGGTCTATGCCTCGCGCGGCGTCAATCTGCGGCCGGTCGCGGGCGGCTTCGCCTTCCGCACGGCGCCGGATCTCGGCTATCTGCTTGCCGCCGAAGCCGAGCCGCCGCGCAAGCTCTCTCGCGCCGCGCTCGAGGTGCTTTCGATCATCGCCTATCACCAGCCGGTGACACGGGCCGAGATCGAGGAGATCCGCGGCGTCGCCACCGCCCGCGGCACGCTCGACATCCTGCTGGAAGCGGGCTGGGTTCGCCTGCGCGGCCGGCGCCGTTCGCCAGGCCGGCCGGTGACCTATGGCACGACGCCGGGCTTCCTCGACCATTTCGGGCTCGACCGCATCGACGACCTGCCCGGCCTCGACGAATTGAAGGGCGCCGGCTTCATCGAGGGCCGGCTGACGCGGGACCTGACCGTGCCCGTGCCCGACGACGATCCCGACCTGCGCGACGACGAGGATCCGCTTGGCGATCTGTTCTCCCCGCTTGACGACGGCGAGGGCGGCCCGCAACAGGGCGAGTGAACGATCGGCTTCGTCTTTCCCACCTCTCTGAGGAGCAGCCTCCCGGCTGCTCAGGATGAGGGCTGGGGAAACGGGCTTTCAAGGAGCGATCTTTGGCACGCAGCGAGATCAAGGCCGGTTGGCTCGGCTGGGGCCGGCGTGGCACGGCCGGCGCGGCGATCCCGATGGCGCTCGGCTTCGAGGGCGTGACGCAGCGCTTCGGCGATGTGACGGCCTTGTCCGGCGTCTCGCTCTCGGTCGAGCCGGGCGAGATCGTCGCGCTCCTCGGCCAGTCGGGCTGCGGCAAGACGACGCTGCTCAGGCTCGCCGCCGGCGTTGAGCGGCCGAGCGAGGGCCGTGTCCTGCTCGAAGGGCGGGACGTATCGTCGCCTTCGGCCTTCGTGGAGCCGGAGCATCGCGGCGTCGGCTTCGTCTTCCAGGACTATGCGCTGTTTCCGCATCTGACTCTGAGCGAGAATGTCCGCTTCGGCCTGCGCGGGCAGGGTGGGGCGGCGACCGAGGCCACCGCGCTCAAGGCGCTGGCGCGTGTCGGCCTTGCCGAACTGGCCGCCTCCTATCCGCATATGCTCTCGGGCGGGGAGCAGCAGCGCGTCGCACTGGCGCGCGCGATCGCGCCGCGCCCGGGCATCCTGCTGATGGACGAGCCCTTCTCAAATCTCGACCGGCGGCTGCGCGACGTGGTGCGCGACGAGACCGCGGCGCTGCTGGAGGAAACCGGCGCGACCTCGGTCATCGTCACGCATGATCCCGAGGATGCGATGCGGATCGCGGACCGGATCGTGCTGATGCAGGCCGGCCGCATCGTCCAGACGGGGACGGGCGAGGAGCTCTACCGGAACCCGGTCAGCCTCTTTGCTGCCCGCTTCTTCTGCGATCTTACCGAGGTCGAGGGACGCGTCTCCGGCGGGGCGGTCGATACGCCGCTAGGGCGCTTCGCCGCTCCGGGGCTGGCGGAAGGGACGGAGGCCGTCGTCTGCATCCGGCCGCACCGGGTCCGCATCGTGCCGAAGGGTTACTACCTGCCGGGCCGGCTCGTCGCGCGGCGCTTCCTCGGGGAGGTCGACCACCTGCAGGTGGCAGTGGCGGGCTTCGACCGGCCGCTCACGGTGCGGGCCGCGCTGTCGGACGAGATCGCGGTGGGCGACGAGGTCGGCGTCGAGATTCCGTCCGACGAAGTCCTTGTGTTTCCGGCGGCAGATCAATAGGTTCCGCCGCCGAGTGATCGACCGGGTAGGGATCGGGTTGGGAATTTTCCCCCCGGTTGAGGCAATTTCGGAGGAGTTCGCCATGGGTGGCGTGAGCATTTGGCACTGGATCGTCGTCGGCGTCATCGTGATGCTGCTGTTTGGGCGCGGCAAGGTGTCCGAGCTGATGGGCGATGTCGCCAAGGGCATCAAATCGTTCAAGAAGGGCATGGCCGAGGACGAGGAGTCCGCGCCGAGCGCCAGCACCGTCGATCCCAAGGTGATCGACCATACGCAGGCCGCCAACACGGCTGCCCAGGCTCAGGCCAAGGCCGAGAACAAGGCCTGAAGCCCGGCGCGTGAACCGCGCCGCTCCGAGCATGCCCCGCATGCTCGGGACTTTGATTTTGCGCGAATTCCTGTCGTTCGGCTGAAGCAGCAGAGCGACAGGCGCGCTAAGAGGACAAGCCGTCGATGTTCGACATCGCCTGGAGCGAAATGGTGCTGATCGGGGCGGTCGCGCTTGTCGTGATCGGCCCCAAGGACCTGCCCAAAGCCCTGCGCACGATCGGTCAGGCGATCGGCAAGGTCCGGCGCATGGCGTCGGAGTTCCAGGGGCAGTTCAACGAGGCGATGCGCGAAGCCGAACTCGCCGACCTGAAGAAGCAGGTCGAGGATGTCGGCGGCTCGGTGTCGAGCGCGCTCAACAACGACTTCAAGCCGATCGATCCGATCAAGGAGTTCGAGGCTCCGAAGTCGGAAGACGCTGCCAAGACCGAGGCGGCGATGAAGGAGGCCGAGGCCAAGCTCGCCGCGCTGCCGCTTCCGGAACCGCTGCCGCCGGTCGCGATCGGCACCGAGGCTGCCAAGCCCGCCGAGAAGCCGAAGCGCGCCCGCAAGGCCAAGGCGGAAGAGGCGGTTCCCGCCGTCGAGGCTGCTGCTGTGCCTGCGCCGGTCGAGGCGCCCGCTCCAGCCAAGCCTGTGCGCACTCGCGCGGCGAAGACAGCCAAGGCGCCTGTTGAGGCAAAACCTGTCGTGGAAGCCGCCAAGCCTGCCCGCAAGCGCAAGCAGGCCGCCGCCAAGACCGCTGGCGCCAAGACTGCGGGCGAGGAGACTTCGGCATGAGCGTCGCCAATCCTCGCGAGGGCGAGGACGACATCGAGGCCTCGCGCGCGCCGCTGATGGAGCATCTGGTTGAGCTGCGCTCGCGCCTGATCAAGTCGCTGATCGCCTTCCTCGTCATGTTCTTCATCTGCTTCGCGCTGGCCAAGCAGATCTACAACATCCTCGTGCAGCCCTATCTCTGGGCGGCAGGGCCGGGCGCCAATGTCCAGCTCATCTATACGGCGCCGCTCGAATACCTCTTCACCCAGATCAAGATCGCGGCCTTCGGCGCCGGCTTCCTCGCCTTTCCGGTGATCGCGACACAGATCTACAAATTCGTCGCCCCGGGCCTCTACAAGAACGAGAAGCAGGCCTTCGCGCCCTATCTGGTGGCGACGCCGGTATTCTTCCTGCTGGGCGCGGCGATGGTGTTCTTCTTCGCCATGCCGGTGCTGATGCAGTTCTCCATCGGCATGCAGCAGGAGGCGACCGACGGCCAGGCCGGCATCGCGCTCCTGCCCAAGGTCAGTGAGTATCTCGCGCTGATCATGACGCTGATCTTCGCCTTCGGTATCGCCTTCCAGCTGCCGGTGATCCTGACCCTGCTCGGGCAGGCGGGGATCATCGATTCGCAGTTCCTGAAGGACAAGCGCCGCTACGCGATCGTCTTCGTCTTCGTGGTCGCCGCGGTGCTGACCCCGCCGGACGTGATCTCGCAGCTCATGCTCGCCGTGCCGATGCTGATTCTCTACGAGCTGTCGATCTTCTCCGTGCGTCGTGTCGAGAAGAAGAGCGAGGCTGCGAAGGCGGCGGAAGAGGCTGCGGAGTAAGGCGTTTCCGCCTTCCGGCGTCATTGCGAGGAGCTTGAGCGACGAAGCAATCCAGGGGCGGCCGTGCTCTACGATGCTGGATTGCTTCGCTGCGCTCGCAATGACGTGGAGCTCCGCCGTCAGGAACCCTGTTCCCTCCCGCGCGATCCCGGTCTAGAGCATGCTGCGCTGCATTCCGCAGCGATGCATGGCCAGACGACGATGTACGACATCAGATGGATTCGCGAGAACGCCGCGGCGTTCGACAAGGGCTTGGCGCGACGGGGGCTGGAGCCGCTGTCGTCGTCGCTGCTCGCGCTCGACGATACCCGCCGTTCCGCCATCGCCAAGGCCCAGGCTACGCAGGAGCGCCGCAATGCCCTCTCCAAGGAGATCGGCAAGGCGATGGGCGCCAAGGACGTCGCTCTCGCCGAGAAGCTCAAGGCCGAGGTCGCGGCGCTGAAGGAAGAGCAGCCGGCGCTGGAGGCGCAGGAGAAGGCCGCCAAGGACGCGCTCGACGAGACGCTGGCTGCTATTCCGAATGTGCCCTTCGACGACGTGCCGGACGGCGCCGACGAGCACGGCAACGTGCTGCTGCATGCCCATGGCGCGAAGCCGGATGAGCGTGGGCTGCTCAAGGGCGTCAACGATCCCAAGCAGCATTTCGAGCTGGGCGAAGCGCTCGGGCAGATGGATTTCGAGAAGGCCGCGAAGCTCTCGGGCGCGCGCTTCGTCGTGCTGGAGAAGCAGATCGCGCGGCTCTCGCGGGCGCTCGGGCAGTTCATGCTCGACACCCACACCGAGGAGCACGGCTATACCGAGGTGATGCCTCCGCTGATCGTGAACCGCGACGTGATGTACGGCACGGCACAACTGCCCAAGTTTGAAGACGATCAGTTCTGGGCTTTGTCCGGGGACTTTTTCGAGCATGGAAGTTTAGCCGAACTGTTTATTTCGGGCGACTTGAGCGCGGGCGACACCGCGAGGCTGGTTCGAGAATCGCTTCTGAAGAATGCGAAGGGGCTCATCCCCACAGCCGAGGTGCCGCTGACCAACCTCGCGCGGGAATCCATCCTCTCGGAGGAAGAGCTGCCGCTGCGATATTCCGCGCTCACGCCCTGCTTCCGGGCGGAAGCGGGCTCGGCCGGGCGCGATACGCGTGGCATGCTGCGGCAGCACCAGTTCGAGAAGGTCGAGCTCGTCTCGATCACCGCGCCGGAAAAGTCCCGCGAGGAGCATGAGCGCATGCTCGCCTGCGCCGAGAACGTGCTGAAGAAGCTCGACCTGCATTATCGCGTGATGACGCTGTGCACCGGCGACATGGGCTTCGCCTCGCAGAAGACCTGGGACATCGAGGTCTGGCTGCCGGGGCAGAAGACCTATCGCGAGATCTCGTCCTGCTCGGTCTGCGGCGATTTCCAGGCGCGGCGCATGAACGCCCGCTACAAGACCAAGGACGGCAAGGGGCCGTTCTTCGTCCATACGCTCAACGGCTCGGGCACGGCGGTGGGCCGGGCGCTGATCGCGGTGATGGAGAACTACCAGAACGCCGACGGCTCGATCACGGTGCCGGAGGTGCTGGTGCCGTATATGCGCGGCGTGACCAAGATCGAGAAGGCGGCCTGAGCATGCGGATCCTCGTGACGAATGACGACGGCATCCACGCCGAGGGGCTGTCGGTGCTGGAGCGGATCGCGCTCCAGCTCTCGGACGATGTCTGGGTCGTGGCGCCGGAAAGCGACCAGTCGGGCGTGGCGCATTCGCTGTCGCTGTCGAACCCGCTGCGCCTGCGCCAGATCAGCGAGAAGCGCTTCGCCGTCGCCGGCACGCCGACCGACTGCGTCATCATGGCGGTCCGCTCGATCCTGGCGGAGGCGAAGCCCGACCTCGTGCTCTCCGGCGTCAATCGCGGCCAGAACGTCGCGGAGGACGTGACCTATTCCGGCACCATCGCCGCGGCGATGGAAGGCACGCTGCTCGGCATTCCCTCGATCGCCGTCAGCCAGGCCTATATGCCCGGCAACCGCGACCAGGTCCGCTGGGACTGCGCCGAGCACCATGCGCCCGGCATCATCCGCCGGCTGCTGGAGGAGGGCATTCCCGAGGGCGTGCTCTTCAACCTCAACTTCCCCAATGCGGGCCCCAGCGAGGTGCAGGGCGTCTCGGTGACGGTGCAGGGCCGGCGCGACCAGGAGCTGGTGAGGCTTGAGCCGCGCAAGGACGGACGCGGCAACCCGTATTACTGGATCGCCTTCCAGCGCAGCGGCAAGGAGCCGGCCAACGGCACCGACCTGCGGGCCATGGCCGAGAACCGCATCTCGATCACGCCGCTCGAGCTCGACCTGACCCATGAGCCGACACTGACGCGCTTCGCGCGGGTCTTCGCGTGACGAGGCGCCGCTCGCTTCGTGATGGTCGGGCTTGCCTCGACCATCCACGTCTTCCCTCGTCGAGGGCGGTGTTCAAGGCGTGGATGCTCGCCACAAGGGCGAGCATGACGGCGGTGCGATGAACGGCTGCCGGGCAGCATGAGCGAAGAGGCGCCTGCCAGCGAGGGCGAGCGCACCGTCGCCTTCCTGCTGTCGCTGCGGGCTCGCGGCGTGCGCGACCTCGCGCTGCTGCGCGCCATGGAGCGGGTGCCGCGGGACCGTTTCGCCCCCGCCCGCTTCGCCGATCTCGCGCGCGAGGACGTCTCGGTGCCGCTGCCCTGCGGCCAGACCATGACCGCGCCGCACACCGTGGCCAACCTGCTCGGCGCCCTCGACATGCAGATCGGCGCGCGCGTCCTCGAGGTCGGGACCGGTTCCGGCTATGTCTCGGCGCTGCTTGCGGCCCTGGGCGGGGAGGTGGTCTCGCTGGAGCGCTACCGCTCGTTGGCGCTGGCGGCGCATGAGCGGGTCAGCGCCAGCGGCTTCGGCGAAGCGATCGACCTGCGCCATGCCGATGGCTTCCAGCCCGACCGCACGCTCGGGCGCTTCGACCGCATCCTCGTCAATGGCGTCACCCATGCCGTGCCGGAGGCGTTGCTGATGCGGCTGGCGCCGGGCGGGCGGTTGGTCGGGGCGCTGAGGGTCGAGGGCATGGCGCGGCGCGTCGTGGTCACGCGGCTGGACGAGGGGCAGTTCGACCACACCACGGGGCCCGCGCTGCGGCTGCCGCCGCTGGTGCCGGGCATCTCGCGTGCGCTCTAGAGCCGGATCCGATCCGGTTGAAACAACCTGATCGGATCCGGCTCTAGACGATCGCTCTAGCGTCGCAGGATCACCGACCCATCGATGCCCTCGCCGGTGAGGTGCAACTCGTCGCGTTCGAACAGGCCGATATAGCGCCGGTTGCCGATGTCGAAGACGACCATCTGCCCGGCGATGTTGCGCAGCCGCAATGGGTCGCGCTGGAATGGCTTATGCGGCTCGACATTGCCCAGCATGCGCTCGGTGTCGATCAGGACGAAGCGATCGTCGCCCCGCCAGGTGCCCTGCATGAGCTTCAGCACCGGCTCGGCCGAAGAGGCCGGGCTTGCGAGCGCGATCAGGATCGCTGCTGAGGTGAAAAGGCGCATTCCCAAAGGTTAGCTTTCACTCCGCCCCGCGCCAAGAGCGGAAACTCGGGCGGCTTTACCGATAATTAAGCTCAACGGGATTTTAATGACGGTCATCGAGTTGCGTCGTTCGCGAGTGCTCAGTTCATGCATCGTCAAGCCGGATCGTTCCATTCCCGCGCCCTTCGCCGTCTGTCGACGGTGTGCCTGCTTGCTATCGGTGTCAGCGCCTGCTCCTCCGATACGCTGCGCTTCACCGACACACCCTTCGACAATCCTTTCAGGACGGCCCAGTCGACCGCTCCGGCGCGTGACCCGGCGACCACCGGCTCGATCGGCGGCGTGGCCAGTGCGCCGCTGCAGCCGGTTCCGTCCGCGCCCGTCGTCCGTGCGCAGCCCCTGCCGCCGCCGCAATCTGCAGTCGCGCTGAGCACGCCTGCGCCGCAGGCCGTTCCCGGCAACGCTTCCGGCTGGTCAGCCCAAGGTGGCACGCCTGTCGTGGTCGCTCAGGGCGAAAGCCTCGACATGATCTCGTCACGCTACGGCGTGCCGCGCGCGGCGATCATTTCCGCCAACGGCCTGAGCAACCCCAATGTGGCGCCCGGCTCGCGCATCGTCATTCCTGTCTACAACGCCGGCGGCGCCGCAGCGCAGGCTCCTGCCCGCGCCGAGACGCAGCGCTTCGTCGCTGGTGCGGCTCCTGCCCGCCAGGCCGCGCCAGTCGCCGAGGTGAAGTCGAAGGCGCAGGCCGCTGCCGATTCCCGCAAGGCCGCCGCCGAGGCCAGGGCCACCGCCGCTGCGGAAGCCAAGGCCAAAGTCGATGCGGACGCCCAGGCGATGCGCGAATCCCGCGCCCGTTTCGCCGCCGAAGCCAAGGCGAAGGCCGATGCCCGCAAGGCGAGCGCCGCCGCTGCTCCCGCTGCCAAGCCCGTCGCCGAAGCAAAGCCCGCCCCGGCCCAGCAGCCCGTGAGGGTTGCCGCCGCTCCTGCGACACAGCCGGCGAAGTCGACCGTGGTCGCGAGCGCGCCGGCCGTCGAGCCGAAGCCGGTCGCGGCTCAGAAGGCCGCGCCTGCGGCCGAGCCCAAGACCACCGCCAGCCTTCCGAAGCAGGAAGAGGAGGCGGCCGCTTCGTCCGAGAAGGCCGATTTCCGCTGGCCCGCCCGCGGCCGCGTTATCTCCGGCTACAGCAAGGGCGGCAATGAGGGCATCAACATCGCGGTTCCCGAAGGCACGCCGGTCAAGGCGGCCGAGGGCGGCACCGTCGCCTATGCCGGCAGCGAGCTCAAAGGCTACGGCAACCTCGTCCTGATCCGCCATCCCAACGGATATGTCTCGGCTTACGCCCATAATGGCGAGCTCAAGGTGAAGCGCGGCGACACGGTCAAGCGCGGCCAGGTGGTGGCGAATTCCGGCCAGACCGGCAATGTCGCCTCGCCGCAGCTGCATTTCGAACTGCGCAAGGGCTCGACCCCGGTCGACCCGACGCCTTATCTCAACAACTGATCCGCCGAGCGGCGGCAAGAGTTCCCAAGTTCCAGTTTCGGCCGGTTCGCGAGACCCTCCTGGCCGGAAACGGAAACGGGGCGACCCTAGGAAGGGTCGCCCCGTTTTTTTGTTTGGGAACGTCGTTCTGCTCGGGCGGGTCTTACCGCGTCATGGTCGGGCTTGTCCCGACCATCCACGTCTTCGCCGGTCGAATGTCGTGTTCAGGGCGCGGATGTTCGCCACAAGGGCGAGCATGACGGCGAGGTTGTGAGACCCTTAGAGCCTCACCCCTCCAGCTTCTTCCCCATGCGGCCGGCGAGGTCCTGGATGTATTGCCAGGCCGTGCGGCCGGAGCGGGAGCCGCGGGTCGTCGCCCATTCCAGTGCGTCGCGGCGCAGCTCTTCGGGCTCCACCTTCAGGCCGAAATGGCCGACATAGCCGTCGATCATCTCCAGATATTCGTCCTGGCTGCATTTGTGGAAGCCGAGCCAGAGGCCGAAGCGGTCCGAGAGCGAGACCTTCTCCTCGATCGCCTCGCCCGGATTGATCGAGGTCGAGCGCTCGTTGTCCATCATGTCGCGCGGCAGCAGGTGGCGGCGATTCGAGGTGGCGTAGAACACGACATTGTCCGGCCGGCCCTCGACGCCGCCGTCGAGCACGGCCTTCAGCGATTTGTAGGACGTGTCGTCGCTGTCGAAGGAGAGGTCGTCGCAGAAGACGATGGCGCGATGCGGATCGGCGCGCAGCTGCCCCATCAGCGCGGGCAGGCTCTCGATGTCCTCGCGATGGATCTCGATCAGCTTCAGCGGCAATTCGCCCTTGGGCAGTTGCTGGTTGGTGTCGGCATGGACGGCCTTGACCAGCGACGATTTGCCCATGCCGCGCGCGCCCCAGAGCAGTACGTTGTTGGCTGGCAGGCCCTTGGCGAAGCGCTCGGTGTTCTCGGCCAGCGTGTCGCGGACCCGGTCGACGCCGCGCAGCAGCGAGAGCGCCACGCGATTGACCTTCGGCACCGGAACGAGCTCCGAGCCCGCCGCCTGCCAGACGAAGGCGTCGGCGGCCTTGAGGTCGGCGGCCCTGCGCGGCGGGGGCGCGATGCGCTCCAGCGCTTCGGCGATCCGCAGCAGGGTCGCGAGGGTGTGGTCCGGGCCGGTTTCGGTGGTGGTCATGGCAAGCGCCTTGCTCGTAATCTTTCCGGAACCGTGCCGTACCGAACGGTACGGTTCGCGCCGCTACCTAAACCGCGTCGTGGGAGAAAGCGCAAGGGGCATTGCGTGAAGGACGCCAAGCCCATAGGTGAGGGCGGTATCCGGACGACCGGATGCGTCCGATTGATTTCGCGGCGTTGCTGGCTATAGTCCGCGCGATTTTCCGGCCAGCATATGCTTTTGCCGTTTCATGCGGCAGGCGGCGTGCTGCGCCGCTGCGATAGAGGAGTCCTTTCGTGATAACCCCCGCTTTCGCCCAGGCGACCGGAGCCGGTGGCGGCACCGACATGCTGATCCAGCTCGTGCCGTTCCTGCTGATCTTCGTCATCATGTGGTTCCTGATCATCCGGCCGCAGCAGCGCCGGGCCAAGACCCATCAGGAGATGATCAAGAACGTGCGCCGCGGCGACACGATCGTGACCTCGGGCGGGCTGATCGCAAAGGTCTCGAAGGTCGTCGACGACGCCGAACTCGAAGCCGAGATCGCCGACGGCGTGCGCGTGCGGATCGTGCGCGGCATGATCCAGGACGTCCGCTCCAAGAGCGAGCCGGTCAAGAACTAAGAAGGCGGCGGCCCTCAGGCCCCCATGCGGGCCCGAGGGCGACAACAAGGCTGTTCACGCAAGATGCTTCGTCTCCAGGCCCGCAAGGTCATCCTCGTCCTGCTCGTGCTCATCGTCGGCTGCGGGCTCGCCGTGCCGAACCTGTTCTCGGCGGAGACGCGCAAGGCTATCGAGCAGAACGCACCCTCCTGGATTCCGCGCGCCTTCCTGCCGATCCATGCGGTGGTGCTGGGGCTCGATCTGCAGGGCGGGTCCCACGTCCTGCTCGAAATCGACCGTGCCGAGCTGGTGCGCGGCCAGGTCGTCCAGCTTCGCGACGACGTGCGCCGTATCCTGCGCGAGGAGAACGCCACGCCGCAGGGCGGCATCCAGACCACGGCGCGCGGTGTGCAGGTCCGCATTCCCGATGCGGCCGGGCGTGCGCGCGTCCTGCCGAAGCTGCGTGAGCTCTCCCAGCCGATCGGCACGCTCGGCGCCTTCGGCCCCTCGGGCAACCAGTCGATCAACGTCACTGAGCAGCCGGACGGGCTCATCCAGCTCGCGGTGACGGAGGCCGGCTCGAACGAGCGCATCCGCCGCGCCGTCGAGCAGGCGATGGAGGTGCTGCGCCGCCGCGTCGACGCACTCGGCACCACCGAGCCGAACATCCAGCGCCAGGGCCTCGACCGCATCCTGGTGCAGGTGCCGGGCCTGCAGAATCCGCAGCTCCTGAAGGATATCCTGGGGCAGACCGCGAAGCTGGAGTTCCGCCTCGTCGGCGACGCCAACAGCAGCGATGTCGATATGCTGCCCTCGCAGGATGCCGGCGGCCAGCCGGTGCCGGTGCTGCGCCAGCCCTCGGTCGATGGCGGCGACCTGATCGACGCGCAGCCGGCCTTCGATTCGCGCACGAGCCAGCCGATCGTGAACTTCCGTTTCAATATCCGCGGCGCCCAGCGCTTCGGACAGATCACCACGGAGCATCTCGGCCGGCCGCTCGCCATCGTGCTCGACAACAAGGTGATCTCCTCGCCCGTCATCCAGTCGCCGATCACCGGCGGCTCGGGCCAGATCTCCGGCAACTTCACGGTCGAGCAGGTCAACAATCTTGCCATCCTGCTGCGCGCCGGCGCATTGCCGGCCAAGATGACCATCGTCGAGGAGCGCACGGTCGGCCCCGGCCTCGGCGCCGACTCGATCCAGGCGGGCAAGATGGCGACGCTGATCGCGACCGTGCTGGTGGTTATCTACATGCTGGCCACCTATGGCATCTTCGGCATGATCGCGAGCATCGCGCTCCTAGTCCATGTCGGCCTGATCTTTGGCCTGATGTCCTTCCTCGGCGCGACGATGACGCTGCCCGGTATCGCCGGCATCGTGCTGACCATCGGCACGGCGGTCGATTCGAACGTGCTGATCTACGAGCGCATGCGCGAGGAGGAGCATCAGGGGCGCAGCCTCGTCTCGGCGCTCGAGGCCGGCTTCCAGCGCGCCTTCGCGACGATCATCGACTCGAACGTGACCATGCTGATCGCGGCGGTGGCGCTGTTCTCGCTCGGCTCCGGCCCGGTGCGCGGCTTCGCGGTGGTCTTCATCCTCGGCATCCTCACCACCGTCATCACGGCGGTGACGCTGACCCGGATGCTGATCGCGCTCTGGTATCGCTGGGCCAAGCCCAAGCATCTCCCGTTCTGACGCTGCCAACCCCTCAGGAGATTGGCCATGCGCATGCGCCTGCTTCGTATCGTTCCCGACAACACCAAGTTCAAATTCGTCTGGTTCCGCCGGTTCAGCTATCCGATCTCGGCGGCCTACTCGATCCTGGTTCTCGTCCTCTTCCTGACGGTCGGCCTGAATTTCGGCATCGACTTCAAGGGCGGCACCCTGATCGAGATGCAGTCCAAGGGCGGCACGATCGACATCGCGCAGATCCGCCAGACCGCAAACGGGCTCGGCTTCGGCGAGGCCGAGGTCCAGGAGTTCGGCAGCGGCGGCGAGGTCTCGATGCGCTTCGGCATGCAGCCGGGCGGCGAGACGGCCCAGCAGGCCGTCGTCGTCAAGGCGCGCGATGCCTTTGCAGCGACCTATGATTTCCGGCGTGTCGAGACGGTCGGCCCGCGCGTCTCGGGCGAGCTGGTGCAGGCCGGCACGCTCGGCGTCGTGCTCGCGATCGTGGGCGTGCTGATCTATCTCTGGTTCCGCTTCGAGATGCCGCTGGCGATCGGCGCGATCCTCGGCACGCTGCACGACATCGTGCTGACCATCGGCTTCTTCCTGATCACCCAGCTCGAATTCAACCTGACGTCGATCGCGGCGATCCTGACCATCGTCGGCTATTCGCTGAACGAGACGGTCGTGGTGTTCGACCGCACGCGCGAGCTGTTGCGCCGCTACAAGACCATGCCGGTCGCCGAGCTGCTCGATCTCTCGGTGAACTCGACGCTGTCGCGCACGGCGATGACGGCGACGACGACCTTCCTGTCGCTGCTGGCGCTCGTGCTATTCGGCGGCACGGCCATCGAAGGCTTCGCGCTCGTCATGCTGTTCGGCGTCGTGGTCTGCACCTATTCGGCGATGTTCGTCTCGACGCCGGTGCTGCTCTACATGGACGTCCGCTCGGCCGGCGCCCGCGAGGAGGCGCAGGAAGCGGCGCGTGCCGCCAAGGCTCCTGCCACCAAGGCCTGAGGGGCAGGCCCGGGATGCCGCGCTTCGACGGCTTCGTTCCGGGCCGCTTCTTGCTCGACGCGATCGGGGCGGGGGGCTTCCGCTTCGCCGAGATGAGCCACAAGGGTTCGATCATCGCGACGCCAGCGGGCATCCGCATCTGGCCGGTGACGCGCTTCTCCGAGATCACCGTCGAGAGCCTGCAGCCGGTGCTGGACGAGGCGGAGAGCATCGATTTCCTGCTGATCGGCACCGGAGCCGACATCGCCTTCGTTCCGCCTGCGCTGCGCGACCCGCTGAGAGAGGCGGGAATCACCGTGGAAGGCATGGCAACCGGCGCGGCGGCCCGGACCTATAACGTCCTCGTCGCCGAGGACCGGCGCGTGGCGGCGGCGCTGATCGCCATCGAATGAGGCGAAGGCCTGTCGCCCCTGTGAGACGCGCGTAGCAGCCGCGCCGCTCTTGGCCTACACTGATGAGAAGCAGAGCCGGGCGATGATGGGCCGGGACGGAACGATGCCCCATACCGAGACCGACAACCGCAGGGAGATCGCGCCGGCAAGGTTGCCGGAGGCCTATCTCCATTGCGCCACGCTGATCCGCGATCAGGACCACGACCGCTATATCGCGACGCTCTACGCGCCCGAGGCGCTCCGGCCGCCGCTCTTCGCGCTCTATGCCTTCAGCCACGAGATTGCGCGCGTCAGGGCCGTCGTCAGCGAGCCGCTGCCCGGTGAGGTGCGGCTGCAATGGTGGCGCGACCTGCTCGAAGGCCAGCCGCCCGGAGAGGCGCAGGCCCATCCGGTGGCGGCTGCGCTGCTCGACACGATCCGGCGCTACCGGCTGCCGGTCTCACCGCTGACCGCCTTGATCGATGCGCGCATCTTCGATCTCTACGACGACCCGATGCCTTCGCTCCGGGACCTCGAAGGCTATGCCGGCGAGACCTCGAGCGCGCTGATCCGGCTGGCCTGCCTCGTGCTGGCGGGAGGCCGCGATCCGGGCGGGGCCGTCGCCTGCGGCCATGCCGGCGTCGCCTATGCCTATGCCGGGCTGATGCGCGCCTTTCCCTGGCATGCGGCCGAGGGGCAGGTCTATCTGCCGGCCGATATCCTCTCGCGCAACGGCGTGACGCGGGACGACATCGTGCGCGGGCGCGGCGGGCCGGGCGTGCTCTATACGTTGAAGGAAATGCGCGAGATCACGCGCAAGCATCTGAAGCAGCTCGCGAGCCTCTCCGAGACGATTCCGCCGGCGCTGCAAGCCGCTTTCCTGCCGGTCGCGCTGGTCGAGCCCTATCTGCGCCGCATGGAGGGCAGGGGCTACGACCCCTACCGGACCATCGTCACCCTGCCGGCCTGGCGTCGGCAGTGGATTTTGTGGCGGGCGGCGCGGAAGGCTTAGGGCTCACTCCGCCGCCTCCTTCGCGACGCCGTCGGCCCAGCTATCCATCTCGCTCTTGGCGCGGGCCGTCAGAGCCTGCTTGCGGGCAACGCTCTTGGCCGGGCCTTTCAGGCGCTTGCCGTCGGGGCCGGTGGTCGCAACGCCTTCGATCGGCGGGAACAGCCCGAAATTGATGTTCATCGGCTGGAAGGAGCGGGGACCCTCGTCGATGGTGACGATGTGGCCGCCCGTGATGTGGTTGACCAGCGCGCCCAGCGCCGTCGTGGCGGGCGGCAGGGTAAGCTCGCGGCCCAGTCGCTCGGCGGCGGCCATGCGACCGGCGAGCAGGCCGGTGGCGGCGCTCTCGACATAGCCCTCGCAGCCGGTGATCTGCCCGGCGAAGCGCAGGCGCTGGTCGGCCTTCAGCCTCAGCCGCTCGTCGAGCAGCTTCGGCGAGTTGAGGTAGGTATTGCGGTGGATGCCGCCGAGCCGCGCGAACTCGGCGTTCTGCAAGCCGGGGATCATCCGGAAGATCGCAGCCTGCTCGCCATATTTCAGCTTGGTCTGGAAGCCGGTCATGTTGAAGAGCGTGCCGAGCGCATTGTCCTGGCGAAGCTGGACCACCGCATATGCCTTCACCGTCGGGTTGTGCTTGTTGGTCAGCCCGACCGGCTTCATCGGCCCCCAGCGCAGCGTTTCGCGGCCGCGCTCGGCCATGACCTCGATGGGCAGGCAGCCATCGAAATAGGGCGTGCCTTCCCATTCCTTGAACTCTGTCTTCTCGGCCGCGAGCAGCGCGTCGATGAAGGCTTCATACTGGTCGCGGTCGAGCGGGCAGTTGATGTAGTCCGCCCCGGTGCCGCCCGGCCCCGCCTTGTCGTAGCGGGACTGGAACCAGGCCTGATCCATGTCGACCGAATCGAAATGGACGATGGGGGCAATGGCGTCGAAGAAGGCGAGCGAATCCTCGCCGGTCAGCGATTGCAGGCCCTGCGCCAGCGCCGGCGAGGTCAGCGGGCCGGTGGCGATGACGACATTGTCCCAGTCGCTCGGCGGCAGGCCCGCGATCTCGCCGCGTGCGATGGTGACGAGCGGATGCGATTCGAGCGCCGCGGTGACGGCCTGCGAGAAGCCGTCGCGATCGACGGCGAGCGCGCCGCCCGCCGGGACCTGATGGGCATCGCCCTTGGCCATGATGAGGGAACCGAGTCGGCGCATCTCCCAATGGAGCTGGCCGACTGCGTTGCTCGACGAATCATCCGAGCGGAAGGAATTCGAGCAGACGAGCTCGGCGAGCCCTTCGGTCTTGTGGGCGTCGGTGCCGCGGACGGGGCGCATCTCGTGCAGCACGACCGGGACGCCGGCCTCCGCGATCTGCCAGGCGGCTTCGGAGCCGGCGAGGCCGCCGCCAATGATGTGAACGGGTTCCATCGCTGCGATGTGTCCGCAGCGGGCCGTCAGGTCAAGGGCGGACTCAGCGAATCGCTGGCCCCGGAATGCAAAATGCCCGCCTTGCGGCGGGCATTCGCTCTTCGACCGGAATTCGAGGGGAGGGGATCACGAACCCGGGAGAAACTATGCGGAACGCGACGCGCCCGATGCGCGACGGTTCAGAACCGAGATCTTCAGGCCGCGTGCGAGCGGGCGATGAAGGCGATCTCCGAGCGCGACAGGCCGAGGTCGTCGAGCTCGCGGTCGGTCAGGCGGGACAGCTCGCGAACGGTCTCGCGGTAGCGGAGATAGGCGCGGATCTTGGCCGCAATCATGGTGACGAACATGTTGATCTTCCTTGCGTAATCCGGAGCGGGACGGTGCCCACAGCGAAAATTTCGTTGTGCAGTGCATATAAGTCAGGCGGCGTGCCTCAAACAGTGGCGCCGGATCAGTTCCGTTATGCTGTCGATGCATGACGAGTTAAGATAACCGTCACTTTCGCCGCTTCGCCCTGCGCAGGGGTAACGCTTGTGGGAAAGGCACCTTCAATTTCTGCTTAATTTTACGCCATTGAGTGGGGTGCGAAAGTTTCGTCTCGCAGAATTGCCCATCTGAAAGGCATATTGCGGGTGCTCAGTAGGGAGTTCGGGCTGCCGGTGTGTTTTGCGGCGCACGCTGACATCGGTCGCGCTCGGATTCGGCGGGGCGGAGAGGCCGTGGGCGGGCGATTTTGCCGGGTCGATTCTGCCTAGCAGGCCGCTGGATTCGCCAAAATGACCCGTTTGGGCGCCGTCAGACGATTGAAATATATGATAAAATTTGACCGCTGATCTTGGCTCGCCGCTTGCCTCGTCTTCGCGCGACCAGGAGAATGCCCATGTCGATCGACATTTCGAGCCGGCTGATCAACTTGCCTCTGTCGGTTTCCCTCAAGCCAGGCACGCAGGGCGTGTCATCGGGCGATACCGAGAAGCCCTCCACGGCCAATGCCGGTTCAGCCGAGGCCGAGTTCCTCAAATTCGCGCAGATGACGCCCGAGGAGCGTGTCCAGAAGGCGCTTCTCGACAAGCTGGGCATGACCGAGGAGGAATTCAACAAGCTCGACGCCAAGGCCAAGGCCGACGTGATGTCGAAGATCCGCGACGAGATGCTCGCGCAGATGAAGGCCAAGGGCGAGCAGCGCACGGGCGAACTCGCCGACATCCGGGTGTAGGGTTTACTCAGTTTCCACAAAGCCTCGACGTCATCCCGGACAAGCGGCGAAGCCGCGCCGATCGGGGATCCATCGTAGAGCGCTTAAGTCCTATGATGGATCCCGGCGCTCCGCTTCGCTGCGGCCGGGATGACGGCGTGGTTCCGTGCTCCCTCTGGTCGCTGACTTGGCGCAGGAGGCGGGCGTCTCGGAAGCTCGCTGCCCTCTATCCCGACTCAGTTCTTCCCCGCATTGAAGCGCAGCAGCCGCAGCGCATTGGCGGTGACGATCACGGTCGCGCCCGTATCGGCCAGAATCGCGATCCAGAGGCCGGTGTAGCCCAGCACGCTGGTGACCAGGAACACGGCCTTGAGGCCGAGCGCGATCGCGATGTTCGTGCGGATATTGCCCATCGCCGCCCGTGCCAGACGGATCAGCGCCGCGACATCGCGCACGCGGCTCTTGAGCACTGCGCCGTCCGCCGTTTCCAACGCGACGTCCGTCCCGGAGCCCATGGCGATGCCGACGCCGGCCGCGGCGAGCGCCGGGGCGTCGTTGATGCCGTCACCCACCATCATGACGGAGCCGTTTCCGGCGAAGCCCCGGATCGCGGCGACCTTGTCGTCCGGCATCAACTCGGCGCGGTGCTCCATGCCGAGCGCGCCAGCGATGGCCGCGCCGGTGCGGGCATTGTCTCCGGTCAGCATGACGGAGCGGATGCCCATGGCCTTGAGCTCCGCGACTGCGGCGGCGGCGTCCTCGCGCGGCTCGTCGCGCAGCGCGATCAACCCGGCCACTGTGCCGTCGACCAGCACGGCCGCGACGGTCTTGCCGGCTGCTTCGAGCGCGTCGGCGGCGGCCTGAGCCTTTCCGTCAAACGGCGCCCGGCTCGCCGCATGGCGCGGGGCGCCGACGAAGACGGCCCGGCCCTCGACCCTGCCGGTGACGCCCTGGCCTGCGAGCGCGGCGGCCTCGGCGGCCGGGGCGAAGGTCACGCCGTCTGCGCGCGCGCGTTCCAGCACGGCTTCGGCGAGGGGATGGGCGGAGCCGGCCTCCACCGCAGCGGCGAGCGCCAGCACCGTGCGCTCGTCATGGCCCAGCGCGATGATGTCGGTGACGCGGGGGGCTCCTTGAGTCAGCGTGCCCGTCTTGTCGAAGGCGACGAGGCCGGTCTTCGCGGCGGTCTCGATGACGACGCCGCCCTTCATGAGCAGGCCCTGACGGGCGCCGGCCGACAGGGCGGCTGCGATGGCGGCTGGCACGGAGATCACCAGCGCGCAGGGGCAGCCGATCAGCAGCAGCGCGAGCGCCCGGTAGATCCAGGTGGACCATTCGGCTCCCAGCAGCAGCGGCGGCACCAGCGCGACCAGCAGAGCGAGCCCGACGATGGCCGGCATGTACCAGCGCGAGAAGCGGTCGATGAAGCGCTCTGTCGGCGCGCGGGCCTCCTGCGCCTCCTCGACCAGGCGGATGATGCGGGCGATGGTGTTGTCCTGCGCCGCCTTCTCGACGCGCAGGCGCAGCGCCGCCTCGCGATTGACCGAGCCGGCAAAGACCGGCTCACCGACGCCCTTTGTCTTCGGCACGGATTCGCCGGTCACCGGGCTCTCGTCGATACCGGATGTGCCCTCGACGATCTCGCCATCGGCCGGGATTCGGTCGCCCGGCCGGACCAGCACGATCTGGCCGATCGCCAAGCTCGCGGCATCGACCTGCCGTGTGGTCCCGTTCTCTTCGACGAGAGCGGTCTTCGGCACGAGATCGCCCAGCGCGCGGATCGAGGCACGGGCGCGGTCCGCCGCGACACCCTCCAGCACCTCGCCGACGGCGAAGAGGAAGACGACCAGAGCTGCTTCCTCCGCCGCACCGATGAAGAGCGCGCCGATGGCGGCGATGGTCATCAGCATCTCGATGGTGAAGGGGATGCCGGCGCGCGCCGCCGCGAAAGCCCGCTTCGCGATTGGCGCGACGCCGATCAGGCAGGCGAGGATGAAGGCCCAGTGGCCCGCGACCGGCCAGAGCAGGCTCGCGCCATAGGCGGCGGCAAGCAGCAGGCCGGTTCCGACGACGAGATGGCCCTTGGCGGTCTGGTACCAGCTTACGCCTTCGGGCGTGGCCTCATGGACATGGCCGGGCAGGCCGTGGCCGTGGTCATGGCTCTTCGCGGCAGTCTTGGCCATGGCGGTCGGCTTGGGCGCACCGTGATCGTGGCCGGAATGATCGTGGTCGTGGCCGTGATCATGCTCGTGGCTGTGATCATGCCCGCCGCAGCACGCGTCGCCGTGCTCATGTCCATCGTGCTTGTGTTCTGACTTCTGAGCCTGCTGGGAGGCCAGCGCCGCAGCAGTGTAGCCGAGCCCGACGACGCGCTTCTCGATGGCCTCGCGCGTGGTCTGCGCCTCGTCGAGGGACAGCGTCAGCGTCTCGGACATGACCGACAGCCTGACGTCGCCGACGCCGGGCAGGCGCTCCACCGCGCCGCGAATCTTGGCGGCGCAGCCCGCGCAATCCATGCCGCCGACCTTCCAGGACAGGGTCTTGGTCTCGGTTTCCGGGTGCGCGGTCATAGTGTGTCCTTCGTCGCGTGGCGCTACGGGACTCTGCTTCTACAAGCTGTAGTGACTTCAGGTTCAAGAGGGAAAATGAAGGCCGGATTCAGTGCGTCATTGCGAGGAGCGCAGCGACGAAGCAGTCCAGGGGGACTGGGCTCGACGCTTCGACCCAGCCCCCCTGGATTGCTTCGCTTCGTTCGCAATGACTCCCCGCTTGAATGTCTAATCCAGCGGAAACACCGGTCGCCGCAGGTGCTTGTAGGGCAGGCCTGTGATCCGGCTGGTGCAGGGGCCGAGCGTCGCGACGGTGTAGCTGCCCTTGGCGATCGGATCATAGGCGCGCCGGTGTGCCACGGCCGCCTTCACGCCGATGGCCTTAAGCGTCTCGGGATGGATGCCCTGCGAGCGGAACTGGGCGAGGTCGAAGGGCGGCGTCTTGCGGCTGGTCAGCAGCACGGTGATGCCCTCGACCTGGACCACCACGCTCGGCCCCATGCCGAAGCGCGAGCCCTGCGAGGCCGCGAGGTGGCTGTTGAGGTCCTCCAGCGCGAATTCGCCGTCGCTGGCGCTGACGAAGACCGCTACCGCCTCGACCGGGCCTTCTGCGATGGCGCTGCCCTTGCCGCCGATGGCGAGCTTGCGGGTTTCGCCCGGCGACGCGCCGGCCATGGCGGAGACGGCGTAGGGGTCGGCGATGGCGACGACGCCGTTCTCGACGCCGTGGCGCAGGAAGGCGCGCAGCACCGACGTGCCGTCTCCCGGCGCGCCGCCGCCGATATTGTCGGCCGGCTCGACGACGAGATAAGGCCCTCCCGGCCGCTTCAGCAGATCGGTCACCGCCTCGTCGATGTCCCATTCCGCCGGCAGGCCGCGCTCGCGCAGTGAGATGGCGGTTTCGGTGAGCCGGGCGAGAGCGGCCATTGCCTCCTCATCCGATCCCGTGGTGGCGAGGGCGAAGGCGACGCCGGCCTCGGGAACGTCGGAAAATGAGAAACCGCCGACGACATTTGCGACCCAGATCGTCGGGTTCTCTTCCTCGATCCCCCGGGCGAGTGCTTCGAGGTCCCGCATCGGCGCATCTGCAGTGCCGGTGCCGGTCGGCGGCCAGACGACAGGAGCGTTGCAGGAGAGCATGCGCGGGGCCGCGTCCTCCTTTAGCGCACGCGCCAGCAACCGGGCGGAGCGGACGGCGGATTCGCGGGCATCGGTATGCGGGTTCTCGCGATAGGCGACCAGGACGTTGGCGTTTCTCGCCATGGCGGCGGTGAAATTCGCGTGGAGGTCGAAGACGCCGAAGACAGGCAGTGCCTCGCAGCCCGGCACCGAGCGGATATGGGCGAGCAGCGTGCCTTCCGGGTCGGGGCAGGCGGTTGTCACCATGGCGCCGTGCAGGGCGAGCCAGATGCCGTCGAGCGGGCCGGCCGCGAGTGCGGCTCTCAGCCCGGCATCGAGCCTGGCGAGGAAGCTCTCGAAGACCGCGTGATCGACAGTGCCGGAGGGCAGGGCGGTGTAGTCGACGGTGGGCAAGACCTCCCAGCCTTCCATCGCCGCGACTTCGAGGAAGCCGTCGACCGTGGAGCCGTCGCCACGCCGGGCAAGCAGCGCCTCGCCCTCGCGGATGGAAAAGTCTGAAAGTGGAGTCACTTCGTCGACGAAGCTGTGCGTCTCGTGGAAGAGCGAGCCTAGAAGTATCCGGCGGGGCTTCGGCATGCTGGGCGTGGGCATGATCGGCTCGGGCTCCCTTCTGGCATCGGACCGAAAAGTGGCATCCACTTTTCGGAACAATCCGATGCCATCACAACGCGGTCGATCATCGTGACCGCGTCCGATAGGACGCGCGATGATCGAGGCGAGGCGCCGGCATCTCGGCCGCCGGGGCATTCCGGATCAAGCAAGCATTGTTCCGCCTGAAGGAACATGGACGCTTTGACAGGGCGGCGACAGTCCCGGTTTCATGACGGAGGCCGGCGCTCCGGCAAGGACGGGCGCTGGCGGAGCGGGAAAGCAACCGGATGCGCGTCTTCACAGCTTCGCTGGCGACCGAAACCAACACCTTCGCGCCGCTCTTCGTCGACCGCAGCGCCTTCGAGAGCGCCTTCTACTGCCCGCCCGGCACCCATCCGGAGACGCCGACCCTGTGCTCGGCGCCGATCGTCGCGGCGCGCCGGCGCGCCGCCAGCGAAGGCTATGAGCTTGTCGAGGGCACGGCGACCTGGGCCGAACCCGCCGGGCTCGTCTCGCGGGAGGCTTATGAGAGCCTGCGCGACGAGATCCTCGGCCAGCTTCAAGCTGCGCTGCCCGTCGATATCGTGCTGCTTGGCCTGCATGGCTCGATGGTGGCGCGCGACTATGACGATTGCGAGGGCGACCTGATCGCGCGCATCCGGGCGCTGGCCGGGCCGGATTGCGTCATCGGAGCCGAGCTCGACATGCATTGCCATCTGACGGCGCAGATGGTCGAGAATGCCGATGCCATCGTCGCCTTCAAGGAGTTCCCGCATACGGATTTCCTGGCGCGGGCGGAGGATCTGCTGGAGCTCTGCCTCAAGGCAGCGCGCGGGCAGGTGAAGCCAGTGAGCGCCGTCTTCGACTGCCGGGGGCTCGCCGCCTTCATGACCAGCCGCGAGCCCGGCCGCAGCTTCGTCGACCGCCTCATGGCGATGGAGGGCCGCGACGGCATCCTCTCGATCTCGGTGGCGCATGGCTTCCAGGCGGCGGATGTCGCCGATGTCGGCACCAAGGTGCTGGTCATCGCTGATGGCGACGGTGAGAAGGCTGCAGCGCTGGCGAAGCAGCTCGGCCTCGAAATCCTGCGCTGGGGTGGCGGCGCAACGCCGAAACACTACAAGCCGGAAGAGGGGATCGCGGAAGCGGTGAAGCTGGCCGAGCCGGGCAGGCCGGTGGTGCTGGCCGACCGTTGGGACAATCCGGGTGGCGGCGTCGCGGGCGATTCCTCGGTGATGGTCGAGGCGCTGTTGAAGCACCCCGATGTGCCGGCGGCCATCGGCGCGATGTGGGACCCGGTGGCGGTGAGCCTGTGCCGGGCTGCCGGCGTCGGGGCGACGATCCCGCTGCGTTTCATCGGCAAGGCGGCGCCGTCCTCGGGCAGGCCCATCGATGCGGTGGTCGAGGTCGTCGGCGCGACCGGTGACCTCCTGATCCCCTTCGAGCAGAGCTGGGTCTCGCTCGGCCCGGCCGTGGCGATCCGCATCGGCAAGCTCGACATCGTGCTGGCCTCGACGCGGGCGCAGACCTTCAGCCCGCCGGTTTTCACCGATCTCGGTGTCGACCTTGCCTCAAAGACGGTCGTGGTCGTGAAGTCCTCCAACCATTTCCATGCCGCCTTCGCGCCGATCGCGGCCAGCGTGCTCTATCTCGACAGCGGCGGCCCCTATCCGCCTGACGCAAGCAAGATCCCCTACACCAAGGTGAAACGTCCCTTCTCGCCGCTGGACCCGAACCCATGGCTGTGACTGCTAACGCTGCCCCCCTGCCGCGCCTGTCATTGGAGGCGATCGAGGAGCAGATCGTCGACGATCTGGCAAAGGGCATCCCGCCCGGTGCCTCGCTGCGGCTCGGCGATGTCGGCCGGCAAGGCTGGCATGTGCTGGCCGGCGACATGCCGATGCCGCTCGCCGTGATCCGCGAGAGCGTGCTGAAGGCGAACAGCGCCTGGATGAGCGCCTTCACCGCTGCCAACGGGCTCAAGATCGCTCCGCATGGCAAGACGACCATGGCGCCGCAGCTCTTCGACCTGCAGGTCGCCGATGGCGCCTGGGCGATCACGGTCGCGACCGTGCAGCAGCTCGCCGTGGCCCGCCGCTTCGGCGTGAAGCGCGTCATCCTCGCCAACCAGCCGGTTGGAAAGCAGGAGATCGCGGCCTGCTTCGATGCCCTGAAGGAGCCGGGCTTCGAACTCTATTGCCTTGCCGACAGCCAGACGGGGGTCGAGCTTCTGGCGCAGAGCGCGAAGGTGCTGGGCGGCGGCAATCGGCTGCGCATCCTTGTCGAGATCGGCTTCATGGGCGGACGGACCGGCGCGCGCAGCAAGGCCGAGGCGCTGGCGGTGGCGCGCGCGGTCGCTGGTGCCGCTGGTCTGCAACTCGCCGGCTTTGAATGCTTCGAGGGACTGTACAGCGCGCCCGGTGACGCCGACAGGCTGCTCGACGAGGTGGTGGCGACCGCCGTGGCCGCGGAGAGCGAAGGGCTGCTCGGACCGGAGCCGATGGTGCTCTCGGCGGGTGGGACGTCGCTCTTCGACCGTGTTGGCGAGACCTTCAACGCCGCCGCCTTCTCGCGGCCGATCGTCAAGGTGCTGCGCTCCGGCTGCTACCTGACACATGATTCCACTGTCTATGCCGCCGCATTCCAGCGCATCGCCATGGAGACCAACCTGACGATGCCGCCGGGCGGGCTGGAGGCGGCGCTGGAGGTCTGGGCTTACGTCCAGTCGCGGCCGGAGCGCGGGCGCAGCCTGCTCACAGTGGGCAAGCGCGACATCAGCTACGATTCCGGGCTGCCGGTGCCGTTGCGCTGGTTCCGCCCGGGCGGGACGATGGCGCGGCCGGAGCCGATGCCGGCCGGCCATACCGTCCTCGCGCTCAACGACCAGCACTGCCATCTCGGTACGCCGGAGGAGAGCCCGCTGCAGGTCGGCGACATGGTTGCCTTCGGCATCGGCCATCCCTGCACGACCTTCGACAAATGGGCGCTGCTGATGCTGGTCGACGACGACTGGCGCGTGACGGGAGCGATCCGCACATTCTTCTAGGGAACGGGATGTTCCTTCTCATGGAACATGCGATCCTTGACGCGAAATGCCTGCGGCAACTACGCTTTTGACGTTGCCGCCGTGCCTAGATCGCCGCGTCCTACCGGACGCAAAGTGGCGATCTAGCTCTTTGTTCAGCATCGGATCCTTCCGAAAAGTGGATCCCACTTTTCGGTCCGATGCCTAGGAGGTCGATGTGCGTCTTGCCTTGATCCACATTGTTCAGGAGACGAACGACTTCAATCCGGTGCTAACGACGCTCGCCGACTTCGAGGCATTCGGCCTCGTCGAGGGGGAGGAGATCGCCAGCCAATTCGGTGAGATCGGGCAGATCGGCGGGCACTACGCGGCGGTTCGCGAATCCGGCCTCGCTATCGAGACGGTGCCGATCATCCGGGCCTGGAGCGTGGCGGGCGGGCGCATCTCGCGGGAGGCCTTCGACTTCTTCCAGGCGAAGATCCGGGCGGGGCTGGAAACTGCCGGGCCGATCGATGCGCTGGTGCTGCATCTGCACGGCGCCTGCGCTGCGGAGGGCATCGACGATGTCGAGGGCGAGCAGGCGGAACTCTGTCGCAGAATCCTCGGGCCGGATGTGCCGATCCTGCTCGGGCTCGATCACCACGCCAACATCACCCAGAAGATCATCGACAATTGCACGGCCATCGTCGGGCATCGCACCCAGCCGCATGACGTCTTCGACACCGGCAAGATCGGCACCGAGGTTCTGCTGCGCATCCTGACCGGAAAACTGAATCCGGTCATGGCCTGGCGCAAGATTCCTCTCCTGTCACATCAGGAGCAGTTCCTGACCTCCAAAGGCCCGATGAAGACCTGGTTCGACCAGGCTCGCGCCATCGAGGCGGACAGCCGCGTGCTGCAGGCCTCGAACTATCCGATGCAGCCCTGGCTCGATGTCGCCGAAGGCGGCTGGTCGACCATCGTGGTCACGGATGGCGACCAGTCGCTGGCCGAGACGCTGGCCGATGAACTTGCCGATCTCGCCTGGTCGATGAGGGACGATTTCCAGGTGCGGGCCGCCGTGACGGTCGATGAGGCGGTGCTGGAGGCGGACGCCTTCGCACGTGGCGTCGTCGTGCTGAGCGACACCGGCGACACGGTTTTCGGCGGCGCGGCGGGGGACAGCAATGTGCTGCTGGAGGCGATGCTGCGGCTCGGCATCAAGGGCCGCGCGCTGATGCCGCTGATCTCGGCTGAGGCGGTCGCGACGCTGACCGCAGCCGGCGAGGGCGCGGAAGTCACGCTGCCGCTTGGTGGCGACGCCGCGCCGGCCTTCTTCAAGCCGCTGACGGTGACCGGCACCGTGCGCAAGCTCGGGAGCGGAGCCGTCGCGCTGAATTTCAATCACCAGCCGGAGGTCGATATGGGCCGCGTCGCGGTCTTCGATATCGGGCCAGTGACGCTGCTGATCTCGGAGCTGCGCGGCGTCGCGGGCAATGTGCCGGGCGTCTACGAAGCCTTTGGCGTCAAGCCCACGGACTACAAGATGGCCGTGCTCAAGACGGCCTCGAACTTCCAGTATTTCGACGAGATCGCCTCCGGGCTCGTCCGCGCAGATACGCGCGGGCCTGGGCAGTCCGACGTGTTCACGCTGCCCTGGCAGCGGATTCCACGGCCGGTCTACCCGTTGGAGACAATAAGCGACTGGCGGGCGCATTCGTCCCAGCCGGGAGCGGGGAAGGGCTGAAATCGAATTCTACAAACAGAGAGGGGAAAGCGATGACAAAGCTGTCGCGACGTCAATTCTGCATGACCGGCCTGGCTTTGGGCGGCGCCCTGTCGCTGGTGGGAGGGCTGCCCGCGGGCGCCCAGCAGCTCAAGGGCGGCACGCTCCGGGTGGCCGTGCTGTCGGAGCTTGCGAACTATGATCCGCAGCAGCTCTCGACGGTGAACTTCCACGTCATCAAGAACCTCTATGACAGCCTGATCGAGTATACCCCGGAGGGTAAGCCGGAACCGAGCCTGGCGACGGCTTGGACGATTTCGCCGGACAAGACCTCGGTTAGCCTCACGCTACGCGACGGCGTCACCTTCCACAGCGGCACCCCGTTCAAGGCGGATTCCGTGCTGGCGACGCTGCAGAAAGGCGCCGATCCCAAGCGCGGCAAGAACGTCTTTCCGACGATGTCGATCGTGAAGGACTGGTCGGCGCCGGACGACCGCACCGTCGTCATCAACTTCAAGGCGCCGGTGCCGGAGCGGCAGATCCTCGACCTGCTGCAGTTCCTGCTGCCGATCGATCCGAAGGGCATCGACATGGTCGAGACGGTGCCGGCCGGCACCGGGCCCTATACGCTGGTCAGCCGGGCGGTCGGGCAGGGGCTGCGGCTCAAGGCCAATCCGAAATACTGGCGGCCGAACCAGCCGGTGATGCAGGACCTCGTCTTCACCGTCTTCACCGAGGATGCGGCCGCGACCGCCGCGCTCGAATCCGGAGCAGTCGACATCGTCTATGGCGGCTCCTCGCGCAGCGCGGTCCGGCTCAAGAACGGCGGCTATCAGGTCTTTGCCGGGCCGGGACCGCTGGTGCAGGTCTTCCGCATCAACTCGACCCGCGGACCCTTCCGCAATAAGTCCTTCCGGCAGGCCTTCAACCATCTGATGGACCGCGCCAGCATCCTGCGCGTCGGCTATGCCGGGATGGGGCAAGAGGTGGCGCTGCCCTGGGCGCCGGCAAGCCCGGCCTTCGACGCCGCCTATACCAAGACCTATGGCTACGACATCGAGAAGGCGAAGAAGCTCATCGCCGCCTCCGGCCTCTCGGCCGACGAGATGAAAGGCTGGAAGCTCCTGGTGAACGGCAGCGACGAGGCTTCCGTCTCGATCAGCCAGATCGTGCAGGGCTCGCTGCAGAAGGCCGGCATCCCCGTCGAACTCGACATGCGGCAGGGCGCGGAATACGTCACCGCGCTGCTCGGCGGCGATTTCGCTGCGACATTCGGCGCAGTCGGCAATGTTCAGAAATTCCCGTCGCGGGTCGCCACGAACTCGATCTACCGGACCTCCGGCAATCCAGTCCTGAAGGACCCGCATCCGCATCCGGACTATGTCGCAGCCATTGCGAAGGTCGATGCGGCGACCGGCAGCGCGGCCGAGGTCAAGGCGTCCTATGACAACCTCAACAAGGTCATGGTGGAGGAGGCCTTCGGCGTCCCGACCAACTCCTACGACGTCGGACTGATCGTGGCCTCGGACAAGATCGGCGGGATCACGCTCGACATTGACAACCTGCTCGTCGCGCGGACCATCGGGTTCAAGTGACGGGGCTTGCTGCGGCAGGGCGCCTGCTGCGCCGGCTTCTGGCCCGGCGCGGCGCGGCGCTCAGCCTCGCCTTCCTGACGGTGGTGGGGCTGGCGGCGCTGTTCGCCGGCCTCATGCCGCTCGATCCGTTGCGGCAGAACATCGCGGAATCGCTGAAGCCCCCGTCTCCGGACGCCTGGTTCGGCACGGACGAACTCGGCCGGGACATTCTTGCGCGTGTGATCTATGGCGCGCGAACCTCGCTGGTGACCGCCTTCGGCGCGGTCGTCATCGCGGCGCTGATCGGCGTGCCGGTCGGGCTCGTCGCCGGTTTCTACGGAGATTGGCGCGATTCCATCCTGATGCGCTGCATCGACGTGCTGCTGGCGCTGCCGAACATCCTGTTCGCCATGGCGCTGATCGCGGTGCTCGGCCGCAGCCAGGGCGCGGCGCTGGTCGCGGTCGGCGTCGCCGGCATCCCGGGCTTCGCCCGCATCGCGCGGGCGCAGGTCATGGCGCTGCGGCAACTCGATTTCGTCATGGCGGTGCGCGGCTTCGGCGGCGGGCCAGCCTACATCATGTTCCGCACGATCCTGCCCAACGCCCTGAGTCCATTGGTGGTTCAGGCGATCGTGCTCGCCTCGATCGCGATCCTGCTGGAAGCGGCGCTGGCCTTCCTCGGGGTCGGAGTGCCGCCGCCGACGCCGAGCTGGGGCGAGATGCTGCGCACCGGCAAATCCTATCTCTACGAGGCGCCGAGCTATGCCGTGCTGCCCGGGCTTGTGCTGACGCTGACGATCCTGTCCTTCGACACGATCGGCCGGGCGCTGACGGCGATCATCGACCGCGACGAGACCGACGGCGTCCGCGAGACGGCCGGGGGCGGCCGATGACGGGCTATATCCTGCGCCGCCTTGTCCAGATGCTGCCCGTTCTGCTGCTGGCCTCCTTCGCGATCTTCGCGATGATCTATGCCGTGCCGGGCGGGCCGGTTGCGGTCATCGTCGGCGAGAACGCCTCGCAGGAGGAGATCGCCGCCGCGATCCAGCGCTACGGGCTCGATCGGCCGATGGTGGTGCAATATCTCGACTGGCTCGGCCGCGCGCTCACCGGCGATTTCGGGCTTTCACTGCATAGCCGCCAGCCGGTGCTGCAACTGATCGGCGAGCGGCTCCCGGCGACATTGCAGCTCGCGCTCGCCGCCATCGTCGTGGCGCTGGTGCTGGGCGTTCCCGTCGCCATCGCCAGCGCTGTGAAGCCGAACTCCTGGCTCGACCGGGTTCTGAGCGGCTGGAGCGCGCTGGCGCTCGGCGTGCCGACCTTCTGGCTCGGCATCCTGCTGATCCTGCTCTTCGCGGTGGAGCTGCGCTGGCTGCCTTCGGCCTCGCGCCATGTGCCGTTCTGGGAGTCACCCGTCGAGGCGCTGCGCAGCCTCGTGCTGCCGGCGCTCACGCTCGGCACCTATGTCTCCGGCATCCTCGCCCGCTTTCTGCGCGCTTCGCTGATCGGGGAGCAGCGGGCGGACTATGTCCGCACCGCCCGCGCCAAGGGCGTGCCGGAGAGGCGCATCGTCGGCCTGCACATCATGCGCAACGCGCTGCTGCCCTTCGTGACCATCGTTGGGCTGATGATGGCGAACTTCATCGGCGGGGCGGTGGTGACGGAAGCCGTCTTCACCTATCCGGGCATCGGGCGCCTGCTCATCCAGGCCATCAGCACGCGCGACTACCCGCTGATCCAGGGCTGCATCCTGATCATCCTGGTGGCCTATATGCTGATCAACCTCGGCGTCGACCTGCTCTATGCCTGGATCGATCCGCGGATCGAATACCGATGAGCGGAGCGTCAGCCCGGCGGGTGCGAGCCGAGCGTGGCCGAGATGCCGGCCGCGACCTCTCGCAGTCTCACGCCCGCCTTGGCCGCCAGAGAATGCGGCATCCGCATCAGCGGCGCGGAGATGGACAGTGCCGCGACAGGGTAGCCGTCCGCGTCGAGGATCGGCACGCCGACGCACATGGCGCCGTCCTCGTTCTCTCCCATCTCGGTGGCGTAGCCGGAGCGCGCCACCTGCCTGAGCTGCCGCTCGATCTCCTCGCGTTCCAGCAGGGTTCGGCCCGTGCGCTCGGTCAGCGGCAGGTCGAGCTGGTGCTGGCGTTCGGCGTCGGGCAGGAAGGCGAGGATCGCCTTGCCGAGCGCGGTCGAGTGCATCGGGTGGCTGTCGCCGATGCGCGCCTGCATCCTGAGCGAGCGGTTGGCCTCGACGAGGTCGATATAGACGATCGTGCCGTTGCCCTTCACGGCGAGGTTCACGGTCTCGTTGAACTCCTGCATCAGCCCGATCATCGCCGGCCGGGCCAGTTCGCGGACCTTGCTGACGCTGGCATCCGCGCGCGCGATGGAGCGCAATTGCGGGCCGAGATTGTAGCGGTCGGTCGCGCGGTTGTGGTCGAGGAAGCCGGCGGCCGTCAGCGTCTGCAGATAGCGGAAGGTCGTCGTCTTCGGGATCTTCAGTTCCTTGCTGACGGCGGTGAGCGCGATCTCGTGGCTGTGGCGGGCGACGAGCTCCAGCACCTTCAGCGCCTTCATCACCGGCTGCACGACGTAGGGATTGTCCGGCTTCTTCGCCATGGCGGCTGCGCCCTTCCTGGCCTGTCTGCGGGCCGAATAGCCGCCTGAAACAAATTCCGCAAGGCGAAACGAGTGTTCCTTTACACGGTCCGGACGCTCTGGTGAGGTCGTAGGAAAGCAGCGAAGGACAGCAGGGGAGAGACGCCAGTGGCAACGAATGGCACCGAGCTCAGCTTCGCGGAATCGGCCCGGCAGATCGCCGAGAATGCGCGCTACATCGCGGGCGGCGCGAATAGCAATTTCCGGCTCGGCATGGCGGGTGGGCCGCTCGTCTTCGAGCGTGGCGAGGGCCCCTATCTCCATGACGCCGACGGCAACAGGCTGATCGACTATTACTGCGCCATGGGCGCCACCGTGCTCGGACACACGCCCGGCCCTGTACTGGAGGCGGTGCGCAAGCAGAGCGAGAAGGGCATCCTCTACGCCGGCCAGGCGCCGATCGAATACGAGGCGGCGAAGCTGATCTGCGAGCGTATTCCCTGCGCCGAGCGCCTGCGCTTCGGATCGTCCGGCTCGGAGGTGGCGCAGGCCGCGATGCGGCTGGCGCGGGCCTTCACCGGCCGGAACAGCATCGTGAAGTTCGAGGGGCATTATCACGGCTGGTTCGACAACATCCTGTGGTCGACGGCCCCGGGCCTCAACGCGGCCGGGCCCGAGGACGCGCCGACGCCGGTGATCGGCTCCAAGGGGCAGGATCCGGCGGCGGGCGAGGGGCTCTCGATCCTGGGCTGGAACGATCTGGCGGTGCTGGAGGCGCGGCTCGCCAAGGGCGATGTCGCCGCCGTGCTGATGGAGCCGGCGATGTGCAACCAGGGCGCCATCGCGCCGGCGCCGGGCTATCTGGAGGGCGCGCTCGCAGCCTGCCGCAAGCACGGCGCGCTGCTGATCTTCGACGAGGTCATCACCGGCTTCCGCCTCGCGCGCGGCGGGGCGCAGGAGCGCTTCGGCGTGACGCCGGACCTCTGCATCATGGCGAAGGCCATCGCCAACGGCTTCCCGGTCGCGGCCATCGCCGGCCGGGCGGACGTCATCGATCTCTTCGCCGACGGGGTGCTGCATGGCGGCACCTTCAATGCGCAGCCGATGGTGATGGCGGCGCTGGTCGCGACGCAGACCATGCTGACGCCGGAGCATTACGCGCGCAGCTCGGTCAACGGCCAGCGCCTGCAGGACGGCATCCGCGCCATCCTGGCCGAGGAGGGCATCAAGGCGCAGGTCGGGGGCTTCCCGCTGATGTTCCACGTCGCCTTCGGGCTCGACCAGCCGGCGCGGAACTACCGGGACGTGGCGCGTGCGGACAAGGCGACTTACGTCCGCTTCGCCCATGCGCTGCTCAAGCGCGGCGTGCGTGCGCTGGAGCGTGGCGCGTGGTTCGTCTCGTCCGAGCATGATGCCGGGGTGGTCGACGCCACGCTCGAGGCTGTTCGCGGCGCGGCGCGGGAGGTGAAGGCGGCGGCGTGAGGGTTTCGCGCGACGTCGGTATGCTGCATGCTGGGCTTGACCCGGGCCTCGCCTGGACGAGATTCTCGGGTTCCCGCTGCGCTGCGCCCGAGAGAGAGGCGCCGGTTGCGGCATGACCGAACGGGAGCGCAGCTTGAACGACGAAATCCTCTATGCGGTCGAGGGCGGGATCGCGACGATCACGCTCAACCGGCCGCAGGCGCGCAATGCGCTGACCTTCGCCATGTATGAGCGCATTGCCGAAATCTGCCGCGACCCGGCGGCGCATGGCGATCCGCGCGTCATCGTCATGACCGGGGCGGGCGAGAAGGCTTTTGGCGCCGGCACCGACATTTCGCAGTTCCGCTCCTTTTCGACTGGCGAGGATGCGCTCGCCTATGAGGGGCGCATCGAGACGGTGATAGGCACGATCGAGCGCTGCCCCGTGCCGACGCTGGCCGCGATCTCGGGTGCGGTCACCGGCGGTGGGGCGAGCATCGCGCTCGCCTGCGACATCCGCATCGCGACGGTGACGGCCCGCTTCGGTTTCCCGATCGCGCGCACGCTCGGCAACTGCCTGTCGATGGAGAATTACGCCCGGCTCTACGCCCTGCTCGGGCCGGCGCGGGTCAAGGACATCGTCATGACCGCGCGGCTGGTCGAGGCGGAGGAGGGGCAGCGGATCGGGCTCTACAGCGAATTGCTGCCGGACCATGCGGCGCTGATGGCGCGGGCAGGCGAACTGGCGAAGACCATCGCCGGCCATGCGCCGCTGACCATGCGCGCCACCAAGGAGGCGATGCGCCGGCTGACGGGCGCTGCGGCCGAGGGGCTCGATGGCGATGACCTTGTCAGGCTCTGCTACACCAGCGCCGATTTCCGCGAGGGCATGGAAGCCTTTTTGGGCAAGCGGCCGCCGGTCTGGCAGGGGCGCTGACACGTCGTCATTGCGGGGAGCGTAGCGGCGAAGCAATCCAGGGGCGGCAGAGTTCTGCGTCGTCCTGGATTGCTTCGCTGCGCTCGCAATGGCGGCGCGCGCTACCCGTAACGCCCCTGCATCCGGCGGTCGATCGCCAGCGCCGCGAGCGTGCAGAGCGCGCCCGAGAGCAGGTAGACGCCGACCCAGGCGAGGCCGAAGTCACTGGATACAAACAGCGCCACCAGCGGCGCGAAGCCGGCGCCGAGCAGCCAGGCGAGGTCCGAGGTCAGGGCCGCGCCGGTATAGCGGTACTGCGCACCGAAGCTCGAGGCGACGGCGCCCGCCGTCTGGCCGTAGGAGAGGCCGAGCAGGCCGAAGCCGATGATGACGTAGATGGTCTGGCCGGCGAGGCTATCGCCGAAGAGCAGCGGTGCGAAGATGCTCGAAAGGCTGAAGCCGGCGATCATCGCGCCCGACAGGATCAGCGTGGCGCGGCGCCCGATCTGGTCGGCGATCAGGCCCGAGGTGACGATCGCACCCGCGCCGACCACGCCGCCGGCGGCCTGCACCATCAGGAACTCCGAGACGGAACGATCAGTGAAGAGGTTGATCCAGCTCACCGGGAAGATGGTGACGAGGTGGAAGAGCGCGAAGCTCGCCAGCGGCACGAAGGCGCCCAGCACCAGCGTGCTGCCATGGGCGCGGATGAGCTCCGCGACCGAGACCGGCACCAGCTCGCGCGTTTCCATCAGCTCGGCGAATTCATGGGTCGCGACCATGCGCAGCCGCGCGAAGAGCGCCACGACGTTGATCGTCAGCGCGACGAAGAAGGGATAGCGCCAGCCCCAGCCGAGGAAATCCTCCTTCGAGAGCGCGCCCTCGAAATAGGCGAAGAGCCCGGCGGCGAGGATGAATCCGAGCGGTGCGCCGAGCTGCGGCAGCATCGCATACCAGCCGCGCCGGTTCGGCGGGGCGTTGAGCGCGAGCAGCGAGGACAGGCCGTCCCAGGCGCCGCCAAGCGCGATGCCCTGCAACAGGCGGAAGCCGGCCAGGATCACCACGGACCAGATGCCGATCGTCGCATAGCCGGGCAGGAAGGCGATTGCCGCGGTGGAGCCGCCGAGCAGAAACAGGGCTGCCGTGAGCTTGGTCGCGCGGCCGTGGCGGCGGTCAATGCCGAAGAACAGCACCGAGCCGAGCGGGCGCGTCACGAAGGCGAGCGCGAAGATACCGAAGGCGTAGAGCGTTCCCGTGAGCTTGTCGACGAAGGGGAAGACCAGCTCGGGGAAGACCAGGACGCAGCCGAGGCCGAAGACGAAGAAGTCGAAATATTCGGAGGTCCGGCCGATGATAACCCCGAGCGCGATGTCCGCCGGCGTGACGTGATCCCGCCCATGATCATCGGTCCGATGCCCTGATGGGTGGCTCAACGCGTCCGCGCTCATGACCGAGCTCCTAGCTGGCGGCAGGCAGGAGCGATCGGGCTTGCCCGCATGTCCTGTAAATGGATACGGTGGATAGAAGCGAGGCGTCAAACCCCACAATGGGACAGATTGTCCTATGTGCGTTGCGAAAGAACGGACGTAGAGAGCGGCAGTTCCCGGCTTAGGGAGGTCTTGAGTCTCGTGCGAAATCCGCGCTTTTTCCTGCTGTTGCCGCTTTTTGCCGTGCTTGGTGGCTGCCAGATGGTGCTTTTGTCGCCGTCCGGCGATGTTGCGGTGCAGCAGCGGAACCTCATGCTCGCCTCCGTCGCGCTGATGCTGATCGTCATCATCCCGGTGATGGCGCTGACCGTGTTCTTCGCCTGGCGATACCGCGCTTCGGCCAAGGCGACCTATCATCCGGACTGGAACCACTCGCTGCCGCTGGAGGTGGTGATCTGGTCGGTGCCGCTGCTGATCATCGTGGTCCTCGGTGCGATGACCTGGATGGGCACGCATCTGCTCGACCCCTATCGTCCGCTTAACCGGATCAGCGCCAGCAAGCCTGTCGCGACGGCCAAGATGGGCGAGAGGACTCCGGCGAAGCAGCCGCTCGTGATCCAGGTGGTGGCGCTCGACTGGAAATGGCTCTTCCTCTACCCGGGGCAGGGCATCGCCTCGCTCAACGAGGTCGTGGCGCCCGTCGATCAGCCGATCGAATTCCGCATCACATCGTCTGCGGTGATGAATTCGCTCTTCATTCCGGCGCTGGCCGGCCAGATCTACGCCATGCCGGGCATGCAGACGAAGCTCCACGCCGTGATCAACCATGCCGGCGAATTCGAGGGCTTCTCGGCCAACTACAGCGGCGCCGGATTCTCCGACATGCGCTTCCGCTTCCGCGGCGTCGACGACAACGCCTTCGGCGAGTGGGTCCAGACCGCGAGCCGCAATGGCGGCCCGTTGCAGCGCGAGGACTATCTCGTGCTGGAACGCCCGAGCGAGCGCGAGGCGGTCCGCCATTTCCGCGACGTTCCGGCCGATCTCTTCGAGGCCATCCTCAACCGCTGTGTCGACCGGGCCAAGCTCTGCATGCGCGACATGATGGCGATGGACGCCCGCGGGGGCGGCGGCAAGGAAGGCATCGCGACCGTCGCCGCGCTCGAATACGACAAATCCGTCCGGCGAGGCGGGCAACCGCTGCCGCCGCGCCCGTTCGTGCTCGCGATCGCCTGCACGCCGTCCGACGTCTACGGCACGGCAGGCGCGCGCCGGTCGAACTGATGCCGGTCTGCCGGCTCAAGCAATCGAGGGAAGCATGACCTCCTATCCCGACTGGTGGAAGCTTCTTTTCGGGCGCTTCACCCTCGAAGCGATCCCCTATCATGAGCCGATCCTGATCGGCACCTTCGCGGTCGTCGTCCTCGGCGGGCTCGCGCTGGTCGCCGTGGTCACCCGGTTCAAGCTCTGGGGCTATCTCTGGCACGAGTGGTTCACCAGCGTGGACCACAAGAAGATCGGGATCATGTACATGATCCTCGGCGTGATCATGCTGCTGCGTGGCTTCGCCGACGCGCTGATGATGCGCGGCCAGCAGGCGATCGCCTTCGGCGCCAACGAGGGCTATCTGCCGCCGCACCATTACGACCAGATCTTCACGGCCCATGGCGTCATCATGATCTTCTTCGTGGCGATGCCCTTCGTCACGGGACTGATGAACTATGTCGTGCCGCTGCAGATCGGCGCTCGCGACGTGGCATTCCCATTCCTCAACAATTTCTCGTTCTGGATGACGGTCGGCGGCGCCGTCCTCGTGATGGCCTCGCTCTTCATCGGGGAGTTCGCCAAAGTCGGGTGGCTGGCCTATCCGCCGCTGTCGGGAGCCGCGTACTCGCCCGGGGTGGGCATGGACTACTACCTATGGGCCCTGCAGGTTGCGGGCGTGGGTACGACCCTGTCCGGCGTCAACCTGATCGCGACCATCGTGAAGATGCGCGCGCCGGGCATGGACCTGATGAAGATGCCCGTCTTCACCTGGACGGCGCTGTGCACCAACGTGCTGATCGTCGCGACCTTCCCGATCCTGGCGGCGACGCTCGCTCTGCTGACGCTCGACCGCTATGTCGGCACCAACTTCTTCACGAACGATCTCGGCGGCAACCCGATGATGTACGTGAACCTGATCTGGATCTGGGGGCACCCGGAGGTCTACATCCTGATCCTGCCGATCTTCGGCGTCTATTCGGAAGTGGCCTCGACCTTCTGCGGCAAGCGCCTCTTCGGTTATGCCTCGATGGTCTACGCCACCGTGGTCATCACCATCCTGTCCTATCTCGTGTGGCTGCATCATTTCTTCACGATGGGCTCGGGCGCCAGCGTGAATTCCTTCTTCGGCATCACGACGATGATCATCTCGATCCCGACGGGGGCGAAGATCTTCAACTGGCTGTTCACGATGTATCGGGGCCGCATCCGCTTCGAGCTGCCGATGATGTGGCTCGTCGCCTTCATGCTGACCTTCGTCATCGGCGGCATGACAGGCGTCATGCTGGCGGTGCCGCCAGCCGATTTCGTGCTGCACAACAGCCTGTTCCTGATCGCCCATTTCCACAACGTCATTATCGGCGGCGTCGTCTTCGGCGTCTTCGCTGCCATCGCCTACTGGTTCCCCAAGGCCTTCGGCTTCAAGCTCGACCGCTTCTGGGGGCTGCTCTCCTTCTGGTTCTGGGTCATCGGCTTCTACGTCGCCTTCATGCCGCTCTATGTGCTGGGGCTGATGGGCGTGACGCGTCGCCTGAACCGCTTCGAGGACCCGTCGCTGCAGATCTGGTTCGTGGTCGCGGCGATCGGCGCGGTGCTGATCGCGCTCGGCATCCTGTGCTTCATCATCCAGATCGCGGTCAGCATCCTGCGGCGCGAGCAACTGCGCGACACGACCGGCGACCCGTGGGAGGGACGCACGCTGGAGTGGTCGACCTCCTCGCCGCCGCCGGCCTACAACTTCGCTTTCACCCCCGTCATCCACGACCTGGACAGCTGGGACGACATGAAGAGGCGCGGCTACGAGCGCCCGCTTTCCGGCTTCGGGCCGATCCACATGCCGAAGAACACCGGCGCAGGTGTCATCATCGCGGCGCTGGCGACCCTCTGCGGCTTTGCGCTGATCTGGTACATCTGGTGGCTGGCGGCAGCGAGCTTCGTCGGCATTCTGGCGGCCGTGATCATCCACAGCTTCAACTACGATCGCGACTTTCACATCCCGGCCGAAGCGGTTGTGCGCGAGGAAGATTCGCGCAGCCGGGCGCTGGCCGGGGCCTGAGGAAAGACGATGGCCAAAGCGACGACGATGCCGCACACGCCGCAGGGCGACGTTCCGGTCTTTCACCTGATGGAGGGCGCGCCCGAGCATCATCCCGGCGACTCGACGATGCTCGGGTTCTGGATCTACCTGATGAGCGACTGCCTCATCTTCGCGGTTCTCTTCGCGACATATGGGGTGCTGGGCCGCAACTATGCGGCGGGGCCGTCGGGGGCGGATCTCTTCGACCTCAGGCTGGTCGCGGTCAACACGGCCATGCTGCTGTTCTCCTCGATCACCTACGGCTTCGCCATGCTGGCGATGGAGAAGGGCCGCCAGGCGGCGCTGCAGGGGTGGCTCGTGGTGACGGGCCTCTTCGGCCTCGCCTTCATCGGCATCGAGCTCTACGAGTTCTCCCATCTGATCCATGAAGGCGCGGTGCCGCAGCGCAGCGCGTTCCTGTCGTCGTTCTTCGCGCTGGTCGGCACGCACGGCCTGCACGTCACCTTCGGCCTGATCTGGCTCGTGGTTCTGATGGTGCAGGTCCGGCAGCGCGGGCTGATCGCGGCCAATCGCCGCCGGCTGATGTGCCTGAGCCTGTTCTGGCACTTCCTTGACGTCGTCTGGATCGGCGTCTTCACCTTCGTCTACCTGATGGGCGTGCTGAAATGAGCGGAAGCCAGAACCACGCCGAACACCATGACGGGCACGGCAACCACGGCGGCGAAGGGCATGGCAGCCTGCGCGGCTATGTCACCGGCTTCCTGCTCTCGGTCATCCTCACCGCGATCCCGTTCTGGCTGGTCATGAACGACGTGCTCGGCAATTCGACGTTGACGGCCATCGTGATCATGGCCTTCGCGGCCGTCCAGATCGTCGTCCATATGGTCTATTTCCTCCATATGAACAGCCGCGCGGAGCAAGGCTGGAACATGATGGCACTGATCTTCACGATCATCATCGTGGTGATCGTGCTCGCAGGCTCGCTGTGGGTGATGTTCCACCTCAACACCAACATGATGCCGGACGTGCACAAAATGTAAGGCTTCAGGCCGTGCGGCTCGTCTTTGTCGCCGGAGCCTGTCTGCTGACTTTGGTCTGCGCGGGGCTCGGCGTCTGGCAGATGCAGCGGCGGGTCTGGAAACTCGACCTGATCGCCCGGGTCGATGCCCGCATCCACGCCCCGCCGGCGGCAGCGCCGGGGCCGGTGGAATGGCCACGGATCGATGCCGCGGCTTACGAATATCGCCGCGTCGCCTTGCAGGGCCGCTATCTCGACATTCCCGAGACGCTGACGCTGGCGGTGACCGAACGCGGACCCGGCTTCTGGGTGCTGGCGCCGCTGCGGACGCAAGCTGGCTTCACGGTGCTGGTCAATCGCGGCTTCGTGCCGGATGACAGGCGTGGAGCGGAGGAACGGCGCAAGGTTGCGGGCGAGGAGGCGAGGGTGGTCGGGCTGCTGCGGCTGAGCGAGCCAGGTGGCGGCTTCCTGCGCTCCAACGATCCCGCGGCCGGGCGCTGGTATTCGCGCGATGTCGCGGCGATTGCGCAGGCGCGTGGAGTGAGCAGCGTCGCGCCTTATTTCGTCGATGCGGATGTTGCTTCCGAGCCCGGCCCTCTGCCGCAGGGCGGGATGACGCAGACCGGTTTCCGCAACACGCATCTGGTCTATGCGCTGACCTGGTTCTGCCTTGCGCTGATGAGCGCGGCGGCCGGCATCTTCCTCGTCCGCAACAGGGACGAGGAGACGCCGGCCGCCTAGGTTCGGAGCGACCTCAGGCTGCCTTCAACTCGCTTTCTTGCTCAGTGCGGTGCTGCGTCAGCGGGCGGTTGCCCGCCAGCTTGCGCATCAGCACGTAGAAGACCGGCGTCAGGAAGATGCCGAAGGCGGTGACGCCGATCATGCCGGCGAAGACCGCGATGCCCATCGCCTGCCGCATCTCGGCGCCGGCCCCGGTCGAGATCACCAGCGGCACCACGCCCATCACGAAGGCGAGCGAGGTCATCAGGATCGGACGCAGGCGCAGGCGGCTGGCCTCGATCGCGGCCTCGACCGGCGTCCTGCCCTCGAATTCGAGCTCGCGCGCGAATTCAACGATCAGGATGGCGTTCTTCGCCGATAGACCCACCAAGACGACCAGACCGATCTGGGTGAAGACGTTGTTGTCTCCGCCCGAGAGCCAGACGCCGGTCAGCGCCGCGAGCAGGCCCATCGGGATGATGAGCAGGATCGCGATGGGCAGGGTCAGGCTCTCATACTGTGCCGCCAGCACGAGGAAGACGAGCAGGATGGCGACCGGGAAGACGATCACCGCCGAATTGCCGGCGAGGATCTCCTGATAGGTCAGCTCCGTCCATTCGAAGGCGAAGCCCTTCGGCAGGGTTTCGGCCGCGATGCGCTCCACCGCCTCTTGCGCCTGTCCCGAGGAGAAGCCCGGGGCCGCGCCGGCATTGATGTCGGCGGCGAGGAAGCCGTTATAGCGCATCGCCCGCTCCGGGCCGGAGTCCGTGCGCACGTTCAGCACGGCGCTGAGCGGGATCATCTCGCCGCTGCTGGAGCGCACCTTGAGCTGGCCGATATGCTCGGGCTGGGCGCGGAAGGGTGCGTCAGCCTGGACGCGCACCGTGTAGGTGCGGCCGAAGCGGTTGAAGTCGTTGACATAGGTCGAGCCGAGATAGGTCTGCAGCGTGTCGAACACCTCGGTCACCGGCACGCCGAGCTGGCGGGCCTTGGTGCGGTCGATATCGGCATAGAGCTGCGGGACGTTGACCTGGAAGCTCGAGAACATGCCGGCGATCTCCGGCGCCTGCGCGGCCTTGCCCATGAAGGCCTTGGTCGCCTCGTCGAGCGCGGCATAACCCAGGCCCGCGCGATCCTCGATCTGCAGCTTGAAGCCGCCGATCGTGCCGAGCCCCTGGACGGGCGGGGGCGGGAACATGGCGATGAAGGCCTCCTTGATGCCGGCGAACTCCTTGTTGAGCTGCATCGCGATGGCGTTGCCGGAGAGGGCAGGGTCCTTGCGCTGGTCGAAGGGCTTGAGACCCACGAAGACGATGCCGGCGTTGGAGGAGTTGGTGAAGCCGTTGATCGAGAGGCCGGGGAAGGAGATGGCGTTCTCGACGCCCGGATGCTTCAGCGCGATCTCGTCCATGCGGCGGATGACATCCTCCGTGCGGTCGAGGGTCGCGGCGTCCGGCAGCTGCGCGAAGCCGACGAGATACTGCTTGTCCTGGCCCGGGACGAAGCCGCTCGGCACGGCCTTGAACAGCACGCCCGTCATGCCCAGCAGCACGACATAGAGCGCGAGCACCACGGCGCGGTGCGAGATCGCGCGCTTCACGCCGCCGCCATAGGCCTCCGAGGAGCGATGGAAGAAGCGGTTGAAGCCGCGGAAGAACCAGCCGAAGGCGCGGTCCATGAAGCGTGTCAGCGCATCCTTCGGGGCGTGGTGCCCCTTGAGCAGCAGCGCTGCGAGCGCGGGCGAGAGCGTCAGCGAGTTGACCGCCGAGATCACCGTCGAGATCGCGATGGTGAGCGCGAACTGGCGGTAGAACTGCCCGGTCAGGCCCGAGATGAAGGCCAGCGGCACGAAGACTGCGACCAGCACCAGCGCAATCGCGATGATGGGGCCTGAGACCTCGCGCATCGCCTTGTAGGTGGCTTCACGCGGGGCGAGCCCGGCCTCGATGTTGCGCTCGACATTCTCGACCACGACGATGGCGTCGTCGACGACGATGCCGATAGCCAGCACCAGCCCGAACAGGCTCAGCGCGTTGATCGAGAAGCCCATCAGATACATCACCGCGAAGGTGCCCACGACGGAAACCGGCACGGCGATGAGCGGGATGATCGAGGCCCGCCATGTCTGCAGGAAGACGATGACCACCAGCACGACCAGCGCCACCGCCTCCAGCAGCGTCGTGATCACGGCCTTGATCGAGGCGCGCACGAACTGGGTGGTGTCGTAGACGATCGAGTAGTCGACGCCTTCCGGCATGTTCTGCTTGATCTCGCGCATCGTCTCCTGGACGCGGTCTGCAATGGCGATGGCGTTGGAGCCGGGCGCCTGGAAGACGGGGACGGCGACGGCCGACTTGCCGTTCAGCAGCGAGCGCAGCGAGTATTCAGCCGCTCCGAGCTCGATGCGGGCGAGGTCCCTCAGGCGCACCACCGCGCCATCGTTGCCGGTCTTGACGATGATCTCGCCGAACTGCTCCTCGCTCTGGAGGCGTCCCTGCGCGTTGACCGAGAGCTGCAGGTCGAGGCCGGGCGCGTTTGGCGAGGCGCCGATGACGCCGGCCGCGGCCTGGACGTTCTGGGCGCGGATCTCGCGCACCACGTCGCCGGGCGAAAGGCCGTGCTCGGCCACCTTCTGCGGGTCGAGCCAGATGCGCAGCGAATAGTCGCCCGAGCCGAAGAGCTGCACCTGCCCGACGCCGTCGATGCGCGCGAGCCGGTCCTTGACGTTCAGCACCGCGTAATTGCGCAGATAAGTCATATCGTAGCGGCCGTTCGGCGAGGTGATGTGAACCACCATCGTCAGGTCGGGCGAGCTCTTGATCGTGGTGACGCCGAAGCGGCGCACCTCCTCGGGCAGGCGCGGCTCGGCCTGGGCGACGCGATTCTGCACGAGTTGCTGCGCCTTGTCCGGGTCGGTGCCGAGCCGGAAGGTGACGTTCAGCGTCATGGTGCCGTCGGTCGTCGCCTGGCTGGACATGTAGAGCATGCCCTCGACGCCGTTGATCTGTTCCTCGATCGGGGTCGCCACCGTCTCTGCGATGACGCGCGGGCTCGCGCCCGGATACTGCGCGCGCACGACGACGGTGGGCGGCACGACCTCGGGATATTCCGAGATCGGCAGCGCCCGGATCGAGAGCAGGCCGGCGAGGAAGATCAGGACGGAGAGGACCGCCGCGAAGATCGGCCGGTCGATGAAGAATTTGGAGAGGTTCATGGGTTGCGCCCCCTTTCGAGCGGCTTATCGGACGCGAACCGCGGGCCCGCTCTGCGGCGCCCGCGGCCGGTCGTGAACTGTCAGCGTTGTGCGAGTTCGGTCGCGGGCTTCTTGAGTTCGCTCTTCTCGGCCATCGGCACGGGCTCGGCCGCGACGGTGGCGCCGGGGCGGATGCGTTGCAGGCCGTTGACGACGACGCGCTCGCCGGCCTTCAGCCCGGCATTGACGACGCGTAGCCCATCATAGGCGGCGCCGAGCGAGACCTCGCGCCAGGCCGCCTTGCTGTCGTCGCCGACGACGAAGACGAACTTCTTGCTCTGGTCGGTGCCGACGGCGCGTTCGTTGATGACGAGCCTGGGCTCGGCCTTCGCCTGGCCCAACCGGACGCGGACGAACTGGCCGGGCATCAGCCTGCCGTCAGGATTATCGAGCAGGGCGCGGACGCGCACCGTGCCGCTCGCGCCGTCGATGCCGTTGTCGACGAAGTGCAGCCGGCCGCTGAAGCGCGCGGCATCAGTGGTCGCGGTGGTCAGCTGGACCGGTATCTGCTCCAGCGCGCGCGACCCGACCGGCAGCGAGGCCAGCGCATCGAGCACGCTGCGCTCGTCGGCATTGAAGGCGGCATAGATCGGATCGACCGAGAGGAGTGTGGTCAGCACCTGCCCGCCGGCGGCGATCAGGTTGCCGGTGGTGATGTCGAGCCGGCCGATGCGGCCGCTGATCGGGGCGCGGATCTGGGTGTAGTCGAGGTTGAGCTGCGCCGTGCGGCGGGCGGCCTCGGCGGCGCGCTGATTGGCCTGCGCCTCGCGCAAGCCGTTGACGCGGGTGTCGAGATCGCGCTGCGAGAGGTTGCGGCTGGCGATGAGCTGCTGCCCACGCTCGTTCTCGCTTTCGGCAAGCGCGACGCGGGCCTTCGCAGCGAGCACCTGAGCCTCGACGCGCTCCAGCTCGGCAAGGTAGGGCGCCTGGTCGATGCTGACGAGCAGGTCGCCCTGCTTGACCAGATTGCCCTCGCGGAAATGGACGGCCTCGACCACGCCGGCCACGCGCGAGCGCAGCTCGACGCGCTCGATCGCCTCCAGACGGCCCGAGAATTCGGCCCAGGGCACGATCTCGCGGGCCTCGACGGTGGCGACGGAGACGGGGATGGCGGGCGGGGCGGCGGGTGCCGTGTCACCCTGCGCCCGGCCCCCCGAAAGGGTGACGGCGGCGATGGCGGCAAGCGCGACGGAGGCAGTCAGGCCGGCCAGAAGGCCACGGCGGTTCGTTCCCTGAAACATGGGTTTAGGTCCTTGCTTGAAATGGGTCGGAATTCGGAAAGTAATGTCGCCCGAACGGCGCTAGGACGGTGCGGTCCGGGCGTAGAAATCTGCGATGGCGCCGCGCGCGCTACACAGGCAGGAACTCTCGCGCGGCGCTTCGGCATAAGCCTGCGGCCAATGCGTCGGAGCGTTCTCGACGATATGCTTCACCGCGACGCCGGCCTTTGTCAGCAGCATGGCGTATTGAGCGACCTCGTCCCGCATCGGGTCATCCTGCGCGCTGACCAGCAGGGCGGGCGGCAGGCCGGCCAGGCGGGCCGCGTTGAGCGGCGTGGCATAGGGATGGCCGGCTCGCTCGGGCTCGCCGAGATAATCCGCCCAGCCATCGGCCCATTGGCAGCCGACAGGTCCGGCATGGGCCGCGCGCAGCGAGGCGGTGCCGAGGCAGGAATCGAGCATGGGCGAAAGCAGGATCTGGCCGGCCAGCGCCGGGCCGCCGCGATCCCGCGCCATCATGGCGAGCGCCGCCGCGAGATTGCCGCCGGCCTCCTCGCCCGCGACGTAGAGCGGCGCCTTGCGGGTGGCCCAGCGCGCGCGCCCTCTGGCGACAGCGTCGAGCGCATCATAGATGCTGTCGAGCGCCTGCGGAAAGGGATGGGCCGGGGCGAGCGGATAGGAGAGCGAGAAGACGACTGCGCCTGAATCGGCCAGGACCGTGGCGACGGCTTCGCCCTCGGCCAGCGAGCCGCTGTTGAAGTGGCCGCCATGCAGATGCAGCACGAGGCCAGCCGCGTCCGGAACCTCTGCCGGCGCATAGAGCCGGCCGTCGAAGCGGCTGCCCTGCACCAGCAGACTCTCCTTCCGCCAGAAGACGGATGGGACGGTCTGAAATCTCTCGGTGGCGATGGAAGGCATGCTCGCCTCCGCTGTTGCGTTGCAGCATGAGATAATTGCGAGTTATTCGGCAATAAATAGGCTGTTTGCTTATTCATTATTCCTGTATGGAAACAATCTCCATTTGAACGAGGCATTCCCATGGATCAGCTGACAGCGATGCGGGCCTTCGTGCGGGTCGTCGAGGCTGGCACCTTCACCCGCGCCGCCGACCTGCTCGAAATGCCCAAGCCGACGGTGACGAAGCTGATCCAGCAGCTCGAGACGCATCTGCGCGCGCGCCTGCTCAACCGCACGACGCGGCGTGTGACGGTGACCATGGACGGCGCCGCTTATTACGAGCGGGCGCTGCGCCTGCTCTCGGAACTGGACGAGCTCGACGCCTCGATGACGCTCGCACAGGCGCGGCCGAGTGGGCGGCTCAAGGTCGATTGCAGCTCGGCGCTGGCGACTTCGGTCATCATCCCGGCGCTGCACGAGTTCCATGCGCGCTATCCCGATATCCAGGTCGATCTGGGGCTCAGCGACCGCGCGGCCGACTTGCTCGCCGAGAATCTCGACTGCGCCATCCGTGCCGGCGAGATCGTCGACCAAAGCCTGATCGCGCGGCGGGTCGGGGAGATGCAGCTGATCTCATGCGCGACGCCGGACTATCTCGCACGCGCCGGCACGCCGCGCCATCCACGCGAGCTGGAGGAGAGCCACCATATCGTCGCCTATCGGCCGGCACAGACCGGGCGCGTCATGCCCTTCTTCTACCAAAACCACAGCGAGGCGATTGAGGTCACCGGGCGCTACACCGTCTCGGTCAATGACGGCATGGGCTATCTGGCAGCGGCGCTGGCGGGGCTCGGCGTCGTGCAACTGCCGACCTTCATGGCGCGCGCGCCGATTGCGGAGGGGCGCCTGGTGCCGATCCTGCTGGACTGGTGCACGGGGCCGAAGCCGCTGCACATCGTCTATCCGCCGAACCGGCATCTGAGCAACAAGGTCCGGGTCTTCGTCGATTGGCTGGCCGAGCTGTTCTCGCGCGACATGCTGGTGCTGCAGCCGGGCGAGAAGATGGCCTGCATGGTCGAGGCCGCGGCGTAGCAGGCGTCAGGCTGTCATGCTCGGCCGCCCGGCAATGACGCTCTTCCCCGACGTCAGTCCTGCCCCGAGGCCGCCTTCAGCTTCGGCTCGCCCTCGTAGTCGGGCGCACGGGCCTCGATCGCCTGGCGGTTGCGCGACATGGCCTCGATGAGCTGGCGGTTGGAGTGCTCCAGCGTCCCGACATGGTCGATGTGGTGGCGCAGATCGTTGCGCAGCTGCTGGTTGACGCCGGTGAGGAAGTCGGACTTCGACTGCAGCGCCGAGATCTTGATGTCGAGGTCGTAGAGCTTCTTGTCGCGCTGGGCGACATCCTCGGTCAGCTTGCGCTCGCGTTCCGCGGCGGCGGTGGCCTGGGCCTCCAGCTCCTTGATCGTCTGCAGGGCGTGGACGATGCGCGCCTGGGCCGCGCTCGCGGCGTCGTTGGCGTCCTCGCGGTCGGCGACCATCTTCTCGGTCAGAGAGGAGAGGTCCCGCTGCAGGCGCTGGTTCTCGCCGTTCGAGGCGACGAGGTCCGATCGCAGGATCGCGACCTCACGCGAGAGGTTCTGCGTCGAGGCCGATTTCTCAAGCAGCTTCTGCTCGACGACCTGCCGCTCCTCGGTCAACCGCTGGATGCGCGAATCGGAGCCGGAGAGCTTCTGGAGAAGCCCGTTACACTCCCCCTGCAGCTTGCCGTACTCGGTTTCGAGCCCGGAAAGCTGATCCTGCGTCTTGTCGAGCGAGGCGCGGCTGCGGTGCAGCTCCTCCTCGTAGCGGATCGCCAGCGGACGATAATGCTCCAGCTCGATCCTGAGCCCTGAGATCTCGCGATCCTGCTGGTTGCGGATGCCGGAGAGTTCCTCGATCTGCGCCGCCTGGTCCTGCGCCATCTGGACGAATTTCGGCAGCACCTGCTGCATCGTCGCCGTGCGCGTCATCAGCAGGTCGAGCTGGACGGACCAGTTCGAGATCTTGGCGAATTCGGTCTGGAGCTCGTTGGACTGGTCGCTGATCGCGGTCATCAGCTGACCGATCTCATGCGAGCTGTTAGGCCGGGCATGGGTCGGCTGCGGCGCGACAGTAATGAGCGGTGGTTCGCCGGGCTCGTTGGCAGCACGTTCGGGGGTGCGCGACATGGCTGGGTATTCCGGCGCGCGCGGCATGGACGGCTCCAGCCGCGCATGCTGCTCCTCGCCGCGTCCGCTCATCAGACGCTTCAGCCTGTCACCGATCATGACGCCACCCCACCCCTGTCCCCTCGACGCCGGGACACCGCCTTTGGCGTTTGGTCAGCAAAGGGCCCGGCGGGTCGCAACGCAATCCCGCCGGTGCCGATTCCGGTGAGTTGCAAACAACTTCTTAAGAGCTGTGTAGTTTGGGCCTCAGGTACCCCGATCGCCGGGCTCCCACCACGCGTCGGCCGACTGTTCCTGGGCGCCCTTTGCTGTGCCCGAGATGATGTGTGGGCTCAGGAAGCGGTCCGCCTATCAGGCGTTTGATCCGGCCGCTTGAGCGTCCCGGATCGCGCGCCAGACCCGTTCCGGGGTCGCCGGCATGTCGATATGTGTGACGCCGAGCGGCCGGAGCGCGTCGAGGATCGCGTGGATCACGGTCTGCGGCGCGCCGATGCAGCCGGCCTGGCCCGCGCCCTTGACGCCGAGCGGATTGGCATTGGTCGGCAGCTCCACCATCGCGAGTTCGAAGCCGGGCAGGTCGGCCGCGCGTGGCATGGCGTAGTCCATGAAGGTCGCGCTCAGGAGCTGGCCGCTGTCGGGGTCGTAGCGGGCCTCCTCCATCAGCGCCTGGCCGATGCCCTGTGCCAGCCCGCCATGGACCTGGGATTCGGTCAGCAGAGGATTGATCAGCGTGCCGTAGTCGTCGACGGCGACATAGCGCAGCAGCGTCACGGCGCCGGTCTCGGGATCGACCTCGATCTCGGCTGTCTGAGCGCCGTTCGGGAAGGTGATGGGGGCGTCGCGATGGGCGCCATGGCTGGCGAGCGGCCGGCCGGTCGTCTCGGCGACATGGCGGGCGACCGTGGCGAGATCGACCTCGCCGGCGCCCGGCGCATGGAACCGCCCGGCCTCGAAGGTGACGGCCTCGGGCGCGGCCTGCAGCAATTGCGCGGCGGCGGGCTTTGCCGTTTCGATCAGCGCACGAGCCGCCAGAACCAGCGCGCCGCCGCCCATATGGAGCGAGCGGGCGCCGCCATGGCCGCCGCCGGTGGGGACGAGCGCGGTGTCGCCCTGGATCAAGCGGAAGCGCTCGACCGGCAGGCCGAGCTGGGCCGAGAGGAGCTGCGCGAAGCTCGTCTCATGGCCCTGGCCGTTCGACTGGGTGCCGACCGCCATGTCGACGCCGCCATCGGGGCGGAAGCTCAGCCAGGCGTCCTCGTTCGGCCCGCCGCGCGAGGTTTCCAGGAAGCAGCCGATGCCGAAGCCGCGCAGCTTGCCGCGGAGGCGGGATTCGGCGCGCCGGTGCCGGAAGCCGGCGCGGTCGGCGGCCTCGACGACGCGGTCGAGATTGCCGCTGAAGCTGCCGCAGTCGATGACGGCGCCGAACGGCTTCCGATAGGGGAATTTCCGGATGAAGTTGCGCTTGCGGAGCTTGGCGGAGTCGATGCTCAACTTCTGCGCCGCCTTTTCCACAAGCCGCTCGATCAGGTAGTTCGCCTCCGGCTTGCCGGCGCCGCGATAGGCGTCGATCGGCGCCGTGTTGGTGAAGGCGCAACGGACATCCATGGTCATGGCCGGGATGTCGTAGAGCCCGCCCATGGCGGGTGTCGGCGCGGTCGTGGCGCTGCCCGGACCGAGCGACGAGACATAGGCGCCGATATTGGCGATGGTCTCGACGGCGAGCGCCAGGAAGCGCCCCTTCTCGTCGAAGGCTAGCCGGCCCGTCGTCAGATTGTCGCGAGAATGGGCACCGCCGGTGAAATCCTCGATGCGGTCGGCCAGCCAGCGCACCGGCCGGCCAAGGCGCTCGGCTGCGACCAGCAACAGGGCATATTCGGGATAGGTGACGTTCTTCATGCCGAAGCCGCCGCCCACATCGGGGCAGGCGACGTCGATCCGCTCCGGCGCGATGCCGAGAACCTCCGCAAGCTCGCGGCGGATGTCGTGGACGGAGGCGCCGCTGAGCGAGAGCCGGTAGCGCCCGCTCGCCGGATCAAAATGCCCCAGCGCGGCGCGCGGCTCCATGGCTGCGGCCACGATCCGGTTGTTGACGACCCGGCAGCTCACGACATGGGCCGCCTTTTCAAAGGCTGCCGATACCGCCGCCTCGTCGCCGAGGCGATAGCGCAGGGCGAGATTGCCGGGCGCTTCCGGCCAGATCTCGGGCGCGTCTGGTCCCACCGCGGCGGCGAGATCCGTGACGGCTGGCAGGATGTCGTAGTCGACTGCGATCAGCTCGCAGGCCTCGCGCGCGGCTTCGGCTGTCTCGGCCACGACGAAGGCGACGGGATCGCCGACATGCCGGGCATGGCCCCGCGCTAGCGGCGGCCGCGGCGGCACGATCAGCGGCGGCTGGCCGACGATCTTCAGCGAGCAGGGCAGGGAGCCGAGGCCCTCGATCTCCGCTGCCGTATAGACCGCGCTGACTCCCGGCAGTTCGAGCGCGGCCTGTGCGTCGATGGATAGGATCGCGGCATGGGCATGGGGCGAGCGGAGCACCATCGCATGCAGGGCACCGCTGATCGCCTCGTCGTCCTGATAATGTCCCTTGCCGGTGAGGAAACGCTCGTCCTCGAAGCGGCGCAGTGAGCGCGGATCCGCTGGTGCCTGCCAGCCTGCGCCGGCCGTCGTCATGTCAAGCCGCTTCACGGAAGCCGGCCCGGAGCCGGCAGTCGGATCGCTATGCGCCGACGAAATTCAAGGGCAATGGTCGAGAGCACCGTGGAGCCGATCTTCGCGGGGAATGTCCGGCGGAGACTCCACCGTTTCGCCCCCCTTCGCAAGCGCAGCAAACGGATGGTGCTCGGGCGTCCGGCTCATGGAAGCGGATACGGGCTGCCCGCTGCAGGCAAAGCGCGTCAGGCGACGGCGTTCTGCGCATTCTCCCCGCTTTCGCTCATCTGCGCGGCGTGGAGCCTGCGATAGCGGCCTTCCTGGCGGGCCAGAAGCTGGGCGTGGCTACCCTGCTCGACGACCTTCCCGTTCTCGACGACGACGATCCGGTCCGCATTGGCGATGGTCGCCAGCCGGTGGGCGATGACGAGCGTGGTCCGCCCCTGCGAGAGTTCCGTCAGCGATTGCTGGATCGCCTTCTCGGTCTCCGTGTCCAGCGCGGAGGTGGCCTCGTCAAGGATCAGGATCGGCGGGTTCTTCAGGAAGATGCGGGCGATGGCGAGCCGCTGCTTCTGGCCGCCGGAGAGCTTGACCCCGCGCTCGCCGATGACCGTATCGAGCCCTTCGGGCAGGGCCGCGATGACGCCGTCGAGCCGGGCGCGCTTGGCCGCCTCCCGGATCGCCTCGTCGGAGGCGTCGAGCCGGCCATAGGCGATGTTCTCGCGGATGGTGCCGGCGAACAGGAACACGTCCTGCTGCACGATGCCGATATTCGAGCGCAGCGACTTCAGCGTCATGTCGCGGATGTCGATGCCGTCGATCAGGATCGCGCCGCCGGAGACCTCGTAGAAGCGCGGCAGCAGCGAGCACACGGTCGTCTTGCCGGCGCCGGAGGGGCCGACGAAGGCGATCGTCTCGCCGGCCGTGATGCCGAGATCGAGCCCGGCGACTACCGGCCGGTCCGGGCTGTAGCCGAAGCGCACGTCGCGATAGGCGATGTCGCCCCTGAGCCGCGTCATCTCGGCGGCACCGGGCCGGTCGGCGATGTCGGGACGCGTCGCCAGGAAGGCGAGGTAGCGCTGGAAGCCGGCGATCCCCTTCGGATAGCTCTCGATGACGGCGTTGATCTTGTCGACCGGGCGGAAAAACACGCCCACCAGCAGCAGGAAGCCGACGAATCCGCCCGCTGAAAGCTCGCCGCGCACGACGAACCAGCCGCCCGCCAGCATCACGACGACCTGTACGAAGCGCATCGAGAGATAGGAGAGCGAGGTCGAGGCGGCCATCAGCTTGTAGGCGGCGAGCTTGGTGTCGCGGTAATTGCGGTTACTCTCGGCGAAGAGCCGGCGCTCATGGTCCTCGTTGGCGAAGGCCTGGACCACGCGGATGCCGCCGACATTCTCCTCGATGCGGGCATTGAAATCGCCGACGCTGCGGTAGAGCGCGTGCCAGTTCGTGGTCATGCGGCTGCCGTAGCGGATGGTGACGAAGGCCGTGAGCGGTACGACGAGCGCGGTCACGACGGCGAGTTGAGGATGCACCCACAGCATCAGCGCGAAGGCGCCGATCAGGGTCATGATCGCGATGAACAGGTCCTCCGGGCCGTGATGGGCGACCTCTCCGATCTCCTCGAGGTCCTTGGTCAGCCTCGCGACGAGGTGGCCGGTCTTCTGGTTGTCGAAGAAGCCGAAGGAAAGCTTCTGCAGATGGTCGAAGGCCTTGGCGCGCATCTCGGTCTCGATGCCGATGCCGAGCATGTGCCCCCAATAGACGACGATCACCTGCAGCCCGGCGCTGAGCAGATAGGCGACGAGCAGGCCGGCTGCCGCCAGCGCGATCAGGCCGAGCTCCCCGGTCGGCAGGAGCCGGTCGATGAACAGCGTCACGGCGACAGGAAAGGCGAGCTCCAGCAGGCCGGCCGCGACCGCGCTGCAAAAGTCCAGCAAGAACAGGCCGCGATGCGGCCGGTAATAGGCGGCGAACCGCTTGATCAGGTCCATCAAGGTCTCCGCGGGATCGCGCTTCAGGCGGGAAGGGCGATCGGGCGCTGCGTCTGTGGATGCGCGAGGACGCTCATCTCGAGGCCGTAGATACGGGCAAGCTGCTGCGAGGTCATCACCTGATCCGGCGTTCCCCTGACGATCATCCTGCCCGAATGCAACGCGATGATCTCGTCGCAGAAGCGCGCGGCCATGTTGACGTCATGCAGCACGACGACGACGCCGAGCCCGCGTTCCGCCGAGAGCCGGTGCACCAGCGAGAGCACCTCGATCTGATGGGCTATGTCGAGGGCCGAGGTCGGCTCGTCGAGGAGCAGGCATTCGGCGTCCTGCGCGACCAGCATCGCGAGCCAGACGCGCTGGCGCTCGCCGCCGGAGAGGGTATCGACCAGCCGGTCGGCGAAGGGCTCGACATCGGTGAGCGCCATGGCTTCCGCGACCTTCTCGCGGTCCTTCGCCCCGAAGCGGCCCAGCGCGCCGTGCCAGGGATAGCGACCGAGCGCGACCAGTTCCTTGACCAGCATGCCTGAGGAGGGCGGGGTCTGCTGCGGCAGATAGGCGACCTTGCGCGCGAAGGCGCGGCCGCTCCAGTCGTTCAGTGCCTTGCCCTCGAAGCGGATCGTGCCGCCCGAGGCGGGCTGCTGGCGGGCCATCAGCTTGAGCAGCGTCGACTTGCCGGAGCCATTATGGCCGATGAGACCGATCACGCGGCGTGCGGGCAGGGACAAGGAGAGGGGCGCGAGCAGATCGCGACCGGGCACGCTGAAGGAAGCGCCCTCCAGTTCGAAAAGATCGGCTTGGCCGGCCGCATCTGCCCGCGCCAGCGAAAGGGCTGGCGCCGCCAGCGGGCCATTTCCGGCCGGAAGTGCAGGGGCCGTGCTTTCCATGATGACTCGCCTTCGGGTCCGCTGAGCATCGTCAGCGTTTCTTCGACCTACACCGCAGGGACGAAGGGTGAAAGTGGGCGCGCGGCAGCTTCAGCCCACAAGCGCCGAGCCGCGCCGCCAGGCGGCAGGCGTCTCACCGACCATGCGCCGGAAGACCCGCGTGAAATGCGCCTGGTCGGAGAAGCCGGCCTCCGCCGCGATCTCGGTCAGCGGCCGGTCGCCCGCCGCGAGCAGGCGCTGGCCGCGTTCGATCCTGGCCTTGAGCTGCCATTGATGCGGCGGCAGGCCGGTCGAGGCCTTGAAGGCGTGGCTGAAATGGGACTGCGACATGCCGACGAGCTCGGCGAGGTTCTGCAGGCGGATCGTGCCGGCGGCGTGCTCGACGATATAGTCGGTCGCGGCCTTGATCTGAGCGCTGGACAGCGGCGTCCGGCGCCGGGGCGCGCTGCCGCGCACGCCGAAGAGGTCGATCAGCACCGCTAGCACCAGCCCGTCGCCATAGAGATCGTGCCGGGCATGAGGCTCGGCGCATTCGCCGGCGATCAGCCGGGCCAGTGTCTGGATGCGCTCGTTCGAGAACATGATGCGCGGCTGCATCAGCAACTCAGGAGACAAGGCCTCGCCGAGCCGCTCGCTCACCTCGGCCGCGTCGAAATGCAGGTCGAGATGGCGGATGCGCATGCGCTGCTGCGTGCGGCCCCAGACCGGCACGCCCGCCGGCATGAAGCTGATCGAATGGACGCGGCCACGGCTGGAGATGCCGGGATCCGAAGGGTTCAACCGCGTCTCGAAATTGCCGCCGACCTTGTCGAGCACAACGAAGAGCCGCGGATGTTCTGAAACGTATTCGCCGCTCGCCCCGGCCTGGCATTCAGCCTGCCAGAGATCGGCGACGACGCCGTTCCAGACCCGGTATTTGAGCGCGCCGATGACGCTGATGCCTTCGCGAACCGAACGCATGCGCGGCTGGAAACCCATCCTGACCTCTTCCGATGGCGGGGCGGTTGCGCCGCATTGCGTGACCGAAATGCAACGCGAAGGCAAGACTATAGCTGCGCGCCCAAGAACGTTCAATGCATGGCAGGAACGATCAATCCCAATTATCGCAACGATGATACGGGATCGAACAAAGCGTTACTCGCATTTTGAATGATTCTAAATTTGAGTAATTCTGATCAAGGACGCAAGGCTGGGGATTGATCTGAGTATGTGCTACGTTCGTAACATGAAGATGCAATTTATTCTTTGCTCCACTGCGTCTGCGGCCGCGCTTCTTTACGGTGCGGCGGCGTTTTCCCAGACTTCGCCTCAGCCGACGGTGCAGCTCGATACGATCACGGTCGAAGGCCAGGCCGAGACGGCGACCGGCCCGGTTAACGGCTATGTCGCCACGCGCTCGGCCACCGGCTCGAAGGACAACACGCCGATCATTGCGATTCCGCAGGCGGTTTCCGTCGTCGGGCGCGAGGAGATCGACGACCGCAAGGCGCTCAAGGTCGACGAGGCGCTGCGCTATACCGCCGGCGTGGCCGCCCAGACCTTCGGCCCCGATCCCGATACGGACTGGTTCTTCATCCGCGGCTTCCAGGCGACACAGACCGGCGTCTTCATGGATGGGCTGCAGCTCTATTCCTACGGCTTCGGCGGCTTCCAGATCGATCCGTTCCTGCTGGAGCGCGTCGAGGTGCTGAAAGGTCCGGCCTCGGTGCTCTATGGCGGCGCCAATCCGGGCGGCATCATCAACCTCGTTAGCAAGCGCCCCAACGGCAAGAATTTCGGATTCGTCGAGGCCGGCATCAACAATTTCGGCAATGCCTATAGCGCCTTCGACATCGGCGTCAGCGACAAGGCGGGCGTCTGGAGCACGCGCCTGACCGGCAAGATCTCCGGCGGCGACCAGTACACCGATTATTCCAAGGATTTCCGCGGCGTGATCATGCCGCAGATCACCTATCAGCCCACGGGCGCGACCCGCTTCACCGCCTACGGCATGTATGCGGCGCTCGACCAGGTCCACGTCGGCGGTGGCTTCCTGCCTTATGTCGGCACGGTGGTGAACGCGCCCTTCGGCAAGATCCCCCGCAAGGCCTTCTATGGCGAGCCGGCCATCGACGATCAGGAGCGCACCCAGACGCTGCTCGGCTATGAGTTCCAGCACCAGTTGGCCAACAACTGGAACTTCACGCAGAACCTGCGCTACGGCGTGATGACGGGCTCGCAGCTCGGGCCGTATGGCTATGGCTATTTCGGGCCGGATGCGCTCTTCGGCAATCGTTTCCAGCCGCTCGGCCCCGATTATCAGCTTTACCGTATCGGCTTCCAGGAGCGGACGCGGGTCCAGACCTTCACGGTCGACAATCGCGTCGACGGCAAGGTCGACACCGGGCCGCTGCAGCATTCGCTGCTGTTCGGCGTCGACTACAAGTACTTCAATATCGATCACACCCAGGCCTCGGGCGGCGCGACGCCGATCAGCGTCACCAACCCGGTCTATGGCGCGCCGCAGGGCCTGCCCGGGGTCTATCTCGACCAGGACCTCAAGCACCATCAGCTCGGCTTCTACGCGCAGGACCAGATCCGCTTCGGTGGCGGCTGGCTGCTGACGCTGAACGGCCGCTACGACTATGTCGACAAGAAGTCGGTCAGCGCGCCGGGGCTGCTGTTCTCGCCGAGCTACGAGAAGAAGGAGGCCGCCTGGAGCGGGCGCGCCGGCCTCGGCTACGAGTTCGCCAGCGGGCTCACACCCTATGTCAGCGCGGCGACGTTCTTCAATCCTGTGTTCGATGCGAATCCGAACCTCACGGGCGGCGCGGCCCAGCCCTTCCGCCCGGAAGAGGGGCGGCAGTTCGAGGCGGGCGTGAAGTACAAACCAACCTTCATGGACGCGCTGTTCACGGCCTCGTTCTTCCACCTGACCAAGCAGAACGTGCTGAACCCGGCGCCGACCGTGATCAACCCCTTCGCCCAGAACCAGCTCGGCGAAGTGACCTCGCGCGGCTTCGAGTTCGAGGCCAAGGCCAACATCACCAAGGATCTGAAGCTGCTCGCCTCCTTCACCGCCTTCGATCTGAAGACGACCAAGGACATGCGCCCGGCGCTGGTCGACAAGACGCCCATCGTCGTTCCGGAGGTGATGGCTTCGGGCTGGCTCGACTACACCGTGCCGGACGGCTTCTTCAAAGGCGTCGGGCTCGGTGCGGGCGTCCGCTATGTCGGCCGTTCCTTCGCCGATGCCGAGAACACGCTGAAGGTGCCGTCCGCGACGCTGGTCGATGCCGCGATCCGCTACCAGATCGGCAACTGGGGTATGGCGGTGAACGTCACCAACCTGTTCGACAAGGCCTATGTGAAGAGCTGCAACGGCTATTCCGGCTGCGGCTACGGCGATGCCCGCACCGTCACCGTCTCGGCGAACTACCGCTGGTAGTCGGTGCAACCCGCCGCTATCGAAGGCCGCGGCCCGGCGCTGCGGCCTTCGGCTATGCTAAAGTCAGCATGATCCCTACCAAGCCATCTCCCACACGACGCAGCGCGCTGGCGCTCTTGGCCGCAGCCGGCCTGCCGCTGCCTGCGCAGGCCGCAGGTCTGCGTATCGCGACCGTCGACTGGTCGGTGCTGGAAACCCTGCTCGCCCTCGATGCCCCGCCCGTCGCGGCGCCGGAGCTGCTGCAGTTCCGCGAGGTCGCGGTCGAGCCGGCGGTGCCCGCGAGCGTCACCGATCTCGGCCTGCGCGGCACGATCAATTTCGAACTGCTGCTCTTGTCGCGACCGGAGTTGATCTTCTCGTCGAGCTTCTATGTCGGCTCCGAGCCGCGGCTGCGACGGATCGCGCCGGTCGAGAGCTTTTCCGTTTATGCCGCCGGACGGCCGCCCTATGAGCCCGCGCTCGCCATGACCCGCGGCATCGGCGCGCGGCTCGGCATCGCCGCGCGGGCCGAGCGCTACATCGCCGAGACCGAGGCCGAGCTTGCCAGCCTGCGCGAGAAGCTGAAGCCCTATGCCTCGCGCCCGGTGATCCCGATTAATCTTGGCGACGCGCGGCACATGCGGGTCTTCGGAGGCGATAGCCTGTTCGGCGAGGTGCTGAAGCGGCTCGGCCTCGCCAATGCCTGGGTGGACCAGACGAGCTATTCCGCAATGGCGCCGATCGGCCTGGAAGCGCTCGCGCGCGTGCCGGACGCCTTCATCGCGTTGATCCCGCCCGTGCCGCCGGGAGCGATGGAAACGCTTGCGCGCAGCGCCTTCTGGAATGCGCTGCCCAATTTGCGCGAAGGCCGGCTGCTCCCGCTCGCCTCGATCAATCCCTATGGCGGGTTGCCGGCTGCACGGCGCTTTGCGCGGCTGCTGACCGAGGCCTTGCTCAAGGCGGGGTCCGCGCATGGCTGACGCCGCCCGGCCCGCGCGCCTGCGCCCCGCCGGCCATCCCGGCGCCTGGCTGCTGGCTGCGCTGATGGCGGCCGTTCTCCTCGCCGTCGTCATAGCGACGCGTCCGCCGCTGCCGGCTTCGCCCGCGCTCGCCCGGACGCTCGAAAGCATCCTGCTCTGGCAGAGCCTGATTCCGCGCGCCGTCACGGCGCTGATCTGCGGCGCTTCGCTGGGGTTGGCCGGCATGCTGCTGCAGCGCGTGCTGCGCAACCCGATCGCCGATGCCTCGACGCTCGGCATCGCCTCCGGGGCCCAGCTCGCGCTGACCGTCGCGACGGCCTATGCGCCCGCGCTGATGGTGCTTTCCAGCGAGGGCGTCGCGCTCGTCGGCGGTGTCGCCGCCGTCGCGCTCGTCCTTGGGCTGAGCTGGCGGCGCGGGCTCGACCCGATGACGGTTGTTCTTTCAGGCATGGTCGTTTCGCTGGTCGCGGCCGCCGCGAGCGCCGCCGTCATCCTCGCCAAGGGCGAATATGTGCTCTCGCTGTTCATCTGGGGCGCCGGCTCGCTCAACCAGCAGAGTTGGGATGCGGTTCTGGCGCTCGGCCCGCGCCTCGTGCTCGGCCTCGCCGCCGCGGCGCTGCTGCTGCGGCCGCTCGCGCTGCTCGGGCTCGACGAGGATGTGGCGCGGGGCCTGGGCCTCGCTTTGCATGCGACACGTTTCGCCGTTCTCGGCATCGCCGTCTGGCTGGCGGCGAGCGTCACGGCCGAGGTTGGCGTTATCGGCTTCGTCGGCCTTGCCGCACCGGCGCTGGCGCGCGAGCTCGGCGCGCGCACGCCGCGGCAGATGCTGCTGGCCGCGCCGACGCTCGGCGCGCTGCTGCTCTCGATCACCGACAGTGCCGTGCAACTGCTCGGCTCCGGCTTCAATGATTTCGCGCCGACCGGCGCCGCGACCGCCCTGTTCGGCGGCCCCTTGCTGCTCTGGCTGATGCGGCGCGTTCCACCGGCTCTGCCGCCGCAGGCGAGCGACCCGGCCTTGCGCTCCGGCCGGACGCTGCGCTCGCTCCGCGCTCTCGGTCCAATCGCCGTGCTCATCGCCGCGCTTGCCGCGCTCGGACTGCTGCTCGGACGAGGGCCGGGGGGGTGGGAGCTTGCAACCGGCTCGCTCTTTTCGGAGCTGCTGCCTTTTCGCGGGCCGCGCCTCGTCGCCGCAGGGGCGGCCGGTGCGCTGCTGGGAGCCGCTGGCTGCCTGATGCAGCGGCTCACGGCCAATCCGCTCGCGGGGCCCGAGGTGCTGGGTGTCAGCGCCGGCGGCGGTGTCGGGCTACTGCTCGCGCTGACGCTCCTGCCGGCGGGCCCCTTCGCGATGCTGGGAGGCATCGCGGTCGGCTCGCTTTCCGTGCTCCTCGTCATGCTGCTCTTCGCCGCTCGTCCGGGCATCGGGCCGCAGCGGCTGCTGCTGGCCGGCATCGCCATGGGCGCACTCTGCATGGCGCTGGTTTCGACGGCACTCGCGCAGGGCGATTTGCGCGCCTACATGCTGCTGGTCTGGCTATCGGGATCGACCAACCGGGCCGGCGAGATCGAAGCCTGGACCGGCCTGATCGCCTGTGTCGTGTTGATCGCGCCCGTGCTGCTCGCGGTGCGCTGGCTCGACATGCTGCCGCTCGGAGAGGCGACGAGCCGCAGCCTCGGTCTGCCAGTCCAAGGCAGCCGCATCGGCCTTGCTGGCCTGGCCGCGTTGATGACGGCGGTTGCATCGCTGCTCGTCGGGCCGCTGAGCCTGATCGGGCTGATCGCCCCGCATATGGCGCGGCTCGCGGGCTTCGCGCGCAGCCGCGACCAGCTGATCGCTTCCGTGCTGATCGGCTGCGGGGTGATGATCCTGGCGGACTGGCTCGCGCGTCTGGTCGCGTTTCCCTATCAGATGCCGGTCGGGCTGTTCGCCGCTCTGATCGGCGGACCTTATCTGATCTGGCTGCTCAACCGCGGGGGAAGCCGGCAGGGCTGACGCCGCCGAGCTTCGCGGGCTGACGGTCGTCGGGCGAGGGCAGAGTTGGAGGCTGTGGGCTTCCGGCGAAGCGCAACGTCATCCCAGGCTGGACCCGGGATGACGCGATGGTTGCTTGCAACGCCAGCGCGTGTCAGCCCTTCACGAAGGCGAGCAGGTCGGCGTTCAGCACGTCGGCGTGGGTCGTCAGCATGCCGTGCGGGAAGCCCGGATAGACCTTGAGCGTGCCGTTCTTCAGGTGCTTGATCGATTCGTGCGCAGAGGCGCCGATCGGCACGATCTGGTCGTCGTCGCCGTGGAGGACCAGCGTCGGCACGCTGATCGCCTTCAGATCCCCGGTCTGGTCGGTCTCCGAGAAAGCCTTGATGCCGTCGTAATGGGCCTTGGCGCCGCCCATCATGCCCTGACGCCACCAGTTGCGGATCACGCCTTCGTCGACCTTCGCGCCCGGCCGGTTGTAGCCGTAGAACGGCCCGGTCGGGACATCGAGGAAGAACTGCGCACGGTTGTCCGCCAGCGCCTTGCGGAAGCCGTCGAAGACCTCGATCGGCAGGCCGCCGGGATTGCTCGCGGTCTTGACCATGAGCGGCGGCACGGCGCTGACCAGCACGGCCTTGGCGACGCGGCCCTGCGGCTCGCCGAACTTGGCGACATAGCGGGCAACCTGGCCGCCGCCGGTCGAGTGGCCGATATGGACGCTGTTCCTGAGGTCGAGATGCTCGAACACCGCCGAAGCATCGGCGGCGTAGTGATCCATGTCGTGGCCGTCCCAGACCTGCGTTGAGCGGCCATGACCGCGCCGGTCGGTGGCGACGACGCGATAGCCATGGCCGAGGAAGAACAGCATCTGCCCGTCCCAGTCATCGGAGGACAGCGGCCAGCCATGGTGGAACACGATCGGCTGGGCGTCCTTCGGCCCCCAATCCTTGTAGAAGATCTCGACGCCGTCCTTGGTCTTCACGAAACCGCTGGTCATTTTGCTCTCTCCTTCAAAATTGGGTGACGGGTCGATCCGCTCTGCGCGAGCGCATCGGTTGACAGCAGGGCGACAGCGGCAAGTGCCGGCATCGCCGTGACGAGCTCGCGACGGGAGAAGCCGGAAGCCCCATCAGGGCCGCGCTCGCCGAACATGGATGAACTGGCCATGCCCATGTTCGCTTCTCCAGGTCGGATACTGACGAAGGGAAGCTGGAGCGGGAAGGCCGACCAACGGGATTCTACGCTCGGTTGCAAGAACCATACGAAGCTGTGATCCGGGCGCTCAACGATGCAGTGCCTCCATCCGCCTGCAAGGGTGGCGGCGCCTGCCCATCATGAGTGCAGCGCCTAATCGTGGGGTGCGGCGATCACCACCAGCGCCTGCGCTTTCCGGCTGCCGATGCTGCGGACTTCGTGCTGGGAATCCGACGAGAAATAGAGGCAGTCGCCCTGGTTGAGCAGGATCTCCTCGCCGTTCATCCGGATGCCGATCTGGCCGCTGAGGACATAGAGCATCTCCTCGCCGGCATGGCTCGCCCGTGCCGCCGACTTGAAGGGCGGCTGCATGATGAAGGGCTCCATGATCTTGCCTGTCCGGCTAGCCGCGAGCGGCGAGAGCCAGAAGCCGCCATAGCCGGGCGAGGGCGGATCGTCCTGGTCATGGCGATAGAGCGAATATTGAGGCGCCGGGGCTGAATCGCGGTTGAAGAGCTGCGCGACGTTCAGCTCCAGCGCATCGGCAATGCGGACCAGCGCGGCGATGGAGGGAGTCTTCAAGCCGCGCTCGACGAGCGAAAGATAGCCGCGCGTCAATCCGCTGAGGGCAGCGAGTTTATCGAGCGTCAGCTCCCGGGCCTGGCGCGCCTCCTTGAGGTTCGCGCCGATCCGCTCGTCCTTGTAAACCGGCTTCACCGTCTGCCCCGTTTCTTGAGCCGCAATATATGCCTGCGCGCCCGGCTGCCCGCAACGGCGTCGATAGCGACTGTTGGTAAACATTCGCTTCGTTGTATTCCTGCGGGAATGACGAAAATTTCGTCAAAGAAACCTGGAGTTTGATCTGAATCGCGCCGATGCGGCGTAGATGAGGCAGCAAGCGCTTGATTTTCGGGCGTGTCTGCGGTTGATTTCTGTCAGTAAACATTATCGCCTTGGAGCCTGTCTGCAGTGCCGAGGGAAGCCGTCACAGGGGAGACGGCACGGCCTGCGCAAGCCAGGTGGAGGTCGAGATGAGCACAGCCGAAGGACTGTCGGTGCCCGGAGCCGTTTCCGAGCAGGCGAGGCAGATGCGGAAGATCGTGACGTCGAGCGTCGTGGGGACGGCGGTCGAATGGTACGACTTCCTGATTTACGGGACGGCGAGCGCGCTCGTCTTCAACAAGCTGTTTTTCCCGTCCGTCGATCCGGCGATCGGTACGATCGCGGCATTCGGCACCTATGCGATCGGCTTTCTGGCCCGGCCGCTGGGCGCGGCGATCTTCGGGCACTATGGCGACCGCCTCGGCCGCAAGGCGATGCTCTCGCTGACGATCATCATCATGGGTCTTGGCACCTTCCTCATCGGGTTGCTGCCGACCTATGAGCAGATCGGCGTCGCCGCGCCGATCCTGCTCGTCGCGTTGCGCTTTCTGCAGGGCATCGGGCTCGGCGGCGAATGGGGCGGGGCGGTGCTGATGGTGGTCGAGAACGCGCCGGCGAAAAAGCGCGGCCTGCTCGGCTCGATGGTGCAGATCGGCAATCCCATCGGCAACCTCGCGGCGATCGGCATGTTCGCGCTGCTGACCCAGCTGCCCGAGCCCGCCTTCCTGTCCTGGGGCTGGCGCATCCCGTTCCTGATCAGCATCCTCCTCGTCGCGGTCGGCCTGTTCATCCGCATGCAGCTGGACGAGACGCCGGCCTTCCGCCAGCTCGAGGCGCGCAAGGAGGTGGCGAAGCTGCCGCTGGTCGAGGTGCTGACGACCTATCGCCGCCCATTCCTGACCGCGGTCGGCCTCAAGCTTTCCGAGATCGCCTATGCCAGCATCGGCGGCGTCTTCGTCATCGCTTACGTCACCGGTACGCTCGGCCTGCCGCGCTCGCTGGTCCTGAACGCGATCTTCCTTTCGGCCGTGGTGGCGCTCGGGGCGATCCCGTTCTTCGGCTGGCTTTCCGACAAGGTCGGCCGCAAGCCGATGTTCTATGCGAGCTGCCTGTTCTCGATGGCCTTCGCCTATCCGATGTTCTGGCTGCTCGACACCAAGGACCCGACCATCATCACCTGGACGATCGTCGCGGCGATCACCTTCGGACAGATGGTCGGCTTCGGCATCGGCGCGCCCTGGTATTCGGAGCTGTTCTCGGCGCGGCTGCGCTACAGCGGTGCTTCGCTGGGCTTCCAGATCGGCGCGGCGCTGAGCGGCGGGCTCACGCCCTTCGCGGCGGCGAGTTTCATGGCCTGGTCGGGCGGCGCGACCTGGCCGATCTCGCTCTACCTGATCGCGCTCGCGCTGTTGACCTTCGTCGCCACGGTGCTGGCGCCAGAGACGGCCGGCAAGGAAATGAACTGACGTAGGCTATCGAAAATGCGATGGCCGGCATCGATGCCGGCCATCGCCTCGCGGAGAAAAAGACATGTCGACCCTCGACACGCAGACCCGGACGGCGGCTACGCCCGAACATATCGCGGCCTTCGACCATCCCGTAGGCAAGATCGCCCGCGAAACGCCCGGCGGTGCGCTCGGCTGGCGTGGGACGCTGCTGCACATCCACATCGCCCCGGCCGCCAGCTTCGAGATGGAGGAGCTCACCGAGGCGCAATGCGTCGCCGGGCGCGGCATCGTCGGAGACCGCTACTATGAAGGCACCGGCAGCTACTCGAAGCGCCCCGACGTGCGCGAGGTCACGCTGATCGAGCAGGAGGCGCTCGACGCGCTCGCCCGCAACGATCCGCCGCTGCAAGAGGGGCCGATCACGCTGCTGCCGGTCGACCATCGGCGCAACCTCACCGTGAAAGGCGTGCCGCTGAACCATCTCGTCGGCCGGCGCTTCCGGGTTGGGGAGGTCGTATTCCGGGGCGGGAGGCTGAACTTTCCCTGCAAGTATCTGGAGGAACTGCTCGGCCTGCCGGTCTTCCTGCCGCTCTACAACCGATCGGGCCTGAATGCCGGCATCGAGAGCGGCGGCGTGATCCGCCCGGGCGATACCATCGAGCTGCTGGACTGACGGCGCATGTCCGCGCGCCTCATCATGAAGCTGCGCGTCGCCGAGGCGCGTTTCATCACCGACGACACACTGCTGCTGCGGCTCGTTCACCCGAGCCGGCCGCAACTGCCGGCCTGGACGGCCGGCGCCCATGTCGACCTGGTGCTGCCGGACGGCAAGGTCCGGCAATACTCGCTCTGCGGCGACCCTGCCGAGCGCGGCAGCTACACGATCGCGGTCAAGCGCGAGGAGGCGGGGCGCGGCGGGTCGGCCTGGATTCAGGAGAGCCTTGTCGAAGGGGCGCTCGCGCATGTTTCGGCGCCCCGCAACAATTTCGCGCTCGCGGAGACAGCCTCGCACCACCTGCTCGTCGCAGGCGGGATCGGCGTGACCCCCATCCTCGCCATGGCGCGCTCGCTCGCGGCGGCGGGCGCCTCGTTCCGTGTCCACTACTGTGCCCGGAGTGCTCCAACCGCTCCGCTGCTTGAAGAACTGCGCGACATCTGCGGTGAGCGCCTGAGCTGCTGGTTCTCGGAGGATGGCCGGCGCTTCACGGCCGCTGCGATCGAGGCTCCGCGTGACGAGGAGCATCTCTATGCCTGCGGGCCGCTCGGCCTGATCGACGATCTCACGGCGCATGCGCTCAGCCTTGGCTGGTCGCCCGAGCAGATCCACGCCGAGAAGTTCCAGGCGCTGCGGGATGAGGATTTCATTCCCGAGGATTTCGAGGTCGAGCTGTCCTCGACCGGGCAGCGGCTGCATGTGCCGGCCTCGTCGACGCTGCTTGCGGTGCTACAGGCCCATGGCGTGCCGATGCGGACCTCCTGCGAGACTGGCATCTGCGGTTCCTGCATCTGCGACTATTCGGCCGGCGACGTCATCCACCGCGATGCCGTGCTCCAGCTCGCGGAGCGTTCGCACCGGGTCGTGCCTTGCGTCTCGAGGGCGAGAGGGACGCTGACGCTCGCGCTCTGACGATCCCGCCGGAATGACGATGGCCTCGGTCGTCGGCGCGACATCGACACGCTACACAATGCGGGCGGTTGCGGACTGCTGGATTACGCGTTCGCTGCTCGGCGGGGCAGGGGCGTCGTCTTGACTTGCCATTCCAATAATGGAATTCCTATTCCAACAAGGTGGCTGAATAAAAAAAATATGCCACGGTTCAGGGGAGGTCGTCGCGCTGCCGGAAGCCGGTTCCTTAGCCAACGATTCGCAGCCGCGCCGGCCAGCACGATCCGTGCTATCCCGTAGCCAAGACGGAGCACCGCGTCAGCGGAAGCCCGCTTCGTGCCAGAACATAAAAAACGGAAATATCAGGGAGGTTCAGATGCATTCGAAATCCTGGCTCCGGGCGGGGCTGTTTGCAGCGGTCGCTACTGCTGCCTTTGCTGCCGCGCCGGCCCGCGCGCAGGGCTCGCTCGTGATGTATTGCGGCGTGCAGGAGGAATGGTGCCGCGCCATGTCGACGGCCTTCGAGAAGGAGACCGGGATCAAGGTCGCGATGACCCGCAAATCGGCGGGCGAGATCTATGCCCAGCTCAAGGCTGAATCCTCGAATCCGCGCGGTGACATCTGGTGGGGCGGCACCGGCGACCCTCATCTGCAGGCGGCGGAAGAAGGCCTGACGCAGGAATATGAATCGCCGAAGAATGCCGAGCTGCATCCCTGGGCACTGGACCAGTGGAAGGCGGCCAAGCAGCGCTCCATCGGCATCTATGCGGGCGCGCTGGGCTTCGGCTTCAACACCGAGCAGATCAAGGCGAAGGGCATCCCCGAGCCGAAATGCTGGGCGGACCTGCTGAATGCAAAGCTGAAGGACGACGTGCAGGTCGCCGATCCCAACTCGTCTGGCACCGCCTACAACCTGCTGGCCACCGTCATCCAGCTGATGGGAGAGGAGAAGGGCTTCGACTATCTGAAGCAGCTCCACAAGAACGTCAGCCAGTATACGAAGTCGGGCGCCGCGCCAGCCAAGGCAGCGAGCCTCGGCGAGACCGCCGTCGGCATCGTCTTCATCCATGATGCGGTGGTGTTCGCCGTGCAGGGCGACCCGATCAAGCCGGTCGCGCCCTGCGAGGGCACGGGCTACGAGATCGGCTCGATGTCGATCGTCAAGGGCGCGCGCAATCTCGACAACGCGAAGAAGTTCTACGACTGGGCCCTGACCCCGGCCGCCCAGGCGCTCGCCGCGCCGGCCAAGTCCTATCAGGTTCCGTCGAACAAGGCCTCGCCGGTGCCGGCGCAGTCTCCGAAGATGGATCAGATGAAGCTGATCAACTACGACTTCGTGAAATACGGCTCCTCGGCCGAGCGTACCCGCCTGCTCGCCAAGTGGGACAAGGAGGTCAAGGCGCTGCCGAAGTAAGGCTGCGTCTTCCGGCGTGTTTCTGGACGATCTCGGAAACACGCCGTCATTCCGGGCTTGACCCGGGAGCCATGCCTGAACTTCCGCCGGACACGTTCCGGCATGGATCCCGATCTCCGCTTCGGTGCGTCCGGGATGACGACGGCGGGGCTGCAGGCGACATTCAAACGATAACAGTCGGCTCGAACCGGCGGCATAGATCAGGGTGAGGGCGGAACGAGGATGGCACCGGCGACGAGGCTTGCGCTGCTGATCGGCTGGATCGGCTATGCGCTGATGCCGTGGTATCTCGTCGAGGGCATGAGCCTGACGAGCCTGGGCTGGCTTGCCGAATATCCCTTCGGCAAGGCCGGCAGCGCGCTCGCGCTCGGCCTCTCGGGGCAGGCGCCCTGGCTGCTGCCGGTCGGTGCCGCGTTGGCCGCGGCGACGGCCGTGATAGGCAACCAAGATCGCCAGCGCGTCGCAGGCGTACTCGTCTGGGCCGGTTTACTCGGCATGGCGCTGTTCTTCGCGCAGGCCTTCGCCATCGTGCTCAAGGATCAGGGCATCGGCTGGCTCGCCGCCCTGCTCGGCGGGGCGGGCGCGGCGCAGCGCGGCATCGGCGGCGGCGCCTTCGTCACGCTGGTTTCGCTGCTGCTGCTGCTCTGCCATGGCCTCGCCTATCGCGGGGTCTGCCGGGGCGATCTCTTCACCACCTCAACGATCGGCGTCGTCATCCTGCTGATCGGCCTCTTCATCTTCTTCCCGGTCGCGATCATCCTGAAGAGCGCGCTCGTCGACCAGACCGGCGCGCTGGCACCCATGGCCTTCGTCGAGCGCTTCCTCGATTCCTCGATCTGGGGCTTGGGCTGCATCACCAGCGGCACCAATTGCGGCGTCGCCTGGAATACGCTGGTACTGGCTGTGCTCTGCGGCGTCATCACCACGCTGCTAGGCCTGGCCTGCGCGCTTTTGATCCTGCGCACCGGCATGCCCGGCAAGCGCGTCATGCGCGCGTTGACGGTGCTGCCGATCATCACGCCGCCCTTCGTCATCGGGCTGGCGCTGATCCTGCTCTTCGGCCGGGCGGGTGCCGTCTCGACGCTGCTCTACGAATGGTTCGGGGTCCCGCGCTCGCGCTGGCTCTACGGATTGCCGGGCGTGCTGCTGGCGCAGGTGCTGGCCTTCGCACCGATCGCCTTCCTCGTGTTGATCGGCGTGGTGCAGGGCATCTCGCCCAGCCTCGAAGAGGCGTCGCAGACGCTCGGCGCCAAGCGCTGGCAGACCTTCCGCACCGTGACCTGGCCGCTGCTCAAGCCCGGCATCGCCAACGCCTTCCTGCTCGGCTTCGTCGAGAGCATGGCCGATTTCGGCAATCCGCTGGTGCTGGGCGGCAATTTCGAAGTGCTCTCCACCAAGATCTTCTTCGCGGTCGTCGGCGCCTCCTACAATCAGGGGCAGGCGGCGGTGCTCGCCATCATCCTGCTCGCCTTCACGCTGGGGGCGTTCTGGGTGCAGCAGCGCTGGCTCGGCGACAAATCCTACACGACCGTCACCGGCAAGGGCGACGCCGGCCTGCCGACGCCGCTGCCGAGGCGCATCACCTGGCTCTCGGCGGCCGTGATCGTGCCCTGGGTGGCGCTGACCGTCGTCATCTACATCGTCATCATCGTCGGCGGCTTCGTCCGCAACATGGGCCGCGATTACCGGCCGACGCTGGAGCATTACCGCACCGGCTTCGCCGTCGACTTCAGCAACGGCATCTATTTCGAGGGCTCGGCCTGGCCGTCCTTCTTCACCACGGTGAAGGTGGCTGCGATCTCGGCGCCGCTGACGGCGCTGATCGGCCTGCTGACCGCCTATCTGCTGACCCGCCAGCGCTTCCGCGGCCGCGGCATGCTGGAATTCGCGACGATGCTCTCCTTCGCGATTCCGGGCACGGTGCTGGGCGTCGCCTATATCCTCGCCTTCAACGTGCCGCCGATCGAGATCACCGGGACGGGGCTGATCCTCGTCATCGCCTTCGTGTTCCGCAACATGCCGGTCGGCGTGCGCTCCGGCATCGCCGGGCTGTCGCAGATCGACCGGAGCCTGGACGAGGCCTCGACGACGCTACGTGCCCGCAGCTTCACCACGCTCCGGCGGGTGGTGCTGCCGCTGCTGAAGCCCGCGCTGGTTTCGGCGCTGGTCTATTCCTTCGTGCGCTCGATGACGGCGGTCAGCGCCGTGATCTTCCTGGTTTCGGCCGAATACAACCTCTCCACCGCCTATATCGTCGGACGCGTGGAGGCGGGCGAGTTCGGCCTCGCCATCGCCTATTCCTCGGTGCTGATCGTGTTCATGACGCTCGGCATCGCGCTCATCCAGTTCACTGTCGGTGAGCGCAAGCTCGGCAGGCGCAAGGTCGTGGCGCTCTCCAGTTCCGTTTCCGACCCCATCACCCAAGGAGCAGCGAGTTGACGAAGGTCGGGCCCGCATCCGTCGAATTCCGCAACGTCTCGATGCGCTACGGTGCGGTCACGGCGGTCGACAATGTCAGCTTCACCATCGAGGCGGGAAAGCTCGTCACGCTGCTCGGCCCCTCCGGCTGCGGCAAGACTACGACGCTGCGCATGATCGCAGGGCTCGAGATCGCCAGCGAGGGCCAGATCCTGATCGGTGGCAAGGACGTGACGAAGCTCTCCGCCGCCGACCGCGACGTCTCCATGGTCTTCCAGTCCTATGCGCTCTTCCCGCACATGAGCGTGCTGGAGAACGCGGCCTATGGCCCGACCGTCAAGGGGCTCGGCAAGGAGGAGGCGGCGCGGATGGCTTTGGACAAGCTCGCGCTCGTGGGCCTCAAGGGCTTCGAGAAGCGCTATCCTTCCGAGCTTTCCGGCGGCCAGCAGCAGCGCGTCGCGGTGGCGCGCGCGCTGGTGCTTGAACCGCAGGTGCTGCTGTTCGACGAGCCGCTCTCCAATCTCGACGCCAAACTGCGCCGGCGCGTGCGCGAGGAGATCCGCGAGCTGCAGCAGGAGCTCAACCTGACCGTGGCCTATGTCACCCACGATCAGGAGGAGGCCCTGGCCGTCTCCGACCGCATCATCGTGATGTCCAATGCGCGGATTGCTCAGGAGGGCGCGCCGCGGGACCTCTACGAACAGCCCGCCAATGCCTTCGTGGCGGACTTCATCGGCGATGCCAACCTGGTCGATGTCACGGTGCGGAAGGTCACCGAAGGCCAGGCCGATGTCGGCATCGGCTCGGCGACCATCTCGCTGCCGGCGCGCGGGCTGCAGCCGGGCGCTGCCCGCGTCGCGATCCGGCCGGAAGCGCTGCTGCTCGGCGCGGCGGGGCAGGGCGGATCGCTCCCGGGCACGATCCGCAAATGCGCCTATCTCGGCAATCACCTCGACATCATGGTCGAGACGGAGGTGGGCGAGCTTTTCGTCGTGCAATATGGCGCGCGCGATATGCTGGAAGCGGGCCTGCCCGTGGCTGTGTCCTTCGCAGGCTCGGGCGTGACGCTCATTCCGCCGGCGTGACCGGCGCGAACAGGCCGGTCACTGCTTTGGCGCAAGGCTTCCCGGGGCGAATGCGCCTCCGAAAGGCGAGGGGTTCGCGCTGGCGGGCGGTGGGGCGGCCGGGGCGGGTATCGTCGACGCCGGAGGCGCCAGAGTATTCGGATTGAAGGCGCCGCCGAAGGGCGAGGGGTTGTTGCCCGGGGCCTGCGGCGCCGCCGCAGCCGGCGCCTGTTGCTGGAGCCGGTGCATGCGCTCCTGCTGTTCGCGCAGGAGGCGCTCCTGCATCTCCTGCTTCTCGCGCAGGATGTTCGCCCGGCAGACCGAGGCATCGTGGCGGCTGCCCTGCCAGGCGAGGAAGGCCGCGAAGCCGGCGAGCGCGACGAAGATCGTCGCCGGATGGACCAGCGTCCGCGTGAGCGGGCTGGCGTAGAGGCCGGACGGGCCGGAACGGCGCAGGCGCTCGCCGCGGCGGGCATGCGCTTCCCTGACCATGGCGCCGATCAGGGTCAGCGCGATGATGATGACCGCCAGTGCCGAAAGAGAGGGGTCGGTGCCGAGCCGGACCTTTGAGGCCAGCGCGGTGGTGAAGGTGTTGCCGGAGAGAATGGTGAAGACGGTGGTGTTGTAATTCTCGAAGGAGGCGAGGAAGGCGATGAAAGCGGCCGAGCCGATGGCCGGCTTCATGAAGGGCAGCAGGATCCTGCGAAAGGCCTGTCCTGGCGTCGCGCCGAGGTCGAGCGCCGCCTCCGTCAGCAGAGGGTCGAAGCGCTGCAGCCGGGAAATGAAGATCAGCATCGTGTAGGAGGCGATGAAGCTGACCTGCCCGAGCAGGGTCAGAAAGATGCCGTTGAAGAAGGGCGAGTCATAGCCGGCGCCGACGCCGCGGGCGACCGCGCCCCAGAAGACGATGGTCGAGATGCCGATGACGACGCCAGGAATGAGGATCGGCGTGATCAGCGTGCCGTAGAGCGCTGCGCGCGCCTTCGGCCCGAGGTCGGACAGCGCGAGCGCCCCGGCCAGCCCCAGCGGCACCGAGAGGGCTACGACCGCGAAACCGATCCAGAGGCTGGCCCAGAGCCCCGTCATCAGCCGCTGATTGGCGAAGAGCACGCCGAACCAGTCGGTGGTGAAGCATTCCCATGGCACGATGCGGGGGAAGGCCGAGGAGTTGAAGGCCGTGATCACCATGATGATCAGTGGGCCGAACAGGAACAGGAAGAAGAGCAGGGCATAGCCGAGCGAGAACAGGCCGCCGCCGATCGCCCGGTTCATTTGCCGATCGCCCCGATCGAGACGCGGAAGACCCGCATCGTCAGGAAGACGAAGATCAGGCAGGCGATGAGCAGGATGGTCGAATAGGCCGCGCCGCGCTGCCAGTCGCCAGCGTCGTTGAACCACTGGTAGATCAGCTGGGTGAACCAGAGATTGGACGGGCCGCCGAGGATCTGCGGGGCGGCGAGCGCACCCGCCGTCAGCATGAAGACCATGGTGGCGCCCGAGGCGATGCCGGGCTTGGCGACGGGAAGGACCACTCGCCAGTGCACCCGCCACCAGCTCGCGCCCATGTCGCGGGCGGCCTCGATCTGGTTACGATCGAGCGTCTCGACCGCGCCGTAGATCGAGAACACCATCATCAGCACATAGGTGTAGGCGAGGGCCGAATAGAGCGCGACATCGGCGCGGATGAAGTCGACCGGCGTATCCCAGAGGCCGAGCGCCTGGCCGATGCCGTTGACGACGCCGGTGGCGCCGAACAGCACCCGGAAGGCGAAGGCCCGCAGGATGTCGTTGATCCAGAAGGGCACGATCAGCCCCACGATCATCAAGCGCGCGCCGACGCCGGTCGCCGAATGGGCGAGGATGAAGGCGATCGGATAGCAGATCACGATGTCGATCAGCGTGACGAACGCCGCCGCGGCGAAGGTCTTCACCAGCACGCCCATGTCCAGCGTGTTGAGGCCGCTGCCGCTGCCGAACAGGAAATAGCGGTAGTTGTCGAGCGTGTAGACGTCGCGCGGGCCGCCGATCTCGGAGCGTGGCAGATTGTGCCTGAGCGAGAAATCCAGCATCGCGACCTGCGGCAGCACGATCAGGACGAAGATCCAGACCAGAACGGCGCCGGCGACGAAGAATGCGACGCCGAGGCCGTGGCGGCTCGCCATGCCGGCGAAGATGCGGCGCAGCGCGCTCATGCGGCGGCGTCCGCGTCGGCGCCTTGCGGGAGGACGATCGCGGCCTGCGGATCGTAGCCGATCGTCAGCGCGCCCGGACCCGGCGCAGCCGCAGTCAGGCCTCCGGCATTCATGCGGCAGAGCCTGAGCGGGAGGCCGGCCGCCTTGAGATGCAGGGTCTGGACGCTGCCCTCGAACTCCTCGGCCTCGCAATCTGCCAGGAAGCTGTTGGCGCCGGGGGCTGAACCGGAGGTGAAGAGCTGTTCGGGACGGATGAAGAGCAGGCAGGCGGCGCCCGGACGATGGTCGCGCCCACCGCCGGACTGGCCGGAGAGGGTGCCGAGCGGGGTCTGGAGCGTCACCGTCGTGCCGAACTGGGCGACGACCTGGCCCGGAATGCTGTTGGTCTCGCCGACGAAGGAGGCGACGAAGGGGGTGCGCGGCCGGTTGTAGATCGTCTTCGGATCGCCGACCTGCTCGATCACGCCGGCATTCATCACCGCCACGCGGTCCGACATCGTCAGCGCCTCGCCCTGGTCGTGGGTGATGTAGATGAAGGTCAACCCGACACGCTGCTGGATGGCGCGCAGCTCGGTGCGCATATGCTGGCGCAGCTTGAGGTCCAGCGCCGAGAGTGGCTCGTCGAGCAGCAGGATGTCGGGATCGGCGGCGAGCGCGCGCGCGATCGCGACCCGCTGGCGCTGGCCGCCGGACAGCTCGTGCACCTTCTTGTCGCCGGTGCCGGGCAGCGCGATCATCTCAAGCAGCTCGTCGGCGCGCTTGCGCCTGTCCTTGCGGCCGACACCGCGGACCTCGAGCGGGAAGGCGATGTTCTCCGCCACCGAGAGCAGCGGGAACAAGGCGAGGTTCTGGAAGATCAGCGCGGTCGGCCGCTTGTTCGGGCCGACATTTTTCATGTCCTGCCCGCCGATCAGCACTCGCCCTTCCGTCGGCTGGACGAAGCCGGAGATGCAGCGCAGCAGCGTGGTCTTGCCGCAGCCGGAGGGGCCGAGGAAGGAGAAGAACTCGCCGCCCTGGATCGAGAGATGGGCGTTGTCGACGGCGGTGTAGCTGCCGAAACGGATCGAGACGTGATCGAGAACGACGTCCTTCGTCATGCGGGTCCTGGTCGGCAGGGAGCGGGGAAAACGTGCTTGCCTTCCGCAGCCCTCATCCTGAGGAACGCCGAAGGCGCGTCTCGAAGGATGCTCCAGATGATTCCGGAGTCTCCTGGAGCATCCTTCGAGACGCATTCCTGCGGAGCGCTCCTCAGGATGAGGGCTTCGGATGATGCCGGGCCCCAAGGAGCCCGGCATCGGATCCCGTTCAGGCGCTGAGGAACTTGTTGGTGAATTCGGAGCGCGCCTTGGCATACCAGGGGGCTTCGGCCGGCCAGGCGTTGAGCTTGGCGAGCGAGTCCCCCGGATAGGCGTCGGCGAAGTTCTTGGCGTAGGTCTCGCCGCCGAACTTGTCGGCGCCGACCACCGGCGAGTTGTAGCCGTGGGTCTTGATCGCCTCGCCGGCGAGCTGCGCGTCGTAGCAGGCCGCGATGAAGGCATAGACCTGGTCGATGTTCTTCACGCCGATCGGCAAAGCGAGGCCGTCGACCCAGGCCATCGCACCTTCGACGGGCGCGCGGTACATCACCGGCTCGCCCGCGGTCTTGAGCGCGATCGGCGGGCCGTCCCAGGTCTGGCCGACGATGACGCCCTCGTTGAGCAGGCCGTTCTTCTGCGCGTCGGCATCGTTCCAGACGAGCTTGATGTTCTTCTTCTTCTTGATCGCGACATCGGTGAGCTTGGCCCAGACCTCCTTCATCTTGTCTTCGCTCTTGTAGGCCGCCCAGATCGAACCGGGAGCCATTTCGCCGCGCCGCTCCAGGCCGAGGCCGAGGCCAAGCAGCATGGAGTGTCCGCGGCCCATGGTCTTGCCGGCGTTGGCGTCGTCCCAGACGTCATAATAGGAGGGGGCGGTGCCGGCGGGTGTGAACTTGTCGGTGCGCCAGGCCACGCCTTCCGTGCCCCAGATATGCGGTAGCCAGTGCACGCCCTTGCCGCCGAAGTTCCAGTGCGCCTCGCCCAGCGCCATCGACGGGTTCACCTTGGCGATGTCGACCTTCTTCATGTCGAAGGGCTGGAGCAGGCCGAGCTCAGCCCAGAGCGGGCTGCGGTTCACGGTCGGGGTGACGATGTCGAAGCCCTGGCCATTGGTGGCCTTCATCTTGTTGAGGATGTCGTCGTTCGAGCCGATGCCGGTGAAGTTCACCTTGATGCCGGTCTTGGCGGTGAACGCCTTGACGAAGCTCTCCGGCAGATAGTCCGACCACATCATGATGTTGATCTCGCCGGAGGAGGCGAGTGCTGCCCGGCTGATCAGCGCCGGCGCGGCGATGCCGGCGGCAGCAAGCTTGATAACGTCACGGCGGAGCATCCCGCCTGCCTTCATCGTCGACATGACCGATCCCCTCTTTTCCACCTGCTTCGTGCAGGAGCTTTGCCGGGCACACGCAAGAAGCGGGCCGCAATGCCTGGAGGTTGATCCGCCGCGCCGCAGGGCAGGTAGAGCCAGAGGCACAATTCGATGGAGCCACCGCTGCGGCAGCCGTCACCAGCCTCCGCGCCGCGTCACCGGGCCCGCTGCGGTGAGCACTGTGTCGGCAAGAGTCTGGTCGAGATGGGCGGCCCGCAGAGTGGCCAACGCTTCGGCATGATGCAGCCTGACCGAGGTATAGGCGGGGTTTTCAGCCCGGTTCTCGCGCTCCTGCGGATCGCGGGAGAGATCGAACAGCAGCGGCGGCAGCCCGGCGAAGTGCACGTATTTGAATGCGTCGCTGCGCAGCACCGCCAGATTGCAGCGATGGGAGGGCAGGCCGAAATGCGCCTCTGCCGCACCGTGCTCGATGTCGCGGAAGTCGAACTCCCAGAAAGCCGCCTCTCGCCAGCTGGCCGGCGTCTGGCCACTGAGAAAGGGCGCGAGCGAGCGCCCATCCTGATGGCCGGGCGCCGGCTCCCCGAGCCGTTGCGCCAAGGTCGGCATGATGTCGGCCGCGCTGGTGAAATGCCGGACGACGTGCCCGCCCGGCTCGGCCGGATCGCGGATCAGCAGGGGGATGTGGTAGCTCGCCTCGTAGAAGCCGCCCTTGCCGAAGAGCCAGTGGTCGCCGGCCATCTCGCCATGGTCCGAGCAGAAGACGATCAGCGTCTTGTCCCAGTCGCCGGATGCCTTCAGCGCCGCGACGATGCGCCCGATCTGGGCGTCCACCTCGGCGATCATGCCGTAATAGGTCGCCCGCAGCGTCGCGATCTCCTCCTCGCTCCAGTCGCGCACCAGTCCCTCAGCGCCATGGACGAAGCCGGATTGCCGGTTCTGGGCGATCTGCCAGGCGACGAAAGGATGGATGCCTGCTTCCGCGGCGGAGCTCGCGGCCCGCGCGAAGGGTGGACCGTCGCTGACGTCGAACATGGTGTTGTAGGGCGCCGGCACGACGAAGGGCGGGTGCGGGCGCAGGAAGGAGAGATGCGCGAACCAGGGAGAATCCTGCTCCGAGCGCCAGCGCAGGAAGGCGCCCGTCAGATAGGCGGTCTGCGTTTCCTCGGCGCGGTAGAGCGGCGCGTTGCTGGTGACGCGGCCCCTGGTTCCCGGCGGCGCGTGGATGTCCCGGCTCGTCGCCTCGGCATGGCCGCGCGAGCGCAGCCAGGAGAGCCAGGGCCGTTCATGCTCCGGCAGCAATTCGCGTACGCTGAAGCCGGGCAGGACCTGCTCATAGGTCCGCAGATGCGGATCGCCCGGCGCCAGCCGGCGCGGGTCGAGCGAGACGTCGGTATAGCCGAACAATGTGGGGTCGTAGCCCGCGCGGCGCGCCAGCCGTGCGAGGTTGTCGAAGCGATCATCCAGCGGCGAGCCGTTGCGGCAGACCCGGTGGTTCATCTGGTAGAGGCCGGTATAGAGCGATGCCCGGGCCGGCGAGCAGGGCGCGGCTCCGGCGTAGTGCCGCGCGAAGAGCGTGCCCTGTGCCGCCAGCGCGTCGATGTTGGGCGTGCGCACGCAAGGATGGCCGAGCGCCGAGAGGCAGTCCCCGCGCCACTGGTCGGCGGTGATGAGCAGGATGTTGGGTCGCAAGGCCGCCTCGCAAATCCGGCCGCAGGATGCGGCTCGCGGTGAGCTTTGCAGAATGACCGGCCTCGATGACAAGCAGGTGCACTGGCGCCGCCCCGCTGGACCCACCGAATGTCATGGCTGGCTCTAAGCCGCGCATGGACGCGGCGCGTAGAGCTTGCACAGCGCGGATCGGCTCGAGGAGGTCGCGATGGACCAGCAAGCCTTCACCATGGATCACCACTGGCTGCCCTTCACCAACAACAGGCTCTTCCATGCCGAGCCGCAGATCTTCGCGAAGGCGCAGGGCGTGCGCTACTGGACGCCGGAGGGCCGCGAGATCCTCGACGGCGCGTCCGGGCTGTTTTGCTGCGCCGCCGGCCATGGCCGGCCGGAGATAGCCGAGGCCGTGCACAAGCAGCTGCTCGAACTGGATTACACTCCGCATTTCCAGCGCGCCGCGCCGATCTCCTTCGTGCTGGCCGAGAAGCTCGCCGGCATCCTGCCCAAGGGGCTCGACCGGGTGTTCTTCGCCTCCTCGGGCTCCGAGGCGGTCGACAGCGCCATGAAGATCTGCCTCGCCTATCACCGGGCGAAGGGGCAGCCGCAGCGGACTCGCTTCGTCTCGCGGGCCTGGGGCTATCATGGCGTCAATCTCGGCGGCACCGCGCTCGCCGGCATGGTCGGCAACCGGCGCGAATACGGCGCCGTGACCTGTGACGTCGTCCATATGCGCCACACCTGGGCCGATGAGCGGCGCTTCACCCGTGGCCAGGCGGAGGAGGGCGCCGATCTCGCCGACGATCTGGAGGCGCTGTGCCAGACCTATGGGCCGGAGACGATCGCGGCCGTTTTCGTCGAGCCGATCGCGGGCTCGGTCGGCACCGTCGTGCCGCCGAAGGGCTATCTCCAGCGCCTGCGCCAGATCGCCGACAAGCACGGCATCCTGCTGGTCTTCGACGAGGTGATCACCGGCTTCGGCCGCACGGGCGAAGCCTTTGCCGCGCAGGAATTCGGCGTGACGCCGGACGTGATGACGATGGCGAAGGCGCTGACCAACGGCGCCATCCCGATGAGTGCCGTCGCGGTGAAGACCGAGATCCAGAAGGCGGTGATCGACTCGATCAAGGCCGACCGGCCAGAGCTGATGCACGGCTATACCTATTCCGCGCATCCGGTCGCCTGCGCGGCGGCTCTGGCGGCGCTGGAGATCTATCGCAGCGAGGGGTTGTTCGCTCGCGGCAAGGCGCTGTCGCAGCCTTTCCTCGACGCCGTCTTCGGCCTGCGCAACCTGTCGCAGGTCTATGATCTGCGCGGGTACGGCATGCTCGCCGGCATCCAGCTGACCCCCGGCAAGGCGCCGGGCGAGAAGGGTTCGCTGATCCAGCGCCTGCTCTTTAACGAAGGGCTGCATGTCAAGGCGACGGGCGATGCGCTGCTCTTCGCGCCGGCGCTGGTGGCAAGCGAGGAGGAGATCGGCCGGATGACCGAGATCCTGCGCAAGGTGCTCGGCAGGGCCGATCTCGACGCCCTGCCGGCCGCGGCCTGAGGTCAGCACCCCGCCAGGGCTTCGGCCAGTTCCGTGAGGCCCGGCGCGATCCGCTCCAGCGCGATCGCGCCGAAGCCGAGCCTGATGCGGTTGCGCGGCGGCTCGCCGCCCCAGTAATGGACGTCGCCGGGCTCGATCAGCACGCCGCGGGCAGCCGCGCGGTCCTGCAACTCGCGCGCGGCGATGCCGTCCGGCAGGGTCAGCCAGAGGCCGGAACCGCCCGTCGTCATGGTGACGGCGCAGCCGGGCAGCAGCCGCTCGATGCCGCTCAGCATCGCCGTCCATTTCGCCGTCAACTCCTTGCGCTGGCGGCGGATATGCGCGTCGTAATGCCCCTCGGCGAGGTAGAGCGCCATGGCGCGCTGGTCGAGCGCGGAGGGGTGGCGGTACATCAGCCGCCGCAGCGCCCTCAGTTCCCGCACCAGCGGCTCGGCAGCGGCGATGAAGCCGAGCCTCAGGCCCGGAAAGAGCGGCTTCGACAGGCTGCCGACATGCAGCACGCGGCCCGAGACGTCGAAGCTCTTCAGGGATGGCCGAGGCGGGCCGACGAAGTTGAGCTCGTGCTCGTAATCGTCCTCGATGACGAGCAGGTCATGCGTCTCGGCCGCCGACATCAGCGAGAGGCGCCGCTCCGTGCTCATCGTGACGTTGGTGGGCGACTGGTGGCCGGGCGTGACATAGACAAGCTGCGCCTCGGCCAGCGCCGGGGCGACGCGCATGCCATTGGCGTCGATGGCTTGCGGCAGCAGCGTCGCGCCCATGGCCAGAAACATGTTGCGGGCATCGACATAGCCCGGGTTCTCGATGGCGATGCGGGTTCCGGCTCGTGCGAGCAGGGTAGCGATCAGGTAGAGCGCATTCTGGGCGCCGACCGTGACGAGGAGCGTGTCCGGCTCGGCATCGAAGCCGCGCTGCGGCAGCAGCCGGCGCCTGATCTGCTCCAGCAGCAACTGGTCGTCGCCGTCGATGCGGTCCCCCATCCATTCATGGCTGTGGCGGGCCGTGCCGGCGAGGCGCACGCAGTCCCGCCAGCGGGCGAGCGAGGTCTTGTCCGGCGAGATCTGGCCGTACACGAAGGGAAAGGGGTAGTCGCGCCAGTTCGCCGGCTTGACGATGTTGTCCTGCTCGGACGGGCGGCTTGCCAGCCATTTGTCGAAGGAGAGGCCAGCCTGCGGGAAGAGACGCCGCTCCCCGCCTCCGACGGCAACGTTGAGGCGCTCCCGCAGTTGCGCCTCGTCGATGAAGAAGCCTCGCCGCCCGACCGGCTTGAGGTAATGGTCGGCCGCCAGCCGCTCATAGACGAGGCTGACGGTATTGCGCGAGACGCTGAGCGCGCGCGCCAGCACCCGCGTCGCGGGCAGGGGCGTCTGCGCCGAGAGCCGCCCCGAGAGGATGCCCTCGACGATGCGCTCCTGGAGCTGCTCCTGGAGACCGCGCCCCGGCAGGAGCGGGGCGGAGAGGATCGCTGGGGGGACGGGATCGCGCATGACAGTGCGGCCGGTAAAGCACGGCCCGTGCCACGCGCCCTCCGACGCACCCCAATCGAAGCCTCGCAGGCCTTCGCTCAGGCGGCGGCAAGCTCACGCTTGGCAAAGTCGCCCTTGTCGAGCTTGGCGACGAGAGCGGCGAGCTCGGCCACCTCCGCTTCGCTCAAATCCGTCAGCGGCGCACGCACCGGCCCGGAATCGCGGCCGATCACCTTCATGCCCGCCTTGATGATCGAGACCGCATAGCCGCGCTTGCGGTTGCGGATGGCGATCAGCGGCAGGATGAAGTCGCGCAGGCCGGCCTGAACCGTGGCGCGGTCGCGCCGGCGCACGGCTGCGTAAAACTTCGTCGAGAAATGCGGAACGAAGTTGAACACGGCCGAGGAATAGGTCGTCACGCCCATCTCGAGATAGGGCAGGGCGAAGGTCTCGGCCGTCGGCAGGCCGCCCACATAGGTCAGCCGGTCGCCCATCCTGAGATGGATGCGCGTCATCAGTTCGATGTCGCCGACACCGTCCTTGAAGCCGACGAGGTTGGGGTTACGCTCGCAGAGCTTGGCCAGCGTGTCTTCGTTGATGATGGCGTTGTCGCGGTTGTAGACGATGACGCCGAGCTTGGTCGCCTTGCAGACGGCCTCAATATGGGCAGCAAGGCCGTCCTGTTCCGAGAAGACCAGATAGGGTGGCAGCAGCAGGATGCCGTCGGCACCCGCCTTTTCGACATCTGCCGCGAGCTGCGTCGCGATCTGCGTGCCATGGCCGACGCCGGCCAGCACGGGCACGCGGCCCCGCGTCTCGCTGACGGCGGTACCGACCACCTTCACGACCTCTTCGGGAGAGAGCGAGAAGAACTCGCCCGTGCCGCCGGCGGCGAAGAGACCCGCGACCTCGTATCCGCAGAGCCAGTCGAGATTGGAGCGATAACGCGTCTCGTCGAAGACGTTGCCGGCCGTGAAGGGCGTGACGGGGAAGGACAGGAGCCCATCGCCAATCGTGCGTGCCATCTCCTGCGGGGTCATCTTGCTCATGGTCTCGTCCTTCGCTGGGTGATGGCGAAGAAGTAGACCAGGATCGATGCCGATGGAGACCAATCACTGTATCGAATGATGCGTTGATTGGATGAGTGAGTTGCCGTTGGCCCGTTCCCTCTGCCCTCATCCTGAGGAAGCCCGAAGGGCTGAGGAGAACGCCCCGTCAGGCGCTCTCGCGGCGCTGTGCCTCACACCGCCGTCGCCAGCTCCCGGGCCAGAGTCGCGATCGTCGGCAGCAGTGGATTGTCGTTGTCCTCGCGGCTGACGAAATAGAGTTCCGCCCTGCGCTGCTGCGGCAGGGCGAGCGGCCGCAGGACGACGCCGCTGAAATGCAGGCTCACGGCGGCCTCCGGCACCATCGCGACGCCGACGCCGGAATGCACCATGGCGAGGATCGAATGGATCTGCGCGAGGTGCTGCACATAGTCGGGCACCAGCCCGGCCCGCGTGAAGAGTTCCACGACAAGATCGTGGAAATAGCGTGCCTCATAGGGGGCGTAGGTGATGAAGGGCTCGGCCGCCAGCTCTTCGAGCGAGAGCGCCTCGGCCCGGGCGAGAGGATGGCCGGTTGGCACGGCGGCGATCATCGCCTCGGCGCAGACGCGGAAGGCGCGCAATCCCGTGCGCGGCACCGGCGGGCGCAGGAGCCCGACATCGATCTCGCCGGAATCAAGCCGCTTGAGCTGGTCGCCGCTGACCATCTCCTTCAGCGCGATCTCGACTTCCGGCAGCTCGCGCCGGCAGGCGGCGACGAGCTGCGGCACGTAGGAATAGGCCGAGGCGGCCGTGAAGCCGATATTGATCGAGCCTGCCTTGCCCTTGGCGACGCGCTTGGCGAGCAGCGCGGCGCTCTCCGCCAGCTTGAGCAGGCGGCGCGCCTCGGCGAGGAAGCTGTGGCCGGCCGGCGTCAGCCGCACCGTGCGGTTGCTCCGTTCCAGAAGCGCTACGTCGAGGATGCGCTCGAGGATCTGGATCTGCCGGCTGAGCGGCGGCTGCGTCATGTTAAGACGCGCCGCCGCCCGCCCGAAATGGAGCTCCTCCGCCACGGCGACGAAGCAGCGAAGCTGGCTCAGTTCGAACATCGGGATGCCCTCGCGCGGTCGCGTTCCGGTCCGCGCATCTGGCGCCGTTCAGTTCTGGATGCTGATGCCGGCCTTGTCGATGATGCCCTTGAATTTGGCCATCTCGGAAATGGCCTTCGCCCGCGCCTCGTCTCCGCCGGAAGGTGTTGCGGCGGCGCCCAGCTCCTCGAAGCGGCTGACGACCGTCGGATCCTGCAGCACCGCCCGCATCTCGACGATCAGCCGGTCGCAGATCTCCTTCGGCGTGCCTTTCGGCGCCAGGAACCCGTTCCAGGAGGCGATGTCGAAGCCGGGCAGCGTTTCGGCAAGTGCGGGGATCTCGGGCGCGATCTTGGCGCGTTGCGTCGTGGTCACCGCGAGCCCGCGGATCGTTCCGGCCTTGTAGTGAGGATAGGGCGAGGTGAAGTTGTCGAAGGTGATCTTCACGTTCCCGGAGACGACGTCCTGGATCAGCGCGCCGGATGACCGATAGGTGACGTGCTGCATCTTCACCCCCGCCAGCTGCTGGAAGAGCTCGCCGCTGAGATGGATCGAGGTGCCGATGCCCGACGAGGCGAAGGCTTCCTTGTTCGGGTTGGCCTTCAGATAGGCGATCATCTCCGCGACGTTCTGCGCCGGCAGAGACGGGTGGCAGCACATGAAGTTCGGCTGGGACGAGGCCAGAGAGAGGAACTCGAAATCCTCGAGCGGCCGGAACGGCAGCCTTTCCTTGTAGAGGTTCGGGTTGATGCCGTGCGTCGACGGCGTCGTCATGCCGATCGTGTAGCCGTCCGGCGCGGAATGGGCGAGGCCCGCGACGCCGGTATTGCCGCCGGCGCCGGCCCGGTTCTCGATGACGAAGCTCTTGCCCATCCGCTGCGACAGCTTCTCGCAGACGATGCGGCCGATCAGGTCGGTGGTGCCGCCGGCGCCGAACGGAATGATGACGGTGACGGGCTTGGCGGGATAGCTCTGGCCGAAGCCCGAGCGCGCCGTGAACGGCATGGCGAGTGCGCCGCCGGCAAGTCCGAGTGCGGCGCGGCGGGTGATCTTGTTCTTCATCGATAGTCCTCCCCAGGAGATGACGCGGCATTCTTGCCGTCTACATCCCAGAGTAGGTCCGGTGCCGCTCCCCGCAACATCGTTCGCGCTATGGCACGATCCAAAAAAGGTATCTTTCCATTGCCAAACTAACTCACCACGGCATCGTGCCTGACCTATCCTCGTTCTCAAGCGGCCAGAAGACCGCATGCGTTCCGTGCGCCCCGGTTCGGGCGATGCGCGCGGCCAACCAACGGAGGAAATCACTGCTATGACCAAGGCCACATTCCGCCTGGATTCGTTCTCCCGCCGCCGCGCGCTCTCGCTCGGCTTGCTCGCGCTGGCAGGCTTCGCAGCCCAGCCGGCCGCGGCGCAGAATTTCGAGCGCCCCGTGCGCATCGTCGTGCCCTTCGCGCCGGGCGGCACCTCGGACATTCTTGCGCGCCTGATCGGCCCGAAGCTCTCGGCTGCCATCGGCCAGCCCGTCGTCGTCGAGAACAAGCCCGGCGCGGCCGGTAATCTCGGCGCGGATGCCGTCGCCAAGGCGCCGGCCGATGGCCACACGCTGCTGCTGATGGATGTCGGCTCGCTCGCCACCGCTCCGAGCCTGTTCTCGGACCTGACCTATGACCCGGTGAAGGATCTCGCGCCGGTCAGCATGGTGATGTTCGGCCCTTATGTCCTGGCTGTTCATGAATCCGTGCCGGTCAAGACGCCGCAGGAGCTCGTCGCCTATGCCAAGGCCAATCCCGGCAAGCTGGCCGTGGCCAATGCCGGCGTCGGTGCGGCCAACCACATCACGGCTGTCTCCATCGCCAAGGAACTGGGCATCCAGTGGAAGAATGTGCCCTATCGCGGGGGAGCGGCCGCGTCGCGTGCCGTCGTCTCGGGCGAGAGCAACGTCATCATCAACGGATCGACCGCGACGCTGCCCTTCGTCTCCAACAAGCAGCTCGTCGGGCTGGCGGTCACGGGCGAGGAGCGCATTGCCGGCATGCCGACCTTCAAGGAAGCCGGCCTTCCGGGCAATGACGCCGGCACCTGGCAAGGGCTGCTGACCACGGCCAACACGCCGCCTGCGGTCGTCGCGCGCCTCAACACCGAGATCGGTAAGATCCTGCAGGATCCCGAGATCAAGGCCAAGATCGCCGAGCAGGGCGGCGTGGTAAAGCCCGGCTCCCCGGCCGAGTTCTCGGCCTGGCTCAAGAGCGCGACGGATCGCTGGGGCGGCATCATCAAGGAAGCCGGCATCAAGGGCGCGAACTGACCGGTGCCGGGGCCGATGACGCGCCGCGCGCTCGACTGGCGGGATTTGATCCTCGGGCTGTTCCTCGTCGCAGTGGCGGCGGGGGCGCTCTGGATGACCCGCACGCTGTCCATCGGCAGCGCTGCCGATATGGGGCCGGGCTACATGCCCCGCGTCGTTTCGCTGGCGCTGCTGGGCTTCGGGCTGTTCTTCCTTGTGCGCGGGGCGCGGCATGCAGGGGAGGCCATCCAGCCTGTCCATCTGCGCCCGGTTTTGGCAGTCCTGCTTGCGGTCGGCGTCTTCGCGCTGACAGCCGAGCGCCTAGGCCTCGCCATCTCGTCGGTTCTGACCGTGCTGCTGGCGGGCTTCGCCACCCGCGAAACACGTCCCATCGAGAGCGTCCTCTTCGCGATCGTGCTCTCGGGCCTCGCGGCTCTGCTCTTCATCAAGGTTCTGGCGCTGCCGGTTCCGCTCTGGCCGCGCTGAAGGCAGACACATGGAACTCTTCGACAATCTGCTGATGGGCCTGTCCACGGCCATGCAGCTCAACAATCTCGGCTTCTGCCTGATCGGCGTGCTGATCGGCACGGCCATCGGCGTGCTGCCGGGCATCGGCCCGATCCCGACCATCGCGCTGCTCTTGCCCTTCACCTTCGGCATGGAGCCGGCCGGCGCCATGATCATGCTCGCCGGCATCTTCTACGGCGCGCAGTACGGCGGCTCGACCACCGCAATCCTGGTCAATGTGCCGGGCGAGACCTCGTCCGTCGTCACCTGCCTCGACGGCCACCAGATGGCGCGGCAGGGCAGGGCCGGCACGGCGCTCGCCATCGCCGCCATCTCCTCCTTCTTCGCCGGCACGGTCGCGACCGTCGTCATCGCACTGCTCAGCGTGCCGCTGGCGGCGCTGGCGCTGAAATTCACGGCGGTCGAGTATTTCAGCCTGCTGGTGCTGGGCCTGATCGCCGCCGTCGTGCTCGCCCATGGCTCGGTCGCGCGCTCGCTCTCCATGGTCTTCCTGGGCCTGCTGCTCGGGCTGATCGGTATCGACGTCAGCTCGGGCGCGGCGCGCATGACCTTTGGCGTCCCGGAGCTCTCTGACGGCATCGATTTCGTGCCGGTGGCGATGGGCATGTTCGGCCTCGCCGAGATCATCGCCAATCTGGAGCGTCCCAGCGAGCGGCGGGTGGTGAGCCAGAAGGTCCGCGATCTCATTCCCAGCCGCGCCGATCTGCGCGCGGCCTTCCCCGCCATGGTCCGCGGCACGCTGCTGGGCTCGGCGCTCGGCGTGCTGCCCGGCGGCGGCGCTGCGCTGCCGCCCTTCTCCTCCTATGCGTTGGAGAAGAAGCTCGCGAAGGACCCGTCCCGCTTCGGCCATGGCGCGATCGAGGGCGTCGCTGGCCCCGAGGCCGCCAACAATGCCGGCGCCCAAACCAGCTTCATCCCGTTGCTGACGCTCGGCATCCCGGCCAATGCCCTGATGGCGCTGATGATCGGCGCGCTGATGATGCAGGGTATCCAGCCCGGCCCGCAGATCATGCGCGAGCAGCCGCAGCTGGTCTGGGGTGTCATCGCCTCGATGTGGGTCGGCAACCTGATGCTGCTGGTGATCAACCTGCCGCTGATCGGGCTCTGGGTCTCGATGCTCAAGATCCCCTATCGCCTGCTCTTCCCGGCGATCGTGCTGTTCTGCTGCATCGGCACCTATGGCATCGCCAACAGCCTGTTCAATGTCTGGCTGATGCTGGGTTGCGCGGCGGTTGGTTATCTCTTCATCAAGGTCGGCGTCGAGCCCGCGCCGCTGCTGCTCGGGCTGGTGCTCGGGCCGCAGCTCGAGGAGAATTTCCGCCGCGCCATGCTGCTCTCTGAAGGCGATTTCTCGATCTTCCTGAGCCGGCCGATCAGCGCGGTTCTGCTCGCGGTCGTGGCGGCGGTGCTATTGGCGATGCTGTCACCGGCGATCGTGCGGCGGAGGCGCGAGGCGCTCACCGAATGAGGCTGGGCCCTAGTCTGTCATGCCACGCCGATAAAGGTCGCCGCGCGTTTCAAGCTCTGCCCGTACCGTCGCTGCGAAATCCAGCGCGAGAGCAGACCGGAACCGACCTGCCGCCCAGATCACGGCGACCTCAGAGGGGATGGTCGGCCGGAACGGCTTCACGACGATGCCGCGCCCGCTGTACTCAGCGGCGGTGAAGGGGTCGACGATACTCAGACCCGCGCCGGCCGAGACCAGCGAGCAGGCGATCATCGACAGTGGCGTCTCGATCCGCACGTCGCGCGTGATGCGCTCGGCAGAGAAGATCGCGTCGATCCGGTAGCGAAGCAGCGTCGATTGTTCCAGGGAGATAAAGGGCTCGCCGGCGAAGTCCGCCGGCCCGAGAACGTCTCTGGCCGTGAGAGGGTGACTTTCCGGCAGCACCGCAACCTGGGCCGCCAGTGGCAGCAACTCGATGTCGAGCGTCGGGTATTCGAGCGGAAGCTGCGCGAAGCCGACCTCGCAGAAACCCGAGGTGACCCAGTCCGCCACCTGCGAGGAGATACTGCCGTAGATGGAGACGTCGAGGCCCGGACGTTCGCGGATGAAGCCGCCCATCAGCCTGGGCAGGAAGCCGACATTGAACGCCGGCAGCGCCGCGACGCGCAGCGTGCCGGCGCGACCTTCCCGCAGGTTCTGCGCCGCCGCCTGGATGCGCTCCAGCCCGACGAACTGCCGCTCGACCTCGCGATAAAGCGACATGGCCTCGTTGGTCGGCACCAGCCGCGCGCCGCGTCTGGCGAAAAGCTGCAGCCCCAGAGCGTATTGCAGATCGTGGATCAGCCGGGTCACCGCCGGCTGGGTGATGTTCATCGCACGGGCTGCAGCTGTGACGCCGCCGGTGACGATGACAGTGCGGAACGCTTCGACCTGGCGCGGATTTAGCATGCGGTCGGCTCCCCTCGTTCAAATCATAACATTTGGACATGGGTTGCACGAATCATTCGATTTGACCAACTCCAGACTGTCGATGACCTTCGCCCATCACTCGAAAAGAGGAGGGGATACGATGAAGTCCGTATGGTTCGGTTTGCTTATGGGCACGACGGCGCTGGCCGGCGCCGGCTCGGCCAATGCCCAGCAGAAGACGATGTTCGTCGCCGGTTATGGCGGCTCCTATGAGCAGACCATGCGCAAGGAGGTCATCCCGGTCTTCGAGAAGCAGGCGAACGTCAAGATCGAATACGTTGCCGGCAACTCGACCGACACCCTCGCCAAGCTGCAGGCGCAGAAGGGCAACCAGCAGATCGACGTCGCCATCGTCGATGACGGCCCGGCCTATCAGGCGGTCGCGCTCGGCTTCTGCGGCACGCTGACCGACGGCGCCGTCTACAAGGACGTGGCGCCGGTGATGAAGTTCAAGTCGAACAAGGGCGTCGGCCTCGGCCTCGTCGGCACCGGCCTGTTCTACAACAAGAAGGTCTTCGACGAGAACAAGTGGCCGGCCCCGACCTCGTGGAACGATCTGAAGTCCAAGACCTATGGCAAGAAGATCGTCACGCCGCCGATCAACAACACCTATGGCCTGCATGCGCTGATCGCCTTCGCCCAGATGGGCGGCGGCGGCGAGAGCAATATCGAGCCGGGCTTCGAAGCCTTCAAGAAGGACATCAACCCGAACATCGTCGCCTACGAGCCCTCGCCGGCGAAGATGACGGAACTCTTCCAGAACGGCCAGGCGGTGCTTGGCGTCTGGGGCTCGGGTCGCGTCAAGGCCTTTGCCGACACCGGCTTCCCGGTCGAGTTCGTCTATCCGAAGGAAGGCGGCTATGCGCTCGGCGTCGCGGCCTGCCCGATCGAGGGCTCCAAGAATGCGGCCGAGGCCAATGCCTTCATCCAGTTCATGCTCTCGCCCGCGATCCAGAAGGTGATGGCGACCGGCGCCGGCTTCGGCCCCGCCAACGTGACCGTCACACTGACGCCCGATGAGCAGAAGGGCCTGCCCTATGGCGAGGACGTGAAGAAGCTCAAGGCGGTCGACTGGGACATCGCCAACGCCAAGCGCGAGGAGTGGACCCGCCGCTGGAACCGCGAGGTCGAGCGGTAAGTCCCAGCCGTAGCCGTCATTCTCGGGCGTTGCTTTGCGACGACCCGAGAATCTCGTGATGTGGGTGTTCGCCCGAATTTTCACGAGATGGTCGGGTCAAGCCCGACCATGACGCCCGCGCTCAAGCAGAAGACATTCAGGAATCCATGTCGCATCTCGTCCTCGAAGGGCTCTGCAAGTCCTATGGCGCGGCCGTCGCCGTCGAAGCGCTCGACCTGAAGGTGGAGCGCGGCGAGTTCGTCTCGCTGCTCGGGCCTTCCGGCTGCGGCAAGACCACCACGCTGCAGATGATCGCCGGTTTCGTCGGCGTCGATCGCGGCCGCATCCTGCTGGATGGCGGCGATCTCGCCTCGGTACCGCCTGCCAAACGCGGCCTCGGCATCGTCTTCCAGAGTTATGCGCTCTTTCCGCACATGACCGTCGCCGAGAACATCGCCTTCGGGCTCGAGATGCGCGGCATCGGCAAGGCGGAGCGCGAGCAGCGCACGCTCGACGCCATGGCGCTGGTCGGGCTCAAGGGCTTTGCAGAGCGTTATCCGCGGCGCATGTCCGGCGGCCAGCAGCAGCGCGTGGCGCTGGCCCGCGCGCTCGTCATCAAGCCGGCCCTGCTCCTGCTCGACGAGCCGCTCTCCAATCTCGACGCCAAGCTGCGCGAGGAGATGCAGGGGGAGCTGCGCCAGATCCAGCGCTCGGTCGGCACCACCACCATCCTCGTCACCCACGACCAGCACGAGGCGATGGCGCTCTCCGACCGGATCGTGGTGATGAACCATGGTCGCGTCGAGCAGATCGGCGCGCCCGACACCGTCTATGGCCAACCTGCCACCGCCTTCGTCGCGAACTTCCTCGGTAAGACCAATACGCTCGCGGCGATGGGCGACGGCGCCGGCCAGGTCGACGTACTGGGCTTCCGCGTGCCGCTCGCCGGCGCGCCGGCCGGCCCGGTCTCCATCGCGGTCCGCCCCGAGCGGCTGACTCTCGCCGAGGGCGGCTTCCCGGCACGCATCAAGAGCCGCGTCTTCCAGGGCTCGCACTGGCTGCTCGGAGCGGAGAGCGAGGCCGGAACGCTGCTGCTGATGCGTCCGAATGACGGCATGCCGGTTCCTGCCGAGGGCGAAGCGGTGAAGATCGCCTTCGCGCCGGCCGATGCCGCGTTGCTGACCGAGGGCAAGGCGCCATGAGTTTCGCCGCCAGCGAGCGCAGCGCGCCTTACTGGCTGGCCGGGCCGGCGCTGCTCGTCTTCCTCGGCCTCGTCATCATCCCGTTGGGAATGACGGTCCTGCTCTCGTTCTACGACTGGGGCCAGTACAAGGGCATCGTTCCCGAGTTCACCCTGAAGAACTGGATCGAGATCGCAACCGATTCCTATTTCTTCGAGGTCTTCCTGCGCACGTTCCGGATCTCGATCCTGGTGACGCTGGCCTGCGTGCTGATCGGCGTGCCTGAAGCCTATATCCTGAACCGGATGTCGCCGGGCTGGCGCAGCGTCTGCCTGCTCGTCGTCATCGGCCCGCTTCTGGTCTCGGTCGTGGCGCGCACGCTCGGCTGGGCGCTGCTGCTCGGCTCCAATGGCTTGGTCAACCAGGGCCTGATGGCACTGGGTCTCATCACGACGCCACTTGAGTTCATGTTCACCGAGACCGGCGTCGTCATCGCGCTGACCCATGTGCTGATCCCGTTCATGATCCTCTCGGTCTGGGCCTCGCTGCAGCGGCTCGATCCCCAGGTCGAGAATGCGGCGGCCTCGCTCGGGGCGGGCTTCTTCACGATCTGGCGGCGGGTGATCCTGCCGCAGGTCGTGCCCGGCATTCTCTCGGGCGCGATCATCGTCTTCGCGCTGGCGGCCAGTGCCTTCGCCTCGCCGGCGATCATCGGCGGGAGGCGGCTCAAGGTCGCGGCGACGCTCGCCTATGACGAGTTCCTGAACACGCTGAACTGGCCGCTGGGTGCTGCCGTCGCCGTGCTCCTGTTGGTCGCGCTGGTGCTGATCATCGTCGGCTCCAACCGGCTGGTCGAGCGCCGCTATGCTCAGGTCTTCGAGTGAGGAGGGCGGTTCGATGAAACGCAACGGCGCTCTCGCCCTCGTCTTCCACCTGGCCTTCGTGGTGTTCATGCTGGCGCCGCTCGCCATCGTCTGCATCGTGGCCTTCACGCCGGAAGGCTATCTCTCCCTGCCGACGCGCGGCCCGAGCCTGCGCTGGTTCAAGGCGATCTTCGGCTATCCGGAGTTCCTGCGCGCCTTCTACGACTCGCTCTGGCTCGCGGCGCTCTCCTCCACCATCGCGATTGGGCTGGCCGTGCCGGCCGCGCTCGCCATCGCGCGCTACCGCTTCCCGGGACGCGAGGCGATGACGGCGCTGTTCATGTCGCCGCTGATGGTGCCTCATGTCGTGCTCGGCATCGCCTTCCTGCGCTTCTTTACGCAGATCGGCCTGTCCGGGACCTTCACCGGCCTCGTGCTGAGCCATGTCATCGTGATCCTGCCCTTCGCGCTCCGGCTCGTGCTCGCCGCCTCCTACGGCATCGACCGGCGCATCGAGCATGCCGCGATCTCGCTTGGAGCCGACACCATGACGGCCTTCCGCCGGGTGACGCTGCCGCTGATCCTGCCGGGCGTCGTTTCCGGCTGGCTGCTGGCGGCGATCAACTCCTTCGACGAGGTCACGATGACGGTGTTCATCGCCTCGCCGGCCACCGTGACGCTACCCGTCCGGATGTTCCTCTACATCCAGGACAATATCGATCCGCTGATCGCGGCGGTCTCGGCCTGTCTCATCGCTCTGACCGCGGGGCTGCTGCTGGCCCTCGACAGGCTCTATGGGCTCGACCGCCTCTTCGTCGGATCCGGAAAGGGCTGACCATGAACCCAAGCGGCAACCGGAACGAGGGCGACGTCGTCGTCATCGGCGGCGGAGTGGTCGGCGGCGCGATCGCGCTCGGTCTCGCCCGCTCGGGCGCGCGCGTCACCGTGCTGGACGAGGGCGACACCGCCTTTCGCGCTTCGCGCGGCAATTTCGCGCTGGTCTGGGTGCAGTCGAAGGGCTTCGGCATGCCGGAATACGCCCTTTGGTCGCGCCGCTCGGCCGATGACTGGCACGGGCTTGCCGCGATCCTGCGGGACGAGGCCGGCCTCGATGTCGCGCACAGCCAGCCGGGCGGCTTCATGCTCTGCCTTTCCGAGGAGGAGCTGGACAAGCGTGTCGAGATGATGCGTCGGCTGCACAACAGCCAGCCGCTCACCGATTTTCCCTATGAGGTGCTCGATCACGCCGAGACGAAGCGGCGTCTGCCGGCCATCGGCAAGGATGTCGTCGGCTCGCTCTACTCGCCGCTCGACGGCCATGTGAACTCGCTCAAGCTGTTCCGCGCGCTGCGGGAGGCTTGCGTTCGGCGGGGCGTCGATTATCGGCCCGAGCACCCGGTCGAGAGCATTGTCCCGCGCGAGGGCGGTTTCGCCGTCTCCGGGCCATGGGGTGAGGTGCGCGCCGGCCGTGTCGTGCTCTGCGCCGGCCTCGGCAATGCCCGGCTCGCGCCGATGGTGGGGCTCGATGCGCCGGTGAAGCCGAGCAAGGGCCAGATCATCGTCACCGAGAAGACCGAGCCCTTCCTGCACAACCCGATGGTCACGGTCCGCCAGACGGATGAGGGCGGCGTGATGATCGGCGACAGCCAGGAGGATCGCGGCTTCGACACCGTCGTCGGCCAGCCGATCCTCTCGACCATGGCCGAGCGTGCGGTGAAGATGTTCCCGCGCCTTGCCGGACTCAACGTGGTGCGGACTTGGTCCGCGCTGCGCGTGATGAGCCCCGACGGCTTCCCGATCTACGACCAGTCCGAGACCCATCCCGGCGCCTTCGTCGTCACCTGCCATTCCGGCGTGACGCTCGCCGCCAACCACGCCCTGACGCTTGCCCCCGCGATCCTTGCCGGCGAACTGCCGGAAGCGGTCGCGACCTTCACCGCACGGAGGTTCCATGTTCCGGCCCATGCGTGACGTGGCTTCTGCCGCCGCGCTGAATTTCACCTTCGACGGCAGGGCGCTGCAAGGACGCGTCGGCGATACGGTCGCCGCGGCGCTGCTCGCCAACGGCATTACCACTTGTCGTGAGACGCCGGTCTCGGGTGCGCCGCGCGCACCCTATTGCCTGATGGGCATCTGCTTCGACTGCCTCGTCGTCATCGACGGCGTCGGCAACCGGCAGGGCTGCCTCGTGCCGCTGACTGACGGCATGGCGATCGAAACCCAGCATGGCCGCCGCCATGTCGAGGAGGTTGAGGCGTGACCCCGCTCACCGATATCGGCCTGTTGGCCGAACGCTATGATCTCGTCGTGGTGGGCGCCGGCCCGGCCGGCCTTTCCGCCGCTGCCCGCGCCGCCGAGCTCGGCCTGTCGGTTCTGCTTGTCGACGAGAACCCGGCGCCCGGCGGCCAGATCTATCGCGCCATCACCACGACCCCGGTGAAGGACCGTGCCATCCTCGGCGAGGATTACTGGCGCGGTGCCGACATCGTCGGCCGCTTCGAACGCGCGAAGGCTTCCTATGCGGCAGGCTGTACGGTCTGGGCGCTCGGCTCCGACGAGGCGCAGCCCGAGCTTTTCGAGCTCGGCCTGTCTCTCGGCGGCAAGGCGCGCATGATCGCAGCCTCGCAGGTCATCCTCGCCACCGGCGCGCAGGAGCGTCCCTTCCCGATTCCAGGCTGGACGCTGCCCGGCGTGATGACGGCCGGCGCCGCGCAGATCGCGCTGAAGGGTTCCGGCATCGTCCCGGCCGGCCGGACCGTCATCGCCGGCTGCGGACCGCTGCTCTATCTGCTGGCGAGCCAGCTCGCGGCGGCCGGCGCGGAGATCGTCGCTGTGCTCGACACCACGCCGAAGCGCAACTGGAGCAAGGCGCTCGCCGCCTTCCCGGAGTTCCTGCGCTCCCCCTATCTCGCCAAGGGCTTGAAGCTGATGGCTCAGACGCGGCGCAAGCTGCGCTTCGTTTCCGGCGTCACCGGGCTCGCCGCCAAGGGCGAGGGCGCGCTCGCCTCCGCCACGGTGGAGCGCGGCGGCGCTTCCGAGACAATCGCCTGCGACACGCTGCTGCTGCATCAGGGCGTGATCCCCGGCATCAACCTCTCCAGTGCAGCCGGCTGCGAACACCTCTTCGACAGCGAGCAGCATTGCTGGGTTCCCCGGCTCGACAGCTGGTTTGCGTCTTCCGTGCCGGGCATCGCCATCGCGGGTGACGGCGCCGGCATCGGCGGAGCCGAGAGCGCGGCCTTGCGCGGCGAGGTCGCGGCCTTCGATGCCGCCCGCCGACTCGGGCGCCTGACGCGAGACGAGCGCGACCGGCAGGCCGCTCCGATCCGGGCCGGTCTGGAACGCACCTTGCGCGGCCGCCGCTTCCTCGATCTGCTCTACAAGCCCGCCCTGCAGTTCCTGGCGCCGAAGGACGAGACCATCGTCTGCCGCTGCGAGGAAGTCACCGCCGGGCAGATCCGCGATACGGCACGGCGCCTCGGCGTCACCGGCCCGAACCAGATGAAGGCCTTCCTGCGCTGCGGCATGGGCCCCTGCCAGGGCCGGCTTTGCGGGCCGACCGTGGTCGAGCTGATCTCCGAGGTGCGCGGCACCAGCCCGGCCGAAACCGGCTATTATCGCCTGCGCCCGCCGGTAAAGCCTGTGACCCTCGCAGAGCTCGCGGCGCTGCCGCAGACGGACGGGTCCGTGAAGGCGGTCGTGCGGTGAGCATCGGGCGGGCCAGCGCCGACGTCATCGTCATCGGCGGCGGCATCCATGGCTGCTCGACGGCGCTGCACTGCGCGCTGCGCGGGCTCTCGGTCATCCTGATCGAGAAGGACCATGCCGGCCGCCACGCCTCCGGCGTCAATGCCGGCGGCGTGCGCCAGCTCGCCCGCCACGTCGCCGAGATCCCGCTCTCCAACGCCTCGATGGCGATCTGGCACCATATCGAAGAGCTGGTCGACGACGATTGCGGCTTCACCAGCGACGGGCAGGTGATGGTTGCCGAGAACGAGGCCGACCTCGCGAATTGCCGCGCCCGCGTGGACGACCTCAACCTGCGCGGCTTTCACCATGAGGAGCTGATCGACGCGAAGGAATTGCGCGAGATCGTCCCGGCCGTCTCGGATGACTGCCCCGGCGGCGTGATTTCGCGCGGCGACGGCGCGGCCATTCCCTTGCGCGCCACCCAGGCCTTCAAGCTCAAGGCGCAGAGCGTCGGTGTCGACGTCCGCGAGGGCGTGCGCGTCACCAGGGTGGAGCGTGATGGGACCAATTGGCGCGTCGTCACCGATGCGGGTGATTTCCTCTCGCCGCGCATCGTCAACGCCGCCGGTGCCTGGGGGGATCGCATCGCCGCCGATCTCGACGAGCCGGTCCCGCTCGAGGCCGTCGCGCCGATGCTGTCCATCACGGCGCCGTTGCCGGCCTTCATCAAGCCTGTGGTGATCCTGCGGGGCCGCAAGCTCTCCTTCAAGCAGTTTGGCAACGGCACAGTGCTGATCGGTGGAGGCTATCTCGGCCGCGCAATCCGGGACGAGAACCGCACGATCCTCGACTGGGCGAAGCTCGGCTCCAACATGAAGACTGTGTGGGACCTGTTCCCGATCATGCGCGGGGCCTCCATCGTCCGCTCCTGGGCCGGGATCGAAGGCAAGACCGCCGACGATCTGCCGGTCTTCGGCCGGAGCGCGAAGCATGAGGGCGTCTATTACCAGTTCGGCTTTTCGCTGCACGGCTTCCAACTCGGCCCCGGCGCCGGCGCCGTGATGGCGGAGATCATCGCTACCGGCCGCAGCAACGTGCCCATCGACGGGCTCGGCATCGAGCGTTTTGCACCGGCGCATTGAATTCAATCCCAAAGGAGAACGACCATGACCATCAAGCGCAGCATCAAGACGCCGATCCAGAACCGCATCGTCGAAACCGGCAACCTCGTCTTCGTCGGCGGCTGCATCGCGGACGACACCAGCAAGACCATGGGCCCGCAGACCGAGAACATCCTCGGCAAGATCGAGGGCTATCTCCGCGAGGTCGGGCTCGACCGCAAGGCGATCGTCGCCGCGCAGATCTTCGTGACCGACCTGTCGCAGAAGAAGGAGATGGACGCCGCCTGGACCGGCTTCTTCGGCGATGAATTGCCGACGCGCGCCACGGTCGGCGTCGCCGATCTCGGCGGCGGCGCGATGATCGAGGTGGTCGTCACCGCCGCGAGGTAGTAGCTGTTATGGCTCGCTCCCCAGGAGGCTGAGCCATGATGCGCCGATTGCTCCTGCTGTTCCTGCTCGCGATGGCGTCTCCGGCTGCCGCGCAGATCGGCACGCCAAGCACCGGGCCGCTCGTTCCGGGCGGCCCCCGGCAGGGGCTCGGCCCGCCCTCGCTCAGCGACAGCGTGCCGGATATCCGCTTGCACGCGCCGGGCGGCGGCATTCCGGGCGCCGGACCGCCGATCGATGGCGGTGTCCGATCCTGGCAGCCGTCTCCGCGAGTCGGGCCCCAGACGGTTGAAGGATACAGGACGCGCGCGGAAGGTCGTCATTGCCGGACGCCGCAGCGTGTCTGCTATCTCGCGGCACCGGCGCGGCTCGGCAACAATTGCTCCTGCCGAACCGCAAATGGAAGGGTGCGCGGCCGCGTCTCTTCCTAGGGCATGCCCGTTTTGCTCCGGAACGATGCCCTCGGTCGGGGGGCTCTCACACCACCTCGAACCACGCCCACACCCCCAGATCGAACCGCTCGAGCACCGTCGATGAGACCAGCCAGCGCCCAGGGTTGTCGGCGATGAAGGCGATGTGCAGCTTTTTCCGCTCGGGAATCTGCACGGTGTCGAGGAAATAGGGCTCCCAGCCGTCATCGAGTGGGTGCAGCAGCCGAAAGGCGTGGCCATGCACATGCATCGGCTGGATGAAGGCGGTGCGGTTGTCGATCGCCAGCACGATCGGCGTGCCGCGCTTGACGCTGAACAGCGGCTTTCCCTGGAGGCTGCCGGTGCCGCCATTCACCTGCCAGGGGCGGGCGAGGTCGAGGCCGGTGAAGTCGAGCTTGTCCTCCGCCAGCTTCGCGCCGCCCTCGATGACGATCTCGGCGCGGGTCGCATCCTGCATCCTGACCGCGGCGGGCAGGGCCGGATTGGGCCTCAGCGTTGGCGGGGCAGCGGGACGGGCCTGCTTCTGGCCCTCGGTGACGATCCTGACCAGCGGCAGGCCGCCTCCGATCAGGGCCGTGACGCTGGCCGAGGCGCCGGCTTCCTCCGGCAGGTCGAGGATCACGTCGTAGCGCGTGCCCGGCGCGAAGGGCAGCTGTGCCCGCACCGGCTCGAAGGTTTCGGTCGGCTGGCTGTCGACGGCGATCACGACCGCTTTCCCGCCGTCGAAGCGCAGCCGCATGATCCGGGCGTTGCAGGCATTGGCCAGGCGCAGGCGGATGCGTGCGCCGGGCCTGGCCGTGACGGGTTGGGGCGGCGAGCGGCCGTTCACCGTGAGCCAGCTGCCCAGCCGCCCGGCCGAGGCCGCGGCATTGCCCTGCAGCGCGAAGGGCTGGATCGCCTGATCGTCGCCGATCAGCCAGTCGGTCACGAGCACGGGCAGGTCGAGATCGACGAGCGGCGGTTCCTTCTCCTCGACGATGACGAGGCCGGCGAGGCCCCGTCCCGAAGGCTCGGACGAGCCGCCGAGGACGAGCGCGCGGTAGAGCAGGGTGCCGCTGTCAGGCGGCGTCAGCCGGCATTCGGCGCTCTCGCCCGGCGCGATGGGGGGCTGGCTGAAGCCGCCGACCCCGTCGCGCGCCGCTTCGCCGCGCAGGCCGTAAGCGTGCAGCCCGAGCGGGGCTGTCGTCGTGTTCTCCAGCGTGAAGCCCAGCGTCTCGCCGTGTTTGACGCGCAGCACCGGGCCGGGCGTCGCGCCGTCGAAGGCCCAGATATCGGTCTCCGCGGCGGGGGCAGGGCGCAGTCGGACCTTGGCCGGACCCGCGACAATGGTCCGCTGCTGAAGCGCGGCTGCGGGCGCCGGCTGCTGCGTGAGACCGGGCAGCGGGGCGAGCAGGGTCGTGCCGCTGATTCCTGCGAGAAAATGGCGGCGAGTGGTGAGCGCTGCGCGGGCGGACGGCGGTTTCCTCATTCCTTATCGCATAATGCGCACGAGGCGCTCTGGCGAGAGGGCTCCGAAAACGGCCTCGTGCCGGGCCCGGAGGGGGCTGCTCCGGCTTCTTTGCAGAACCGTCATTTTTTTGCTGCATGGCGCGGCCGAAATGCGTATAGCCCTGCGGCTTGACGATGGCCGCGCTGCGTTTGCTCGCGCGCAGCGCTATCGGGGCCGGCGGGCGTGGCGGAATTGGTAGACGCACTGGTTTTAGGTACCAGCGGCGAAAGTCGTGGGGGTTCGAGTCCCTCCGCCCGCACCACCGGTCAAGATCATCGCGTGCCCTTGCGGGCGCGGAAAACGGTGATCGATGCGTTTGTTGGCGCATCGGATTTCTCCGAAAGGTGGTTCCCACTTTTCGGGCCGATGCGAGGGATTTTCGCGAGCGCGGCGGCGGTCGAAACCGGCGCCGCGCTTTGGACATTGAGACTTAAGAGAGCTGTTGGCGGATCATAAAATGAACGTGACCGAAACCCTGTCCCAGGGCCTCAAGCGCGAATTCCAGGTGGTGCTGAACGCCGCCGATCTGAAGACCAGGCTCGATGACAGCCTCCAGGACCTCCAGGGCAAGGCCAAGATCAACGGCTTCCGTCCGGGCAAGGTGCCGGTCGCGCATCTGCGCCGCCTCTATGGCCGCTCGGTCATGTCCGACGTGCTGCAGAATGCCGTCAACGAGGCGAACCAGAAGATCGTCGCCGACAACAACCTGAAGCTCGCCTTCGAGCCGCAGATCCGCTTCCCCGAGAACAAGGAAGAGATCGAGGCCGCGATGGAGGCCAAGGGCGATCTCGCCTTCACCGTCGCGCTCGAGGTTCTGCCGAAGATCGAGCTTGCCGACCTGTCGGACGTCTCGCTGCTCAAGCCCGTCGCCGAGGTTCCGGAGACAGAAGTCGACGCCGCTCTGGAGCGCATGGCCGCCGGCAACCGCACCTTTGCGGCGAAGGGCGCCAAGGCCAAGGCCGAGAAGGGCGACCGCCTGATCATCTCGTTCGTCGGCACGCTCGACGGCGAGAAGTTCGATGGCGGCACGGGCGAGGCCATTCCGCTCGATCTCGGCGCCGGCCAGTTCATCCCCGGCTTCGAGGAGCAGCTCGAGGGCGTCAAGACGGGTGATACCCGCACCGTCAAGGTGACCTTCCCCGAGAACTATGGCGCGGCCCAGCTTGCCGGCAAGCCGGCCGAGTTCGAGGTCACGGTCACCGAGGTGCAGGGCCCCGAGGCCGTCAAGATCGACGACGAGCTCGCCAAGGCCTTCGGCATGGAGTCGCTCGAGGCGCTGAAGACCGCCGTGCGCGAGCAGCTCGGCCGCGACTTCCAGGCCCAGTCCCGCCGCAAGCTCAAGAAGGGCCTGCTCGACGCGCTCGACGGCAAGTATGGCTTCGAGCTGCCGCCGACGCTGGTCGAGCAGGAGTTCTCCTCGGTCTGGAGCCAGGTCGAGGCCGATATGAAGCAGGCCAACAAGACCTTCGCCGACGAGGACACCACCGAGGACGCCGCCCGCGCCGACTATCGCAAGATCGCCGAGCGCCGCGTGCGCCTGGGCCTTGTGCTGGCGGAGATCGGCGAGCAGGCCAAGGTCCAGATCTCGGATGACGAGGTCACTCAGGCCCTGATCGAGCGCGCCCGCCAGTTCCCGGGCCAGGAGAAGCAGGTCTGGGAGTTCTACCAGAAGAACCCGCAGGCTCTCGCCGAGATCCGCGCCCCGATCTTCGAGGAGAAGGTCGTCGACCATCTGCTCGGCCAGGTGAAGGTCGAGGACCAGACCGTCTCCCGCGAGGCGCTCTACGCCGACGACGACGCGGAGGAGGCCGCCGAGGCCAAGCCGAAGAAGGCTGCCGCAAAGAAGAGCAAGAAGGCTGAAGAGAAGGCTGACGAAGCCTCAGCCTGAGCGCCTCGGAAACCTTAATCCGAAACAATCGCGCCGCCGGCCCTGCGACCGGCGGCGTTTCCCTTTTCAGGCGCGATTCCCGTGCTTATGTGGGTGTCTTCCAGGACACCGCCGATTCGACAAACAGCCGCTCAACGGCGCTCTCACCCGAGGACTGATCCATGCTTCGCGATCCGATCGAGACCTACAACAATCTCGTGCCGATGGTGGTCGAGCAGTCGAGCCGCGGCGAGCGCGCCTTCGACATCTACTCGCGCCTGCTGCGCGAGCGCATCATCTTCCTGACCGGTCCGGTCGAGGATTATTCCGCGTCGCTGATCGTGGCGCAGCTGCTGTTCCTCGAGGCGGAAAACCCGAAGAAGGAAATCTCCTTCTACATCAACTCGCCGGGCGGCGTGGTGACGTCGGGCCTGTCGATCTACGACACGATGCAGTTCATCCGCTGCCCGGTCACGACATTGTGCGTCGGCCAGGCCGCCTCGATGGGCTCGCTGCTGCTGACCGCCGGAGCCAAGGACATGCGCTTCGCCCTGCCGAACGCCCGCATCATGGTTCACCAGCCGTCGGGCGGCTATCAGGGCCAGGTCACCGACATCCTGATCCACGCCAAGGAAGTCGAAAGCCTCAAGAAGCGGCTCAACGAAATCTACGTGAGGCACACCGGCCGTCCCTATGAGGATATCCACAACGCTCTCGAGCGCGACAACTTCATGACCGCCGAGCAGGCTCGCGACTTCGGCCTGATCGACAAGGTCATCGATAAGCGCCCTGAGGACGCTGCCTGATCAGGAATTCCGGGTGCCGTTTCGCTGCGGCCGATCGTCCCGATGCTGTGAGTTGGCTTGGACGCACCGCACACCCATATTGAATCGAAACCGGCCCCGTGTTTGCATGGAGTCGGGGGTAAGCGGACCTGGCGCTCCGCTTTGATCCGGTTTGAAACGGCCCTGCCTGCCTTGCGTACCGGAACGGGTCGTTAACCAGATCATCGTGATCTGAGTGCTTATTTATGACGGAGAGACGACGCCACATGCGCCTCGGTGGATGTGGCCTCAGGGCTCCGGAACTGGAGATGGACAATGGCTAACAAGCCCAGCGGCGACTCCAAGAGCACGCTGTACTGCTCTTTCTGCGGGAAGAGCCAACACGAGGTCCGGAAGCTGATTGCCGGCCCGACGGTGTTCATCTGCGATGAATGCGTCGAGCTCTGCATGGACATCATCCGCGAGGAATCGAAATCCGCGCTGGTGAAGTCGAAGGACGGTGTGCCGACCCCGAAGGAAATCCGCAAGGTTCTGGACGACTACGTCATCGGCCAGGAGCACGCCAAGAAGGTGCTCTCGGTCGCGGTCCACAACCACTACAAGCGTCTTTCGCACGCGACGAAGCACAACGACGTCGAGCTCGCGAAGTCGAACATCCTGCTGATCGGGCCGACCGGCTCGGGCAAGACGCTGCTCGCGCAGACGCTCGCCCGCATCCTCGACGTGCCCTTCACCATGGCCGACGCCACGACGCTGACCGAGGCCGGCTATGTCGGTGAGGATGTCGAGAACATCATCCTCAAGCTGCTCCAGGCGTCCGACTACAATGTCGAGCGGGCGCAGCGCGGCATCGTCTACATCGACGAGATCGACAAGATCAGCCGCAAGTCGGACAACCCGTCGATCACCCGCGATGTCTCGGGCGAGGGCGTCCAGCAGGCGCTGTTGAAGATCATGGAGGGCACGGTCGCTTCGGTTCCGCCGCAGGGCGGGCGCAAGCATCCGCAGCAGGAGTTCCTGCAGGTCGACACGACCAACATCCTCTTCATCTGCGGCGGCGCCTTCGCCGGCCTCGACAAGATCATCGCGGGCCGCGGCAAGGGCACCTCGATCGGCTTCGGCGCGACCGTGCAGGCTCCGGACGAGCGCCGGACCGGTGCGATCTTCCGCGAGGTCGAGCCTGAGGACCTCCTCAAGTTCGGCCTGATCCCGGAGTTCGTCGGCCGCCTGCCGGTGCTGGCGACGCTGGAGGATCTCGACGAGCCGGCGCTGAAGACCATCCTGACCGAGCCGAAGAACGCGCTGGTCAAGCAGTACCAGCGCCTCTTCGAGATGGAGGACACCCAGCTGACCTTCACGGACGAGGCCGTCAGCCTGATCGCCCGCAAGGCGATCGAGCGGAAGACCGGCGCGCGCGGCCTGCGCTCGATCATGGAGGGCATCCTGCTCGAGACCATGTACGAGCTGCCGGGGCTGGAAGGCGTCGAGCAGGTGGTCATCGGCCCCGAGGCGGTGGAGAACAAGGCTCGTCCGCTCTTCATCTATGCGGAGCGTGAGGACGAGAAGTCGGCCTCGGCTTGAGCCGCCTTCCACAGCTTTGTAACAACAGGACGCGCGCCTTTGGCGCGCGTTTTGCGTTCGGCCTTCACAGGCCTTCTTTCGGCATTTCGCCGCGCGAGGGCCATTCGGGATGGAATTGCCGGGAGCCGTCCGTCCGCTCTGCCTCCGTTGCAGGGCAGTGGTGCATGACGCGGAAGGCTCGCTTGAAAGCCGGCGAGGAAGTCTCCACTTTAGGTGCACTTGCGAGAGTCGCATGCCTGTCGAGGGTGCGGTGCGCAAGGGCGGAGAAGCGATGGTCGCTTCGGCCGCACACGCCTGATCGCTCCGCCCATCTTGGGGGTCCGCCGGGCGCAACTGCAAAGGAACTGCCATGACTGGCTCGACGCCACGCGCTCCCTTCGTCCCGGGCGAAACCGGCACCTATCCGGTCCTGCCCCTGCGCGATATCGTCGTATTCCCCCATATGATCGTCCCGCTCTTCGTCGGCCGCGAGAAATCCATCCGCGCGCTCGAGGAGGTGGTGAAGACGGATGGGCTCATCCTGCTGGCGACCCAGAAGAACGCCGGCGACGATGACCCGCAGACCACTGACATTTACGAGATCGGCACGCTCGCCCGCGTGCTCCAGCTCCTCAAGCTGCCCGACTCCACCGTCAAGGTGCTGGTCGAGGGTGTCGGCCGCGCCAAGGCGCAGTCCTATTCCGCCACCGAGTCCTTCTATGAGGCTCAGGCCACCGGCCTCGCCGAGGAAGAGGGCAAGAAGGTCGAGGTCGAGGCGCTGGCCCGTTCGGTCGTCAGCGAGTTCGAGAGCTATGTGAAGCTCAACAAGAAGATCTCGGGCGAGATCGTCGCCGCCGTCTCGCAGATCGACGAGCCCGCCAAGCTCGCCGACACGGTGGCCTCGCACCTCGCCGTCAAGATCGCCGACCGCCAGGGCGTGCTGGAGATCACCAACGTCGCGCACCGGCTGGAGAAGGTGCTCTCGCTCATGGAAAGCGAGATGTCCGTGCTCCAGGTGGAGAAGCGCATCCGCTCGCGCGTCAAGCGCCAGATGGAGAAGACCCAGCGCGAGTACTACCTCAACGAGCAGATGAAGGCGATCCAGAAGGAGCTGGGCGACGGCGAGGAAGGCCGTGACGAGCTGGCCGAGCTGGAAGAGCGCATCGCCCGCACCAAGCTGACCAAGGAAGCCCGCGACAAGGCGACGGCGGAGCTGAAGAAGCTGCGCCAGATGTCCCCGATGTCCGCGGAAGCGACAGTGGTGCGCAACTATCTCGACTGGATGCTCGGCATTCCGTGGGGCAAGCGCTCGAAGATCAAGAAGGATCTCAACGCCGCCCAGGCGGTGCTCGATGACGATCATTTCGGCCTCGACAAGGTCAAAGATCGCATCGTCGAGTATCTCGCCGTGCAGCAGCGCGCCAACAAGCTCGCCGGCCCGATCCTGTGCCTCGTCGGCCCTCCCGGCGTCGGCAAGACCTCGCTCGGCAAGTCGATCGCCAGGGCGACCGGGCGTGAGTTCGTCCGCATGTCGCTCGGTGGCGTGCGTGACGAGGCCGAGATCCGCGGTCACCGCCGCACCTATATCGGCTCGATGCCCGGCAAGATCATCCAGTCGATGAAGAAGGCCAAGACCTCGAACCCGCTCATCCTGCTCGACGAGATCGACAAGATGGGCCAGGACTTCCGCGGCGATCCGTCGGCGGCCCTGCTCGAGGTGCTGGATCCGGAGCAGAACTCGACCTTCAACGACCATTACCTCGAGGTCGACTACGACCTGTCGAACGTGATGTTCGTGACGACGGCGAACACGCTGAACATCCCGCCGGCCCTTCTGGACCGCATGGAGGTGATCCGTATCGCCGGCTACACCGAGGAAGAGAAGACGGAGATCTCCCGCAAGCACCTGATCCCGAACGCGATCAAGAAGCACGGGCTGACCGGGAAGGAGTGGTCGATCGACGACGAGGCCCTGCAGACGCTGGTGCGGCGTTATACCCGCGAGGCTGGTGTCCGTAATCTGGAGCGCGAGCTTTCCAACACGGTCCGCAAGGGCGTGAAGGACATCGTGCTCGGCAAGAAGGCCAAGGTCCTCGTCGACGAGCCGCTGCTGGAAGAGTATCTCGGCCCGCCGCGCTATCGCTACGGCATGGCGGAGACGGAGGATCAGGTCGGTGTCGTCACCGGTCTGGCCTGGACCGAGGTCGGCGGCGAGCTGCTGACGATCGAGGGCGTCATGGTGCCCGGCAAGGGCCGCATGACCGTCACCGGCAACCTGAAGGACGTGATGAAGGAATCGATCTCGGCGGCGGCGTCCTATGTCCGCTCCCGCGCCGTCGATTTCGGCATCGAGCCGCCGCTCTTCGACAGGCGTGACATCCACGTCCACGTCCCGGAGGGCGCGACCCCGAAGGACGGCCCGTCGGCCGGCATCGCGATGGCGACCACCATCGTCTCGATCCTGACCGGCATCCCGACCAACCGCGACGTCGCCATGACCGGCGAAGTCACGCTGCGGGGCAGGGTGCTGCCGATCGGTGGCCTGAAGGAGAAGCTCCTGGCGGCGCTGCGGGGCGGCATCAAGAAGGTGCTGATCCCGGAGGAGAACGCCAAGGACCTGATCGACCTGCCGAAATCGGTGAAGGACGGCATGGAGATCATTCCGGTCGCGCGCATGGAGCAGGTGCTCCAGCATGCGCTGACGCGCCAGCCGGTTCCGATCGTCTGGGAAGAGGATCTGAAGGCCGTGCCGGCACCGAGCGCGGACGACGATGCGGCGGGCGCCGTCGCCCACTGAGGCCAGCAAGGTCTGAATCGAAAACGGAAACCGCCGGCGCCTGCGCCGGCGGTTTTCTTTTTTATGGGCTTCACAAGGCAGGGCGGCCCGAAGCCGCCTCGGCTACGGCGGAGTTGGCCGGCTAGGAGGCCGTTCAATCCAGGACAAGAGCTTTTCCGCGGGCGCTGTTGGATGGGATGCCCGCGGATGCATCTGCCGACGGGCTGAGTCCCGAAGGCTGGCTGTCGCCGGCCTCGACCGGCACCGTGCCCACGAAAATGCGATCGAGGCCCTGGAGCGCGAGACCGTGTTTCTCGGTCAGGCGATGGCGCTCTCCCTCCTCCTGCGTAAAGGTGATTTCCGATATGGAGAACCCTGCCTTGGAGAGCTTGTCCGGGAAGTCACGGCCGTACAGCCTGACATGGTCCCAGCCACAGATGCGCTCGACCTCGGCCGCAGGCATATCCGGCGGCGGCTCCCAGGTCTCTGCGCGCTCCTGATCGAGCGGGACCGAGAAGAGAGCCGAGCCTCCTGGCTTCAGCACACGGAGACACTCGTCGATGCCCTTAGCGTCCTCGGCAACATGTTCGAGGATGTGGTGGCAGATCAGATAGTCGAAATGCCCGTCGTCGAACTGGATGTCGGTGATGTCGACCACTGCATTGGCGACCTTGCTGATCTTGACGTCTCCCGCGACATAGCGCGGGTTGCGCCGCCATAGCCGGAAGAATGGCCGCTCCGGCGAAAAATGCAGGACGGCCTTGTCGCTCAGATCGAGGCCGTTCCGGCGCAGATAAAGCCCCATGATTCGGTCGCGCTCCTTGGAGGAGCAGTTGGGGCAGCGCGCCTCCGGACGTGGGCCGACGTCGAGGAAGCGCCCTTCGTAACCGCAGATCGTGCACAGGCGCGAAGGGTATTTCTTGAGAAACTGACTCGGTCTGCGAATAGCCGAGCGCAGATATTCTTGAAAGAAAACAATGATATTCATGCGTTATTCCCAGCCGTTCAGCCCGATTGACCCAATGGAGTTGGTCGAGAACTGTTCGGCCGAGTTCTGGGAATGTTGCGTCAGGCTGCATCACCCCGTTGGGTGACGATTGACGAATTGGCGGCAGTGTCGCATCCGCGCAGGGCGGCTTGGGGCGATTACGAATGCTGGATGCGGAAGAGTTCGGTGACGCGGTTGCGATGCTCTACGAGGCCGCCGCGGTGCCAGAGATGTGGCCTGCCGCAATCGAGCGAATGTCCCGGATCGGCGGCTGCACCGGAGGGCTGTTGTTCGCTCATTCCGAGCTCGGCACCAATTGGATCACCAGCAAGGAGTTCGAGCCGGCCTTCGCGCGCTTCATGGAGCAGGGCTGGATGAACCGGAATTCCCGCATGGCTGGGTTGCTGGCCCATGGCGGAACCGGCTTCGTCACGGACCATGACCTCTTCACCGACGAGGAGATGGACAAGGACGAGATGTACACGGATTTCCTGCGGCCCGAAGGCTATGGCTGGGGCACCGCTACGCATATTCGTGCATCGTCCGGAGACAACATCGTCTTCACCCTGGAGCGGAGGTTCGAGCTCGGCCCGGTTCCCCGCCATGCGGTCGAGGTTCTCGACGGCATTCGGCCGCATCTGGCCCGGGCGGCGGTGCTCGCCTCCAAGCTTCAGATGCAGCGGGCACAAGCCAGTCTGGATTCCTTCGAGCGGGCAGGGGCGCGGGCCGCGTTGATCGGCTCGAGAGGCGGTGTCACGGCGATGAATGCCGGCTTCGAGGCTCTTCTGGGGCAGATCATCATCCGCGCCCGGGATAAGATCACGCTCGATGACGATCGCGCCAACGCGCTTCTGCAGAACGCCCTGAAGGACCTCGCTCGAGACCGCCTTGGTGACACCCGCTCGATCGCGGTCCCTCGCAAGGATGATCTCCCGGCGTTCATTATTCATGTGCTGCCGATCCGGCGGCAGGCGCTCGACATCTTTGCGCGTGCACAGGCAATGTTGGTGGTCACAACCACAGGTCGAAGCCTGAGCATCGAAGGTTCGCTGCTTTGCGAGCTCTATGATCTGACGCGCGCCGAGGCGGCCGTGGCCAACCGCATCCTTGAAGGCCTCACGGTCAATGAGATCGCGGTCGAGCACGGCGTTTCTCGGGAGACCGTCCGCTCTCAGGTCAAGAAGGTCCTCGCCAAGACCGGTTGCCAGTCTCAGGCCGACTTCATCCGCAGATTGGCGCCATTGACCGTTTGATCGAGTGGAGATGCCTCGTGGAGGGGAGCGCGAAATTCAGTACGTCGCCCTTCGCAGCCATGGGTATTTCGCTGCCTATCGGTGCCGCACGCTCGTGCGCGCATTCACGGCTCCGGAAGGCCGTCACGGAATGGAGGAGTGGTGGGCAGTGACGGGCTCGAACCGCCGACATCCTCGGTGTAAACGAGGCGCTCTACCAACTGAGCTAACCGCCCTTGGCGGTCGCGTTTAAGGCCTAGAGGGCCGTATCGCAAGGTCTCTCGGGCCAGTGGTCGTGGGATGCGGGCTTGGGAGCGGAATTCCGCCATCTTCATGGCCATCTTGCCCAGCCATGAAGTCGCTCTCCTTCCTTCATTCCGGCGCCGGGCGTCCTGCGCTCGTCTGCGTCGGTCTCTGCGTCGCGGCCGGGGCAGGGGGCGCGCTGGCGCAGTCGATCATGACCGATGCCTTCTTCGTCGGCCGTCCCGCTTTCTCGCGCCCCGAGCAGCCGGGCAAGCCGGCGAGCTGCGAGGACATCGCTGCGCAGCTACCCGATTCGGTTCCGCGCGATACTCGTGTCGACATGGCAATCGCCGGACCGGTCAGTCTCATCCAGACGGACGGGGCGCTCTGGTATGTCGCTGTCTGCGCCGAGCCAGGCGTGCGCGTGCTCTGCGTGACCTATGGTGCCGGTGATCTGAAGCTCGGCGACAGAGCCGTTCTGCGCGGCGGCTACAATCGGCAAGGGCCGCGCCACATCATGCTCGACCCCTGTCTGGCGTCGCCGGAGAAGGCCGGCGAGCCGGAGGAACCGTGACGCTCTCCCCGGATATTTTTCCACGGATGTGAATTTGCCGGCATCACGTGCTTGACACTTTCGGCCGGGGGTCATACTCCACACCCCGCTGACGGCCACCGCGTCGCAGCCGCCCTGCGCGGGCGTAGCTCAGTTGGTTAGAGTGCCGGCCTGTCACGCCGGAGGTCGCGGGTTCGAGCCCCGTCGCCCGCGCCATATTTTCCCAGTATTTGCAAAGTGTTACGAGTTGCTCCCCTTCGGGGGATTGCGCCCGTTTGGGGCCTCCGCAGGAAACTCGGAACCGTGACCGGCTGGTCCGTCGGCGGCCTGGGACAAGCCGTTTGGTATCGGCAGATGGCGCCCCATCGGACTGTGAGCGAGCGGTTCGCCCAGCATTGCGTCGCAGCGATGATCCTCCTGGTTCACGAAGTCAGCATCGGCCTTCGCTGCGGCCGGATGCCTCGGCTGGTACCGAGCGTCCGTCGTCATCGCCGGGCGTCGACGAGACACCGGAACCTCGGGCACACCGCGCCCGACCGCAGCCGAAGCAAACGGCACCAGGGTCGCGCGCGCGCTCGCGACGGGGCTTGTCCTTTCGCTGATGCCTCATGACGGCATGGGGGCTATGCCAAGGAATAGCGAACCGGGTGCTTGCCGAGCGAAGCGCTGATGACGCGGCTGGCGCCTGTCGATGACCGTCTCATACTTTCGTTCATTGCAGAAAAGAGACCCAAGCAGCCGAAATCCTATTGACCTGCCTAGTGAAGAAAGGTCCGATACCGGCCGGGGATAGGATCCGAAACGGAGATTTCGGCAGGATGAGCATAGCGGCCGAGGATATTATTCTTTCGACCTCGGGTCTCACGAAGGAGTTCGGCGGTTTTACTGCCGTCAATGGCGTCGATCTGAATGTCCGGCGCGGTTCGATCCATGCGCTGATCGGCCCGAATGGAGCCGGCAAGACCACCTGCTTCAATCTTCTGACCAAGTTCCTGCCCCCGACCAAGGGCTTGATCGTCTATAACGGGCGGGACATCACGCGCGAGAAGCCGGCCGAGATCGCCAGGCTCGGTCTGGTGCGCTCCTTCCAGATATCGGCGGTCTTCCCGCAGCTCTCGGTGCTCAAGAACGTGCGGATCGCGCTGCAGCGCAAGCGCGGCGATTCCTTCGACTTCTGGCGCTCCGAGGAGGTGCTGTCGGGGCTCGACGGCGAAGCGATGCGTCTGGTCGAGGCTGTCGGCCTCGGGAGCTTCGCCAAGCTTCCGGCCGTCGAGCTTTCCTACGGCCGCAAGCGCGCGCTCGAGATCGCCACGACATTGGCGCTCGATCCGGAGATGATGCTTCTCGACGAGCCGATGGCCGGGATGGGGCGCGAGGATGTCGAGCGCATCGAGGCCCTGATCCGCAAGGTGTCGGAGAACCGGACCATCCTGATGGTCGAGCACAATCTCTCGGTAGTCGCCTCCCTGTCGGACCGCATCACGGTGCTGGCCCGCGGGCAGATCCTGGCGGAAGGCGACTACGCCACGGTCTCGAAGGATCCGCGGGTGATCGAGGCCTATATCGGCTCGGGAGGCGGCCATGCTCACTGAGGCCACGGCGGTGAATCCGGCCGTCGCGACCGCGCCGCTGCTCCAGGTGCGCGGGCTCGAGGCCTGGTACGGCGAGAGCCATGTGCTGCACGGCATCGATTTCGACGTCGCGCCTGGCGAGGTCGTGACCCTGCTCGGTCGCAACGGCGCCGGCAAGACGACGACGCTGAAGTCGATCATCGGCATCATGGCCAAGCGCAAGGGCTCGGTGGTGATGGCGGGCACCGAGACAATCCAGCTGCCCTCGCGCGCCATCGCCCGGCTGGGCGTCGGCTACGTGCCGGAGGAACGCGGCATCTATTCCTCGCTCAATGTCGAGGAGAACCTGATGCTGCCGCCGCAGGTGAAACCGGGCGGACTCTCGGTCGACGAGATCTTCACGCTGTTCCCGAATCTGAAGGAACGGATCAAAAGCCAGGGCACCAAACTGTCCGGCGGCGAGCAGCAGATGCTGGCTATCGGCCGCATCCTGCGCACCGGCGCCAACCTGCTGCTTTTCGACGAGCCGACCGAAGGCCTCGCGCCGGTGATCATCGATCAGATCGGCCGCACCATTGCGCAGCTGAAGAGCCGGGGCTTCACCATCATCCTGGTCGAGCAGAATTTCCGCTTCGCTGCGACGGTCGCCGATCGGCACTATGTCGTCGAGCAGGGCAAGGTGATCGACATGATCCCCAACGCCGAGCTCGATAACAACATCGACAAGCTCCACGGCTATTTGGGGGTTTGACTGGCAGCCCCAATAATCCGCTCAATAACAAGAAACCGCGTCGAAACAGATGCATCTTCAGGGAGAGACGGCATGAAACTCAAGTCATTGCTTCTGGGCGGCGCTTTCGCCGCGCTGATGAGCGGCACGGCCCTCGCGCAGGTGAGCGTCAAGGTCGGCGTGCTCAACGACCGCTCGGGCCTCTATGCCGATCTTTCGGGCGAGGGGTCCGTCATCGCCGCCCGCATGGCGGTCGAGGATTTCAAGGCAGCCGACAAGGGCATCAAGGTCGAGATCGTCTCGGCCGATCACCAGAACAAGCCGGATGTCGGCTCGACGATCGCCCGGCAATGGTATGATCAGGACGGCGTCGACCTGATCCTCGACGTGCCGACGTCGTCGGTGGCGCTCGCGGTCAACCAGATCACGCGTGAGAAGAACAAGCTGTTCATCAACTCCGGCGCCGCGGCTTCGGACCTCACCGGCGCAGCCTGCTCGCCGAACACGATCCACTGGACCTACGACACCTACGCGCTCGCCCAGGGCACCGGCGGCGCGATGGTCAAGGCGGGCGGCGACAGCTGGTTCTTCCTGACCGCTGACTACGCCTTCGGCCACGCGCTGGAGCGCGACACGGCCGCCATCGTCACGAAGAACGGCGGCAAGGTGGTGGGCGCGGTCAAGACGCCGTTCCCGGGCACCGACTTCTCCTCCTTCCTGCTGCAGGCCCAGGCCTCCAAGGCGAAGGTGATCGGCCTCGCCAATGCCGGTGGCGACACCATCAACTCCATCAAGCAGGCCGGCGAGTTCGGCATCGTCGCGGGCGGTCAGAAGCTGGCCGGGCTGCTCGTCTTTATCACCGACGTCAACGCGCTCGGGCTGCAGACGGCGCAGGGCCTCGTCCTGACCGAGTCCTTCTACTGGGATACCAACGACCAGACGCGCACCTGGTCGGATCGCTTCGCCAAGCTCAACAACGGCAAGAAGCCGAGCATGGTCCAGGCGGGCGTCTATTCGGGCCTGCTGCACTATCTCAAGGCGGTCGAGGCGACGAAGGGCAAGGACTCGGCCACCGTCATGGCCAAGATGAAGGAGATGCCGACCGACGATCCGCTGTTCGGCAAGGGCTCGGTGCGCGTCGACGGCCGCAAGATGCACGACATGTACCTGTTCGAGGTGAAGAAGCCCTCGGAGTCGAAGGGCCCGTGGGATTTCTACAAGCAGATCGCCGTGCTGCCGGCCGAGCAGGCCTTCAAGCCGCTCAGCGAGAGCAATTGCCCGCTGGTCAAGAAGTGAGTTCAGCCTGCTAGCGCGGGCGGAACGATCCCAGGCCGGATAGAGAGCGTCATTCTCGGGCTTGAACCGAGAATCTCATGACCAGAGCGATCTGGTTTCCGAGATGGTCGGGGCAAGCCCGACCGTGACAGCTTTCGGCCCGGATGGCCGTTCCACCCGCGTGATGTCACCAGCCTTTCGGTCAGGATGAGTTGCCACAGATATGTTCGAGCTCCTCGGCATCCCCCCGCAAGCCTTGTTCGGCCAGGTCCTGCTGGGCCTGATCAACGGGTCGTTCTATGCGATACTGAGCCTCGGGCTGGCGGTGATCTTCGGGCTTCTGAACATCATCAACTTCACCCATGGCGCGCAGTACATGATGGGCGCCTTCGTGGCCTGGATGTGCCTGAACTATCTCGGCATCAACTACTGGGCGGCGCTGGTGCTCTCGCCGCTCGTCGTCGGCGCGACGGGCATCGTCATCGAGCGCTTCCTGCTCAAGCGCATCGCCCATCTGGATCATCTCTACGGGCTGCTTCTGACCTTCGGCCTGGCGCTGATCATCCAGGGGCTGTTCCGTAACCAGTACGGCTCCTCGGGCCTGCCCTACCAGATCCCGCCGCAACTGACGGGCGGCCAGAACCTTGGCTTCATGTTCCTGCCGAACTATCGCGGCTGGGTCGTGATCGCGTCTCTGGTGATCTGCCTCGCGACCTGGTTCGTGATCGAGAAGACGAAGCTCGGCGCCTATCTGCGCGCCGCGACCGAGAACCCGACGCTGACCCAGGCCTTCGGCATCAATGTGCCGCTGCTGGTGACCTTGACCTACGGCTTCGGCGTGGCGCTGGCGGCGCTTGCCGGGGTGCTGGCGGCGCCGATCTACTCGGTCAATCCCAATATGGGCGCCGACCTGATCATCGTCGTCTTCGCCGTGGTCGTCATCGGCGGCATGGGGTCGATCATGGGCGCCATCGTCACCGGTTTCTCGCTCGGGCTGATCGAAGGGCTGACCAAGGTGTTCTATCCAGAGGCGGCCGCCACCGTGATCTTCATCATCATGGTGCTGGTGCTGCTGGTGAAGCCTGCCGGCCTGTTCGGCCGCCCGGCCTGACGCAAGCGGAGGATAATGACATGACCGAGCTTGCCTCGACCGAAGCCCCGGCCGCCAGCGTCGTTGCCGAGACCGACGACAGCACGGCACGGCTGCACCGGACCCTGTTCATCGCCATCGCCGCGCTGCTCGTGGTCGCGCCCTTCGTCGCCTATCCGGTCTTCGTGATGAAGGTGCTGTGCTTCGCGCTCTTCGCACTCGCCTTCAATCTGCTGCTTGGCTATGGCGGGCTTCTGTCCTTCGGACACGCCGCCTATTTCGGGATGGCGAGCTATGTCAGCGCCTATACTGCCAAGCACTGGGGTCTGACTCCCGAACTCGCCATCCTCGCCGGCACGGCGATCGCCGGGCTGCTCGGCGCCCTGTTCGGCTCGCTGGCCATCCGCCGGCAGGGCATCTATTTCGCCATGATCACGCTGGCGCTGGCGCAGATGGTGTTCTTCTTCTCGCTGCAGACGCCGCGCTTTACCGGCGGCGAGGACGGTATCCAGGCGGTACCGCGCGGCAAGCTCTTCGGCCTCGTCAGTCTCGCCGATGATCGGGCGCTCTACTGGCTGGTGGCGGCGATCTTCATGGGCGGGCTGCTCCTGATCTACCGCATCATCCACTCGCCCTTCGGCGAGGTCTGCAAGGCGATCCGGGACAACGAGCCGCGCGCGATCTCGCTCGGCTACCGCGCCAACCAGTACAAGCTCGCCGTCTTCGTGCTCTCGGCGACGCTGGCCGGGCTCGCCGGGGCGACCAAGGCGATCGTCTTCCAGCTCGCCTCGCTGACCGATGTGCATTGGTCGATGTCGGGGGAGGTCGTGTTGATGACGCTGGTCGGCGGGCTGGGCACCGTCTTCGGCCCGATCGCCGGCGCGCTCGTCATCGTCGCCATGCAGAACTACCTCGCCACGCTGGGCGCCTGGGTCACGGTCGTTCAGGGCGTGATCTTCGTGCTTTGCGTCCTGTTGTTCCGCGAGGGCATTGTCGGCGTCATCGCAAAGGCGATCAAGAAGCCGCTTTGAAAGCGAGCGGAGTGCCGGGCTTGCGGCCGTATGCCGCCGGATCAGTCGGCCCGATTCCGGCGAGCCATGGGAGCTTGGCCCGACTGTCGAGGACGTGCTCTGCTTGCGTTTCCATTCTCTGCCGCGTCGTTCCGGAGCCGGTCGGCGCTTCCGCAGGCGGGCCTGCCGATTCAGCACAACGCTGGTAGAGGGGGCTGATAGCCCTCTCGCTGCTTCGGAAGCCGCCGGGACTATTCGCCGACGCCCGCCGCAGGTTTCTCGTCCGGCTTCACGCTCGGCTTGTCGGCGTCGCCGGTGTCTCTCTCAGGCTCGGGATTGATCGATACCGACGTGGTCGACTGTTCTCCTGGATCGCCCTGAATGGACTTCACGCGCTGCTGCTCTTCGGGGCTGAGCTTGTTGCCCTGGCCGTCCCGCATGGGTGCCTCCTGCCTGGTTGCCCCCTGGGGTGAACGGCCGCGTTTCACAGCGGTTCCCGGACGGCGATCACGGCTGAAGTCCGCCTGACGGCACTCAGGAACCAATCTGGGCCGATAAAGGTTTGCCTCTCGATCTTTGCTCGCTGCAGGAGAGGCCCATGGACAGCATCATTTATCTCGTCGGTCTCGTGGTGGTCATCATGGCCATTCTGTCGTTTCTCGGTCTTCGATAGGAATTCGCCATGTCCATGTCTGGAACCGACGTCGTCGTCGCCCCCGTGACCATCAACAAGGACAGTCGCTCCTATGTGCAATGGGGGCCGATCATCGGCGGTGCAGTGATCGCCACCGCCATCTCGACCATCATGACCGTTTTCGGCTCGGCGATCGGCCTGTCGATGGTCTCTGCCGATTTAGCGAAGAGCTCGAGCCCCACGGCCCTGGCCGTAGCTGGGGCGCTCTGGGCGCTCTGGGTGATGGCTTCGGCCACGCTGGCTGGAGGTTACCTTGCCGGTCGCATGCGCCAGCCGACCTTCGACGCCAATGAGGAGGAACGCGGGGTTCGCGATGCGACGCACGGGCTGCTCGTCTGGGCGACCGGAGCGCTGCTGATTACGTTCGTGGCGACGTCCTCGCTCTTTGGAGCGGCGAAGACGGCGGCCAGCGGCGTCGCCAACGCCACCTCGGGCATGGCATCTCTGGTTTCCCAGAATGTCGACCCGCTGGCGATGGCGCTCGATCATGTCATGCGCGCGAACGGCCAGCAGCCGCCGACCGCCCAGGAGCGCGACGAAGCCTCGCGGATCCTCGTCAATGCGCTCGCCAACGGCAATATCGACCAGGGCGATCGGGACTATCTCGCTTCGCGGCTGGCCGCACGGTCCGGCATCAGCGACGAGGATGCGCGCAAGCGCATCGACGACGCCTTTGCGCGGCTCTCTCAGGCCAAGGAGACCGCCAAGCAGGCGGCGGAGCGTGCCCGCAAAATCGCGGTGCTGACAGCCTTCCTGACGGCTGCTGCGCTGCTGGTCGGAGCGGCAGCCGCCTCTTGGGCGGCAAGCCTCGGCGGCAAGCACCGGGATGAAAACCTGCGGGCCGAACCGGCCCTCTGATCCTGGCGAAACGATATTGCCCGGTCTCGCTGCGCGAGACCGGGCGCATTTCTTCGATCTTCACTCGGAATCGCCGCACACTCTGCTCCCTATGCAAAATTACGGGCAAGCGGCCTTGGCGAATTCGAAGGTCAGGAATCGCTGCACAAGAGCAGCGCCTTCGCAAAAAAGGAAGGTAAGGAAGGCTTCAGCCGATGAGCTGAGTTGACCAAACCGAGCACTTGGGGCTCCGGGGCGAACCAAAAGCCCTGAGCCTCGTTTCGATTGCGGTTGCTCGGGCGGCAGCCGAGCAGTGAGGGGGAACGACCGTTGAGGGACACCGAACCGGATACGGCCAGCATTTTTCCAGGCTCGAGCGAAATGAGCCGGCTGATGCGGCAGTATGATTGGTCGTCTCACCCTTTCGGCGCGCCGGAGAACTGGCCGGAGGGCCTCAAGATCCCGTTGCGCATGCTGTTGACCTCGCGCTTCGAGATGTGGCTCGGCTGGGGCGACGAACTCAACTTCTTCTACAACGATGCCTACATCCCGACCCTCGGCATCAAACACCCCTCCATGCTCGGCAGGCCGTTTCGCGAGGTCTGGTCCGAAGTCTATGACGACGTTGCCGATCAGGTCGCACGGGTCAGGGGAGGGGAATCGACCTGGAACGACGCGCTTCTGCTGCTGCTCGAGCGACATGGCTACCCTGAGGAGACCTATCACAGCTTCTCCTACAGCCCGCTATACGGGCCAAGCGGGAGCGTTGACGGCATGCTCTGCATCGTCAGCGAGGTCACCGAGAGGGTCATCACCGAACGCCGGCTGAACACGCTGCGGACGCTCGGCATGGAACTCGTCGGAACGTCGACGAGAGACGAGGTCTGCCAGGCGGTTTCCCAGGTTCTCGGCGTCAACCGTCGTGATTTTCCGTTCTCGCTTCTCTTCATGGGGGAGGGCGACGAGCAGGCCGCCATCGCCTGCACCCAGGATGCCGCGGATCTCCTCCACCAGAGTTGGCCCCTGGGTGCGGCTGGCAGTGGCCCCGCGATGATCGCCTTGCCTGCTAGGGCGGCTTATCCTGTCGGTGCCTGGGCGATCGCGTCGCGCGATGCGCTGGTCGTCGCCATACCGGGTGCGGATGGAGAGACGCCGGTCGGGCATCTGGTGCTCGGCCTCAACCCCTACCGACGCCGCGACGAAGACGTCGCCGATCTGGCGCGGATGCTTGTCGGGCAAATCAGCGGCGCGCTCGCCAACGTCACGGCGCTCGTCTCCGAGAGGCAGAGGGCGGATCGGGTCTGGACCCATTCGCGCGACCTGCTGTGCGCGGTGGGCGCGGATGGCATCTATCGCTCGGTCAGCCCGGCCTGGACGCGCATTCTCGGGCACGCCACGGACCAGGTCGTCGGCCACCACATCGACGAGTTTCTCTGGCCGGACGACAGGCAGGAAACCGCGGAAGCCCTGAGCCTGGCTGCCTCCGGAACCGACCTGACATCCTTCGAGAACCGCTATCGCACCGTGGACGGCGAGCTGCGCTGGATTTCCTGGCATACGGCGAGGGAGGGCGACCTCGTCTATGGCTATGGCCGCGACGTCACGGAGGAAAAGCTCAATGCCGAGGCGCTCGCCTCCGCCGAGAACGCCTTGCGGCAGTCGCAGAAAATGGAGGTGATCGGCCAGCTCACCGGCGGTGTCGCGCATGATTTCAACAATCTGCTGATGGCGATCACTGCAAATCTCGACCTGCTGAAGCGCCATATGCCCGACGATCCGAAGGCAACGCGGCTGATCGACGGCGCGATTCAGGGCGCCAGCCGCGGTGCCTCGCTGACGCAGAGGCTGCTCGCGTTCGCGCGGCGACAGGATCTCGAGTTGGTGGCCGTGAGCGTCACGGAGCTGGTTCGAGGCGTCGGCGATCTCATCATGAAGTCGGCCGGCCCGGGTGTCGAGCTTCGCTACCAGCTGGACGAGGAGCTTCCGCTCGCAATGGTCGACGCGAACCAGGTCGAGCTCGCCCTGCTCAACCTTGTCGTCAACGCCCGCGACGCCCTTCGAGATGGCGGTTGCGTCACGATCGCGACAGAGCGGGTTGTGCTCGCGAGTGAACAACATCTGCCTTCAGGTCCCTATGTCCGGCTGGCCGTCTCGGACGATGGGGTGGGCATGGATGAAGAAACGCTCGCCAGAGCGACTGAGCCGTTCTTCTCGACAAAGGAAATCGGCAAGGGCACCGGCCTCGGCCTCTCGATGATCCATGGGCTGGCGATCCAGCTGAACGGGGCGCTGCGCATCAGCAGCACGCCCGGCGAAGGCACCTGCGCGGAACTGCTGCTGCCTGTGACGGAAGAGCGGCCGGCGGCACCCGCACCGGTTGCCGAACCAAGCGTTACCCCGGCTGCGGCCACGCGAACGATCCTCGTCGTCGATGACGATCCGCTCGTTGCTATGAGCACGGTGGATCTGCTCGAAAACCTCGGCCATTCCGTCCGGGAGGCGAATTCCGGGGCAGAGGCGCTCGAGATCGTCCGCAGTGGCGAACATTTCGACCTCGTCGTCACAGACTATTCGATGCCGAGAATGAACGGAGGGCAGCTCGCCATAGCGCTACGGGAGATCCGGCCTGACCTGCCGATCCTCCTCGCGACCGGCTATGCCGATCTGCCTCCGGGCGCCGGGATCGATTTGCCGAGGCTGGCGAAGCCCTACGATCAAAGCCAGCTGCAGCGGGAGATCGCGAAGTTTTTCGGTAGCTGAGCCAAGCCGGAAGATTGTGGCGCGCTCGCTCTTCGACTGCGAGGACCGAGCGACGACACAACCGCGAGCTACGTGCCAAATGACTTTAGCCGATGCCCAGGAGCTTGCGCAGCGCAACGTCGAGCGAGGTCAGGTTGTAGGGCTTGCGCAGCGTGCCCGCCTCCGCGACGCCCGGTATCGCCGCATCGTCATAGCCTGTCGCGAAAATGAAAGGTACGCCGCGTTCGCGTAGGCGATTGCTGATCGATTCCGAGGTTTCACCGCCTAGATTGACGTCGAGGATGGCGAGATCGGGGAGGGCCTGGCTCAGGAGCGACAAGGCTTCCGATACGTTCGCGCAGACCTCGACCTGCCTCGCTCCCAGTGTCGTCAGCATGTCCTCGCAATCCAAGGCGATGACGAACTGGTCCTCGACCAGCAGCACGCGCTTGCCTTCGATCGGCCGGCCCGGCTTGCCATCTTGAGTCGTGGAGGCTTGGACCGGCGCGCTCGCGGCCTCTGTCCAGCGAATAAATCTCGCTGGGATGCAGAATGTCCCTGCCACCCCCTCGGGCCTGAAGGAGAGTTCGCTTCGGCCACCGAGGTCGAACGGGATGCTGCGATCGATCAGGATGCTGCCAAAGCCCTGATGCATCGGCGGCGAGGCCGGAGGGCCTCCCTGCTCGACCCAGGCGATCTCGCAATCGCCCGCAGCATTGGCGTGCCACTCGATCGTCAGTTGGCCAGACTTGACGGACAGCGCTCCATATTTCGCGGCATTGGTGATCATCTCATGGATCACGAGGGCGACGACCGCGAAGGCGCGGGCGTCGAGCGAGACGGCCGGGCCTCGAATCGTGATCGCGCTGCCGCTCGTCCGATAGGGCATTGCCTCCGCCGCGATCAGGTCGAGCAGCAGGCCGCCGCCGCTTGCCCGCATCGCCTGATCATGGGCAATGGCAAGGGCCTCGATGCGCCCCTTCAGCGACGTGACATAAGCCTCGATCGTCGCTCCTTCGGCGAGGGGGTGGGCGACGATCGCCTTGATCAGGGCGAGGATGTTCTTGACCCGGTGATTGAGCTCCTGGTTGAGCATCTTCTGGCGGATTTCCGCCTTGTTCCGCTCGTCAGCCAGCAATTCGCTCTGTCGCAGAACGACCTCGATCAGCGTTCGGCGGGCGGACTCGGCCAATTCGCGCTCGACCGGCGTCCATGTCTTCGAATGGCCGGCGACCGTTTCCTTCCAGACAGCGAAGCTCTGGCGCGGCGTGAGACGGTCGCCATGCGGTCCGGTCGTGTAGGTCTTGTTGGGATCGCCGCCCCACTCGATCGTATGGACCAGCTCCTTGCGGAAGAAGAAGATATAGTCACGCGGGATCTGGGACAGCGGGATGGCGAGCAGCCCGGCGAAGCGGTCGACATGAGCGCGCGCCGCCGGCAGCGCGTCGGCCAGAGATGTCGTAGCCCAGATTCGCCCGTCGCAGACCTCGCCGGCGAAGGCTGCAAGCTCCTGCGCAAACTCGGCTGGCGGCGCGCTGCCTTCAGCCTGCCATTCGCCCTGAACCCAAACTCCGACGCCATCACTCTCCACGAGGTTGCGGAATTCGACGAGGTGCTGGCCGAGAAAGCTGGAGGCATCCGTCACATGTGCTGCGGAGGCGAGCAGGTCATTGAGGAAGTCGCGGGCCTTCTCGGCTGCCAGCAGCATCTGTTTCTGTGTCAGCGCGCCAAGCTGGAGAGCGAAGAACTCGCCGAAGATCTCGGCCGCGATCCGGCGATTCATCGAGAGCGAGCGCGGGCTGTAATGGTGGCAGGCGATCAGCCCCCAAAGCTCTCCGTCGACGATAATCGAGACCGACATCGAGGCGGAGACGCCCATGTTGCGCAAGTATTCACAGTGGATAGGCGAGACGCTGCGCAGATGCGCGTAGGACAGGTCAAGTGGCTCGCCGGCAGCATCGAGCACGGGGGTGATCGGGAAACGCTCCCCGCTTGCGTCGGAGACGACGCGGATCGGATTGAGGAGATAGAGTTGTCGTGCCTGCTGCGGGATGTCGCTGGCCGGAAAATGCTGGCCGATGAAGCTCTCCAGGTCGGGCCGTTTGGCCTCGCTGACGACCTTGCCCGAGCCGTCGGAAGAGAACTGGTAGATCATCACCCGGTCATACTGGAGCACAGCCCGGAGCAGGCGCGCCGCGTTCTTGATCAACTGCGCCGGTGTTTTGACGTCCGAAAGCCGGCCGACCAGGGTTCTTGCGAATTCGAGCGGCGAGCTCGGCCCGGCCGGAACGCTCTTCTCGAACTCGATGATGGCGTTGCCCTTGAAGCCATGGATCGAAATGTCGATCTCGCGATCCAGGGAGGCGAAGTGGTAGCGCGGCATCAGCCCGGGTCGCGATGGCGCGCCGGACCGGGCGAGCGCGTTGCGCATCTCGTGCACCACGGGCCCGCCGAGGACTTCCTCGAGCCTGCGGCCGACGAGTTCGAACTCCTTCAGACCCAGGAAGGCACTGGCGTTGGCGGAGTGGCGCCTGATCGTCACCACCTCGGCATCGCAAACGATCAGGCACCCATGGGGCTGGACGCTGCCGGGGATATGGATCGGTTCGCGATCGCAGTTCGTCAGGTCAACAGTCGTCATGCAGTAGCGAATTCTTTCGAGGTGAAGGCCTGGATAGCGTGGGTGAATACGGCTCTGGCCGAGCGCGCCGCCGCTTCCCATTCCTGACGATCGAGCCTGTCCAGCTCGACCAGGAGCGCACGCCAGCTATCGAGGGAGCTCGCCTGCGCCGACAGGTAGCGCGCTCCGAATTCGGGTCCGAATCCGAGAGCATCCAACCCCTTCACGAGCACGCGGGCGCCCAAGGCCGATCCCTCCAGAACATAGGCAGCGCCCAGGACCGAAGCCATGTCATTTGACAGGTGGAAAGGCGTAGCCGCTGGAACCGGGAGCGCCAGATCCGCCAGATCCTTCTTGAGATCCGGTATGAGGTTGCGGCTCAGGGATAAGCCCAGCGTTGCAGGGACAGCCAGCAGCTCGCTCTCGACGGGAGCGCGGTGCCGGAACGTGCCTTGCAGGAAGCGCGCATAGCTATCGCGGCTCGAAAACACTCCCACGATAGCGTCCAGTTCTCGGTGAAGTGCGCTGGTTTCTTCACGCAGAAAACCCCTGATTTCAATCATTCCGATGGCATCCAAAATGGGGCTGTATCGATATCGCTATAACCAGTACCGGCAGAATTCGGCGCAGTTTTGATTGTCGAATTGTCAGAAACGCCACGCCACGCTGTCGGGTTGCGAGCGACTTTAGAACCTTGAGGAGAGCGGGCTGTTCCACGCCGCAGCCGTGCAGGCCGCGAGCGTGCGTCAGCCAGGTCCGGCAGCGGCCAGATCCAGCTCCGTCAGCGTCTTCATATCGTCGCCAAACCAGGCCCGTATCGACGCCTTGCGTTTTCCCAGATAGTGCGGCTTCCCGTCGACGAGGATCATGGGCAGATCATGTCCCGGGACCACGACAGTGCCTGGCCGGGCGCGCCAGCGCTCCCAAATCATCTCGATCGACTGACGGCTGACGGCCGCGTCGTAGGTCATGTCGGTGTCGCCGGAGACAAGTTCTGCCCGGTTCTTCGCGGCATCGCCGGTAAAGATGATGTCACGCGTCGGTGCGCGCCAATGGAAGATGAGGCAGCCGGGGGTATGCCCGGGAGCCAGATGCGCGGTCATCCCCGGAAAAACCTCCGAGCCATCGGTGACCTTTTCGCAGGTAGGCCAGTCGGATAGCGCACGCACGTAGAGTTCCGGAACGGGTGTCTCGCCCCAGGGTTCTTCAAGCGCCCAGCTCAGCTCGTCTGCCCCGACGACGATCCTGGCGTCGCGAAACAGCGTCCAGTTGACCGAGTGGTCGTAATGGGAATGCGTCAGCAGCAAATCCGTGACCTGCGCGGGCTTCAGGCCGCGCTGCGCCAGCTGCTCGATGATCAGCGTGCGCATGCCGAAATTGCCGGCGTCGACAAGGGCGATGCGTTCACCGGAGCGCAGCAGCGCCACCGTGCTCCAGCCTAGCCCGCCATGGCAGGCGGATTTGCCGGGGAAGCCGCAGATAACGAGGTCGATGTCGGAACCTGCGAGTTCCTGCGGCGTGTCGAATGGCCTGGTCATGCTACAAATCCATAGAGCTTCGATGGATTGTCGACGAGGATTCGCGTGAGCGTAAGTCCCATTGCCGAGCGCTCGCCACAATGCCGCCAGTGACGCCGAGTCGTCGACTGCGGCGAAGCGATCGATCTCCTCGACCGGCCGGCCGCCGCGACCACGGTCGGCGTCGGGCCTGTGCAAGCTCCAGCTGGCGCTATGAGCCCACGGCCCTTTGAAGACCGCGTATGGCAGCCTCCGGCGTCGTCACGACGGGCAGGCCGGTGGCCTGCTGGACAGCCTGGCGGGAGCGCGCAAGCGAGAACTGGCCGAGCACGATGACGTCGACCTGCTTCAACTGGGCCGCAGCCTCGGCCGCGAGGCGATCATGGCTGGCGGCGTCTCCCCGCTTGAGGGCTGCAAGTGCCCCCTCGGCAAGCATTCCCTTTACGGTGACGGGCCTTCCGGCCATCTCTTCGAGCTCGCGCGTAAGCGATGGCAGCGACGGCCCGAAGGTCACGAGCAGGCCAATGCGGCCGCCCGTCGCCAGTGCCTCGGCGAAGGCGGATTCGTTGGGTCGCAGCACCGGGATCGGCAGCGCGCGTTTGACCGCATCGATGGCAGGGCCGAAAGCCGAGCAGGTGAACAAGATCGCCTTGGCCGGCCCGTCCGTGCCCTCGGTCGCCGCCGCATAGCGCCCGAGCGTCAGGAAACGCTCGGTCATTGCCTCATCGAGGCTGCCGCGCGCCGCGAGATCGGTGGCAAGCGAGGTGTCGAGAAGGTCGAAGGGCTGCGCCTCCGGCCAGTCCGCGGCGAAGGCGGCCCGCGCCGGCAGCACGGATTCCTCCAGCGCGTGGATCAGCGCGATCCGGGGCGAGGCTTCGATCGTGTCGGTCATGATACGTGCCCGTTACTCGCTGACCAGCCGGCGTGCCTTCAGCACGGCCAGCAATCCTTCGTCGCGGCGCGCTTCCAGCTCGGCGATCGAGAGGCCGCCCGCTTCCTCGGCGACACCCGCGACTATCTTCGCCTGAACATCGGCGTCGAGCGACGGGCTGCCCAGCGACTGCCAGCGCCGCACCTGGCTCGGACCGAGATGGGCGAGGTAGCCCGCGATGCCGCCTTCGCCTCCGCCGAGGTGATAGGTCATGTGCGGCCCCATCAGGGCCCAGCGCAGGCCCGGACCATTGCAGAGCGCGGCGTCGATATCGGCGACGCTGGCGACGCCCTGCTCGACGAGATGCACGGCCTCCCGATAGAGCGCCGAGGCCAGCCGGTTGGCGATATGGCCGGGCATCTCGCGGTTGAGCACGACCGGGCGCCGGCCGAGTGCGCGGTAGAAGGCCGCCGCGCGCCCGGTCACATCCGGATCGGCCCCGACGATCTCGACCAGCGGCACGAGATGCGGCGGGTTGAACGGATGTGCCACCACGATCCGCTCCGGCCGGGCGCAATCGGCGACGATGGCGCTGCGGACCAGCGCCGAGGTTGAACTGGCGATGATCGCTTCCGTCGGCAGCAGGGAATCGATCTCGGCGAGAAGCTTGCGCTTCACCGCCTCGTTCTCCGGTCCGTTCTCCTGGACGAAGCCGGCGCCTTTCAGCGCCGTCGCGAGGTCGGTCGAGAAACGGACAGCGCCGGCTCCGGCCACGCCGAGTTCGACGAGCTGCGCGCGCGCCCGCTCGACATGGGACAGGAAGCGGGCCTCGGCCTCCGGGTTTGGGTCGTAGGCGGAGACGGCCATTCCATGGGCGCTGGCGAGGGCTGCCCAGCTGGCGCCGATCATGCCGGCGCCAACGATGGCGAGGTTCGTGACGGAATCGCTCATGAGCTGCGGCCCGCGTCCGTTATTCGGGCTTGATGCCGCTCGCCTTGATCAGGTCGCCCCATTTTGTGATCTCGCTGTCGATCAGCTTCGTCGCTTCGGCCGGGGTGCTCGGCTTGGGGTCGACACCCTGGAGCGCGAGCGCGTCCTTCAGCTTCTGGCTCTTCAGCGCCTTATTGAGCTCGGTGTTGAGCTTGTCCAGCACGGGTTGCGGCGTGCCGGCAGGCGCGAGCAGCCCGAACCACGAGGACACCTCGAAGCCGTCGAGCCCCTGCGAGATCGCGGTCGGCGCCTCGGGCATGAAGGGCGAGGCCTCGCGGCCCGTGGTGGCAATGGCCTTCAACGAGCCGGCCTTCACATGCTGGAGGACCGCGGGAATGGTGTCGAACATGATCTTGACCTGTCCCGCGACCATATCGGTCATCGCGGGGCCAGAGCCGCGATAGGGCACGACCGGCATCTTCGTGCCGGCCTTCAGGTTGAATAGTTCGCCCGAGAGGTGCTGCGGCGAGCCCTGGCCCGAGGAGGCATAGGAATAGTCGGCGGGGCTGGCCTTGATCAGCGCGATCAGCTCTGGGACCGTCTTCGCCGGCACAGACGGATGAACGACGAGGGCCAGGCCCACATTGCCGGCCAGGCCCACCGGCACGAAGTCCTTCTTCAGGTCGAAGCCGGGCTTCGCAACGAAGCTCATATTGATGGAGTGGCTGGTCAGCGCGCCGAGCATCAGCGTGTAGCCGTCCGGAGCCGCTCGCGCCACGGCCTGGGCGCCGACATTGCCGCCGGCCCCGGCACGGTTCTCGATGACCATGCGCTGGCCCAGCCCGTTCGACATTTCCTCGGCGACCACGCGGCCGATGATATCGGTGGCGCCGCCGGGCGCATAAGGCACGACCAGCGTGATCGGCTTCTGCGGATAGGGCTGTGCGAAAGCCGTGGCAGGAATGGCCAGCGAAAGGCCGGCGAGCGCGCCGAGCAGGTGGCGACGAGCGAACATGGAATATCCTCCGAAAGTGGTCGAGCGGACCGGTTGGCTCCGGTCTCCTGGAAAGGTTTGGGCCGGCGTGGCCGATCAGCAGAAGTCGAAGTCGCAGCCCTCGTCGGCCTGCAGGACGGTCGTGAGATAGAGGTGGCGATAGCCGCGCGTGTCCTCGGTGAGGTGCGCGGGCGGTTGCCATTGCGCCTTGCGCCGCTCCAGCTCGGCATCCTCGACGAGCAGCGCGATCTCGCGGGCCTCGACATCGAGCCTGATCATGTCGCCGTCGCGGACGAGCCCGAGCGGGCCGCCTATGGCGGATTCCGGCGTGATGTGCAGGACGATGGTCCCGAATGCGGTGCCGCTCATGCGGGCATCAGAGATGCGGACCATGTCCTTGACGCCGGCCTGGGCGAGCTTCTTCGGGATCGGGATATAGCCCGCCTCCGGCATGCCGGGCGCGCCCTTGGGCCCGGCGTTGGTCAGCACCAGAACGTCGTCCGCTTTCACGTCGAGAGCGGGATCGTCCATGCGGCGGACCATGTCCTCGACCGAGGCGAAGACGACCGCGCGGCCGGTATGCTTAAGCAGGGCGGGCGAGGCGGCCGAGTGCTTGATGATCGCGCCGCCGGGCGCGAGGTTGCCGCGCAGCACGGCCATGCCGCCGGTCGGCTTCACGGGGCTCGCAGCGGTGCGGATGATCGTCTGGTTGGGCACATCCTCGGCGGCATCGGCGACCTCTCCGATGGTGCGGCCATCGATCGTGGGCGCCGAGCGGTCGAGATGGTCGCCTAGCTCCTTCATCAGCTTGGGCACGCCGCCGGCCCAATGGAAATGCTCCATGTAATGGTCGCCGGATGGCTTGAGGTCGATCAGCACAGGCACCTTGCGGCCGATGGCGTCGAACTCTTCGAGGTTGATCGAGAGCCCGGCGCGCCGCGCGATCGCCGCCAGATGTACGAGGCCGTTGGTCGAGCCGCCGATCGCCTGCAATACGGTGAGCGCATTGCGGAAGGCCGTTTCGGTCAGGATCTCGCTCGGTTTCGGCCCGCCCTGGGCAAGGCGCACGGCCTCGCGCCCGCTCGCTTCGGCGGCGCGAATGCGGTCGGCATGGGTTGCGGGGATCGTGCCGGAGCCGGGCAGGGCGATGCCGAGCGCCTCGACGAGGCAGCCCATCGTGCTGGCGGTGCCCATGACCATGCAGGTGCCTTGCGTCGGCGCGAGCCGCCCGCTGAGCACCTCGATCTCCTCTTCGTCGATCTGGCCGGCGCGGTGCTGGCCCCAGAGGCGGCGGCAATCGGTGCAGGCGCCGAGCACCTCGCCCTTGTGATGGCCCACGAGCATCGGCCCGGTGATGAGCTGGATCGCCGGGACATCGGCGCTGACGGCGCCCATGAGCTGGGCCGGCACCGTCTTGTCGCAGCCGCCGATCAGCACCACGGAATCGCAGGGCTGGGCCCGGATCATCTCCTCGGTGTCGATGGCCATGAGATTGCGCAGGAACATCGAGGTCGGGTTGGCGAAGGATTCATGGATGGAGATCGTCGGGAACTCCATCGGCAGTCCGCCGGCCAGCATCACGCCGCGCTTCACCGCCTCGATCAGCCGCGGCACGTTGCCATGGCAGGGGTTGAAGTCGCTGAAGGTGTTGGTGATGCCGATGATCGGCCGGTCGAGCGCATCGTCCGAGAAGCCGGCCGCCTTGATGAAGGCCTTGCGCAGGAACAGCGAAAAGCCGGGATCGCCATAGGTCGCGAGGTTGCGGCGCATGCCGCGTGCAGCCGGGCCGGGGGATGAGGTATCATCGTCGCGCTTGGTCATGGCGCTAGGGAAATCAGATCGTCGCCATGATTGTCAACAATTCTGTTGAAGGGTTATAATCTGGCATGCCGACGACTGCGCTGAAGCTCCAGACGACCGACCGGGTCCGCGGCATCGCCGCTGCCTTGGAAGAGGAGATCGTGCTGGGCTGGCTGATGCCCCGCGAACGGCTCGTCGAGGAGGATCTGGCCGAGCGGCTCGAGGTGAAGCGCCATGTGGTCCGCGAGGCTTTGGCCGAGCTCGAGCGGGTCGGCCTGATCGAGCGCGTGCCCAACCGTGGCGCCTTCGTGAAGCTGCTCGACCCCACCGAGGTCCGGCAGATCTACTCGGTGCGAGAGGCGCTGGAGACGCTCGCCGCCGAACAGATTCCCATGCCGGCTCCCGCTCGCCTGCTGTCACAACTGGAGGAGATCCAGGGCGCTCACAGCGCGGCCGTCGCTTCCGGCGACGCTCGCGCTGCATTCCGCGCCAACATGTCCTTCCACGAGGCGTTGTTCGCCGCCTGCGGCAACCCCCACCTTGTCGAGCTGATCCAGGCCATGGCGCAGAAGGTTCATGGCGCGCGTTCGATCACCGCCGCAAGCGCGGAGCATCTGGCGCTGGCGCGCGATGAGCACCTTGGAATGATCGAAGCGATCAGGGCCGGAGACCGGCCTCGCCTCGTGGCGCTCTGTCGCCAGCATCTCGGGCCGTCGCGGGATGCCTATATCGCAGCGGTCGAGCCCCGCTTCGCGCGCTCAAAGAGCGTCGGCGGATAGCTGCGGTGCCATGAAGGCGATCACGGCTCGGCACGCCAATCGAACTCACGGATATGTTGCAGCAACGCTGACATCGCGGCGCTCTGGTGGCGCCGGTTGGGATAATAGAGAAACCAGCTTGGCAGGTCGGGGGACCAGTCGGGCAGCAGTTCGATAAGGCTGCCCTCGTCGAGATGCGGCCTGGCATAGTCCTCGAAGACGTGCGCGATGCCTTGCCCAGCCTGCGCCGCTTGCAGTTCCTGATGCGCGGAGCTCAGCGTGAGGCGGCCTTCCGGCGTGATCTCCATGCGCTCGCCGCCCTTTTCGAACTGCCAGCTGACGACGGTTCCACCCGGAAAACGACGGCGGATGCAGTCGAGACCCATCAGATCGGACGGTGTCGACGGAGCGGCGCGATCCCGCAGATAGTGCGGTGACGCCACGATCGCATAGCGCAGGGCAGGGCCCAGCGGCACTGCGATCATGTCCTGTTCCAGCTGCCTGCCGAAGCGCACCCCGGCATCGAAGCCCCCTTGGACGATGTCGATGATGGCCGCGTCGCTGATCAGCTCGACCTTCACCTCGGGAAAGCTCCGCATGAAGTCGAAGACCAGCGGGCACAGCACGTGATCGACCGCCGGGCCGGGCGCATTGATCCGCAGCGTGCCCGTCGGCGTCTCGCGCAGCCGGTTGAGATCGTCGAGCGCCTGCCTGATGTCGAGCAAGGCCGGAACGAGCCGTTCGTACAGCCGCGCCCCAGCCTCGGTCGGCGCAACGCTGCGGGTCGTCCGGTTCAACAGGCGCAGCCCAAGTGCCTGTTCGAGCCCGCCGATGGTCTGGCTCAGCGCGGCCGACGAAACCCTCCGCTCGATCGCCGCCGCCCGAAAACCACCGCAACTGACGATGGAGGCGAAGGCATCGAGGCTATCGAGGCGCAAGGGCTTCATTGCAAAGCTTTGCTTATCAGGTTGATCGTCAGGACTCGTCTTATCCGATCAATTGTGCGGCGTCATCTTGAGGGCCAACCCGAGTCAATCCGACCACGAGGCAGCCATGACCACCATCACCATGAATCGCCGCAAGATCGTCCTTTCCGCCGTGGGCGCAACGGGCCTGGTTCTCGGAAGCGGCCGGGCCGGGGACGTCCAGGCCCAGGCGCCGCGGACGCCGGAGAGCAATCTCGGCCACTATCGTTTCCGCGTCGGCGAGATCGGCGCGACCGTGCTGAGCGACGGGATTATCGGTGGCCCGCCGCGCGTCTATGCGAGCGATGCGCCCGAACAGGAACTACAGGAGGTGCTGAAGCGCGCCTTCCTGCCTGCCGACCACATGACGTTGAATCTCAATACGCTGCTGATCGAGACGGGAGGCCGGCGCATCCTGCTGGAGGCCGGTGCCGGGCAGACGATGGGCCCGAATGGCGGCAGGATCTTCGCCCGTCTGGCCGAGATCGGCCTGAGCGCAGGCGATATCGATGTCGTCGTCGTCTCGCATACCCACCCTGACCATGTCGGCAATCTCAGAACGGCGGATGGAGGGCCGGCTTTCCCGCGCGCTACGGTGTTCGCTCCGAAGGCTGATTGGGACTTCTTCGTCCTCGGGGAGCCCGACCTGTCCTACATGCCGGTCCCGGAGGAGTTCCGCCGGCGCTTCGGCGCGGCGATCAAGCGCAGCGTCGAGCCCGTCGCCAAGGGCGTCGAACTCTACGAGGCGGGGGCCGAGATCGTCCCGGGTCTGACGACCATCGCCGCATCCGGGCACACCCCCGGCATGGTCTCTTTCCTCGTTCATTCCCGGGGCGACCAGCTGCTGCTGACGGCCGATCTCGCCTACCATCCCGTCGTGAACATCGACCAGCCGTGGCGCCCCGGCCCGGACCGCGACAAGGATGCTGCCCTGAGCGCACGCCGGCGGATATTCGACCGGGCGGCGGCCGAACGGATCCCGGTCCTCGGCTTCCACTATCCGTTCCCGGGTCTCGGCCACCTGCTGCGCACGGACACCGGTTACGCCTGGGTGCCCGCGGGCTGGCAGTTCTGAAAAGGGAGGCGACATCGCGATGGCCACGGCGATCGATCCCGGCCGCTGCAGCTTTCCAGGCGCCGCCGGCGGCGGACCGCCGCAGGCCTGCCCTCATGGTTGCAGCGTTGGCCGGACGGCGCCAAAATTGCCTGACGCAACGCCCTTGGATCATCGCTCTTGCGCTACGCCCTCCGCATGTTCCTCGACCGACGACCGACCTGAGCGCCGCAGATGCGCATCGCCGTGCTCGCCGACATCCATGCCAACCGCGAGGCGTTCGACGCGGTGCGAGAGGCTGTCGCCGCTGAGGCGCCGGACAAGATCGTCATCGCCGGAGACATCGTCGGATACGGGGCCGATCCGACCTATGCCGTCGAGATCGCTGCGGACTACGCCGCCCGCGGCGCCCATGTCGTCCTCGGCAATCACGACCAGGCCGCGGTGGAAGAGCGACGCGGGATGACCGAGAATGCCCGCGCTGCGATCCTCTGGACACGCGAACAGCTTTCGCAGGAGCATCGTGCGTTTCTCGCCGGGCTGCCTATGACGATCACGGATCAGGATCGCCTCTACGTTCATGCAAGTGCCGACGAGCCCGGCCGCTGGCGTTATGTCCACGATGCGCAGGCGGCGGCTCCGTCCTTCGAGGCCACTCCGGCACAGTTGATCATCTGCGGCCATACCCACATCCCGGCGGTCTTCTACTCGCGCCCCGGCCGTCCGCCCGTGGCGTTCCGGCCGCTGGACAACCAGCCAGCGCCGCTGATGACAACGCGCCGCCATCTCGTGGTCGTGGGCTCCGTCGGCCAGCCGCGCGACGGCAACCCGGCAGCCTGCTTTGCCCTCGTCGATCTCCGGGAACGCAGCGTCACCATGCACCGCGTGCCCTATGACGCCGAGACGGCGGCCCGCAAGGTGTTGTCGGCCGGACTGCCGCCGTCTCTCGCGGCCCGCCTCGTTGCCGGACGGTGAAGGGATGCATTTTCGTCAAGGGCAGGTGATCGACGGCTTCACGCTGGAAGAGCAGATGCCCTCGGGCGGCATGGCTTCGCTCTGGCGGGCGCGTCACCCGGATCTCGATGTCACGGCCGTGCTCAAGATCCCGTTTCTCGATCCCGGTCAGGATGTCTCGGTCGTGATCGGTTACGAGGTCGAGGAACTGGTCCTGAAGCGCCTCTCGGGCCCGCATGTCCCGCGCTATATCCGCTCCGGCGACCTCGCCGAGACGCCCTATATCGCGATGGAATTCGTCGAGGGCGAGAGCCTTGCGAAGCTGGCCCGTAATGCCCCCCTGTCGCCTGATGAGGTCGCACTCATCGGCGCCAAGGTGGCCGTTGCGCTGGCCAGCCTTCATGCGCAGGAGGTCGCGCATCTCGACCTGAAGCCGGAGAATGTGATCCTTGCCGAGCGCGGCGCGGTCCTGCTCGACTTCGGCCTTTCCCGCCATGCAGGCTTGCCGGACCTGCTGGGCGAGGAGAGCCGTGTCCCGATGGGCTCCGCCGCCTATATTGCGCCCGAGCAGGTGCTCGGTGACCGCTCCGACCCGGCCAGCGACATCTTTGCCCTCGGGGGCATCCTCTATTTGCTTGCCACCGGCGAACTGCCCTTCGATTTCCCCTCGACGACGGCCGGCATGAAGCGGCGGCTTTACCATGCGCCGAAGCCGCCCTCCGCCATCAACCCGAAGGTGCCTGCCTGGCTCGAGACGATCATCCGGAAATGCCTCGAGGTCGATCGTGGCCGGCGCTACGCCGACGCCGCACGCGTCGCCTTCGACCTGCGCCATCCGGACCAGGTGGTCATCACCAAGCCGCAACCGCGGCGCTCAAGTTGGGACCGCATCGTCTCCGCCTTCCAAAAGCGCGATGACCGCCAGCTGACGGGCGCCCCAACGTCCCGGCGGCGCGAGGCCGGCCCGGCGCTCATCCTCGCTGCGGTCGACCTCGCCGGCGGCACCGACCCGCTTGCCCAGGCCGTGCGAGCCGAGACCGCGCGGCTCGTGGCCGCTCGACCCGATTCCCGCCTCGCCTGCCTGACCGTCCTGAAGACCGAGCTCATCGGCGAGGACTCCAGGGCGGACGATGCCGGGCGCTCCGCCTACATCAGGCGGCTTGTGATGCTGAAGGATTGGGCGCACCCGCTCGGTCTACCGGAGGAACGGGTCAGCTATCACGTGGTTGAGGCGGTCAGCGCGGCCGACGCGATCATCCGCTATGCCGAGCACAACCAAATCGGCCATATCGTCATCGGTGCGCGAGGCGCTTCCGCCGTGAGGCGCCATCTAGGCAGCGTTTCCTCGAAGGTCGTCGCCCAGGCCGGCTGTTCGGTCACGGTGGTGCGTCTTGCGATGCTCGAGGAAGCGGTAGAACCTTAGAATCGATCAAAACAACAGCGGGTCGCGGTGACAGCAGAGCCGACCCTTCCCTGCGATCGCCATCGAAAAAGCTTGATCTATTGATTGCATTCACTAATGCGGTTGAGCGCAGATTCTTGAATAGTAGGGGAATAAAATTGTCCGATTCTAACGACGTGATTGTTGATCTTGTTGCAGGGATCGTTTCGGCTTTCGTGGCTCACAACAGTGTGCCGACCTCCGAATTGCCGGCCCTGATCGCGAGCACTCACGCGGCGCTTGTCGGTCTCGGCAAGGAGCAGGCACCTGTCGTCGAGGAAAAGCTCGTTCCCGCGGTCGCGATCAAGAAGTCGATCACGCCTGATCATCTGATTTGCCTGGAAGATGGCAAGAAGTTCAAATCGCTGAAGCGCCATCTGCGCTCGGCCTACGACCTGTCGCCCGATCAGTACCGAGCCAAGTGGGGCCTGCCGTCCGACTATCCGATGGTCGCTCCGGCCTATGCCGAAGCGCGCTCGAACCTGGCGAAGAAGATGGGCCTGGGCAATCAGCGGCGGAAGACCGCGCCGGCGCGCGCGCGGACGAAGGCCTGAGCTTCGTCTGAACGATAGGGCGGGCGACAACAAAAGTCCGCCTCTTCGCCGGCAGCCTTACGCCCTTCCGGAGTGTCTGGGCCAGAGCCCGGCCTGATATCGACGAGCAAACGGCGGCCGGTAGCGGCCGCCGTCATGGTTTCTGTGTGTGAGCTGCTCAGGGCTTGAAGACGAAGCCCGGCCCGATCGCGACATCGGCCGGGATCGGCGGCAGGTCGCTGAACAGCCCCGGATTATCCGCCATCACCTTGACGATGTGCTTCGGCTCGAAGTGCTTGTTGACGTCGAAGGTGTCCTTGATGAAGCCGAGCCGGTGCAGCCGCTCCTGCGCGGACCAGAGCGCCCGGAAGTTGTTGGCTGAGAGACGGCGGTCCGCCTGCTGGATGTTAAATTCCATCGAGGCCTCGGCGACATCCTGCTTCAGGCCCGGGATCCAGCGAGTCGCCACCTGCGCGGCTCGCTTCGGCTCCTTGCGCATCCACTGGTCGCCCTCGGAGAGCGCGGCGAGGAACTTCTCGATGGTAGCGCCATTGGCCGTCACCCAGGGGCGCAGGCCGACATTATAGCCGATATAGGAGATGACGCCGCCACCGCGGATGATCTCGACGGCGCCAGGAACGTCTTTCAGCGCGACGACCGGCCAGGGGTCCCAGCCGACGAAGGCGTCGATGCCCTTGGCCAGCAGCGCCACCGTCATGTCCGGCGGCGGCGTGTTGACGAGCGTGACGTCGGCAGGCGTCAGCCCGCCCTTCTCGATCAGGGCGAGGATGTAGAGATGGTTGATCGTGCCGAAAGAGGCGGCGATCTTCTTGCCCTTCAGGCTCGCGAGATCGCCCTTGGCGATGCCGGAATCCGCCCGAGCGATCAGCGCCATGGTGGCGTCCGAGCCGCGCGTCGTGGGGTTGCCCGAATAGTTGCCGAGCGCGACGAGGTCCATGCCGCGCAGCACGGCGCCGATCATCGGTACGCCGACCTGGACGATATTGCTCTCGCCCGCCTGCAGGGCGTTCAACGCATCGACGCCGGTGGCATAGGGCCGGGCGATGTCGACATCGAGACCCCATTTCTCGAAGAAGCCGCGCTCCAGCGCGATCGGTAGGCCGATCTGGTCAATACCGGTGACCATGCCGGCCTTGAGCTTCACCAGAGTCTGCGCCCGCGCGATGTTCGGCGCGGCGAGCGCTGCGCCCGCGGCCAGGATTGTCCTGCGTGTGATCATTTTTATCCTCCCTGTTGCAAAGGCTCGACCCGCTTGACCCAGTAGTAGCGGGCGATTGCGGTGAGCTCGTTCTTGTCGACGTTGCGCAATTCGACTGTGTTGCCATCCGTGCCCGAGACGCGGCCATAGCGCTGGAACATCAGCACGTGGAAGCGCTCGGGCTCGAAGGGCAGGGTGACCAGAGCATTGACGCGCTGCCGGTCCGGAAAGCCCGCCGCGATCTTCGACGGCGCGACGATGAAGAGCCAGGCTTGCCAGGAGGCCCAGCCGGCGAGGCAGACGAGCAGAATCAGCCCCCGCCGATTGCCGAGGGCGGAGCGCAGCGCGCTCATGCCGACCTCACCAGCGCGAGGACCTTGTTCGACAGTTCCTTGAATGCGTCGTCCTCGACCAGCTTGTCCCAGGATCGCGGGCGCTCGATCGGCACCGGCACATCGGCCAGCACATGGCCCTTCGAAAGCACGACGACGCGGTTCGCCAGGAAGACCGCCTCGGACACATCGTGGGTGATGAAGAGCACGGTCGGCCGCCGCTCCTCCCAGATCCGGCTGAGCTCGTCCTGCAGGGTCATGCGCGTCTGCGCGTCGACGCTGGCAAAGGGCTCGTCCATCAGCAGGACGTCGGGCTTGTTGGCGAGCGCACGCACGACGCCGACGCGCTGCTGCATGCCGCCCGAAAGCTCGTTCGGGTAGCGATCGGCAGCGTGCGACAAGCCCGCCATGGAGAGATATTCGCGGGCGATCTCGTCGCGCTCGGCCTTCGGCACGCCCCGCATCTTCGGGCCGAAGCCGACATTGTCGAGCACCGTCTTCCAGGGAAAGAGCGCGAAGGACTGGAAGACGACACCGCGGTCCGGCCCAGGCCCCTTGACCGGCTGGCCGCCGACCAGGATCTCGCCGCCCGAATGCGGGATGAAGCCGGCGACCATGTTCAGGATCGTGGACTTGCCGCAGCCGGAGGGGCCGACCACCGAGACGAATTCGCCCGCGGGGATGTCAAGCGAGATGTCGTGCAGCGCCGTGTGGTGGCTGCCCTCGTACAGGTCGTAATAGGTCTTGGAGAGGTTTTTCAGGCCGAGACTTTTCACTGTGTCAGTCCCCAGCGCCGGCCGGTCGCGCGCTCGATCGGCGCGAGCACCCAGGCGTCTACGATGTACCAGAGGATGCCGAGCAGGATCATGCCCAGCACGATTTCGGTGACGGAACCGGCCCGGCGCGCATCGAACATCATGAAGCCGATGCCGCTGGTGCCGACGATCATCTCGGCGGCGATCAGGGCCCGCCAGCCATAGCCGAGGCCGTTGCGCAGGCCGGTGACGATGTTGGGCAGTGCGCCGGGTATCACAACCTCGGTCAGGATGCGCCATGGCGGCGCGCCCAGGCTCTGTGCGGCGCGGTGAAGCTCGATCTTGATCGAGCGCACGCCGAGCACGGTGTTGAAGATGACCGGGAAGATCACCGTGTACACGATGACGAAGGCCATCGTCGTCAGGCCGAAGCCGAACCAGATGATCAGGATCGGCAGCCAGGCGATGTCGCCGATCGCCTGGAAGAACAGGACGACCGGCCAGAGCGCGGTATAGGCTCGCCGGCTGAGGCCGATGAGCAGGCCGAGCGGGATGCCGAGCGCCATCCCCACCGCCGCCCCGGCCGCCAGCCGCGCCACGCTGTCGCCGAGATATTCGGGCAGGATGCCTTTGTACATCAGGCTGCCGAAACTGCGGACGACATCCATCGGCGCGGGGAAGAAGGCCGGCGGAAACGGCCCCCAAGTGGCCACAGCCTGCCAGAGGAGCACGACCGGGATGAAGGGTGCGAGCGTCTGCAGCACCGGCCATTGCTGGGAGGTCCGGACCCAGAAGGACCAGAGCGGGAGCAGGGCGTTCATCACCGCACCAGCCCCCAGCGCTCGATGGTCGCGCGCTCGAAGGGCGCGAGCACCAGGCGGTCGATCAGCAGCCAGAGCACGCCGATCACGATCATGCCGAAGACGATGACCTCGGTCTGGTAGAAGTCGCGGGCGACGAAGAGCATGTAGCCGAGGCCGACATTGGTCGCGATCATCTCGGCGGCGATCAGCCCGCGCCAGGCGAAGCCAAGGCCGGTGCGGATGCCTGTCGCGATGTTGGGCAGAGCGCCCGGCAGCAGCACCTCGGTGAAGAGCGCCCAGCGCCCGGCGCCGAGCGAGGCCGCCGCATTGCGCAGCGACATCGGGATGGTCGAGACGCCGAGCAGCGTGTTGTAGACGACGATGAAGAAGACGCCGTTGAAGATGACGAAGACGATGGCGCCGAAGCCGTAGCCGAACCAGAGCGTCGCGATCGGGATCCAGGCGATGCCGGCCAGCACCGAGAAGAAGCGCAGGAGCGGCGTCAGGAAATCCGAAACGCCCCTGCTGATGCCCATGAGGATGCCGAGCGGCACGGCGACGAGGACGGCGAGCACGGTGCCGAGGATGACGCGGCCCATGCTCGCGCCGACATGCATGAACAGGGTGCCGTCGAGAATGCTGTTGACCCCGGCCTGAACGACCGCGGGGACACCCGGGAAGATCTGCGGGTTGACCTGGAAGACTGGAACGACGATCGCCCAGACGACGACAAGAAAAGCCAGTGGAGCGATGAACACCATCGCGTCCAGAATACGTCTGGTAGCCATCGAACCTCCCCAAACGCCGTGAAGGATTCGGCCGATGATATCGGTCGCTTCCCCAAATGCGTCTCTTGAGAGATCGGCCCGGTCGAGCGGGCCAGTGGACGTCACGGCAGGGCGACTATAGCCAGAAAACCGCTGCGGGAAAGAAGTCACGGCGCATGATCGAATAGCGCCGCGCGCCGGGGGCGGATGCCAGAAACGGCCCGACACGGCAGATTATATTGACCGCAGTCATTTGAAGACGAGTGCCAGCTTTTGTGATGCTCCGAGGATAACAGCCGATGATAAATCCCGCTAAACGGCAAAAAATCCTTTGGGTTCCGCAAGGCACGGCATCGGAAGACCGTTTAATCGATGTGCTAAACTTTTAAGCGTTTTTTATCATTGATGCCCAAAGCTCAAACTTAGAACGGCTCCAATGTCGGGAGCCGCCCTGGGGCGTCATTCATGAAATCCATCCGCCTGAAAATACTCGCCATGCTGGCCATCGTCGCCGGCGGCGCCATCCTGACCGCGATCATCAGTTTCTACGGGCTGCAGAAGGCGGACGATCTGAACACGCGCTCCCAATTGCAGGGCAACGTCGCTTTGGTCACCCAGCAGATCAATGGTCTGGTGACCGCGGTGGTTATGGAATCGCGCGGCGTCTACATGGCGAAGACGCCTCAGGAACAGCAAACCTACGCCAAGGGCATCGAGGATCGCTTTTCGCCCCTGCGGAAATTCACCGCGGAACTGCAGAGGATCGCACCGGAGGAAGAACGCGCGTCGGTTGGACAGATCGCGAAAGCGGTCGAGGAGTTCATCGCGTTCCGGGCGGAAACGGCCCGTCTCGGCCGCGACGTTTCGCCGGCTGCGGCAAACGAGCAGGGCAATACCGAAGCCAATCGCGCAAACCGCAAGGCATTGAACGACCTGCTCATCGGCTTCAGTCAGCGGATCGAGAAGGCCAGCATCACGGTTGGGGACGAGGCGACCGCCTTCACCCGACAGATCCAGTGGCTGATGCCGCTGGTGCTGCTGACGACGCTGCTGGCTTCAGTCGGCGTTGCGCTCGTCTTCGCGCAGCGCTCGATCACCCGCCCGATCCTCGACCTCAGCCATGTCATGGAGAAACTGACCAAGGGCGACACTGCCGTCGAGGTTCCCCATGCCAAGCGCGGCGACGAAATCGGCGCGATGGCCCGCTCGGTCGCGGTGCTGCGCTCGGCGATCGAGCAGGTCGCCGAATTGCAGGAACAGGAGCGCGCAGCGGCAGCCACCCGTCTCGCCCGTGCCCAGTCGATCGAGGCGGTGGTCTCCGATGTCGGCGAGGTGGTCGCTGCGGCTGCGGCCGGCGATTTCTCGGCCCGGCTCGAGATCAAGGATGCCGACGAGCAGATGCAGCGCCTCGTCGCCGGTATCAACGAGATCAACGCGGTGGTG
>NZ_JAIMCA010000008.1 GCF_025499465.1 Allobosea sp. BH3
GGTGGTGCCCGCGACCAGCAGATGCGGCATGCGGGCGAGATCGGCGATGACCGGCTCGCCGCCGATGGTCTTGCCGAGGCAGAGCGCCAGCTTGTGCTTGGTCGATTCGAAATCCTGGCTCGCGATCAGCTCGCGCAGGAAGACGGTCTCGCGCTTGTTGTTGGGCAGCTCGATGCCGATGGCGTTCTTGCCCTGCACCACCGCGACGCGCGCCGAGATCGCGCTCATCGAACGCGCGATGTCGTCGGCCAGTGAAATCACCCGCGAGGACTTCGTGCCCGGAGCCGGCTCAAGCTCGTAAAGCGTCACAACCGGGCCGGGGCAAGCCTGAACGATCTCGCCCCTGATATTGAAGTCTTCCAGCACGCCCTCGAGCAGGCCGGCATTCTGCTGCAGGGTCTCGATCGAAACCTCGATGCCCTCCTGCTGCTGCGGCTCGGCGAGAAAGGTGATCGGCGGCAGCTCGAATTCATGGGACGGCGACGAGACGGGAACGATCTCAGCCAGACGGGGCCTGACATGGGTCGCGACGGGGTGAGACGCGGGGGCGGCTCCCGGCTCCTCGGCGGGGAGCGCAGGCTCGACCACGGCCCTTTTCCGGACGAGCACGCCTCTTTTCTGCGCCGATACGCGCTGGGCAACGGCTGCGGCGGGTTCCGGCGGCGGAGCGGTCTCGGCCGGCACCTCGACGCCGCGCGTCGGCTCGCCCAAGCCGCCAAGCGAGACCCTCAGGCTTACGCTGTAGGATTGCGTCCAGGCAAAGCTCGGAGCCACAGGAAGCCGCGTCCCGCGCGGCGTCGCGGCAGCGGGCCTCGGAGCGATCTGTTCCGTCTGATCGGAACCGTCGTCACGCCATTCTTCCACTGCCTCGAAAGGCCGGGCGTCTTCCGCGCGGCCACCCGGCGCGAGATCGGCGCCTTCGATGACGGGATCCGGCCCGAGTTCCCAGAATGCGTGATCCGAGATGAAGGCGAAGGGCTGGCTGGCAGGGTCGGCGGCCTCGTCCGGGCCAAGACTCGCTGCCTCATCCCACGCCTCAACGTCCGACGCTTGTTCGAATTCTGCGAACGGCTGCTCGTTCTCCGCATCGGCGTCCGGTTGCGCATGCCCGCTGACCGGTGCGGCCTCCGACTGCCCGTCGCCCCAGACCTGCTTGAACAGATGGTTCGGCGTGCGGGTATAGCGCACGCGGCTCGGTGCCGCGGAAGCCGGTTCCGCGGCAGCCTCGACCGCCGGCTCGCTCGCCGGCGCGCGCTGCGACAGGCGGGCCTTGTCGGGCGTCCGGGTGAAACGCACGTTCGGCGCGAGGTAGAAGGCTGAATTCTGGGCGGCTTCCACCCCTGCGGAGACGGAGCCGCGCGCCTGCCGAGACAATGTCGGCGGCTGCTCCGCTTCATCCGATCGGCCGTGATTCTGACTATCGCCGACTATTCGCAGACCAGATCCAAGATTACGCATAGAAATCCACAAATACTGATGGTCATCGACGGCGGCGCCCAATTCCTAGTCCGGCACGGTTAAGAGGGTATGAACCCGGCCACCGAAAGGCGCCCGCGCCACCGGCCATCGGGCGGCAGGACGCGCCCGAGAGGCCGAAATGCCATGCGCTATCACCGCTTGACCGGCCTCGCCGTTCTCCCGTTAGATTTGCGCGGGGGGCGTCGTAGGGCCATTCATGCTACGCGCCATCGCACTCGTCGTCGCCATCCTCACGCTCTCGGCACCAGCCAGAGCCTATGAGAACCCTCTCAGCCGGGCGCTGTCGGACTTCCTGAACGTCTTCAGCGAACAGGCGATCCCGCGCCGGACTGTCCCGTGGAGGGGCCGGGAGACTCCCGGCACCATCGTGATTTCGACCAGCCAAAGGAGGCTCTACTACATCCTGGGAGACGGGCAGGCGCTGCGCTACGGCGTCGGCGTCGGGCGGCGCGGCTTCAGCTGGTCCGGCACCAAGACCGTCACGATGAAGCGCGAATGGCCGGATTGGCGGCCTCCCGCGCAGATGCTCAAGCGCCGCCCCGATCTGCCGCGCTACATGCGTGGCGGGATCGAGAACCCTCTCGGCGCCAGGGCGCTCTATCTCGGCTCCAGCCTCTATCGCATTCACGGCTCCAACGAGCCGGACACGATTGGCGCAGCCGTCTCCTCGGGCTGCATCCGCATGACCAACCGGGATGTGACCGACCTCTACGATCGCGTCAGAATTGGAACCAAGGTCATCGTGCTGGGCTGATCCGCGGCTGCGAATCCTGAAATTGAGGCTCAGGATCCGCGCGCCCCATGAACATGGCTGTCGCGCTTGATGCCGGCGCGGTTAATATCGCCCACCGCGGCAGCGATTGGGGGGGCGGCGCATGACGTCTCAAGCAGTGGGTCGGTCTCCTGCGGGCGCGATCACGGTCCTGCTCGTCGAGGACGACGCGCCGACCCGCTGGCGGCTGCATGATGCCCTTGCCGCCGCGCCGGAGTTCGAAGTCGTGACTGCGGCGACGCTGGCCGAGGCCCGCGCCGCGCTGGTGGCCGCTGCGCCTCAGGTGCTGCTGAGCGATCTCCAGCTTCCGGACGGCCACGGCTCCGAACTCATCCGCGAGACCCGCCAGCGCTACCCCAAGACCGAGATCATGGTGATTTCGATTCTTGGCGACGAGGAGAGCGTCATCTCCGCGATCATGGTGGGTGCCACGGGCTACCTGCTCAAGGACGCCTTCCCGACCGACATCGCCGCCACGGTGCGGGATCTGGTCGCAGGGCATTCGCCGATCTCCGCCTCGATCGCGCGCTTTATCGTGCGGCGGACGCAGGGGCAGCCGGCGAGCGCGCCGGCACCGGCGCTCAACACCGCCAGGCTGACGCCCCGCGAGATCGACATCCTCTGGGGGATCGCCAAAGGCTTCAGCTATGCCGACATCGCCGAGCATCTCGGCCTGTCGCGTCAGACCGTGCCCGGCCATATCAAGAACATCTACCGCAAGCTCGAGGTCAACACGCGCGGCGAGGCGGTGTTCGAGGCGCTCCAGCAGGGTTTGATCCGGCTGTGACGGCGGGCACGGCCGAAGGCATTCCGAGCGTGGCAGGCAACCGGGTCTACCGCGCCGGCGGCTACGTTCTGGTCCAGGCGCTGATCGCCCTCTGCTGCGTGCTCCTGCTGCGCCAGTCGCCGCCCGAGGCGCCGGCACGCTACCGGCTGACCGAGGCGATGCTCGTCGAAGCCGGCGGCACTCAACCTGCCAACCTGCCGCATCACTATCCATCCCGCTTCACGCTGAACGATCCGCCGCTCTACCGCCTTACATTCGAGCGGCAGGCGGGCGAGGCGGGGCAGGCCTGGTCCGTCTTCCTGCCGCGCTTCACCAACGGCGTCGAGGTCGCAGTGAACGGCGCCGTCGTCCTCGACAGCCGGCGAAATCCCGATGCGAACCGGCCGGATCGCAACACGCCGGAGATCGCCTCCATCCCGGCGCCTCTCCTGCGCGAAGGCGCCAACGAACTGACGGTCAGGCTCTTCGTCTGGGGGCCGCTCACCGGCTTCCTCGACCGCCTCTATGTCGGCCCCGACGAAGCGCTGCGTCCCGCCTATAGCCGGCGGGCTGCGCTGTTTTTGACCCTTCCGGTGGTGTTCTCCTCCTGGCAGGCGATCCTCGCCGTGATCCTCGGCATCATGTGGCTGAAGCGACGTCATGAGCCGGCCTATGGCATCCTCGCTGCGGCCATGGCGCTCGGCACTGTCCAGGCTTTCGTCTCGGCCCCGATGGGGCAATCGCTCTTTGCCGGGCTGAATGCCCTCCTGGTCGCCTCGGCGCCACTGGAAAGCGCCTTCGTGCTGGTCTTCGTCCTGCTCTTTCTCGGGCTGAAGCCGCCGCCTTACGTGGCGGCGATCTTCATTCCCGGGTTGCTGATCGTCGCGATCGGCCTTCTTGGCTCGCCTGACATGGTGCGCCGCGCCTATCTTCTGCTCGGCCCGCCGACGGTCGGCTTCTGCCTCGTCGCGGTCGCGGTCGTCGTCGCCCGCTCGGCCACGACGCGGCGCGATGCGGTGAGCCTGTTCCTCGGCAGCGCCATCACCGTCGTGATGACCTGCTGGGTCCACGACATGCTCTCGGTGCTGAACATCCTGTCGGATCGGCGCATCTTCATTGCCCGCCTGTCATATTCGGCCCTGCTGGTCGCGATTGGAGCCGGGTTGACCTGGCGCTTCGCGAGCGCCCTTAACGAGGTCGACAGCTTTGCCGGCCGCATGGTCGGGCTGGTGCGCGAGGCCGAGGACAAGCTCAGGACGAGCTTCGCGCGCGAGGAGGAGCGCGCCCGCGCCGCCGCGCTCGCCGCCGAGCGAACGCGGCTGATGCGCGATCTTCATGACGGGCTCGGCGGGCAACTCGTCAGCATCGTTGCGCTCAGCGAACGCAACGGGCCGGGCGGCGAGACGATCGGCGAAGCTGCGCGCGGTGCGCTCAGGGATCTTCGCCTCGTCATCGACGCCATGGACGAGATCGATGGCGACCTGATGCTCGCGCTCGGCTCCTGGCGCGAGCGCACCGAGGCCCGGCTGCGGCCGCATGGCATCGTGCTGGACTGGCGCGTGCTGACGCCGGAAGGGCTGCCGCTCCACCCGGAACTGAGGCCCTGGCAGGTCATCCAGATCCTGCGGCTGCTCGACGAGGCGGTCACGAACGCGGTCAAGCATGCCGGGGCACGGCGGATATTCGTCGGTCTGGAAACCGTCGCGCCTGCAGGCGAGCCGGCCTATGGCCGCATCACCGTGGAGGATGACGGCCACGGCTTCGTCCTGTCGCCGGATGGCGAGAGCGCCGCCAATGCGCCGAGGTCGGCCCGCGGCCTGACCAATATGCGCAAGCGCGCCGCAACCTGCGGCGCGCGCCTCGCATTCGCCTCGGGGCCGGCGGGAACGCGGCTCAGGCTCGATCTCCCCCTGCGCTTCCCCGATGCCGAGGAACCGGTTCGCTAGCCTCGGAAGGGAGGCGCGTTCAGCGCCGTCCGACGCGGTTGACCGGGCCGCCGCGGTTCATCGGCGTTCCGGCACGAACGCCGACGCCCGGCGCGCCGACGCCGGGTGTCACGACGGCGGCACGCGCCACCGGAGCGCGGACGACCGGGGCAACAGGGCGCGCGACGCAGCCCTTCGGCACGCCGACCGTCTTGCAATAGACGACGGCTTCGGCCGGCGAGGCGCCGAGCGAAATGGCTGCGAGCGCCGAGAACCCGGCAAGCGCCACACCGGCGCGCGTGAGACCGACATTACCAACCATCGCATGTCCTCCGAATAAGCACGAAGGCCGTCCGGCACGACCGGGCGGCCGCCGTCGCCAACGCGTGACGATCCTGAGGCGAATGCAAGCGAAGCTGTATACCATGAAGATGGGGTGATGGCCGGCCGATTTCCGGGAATGGTGGGCTCGGCCATTTCGTTCCAGGCAGGCATGGAGAACGCAAGATGCAGCTGGGCCAGACCGCCGCACCGACCGTGTCAGCGCCGGGAACCAGCGTGGCGTCGTCGATCGACGCCTTCGAGCGGCTCGCCGGGCAAGCGGAAGGCGAGGCGCTCACGATCATCGCCGCCGCCCCGCGGCTTCCGGGAGCGCTTTGGCAGGTGCTGCCGGGGAATGCAGGCCCGCTGCTGCCGGAGATCGGCCGTGGCCTGTCTGTCGCCGCCGCGGTGGTTCTGGCCTATTGCCTCGTGCGCTATCTGAGCCGAGGCCGCCGCGCCCGGGCAGCGAAGGCGCGCCATGCTCTGGCCGGCATGGTGGTGCTGGCCGGTTTCGAACTGCTCGCCGTGGTTGCCGCGGGCGTGACGGCTCGCGGGTTGCTGGTGCGCGGGCTGGGCATCGCGCCTGGAAGCGGGGGCTTCGCGCCGGAGCTGGCCATCGCGACCGTGCGCTGGCTGCTGGGGCTGACACTGGCGCTGATCCTGCTCCAGCCGACCGTCCCTCGGTTTCGCCTGGCGGAACTCGACGACGAGGGCGCGCGCAAGGCGGTGTGGCGCATCGCCGTCCTCTTCGCCATCGGCCATGCCCATGTCGTGCTGCTGAATGCGGCGCAGCGCGCCGGGCTGGAAGCGCCGATGGTCAGGCTCCTGTCCTGTATCGTCGCCATCGGCATGGCGGCGAGCGCGCTGCGGCTGCTCGGCCGCCTCAGGCGCCACGGGCTGCGGCCGGCCACGCACGGAATCGCGGCCACGCTGGTGTCGGCCGCGCTGATGCTCTGGATCTGGGGGTGGCTGACACACGAATTCGATCTGTACTATGGGGCGATCGGCACGATCACCGTCATGCTGCTCGCAATCGCGCTCGACCGCGCGATCGTGGTCAGCATCCGCGATTCGCGCCGCCGTTCGGCCATGCGTCTGCTTTTCCTGCTGCGCGTCGTGGTCGACGCAGTAGCAGCCGCTTTCGTCATCCGGATCCTCGTCGACTTCTGGGCGATGGATACGTTCGGCCTGATCTCCGCGGCGGAATGGCCGGGCTTCGCGCGCCGGCTGAACTTCGCCTCCTTCGTGCTCGTCCTTGGGATCACGCTCGCGGCGGCGATTCACGCCTGGACGGAGGAGAGGCTGACTCCGCCAGAAGCCGGAATGAGCCTCGATGAGCGCCAGCAGCGGGCCGCGCGGCTCTCGAGCGTCCTGCCGATCCTGCGTTTCGTCGCGATCGGGCTGATCGGCGTCGTCTTCTCGCTCGTTGCGCTGTCCGCGCTCGGCATCGACACGACGCCGATCATGGCCGGCGCCGGCATCGCCGGCCTGGCGATCAGTTTCGGCTCGCAGACCCTGGTCAAGGACGTCGTCTCGGGCGTGTTCTACATGGTGGATGACGTCTTCCGCCTGGGTGAGACGATCGAGGCCGGCGGGCGCTCGGGACGGCTCGAACGGATCAACCTGCGCAGCGTGCGCCTGCGCGACGATGCCGGGCGGGTGCACACCATTCCGCTCGGCGATCTCGGGGCGGTGACCAACCACAGCCGCCGGCTGCTGCGGCTCACGGTCAGCGTTCCGCTCGAGGCCATGCCAGAGCAGGCCAAGTTCGCCCGCTTCAGCCGCAACGCAGCCGCGGCGCTGCGCAGCGAGCCGATGATCCATGCAGCCATCGCCGGCGACATCGGGGTGAAACTGCGCGAGCCCGGCGAGGACGCCGGCGGCGAGATCGTGCTTTCCTTCAACATGGCCGCGGCGGCGGCCGGCCACGCCCAGGCGTTGGTTCAGCGCCTGGTCGAGGAGGCTATCGAGGAGGCGAGGCTGCCAGCGGTCCCGCAGGCGGTCAGCGTCGCCGTCTCCGATCCACCGGGCGCGCCGGCTCAAGCGCCTCAAGCGGACGGTCCAGCCGCGGCGGCGCAGCCGCAAGCGATGCCATGAACATGGCATAGGCCGCGGCGCCATCTTCGCCGATGGTCGGCTCGCCCATGGCCGAACCGATGCCGGGGCGCGAGGCACTCCCATGAAAGGATCAGCCATGAACAGGTCGCTTCTCCTGGCGTTCGCGCTCGTCGTCGCGAACGGCTCCGCCGCCCTGGCGCAATCGGGGCCGAGCTCGGACGAGCGGGCCGCCTGCCGCTCCGACGCGGGCAAGTTCTGCTCCTCCTTCGTTGGCAAGCCGGCGCAGATGAACGGCTGCCTGCGCGACAACAAGGCGAAGCTCTCCGAAAATTGCCGCAAGGTCGTCGAGGCGCGCGGCGGCTGAAGCTGGCGGCGGCCGGGAGGGCGGATCGAGGCGGGATCATCATGGCCTATGCGACGAAAGGCACCGGCGCGGCGGTTCTGCTCGTCGCAGGCTTGCTCATGGCCGGCTGCGTCGGCCCGGGGAGGGGGCTGCTGGTTCCTGTCTACGATGCTGGTGCAGGGCAGAAGCGCACCATCCTGGCCGTGACGACCCGGAGCCCGGCCCCAGAGCCGCCAGGCCATCTCTTCTCGGGCGAGCGGGCCGAACGAGCTCGCTTCGCCAGCCTGACCCTGTCACTGCCGCCGGATCGCGCGCCGGGGTCGGCCCCGGCCGATGCCGACAGCCCCGACCCGGCCAGGCACATCGTCCTGATCTCCTCGCACGACCTCGACCAGGCCGGCTTTGCCGCACAGGTCCGAGCTGCCGGGCCGGGGAGGCGACGGGCGCTCGTCTTCACCCATGGCTACAACACCGCGTTCGATACAGCCGTGATCCGTATGGCGCAGATCGCCGAGGATACCGGCTTCAAGGGGGTGCCGATCCTGTTCAGCTGGCCCTCGCGCGGCGGGATCGCCGATTACGGCTACGACAAGGATTCCGCCAATTACAGCCGCGACGCGCTGGAGAAGCTGCTCGCGACGCTGGCGCGCGAGCGCTCGATCGAGGGCATCGACATCTTCGCCCATTCGATGGGCAACTGGCTGACGATGGAGACTCTGCGCCAGCTCGCCATCGCCGGAGATCGCAAGACGCTCGGCCGGCTTGGCAGCATCGTTCTCGCCGCGCCCGATGTCGACATGGATGTGTTCCGCACCCAGATCGCCCGACTTGGTCCACTCGCCGCGCATATGACCGTCTACGCCTCGAAGGACGACTACGCGCTGCAGATCTCGCGCCGGCTGTTCGGCGGCAAGATCCGGGCAGGCGAGAACACCGACCTCGCCCAGTTCCGTGCGCTCGGGCTGTCGGCGCATGACCTCTCAGCGGTCGAAGGCGGCATCGGCCGCAACCATGGCAAGGCCTTCGGCGACGGGGCGACCATCGCCGCGATAGGCAAGGCGCTCGCGAATGGCCAGGAGAAGGGGCAGAATAGCGCGCTTCTCGCCGGCAGCCTGCAGCAGCTCGGGCAGTCGGTTTCCACTTTCGGGGAGGCCCTGCTTCCTTTGCCAATGCCGGGGAGCCTGCGCTGATGGCCGGATCGACGACTCGCAACCTCGCGGCCCTGCTGGGTCTGACGTCAGCCCTGCTGGGCTGCAACGACAAGCAGGCCTATCAGCCTCCTCCGCCGGCCGAGGTTGGAGTGGCGCTCCCGGTGCAGCGCAATGTCACCAGATGGATCGAGGTGACCGGCCAGACTAATGCCGCCAAGCGGGTCGACCTCGTCGCCCGTGTTCAGGGCACGCTGACCGAGATCCGCCACAAGGACGGCGACGCCGTGAAAAAGGGCGACGTGCTCTTCGTCATCGAGCAGGACAATTACAGGCTCAACCTGCAACTCGCCGAGGCTTCCGAGGCCCAGCAGAGTGCTCTTCTCGCCCAGGCCGAGGCCGACCTCGCCCGCCAGCGGCAGCTCGCCAGCCGGCAGGCCGCCTCGGAAGCGGCGCTCGACAATGCTCTCGGCAAGCGCGATTCGACCGCCGCCGCGCGCGACCAGGCGGCGGCGCAAGTGGCGCAGGCCAGGCTCAACCTCGCCTATACAGAGGTGAAGGCGCCATTCGACGGCATCGTAACGGCGCGCAAGGTCGATGAGGGCGCGCTGGTCGGCGTCGGTGGGCCGACCCTGCTCGCGGCTGTCGTCCAGAGCGATCCGATCCAGGTGAAGTTCTCGCTCGATGAGCAAATCGTGCTGCGCATCCGCGAGGCGATGCGCCAACGCGAGCTGACCCTGGCGGGTCTGGGGCAGATTCCGGTGGAGATCGGGCTGAACACGGATAAGGGCTATCCCTATCGCGGCCGGCTCGATTATGTCGCGCCCGAACTCGACGGCGCCAGCGGCACGCTCGGCGTGCGGGCCGAGATCCCGAACCCGGACCGGGCGCTTCTGCCCGGTCTGTTCGTGCGCGTGCGGGTGCCGCTGCAGCGGGACGTGCCCGCACTGCTCGTCCCGGACAGCGCGCTCGGTGCGAGCCAGGCCGGCCGCCATTTGCTCGTCGTCAACGATCAGGATGTCATCGAACTGCGTCCGGTCGAGACCGGTGATCTCGCCGAGGGCGGACTCAGGGTGATCGCCTCCGCCATCACGGCTCAGGATCGCGTCGTGGTCGGCCAGGCCGACCGTGCCTTGCCCGGCGCCAGGGTCCGGCCGGTGACGGCGGCGGCCGCGACGGCGAGGCATTGATGACGCGGTTCTTCATCGAGCGGCCGGTGCTGGCCAACGTCATCGCGGTGCTGACCGTCATCCTCGGGCTTGTGGCGCTGCTGGGCCTGCCTGTTTCGCAATATCCGAATGTGGTGCCGCCGACGGTGCAGGTCACGGCGCGTTACCCCGGCGCGAGCGCGGCCGTGATCGCGCGCGAGGTGGCATTGCCCGTCGAACAGAAGGTCAATGGCGTCGAGGGCATGATCTACATGTCCTCGACCTCGACCAGCGATGGGCTGTACACGCTGACCGTCACCTTCCGTATCGGGACGGACGCGGACAAGGCGCAGATCCTGGTTCAGAACCGGGTCGCCTCGGCTCTTCCGCAACTGCCCTCCGTGGTCCAGAGCCAGGGCGTCCAGACCAACAAGCGCTCGACAGCGATCCTCGAGATCGTGGCGCTGACCTCCAGCGACCCGCGCCATGACAGCCTGTTCCTGTCGAACTATGCGACGCTGAACCTGCTCGACGAGATCGCGCGGCTGCCGGGCGTCGGCAATGTGAGCGTCTTCGGCGCGGGCCAATACGCGATGCGCCTTTGGCTGGACCCGCAACGGCTGCAGGCGCGCGGTCTGCTGCCGGTCGACGTGATCAACGCGGTCAACCAGCAGAACCGCTCGGTCGCCTCCGGCCAGCTCGGCATGCCGCCGACGGCAGGAGAGCAGGCCTTCCACTACACGCTGCTCACGCCCGGCCGGCTGGACGAGGTCGCCGATTTCGAGAGCATCATCGTCAAGGCAGACGGCACGAATGGCGGCCGCATCACAAGGCTGAAGGACGTGGCGCGAGTCGAGCTCGGCGCGCAGGCATACGGCCAGGACTTCAGGCTCGACGGGAGGGCGGCGGCCGGTCTCGCGGTCTTCCAACTGCCGGAGGCCAATGCTCTGGACGTCGCCAGGCGCGTCGAGGCGAGGATGGAGGTGCTCGCCGGGCGCTTCCCGCAAGGCATGAGCTGGAGCGTGCCGTTCGACACGACGCGCTTCGTCGAAGCCTCGATGGCGGCGGTCTACCGGACGCTGATCGAAGCGGCGGTGCTCGTCCTGCTGGTGATCCTGATCTTCCTGCAGGATTGGCGCGCGACATTGGTGCCGGCGACCACGGTGCCGGTCACGATCATCGGTGCTTTCGCGGCGATGGCGGCGCTTGGCTTCACCGTCAACATCTCGACCCTGCTCGCCGTCGTGCTCGCCATCGGCATCGTCGTCGACGACGCCATCGTCGTGGTCGAGGGGGCGACCAAGCACATGGAGCGTGGGCTGGACGCGCGCGAGGCTACGATCGCCGCGATGCAGGAGCTGATCGGCCCGATCATGGGCATCACGCTGGTGCTGATGGCGGTGTTCCTGCCGGCCGCCTTCCTGCCCGGCTTGAGCGGGCAGATCTACCAGCAATTCGCTCTCGTCATCGCTGCGACCGCGCTCATCAGCGCCGTCAATGCGGTGACGCTGAAGCCGGCACAATGCGCGCTCTGGCTGCGCCCGCCCAGGCATCTGCATGAGCGCGCGCTGGTCTTCCGCCTGTTCGAGCGCGGCTATCTCGCCTGCGAGCGCGCCTATGCTCGCCTTATCGCCGGGCTCGTCCGCCGCAGCCGGCTGGTCTTCACGCTCACGCTCATGCTCGTCGGCCTGTCGGGTTTCGCCTTGAGCCGGATTCCGACTTCGTTCCTGCCGGTCGAGGATCAGGGCTATCTGCTCGCATCGGTCCAGTTGCCGGACGGCGCTTCGCTGGCGCGCACGACGCGGGCGCTGGAGGAGGTCACAAGGCGGGCCAAGGCCGTGCCCGGCGTCGACAAGGTCATCGCCATCGCCGGTCTCTCGGCGATGAACGACAATGCCAGCCTCGCCAATGCCGGCGTCGCCTATGTCATGCTCACCGACTGGAAACTGCGGAAAAGAGGCGAGGATCTGCTCGGCCTCCACACCGCGTTGTCCGAGGCTTTGTCCGGGCTCGATGACGGCAACGTCCTGGTGTTGCCGCCCCCGCCGATCCAGGGCATCGGCAATGCTTCGGGCTTCACCATGAAGGTCGAATTGCGCGACGGCAGCTTTGACTATCAGAAGCTCCAGCGCCTTGCGGACGCGATCGCCGAGCGCGCCCGCGAACAGAACCTGTTCCAGGCGGCGCGCAACACCTTCAGCGCCAGGGCGCCCCAGGTCGAGGCGGTGATCGACCGCACCAAGGCAGAGACGCTCGGCATCTCCTTCGGCACGGCGACGGATGCGCTCGGCGCCTATATCGGTTCGGCCTATGTCGGCCAGTTCAGCAAGGCGGGCCGCGTCTTCCAGGTCTATGCCCAGGCCGAGGCCCCGGCGCGGATGGAGGCGGGCGATGTGCAGAGCCTCAAGGTCCGCAGCAAGAGCGGCGAGATGGTGCCGGTCGGCGCCTTCGCCGACATCCGCAGTACCGTCGGTCCTTCGCTGATCAGCTTCCACAACCTCTATCCCGCTGCGACGCTGATCGGCGCGCCGAACCGCGGCGTCAGCTCCGGCCAGGGCCTCGCCATGCTCGACGCAATCGCGGCCCAGACGCTGCCGCCCGGCACGGACTATGAATGGAGCGCGCTCTCCTATCAGGAGAAGGAACTCGGCGGACAGGTCTTCATCGTCTACGGCCTGAGCCTGCTCCTGGTCTATCTGGTCCTCGCCGGCCAGTATGAGAGCTGGATCGCGCCGCTCGGCGTCATCCTGTCGGTGCCGCTGGCGCTGCTCGGCACCGCGGGCGCGATGCTGGCGCTCGGCCTCTCCAGCAATCTCTACACCCAGATCGGCCTCGTGCTGCTGGTCGCGCTTTCGGCCAAGAACGCCATCCTGATCGTCGGTTTCGCCCGTGACCTGCATCTCAAGGACGGCATGGCGCTGGCCGATGCGGCGGTCGAGGCGGCACGGCTGCGTCTGCGGCCGATCGTGATGACCTCACTCGCCTTCATCCTCGGTCTGGTGCCGCTGGTGCTGGCAAGCGGAGCGGGGGCCAACGCCCAGAAGTCGATCGGCTTCGCGACGCTGACGGGGATGCTCGGTTCGACCCTGCTGACGATCGTCGTCGTGCCCTCGGCGTTCGTGGTGCTGCAGCAGCTCGAGGTACGCCTGGGCAGGGGCAGGGCGCAACCGTCGCCGCTGCCATGGGGCGGGCCTGTGCCATAGCGGCGCGGCTCCGAGTGCTCGTTCAGACGCTCTGCAAGAGGAGCTTGTCGCGAAGGGCGGCAGGCTGTCCGTCATTTGCGGCGGGCGGATGCATGAAAAGAGGCAAACTACGGTTCCGGTGGCTGCTGATTCTCATGAGGATCCAGCTGCGCAAACGGGTGCTGGCGAGCAGGAAGTCATGGTGCCGGCGGAGAGGATCGAACTCCCGACCTTCGGTTTACAAAACCGCTGCACTACCGCTGTGCTACGCCGGCCCGCTTCCGGCCTTTCGGCCGGGCCTGCCCTCTCGCGGAATTGTCGTTCCGCCAGCGGGCTGCGTTAGCGGTTAGCAGCAGGCGCTGGCGAGGGCAAGCCACTCCGGTTCGCGGCAGTGTCGGCCCTGGACGGCTTGCCACGTGAACCTCCCTTGCAGGAACGATCGTCGGCCCCAGCCGTTCTCGACCGAGGAGGGCAGGTCATGAAAGCCGCGAAGCCATCGAGTCTCTTTGCTGGGATTTGCGCCGGGATCATCTGGGGAGCGTTGATCGGGGCGCCGGGAGCACAAGCCCAGAACTCGCCTCATCCGCCGACGCGCCCATCTCCGGATAATGAGGGCCTGAACCAGGGCGGGTCCATCGGACAGGAGGGAACCGGTTCGCTGCCGCAGCAGATTCAGCCGAACCAGGACAGCCCGGTCCTGGGCCGGGGCGAGACCCCGCCCTCGAAACAGGACCCCGGCCATCAGCATTCCGGCCCTGCGCAATCGCTGGAAGAGAGCAATCCGCCCAAAGCGCCGACGCGGTAGCGCTGGCGCCTATGTCGTTTCCGCGGGCGGGCTGCAGTCCGGGCCCGCGCATGCGCGTTGCGGCTGAATTCCGCTGAACGAAAAAGGCCCCGCCTCGGAAGGCGGGGCCTCGGATGACAGACCTTCTCAGGTCAATTGTTGTCGAAGGTCATGATGTCGCGATCCTTGGTCTCGGGCACCAGCAGCAAGCCGATCACGAAGGTCGCGAGGGCAAAGACGATCGGGTACCAGAGGCCGTAGAAGATGTCGCCCGTGCCGGCCACCATGGCGAAGGAGGTGGCTGGCAGGAGACCACCGAACCAACCGTTGCCGATATGGTAGGGCAGCGACATGCCGGTATAGCGGATGCGGGTCGGGAAGAGCTCGACCAGCGCCGCCGCGATCGGCCCGTAGACCATCGTGACGTAGATGATCAGCACCGTCAGGATCGCGATGACCGTCAGCGACTGGCCGCCGAAGAGCGCGCCGAAGAAGCCGGTCTTGACGATGCGGGCGTCACCGGCGGCGGGATAGCCGGCAGCGACCGCCTCCTTGGCGATGTTCGCTGCGAAGCTGCCGTCGATGGCGACATCCTTGCCGTTGACGGTGACCTTGGCGGCGGTACCCGCCGGGGCCGGCGCCTGGGTGTAGACGATCGCCTGCGTCGCGAGCGTGCGGCGGGCGATGTCGCAAGGCTGCGTGAAGGTGCGCACGCCCACCGGATCGAAGACCGAACCGCAGGTGGCGGGGTCGGCGACGACCTGCACCTTGACGTTGTCATGCGCCGCGGCGAGGCCGGGGTTCGCTGCCCTGGTCAGCGCGCCGAACAGCGGGAAGTAGGTCAGCGCCGCGATCAGGCAGCCGGCCAGGATGATCGGCTTGCGGCCGATCTTGTCCGAGAGCGAGCCGAAGAAGATGAAGCCGCCGGTGCCGATGATCAGCGCCCAGGCGATCAGCACGTTGGCCGAGTAGAGATCGACCTTCAGGATGCTCTGGATGAAGAACAGCGCGTAGAACTGGCCGGTGTACCAGACCACGGCCTGGCCCATGGTGAGGCCGAACAGGGCGATCAGCGCGATCTTGGCGTTCTTCCACTGGCCGAAGGCCTCGGAGAGCGGCGCCTTGGAGCCCGTGCCCTCTTCCTTCATCTTCTTGAAGGCCGGCGATTCCTGCATCTGGAGGCGAATCCAGACCGAGATGGCCAGCAGGAAGATCGAGAGCAGGAACGGAATGCGCCAGCCCCAGGCGGCGAATTCCTGCTCGCCCATGTTGACGCGGATCACCAGGATGACGATCAGCGAGAGCAGCAGGCCGAGTGTCGCGGTGGTCTGGATCCATGAGGTGTAGAAGCCGCGCCGGCCGACCGGGGCGTGCTCTGCGACATAGACAGCCGCGCCGCCATATTCGCCGCCGAGAGCCAGGCCCTGCAGCATGCGCAGTGCGATCAGGATGACCGGGGCGATCCAGCCGATGGAGTTGTAGCTGGGCAGCAGGCCGACCAGGAAGGTCGAGGCGCCCATGATCACGATGGTGACGAGGAAGGTATATTTGCGGCCGATCAGGTCACCCAGGCGGCCGAAGAACAGCGCGCCGAAGGGGCGGACCAGGAAGCCGGCGGCGAAGGCCAGCAGCGCGAAGATGGCGCGGGTGTTGGCGTCGAAGGCCGAGAAGAAGTGCGCGCCGATCATCACGGCGAGCGAGCCGTAGAGATAGAAATCGTACCACTCGAAGACGGTGCCGAGCGAGGAGGCCAGGATGACCTTCTTCTCCTCCTTCGTCATCGGGCGCGGTGCCGCCTTCGAAGCCACTGATTGCGATGCCATGCTCATGGCGTGTCTCCCCTTGTGAAGCCCTGAAGCCGGGGGCCGCCCGGCTGGTTCCTCGATCTGCCTCGTCCGCATTTCTGACGTGCGGTGAACGGGCTGCCGGATGACGGACGAATCCCTTCATGCCGGCTTGCGCGAGAGGTTTGCGCGCGGATGGTTGCGGGAGCAATCAAGCACTTGGTCTTGCACCTTTCGTCTTAAGACGAACGGCGGAAGGGCCTGGGAGCTGCACGGAGAGGGCGGAAGCGGGCCGCAATGGCGGCTTCCCAGCGGGTGCGCGCTCACTATAATGATGAGTCGAAGGCCTGACGAGATGCTTTCCGAGCTTGGTCGAGGAGAAGCGCGATGCCCCGCCTGATCGTCACTCTATCCTGCATTGTTCTGGCCGTCGGCGCGGCGTCCGCTGCGAACGCCGCCGGCCGCGGCGGAGCGCCGGGAGGCTCCATGGGGTTTGGCCCTGCGCGAGGCTTCGCCGCGCCTCCTATGCGCGGGGCGCGGGCCTTTCGCGGGGAGCATCCCAGGCGCATGTTCGGACATGGCTCGCCCGGCAGGCCTCACCGCTACGCCCGCGGGGGAGGCTACGGCGCTCCGTGGCCCTGGTACGACTCCGATGCGCAGGCAGGAGGCGTCACCGTCATCGTGCGGCAAGAGCCGCCGCCGATTGTGGATCCCTATTCCTTCGAGAACCTGATCGCGCGGACCGGGATCAGGCCGGCGCCCACGCCGGAGCCCGTCATCTATCGCCTCGAAGGTCCGCGCGACCGGCCGACCACGCGCGTGATCCGGATCGGCGCCGACCTTGAGCAGTCTGGCCATGGCGAGCGTCGCGCCCGCAGCCGCGTCGGCCAGAACCGCATCGCCTCTGCCGAGACGGGCGCGGTGCTGCTGCGCGTGCCTGCGCGCTAGAGCCCGCGCCGATCAGATTGCGCAGCAATCCGATCGGGCCACGCCTTCTCTATCCATAGTTTAGAGGCGGATTCACCGATCAGGTTGATTCAACCTGATCGGATCCGGCTCCAGATTGCCGCGCGTTCCGTCAGGATGCGATAGCGTCGCTCAGCGGCGGCTGGCGACGTAGAGCGCGATCGCGGTTGCGTTCGAGACGTTGAGGCTGGTGATCGCGCCCGGCACTTCCAGCCGTGCGACATGGTCGCAGAGTTCGCGCGAGCGCTGGCGCAGGCCCTTACCCTCGGCCCCCATCACCATGACGAGCGGCCGGCGGAGCGTGACCTCGTCGAGCGCGATATCGCCGTCCGAATCGAAGCCGACGCGCAGGAAGCCGCGCTTGCCGAGCGTGTCCAGCGCGTCGCCGAGATTGCGCACGGCGATGAGCGGGACATGTTCCAGCGCGCCCGAGGCCGATTTCGCCAGGACGCCGGTCGCAGCCGGGGAATGGCGGATGGTGACGATCACCGCCGCGGCGCCGAAGGCGGCCGCCGAGCGCAGGATGGCGCCGACATTGTGCGGGTCGGTGATCTGGTCGAGCGCCAGAACGACCGCATCGTCGGGCAAGCTGTCGAGATCGGGCGAAGGCAGGGGATCGCAGACGAGATAGAGCCCCTGATGCACCGAATCGGGCGTCAGCAGCCGATCGATCTCGGAGGGGCGCACGATCTGCGCCTCCAGCGGAAGCGCGCCGACCAGCTCTTCGAGCCGTCGCAGCCCGTTCTCGGTGGCGAGCAGGCGGCGGTGGCGGCGCTGGGGGTTGCGCAGCGCCTCGACCACCGGGTGGACGCCGTAGAGCACGGCCTCGCCGATGTCGCCCGGCCGATGCGGCGGCGGCCCGTCGGGCCTGCGGCCGCCTGTGGGCCTTGTGTGCTTGGGACGGAACGGCGGGGCCATCGGTGTCTCCGGAATTCGTCCGCCTGCCGTGCCACGGCGCGGCGCGCTTGGCCAGAGCCTGCGCGGGATCGAGGCCGAAAGCCGAGTGCGATCCGATGCTTTGATAAGGGATGGTGGTGGGGGAAGCAGGACTCGAACCTGCGAAGGCATAGCCAGCGGATTTACAGTCCGCCCCCTTTGCCGCTCGGGACATTCCCCCGCCTGCGCCCGTGACCGGCTGCTGGAGCCGAGGGCTGCCGATATGTCACTTTCGCGACGAGCGGCAGGCGCGGGCGGACTTATGGGGACCGGGCCGCACCCTGTCAACGGCAAAAAGCCAGCGGAGCCGAATTCGTTCCCGAGGGCTGCCGGCGCGGCGAGGGAAACGCCTCGCCGAGGTGCGCTCTAGCGGATCATCTTCGGCAGCCAGAGCGTCAGCTCGGGCCAGATCGTGATGATGAAGAGCGAGACGAAGAGCGGGATGTAGAAGGGCATCACCGCCTTCAACACTGCCGACATCGGCGTCTTCGCGATGTCGGACAGCAGGAACAGCGCCAGCCCCATCGGCGGTGTCAGCAGGCCGATCATCAGGTTGAAGACGAAGATGATGCCGAGATGCACCGGGTCGACGCCCGCCATGGTCAGGGGCGCCATCACTAGCGGCGCGACCAGCAGCGTCGCCGTCGTGCTGTCGAGGAACATACCGACGATCAGCAGCAGCACGTTGACGACGAACAGCAGCATCAGGGGGTCTGTCGAGATCGACAGCAGGCTGCGGGTGAAGATCTGCGGCAACTGCTCGATCGTCATCACCCAGCCGAACAGCGCCGCGGCCGCGACGATGATCAGCACGGCCGAAGTGGTCTTGACCGTGTCGAACAGCGCGAAACGCAGCCGGGCCCAGCTCATGCCGCCATAGAAGACCGTCGCGATGAGGAGGATGTAGGCGACGGTGATCGAGGCGGCCTCGGTCGGCGTAAAATAGCCGAGCAGCATGCCGCCGACGAGCAGGAGTGGCGTCATCAGCGCCGGTGCCGCCGGCCAGAAGGTGTCCCAGAGCTCCTGGAAAGTGGGCCAGCGCTTCGAGCGCGGGTGGCCATATTTCTTCGCAAGCCAGGCGACCGTGAGCATCAGCAGCGCGACATAGAGCAGCGCGGGCATGATGCCTGCGATCAGGAGCTGGACGATCGAGACGCTCGTCGCCGAGCCATAGATGATGAGCGGGATTGAGGGCGGGAAGATCGGCCCGACCACGGCGGAGGCGCCGGTGATCGCCGCCGAATAGGGGCGGCTGAAGCCGGCCCGGACCATGGCGCGGATCTCGATGCGCCCCAGCCCGCCGATGTCGGCGAGCGCCGCGCCCGAGGTGCCCGAGAAGACCAGCGATCCGATGACGTTGACCTGGGCGAGGCCGCCGGGAACGCGTCCCCCCAACGTGTGGGCGAAGCGGTAGATGTCGGAGGTGATGCCGCTCTGGTTCATCAGGCTGCCGACGAAGATGAAGACCGGCACCGCGACGAGCGGGAAGGAGTCGAGCGCATAGGTCATGCGCTGCGCCACCAGCTCCAGCGGGAAGCCGGAGAACAGGACATAGAGCAGCGCTGGGACGGCGATCGCGACGACGACCGGAAAGCCGATGATGAACAGCGCGACGAAGGCGAGGATGATGGTGATGGCCATGGTCGGGCTGCCTTCTCAGTGCCGCATGTCTTCGGGCAGATCGAGCGCTTCCTCGGGCTCGTGCTCCTGCGGGAAGGTGACGTAGAGGGGGCGATCCTGGATGACCTTGACCAGCAGGATGCCGCATTCGAGCGTGCTCATCATGAAACCGAGAGCGGCCGCGCCGAGGAATATCCAGTAGGGGATGCCCAGTGTCGGCGTGGCATTGTCGAGATTGGTGCCGATGGCGATGAGGCTCGCCACCGCCATCGCCCCGAAGGTCGCCGTGGAAACCGCGGCGGCGGAGAGCTTGGCCAGGCGTGTCATGCCGGCGGGCATCAGCCCGACGAACTCGTCCATGCGGATGTTGGCCCCGGCCGAGATGACGTAAGGCAGGGCGAGGAAGGTCGAGCAGATCAGCATGAAGCGCGCGAGTTCCTCGACGCCGATGATCGGCAGGTTCAGGATTTCGCGCGAGACGACCTGGATGAAGGGCAGCGAGACCATCGCGACGAGCATGACGAGGCTGCCCCAGCGAAAGACCCAGCGCAGCGGCTCGACGGCGCGATCGATCGCATAGGTGCGGCTGTCGACGGCGCCCACCAGGATGGGCGCGTCGACGACGATATTCGGAGTGTGCACGAGGCGCCTCTCTGGCAGGTCGGGCTGTCGGATCAGTCGAGGATCGGCTTTGGCGACAGGGGGCGCCGGAGACGGGCTCCGGCGCCCCGCCCGTCACTTCACGTCGGCGATGCGCTGGGTGATCGGTCCCCAGGTCGGGAAGTCGGCATTGACCTGGGCACCGACCGATTTGCGGAACTCGTCGACCTTGAGCCCGTCCTTGTCGGTGATGAAGGTCATGCCCTTCTTCTTCAGCTCGTCGATGAGCTTGACCTCGGATTCGAGTCCGAGCTTCAGCGTGTCCTCTCCGACCTCCGCCGCGACGGCGGCGACGATCGCGCGGTCCTTCTCAGGGATGGCCTGCCAGCTGCGCTCGTTGATGAAGACCGGGAGCACGTTCTGCATGTGGCTGGTCAGCATCGCGTGGCTCTGCACCTCATAGAGCTTGTTCGCGTTGATCATGGTCAGGGGGTTCTCCTGGCCGATCACCATGCCTGTCATCAGCGCGGTCGGCAGTTCCGCCACCTCGACCGGGGTGGGGATCGCGCCCATGCCCTTGATCATCGTCGTCCAGAGCTGAAGCGGCACGCCGCGGAAGCGCTTGTCCTTCAGGTCGGCCGGAGAATAGACCGCCATCTTCGCCGTCATCTGGCGGGCGCCGCGGTAGAGGCGGCCGATGATGCGGATATTGGCCTGCTTGACCAGCTTCTCCGACATCTCCTTCATGATCTCGGACTTGTTGGGATCGGTCGCCGCCATGGCGTGCGTGCCGTCGCGATAGATGAACGGAGCGGCGAAGGCCGCGATCTCCGGCATCAGCCGCGCCAGCGAGGCGAATTCGTGATGGGCGAGCGGGATGGCGCCGCTGCGCACGCCGTCGACGGTCTCCTGCGCGCCGCCGAGCTGCGAGTTCGGGAAGACCTGGACCTTGACGCGGCCTTCAGTGCGGTCCTGCACGCGCTTGGCGAACTCCTCCGCGTACCAGTACTGGATGTCTCCTTCCGAGCCGACATGGGCGTAGCGAATGGTGACCTGCGCCGCTGCGGGCGCGGCGACGCCGAGCGAGAGCGCCAGCGCCGCTGCGCCGGCCAGACTTTTCAGTGCCTGCCTCTTGTTCATCCGTTCCTCCGTTATCGTTGCCGGCCTTATCGTTGGAATACGGGGTCACAGCCGGTAGATGCGCACCGCATTGTCGTGAAAGAGCTTGTCGCGCTCCCCTTCCGTTCGATCGGCCGTGGCCGCGAGAAAGCCTGAGAAGATCGTGTCGAAATCGCCCACCAGCCCGTCGACCGGGAAGTTGCTGGCGAACATCGCGCGATCGACCCCGAAGATGGCGATGGTATCGCGGATGACGGGGGCGTTGTCCTCGACCGTCCAGGGCCGGCCGGGCAGGCCGATGCCGGAGATCTTGATCGCGACGTTTTCCTGCTCCGCTGCCTTCTCCAGCGCCTTGCGCCAGGCGGAGAGAGCCTCCGGGCTGCGGTCGGCCGGCAGGCCGGTGTGGTTGACGATGAGCGGGGTGCGGGGGAAGTCCTTCGCCAGATCGGCCGCGGCATCGAGATGCCACCAGGGCGTCTGGAGATCGTAGGAAAGGCCGTGGCGCTCCATCAGCGCATAGCCGGCGCGCCAGTTCGGATCGTCCATCGAGCCGGGCGCGCCGCGTCGTGCTTCCTCGGGAGTCTGCGTCGCCTCCGGCTTGTGTCGGACGCCCCGCACGACCGGGATCGAGGCGTGGGAGGCGAGCAGCGCGGCGGCATTCGGTGCGGCGAAGTCGCACCAGGCGACGACCACGCTGGGTACGCCGTGCTTTGACGCCACGGCCGCGACCCAGCGGCTCTCCTCGGCGGCGAGATCGCGGTTCCACTCCGCCTCGACATAGACCGAGCCGACCACCGGCCAACCAGCCGTGTCCCTGCGATAATCGGCCGGCATGTAGTCGTGGCACATGGCCGAATAGTCGCCGTAGCGGAAGGGCTTCCGCTCTTCCTTCAGCCAGGGCAGGTCGTTGGCGAGGTCCCAGACATGGTGGTGCGCGTCGATCACGGCGCGCGGGCGAGGCGGCAGCGTGGTCATGGCCGCGTTCCGCGTTCAGCCGCCTCGTGCTCGTAGAGCTTCACCACGGCGGCGGAGTCCGACATCTCATGGCCGAGCGCGACATAGTCCTTGTAGCGCTGCACGCCCTGCTCGATGACCTTGAGGTCGAGCCCGAGATCGCCCGCGAAGGCGGAGACCGCCTTGAGGTCCTTGAGGAGCTGCCGGGCGTAGGAGGAGGGCGGCTCGAAGGCGCGCTGCTGCATCTGCGGATAGAGCCGCTGCAGCAGGCTCGAATCCGCGTGGCCACCGGCGAGGCATTGCGGCAGGCGGGCGGCGTCGATGCCGGCGGCCTCCGCCAGCATCAGCGCCTCGGCCATGAGGACATAGCCGGTGCCGACAATGGCCTGGTTCAGGATTTTCGTGGTCTGACCGGCGCCGACCGGGCCCATCAGGGTGACATTGCCGGCCATCTGCTCGAGGACCGGCTTCGCCAGCGCGAAATCGGCCTCGGAGCCGCCAGCCATCACCGTCATGCCCCCCGTCCGGGCGAGCTGCGGACCGCCGGAGACGGGGGCGTCGATCCAGCCCGCGCCGGTGAGTGCCTTGAGCTTGGCGGCGGCCTGGCGGGTGCCTTCGGGGTCGGCGGTGGAGAAGTCGATCAGCAGCGAAGGGCCGCGCCCGGCCGCTGCCACGCCATCCTCGGCGAAGACGCAGCGCTCGACGGCCTGCATATGCAGCACGCAGAGCATGACGATGTCACTCGCGGCGGCGACGGCTCGCGGCGATTCAGCCGCCACCGCCCCATGCGGGACGACGGTATCGAGCCGTTCGGGCTCCAAGTTCCAGACCGTCACGGGGAAGCCGAGATCGAGCAGGCGGCGCACCATCGCTTCGCCCATGATGCCGACGCCGATGAAACCGATGCGCGGGCGGGTGGCGGGGGAGTTCAAGAGGCTTGCCTCCGGCTGTTGCGGGACGATGACCTATCCGGCTGCGGACAATTCACGGCTGCCCCGATGAGGGGCCGGCCGTCAGTCCGCGATCAGGCGCTTGCGGTCTGGCGTGCCGGTGCGAGCAGGCCCTTGGCGACCAGTTCCGCGCGGATCTCCCCGCCATGCTGGTCGAGGAGGGGCGGCGGCAACCGGATCTGCTGCGGCGTCTCGCTGAGCTTCACCGGGAAGCCCAGCGCGCGGAATTCGCCTTCGACCGGATGCGGGACCATCTTGACCATCTCGCGCGCGACCGCCTGCTCGCTGACGACGGCCTCGCCATAGTCGAGGATCGGGGCGGCCGGCACGCCGGCCTCCAGCAGTGCGTCGATCCAGTCCTGGGCCTTGCGGGTCAGGAAGGTGGGAGCGAGGGCGTCGATGAGGGCGAGGCGGTTGACGATGCGGTTCGCGTTGGTGGCGAAACGCTCCTCCTGTTGCAGATCCTCGCGGCCGATGGCCTTGATGAGCTTGAGCCAGAGCCCCTGGTTGGCGGCGCCGATGACGAACCAATCGTCCGAGGCCTTCACCGCCTGATAGGGGGCGGACATGCGGTTGGCGGAGCCGATCGGGACGGGCGAGCGCCCGGTGCCCCAGAGCTCGGTCGTCTCCCAGACGGAGAGTGCGAGTGCGGCCTCGAACAGCGAGGCGTCGATGAACTGTCCCTTGCCGGAGTTCTGGCGCCCGATCACGGCGCTCAGGATCGCATAGGCGCTGAAAAGTCCGGCGCCGAGATCGGCCACGGGGATCGAGTTCTTGGCGGGCTCCATGTCGGCGAAGCCATTGGAACTCAGCACGCCCGATACCGCCTGCGCCATCAGGTCGAAGCCCGGCCGCTGCGACCAGGGGCCGGTCTGGCCGAAGCCGGAGATGCTGGCATAGATCAGGCGGGGATTGATGGCGCTCAGCGTCTGGTAGTCCATGCCCAGCCGGCCGGCGACGCCGGGGCGGGCATTCTCGACCAGCGCATCGGCGGTCTTCACCAGCGCGTAGAGCACCTCGCGGTCCGCCGGATCCTTGAGGTCGAGGGTGATGCTGCGCTTGTTGCGGTTCAGCGCGAGGAAGCCGGGGCTGTCCTCCCCCTTCATCCGGAAGCCCATCGACTGGCGGGTCGAATCCCCGGTGCCGGGCGGCTCTATCTTGATGACGTCGGCGCCCATGTCCGCCAGCAGCATGCAGCAGAACGGCCCGGCCATGACCTGCGAAATATCGAGCACCCGGATGCCTGCGAGAGGCAATGCCATGGTCAGTCTCCTTCGTTTCCCCCGTCCCCTGTCGTTTTTCGATGGAGACATCCCGCCATTTCGAGTGCGGGCTTTATGTTTGCAGATGACACGTCGAGGCGTTCTGCATGCTGTATACTATGTAGGATATGTTGGGCTTCGCTGTCCTGTCAAACACCGAATGGGGCGCTAAATCAGGAGGATAGGGCGAAAGCCTATCTTCCTGATTCATGAGCCGGATCAGCGAGCCCAGCGCAGGGCGAGGGGATCGAGCTGCCGGGCGAGTTCCAGCAACTGCGCACGCGTATCGGGATGCAGCGCGGTCAGCGGGTGGCGGACGGCGTCGGAGCGGATCACGCCGCCCTCCTTCATCACCGCCTTGGCCGAGCGCAGGCCGCACTGGCGGTTCTCGAAGTTGATGATGGGCAGCACGCGCGCATAAAGCTCCATCGCCTTGGCGCGGTCGCCGGCGAAGAAGGCGGTGAGGATCGGCTTGATGAGGTCGGGGATCATGCCGCTCGTCATGGTGCCGGTGGCGCCCGCGTCGAGATCGGCCATCAGCGTGATGCCTTCCTCGCCGTCGAAGGGGCCGACGACGGCGTCGCCGCCCGCCGCGATCAGCGAGCGCAGCTTGCCAGCGGTGCCCGGCACCTCGATCTTGAAGTAGCGGACGAGCGGGACCTCCTTCGCCAGCCGCACCATGAAGGGAACGGTGAGCTGCACGCCGGAAAGCGGAGCGTCCTGCAGGATGATCGGAATGCCGCAGGCATCGGCGACGATCTTGAAATGCTCGATCATGCCCTGCTCGTCGGCCTTGAGCAGCGCGCCGTGATAGGGCGGCATCATCATCAGCATCTTGGCGCCGGCCTGGGCCGCCGCCTTGGCGCGGGCTGCGGCGATGCGCGTCGAGAAATGCGAGGTCGTGACGATCACAGGCACGCGGCCGGCGACCTGCTCCAGCGAGAGGCGCATCACCTCGTCGCGCTCGGCGTCGGTGAGCAGGAACTGCTCGGAGAAATTGGCGAGGATGCAGATGCCATCGACGCCCTGGTCGACCATCAGGTCCATGACGCGGCGGTTGCCCTCGATGTCGAGATCACCGTTCTCGTGGAAGATCGTCGGCGCGATGGGCAGGACGCCCTTGTAGGGTTCGGTCATGGCGGCTCTCGTCTGCAAGGCTTGAAGAAGTCGAGTCTTAGGTCAGCGGGGCCAGATCGGCCACCGCGCGGAACTCATCCCCGCGCGGCGCGGGCGGCGGTCAGCCGCCTTGCATTGCGCCACAGCAGCTGGAGCGGATGGAGAAGCAGCAGGGCGAGGCCGATCGCCATCAGGCTCGTCACCAGCGGATTCGACCAGAAGATCGAGAGCGAGCCCTGGCTGAAGATCATCGATTGTCGGAACGCATCCTCCGCCTTGTCGCCGATGACCATGGCGAGGATCATCGGTGCGATCGGATAGTCGAGCTTCTTGAAGCCGTAGCCGACGATGCCGAAGGCCAGCGCGAGCCAGATATCGAAGGGCTTTCCGGCCACGGTGAAGGCGCCGATGAAGCAGATCACCACGATCAGCGGCCCGATGATCGAGAAGGGGATGCGCAGGATCGAGGCGAAGAGCGGCACCGTTGCCAGCACGACGACGACCGCGACGACATTGCCGAGATACATCGAGGCGATCAGACCCCAGACGAAGTCCGGCCGCTCGGTGAAGAGCATCGGGCCGGGGTTGAGGCCCCAGATCATCAACCCGCCCATCATCACCGCCGCGGTGGCGGAGCCCGGTATGCCGAGCGCGAGCATGGGCAGCATGGCGGCGGAGCCGGCGGCATGGTCGGCCGTCTCGGGCGCGATCACGCCCTCCGGCTCGCCCTTGCCGAATTTTGCCGGGTTCCGCGAGGAGCGCTTGGCCATGGCGTAGCTCATGAAGGAGGCGGCCGTCGGCCCGCCCGGCGTGATGCCCATCCAGATGCCGATGATCGAGGAACGGAGCAGGGCAAGCCAGTAGCGCGGCAGCTTGGCGGCCGTGCGCAGCACATCGCTCACCCGGACCTTGGCGGCTATGCCGTTGAACTTCAGCCCATCCTCCATGGTCAGCAGCAATTCGCCGATGCCGAACAGGCCGATCACGGCGATGAGGAAGCTGACGCCGCCGAGCAGGACGTCGAAATCATAGGTCAGGCGGATATTGCCCGAGACGGTATCCATGCCGATCGAGGCCAGCGTGAAGCCGACGCCCATGGCGACGATCGACTTGAAGGCCGAGGAGCCGCCGAGGCCGATGAAGCTCGCGAAGGTGATGAAATAGACCGCGAAGAACTCGGGCGAGGAGAAGCGCAGGGCGAACTTCGCGACCCAGCCGGACAGGGCGGTGATGAGAAGGACGCCCGCGAGCGCGCCGATGCCGGCCGAGAGGAAGGCGAAGGAGAGGGCTTCCGTCGCGCGTCCCTGCTTGGCCATCGGGTGGCCGTCGAAGGTCGTGGCGACGGAGGAAGGCTCACCGGGGATGTTGAAGAGGATCGAGGTCGTCGAGCCGCCGAACAGCGCGCCCCAATAGAGCGACGTCAGCAGGATGATGGCCGAGACCGGGTCCATCGAGAAGGTCAGCGGCAGGAGCAGTGAGACGCCGTTCGGCGCGCCGAGGCCGGGGAGGACGCCGACGAGGATGCCGAGCAGGACGCCGCCCATCATCAGCGCGACATGGTGGAAGGTGAGCGCGACAGAGAAGCCGTGCATCAGCGAGGCGAAATTATCCATGGCGCGCTTTCGTCATGGGGCCACCGAACTCAAAAGCCCAGAAAGGCTTCGAGCGGGCCCTTCATGAGCTGGATCAGGAAAATACGTTCAAGCAGGACGTAGAAGGCGACGGCGGATCCGAAAGCCGTTGCGAGCGAGGCCAGCCAGCCGAAGCCACCCTGCACGCGCATCGCGAAGAGGAGATAGAGGATCGTCGCGACATACATGCCGAGCGTGGCGCAGAGCAGGACGAAGCCGAGGATCGGGAGAAAGAAGCCGATGACGCGGCCCAAGCCGTCGCGATCGAGAATGACCGCTGACAGCGTATCGCGCCCCGTGATGCGCTTCGACCAGGTCACGACGAGGGTGCCGAGACTCGCCAGCGCAACGAGCAGGCCGGCATAGAAGGGGAAGGCGCCGGGCTGCGGCCCGGACGTGTCCCAGCCGATGCCGAACTCGGTCGCGCCCCGCACGATGATGAGCCCGTAGGCCAGCGTGAACAGGGCGATTGCTGTTTCAGCCCAGAAGCGAGTGACCATGCCGGCTGTCTCTCTTGGGTAGGGGACGTCCGGCGCAAGTGTTGCCAGACATTCCGGGACCCGTCGAACGGCAAGCCGCTGTCGACGGGCCCCGGCATTCTGCTTGCTACGGCGGGACCGTAGGGTCCCGGCGCAAACTACTTCACGACCCAGCCTTCGGCCTCGAAGACCTTGCGGTTCGCGGCGTCGTCGCGGGCGACGAACTCGGCGAATTCCTTGCCCTTCATGAAGCGGCCGGTCTGGGCGGTGCGGGCGATGAATTCCTTCCACTCATCGCTCTGGCTGACCTTCTCGAGCACGTCCTCGTAGAACTTGACGGCGTCGGCGGGCACGTCGGCAGGCAGCCAGACGGTGCGCGGCATCTGGAAGGCCTCGAGCGGCAGCCCGGCTTCCTTGCAGGTCGGGATGTCGCCCCAGCCCTTGCCGCCGTGGACCGGCTCGCTCTTGGCGAGGCGGGTCGGCGAGAAGACGCAGAGCGGCTTCACCTGCCCGGCCTTCCACTGGCCGACATTCTCGTTGGGGTTGTTGGTGTTGGAATCGATATGCGCGCCGGCGAGCTGGGTCGCCGCCATGCCGCCGCCCTGGAAGGGCACGTAGATCCACTTCGCGCCCGTCGCCTCCTGGATCATCGCCGTCAGCGTCTGGTCGGTGTCCTTCGACTGGCTGCCGCCCATCTTCAAGGTGCCGGGCTTGGCCTTGGCCGCCTCGATATAGGCCTTGGCGTCGGCATAGGGCGCCTCGCCGTTGACCCAGATCAGGAACTCGTCGAGCGCCATCGAGGCGACGGGAGTGAAATCGGCCGGCTTGAATGCGAGCTTCGCGACATAGGGCAGCAGATAGGCGTTGTTGGTGCCGAAGATAACCTTGTGGGGGTCGCCCTTGCCGGCCTTGCCGTGGACGTAACCTTCGGCGCCGGAACCGCCGCCCTTGTTGACGACGACGATGGGCTGATCGACCAGCTTGTTCTTCTGGATGATCGACTGGACGATGCGGGCGAAATTGTCGGTGCCGCCGCCGGGCCCCGAGGTCACGACGAACTCGATGGGCTTGGTCGGCTGCCAGGCGAGCGCTGCTGCGCCGGGTACGATAGCAATGGCCGCGGCGAGCGCGGCTGTGCGGAACATGGCCATAAGGCGTTCTCCCTACCTAGATTTCCAGTTTGGATGGCGCTCTTCCGGCGCCTTGATGAAGTCTTGTCAGGCCGCGGCGCGGCGCTGCGAACTGTCTCCCGCCATCTTGATGGCCAGCGCGAGCGCTGCGCGCGTCGCGCCGAGATTGGCAATGCCCTTGCCGGCGATCTCATAGGCCGTGCCATGGGCCGGCGTGCAGATCGGGAAGGGGAAGCCGCCGATCAGCGTCACGCCGCGGTCGAAGCCCATGAGCTTCATCGCGATCTGACCCTGATCGTGATACATCGTCAGCACCGCGTCGAAATCGCCGTTGCGGGCGCGCAGGAACACGGTGTCCGACGGATACGGACCCTCGACGGTGAAACCCTTGGCCTTGGCAGCCTTGACCGCGGGCTCGATGGTTTCGATCTCATCGCGGCCGAAATTGCCGCCATCGCCGCAATGCGGGTTGATGCCAGCAACCGCGATCCGCGGCGGATCGAAGCCGGCAGCGCGCAGATTGGTGTCGGCGAGCGACAAGGCCCGCAGGATGCGCTCCTGCGTGATGTTGTTCGCCACTTCCGAGAGCGGGATATGCGAGGTCACCCGCGCATTCCAGAGCTTGTCGAGAACGTTGAACTCGCTCGCCGGGCCGTCGAAGCCGATCGCGTCGCGCACGAAGCGGATCTCGTCGTCATAGCCCTGATAGGCGAAGCGCATCGCCGCCTTGTTGAAGGGCGTGAAGAACACCGCATCGGCCTTGCCGGCGCTGGCGAAACGCAGCGCGCGGCGGAAATTGTCGGTCGCGGCGCGCCCGCCGGCAAGCGTCGCGGTGGCGCGCTGGAGATCGGCCGGATCATGGTTCGCGAGGTCGACGAAGAGCGGGCGGCCGGAGAAGGCAGGCAGCGGGGCGCCCTCGGCCACGACCTCGACATCCGGGTCGACGCCGCTGTCGGCGATGCCCAGATCGAGCAGGCGCTTGTCGCCGAACACGACGAAATGAGCGGCTTCGCGCAGGTCCGGCTCGGCGAGGATGCGGGCCGTCAGTTCCGGGCTGATGCCGGACGGGTCCCCCATCGCGACCGCGATAATCGGCCGTGCGTTCTCCTGATCAGACATCGGCGTTTCCCGCTCCGTTTCGTTTCGGGACGGGTAACACGCACCTACCGACCGTGCAAGTATGCTGTATACAGAATATGACTCAGCGGTTACTCCTGCAGCTAAGAAAACCGCAATGGCGTCTCCGGGAGGAGAGGATACCGTGAATTTCCATCAGCACTATGCGCGCGTTGCGCGCCCCGTCGAAGCCTGCCTCGTCGGCAGCGGCAGTTTCGGTCGCAGTTTCCTGGCGCAGGCCGCGCGCATTCCGCTGGTGAATGCGCGCATCGCGGTCGACATGACGGCTGAGGCGGCGGCCAAGGCCTTCGCCGCGGCCGGAATCGAGGGCCGGGACATTGCCGTCTGCGCAACACCGGCCGAGGCGCGCGCCGCCTGGAACGCCGGCCAGCGCGTGGCGGCAGGCTCCCTCGACACCGTGCTCGACCTGCCTTTCGACATCCTGATCGAGGCGACCGGGGCGCCCGTCGCGGCGGCGCGTCATTCGCTTGCCGCGATCGAAGCCGGGCGGCATGTCGCCCTGGTCTCGAAGGAGGCGGACAGCGTTGTCGGCCCCGGTCTGGCGCGGCTTGCTGCCGAGAAAGGCGTCGTCGTGACGCCTGTCGACGGGGACCAGCCGAGCCTTCTGATCGGCCTCGTCACCTGGGCGGAATTGCTCGGCTTCGAGGTGATCGCGGCGGGCAAGTCGAGCGAGTACGACTTCGTCTTCGAGCCGGCTTCCGGAGACGTCATCTGCAACGGGGTGAGGCGCCCGCTGCCCGCACTCGCGAAGCATTGGCCCAGTAGCGGTGCGGATGCGGTGTCCCGCGCGGCTGCGCGGGCCGAGGTGCTTGGCTCAGCCTTCCCGCTGCGCACGGTGCCTGATCTGTGCGAAATGACGGTGGTGGCGAATGCGACGGGCCTGAGCGCCGATGTCGCGGGCTTCCATGCGCCGCCGGCGCGCATCCCCGAGATCGCGAATCTCTTCTGCGAGCGCGGGCAGGGCGGGCTGCTCGCCGGCACGCGCCGGGTCGACGTGTTCCACCATCTGCGGCTGGCCGACGAGGCGAGCTTCGCGGGCGGCGTTTTCGTGACGGTGCGCTGCGAGGATCCGGTGAGCTGGAAGCTGCTGGAAGAGAAGGGGCATGTCGTCGCCGCCGGCGGCCATACGGCCGCGCTCTATCTGCCGCGCCATCTGCTCGGGCTCGAATGTGCGACCTCGCTGCTCGATGCGGCCGGCTACGGCGTCTCCGGCTATGGCTCCGATTATCGGCCGCGGCAGGATCTCGTCGCGGTGGCCGAGCGCGACCTGCCGGTTGGTACGGTCTTGAGCATGGGCGGCCATCACCACAGCATCGCCGACGTCGGCGGCGGGATGGTGGAGGCGCGGCCGCTTGGCGAGGACGTGCCGGCTCCGTTCTACCTGGTGGCGGATGCGAAGCTCGTCCGGCCGGTCCGCGCGGGCGATGCGATCCGCCTCGGGGACGTGGCGCTGGACGAAACCTCGCCGCTGTTCCAGGCTCGACTCAAGCAGGATGCGATGTTCTTCGCCTAGTTCCCGGCGCGTTGACAGCGCCGGGGGACCGTGTCGTAACGCGGCTGAGGGTCTGCCCTCGCGGGGAGAGCCCTGAAGGAGCAAGCACAGATCATGACCGAGGCTGCCGAGGCCTATCCGCGCATCCAGCGCCGCACCCTCCACGAGGAGGTGCTCGAAAGGCTGCGCGACATGATCATCGAGGGGCGCCTCGAGCCCGGTCAGCGCATCAACGAAGGCGTGGTCGGCGCTCAGCTCGGCGTCTCGCGGACGCCGCTGCGCGAAGCCATCAAGACGCTTGCCAGCGAGGGGCTGGTCGAGATGCAGCCCGCAAAGGGCGCGGTGGTTCGCCGCTTCTCGACCCGCGACCTGCGCGAGATCCTCGAGGTGATCAAGTCTCTGGAACAGCTCGGCGGGCGCATCGCCTGCGCACAGGCGACGGACGAGCAGGTCGAAGGCGTGGTCGCGATGCATGACCGGATGATGGAACTCTACGCGGTGCGCAACCGGCTGGAGTATTTCAAGCTCAACCAGATGATCCATTCGGCCATCGTCGCGGCCTCCGGCAATGCCGTGCTGATGGAGATGCACGAGACGCTGCAGGCCCGCATCAAGCGGCTGCGCTTCATCGGCAATGAGGGCCCGGCGAAATGGGCCGGCGCCGTGGCGGAGCACGAGGCGATGATCGCCGCGCTGAAGCGGCGGGATGGCGAGGCGCTGGCTGCCGAGATCGGCAAGCACATGGACCACACGCTGGATCGTGTGAAGGACGTGCTTTAGGCCGGGGTCTCTTCTGCTATCGCTGCGCGTTCTGCAGCACGCATCGCGCGGCCCGCGCGCAGCGCGGGACGTTCAGCTCGCCGAGAAGAAATAGACGCTCAAGGCGAGCAGAAAGAAGAAGCTGATATAGCGAACCTGCATAGGCCCCCCGAGGCGTGCGGGGAAACCATGCGGAAAATCTCTCAAATCGGCTTCAATTCGATCTCTAAAATTGCGCGTAACGCGGTCTGAGATCTTCACTTTCGCGAAAGGCGTCCCGTCGACAGGGTCGACCCGTATGACGGGGCGAGGTGCCGCTGCCCTCAGGGGCGGACCACCGAAACGACGAGGTAGGTGTGCATGGCCTCGCCGTCGCTGATCGAAACATATTCGCCCGGCACGAAACGCTCCTCGCCGAGCCGGTAGCCGGCCTCATCATCGTCGCGCTCGGTGGCGTCGTAGTCGATGTACCAATGGCCGCCGGGCTTGCGGCGCAAGAGGCCGATCAGGTCTTCCTGGCCGGGCTGGAAGCGCCGGACGCGGCAGGAGGCGCGGTGCTCCTTCCATTCGGCCGGGTCGAGACGGTTCTCGTCGTCGAGCGGAACCATGAGGTCGTAGCCGTTATGGCTGTCGCCCTGAGGCGCGCCCTTTTCGCGCGCCAGCACCAGACGAACATGTCGGAAGATGCGGGGTAGAGCGTTCATGCGTTGCGGCCCTCCATTCGGTTTGCGCAATTCAGCGGTGCAGCCGCACGGCTCATCTGGCGGCGGACAGCGCCTGGCCGATGGCGTCCTTGGCCTGAAGGCGCTGCTTGCGCAGCTCGGTCTCGACGGCATGGTCCACCGGGGCGATGTTCGTCTCGGCGAGGTGCACCTTGTCGTTGATCTCGTCGTAACGGGCGAGCAGGCTCGCGAATTCCGGATCGGCGAGCTTGAGCCGATGGATGGCGTCGCCCTGTCCCGGGAACTCCTCGGCGAGGGTGTGCGGGGTGTTGGACATCTCGGTCTCCTGCTGACTGCGGATGGTCTCGTCCCGGATGTCTAGCCACGCTGCGGCAGATCGGCATTGATCTAGCCCCAGGCCGCGACAGCGCGAGGATCGCTCCGGCAAGGGCCTGCGGATTAACCGTGCCGCGGCAATCTCGCTAAAATCGTCAGCTTGTGCTTTTGTCGTGTCGCGAAATCGGTCATCGATAGCCAAGACGCCTTAACGCAATTTTTACCCTACGAGTGAATCCATGCGACCAGAGCGCGTGCGACATTTCCCGCTGCCTCCCCGCGTCTCGATTCCGGAGCGGGTGCCGCAGGCGGCGAACGACAACGAGCCGGAGATCCGGGAGAGTGCAGCCAGCCTGCTTCTGGGGCGTTCGCTGATGGTGACGGCGGTGCTGGCGACGATCGCGCTCCTGATCGCCTGGGGCGCCTGGATAGGCAGCACGATCTGGCGCAGCTTCTTCTGAGCCTCGGCCTGCGAGGCTCGTCTCAGACCTGAGATTCTGCGTTTTTGGCGAGCAGGCCCCCGGCCGAAAGGCCTAAGCATTTCCTGCCCGGCGCATCAGGCGAGCCGGTGGCGGCTTCGCCTGATGCCGCGCGATTCAGCGCGCGTTCTGGAACGCCTTCGGGCTGAAGACGGTGCGGAACAGGATCGCGAAATCGAGCCACATCGACCAGTTGTCGATGTACCAATGGTCGCAGGCGACGCGCTTGGCCATTTTCTCGTCGGTATCGGTTTCGCCCCGCAGGCCGTTCACCTGAGCCCAGCCGGTGATGCCCGGCTTCACGTTGTGGCGGCGCGCATAATTGGCGATGCGGCTCTCGAAGGCGTCGTCATGCGCCAGCGCGTGGGGGCGGGGTCCGACCAGCGACATGTCCCCGGCGAGCACGTTCAGGAGTTGCGGAAGCTCGTCGAGATTGTAGCGGCGCAGGACATGGCCGATGCGGGTGATGCGCGGGTCGTTGCGCTTGGCCTGCACGACGACCTGCCCGTCGTCCGTGGTGGTCATGGTGCGGAACTTGAAGATGCGGAACGCCTGCTGGTTGAAGCCGTAGCGCCGCTGCCGAAACAGGACGGGGCCCGGTGAGTCGAGCCGGATCAACGCCGCGACCATGACGAGGAGCGGCAGGGTCAGGATAAGGCCGCAGGAGGCCGCGACGATGTCGAAGGCGCGCTTCGCCGCGACCTCGAAGGCGGAGAGCGGCTGGCGCGTCAGGCGCAGGCTGGTCAGGGAGCCGGACTTTACGATGTGCGGGCGCTCGAAGCGCTCCATCACGGGCTCCGGAGCGAGGTGAATCGCGACCGGCAGGTTGGTGAAGGCGTCGACGCAGGCATCGATCAGTTCCTGCTCCGACCAGGGCAGGGCGATGAAAACCGAGTCCGGCCGCTTGCCACGGCAGTTCGCCACCGCGGCGGCGAGATCGGCGGCCAATGCCTTGCGGTTCGCGCTTCTGTCTGATGTCAGGAAGGCGATATCGACGATCGCCAGCCCGGCATGCCAGGGCTTATGCCGGCCGACCAAGGACATGACGTTCTCTTCCCGCCCGATCAGGAAGATCCGCTCGGCGGCAATCCGGCCGGTCTTGCCGGCGCTGGCGATGAGCCGGACGATCAATGAGCGCGACAGGGCGATCATCGGAATGCCGATGAGATAGGTCGTGAGGATGATCGCCCGCGAATAGTGTTCGGAGATCTTGGCCAGGAAGACCAGCGCCAGAAAGGCGACCATGGCCATGTTCCAGACCGCGAAGGCCGAGGCGATCTGCCGGCGGGCCGAGAGATAGTTCCCGATCTGGTAGCGGCCGCGTATCAGGTCGATGAAGACGAACAGCGTCGCCAGCATCAGCGCCAGCTCGGGTGTGGCACGCTCCAGGGTCAGTGTGCCGAAGGAGGCCAGGCCATAGGCTGCGGAGGCGAGGTGGACGATGGCCAGCACCACCAGCCCGTCGACTGCTGCGACCGCCGGCCCGAACCAGTGGCGCCAGATGCGAGACCGTCTCTCGGCGGTTCCCGGCACGATATGGCGCAGCGCGTTGGCAGTCATAGTTCACCCCAGCCTTGCAGTTCAGCCATGGCCGACACTTGTGTCCCGTTTCGGAACATTCGTGTCGATATGGCCTTACGCTCGGTCAAGGGTGGCAAGGCGCGTGCCGGCGGCGCCTGCGTCAGATCGGGCCAGACGGAAACGCGTCGCGTTCAGGCTGGGCCGCGGCGCCGGAGCATGAGTTCGAGGAGGCCGGCGAGGGTGCCGCCCAGGACCGCGCCTGCACATTTCACCAGCGCATCGCGCGGCAGCCCGTGGCGGGTCGCCTCCCAGGTCTGGAGCCATTCGAGCCCGAGCGCCAAGGCGACGATGCCGCCGAGCACCAGCCAGCGCTGGCGCGGATAGGCGAAGCTCAGCAAGGCTCCGGCGGCGAAATAGGCCAGGAAGCGCTCGCCATTGGCGCCGAGCTCCGGGATGTGGGGCCTTGCATCGATCGGTGACAACGTCGCGACCATGATCAGAAGCAGAGCGGCCCAGCCGATCACAATCGCAGCAAGACGCATCTTTTCCAGGGGGGCGTTCAAAAGGACTCCGGGAGCGCTGGCGGGACGGGCAGGCGAGGCAACAGGTAAGCGGCCATGCAGGACGCGGACCAGCGCGGAAGAATCAAGCCGCCAATGCCATGGTCGACCGTCCTATGACGTCGAGAAAATGGCAAGGCGATGACGATGGAGTTCGGGTTTCATCATGGGGCGGCGCGCTCTAGCATGCAGCTCCTGGTCTATGGGGTTGATGATGACGGTTGATTCGGCCGTGCCGGCTTCGGCGCGGATCGCCAAGGGCGGCAAGGCGATCTACGGGGCCCCGCTCGGTATCCTGATGCTGGAGGCGCGCTTTCCGCGCATCCATGGCGACATGGGCAACGGCACGACTTGGCCCTTCCCGGTGCTTTACCGCGTCGTCGGCGGGGCGAGCCCGGAAAAGGTGGTGCTGAAGGGTGCGGCAGGCCTGTTGCCGGATTTCATCGAGGCCACACGCGATCTGGTCAGGCTCGGGGCCGAGGCGATCACCACCAATTGCGGCTTCCTCTCGCTTTTCCAGCGCGAGCTAGCTGCCGCCGTCGGCGTGCCGGTCGCGACTTCCTCGCTGATGCAGGTGCCCTGGGTGCAGGCGACGCTGCCGCCGGGCAAGCGCGTCGGCGTCGTCACGGTGTCGTCCACGACATTGACCCCGGCTCATCTCGAAGCGGCGAACGTGCCGCTCGACACGCCCGTGACCGGCACGGAGAACGGCCGCGAGTTCTTCCGCGTGCTGATCAAGGCCGAGAAAGACGACATGGATGTCGAGCTCGCCCGGCAGGATGTGGTGCAGGCGGCGCTCGATCTCGTGGCGCGCCACCCCGAGGTCGGCTCCATCGTGCTCGAATGCACGAACATGCCGCCCTATGCGGCTGATGTGCAGGCGGCGACGGGGCTGCCTGTCTACGACATCTATTCGCTGATCACCTGGTTCCATGCCGGCCTGAGACCGCGCCGCTTCGGCTGATCTTATCCCCGGCGCCGAAAGCGCCGGAATAATGCGCCTCGCTGAAATCCCTGTCCGCGAGGCCCCATGACAGACACGCCCCGTCTCAGCCTGCCGCTCCTTGCGGCCGGCCAAGCGCAGAAGCACGTCACCCACAACGATGCGCTGACCCGGCTCGACGCATTGGTCCATCTTGCCGTCCAGAGCCGGACTCAAGCCGATCCGCCGGTGTCTCCGACAGAGCTTTCGGCCTATATCGTCCCGGCGGACGGCACGGGCGTCTTTGCCGGCCGGACCGATCAGCTTGCGCTCTACGAGGATGGCGGCTGGGCCTTTGTCACGCCGCGCGCGGGCTGGCAGGCCTGGGTGGCGGACGAGGCCGAGCACAATCTCTGGACCGGCACGGAATGGCGCCGCGACAGCCCGCTCAGCGGCCTTGGGGCCGAAAGCTGGGGCGTCAACGCGACCGCGGATGCGACGAACCGCCTTGTCGTTTCCGGCGAGGCGAGCCTGTTCAATCATGCCGGCAGCGGTCATCAGCTGAAGCTCAACAAGGCTGCTGCCGGGGCGACGGCGAGCGTGTTGTTCCAGTCGAACTGGTCGGGGCGGGCCGAGTTCGGGCTCGCAGGCGACGACGATTTTCGGGTGAAGGTGAGCGCGGATGGCTCCGCCTGGCACGATGCACTCGCCATCGACCGGGCTACAGGCGCGGCCGCCTTGCCCGGTTCGCCCTGGGCCTCGGGAGCGAACCTGCTCGTCAATGGCGACATGGCAATCAATCAGCGCGCCTTTGCAGGCGGTGCACTGGCGGCCGGGAGCTACGGCTTTGACCGCTGGAAGGCGGATGCGGGCGGCGCGAACCTCTCGGCTGGCAGCTTCGCGATCACGCTGAATTCGGGCGCCATCGTCCAGCCGGTCGAGCCTGCACTCTGGGGGCTCGCTTCCTTTGCGGGCGTAACGCTGACGCTTTCGGTCGAGAACCTCAGCGGCGGAGACCTTTCGGTCACTGTCGGGAGCCAGTCCGGCACCATCGCTGCGGGCTCCGGCCGCCGTTCCTTCACGCTGACGCTGGCCATGGGCGATGTCGGAGCGCTGGCAGTGAAGCTTTCGCCGAGCGCGGGGGCGGTCAGCTTCGGGCGGGCCAAGCTGGAACACGGGCCGCTTGCGACGGGTTGGACGGCGCGGCCGCTCAGCGTCGAGCAGATGCTCTGCCGGCGCTACCACACCCGGCTCGACGGGCAGATCCTGATCGATGCCTATCAGGCGGCTACGGCTGCATCCCGACAAGCCGTCGTGCTGCCGGCGCCGATGCGGACGACGCCTGTCGTGAGCTTCGCCGTTTCGTCGGAGATAAACGTGCAGGGCGTGGATCGTGGTGTGGTCGCCCAGTCGTCGCAGAGTGCCTATGCCTATGTCACGGCGCTGGCGCTCGGGCGGGTGCGGGCGGCTTTCGACGCCATCGCCTTCGACGCGGAGCTTTAAAGCGAGCCGCATTGCGATGAGCGCAGCGACGAAGCAATCCAGGTGACGTAGCGCTCTGTCGCCTCTGGATTGCTTCGCTGCGCTCGCAATGACGGCTCGGTCTCAATGGATCTCCGGCTCGGGGATCTTCGCCGTGCCTTCGAGGTAGTCGAAGTCGCAGCCCTTGTCGGCCTGGCGGATATGGGCGGCGGACATCTTGCCCCAGCCGCGGGGATAGTCGCGGTTCGGCGGAGTCCAGACGGCGAGGCGCTCGGCGATTTGCTCCTGCGTCAGGTTGACCGAGATGCTGCGGGCCTCGACATCGACGGTGATGATGTCGCCGGTCTTTACCGCGGCGAGGGGCCCCTTGATATAGGCCTCTGGCGCGACGTGGAGGATGCAGGCGCCATAGCTGGTGCCGGACATGCGCGCGTCCGAGATGCGCAGCATGTCGCGCACGCCCTGCTTCAGGAGCTTCTTGGGGATCGGCATCATGCCCCATTCCGGCATGCCGGGACCGCCGACGGGGCCGCAGTTCTTCAGCACCATGATATGGTCCGGCGTGACGTCGAGGCTCTCGTCGTTCACGGCCTTCATCATGGCGTCGTAGTCCTCGAAGACCAGCGCCGGGCCTGAATGCTTGAGCAGGTGAGGGGCGGCGGCCGAAGGCTTGATGACGCAGCCATCCGGCGCGATGTTGCCCTTGAGGACCGCGAGGCCGTTGGCGGTCGATACCGGCTTTTCGAGCGGGCGGATGACGTTGTCGTCATAGACGTTGGCGAGCGCGATGGTCTCTGCCAGCGGCTTGCCCGTGACGGTCATCGCATCGGTGTGGAGCTTGCTCTCCAGCTGCTTCAGCAGGGCCGGCAGGCCGCCGGCATAGAAGAAATCCTCCATCAGGAAATCACCGGACGGGCGCAGATTCGCGATCACCGGGACCTTGCGGGAGAAGGCGTCGAAATCGTCCGGCGTCAGCGGCACGCCGGCGCGGCCCGCCATGGCGACGAGGTGGATGATCGCGTTGGTCGAGCCGGCGACGGCCATATGGACCGTCAGCGCGTTCTCGAAGCTCTTTCGCGTGAGAATCTGGTCGGGCGTCAGGTCTTCCCAGACCATCTCGACGATGCGCTTGCCCGCGGCCGCGGCCATGCGAGGATGGGCGGCGTCCGCGGCAGGGATGGCGGAGGCGCCGGGCAAGGTGAGGCCCAGCACCTCGGCATGGCTCATCATCGTGGCGGCCGTACCCATCACCATGCAGGTGCCATAGGAGCGGGCGATGCCGCTTTCCATGTCGCGCCACTGGTCGTCGGTGATGTTGCCGGCTTCCTTCTCGGCCCAGTATTTCCAGACGTCGGCGCCGGAGCCGAGCACCTTGCCGGCCCAGTTGCCGCGCAGCATCGGCCCGGCCGGCACGAAGATGAAGGGCAGGCCGGCGCTGCAGGCGCCCATGATCAGGGCAGGCGTGGACTTGTCGCAGCCACCGAGCAGGACGGCGCCGTCGAGCGGGTGGGAGCGGATCGATTCCTCCGTCTCCATCGCCAGGAAGTTGCGATAGAGCATGGTCGTTGGCTTCTGGTATTGCTCCGAGACGGACATCACCGGGATCTCGATCGGGAAGCCGCCTGCCGCCCATACAGCGCGCTTCACCGCCTCGGCGCGGTCTCGCAGATGAGTGTGGCAGGGGTTGATCTCGGACCAGGTGTTGATGATGCCGATGACCGGCTTGCCCATGAACTCCTCATGGGCGAACCCCATCTGCAGCGCCCGCGAGCGATGGCCGAAGGAGCGCAGGTCGCTCGCCCCGAACCAGCGCTTCGAGCGCAGCGTATCGGGCGTCTTGCGGGGGCGGGGCGGCATGGGCGTGTCCTCGAATGTTCTTTGTTGATTCAACGGTCTGTCATTCCGGGGCGGCCCGCAGGCGGAGCCCGGAACCCGCGACTGGGTGAGAGGCCACCTACAGATGATGAAGGGATCGCCCGGTCGTGGGTTCCGGGTTCATCGCTGCGCGATGCCCCGGAATGACGAAGGTTACTCCGCCGCCGCTTTCGCCGCGCCCCAGCCGGAGACGATGGCGCGGAGTTCCGCCTTCTCGGCGGCGTTCAGTTCCGGCAGGCCGGGCAGGCGAACGGGGCCGACATTGGTGCCGAGCAGGCCGAGCGCCTCCTTGACCACGGTGACGTTGGCGCCGTTGCCGTATTTGGTGCGCAGCTTCTCGAAGCCGGCAATGGCGTCGACCTCGCGCCTCGCCACCTCATAGTCACCAGCCTCCAGCGCGCGCCAAACGGCGAGCGAGCGCTCCGGCGCGACGTTGATCAGCCCGGAGGTGAAGCCACGGGCGCCGAGCGCATAGAAGGGCGCCGCCCAGCCTTCAGCCAGTCCGCAGATCCAGTTGGCGCTGGTGCCCTCCGTCTCGCGGACGCAATCGGCAAGCAGCATCATGTTGCTCGAAGCGAACTTCACGCCCGCGACATTGGCATGGGTCGCGACGCGGATCAGGTCCTGCACGCCGATGGCATCGGAACGGATATAGGCGACGAGCGGGATCGGCAGCGCATCTGCGATGGCGAGGATGTAGTCGGCCTGGGATTGCGGCGCGGCGAAGGGGTCGAGCGGGTGATGCACCATCGCCGCGTCGCAACCCGCCTTGGCAGCGAGCTTGCCGGTCGCGATCGCCTCCCGCAGCGAGCGGCCGATGCCGGCGGTGACGAGCGCCTTGCCGGAGGCGGCTTCGGCCGCCGTCGCGTGGGAGCGCTCAACCTCGGCGGTGGTCATCGGGTAGAACTCGCCGGTGTTGCCGGCCGAGACGATGTTGTGGATGCCGGCCTCGGCGATGCGCCGGACGATCTTGCCGGTCAGCGCCCAGTCGGCCTCGCCATCTGCCTTCCAGGCGGTGACATGAACGCCGGAAATGCCGCGGAGGCCCGCGCGCAGCTTGTCATTCGTCATAGTCCAGTCCCTCCGCATCCGCGCCGAACACCAGCCGCACATGGGCCTTCGCGGAGCGGACGATGTGACGGCGCATCCTGAGCTCGGCCAAAGCCGGCTCTCGCGCCAGAAGCGCCTCGTAGATGGCGCGGTGTTCTTCGAAGCCCTGGCCGCGCTCGGCCGGCGCCGAATGCAGGGAGATGCGCTGGGCGTGATCGTACATGCGCTGGCCGTCGAGGCGACGCTCCAGATAGCTGCAGCCCGAGATCCGGTGGATCGCCCGGTGGTAGTCCTCGTTGCGGGTGACCAGCTCCTCGAGGTCGCCATGCAGCGTCGCGTGTTCCATCACTGCAATGAGCCGGCCGAGCTCGGCGGCGGCTGCGTCGGTCATGCGGTTGGCCGCAACATGGGTCATGACGCTCTCGATGGCCGCGCGGCCCAGCGCCATCTCCAGCGCCTGCCGGGCGGAGAACTCGACGAAGACGCCGCGCCGCGCCTCTGTCCTGACCAGCCCCTCGCTCTCCAGCTTGCGGATCGCATCCTTCACCGGGGTGGTGCTGACGCCCAGCATCTCGGCGAGGTGGCGTTCGTTCAGCCGCTCGCCGTCGCGGAAATTGCCAGCGACGATCGCGCGGCGCAGTCGCTCATGGACGTGCTCGCGCAGCGAACGCAGCAAGTGAGGGGCGACGGGTTCGACGGCCGGTTGCAACATGTTTCTTCCGTGGCTGCGAGCTGGCGAAGCCGCATTTGTCCCGGTTCGGGGCTCGTGCCTCATTGATATCAAACAGCACAATCCGCCTCGCCGAGCAATCTGAAATTTCAGATTTCAAATTCCAAATCCTGTGCTATGTCCGTCTGCAAGCGCCCGCCATGAGGCGCCAGAGCGGCCTGTCCGCGTCCCGGGAGGAATTGACGAAATGAGCATCACCCGCAGAACCATGCTTGCTGCCACCTGCCTCGCCGCGGGCTCTCTGGCCTTGGCCGGCTCGGCCTCCGCGCAGGGCGACTATCCCGGCAGCAAGGTCGTCACCATCGTCGTGCCCTTCGCAGCGGGCGGCACCACGGATTTGCTCGGCCGCATCCTGGCCGACCGGCTGGGCCAGCGGCTCGGCGGCAAGTTCATCGTCGAGAATAGGCCTGGCGCAGGTGGCAATACGGGCGCGGCCGCCGTGGCACGGTCGCCGGCGGACGGCTACACGCTGACGATGGGCACGGTCTCGAGCCATGCCATCAATCCGGGCGTCTACGCCAAGATGCCCTATGACCACATCAAGGACTTTGCGCCGATCTCGCAGGTGGCGAGCGTGCCGAATATCCTGATGGTCAATATCGACCTGCCGGCGAAGACCGTGCCGGAGCTGATCGACCTGCTGAAGAAGAACCCCGGCAAGTATTCCTTCGGTTCTTCGGGCGCCGGCACCTCGACCCATATGGCGGCGGAGCTGTTCAAGGTCTCGACCGGCACCGATATGGTCCATGTGCCGTACCGCTCCAGCGGGCAGGTGACGCAGGACCTGCTCTCCGGCCAGATCCAGATCACCTTCGACAACATCACCATCGCCTGGCCCCATGTGGAGGCGGGCAAAATCCGGGCGCTCGCCACCGCGACGCCGAAGCGGCTGGCGGTCGCTCCGGACCTGCCGGCGCTGTCGGAGTTCATCCCCGGGTACGATGCCAGTTCCTGGCACGGCTTCTTCGCGCCGTCGGGCGTCCCGAAGGAGATCGTCGCCAAGCTCTCGACAGAGACCCAGGCGATCATGAGGGAGCCGGCGGTGATCGAGCAGCTCAAGAAGCTCGGCGTCGATCCGGTCGGGTCGAGCCAGGCCGAGTTCACCGCGCATATCGCCTCCGAGACGAAGCGCTGGGCTGATGTGGCGCAGAAGGCGAACGTCAAAATTGAATGACAGAAGACTTTGCCGCTTCGCGAGCCCTCATCCTGAGGAGCCGCGGAGCGGCGTCTCGAAGGATGCTCCAGCTTGCGCAGGGAGCCTCCGGAAGCATCCTTCGAGACGTGCTCCCATGGAGCACTCCTCAGGATGAGGGCTCGTTTCCATCCAGCCGAAGGTTTGCCTTTCTCATGACATCCAATGCCCTCACCGACGAGAACCGCCGCAAGCTCAGGCGCGTCTCGACCGCGACGCTGACCACGGCCCTGTTCAAGCGCGGCTTCCGCAACCAGTTCATCCAGGATGTGCGGCCGCTTGCGCCTCTGAAGGAATCGGTCGTCGGAGAGGCCTTCACCCTGCGCTACATCCCGGCTCGCGAAGACCTCGACGTGCTCTCTTCCTTCGAGGGAACGAGCCACCCGCAGCGGCGGGCGGTCGAGGATTGTCCGCCCGGGCATGTCATGGTCATCGACTCGCGCAAGGACCCGCGGGCGGCCTCGGCTGGCGGCATCCTGGTGTCGCGGCTGATGCAGAGGGGCTGTGCCGGCGTCGTCACCGATGGCGGCTTCCGGGACAGCCCGGAGATCGCCGAGATGGGCTTTCCCGCCTATCACAACCGGCCGAGCGCGCCGACGAACCTGATCCGCCACCATGCGCTCGACATCAACGCGCCGATCGGCTGCGGCGATGTCGCGGTCTATCCCGGCGACATCGTCGTCGGGGACAGCGAGGGCGTCTGCATCGTGCCGGCGCATATCGCCAACGAGATCGCGCCCGAGGCCTATGAGCAGACGGCCTATGAGGATTTCGTCGCCGAGCGGGTGAGGGGCGGGCAGGGCATCTTCGGGCTCTACCCGGCCAATGAAGAGACCAAGGCCGCCTTCGCGAAATGGCGGCCCAGCTGGTCCTGAGGCGTTTTAGATCATCGCGCGTCCCAACGGACGCGGTCACGACGATCTACTTCGTCGTTATCGCATCGGATTTTTTCGAAAAGTGGAATCCACTTTTCGGTCCGATGCCATAGCCGGCCAGCTTGCAGAAGAGTCCGGCCCGGGCGACCGGGCCGCACGGAACGGTGCGACGCAACGACGTCGTGCCGCGATCAGTCACAACCAAATGGGAGGGAACAACATGGAGATGTCGCGCCGTCATCTGTTGGGGGGAGGGCTGGTTGCTGCCGGCTCGGCACTGGCAGGCACCGCTTTGGCACAAAGCTTTCCGTTCAAGCCGAACCAGCGCTATCCCGATCCCGCGGTCGAGATCCTGGATTCGAGCTTCGCGAAATACCGGATCTATTCGAGCACGGTCGAGCAGGTCGCCACGGGGATGCGCTGGGCCGAAGGGCCGGTCTATTTCCCTGAGGGGCGCTATGTCCTGCTGAGCGATATCCCCAACAACCGCATCATGAAATATGACGAGGTGAAGAACAGCTTCACCGTGTTCCGCGACGATGCGAACTACGCCAACGGCAATGCCCGCGACCGCCAGGGCAGGCTGGTCACCTGCGAACATTCTGTGACGCGCCGCATCACCCGCACGGAGAAGAACGGCAAGATCACCGTGCTGGCAGACCGCTTCGACGGCAAGCGGCTCAACGCGCCCAACGACATCGTGGTCCGTTCCGACGATACGATCTGGTTCACCGACCCGCTCTTCGGCATCAACGGCGAATGGGAAGGCTCCCGCGCTAAGCCGGAGCAGGCGACCACGAATGTCTATCGCATCGGCCGGGACGGCAAGCTGACGGCGGTCATCACCGATCTGGTCAATCCGAACGGCATCGCCTTCTCGCCGGACGAGAAGAAGCTCTACGTGGTCGAATGGCGCGGCACGCCGAACCGTTCGATCTGGGGCTATGATGTCGATGCCGACGGAAAGGTCTCGAACAAGGCCAAGATCGTCGATGCGGCTGATTTCGGTGCTCTCGACGGCTTCAAGGTCGACCGCGACGGCAATCTCTGGTGCGGCTATGGCAGCAACGGCGCGCTCAACGGCGAGGCGAGCGATGTCGGCGGGCGAAAGGTCTTCGGGCTGAGAGGCAAGCCGGAGGATCTCGACGGCGTCATGGTGTTCAGCCCTGCGGGCAAGCCACTCGCCTTCATCCGCCTGCCCGAGCGCTGCGCCAATCTCTGCTTCGGAGGGCCGAAGGGCAACCGCCTCTACATGGCGAGCTCCCATTCGCTCTATTCGCTCTATGTCGAGGCTCACGGAGCGGTTTAGCTGAGTCTCGTCAGAGCGTTGCGGCGCGGCGTTCAGGCCGCGCCGTAAAACGCTCGATACCATTCGACGAAGCGGGCGATGCCGGTTTCGATCGGCGTGTCCGGGTGGAAGTCCACCTTGGCCGTCAGGTCCGAGACATCGGCGTAGGTCGCCGGGACATCGCCGGGCTGGGCGGGCAGGTGGCGCTTGATGGCCTTGCGGCCGCAGGCCTGCTCGACCACCGCAATGAAGCGGTCAAGCGCGACCGGCGTGTGGTTGCCGATATTGTAGAGCCGCCATGGCGCGGAGGCGCTTGCAGGGTCTGGCGCGGCGGCGTCGAAAGTGGCGCTTGCGGTCGGCGGCTTGCCGGCGAGACGCACGATCGCCTCGCGGATGTCGTCGACATAGGTGAAGTCCCGGCTCATCTCGGATTCGGCATAGACCTCGATCGGCTGGCCTTCGAGGATCGCCTTGGTGAACTTGAAATAGGCCATGTCCGGCCGGCCCCAGGGGCCGTAGACCGTGAAGAAGCGCAAGCCCGTGGTCGGGATGCCGTAAAGATGCGCGTAGGAATGGGCCATCAGCTCGTTGGCCCGCTTGGTCGCCGCATAGAGCGAGACGGGATGGTCGGCGCCGTCATGCTCCGAGAAGGGCACCTTGGCGTTGGCGCCGTAGACCGAACTCGACGAGGCATAGACGAGATGGCCCACCGGGTTGTGCCGGCAGGCCTCCAGGATCGAGAGGAAGCCGTCGAGATTGGCGTGGGCATAGGCGCGGGGATTGTCGAGGGAATAGCGCACGCCGGCCTGTGCGGCGAGATGGATCACCACTTGTGGGCGAAAGCTGGCGAAGGCCGCCTGGACGCGGTCGTAATCGGCGATGTCCAGCTTCTCGAAGGAGAAGCCGTTGCGGGGCGTCAATCTGTCCAACCGGGCCTGCTTCAGCGCCGGGTCGTAATAGGGCGTCAGATTGTCGATGCCGAGGACGGTGACGCCGCTGTCGAGCAGGGCCTCGGTGACATGCAGGCCGACAAAGCCGGCGGCCCCGGTCACGATGGCGCGTTCGAAGGGCAAAGTCCGGTCCAAGCGCTTCCCCGCGGATCACGGGCGCGCGGCCCTTCCGTCCGGCGCCGGTAGTGGAACGCTTCGCCGGCTGTGGCAAGGGGTTTCCGGCCCTTGACCAGCCGCCCGCCCGCGCCGAGCCGTGCACATCTCGCGAGCGGGGACGACGAAATTTGCGTCTTGCAGGGAGCTTTTTGTGCCTCGCTGGGGCTTGGAGGAAGGGGGCCGCGCGTGCTTACCTCGGCCGTTCCTGAAAGGAAGCCTTGATGTCGCCCCGCATCGCCTTCGGCGGTTTTCTCCACGAGACGAATACGTTCGCGCCCAGCACCGCACCTCTGGAGGCCTTCCTGCATGGCGGCGGCTGGCCGGCGCTCTCCCGGGGCGAGGAGATCTATGCCGCGCTGAAGAACGTGAATATCGGCGCCTCCGGCTTCATCGAGAACGCCCGTGCGCGGGGCTGGGAGATGGTGCCGACGCTCTGGTGCATGGCCAGCCCCTCGGCCGAGGTCACGGCGGGGGCCTTCGAGACGCTGACCGACGAACTGGTGGAACGCATCAAGGCCGCGCTGCCGGTGGACGGCGTCTATCTCGATCTGCACGGCGCCATGGTCGCGGAGAATCATCCCGACGGCGAGGGCGAGGTGCTGCGCCGGGTGCGCGCCGCAATCGGCCCCGATATCCCGCTCGTCTCGAGCCTCGACCTGCATGGCAACATCACGCCGCTCATGATGGAGGCGGCTGACGCGCTCGTCGCCTACCGCACCTATCCGCATGTCGACGCGGCGCTGACCGGCAGCCGCGCGACCGATCTGCTCGCGAGCCTGCTCGGCACCAAGGCGCGGCCGGCCAAGGCCTTCCGGCAGGTACCCTATCTCATCCCCATCGCCTGGCAGGCGACCGCGATGGAACCCTGCAAGACGATCTATGCGGAGCTCGCGGCGCTGGAGAGCGAAGCGGTACCGACGCTCTCCTTCCTGCCCGGCTTTCCCGCCGCCGATTTCCCCGATTGCGGCGCGACCGTGCTGGCCTATGGCGCGACGCAGGAGGATGCCGACCGGGCGGCCGATGCGATCTTCGCCCGTGTCATGGCGAGCGAGGAGGCCTTCAAGGGCAAGGTGTTCACGCCGGATGACGGGGTGAAGGAAGCGATCCGCCTTTCGCAGGGCGCGAGCAAGCCGATCGTGATCTCCGACACGCAGGACAATCCGGGCGCCGGCGGCAACTCCGACACGATGGGCATGGCCCATGCCCTCGTCGGCAACGGCGCCGAGCGCGCCGCCATCGGCGTCATCGTCGATCCGGCGGCGGCCGAGGCGGCGCATGCGGCGGGCGAGGGGGCGACGATCCGCGTCTCGCTCGGGGCCAAATCCGGCATTCCGGGCGATGCTCCGCTCGAAGCCGAGTTCGTGGTCGAGAAGCTCTCGGACGGGCGCTTCGTCGCGCCGGGGCCGTTCTATGGCGGCTCGCGCATCAATCTGGGCCCCAGCGCCTGCCTCAGGATCGGCGGGGTGCGCATCGTCATCGGCTCGCGCAAGGCGCAGATGGCCGATCAGGCGATGTATCGGCAGGTCGGCATCGAGCCGACCGAGCAGGCTATCCTCGTCAACAAGAGCTCGGTGCATTTCCGCGCCGATTTCGAGCCGATCGCCGCGGCGATCCTCGTCTGCGCCGCGCCCGGCCCGATGCCGGTCGATCCCGCCTCGCTGCCCTGGCGGCGGCTGCGGCCCGGCCTTCGCACCTCGCCGCTCGGCACCGCCTTCGCCTGAATCACGCTTTCGGAGTTCCCATGCCAGTCCTGCCGCAGATCGAGTCCTTCAAGGACGACCTCACCGCGATCCGCCGCGATCTCCACGCCCATCCCGAGATCGGCTTCGAGGAGGTCCGCACCTCCGGCGTCGTCGCGGAGAAGTTGAGCGCCTGGGGCATCGAGGTGCATCGCGGCATCGGCAAGACCGGCGTCGTCGGCATCCTCCAAGGCACGGGTGGCCCCGGAAAGCGCATCGGCCTGCGGGCCGACATGGATGCGCTGCCGATCCAGGAAATCACGAACCTGCCCTGGCGCTCGACGATTCCCGACCGCATGCATGCCTGCGGCCATGACGGACACACCTCCATGCTGCTCGGCGCGGCGCGCTATCTCGCCGAGAACCGCAACTTCAAGGGCACGGCGATCTTCGTCTTCCAGCCGGCGGAAGAAGGGCTCGGCGGCGCGCGCAGCATGATCGCCGAGAAGCTGTTCGAGCGCTTCCCTTGCGACGAGATCTACGGGCTGCACAACGCGCCCAATCTGGAACCCGGCCAGATCCAGGTCTTCCCGGGCCCCGCCATGGCGGGCGCCGATTTCTTCGACATCAAGATCACGGGCAAGGGCAGCCACGGAGCCATGCCGCATATGGGGCGTGATCCCGTCATCGCGGCGCTGACGCTGGCGGGTGCGCTGCAGACCATCGTCAGCCGCAACGCCGATCCGCGCGAGGCTGCCGTGCTCTCGATCACCAAGGTCCATGCCGGCTCGGCCTATAACGTCATCCCGGAGGAAGCGGAGCTCGCCGGCACGATCCGCACCTTCTCCCAGGAGACCGGTGAGCTGGTGCGTGCCCGCATGCGCGAGATCGCGGCCGGCATTGCTGCGACCTTCGGTGTCACGGTCACGGTGGACATCCGCAACATCTTTGATGTGCTCGTGAACCATGAGGAGCAGTCCGAAGCCGCGGCGGCGGTGGCGGCCGAGATCGTCGGCGCGGAGAACGTGCTCACCGAACCCAAGCCGGTGATGGGCAGCGAGGATTTCGCCGACATGCTGCGCGTCGTTCCCGGCGCCTATGCCTGGGTCGGCCATGCCGGCAACGTGCCGGTGCACAACCCGGCCTATGTGCTCGACGACGGCATCCTGCCGGTGGGGGCGAGCCTGCTGGCGCGCCTCGTCGAGACGCGTGCGGCTGCGTGAGGATGGCCGATATGGACGTCAAGACGCTGCCGCTCGACACCGAAGCCCTGCTCGCCGGCCTGAAGCCCTGGATCGAGTGCGAAAGCCCGACCTTCGACTCCGCCGCCGTCAACCGGATGATGGACCTCGCCGCCGCCGAAACCGCGGCTGCAGGGGCGACGATCACCCGCATTCCCGGCCCGGCCGGGCTCGGAGATTGCGTGCTGGGGGATTTCCCGCATCCGCGGCGTGGCGAGCCCGGCATCCTGGTGATGTCGCATCTCGACACGGTGCATCCGGTCGGCACGCTTTCGAAGCTGCCCTTCCGCCGCGAGGGCACGCGCTGCTACGGGCCTGGCATCCTCGACATGAAGGGCGGCGCCTATGCCGGGCTGCAGGCGATCATCGCGCTCGCGAAGGCCGGCGTCGAGACGCCGCTTCCGGTCAGCGTGCTCTATACGAGCGATGAAGAGATCGGCAGCCCTGGCACGCGCGAGATCATCATGGAGGCGGCCCGCAAGCACCGCTTCATCCTGGTCCCGGAGCCCGGCCAGCCTGCGCAGGCCGGCGATAACGTCGTGACGGGCCGCTATGCCATCGCCCGCTTCAACCTGCTGGCGGAAGGCCGGCCGAGCCATGCCGGCTCGAAGCTGAAGGATGGGCGCTCGGCCATCAGCATGATGGCGCGCCAGTTGCTCGCCATCGAGGCGATGACCGACGAGGACTGCACCTTCTCGGTCGGCGTCATCCAGGGCGGGCAGTGGGTCAATTGCGTGCCGACGACCTGCCACGGCGAGGCGCTCAGCATGGCAAAACGACAGGCGGATCTCGACCGCGGCGTCGAGCGCATGCTGGCGCTGACGAGCCGCGACACGGACGGCACCGGCTTCACCGTGACGCGCGGCGTCACCCGCCCGGTCTGGGAGCCGGACGAGGCGACGCTGACGATGTACGGGCTCGCCCGCGAGATCGCAGCCGAGATCGGCTGGGAGCTCGGCCATGTCTCGTCCGGCGGGGGCTCCGACGCGAACTTCACCGGCGCGGCCGGCATCCCGTCGCTCGACGGTCTCGGCGTGCTCGGCGCCGGCTATCACACGCTCGGCGAATATATCGAGATCGAGAGCCTGCCGCGGCGCATCCGCCTGCTCGCAGGCCTGCTCTCGCGCCTCTCCGCGTGAGCGATTGACACCCGCTCCCGTTTCGCGGGAGCCTCCCGACCATGGCACGGCGCCTGCATAGGCGCCGCCGCAACAGCAGGACAGGATCGGAGCGCCAAAAAGAACGACCGACAACAGCTCACGATTGGCAACATCACGATCAGCAAAGACGGGCCGCTCGACCGGCCAGAGGGGAGATCAGCTTATGATGTCGCGTTGGACTATCGCTACCGCAGCCGCGGCCCTGCTCGCAGGCAGCAGCATGGCGCAGGCGCAGACGACCATGAAGGTCGTGATGCATTCGGACGTGAAGATCGTCGATCCGATCTGGACGACCGCCTATATCGTCCGCAACCACGGCTACATGCTCTACGATACCCTGTTCTCGATGACCGAGAAGGGCGAGATCAAGCCGCAGATGGTCGACACCTTCACGGAGTCGCCCGACAAGCTGACCTACAAGTTCACCCTGCGCGACGGCCTGCTCTGGCATGACGGCAAGCCCGTCACCTCCGAGGACTGCATCGCCTCGATCAAGCGCTGGGCGGCGAAGGACCCGGTCGGCCAGAAGCTGATGACCTTCGTCGACGCGATGACCGCCGACGACGCCAAGAGCTTCACCGTGAAGCTGAAGTCCCCGACCGGCCTGCTGATCTTCGGCCTGGGCAAGCCCTCGTCCAACGTGCCGTTCATGATGCCGAAGCGCGTGGCGGATACCGATCCCAACACGCAGATCTCGGAATTCATCGGCTCCGGCCCGTTCGTGCTCAAGACCGACGAGTGGAAGCCGGGTGACAAGATCGTCTACACCAAGTTCAAGGACTACAAGCCGCGCTCCGAGCCGGCCGACGGCCTTTCCGGCGGCAAGGTCGTCAAGATCGACCGCATCGAGTGGCTCGCGGTCACCGACCAGCAGCAGGCGGTCAATGCGCTGCTCGCCGGCGAGATCGACATGGTCGAGCAGCCGGCCTTCGACCTGATCCCGCTGCTCAAGAGCGACAGCAAGATCAAGCTGTGGAACTACAATCCGCTCGGCCTGCAGTACACGATGCGCTTCAACAGCACCCAGCCGCCCTTCGACAATGCGAAGGTGCGCCAGGCGGTGACCTATGCGCTCAACCAGAAGGACTTCCTGGAGGCCACTGTCGGCAACCCCGACTACTACCAGGAATGCAAGGCGATGTTTGTCTGCGGCTCGCCGCTCGCCACCGAGAAGGGCATGGACGGGCTGCTGCAGTCCAACTTCAAGAAGTCGCAGGAACTGCTCAAGGAAGCCGGTTATGACGGCAAGCCGATCGTGCTGCTGCATTCGACCGATCTGCAGTCTCTGACCAATCTCGGCCCCGTCGCCAAGCAGCTGCTGGAGAAGGGCGGCTTCAAGGTCGATATGCAATCCTCCGACTGGCAGACGGTGGTCTCCCGCCGCGTCCGCAAGGACCCGGTGGACAAGGGCGGCTGGAACCTGATGCAGACCTCCTGGGTCTCGGCCGACATCCTGAACCCGGTCATGGCCGGCTTCTTCAACGCGAGTTGCGACAAGGCGGGCTTCGGCTGGCCCTGCGACGAGAAGATGGAGAAGCTGCGCGACGACTTCGCCCGCGAGCCCGACCCGGCGAAGCAGAAGGCGATCGCCGAGGCGGTGCAGGTGCGCTGGGCCGAGTCGCCGACCCATGTCCATCTCGGCCAGTACAACGTGCCGATCGCCGCGCGCTCCAACATCACCGGCATCCTGACGGCGCCGGCCCCGGTGTTCTGGAACGTCGAGAAGAAGTGAGGCGGCTGAGGCCGCCCGCGGGCGGCCTCGCAGGCTCGACCCGGCTCTCTGCAAAGAGAGAGCCGGGCGGCCCAACGACATCACAATAAAGGACGCCTGATGCTCGGCTACATCCTGAGGCGCCTCATCTCGGCGATCCCCGTGCTGGTGATCGTCGCGGTGCTGGTGTTCCTGATGCTGCGTTTCACGCCCGGCGACCCCGCCGCCGTGATCGCCGGTGATAACGCGACCTCCGAGCAGATCGCGCTGATCCGCAACCGGCTGGGCCTCGACCAGCCGATCCTCACCCAGTTCACGATCTGGGCCGGCAACCTGCTGACCGGCAATCTCGGCGAGAGCTTCTTCTTCAAGAAGACGATCGTCGAGCTGATCTCGAGCCGGATCGAGCCGACATTGTCGCTCGCCTTCGCTACCATGCTGATCGCGATCTGCGTGGCGATCCCGCTCGGCGTGCTCGCCGCCTATAAGCACGGCTCCTGGATCGACCGCGTCGTGATGGGCTTCTCCGTGCTCGGCTTCTCGGTGCCGGTCTTCGTCATCGGCTACCTGATGATCTATCTCTTCGCGATCACGCTCGGCTGGTTCCCTGTGCAGGGCTACCAGCCGCTTTCGCAGGGTTTCGCCGGCTATGCACAGCGGCTGGTGCTGCCGGCGCTGACACTCTCCGTCATCTACATCGCGCTGATCGCCCGCATGACCCGCGCCAGCGTGCTCGAGGTGTTGAACGAGGACTATATCCGCACCGCCCGCGCCAAGGGGCAGGTGGAACGGAAGATCCTGTTCCGCCACGCGCTCAAGAATGCGGCCGTGCCAATCGTCACCGTCGTCGGCATCGGCATCGCCCTGCTGATCGGCGGGGTGGTCGTGACGGAGAGCGTCTTCGCGATCCCCGGCCTCGGGCGCCTCACCGTCGATGCCGTGCTGGCGCGCGACTATCCCACCATCCAGGCCGTGATCCTGCTGTTCTCCGGCGTCTATGTCGGCATCAACCTGCTGATCGACCTCGCCTACAGCCTGTTCGATCCGAGGATCAGATATTGAGCGCCGAACCGACCATTCTCGCACCCGTTGCCGCCGAGCCGCCGGCCTCGCGCCGCCGCCTCTTCGGCCGGCTGCTGACCAACCCTTCGGTTGCCATCGGCGGCTTCGTGCTGATCGTCATGGCTGTGATCGGGCTTCTCGCCCCCGTGCTGGGGACGCTCGATCCGACCGCGATCAACCCGAGCACGCGCAACCGCGTGCCCGGATTCGAGCGCACCATCCGCGCCGATGACGGCTCGAACTCCACATTCAAGCACCGGATGGGCACGGATTCGCTCGGTCGCGATGTTTTCAGCCGCGTCGTGTACGGGGCGCGCATCTCGCTGGTGATCGCGATGACCGTGGCGCTGGCGAGCGTCGCCATCGGCCTCGTGATCGGGCTCGTCGCCGGCTATGTGCGCTGGCTCGACGGGCCGATCATGCGAGTCATGGACGGGCTGATGGCGATACCGGGCATCCTGCTCGCCATCGCCGTGGTCTCGCTGTTCCGGGCGGGGCTGGCGGCAGTGGTCGTCGCGATCATCGTGCCGGAGATTCCACGCGTCGTGCGCCTCGTGCGCTCCGTCGTGCTGTCGGTGCGTGAGGAGCCTTATGTCGAGGCCGCCATCATGGCCGGCACCCGCGTGCCCCTGCTGATGGCGCGCCATATCCTGCCCAACACGGTCGCGCCGCTGATCGTGCAGGGCACCTTCATCGCCGCCTCGGCCATTCTCGTCGAAGCGATCCTCTCCTTCCTCGGCATCGGCATCCCGCCCGAGACGCCGAGCTGGGGCAACATCATGGCCGAGGGCCGCAACCTCTTCCGCGTCTTCCCGCACAACATCCTCTATCCCGGCGTCTTCCTGGGGCTGACGGTGCTGGCGGTGAACATGCTGGGCGATGGCCTGCGCGACACGCTCGACCCGAAGATGGCCGGCCGATGAACGACGCTTCCACTCCCGAAACACCCACTCCAGTCCTGGAAATCTCCGGGCTCTCCATCGCCCTGCCGGGCGGCGGCGACCGGGCGCGCGCGGTCGACAACGTCTCCTTTTCGGTGGGCGCGGGCGAGATCGTCTGTGTCGTCGGCGAATCCGGCTCCGGCAAGTCGGTCACCGCTTTTTCGGTGATGGGTCTGCTGGCCAAGGTGCTGAAGCCCGTCGCCGGCGAGATCAAGCTGGAGGGCGAGAACGTTCTCGCCGCCACACCCCAGAGGCTCAGGGCGCTGCGCGGCGACCGCATGGCGATGATCTTCCAGGAGCCGATGACGGCGCTCAACCCGGTGCTGACCATCGGCGACCAGATCGACGAGGTGTTGCGCATCCATACCGAGCTCGGGCCGGCGGAGCGCCGCGCCAAGGTGCTCGGCATCCTGGAGGCGATGCGACTGCCGGACCCGGAGCGCATTCACGCCTCCTATCCGCACCAGCTCTCGGGCGGGCAACGACAGCGCGTGATGATCGCGGCGGCGCTCATCCTCGATCCGGCGCTGCTGATCGCCGACGAGCCGACGACCGCGCTCGACGTCACGACCCAGGCGCAGATCCTCAAGCTCATCAAGGAGATGCAGGAGCGGCGCGGCACCGGCGTGCTCTTCATCACCCATGATTTCGGCGTCGTCAGCGAGATCGCCGACCGGGTGGTGGTGATGGAGAAGGGCAGGGTGGTCGAGCAGGGGCCGGCCGAGCAGATCCTGAAACGGCCGCAGCATCCCTACACCCGCATGCTGATCGCCGCCGTGCCAAGCCTGAAGCCGGCGGTGCGGCCGGAGCCGACCGGGACGCTCGCGCTGGAAACAGCCGGGCTTGGCAAGACCTATCGTTCGGGCGGGCTGTTCAAGAAGGACCGCGTGGTGCGCGCGGCGACCGATGTCGCGATCCGGGTGCGGCGCGGCGAGACGGTGGGGATCGTCGGCGAGTCCGGCTCCGGCAAGACCACGGTGGCGCGCTGCGTCGCCCGGCTGATGGCGCCGAGCGAGGGGCAGATCATGGTGTCGGACATCGACATCGCACAGATGCCCGAGCGCAGGCTCAGGCCCTATCGCCGCAAGATCCAGGTCGTATTCCAGGATCCGTTCCGTTCGCTCAACCCGCGCCGGACCGTCGGCCAGTCGATCGTCGAGGGGCCGGTCAATTTCGGGCTGACGCCCGCCGCTGCCCTGGTGCGGGCGCGCGAGTTGATGACCTTGGTGGGGCTGCAGCCAGACGCGCTGGAGCGCTATCCGCACCAGTTCTCCGGCGGCCAGCGCCAGCGCATCGCGATTGCGCGCGCGCTCGCCATGGAGCCGGAGATTCTGATCGCGGACGAGGCCGTCTCGGCACTCGACGTCTCTGTGCAGAAGCAGGTGCTCGCCCTGCTCGACGACGTGCAGAAGCGTTTCGACCTCGCCATCCTGTTCATCACCCATGATCTGCGCGTCGCGGCGCAGATCTGCGACCGCGTCGTGGTGATGGAAAAGGGGCAGGTGGTCGAGCAGGGCGTCACGTCCGAGGTGTTCTCGGCGCCTGCCCATCCCTATACGCGCAGCCTGATCGAAGCCGCGCCGGGGCGGGATTTCGCGACGGGCGAGGGTGGCTAGCGCTCCGTCATGGTCGGGCTTGTCCCGGCCATCCACGTCTCCGCTGGTCGAGCGTCGCGTTCAAGACGTGGATGCTCGCCACAAGGGCGAGCATGACGCAAGCGGGAACTGCGTCGGGGCGCTCAAGCCCGCCCGTGAATGAGCCTCCAGATCGCCAGCGGGGTCGCCGGCATGTCGACATGCTTCACGCCATAGGGCGAAAGCGCGTCGACGATCGCGTTCATCACCGAGGGCAGGGAGCCTGCGCATCCGGCCTCGCCGCAGCCCTTGGCGCCGAGCCGGTTGGTCTTGGCCGGGACGCCCTGGCTGGCGAAGGAGAAGAACGGCACGTCGTTGGCGCGCGGCATGGCGTAGTCCATGTAGGAACCGGTCATGAGCTGGCCGGAGTCGTCATAGGTCGTCATCTCGTAGATCGCCTGGCCAATGCCCTGCACGACCCCGCCATGGAGCTGCCCCTCGACGATCATCGGGTTCACCACCGTGCCGAAGTCGTTGACCATGATGTAGCTGGCGATCTCGATGCGGCCCGTATCAGGATCGATCTCGACTTCGGCAATGTGGCAGCCATTCGGATAGGCTGACGGCGCGGCCTTGAAGACGTGGTCGACATCGAGCGTGCGGGGCAAATCCTCGGGCAGGGACGGGGCGGTCCGCAGCCTGGCGGCGATCTCCATGACGCCTATCGAGCGGTCGGTGCCCGCAATCGCGAAGCGGCCCTTGGCGAACTCGATGTCGGCGACACCCGCTTCGAGGAAATGGGCGGCGAGCAGCTTGCCCTTCTCGATGACGAGGTCGCTCGCCTCCAGGATCGCCGAGCCGCTCGCCATGATCGACTTGGAGCCGCCCGTGCCGCCGCCGGCGATCAGGCGGTCGCTGTCGCCCTGCACGAGGCGGATCTTGTCGAAGGGCACGCCGAGCGCACTGGTCAGCACCTGTGCGAAGGGCGTCCAGTGACCCTGCCCGTAGTCGAGCGTGCCGGTAACGATGGTCACGGTGCCGTCCGGCTCGAAATGGATGCCGCCCATCTCGTTGCTCGGGGGCGCGGTGACCTCCAGATAGCAGCCGATGCCGCGGCCGCGCAGCTTGCCGGCCTTCCGGCTCTGGCGCAGGCGGGCCTTGTAGCCCTTCCAGTCCGCCGTCTCGAGCGCCTGGGCGACGAGGGCCGGGAAATCGCCGCTATCGTAGACCGTTCCGACCGGCGTGGCCCAGGGTAGCTTCTCCGATGGGACCAGGTTGCGCTGCCGCAGCACGGCCTGGTCGATCCCCATCTCGGTGGCGGCGGCATCGATCAGCCGCTCCATGAAATAGTTGCCCTCGGGGCGGCCGGCGCCGCGATAGGCCGCGATCGGCACGGTATTGGTGACGACGCATTTGGTCTGCACCTCGACCAGCGGCGTCCGGTACATGCCGACGCTGTTCTTGCCGATGTTGAGCGTCGCCATCATCGGCCCGACCGGCGAGAGATAGGCGCCGAGATTGCCGATGCCGCTGAAGCGCGTCGCCAAGAAGCGGCCGCGCGCATCGAGCGCAAGCTCGGCGTCGAAGACCATATCGCGCCCATGATGGTCCGAGACGAAGCTCTCGGAGCGCAGGTCGGTCCATTTCACCGGCTTCTTGAGCAGGCGGGCGGCGTGCAGCAGCACGACATATTCCGGGAACACCGCCGACTTCATGCCGAAGGAGCCGCCGACATGACCCGTGAGCAGATGCATCCGGTTTGCGGGCACGCCCATCGCCGAAGCGAGGTTGTTGCGCATGCCGAAGGCCCCCTGGCTCGGGGCGCGCAGCACATAGCGCTTGGCCTTGCCGTCATAGCTCGCGATGGCGGAACGCGGCTCGATCGGGTTCACGATGATGCGGTTGTTGACGATCCGCAGCCTGGTGACATGCGCCGCATCGGCGAAGGCGGCGGCGACCTTGCCGGCATCGCCGAAATGGAAGTCGCAGATCAGGTTGCCCGGCACGTCGTCATAGAGCTGCGGCGCATCGCCCGCGAGCGCCTGCTCTCCCGAGGTGATGGCGGGCAGGACGTCGATATCGAGGAAGACGGCCTCGGCGGCGTCGCGCGCCTGCACGGCCGTACGGGCCACGACCATGGCCACCGGATCGCCGACGAAGCGGACCTTACCGGCCGCCAGAGCCTTGCGGACCGGCCGCTTCATCGGCGTGCCATCGCGGTTGGGAACGTCCACGACGCATTTCAGGGTGTCGTAGCCCTGACCTTCCAGATCTTCGGCCGTATAGACCGCGACGACGCCCTTCATGGCTTTCGCCGTCTCGACATCGATGCCCTTGATGACGCCATGCGCATGCGGGCTGCGGACGAAGGCCGCGTAGAGCTGCCCCTCGACGGAGAGGTCGTCGGTGTAGCGGCCGTCACCCTGCACCAGGGTCGCATCCTCGTTGCGGAGGACCGGCTGGCCGATTCCGAAATCCGGCGTGGAAAGCTCGGACGGGGAGGTGCGCATGTTCATGGGGATATACCGCGAAGTGAGCCGGAGGCCGATGCCCCGTAGAATAGAACTAAACTGCCCCGAAAAGGCGGCGCCCGCCTTGCAAGGGCCGCATGGGCGCCATCCCCGCCAGGCCGGCGAATGGCGCCGAACGCAATGCGCGCTTAGGCGGAATCTGATGATGTCGGGGGGATTTTGGAGCGGGTACCGGGAATCGAACCCGGGTATTCAGCTTGGAAGGCTGCTGCTCTACCATTGAGCTACACCCGCATGGGGGCCAAATTCCCCATCGCACCGGCAGGTGTCAAGGGGAGTGCGGCGCCGGCCCCGGCTTTGTTTGCGCTCTCGTCCCTCAGAGCTTCGGCCAGGTATCCGAGAGGCGATAGCCGGCCGGCCAGGGATCGTCGGGGTCGAGCATGAGCTGGTGCGTGCCGGTGATCCAGGCGCTGCCGGTGATGCGCGGGACGATTGCCGGCGTATCGCCGATCCGGGTCAGGCTCTCGATCTCGCAGTCGAAGCGCGAGCCGATGATGGAGAGGCCGATGAAGGGTTCGCCGACAGCGAGCTGCCCGCGGGCATGGAGCACGGCCATGCGGGCCGAGCAGCCGGTGCCCGTCGGCGAGCGGTCGATCTTGCCGGGGCGGATCGCCACCGCATTGCGCCCAGTCAATACGCCGTCGATACGCTCCACCGGGGCGGCGAACTGACAGAAGGAAATATGGTCCCAGGCCGTGTCGCCGGGATGGGCGAAGCCGAGCTGCTCGTTGGCGGCGCGGGTGATCTTCATGCCGGTCTCGGCGATCTCGCGCGCCTCGTCGGGCGCGATCTTGAAGCCGAGGCGCGCCGCATCGACGATGACGAAGCTGTCGCCGCCATAGGCGATGTCCACGGTGAGCGTGCCGAGCCCCGCGACCTCGATGGTCGCATCGAGCTGCGCGGCGAAGGAGGGCACGTTGCGGACGCTGATGGACTGGGCCTTGCCGTTCCGGCAGCTGGCGCGGATCTCGATCAGCCCGGCCGGGGCCTCCAGCACGATCTCGGTCAGCGGCTCCTGCATCGGCAGGATGCCGGTATCGAGCAGGACGGTCGCGACGCAGATCGAATTGGAGCCGGACATGGGCGGCGTATCGGCCGGCTCCATGATGATCCAGCCCATCTGCGCGCGCGGGTCCTTGGGCGGCACGAGCAGGTTGACGTGCCGGAAGACCCCGCCGCGCGGCTCGTTGAGGACGAAGTTGCGCAGCTTCTCGTCGGTGGCGATGAAGCGCGACTGCTCCCAGATCGAGGCGCCCGGCGGCGGCTGCACCCCGCCGACGATGACGTCCCCGACCTCGCCGGCCGCGTGGCAGCTGACGACATGGATGAGCTTGCTGCTGCGCATCTTGCGATCCCGGTGGCGGCTGGCGGCAGCCTAGAGGCCGGCGCAGGGCTTGCACAGCGGGTGCGGAATCCGGTGCTCTGCCGCTGATGACTGCCACGGCCTTTCGGCTATCATCCCGGGTTCCATAGCGGGATCGCCGTGATTTCCTGCCCACCCGCGTCGCCCGATCCTGCGAACGGATGAGGCGCGCCGGGTGCGGCCGGGGTGGAATGATCGCAACCGAGCCGGGCGGGCAACGATGACGAGTGCTTCAACGATCAACCCCTATGATGCGGTGGCCTATCCGGGGCATGCCTTCTCGCAGACCCATCCGGCGCGGCTGGCGACGATAGCGCATTTCCATGGGATGAGCCCGGCGTCGCCCTCGGCCATGCGGGTGCTCGAGCTCGGCTGCGGGCGCGGTGGCAACCTCATTCCGATGGCCGCGCAGTTTCCCGGCAGTTCCTTCCTCGGCATCGACCTGAGCGGGGATTCGATCCGGCAGGCGCAGCAGAACACGGCCGAGCTCGGGCTGACCAATCTCGAATTTCGGCAGGAGGACATCCTGGCGCTGCCGCCAGGGCTCGGCCAGTTCGACTATATCATCGCCCATGGCGTCTATTCCTGGGTGCCGGATGCGGTGCGCGAGCGCATCATCGCGCTCTACGGGGAGCTGCTGGCGCCGCATGGGGTGGCCTATGTCAGCTACAACGCTCTGCCCGGCTGCCGGCTGCGCGATCTGGCGCGGGACGTCATGCTCTATGCGGTGCGCGACATCGAGGACCCGCGCGAACGGGTGAAGGTGGCGCGGGCGGCGCTGAAGGAGGTGGCGGAGGCCAGCGAGCCCGAAAGCTTCCACGGCGTGGCCTTGCGGGAACGCTACAAGCAGATCGAGGGCATTCCCGACAACGTCCTATACCATGACGATCTCAACCCCGGCGCGCGCGCCTTCGCGCTGCATGAGGTGCTGTCGGCGGCGGGGCGGCACGGACTGCAGTTCCTGGCGGAAGCGTCGTTCCCGAATGCTTTCGGTGGGGCGCGGGGGCCAGCGCAGCGGATGCTGGCTCAGATCCCGATCGAGCAGGCGGACCAGCGCGAGCAGATGCTGGACCTGCTGATCGGGCGGGCCTTCCGCGAGACGCTGCTATGCCGGGCCGGGCTGCCGCTGAGGCGCGGCATCGCGGCAGATGCGCTGCGGCCTTATTGGCTCGCAGCCGATGTCCGGCCTGCGCCGCCCGAGGCGGAGAAGGAGGCCAAGCCCGGCGTCGAGCGATTCGTCTTCAAGGAGGGCGTCGGCCTCGCTGTCGATCTGCCGCTCTGCAAGGCTGCGCTCGGAATCCTGGGCGGGGCCTGGCCGGCCAGCGTCGCCTGGGACGACCTCGTCGAACGATCCTGCAACGAGGTCGGGATCGGGAACGGTCCCGAGCGCGCGCAGGAGATCGCCCGGCTGGAAGAGGCCCTGATCGCGATCTTCAAGGCAGGGCTGCTCGACACCCGCCTGGAGCCGCCGGCCTTGACGGCCGAGGTCGGCGACAGGCCCGCTGTCAGCCCGGTCGCCCGCTGGCAGGCGTCGACCGCATCGCTGGTGACCGATCTGCGCCACAGCTCGGTGCAACTCGACAGCATCGTGCTGCGCAAGTTCGTCAGCCTGCTCGACGGCTCGCGTGACCAGCGCATGCTGCTCGACGCGATGAACGCCTTCCTGGCGGAGGCCCGCGCGGCCGGCGCCGGCGCGCCGGATGTTCCCGAGCGCGCGACGGCGGAGGAGGTTGCGATGCACCTGAAGGACATCGCGCGGCTCGGTCTGCTGCGCGCATCTTAATTGTCCTCGGGCTAGAGGCGTCGTAACCTTGCGGAAGGGAGCGAAGGAGCGCGAGACCGGTAGGATGAGCGAGCGCTTCCGGCAATTCCAGGCGCTGTTTCCGGAGGAGGCCTGCCTCGCGGCGCTGATGCGCCTGCGCCATGGCGGGACCAGCATGGCCTGCCCAGCCTGTGGGCGCCCCGCGACGTTCGAGCCGCGCCCGAAGCTGCGCGGCTTTGCCTGCAACCACTGCAACTACCTGATCCATCCGGCGGCCGGGACGCCGCTGGAAAGCCGGCGCACGCCGCTCCAGCTCTGGTTCTTTGCGCTGAAGACCATGGCGGAGCGCCCGGACAAGGGCAGCGTTGTGAAGATTGCACGCGAGGCCGGCGTGCCGCAGCTCACCGCGCAACGGCTCTTTGACGAGCTGACGGCACTTGGAACGAAGGGCGATGCAGGCTGGTTTGCGGGGCTGCGACGCCTCGTGACGGGGGAGGCTGAGCCCTCTGCGCTGCCGGCGGAAGAGAAGCCGGCTCCACGCCCGGCGCCGCCCCCGCCGCCCGCTCCAAAGGCCGCTCCCGTGGCGCCCGCTCCACCGCGCGCCGCAGCTCCACCTCCGAAGGCGGTGGCCCCTGTCGTCGCCAAGCCGGCCGCGGCGCAGGTCGCTCCGGCTGCCGCGCCTGCTGCCGTCGACAAGGCTACGGCCGAGCCTGCCGGCAAGGCAGCGCCACCGAGGAAGGCTTCGTCCGGGCGCCTGGTGATCGCCGGTGTCGTCGCCGGGGTCACCTGTGTGGCGGCGGCTGTGCTCGGTCTCGCCTATGCGCGGCTGCAGCAACAGGACAGGCCGGCGCCGCCCGAGGGCGGCGAGGAGGTCGCAGGGCTCGAGGCTCCGGCGCTGAAGGATGCGCCCGCCCGGCCTTCGCTGATCCTGTCCTCGGTCGAGCAGGATCTGGAGGGAGCGCGGCAGGCGGCGCAGTTCGCGCTCGACAACGACCCGTCGCTGGCCGCGATCAAGCCGCAGGACGATGCGGCGCCGCAGCAGCAGGTGCCTGTGAACCAGCTTCAGCTGCCGTCCAATATCCTGCTGGTGCCGCCGAAGGGTGGTCCGCCCGTTGCCGCAGCGCCGGGCTCTCGCCCGACCGCGCCGCCGATGATCGCCAGCGGCGATCCCGACCAACTCCTGACCTTCGGGCCGATCCGCATCCGCCGGCACCTCGTCGACCTGATCGTGCGGGCGAGCAAGGTGGTCGGGGCGGATCCGACATTGCTGATGGCGGTCGCCGACAAGGAATCCTCATTCTCGACGGCGGTGAAGGCGCAGACCTCCTCGGCCACCGGCCTCTACCAGTTCATCGAGCAGACCTGGCTCGGCGTGATCTACGAGTTCGGGGCGAAGCACGGGCTCGCGGCTGAAGCCAAGCTCATCGGCCGTTCGGGCCGGCAATTCGTTATCGGCGACGGCAATGAGCGCCAGCGCGTTCTCGACTTGCGGCGCGAGCCCTACATCTCGGCGCTGCTGGCGGCGGAAATGCTGAAGCGCGACACGCTCAGGCTGGAGCGGGCGCTGGGGCGCCATCTCACCGGCGGAGAGATCTACCTGATCCATTTTCTCGGGCCCGATGCGGCGCAGACCTTCATCGAGACGATGGAGGAGCAGCCGGGCGTGAAGGCAGCCGAGCTTTTGCCGAAGCCGGCCCAGGCCAATCGGCCGATCTTCTACGCGGATGCCGGCGGCGAGACGAAGACGCTCTCGGTCTCCGAGGTCCACAAGAAGTTCAACGACATGATCAAGGTCCGGCTGGACCGCTACAGCGCGGTCCGGCCGACCATGGGGCCTGGCCTCGCGCGGCCGCAGCCTAAGAAGTGAGATTTCGCCGCGGGCGCTCCTGCGCGCGGCCATTCGCTCCCGGCCTGCCCGGCGAGCCGGAAGAGGAGTGAAGACGCATGGCGGTGAACCGTTTCGAGCAGGTCGACGAGCCGCAGGCCGACGCGATCACGCTCAGCCTGAGCGAGCGCGGCGGAGAGGCCTTCGGACGGGTTCTCTGCCCGGCCGATCTTGCCGGCGGGCATCTCGTCAATGATTTCGTCAGCGACGAACTGGCTGCGAAGGATGCGTTCCGCCAGGCGATCCGCCTCGCCAACGAATTGCAGGCGCCGATCGTCGTCGAGGATACGGCCGGCGTCTGGCAGGACGAGTGGGGCGTGCTGTATCGGGAGAATTGAGGGGCAGCCCAGCGCGGTTGGCCAGCGTCATGCCCGGGCTTGACCCGGGCATCTCTTCAACCAGAGCCTTCTCGTCATGAGATTCTCGGGTCAAGCCCGAGAATGACGCCCAGCATTTTCACTCGATCCGGAAATACTTGATGCCGATGCCGAGGGGGCCGGTCTGGCGGGCGAGATCGAGCCTGAGGTTGGCGAAGAACTCGGCGGAGGGCGCAGGGTTCGGGCCCGACAATGCCGGCAGCGGCTCGCGGCTGACGAGCGCGAGGACGGTCTGCGGACGCTGCGGGCCGCCGGTCGATTCCAGCTTGAGATTGAAGATCACCTTGCCGCCCTCGCGCTTCATGAAGCTGGCGAGGTAGTAGACGAGGCCGTCGTCGCCGATCAGCACGACGTCGAGGTTCTGGCCGCCGCCGGCCTCGACGGAGCCGCTCAGGATGTCGCCGCTCTTCATGTTGAAGGCGCCGATCTGGAGCCGCGGGCTGCGGTCGATCGCGACGCCGGGCCGGCGCAGGAAATCGACCATCGGGCATTGCGCCGCCGTGATCGGCCGCAGGTTGATATGCGCCTCGAAGCCCTGTGCGGCTTTGAAGGCGGTGTCAAAGGCGATGAAGGGCGCCGAGGCGCTGCCGAAGCCTTCCAGTGTCGTGCGTCGCTCGCCGATCTCGACCGGCCAGAGGAAGAAGCAGGGGCCGCCGTCATAGTCCCGGACAAAGCGCTCGATGCGCTCGACCGGAGTGCGCGGCTCGGGCTCCGGCGCGGCCGGCTGCTGTGGCTGAACCGGAGGTTGTTGCAGCGCGGCGGTTGCCGGCGGTTTGCCGGTCGTCTTCGGCTCCGGAGGCTGCTTGACCGGAATCTCGACGGCCGCAAGCGGGGGATTTTCGACGGCGGTCGCCACCGCGCCGGCCGCAGCGCTCGGCTGGGACTGTGCGGGCGGCGGGGCCGGACGCACCGGCGGAACTGATGGGGTGGGCGTGGCTGGCGCCGGCGCCTGTACCTGTGACGGCGTGGCCGGTGTCGGGGCGGGAGCCTGTGCGGCGCTGGCCGGTGGCGGCGACGGCGGGGGCGGGGCGGCAGGTGCGGCCGGCGCCGGCGGTTCCGTCAGCGTCGGCGGCGCGTTGGCGGCGCTGTTGCCCGGGGCGGCCGAGGGCTGCTCCGAAAGCGGCGGCGGATCGTTCAGGCGGGCGCTCTGGCTGCCGGGCGCCGGATTGAGCGTCCTCCAGGCATAGAAGCCGCCGCCTGCCAGAAGGGCGAGGATCGCGATGCCTGCGACGAGCGGCAGGGGCGAGCGGCCCTGCTTGGCCGAGCCGGGCTTCTTGGCCGCAGCCGCCTTCTTGCCGGCTGCCGATTGCCAGGTTGCGACCTCGGCCATGTCGGCGGGGCGGTCGTTCGGATCGGGCGCGAGCATCCGTGCGAGCAGCGGGCGCAGCTGCGCGTCGACGGCGGAGAGATCCGGCAGGCGGCGGCGCTTGTCGAGGATCTGGACCTGGGAGCCGCCCATGTCGAGGGCGCGCCCGGTCACGGCCTCCGCCAGCACCAGCGCGAAGGCATACATGTCCGAGCGGCCCGTCACCTCTCCATCGTAGAGGCCGAGCTGCTCCGGCGAGACGTAGTTGTATTTGCCGGCGAAACCGGAGCCGATCACCGTACCCTCGCCGAGCAAGCTGGACCGGGCGATGCCGAAATCGATGATCTTCGCGCGGGATGGGTCGCCGCCGGGCAGGATGATGTTGTCCGGCGAGATGTCGCGATGGATGATGCCGAGCCGATGCGCGGCATGAAGGCCAGGCGCCACGCGCTGCCGCAGGATGTCGGCTTCCTCGATCGTCAGCGGCTGCTGCTTGATGCGCTCGGAGAGAGGCTGGCCGTCGACGAACTCCATCGCGAGATAGGGCGTTTCCGTCACCGGATCGATGGCGAAGACGTAGTAGCGGACGATGGCCTCGTTATAGAGGTTGTGCAGCGCCGCCGCTTCGCGCCGGAACAGCGCGAGCACGGATTCATCGCGTGCCATGTCGGGCCGGATCATCTTGATCGCGACCGCGTCGCCGGTCTGGATGGCGCGGCCCTTGTAGACCTCGCCCATGCCGCCGACCCCGATCAGGCTCTCGATCTGGTAGATGCCGTTCAGCGTCGTGCCGAGGCGGGCATTGGCGGCGCGCGGTGCGAAGACGGTGCGCTCGGAGTCGTCGCTCATGGCCTAGCGTTCCCTGGCATGGTGCTCCCTGGCGTGGTGCTCCCTCGCACGGGTCGGTTCGGCATCCAGCGTGTCCTCTCAGTCGCAGCCTGTCGATAGCGGACTACGACGATGGTTACGTTGTCGCGTGCGCCGCGCTGAAGCGTCAGCGCCAGCAGCGCGTCGCAGGCTTCCTGCGCGCCGCCGGCCTCGACCGCCTGCAGCATTTCGGCGTCCGCGACATGTTCGGTGAGCCCGTCCGAGCACAGCAGGAAGGCGTCGCCATCGGCGATCTCGCCATTCTCCAGGTCGAGTTCGGGCGTCTCGTGCACGCCGATGGCGTGGGTGATGACGTGGCGGCGCGGCGATTGCTTCGCCTCCTCGGGCGTCAGCACGCCGCGATCGACCATCTCCTGCACTTCGGTATGGTCCCGCGAGATCTGGGTGATGCGGCCGCCGCGGATCAGGTAGATGCGGCTGTCGCCGGACCACAGGCAGGCGAAATGCCGGGCATGGACGAGCAACACCACGAGCGTCGCGCCCATGGTCGCGCCGCGCCGGCTGATCTCCTCACGCAGCGCCTCGTTCGCCTTGAGCACGCCATCTTCCAGCATGGCGAGCAGGGCGGGCGCGCTGTCGGCGGTGCCGACCACTTCCAGGGCGGCGACGACGGTCGCGCTCGCCAGCGCGCCGTTCTCGTGCCCACCCATGCCGTCCGCCACCGCCCAGAGCCCGTATTCGGGGCGCAGCAGGAAATTGTCCTCGTTGGCCTGGCGGACCTTGCCGGTATGGCTGACGCAGCCGGTCTCGAAATCGGCGTCCGGGCTCGCATTGTCGTTCATCGGCCGGCCCTCACGAGATGGCCCGTTCCGGGGCGAGGAAGGCATCGAAGCGGCCGGTCAGCAGGCCGGAGAAGAGGTAAGGATCTGGCAGCCCCTGTCCCGTCAGTGCGAGGGGCTCGAAATTGGGTCCGCCCACCGTCCAGAGATAGGCGGCATGGGCATAGGAACGCGCGTGATCCTCGACCCGCAATGCCGCTAGCCTTTCGGGAAAGTCGGCAGCGGTCGCGGCGCTGACGATGGTGCCGTCCGAGAGGCGCACCATGTCCTTGGGCGGAGCGGCGAGATGATGATCGTCCGGGAGGGGCAGGGCGGAGAGATGCTGCGCCACCGCTTCGTAGCTCGCGGCGGGTTCCAGCGCCTGCAGCAGGAAATCCTCGATCGCGCCGAACCATGCGTCCTGCGGATCGAGCTCCGGCGGCGGGATGGCCGCGCCCGGTGCGGAGATGGCGAAGACGGTCAGCGGGAAATAACGCCCGATGCCGTCGACAGAGGGCATGAAGGCACCCGCGACCGTATGACCGCCATGGGCCGCGCCCAGCCAGAAGCGCCAGATCGGGGCGTTGAGATAGGCCTCCTGCCAGGCCTGGCCAAGTTCGAGCCGGCTCGCGGTCAGGCCGCCCTGAAGCCATTTTTCGTAGACGGTCAGGAAGCCGCCCGGCGCGTTGAGCGCGATGAAGTCACGCTTCGCCGGGAGCTTGCCGAAGAGGCCGCAGGGCACCGGGTCAAATCCCGCTGGGGCAGCGGATTTCCCGCAGGGCCGGCAGGATCAGCGGGTTCTTGAGCGAGCCGACACCGAAGGAATATCCCACTTGGCGGCCGCCGGCATTGAGGTTGAAGCCGACATTGTCTCCCTGCTTCAGTACAGAGCCGGCATCGAGCAGGCGGAAGAAGGACCAGGTGCCTTCCTTCTCGAAGAGCTTCGCCTCGCCCTGGGGGGCGGCCTGCGAGCCCGAGGAGAAGAAGCCGCCGCCGAAGGCCCCGCCCTGGCTGCTGCCGCCGAGCGTTAGCGTCACGGCCGTCTTGCCGACGCCGCCACCCGGCCACATCACCGGGGTCGGCGTGTTGACGCCCTGCTGGCTCGTGACGGTGAAGCCGTTGATCTCGAGCTTGGCGCTGGCGGCATCGGCCGAGAGCGCCGTCGGCGTCACCACCATCTGGAAGGAGGGCAGGTTGCCGCCGGTCGGGAAAAAGGCTTCCTTGATCTCGCTGGCGCGCTGAAATTCGCGGAGCGTCGTCGGCGAGAGGGCGCGCGCGACGCGGCTGTCGACCCGCCAGTTCCACTGCGCCTTCGAGGTGTCGACGAAGGGCTCCAGCCGGTCCTTGTAGAACTTGTCGAGGATCTGGCCGGGGGCGAAGAGCCGGGCGAAATCGGCGAGCGGCACGTCGCGGGTGCTGGCCTTGGTGAAGGGGTAGCGGTTGTTCATCACCTCGTTGCAGACGCGGGTGACCTGCTCCGCCAGCGCCTGCCGAAGTAGGGCTACCGTGGCGCCCGTCGCATCGCCCTCGAAGTCGTTCACGGCCTGGATGACCATGGCGTCGAAGGGGGCGGGGTAGCGCGAGGAATTGGCGCGCAGCGTCGCGATCAGCGGCACCAGCGCGGCGTTCGCCGCTGCCGATTGGGCCGGGTTGGTCGCGGCGGTGGCGAGATTCTGATTGATCTCCGCAAGCGTCTGCAGAAGCTGGTCGACGGGTCGGCGGCCGAGATCGCCGTCGACGAGGACGTGGAAGGGCTTGAACTGCCCCTCGATATCGGCGCCCAGCGCCGCCTCGTTGCCGCTCGAGAGCACGCGGTCGACGCCAGGGGCGGCCAGCGGCAGATTGGTGCCGAGCCGGCCGAGCGCGTCGTTCGCACGCTGCTCCAGCGTCTGTGCCGCGGCCTTGGTAGCGGCCTGCGCGGCCGCCTTCTTGATGTCCGGCCGCTCCTTGGTGAGCTGCGTCTCGTCGCGCAGCGATTCCAGCACCTGCTTGAAAGGTGAGGTCGGTGCGGCGATAGCGCTCAGCGCGACATAGCGTGGCTTGTCGGCGTTGAGGGGGCGCAGCTTCAGGCGCCTGAGCGAGCGCTGCCAGGTCGCGACATAGTCGCGGCTGTAGAGCTTCATCAGGTCCTGGAAGAGCGTGGCGTATTGGGCGGTGATCGCCTGCTGGTCGACATTGTCGCCGAGAACCCAGCGTTCCTTCTCGATGCGGTCGCCGATATCGCCGAGGCGCTCGATGAAGGCGCGCTGGAAGCCGTCATAGGTGTAGAAATAGGGCACGCGGACCTGATCGAGGTCTTCGCCGCTCATGCCCTCGAACACCAGGCGCGCATCGGAGCCGCCGCGCTGGGAGGCGACCCAATCCTTCTGGCTCTGGCTGCGGGCCTGGGTGCGCAGCAGCTCATAGGCGCGCTCGGCGATGCTGAGGCGGCGCAGGGTGCGCTGGCTCTGCTCGATCAGGGACTGGTTGAGCTTGACGATGGGCTCGGCGTCGCCCTCGTCGAGATCGAGCATGGCGGAGAGATGCTCCTCCAGCGCCTCGCGGCCCTTGGCGTTGGCGGCGCCGGGGAAGAGGTTCTCGGCCCAGTCCAGCCGCATCCAGGAGGTGACGAGCTCAGGGTCCAGCTTCGCCTGGCCGCCGACCATCATGTAGACCTTCAGCGCCTCGTAGACGAAGCCGGGATTGTTGGCGTTGGCCTCGAGCTGCTCTTCCAGCCGGAAGATGATGCGCGAGCGCATCAGGCGCTCCAGTGCCTCGCGATAGGTAATCGTGCCGGCGTTCTCCAGCCGCTCGCGCTGGCTGAGGCCCAGCCCCGCCAGCGCCGGCGTCGGCTCGTCCTTGGTGGCGTAGCCGGCCGGCATGTTCCTGAGCTTGTGCAGCAGCGGCAGGATGCGGCTGAAATTGCGGTCGGAGACGGTCGCCTCCTGCAGCACGGGGGCTGCGGAACTGCGATAATCGGAGAGGCCGTAATTCGTGGCGGTGATGAGATCGCTGTTGCGCGAGAAGCTGATCCACCACAGGCCGAGCGCGGCCAGCGACAGGATCGCGACCGTGGCGAAGCCGGCGACGCGCAGCGCCGTCGAGCGGCGGGCGGCGCCGAGATCGGTCGAGACCCAGCCGGATTCGCCGATCACCACCTTCTGGATCAGGTCGGTGAGGAAATAGCTCTTGCCCTTGCCGGAAAAGGCGGCTGCACCAGCATGGTCGGAGCCGAAATTGCGGGAGAGCGCACCGATCAACTGGTCGATCGGCGTGCCTTCCTGCGTGCCGGAGGTGAAGTAGAAGCCGCGCAGCGTGGCGTTGGCACGGTAGCGCGTCGGCTCGAAGACGCGCGTCAGGAAGTCGACGAGCGTGTGCTTCAGCGTCGCCATCTGGCTCGGGAAGCCGAAGATCTGGGCGCGGGCCGTCGGGTTGTGCTCGTCCTGCAGCCGGTCTGCGAGGCGCTCGTTGAGCCGCTCGATCAGTGCGTCGTATTCGGGCGGCACATCGCCGATCATGTTGCGGGTCTTGTCGGCGGTCTGGAAGCTGTGGCCCCAGACCATGCGCCGCTGCGGCTCCGTCAGCGAGCCGAAGAACTCGTTGAAGCCGGCGATCAGGTCCGACTTGGTGAAGACCGCATAGACCGGGAAATCAACCTTGAGCCGCTCATGCAGCTCCAGCAGGCGCGAGCGGATCGCGTCGGCATGGGCGGCGATCTCCTCGGGCGTTGAGGTCAGCAGATCCTCGACGCTGATCGCGACGAGCACCCCATTGATCGGCTGGCGCGGGCGATTGTTCTTGAGCAGGTCGAGGAAGGAGAGCCAGCTCGCTTTCTCGGCCTTGGAATCGGTATCCTGCGTAGTGTAGCGGCCAGCGGTGTCGATCAGCACCGCATCCTCGGCGAACCACCAGTCGCAATAGCGCGTGCCGCCGGAGCCCGCGACGGCGGCCGGCGTCGCGCCGCGCGCCAGAGGGAACTTGAGGCCGGAATTGACCAGCGCCGTCGTCTTGCCGGCGCCGGGCGGCCCGATGATGACGTACCAGGGCAGATCATAGAGATAATCACCGCCATTCTTGCCGCGGGCGCTCTTCAGCGTCGCGAGCGCGTCCTTCATGGCGTTGGAGATGGCGGCACCGTCGCCGGTCGACTCCTCCTTCTCCAGGGCCTCGGCGAGCGCGGCGGTCGCCTTGCGGCGGCGGATGACGATGAAGGCGATCCAGGCCAGCGCACCGACCAGCAGCAGCAGGACGACTGGCAGCCGGACCCAGACGGATTCGAAGGGGCGGACCTCGCCGAAGGCGAGGAAGGGGCCGCCGAACCAGATCAGCGCCGCCATAGCCAGCGTGCCGATCAGGATCGCGACGATGCGCAGCCAGGTGGCGAGATTCATGGCGACAGACCCTAGCCTTCGCGTTGGATCAGGATCTCGACGCGCCGGTTCTGGGCGCGTCCGTCGGCGGTGTTGTTCGGGGCGATGGGCGTGTCAGCGCCCTTGCCCTCGAAGCTGATGCGGTCCGGCTTGCTGAGCTTGGTCTTCAGCACGTCTCCCACCGCCTTGGCGCGCGCCTGCGAGAGCACGAGGTTGGAGGGGAAGCGGGCGGTGCGGATCGGCACATTGTCGGTATGGCCGACGACCTTGATCGTGCCGCCCTCCTGCTCGAGCACGGACGAGATCCGCTCGATCAACGGCTGGAACTCGGCGCGCACGGCGGCCTGGCCCGGCTCGAACAGGGTAATGCCGACGAGGCGCACGATGATGACGTTCGGGGTCACCAGACAGACGATGGGCGGCTGCACCGCGCCGCAGACCTTGGGTGGCTGGGGCGGTGGCGGGGGAGGCGGCGGCGGGGCGGCGAAGACCTTGCGCATGATGCCGATCTCGCCCTTGGGATGGACCGAGAGCAGGGCGGTGGAGGCCGCCTCGGCATTGCCCGCCAGCAAGGCGCGGAAGACGAAATAGACGCCGAGCAGCGCGACGGCTGCGATGGCGGCGACCGACCAGACCGGCACCTTGAAGCCCGCTACGGCGGCCGCGATCTCCTGCCCGCGCCAGCGTGGCGACAGATCGGGGTCGGGCTGCTTCACCCGGCGCAGCGTCTCGAAGAGGCTGCGCTGGATCATCTGGAGATTGTTGGCGCCGCCGGAAGAGGTGCGGTGAATGCCTTGAAAGCCGAGCGCCAGGCAGGCGTGCATCAGTTCCAGCAGGTCGTAATTGACGCTCGGATCGGCCTTAGCGCGATCCAGCTCCTCGAAGAAGCGCACGCCGCCTGTACGCTCGCCGAAGAAGCGCGAGAGCATGCTGTACTGCGTCCAGACATGGCGGTCGTCGCCGGGGATGTTCTGGACGATGTCGTCGGCCGTGGCGGCCAGGATGTATTTTGCCGTGCGAGTGGCTTCGGCCGAGGCACCGGAGCCTCGCACGTCATGCTCGAAGGCCTCGATCGAATCGCCGACCTGGCCGAGAAGCTGCGCGAAGGGTGCGTTGGAGAGGTTTGCGCGCATGCGCCCGAGCAGCAGCAGGAGCGGGCCTGCGGCGCGCAGCAGCGGGTTGGCGTTCGGGGTCAGCAGTTGCTCGCGGCGCGGCAGAGACTGGCCGCCGGCCGGAGGCGGCGGGGCCTGCGGCCGCTGCGGGATGGGCGCGGGCTGCGACATCCATTCGTCGCCAGTACCCGGCACGCCGGGCGAGGGAGCTTGCGGCGGCGCATAGGGTTGAGGCGCCTGCGGAGCAGGGCTGCCCGGCGCGGGGGCGGCTGGAGCAGGTGGCAAGGGCGCGCGGCGCCCGCCGGGGTTCGGCCGGATGATCGTCCGTTCGGAGCGGCCGAACGGATCGGATGGCGAACCCGGATCGCTCATCGCCTGCCCTCGAGAACGGCCCAGAGCTCGAGCTCGAGATCGGGCCAGTCACCGGAAAAATGCATGCCGATCGAACTTGCCGTGCTGAACTCGGGCCAGAGCGGCGAGGTCCGGTCGAGATAGAAGTATACATGATCCGTCAGCGCGCGGATCTGCGGCGGTGGCGTCGGCAGATGGACAAGGTTCACGCCCGGCAAATGGGCATGGACGATCTCGTTCATCTTGGTGTTGGGGCCGACCTTGAAGAGCTGCGGGAACTGAGCCTGGATTTCGGTCAGGGGGCGGCGCGCCGCCACTTCCAGCACCAGCGTGGCGTTGCGCACGAGGCTGCGGTCGCGGATCGTCGACATGAAGGCGTTGGGCGCGCGCTCGACGATCTCCAGCCGGATGGCGCGGCGGCCGAGATTGGCCGAGAGATAATCCTGGATGTCGCGCACCACCGGGGCGAAGCAGTTCTCCAGATCGTCGTGGTCGTAGGCCGGGTAGTCGCGGGCGCGACGCTCGGCGGTGGTGAAGGTCGCGAGCTCGCCCGCCAGCGCGAGGAACGTCGAGAACAGCCGCTCCGGATGGATGAAGCGCGAGCGGCGCATGTGCTTCAACACCGGGATGTTCCGGTTGAGGAGCTGGAGCACGAAGTAGTCGGCGCTCTGCAGGCCGCCGCCCGCTGTCGGGTCGGCGGCGTAGCGGGCGAGTTCTTCCAGCTTGTTGTCGATCCAGCCGATGACGCGGTCGAGCCAGCCCTCGATGACGGGGTAGGCGGAGCAGACCAGCACGGGCGGGGCGAACTTCTCGTCGAACAGGACGGCACGGTCCCGCACCTCGAGGATGCGGCCCAGCGCCAGGCCGACATACCCGGCCTTCGAGGTCTTGCGCAGCTCCAGCGCCAGGCGCGGATGGGCGACGTCGATCTCTTCTTCCGTCCGCAGCGAGGCGGTCGAATCGATCAGCATCTCGGTGGAGGGCAGGTAGCGGCTTGCCGAGCCGTTCAGGGTGTCGTCGACCTCACGGGTATTGGCGGCGGCCAGCGGCAGCGAGAGCCAGACGATCTGGCCGGCGGCGTTCTCGGGCACCTCGATCGCGGCCGGAAGGGGTGTGTTGTCCGGCATGGAGAAGGGTGTGCCGTCCGGCATCACACCGACGGCGCGTCGCAGACCGATGCGGCTCTGCTGCGCGAGGTCGCGGTCGATCTCCAGTACCGAAAAGCCCCAGGGGTAGGGCGAGATCGATCTGACGCGGCTCTCCAGCAGGTTCTCGAGATAGCGGTCATTCTGCTGGAAGTGGTGCGGCCTGAGGAAGAGCCCTTCCGACCAGACCACCTTGCTGTACCACGACATCCCGGTCTCGCTCACTCGAAGGCAGGCTGGATCACGCGCCGATCAGATTGCGCGCAATCTGATCGGATCACGCGTTCTCCATCGTAAGCTTGGAGTCGGATTCACCGATCAGGTTGGTTCAACCTGATCGGATCCGGCTCTGGCAAGTTTACATGGCTACTGACCAAGCGTCATTAAGGCAATGCTAGAGCGGCCATTTGTGGCCGCCGTCATTGACTCGAAGGACGCCTGTTTGAAAACCTCATGACAGGCTCACCAAGAGCAATCCGCCAGGCGGGAGACGACCATGCCCAAGGGACCGGCTGCGCGCACCACGGACCCCGTGCTGCATCCCCTGCCGGGTATCCTGACCCCGGGACCAGGCAGCCCCACCGTGCTGATCGGCGGCCTGCCGGCCTGGCGCGGCGTGCCGGCCGCTGCCGCCGCGGCGATCCAGGCGGCGAAGAACGTGGCCGATGCGACCGTCCAGGCAGCAGAGGCCGCGACGCTCGCCGCTGCCGGCACTCCCGGCGCGCCAGCGGCGCTGGCCGCCGAGATCGCGACGAAGAACGCCGTCTCCGCCAGCATGGCCGGCATGATCAGCGGCGCCTCCGGCGGCGCCGACATCCACAACTGCCTCACGCCCGTGCCGCCGCCCGTGCCGCATGGCATCGGCGTCGTCGTCGACGGCTCGGTGACGGTGCTGATCAACAATCTGCCGGCCTGCCGGCTGGGCGACACGATCGTCGAGACGCTCGGCCCGCCCAACAAGATCGTCATGGGCCTGCCGACCGTCATCATTGGCGGCTGATCGCACGGCGATTCAGGAACGCCGCGCAAGCGTCTGATCCGGAATCGGTCTTTGGCCGGCAGTCGCGGCTTATGTCGCGCGGCTGCTGCCGGCTTGACCGGACGGGGCGGGGAGGCCAAGCCCGCCATCCCGTTCCCTCCTTCGACCAGGACCTTGCCATGACCATCGAACGCATCGGGCTGACGGCCCGCTGGTGCGACGCCGCCATTTTCAACGGCATCGTCTTTCTCGCCGGCCATGTCCCGGAGAAGACAGAAGGGCTTTCGCTGACCGAGCAGACGCAGGAGGTGCTGGCGCTGCTGGAGGAGACGCTGGCCGATGCCGGCAGCGGCAAGGAGCGCATCCTCAGCGTCCAGATCTTCCTCACCGACATCAGCAAGATCGGCGAGATGAACGCGGTCTGGGACAAGTGGGTGGCGCCAGGCCATGCGCCGGCACGCGCGACGGTCGAGGCCAAGCTGGCCTCGCCGGGCTACGGCATCGAGATCACGGCGGTGGCCGCGAAGCGGTAATCGCGACCGCTGCCATAGCGTCATTCTCGGGCTTGACCCGAGAAGCTCCTGTTGGATCAGGCGCCGGAGCTACTGCGTCACGAGATGCTCGGGTCAAGCCCGAGCATGACGGCTGCGCCAGCCGTCACTTGCCGCCGCGGTCGTAGCACTCGGCGAAATAGATCATGAAGGCGTCGACCAGCCCGTTCTCGTAAGGGGCGGTCTTCGCTTCCCAGCGCGCGACATAGGCGTCCCACATCTTCGCCTTGCGCGAGCCGATCAGCCCGCCGATGCCGCCCTCGGGCGCCGTCGCCTCGGCAACGGCCTGCGGATCCAGGTCCTCGACCAGCATCTTCAGCGCGTGCTGCATGGCCGAATAGGTCTTGATCTGGTGGGCCTTCAGGTCGCGGAAGCTCTCGTCGAAGGCGCGCTTGGCATCGAGATAGCCGCTGCGCGGCTGGCCGAAGATCAGCTGCAGCGCGTCGTCCACCGTGGGCGAGAACTTCAGCGGGTTGTTGTCGTGCGCCTGGATCATCGTCTGGTTGGTGCTGCGGGCGATGCGCTTGCTCTCGGCGCGCGCCGCGAGCAAGCCCTTCAGTTCCTCGGCGACCAGCCGCATCAGCCCGCCGAGCTGTTCGGCGAAGGCGCCGGAATCCTGGGACGACAGCATCTGCGGCGAGACGCCCGCGCCCTTGGCGAAGCGCTGGATGAACTCAGCCGCAGAGATGGACATGGCTGGGGCCTGCGGCACCGGCTCGGGCGCGAAGGCGGGAGGCTGCGGGGTAGGAGGAGGGGCCGGAGCGAGTTCGGGCTCGGCGGCGCGCATGGGCTCCGGCGGCAGGGCCTCCGATTCGGAGGCGGGCTCGTCCCAGGGATTGGCAGCTGTCGGGTCGTTCGCGGCCGGGCGGCGCGGCGTCGGGATCGGCGGCATGGGCTCGATCGCCGGAGCGGGCTGCTGCTGCAGCGGCGCCCAGGCGAAATCGTCTCCCTGCGGCGGCGAGGGCAGAGCTGGCGGGGTGGACCAGCTTGGCGCGGGCGGTGGAGGTGGCGGCGCGGGCGCAGCGTCCGCCGCCGGGATGTCGGCGGCCCAGTCGATGAAGCTGGCATGGACCGGCTTGGCGTGGCTCGGCGGCATCAGGTCGCGACGGGAGATCGGCGGCGCGGCTTCCTCGCTCGGGGCCCAGAGCGATTCGGGCTGTGCGGCATAGGTCGGGGGCGGCGGCGCGGACATCGCTGCCTGCCCGGCCTCCTCGTCGATCACGACCGCGATGATGTAGTGGCCGATCTCGAGCCGGTCGCCATGCTGCAGCCGATAGGGCGACTGGACGCGATGATCGCCGCCGTTGACATAGGTGCCGTTGGTCGAGATGTCGCGCAGCCAATAGGCGCCATCGCGGAAGCGGATCTCGCAATGGCGGCCGGAGACGGCGCGCGTGGGATCGGGCAGGGCCCAGTCGAGATGCTGGTCGCGGCCTATATCGAGGCCGCGCCCGCCGCTGGTGGTGACGCTCAGCGGGCCACCATCGGGCAGCGAGGTCTCGTTCTCGATCGTCAGTGTCAGCGCCATGGCGGCGAACAGCCTCTAGCCTTTGCCCGTCTCGTCCTTGGCCAAACGAATGCACGCTTCGACGGAAGCACGCAATGCGCCCTCGCGGTCCCGTGCAGAGAGGCGGTTGATGGCGTTGAGCACGGCGATTCGGGCCATCTTGGCCGTCAGGTCGGGCGGGCAGGGCACGCCATGGCTTTCGACCATGCTGCCGCCGGAATAGCCCGCCGCCCAGGCGACCCAGGTTCCGGGCCGGGCGCGGTCGCCCGTCTGCGCGAGCTTCAGGGCATCGAATCGCGTGCGGTCGCCGGGCTCGCGCACCCAGGCTTCGGCCGCGGCGAGGCCGGGGTCCTGCTGGCCCGGCGGCTGCATGCCGCGCACGGCCTGCAGCGCCCACCAGACGGCTTCGCGCCGGGGCAGCACGAAGGCGCAGAAGCCGACCGCCTCCATCGGAGCCGGCCCCATGACGAGGCGGCCGAGGAAGGCGAGCGGAGGCTCGGTCGTGGGCGGGGTCAATATGACCTCGGCCGCGGAGGGAAAGGTCTCGAAGACCTCGCGCGTTGTGTTGAAGCGAAGGCGGGACATGATGGTGCCGATCTCTCTGCCTCAGTTGATCTGCACCATGGCGCCCTTGACCACGACGATGGCGTCGCTCTGCACGTCGGTCTGGGCGATGCTCTTGATGCGGATGGTCGGGGAGGAGATTTCGATGCTCGTCGGCGTCATCTTGATCGTGCTCTCGCCGACCTTGAGGTTGATCTCCATCATCGCCTCGACGTCGAGCTTGCCCTGCTGGATATCGAGCTTGTCGTCGCCCTTCTTCAGCGTGGTCTCGCGCGAGTAGCCGCTGCCCCGGAAGTTCGAGCCGATCTCGCGGGTCTCGATGTTCTGGACGATGACCTTGTGGTCTTTCTCGGCGTGCATTTCGAAAACCTCTTCGCCATCGAGGTCCTCGAACTTGATCTCGTTATAGCGGCCGCTGATGCCGCCACCGCTGGTCGATTCCGACTTGAGGCCGGACTGGGTCTTGTTGCCGGGCAGGTCGTAGGGCGGCTTGTGCTGGTCGTTGACCACCGCGCCGGTGACGAGCGGCAGGTCGGGATTGCCCTCGATATATTCGACGATTACCTCCTGGCCGATGCGCGGAATGACCTGGCCGCCCCAGTTCTTGCCCGCCCACATCTGCGCGACACGTGTGCGGCAGGAGGTCGATTCGTCCTCGCGGTCCCAGTGGAAGCGCAGCCAGATACGGCCGTACTCGTCGACGTCGATGTCGCCCTCCTGGCCCTTGTTCTTCTCGCCGACCACCTTGGCGGTGTGCGGCCCGTAGACGGTGGGGCGCGGGGTGACGATCGGCGCGCGGAAGCGCCGGTCCGCCTTCTGCAACTCGTAGGTGCCCTGATAGACCCCGTCGTCGCCGCCCCCGGAACGATAGCTCTGCGAGCCATAGGCGTGGTTGGCGCGGACGACGAGATAATCGCCATTCTCCGCGCCGGTGGGATGCTCGGCGAGTTTCATCAGCGCGCCGGGATAGAGGCTTGGGGCATCGCCGGCGGCGTGGCGGCGGTCGTCCTGGGCCTGCTCGGCCTGCGCCATCACGCGGGCGAAATGCTCGCCCTTGTCGCGTTCGGTATAGGCAGCCGGGTAGTCGTAGGCTTCGTAGGACTTGGCTTTCTTGAAGCCTTCCTCGGCGTTGGCCGTGAGGTCGGATTCCGATTTCTCGAAATCATAGTCCTTGAGCTGGAACTTGCCGGTGCGCAGCCGGCGGATCGTCTGCCATTGGGTTACGTGCTCGATCTGCGTCCATGACATGCGGCTGCCGGACGGCACATAGGCATAGGCGGAGGCGGTGCCCTTGAAGCTCGGCTCGGCCGCCGCCTTGACCTCGTCATGGCCCGAGCGGGAGTCGCAAAGCACCATCTGGTGATCGCCGTCGCTGTGCTTGAAATAATAGTAGATGCCGTACTGCTCCATCAGCCGCAGCACGAAATCGAGGTCCGTCTCACGGTACTGCACGCAGTAGGGGATCGGATCGGGCGATTCGCTGGTGCGGTCGCGGAAGCTGGCCGAGCTCTCCTTGCCGAAGATCTTCTTGATGATGTCGACCGGCGTCATGTTCTTGAAGATGCGGCAGTCGGCGCGTTGCGAGAGCAGCCAGAGCCAGGGCCTCAGCGTGAAGCGATAGATGTACAGGTCGTCCTGCTTGCCGAGCCATTGCGCATCGATCAGCGTGCCGTTGAGCACGCGCTCACTCTTGTTCTTGAGCGTGAACTTGATCGAACACTTCTCGCCGATGATGTTTTGCAAGTCGGCATTTTCCGTCTTGCTCGCGGCTTCGATGCTATATGTAAACAATTCGCTCAAAGCTTCGTCGGCTTCAAAGCGGATAAGCGCAAATTCATCTTGGCCAGAAGGCGTCACAAAAGACGCGGTTCTTTGACCTTGCCCTAAACTGGCAGACATCAATAAGTCCTCTCGCCAATTGAACCTATTTTTGCCTTGACGCAACTAACGGTCAGAGTCATCGTCGATGCCTCAAGTTTTCATTCGCCGAACGGCGCAACTTATCGGGAGGGTTCCCATGCGCAAGTTGACCGTGTTCATGACCTTTGTCGCGCTGAGCGGCATTTCGGTTCTCTCCGCGGCGGTGCCTGCCGCAGCGCAGACCTACAAGGCCGACGACATCATCAAGCATTTCGGGCCGGCGGCGGCGCCCAAGCCCCCGGTGACGCGCGGGCTGTGCATCGGCACAGAGGCCGAATGCGCCAAGGCCGGCCATGTCGTCGAGGCTGCCAAGCCGCCCTCCGGTTTCGATCTCGTCGTGAGGTTCAAATACAACTCCGACGTGCTGGAGCCGGATGCCAAGCTCAACCTCGACGAATTCGCCAAGGCGCTGAAGACGCCGCAGCTCTCCAGCCAGACCTTCATGGTCGAGGGGCACACCGACGCTGCCGGCTCGGCAGGTTACAATCTCGAGCTGTCGGAACGTCGGGCGCAGGCCGTCGTGCGCTATCTTGGCGAGCGCGGCGTGAGCGCCGCCAAGCTCGTCCCGAAGGGCTTTGGCCAGAGCCGGCCTGTCGTGTCCGACCCGCTCTCCGGCGACAACCGCCGCGTCGAGACCCGGCTCCGGACGCAGTGAAGACCTAGATCCAGAAATTCTCAGTACGGCCCGGGCGATGTCCGGGCCGCATTTTTCTGCAAACGGGGAGTGCGATGGCGGCCCTGAATTTCGCCGAACTGACCAAGCCGATCTCGGCCGACGAGCCCTGTGGCCCGGATCTCGAGGACGATCTCGATTTCAACAATGTCACGGCGCGACTCGAGGTCGTGCTGCCGGCGTCCTATTTCCGGCGCGACGACGAGGGGCGGCAGGTCGCCTTCGACCGCACCAGCATCGAGTTTCCTCCCGCCTTCGCCGACCTCGGCAAGCTGTTGGCGCGCACACGGGATCTGCGCGTGCTGGTGCTGGCGGCCAAGCTCATCATCCTCAACCGCGATGTCGCGGGCTTTGCGGCCACGCTCTCGGCCATCGCCGATCTCCTCGGCAGCTACTGGGAGGAGATGCATCCGCGCGCGCTCGACGGGGATTACATCATGCGCGAGGTCGCGCTGCAGGGTCTCGACGAGCTGCCGACGATCGTGCTGCCGCTGCAGCATGCGCCGCTCTTCGTCAGCCGCCGCATCGGGCCCTTCATCTTCCGCAGCCAGCTCGTCGCCAGCGGCGAGACGCGCGTCGTCGAGGGCGAGCAGCATCCCGATGCCGGCGCGATCCAGGCGGCGCTCGGCGACATCGATATCGACGACCTGACCGGGGTCCTCGGCCATGTGAACGCCGCACGCGACGCGCTCGTGCGGCTGCGTGCGATCTGGCTCGAGAAGGTCGGGGCCGATCATCCGCTCAGCTTTCCGCGCCTGGCGGCAGTGCTGGACCAGATGGCCTCCTTCCTGGACTCCGCGGTTGCGCGGCGTGTTCCGGGCCATCAGGCGGCCGGGGCGGAGCCGGAGGCGCCCGTCGCGCCGGGGGGCTCCGCGGTCGCTCGCAGCGCCGCGCCCGGCAGTCTCACCGATGTCATCCAAGTGAAGGATACGCTCGCTGCCTGCCTCGCCTACTTTCGAAAAACCGAGCCATCGAGCCCGGCCGTCCTGCTCATCGGGCAGGCGCAGCAGCTGATCGGAAAATCCCTGATCGAAGTGATCCAGATCATGTTTCCCGACCATGTCGACAAGGCAGTGTTCGAGATCGGCGAAGCCCGCCGGTTCCAGCTGCCCCTCGAAAGGCTACCCGCGTCCGATAGTGGCGGCGAGGAGAGCTACAGCGAGGAAACATATACTGAGGAGAGCTACGCCCAGGAGAGCGATGGCGAGGAGGCGGAGACGGAGGCTGCGGCCGATGAGAACGCCGAAGCCGGGGAGGGCGACGAGGGGAATGGCGGCGAGACTGCCGTCGATGAGCCCGCGCCCGCCCTGCTTCCCCAGCCGGTCCAGGCTGCCACCGCAGTCGTGATCGGCAACCGCACGGATGCCGTGAGCGCCATGAAGGCGGTCGCGTCCTTCTACCGTCAGGTCGAGCCTTCGCACCCGACGCCGCTGCTGATGGACAAGGCTTGTGCGCTGGCGCAGCATGACTTCATGTCGCTGCTCGGCTCCATCCTGCCGGATGTCGCACAGATTCCGCAGGCCGACAGTTAGGGAAGTTTTCTGTCGACCGCTTGAACCTTTCGCCTCGATCGAGCGACTATATCGATGACGGACGAAAACAGATAGGCTGTCACGCTACGTCCGCGTGACTCGAATGCAGAGGGGCATGTCACATGGCCGGAGATTCGGGACAAAAGTTCATCCGCCGCAATAGGCCTCCTCGGGTGCACATCACCTATGAGGATCCCTACAATGCGGAGCAGAAGGTCGAGCTGCCTTTCGTCATGGGCGTGCTGGCCGATCTCTCCGGCAACGCCTCGGCGGTCGAGAAGTCGGATATCGCGCAGCGCAAGTTCCTCGACTTCGACATGGACAATTTTGACCAGCGCATGGCCGCGATCGAGCCGGCGGCGTCGTTCAACGTGTCCAACAAGCTCTCCGAGAACAGCGACGACAAGCTCCCGGTGGCGCTGAAGTTCACGAAATTCGATGACTTCAACCCGGCGTCCATCGCCCGCCAGATCCCGGCGACGGCGAAGCTCCTGGAGGCGCGCGAGCAGCTCGCCAACCTGCTGCGCTACATGGACGGCAAGATGGCGGCCAGCGACCAGATCAAGGCGCTGCTCGCGGATCCGCAGCTCATGGCGGCGCTCAAGGACAAACTCGGCAAGCCCGAGGCGTCCGAAGACAAATCGAACTGATACGGCCAGCAGGCGAAAGCGAGCGAGGCGGCAATGGCAGCGGAAGCACAGTCCCAGCAACCCGGCGGCGCAGCCGTTGAGACCCGTGAGGCGGAGGACTTCTCGTCACTCCTGAAGCAGAGCTTCAAGCCGAAGACGGAACGGGCGGCGACGGAAGTCGAAAACGCGGTGGCGACCCTGGTCAACCAGGCGCTGGCGGACACGACCCTGATCAAGGGCGACGTCATCGACACCATCGAGGAGATGATCGCGCGTCTCGACGCGAAGCTCTCCGAGCAGATGAACGAGGTGCTGCACGCACCCGAATTCCAGAAGATCGAGAGCGCCTGGCGCGGTCTCAACTACCTCGTCTTCAACTCCGAGACCGACTCGCAGCTGAAGATCAAGGTGATGAACGTCTCCAAGAACGAACTCGCCCGCAACCTGAAGACCTATCCCGGCGCGCGCTGGGACCAGAGCCCGCTGTTCAAGCAGGTCTATGAGCAGGAGTTCGGTCAGCTCGGTGGCCAGCCCTTCGGCTGCCTGGTCGGCGACTATCACTTCAGCCACACGGCGACGGACGTGCAGCTCCTGCGGGACCTCTCCAAGGTTGCCGCTGCCGCGCATGCGCCCTTCTTCGCCGGCGCCGAACCGACCCTGATGGGCATGGACAGCTGGACCGAGCTTTCCAACCCGCGCGACCTCGGCAAGGTGTTCGATACGCCGGACTATGCGGCCTGGAAGGGCCTGCGCGACGCGGCGGACTCCCGCTATGTCGGCTTGTGCCTGCCGCGGGTCCTGTCCCGGGTTCCCTACGGCGCCAAGTCCGAGCCGGTCGAGGAGTTCGCCTTCGAGGAGGACACCGACGGCCACAAGGGCGAGAAATACGCCTGGATGAACGCGGCCTACGCCATGGCGGTGAACATCAACCGCGCCTTCAAGGAATATGGCTGGTGCACGCGCATCCGCGGCGTGCAGTCGGGCGGCGAGGTGCTCAACCTGCCGACGCATACCTTCCCGACCGACGATGGCGGCGTGGACCTGAAGTGCCCGACCGAGATCGCGATCAGCGACCGGCGCGAGGCCGAGCTGGCGAAATCCGGCCTGATCCCGTTGATCCACCGCAAGAACACCGACAAGGCCGCCTTCATCGGCGCCCAGTCGCTCTACAAGCCCAAGGCCTTCTCGGGGCCGGACGGCGCGGCGGCCACCGCATCCGACAATCTCTCGGCGCGGCTGCCCTACATGTTCGCTGTGTCGCGCTTCGCGCACTACCTGAAGTGCATGGTTCGCGACAAGGTTGGCTCCTACAAGGAAAAGGAGCCTCTGCGCCGCTGGCTGCAGGAATGGATCACCGACTACATCGACGGCGATCCGATCAATTCCAGCGAAGATACGAAGGCCCGACGCCCGCTCTCCGATGCGCGCATCGACGTCTTCGAGGACGAGGAGAACCCTGGCTACTATTCGGCCAAGTTCTATCTCCGGCCGCACTTCCAGCTCGAAGGCATGGATATCGGCCTGAGCCTGGTGTCGCGACTGCCAGCTCCCAAGCAATGACCGCCACCTGACCAGCAGGTGACGGCAACAAGAAAAATCTTCGGCGCGCCCGCCGCTCGAGGCAGCGCGACAGGAGAAGTGTGTCCGCAAACCGCTCGCATGAGCGAGCTTCACGACAAGTCAGATACCGGAGGTAAAAATGGCTAGCGACTTCCATCTCGAGATCGACGGCGTCAAGGGCGAAAGCGAGGACGGCAAGCACAAGGACCAGATCGAGGTCCTGTCCTTCTCCTGGGGTGCCACCAATGCCGGCTCGCATGCGGCGGCAGGCGGCGGCGGCGCCGGCAAGGTGTCCTTCCAGGACGTCCACTTCACGTCCTATGTCTGCAAGGCCTCGCCGCTGCTGATGGCGTTCTGCGCCAACGGCAAGCACATCACCAAGGCCACGCTCCACGTCCGCAAGCAGGGCGAGAAGCAGCAGGAGTTCTATACGGTCACGCTCGAGGACCTGCTGGTCTCGAGCTACCAGTCCGGCGATGCCACCGGCGGCTCGGTCCCGACCGACCAGTTCTCGCTGAACTTCGCCAAGATCAAGTTCGAGTACAAGCCGCAGAAGAAGGACGGCACGCTCGACGCGCCCGTCACCCAGGGCTGGGACGTCAAGAAGAACGAGAAGACCTGAGCCGAAAGCGCCGGCCCCGGCATCGCGCCGGGGCCGGCTCTCCTTCCCACCGCGACGCAGACCCGAGGCCATGGTCGATCCGATCTCGAAGAAGCGGCTGAGGCCGCCTTTGATGTTCGCATTCAGGGAAGCGCATCTGGAGAAGGATGCGAGAACCGCGCTCGACCTGCGGGACGAGGGCGGCGAACGCGTGATCGCGCAACGCCGCGCCGCGCCCCGCGCCGCCATCACCGAACAGAAGCTGAGGCGCGAGATCGCGATCGACCTCGATGCGCTGGTCAACACCATCAACCTGGAGTCCGCATTCGACCTCTCCGGACGAGAGAACGTGCGCCGCTCCATCCTCAATCACGGCTTCCCCGACATGACCCGGCTGACGATCGACGAGCATCGGGTCGACAGCATCCGCGTGGATCTGGCGGCCGTGCTGCTGCGCTACGAGCCAAGGCTGATCGCCAAGTCGATCGCCGTCGAGCGCGATACCTCGCTCGATCCGGCCGAGCTCAAGGTGCGCTTCCTGGTCCGGGCCGATCTCAATTGCGAGCCGCTCAACGTGCCGGTCGAGTTCGTCGCCGATCTCGAGCTCGATACCGGCAAGATCGCGATCAAGGGGCGCTGAGGCTGTGAATCAGGAGTTTCTCGACCTCTACGACCAGGAACTCCGGCTCTTCATGGAGCACAGCAAGGAGTTCGCCGAGGAATATCCGGGCATCGCCGAGCGGCTGGGCGGGCTCGCTGGCGAGCGCATGGACCCGATGGTCGGCGGCCTTCTGGAAGGCGCGGCTTTTCTCGCTGCCCGCGTGCAGCTCAAGCTCAAGCACGAGTTCCCCGAATTCACCAACAACCTGATCGAGCAGATTCTGCCGAACTATCTGGCGCCGACGCCTTCGGCGCTGCTCGCGGGCGTGACGCCGCCCTATTCCGACCCGGGCTTACGCGAGGGCGTGCGCATTCCGCGCGGTTCCTATCTCGATGCCACCTATCTGGAGCGCGAGCGGCGCGTGGCCTGCCGCTACAGGCTCGGCGGCGACGTCACGCTCTGGCCTTTCGAGATCACGGCTGCGGAATACATCCCCGCGCCCGGGCCGCTGCAGGCGCTCGGGCTCAAGGTGGGGCCGCGCGCGCTGGCGGGCCTGAGGCTCACCCTGACACATCGCGTCATGGCCGATCCGGAGCAGGAGCCTTCGCCGGCGGAGGCGCTCAAGAACCCGGCGAGCTGGTTTGCAGGCTGCCGCACGCGGGAGCTGAACTTCAACCTTCTCGGCACCGAGGGAGAGGCCGTCGCGCTCTACGAGCAGCTCTTCGCCAATTGCACCGGCATCCATTTCCGCCATCTCGACGAGTTCGGCGATCCGGTCGTGACCCCGGCCGAGGGCTGCCGGCTGGAGCAGATCGGCTTCGAGGAGGACGAGGCGCTGCTGCCCGGAGACACGCGCGTCTTCCGCGGCTTCGACCTGCTGCGCGAGCTGTTCTGGTTTCCGCGCAAGTTCCTCGGCTTCCAGCTTACCGGCCTCGCGCCGATCATGCCGAAGCTGACGGCCAAGACGGTCGACATCGTCTTCATCTTCGACGAGGTGAACGCCCGCCTGCCCGGCGCTGTGCGCAAGGAGATGTTCGCGCTCTATGCCGCGCCGGCCGTCAATCTCTTCGAGAAGACGGCCGATCGCATCCCGGTGAAGAGCAACCAGCACGAGTTCCATGTCGTGCCGGACCGGAGCCGCCCGCTCGACTATGAGCCGCACAGCATCCTCTCCGTCCATGCGCATTATGTCGGCGGGCAGGATAAGCAGCCGGTCCATCCGCTGTACTCGTCGCCGGAAGGGGCCTCGCCGGTGCATGGGCTGCATTACACGCAGCGGCGGCTGCCGCGGCGCCGCTCGGCAGCGGAACGCCGGCACGGCCAGGTTTCCGACTATACCGGCACGGAGATGTTCATCTCGCTCGTCGAGCCGGCCCGGGTGAACGACGCCGCCTCAGTGGCCGAGCTCAGCGTGCGTGCGCTGTGCTCGAACCGCCACCTGACCGAACATCTGCCGACCGGCGTCGGCGGCGCCGATTTTCGCCTGATCGATTATGTTTCGCTGGATGTCGTCTGTCTCGCCGGGCCGACCGCGCCGCGCGAGCCGATCGTCTCCCAGCTCAAGCTGCGCTCCGAGACGGCCTCGACGGGCGTCGTGACATGGCGGCTCATCAACCTCATCAGCCTCAACCAGCTCGGCCTCGTCCAGCGCGGGGCGGGGCAGAATGGCGAGGCGCTGCGGGAGCTGCTCTCGCTCTTCGCCGATCTCGCGGACAGCGCCACCGAGCGGCGCATCCGCGGCATCAAGAGCGTCGACAGCCGCCCGGTGGTGCGCCGCTTTCCGCAGCGGGCCGGGACGGGCGCCGGGCGCGGCCTCGAGATCACCGTGCTGCTCGACGAAAAGGCCTTCGAGGGTTCCGGCGTCTTCCTGCTCGGGGCGGTGCTCGACCGCTTCTTCGCCGAATACGCGGCGATGAATCATTTCACCCAGACGGTGATCCGCACCGTCGAACGCGGCGAGGTGATGCGCTTTCCGCCGCGTGCCGGAGCGAGGCGAATCCTGTGACAGAGGACGCCGCTGCCCCGATCGAGAAGGAGGCGAGCTATCAGGCGCGGCTGGAGGCCGAGCCCTGGCGCTTCGACTTCTATGCGGTGATGCGCCGGCTGGAGCGCAGCTTCCCTGATCGTCCCCGCATCGGCGAGGTCGCGACGCGGCGGGAGGAGTATGTCGCGCTGGGCGAGCAGCCCTTCCTCGATTTCCCGGCCTCGACCATTGCCGAGGCGGACCGCGATCTGCAGGGCCGGCTCAGGCTCTTCGTCAAGTTCCTCGGCTTGCTCGGCCCGCAAGGCGCGCTGCCGCTGGCGACGACGGAGGAAAGCTATCAGTGGGGCATCGCCCATGACGATGCGTTCCCGCGCTTCCTCGACATCTTCAACCACCGCTTCCTGCAGCTCTTCTATCGCGCCTGGGCCAATTCGCGGCCGATCGCGCAGCATGACCGGCCCGATCTCGACCGCTTCGCCGCCTATATCGGCAGCATGATCGGCCTGGGCTCGAAGCCCTACGCCAACCGGGACACGGTGCCCGATGCCGAGAAGCTCGCCCATGCCGGGCTCATGGGCGCGCAGGCGAAATCGGCCTCGCGGCTGCGGCGCTTCCTCGCCGGGCTGTTCAAGGCCGATGTCGAGATCGAGCAGTTCGTCGGCATGCGGCTCGTCTTCGACCCCGCTGACCGGACGCGGATCGGGTCTGTGCATTGCACGCTCGGCGGCGACGCGTTGCTGGGGGCGAGCGTCTACAGCGTCGAGGACAAGTTCCGCGTGAAGATCGTGGCGCGCGACCTGAAGCAGTTCGAGCGCTTCCTGCCCAACGGCGACCGCTGCGAGCCGCTGGCCGATGCCGTCTTCTTCCATCTCGGCGATCAGTTCGAATGGGATGTGGAGCTCGCGCTGCCTGTGGGCGAGGTGAAGCCCGTCACGCTCGGCCGTTCCGGCCATCTCGGCTGGACGAGCTGGATGGCACCCAATTGGGATGTCGAGGCCGGTGCGCTGCGCCGCGACGCCCGCTTCCACCCCGCAGAAAGCCTGCGCCTGAAACGAAGCCGCGCCGCGGCCGGCAGACATTGAGGGAATTTCCATGGCCGACATCAGCCTCGAAGCCGTCACGGGCAAGCTCAACCGTATCGGCTACGATACCTTCCTGCAGGCGCTTCGGCAGGCCAAGGGCGCCGGCAACCGCAATGTCGAGCTGGCGCACTGGCTCGTCCAGGTTCTGCAGGGCGGCACCAACGACCTGACCCTGACCGCGGACCATTACAAACTCGACCGCGCCAAGCTCCTGATGGATCTGGGCGGTGTCGTCGAGGGCTTCCGCCGCAACGAGACGGAGATGCCCGGCATCGCCAACCACATCGTCGATATCCTCGACCGTGGCTGGCATTACGCCACGCTGTTCTTCGGCGAGACGCAGATCCGGACGGGCCATCTCCTCGTCGCGGCGCTGAAGTCGAACGATCTGCGCCGGACGCTGACCGGGCTGTCGAAGGAATTCGCCAAGATCCCGGTCGACGAGCTTGCCGCGGGCTACGGAAAGATCTGGGAAGGCTCTGAAGAGGAGAACCTGCGGCCGATGGACGGCTCGGGCCTGCGTGCCGCCGGCACGCCGGGCGCGGACGCCGCCGAGGGGCCGAAGGGCACGACTGCGCTCGACCGCTTCTCGCAGGACCTCACGGCCAAGGCCAAGACCGGCACGATGGACCCGATCCTCGGCCGTGATGAAGAGATCCGGCAGGTCATCGACGTGCTGATGCGCCGGCGCCAGAACAACCCGATCCTCACCGGCGAGGCCGGCGTCGGCAAGACCGCGATCGCCGAGGGCTTCGCCCAGCGCGTCGCGGCCGGCGACGTGCCGCCGCCGCTGCGCGGGGTCAAGGTCTGCTCGCTCGACATCGGCTTGATGCAGGCCGGCGCCTCTATGAAAGGCGAGTTCGAGCAGCGGCTGCGCTCGGTGATCGACGAGGTGCAGTCCTCGCCGACGCCGGTGATCCTCTTCATCGACGAAGCGCATACGCTGATCGGCGCCGGCGGGCAGGCAGGAACGGGCGATGCCGCGAACCTGCTGAAGCCGGCGCTGGCGCGCGGCACGCTGCGCACCATCGCCGCGACGACCTGGTCGGAATACCGGCAGTATTTCGAGAAGGACCCGGCGCTGACCCGCCGCTTCCAGCCGGTGCAGGTCGACGAGCCTGACGTGGCGCGCTGCTGCACTATGCTGCGCGGACTGATCGGCCCGATGGAGAAGCACCACAAGGTGCGCATCTCGGACGCCGCCATCGTCGCGGCGGTGAGCCTGTCGCATCGCTACATCCCGGCCCGGCAGCTTCCCGACAAGGCGGTGAGCCTGCTCGACACGGCCTGCGCCCGCGTCGCGATCAGCCAGAGCGCGACGCCCGCCGCCATCGAGGATGCCCGTGTCGCCATCAATGCACTGGAGCAGGAGAAGGCGGCGCTGACGGCCGATGCCGACCTCGGCACCGAGAGCGAAAAGCGGCTCGGTGAGATCGCGGCGGAAGTCGCCGAGAAGCAGGAGAAGCTGGCCGCGCTCGAAGCCGCCTGGGCGAGCGAGCTCGCCGTCGTCGAGGAGATCAAGGCGCTGCGCACCAAGCTCGGCGAGGCGGGCGACAGGGGCAATGGCAAGGCAGCTCCTGCAGAGGCGGGGCCTGCGGCTGAGGGCGAGGCTCCTGTGGCCGAGGCCGCTGCGGTCGAGCCGGCCGCCGATCCGGCCGAGACGCGCGCAGCGCTCAACGCGAAATTCGCGACGCTCGGCGAGATCGATCCGGCCGAGCGCATGATCTACGCCCATGTCGACGAGCAGTCGGTCGCTTCGGTCGTCTCGGACTGGACCGGCATCCCGGTCGGCCGGATGGTCAAGGACGAGATCGAGACCGTGCTCAACCTCGCCGAGACGCTGAACAAGCGCGTGGTCGGGCAGGGGCATGGCATCGGCATGATCGCGAAGCGCATCGAGACCAACCGCGCCAAGCTCGACAACCCCAACAAGCCGATCGGCGTCTTCATGCTCTGCGGCCCCTCAGGCGTCGGCAAGACCGAGACCGCGCTGGCGCTGGCGGAATCGCTCTATGGCGGCGAGCAGAACGTCATCACCATCAACATGAGCGAGTTCCAGGAGGCGCATACCGTCTCGACGCTGAAGGGCGCGCCTCCCGGCTATGTCGGCTATGGCGAAGGCGGGCGGCTGACCGAGGCGGTGCGGCGCAAGCCCTATTCGGTGGTGCTGCTCGACGAGGTCGAGAAGGCGCATCCGGACGTGCACGAGCTGTTCTTCCAGGTCTTCGACAAGGGCGTGATGGAGGACGGCACCGGCCGGCGCATCGACTTCAAGAACACGCTCATCATCCTGACCTCCAATGTCGGCACCGACGAGATCATGAGCATGTCCGCCAACGGCGCGGCCAAGCCCGATCCGGAGGCGATGGCGGTGAGTTTGAGGCCCGCGCTGCTGAAGGTGTTCCCGCCGGCGCTGATCGGGCGTCTGGTGCCGATCCCCTATTACCCGCTGTCTTCGCAGATGCTGGGCGGCATCGTCAGGCTCCAGCTCGGTCGCATCGGCCGGCGGCTGGCCGAGAACCATCAGGCCCGCTTCACCTATGACGATGCGGTGGTGGAGCACATCGTCGAGCAGTGCAATGACCCGGATTCGGGCGGGCGCATGATCGACAACATCATCACCAACTCGATGCTGCCCGCGCTCTCCCGCGCGATCCTCAACCTCCAGCTCGAGAAGAAGCCGCTGACCGAGGCGAAGGTCTCCGTCGAGAATGGCGGCTTCGCCTATCAGGTGTCGTGAACCGCGGCCGCCGGCGCTGCGACTAAGGGTGGCTGGAGGCCGCTCGCCCGCTCGGGCGAGGTCCGCGCTCCGGCTTGTCTATGGATAAGCGACTGGTCGTGCGGCGGCTTTCAGCTGCCCGACCGGGTGCTGCGGGCCGTGAGGAATCGATGGTTGCTCTTTCCAAATACGCCGATTGGTGGGACCAGCAGAAAGCTCAGACCGAAACGATCCTGAACGAATGGGTACAGGACAATCCGCAATGGTGGGCGGTTGCGGTCGCGACGAGCGTACAGACCTCCATGGATCTGGGCGCCGGATTCGTCGATGTGCTGCGTTTCGGCGAGGGCATGTACGAGGGTGGCGTGAAGGGCTACGGCAAGGATGCGTTGCGCATGCTCGCCATCCTCGGCCCGCTGGGCAGGGCCGGCGGGGTGCTGTCGCGTGTCCTGAACATGCAGATGATCAGGCTGGCGGTGAAGGTGAAAGGCGTCTCCGGGCCCTGTACCTTCCAGGCGGTGAACAACCTCACTGCGATCATTCGCGGCAAGAGCTACTTCATCACCGTAAGGGACATGGCGGCCGCGGTGGGGCGGCCGATCGGCTCGCTGGTGCGGAATGAAGCGGGCAATCTTCAGCTGAGCTCGTCGGTCGAAAAGGCGATCGAGTTCATGATCTCGCAGGGCATCAAGGTCTCGCGGATGGCCCAGGCGAAGACCGTCAAGGACGTGGCCCGGCTTGCCGAGACCGAGGACGGGGTGGTGATCTTCGCCATCCGCTGCGTGGTCAAGACGCCTGCGGGCAAGCTCAAGGATATCAAGCACACCGTCATTGCCGTGCGGGACGCCGTGGGCCAGGTGCGCTTCGCGGACTATGGCGCCCAATACTTCACATCACTGGAAGCTCTTGTGGCGAGATGGGGCACGCTGCAGGGCAGCATGGGCCTCATGCAAAATCAGGTCGTCGGCGTGGTGCGCACCATGCAGATCACCTCGTTGCTCGAAAGCTCGCTTTCGCTGGTGCCGGGATCAACCATGCTGATCGCGGGGGTGACGGCGCTGGAGACGCCGGACGGAGTCGAGTTCGCGGCGCCGGTCGCCATCACGGCGACGTCGGCGCCAGCTCAGCGCGACCCGGCGCCTCCCGAGATCGTCAAGGCAAGCTTCGACGCCTACAAGGAACGCAGGCAGGGCAAGACGGTGATCCGCATGCCGGAGATCGTCATCAAGGCCGGCCAGAAGACCGCGCCGCGCCCGGAATACCTCACCGGCGTGCAGTTCCGGCTGAATGCGCTCGGCTTCGGCGCCGGGCGGGTCGATGGGATCAAGGGGCCGAAGACCAGCCGGGCGGTAACGAAGTTCCAGAAGGCCTATCCGCCGCTCAAGGTCGACGGCATCCCCGGCCCGAAGACGCAGGAGAAGCTCGTGGAGATCTGTGGCTTCTGAGGTCTCGGCTCAAACGCCTCGGGCTCCTTGTCGAACTGATTCCGTATCGGCGCGCAAATATCTGTGCCGATGCGGAAATCCGCTCAGGCAGGGACGCTGGCGCCTTGCTGCATGAAGGCATCCAGCGCTTCCCGTTCCTGCTGCGAGAACCGCAAGCCGAGCTTACCCCGACGCCAGAGCACGTCCTGCGCAGTGCGTGCCCATTCCGCCTGCATCAGGTAGCGCACCTCGCGCTCGTAGAGACCGGCGCCGAAGTGGCGGCCGAGATCGGCGATGCCCTTCGCGTCGCCGAGGATGTCGCGGGCGCGCGTGCCGTAAGCGCGGACGAGGCGCGTCGCCGTCTTCGGTTCCAGCCAGGGATGGGCGGCGGCTATCTCGCCGACCAGCGCCTCGAAGTCGCCGATGGGAAAATCGCCGCCGGGCAGGGCGCCGGCAACCGTCCATTGGGCGCGGGCGGCCCAGGGAGCGTGGGGCGTGAGCTTCTCGATCGCCGCTTCGGCAAGGCGGCGATAGGTGGTGATCTTGCCGCCGAAGACCGAGAGCATCGGGGCTAAGCCTTCCGGGGCGTCGAGCGTCAGCACATAGTCGCGCGTCGCCGCCTGGGCCTTCGAGGCGCCGTCGTCATAGAGCGGGCGCACACCGGAATAGGTCCAGACCACGGAATCCGGCTCCACCGGCCGGCGGAAATACTCGCTCGCCGCCGCGCAGAGATAGGCGATCTCGTCGGGCGTCGCCGCGACATCCGCCGGATCGCCGTGATAGTCGCGGTCGGTGGTACCGATCAGGGTGAAGTCCTGCTCGTAGGGGATGGCGAAGATGATCCGGCCATCCGCATTCTGGAAGATGTAGCAGCGGTCGTGCTCGTAGAGCTTGGGCACGACGATATGGCTGCCCTGCACCATGCGGACGGCGGCCTTCGCATTGGTATGGACGACGCCATTCAGCACCTCGCCGACCCAGGGGCCGGCGGCGTTGACGAGCGCGCGGGCCCAGACCGTCCGGCTGCCCTCCGGGCCTTCCGCCACGAGCTGCCAGAGGCCGTTATCGCGGTGCGCCGAGACGACGCGGGTGCGGGTGTGGATCGCGCTGCCGCGCACGGCGGCGTCCATGGCGTTGAGCACGACGAGGCGCGCATCCTCGACCCAGCAATCGGAATATTCGAAGGCCTTGGCCCGATCATCCTTGAGCGGCCGGCCCGCCACGTCACGGGCGAGGTCGAGCGTGCGTGTCGGCGGCAGCAGCTTGCGGCCGCCGATATGGTCGTAGAGGAAGAGCCCGAGCCTCAGCAGCCAGGCCGGGCGCAGGCCCTTGTGATGCGGCAGCACGAAGCGCAGCGGCCGGATGATATGCGGGGCGATGGCCCAGAGCCGCTCGCGCTCCATCAGCGCCTCGCGCACCAGCCGGAACTCGTAATATTCGAGATAGCGCAGCCCGCCATGGATCAGCTTGGTCGAGCGGGAGGAGGTGGCGTTGGCGAGGTCGTCCTTCTCGAACAGCACGACGGAGGCGCCGCGCCCGGCCGCGTCGCGGGCGATGCCGCAGCCGTTGATGCCGCCGCCGATGACGGCGAGGTCGTAGGGAGAGCCGGGATCGCTGCCGAAGCCGGGGGCGGGCGGAGTCTTCTCGGAGGCCATGCCTGTCTTCTGGAACCGGGAATCGGAGCGGCAGTGGTCATCCAAGCCCGGCCGGGCCGATGCCACAAGCCCGCTCCTGCCGCCAGATCATGGGCGCTGTCAATTCGGATCGCTTGACGCAGGCGCCGCGAGGCCGGAACTGGGCTGAGGGCTCGGGGCGCGACGGCAGGATGAACGCAGCGGAACAGCAGGGGGGAAGGGCGCAGGCGGCCGCGTGGCTGGAGGCCGGGCTGCGGCGAGGGCTCGGAGCGTTGGGCGCAACCCTGCTGCTGGCGCTTTTCCTCGTGGTGATGGCGGCTGTGCTGCGGCGTTACCTGTTCGGTGGCGGCTTTATCTGGTCGGACGAACTCGCGATCTGGCTGCATCTGGCGCTGATTGCGACGGGCGCGCCGCTGGCCGTCACGGGCACGCTGGCGATGCGGCTCGACGCAGTGGTGCGGCTCCTGCCGGAGCGGCTCCGGCGTATCGCCGCCGTGCTCGCCGAGGCCATTGCCTTTCATGGCGCGCTGGTGCTGGCGGCCGGCGGCTTCAGTGTCGCGACGCTCGTCGGCGGCCATTCTACCGTGCTCGGCCTACCGGAATGGTTGCGCTTCGCCATCTTTGCCTGCGGTGGTGGGCTGACGGTGCTGGCGCTCTTCCTGCGAGCCGGGCTCGAACGGGGGTGGCTGAGCGCGGCAGCGTCGCTTGCGCTCGGCCTCGGGCTCTACGGGCTGGCGCAGCTCTCCTTCGATCTCTTCGCGACGTCGAGTCTCATTGCGGCGCTCGTGGCCGGGGTGGGGCTTCTGCTCGGCGCGCCGCTGCCCTTCGCCCTGCTGGCCGGCGCCTCGCTGACTGGCCCGTTCGGCGCGCTGCTGCCGGAGCCCGCCATCGTGCAGACCCTGATCGGCGGTGTCGGCAAGTTCCTGCTGCTGGCGATCCCCTTCTTTCTGCTAGCCGGCGAGCTTCTGACCGCTGGCGGGCTGGCCGAGCGGCTGATCCGCTTCGCCGCGACGCTGGTCGGGCATTGGCGGGCGGGGCTGGCGCAGACGGCGCTGGTCGCGAGCGTGCTGTTCTCGGGCGCTTCCGGCTCCTCAGTGGCGAACGCCGCCTTCGGGGCGAAGGTGATGGCGCCGACGCTGGTGGCGCGCGGCTATCCGCCGGCCAATGCGGCGGCCATCGTCGCGGGCGTCTCGATGCTCGACAACATCATCCCGCCCTCGATCGCCTTCCTGATCCTGGCGAGCGCGACCAACCTTTCCGTCGGTTCGCTGCTCGTCGGCGGCTTCGTGGCGGGCGGCGTGCTGGCGCTGGCGCTCGCCATCGGCATCCATTTCAGCGTCCGCGGCGTCGTCGATGCTGCGCCAAAGGCGAGCGCTGCCGAGCGGGGCAGGGCGCTGATCGGCGCCATTCCCGCCATCGGGCTCGGCATCGTCGTCGTGGTTGGCATCCGTTTCGGGCTGGTGACGGTGACCGAGGCGTCCGCGCTTGCCGTCGCCTATGCTGCCGTCGCTTGTCTCGCCCTGCGCAGTCTGAATGCACGCGGTGTCCTCACCGCCTTGCGCAAATCGGCTGCGGAGGCCGCGGCCATCGGCCTGCTGATCGGTGCGTCGGCGCCTTTCGCTTTCCTGCTAGCGGTGGACCGCGTCTCGGAGCAGATGGCCGGGTTGGTCACGGCGCTCGGCGCCGGCCCCTATGCGGTCATGCTGCTGGCCAATCTCGTGCTGCTGGTCGCCGGGCTCTTCCTCGACATCGGCGCCGCGATCCTGCTGCTGGCGCCGCTCCTGCTGCCGGTCGCCATCGCCGCAGGGCTCGACCCGATCCAGTTCGGCGTCGTGCTCGTCGTCAACCTGATGATCCACGGGCTGACGCCGCCGCTCGGCATCCTGGTCTATGTCGTCAGCGGCATCATGCGCGTGCCGGCCGGCGCCGTGTTCCGGGCTGTGCTGCCGCTGCTCGCCACGCTGCTGGCGGCACTTGCGGCGCTATCGCTTGGCATGGCTGCGTGGCCGGCGCTTGCGCCGCGGCTCGCGGCGTTGTTCTGATGCGGCCAGCTTTCCAACGCCTGAGCGCGCGAGCCTGCCCGGACCTGATGCCGTCATGATCTACACCGATATCGCGACGCGGACCTACAATCATGGCTGGCGGCTCGACCCGATCATCCGCAGCCTGCTCGACACGGATTTCTACAAGCTGCTGATGCTGCAGATGATCCGCGCCTTCCATCCGCAGGTGCAGGTCACATTCTCGCTGATCAACCGCTCCAAGCACATCCGCCTCGCCGACATCGTCGACGAGGGCGAGTTCAGGGCGCAGCTCGACCACGCCCGCTCGCTGCGCTTCACCAAGAACGAGCTGATCTGGCTGGCGGGCAACAGCTTCTACGGCAAGACTCAGATGTTCTCGCCGGAGTTCATGGCCTGGCTCGCCGACTTCCAGCTGCCCGATTACGACCTGCGCAAGGTCGATGGGCAGTATGAGCTGCATTTCGAGGGGCCCTGGACCCACACCACCATGTGGGAGGTGCCGGCGCTCGCGATCATCAACGAGCTACGTGCGCGCCGCGTCATGGTTGGCCAGAAGCGCTTCTCGCTCGATGTGCTCTATGCCCGCGCCAAGGCCAAGATGTGGGACAAGGTCGAGCGGCTGCAGAAGCTGCCGAATCTCAAGCTCTCCGATTTCGGCACGCGTCGGCGCCACGGCCATCTCTGGCAGCGCTGGTGCGTCGAGGCGCTGAAGGAGGGGTTGGGACCGGCCTTCACCGGCACCTCCAACGTGCTGCTCGCCATGGATGCCGATCTCGAAGCGATCGGCACCAATGCCCACGAGCTGCCGATGGTGCTGGCCGCGCTCGCCGATACCGACGAGGAGCTGCTGCGCGCGCCCTATCGCGTGCTCGACGAATGGCGGCAGGTCTATGGCGGCAACCTCCTGATCGCGCTGCCGGACGCCTTCGGCACCGGGAGTTTCCTGCGCCATGCGCCGGACTGGGTCGCGGACTGGACCGGCTTCCGCCCCGACAGCGCCCCGCCGATTCCCGCCGGCGAGACGATCATGAAATGGTGGGAGGAGCACGGGCGCGATCCGCGCGAGAAGATGCTGGTCTTCTCCGATGGGCTCGACGTCGATGCGATCGAGCGCGTCTACCGCCATTTCGACGGCAGGGTCCGCATGGCCTTCGGCTGGGGTACTGATCTGACCAACGACCTCGTCGGCTGCTCGCCGGACGGCTCGCGCGCGCTTGATCCGATGTCGCTGGTCTGCAAGGTCTCGAAGGCGAACGGCCGACCAGCGGTGAAGCTCTCCGACAATCCCGAGAAGGTCTCAGGCGATCCGGAGGCGGTGACGCGCTATCGGCGGGTGTTCGGCGTAAAATGACGTAACGTCAGAAATTCATGTTGCTATTATGTTCTCTGCGCGCGATGCTGCCCTCGGGTTGGGGAACTCGACATGCTGCGCTTACTGGTTGTGTTGCTCGCGGCTGCAGCCGTGCTTGCCGCTACGGCGGTTTCGATCGCCGAAACGATAGGACGTGAACGTCTGAACGAAGCTCGGCCTCTCAGCGAGGCCGATATGGCAGGGCTGATCACGACCATGCTCAAAGGTCGCGCGGGCGTCAGCGCCGTGCGCGTCGAAGCCGGCGATTTGGTCTTCAGGGCATCCGGTCACGATGTCCGGATGGGGTTGGCCCCGCTCAGCGCGCAATTCAACGCCTTGCCAGACGCGAAGAGCCGACAGGGCGCTTTGGACAAGCTGATGCAACGCGTCACCGAGGCGGCGGCCGGCCAGTCCGCACCCAAGCCCGATGCGGAGCGCAAGCGGTTCATCGCGGCTCTGATCCCTGTCATGAAGAACCGATCCTATGTTGAGCAGTTCGCCGCGGCGGCTCGCAAGCGCGGGGATCTCAACGCGCGGTTGCTGCATGTTCCGCTGGAGGGCGACATCATCGTCGCGATGGGGCTCGATCTGCCGAAGATCACGCGCTTCGTTGCGGTCGGCGAGGGCGGCTCTTATGGAATGAGCGACAAGGACGTGCTTCGGGCGGCCCTGGACAACTGGGTCCGGCGCGTCGACCGGATGCAACTCCGTGACTTTGGAAAGCTGCGGGCCTTCCATTTCGGCGAGGGCGACTACAACGCGTCGATCCTGCTCCTGGAGAACCCCTGGAAGGACGTTCCGAATTTGCCGCGGAATGTCGCCATCGCCGTGCCATCGCGCAGCGTTCTCGCATTTGGAGACGCTGACGATCCCGAGGCGGTCGATGCGCTGCGCGAATTGACCAAAGCTCCGGACAACGGCTTCCCCGTCAGCAAGCTGCTCTACAAGCTAGGTCCGAAAGGCTTTGCCGTAATGCCCTGAGCCTCTCGGCGCGGATTTTGGAGCCATGCCGCGGCCGATGGAGGCAAGTCGGCGCTGTGTGTATGCGCGCTGCCTTGCATCCCGCTTCAAAACACCCTAATGCGACCCCGTTTCAAGGGCCCGGAGGGCCGCCTTCGAGGACAAGGGTGTCATGGCCAAAGAGAAGTTTTCGCGGAACAAGCCGCACTGCAACATTGGAACGATTGGTCACGTTGACCATGGCAAGACGTCTTTGACGGCTGCGATCACGAAGGTTCTGGCCGAGACGGGCGGC
>NZ_JAIMCA010000009.1 GCF_025499465.1 Allobosea sp. BH3
CTCGCGCAGGAAGACGGTCTCGCGCTTGTTGTTGGGCAGCTCGATGCCGATGGCGTTCTTGCCCTGCACCACCGCGACGCGCGCCGAGATCGCGCTCATCGAACGCGCGATGTCGTCGGCCAGCGAAATCACCCGCGAGGACTTCGTGCCAGGAGCCGGCTCAAGCTCGTAAAGCGTCACAACCGGGCCGGGGCGGACCTGCGTGATCTCGCCGCGCACGCCGAAATCCTCGAGCACGCCTTCGAGCAGGGTTGCATTCTGCTCCAGCGCGTCGGCCGAGACGGCGTTCGCCGGGGCCTTCTTCGGCTCGGCCAGATAGGTCAGCGGCGGCAGTTCGAAGGAGTCACGGTCGAGGAAGGAGGGTTGCGCCTCGCGCTGGATGCGCTTGCCGGGCTTCGGCGCCGCCTGCGGCAGGGTCACGCGCGAGGCGTTGAGGTCGCGCAGCTCCTGCGGCTCGTCGTCCAGGTCGAAGGGGACGTCGTCGAAATCCTCGGGCTCCGGCTCGGCCAGAGCGGCGCGAGGGCGCGGGTTCGGCAGCGGCTCGGGGTCGAATTCGGGTAGCGGGCGGCGCGGCGCGGGGGCCTCGCCAAATTGCGGCTCGCGCCGGACGCGGCCCTGGCGCTCGGCCGGCATCAGGCCGGTGTCGACTGCAGGCTGGGGCGGCTGCGGCAGGCGGCGGAGGATGGCCGCGCGCAGCGCCATCGCGGCATGGGCCAGCCAGCCGATCAGGATGACGGCGATGCCCGGCTCGTCGTCGCGGCGCTCCTCGGCGTCGGACCAGCTGTCCTCGGCTTCCGATTCGTCGAAAACCGGATCCTCATCGGTGACGAAGCCGAAGCCCGCCGCCGCGGTGACGGCGAGGATGGCGATGCCGGCATAGAGGAAGCCGACCAGGCTGCCGACCGCGCTGCCGGCGATGCCAGCGATGTTGCGGGTGCCGAAAAGCAGGCCATCGCCGATGACGCCGCCCATGCCGGTCGGCAGCGGCCAGCGGGGTGTCGCCGGAAGCGCGCTGGCGACGGCGGCGCTGGCGGCGATGCCGACGACCCAGAGGCCGAGCTTGAGCGCGCCGCGGTCGAAGAGGTGAAAGCGAATCAGCCGCAGCGACCAGATCAACGGCGGGAACAGCAGGGCGATGACGCCGAGCCCGACGAGTTGCATCAGAAGATCGGCGACCATGGCGCCGGGGCGCCCGAGCCAGTTGCGGACGGCCCCGCTGGTGGCGTTGTTGAGGCTGGGATCATCGACCGACCAGCTCGCCAGCGCGACCGCGATGCCTGTCATCAACGCCAGCAGGCCGAGCCCGGTGAGCTCCGACGCGCGGCGCGACAGGAACTCCCGCACCGGATCGGGCAGGCGGTCCATGAGCGATTGGGAGCGGCGGATGGTGCGCATGCGGAGGCGGTCGAGGTCCGGACTGTTGGGCCGCTTCATTCCGGCCGTGATCGGGAGGTTAGGAAGGCGAGGTTAAGACCCGCTTAACCTTGCGGGCCCGAGCGAAGCTCTGCGACGCAGCCCGCAAAGAAAAACCCCGGCGGTTGCCCGCCGGGGTCCTGTTTCACGTGAATCCGTAGTGCGGATCAGTTGTGGTAGGCGCGCTCGCCATGCTCGGCGATGTCGAGGCCTTCGCGCTCCTGGTCGGTGGTGACGCGCAGGCCGACGATCACGTCGACGATCTTGTAGAGGATCGCCGAGCCGACGCCGCCATAGACCAGCGTGAACAGCACCGCCTTGATCTGGGCCATCACGGCCGTGCCGAACTCATAGGTGCCGACGACGAGCTCGCCCGGCTTCGTGGAGTAATCGGGGATGCCGCCGCCGCCGAGGGCGGTGTTGACCAGGATGCCGGTGCCGATGGCGCCGATGATGCCGCCGATGCAGTGGACGCCGAAGACATCGAGCGAGTCGTCGTAGCCGAGCGCGTTCTTCACGGTCGAGCAGAAGACGAAGCAGACCACGCCGGCGACCAGGCCGAGGATGATCGAGCCCATCGGGCCGGCGAAGCCCGCCGCCGGGGTGACGGCGACGAGGCCGGCGACGGCGCCGGAGACCATGCCGAGCATCGAGGGCTTGCCCTTGACCGCCCATTCCGCGAACAGCCAGGCGACGGCCGCGGCCGCGGTGGCGACGAAGGTGTTGATCATCGCCAGGGCGGCGGTGCCGTTGGCCTCGAGGTTCGAGCCGGCGTTGAAGCCGAACCAGCCGACCCAGAGGAGGGCGCCGCCGATCAGGGTCATGGTCAGCGAGTGCGGGGCCATCAGCTCCTTGCCGTAGCCGATGCGCTTGCCGATCAGGATGCAGCCGACAAGGCCCGCGATACCGGCGTTGATATGGACGACCGTGCCGCCGGCGAAGTCGAGCGCGCCCCACTTGAAGAGCATGCCGGCATCGGCGTTGACCGCGTCGAGAGCGGCCTGCGCAGCGACCTTGCCGTCAGCGCCGGCATCGGCGAGCGCCTTGGCGGCGTTGCCGACCGCGTCCGGGCCGCCCCAGTACCAGACCATGTGGGCCATCGGGAAGTAGATGAAGGTGACCCACAGGACGGTGAACAGCAGCAGCGCGGAGAACTTCATGCGCTCGGCGAAGGCGCCGACGATGAGGGCCGGCGTGATGCAGGCGAAGGTCATCTGGAAGCAGATATAGACCAGCTCGGGGATGACCACGCCGTTCGAGAAGGTGCCGACGGTGGTGGTCGGATCGACGCCGCGCAGGAAGGCCTTGGAGAAGCCGCCGACGAAGTCATTGAGGCCGCCGCCATTGGTGAAGGCGAGCGAGTAACCGAAGATCACCCACATCAGGGAGACGATGCTGGTGATGGCGAAGACCTGGGTCAGCACCGAGAGCATGTTCTTGCTGCGGACGAGGCCGCCGTAGAACAGCGCGAGGCCGGGGATGATCATGAGCAGCACGAGCACCGTGGAACTCATCATGAAGGCGACGTCGCCCTTGTTCGGGGTCGGGGCCGCGGGGGCCTGGGCGAACGCGGAGCCCGCGACGCCGGCGAGCGCGAGCCCGACGAGTCCGGCCCGGCTGAGAGTCTTGAAATTCATTGCTGGAAACTCCTGAAAGGGTCGGGGCTCAGAGGGCGTCCGCGTCGGTCTCGCCGGTGCGGATGCGCACGGCCTTCTCGATCGACGAGACGAAGATCTTGCCGTCACCGATCTGGCCGGTGCGGGCGGCGGCGGTGATCGCCTCGATCACCTTGCCGACGAGATCGTCGGAGACCGCGACCTCGATCTTGATCTTCGGCAGGAAACTCACGGCGTATTCGGCGCCGCGATAGATTTCCGTATGGCCCTTCTGGCGGCCGTAGCCCTTAACTTCCGTCACTGTAAGGCCGTGGACGCCGATGGCTGTGAGCCCGTCGCGCACCTCCTCCAGCTTGAACGGCTTGATGATCGCCATCACGATTTTCATATGCTGGGTTTCCCCGTCTGCGCCGCCAAGTCGTCAGCCCCGGCGATCTCGTTGCTCCGTCGCGCGCCCTGCGGACCACAGCGCGTTGGACCCCCAATTCAAGGCGCGTGCCAACAGGCCTCGCGCGCCATCGCGGCGCTGTCCGAGGCAGAATGGCAGCAAATCGTTCGGGTAAAAAAAGCGTGCGCCTAAATTCTGGGCATTCGCACAGATACTAGACAGTCGCCTAAACTCTGTTCAGGCGATCTATTCCTGCCGGGCGTTCAGCCGAGATCGGGCCGGGGGCGGATGAGCCCTTCCTGTGCGACGGAGGCGACGAGCCGGCCCTGCCGGTCGAAGATCAGCCCGCGCGAGAAGCCGCGTGCGCCCGAGGTCGAGGGGCTGTCCTGCGAATAGAGCAGCCAGTCGTCGGCGCGGAAGGGGCGATGAAACCAGAGCGCATGGTCGAGGCTCGCACCCTGGATCTTCTGGTCGAACACCGTGGTGCCGTGGGCGATCAGGCTGGAATCGAGCAGCATCATGTCCGAGGCATAGGCGAGCACGCTCTGATGAAGTGCAGGCTCGTCCGGCAGCGGTTCCATCGCCCGGATCCAGACGTTGAACTTCGGCTCCATCTTGCCGCCGGTCCGGTAACGCTCCAGCTCGACAGGGCGGATCTCGATCGGCCGCTGGCGCTGGTAATAGGCCTGAAGGGGATTCGGCATGTGCGGGAGCAGGCTTGCGGTCATCTCCTCGCGGCCCGGCAGATCCTCGGGCATCGGCACATCGGGCATCGGCATCTGGTGCTCGTAGCCCGGTTCATCGACCTGGAAGGAAGCCGACATGGCAAAGATCGCCTCGCCCTTCTGGATCGCCAGCACACGGCGCGTGGTGAAGGAGCGGCCGTCGCGCAGGCGGTCGACCTCGTAGACGATCGGGATCTCGGGGTCGCCGCCCAGCAGGAAATAGGCGTGCAGCGAATGGGGCTGGCGTCCCTCCACCGTCTTGCAGGCGGCGTAGAGAGCCTGGCCGATCACCTGCCCGCCGAAGACGCGCGGCCAGGTCGATTTGGGGCTGCGACCGCGGAACAGATTGCGCTCCAGCGGCTCAAGGTCGAGGATCGACGTCAGGGAGGCGCTGATCTGTGTCATTGTCGGCGGCGTCGCGGTGTGGTTGACGAGGCGTCCGGCGGTTCAGAATGAACAGCCGGATTCGCTTCGCATCAGCACCGACGCATCCCGCGCCGTCAAGCGCGGCCGCGATAGCATCGGACCGAAAAGTGGAATCCACTTTTCGGAAGAATCCGATGCAACAACAGATGGATAGATCATCGTGATCGCGTCCGGTAGGACGCGCGATGATCTAGGGGAGCAATAGCATGTCCAATGAGCAGGGCCGGCGGGCGCGCATCGTCATCGCGGGCGGCGGCATTGCCGGGCTTTCGCTGGCGCTGGCGCTGAAACAGGCGCTCGGAGCGGATTTCTCGGTCGTTTTGGCCGATCCGGCGCTGGCAGGCGCGCCGCGCGCAGACAACCGCGCCTATGCGGTGGCGGCCGGTGCGCGCGCCATGCTGGAGACGCTCGGCGTCTGGGAGGCGGTGGCGGCGACGTCTCAGCCGATGACCGAGATGGTGATCTCCGACAGCCGCACGAAGGATGCGGTGCGACCGGTCTTCCTGACCTTCGACGGCGAGGTCGAGCCCGGACAGCCCTTCGCGCATATGGTCGAGAACGCAGGGCTGGTGGCGGGTCTGAAGGCGGCCTGCGAGCAGGCGGGCGTCGAGCTGCGCGCCACCGGCGTGCGGCGCTTCGCGACGCAGGAGGGGTCCGTCGAAATCGTCTTCGGCGATGATTCGCGCATGGCGTCCCTGTTGCTCGTGGCGGCCGACGGGGCGCGCTCGAAGCTCCGCGAGCAGGCTGGGATCGGCTGGGTCGGCTGGGGCTATGGCCAGTCCGGCATCGTCGCCACGGTCGGGCATGAGCGGCCGCATCATGGCCGCGCCGTCGAGCATTTCCTGCCGTCGGGGCCTTTCGCGATCCTGCCGCTGGCCGATGGCGGCAGGCTCGGGCATCGCTCCTCGATCGTCTGGAGCGAGCGCACCGGGAATGTGCCGGCGCTGCTGTCGCTCGACAATGAGGACATGCTGACCGAGATCGAGACGCGCTTCGGGCTGGAGCTCGGCGAGATCGCGCTGGAAAGCGCGGTGAGTGCCTATCCGCTCGCCTTCGGCGTGGCGCGCCGCTTCGTCGACGACCGCTTCGCGTTGCTGGGCGATGCAGCGCATCTGATCCACCCCATCGCCGGACAGGGGCTCAATCTCGGTCTCAAGGATGTCGCGGCGCTGGCGGAGACGATCGTCGATGCGGCGCGGCTCGGGCTCGACCCCGGCGCGCTCGACGTTCTGGAGGGCTATGAGAAGGCGCGCCGCTTCGACACGGTGGCGATGGGCGCGATGACCGACGGGCTCAACCGGCTGTTCTCGAACGATGCGACGCCGCTGCGGCTGGCGCGCGATCTCGGGCTCGGACTGGTGGACCGGCTGCCCGGGCTGAAGCGCTTTCTCATCCGCGAGGCGGCAGGCCTCGCCGGAACGCCGCCGCGGCTGCTCAGGGGCGAGGCGCTCTGAAAGGTCGTCATAGTCGGGCTTGACCCGACCATCTCTTGAAGAATGGGCGCCTTTATCGGCACGAGATTCTCGGGTCGAAGCTTCGCTTCGCCCGAGAATGACGCCTTGGCATCACTCCTCTAGCGGCCGGGCCTCTTCCGGCAACATGATCGGGATGCCGTCGCGGATCGGGTAGGCGAGCTTGGCGGCGCGGCTGATCAGCTCCTGCTTCGCCGCATCGTATTCCAGCGTCGCCTTGGTCAGCGGGCAGACCAGGATCTCGAGAAGCTTGGGGTCGATCCGTGTAGTGGTGTCGGTCTCGCTCATCGTCTTGATCCTGTTCAGGCGCTCTTGCGCTCAGGGGTTCTTGCGCGGCAGATCGGCCAGCATGCCTGCCGCTACCATGAGCTTGGGCAGGGTCAAGCCGGAACTCGTGATCGCGTTGACCGTGGTGCGGGTCCGCTCCGTCTCCTCGCCGCGCTCGGAGAGCCAGCTTTCCAGCGTGCCCTTGGCCTTTGCGCTCGCCGCAATTTCGCGCGTCAGGCTGGAATGGGCGTCGTCGAGGGTCTCGATCGCACGTTCGCGGGCGAGGCGCTCGTAGTCGTCGGTCGCCGGGACGGCGGCGGCGGCCGTTTTCAGGTTCGTCAGGCCGAACTGGGCATCGATACCGAAATGGATGCGGGCCACCTCGTCGATGTTGCGCTTGGTCGCTTCGGCGATGTCGACGATGTCGGTCGCCTCGGCCAACGCCGGCAGGCTGGCGATGCGGGCCGCGAGCGTCTGCGGCACGCCTTCCGCCGTCAGCACGGCGATGCGGGCGAGCCTCGCCTGCGCGGCGGCCTCGGGCAATAGCTCGCTGAGATCGGAGGCCAGCGCGGCGACGCCTTTCGCATAGCGGGCGATGGTCTGCTCGATGGTGCCGGGCTTGGCGACGCCGTGGCGCAGGAACCAGCCCATGCGGTCGGTGACGAGCTCCTGGGCGGCAGCATATAGCCCGAGCTGCGTCCTGCCGGGGATTTTCGCGTCGAGTGCGTCGATTTCGCCGTTGAGCGCGATCAGGTCGAAGGAGTCGCGGGCGATGGCGTAGGCGGCGGCGATGGCCGGCGCGTCAGAGCGGGTCAGCGCCGCCAATACCGGGACGAGCGCGGGACCACCACGGTTGACGATGGCGTTGGCGAGCTGCGTCGCCACGATCTCGCGCCGCAGCTTGTGGCTGGCGATGCCGTCCGGATAGGCGTCGCGCAGCGCCTTCGGGAAATAGCGGACGAGTTCGCTGGCGAGATAGGGGTCGTCCGGCATGGCCGATTCCAGCAGCGCGTCGTGGAGCGAGAGCTTCGCATAAGCCAGGAGCACGGCGAGTTCCGGCCGGGTCAGCCCCTCACCGCGCTTCTCGCGCTCGACGAGCAGGGCATCGCTCGGCAGGTACTCGACGCTACGGTCGAGCCGGCCGTCCTGTTCCAGCGTCTGCATCAGGAAGCGCAGACCCGGCGTTGCCGCGATCCCGCGTGCTTCCGTCAGGGAAAGCGAGAGCGTCTGGAGGTAATTGTTGCGCAGGACGAGGTCGCCGACCTCGTCGGTCATCGAGGCGAGCAGGGCGTTGCGCTTGTCTTCCGTCAGGCGCCCGTCCTTTACCGGGCCGGCGAGCGCGATCTTGATGTTGACCTCGACGTCCGAGGTGTTGACGCCGGCGGAGTTGTCGATGGCGTCGGTGTTCAGGCGAACGCCCTTGCGGGCGGCCTCGATGCGGCCGCGCTGGGTGACGCCGAGATTGGCGCCCTCGCCGATCACGAGCGCCCTGATCTCGGCGCCGGCGACGCGGATCGCGTCATTGGCGCGGTCGCCGACCTGGGCGTCGGTTTCATCGGAAGCGCGGATATAGGTGCCGATGCCGCCGAACCAGAGCAGGTCGACGCGCGCCTTCAGGATCGCGGTCATCAGCTCGGGCGGGGACACCTCCTTGCGGTCGATGTCGAGCAGGGTGCGCAGCTCGGCCGAGAGCGGGATGCTCTTGGCCTGGCGCGAGAACACGCCGCCGCCCTTGGAGATCAGTGTCTTGTCGTAATCGGCCCAGGACGAGCGCGGCAGCTTGAACAGGCGCTGGCGCTCGGCCAGCGAAGCGGCCGGGTCCGGATCGGGATCGAGGAAGATGTCGCGGTGGTCGAAGGCGGCGACGAGCTTGATCGCGGGCGACAGCAGCATGCCGTTGCCGAAGACGTCCCCGGACATGTCGCCCACGCCGGCCACGGTGAAGGGCGTGCTCTGGATGTCGACGTCGATCTCGCGGAAATGGCGCTTCACGGCCTCCCAGGCGCCGCGGGCGGTGATGCCCATGCCCTTGTGGTCGTAGCCCTGCGAGCCGCCGGAGGCGAAGGCGTCGCCGAGCCAGTGATGCTTCTCCAGCGAGATGGCGTTGGCGGTGTCCGAGAAGGTCGCGGTGCCCTTGTCGGCGGCGACGACCAGATAGGGGTCGTCGCCGTCATGGCGCACCGTGTCGGCCGGCGGGATCACCGTCTCGCCGTCGAGATTGTCGGTGAGCTCCAGCAGGTTGCGCACGAAGATGCGGTAGCTCTCGGTGCCCTCCGCCAGCCAGGCGGCGCGGTCCGAAGCCGGGGGAAGCTGCTTGGGGAAGAAGCCGCCCTTGGCGCCGACCGGCACGATGACGGCGTTCTTGACCTGCTGCGCCTTGACGAGGCCGAGCACCTCGGTGCGGAAATCCTGTGGCCGGTCCGACCAGCGCAGGCCGCCGCGCGCCACCTTGCCGAAGCGCATGTGCACGCCCTCGACGCGGGGCGAATAGACGAAGATCTCGTAGAGCGGGCGCGGCAGCGGCAGCCCGTCGACCTTGCCGGATTCGAACTTGAAGGTGATCGTCTGGCGCGGATGCCCGTCCGGCGCGGTCTGGAAGAAGTTGGTGCGCAACGCGGCGTCGACCAGGTTGACGAGGCGGCGCAGGATGCGGTCCTCGTCCAGGCTGGTGACGGCGTCGAGCGCCTGCTCGATCTCCTCGCGCTTCTGCGCCGTGCGCTGCTCGCGCTCGCCCGTCGGGATGCGCGGGTCGAACCGGGCGAAGAAATAGCCGACGAGCGCGGAGGCGATCTCGGAATGCCGGGTCAGCGCATCGGCGATGTAGCTTTGGGCATAGGGCGCACCGGCCTGACGCAGATAGCGGCCCAGCGCGCGCAGCAGCGCCGCCTCCCGCCAGGCAAGGCCGGCGGAGAGCACGAGCTGGTCGAAGCGGTCGGACTCGGCGAGCCCGCGGAACTGCGCCATCAGCGCGGCCTCGATGGTCGGGTCCAGGCGCTCGATATCGATCGTGCCGCCGTCGGCGCGCTCCAGCGTCATGTCGTGCAGCCAGACGCGGATGCTCTCGCCGCCCTCGGTGCCGCTGCCCTGCGGCAGCACGTTGTAGGTCCGCTCGTTGATGACGCGGAAGCCCATGTTCTCAAGCACGGGCACGCGGGCCGAGAGCGAGATCGGGCTGCTGCGCGAGAACACCTTGAGGTTAGCGCGCGTGGCGTCGTCGCCCTCGCGACGATAGAGGTTGACCGCGCGGGCCCGCTCGGGCGTGAGCTGCTGCAGCAGGTCGATGTCGACCAGCGCCTCGGCGGGGGAGAAGCGGTCGCGATAGGCGGCGCCGAAGGCGGTGGCGTAGCGCTCGGCCAGCGCCCGGGCGGCGGGACCGGCCCGTTGCTCGTCGAGCACGTCCTTCAGCCCGTCGCTCCAGGTGCGGATGATGGCGCCGATGCCGGATTCGAGCGTGGCGCGGTCGATCTTCGGCGTTTTCCCGTCATCGCGGCCGATGATGTAGTGGGTGCGTGAGAGCGGCCCTTCCGGATAGGCCGGGTAGGCGGCGGAGAGGCGGCCCTTGTAGATCCGCGCCAGGAACTCGCCGACGCGCTGGCGGACGGTGGTGTCGTAGCGGTCCTTGGGGATGAAGACGAGGATCGAGACGAAACGGTCGAATTCGTCGACGCGGGCGAGCGCCCGCACGCGTGGCCGCTCGGTGAGCTGCAGCACGTCGAGGGCGAAATGCTCCAGCGTCGGCACGTCGATCTGGAAGAGCTCGTCGCGCGGATAGGCGTCGAGCACGTTCATCAGCGCGCGGCCGGAATAGCTCGCCGGGTCGAAGCCGATGCTGCGGGTGACGCGGGCGACCTTGAGCCTGAGATAGGGAATCGCCTGGGCGCTGCCGGTATAGGCGTTGGAGGTGAGGAGACCGACGATGCGCAACTCGCCATCGAGCCGCCCCTCGGGGGTGAACAGCTTCACGCCGACATAATCGAGATGGACGCGCCGGTGGACGCGGCTCTTGACGTTGGCCTTGGTGATGATGAGCGCCTGGGGCTTGGCCAGGAAGGCGCGGATCTCGGGCGTGATCGCGACCAGCTCGTGGCCGCGGCGCAGCACCTTGACGGCGGGATCGCGCAGGATGCCGAGGCCCGAGCCTTCGATCGGGTCCGCGGCGACATCGCCGCCGGGGAAGCGGTAGGCGCGGATGCCGAGCAGCGTGAAATTGTCGCCGGCGATCCATTCGAGGAACTGCAATGCCTCGGCGATCTCGTCCTCCGGCAGCGGCGGGGGATTGGCGCGATAGGCCTGGATCACCTCGGTGATGCGGCCGCGCATGGCGGCCCAGTCGTCGACGGCCAGCCCGACATCGGCATAGACGCGGTCCAGCGCGGCGCGCAGGCGCTCGCGAGCCTCGGGCGTGTCGATGCGGTCGATATGGATGTGCAGCAGGCTCTCGCGTCGCGTGCCTTCAGGGGCGCGCCCGGCCGCCTCTCCGGCCAGCGAGAGGAACTTGCCTTCGGCATCGCGCGCCACGGCCAGGATCGGATGGGCGACAAGGCGCGGTTCGTGGCCCTGCTCCTGCAACTCGGCCAAGGTCGAATCGAGCAGGAAGGGCTTGTTGTCGTTGATCACCTCGAGAATCGTGATCTGGCGTCGGCGCTCGCCCTCGCCGAACTCGTCATCGCGGAAACGCAGATTGATCGTTTCGGGCTTTCGGGATTCCGTCAGGTGCTCATAGGCAGCGGCAGCGGCCCGTGCCAGGAGTTCCGGCGGCAGCGCATCGAGGTCCTCGGCGACGGAACGGCCGTAGAGCAAAGCGGGGAATTCCGCCGGCATGGTGCTCTTGAGCCCCGCGGCCGCGGATCCGATTGCGGCAATGGACCCCGCAGTCGCGTTGGTCACCCGTTTGCCCATGTCGCATCCCCCATTTGTCCCTCCGCAGCGATGGCATAGGCTGCGCAGCCCTTCAACTTGCCTTGCCTGGAAAAGCGGCAAATCGACCGCGACCCAGCGAGAGGACGCACCATGGCAACAAAGCGTGACAAACCCAAGTTCGGCGAGATTCCGGCGTCGCAGGATGCACCGCCCGTGGTGATGGCGCTGAATCTGCCTCCAGCGCCGCTGTCAGCGGAGAACGAGGCGTATTTCGAGAAGTGCCGGGAGAAGCTCGGCTTCGTGCCGAATGTGCTTCTCTCCTATGCTCATGACGATGCGAAGCTCACCGTCTTCGCCGCCTTCTACAACGACCTGATGCTGGCGCCGTCCGGACTGTCGAAGCTGGAGCGGGAGATGATCGCCGTCGCGGTTTCGAGCGTGAACCGCTGCTATTACTGCCTCACGGCCCATGGCGCCGCGGTGCGTCAGCTCTCCGGCGATCCTGTGCTGGGTGAGCTGATGGCGATGAACTATCGGGCGGCGGAGCTGTCGGCGCGCCACCGCGCCATGCTCGACTTCGCGGTCAAGCTGACCGAGACGCCGCATCTGGTCGAGGAGGCGGATCGGGAGGCCCTGCGCAAGGCCGGCTTCGGCGAGCGCGACATCTGGGACATCGGCGCGGTCGCGGCCTTCTTCAACATGTCGAACCGGATGGCCTCGGCGGTCGATATGAGGCCCAACGCCGAATATCACGGCCAGGCGCGCTGAGGCGGGAAAGGCATCCCGCAAAAGAAAACGGCCGGCGTAACGCCAGCCGCTAGTTGGCCTCGATGTTGAAGGCCCGGCTCCGCCGGAACTCCGGGGGGCTGGGGGGCTGACAAACCGGAGCTCAGCAAAGCCGGGCCGTCGAGGCAACGAGGGGAGTTGAACCGCGCAACTTGGCGCTCGCTTGGCGCGTTCGCGGCGAAAATGCGGCATTTCGAATGGGACCTTGCACCGGGTTCCACCGGGTCCGCGCGGCAATCGATCTCTTGCCAGCGCAGGAGTGCAGGCGCATCATTGCCAGAGCGAACAGGAGAGGCCCTGCCAGGGAGGCGCCATGAGCGAAAGCGAAACGCCGCAATCGCAGCAGGCCGGCGCGGTGGTCCATTTCCCGGCGCCGGCTCGGCCGACAACCGTGACCTTCGACCGGCGCGAGCTCAGCGAGCTGCTCAATCTCTATGGCCGCATGGTCGCGGCGGGCGAATGGCGCGACTACGCCATCGATTTTCTCAAGGACAAGGCGCAGTTCTCGGTGTTCCGACGCTCCTCCGAGATGCCGCTTTACCGCATCGTCAAGGATCCCGCGCTCGCGCGCCGGCAGGGCGCCTATTCGGTGGTCGCGGCGACGGGGCTCATCCTGAAGCGCGGCTCCGAGCTTTCCCGTGTGCTCAAGGTGCTCGACAAGCAGTTGAGCGTCGTCAGTTAAGGGCTTGATTTCTCATCTGTATCGCCCCCTTCGCCTTCAAAAGGACGGGGGCGTCGACGCGCCTTCGCCCAGCTCCTTCTGCATCAGCATCTGGTCGAGCCAGCGGCCGTGCTTGAAGCCGACCTTCTCGGCGATGCCGATCAGCCGGAAGCCCGCCTTCTCATGCAGCCGCCGCGAGCCGACTGACGCGCCGGTGCCATCGCCGATTACCGCGATCATCTGGCGGAAGCCGCGTTCCGTGCAGGCGCTCATCAGCGCTTCCAGCAACAGGCCGCCGACGCCGAGGCCCTGGGCTGCGGGGGCGATGTAGATCGAGTTCTCGACCGTGGTGCGATAGGCCGGGCGCGGCCGGTAGGCGCCGGCATAGGCATAGCCCAGCACCTCCCCGTTCCTGTCGGCGGCGAGATAGGGATAGCTGCCCGCTAGAATTGCCTCGTAGCGCCGCAGCATCTCGGCCTCTCCCGGCGGCTCGAGCTCCCAGGAGGCCGTGCCGTGGAGCACGGCATGGGCATAAATGCCGGCGATGGCGGGAATGTCCGCAGGGGTGGCAGGGCGAATCGTGGGCGTGGTCATGGCCCGATCTTGAGCAATGCCCATGCCAAGGAGAAGCCGTGCCGACGGCACCCGGCCAAACAAAAAGCCCCGGCCGCGAGGCCGGGGCTGACGCTGCCCGCTTTAGCGGGAAGCCTGGCGATGCTCACTCCTGGCGATTGCCGAAGAGCGAAAGCAGCATCTGGAACATGTTGACGAAGTTCAGGTAGAGCGACAGCGCGCCGTTCACCGAGAGCTTCGCCGCCGACTCGGCGTCGAGGTCGGAATAGAGATACATCTCCTTCAGGCGCTGCGTATCCCAGGCGGTCAGGCCGGCGAAGACGAGCACGCCGATGACCGAGATCGCGAAGCCGAGCGCGCTCGAAGCCAGGAAGATGTTGACCAGCGAGGCGATCACCAGGCCGATCAGGCCCATGATCAGGAACGAGCCCATGCCCGACAGGGACTTCTTCGTGGTGTAGCCGAAGAGGCTCAGGCCGCCGAAGGCCGCAGCCGTGATGAAGAAGACGCGCCCGATCGACTCGCTGGTGTAGACGAGGAAGATCGACGCCATCGACACGCCCATCACCGCAGCGAAGGCGAAGAACATGCTGCGCGCAGCCGAGGAGCTCATGCTCTCGGCCTTGAACGAGAAGAAGAAGATGAAGGCGAGCGGAGCCAGCATCACCACCCACTTCAGCGGGCTGGCGAAGAGCGCGACGCCAAGCGGCGTCAGGCCGGCGACCTTGCCGGTCGGCGTGTAGCCGGCAATGGCGAACATCGAGATGCCGATGGCGAACAGGCCGGTGATGGCCAGGCCGATCGACATGTTGTTGTAGACGCCGAGCATGAACGAGCGCAGGCCCTGATCCATCTCGACGGCGCTGGTCTGCTGTGCGCGGCCGGCACCCCAGACTGGAGCATTGCGGTCGAAGTTGCTCATTAAGAGAGTTTCCCCTGACGTAGTTTCGGACGACGGAGGGCGCGCGAGCGCCAGCCGTCCTCGCGCTTGGTCAGCGCGATGAGGGGAATATGAGGGGCTTTTCCGGTTCTTACAAGACCCCGCCATGGTTAAGGCGGGGCGGGTCATAGAAGTTCGACGCCAGTCCTATGCAAAGTGACAGGACTTTAATGTCTTTCTTATGCCTCTCTCAGATAGTCATCATAAATTCCTGAGATGAGAAGCCGGCGCTTTCGCCAGTATTTTTATCGTCCCCACGAGCCCGAACAGGACGGTAACACCGACAGCAGCAGTCGCGGCCAGTAGTGCGCCGGTCGGATCACTGACGAAATCGATGCGCATCACTTGGGTGACGATGCCCCAGCCCGCCGCACTACCCGCGACAACCCCGAACAGGGCTGCGACGAGGCCGATGGCCGCGTATTCAAGGGCGTACGACGAAAGTATGAAGCGGCGGGTCGCGCCGAGCGTCTTCAGGATCATCGCGTCATAGAGCCGCGCCCTCTGGCCGGCGGCGAGCGCGCCGCCCAGCACGAGCAGGCTCGCGGCGATGGCGAGGCCCGAGGCGCCGCGGATCGCCATGGCGAGCTGGGCGACGATGGTGTTGACCGCCTCGAGCGCGTCCTTGACCCGCACCGCCGTGACGGCCGGGAAGTCGAGCGCGAGCCGGCGCATCAGCGCGGCATCGGTCACGCCCTTGCCGTCCGGGCTGGTCGAGACGGTGGCGAGATTGGTGTGCGGCGCGCCGGCGAAGGTGTTCGGCGAGAACACCATGACGAAGTTGATGCCGAAGGAGCGCCAGTCGACCGTGCGCAGATTGGCGACGCGGGCGGTGATGCTGCGGCCGAGCACGTTGACGGTGAGCCGGTCGCCGATCTTGAGCCCGATGCCGGCGGCATTCTGCGCGTCGAAGGAGACCAGCGGCTCGCCGCGATAATCGGCCGGCCACCATTCGCCGGCCGCGAGCCGGGAGCCCTCCGGCAGGGCGGCGGCATAAGTAATGCCGCGGTCGCCATCGAGCACCCAGGCGGATTGCTCGCTGGCCTTGATGTCCTCGGCGCGGGTTTCGTTCACCGAGAGAATACGCCCGCGCATCATCGGGACGCGCTCGAGCTTGGCGCCGGGGCGCTGCTCGGCGAGGAAGGCGTCGAAGCGATCAGCATCGCGGCTCGGCACGTCGAGGAAGAAGAAGCTCGGTGCCTTGTCCGGCAGCGCGCCGGTGAGCTGCCGCGTCAGGCTGGCGTCGATGAAGGAGAGGGCAGAGAGCAGGGCTACGCCCAGACCCAGCGAGAGCACGAGTGAGGGCGTCAGCGCGCCGGGCCGGTGGCTGTTGGCCAGCGCCATGCGCAGCGAAGGACGGTTCGGGCGGGGCAGGCGCCGGGCCAGCGCCATCAGGCCGGTGGAGACGGCGCGCAGCAGCAGGAAGACGCCGAACATCACGCCGATATAGATCAGCGCGATGCGCCGATCATAGGCGAAGGCGAAGGCGACGCCGACGAGCCCTGCCAGCGCGGCCCCGCAAAGCGCGAGATAGATCCAGCGAGGACGGCGGGAATTCGGCTCCACCTGGTCGCGGAACAGGGCCGAGACCGGAATGTCGTGCGCCCGGCCGAGCGGGATGATGGCGAAAACCAGTGCGGTCAGGAGCCCGTAGAGCGCCGCGACCGCGAGCTCGCCCGGCGCCAGCGTCGGCTCGAAGGGCACGGGCAGGATGCTCTGGACGACCGCGCCGAGGCCGAAGGGGGCCGCGGCGCCGAGGATGAGGCCGATCGTGGTGCCGACCGCGGCGACGAGCATCACCTCGGTCAGGTGGATCGCGACGACACGTCCTCCGGAGGCGCCGACCGCCTTCATGGTGGCGAAATCGAGCTTCTTGGCCTCGACGAAGCGACGCACCGCATTGGCGACGCCGACGCCGCCGACGAGAAGCGCGGTCAGGCCGACCAGGGTCAGGAACTGGGTGAAGCGCTCGAGATTGCGCTGGAAGCTCGGCGCGGCATTGGCCCGGGAGCGGATTTCCCAGCCGGCATCGCGCTGTTCGCGGCCCGCATCGGCGATCAGCCTGTCGAGATCGGCGTCGGTGGTCGCGGTCTGGGGCAATTGGACGCGGTAGGTCCAGCGAATCAGGCTGCCCGGCTGGAGCAGGCCGGTCGCGCGCAGCGCCTCCTGCGAGATGAGGAGGCGCGGGCCGAAGCCGACGCCGGCGGCGATCTTGTCGGGTTCGGAGACGAGATGGGCGCGAAGCTGGAGCGTTGCGTCGCCGAGCCGGATGGTGTCACCGGGCTTGAGGTCGAGCCGGCCGAAGAGGACAGGGTCGGCGGTCGCGCCGAAAATGTCGCCGCGCTGTTCCAGCAAGCCGGGCAGCGGCTGCTGCGGATCTGTCTCGACGCTGCCGATCCCCGGATAGGCGGAATCGACGGCCTTGATCTCGACGAGGGCAGCGCCCTTGTCGCCGGCATTGGCCATGCCGCGCATGCCGGCGATGCTGGAGACGGTGCCGCGCGCCGTCAGGAAGGCGAGTTCCTGCGGCGTGGCCTCGCGATGGATCAGGCTGAAGGCGGTGTCACCGCCGAGGATGCGCCGGCCTTCGCGGGCCAGCCCCTCTGTCAGACCCCGCGAGGCGGAGGCGACAGCCGCGATGGTCATGACGCCGAGCGCGAGACAGGCGATGAAGACGCCGAAGCCGCTCAGGCCTCCGCGCAGGTCACGGATGGCAAGTCGGAAGGCGAGGCCGATGCCGAACGAGCGTGAGGGCGGGTTTGCGGGCGGCTTGACGGGAGCATGCATCGTCAGGCGACCGCCGCTTCGGTTTCCGTTTCGATCACGCCCGAGCGGAGCCGCACGGTGCGCTCGCAGAGGGCTGCGAGCGAGAGGTCGTGGGTGACGAGCACCAGCGTCGCGCCGCGCTCGCGCTTCAGCGCGAAGATCAGGTCGACGATGGAGCGGCCGGTCGATTCATCGAGATTGCCGGTCGGCTCGTCGGCGACGAGGATCGCCGGATCGGGCGCGACGGCCCGCGCGATGGCGACGCGCTGCTGCTCGCCGCCGGAAAGCTGGGCGGGATAGTGGTCCATGCGGTGCCCGAGCCCGACGCTGCGAAGCTCGGCCTCGGCGCGCGCGAAGGCATCGGCCTGGCCGGCGAGTTCCAGCGGCAGCGCGACGTTCTCGCGCGCCGTCATGGTCGGCACGAGGTGGAAGGACTGGAAGACGATGCCTATATGCCGGCCGCGGAAGACCGCGAGCCCGTCCTCGTCGAGCGCGCCGAGATCCTGCCCCGCGACGCGGACGAGGCCGGAATCGGGGCGTTCGAGGCCGGCCATGGTCATCAGCAATGTCGACTTGCCCGAGCCGGAGGGGCCGACCAGGCCGGTCGCCTCGCCATCGTTGAGCGATACGGAGACCCCCTTGAGGATATGGACGCGGGCGGCGCCACGCCCCAAACTCAGATGCACATCCTGCAACTCTATCGCCGGGGCGGCTTTCTCGCTCATCACGCCATGATCCTGACTTACGCTTCCATCGGTGCTGTGCCGCGATATGGGCGCGCCTTCGCGCTTGTCCAATCCGCTGCGGCGTTTTTCATCGTCTTCCTGCTGTCTCTCACCGGTGCATCCAGCATGGCTTCGGCCCAGGCGCCCGCTCCTGAGGCCAAGCCCGTGAAGCTCGTGGCGCTCGGCGATTCGTTGACGGCGGGCTATAATCTCCCCGGCAGCGCGGCCTTTCCGGTGGTTCTGGAGCAAGCGCTGCGCCGGAAGGGGGTCGCTGTCGAGATCGTGAACGCCGGCGTCTCCGGCGACACGAGCCAGGCCGGGCTTGAGCGGCTCGACTGGTCGGTGCCGGACGGGACCGACGGCGTGATCGTCGAGCTCGGAGCGAACGATGCGCTGCGCGGCGTCGATCCGGCGCAGACGCGCCAGGCGCTCGAAGCGATCATCACCCGGCTGAAGCAGCGCGGCATCGCCGTGATGCTCGCCGGCATGTATGCGCCGCGCAATCTCGGTGCCGATTATGCGAAGCGCTTCGACGCCATCTACCGCGAGCTTGCGGAAAAGCACGGGCTGGTGCTTTACCCGTTCTTCCTGGAAGGCATCGCGGGCGACCGCGCGCTGAACCTGCCGGATGGGCTCCATCCCACGGCCGAGGGCGTCAACGTCATCGTCCGCTCCATCCTGCCGACGGTCGAGCGCTTCATCGCCACGCTGCCCGCCAAGCCCTGATCCTCTCCATCCGTCCGCCCCGGACGGATTTCCCGCTTCTCGCCTGATTCTTGCCTGCCGCCTGCCGGCATCGCTTCCGGAGTTGCTTTTCCATGGAATACCGCCGTCTCGGGCGCACCGATCTCAAGGTCTCGGTGATCTGCCTCGGAACCATGACCTGGGGCGAGCAGAACACGGAGGCCGAAGGCCATGCCCAGATGGACTATGCCGTCGAGCAGGGCGTGAACTTCTTCGACACGGCCGAGCTGTACTCGATCCCGCCCCGGCCCGAGACGCAGGGCTCGACCGAGCGGATCATCGGCAGCTGGTTCAAGGCGCGGAAGAACCGCGACAAGGTCATCCTCGCTTCGAAGGTCTGTGGCCGTGGCGGCAACACCTGGTTCCGGGACGATGGCGGCCCGACGCGGGTGACGCGTGCCCAGGTCTTCGAGGCGGTCGACAAGAGCCTGCAGCGGTTGCAGACCGACTATATCGACCTCTACCAGCTTCATTTCCCCGAGCGGACGGTGCCCTGGGGTTCGAACCCGACGCGCTTCTCGGCCGCATCCTATGAGAAGGCCGCCGACGAGGCCTCGATCCCCGAGCAGCTCGACGCCTTCGGCGAACTGGTCAAGGCCGGCAAGATCCGCCAGCTCGGCCTCTCCAATGAGAGCGCCTGGGGCACGATGCGCTTCATCGCCGATTCGGAAGCGCGCGGAACGCCGCGCGTCCAGTCGATCCAGAACGCCTACAACCTGCTGAACCGCACCTTCGAGACGGGGCTGGCCGAGGTGGCGCTGCGCGAGGATGTCGGGCTGCTGGCCTATTCGCCGCTGGCGCAGGGCTATCTCACCGGCAAGTATCTCGACGGCGCCCGACCCGCCGGAACCCGCACGACGCTCTTCAACCGCGGCCAGCGCTATGAGGGCGCGGGCGCGGAGGATGCGATCCGGCTGTATATCCAGGTCGCTCGCGAGGCGGGGCTCGACCCGGCGCAGCTGGCGCTTGCCTTCGTCAATAGCCGGCCCTTCGTGACGTCGAGCATCATCGGGGCGACTTCGATGGAGCAGCTGAAGACCGACATCGCCTCGATCGACGTCAAGCTCCCGCCGGAGATCGAGGCGAAGATCGACACGATTCACCAGCTCGTCGGAAACCCCTGCCCCTGATTCGGGTTTTCGGGTTGAATACGGTCATCCCGGATAGGCGCGCCTTGCGGCCGCCTGTCCGGTATGACGAGGCGGTAGGGCCGGGTATGGCCGGTGGAATACGCGCAATAGCGATTCCGTGAGACGGCTTCCTGTTCTACCGTCTCGCCAGAGTCACAATCGCTTGGCAGGGATTCGCTCATGCCGAGGCTGTTCATCGCTCTGGAAATCCCCGCCGAGGTCGCCAGCGAGCTGACCCTGCACCGCGGCGGCCTGTCGGGCGGACGCTGGATCGAGCCGCCCGATTACCACATCACCCTGCGCTTCCTCGGCGATGTCGACCGGCGCATGGCGAACGATGCCGACCACATGCTCTCCGATCTGCAGGCCTATCCCTTCGAGGTGACGCTCGATGCGCTAGGCTCCTTCGGCGGCGACAAGCCGCGCGCCGTCTTTGCGCGCGTCCAGCCCTCGAAAGCGCTGACCGAGCTGCAGGCCGATGTCGAGCGGCAGATGCGCCGCCTCGGCCTTCCGGTCGAGGGGCGCAAATTCGTGCCGCATGTCACGTTAGCGCGGCTGCGCGACACCTCCCCGGTCGAGGTCGCGCATTATCTCAGCCTGCACCCGATCGTGCGGCCGATCACCTTCACGGCGCGGCGCGTGGCGCTGATGTCTTCGCGCGAATCGACCGGAGGCGGGCCTTATGTGCTCGAGGCCGCCTATCCGCTGGGGCCGTCCTATCCGAACCGGCTGCCGCGGGAGATCCGGAGATGACGCGGCCGAAGCGGCTCAGCCCCGAGGCCCAGGCCGAGGCGCTGGCGACGTTGACGGGCTGGAAGCTCGCGCAGGGCCGCGAGGCGATCACGAAACGCTTCGTCTTCCGCGATTTCAACGAGGCCTTCGGCTGGATGACGCGGGTCGCGCTGCTGGCGGAGGCGATGAACCACCACCCGGAATGGTCGAATGTCTATCGGACGGTCGAGGTGACGCTCGCCACCCATGATGCCGGCGGGTTGACCGAGCTCGACGTCAAGCTGGCGCGGGCCATCGACGGGCTGGGGAACTAGGATTTTCCTAGCGTCATGGTCGGGCTTGACCCGACCATCTCGGAACCAGAGGCCGCCGGTGATGAGATTCTCGGGTCAAGCCCGAGAATGACGCCTGATCAGGCCGACTCGCTCCAGCCGCAGGCCTCGAGCGCGGCCAGCATATGCTCCGGCGGCGGGGCCTCGACACGGATCGGCTCGCGCTTGCGATAGAGCGGCACGGTGATGGAGCGGGCGTGGAGTTGCAGGCCCGGGCCGCCCTCGCGCGGCGCGGAGCCATAGATTTCGTCGCCGAGCATCGGCCAGCCCGAGGCCTGGCAATGGACGCGCAGCTGGTGGGTGCGGCCCGTCAGCGGTTCCATGGCCAGCCAGGCGAGCGGGCCGGTCTCGTCCTGCCCGCGGCCGAGCACGCGGTAGCGGGTCTGCGAGGGCAGGCCGGCGGGATCGACCTTCATCCACCAGCCCCTCTCGGGCGAGCGGCGCTCCAGCGGCAGGTCGATCAGCCCCTCATCCTGCTCGGGGCTGCCCTGCACGATCGCCCAATAGGTCTTGCCGATGCGCCCATCGCGAAACATCTGGTTGAGCTCGGCCATGGCGCGCGGGTGGCGGCCGAGGACGAGGCAGCCGGAGGTGTCCTTGTCGAGCCGGTGCGCCGCTTCCGGTTTGCGGGGCAGACCGAAGCGCAAGGCATCGAGATAGTCCGTGAGGACCGGGATCACGCGCTGCTTCGCCTGGGGGCCGCGATGGACGGGCAGGCCGGCCGGCTTGTCGATGACGAGCATCATGGCGTCGCGATAGAGCAGCGGCACCGGCAGCTCCGCATCGATCGGCGGCTGCGACTGCGAATTTTCTGGTTGATCCGGCGCGGTCATGGCATTGCGCTAGCGAAACCGGCACGGCGGCGCAACCAAATGGGCCGTCGAACCGACGACAGGATGACGATGAGCGAGACCGAACCGAAGAAACGCGGCTTCTTGTCGAGGCTGTTCGGACGCGACGAGGAGCCGGCGAAGCCGGCGCAGGCCCCGGAAACGGTTGCGGAGCCCGCTCTGGAGCCCGTCGAGGAGCCGAAGCCGGAGACCGAAGCGGTCGTCGCTCTGCCGGGCGCCGAGGCGGAAGCGCCTGTGGTGGACGTTCCGGTTGCCGAGCCGATCGTTACAGCGCCGCCGGTCGACATCCCCGAGCTGCCGGCTGAGCTGGAACCGGAACCTGAGCTTGTTGTCGTCGCTCCGCAGCCTGAGCCTTTCGCGGCACCGGAATCCGAGCCGGCGCCTGCGGCCCAGCCGAAGCGGAGCTGGTGGCGGCGCCTGACGGAGGGGCTGTCGCGCACCTCCTCGGCGCTGACGACCGGCATCACCGACCTCTTCACCAAGCGCAAGCTCGATGCCGGCACGCTCGAGGATCTGGAGGACATCCTGATCCAGGCCGATCTGGGTCTCGCAACCTCCGCGCGCATCGCGAAGGCGGTGGGCGAGGGGCGCTACGACAAGCAGATCGAGCCGTCCGAGGTGAAGGCGATCCTGGCGCGGGAGGTCGAGACGATCCTCGGCCCCGTCGCGCTGCCGCTTGCCATCGACGCCACGAAAAAGCCCTTCGTGATCCTGATGGTCGGGGTCAATGGCTCCGGCAAGACCACGACCATCGGCAAGCTTGCGGCGAAGCTGCGGGCTGAGGGCAAGTCGGTGATGCTCGCGGCCGGCGACACCTTCCGCGCTGCTGCGATCGAGCAGCTGCGGGTCTGGGGCGAGCGCACCGGGGCTGAAGTGGTCCATGGCCAGCAGGGTGCCGATGCGGCCGGCCTCGCCTTCGAGGCGCTGCAGAAGGCCAAGACGAACAATACCGACGTGCTGCTCGTTGATACGGCCGGGCGGCTGCAGAACAAGCAGGGATTGATGGACGAGCTCGCCAAGGTGGTGCGCGTCATCCGCAAGCAGGATGCGAGTGCGCCTCATGCGGCACTTCTGGTGCTCGATGCGACGGTCGGCCAGAACGCGATTTCGCAGGTCGAGGCGTTCCGCGAGACGGCGGGCGTCACCGGGCTCGTGATGACGAAGCTCGACGGCACGGCGCGCGGTGGCATCCTGGTGGCGCTGGCGGCGCAGTTCGGGCTGCCCGTGCATTTCATCGGTGTCGGCGAGAGCGTCGACGATCTGGAGCCGTTCTCGGCGCGCGATTTTGCCCGCGCCGTGGCGGGATTGGGAGAAGCGGCGTGAGCGAGACGATACGGCAGGTTCCGGCCGAGGCGACCAAACGCAAGACGGTCAGCCCCTTGCTCAAGCTCGCGCTGGAATTCGGGCCGCTGGCGATCTTCTTCTTCGCCAATTCCTATGGCGACCGCCTGCTCGGCGTGGCCGAGGACCGGCGCATCTTCGTCGCGACCGGCATCTTCATCGTCGCCTCGCTGGTGGCGCTGGCGCTGTCGCGGGCGCTGCTTGGCTATCTGCCGCGCATGGCGATCGTGAACGCCGTCGTCGTCACCGTCTTCGGCGGGCTGACGCTGGCGCTGGACGATGCCTTCTTCATCAAGGTGAAGCCGACCATCGTCAACACGCTGTTCGGCTGCGTGCTGCTCGGCGGCCTGTTCTTCGGCCGCTCGCTGCTGGCGCTCGTGCTGGAGACGGTGCTGCAGCTCGACGAGGAGGGCTGGCGCAAGCTGACCTTCCGCTGGGGGCTGTTCTTCTTCGTGCTGGCGGCGCTGAACGAGGCGGTCTGGCGCACGCAGACCCAGGATTTCTGGGTCGCCTTCAAGGTCTGGGGCGTGATGCCGCTGACGATGGCGTTCGCGCTGGCGCAGACGCCGCTGATCCTGAAGCATGAGATCAAGCCGGCGAAGGTAGGGGAATAGGGCGGGCCGACCTCCGCACGTCACTGCGAGCCCCCGGGTCTTGCCTTCGGCAAGCCCGAGGACAGGCTTCGCGAAGCAATCCAGGGGCGGCAGAGCTCGACGTCCCTCTGGATTGCTTCGTCGCTGTCGCTCCTTGCAGTGACGGTCTTCTCTTGCCATTTGGCGAAATTATCTCCATCTTATGCCAAATGGAGAGCCGCAGCATGAGCGCCCTTCTGCGCATCGAGACCGCCCAGCGCGATTTCGTTCCCGACCCGATCAGCGATGACGAGGCGGCGGCGATGTTTCGCGCTGCGGTCAACCTGTTCCGGCTGTGGCGGATCACCGACGAGGAAGCCGCGGTGCTGATCGACCTGCCGGCGCGGAGCTATGCACGCTGGAAAGCCGGCGGGGTCGGGCGCATCTCGCGGGACGGCAAGGCGCGGCTCTCCAACCTGATGGGCATCCACAAGGCGCTGAGGCTGATCTTCACCGAGCCGCAGCGCGGCTATGACTGGATCAAGCGGCCGAATGCCGCCTTCGGCGGCAAATCGGCGCTCGACATCATGCTGGGCGGCGAGCTCACCGATCTGATGCGGGTGCGTCGGCTGCTCGATGCCGAGCGGGGCGCCTGGTGATCGATCCGGCGAGCCTGCCGGTCTCGCCGATCCAGTGGCGCGGGGTGGTCCGGATCATCCGCAGCATCTTTCCGCCGGTCGACCTGTTCGAGGACATCGCCGACCCGGCCGACTGGCCGCTCCTGATCGCGGCCGAGCAGAAGACCAATCCGCGGCTGATGGAGACGATCGGCAATCTCGATCTCGTCCCGCCCGACAGGCGCGTGGCGGGCGCCGGCGCGAGCTGGCTGATGGCGCCGTTCACGCATGTCAGCCGGGACAGGCCAAGCCGCTTCAGCGACGGCAGCTTCGGCGTGCTCCATGTGGGGAATCGCTTCGAGGTGGCGCTGCTGGAGACGGTGCACCACCATGCCCGTTTCATGCTGGCGACCGCGCAGCCGCCGGGCTGGACCTCGCAGTTCCGCGAGATCGTGCTCGATGTCGACGCGGAGCTGCACGATCTGCGTGCGGGCGGTGATGAAATGACTGCCGTGCTCGACCCGGTCGATTACTCGCAAAGCCAGCAGCTCGGTGCACGCTTGCGGGATGCCGCCTCGGAAGGCGTGGTCTATCCGAGCGTGCGCTGCCCCGGTGGCGAATGCGCCGGGCTGTTCTATCCCGACGGGGCGAGCCAGCCCATGCAGGGCCGGCATCTCGACTATCACTGGAACGGCGAGCGGGTGGACCTCTACCGGGATCGCAGCGCCGGCGAGGTTTACCGCATCGTCTGAGGCTTGCTGCTACTTCGGCGCCAGCCGGATCGCGCCGTCGAGACGGATCGCGGTGCCGTTCAGCATGTCGTTCTCGATGATGCTGCGGGCAAGCGCGGCGTATTCCTCCGGCTTGCCCAGCCGGGAGGGATGCGGCACCGAAACGGCGAGCGAGGCTTTTGCGTCGTCCGGCAGGCCGGCGAACATCGGCGTCTCGAACAGGCCCGGCATGATAGTGACGATGCGGATGCCGACGCCTGCGAGATCGCGCGCGACCGGCAGCGTCATGCCGACGACGCCCGCTTTCGAGGCCGCGTAGGCAGCCTGGCCGATCTGGCCGTCCTCGGCGGCGACAGAAGCCGTGCAGACGATGACGCCGCGGCCGCCATCGGCGGTAACGGGCTCAAGGCCGGCGAGCGCCACGGCCGATTTCGCGATGACGCGGAAGGTGCCGGTCAGGTTGATCGCCACGGCCTTCTCGAAGGTGGCGAGGTCGTGTGCAACCAGCTCGCCGGTATCGCGCTTTTTCGAGACGACGCGGCGGCCGGGCGCGATGCCAGCACAATTCACGATGATACGGGCGACGCCATGGGCGGCGCGTGCCTTGGCGAGCGCTTCGTCGACCGAGGCGTCGCTGGTGACGTCGCAGACGCAGAAGACGCCGCCGATCTCCTTCGCGACCGCCTCGCCACGCTCGGCGTTGAGGTCGAGCAGCGCGACCTTCACGCCCTGGCCGGCAAGCATGCGCGCCGTCGCCTCGCCGAGGCCAGAGGCGCCGCCGGTGACGATGGCGGCAAGGGAGGAATCGAGCTTCATGGCGGTTCCTTTGGCATTTCCCTGAATTTGTCCGAATGCCGGTTTAGAGGGGGGTGGACGGCTCTCCAAGCCGGTTTTCCGAGAAGCCTCTTGTGCAGGATTGCGACGGGGCCATCTTTCCTCACGCGCGCCATCGGGGTGTGCGATCAGCGCGCCGGAAGGCGCAAAGGAGCAAGACAGGAATGAGCGAAGGGTTCAGCGCCCGCTTCAGCCATGAGGAGATGGAGGCGATCCGCAAGAGCCTGCGCGACGAGGCGAAGTTCGGGACCGAGTTCATGGCCCGGCTGAAGCGTGTCGCGAAGCGTATTCCCTTTGCCGAGGACCTGCTGGCGGCGTGGTTCTGCGCGCGCGATCCGGCAACGCCACGGCGCGTCAGGCTGACGCTGCTGGCCGCGCTCGGCTATTTCGTGCTGCCTATCGATGCGCTGCCGGACATCATGCCACTGCTCGGCTTCACCGACGACGCGGCGGTGATTGCTGCGGCGCTCGCAGCCGTGGCCGGCTCGATCCGCCCGGAGCATCGCGAGCGGGCTAAACAGGCGCTGGCCGAGCTTTGATCCTGCGTCATGCTCGGGCTCGATCCGAGCATCTCTTGCGGGAGAAGGCGCCTCTTTCGGCCTGAGCTTCTCGGGTCGCTGCTTGCAGCGCCCGAGAATGACGCTCCGGCGTCGCTCTACAGCGTCAGCACGATCTTGCCCTTGGCCTTGCGGTCGCCGATCAGCGCATAGGCTTCCGTCCAGCGTTCGAGCGGGAAGGTCGCGTGGACATGGGCGCGGATATGCCCGCCCGCCGCCCAGTCCAGCAGGCGCTCCATATTGCGCCGGTGGGCAGCCGGCTCGCGCCTGACGAACTCGCCCCAGAAGACGCCGCGCAGGTCGCAGCCCTTCAGCAGGAGCAGGTTGAGCGGGATCCTGGGGATCTCGCCGCCGGCGAAGCCGACGACCAGATAGCGCCCCTCCCAGGCCATGGAGCGCAGCGCCGGCTCGGCGAGATCGCCGCCGACCGTGTCGTAGAGCACGTCGACGCCGCGCCCTTCGGTCAGTTTCCTCAGCGCGGCGCGCAGGTCGCCCTCGACATAGTCGATTTCCTCCTGCGCGCCATGCTCGCGGGCGAGCGCCAGCTTGTCGGGCGAGGAGGCGCAGGCGATGACATGGGCGCCGAGCAGCGCACCGATCTCCACCGCCGCGAGCCCTGCCCCGCCGGCGGCACCGAGGATGGCGAGATGCTCTCCGGCCTTGAGATGGGCGCGCTGGATCAGCCCGTGCATCGCCGTGCCATAGGTGACGAAGAGGCCGGCGGCCTGCGCGTCGTCGAGCCGATCCGGCACGCGGACCAGCGCTTCGGCCGGCACGACGACCTTCTCGCGTGCCGCGCCGTGGCCGAGCCAGGCCGCGACACGCTCGCCCAGCTCCCAGCCGGTGACGCCTTCGCCGATGGCGGCGATCGTGCCGGCGCATTCGGCGGATGGAGAGAAGGGGAAGGCGGGCTTCGTCTGGTAGCGGCCGCGGATGATCAGGGTGTCGAAGAAGTTGAGGGCGGCCGTCCGGACCGCAACGACGACCTCGCCCGGCCCCGGACTTGGCTCGGGGATGTCGCGGATGACGAGCTCCTCGGCCGGGCCGAGACGTTCACAGAGCAGGGCCTTCATCGTGGCATCCCGACAGCGGCCGGCGCGGCCCCTGCTGCGAATCTCCCGCAAGCAGGTGCCTTGTGCAAGTTTCCATCGGCCCTAGGATCGGCTTGCAAGAGGCTGCGACCGACCGGGCTGTCGCGAGATCGGAGCGGGCCACGCCGGAATGAGGTTCTTCCATGCTGAACCGCGTGCTGCAGTCGATCGCCGTCGTTCTCTCCGTCCTCATCGTCCTGTATTTCGATCTCGTCACGGTCATTCGCGCGCAGGTTCCCACGGCTTATCAGGGCTATTTCGAGCCCAAGACCGTCTTTCCGTTGGCGAGCGGCCTGGCCTATCTCGCGCTGATCGTCATTTTCTTCGCGATATCGGCCATTCCGCCGATCCGGCGCCTGTTCGATCCGCACTATGCCTATGTCGGGCACTATATCGGCCGGCCGCGGGGCGATGACGACCAGGTGAACGTCTTCTCGATCACGGTCAGCCGAATCAGCTTCCGCTATCTGCTGAGCGGCGACAGCTTCAGGCTGTCGACCGGCGAGTGCATCGGCGGCTGGCATTCAGAGTTCATCCATTTCGGCGACGAGGGCGTGATCAAATACGCCTATACCGGCCGGCTTCGCAGCTCGACGACACAGGCTGCCGGAGACACGTTTGCCGGCGAAGGCTATGCCCGCCTCACCTTCTACAACGAGGACAGGGACCAGGGTTTCGGCTACTGGGTCGACGACCGGGCGGGCGGTCTCGATCAGCGCGTATCCGACTATTACCGGGTCAGCGGGACGTTGCGTGCCGCTCTGCTGAGCAAGATGCCGTTCTGGCAACGGCAGATGGCGTGGCTGAAATGGCCGCGCCGGGCCATCCTCACCGCGTATGACACGTATCTGCGATCGGGCGGACGGATCGGCCGGCGCGGCTGACACGCGGTCTATGGAGCCGGAGGCGGCGCCTGCATTCGTATTTTCGCCAGGATCGTAACACTCTATCCTTGCGTGTCGCGGTGGATCGCCCGTCGTCAACAGGTGGTAAACGCGGTGTTAAGATTTTTAGTGACTGATGGCGTTCCATGATCAGCTCGTCCCCCTTTTCCCGCGCTAACGCTTCGTTCCGGAGAGTTCTCGTCGCCGCCGCCATGGCGGGCGGCGGGACCGTGCTGCTGATGCCGGGCGAAGCCGCGGCGCAGCCGGCGCAGAGGGCAAAGCCTGCCGCCGCCGCTTCTGCTGCTGCCACTCCGGCGGCCAGTGGCGGCCAGGGCCAGGCGATGCTGCTGGAGACGTCAGGCAAATGGCAGGCCTTCTCGTCCCAGCAGGGCCGCGCCAAAGTCTGCTATGCACTCTCCAAGGCCGAGGTTCGCCTGCCGGCAAATCTCAAGGACATCGAGGGCATGTTCTTCGTCTCCAGCCGTCCGGGCGAGGGCGTGCGCAACGAGATCAGTTTCGTGATGAACTTCGACCTTAAGGAAGGCGTCGAACATCAAGCAATCATTGGGAATGAGCGCTTCGCACTCGTCGCCAAGGGCCAGAATATGTGGCTGAAGAATCCGGCCGAGGAACCGCGCATGCTCGATGCGATGCGCAAGGGCTCCGGGCTCGAGGTCAAGGGCACCTCGAAGCGCGGCAACCCGACCAGCGACAAGTACTCGCTCGCCGGCATCAGCCAGGTCGTGAAGCGGGCCGAGGACGCCTGCAAGTAAGGGCCTGCATCGCACCCTTCGCCCTCCACGTCATGGTCGGGCTTGTCCCGACCATCCACGTCCTTGCCGGCCGGGCGTGGTGATCGAGACGTGGATGCTCGCCACGAGGGCTAGCATGACGGCGATGTCGTGCGCCCCGATTTCATAAGCGGGCTTTTCGTGCTATGAGGCGCGGAAATCCGGGCCGATAGCGGCCCGCCAAGCAGAGCTCCGATGACCGTGTCCGTTCCCGCTACCGCCGCTCCGGCGGCCGAACCTGTTTTGCGGCGCCCCTCGCTCGTCGGGCGCACGCGCGCCGGCATGGCCGAGGCGCTGGCCGAGATCGGCGTTCCCGAGAAGGAGCGGCGCATGCGCGTCGGCCAGCTCTGGAACTGGGTCTACCATTACGGCGTGCGCGATTTCGACGCGATGACGACAATCGGCAAGGGTCTGCGCGCCCAGCTCGCCGAACGCTTCTCGCTCGATCTGCCAGAGGTCACTGCCGAGCAGGTTTCGAGCGACGGCACGCGCAAGTGGCTGCTGCGGATGCCTTCGGCCGGCCCGCATGATCGCGGCGCCGAGATCGAATGCGTCTATATCCCCGAGGTCGACCGCGGCACGCTCTGCGTTTCCAGCCAGGTCGGCTGCACGCTGACCTGCACGTTCTGCCACACCGGCACGCAGCGCCTGGTGCGCAACCTGAAGACCGAGGAGATCGTCGCGCAGCTGATGGTGGCGCGCGAGCGCCTCGGCGATTTCCCCAACCGCAAGCCGCCGGAAGGCGCGTTCGTGCCCAATGATGGCGGGCGCTTCGTCACGAACATCGTCTTCATGGGCATGGGCGAGCCGCTCTACAATTTCGACGGCGTGCGCGATGCCATCGATGTGATCTCGGACGATCAGGGGCTGTCGCTCGGGCGTCGGCGCATCACGGTCTCGACCTCCGGCGTCGTGCCGCAGATCAGCCCGCTCGGCGACGAGATGGGCACGATGCTGGCGATCTCGCTGCATGCGGTGCGCGACGAGCTGCGCAACGAGCTGGTGCCGCTCAACAAGAAGTATCCGATCAAGGACCTGCTCGAGGCCTGCCGGAATTATCCGGGCCTGTCGAACGCCAAACGCATTACGTTTGAATATGTCATGCTGAAGGGCGTCAACGATTCCGACGCCGAGGCGCGCGAGCTGGTTCGGCTGCTCAAGGGCATTCCGGCCAAGATCAACCTGATCCCGTTCAACCCCTGGCCCGGCACCCGCTACGAGTGCTCGGACTGGGATCGGATCGAGCGCTTCTCCGATATCGTCTTCCGCGCCGGCTATGCCTCGCCGGTGCGCACGCCGCGCGGGCGCGACATCCTCGCCGCCTGCGGCCAGCTCAAGAGCGAGACGGAAAAGCTCTCCGCCCGCGCCCGGCTGATGCTGGACGAGCAGGAAGCGCAGAGCGTGCCGGCCGTCGCTGCGGAGTGAGCCGCTTGCTGCGCTGGGTTCTGCTGATTCCGTTTGCCTGCCTCGTCGCCATGGGGGCGGCGCTGCTCTTCCTGGGTATGGCGAGCGTCGCCTCGCCGGCCGTCGCGCTGCTGATCGGCGGCGGCATCGAGCGGCTCGTCGACCTGCTGTTCGGGCTGGCCGAGAGCGGCATCGATCCGGCGCCGGCCGCGCAGGCCGCCTTCACGGTGATCGGCCAGCTGGGCTTGGCCATCGTCGTGGTGCCGGTGGTGCTGGTCGCGATCGGCTCGGAGCTTTTCCGCCTGCGCAGCGGCCTTCTCCAGAGCGGTTTCACCGGGTTGCTGGCGGCGCTGCTGCCGCTCGCGATGCTGCGGTTGTCGCGCGCACCGAGCCACGCCGAGATCCAGATCATCTCCGGGCTGTTCCTGGTCGGCACAGCGACGGGCTTCGTCTACTGGCTGATCGCCGGGCGTGGTGCTGGCGGGGAGCGTCCGGCGCAGCCGTAATGGGCTGGCACTACCGGGAGCAGGACCCCGGCACTACCGGCGTCAAGCCCGAGAATGACGCTCTACGACCGCCCTCAATCCCCGATCGCGACGCCCTCGCGCCTGCCGTCGGCGCCGCCCAGAAAACCCTCCGGCGTCTTGACGATGGCCTGGGTGCCGGAGGTCATCTCCAGCAGGCGCACCTCATGGCCCTTGGCTTCAAGCGCGGCCTTCCAGGCTTCCGCCTCGCTGCCTTTCTCCAACTCCGTCGGGCCGTTGCGGCTGCCGAAATTGCCGAAGTCCACGGCCTGCTGCGGATCCATCTTCCAGTCGAGCAGGGCGACGAGCGTCTTGGCGACATAGCCGATGATCTGGCTGCCGCCGGGCGAGCCGACGACCGCATAAAGCCGCCCGAAGGCGTCGAAGACCAGCGTCGGGGCCATGGAGGAGCGGGGTCGCTTGCCGGGCTCGACGCGGTTGGCGACGGGCTTGCCGTCCTCTTCCGGTGCGAAGTTGAAGTCGGTCAGCTCGTTGTTGAGCAGGAAGCCGCCCTTCGTCATCAGCCGCGCGCCGAAGCCGTCCTCGATCGTCGTGGTCATGGCGACGGCGTTGCCCTGCGCGTCGACGATGGAGATGTGGCTGGTGCCGTTCTCGATGCCGTCCGAGGGCGCGAGCAGTTGCGCGCGCCTATGCGGCGGATCGCCAGGCTTGGCGCGGCCCATGGAACGATCCGGGCTCACAAGCATGGCGCGGGAGCGAATGTAGTCGCGGTCGATCAGGCCGCGGAGCGGCACCACGATGAAGGCCGGGTCGGCGAGATAGAGCGCGCGATCGGCGAAGGCGAGGCGGCCGGCCTCGCTGAACCAGTGGGCGGCCTCAGTGCCCGGTCCCATCCGCCGCAGATCCTGCGTCTCCAGGGTGCCGAGCATCTGCTGGATGGCAACGGCACCGGAGCTCGGCGGACCCATGCCGCAGAGGCGCCAGACCCGATAGGCGCCACAGACCGGCTCGCGTTCCTCGATCTTGTAGGCGGCGAGGTCGGCCATGGTGATGTCGCCGGGATTGGTCGGGTGGCCAGTGACGGTCGCGACGATGTCCTGTGCAATCTCGCCTTCGTAGAAAGCCTTTGAGCCCTCCGCTGCGATAGCGCGAAGCGTCGCGGCGAAGGCGGGGTTCTTCAGGATCGCGCCCACGGCCTTCGGCTTGCCGTCGGGCTCGTAGAAATAGGCGGCGGCGACCGCGTTCTTCGGAAGCGCCGTTTCGCCCGCGAGCAGGCCGTTGAGACGCGGGGAGACGGCGAAGCCCTCCTCCGACAGCTTCAGGGCGGGCTGGACCAGATCGGGCCATGGCAGCTTGCCCCAGCGCCTGTGCGCCTCCTCCAGCAGCTTCAGCGTACCTGGCACGCCGACCGAGCGGCCGCCAATGACGGCTTCGCGGAACGGCATCGGCTTGCCGTCCTTCATGAAGCGGTCGGGCGTGGCAGCGGCGGGGGCGGTCTCGCGCCCGTCCAGCGTCGCGACTTTGCCGCCAGCCTCGTCCCAATGGACCATAAAGGCGCCGCCGCCAATGCCGGAGCTCTGCGGCTCGACGAGGTTCAGCACGAGCTGGACGGCGATGGCGGCGTCCACCGCGCTGCCGCCAGCGCGCAGGATGTCGCGCCCCGCTGCCGCCGCGAGCGGGTTGGCGGCCGCCGCCATGAAGCGCTGGGCGGTGCCGAGGGTTTTCGTCGCCCGGCCCGTCGAGGCCTCCGGCGCCGGGGCGAGCGTCTGGGCGGCGGCCGTCCCGGCGTTCAGCAGCACAGCCGAGAGCAAGGTGAGGGTGGTCAGGCGCAAGGACGGCATGCGGGCGGTCTCCGGCTCGGAGCGGCACGATAGGCGATTTATCGCTCGGTGACAGCCTGACGACGCGGACAGCTTGGAGGGCTGCGCTGTGGCGGGTAGAGTTCCGAATCACAAGAGCACGCGCCGATCAGATTGTTCCAACCTGATCAGATCCGGCTCTAGGTCTGTGACACTGCCAAAGGGGTTTGGGCATGTCGATTTCCACCCAACTGGGCCGCCCACTGACCTGGGTCGTCCTGAGCCTTGTCGGAATCGTGCTGGCCGGATGCGGCTACAACAACGTTCCAACGCTTGAGGAAAAGGCGAAGGCGGCCTGGTCCGAGGTGCAGAACCAGTATCAGCGCCGCGCCGATCTGATCCCCAACCTGGTCGAGACGGTGAAAGGCTATGCGGCGCAGGAGCGCGAGGTGCTGCAGAGCGTGATCGAGGCCCGCGCCAAGGCGACGCAGGTGAAGGTCGACGCGTCGACCATCAACGACCCGGCGAAGTTCAAGGAATTCCAGGACGCGCAGAACCAGCTCACCGGCGCGCTGGGGCGGCTGCTCGTCACGGTCGAGCGCTACCCGGAGCTGAAGTCGAACCAGAACTTCCTCGCCCTGCAGTCGCAGCTCGAAGGCACGGAGAACCGGGTCGCCGTCGCGCGGCGCGACTACATTCAGGCGGTGCAGGCCTTCAACACCGAGATCCGCACCTTTCCGGGCGTGATTTGGGCCAAGCTGTTCTGGGGCGCCAAGCCGATGGAGACCTTCACCGCGACGACGGGCGCCGAGCGGCCGCCGGCGGTGAAGTTCTGAGGCGGATGGGTCACGGGGATGCCGGAGCGCACGTCATGCTCGGGCTCGACCCGAGCATCTCCTGCTAGAGATTCTCGGGTCTGCGCTGCGCTCCGCCCGAGAATGACGGCATGGGCCGCCGTTCTCGGACTGGTCGTTGTGCTCTGGTCCGGCCTGGCACTGGCCGCCGAACCGTCTTATCCGGCGCTGACCGGCCGCATCGTCGACGCGGCCAATCTGCTGGCGCCCGAGGCGCGGCAGCGCATCGAGGACAAGCTCAAGGCGCATGAGGACAAGACCTCGGACCAGGTCGTGGTCGCGACGCTGCCCTCGCTGCAGGACATCACGATCGAGGACTTCGCCAACGGCCTGTTCCGGCACTGGCAGCTCGGGCAAAAGGCGAAGAACAACGGCGTGCTGCTGGTCGTCGCGCCGAAGGAGCGCAAGGTCCGCATCGAGGTCGGCTATGGCGTCGAAGGCGCACTGACGGACGCGCTTTCCAAGGTCATCATCACGACCGCGATCGCGCCGAAGTTCAAGACGGGCGATTTCGCGGGCGGCATCGAGGCCGGCGTCGATGCGATCCTGACCATTCTCGCAGGCGATGCCGAGGAATGGCAGCGGCGCGCGGAGGTACGCTCGGATGAGAGCACGCTGGGCGAGGACATCGCGGTCATCATCGGGATGATCCTGATCTTCCTGTTCATCGTCGCCTTCCTGCGGGGCTTGAGCCAGCAGGGTGGCGGCCGACGCCATCGCCTGCGCAACGGGCGCTGGGTCACGCTGCCGCAGACGACGGGCTGGAGCACCGGCTCGGGCTCCGGCTGGAGCGGCGGCGGAGGTGGCTGGAGTTCGGGCGGAGGCGGTTTTTCAGGTGGCGGTGGCTCCTCCGGCGGCGGCGGAGCCTCGGGAGACTGGTGATGGACGAGGCTGACAGAGACGCGATTGCCGAAGCCGTGCGCCGTGCCGAGCTGCGGACCGCGGGCGAGATCGTCGTCGTCATCGACCGTGCCGCGTCGAGCTACCGCAACGTGGCCGTGGTGCTCGCGCTTGCGCTGGCTCTCTTCGTGCCTTGGCCGCTGCTCTCGCTGACGGCGATCAGTGCCCAGCGCATCTTCATGACCCAGCTCTTCAGCGCGGCGCTGCTGCTGGGTTCGCTGCTCTGGTATGGGCGCGGCGGGCGTTTCGTTCCGGGCTTCGTCAAGCGGCGGCGCGCTCACGAGGCGGCGTTGCGCGAATTCACCGCCCGCGGCCTGACACGGACCAAGGGGCGCACCGGCGTGCTGCTCTATGTCGCCCTTCAGGAACGCTATGCCGAAATCATCGCCGATACCGGCATCGACGGGCTCGTCGATCAGGAGACCTGGCGCGCCATCATCGAGCCGCTGATCGCCGCGGCGCGCGAGGACAGGCTGACCGAGGGGCTGATCGCAGCGGTGGATGAGGTCGGCGCCGTGCTGGCGCAGCATGTCCCGCCGGTGCCGGGCGACGTCGACGAGCTGCAGAACAAGGTGATCCTGCTTTAGGCCGGCATTCCCGGGCGGAGCGGAACGCCAATCCGAGAATCGCCGAACGAGAGCATCCTAGAGCACGCGCCGATCAGATTGCGCAGCAATCCGATCGGATCCGGCTCTAGAGCGCCACGATGCTGCGGATGGCGACCACGCCAGCGAGGCAAGCCAGCATCCCGGCACTCAAGCGGTATCCGATCTTCGCATGGCCCGCGTCGTGGAACTTCGCGTGGAACGTGCTTCCGAGACGTAGCCAGCCAAAGCCGATCGCGACGATCTCGAGCGAGAGGACCGCGAGCCCGAACAGCAGCCCGTCATCTGCCGTCGGGAGCAGAGAGAAGGCGAAGATCGCTCCCTTCGGATTGAGCAAGGTCGTCAGGAACACGCGCCGGAAGGTGATCGACCGCCCGGCGAGATCGCGAACGTTGCCGCGCTTCCAGACGGCGATGGCGAGATGAAGGACGTAGGCGACGACCGCGGCCTGAAGCGCCAACGCAAATTCCGGCTTTGCGGCGATGATCGGCCCCAGCGCCAGCCTCAAGATCGCTATGGCCAGCAGATACCCGGCGAGCTCCGCAACCAGCAGATGCCTGGCACGGCGCCATCCGACTTCCGCGCCGGCAGTCGCCAGCAAGGTGTTGGTCGGGCCGGGGGTCGCAAGCAAGGATGCGCAGGCGAAGGCGAATACGATCAGATTCATTGACGCGTGTGATGCCATGAACCGGCATCAGATGCCTTGATTTCGATCAGCCTCCGAGGCCCGAGCCCTCTCATCGCCCCTGACCGCTCATCGTGACCACGAAAGACGGTTTGGCGACGGTTACGAAACGGGCGGCCACCGGACATTCGTCGAACGATTCCGAACGCTGATTTCTGGCGCTTGTTATGCTGGGGACGAGCTCGGGCGCGCGGCGGAGCTCAACGCGCGGACGCGCTGCGGGCGGCGCCGAGGATGGCGCCGGGCATGGTCATTCCGTATTTGCTGGGCCGCTCGGCCTGTACGAGCACGACATAGCTGTCGGCCTCCGGCGCCTGTGTCGCCGTCAGCGGCGCGGTGATGGTCGCAGCCTCTCCGTTCCAGTCGCCGACGCGGACGATGCCACGCACGACATTGGCATAGGCCAGTGTCTTGCCCTGGTTCTCGCCGCGCGTGACCGGCACCGTGGCGTGGCGCGTGGTCGGCAGGACCCAGACACCGGCCGGCTCCGTGAGGGAGGCATCCCGCGGCGTGATCGCGATCCGGAGGCTGCCGTTCTCCTCCTTCAGCGCTACCGTCGCAGCAAAGCCCGTCGTCGACAGCTGGTTCACCGCCTTGGTGATCTCCGCCTTCTCCGAGCCAATGGCGTGGGAGGCGCCGTTGATCACGACCTGGGGCGTATAGACCTGCCCGTCACCGCGGGCCTTGGCATAGAATTTCTGCCGCTTGGCGAAGGAGTCCTTGCCGAGCGTATCCTTCCAGCCGAGATAGTCCCAATACGTCACCGGGAGGGTGAGAGCGATCAGCCCCGGCTCCTTGGCCAGTTCGACCACCAGCGCGTCTGCCGGCGGGCAGGAGGAGCAACCCTGGCTGGTGAAAAGCTCGATCACGGCCTTTGGCGCAGGCTCGGCCGTCTGCGCCTGCGCGATCGCCGGGACGAGGGCGAAGGCGGCGAGGATCGCGGCGAGGTGGCGCTTGCAAGCGGACATGGACGAGACTCTGCGGGCGACTTCTTTTTCTGAGGTTACCAAAGCCCGCAATCCGCCCCGGATGGAAATCACGTTGCCTTGAAAACCGGCGTGATCACGCTGCTTTGCTCGAATTCGGCGAGCGCGCTGGCGGAGATCATGTTCGGTCGCCAGCGGCGATGCATCCAGAGCCACTGCTCGGGATATTCTCGCACCCAGCCGTCGACGACCGCCGTCATCATCGCCATGGCGCCCCGCACGTCGATCTCGCCGCCGGCGTCGCGCGGCAGATCGAGCGGCGGCGTCAGCTCCAGCCGGAAACGGTGGCCCGGCAGGCGAATGACGCGCACGCCATGGACCGGGCATTCGAAGCGCCGAGCGAATTTGCCCATGATCGGGTTGGTCAGGGCCGGGCGCCCCAGAAAGGGCACGACGGTGCCGCGGGTGAAATGCTGGTCGATCAGCATGCCGAGATGGCCGCCATTCTCCAGAACAGCCTGCATCGCGAACGCCGCTCCCTGCTTCGCCGCGGCAAGTCCGTCCATGGCGCCCGAGCGAATCTCGTGCACGACGGCCGCGATCGCCGGGTCGTTGGGGGCGCGGAAGACGGCGGTCGTCTTGAGCTCATAGGTTGCGGCGCAGATCGCCGGCAGCTCCCAGTTCGCGAGATGGGCCGAGAAGATCAGGCCGGGCTTGGCATCGTCCTTGAGCGCGACGAAATGCTCAATGCCCTGGACCTCGACGCGCGAAGGCTTGTCGGGATTCTCGGCGTCATAGTCGAACAACGTGCCCAGATGGGCGTATTCCGCGGCGGTGCGGCCGAGATTCTCCCAGGCGCCGCGCGCGATGCGCCGCACCTCCGCCTCGTCCTTCTCGGGGAAGGCGGCGCGGATATTAGCGAGGGCGATGCGGTTGACCGGGAGCAGGGGGCTTGCCGTACGCAGCAGCCAGCCGCCGAGATCGCTGGAGCGCTCCGGGCCGAGCAGGCGCAGGCCGCCGAACAGCGCGCGGATCACGCCGATCATCAGCGCGGCGCCGACGCGGGCGGCGAGTGCCTTCAAACGTTTCAAGATCGCTTCAGCCTCAAATTCCACCCGTGCCGAGAGCAAAACCGGGCCTGAGGGCGCGATCTGGGGCAGGATTTTGCCGGCGTCAAGTCTTCGGCCGGAAAGGCGTGCGCCGATCAGAAGGCGATGACGACCTTGCCGAAGACCTTGCGGCCTTCGATCCGGGCGAGTCCCTTCTCGAATTCGGCGAGCGGGAAGACCGAATCGATCACCGGCTTCATGCCGCCGGCCATTTTCTCGAGCGATTGCGCGATATTCTCGATGCGGCAGCCGAAGGAGCCGGTGATGCGATATTGCTGCTGGAAAAGCTGCATCAGGTTGATCGTGGCCGAGGGGCCGGAGGTCGCGCCGCAGGTGACGAGCCTGCCGCCGCGCTTCAGGCAGAGCAGCGAGCCGTTCCAGGTGTCGGCGCCGACATGCTCGAAGACGACATCCACGCCCTTGCGGCCGGTGAGCTTGCGCACCACACCCTCGAAGCGGTCCTCGCGATAGTTGATGACGTGGTCGGCGCCGAGCGCCTTGGCCTTGGCGCCTTTCTCGTCGTCTCCGACCGTCGTGTAGACGGTGCAGCCGATGGCCTTGGCCATCAGGATCGCGGCCGTGCCGATGCCGGAGCCGCCGGCATGGACCAGAACGGATTCACCAGGCTCGAGCTTCGCATTGTCGAAGAGCATGTGCTGCACCGTGCCGAAGCCGATCGGCGCGCAGGCGGCGTCTTCGAAGGAGACGCCCTTGGGGGCCTTGATCGTCAGCCGCGCCGGGCGGTTCAGCAACTCGCGGGCGAAACCGTCGATATGGAAGCCCATGATGCCGGCGACGTTCTCGCAGAGATTGTCGCGGCCCTCGCGGCAGGCCTTGCACTCACCGCAGGTATCGGCGCCATAGGCGGTGACGACGTCGCCGGGCGCAAAGCCGGTGACGCCCTCGCCGACGCAGACGATCTCGCCAGCCGCCTCGACACCGGCCGCCTGCGGCATCTTGCGCTTGGCGAAGGCCATGCCGCGGAAACCCCAGAGGTCGAGATAGTTCAGCCCCACCGCCTTGATGCGGATCTGCACCTCGCCGGCGGCGGGCGGCGGCGGCGGCTCGATCTCTTCCAGGCGCAGGTCGCGGTCGCCGTGGAGCTGGAGGGAACGCATGAACTTTCGACCTTTCAGAACAGGCTGATCAGCGATGGATGCCGAGTTGCGCGGTCAGGCCACCATCGATCGGCAGCACCGTGCCACTGATATAGGCCGCGGGCTCGCTCATCAGGAAGGTGGCGAGGCCGGCGACCTCCTCGGGCTTGGCGAAGCGGCCGGCCGGAATCTGGCTCTGCATCTTGTCACGATAGGCGGCATAGGGCGCCATCATATCGGTGTCGACGAAGCCGGGCGCGATCACGTTGACCGTGACACCGCGCTTGCCGGTCTCGACGGCGAGCGTTTTGGCATAGGAGATCAAGGCGCCCTTGGAGGCGGCATAGGCCGCATTGCCCGGGTTGCCGCGCAAGGCTGCGACCGAGCCGATGGCGACGATGCGGCCGGCGCGCGCGCGGATCATGTTGCGCATCAGGCTCTTGGCGAGGCGGGTGAAGGCCCAGAAATTGACCTGCATCGCGGCTTCCGCCTTGTCCTGCACCATCATCGCAGCGAGCGAATCATAGGGCTGGCCGGCATTGTGGACGAGGCCGAAATAGGTTTCGTCCTCGCGGTCCTCGCAAAAGGCGTCGAGAGCGGCCTTGTCGGAGAGATCGAGCGGCAGGGCCGAGACCGCGCGGCCGGGATGGGCCTTGGCGATCTCGTCGGCGAGCGCCTTCGCCTGCTCGGCGGAAGAGCGGAAGGTGAAGTCGACATCGTGGCCGGCTGCGACGAGCGCGCGCACGATCGCCGCGCCGACGCCCTTGGCGCCGCCGGTGACGAGAATCCTGGTCATGAGAAAGCCCGGGTCATGCCGCTTCCGGCGGGGCGGTCAGCACCAGGCAGGTGTTCTGGCCGCCGAAGCCGAAGGAGTTGGAGAGAACGGTGCGGACCTTCGCCTTGCGCGCCTCATTCGGCACGACGTCGATGGCCAGCGCCGGGTCGGGGTTGTTGTAGTTGATCGTCGGCGGGATGGTGCCGTTTGCGATGGTCAGGAAGGAGATCACCGCCTCGACCGCGCCTGCCGCCGTCAGTGTGTGGCCGATCATCGACTTGTTCGAGGAGATCGGCAGCTTCGCCATGCGCTCGCCGAAGACAGCGGAGCAGCTCATCGCCTCCATCTTGTCGTTCTCGGGCGTCGAGGTGCCGTGAGCGTTGATGTAGTCGACATCGTCCGGGGTGAGCCCCGCGTCGGCCAGCGCATCCTGCATGGCGAGGATGGCGGGCTTGCCGTCCGGGCTCGAACGGGTGCGGTGGAAGCCGTCGCCGCGCTCGCCGCAACCGGCGACGATGCCGAGGATGGTCGCGCCCCGCGCCAGCGCGTGGTCGTAGTCCTCCAGCACGAGCGCGCCTGCGCCTTCGCCCATGACGAAGCCGTCGCGGTTCTTGGAGAAGGGCTTGGCAGCGCCTTCCGGCGGGTCGTTCTGGGTCGACAGCGCGGAGAGCAGCGAGAAGCGGATCAGCGCCTCGGCATGGATCGAGCCGTCGGTGCCGATGCAGAGCGCAGCTTCAGTCTCGCCGCGGCGGATGGCCTCGACGCCCATCTGGATCGCCGTCGCACCCGAGGAGCAAGCGGTCGAGAGCGAGATCGGCGAGCCCTTGGTGCCGAAACGGTCGGCGATATGGTCGGCGACGCCGCCGAAGACGAAGAGCTCGTGCATGGGCCGGAACTTGCCGGTGGCGGCGGCGCGCAGCAGGCCGTCATAGTCGACCTCGCCCTCGATGGTCGCGGCGATCTCCTGCTTCTGCGGCCATTCCATCTCGACCGGCGGCACGGCCATGAAGAGCTCGCCCGGGAAATCGCCATCCGCGCCGATGCCGCTCTGGGCGACAGCTTCCTCGGCGGCGAGCGTCGCCAGCTTCTCGGAGAGCTGCGGGGCGGTGAAGGCGCCGTCGAAGAGAAAATCGACGGTGCCGCCGATGCTGGTGCGCAACCCCTCGGTCGGGAAGCGGTCGATGCGGTGGATACCGGATTTTCCGGCCGTCAAGGCCTGCCAGTTGGCGTCCTTGCCCTGGCCGAGCGAGGTGACGACGCCCAGCCCGGTTACGGCGACGAGCGGGCGGCCTTTGGCATCACGATGCTTGCTCATGGCTTCGAACCTCTCAGGCTTGCACCAGATGGGCGGCGCCTTCGCCGCGCCAATGGCCTGCGCCGGTGACGATGGCTTCCTTCGCCTGTCCCGTGGCAAGCGCGATCGCGGCGAGCGCGACCGAGACCGGGAAAGCGGCCTCGAGGCCGTGGCCGACCAGATCGCCGGCGGCGATGCGCCTGGCGGAGGGAGCCGCTGTCTTCAGCGCCGCGGCCTCCTCGGCCGTGATGCCGGCGCAGCCGGTTGCGGCAGAGACCGCCATCGCGTCGGGACCGACAGAGCCGAAACCCTGCACCAGCTTGGTCAGCGCGGATTCGACCGAGCCCGGCGTGCGGCGGCTGCGAGCAGCGCCGGCAGCTTTGAGCTTCGCGTAGACCTTTGCGCCCCGAGCCGCGGCACCCTCGGCCGATTCGAGCACGAGGAAGGCGCCGGCGCTGCCGGTGATCAGGCCCGGCTCGTCGTCGCGTGTGAAAACGGGAGCAAAGGTGCCATGGCGCAGATAGCCGCCGAGCTCCAGGAGCAGCAGCATGTCGCGGCGCTCGGCACTATAGGCCCCGCCGACCAGCATGAGATCGGACTGGCCGGAGGCGATGCGGGCCTGCGCCGTGCGGATCGCGTCGACGCCGGCCTGCTCCTCGCCCATGAAGGTGCGCGAGGGGCCAGTGATGCCGTGGACGATGCCGATATTGCCGGCGAGCAGGTTCGACAGCTGGGCGAGGAAGAGCGTGGGCCTGAGATCGCCCATCAGCCGTTCGTTGAGGAAGGCGCCGGGCTCGTTCGCTCCGCGAAGGCCCGTGAGGATGGCGGAATCGACGGCATGGTCGCGCTCGCCGCCGCCGGCGGCGACGATGACCTGCAGCGCGCTCCTGGCCTCGGCATCCTCCTTCAGCCCGGCGGAATCGAGGGCGAGGCCCGCCGAATAGACGCCGAGGCGCTGCCAGGGCTCCATCTGGCGCTGGTCGGACTTCTTCGGGATCTGCTTGTCGAGCTCCAGCGCGGCAATCGGATGCACCGGATAGGGCTTGAAGCTCTCGGTATCGACCGCCGGCGGGCCGCCGGCCGTCAGGGCCGCGGCGTGGGTTTCGACGCCCTCGCCGAGGCTGGAGGCGATGCCGATGCCGGTAATGACCACGTCTCGGCGGCTGGTCGTGGTCATGGTGCAGGCTCCGGCGTCAGGCCGATCGCTTCGATGCGGCTCTGCATGAGCGCGCGCATATCGGCGGGGAAGGGCATCAGGCGGAAGCGCAATTCGGCGTCACAGATCGGCTTGCCTTCGCTGGAGAGCTTCGCCTTGGTCGCGGCGTAGCCCGAGCCCTCGATGATGAGTTCGGCCTCGGCCAGGAGTTCCGTGCGGGGTTCGACGAAGGTGCGGAAGCGGGCCTTGTCGACGGTCATCAGGAAGGGCATCTGCGTCAGCCCGTTCAGGCCGAGCAGCAGATAGCCCGAGGCCTGCGCCATGGTCTCGGTCAGCAGCACGCCGGGCACCAGCGGGTGGCCGGGGAAGTGCCCTTCGAAGACGGGGCTTTCGGCCGGGACCGTGGAGCGCGTGACGATGCGCTTCTGCGACGGATCGAAGGTCACGACCCTGTCGATCATGTCGAAATATTCGAGACGCATGCGATCCTTGGTCTGATGGGCGCCGGAACGGCGCAAGGCCGCGGTACGGATCCGGCTCGATCCGCTCGCGGCCTATGCTCTATCGGGAGCGGGACGCCGGCTCAAGTCCGGCGGCGCTTAGCGCGTCAGGCCCGAGCTCTCAGGCCTGGGTCTTCAGGCCTTCTTGGCGGCGACGAGATCGTCGATGCGCTTGCACAGGTTCTCGAGCACGAAATACTGCTCGGCCGGTGCCTTGCCCTCGTTCACTTCCTGCGTCCACTGCTCGAGCGGCAGCTTGATGCCGAAAGCCTTGTCGATCGCGAAGGCGATGTCGAGGAAGGCGAGGGAATCGATGCCGAGGTCTTCGATCGCGTGGCTTTGGGGCGTGATCTTCTCGCGCGGAATATCGCAGGTCTCGGAAATAATGCCGGCGACCGTCTCGAACGTGGCGGACATGCTGCGGGTGCTCCCGTCTCTTGTCGATGATGGCGGATGACATCCGAGCGCGGGAGTGTTCCCTGCGCCTGCCCCAAGTCGCCGCCGAGGATGACTGAACCGCCCCCTTACACCGCAGAGGGCGCAAGGACAACCGGGGCGGGCTTCGAGTGCAACATGGCCGGCTTGCGCCGGCCATGAGGTGTTTCATGCGTGATGCGGCCTCCGGGAAGGCCGCGGCCGCGCCGGATCAGGCGGCCAGGCCGCGCAGCACGTAGTGCAGGATGCCGGCGTTACGGAAATAGTCGATCTCGTCCAGCGTATCGATGCGGCAGAGGATCGGCACTTTCTTCATCGTACCGTCTGCATAGGTGATCTCGGCTTCCATCATCTGGCGCGGCTTGACGGTGGCCAGGCCCTTGATGCTGACGAGCTCGTCGCCCTTGAGGTCGAGCGAGGCCCAGCTCGTGCCTTCCGGCAGGGTGAAGGGGACGACGCCCATGCCGACCAGGTTCGAGCGGTGGATGCGCTCGAAGCTCTGAGCGATCACCGCCTTGACGCCGAGCAGGTTGGTGCCCTTCGCCGCCCAGTCACGCGAGGAGCCGTTGCCGTATTCGACGCCGGCGAAGATCACGAGCGGGACGCTCTCCTGCTTGTAGCGCATGGCCGCATCGTAGATCGGCAGTTCTTCCTTCGACGGGTAGTGGATGGTGTAGCCACCCTCACGCCCGTTCGGGCCGAGCATGTGGTTGCGGATGCGGATGTTGGCGAAGGTGCCCCGCATCATCACCTCATGGTTGCCGCGGCGCGTGCCGTACTGGTTGAAGTCGGCCACCGCGACGCCGTGCTCGGTCAGGTAGCTGCCAGCCGGCGAGGCCGCCTTGATCGAACCGGCCGGGGAGATGTGGTCGGTCGTGATCTTGTCGCCGAACAGGCCCAGCACGCGGGCGCCGGCAATGTCGGTGATCGGCTTCGGCGTCTTGCCCATGCCCTGGAAATAGGGCGGGTTCTGCACATAGGTCGAATCGTCGTCCCAGGCGTAGGTCTCGCTCTCGGTCGTCTGGACGGCCTGCCAGTGCTCGTCGCCCTTGAACACGTCGGCATACTTCTTCTCGAAGATGGCGCGCGTGACGTTCTTGGCGATGAAGTCCTGGATCTCCTTGTTGGAGGGCCAGATATCCTTCAGATAGACGTCCTTGCCGTCAGAACTCTGACCGATCGGCTGCGTGGTCAGGTCCATCTGGACGGAGCCGGCGAGCGCATAGGCAACGACCAGCGGCGGCGAGGCGAGGTAGTTCGCCTGCACGTCCGGCGAGACGCGGCCTTCGAAGTTGCGGTTGCCGGAGATGACGGCGCCCGCAATCAGGCCCTTCTCGTTGATCGTCTTGGAGATCGGCGCCGGCAGCGGGCCGGAATTGCCGATGCAGGTGGTGCAGCCGAAGCCGACCAGGTTGAAGCCGAGCTTGTCGAGATCGGCCTGCAGGCCGGCCTTCGCCAGATACTCGGCAACGACCTGCGAGCCGGGCGCCAGCGAGGTCTTGACCCAGGGCTTGACCTTCAGGCCCTTGGCCACGGCGTTGCGGGCGAGCAGGCCCGCGGCCATCAGAACCGACGGGTTCGAGGTGTTGGTGCAGGAGGTGATCGCGGCGATCACCACGTCGCCATGCCCGAGGTCGAAGTCTTCGCCCTCGACAGGTACGCGGCGCGAGATCTCGGCGCCCTTCTTGTAGTCGGTGTCCATCGCGGCAGCGAAGCCGGCCTTGACGCCGGAGAGGTCGACGCGGCCCTCGGGGCGCTTCGGGCCGGCCATCGACGGCTTGACCGAGGAGAGATCGAGCTCGAGCGTGTCGGTGAAGACCGGATCGGCCGACTCGCGGGTGGCGAAGAGGCCCTGCGCCTTGCTGTAGGCCTCGACCAGCGCGATGCGGTCCGAGGCGCGGCCGGTGGTGGTGAGATAGTCCAGCGTCTCGGTGTCGACCGGGAAGAAGCCGCAGGTCGCCCCGTATTCCGGACCCATGTTCGCGATCGTCGCGCGGTCGGCCAGCGTCAGGTTGTAGAGGCCGGGGCCGAAGAACTCGACGAACTTGCCGACGACGCCCTTCTTGCGGAGCATCTGGGTGACGGTCAGCACGAGGTCGGTGGCGGTGATGCCTTCCTTGAGCGAGCCGGTCAGCTTGAAGCCGATCACCTCCGGCAGCAGCATCGACTGCGGCTGGCCGAGCATGGCGGCCTCGGCCTCGATGCCGCCGACGCCCCAGCCCAGGACCGCGAGGCCATTGACCATGGTGGTGTGCGAATCGGTGCCGACGACCGTGTCGGGATAGGCGACCTCGACCTCAGCGCCGTCGATCGTCTCCTTGCGGGTCCAGACCGTCTGGGCGAGATATTCAAGATTGACCTGGTGGCAGATGCCGGTGCCGGGCGGGACGACGCGGAAATTATCGAAGGCGCCCTGGCCCCATTTCAGGAACTTGTAGCGCTCGGCATTGCGCTCGTATTCGAGCTCGACGTTCTGCTGCAGCGCCTTGGGCGAGCCGAATTCATCGACGATGACCGAGTGGTCGATGACGAGATCGACGGGGACGAGCGGGTTGATCTTCTGGGCGTCGCCGCCGAGCGCCTTGACGCCGTCGCGCATCGCCGCGAGGTCGACCACCGCCGGGACGCCGGTGAAGTCCTGCATCAGCACGCGGGCGGGGCGGAAGCCGATCTCCCTGCCGGCCGTGCCCTTGTCGTCGAGCCAGGCGACGAAGCCCTCGATGTCAGCCTTGGTGACGGAGCGGCCATCCTCGAAGCGCAGCAGGTTCTCCAGCAGCACCTTCATCGAGAAGGGCAGCTTCGAGATGCCCGGCAGGCCGTTCTTCTCGGCGTCGGGGAGGGAGTAATAGGTGTAGGTCTTGCCGCCCGCGGTGAGCGTCTTGCGGGCTTTGAAGGAGTCGAGCGAGGCCATGTCGGGCTTGATCCTGATCAAGGGGTTGTGGTCGCGACCGGCACGCCCTTGCGGAGAATGCCGTTCGAAGGCCTAATGCGCATGACGCGCGCGCCGCCCCGGGAGTGCCCGAGCCCCGCGCCGGATCGGCGTGCGGCGTAGCCGCGGGTTCTATAGATCAATTCCAAGAAGCGCGCTAGATGAACGATATATGGTCGAAGGCGTCGGCGGCAGCGCTGTCTTGAGGCAAGATTCATTCCCCCCGACGCGTCTCGATGCCGAGAATCTCGCCTGTCGCCGCGGTGGCAGGCTGATCTTCGAGGGCGTGAGCCTGACTTTGGGGCAGGGCGAGGCGATCGCGCTGACCGGACGCAACGGTGCCGGCAAATCGAGCCTGATCGCGATGCTCTGCGGACGGCTGCGGCCTGACGGCGGCACAATCCGTATCGAAGGCGACGAGGAGGATGTGCAGCTCGCCGAGATCTCGCATCTCATCGGCCATCGCGATGGGCTCAAGACGGCGCTGACGGCGCGGGAGAACCTCGCTTTCGCGCAGGATGTGCTCGGGGATGCGGCGGCCTCTCCGGAGGAAGCGCTGACAGTCGTGGGGCTCCCCCATGCGGCGGAGCTACCCGTCGGCTATCTCTCGGCCGGGCAGAGGCGAAGGGTCGCTCTGGCCCGGCTTCTGGTGTCGGCGCGCCCGTTCTGGCTGCTCGACGAGCCGATGGCCGCGCTCGATACCGCCTCCCAGGCCATGCTGACCGGGTTGATGCAGGCGCATCTGAAGCAAGGTGGCGCGATCCTGGCCGCGACGCATGGACCGCTCGGGCTGGATGGTGCGCGGGAACTGAGGATCGGCCCGTGAGGCGGGCCTTTGTCGCCATCCTGAAACGCGACCTCGCGCTTGCGGCGCGTGCCGGCGGCGGCGGCGAGCTGGCGCTCGTCTTCTTCCTGACGCTCGTCGTGCTTGTGCCCTTCGCGCTCGGGCCGGATCTCGACCTGCTGTCGCGGATCGGCCCGGCGATCCTCTGGCTCGGTGCGCTGCTCTCGGTCCTGATCGGGCTCGACCGGCTGTTCCAGGGCGACGAGGAGGACGGTTCGCTCGACCTGATCCGCGCCTCCAGCCTGCCCCTGGAACTGGCCGTGCTGGCGAAGGGGCTGGCGCATTGGCTGACGACCGGCCTGCCGCTGGCCGTCGTATCGCCGTTGCTCGGCCTGCTGGTGGCGCTGCCCGGCGAGGGTGTCCTTCCGCTCGTGGCGACGCTGCTCGTCGGCACGCCGGCGCTGAGCTTCATCGGTGCGGGGGGCGCAGCGTTGGCGGCAGGCCTGAGGCGTGGCGGACTGATCGTGCCGGTGCTGGTCGCGCCGCTGACGATCCCGGTTCTGATCTTCGGCGTCTCGGCTGCCAATGCGGCGCTGGGCGGCACGGTGCCGTTCCTGACGCCCTTCCTGATTCTCTGCGCGATCTCGCTTTCGGCGATCGTGGTCGGCACCATGGCCGCGGCGGCGGCGCTGCGGTCCGCCGAGTAGACGGCTTCAGTCGCGCTGCGGCGCGAACGCGACGAGTTCGACCGGATAGCCGCATTGCGTCGCGAACCGGGCGACGGATGTGGCGATATCCTCGAGCGCGACATTCCGTTCCGCGAAGATCCGGCGAATCTCCTCGGCGGTGGCGTTGACGTCAAGGACGGCCACCTCGTCGATTTTGCTGCGCACCGTCGTTTCGACGGCGTGCTGCATGTCTTCCGACAATTTGATCAACATCGCCGTTCCTCCTATCGGGAAGCTAGTACGAAACAGCACCGATAGCAACGGGAGAATTATAAAAAATTGAATAAATTCAATAACTTAGTAAGTTAAGGAATTGCTGGAACCGTCTCCGATAGCCATATTGGCGCCTCCACTTGCATATAAGCCTTTTGTGCTGTTATCGTCACTTACTCATTTTTATGTGGTTGCAACAAAATGCCGCCAGAAGATCGCGTCGAACGCCTTCAGATCATGCTCAGCCAGGACGAGCTGCGCGCCCTCGAGAACTGGCGCTTCGACAAGCGCATGCCGAGCCGTGCGGCGGCCGTGCGCGAGTTGCTGCGACGAGGGCTGGCTGCCGAGGGTTTCGACCTGGCCGGGGAAGGCATCCAGTCCAAGCAGTTCGGGATCGTCGACAAGGGCGGCGCCGAGGCCTCCTCCGAGGAGGACGGCTGAGCCAAGCGCGATTGTCGCAGTCGCTCGCCACGCATTGCTTAGAAGCGGTGGAGATTGCTAAAGCAGCGCCATGGCGCCCAAGCCCCCGCAGATGACACCGCCGGCACAATGGCCAGCCTGATCGATCTCGCCAATCCGACGCGCTTCATGCGCTTTTCGGCCGTGGTGCTGCCGTGGCTCGCGGCGGCCTCGGCGGTGCTCGTCATGGCCGGGCTCTATCTGGCGTGGTTCGTGGCGCCGTCCGATTACCAGCAGGGCGAGACCATCCGCATCATGTTCATCCATGTCCCGGCGGCGTGGCTGGCGATGATGTTCTATTCGATGATGGCGGTGTCGGCGCTCGGCACGCTGGTCTGGCGCCACCCGCTGGCCGATGTGGCGCAGAAGGCCGCGGCGCCGATCGGCGCCTGCTTCGCGCTGGTCTGCCTCATCACCGGAGCACTCTGGGGCAAGCCGATGTGGGGAACCTACTGGGTCTGGGATGCGCGGCTGACCTCGGTGCTGGTGCTGCTCCTGATCTATCTCGGCATCATCGCACTGTGGCGCGTGCTGGACGAGCCGCTGCGGGCGGCGCGGGCCGTGGCGATCCTGACGCTGGTCGGCTTCGTCAATGTGCCGATCATCAAGTTCTCCGTCGATTGGTGGAACACGCTGCACCAGCCCGCCTCGGTGTTGCGCATGGGCGGTCCGACCATCCATCCCTCCATGCTCTGGCCGCTGCTGATCCTCGCGGTCGGCTTCACGCTCTTCGCGCTGGCCCTGCACATGGTCGGGATGCGCGCCGAGATCATGCGCCGGCGGGTCCGGACGCTGACGATCCTCGAAGCCGAGCGCCTCGACCGGCTGGCGACGCAGGGATTGCCGGCATGAGCATCGTAAGCAGTCTCGGCCCCCATGCCGGCTTCATCCTCGCCTCCTACGGCGCCTCGGCGCTCGTCCTTGCGGGGCTGACGCTGGCGATCCTGCGCGATCACCGCGCCCAGAAACAGGCGCTCGATGCGCTGGAGCAGCGCGGAGCCGGCCGCCGGCCCGGGCGGGAGACGTCATGAGCGAGGCCGAAGCCGCGCCGCGGCGGCGCTCGCCGCTCGTCTTCCTCGTGCCGCTGCTGATCTTCGGCGCGCTTGCCATCGTCTTCGGCGTCGGCCTGTTCTCGGGCGACAAGAGCAAGGTGCCTTCCGCCCTGATCGGCCGGGTCGCACCCGCTATTTCGCTCGTGCCGCTCGAAGGCTTGCAGCGGGACGGGCAGCCGATACCGGCCTTCGGCAACGCCGATCTCGGCAAGGGCCGGGCGACGATCGTGAACGTCTTCGCGAGCTGGTGCGCGCCCTGCCGGGTCGAGCATCCCGTGCTGATGGGGCTCGCCGAGGCCGACGCCGTGAAGCAGGGCAAGGTCGCGCTGGTGGGGATGAACTACAAGGACGAGGCCGAGAATGCTCGCCGCTTCCTCGGCGCGCTCGGCAATCCGTTCTCGGCGGTGGGGGTCGACCGTGCCGGACGGGCCGCGATCGAATGGGGCGTGTACGGCGTACCCGAGACCTTCGTCATCGGGCCGAACGGGCACATTCTCGACAAGCATGTCGGCCCGCTCGACCAGGCGGCAGCGGGCAAGCTGCTGCAGCGGGCGCTGCAGGCGCGCTGACAGTCCAGGGTCATGCTCGGGCTCGACCCGAGCATCTCATGCCGAAAAAGGCGTCTTATCCTGGAAGAGGTTCTCGGGCCTGCGCTTCTCCTCGCCCGAGAATGGCGCGGTTCAGGCGGCCACGAGGCTCTGGAACAGGCCGCGCCCATCCGTGCCGCCGACCAGCGAATCGATCAGATTCTCCGGATGGGGCATCAGCCCGAGCACGTTGAAGCCGGGCGAATAGATGCCGGCGATGTTGTTGAGCGAGCCGTTCGGGTTGGCTTCCGGCGTCACCTTGCCCTGAGCGTCGGCATAGCGGAAGGCGACGAGGCCTTCGCCTTCGAGGCGTGCCAGCGTCTCGGCATCGGCGATGTAGTTGCCTTCGCCATGGGCGATGCAGACGTCGATCGCCTGCCCCTTGGCGTAGGCGCTGGTATAGGGCGTGTCGTTGCGCTCGACCGTGAGGTGCTGGCGCTTGCAGACGAATTTCAGATGGGCGTTGCGCACCAGGATGCCGGGCAGCAGCCCCGCCTCGCAGGCGATCTGGAAGCCGTTGCAGATGCCGAGCACATAGCCGCCGCGGGCGGCATGGGCGCGGGTGGCGTCCATGATATGGGCGCGGCCGGCGATGGCGCCGGTGCGCAGATAGTCGCCATAGGAAAAGCCGCCGGGCAGGACGACGAGGTCGGTGCCCTTCGGCAGCTCGCTGTCACCGTGCCAGCTATGGACGACCGTGGCGCCGGCCTGCGTCAGGGCGCGGGCGACGTCGCCGTCACGGTTGGAGCCCGGAAAGGTTATGACGGCGGCCTTCATGGCTCAGGCTCCGATCTCGACGCGATAATTCTCGATGACGGTGTTGGCGAGCAGCTTCTCGCAGGCCGACTTCAGCGCGGCCTCGGCGGCGGCCTTGTCGGCGGTCGAAAGCTCGATGTCGAAGACCTTGCCCTGCCGCACCGAGCCGACGCCGTCGATGCCGAGCGACTTCAGCGCACCTTCGATCGCCTTGCCCTGCGGATCGAGCACGCCGTTCTTCAGGGTGACGGTGACGCGGGCTTTCATGGAAGTCTCCGGGCAGGATTTTCGTATCAGGTCAATAGGTTGAGGCATAAACTTGAAGCAAGTTATCGCCCCGCGCTCGATTGTTCCTGGCTATGGAACATGCTCTAGCGGCGAATCGGGGCGGGCTCAACCGTTTCGCGCGGATTTCCGGCATTTCAGCGGCTGCGCCATGCGGATTCCGCGTCGCGGCGGGCGGCATCGGCGCTGTCCGCGACGGCGAGCGCGACCACGAGCCGGTCGGCCTCGCGACCGTAGAGGATGGCGGTGGTGGCCTGCCGTCCCGGCGCATCGAGCGAGCGGATCGTGACGAGAACGCCGCGGCTGTCCGCGGAATCGAGCCGGACGATGTCCGTCGCGCTACGAGCGGGCTTGGGCTCCGGCTTCTTCTTCTGGCCTGTCTGGCCTTTGCGGCGCTCTGCGGCCTTTTCCGCAGCGAGTTTCGCAAAGGCCTGCCCAAGCTGGGCCGGGCTTTCGGACAGCGCCTGCTCCATCTGCCGGCCACGGGCGCCCGCGAAGGAGAGGACGGCGGCGAAACCCTGCCGGTCGCAGTCGGCGCGCGGGCAGAACACCATGGCGCGGGCTTCGAGCCCGTCGTTCAGCACCCAGGAGCCGATCGGCAGGGGCTGCCAGCCCTGGCTCGCCGGCAGATCGGCGATGCCAGCGCCGAAATGATGCGAGCAGGCGGAGAGCAAAAGCCCGCCCACCAGCGCCAGAAGCACGGCCGGAAGACGCACGACATGAAAACGGGAGCGCATGCGCTCCCGTTTCACAGGCGATGATGGCCGGCTTGGGGCGTTCACTGCACGAGGCGGGGCCCGGACTGGCCGGGGTTCTCGTTCTCGCCGAGGATGCCGAGGCGGCGGGCGACTTCCGTATAAGCTTCGATCAACCCGCCCATGTCGCGGCGGAAGCGATCCTTGTCGAGCTTGTCCTTGGAGCGGATGTCCCAGAGGCGGCAGGAATCCGGGCTGATCTCGTCGGCGACGACGATGCGCATCATGTCGCCTTCCCAGAGCCGGCCCGTCTCCATCTTGAAGTCGACGAGGCGGATGCCGGCGCCGAGGAAGAGGCCGGAGAGGAAGTCGTTGACGCGGATGGCGAGCGCCATGATGTCGTCGATCTCCTGCGGCGTCGCCCAGCCGAAGGCGGTGATGTGCTCTTCCGAGACCATCGGATGGCTGAGAGCCTCGTTCTTGTAATAGAACTCGATGATCGAACGCGGGAGCTGCGTGCCCTCTTCGAGGCCGAGCCGGGTCGCCAGAGAGCCGGCCGCGACATTGCGCACCACCACCTCGAGCGGAATGATCTCGACCTCGCGGATGAGCTGCTCGCGCATGTTCAGCCGGCGGATGAAATGCGTCGGCACGCCGATGTCGTTCAGGTTCGAGAAGATGTGCTCGCTGATGCGGTTGTTGAGCACGCCCTTGCCGTCGATGACCTCGTGTTTCTTCGCATTGAAGGCGGTGGCGTCGTCCTTGAAATGCTGGATCAGCGTACCGGGCTCCGGTCCTTCATAGAGGACCTTCGCCTTGCCTTCGTAGATGCGACGGCGGCGATTCATGGGGATGTACCGTGGCTTGAGGAAATCCAAAGGTCGGCCCTTTTCTGGACGCGATGTCGTCGCGGCGGGATCTTGGCCCCTGATCTGTCAAATCCAACACCATCGCCCCGGATGATTCGCCTTGAATCACGATCCGGGTCATTTTCGATGCTAGTTTATATGCGCGTATATGGGGCCTTAGCGACGCAAACGCAACAAAAGCACCTTCGAGAGCTTTCGGCAGTCTTAAGAGCCGCCGGATGAGCCCTGTGCGGCGATCAAGGCTGGCTCTTGCCGCCACGGCAGCCTATATGGTTCCCCGGAACACGAACCCGCCCCCGCAGAGGATACGGACGCCGCCAATGACGACCTTCGACCAGCGCAAGGACGCTTTCGAGAACAAGTTCGCCCATGACGAGGAGCTGCGCTTCAAGGCCACGGCCCGGCGCAACAAGCTGCTCGGGCTGTGGGCAGCGGAGAAGCTCGGCAAGAGCGGCGCCGATGCGGAGGCCTATGCCAAGTCCGTCGTCGTCGCCGATTTCGAGGAGGCCGGCGACGAGGACGTGGTGCGCAAGATCAAGAACGATTTCGCCCTCGCCAACGTCAACGCGGCGGACACCGAGATCCGCACCGTGATGACCGAGCTGCTGCTCAAGGCTGCCGAGGACATTCAGGCCGGCCGCTGATCCGGTTTCGGCATCGGATTTCCCGAAAAGGGTTCCCTGTCCGGCCCGCTGCTTCCGCAGACGCAGGCCATCTCTGAAACGGGCGCATGGGCGCCCGTTTGCTTTTCGGGAGCCGCCCGGTCCAACGTGAGAAGCCGCCGCGCCGCCTGAAGCGCGGGCTCGAAACGGATGAACGCACCATGGCCAAGCCCACCGTCCTGTCCTCGCTCGCCGATCGCCTCGCGAAGGGCGACAGCCTCGTCTCCGCCTGGTGCGGCCTGCCCGATCCCTCGATTTCGGCGATCCTGGCGCAGGAGGATTTCGATGCGGTCACGCTCGACATGCAGCACGGGCCGATCACGCTCGGCGAAGTCATTCGCGCGGTGCCGCTGATCAATGCCGCCGGCAAGCCGGCGGTCGCCCGCATCCCGGTCGGCGAGTTTCAGAACGTCTCGCGGCTGTTCGATGCCGGCGTCTCCGGCGTGATCGCGCCGATGATCAACACCATGGAGGATGCGCGGACCTTCGCTGCCTATGCGAAGTACCCGCCGCTCGGGGAGCGTAGCTGGGGCAGCTATGGCGGGCTCGGGGCCTCCGGCCTCGACCAGAACAGCTATCTGAAGGCCGCGAACGGCTTCTCGCTCACATTCGCGATGATCGAGACGCGCGAAGCGATGGCGATCCTCGACGACATCCTGGCGCTTGAAGGCATCGACGCCGTCTTTGTTGGCCCTTCCGACCTCTCGATCGCGCTCTCGGGTGGGGCGAAGATCGATGCGGCCGCGAAGGAGGTCGATGAGGCCATCAAGCACATCGTCGCCCGCGCCTCGGCCGTGAACAAGCCGGTCGCTTTCTATGCGGGCACCGCCGAACGCGCCAAGCAGGCTCTTGCCATGGGGGCCCGCTTCGTCACCGTCATGAGTGATTCAGGTATGCTGCGCGCCGGCGCGCAGACGGCGCTCAAGATCACGCGGAGCTGATTTCCGCGGAAACGCGCCGTCATTCCGAGGCAGGCCGCCGGCCTGTCCCGGAATGACGGCGTGGGTCCGTGTAAAATCAGCACGCTCTAAGCGTTGATGCCTTCGCGGCGCTTCAGCACGGCATAATAAGCCCAGAGCAGCCGTGCGGCGACGCCGCGCCAGGGTCGCCAGGCTTCGGCCATGGCGGCGAGCTCGGCCGGCTTCGGGCGTTCGCCGAGACCGAAGGCATGGCGGGCCGCCTCCTGGATCGCGAGGTCGCCGGCGGCGAAGCCATCGCGATGGCCGAGGCAGAACAGCAGGTAGACATCGGCCGTCCAGGGGCCGATGCCGGTGATCGCCGTCATCAGGGCGTGGACCTGTTCGGGGGTGGCGCCCTCGAGCATTTCGAAGGCGAAGCGCTCCTCGGTGAGCGCAGCGGCGAGAGCCAGCAGGGTGCGCTGCTTGGGCCGGGAGAGGCCGGACAGGCGCATGTCGTCATCGGTTGCCGCCAGCAGGCGTTCCGGCGTCAGCGGCTGGAAAACGCTTTCGAAGCGGGTCCAGACCGCTCGCGCGCTGGCGACCGAGAGCTGCTGCGAGACGATGATCGCGGCGAGGCCTGGAAAGCCGCCTTCGCGCAGCCGCAGCGGCGGCAGCCCGGTGCGCTCGACGATGTCCTGCCAATGCGGATGGATGGCGGCGAGTGCCGCCATCCCCTCTTCCAGATCGGCGTTGCAGGTGATTCGTTCGATCATGATGTCAGCATCGATGGCAGGCGCGTCGCGCCTCGTCAGCAGCGGATCGCTTGGCGCAAGGCGCGGCGATCCATAGACAGGATGCGATGGAGGCTATCCCACCCGATTCCGGCAAGCCGGTCTTCCGCTTCGCGCCGAGCCCGAACGGGCGGCTGCATCTCGGCCACGCGCTCTCCGCGCTGAGCAACGAGGCAATGGCGCGCAAGCTCGGCGGACGCCTGCTGCTGCGGATCGAGGATATCGATCTTGCGCGGTGCCGGCCGGAATTCGTCGATGGCCTCATGGAGGATCTCGCCTGGCTGGGCATCGCCTTCGAGCCGGAGGTGCGGCGCCAGTCGCAGCATTTCGATGATTATGAGCGCGCTCTGACGGCGTTGCAGGAGCGTGGCCTCATCTATCCCTGCTTCTGCTCCAGGCAGGAGGTCCGTGCCGATGTCGCCGCTCGCGAAGCCGAAACGGGCCAATCCTGGCCGCGCGATCCCGATGGTGCGCCACTCTATTCCGGACGTTGCCGTTGGCTCGATCCGGGCGAGGCGGCGCAGCGCGTCGCGGCGGGGGAGGCGCATGTGCTGCGGCTCGACATGGCACGGGCCATCGCCGCGGTCGGGACCGGCCTGAGCTATGCGGTGTTCGACAGTGGCGGCTCCCGGCATGAGGTGACTGCCGCGCCCGAGCGCTGGGGCGATGTCGTGCTCGCCCGCAAGGACGTGCCGACGAGCTATCATCTGTCCGTCGTGGTCGACGATGCGCTGCAGGGCGTCACCCATGTCGTGCGCGGCCGCGATCTCGAGGCGGCCACCGATATCCATGTCCTGCTGCAGTGCCTGCTCGGCCTGCCGACGCCGCTCTACCACTTCCATCGGCTGCTGCTCGACGACGATGGGCGCAAGCTCGCCAAGAGCCGGCAATCGGAAAGCCTGGCGGAATTGAGGGCCGCCGGGACGTCAGCGGCAGCGGTCCGGCGTCAGCTCGGCTTCGGCTGAACGCGTCAGCCGACGCCGAGGAAGGTCAGCCAGGCGGCGGTGGTGAAGAGCGAGAGCAGGGTCGAGAGCGAGATTGCACTCGACGCGTCCGCCACGCCCTGTCGGTAGCGCTCGGCGAAGAGATAGGCGTTGATGCCACAGGGACAGGCGGCGAACAGCACCGCCACGCCGGACCAATGCGCCGGCATCTCGAAGACCTTGGTCGCCAGCCAGTAGACCAGCAGTGGATGCAGGCCGAGCTTGAGCCCGCTGAGCACGGTGGGCAGCGCCAGCCCGGATTCGAGGCCGTAGCGGCGCATCGCGATGCCGAGGCTGATCAGCGCGCAGGGCACGGCCGCGCCGGCGATGAGATCGACTAGTGTCCAGGCCGGCTCGGGGATGTAGCCGATGACGGGGCGCGCTGCCGAGCCGAGGATGATGCCGATGATGATGGGGTGGGTGAAAAGCCGGCGGATCAGCATCGGAATCGAGGCCGAGCGCCCTTCGGCCAGCAGCGTCGCCACCGTCATGGTCACGGGCAGATGGACCGCGAGCAGCAGGCCGAGCGGCACGGCCCCGGCATCGCCATAGGCTTTGAGGATCATCGGGACGCCGACGAAGACCGTGTTGGACTGCGCAGCAGAAAAGCCGGAAACGACCAGCTCAGGTCCCTTGCGGGCGAAAATCCGGCTGGCGATCAGCATCGCCAGGGTCCAGACGACCGCGACACCGGCAAAATAGGAGATCCAGTAGCCCCAGGGCTGGCTCGCCGGGATGTCGGCCTTGGCCAGTGTCCGGAACAGCAGGCAAGGCACTGCGAGCACGAAGACGAAATCCGACAGGCCTTCGCCGGTCGACTCGCGCAGGATCTTCGTCCAGCGGGCGACGTAACCGAGACCGATCAGCCCAAAGACGGGCAGGACGATCAGAAGGGAGGCGAGCATGGGCCTGGAAACTCGCGCGAGAAAAGAGTCGTGCTTGGCGGTGTCGTTTCTCGCTCAAGCTGTCAAGCAGCTGAAGCGGGTCTGGCGCTCATTTTCGCGCCAGTCATGCACTCAGCGCAGTTGCGCGAGGGTGCCGCCAGCCTTCTCGATCAGCCCGCGAATTTCGTCGCGCTGACGCCTGAACTCGACGAGCGTGGTCCCCTGAAGCTCGCGCCCGCGCGGCACGCGGATCTTCATCGGGTTCACGAAATTGCCGTTGACCAGCACCTCGTAATGCAGGTGCGGGCCGGTGGAGAGGCCGGTCGAACCGAGATAGCCGATGACCTGGCCCTGGCGGACGCGGGCGCCCGGCACGATGCCGGAAGCGAAGTTCGACTGGTGCGAATAGGTCGTGACATAGCCGTTGGCGTGCTGGACCTCGGTGTGCTTGCCATAACCCGAGGACCACCCGGCCTTGGTGACCACACCGTTGCCGGCGGCGAGGATCGGCGTGCCGATGCGGTTCGCCCAGTCGATGCCGGTATGCATCTTGGAATAACGCATGATCGGGTGGTAGCGCATGCCGAAGCCCGAGCGCAGCTCGCCATCGGCGATGGGCTTGCGCAGCAGGAACTTCTTCAGCGACTTCCCGTCCTCGTCGAAATACTCGATCAGCCCGTCCTCGGGCGACTGGTAGCGGAAGACCCGGCGGGCCTCGCCATTCACGGTCAGGGTCGCGGAGAGGATCTCGGCGCGGTCGCCTTCGTCCTCGTCGGTGAAGATCACCTCGAGATTGTCGCCGCCATGGACGCGCTGCTGGAAATCGATGTCGTAGGAGAAGATGCGGACGAGCTCGTCGACCAGCGGGCGCGGCAGGTCATGGCGGGCGCCGGTCTCGTAGAGGCTCTCATAGAGCCGGGCGCCGCCGGATTCCTCTTCCTCGTCGCCCTCCTCGGTCACGCGCCGCTGCGGGCGCTGCGGCCCGACATCCTGCCGCGGCAGGTCGACCGGGACGAAGGAGCCGCGGTCGTTCATCGCGATCGTGCCGTCAGGCTGGCCGTTGGCGAGGAGCGAAACGCGCATGATCTGGCGCGCGTCACCCGCGCGCGGGCCCGGCGCGTAAAGGATCTGTAGCACCTGGCCATCGGGGAGCGCCGAGGTCCTGACCTTGCCGCCGAAGGCCGCGATCATCGTGCGAATCTGCTCGGGCGGCGCGCCGGCCCCCCGCATCGCCTGCTCGAAGTTCTCGCCGCGCTTCGCCATCACCAGCTTGTCCTCGACGAGCGGCTCGCGGGAGGCGGGGATCGGCGTCTTCGGTGCGTTGGTGACGTTCTCCGGCACGACGCGAACCTCGATGCCGGAGAAGCGCGTATCCGTGGCGGGTGCGTAGGCGAGGATGTCGCTGCCTGGGGTTGCCGCGCCGGTCAAAGTCCGGCTGAGCATCAGCTGTGGCGGAATCGGAAGCGGGCTCTGGCGGCCGGAGCGCACGAGATTGGCGCGCTCCTCCTCGATCTGGGAGATCACCTCGCTGTCGCCGAGCTGCGGCCTGCCGGAAGGGATCAGGATGTCGACGAGATCGCGCTTGACGATGGTGACATCGGCGTCCGGCATGTCCTGCACCGGCTCGGCATAACGTTCTTCCGGTTGACCGCCCTCGGCGAAGAGGCGCAGCGGGTTGAACGGCGGAACGTTGGTCGCATAGACGCCGGTGGTGAGCGACAGGTTCGAGGCCAGGCGCACGAAAGGTCTCACGCGGATGACCTCGCGGTCGCCGACACGCTGTGACATCGGCGCGCGCATGGTGTGGCGGGCGGAGATGACCGGCTGGTCCGCGACGAGCTTGTCCGCCTTCAAAGCGCCGCCGCCATCGCCCGCGGCGGACGATGTCCGGACCGCGACGGTTTCGGGTTGCTCCGGGTAGCTGGTGTCACCGCGCATCGCAACGAGGATCGCCGCGCCCAGGAGCGCCGCGCCGCAGGAACCGACCAGCGCGCAGGCGAAGAGCCAACGCAGGGAGACGCCGCGCCGGTCGAGCGGCTGCTGGCGTGAATCGACCGGCTGGATCGGCGGCTCTATGCCGAGGTCGACCAGCAGCGCGGTCGCCTCGGGGGCGAGCGGCTCGACGGGTTGCGCGAACTCGGGATGGGCGTTCATCGTGCGGCGTCTTGGGAGCGGGCTGTCTGGACCGGTGCTGGTTTGGACTAGGCTGTCTTGGCCCGGCGGCGGCATGCCGCCGAACAAATCGGCCTCGCGCGCGTTCTTGATGAATGCACACGCAGACCATGCCCGCGTCGCAGCCCGGAATCAACCTTGGGCCTTGCGCGGAGCCTTCCCTCTGAGGGTGGAATGCGGCTGTTTTGGGAAGCTTGTGCGAGGGGCTGTCCGGCAAGGCTTTCGTCTGCCTCCCGCGGGCGGGTACTCATGCAGTTCGGATCGAGATGGCGTGTGGCCGTCTCAAACGGCCCATAAAGACGGGCTGGAAGGGGTTCTCACAGCCCCGTCAAAAAAACTTCATCTGGCGTGTTGACAGGTCGAAGGGCCCTCGCCTATAAACCGCCCATCGAGACGGCGCCGCCGCTGAGCGGCGCCTCTTCTGCGCTTCCTAAGGACGCTGGGGCTGATGTCCGGGACACCGGGCGAGTTCCTGTCGGAATTTGTTTGAAGCGACGCTGTTTGAAAATTGAAGACAGAAAGAGAAACGTGGACGGCGGGGTTCTTGCGGACTTGCCTTCGGGCAAGTCAAACGAGACTTCGGTGTGCTGCGTTTTACAAGAGCCATCGCTGGTTGC